>NZ_CP031068.1:722500-5225480 GCF_008274905.1 Bacillus sp. JAS24-2
ACTATAACGGTCCTAAGGTAGCGAAATTCCTTGTCGGGTAAGTTCCGACCCGCACGAAAGGTGTAACGATTTGGGCACTGTCTCAACCAGAGACTCGGTGAAATTATAGTACCTGTGAAGATGCAGGTTACCCGCGACAGGACGGAAAGACCCCGTGGAGCTTTACTGTAGCCTGATATTGAATTTTGGTACAGTTTGTACAGGATAGGCGGGAGCCATTGAAACCGGAGCGCTAGCTTCGGTGGAGGCGCTGGTGGGATACCGCCCTGACTGTATTGAAATTCTAACCTACGGGTCTTATCGACCCGGGAGACAGTGTCAGGTGGGCAGTTTGACTGGGGCGGTCGCCTCCTAAAGTGTAACGGAGGCGCCCAAAGGTTCCCTCAGAATGGTTGGAAATCATTCGTAGAGTGCAAAGGCATAAGGGAGCTTGACTGCGAGACCTACAAGTCGAGCAGGGACGAAAGTCGGGCTTAGTGATCCGGTGGTTCCGCATGGAAGGGCCATCGCTCAACGGATAAAAGCTACCCCGGGGATAACAGGCTTATCTCCCCCAAGAGTCCACATCGACGGGGAGGTTTGGCACCTCGATGTCGGCTCATCGCATCCTGGGGCTGTAGTCGGTCCCAAGGGTTGGGCTGTTCGCCCATTAAAGCGGTACGCGAGCTGGGTTCAGAACGTCGTGAGACAGTTCGGTCCCTATCCGTCGTGGGCGTAGGAAATTTGAGAGGAGCTGTCCTTAGTACGAGAGGACCGGGATGGACGCACCGCTGGTGTACCAGTTGTTCTGCCAAGGGCATAGCTGGGTAGCTATGTGCGGAAGGGATAAGTGCTGAAAGCATCTAAGCATGAAGCCCCCCTCAAGATGAGATTTCCCATAGCGTAAGCTAGTAAGATCCCTGAAAGATGATCAGGTTGATAGGTTCGAGGTGGAAGCATGGTGACATGTGGAGCTGACGAATACTAATAGATCGAGGACTTAACCATATAATATGAAGCAATGTTATCTAGTTTTGAAAGAATATAAAAAACTTGTTGACTTTAAAAGTTAAATAAGTTACAATGATTCTTGTCTTAAATGAATACAGTCTGGTAATGATGGCAGAGAGGTCACACCCGTTCCCATACCGAACACGGAAGTTAAGCTCTCTAGCGCCGATGGTAGTTGGGACCTTGTCCCTGTGAGAGTAGGACGTTGCCAGGCAAAATGGAGGATTAGCTCAGCTGGGAGAGCACCTGCCTTACAAGCAGGGGGTCGGCGGTTCGATCCCGTCATCCTCCACCATACATGTCGGAGGGGTAGCGAAGTGGCTAAACGCGGCGGACTGTAAATCCGCTCCTTCGGGTTCGGCAGTTCGAATCTGCCCCCCTCCACCATTCTTAATTAATGGGCTATAGCCAAGCGGTAAGGCAACGGACTTTGACTCCGTCATGCGCTGGTTCGAATCCAGCTAGCCCAGCCATTAAGAGCCATTAGCTCAGTTGGTAGAGCATCTGACTTTTAATCAGAGGGTCGAAGGTTCGAGTCCTTCATGGCTCACCATTTTAATGAAATATGCGGGTGTGGCGGAATTGGCAGACGCACTAGACTTAGGATCTAGCGCCTTTGGCGTGGGGGTTCGACTCCCTTCACCCGCACTTTTAATAAAATAACTCATACATGTCTTGCGGAAGTAGTTCAGTGGTAGAATACAACCTTGCCAAGGTTGGGGTCGCGGGTTCGAATCCCGTCTTCCGCTCCAATTTTCAATATGACATGCCGGGGTGGCGGAACAGGCAGACGCACAGGACTTAAAATCCTGCGGTGGGTGACCACCGTGCGGGTTCGACCCCCGCCCTCGGCACCATATGCGCCCGTAGCTCAATTGGATAGAGCGTTTGACTACGGATCAAGAGGTTAGGGGTTCGACTCCTCTCGGGCGCGCTTTTATTAACGGGAAGTGGCTCAGCTTGGTAGAGCACCTGGTTTGGGACCAGGGGGTCGCAGGTTCAAATCCTGTCTTCCCGATATTCCCAAAAAACATGGGGCCTTAGCTCAGCTGGGAGAGCGCCTGCCTTGCACGCAGGAGGTCAGCGGTTCGATCCCGCTAGGCTCCACTTTATTTAATATATGTCTCGGAGGTATACCCAAGTTCGGCTGAAGGGATCGGTCTTGAAAACCGACAGGCGGTGAGAATCGCGCGGGGGTTCGAATCCCTCTACCTCCTCCATTTTTTCTTTAATGGTTTAGACATATAATAATAAAATATTTATTTTTTCCTTCATGGAGGTATACCCAAGTTCGGCTGAAGGGATCGGTCTTGAAAACCGACAGGCGGCGAGAGTCGCGCGGGGGTTCGAATCCCTCTACCTCCTCCATTTTTTAAAACTTTATATTATCGCGGGGTGGAGCAGCACGGTAGCTCGTCGGGCTCATAACCCGAAGGTCGCAGGTTCAAATCCTGTCCCCGCAACCAAATGGTCCCGTGGTGTAGTGGTTAACATGCCTGCCTGTCACGCAGGAGATCGCCGGTTCGACCCCGGTCGGGACCGCCATTTATGTTGGCTCGGTAGCTCAGTCGGTAGAGCAGAGGACTGAAAATCCTCGTGTCGGCGGTTCGATTCCGTCCCGAGCCACCATTTTTTTATGCCGGCTTAGCTCAATTGGTAGAGCAACTGACTTGTAATCAGTAGGTTGGGGGTTCAAGTCCTCTAGCCGGCATCATTTAGGGGCATAGTTTAAAGGTAGAACTGAGGTCTCCAAAACCTCCAGTGTGGGTTCGATTCCTACTGCCCCTGTAAAAGTATATGGGCCTATAGCTCAGCTGGTTAGAGCGCACGCCTGATAAGCGTGAGGTCGATGGTTCGAGTCCATTTAGGCCCACCATATATTATTCCGCAGTAGCTCAGTGGTAGAGCTATCGGCTGTTAACCGATCGGTCGTAGGTTCGAGTCCTACCTGCGGAGCCATGGCCCGTTGGTCAAGTGGTTAAGACACCGCCCTTTCACGGCGGTAACACGGGTTCGAATCCCGTACGGGTCATACAAAAAAGAGTCAGCATTATGCTGGCTCTTTTTTATTTTGTTAATCCTTTTTATTACGTTACTTTCCAGAAATAAATAAAGGAATTTTGGAAAAGCTATGGTATGTATAAAAAGGAGGAAATAAATAATGACACGAGTTAGAGACTTAATGAGTACCCATATTGTACATTGTACACCGCTAGACAATGTATATGAGGCAGCTGTTAAAATGAAGGAAGAATCAGTTGGATTAATTCCAGTTGTTGAAAATGAGCAAGTTGTTGGGCTTGTTACTGATCGTGATTTAGTCGTTCGAGGGATTGCTGAAAAACATCCTGGATCTAATAAAATTACAAATGTGATGACAACAAATATTATCTCAGTTTCTCCAAATGATTCTATTGAAAAAGCTACAGAGCTAATGGCACAGCATCAAATTAGACGATTACCAGTAGTTGATAGTGGTCAACTTATTGGCATGTTAGCACTAGGAGATTTAGCTATAAGGGAATCAGCAGATGATCAAGCTGGATTTGCCTTGAGCGAAATCTCAGAGCATACAGAGTAAATTGAAACTTTAATTAACCGAGAGTCTAATGGTCACTCATAAAGAGCTAAATTATATATAAAGTTCAGATACATTATTCTAGTATATATGGATTAAACTAATATGTTAGCGTGATGTATCTGAGACATTATATAATAAGGATACGGTTAATAATTTCGACAGTTTTTTTTAATTTGTTATTCTTCATTTTTAATAAGAGAAAAGATGATATACTGATAGATATAAGTATTATGAGGGATTTTGAATATAACAATATTAATTTTTAGTGGTGCGATAATAAATTAATATTTCCTACATAGATGAAAAGGGAAGGGGAATTATATGAAGGCTGTACAGGGCGATCCAAATTGGAATTTGGTTACAGATACATATATAGAACCAAATAATTTCGCTGAATTATTTTCTTTGCTTGTACCTTGTCACCCAAAAGGTGAGGGGAAAGAACGAACTATATTAGTATGGAAAGAAAAAGAATTTTATAAAGAAGAAAATTTAGCGGCATTTATCGTATATGGCATGAATAAAGCAAAGAAATTACCGCAGTTTCATAAAGATGAAATTCCAACTTTAGTGCGTATTCTTCGCTTATGCCAAGAGATTGGTTGGTATGAAGAGGCAAATGATTTTATGATAGCGCAAGGATTAGCTGAGTTTGTTCATACTTCATTGGAATATGAAACATGGGATCTTTTGACGCAATCAGTTGCTTTAAATTATTTAATTATTAAATATCGTATAGGTGAATTGACAGATAGGGATATTGAAATTTGGGATAGAGTTAAATTTAATGAGAAGTGTATAACCGATTGTAAACATTTATTATCTCATAAAGAAGTATTGGAATTTACATTCTTTTATATGTGCAAGAGAGCGAAATCATTATCAAAAGAGCAATTAAATAGTGATATGATGAGTTTAGCAATGTATTGTAATACTTTTGTATATGATTTGTATACACATGATTTATTACGGAAATATCGTAAGTGTACAGATTTCCTATCATATTATGGACCTAGTCAGGCAGTTTTAGCATGTCAAAGAGCTGTATTATCTCAAATTTCCGATCGCTTAGACCCATTAAAGACAACGCATGTAGATGATTATTTATATGTGATGAAAGAAATGATGGAGCATATGACGATAGGAGTAATGGATCGATACGGTCATTTTATTGGAAAGCTACTATCTTATGTGCCATTTTTCGAAATGATACAAGTTCCACAGCATGCATATTATTGTGAAGAATTACTGTATATTTGTAAGGGCATTGAATATAAAGAAGAAACACTACGCAATTATATATTTATACAATTACATGATTGTTTACCATCATTCTTTAGGCTATTTCTTAAAAATAAGCGTTACGCAACGATTCATGATATTCTTTTCTATTGGTGCGATGACGAACAACGAATGAGCTTAGAGAAAAAATATAATCTGAGCTTTATTTATGAAAAATATGCTTGTGGATAAACAATATTTTCGATATGAAAAATTAATATAAATTAAAAAGGATCTCCAGTTTATGTGAGATCCTTTTTTGTTAGTAAAACAAGGAGAAAGTGATTAAGACAAGAAAAAACATTCCATATAGGAGAAGTTGTTCAGTATAACTTCCTTGTATACCAAAAAAAGTATTGGCTTTCTTATACAAATTCAATATGTATTTTATTGGAGTATCTTTGAAAGATTGGTACACAGTGTCTCCTCTTTCTAAGCTTCTTGTTTTTGTTTTTGGTTATAAGGGACATTAATATATCTAGCTACAAATAATAAAACAGCCATAAAGAATACTGGAAATACAGTAGATAAATAAAAGCCATTACTAATTATATTTGTTATGAGAGCACTCAAAAGAAAAATAGCATTATAAATATGGGCAATTTTTTGTTTTAGTTGCACTTGAAATGATTCCATCATAATTTCTAATGCAACAAAAGCAATAATAATAGATAAAAATACAATGTTTGTATTGTAAATGATTAAACAACAGATTAAACCTAAAAAGGCTACGTATTCAATTATAAGAGGTATATTGCGTGGCATACAATTTACCTAACTAAATATGGCAGTGGATTTACTGCATTTGTTTTTTCAAAATTCCATTCTCCATTATGTAATTCAAAATGAAGATGCTGCCCGTATGAATGACCTGTGTTTCCCATATGACCTATTAATTGTCCAGTTTGTACTTGATCACCAGCTTGTACAGTGCGATCCTTCATATGAGCATAAACAGTTGTATATAATTTCCCATTGATTTGATGCGCAATGAAAACAACATTGCCATAGCTAGCTGAATAATAAGATTTCACAACTTTACCTGCAGCAGCAGCTTGGATAGAGACGTTTCCTGGAGCGGCAATATCTATACCATAATGCATTTGTTCCCAGCGTATATCAAAGGTTGAGCTAATTCTTCCTTGAGCAGGGAATTTGAAAGCAGCTGGAATTGATGAAGGTTGATCTGTTTTAGCTTGTGGTTGATTTTGTACTACATAGTGTTTTGCTACATATCCGTATCCTGTGCCAAAACGAATTTTATACCAAGTTCCTACAGTTTCTACTACTTGTACTTGTGTACCGTTTTGTAATGAACCGAGTAGAGCGCTACTTGTACTAGCGTTGCTACGTACATTTAGATTAGGTGTTGCAACAGTATATTTTGTATTATTTTGAACGGTGATTCCTTTTACTAAGGGTTGTGAACCATTAGAGATGAATGCTTTTTGTACGTAACCTGTTTGGCCATTATGCGATATTTTATACCATTCGCCTTGATCTTCTTGAACGGTAATAAACTTGCCATTTGGTAATACATCTAAAATGGAAGATTCTAAATTAGGTTCAGAGCGAACGTTTAATGCATTAGCATTAACGATGTATTGATCATTAGAATGAAGTTTGTTTTTTAGTAAAATAGCATCTTTTTGTACATAACCTACTTTATTATGAACAGATACTTTATACCACTCATTAGTTGTTTCAAGGATGTTCACTTTTGTATTAAAGCGAATTGTATCAATTGATGTGCTTTTTACGTTATCTTCTGTATGTAATGCTACTTGATCGACTTTGACATACCCAGTTTTAATATTAGATAATTGTTCAGCGTTTGCTTTTTGTACATTTGTTTCACCCATAGAAGGAAGTAAAGAAGCAATCGCTACAGTAGTTGCTGTTAAAGCAGTAGCTTTTATATTCATGGAATAGAGACCTCCTCTAGTTGTATAGTTGTAATTTTATTATAGTATAAAGATATAATATAGTGGGTGTATTCACATAAATGTAATATGAAATCAATATAAAAATAAATTTTTTGAGGATAATGATTCCTTCTTATGCAATTAATTGGGGTTTTATTTTCTAAAATAGAATGTATGTATTGTATAACTTTGATATTCTGTTGATAATTAAGAAAATTAAAAAAAGTTGATGATGTCTTATTAGGGTGTTATACTGACAGTGATAATTTTATAGTTTGCTAGGAGAGCTGGTGTTGCCAGCTGAGAGTAGGCCGTAAGCCTTTGATCCTTTTTATTACCTGATCTAGATTATGCTAGCGTAGGGAAGCAATTCGGACACTAACAATGAGTCCCCGTTTCTTTGCGTATAGAAACGGGGCTTTTTTATTTAAAAATTTCATATTGAAACCACTAGGGGTGCTTGATTTGCTGAGAGAGGAATAATCCTTAACCCTTACAACACCTGATCTAGGTAATACTAGCGAAGGGAAGTGGAACATCGAATAAATGTATAACTTTATTTGCTGTAACCACTTCTTATATATAGAAGTGGTTTTTTATTTAGATACATATATTGAAAGGGGATAGAGAAATGAAATTTTGCGATAGATTATTAGAAACTGTGCAACCGGTTTGGGAGATGAGTCATAATCATCCGTTTGTAGTGGGTATGGGAGATGGAACGTTAGAAAAAGATAAATTCCAGTATTATATTATTCAAGATTATTTATATCTGCTAGATTATGCAAAGTTATATGCGATTGGTGTTGTAAAAGCAACGAATCCACAAGTAATGGGAAAGTTCGCTGAACAAATTGATGGAATATTAAATGGCGAAATGACAATCCATAAACAATATGCAAAAAGACTTGGAATTTCTATAGAGGAGATAGAGTCTGCGAAACCATCTGCTAAAAATTTAGCTTATACAAATTACATGATGTCTGTATCTCAAAATGGCACACTTGCGGAATTAATAGCAGCGCTTCTTCCATGTATGTGGAGCTATTGGGAAATTGGAAAGCGTTTAAATGATATTCCTGGAGCAAGAGATCATGAGTTTTTTGGTGAGTGGATTCAAGGATATAGTTCGGAAGAATACGGTAATCTGTGTATTTGGTTAATAGATTTATTAAATGAAATGGCAGTGGGAAAGTCTGAGACAGAACTAGAAAGATTAGAGGAGATTTTCTTATATTCCAGTCGATTTGAATATTTATTCTGGGATATGTCCTATCGTAAGGAGATGTGGGGATTTGAGGAGCAAGAACATACTACAGTTTCATAATGTTTCTTTTCATTACGATGAGAAACCAATCATCCATGAATTAAATGCTTCTATACATGAGAAAGAGTTTGTCAGTATTATCGGACCGAGTGGATGTGGGAAAAGTACTTTATTTCGCCTTATTACAGGTCTAGAAAAGGTAAGTACTGGACAGATAGAACTGACAGAAACAAAGCACCATCCTGTAGGATATATGCCGCAAAAAGATATGCTTTTGCCGTGGAGAACAATTATTGAGAATGCTGCCCTGCCGCTAGAGTGCCAAGGTGTACAGAAGAAAGAAGCACAAGTAAAGGCAAAGGAACTGTTACATAAATTTGGTTTGCAAGGGTATGAGAAAAAATATCCGAAAGATTTATCTGGTGGTATGAGACAACGTGTATCTTTTATTCGAACTTTATTAACAGGCGGGGAAATATTGCTGTTAGATGAACCATTTAGTGCGTTGGATGCTTTAACGAAGACCTCTTTGCAAGAATGGTTGTTTGAACAATGGCAAGAGTGGAAAAAAACAATTTTATTCATTACTCATGATGTTGAAGAAGCGTTATTTCTTTCAAACCGAGTTTTAGTAGTGGAACAGCAGCCGATAACGACTTTGACTGAGCGGACTGTACCGCTTGATCATAACAGAACACGAAAAGATTTATATAAACCGGAAGTATTAGCGCTGAAAGATGAGCTTCTTAGTATGTTACAAAGGCAGGTACTTGTGTGATGAACCGATTGAAAGAATTAGTTCCTGCTATTACACTTTCTAGTATTTTACTAGCTGTGTGGGAAATAGGAGCAAGAATTGTAGATGAGATGTACATTTTACCGTCACCTTCTGCGATTGTAATGAAGATATGGAAACTAAAAGACATATTATTTACAGTTCATTTACCTGCAACGTTATACGTCGTTTTAATAGGTGTTGTTATCTCTATCGTATTAGGTGTAGGGCTAGCGATGTTAATGAATGCGAGTACATGGATGGAGAGAGCATTTTATCCATTATTAGTTGCTTCACAAACGATTCCGATTACTGCGCTTGCTCCGCTATTTGTTTTATGGTTTGGATACACAATTTGGAGTAAGGTTGTTGTCACAGTTTTAATTACGTTTTTCCCAATTGCGGTCAATACGTATGATGGACTGCGTAGTACGAAAAAAGAATGGGAGGAGCTCTTAGTTACATATGGAGCAACAAAAAGAGATATTTTTCTTAAATTAAAGTTGCTGTCTGCTCTTCCTTATTTTTTCTCAGCTTTAAAAATTGCAGTTCCGCTTAGTGTTATCGGAGCAGCAATTGGAGAATGGCTCGGTGCACAAGCTGGGCTTGGATATTTCAGTAAGAGAATGATGACGCAGTTAGATGGAGCTGGCGTATTTGCACCTATTGTATTGTTATCATTATTAGCTATTTTCTTCGTCGTAATTATTTCCATATTAGAAAAGAAATTCATTAGTTGGAGGAAGTATTCATGAAATTTTTAAAGCGCATCTTTGTGTTTACATTATTAATTGCAATAATTGCAGGATGTTCGAGTAATTCAGCATCAGACAAAAGTAAAAAAGAGAAAGAAATAACAGTCATGTTAGATTGGTATCCAAATGCGGTACATAGCTTTATCTATGCAGCAATTGAAAAAGGATACTTTAAAGAAGAAGGTGTAAAGGTAAATATTAAATTCCCTTCTAATCCGACTGATCCATTAACGCTGGCAGCAGCAGGGAAGGTAACAGTTGGCTTGTATTATCAGCCAGATGTTGTTATGGCGAGAGCGAATGAGCAAATTCCAGTGAAATCAATTGGAGCTGTCGTACGTTCACCATTAAATCATGTTGTATCACTGAAATCAGCGGGCATTCAATCACCGAAAGATTTAGAAGGAAAAACAGTAGGATACTCTGGAACACCTTTAAGTGAGATGTATTTAAAAACGATGGTAAAAGAAGCTGGTGGTAATCCTGATACAGTGAAAGTAGTTGATGTTGGATTTGATTTAGTACCAGCATTAATTACGAAGAAAGTAGATGCGGTAACAGGGGCATACATTAACCATGAAGTACCTGTTATGCGTCATGAAGGCCATGAACCAGCGTACTTTAATCCAGCTGATTACGGAGTACCAAACTACCATGAGCTTGTGTTTGTAACAGGTGATAAAACGTTGAAAAAAGATAAAGAAGCGTTGCAAGCTTTCTTACGTGGTACGAAAAAAGGCTATGATTTCATGAAGAAAAACCCAGATGAAGCATTGAATATTTTATTAAATCATCAAGAAAAAGAAAACTTCCCACTTGTGCCAGAAGTTGAAAAGGAAAGTATGAAAATTTTATTAGAGAAGATGGAAACGAAAGATGAGCCATTCTTATCAGATTCAAAAGAATCTTGGGAGAAACAAAATAAGTGGCTGAAGGACAAAGGAATGACGAAAGAAACCGTCCCAGCCGATGAACTATTCGAAAATATTTTAAAGTAGGCGAATGAATATGAAAAATGAGCTCCACGTAATCTCAAATGGCCATATGCCATTCGAAGAGTTAGTGAATGTAGCGATGCAAATTGAGAGTGAGATTGATTATTTGCATATTCGTGAGCGTGAGAAGAGTACGAAGGAATTATATGAAGGTGTGGAAAGTCTATTAATGGAGGGCTTTCCGGCTTCTAAAATTGTCATAAACGATCGAATTGATATTGCAATTTTATTAAATATACCTCGTGTTCAACTAGGATATCGAAGTACAGATGTAAAGTCAGTGAAAGAAAAGTTTTCGTATTTGCATGTCGGTTATTCTGTGCATTCGCTAGATGAAGCAATAGTAGCTTTTAAAAATGGCGCGGATTCACTCGTTTATGGCCATGTATTTCCGACAGATTGTAAAAAAGGTGTGCCAGCGAGAGGGCTTGAAGAAATTTCAGACATTGCAAGGTGTTTATCTATACCGATTACAGCAATTGGAGGAATTACCCCAGAAAACACAGTGGATGTTCTTACTAACGGTGTAAGTGGTATAGCAGTTATGTCTGGAATTGTAAGTAGTAGTAACCCGTATAGCAAAGCGAAATCTTATAAGGAATCAATAAGAAAGTGGGCGGAAAAACATGTGTGAGAAGTATGATGTAGCGATTATTGGTGGTGGTGTAATTGGCAGTTCAGTTGCACATTTTCTAGCAGAAAGAGGACATAAAGTAGCGATTGTGGAGAAGCAAAGTATTGCATCGGAAGCTTCCAAAGCAGCTGCTGGTTTACTTGGTGTTCAGGCAGAATGGGATGCGTATGATCCGCTATTTGAACTTGCTAGAGAAAGCCGAGCTATATTTCCACAACTTGCAGCAGTTTTACGTGAAAAGACGGGTATTGATATTGGATATGAAGAAAAAGGAATTTATCGTATTGCTCAAAATGAAGATGAGAAGGAAAGAATTCTTCACATTATGGATTGGCAGCAGAAAACAGGTGAAGATTCTTATTTTCTAACGGGAGACCATGTGCGGGAAAAAGAGCCATATCTATCCGAATCTATTATAGGAGCAGTATATTATCCGAAAGACGGTCATGTTATTGCACCAGAGCTTACGAAAGCATTCGCACATTCTGCGGCAATTTCCGGTGCTAATATATATGAACAGGCAGAAGTATTTGATATCCGTATTGAAAATAATAAAGTGACTGGAGTTATTACAAGTGAAGGTATTGTCACATGTGAGAAAGTCGTTATTGCAGGAGGTTCATGGAGCACGAAGTTACTAGGTTATTTTCACCGTGATTGGGGTACATATCCAGTTAAAGGAGAAGTGGTTGCGGTAAGAAGTAGAAAAAAACTTTTAAAAGCACCTATTTTTCAAGAAAGATTTTACATTACTCCAAAGCGCGGTGGACGTTACGTAATTGGGGCAACAATGAAGCCACATACGTTCAATAAAACTGTGCAGCCAGAAAGTATAACTTCTATATTAGAGCGTGCTTATACAATATTGCCAGCTTTAAAAGAAGCAGAATGGGAAAGCACGTGGGCAGGATTACGACCACAATCGAATCATGAAGCTCCTTATATGGGAGAGCATGAAGAAATAAAAGGTTTATATGCTTGCACGGGCCATTATCGAAACGGTATTTTATTAAGTCCTATTTCTGGTCAATATATGGCTGATTTAATAGAAGGAAAGCAAGAAAATCATTTGCTAGATTCATTGCTTTCTAGAAGCGATTAGAAAGGGGATGGAAGTTTGAATTTAAAAATTAATGGTAACCAAATTGAAGTGCCAGCGAGTGTAAAAACAGTAGCTGAGCTACTTACACATTTAGAGTTAGATAACAGAATTGTTGTAGTAGAGCGTAATAAAGATATTTTACAAAAAGATGATCATACAGATACATCTGTTTTTGATGGAGACCAAATTGAGATTGTAACTTTCGTAGGAGGCGGTTGATTATGTTAAACATTGGACCATTTTCATTTCATTCTAGACTTTTATTAGGAACAGGTAAATTCCCTGATTTTGACGTACAGCAAAAGGCAATTGACGTTTCTGAAGCTGAAATTTTAACGTTTGCAGTACGTCGTATGGATATCTTTGATGCAAAGCAACCTAATTTATTAGAGAAACTTGATGTGAAAAAATATACGTTATTACCAAATACAGCAGGGGCAAAAAACGCTGAAGAGGCTGTTCGTATTGCAAAATTAGCAAAAGCCTCTGGGCTTTGTGACATGATAAAGGTAGAAGTTATTGGTGATGATAGAACGTTATTACCTGATCCGGTAGAAACGTTAAAGGCATCTGAAATGTTACTGGAAGAAGGATTTATCGTACTTCCGTATACATCTGATGATGTTGTATTAGCACGTAAATTACAAGAGCTTGGCGTGCATGCGATTATGCCAGGAGCATCTCCAATCGGATCAGGACTTGGTATTGTAAATCCATTAAATTTGAGCTTCATTATTGAACAAGCGACAGTACCAGTTATCGTTGATGCCGGTATTGGTAGCCCAGCTGATGCGGCATTTGCAATGGAATTAGGAGCAGATGGCGTGTTATTAAATACAGCTGTATCAGGTGCAAAAGATCCTATTAAAATGGCACAAGCAATGAAATTAAGTATTGAAGCAGGCCGTTTAGGATTTGAAGCAGGTCGTATTGCACGTAAGCGTTGTGCAACTGCAAGTAGTCCTTTAGAAGGAATGAGCGTAGTTGAATAATCGATATTCTCGCCAAGAACTATTTTCTCCAATTGGAGAAGAAGGACAGCAAAAGATAAGAGAAAAGCATGTGCTTATTATCGGTGCAGGTGCATTAGGTAGTGCAAATGCAGAGATGTTTGTAAGAGCAGGTGTTGGCAAGATAACAATTGTTGACCGTGATTATGTAGATTGGAGTAATTTACAAAGACAACAATTGTATGCAGAGAGCGACGTAAAGAATAATCTTCCAAAAGCTATAGCGGCTAAAAAACGTTTAGATGAGATTAATAGCGATGTAACAATAGAAGCTCTCGTTCAAGATGTAACAGCTGAAGAGCTAGAAGAACTTGTTATAAATGTTGATGTAATTATTGATGCGACTGATAATTTCGAAACGCGCTTTATTGTAAATGATATAGCACAAAAATATTCTATTCCATGGATTTACGGTGCATGTGTAGGTAGTTACGGTCTTTCTTACACAATCCTTCCTAGTAAAACACCATGTTTATCATGTTTATTACAGTCGATTCCGCTTGGCGGGGCAACATGTGATACAGCGGGTATTATATCACCTGCTGTATCTCTTGTCGTTTCTCATCAAGTAACAGAAGCTCTTAAACTGTTAGTAGAAGATTACGAATCACTTCGAGATGGGCTTGTATCGTTTGATATGTGGAAGAATGAGTATTCATGTATGAATGTGCAAAAACTTCGCCAGCATAATTGTCCTTCATGCGGAGAGAATGCATTATATCCGTATTTAAATAAAGAGAACACATCAAAAACAGCAGTTTTATGCGGGCGAAATACAGTTCAAATTAGACCACCTCATAAAGATGAAATAAATTTTGAACAATATAAAGAGTTGTTGGAAGGTCGTGTGAATGATTTAAATATAAATCCATATTTACTATCATTTTCTATTGAAGACAAGAGGTTAGTCGCCTTTAAAGATGGCCGTGTGCTCGTACATGGAACGAAAGATATAAGCGAAGCAAAAACGATTTATCATCGCTATTTTGGATAGAAAAGGATGAGTGGGATGAAAGTGAATAAAGCTTTAACAATTGCAGGGTCTGATAGCGGCGGCGGTGCTGGAATTCAGGCAGATTTAAAAACATTCCAAGAGCTTGGTGTATACGGAATGACGGCTATTACGGCGATTACTGCTCAAAACACGCTTGGCGTTCAAGGGGTATATCCTGTTCCGTTAGAAGGTATTACAGAACAGTTGAATTCAATTGGTACGGATTTAACACCAGATGCAGTGAAACTAGGAATGTTATTTAGTAGTGAAATAATTCAAATTGTTGCAGAACAAATTAAAAAGTTTGGCTGGAATAATATTGTGCTAGATCCCGTTATGATTGCAAAAGGCGGTGCATCATTATTACAGCAAGAAGCAGTTCAAGCATTAAAAGAATATTTATTACCAGTAGCAACTGTTATAACACCGAATGTCCCAGAAGCAGAAGTGTTAACTGGGATGGAGATTCATAATGTTGAAGATAGTAAGGAAGCTGCAAAAGTATTGCATGAATTAGGTGCTAAATATGTGCTTATGAAGGGCGGACATGCAGAATATCAAGGGAATGAAGTAATTGATTTCCTCTTTGATGGAGAAAAATTTATTGAGTTTAGAAGCGAGCGAATTCCTTCAAAGCAAACGCATGGAAGTGGGTGTACATTTGCTTCAGCGGTTACAGCAGGACTTGCGAAAGGATACTCAATTGAAGATGCTGTTCAAGAAGCAAAACGATTTATTAGTATAGCAATTGAAGAGCCATTGAATATTGGTAGTGGCCATGGGCCGACGAATCATTTTGCATATAAAGTGAATAGAATGCGTGCATAGGTAAGTGAAAAGCCAGTTTTATAACTGGCTTTTTTTCTGTTTACTTTTTCAAAATACAGGAGTAATATATCAGCCAGAATACATTTTTTTGTAAACGCTGAGTCCAATTATATGGAGCGGAGGAACCAATTTGTGCGTAGGCACTAGGGGTGAATCTTTCAAGTTTGAAAGTAGGGCTACTCTCAAAGTCCGAATCCGACAGCTAACTTCGTAAGCGTCTTGAGAGAGGACGGTGCCATGATGGATACATCACTTCATCGATCTGATTAGTATAGGGGAATATCAATCTATGTTTGATTTCTTTTATACTAAGGAGGATGAGGTACATGGAACTAACACTTATTTGTGTTGGAGAAGAAAGTAAGGTAGATAGTTTAAGAGATCTAGTATCATTTCAACATGAGTTAATTATTTTTACAGCAAATGAAGAGATAGCGGCTGAGGTTAGGAATTGTGGGTTTGATTGGACTTATAGCTGCAGTAAGGAGCAGGACTTTACTAGTATTTGTGAGTGTATTAAGAAGGTGATTTTACTAGGGGATGAGCTTCCAATCGTTAGTTTTTTCACAGAACACATTCGCTTTTCTTTTCAAGCACCTATTACTGTTGTTACAAGGAATAAACGATATCCAGCGAGGCTCTATGAAACAATTGGAGCTAAGTTTGTCGTGTTTACAAATTGTGATAATATTTCTTTTTTATTTTTTGAATAGGGCGGGGGAAGAAATGATGAAGGTACTATTACTTGGAGATATAGCAAATCGTTGGGCAGTATCGGTAGAGCGAGTTCAAGAATTGGTTCAGATCGATCCCCTTTTTCCAGGGCCGTATATTATATTACCATCAAAAGATGCTTTGTATTTAGAGGTGGATATTACCGAGTATGAGCAGCTACATGCAGAATTGACACAAGTTTATATTCGCGGGAGAAATTTACGTGCATTTTTACGAGGAGAATAAAGGTTGAATAAAAAGAGCGAATGCTGAGTGCAACAAGCTATGCACTTCATCTCATTCGCTCTTTTTATTTCATATTTAAAAGGTCATTTTTAAGAAAAGAGAAGAGAAATAAAGAAAATAGATGAAATAATAGTAATAATCTTCAATGTAAGCGTTTAAATGAATGTAAATATTATTATTTTCAGTAATTTACCCCTTTACAAGTGAAATATAGAGGAGTATATTTACTCTCATAAATCATTCATAAAATTTCCAAAAAAACCTAAAATCGCTGAGTTCCAGAAATGGAGCGGGGGAACCAATTTTGTGCATCGTCACTTGGGGTGAATCTTTCAGTTTTGAAAGTAGGGCTACTCTTTAGGCCCGAATCCGACAGCTAACCTCGTAAGCGTTTAGAGAGGAGGTTTACTTTTTGTTGTTCATTTTTTGAACACTGAGTAGAGCTCAGTGTTCTTTTTTAACATTTAAATGGTAAATTTTAACAAAAGCAAAGCGAGGGATAGCTATGTTAGATGTTGTAATGGTCGGGATTTTTATTTTATTAGTTGCATCAATGGCAAGTCTTGCAAGTTGGTCAGATAAAGTTGTGAAAGAAGGAAAGCAATCATGATGATTGTCTTATCGGTTATTGTCGCAGCAATTACAGTGTATTTAGTGTATGCATTATTAAATCCAGAGAAGTTTTAATTAGGGGGAATCATTCATTATGATTTGGGTTGCAGTCATTATTACAATGCTCTTGTTTATTTTAGTAGCAAAGCCAATGGGGATTTATTTAGAAAAAGCTTTTCAAGGTAGCAAAATGCTAGATAAAGTATTCGGGCCTTTTGAAAAACTTATTTTTAAAATTACGGGTGTAAAAGAATACAATCAAACGTGGAAACAGTACGCATTATCATTAGTTTTACTCAACGGATTTATGATTGTTATTGTATATTTCATTTTCAGATTACAAGGTGTGTTGCCGCTAAATCCAGCGCATATTGAAGGGATGGAGCCTACGCTCGCTTTTAATACAGCGATTAGTTTTATGGCTGATACAAACTTACAGCATTATAGCGGTGAAAATGGTTTATCCTATTTATCACAATTAATCGGGATTACATTTTTAATGTTTGCGGCACCAGCAACGACATTGGCGCTCGTTATGGCTTTTATAAGAGGACTTGCTGGAAAAGAACTTGGTAACTTTTTCGTTGATTTTACGAGAGCGTTAACGAGAGTGTTTCTTCCTATCGCATTTATTGCGGCACTAGTTTTTGTCGCACTTGGCGTACCGCAAACGTTAGATGGAGCGGTTACAGCACATACGATTGAAGGTGCAAAGCAAAGTATATTACGCGGACCAGTTGCATCATTCGTTTCCATTAAGGAACTTGGAAATAACGGCGGTGGATTTTTCGGAGCAAACTCTACGCATCCTTTTGAAAATCCAGGACAAATGAGTAATATTTTGCAAATGATGCTTATGATGTTATTACCAACAGCACTTCCATTTACGTACGGACGAATGGTAGGAAATAAAAAGCAAGGTCGTATCCTTTTCGTATCACTATTCATGATGTTTTTACTAGGATTTATCACAATTACGACATCTGAATTACATGGAAATCCAGTATTAAACGAAATGGGTATCCAGCATGTACAAGGAAGTGCAGAAGGAAAAGAAGTGAGATTCGGAACAGTATTTTCTTCCCTTTATGCGACAGTAACGACTGCTGCGGAAACAGGTGCTGTTAATACGATGCATGATACGTTAACACCAATTGGTGGTTTAGTACCACTCGTAAATATGATGTTAAATACAGTATATGGCGGCGTTGGAGCAGGCTTTGTGAACATTATTATGTATGCAATTATCGCAGTCTTTATATCTGGATTGATGGTTGGACGGACACCAGAATTTTTAGGTAAAAAGATTGAAGGTAAGGAAATGAAATTAATTGCGGTCACGATTTTATTTCATCCATTGCTCATTTTAGGCTTTTCGGCATTAGCTCTTTCAACAAATTTAGGGACGGATGCTATTTCTCATTCCGGTTTCCACGGTTTAACGCAAGTTGTATATGAGTATACATCGTCAGCTGCGAATAACGGATCTGGATTTGAAGGATTAGGAGATAATACACCGTTTTGGAATATTACGACTGGTTTAGTTATGTTTTTAGGACGTTACTTCAGTTTAATTACGATGCTAGCTGTGGCAGCTTCGTTGAAAGAAAAAACGGTAGTGCCAGAAACAGTCGGAACGTTCCGTACAGATAATAGTTTATTTGGTGGCATCTTCATCGGAACAATTGTAATTGTTGGTGCATTAACATTCTTCCCGATGTTAGTACTCGGACCAATTGCAGAATTTCTTACATTGAAGTAATGGAGGGTAAATGATGAGACCGGTAGTAGTAAAAGAAAAACAATTAAATGAGTCACAAATACATGCTGTAGAAGATGAAGTTAGACAAGCGAAAACGATGGATCGTGATATCGTAACACATGCGATGAAGCAATCCATTGCGAAATTGAATCCGAAAGTCATGATAAAGAATCCGATTATGTTCGTTGTGGAAATTGGATTTATCATTACGTTCATTTTATCTTTTCTTCCAAGTAGTTCTAGTAGTATACCAGGTTGGTTTAATATAACAGTTTCTCTCATTCTATTATTTACAGTTTTATTTGCGAATTTTGCAGAAGCATTAGCAGAAGGTCGTGGTAAAGCGCAAGCCGATTCTTTAAAGCAGTCAAAGAAAGATGTGTTTGCAAATGTTGTAAAAGAAAATGGAGACATTGTCCAAGTTTCAGCAACTGATCTTACAAAAGGTGACGTTGTTATCGTAAAACAAGGAGAAATGATTCCGAATGATGGCGAAGTAATCAAAGGATTAGCATCTGTAGATGAATCTGCAATTACAGGGGAATCAGCTCCTGTTATAAAAGAAGCAGGCGGTGATTTTTGTTCCGTAACAGGTGGAACGATGGTCGTAAGTGATGAAATTACAATTGTCATTACGAGTAATCCTGGTGAATCATTTATAGACAAAATGATTTCTTTAGTAGAAGGAGCTGCTCGTCAAAAAACGCCGAATGAGATTGCTTTAAATACAGTATTAACGAGCTTAACTCTTATTTTCTTGATCGTCGTTGTGACGTTGCCGATTTTTACAAATTATTTAGGGTTTCAAATTGATACTGCTGTGCTAGTTGCATTATTAGTTTGTTTAATTCCAACGACAATTGGTGGGCTATTATCGGCAATTGGTATTGCTGGGATGGACCGTGTGACAAAATTTAACGTGTTAGCGATGTCGGGGAAAGCAGTAGAAGCTGCTGGCGATATTAATACAATTATTTTAGATAAAACAGGTACAATTACTTTTGGGAACCGGATGGCTCATACATTATTGCCTGTAGGAAATGAAACGATTGAGCAAGTTGGAAAGTGGGCCGCTATTAGTTCTGTTTTAGATGAAACACCAGAAGGTCGATCTGTTATCGAGTATGTGCAGGGAAAATCTATATCATATAATAGAGAACTTGCAGAACAAGGTGATTTTGTTCCGTTTAAAGCAGAAACGAGAATGAGTGGTGTTGATTTACAAGACGGAACGAAAGTGAGAAAAGGTGCTGTAGGTGCCGTTATTGAGTGGGTTGGGTCACAAGGCGGAACAATTCCGAAAGATGTAAATCAAAAAGCAGACTTAATTTCAAAAGAGGGCGGAACACCACTTGTAGTTGCAGTAGATAATCGTATTTACGGTTTAATTTATTTAAAGGATACAGTAAAACCGGGTATGCGTGAGCGTTTTGAACAGTTACGCCAAATGGGGATTAAAACGGTTATGTGTACAGGTGATAATCCGTTAACGGCAGCAACGATTGCAAAAGAAGCTGGAGTAGATGAATTCGTTGCTGAGTGTAAACCGGAAGATAAAATTGCTGTTATTAAAGCAGAGCAAGATAAAGGGAAACTTGTAGCGATGACAGGTGATGGTACAAATGATGCTCCGGCATTAGCGCAGGCCGACGTTGGATTAGCGATGAATAGTGGTACGACAGCAGCGAAAGAAGCGGCGAACATGATTGATCTAGACTCGAATCCGACGAAAATTATTGAGGTTGTAGGAATTGGTAAGCAATTGTTAATGACACGAGGTGCGTTAACGACGTTTAGTATTGCGAATGATATAGCGAAATATTTTGCAATCATTCCAGCAATGTTTACACTTGCGATTCCGCAAATGGAAGCATTGAACATTATGAAATTAACATCACCACTGTCAGCGATTTTATCAGCATTAATATTTAACGCTGTTATTATTCCATTACTCATTCCGTTAGCGATGAAAGGTATTGCATATAAACCGATGAGTTCTAATGCATTGCTTAGCCGAAACTTACTTATTTATGGGCTTGGCGGAGTTATCGTTCCGTTCATTGGAATTAAAGTAATTGATATGATTGTCGGCTTGTTCATATAAGGAAGAGGGGAAAAAGATGGAAAAGAAACAAAGTATACTATCACCAATTATCCGTATTACTTTTACATTTCTAGTGTTGTGTGGACTTGTATACCCACTTATTGTTACTGGTATTGCACAAGCAGTGATGAAGGATAATGCGGATGGAAGTCTAATATATAATGATAAAAATGAAGTGATTGGTTCTAAATTAATCGGGCAAAACTTCACGGATCCACGTTATTTTCAAGGGCGTGTTTCTAGTATTGAATATAAGGCAGAAGCATCTGGTTCAAATAACTATGCACCATCTAATCCAGATTTAGTAAAGCGAGTAGAGAAAAGTATTGAAGAGTGGAAGAAACAAAATCCCACTGTTCCAGTCACAGAAGTACCGATAGATTTAGTGACAAATTCAGGTTCAGGGCTAGATCCGGATATTAGTCCAAAGGCGGCTTCCGTACAGGTAGAGCGCATCTCGAAATTAACGAGAATCCCGAAAGAATCGCTGGATCAGTTGATTAAAGATCAAACAGAAGGTGCAGCACTTGGTTTATTTGGAGAAGATCGCGTGAACGTTTTAAAGTTAAATTTAGAATTACAGAAACTACTGAAATAGTAACAGTGCTACCTCAATCTAATGGATTGAGGTAGCGTTGTTTCGAAAGAAAGGTTGTGAATGTTTTGTATGCAGATGACTATAAACCGACTTTTCAAAGGCGAACACCAGAGGAATATTTAGAATATATTCGTCAGCAAAATCGGGGAAAGTTAAAGTTATATGTCGGAGCAGCTCCAGGCGTAGGAAAAAGTTATAAAATGCTCTTTGATGCAAGGGAAATGAAAAAAGATGGAATTGATATTGTAATTGGTTTAATTGAAACGCATGGAAGAAAAGAGACGGAAGAAGCAATTGCTGATTTAGAAAAAGTTCCTTTGAAAGAAATACAGTATAAAGGAAAGGTATTTTATGAGCTTGATGTGGAAGGAATAAAAAAACGCGCGCCGCAAGTAGTCGTAGTGGATGAACTTGCGCATAGTAATGTTCCTGGTTCTAAACATAAGAAACGTTATATAGATGTGCAGGAATTGTTAGAGGCTGGTATATCGGTATTATCAGCGTTTAACATTCAACATTTAGAAAGCGTTCATGATATCGTAGCTCAAATTACGAATGTAAAAGTACGAGAACGTATTCCAGATTTTATTTTGCAAAAAGCAAATGAAATTCAGCTCGTTGATGCAACGCCCGAGGTATTAAGGAAGAGACTAATAGACGGAAAGATATATAAAGAAGAAAAAATTCAGCAAAGTTTACAAAATTTCTTTACACTTAATAATTTAGGAGCACTTAGGGAATTATCACTTCGCGAGGTTGCCGATGATATGGACGAGAAAATTAGCCAAACAGTAATAGAACCAATTGGCGTAAAAGAAAAAATTCTTGTTTGTGTACAATACAGTTCAACAGCGGAGAAATTAATAAGACGGGGATGGCGCATGGCTGATCGGTTAAATGCTGAATTGTACGTATTAAACGTTGAGAGGGAAAATATAAATTCTATTTCAGCTGGAAAAAAGCAGACGATTGAAGAGTGGAAATCGTTAACCAATCAATTTGATGCGAGTTTTGTATTAGAAGAGGCGAAAGGGAGAAAACCAGCGGATGTTATTATTGAAGTCGCAAGAAGATTACAAGTGACGCAAATTTTACTTGGACAATCTGCAAGAACAAGGTGGGAAGAAATACGAAAAGGCTCTATTGTAAATGAAATTATGAGACAAACAAAGTATATGGATATTCATATTGTTGCGGATCAAAGAGGGTAAAATAGAGCCGACATTTTGGGGGCTCTATTTTAATTTTTGTACAGCATGAAAACTTAGCATTTTCATTGCATATAAGATTACAAGTAAAAACATAATTGCGCCTAGGAAGAAAATCCAAAAGTAATTTTGGTTAAATAAAAGAAATCCACCTATAAGTGGCCCTGTACCCATACCAAGATAGCGGATGAAGTTGTATATACCGATAGCTGTTGCACGTTCTTGTACGAATTCTTCTGTTAATAAAGTAGTGTGAGTTGGCATAGAAAGTCCCATACTACAACCGTACAAAGATGTAACGATAATGATGAATGGGATATTGATGTTATATGTGAAAGAGAATAAAAAGACACATATAATATTGAAGAAACTCGTAATAAATAAAGTTGGCTTTGTTGTGAGGCGTTTTTGCAAAAACTTGTAGCAAAAACTTCCTAGCATGATAGAAAGAGACATTGGCACAAACATAAGACCAATTTCATTTGCAGCTAAATGAAATGAATTTGCTAAAATGCTCGGTAAAAAAACGAGAAAGCAAAAGTAAATACAAAATTGAATGAAGCCAATAAGAGTAATAGAAAATCCAGTTTTATTTTTTAAGATAAGAGAGTAATTCTTTTGTGCTTTAGACCGCTTAATTACATTTGGCTTTGTTTCTGGAAGTAGTGAAATGTTTATAATTAATAAGATAATGCCAAGTGTAGATAAAAAGAGAAATACAGATAAGTGACCATGTATACTGCCAAGATAACCACCTATGAGTGGAGCCATTGCAGGTGCGAGGGCAAGTAACATTTGGTATAGGCTCATCGCTTCTCCGCGTTCTTTTCCTTCAAATAAATCGCCGATAATCGTTGCTGAAACTACAGGTATAGCCGCTATTCCTATAGCTTGAACAGCTCTAAAAAAGAGAAATAAATAAATGTTTGCCGAAAAAGCACATCCGATTGAACCAATTGTACTAATGACTAAACTAGGAATAAGGACAGATTTTCTTCCTTTTGTATCAATTAAAGGTCCATATACGAGCTGCATAATTGCAAGAACGAATGTGAAAAGTGAAACTGTTACATTTACAAGATAAAGAGAAGTGTGAAAAGAATTTTGAATCATCGGTAAGATAGGTGTGTAAATATTTTGCGCGAAGGAACCGAATAAGGCACTAATACAGACAACATATAAAATAAGAGTTAGTTTAGATTTTTTCATCATGTTAACCTCCTTGTGATTTAGTTTCCTTGGAAACTAAATTTATTTTAACATGATTTTCTTACTTGTAAAGATGAAAAAATGGTTTTAAAATGGTATATAGTTAAATTGTTTCTTTGGAAACTTAGGAGGGGAACGGATTGAAGCATGCAACGAAGCAAATGGAAATACTTTCGGACATTCGTACACTTTTGCATAAAAAAGAAGAATATTTAAAACGACAAAATGAGAAGTTTCTTCGTGAGACAGGCGTAAGTAGTATGTCTTTATCTGAGTTACATGTAATCGAATGTATCGGAAAAAATGGTTTGATGAATGTAACGGCAATTACGACAGAAATGGGCATGACGAAGGGAGCAATCTCTAAAATTTGTACAAAGTTGTTTCAAAAGCAATTCGTTGAGAAGATGCAAATGTTAGATAATCAAAAAGAAATCTTCTTCCGCTTAACGGAAAGTGGGAATGAAATATATAAAGCTCATGAAAAATTGCATAAGCAAGCTGAAGAAAAGTGGTTGTTACTTTTAGATGGATATAGGAAAGAAGAGCAAGACTTTATCCAAAGGTTTATAAAGGATGTCTCCGATCATTTGGAAATATAATTGGAAGAAAAAACTCCTTTTTCTCAAGTCTTTTAAATATAATTTCTGAAAGAACTCATATATAATAGAAAAAGATACTTAACATGGTGAATAATTAAAGAGTCAATATATATAGAGGAGAGAGTAACATGCTTGAAAATACGGGGTTAGTATTAGAAGGCGGCGGTATGCGTGGTGTGTACACGGGCGGGATATTAGAATACTTTATGGAACAAGATTTATATTTTCCATATGTAATCGGTGTATCAGCTGGTGCTTGTCATGCAGCGTCGTATCTTTCCAGACAAAGAAATAGAAATAAAACGGTCAATATTGATTATGCATCACATCCGAAATATTTATCGTATAAAAACTTATGGAGAAAACGTCAACTATTTGATATGGATTTCATTTTTCATGAAATCCCAGAAAAGCATGTTCCGTTTGATTTTGAAACATACTTTAATAGCCCAGAACGTTTCCTTGTAGGAACGACGGATTGTGAAACTGGGCAATCTGTTTATTTTGAAAAAGAAGGAACGAATGATGATGCGCTAAATTTATTACAAGCGTCTAGTTCATTGCCTTTCATTGCACCGGTAGTAAATTACCGTGGTAAGCAATTATTAGATGGTGGGATTTCAGATCCGATTCCAGTTCGTAAAGCACAGGAAGATGGATTTAAAAAATCAGTCGTAATTTTAACAAGAAATCACGGTTACGCAAAGAAAAAATCAAGATTTGGGTGGGTTGCTGCGAAAGCTTATAAAAAATATCCGAATCTTGTTAACACGATGCTCAATCGTTATGAAGTGTATAATGAAACACTTCACTATATTGAAAAAGAAGAGCAAGCTGGTAATTTATTTGTTATTCGCCCAGAAGTGCCGCTTCAAGTAGATCGTATGGAAAAAGATACAGCAAAACTACAAAATTTATACGAGCAAGGCTATGAAGATGCAAAGAGACAGTTTGCAGATTTAAAGGCGTTCTTGCAAAAATAAGTATTAGGCTGCGGAGAAGAAATTCTCTGCAGCCTTTTTTGTATTGCTTGCTTATCCGTTACTTTTTAAAAATGTATGAATGTTTAAGTGTTTAAAGAGTTTGTAAAACACCGGGGTTTCTTGTTGAGGAGAATTTATTTGAAGGATATTATGATGATGTAGCGCTACTAAACTATTAAATTTATGAGGTGATTGTTAATGAAAGGAAAAGTTTTTTCAATTACGACTTTAGTATTATTAGCAACATCCAACAAGTGCATTCTATCCAACTCTAAGCGGTCACAAAAGCGGTAACCTACTATCTTACAGAGCTCAAACTACTACGAATCAAAATGCATCTCGTTGTTCAGTAGCAATTTCTTTTATTAAATCAAATGGAAATAATTCATATATTGAAAGCGCTTCAGACAAATTAGGATCCCATGAATCTGGAAGAGCATTAAACGCAACTGTGAGTAATGGTGCATATAACGCCTTTGGTGCAAAAGGACTATACTCGGAGCATTATGCAAATGAGAATAATGACTATCAAGAAGATACACACAAAGGTACTTTTGATAGTAATGGTAACTTACGATTGCAGTGGTAAAAAGCATTAAACAGTTGTCTTTATAAATATTTAGATAAGGAGAAGGGGATGTTCATCATCTCCTTCTTATTTAAAAGGAGCACAGACATGTACCTAGCTTTTAAAAATATAAAAAGCAATAAACTGTTTTTCTTAATTCTCCTTATGTCATTTTTTATTTCTTTTCTTTCTATATCAATAGCCGCACTTTTAACAGAGTCTAAACGAAACTTTATATCTGCTTTTCAAATCGGTTTTCCAGAGAAGAACCAAGTTTTAACTGTTCCGATAGCGAATGCAACTGAATTGGAAGAGATAATTCCTTTCATACAAGATACTTTTGTTAAAAGTGATATTTATGTAGAGCATTTAAAAGCATTAAATAGTTCAGGGGCAACAAAGATCATAGCTGTGAATTTAAAAGATGATTATTATTGGAAGCCATATATTTCTGAAGGACAATATTTTCATCGTGAAAATGTAAACGATATGGTTGTTGGCGATCAAACGAATGTAGAGGAGTTATATGAATTTGATGATACATATAAAAAAATAGGAACTATATCAAGAAAAGACAGTGACGTCGGTGTAGCAGGCATATACGTTCCACTTCAAAACTTACCTACTATATCTAAAAAAGGTATTATCGCGAGTAAACAATTACAATTAACAGTTGTTAATCCTACATCATCTATTCATAACGAAATAAAAAAGTTTATGGGTAGGAGTAAAGAAGTGCTTTCGGGAGATGTTCAAATACTGAATGAACGAGATCTTCAGGAACTACATGTGACACATATAGATCCAGCAAATAAGTATTATTATAAATTTATTCTTGTTGCAATTGTTTCTGGCATTTCTGCGGTTTTATTTTGGATTTATAAAAAAGAAAGAGAGATTTCATTAAAAAAAGCAGTAGGTGCTTCTAATATATCTATCTACTGCGAACTATATATTCAAATTTTGTTTATTTCTCTAGCAGCGATGTTCTTAGTTTTTATTACGTTAGAAATATTTTCGGGAACAATTCATACTTATTTTCAGACATACTTAGTAAAACCGTTAACACTATATGTATTGATATGCAATGTTATTTTTATAATTTTTCTTACAATTTTTGTTACTGTAATTCCAATCAAGCACATTATAAATATATATCCCGGAAAACATTTAAGAACGTAGGAGGTCGTCATGTTTTTTATATTTGATTCTATACGGTCTGTGAAAAAACGGTTGTTACCAAGTTTGATTATAGTAATTTCTTTAATTATTGCATTTTCTTCAGCAATAGAATTTGTTAGTAATCTTTCGGGATATCGAAAAATGATGACGGTAGCAAATAATTTATCGACTCATAAAAATTTCTATGAACTTTATGCGACGCAAGATATAACCTTGTTTAGCGAAGAAAAAGCGAAAAATGATTATCAACATTTCATGCAAGGGTTATCTAATATGATACCAATAACAAATAAAACTAATTATCTGTTCCGTAACTATTCACTTAGTTTAAAAAAAGAAAATGGAACGATAAAGACTCTTATTGTTGATAAAGATATTAATAAGTACTTTCGTATACGAATTTCACAAGGAAGATATTTTGAGGAATCGGAATTTCATAAATCAGTATTTGATATTAGACCTGTTATATTAGGGGCTAATTATATAGAAAAGGTATCTATTGGTGATGTTATACCATCTGGAAAAATGAAGCTAAAAGTAATTGGTTTTTTAGAAAAAAATTCACCATTTACATATCCTCGAAGTGGTGAAATATCGGATAATCGTATTACATTATTAGATGACATGGCGATTTTACCAATTGGAACAGAAGAAATAGAGTTCTATAGTGTAGAACTTTTATACAATGGGTTAATTATAGAAACAAATGAGAAGATAAATATAAATGAACTTCAAAAGAAAGTATTAAAGGTAACAGAAGGTAAGGGTTATTCGTATTATGTTACAAATCCGAATAAATTGTTAGAAAACGAAAAACAAGGTATTGATAATATGTCATCCCCCTTATTATTAAGCGGTACAGTCTTTTTTTTTTCATTTCTATCTATTGTATTAACATCAATGGCAGCACTTTATATGGAGCGTAAAAATATTTCTATTAGGTCAGCGTTAGGTGCAAGCACTTTTCAAATATGTCTTCCATTTATTATTGAGTATATGTTGCTATTCGTTTTAGCGATATGTATAGGCATAATGTATTTTCAATGGGAGAATAGCGGAGTAATTGAAATTCAGAAAGGGCTAGAAAATAGTATAGTATCTTTCTTTGGAACGTTAAAAGTCTCTATAGAATCATTGGTTGTTATAGGTGCTTTATCAATTGTAATGATCCTCGTTATATATGCAATCATTTATTTCAATGTACTAAAAATAAAAAATACATATATGAAAGAGGTGTTATAGATGATTCAGCTCGCAAATGTGGCTAAGGGATACGGAAAGAGTAATTTTAGTGCTTTACAAGATATTAATCTTACAATAGAAAAAGGCGAAATGATAGCCATTATGGGACCATCTGGTTCTGGGAAATCAACCTTGCTTAACATTATTGGCTTAATTGATAGCCCCTCTACTGGAAAGTATTTTTTAGATGGAATGGATACGAGTACATTCAAGTCAAATTATCATAAGTATAGAAACACGGAAGTTGGATTTGTGTTTCAGAACTTTTCGCTATTAGATGATTATACAGTTGTTGAAAATGTAATGCTTCCGCTTATATATAGAAGAATTTCTCATAAGAAACGTATGCAAATATCAAAAGAAATGCTGAAAATGGTAGGGCTTGAGAGGCATATTAACAAATATCCTTACGAGTTATCAGGAGGAGAACAGCAAAGAACAGCAATAGCAAGGGCTTTAGCACAAGATACAAAAATTATACTTGCTGATGAACCGACTGGTGCTCTTGATCAAGAAAATGGGGAGAAAATTATGAGTATTTTACAAGAGATTAATAAAGAAGGAAAAACAGTGCTAGTTGTTACACATGATCAAAAGGTAGCTGCATATTGTCAGAGGACGATACGGTTACTCGATGGTTGTATGGTGTAATATGGATAATATTATGTGAAGAGGTGATACATATGGAAAATGTCTATAAAGGACTTAGGCATACTGGGTTTATTATGATGTTTATTTTTGGTAGCGTATTTTTACTTCGCTGGTTTATTCATGATGAAATGTTAATAGATCAACTTATTGGTTTTAGTGTGGGCATAGTAATGGTTATTTCATCAGTTTTCATTCAAAAGTATAGTAAAGAATTAAAGGTAGAAGAGAAGTATTAAAAGGTTATAACCTTCTTCATATTTTGGAGGTGCCTTTATAGTTTGAATGATTGTTGTAAAAGAAAAGTAGAGCATCGGATTTCGATGCTCTACTTTTTTAATGTGGTAAGAATATCAATTGATAAGCAAACAAAATTCCAAATACATATACAAGTGGGTGAACAGCACGGAATTTACCTTTTGCCACTTTCATAAGTGGATATGAAATAAATCCAAGTGCGATACCTGTTGCGATACTTGATGTAAGAGGCATGCTTAAGATTACTAAAAATGCTGGGAATGCTTCATCAAATGCGTCCCAATCGATGTGGCGAACTGAACCCATCATAAGACTACCAACGATAATTAATGATGGAGCAGTAATAGCTGATACACCAGAGACAGCACTTACTAATGGTCCGAAGAATGCTGCTAGTGCGAATAGAACAGCTACTGTAACAGTTGTTAAACCAGTACGACCACCAGCTGCAACACCAGCAGATGATTCAATGTAAGCTGTTGATGGTGTCGTTCCGAACATAGAACCAATAGTTGCTGAGAATGAGTCAGATAGAAGAGCTCGTCCAGCTTTTGGGAGTTTTCCGTCTTTCATAAATCCACCTTGTTGAGCTACCCCAAGTAATGTACCTGTTGTATCAAATAATGTAACAAGGAAGAATGAAAATACAACGCCGTATAATCCGTAGTTAATTACGTCAGATACAGCAGTAATTGGATTTGAAACGATAATTCCTTCTGGTAATCCAGGCATTGATGTAACACCGTTTGAGAATGTTAATTGTCCTGTGAAGAAAGCGATAATACCAGTTAATAGCATACCGATAAATAGTGCGCCATTTACATTTAAAGACATAAGGATAATAGTAATTCCAAGTCCAGCTAATGCTAGTAGAACTGGAGCAGAGTGAAGATCACCAAGTCCAACTAAGTTTGCATCATTTTTTGTAACGATACCAGTTAATCGTAAACCGATAAAGGCGATAAATAACCCGATACCAGCAGTAATTGCATGTTTTAAGTTTTCAGGAATTGCTTCCATTAATTTTGTACGGAAAGATGTAAATGATAGCAAAATTAAAATCATACCTGCTACGAATACAGCAGAGAATGCAATTGCGAAAGTCATGCCTTCATGCGCTTTTACAACAGAGTAAGAGAAGTAAGCATTTAATCCCATACCTGGCGCGATTGCGATTGGTAAGTTTGTAAAGATTGCCATAAATAATGTTCCGACAACAGCAGCAATAATTGTTGCTGTAAATGCTTGTTCAAATGGAACACCTGCATCTCCAAGGATAACAGGGTTTACGACAATGATATATGCCATTGTTAAGAAGGTAATAATACCTGCCATAATTTCAGTTTTAATAGAAGTTTTATGTTTTGAAAGGTTAAACATATAAACATCCTTTCTGTTTACGAATAATTTTCACAACAGTTATATATAATATTCGTTTTTTATCTATTTTGCAATAGTTTTGCATAAAAAGTTTATAACAATTCATATTTTGTGTCTTAAATTCGAATATTAATCGTAAACCGATGTGTGAATTTCAGCTTTTTATTGTGCACATGCTAAGGAAAAGGAGTTGAAAGCAGCTATGCCACAGCAAAAAAACTTTATAACAATGCCTGCGCAACATCAAAATAAGCAGCCTGGTATTGAATCATTAATGAATCCTCTACCACAGTTTGAAGATCCCAATTATAAAGGTAGCGAAAAGTTAAAAGGAAAGAATGTATTAATTACAGGGGGAGATAGCGGAATTGGACGAGCAGTTTCCATCGCTTTTGCAAAAGAAGGAGCAAATGTTGCGATTGCTTATTTAGATGAGGAAGAAGATGCTAATGAGACGAAGCAATATGTTGAGAAAGAAGGTGTAAAGTGTGTATTGTTGCCGGGTGATTTAAGTGATGAACAGCATTGTAAAGATGTTGTTCAAGAGACCGTCCAGCAGCTAGGTAGTTTACAGGTTTTAGTAAATAATGTCGCGCAGCAATATCCGCAGCAAGGACTAGAGTATATTACAGCAGAACAGCTAGAAAAGACTTTTCGTATTAATATTTTTTCTTATTTTCACGTTGCGAAAGCAGCCCTTTCTCATTTGAAGAAAGGGGATGTCATTATAAATACGGCATCTATCGTTGCATATGAAGGAAATGAAACGTTAATTGATTATTCCGCGACGAAAGGAGCAATCGTAGCTTTTACAAGATCACTTTCTCAATCGTTAGTGCAAAAAGGGATTCGGGTAAATGGTGTTGCACCAGGACCGATTTGGACACCGCTTATTCCATCGAGCTTTGATGAGAAGAAAGTCTCTCAGTTTGGGAGCAATGTCCCAATGCAAAGGCCTGGTCAACCATATGAGTTAGCGCCGGCATACGTATATTTAGCGTCTGGTGATTCTTCTTATGTTACTGGACAAATGATACATGTAAATGGGGGCGTTATTGTAAATGGATAGTTTTCATTTATAAGAGCAAAGTAATGTTAATTCCACTTATTATAGTGAGCGCTAGGGGGGATATAGCTGAAAAAGTTATGTTTCGTCATACTATTATTTTTCATCCTACCGGTTAGTGCTTTTGCTAATACAGATCATTTAATATTAGTGAATCTTACGACAAATCAGTTGTCTTTTTTTGAGAATGGAAATTATACAAAAACATTTCCAGTAACGACTGGAAGAGATCGTACACCTACGCCTGAAGGTAACTTTTGTATTATAACTAAATTTAAAAATAAAGAATACCATCGAAAAAAAATACCTGGGGGTGCACCGAATAATCCTCTCGGTACGAGGTGGCTTGGACTAGATAAGAATGAATATGCGATTCACGGGACAAATCGGGAATGGACGATTGGAAGTAGGGAATCAAATGGTTGTATTCGCATGCATGACAGGGATATACAATGGTTATATGACAGAGTACAATTACAAACAAAAGTAATCATTTCTCGTTTTCATACGAGCCCCGAATATGAAGCGAATAAGCTTGGTTATCGCGTTGTGAGCTGGAATAGTCGGAAAATAGAAGAAGAACAAATTGGAGTACTTACGCTAGTAGACCGCGCGGATATATATTGGCAAGAACCAAATGGACAGTTAACAAAAGTGAAAACGGTATTGCCAAATGAAAGATATCCAGTGTACTCAAAACGAAAAGATGGAATATATTATATAGGAAACAATTTGTATATTATAGATGAAACAGGAGAGAAAATTCGTTACGAGCAAATTCCTTCTTCAATTTTAAGTAATATATATAAACGGAAATACAATGTTCCGTAATGGCTACCGTTTTATAGACGGTAGCTTATTTATACTTGGAGTTTAACTGCAACTATTATATTTTGCTGAATATAATACAGTACAGATAGGGGGCGGTTATATTATGAAAAGTGAATTTGCGTTTAAAGTTTTTTTAGTAACGACCTGTTTATTTATCGTGTATTTATATGCGTTTCTCGTCTTTTCTTTTTATGTTCCATATGTTGATTTAATATTGTTCTTCGGATTTATTTGGGCGTTTGTGAAAGCGAGGGAAGGAGAGAAGAGTATATATCGGCGCATTACCTTATGCGGGACGGCCGTTCTCGTTATTTTGTACTTTTTTATTATGCATGATTTTTGGAGGGGAATGTAAAAAGCATACGATTAATCGCATGCTTTTTTTGTTTAATATTTAGGCTTAAATGTATGACAACAAGTTTCTACACTCGTTGCTACAGGACTTTCTAGCGTCTCGTTTGTTAAAACAGCAGCTGTATATGAATCATTTTCAGTTTGACCAGTTTCATCTGCATCAGGCTGAACGATGATCGCACTTGCTTGACAAAAGTTACCTTGTCCCCAAAAAGAACAGTTGGAAACAGAACATCTTACTTCTGGCATAAAACCCCCTCCTTATACATTAGTGTGGGATTTTACACCCATTTCATGTGTAGAAGGAGTTTCCTTTTCTAGTTACTTTTTCGTTTGCTCAAGCCATTCTTTTAATTTATCTTTCGGCTGTTCACCGCTAATACGGCTCACTTCTTTGCCATCTTTAAAATGAATGATTGTTGGTGTTCCTTGAATTTTATATTCATCCCAAGGAGCATCTAATTTTTCAATATCCATAACTTTCATATCAACGTTTAAGTCTTTAGCCATTGGCACTAGGACAGGAGATAATTTTTGGCAATGAACGCAAGATGTTTGATAAAAGTATACTGTTTCTTCTTTTTTCTCTTTTAAGTTCTTTTGAAGATCTGAAAGAGAGATTTTATTTGTGTAGTAGTCAGGACCGTTTGTCTTACTTTCAGTAGGATTATCAATCTTTTGGCTAGTAGCATTTTTTTCTTCCATTTGTGTGACAGCGAAAATTGCTACGAACAAGGCGATAATAATACCACCAAATATAAGCATTTTTTTCATTCTTTCATCTCCTTATTTGTTTTTGATGACAATAAAGCTACAAACAGCGATTGTAATAAAGCCGATAAGTGCTAAAAACGGGATTGTAATAAAACCAAACCAGTTTATAAATTCTCCGGTGCAGGGTACACGACCGCAAGCTGCTCCAGCAGCTGAAAACGCTGGGACTTTTTGAATTGCATAGTGATATAAAGAAATACAAGCACCAATACTTGCAATTGGTAAAGAATAACTTGCGATGCGATAATCTTTTTTTGCTACAGCGATACCGAGCCATAAAACGAATGGATACATAAAAATACGTTGATACCAACAAAGTACACAAGGCTCAAATTTTATGATTTCGGAAAAATAAAGACTTCCCAGTGTAGCGATAAAAGAAGCTCCCCATGCGGTAAGTAAAGCATATTCTTGCTTTTTTTCTCGTCCCATATTTTATACCTCTCTTATAATAGTTACATACTAAATTATAGTATGAAGTGGTATGGAAAAGAAAGAAAAAATATGTTTATCAATAAAAGTTTTATGAGGAGAAACTTTTATTGATATAAAAATTTAAAAAAAGCGCCATTCTCCGGAAGAGAATAGCGCTATAGTTTACATTTGAATTTGTTCTACTTCTTCTACATGCGACTTTTGGGATGCGTGGTCAATATATTGAAATAGGAGCTGCAATTGTTTATCAACTTCTGGCAGTTCCTTGCTGTATTGATAAGCGTGTAAAAAATGCTCAATACGCTTAGAAAATAATTGATCGTTCGTTTGAACCATGAGAACGAGTAATTTATCCCAATTACAGCAATACGTGTAATAGAGAGCTTTATCATAGTCGTTATATGTTTGCACTGTGTACCCTCCTTACCGAGAGTTATATATAGTGTGTGATAAGTAAGGAGAAATACACTTGAAAGAATTTGTTAAGAAAAAATGAGAATGAAAAGAAAAAACGAGGAATTCCCTCGTTTTTTAAGCTTTTGGCATTGGCGTAGGTGTTGGTTTGCCATAGCCTTCTTTGTATTTATTATCGATATAGTTACGAATTTCAAGCGTTGATTTTCCTTTTTGTTTCATGGAAGCAGATTCAACTGCAATTTCTAGGCAATTGACGCAAGTCGTTGCATGGGAGTCCCAAACAACTTCACCATTCTTTTTAATTTCACGAATAAAGCAGTTTTTATTATTTTTATGTCCTACACTTTCACCGCAACCACAATAGCATGGAATCCAATCTAATAGCTCTGCATTTTGTCCAGCGACGATGTAGATATCTTTCATTTGTGGATCAAGCTTATCTAGGAAGGTTGGAAGTGTGTCGACTCCTTTTGTTTTCTCTTGAATGTCAGCTTGCTGAGTGTGCGATGCGTGGTCATGTTCTTCTTGTTTTGATTCAGAAGATTTTTGGTCATTTGTACCAGTACTTCCGCATCCAGCAAGAATTAAGCTTAGTACTGCAAGTAAAGAAAATACATACTTTTTCATTCGCTTGTCCCCTTTACAAATGTATTAATAAAATTGTATCAGACTAAGGGACACCTAGGGAGAAGTTTTTTTTGAACGATTTTTGAAGTGCCATCTTAGTGAATGAAACAAAAATAAAATCGGGATATAAGTGTATACAATATATAAACCCGCTTGAGATAGTACGGTATTTAATGTGTTGATACTTTCACGGTTTGTGAAGAACAGAGAAGCTGAAAATATGATGAAAATAAAAAACGGTAATGTAAATTTAAATGAAATATGAAAGGAACGCTTCATCGTTTGACATGATGACCAAATGGTTAAGCAAAGGTTTGGTAAAATAATTAAAAACCAAACGAAAATAATAATATATTCAAAGCGCTGAATAAAAGGAACTTTAATTATTTTTAACATCGTTAAAGTAGGCCAAATAGTACGGTTTAATTGTCCCTCGCTGTAATACATAAAAGATACGATAGCTAAAACTACATAAATTAAGGTGCTAAAAGCAATTCCAGCATGGGCCCATCTTTTTAAAGATTTTCCTTTTTCAATAAAGGGATAAAAGATAAGAATTGTTTCAAACCCTAGAAATTCCAATGCAGAGTGTTTTGCAGATATAAGCATGTCAAAGGGTGAATGTGTAAAAATAGGTAAAATATTACGAAAATGTGCATACTTCATCGGATAGACTAAAAAGAATACAACGAACATAGGAAGAACAATACCCCAAAAACATATCCCTGTCACAGAACGGAAGCCACCTTTTATAATGTAGTAAGTGACTAATAAAAACATAAGCGTAAGTTTCCATAACTTAATGGTAGGGAAAATCCAAACTTGTATCACTTCTATATATGTACGAAGAACAGTAAGGCAAAATAATAAGCAATAAAGAGTGAAAATTACAGAAAATATAGAGCCAACCCATTTTCCAAAGGTTGTTGTATGAATACTAATTAAATCTCCGTCTTTTTCAAGCATTTTTAACATACAAAACAGTACAATATGAGTTGCAATACCTGCAATAATAAGAGAAATCCAAGCATCATAACCTGCATTTTTCAAAATTACACGTTGATATCCGAGAATTCCTATACCAACCTGGAGAGAATGCAATAAAGTAAATGCAAAATATGGAGATACGGTCTTTGTTTTATTCATTGTATTCATTGCTTATTTCACCTCACTATTCTCCGATTCCAGATTGTACAATATTAAGATCTAAATTTATATCTACCGCTATATTTTTATACATATTTCGAAGTTGTTTTATATTCCATTTTCTCGTATGGCTTCTAATTTCATCTCGTATTCCTAAAGGATCAATTTCTTTTTCTTGAAATTGTTTTATTAAATCTTCACAGTCTTTTTCGACATTTCGTTCAATTTGTTTTTTTATATAGTTGATATTTGTTTTTTTTCTTAGATCAATCCAATTAGGAGAGTTTTTAATTAATCCATTTAGTTTTAAATGGATTTTTACTTTTGGTATGTCGCCAGTTTGATCTATATCATACTTATTTTCCCCAGCTAAGTTTTGTATAACAACCATACCTTTATGTTTATCCTTTTTTATTGCTGCTTCGTAACGTCCATTTTTCGTAGGATTAATAAGTAATTTTGCTAAAACAGAATGTCTTTTATCCGTATACATGACGACTTTATCGCCTTTTAAAAAGGCAAGTCCTTTGACAGCGACAGAATGATTATCGTCCATTTTAATATAAGGAACATAGGCATCACATACAGAAGAGTAATAATTATATAAAAAAATGTTTAATTCAGTTTGTGGAATGTTCTCATTTCTTATATTTTGCTCGAGTAAATCAGCAATATATAAAGACCCATTTTTTTTTCCGTAATTTAAAAGCTCTTCAGCCGATCCATCTACAATTGCTAGTTGTACATCACGCCCGATATTTGGGTCACGTTGTAAGTTAGTAATAATCTCTCCCATTCCGCGTTCCCCTAGAGCCTTTCCAAATAGGACGACACGCATTTGACCTACAACAACATTGTGAGGAGATTTCGCATTTAATCGTGAAGCAATTGTTTCAAGTGAACGGGCAGATGTTGTTTGCGTCTCTGGTTTAGACTTTACACCATGTGTGTACTCTGGGAATAGAATAGTTCCTTGGAATTTTTTGTTTTTTGTGATGTCAAATCCAGCAATATGAATAATACGCTGTGCATCCACTATATACGTTTGTGTACAGCCAGTTTGTAAAACGAAGAAGATAATGATAAGGTGCAATAAAATTTTTTTCATTCATTCTCACCATCACGTTTTTGCTTCGATTTGTTTGGATTGTAGCGCCATTTTGATTTTGGTCTAAGAAAAGAAGGTCTTTGTGCCGTTTGACTAAATGGTAATCGAAGAAAACCTTCTGCTGTACCTAAACCACGAAATGGATATAAAGGTAATAAATAAGGTGATCCAAGTGATTTTAATTTAATTAAATGAGCTAAAATAAATACAAATCCGACAATAAGGCCTAATCCTCCGAATGCACCGGCTAAAAGGATAAGCGGAAAGCGTAACAACCGGATAGTAGAAGACATCTTTACGGTTGGTGTTGTGAAAGATGCAAGAGCGGATAAAGCAACTGCAATTAATAAAATTGTACTTGTCAAAGCTGCCTCCACGGATGCTTGGCCAATTACAATCCCCCCAACAATCCCAATCGTTTGTCCGACTTTTGTCGGTAAACGCGCTCCAGCTTCACGAAGCAATTCAATTGTAATTTCTAAAAAGAGTGCTTCTAGAATAGGAGGGAAAGGTACGTTAGCTCTCGAGAAAATAATAGGACCTAGTAAATCGGCAGGAATCATTTGATAATGATATGTTAAAGCCGCTGTATAAATAGCGGAGGAAAAAAGAGAAAATATAGCTCCGAAAAAACGAATAATACGAAAGAACGATCCAATCATCCACGGTAAATAATAATCTTCTGGTGAAATGAAAAAATCCAGTAACGTTGTTGGTCCTGATAAAGCATATGGAGAGCCATCTGTTAAAATTAAAACTTCCCCGTTAATTAATGCAAATACAGCTCGATCTAATCGTTCTGTAGGTAATAGAACAGGAAAAGGTGAATTGCTATTATCACTAATAAATTGCTCAATCATAGTTGAATCAAATGGGACATCAAAGTCAATGTCTTCTAGCCGTTGAAGTGCGGTGTTGACAAATTGTTCATTTGTAATTCCTTCTATATAAGCAACTGCTACTTTCGTTTTTGATATAGATCCGACGGTAACTTCTTTAAAAATGAGTTGCTCCGTTACGATATTTCGGCGTAATAAGTGGATATTTGTATCAAGGTTTTCAACGAAACCGATTTTAGGCCCGATTACGCTATACTCATTTTCTGTATCGTTATATAATCGTTTTCCTAAAACAGTACTTTCGGCACGAATTAAAGCATATTGATCAGGATTCGAATTGTTTTTTAAGCGTATTAAAATATATCCACCTAATAATTTTTCACGAATATCATCAATAGAAGGGGAGGTAATAATGTCTTCAATAGAGATGATATTACATAAATCAGAGATGTTTTGGATTTGTTCCGATTCCTTTTTTATAGGAGTTAAAATGAATTGTTTAATAATAAGTGCTTCCACGACAGATTTATAATAAAACAAGCACAACGTTTCATCTTTAAGTATGTTATAAGAGACAAAATCGCTTGATTCTTTCATGGTTTGTATAAATTCTGGAATAGAACAAAGTATTTTTGTATTAGTCTTTTTTGATTTCTTAGATGATAAACCGAACATTTTCTCACCCCTAACTTACATCATTTACTTGTGTTAGTTTTTGGGAAAGACGGGAATTTATACTTAAAAATTGAAAGTTCATAAAGAAAAGGAAGAGTGGTGAATGGCTCTTCCTTTTTAGCATTTTAATTTGTTTTTCGTTCTTTAATAGACTTCACTAATTTCATCATTTCCGCTCGTATATCTTCTCTTTTTACATTTAATTTTTCGGCAATTTGTTTAATGTCCATTCCATCTTTTTTCATTTTTAATACATCATCAAGAGGGGTATTGCTTTTTTGAGAGATGATTGTTAACACAGTAAGGTGACGCAATTTGATGTTATATTCTTTCATTTTTTGCTTTAGCTGATCCGGTGTGGATTTTTGCATAGTTGCTAACTGTTGTAGCAGTGCTTGCTTTGTTTCTTTATTCATATGATGCTTTTTCAGCTTACTTGGATCTACACCGAAATGCTCGGCTGTTTTCTCCCAAGATTTATTTTGCTTATAGTAAGCTAAAACGTCTTTTATTTCTTTATTACTAATCCTTGCAATATGAGCAGCTTTCCAAATTTCATGTTTGTTATAGCCGAGCTTTTCTAGCGACTGCATTTCTTCTTCTGAAATTGGTTTATGGTGATGCATTGTTACTTCTTTCGGTGTGGCAGCGGACGTAGGGAAGGTGGATATCCCACATAATAATGCTGCCATAGTCATACTTACTGCGATTTTTTTGTACATGTAAACTCCTCCTAGATGGATAATGTAGAAAACTGTACACATATCATTTCCATAAAATGTGAAATATTTGTGAACAAGTTAAGTTTTTTTATTCACAGTATGAAATGACGTTTTTAGAAGTTTTCCAACATAAAACATTGATTAATAGTAAAAAACTAAGGTATAATCGAAATTGAAAATCAATATCAATACCAACAATAAACTTATACATATAGATAAAAATAAGGGAGAGATAAATATGACTACATATACTTCCATCGCTAATGTGATTAAAGAAAGGCGCTCTGTTCGTACATTTACAGACAAAGCAGTAGAAAAAGATTTATTAATTGAACTATTAAACGATGCAACATGGGCACCAAATCATAAGCACCGTGAACCATGGAATTGTAAACTATACATCGGAGAAGGCCGCAAGAAATTAGTAGATGCAGTATTAAGCTCTTTCACAGAAGAAGAAAGAGCGAAACGCGGTAAAATTTTATCAGATCGTTTCTTAAGCACGCCTGCACAAATCGTTGTATATATAAATGAAGATCCGCGTCAAATTCAACGTGATGAAGATTACGCTGCAACATGTGCATTTATGCAAAACTTCCAACTTCTTGCTTGGGAACGCGGATTAGGTTGCGTTTGGAAATCAGGCGGATTAAACTACAATCCATTATTTATAGAAGGAATCGGTTTAACAAGAGGCCAACGTATCGTTGGAATTCTTCATATCGGCTATTTCGATAAAGCGCCAGAAGGAAAAGCTCGTACTCCGATTACGGAGAAGATGGAGATTATTGAAGGTTAATAGATGAGACATTCTCGTTTTTGCGGGGGTGTCTTTTTATTATGCAATCAATCCTCATGAAAGCTTGTTTTTCATCATACACTTTCTTAAGGGAAAGTGTAAGGAGGGAAAATAATGAGAGCAAGTGACGATAAAGCACTGCAATATGCGATTGCGGAAATTACGGAAATTGCGACTGGATTTGGGCTTGATTTTTATCCGATGCGTTATGAAATATGTCCAGCGGAAATTATTTATACATTTGGTGCATATGGGATGCCGACAAGGTTTTCACATTGGAGTTTTGGAAAACAATTTTTCAGAATGAAATTACAATACGATTTAGGACTTAGTAAAATATACGAACTCGTTATTAACTCTGATCCATGTTATGCCTTTTTATTAGATACGAACTCGTTAATTCAAAATAAATTAATCGTAGCGCACGTTTTAGCGCACTGTGATTTCTTTAAAAATAATATTCGTTTTTCAAATACGAAGCGAGATATGGTAGAAAGTATGTCAGCGACAGCTGAACGGGTGAAAGCATATGAGCATAAGTACGGAAAAGAAGAAGTAGAAACATTTTTAGATGCCGTACTTGCCATTCAAGAGCACATTGACCCGTCGCTCATGCGTCCCAAACTTGCGTGGAGTATTGATGATTTAGAAGAAGAAGTAGAAAAGAAAAAGGTATCACAATACGATGATCTATGGAATTTAGATGATCGAAACAAAAAGAGAGAACGATCCAATATACGCAAAAAGAAGAAGATCCCACCGCAACCAGAGAAAGACTTGCTCCTCTTTATTGAAGAATATAGCCGTGAGCTAGAAGATTGGCAGCGTGATATATTAACGATGATGCGTGAAGAAATGTTATATTTCTGGCCGCAGCTTGAAACGAAGATTATGAACGAAGGCTGGGCGTCCTATTGGCATCAACGCATACTTCGTGAAATGGACTTAACATCTGATGAAGCAATTGAATTTGCGAAATTAAATGCGGGTGTTGTACAGCCATCAAAAACAAGCATTAACCCATACTACCTTGGGATTAAAATGTTTGAAGATATTGAAGAACGTTACAACAACCCAACAGAAGAAATGAAACGCCGTGGTGTAAAACCTGGGTCTGGTCGTGACAAAATCTTTGAAGTACGCGAAATTGAATGGGATGTATCGTTCTTAAGAAACTACTTAAATAAAGATCTCGTTATGCGAGAAGATATGTACTTATTCCAGCGCCAAGGAAAAGAGTATAAAGTAATAGATAAAGAGTGGGAACATGTGCGTGATCAACTCGTAAATATGCGTACAAATGGCGGCTTCCCGTACTTAGTAGTAGAAGACGGAGACTACTTAAAGAACGGAGAATTGTACATTAAACATAGTTACGAAGGAATCGAGCTCGATTTAAAATACTTAGAAAAAGTATTACCATATCTTCATCAACTATGGGGAAGAACGGTGCATATGGAGTCCATTGTGGAGAGTAAGGGTGTTGTGTTTTCTTATGATGGAAAGATGGTGCATCGGAAGTATGTGTGAGGGGAAGAACGGACATAGGATACTGTGTCCGTTCTTTTTTATTTGGAACAAGGTCAAATATGCTATTCTTTAAAAAAGGGAGTTACATAGAGAAATGGAGCGATTCAAATGAGCAAAATAGGGGTATGTAAGGTTGATATTACGCCGCCTGTAGGTATTGATTTTGTCGGATATCATAGAGAGGCAGGCATAAATAATGTTGAAGAACGTATTTACGGGACAGTTTTTGTATTTGAAAAAGATGAAATGAAGACTGTGTTTATAAGCATTGATAATATCGGTATGTTAGTAGAAGATACGAATATGATTCGTGAACGAGTAGCGAGTGAGGTTCATGTGCCAGTTGAGCGAATAACTGTTGTTTATACTCATACGCATTCCGGTCCAGAGACAGTCGGTGATGATCCGCTAGTGCAGTCGTATAAAATGATTTTAGTAAATAATGTAGTACATGGTGCTGTTACTGCAAATAACAATTTAAAGCGATGCGAAGTTGGATGGGGTGTTACGACAGGTGATATTGGTGTAAACCGACGAGAGAGAACATCTGATGGAAAAGCAAAGATGGGAACAAATATAGAAGGTGTTGTAGATAAGCGAATTGGCATGTTGGCAATAAGAGATGCTGAAACGAAGGAGCTATCTGGGATTATAGTATTTTGTACGGCGCATCCGAATGTTTTAAAAGGTGATAGCGATGAATTATCAGCAGATTATCCTGGAATAACGAGAGAGATTCTAGAGCAGATAGTGAACTGCCCTGTTATTATCGTTCAAGGTGCCGCTGGAAATGTGAATGCGAAGTATCGCGGTTCAAGTGAAGCCTTAAAACAAATGGCTTACATACTTAGTGGACATATATTAACGATGTTGCCAGCAGTTACATATAGCCCAATTTTAAATTTAAGGACAGTTTCAAGTATGATGCAAATGAAGTTGAATGATATTCCTGAAATTGATGAGATACGAAGCATGGCTCGATTAGCCGAGAAGCAGTGGGGCGTGAATACGGATGAATGGGTTGCTATCGTATTAGAGAAATATAGGCAAGGTATTCGGAAGTTACGTATAGATTTAGAAGTTCAACTGTTTCAAGTTAATGATGGTATGTTTTCAGGTATACCGATGGAACCTTTTTCAGAAACTGCCTTAGCAATGAAAGAGAGCCTTCAAAATGAATTGGCTTTCTTTGGTGGATATATGAACGGATATCTTGGTTATTTACCGACAAAAGACGAATATGCATATGGCGGATATGAAGTAGAATTAAGTCCTATTGTGTATGGAACAGTTACAAATTTGTTAATGCCACCGGGAGAGAATACTGCGGAGTTGATTGTGAAAAAGGTTATGGATTTATGTAATATGGTGAAACTTTAATGAGACAGGTTTTTGAACGCAGAGTAAAGAATATGACTCATTGTTTGATTTTGTTAAGTCAATGTAATTAATAATGATAATCATTATTAATTACATTGACTTCTAAAAAAAGAAAAACTAGAATTTATAAAGGGATCTTCAATTGTTCGCTATCATTTGTATAGGAGGTAAGTTATGTTGGATAGCTTTATTTCTATAAGATGTAGGTTGGCTCTTTATAGTTTTGGTGTTCTTTTTATCTTTTTTTGTACAGTATTTTTGGTGAATCAGAAGGTGTATGCAGAAGATGTACCGTGGACATCAGTTTCAAATGAGGGAGAACGTGTACTTTTTCAAGAACAATCTTTGTATAGTAATGATCGAAGGGGAGAAGATCTTGTTTCACCTTCATTTGAAGGGCGTAAACATGGTGGGGAAGATTGGGGAGCCTTCTTAGAAAATACGAAGTTAAATTATTCACCTAACATTCTTACCTATTCTGTTATAGGAATAGATGATCGAATACGGGTTAATGATACAACTTCATATCAGTATAGTGCTGTAGTCCATATAGCAACTCAGTATAATAGTGGAGAAATTTATGGATGTACAGGAGCACTAATTAGTAAAGATACAGTGCTAACAGCTGGACATTGTATTTACAATAAAGAAATTGGTGGATGGGCGACAAATGTTATTGTAACTCCAGGACGTAATGGAGGACAAGCACCGTATTTACCTTATAAAGGAACAAAACTTTACTCGGTAAGTGGATGGACTGATAACGAAAATTCAAATTATGATTATGGAACGATTAAATTAAATGGGTCTCCAGGAGATTATACGGGTTGGTTTGGATATAGAACTACCTATGTAGAATCACCAAAAGGTTTACTTGCGGTGATTCCTGGATATCCAGCTGATAAAATAGGAAATGAACGTTACACAATGTGGAGAGATTATGGTCCAATTGAAGGTGTTAATCCTAGCAGACTAACATACAAGATTGATACTTATGAAGGGCAAAGTGGATCACCTGTATATCATTATTTTGATACAGGTATCAAAATAATAGCCATTCATACAAGAGGAAATAAAAATATGAATTTTGGAAATCGGATAACAGACAATGTGTTTAATAATATTAAAAGATGGTCTGAATAAATATAGTAAATCCATTTGGAGTCATTTTCTTAGATTGTGGTATTTAAGAATTTTAAGCGAAATATATTCAACTTCAAGTGAAACTATTGAGTTTGGAAATTTAAATGTAGGTGTAGTTCAGTTATCTAAAACAAGTATTCCCTCATACTACACCATCTTTAGGTATTGATGTAATAGTAAAGAAAGTTATAGAACAGAACTATATGAAAAAGAACTTGGAAATATCTAAGTTCTTTTTTGTTTCAAATTTGTGAAAGAAAGACATATTGATTGAAATTAAATTTTTTATACCCTATTATATACCCATACAGGTATAGGTTTTTGTGTGATTCATGAAAAAATTAAATAATAAATAACATGGAGGTTTGAAATATGTCCAGAAAAATAGTTGTAGTAGGCGGAGTTGCTGGCGGGGCATCAGTAGCTGCAAGGCTTCGTCGTTTAAGTGAGGAAGATGAAATTATTATGGTTGAACGTGGTGAATACATTTCATTTGCAAATTGTGGATTACCATACTACATTGGCGGTGTTATTACAGAAAGACAAAAGTTATTAGTACAAACTGTTGAAAGGATGTCAAAGCGTTTTAATTTAGAGATACGTGTATTGAGTGAAGTGGTAAAGATTAATAAAGAAGAGAAAACAATTACGATAAAGAATGTAACTACAAATGAAATATATAACGAGGAATATGATGTTTTGATTCTTTCACCAGGGGCGAAACCAATTGTTCCACCTATTCCGGGCATTGAAGAAGCGAAGGCGTTGTTTACGTTACGAAATGTACCTGATACAGATCGTATAAAAGCGTATATTGATGAGAAGAAACCACGTCATGCGATGATTATTGGTGGTGGATTTATTGGAGTGGAAATGGTTGAGAATTTAAGAGAGCGAGGAATTGATGTTACTCTTGTAGAGATGGCGAATCAAGTAATGCCACCAATCGATTATGAAATGGCAGCATACGTACATGAACATATGAGAAATCACAATGTTGAGCTTGTTTTAGAAGATGGTGTAGATGCGTTAGAAGAAGACGGGGCTATTGTACGTTTAAAAAGTGGCTCAGTTATAAAAACAGATATGATTATTTTAGCAATTGGTGTACAACCAGAGAATAGTTTAGCGAAAGATGCAGGATTAGCATTAGGAGTTAGAGGAACGATAAAGGTAAATGAGAAATTTCAAACATCAGATCCACATGTATATGCAATTGGTGATGCGATTGAAGTGAAAGATTTTGTTACAGAAATAGAAACGATGATTCCTTTAGCGTGGCCAGCTAATCGTCAAGGTCGCATGTTAGCAGATATTATTCATGGTCATACGGATTCTTTATATAAAGGTACGATGGGAACTTCTGTGGCTAAAGTTTTTGATTTAACAGTTGCTTCGACTGGAGTGAATGAGAAAATATTAAAACGACTAAATATACCCTATGAGGTAGTACATGTACAGGCAAATTCTCATGCGGGATATTATCCGAATGCTACGCCTGTGCTAATAAAATTAATTTTTAATAAAGAAAGCGGAAAAATTTATGGAGCGCAGGCGTTAGGGCGTGATGGTGTAGATAAGCGTATTGATGTTATTGCAACGGCAATGAAGGCAAACTTAACTGTAATCGATTTGCCGGATTTAGAATTATCATATGCCCCGCCCTATTCTTCTGCAAAAGACCCAGTAAACATGGTGGGGTATGCGGCAAGTAATATAGTAGATGGTTTTGTGGACACAGTGCAATGGCATGAAATAGATCACATTGTTAAAAATGGTGGATATCTTATTGATGTTCGAGAGCCTAATGAACTAAAACAGGGAATGATTAAAGACTCTATTAATATTCCGTTAGATGAATTACGTGATCGATTGGATGAAGTGCCAATGGACAAAGAAATATATATCACTTGCCAACTTGGTATGAGAGGGTATGTTGCAGCGCGCATGTTAATGGAAAAAGGATATAAGGTAAAGAACTTAGATGGTGGCTTTAAATTATACGGAACAGTAGTACCAGAACGTGTTGTATATTAATATTTTTTCATCTTCCACTTCAAAATTTGGTGGAAGATGAAAGCCTATATATTAAGGTTTCACTTCTTGTTTTGTGAACATATAAGATAAATATTAAAAATAGGGGTTTACAAAATACCCTATAGGGTATAATATATTGTCATAGGTTATAAATAGTGACATAATGGTAATGAGGTGATTATAGAATGGAATATAATCAAGATATGAAAAATAGATTGAAACGTATTGAAGGTCAAGTTCGTGGTGTACTTCGTATGATGGAAGAAGGAAAAGATTGCCGAGAGGTTATTACACAGTTAACGGCATCTCGTTCTGCACTTGATCGTACAATTGGACTTGTTGTTGGGACAAATTTAGAGCAATGTTTGCGTGAGCAGTTTGAAAGCGGTAATGCTTCAAATGAAGAGTTAATTAAAGAAGCTGTTCAATTACTTGTAAAAAGCCGATAATCTGTCAGACATAATTGTTGACAGATTTTCAAAAACATTTTAATATACCCATACAGGTATAAGTATATAAGTTGTGGAGGAATCAATTATGAGTATAAAAGTGGATATGAGTTTAGATTGTAAAGGGTTGGCTTGTCCGATGCCGATTGTGAAAACGAAGAAGGCGATAGAAGGATTAGCACCAGGGCAAGTAATTGAAGTTCAGGCAACAGATAAAGGATCTACGGTAGATATAAAAAGTTGGGCGGGTAAAGTAGGACATCAATATATCGGGACGAAACACGAGGATAATGTATTGGTGCATTATGTTAGGAAAGCAAACGAGCATGAAGTGAATGAAATTGTGAAATATCCACATACAATTACGAATGCAGAATTACAGTCTATATTGTCTCATGGAGAAGAGAGCATTGTATTAGATGTTCGCGAAGCAGCGGAATTTGCTTTTGGTCATATTCCATCCGCCATTTCGGTACCATTAGGTGAATTAGACAGCGCAGTATTAGATAAGACGAAGCAAATTTATGTTATTTGCCGAACTGGTAATCGCAGTGATATAGCTTGCCAAATGTTGAAAGAGAAAGGTTATTCAAATGTGAAAAATGTCATTCCAGGTATGTTAGAGTGGCAAGGGAATATAGAGAAATAAATTTTTTTGAATAAAAATATACCTATGGGGGTAATAGAGTGAGTGTTAAACCGTTACAAGCAAAAGATGTGGCAGAGAAAGTGTTATTCGGAGAGTTATTCATTTTAGATGTTCGTAATGAGGCGGATTATGAAGATTGGAAAATTGAAGGGAAACAAGTTTCTTCTATTAATAGACCTTACTTTGACTTGTTAGATGGTGTAGATCATATTGTAAGTGAATTACCTAAAGATAAAGATGTTTTAGTAGTATGTGCAAAAGAAGGGTCTTCTATATTTGTGGCAGAGCAATTAACAGAGGCTGGATTAGAAAATATTTATTATTTAGCTGGTGGCATGAAGGCTTGGAGTGAATATGTAAAGCCTATAAAAGTTGGAGATTTAAAAAATGGTGGAAGTATGTATCAGTTTAACCGCCTTGGAAAAGGCTGTTTATCTTATATGGTCGTTTCAAATGGTGAAGCAGCAGTTATTGATGCAGTAAGAACAGTTGAAGCATATGAAGAATTTGCGAAAGAGCATGGCGTTACGATTACGAATGTAATGGATACACATTTACATGCAGACCATATTTCCGGAGGACGTAAGTTAGCGGAAAAGGTAGGTGGTACGTATTGGTTACCACCAAAAGATGCAGAGGAAGTTGTTTTCTCATACGAACCGCTTGTTGAAGGATCTGTTATTACGGTGGGGGGTACTAAAATTGGAATTGATGCATTATACTCACCGGGGCATACGATTGGAAGTACGTCATTTATTGTAGATGATTCCTATTTATTATCAGGTGATATTTTATTTGTAGATTCAATTGGACGTCCAGACCTTGCTGGGAAAGCTGAAGATTGGGTAAGTGATTTACGTACTACTTTGTATAGCAGATATAAAGAACTATCTCAAAATTTAGTTGTGTTACCGGCTCATTATTCAAAAATAAGTGAAATGAACGAAAGTGGTATCGTTAGTGCAAAATTAAAAGATTTATTTGAGCATAATGCAGGATTAAATATTGAGGATGAGGGAGAGTTCCGTAAAGTTGTAACAGAAAACTTACCACCTCAGCCAAATGCATATGAAGAAATTCGTCAAACCAATATGGGTAAAATTCACCCAAGTGTGGATAAAGAGCGTGAAATGGAGATTGGTCCAAATCGTTGTGCAGTGCACGAATAATGAAATAAATAAAAAATGGAGGAATTGATGATGAATATAAAACAAGTGTTAGATGCGAAAGGTTTAGCATGTCCAATGCCGATTGTAAGAACAAAGAGAGCAATGGATGCTCTACAAACTGGAGAAGTGTTAGAAATACATGTAACGGATAAAGGGTCAGTTAAGGATATTCCAGCGTGGGCAAATAAATGTGGCCATGACATCGTAAAGCTTGAAGAAGAAGGCGATGTGCTGAAGTTTTGGATTAGGAAGGCGTAGTGAAGCGATAGTTTTGTAAATATAGAGAGGTTGGTTATATGAACACAATATTAAGTACGCTTTTCATTGTACTTGCTGCATGGTTTGTTATTTCACGATTTTTACCAGTGAAAGGTGTTCAAAATATAAATGGCAAAGAATTGAAAAGTATAGTGGGGAAAAAGGGGAAGTATTTTATTGATGTCCGTACAGTAGGTGAATATAGAGGGAATCATATGAAAGGCTTTCAAAATATCCCCCTAAATGATCTAGCAAGTAAGGCGAATCAATTAGATAAGAATAAGGAAGTAATCGTTATTTGCCAAAGTGGAATGAGAAGTAAGCAAGCAGCAAAGGTATTAAAGAAATTAGGATTTCAGCACGTTATCAATGTTTCAGGCGGTATGAATGGTTTGTGAGGAGGGAATTTAAAATGAAAGAAATGACAGTAAAAGAATTGGAAGAAAAATTGTTACGTAAAGAAGCAGTAAATATCGTGGACGTACGTGAAGTAGAAGAAGTAGCCGAAGGGAAAATTCCAGAAGCGTGTAATATTCCACTAGGACTATTAGAGTTTCGTATGCATGAGTTGGATAAAAAGAAAGAGTATATTATCGTTTGTCGTTCTGGCGGAAGAAGTGCACGAGCAGTTCAGTTTTTAGAGAGCTACGGTTTTCAAGCAATTAATATGGTAGGTGGTATGTTAGCATGGGAAGGTAAAGTCGTATAGTACAGAGATACATGATTTGAGCCTTTTTATAAATGATAAAATACCCCTATAGGTAATCGGAGGGAGAACAACATGGAACAACAGAAGAAAACAACAATCGTTTTATTTAGCGGAGATTATGATAAAGCAATGGCTGCTTATATTATTGCAAATGGTGCAGCGGCGTATGATCAAGAGGTAACTATTTTTCATACTTTTTGGGGATTAAATGCTTTAAGGAAAGATGAGCATGTGAAGGTAAAGAAAACTTTTATAGAAAAAGTGTTTGGAAAAATGATGCCACGCGGTGCGGATAAGATGGGATTATCAAAAATGAATTTTGCAGGTATGGGACCAAAGATGATTAAAGGTATTATGAAAAAACATAATGCGATGCCTTTACCAGATTTAATCGATTTGGCGAAAGAACAGGGGATTAAACTTGTCGCTTGTCAAATGACAGTAGATTTATTAGGGTTAAAAGAGGAAGAGATTATGGAAGGGGTAGAGTTTGCAGGAGTAGGAGCTTATTTAGCAGATGCTTCGGATGGGAATGTAAACTTATTCATTTAATTCATCTTCTTTCTAGAAGGGAGGGGATGTAAGATGAGCTTAGTCGTATTACTTTTTATAATTGGATTTATAGGATCGTTTATATCAGGAATGGTTGGAATTGGCGGTGCGATTATTAATTATCCGATGATCTTATACATTCCGGTATTGCTGGGATTTTCTGGCTATACATCACATGAAGTGAGCGGTATTACAGCGGTACAAGTATTCTTTGCAACTTTTGCAGGCGCTTGGGCATACCGGAAAAGTAATGACATGAATAAAACGTTAGTTATGTATATGGGAGCTAGTATATTAATAGGAAGCTTCATAGGGAGTTTCGGTGCTAACATATTAGAGGAACATACAGTCAATGTTGTTTATGCAGCATTAGCTACAATTGCAGCTATTATGATGTTTGTACCGAAACAAAATAATAGTGGAGATGTGAAGTATAATAAATGGTTAGCAAGCTTGTTAGCGTTCGTTGTAGGGGGAGCTTCAGGCATTATAGGAGCTGGAGGTTCGTTCCTTTTAGTTCCCATTATGCTAGTTATTTTAAAATTACCACTGCGCATGACGATCGCAACATCTATCGCTATTACGTTTATTTCCTCAATAGGGATTACTACAGGAAAAATGGTTACTGGGCAAGTAGTTATCATTCCAGCTCTAATTATTGCGGTTGCCAGTATATTTGCTGCGCCACTTGGAGCACGAGTCGGGAAGAGGCTAAATCAAAAAGTACTGCAATATGTATTGTCCACTTTAATTGTAGGCACTGCTGTTAAAATGTGGATCGATATGATATCAAAATAAAAGGATGGTGCTGCTTACAGCCCATCCTTTTATTTATTGCCCGTAAACCTAACGGATTATAGTTTTACTTTATGCCCAAATAACTTTCATTAAGTTTTTATATTCGTCATTTGCTAATTTATATAGCATTCTCGTATGTTCAAAGACAAGTGCTGGATTAAAGTTTGGTTCTGAGAATGCAAGAGATGTTGAAATATCAATTGCATTTTGCTTATTTAATGTGAATTTTGCAAAGCGATAAGATGTATTTAATTCATTGATGACATGTAAAATATCATTTGTTGATGTTGCATCAGGCACGTGAGCAACATTGAAGCAGTATATATCCACCGTAGGATGTTCGTTTTGGAAAGCAGCGATAAGTTGAATCTTTGCGCCAGCTTCAGTCTCTAATCCTACTGAAAAATGAACAGAGCCATCATTTTCATCTATATTTTCTTCCATGTATATATCGTTAGATTTTAAGTAGTCTTTAAAATCTGAGATGTTATGTTTTACTGCAGCTTTCATATGTATGAGCCCCCTGATAATTGGAATAGATTGCTACTATTTATTATAATTTAAAAATATTAAAAAAGATAGTTAGAAAGTTCTGATTTTTATATTTGGAAGAATAAAAAGAAGCGGTTCTCTACCTCCATAGAGAACCGCTTCTATATTATTCATTGTCATTAGACGATGTTTCTGTATCTTCACTGCTATTTTTGTTCTTATTTTTCACTTCATTGTTATTTGATTCGCGTTCACTTGAATTTTCAGACTTAGATTCTTTTGTCTTTTTCGAATCAGAGTTTGAGTCAGACTTTGTATATGCAGGTAGCCCAAGATGAGTACGAAGTTCATTTGTAACATTAGCTAATTCTTTTTTATCTGGATTGTAGTAGTAAGTTCGACCACCACCAGCAGATTTGCTACAAGTATCGTCACCTTTTGCCATGTAGCAATCATCACCTTGGATTTGTAATTTCTCAATTTCCGAATCCGATCCATATTTATAGAATGAAAGCATATCATCAAATGTTAAGTTTGTAACGAATTGTCCGTTAATATCATCAATGATGTTGCCAACTTTTGTTACAGAACCAACACTTGTTAGTTTCTTTAAAATAGCCTCGATAACGAGTTGTTGACGTTGTCCACGCATTGCATCACTATCGATGTGCCTTGTTCTAGCAAGAGCAAGAGCTTCTTCGCCATTTAGCTTTTGAACACCTTTTTCTAGATGAATAGCCTCAGCATTATCATTGCTATCTTGCTCAGTAAATTCAACTGGTACATCAACTTCAACACCGCCCAAGTCATCGACGATTTTTATAAATGATTTAAAGTTGAATTTTACAAAATAATCGACAGGAACATTCATTAATTTTTCAACTGCATCAATGCTTGCTTGTGGTCCACCATTTTTTCCGTTTTTAGCAGAACCGAATGCATGAGCGTGTGTAATTTTATCTTTTTTCTTTTCTATTGGAATATAAGTATATGTGTCACGTGGGATACTTAATAGTTTAACAGTTTTGCTATCTTTATTAAATGTTGCAAGTAAAAGCGCGTCTGTTCTTATAGCTTCACCGTATTCTTTTCCACGGACATCGCTTTCATCGACACCCATTATTAAAACAGAGACATTGTTTGTAATAGGTTTTACAGCCTTATCACGTAAATCAGATTTATCACCGCGTGCTAAATCGTGTGCGGCATTTCGAACAGCAGAAGATGCTTTATTTACTAAAAACCAAGTATAACCGCCGCCTATTAATAAAACGAATAGTATAGCGCTTATAATAATTTTTATTTTTTTCTTATTTTTTTTCGGTTTATTGCGTGTATTTTCTTGCAAAGATGGGTTTTGCTCCATTTCCTGTACTCCTTCATTTGGATTGAAATACGACACTCATATCCACTTATTATAATGAAATTTAGCGAAAAAAAACATTACAAAACATTTACATTTCGTAAAAATTCAATATATTTATAAAAAGTCAGATTTTCTATATATTATTTGTCAGATGTAGAATAAGTATAAGGGCTTTTAGTAGAAATGAAAATATATATTATGAGAAAGTGATAGGGAAGTAAGATTTGTTGAAATATAGCCAAGAAGAAATGAGTAAGCTTACTTATTTCTTCTATATAATAAAGAAGAATTTGACGGATAAAGGAGAGAGCATAATGAATCATACATCATTCCGAGCAATCGTTGTGAACGAAAAGGAAAATCATCAGTTTGTAAGAAAAGTTGTTGAGAGAGAAGTAAGTAGTTTACCTGAGGGAGACGTATTCATACAAGTTCATTATTCTTCATTAAATTATAAAGATGCTCTTTCAGCTACTGGTAATAAAGGTGTTACGAGAACATATCCTCATACGCCAGGAATTGATGCTGCAGGAGTAGTTGTGAGTAGTGAAGATGCTACCATTAAAGCAGGAGATCAAGTTATTGTAACGGGATATGACTTAGGTATGAATACCTCTGGTGGTTTCGGAGAATATATTCGCGTGCCATCATCTTGGGTCGTGCCTTTACCAGAAGGAATGTCATTAAAGGAAAGTATGATGTACGGGACAGCAGGTTTTACTGCGGCGTTGTCGGTATATAAGCTTATTGGGGCAGGAATCAAGCCTAATATGGGAGATGTTTTAGTAACGGGTGCTACAGGCGGCGTAGGCAGTGTAGCTGTTAGTATATTAAGTAAGTTAGGGTTTAACGTAGTAGGAGCGACAGGAAAAATGGAAGAGAAAGATATGCTACTACGTCTAGGAGCGAAAAAAGTGATTCATCGCGCGGAATTGAATGATGAATCAGGAAGACCGATGTTAAAAGGGATATACGCCGGAGTTATTGATACTGTAGGTGGACGTATGTTAGAAACAGCTTTAAAAACAGTAAAGTATGGTGGTTGTGTAACGACATGCGGTAATGTGGCAGGCCAGGAATTACAAACAACGGTATATCCGTTTATTTTACGAGGCATAAGCCTTTTAGGGATAGATTCTGTGCAATGTCCAGCAGATGTGAGAAGTGATGTGTGGACGCTCTTAGCAAATGAATGGAGTAATAAAGAGTTAAGATCTTATACAGGAGAATGTACATTAGAAGAATTAGAGGAGAAGTTTACACTTATATTGCAAGGAAAGTTAAAAGGAAGAACAGTTGTTAAAATATAATAAGAAAGAGACGCTTACGTTAGCGTCTCTTTCTTATTATAATGATTGTTTTAAATTGATTTTTCCTTGTTCACCTAAAACACCGTCAGCGATATTTACAGCGTGATCGCCAATGCGCTCTAAGTTACTTACCATATCGACGAAGATGATACTTGCATCACCTGAACAGCTGCGTTCGTTTAGACGTAATACGTGACGTTTACGAAGAACACGTTCCATTTGGTCGATTTTGCGTTCTTTGGCAATAACAGTTTGAGCTAGTTCAGTATCGAAGTTTGTTAAAGCTTCAACTGAGTCTTGCAGTGTTGAAATTGTTAACTCAAGCATTTCGTTTAATTCAGCTAATGCTTCGTCTGATAGTGAAACACGGTTTGAAATTTGGAAATCTACAAGTTCTACAAGGTTTTCTACATGATCACCGACACGTTCAATATCTCCAACAACACCTGCTAAAACAGAATGTTTTTCAGAATCCGTAGGTGAAAGTGGCTTTTCTGATAGTAAAACTAAATACTCGGTAATTTTTTTATCTAAATTGTTAATAGCTCCTTCTAATTGAGTAGCCATGTTTGCGTGTTTTTTGTCTTGTGTATTTAAAAATTGATTTGCTTCTTTTAATCCATGTAATGAGAACTCAGCCATACGGATAATCTCTTTTTGAGCTTCAGTTAAAGCGATGGCTGGAGATTGTTCAATAAAGATTGGATTTAAATGTTGTGGTTTGAAGTCAATCGCTGCATCTTCACCACGAATAATTTTTGTTACGATCCATGCTAACACTGCAATGAACGGGAATTGAATGATTGTATTTGTTACGTTAAATGTTCCGTGTGCAAATGCAATAGTCATTTCTGGATTCAAGTTTAATGATGTTTGGAAATATTGAATTAAACTTGTAAATGGTACTAATAAAATTGTAAAGATAATTGTACCGATAATATTAAAGATAACATGAACTAATGCTGCACGTCTTGCGGCAATAGAAGTACCGATTGCTGCTAATACAGCTGTAATTGTTGTACCGATGTTATCACCGAATAATACAGGAAGAGCTGCTTGTAAATCGATTGCACCTTGACCAAATAGTTCTTGTAAAATACCGATAGTTGCACTTGAGCTTTGTACAATTAAAGTAAAGACTGTACCGACAACAATTCCTAAAATTGGATTATCACTCATGCTAACTGTTAATTCTTGGAATGATTCTAAAGAACGAAGAGGTTTCATACCTGCACTCATTAATTCTAAACCGAAGAATAACATACCAAAACCGAATACAACTTGACCTACAGAATGTACTTTTTTATTTTTAAAGAAGAATAGTAAGATTGCTCCAATTGCCATAACTGGGAGAGCATATTCTCCGATTTTAATTCCGATAATAAATGCAGTAACTGTCGTACCGATGTTTGCACCCATAATAACACCGATTGCTTGTCTTAATGTCATAAATCCGGCACTTACAAGTCCGACTGTTAAAGCAGTTGTTCCTGAACTGGATTGGATTAATACCGTAACTAACATACCTGCTAGTACACCCATAAGTGGGTTTGTTGTAAAACGATCTAGAATATCGCGAAGACGATCTCCAGCTGCTTGTTGCAGTCCATCGCCCATGTATTTAATCCCGAATAAGAAAATACCTAATCCACCAATGAACTGGAAGATCATATCTTGAACATTATATTCCACGCATTCCACTCCTTAAATTTCATGTACGATGTAATTATTAACTGAACCTTGAGGCACTGTAAACGGTTTGCTAGTAAAATTTACACTAAATTTACAAAGAGAAGAAAAGTTTACAATCCCTTAAAGAAACAGCTGTGTTCTATTGGTTTTCATCTTGTATAAATCTTAATTTTGTAAAGAAATCACACTTTTTAGAATAATATTGTTCAGTCGAATATTAAGGAAAGCGTCTGCGAGTTCATCGTATATTTTTTGATGAAAGTTAAAAAAATATGTAGGAAAATGCATGTAGTTTTATAACAGCAAAACGAGGGGAAATAATTCTTTTAACACGATAAAAAAGCCACTGAATTATCCAGCAGCTTTTTCCGTGTTTTTATCGCCATGCTTTTGTTTTCTTATGCTTGTAATGTAAATGAAGAGAAAAGCAATAAGTAATAGAGAGGAGTAACGATATACAGTTGCATAGTTTGTAAAATGAGCAATAAATCCAAATATAATCGCTCCAGCGCCGATTCCAAGGTCAAATGCGGAGAAGAATGTAGCCGTTGCTACGCCGCGTCGATGCGGTGCTACGCGGTCAATCATCCATGCTTGTAGTGCAGGTTGGATCGCTCCAAAACCACTTCCGTAACATGCTGCAGCAATAATTAAGCTCGGAATTGTCGTCGTATACGACAATAAAATAATGCCTGTAAAAGTTATAATAACTCCCGGAATGATGACGAATGTATGGCCTTTCGCATCATATAGCTTTCCAGAGAATGGACGAGTTACAGCGATTGCTAGTGCGTTACATAAAAAGAAGAGACTAATATCAGCTATGCCGACTTCTGTAGCAAATAGAGTGATAAAACTTCCGATTCCTCCGTACATTAATGTAATACATAATATTAATAATGAAGGAAGTAAAGCTTTACGCTCAATAAATCCATCGAGAAAAGTACTAGATGATTGTTGTGGAGGCTGTTTCGATTTTTGGATTTGAAGTAGTTTCGTTAATATTAATGAAACAATTGTGCACGATAATGCACATAAAAAAAGAATTGTGAAGTTATATGTTTGCATAAGCCATAGTCCGATAAGTGGACCGAGGGCCATTGCAATTGTTCCAGAAAGGCCAAAATATCCCATGCCTTCTCCGCGGCGAGCTGAGGGAATTAAATCAGAAACGACAGTTCCATATGTAGTCGTTGTAATACCGAAACCAGCTCCGTGTAAAATACGAACAGCAAGCAAGAGAAAGATAGTTGAGGCGAAAAGGTAACTGCCCATAGCGAGTAAACAGATAGCAGTGCCGATCATTAAAATGATTTTTTTATTGAATTTTTGCAAGGCGTTCCCAGTTAGCGGTCTAACAAAAAGTGCCGCAACGGTAAACATGCCGACAACAAATCCGATATTGGAACTTGTGCCACCAATTTCTTTCACATAAACAGGTAAGGTTGGAATTAACATTTGAAACCCTAAAAACATACATAAGTTTGCAAAAATTAAAGCAACAAACTCTTTCGTCCATAACGGTTCTCGTTTTACGAGTATTGCTTCTCCCATATATTCATCCCCTATATAAAATTTTCTCTTTTCTTTCGAGTATATGTATTGGCCAATGCAACAGTCAAGGAAGGTGTCTTGAAAACGGATAACAATTTTTAAGATGAAAAACTGACAAATTTGTGTAAAAGCTACACAACTATGAAAAAAAGATGTAAAGTATAGATGTATAGACTTGTAGGTGTTAAGAATGATAGAAATTGTTTTTTCTTTAAAGAAAGCGGATTTAAAAGAGTAGTGAACAAGAAGGGGATATATACTTTTTCACTACATATATTTGAAAGGGTTTACAATATGATGAAGAAAGAGGCGTGTACATATGAGACGATTAGGTATTTCTATTTATCCAGAACATTCAACAGTAGAGAAAGATAAGGAGTATTTAACATTAGCAAGTAAATATGGATTTACACGTGTGTTCACATGTTTATTATCTGTGGATGGAGAAAAAGAGAAAATTATAGAAGAATTTAAAGAAACGATCTCTCATGCGAATGCATTAGGGTTCCAAGTATTAGTTGATATTAGTCCATCTGTTTTTGAACAATTAGGTATTTCGTATAATGATTTATCATTCTTCCATGAATTAGGTGCGTACGGTATTCGTTTAGATGTTGGTTTCTCAGGATTAGAAGAATCAATTATGACTTATAATCCGTATGGTTTGAAAATTGAGATTAATATGAGTAATGGTACGAAGTATGTAGATAACATTATGAGTCATAGACCAAATCGTGAAAATTTAATTGGTTGTCATAATTTTTATCCGCATCGTTATTCAGGATTATCATACGATCATTTCATTAAATGCTCGAAACAATTTAAAGATTACGGTATGAGAACGGCAGCTTTTATTTCATCATTTGATGCAACATACGGACCTTGGCCAGTAACAGAAGGGTTATGTACATTAGAGCAGCATCGTGAATTACCGATGACAACACAGGCGAAGCATTTATTCGCGACTGAATTAATTGATGATGTTATTATTGCAAACGCATATGCGTCAGAAGAAGAATTACAAGCACTAGGTGCATTAAATAAAGAGAAACAAACATTTGATATAGAAATATATGATACAACGACAGAACTAGAAAGAATTATCGTATTAGACGAACCACATTTTTATCGCGGAGATGTATCTGAATATATGATTCGTTCTACACAAAGTCGTGTGAAATATAAAAAAGAAGAATTTAAACCTCATAATACGCGCGAAATTAAGCGTGGAGATTTATTAATTGATAATGAACAATATGGCCAGTATAAAGGCGAATTACAAATTGCATTAAAAGATATGGTGAATACAGGAAAAACAAATGTAGTTGGTCGAATTGTAGAAGAAGAGATTTTCTTACTAGACTATTTACAAGCATGGGATAAATTCGGATTTACATTAAAGAAATAGAGAGAATATAAAGGGGAAAAACTACTGATTTCAGCAGCTTTTCCCCCTTTATATATAAAGAGCGAGAGGAAGAGCTATGACAAAGGTGCATCAGCGATTAATTTCTATTTTAGAGGAATTTTTAGAAGAGAAATCGATGTTAAATCGAGCTTTTTTAGCGGGCCGTTTACATGTATCAACGAAGACGATTCAAAAGGATATAAAATTATTAAATGATATATTGGAAGAAAACGGAGCGAAAATCGAATCGCAAAGAGGGAATGGGTACGAATTAGAAATTATACAAAAGAAGAAATTTGAAGACTTTTGTGTGAGTCTATTTCAAAAACAGATGGAAAAGATCCCAACTTCTTATGAAGAAAGAATAGCGTACATTCTGCAGCGTGTTTTAATGATAGAGGGATATGTGAAGCTTTCAGAATTAGCGGAAGAGATGTATGTGAGCAAATCAACGGTCAATTTAATTATGAAAGATGTTACAGATATATGTGGTTGCTATGAATTACAAATTGAGAAGAGACCGTATTATGGTATACGTATTGTTGGAGAGGAATTTAATATTCGTTCTTGTTTATCACAATATGGTTTACCGCGTTATGATCATACTCCGTTTCATGAGCAATTTGAGCAGACGGAGACATATTTATCGCTACCTCATATATCACTCATTCGTTCAATTATATTAAAGTATATTGAAGGCGGAACAATATATTTATCTGATATAGAAATTGATAATTTAGTCATTCATATTGCAATCGCATTAAAGCGTTGTCAAAGTCAACATTATATAAAAGGAATGCATGCGGAGCAATCAGAACTTATACTAAAGAAAGAATATACAATTGCGAAGCAGATTTTAGGAGATTTAGAGAAAGAGTTGAAATTTTCATTTCCAGAAGAAGAAGTATTATATGTGACGATGCATTTATTAAGTACTGCTGTTACAACGAGAGATCGCTATGAAAATGTAGAAGAGCTATTAGGAAAAGATATATATGCATTTATGCAACATATTCTTTTTAAAGTAGCGGAAGAACGGAATCTTATTTTTTATTATGATGAAGAATTATTATTTGGATTTGGTATTCATTTAAAAACGTTATTAAATCGTTTGAAGTATAAGTTAAATACGAGAAATCCTCTTTTGGCAGAAGTGAAAAAGAATTATCCGTATGCTTTTGAAATTGCGGTTCTTGTTGGAGATATCATTGGTGAATATACGGGTGAATCGATCCCTGAAAGTGAAATTGGTTATATTGCAATTCACTTCGGCGGAGCGATGAGCCGTTTGCAGGAGCAAAATCAAAAGAAAAGATGCTTATTAGTTTGTGCGACTGGTCAAGGAAGTGCACAACTATTAAAATATAAAATTTTATCACAGTTCCGAGATAAATTAGAGATTGTAGGTATTACAGGCTATTATCAATTGAAAGTAGAAGATCTTTATAAAGAAAAAATAGATTGTATTATTAGTACGATTCATATACCGAGTGGCTTGCCTGTTCCAGTTATAAAAGTGAATTCAATATTTGATGATAAAGAGATTAAATCGATTGGTCAGCGGTTGTTTACGCATGTGAATACTAGTGTGCAGCCTTATATTAAGGAAGATTTAATCTTTTTAAATCATAATGCTTCTACGAAAGAGGATGTTATTCAGTTTTTATGTGAAAAAGCTGCTGAGAAACGCTATGTACCAAAAAACTTTTATGCTTCTGTTATGGAGAGAGAAAATACGTCTCCGACAGCGGTTGGGAATTCAGTTGCAATCCCGCATCCGATGCAGTTATTAAGTGAGGAAACTTTTTTGATGTTTTGCACACTTGAAAAGGCTGTTGATTGGGGAGATAAAAAAGTACAAGTAATTATTTTATTTAGTGTAAAGCGCAATAATAATGAAGATTTGCAAAGGCTTTATGATTTTTTATATGATATTATGTCTAGTCAAACTACGATAGAGAAACTTACTCAGACTGAGGTAATTGAAGATTTTCAAGAAATTTTATTATCATTTTGAAAAAGTATATAAAAACTTCCGTTACATAACGGAAGTTTTTTATGTTTAATTGTATGCGTTTTCATAATAAGATAAAAATATAGAAACATATAGCTTGGGGGAATTTAAAATGGCTGATATGCAAACTCCATTTGCGTTAATTTTACATGGTGGCAATGCGAGAAGCGCGGCGCTTGAAGCAATTGCTTTTGCAAGACAAGGAGATTTCGGGAATGCCGGTGAAAAGATGAAACTTGCTAGTGAGGAAATTTCAGCAGCGCACCGTATTCAAACGGATTTAATTCAAGAAGAGGCAAGAGGAAATCATGCAGAAATTAGTTTACTGTTAGTGCACGCACAAGATCATTTAATGAATGCAATTACAGTGAAAGAACTGGCTGAAGAGTTTATTGCTCTTCATAAACGAGTAGAAGAGAAAGTGACCGTATAAGATGTACATTTTATTATGTTGTGCAGCAGGTATGTCAACGAGTATGGTCGTAAGAAAAATGCAAGAAGAGGCAAAGAAACAGGGGAAGAATTATAAAATTAAGGCGGTTGATTCAGAACTAGTGAAGCTTGAAATTAAGGAAGCCGATGTCGTTTTAATTGGCCCACAGGTGAAATATTTATTTCCAGCTGTAGAGTTTCTTGCAAATTCATACAACATACCAGTTGCGATTATAGACCAACGAGATTATGGTATGTGTGATGGTTTGAAAGTGCTTAAGCAAGCAGAACAATTAGTTTTAGCATAATTATATCTTTTTAAATATAAACATTATAATGTTATAAAGTTTATTTCGTTCTTTTATAGTAGAGAGAAAGAGGAGGGCTATTGATGAATGGGTTTATGAGTTTTATGGAACAAAAGATTATGCCAACAACGCAAAAAATTGCAGGACAACGACATTTATTAGCAATTCGAAACGGAGTTATTTCTACATTACCGTTAACGATCGTCGGATCATTTTTCGTTATCTTTTTAAATTTACCAATTGATGCATATATGGAATGGATTGCACCGTTTCGCCATATTTTAGATATTCCATTTCGATTTACAGTAGGACTAATGGCATTATACGCAGCATTTGGAGTAGGGGCTTCGCTCGCGAACTTTTATCAGCTCAATCAGTTAAGTGCAGGGTTATTATCTGTACTCGCCTTTTTACTAGCATCAGTTGAACCAATTCAAATTACGAAAGCTGTACCAGGTGTTATTGATGCAGGGAGATATATTTCAGTAGGAACATTAAGTGCAACGTCTTTATTCGGCGCAATTGTTACAGCATTAATTGCAGTAGAAATTTATCATTTTATGATTAAGTATAATATCTCGATTAAATTACCAGATAGTGTACCACCAGCAGTTTCAAATTCGTTTGCAGCATTAATTCCAACGTTAGCAGTTATTCTTTTATTCTGGGGCATTCGCTACGGTTTGAAATTCGATGTAAATACAACAATTACATATTTAATCGCACCACTAAAATCAGTATTAGTAGGAAATAATTTATTCGGTGGTTTATTAACAGTATTCTTAATCGTGTTTTTCTGGTCATTCGGTATACATGGACCAGCGATTTTAGGACCAATTATTCGTCCGATGTGGGATTCAGCAATTCTTGAAAATATGGAAGTGTTCACGGCTACAGGAAATGCACATCAGTTACCAAACTTATTTACAGAGCAATTCATTCAATGGTTTGTATGGATTGGCGGATCAGGTTCAACGTTAGCTTTAGTAATTATGTTTATGTTCTCTAAATCTAAGTTCCTAAAAGAGTTAGGTAGATTATCATTCGTACCAGGTTTATTCAATATTAACGAACCAATTATTTTCGGTGCACCAATTGTAATGAACCCAATCTTAATTATTCCGTTCGTTATTACACCGTTAGTGACAACGACGGTATCATATTTCGCAGTTGTTTCAGGTATGATTCCACTTATGATGGCGAAACTGCCATTTACGATGTTAGCACCAATTGCAGCGGTGATTAGTACGGACTGGACAATTATGGCTGGTGTACTTGTACTTGTTAACTTTGTTATCTCGTTCGTTATTTACTATCCATTCTTCAAAATGTATGAGAAACAACAATTAGCAGGAGAGGAGAAAACAGAATGCTCGGAGCAATTATCATCTTAATTACATTCGTGGTCGGACAGTGTATTGCTCATTATTCGAAATGGGTACAAAGTAAATCTTTATTAGTGTTACTATTAGTATCAGTTTTATTTATCGGTTGTTCAATGGGTGCATATGTAATGTTAGGATTGCAATCACCGTACGTAATTATTGTACCGACAATTTTATGTGCAACGTGTTTATCTGCAAAATATAGATTTACGAGCATGGCATTAATACAACGTGTGAAGGAGATGCAAAAGCATGGAGCGTAAATTAGGAATTTCACTTTATCCAGAACATTCAACGAAAGAAAAAGATATGGCTTATATTTCCGCAGCGGCACGACACGGTTTTTCAAGAATATTTACTTGTTTGTTATCTGTGAATCGTCCGAAAGAAGAAATTGTAGCTGAATTTAAAGAGATTATCAATCACGCAAAAGATAACGATATGGAAGTTATTTTAGATGTAGCTCCGGCTGTGTTTGATCAGCTTGGTATTAGTTATAGCGATCTATCATTTTTCGCAGAGTTAGGCGCAGACGGTATTCGTTTAGATGTAGGTTTTGACGGATTGACGGAAGCGAAAATGACGAATAATCCGTACGGTTTAAAAATTGAGTTAAATGTAAGTAACGATATTGCGTACTTAGAAAATATTCTTTCGCATCAAGCGAATAAATCAGCTTTAATTGGTTGCCATAATTTTTATCCGCAAAAATTCACTGGTCTTCCGTACGATTATTTCATTCGCTGTAGTGAACGCTTTAAAAAGCATGGTATTCGCAGTGCAGCTTTTATTACATCACATGCCGCAAACATCGGTCCATGGGATATTAACGACGGATTATGTACGTTAGAAGAGCATCGTAATTTACCAATTGAAGTACAAGCGAAGCATTTATGGGCAACAGGGCTAATCGATGATGTCATTATCGGAAATGCTTATGCGAGTGAGGAAGAGTTAGAGAAACTAGGAAACTTAAATCGCTACATGTTACAGCTAAAGGTACACTTTGTAGACGAAGCGACTGAAGTAGAAAAGAGAGCCACGCTGCAAGAATTACATGTAAGGCGCGGTGACATAACAGAATATATGGTACGTTCTACAGAAGTGCGTAAAAAGTACAAAGACTATGACTTCCCAGTGCGCGAAAGTGTGCTACAGGAAAGAGGGCAAGTTGTAATTGGTAATAACTCATTCGGAAAGTATAAAGGTGAACTGCAAATCATCTTGAAAGAAATGCCGATAGATGAACGGAAAAATATCGTCGGTACAATTGCGGAAGAGGAGTTATTCTTACTAGATTATGTAGGAGCTTGGACGCAGTTTACTTGTGTGGAATAGAGAAGAGAAGGAGAGGATGCTGGGGCATTCTCTTTTTTCTGTTGATATAGTAGTCTATCGTATATAGAATGCAAAGAGATAGACTTAATTTGGACGGGAGAGAATGAGATGGAAGGGTATATAGATAGTTTATTAAGGCGGATGGCTGATGAAGATACAGAGGTTAGGCATCGTGCTTATGATGAAGCAAAAGAGCTAGATGACCTATTAACGTTTCCTTATTTACAGCAGAAGGTAACCAAAGCAAAAAAAATAGCAATGAAGAAAGATATGTATTATGTAATGACGAAACTTGCTATTAATACGAAAGAGATCAGTATTGCTGATTATCTTATAGATTGTTTGGAATGTGAACAAAACCCGACTTTGTTAAGTGAACTGCTTAGTAATATTTATACATTGCCAGAAGTAAGTGATACAAATAAAATTATTCCGTATATTTACCATAAAAACGATAGTGTTCGTTTTTGGGCAGTTTCTTCCTTAAAGTTATGTAAATCATTAGAAGCGGAGAGTGCTTTACTAAAGTTGCTGGATACTCAAGAAAATAAAGATGAGATTACAAATATTTGTTATACCTTGCTTGAGATTGGAACAAATCAATCGATTCTGCCGTTAACAAAGCTTTTATATAGTAATAGTGCCTATGTTCGTTCAACTGTTATTGAGGTGTTAGCAAAAATAGGGGGATCGGACTTGCAAATAGTTTATATTGAAGCTTTACAGGATAGAAATGTGATGGTGAAATATGAAGCTGTTCGAGCTATTTATACGTATGGCGACGAAATGGCAATGAGACCAATTTGCGAACGTGTGAATAAAATTGTTGCTAGAAGACGTAAAAATGAAGTAGAGCCTACGGATGAAGCAGAGATTATCATTGCTCTTCGTTTCTTACATAAGTTTGCTAATCATGAAGAAGTTTTAAAGATATTTGATAAAGTGTACAAAAAACGTGGAAACTTGTTTATGTCGGAGAGGAAGTGGCTTCGAGATAACATTACTTACTTTCAAGAGAAAGAAAGAATGTAAGAATCATAAAAAAGAGCCAGCCTCAAGGATGAGACTGACTCTTTTTTACTAACTAGTTTAATACTTTAACTGTAACTGTTTTACGTCCCCAGCTACTTGATGTACCTTTATCTGGCATTAAAACGTCGATTTTATTACCTTTAATAGCTCCACCAGTATCACCAGCGATTGCTACTCCGTAACCTTCAACCCATACTTTTGAACCTAATGGAATTACACTTGGATCAACTGCAATAAGTTTCATGTTTGGATTAGCTGTTAAGTTATGACCTAAAGCTGATTTTACTTGGTCGCCTGCTTTATAACCATTTTCAAGTGGATCTGCTGTGTAAGCTGTTGCTACAACTTGGAATTCACGAGAAGAAGATTGTGTGTTTTTCTCAGTTTCTTTTGCAACAGGTTGTTGTGTAGCTGGTTTTTGAACTTTATTAGCTGCTTCACGATCAGCTGCCTCTTGAGCCTTAGCTGCTTTACGAGCTTCAGCTGCTGCCTCTTGAGCTTTAGCTGCTTCACGAGCTTCAGCATCTGCCTGAGCTTTAGCTTCTGCTTGAGCCTTAGCTTCTGCTTGAGCTTTAGCCGCTGCTTGAGCTTTAGCCGCTGCTTGAGCTTCAGCTGCTTCCTGAGCTTTAGCTGCTTCACGAGCTTTAGCCGCTTCTTGAGCTTTAGTTTCTGCTTGAGCTTCAGCGTCTGCCTGAGCTTTAGCTTCTGCTTGAGCCTTAGCTGCTTCACGAGCTTTAGCTGCTTCTTGAGCTTTAACTTCTGCTTGAGCTTCAGCTGCTTCGCGAGCTTTAGTTGCTTCTTGAGCTTTAGCTTGAGTTTTAGCTTGAGTTTTAGCTACTTCCTGAGCTTTAGCCGCTTCACGAACTTTAGCTGTATCTTGAACTGTAGTCGTTTTTTCAACTTTAGCTACTGGTTGAACTTTAACTGGTGCTTTACCTGTTAAGTAAGGAACATGAACATAAGCTGTTTTTCCGTTATATTCAAATTGAATCCAATCATTTTGTACTTGGTGTGTTGTTTCAATTACATCATCTTTTTTCAACTTACCAAGAATCTCTGAGTCTGTGTTTGCTCCAGCACGTACGTTTAATACGTTTGCTGTTACGTAGTAAGTGTCTTTTGTATAGTCAGCGCTTATGAAAGCTTCTTTACCGCTATTCAATTGAACTTTTGACCAACCATTTTCTGTATGTAAAACATTTACTTTATATCCATCTAATAATTTTCCTACAACTTTTGATTCAGTAGTTGGGTTTTCTCGTACGTTTAGTACGTCAGTCGTTACGATTGTTTCTGCTTTAGCAGATGTTGTGAAAATCCCAAGACCAAAAACCGCTGCTGTTGCTATACCCATAAATTTTTTCATAATAGCCTCCATTGCATTTGTTTTCGTTGACCTCATTATAGCAACCATTATTTTCTTATTTGCGAAAAACATAAAATTACAAAGCTTTCGTAACGGGGCATTAATATTCTGTAACAATTCCATAAATATCCTGATAGCGCTTCCTTGTTGTTTTTTGGCGTATCAGGGCATATGAAACACAAAATGAGTAGTATTTCAATTACTTTAACGTTTATAATGTTACAGTAATATTTCTGAGTGATATCTATAGCGTTACGAAAGTAGCGTATTTTACTGTTTGAATGGAAATTTAGTTATAAAACGATAATATTTTTAGGCGTGAAGATATATAAATGAGGTGAAATTTAATAAAATATCGATATAATTGTTACAAAATCAGTCGAAGTATGGAAAAAATTACGCCTTGATTTTCGTCTATTACATAGTATTTTTGCAATAATAGAATTAGATAATAGCCTTAGTACCTATAAATAATGAAGAGTATTAGAATGATAGTTGTAACGTGAAACATATATAATAGAAGAAACTCAATTTAGTAGATAAATAAAAAACGTAGGAGTGTAAACTCCTACGTTTTTGTTTATTCATATCGTAAACATTCAATTGGATCCAGTTTGGCAGCTTTGTTAGCTGGTAGTAAACCGAATATAATACCGATTAACATTGAGATACCTACTGCAAGAAGTCCAAGTTCTTTTGAGACAACGAGTGGCCATCCAGCAAAGATTGAGACAATCCAAGCGAAGAAAATACCCAGCATGAATCCGATGAAACCACCAAGTCCTGTTAAAATACAAGATTCGATTAAGAATTGTGTTAATACTTTACCACGTGTTGCACCAAGTGCTTTACGAATACCAATCTCCCGTGTACGTTCTGTTACAGATACGAGCATGATGTTCATTACACCGATACCACCAACAAGTAAGGAGATAGCAGCAATACCACCAAATACCATTTTCATCATACCAATTGATTCGTCTAGTTGTTTCGTAAATTCACCTAAGTCTTGTGCTTCGAATTTGTGCTCAAATTTAGGAGCTTTCATTTCGTTTAAGACAGAAACGGCTTGTTTTTCTACACTTTTACGTTCTGTCGGAGAGGTCATTGTTAATCTTACAGAGTCATACTCATTTACTCCTGAAATGACAGGCGCATTTTCAAGTGATGTATAACCTTCAGGCATAGGCATTCCAAAGTCGTTTTTCGTTTCGTATACACCAACTATTTTATACGGCTTTCCTTTTATATCTGTGTATTGATTTGATTCCCAACCACTACTAAATAATTTGTTGAAAGCTTCTTCATTTAATATAACAGCAGGGATTGCTTGGTTTAGTTCACTGTCATTTAATTCACGACCGTGAACTAATTTTATTTTCGAATCTGTCATAAAGGCGCCTGTTCCACCTTTTAAATCAAGATTTACATCTTTTGAACCAGCAGATGCTTTTACTTTCATACTTACGTCTGGATACACATCTTTAACGCCTGGTACAGTTTGCAGACGGTTTAGCATATCAGGTGTGATTTTGGCACTATCTGTTCCGTAATCAGGATTGTTGTAGTAAATCGTTACTTCGTTATCTTTTCCTTGGCCTAATTCTTTTTTAAACTTTGCATTTGTACCATCACCCATTGAAATGATAGTAATAATGGCACTAATACCGATAATAATACCTAACATCGTTAAAATAGAACGCATTTTATGAGCAAAGATAGAGGAAAGGGCCATGCGTATATTTTCACTCGTATTCAAAATTAACCTCTCCAATCTTGGACGATATTTCCGTCACGAATTACAATTTGACGTGCTGCAGCTTCCCCGATTTCACGGTCATGGGTAATCATAATAATTGTTGAGCCTTGTTTATTTAATTCGTAAAAGAGGTCCATAATTTGTGTGCTTGTTTTTGTATCAAGTGCTCCCGTCGGTTCATCGGCTAAAATGAATTTTGGGTTATTTACGATTGCACGTGCAACAGCGACACGCTGCTTTTGTCCACCTGATAATTCGTTCGGTAAGTGAGTAGCGCGATCAGCTAAACCGACTTTTGTTAAAGCAGCTAATGAGCGCTCGCGTCTTTCTTTTTTATCGACTCCAGCGTAAATAAGAGGTAGTTCTACATTTTGAAGCGCTGTAAGTCTCGGTAATAACATGAAGTTTTGGAATACGAATCCGATCTCTTTATTACGTACGTGTGCAAGTTCTGTTTCAGTCATGTTTGAAATATTTTGACCGGCTAGTTCGTACGTACCTGTCGTCGGTTTATCTAAGCAACCGATAATGTTCATTAATGTTGATTTACCAGAACCAGAAGGTCCCATAATAGAAGTGAATTCTCCTTGGTTCAGTGTTACGTCAATTCCGTGTAATATTTGAACGGATTCTGCACCATTTTGGAAGGATTTCGTGATGCCTTTTAAGTTAATCACTGGGCGACAACCTCCATACCATCTTTTAAGTCTTTTTCAGGTTTAGAGATAATTTCCTCTCCTTTTTTCACTCCAGAAACTTTTGCTTCGCTATCAGTCTCGAATTCAACAGTAACTGCTTGTTCTTTCGCCTTACCGTCTTTTACAACGAAGACAACATTTTTATCACCTTTTTTCACGATACTGCTTTTCGGAACAATTGTACCAGTTGCTTCGCCAGATTTACTTGTTACGTAAACGTGGAAGCCGTTTTGTAATTCGTCACTATTATCTAATGTGACAGTGAATTGATAGTTAGAAACAGTTTTATTTTCATCCATGCTCTTTAATGGTGTAGAACCGATTTCTGTTACTTTTCCTGTCCAAGTCTTACCAGCGACAGTTTTTGATGAAACAGTTACTTCTTGCCCAACTTTCATACTAGCAAGCTCATATTCAGAAAGTTGACCTTTTACTTTAAATTGACCAGCGTGACGAAGAGTAATTCCGCTCATACCTGTTTTTTCGTCAGCAGTTTTTACGATATCATCAATTACGCCATCAGCAGGACTTGTTACAGAAAGAGTGTTTACTTTCTCTTTTGCTGCTTTAATCATTTCATCAGCTTTTTCAACTTCAAACTTTTTCATTTCAAGTTGTGATTCTAATTGCCCAACTTCAGCTTCTGATGCTTTTAATGCTTCAGCGGGAAGGCCTGCATTTTTATCTTTTTGTAATTTTTGTTTCGCCGCATCAATTTGTTTTTGGAACAACGTTACTTCTTTTTGTGCGATTTTCTTTTGCATTTCTGCTTCTGTTACACCTTGTTTAGCAGTCGGATCATTGTATTTAAATAGAAGCTGACCTTTTTTCACTTCATCGCCTTTTTTTACAGCTAATTCATATGTTCCTTTTGTTGGATCGAATGAAATAGTTTCAATTCCATTTGGAATAACTTCGCCACCAAATTTTTGCGCGTTTTGGATTTGTTTTTCAGTTACTTTATATCCGCTATATGCCATTGCTACTTCTGAACCGCCCCCAGCAAATGCAAAGTATGATCCAGCTGCAATTCCGATTGCTACTACACTAGTAATTAACACCTTATTTTTCTTTTTCATCTATTTATCACCTTTTCGTTCGTTTTAGTATCTACATTAAGTATAGAAGAGGTGAAGAATCTGACAAATCGTTTTAGCTTACAATAACCTTACAGTTTTGTAAGGTATGAATATGTAAATGTAAGGTAGAGGTTGTCCTATTGTAAGCAAATGAATTGACTCGTTGTTTCTTTCTTACAATAATATTGTATGAAGGAGAGGAGGAAGGAAGATGGAAGCTTATTTTAGTGCGCATCCATTAAAACCGTTTATTCCATACTCAAGGCAACATGCCATTATATTATTTATTATGTTGGTGGGGATATTTTTTCTGTATCAATACCAAGATTTATTACGTCAAAATGAGTGGAATATAACGGTTCGATATGCGATTGCATTTTTATTTATAGGTAGTGAAATTGGGCTTCATATGTGGGAGTGGAAAGCGGGGATTTTTGAGCTAGCTACTTCATTACCGTTTGAGTTATGTACAATTAGTTTGTTGTTAGCGTCGATTATGATTGTAACGAAAAGTTATCGAATATATGAGATTGTATTTTTTACGGGAATTATTGGTGCATCACAAGCCATTTTAACACCAAATTTGCAATATGCTTTTCCGCATTTTCGTTTCATTGAATATTTTATCGCGCATGTATTGCTCATTTGGGCACCACTCTTTATGACTTGGGTGGAAGGCTATAGACCGACCTTGCAATCTATTAAGCGTACGATGATATTTTTAAACATATTGATTCCGCTTGTTTCGTTTGTGAATTATAAAACAGGTGGTAATTATATGTTTTTAGCTCATAAGCCAGAAACAGCTTCATTACTCGATATGTTAGGACCGCATCCTTACTATATTATTTCATTAGAACTCGCAGCACTTATTGGATGTTTTATTTTATATATGCCGTTTGCGAAAAGAGAAAGGCATGCGCATAAAGAATCACTAGGATCATAACCTAGTGATTTTTTACGTTTAAAATATTTACAATTCAGAAAATTAAGAATAAAATTAGAGAGTAAAATATAAAGAGAGAGAAGGGAAAACGTGGTCAAAAAAGTTTTTCTGAATGGGATGGAAGTGACAATTCAATTTATTATTTCGATTTTGGGGATTATTATGTTAGGGGCTCTGCCGAAATTGTTTTATGGATTTAAGCTGGATGTATCAAAGTACATACAGAGTTTAAAAGAAGTGTTTGTGAACTTAATGGATATTTCCAATTTGCAATATGTGAGAGGTAAATTTTTATTTCCGCAGCTGTTCGTCCATTATAAAGAAACGATTATTATTTTTTTAGCTGCTTTTTTTATTTCATTATTTGTAGCATTTTGTATTGTTTATGTAATTATGAGTAGTTCACCGCGTATACAACATCGAATTAAATCATTTCTCATCTTCCTAGAATCCATTCCAGATATCCTTCTTATTTTAGTATCACAAATTTTAGTTGTATGGTTTTTTAAACAAACAGGTTTTTTACCTTTTCAAATTGCTTCAATTGGAGGCGAGTCGATTAGAGGGTTGCCAATATTGTGCTTGAGCATCCCGACTACGATTATGTTTGTAAAAATGGTCGTGCTTCGTTTTGAAAATGAACTAGAAAAAGATTATGTACTATTTGCTAAGGCGAAAGGGCTGGGGCGCTTTCATATTTTAAATCGTCATATTTTACGAAATGTGTTGCTTAGTACATTATTCTTTGCGAAAACGAATATCTTTTTTATGTTATCTAATTTATATATTATAGAATGGATTTTTAATACGGGTGGTATTTTTATGTTTTTGAAATCGTATTTCGGTATTAGAGTTGAGGTTTTCATCGTTAGTGTGCTTCTTATATATATTCCGATTTTTATTTTATTTAAATTGTTTCATTATCTCATTCCGGCTGCGATGAAGGAGAGATTATAATATGTGGACGTATATAAAACGTGATAAAAGATTTTGGATAAGCATTGGGTTTCTTCTCCTATTAGTTCTTTTGAGCATCGGAAATACGTTATGGAATGATGGACATATTAGACAAGTTACATTGCAATATGATGTGGATGAAAATCCACAAGTGCCACCGTTTCCACCTTCATTACAATTTTTACTCGGGACAGACCGGAAAGGGTATGACCTGTTACATTTAGTCATTGAAGGCGCGAAGTGGACGATTGGTATATCTATTTTAATTGCGGCACTTAGAATGGTGATAGGTGTGTTTTTCGGTGTCGTACTCGGAACGTATATAAAAAGAGGATTTTCAAAAATTGAGGCTTTCTTTGATAGTTTTACAGTTATTCCGACAGTTATGATTGCGTATTTTTTTCTTCAATCTGCAAATGCATTTGGAAGCGGAGAGGAGACAACAACCTTTTTTGAAAGGGCTTCGTTTCAAGTGGTATTACTTGTACTGCTTGTAATGCCAGTTATTGCACTGTATGTTGCGAAGGAAGTTCGTAAATTGCGAACGGAAGAATTTGTTGATGCCGCGCGCATATTAGGCGGATCGAGAAGACGTATTGTTATAAAACATCTTTTTCCGCATCTCTATATGACTTTTATACTCGTATTTCTTCAACAGTTTACGCAGAGTCTTACTATTTTACTGCACTTAGGATTACTTGAAGTGTTCTTTGGTGGGACTGTTACGTTTGGTGGACCTATAAAAGAGGTGGAATCTTATACGCATGAATGGTCAGGTTTAATTGGAGTATACTTTAGATCATTAACAGTGCATCCATGGATTCCTCTCGTCCCGATTACATTTTTCGGGCTAACTATTTTTTCAGGAAATATGATTGTGAAAAGTATAGAAGAGGCAATGTTGAAAGTAAGGTTAGGAGGGGAGAGAAAGAGGAAAGATGTAGAAGAGGAACAATCTGCTTTGCAGTCAAAAGAAGAGTTATTTACTTTTAAACATACGATGTGAAGAGAAAGAAGAAGCAAGCATGGATTTCATGCTTGCTTCTTTTCTTTATTTTGTAGAAACTTCACCTGCAGCTTCTGTTTGCGGAATAAAGTATCCAATTATACCACCGATTATTGCTGGAATGATCCAGCCAATTCCTAAGTTATAAAAAGGAATGGTGTGTACGATATTAGCGATAAAATCTGGTATCATTTCCACATTATCAAGTGCATGAATACAGCTAATAATAAACGCTGCGATCATCGCTCCAATGTAGACAGAAGGTTTACGTTTCGTATATTTATCGATAAATGATACGAAAACTAAAATGATCGTAATTGGGTACAAAATAATTAATACAGGTAAAGTAATTTTAATTAATAAGCTTAATCCTAAGTTTGAAATAACGAAACTAAAGATACAAACGTATAGTACAAGCTTTTTGTATGAAACATTTGTTAGCACTGTTGTGAAGTAATTTGCAAATGCACTTACAACACCAATTGCCGTTGTTAAACAAGCGAAGATAATGGCGATACTTAATAAAATATTACCGCTTGTCCCAAAAAATTGATACATAACAGTAGCTAATAGCTGCCCACCGTTTTCGAATTGTCCTAAGTTTCCGTTTGAAGCTCCAATATAACCGAGTAAGAAGTAAACAATTGTTAAGAATAGAGCAGCGATACTTCCGCAAATGATTGTATATTTTGCGATAGATTTCTTCTCTTGTATACCATTTTGACGAATTGCATTTACAACAATTGTTGATAGTACGAGAGCGCCAATTGCATCTAACGTTAAAAATCCTTCAAGAAATCCTTTGAAAAACGGGATGTCTTTATAGTCACCGATAGGCTCTGCAAACGTCCCTGGTGAAAGAATCGCTTTTGTTGCCATAATTGCAATAATTACAAGTAAAATTGGCGTTAATATTTTACCGATATGATCTACTAGCTTGGATGGATTTAATGATAAGAAGTAAACGACTGTAAAGAAAATCGCACTAAAAACTAACATAGAATACCATTGATCTGGGAAAAGTGGTGCAATCCCGATTTCATAAGATACAGATCCAGTTCGTGGAATAACAAATAGTGGGCCGATTGAAAGATAAATAATGATAGCGAATACTGCTGCGAATTTTGGATGAACACGGCTCGCTAAAGTGTTAAAACTACCACCAGCAAGGGCAACAGCAACGATAGCAAGTAAAGATAAACCGACGTCTGTAATAATAAACCCTGTAATGGAAACCCACATATTTTCTCCGGAAGAAAGACCGAGAAGGGGCGGGAAAATCATATTACCAGCACCGAAGAAAACTGCGAATAGTAATAAACTAATCGAAAGTATTTGCGCTGGTTTTAAAGTTGTATGCATATAAAGAAAATCCTCCTAATGAGTGTTTTTGTCGAAAATTCAAACAATTTGTCGAGTAACTGTTATTATTTTAAAGGTCTGATGACTAGAAAGCAATAGGGAATTTTGAAAATATTAAAAAATAATGCATTAAATCGAATAAATATACTATTTATATGTTTAATAGGAAGGATTTAACTTTTAACGTAAAAAAACACATATCGCTAGGATACGTGTATTAAAAATATATTTTTCTATCGCGTTCTTCTTTTAAAATTTCAACCGCTTCTCGGAAACGTTGTGAATGAACGATTTCACGTTCACGTAAGAAGCGTAGACTATCATTTATATCTGGATCATCGGATAAGTTAATGAGCCATTGATATGTTGCTCGTGCTTTTTCTTCAGCTGCAATATCCTCGTATAGATCGGCAATTGGATCACCTTTAGCCTGTATATAGGTTGCAGTAAATGGAACACCAGCAGCGTTATGGTAATGAAGAGCACTGTCATGATCAGCGTAATGAGGGTCAAGACCAGCAGCTTTCATTTGTTCAGGGGTCGCATCTTTCGTCAGCTTATAAACCATCGTAGCAATCATTTCAAGGTGAGCAAATTCTTCTGTACCAATATCAGTAAGTAGGCCAATGACTTTATCAGGAATTGTATAACGTTGATTTAAGTAACGTAGTGCAGCAGCTAATTCTCCATCTGCACCACCGTATTGCTCGATTAATAATTTTGCAAGTGCGGGATTGCAAGTTCCCACTTTAACTGGGTATTGTAATTTCTTTTCATAAATCCACATAGTTTCTCTCCTTTATATTTGCCATGGCCAAGGACCTTTGCTCCATTCCCAAGGGGCATTAGAATAGCTGTTTCCAAACTGTTGGAGTGGTCCGTATTTTTCTTCCATCTTTTGTTTTAATACTCTCCGTTTATAGGAAAAGTCATTAAATTGATTAATCGCAGCGGTGTCATCTGGATGTGTATCTAAATAAAGAGTGAGTTCAACTAGTACAAAGTCCAGTTCTTGAAGCTCCAGTAAAAGTTTATAGTATTCTTCTGGTAGCGATTGATTCACGACAGTAGTCACCGCCCTTTTTTATAAGGATTTTCATAATAGTCATAAAAAACAGGCCATAAAGTCCCTTTTTGTAGTGCTTCTTTTGGTGTGAATTGTGGTAAGTTTGGCGGTTGAAAGCCTAAAAATAAATTAGGAGGAGTAGAATAATATTTTTTTCCAATAGGAGGACAGGGATCGAGAGGACTATGATAGGGCACGAATGATCTCATATATTTATTCACGAATAAACCTCCTTAAGTGTTCATTACTACGTATTGTATTCAGACATAATAGGCATTTATGACACATATAAAAAAGTAATAGGTACGGGGGGAATGAATGTGGAGAATGTGAAACAATTCATTGTATTGGAAGTGAAAAACTTAAAGGAAACTTTGTATTTTTACGAAGGGATTTTAGGAATTAAACCTAGTTTAGAAAGACCTCAATTAGATGTAACAGGGGTTTGGTATGATGCTGACTCAACGAGAATTAGTTTTATTATGAAGCGCAGTTTGGGCGGGCGTGAGAAGAGTGTTACGGACTCAGTTGATGTTCTAACGTTTTCAATTTCTAACATAGAGAATATAAAGAAGAGGTTAGTATTTTATAAAATCGCATACACAGAAAACAAAAGTGAGAAGAGTATTGTGGTACAAGACCCGGATGGATATAAACTTCAAGTGATAGAGAAGGATGAATAGACGGAGGGGATTTAGTGGAGAGAAATTATGAAGAAAGTGCGTTGTTTGAGCATCAATTTTGGTTAAAAGTACTTACTGATCATGCACAATTTTTACTGGATGCATTAGCTCCGAAGGAAAAAGAGGATATAAAAAAAGCTACTTACTTTGTTGAAACATTTACGAATTTGTTAAATAAAGTTCGGAATGTGAATCTGATGGCATTTTCAAAAGAGGCAGAACAAGCCGCTAAGGAGATTCGGGCGTTTAAATTAAATATTATACAGAAGCAGTTGGAAGGGAAAATTACGATTCATTTTACGCCAACTTTTATTAATCATATGGTAAACGAAGTGGAAGAGTATATAGCAGTTTTAGAGTTTTTGAAGAAAGGGGAAGTTCCGCCTGTTTTTCATGAATTACATTATCATCTCGTTTGGTTAACGGATGCGGCTGGTCACGCAGGCTCTGTTTCTGGTGGATTAGATCTTGTTGAAAAAAGATTAAAAGAGAAAAGCGAAGAATTTACGAAGCATTTTGAACAATTTTACTTAAAGGCAGTTGAAATGACAGGGTATTTACGAACGGAGCTTCATCATTTTCCAGCATTAAAGAAGTTTACGAAAGATGTTTCACTTGAATTGAAATTATTTTCGCATTTTTTACATGAAGTGGAAGAGCTCGAGTTATCGAATGAAGTATTAAGTGTATTATCGGCTAGAATGGCAGATCATATGGCAAGAGAGGAATGTTACTACTTATTAAAACTAGCTCAATCGTCTGGACTTGAAATGCCGAAATGTAATCCGCTTTAAAGAAAAAGAGGTCAATTTTATTTGGCCCCTTTTTCTGTTTTATTGTCTCTTTTTATTTTTGCTTGTTCAATGCTTGCCTGTAATGTCTCCATAATATTAATGATGTTCGGAGTTGGAGAGATTGTTTCAGTTTTTTCCTGTTGTTCAATTTTATTCTCGATTAATTCGGTAAGGGCTTCTTTATATTCATCTGTATACATTTCTTGTTCAAAAGGATTTGTAAGGTGGTGGATTAAATTAATTGCTGCGGTGAGTTCTTGTTTTTGTATAGGATAATTTTCGTTACTTGGTAAGTTAGGTGTATTTGTTATAGCGCGAATTTCATTAGGGTAGTGGATGGTTTGTAACATTAGTCCATCTTCAAAGTTACGGATAATAGCTAAATGTTGTTTTTTTCTAATAGAAATATGAATAAGCCCAAGTTTATTTGTACGTTCAAGAGCTTCTTTTAATAATAAATAGGATTTTTCATGTCCTGGGGTAGGTCCTATAAAATAAGAGCGATCATAAAGAACAGAATCAATTTCGTTATTTTGGACAAAAGATATAATACGAATGGATCGTGGTTCATGAGCTTGTTGTAATTCAGCTAATTCTTTTTCATCCATAATAATATATTTATGAGGTGCGTATTCATAGGCTTTTACAATATCGTTATCATCAATTTCTTCATCCGTACAATCGGGAGCGAACTTTTTATATTTAATAGGTGTTAAGCATTCTTTATGGAGACTTAAAAATTTTATGTCGTTTTCTTCTACGGCACTGTATAGTTTAATTCCTATATTTAATAGTCCAAGTGAAAGTGCGCCTTTCCAGACGGTATGCAAATGAAACATCTTCCTTTGTTCAAAAATGGTTATGTATATTATGAGATAGTAAGAAATTTCCTATACGTTTTTTGTTTTTTACGGAAGGGATTGGAATATAAAATATATTGACAAGCCCTCTGAAATATTTTAATGTGAGTGTATAAAATTGTGTATAAAGGGGAGTAACTTATTACAATAAAGTCGTCATTACAGGGAGAAACCCTCGGCTTTATTGGCAACGTTTCGTTGTTAGTGAGACCTTTACCAGCAATGGTAAAGGCCCCTTTCTGTCTTTTTGAGGACCCTTACCATATTTGGTAGGGTCCTTTTCGTATACAAAGAGAGGAGATATAAAAATGAAAAAACTTATTAGTAGATTAAGAGTTGTATTCCATGTTCGCCGATTTGTTCCATTCCTATTTGACTTTTTTACTTCAAAAGAGGTTTCAATAAAGAAGAAAATTTTATCTGTTGCTTTTTTAGTTGGGTATGTAGCGATGCCGCTCGATTTAATTCCAGACTTCCTACCGTTTATTGGTATTTTAGATGATATTGGAGTTGTGTTATTTATTTTGAACCGAATTGTAAAAATGGCGCCAGTTCAATTACAAGAAAAGCATAACGTAAACGTAGGATAGGAGTTAAAAATATGGAGCAAATTATTTTAGATATAATCGAGTTTTTAAAGCAGTTTTCTTATTTTGGAGTTGTGTTAGCATTAACGTTTGAATTTATTCCGGCAGAAGTAGTGTTGCCTATGGTTGGGTATTGGGTATACGAGGGAGATATGAATTTTTGGTTGGCTGTATTAGCAGGGACACTTGGTGGAACGACAGGACCTTTAACGTTATATGCACTCGGTTATTACGGTGGTCGTCCGCTATTAATAAAATACGGAAAATACTTCTTTATTAAAGAAGAACAAATTCAAAAAGCAGATGATTTCTTTGAGAAATATGGACCAGTTGTAGCATTTGTTGGACGCTTTGTACCTGGAGTGCGAACGCTTATTTCTGTTCCATGTGGTATGGCAAAAATGAACATATGGAAATTTAGTATTTATACATTTGTAGCAATGTTCCCGTTAACGACTTTGTATGTTTATTTTGGAATGAAATTAGGTCCACATTGGGAAAAAGCAGCGGATGTTGTTGGACAATATATGCTACCGATATTAGGAGGCGTTATTCTTATTGTTGCTAGTATCTTTGTCTATAAATATATGAAAAAAAGAAACAAAACGGAATCTATCTAGTCATTTGAATATTTTTTGAAAATAGATGAATAGTACAGGCAAAAGACTCTGGGTGACATACATATATAGGGAATATAAAAGAGAGAGGGGAAACAACTATGTCTTGTGAGTGCTCAGGGTCAGCATTAACTTGTTGTCCAGATAAAAATTATGTGCAAGATAAAGTGTGTAGTCCGTGGTCAGGAACTGTAGTGGCGACTGCTATTACGAATGTACTGTACAACAATAATATTAATCAAAATATGATTGGAACAGGGTTTGTTCGATATGACGTCGGACCGGCTCCGATCACACTGACAGTTTTAGATGCAGCAGGCGCTACAATTGATACACAAACATTAAACCCAGGAACAAGTATAGCTTTTACGTACCGTCGTTTCGTAACAATTGAAGTAACTTTACCTGCTGCAACAGCTGGAACATATCAAGGGGAGTTTTGTATAACTACACGTTATCCACTTTCATAATAGAAAAGGAGAGGGCTAAGATGTACAATTCTAACTTATCATGCTGTTCCAGTAAAACACTTGTTCAAGATCAGGTATGTATAGATTGGGCTGCTACTGGTGCGGTAACTGAAACAGTGTATACGAATAATATTACGCAAGATTTATATGCATCAGGTTATGTGAAATATGATGTAGGTACAGCTCCAATTACGGTGAATTTTTTAGTAGGAGCGACAGTGGTGAATACAATTACTGTACAACCACAAAGCAGTGGATCATTTACAGTAAGATACTTTACTACAATTCAAATTGTAACAACAGGAACGGGAGTAAGCCAAGGACAATTATGTCTGACAGTACGTTATCCAATTTCATAAGCAAAAGCATACCAAGTGGTATGCTTTTTTATATAGTTTGTAAGTTAAGGTGGTGAAGAAATTTATAAGCAAAATGAGAATTGACAACAATATTTTCCTTCCATATATCGGGTTGGGTTATTTGGAATATCAATGATAGCCACAGATTGTAAGGATTGACCTGTATATGACATTGTGTTGCCAGGATAGACTGTAAAAGTATTTGTCACCTTTCCGATAATTTGAACGGTAATTCCTGCAGTACTACTAGTACTATTATACACAGAAATGGTACCAGATATTTTAACTACACCATCTCCTTCCCATAAGATTAATGTAGGATTTTCAGAAGGTGGTGGAATTTCTTTTGTTATAAGAAAATTACCGGCAAATTCATTTGTAATTAATTCACAGCCTGGTGGTTCTGGTGGATTAGGTGGATCATAGGGAGGGCAGATGATAGATAAAGGGGCATAACAGCCGATATTTTTTTTACAAGCCATTAGTAGCTCCTCCCTTCATACTTTCTTTTTATTACTATTAAATGTTGGAAAACGATAGTTGTGTTAATAAAGGGGCGAAAAATTTCAGGACAGTTTGTTTAATAGGCTTCCAAATCATAATAATGAATAAGAGTCTGTTAGACACAAGGTACTTGTATAAGATAATACAAGTAATGTTGGATGTTACAGAAAAATGACTGTATATTTACAAAAGTTAAATAAATTTCATTTTCACTTTAAACGAAGTTAATATGTGTTCGATACAATAACCATTGTAATTAATTCATTATATGAGGAGGATTTACGTGGACAGAACTGATTTACGAAAAGTAAAAGGCCTTATTGGATTATTAATGGTTTTTGTATTAGCATTCGTATCATTTCCGTGGAGTACATCAGTCAAGGCGGAAGAGAAAAAGCAAGAAAAGGCATCAAGTGAGAAGAAGATAGTTTTTCCAGTTGTAAGTGATGTGCATATTAAAAATAGTGGAACGGATGATACGTTTCGCTGGAAAAGAGCGATTGAACAGTTTAATACATTAGCACCGAAACAAGATGCGTTTGTTATTGTAGGTGATTTCACAGATACAGGATCAGTGCAGCAATATGATCGTTTCATGCAAGTGTATAATGAAAATGCAAATAAAGATGCAGTGCGAATGAATTCTCTCGGTAACCATGATTATTGGAACGGTTTATCCGTAGAGGGTGCACAGAAGCGTTTCTTAGAAAAAACAGGTATGGAATCAATTTATTATCATAAAGTGGTAAAAGGTTATCACTTCCTTGTTATGTCTCCAGAGAATGGAACAACACATGGTTATTATTCGGACAAGCAAATTAATTGGTTAAAAGAAGAAATGGCAAAAGCACAAAAAGATGATCCAGAAAAACCGATTTTTGTATTTTTACATCAACATATTAAAGATACAGTGTACGGTAGTCAGGAATGGGGAACACAAGATAGCGCAAAAATTAATGCAGTGTTAAAAGAATATCCACAAGTTATTACGTTTTCAGGTCATTCACATTATCCGTTAGATGATCCGAGATCGATACATCAAAAAGACTTTACATCAGTTGGTACATCTTCAGTAAGTTATATGGAAGTTGAAGGTGGTAAAGTACAAGGGAATATCCCGCCAGGAGCTAGTACGTTAAGCCAAGGTTTATTAGTAGAAGTAGATGAAGAAGAAGTGACGATTAATCGCCGTGATTTCCATACGAATTCTTGGACAGGCGAGCCTTGGAAAATTAAATTACCAGCAAAGAAAGAAACATTTACACATGTAGAAGATCGTGATAAAGAAAAGCCTTACTTTGCTAAAGATGCAAAGCTTGCTGTATCAAATGTAACAGAAAATGCGGCAACAGTAACATTCCCGCAAGCATTGGACAACCTCCTTGTTCACTCTTACCGTGTGCAGGCTAGAGATAAGCAAACGGGTGAAATAAAAAATAAATTGTTAGCATTCTCAGAGTTTTATCGTGATCCAGTGCCGAAAGATCTTACGTTTACGCTTGCAGGGTTAGATGGCGGGAAAGCATATACACTTGAAGTAGTTGCGATTGATTCATTTGGCAATGAAACCGCACAGCCGTTAACTGCGGAAATTACTACGAAAAAAGATAATATTGACCCGAATGTGAAAGTACCAAAAGCTGATGTTTTCGATGTAAACTTTGCAGATGGTACATTTAAAGACAATTCACCATTTGGTACAAAAGGTGATGTGAAGGGCAATGTGACTATTGAATATGATAAAGCATTGAAGAAGAATGTTATGAAGTTAAACGGAAAAGCAAATACATTTGGATACCTTCCATTTTCAGCAGCACAAAAAGAGAAAATAGTAAATACGTTTACATTAGAAACTGTATTTTCAATGAATGAAATTCGCGGACAAGGTATTTTGCAAAATACAGAGAGCGGCGGAATTGGATTTGAGTCTACAGGAAGTGGATATGTTGAATTATGGGCTCACATTGGAGGTAGCTATAAACGTGTTGGCGTTCAATTAGAAGCGAACAAAACGTATCATTTAACAGGAACGTATAACGGAAGCGAAGTGGCAATTTACGTAGATGGTAAAAAAGTAAATAGTCAGCCAGCTCAAGGAAAAGTTTATAACCCGAACGTACCATTTGCATTTGGAGCGGATCCTGATAGTAACGGAAATGGTGGTATTCCGTTAAATGGACAAATCGCGTTAGCAAAATTATATAGTAAAGCTTTAAGTTCTTCAGAAGTATTAGCATCATACAATGAGTTTTCTAACCGTACGAAGTTAGAGCAAGTAAATGCGTTATTTGAAGAGCTTGGAAAAGTAAAAGAAGTGTTAGTTAGTACGTATGAATTTGGTAATAAGCCAGGTCAATATTCAAAGGAAGCATTTCAAGAACTAGAGAAAAGCTATAACATTGCAAAGCAAGCATTTGAAAATGTAGGAAGTACTGGGGAACAAATTATTCAAACATATAACGAATTAAAATCAGCTAATGTAACATTCGTACAATCAAAAGTGGCAGAAGAACAACCAAAAACAACGAAAGAAAAATTACAAATCAATATTGAATCTGCAAAAGCAGTAGTGAAGAAAGCGCAAGCTGTAAATGTAACAGATGGTTCAGTGAAATCATTACAACAAAAAATTACAGTGGCCGAAGCTGTAGTGAAAGATGTAAAAGTAAAAGATGTACAGGTAGAAACGATGAATCGTACATTAGAGTATGCGATTTCACTTGTTGAAAAAAGTATGAACAAATAAGAGAGAAGAAAAGAAGCTTATCATGATAGGCTTCTTTTTTGTTATACTAAAAGTAGCATAGAAAGAGGGAGCGAATAAGTTGGAACAGAAAAAGCTAAAAAGAATTCTTGAATATGTATGGATCGCGGTTGTGCTCCTTGTAGGATATTATTTATTAAAAGATAAAAGTATTTGGGTTTTATTCTTAATGACGTTTTTATTAGCAGGATTAGGAACGTTATTTATTAACTTCTTCTTTGATAGTTTGAATGCCTGGAAGAAGAAAAAGAAGGGGACGAAGTAAAGGAGGGAATATATGCAAAAGTGGAAGCTCATATATCAGGTGATTATTTTCTTAGTGCTTGTGGGTATTGGAATGATCAAATACTCGACACCAATAGGAAATTGGGCATGGTTTACAGCTTGCATCGGCATATTTTTCATTTTACAATCGTTAACGAAAAAATATAATAGTACAGAAAGATAGCTCGCCATTTTATCGGCGAGCTATTTTGTTATGCTTTTTTCTGTTCATCATTTGTTTTTTCAATAGCTAAATGACTATGCTTTCTAGAGTAGAAGAAATAGAAGCATAAGCCGACTATAAGCCAAACTGCAAAGCTAATCCATGTTGTTTTAGACAAATTGATCATTAAATATAAGCAGCAAAGAATCGCGACAACTGGTAGTACAGGTACGAAAGGTGTGCGGAATCCGCGTTTTAAGTCAGGGTGTGTTTTTCGTAAAATAAGTACTGCGCAGCAAACGAATGTAAAGGCTGTTAACGTGCCGATGTTTACTAAATTCGCTAGCAAATGTAAGTCTAAAAGGCCTGCTAATAAAGCAGCAACAACGCCAGTAATCCACGTATTTAATAAAGGGATTTTTACTCTTTTATTTACACGTGCTAACGCTTTTGGAAGTAGACCGTCACGGCTCATTGCATACGAAACGCGAACTTGTCCATACATAACGACTAAGAGGACGGTTGTCATTCCAGTCATCGCTCCAACAGCGAGTAGTCCTGCAATTGTATCCTCACCAACGAAATGCAATGCAAATGCAACTGGATCAGAAACGTCTAATTGCGTATAAGGAACCATACCTGTTAAAACGAAAGATACAATCATATATAAAACAGTACAAATAAGAAGAGAACCGATAATACCAATTGGTAAATCACGCTGCGGTTTTTTCGTTTCTTCTGCAGCGGTTGCGATTGCATCAAATCCTAAGAAGGCGAAGAACACAGTGGCAGCCCCGGTAATAATACCGTCGTATCCGAATGGAATGAACGGTGTCCAGTTTTCAGGTTTTACATATTTTGCGCCTGCTACGATAAAAGCGATAATAACTGCTAGCTTGATAAGAACCATAATATTATTAATGCGAGCGCTTTCGCGTATACCGAAACTTAAAAGACCAGTAATAAGAAGTAAAATACAGACAGCAGGTAAATCGATGAGACCACCTTTTCCTACGCCGGGGGCCGAGGCGATTATGGCGGGCAGGTGTATATTGAACCCTTGTAGTAATGATTGCAAATAACCAGACCAACCGACAGCTACTGCTGCAACGGCAAGTAAATATTCGAGCATTAAACACCATCCGACGATGAAGGCGACGACTTCTCCGACTGTCATGTATGCGTAAGTATACACACTTCCTGAGACAGGAATAGAAGAAGCAAATTCAGCGTAACAAAAGGCTACACAAGCACAAGTAAATGCAGCAATAAGGAATGATAGCATAATACCAGGACCAGAATGTTTTGCTGCAACAATACCTGTTAATACAAAGATCCCTGTCCCAATTACGGCGCCGATTCCTAAAAACGTTAAATCGAGTGCAGTTAATGTTCTAGCTAGCTGCTTTGGTGATTCAGTACTAAGCGCTTTTTTTCGTAATAATGACTTCACTTTGGACTCTCCCCCCGTTTTTTCATTTCCATAACTGCGACTATAGTATGAGCCCATTAAAAAAGAGTAAGTAAGGAAGTGGAGGTGCAGTTATGGTATATAGTTTTTAAAATTGCTGGATTAATCTTAATATAATTCAGAATATTTTGTCAAATAAAAATATGACAAATAAAATGCGGATCAATAGGGGAAACTACTTGCAGAAATGGACGGGGGTTAACGACCCACTGATTAAAGTTAAAGTAGGAGCAGATGCTATGTTATTTTATTTTGAACTTGTCGTCATTTTACTTTGTACGAAATTAGCTGGTGACATTAGTGTAAGACTTGGTCAGCCTTCTGTACTTGGTAAGTTAATTGTCGGTATTATTATCGGTCCGGCTGTACTCGGTATTATTAATAGTTCTGAACTGATTGATGAACTGAGTGAGATTGGTGTTTTGTTGCTTATGTTTATGGCGGGACTTGAAACGGATTTAGAAGAGTTAAATCGGAATTTGAAATCGTCATTTGCAGTAGCGGCTGGTGGAATTATTTTTCCTTTCATCGGTGGTTATGTAACAGGATTGCTGTTTGGATTAATACAGTCCCATGCCATTTTTTTAGGGTTATTACTTTGCGCAACATCGGTTAGTATTACGGTCCAGACGCTACGTGATCTAGGAAAAATGAATACGAGAGAAAGTACAACAATTTTAGGTGCTGCCGTATTTGATGATGTCATTGTCGTTATTTTATTGGCATTTGTAATGAGTTTTTTAGGAACACAAGATGTGAATATAACACTTGTCATTGTAAAGAAAATTATTTTCTTTGTAAGTATTGTTTTTATTGCTTGGAAAGTCGTTCCTTGGATTATGAAAATGCTTGTACCGCTTCGTGTAACAGAAGCGTTAATTAGCGCGGCTCTTATTATTTGCTTCTCTTTTTCTTATTACAGTGAAATGATGGGAATTGCAGGCATTATTGGAGCATTTGCAGCAGGAATTGCTATTTCTCAAACAGAGTATAAGCATGAGGTGGAACATAAAATTGAACCGATTGCTTATGCAATATTTGTTCCAGTATTCTTCGTAAGTATCGGAATGGAAATTACATTTCAAGGCATTGGAAGCCAGCTTTGGTTCATTATTATTATGACTCTCATTGCAATTTTCACAAAGTTAATCGGATCAGGTTTAGGAGCGAGACTGACAGGATTTAATCTCCAATCTTCTATTAGTATTGGCGCGGGGATGGTATCACGTGGTGAAGTAGCGCTTATCATCGCTGCAAATGGACTTACGGCGAATTTATTAGCGAAAGAAAATTTCACAGCGATTGTTATTGTTGTTATATTGACGACGATTATTACACCGCCACTTTTGAAGAAATATTTTGTATAGAGAGGAAGGGCTTATCTGATGTAGGTAAGCTCTTTTTTTATTCCCAAAAGCAATGATCATATAGCATGAAGGGTTTGTAATTATGGTAAAATCTATGTATGTGATATGACAAGGAGAGGGAAGTGTGAAGATTACGAAGGAGAAGGTTATTGGTGTAATCGTACTTATTGCAGTATGTATACCATTTACTGCATGGAAAGAATCAAAAGTGAAAGATTTTCCGGTTTCTATTTTTTCGGAAGAAGCAGATGGTGAGTACGGTCAGAAGCTGAAATATACTGCTTTTTTACCTGATGTTGCGATTTGGATGAACGGTTGGGAAAAGAAGTGGACAGAAGGGGAAAGAACTGTTTATCAAAAAGGGAATCGCATTGTAAATGTGTTTCATCCTCCTGGCGATGATGGTTTTTACCTTATTGAAGCAAGAGAAAATAAGTGAACGCAACCGTAAGAAGTGGAGGTTAAATAGTGAAAGCTTCAACATTACTATTTAAAATTGAAAGTAATATGGATCAATTTTCACCAGCTGAGAAGAAGGTTGCCATGTACATAATGGAGAATGCAGAGATTGTACCGAATTTAACGACGAAAGAAGTGTCAACGAATGCAGGCGCAAGTGAAGCGAGTGTCGTTCGCTTTTGTAAATCGATTGGAATCGGAAGTTTTAAAGCATTTAAGATAGCACTCGTTCGTGAATTAACGATTGCTGATTATAATATTAACGATTTTTCAGTGATGAATACAGAAGATGGACCGTATGATTTATTTAATAAAGTTACTTATGTGAATAAAGCTGCAATTGAGGCGAGCGTGACGGCGATAGATAAAAAAGAACTTGAAAAAGCTGCAGATCGTATTGTAAATGCCGATAAAATTATCTTTTATGGAGTAGGCGGATCAGCTACTCCGGCGATGGACGGAGCTTATAAATTTACAAGGCTCGGATTTACAGCGATGATGCTATCTGATTTTCATATGATGTTGCCGCTTGTGACGAATTTAAAAGAAGGCGATATATTTGTTGCGATTTCAACATCTGGTCGAACGAAAGATGTGCTTGAAATGGCGCAGTATGCAAAGAGACAAGGTGCAACTGTTATTGGAATTACGAAACTAGATCAATCATCACCGTTATATAAAGAAGCGGATATTCGCCTTTGTATGCCAGATGTAGAACAAGATCATCGTATTGCGAGTATTGCTTCGAGAATGACGCAATTGAATATGATCGATGCTTTATATGTGATTACTTTCAATCGAATTGGTAATAAAGTATTGAATCAATTTATGGAGACACGAGAAGAAGCGTTGCGGTTACGGAAGTTAAAGTAGAAGAAAAGATGAGGAGACTCATCTTTTTTTATCCCCCTATTTGCCGTGCAGTAAGACCCTCACTTCAAAATTTAGCGGAAGCAAAGAAAGTTAGGTGGGGATCAACTGCCCGTAAATGCCCGATTGGTGCGGGCTAATAATCAGTGGGGATGAACAAAACCCACACTGATTAAAGTTTCACTTTATGATCTTTGACAAAAATATGTCATGTCGTGAAATTTTATTTCATAAAATAAGAAAGAGTAATTGATTTTTAGTTTCTTAAAGTTATAATAAAAGTGTGAAATATAATTTCAAAGAGGGTGGCAATATGTTAGAAAATTTATCGACAGAACATCGTAATGAGAAAACAATGAATTTGGATGAGATGAGCATAAAAGAAGTGTTACAAAGTATGAATGAAGAAGATCGAACTGTTGCGTTAGCAGTTGAAAAAGAGATAGAACAAATTGAAAAGGTTGTACAGACTGTTATTAAATCTTTTGAAGAAGAGGGACGTTTAATTTACATTGGTGCTGGTACGAGTGGTCGTTTAGGTATTCTAGATGCAGTGGAATGTCCGCCGACATTTGGCACGGATGATAAAATGGTGCAAGGATTTATAGCAGGTGGATTGAAAGCGTTTACTAAAGCGGTGGAAGGTGCCGAAGATCGCGAAGAGTTAGCAGAAGAAGATTTAAAAAGTATTGGATTAAATGAGAAAGATACAGTGATTGGAATTGCTGCAAGTGGCAGAACTCCTTACGTAATTGGCGGCTTGAAATACGCACAGAGCGTAGGAGCGAGTACAGCGAGTATTTCTTGTAATAAAAATGCTGAAATAAGTAAATATGCAAAGTTAAATGTGGAAGTAGAGACAGGTGCAGAAATATTAACAGGATCAACGCGTTTAAAAGCTGGTACAGCACAAAAATTAGTGTTGAATATGATTTCAACAGCTTCGATGATTGGTGTAGGAAAAGTATATAAAAACTTAATGGTAGATGTTCAATCCACAAATGAAAAGTTAGTAGAACGATCAAAACGAATTATTGTGGAAGCAACAGGCGCTAGTTATGAAGTAGCGGCAGAGTATTATGAAAAGGCAGAACGTAACGTAAAAGCTGCCATTGTTATGGTGTTGTTGCAGTGCGAATATGGGGAAGCACTGGAGAAACTAAAATGCGCAAAAGGGTTTGTGAAGAAAGCACTATAAAATAATAGGGAGGGGGATTCTATTATGAAGAAAGAAGAGAGAATGGCCAAGGAAATTTCGGAGCAACTTGGAGGAATAAAAAATATTCGTAGTATTGCTCATTGTATGACGAGACTACGATTAACGCTTCATGATGAAAGTAAAGTAAATATGGACCTTTTAAAAAAAGTTGAAGGCGTTATGGGTGTTATAGAAGATGAGACGCTTCAAGTTGTCGTTGGTCCAGGAACAGTAAATAAAGTAGCAGCTGAAATGGAAGGCTTAACAGGACTACGAATTGGTGAGATAGCAGATCATCACCTTGAAGATATTGGGCAAGAGATGAAATCAGAGATTAAGAAGAAAAATAATACACCGGTGAAAAACTTTTTACGAAAAATAGGAAGTATTTTCATCCCATTAATTCCAGGTCTTGTTGCGTCAGGAATTATAAACGGGGTTGCTAACTTTGCGAAAAACGCTGGTGCTGATCCAAATGCAACGTGGTTACAAATGTTACTACTCATTGGCGGCGGTATCTTTACATTCTTAGGAATTTTAGTTGGTTGGAATACAGCGAAAGAGTTCGGCGGGACACCGGTTCTTGGGGCAATTGCTGGTATTTTAATTTTCAATCCGGCGATGGCAAACGTAAAATTGTTTGGTGAAGCATTAGTGCCCGGACGGGGCGGATTGTTCGCAGTTATTTTTGCAGCATGGCTTATGGTTGTAGTGGAAAGACAAGTTCGAAAAGCAGTGCCGAATGCAGTTGATATTATCGTGACACCACTCATTACTGTATTAGTTGTAAGTATCGTAACGATGTTAGCAATTCAGCCATTAGCAGGTTTCTTATCAGATGGTATTACGAGCGGAATTAATGCGATTTTAAATATTGGCGGAGCATTTGCTGGCGCAGTACTTGCGGGAACATTTTTACCTCTCGTTATGGTCGGATTGCATCACGGTTTAACACCAATTCATATGGAATTTATTAATCAAACACACGTAACACCTTTATTACCAGTACTAGCAATGGCTGGTGCTGGCCAAGTGGGCGCAGCAATTGCGATTTATGTGAAAACAAAAAACAAACGACTTCGAAATGTAATTAAAGGTGGATTGCCAGTTGGCTTTTTAGGAATTGGTGAGCCGTTATTATACGGGGTTACATTACCACTTGGGAAACCGTTTATTACTGCTTGTTTAGGAGCGGCTGTCGGTGGTGCATTCCAAGCAGTTATGCAAACGGCTTCACTTGGAATTGGCGTATCAGGGCTATCTTTAATTCCGTTAATTGCTGACAATAAATATTTACTATATTTCTTAGGTTTAGTAATTGCATATGCTTTCGGATTTATCTTTACGTACTTCTTCGGATTTAAAGAAGAAATGGCAGAAAACATATAGAGAAAGGGATTCCTTTCTCTTTTTCTATTAATAGAAAGGGAGATTTATATGATCGGAGTTTCCATTTATCTTTCAAAAGAACGAGTAGAGAAACAAGAAGAGTGGCTAAAAGTAGCGAAGGAAAATGGGTTTACATCTATTTTTACATCACTGCACATTCCAGAAGATGATCCAAATACGTATAAAGAGTTAATTCAAATATTAGGGAAACAAGCTCTTGCACATGAAATGGAGCTAATGGTTGATGTTTCTCCAAAATCGTTACACCATTTAGGGCTAACATATGAAAATGTGGAAGAGCTATTGGACTGGGGCATTACCGGTTTAAGAATGGATTACGGCATTGCGCCAAAAGAAATTGCAAGCGTATCTCATAAGATGAAAGTAGCTTTAAATGCGAGTACGATTACAAATTCATTTTGGAAAGAATTACTTGCAGAACATATAAGAGTAGAGAATGTAGAAGCATGGCATAATTTTTACCCGCGCCCAGAGACAGGACTAGCAAAGTCCTTCTTACAAAAACAAAATCAATATTTACAGAAGTGCGGAATAAAGACGATGGCATTTATTCCAGGAGATGCGGAAAAACGAGGTCCGTTATATGAAGGGTTACCAACGTTAGAAAAACATCGCAATATGCGCCCGCTTGAAGCGTACTTAGAACTTGTACAAGATTGTGGTGTTGATAAAGTATTGATTGGAGATATAAGCGCAAGTTTAGAAAGTATGCAAGAAGTAGCTAGTGCAAGTAGAGGGATTATTCCATTGCATTACAAATCATTTATAACTGATAAAGAAGTATTAAAAGTGGTAGAGCAAGTGCATACAAATAGACTAGATCCGTCTCGTGATGTTATTCGATCTGTAGAATCAAGGGAAGGAAATAGAGTGGTGATAAAGCCGATGCATACAATTGTAAGAAAGAAAGGGAGCATTACAATTGATAATGAATTGTACGGTAGATATGCAGGGGAGATGCAAGTTGCCACATATGATTTACCTGTAGATGAGAAAGTGAATGTTGTTGGAATGGTTGTGGAAGAGGACGTTTCTTTGCTGCCTTATATTGGCGCTGGAAAAATGTTTCAACTTTTTCTATGCGATAGAATAAAAGCTTGAATTAGCGCTATTTTGTAAGAAAACATTATCCGTAAAACGGATAATGTTTTTTGTTTTCTTTAAAAAAGTATTTGACGAATGAAATAAAATACCGTATTGTTTTGACTTGTGAATAAAAGTTCACCATAACAAAACAAAAAGGAGAGTTCAAAATGAATCAATATATTGGGAATTTAATTATTCGTATCGTGTTAGGAGTTACGTTTTTTGCACACGGTTTAGCAAAGTTTCAATCAGGTATCGATAATGTAGCAGGGTGGTTTACAAGCATCGGTTTACCAGGTGGCCTTGCATACGGCGTAGCAACTGTAGAATTAGTTGGTGGTATATTATTAATTATCGGTTTAGGTGTACGATATGTAGGATTGTTATTCGCTCTTATTTTAGCTGGAGCTATCGTAAAGGTAAATGGAGCAGCAGGTTTATTAGGAGATGGAAAGAATCCAGGATATGAATTAGATCTTGCATTATTATCAATGGGTGCGTATTTATTCGTAGTAAAAGCAGAAGGATATGTAGATCGTTTCTTAAAAGAGAAAGTAATGAAAACGAAGTAAATTTTATTTATAAATGTTGACTTGAAGAAATATTGTAACTATAATGATTACAACTAATAGATTAAGAGTAAAACAATTTAAATATTTTTTTACACAAGATGTAACTATATAAGTTACATCTTGTGTAAAAATAAATAAACGGGAGGAAGTAATATGCCTAAATCAAATTTAGAAATTATTAAAAGCACGTATGAAGGATCAGCTTCTTCAAATGCAAAGCATTTAGCAGAAGCCCTCTCTGAAAAAGTGGAATGGACAGAGGCAGAAGGTTTCCCGTACGGCGGAACATATAAAGGCGTAGAAGCTATAATGAAAAATGTATTTAGCCGTTTAGGATCAGAATGGGATGATTATAAAGCAAGTGTAAATATGTATCATGAAGTAAGCGGAAAAGATGTAATTATTGCTGAAGGTATGTATTCTGGAGTTTATAAAGAAACAGGAAAATCATTTGAAGCAGAATTTGTTCATGTATGGCAACTGGAGAACGGAAAAATCGTGAAGTTTAAGCAGTATGTAGATAGTTATATTGTTAAGGAAGCAATGAAGAGCTAATGCTTTTTAAATGGATCGTAGGTATATGCATTACAATTATAGTAATTTTCTCGTCTATAGTTGGCGGAAAGAAATTGCTTGCATATGTGGAAAAAGAAAATAAAAATATTCAAACTGAGCGAGCGGCAAACGAAAAAGAGAAAAAAGCTGCAGAAGAAGCTCCGCAAATTAGTGAAGGTGAAATTATTTCTACTATGCATAAAATGGTGCACCAAAAGGTAAAATCCTCTGAAAAATGGGGATTTGTAGAGATGACAAAAAAGGAAATTTCTAATGTAAAAAGAGATATTGAAAATAGTACAGGTTTTCAATATAAAATGAAGTTATTTTCTATTATAAATAGATGGGAAAAAGGAGATTTTTCTCAAACTGTTGAGGAGCATAACTTTTTATGGAGCCTTCAAGGTGGAGATACTGGCAAGGCGACGGAACGTTTATCGCCAGAAGAGGAAAAGCAGTATATAAGAGAAATGAAGAGTAAATAAAAACATCGCCAACCTAGATGACGATGTTTTTTCATTAAGAATGTTTTCGTATTAAAGGTCTAGTTGGCTGAACGGCAACAGTTTTGAAATGAGAAAATAAATAACATCCTGTTACAACGACAATTGTCCCTAAAATTTGTATCCACGTTAATTCTTCTCCGAGAAATATGAATGCTAAAATGGCTGTGAAAATTGGATTGAAGTTTAGAAAAATACCTGATGTAGTTGCGCCTAATTTTTGTACGCCAATATTCCAAAATACCATACAAAGAACTGTCGAAATAAGCCCAGTATATAAAAGTGATGTGATGAAAGAAGTATTTATATTTAAAACAGTGAAGCTACCTATGTTAAACGGTAGTAATAAAATAACGCCGAAAATACCAGAGTACAACGTTGCCATAAGTGGTGTAGTTGTTTTTGTTGCCCATTTACTACAAACAGAATAGATTCCCCAAATACAAACCGCTGCAATCATCCATAAATCACCGCTATTAAAATGTAGTGAAAATAAAAGCGAGAAATCACCTTTTAATAGGACGAGGATGACCCCGAAGAATGAAAGAATCATGGATAGGATTTGAAGTGTATTTACTTTTTCTTTTAGAAATAATACTGAAAATAATGCGATTGAAATTGCATTCAATGTAGAAATAAGCCCTACATTCGTAGCGGATGTTTTTTCTAATGCTAAAAATTGAAAGATGTTAAAAAGAGCGACTCCTGAAATTCCCATTAATATTAACGGAATTATTGCGGTACGTGGTGGAAGGATTTTCTTTTCTTTAAGCCATACCATTGGTAATAAACAAACAATCGCAATCATCCATCTTAAATTTGTCAATGTCATCGGTGATGCATGATCGACGAGTGATTTTCCAACGACGAAATTTCCTCCCCATAATAAGCTCGTTAGTAATAGTAAAAAGACGTAAAAATAAGGCATGATAAAATCCCCTTTTTTGTAATCAATACGAATTGTAAATAATTTTAGCATTTTTCTTTATTGTGTAATATATTATTTTGTATAATGGTGAAAACTCGATAAAATCTTTAGTTTAAAATGATATTTACAGAAAGATATTCAGTTTTATATAAATTATAAGTTGTTTTTTCGAATAATCATCGGTAAGAAAAAAGGAGGAATTGTAATGGAGTCGTCTGTTATTAAAGTGTTGGATGATTTGGATGTACAAATTTTAGATATATTGCAGAAGGATTCACAAGTAAGTAATGCAGAGCTGGCACGTCGCGTTAATTTATCACCGGCTGCGATGCATGCAAGAATAAAAAGGTTAGATGGGGAAGGTTTCATCGATAAGCAAGTTGCGATTTTAAATCAAGAAAAGCTTGGGTTTGATTTATTATGCTTTATTTTTATGAGTACGAATATTCATCAATTTGACAAGTTGGAAGTGTTGGAGAAAGAATTAGAATCGATGCCGGAAGTGTTAGAATGTCACTGTTTAACAGGAGAGTACGATTATTTATTAAAGGTTGCAAATCGTGATCGTAAAGAACTGGAGCAGTTTATTAGAAAGCTGAATAAGCTTGGTATTACAAGGATACAGACAAGTTTAGCACTTCGTGAAATTAAATATTCGACGATATTGCCGATACGAAATGAGGAACCGAGCATCGATTAGATTGCTTGGTTTTTTGTTTGTATAAAGTGATTGACGAGGAGAAAAGAGAGCTGTATTATTATATGAAATTATGAATTAAAATTCATTTAAAGTTATAAATATTAATATTGAGGGGCAAGGGGATGTAATATGAAAATCTGTAATGCGGTGACGAGTGATGTGAAAGAAATTTATAGTCTTATTGAGGTTTATGCAAAAGAGGGAGTTGTTTTACCACGTTCTCTTTTGTCTCTTTATCAATATTTGCAATGTTTATATGTTATGAAAGAAGACGAGAGAATTGTTGGAGTTGCTGGATTGCATGTGTTAGGAGAAGATCTTGCAGAAATACGATCGTTAGTAGTTTCGCATACATATGCAGGGAAAGGGATAGGACGTATGCTCGTAAATCATGTAATGGAGGAAGCTACGAAAATAAATGTAAGAAGAGTAATTTCCTTAACATATGAAACAGTATTTTTTCAAAAGTGTGGATTTGATTTTATAAATAAAGAAGCGTTGCCAGAGAAAGTATGGATTGATTGTAGACATTGTCCAAAGATGGATTATTGTGATGAAGCGGCGATGGTTCGGTATGTTGGATAAAAAATTTATAGAGAAAAAGTTCCCACTATTATTTACAGATATAGTGGGAACATATATTTACATAAGAAATGGACAGGTTATTAAGAATTTGAATTCGTTTGTCTTACGGCAAAATTATAAAGTGGATCTTTAAGTTCATAGTTATACGTTAAACCGTCGACAATTCCTACAACTTTATCATTATCATAAAGGTCGAGCATAAATTGTGCCATTTGTTTTGCAGTGTGGAATTTCGGTACAACATTATCGTATTCGAACTCATCAATACCAAATGAACGTTTTGCAAATTCTGTTTCAGTTGCCCCAGGTGCTAAAACCTTTGCTTGCAGTTTTGCGCCTTGTTCTTTCAGTTCGTGAGACAGCCCTTCTGTAAAGGCACTTACATAAAATTTTGTAGCGCAATACGTAACAGCATCAGCAACAATCGTGTATCCGCCGCCCGATGAAACGTTAATAAGCTGTGTTCCGTCAACCATTGAATAATCTCGAACGAAAAGAGAAGAGAGTATTGTTAGTGCTTCTATATTGACATGCAACATCGTCTCGATTTTATTTAAATTTTGTTCGGCAATTGAGGCGAAATTACCAAAACCTGCGTTATTAATCCACGTTTCAATTTGAAAAGCTTGTAGGCTTTCATAAAGTTTATAAACATCTTCAGTAACAGATAAATCAGTTCGTCGAATGACAACATCTAACTCTGGATGCATTTCGTTAATTTTCAATTTTAATCCATCTAATTCTTCTTGTCTTCGAGCTACAAGTACTAAATTTTTCCCGCGAGGTGCAAATGCTAAAGCTGCTTCATAACCAATTCCGGAACTTGCACCAGTAATAACAGTGTATTTCATATAAAATCCCCCTAAATTCAAATTTATTTATGGTTAGATTGTATTTGTTAGAGTATACTCTAAGTCAAATGTTTTTTATAAATTTGATACGTTCATAAAATATATAAGGATAAGCATGTGGAGGGAGTTTAGTATGTATACAATTAGTGAGGTAGCAAAATTATTAGGATTGAGCACACATACACTACGTTATTATGAAAAGGAAAATATATTGATTGCAAATCGTGATACAAATGGAAATCGACTTTACGAAGAGTCACATATAAAGTGGTTGCAGTTTGTAATGAAATTAAAACAAACGCAAATGCCAATAGCAAAAATAAGAGAATACGCTAGATTATATACAGAAGGGGAGCATACAACAGAAGCTCGTTTACAGCTCCTAGAAGATCATAGGAAATCTATTCAGATTCAAAGAGAAAACTTAGAGGTTACAGAGAAGATGCTTGAGAATAAAATTCGTACATACAAAAGCTCATTGGAAAATAAATAGATGTTGTTATGTGATGAAAAATGGATTTGATCTATGAGTATTTCATCATAGTGTGCGGATAAATAAAAAAGAGCAGCTAGCAAAAGCTAACTGCTCCATTCAAGGGATCTCTCCAAGGGGGAGTGGAGAAAATATTATGTTACTAGCATTATTGACAGATTATTAGGAAATATACAAATCGGATGAAAGAAATTTTAAATAAAATTTCGGTATTGACAGTTTTTAAAATGTTCATGTACAATACACATGAATGACATTCAGTCATTTTTTATGGCAGGATGCAGTTAGCTTAGAAATGGAACAAATACAATGATAAATGAGGATGATAGTTGTTTTTATATAGTATTGATGAAAGAGTATATTTTTTTAAAACAAAATGACTGATAGTCAGTCATAAGAGGTGAGAGGTATGAAAAATAGAGCTTGGTTATATGTCATATTAACATGTATCTTTGAAATTTTTTGGGTGTTTGGTTTTAATACGGCTAATACTTGGTGGCATTGGATTATTATTTTAGGAGTTATCGCTGTTGATTTTCACTTCCTTTCTAAAGCGTGTGAACATCTTGCAACAGGAACTGTATATGCTGTTTTCGCTGGAGCTGGTACGGTAGGTACTTTCTTAATGGATGTATTTCTTTTCGGTGGAAGTTTCAGCGCAGGCAAACTATTCTTCATTCTTATGGTAGTAGCCGGCGTTATCGGTTTAAAGTTAGCTGACAATAAAGAAGAAACTGTGGAAGGAGCTGCTTAAAAAATGGGTTGGTTTTTCGTATGTTGTGCTGCAATTAGTGAAATAGTCGGTGTGATAGGACTTAAAATGTATAGTAAAGATAAGACATTAGCCAATGGTGCGATTTATATAGGTGGGTTTGCTACATCCTTCGTATTTTTGTATACTTCCTTCTTATTTTTACAAGTAAGTGTCGCGTATGCGGTTTGGATTGGTATCGGAACAGCAGGTGCAGTTTTGTTAAACATGTTCTTGTTTGGTGAGTCGAAAAGTAAAGCGCGTATCATTAGTGTGTTTCTTATTGTATGTGGAGTGACAGGATTAAAGGCACTTTCTTAAAGATATATTGTATTTTTATCTCCTAATTGTTTATTAGGAGATTTTATTATAAAAAAATGATTTCCTCTTAGAGTTCACTATCATTGACAGTACAATCGATTATCTTATAAAATGAGTGACAGTCATTCAATATGCGTGTGAAAGGGTTTAGATGATGAATAAAAAAGAGAAAATTGTCTATGCAGCTATTGAAGTGTTTCAGGAAAAGGGCGTCGAAAAAACGAAGATTTCTGATATCGTGAAATTAGCTGGCATTGCGCAAGGAACTTTCTATTTATATTTTCCTTCTAAGTTATCTGTTATGCCTGCAATAGCAGAAGTGATGGTTGAAAAGATGATACTTGCAGTGAAAGAAAAAGTGCAAAACGATGCGCCTTTCTCAAGTAAAGTGACGCAAGTAATAGATGCGGTGTTTCACTTTATAGCTGAATATCGTGAAATACAAGCTTTAATGTATGCTGGTCTTGCATCTACAGAACATATAAAAGAATGGGAAGCTGTGTATGAGCCTCTTTATATGTGGCTAAGTGAATTTTTAAATGAGGCAAAAGAAGCCGGTGAAATTCGTGATTCGGTTCACGCAGAGCGAACAGCCAAGTTATTTATCGCTCTAGTTGAATCAGCAGCGGAACAAGTGTATTTATATGATCATAAAGATGATGAGCAAGTCGATTTGCAAAAGGCAGAAGTACTAGATTTTTTAACACATGCACTACATATAAAGAAATAGTGAGATGAACCTGTCTGAAAAGGTAGGTTCATTTTTGAGGAAAACTGAATGATAGTCATTCACCTAATGCGTATGTATGTGTGGAAGGATAGTGTGAAATTCTAACGAGTAGGGGGCATCTCTACTCATGACTAGCCCACAAATAGAAGGATAGAGAAAAAGCTTCTTGGGCATTATTTTTTGAGAGGAACTTACGGGAAGAGGTGTTAAAAAGTGAAGAAACCGATAAAAGAACAAAAGATGGTATTGGTCATTCTTTTGAGTAATATATTTATCGCTTTTCTAGGGATTGGATTAATCATTCCAGTTATGCCGTCCTTTATGAATGATATGCATTTGACAGGGAAGACGATGGGATATCTCGTTGCAGTGTTTGCAATGGCACAGCTCATTACTTCACCTATTACAGGCCGGTGGGTTGATCTTTACGGTAGAAAGAAAATGATAATCATTGGATTATTTATTTTTGGTGTTTCAGAGCTTCTTTTTGGATTAGGAAAAGATGTATGGATGCTTTATGTAGCAAGGGTATTAGGCGGAATTAGTGCTGCTTTTATTATGCCTGGTGTTACGGCATATGTTGCGGATATTACATCTATTCAGGAACGTCCAAAGGCGATGGGATACTTATCTGCGGCTATTAGTACTGGATTCATTATAGGTCCTGGAATCGGCGGATTTATTGCAGAATACGGTATACGTGTGCCGTTTTTCGTTGCAGCAGCAATTGCCTTTATAGCATGTGTGATTTCAATCTTTATTTTAAAAGAACCGTTAACGAAAGAAGAACTTGCAGAGATTTCTTCTAATACGAAGGAATCAAGTTTTATTGGTGATTTAAAGAAATCATTACATCCAATGTATGCAATTGCATTTATTATCGTATTTGTACTCGCATTCGGATTATCAGCGTATGAAACAGTGTTTAGCTTGTTCTCTGATCATAAATTTGGCTTCTCGCCGAAAGATATCGCAGCAATTATTACAATTAGTTCAATCTTTGGGGTAGTTGTGCAAGTATTTATGTTTGGCAAATTGGTAGACATGTTCGGTGAGAAAGTGTTAATTCAAATATGTTTAATTGTAGGTGCAGTATTAGCATTCGTCTCAACTGTAGTCTTTAATTATTGGATTGTACTTCTCGTTACTTGCTTCATTTTCTTAGCATTTGATTTACTTCGTCCAGCTTTAACGACATTTTTATCAAAAGCAGCCGGAAAAGAGCAAGGATTCGTCGCTGGTATGAACTCGACTTATACGAGTTTAGGAAATATCGCAGGACCAGCGATGGGCGGAATATTATTTGATATGAATATTCATTATCCATATGCATTTTCAGGCGTTGTTTTAATAGTTGGTCTCGGCATTACATTTATGTGGAGAGAGAAACAGTTGGCTGAAAGTTTTGCGAAGTAATAAAACCCCTTACGACGGTAAGGTGGTTTTGTTTTATTCTGATTAAAGTTTCATTTTATAAACTTAACCCAAACCGTTTTAATTCAATAAAAATCCCCTCTAATTGCTTTCCTTTATCCGTTAATGTGTACTCTACACGAGGCGGAACTTCTGGATATACTTTTCTCGTTATAATGCCTTGAGACTCTAATTCTTTTAGTCGAAGCGATAATGTTTTTGGACTAATACCATCCATTGATTTTTGTAAATCACTAAAGCGTAATGTTCCTTCGATAAGAAGATCACGAATGATTAAAAACGTCCATTTTGTACTAATTACATCAAGCGTTTTAGCGATAGGACAAGGTATGCCCGGTAAACCTTTCGTTAATTCAACTGGATTTATATCGTTCATGGAACTAGCCTCCATAAAATTTTTTTGGATGAATTTGCTTTATAGTATCACAAAACTATACTTTTGGTAACTATATGAAAAAAATATCACTACTTCCATAAAGAAAGTTAGTGCATATACAATAGCAATACGAAACAAAAAGGATTTATATAAGGAGGTGGTGATTTCCATGGGGATAAAAAAGTTATTTGGATTTCTTAGTTTGTTTGTTATTTGTATTGTGCTTGTAGCATGTGGTGTGGAACAAAAAACTGAAGTTCAGTTATTAAAAGAAATGCCAAAGCCAAAAGCAATGACAATTGATCCCTCACTAAGTAAAAAAGAAGCGACAGAAATGGTTCATGCGGCGCAGCGTTTTTATGCATTTTGGGATACAGGTAAGGAGGAACTTATTCCGCAGACTGTTACTAAAGATTTCTTCGATAATACATTGCCGAAAGGGCGACCACAAGGCATTGAAGGATTAAAGTTTGCAGCGCAAAATTTTCGTAAAGTTGTGCCTGATATACATTGCGAGATTGAAGACTTATTAGTTGTTGGTGATAAAGTAACGGCCCGTCTTTCTTTTACAGGAACGCATAATGGTAAGAAAATTAATTTTTTTGCAATTGATATTTTACATGTGAAAGACGGAAAGATAACAGAAGATTGGCATTTAGAAGATAATCTTACACTACAGCAGCAACTCGGCTTAATAGCTGAAGAGTAGATCATATAGGGGAGAGAAAAACGATGAAAAATATATTTATTATAAATGGACATGAAAAATACGGTACAAAGGAAGGACGATTAAATAAAACGTTAGTAGATTATATGGTTACTGTATTAGGCGAGAATCATCATGTGAAAACAACAACGATTCAAGATGGTTACAATATTAAAGAAGAACAAGATAAGTTTTTATGGGCTGATGTTGTGATTTATCAAACACCAATTTACTGGTTTAATGTTCCAGGCTTATTTAAAACGTATATGGATGAAGTATATGAATACGGTTTGTTCTTTAAAGGTGCAGATGAATATGGAACAGGTGGTTTATTAAAAGAGAAAGAGTATATGTTCTCTACAACTTGGAATGCACCTGAAAAAGCATTTGGAGATAAGACAAAGTTCTTTGAAGGAGAAAGTTTAGAATCAGCGCTTAGTCATTTACATCGCGTGCAAAAGTTTCTCGGTATGAGTCCGTTAAAGAGTTTTGCTTGTTATGATGTGGTGAAGAATCCGAATATAGAGAAGTATTTATTGAACTTGAAAGATCACTTAGATGGAGTAATTAAATAATAGTATGTGAAGAAGGTACTACTAAGGATGTAGTACCTTCTCCTTTTATAATGACTCATATTTTAAGACATGGATGGCTGTATCCATAACTTCGCAAAATTTGCCCAACCGAATGAATCAATTGTTACGTTTTTTAAAGAAGAAGGGTATGTTTTTCTTTTTAGAACGTGATAGTTAAATAAAATGATGTGTTCTGCTTGTAAAAACTCTTCAATCTCATACATGAGTTCATAACGCTTTTCTTTATTTTCTTCTAGTAAAAATGTATCTAGTAAACAGTTAATTTGTTTTTCGTAGTGCGGGTCCATGAACCGATTTACGAAGCAACTTTTATTTTTAAATACATTTAAGAATGCAATTTCATGATTGGCAGCAAATACTTCTCCCATGAAAATAATATCAGCATGTTTATCAATAGAGCGATTCATATAATCTGAAACGGGAAATGGGTGAAGCTCTACTTGTATACCTAAACTTTCACATCGTTCTTTTAAGAAATATGCATCATTTGCACTATCTTTAAATGCGAAGAAGTAAATATGTATCGTTTCTCCATTATATGTACTCTTTTTCAAATACTCTTTTGCCTTTTCTAAAGAGTAGGATCTTCTTGTTGCAAGGCGGCTTCTATCAGGGAAAAAGCTTGATGCAGCAATTGTTCGTCTCCCCTCTATGTTACGAAGTATCATTTCAACATCATATAGTTCTCTCCAAGCTTTTCGAAAGTAAATGTCGTGATGAGGACCAGGTTTTGTAAAGTTGAAGCTAGCATAAATACAACCTATTTCTTCTATTTGTATATCATGCCTTTCATTTTCCTCTTCGTTTGGTAGTTCATAATCAGCATCTATTTGCACATGGTCAGGAATACCCCAAAATTTAATACGGTCTAATAACGCGCGCTCTTTAAAATAATGGGTGAACGCTTCGAGTACGATATTATCTTCAGAGTAATGAGCAAGTTTGAAAGGTCCAGTACCTATATAATGATGATTTTGAATACTCGTATCACGCGGTAAAATTGCGAGCTGCATTGAACTTACATAGTGTAAGAAAAATAAATTTGGTTTTGCTAAATGGAATCGAATTTGCAGTGGTGATGGTGTTTCAATTTGAACAATTTCTTCTGTTAACCATTCGAAAGGGGATTGAACTTGCTTTAGTCTTTCAAATGAAAACTGTACATCTTTAGAAGTTAAAATTGATTCATTGTGAAAATATATATCTTTTCGTAAATAAAAGGTCCAAGTAAGTCCATCTTCACTTAATTCCCACGTATGCGCAATGTGAGGCTCCATTTTTTCAGTAACATCGTTATAGACAACTAACGTATCAAAAATTTGACTCGTAAGATGACTCTCTGTAGTTACAGCCACAAAAGCCGGATCTAATGGGAATATCTTTCTCGATATAGGAATCTTTAATACGTCGTACATATCATTTGAAGGTTCGTATCCAAAATGATGATGTAGTTTATTTTCTATCTTTTTTTGAAGTGCAAGGGGTAGGGGTTCTTTTAAAAGAAGAAAGATATCTTTTAATTTTTCTTGTGCTAACAGTTCATCTGTATAGGACTCAATCGCTTCTACGAAATTATGTATAAATAGAATTTCCGTTTTATTTCCGCGGCCTCGCCCTGGAGTCCAGCTAATTAATTGCTCCTCGCTCATTTTCTTTAATAAAATCTTTACGTTTTTCGTACTGCAATATAAAACATCCGCTAATTCTTGTAAGCTATTTCGCATATGTTGTTGATCTTGTGCATGTAGTCTTAGTCTAATGTAATAGTCCATAATTTTCATATATACACTTCCTTCTATCATAAAAGGGGAAACTCTTTAGAATATTCTAACCTTTTTCTTCCTTTTTTTCAAAGTAAAATAAGTAAGCATAAGGAGGGGAAACAATGGGATTTTGGAGTATGCATCGAAATATAAAAATTAGAATTATAACATCGTTTTTAACACGTACTGTGTCTACGATGATTTTTCCATTTATGGCGATTTATTTTTCCATAAAGTTAGGTAGTGCGATTGCTGGTGCGTTACTACTTATTAATGTCATAGCTTCATTAGTAATTGGTTTATACGGTGGATATGTTGGAGACCGGCTTGGGCGTAAAAAGGTTATGATTATCGGTCAAAGTATACAAGTCATTTCCATTGCTTGTATGGGAGTTGCGAATTCGGATTACGTTGACTCACCGTGGTTAACATTTGTGTTTATGTTAGTGAATAGTTTAGGATCGGGACTTATGAATCCTGCGACAGAAGCGATGTTAATTGATGTGAGTACACCTGAAAATCGAAAAGTGATGTACAGCATTAATTACTGGGCTATTAATTTATCGATTGCGATTGGAGCGATATTTGGAGGATTACTATTTGAAAACTATAGACTACAATTGTTTATCGTATTAACGCTTGTTGCCATTATGACTTTATATGTGATGGCTGTGTATATGGAAGAAGTGTATGTAGCACGAAAAACGATGGAGAAGAAAAATGTATTAAAAGATATGGCAGATAGTTATAAAGTCGTGATGAAAGATAAAGCATTTTTAATTTTTTGTGCAGCGAGTATATGTACATTATCGTTAGAGTTTCAAATTAATAATTATTTAGGGGTACGTTTGCAGAAGGAATTTGAAACGGTGCACTTTTTATTCGGGAATGGTTTTACGTTTGATTTAACAGGTATTCGCATGCTGAGCTGGATTTCTGCAGAGAATACAATTTTAGTTGTGTTATGTTCAGCACTTCTTATTAAAATGCTGAAAAGCTTCAACGATTTGAAAATCTTATATGTAGGCTTATTTATTTACACGATTGGATTTACAATACTCGGAACGAGCAATAGCTTATGGATTTTATTAATTGCAGGGCTTTTCCAAACAGTAGGCGAGATGATGTATGTGCCAGTGCGTCAATCTATTATGGCAGATATGGTGCCAAATGAGGCAAGAGGTTCTTATATGGCGATTAACGGAATGGTCTTTCAAGTGGCAAAAATGAACGGGGCATTAGGTGTTATGCTAGGTTCATTTATTGCATCTTGGGGTATGAGTGCTCTGTACTTTATCGTTGGTATGAGCAGTATTTTATTATTTATGAAGGCGATAGGGAAAGAGAAGTATGAGGGGGAGGTTTCTCAGATTGGATAAAACGATATGAAAAGCGATGCTAGAAATCGCTTTTCATATGGCTTTTAAAACGGATCAACTTCAGCTAAATCAGGATTGCTATTTGGGTTTGTTAATAAGACTTTCAGCTCACCTACTTCAGAGAGCGCAACGAGGATATAACCACTAATAAGGACGACGAGTCCGATGACCCTTAATGTTTGCAGTGTGATATCACGGCTATTGTTTTCGGAGTTGTCTTGGGGCGTTGAAGGTGGATTGTTATTCATAAATAGGGCTCCCATCTTTTGTATTTATATATGTGCGAAATCATTATTTAACTTATGGATAGGAATTATATAGTCATTTTCACTATATGAGAACTGCCTATGAAAAGTGATAAGGAATTTTTGGGCGAGAAAAGAGGGGAATCCAAAAGATTATTAAAACTGAACTTTTGGATTCCCCTCTTTTTATTTATCTTGCTATTTGTGGTGGTCGGATTTCCTGTAAACGACCAGTTGGTGAGGGCTAATGAATCAGTGGGGGGATGAATAAAACCCCACTGATTCATTATTTTCATGTAAATAAAAGGAGGTTAGTTAACCAAAGTAGTTATCCTAATATACGCAACGATTCTTCAATAAACGCTGGGATGTCCTCTGGCTGTCTACTTGTTACTAGCTGATTTTGACATACGACAACCTCTTTGTCATGAAAGTTCCCGCCGGCATTTTTTAAATCGACTTCAATAGATTTATATCCAGTTACATCACGTCCTTCAAGTGTTTGTGCAGTGATGAGTAGCTGAGGTCCGTGACAAATAGCGAAAACAGGTTTTTCCGCATCCATAAATGCTTTACTAAAGCGAACAAAACGTTCATCTGCACGAAGTATATCTGGAGAAAATCCACCCGGTATGAAGAGGGCATCAAAGTTCTCTGGAGAAACATCGTCAATACTTTTATCAATCACGACTTCACTTTTCCCTTGCTTACCGTGTACCGTTTTCCCTTTTTCCATTTCAATAGTTGTGAATTCATATCCCTTTTGTTTAAAAGCTTCTACTGGCTCTGTGTATTCTGTATCCTCGAAATAATCCGTTATTAAAATAGCAATTTTTTTACTCATTCTAATCCGCTCCTTATATTATATTATCGGCTCCAGAATCTTCCTTGGGCAATGCCTTCTATAAATGATTCAATTGAAGCATTTGTTAAGTTGTAAACTCCTGCTCCATCCAGTTTAATCTTACTATGGTCCAAAGCATGAGGATTACTAAGGACATGAGCTATCGGTTTAAAATGTTTAAAAGTAGTTTCTGCAAATTCTAAAACAGGGGGTTGAATGACAGACTCACTACTAAACACTAATACTGCATCAAAAAGGAAGGAGTCTGTTGTTGTATAAGTATCAGTTACTTTAATGGAATCATTGAACTGATAAATTTTATTATCTATGATACTATAGTTAATTCGGTGTTGTACAAAAGCTTGAATCCATTCGGACAGAAGTGAGACGCTTGGGTCACCATTTAATAGAATTGCAACATTTTTGGAATCAGATTTAAAAATAGTATTGGATATACTTAGTGCAGGTGATTTTGCATCTGAATTTACTTCGTGATTTTCCTTAGGTAAAGGAGCTCCAATAATGTTAGCGACTTCTTGTGCTAATTGACGATCGACGTGGTTTAAGAGAGCAATTACATTTGCCTTCACCATGTCTGATTTACACTTCCCAACTTCAAAGCAAAAAGCTTCTTTTATGTGCTGCTTTTCAATAGGGCTCATACTATTGTAGAAAAGTTTAGCCTGAGAATAAAAGTTAAGAAAGCTTTTACTGCGACCTCTAATTTTATGCCCATCAATCTTTTCTTGATAATGTTCATATCCTCCTTGTTCGGCTTGGACGGTTGCAGGTTGATTGTTATTTAATCCATTAGGATGATAGCTTGTTTGACCGCGATGAATCTGCATTTGATGCATACCATCACGTTGATTATTATGAAAAGGACATACGGGTTGATTGATAGGGATTTGATGGAAATTAGGGCCCCCTAAACGAGATAATTGTGTATCTGTATAGGAGAATAATCTTCCTTGCAGAAGAGGGTCATTTGAAAAATCAATACCTGGTACGACATGACCAGGGTGAAAAGCTACCTGCTCTGTTTCAGCAAAGAAGTTATCAACATTTTTGTTCAGTGTCATTTTACCAACTAATTTTACGGGAACTTCTTCTTCTGGCCATAATTTCGTTGGATCTAAAATATCAAAATCAAATTTATGTTCATCTTCTTCTGGAATTAGCTGTAATCCAAGCTCCCATTCAGGATAATCCCCTTTTTCAATTGCTTCGTATAAATCTTGACGATGAAAATCAGGATTTTTCCCGGCAATCTTTTGAGCTTCATCCCATACTAATGAATGAACCCCGAGGGTAGGTTTCCAGTGAAACTTTACGAAATGGGCTTTTCCTTCTGCGTTAATGAGTCGAAATGTGTGAACTCCAAAACCTTCCATCATTCGTAAACTACGCGGAATAGCTCGGTCGCTCATTTGCCACATGACCATATGAGTGGACTCAGGATTATGCGCAACAAAGTCCCAAAAGGTATCATGAGCGCTAGCTCCTTGAGGAATATCATTATGTGGTTCTGGTTTAACTGCATGGACAAAATCAGGAAATTTAATAGCATCTTGGATAAAGAATACTGGCATATTATTACCCACTAAATCATAGTTTCCTTCATCTGTATAAAATTTTGTGGCGAATCCGCGTACATCTCTTACTGTGTCATTGGATCCTTTAGAACCTTGAACGGTTGAGAACCGTACAAATACAGGTGTTTTCTTTGAAGGATTAGTAAGAAAATCTGCTTTCGTATATGTTTCTAAAGATTCATAAAGCTGAAAATAACCATGAGCGCCAACCCCGCGTGCATGAACAATCCTTTCGGGAATTCGTTCGTGATCAAAATGGGTCATTTTCTCGCGAAAGTGGAAATCCTCCATTAAGGTTGGGCCTCTTAAGCCCATCTTTAAAGAAAATTCATCTTCAGCTATTTTTACCCCTTGATTTGTTGTTAAAGCATGTTTGCATTGATTGTCAGTAACGTGGTGCTTCAATTGTTCCGTTTTTTTATTCACAATATAGGCCCCTCCTTTACTCTGTTAATTAATAGATACCCTTTTTATTAGGTCGTAAACATGTATTATCGTTTTTGTATGTAAAAATCATAAAATATCGGTTGTTTCAGTGATTCTTGTTTGAGGAAGCAAAATAAAAAAGCCAAGGATAATTTATTTTCTCCTTGGCTTTTAAGATATTTCTTTTCGTTAAAACGAAGAAACGCGTTGCTTCGTTTTTGGTACAATAATAAATTTAATCCAGAGTAACCCGACAATCATAATGATAAGGCTATGTAAAAATTGACCTGTAGCAATGAGTATAACACTCGAAAATACAATGAGTTGAATGGTTAGCAATATAAAGGTTAAGCGAAGAAATTGCTTCATTCTTTCTTCAGTACTAATCGGATATAATGCTACAATAATATTTCCCGAAAAATATTTCCACAGTGAACGGAGCTGCATAGAAATCATATATAGGACGATATAAGTGATAGCGCCTTTTACGTATATATTTGGTATGAAATATAATGCGAAAGCACCGATTAATCCTAAGCGAATATATATACCGAAATAATCATTCCCACGTAAAAATGCGAGTGTATGTAAATAGAAGAAAGTTGCTCGTTTTTTATGTAATAAAGGTTCAATCCAATTTGTAAGCCATTTTCTTTTATTTACTTGTTTATTCAGTTGTGGAACATCTGTGAAAATGCTAGCAAATTGATAAAAACGAACGTTCATTTTTTCTTCTTGCTCGATTATGTAATCCCACGGTATTCGTTTTGTAGGCTGTTTTTTCGTATATAGAAGTAGGAAAGCAAGTAGTAAGAGTAGTCCGCCCAATATGAGAACATTTGCGGAATAAAACAGCATGTAAATGATTAGGGCGTTACAAGTAATACGAATGATCAGCCATATATTTTTTTCGTGACTATCACGCCACATCCAATGTATGTACATGTTCCAGGCTTTCGTAATCATTAACACGATAAAGATTGTACATAAAAAAGGTACAGTTAATTGTAATGATTGCATAGCAAGTGGTACGAGAATAAGGAATGTAAATAATAATGGGAAAAGCTGCATGATGTAATTGTATAGAAGAGATTTTTTGAAATAGGATGTTAGTTTCTCTTCTAATGCAAGCAAATAGACAGCATCAGGTTTTTGAATAAATGTACGGATAGGGCATCTCGTTATAATGAACGTAAGTACAATCGTTATAATTATTAAAGATATTCCTTTAGAAGGAGATGCTTTTAGAAACTGAGCATAATAATATGCACCAACGCATGAAATAAAGATAAAGCTATATAGTAAACCGTTAATCATACGTGCAAAGTATGTAATGATATTTTGAATATGTTGTTGGAAGCGACTGCTCCATAGCGATTCGATTGACATGTTTTTCACCTCTTTGTTCTATTATATATGTTTTACAAAAGAAAAAACGAGCAAATTGCGTTATGCAACTTGCCCGTTTTTCTTTTCGTTATTTTTTTTCTGATCACGATTCATTAATGGATAGAAAGCAAATCCAATTACAAATAAACCAATTCCGAGAAGGAACGTTTTTATATCGGATGCGCCGGTTTTAATAACCCACAGTGCGTAGCAAAGTGCGATAACTGCGACTATGCCATCTGTAATTCTTGCCCGCATTTCATTTTTATATGTTTCACCAGTTGTGACTAGTTTTAACTGGAAGATTGGTGAAACGAGATATGGAATGAGGTAGGCCAGTGTCGATACGGTAATAACGAATGTATAAGCTTCCGCAATGGTTCCTGATAATGTTGAGAATAGGAACACTTGCGACATAATGTTTGTTAATCGTAATGAGTAAATTGGACTTCCTTTTTTATTTGTTTTCGTGAAGAAGGAAGGGAAGAAACCTTCTTTTGCTGCTTGATAAGGTACTTCTGAGCTTAATAAAATCCAGCCTAAGATAGAACCGAACAGGGAAGTAAGAGCAAGTAATGCCATCAGTTTCCCGCCGCCATGACCCATTGCAGCATTTAGTGCATCTGCTAATGGACGTTCAGAAGCTTGTAATTTATCAACGTGAAGTACACCCATTGTTAAAATTGTAATTCCTAAGTAAATCGCAACTGTAATAAGTAATCCCGCAACTGTTGCACGTTTTACCGTTTTTGGAGAAACAGCACGGTTTGATAAAAGAACGGCTGATTCAATTCCGATAAACGCCCAAAGCGTTGTAAGAGCAGCTAAATTTACTTGTGAAAGAAGACCGTGTGATGCACCTGATTTATCAATCATCGGTGTGTACCATTGTCCAAACTTAGAAGCTTCGAATGCAAATAACGTAACGACGATGAATAAAAGGAATCCAGTTACTTTCGTTGTTGTTGCTAAGAAGTTTAGTTTTCCAGCTCCGCTTACACCGTTTGTTAATATAATATGAGTTCCCCAAAGTAAGATGGAACAAATCGTAAATGTAATTAGTTTTCCGACTTCTACGTTAAACGAGCCGATTGAAAATAGTAGTCGCGTATCTTTCATAATGGGGAAGAAGAGTGATAAATATCCCGCAAATGATGTAATGATGGCAACGTTACTTGCCCAGTTTGCAACCCAATATCCCCATACCATACTGAAGCCAGCCATTTTTTTCTTTTTTGGTGTTGAGAATAAAGCATATGCATGACTTTGTGGTCCTGTCGTTAAATCAGGACGACGAATTGCTAAATTACCGAAAACAAGAGCTAGCATTAAAACACCAAACCCTGTAGTTAACCAAGCTAAAGTGACACCGAGTGGGCTTGCTGTTTGTGCCAACGTACTTGGCACCATGAAAATACCAGCGCCAACCATGTTACCGACAACGAAAGCTGTTAGTACCCAAAAGCCCCATTTTTTTTGTTGCATAGAAAAATACCTCCAAAGTTAGTATAACCAAGTCAAGCGAGGAGATATGTATGTCTTCCTGAGTCAGGAAGAGAAGTCCCAAACAAAACAAAAAAAGCACGTAATCTGCCGCTACATGCTTTCTATCTTATAAGAAACCCACGACATACCTCTCGATAGCTCTCCACAAACGAAACGTTTGTGACAGTTCTGCACTTATTAAATGCAGACCCAGCAAGCGTGCATGGTGGACACGACTTACTTCGGCAACCATTCCTTTCTCATTCCTTCATCAATGCCACTACATCTCCTGAAATGATACTCTTAATGATTGCAACCTCTACCTCACCGAGATACGAATGAGGATTTAAATATTAAATTAACGTCTTTAAGAGTAACAAATGAATTTTTATACGTCAATGGATATAGTAATAATCAGATTATAGAGAAGAGTTTGTGATTAAAAGTAAGAGGGATTGTTATGTGATATTTGAATTTTCGTAATATAATACATGTTATTAGCGCTAGATGATTGAAAAGGGGATGAAGTAAATGTCTGTATGTCATAAACATTCAGTAATAGGTGTGCTAGATTCGGGTGTTGGGGGATTAACAGTTGCGAGCGAAATTATAAGACAATTGCCTAAAGAAAGCATTTATTATATTGGTGATAATAAGCGTTGTCCGTATGGGCCAAGAAGTGTAGAGGAGGTGCAATCTTTCGTATTTGAAATGGTTGAGTTCCTCAAACAGTTTCCATTAAAAGCGCTAGTCGTAGCATGTAATACTGCTGCAGCTGCTGCATTGAATGCGCTGCAAGAAGCACTTTCCATTCCAGTTATTGGCGTTATACATCCAGGAGCAAGAGCGGCAATTAAAGTTACAAAGAAAGGGGAAATCGGGGTAATTGGAACTGTAGGTACGATAAAATCTAATATGTATGAAAAAGCATTACACGAGCTGGATACATATTTGGAAGTGCATAGCTATGCTTGCCCGACTTTAGCCACAGTTGTAGAAAATCAATTAGAAGATACAGCATATGTCACGCAGCAAGTGAAACAAGCTTTACTTCCATTAACGAAAGAAGATATAGATACGTTAATTCTTGGATGTACGCATTATCCACTTTTAGAGTCCTATATAAAAAAGGAACTAGGAGAAGACATAACGATTATTAGTTCTGCAGAAGAAACAGCGATAGAGTTAAGTACCATTTTACAGCACAAAGGAATTTTGTCTGACAATCTGAATCCGAAGCATCGCTTTTTTACAACGGGATCTGTTTTATCATTTGAACATATCGCTGAGCGATGGCTAGGGTATCAAATTTCTGTAGAATGTGTACATTTGCCTATGAAAAATGCGTGTATACATAATTAAGATTTAGTAAATTACTTTTTTTAATAAATGAGGTTCGTTTCATAAGAAGGAAAGAATAAGCTTTTAATTGAAGTGTTTAAGGGCAGTTCAATTAAAGGGGAGATTGGATTATGGAATTATTAAGATCTCAATTATTTGCTTTAGAGTATATTTCAAAATATGCAGAGAACGAAAAACGTGGGGCTAAAGCAACGATTAATCATATACTTAAAATGTCTAATATTACAGATGAAATATTTGAAGAAGCTGTCGCTAATTTAAAATCTCATGCAAGGATTGCTTTACACTTTCATCCAGACAGACTAGATTCGAATATGAAAAGTGTTGCTGAAGCACTGTTTGAGGCAAGGAGTATATAAAAGTCAGTTTGAAACATTGCTATCTAATGGAAGCGTATCTGCTTACCCTGGTGGTGAACGTGACCTTTGGGAAAAGAGAATATTTGGAGGAGCATATCAATTAGAAGGCGTAACAAATGATCAACGGCCAAAATATGGAGCGCTAAATTTAATGTTACATCCAGATGGGCCGGCTCCGCGTTTTGGTTCATGTTATTTTCTCTTATCTCCAAAAGTTTCTTCGCGCTCTACATATACGTATTTAGATTCGCATCAAGATCCGAAAGAAAAGGGGACTTATGAGGAGTTTGATATGATTTTAGCTGCTCTTTTGGAAGAGACATTTGTAAGAGATTTTGCAATTGGTGAAGGAAATTTGACTCCAACAATATTAATTAATCATTTACTGGCTAACCTGAAAAGGCCGTTTATAGATTTAGTAAGCAAAGAGCCAGCCCGTAATCTTAATCATTATATCGAAGCGCAAATTCATGGAGAGATTTCTCTTAAAGAAGACGTAGAGGTGCTTGTTGCAGATCCTTCATTTAAGGGTACGGATGTAGGAAGAGTTTTAGAAGAAATTTGCCTGAAGTATGCGATTGATTTGTATTGGCACATCGGTTTTGTACTTGCGGTAGACGAAGTTCCGATGGATTTTAGAGGTTCAAAAATGCCATCTTTAGCAAGGCGCATTGCACGGAATCATTGCATCGATGCAAATATAATTGGCTCTGCTGTAGTGGATTTGAAACGCAATCCATTATCTTGGAGTGATCGTGGAACTTATGAAGAAGTGCTTCAGGAATTAAAATTATTATGGCATGTTTTAGTTCGATTTGGAAAACCAAATCGGAAGTAGAACGAAATACTCCGTTTTTCGGAAGTATTTATATAGAAAAGAAGCTGATCTAAAAATAGATCAGCTTCTTTTTATAAGATTAAACTAAGTTTAATACAGTTACTTTTTCACGTGTCATAGACTCAAGGCTCTTACGAATACCTTGTGCGCCCATACCTGAACCTTTTACACCGATGAATGGGAAGTGGTCAGGGCCGCGCTCTGTGCGTCCGTTAATTTGTACAGAACCAGTTTCGATTTTGTTAGCAATTGCAAATGCTTTGTTAATGTCTTTAGTGAAGACACTTGCTTGCAGACCGAACTCTGATTTGTTAGCAATTTCAATTGCTTGTTCATCTGAAGAAACACGGATGATTGGAAGGATTGGGCCGAATGGCTCTTCCCAAGCAACTTTCATCTCTTCTGTTACGTGATCGATTAATGTTGGGTAAATTAAGTTACGCTCACGTTTGTTACCGATAACGATTGTAGCACCTTTTTCTACAGCGTCGTCAACTAAACCTTGAACGAAGTCAGCAGACTTGTCGTCAATTAATGGAACGATTGTGCTGTCTTGTTCTGGAGATCCAACTGATAGTTCAGCTACTTGCGCTTTTAATAAGCTAACAAGCTCGTCCGCTACGTTTTCGTGTACAAGTACACGTTTAATAGCTGTACAACGTTGACCAGAGTAAGAGAATGCACCGCTTACGATATGGTTTGCAGCATCTTGTAAGTCAGCATCTTCACGAACGATACCAGGATCTTTACCACCAAGTTCTAATACAAGTGGAATCATTGAAGCTTTTTTCGCTAAATGTTTACCTGTGTTTGTACCACCTGTGAACGATACCATATTGATGCCTTCGTGCTCTACTAAGTAGTCACCAATTACAGAACCGCGTCCTGTAGCTACGTTTACAAGACCTTTTGGAAGGCCAGCTTTGTGAAGTGCTTCAACCATTTTAATACCACTAATTGCACCTTGAGTTGCTGGTTTGAAAATAACAGCGTTACCCATAATTAATGCTGGTGCAAGTTTTGCAGCAGATAAGTTTACTGGGTAGTTAAATGGTGCGATTGCTAATACAACACCAAGTGGTGCGCGTTGGATAATCGCAAGTTTAGATTTTGTACCGCCCGGGAAGCTATCGCCCATCATGCTTTCTCCGTGCATATGTAAAGCTTCTTCGATCGTGTAACGAATGAAGTCAGCTGTACGAACAACTTCTTTCTTCGCATCTTTATATCCTTTACCGACTTCTTTCATAATGATATCGGCAATTTCATCCTGCATATTTACGAGCTCATCAGCCCATTTATATAAGTATTTTGCGCGATCTTGTAGGGAAGCTTCAGCCCATGATTTTTGAGCTTCTTTTGCAGATGCAATTGCTTCATCCACTTCTCCGCGAGTAATTGCTTGTACTTGTCCAATTACTTCGTGTAAGTATGGAGATGGAATTTCGATTGTTTCTCCTGAAGAGCTTTCTCTCCATTCTCCGTTTAAATAAAATTTGTACGTATTGCTAGTTGTCATGATTAGTCCTCCTAAAATAGCAACTTGTAAGAGTGAGTATAAGGTGATTGTAGGGGGTTTGATAACATTTTTCAAATGAAATGTTTGTGAAAACGATTTCTTATTCTTTTTTTATTTTGTATGCCCTTTCTTACAGAACATTCCCTTATTTCAAAATGGTGTATCATATATTTTTATTTGAAGTGTGAAAAAATAATTGACAGAATACTCAATAAAGTTGTAAGATTATAAATGGAAAATAAATGAAGGGGGTGTGCGTAATGATTGTAATCGTAAATGTAATGGGCTTAGCTCTGTTAAATGGCAGAAAACATTCATATCATTACGCAACCCGTACGGATATATAGGGCATCTTTGTGTTATAAAAAGCGTACGTTGCGTATATCGTAACGTACGCTTTTTATGCATTCCTGTGCATATCGTCAAGCGGCGGTATGCTTTTTTTTGTTTATTTTCCCTTGTTTAGTTCCGATAAAAAACTTTGGAAGGTGGAAAAATGTGATGAGATTGTATGGGTTACGAAATGTAAATGTGATGGGTCTGGATAGTGGATAAAGAAATGAGAGGTAAACGAGAACGAGAAGGGAGAGGTTACATTGTTATCAGTATTACTAAAGTTAAAATGGTTTTTTAGGGAGCACTGGAAGAGATATAGTATTGCCATTGGAGCTCTTTTAATTGTGAATATAGTTGAAGTTATTCCCCCGAAAGTGTTAGGGGTTACGATAGATAATATAAAAACAGGAACGTTATCGAACGAAGCAATTATGCAATCTATTCTTATTTTAATAGGGGTTACAATCGTTGGGTATGGTCTTACTTTCGTATGGCAACATCAATTGTTTGGAGGTGCATTTGTACTTGAGAAAACGATGCGCTCTAAATTTATGGGGCATTTACTTAAGATGACGCCGACTTTTTATCAAAAAAATCGTACTGGCGACTTAATGGCGAGGGCAACGAATGATTTAAAAGCAATCGCTATGACAGCTGGTTTTGGTATATTAACGCTTGTGGATTCTAGTTTATACATGCTTACGATCGTTTTTATGATGGGATTTACAATTAGTTGGGAGCTTACATTTGCAGCGCTTATTCCGCTTCCAATTATGGCGTATGCGATGAATATATATGGAAAGAAATTGCATGAAAGATTTACCGTTGCGCAAGATGCGTTTGGTGATATGAACGATAAAGTGCTTGAATCAATCGCTGGTGTGCGTGTTATTCGTGCATACGTACAAGAGAATGCAGACGAGGAAAGATTTCATCACTTAGGAGATGACGTCTACGAAAAAAATATGAAAGTAGCGAGAATTGACGCATTATTCCAACCAACTGTGAAAATGCTTGTTGGCCTTAGTTATTTAATCGGTTTAGTGTACGGGGCATATCTTGTATTTCAATCAAAGGTAACACTTGGTGAACTTGTTTCATTTAACGTGTATTTAGGGATGATGATTTGGCCGATGTTTGCAATTGGTGAATTAATTAATGTTATGCAAAGAGGAAATGCTTCGCTTGACCGTGTGAATGAAACGTTAGCGTATGAGCCAGATGTAAAGAATCCGAAACATCCAAAGCTTGTACAAGAGCCGGATTATATTCAGTTTGATGATGTTACCTTTTCATATCCTTCATCAACTGAAGAAAATTTAAAAAAGGTTTCTTTCACATTAAAGCAAGGAGAAACGCTAGGGGTTGTCGGAAAAACAGGAAGCGGGAAAACGACGCTTGTACGTCAGCTTCTTCGTCAATATCCACTTGGAGATGGAGATATTGCAGTTTCTGATGTGACATTAGATAAAATGACGAATGAAAATGTACTCGGCTGGATTGGTTATGTACCGCAGGAGCATATTTTGTTCTCAAAAACAGCGCGAGAAAATATTTTATTCGGAAATAGGGAAGCGACTGAAGAAGAACTAGAGAAAGCAATTGAAATTGCTGCGTTTAAAAAGGATTTAGAGTTTTTACCAGAAGGGTTAGAAACGCTCGTTGGAGAGAAAGGTGTTTCTTTATCAGGAGGGCAAAAACAAAGGATCTCGATTGCAAGAGCTGTTATTCAAAATCCAGAAATTTTAATTTTGGATGATTCTTTATCAGCTGTAGATGCTCGTACGGAAGCAGCGATCATTGAAAATATAAGAACGGAAAGAAGCGGAAAGACGACGATTATTACGACGCATCGTTTATCTGCAGTGCAACATGCGGATTGGATTCTCGTTATGGATGAAGGCGCAGTTATAGAAGAAGGTACGCATGCTCAGCTTATCCAGAGCGGAGGCTGGTATGCTGAACAGTTTGAAAGACAACAAGGTGAAAGTGAAAGTGCGGATAGTGGGGTGAAAATATGAGCGTTTCAAAACGATTGTTTCAATACGCGATGAAAGTGAAAGGGACGATTTTTGCTGCGATGTTAATGTTATTTATTTTCGTCATCGCAGAGCTTGCTGGTCCTTTCGTCGCTAAAACGATGATTGACGATCATATCGTCGGGATAGAGAAACCTTGGTATGAAACAGTACAGAGTGAAGATGCTGTTTCGTATAATGGGGCTTTTTATAAGCGAAGTGATCGCTTTGCACAAGGCGAGACAAAAGGTAAAGAAGTACGCGTGATGCAAGTCGGTTTTCAATATTATTTTGTGCCGAATAAAGTAAATGTGGAAGGGTCACGTACTGTAAAAGGGGATATGATTACCGTTCAAAATGGTAAGGCGGTGCAAGTGTATAAAGCGAAAGCATTAACGAAAGAAGAAGTGTTTGCGTTTTATAAACCAGAAATAAACCGTCTATTATTACTTGGTGGCGGCTATTTTGCTTTATTAGTAGTCGTTTCATTATTTGCATACGGAAAGCAATTTTTCTTACAGAAGGCAGCGAACAAAATTATTCAAATTATGAGGGAAGATGTCTTTTCTCATATTCAAACGTTGCCAATTCGTTATTTCGATCATTTACCAGCAGGGAAAATTGTGTCGCGTGTAACGAATGATACGGAAGCCATTCGTGATCTATACGTAACGGTACTTGCGACATTCGTTTCAAGTATCATCTATATTATTGGGATATTCGCTGCGCTATTTTTACTTGATGTAAAATTGGCGACGTTATGTTTACTCATTATCCCGATTTTAATCGTTTGGGCAATTCTTTATAGAAAGTACGCGTCTGTATACAATCATAAAATGCGTTCGCGTTTATCTGATATTAACGGAACAGTAAATGAATCCATTCAAGGGATGCCAATTATTCAAGCGTTCCGTCAAGAGCGTGAAACGAAAAAAGAGTTTGAAGAATTAAATGGCGATTATTTTAAGTATCAAAATAAAATTTTGAATTTAAATGCAGCAACTTCTCATAATTTAGTATCCGTATTAAGAAATATCGCTTTCACAGGTGTGATTTGGTATTTCGGTGGAGCTTCATTAAGTGCTACAGGCGTCATTTCTCTAGGGATACTGTATGCGTTCGTTGATTATTTAACACGATTGTTCTCACCGATTACAAATATGGTGAATCAGCTTGCTAACTTAGAACAATCGCGTGTTGCATCAGAGCGTGTTTTTGAATTGTTAGAGGAAAAAGGAGAAGCAGTAGAAGAAGAGCGTATGCCTCGCTTACAAGGAAATGTGAAGTTTGATAATGTATCGTTTTCTTATAATGGGAAAGATGAAGTGCTAAAAAATATTTCTTTTGAAGCGAAACAAGGCGAGACCGTGGCACTTGTCGGTCATACTGGATCAGGAAAAAGTTCTATTATGAACGTACTCTTTCAGTTTTACGAGTTTGAAAAAGGAAAGCTTACGATTGATGGTCATGATGTAAAAGAGATGCCGAAACAAGCAACTCGTGAACATATGGGAATTGTACTGCAAGATCCGTTTTTATTTAGCGGAACAGTAGCATCTAATGTAAGTTTAGAAAATGAAAAAATTTCAAAAGAGCGCATCGTAAAAGCATTGCGTGATGTTGGTGCTGAAAGATTTGCGAACAATATAAATGAAGAAATTACGGAGAAAGGAAGTACTCTTTCAACCGGAGAACGTCAGCTTATATCGTTTGCTAGGGCGCTCGCTTTTGACCCAGCCATTTTAATTTTAGATGAAGCGACATCTAGTATCGATACAGAAACAGAGGCGATGATTCAACAAGCGCTAGAAGTTGTGAAAAAAGGAAGAACGACATTTATTATCGCTCACCGACTTTCAACAATTAAAAGCGCAGATCAAATTATTGTGCTTGATAGAGGAACCATTTTAGAAAAAGGGTCTCATGATGAGCTAATGAAAAAGCGCGGGCGTTATTACGATATGTACAAAACGCAAATGGAAGGGAACCAGAGCGCTTAATAGGTAAGGTGGAGAACTTGTGATTTTCACAAGTTCTTTTTTTAGTGAATCAGGGCAGTTAAATAAGAAGTATTATTTTACCTTTCCTACAATTAATGCTATATTAAAAAATGTTACTTATTTTTTGTGGGTAGCGTTATTTTTCCCTTTTGTTTGATTATGAAGAAAAAGGATAAACTAAATAAGAACATTTTCATTGAAAAATTGTTCAAGATTGCATACAATCAATATAGTTTTTAAATTCCTATCAGAATACTTGGAGGATTACTATCATGAAGAAATTATTTTCAGTGCTTGCAGTAACTACATTAGCGATCGGGATTGTAGCCGGCTGCGGTAAAGAAGAGAAAAAAGATACAGCTAGTCAAGACGCGTTACAAAAGATAAAACAAAGCGGTGAACTTGTAATTGGAACAGAAGGTACATACGCACCGTTCACATTCCATGATTCAAGCAATAAATTAACTGGATTTGACGTTGAACTATCAGAAGAAGTTGCAAAACGTTTAGGTGTAAAACCTGTATTTAAAGAAACACAATGGGATAGCTTACTTGCTGGTTTAGATGCAAAACGTTTCGATATGGTTGCAAACGAAGTTGGTATTCGTGAAGACCGTCAAAAGAAATATGATTTCTCTAAACCGTACGTTTCATCTTCAGCGGCATTAGTTATTGCAAAAGATAAAGATAAGCCTGCTACATTTGCTGATGTAAAAGGTTTAAAAGGAGCACAATCTTTAACGAGTAACTATGCAGATATTGCTAAGAAAAACGGTGCGGAAATTATTGGTGTAGAAGGATTTAGCCAAGCGGCAGAATTATTAGCTTCAGGACGCGTTGATTTTACAATTAATGATAAGTTATCAGTATTAAATTATTTAGAAACGAAAAAAGATGCAAAAATTAAAATTGTAGATACTGAAAAAGAAGCTTCAGAAAGTGGATTCTTATTCCGTAAAGGTAGCACTAAGCTTGTACAAGAAGTAGATAAAGCGTTAGAAGATATGAAAAAAGACGGTACGTATGACAAAATAACGAAAAAATGGTTCGGTGAAAATGTATCTAAGTAGTGCATTAGTTTCAGATCGATTGTCTACTTGGATAGATATTATGCAGACTTCCTTCATGCCTATGCTGAAGGAAGCTGTTTTTACAACAATTCCATTAACGCTTATTACATTTATTATCGGGATTATACTTGCGACGTTAACAGCGCTCGCACGTATTTCTGGTAGTCGTATTTTACAATGGATTGCTCGTATCTATGTATCTATCATTCGCGGAACGCCACTTCTTGTACAATTATTTATTATTTTCTATGGACTTCCAACTCTTAATATTGAAGTTGAGCCATATACAGCAGCAGTTGTTGGATTTTCATTAAATGTCGGTGCATATGCATCTGAAATTATTCGTGCTTCTATCCTTTCCATTCCGAAAGGGCAGTGGGAAGCAGCTTATACAATTGGGATGACATATCCACAAGCATTAAAACGTGTTATTTTACCACAAGCAACGCGCGTATCAATCCCGCCGCTTTCGAATACATTTATTAGCTTAGTGAAGGATACTTCGTTAGCATCGTTAATTTTAGTAACAGAAATGTTCCGAAAAGCGCAGGAAATTGCGGCGATGAACTACGAGTTTTTAATTGTTTATTTTGAAGCAGGTCTTATTTATTGGGTTATTTGTTTCTTATTATCAATCGTACAACAGATGTTAGAAAAGCGTTCAGAACGCTACACATTAAAATAATCCTTTTACAAAAGGAGTTTTTGTTTTTATGATTTCAATTCAGCACTTACAAAAAAGTTTCGGAGATAATACCGTACTAAAGCATATAGATTTAACAGTTGAGAAGGGCGAGGTTGTTGTTATTATTGGGCCGTCTGGATCTGGTAAAACGACATTCTTACGTTGTCTCAATGTATTAGAAACACCAAACGCTGGTAATATTCGTATCGGTAATAAAGAGCTTAACTTCTCTCAAAAAGTAACGAAGAAAGATATTGTTAATCTTCGTACGCAAACAGGTATGGTATTCCAGCACCATAATTTATTCCCGCATTTAACAGCACTTCAAAATGTAATGGAAGGGCTCGTTACAGTGAAAAAGATGGGGAAAGAAGAAGCAAAGAAAAAAGCACACTATTTCCTTGAAAAAGTTGGTTTAGCAGATAAAGTGGATTTATATCCGTTCCAATTATCAGGCGGACAACAACAGCGCGTTGGAATTGCGCGTGCGCTTGCGATGGAGCCGGAAGTGTTACTATTTGATGAACCGACATCAGCGCTTGATCCTGAACTCGTTCAAGAAGTTCTGAAAGTAATGAAAGAACTTGCTAAAGAAGGCATGACGATGGTTATTGTAACGCACGAAATGCGTTTTGCACATCAAATTGCGAACCGTGTTATTTTCATGGATGGTGGTGTCGTTGTCGAACAAGGTACACCAGAAGAAGTATTTACAAATCCAAAAGAAGAACGTACGAAGAAGTTTTTACAAATGTTGCAATAAATTAAGGAAGGTCTCAAGGCATATGCCTTGAGACCTTTTTGCCATATATATTTATTTGTGGAATCCGCCAAGGCTTTGCTCAGCCATTGCAACTAGACGTTTTGTGATTTCTCCACCAACTGAACCGTTAGCGCGAGCCGTAGAATCTGCTCCTAATTGTACACCAAATTCTTGAGCGATTTCGTACTTCATTTGATCGATTGCAGCTGTTGCACCTGGTACTACTAATTGATTTGAAGAATTTTGGTTTGCCATAGGAATATATCCTCCTTAGAGTTATAAAAGTTTTTTTGGTTGGACTAGCTGGAGTTGAACCAGATTATCGCCCCGATTGGCGCTAATCCATCGGTAATTAAGTTTGTACTCATAGTATGGATGTTACCTAGAAAGATATACAAAATAATAATTTGTAAATTTTGTAAAAAAACTTATTGATTTCGTAAATTATGAAATAAGAGTAATCGTTGTATTTTTAAGAAAACAGGCCAAACTAAGGAGGATATTAAATATAATTTTCTCATTGTAGCCTGCTACTTGTAGGCTAATTATTAGCTTCTTATTTATGATTTATTGAAATAAAAATGAAATCGGTAGCAACTTTATAGTTCTATTTTTAAGTAGGGATGGAGTGGGCACTCCTATGTCTGGATAGGTTGCTCTCTTCACTCTAAAAAAGAGAGGCTTTAAACGATAAAGTATGGAGGAATCATGATGGGGATTTGCCCGCTTTGCAACGCATTAGAATCACAAACATATTCTTGTCAAAATTGCCAAAGTATACTCCAAGATTATGGGAAGTCTGTAGATTACATAGACGATTATAGTGCCTATATGGATCAAGAATTATTAAGTGCAGTAGATGGTTTAACGCATAATAATTCAAATGAATATTGCAATCATATTTTTTATTGCGGAGTATGTAATGTGGAAACTGAGGTTGTAGTAAAACTTGTGTAAATAGAAAACTTCCACCTTATTATCTAGGTGGAAGTTTTTGTTTTTGCATTTGTGAGTGAATCATAGGAGAAGGGATACATTCGGTGTTTGATGAAGTCCCGGATTTTATTTGGGACATTTTTTCCTTTGCATCACGTAAAGAATGTTCAGTTAAGTAGATGGCATATTCGTAAAATAACTGGCGTGTCAGTTCACTTTGTTCTTTTAATTTGGCATCTTGGAATACAGTTCGCCCAGGTTTAGAGTTGGCTTCAAATAACCACGGATTTTCCTTTGTGTCTAAACCGATATCGAAACCAATCTCACCGATGTTTCCAGTTACTTGCTCGTCGAGTGCATAACTTATTTGCAGAGCTGTTTGTTTTAATTTATTTTCAATTTGAACTTGCTTCGTTGAATCTGGAAAAAGCTCTTGTAGCAATTTTGTATTACCGCCGCTATTTACATGCGTTGTTAAACTGCCTTTGCCGGCGATTTTGGCGACGATTGCACTAACTATCCAATTACCGAAATGATTTTTATTTGTATGAATGCGGAAATCAACAGGTTGACCATCAAAGCGAAGTAACGAAATACCTTGCTGTACGATAAACTTTTTTAAATCATGCCCTTTTAGTACATGGTTTAGAAGAGTTTCTAATGATTGATACTTTCTCAGTTTGTTTTCTTCATTTTCGCGATAACGACAGTAGTAGCAATTCTCTGTTTGAGAATAAAATATTTGATGAATATTTCTACCAAAGCTCCCGTGTATTGGTTTCATGTACACTGATTTATATGTGCCAAGAAACCGTTCTACTTGTTCGAAATGCTGAAATGCTTCTGTATTTGGTAATAAGGGTTTAATTGATTCGTCTTTCATAAGAAGTTGATGAACTTCCCATTTATTGAAAAACCCTGGGTTAAACCATGGAATGGAGTAGTCTTGTTCTAATTTTCTTTTTGCTCTGACAATTGGTTTGTAATTTTCCGCTTGTCGATTCGGTAGTCGATCGTAAATGACGTTTGGTAAAGGAACCTTTTTCTTTATCCATTGTTTCTCTCGAAAGAAATATCCTTCAATTGTTTCTTCTTCCCAGTTTATATGTTGAACGCCAAAGACGAATACGAACGGTCGTAATGAGAATGGTGGTGTTAACAACTCACTGAGAGCAATTGAACGATTTCCTAAAGGATTAGAAGAATCATCGTTAAAGCCAGTTGTGAAAATGCCGATCAATGGTCCGAAAATAATCGTTTGGTTTTGTGTGAATGCATGAATAGTAGTTGATTGAGGCAGTAAAAGTTTTTCGGCAATATGCTTTCCGATAATAATTTCGCGAGTAAAGGAATAATGAATTTTTACTTCTTCACTTGCTATATGACGTATGCCGAAGGAGAGGGATGTAATAGGTGGTGTAATAGAAAAAACGTAAGGTAAAGTAATGCTATTTGGATGTTCATCTGAAATATTTAATGTATATATATGTTCTTTCAAAATAGGTTTACCTCCTTTCATTATGGTGTAAAGCGACTGAATTTAAGTGGTCCGTGAAATATCTTTTCAGCTAATGAATCACTATGACGAATGTATTGTTCGTAAGGAGGGATCGTGTTGACATACATAAGCCAGATTGCACCTTTTTGATCCATAATTGTGGAAAGTTCTAGTTCAAATAACGAAGAATAAGACTGATCTAGTGTTTGGAATACTTCATTTATAATGTCGTGTAAAGCGTCGTGCAATAGTTGCACACCTGTACTAGATAGTACGTATTTAATTTTTGAAAATGAATGTAATGAATCATCGTCCGTTGTTGAGGGTAAAAGCTGATTAGGAAATGAGCTTTTTTGTATAAATTGACCGATAACATTCCAAGTTTGTTCTTTGTTTTTTTGCAAAATGGTTCGAATGTGCAGTGGATATGTTAATTGATTTGGTGGTTGTAGCATAGTGTGCGCTATGTAACGTGATGAACGTATGTTAGATTTACACCAAGATATAAATTCGTCTGTGCGTTTGATTGGAATAGAAGTATGGTATTTTTCATTTACTGTATCGATCTGAAACGTTTTATTTTTGTAAGCGACTCGATATAAGTTATCTTTAGAATGTATATTAGTGGGGCGTATAATAATATCTTTAGTTTTTAACAACAGTTTGAAAATGTTTTGTATCGTCGCAATTTCAAATTTTGGTATATAAGGAGACAGTTTTTTATTAGTGAGAAATAAATCATGTAGTTCACTTGAATTAATAAGTGTGTTATTTAAAAAGGTAGTGGAAGGACGATTGTGCAAAGAGTGAATAATTGATTTTACTTTTTCAAAGTCTGTTTCCTCTTGAAAAGAATAACGATCATATATATAAGAAGGAATAGGGAATGTTTGCTTTTTCCATTTTCCTGTATCTGTATCGTAAATAAGACCAGAAACAAGGTCTGTTTTAGGATCAATACAAAATGGCGTAAACTGGGCAACGACATTATGATAAAGCCGAGCGCGTTTAGCGATTTCGGTGTAATACGTTTGCTCATAATGAAGTTTAGAAGTTAAAAGGCCGAGAACCAACGAAATCACTCCTTTACTACTATTTGCATAATAGGCGAAGCTATATATTGCAAATACGTTTTTATACCATTATACTTTTGTCCGTATGATGATATGCTATAGTTTTGGAGAAGTGAAAGGTTGATTGTAATGAATATATGGTTAAATATGCTAACGACGACAGGACTCGGAGCAATTATTGGGGGATATACGAATCATTTAGCGATAAAAATGTTATTTCGTCCTCATCGTCCTATTTATATCGGAAAGTTTCAAGTTCCATTTACACCAGGGTTAATTCCGAAGCGGCGTGATGAACTTGCTGTTCAATTAGGAAAAATGGTTGTAGAACATTTGTTAACACCAGAAGGAATCGGAAAAAAGCTAACAAATGAAGAGTTTCAAAAAGGTTTAATTCACTGGGCGCAAGTGGAAGTGGATAAAGTAATTACGAATGAACAATCACTGCGATATATGTTAGAGAAATGGAATGTAGCGCATGTAGAAGAAGAAGCGACTCGAAAAATCGAACATGTGATTACAGAAAAAATTCATGCATTTTTAGCAGAGTATTATACATATACATGGGAACAGGCTTTACCTCATTCTGTACATGAAAAGATAGAGAATGCGATTCCGAATGCCTCGGCGTTTATTTTAGAGCGAGGAATTAGCTTTTTTGAAAGTGAAGAAGGGAAAGCGCGTCTTTCAAAAATGATTGATGATTTCTTTGCTTCTCGTGGAACGCTACTTAACTTAGTTGGGATGTTTTTAGGAAATGTAAGTGTTGTGGATCGTGTGCAGCCAGAAGTTATTAAGTTTTTAGGGCAAGATGCTACAAAGCAGCTTTTAACTGACGTACTGCAAAAAGAGTGGGAAAAGTTAAAAGGAAGAGATGTAAAAGAATTAGAAGCATTTGTAGAGAAAGAAATGATTGTAAGCTCCGTGCTGTCAGCAGTTAAAGTAGAGGAAACAGTGAGTAAGTTTTTAAATCAATCTGTTCAGCAAGTATGTGAACCAGTTCGAGAAACAATTATTGAAAAAGTGGTTCCAAGTGCAGTAACGAAAGGCTTAAAGTGGGGAACAGAAAACGTAGAGAGTATACTAAACAATCTACACCTTGCGGAAATTGTCCAGCAAGAAGTGTCTACATTCTCAACAGAAAGATTAGAAGACTTAGTTCTGTCTATTACGAAAAACGAATTAAAAATGATTACGTATTTAGGAGCGTTATTAGGCGGAATGATCGGGCTCGTACAAGGATTGTTACTATTGTTTCTTAGATAATAAGGTGAGTACATAGAAATAAAAGTGAAATTTCTTCACATCTCTTGCATAGTTTGATATGGTAAGAAGAGGTGCGTATGTAAATGCACTGAAAAGGCAGTGCGTATGAAAAGCGCTAGCCTTCTAAAGGAGGAAAAATAAAATGACAAAGAACATTCATGATGTTGCATATGAATTACAAAAAGCAATCGCTGAAAACGATGACTTCAAAACTTTAAAAGAGAGCTACGCAGCAGTTCAAGCTGACACAGCTTCAAAGAACTTATTCGATGAGTTCCGTACAATGCAACTTAGCCTACAACAAAAAATGATGCAAGGCCAAGAAATCACTGAAGAAGACAATCAACAAGCACAAGAAGTTGTAGCTCGCATTCAACAAGATGCTAAAATTACAAAATTAATGGAAACTGAGCAACGCCTAAACGTTGTAATCGGTGACGTTAACAAAATTATCATGAAGCCACTTGAAGAATTATATAGCGCGCAACAACAAGCGTAATAGTGGAAGACGCTCCTAGTTTAGGAGCGTCTTTTTTGTTTAGGGAATTTAATAGTTATATCACAAAAACTCCCTTTCAAAATAGCCATTTCTTATTGATTATTTTGAAAGGGATATGTAACACATCGGTTAATTTTTTTTATTGCTGTTAATTGAAGTTTTAATATTTTTTTCGTTCAAAAACTTTTCAATCTCTTTTTGTTTCCTCCCATTTATTTTCTCAAAGCGCTTTGTAAAAGAAAAATTGGCCTTGAATAAGTTACCATCTTGGGCGAGTTTGTCTAATTCTTGATCTAGCTCTACGAAAATATCCGTAGATGATGACATAAATTCATAGATTTCTTTTGAAGGTTTTTTATAATCATTAGGTAAATTATTATTACTAATAAACTCATGGAAATTCATATCGTTTTGCTTCGCTAAATCAATTAGTTTTTGTAATTTTTCTCGGTCAGATTCTGTGAAACTCTTATCAGAATTTGTTGAAGCGAGAGGGATAATATTTTCAGATAACTCCCAACTATAATCTATATAATTTTTTATATTTTGTTTCATTTCGTCTTCATTAATAGTTTCATTTTTCTTTGAGGAACTAAATATATTTTCTGGAACTTTAATAGCAACATCTTTGATAGATTGTACATCATTTTTTTCCTTAGGCTGTACACTGTTTGAACAAGCTGATAGAAATAACATTGTAAGTAACATGAGTGGATATAAAATATATTTTTTCATAGTAATCTCCTTTTACATTCATTAGTATCTTTGTAAAATAGCTAAATTCCATTTTAAATACTTAACTAAAAGTGAGTATATATGTTTTATCATTTGATAAGATATGACGGATATTAGTAAGCCGATGCAAAAAGCTATGAATACATTGTAAACATCAGAATAACTGATTTGATGAAACCCTTTAAAGAATCCTAACCCTATTAATAATATAGGTGAAATAATTAATAACGGTGTAGCAATTATAAGTGCTAGAAGAAGTGGTAATAGAAAGAGTAATACGAAAAAGGCGATAATGATACAGATAAAGTTTAAAACACTTAAGCTCATAACAGAAAACAGTGCTGTCATAATGTTTTTTAGGCTGCGCCTATTGTCAGCGTTGCTTATTGCATATGAAACGTTAAGTTCTTTAGCGATAGTTTTAGGGTTTCCTAGTTTTTTAGAAATTTCCTCTTCAGATATTCCATCTTGTTTACCACTAATAAAATGAGTTTCGTACTCCGAGATAATATCCTTCTTTTCTGAATTAGGCATATTCTGCAGAGAGGAACTAAGTTGTTCCAAAAATCCACTTTTGTTCATAACAATCACTTTCCTTTATAAAATGATAAATTACAGCTGAGAGTCCTATCTTCTTTCTAAACAGCACAATCTGTATCTACCTTTTGAAGGGTGTATATTAATCGTAAATGGAATTACAAATAATGGTTATTCCATTATTTACAAATATATCATTTGCTATTGTTCTTTGCAAGGTACTATAAATTTGTTAATAATGTGAATAGGTGGAAGTATTTTTGTACATTTTTAGAAGAGATATAAAAATGTTATTTTAAGATAAACAAAAGGTTGTAAGCGCATTCTTTAAATCTTGTCAAAATAATATCGAATTCATATTGTTGGAAAAATAATGCATTTGTAATATAATGATAAATGATACTTCACCACATTAATTAACTAGGTGAAATTAAAAATCTTTATTACACAAATTATGAAACAAAGGAATGATTAGTTTGAGTACAGGTGTAAAAGTAAACGACGTGAAGACAAAAACAAAAGGAGCAGATCTTGTTGTTGATTGTTTAATTAAACAAGGTGTTACACATGTTTTCGGTATTCCAGGAGCAAAGATTGACTCTGTATTTGATGTATTGCAAGAAAGAGGACCAGAGTTAATCGTTTGTCGTCATGAACAAAATGCAGCATTTATGGCAGCTGCTATTGGTAGATTAACAGGGAAACCGGGCGTATGTCTTGTAACTTCAGGGCCAGGGACATCAAATTTAGCGACAGGTCTTGTTACTGCGAATGCGGAGAGTGATCCCGTTGTTGCTTTAGCTGGTGCAGTACCGCGTACGGATCGATTAAAACGTACGCATCAATCTATGGATAATGCTGCACTATTCGAACCAATCACAAAATATAGCGTAGAAGTAGAGCATCCTGATAATGTGCCAGAAGCACTTAGTAATGCATTTCGAAGTGCGACTTCCACAAATCCGGGAGCTACTTTAGTAAGTCTTCCGCAAGACGTTATGACTGCGGAAACAACTGTAGAGTCTATCGGTGCGCTTTCTAAGCCACAGCTTGGAATCGCTCCCACAAATGATATTACATATGTAGTAGAAAAAATAAAATCAGCGAAATTACCAGTTATTTTACTCGGTATGAGAGCGAGCACAAATGAAGTGACGAAAGCTGTTCGTAAATTAATTGCGGATACAGAACTTCCTGTCGTTGAAACATATCAAGCAGCTGGTGCGATTTCACGTGAGTTAGAAGATCATTTCTTCGGCCGCGTTGGATTATTCCGTAACCAACCAGGTGATATTTTACTAGAAGAAGCAGACCTTGTTATTTCTATCGGTTATGATCCAATCGAGTATGATCCAAAGTTCTGGAATAAACTTGGCGACAGAACGATTATTCATCTTGACGACCATCAAGCAGATATCGACCATGATTACCAGCCAGAGCGTGAATTAATTGGTGATATTGCCTTAACGGTAAATAGCATCGCGGAGAAATTACCGAAACTTGTATTAAGTACGAAATCAGAAGCGGTATTAGAACGATTACGCGCAAAATTATCAGAACAAGCAGAAGTTCCAAATCGTCCTTCAGAAGGTGTTACGCATCCACTTCAAGTGATTCGTACACTTCGTTCTTTAATTAGTGACGATACAACCGTTACATGTGACATCGGTTCCCATTCTATTTGGATGGCGAGATGTTTCCGTTCTTATGAACCACGTAGATTATTATTTAGTAACGGTATGCAAACGTTAGGTGTTGCACTTCCTTGGGCAATCGCAGCGACTTTAGTAGAACCAGGTAAAAAAGTAGTTTCCGTATCAGGTGACGGTGGTTTCTTATTCTCAGCGATGGAGTTAGAAACGGCAGTACGTTTAAATTCTCCAATCGTCCATCTTGTTTGGAGAGACGGCACATATGATATGGTTGCATTCCAACAAATGATGAAATACGGCAGAACATCCGCTACAGAGTTTGGCGATGTTGATCTTGTGAAATATGCGGAAAGTTTCGGGGCGTTAGGTCTTCGTGTTAACACGCCTGATGAATTAGAAGGGGTATTAAAAGAAGCATTAGCAGCAGACGGCCCTGTCATTATTGATATTCCAATTGACTATCGTGACAACATTAAATTAAGCGAAAAATTATTACCAAACCAATTAAACTAATGGAGGTAGATTTGAGATGACTGTTGCGCAATTAATTGATATTGATGCAAAAAAAACGAAAACGAGTAATGAAGTATATCAAACATCTACAATGCTTGCGCTATTAGATGGTATATATGATGGTGTAATTAGCTTTGAAGATTTGAAAAAACATGGTGACTTCGGCATCGGCACATTTGATCAATTAGATGGTGAAATGATTGCATTTGATAATGAATTTTATCATTTACGTTCAGACGGTTCAGCGGAAAAAGTAGAGCCAGAAGAAACAACACCGTTTGCGACTGTAACGTTTTTTGAAAAAGAAATGAGTTATACGGTAGAGCGTCCGATGAATCGTGAAGAAGTTGAAGCGTTATTACATGAATTAATGCCAAGTAAAAACTTATTTTACGCTATTCGAATGGACGGTACGTTCCGTGAAGTAAGAACGAGAACTGTTCCAAGACAAGAAAAACCGTATACACCACTCGTTGAAGTGACGAAATCGCAACCAATCTTTTCGTTTGAAAATACAGAAGGTACGCTTGCTGGATTTTGGACACCAGATTACGCACAAGGTATTGGGGTAGCTGGATTCCACTTACATTACATTGATGATGAAAGAAGCGGAGGCGGACATGTTTTCGACTATGTTGTAGAAAACTGCACGATCCAAATTTGTCAAAAAGCTCATATGCATTTAGCACTTCCAGAAACAGCAGATTTTATGGCGGCTGAATTATCAAGAGAAAATTTAGAGGATAATATTGCAACTGCGGAAGGTGCAGAGTAAGAGGGAAAGACTGTTCCATTTTGGAACAGTCTTCTTTTATTCGTAATGTTATTATTTGTCGATAAATCGATATTTCTTGTCGAACCGTTGATATATTGTAAGTTACGATAGATATATTTGAAAAATCGTTGATATCGCTTATTTCTTTGAAACAAACGGATGCCCCTCATAATAAAAACGCCACGGATAATGTACAGCTTCTTCTGCATAGTCGATATTAATACGAGGTCCTGCTGTTATTTTATATTGTGATGATATGTGTTCTTCTTTTGGAACTAATTCAATATGTAACGTATCACTTTGTAACGATACGCCGCGTTCTTTTAAAGTGATGCCAAGTGCACGGCATAGTTTGCCAGGACCGTTCGTTAAATTTTTGTACTGCGCTTTTGTAATTTCGGTCTTATTGTAGCGCGCTAGTTTTATTTCTTCTATTCCATCTACTGGCTCAAGAGCTCGAATGAGAACACCTTGCGGGGTGCCCACTGGCGCTGTAATAACGTTAAAGCAATGATACATACCGTAAATTAAATATACGTAAGCATGCCCTGGTGCACCAAACATAACTTCTGTGCGATCTGTTCGTCTGCCTCCGTAACTATGTGCGGCCTTATCATCTGGGCCTTTATATGCTTCTACTTCTACAATGATTCCGCTTCGCTTTATTCCGTCTACAATATGAACAAGTTTTTGCCCGAGTAATTTTTTTGCGACTTCTAACGTATCGCCTTCATAAAAGGAAGGAGGTGCCTGCATTGTACTATCTCCTTTACTAAGTGTATATGTATATAGTAAACCAAATTTTCAGTAGTAATTCTAACTCGTTCTATTTATCGGGTTTATTTCATAAATTATGGATAGAGTACAACAGCGAAGAGGGGGAGTGCGACATGATTTATCGCTTACTAGCTCTTAATATAGATGGGACACTACTATACAACAATGGAAAAATTGCAAAAGGATTAAGAGAAACAATTGAATTTGTAAAAAGAAAAGATGTATACGTTACGTTATTTACGAGTCGTAATTTTCAATCCGCTCATAAAGTAGCAAAGGCGTTAAAATTAGATTCTATATTAGTGACACATGGTGGTGCTTTCGTTTCAGCAACGTTAGATAAGCCGTACGTTCAAAGAAGATTGTCTGAAGAGAAGACTTTTAACATTGTGCAAGTGTTAGAGCACTTTGATTGTAACGTACGTATTTCTCATGAACGGTTTTCGATAGGAAATCGTGAGAGAAATACACCAAACTTAATTGCGCGCACTGTATTATCAAGCGCAGATCCGTTATTTTATCCAGTTCAATTTGTAGATTCGTTAGGTGATGCGCTTCGGGACCATCCGGTAGCGGCGCCAAAAATTGATGTTCTTTTCCAAAGTAAAGGTGAAAAAGAAAGAGGACTGAACACATTAAGAAAAGCATTCCAAGATGTAGAGTATGTTGAATGTGATTCAAAACGAATAGAAATTTTACCGCAAAATGTATCAAAGTTACGTGGATTACAATTGCTTGGAGAGCATTTAAATATTTCGCTAAATGAAATGGTTGCGATTGGAGATAGTATGGAAGATTTAGAGGTTATTGAAAACGTGGGACTTGGGGTAGCGATGGGGAACGCGCCTGTAGAATTAAAGCAAGCAGCAGATTGGATCACACGTTCAAATAGTGAAAACGGTGTAGAGTATATGATTAAAGAGCATTTCCGTAAGCAATTCCCGCTTCCGTTTTTGAAGAATCATAAAAATACACCGAAACGATGAAAGAAAAACGTAGCTTTTTGGCTACGTTTTTTTGTTTATCTTATTAAAAACAGTGAAAGCGTTTTAAAATATGAATTGTGTATGAAATCTATACAATTCACTTGAATCCTTTAGAAAACTAATGTAAAGTGGATGATGTTGCCAAAACAGTTACACCACATGAAATATTCTTCAGATTAATTTTATTGGGCTCCCATACGTAAAAGTATTTCCGCATGACAGTTTAGTTCACGTATTATTTCAAAAATGAATTGTAGCAATCTTATTAAGTAGTTGTAGTGTTTCTTTGTTTTATTTAAATGGATTATTTTAAGTTAATGTGAGTAAGGCTTGGTGCATATGATATGTACTTCTTTTTTGGGTTTTAGGAAGTTTAAAAGGGGGAATGAATTTCTTGAGGAAATCATTTAATCAAAAAATTAAAAAGTTAAGTAGTAGTTTAATAGTTGTATTACTAATATGTATGAATTTTTTAATCCATTTACCATTTAAAGCAGAGGCAGCTACAACAGAATTAAAAGGTTTAGGTGATGTATCTTATTACAACGCCATCATTTTTGGAGATCATAGTGCAACGAGTGCGGATATTGAAGGTGCGATGGCTGTTCAGAAAAATATGAACGCATCAAGTTATACAGTCGTAGCGGCTGCAACTGGAGCAAATAACTTAGCTGGAGCAACTTGGGTAGATGAAGGATATCCATCATTATTACTAGGCGGTCAATTTACGAAAGCGGGAGCAGGACAAGTAATTATTCAAGATGGAACAGTGGCGATGACAAAAGACGGTGACCCAGATGGCGCAATGAAAACATCATATGACCGTATCTCTTATAAAGAGCAAGCGGAGATTGATGCTAAGTTTAAAGAATTTAGAAAAGACGTTGATAGCGTAATTGAGGATGCGGGCCAATTACATACTGATAAACCAAAATCGGGTATGACCTTTGGAATCGGTGAAGATGTAAAGAATCCTAATATTTATGTCTCTTCAGGATTAGAAGGGCAAGAACCATTCAATGTAAAGGATGTTTATCTTCCAAATGTAAGTAACAAAGATTTTATTGTTATTCATTCAGATGCAGAAGAAGTTAATTTTGGTGGCGGTGCAATCCTGTATGATACGACAGATAAGGGCGGGTTCACATTAGTTAATACATCTCAAGCATATGACCCTAATTCCTTCTTCACTGAGTTAGCTAGTAAAGTCATTTGGGTGTTCCCTAATGCTAAAAAGATAACAACTAAAGGATATGGTGTAGTAGGTAGTGTGTTTGCACCTAATGCAGTTGTAGAAACAAAAGGTGGTTCTATTAATGGACAAGCCTATGTTGGAGGATTACACCAAAGAGATGGTTTTGAGGTTCATAACTTTAAATTTAACTGGCCAAAGTGGAATAAACCAGCAGCTGAAAAAGGACATTTACAAATTAAAAAAGTTGATGAAAACGATGAAAACATTGTTTTAAAAGACGCAAAATTTGATGTTATAGACAAAGATAATAACGTTGTGGCTACTGTTACAACAAACGAAAAGGGTATTGCGGAAGTTAAAGATTTACCACTTGGTGACTATTTTGTAAAAGAAATAAATGCACCAGAAGGATATATAAAAGTTGATACACCAGTCAAAGTAACAATTGATAATACAAACGTAATTGAACTTGTTATGAAGAATACGAGAAAAGTAGAGAATGGCCAATTTAAATTATTGAAAAAAGATAGTGAATCTGGTCAACTTCTACCAGGTGCAAAATTTGATGTTATCGATAAAGATGGGAAAGTTGTGGAAACAATTGTTACAGATGATAAAGGTGAAGCCTTATCGAAACAACTTCCAGTTGGAAGCTATACATTAAAAGAAGTAGAAGCACCGAAAGGATATGAATTATCATCTAGTTCAGTTTCTGTTGATGTAGAGGCTAATAAAGTAGTGACTGTAGATGTGGTGAATAAAAAGATCCCCGAAAAAGTAACAGGTCAATTTGAAATCGTGAAAGTAGATGCGGAAGATAAAACGAAAGTATTATCAGATGCAGAATTCGAAGTGTATAAAGATGGTAAAAAAGTAGATACGTTACGAACAGATAAAACAGGTAAAGTAATTTCTCAGAAATTAGAGCCAGGAAAGTACACATTAAAAGAAACGAAAGCACCACAAGGATATAAGTTGTTAAAAGAAGAAATTGAAGTCGTTGTGGAAGCAAACAAAGTAGTAGAAGTACAAGTAGAAAACGCAAAAGAACTAGGAAGCTTACAAGTAACCAAAAAGGATTCGGAGAGTGGAAAAGTTCTAGCAGGTGCAGAATTTAAATTAAAGAACGAAGCTGGTCAAGTAGTTGGAGAAGCGAAAACAACGAATAAAGACGGTGTTGTGAAATTCGAAAACTTAGTGCCAGGAAAGTACACGTTAGAGGAAACGAAAGCGCCGGAAGGTTATAAGGCGTTAGAAGTAACAGTAGAAGTAAACGTTGTAGCAAATGAAGTAGTAAAACAAGAAGTTATGAATGAAAAAGTGAAAGAAGAAATTACAGGTCAATTAGAAATTACAAAGGTAGATGCTAATAATACAAATAAAACTTTAGCAGGCGCAGTGTTTGAAATTTGGAAAGACGGAACAAAAATCGACACATTAACAACAAACAAGAGCGGTAAAGCGACTTCTAAGAAGTTAGAACCAGGAGATTACACTTTAAAAGAAATCCAAGCGCCAGAAGGATATACTTTATCCGATAAGGAAATGAAATTTACGATTTCTAATGAAAAAATTGAAGTTGTAAAGCTTCAAATTACAAATGAAAAAGATACAGAAAAAGGTCCGGAAAAACCAGGTGAAGGAACAGAAAAGCCGGGTGAAGGAACAGAAAAACCAGGTGAAGGAACAGAGAAGCCAGGTGAAGGAACAGAGAAGCCGGGTGAAGGAACAGAAAAGCCAGGTGAAGGAACAGAGAAGCCAGGTGAAGGAACAGAAAAGCCAGGTGAAGGAACAGAAAAGCCAGGTGAAGGAACAGAAAAACCAGGTGAAGGAACAGAGAAGCCAGGTGAAGGAACAGAAAAGCCAGGTGAAGGAACAGAAAAGCCGGGTGAAGGAACAGAAAAACCAGGTGAAGGAACAGAGAAGCCAGGTGAAGGAACAGAAAAGCCGGGTGAAGGAACAGAGAAGCCGGGTGAAGGAACAGAAAAACCAGGTGAGGGAGTAGAAAAACCTAATTTACCAGAAAAAGGACAAGGTTCTTCTAATAATCAACAACTTCCAGCTACAGGACACAATACGAATTACGTTCCATTCATCGGTTTTATGCTTCTGCTATTAGGAATACGTTTAAGATTCATGGCTAAAAATAGCTAAAAGATGTATAAAAGGCATCAGAGATATATAATCTCTGATGCCTTTTAAGTGAATACAGATAAAATGAAAATATCTATATGGAATGATAAATATGTTAAGCTTCAATTACGCTAAGCATTCTGTTTATAAATGCAGCTGCGTGTGCACGTTGTGATGGTCCTTTTGGTACGAATTGATTAAATTCATTACCTTTTACAATTCCATATCCATACACTCTTTGTACTTCTTCTTTAGCGTAAATTAAGTTTTGGTCTACGAATGGTAGTTCAACTTGTTTTGCAAAAATACCAGCGTGTTTTAGAGAACGATCGATCATAATAACAGCTTCTTCGCGTGTAATTGTAGTATTTGGATCAAATGTATTATCACCACGTCCGCGGATTATACCTGCGCTTGCTGCACGATTAATACCGTCTCTTAACGATGGGTGTACTTGTTCTAAGTCTGTGAAATTAGCATTTCCACTTGGTAATTGTAAAGCACGAGTAATTAGTGTAGCAAATTCAGCACGCGTTACAAGACGTTCTGGGAAGTACTTGCCGTTCCCTTCTCCTTGCATAATGCCTCTAGCTGCTAATTGACGAATGTCTTGTTCATACCATCCACCTGTAATGTCATCAGTTACGGGATTTTTTTGATTTTCCTTATAGTATGTTTCAGTTCCTTTTAAGAAAGCATCCCATTGTCCGCGTTGAATCATAAACGCAGGGCAGTTTTTTCCTGACCAAAATTGGTGTTTTTGGACCTTATCTAGAGAAATATTTAAGTCGTTCATTAAATAAGCTGCCAATTTACGGGCATTTTCTACCGCTTTTTCATAGTTTCCATCTTGATTAACGGCAATTTCAATTCCGATAGATTCATAGTTTCCAGTTTTATTTCCAGCATGCCATCCAACTTCATTTACTGGAAGATGTTGGTAAATTTCTTTATCATCTACTGTGAAATGCCAAGATGCGGCGCGATCAGCTGTTCCGCGTGCTTGATTATCTAAGAATTTTGCATGATTTAGAGCATTGGCACCCTTCGCTGTATTAGCTGTTTCGTGAATCGTAATATATTTAGGGACCATCGGGTAGCCAGGGCGAATATCGTCATTTCCTTTTGGGACAATCATTTCTTTAAATGTAACGCCATAAATATTGTTTGTTTGTAGAGCTTCTGGCGATCTCAATAAACTATTTTTAGCAGTACGACTGTTTTTTAATAATGAAGCTTTTGTACCTTCAAATGTAGCAGAAGGTGCATAAATCCATTTTGCTGTTTCATTTATTTGGACTTTAAACCAATTTCCAGCTTGTTCAGTAGGAGTTATGACTTGTGGCTGTAGTTTCCCTTCTTCTTTAAATGATTGGAACGGAAGGGCATGTATGGAAGCTTCTTCTTTTACGATTAATTTTTGATTAGATAGTTTATGAATCTCTTGAACTTCTAAGCTATTATCATTGTTATCTATCCATCCAGCGCCAGTTGGCGTCGTTATGTAATAAGCATTTCCTTTTTTCTTTGTCGCCGTTACGACTTGTTCTGTAATCTCGATATTCGATTTGTTTTTTAAATCATTCGCGGTATATAATGAATGTTTTTTTGAAGTGTATAGTAGGAATTGGCTAGTAACCTCGATATCTTCTTCATGAGTACTATGCTCATTAACATGCTCTTTAATACTTTTAAAAACTTGATCTTCCGTATATACTTCAGCGGATTTTTCAGCACTCTCTGCAAATGAATAAGTAGGTGCAAGAACAGTTTGTAATGCAAGAGAGAGAGTTAAAACACTATAAAATTTCTTTTTCATATTTTTTTTAACACATTAGATTATGGAATCTAGTGTTAACATTCCTCCTTTTTATATTGTATTTTCACTATGTATCGATTTTAGTACTAATAAATTTTAACAAGAGAAAATCATGATGTCTATATACATGAGCGATATTCATAAAAAGAATTATTTGAAAAAATGTAAGAGAAACAGGTAAAACCTTCTGTATTGACCTGTAAACGCCCTTCAAGTAAACTAAAGAGAGTTTGCAAATGAAAAGGTGATAATGTTGTTAATTTCAATTAAAACGTTACAAGATGATCGTTTTTTACGTCCGCTACAAAATATTGGCGGCTTATTTTTTGAAGATAGTACGATTGGATTTGAACAAGAGGAAGCGAATCTTATCGTTGATATACACATTGAGGATAATGTGAAAGCATCCGCTCGATTAACGGATGTTAGCACAGGAAATGTGTATGAAGAAACATTCTCGAAAGATTTATCTGCTTTCACAGATGAAAAAGAGCGTATGAAGCAAGTGAAACACGTTGTTTCTTATGTATATCTTTCTGTTCTTCAGCAGTTAACTGGTATTGAACAAAGCTGGGGTATTTTAACGGGAGTACGTCCGACGAAACTTCTTCATAAAATGCTTCAAAATGGTATGTCAAAAGAAGAAGCGCATCAAGAGCTTCGTGAAAGTTATTTAATTCATGAAGAGAAAATTGAACTTCTTCAGCGCATTGTTGATTGCCAATTAGCAGTTGTTCCAGATTTATACCGTTTGAAAGAAGAAGTAAGTATTTATATCGGTATTCCGTTCTGCCCAACGAAATGTGCATATTGTACATTCCCGGCTTATGCGATTAATGGACGCCAAGGGTCTGTTGATTCGTTCTTAGGTGGTTTACATTATGAAGTTCGTGAAATTGGTAAGTTTTTAAAAGAAAAAGGTGTAAAAGTTACGACGATTTATTACGGCGGAGGTACACCTACAAGTATTACAGCAGAAGAGATGGATATGCTGTATGAAGAAATGTATGAAGCGTTCCCAGATGTGAAAAATGTGCGTGAAGTAACAGTTGAGGCAGGTCGCCCAGATACAATTACGCCAGCAAAGCTAGAAGTGTTAAATAAATGGAACATTGACCGTATTAGTATTAATCCACAGTCATACCATCAAGAGACACTAAAAGCAATTGGACGTCATCATACTGTAGAAGAAACAATTGAGAAATACCATTTAGCTCGTGAAATGGGAATGAACAATATTAATATGGACTTAATTATTGGTCTTCCTGGTGAAGGGTTAGATATCTTCAAGCATACGTTAGATGAAACAGAAAAGTTAATGCCAGAATCATTAACAGTTCATACGTTATCATTTAAACGTGCTTCTGAAATGACGCAAAACAAACGTAAATATAAAGTAGCAGGTCGCGAAGAAATTACAGCGATGATGCACGAAGCAGAAGAGTGGACGCAAAAGCATAATTACGTACCATATTACCTATATCGTCAAAAGAATATTTTAGGTAACTTAGAGAACGTTGGTTATGCAATGCCGACGCAAGAAAGTATTTACAACATTGTCATTATGGAAGAAGTACAATCAATTATCGGACTTGGTTGTGGTGCATCAAGTAAATTTGTTCATCCGAAGACGGGAGCAATTACGCACTTCGCAAATCCGAAAGATCCAAAATCATATAACGATGGCTTCGTAAAATATACAGAAGATAAACTGAAAATTTTAGAAGAGCTATTTGCATAAGAAGAAAGAGGTTGTTCCGAGTCGGAACAACCTCTTTTTTATCCTGCAGTAACGGGCGGTCCGATTATATCTTGTCAGTTTTTGTCGGTAAGTCGATATATTCGAAAAATCGCTGATATAATTCGAGTTGCGCTGATATATTTTGAAAATCGCTGATATATTTCAAGTTACGGTCGATATATCTGGAAAATCGCTGATATAATTTCATTTACCGTTTAGCGGCCCTGTATGTAAAACTATGTCGATAATAATCAGAAAAATTAGTCAAATCATTAAAGGACAATGTCTACTTATGGACGAAATGATAGATTTATGAAAGAGAAAAGGGGGAAATTGTTGGCATGTACATGACGATAGGGAGAATTTTTGATTTATCAGTTGGTAAGTATCCGAATAAAGAGGCGTTAGTGGAACCTGAAAAGAATATTCGCTGGACGTATAAACAGTGGGATGAACAAATAAATAAAACAGCGCACGCTCTATTAGAAGACGGAGTAAGAAAGGGAGATACGGTATCTGTTTACTTATATAATTGCCGTGAATTTGTAAACGTTTACTTAGCCTGTGCGAAAATCGGAGCGATCTTTAACCCGATTAATTTCCGCTTAAAGGCGAAAGAAGTATCTTATATTCTTCAGGACGCATCCTCGAAAGTCGTTGTCTTTGAAAAAGCAGTTGAGTCAACTGTTGCTATAATTGAAAGAGATTTTCCAAATACATCTTTTTGGTCTATAGAAAACGATAAACCTTCCTATGCAAGTTCCTACCATGAAAAAGTGAATGCAGCATCTTCTGAGAAAGTAAATATCGAAATTGATGAAATGGATTATTGTTCAATGCTTTATACGAGCGGTACGACAGGTCATCCGAAAGGCGTATTACATCGTCATCGCGAAATGACTGAGCATAGTATGATTTGTACGTATTTCCTTAAATATAATAGAGATAGTGTAGGGCTTGTCGTTGCGCCTTTATATCACTGTGGTGAATTAAACGCTGGAATCATACCACGCATTCAAGTTGGCGGAAAGAATGTTATTTTGCATCATTTTGATACAGAAACAGTATTACATACGATTCAAGAAGAAAAGATTACGACGTTCTTTGCAGCGCCGACAATGTGGAATATGTTGTTGCAAAAAGATTTAGCTCAGTATGATTTAACTTCGATGAAGATTGGTATATACGGCGGAGCAGCAATGGCACCGGCGTTAGTAAAAGAATGTAAAGAACGTCTTTATATTGATCTTGTTCAAATATACGGAATGACAGAAATGGGGCCAGTTGTTGCGTTTCTCGTAGAGGAGGATCAAATTACGAAAGCTGGTTCAGCAGGCACGCCATGCTTTAGCCATGAAGTTCGTATTGTGAAACCGAACGAGGATGCACCGGCAGAACCAGAAGATGTATTACCTCCTTATGAAGTGGGAGAAATTATTTTGCGCGGCCCAACTATGATGGCTGGCTATCATAATCGTGAAGAAGCGAATAAAAAATCGATGTATAAAGGATGGTATCATTCGGGTGATCTAGGCTATTTTGATAAAGACGGTTATTTATTCGTTGCTGATCGCGTTGATGATATGGTAATTAGCGGTGGCGTAAATATTTATCCTCGTGAAATTGAAGATTTCCTTTATAGTCATCCTGGTATATTAGATGTGGCGGTACTTGGTGAGCCAGACGAATTATGGGGAGAGCGTGTTGTGGCAGTTATTGTGAAGAAAGATGAAACAATAACAGAAGCTGATTTAGAAACGTATTGCAAAGAAAGTGATGAACTAGCAGATTATAAACGTCCGCGTCATTATTTATTTGTAGATGAACTCCCTCGTAATGCGAGCGGGAAGTTGCAGAAATTTGTGCTGAGGGAGTCATTGAAAGGTGCGAAAAATAAAAAATGAAGGATACCCCATATCTATCGGGTACCCTTCATTTTTCTATATTAAACAGAAGAAACAATATCTTTGTTAATTCTCATTTCTTCTTGTTGAAGGTTAATTAGCGCATTTGAAATAAGGTGGAAAAACAAAATGGATGTAATGTCCAAAAAGAAAAGACACCTTAAGGTGCCTCTCTCCGACTTGAACCATTTCATTTCATACGAATCTATCCGTATTACCATTACCCCTTTGTTATGAGTGTAAACACATACTATAAAGCAGAATCGTCTATATACACTAGATTGTTAGTTCACAAAAGACAAGAGATTTGAGATCAATATTGAAGTGACGCCACATCCCCTATAATAATTGATATGTTACGCCTTTTAAAAGAATCTGCTTTATAGAACGTGCCCACAAGTTATATTTTACTACATGTAATATTCATTTAGTGTATTTTTTGATGAATATGTATAATTACATAAACTGTATGAAAAAAAGAGAGTATACTCTGATGTTGTGTAATAAAGATAAAGCCCGCCTACGGAATAGGGGGCTTTTCTTACTTTTTATAAATATTTATTCCAATTATATTATCAGATGAGTCTAAACGAATATAAACGTCAGCTGATAAAAGGTGTGCATTATATATTCTTTGTTTATATGTTGATATCTCGAAGCGTTTTCCATTTAATTCACATTCTAGAATAATCATATCGCCATGTTCTTTCCAATTTATTAATTTAGCAGTTGTATTCATATAAACCTCCTCTGAATCATTTTATGAAAATTAGTAGAGATAGTGTGAGAAAGGAGTTTATATAACAAAAAAAGACACCTTAAGTGTCTTCTTTGATTACTATAAAAGTCGTTGAATGAAATAGGTTTCTATTTTTATTTGCGTGAAAAGCCTTCTTCATCAAGGTATTCCGCAGCTTCTGGATAAGAGTTGAATGTACCGTCTAAGTTTACACCAGCGTACACGTTCCACATGTCATCCTCTGAAATAAGAGTAAGAATATGACCATCTTCGTTCTGCCATTCTTCTTCTTTCGCAGGTTCTACAGGTGCTACTACCTCTTCTTGTGATAGAAGGTCAATTGATTTCTCAATTACTGAACGTAACTCCTCTGCTGAAAACTCACGGATGTTAACCATGCCTTTATCATCTGTTTTATAACCTTTAATACCGCTTGCATATACAAATCCATTTCCATTTGGGTGTAAATGAAATACAACGTTCTTTTTATCTAAACGACTTTCTTCAAAGTGGAAGTTTACACGTTTTAATGATACGTTCTTTCTTTCTAGTTCTGGGAAAGATTCAATAATCGATAATTTTTCTTCAAAAGTTAGCATAGTGCCTCCAAGTATATAGTAAAAGATTTAATTTGTTCATTATAGCATAGTTGCAATTGTTTCCAAAGATAAGGGGAAAACTTTTCGTTGAATACGTTTACGTCACGAGAATGTAAAAAGTGAGCTAACGAATGTATCTTTTTAGGTGTACAATGGAACATGGACTTTATACAAAGGTGGTTTTTTTATGTTTCAAAAAATAGCAAAGGAATGTTTAGCAGGATTTACTGTTGCGATTGTTGCGTTACCACTTGCGATTGCATTTGGTATTGCCGCGACAGGAACGTCTGAGGGAGCGCTTGTTGGATTGTATGGTGCGATTTTTGCAGGTTTATTCGCAGCGTTATTTGGCGGGACACCTGGGCAAGTAACAGGGCCAACTGGACCAATTACCGTTATTGCAACAGGAGTTATTGCGACGCACGGGTTAGAGGCAAGTTTTATTGCCTTTATGATGGCAGGGTTATTTCAAATTTTATTCGGTGTATGTAAGCTCGGTTCTTACGTTCGATATATTCCGTATCCTGTCGTTTCAGGATTTATGAATGGTATTGCATTAATCATTATTTTAGGCGAAATAAAGCACGTACAAAATAGTTTTTTACTTGTTGTGTTAACGATTATTGTAATGATTGTTTCTGGCAAATGGATTAAGGCGATTCCGTCTAGTTTAGTAGCACTAGTCGGTGTGACAGCTTTGCTTCCTTTATTTTCTTCTCTACTCGAAGGACTTACAGTAAAGTTACCGATTATCGGAAATCTTTCACTAAATAAAGTAATTGAAAAGATTGGAACCATTCCAGAAGCGATACCTACGCTTCATATTCCATCTTTAAGTGGAACAGGAATAGCAGCACTTATTTTACCAGCGCTTAGTATTGCTTTATTAGGATCGATTGACTCGTTGTTAACATCGGTCGTAATGGATAATGTGACAGGTACACGTCATAAAAGTAATAAAGAGCTCGTTGGACAAGGTATCGGTAATATGATGAGCGGATTGTTTGGCGGATTAGCAGGTGCAGGTGCGACTGTAAGGTCTATCGTGAATATAAGAAGTGGCGGTAAAACGGCACTTTCGGCATGTATGCATAGTGTTATCTTATTTATTTTTATTATGGGTCTTGGTTCGGTCGTACAATATATTCCACTTGCTGTATTATCAGGTATTTTAATTTTAACTGGTATTGGAATGTTCGATTGGGGAAGCATGAAAAAGATGCATGTCGCTCCTAAAGGTGATGTCGTTGTTATGCTCGTAACGATGATTGTAACGGTGAAGTTCGATTTAATGATTGCTGTTGCCTTCGGTATTATTCTTTCGTTCATCATATATATGGTGAAATGTAAAGAACGTAAAACTTCTATCGTAAAAGAAAAAGAAGAAACGTACACAATTCAAGGGCCGCTCTCTTTCCTATCAGTAGATCGTATTTTCTCTACTTTACAAGATGTGAAGTCACCGGTTGTTTTACGTATGAAAGATGTGCGTTATATGGATGTATCAGGAGCTATGGCATTATTAAATTTTGTTGAGCAATCAAATAAAGTAGGAGCAAGTGTAAAGCTTGAGCAAGTACATCCGAGTATTGAAAAAACAATCGCAGTAATGGCAAGCGATGAACAGAAAGAGCAATTGAAAATCTTAAGTGTTTAGATAGTAATTAGAATATCTCACAATTTTACATAAATTATAATGTAGAGTTGTGGGATGTTTTTATAATGTTTTTAGTAATATGTATCGCAGTGACAGAGAGGAAGGGCTCTTTTGGCGTAACAGAAACGCTTATAGTGTGTACATATATAATGGAAGGAATTAGAAAAATATTGTGAAGAGACAGGCTTAAATGGGTTCGCTTTTCTATTTTGAAAAAAAAACCAAGTATTCAACCTATAATAAATTTGTTATGATAACCAATGGGATAAAATGAATCCCTATCGCTTAAAACAATATGTTTGAGAGTATATGTATAAAAGAAAAGAGAAAAAATATGAATAAAACATTTGTAAAAGGAGCAGCAATTTTAACCATTACAACTTTTTTGTCAAAATTGCTTGGTAGTTTTTTTCAAATTCCATTACAAAATATTGCAGGAGATGAAGTGCTCGGTATTTTTCGCCTTGTTTTTCCTGTATATATGATTGCTCTTACATTATCGGTAGCCGGAGTTCCACTTGCAATTTCGAAACTAATTGCAGAGTTGAACGAAAAAAATAAGCAAAAGGAAATTGCGAAATTATTTAAATCAGCGTCAATTATTGGGATAGCATTTGGCGTTTTCGGCTGTTTAGTCATTGTATTATTTTCTATTGAAATTGCGAATATGCTCGGTGGACAAGAAACTAGAATGCCGTTGCTTATTACTTCATTAGCATTACTCATTGCGCCATACATGGCGGTGTATAGAGGGTATTTTCAAGGTTTCGGTGATATGAAACCAACAGGGGTATCACAGGTCATTGAGCAATTTGTACGTGTGTTTTTTATGTTAATAATTGCTTACATACTAGTATCATGGGATAAGAGTAATACTGTTATTACTAGTGGTGCGATGGTTGGCTCTTTTCTTGGAGTCATTAGTTCGCTTATATATTTGCGTATAAAATATAATAGAAGTCCATACTACAATAAAAGCAATTCCTATTCGCTCCGAGATTTAAGAGAACACGGCAAAAAGATATTGCGGGTATCGATCCCAATCGCTATCGGAGCTTTATCAATGCCACTTTTAAATTTAGTAGACTCGCTTACAATACCACATGTATTACAAGGATCATCAGCAGAAATTCAAGAACAATTTGGAATATACAGTCGCGGTTTTGCATTCACGCAAATAATTGTTATTTTTGCAAGTGCAATTGTATTTCCGTTAATACCACTCTTAACTTCCGCATTGGCCAAAAGAGATATAAATTTGGCGAAAATAACAATTCAAAATACAAATCGACTAGCGCATGTTTTGACAGCACCGTTAACAATATGGTTGATGGCATTAACCGTACCGTTAAATGTCGGATTGTTCACAGACGTAAAAGGCAGTAGTATGTTAACAGTTATGATTGGCAGTTCGTATTTTACTGCGGTTATGGTATTATCAATAGGTGTTTTACAGGGCATTAACCGTTCTGCACAAGCTGCATGGATTGTTATTGGTGCGAGTTGTGTGAAAGTCATGTTAAACATGATGTTCGTGCAGAAGTTTGGCATAGATGGAGCGGCGTATAGTACATTAATTACTTACGTATTGATTTGTATTGTAAATCATTTGTATATTCGAAGCTATATTGCCTATTCTATTCATTTAAAAAGCTTTTTCGGTGTGCTAGCAATAGCATGTATTTTGGGACTAGGATTGTATGAATTATGTAATGTGATAGATGTTACAACTTCAAGAATTATGACGTTATTATTCAGTGGTATAGCATTAAGTATTACAACCATTTTGTATGGTGTATGTGCTTTGAAATTAAAATGGATATCAATAAACAAAATACCATTTTTGAAAAGATAAATATAGAAATTTAATTTTTTATTATAATTCATATGAACTGATAAAGAGGAAACTATGTAGGGTATCAAGTGTTTAGGTAAGGAATGGGTACTAGTTTATGTTAGATGAAATAAACGGTTACCTAGTTTTGGAGGAGATTTAGGGTGCGTTTAGTCTTATCAGGATATTATGGTTTTTATAATGTTGGAGACGAGGCGATTCTACAATCAATTATTGAATCGTTAAGTAAAGAGAACCCGGATATAGAACTAGTAGTACTATCAAATGATTCTAAATATACAAAGGAAATGTATGGTGTAGAATCGGTAGATCGCTGGGATATAAAAGCTGTTTATCATGCGATAAAAAACAGTGATGGAGTTATTAGCGGTGGCGGGAGCCTTCTTCAAGATCAGACAAGTACGAAGAGTATTCTATATTATACGGGTATTATGGGACTCGCTCGATTATTAAAAAAGCCGTATTATATTTATTCACAAGGAATAGGTCCAATTACAAAAGGATATAATCGTCTATTAGTAAAATGGAACTTGTCAAAAGCTTCCTATGTATCAGTTCGAGATGAGGATTCGTTTTTATATTTAAAAGAACTTGGCATAAAAAACGATATTGAAATTGTTCCAGACCCTGTTTTAACATGGAAACGGACAAAACAATCGGATTGGTTGCAAAAGCATTCGATACATGGAAAAGTAATCGCGGTTAGTGTGCGTTATTGGAATGCAAAAGAAGATTATATAAAAAAATTAGCTGCGGCATTAAAAAAATTAAAGCAAGAAGGATACCAAATTCTATTTGTTCCAATGCATGAGCCATTTGATCAAAAAGCTTCGCGTGAAGTAGTAGACTTAATGGGAGAAGAGACGTATATGCTTCCATATAAAATGGATATCGACGAGAAAATATTCATTTTATCACAATGTTCATTACTAATTGGTATGCGTCTTCATGCACTAGTTTTTTCTGCTGTAGCCAAAACTCCAATGGTCGGGATTTCATACGATCCGAAAATTGATTCGTTTTTAAGTCAAGTGAATCAGCCAGTTATAGGAAGTGTGGATGGCGAATGGAGTGCTGAGTATTTATATGAAATTGCGAAAAAGCAATTAATGCAACAAGGAACTGTGCAGCAAGAGTTACAATTGACAATAGATGAGCTTCGGTTGCAAGGCAAACAGGCAACAAAGAAACTCATTGATCATATGGAAAAAGGCACTTTATTAAAAAAGTAAAGTGTCTTTTATTTTTGTTTTGAATTTAATGAAAATTCTAATTAAAAAACGTTTTATTTTAATTCCTATTTATTATGCTAAAATGATTGTGATTATTATATAATCAAATTTGTGATAATAAATTCGTAGATTACGAGGAGGATAACCTTGAAGACTTTTTCAAAAGGTATAACAGCAGTGGCATTAACGGGATCATTACTTTTAACTCCTATTTCAAGTTATGCGGCAAATGATGATATTACAGGACATATGTTTGAGACGAATATGCGCTCACTTATTACTAAAGGAGTTTTAATGGGGTATGGAGACAATGTATATGCGCCTGATAAATTAGTAACAAGAGCAGAGTTTGCTACATTCATAGCAAGGGCTTTAAATTTACCGAAAGCTGATTCGAATTTCGAGGATGTGCCGAAGACTTACGGTTTATATGATGGTGTAAGTAGAGCATATGGAGCGAAAATTATTAATGGTCGTACGAACGAGACATTCTCACCAAATGATGTGATTACACGTGAAGAAATGTCGATAATGGTAAAGCGAGCGTTAGACTATAAAAATATTAAAGTAGCTGTAAGTCCGCTTACCTTTACTGATAAAGATAGTATTAACTATAAAGAGCATGTACAAGTTATGGTGGCTACTCAAATTATTAAAGGGTATCCAGAAGATAATACATTTAGACCACATTTATCAGCTACAAGAGGGATGGCTTCAGCTATGTTGGATCGCATGCTTCAGACGATTGAAAAAAACGGAAATAGCAATCCTGTAGAAACTAAGAAATATGTTGTGACAAATGTAAGAGAAAACGGAACAGAGCAAGAAGTAGAGCGCTATAATACGTATAAAGAAGCGGTTACGGCTGCTCAAAATAAAGGTATGAATGCGGTAAAATACGAGAACGAATTTTTATGGATTAAAGATGGTTTTGCAAGTGCGAAAAGAATAACTGGGCAAAACATCATTAATATTTATGATGAGAATTTGTCAACAGTATATACGTATATTCAGTATGGAACAGAATTGAAAGTGTTAGAAGTTGGCGAAGATCGTGTGAAAGTTCAACTTTCTGGTTTGACAGGTTATGTGAAGAAGAATGAAATCACTTTAATTCCTACAAATGAAATGAAACAGTCGTCTTATTATGTGAAATCAGATGGATATTTATACCATAAATATTATACATATAACACAAGTTCACCTGGATATACAGAATTTAGATATGGTGTGGCACCTTCTTTCATGAAGCAAGGACAGCAAATGTATAGTGTAGATGGAAAGACATTTGGAGACGAAACTTTCTATCAATATTTCAATTATTTATCATTACGTTCGAAAACAGATTATACAGCTGAACAACTAGATAGTTATGTGAAATCGATTAAACCAGACTCTCCATTAATTGGTTTAGGAAAGAAATTTAAAGAAGTAGAAAGCAAGTATAATGTAAATGCACTATTCTTATATTCATTAGCAATCCATGAAAGTTATTATGGAACAAGCGCTCTTGCAAAAGACAAAAATAATTTATTTGGTTTAAAAGCAACAGACGATAGTCCATATGGTAACGGAGAAGCATTCAATTCAAAAGAAGATTGTATTGAACATGCAGCAAAATTATACATGAATGAAGGATATTTAAATCCAGGACATTGGCGTTATACAGCAACATATACAGGTGATAAAGCTGCTGGTTTAAATGCGAAATATGCATCTGATGCGAACTGGGGTAAAAAAGTAGCGGGGCATATGAACCGTTTTGATTCTTATTTAGGTAAAAAAGAATACAACAAGTACAAACTTGCACGTGTGATGAATAACGTGGAAGTGAAAAAGAATCCTAGTATATCAAATGAGCGACTGTATCGTTTAAATACAAATGTAGTTGTCACAGTTACTGGTGAAGAGATAATAAATGGAAAAGCGTGGGTTAAAGTTATTTCAGATAATCCTACTGTAACAGAAGCGTATATTGCAAAAGAAAGTTTAGAATACGTAAAACATTAATTAAATAAAAAAGAAGGTGCTACTAATATTTCGTAGCACCTTCTTTTTATTCAATTTCAAAATCAACAATGATATAAGCGAGTATAACAACGAAGAAAATACTAACGGCTGGTGCTGTTAATACGTGGCCAGACATAAAGCCAATGCCAAGTGATAGAACGAGTGTGCTCGCTAATAGCATATACTTTACGCTCATGATTTTCTTAAAGTTTGTGATCATGCGGATGAATAATTTAATACCAAAGTATAGAAGAGGTATTAAGTAAATAAGGAAACCGACAATTCCAAAGGCGAAAAATAGGTCATGGAAGTCCATTTCAATTAATTTAATTTTATCTGTGTAGTTACCAGCGTAACCCATTCCGAATAGTTTTTGTGAAAGCGGTGCGTCTTTATAGTATTGTTTGTATGTTTTTAAGAATTTGTCGCGATCACTGTAAATTAAACTTTTTACTTCAGAATCTGTAAGTTCACCTTTTGCATGTTTTTTTGCATCTTCTGGATCTGCTTTAATTACTTTTCCTTCTTTTCGATCTTTCTCTTCTTGTACTGATTTTTTGTATTCGTATATTTGCATGTGAATGCCCATATTTTTTGCGATAGGAGTATGCGGTGTAAGAGCAATTAAACCTCCTAGTATAACTGCGACAACAACGGTATTTACAATATGTGTGAATCCTTTTCCATCTTTTTTACGATTTATCATATATTCAATGAATGAGAAGAAAAGTGCTACGCCTAATGTAATAACAATTGCGCCATATCCGACTTTCGTTCCGACCATAATACTTGCATACATCGCAAGTATTGTTGGAATCCAGTAATATATTTTCGAGAAAGAAGTTGTTTTATGAATCGAATATAAGACAATGATTGGGAACATAATGGCGAAAAGAGAACTTAAATCATTTCCAGCGAAGAACCAACCTCTTGAGCCGATTTTTGAGTGAGGATAGCTTGGGAAATCCGTTCCAGTTTGCATTGCGACAATCATTGTAATGCTTAAAATTAAAGTTGCATATAAGAAATATGTAATGATTTTATGGAATACATACTCTTTATTTTTTAGCTCTTTAAAGGCGATAATATATCCAAACAGTAGCACAATTGGATATACGCTCTTTAAGATGAATTTAACTTCTTCTCCAAATGAAACTGGAGATTTAACCATCATATTATTTACAAGACCGATTGCGAGTGCGATCCCGAGTAAGCACAAATAGAGGATGTACTTTTTCGCATCTTGTTGTTTGTGATGAAGAAGTAGGTACCCTAATGCAAGAAGCATAAAGGCGAAACGGACTACAACTCCAACTGTTGCGCTCATGTGTAGTATATAGATTGAAAAAGATGTTAATAAATCTAAAATTGGTTGAAACACAATGAATAGCAATAGGAAATGTGGGAAGTAGTTATCCGTTTGTTTCAACTTATTAACCATATGTTCCTCCAGTTCTTCATTCCTTTATTACAACACCCAAAAGATGGGTATAAAGCCTTTTTTACATAGTAAGGCGAATGAATTTCAATATTTGTTTTTTTATCAAACTTAAGAATACACCATTTCATTGTAATGGTAAATAGATGAAAAGCATGGATAAACCGACTTTAATTTCTATATTTTTCAACGGAATTGTATGTTTTATACGGTAAATGTACAAATTGTGAGATTATTAGACAGAAAATTGAGAAAAAAGAAGGATTTTTCAGTGGTTTTCTATAATTATATAAGTATAATCTTTATGGAGAAAGAGGGGTATATATAATGGAAATAACAAGTAAAACAGAATCTGTCGTTGTGAAATATGAAGGCCACGTTGCAACGGTTATGGTCAATCGCCCAGAGGTGTTAAATGCGTTGGATGAGCCGACCTTAAAAGAGTTATTACAAAAGTTGAAAGAAGTAGCGGAAAGTTCTGCGCATATCGTTGTGTTATGCGGGAACGGCCGTGGTTTTTCTGCGGGTGGGGATATTAAATCGATGCTTTCAAGTAATGATGAAAGTAAGTTTGATGGCATTATGAATACCATTTCTGAAGTTGTCGTGACATTATATACGATGCCAAAGCTTGTTATTAGTGCAATTCATGGACCGACTGCAGGTCTTGGGTTAAGTATTGCGTTAACAGCTGATTATGTAATGGCGGATATATCATCTGTTATTGCAATGAACTTTATTGGAATTGCTTTAATTCCAGATGGAGGCGGTCATTTCTTCCTTCAAAAGCGTGTCGGTGAAAATATGACGAAGCAAATTATTTGGGAAGGTAAGAAGTTATCAGCGACAGAGGCGCTTGATATCGGCTTAATTGATGAAGTAATCGGCGAAGATTTCCAAACGGCTGTGAAACAAAAAATTAATGAATGGTCACAAAAACCGATTAAAGCAATGATTCAAACGAAGCAAATTTTATGTGAAGTAAATCGCTCTAATTTAGAGCAAACATTGCAATTAGAAAAGCGTGGTCAATATGCAATGAGACAAACAGCGGATCATAAAGAAGGAATTGCTGCGTTTTTAGAGAAACGTTTACCAGCATTTAAAGGGGAATAAAGTGAAGTGAGGATTTTGTCCATTCCTCACTGATTATTAGCTCGTTAATTCGGGATAAAGGGGAGAAAGTGCTAACACATTTTAGTATAATTGTGTTAGCACTTTTTTTAAGGAGTAATACATGAAGAAAATGATCGGTGTTATTACTATTATTTTGCTTACATATTCTGCTTTGCATAGTACACCATCTTTGGCAGTTCGGACTGCGTTGTTTTTTGAGGGACATCCAAGTGTTGCATTTTCTGACGGGGTGACGAAAGAAAAAGATGTGAAAAAAGAAGCGATTCCAGATGAGTATCAAACTCTATATGGTAAGGACGAAGACTTAGAGCACTATTTCTTTCCACATGTAAGAGCACATGGATCAGGAATTGATATGTTAAGTGCGTGCGTGAAGAAAAAATGGTTTTTCTATAAAGCAGAGCTCGGATGTTATTAAATATAGGAGGATGAATGATGTCAGCATATAACAAGTTAGTAAGAGATCGTGTTCCAGAGAAGATTTTAATGTCTGGAAAAACGTATACAGCACAAAAATTAACAGGGCAAGCATACATACAGGCTTTAGCGAAAATTGGAACGGAAGAAATTCGTGAATTTGCTTCTATGAAAGAACGCGAACATGCGCTAGATTCTCTTGCGGATGCGCTAGAAGTTATCATTTCATTAGCACGTGCAGAAGGTGCATCGATTGAAGATGTAGAACGCCTTCGTAAGAAAAAAGAAGTAGAGCGCGGTGGATTTGAAAGAGGTATTTATTTATTAGACGTTTCAGAAGAATAGTTTTATAGGAAAAGCATAGCGTTAATGAGTAACGCTATGCTTTTTTGTTGCAATGAAGCTAATAATGAAGAAGATAGCTGTTAATATCCAGCCGATTGTAATAGAAGTAGTAGTGTGAATGGCATAAGAGATTTGTAAACAAAATAATGATGCTAAAAACCAAATGAGTGCAATGTGTATATATTTTTTTGATATATTCATATTTTATAACTCCTTTTATATACTAAAAAGAATTTTACTACAATTTAGAAAATTAAGCTATATAAGTAGAGGTTTTCTGGTGAATTTTGTATACTGAATAGTAGAGAAAAAGAGGAGGAAACGACAATGGCACATCATGCGAAAGAAACGATGGAACTGATTAAGGAGCTTGTCTCTATTCCAAGTCCATCTGGAAATACAGCAAAAATTATTAATTTCATTGAAAACTATGTCAGTGAGTGGAACGTAGAAACGAAACGTAATAATAAGGGAGCTCTTATTTTAACGGTAAAAGGGAAAAATGATGCACAGCACCGCTTATTAACGGCACACGTTGATACGTTAGGTGCGATGGTAAAAGAAATTAAGCCTGACGGTCGCCTGAGTCTTTCTATGATTGGTGGATTTCGCTGGAACTCCGTAGAAGGGGAATATTGCGAAATTGAAACATCAAGTGGCAAGACGTATACAGGAACAATTTTAATGCATCAAACATCTGTACATGTATATAAAGATGCAGGTGAAGCAAAACGCGATGAGAAAAATATTGAAGTTCGTATTGATGAGCGCGTATTTTCAGCTGATGAAGTACGCGAATTAGGAATTGAAGTAGGAGACTTCGTTTCATTTGATCCGCGCGTTCAAATTACAGAGAGTGGATACATAAAATCACGTCATTTAGATGACAAAGTAAGTGTTGCAATTTTATTAAAATTAATTAAAAGATTACAAGATGAAAACATAACATTACCATATACGACGCATTTCTTAATTTCTAATAATGAAGAGATTGGATACGGTGGTAACTCTAACATTCCAGAAGAAACTGTTGAATACTTAGCAGTTGATATGGGAGCGTTAGGTGATGGACAAGCATCTGATGAATATACAGTATCTATTTGTGCAAAAGACTCTAGCGGCCCGTATCATTATGCACTGCGCAAACATTTAGTAGAGCTTGCGAAAACGAATCATATTGAATATAAAGTAGATATTTATCCGTACTACGGATCTGATGCATCAGCTGCGATTCGCGCGGGATTTGATGTGAAACATGCGTTAATTGGAGCGGGTATTGATTCTTCCCACGCATTTGAACGTACGCATGAAAGTTCTATTGCGCATACAGAAGCATTAGTGTATGCATATGTAATGTCTAATTTAATTGAAGAATAATTTCATAGATAATAGAGAGCTGATTAAAGATATTATTTTTAATCAGCTTTTTATTTGGCAAAGCGATTGGGAGACATGTCCTAATCGCTTTTTTATCCCGCTATTTGCCGGGCAGTAAGACTCCTACCTCAAAATTCAGCGAAAGCAAAAAAGTTAGATTGGTGAGGGCTGATTAAAGTTTTTTATATACATTCATTATAAGTTATATATATGCGATTTTTGTTATACGGCCGGAAACGTATTTACTATAGATATATAATGTTATACACTATGAAAGGAATTAATTAATAGTTAATATTTTTTAGTTAGCTTGATTAAAAAAATGAATGAATATGAAGTTTTGAGAGGAGATTTATTTTTCATGAAGTACAAAGCAATAGCCGCAGGTTTATTAGCAGCAAATTTACTAGCACATCCAATTAGTAGTTTAGCAGAAACGAAGAAATTTCCTGATGTTTCAGATAGTGCGTGGTCAAAAGACGCAATTTATTATTTAGTAGAGAGAAATGTAATTAACGGTATGCCAGATGGTAACTTTATGCCATACGGAAATTTAACACGTGCTCAGGCAGCAAAGATTATCGCAACAGCAATTGGTGCTAAAATAGATCCAAATGCAAAGCCGTCTTATAATGATGCAAAAAATAGTTGGGCAGCTTCATTTATTGCAGCCATGGAAAAAGAGAATATTATTAAAGGGCGAGAACCAGGAGTATTTGATCCTGAAGGAAAAGTAACTCGTGCTGAAATGGCGGCTATGCTTGTAAGAGCATATAATCTGAAAAGCAAAGTAACAGGACCAGTTCCTACAAAATTTGCTGATTTAGAGAATCATTGGGGTAAAGAAGAAGTTAATATTTTAGTAGAATTAAAACTTTCGTTAGGTACAGAGGATGGCTGGAAACCGAATGATTCTATTACGCGTGAACAAGCAGCTCAACTTACTGCGCAAACAGATAAATTTAGCAAGAATAGTGATCGTCCAGTAGAAACAAAGAAAGTGTACATAGATAGAAAATTCATTACATATCACGCACCATCATTAAGTTCTGGGATTAGTGCAAATCAGCATAATCCACAAATGGTTGAAATTAAAGAAGAACGAGATGGATGGATCAAAATTGCAACAAGTAAAGGTGATAAATGGACACCTTTAGTAGAGAAAACAGAAGTTATTAATGAAGGATTCACTACTTATGCAGAAGCTTCTTCTTCTTCAAAAGTAATGGGAACACATAACGCACAACAAGTAACTGTTATTGAAGAGAACGGCAGCTGGATTCGTATCCGCATGGGCGCTGGTTTCCAATGGGTTAATAAAAATCAATTAAATCCAGTGAAGCAAGGTAACTTCTTAGAAGGAAAAGCGATTATCATTGATCCAGGTCATGGTGGAGCGGATTCAGGTAATCCAGGTTATTATGAGAAAGAAAGTGAAACTGTATTAGATGTATCACTACGATTACAGAAAATATTTGAGAAAAAGACACCATTTACTGTGTTATTCACTCGTACAGATGATACACGTCCAGGAACAAGTGCTTCTGATTCTTTAAAGAAACGTGTAGAATTTGCTCAAAAAAATAATGGGGATATTTTTGTAAGTATTCATGGTAATGGCACGGAAGAGAAAAATGGACAAGGTACAGAAACGTTCTACTATGAATCAGCGACAGCAAGAGGAACAAATCCTAACGTATCAGAAAGTCGTTTACTAGCAGAAAAAATTCAAGAGCGTCTTGTAGATGCACTGGGAACAAAAGATCGTGGTGTGAAAAAAGGCGATTTATACGTAATTAGAGAAAATACAATGCCAGCTGTATTAGCAGAATTAGCATTTGTAGATAATAAAAGTGATGCAGATAAAATAGCTACACCAGCGCAGAGACAAAGTGCAGCGGAAGCTATTTATCAAGGTATTTTAGATTACTATGAAGAAATGGGTAACAACGTGTCTTCTTTCCGTTAATAAATAATAAGAGATTGCCATTGGCAGTCTCTTTTATTTATTAACGTTTCTCTTTATTTCCGGCATATGATATCATTTAATTTTATATACAAAAGAAAAGTATTTGAGTAATTGTAATCATAACAATTTTAAACGATAGAGGATGATAATAGATTGAATAATCATAGTAAAACACCTGCCTGTATATATACGTATGCATTTCGTGAGGAGGAGCGTGCTTTATGTTACTTGGAAATGCGCTCGTTCTTTGGAATGGAGTCCCACGTTAATATTTTAAAAAGTGATGTCAAAATTGACCCGAGTAGAAGTGCGTTTATTAAAGAGCGAATTGAAGTTATGTATGAAGGGGACGACTTAGAAAGCATTTTAAAACAAGTGGAACAAATTGATTTGGCGGGAGCGACGTTCAAAGTCATCTTCGTTAAAATTAATGACCTCGTTGGAGAGAATAAAATTGAATATGGAGAAAGACGTCTTATTGAAAGAGACCTCGGCATGCATATTGAAGGAGAAGCGGATGTTCGTAATCCAGAGCGTGTATTCGGGATTGTTCCTCTTGGAGGACGCTGGTACTTCGGGCACTATGTAGAAAGCGAACCAGTTTGGTATCATCACATAAAAAAACCGCATAGTTATTCGACATCTCTTAGCACACGTGTTGCGAGATCAGTTGCAAATATCGCTGTACCAAATCCAGAGGGAGTACGAGCAATTGACCCGTGCTGCGGTATTGGAACAGTAGTAGTAGAAGCACTTTCTATGGGGATTAACATCGTTGGTAGAGATATAAATCCACTTGTAGTTCTTGGAACGAGAAAAAACATCGCACATTTCGGATTTGAAGGAACAGTAACAAAAGGGTCGATCGAGGAAATTACTGAGAACTACGACGTTGCTATTATCGATATGCCGTACGACTTATTTACGCATGCCACACCAGAAGATCAACTATCAATTCTCTCAAGTGCACGCCGCATCGCGAAAAAAGTAGTCGTTGTCACGATGGAAACAATGGACGACATGATCCATGAAGCAGGATTCGAAATTACAGATCGCTGTATTACAAGAAAAGGATCATTTACTAGACAGATTCTTGTTTGTGAATAAGAAAGAAAGGTCACCCGTTTGGGTGACCTTTTTTGTTTGTATTGATGTGTAATTGGTTGGTGGTTTAGGTAGATGAATTAGCGAAATTTGTCGGTAAGTCGATATTGCATGTCGAATCGCCGATATCGTTACATTAGAATGTTACTGTTCTTTTAATTTCTCTTGTTGTGCAAGTAGTAAATTGCGCAAGATGTGCCCGCGGTAACTTTCTAGTTTTCGTCCTTCATGATAGCGTACGCCTAATTTTTTTAGTTCAGCTACGTACCAGCCCTTTGTTCCGTAATACATGGGATCACTTCCTTTTTGCTTTTGAACAGTATATGTTTGGGAGCGAAGTAACTTTACATTGAAAATAATAATGATAAAAGGAATTTTGCATGTGTATACCAGTGAAATTGCAAAGTTATCGAGGTGTTTTATAACGTAACGTCCAAGCCGTGTATAAAAAAGTAGACAGTTGTATATGAATTTGTTGAAAAAAGAATACACATTACTGAGGGGATTTGAAAAAAGTAATGCTATACGCTTTGGCATGATACTTGCGTTGGAAATAGTATCAACATATAGGGGAGAGATCGAAATGAAGGTTAGTAAAATATATACAACGATTGATGCACACGTAGCTGGGGAACCACTTCGAATTATTACGGGCAGAGTGCCAGAAATAAAAGGGGAAACGCAGCTGGAAAGACGCGCGTACTGCATAAAACATTTGGACCATCTTCGTGAAGTTCTGATGTATGAACCGAGAGGGCATCACGGAATGTACGGTTGTATCATTACACCGCCAGCAAGTGCTCACGCTGATTTTGGCGTATTATTTATGCACAATGAAGGCTGGAGTACGATGTGTGGTCACGGTATTATCGCTGTTATTACAGTTGGAATTGAAACAGGCATGTTTGAAGTAAAGGGGGAAAAACAAAAGTTCATTATTGATAGCCCAGCTGGGGAAGTCATTGCGTATGCAACATATAACGGGAGTGAAGTAGAATCTGTATCATTTGAAAATGTTCCTTCATTTGTATACAAAAAAGACGTTCCTATTAAAATAGATGACTATGAATTTCAAGTAGATATCGCGTTTGGCGGAGCTTTTTATGCGGTAGTAGACTGTAAAGAATTTGGTTTGAAAGTTGATTTCAAGGATTTATCTGCTATTCAAGCGTGGGGCGGTAAAATTAAGCACTACATCGAGAGCAAAATGGAAGTGAAGCATCCACTTGAAGAAGGATTAAAAGGGATATACGGCGTTATTTTCTCAGATGAACCGAAAGGAGAAGACGCAACTTTACGAAATGTAACAATCTTTGCTGATGGGCAAGTAGATCGTTCTCCTTGCGGTACAGGAACTTCCGCAAGAATCGCAACTCTTTTTGGAAAAGATGCTTTACAAAAGGGAGAAATTTTCGTCCATGAATGCATTACTGACGGGAAATTCGAGGGGGAAGTATTGTCGGTAACCGCAGTAGATACATATGAAGCTGTCGTTCCGAAAGTAACGGGGAATGCCTTTATTACAGGATTTCATCAGTTCGTTGTAGACCCGAGAGATGATTTGAATCGAGGATTTTTGTTAGGATAAGAGGAGGGGGTGGAAAGATATGCTAGTCATAAGCGCGAACGAACAAAGAAACTTAGTAAATATGAATGAAGTTATTGAATACGCGGCGCTTGCTTTAAAAGAATTTTCCGCAGAAAGAACGATTACACCAATAAGGGGCTCATTACCATTTGCGAACGAGCAAAATACGGCATTAATTATGCCTTCAGTAGCGGAAGGGCTTGAGGCGCTTGGAGTAAAAATAGTAACGGTAGTCCCGCAAAATAAACAGATAGGAAAGAAAACGATCAACGGGATTGTGATGCTATCAGACTTTCAAACGGGAGAACCGCTCGCACTTTTAGAAGGATCGTACTTAACGATGATCCGAACAGGCGCCCTATCAGGAGTAGCGACAAAATATTTAGCTCGTCATAACGCAAAAACTTTATGCATTATTGGCACGGGTGAACAAGCGAAAGGAATTGCTGAAGCTGTATTTGCGGTAAGAGCTATCGAAAAAGTCATTTTATACAATCGAACAGAAGAAAAGGCGTATGCATTTGCGGAGTATATACAAGAGAGATTCAACAAACCTGCATATGTTCACACCAATGCGAATGAAGCAATAAGCGAAGCAGACATCATCGTCACAACTACGAATGCATCCACACCAGTCTTCTCAGAAACACTACAAAAAGGCGTCCACGTAAACGCCGTCGGCTCATTCAGACCGAGCATGCAAGAACTACCCTCACATGCCATAGCTAAAGCAAACAAAGTAGTAGTTGAATCAAAAGAAGCAGCACTAGACGAAACAGGAGACCTTCAAGTTCCGATAAAAGAAGGTCTATTCAAAGCAAACGCCATTCACGCTGAACTTGGTCAAATTATAAGCAAAGAAAAAGCTGGACGCGAAAATAATGAAGAGATTACTATTTTCAAATCAGTTGGTTTGGCGGTAGTGGATATTATCGTTGCGAAGTATTTGTATGAGAAAGCGGTGGAGCAAGGAGTAGGGAATAAGATTGAGTTTTGAGACTGCCTTTTGGTGGTCTTTTTTGTTGATGTGGGTGTGCTAGTATTTATAATTGAATCCTTTTAATATTATGTTGCAATGTATGAATTCTGTGCGGACATCAAATCATTCATTCAATTGGTATATGAAAAAAGTTGCCCCTCTAATTATTAGAGGGGCAACTTTTTACCATTCTCGCCATTCTTCTGTTATATCTTCCTCGGATTCTAAGCCAGCTATTCGTGCTGCTGTATCGATAAATTCATAGAGATCTTCTCTTTCCATTGTTTCAATAAAATAGTCATGTTCGTCATTTAATTCATTTATGTTAAGAACAATCTCTTTAACAACATGCATTATTTCGATTTCAGTTGGATTTTCTCCCAATTGCTCTAAATTATTTATGTAAGTATCAAGAACTTTATTTGTTGCACTTATATTTTCTTCAGTGAAAAACTCTCCATCTTCATCATTCTCAATCCATTGGGTTGTTGGTTTGTTTATTTTCAGTTCATTAAACGTCATGATAACCTCCTAAATGTGTTTTTTGTCTTTAATCCCATTCTACATTTTCGGTCATATATAACAATCATTTTAGAGTTTTTTTGTAAGCTACTAGTTTTTTAACTCATTTTACGAGGTAACCTATTCGTGGTCTTCTTTTTTAATCCTCCTTATAAATATATTTTATGGCAAGAATGTATTAGTAGATTTCAAACTTTCCACATTTACAAAAAAGTTTGACTTTACATACAGGTAGTGGTAATTTAAAACTTATAAGAAAACTCGGGATTAATTCCGAGTTTTCTTATGGGTATAACTAGTTTGAGGGGGCCGAAAGATGAAACAGAAGTTATTTGCATTACCATTTGTTCTAATACTACTTATTGCATTAGCGGCTTGTTCTGGGGAAAAAGATTCTTCGAAGCAAGCGGGCACTAGTAAATCAGGGACTCCGAAAGATGGAGGAACGTTAACGATTGGTGTTAGCGATAATCCAGATACGATGAATCCGCTTTATGCGAATGATCGTGTGTCATTAACTGTGCAGCAGGCTTTATATGCGCCGCTATATCATATGGAAGACGGTAAGAAAAAGTTTGTTCTTGCTGAGAGCTTTACGCCTTCAGAAGATCAATTAACGTGGACATTGAAATTAAAAGATAATTTGAAATGGCATGATGGTAAGAAAATTACATCAGACGATATAGCATTTACATTCCAATCTATTTTGGATGAGAAGCAAAATAGCTCAAGTCGTGAAAACTTTATTTTTAAAGGAAAGCCGCTTGAGGTGAAAAAGGTAGATGAGTTAACAACTCAATTCGTTTTACCACAAGTAAGCGCATCTTTCGAAGGTGTAATGAATGATTTCTTCCCAATTCCGAAACATGTATTTGAAGGGGAAGCAGATTTAGCGAAGAGTAAGAAAAACTTACAGCCTGTAGGATCAGGGCCGTTTAAGTTTAAAGAGTATAAATCAGATGAGTATGTTGCATTAGATCGATTTGATGATTATGTAGGTGGGAAAGCTAAATTAGACTCTATCGTATACCGCGTTGTAAAAGACCGTAATACAGCAAATGTTTCACTGCAAAATGGTCAAATCAACATGAAAATGATTGAGCCGCAAGACTTTAAAAAACTAGATAGTACTGGGAACTTCTCAATGGTGACATTCCCTGAAGGTAGATTATTCTACTTATCTTATAACATGAATACAGATTTGATGAAGAAAAAAGAAGTGCGCCAAGCAATTGCGCATGCGTTAGATAAAAAAGAAATGATTAACTCAGCATTCGTTTCGGGTGAATTTGCAGAACCAGCAAATTCAATCTTAACGCCAGACGCTATGTATTATGCGAAAGATATTAAAGACTATAAGTATGATAAAAAAGAAGCGAAAGATTTATTAGCAAAAGCTGGCGTGAAAGATAAAGAAAAAGTACGTGTGATGTATGTAACGAATAATAAAATCATGGAAAGCTTAGCGCTTTATACACAACAAAAATTAAAAGAAGTTGGCTTAGAAGTTGAACTAAATGCATTAGATGCTAGTGCGGCAAGTGAAAAAGGCTTAGATAAAGAGAATAAAGAATATGACATTACATTTGGTGGTTACATAATGGGACCTGAGCCAGATTCATATAAGAGCTTATTCTTAAGTAATGCTGAATACAATTATGCACGATATAAAAACGCTGATTTCGATAAGTTATGGGAAGAAGCTGCAGTTGAAACGGATAAAACAAAACGTGCAGAGCTATACCATAAAATTCAAGAAACAGCTAGAGAAGACGTACCTTATCTACCAATTGCGTATCCGAAAGCAGTTATTGCAGTAGATAAAAAGTTTGATGGATTGAAAGAAGCAAAAGCAATTCCTGTCACAATGTTTGAAGATTTATCTAAGATTTATGAAGTGAAATAAGAAACTGTAAAGAAGCTGGTGGAAATCAGCTTCTTTATCAAGTTAAAGCCTAATTGATGTAGGCTAATGAAAGTTTCACTTTACCTTGAGGGGGGAAGTTTGTGTATAAAGTAATTGCGAAGAGGCTGTTAAATGCAATTCCGCTTTTATTTGTTATTTCTATTATTTCTTTTTTATTAATAAAACTAGCACCGGGAGATCCCGTACGAAACTTTGTTACGCCGAATATGAGTCCAATTGATGTCGAGCGTATTCGCACAAGTTTAGGACTCGATCAACCCATTTATATGCAGTATATTTTATGGCTAAAAAATATTTTAACAGGGAACTTTGGTTATTCACTTCAAAACCATCGTCCTGTTTTAGACCTTATTGTGGAACGGTTACCTGCGACAATCGGCTTAATGGGATCGTCTTTACTCGTCTCATTTGTAATCGCAATACCACTAGGACTACTTACAGGTGTGAAAAAGAATTCTATTTTTGATCGCATTGTAAACTTTATCTCTTATGTGGGAATTTCCATGCCAGTCTTTTGGTTCGCTTTACTATTAATCTACTTATTCTCTTTAAAGTTGAACCTTCTTCCGAGTATGGGTATGCGTACAGTCGGTCAAGATTCCGTCTGGGATATTGTCCAGCATGGTATTTTACCTTGCATGGTGCTAGCGTTCCAAAACGTCTCTGTTTATATGAGATATATTCGCTCAAGTACAATCCAGCAATTAGAGGAAGATTACGTACAAATTCAATATGCGTACGGTGCTTCGAAGAAAACCGTTTTATTTAATCACGTACTTCGAAACGTATTAATACCGATCATTACAATTTTCGGATTATCCATTCCAAGTTTAGTAGGCGGAGCGTTCATTACGGAAACAGTTTTCTCATGGCCGGGACTTGGTTCGCTCGGGGTGAATGCTATTTTTAGATTTGATTATCCAATTATTATGGCAATCACATTGTTATCATCGTTCATGTTAATTCTCGGTAATTTAATTGCTGATATTTTATATGGCGTAGTAGATCCGCGCATTCGAATGAGGGGGTGATTTGGAATGAATAATAGGAGATTTCAAACGTTAAAAAGTAGTTTTACGAAAAATAAGTTTGTACTAATAGGAGTTATTATACTTGCGGTTTTAACAATTGCATCGATATTCGCATTCGTATCACCGTACGATCCTAGTAAAATGTCGATTCCAGATCGTTTACAAGAACCGAGTATGAGTCATCCTTTCGGAACGGATGATTACGGAAGGGATTACTTAACGAGGGCATTATATGGCGGAAGAGTTTCACTTGCGGTCGGTTTCCTTGCGATGGTTGTTTCCATTACAATCGGAACCGCAGTCGGAACAATTAGCGGATATTTTGGTGGAAAGTTAGACAACTTCTTAATGCGAATTGTTGAAGTACTTATGTCAATTCCATCATTCTTTTTAATGCTACTATTAAATGCGTATTTAAAACCAGGAATTACGACGTTAGTTCTTATTATCGGATTACTAACATGGATGGACACCGCCCGTATTGTAAGGGCAGAAACGTTATCTGTAAAAGAGCGTGAGTACGTTTTATACGCAAAAGTATCAGGACAGAAATCACTCACAATTATTGTAAGACATATCATTCCTAACATTTTATCAACCATTATTATCGCTGCGACATTAACAATTGCGACATCGATTTTAATGGAATCATCACTTAGCTTTTTAGGTTTAGGTATTAGAGAGCCAGATTCTTCTTGGGGTAGCATGCTAAACAATGCGCAAGGATATATTGGCGAAGCTTGGTATTTAACACTCTTCCCAGGATTCCTTATCCTTTTAACGGTACTTAGTTTTAACGTAATTGGTGAAGCATTGAAGAAAGCTTTCGCGCCAAAAGGAGCTGGAAATGAAAACTAAAGTGTTACGTGAAAGGAGTGAGAAGCGTGTCTGAAAAACTATTAGAAGTGAAGAATTTAAAGACTTCTTTTTTCATAGAAAGCGGAGAAGTAGAAGCAGTTCGCGGCGTTACATTTCGTTTAAATAAAGGAGAAGTAGTTGGTATCGTTGGGGAGTCTGGAAGCGGAAAGAGTGTGATGGCGAAGTCTGTTATGTCTCTCGTTACATCACCAGGGAAAGTGAAAGAAGGGGAAATTCTTTTTCATAATGAAAATATCCTTTCTAAATCTGAGAAAGAATTACGTTCTATTAGAGGAAATCAAATTTCACTTATCTCTCAAGACCCAATGTCAGCGCTAAATCCGGTCGTGAAAATTGGGAAACAAATGATGGAAGTAATTATACGTCATCAAAAAGTGAAAAAGAAAGAAGCAGAGCAAATCGCGGTCAACTTGTTAAAACAAGTCGGTCTTTCTTCACCAGAAGAAAGGGTGAAACAATATCCGCATGAACTAAGCGGAGGTATGAAGCAGCGAGTTATGATCGCAATGGCGATGTCTTGTAACCCTGACCTTCTCATTGCGGACGAACCGACGACAGCACTTGATGTAACGATACAAGCACAAATACTAGATTTAATGAAAAACTTAAAAAACGAAACGAACATGGCGTTACTTCTTATTACGCATGACTTAGGAATAGTCGCACAAAACTGTACACGCGTTATCGTTATGTATGGCGGACTTATTATGGAAGAAGGACCTGTACTTGATATTTTCCAATCGCCGAATCATCCATATACGAAAGGGTTATTAAACTCTCTGCCGAAAATATCGAACGGCGTAAAAGAGAGACTCGCGCCAATTCAAGGTGTAACGCCAAACTTATTAAACCCGCCACAAGGTTGCCCATTCGCAGAGCGTTGCCCGCATGCGATGGACATTTGTGAAAAAGAACGTCCGCCATATTTTGAAATTGGAAACGAAAGACGTTCCATGTGCTGGTTAAACGATAAGACAGTAGGTGAATCACATGCATGAAGAAAACTTAATTGAAATTCGGAACTTAAAAAAATACTTTCCTATTAAAAAGGGACTATTCGGCAGAAAAACGGAGCAATTAAAAGCAGTCGATGACTTAAGTTTCACAATTAAAAAGGGTGAAACATTCGGATTAGTAGGAGAATCTGGCTGCGGAAAGTCAACGACAGGAAGAAGCATCATTCGTTTACACGATGTCACTTCAGGTAACGTTTTATTCGACGGAAAAGACATCGCAAGTTTAAAGGAAAGTGAACTAAAAGAATATCGAAAACGAATGCAAATCATTTTCCAAGATCCATACGCATCATTAAACCCGGCAATGAATGTATTCCAAATTATTAGCGAACCGATGAACATTCACGGTTCTTACGAAAAAGAAGAACAAAAAGAAATCATATTAGACCTGCTCAAAAAGGTAGGCTTAAAAGAAGAACATTTATATCGCTACCCGCACGAATTTAGCGGGGGCCAGCGCCAGCGCATTAGCATCGCGCGCGCACTATCTGTAAAACCAGACTTTATCCTATGTGACGAACCAATCTCAGCACTCGATGTCTCAGTCCAAGCACAAGTCGTAAACATGCTGCAAGACATCCAAGAAGAAACAGGAGTCACATACTTATTCATCGCACATGACCTATCGATGGTAAGGCACATATCAGACCGCATCGGAGTCATGTACTTAGGAAACATAGTAGAAATTGCCGACAGTGAAGACCTATACACAAAACCGGCACATCCATACACACAAGCACTACTCTCATCTATGCCAGAACCAGATCCAACAAACATTGGCAAAGAACGGATTATCCTAGAGGGAGAAGTACCGAGCCCACTAAACACACCATCCGGCTGCAAATTCAGAACGCGCTGCAAATTTGCTACTGAAAAATGTGCCCAAGAAGTACCGAAGATGGTTGAGATTGCGAAGGGGCATCAGGTGGCTTGTCATTTGTTTTAGAGTGGGGGAAGCATCGGGGGGACCTGGTGCTTTTTTCTTTGCAGGGGTATTACGATTTACAAACGCTTAAAGCTGAAAAAGGAAATGTGGAAATTCCTTATGAGGCAGCAGTTGAAGAAGGTACGATTTTATTGCAAGTCACAAAAGATGATAAGGTCATTTATGAAGAAGAAGTCACTTCTCAAAAAGAAGGTTTGATTTCTTTTGAAGCGCCAAAACCCAGGTCATATGATTTAATTGTACGCGTGAAGGGTGAAGAAGAGAAAGCGAAAGGGATTCAAATACATACGAAGCTATGAAAAAACGGCAAGCGGAGTATACTCGCTTGCCGTTTCCATTTCCAGTTGGTTCTGGCATAACAAATGCTCATCAATTTTAAAAAGTAAACGTAAAGTAATTCTAAAATATACAATATTTCACTTTCGGCGATGTAATCTCTAATAAAAGATTCAATAAATTTCATAATATAAATAATTAATTCTAATCATTAAAAATCCTACTTTTTCTTACTTTAATTGTTTCTAAAATATAAAGAAGAATACCTAAACCAAATATTTTCTCAGCATTAGAAATATTATTACCTAATTTAATAATCGGTACATTTAAGCCAAATCTTTCACTCCATTCTAAAGGCATATATCCCCTCTTGCAGTTTATTAATATACGATCATCCATTGTACGAAAAGACGTTTCGAAAAAATCAAATTCCACTTCTATCTCAGAAATTTTTATCTCTTTTTCATTCATCAAAGAACCACGTACCATTCCAAATCCTTGTATCATATTTTCTTTAAACATACCTACACAATTATAATTCGAATCATAAATAGCCCAATCATAATTTTCAACTTCACTATGAAAATATGCAAGAATTTCTCCATCACTTGCTTCTAATCCAAAAACTTTTTTGTTTTTTACAATAGGTAATGTTGAAGAAATCATCTTTGTTCCTGCTACATATCTTCCATCAGGAGTATATAAACCTAAATGTTTATTATTGCTGGGTAATTCTAACAAAACATAAGTATCAATATCCCAAAATGTTAAATCATTTTTAACTATATTTTTTTCTAGTAAATTTCCTTTTCTTAATTGCCAAAATCCAATACTAAAAAATACAAGAGAAGCTATAATAATTAAGATTACTGGTCCCCAATTAATATTACCCCAAGTATTATACATACCAATTAATCCATAAAGAAAAAGCCCAGTTCCAATTAAACACTTCAACTTCCCCCTTTTTTTATAATACTCAAATAATTCCACGCAAACACCTCTATCAGTTGGTCTTAATATTTCAATTATCCTTCAAATGGGGGGCACATTACCGAAAGTAAAAAATTGTATGCTAAGGGTGTAAAAACCTATTATAGCAGGTTTTATAGACGTTATATTTACCTTTATAATAAAAGAGGATGTGGAGTAACTTGATTATTCTTAATCATTCGACAAGATGCAACAATTTAAGATCATATTTTTTGTTATGATAAGTAAGGAATTTACATATCGTGTTATTGGGGGATAAAAAGAGATGTTGAAAAAATTTACTACATGTATTTTAGGTGGCGCTTTAGTATTCAATTTATCTGGTTGTGGCAATACATCCGACAAAACTTCTTCAGAATCTAAAGAAACCAATTCTAAACAAGAAGAAAAGAAAGTGCAAACGACTGATGAGACGAAAACGAAAGAGAATACAAAGCAGAAAAATACAGAACAAACAAAAGAGAAATCAAAAATAAAAGAAAAAGAGTATGCTGTAAACAAGGATTTTCATACACCTAAATTTGATGTAACTGTAAAAAGAGTTGTAGAAAGAGATAAGGTGGGTAAAGAGAGTATAGGATTCCAAAAACCTGAAGATGGACATGTCTTTATTGTTGTAGAAGCAGAAGGGAAAAATATCACAAACGAACCGATGAAATTAGCCGTTTTACCATCAGTGGATTTAGTGGATGAAAATGATAATGCTTACCAAAGTGATGTGTTGGCAGCTAGTAGTTATGCGGTTGAAAAAGGCGAGACCTCTAGTATTACTAAGGGATTAAAACCAGGGGAGGTAATGAGAGAAAGTAAAGTTTACGTGATTAATAAAGAAAAATTTGATACAGGAAAGTGGTATGTAGTTGTTAACCATGAGTATAAGGAACAAATTAAATAGTGTTTATTTATGAAGAGGAGATGGCTCCTCTTTTTTTTACAAGTTAACACAGAATTTCGTTATAATGTAGAAATTTAATGTTTTCAAAAAAAAGAATTGACTTCTATATTAGTTGTAACTAAAATGGTTACATAAATATGTAATTAATTTAGTTACAACTAATATCTGCTAAAAATATGATTTATATATTTAATTAAGGATGGTGGTCCATACGTTGCCACCCGGTGTAGAAAGTTACTAACACATTCAAATCAATGCATACTCCAAGCTTTAGTATTTTCTGTTACGGGGCAATAAGGTGCAATGTTATCTTTTGTTAAAAACCTTGGTGGATCTTTCTTTGGAAATATTAGTTTTGGGGAAATATAGTAAGGTAGCTAAAAAAGAACAAAGTATAAAAAGATGTACTTATATAAACCAAAAATTTAGTTGAGCTGGATAATAAAAAAAAGGTAGGAGATTTAAATGGAGACGAAACAAGATAACCTTATTTACGTATGGGATGCATATTGTGGATGGTGCTATGGTTTTTCAGAAAGTATTAAAGGATTTTACAAAAACCACACTGAAGTGCCATTAACGGTTTTATGTGGAGGGTTATTTTTAGATAATTTACCAATGAAAAACTTCTCATATATAGAAGAAGGAAATAAAAGAATTAATCAACTTACAGGTGCTGAATTTGGTCCTTCCTATCAAAAATTGGTGGAGGAAGGGACTTTTAAAATGAATTCGAAAGATGCTGCAATTGGTTTTTCAGCTTTACGCTCATTAGCGCCAGACCGTTTATTAGAATTCACTTCGGCTATGCAAAAAGCGTTTTATTATGAGGGCCAAAGTCTGAGTGATCCTGAAACATATCGCAAGATTGCAATCGAGCATGGTTTGGACCCTGAACAAGTATTAGAACGTTTAAACGCTCAAGAAACAATAATAGATGTCCAAAATGATTTCAATAAAGTTCGACAGCTTGGTGTTAATAGCTATCCTTCATTACTTTTACAAAAGGATAATCAAATTATTCCTATTGGTGGTGGCGTAATGACACCGGATAAAATTGAAGCGCGTTTTAAAAATTTATATTAAGAAAATTTAGGATACAGTAGCAAACATGTTATCTTAGACCACCTGACGTTGATCTCCGGAATATTCGCCAGTACTATTACACTTTCAGATAAATGGGAGTGGGAGATTTTATCGGAACAAGATAAAAATATGATAATTAGTTAATAACTTTAACAAAAGGAGAATAACATACTATGTTTAAAACAATCGATACAAATCAAAAAGATGTGAAATTAACGGTGTTTATTTCGGACGAAAAAAGCTTTATGGTCACAGCAACATTAGTTGAGAAAGCAGGACATGCATTTTTAATAAACTCAAAATTTACTCAATCTGATTCGAAAGAAATTGTTGAGTATCTGAAAAAAAACAACTTATCTCTAGATAAAATCTTTATTATTCATGGGGATCCAGACTACTACTTTGGATTAGAGAGCATTAAAGCCGTTTACCCAGAAGCTATAGCGTATGCAACAGAGTCTACTGTTGAACATATCGTTCATTCTGTCTTAGGGAAATTAAAAGTTTGGAAAGACGCCCTTGGAGAAAATGCACCAAGTAACGTGGTATTACCTCAAGTGTTTAAAGAAAAAGCGATTGATTTTCAGGGGTTAACATTTGAACTAGTAGGCTTAGATCATTACAGAACTAGCCTATTTAATAAAGAACTAAAAGTATTAATTGGTGGTATTGATGTATTTAACGAAATACATGTATTCTTAGCGGATACTAACTCAAAAGCGGCTATGGAGGCATGGATTGAGAACTTGAAAGTATTACAAGCGTTACATGCTGACATAATTGTGCCTAGCCATGGATCAATCGAAAAATCCCTAAATAATCAAGCACTTACTGCGACAATGGATTATCTAAGAACGGCGGTTCAAGCTTCTGAGGAAAGTGGAACTTCAAAAGATTTTGTGGCAAAACTTGAAGCAGCATATCCAGGCTATGCAAATAAAGGTGTATTAGAATTAAGTGCAAAAGTTGTAACAAAAGAAATACCTTGGGGTTAATGATATGCATAAATATCAAAAACTATTACATGAAACGTATGTGTTAACTGGCGAAGGGAAATTGGATGCGTTCAAAGCGTATTTAAGTGAAAATGTATCTTGGACAGAAGCTGCTGGGTTTCCATATGCAGGTACTTATATAGGTCCAGATGAAGTAGTGAAAAACGTACATGAACGTCTTGGCACGGAATGGGATGACTATAGTGCTAAAGATGAAATTTATACTTTTAATAACGATACTGTTATCGTGTATGGAAAATATAGTGGAACATATAAAGCTACAGGGAAGTCATTTGTAGCAGATTTTTGTCACCTTTATAAGCTTGATGAGAACGATAAGGTTAAGAAGTTTATTCAAATTGTGGACAGTGCAACTGTTAATGAGGTATTAAGTTAGAATTAATCGTTTCTAATATGCCTTGTATAGGGGGAAGTTAGGATAAATGAAATTCCTAACATTACCCCTGACATTACATTTTGAGGAAGGTTTCTCCTTCTTCAAGCTTTTTATAGAAGAAAACTTATTTAAGTAGAAGAGGTAGGTATATATGAAATTAGAGAAAAGTTTAATCATAACAATTATTTCTGTATTTATTTTAGGAGTAGTTTCGACTTTGGTATATCAAGCTTCCACCGGTAATAATAAAGGGAACTCAATTAAGAGCGAGAATGTCGCTTCTGTATCAAAAGAAGTAAAAGAAAATGAAAAGAATAAAAAGATGGTAGTTGATTTCTATAATGAAGTTTTTAACAAACATAATATCGATATTATCCCTAAATATGTTAGCGAAGATTATAAGCAACATAATCCTTTTGTTGCTGATGGACGAAAAGCCTTCATGGATTTCTTTAAGGAGGATTTTGTTAAAAATCCTAATTCCTCTGCAGAGATTAAACGTGTAGTAGCTGAAGGGGATACAGTTGCTCTTCATGTACATTCTCGTACTAATTCTCAAGATAAGGGAGTTGCTATAGTGGATATATTTCGTATCAAGGATGGAAAGATTGTCGAACACTGGGATGTAATTCAAGAGATTCCAAGTGAAGCAGCTAATGATAATACGATGTTTTAGATAGAAGATATATTTAATAATTGTTTAATTGATAGTGCTGTATAGAGTTTAGAAATTTAGATAATTAGTCATCAAATTTGGAAATCATTTAAAAATAGCATATTAAATGATGGCACAAATTAATACGAAATAGCTCTTTAATAAAAAATCCTACTCATTAAAAAATGAGTAGGATTTTTTATTAAAGAATAGTGCTAATTTTGTGGTTCGGCACCATCTAAATTTGGAAACCATGAAAGTATAGGTACTCTATATCCACGTAAAGTAAAATCGTAATTTTTTCCTTCTTTTATGTTTGCTTGCAGATACACTGAATGAAACTTCATCATAAGAAGGCTATCCTCATTAGAAATAACTTTTTCGGTTCCATTTTTTTGCTCAACCTAGTACAATCTTACCAATTTAAAAAAGACCACCATTACTGGCAGTCCTTTTTTGGTAGTTTTAGAAATTAAATTATAACATATTAATATACAAATTATAAATATACTTTTACAAAAGATACTATAAGTTTTTTATAATTCTTGATTTCTCAATTTCCATTGCATACTGAATTTTCCTGTAAGTATTAATAACTACCATTAAAATTATCAATCCACTAGATTATTAGAAAAAACTGGTTATCTATATAATTGTTTGGTAAAATATAGATATAATTTAAGAGGGTAAAGTTAATATAGATCAACTAAGTAATGCTAAGAAAATGTTTTATTGCATAAAAAAAGGCTCCATTGCTGGAGCACTCAAAATAAACAAACGAATTAAAACAAGAAACAGACAATTTAACTATATAGATAAAACATAAATAAATCTATATATATGTAAAAATGCATATAAAAACTCTATTTATTGATGCTATAATAGGTTTACTCGATGATTGTTATATTTTTTTATGGTTTTTAAGCAATAAATACCTTCTTAACACCAAGTGTACAAGAAAAGAAGACATCTTAAGTGATGTCTTCTTTTCTTATATAATAACAACACAATAAAATTAAGATGGTTCAAGTGGGAGGAGATCGCATTAGTAGAAGATTCTTCCAAATAGAAGGAAGCAATGGTGGTAAAAAAGGCGTCTTTGAGTGGATTGTTGAACCAAATGGAAATGTAAGTCATAGAAGATTTATTGAAAATGGTACTGTTACAGGGAAACCAAATCAAGTTCCAAAAAAGTAAAAGGAGAATTATATGGATTTAATAGATATTAAGAACAAAGGTCTTAAGTATGATTGGAAAACTATTTATACCGGTGTAAATAAAAAATATTTCGAACCGAATGTCATTTCTGATTATGCGGTAGAACTAATGGAAGCCGGTGATGATGAAGCTTTTGTTAATGAACTAGCTTGGGGAATAGATTCTAGTGATTTAGATAAAATTTTGTTTGAAATTAAAGATTTCCACTTTCCTAATCTAGAAGAAAGTAGTGAAGAATTACAGAATGAGATAAGTAAACTCAGATTCGTTTACTTATCTAAGTTAAAAGAAAAGATTACTGATGAGGATGAACTATTAAATAGAATTGCAGAGTTTTATGATAGACATGATTATCCTGAAGATATGACATGTTTTATTACTTATATGCCCCAAGATACCCCAACTACGAAGGAAGATTTGTTAAATAGGTTTTATAAATTTTTGGATTCAGAGAAAAAATTTATTGAATAGCTACTTTGCTAGATTCTGAGGGCAAGAAATGAATTTTTTGAAGAACAAGCCTTCTTTAAGATTGAATGTTTCAATGAACCATGTTATCTAGCTTGGAGTAAGTGAAGAGAAAGTTACATATGGAGAATGATCAACAAAAGAGACCTAACATTTGCGGTCTCTTTTGTTGATTTAAATTAAAAAGTATCATTTAAGTGGATGCCCTTTTATACCTCTTACTTTACATACAAATAGGCTTCAATTGCTGATACATAGTATCTTTTATCCTTGCTGTTATGTACTTTGTATTGTGGTGCTCCATTCACAGTTACCTTTACATCAATGGTAAATCCTAATTTTACCTCTAAAGCACCAACAACATCTTTACCCTGCCAAGAAAGAGATTCATCGAGTTCAGGTAAACGAAGAACATAGAATACATAATTTTAACTAGATTTATTATTAACTAAATTATCCCCACCACCAAGCTCCGCCTCAATCTGCGAAGTCTTCGATGACTCAGCCATACGCCAATACGTAATAAAGCTTATCGCGATACATCCGGCTACGTAGAAGTAGAATAGTGATTCCATTCCGATACTCTTTAGCCATAATGCGATGAACTCAGCTGTTCCGCCGAATATCGCAACTGTTAGTGCATATGGTAAACCTACGCCTAGTGCGCGAATTTCGGTCGGGAAGAGTTCTGCTTTTACAATTGCGTTAATAGAAGTGTAACCAGTAACGATGATGAGACCGACCATCATGAGTAAGAATGCTACGATTGGTTCTGTCGTTTTTTCCATAAAGAAGAAGATTGGTGCTGTTAGTAATGTTCCGAGAATACCGAATGCCATTAATAGTGGGCGTCTTCCAATTTTATCGGATAGTAGTCCTGCAATTGGTTGAAGTACGACGAAAATAAGTAGTGCGACAAAGTTAATCCAGCTTACAACTTCTTTCGGAAGACCGACTGTGTTTACCATGAACTTTTGTAAATATGTTGTGTACGTATAGAATGCGACAGTGCCTCCTAATGTTAGGCCGACTACTGTTAATACTGCTTTCGGGTGTTTCATAAGAGCGCGAACAGTTCCTGCACTTTCGCGTTTTTGTGATTTTATGTTTGCGAACTGCTCCGATTCATCCATCGTGCGGCGAAGCCATAATACAGCTACTGCGCCCATCGCTCCAATAATGAACGGAATGCGCCAGCCCCAAGCTTTCATATCGGGTTCGCTTAGCAATTGCTGAAGAACAATTTGAACGCCTAACGCAACCATTTGCCCAGCAACGAGCGTTACATATTGGAAACTTGAATAAAAGCCGCGGCGACCACTACTAGCCATTTCAGATAAATATGTGGCAGAAGTTCCGTACTCTCCGCCAAGTGATAATCCTTGTAGTAAACGGGCAAGAACTAAAATAATTGGTGCCATAATACCGATACTTTCGTAACTAGGTGTACAGGCGATAATTAAAGAACCACCGGCCATAACCGTAATCGAAAGTGTTAATGCTGCCCGGCGTCCGTGCCGATCTGCATAGCGTCCCATTAATAAACTTCCGATAGGGCGCATTAAAAACCCAACTGCGAAAATAGCCGCAGTGTTCAGTAACTGGCTTGTTGGATCTCCTTTAGGAAAGAACTCTGCTGAAAAGTAAACAGCGAAAGCAGAATAAACGTACCAGTCGTACCATTCAATTAAATTGCCGACAGAACCTTTGAAAATATTGCCGGCGACTCGATTAGATTTTGCTTGAGCCATAATAATTCCTCCTCTTGCTTATAAATAAAATGATAATCATGAAAGCGTGTTCATTATAGTTGAATTGTACTGTCTGTAGAATAAAATCTCAATATTATGACGATTTTATTCTTTTTGTACTTTATGTACATGGAGAGTTTTAATAGTTGCTTCCTTATTCGTTTTGTCATAATAATAGAAAAAGGAGATTGATAGTTTAGAATATTTTATCAAAGGATATGAAGTATGAAGAAATCACGCAAAGTGTCATTGCAAACGAAAATAGTAAGCTTAATTATTACGTTAATTTTATTTGTTGTTCTCCTATTAGCAGAAATATTTGTTTACATTCAGTCCGTTGATACGAAGCGCCAAGTGGAGCAGCTAGCACTACAAACAGCCAAGTCGCTTTCTTTTATGCCAGCTATAAAAGATGCTTTTCAAAATAACGAGCATAAAAATACGATTCAATCCATTGCGGAACAAGTTCGTGAGCAAGCTGGTGCAGATACTGTCATTATAGAAGATCGCTTTGGGGTGACGTATTCCCATTCTAATTCGGAGTTAATTGGCACAAAGAGTAACAATCCATATAACTATGAAGCACTCACTTTTGGTGGTTATTATACGCTCGAAGGAAATGGTACAAGCGGTCCAGCTTTAATGGCGAAAGCACCCATTATTGTTCATAACGGAGATTACGATCAAGTAGTAGGCGTTGTGACAGTAGAGTTTTTAATAAAAGGCATTGAATCTAACATATTGAGTAGGACGAAAGAAATTATACTCTTTTCCTTAGCTGTATTAGTAGTCGGAATTATTGGCGGCATTCTTTTAGCACGTAGCATTCGGAAAGATACACTCGGTTTAGAGCCGAATGAAATCGCAGCGCTATACCGGGAACGAAGCGCGATACTACTATCTATAAAAGAAGGGATTATCGCCATTGATCAAAACGGTTTTATTACGATGATGAACACGTCGGCAGAAGAAATGCTGCATGTAAATGATGAATATATGCAGCAACACATTTCAAAGGTTTTACCGGAATTTAATATGGAGAGAGTGCTAGAAAACAATCAAGAAATCGCGTTTCAAGATAAAGTGTTTATTTTAAATAGGACGCCGATACTTGAAAATAATAATACGGTAGGAGTTGTATGTAGTTTTAGAGATAAAACAGAACTGCAACACCTTGTTAATACGATATCTGAGGTAAAAAAGTATTCCGAGGACTTACGTGCTCAAACACATGAATTTACAAATAAGCTGTTCGTCTTATCGGGATTACTTCAGTTAGGACATTACAAAGAAGCGATTGAATTTATTCAGCAAGAATCTAATATTCATCAAAGTCAAAATCATATTTTATTCCATCAAATTCATGATGCAAAAGTACAAGCAATTTTATTAGGAAAAATCGGAACAGCATCTGAGAAGAAAATCGATTTTCATATTGAAGGAGATAGTGCGCTGCATCCGTTACCAGACCATATAAAAGTTTCGCACCTTATTACGATTCCTGGAAACATAATCGACAATGCATTTGATGCGGTGAGTGAACGAGAGGAAAAGAGTGTTTCCTTCTTCGTTACGGATATTGGACACGATATTGTATTTGAAGTGATAGATAGTGGGATAGGAATACCGGTAGAAAAAATTACGACCATTTTTCAAAAAGGATTTTCAACGAAAGGGAATGATCGTGGTTACGGATTAGCGAATGTGAAAGAAATGGTAGATCTACTAGAGGGAACAATTGAAATTCAAAACGAAAAAAATGGGGGAGCGATTTTTACAATTTACCTTCCGAAAACATTGAGAGAAAGTACATGACAAACAGGGGGATGGGCATATGTTGAAGGTTGCAATTGCAGAAGATGATTTCCGCGTCGCACAAATTCAAGAGGAATTTTTATTAAAAATAAAGGATGTAAAAGTGATTGGAAAAGCATTGAACGCGAAAGAAACGATGGAACTATTACAAAAGGAAGAAATCGATTTGCTTCTATTAGATAATTACTTACCAGATGGAATCGGAACCGACTTATTACCACAAATCCATGCCGACTTTCCAAGCGTTGACGTTATTATGGTTACTGCCGCAAATGAAAATCATATGTTAGAAAAAGCAATTCGAAACGGCGTAAGTAACTACCTTATAAAACCGGTCACGTTAGAAAAATTCGTTCGCACAATTGAAGACTATAAAAGAAAAAAGCAACTATTACATAGTAACAATGAAGTAAATCAAGCACTCATCGATAATTTCTTCGGGACTTCGCAAACACAAGACATAAAAAACTTACCGACAGGTGTGGATCCGTTAACACTACAAAAAGTGAAGGGGATTATAAAAGGGTTCGAAGAGGGCATTACAATAGAAGAAATGGGAGAACAAGTGGGTGCCTCCAGAACAACCGCAAGAAGATATTTAGAATACTTAGTAGCGACCGGCGAATGCACAGTAGAGTACACATACGGCATTATCGGACGACCAGAACGAAAGTACCGAATAGGAAGAGGACTATGAAAAAACGATTATTACTATGTATATGGATCATGACAGGAGTAATAGCAGGTTGTTCCTCGGAAAAATCCCATATGAATAAAGTGAACATCGACAAAGTAGAAATCGTTGCGCCGAACGTTCAAGGAGCTGGATGGGACTTAACAGCACGGGCGATGCAAAAAACACTAACAGAAGAAAAAATCTTCACAAAACCAATCACTGTCACAAACAAAGTAGGTGGCAGCGGTGATGTCGGATGGAAATATACGAAACAAAAAGGTGGTCACGTACTGGCGATTAACTCAAGCTTACTCATAACGAACAACCTACTAGGCCACAGTAGACTAACATATAAAGACTTCACCCCGCTCGCAACATTAGCATCGGACTGGGAAGTTGTTGTCGTATCAAAAGACTCAAACATAGAAAACGCAAACGAACTAATGAAACAACTAAAACAAAACAAGAAAAACTTCAAAATCGGAGTTGCCCCCGGCCTAGGAAACGACGATCACCTATCCTTCGTACAAGTAAGCAAAGCATTCGGCATAAACCCAGCCGAACTACAATTCTTCGTCTACGAAAATAAAGAAAAAATCATAAACGCCCTAACGAACAAACAAATAGGCGCCGCAACCATGACCCTATCAGAAGCCGAAAAACAATACAAAGCCGGCAAAATAAAAATACTAGCCGTATCCGCACCAAAACGTCTAGACCACCTACCAGAAATCCCAACCTGGAAAGAACAAGGAATCAACGTCATCTTCCAGCACTGGAAAGGCATTATGGGCCCGAAAGATATGACGGAGGAAGAGATTGCTTATTGGGATGGTGTGATTAAGAGGATGGTGGAGAGTGATAGTTGGAAGGGGATTTTGAGGGAGAGAGGGTGGAATTCTTATTATAAGGGTAGTGGGGAGAGTATGATATTTCTTGAGCAGAGTAGTCAGGAGTATGGGGAGTTAGTGGGGGATAATAGGAATTAGTAAATCATACGGTATGGCGTATGATTTTTCTTTTATATGTAGTGAAAATTATTTGTGAGAGGAGATGGTTAAAATTAGTGACTAATTCCTTTTTAGTGGTTTATTTGTAAGTAATGGTATATGTGACGTAAATAATACTGGATTTCAAGTTATAATTTTGTGATAACAAGTTATGAAATGTCATTATTGCTACAACTTTTTATTAAAATACAAAATTAATAATACATGTAGAGGAGATTCATCACTAATGAAATTAGCAAAAACGCAAATACAACAATTTATATCAAAACAACTGGAGCTGTGCGAGTTGAAAGAATTGGATGTCGAATTCGCAGTTCGAGGGCTGGATTTTGATCCAAACATGTTTATTTGTGCAGGAGAAATGGGATTAGAAATAGGGTTTCATAGATTAGTATGGAGTTGTCCAGTCGCACCAGATATGACACGGTTTACGCATCATATATTATTATGGGAACATCTAGAAGAATTAAGTGACAATGAGAAAGCGGTGGAAATGAAAGAGAGTATTAGTATGGTGGCTGATTTTAGAAAAAGGAGATATCAGCAGTGTCAGTTTTGTAATACAAAGACTTTGCCGGAACATCTTGATAGAGATGGTGTATGTTATGGATGTGCTACTGAACATTTTGGAGTGATATATTGATGATTTGGAAGCATATAGAAACAACTTGAAAGATGATTCTATTCTTTTATACTTGAATGAGGATGGATGAATAGAAACGAGGAATTATATGAGTAAATTAAGTAACTGCCTATACATGATTGAGCTCCTGCATGCGAGAGGGAAAATGAGAATTAGTGAATTGGCAGAGTTATTAGAAGTAAAAGAGCGGATGGTCCGCATTTATCGTGATGATATTGAAATGGCAGGTATTAAAATTGAGACAACGAAAGGCAGATATGGTGGCTACTCCCTTTCAAATACATCGTTATTTCCTATTAAAAATATGTCCCAACAAGAGCTAGATGCGTTAACGTTCTCTATTCAAAAACTAGTTTCAAAAGGTAATGACATTTATGCAAAGGACGCACAAGTAGCGCTAGATAAATTAAATGCTGTTCGGAAAGTGGAAACGAATAAAGATCGTCATATTTATTTTGTGCAAAGATCGAAGCCGAATTATGTGTTTTCGAATGAAAACCAAAAATATGTACAACTACAAGAAGCGTTATTTACAAGAAGCAAGGTGAAAATACAGTATGAGAAACGGTCTGGTGAAAGATCAGAACGAATTATCGATCCATACGGCTTTGTACACTACAACGAATTCTTTTATTGCCTAGCCCTATGTAATGATAAAAAGGAAAAAAGTATGTTTAAACTATCTCGAATGAAAGATATTAAAACTTTGTATGATACATATAAAATACCCGCTGATTTTGATATTCGAGAAGAATTTCCGAAATTCGGCATTATGAAAGAACCATTAGAAGTAGAGTTACTCATATACCCACCATTCGCTGTATCCGTACCAGAATCCATTTGGGGAGAGAATCAAAAGATAGAACATAATGATGATGGTAGCATCCTTTTCCGGGCGACGATGAGCGGGAAAGAGTCGATTAAGAAGTGGATTCTGGGGATGGGTGCTTCAGTTAGGGTGTTGGAGCCTGGTGGCTTGAGGGAAGAGGTTGTAGAGGAGGGAAGGAAGTTGTTGGAGATGTATGGCTCATTTTAAATGAATGGATTGGATATACGAATTAAAATTAAAAGTGACGTTATAAGTACCGGTTTTAATGTTACTATGAATATATATTGAAATTTATATATGTATTTACAAATTTCTTATAAAATATATATAGTAACTGGGAGTATGGTTGTATATTTGGATATTTTATGTAATTCGCATACGGTTATAAAAGAATATGATAAAATATTATTAAAATACTAATGAGATGGCGTGAGGGATAGTAAATATGTCTGAAGAAAAATATTTTTTAAGTTTTATAGAGCATATTAATCAAGTTGCCGCGGTTAATGCGAAAAAAATGGAAGAATTAATATATGAAGACCCAGCAAGTGCAATTGTGAAGGCTAGGTTATTTGCTGAGGCTATATTGAATGAGGTATTCACTCAAGAAGATATAAAGGTGCCATATATTTCATCACTTTATGATAAAATTTCTTATCTTGCAAAAGAAGGTTATATAACAGCGGAAGTACAGAGGGACTTTGATACAGTTCGTTTTACCGGTAATAAAGCAGCGCATGATGGCTCGTTTAATGATATTAGTGCAGCTTTTAAATTGCATAAAGTCATGCATAATATTGCGGTTTGGTTATATGAAGTATATTCACCTGAACAATTAAAAATACCTGCATATGAGCATCCAAGACCAACACAAAGCAATGAATCAGATATACAAGAAATGGTGAAAGCGCAAGTCATGCAACTAATAGGTACTACTAATAAGGATAATATAAAAAAAGAAGAACCTATTATTGAAGACGTAGCGGAAGAGAGCATCCTTTGTAAAGACCTTCCTGAGGGAGAAAGTTATTTATTGAGAGAGCTAAAAAGGTTACAAGATTCATCACAAGAGGCTATTGAAAACGCAAATGCATTTAGCCAATTTAAAAAATATATGCACGTAGAGAGAAAGATTCAAACTGACCTAGAGCGTATTTTGGTGAAAAATAAGGAACTTAATTCCTCTAGCTTAATTCTCCTTTGTGGTAGTGTTGGAGATGGGAAATCCCATTTATTAGCGTATTTAAAAGAGAATAAACCAGAACTATTAGAAGGGTATCAAATTTTTAATGATGCTACAGAAAGTTTTTCTCCTAACAAAAATGCAATGGAGACTTTAGAAGAAATACTTCAAGATTTCTCCGATCAATCGATTGGGCAATCAAATAAAAAAGTTATTTTAGCAATCAATATGGGAGTTCTTCACAATTTTATAACGTTAAACCATGAAGAATATACATATGAAGCTTTAAATAGATTTGTTGACGGCAGTGGTCTATTTTCTTCAAGCATCACAACTTGTTATAGCGAAGATCATTTTGACCTAATTAGTTTCGGTGATTATCACTCGTATGAACTAACAGAAAAAGGGCCACAGTCAACTTTCTTTTTAACTTTATTAAATAAAATATTTAATAAAGAAGAGGGAAATCCTTTTTATTTGGCTTATCAAGAGGATACAAAAAACAATATTCGAACGATGGTTCATGAGAATTATAAATTTATCCAGGAACCTTACGTGCAAAGACAAATTGTGAATTTAATTATTCAAACGTTAGTGAAATATAAATTAGTTATATCTGCTCGTGCATTTTTAAATTTTGTAGCTGACATTATTATTCCAGATAAATTAGAAGTAATTGAAGTTCTCTCAGAATTTGAAGTGTTAGAGCAAGCAGTTCCTAATCTTATGTTTAAACGTAAAGAGCGTTCTCCTATCCTAAAGACTTTACATGAATTAGACCCAGTTCATAGAAGATCCTCACACATCGATCAAATTATTATTGATTTAAGTACTTTAAATGAATGGGATACTATATTAAATCATTGTGTAACATCTGATCAAGGTAGAGGGTGGTTAAATCCTTTTATTAGTGAAGAGAAAGTAGATGGCCCATCATTCATTGGTTTCTCAGAAGCTGTTATTCGAATTACATATTTAACGAATGAAGACTTCTCTCAAAAGATTGAGGATGAGACGTATCATAAATATGTAAACAAATTGTTTGATTTCAATTCGGGTAATAAAAAAGAAATTAAAGTCTTTTATGAAGAAATAAAAGAGGCGTTATTTAAATGGAAGGGAAGTCCGAAAAAAGGATATATTTATCTTAATAAGCCAAGTGATAAGTATAGATTAGCCCAACAACTTAATTTAAAGCCATCAATCGATCATTTGAAATTTAATCAAAATGATGTACTAGACTCGTTTAAATCATCGCTTGTGTTAGCGTATCATGATGGAGATATAAAAAATATTATTGAATTGGATATTGATTATCAACTATACAATTTATTAGTAAAAGTTTGTCAGGGATATTGTCCAAATAAAAAAGATGAAGAAGATGCAATTAAATTTACAGAGTTTGTAGAGAAAATCATGAAATTTGGAGAGAAAGAGAATGAGTTATTGATACATTTTCCTAATGATTCTCGTTTCTATAAATTAAATCGAGATGATTTTGGTGCGTTTGTGTTTGAAAGGGAGTAGTGATTAATGGATACACTATTAAAAATAGATAAATTAGAACAGTTATTGGGGAATAACAAGCATGATGTTGGTAAAGTTGTAGATATTTTACCATTTGTTACAAAAAGAACGAAATCAATACGTGGAAATTTTAATGAAGTTTTAGGTGAGTACGTCCGAAATGTTTGTGGTTTACGCCTAGTTGATAAGAAGAGTAGTGAAGAAGAGGACTTGTTTTCCTCTAGAAACCCTTTTGTAGATCAAATTATGGAAGAAATTGAGTATACGCAGGAAGCGGAATATGATTTAGACCGATTTTTAAATCAATATTTATTTGGTCAAGATAATAAAATTAAACCTATCCATCCATATTTATTTAACTATATGGCTACACCTAAAGAGAAGAAAGATTTACCGAAATATGGGCAATTTATAAAAGATGCGCTAGTTCATGATGAAGTAAGTATCAGTTCTATATTTAAGAATAAGGAAAGTGAAGATATATTAACAGAACTCATATTAAATAAATTAGATATTCCAGCTAAAGATCCGGTCAAACAATATCAACCTTTAATGGGATTTTTAGCGAATTTCTACCAGGAAGACTTGCTATTTTTAAGTCAATATAAAGATTACTTCTTGAAATCTTTCCCATTACTTACGCATTTTTATAGCTTTATGTATGTTTGTCAATTAGTTGTGAAGTTTGAACAATTTGATGAAGCGGATTATACGCATTCTAATCCTTTATATTTCGCTTTAGAATGGGAATCTATTAGTAAGAGAAGAAAAGCTGTGGATGACCTAGAAGGATTTAGAAGAATAAAAGATAAAGCACCAAATTTATTTGTGCATATACACACGATGTCTCAATTAAGTTATAACGAGCTTCAAGATGAAGAAGCGGATGAAAAGCAAAGTTTTCAATTTATGAATTATAGATACTTAAAAGATTTAATAAATGAAAAAGGATTGGATGTTTCAGAGCAATTTTTAACAGATAGTAAACAATGGATTAATAAATATAGTGAGCTTTGGGCAAAGCGAGTAACACCTAAAGATGCACCAGAAGATATATCTGAGGTTTTTAAAACATTGTTTAGTTGTCTAAAAGAGGGAATGAATACAGATGCATGTAAAAAGTTTGGAGAGAACATTGAAGATTTAGGGGCAGATGTTTTTCTGAAAAATCGAGGCAGCATAGGGGCTGTTTTTAATATGAGTCATGAAATGCTGTTACTCTTAACAGCTGTATGTGTAAAAGAAGAGAGAATGCCGTTAAATCGTTTGTTTGAGGAATTTTCAAAAAGGGGAGTAGCTTTTGATCGTCATTCGAAAAAGATGATTATCGAGCTATTTGATTCTCATAATATTCTAGATAAAAAAAGTGATAGTGGTGATGCACAGTATGTCAAACGAATTTTATAATTATATATGTGAGTTGTTATTGGGGGATTTTAAAAATCGTTCAATAAAAGCCGGTGATAGATTTTATTTACAGCTAGATAAAGTAGAGGATGTAGAGAATTTAGTAGAAGCATTCCAAGAGCAGAAAAATGTTAAACAATTTGTATATAAACATGAATTAGGTGAACCGTATAAAACATTTTCAGTTGAAATACAAAATGTTCAACTTGTTATTGCCTATACAAATGAAAATGTTAAACCAGATTTCTTAGTTACTTTACGAAATCAAGTCGGTGAACAAAAAGGTGTATGGAAAGATACAGCTTTATTGAGTATAGTTTCAGAGCAGTTGGATTCAATTCAAGGTGGAAGTAGTGATCTTCAAAAGGATGGAATGCCGTTGCATCCTAATTCTATAGTAAAGGGATTAAGACAAGAAATTGAAAGCAGTATGTTGGATAAAACTGCACAAATTATCCTTATAGAAAACATGGAGATGATTAAGCAAGAACAGGCACATCAACAAGTTACTTTTTTTGAGTTTGAAGAAATTTTTTCTACTCTTGCAAAGGGTACGATAGAAGATAAAGACTATCAAAAATTTGCAGTTTTTAAAGACGAAGAATTAGCTACTTTTAAAGGGAATAAACAAAAAGAACGTTTAAGTGCGAATAGAGAATTATATGAATTTGTTAGGAAAATTCATGACTTTGGTTTAGGCGCAGAAGAATTAGAAAAAAAGTTCACCCCTGAGGGAGCTAGTAAATTAAAACGTGAAGATTGGCAAGAAATTAACTTTGCTGATGTTAATCGATTCCATCAAGATTATTTAGATCTTCATAAAAAGGCATCAATCAATTTAAAAGAGTTGACAGTTAAAGAAGGATTGCACTTTTGGGATAGACCTCAAAAGGAAACCGCAGCAGGAGAAAGAAAAAGACACTTAGTTATATTTAATCCAGAAGGTAAGGAAGAAGTACATTTAAATGTGGCATTTTCAATTCAAGGTGGAAATGTTAAAAGTTTATCGAATAAATACGTAAAAGTACCTCCGAAGTTTAAGAAAAATGTAGAAGTATCGGTAGGGAAAATAAACCTTAGTGCGGTTATAAAAACAGAGAGTAATCAACCTACATTTGTTAGGTTGTCTTATAAGCATGATGATAAATCAACTTTAGGTGTAGAACTATTTATTGTGGTACTACCAATTGACCCATATGTATTAGATGCTTTTAAAACAACATATTTGATAGCTCCTAATAAGTGCCTGATTGAACTTCAGCATGAAGATAATGAGCTTTCATTTGGACAAGGCTATAACAAAAAATCAATGGAAGTCTATGAGGAAAATGCAACTATTGATTGTAGCGTAGATGATGAACTTACTATTCTCCCTCAACCAGAAGCGTATAATGATGAAGAAGAGATGCGAGTTAACATTCGCTTGACGGAGAATGGAACAATCATTCCATTTATATTGAAAAATGAGTTACCGGAATCTACTCCCATTAATGGCGCGCGAATTTGGAAATTAAAGCGTGAGCAGCAAAGAGATTTTGAATGGATAAATAATCGATTGCGTTTTGGAAATAGAGAATTCTATTTAAGCCCGGAATATAAAAACTTATTCGAGTGGGAGTACCAATGGATTGAAAATGGACTTAGATGTGCCGTAGTAGAGTCCGATGCATTGGTCCCTGAAGAGGTGTCCATTAGCGATGAATTAAGAGAAGCTTATAGTAGATTTTTAACTTACTTTAAAATTAAAAAAGGTATACCAAGCTTATGTTATTACAGTGAAGAGTTAGTTAAAAGGGCAGAAGAATATTTGAATGCTTTTATACAAGAGATTAAAAGTTTTGAAGAAGGGCATGAGGCAGGCAAACGTGGACGAGATTTATTTAAGTTAGGGACAGTGATGGGGAATAATGTAATTAAATTTACACCATTCCATCCAGTTATGGTCGCTTTCCAATTAAAATTGAATAATTTACTTTTAAATGAAGAAGTAGATAATAGTATTTTACAGCGATTAAAACCAGATGGGTTAGTTCCATATATTTACAATGAGCGAGATCAATTGTATAGACCAGATAATCAGAATATAGCATTAGAGTGGATGGACTTTAAACCAGTTAATCAAGTTTCAGTATCGGATGCTAATCAATATTTAGCAAAAGTAATTGAGGATAAAATTCAGCAGTTTGAAGGACACTTTGGTTATTTATTTAATGAGTACTCTAAGGCACCGTTGCAAATTAATTTAATCAATATTGAAAACGATCATGAAACCTTTAGAGGTATCGTAAATTGGATGCTTGAAAGAATTAGATCAAAAGGGCCTGAAGGTTTAAAAGCTGTTGAAGTTACACTTTATAAAGAAGAAGGCCAGGACAGTGCATTTGATAATTTCTCAAGAATAGAATCGGTAGAGGAGTTTCAAACAAAATTTAATATTAATTTAGGCGCAAAACAGCAGCATGAACCCCAGGATATATTGCGATTTATTCGTGAAAAGCTGTTTTATTATAAAAAAGAAATGGGCGAAGAATATAAGTATGCTCATATTTCTTTCTATAAAATGCAAGCGCAAGAGCGATATGCATTACAATCTATGGATGAAATGTTATCAGGTTTAGCAATTGATGGGTTATACACTACAGTACCTTCAATGAAGAGTAATGAAAACTATAAGAGTGGTTTCGGTGTTAAAGCATATGCTGTAGAGGAAGAGAATCTTTTAACACAAACAACGTATTATTTTAATGAATTATGCGCAAACCTTCATAATGGTGGAAATAATACGTATCGAAAAGGTGAAGCGATTTTTTCTAGAACAACGAGTGCTGATGAAGAAACTCTAGAAGAAATTTTCAAATCTTCTTATTGGGTAACATTTGTAGACCCAAGTTTTGATCTGGAGTTCTTTAATGATTACGAGCAAAATCTAGTCGTTATTCATTATAGTGATCAATATTCATCTTCAAGTAGATATGATGCTATTACTGTAACGGACAAATCGCAACAATATCATTTTGTTATTGAAGAATTTTTAAAGGAAAAACAAGTAGAGAGTAAAAAAGAAAATGTAGAAAGTACTATTAAAGCATTTAATACTTTTAATGGTGAATGGTTACTTCGTGTTATTGGTAGTAAGGGCCATTATTCTAGAGAGAAGTTAAGTATTATTTCTGCTATAAAATTCTCTTTAGCATATTTTGAACATCGCGACATTTTATGGGTGCCAATTTCTCTAGAAGAAGTTTTAAGAGTTGCAGGTGCTGTTAATTTAAAGAAAGCAGATGGCATATTTACAGCTAAAAACTTAGGAGTAAAAGGTGTTCATAGTGATGATTTACTGTTAATAGGTTTGGAACAAGTAGAGAATGATGTAATGATGCATTTTTATCCTGTCGAAGTAAAAATCGGAGCTAATAAAAACGATGTATTAGAAAAGGCGAGAAAACAAGTTAAACATACGAAGAAATTAATCAATGATGCATTAACAACTAATTCTTTTGCTAGCCGTTTCTATCGTAATTTCTTTGCTCAACTTTATATTTCTAATGCTAATAAAATATTGAAAAGTAGATTCTGGGAAGAGAAAAATTATAAATTGAATAATAAAGTGGTTGAAAAACTGTTGAAAGATCAATTTATAATTTCCAACGGAATAGAATCATCTATTGGTGAAGGAGCAATTTTATCCTTCCAGCGAGACGCTTATCATAGAAGTGCCAAACTGGATGAAGGGATTACCTTATTAAGCCTTCCAGAGTTTGATGGATATAGTGGTCTTATACAACCAATGGAAGATATGAAGAATTGGATTCAAGAAACAGAAGGCGATTTTATTAAGGAAGAATTACTTTCTCATAAATATACAGGTGCCTGTAGCGAAATAGAAAGTGCATCATCATTTCGCTCAGAAAAAAATGAATTAGAGGCTGATATAGAGGTAGAAGCAAAGTCTGAAATTATCGATTCTAATGAGGTTACTAAAGAGAAAATCGATAATACAATAGAAGTTCTTGAAGGGACAAAAGAAAGAGAGCCACAAGGATTAGAAGAATCTCGAATTCTAATTGGGAAGGCAGAGAACTCGAATAGAAAGATTTATTGGGAGTATGGTAATAAAGGGTTGGCGAATAGACATTTGTTGATCTCAGGTAAATCCGGACAAGGTAAGACATATTTCATGCAATGCTTATTGTTAGAAAAATCGAAGCAAGGTATCCCAAGTATTGTTATTGACTATACAGAAGGATTTTTACCAAACCAATTAGAAGATGAATTTGTACAAGCAATGGGTACAAAGTTAAAACAAAAGATTGTATATAGTGAGCAGCTTCCAATTAATCCGTTTCAAAAGAATGAAAGGGATATTGGAGGCATTACGCTTCCGGAATCTAATACGGATGTTGCTGAAAGAATTAAGAGTGTATTCGCTGCTGTATATAGCACATTAGGTGTGCAACAATTAAATGCGATTTATGAAGGTACTCTTAATGGATTGGATAAGTATGGAGAAGATATGAGCTTAATAAAGCTTAGAGAATGTTTAGAAGAAGATGGTTCTAGCTATGCTAAGACGGCTTTATCTCAAATAAGACCGCTGATCGATCGTAATCCATTTAGCCATGAAAATACAATAAATTGGAAAGATGTTGTAGATAGTAATGGTGAGATTTTTATTATTCAGTTGACTGGATATCCTCGAGACGTTCAATTAATAATTACAGAATTTGTTTTATGGGATCTTTGGAATTATTCCGTAAGGTTTGGAAATAAAAATAATCCAATGCCTGTCATAATGGATGAAGCACAAAATCTTGATCATACGGAAAAATCACCTTCTGCACGAATTTTACAAGAAGGACGTAAATTTGGATGGTCTGCATGGTATGCAACTCAATTTTTAAAATCTCAATTGGCTACTGATGAATTAGCAAGGCTACAAAATGCTTCACAGAAGGTTTATTTTGCGCCGCCAGAACAAGAGATTTCTACAATTGCTACTAGTCTATCTAACGATTCTTCAGAGAAAAAAGAATGGGAGAATAGACTTTCAACATTGAAAAAAGGTCAATGCATTGTACATGGACCTGTGTTACAAGTAAATGGTGAATTGTCTCAACCAACTGTAACGGTGGTTGATATTATATCTTTATCTGAGAGAATATAAAAAGGAACCACTTTGGTGGTTCCTTTTGCTTTTAGTTTAATACAATAATACGATAATCTTCTAATGAAGATAAATTGTCTACTTCTTGTTTGATGATCTTTAGCCCATATTCTATATACAAAAGTATGCTTTGTGTGATTTCATCTTCATTTAAAGCAACTTGCATTTCGTTAATAATTAAATGTTTAAAGAGTAAAAACTCTTTATCTTTAATAATATTATCTGGGATTGTCCATTTGTTTTTTCCATCTTTAAAGTCATCATTTATTTTTCCTGTAGCGTTAGCAATACCTTTTGCTAACGCAATTTTTATCCCCTGTGGTCGATCAATCTCAAGTACTTCACAGAGTAGGTCAAGGGTTTCTTTACCTGTTCCTGAGAGGTTCATTCTTCTATTTGCCATAATATCACACCTTTATAAAATCAAAATATCCATCGCGGATAACTGTATATTTCTTTGATTGGTCATAATCAAGCATGTATTGCTTATATGAATGCTCTTGCATGAAATTAATATAGTCTTGGGTAATTTCTGTATCTGTAGATAAGATAATTACTTGTTCACTAAGCTCTTTATAGTAATGGTTAATTAAATGATTTCGATGATAACTGTCTAAGCGTCCTAGTGGTGTATCGATTACCATAGGAAGAGCTAAATCAGAGGCTTTTGTTAGGGCCCAAATTAGTGACGAGGAAATCATTTGCATTTCACCAGCAGATCGGTCTTGAATACTAATTTCTTGATTACGATCGTTGTATAATCTAACAGTATACGTTGAAATATCGAATTCAATTTTTCCAAATTCATCTTGTTTACGGAATAATCGACTTAACATTGAAGAAAATTCTTCGCGAATAAAGCTTGCTTTTAACTTTGTCATTTCATGTACATATGAATTCATAGTATGAATCAACTTTTTGACATAAATTAATCGTTTATTTAGAGCATCATAATCTGCACCTTGATCAGAAAGACGGGTTAGCTGGTTTACAACGGCTGTTCTTTGTTCTTTAATTTTATTTAACTTTGCAATAATTGATTTATATTTTAAGTTAAGTTCTCCTAATTTTTTAGTTAGGATATCAATACGTTCATTTTCTGCGCTAATATCAATCGTTTCAGGTGCATTTCTAATTTCAATTTCTAATGCCTCTAATTCAAGATTCAGCTTCTCAATTTTATTTATTAAATCTATAACATAACTATTATTTCTAGCAGGGAGATTTACAAGGTAGTTATAGTCTTTATTTGAAATATCGTGAATATCTACGTGATCTTCGGATATATCTTTTTCGATATTATTTTCTTTAACCCAAATTTCTCTTCCGATTTCCTTGAGTTGATTTAATTGCTCATTTGAAAGGGGAGGAGTGAATGGTTGGTTTAATAATTCATCCATAAATTTTTCATAAGGCATTAAAGAAGCGTCTTGTATCATTTTCTTTTGACGAATATCATACTCTAATTTTAACCTGTTCTGTAGTACTTTAGTTTTTTCTTTTAGAATGATGTTTATAGCGTTATTGTTGAAATAGTTTTCAAATTGCTCTTTAGCTAGACGTAACTCAGTTGCTAGACCTGATTGTTTTTTTACAATAACCTCTCTTGATTTGGAGTTAGTTGTAATTTTTTCATTACGTTCATTTTTCACTTCATTGATTAGATCGTCGAATTTCTTTCGTTCAGAAGATATAAGTTCTTTTCGCTTTTCTAGATGTTGGATTTGCTCTTCGTATTCTTTTAAATTGGCATCTAAACTTTTTAGTTTATTTTGGTCAACCGCTTTGGCTAAATTCTTCTCTATGCCAGTCTTAATAGAAGAGAGGTCAGATAGTAATAATTTATAGGTTTCCATCCCAGTAATTTTGTGAATAGCTTCTTTCATTTCCTCACTATTTTGTCGTAAAATGATGTCTTTAATTTCTTCGCCATCAAAAATGAAAAATGGTGCAGCGTGATATGGAATCATTTTATCCATAAAGCGATTAAATGTATCTATATTATCAATACGTACAGTTTTACCAATCATTGCACCAGGCTTTTTCACAGTTAAATCACGGTTTTCACTAATTAACCTTTTGTTGTGATCAAAGCCCCATTTAACTTTAAGAGTCCATTCTTCATTTTTATCCGTTTCAATAGCAAGAGTTACAGAACAATCTCTCCCACCTTCGTCAAAGAAGGTATTGTTAATAACATTAGAAAATACACGTTTATGCTCAGCAGGTGAGAATCCTCTTTTTCCGAATAAAACATATAAAATTGCTTTTAAAATTGTAGTCTTTCCAGCGCCATTTAGGCCGCCTAACAAGATAATATTTTTTTCGCCTTCTTCACGTACCTCTTTTGGGATATAGAAGTCAACTTCTTGATGCCCATAATACGTTTTATAATTATCAAAAATAAGTTTTTTAAATAACATTATGTAGTCACCTTTACTTTATTTTGCATAAAAATCAATTAAATCTAGGTAATCTTTTTTTCTATGATTTTCACTCGTGTTTTCATATGAAAATTTTTCAGCAGAACGTAATAAGTCATATGCTAGTTTTGTTGATAGTTCATTTTCTTTACAAATTTTTGCTAGTAATTCTAGCTCTTGTTCTTTTAATTTATTCATTTTTACCACCTTTAATATGAGCATGAAGTATAGGAATATCTTATATATAATATTACCATATTTTAATGGGTGTTTAAAAATAGAGAAAGTTGTGATTTTAAGTAGGGAGGAGCTATTAACGTAGATATAAAATTACTAGATTAGTAGTTAGTAAGGAAATAAAGAAAACAGAAAGGGATATGCCTTTCTGTTTTCTTTATAGATTATTAAAAACATCCAACTCTTCTAAACTAGTAGTAGAAGAAAGTGAGAACCTAATAGTAGAACGTAAATCATCCATAGATAATCCGATAGCTTGTAATACATGACTTGGTTTACTTGAGCTACAAGCCGATCCAGTAGAAACGGCAGCTACTGGAGCAAGAGTCCTCACAAGCGTTTCGTTGTTTACACCTTTAAATATAACACTTAATATTCCAGGTATTTTATCTTGAATATCATTGTTAAACTCAATATGATTTTGAAATTTGGTTTTTAGAATATCAGCTAATTTGTTCTCTAGTTGCTCTAATTTATAAATGTTTTGTTCCAAATTAAGATATGCGATTTCTGCAGCTTTTCCCATTCCAACAATATTATGGACGGGTAGTGTGCCACTGCGTATATCACGTTCTTGTCCACCACCGTGAAGTAGAGGAGTGATTTGGATTGGTAATCCTAAATTATCTTTACCTATTATGGTTACCCCAATACCTTTTGGACCATGAAACTTATGAGAAGAGCAGGATAAAAAGTTTATACCGTCTATATCTGAAAGAGAGAATTGTATTTTTCCAACTACTTGTGTAGCATCTGTATGGAAGAATACTTCATTCTCTTTGCAGATTTTTGCGATCTCATTGATTTGGTTTAGAGAACCAAGTTCGTTGTTGCCCCACATAATTGAAACGAGAAGAGTTTTTTCTTGTTGAATAGCTTTAGTTAGTTCTTCCAAATTGATTCTGCCATATTGATCTACATCAAGATATGTGACCGTATAGCCATTCGCTTCTAAAAATTTACAAGTTTCTATGATAGAAGGATGTTCTACTTTAGAAGTAATAATGTGATTGCCTTTATCTTTATGATAATGAGCGATGCCTTTCAAAATAAAGTTGTTACTTTCTGTAGCACCACTAGTAAAGATTACTTCATCAGTTTCACAGCCTAATAATTGAGCTACATGTTTTCTTGCTGTTTCAACAGCGTCTTTAGCATTTTGGGCTAATCCGTAATATTTACTTGAAGGATTTCCGAATTCTTCAAGTAAATATGGTAACATTACTTCTTTAACTTCAGGTAATAATTGTGTTGTTGCACTATTATCAAGATAAAGCATAGAGATCACTCCTTACCGTATTTTAGCAAGTTCATTGTGAATTTCTCGTTGTTTCCAGCATGTTTATATTCGCTGTCTAATAAGTTAATTCCGCGTTCTAAGTGAGCGTTGAATAGGGTAGGAAAGTATTCATTATCAGATACTTCACGTCCCGCATGCTGAGTGATTAAGCATTTATAAATAAAATCATATTCTCCAGTTAATGTGTGGCGATTGATTTCTAATCCACCGGCTTCTTTATCTGTTAAAACCTCAGGAAAAGTTGGATCAGTTAAAGATAATCCAACTGCTAAACGAGCTAAAATATTTGGTGTTAAATTAGTAGGAGCTTGTAATTCTTTTAGTTTATCTGATACTCTTTTAGAAATCTTTAAACGGTAGTTCATTTTGCTTGCTCCTTATTAAAGTTGAAATATTGATCTGTAACATTCACTTTTCGTAGTTCTGTATCAAATTCTAATAAGTATCCATGGGATACAAAGTTTTTCAGTAAATTATAGTGTTTTTCATCAACTTCAGAGTTAGTTGACAAGATTAAGACTTGCTCACCACATGCAGGGATGAAATCTACTAAAATATTATGTTTATGTGTTTGATCAAGGCGGCCTAAAAGTGTATCGAATATGAATGGAACACGACGACCAGAACATTTGAACATTGCCCAAATTAATGATAGTAAGAGAATTTCTTTCTCACCTGCTGATAATGTTTCTTTTGCTACATGGTCACGATTATTATCATATAAAGTTACTTCAAACGTGCTAGAATCAATGCGTAAAGAAGAAATATATTGGTGTTTACGCATTAATCTATTCAACATTTTTGTAGCTTCGATTTGTACTTGTTGTAATTTCTTTTGATGTTGTAACATTTGAAACTCTGTACTTAATTTCATAATGCTTTGGGCAATTAAGAATGTATTTCTCGTTTTGTTGCTTTGTTGTACAATATTCTGTTTTGAGTCGATTGTATTTTTTAATGTTTCTAAAGCCTCTTGTCTAGTTTCTAAAATACTTAAGTTTTCTTCTACTTCTTTTTCTAACTTAAAGATTTTTTCTTGTGTTTGAGTCATAGTTTCTAACATTTGTGCAAACTCATTTGTAGAATCATTAGTAGAAATTTTCTTTCTTAGTTCTTGTGCTTGAAGTAAGTTTTTTCTATTTTCTAGAAGTAATTGAATATATGTGTCATGAGATTCTCTTTCAACTTGTTGTGCCGCTACTTCGAATTGTGTGCGTTGTGTTGGTGAAACTCTATGGATATACTCAACATCTGTATCATTAGGCTTAATAATATTGAAAATTTGTTTTCTCAATTCAGCTGCTAAATCATTAGGAGCTGAGACTCCAGGTAAACTTTTAGCTAATTCAAGAGCGCGCTCTTCAGTTAACTCTGAAGTTAATTGGTTTGCTAATGATAGTTTTTCTTCATTTTGTAATTGATTTTTAGTAGATAGTAATAAGTTTTTGTTTAGATAGAAAGGTAAAAGCGTTTGAATAAATTCTCGAACTTTTTCAGAATTAGCTTTTCGATGTGCTTCAATTTCTAATACTTGTCTATTTAACGTTTCACGTTCTTCTTTAATTAAACCACCATGTGTTTCAAAATCTTTTTTCAATAAAGAATAAGATTCTTTTGATTCTTCTATTTGCTGCTGCGCTGTTTTAATTGTGTCTTCAAGATCTTCAATCTTTAAAGACTGTTCTTTCTCTTGACGCTGAAGGGTAAGGATTTCGCTTTCTATAGAAGAAAGATGTTCTTGATCAATTTCTTGTTGTAAATAGTTGGTCAAATCACCTTCTAAATTTCGGAATAAATCTAAGTTGAATATAACAGTAGATAATTCTTTTAAATAAGAGGATAATTTATTTTCATTTATTATTTTTGAAATTTCTTCGCCATCAAATAAGCATAGATCAAATAATTTAGGCGGGAAATTCTCTCGTAGTCTTGATTCAAAAATATCTTTTTCAGCATCATTTAAATAATGACCATCTTTTTTTACAGTGAATTTTTCTTTTATAGCGCTGTTTAAAATGTTCCAAGATCTTTTGAATGTATAAACATGGCGTTTGTAATTTTCTACTTCACTAAAGGTAATTGTAATACTAAAAGGATTTGTCTCATCTTTACGAGCAGAAGCATTTAAATACCCATGGACGCGCTTATAGTAATCATTATTCTCTGTCTTATATCCATAGCCGAAACAACCAAATAATCCCAGTTTTATGGAATTTAAAAATGTTGTTTTCCCAGCACCATTTTCTCCGCCTATTAAAATTACTTTCTTTTTTGGGGAGGAGATAGACAGATCGAAGGTATTTCTTTCCGTATAAGCTCCTATGTTTTCTAATTCTAGTTGTTCAATTAACATAAATTTAACCTCACCCTACAAATGTAAGTAGTCTTGCTTTAGTACTTTTTCAATTTCGTTCATTAATCCACGACGAACTTTATAACCTGAAAAATCTTTTTCAAGTGATATAAGTTTTTTTAATGCTTTAAAGTCTATATTGTGTTTTCTGCATAATGATTCTAAATCTGTAATTTGTTCATTATCAAATAATGGACGATCATCATATTCCCAATTCAGGTCATATCCCATTACCTCTTTGAAAATATTGGGTAAAGAATCTTCCCAATCACCAGTTTCTAACCAGTAACGACGAATAACACGTAATTCTTCTTCTTTAATTAACTCAAAATCCTCTTCTTCAGGATGTTGTAAATCTCTTTGGACAATAAGAAGCCTGCGTAAGATTTCTTTTCTTGCTTCCATTGTAAAAGGTCCTAGACCTAGTTGCCCCAGTTGATCGTTATCAAGTTTTACTAAAATTTTTGGATCCTCAGAAGAGCTTAAATCAATTTTGTTTTTTTCTAAGTACTCTTTTAACTTATCTCTTTCTAAGGTTACAAATTTATCTTCTTCAATAGTCTGTTTAGCACGGCTGGATTTTTTAGGGATAATTACGTATTTAATACCATCTTTCACTTCAGTTTTTAGTGTATTAAAGTAAATTTGACCACCTTTACGGTATTTCATACGAAATGTTCTATCATCACGAATTCCAGCTAGCCAATTTCTGAATTCTAATAAAGGTTTCATCCAATCTGATCCACTAAGAATGAAGCCGTTTAATGCTTTATCTTCATTTACTACTGTACATACCCAACAACCGAAGCGACTGTTTCCACATGAACCAGCACTTTCTTTAATGGTTTTATCTACAACAAGAGGGCATTCACCACTACTTGAATCTTGATAAAGCTTATTTAATTCATGGTTATCATTGCCCCAAGGAGATGGATTTTCCAGTAAGTAGTCCCAAACGTTATTTAAACTAAACTGTCTAATCGGTGCAAAAACATATGCATTTGTTAACGTGGAATGGCGCATTAAATCTTTACCTTCAACGGTATGGGATTTAAGAACGTTATCACGAGTAGCACTTTCATTCTCACGAACACCAAGGACCATGATTATTTCACCGAACGTAGAAACTTTGTCCATTACAAACGCATTTGCTGGTTCAATTTTTAAGCGATCTGTACACCAGCGAAATTGTTGGTTTGGTGATGGATAGCCTTTTCCGATAATATTAGCCCAAAAAGATTGTTCGTATTTTGGTTTTACTTTATGCGTTTCAATAGGAAGATCACGTTTTAAAGCTTCTTCTTGAATTCGATGTAAAGTAACATTGATAGATTGAATAATTAGCGGTGTTTCTACAAGTGTATCTGATGAGATTACATATACTTTCTTGTGTAATTGCTCTGTAGGTAATTCACTTAAAGCTTCAAAAACAAGCTGAACGACAACTGTGGAATCTTTTCCACCACTATAACCAACGACCCAAGGGCGGTCGTCAGCACGATAAACTTTTTTTATATGCTCTTTTGCTTCAGAGACAAAGTCATTTTTATTATTTATTAAATCAGTAATGAGATTATTTAACATTATCATGCTCCTAACTGGAATTTCTCTTCTATCTTTTGTTCTCCTTCTGTCAAAGGAAGACCTAATTTTTCTTTTAGTTTGTTTGCGGTTAAAGTGACTGTTTCTTTTGTCTTTTGTATGCGACCATTTGTATTGAAAGCTCGTCCTAACCAATCGGAAGAATTAGAACGACTATAGTCGATGTCTGCTAAAAGAGAAATGTATTTTTTCCAATCTTTTGGATGATTTTCAAAAACATATTTTCCTACTAAACCAACAGATTCAATGAATACTCCATGCCCGACAATATAATGCATTCGAAGTTCACGAGGGTTTAGTTCCTTTTTGTAAACTAAATTCCATTCGACAATTGTATCACAAAGAATGTTCCAAAATTCTTTTAAGAATTGTTCTTCTTTTTCTGTAATCAAGTCACCCTTTGTCTTTCCTAGTAATCGAAGGTTTGTATTAAATATGTGATTTAAAGCGAGAATCTTCGGTGAGTTTTTAGATAAATTGACTTTTTCTTTGTCGGTATATCGAGATAGTAATTCATTTTCCTCGACAATTTCTTTTGTAACTAATGCTAACTTATCCCTATGATCATATAAAATACCGATAGATGAAGTTGTATTAACTGCATGGCGGTTAAGATCTGAGAAAATTTGTTGGGAATTTCTTAAACCTTGATCATGATAGAACACAACCGAAATCGTTTCATGTCCTAATTCTGGCGAAAGCTTTATCGCCTCTTCGATAGCTGCTCTTCGGTGTTGTCCATCATTAATCAGGAACTTAGAATCCAGTGAGATACGAAGTTGTCCTAAATCTTGAAACGACTGATCAGAACTAAATGGTTGGAATTCAATATCACCATCTATAGATGCTGTTAGGGATGAAAAAACATAATCATTTTGATTTTCAATAATATAATTTGTGATTTCTGGGATTCTAATTTTATTTAATATCCTTTGCGCACGATGTTCAGCAGGGATTTCTTCCTCGTCAAATAGAAATATTTTAGGAATTAAGCGTAAAGGGCACATTACAACAAAGTACTCCTTACCACCTTGCTTTCCACGTAAAGCGGGGAAGTTATAGCTAAAACCATAATCCATTCATTACATCTCCATTCTTTACGTACGTAATTCATATTATTGATTATAAAATAGATACAAGTGTTCGGCAAGAATAGTAGCTTGATTATATGGAATTTAATATTTTCCATTAATGATGCTTGCACCTCCCCCAACGTCACCCCCTAACCTAAAGAAGACAAATCAAAAAGGGGGACCAAAACACTCATGAAAACCACCAAAAAAGAAAAAAGAAACACAATCATCATGCTACTACTCTCAGCCGCAATAGGAATCTTTTCACCACTACTCATGTACATCACACTGGCACGTAAAAATGAGGTGTACAAATATCATTGCCGAAAGGCGTTCAACTTTCATTTGTTAATCTTTCTTCTATTTAATATTAGTTCGCGTATTAGTGATGTTTTGTTTTGGATTGTGTTTGCCTTTGAGGTCGTTCAAGTGATCATTGTTGCGTGGAAAGTAATACGCGATGAACCATATCGTTATTTCATTCGAATTCCTTTATTTAAGGAAGATAAGTATATAGTGGAAGGAGAATAGGTGATGAAACAAGAAGTGGAGATAAAGGGAAAGCGAATTTTTATTATGATTGCCGTGTTGTTTATTGCGATTTATATTGTTTTACGAAAAAGAAAATATGAGTACTTTTATGATGGTATTAATGAGTATGAAAATCGTTGTAAAGGTAATGTTCCTTTTTTACTGCTTGTTGTAGGTTTGTTTCAATATTGTAGGCAGAATGAGACGAGTTTTTCTCATATGCTTCAGTATGTGCAAGAGAAGTTATCAGAGTAGGTGATGGTATGGCGTGGATGATTAGTGAGTTTGCAAGTGTTGGGGATGTTACGGTGCGGACGCTTCGTTATTATGACAAGATTAATTTATTAAAGCCGAGCGATTATACGGAGGGTGGGCATCGGTTATATACGAAAGATGATTTGTATGTGCTGCAGCAAATTCAATCGTTTAAGCATCTTGGTTTTTCGCTTGGTGAGATTCAAAATATTATATTGCAGCGTGATATAGAGACAGAAGAATTTTTAAGGCAAATGCATTTTCAAAGGGAATTGCTTTTGGCAGAGCAAGAAAGAATTGCGAAGGTGCTTTCGCATATGGATGAGATGATGAAGAAGTTTCAAAAGGAAGAGCGAGTGGATGTTGCTTTGTTTTCTTCATTTCTGCAAACCTTCATATGGGAGAAAGAAAATAAGGAATGGTTAGAGGAACACTTTTCAAAGGATAGTGTTCGAGCGTTTTATAACAATAAGGATTTAAAAGAAGAATTTGAGCAACGTTTTATGGATGTAATAGGGAAGTTGAAAAACTATAAGGAAGAAGAGAAGGATCCAAGTCATCATGATGTTCAAGTTACCTTGAAGGAATTTTTCAATTTAATAGAAGAGGTAACGAACTATCTTGATACACCTCAAAGTGATATAGAAGATATAATCCAAAAATCAAACCTCCCACTATCCGAATTTCCAACCCTCTTCACAACCGAAGAAGAAAAATATATAAAAGAAGCAATGAAGCAGTTTAACACCTAGTTAAACTGCTTTTCCATTATAATAGAAGAAAAACCAAACGGAGGGAAATCCCATGCCAACCTACAACAAACTAATCCGAAACAAAATTCCACAAATAATAAAATCCAACGGAAAAACACCCACAACAAGAATCCTACCCGAAGATGAATACATAGAGGAACTATGCAAGAAAACACAAGAAGAACTAACAGAATACATCAAAGCAAAAACAAAACCCGATAAACTCGAAGAGCTATCCGACTTACTAGAACTAATAAACGCCCTAGCCGAATACGAAGGCACGACACTAAAAGAAATCAACAACATCCGTAAAAAGAAAGCAGAAGAACGAGGTGGCTTTTCAGAGCGAGTCTTTCTAATTGAAGTAACCGATAACTAGCCCCTCCTAAGCCCCTTACAAGCCCCTACCAAGTAATAAATCACTAAGAAAAAACATAACAAAACAAAAACACCAACAAACACCGTAGTAGGAGTCGAAAAAATTTTGAAATAACACGCCAAAAACCTGGCCCTCCTTCCTATATATAGTACAAAGAGGAAATTTTCATTTTTGAATTAGGACGGGAGGAATTGGGATGGCGGTGTATCGTACTGTGCAGGTGAATTTTTGGCAGGATGATTTTGTTTTGGATTTGACGCCGGAGGAGCGTTATTTTTATGTTTATTTGTTAACTTGTTCGAAGACGACGCAGTGTGGGATTTTTCCTTTTCCGAAGCGATTAGCTGAGATGGAGACGGGTTATAATCGGGAGACTGTTGATAAGCTTGTGCAGCGCTTCATTGATTATGGGAAGATTCTTTATGATGCGGATACGCGGGAGTTATTCGTTTTGAATTGGCTTCGTTATAATCCAGTGACGAATACGAATGTGGAGAAGTGTGTGCTTCGTGAGCTGAAGGGTGTGAAGAATAAGGAGTTTGTACATATGTTTCTTCAGAAGTGCGTAGAGGAGGAGCTGAATGTTCCGATACTTTTAGCGCATTTTGGTATGCCGAGTGATTTGGCTGTGGATGATGTAGAGCCAGTTTGTGAGGAGGCAGAGGCGGAAGAAGAGGTTATAGAGGAAGAAACGGGAAGTCGCGTGTTTTCTTTTTATGAGCAACATTTCGGAAGTTTGTCTCCGCATACTGTGGAGGAACTGAGTGCGTGGATGGAAGATTTGTCAGAGGAGCTTGTGCTGAAGGCTCTTCAAATTGCGTTTGAGAATAATAAGCGGACGGTTGCTTATGTGAAGGGGATTTTGAGAGGGTGGCACGGGAAAGGGTTTACGAAAGTGTGTGAGGTTGAGGCGGATACGGCGAGCTTTAGGAAGAAGGATTCGTCTGTTAGTACGGGGGAGACGGAGGAGTTTTTGGCGAGGTGTGAGGAGTGGGAGAAGAATGCGCCGTCTGAGGAAGAGTTGCAGCGCTTTTTAGCGGAGCGCGGGTGGCGTCCATGAGTATTCAAAATGTGGAGGCGGAAAAGACGGTGTTAGGTTCTCTATTACTTGATGGAGAGCTTATTAAGGAGTGCCGTTTGACGGAGCAGTATTTTTCTCTGTCAGTGCATAAGTCTATATTTCAGTTAATGCGGAAAATGGAAGAAGAGGGACAACCGATTGATCTTGTGACGTTCATTTCTAGGGTAGATCCGAAGTTTTTAGAGGGGATCGGGGGAATGGAGTATTTTATAGGGTTAATGGATGGTGTGCCTACAACTGCCAACTTCTCTTATTATGAGGGGCTTGTTCGGGGTGCCTGGAAAATGTATCAGGCGGGTGTTCTCGGGCACAAGATGGGAGAGCGCCTTATTGCGGAGAAGAGTGAGAAAGTTATCGGTGAGACGATTACGGCACTTTGTGAGTTAGAGGAGAAAGACTCTGTATGTGAATTTGATTTGAAGGATGCGTTAGTTGATTTGTATGAGGAGCTTCATCAAGATGTGAAGGAGATTACTGGTATTGAGACTGGTTATACATCGCTAAATAAAATGACGTGTGGACTTCAGGAAGGAGATTTTGTCGTTCTTGGTGCGCGTCCTTCTATGGGGAAGACTGCGTTTGCGCTTAATGTTGGACTGCATGCGGCGAAGTCTGGAGCGGCGGTTGGATTGTTTTCGTTAGAGATGAGTAGTAAGCAATTGTTAAAAAGGATGGCTTCTTGTGTAGGTGAAGTGTCAGGAGGCAGGCTGAAAAATCCGAAGCATCGTTTTGCAATGGAAGATTGGGAGAAGGTAAGTAAGGCGTTTGCGGAGATTGGTGAGTTGTCATTTGAGATTTACGACAATGCAGGTGTTATGGTGCAAGATATTTGGATGCAAACTCGTAAGTTAAAGAGGAAGCATGGTGATAAAAAGATTTTAATTATTGTAGATTATTTGCAGCTTATTACGGGCGATTCGAAGCATAAGGGCAATCGATTTCAAGAGATTAGTGAGATTTCTCGTAAGCTTAAGGTATTAGCGCGTGAATTAAATGTTTGTGTAGTAGCGTTATCACAGTTATCTAGTTCTGTAGAGTCACGGCAAGATAAGCGTCCTCTTTTATCTGATTTAAGAGAGACCGGACAAATTGAGCAAGATGCGGATGTGATAATGCTTATGTATCGCGAAGATTATTACGATAAGGAAACGAAGCAGAAAGAGATGACGGAGATTCATGTGGCGAAGCATCGGAATGGGCCTGTGGGGAGTTTTAAGCTACGGTTTTTGAAGGAGTTTGGGCGGTTTGTGGAGGGAAAATAGTGAAAAGACTGGAGTATCACTTTGCAAATAAAATAAAGCATAAGTGTTCTATTTCATTCACTTATGCTTTATTTTTTGATTCTTTCAATATGCTTCTCATTTCCCCATAAAGAAAGACTTTCTCTCTGCAGTAATCCATTGCTGCAAATCATCTTGGCTACGTCGGACAAGTCGATTTACTAAAACATCATGCCATACGTAATCCTCTAATAAGTATATATGAACGGGGTCATCTGTATAAAAAGCAATATTACGCTCTTCAAGTGATGGTCCATAAATCATCTCTTTAGAATCTATTGATACAATAAACCAATGTTCTGTAGACAAGGTCTCTGTATAAGGTGTTATACGGTGAGCTTCTAGATTTTTAATGGGATTTTCAACATGCAGGGTAATACCTTGTATTGTAACTTTATCAGCTACTTCAGATAGATCTTCTTTTAACGCTTCATACATCTCATCCCACATTGAAATGACAATACGCCGTTCTGCTTTTTTTATTAATGCCTGACAATAGCTAATGATTGTTTTATTGTCTTTTAAAGTAATCACTCGATTATCCGTTTTTTCCTCGGAAGTTTCTAGTTTTTTTAATGAATCACTTATTCCTTCATAAGTAGACTGCCATTCTGATTGCGCCTTCTGTAAAAAGATTTCAACAGGTAGAGGTGAATAGCGAGTGGTGTCATTTATTTCTTCCTTCATGACAATTCCTTTTTCTACAAGGTTACCTAAAATCTCATAAATTCGCGCTCTTGGGACACCCGAATCTTTACTCACTTGATAGGCTGTGACAGGCCCCTGTTTAACAAGAGATACATAAGATTTAGCTTCATATTCATTGAAACCAATTTTTTTAAGCTGTTGCACTATGTAGTCCACTTTTTTCGTCCTCCGATGTTTGCTTTTATATTTTAACGTTACAATAACTGTTTACATTTAGCAAATTATTAGTTACTATTCGAATAGTGACTAAAGGGGAGGTTAATAGTATGGATTTTTATTTAGACCCATCTGTATTGATGATTTTGATTGTTTTTGGATTTGTAGCTGCATTTATTGATTCAGTTGTAGGTGGTGGTGGACTCATTGCTTTACCAGCTTTATTATTTACAGGACTGAATCCAGCAAGTGCAGTAGCTACGAATAAACTAGCATCGACAATGGGAAGTGCAACCAGTAATATTGTGTTTTATCGTTCTGGTAATCTTGATTTGAAATCGGCGTTTAAATTAGTTCCGCTCACTTTCATAGGTTCCATAATAGGGGCATGGACCGTTCATTTAATGAATCCAGAAGTACTGAAGCCGTTGATGCTGATTATGCTTGGTGCGGTCGCTATTTATACGATATTCAAAAAGGATTGGGGTAGTATTTCCACTCATAAGAAATTGTCTGGTCGACACGTCATTATTTTTACTTTCTTTGTTTTTGCTATTGGTTTTTATGATGGATTTCTAGGTCCTGGAACAGGTTCGTTTTTAATGTTTTCTCTTTTATTTATTGGGTATGACTTTTTAAAAGCAGCAGGTAATGCGAAGCTTCTTAATTTAGGAAGTAATGTTGGTGCATTATTGATGTTTATGTATGTAGGGCAAGTAAACTATGCGTATGGTTTTATAATGGGGATTGCTCAAATTGCTGGAGGAATTGTTGGCTCCAAATTCGCTATAAAAAAAGGGAGCGGGTATGTTCGTGCCCTTTTCATTACAGTAACTTGTTTATTGTTAGCGAAAAATCTGTATGACTATATTCAGTAAGTAATTAAAGAACGTAGAAAAGGTCAAGTATGCAAACTACATCGAGTATAAGAAGATACTAAGGAGAGATTCCTTTTAACATTTTTTAGATGCTACCTTGTTTGAAGATAGCATCTAAAAAGAAAATCTAAGTGAAGAGAATGAAAATAATATAAACTCATATTTTTCTGGGGTATGTTTATTGATTCTATTGAAATGTTTACTCTATATTCTTCTTATAATTAGGCCTCAACAAACTCTTAAAATCCAACTCAGCAATTAGCACACTCAACAATATAAGCGTAGCCCCTAAGTATCCTTTTCCTGTCAGCGTTTCACCTGTGAAAACGAAAGCGAAGCCTGCGGAAAAGACAGGTTCTAATGAGAAGATAAGTCCTGTATGTGTAGGCGTCGTGTATTGCTGGGCGATAACTTGCACGATGAATGCGACTGCGGTGCAGAATATGCTTAAGGCTAGGATGATTAACCATGAGTTGGTTGTGCTAGGCAGTTTTGGCGTTTCGATAATGAATGAAAAAATAAGACTAAATAAGCCGACGAAACCGAGTTGTATGACGCCAAGTGCAATGGAGTTCACATGTTTCGTTACGCTGCCAGTGATGATGACGTGAATCGCATAAAATAAGGCAGACAGTATGCAAAATATATCGCCATTACCGATCTTGAATTCGCTCGTTAATGTTAATAAGCCGATTCCTATTATCGTTAAAATAATTCCCACCATAACTTTCTTTTCCGGAATGTGTTTTAAAAATATAGCTGATAATATTGGAATGAAAATGACTGTGAGACATAGTAGGAAACCAGCATTAGAAACACTCGTATACTTTGTACCGAAAGTCGCGAAAATGTAAACGATACATAAGACAGAAGCGAGTATAAATGCATATTTTACAGTTTTAAAATCGATCTTAAATAAATGTTTGTAAAATATTAAACCTGATAAAAGAAAAGCGATAATAAATCGTAATGCGATTAAATTATATTCTTCTATGCCATCAAGTCCAAGTTTTGTAAGTAGGATGGATGCACCCCAAAAAAATGTAACTAGTAGTAACATTAAATCCGCTTTTAATTGTAGTTTCATTTCTATTCCCTCGTTATGTATAAATTTTATAAGCCCATACCCCTATCCCCATTATTCATTTTAATATTAATTCTGAATATTTGTAACTTAAATTTATCGACGTTTTATTCCATAAAAAAAAGAGGCTGTTTATAAAACAGCCTCTATGTACCTGAAAATCCGAACCTTGACTAAAGACTACGTACAATCTCCAACCCTTTTCTTGTTAAATGAATCCCTGCTCTACCTTTTTTTATTTCCACATACCCTTTCATCTTCAGGAAGTTCAATCGGTGTCTAACCTGTGCCTCAGTTAATTTCATTTCGACTTCTTGGCTCTTTTCAGAAATAATTCTTCGTCCGATTGCCTTTCCTTTTTCTTCATAATTCATGATAAGGGTAAGGATGAAAAGTGATTCTTGATCAAGAGCGTTTGAATTTGAAGAAAAGGGTTTAATATTTTCTGCCTGATCGCTATTTGTTTTCTTATGTGGAGGCTTTTGAAAATAATGTTGATTAGGCAAATCATTTTTTGTTATTTGGTTTCCGGTACGGACAGCAAGCATATAATCTATCGTATTTTTAAGTTCTCGTACATTTCCGTACCATGGATATCCTTGCAGTTCTTCAATTAGTTCTTGTTCAATTTTGACTTTAGGGTCCGATAGTGCGACAAAATGTTTAGCTAATAATTCAATGTCATTTCGGCGCGCCCTTAATTCGGGAAGGTGTATAAAGAGTACTTTAAGCCTATGGTATAAGTCTTCTCTAAACATATTTTCTTGAATCATTTTCAGTAGATCCTTATTGGTTGCTGCAATAATTCGGACGTCTATCGGGATAATTTGGCTTCCGCCAACACGCATAATCTCTTTTTCCTGCAATACTCGAAGGAGTCGTGCTTGAAGTTTCAGGCTAATATCTCCAATCTCATCTAAAAAAATAGTGCCGCCATTTGCTTGTTCAAATAATCCCATTTTCCCGCCCTTTTTTGCTCCGGTAAACGCTCCGTCTTCATAACCAAATAATTCACTCTCGACTAAATCATCCGATAAAGCACTGAAGTTAACAGCAAGAAAAGGGCCGCTATTTCGCTGGGAAGCATTATGAATAGCACTTGCAAATAACTCTTTTCCGGTACCACTCTCACCCTCAATTAATACAGTTAAATCAGTCTTAGCTAACCTTTTGGCAATTTGTTTCGTGTCTTGGATCGTAGAGCTAATCCCAACGATATTATGAAAATTGTATTTTGCTACATAACCTTTTTTGACAAATTCTTTTCTCAATTTCCGTTCAAATCCGATGGTCTTAAGGGCATTTCTAAAAGTAACAATAATCGATTGATCATTTATATGTAGGCGTTCTACTATTACATCCGAGCCGTTTACAACAAATATTCCGCTTTCTTGTTGCTTATTCAAAAGGATGAAGTTTACTAAATCGATATTATCAATAATGGCATCAATCGAATGACCAATAGCATTTTTACTTTTTATTTTCAGCATGCTTTCCAGAAATTCATTAAAGACAACAATTCTTCCTTCATAATCAATAGCTAGTATGCCATCACCAACACCATCAATAACTTGATGAAGTTGTCGATGAGCTTTAGCTAAATTCTTTGTTAAATCTACTATTTTTCGATAGTATCTCTCAGAAACGTGGTTACCTGATTCCTCCATTAAATGAAATCGATCTAGAATGGACATGATTGTAGTAATATCTATTAATCTATGGCCAATATTAATTACTTTTTCTACAAAATCAGGGATAATTTCAAGTTCGCCAGGTGTGATTGCGAGCTTGATCATTTGTATATTCGTTTTTCCAGGATAGTATGGGACATATTCAATATGGTTTAGCCCTAATTGACGCATCGTTTCAATTGATTCGTATACTGTTTCATGATTATCATTCACATATAGGGCTTGTGTTCCTTCTGGTAAAAATAAAAGCTGGTCTACGTTTTCATAATTTAATGTTCGTTTTGCTATTATTACTTCGCAGTTTTCCCCAATAAAGTCTTTCACCGTTTCTATCGTAAATGTATTAGGTAACAAGATTAATGTAGAATGAAATACTTTTGGAATACTTTCTTCTACAGAAAAACTTTCGATATCTATGAGATCACCTACCATCTCCGTTAGTTGTTGATGTAGGGCTTTTCGTGTTTCTTTTAAAACGGTGATCAATACAATGTGGTTGGTTTCAAATTTGTTCATAGAGCACCTCTTTAGTTGAATGGAATTGGTCTAAAGTTGGTTATTAATTGGTCATTATGTAACCAATTAATAACCAATTATAATACATTTCAGTATAGTAAACACCGATAAAACGACAAAATATTTAAAAATATGTAAATAATCACTTTAATTTTAATGTTGGCACGATATTTGCTTATATCAATGGTGTGTAAAGAAATAGGGAAATGAGTAGAGTCATAATTTACATATTTAATTCTTTACCACTTGCTAGAAAAGGGAGGTTAAGAGTATACAATTTCAACAGAGAAAGACAACGAAACCATTTAAATTATGAGGTGAGAGAAAATGAAACCACTAATTGGTGTTACTGGGTATTATGTTGATCATAGTGAAATAGGGAAGGAGGGCTTGCGAGGGCTACCAGGTCAAGATATGGCTCTCTTTTCTTATGACTACATCCGCTCCCTTCAAAGGGCAGGTGCAACGGTTGTTCTACTTCCAATTGAGGGAGTGGATCAAATTGAGTCCACACTTAATCAATTAGATGGATTGTTATTGGCTGGTGGCGCGGACATCAATCCAATTTATTACGGTGATACTCCAAAATCATATATAGGCACTGTAGAGGAAGAACGAGATAATTTTGAATTAAATCTGGCAAAGCAGGCTTTAGAAAAAGATATTCCTATTTTAGGAATTTGCCGAGGATTACAGGTGTTAAATGTTGCAGCTGGTGGATCTCTTTATCAAGACTTAGAGCACGAGATGGGGCCAGAATATTTCCATGTTCGAGAACAGTTCCGTAAATGGCAAGGCTCTCATTCTGTAGATCTTCTGGAAGAGGGGAAAATTTATGAGGCTATTGGCCAAAAATCTTTAATGGTTAATTCTTTTCACCATCAAGCAGTGAAAACATTAGGGAAAGATTTTGAGGCGAGTGCATGGTCCTTTGATGGTGTAATAGAGGCTATTGAATCGAAGGCTCATCGTTATGTAGCAGCGGTTCAATGGCATCCAGAAATGATGTCGGAAAGGGATGTCTTGCAGCAACGTTTATTTAACCAATTTGTAAATGAAATTAGTAAAAAGGTAGTTAAATCATAGCGTGTTATAAATAAAAGAATTGGTGGATAGCTTGGTATGTCATGGTTGTGGGGAAACCAGGCTGCCGGCTGCTTGTAAAAGTAATAATCATTGGGGGATGAACGAATCCCCCAATGATTAAAGTTTCACTCTATTGCAAAGGGGATTGGTATATGAGTCAAGTATCAGAGAAGGCAGTTTCATTTAAGCCAGAAGAAAAAAAGGAAAAAAAAGAATGGAAAATAAACGTATTTGCAATGTTACTTGTCTTGCTAGTTATTGCGGCTGTTATTACACATATATTGCCGGCCGGAAAATATGAACAGATTGAAAAAAATGGGTATACAACAGTAGATCCAAATTCATTTAAATGGATTGAATCAACGCCACTTGGATTTTTTGATACGGTAAAATCTATTCCTACAGGGATGGTAGAAGCTGCTAATATTATCTTTTTTATTCTTATTATTGGAGGTTTTTTTGGTGTATTAAAGGCATCCGGTACAGTTGAGGCTCTTGTTTCAACGATGGCAAAAAAACTCGCTAACCGTGAAAAGTTAATGATTCCTATTATCATGCTGTTCTTTGCACTTGGCGGGTCATTAATGGGGATGGCTGAGGAAGCTTTAGTGTATGTACCTCTATTTATTCCGCTAGCTCTTGCGGTTGGATTTGATACGATAACAGGAACTGCGATGGTACTAGTAGGAGCGTCTGTTGGATTTACAACGGCAATTATGAATCCGTTTACAGTTGGGCTTGCGCAAGGGATAGCGGGTCTTCCTATGTATTCGGGGATGGGGTTCCGCCTCGTTTTATTCGTAGTCATATATGTAATTGCTGTTACATTCGTTTATCGTCATGCGATGAAAGTAAAGAGGGATCCTGCAAGTGGAATTTACGGAAAATTCGATACAAACAAGCAAGACAGCCTACTAACAGCGAAAGTAGAGTTAACAAAAAGACATAAATGGATATTAACGGCCTTTTTAATCAACTATATTATTCTTGTATTCGGTGTTATTAAGTACGAGTGGTATATAAAAGAAATTGCAGCCTTATTTATTATTTTAACTATAATCATTGCAATTCTCGGCAAGATATCTCTTGATGATACTGTAGAATCTTTTACACAAGGATCGGCATCTTTAATCGGGGGAGCTTTAATCATTGGTGTATCACGCGCTATTTTAGTTGTATTGAATCAAGGGCATATTATAGACCCGCTACTGTATCAAGTGTCGGAAGGAATGGAACATATTTCTCCTTTTTTAAGTGTTGTTGGAATGTACAACTTCCAAGTAGCGATTCATTTTATTTTGGCATCAGGTAGTGGCCATGCGATGTTGACAATGCCTATCATGGCGCCACTTGCAGATTTATTGGACATTACACGCCAAACAGCAGTATTATCCTTTTCATTCGCCGATGGTATTGGAAATATTATTTTTCCGACAGGTGGTACGCTAATGGCTGGATTAGCAATTGCAGGAATTTCATGGACAAGGTGGGCAAGGTGGATTCTTCCTTTAATTCTAATTGAATACTCAATCGGTTTACTAGCAGTTATAATTGCTCATCTTATTGGTTATGGTCCGTCTTAATAAAAGGTGAATATGCTTTCAGTTATAGAAAGTTCGGATTTGAAGAAGATCGCTAAATAATGGTGATAGAAAAGCCCGGTTTAGAAGGGCTTTTTTTCTATGTAAAATTTCATTTGTTTGGTTTACATAATATCTTTACAATCATTTGATAAAATATATGTAACTGCATATTGTGAGGGTGGGTGGTTATCCCTTCTTTCTATTTGGAAGGAAGGGATAATATGGAGTTTTTGTTTGACCTTGTAAAAGAATTTGTAGAAGCGACTGTACGTGAAGTTTCAGCGTGTTTTTTGCGGAAGCAACTTCTGGGTAAGGACAACAAAAAACCCACTCCGCGCCGTAGGAAGCAAAAGGGTGGGTTTCGTAAAAAATAGTAACGTGTAATAACCACCACCCTATACGGTAGCAGTTAAGGAAGAGATTTTAGCGCATCTCTTCTTTTTATTATATGCCAATTTATTCGCTGTCACACTTATATAGTATTCTACCGAAAATATATCATACTCCTATTTTGTGGTCAATTTGATTGCATGATTGAACAGGTGTAGTCTTATTCTTTTTCAAACTGAAAAATATCCCTGTTAATAAGTTGGTGGAGATACCTATCCATTTCAGCAGCAGAAACTTTTCTTTCATTTTTAAACCACCATGCGCTTAATGAGGTGATTGCCCCTGAATAAAATTCAATGATTAGATCATTTGGCATCGTATGATTTTTGCGCAGTTGATGTAACGCTTCTATTTCTTGTTTTCTCGTTTCGTGACTTAAATACTGTGTCCGGTTAATAAATTGTTCATCAGACATTTGCGTTTCTAATATTTTACCGATTTCTTTATGGTGTAGAAATTGTTCCATTACTTGAAATGGTTTACTTAATCGATCTGAAACCGGTATTCCCGCAATCATCTTGCTGTATCGTTTAAATCCAAATGCTAATAAAGCATCTTTATCTTCGAAGTGTTTATAAAAGGTTGTTCGGTGTACCATCGCGCGGTCACATATTTGGTTAATTGTGATCGTACTATATTTCTGTTTTGATTGTGTCATTAATTCAAATAAGGAATCCCATAGTAATTTATGTGTACGTCTAATACGTAAATCAATTTGTTTTTCATTATCGTTCATCTACAATTCTCCTTTTTTGTAGATTAAATATACAGTGGCTGAAAATTGATTCTCCCTTTTTAATCTACATATGTATATTATATTACATGTGTTCTGGTGTATTTAAAGTTTTTTAGTAAGAAACAGGAGGAGAATTTGCAAATGAATATGACAACTAAGAGCCCAGCAAATGGCAAAGTTGATACTTCTAATATGAAACATACCCCTATTTTAATTGCATTACTTCTAGGGGCAATGGTTGCATTATTAAACGAAACGTTACTTGGTAATGCGTTAACCGTATTAATGAAAGAATTTGATGTAACAGCTTCAACGATTCAATGGCTTTCTACAGCTTACATGTTAGTAGTTGGGGTTTTAGTCCCGATTACAGCGTTACTTCAACAATGGCTCACAACGAGGCAAATGTTTTTAATCGCTATGGTAACGTTTTTAGCTGGTACATTAATTGCGGGATTTGCGCCGACATTTTCCGTTTTATTAGTCGGCCGTATCGTCCAAGCGGTAGCGACAGGGTTAATTTCACCGTTATTAATGAATACGATTTTAATTATTTGTCCGCCTGAAAAACGTGGTGCAACAATGGGATTAATCGCACTTGTAATGATGGCAGCTCCAGCAATTGGCCCTACATTATCTGGAGTAATCGTAGACTCACTAAATTGGCGCTGGTTATTCTATATTGTTATTCCTGTCGTGGTCATTTCCATTATGATTGGAATGAAGTACATTCAAAATGTTTCAGAGTTAACAAGGCCAAAAGTAGATTATCCATCTATCCTTTTATCGACACTCGGATTTGGCGGACTTGTGTATAGCTTTAGTGCATCAGGTGACTTAGGATGGTCCGATGCGAAAGTGTATGGCACTTTACTTGTTGGGCTTATCTCATTATGTATTTTTGTCTTTCGACAATTGAAAATTGAGAATCCAATTTTAGAATTACGCGCATTTAAAGTCCCGATGTTTACATTATCAGTTGGATTAATCGTCATTGTGATGATGTCGTTATTTTCAACGATGACTTTATTACCGATGTTCCTGCAAACAGTTTTACTCGTTACAGCTTTTAAATCAGGAATCATCATGCTTCCGGGAAGTGTTATTAGCGCCATAATGGGACCAATCGCAGGTAAACTATTTGATAAATTTAGTCCGAAAGTTATTATCGTTCCCGGTATTGTGTTAGTGGGGATAGCAATGTTCTTATTTAAAGGCATTACTCCTGATACATCAATGGTACAAATTATTGTTATGCATAGCGTATTAATGGTTGGACTCATGTTTGTTATGACAGCACAAACATACGGTTTAAATCAATTAACACCAGATTTATATCCGCACGGAACAGCACTGTTTAGCACACTGCAACAAGTAGCTGGCGCAATTGGTACAGCTATATTCATATCGAAAATGTCTTCAGGAACAACTAGCTATATGGAAAGCTCTGCAAATCCACTGAATCCAGTAGAGAAGTTAAACGGTTTAACATCCGGATTCCAAGGTGCATTTACACTTGGGCTAGTCTTTATAATTGTTGCGTTTATCATATCGTTATTTTTAAAAGAAGAGAAAAAGGGAGTAAAGGCAGCGAGGGTTTTACAGAACGAACATTAAGGTTTATATAAAAAAGACATCTTTCCCTAAAAAAGATGTCTTTTTTATATTTTTTTCGTAACACTTGTTTTTGATGTCTTAATACATAAGAATTGGTATGTAAAATATTTGTATTTTTTGAACATGAATAATTATTGAGAATAACGATGCAAAGCTGTGCTAATAACTAAAAGTCCAATAATGAGAGAAAGTGTTCTTATAATAAGTTCTGCCACTAATAGTTCACCAAATGATTTAGTGACATCGTATATAGATCCTGTTATGAGAATAGGTGCAATCATAATTATAATTCCAATTATTATTTGAAGAAGTAGATTGATGTTTTTATTCAAGACAATCACCTCCAAAAAAATAGGGAATGAGAATATGGGTTTTTTTGTATTATAAAATGATTATATCGTATTACATTAGACAATATAATCATTTTTAAATAGTAGAAATTAGAGACTCTTCAATAAAAAGGAATTAAATATGGTATTCTTTAGTTAAGATATGTAAACGAAGACGGGGGAAATGAAGATGGATAAGAAGCTAAAGTATTGGCTAGCATCTATTATAGGGGGAGTAGTACTTGCAACTGGTATGACTTATGGAATATTACAGTTTGCTGAAGTCCCGCTTAAGGGTGAGGACCATGTTTTTGCAGAGGTTAATAAAGAAGACATACTATCGAATGAAGCAGAAGTGAAAGGTTCAAATGCACAACTTCACATTACAGTAACTTCTACTGAAGAAGAAGTTATTTCAGCTATGCATAGCATGACTCATCAAAAAGTAAAAGCGTGTGAAGGAAAGGGAGCAACCCCTATGTCCAAAAAGAATGCAGAGAAAGTAAGAAATATTCTAAACGGAAACAATTTCAAGAACAAAGAAGAGCTATTAGCAATTACTGAAAGATGGGCAAATAGAGATTTTAGTAAAATTGTAGAAGAACATAACTATTTTATTAAACTTCAAGGTGGCAAGATAGGTGAAGCTACAGTGATGGATAAGGTAGACGAGCAAGTATTCTGTCTCAATACTTTCGGTGATGATGTAACGGCCGCATTAATTAAATCAGGAGATCTTCAAGCGCTGTAAGGTGTTTTTTCTCTGATATAAAGAAAGCCTCAAGTATTCATATACTTGAGGCTTTTCCAATGGAAAGATAGGAATGGTCCGAATTCTTTACATTAAGAACAAAGTGGAATTACTCCTAAACCAATTAATAAAGCTGCAGCAACTGCTGGAATTGGTACAGGAATTTGAATACCTTCTACAAATAAGAAATATTGACCACTTACTATTTTAAAACAAACTAATTGCATGGCTATTCCTCCCTTCTTTTAGGATTAATACATTATATTAATTTATATATCTATTTATATAGTTAAATTATTTATTTTTAAAAATATAGTTAATATGTGAATAGTCTTCGAAAGGACCTGCTCAATCAATGCGGAAAAACATAAGATGAAACGAATCCATTAAAATACATGAGTGAACCTTAGTTTTCCCCTCTTATCTAAAGGAGGAACTATTATGGGTTATGGTGGTAGTTGTGGCGGTTGTGGCTTTTCTGGAGGCTTTGCTTTATTAGTTGTGTTATTCATTTTATTAATCATCGTTGGAGCTTCTTGCTTCTGCTAAAAACTATTGGAAAAGACACTCATATAGAGTGTCTTTTCTTTCGTGCAAAATGATTCCTGACAATAGCCAACTGTATAAAGTATACGGTATACTTTTGCCTCATTAGACATATAAAAATGTTGGAGGGATGTTATGAAACTAGTAGGGAAGCACATTTATATTCGGCTTTATAAAACTGATGATGCCAACGAGTTAGCTAACTTACATATTAGAAATCGCGAATTTTTTCAACGAGTTTGTCCGTTGCTCCCAGAAGTTTTTTATACAGAAGAACATCAAAAAATACGTCTTGAACAAGCTCTAAAAAAGACAGCTGAAGGGCAAGTATACCCTTTTGGAATCTTTTTAAGAGAAAATGATAAACTGATTGGAGACATTTCATTAACTCAAATTGTTAGGGGAGACCTCCAAAGCTGTTATACGGGATTCACTTTAGATAAGGAGCATAATGCAAAGGGCTATACAACAGAGGCTCTTCAACTTGTTGTAGATTTTGCTTTTAGGGAATTAAAGCTACATAGAATTGAAGCAGGAGCGATGCTTGATAATATAGCATCTATTCGTGTATTAGAAAAAGTGGGGTTTAAAAAAGAAGGTATAGCGAAAGAAAATATAAGGATTAATGGCAAATGGACAGATCATCAAATATTAGCTATTATCAATAGTTTGGATGTGTAAGTTTATTTTGATTCCAATAACGATAATTATGTAAAGGGCTGTCTATATCGACAGCTTATTATATTTTTTGCTTAGCGTGATTTTTTCGGAATGCTGGCGGCACCCCATCGCTATCAGGTTAAGGAAAACGTTCCTCACCAAAATGATAAAAATAAATTTCCTTAGTATAAAACACAAAGAATTTTTAGCTTGATGTGTATGTGTTGATATCCATAAAATAAAAAAGCACTCAACTGAGTGCCCTCTATATACCTAATAATTGTTTTTTCTTCGCTTGGAATTCTTCTTCAGTAATAATACCTTGGTCTAACAACTCTTTATACTTTAATATTTCGTCAGCACCACTTGTAGTTGCAGCCACTTGTGTTTGCCCCTTATTTGACAATATTCCTTCTATGTATGTTTTGATTTCTTCAGCCATTTTTTGCTCTTTTTTTACAAACATAACTGTATTTTCATCTTTTGTAGCTGCAAATACTCCACCTTTGCTTTCTTTACTCCCCATAAAAATAAATTGGATATATCCACTAGTAAATCCAGCCTGCTTCATTTGTACCCCAGTTAACGTATTGATATCAATTGTCTTTTCGCCATCTAAACCATGATTCATAAGGTTTACAAAGCCTTTTCTTTTTATGCGGATAAAATTCCCATCAATAGTAATTGTAGACTTTCCAGCACTTTTAAATTCATATACTTTATTCACTATAAATCCTCCCCAAAAATATATAAGAACATAGTATATTATAACTGTATTTCTATATTTTGTATTATAATTTATGAGAAGTTTATGAATCTAATAAAATATAAATTTAAAAAACCTCCGTAGACATCTAAAGGGAGTTTTTACACTAACAACATTAGCATCAAGAGATACAAAAACTTTCTTACTTGAGGATGTTTTCAAAGTATTACTGTCTCAAATGCTACTACAGCTAACGCTTTACTGATTCCATTATTTATCCAACAAACAACATATATTTGTTGTGATAAATCAAATTCATATTACTGTGAGAATAGTGACTATGGCTAGTATTAGTTATTAAAGAGAGCTTTGGCTCTTTTTTTATTTTCTTTCGACATAATATTACAATATACGAATTAATAGTTTGGTATTATTATCTAGAAATCTTACATTTATCTACAAATTATTATTGTATTTTTAGATTTTTAAATGTAAAATATTTCAATGTAAATACATACCATTTAGGGGGATAAAGAAATTTATGAAAAAATTATTAGCTTCAGCAACAGCGGTAACACTATTAACAGTGGGGTACAGTTCTTCTGCATTTGCAGCTAAGAGTCCTAATGATACAAAAAACTGTGGTCATTTTAAAAGTCAACAAGATGCTCAAGCATTCTGGGATCAAAATGGATATGGTGTTGGAAATGATCCACACCGTTTAGATAATGATAAAGACGGCATTCCATGTGAAGATTATAAATATCCAAAGAGCACAAATACTACAACAGAAAATAAAGAAACTACTAAACCTCAAGAACAACCTAAACAAGAAAACACTAAACAAGAACCTGTTAAACAAGAAAACACTAAGCAAGAGAATTCAAAACAAAATAACCAAACAACAAATAATAAACAAGAACAAACTAAGCCTCAAACAACTGCAAAAGAAACAAAGAAAAATACTAATACAGTTGTGAAAAAAGAAACGAAAAAACAAGGTGGAAAATTACCTAATACAGCATCAAACGGTGTTACAATGATGTTAGCAAGCTTAGGATTAGCATTAGCTGGTTCTGTATTAATGTTCCGTCGTAAAAAGACAAACGCATAAAATAGTTCCTTAAAACGGCAGGAGAAATCCTGTCGTTTTCAAATGGAGTGATAAAAGTGAATAAAAAACAATGGATAGGCTTATGTTTAACTGTTATTGGACTTACTATCTTTTCCTATTATTTTCTAGAATGGTATAGTGCTAGACAATCAGCAGAGTCGTTAACAACTAACGAGGCTAAACAATATGAGACCTCCACACCTTCTAAAGAAAATGAAACGCAAAACATCAATCAAACAGAGACAGAGACAAAGATTGACACTTCATTACAAGAAGAACCTGTACAAATTCCCGCTTCAAAGGTAAACCATCAGTTAGGAGATAAAGTAGCATATTTAATTATCCCTAAAATACAAAAGAAATACTCTATATTTTGGGGAGCTGATGATAAAGTACTAAAAAAGGGTGTAGGTATGTTTGTTAGTGACTTAACTACTACACCATCTGGAAATGGTCATACAGTTTTAAGTGGACATAGAGATACTGTTTTTACCGAGCTTGGTGAATTAAAGGAAAATGACCAACTTATCGTGGAATATGAAAATAAAACATATACATATGAAATTAACAAGCATTGGATAACAGATTCAGAAGATCGAACAGTTATTGTAGAAAAAAGTGAGCCAACATTAACATTAACAACTTGTTATCCTTTTGACTATATAGGAGACGCTCCAGATCGGTACATAATTGAAGCATCTCTACTTTTCATTCATTGAGGATGGAAAGTCCAATACACATTAATTTTAATAATATGTATTGGACTCCCATTCAAGTATCATTTTGCTCAATGAATAATTGGTATATTTTAGGGTTTTTTTACTATTTTTATGTTAAGATATTTTGGTTGATATTCATCTTATTTTAGGAGGTTGGAAAATCTGTTACATGCTTTTCATATGGATTTTAGTTTCTATACCGAAAGTATAAAAGTTTTAGGGTTATTAGGGAATTCTACTCGCTTATCAATTGTTTGTAAATTGATTACATATGGATCGTTGTCAGTTTCTGATTTAAGTAAGCAAACAAGAATTACAGAGGATTTGATTGTACAACATTTGCGTAAATTAGCCTTTGGAAATATTGTAATTAGTGAACGTATAGGGAAAAGGCTTTATTTCAAAATAAAAGATAATAAAACAATTGAGATTATTAAGGTATTAGGATTACTAAGTTAATTTTCATTACTTTCAATATAAATGATTTTGCTATAACTCAATTGTGCAAAATCACATTTAGCCCGCCTACGGAAATAGGGAGGTTTTTAATATACAAAAAGGCGCCCATATAAGGGTGCCTTTTCCAATAGTTTTTTAGCAGAAGCAACTGCATCCGATAATGATTAATAGTATAAAGAGTACAACAAGCAAAGCAAATCCGCCAGCAAAACCACAGCCTTCTCCGCAACTACCACCATAGCCCATAATAGTTCCTCCTTTAGGTAAGAGGATTAAAACTAAGGTTCATTCATGTATTTTAACGGGTTCACTTTACTTTATGTTTTTAAGAATGAATGGAGTAGGTCCTTTTTTATTTTATCGAAAGTAAACTTTTAGCCAGCAGTTTATTTTCCTACTATTGATTTTTATACGTATTTGGTGAAAAATCAAGGAGCTGCAAAAAAATACTATACCGAAAGTTCGGTATAGTAATGTGCATATCAAAGATCCCACTTTGGTATATCTCCGAAAGAGTCATAAAAATCTATGTTTTTTTAATTCAGTTGCAAACTACAAAACTTTTTTTGAAAGAAATGTACATACAAATTATATTTTATTCCATAACTCTCTAACTTTTGTTCATGGTAGTCTGATATTGAAAAAATATAATATTTGGTACGACATCACTTTGTTTTTTTATAAAGTTTTGTAATTAAACTATAATATTGTATTTTTTTTGTATTATTGAAATTAGTAATAATAAAATGTATTATTGAAAAGCACAATTTATAATTCAAGTAATCAGGACTATGCGCCCATTATAATTTGAACATTCAGAAATTATAATATTGTCTAAAAATGAGGTGAGATTCATAGAAACAGTACATATTAAATGGTATGGAATGTATAGTATAAATGATTTTTATAATAGGGAAGAAGCTTCTAAGAAGGGGATATTTGCAATCTCTAGAGTATGTGCTAAGAGTGTAACATTGCTATATATAGGACAAACCAAAAGAAGCTTTATACAAAAGATAAGGGAACTTAATAAGGAGTGGCTTTTCGATGAGAGCGAATTAAAGATTACATTAGGAATAATAGAATTTCCTAGTGGTGAAATTTACTCTGAAAAGAAGGTAAAAGAGATAAAATCCCTTTTGATTTTACGACATACCCCATTAGAAAACGAAACATCTTTATTATACTATAGAGGGAAATTTAATTTAAAAATTATAAATAAGGGAAGAAGAGGTTTAATTGTTAAAAAGCTTTCTACAGGAGATCTAATATGGACATAATTGGAATCACCTTTGAATAAAATTGAAAGTTTCTTAAGTGCAGAAGCTTATCTATTTTTAATGTATTAAACTATTTTGAATAACATATGTCAGATACTTGAAAAAACACAAATTTTATTATGATATGAAATCCTGTATGGAAAGTGTAGTTTATTTCTATTGTTTAATAAAAATATTAAGAATTTTAGGGATAATACATAAAGAGTAGAGGAGAAAGTAAACACGGAGGTTTGAAGAATGGGACAAGTAAGCAGATTTCAAGAAAAACAACAGAATCGTCGTCAAAAGGCAATTTTTAATATTGCATTTACTTTGGTATTAGTGACAGTTGGTATAGTGACATACCAATTGTTTACCCCTTCTAATACATCAACGAAAGCAATTGCTCAAGAAAAGAAAGTAACAAAGATAGAAGAGAAGAAAACTGAAGATAAAGAAACAGCAAAGATAGAAGAGAAGAAAACTGAAGATAAAGAAACAGCAAAGATAGAAGAGAAGAAAGCTGAAGATAAAGAAACAGTAAAGATAGAAGAGAAGAAAGCTGAAGATAAAGAAGCAGCACAGCTAGAAGAGAAATCAAAAGCAGAAAAATCGGTAAAAATGAACGGAACTGAAAATAATGAGGAAGAAAAAACGGCATCTCAAGAAAAGGGTTCTCAAACTAATCCTTCTTGGAAGCCAATTGGTACCGAGCAAGGAGCAAAACCTGAAATGAAATTTAAAGAAGGAACAGTAGATTGGAGTGAGATGAAAAAAGCAATTTCTTATGCTGTTGATGTTCCAGAGAGCCAATTGATTTTCGATTTTATTGGGAATAATGGTAATAATAAAGCCTATGGTAATGTACGAGATAAGCAAAATAATAAAAAATATAAGGTTAATATTGATTGGGTAGAAAATCAGGGGTGGAAACCAGTATCTGTACAAGTGGTAAGATAAATAATAGAAATGTAATGATGTAAATCAGCTGTCCATATGGACAGCTGATTATTTTTTTTGCTTAGCGTATTTTTTTGAAAATGCTGGTGGTACCTCGTTGAGAAACATGAATTAAATCTATATTTTGTTTTATTTACCTCACCTCACTACTTTATCCATAACTTCTTTATATTTATAATAGTAATTAGTTTCAAATAAATAGTTGTGCGGAAGAAAATGTTCCTTGTAAGTAGTAAGCATCCTTTACAATTTTAATTTATAATTATTTATAAAAAAGAAAAGACACCCTAAGGTGCCTTCCTTCGACTTGAACCATCTTAATTTTAATAATATATTGGACTCCCATCCAAATATTATTTTACCATGTTAAATTGTTTTATTCATTGAGAAATATAGTTTCATTTTATATTTAAAAGAATTCTATAGGCTAGAACCACCTATTAATTAGGGGGAACTGACATGTTAAGCTAATATTATAGTACTTCTAGAACGGAAATTTTTTTTAATATGTATACGAGCCACATACCAAAAAAAAGACACTCTCAAGAGTGCCTCTCCTTAGCAGCCGAATCCGCCGCCCCAACAGCTAGCGCCAACGATGATTAATAAGATGAAGAGCACAACAAGTAAGGCAAATCCGCCGCCGAAACCACAGCCTCCACCACAACTACCGCCATAGCCCATATTAACTCCTCCTTCCATAAAGACCATTTATTAATGGATTTAATTTAATTTATGTTTTTAAGGATGAATGGAGCAGGTCCTTAAAAAAATAAAAGGATTTTAGAAGTTAAAAAGAGTTGACGACCTTATTTTTGTCACCGGTATCCCGCCTTCTACATATTGTATTTTATTCTGTGTATTGGGGGAAGGAGGATCTTATGGCTAATTCTGAGATGATTTTACGTTTACTTACGGATTTAAAGATTGAACAACAATTGCTGAAAGAACAGTTAGAGAAAATGCAAACAGCTGTGACTATTCTTGAAGAAAAATCAGTGACGCTTAAAGAAAAACCAGCGACGCTTAAAGAAAAAACAATGACTCCTGAAGAAAAACCATCTGTTACAAAGCAAAGAGCTTTTTCTGGACGCCCAACATCTTTTCGTGATTGGAGAGCATCTAGTCAAAAAAATTAGGGAATGTTATGTGAAATGATAAATGAAAAAGTACAGTCTGCTGTAGAAAAGACTGTACTTTTTTATGTTAGTAGAGAATGTTAAGGGAGACGTATTTATTTTGCCTATTCCAATTCCACTTTTAATTGGAGCTCTTTATCTAACTTATCATTATTAAATTTTAAAGTTAATCCTCGCGTGTTTTTCGGTACATCGAATACAATGTTTCCGTCCGAATGTTCATCAGGGTTAACAATACCAAATTTAAATGTAGACGTATTTGCAGCTTTAAGTACGGATTGATATTCATTAGAAATGTGATATTCTCTTCCAAATCCATCAATTAATTTAAAGTTGTTAATATCTAGTGTAATGGGTTCTTCTTTACGATTATAAACTGCGATGTCTAATACTTTAAAGACACCTTGTGCTTTAACTTCTCCAGTCCCTATAACATCTAATGACTCGGCAGATCCCATTGACATGTATACATCAGAGGAATCTACATTGGTAGGAAGTTCTTTTTGCGAATCCTTGCTGCTAAGTTTGTCATTCTCTGTTTTTTTAGAAGTCGCCTGCTCATTTTTCGCAGGTGCATCATGTGAACCGCAAGCTGATACTCCAAACAAGAATGTGCTACATAATAATGAGGCTAATAACTTTTTGTTCATCGTTTCTTCCTTCCAAAATAGAAGCACTTTAATGAGTGCTATATATTTGTCTTTATATGTATTACATTTTATATCTTATTATATTAATTTTGGAAGGAAAAGGGAAAATATTGTGCATTTCTCTGATTCGAGTTATTTATCCCGCTATTTGCCGGGCAGTAAGACCCCCACTTAAAAATTCAGCGAAAGCAAAGAAGTTAGGTGGGGGCTGATTAAAGTTTCACTTTATCTGTCTAAAAGTTGAAATTAAAATGAGCCCCATAAATGATAAACCATTCCACTAACAAAAAACACTAATCCTAAAAATAAAACAATTAAAGCAAGCATTCCATTTTTATTATGTTCCATAAAATTAGCTCCTTTTTTCATTTACTTACATACAAAAAGCCTTTAGTCGTAATTATGGCTAAAGGCTGTGGTCATTATACTTTTGTGGTCAATATTACTTTATCTAGCTGTATCTGAGTAATATTCCTCAGCAAGAAACTCTTTAATAAGTGATATTTCATTTGTATCTGGATTAAACTTAAATATTTTAATTTGATTAGATTCGCCTTTGTATGCAAATGTATTCTCACCAACTTGGGTCATATTGCTGGTGTTTAAGATAGGATCGCTACCGTGATCAGTAATTTCTACAGTTTTCTCCCGGTCCCAGAATGCAATGACAATAATCAAAATGATAAGACATACCCGTATAAAACGTAATTCTCTTGCAACAGGATGTTCCATCTGTTAGTCTCCTTTACTGTTTGATAGAGTCTGTTTATAAAAGAGATAATTCCAATGAATATAAATAAAAAAGACACCGTAAAGTGTCTTTTTTATTTTAGTTATGCGCATTACTTAATAAGACGCTAGTTCCTCAGTCTGGCTATGAGTAACTATGTAGGGTAATTCCATTATAACATTTTAACCAGTAATGGGTCTATATGGAATTTTATTGATTTTCTTTTTGATTATTCAGAATTACTTACCAAGTATTTGCATGAGGAAAGCAGTGAGACAGAAGCGACTAAACTTGTTTTAGAAGAGTGTCTTTTTTGTATCATTGTGAGTAGAGTGTAGAGTTATATTTCCCTTTACACAAACATAACGGTATAATATAGTTAAGTTAAGTAAACTTAACTATTAAACGAAACGAAATAAAAGCATGGAGGATGCTATGACTAGAACGTATAAAGAAGTAATTAATGAAATGAATCGAGCCTATACGGAACTTTATATTTTACTATTTCAAGATTTAAAGGATGAATTCGGTCTTACTGGGCAGCAAGAGAGCATGTTATTTCATATTCATTTAAATGAAAACACGACAGCAAATAACATTGCGAATACGTTTAATATAACGAAAAGTGCGGTGAGCCAAGTTTTATCGAAATTGGAAAAGCAACAGATGATTTCAAAACAAGTAAACCCTAATAATAAACGGGAGTATTTTCTTACACTTGGTCCAAACGGTAGTAAGTATATAGAGCGGTTGTCTGAGTTAGATGATGTATTAATTGAGAAATACTTTTCTAAAATCGATATAAATGCCCTAGAGCAAATGACAGAGACGTTAACGAAAATAAATAAAGTGATATTGGAAGAAAAGCAGAAGGATCTTGATTGTAATGAGTAAGAACTTAGATGAAGCAATTAGTAGAAAGGAGGGGAAGCATGTGATGAGTTACATACCAAATATGATTACGATAGCAAATTTTGTGTGTGGGCTTTTGGCTATTCATGCTGTTTTCGTTGACGATATGTACGGTGCAGTTATGTTCATTATTACAGGTATGGTCCTTGATTTGTTTGATGGCATGGTCGCTCGGAAACTTGATTCTGTTTCAGAAATTGGTGGAGAGTTGGACTCATTTGCGGATTTAGTTACTTTTGGTGTGGCACCATCTATTCTTGCATATAATGCCTCGTTAAAAGATTTGCAGTCTATCGGGATGATATGCGCGCTCGCTTACAGTATTTGCGGAATGCTTCGGCTTGCGAGATTTAACACACAGCAAAGCAAACTCCCAACATTCATCGGAATGCCCATTCCATTCGCGGCGATGTGTCTCCTCATTTTATGTCGCCTAAATAATCCAGTTTCCATGGCATTTGGTACAAGCGTACTCGCTTATTTAATGGTGAGCAAAATCAAATTTCCTCATTTTAAAAAAGATATAGCTGAAAGCTTGGATTCTGAAAGCTTGGATTGATAATACGGAATTACAATGAGAAAGATAAAGGAGAATAACATGATTCGTATGGCATTAAGATCATTCAACATACAAATGTATTGTTTGCTAGGCGTAATGTTATTGGGATGGCTCGTGACACCTTTTCGAGCCCAGTTTGTCGGGGTAAGCATTGGCCTTTTGGTGAGTATGTACTGCGCCTGGATTTTAGGAAGGCGTATTGAAAAGTTCGGAGATAGCATTGTAAAAAAAGAAAAAGCACCGATGCTCGGAATGATAAATCGGTTCGCAGCCGCAATACTCGGCGCGATTATTATGTATGAAATTGAACATCATGAATTCATGTGGACATTTGCAGCTGGAATTATGGGTGGGTATTTCTTGATTATTATTAATTTGGGGTATTACAGTATGAGGGATGAGAAGGGATAGATGAGGAAACTCTCAAGTATAGAATGATATACTTAAGAGTTTCCTCATTTTAAATTTATCTATTACTTGTTGTAACATATCCATTAGAAAAATCCCCATTGCTGTACTGTTTAGCTTTTTCAGTACGTCTAACAATATAACATATATATTCATTATTTTTGGAAATCTTAATCAATTAAATGTCCCTTTTTCGGGGGGCACTTCATTTCTCTAGAAGGCTTTTCTCTTTTTCCCGAGAATGAACAGTAATATATAATCTAATTTTCGTGAATGTAATGGGGAGGCAGTAAAATTTGAACAGAAAAATTTGGTTTGTATTTACTTTTTTTGCTCTTTTAGTAGCTAGTTATATTGTTGTCCAGTATTTTATTATGGATGGATTTCAAACAGGGCTTGTAAAAGCGAAGCTTATGTATGGATCTAAATTAAGTGAGTTCTGGTATGTGATGTTAGTTATACATATTACGACTAGTATAGTAGCATTAGTAATTGGTCCTTTCACATTATCCACTAAATTTAGAGAAAGGAATATTAACCGTCACCGAATAGTTGGGAGAATCTATATGGTTGGTATATTATTAGGAGGCGTTTCTGGACTATACCTATCCTTTTATGCTACGGGAGGATTGGTAGCGAAGCTAGGTTTCGGTTTGTTATCCATACTTTGGCTAGCATCAGCATATCAAGCATTACATAGAGTTAAGAATAAACAAATTAAAGACCATCGGAACTGGATGATTAGAAATTATTCTTTAACCTTTGGAGCAGTTACATTAAGAATTTGGCTACCGTTGTTTATAGTTCTATTTGGAATAGAGCGGTTTGAACTTAGTTATGCTATTATTGCTTGGTTAGCATGGGTACCTAATTTAATTTTGGCAGAATTATTCATAAGAAAAAGACTTAATAAAGGAAAATACGAAGGAAATGAGGATTTACATTTTTGATGTGAATCTGCTGTTATATTGAGAACAGAATTCTTCAGTAATTCAATACTTTTATAGGTGTAAGCATGGCGTTACCTAACAACGAATAGCGGATTCCTAATAAGAGTAATAATAAAAACTAACATAAAATTTAAGAAAAATTTTATATTTACCCCACTTTTTATTTTAAAAGTTTTTCCTATCCTATAAACAAGTTACATCAAGGAGGAGACTGAAAATGAAGGAGTGGGGATTTTATATTTTTAATATATTCCCGATATTTGAAGCGAAAGTACTATTTTTTAAACTATGTTCTAAAATAATAGATGAAAATGTAACGTTAGGGGATTCCACATGCATACAGGAGTTTTGATTAGTTATTTGTATACGTATTTTTTTACTATTATTTTTTGTGTGGTGTTTCAAATTGGATTGTACTCTAAAGCGAAAAGAAACATATCTATTCGGCATTTTCTATGGGTATATATTTTTCTATTCTATCTTTCGCTAGTGTATAAGGTGACGCAAATCGCGACTGTATGGGATATAAGTAGATATGAAACGTGGATTCGTGTAAGTCAAATCAACTTGACTCTATTTGATACGGCAGGTAGTACGACGTATCTTTTAAATATTGTACTGTTTATGCCATTAGGTTTTTTATTGCCGACTATTTGGCCGCAATTTAGAAAAATGAAAAACACCGTATGCGCGGGATTCTTTTTTTCATTGGCAATTGAGTTAAATCAATTACTAAATAATAGAATTACGGATATTGATGATTTATTTACGAATACCCTCGGAGCGGTGGTTGGGTATGTATTATATAAAGTATTATATACAGCATTATTTAAAATGATATTGAAAAGAGAGGAAAAAAAGTTTGATACGAATTCTTCTCTAGTCATAAAATACGAGGCTGTTTTTTGTTTAGTGTGTTCATTTGTAGGTGCGATGTTAATTTATCATCCAGCTTTATTCGGAAGACCTGTAATCATCCAGTGAGGTGATTACGAATTTCTTTTGAACGCTCGTGCGATATTTCAATTTGTAAAAAGCCTTTAACTTGTTATAGTTAAAGGCTTTTATCATCATAATTTTTACTTACCAATTACCCACTCTAACATCCACCTTCAACCACTTCACCCAATCCAAATCCTCTACCTTAAGCAAACTAAGCGAAACACCCTTCATATCTAAAGAAGTTAACAGCGTACCAACCTTTACGAATGTGACTTGCAATCCTTCAAGTTCACACAAACGGCGAATGTCGTTTGCGAAAATGTATTGTTCCATTAATGGTGTCGCACCTAATCCATTAATGAGGATCGCAAAGTTGTCACCTTTTCGCCAGCGATAAATGCTTTTAAGTTTGTTCATTAGTTCGATTGCTAATATTTCAGAAGAGGATAGTGCTTCTTTACGATATCCTTTTTCTCCGTGAATGCCGACGCCGTAAAAGACTTCATCTTCGTTTAATGAAAATGAAGCTTTTCCTTTCACCGGATCGGTTGCAGGTGAAAGGGCGACTCCTAATGTGTGTAAGTTTTCAGTGATAGAACGGCCAAGTGTTGTTAGTTCTTCTAAAGAATGGCCTTCAAGAGCGGCCGCACCAAGTATTTTTTGAACGAAAACAGTACCAGCGACGCCGCGTCTTCTTTTATTAAAAGAAGCATCATCTTCAATTGAAACGTCGTCATTTACGATGATGTGGTCAATTTTTCTTCCTTCTTCTTTAGCGATCTGCTCAGCCGCTAGAAAGTTCTCAACGTCATCTTTAAAGTTTTTGATGATGAATAAAATACTTTTATCTTTTGGCATAAGGCGAGTAGCCGCTACAATTTGTTCCACTGTAGGCGGAGTGAAAATGCTGCCGTTTACTGCCGCTGTAAGCATACCTTTTCCTACATAGCCAATATCAGCGGGTTCATGTCCGCTACCACCGCCGCTTATAATCGCGACGTTTTGCTTTAGTTTTTCGATATCCTTTACATAAATGATGTTATTTGTTTCGTCGTAATTTACTTTGTCGTTATGTTCAAAATAAAAGCCATGCAGCATATCTTGAACGATATTTTGTACATCATTCATAATCTTTTTCATTGCTTTTGCCACCCTTTAATTACTTTGCTGATTGCTCAAGTAATAGTAGTAATTGATTGTTTATCATATTTTTCATAAGAGAAGACATAATGGACGGGTTTACTTCGCATTTACTTTCAATCCAATCTTTTATCGTTCCAACGAAGCCGTGACTATAAAAGGAGGCGATCGTATTTTTTGTCTCATTAGAAAGGCTGAATCCACAGCTTACAGATAGTTCATCAATAATCTTTATATATAAGTTTTTCGTATGCTCAAATAAATAGTGATTAAACGAGTTTTGCTCAATGACTTTAAAAGCATTTCGGTAAAATTTTTGATTTTCATAAAAGTAATCAAATAATAAATCGAAAATGTTTTCCCATGTTTCATAATCGAGAAAGTCTATAATATTTTCTTTGGTTTCTTCTCTATAAATCCAGCTTAATAGTTCAAATTTATCTTTAAAATGATAATAAAAAGTTTGCCTACGCATTTGACAGTGTAACATAATATCGCTCACTGATATTTTATGAAACGACTCTGTTTCCATTAAATATTTCAATGAGTTCGCGATTATCTTTTTAGAAATTATAGAAGAGGTCATCTGAATCATCCCTAGAATGTTAGTAATATAAAAATCCTATCTATAAATGAGAGCGGTGTCTTTAGACAGATTGTCCATTTTGTCCGTTTACTATAAAACGCTTTCATTTTAACATGAGTAGTAAGAAGAAGATTTCAAATATATCACAATATATTAAAGGAATTGAGGGATAATCACAATGAAAAAGATTATAAACAAACCAGAAACATTAGTAATGGAAATGTGTAACGGAATGGTTATGGCTCACCCAGAGCTTGAACTTTTGAAAAAATATAAAGTTATTAAGAAGAAAGAAATGAACGAAAACAAAGTAACGTTAATTAGTGGCGGCGGTAGTGGCCATGAGCCGGCACATGCAGGATTAGTCGGAAAAGGAATGTTAGATGCGGCGGTGTGCGGAGATGTTTTTGCGTCACCTTCACAAATTCAGGTATACCAAGCAATTAAAGAAACAGCTAGTAAAAAAGGTACGTTATTAATTATTAAAAATTATAGCGGCGATATTATGAATTTCAAAAACGGTGCGCATTTAGCGACGGAAGATGGAATTGAAGTCGACTACGTAAAAGTGGACGATGATATTGCGGTAGAAGATAGTCTGTATACAGTAGGACGCCGCGGCGTTGCAGGAGTTATTTTAGTTCATAAAATTGCCGGCGCAGCAGCGGAAGCAGGTATGGATTTAGGAGCGGTGAAAGCTGTCGCAGAAAAAGCAGCGGCTAACGTGCGCACAATCGGTTTAGCGTTAACGTCTTGTACAGTTCCAGCGAGTGGATCACCTACTTTCACACTTGCGGAAGATGAAATGGAATACGGTGTAGGTATTCACGGCGAACCAGGAATTAAACGTGAAAAAATGCTGTCAGGAGATGAACTAGCTAACCGTATGACAAATGATCTTGTAAAAGATTTAGGAGTAAAAGATGGCGAGGAAATTGCACTTCTAGTTAACGGTTTTGGCGGAACACCACTGCAAGAACTTTACTTATTTAACAACGCCGTTACGAGAGAACTAGCTGCAAGAAACATTAAAATTAATAGAGTATTCGTCGGTAACTATATGACAAGTATTGATATGGCTGGTATGTCTTTAACGATAATGAAGTTAGATGAAGAGCTAAAAACATTACTATCAAAAGAATGTAATACACCAGCATTTAAAGTAGATGGACCAGTTGAAAGTGTAGAGTATGTAAATGTACTGAAAGAGATCGAAGAGAAGGAAGTTTCATTTGAACTAGAAACTGCGGAAGAACACGCTGTTATTAAAGATAATGTCATTACATTAAACAACATGATTTATCTCGTTGATAAAATGAGCGACGTTATTATTAAAAATGAAGTACCGTTCTGTGAGCTAGATACGCATGCTGGCGACGGCGACTTCGGAATGAGTGTAGCAAAAGGATTTAAGCAATTAAAACGTGAGTGGCATTCTATTGTAGAACAAGAAAACGTAACGATCGGATCATTCCTTGACGGTTGTTCGATGATTATTATGGAACATTGCGGCGGCGCATCTGGTCCAATTTGGGGTGGTGCATTCCGCGCAGCTAGTAAAGCAGCGGGCGAAAAACGTGAGTTAACAGTGAAAGAATTCGCTGAAGTGTTGCAAGCAGCACTGCAAGGCATCCAATCTATCGGAGAAAGATCATTCGGCAGAGGAGCAGTAGTTGGTGACAAAACGCTTGTTGACGCACTTGCTCCATGTGTAGACTCTTGGTTAGATAGCGCCTCAAACGAAGTAGACGTAAAAACTGCCTTTGAAAAAGGTGCAGAAGCAGCGGTTAAAGGAGCAGAGTACACGAAAGAAATCGTAGCTCGCATGGGCCGCGCTGGTACAGTTGGCGAAAGAAGTTTAGGATACCCTGATGCAGGTGCACATGCGCTTGGAGTTATCTTTACGGAGATTGCGGGTAGTTTGAAATAGGAATTGGAAAGTCCCTCTGCCTTAAGGTGGAGGGACTTTTATATAGTTGATATGTAGAAGACTTCTTTCGTTACTTTTTGCTTATTTGAGAGATTTCTTCAATCAAATTGTATTTTAGACTTAGTTTGTTTGTGATTGCAGCTTATCAATTTTCCAGTATGTTTCTAGAGGGTCTAAAGAGCTTTCAATATAAAACATATATTCATCTGCGGTACCTGGTACTTCAAAAGCTATTTTCAATTCTACCGTTTCATTTGGTTTAACTTGTATATTAGAAGGGTTTTGATCAAGCACCGTTCCTTTATAGGTCTTTCCGTCTTTTTCATCTTTTAAGTTATATTTTAATTCTGATAGTCCAATCGTTTGACCTCGTACATTTTTTACAGAGACATTAACAACTACGGAATCGTTGCTAGCATTTAAATATGCACTTTGAACGGCGGTCAAGTAATAGCCTCCCTTAACACTCTCACCAACTAATAAAATACCTTGTTCCAAGCGGCTCATATCTTCTTTTTCTTCAAAATTTATTAATTCTTCATTTTCATTTTTTGCGGTTGGTTCTTCTATTGAACCATTTTCAATGGCACTATCTGTTTTATCTTGTGTGCAAGCAGCCGTAACACTGACTAATACTAGAATGAAAGTAAGTAATATAGATAATTTTCTCATAAAATTTATCTGTCTCCTTAAGTTTCTCAATTTTGTGCAGCTATACATATAAGATTAACATAATGTCTCATTATTGGCTCAAAATAGGGGTCTTTTAGACGACTTATTCTTTTTACTTTTAATATACATTCGATTGGTTCTCGCGATATTTGTTAATCTTTTAAAACATTGGCTTAGTAATACTGAGGGTTATTATAGATATATTAATCATATAATTTGTCCATATCAAAATGAACGTTTTTTGCATTTAATATATTGTAAATATGTTTTATTTTGGAAGGATCTGATTATATGGCTCATAAATCTACTGGAGTGTTTCGAGTTCCAGTTTCTGAAAATGGGATTATTCCAACTGCTCTCAACATTATGTTAAACAATGATTCACGCTGCCATACTAGTAATGTAACGGTAACTGTTAAGAGAAGTCGAAACACCTTTTTCCCAACTCAAAATGAATTAGTTGAAATCTCTCGTACTTTTGTTTCTTTAGAACCAAACAGAACAACTAAGATTGTGTTGTTTACTCCAGAATTTCAAGTAGAAGATTTCCTTGATGTCATCATTAGTGGAAATAAAGAGGATGTTAAGGATGTTCTTGTATATTCTTTCTTAGCAGATTCAGTAGGTCACAATCTGCCATCTACTGTTTTCAGAAATGCAGAATACACTTTTGCTTGCTGACACTGTGATGATGTATTCTTTCCTGTCGTATATCTGAATTGAAATGTTACAAGTAGCACTTCACGGCATACAATCTATCGGTGAAAGATCATTCGGCAGAGGAGCGGTAGTTGGTGAAAAAAGTTTAGAATATCCAGATGCAGGTGCACATACGCTTTGGGTTATCTTTACGGAAATTTTAGGTAGTTTGAAATAGAAATTAGAAGATCCCTTCTACCTTAAGGTGGAGGGGTTTTCTTAATATTGTTTTTTGATATATATTGCTAAGTATGTTCCCATAATTCATTCTATTGTATTGAGAATAATGTCATCTACATCAAAAAAACGGCTTATAAAAGGAACTAGTATTTGAAGGAGTTCCACCTCAAACATACTCCAATGCATATAAATATGTTTGAGGTGGATTTATTAACGAATTTTATATAGCATGAATGAAAATGGGATAAATAAAACAATGTTTCTTAGTATGTTTTTAAGAATTAATTGAGCAGGTCCTTTTGAAAATAAAAAAAGACACCCTAAGGTGCCTTCCTCTGAATTAAAACAATAATATGGTTCTAAGTTTAAAAACTATTGGGATTTTTCCTGTGAGTTTTATAAGTAGTTTTTAAGAAATTATGAGTGGTTATTTTTGTTTTCGAAATATTCTTCTTTAATTATTTGTAATTTTTTTTCGTTTTTTGTTAATTCAAATATAAATAATGATTTTCTCATGTTATTAGCAACATCTTCTTCATTATATTGTTTAAGCTTTAATAAATTTGAACCTTTTCCATAGTATAGTTCACCCAATAAGTAAAAAGTATTTAGATTAATAGCTAATTGGATACCCTTATCAATGTATTTTATTGCTTCTTCGTATTGATATGTGTAACTTAAATTTTTTGCTAAATTATAAATGATTTTCAATTTAATTTCTTTATCTCTAGGAAAATCTAATTTGTTAAAATTATTTAAACATCTTTTAAGGATAGTAATACTTTTTTTGTATTCTTTATTTTCTGCATGAAGTATAGCCATTGTATGTAGAATATCTATTTCTCTCTCTGATAAAAAATCAATATTGGTTACAGTTAGTTTTAGTGCATTATTTAAAAGAGTTAAAGCCACTTTTGTTGAGTTATTCACACAATATATAGCAATTGCTTCATGCCATATTAGAAATTGTTTATCTTCTTTTGTTTGAAAATTATTTGTGTATTTTTCTCTTGTTACTATTTCATAAAGCTCTTTATATTGATGTTGCCTTATGCAATCCCTCATTACGTATTTTACGTTTTCTGTATATTTTAATTTCTTGTTTTGAGTTAGTGCAAATATACTATTTGGATCAACACCGAGTCTTTCTGATAATTGATATAACAATATGCTAGATGGATAAATCACACCTTTTTCGATCTTACTAATTTGACTTTGTGAACATATTCCGTGACATAAGTCGGATTGTGATATATTTTTTTTAATTCTAAGTTCTTTAATGGTAATACCCAAATCGTTAAATTCCATTTTTTCACCTACTATTTAGCACTTTATTAATATAAGAACATTCTCTAACCTTAATGTAATGTAAAGTTAATATAGTTGCAATTATTGTTTTAAAGGGCTTATCGTTTCTATAAGATGGTAAGATTTTTTTATGTACAAAAAAGACACTCTAAGGTGCCTTCTTGCGATTTGCTCCATTGTAATATGGTATTGGATGTCAGTCCAATTATTATTTTACCACGTTAAATAGCTTCGGTTATTGAGAAAAAAGACAACTCATTATTTGAATGCAAAAAGTCCTAGGGGGACTAGGACTTTTTGCTAGAATGAATATGATTTAAAAAAGGACTTATATAACGTAACATATGAATGTTTCGTAAATGTATCAAAAAAGTGAACAAAAGCGTTAATTTAAATAAAAAAAGCTCCGCGATAAAAGCTGCGGAGCTTCATAAGGTCGAGTTATGTCGTACTCACAAGGGATTTTAACATGAATGTTGTGGTGAAAATACTGGTAAATTTATCCCGTAAAATCCCGATTGGTTTAACTAATAATCAGTGGGGGATGAATAAAACTCCCACTGATTAAAGTTTCACTTCATTCGAAGGAATTCATGTTTTATAAATTAGATTATGAGAGTTGATATTCTCCATATTGACCAGAAAAGAACTAAAAATTCTAGTGAAATTCCAAGTGTTCGTTTCCTAGTTTTTTGAAATTCTTTTATTAAATAGCCAACAGCACTAATTGCTATAAGAATGAAAAGAATAAGTTCGAGTGTAACTGGCATTTTATCTACTCCTAATACTGTAATTTATTATATAAAGATTATAAGATATTTTTGTGGCTAGTGGTGAAAAATTCAATAGAACTATTTCTAAATGGAGTAAATCTTTCAACGGACCAAGCAAAGGTCAATACCAAAAATGTTATACAATATACGCATGGAGAGCCGTGGGGCTAAAGAAATATTGGAGTATAAAGAGTTGTTAGATCAAAGGATTATTACAGAAGAAGAGTTCGAATTGTAGAAAAAAGTAATTATTAGGTATATAGATGAAACGCTCAAATGAGCGTTTTTTTTATTTATATATTCGCAAGTAAAATAACATAATATTACTATGAATCCTTATAACAATATGAATTTTTGCATATTTTAAAATTTAATATATCCCTTAAAAACTTTTAATTGTATAATATATTTTGTCATATTTTTAGATTTTTCGACATAAACCAACAAAAATAGAGAACGTATTGGGAGAAGACATTATGTACACAAAACTATTAAAATCAATTACATCATTATCACTTATTGGTGGTGCGTTGTTATATACAAATGGCAGTGATGTGAAAGCTGCTGAAGTGGGTGTTTTTTCTGATGTGCCGACATCACATTGGTCATATCCTGCGATTAAAGATTTAGCAAGTAAGAATATTATTTCTGGTTATGGAAATGGGATATTTGGTTTTGGAGATGTTGCGACAAGGGAGCAAGTTGCGGCTTTAATTTATCGAGTGTTAGTACCGAATAAACAAGGCGGTTCGTTTAGTAATGATGGAACTCGTTACGTATTAAAGGATGGATCTACGTTTAAAAATCCTTACGGTGATATTAATCAAAATTCTACAATGTTCCCAGAAGAGGTATTAACTTTAACGAATTTAGGAGTTTTTAAAGGTGATGAAAATGGCCAATTTAGACCGAAAGCTTCTGTGAATCGTGCGGAAATGGCACAAATTCTTACGAATGCTTTCCATCTTGCGGCAAAACAAAAACATACCTTTAAGGATGTTCCAAATCCATTTTGGGCAGAAAATGCAATTAGTGCAGTGCAGTCAAATGGAATCGCAGATGGCACAGGGAATGGGAATTTTGAACCGTATGGCACAGTAACACGTGAACAGTATGCGCAGTTTTTATATAAAACTTTGAAGTATAAAAATGCTGATGTGAAAGATACAGGGGATGCGGCATTATTAACAGCGTTTAAAGAGGAAGTACAAAAGCGTATTAATACATACGAGACAAATATTACACTGCCATATAAAACGAAAAATAATAATACAGACGAAGTGATGAATACACTTTTTAACGCATATAAAGAAGTGGCAAGTAAAAATGAGTATACAAATAATAATAGATCGAATGTTTCATATGGACTTTCTGGATCACCTGGAAATTATACGTTTACGCTTAAGATTACATATCGTGAAACGAAAGAACAGACGGAATATGTCATGAAACAAGCGAAAGCAATCGTTTCTTCTATCACTCAAGTTGGAATGGATGATCACGAAAAAGTGAAGGCGATTCATGATTACGTAGTAAAGCATGTTTCTTATGATACGTCTTATAAAGCTTACACAGCATATGAAGCACTTGTAAATCGTTCTGCGGTTTGCCAAGGTTACGCACTATTAACTTATCAATTATTAAAAGAAGCAGGAATTGAAAATCATTTCGTGACAGGAACTGGGGACGGACAACCTCATGCTTGGAATTTAGTGAAAATCGAAAACAAATGGTATCACCTTGATACAACATTCGATGATCCGGTTCCAGATGAGCAGGGCCGTGTAACGTATTCGTATTTCAATTTATCAGATGAACAAATCGCAAGAAATCATGAGTGGAACCGTGGAGACTATCCGCAAGCTACAACAAATTATTATAGTACACTGACAAATAAAATTGCGGCAGGTAGTACGAAAACGTCTGCATATCAGCAAATATTAAAAGATACAAAGTTAAACTATTTAGGAAATGAATATATTGCAAATAACTATACTGAATTAAAAAATAAAATGCAGCAGCGTTATAGTGCAAAGCCAGAAAAGATAGAAGTACTTTATAAGCAATCAATGAACGGTGCGCTGCAAGATGTGAAAAATGCAATTGGGGAAATCGGTTATCCGCAAGGGTCCAACCGTGTTTCTTATAAAGCGGAGTCGTATAATGCGAAAGAAGGGTATTCTTTAGTGACGATTACGTTTACGTATTAAGAATGAGAAAAAGCATCTGTTTCAGATGCTTTTTTTATTATATTGATTCGACAAAATATGACAGGTGAAAGCGAATTGGTCTGTTATGAAAATTTTTGGAATTTTACATTTTAGAGGATTAATCATGAATAAAAAGAAGATTTTCGCTGTGTTAATAGGAATTGTAGCCTTATTTGTAATTATTAATGTAGTTGTTACGAAAGAGAAAACGACATCAACCAGTGAAAAAATGTACTCTGAGAAAGAATATAATAAATTAGTAGATGAACATTTTGAAGAAACGCAAAAGTTGAAAAGTGATATGAGTGTGTTAGAAACTGAAAAAAAATCTCTTGAAGAGCAAATGAAGGCGAAGAATAAGCAAGGGTAAAACAAAAACGCTATCTTTTAAAAAGGTAGCGTTTTTGTTTTGGGTTATAAAGTTATTCCTACATTTGACATATACAGTCTGACTGTATAAAATTAAACTATACAGTTTAACTATATAGTTTAGCTATATAGTTATCGTTACATTGGAGGTCTTTATGAATAGAGATAAAAATTTACCATTAACGGAAACAACGTATTACGTTCTTTTAGCTTTATTAGAGCCAGCTCATGGATATTTAATTATGCAAAAGGTGGAGGAACTGAGTAATCATCAAGTGAAAATCGCAGCGGGTACATTGTATGGTGCGGTGGAAAATTTATTAAAACAAGGGTTAATAGAATCGGTAAAAAGTGAAGATAAACGAAGAAAAGTGTATGTCATTACGGAACGCGGGAAAGAAGTATTGCATTTAGATTTTATGAGAATGCAGCACATTATTGCGGTTACAAAAAGTTTATTACACGTATAGTTAGGAGGAAACGATGATGTGGAGATTAAAATTCTTTTTAGACTTTGAGAAAGAGGAAAAATGGTTAGAAGAGATGGCTTGGAAAGGCTATCAACTAGAAAGCAATACATTTGGTTATACATTTAGATATACAGAACCAGAAGATGCGACGATTAAAATAGACCATAGAGTATTTAGTAGAAAAAGTGATTTTATTAATTACTGCACATTATTTGAAGATAGTGGTTGGGAGCATATAGCTGGTAATCGGTGGTCAGGTACGCAATATTTTAAAAAGGTAGATGAAGAAAGTGAAGATGACATTTTTTCAGATCCAATGTCACGAGCAGGGAAGTATAAGCGTCTATCTAAAAAATTTTTAGAATTAGCTATATGCTCTATTCCGATATTAATCCTATTTATGTTTAATGACACGATTAATGTAGGAGCACTTGCAAATCCGAAAGAACTATATTTTACGCCAGGACTATGGGATAAGCAAGGTGTATCATTTCTATGGGCATTCTTATTTGAAACACCACTTGCATTGATGAGAGGCTTTGCATGTTTGTTTATCCCTGCAGCAATTGTTATGTATTTAGTTTGCTCGTATAAAGCAAATCGATTGTATGAAGAGAGAAGATGATAGGAGAAATCCCCTTAAAGTAGATGCTTTGAGGGTTTTTTTGAATTTGTAAATGACTCTTCTTAAAATAGATATGAGCTTAGAGAAGGACAATGATGTATTGGAGGTTACCATATCAAAAAAAGAAAATTGTACGTCTAGACGCATTTTAAATACAAAATAACCGATTTCTTATATATTAAGAAATCGGTTATTTATTCCCCCACTTTTTTAGAGATCTTTTTCTTGTAATGGTCTTAAATGATTGATTTAAGATTATAAACTTAAATCATAAATAAAAGATAGAATAAAAACTATATAAGAAATAAATGTAACGAAAACAAGGAAACATATAAACTGAGAATTAGATACATATTGTTCTATTCTTTTTTTCATGTTAATTCGTATTATTTTTCAAATGTGAAGTATCAATTGGAATTTGAGCTTTCCAAGAACCAATTACTTTTCCAATTCTAGTTATATTTACGTCTAAAGTAAGAGGCTGTTTAAAAACGTCTTTTTCTTCAGTAGTTATAACAAATGTAGCAACACCTTCAGGTCTATCATTATCACGAATGCCTATTTTATCTAACTTTTTACCTGCTGCCATAAGTTCAAAAGGAAGATAATCATCTGAATCATGGATAAATGATAGTCTCCCGTCATTTTTAATCTCAGGGTTTTCCTCTTGTTGCCCATCAATTTTACCATCACTCTCAAGATTTAATCCTGATGTATCAAATTCAAATGGTACTAAACTTCCGTCCGCTTTTTCCATTCTATAATGAACTGATATACGTGAATCTGCGATAAATACTTCTTTGAGATGTACAGTAATACCTTGATCTGTAATTTTTTCATCAATAGGAATATATTTACCATTCTTCATCATATCTTGTGTGATACCATTTTCATCTTTTATTCCTTCATTTACAACTTTATCATTTGTAATTGCATTAGAAAAATAGGAAGCAACATTTGTAGCCGCCACTTGTACTTGTGGAATCATTGCTGTTGTGAAAAGTGCTGCTGCAGCTACTGCTGTATAAATGAAACGCTTTGATTTTTTACTCATGTTTGTAAAGATTCCCTTCTTTTGTTGTTTTTTGTGATTTATATTAGAAACATTGTCTAACTTGGAACGACTTTCAAATGTTTTCCATGCTTGTTCTATATCAATTTTGATTTCTTGTGGTGAATTTGCAGACTCTTCATCTAGCATTACGTTTTCCCATTGATTTAATCTATTGATTTCTACTAATAAATCTTGGCATGCTTCACATGTATCTAGGTGCTTTGTGAATTCCTTTCTTATATCATGAGAAAGTTCTCCATCAATATATGTTTGAATAAATCCGATATCATAACATTTCATTTGTTATGCCTCCTCCATTTGTTTATAAATCTTGCGAAATTTCATTTTGGCTCGGACCAATAATGTTCCAATAGAAGATATTTCAATTTGAAGTACTTCTGCAATTTCTTTATATTGAAAACCAGAGAATTTCATTAGTAAAAGGGTTCGTTCTCGATCATTCATTTTATTTAGTATCGTTTGGACCTTTGTAATTTCTTCTTTTCTTATCCAATCATCGTCTAATGATGAAACATTTTGTACTTCATGGTATTGTATTTCTTTATCAATCTTCGCTTGCTGCCTTTTTTCAGATCGAAAATGGTTATAGGCTACATAAGTAGAAGATTTAATCAACCATCCAGGTATGTTTTCAATTCCTTTCCAATCACTACGATATAATTGTAAAAATACTTCTTGTGCTAACTCTTCAGCGATAGATTGATCTTTAACGATCCAGATGATTTGTTTCACAGCGTAAGCATAGTACTGCTTAAATAAATCTTCAAAGGTCATATCAGAAGCATGACTTTCTTCATTTTCTATGGTTAACATGTTCGTTTAAACCTCACTTTCAATTTGATACCTGTATTATAGAGAAACCAGAAAAACAGATTTTGTGACAGTTTTTCTGGATATTTTTTTGTCTTTTTTATTATGTACTAAAAAAAGCATTCGTCTGATTAAAAGATAAATGCAAAAAGAAAATGAAAACATAAAAACTATAACTCTTGCAGTAGTTGTCTATTAATGTATAAGAAAACAGTTAGTTTGTTGCCAAACTGTATCTAAACGTACAATTTCACTTCTTCTATTTTCATGAATATGTATAATTACATAAAATTTCAAAGAAAAAGAGAGTATACTTTCATATTGTGTAATAAAGATAAAGCCCGCCTACGGAAATAGGCGGGCTTTTTTTACTTATAAAGAAAAGACAACCTTTAAGGTGTCTTCCTTTTGAAATCTAGGTTGTCCAGTTTGTTTTACTTTGGTGCAATAGCAATATTGTTTGGAATAAAGTTTCACCATATTGCTATTAAACTAAAATATTAAGATTGCACTTAAACGAAATTTATAGCATTGAAGTTCATTTTGGAGGGGAGAATGTAATACTACATTTTTAAAGTACTCGTTACACTTGAACCTCTGCACATTGCGTAGAGCTTTTTTCATGAAGAAAGGACACTCTAACGTGAGCGTCCTTTCGATAGTTTTTAGCAGAAGCAAGCAGCTCCAACGATGATTAATAAAATAAACAATACAACTAATAAAGCAAATCCTCCAGCAAAGCCACAGCCGCCACAACTACCACCAAAGCCCATAACAGTTCCTCCTTTAAATAGGAGGAGAAAAACAAAGGTTCACTCATGTGTTTTAACGGATTCCATTTACTTTATGCTTTTTACGAATAAATGGAGCAGGTCCTTTTCAAAATAGATTTATTCTTAGCAGGAGTTCAAAGGAAAAACAGGAGAATCCATATTATTCTTTAAGAGCGAATAGATAGAAATCCGCTTTTATACCTTTCATTAAAATAATACTAGCATTATATATTATAAGGAATACTTGTCCTTAATTGTAAATGAAAGGGGGGAATTGATATGAGCTATGGCTATGGTCATCCTCCTGGAAGATGTCATAAACATCACAATGAAACTTTGTCAACGGGTGTATTACGTAGACATTCCGCTACGTTATTTCTTACTGTTGAAGCTATGAATGTTGATCCAGATGATACTCGTAGAGTAACAGTTGAAATGTTTGATTGGTCATCTGGTTCTCCGGTATTGTTACCATTAATAGACCCTTCAACACAAACATTGCCACCTAATCGATATGTTACTTTTCGTTCAGCAGCTCTTCCTCCAGCACTTTTTGCTTATGAAGTAAGAATCATTCGTCCGAAAGATAGAGATGTTGTTACGAATGTTTTTGGTCTTAGTGCAATCGTATTTAACCCACAAGAAGGAAACAATGTTTTACAACATGATTTAGCAAAATTAGACCTTAAATAGATTTTATAAAGGTCTATTTATTGAGCATGATTAAAAAAAGAGTAGGATGTAATCCTACTTTTTTTTAACGTTAATTAGAATTTTAAAAGAAATCCTTCATTATTTTAGCATCTTTAATATTCACTATCACACCTTCTACCTTATCTTTCTTCTCATCTTTAGCAATCGAAATTTGCTCCTTATTATCAGCCCACACAAGAAATTCTTCTTTTGAGTCATCTTTATATGTAACAGTAATAGTAGAATGTGCAGATTCTCTCTTTTTTTGATCTAGTGTGATTTGTTTAGGAGTGCCTTTTTGGACTGCTGAAACGATAGATTGTATCATTTTTTCGTTGTCTGTTTGAGATTTGGAAGTAGTATGATTTGTTGTTTTCAGTATTTCAATGTCTGTAATATTAGCAGAATTTAATTGAAAGGTATTTTGTTTATGTTCTTGCTTAACTTGTGAAGCTTTATCTGTAGCCGAGGTACTTGTACAACCTATTAAAGTGAAAGATAAAGCGGTTAGAGCGCATATAGATATGATTTTTTTCATAGTATCCCTCCTCAAGTTTAATTATAACAATTTTCTGTTAATTTAGGTAGTTATTGTAAGGAGAAGATGTTTTAAAGTGGTAAATGATGATGTTCATTCTCTATTAAAATCAAAATTCACATAACTTTTTTCATATTTTATGTTTAACATTTCGAAAATGGGTGTACTACATATAATATAACAAATAATTCATTTTAAGGGAGGAAGTTAAAGATGGAAACGAAGTATAGTAAACCTTTTGTATATGAATTTATTACGGAGAAAGAGGTCATGAATGCGGCGAATGATCTCGTGAAAAAAGGAATAGACCAAAAAGATATTTACGTATTAACGCATGAGAAAGATAGGACAGATAGAATTGCGGACAATGCAGACGTGAATACAATTGGGATAAAAGAGGAGGGACTTGGGACAAGCATTATTAACGTCTTTCAAAAAACAGGAGATCAGTTAAGAAATAAAATGCAAGAGTTAGGGCTTAATGAGGAAGAAGCGAACTTTTATGAAGAAAAACTGGATGAAGGGAAAATCTTGTTATTCGTTAAGGATTTAGAAAGAGTCGGTGAATGGTTACAAGAAAGAAGATGCATGTATTCTATTTAAATTTGTATCCTTTAAATCTATAAATCTATTACGAAAAGGAGATTGTAAATATGAGTGAGAACGGACTAAAAGAACAAGTTAAAGGTAAAGTTGAAAAGAAAAAAGGACAAGTAAAAGAAGGAATTGGTGAAGTTACAGAAGATAGAGAGTTGAAAAATGAAGGTAAGTGGGAAAAAACGAAGGGAACGATAAAAGAAAAAGTCGGAAAAGTGAAACAAAAGATAAGTGATGAATTGGATAATAAAGAATAATATATGTTCATCAAGCTTTAGTTACATACTAAAGCTTGATGAATTCAATATAAAACGAATATAGGAGGTTTAATTGTGGGACTTATTATTACGTGTATTGTAGGTGGACTTATTGGTGCGTTAGCTGGAATGATTACAGGAAAAGACTTTCCGTTAGGTATAGTTGGTAACGTGATTGCCGGATTAATCGGATCTTGGGTAGGTAGTGCGTTATTTGGTCATTGGGGTCCTGAATGGGGAGGCATTTTTGTTCTTCCAGCGTTATTAGGTGCAATCGTCTTTATTTTAATCGTTACATTCTTCTCTAGAATGCTGCGGAAAGCGTAAGTATGATAATAAATAGTAATCTTAAGTTTATTATATATAGTTATAAAGTTAATGAACTGATAAAAATACATAAAAAAGCATCCAATTAAACTAATTTGGATGCTTTTTTATGTATTTTACATAGGAATGAGTGGAGGATGAAGAACCCCCCACTCATTAACATTACACTTTCTATTATGTATTAAGCCATCGTTACCTTTTTACAATTATTTATTCTTACGACTTGCCTTGGTTCTATATGAGATAAGTCCTCGCTATTACTTATATCAACTACAATTGTATTCGTTAGTATGTTAATAATGGAACCAACTAATTTTGTAGCATGATCGTGTCGATAAGAAAATTGAACGAAATCTCCCTTTTTAAAGTTGTGCTCTTCCATAGATAGATCCCCCTAAAAATAATGTTTATACATTATACATACACAAAATTATAAGTTTTAAACATTTATTAGTACGATTTAAGTGTTAAGCCGAGAAAGGTGTAGAAAATTTATTTATAATGAAAATAAAAAAATATGTTTAAAACTAATTTTTATGGGTAATTAAATAGTAAAAGTTCGAGATAAGGGGGCGGAAATGATGAATTTGGCAATAAATATTTTGCAAAATGATGTAGGTTATACGGTACAACTTAATGGTGAGATTGATGCGTATACGGCATCAGATTTAAAAAATAAGGTAATGCCTATTACAAGCGAAAAAGAGGTTCATATTGTAGTAGATTTTCATAACGTAGATTATATGGATAGTACAGGCTTAGGAGTTTTTATAGCTTTATTAAAAGCAGTTAAGAAAAATGATGGGAAGCTAGAGTTTACTGGTGTGTCTAAAAGGCTAAAAAGATTATTTGATATTACAGGGCTAACAGAAATATTAAATTTGAATTCCGATTTTGAAAAAGTAGAAAGAAGGTGACTAGGGATGATGGAGAGATTTGAAAAGATAGAAATGAAAATTCCTGCAAAAGCAGAATATGTGGCTATTATTCGTTTAACAATGGCTGGTGTTGCGAATCGAATGGGCTTTGCTTATGACGATATAGAAGATATGAAAATTGCTATTAGTGAAGCTTGTACAAACATTGTACAACATGCATATAAAGAAGACGTTGGAGAAATTACAATTGTCTTTGGCTTATATGAAGATCGATTAGAAATTATGGCTGCGGATAATGGAGTTAGCTTTGATTTTAATAGCTTAAAAAGTAAAGTTGGTCCGTATGATATTAATAAACCAGTAGAACATTTGCCGGAAAATGGTTTAGGTTTATATTTAATCAATACGTTAATGGATGATATACAAATTATGCATGATGAGGGCATGACAGTTTTAATGACAAAATATATACAAAGAGAGCAGGTGGAGAATGATGGAAATCCAATCTCAACCTACAAATCTTACTAAAGAAGACGTTATTAAACTAATTGCAGACTTCCAACAAAACCAATGTGATGAAGCACAGGAAAGATTGGTTAATCACTATAAAAATCTTGTATACTCCATTGCATATCGCTATTCAAAAGGTGGGCCGATGCATGAAGATATTATACAAGTAGGAATGTTAGGGCTCTTAGGTGCAATAAGAAGGTATGATTATTCGATAGGGAATGCTTTTGAGCCGTTTGCAATACCTACAATAGTAGGCGAAATAAAGAAATATTTACGTGATAAAACTTGGGGTATTCACGTTCCAAGGCGAATTAAAGATTTAGGCGGGAAGATTAAACTTGCGATAGAGGAGCTAACAGATCGTTTCCAGCGTTCACCGAAGATTATAGAGATTGCAGATCATTTAGGACTATCCGAAGAGGAAGTGCTAGAAATTATGGATGCGAAAAATAATTATCGCGTATCTTCCTTAGATGATGTAGTTGAAAATTCATCTGATGGCAGTTCGGTAGCGAGGATTGAATCTGTAGGTGAAGTAGAGCAAGGATATGAAGAGACAGAAAGGCGTCTCGTTTTAAAGGATATTTTCAACGTATTAAATGACACAGAAAAGAGTGTTATTCATTATATATTTGGAGAAAATTTAAATCAAAAAGATACAGGGGAACGGTTAGGTATTTCACAAATGCACGTTTCTCGTATTAAAAGACAAGCGATAAGTAAATTGAAGCAAGCAGCATTTTTAGATACATAAAAATTTAAAATCATTATGTTTAAAACATGAGAAAAGGGGTAGTTATTAAATATAGGAGGAGATATAAAAATGTCACACGATGTGAAAGAACTAATCGAAGGATTGAATGAAGATTTAGCAGGAGAATACTCAGCAATTATTATGTATAACCATAATGCAGCTACAGTTTCTGGTATATATAGACAAGTGTTAAAACCTTTCTTTGAATCTGAAATTAGTGATGAACAAGGACATGCCCTATATTTAGCGGAGAAAATTAAGACGTTAGGTGGTACACCTACTACAATCCCTTTACCAGTGAAACAAGTAGAAGATGTTAGAGAAATGTTAGAGTCGGCTAGACAATCAGAATATGAGACAATTAAGCGTTATGAAACGAGAAAAGAACAGGCAGCGAAATTAAATATGACAGAGTTAGTTGTAAAGTTAGAAGATATGATTGCAGATGAAACAAATCATATGGAAGAATTAGATCGTCTTTTAAATGACAAAGCAATGGTGTTAAATTAATAGTGGAAATTTATAGAATGAAAGAACAAACTCTCATTTCTGGGGGTTTGTTCTTTTGCTGTATAAAAATTATGTTAGAGTAGGAAATTTTCATTTTGTAACTGAGTATGCAATACTAGAAAAATAGAAAATGATAATAGATTTACATTTTAAATAAGAAAAGGGGAAATAACTTGTGTCCATTTTAATTGTCGATGATAATCCGGTTAACATCTTTGTAATTGAAAAAATTTTAAAACAAGCCGGATATCAGGATCTTGTATCGCTGAATTCTGCACAAGAGCTTTTCGAATACATTCAATTTGGAGAAGATTCTTCCAGGTATAATGAAATTGATTTAATCTTATTAGATATTATGATGCCTGAAATTGATGGACTTGAAGTTTGTAGGCGATTACAAAAAGAGGAGAAGTTTAAAGATATTCCTATTATTTTTGTTACAGCTTTAGAGGATGCCAATAAATTGGCCGAAGCTCTTGATATGGGGGCAATGGATTATATTACGAAACCTATAAATAAAGTTGAACTATTAGCACGTATGCGTGTAGCGTTACGCTTGAAATCGGAATTAAATTGGCATAAAGAACAAGAAGAAAATCTTCGGAATGAATTAGATTTAGCTACGCAAGTACAAAGAAACTTATTAAGTAGCCCATTAAGAGAAGATTATATAAAAATTGAAGCAAGTTACTTACCTTCATTTAAATTAGCTGGAGATATGTATTATTGGTATAAAATCGATGAAAACCGCTACGGTATTATATTATTAGACGTGATGGGACATGGTATATCTGCTTCATTAGTTTGTATGTTTATTTCGTCTGTATTACGTGAAACGATTAAATCTTTAATCGATCCAGAACTTGTCATTAAAGACTTAAATAAATATATGACTCTTTTACATAATGAGAATGACGATATTCCATATTATTTTACAGCGATATATTTAGTAGTAGATACAGAAAAGAGAACGATTGAATATGTAAATGCAGGGCATCCTTCTGGATACGTTTTAGTTGATGAAACAAATATGGTTGAACTAAATCGCGGGAGTTGTGCGGTAGGATTTTTTGATGAAATAAAAGTTAAAAAGACAGTTATACCTTTTGAGAAGAACGCTCAAATCGTATTGTTTACAGATGGTGTTCTTGAAGCAATTGCAAATGATGAATTTGAGGCTGAAGAGAAATTACGTACTTTTACAGAAAGAAAATGGGGAGATTTAGAAGGCGAGATAGAAGGGTTTTACAAGGAAGAACAAAAGAAAGCGCAATCAGATGATATGTGTCTAATTATGATACAAACGAATGCGAAATAAAAAGCGTATGAAATCCAAACAGAGGATTTCATACGCTTTTTATTGTATTTTTTGATAAATTTGTTCGCTAGGATTAAATTGGGTATAATGCGGCATTATATTTGAAAAACGAAGAGTTTCTTTATTTCCTAAACATAGAAAACCATTGTGACCTAGGCTTTCATAAAATAGTTGCTGCACTTGATTTTGAAGTTTACTTGTAAAGTAAATTAAAACGTTACGACAAAGTATAATATGAAACTCGTTAAAAGATTGATCGGTTACTAAATTATGCTGTGCAAAAATAATGTTTTGTAAAAGTGATGGATTAAAATAAGCAAAACGATTATCTGCTGAATAATAGTTAGAAAATGCTTGTGTACCGCCAGCTTGTAAATAATTTTTCGTATAAGTTTGCATTTTATTTAACGGGAGGATAGCTTGTTTTGCTTTTTCTAACACATTTGTATTCATATCTGTTGCGTAAATAACCGACTTTTCACTTAATCCTTCTTCGTGAAGTAAGATGGACATTGATAATACTTCTTCACCAGTTGCGCATCCAGCATGCCAAATTCTAATTTCAGGTTGCTTTTTTAATTCAGGAATAACATGCTCTCTAAGCGCTTTAAAAAAGGCAGGGTTACGGAACATCTCAGTTACATTAATCGAGAAATCATTTAATAACTGTTCTAAAACCCCTTCCTCGTGAATTACTTTTTCAATTAATTTTGAAATGGTAGGGATATTAGAGAGCTGCATTCTATTACAAATTCTTCTATAAATAGATGTGCGAGCATATTGGCGAAAATCAAATCCTGATAGTTTAAATACCGCTTCCAATAGTAATTCAATTTCTAAGTTCGTGCGCTCATCCGTATCTACTGATGGATCAAAATTATAATACTTATTTTCCACTCCAACTAAACCTCACTTATTTTATTAACCATACACTCATTACCGAATAGAGTTGATGTAGATTTAATGGTTTACTTATATAATCTGAAGCGCCAGCAGATAAACATTTTTCCTTATCATTTGGCATTGCTTTAGCAGTTAATGCGATAATAGGTATTTCATTTAACCCTAAGTTCATTCGGATATTTTCCATCGTTTCATAACCGTCCATATTAGGCATCATAATATCCATTAAAATAAGGTCAATATTTGTATTACTTTTTAGTATTTCTAAACACTCTAAGCCGTTTTGGGCAGTAATAATGTTGGCATTTTGTTTTTTTAATGCGTTTTGTAACGCAAATATATTTCGATGATCATCATCGACAATTAAAATGGTTTTCTCTTGGAAGACGTTATTTGTTTCGGGAGTAACGATAGTTTCTTCAACAACTTCAGCAGGAATAACATCTTCTATCGTTGCTGCGACTTCTAAATTGGATAACTGTATATCTGGTAATCCATTTGGAAGGTTAGGAATATATACCGTGAAAGTACTACCTTCTCCTACATTACTCTCTAACGTAATCCAACCACCTAACAATCTAGCAAACTCTTTACAAATAGATAAACCTAATCCTGTACCACCATACTTCCGAATCGTTGCGCCATCTGCCTGTTGAAAGGCTTCGAAAATAAGTTGATGCTGTTCTTTAGCGATACCAATACCAGTATCTTTTACTGAAATTGTAATCCAATCTTTACTTATAGACTGCATATCATGACTTAAATTACTTGTTTCTATCGAATCGAAATGTAAAGAAACGGATCCTTTTTCTGTAAATTTAAATGCATTGGATAATAAGTTTTTAATAATTTGCTCAATCCGTTTTGCATCTGTATAAAACAGATCAGGAATCGTATCACTGTCTTCAATAGTAAATTCGACATTTTTTTGTGCAGCTATATGTAAAAAGTTTTGATGCATATTGGCTGCCATGTCACTTATGTTCGTTGCTTCAAAAATGATGTCTAGTTTGCCTGCTTCTACTTTAGATAAATCGAGTATGTCATTAATTAAAGTAAGTAAGTCTTTCCCTGATGAATGAATGACAGTTGCTAATTCAATCTCATCGTCGGATAAATTGTTATCATGATTTTCTCTTAACATTTCAGATAATAGTAAAATACTATTTAACGGTGTGCGTAATTCATGTGACATATTTGCTAGGAACTCAGATTTGTATTTTGAGCTGCGTAACAACTCGCTTGCTTTTTCTTCTAATTCTGATTTAGTAATTTGTAAGTCAGCTGTCTTCTGCTCAGCCTCTTCAGTTCTAGACTCTAATTGTTCATTCGTTGTTCGTAATTCTTCTGCTTGCATTTGTAGTTCTTCCGCTTGCGTTTGCAATTCTTCTGATTGAACTTGTAACTCTTCTGTCATTGCTTGTGATTCATGTAAAAGAGTTTGAATTCGCATACGTCCCATAATGCTATGGATTGTTAAACCTAGATTATCAACGGTTTGTTGAATTAAATCTTGATGTAAATCTGAAATCTCAGTTACACTTACTAACTCCATTACTGCGATTACTTCATCCTCAAATAAGATAGGGATGATTAATAGATTTTTAGGACGTATTTCTAATACTCCGCTAGTGACATAACGAAACTCTTCGGGTATATCCCTGAGAATAAAACTTTTCTTTTCTAAGGCAGACTGTCCAATGAAACCTTCACCCATTTGAATGGATTGTTTCCCAATATCAGCACCTTGATCGGCGAAAGAAGCTTTTTTCACATAGTAGACAGTTTCTTCATATTCTTCACGTACATAAAATGCACCGCAAGAAGTTTGCGTTTTTTGTATAATTCCACTAAGAATTTTTTTACCTAACATCTCAATAGAAGATACACCTTGATACATTAAAATTAATTCTGCAAGCTCCGTTTGTAACCACTCTCTTTTCGATATTTCGTCTAGTAGGTGATTCGTTGTATGAGCAAGATCTTTTATTTCATCACGTGTGTTTACATGAATTCTTTCCGTGATTTTTTCTTTAGAAGAAATGGATTTAATAGCTTGAATTACATTTTTAATCGTTTTTGTAATGGAATTCGAAATATAGAGTGAAATGATAATAGAAATACAAGAAAGTAAGAACAATAAACTGTATAACCAAATCTCTAATTTATTATTTTCAGTATCTAATTGTGCTGCTCTTTTTTTCGTTAATTGCTCCTCAGTGCTACGGAAGTTAGTTACCTGTGACTGTAATGACTGAATTTGAGTCGTGTCGATTGTTTGTACATTATTACTATTATGATTTGCAATTAACGGGTGAATCTCTTTATTTATCCAACTAATAATATTTTCGTTAATCTGTTTTAATTTTTCTTGCTGAGATGGGTTATCCTCTAATAATGAGAAAAGATCTTGATAATGCTTTTCGTAATCCTTTTCCGCAGAATTAAGAGATTGTACGTAATTTGGATTATTAGAAATGATAAACCCTTTCGCTTTATTTTCAATTGTTAGTAAATCTTTCTCCACTTGATTTGTTAAATTGAGAACTTTAAAATCGTGATCAATAATAAAATTACGAGATTTTTGTAAATTAGAAATCTCATTGTTCAACATAATGAAAGAAACAAGTAAGAACAAAATGATAACTAAATAACCAGCCATAATTTTGTAGCGAATACTAAATTTTGCTTTCGAGTTCATTAAAAATTCCTACCTTCAAGGTTATTAAAACTTTTCTATTTTAAAGAATGAAAAACGTAATATATATTATATCAGTTTTCATAAGGCTAAACTAGAAATCCCCCTATTGTATTAGGGGGTTCTTTTTTTATAGAGGAAATCATTTTGAAATATAAAAACATATATGAAAGGTAGTAAACGAGGGAATAGAGGATAACAAATATTCTAAGAAGGGAAGAGTGTTCTTAAAGCTCTTTTTGCATCTATTCCTTCAAAAATAAATAATACAAGATCTCTCTTTTTTACAGTAAGGAAAAAGGATACTAGAGTGCTTAAGTTTTTAATAGAAGTAAGTGTTCCGTGTTTACTTATAAATACATTCGTTTGAAATGTTGTCATTAAAGCATAAAAATGATGAATCTGAGTTATTGTAGGTGTTTCATTATAAGAAATAGTAGTAGAGTGAATGGCGTTCATCGTAATATTCCTTTCCATATAGTAAGCATAACAATATAAACATACCCGTTTAAAAAAATGTTAAACATATAAATAAGAAAAAATATAATTATAGTTTTTTACGTTTAGAAAAGGTTAGGAAGGGTATACATATACTACAAAGAGATTAACTGAAGATGAATTGTAAGATGTCTATGTTTAGTAGATTAGTCTATCAAAATATACTTTTACTTTAAATAAAAAGGAGCCTGGTATACATGAATGAAATGATGATTAATATTACATTTGATTTAATTTACTTGTTAAGTAGTTCACTTGTAGTGCTTTTACTATTCGCTTTTTTCGTAAATGGTTATGTTAATAAAAAGATTAGTGTATACAGAAATGAAGAAAAATAAAGATACATTATATAAAACTTTAGGAGGTTAATAGTTATGAATGTAGATAGAAAAATAGTAGGTGTTTTTAGAACAATTGATGATGCGGCACTCGTTATTAATGAATTAAATGAAAAAGGATACTCAGCAGATAACATTTCAGCTATTGCGAAAGATCAAAAGGAAATTGAACATCTGGAAGAAAAATCGGGTGAAAAAGTGAATAGCGAAACTGCACATAAAGCAGATATCTTTTCAGCGACAGGGCTTGTAGCTGGAGGAGTAGCAGGCGGACTCGGTGGTTTATTAACAGGTCTTGGTATACTTGCCGTTTCTGGAATGGGTCCAATTGTAGCAGCAGGACCAATCGCAGCAGCTATTGGAGGAGCTGGTATTGGCGGAGGAGCTGGAAGTTTAATAGGAGCATTTATCGGCTTAGGAATCCCTGAAGACCATGCTAAAAAGTATGAAGAATATATTTACGATGGAAATATATTAATTTTAGTAGATGCAAAATTAGATGATAAGTTAGAAATCTATAAAATATTTGATAAGCATAATGCCTATAACTCTGATTTCTTTAAATAAAATGTAAACAAAGTGAATATCGTTTTTGATCTTACAACTTTGGCGCGGCCGAGGAGTCGTATGACTATAAGAGAGGAAGGGCTTATAGTAAAAGATCAAGTCCTATTATGATATTGAGAAGGGAAGAGGTGTCTATTCGTGATTGTAAAAATATTAAAGGATAGTAGTAATAGTTTCCTTTGCACAGTTCAAAGTAAAAATGGAGATCAGTATGTGAAAAAATGGTTTAGTAAACATGAAAATAATAAAGAATTAGGGCGACCAACTTTTAAAGAAGTAGAAAAGGATTGGAAAGAAAATAGAGACTCGTTTATGTATCCCAATATTAAAGCGCTTTATTAAAATGAAACATAAAGCGCGTTTTATTATTACAAAATTGTCACACTCCTGTAAGGTAATTCAATAGATTAGTTACTTTTTCCATGTCATAATAAAGACATAAGAAAGCTAATTAAAACTACAACTTATTAGGAGAGTGTCAGTCATGATTGTAACAACAACGTCTGGAATTCAAGGTAAAGAAATTATTGAGTATATCGATATTGTAAATGGTGAAGCTATTATGGGTGCAAATATTGTCCGCGATTTATTCGCTTCTGTTCGTGATGTTGTCGGTGGTCGTGCTGGTTCTTATGAAAGTAAGCTAAAAGAAGCTCGTGATATTGCGATGGACGAAATGAAAGAACTTGCAAAACAAAAAGGTGCGAACGCTATCGTTGGTGTTGACGTAGATTACGAAGTTGTTCGTGATGGAATGTTAATGGTTGCTGTAAGTGGTACAGCTGTACGTATATAAGTAAATAAAAAACAGGCTCACCCCTTGAAGTTTATGCTTTGAGGGGGTTTTTATTTTTCTTTTGTTCATGACTAAAGTTAAAATAGAGAAGGGCCGATGTACTAGCTCGCTTATTTCAAATGTAGTATATTATTTCTTAAGAAAAAGTGATAAAATGGAATTTTTTGTATTTAAAGAAGGTGTTAACTTTATGACAAATAATAAAATTGCTATTTGAGATATGAAGAGAATTAGTGGTATGAATAATTTTAGAAAGTGTATAGTTGATAAAAATAAACGATGGAGTATGTAAAGAGTTATATTACATAAAATTTATTATGAATGGAGGCGGTTACACTATGTTTTGGTTAGGATGTTTTTTAGGCTACATTGTAGGTTCTGTTATTACATGTGCGCTACTTTACTTTGGATATAGATCCAATGAAAATAAAAAAGCGGATATGCAAAAAGGGAAGGAGAGAAAAATCAATAAAAGAGGTGTATAGTAGGCGAAAGGTAAGGTGATAACATTGATGCAAAAATAAAGGACAGTTACATATTTTATATGATTACTATGTACTGTCCCACTTATTCCTTTTGGATTAGGAAAAATTGTTTCCTGTCTTGCTATAAAATTCATAGGCAAAAAAACAAATAAATAGCCTATTCCGGATCCTAAACTCACTGCAAGAAGTGAATAATCCGGGAAAAACATGCCGAAAATCAAACCGATTATACAGCCGACAAGCATTCCTATCGGTATGAAACTGTCTAATAAAATTTGAGCCTCATTTGATTTTTTCTTACCCAATTTGCCGTGCTTATATTTATGTTCCAATCTTTTTATTACAAATACTACAATTCCGCCGACTAGTATAATAGGCCAAATTGCCGAAATGAACCACATGTTAGAAGCTCCTTTCACCTTTCAATATAATTGTACCAAAAAATTACAATTATAGACTGCTAAACGTACTATCTAGTCTATTTAAAAGGTAAATGCAAAAGACTTCTTCTTTTGCATTTAATAACTCGTCAAAAACACTTTCCGATACGATAAACTTAACTAAATCTATACAATTCAATCAAATTTACACAAGTTAGTGCTTCATCGTGTTCTCGCAACCCCGAAGGGACGAGGGGTATAACACTCCACACGAGGCAGTATCGTTACCTCCTATTATCAAGCATTTATTTTACCCATCTTGATAAATTTATCGCAGCATTTACATCCCTATCGTGATAGCTATTGCATGAAGCACAACACCACTCACGTATTTTTAAGCTCCACTGTCCTTCTGGTTGAACTGAATGGTCGTATTTTACGCCACAATATGAGCAAATCTTGCTTGAAGCGAACCATTTATCAGCTTTTACATACGCAATGCCGTACTTCTAGCACTTGTATGACAAACATTGAAAGAAGAAGTGTAATTTTTGAAATGAAAATGCTTTCGATAGTTTTTTGTTTTTTAACAGGTTTGAAATAGATAAGTCTTCCACAACAATCCTCATTGGTTTGGTTTTCGCCAATTTAGCTGTTGCTTGATGGATATGGTTATTTCGGATATTCATAATTTTCCTAGATAACCGCAGGTGCTCAGCTTTCGCTTTTTCATATCCAGCAGATTGAATTTTCACACCTTTTTTAAATCTCCTAGACATATCTCTTTGCGCTGACTTTTTCCTTTTCAAAAGTTTTTTAACCTTGGCGTCTTTGTTTATATTTCGTTCTTTCGTACCATTAGAAGCTACAAACAGCTCTTTTAAACCAACATCCACACCGATTGACTCATTGGTTAGTTCTTGTGATTCAAAGTCTTCTTGGAACCCCACACTAATCCACCAGTGACGACCATCAAAGGTAACTCTTGGATTGGATGGTTTTTTATTTCTTGGTAGTTGTTGGCTTGTTTTCACTTCTCCAATAGACTGAATATGAACGACTTTTTTTCCTATAATCAGTCTTTCATAATTGGCATAAAATCCTTGGATCAAATCTTTTTTTGATTTATAAGAAGTGTGAGAACCATTTTTGTACTTTTTGAACGAATTTTTTCTCGCCGTATCAAAATCTTTTGAAGCCTGTTTAGGAACTTGTGCATTAATGTCTTTTAACCACTCATATCTCTTTCGCTTCTTGATCTTTGTAAATCGTTTCTGTAAAGCTAACTGTGAAACAGATTTTCCAACTAGCTTATAGTATCTATCACTCATTCTTTTACAATAGTTATAAGCGAATCTTGCAGCACCGGCATGTTTTTTTAGCACTTGTTCTTGTTCAGGCGTTGGAATCAGTCTAACTTTCTTCGCCAATATCATCAGAATGTAACTCCTTTAATGAAAGATTTGTTCTTCTGAATCGTAGCGTGTTCCACCAGCATTCTCCTGAGACTACTCGGATGCAAACCTGTTAATTCTGATACTTGACTAACTCGTAAAAATTTCATTATTATTCTTACCTCATTGAATCCACCATAGCGCATACGTTCGATATATTCAATGAGGTTTGATAGATTTAATTAAATTTATCTCGTTCAACTAAGGGCGCAATTCCTTAGCCAGTTCTCTTATGAACTTCTCATGTTTTCACATGAGCGCAGACTATATGTTTATCTAATTAAAGATAGAGGATTTTTCCACCACCATAGGCTTGTGATGTACTCTCGTCAGTTATACGAGATAGTCGTTGAACGTTCATCTTATCACTTTTGACTTAGATGATTCGAGGCGGAAGACCCATTGTTCTAGTGTTTAGGATTTAACCTTGCACCATCTGATTGATTTTTTCTGCTTTCGCGACATTCACGCTCACTATTTCTAGCCACGTTGTAGTTCAATCAGCTTTAGGGATTGCCCGCAGTTAACCCTCACTACTAGCCAATCACTTGACTAGCAGGGCTTACTGATATATTTAATTAACTTTCGTTATAATTGGTTAAATAAATCGTAACAGTTAGTTACCCTTTCGTTTTCTCAGCGGACTGCACAACATCAACTGCCGCTTTCACATCCGCTAAGTCATATGTAGAATGGACTTTCATAAAACGTAATTGCTCATTTTCTACTAGACGAATTAAGTGACGAAACGTCTCCTGCCATTTATATGCTGACACATTTTTATTCCAATGTCGTAAATGAAATATGTTTGCGTGTACTTTTGCTTTTGTGACAATCTCGGCCCAGTTCACTTGTATTCCTGATAGAAGACCGATCGTTAAAAAATGCCCGTTTGGACGTAAGGAAAAAGCTAATTCATTTCCATCCGGTCCTCCGATAGAATCAATCGCAGCATCCGCACCAATCCCGTTTGTTAATTCCATAACAGTTTCATAAAGCGGGGCAGTGGAAGTATCAATTACATATGCAGCACCAAGGCGCAGTAATTCTTCTGTATGCTTATTATTTCTTGTAACGGCAATTAATCGGAAATTTAAAATTTGGGATAACTGCGCAAATAGATGTCCAATAGCGGACCCACAAGCATTCACTAATAAAACGTCATTACGCTGTAAGTTTAACGTTTCTGTACAAGTAACCCACGCCGTAAGGGGATTAATATACATTTGTGCCGCTGTGAAATCATCAATGGAATCAGGAATAGGGACTACAAAATCAGCTGATGTCTTCACATATTCTTGCCAAGTACCTTCCCCGCGTAAAGGTAACACTCGTTTACCGATAAGCTCTCGAGAAACAAAAGCGCCAACATTTTCTACAATACCAACACCTTCATAGCCAGGTATGTTAGGTAAAGGAATTCTATGAGCGTACGCTCCTGTGATGGGAATTAAGTCAGATGGATTAATCGGTCTAACTAGCATACGGACGAAAACTTCATTATCTTTCAGTGGTTCTATATTTTTATATTCAACTTGTAATACGTCTTTTGGATTGCCAAACTTATGAAATTGAATGCATGTTCCAAGCAAAGTAATTTGCCCCCTTAGTTTGATTGGGTTTATTATAGCATTTTTAGTTTGGGTGGTTACTTTGTTAGTGATAAATAGGGTTTTTAATTTACGTATTTATCAGAATTTTATAAAATGTGTATATAACTATAAAATGGGGGGATTTCTTCATGTGTACTAGTTTGACGTTACAAACTAAAAATTTCCAACATCTTTTTGCGAGAACAATGGATTTCACATTAGATATGAATCAGGAAGTAATAATCATTCCTCGGCGTTATCAGTGGAACAATATAACTGGTGAAACTATCCGAGCGAAAAAGGCTGTTGTCGGAATGGGAATTAATCATGAAGGAAGGGTCATTATGGCGGACGGAGTAAATGAAGCTGGTATGACGTGTGCCACTCTCTATTTCCCGGGATTCGCTACTTATAGTAACAGTATAGATAACCATAAAACGAATTTAGCGCCATTTGATTTTGTGGCTTGGAGCCTCACGCAATTTAATTCTGTTGAAGAGTTAAAAAAATCTGTTGATAACATTTCCCTTATAGATATACCATTACCAGTTTTAGGAATTACCCCACCGCTACATTGGATTTTAGCAGATAAATGGGGAGAGTGTATTGTACTTGAGCCGACAACTGATGGACTAAAAATGTATGACAATCCATTAGGAGTGATGACTAATAGTCCGGAGTTTAATTGGCATTTACAAAATTTAAGACAATATATTGGACTTAAATCGCAGCCATTTGCGCCAACGGAGTGGGGAGATGTACCATTAAGTGCTTTTGGCCAAGGTTCAGGAACGATGGGACTTCCTGGAGATTTTACCCCGCCATCAAGATTTGTGCGGGCAGCATATGGAAAACAAAACATTCAAGGTATAGAGAACGAAGAAGAGGGGATATCTGCTATTTTTCATATCTTATCAAATTGTGAGGTTCCTAAAGGGTCAGTAATAACAGAAGACGGAACATTAGATAATACCATCTATACGAGTGCAATGTGTATGGAATCTGGAACATATTATTACCATACTTACGATTGTAGACAAATTATAGCTATTCATTTATTCCATGAAAATTTAGATACAGCTGAGATTAAAACTTATCCGTTTCAGCGGAAACAAAAAATATTTTATGAAAACTGAAGCGCCCCTGAAAAAGTGAAACTAATAAAAACACCTCCATTTAATTTGCATACTTAGTATGCGAATTTAGGAGGTGTTTTTTATTATATGCCACTATTCGGATTCGTTTTATTTTTTACTTTTCTATTAAGCCGAAGCTCTCTTCATTCTCTCCAGTAAACTAGACAACACATGCGTACGATACGATTCTAGTTTTTTACCTTCATAAGTACGGATACCTAATTTTTTAAGTTCTTTTACATACCAACCTTTGCTTCCGAAATACATGTGATCGCTCCCCTTCAACTTTGTTTTATTTATTCTGATTGCATATGGAGGTACAGGTAATATAATGAAGGAAATGAATTTCGCGCGAAAATGGTTAACTTTGTTGCAAAAGACATATATACTAAAGATAGTATACAACGAGGTGGACAAGACGTGATTATAGAGAAGCACGAAATTCAAATTGACCAAATTACTAGCGGTAAAGTGAATATCTTTACTTTCTATCGAAATAGAAAGCAAATTGATGATCATTTTTTACGATTGCAAGAACCATCGCTTACAGCAAACTACTTCTTCCATTTTCATTTTGATGCAGAGAGCTTGCATCTACTGCAGAAAGAGTTTCCGAGCGTATATCCGTACGACGGTAGTGAAACGATTCACGACTGGACGGAAAAGATGAAAGCAGAATTGCAACATCAGATCCAAACAGGTAAATGGAATAAACGCGTACGTATCGGTAATCGTATTCTAGATGTGGTGTTTACGTGGTGTGACGAAGATATAGTAGAGTGAAAAAGAAGCGGATGACGCTTCTTTTTTTAGCGCTGGAATAAAACGAGCTTACCTGCAGTAGATGTACAGCGATGTGTTTTTTCATACAATCCTTTTTCTTGTAAGATAGATTCACCTTTTGCTTTCGCTTCTTTTTCAGTTGCCGCCTCGAATGATTCGTCTAATGCTTTTGAACCATCTTTTTCAAAGACTGTTAGAACGTATACTCCCATGAAAATTCCCTCCAATATTTAAAATCAGAATCTTATAATTATTTTGACATAAAATACTACAATATGCAAAGAAATATATGACATTGCGTGGTAAAATAGAATGAAACTTTAATCATCGAGAATATTTTTATTCTCGATGATTATTAGTTTTCAGCGATTTAAATTTTGATAAAATGAAACTTTTGAAAGATAGAAAGGATCGTTATTTGTGAAACAAGTAAAGTTTATACATGCGGCTGATTTGCATTTGGATAGTCCGTTTAAAGGGATGGAGATGAATGTTACGCAGTCTGTGTGGGAGAGAATGAAGCAAAGTACGTTTGAATCATTTGAGCGTATTGTTGATAAAGCGATTCAAGAGCGCGTTGATTTCGTATTACTAGCTGGGGATTTGTATGATGCGGAGACGAGAAGTTTGAGGGCGCAAGTGTTTGTGCGTGAGCAAATGAAGAGACTTTCGCAATACGATATCCCTGTTTTTATTATTCACGGTAACCATGATCATTTAGGGGGAAGCTGGGCAGCAATTGAGTTTTCGGAAAATGTTCATGTATTTACTGAGCCTTATGTAGAAGAGAAATCATTTTATAAAAATGGTGAGCTATTAGCTTCTATTTATGGTTTTAGTTATTTGCAGCAAGCGGTAACGGATAATATGACAGCGCAGTATACGAAAATGAGTGATGCGCCTTTTCATATTGGTATGCTTCACGGAAGTGTGGAAGGAGATGCAGAGCATAATCGCTATGCACCGTTTCAAATTCGTGAGTTGAAAGAAAAACAGTTTGATTATTGGGCTCTTGGCCATATACATAAACGTGAAATTTTATCAGAAGAACCATACATTATTTATCCAGGGAACATACAAGGTCGTCATCGTAAGGAAACAGGCGAGAAGGGTGCATACCTTATTGAACTTACGAAAAAAGGATCGCAGTGTTCATTTTTCCATACGGCAGATGTTGTATGGGACGAAATCGAGGTTGGTATTGATGGACTTGACACTGTTGATGAACTTATGACAAGCATATCTACTGCGATGAATGAATGCCGAAGAGAAGAGGAAGGTACGCTATTAACTGTCGTATTTACAGGACAAGGCCCACTTTCACCTTATTTGCGCGACGAAAAGCGTGTGGAAGAGATTTTTCACATTTTAGCATCTGGAGAAGAGCGAAAAGATTTCGTATATGCAATGAAGTGGAAAAATGAGACGGTTTCTTTTGCGGAAATCGAACGTTTGAAAGCGGAAAATCATTTCGTCGGTAGTGTGCTAAAGGAGTTAGAAGCTTTCACTAATATGGACGGAGTATTGCGCACTATTTGGACATCTCCTGTAGCGCGTAATAGTATTGAATCTTTTACAGAAGAAGAGAAGAAAGAGATTCAAAAGGAAGCAGAAAATATTATTTTAGAACAATTATTCCAGCAAGAGAGGGATAAAAAATGAGAATTGAAAAACTCCATATTTATGGGTACGGAAAATTAGAAAATGTGGAAATGGATCTTTCCTTGCTGACAGTGTTATACGGTGAAAATGAAGCGGGGAAATCGACAATTCGCTCATTTATGAAAAGTATTTTATTCGGTTTTCCGACGAGAGGACAGCGCCGTTATGAGCCGAAAGAAGGCGGGAAGTATGGCGGTGCGATGACTGTGGAAACAGAGAAGTACGGCCGTTTGAAAATTGAACGGTTGCCAAAGACGGCAGCTGGCGAGGTGACCGTTTATTTTGAAGACGGGAAAACGGGCGGAGAAGAAATTTTAAACGATATATTAAGCGGGATGAATGAAAGTTTATTTGAATCTGTCTTTTCATTTGATATGCATGGCCTTCAAAACATTCATCAGCTTGGCGAAGCAGATATTGGCAATTATTTATTTTCGGCAAGTGCAGTCGGAAGTGATGCGCTATTGCAGTTAGATAAAAAGCTAGAAAAAGAAATGGACCAGCGCTTTAAGCCGAGTGGTCGTAAACCAGAAATTAACGTGTCACTGCAAGAGATGAAGAAACTTGAAGAGAAGATGAAAGAGTGGCAAGGGAAAATTGGCACGTATGAAAAACAGGTCGAGCAGTTAAAAGAAAGCGAAGAGAATCTTGCTTCTGTTCGCGGGGAAAAAGAGAGTGCAGAAAAACGAAAGCAAGATTATGAAATATTAGCAGCGCTTGAGCCACTCGTTATTGAAAAGCGTGCGCATGAGAAAGTATTAGAGAACGAGAGCGGGCAGTTTCCTGTAAACGGAATGGCGCGTTATGAAGCAATTAAGGCGAAGATGGAGCCGCTTCAATTACAAGTTGATTCGCTCCACAAGAAAATTGAGACAGTGCAATCGGAAATTGCCTCTATTCAAATAGATGAAGAGTTTTTACAAAAAGAAAGTTATGTAGAAGAACTTCGTATGCAGCATATGTCTTACGAAAATGCACGCCAAGAAATGCGTGATATGACAGGAAGTATTACGAATATAAAAGAAGAAATCGCAGAACTAGAACAACAAATTGGTGCTACTTTTGAAAAGGAAACAGTTCTTTCATTTGATATGAGTTTGGCAACGAAAGAGTTAATTACGCAAACAGTGCAAAAGGCGCGCGAATTAGAAACGCAAAAAGCACAGCTTGATGATCGTTTTAAAGTAGCGCAGGAGCAGTTAGAAGAACAAGAAGAAAACATAAGGCAGATTAAGCAACAAATGTTAGTGGATGAAGAGAGAAATGTGTTAGTTGAGAAAGAGAAATCGTTCCAAGATGCGGCGTTTATCGGTATGGGCGCAGAGAGAATGAAGCGCAAGTATGAGGAAAAAGCAGGAGCAGCTAAGCAAAAGAAAAAGCAGTGGCAAAGAGTTTGTCTTCTGTTACTCCTTATTAACACAGGCATTTTATTCACAAGCTTATTTATAGACAATCGACCGCTCTTATTTATTAGTGTCATTGTTTTTGTAGGGATTGTTCTCGCCCTTGTTTTATATAAAGATCCATCAAGTGGATTACAAGAAGAGCTCCTTACACTTCAGCAAAGTGCTGGCGGGAGACAAAGTGAAGAAGCGATGTCTGTTCGTTATCAGTTAGAAAAAGATGAAGAGATTCGGAAGTTATTTGAGCGCGAGTCTTATAAGTTACAGCAGTTGGAACGAGCGTATGATAAAGTCGTTTCATCGTATGAGGAATGGGAGAGAGAAACGTTCCAGGCGGGAGAACAAGTCGATGCATATAAAACGCGCTATATGTTTCCTGAATTTTATACGTATGCACACATATTGCCGGCGTTTGAGCGTATTGAAAAAATGCAGCAATTATATCGGGAGTTAGAGAAGCAAGGTACGCGAAAATCTTCATTATATGAAATGATTTCGCAATTTGAACATAAACTAGAAACTGTTATCGGTAGTGCGGAGTATAGTAAGCTACACGAGGCACAAAGCCGTATGCAAAATGAGAAAGAGAAGCGCCAAACTTGTAAGCAGTTAAAAGAAAAACTGGCGGAATGGCAAGAAGAATATGAGTTTATGCAAGAACAATTAAAGCAATTACTAATAGAACGAGATGGTTTATGGCATATTGCAGAGTCTACAGATGAAGAGATGTTTTTAGAAGCAGGTAAACTGGCGGAAAAACGTGAGGATGCAGTGAAACAAGTGGGGCGTTTATTACCGCAAATTGATCTGTTGGAACAGCGTTTAACGAGTTTATCATTAGCTGAACATTATGAAGCTGACGGTTATGAAGGAAAATTAAAGCAAGAAATTACAACTGTCCAAAACTGTCTTACGAAAGAGAAAGAACTGACAGAGCGTATTGCGAAACATCGTATGGAAATTGCGAATTTAGAAGAAGGTAGTACGTACGGCGATTTAATGCATGAATGGGAAATGAAAAAAGCGCAAGTGCGTGAACAAGTGAAGAAGTGGGCTGCTTATGCGGCCGCAAAGACAGTGTTAACGAAAACGAAGCACTATTATCATGAAGTTCATCTTCCTCGTATTTTACAAAAATCAGAAGAGTATTTCGTCTATTTAACAGGCGGACGCTATAGTAAAATCTTTTCACCGTCAGAGGCAGAACCGTTTATCGTTGAACGTAACGATGGTATGCGTTTTTACAGTCATGAACTAAGCCAAGCGACAGCGGAGCAGTTATATTTATCGCTGAGATTTGCACTCGCGAAAACATTCGAACATGATTATCCATTTATTATTGATGATAGTTTCGTGCATTTTGATGCGGTAAGGACGAATCGTACGATTGAACTTATAAAGGAAATTGCAAAGGATAGACAAGTCATATTCTTTACATGTCATGCGCATTTACTTGCGTATTTTCCAGAAAAACAGATTATAAAATTAACACATATGCGTAAAGAAAATGAGTTGTAGTGTGCTATACTAAAAGTAACTGATTTGGTGGAGGAATTCGAATGAAAAAGAAAATTGCAGAGTATGAAGTTGGTGAACAAGTCGATATTTTCTTGTTAATTAAAACAGCGACAAAAGGTATCGCAAGCAATGGAAAGCCATTTTTAACAGTAATCTTACAAGATCCAAGTGGAGATATTGAAGCGAAATTGTGGGACGTATCACCAGAAGTTGAGAAACAATATGTAGCGGAAACAATCGTGAAAGTAGCTGGTGATATTTTAAACTACAAAGGACGTATTCAATTACGTGTGAAACAAATTCGTGTTGCGAATGAAAATGAAGTAACAGACATCTCAGACTTCGTAGAAAAAGCACCAGTGAAAAAAGAAGATATGGTTGAGAAAATTACGCAATACATATTTGAAATGAGAAACCCGAACATTCAGCGTCTAACAAGACATTTATTAAATAAGCATCAAAACGAATTTTTAGACTATCCAGCAGCGACAAAGAACCATCACGAGTTCGTATCTGGACTAGCTTATCACGTCGTATCAATGCTTGATTTAGCGAAAGCTATTTCAAATCTATACCCATCTTTAGATAAAGACTTACTATATGCAGGCGTTATTTTACATGACCTTGGTAAAGTAATCGAACTATCTGGCCCAATTTCTACAACGTATACGTTAGAAGGAAATTTACTAGGCCACATTTCTATTATGGTGAACGAAATTGGTAAAGCAGCAGACGAATTGCAAATCGATGCAGAAGAAGTATTAATTCTTCAACACATCGTCCTTTCGCACCACGGAAAAGCGGAATGGGGTAGCCCAAAACCACCATTAGTAAAAGAAGCAGAAATTCTGCACTACATCGATAACTTAGATGCAAAAATGAACATGATGGACCGCGCATTAGGACGCACAAAACCAGGCGAATACACAGAGCGTGTCTTCGCACTTGATAATCGTTCGTTCTATAAGCCGACGTTCCATAATTAATAATGTGAATCAAATGGCCTCATTAAGTGGTAATAAGCTTAGTGGGGCTGTTGTATAATGATAATAAAGTTATTGAATTTTGATTATTAAAAAGCTAAGAGCCTTACTACATTCTACGTAGCAAGGCTCTTTAAAGTTGTTTCAAATTACATCCATCTGTTCGTTCAAGTGTAACTATTCGCAATTATTTGATATTATATAGGTGAATAGAAAGATACATTAAAAATTAGTTTCGTAGTTGTAAAAGGAGGTTATTTATATTATTCTCTTATAATTTTCCAAAAGGGAGAGTTTATGAAAAAGATTATTGTTTTTGTATTAACGATATTTATATTATTCTCAGGATTCGCAACACAAAGTTATGCGTTGTCAGATTCGCAATCTGCGGCAATACAAGCGTTGCTAGATGATGCCTGTCGTATATCAGGTGTGCCGGGAATGTCAATCTCAATACTTGCTGATGATGAAGTGTTCTACTTTTCTTCAGGGTATGCAGACCGTGAAAAGGGGTTGTCTGCAAGTGAAAATACACTCTATGAGTTAGCCTCGGTCAGTAAAGCTTTTACCGGTATGGGTATTATGCTATTGGAAGAGCAAGGGCTGCTCTCAATGACTGACCCTGTCCAAAAGTATTTACCTTGGTTTACATTAAAGTATCAAGGGAAACCTGTTGATATGCAAAGTCTTACACTAAATAACTTTCTTCACCATACCAGTGGTCTAACAAATATTAGGCATACTCAAAATATTCCACAAGGCAATACACCGGATATGTTGCAAAAGACTGTGGAAATGCTCGTTGATGCTGAATTGGCGTTCCCTCCCGGTGAACAGTATAACTATGGAACCGTTAATTATGACGTATTGGGTTTGGTTATTGAGATTGTGTCGCGACAAAGCTATGAAGACTTTATGAAGGAACAGGTATTTCAGCCGCTAGGTCTTCACCAGACGTATGTTTATAAAGAAGATGCTCAAGCTACTGGACAGTTGGCACAGGGCTACCGTTCTTCCTTTTTTATGACAACTCCATTTAAAGCTCCGGATTATGCTGGGAATAAACCCGCAGGCTACATCATTTCTAATACAAAAGATATGGCTCGTTGGCTGGGCATACAGATGGGTATCGTGCAGGACATACCCGAAATATTTCACACGGTTATCGAAAAATCACATAGGGGTGATATGTCTGTTTCGGCTGTCAACGGTATGTATTATGCGGCAGGTTGGTCCGTAAATGCCGAACAAACGATTATAGAACACACTGGGGGCAATCCAAATTTCAGAACCGAAGTAGTCATACTGCCAAATGAACGAACAGCCGTCTCCTTGCTGAGCAACGGCACAAATACCAATACAAACATGGTACTAAAAGTTAAAGATATATTAGAAGGCAATCTAACTCAGTCATATGAAATAAGCGGCACACAGCTTTTGGATATCATTTTGTCGTCTATCACAATTATTTTTTGCCTATTGGCCGTTTTGCTATTTCTCTTAGGATTACGCAGAAGGAGAACGAATGAGCGACAGCCAATGACAAAAAAGAGAATAACCGTAACAGTTATTTTCCTGATCGCTACGATTGCTCTGGGTATACTGTGCTGCGCTTTCGATTGGTCAACAATACTTATGTGGCAAACATATAGTGTTCTTACAGCTTTGATTTCGTCAGCATTATTAACAGCAAGCATTACATGGTTTGTATACACTCACCGATAAAATACCTTGCTCCTAAGATAAGCATAATGTTAAGTCATTAAAGTCCGATTGGTGAGGGTTGATAATCAGTGGGGGGTGAAGAAAACCCCCACTGATTAAAGTTTCACTTTATTAAAAATGAAATAAAATAGTTAAGAAGTACGCATGGGTGTAACGAAGAACTAATAAAACATATCTTGCCACTAGAATGGGGGCATATCAACTTTTAAATTGAGTACCGCCAGCATTTCAGAAAAAATATGTTAAGCAAAAAATACAATAAGCTGTCCATATGGGCAGCTTATTTACATAATTCTCGATATTGGAAGTTGATTAATATCAGTTCATTTGTTTTTCGAAAGGAGTTATTTTGTTCGTTCAAAGATAATATCAAAGTAATTCGCGTACCCCATAGTTGGTGGCGCAAATAGTTGATTTTATAGGGGGAAAACCTGTAACTAAAGCCTAACATAGGTGTTTTTGTTTAAATTTTGCTTAATTCTCACTAGTAATTAACTAAAAATTTAGAAATCGTTATATAATGAATTTAATTTAAAATTAGGAGTGATTAAATTGCCAGATATGATAAACCTCGTTCTTTTCATCATTATAGCGAGGTGTTAAAACTTCTAATAGAAAGCATATTCGATTAAGAAAGAAGGGGTAGTTATGAAAACTAGTGAAGAAACGCATTGGCAAAGGTTTAAACGTAAGAGTAAATCCCCGAAAGAGTGGTTAAAGAAAGTATACGAATTTTTTATTAATGAACACGTATGGGATGCTATCTTTAAAGTGTTCCTTAAACTAGTATGGGCAGTAAAAGGTATGGGGAAAAGCTTGAAACGGGTAATAGAAAACATATTCAATTAAATTCTATTCTTTCATAATTTCCTCATACGATCGATAATTTCCAATAAATTTGTTTTATATAATGGAGTGTGAATACGACAGTTGATACAGCAATGGCTATAATACCTATATGTGCGTAAAAATTGAAGTAATCATATTTCTGGAAGAAAAATTCAAGGACAGGAAATAAAAGAGTAAGACTAGCAATTAATATTAATTGTTCTTTTTTCATTATCATGCCTCCTTCTTTGTATAATTCAGCATTGATAGAAACAATTCCTATATGAATATCCTATACATGATCAGTTAACATAACGTCCTATTATCGGTAGCAAGGAAAAAGGAGGAACCCTACTCTCACAAGGGAACCTCCTTTTTTTGTGCTATCAATCTATGCAATTTTTTATACATTCCTATTCTGGTGCGGTTTTAGGGTTCTTGTCTGTTATTGGATTAACGAAAAAACTGTATAAAATCTCGCATACTCTTAGCGTGTTTTTTTCAAAAATGCTGGCGATATCTCACATCCATCAACTTATGAATTTTATAATGTCCTCAAACCAAGAATTTCTCGTGTTTTTAGTCCAAAATGTTATTTAATAAAAAAATATCTCGAATTTGAGATAAATTACTTGCTTTTTAATCACTTGAGTTGTAAAGTGATAGTAACGAAAGCGATTGAGTCATATGAAAAACATATACTCAGTTGCTTTCGATTAAAAACGAAAGTAACTTATGCAGTAAAAACTAAGATGAATTTACAAAAACATAATGAGAATAAATTGAAAAGCTAAGAAGCATATTATTTTTTAGGTATCACTTGACTAGTAAAATGAAACGGAGGAATTATCAATGTATGAAATTAAAGGGCATCATCACATTTCAATGGTTACAAAAAACGGAAGTGAGAATAACCATTTTTATAAAAACGTGCTTGGTTTACGCCGTGTGAAAATGACGGTAAACCAAGATGATCCATCGATGTATCACTTATTTTACGGAGATAGAACAGGGAGCCCAGGTACGGAACTATCATTTTTTGAAATGCCTTTAGTAGGAAAAACGTACCGTGGTACGAATGCAATTACGCGAATTGGCTTACTCGTTCCGTCAGAGGAAAGTTTACATTACTGGAAAGAACGATTTGAGAAATTTGGTGTAAAACATAGTGAAATAACAACATATGCAAATCGTCCTGCTTTGCAATTTGAGGATGCGGAAAGTCTTCGTCTCGTGCTACTCGTTTCAAACGGAGAAAAAGTAGAGCACTGGGAAAATTGGGAGAAATCAGAAGTTCCTGCAAAGCATCAAATTCAAGGAATGGGTTCTGTAGAAATGACAGTTCGTAGACTTGATAAAATGGCGAGTACACTTACAGAGATGTTTGGTTATACAGAGGTTAGCCGCAGCGAAGAGGAAGCAATTTTTCAGTCCATTAAAGGAGAGGCTTTTGGAGAAATCGTTGTGAAATATTTAGATGGTCCTACTGAAAAGCCGGGCCGCGGTAGCATTCACCACTTAGCAATTCGTGTGAAAAACGATGCAGAGCTTGCCTATTGGGAAGAACAGGTGAAACAAAGAGGCTTCCAGTCTTCAGGAATCATTGATCGTTTCTATTTTAAAAGCTTATATTTCCGCGAATCAAACGGAATCCTATTTGAAATTGCGACAGATGGACCAGGATTTACAGTTGATGGAGATGTGGAACATCTAGGAGAAAAGCTTGATTTACCACCATTCTTAGAAGATCAGCGAGCAGAAATTGAAGCGAATTTAGCACCGATTGAAGAGAAGTAATAGAAGAAAATATACAACTTTAACAAATAAATGAAACCCATTGGAGGAATATAAAATGAACCAATTAAAAGGAATTCACCACGTTACAGCGATTACAAGTAGTGCAGAAAAAAACTATGAGTTTTTCACTCACGTTTTAGGAATGCGTTTAGTTAAAAAAACAGTAAACCAAGATGACATTCAAACGTATCATTTATTCTTTGCAGATGATAAAGGTAGTGCAGGAACAGATATGACATTCTTTGACTTCCCAGGTATTCCAAAAGGAGTACACGGTACGAATGAAATTTCAAAAACTTCATTCCGAGTGCCAACTGATGCAGCGTTAGCATATTGGGTGAAACGTTTTGACCGTCTTGAAGTAGAACATACAGGAATTAAAGAGCAATTTGGTAAGAAAATTCTTTCTTTCGTTGACTTTGATGACCAACACTATCAATTAATCTCAGATGAACTTGATAAAGGGATTGAATCAGGTACACCATGGCAAAACGGACCAGTTCCATTAGAATATGCAATTACTGGTTTAGGGCCTGTATTCATCCGTATTGCAAACTTTAGTTTCTTCAAAGAAGTGTTAGAAAAAGTTTTATTATTTAAAGAGGTTGCGCAAGAAGGAGAATTCTATTTATTTGAAGTGAATAAAGGTGGAAACGGTGCTTCTGTCATTGTAGAACATAATACGGTTATTCCAGAAGCACGACAAGGTTTTGGTACGGTTCACCATGCTGCATTCCGCGTAGAAGATCGCGCTGTATTAGAAGAATGGATTGAGAGAATCAGTAGCGTTGGACTTCCTTCATCTGGTTATGTAGACCGTCATTTCTTTGAATCATTATATGCAAGAGTTGCACCACAAATCTTATTTGAATTTGCAACAGATGGCCCAGGATTTATGGGAGATGAGCCATACGAAACACTTGGCGAAAAATTATCTTTACCTCCATTCCTAGAGCCAAAACGTGAAGAAATTGAAAAATTAGTTCGTCCAATTGATACAGTGAGAAGTACGAAGGAATTTATTAAAGAGTAAAAATAGAGATAGTAAGTAGGAGAGCAAGTAGTTTTAGCGGAGTGCTGGAACTGCTTGCTTTTTTATTTATCCTAGTAAGTTTTCTGACAATTGTTTCTCAAGTTATTAAAAAGGAAAACTTTGGTATAATTAATCAAAATATTAAATTTTCTGATAATTATTTTTCAATGCATAGAAAAGGAGTGGTAATATACAATTTTGATAATTGTATAAAAATACTAATTTTGTAAGTTTGAGAAAAGGAGATGCGAGTGTATGGGAGCAGATGTAGTAACGCGGGAGCAAATGAAACATTCTTTAGATGATTGGTATCGTGTAATGTTACAGCAAAATATAGAGAAAGCTACGGAAATGAAAGAGGAGATTGAAAGTAAGATTAGTGGGTTGGACGTAGATCAGGATGTATTGCTTTATCATGCGTTGTTGAATTTTAGATATGATGCATTAGTTGATTGGATTGGGGTTAGAGAAGATAGTTTTGATAAAGTGGAATCTTTTGAAATCCCGGCAGAAGGTGTTCTAGCTTATTACTATCACTTTTTTAAAGGGTTTCATTGCACATTAATTTCAAATTATAATGAAGCGAAAGAACAGTATGAGCAAGCTGAGAAGTTATTGAAATATATTGCCGATCCGATAGAACATGCGGAGTTTAATTATCGGATGGGGAATTTTTATTATCAAAAATATGACCAAGTTCATGCAATAGATTACTTGAATAGGGCAAAAACAGCATTTTTGCAATATCCAGGCTATGAAATAAAAGTAGGATTATGTGAAAATGCTTTTGGACTATGTTGTGTAGACATAGATCACTATGAATTAGCGGAAGAAAACTTTAATTCTGCTATGGAAGTATTGCAAAAAGCAGATCAAAAAAAATATATGCTAATGGTTCGGCATAATTTAGCTTGGCTTTATGCTAGTCAAAATCTTTCAGAATTAGCAATTCGTCATATATCTGAGGTGACCAAAAATTATCCAGAACACTTTAAAGCCTTGTTTGTAGAAGCACGTGAACATTACAAATTAGGACAATATAACTTGGCGAATCCAATTGTTGAAAAAGGTTTAAATATTTGTGTTGATTTAGGAGAAAAAGAATTTCAACATCGGTTTAAAATTTTGAAAGAACTCAATGGAAAATCTTCAGTATCAATTATTGAAGATGTAATTTTAGAAGGAATTTCTTATTTTGAGAGAGAAAGATTATGGGATTGTATTCAAGAATACACTGAAATTTTAGCACTGAAATTTTATGAATTTGATGATCATGTTAAGGCAAGTAAATATTTTTATATGAATAATAAGGCTCAAAAAAATATATTGGAAAAGGGAGCGTTAAAATAATGAAGAAATTTCGTTTGGCTATTGTTGGGACTGCATTAGTAGGGGTATTATCAATTGGGTTCAATAGTTCTTTTACAAATCAAGCTGTAAATATTGGTGACACAGGAGGGGCACCAGCAAGACCAGACTACGTTAATATTGGTGACACAGGAGGAGCACCAGCAAGACCAGACTACGTTAACATTGGCGACACAGGAGGAGCACCAGCAGATAATAGAGGCGACGGCGGAGTAAGCCAACTATAATAACAAAGAAAGGGACTTCAACATGAAGTCCCTTTTTCTATTTTTAGGCCATGTAGAGAAAAGAATTGACTTACTTTAAATATGTAACTATAATAGTTACAGAATAACCATTAGTAATAGAAGTGAGTTATATTTTTTTAGTATAATTGTAACTGTTTTAGTTACAATTAAAAAGAGAACATAAAACAACCAAAAAATGTAAAAACTTTAAATAGCAACTCAAGAAAGGAGACGGGAACTTTGAAACGGTTTAAGTTTTATTTGATTAGCGGTATTGTGCTTGTTTTGCTTATCGTATGTAACTTCGTTGATAAGCCGATTGCGAAGGTTGAAGAAGTGAAAGATACTGTTATGATGAAGCTGAATACGAAAGAGAGTATGGCGCAAATTGATGGGCAGACGATTTATTTTAAGCAAATTGGTGAGGGGAAACCTCCGTTACTCATGTTGCATGGGTTTGGTGGTTCTTCTGATGGGTTTAGTGATATTTATCCGGAACTAGTGCGAGATCATACGATTATTGCGGTTGATATTTTAGGATTTGGGCGTTCTTCTAAGCCGGTTGATTTTCAGTATTCGTTTCCTGCGCAAGTGAATTTATATTATAAGTTAATGAAGAAGCTCGGGTATGATCAATTCGCAGTACTTGGTCATTCGATGGGCGGAGAGATGTCTCTCAATTTAGCGTATTTATATCCGGATGCAGTGACGCATCTCATCTTGGCGGATTCTACAGGGATAGAGTCTTTCCAGCAAAAAGAAAGTTATGAAGTACCACCGCTATCGACGGACTTACAAACTGTAACTGAGATTGCGAAGTATAATAAAAATGAAGTAAAAAATAGTCGTGATGATAAAGAGCATTATGATCAGCTTACGAAAATGCGAGAGCGCCGCATTGCGATGGAAGCTGATAAAATTAAGGTACCGACTTTAATTATATGGGGACGACATGATAAGAGTGTTTCGTGGAAAAATGGTGAACTGTATCATGGGCTATTTGCAAATAGTACGTTTCATATTATTGAAAAAGGATACCACGCACCGTTTCGTCAAGAACCAATTGAGTTTATGGAATATGTACAAGCATTTTTCGCGAAGCATCCACAATAAAAATTTTAAGCATAAATCCACTTCTTTCCTCATAGAGTGAAACTAATAAGGCTTGTCTAAGGAAAGGAATGAAGTAGAGTGGAAACTTTACCATGGTGGGTTTATCTTGTAATTGTTGGGATTGTATTAAGTGGCTACATGGTTTTATATACTTCGAAAAAAGAGCAAGATATGGATAATGAGTTTATCGAAAAAGAAGGCGAAGTATATATGAAGCGTTTAGAAGAAGAGCGTGAGAAACGTAATCAGGATAGTGATAAAGATTCGGTATTGCTTTAATAGAACTTTTGAAAGGTTACCACTTAGTAGGATTTTACATCTAGGTGGTAGCTTTTTTTCTTCTGCGGGAGCAGTATATGTTCATCAAGCTAAGGTTATATTAGTTTAATTTTACATGTATAAGAGAGTCATCATAAACTTTTATTGATGGTATTTATATATTTTTTTACTCATAAGAATGGAACTAGTGGGGATTTTACTGGGGGGGATTAACAATGCATAGGGATGAAACTTCATTACATCCGGATACAGGTGTTACATCTGTAATGTTTGTTGAGCGTTCATTAAATGAAATTCGTTTTTGGTCTAGAATCATGAAGGAGCATTCTTTTTTTCTTCGTTTAGGATTTAGATGCGAGGATACTCAACTAATCGAAGAGGCGAATCAATTTTATCGATTGTTTGAACATATTGAACAAATAGCGCATTCCTATACAAATGAAACAGATCCTGAGCAAATAAAAAGATTTAATGCAGAAGTACAACAAGCCGCAACTAATATTTGGGGATTTAAACGAAAAATTTTAGGGTTAATTCTCACATGTAAATTGCCAGGACAAAATAACTTTCCACTTTTAGTTGACCATACAAGTAGGGAAGCTGATTATTTTAGAAAACGTTTAATACAATTAAATGAAGGTAAATTAGATGCTCTTCCTGATGCTATTATTAAAGAAAATGTTTTCTTTTTACGGATTATGGCAGACCATGCTAAATTTATTGGCCATCTTCTTGATCCATCGGAAAGAAAGCTTGTAGATACAGCGCGGAATTTTAGCAATGATTTTGATGAATTGATGTATCAAGCAATTGACTTAGAATCTATGAAACCACAATCCCAAACAGCCCCTCTTTTAGATCAATTTTTAGATCAAAATCGTGTGTCGGTTGCATCTCTTCGGGATTTTAAGAAAACAGCACGTGATTTAATTGAGCAATGTAAAATAAAGAGTATCATTCATCCATTATTAGCAGACCATGTTTTCCGTGAAGCTGATAGATTTCTTGAAATCATTGATATGTATGATGTTCATCTTACAAATATTCAATCACAACCTAGATATTAGAAGATAAGGAAAGATACTATTTTTTCCTTAAGCCGAGAAGTTAACAATTTATTGTTAGCTTCTTTTCTTTGGGATTAAAATTTTCTTTTAAGGACTACATAAATCCCTTTGACCAAATATGTAATTCTTTGTAAAATGATATATATGGAAAGATTATGAATATACAGGAAATCTATGGATAGTAGATTTTAATAAATTATTCGGGGGAAATTTATTAGTTAAGTATATTAACTTGTTTGCACTACATTTTACAAATAAAGGGGTATTAGTAATCATGAAAGCAAATTAGTAAGTTTAGCATTACCAGTTATGTTATTGAGTGGTTGTATTACAATTGAAACTGATGGTAAGAAAGCTGAACCAAAGAAAGAAGAAACGCAAAAGGTAGAGAAAGAGAATAAGACTTCTGAAAAAGAGAGTAAGTCAACTGATGGTAAGAAAGAGGATAGCTTGTCTGTAGCGAAAGGTGAAGGTACAAACAGTAGTTCATCAAGTAGTCAACCAAATTCTTCTTTAAATAATTCAACTTCTTCTAGTTCTTCAACTGGTAAGGTAACTGGTTCAGATGTTGAAAGGTACAAGGCAGATATCATAAATAGTGCTACTCAAATTGAAGATACAATGAAATTAATTGAAGGAATAGCAGATTCAGACGTAAAATCATACAAACAAAAGAAAAGTGAAGTACAACTGAGTTTAGGTGGAGCAAAGGCAACTGCAACGAAACTGAAGAATCTACAAGCGCCTCCTGAGTTACAGGGAGAACAGGCGAAGATAAAGCAGTCGATGGAACTATATGCGGATTGTTTTCAACTTCTATTTGATGCATTGGACCAAGAAGACGAAAGTAAAATGCATCCATCATTAAGTAAAGCACAAGAAGGTTCGAAACTGTTTGAAGAGGCAGCGAAGAGTATCGGTAGTAAAACCAACTAAAAATAAAGTATTTAAAGGGGTATTTGTAAGTGCAGTTGGTGTAAGTGAAGAGTTAGGAATTAGTTATGGAAACACATTACAAATTTATCAAATGGACGATAATGTTCGTATTCGATATGTAAAACAATAAATAATTGATGAAAAACTCTGTAATAAATTTTACAGGGTTTTTTGTTAGTTCTAGTTTATTTTTTTGTCTTCCTAAGCGCTAAGCATACTAGTATAAGTTGAGAAATGAACAAGAAGATTTGATGGGGAATATTGAATTTCCGATAAAAAATAACAATAGTAGACGTGTTTTTTTCACGGTTTAAACCATAGTAACTGTAACCATCCAAAGCCCAATTCATACACTATGATGGAGGCTTTTTACTTACTAATTGGATGAAAAAGGAGTGTAATCATGAAGAAACGTACTGTTAATGAAGCGGGAGGGAATGTGCCACAACCAATCCGTAGCGACGGAGCTGGTGCGATTGATTCTGGACCTCGTAATGTTATGCGGGATATTCAAAATCCGAATATGCTTGTTCCGCCTATAACGGATGCAGGGTTAGTTCCTAACTTGAAGTTTTCATTCTCGGACACTTCTATGATTTTGAAACAAGGCGGGTGGTCTCGGGAGATTACTGCTCGGGAACTACCGGTTTCGACGACGATTGCGGGAGTAAATATGAGTTTAACGGCCGGTGGAGTACGAGAACTACATTGGCATAAAGAAGCGGAATGGGCGTATATGCTTTTAGGACGGGCGCGCATAACGGCTGTTGATCAAAATGGGCGTAATTTTATTGCTGATGTTGGGCCAGGTGATCTTTGGTATTTTCCTCCTGGTATTCCGCATTCCATTCAAGGATTGGAACATTGTGAATTTCTACTCGTTTTCGATGATGGGCATTTTTCTGATTTATCTACTTTAGCTATTTCTGATTGGTTTGCGCATACGCCAAAAGAAGTGTTGTCGGCTAATTTCGGAGTACCTGAGAGTGCTTTTCGTTCTATTCCTTCAGATCAAGTTTATATTTATCAAGGAGAGGTGCCAGGTTCGCTTGAAAGTCAGGAAATTCAATCGCCGAAAGGAGAAGTTCCTTTAACATTTAAACATGAATTGTTAAAACAAAAGCCGATTAAGACGCCTGGTGGTAGCGTTCGAATTGTAGATTCTACAAATTTCCCTATTTCCAAAACAATCGCAGCAGCGCTCGTTGAGGTTGAGCCTGGTGGAATGAGAGAACTTCATTGGCACCCGAATAATGATGAATGGCAATATTATTTGACAGGGGAAGCGAGAATGACTGTGTTTCTTGGAAATGGTACCGCTCGTACATTTGATTATAGAGCTGGCGATGTCGGATATGTACCGTTTGCGACGGGGCATTATATTCAAAATACAGGTACCGAAACATTATGGTTTTTAGAGATGTTCAGAAGTAATCGTTTTGAAGATGTATCGTTAAATCAATGGATGGCACTGACTCCTAGAGAAATAGTGGAGAGTAATATACATGTTGGCCCGCAAGTAATGGATTCCCTGCGTAAGGAGAAGAGGCCTGTTGTGAAATATCCGGGGTTTTCATATAGTCCGAAAAATGATGAGTAAAAATGAAAATTTGCGTTATTCTTTCTGGAGACTGATAAGAAGGGATGGCGTATTTTTTATGCCTAATCTAGTCTTTATCCCGCTATTTGCCGGGCAGTAAGACCCCACTGATTAAAGTTTCACTTTATTAGTATCCGTCCCTTGTATTATTGTTCGGGAAATTATTATTGGAGCATAGTATAGGGAAGATACATATAAAAGAGCGCCATTATAAGCTGTAACGTATAAGTTGCGCAGGAAATGCAACGATAACTCGCTTTACTCTTCATCATTTATTTAAACATAATGGGCATAGAGAGGTGATAAACACAGTATGATTTTTAGTGAGCGTTTAAAAGAAGAAAGGGAAAAAAGAAATTGGTCACAAAATGATTTGGCTGAAAAACTTCATGTGAGTAGGCAATCTGTTTCGAAATGGGAGACGGGAAAGAACTATCCGAGCATTGAAATTATTATTCATTTAAGTGATTTGTTCGGTATTACAATTGATGAATTGCTAAGGGGTGATGAAGAATTGACGCAGAAAGTAATTGAAGATAGTAAGCAATTGGCGTATCCAAAATGGAAGGTGTTTTTTGATAGTCTATTTATGATAGGGGTATTTTTGTTTATTGCAAAAATCGTTGTATGGATGCTAAATAAGTTTGCAGGAGCAAGTATTACAATTGTAGCAGATGCGCCATATGTAATGAGTCTTTTACCCCTTGCATTCATGATTATAGGTGGTATGGGATCGGATAAGTTGAAGAAAATATATAGATAGAGGAAAGATTTGAAAGAAATCCCCTACACTAGCTGTTCTTTTCACTTAAATTGTGTACTATAAAGGATAGGATGACATAAAGAAGGGGATATAGAGAATGGAATTTCATGAACAGAAGATTTTGCCGGCAGTGAGGCAAATTAAAGATTTGGAAAAGCTATTACATAGTTCGTATGAATATATTGTTATTTTAGATATTCATGTCGGCCAATTGAAGAGTGTTATATCGCTTGCGAAGCAATATTGTAAAAAGGTGTTTTTACATGTGGATTTAATTCATGGTTTGCAGAGTGATGGGCATGCGACGGAATATTTATGTCAGGAGTTTAGACCGTACGGGTTACTTTCAACAAAGGCGAGCGTTATTATGAAGGCGAAGCAAAAAGGTGTTGTGGCAATACAACGCATCTTTTTAATCGATTCGAGTGCGATGGAGAAGAGCTGCAATCTTTTAGATAAGACGAAACCGGATTATATTGAGGTACTTCCTGGAGCATTAACGGACGTTATCGCTGAAGTGAAAGAGCGTACTGGTGTACCGATTTTAGCAGGTGGTTTTATTCGTACTGTAGAAGATGTGGAAAGAGCTTTAAACGCTGGTGCGACAGCAATTACGACATCAAAACGCGAACTATGGAAACATTACCAAAAAAAGTGACGAAAATGTGAATTTTTTCGTTGACACCGCTTTCATTTACGGTTAACATTATAGACAAGTTAATAAACGTGACGGAGAAAAGTAGAGATCCACATTTCATTGTTTCTATATAAATTTATATAGAAGCGTGCAAGCTGTGGGTCTTTTTCTTTTGACAAAAACGAATGGCCATTCATTTTACCTCTATCACATTTGGAAGCGTTTAAATTGATTGTGGAGGGATACTATGTCAGCATTTTTAGGAGAGTTAATAGGGACTGCGTTGTTAATCGTACTTGGTGGCGGCGTTTGTGCTGGTGTAAGTTTAAAGAAATCGTTTGCGAAAGATTCAGGTTGGATTGTTATTACAATGGGCTGGGGCTTAGCAGTAGCGGTTGCAGCGTATGCGGTTGGATCAATTAGTGGGGCACATTTGAATCCAGCTTTAACAATAGGATTAGCATTTAAGGGAGCGTTCCCATGGAGTGATGTACCAGGTTATATCGCAGCACAAATGATTGGGGCAATTATCGGGGCAGTTATCGTATATTTACATTACTTACCACACTGGAAAGAAACAGAAGATCCAGGAACAAAGTTAGGTGTATTTGCAACAGGTCCAGCAATTCCGAACACATTTGCAAACCTTTTAAGTGAAATGATTGGAACATTCGTTTTAGTATTTGGTATATTAGCAATTGGTGCAAATAAATTTGCAGATGGATTAAATCCATTTATCGTAGGTTTCTTAATTGTAAGTATTGGTTTATCATTAGGTGGGACAACAGGATACGCAATTAACCCAGCGCGTGATTTAGGTCCGCGTATCGCACACTTCTTCCTTCCGATTGCAGGAAAAGGCGGTTCAAACTGGAAGTATGCATGGATTCCAGTAGTTGGTCCAATTTTAGGTGGATCACTTGCAGGTTTATTCCATCAAGTTGTATTTGAAGGAAAGCAAAATTCAGCACTTATTTATGTGATTATCGCAACTGTGATTGTACTAGCAATCTCTTATATGACAAGTAAAAAAAGCGGAAGCAATACAAATAGTAGAAAAGTAGCATAAGGGGGAAACCGATATGAAAAAATATATTCTTTCATTAGACCAAGGAACAACAAGCTCACGCGCAATTCTTTTCAATAAAAAAGGTGAAATTGTTCATTCAGCTCAAAAAGAGTTTACACAACATTTTCCAAAGCCGGGCTGGGTAGAGCATAATGCACAAGAAATTTGGGGATCTATTTTAGCAGTTATCGCAACTTGCTTAAGCGAAGCAGATGTAAAACCAGAACAAATCGCAGGTATCGGTATTACGAACCAACGTGAAACAACGGTTGTCTGGGATAAAACGACTAGTAAACCAATTTACAACGCAATCGTATGGCAATCTCGCCAAACAGCTGAAATTTGTGATGAGTTAAAAGAAAAAGGTTATAGCGAAATGGTTCGCGAAAAAACAGGTCTTTTAATTGATGCATACTTCTCTGGAACGAAAGTAAAATGGATTTTAGATAACGTTGAAGGTGCAAGAGAAAAAGCAGAAAACGGCGATCTATTATTCGGAACAATTGATTCGTGGCTTGTATGGAAACTATCTGGTGGTAAAGCACACGTAACAGATTACTCAAACGCATCACGTACGTTAATGTTTAACATTCACGACTTACAGTGGGATGATGAGCTTCTAGAAATGTTAACAGTACCAAAGAGCATGCTTCCAGAAGTACGTCCATCATCTGAAATTTACGGAGAAACAATTGATTACCACTTCTTCGGTCAAAATGTACCGATTGCAGGTGTAGCTGGTGACCAACAAGCAGCATTATTTGGACAAGCTTGTTTCGGTGAAGGTATGGCGAAAAATACTTACGGAACTGGTTGCTTCATGTTAATGAACACAGGTGAAAAAGCAGTAGCTTCTGAGCACGGTCTATTAACAACAATTGCATGGGGAATAGATGGTAAAGTAAACTACGCATTAGAAGGAAGTATTTTCGTAGCAGGTTCTGCAATTCAGTGGTTACGTGACGGAATGCGCATGTTTAAAGATGCAAGTGAGAGTGAAGTGTATGCGAGTCGCGTTGAATCAACTGATGGTGTATACGTTGTACCAGCATTCGTTGGACTAGGAACACCTTATTGGGATAGTGAAGTACGCGGCGCTATGTTTGGTGTAACACGCGGTACGACGAAAGAGCACTTCATTCGTGCAACGCTAGAATCTTTAGCTTACCAAACGAAAGATGTATTATGCGCAATGGAAGCAGATTCAGGTATTGAACTGAAAACATTACGCGTTGATGGAGGAGCAGTTAAAAATAACTTCTTAATGAAGTTCCAAAGTGATATTTTAGATGTTCCTGTAGAGCGTCCAGTAATCAATGAAACAACGGCTCTAGGTGCAGCATACTTAGCTGGTCTTGCGGTTGGATATTGGAAAAACCAAGATGAAATTAAAGAACAGTGGCATATGGACAAACGCTTTGAACCAACGATGGAAGAGAAAACAAGCGAAGAGCTATATGCTGGATGGAAAAAAGCAATTGAAGCAACAAAAGCTTTCAAATAATCATAAACAGTGTTATAATGGTGACAAGTTAATAATTCGGTAGGAGATTTGGAGAGACCACAACGCGCTATAGAGGCGAAATCTATAGCGGAGTTTGTGGTCTCTTTTTTCGTTATCAAAGGGAGGAATTACCATGAAATTTTCAAGTAAACAACGTAAAGACGTATTAAACGGAGTAAATAAACAAGAGTTAGATGTGATCGTAATTGGTGGAGGTATTACTGGTTCTGGTATTGCATTAGATGGAGCAACACGCGGGTTATCAACAATTGTGTTTGAAATGCAGGACTTTGCAGCAGGTACATCAAGTCGTTCAACGAAGCTTGTACACGGTGGTCTACGTTATTTAAAACAACTTGAAGTGAAAATGGTAGCAGAGGTGGGTAAAGAGCGTGCGATCGTATATGAGAACGGTCCCCATGTAACAACACCAGAGTGGATGTTACTTCCGTTCCATACAGGTGGTACGTTCGGATCATTTAGTACATCAATTGGTCTTCGTGTATACGACTTCTTAGCAGGTGTAAAACGAAGCGAGCGCAGAAAGATGTTTAACCGTGAAGAAACATTAAACAAAGAGCCTCTTGTAAAAAAAGAAGGATTAAAAGGCGGCGGTTACTACGTAGAATATCGTACAGATGATGCGCGTCTTACAATTGAAGTAATGAAAGAAGCAATTGAGCACGGCGCAAAAGCTGTTAACTATGCAAAAGTAGACAGTTTCTTATATAAAGATGGAAAAGTATGCGGTGTACGTGTAATCGATTTACTAGACGGAGAAGTATACGAAGTTTACGGTAAGAAAATTGTAAACGCAGCTGGCCCTTGGGTAGATACACTTCGTGAAAAAGATAACTCGAAAAAAGGAAAAGTACTTCAGTTATCAAAAGGTGTTCACTTAGTAATTGACCAAAAACGTTTCCCATTAGGTCAAGCGATTTACTTCGATACACCAGATAAACGTATGGTGTTCGCGATTCCTCGCGGCGGAAAAACTTATGTAGGTACAACAGATACGTTCTACGATAAAGACGCAGCTGTACCACAAATGACAACAGAAGATCGCACATACATCATTAATGCGATTAACTACATGTTCCCAAGCGTGAAAATTACAGAGAAAGACATTGAATCAAGCTGGGCTGGTGTACGTCCGTTAATTTATGAAGAGGGTAAGAGTGCATCTGAAATTTCTCGTAAAGACGAAATTTGGACTTCTGAATCTGGTTTAATTACAATCGCAGGTGGTAAATTAACAGGATACCGCAAAATGGCTGAAATGGTAGTAGACTACGTAACGAACTTACTACAAAAAGAAGGTCATAGCGCATATCCGAAGAGCGACACGAAACATATGCCAATCTCTGGTGGACATGTAGATGGTTCACACGGATTCCCAGCATTCGTTGCGAAAAAAGCTGGCGAAGGTACGAAATATGGTTTAACAACAGCACAAGCAGAAGAATTCGCGAAATTCTATGGTTCTAACGTTGACGTACTATTTGACTTAGCGAAAAAACATAAAGACGAAGCGAAAGAATACAACATGCCGCTTGACGTTCTAATCCCGCTTGTATACGCAATGGATTACGAAATGACAGCAAAACCAGTTGACTTCTTCGTACGCCGCAGAGGCGCTGTATTCTTCAACATCCACTGGGTATATGAGTGGAAAGAAGCAGTAATCAACTACATGGCTGCGAAACTAGGCTGGAGCAAAGAAGAACAAATGAAATATACAGCAGAACTAGAAAAAGCACTAACAGACGCTGTTATTCCTGTAGATCAACAAGAACAGGCAGCTGCGTTAGCATAAAATAGAGAACCACCTGAAGGGGAGCCTTTAGGTGGTTCTTTTTTTATGGAATATTCTTCTAACTGTATTGAATAACGACATATGTTGTTATACGATGTATATAAGGTGGTGGTATTGTTGGACAAAGAAATCTTGAAGGGAAGTATAGATATTTTATTACTTTCTATCATTGCAAAACGTGATACATATGGATATGAAATAGCTCAAAGTTTAAAGGATGCAAGTGAAGATTTGTATAGTATGGGGCAGGGAACTTTGTATCCTGCTTTAAAGAGATTAGAGAAAAAGGAGTTTCTTGAATCTTATTGGAATGAATCTGAGAATGGGATGAAAAGGAAATTCTATACTATTACAGATAAAGGGAAAAAAGAATTGCAGAAGAAAGTGAATTCTTGGGAGAGTGTAACAGCATTAATTCAAGCTTGTCAGAAAGGAGTTATTTATGAGTGAATTTGATGAGTATATTAAGTCTATTTTAGCCTATTCAGAACTTAGTGATATTGAACAGGATGAGTTATTTCTAGAAATGTATGATCACTTGAACAGCTTGAAAGAAGAATATATGGAACAAGGTATGAATGAAAAAGAAGCGATTTATAAAGCGATTCAAAGTTTTGGAGAATCAAAAGTTATTGGCGTAGAGATTAATAAATCGGTATACGAAGTTCCTAGACCATTAAAGGTATTATCAAAAATTTTATGTATTCCTTATATAATCATTTGTTTTATTGTCTTTTTAGGAACGTTTATTTCAACTTCTACATTTGACTCTGTTCGCAGTTTGACAGGTGGGACTGTCTATCATCCCATTGAATTTTGGCAGCAATTTTTACATATATCTGATTTAGAAACGTTATTACAACTTTTTGGAATAACACTTTGGCAAATTAAAGATTTTATTGCACATCCAGGTCCTTGGGGAAACTCAACTTATTGGTTAAGTGTTTTACAACATATAATATTAGTAGTTCCATTCGGATTTTTCGTTCCAGTGCTGATTAATAAAGTGACTAACTATAAGAAAGCTCGTAAGTGGTATGTTATGACCTTTCTTGTTTGGGAGATATTACATTTACTAACTTTGTCTGATGTTTTTGATGTGTGGCGGATTGCTATAAATATGCTCGGTGCGTCGGTAGGATATCTTTTATTTATAAGCATGATACAAATAGATAATAAATTTAGGATAATGCGCAAGAAGATATTTGAAAATTAGCTTGCTATTCTGTAGTTTAAATTATACAAATTTAGTTTGATGGTAATAGAGTATTGCTGAAAACATAGGTGCTATATAGTGAGAGGATTTTTTATATTCGTAATAGGTGTTGTTCCTTGTTTACTCATACTGTTATGAAGCGGGTACATAATCCGTCTTTATTGGTGCTATAAATGATGAGAGCGGCACAGCTGAACTTGAAAAAGTCTAGCTGCGTTAGCGTAAAATAGAGAACTACCTGAAGGGGAGCCCTTTAGGTAGTTTTTCTCTTGACTAAAAATAAATAAAATGTGTTACAATGATGATAGAGTATGTAGTGTGAATTTTGCATAAAATAAAAAAGACAGAAGCCTGAGAAACTTCTGCCTTGTGTAACCTAACTTGCTATTGTGGTGGTAGTAGGTGCGGTTATAAGACAATTACATTAACGTTTTAGCCGAGAACCGCCCTTACCTTTTCCACGAAGCAGGGTGGTTCTCGCTTTTTTGTATACAGAAATTAGCCACGGACCGACGTATCTTCGACCGATGACAACGCCAGCTCCGGTTAGGATACCATACACTAATTTAATTATAAACATCGCGATTATATTATCACCTCCCCCCTTTTTTCAAAATGGAAGAGATGATTGCCACACCTACTAGTTATAGCTTATTAAGTTACATTTTAATTGTATTATGTTTTAAAATAGGGAACAAGATATATGGATGAAAATTCCTGTTTTTAAGCAGAGCATTAGTGTCAGGGGACAAGAAGTAAATAAATATTCATAAAAAACGGTATGGACATTACCATCCGTATTTTTTTATGTATTTATAAAACTTTTCCATACAGTGCGTCGTCTAATATATGGGAAGGAGGAAATGATGTGGATGAATTAACGATAGAAGCGTTTGAAATAGAAGATAAGGAGGACCTTATCGACGAAATAATGAACAAGTATGGACAAGAAGTCCTGCAGCTTGTGTATTCGTATGTGAATAATAAAGAGGTTGCGGAGGATTTAACGCAAGATATATTCGTGAAATGCTATAAATCTCTTCATACATATAAAGGGAATTCGAATTTGAAAACATGGTTATGGAGAATTGCAATCAATCAATGTAAGGACTATTTAAAAAGTTGGTATAACAAAAAAGTTATCGTGACAGAGGATGACTTTACGTATATGGAGAGTCAAAAAGAAAGTGTCGAACAAACAGTTATTCAAAATGCTGAGGATAGTAGGTTGGCTTCTGCGGTAATGAATTTACCGATAAAATATCGAGAAGTCATTTATCTATTTTATTATGAGGAATTATCAATTAAAGAGATTGCTATGGTAATAGACGTAAAGGAAAATACGATAAAAACGAGACTGAAAAAAGCGAAGGAACTTTTGAAGAAAGGATTGGAGGGATAATCAAATGGAAGATCGATTAAAAGGCTTGCGAAAATCAATGGAGAACACAACGTTTAAACATTTGAGTTTTTCTGATCAGCACCAGAAGCAGGTGCGCGAAAAAATTAAGCAATCGTCCGAAAAGGAAGAAGATATCCTTTTAGCAGTGTTACAACTTCTTATGAATGAAAAAACGGGTTATGAATTGATGCAGTTGCTAAGAGGGAGAGGGATTCAAAAATTCGAAGGTGGTGAAGGGTCTCTATACACTTTATTACATCGTCTAGAACAAAATCGCTTTATCCAATCTAGCTGGGATCACGCGGGAGCTAAATATTATCAATTAAATGATAAAGGAAATAAAATGCTGCGAAAGGCAGAGAAGAATGCTACGAAGGCACGATTTATATTAAAAGGATTAGTACAGGAGTGAGAAAAAATTGAGCAAAAAAGGGGAGCGTTTTTTAAAAGAAGTTACGAACCATATTAAATCAAAAGAAGCAAAGGACTTGGTGGCAACAGAACTAGACTTTCACTTGAAACAGACGAAGAATATGTGGATAGAGAAAGGCTTAAGTGAGGAAGTTGCTGAAGATAAGGCTGTTGAACAAATGGGAAGTCCAATTAAGCTTGGCCAGGAACTTAATAAACTACATAAGCCAAAGGTTGATTGGTTCTTAATTGGTTTATTAGTGGCTGCGATGGGGCTAGGATTTTTGCCAGTTATAGCGCTTGGACATGCTGACTTATTAATGAATAAGGTGATATTTGTAATTCTCGGTGTTACAACAGCGATTGGGATGATGCTATTTGATTATCGGAAGTTAGAGAGACTCGGGTGGCTGTTTTATACAATTGGTGTACTTATCTTGTTAATGATAAAGTGTTTTCCGACTGCTTTTTTGAATGGTGAGCCATTAATGAAAATTGGTTCCATCATAATTGACTGTCTAATGACAATACCATTCTTCCTTCTATCCTGGGCTTCTTTTTTCAATAACAGTAGATTAAAGTTTATACATTTTCTCATGTTGTATTTATTTTCTTTATATTTATTTCTAACTACATCAACTCTTTTACCACTGTTCATCTATATCACGATGGTATTTGTTATGCTTTGGTGGAGTAAGCTAGGAAAGAAAACGGCCTGGCTCATTACAATGTTACCGATTTGTTTCTTTATTATTAGGGATTTATTTTCCTGGTCTGCCGTAAAAGAATACCGGATAGCTAGAATTTTAGGGTTTTTAAACCCAGAGCATGATCAATGGTATTTACGTTTAAAAGAGGCAATGGCATCGGCAGGTTGGTTTGGTACATATGGAAATATAAAGTCTATCCCTGCTACTCATACTGATTTTGTATTTGCAAGTTTGACTTACTATTATGGATATGTGCTTGCGCTAGTTCTTGTCTTGATTTTGTCTCTTTTTGCAGTAAGAATAATGAATATAGCTTATAAAATAAATGATGGTTATGGTAAATTACTCCTCGTTGGTGGAGTAACTCTTTTTGTATTCCATTTCGTTTATAACGTTGGCATGATCCTTGGGATATTACCACGTGTCTCTATATCATTACCCTTTATTAGTTACGGCTTGATACCAACTCTATTTCACGCATTTATAATGGGAATCGTGCTAAGTGTATATCGACGTAAAGATATTCCTTTTAGAATGAGAAAAACACCTTGATGATTATCAAGGTGTTTTCATTATAAGCTCAAAACTCTCCGAATCAGCCCCAAGCACAAAAGGACTAACCTCGCCAACGCTATAAAGTTGCAACTCATGCATCGCCCGCGTACAAGCAGTGTAGAACAATCTACGAACGCTCTCATGGCTGTACACATCTTTAGAAGCATTGTAAATAATAACAGCATCAAATTCGATACCTTTCGCTAAGTAAGCAGGGATTACGACAATGCCTTGCTCATACTCGGCTGAGTTACTCTTCACGAGTTTAATATTATCGATATGATTAAGTGCTTCGTATGCAGCTGCGCTTTCAGCTGCAGATTTACATATAATTGCGATCGTATTGTGCTGCTCTTTTTGTAGTTCAGCAACTTTGGCAGTAATACGTTCGTGCAGTTCGTTGACATTCGATACTTTCGTCACTGTAGGTTTCTCGCCGTCACGTTCAAAGGCGTGAATGTTCTTGCCTTCCGGTACGAGAGCACGTGTAAATTCAATAATCGGTTTTGTTGAGCGGTAGCTACGAGTTAAGTTAATGCCGTTTGTTTCGTCTGGACCGTATAAATTTGTAAGTGTATCGAAATTAACCGTTTCACTCGCATGAGCAAATATCGCTTGGTTAAAGTCTCCGAGTACCGTCATTCTTGCGGCAGGGAAGAGACGTTTTAAAAACTCGAACTGAAACGGAGAATAATCTTGCGCTTCGTCTACGAGTACGTGTTTAATCGATCTGTTCGTTTGGAAGCCTTCAATTAATTCTTTTAAAAGTAAGAATGGAGTCGCATCCTCGTAATATAGTTTTCCTTCATCAAGCATGTTTACTGTTAAGGAGCAAATGTCATCCCACTCTTTCGGTTTTTTCTCAGTAACCCATGATGCATCTGTGAAGAGTTGTTTATATATGCCTGTGAAATTGATAAAGCGTAATGTTTGAACGCCTTTACGCAGTGGCTTCAATTTTTTACGGACAATCATACGTCCAAGTACTCTCGTTTCTTTTTCAAAATCATTAAAGGAGTTGTCGTCAAACTCTCCTTTTTTCTGCAAATATTTATAAGCTTTTTGGTATTCATCTTTACTAAGTAATTCAATTTCTTCTTCTACCCAAGGCTTTTTCAGTTCTGCTTTTTCAAGTGCATCTATTTGCTTATTTAGCCAATCCGTTAACTTCTCAATTCGACTATGGAAGCGGAGGGAGGAGTCGGTATTGTAAAATTGCTCTGTAATTTCTTTCGCAGAAACAATCAGTTTTCCTCTAAATTTCATTCCTCTAAATAGCATGCCTGAAGATTCAAGAGATTGTCTGTACGCTCTAATCATCTCGAAAAATTGAGTGGATGCTTTAAATCGGATGCTCGCATTTCTCGTTTTATAGGTAGGATTATTCGTTTCAGTTAACATATATTCTAATTGTTCATAAGGATCTTCAACTTCAAATGACTTACTTAGTCTATGATTTAAATATTCTTGGAATGTAACTTGCTGCATATTTTCTTCACCGAGTTCAGGTAGTACGTTAGAAACGTAGCTATTGAACATAGAGTTAGGAGAGAAGAGAATAATTTGATCTGCTTTTAGCCATTCGCGATATTTATATAGTAAGTAGGCGATTCGTTGTAATGCAGCTGATGTTTTACCACTACCAGCGGCTCCTTGCACGATAAGGAGTCGGCCTTCATCGTGACGGATAATTTCATTTTGCTCGCGCTGAATCGTAGCAACGATGCTTTGCATATGTTTGTTCGTGCCTTTTCCAAGCGCTTGTTGCAAGATTTCATCACCAATTGTAAGGCTCGTATCGAACATAGAATCAATCTCGCCATTTTGAATAATGTATTGTAATTTTTTCTCCACATTACCGTGGATTACGCCGCCTGGTGTACTGTATTCAGCCGGTCCTGGTGGATAATCGTAGTATACACTCGAAATAGGTGCGCGCCAGTCATATATAAGGAAGTTTTCTCCGCTTGCATCCGTAAGTGTAGCGACGCCGATATAAATTTGATCCGCTGCAGATTCTCCTTCTTCTTTGAAATCAATTCGTCCGAAATAAGGTGCTTTATGCATGCGTCTTAATGCGGCAAGTCGATTAAAGGTGTGCTTATGGGTAATTTGTGTAACAGCTAGTGACTGAGCTTGTTGTCTTAAGTTGATAACTGTTTCAAGATAATCATCGAAAGTATCCGTGTTCACTTTCACATCATCCCAAAAGTGTTTACGAATATTGATTACTTCTGCTCGGCGTCTGCCAGTTTCGTTTTCCAGTTTATCAATTTGCTCCGTAATTGTCTCGATTACGGTATCCAATCTTTTTTGCTCTAGATCAAGTTTTTTGTTCATACGGTAAGCACTCCTTTAAAAGTGAAAAATAGAGGTTGACTGAAGATGTGTTTTGGTGTACAATTAAGATACGGATAAATACGTTCCTTTTGTTTTATGAAACGTGTTTCTGTTCTAATTTAACATAGTTTTTTCATTTAATCAATGATAATAAGATAAACCTTGGTTCTACGTGGCGTGGATCAAGGTTTTTTTGTGTTTGAAGAGGGAGTCACGCTTGTTGTCGTTTTTTGTCGGTAAGTCGATATATTTCGAAAATCGCTGATATAATTGGAGTTGCGCTGATATATTTTGAAAATCGCCGATATAATTTCATTTACCGAATCTAGATATAACTACCGGGAGAAGAGGGGATAAAAAAAGCTCGGGCCTAAGCCCAAGCTTTTTACTGCATTATTTCTTTTCTTCTTTTTTAGCGTCAGCTTTTTTCTCTTCGAAAAGATCTTTTAAATCTTTATCGTCAACTTTTACGTCAGCTTTTTTGATTTCTTTCATCATAAGATCATTCATGAATGCAGCATCTTGTGCTTTCTTCTGAACTAGATCTTTTTTGATGTCGCCTTTTACTTCATCAAATGGTTTTTGTTCTTTAATGTCTGTTACTTTAATGATGTGGTAACCGAATTGTGATTTCACAGGTTCGCTTACTTCATCTTTTTTCAGCTTGTAAGCAGCATCTTCGAATTCTTTAACCATTTTACCAGCAGTAAAGTAGCCAAGGTCTCCGCCTTTTTCTTTTGAACCAGTATCTTCAGAGTATTGTTTCGCTAACTCTTCGAAAGATTTACCTTGTCCAAGTTCTTCTTTTACCTTTTTCGCAGTAGCTTCATCTTTTACAAGAATGTGGCTTGCTTTAATTTCAGGCTTGTAGTTTTCTTTTAGTTCTTTATCAGTGATTGTTTTCTCGATAGCTTTTTCTTGAGCTAATTGAGCACGCACACCAGTTTTTATCGTTTCTTCTTTAATACCTTGTTGTTTTAATAGTGTATCGAATTGATCACCGTATTGTTTTTTCATTTCATCGAACTTTTTGTCTACATCTTTGTCTTCAACTTTGTAGTTTTTAATAAGTACTTTTTCCATAACCATGTTGTTTAGTACTTGTTTACCAGCTTGTGTCTTCATTTGATCGTAGAATTCTTCTTTTGTAATGTCACCAGCTTTAGATGTAACAATTTTGTCTGATGATGATGTTCCACATGCTGATAATGCGATTACACTTGTTGCGGCTAAGGCAAGCATAGCTTTCTTCATTCGATAAACACTCCTACTATTATGTATTTTTAATTTATCCTACACCAATGAATTTTGATTCATAAGAGCCCGATTAAGTCTCACTGATACTTTTGCTTTTTTATATTGGTAAAGCGCGCTTAACAGGGCTTACCGTGGCTGAGGATAAAGTTTTGATGAATGTTTTGTTCTATAGTATAAGCAATATGTACAAAATTTAATATATCATATTTCGAACCGTTTTCATATTGATAAAGAAAAATTAACCAGCACGTGTCAGATTTTGAAAGTGTGCCATATTGGGCGTATGCCGCATATACAGAATAGAGGAGGGGATGGGGATGAATTCTCAACTTATTTTATTACTTGTACTGTTTATTTTATTGGTTATTGTAGGTATAATTTGCTTATAGAGGAAAAAAGTGAGGAAGGGGCTTTCCTTCCTCACTTTCCATGAAATATAATTTCTATATAACTAGAAATTAATAAAATTGTTATACATACATTAATAACCCGAAAGACACCGGGCTGGCGGCTCGCAGCTATTTGTTTTCGTTCACACAGTGTATGTGTCATGAAATTCGTGTAAAATATAACAAGAAGTGCGAATGCGACAAAAACAACTGTTATAAGTGTCATGAGGCGAGACCTCCTTTTGGCTAAAATACATATACATATATTGTATCACACGATATTTTGTTCGTGTTACAAAATTCAGAAATAGAAGACTTTGTGTTAGAAAGTGAGGGAGAAAATGGACGTTGTTAGAAGATTAGAACAAGCTGAATACTATGTAGACCTACTATTTAAAATGATTGATGAAGAGAAGTGTCCATTTTATTCTTTGATCATAAAGAAAAAAGCTCGTAAAAAAGATATTGAACGTATACTAAATCTTTGTGAAAAACTGAACGAGCAATATGTAGTGGAGAAAGCAGAAGGGCTTCTTTTGTTCGATGCGCTGTTAGATCAATTTGAAAAAGCGCTTCCACATCAGCTCGAAGTACACGAAACTGCGGAAGCGCTAGCAAAACAAGGTTTATTTAAGCCGCTTATGAATGAATTCTTAAGCATGATTGCGAAAAAATAAATAGATTATTTCTTAACTAACTTTTGATCGGATTCTGTAAAGTTCTCTTCAATATCTTCTAATGATTTCTCAAAAATATCGATAAAGTCTTGTCCGTAAATGTTACGCAGGATTGCAATCAGTTCGATATTTTCTGGGAACTTCCCATAAAAATTACGAAGTGCAAGAGCCCCATTAAACACTGAATTATTTTCAGGATCATACTCTTCCATTAAGCGAAGTAGTAATTCTTCCCCTTTGTCTGTAATTTCAATGTACGTATTTCGTTTATCATCTTCCTTTTTTGAGAATACAAGATAGCCGCGTTCTTCCAGCTTTTTCGAGAAGTTAAACGCTGTTGATACGTGCATAACTCCAAACTTAGCAATCTCAGAAATAGAAGCCCCTTTTAAATGATAAGCGATTGTTAAAATATGATGTTCATTAATATTTAAATCGTAAGGTTTAATCCACTGCTGCCAATCTTTCTCTACACATTTCCATAACGCTTTCGATAATTGAGCAATGCGTTGGCTGAAAATCATCGCTTCTTTTACCGAGTAATCTTTTTCTCCACTTTTCATTTACTCACCCACTTTAACATTCTTTTTTCATTACTATCTATTATGCCAGTAAAATAAAAATTAATAAAGTCTTTTTGTGAGAATTGTGAAAATTTTTCGGAAAAATGACATTCTATACAAATCATGCATAACTATGGAAGCGTTTTATGAGTCGTGAATACATACGTTGTCCTTACATGTTAAGTGATAACATATATTGTAAATGCATAAAAACACGGCATATCTATACGATATGCCGTGTCAAGGTCAATTTATATAAAAAATATTTGTTATATGCAAAAAACTAAGCAGGAATTTGTTTACGCTTTTTCTGGAACAGCTTCTTGTAGTTTCTCAATTGACTTTTGGATGTCCAAAATTTCTTTCTCAATATGGCGCTTGTTTTGAGAAATATCTTGCTTCCAGTTAGAAAGCGTGTCTTGCATGTCATCTTTTAATTCTTGAAACACTTCTTTACCTTCTGAAGCAGTTTCAACAATTTGACGCTTTAATAATTTCGTATCAGCTGTAATATCAGCTAAAGTCTTTTTAATATCATTTCCTTTTTCTTTTAACTTGCCGCGCATGTCTTTACCAGAAGAAGGAGTTGAGAAAAGAACAGCTAGTCCAGCAACTGCTCCGCCGCAAATAACACCTGTAATAAAGGATTTAGCTTTTGACATAAAAGGAGACCTCCTTATTTTTTGTTCGTATTCATGATGGGAAAAATATGCATATCTTTCTTATATGTGCTATGCACAAACAATCATCCCTGAGCATTTTAAGTAAAGAAACAAGCCATGCGGAATTTGATGACTTCAGGGAAGTGGCTTGTTATGTATTACGCCTTCTTATAGTGTCATTATTTCACACTATTTGCAATTGTACTTGCGATGTTTTGTAAATTTTCCATAGTGTATTCATTTTGATGTGATTTCCAAACAGCACCGAAACCATCTTTTTCACCGTAGCGTGGAATTAAATGAAGGTGGAAGTGGAACACAGTTTGTCCAGCTTTTTCACCGTTATTGTTAAGTAGGTTAAAGCCAACTGGATTAAACTCTGCTTTAATCGCATTTGCGATTTTTGGAACGACAGAAAAAATGTGTGATGCGATTTCTGGCGTTAACGCAAAAATGTCTTGTTTGTGAACTTTCGGAATAACAAGAGTATGTCCTTTTGTTACTTGACTAATATCTAAAAATGCAAGCACATGTTCATCTTCGTATACTTTTGAGCAAGGGATCTGCCCGTCAATGATTTTACAAAAAATACAATTGTCTGCTGTATGATTCATTGATCTCATCCTTTCAAATATCCTTAGCCGTATTTTACCATAATTACATAAGAGAACAAACACGAAAAACAGGAAGCTGACTCAGCTTCCTGTTTTCTGAAGAGGGATTGAAAAAGCATTATCGTAATTTACGTTTCGCAGACACCTCATTTATTTAAGAAATGCACGGTAAATCGGCTAAAGTTTCTGCCGTAGACACCCCATTTTCAAGTGAAATGAATTGCAATCTTTTTTAAAATGAAATTGTTTATTTTTTAAAACAGTATATGCTCTTTCAGAGACACCCCGTTTCGAAAATGAAACAAATGATCTGGTTATGTGTAAATTTCATTGTCCAACTTGGACACCCCATTTCATGATGACTTCACTATGTTGTTGTACTCATCAATAGGTGGTTGCTTTTTCAATGTGTTCCTTCTTCAATAATTATGATGTCCGCTTTCGGAAAAATATATGCTAATAAATTTAAAAAATTTTTTTGAGTACATGGATACTATGTAGTACAGCATAATTTTTGGTAAGATGAATATAGAATGAATACTAATGAAGAAAGTGGTGTCGTATGAGCGAGTTATTGCGTGTAGAAAATGTTACAGGAGGATATACGAAACGACCTGTATTAAAAGACGTTTCGTTCTCTGTTAATAAAGGCGAACTTGTCGGCTTAATCGGTTTAAATGGAGCTGGTAAAAGTACGACGATTAAACATATTATCGGTTTAATGGAACCGAAAAAAGGAACTGTCACAATTAATGGGAAAACAATTCGTGATGATATGACAGCGTACCGTTCTAGCTTTTCATTCATTCCGGAAACGCCGGTATTATATGATGAATTAACGTTAGAAGAGCATTTGAAATTAACAGCTATGGCGTATGGGGTTGATGAAAAACAATATGAAGAACGTGTAGGACAACTACTACAAGAGTTTCGTATGAAAAATCGTTTAAAATGGTTTCCATCTCATTTCTCAAAAGGAATGAAACAAAAAGTAATGATTATGAGCGCATTTTTAGTGGAGCCATCTCTTTACATAGTAGATGAACCTTTCGTTGGATTAGATCCGTTAGCGATTCAATCCCTTCTTCAAATGATGGACCAAATGAAAAAGAGTGGTGCCGGTATTTTAATGAGCACACATATTTTAGCGACGGCAGAGCGTTATTGTGATTCGTTCATTATTTTGCATCAAGGTGAAGTAAGAGCGAAGGGAACGCTATCTGAACTGCAATCACAGTTTAATATGCCAGGTGCAACGTTAGATGATATTTACATCGCGCTAACAAAGGAAGAAGATTATGAATAGCACAGCGTTATGGAAAGAACGATTTCGTCACTTTCTAAAAGAAGTTCGTACATATAGTAAATACGTATTTAATGATCATTTGAAATTTATTTTCGTGTTCATCATTGGTGCGGGAGCGTATTATTATCAGCAATGGTTACAAACGTTAACACCTTCGTTTCCGGCGGCGCTCGTAATGGCAGTATTAATTGGACTCGTGTTAACGGCTGGATCCATTCAAACATTATTAAAAGAAGCGGATCTCGTTTACTTACTGCCAGTTGAAGAAAAGTTAAAACCTTACTTCACAAAGGCATTTCTTTTTACATTTATGATTCAGTTATACATAATCGCAATCGTAGCAGCTGCGCTTGCTCCGTTATACTTCCAACAAATGAAGCAAACAGGAGCTGGCTACATATGGATCGTACTTGCATTTGTCATTGTAAAAGCGTGGAATTTATTTGTAGCGTGGGAAAAGTCATTTTTAACAGATCAAAATATACAAAGAGCGGATTGGTTCATTCGTTTTATCCTAAACGGTTTATTTGTATATTTCCTTGTAGAACGTACTTCAGTTCTTTTCATTGGTGGAATCGTCCTTCTCATGGTGTTATACCTTGCTATCATGCATCAAATGGTAAAGGGAAAGCCACTAAACTGGGAGTATTTAATTTCTGAAGAAGGTAAGAAGATGATGCTGCTATACCGCATCGCGAACATGTTCGTTGATGTACCAGCATTAAAAGAAAGAGTAGCACGCAGAAAATGGCTCGATTTCATTCTTTCGATGATTGGTGAAAAGCGTACATATTTATACTTATATACGAGAACGTTTTTAAGATCAGGTAACTATTTTGGATTATATGTGCGTTTGCTTGCTCTTGGAGGAGTTATTCTTTACTTCATTCCATTTTTATACGGGCGATTTATCGTAAGTTTTATCTTCCTATATTTAATCGGCTATCAGCTATTAACTTTATGGAAACATCACCGCATGAAGATTTGGCTTGATTTGTATCCGGTAGGGGGAGAAGAGAAGAAGAAAGACTTTCTTACTTTATTAAACGCGATTCTAATCATAGGGAGCGTAATCTTTACAGTTATATTTGCACTAGCAACGAAAGATTTCATGATGACAGGAATTTTACTTATCGTAAGCATATTATTTAGTATCGGTTTCGTTTACCAATACGGGGCGAAGCGCATTGAGCGTTTAAATTGAAAGGAATGAACCTATGATTACATACGAAGAGAAGGTTATAAAAGAATTGGAGCAGTGGAAAGCTACATTCATGAAAGATTCTTCTATGATGACACGGTTCTCCAAAAAAGTGCAGACGAAAGTGCAACAGCTCATTCCGGCGAAAGTACAAAAGGTATTAACAGAGACGATTCGTATGATGGTGCAAACGATCAGCGCCGGGTCAAACTTTATAAAGCCGAAGCTAAAAGAGACGACATGGTCACTGCAAAGACGTGACGATGAAGTTCGTAAAAAAATGGATGAGTATAAAAAAATAGCAGCGGCAGAAGGGGCAGGGACGGGGGCTGGCGGTATTCTCCTCGGTCTTGCTGACTTTCCGCTTTTACTCGGCATTAAAATTAAATTTTTATTCGATGCAGCGACATTGTACGGATTTGATACGAGCAACAAAGAAGAGCGCCTTTTTATCCTTCATGTTTTTCAGCTTGCCTTTTCAAGTGACGATCACCGAAAAGAAATATGGAAAGCAATAGAAACGTGGGATACAGAAGAAGAAAATCATATGGACTGGGAAAAGTTCCAAACAGAGTACCGAGACTATATCGATTTAGCCAAAATGCTGCAGCTCGTACCAATAATCGGTGCCCCGGTAGGCGCATATGCGAACTATCAACTACTGCAAAGACTCGGAGAAGTGACGATGAATTGTTATCGTATGCGATTGCTGAATAGGGATTAAAAAGAAGGCGTCCTACATGTGTAACGTAGGACGCCTTTTCTTAGAAGCCAAGTCCGATATAGCTAACTCCAACTATAATCAATACGATAAAAAGTACAATGATTAATGAAAATCCGCTCTTACCAGCTTGTCCTGCTTCACCGCCGCCATTACCACCAAGTCCCATATGATATCCTCCTTATTGTTATATGTTGCTTTTACTTTATAACTTTCTGTATTTTCTGATAAACACCTTCTGTAGTGCTAACTAAATTGAAAATCATTTCGTTTTGTTTTATAATTTACTTACCGACCGGTAAGTAAAAATAAGTGAGGTACAGTATGACGAAGAATTTACAAACATCGCAAAACATTGTAGAGGCTTCATTTAAACTTATGGCAGAACACGGCATTGAGAAGATGAGTCTTTCCATGATTGCGAAAGAGGTAGGTATTTCAAAACCGGCTATTTATTATCATTTTTCTTCTAAAGAAGCGTTAATCGATTTTTTATTTGAAGAAATTTTCTCTGGATATCATTTCGTGAGTTATTTCGATAAAGAGCAATATACGAAAGAAAACTTTGCAGAAAAGTTAATTGCTGATGGTTTACATATGCTCTCTGAATATGAAGGGCAAGAAGGGATATTACGCGTTATCAATGAATTTATCGTAACTGCATCGCGAAATGAAAAGTATCAGAAACGCTTATTTGAAATACAAGAAGATTTCTTAAATGGTTTCCACGATTTATTGAAGAAAGGCGTAGAACTTGACGTAGTGTCACAACATGAAACGGAAGAAAATGCTCATACGCTAGCACTCGTGATTGATAATATGAGCAACTATATGCTCATGGGATTCCAGTTAAAGTATAAAGAAATTTGGATTCGAAATGTGAAAAACGTCATGAAGGAGGAGTAAAGATGAAAATGCAAAAAAACTGGTGGCTCGGTTTTCTTGGATTTATTGGGGTTTATAAAATACCAGGTATGATTGAAGCTTTTCAAGCGGATGGAAATTGGATGAAGTTAATCGGTTTCATTTGGCTACTTTGGTTCGGATATTTTATTCCTGAGAAGAAAGAAGATTGAATTTCAATTTTCTGTAAAGTTACGTAAAATATAGATTGAGAGTATTTATATATTAGATTACTAGATTTGGAGTGGTTACATGGATCCATTGAAAAATGAAATTCACCCTGACATGGTCAAGGTGTGGAAAGCGCGTTCTTTAATTGGGCTAGGAATCAGTATTATAGTCATTTTGGCATATCTTTTCTTTATGATTAAGTTTAATTGGTGGGCTTGGATTTTCTATGTGCTCATCGGATTAACAATTGTATATACACCGTTTGATTACTTTACGTTTCCGAAACTACGTCAACGTTATTACAGCTACCAACTAAATGAAGAAGAACTTGAAATTCAGCATGGTCTTTTCGTCGTAAAGCGCGTATTAGTACCGATGATTCGTGTGCAGCACGTTACGATTGAACAAGGGCCAATTATGAGAAAATACGGATTAGCAGAATTACACATTTCAACAGCGGCAACTTCTCATAGCATCCCAGGTTTAACGATGTATGAAGCTGAAATGTTGAAAACGAAAATCGCAGAATTAGCGAAAGTGAGTGATGAGGATGTATAAGAGGCAGCATCCAATCACGATGTTATTAGAATTAAAAATAACAGATTTTATACCACTCATTATTTTTCTTTTTAGCTTAAGGGGAAAGTTTCCATTTTGGTATTTAGTTCCTATTGGTTTTGCGTTGATCACAATTATTTCAGCTATCGTAGGCTGGTATTACAAAGTATACTGGGTCGAAAATAACGTATTACATGTGAAACAAGGTCTCTTTGTGAAAAAGGAGAGCTACTTAAATAAAGAACGTGTTCAAACAATTAATACAAGTTCTAACGTACTATACCAAATGCTCGGTTTGAAAAAAATTCAGATTGAAACAGCTGGCGGGGGCGATGAAGCAGAAGTTAGCTTAGCTGGAATTACGGTAGAAGAGGCGACGGAGCTTATTACTTTGCTAAATGAGCCAACTCCAGAAGTGAAAGCAGAAAAAACGTTAGACGAAGCAGCAGAAAATACAGTAGAAAAAGCAATTGTTACAGAGGAAAAACAAACGACAGAGTACAAGTTAACGTGGAAAGAGATTTTAATAGCGTCTGTTACATCTGGTCAATTTGGAGTATTGTTCTCTTTAATCTTTTTCGTTTATCACCAAGTAGATGAGTATATTCCGAAATGGATAAAAAATAGTGTGACGTCATATGTAATGGACCACGATATATATGGCTGGATTTACATGGTAGCTATTTTACTTGTCGTTTCTTGGATGATATCTACAATTGGCTACGCGTTAAAACACGGTAACTTCACAGTGAATCGAAAAAATGATGAAGTCCGTATTTCGCAAGGGTTACTGGAGAGAAAAGAACTCGTACTAAAATTGCACCGCATTCAAGGGATTACGATAAAAGAAGGCATTTTACGCCAACCGTTCGGTTATTGTGCTGTGCAAGTAGAAGTCATTCAAAGTGAAGGGAAAGAAGAAAAAGTTACACTGCATCCTATCATTCGAAAAGATCGAGTGCAACAATTACTCGCGCATTTACAATTACCATACGAACTGAATGCAAATATTACTTCGTTACCAAAAGCAGCATTGCGCCGCTATCTCATTGATAGTTTTATCTTTTTCGCTATGCTCGCAATCCCGCTTACTGGAATAAGCATATACTTTGAAAAGTATTACATCATGTGGGCATTACTACCGCTCGCAATCCTTATCTTTACACTTGGATACGCAACATTTAAAACAAATGGCTACAGTGTTAACGGAGAACAAATTACACTTGTCTATCGTAGCGTCGGAAAATATACAGGACTTATTAGAAGAAGACACGTCCAATCAATGGAGAAGACACAATCATATTTCCAGCGCCGTGCGGATTTATGTACGTATAAGTTTTCGAGTGCATCATCTAGTTATAAAATAGAGCATACGAGAGTAGAAGATGCGGAGAGAATGCAGGATTGGTATAAGAAGAAAATAAATGAGATGTAACTTGAGAAAGCTTGCCTATTATGAAAGGCAGGCTTTTTTGTTATAGGGAAAAGAGTCGTTTAATCCATATATTAGTACAACTACAGCACACATGTATCAATACGTATGAAAAAAGGTAATATGCTTCTGTTTTAGGAAAATATGTGGGATTTTTGATATAAATGGTATAATAAAATGGAAATAGTATTAGGAGGTTATATATGATAAGTCAGTTGAAAAGAGAAGCACTTGATGCATTAAAAGGAAGATGGGGACTAGCGGTAGGGGCAACCTTATTAATTGGAATCCTTATTGGAGCTGTTGAAATGCTAACAACAGGTATTTTCTCGATATTTTGGGGTTGGGAAGAAGCAAGTGATTCACTTACAGTAAGTATTATAGTAATGCTTGTTATTGGTCCATTAACAATAGGTGCCTATTATCTTGTTTTAAATGCAATTCGTGGGACTGATGCTCGCATTGGTCATATATTTAGATGGTTTAGCGATGAAAGTAAGTTGATGAAGTCGTTTTTAACATATTTACTAATGTATGTATACTTGACTCTATGGACATTACTTCTTATTATTCCAGGTATTATTAAATCATTTTCTTATTCTATGACATATTTTATTTTGAATGATCATCCAGAATATACAGCGAATCAAGCGATTACTGAGAGTCGTCATATGATGAATGGACATAAAATGGATTACTTTTTACTATGCTTAAGTTTCTTAGGTTGGTTCATTTTAAGTATTCTTACTGTAGGAATCGGTTTCTTATGGTTAGCACCTTATTTCTACGCGACATCAGCCGCATTTTATGAAGAGATTTCAAAAGAATATTATAAAAAAGAAGGCACTACTTTCTAATAAAACATATAAACTATCTACCCTAAAGAATGTAGGGAGCAGATAGCAGATGGTTTAGGTGTTTTGATATTTGTCCTATTTTCGGGATTCACTTCAGGATAAGGTATAGATTTTTATATAGAAATGCTACCCTCTATGTTTTATCATAGAGGGTTATTTTTTTATGTAAAAATGATAGGAAATAATGAATAATATATGTAAAGAAAAAAGCGAGGTGAATGAGAGTGAGCAAATTTTTAATACCGTATTCATTTTCTATATTAAGTTTCTTTATTTCAGCAACAGCACTTGATTTATATGATAGGATGGGAAACGATAGTGAGCTGGTTTCGCCGAACATAATTGGAAAGATAATTCAATCTACTGCGCAAATGGGAGTCCTTACATTGTATTTCGGAGTACCTATTATTTTAGGTGGCTGTCTACTTGGTGAGCTATTGTTTAGAGGTATCATTTTACGATTTAAACTAAGCTATATTATATCTTTATTATTATATCTATTTTTAGCTTTTAGTATTGTTTTCGTAACGGTAGGCATTCCAACTACATATGAAGATTCTAATACATTTTTCATGGGGATAACTATGATTTGTGCTGTTACATTCTTTGTGAGTCGGAATATATGGGAAAACAAGTTAATAATGGAGTGACAAAATGAAATACACCTGTCCATGTTGCGGATATAAAGTTTCACTTTATTGGATCAGTTAGAAAACCGACTAGTGAAGATGTGAAGGATGCTAGTTGGCAGCGAATTTGTTAAGTAGAATGTTATTACTCAATTTAATGGGAGTAATAACATTTTTTATTTAGTACTGAAAGAATTACTGCTGTCTTAAAGTAATAAGAAGGAATAAATCGGTAAATTTTATTAATGGATATATTTTCAATAAATACAAAAGTATAGATGTATAGTCAGCTTTGTGTATTTAATGTTATCATATTGAATGATATGGAAATTTTTAATAGAATAAGTAACTAAAAATTCAAAGGTAATGAAGCTTTTGTTGTATAAAGAAAATACTTAGTAGTAATCAACAATATTAAAAATAAGATTCGTATTTATATAAATTTAGTAGAAATGGGGTTTTAAAAAGGAATGAGTATAAGCATAACGCGGCAAAAGATTTTGGCGGCCGCTTCTCAAATTGTACAATGTAAAGGGGTTGCTAAATTAACTTTAGAAGCAGTGGCAAAAGAGGCGGGTTTAAGCAAAGGTGGATTATTGTATCACTTTTCAAATAAAGAAGCTTTAATAGAAGGTATGATAGTCCGAGGGGTAGAGGATTATGAAGGGGCCATTTACAATAAAGTAGCGGAAGACTCAGAGAGGAAAGGGAGATGGGTTCGCTCTTTTGTAGAGGAAAGATTAAGTAATGAGAGAAGAACAGAAGAGTTGTCTAGCAGTATGATGGCAGCACTCATGTTAAAACCTGAATTACTTGAGCCATTACAACAATCATTTCAGCAACTGCAAAAAAATATAGAAAATGATGAGATAGATTCAGTTTGTGCAACAATTATTAGATTAGCAGCAGATGGATTATGGTATTCGGAATATTTAGGGGTTGGAAGACTAAGCCCCGAGTTAAGAGAAAAAGTGATTCAAGCTCTTATTAGTAATTCATATAAATAGAATATACGAACTATATAATGAGAAAATAATTCACCATTGCTTCTTTAATGTAGTGGTGAATTATTTTTTTTATTAGAAAAATAGAACAATTTTATAGAGTATTGAATTATAACCGTCCAGACGGTATAGTAATATTTGGTTTAAGAGGAAAATGAAACAAAAAAAGAATAAAAGATATTTTTAGCACACTATTCGAAAGGATAGGCCGCAAAGCTTAGAGTCTACGGTAATACATATTGGTTACTAAGATCGTCTGGTTGCACATTTTTGATGCAACCGGACGATCTTTTTTTGTTATATAAATATAAAAATTTAGGAGGGAACTATGCAAATGAAAAGTACTAAAAGACATATTTCAATGGTTTCATTAGTTTTTCTAGTATTATTTTCAGTGCTGAATGTGTGGGCTCCAGTTATTCAAGCTGCTGTTATGAAAAGTCCAGTGGACGAAATTAATATTTCCCGTACTGATGGCACGACATCTGAACCATATCAAGCCTCAGATGGTATGAAAGTAGAAGTGAAGTGGTCAGCTAAAGAAAAAATAAAAAGTGGAGATCAATTCACAATTGATATGCCAAAAGAGTTTCGAAAAGACCTTATGAATATGAGTTTTCCTTTAAAAGATGCTGAAGGAAAAACAGTTGGTACATGTGAGATGAAAAAGGGTCTATTAACGTGTACTATGGGTGATTACGTAGAAGGAAAGAACAACATTAAAGGTTCTTTATTCGTAGAATTCTACTTTGGTCTAGAAGCATATGATGGTGTTAAAGAAATTCCATTAGAATTTAACGTTGATGGTCAAATCGTAAATAAAGAAGTAAATGTAAGTAATACGACAGAGAGACCGAAGCCACAACCCAATACGGAAAATCTATTGAAATGGGGTTCTTATAATCAAGAAGATCCGTCTATTGCTGATTGGCTTGTATATGTAAATGCAACTGGAACAGAAATGCAAGATCTTAAATTAACAGATACATTAGGACCTGGGCATGAGTTAATTACAGACAGCGTAGTATTAGAAGAGGCTGTATTTGAAGATGGTTATGCACCAACAAATATTAAGCCAGCAAATTTATCTAACATTAAAATAAATGCAACAAAGACTGGATTTACAATTGAATTTCCAGACAGTTCAAAAGGCTATATTTTAAGATATAAAACAAAGGTTACAAATCCTGCTGCAAAACCTCATAAAAATACTGTGAAATTAGAAGGTAAAAATATTAAAACTGAAGAAAAAGTAGGACAAGTATTTGTGAGTGGTGGGGGAGGATCTGGTTCAGGTGACAATAATCCACCTAGCATTGAAAAAAATATAGTTGATGAGAATGGCAAGCTTGTAGAGAATGAGCAGCTAACACAAATGGATCAAGTTATTCAATACCAAGTTGGTACACATATACCGAACGATCCTTCTAAATACACATCTATGGTAATTAGTGATGATTTAGAAGATGTTTTAGAAGTATTAGAGGCAAAAGTGTATGATAAAAATGGCCAAGATATTACTTCTAAAGGGACGTTAAATATAGATAAACAAAGAAGTGAAGTAACATTTACGTTTGGTGAGAATTTTGATTATAAGTCATATGAAGACCAGATAATTAATCTTAGTATCAAGGCGAAAATTAAAAATAATGCAGACTTATCTTCTTACGTAGATAAGAAGATTCCTAATAAAGCGGAATTACATTTTGATGATAAAACATTAACATCAAAAGAAGTAACTATTACACCGCCTGAAGCTCCAAAAGATGGTACAGTATCGCTTCATAAAATAGATTCTGAGAATCCGAACAAAGGGTTAAAAGGTGCCGAATTTGAAGTTCGAAATAGTGCAAATGAAGTTGTTGCAAAACTGACAACGGACGAAAAAGGTTTTTCAGTACCTCAAACTTTAGCTCCTGGGACGTATAAAGTTTATGAAACAGTAGCACCAGAAGGATATCAAAAATTAACAAGCCCAGTAGAGGTTACACTTCAAGCTGGAGAAACAAAAACAATTGAAATTAAAAATACTGTGCAAAAGGGTCAAATTGAAATAAAGAAAATTGATTCGGAAAATGGTGAAAAACCATTAGCAAATGCAGAGTTTGATATAGTAAAAGACGGTGTAGTAGTCGAACATATTGTTACAGATAAAGATGGTAAGGCAATCTCTAAACCGTTAGCACTAGGAAAATATATTTTAAAAGAAACGAAAGCGCCTGAAGGCTACCAATTAAAAGAAACAGAGTTCGAAGTAAGTGTAACAGGGGACGGCATATTCCCAATACAAGTGGAAAATGCAATGGTAGACAAAGGTAATATAGAAATTACAAAAGTGGACAAAGAAAACGGAGCAGTATTAGCGGGTGTCGAATTTGAAGTCCAAGATGAGAAAGATGAAGTAGTAAGAAAAGTAGTAACAGATAAAGATGGAAAAGCAAATGTTTCAGATCTATCAGTAGGAAAGTACAAATTAGTAGAGACGAAAAGCTTACCAGGTTATAAAAAGCTAACAGAACCAGTACCATTTGAAATAAAAAAAGGTATGACAAAAGCTTTAGCAATAAAAGTAGAAAACGAGCAGTTAGACAAAGGCTCAGTAGAAATTACAAAAATAGATAAAGATAGTCAAAAAGTATTAGAAGGCGTAGTCTTCGAAGTGCAAGATGAGCAAGGAAAAGTAGTAACAGAAGTAAAAACAGATAAAGATGGTAAAGCAAAAATCTCTGATTTATCAGTAGGGAAGTACAAATTAGTAGAGACGAAAAGTTTACCAGGCTACAAAAAGCTAACAGATTCAGTATCATTCGAAATTAAAAAAGGTATGACAACAGTCCTATCGTTGAAAGTAGAAAATGAACAGTTAGATAAAGGTTCAGTAGAAATTACAAAAATAGATAAAGACAGCAAAAAAGCATTAAAAGGCGTAGTTTTTGAAGTGCAAGATGAAGCTGGAACAGTAGTAAAGGAAGTAAAAACAGATAAAGATGGTAAAGCAAAAATCTCAGATCTATCAGTAGGAAAGTACAAATTAGTAGAGAAAGAAAGTTTACCAGGCTATAAGAAACTAACAGATCCAGTATCATTTGAAATCAAAAAAGGCATGACCGAAGTTCTATCATTAAAAATAGAAAATGAAATGGTAGATACGGGAAATATAGAGATAACAAAGATAGATAAAGATAATAAAGCACCGTTAGCGGGAGTAACATTCATCGTCCAAGATGAAAAGGGTAATGAAGTTACAAAAGTAACGACAGATAAAGATGGAAAAGCAAATGTTTCAGATTTACTTGTAGGAAAGTATGAATTAGTAGAGGTAGAAAGTTTACCTGGTTATAAAAAATTAGAAAAACCAATATCATTTGAAATCAAAAAAGGCATGACCGAAGTCCTATCATTAAAAGTAGAAAATGAAATGGTGGATACAGGGAATGTCGAGATAACAAAAATAGATAAAGATAGTAAAGCACCATTAGAAAATGTTGTATTTGAAGTACGTGATTTAAAAGGAAAAGTAGTTGCGAAAGTAACAACGGATAAAGAAGGAAAAGCAAACGTTTCAGATTTATCTATCGGGAAGTATGAGTTGGTAGAAGTAGAAACACCGGCAGGATACAAACCACTAGAAAAGCCAATTTCATTTGAAATTGAAAAGGGTAGAGTAACAGCGCTAAAGCTAACAGTAGAAAATGAATTAGTGGATACAGGAAATGTAGAAATTACAAAAGTAGATAAAGAAAATAAAGATGCTTTAGCTGATGCAGTCTTTGAAATTCAAGATGAAGCAGGGCAAGTAGTCGCTAAAATAACGACAGATAAAAAAGGACAAGTACAAGTTACTAATTTATCAGTCGGCACATACAAGTTAGTAGAAGTAAAAGCACCAAAAGGATATAAACAATTAGTAGATCCGATTACTTTCCAAATTGAAAAAGGCATGACAAAATCTCTTGCTTTAACAGTAGAAAACGAAATGTTAGACAAGGGAAATGTGGAAGTAACAAAAGTAGATAAAGATAGTCAAAAAGCATTAGCAAGTGTAGTCTTCGAAGTACAAGACGAACAAGGCAAAGTAGTAACAGAAGTAACGACAGATAAAGAAGGGAAAGCAAAAATCTCAGACTTATCTGTAGGAAAGTACAAATTAGTAGAGAAAAAAAGCTTACCAGGTTACAAAAAACTAACAGAGCCAGTATCATTCGAAATCAAAAAAGGTATGACAGAAGTCTTATCATTAAAAGTAGAGAATGAACAGTTAGACAAAGGCTCAGTAGAGATTACAAAAGTAGATAAAGATAGTCAAAAAGCATTAGCAGGTGTAGTCTTCGAAGTACAAGATGAAAAAGGCAAAGTAGTAACAAAAGTAACGACAGATAAAGAAGGAAAAGCAAAGATTGCTGATTTATCAGTAGGAAAATATAAGCTAGTAGAGGTAGAGAGCTTACCAGGATATAAAAAACTAGCGAAACCAGTATCATTTGAAATCAAAAAAGGTATGACAGAAGTCTTATCACTAAAAGTAGAGAATGAACTAGTAGACAAAGGCTCAGTAGAAATCACAAAAGTGGATAAAGATAGTCAAAAAGTATTAGAAGACGTAGTCTTCGAAGTGCAAGACGAACAAGGAAAAGTAGTAACGGAAGTAAAAACAGATAAAAATGGTAAAGCAAAAATCTCAGACTTATCTGTAGGAAAGTACAAATTAGTAGAGAAAGAGAGCTTACCAGGCTACAAAAAACTAACAGAGCCAGTATCATTCGAAATTAAAAAGGGTATGACAGAAGTTCTATCATTAAACATAGAAAATGAAATGGTAGATACGGGAAATGTAGAAATTACAAAAATAGATAAAGATAATAAGGCACCGTTAGCAGGTGTAGTCTTTGAAGTTCAAGACGACAAAGGCAAGGTAGTAACGAAAGTAACGACAGATAAAGCTGGAAAAGCAACAGTTGCAGATTTATCAGTAGGAAAGTACAAGTTAGTAGAAGTAGAGAGTTTACCAGGCTACAAAAAATTAGAAAAGCCTGTACTATTTGAAATTACAAAAGGTATGACAAAATCTTTAGCGTTCACTGTAGAAAATGAAATGGTAGATACGGGGAATGTAGAAATCACAAAAATAGATAAAGACAGTAAAGCACCATTAGAAAATGTTGTATTTGAAGTACGTGACTCAAAAGGCAAAGTAGTTGCGAAAGTAACAACGGATAAAGAAGGAAAAGCAGACATTTCAGATTTATCTATTGGAAAGTATGAGTTAGTAGAAGTAGAAACACCAGCAGGCTACAAACCACTAGAAAAGCCAGTTTCATTCGAAATTACAAAAGGTATGACGAAAGTCTTATCATTGCAAGTAGAGAATGAACAGTTAGACAAAGGTTCAGTGGAGATTACAAAAATGGCCGCTGAAAGCAAGGAAGTCTTATCAGGAGCTGTGTTTGAGGTTCATGATGAAAAGGGAAAAGTAGTAGTGAAAGTAACAACAGATAAAGATGGAAAGGCAAAAATCACAGATCTATCTGTAGGTAACTACACACTAGTAGAAGTAGAAGCACCAAAAGGATATGAAAAATTAACTAATCCAATTCCATTTGAAATTACAAATGGAATGATAAATGCAGTTCAATTAGAAGTATTAAACAAATTGAATCATTTAGCGCCACCAGGCCCAGAAACACCAGATCCAGAAAAACCTGGAACACCAGATCCAGAAAAACCTGGAACACCAGATCCAGAAAAACCTGGAACACCAGATCCAGAAAAACCTGGAACACCAGATCCAGAAAAGCCTGGAACACCGAATCCGGAGAAACCTGGAACACCGAATCCAGAAAAGCCTGGAACACCGAATCCGGAGAAACCTGGAACACCGAATCCAGAAAAACCTGGGACACCAGATCCAGAAAAGCCTGGGACACCGAATCCAGAGAAACCTGAAAAAGAATTACCGAAGACAGGGCAGAAAATGCCTGTGGAACCATATATGGGAGCACTTCTTGTAATGATGAGTTTTGGATTACTCATATTAGGTAGAAAACAGCAGAGATAATAAAGGTGAAAAGGTATTCTCAAAGTATTTGAGGATACCTTTTTTAGCATAAAAAAAAGCATCTAGCAAAAGTACTAGATGCAAATAAAAACACAAGGGAAGACAAAGTTCTTCCCTTTTCCCGTATGTAATTATATCAAAAAATTTATAAAAAACTAGCTATATTTAAAATATAATTTTAAAAAAAGTTATATACATAAATAATTGCAATACGCGCAGTTTTATCTTTCTGAAAAATCTATTTCTTTATTTTTGAATATTAAGACTAATGTTTATAAATCTTCAGATAATTAGAAAAAATACCCGAAAGGATATATAATATTGCTTAATAAATAATTTTAATGAATTACGTATATTTCATTTGGTGTATTAATTGAATATCATAATTTTTAATTTTATTAAGCAAGAATCTCGGTTACTTATTGCATTTCTAACATAGGGTGAGATAGAAAAATACAATAGTGTGGAGGTTTTTATAATGACGTTTGTTCTTAGTAAAATGAGTGGCTTTAGCATAGAAGAAAAGGTACATGAATTTGAATCTAAAGGATTCCTTGAAATCTCAAATGAAATCTTTTTACAAGAGGAAGAGAATCATCGTCTATTAACACAAGCACAGTTAGATTATTATAATTTGGAAGATGATGCATACGGTGAATGCCGTGCTAGATCTTATTCAAGGTATATAAAGTATGTTGATTCACCAGATTATATTTTAGATAATAGTAATGATTACTTCCAATCTAAAGAATATAACTATGACGATGGCGGGAAAGTTAGACAGTTCAATAGCATAAATGATAGCTTTTTATGTAATCCTTTAATTCAAAATATCGTGCGCTTCGATACTGAATTTGCATTTAAAACAAATATAATAGATACAAGTAAAGACTTAATTATAGGTTTACATCAAGTAAGATATAAAGCTACTAAAGAAAGACCATCTTTTAGTTCACCTATTTGGTTACATAAAGATGATGAACCAGTAGTGTTTTTACACCTTATGAATTTAAGTAATACAGCTATTGGTGGAGATAATTTAATAGCTAATTCTCCTCGGGAAATTAATCAGTTTATAAGTTTGAAGGAGCCTTTAGAAACTTTAGTATTTGGACAAAAGGTCTTCCATGCCGTAACGCCACTTGGAACAGAATGTAGTACGGAGGCTTTTCGTGATATTTTATTAGTAACATTTTCTTATAAGGAGACAAAATGAGAGAGAATAAAATAATTATGATTTCTGGAGCCAATAGCGGTATAGGTCATGCTTGTATAAAATACTTTTTAGAAAAATCATTTCATGTAATAGCGCTTGATATTAATAATAATAATTTAATAGATTATATGAAAACAGATATGCCTTTGAAAGTAGTGCAAATTGATTTAAGTAATAGCGAAGCGATTCATAATCTTTTTACTCAATTAGATTTAGAAAAGCTTTCTCCTGATATATTAATAAATGCAGCTGGTATTCGAGAGATAACACCTGTTTTACATTTATCCGATGATATGTTTAAAAAAGTAATTGATGTAAATTTAGTAGCACCATTTATCCTTTCTAGGGAAGTAGCTAAGCGATGGTGTGAATCGAAAATAAAAGGTTGTATTGTGAATATAGCATCGGTTTCTGGATTAATGGCTGAACCAGAGCGAGCTGCTTATGTTGCATCAAAGCATGCTTTAATCGGATTGACTAAACAGATGGCTATGGAATTTGGAAAGCAAAATATAAGGGTGAATAGCATTTCTCCCGGTGTTATTAGAACTGAACTTACAGAAGAATACTTTAGTAATACAGCCTTGATGTCTATGATAAAAAGTAATCAATCTTTAGATACTTGGGGGTTGCCGCAGGATATTGTTTCATGTATTGAGTACTTGATTTCTGATCAGGCCCGCTTTATTACTGGTTCTAATTTTGTAATTGATGGTGGTTGGACTGCTGGGAAAAATTTATAATTGAGTGTTTTTGAGGAAAAGCACCTGTCCTTTTTTAGGCTGGTGTTTTTCTCACTATAAACCGAGTTTTTATTGGAGGGGGATTAATTTGCTTCAAAAAAGTTTTAAGCAAGAGAAAACGGTACCGGCTTTAAAGATGATAGCATCAATGGTTATCTTTGGATCAGTTGGATTTTTTTCAGTTCAAACAAACTTACCTTCGTTTGAATTAGTGTTTGTAAGGTGTATTTTTGCGACAATATTTTTAAGTGTATGCTGGTTGCTTACAGGGCAATATAAACAAGATAAATGGGAACGAAAAGAAGTTATTCAAGTTTTAATATGTGGCTTTTTCTTAGTATTTAATTGGGTTTTCTTATTTAAAGCCTTTGAAAATATGTCAGTTACAATTGCTATCTCGGTTTATCATCTTGCACCAGTAATTGTACTGTTAATTGGAAGTATCGTCTTTAAAGAAAAATTAACATTCATATCTATCATTTCAATAATTGTGTGTTTTGCAGGAGCTTTATTAATTGCTGGTATCGATGGAAGTTTCTCTGTCGGTTCATTAATGTCTTCAGGTATGATATGGGGATTTCTTGCAGCTCTCTTTTATGCATTTACAACTTTATTTGGTAAAGGGATTAACAAAATGAGTGCGTATGCAATGACATTTTTACAAACATTCTTGGGGATATTTCTTTTAATACCATTTATAGATTTAGATGCTTTTAGTGGCCTCACTCAAAGTAATTGGACATATATTATAGCTACTGGTTTTATTCACACAGGGATAGTATATTATCTGTTTTTTGATAGTTTACGCTATTTATCTACAAAAACAATCTCAATATTAGTTTTTTTGGATCCGGCAGTGGCAATATTATTAGATACTGTACTTACTGGATTCCGTCCAACTTTAATGCAAATAACAGGAATTCTTTTTATTTTTATTGGTATGACTTTAACATTAAAAAAATCTAAAGATAAAAAACTGAGCCAAAAAGAAAAGCGAATTGAAAGCGATGCTAGTATATCTCAACAATAATGAAATATATTGTGTATAAAACGATAAACCTTACATGAATCATGTAAGGTTTATTTTAGTTCAATAATATAATTCATATTTATAATATATAATTTTCAAAACTGAGGTATGTTTTTCTTTAATATGCTTTTGATTCAAATGTTATTATTTGACTATAAATTTACAAAAATGTATATGAAATCTTATTTTTGATAATATATAAGTAATAAATTCATAGAATTGGAGTGATGAGATGCAGCCGTTAGAAAGAGAGATTCATTTTAATATGCTGAAAGTGTGGCGAATTCACGCTTTAATTGGGGCGGCAGTTATACTAACAGTCGTAATTGCGTATTTCTTTTTTATGATTAACTTTAACTGGTGGGGCTGGTTGTTTGGACTATTAGTAACAGGAGCTATTACATTTATTCCACTTGATTATTTTGTGTTTCCAAATTTGCGTCAGCGCTATTATAGTTACAGATTAAATGAAGAAGAGATTGAGATTCAAAAGGGAATGTTCGTTGTAAAACGCGTACTTATTCCGATGATCCGTGTGCAGCACGTAACGATTGAGCAAGGGCCGATCATGAGAAAGTATAATTTAGCAGAATTACACATTTCAACAGCCGCAACTTCTCATAGTATTCCAGGTTTAACGAAAGAAGAAGCAGAACAGCTAAAAAGACAAATTGGAGAACTTGCGAAAGTGAGTGATAAGGATGTATAAGAGGCAACATCCGATTACGATATTGTTAGGTATTAGAGTTGCGAGTTTGTTGCCACTTATTATTCTTGTTTTATTTAAACCTGATGAACAAGTGGAACCTTGGTATTTATTTTATCTTTTCCTTCTGGTTGTTTTATTCATCATGGCTATTTTTTCAGCAATTAAATGGTATTTTAAAGTGTACTGGATTGAGAATAATATTTTACATATAAAGCACGGTGTTTTTGTAAAGAAGGAAAGTTATTTAAATAAAGAACGTGTGCAAAATGTTAGTACGTCTTCTAACGTCATTTATCAGATGCTTGGGCTTATGAAGTTAAATATAGAAGTAGCGGGTGGTGGTAGTGAACCAGAAGTGATGTTGGCTGGTATTAAAGAAGACGAGGCAAAACATTTAATCTCTTTATTACATAAGAAAGAAACTACTGTAAAAGAAGAAATAGAAGAGGAAGAAAGCAAGACGGTTTATCAGTTAACAGCGAAAGAGGTTTTAGCAGCAGCGATTACATCTGGTCGGTTCGGACTAGTGTTTTCTGGACTGGTACTTCTTTACACAAAGTTTGATTTTGTTCTTCCTGAAGGATTCACAAGTAAAGTAGAAGCGTATGTGATGGGAAACGGTGTTTATAAACTAATTGTAATAGCATTAATTTTAATGGCGATTTCATGGATTATTTCCACGGCTGGATATGTGTTGAAATATGCAAACTTTAAAATTGAGCGAAAAGGGGAAGAAATTCGTATCGTTCAAGGGTTATTTGAAAAGAAAGAGTTTGTCTTAAAATTGCACCGAATTCAAGCGATTACTGTAAAAGAATGTATGCTTCGCCAGCCATTTGGTTATTGCGCTGTTGAAGTGGAAGCAATTCACAGTATTGGAGCAGCAAGTAATGAAGTGATGCTGCATCCTTTTATGAAGAAAAAAGATGTACAGCACCTGCTCACATATTTAGAGTTACCTTATGAAATTGAAGCGGAGATCGCTCACTTACCAAAAACAGCGTTGCGTCGTTATTTCATTATGGGCTGGTTAATAAGTATCATACTCACAGTTCTAATTGCTAGCGTGAGTATATATTTAAAACAATATATTGCGTTATTTTTTATTTTACCGTTATTTATCGTGTTTTCGTTACTTGCGTATGCTAGATATAAAAGTGGCGGTTATGAATTAAGAGAAAATCAACTAACGGTTGTATATCGTAATTTTTCGAAATATACAGGAATAATGCGAAGAAGACATGTTCAAGCAGTAGGTTATAATCAATCGTATTTTCAAAGAAAGGATGAATTATGTACAACTCTTGTAGCGGTAGCGGGGCGGGGTTATGAAGTAAAGCATATGAGAAAAAAAGATTCACTTCGTATATATAATTGGTACAAAGAAAAAGGAAACACCGGTGTGTAATGGTGTTTCCTTTTTGTGTCATGATTTGTCGATAAGTCGATATATTCGAAGAATCGCTGATATAATTCGAGTTGCGCTGATATATTCAGAAAAACGCTGATATAATTCGAGTTGCGCTGATATATTCGAAGAATCGCTGATATAATTCGAGTTGCGCCGATAAATTCAGAAAAACGCTGATATAATTCGAGTTGCGCCGATAAATTCGAAGAAACGCTGATATAATTCGAGTTGCGCCGATAAATTCAGAAAAACGCTGATATAATTCGAGTTGCGCCGATAAATTCAGAAAAACGCTGATATAATTCGAGTTGCGCCGATATATTCGAAAAATCGCTGATATAATTTCACATACCGCGGTTTCTGAACTCCAAACTCAAAAAAATTAAACTAACACATCAAAAGTAGTCACAAAAGAAGGGCGAGAGAAAATACTCTTTTGCTGTTCCGCATGTGGATGCGCTTGAGCCTGAGGTGTTCCTTCTGCTTGCGTGGGACGTTTTTTATGAGCGTTTTCGAATGAACGTGATTCTGTCCAGTCTTTAAAGTTTTGCTCTGTTTCCCACATCGTTAAGATGACATATGTATCGTTACTTAATGGGCGTAGAACACGGATCGCTTGGAATCCTGGTTCGTTTTCAATAAGGCCTGCGCGGTTTTTAAAGCGGTTTTCAAATACAGGGCGACCTTCGTCTGTTACAGAAATATTGTTACAAACGATATAGCCAGGTTGTCCTTTAAATTCACCGACAGCATCTAGTACGTCATACTGAAGTGAGCCTTCTACAGATTCTTCTGTATTTTCTTTATAAAACATATTTTTCTCATCATTTTTTGCAGTGAAATGTGCTTGTTCTAGAGGTGTTTCGTATGAAATAATAGCCTTCATTTTAATGCCCCCTGACTAGTTTGTTTCTATTATATCAACTCTCTTAAAAAACTTCGAAGATTATATACATAAAGATACTTCTTTTTCAAATAATAAATGTACCATCATTTGGAAAGAAGGACGATGTATGAAGAAAGTAAAGTGGACTTTATTAGGCGGCGTCGCAACGTTCGTAGTAGCGATTGTACTCTATAAACTTATCGTGTTAGCTGGTGGCTATATGATGGATGAAAAGCAGCTCGTTTTCCACTCTTCATCACGTATCGTTGACCAGAAAGGGAAAGAAATTACGAAATTATACGTAGAAAATAGAGACCTCGTACCGATCGAGCAAATTCCGAAGTATGTGCAGCAGGCGTTTGTTGCGGTGGAAGATTCTCGTTTTTATGAGCATCAAGGGATTGATTATCCGTCTATATTCCGTGCTCTTTATAAAGATACGTTAGCTAGAGAGAAGGTAGAGGGCGGTAGTACCATTACGCAGCAACTCGCTAAAAACGTCTTTTTAACTCGTGAAAAAACATTTACGCGCAAATTGAAGGAAGTCGCAATTTCTCTTCAATTAGAGCAAAAATATACGAAGCAACAAATTCTTGAAATGTATATGAATCATATTTATTTTGGTCATGGGGCTTACGGTATTCAAGCAGCAGCAAAGTTATATTTTAATAAAAATGTTGAGGATTTAACAGTAGAGGAAGGGGCAATGCTTGCAGGCCTTCCGAAGTCACCAAACGGATATTCACCTTATTTCTCCCCAGAGAAAAGTAAGGAGCGCCGTGATCTCGTATTGTCACTTATGCATAAACAAGGCTATTTGACTGCCGAAGATAGCGTACGTTATCAAGGAAAGACGATTGCTTTATATAAAAACTTAGACGAAAATGAGCTTGCATATATGCCGTATATTGATATGGTCATAGATGAAGCCGCTCGTTTATACGGGTTGTCTCATCAAGAAGTACTTCGCGGAGGATATACGTTTGTCGTACCTATGGATGAAAAGATTCAAAAGGTAGCATATAACCAGTTTCAAGATGCAAGGAATTTTCCTGGGAAAGAAGAAGGGGCGCAAGGTGCTTTCTTATTAATGGATAATCGTACGGGAGGGATTAAAGCGGCGATTGGGGGAAGAAAGTACGTCCCGAGAGGATTTAATCGTGTTTTTGCCAAAAGGCAGCCCGGATCTGTTTTAAAACCACTTATCGTTTATGCACCAGCACTAGAAACGAAAAAGTATAATCCGTATTCTTTATTAACGAATGAAAGAAATTCTTTTGAAGGGTATGAACCTCGAAATTATAATCATGAGTATTCAAAAGAAATGACGATGTATGATGCGATTTTAGAGTCGGCAAACGTACCGGCAGTTTCTCTATTAAATGAGTTAGGGGTAGAAGAAGGAAAGCAATATTTAGAAAAAGGAAATGTCCATATTGCAGATGCTGGTTTAAGTACAGCGCTTGGGGGACTAAAAAATGGCGTTTCAACATTTGATCTTGTAAAAATGTATCGTTCATTTTTAGCAAATGGAAATATTATTGAGCCGCACGTTATTGATAAAGTATTAAATAGACACGGTGCAGTCATTGGGGAATCTCCAAAAGTAGAGACGAAAATCTTCTCGAAGCAGACAGCATGGTATATGACGAAAATGTTAGAAGGAGTTGTGAAGGAAGGAACAGCGAGAGCTGGTGTATATAACGGTGCGTTAGCTGGAAAAACGGGTACAACTTCATTGCCAAGTGACGATAAGGGAGCAAGAGATATGTGGTTCGTCGGCTATACACCTAACTTAGTAGGCGCTGTTTGGATTGGTTATGACCGTACGGATAAGGAGCATCAGTTGCAAGGAGAAAGTGCATCTGCGACAAAATTGTTTAAGAAAATTTTAACGAAGGCTAATGTAGAACATAAAGAGAAGTTTATGAAGCCTGAAGGTGTGGAAACAATCGGCGCTCCGATTCGACTGCGCAAAATTGAAGATGTAAAAATGAAACTATCATTTAGCCCTTTCGGTTTATTTAAAGCGAAATTAAGTTGGACGCCACTTCCAGATAACAGAATTATGTACCGAATCTATAGAGTGGAGAACGGAATTCATACACATGTTAGCACTGTAAATGGTGCTGGGGAATATGAGGAAAAGTTCGTTAACATATTTTCAAAACCGAGCTTTTACGTTGTACCATATAATACACAAACGAATCGTGAAGGAGAAAAGTCAAAAGTAGCTAAACCATAGTTTTTCTCTGTGTTATAATAAGAATGTTGTGAAAATAGTAAGCGTTTTTAAGAATGTTTGTGTCAATTTAATGAACAACGTACATAATATTATGCATTTTGTTTTTACAAGCTGTATAGTAAAAAAAGATAAATATCGAACGTATTCGAAGCATTGGTAAGGAAGGGAGCAAGGGTCTTGGTAAGAACTATAAATGAGACATTTTTAAAAGCATGTAGGGGGGAACGTACCGATTATGTACCAGCATGGTATATGCGTCAAGCAGGTCGTTCACAGCCGGAATATAGAAAGATTAAAGAAAAGTATTCTTTATTTGAAATTACACATAATCCAGAGTTATGTGCTTACGTTACAAAATTGCCGGTTGATCAATATAACGTAGACGCAGCAATTCTTTATAAAGATATTATGTCACCACTACCTGCAATTGGTGTGGATGTAGAAATTAAATCAGGTATTGGCCCAGTTATTGATAATCCAATCCGTTCTTTACAAGACGTAGAAAAACTAGGGGAAATCAATCCAGAAGATGACGTACCGTACATACTAGATACAATTCGTTTATTAACGACAGAAATGTTAGACGTACCGTTAATCGGTTTTTCAGGAGCTCCATTTACATTAGCGAGCTATATGATTGAAGGCGGTCCATCTCGTAACTACCATAATACGAAAGCGTTCATGTATGCAGAGCCAAAAGCTTGGTTCGCTTTAATGGATAAACTAGCAGATATGGTTATTACATATTTAAAAGCGCAAATAAACGCAGGAGCAAAAGCAGTTCAAATTTTCGATTCTTGGGTTGGAACAGTAAATGTAGCAGATTATCGCGTATTTATTAAACCAGCAATGGAGCGTATTTTTGCAGAAGTTCGTAAGATGGGTGTACCGATGATTATGCACGGCGTAGGAGCTGCACACTTAGTGAATGAGTGGCACGACTTACCGCTTGATGTAGTCGGCTTAGACTGGCGCTTACCGATTGAAGAAGCACGTGCACGTGGCGTTCATAAGGCGGTACAAGGTAATATGGACCCTTCATTCTTACTTGCACCATGGTCTGTTATTGAAGAACATGTAAAAGGTATTTTAGATCAAGGGATGAAACAGCCGGGTTATATCTTTAACTTAGGTCACGGTGTATTCCCAGAAGTAAATCCGGATACATTAAAACGTTTAACTACATTTATTCATGAATACTCTAAAGGGCAGTTAGCGAAGTAAAGGAGAATTGCTGTATGAAAAAGAAAATTGGTTTGCTTGTAATGGCATACGGAACGCCATATAAAGAAGAAGATATTGAACGTTACTATACACATATTCGTAGAGGAAGAAAGCCAAGTCCTGAAATGCTGGAAGATTTAACAGAGCGTTACCGTGCAATTGGTGGTATTTCTCCTTTAGCTACTATTACATTAGAGCAAGCTAAGAAGTTAGAACAGCGTTTAAATGAAGTACAAGATGAAGTAGAGTACCATATGTATCTTGGTTTAAAACATATTGACCCGTTTATTGAAGATGCGGTGAAAGATATGCATAACGACGGAATACAAGATGCAATCGCACTTGTTCTTGCACCTCACTATTCTACGTTTAGCGTGAAATCATACGTTGGACGAGCACAAGAAGAAGCTGAGAAACTTGGAAACTTAACAATTCACGGCATTGATAGCTGGTATAAAGAGCCGAAATTCATCCAGTACTGGGTTGATGCAGTGAAAGGTATATATAACGGTATGTCAGATGCAGAGCGTGAAAAAGCAGTATTAATCGTATCTGCACATAGCTTACCAGAGAAAATTATTGCAATGGGCGATCCATATCCAGATCAATTAAATGAAACAGCGGATTATATCGCGCGTGGAGCTGAAGTAGCAAACTATGCAGTAGGCTGGCAAAGTGCAGGAAACACACCAGATCCTTGGATTGGTCCAGATGTACAAGATTTAACGAGAGAACTAAATGAAAAGCACGGTTATACTTCATTCGTATATGCACCAGTTGGATTTGTTGCGGAACATTTAGAAGTTTTATATGACAACGACTTTGAGTGTAAAGTTGTAACGGATGAAATTGGTGCGAAATATTATCGTCCAGAAATGCCAAATGCATCGGACGCATTTATTGATTGTTTAACAGATGTTGTATTAAAGAAAAAAGAATCTGTACTGTAAGAAGAAAGGGGGAGCCTGCTTGAGGAAAAAAGTTGTGATCGTCGGCGGAGGCATCACTGGATTAACAGCAATGTATAACTTACAAAAAAATATTCATGAAAAAAACTTGCCGATTGATACATTACTTATAGAAGCATCGGGTAAACTTGGCGGAAAAATTCAAACCGTTCGAAAAGATGGATTTACAATTGAGCGCGGACCGGATTCTTTCTTAGCACGAAAAGAAAGTGCAGCTAGATTAGTGAAAGAATTAGGTCTTGGCGATGAACTTGTAAATAATCAAGCCGGTCAATCATTTATCCTCGTAAACAATCGGTTACATAAAATGCCGAATGGATCAATGATGGGAATTCCAACGCAAATTACGCCGTTTCTATTTTCCGGGCTGTTCTCCCCAATTGGTAAACTAAGAGCTGGTTTTGATCTATTAATGCCGAGGTCAAAGCCAGTATCTGACCAATCACTCGGACAATTTTTCAGACATCGTCTTGGAAACGAAGTGGTTGAAAACTTAATAGAACCGTTACTATCGGGTATTTATGCAGGGGATATTGATGAAATGAGCTTAATGTCAACATTCCCGCAAATGTATCAGATTGAGCAGAAACATCGCAGTATTTCACTCGGTATGCGTACGCTCGCTCCGAAAGAAGAGAAAGCTGAACCGAAAAAGGGAATGTTCCAAACAGTGAAAACAGGTTTAGAATCTATCGTAAAATCTCTCGAAGCAAAGATGCATGAAGGTACGATAATAAAGGGAACTCGCATTGAAAAAGTTGCAAAACAGGGTGATGGTTATACAATTACTCTTAGTAACGGAAAAGAAATAGAAGCGGACGCCATCGTAGTGGCAACTTCGCATAAAGTATTGCCGTCCATGTTTGCTCAGTACAAGCAGTTTCGTTTCTTCCGTAATATTCCATCCACATCCGTTGCGAATGTGGCACTTGCTTTCCAAAAGTCTGCAATCCAGCGCGATATTAATGGTACAGGATTTGTCGTATCACGAAATAGCGATTACACCATTACAGCATGTACGTGGACGCATAAAAAATGGCCGCATACAACGCCAGAAGGAAAAACACTCCTTCGTTGCTACGTTGGACGTGCTGGTGATGAAGCGGTTGTAGAACAAACTGAAGAAGAACTCGTTCAGCTCGTACTAGAGGATTTAAAGAAGACGATGGATATTACAGAGGATCCAGAGTTTACAATCGTAAGTCGCTGGAAAGAAGCGATGCCTCAATATACAGTAGGCCATAACGAGCGAATGAAACAGCTCACAACATTTATGGAGAAAGAGTTGCCAGGTATATACTTGGCAGGTAGCTCCTATGCTGGCGCTGGACTTCCAGACTGTATTAATCAAGGTGAGGAAGCTGCAAAGCGTGTATTATCTCATTTGGAGAAAGTAATAGATGCTGAATTAATCGCACAATAAATTATAAGAAACGCCTTCAATCATATTGAAGGCGTTTCGTTTATTATATAAAATACTTATTCGCCAATAAACATATATAAGTTATTTGGCTTTATAACAGCATCTCCTGCATAAATAACCCACTCTGTTAAGTTATCAAAATCTAAATGATAACTATTTCCTTCACTCATATCTTCTATGAAATATGGTTCATTAATGAGTATTCCTTGAATGAAATCTTCCGTAATGTTTTGCATTTCAAACCACATATGTTCACTTTTTCCTTCTTCGTAGGAGACACCAAACTTAGCAAGGAAACGAAAATCTTCATTTGATTGTTCAATGTGAAAAATGTTGCTGAAATACCCAAAAGTATTTTTCGCATTGTAAGCCATACGATCGGTTTCACTATTTGTTTTATAGAACATGAGCCCTGTAGCTTCCTCGTGTTCTTTGAAAAAACTTTCAATATATTCTTCTGAAGTATTAAATTTGAATAAGAGAACGGATGGAGATTGATGGTATTCATCTCGGGCATCCATTCCGCCTAAGAATGTATTTTGTGCATCTATTGGTTGTAGTTTCACTTCCTCATCTTCGATTGAAGATAATTGGTCCATACTCGTTTTATGCCCTATATAAGATAATCCTTTTTCCCACGGAACAGCGACTGTATGTATAGAACCTTGCTGACTATGCGCGATAACGATAGGCTCATTCATAGGGACTTGTCCATTCTCAACGGCATTATTAGCAAATGTTTGAAAGAGATCGCTAATGCCGTAGTAGGAAGAAATGCGATTTGGAATAATTAACTCTATTTCAGTTACGCCTGCTCTTAAAAGACCATGTGTATGAAACCAATATTGCGTAGGCTCACCGTCTTTATCGTCTTCATAAACGGAATGAATAACGTATAAGTCAGGAATGTCAGGTAATAATTCATTTTCAACGTGATATTCAATATAGCTTCTAGATATCACTTTCATTGCTGCACTTGAATCGATTACAAATAACAAATCTGGGGAGAGATTCCATAAGAACTGTAACTGCTGGAAAAAGCAGTCCAGTACATCGCCTACAAATAGCGTACGAGTGAAAATTTCAGTGCCGAAAGCTGCATCTTCAAAATTACGATCTACGATTGTAGCATCTTGTCTATTGTACATTTTATATCCTTCTGGATCGTTCGGTTCATCAATATGCAGTTCATACGGTATGACTGTTTCACCCATATGTAATTCAACAATAAGGCTTGTCTCATCACTATAAACAATTTTTAAATCATCAACTTTAGTAGCGATCGTTTCTAGTCGCTGTTTTAACTGCTCAATTGTAATTCTAGTTGGTATAACGGCAATCATATCTGAAAAATGACGTTCTAATGTTCCATTCATAGCTGCGCGGTATGTTTCTGTTTGCACTTTCATCCAATCACTCCTATTCAAATGAATCCATTTTACATGCCAATTAAATGTCGATATTTTCTGTTTTCTCTCTCTAACATTATAGAGTGTATTTGTAGAAGGTGTAAAATTATTATTTTGTATTATAGTTTGAAAGCTTGTAAATTAAATAAATCTTTTGTAAAATTTGTCGAAATATAGTTCTATATAACGAATCATTTGTTATGATAGAAATGCTGAGAAAATATGAAATAGAGAGAGGAAAATGGCTGTGAAGAAATTGTTAAGTATCTTTTTATCATTCTTGCTATTGCTTTCATTTACTGGAACTTTAGCGCAAGCAGAAGAAACTGCTTCTATGTCAGTAGAAAAAGCAATTCAAGTATTTAAGCAGCAAGGGAAAACGAAGGGGATAGTAGAAGGATATATTGTTGGATATACGCAAAGTTCTTCTAAATATACGAAGGATTCAGCTAAGTTTGATGATACAAACGTAGCAATTGCAGATTCGCCAAACGAAACGAATCCAGACAAAATCATGCCCGTTCAGTTACCGAAAGGTGATGTGAGAACGGCAGTGAATGTAAAAGATCACCCTGAAAATATCGGGAAGAAAGTTAGTTTGACTGGGACCCTTGAATTATATTTTAGTAACCCAGGTCTAAAATCAGTAACAGCTTATAAGTTTCAAGGTGAAGGACAAAACCGTGTTAGCGATGTAGTAGCTTCACCGAACGGTGGAGAAGTTGCTAAAGGAACAGCGGTAACATTAACGACGAATACAGAAGGCGCAACAATCTACTATACGTTAGATGGCTCTAATCCTACTAATAAAAGCGTTCGTTATAATGGACAAATTATAGTGAATGAAAATAGTGTAGTGAAAGCAATCGCAGAAAAAGAAGGACTTACTCCTTCAGCAATTTCGACATTTTCATTTATTATCGTAAATAATGAACAGGTTCGTATTCATGACATTCAAGGGAAATCACATATATCTCCTTACAACGGGAAGAAAGTAAACAATGTGGAAGGCGTTGTCACAGCGCTTGATAAAAACGGCTTTTATATAGAAGATAATCAGCCAGATAATGATCCAGCTACTTCAGAAGGTATGTACGTATATAAAAAAGATGCGAATGTAGCAGTAGGAGATCTTATTCAAGTTGATGGAGTAGTAGAAGAATATGTTGGACCAGGATATGCAGAGCGATTTGAAACAGACTTAACGACGACTGAAATTAAAGCGAGCCGCGTTGCTGTAATCGCAAAAGATCAATCTTTGCCAGCACCGATTGTACTTGGGGAAAACGGTGTGAAAATCCCGGACCAGATTATTGATAATGATGCATTTGGTTTATTTGATCCAAATGAAGATGCAATCGACTTCTATGAAAGTATAGAAGGTATGCGTGTTACGATGCCAACACCAAAAATTATTACACCTCAGAAAAACGGAAATTTATATGTAACAGTAAAAAATGGTGGAGATAAAATAGTAACACAATATGGCACACCTCTATTAGATGAAAATCAATTAAACCCAGAGCGCCTTTCTGTAAAAGTACCTCGCGATTATGTAGCAAAAGTAGGAGATACTTTTACTGGAGATATAACAGGGGTAGTAGGATATGATTACGGTTCTTTCCGTATTTCGCCAATAACAGAACTGCCAGCTGTAGTGGATGGTGGATTTAAGCAAGTAGGGGCAAATATTCAGCCACGTCTTGATAAGTTAACGGTTGCTACATATAACATTGAAAACTTCTCGGCGAATAAAAAAGAAACAACAGATGAAAAAGTAAAAGCGTTAGCGTATTCTATTAAATACAATTTAAAAATGCCAGATATTATCGGTGTAGAGGAAATGCAAGATAATAACGGATCAATTAATGACGGTACAACAGATGCGTCATTAAGCGCAAAACGTATCATTGATGCAGTTCTAGAAATTCGTGGACCGAAGTATGAGTATGTAGAAATCGCTCCAAACAATAATCAAGATGGAGGAGCACCAGGAGCGAATATTCGCGTCGGCTTCTTCTATAATCCATCACGCGTGAAATTAGCGACGGTACCGAAGTTACTTGATAAGAATGTTGTTCGTATTGGAGACGAAAATCCATTGTTTGAAAGTACACGTAAACCGCTAGCGGCAGAATTTACGTTCCAAGGACAAAACATTGTTGTCGTTGCAAATCACTTAAACTCAAAACTAGGAGATGCAACGCCATTTGGAAAAGTGCAGCCGCTCGTATTAAAGAGTGAAGACAAACGAATTCAGTTAGCACAAGAAGTAAATTATTTCGTGCAAGGAATTCAGAAAAAGAATACAAATGCACCAGTTGTTGTGTTAGGTGATATGAACGATTTCGAATTCTCTAAACCACTAAAAACACTAGAGGGAACAATCTTAAAAGATATGTTAAACACAGTGCCGAAAGAGAATCGTTACACGTACATTCACGAAGGAAATGCACAAGTGTTAGATCATATTTTAGTAACAAACAATATCGCACCACACACAATTGTAGACCCAGTACACTTAAACTCAAACATTATGAAAGAACACGGACGTGTAAGTGACCACGACCCAGTACTTGCTCAAATTGATTTGAAGAAGGCTTCTTAAAGTGGGGAACGCTTAGGTGACTAAGCGTTCTTTTTTTGCATCGTTATAGAATAGTATAAAGAGATGATTCCTTTTTTTGTAATCTAATGATAAAATTGATTGAATATTTAGTTTTTAATAAGGGGGACAACAATGCAGTTACAAATAAATGGAAAGGTAATGAATCAGTTTGCAATTTTTTTTAGTACGATCATCATGCTTCAGTTTGTAGCTGATATAACAGGACTTACAAGCAATCTAGATATTACGTATAACTTAATACATACAGCAGCTTCTTATATAACATTTAGTTTGGCGGTTATTTTCACTTTAATAGGTGCAAGAAGAGAATTAAGTAAATATGCAATTGTTTCATTATGTTTAGTTGTAGGTATTAAAGCGATTTATTTTGTAGCGGTCGTTATTTTATGGGGGTTGGCAGGTACGCCATAAGTGAATAGTAAATAAACCCTAATTTCCAATATAGTAAGGAAATTAGGGTTTTATTATACTTGAAACGCTTTTCTACATCGCTCTCTTTTTTGCAGTCTTCTTTTATATTTTTTTCTATCCCGCTTTACTCCTTGTATATACATAAGTAAGCTAACGAAAAGGAAGAAAGCACATTGCGTCATTAAAATATATGGTGACATGCCTTGCAATGGTTGTTTCGGATCATATAAATGAAAAGGTGCTCCGCCTATTGAAGGAAGTATTGTATTTAGCAGGACGTAAGGAATGGAGGCGGCTGCAAATGGAAAGAGAATTGCCATATAGTCTTTTTGTGACCATACAGATGCAGCAAGTCCTAAAAGGGCCATTAAACCTGCAAATAAAAAATTAATTCCGATATATACAGCGATGTAAGTGAGAGGCGCATCAAAATATAGGTTTGCGAACATTCCATCAGCATTTATGATGCCTGAACCAACCGTAGGTGTTCCGTCTGGAATGGTTAATTTGCAAAATAATAACGATAAGATGAATGGAAGTGTATAAAGAAATCCTCCGCAAAAAAAAGTAACGATATATTTCGCTACTGAATAAGGAAATATAGAAATCCCCTTACTCACAAACGGTTTAAAACCATCGGACTTATCCGAATTGTAACTTGTACTAAAGGGGAAACTCGCAATAACTGGCATTAATAATAAATAAACATCCATTTCATTGTCGCGAAATCCAATCCATTTTAAATCTGTTGATATAGGACCATTTGCTGCGTTTCCTAAATAACGAATTACATAATAATAGTGATAAATGCAAATAAGAACGAATCCACTAAGCATCATAATTAAAGAAATACGACTACAAAAAGCTTGCTTTATATTTAAACGAAGTGCACGCATCATGACTGAAAAAGCCTCCACTGTTTTGATAAACTTGTCTATTTTCTATATTACTATTAATTGTAAAGATTTTCTTGTTTTTTTATTTGATTATTTGAAAAAGAGGAATTTTGTTGTTGGTAAGTAAGGTTTAGCTGAAATTAATTTTTCTAAAATATGGTTGACAATTAAGTATTACATTTGTAATCTTAATTATAGATTACAAATGTAATACTTAGGAGTGAAACATACGATGACAAATCAATTACCTAAAATATCTGAAGCGGAATTAGAAATTATGAAAGTACTTTGGTCGAGTTCTCCGCAAACAGCGAATGAAATTATAGAAGAACTGGAAGATGCAATGGACTGGAAACCGAAAACAATCCGCACATTAATTAATCGATTAGTGCAAAAGGAAGCCGTTTCTTACCATCAAGATAAAGGGCGTATGTACGCTTATTACCCGTTAGTATCACAAGATAATTATTTGCAAGTGGAAACGAAATCTTTACTAAAACGTTTTTGCGGTGCAGCGTTTAAGCCATTACTTGTTAATTTCTTAAAAGAGGAGAAATTATCTTCAGAAGATATTAATGAATTAAAACGCATTTTAGATGAGAAGACAGAGGAGAATAAGAGGAAGGATCGATAAAAATGATAAACACGCTTATAAATGTATACCTTCCTCATTTTTTTGATTGGCTTATAGAAACGTCACTTATGGCTAGCATATTAGTCGGATTTATTTTATGTATAAAAGTTCTATTTAGAAATAAATTAACCCCCCGGTGGCAATATATGCTGTGGATCGTATTAATGATAAGACTCCTTTTACCGTGGTCGCCAGATAGCTCTTATAGCATTTACTCATTACTTTCTTATAGTTCTAGCGTATCGGAAGTTATTCCAAAAAATATGCCGGCTACTGAGAATATAGTGAACATAGAAAGCGACCGAAAAGTGGAATTGGAATCAAATTCTAAAATGGTGACAAAAACTAGCGAACCGGAAGTAAAAGTCAGTTCGGAAAAACAGACTACATTTTCTTTATACAAACTTGCTTTGTATGTGTGGCTAGCTGGGGTAATCATATTAGCAGCCATCACGTTTCTTACAAATAGACGTTTATATTCTTACATAAAGAAACAACCGGATATTACGGACGAACAGGTCACTACAGTGTTTAATCGCTGTAAGCAGTCTATGAAAATGAAGAAGGCAGTTTCATTACATCTTGCAGGAAAGATTGCAAGTCCAACGGTTTTTAGTTTCTTTCGCCCGAAAGTATTACTATCAAAAAAACATATGAAAGTATTAAATGAACAACAATTACAATATGTCTTTTACCATGAGTTAGCTCATATTAAGAGAAACGATGTAGCTGTAAATTGGATTATGTACAGTTTAATCCTATTAAATTGGTTCAATCCAATTCTTTGGTACGCCTATTTTTGTATGCGAGAAGATCAAGAATTAGCCTGTGATGCATATGCACTTACTTTTATAGATAAAGAGGAACAAATTGCATACGGTCATACAATTATTACCCTTTTAGAACACTATTCCTATCAAGTACCAAGCCTAGCAAATTTAAGTAGAAATAAACGAACACTAAAAAGGAGAATCATTATGATTAAAAAATTCCAAAAGAAATCGTATCGTCTTTCTTTACTCGGAGTTATTGTCATAGTTGCTATAGCATCCCTTTCTTTATTCAACGCACGTACAACGGAAGGAAAAGAAAAGCAAGAGGATAAAGTAGAGCAGTCAAAGGATGCTTTCCAAAATGCTGTAGATACATTATTTGGTACAGAGGAAAAGGCGAGAAAAGAGTGGGGGATGCCAAAATGGCAATATGAAAACCGAACAGCCTTTTTATATCATGCTGAAAAAGCTTTAACAAAGGAAGAGTTTGAGAATTATGTGCAGTTATATAAAGAGGTATTGCAGATCGAGAAAAAAGGATTAGTTAGATTAAACTTACCCGAAAATTTCCAAGGGGATATAAAAGAGGTGAAAGAAGAGCGCTTAAGTACAGAAAATCGTGAAAAATTAAAAGAAATTCATAATAAAACAACTCCTTATGAGGATAAGGTAGGGAAATATTTAACATATACAGTTGAAGAAGTGCAGCAACATGTTGATTTCCAAATCAAGAGGCCAACTTATACAATTAAAGGATATACCCAAAAAGACGAAAGAGTGAATTATTATCTTAAGATAAAACCGGAATTCACTATTGAATTAGAATATACGAACGGAAAAGGAAATTATACAATTTCTCAATCGCAAGTTTTTGGGGAAAGCAAAGACCCATTTAGCCACCAGTTTATAGTGCCTGAAAATATAGAAAAGTACGAACTAGAAGGGAATCAAATATTCTACGCTACTCATCACTCGGATAGTAATTTACAAGGTATGAAGATGATTGTTCCAGCAAAAGGGAAAAATCGTGCATACCAAATCGTTATTATTAATCATAGTTTAGAGAAACCAGGAGAAGCAGTATTCGATAAGAATGTAAATAAAGAAGAATTAGAGAAAATTATGCTTTCTATGTTGAAATAGCAAAAAGGTGTTCTTAAGATGTATATCTCTAGAACATCTTTTCCTTTTCTCTTTTCTTCTGATAAACTATGGAAAGTATGATATACACTGACTGAAATTTTTTTATACTGGAAATAATAAAAAGAGAACTTGTATAGAATGTAAGCGTGTGGTAATATCAAAGATGTACTGATTGACTATATTATCCAATCGGTCATTTTTGGAGGTGACAATGTGGCGATAGATCGAAAACGTTCTATTATTGAAGCTGCAACAAAGTCTTTTTCAGCGTTCGGCTATAAAGCAACAACGATGGATCAAGTAGCGAAGTTAGCGAATGTAGGGAAAGGAACGATTTATACTTTTTTCAAAAATAAAGAAGAGTTATTTGGTGAAATTATTTCTAATTTAATTACAGAAATGAAGCAAGTTGCAGAAAGTGCAATTCGTTCAGATGTTTCATTTTTTGAAAATGTACATAGAGCATTATATAGCATCTTGGAATTTAGAAAAGAACATCAGCTCATGATTAAATTAATTCAAGAAGAGCGCGATATGGGAACGAAAGAAGTACAAGAAGTGATGCAACAAGTTGATGTGGAAATCGTTTCTGTTATTCAATCGTATTTAAAGATTGCGATTGAAAAAGGTGAAATTAGCAAATGTGATCCAGAAATTACAGCATTTATTATGCTTCGTCTATATGTATCGCTTATTTTTGATTGGGAAAAAAATCATGAACCGCTAGAAAAAGAAAAAATTGCAGAGTTATTTGAACTTTATTTACTAAAAGGATTGTCAAACTAAGATAATCCTTTTAATTTTATAAAAAATGACCGAATGAACAATATGGTCATATATTTAAGTTAAGGGGGGATATAGAAAAATTATAATCATAATAAGAAAAAGTTGCATAGTAATAAATTCGGGGATAAGGCATATGTATGAACAAGTATAGCCTTTTTGTTTGGGTAAAAATGACTATATGAACATTTTGGTCATTTTATAAAAGGGGGAGTAATTATGAAAGGGAATCAGTTACTTCGGAAAGAGTTCACGGAAATTATAAAAAGTAAAAAAATATTAATTCCAATTATTGCGGTCTTATTCGTACCGATTTTATATGCAGGGATGTTTTTGTGGGCCTTTTGGGATCCGTATAAACAGTTAGATGACTTACCGGTTGCAGTAGTCAATTTAGATAAAGGCGCAGTATTTGATGGGAAACCAATTGAGGTCGGAAAAGGGCTCGTTGATAATTTAAAAGATAATAAAAGTTTTAAATGGGAGTTCGTAAGTGAAAAAGAAGCGAAGAAAGGAATGGAAGGTAGAAAGTATTACATGTTAGTGCGCATTCCAAATGACTTCTCCAGTAATGCTACAACGTTACTAAAAGACGATCCGAAGCCATTAAACTTAGAATATATTCCAAACGAAAGTTTGAACTTCTTATCTTCACAAATTGGCGGAACAGCCATTGAAAAAATTAAAGGTGAAGTAGCAAGCACGTTAACGAAAACATATGCAGAGAAAATGTTTGATTCCATTCAAGACGTCTCAAAAGGATTAGCAGATGGGGCGGAAGGAGCAAATAAACTAAACGACGGATCAAGTGAGCTGCATGATGGTTCAAGTAAAGTGACGGATGGCCTTCATACACTTCAAGGGAAATCTGGGGAGATGAAGGATGGAGTTCAGAAATTAGCAGATGGATCTAATAAATTAGTAGATGGATCAGGCAAAGTAACAAACGGTTTAAATGTGCTAAATAGTAAAACAGGTGAAATGCAGGTAGGTATCGGAAAATTAGTAGATGGGTCAGGCAAAGTAACAAATGGTTTAAATACGCTAAATAGCAAAACAGGTGAAATGCAGATAGGTATAGGGAAATTAGTAGATGGGTCAGGCAAAGTAACAAATGGTTTAAATACACTAAATAGCAAAACAGGTGAAATGCAGATAGGTATAGGGAAATTAGTAGATGGGTCAGGCAAAGTAACAGATGGTTTACACGTATTAAATAGCAATGCAGGTATCGGAAAATTAGTAGATGGATCAGGCAAAGTAACAGATGGTTTACATGCATTAAATAGCAATGCAGGTATTGGGAAACTAGTAGATGGATCAGGCAAAGTAACAGATGGTTTACATGCATTAAATAGCAATGCAGGTATTGGGAAATTAGTAGACGGATCGGGCAAAGTAACAGACGGTTTAAATACGTTAAATAGTAAAACGGGTGAGTTGCGTGATGGATCTGAGAAAGTGACCGGTGGCTTGAACAAATTAATAAGTAAATCCGGTGAATTAAAAACAGGAACAACGGATCTATCAAATGGTATGGGAAAACTTGTTGAAGGGCAAAGCCAATTAGAGGAAGGTTCTCAAGCGATCCAAAAGGGATTGCAAGAGTTAAATAGTAACGTACAAAAGTCTGCTGCAGGCTTAGAGGAAATGCAGTCGAAAGTTCCTTCTATATTGAATACAGTAAATGAAAAAATAGATGGAGCTGGGGCGAATGTAAATCAGTTAAATGAACTTACACAATCAACAGCAGGAGATGCAAAAAATGCAGCACAAGAGGTAGCGAATTTACAAAAGCAAATTGAAAGTTTACCAAAAGAATATCAAGAGCAGTTACAGCCATTCGTAACAAGTGCTGTAAAAAGTACAGCGACAGTTCAGCAAAAAGCTGCCGGAGTAGCAGGTGGAACAAATAAATTAAATGAAGAAGTGAAACAATTAAAAGGTGAAATACATCAAACAACAAATGGGTTGCAAAAAAACTTACCAAATCCAGCAGGGATAAAAACTCTAGCAGGTGCTATTGAGAAACTAACGAGCGCACAAAATGAATTTGTTAGTAAGTTTCATGGATTTGGTGAGGGATTAGATAATGCAAAAATAGGTGCCGATAAATTAAAAGATGGATCAGTTCAATTAATTGATGGAGTAACGCAATTGCAAAGTGGCTCTGGAAAAGTGACAGCAGGATTAGGTCAATTATCTGCAGGAGTAAATCAATTAGCAGATGGGTCTGGTCAAGTAACAGGCGGTTTAGGAACATTATCTGTAGGAGTATCCAAATTAGCAGATGGGTCTGGTCAAGTAACAGGCGGTTTAGGGACATTATCTGTAGGTGTAACGAAATTAGCAGATGGCTCAAGCCAAGTAACAGGTGGTTTAGGAACATTATCTGCAGGAGTAAATCAATTAGCAGATGGATCTGGTCAAGTAACAGGCGGTTTAGGAACATTATCTGCAGGAGCAAATCAAATGGCAGGTGGTGTAAATCAATTAGCAAATGGCTCAAGCCAAGTAACAGGCGGCTTAGGAACATTATTTGCAGGAGCAAACCAAATGGCAGGTGGCGTAAATCAATTAGCAGATGGTTCAAGCCAAGTAACAGATGGTTTAGGAACATTATCTGTAGGAGCAAACCAAATGGCAGGTGGCGTAAATCAATTAGCAGATGGATCTAATCAAGTAACAACTGGCTTAGGTACTCTAAATGGTGGCCTAAATAAAATGTCAACCGGCTCAACCCAGCTAATCGACGGCGTAAATAAACTAGCAGACGGCTCAGGAAAAGTAACAGATGGTCTCGTTAAAGTAAACGATGGTTCAGGTGAACTTGCTGAGAAACTTGGCGAAGGGGCAGAGAAAACTGGTGAAGTAAAAGGAACGGATAAAACGTATGATATGTTTGCAAGCCCTGTAAAAGTGAAGACGGAGAAAATGGCGGAAGTTCCTAACTACGGAACTGGATTTACGCCGTATTTCCTATCACTCGGTTTATTCGTTGGGGCATTACTATTATCAATCGTATATCCATTACGCGATACAGTAGGAGTTCCAAAATCAGGATTTAGTTGGTTTATTAGTAAGTTCGGTGTTTTACTATCAGTTGGTATTATTCAAGCGATAGTAGCAGATGTTATATTACTGTTCAGATTGGGTGTAGAAGTACAAAGCATTCCATACTTCATACTCTTTAGCATCGTTACAAGCTTAGCATTTATCGCATTAATTCAATGTTTAGTAACAGCATTCGGTGATGCAGGCCGTTTTATCGCCATCATCACATTAATTATGCAGCTTACAACAAGTGCCGGAACATTCCCACTAGAATTGATTCCGAAGTTTTTACAACCATTCAATGCTTGGTTACCGATGACATACTCTGTATCAGGATTGAAAGCAGTCGTATCGAGTGGAGACTTTGACTTCATGTGGCAAAACATAGGAATGCTCATGATCTTTATCGTTGTATTATCACTTGGAACAATCGCTTCCTTAACTTTGATGCACAAACGACAATTTAAAAATATTGCGGAAAATCAATCGATTGAAGCGTAGAAAAAAGCACCTTTTCGGTGCTTTTTTATTTTAATAGAGGGCATCTTTTCCTTAGTTCATCTATAAATCTTTCTAAAAGCTATAGAAACGAAAGAAAAGGAATTACAACAATTTACAGAGAAACATAGGGTAGAGGAGTTGATATGATGAAAGGCAATCTTACTTCTTATTTTATCGTAAATCCGCTAATAATCTTTCTTGTTTATGCCCTTTCACCTATATTGTTTGATAAAGAAGTATATACAAGTATGAAAGATGCATTTGGAATACTTACGTTCTACTATGTGTTAATGGGTGGATATTACTTTATTGATATTTTAAGTGAAAAGATAAAGAAAAAAAGTGATGGAGGATAAAAAATGACTGAAAGTGAAATGAAATTCCGTGATACGACCATTCGTAACTTTTTCGATAAAGAGGATCGTTTAAAATCGATTCCAGGTCAAAAGAAGAAAAAATTAGTATTGTTAGAGCATTTAATTAGCAAGTTAAATGCTGAAAATCAATATACAGAAAAAGAAATTAATACATTTATAAAACAATATCATGATGATTTTTGTACAATTAGACGTGAATTTATTGTACATAGGTTTATGGATAGAGAGGATAGTATGTACCGTATAAACGGGAGAGAAGTTTGGACGAAGTGGGAGGAGTTAAAATAATGAATCAGCGAGGGGATCCCCGCTGATTATAAGCCTGTGCTAGTCTTGCTGTTTCTTTGTAGTAAGTCTATGAACGCTTCAACATTCGAACTTGTAATGTATCCAAGCGTTATATATTCATCTTCATAGTAAAATATTATTTTTTTGTCAAAGATTCTTCTCTTCGTTTCTATGGATAGAATTTTTTCATAATCAAATTCGGCAATGAATGTGTTTTTATATTGGCTAAAAAAGAGAAGTCTTTGATTAGTAGCAAGTAACATGCCAGGATATGGGACTTTATGCGTAATCATATAGCCAGTAAGTGAACATTTTAAAGTAGATAAAATCTTTTCTTCTTTATGTAATAGTTGTTTTGCAGCTGTTAAGATTGGATTCATTGCATACATTTCTTTTATCTTGATGTATGAATATTGTATCAAGAGTAAAAAGATTCTCAATATGCAATATTGCATATTGGACGTTTTATAGTTTTAATATTATTTTTTAAAAGAAAAAGTACGAGGTGATTCAATGATACGATTAGCAAAAGAGGCTGATGCAGAAGCAATAATGAACATTAGAAAAGAAATTATATTATCGGAAAATACTACAAAGTTTTTCATAGTATCTCCAAAGAAATTACCGAATGATATTGATGCAGAAAGAGAAAAGATACGGAAAAGTAATGAGAAAGGTAATCTTTATATCGTGTATGAAGTAGATTATAAGGTGGTAGGCTTTTTACTTTTCAACCGATATGAACTAGAACGGTTACAACACGCAGGCACAATGGGAATGGGGATTAAAGAGGCGTATTGTAATCAAGGCATCGGCACGAAATTAATTGAATTTCTTATTAGTTGGGCTAAAGGGCAGAAAGGTTTAGAGAAAATTTGCTTAGGTGTAGTTTCTGTTAATGATCGGGCAATTAAAGTGTACAAACGTATGGGTTTTGTAGAAGAAGGAAGACAACGAAAGCAAATTAAATATGAAGATGGATCATATGGAGATGATGTATTGATGGGCTTTTATATTAAATAAAGAATATATGGTATTAAGAAAAGGAATGTACATAACGTAAATTTCTAAAAGCAGTATATTGCCCATGCATTAACAGACTTTTACCTATGTATAATATTAATATAGTAAAATCATAACAACCGATATTGCAGTTTCCAATAATATACTATATAATCAATTTAAGAAAACGTTTTCATGCAAAGGGGGAGAATTTCGTGTCGACTATAGAGGACGTGGCGAAATTAGCAGGGTTATCAAGGACAACGGTTTCTAGGGTGATTAATAATCATCCATATGTTTCAGATGAGAAGAAAAAAAGGGTTCAATTAGCAATGAAGCATTTAGGCTTCGTTCCTAATTCTGCGGCGAGAAGGCTTCGTAAACAAAAAACGGAAACAATTGCGGTGCTAGTTCCAAGGATTACAAATCCTTTCTTCAGTAGATTTATTGAAGCAATCGAGATTGCTGCTTCTGAACATAAATATAAACTGATTATTTGTCAAACAAGATATTTACCGGAAAAAGAGATGGAGTATTTACAATTATTATCTACGAAACAAGTAGATGGGATTATTCTATGTTCACTAGAAAATCCGTGGGAAGATGTAGAGCCATACTTACAGCACGGTCCAATCGTGTTGTGTAATGAATATATTGAGGAAGCAAATATTCCAACAGTGAAGTTTGATCATGCGCAAGGAGCATACATAGCTGCGAAGCATGTGTTAGATCAAGGATATCGTAATCTTATTTTTTGCCGTGGTAACGAAACCAAAGTCGTTAGCCAGCAGCGAAAAATGGGCTTTTTACGTGCAATAACTGAGAAGAGCCGCCAAGTAGAAGCGATTGACTTTCTTGAAAACGCTTTCTCTTGGGAAGATGGAAAACGAATATTCCATGAAGTATTAAAGGACAAAAAAAATCCTACCGCGATTTTGGCAGGAGGCGATGAGGTAGCAGCTGGAATTATCTCAGAGGCGAAACGCCATAACTGGAGCATTCCAGATGATCTCGCTGTTATCGGTTTTGATAATCAAATATTATCGCAGATTACAGAACCAGGTATTACGACAATTGAACAGCCAATTGATGAAATGGCCAGAAAAGTTGTCGACCTGATGATGGATAAAATCCATACGAAAAATTATCGAAAAAAAGAATTGTATGAGTTTGAACTGGAGCTCTTGGTGAAAGGTTCAACGATGAAGGATAAGATGTTATTAGCCTAGTAGACTATGTCTGCTAGGTTTTTTTATGTTCAAAAACTACTATTCTTCGTGAACGCAATCATCACATTTGTTATGGTATGCTTCGTGTTGCTCATCAATTTCTTTCCCGCAGTGCGCACAAGTTTTCGTCGGTAAATTTCTGAAAAACTCCATTGGTTGATCGATCATGTCAATCCCTCCATTTCTATTTCTTACTATCATTGTATTAGTACAAAAAATAAAAGTCAACAACTGTTTTATAACAAAACTGAAAATTAATGAAAAAGTTTAGGAAATGGATTATAGTTAACAATGTAGGATGTAAGTAAAACATGCATTTCTACTCGGTTTTAGAAAGGATGGATACATATGAAAATGACTGTTGTCGGCTTTTGGGGCGGCTTTCCAGAAGCGGGAGAAGCAACGTCGGGGTATTTGTTTGAACACGATGGTTTTCGTTTACTTGTGGACTGTGGTAGTGGTGTACTAGCACAGATTCAAAAATATATAACACCATCTCATATAGATGCAGTTGTACTGTCACACTATCATCATGATCATGTTGCGGATATCGGGGTATTGCAATATGCGAGATTAATTACGAGTGCGACAACAAGGCAACTACCGGAATTACCAATATACGGTCATACGTTTGACGAGAATGGATTCCATTCTTTAACACATGAACCACATACGAAAGGAATCGCGTACAATCCAGAAGAAACACTTCAAGTTGGACCGTTCTCGATTTCGTTCTTAAAAACTGTTCATCCTGTTACATGCTTTGCGATGCGTATTACAGCTGGAGATGATGCTGTAGTATACAGCGCTGATTCAAGTTATATTCCTGAATTCATTCCATTCACGAAAGATGCTGATCTTTTCATTTGTGAGTGTAATATGTATGCACATCAAGAGGCTGCAAAAGCAGGGCATATGAATAGTACAGAAGTAGCAAGTATTGCAAAAGATGCAAATGTAAAAGAACTTTTATTAACGCACTTACCGCATACAGGCAACCCATCTGATTTAGTAACAGAAGCAAAACAAATTTTCAGTGGCCACATTACGCTAGCGCATAGTGGCTACGTATGGAACTCATGAGGTGATACGATGTTATTTATTGATAATAAAGGAATTACAGATCCTAGAATAAACTTAGCGATTGAAGAATATTGTGTGAAAAATTTAGATATTAACGAAACATATTTACTGTTCTACATTAACGAACCTTCGATTATCATTGGTAAAAACCAAAACACAGTAGAAGAAATTAATGCAGATTACGTAAAAGAAAAAGGTATTCATGTTGTTCGTCGTCTATCAGGCGGAGGCGCAGTATATCATGATTTAGGAAACTTAAACTTCAGTTTTATTACGAAAGATGATGGAGACAGTTTCAGCAACTTCAAAAAATTTACAGAACCTGTAACGAAAGCGCTTAGTAAACTAGGCGTAAATGCAGAACTAAGTGGTCGTAACGACATTTTAGCTGAAGGTAGAAAAATTTCAGGTAACGCACAGTTCGCAACGAAAGGTCGTATGTTCAGCCACGGTACGTTACTATTTGACTCTGAAATCGATCACGTCGTATCAGCGTTAAAAGTAAAAATGGATAAGATTCAATCAAAAGGAATTAAGTCAATCCGTAGCCGCGTTGCGAACATTACAGAGTTCCTAAACGAAGAAATGACGACAGAAGAGTTTAGACAACTTCTTCTAGAAACAATTTTCGAAGGAGAAACAGAAATCCCAACGTATGAATTAACAGAAGAGGATTGGAAAGCAATCCATAAACTTTCTGAAGAACGTTACCAAAATTGGGATTGGAACTACGGAAAATCACCGAAGTTCAACTTACAACATTCACACCGCTTCCCAGTTGGACAAGTTGACGTTCGTCTTGAAGTGAAAAAAGGAACAGTAACAGAATGTAAAATTTACGGCGACTTCTTCGGTTCACTAGATGTTCATGATATCGAAGAGCGTCTAACAGGCGTTCAATTCGATAAAGATGCATTCACTGTAGCTTTAGAAGGCGTAGATATCGCACGTTACTTCGGTAACATTACAACAGAAGATTTCTTACATTTATTCTTCTAAAAATGAGGGAGGCTGCCATCACGGGCAGCCTCTTTCTTTTTGCGTAGATTGTCAGGTTTTGTCGGTAAGTCGATATAACTGAAAAATCGCTCATATAATTTCATTTACCACAAAACATAAAATCACAGGACATTTGCCCCTCGTAAAGGAATATATATATTCAAAAGGAGGCGAATCGAAATGAAAAGGGTAATGTACGTTGTATTATTACTCAGCTTCGTCGTCGGAATGACAGCGTGTAGCAGTGGAGCGCCCTCAAGTCGTACAATTTTGTCTATCGGAAAACCAGCGGAGGATAATGTTATATATTTTACGCATACAGATAACAAACGAAAGATACATGATATACAAGACATGTTTCAAAATAAGAAGTGGAAAAGAAATGAAACATTCAGCACTGTTAATAAAACACCAGATGTCGTCTTATCAATAGATGAAGACAATACAGGGTTACCGGCATTATATGTTACCGTTTATTTTCATGAAGATGGAGCGGATGCTCTTAACTTGCACGGGGAGCATACGACATTAAATAAAGAAGAACTTGATAAACTTAGAGAAAAGATGAGTGCATATTATCCTAAAATGATTTTTGGTCTAGTGTTATAACTTACTTGTAAATAAAATCCCCTTATTTTTCCAAAGCAAACTAAGAGAAGGTGATCTGTCTATATGCAGTTAATAGAATATCACTTGCCACTTTAATTTTCTTTTAATATAATTAATTTAGAATTTTTAAATATTCTAAATTTTATAAAGGTGGGGTTTTTGTGAATCTCGTTCAATCTTTGGCTGAAACGGCAAAAAAGAAGGGGGATAAACCGGCTTATATATTTATGGATCAGTCGGTCTCATATGACCAATTAAACAAAATGGTCACAAGGTTTTCTAGCAATTTAGCAGAAATGGGCATTGGAAAAGGGGACAATGTCGCATTAGTTGTTGGGAACTCACCACATTTTTTGGTCGGTTTATACGGAACAATGAAAGCCGGAGCAACTGTTATTCCAGTTAATCCAATTTATACAGCAGACGAAATGCATTATATTTTACAAAATGGAGATGTAAAAACAATCATCGTACTCGACGTCCTTCTACCTGTTATACAATCTCTTACAACAAGACTTCCTTCATTAGAAAACATCATCATATGCGAAACCTCATCAGATTTTAACCATACAGAAACCGAAAAAATGAAAACGTTTACTAGTTTTGTGGGGACTGGAGATACAACTTACGAAGGTCCTGAACTAGATGAAGAAGATGTAGCGGTTATTCTATACACATCGGGCACAACTGGAAAACCGAAAGGCGCTATGTTAACACATAAAAATTTATATAGTAATGCGAACGATGTGGCGTCGTATTTACAATATACGGCTGATGACCGCGTTGTTGCGGCACTGCCTATGTTCCATGTATTCTGTTTAACAGTTGCGGTAAATGCACCGATTGTGAACGGGGCAACGATTTTAATGTTACCGAAATTTAGTCCGAAAGAAGTATTCCGTATTTGTCGCACGTACGAACCAACGATCTTTGCTGGCGTACCGACGATGTACAATTATTTATATTTATTTGAAGAAGCAAGCGCAGAAGATGTGAAGACGCTTCGCCTTTGTATTTCCGGTGGTGCATCGATGCCTGTTGCTCTTCTGCAAAACTTTGAAAAACGTTTTAACGTTATTGTTTCAGAAGGATACGGTTTATCAGAAGCATCACCAGTTACTTGTTTCAATCCGCTAGATCGTCCTCGGAAACCAGGATCAATTGGCACAAATATTTGGCATGTAGAAAATAAAATTGTAAATGAACTTGGGGAAGAAGTACCTGTCGGCGCAGTCGGTGAATTAATTGTTCGCGGACCTAACGTTATGAAAGGATACTATAATGCACCAGAAGATACAGCTGCGACATTGAAAGACGGCTGGCTATATACAGGTGACTTGGCGAAAATGGATGAAGAAGGTTACTTCTATATCGTGGATCGTAAAAAAGATATCGTCTTAGTTGGCGGTTATAACGTATACCCTCGTGAAGTAGAAGAAGTATTATATACGCACGAATCAGTAGCGGAAGTTGTCGTAATCGGTGTTCCTGATGAAAACTTAGGAGAAGCTGTGCGAGCGTACGTCGTTTTGAAGCAAGCAAACGTAACAGAAGAAGAACTAATGCATTACTGCACGTTACATTTAGCGAAATATAAAGTGCCGAAAAGCATTGAGTTTTTAATAGAATTGCCGAAGAATACGACGGGTAAGTTGTTAAGAAGAGCATTGAGAGAGAAAGCGATGCAAGTGTAAAAATGAGGCAACCATCTTTGGAGGTGGTTGCCTCATTTTTTTTGTATTGATTAAGCGGTGGTGCCATATATTTAAACCTGTATATGACCAACAAGGAGGGGACATACGTAGATCAGAAGAAATTAACGCTTACGTCGGGTGCAATATCTTATTTGTGAAATTATGGATGAACTCTGAAAGTGATAAGAACGGTAATTTTAATCAAAATGGAGTAGTGGACTGTGAATCAATGGCTACGGTGTTAGTAAATGCATATAAATTAGAATGGAATGAAAATAGTAAGTTACCAAAAGAATTTGCTGATTTGAAAAATCATTGGGCTCAACGTATGCCAATATTTTAGTTTAATAAGAAAATTCAAATTCCAAGTTGACACATGTGAATTACAGAATTAAAATGAAAAGAAATCGAATAGAATACATTAGAAGCTAATCAGATAAACTGAAGGCGCACAATGTTCACATTTGTGAATATATTGTGTGCCTTTTTCTATTGTATAAACTAAGGGGGCTTAACGATGAAAAAGTGGGGTAAGACAGCGTTTATGAAAAGTACAGGTGTTTTATTATCAGCAGTTGTACTTTTATCAGGGTGTGGTTCGGCAACATCCACTAGTAATTCTGAAGGAAGTGGAGATAAAAAAACAGTTGAGCTTTTAAATGTTTCTTATGATCCAACGAGGGAGTTATATCAAGATTTCAATAAAGATTTTGCGAAGTATTGGAAAGAGAAGCACGGGCAAACAGTAAATGTAAAACAATCACACGGGGGATCTGGAAGTCAAGCGCGCTCTGTTATTGATGGCTTAGAAGCAGACGTTGTTACACTAGCACTTGCTTATGATATTGATGCGATTAGTAAGAAAAAACAATTAGCAGAAGATTGGCAGAAGCGACTTGCGAATAATTCCACTCCATACACGTCAACAATTGTATTTCTTGTTCGAAAAGGAAACCCGAAAGGTATTAAAGACTGGGATGATTTAACGAAAAAAGGTGTGTCTGTCATTACACCAAACCCAAAAACATCAGGCGGGGCACGTTGGAACTATTTAGCGGCGTGGGGATACGCACTGAAAAAATATAATAATAGTGAAGATAAGGCGAAAGAGTTTGTTAGCCAAATTTATAAAAACGTAGAAGTATTAGATTCAGGAGCGCGCGGAGCAACGACAACATTTGTTGAAAAAGGAATTGGTGACGTATTAATCGCATGGGAAAATGAAGCGTTATTATCCCAAAAAGAGCTTGGAAAAGATAAATTTGAAATTGTAACCCCTTCTATTAGTGTACTTGCAGAACCACCAGTAGCGGTTGTAGATAAAGTCGTTGATAAAAAAGGAACGAAAAAAGTAGCAGAAGGGTATCTTGAATATTTGTACTCAGAAAAAGGACAGGAAATTGCGGCAAAAAACTTTTATCGTCCACGTAATGAAAAAGTAGCAGAAAAATATACATCTCAATTTCCGAAAGTTCAATTATTTACAGTAGATGAACTATTTGGTGGCTGGAAAAAAGCGCAGGAGAAACACTTTAATGACGGCGGCGTATTCGATAAAATTTATCAAAAATAATGCGTACTGCTAAAGGGGGATGAGGTGAAAGAGGATGAGGAAGAAACGTGTTTTACCAGGGTTTGGATTATCGCTTGGATTTACAATGTTGTACATGAGTTTATTCGTACTTATACCACTTTCTATCGTATTTATTCAAACTTCACAGTTAGGTTGGAAGAAGTTCGCTGGGGTTATAACGAACGAGCGTGTGTTGCATTCCTATCAAGTTAGTTTTACAACTTCATTTGCAGCTGCTATTGTAAATGCCATTTTCGGTTTATTAATAGCATGGGTGCTCGTACGCTACAAATTTCCAGGAAAAAGACTATTAGATGGACTCATTGATTTACCGTTTGCACTTCCGACAGCTGTAGCTGGTATTACACTTACAACGCTTTATGCGGAAAATGGATGGATTGGGAAAATATTTAGTCTGTTTCATATAAAAGTAGCTTTTACACCACTCGGAATTATCGTTGCGCTTACTTTTATCGGTTTACCATTTGTCGTTCGAATGGTGCAACCAGTGCTGCAAAATATTGATAAAGAAGTAGAAGAGGCAGCTTCGAGTTTAGGTGCATCCCGCTTACAAATATTTGTGAAAATCATTTTACCAGAAATCTTTCCCGCTCTTCTTGCCGGTTTTTCACTCGCATTTGCAAGAGCATTAGGAGAATACGGATCTGTCGTTTTCATCGCAGGTAATATGCCGATGAAAACAGAAATTGCACCACTGATGATTATGACGAAACTAGAACAATATGATTACGCGGGGGCAACAGCTGTAGCGACCGTGATGCTTATTATTTCCCTCCTTTTCCTTCTTCTTATTAATATGATTCAAAGCTGGAGTAGAAGGCATGAACTAAAAAGTGAATAGGAGGAGAGAAAATGGAACCAACATTATTAGAAAAGAAAATAGTAAAAAGCGTATCAGCTAAAAAAGAATCTAAGCTTGTACCAGGCGTATTAATTACGATTACAGTTTTATTTTTATCTCTCTTTCTATTACTGCCACTCATAACTATTTTTCTAAAAGCCTTTGAAAGAGGGATGGATGTATACATTGCCGCTATTACAGATCAAGAAGCATTTTCAGCAATTAGATTAACGCTTCTCGTTGCGTTAATCGTTGTGCCGCTTAATACGATATTTGGGGTAGCGGCCGCGTGGCTTATTACAAAGTTTCAGTTTAAAGGAAAACAAGTATTACTCTCTCTTATTGAACTGCCGTTTGCTGTGTCACCAGTTATCGCAGGATTAGTATTCGTCTTACTTTTCACACCGAGGGGTGCTCTTGGCGAATGGTTACTTGAACATGGAGTGAAACTCATTTTCTCTGTACCAGGCATTATTATCGCAACAATCTTTGTAACCTTCCCGTTCGTTGCACGTGAATTAATTCCGGTTATGCAGGCGCAAGGGAAAAGTGAAGAAGAGGCAGCTTTATCACTTGGCGCAAGTGGCTGGAAAATGTTTTGGCGCGTTACGCTTCCAAATATAAAATGGGGTCTTTTATACGGCATGATTCTATGTAATGCCCGTGCTATCGGTGAGTTTGGAGCCGTTTCTGTCGTATCAGGTCACGTGCGTGGCATTACGAACACGATGCCGCTCCATATTGAAATTTTGTACAATGAATATCAATTTTCAGCAGCATTTGCAGTAGCGACGTTAATGTCATTAATTGCAGTGTTTACACTCGTTATAAAAAACTGGATTGAATGGCGAATGGAAAAACGACAATAAGGGGGATTACGGTGAGTATTCAAATTCAAGGTGTATCAAAGCAATATGGTACATTTCAAGCACTAACAGACATTCATTTGGATATTCCAAAAGGTGAACTTGTTGCCTTATTAGGCCCGTCAGGTTCTGGGAAAACGACGTTATTACGCATTATTGCAGGATTAGAAGAAGCGGATGGAGGTTCTATTTCATTTGATGGAGAAGATTTAACAGACATTCACGTGAAAAACAGGCAAGTCGGTTTCGTCTTTCAGCACTATGCGCTCTTTAAACATATGAATGTATTTGAGAATGTCGCTTTCGGTTTAAAAGTAAGAAAGAAAAGCTTAAGACCGTCAGCAGAAGCGATAGAAGAAAAGGTAACAGAATTATTAAAGCTCGTAAAAATGGATGGCTTTGCTAAACGTTATCCAGCGCAATTATCTGGTGGACAACGTCAACGTATTGCACTAGCCCGGGCACTTGCAGTCGAACCGAAAATTTTATTACTTGATGAACCGTTCGGTGCACTCGATGCAAAGGTGAGAAAAGAATTACGAAGATGGCTCCGAAAATTACATGACGAATTTCAAATTACGAGCGTATTCGTAACGCATGACCAAGAAGAAGCGTTAGACGTTGCAGACCGTATCGTTGTAATGAATGAAGGTCGCATTGAACAAATGGGAACACCGGAAGAAGTATATGAAAACCCAGCAAGCCCGTTCGTTTACGATTTTTTAGGAAATGTAAATTTATTTCACGGCCGCGTTCATAAAGGAAAGCTAAATGTAGGATCGGTCGAACTAGAAGCACCAGAGCATAAGCACGTTTCCAACGTAGACGGAATAGCCTACGTAAGGCCGCATGACTTATCAATCTCTCGTACGAAACAAAGCATAGATGCAATCCCGGCAAAAGTATCTTATTCTCACGCAGTCGGACCTGTCGTATATGTAGAATTAAAACGAGACGGAACAGATGAATATTTAGAAGCAGAAATTACGAAAGAACAGTTCAAGCAGCTGAACATTCAAGCGGGTGATTTCGTATACGTACAGCCGAAAGAAGTGAAAGTGTTTATTCCGGAGGATTTTGTAATTTAAATAAAAACCGAACCACCATCTAAATGGAGGTTCGGTTTTCTTTATTTTTTCTCTACTAATTTCTTATTCTTCCAATCTAGTGTGAACAATTTATTAAATGTTTTTTGATCAACGTCTTTTACGTTGTTTCCAACCCAGTTTGCAGTTCCGAATGTGTAGCCTGGACGAAGTTGGTAATCGTCGGCGTGTTTTGTATAAGCGACTTGTAAGTTAGATTGATCTGTATTTTTTTCAGAGATAACAACAGCGATCATACCAGGAGAGAAACCGCTATTTGTTAGCGCTGGAAGTTGATCCATCGGTATTAAATTACCTTTTGCATCAGATTCATATAGGTATGTGCGAGAGTACATGAAAAGTTGGTTTCCATATAAAGAATGATAGGAGTCACGTGTGTAAATACCCCAGTTTTGATTGTTATATCCGTTAAAGAATACGTTCCACTTTACGTTTTTGTTTGTTTGGTCAATTAAATTTGTTTTATAACTAGTTTGTTTATAGCTTACAGAGTCAGACCAAGTGACTTGACCAGTTGCACCAGCTTCACCGCCAGGGCCATTAGGCGTTACAGAAGCTTTAACAGAGCCACCAAGTTGATAAGATACGCTAGATGTTACAGTCGTTTCTTCTACAGCATTTGTAGGTGCTACGTTAAAGAAACGAGCGCTGTTATCTTGAAGGTTAAATGCAACATCATATTGTGAAGGATAACGTAATGTTGCACTAGCGCCAGGGATTGGGTAGTTATCAATAGGTGCATCACTTATAGTAGGATTTGCTTTTAGAAAACTACCAGTTGTATTAATAACGGCAATCTGTTTATCAGCGCTTGGGTCATCGATAAAAGTTACCTTTAAAGACATTGTCATATTATCAGCTTGATCATTATTAAATGTATTATAGCTCGTATGTGTTTTTGCGTTTTGTCCGATATCTGTTACAACTTGCGATGTTGTTTGAGCATAAGCAGCAGGTGTTGAAAGAGTTACAGCGCTACTAGCAAAAACAGCGGATAATGCTAAACATTTTAAGTATGTTTTAGAACGTTTCATACAATCACTTCCTTTTATCTTTGTCGATATATGTCGTATTACATTTATATCGTAACATGAAAATAAAACGGAATGGATGGTTATGCATAATTGCATAGATGAGTTTTGAAGGATAAAGATAATAGAATTTCATCCAACACTTAAGACTCAAAAATGTCCATTACAGCCGTTCTTAAAAATTTTAAGACAATATGTTTATCAATGTTCTTATTCTGAAGATTGAAGCGCTTAATATTTACGTTATAAGTGCATAACAAGTTATAATAGAAGAAATCAATAAGGAGGCTGGCTGTGAAGAATCTTCGTTATCTCAATATATTTACCATATTAATTATATACACACTACTTATGTTTTACATCGGCTGGAACGGATGGGTTTGGCTTCATGCGGTATTTGGCTGGGAATCTTGGGGATATTATGCTTTTATAGTTGCATTTATTTCATATGCGTACATTCTCGTGCAAGTGTTTAAGTTTTTGCCATTTCTGCGAACGATAGGTTCGATTTGGTTTGCAGTTATACAATATGCGCTTATGTTGTTGCCATTAGCTAATATTATGGTCTTTCTTTTACAGTTTTCAGTAGAGAAAGAAGCGGCAATTATTTGGACAGGGGCGGCTGTGATAGCTGCATTTATCTTTATCTTTGCGTATGGAGTATTTAATGCGTATAGTCCGGTAGTAAGAAAGTACGAGGTGCACATACCGAAAAAGGTAGAGGGGCGTAAAAGTTTACGCATTGCGATGGCTTCTGATATGCATTTCGGTAAACTGTCTGGCGTTTCGCATTTAAAAAGACTTGTTCGTCATGTAAATGAGATGGAACCTGATATTATTTTACTGCCAGGTGATATTATCGATGATCATCCAGGTGTGTTCATTCAAAAGAATATGGGACCAATCATGAAACAAATGAAAGCACCATTAGGCGTATATGGTGTTTTAGGGAACCATGAATACTACGGTAGAGCGGTTCCAGAGTTTTTACAAGAGATGGATAAGATTGATATTCGTATTCTTTTAGATGAAGTAATTACAATTGAAGATGACTTTTATCTCGTTGGAAGAAGAGATAAAACAGAGCGAGATCGTCAAAGCTTTGAACAATTAATGAGTACGGTAGATAAATCGATGCCTGTTATCGCAATGGATCACCAGCCATTTGAGTTGAAACAAGCAGCAGCGGCAGGTGTAGATTTATTATTATCCGGTCATACACACCGCGGACAAATGGCGCCCAATCATATTGTAACGAGAAGAATGTACGAGCTAGACTGGGGATACGCACAAAAAGGCGCGTTCCACGCAATTGTTTCTTCTGGATTTGGATTTTGGGGACCACCGCTTAGACTTGGAAGTAGGTCGGAGATTGTGCAGGTAGAAGTTACATTTGAATAGGGGTTATGAAATAGAGAGCTGATGGCTCTCTATTTTTTTTAATAAAAACAAATAACAATAAATATTTATGTTGGTGCTAATTTCATAAAAGAGATAAGATTATAAGACTCGATCAAAATAAAGGGGGATTGTAAGTGATCATATCAGATGTACTATACGGAGAATTTGAAGTGGATCAAGTAGTAGAAGAATTAATTTCAAGTAAATCTATGCAAAGACTAAAGGGAATTCATCAAGCAGGCGCAAGTTACTTAATGAACGAGAAATGGAATGTAACGCGCTTTGATCATTCAGTTGGTGTTATGTTATTAGTGAAAAAACTAGGTGGTTCAGTAGAAGAACAGATTGCTGGTTTACTACATGACGTATCACATACTGCTTTTTCCCATGTGATTGATTACGTTTTTCATAATGAAGATGAAAGTTATCATGAAGAGATATTTAGTTCTGTTGTGAAAAACTCAGAAATTCCAGCGATTCTTGCGAAGTATGGTTATAACTATGAAGATATTTTGTTAGATGATTCGAAATGGACGTTACTCGAAAGGTCAGCACCAGAATTATGCGCAGACAGAGTGGATTATACATTACGAGATATGTATACATATGGGTATATTTCTTTAGAAGAAGTTCACAGTTTTTTAGAGGATGTCATCGAAGTAAAGGGGAAAATGGTTCTGCAAAATATCGAAATAGCGGAATGGTTTACAGAAACGTATTACAAGGAAGTAATCGATTTCTTTATGGAACCAATGAATATTTACGGAAATGATATGTTAGCGAAAACGTTAAAGGTAGCTCTTCATAAAAGGATTATTCATGCAGATGATTTTCTTCTTGAAGATGAGGAGCTTATTTCGAAATTGCAGCAATGTAATGACCCCGAAGTAGAAGCTTTATTAAGCAAAGTTCATCGAAATGTAAAGGTAAAAGAAGATAGAAACGATTATGATTTACATCAGAAAAATAAAGTGCGTCTTATTGATCCGCCGTTACTTCGTGAAGGGAAAATCGTTCAGTCGTCTGTTGTGTCAGAAAACATAAGACAGATGAGTGATATTGCTTATGAAAAAGCGGTGAGAGGGATGTATGTGAAAGTGATTTCGAATTAAAAAAGAAGTAGCGCATCGTTTTTAGAGCGCTACTTCTTTTTTATTAATGATCAAACCAATTCCAAATCTCAATATCTCCAAGAGTCGCATAACGTACGTGCGGGGAGTTTTGTAATTTTAATAACTCTTTCGATGGGCCAGTAATAACAATTCCGTATACTTTTACACCGTTATCCTTTACATATTGATAACGTTTATCTAAGTTTAGTTCTTTCTCAGAAAGCGCTGCTATTTTGCTTACCGTTTTTTTATGGATAGAAAGGACGCGCATCATTTCGGTTACTTTGTCTTCTTGCGTTTTCTGCCCGTCAGTTTCATTATCGAGGAATCTTACATGTTCTGGAAACCCTATAGCTTCTCCGCCATGTAGGATATAGTCATCTACATTTTTTCTTTCTTGTCCTGTATCTAAAGCGTACCATACAGGAGTTGGAGGGAGTTCTTGTGCCTCGAATATGCTATATAAAAGCGGTTCTAATTCTTTTAAAGTGTAAGCTTTATCAAAAGAAATTGCTACTTCTGCAACGGTTCCATCATGTACTTTTGCAAGTGTATCCCATACTTTTTTTGATGAATCCTTTAAATAATCACCCAGCTCTGTTTTTGGATGAACAAAGAAGAGTTTTGGTTGATAGAACGGATTCATCCAAGTTTGCTTCGTGATATCTACAGATGATAAGAAGCTTTTTGTTTCTATTGTACCGAGGGGCATTTCTTTTTTACCGATGGTTCTTACTAAATCAAATTGGCTATTCGTACGGAAAAAAGCTTCTACACTTGTTCCGCCTCCCATAACGCGGCTATTTGGGATAGTTGCTTCAAGTGCAAGCGAAGGAACCTCTCTAATTTCTTTTAGCCTTTTATCATTATTAGATTGAAAATAAAAGGCTGATAATACCCCGCCGATTACATAGATAACGATGCAAATTGATAATATAAAACCAAACGTTTGTAAACGATGTTTCCACTTAATTCTCCAAAAAGGAATTTTAATATCTTTTGGAGGTAACTTTTTCTTAATTGGTTCTGTTTTTGTTAACAGCTCATCTAAGTAAGCTTCACACTCTTCACATGACTCAATATGACTTTCTAACAGTTCTTGTTCATCATGCGTGAGCGTTCCATTTTCATACTTCTTCCATAGTTTTTTAAATTCTGCACAGCCCATCTGTATCACTCCTTTATGCTTTTTATTTCTTTTCGTCCCCTGTGTAATTCAATTTTCACTTTCGCTAATGAGAAACCAGTCATTTCTGCTATTTCCTTATAGGAGAATCCATAGTAATCTCGTAGTAGCAGGGCATTTCGTCTTTCGAGCGGAAGAGAAGATAAACTGTCTAACCAACTAGCAATCTCATGTTTTACGAAATATTCATGTTCTGTACTTGGCACGTTTGGTAAATGGAATTCTTCCACTGTAGTTGTGTTATACTTTTTTTCTTTTCGATACCAATCGATAAAGGCGTTGTAGGCTATTGTAAATAACCACGGCCTAATTTCTTCTCCTTTATAATAATCAATATGGACGAGCATTCGGTAAAAGGTTTCTTGCATGAGATCTTCCGCATAGTGGGAATCTCCGGTTAGGGAGAGAAGATAGCGAAATAAATCTTGCATATGCTCGGAGTAAATGTCTTCTAATGATTGTTTGCGTTTCACTACATTTCCCTCCCTTCATACATAACAACGAAATACATATAAAAAAGTTACAATTTTTTATGGAATTATAGTAAAAAACGTCAAGAATTGGATAGGATTCTCTTTTATCATAATACATATAAGGCGGGTGAACAGAGATGGAAAGCTATGAAACACAAATTCAAAGGTCAATTGATTATATTGAGGAAGATGTAATGGAAAAACAGACGCTGCGTAATTTAGCACGTATTGCAGGTTTTTCTGAGTCGCATTTTCATCGTGTATTTCAGGCATTAGTAGGTGATACAGTAATGGAGTATGTTCGAAAGCGGAGGTTAGCCCGGGCAGCTTATCAACTTTCTCATACGGATGAAAAAGTTATTGATATCGCATTTGAGCATGGCTTTCAATCTCACGAAACGTTCACGAGAGCCTTTAAGAAATTATTTCAAATGACCCCGAGTGAATATCGAAAACAAGAAATTGAAACACCGATGTATTACAGCGTGAATGTAAAGCAAAGAAAATTAAATCCGTATTTAGGAGGCATACAAATGGAATATCGTATTGTAAATAAACCAGAATTTTTAATGGCAGGTTATGAACTGAAGACGACAAGTAAAGAAGGGAAAAACCATCAAGACATCCCAGCATTTTGGCAAGAATATTTACAAAAAGATCTTGGAACAACGATTCCGAATCGTAAAGATACGAGCCAATGGGTAGAGCTTGGATTATGTACTGATTTTAATTTAGAAACAGGGGACTTCACTTATATTATTGGAATGGAAGTTACAGACTTTGAAAATGTACCAAATGAAATTGCAAAGCGTACTTTCCCTGCAGCAACATATGCAGTATTTACAACGCCGAAAGTTCCTCATAAAGAAATGGTATCGTCTATTCACCAAACTTGGAATGCAGTATTCTCAGAATGGTTCCCACATTCAGGGTATGAACATTGCGGAGTTACAGAGTTTGAACTGTACGATGAGCGTTGCCACGAAGATAAGAGTGAGTTTGCACAAGTAGAGCTTTGGATACCGGTGAAGAAAAAATAATAAGGTAAGAGCGAATCATTGGGAGATGGTTCGCTTTTTCATAAAAGGAGAAATGGGAAAATGTTCAAAAAACTAGAATGTGTATCTATACATACGAAAGATATAGAAAGATCAGTTTCTTTCTATAAAGAAATGGGAATGAAGCAAAACTGGATGATAGAAAGAGAACTAGAAGAAGGAGCTATTTGGACGTTAATAGGATTGAAATTTCCAGATGAGAAAAGTTCGGAGTTAGTAATAAGCAATCATCCGGATATTAATTTTACGGAAGTCGAAGTATTAGTAGAAGATGTACAACAAACGTATGAGAGTTTAAAAGATAATAAAGATGTAAAGTGGATTCGCGAACCATTTCCAACAGAATCAGGACATGTTGCAGTAATGGAAGCACCTGATGAGAATGTGTTTGTGTTAGTAGGGAAATAGCTGAAATATGGAGTGACCTTTCATAGTGAGTTATGAAGGGTTATTTTTACTTTGTATAGTAGTAGAGGAAGTAGGTTAGTATTGTCGATTTTTGTCGGTAAGTCGATATATCTAGAAAATCGCTGATATATTTTGAATTGCGCCGATATATTTCGGAAATCGCTGATATAATTTGAGTTGCGCCGATATATTCAAAAAATCGCCGATATAATTTCATATACCGCTAAAACACCTCAAAAAAAACGATCTGCATAATTTCAATTACCGCAAAACTCTCCCAGAAAAGAAAAAAAGACGCCACATAGCGTCTTTCCTACGAACGAAACGGAAACACAAGAATAATCGTCGTTCCTTTTCCGAGTGCACTATCAACGGAAATTGTCCCGTTATGAGCATGAACGAGCTGTTTTGTAATGGCTAGGCCAAGTCCAGTTCCAATGTTGCTTTCTTCTGTGTTTGTTCCGCGGTAATATCGTTCAAATAGAAGTTCTTTCGTTTTTTCATCCATTCCTTTTCCATCATCTGAAATGGAGAGTGTAAAGGAATTAGCGTTTTGTGATAGTTTTACGATGACAGTAGTTGTTTCGTTATTATGTTTTACCGCGTTTACGAGTAAGTTTTCGATAATACGCTGGAACCATTTTTCTTCAATGAAATATTGAATTTTATTTGAGCTCGGTACGAATTCAATATTTTGATTTTGGAGTGTTGGATTGTTAATAAATTGCAATAATACTTTTTGAACGAACTGATTGATTTCAACGTTTACGTGTTGGGCAGGAAGGCTGTTATTTTTTAATTGATACGTTAAGCTTAAATCATCAATTAATGTCGTCATATATTGAGATTTCTCTTTCATAACACTACCAAATTGCTGAATATCACGATCAGTCCAGTTATATTGATTCGATTCGAGTAATAATGCGTAGCCATATATAGAGCTAAGTGGTGTTTTTAAATCATGCGTTAGACCGGTAATCCATTCTTCTCGTGTTTGCTGGAGTACTTGCCTCATCGCATCATTTTTTTTGAGTGTAATAGAAAGGTGTTCTAGTGAACTTGTTACATCTCTAAACAAACGGAATGACCATTTTTCTTTACCAGATCGCCGGAACCTGACAGGTTTTCCTTTTTTACTAATAGGTTCTTCATACTTTCCACCAGCGATATTTTTTAGCCAGCGCATCGCATGTAATAACGGTTTTCCGAATTTATTACCGTACCAAATAGAAAGAATGACTAAATAAACAAATACGATAAGAAGGATTAATCCGCATCCGATGAGAAACTTCTTAGTAAATACATCTTCAATTTCGTCATCTGGATAGTAGTGCTCATTTTTTGCAGTTACAACGAGAAGGTTGCCACTATTTGCATCGTAAAAGCTAGACGTGTTTTCTTTATGATTCCACGGTTCTTTTTCATTAAGGGCAATTTGTATTGCTGAAAATGTTTTTTTCTTTCCAGTTGGATAGGAAAAAACCTCTTCGCCATTTTGATTAAATATTTGAAGTGTTGCTTTTTCTTTAGATAGTAACTGTTTTTCTTGGTCTGTTAATGCGAACGAATCCATCGTTAAAGAGGAATGCTCCTTTTGAATTGCTGTCAGTAACGCATTGCTTTTTAACATACCACCATAAATAACAAGTGCTTTCTTTTCTTCTAATTCAATTTCCCAATATGTAAATTTATAATTGCTTTCGATATGATGTTGTATATATGCGACTAAAGATGTCTTCGTATAAGCATCCGGAATATCATTTGGTGTATTAAAGTGGTAGAGGATTTTTCCGTTTTCATCTACAACTTGGAGCCAATCATTTTTCTCCTTTATTAAATCTTGCACTTCAGATTGTAACGAAATATGCCCATCTTCTGAAGAGATGTATCTTGAAATTGTAAAACTATCAGAATCTGGAATGTTAGGTTCGTATAAAGTACTAGTAAGAAGAAAAATTAAATAAGTAAAAGCAGCAACTACAGCGATAAGTAATGTAACTAAAACAAAAACGTGTTGCATGATAAATTGAATAATAAGTCGTTTATTAAAATTCATATCGTCACCCTACTTTGTAACGAACTTATAACCAAGCCCGCGAACGGTTTTTATATATTCTGGTTTACTTGGATCATGTTCAATTTTTTCACGTAGTTTTCGAATGTGGACCATAACAGTGTTGTCATCGCCATTATAGGCAGGTGCTCCCCAAACTTTTTCATATATTTCCTCTTTCGAAAATACGTAGTTCGGATTCTCGCAAAAGAAGAGTAGTAGTTGAAAGAGTTGAGCAGAACATTCGACAATGTGCCCATCTACTGTTAGTTCTGCAGAGTGCTGATCAATTTCAAATCTTCCAAATGAAATTGAGTGTGGTTTTTGTTCGTGTGGTACGGTTTGTTTCATATGTCTCCGAAGCTGTGCTTTCATACGTGCTACTACTTCTAATGGATTAAATGGTTTCGTAATATAATCATCTGCACCGTATGAAAATCCGGATATTTTATCTAAATCAGATGCTTTTGCTGATAGGAAGAAAATTGGACAATCTGTTTGTTGGCGAATGATTGGACAAATATCAAAACCAGATTGTCCAGGAAGCATTACATCTAAAATAATTAAATCGTAATTGTTTTGCTTAGTTAGAGATAAAGCCATTTCAGCTGATGTTGCAGTTGTAATATGAGAAAAGCCTTCTTTTTCAAGAATGGTAGTTAGTAATTGTAAAATTGCTGTTTCATCATCAACGAGTAAAATATTTGCTTGGTACATAAACATCCCTCCTAATTTTCTCGAATATCATATCATCATTTTGTAACTTATGGAATTTTTAAGGAAATTTTAAGGTTTTCTTTCGCAAAAAATTAAGAATCAAATGATATGATAAAAGTAACATAGGGGAGGAGATGAGTGTGAACCCGTTTCAAGTGATGCGAACTAGATATTTTTTAATTGTATTTGCACTATTAATTTTAATAGCGAGAAGTAGTGGCGATTTGCTAACAAGTATATTTCATATACAAAATTCTTCTTTTATAAATATCCTTATATTCTATATCCTTCCGATGGTATGGATTTCTTATGAGTATAGAAAGCATCACATTTCATTTTCATTATTTGTTAATAAAAATGAAACATTTAACTTGGTACAAGTTTTATACATTACGGTTATGTTATGCATGTTTAGTTACGGGTATCTTATTTTGTATATGTATAGTTTTGCATGGATTACACCGGACTTTATTATGAACGCCCTGCATGAACCAATTGTAGATAGTACTGGGGGATATGTATCTCAAGTCATTAGGGTCGTATTCATCGCACCAATTATCGGGGAATTTGTTTTTCGCGGATTTTTACTTCAACGTTTTGCAACAAAATGGGGAACGAGCATAGCGACCATCGTTGTAGCAATATTGTTTGCGTTGTTACATGTTGATTTCCTCGGTGCAGCCATATTCAGCATCGTATTGTCAATCGTATATATTCGTACGAAAAGTTTACTCATGCCAATTGCAATACATATGTTAAACAATGCATTTGTAATAGGTGCGTCTTTTCTAATAAGTAGAGAAAAAATTATTAGTTTTGCCGATTTCTCAAATTATACGACATTCTTTCCTGGACTTATTATTTTTATAACAGGATTAAACTTAGTACTTATCTTTTTATTTGTTAATCGCAAATATTGGAGTAAAGAAGTGCCGGTTATATATGCAGAGCAGGAAAAGAGCTTTTCAGATGTAGTCGGGAGTAAATAAGATGAAGAAGACGGTTGAAAAAATATTAAAAGACATTATAGATTCTACGTCTATTACAGATATGTGTGATAAAAGCGTTTGTCATTGGCTTCAACCTGTAGTAGATACGATTGTGTTTCCAGAGTATTACTTATTTTCTAGTACTCATTTAAAAGAAAATATTATTTCTCTTCTTATTGTGTTCGGGGTTTTACTAATATTTGGTCTAATTGTAGAAGAAATGATGAAGCGCATCTTCAAAAAGAATGAAGAGAAGTATATGTGGATTCATAAAGTATTCGAGAAAGTAATGGTGGCTTTCCTTTTGTTTTATGGTATAAAAACAATCATTTACTTTATAGCTTTGAAACATCATTAATTCGAAATTTGAAAGGGATGTATAAAATTATATGAATGAAACGATATCATCAAATAAGTTTTTTTATTTGATTTTACTTAGTCTAGTGTTAATAACGACAGTGAATGTTATTTTGCGCTGGGAGGAAGCTTATTTTTTCATGTATTTAGCGCTCCATTTGCTAGGGATTTTATGTATAAGTGGTGGAGTCGTTACTGAAAAAAAGAATGAAGAAAGCGTTAACTATATGTGTGTGATCGGTCTTGTTTTACTTTTAGCCGTACAGGGTATTATGAAATATAGTTCTTTCTCTTTACAAGATTTTAGTTTATTAATAGATGTACTTCCTTAAAGAGGCTTTTTATTTTATCTAAAAAGGAAGTAGGGTACGTGTTGGTTTGTAAGTGTACGGATTGTGAACCGAAGAAAGTGTTTAAAGATAGGTAAAACTCTTCTTATGTAGAAGAGTTTTTTTATGTAAATAAAAAGATCCAGAGCAATTCACATAATAAGCTTGTTCTAATTTAGCGCGTACGAACTTACAATAATAATAGACAGGCAGCATAGAGGAGGGAATAGCGTGAAGAAGGTTATCGGTTGGTCGCTTTTTTTGTACGTTGGATTTGCGTTACTTATATATTGGTATTTATTTGGATGGAATCATGAACTTATTCCGGACATGTATAAGGGAACGAGTGCAGATCCAGAAACGTTTATGAGTACGAGAGAGCTTACACTAAGCCAAGATTATTCGCGCGTGAAAAATTTACTATACTTTTTAGCGACGCCTCTTGAATGGATTATTTTATTATTTGTACTTGTGCTAGGTATTTCAAGAAAGTTTGAGAAATGGTCGAAGGAAACGACTAAAATAAGTGTTTTGCAAGTTGCGATTTATTTCTTTTATTTATCATTACTGACAACAGTGCTTGCCTTACCGATGCAATGGATTGGCCGGAAAGTGTCCGTTGATTACGGCATTTCAACACAAAGTACACAAAGTTGGATAAAAGATCATGTTATCGGTTTTTGGGAAAGTTATGCGACTATGTTAATCGTAGTTACCGTTCTATTATGGCTTATCCGTAAATTTCCGAAGAGATGGTGGCTCGCAGGATGGGCGCTCTCTGTTCCATTTACAATCTTTTTAACATTCATACAGCCTGTCGTTATTGATCCGCTTTATAACGACTTCTCGACGCTGAAAAATAAAGAATTAGAAACGAAAATTTTAGCGATAGCAGACAAAGCGGACATTCCTGCTAAACACGTATATGAAGTAAACATGTCAGAAAAAACGAATGCATTAAATGCTTACGTAACAGGAATTGGTCCTAACGCCCGTATTGTAATGTGGGATACAACGCTTAAGCAGTTAAAAGATAAAGAGATTTTATTTATAATGGCTCATGAAATGGGGCATTATGTTATGAAACATATATATTTTGGCGTTGCAAGTTATGTATTGCTATCGTTTATAGGTATGTTTTTAATTAGTCGTATTATAAATATGTGTATTCGCAAATGGGGAGATACATTGCAAATTTCAAAAGTAGCATGTTTCTCCATTTTACCTTTATTTTTCTTAATTTCCTCTATACTCTCTTTTGCAGCACAACCAGCAACAAACTACGTTTCACGTATAGAAGAAAGAGCTGCAGATCAATATGCTTTAAATATGACGAAGGACGGGAAATCTGGTGTGAAAACTTTTCAATATTTATCAAAAACAAGTTTAAGCCAAGTAAATCCGCCTGCGTTAGTAAAATTTTTCTTATACACGCACCCACCAATTTTTGAAAGAATTCATACGTTTGAACAATATGAGAAACAAAGCAAAAAGGAGTAGCATGATAGCTACTTCTTTTTTTATAGGGATAGAAGTTTGATATTGGGAATATTTATCATTGCTTTTTATTGCGATTTTGTAAATAATAAGCTATAAAATTCTAAAAATCTATATATAAAGGAATAAAGGTGGAAAAATGTATTTTTTACAAAATTTAAAAGTGAAATATAAATTATTAGCGCTTATTTCATTAGCAGTTTTAGGTATGGTAATTATGAGCAGTGTAGCAATTAATTCTATTAATAAGATTAAGCACGATACAGAGGTTGTAGTAGATGATTATCAATATTCTGCAATTTTATTAGAAGGAATGCTTCGTACACAAAATTCATTAGAATATAACTTACTAGAATTAATTACGGCATCACAAAATGAAGTGGCAAATAAAGAGGGGATAATTGATAATATTGAAAAGGATCTTAAAAAATATGATTCTTTATTAAAAGAATATGATGATGGTTTTAATTTAAGTAAGCAAGAGGATGAACTATTTCAGAAGATGAAGAAATCTTTACCAAGTTATAAAGATACATATAAAAAATTATTTGAAAAGGCGAAGGCAACAAACGAGCCACAAATGGTAAATGAATTTCAGAAGGAATTAAAACCGAAGGGAATAGAGTTAGCTGGTTATGCAGTGGATCTAGAATCGTATGTTTCAAATTTAGCTGACCAAGTATTTAAAGATTCTCAAAAAATGATTGATCGTTCCGTTATTACCTTTATCATTCTTGTAGTAGTTACTACAATCGTTATATGTATAGTAAGTTATATTATTAGCAAGCTCATAGTTGCTCCTTTACAAACGGTTAGTCGTATGATGGAAAGAGCGAAAGAAGGAGATTTAACCGTACATGGTGATTATACTGCTAAGGATGAATTAGGTGTATTAGTAAGTAATTTTAACGAGATGATTGCAGGGCTAAGAACAAATATGCAAGAAGTAGAGAATAATATTCAGCTTTTATTCCAACATGCAGACGGAGTAGTATCTGCATCAGAAGTATCTAGTAGTGCAGCGAAGAAAATCACTATGGATATTGAAGAAGTTGCAAATGGTGCAGAGAGTCAAATGCAAGCAATGGAACAAACTGCGGGTGCGATGGAAGAGTTGACGCAAGGAATGCAGAGTATAGTCAATACATCATCCTCTGTAAATGAATTATCTGCTCAATCAGCATTAGATGCAGAGAGTGGTAACAAATTAATGAAACAAATGATTCAACAGATGGATACAATCCAAAATTCGGTACATAGCGGTGTGAAACAAGTAGAGACTATGAAAGAACAATCAGAAGAAATTGTTAAAATCATTGATGTTATGCAAGGTATTACCTCCCAGATTAACTTATTAGCATTAAACGCCGCAATTGAGGCTGCACGTGCTGGTGAAAGTGGTAGAGGATTTGCAATTGTGGCAGATGAAGTGCGGAAATTAGCAGAACAATCTAGTGATTCTGCAAAACAAATTGAGAATCTTATTACTCAAGTTATGGGAACAACGAACCATACGGTACATATGATGGGGAAAGTAGATAATGAGGTACAGGCAGGTACACAAGTAGTAATGCATACAGAAAAAGTATTTGGAACAATTACAGAAAAAGTACAGCAAGTATCTGAGCAAATTCAAACGGTATCTATGTCTACAGATGAAATTGCAGCGAGTAGTGAGGAAATCTCGGCTTCTGCAGAAGACATGGCTCAAATTTCCCAAAGATCATCTGACCGAACTGATAGGGTAAAAGAGTCTATTCAACAGCAAGAAAAATCTGTTCAAGAGATTTCGGTTTCAATTGAACATATGCATAACGCAGCAGGAAAATTAAAACAAATAGTTGCCCAATTTACTCTTCAAAAGTAGTAGCATATTTGAGTGTTAATAAATATAAAAAAATCATCCTCTTTTAAGAAAAAAGGATGATTTTTTTATCTCGTTATTTGCTGGGCAGTAAGACCCCCACCTCAAAATTCAGCGAAAAATGCTACCTCTGAAATATAAACCATGAATATAGTAATCTCCATTAGGCATCTCCTTTAGGTGCCAATAAAGGGAAGTTATAAAGTGAAAAGGAGTTTATAAAGAGATTGTAGAATGTTTTAGTATATAACACCTTAGATGTGACAACTTCCTTTTTGAAAAAGAAAGAAGGGGGTATAAAGCAGAAAGGTAGTGGAAATATTTCTTCTAGAAGATTTGCATTTTATCTTACATTCACAAAAAAATAGTACTCCTGAAACAATGAAGTTCATTTTATTTGAATGAAATAGGGAGAGAGGATAATGAAGAAAAAAATATTGGGTGTAATGATGATTGCGACAATGGCAGGAGGTATATTTGCAGGGGCGAATGTGACGCCTGTAAAAGCGGAAGAGTATCCACAAATGATTGTGTTTGAAGATGTTCCATACGGATTTTGGGCATATGATGCTATTATGGATTTAGCGTATCATAAAATTATATTAGGGTATGGAAACGGGAAGTATGGTGTTGGCGATCTTATAACACGTGAACAAGTAGCTGGGACTATTTACAGAACACTTGAGATAAAAGAAGAAGGGCCAGTAGCGAATCCATATAAAGATGTTTCTGATAGTACAACCACTTTTAAAAAGGAAATTTTAGCGTTAACAAAACGTGGTGTTTTTACAGGGGATGGCCAAGGGGATTTTAGGCCGAAAGCACCAATCTCTAGAGCGGAAATGGCTGTCATTTTAAAACGAGCATTTAATTTTGAAACGAAACAAAAACATACATTTAAAGATATTCCAAAAGGTCACTGGGCAGAAGATGCAATTAGTGCGTTACAATCTAATAATGTTGTGAGAGGAACTGGGAATGGCATGTATGAATTAAATCGCCCTGTACCTAGAGAACAATATGCTCAGTTTATTAATAATGCGATTATTAATTATCATTTGAAAGAGGATTGGAAGTAGAGTGAAATATGAAAGCACAAATAGAAAAATTTGTGCTTTTTTGTTTGTTTAAAAAAGAATTATTATTCGTATTTATGTATTTTTATGGTTATAAACAAGCTTTATAATCAACCCGATGAAAAAGACATGATGTGTAATATGATTCACAAAACCGTCACGAAATGTGTCGGAAAATATATTGTCACTATACCATTTATTCTGTATATTTTTAAAAAAACATATACATATTGGGGAGATAATTTGATGAGCAAAAAATTATTAAAAACAGCTACAGCATTAACAATTATCGGTGGGGTGTTATTCTCAGCAGAGAGTAATAGTGTAAAAGCGGAAAGTGCACCGTTGCAAAAAGCAAATACAATTGTATTTAAAGATGTACCAAAAGGACATTGGGCATATGAGGCAATTCATGAATTAGCGGAACAAGAAATAATTTTGGGATATGGCGATGGAATATTCGGTTTTGGGGATAATGTAACACGTGAGCAAGTTGCAGCTTTAATTTACCGTGTGTTTGATATGGAAGAACAAGATGAATATGAAAACCCATATGGAGATATCGATGAAAATTCAACAAGCTTTATCGAGGAGATATTGGCTCTAACGGAAATCGGAATTTTCCAGGGAGACGAGAATGGAAACTTTAGACCGAAGGCGACGTTAACGCGTGCGGAAATGGCACAAGTTCTTACGAATGCTTTTGACCTACAGGCAAAGGGATCTCATAACTTTAATGATGTTTCAGCAAATTCATGGGCAACGAATGCAATTAGTGCAGTACAAACAAATGGTATTACAATGGGAATCGGAGAAGGTAAATTCGGTCCGTCTATGAAGGTAACGAGAGAACAATACGCACAGTTTTTACATAGAGCAATATTGCATGATATGGAACAAGGGCAGTAATAAAGTTTAACTAGTCAAAGTGAAATTCAAAAATAATACAAAAAGGTCGTTGTTGTATAACAGCGGCCTTTTTTGTATGAAATAAAGCGCGAAAGAATGGCGTTTTGAAAAAAAAACGAAATGAATTTTCAAAAAAAACTTCCTTTTCTGAAGATTTGTTATATAATATAAAACATGAAATCAAATCTGTTATAAAACAGTTTAAGAAGGGGATGCTAATATGTCGACGCAAACTTCACGGGTTACACTCGTTGGAGAAATGTTACCAGCGTACAGCGAAATATTGACACCTGAGGTGCTTAGTTTTTTGAAGGAACTACATGAGAATTTTAATGAGCGCCGCATAGAACTTTTACAAAAACGTGTAGAAAAACAAAAGAGAATTGATGCAGGGGAGTTTCCGAAGTTTCTAGAAGAAACAAAACACATACGTGAAGCGGATTGGACAATTGCCAAGCTGCCAAAAGACTTAGAGGATCGCCGTGTAGAGATTACTGGACCGGTAGATAGAAAGATGGTCATTAACGCTTTAAATTCAGGAGCGCATCTTTTTATGGCGGATTTTGAAGATTCGAATTCACCAACTTGGGAAAATGCAGTGGAAGGCCAAATCAATTTACGAGATGCAGTAAAGGGAACGATTTCACATGAAAATGATAAAGGGAAAGAATATAGATTAAATGAGAAAACAGCTGTACTCATTGTACGTCCAAGAGGATGGCATTTAGAGGAAAAGCATATGCAAGTTGATGGGAAAAATATGTCGGGTAGCTTAGTAGACTTCGGCTTGTACTTTTTCCATAATGCGAAAGCTCTTTTAGCAAAAGGGAGCGGCCCATACTTTTACTTACCGAAAATGGAAAGTTATTTAGAAGCGAGATTATGGAATGATGTATTCGTATTTGCTCAAAAATATATCGGCATTCCAAATGGAACGATTAAAGCAACTGTGTTACTGGAAACGATTCACGCTTCGTTTGAAATGGATGAAATTTTGTATGAGCTAAAAGATCATTCTGCTGGCTTAAACTGCGGAAGATGGGATTATATTTTTAGCTTTTTAAAGAGTTTCCGTAATCATAATAAATTCTTACTACCAGATAGAGCACAAGTCACGATGACGGCGCCATTTATGCGTTCGTATTCTTTGAAAGTAATTCAAACATGTCACCGCCGTAATGCACCAGCAATTGGAGGAATGGCGGCACAAATTCCGATTAAAAATAATCCAGAAGCAAATGAAGCAGCTTTTGAAAAAGTGCGTGCTGATAAGGAACGCGAAGCTTTAGACGGTCATGACGGGACTTGGGTTGCCCACCCTGGACTTGTACCGGTTGCAATGGAAGTGTTTAATCACATTATGAAAACACCAAATCAAATTTTTAGAAAACGTGAAGAAATATGTGTAACAGAAAGCGATTTACTAGAGGTACCGGTGGGAACGATTACAGAAGAGGGCCTTCGCATGAATATTAGCGTAGGTATTCAATATATTGCATCTTGGTTAAGCGGACGGGGAGCAGCACCCATTTATAACTTAATGGAAGATGCGGCAACAGCTGAAATTTCAAGAGCACAAGTATGGCAATGGATTCGTCATGAAGGTGGAAAACTAAATGATGGTCGTAATATTACGCTTGAATTAATGGAAGAATTAAAAGAAGAAGAATTAGCAAAAATAGAAAGAGAGATTGGTAAGGAAGCCTTTAAGAAAGGGAGATTCCAAGAGGCGACAACGTTGTTTACAAATCTCGTTCGAAATGATGAATTCGTACCATTTTTAACATTACCGGGTTATGAAATTTTATAAAAAATGAAAAGGGGATGGAACAAATGAAAAACGAAAGAATCGAGAAGTTACAAGAAAGCTGGGAATTAGATGAGCGTTGGAAAGGGATCACACGTCCATATTCGGCAGAAGATGTAATTCGCCTGCGCGGGTCAATTGATATTGAACATACGTTAGCGCGTCGTGGTGCTGAGAAGCTTTGGACATCGCTTCATACAGAAGACTATATTAACGCACTTGGCGCATTAACAGGAAACCAAGCGATGCAACAAGTAAAAGCTGGGTTAAAAGCGATTTACTTAAGTGGTTGGCAAGTAGCAGCTGATGCAAACCTTTCTGGGCATATGTATCCAGACCAAAGTTTATATCCAGCGAACAGCGTACCTGCTGTAGTAAAACGAATTAATCAAACGCTTCAACGTGCGGATCAAATTCAGCATATGGAAGGAAGCGATGATACAGACTATTTCGTACCGATTGTAGCAGATGCAGAAGCTGGATTTGGTGGGCAATTAAATGTATTCGAACTGATGAAAGGTATGATTGAAGCAGGTGCATCAGGTGTGCATTTTGAAGATCAATTATCTTCAGAGAAAAAATGTGGCCATTTAGGCGGAAAAGTACTACTACCAACGCAAACAGCAGTACGCAATTTAATTTCTGCACGCCTTGCAGCAGATGTAATGGGAGTGCCGACAATTATCGTTGCAAGAACAGATGCGGATGCAGCTGATTTAATTACGAGCGATATTGATCCTGTTGATAAAGCATTTATTACAGGAGAAAGAACACCAGAAGGATTTTACCGTACGAATGCAGGTCTTGATCAAGCAATTGCGCGCGGTTTAGCGTATGCACCGTACGCAGACCTCGTTTGGTGTGAAACGTCAGAACCAAATTTAGAAGATGCAAAACGATTTGCGGACGCAATTCATAAGGAGCATCCAGGGAAGCTACTTGCATATAACTGCTCACCTTCATTCAACTGGAAACAAAAACTAGATGAAAAAACAATTGCAAGCTTCCAAAAGGAAATCGCATCTTACGGTTACAAGTTCCAATTCGTAACACTTGCTGGATTCCATTCATTAAATTACGGTATGTTTGAACTAGCACGTGGCTATAAAGAGCGCGGCATGGCAGCATACTCTGAGCTACAACAAGCAGAATTCGCAGCTGAAAAACATGGCTACTCTGCAACACGTCATCAACGCGAAGTAGGAACAGGTTACTTTGATGAAGTGGCACAAGTGATTACAGGGGGAACTTCATCAACGACAGCGCTAAAAGGATCTACGGAAGAAGCACAGTTTACGAAATAAAAGGAAGGGGCACCTTTTTGAAAGGTGCCCCTTGTTATTTTCTAAACGATTCGAAAAGAGAGATTGAGTTGTCGGCAAAAAACGATACTAACTTTTCTTTATTACTAAATCAACTCCACTCAGCCCTATGATCACGAATAAACTTCATATCTTTCTCATAATGCTCTAGATGTCCTTCATCGATCATTCTTTGGAAATTCAAGTCGCCTTCTTGAGCTTTTCGTTTCATATATGTACATAACCCTTCTAATCGAAGCAACACCATTCCTAAGTAATCTTCATCCATATTTTTATCATAGGACTGAACGAACAAATTCACTCTCTCTTTAATACGATCTGCATGTTGCGATGAGTCATAATGAACGGCTTCACCGGATTCAGTATAATACACTCTACTTAAAGGCACACAAGTATAGAGTGTATAAGCGATATCCCATAGTCTTGGACCAGGAGCAGCAACATCGAAATCAATAATCCCTACTGGCTTCTCATTATTAAAAATAATGTTATATATGGCAAAATCATTGTGACATAAAACCTCAATGTTATTTGGAGTATGATCCATCGGTTTCCAATCAGCTAATAACGGAAAATCACTTACAGCATCATGGTAAAGGCGGAGCATCTTTGCTATTTCTTTTAATACATCATTAGATCGCATATATTCTTTTAAAGGATAATTGCCAGCTTCTCCTTCAATAAAGGATAAAATCTCTCTATCCTTTTCATCTACACCTAAAAACTTTGGAGCATAATGAAATCCTTTGTTTTCTAAATGTTGCAATAGCTTATGAATCTTTTCACTGTCTGGCTTTAACTCTCGCCGAACAGTATTTTCAGAACGATATACGCTTGAGACGTTTCCCCCTGTTAGCCTTTCTTCTTTAGCGTAGTTTGACATGTGAAAATTCCCCCTGTGATTAAAAAATCCAATTCCAAATAGTGAATAGACCAACAACGGCAGAAAAGAGAAGGGAAGCAAGCAATGCTAGACAGCCAAAAGGAACTAGCTTATCTTTCCATGTTTCTTTATACTCATAAATTAACTCCTCTGCTACTTTCTTCTGCACTGAAGATAAAGGTTGATCTTTATACAAACCTTTTATATGGTTAGAATCGCCTTTAAACTTTAAAGCACGTGCAATATGATGAGGACTATTTCCCATTGATTTTTCAAATAATAAACATGATTCATGCATAATACCTGTTTTATGCTCTTCTAGATACCAGTAACGTCCAGCCATTTCTGGATATTGTAATTTATAATAAATATCTCCGAGTTGTTTTCGAAGATGTAATTCATTTGGGTATGTAAAGATGAGGCCATGCAATCTATCTCTTGCTTTTCCAAGATTATTATTTTCAATATCCTCTTCAATTCTTTTTAATGTTTTTTTAGGAATTTTATTGGTCATAAACTCCTCCTTATTTAGAATAGAGATAATTATATTTTATAAGAAATACTAAAAATTAGAAATTCTATTTTCGAAAAAGATTGTACATTTTATTTTAATGTGCTATGATGATGTCAGTTGAATAGTTAAATTAAGCAATCCATATGTTATCAAGTGCTGAAAACGAACGAGAAAAAGTATGTGAGAACTAGTTTATGTTTCGTATTTGATAATGTGTGGATTCTTTTTTTAGACAGGAAGACTAAAAAATTTAAAATTTGTATTTTCTTAGGAGGAAATAATTATGGCAGTAACAGGACAAGTAAAATGGTTTAACAACGAAAAAGGTTTCGGTTTCATCGAAGTTCCAGGCGAAAACGACGTATTCGTACACTTCTCAGCAATCGAAACTGACGGTTTCAAATCTTTAGAAGAAGGTCAAAAAGTTAGCTTCGAAATCGAAGACGGTAACCGTGGACCTCAAGCTAAAAACGTAATCAAACTATAATTTTATAGTTGATGATGGAAAAAAGGATGGCTAATGCCATCCTTTTTTTGTTGTGGAGAAAGTTTTTTTAGAGCCTGTTTTTATATCTAAATCTCTTTTTCGATGTTACAACTGGTAAAAAATTATCTGGAATGCGTATTAGTTTCTGTAGAAGAATTAGTTCAGCAAGAGCATTTGCTGCGTATGATAGTAAATAACTATAAATTTGTATTCTCTGTTGAAATGGGGAAATCTTTTCCAGATAGACCTTGAGTAACATCTTTTTTGTTAGCGTTGTTGTTGGAATTTTGTACGTTTTGAGATGATGTTTCTAACAGTTGTTCTTGTTCCTTACTAGGGGTATTCAGAGCATCTGAGGGAATGCTATTAACCTGCTGATTTAATGGATTTTCTTTATCCATAGTATGCAACTCCTTTTTAGAATTCGATAAAAAGCAATGTAATTATAAATAGCTACTTATATATATTGTGTTTTTGAATGACATTATATACAAAACTTATATTACAAAGTTAACTAATTAACGAATTGTTAGTGATGGATAAAGATGTGCAAATTTGAATTTTTTAATAAAAATTAAAAGCGGATAACAAGTACAAATACTCTTTCTCATGTTTTATATAAGGATCATATTACAAATCAAAAAAGATGTAGAGAACCTTGGAAGAAAATATAGTCGTTTTTTAGGGGGAAGAAGAATAAATAAAATGATACTACAAATGTAAAAAGGCATTCCATAAAGGAAGGCCTTTTATTGTTCTTGCCCTGATTTTTTCTTCTCACGTTTTTTACATTCTGGACATTTTGATTTACGAAACGGTTTGGCAAAGAATAGCAGAATGAAAAATAAACCGAATATAATACTAGCTGAGTTTTTCACGATAATAACGCTACTATTTTTCATTTGAATCGATGGTTGGATCTCTTTTTCTTCCATAGTGGCCCTCCATATATTGGATTTACATTTTAATTATAGCAAAGTTAGTTGTTGTAATGATGTGAAATGAGGAATGGATAATAAATATTTATAGGTAGTATAAATGCTGTTTTTATAACTTTAAAATTAATTAATTTCTATATTGTGATTTTATTGTTTAACAAATGTTTGATAAATGATAAAAAATTGTAAAAAAGCGGAACTTGTAAGCTATTTCCTTTTCATAGATGCTAAAATTATATATGCAGCTGCTAATATAAATGGAAAAAAGGAGATAATGGAGTATGGAAAGTAAAGTGGAACGCTATGTCGAAAATTATGTTGTAACGAAAAATACGATGGCCTTACTTCCTGTTATTCTAAGTGAAAAGAAAATTGTTACGCGAGTCGTTGAAATGAATGATTCTTTTTTCGTATTTCAAAAACCTCTAGATATTATAGAAAGAAGTTGCCGCAAGCATGGCTCTAGTTTCTTAGGCAGAAAAGAAGGAACGAAAGAGTTAACTCATATTACACATAAAGCACCGATTGCGATTAGTCCAGCAGATCAACTTTATTTTTTCCCTACCTATTCTTACTCTAGAAAAGAGTGCGCTTGGTTGTCTCATTTTTATATTGAAAGTAATAAAGAATTAGAAGATGGAAATCTTATTATTAGATTTATAAATGGCTTTGCTGTGAAATTAGAAATATCAAAAACTAGTTTTGAAAATCAACAAAATCGTACAGCGAAATTACGTACTGAATATGAAGATCGTAGGAAAAAACAAGGGAATCCTTGTTTTAAAGAGGTCGATAAAAAAGAGGAATCAACATTAAGACCCGCTTATGAGAAGGTGTATTTTGTGAAGGAAGGCGAAGTGTGAAAGGATGGGGGAATCCCCATTCTTTTTTTGTTTGTCAGTCAGTCTTTGTAGATAAGGCGATATATTAGAAAAAACGAGTTGTAATTGATATATTTAGAAAATCACCAGTATAATTTCATTTACCGATAAAAACCGAAAAACAATCTAAATAACAAAATGAACGACACGTCCTGTCGAATATTGATAGATTATCATAGCTAAATAATGAAGGAATTCTTATGAAAGATATGGAAACTTTAATAAATACATCTCCGTATGTCGTATCTACCATTTCCTCTTTCATATAAGCAATGATACAGTAGGGATAGTATTTAGAGTAAAGGGGTAAAGTGTAGAATGGATTTTCAGACAATCAAAGAGTATTTTTCACCAGAAAATATGGATCATATTGTTGAGAGTTATAAAGCGTTCGGACCACTTCTTGGTATTGGTTTACCGATGATAGAGGCGTTGATTCCAGCATTACCGCTTATTGTATTTGTACTGGCGAATGCTGTTGCATTTGGCTTTTGGCTCGGTTTTCTTTATTCATGGCTTGGATCAGTAATGGGTGCATTACTTGTCTTTTTCATCATCCGCCATTTTGGTCGCAGTCGTTTCTTTTCGTTTGTAAATAAGCATGAGAGAGTACGAAAAGCAATGGGGTGGGTTGAAAGGAAAGGATTCGCACCGATTTTTGTTATATTTTGTTTTCCGTTTACACCGTCAGCGCTAATAAATGTTGTCGCTGGTTTATCCCGAATTAGTGTAAAACAGTTTGGTCTAGCGTTAGCATTCGGAAAACTTGTGATGATTTTTATTTTAACGTATATCGGTCATGATTTAATGTCATTTATTCATAATCCAGTGAAATCAGTTATTGTAGCGATTGGTATTTTTATTTTATGGTATGTCGGTAAGAAAATCGAAGTAAAGTTAGAACTACATTAAGAATAGTCTTCTTTGTAAAGGAAAGCTTCAGTATTAAAGGATAAGGGGAGAAGCAGATGAAGAAAACTTTGAAAAAAGAAGGCATAGAGTGGATACGAACAATTTTAATTGGTGTATTATTAGCTGTATTTTTTCGAACGTTTTTCTTTTCAACGTATGTTGTAGAGGGGAAGTCAATGATGCCGACATTGCAGGATGGCAATATGCTAGTTGTAAATAAGGTGAGTTATCAAGTTGGGGACTTGAACAGATTTGACGTTGTGGTATTTCATGCGAATAAAAAAGAGGACTATGTAAAGCGGGTTATCGGTTTACCTGGAGATCATATTGAATATAAGCAGGATAAGTTATATATAAACGGTCAATTTATTGATGAGCCGTATTTAGAGAAGTATAAGAAAGAGATAAATGGAAGGCAACTAACAGGCGACTTTACATTAGAAGAGTTAACGAAAGAAAAGCTGGTGCCACCCGGGTTTATTTTTGTAGTAGGTGATAACCGGCTCGGGAGCTGGGATAGTAGACACTTTGGCTTTGTAAAAGCTGATACAGTTGTCGGTAAAGTTGATTTGCGATATTGGCCAATTCAAGAGGTGCAAACGAATTTTTCAAAAGGTTGATATAATGAAGTAGAAGTATAGAAAAGACAAACAACTCAGTTTGTCTTTTTTCGTGTACTATAATACAATTATAGTAGCAAACTAACGTTCGTTATGTAAGTGAAAGGTGGGGTTACATGTCACTTCGATTTGTGATTGGTAGAGCGGGAAGTGGAAAAAGTACACTTTGTTTACGCGAAGTGCAAGAAGAGTTAAAACAACGCCCGAGAGGGAAAACAATATTATATCTTGTGCCAGAACAGATGACATTCCAGACGCAGCAGGCGTTAATTGGAAGTGAGGATGTAAGAGGTTCTATTCGGGCACAAGTTTTTAGTTTTTCACGATTAGCGTGGAAGGTACTACAAGAAGTTGGCGGAGCGAGTCGTCTTCATATTGATGAAGCGGGTGTACATATGTTACTCCGTAAAATTGTAGAGTCTCGTAAAGATGGATTATCGGTGTTCCAAAAAGCAGCGGAGCAAAACGGTTTCTTTGAACATCTTGGCAGTATGATTGCAGAGTTTAAACGTTACAATGTAACGCCATCTAACGTATATGAAATGTGGCAACAATTGGATGCGCATAGTAGCAGTGCCGAACAAAAGTTACTAGCGAATAAAGTGTATGATTTACAGCTATTATACGATGATTTTGAACGTGCTTTAATTGGAAAATATTTAGATTCAGAAGACTACCTGCAATTGCTAGTGGAAAAGCTTCCGCAGTCTGAATATGTAAATGGTGCGGAAATTTATATAGATGGATTTCATTCACTCTCCCCGCAAGAGTTAGAGATTGTAAGACAGCTTATGATTTGCGGAGCGAGAGTTACGATCACGTTAACGATAGATGAAAAAACGTTAGCACAGCCAGTAAATGAACTCGATTTATTTTATGAAACGACGTTAACGTATGAAAAAATCAAACAAGTAGCGCGTGAAGAGAAAATAGAAATTGAAAAAACAATTCCACTTATGGAACAGCCGCGTTTTCATTCTCCGGCATTAGCGCATTTAGAAGCTCATTATGAAGCGCGTCCGAATGAAAAATTTAACGGTGAAGCGAGTGTAACGATTAGTACAGCTGCGAATTTACGAGCAGAGGTAGAAGGTGTTGCGCGTGAAATTCGTAAACTTGTGGCGGAGGAAAACTATCGTTACCGAGATATTGCGGTTCTTCTTCGTAATGGGGAAAGTTATTACGATGTGATGCGAACGTTATTTACAGATTATAATATCCCACACTTCATCGATGAAAAGCGCCCGATGTCACACCACCCATTAGTAGAATGTATTCGTTCTGCACTCGAGATTATTAGTGGGAATTGGCGTTATGATGCGGTGTTCCGCTGCGTGAAAACAGAGCTTTTATATCCATTAGACGTAAGAAAAGAAACGATGCGTGAAGAAATGGATGAATTTGAAAATTACTGTTTAGCGTACGGTGTACAAGGAAAGAGGTGGACTTCAGAGGATCCATGGATGTATCGCCGTTATCGTTCTCTTGATGATACGAACGGGATGATCACAGATAGTGAACGTGAAATGGAAGAGAAAATAAATAGGTTACGTGACGTTGTAAGAACACCTGTTATTCGCATGCAAAAAAGGTTAAAGCGTGCAGGAACAGTTATGCAAATGTGTGAAGCAGTTTACTTATTTCTAGAAGAGCTGGATGTTCCGAAAAAACTAGAAGAATTACGTATACGTGCAGAAGAAAGTGGAGATTTCTTATTTGCGACAGATCATGAACAAGTATGGGAAGAAGTAATGAGCCTTCTTGATACGTTTGTAGAGATGCTTGGTGAAGAGAAAATGTCTCTTTCTATGTTTACGGACGTTATGTCGACAGGTCTTGAGGCGCTTCAATTTGCTAACATTCCACCGTCATTAGACCAAGTGTTAATTGCTAATATTGATCACTCCAGGTTATCTGACGTGAAAGCAACGTTTATTATAGGTGTAAATGAGGGTGTTATTCCAGCAGCACCTATGGACGAAGGTATGCTTTCTGATGAAGAAAGAGAAGTTCTTGGTGCAGCGGGGATTGAATTAGCGCCAACGACGAGACAAACTTTGTTAGAAGAACAGTTCGTTATGTATCAAATGGTAACGAGAGCATCTGAGAAGTTATATATTTCATGCCCGCTTGCAGATGAAGAAGGAAAGACGTTACTTGCGTCTAGCTTTATTAAGAAAATAAAAAGAATGTTCCCTAATGTGAAAGATTCATTTATTACCAATGACGTAAACGATTTATCACGTTCAGAACAAATTTCATACGTAGCAACGCCAGAAGTAACGTTATCTTACGTTATGCAGCAACTACAAACGTGGAAGCGATACGGATTTGAAGGGAATTTAGACTTTTGGTGGGACGTATATAATTTCTACGTAACTTCAGATGAATGGAAACAAAAAAGTAGCCGCGTCTTATCAAGTTTATTCTATCGAAATCGTGCGAAGAAACTAAGTACAGCAGTAAGTAGAGATTTATACGGAGATATAATTAAAGGAAGCGTCTCTCGTATGGAACTATTTAACCGTTGTGCATACGCTCATTTTGCGCAGCACGGTTTATCGCTTAGAGAGCGTGATATTTTCAAGCTTGATGCGCCGGACATCGGCGAATTATTCCATGCGGCATTAAAGAAAATTGCGGACAAGCTATTGCGTGAAAACCGTACTTGGGCGGATTTATCCATAAAAGAGTGTGAGCATCTTTCTGTTTTAGTAATAGAAGAAATCGCACCGTTATTACAACGACAAATTTTATTAAGTTCAAACCGTCACTTCTATTTAAAACAAAAACTACAACAAATCATTTTCCGTACGTCAATCATTCTTCGTGAACATGCGAAGTCAAGCGGATTCGTACCAGTTGATTTAGAAGTGCCGTTCGGTATGGGTGGTACAGGATCACTTCCGCCGATGGAATTCTCATTACCAAATGGTGTGAAGATGGAAGTTGTCGGCCGTATTGACCGTGTTGATAAGGCAGAAGATGAAAACGGGACGTTCTTACGTATTATTGATTATAAATCAAGTTCAAAAGCGTTAGACTTAACGGAAGTGTATTACGGATTAGCACTTCAAATGTTAACGTATTTAGATGTTGTTACTTCGAATGCGCAGACGTGGATGAAAAAAGGTCACGCAGCATCACCAGCTGGTGTATTGTATTTCCATATTCATAACCCAATCGTTGAGATGAAAGGTGACGCATCTGAAGCTGAAATTGAAAAAGAAATTTTAAAGAAATTTAAAATGAAAGGACTCGTATTAGGAGATGCTGACGTTGTTCGTTTAATGGATAACAAACTTTCAACAGGAAGTTCAGATATTATTTCTGCTGGCCTGAAAAAAGACGGTAGCTTTAGTGCGCGTTCAAGTATTGCAAGTGAGCAAGAGTTTAACGTACTGCAAAAATATGTACACCATACGTTTGAAAATATCGGAAAAGATATTACAGAAGGTGTTATCGATATTGCTCCTTATAAAATGGGAAATAAAGCAGCATGTACGTTCTGTAACTTCAAATCTGTTTGTCAATTTGATGAGTCACTTGAAGATAATCAGTTCCGATCGTTAAAAGATATGAAAGATAGCGAAGCGATGGAGAAAATAAGAGAGGAGGTTGGCGGAGAATGATAGAAAATTGGCCTGAAAAACCAGAAGGTAGTCAATGGACAGATGACCAGTGGAAAGCTGTTGTAGCGAATGGACGTGATATTTTAGTTGCGGCTGCAGCTGGGTCAGGGAAAACAGCAGTATTAGTTGAACGTATTATTAAAAAGATTATTAATGAAGAGAATCCAGTCGATGTCGACCGCCTGCTCGTTGTAACATTTACGAATGCAGCGGCGCAAGAGATGAAAAACCGAATCGGGGAAGCGTTAGAAAAGGTATTAATTGATGAACCAGGCTCTCAACACGTAAGAAAGCAGCTGAGCCTATTAAATAAAGCTTCCATTTCAACAATTCACTCATTCTGTTTACAAGTAATTAGAGGATATTACTACATGCTTGATGTTGATCCTCGTTTCCGTATTGCGAATCAAACAGAAAATGAATTGTTAAAAGAAGAAGTGCTAGATGACATATTAGAAGAAGAGTACGGAATCGAAGATAATACAATCTTCTTTGAACTTGTTGATCGTTATACGAGTGACCGTAGTGATGATGACTTACAACGTATGATTTTAGCGCTTCATACAGAGTCAAGAGCGCATCCAAATCCGGAAAAATGGCTTGATAAATTAGTAGAAGCATATGACGTAGAAGGAAAGACAATTGAAGATTTAGTATATGCTTCTTATTTATTAGAAGATGTGAAATTCCAGCTTGAAACAGCGGAACAGCATATTCGTAAGGCAACTGAACTCGCAATGCTTCCTGACGGTCCAGCGCCTCGCATTGAAACCCTGCAAGCAGATCTAGCTTTACTTGGAACGCTATCATCAGCTGCTCATGAGTCGTGGACAAGTTTGTATGAAGCGATGCAAAATGTATCGTGGCAAACGTTAAAGCGTATTAAGAAAAGTGATTACAATGAAGATGTTGTAAAACAAGTAGACTCTCTTCGTAATAAAGCGAAAGATGAAGTGAAGAAATTACAAGAAGAGTTATTTAGCCGAAAACCTGAAAGTTTCTTACGAGATTTTCAAGATATGCACCCAGTATTAGAAAAGCTTGTTCAACTTGTAAAAGTATTTACAGAGCGTTTCCAAGCGATGAAGCGAGATAAAGGAATGGTCGATTTCACAGATTTAGAGCATTTTTGTTTACAAATTTTAAGTGAACAAAGTGAAAATGGTGAAATGAATCCGTCAGCAGTGGCGCTCCAATATCGTAATAAATTTGCTGAAGTATTAGTCGATGAATATCAAGATACGAACTTTGTACAGGAATCTATTATTAAATTCGTAACGAAAGATTCTGAGAGTGAAGGAAACTTGTTCATGGTTGGTGACGTAAAGCAGTCGATTTATCGTTTCCGACTAGCCGAACCAGGACTATTCCTAGGAAAATATAAACGCTTCACACAAGAAGGATTGGGCGGTGGAATGAAGATCGACTTAGCGAAAAACTTCCGTAGTCGTCATGAAGTGTTAGCAGGTACGAACTTTATCTTCAAACAAATTATGGGTGAAGAAGTCGGAGAAATCGACTACGATGCAGACGCTGAATTAAAGTTAGGTGCTACCTATCCAGAAGGTGAAGATGTAGCGGCAGAACTACTGTGCATTCAGCAAACGGAAGAAGAAGTAATAGACGGAGAAGAAGGTACAGAAGTCGAAAAAGCACAGCTTGAAGCTCGTCTTATGGCGCAGCGCATTAAAGCGATGGTTGATTCAGGTTATGAAGTGTATGACCGTAAAAATGATAGTATGCGCCCAGTACAATACCGCGACTTCGTTATTTTACTTCGCTCCATGCCGTGGGCCCCGCAAATTATGGAAGAGTTAAAATTACAAGGAATTCCAGTGTACGCTGACCTTGCGACTGGTTACTTTGAAGCGACGGAAGTAAATATTATGATGAACGTATTCCGCGTTATTGATAATCCGATGCAAGATATTCCGCTTGCAGCTGTACTTCGTTCTCCAATCGTTGGATTGAGCGATGAAGAACTTGCAACGCTTCGTGCTCATGGAAAGAAAGGCTCGTTTTATGAAGTAATGAGCTCATTCTTAAAAGGGGCACCACTTGAAGAGGAGCAAGAACTTCATGATAAATTAGAGTGGTTTTATAACTTACTGCAAGGATGGCGTGAATTTGCACGTCAACAATCACTTTCTGATTTAATTTGGAAAGTGTACGGTGAGACAGGTTATTACGACTTCGTTGGCGGTTTACCAGCTGGAAAGCAAAGGCAGGCAAACTTACGCGTACTATATGACCGCGCAAGACAATACGAAGCAACATCATTTAGAGGATTATTCCGCTTCTTACGTTTTATTGAACGTATTTTAGAACGCGGTGATGACATGGGTACGGCGAGGGCCCTCGGTGAACAAGAAGACGTTGTTCGCATTATGACGATTCATAAAAGTAAAGGGTTAGAGTTCCCGGTTGTATTTGTAGCTGGACTCGGTCGTCGTTTTAATACACAAGACTTAATGAAACGTTTCTTATTGCATAAAGATTTCGGTTTCGGTTCGCAATTTATCGATCCGCGTAAACGAATTAAATATACAACATTATCACAGCTTGCGATTAAGCGTAAAATGAAAATGGAATTAATTGCGGAAGAAATGCGCGTACTATACGTAGCGTTGACGCGCGCGAAAGAGAAGTTAATTTTAATCGGAACAGTTAAGGATGCAAATAAGGAAATGGAAAAATGGCTTGATGCGAGGGAACATAGTGAATGGTTATTACCAGATCACATACGTGCCGGGGCGTCTTGTTATTTAGACTGGATTGCACCTTCATTATATAGACACCGTGATAGTGAAATGCTTCTTGAATTAGGACAAGGAAGTATTCCAGATGAAATTTACGGGTATGACACTAGCTGGAAAGTAGAAGTTGTGGACGGTAATACGCTACTTGCACCAGAGCCAGTTCAAGAAGAGAAACAAGAATTATTAGAAGCGCTTCGTGAGAAAAAGGCTGTGCCGTTAGAAAGTGAACGAAAAGATGAAGTGTACGACAGATTAATGTGGAAGTACGGATATGAGGAAGCAACATCTCACCGTGCGAAGCAATCTGTTACAGAAATAAAGAGAAATTATCAATCAGAAGATGGTAGTGATAACGCCTTTATTAAAAAACTACGTGCACCAATTAAAACACGTCCGCGCTTTATGGAGAAAAAAGGGTTAACGTACGCAGAGCGCGGAACAGCAGTCCATGCCGTTATGCAGCATGTTGATTTGAAGAAGCCGATTACGGTTGAAGTTCTTCAAGAGCAAATTGCTGGAATGGTAAATAAGGAATTATTAACATTCGAGCAGGCGGAAGAAATAGCGATTGAAAAAGTAATTTCATTCTTTGACAGTGACTTAGGTAAAAGGGTATTAGCGGCGAAAAGTGTTGAGCGTGAAGTTCCATTTACGATGATGCTTGCAGCAGAAGAAGCATATCAAGATTGGCAAGGGAATAGCGGGGAATCGATTCTTGTCCAAGGGGTTATCGACTGCATGATTGAAGAGGAAGATGGCATTACGTTAATCGACTTCAAAACAGATACGATTGAAGGGAAATTTCCAGGCGGATTCGAACAAGCGAAACCAATTTTAGAAGATCGATATAAAGTGCAGCTTTCGTTATATGCAAAAGCACTGGAGAAAAGCTTACAACATCCTGTAAAAGAGAAATGTTTATACTTCTTTGATGGGAATCACGTTGTAAATATTGAAGAATAGAGGGGCTTGAAAATGGTAACGGAAAAAACGTTAAGAACTTGTGAACAGGGACACGAGTACTATAAAAGTAGCGATTGTCCAACTTGCCCAGTCTGTGAGAAAGAGAGAAAACCAAAAGAAGGTTTTCTCTCTCTTCTTTCAGCGCCAGCAAGAAGGGCATTAGAACACCATGGAATTCAAACTGTAGAAGAACTCTCAAAATATAGTGAAAAAGAAATATTAAAACTGCATGGTATGGGACCTGCGTCTTTGCCGAAGCTTAGGAGGGCTTTGGAGGAGAGCGGGTTATCATTTAAATAAAATGAAATAGTGCCTCTTCACTACTTACTTGTTTATACCACTATTTGTGGACAGTAAAGCTCTTGCTTATTAAAATTTTATTTTAATAATTTTGAATTAGATAAAAGAAAAAAGTAGGAGAATATCTCCTACTTTTTTTACGCTGTTCCAATCTGATCTTGATCTGCCACATCAGAATCAAATGTATTCGTTGCACTAACACCGTTAAACGTATTCACGACAAACCCAACATTGGAAGCTCCAGATCCGTTATAGGCTTTCGTGTTTTCTTTCGGAGATACGTTATAAAAATCTCCTAAGTTGAAAGAGCCGTTACTGTTTTGCACGACGAGATTTCCTACAACCGAAGGCATACCATCCACCTACTTTACTAAGCTTTTTAATTACTATATGAATTATTGTGCGGAAGGTTCATCCGTAATATATTGGCGGATTTGTATAATACGAGAGTTATTAAAACCATAATCAACATTTCCAATTTGAAAGCAACCAGAATTTAAAAGTGTGCGTAATTCAACGTTATTAACTTCAATAAAAGGGCATTCATTTACAATGTTTAATTTTACATCTGTCGTTCGTTTTGGAATTGTAATGTGTTCATCTGTAAAGATTTCAAAAGCATCAAAGCGACCTTCTCCTCGTATATAAAAAGGAATTTCACGGTGGACGGCAATAGCTCTACTTTTTAATTCCATTTGGTTTGCATCTCCAACTTGAAATACAGCAGCAATCCCTAAAGAAATAATAGAAACATTTTGGACAATAGACACATGATGCAACATAATTTCTCAGTCTCCTTAACCTGGAGTAGGAGGGACATCTGTTACTAATGGTACAAATGGACCCTCTGTAACTGTTTCAAATGGTGTATCGAGAATAGAAGATAGAATGAGGAGATTTGCATCTCCAATTAAAAAGAGTGCGGACGACGATACACCGTTCATTTTAATCTGTCCGACTTTTAACTCACGGTTTACAACGTTAAGGTTCATACATACTTACTCCTTTCGGAAATTTCCCGGTATGTGCTGAATAAAGGAGAGAAAGGCTTTGTCAATATCTTGTTTCATTGCCTGAATAATGATATCTCGTAAATAATCTGGATCTGTTGAAATACCTTCATATGATTGCGCTTGTGATAAATAATAAGGGAGTCGATGCTCCATCTGTTTTTTTATGTCATCCACCATCATTTGTCGATACATTTCATCAAGCGGTGTTCGCTCTTCTTGTTCAAAATGGAGAATACGATTATATGCTTCTTCATCTAAGTATCGATGCATTTCTTGGAGGATACCTTGATAAAAGTCTGGGTTTGTTTCAGTTTCAGGGTTTACCTTCAATGTTTCTGTATCCACTTGAAAATCTTCAATTTGTTGTCCTTTTGCTGAAAATGGGTTTAAACCAATATTTAAAGTACCATTTAAATTTTCGACTTTTAATTGATCGAATTTGTATTCCACTTTTCCTACAGAAGAGGAGGGGCGATTTTTTAATTCGTTAAGCTCTTCTTGGAGTTGGCGCACTTGATCTTCTAAATTCAGGATGGCTGCTTGTTGTGTTTGAAGAGCTTGTTGAAGTTGGTGTAAGTAAGTATATATATCTTGATTCATTTGTGAAACCTCCTTTTCAATAGGGAGGGTAAAAATATTCCTGCTATATATTTATGACAAGGATGTCTTAAGAAGAACTAGTTGATGGTTTGATAGAAATAATTTGTCCTTTCGCCTGTAATGGGCGAAGCGGCTCCGTAAATCCGCCCGTATTTGAAAATTTAGATAGGGCTTTAATACTTCCGGCAGTACCAATTTGGAACACAGAAGAGGTTGTAATGCTATCAATTTTAATGCTGTTAATGATGATACTTTGGTTTACATAAAAATTCAATGCAATTGCCTCCTTTAAGTTGAGCCAATTATCGCTTGATCGATTACATCTGAATCGTTGACAGTCGTTGCACTTTGATAATTGTAGACAGAAACATTGTCTCCAACGTTGAAAGAGCCGGCCCCGGCGAAAGCACGTGAGTAACTAATAGGCCTAATCGCAAATACATCTCCAATATGAAAAATACCACTTGATCCAATATTGACGATACGAATATGTCCGACCATAGCTGGCATATAAAACACCCTTCGTTTTTAAAATTTTCTTTTCTACTATTGTATGGGCGTTTTCAATAAAATGTGTGTTTTTTTGAAATAAAAGACACACACACGCTATTGCGTGTGTGTGTCGAGTGTTTGATTTGGGTGAAAATCCGTATGTACATGCCAAATTACATTTAAGAGCCTGTCCAGTTCTTGGCTACAATCCACTGTTTTTTGAGAAGTCATTCCATAGCGTTCAGCAAAATAAATCATTTTTTCACGTTTTTTTTCAATCGCTTGCTCAAACATTGAAATCGGCTCCATCTCTAAATGAAATTTTTAGTATATATGTAGTACATATTATACAAAAACTCCATAAAAAAGAAATACCTTCGCTAAAAAAAGTAAAATTTCTACATTTTATGCCAAATATAAAGGCGTAACGAATAGGGTATGAGAAGAATATTGTAAAAATTAGCGTGTATGAGAAGGTTTTTTTCTTACGGATGCGAATACAATTAAAGGGCATGAGTTTTAGGATGGAGAGTGGAAATATTGCGTTTTGTAACGGCGAAGAAAGAAGAAAAGGTATTTGTAGGTATTGTGGATGAAGAAGAAAAAAAGGTATTACACTTAAGAGAAGCGCAAAGACAAAAAGGGGAAAAGGTTACAATCCCTATTACAATGTTAGAGTGTATTGAAAGAGGAACTGAATGCTTTGAGAAAGTATGTGAAATTGTAAATTGGGCAAAAGAGAACGGGGAAGCGGCGTATTATCCGTTAACAGAGGTGAAAATATTAGCACCGATTCCAAGGCCAAGAAAGAATATTTTGTGCGTTGGAAAAAACTATCGTGAGCATGCCATAGAAATGGGCGGAATAGAGTCTATTCCAGAAAATATAATGATTTTTACGAAAGCACCAACAACAGTTATTGGCATAAATGAGCAAATTAATGGTCACCCTCATGCAACGGACGAACTAGATTACGAAGGAGAATTAGCTATCATTATTGGTAAGCGAGGGAAACAAATTAAAAAAGAAAAAGCGCTTGAGCATGTTTTTGGTTATACGATTATCAATGATGTAACAGCTCGAGACATTCAAAGAAAACATAAACAGTTTTTCCTTGGGAAAAGCTTCGATACATTTTGTCCGATGGGACCGTATTTAATTCATAAATCGGTGGTTAATGCGCCGAATGCATTACACATTGAAACGGTAGTAAATGGAGAAGTAAGGCAAACTTCCAACACAAATAAAATGATTTTTTCAATAGAAGAAATTATTTCAACGATAAGTAAAGGAATGACTTTAGAACCAGGCGATATTATCGCAACAGGAACCCCGGCTGGTGTCGGAAAAGGTTTCACACCACCGAAGTTTTTACATGCTGGTGATGAAGTGGTTATTACAGTAGAAGGAATTGGTACTTTGCGAAATGTAGTGAAGTGAAGAAAAGAGCTATCTTGTTAAAAGATAGCTCTTTTTTATGGCCTTGGGTTATAGAGGTAATCAATAACGGAAAAAGTGTAAAGACCAATGAATGCAAGTGTACAAATGCCAAATAGTATAACCGTAAGTGCGCTTTTTTCTCGTCCAAAACCAATGATAGTAAGAATAACAGCAGTCCAAAATGATGCTTTCAGTAGTGTGAATGTAGTAGGAGTTGAGTAGTGAGTAAGCCATGTTGTGGAAAGTAGGAAGCCAAAGAATGTAACTAAAATAAAAGATGTAGCTAAATAGTTAATATGTTTACCATATCTTAATAGCATATCGCACCTCCTTTACGATTTTAAAATACAGAAAATTACAAAAATACCTTAATATAAATGAATATAAAAAGAAAGAGGTTGTCCCAACATGTCGGACAACCTCTCTATCATTACGATAATACAGCTTTAATTTTTTGGAATGCCCACTCTAAATCTTCTTCAGAGATTACTAGAGGTGGTGCGATACGAATTACGTTTTCATGTGTTTCTTTACATAGTAGACCAGCTGCTTTTAGTTGTTCACAGTAAGGACGAGCTGGTTCGTTTAATTCGATACCGATGAATAAACCTTTACCGCGAACTTCAGTGATCATTGGGTTATCAATCTCTTTTAATTGCCCAACTAATTTTTCACCTAATTGAAGAGAACGCTCTGTTAATTTTTCTTCTTCTAACACTTCAAGAGCTGCGATAGAAACAGCACATGCAAGTGGGTTACCACCGAATGTAGAACCGTGAGAACCTGGCTCGAATACGCCTAAAATGTCGCGGTTTGCTGCTACGCAAGAGATTGGGAATACGCCGCCGCCAAGTGCTTTACCAAGTATGTACATGTCAGGAGTTACATTGTCCCAGTCACAAGCAAATACTTTACCAGTACGGCCTAAGCCAGTTTGGATTTCATCTGCTACAAATAAAACGTTTTCTTTTTTACATACTTCAAAAGCTTCTTTTAAGTAACCAGCTGGTGGGATGTTAATTCCTGCTTCACCTTGAATTGGCTCTAAAATGAATGCTGCTGTGTTTGGTGTAATTGCGGCTTTTAATGCTTCTAAATCACCGTAAGGAATTACAACGATGCCAGGAAGCATTGGACCGAATCCACGCTTGTACTCTTCATTTGAAGACATAGAAACAGAACCCATTGTACGTCCGTGGAAGTTATCTTCACAAACGATGATTTCAGCGCGGTTTGCTTCTACTTTCTTCACATCATAAGCCCAGCGACGAACTGTTTTAATTGCAGTTTCAACAGCTTCAGCACCTGTATTCATTGGAAGTACCATTTCTTTATTAGTTAGTTTCGCAACTTTTTCGTACCAAGGACCTAATTGATCGCTATGGAAAGCACGAGAAGTTAACGTAACACGATTAGCTTGGTCAATTAAAGCGTTAATAATTTTCGGGTGACGATGACCTTGGTTTACTGCAGAATATGCACTTAATAAGTCCATATAGCGGTTTCCTTCAGGATCTTCTACCCAAACACCTTCTGCTTTAGAAATAACGATTGGAAGTGGGTGATAGTTATTTGCTCCGTATGTGTCTGTAAGTTCGATAATATCCTTAGTTTGAATCATGATTGTTCCCCCTTTTGTTATTACAAGAAGTTTGTAAATACTCTAAATATTATATCATTTAAATGTAAAAAAGCGAAACATTTCCTGAAAATAAATGAACATGTTATCATATAGGATGAAAAAGTGTGAAAAGAGGAGGTAAGGAATACGATGGTACATATGCATATTACAGCATGGGCGTTAGGTTTAATTTTATTCTTCGTTGCGTATTCACTTTATTCAGCAGGAAGAAAAGGTAAAGGTGTACATATGGGGCTTCGCCTAATGTATATCATCATTATTGTGACAGGCTTCATGTTGTACATGAGTATTGTGAAGACAGCAACAGGTAGCATGCACATGTGGTATGGCTTAAAAATGTTAGCTGGTATTTTAGTTATCGGCGGAATGGAAATGGTTCTTGTAAAAATGAGCAAAAACAAACCAACAGGGGCGGTTTGGGGCTTATTTATTGTTGCGCTAGTAGCAGTATTATACTTAGGACTGAAATTGCCACTTGGCTGGTACGTATTCAAATAAAAATAAAACCACCTTATAATCTCAAAGACTTGGGAGATAAGGTGGTTTTTATTTTTTATGTCGCATCGATATGCAACTCTTCTCCATTTACTTTCGTAAAACGGAACATATTTTTATTTGATGTAGTGTGACGTACGAAATGGTGCTGCAGTGTACAGATCATTTCGTCGTTATCAAACAAAAGAATATTTACTCCTTCGCGTGACTCCTCTTTCGGTAAGAAGGATAAATAATTATGACAATACATGCAATCATATAAAGAGTAGTGAAGTGATTGCAATGATTCAGTTAATAATGTGAAGACAGAGTCAGGTAATTCCTCGAGCCATTCATTATAGCTAAGAAGTAACTTTTTTCGAATACGTACCATTTCACCATTTTGCAAATGGTGTTGCTCGTTGGCGATTTGTAATACATCTTGTTCATAGAAACGGGCTGGTAACCAATTGTTATTATACAAAATTTCAAACCCATCTTCGGCAATATCTTCTAATAGAAACGCTTCATCATTTTCATCATCAAAGAATACCCATTCATTGTTTATATATTCTACATTACCGACTGTATGAGCACGGGGCTGGTTATATAAAATATGTTTACGTTGTATCATATACGATTTCTCCTTTATGAAAAGTAGTTATTCCTGTTATAGACAGTTCGTGCGTTCTTTATAACTAGACACATCTAGACATAGGTGGGCATACAATAAAACACGTTTTACTGAGTGAGAATGCTATTCCATATGTGGATAGTAGGTTATCGTCAAGTTTTTCATTTTTTGATCCGCACTCTTAGGGTGGGGATTACTGCACGTTCAAGAAAAGAAATAAGATGGAAGGATGATTTATATGTGCGGGATTACAGGATGGGTGGATTATAAACGCTCATTAGAAGGAGAAAGAGATGTCGTTACGAAGATGGCTGAGACGTTAGCGAAACGGGGGCCGGATGATAATAAAGTTTGGATTAAAGGAAATGTCGCATTTGGGCATAAACGGTTAATTGTTGTTGATCCTGAGGGGGGGAAACAACCGATGACTTGTTTAAAAGATGAAACGAATTATGCCATTTGCTATAACGGTGAACTTTATAACACAGAAGACATTCGAAAGGAATTATTAAGAAGAGGGTATACGTTCAAAGGTCATTCTGATACAGAAGTATTATTAGCTTCTTATATTGAATGGAAAGAAGAATGTGTCGATCATTTAAACGGTATATATGCGTTTGCAGTATGGGATGAACAGAAAGAACAAGTATTTATTGCGAGAGATCGATTAGGTGTAAAGCCACTTTTTTATAAATATGATAGCGGACGCTTACTATTTGGTTCGGAGTTAAAAGCGATATTGTCGCATCCAGATGTGAAGGCGGAAGTAACATTAGAAGGGTTATCAGAAATATTCGGACTCGGACCGTCAAGAACGCCTGGCCACGGTGTTTATGCTGGTATAAAAGAATTACGTCCAGGTCATGCGATGACATTTTCAAAGAACGGTTTGTGTATATGGAGATATTGGAATGTAGAAAGTAAAAAACATGAAGACTCTTTTGAAGAAACAGTAGAGAAAACGCGCTTTTTACTACAAGATGCTATTACAAGACAGCTTGTTTCTGATGTACCACTATGTACTTTTTTATCAGGTGGTGTAGATTCGAGCGCTATTACAGCTATTGCAGCGAAAGAATATGAGAGATCGGGAAAAGGGCAATTACACACGTATTCTATTGATTACGAAGATAATGACAAATACTTTAAAGCAAATGCATTCCAGCCAAATTCAGATGCTCCGTTTATTAATTTAATGACTGAGACATTTCAAACAACCCATCATCGCTGCGTCATTTCGAATGAAAAATTAGCAGAGTATTTAACTGAAGCAGTACTTGTTCGTGATTTGCCTGGTATGGCAGATATCGATTCGTCATTATTATGGTTTTGCCGAGAAATTAAACAAGATTTTGTCGTTGGCTTATCTGGAGAATGTGCAGATGAAATATTTGGTGGATATCCGTGGTTTTATAGAGAAGATGATTTACAATCGAGTGCATTTCCATGGATGCGTTCTACAGAGGCACGTGAACAACTTCTAAAAAAAGAATGGAGAAATAAATTAAATTTACAACAATATGTACAAAGGCGTTATGAAGAGTCGATTCAAGAAGTTCCTATTTTAGAGGGGGAAAGTCCGCTAGAAGCAAAAAGACGCCAATTATTTTATTTAAATATGGTATGGTTTATGACAACATTATTAGACAGAAAAGACCGCATGAGTATGGGGGCAAGTTTAGAAGTACGTGTTCCATTTGCAGATCATCGTCTTGTCGAATATGCGTGGAATATTCCTTGGGAAATGAAAATGTATAAAAACCGCGAAAAAGGTCTATTACGTAAAGCGTTAGAAGATGTACTTCCGCATGACATCTTATATAGAAAGAAGAGTCCGTATCCGAAAACGCACAATCCACACTATACAAACGCAGTAACAGTATGGCTTCAAAATCTATTAACGGATAAAGGTTCAATTTTACACGAACTGTTTGATAAAGAGCAGTTGAGCGGATTGATTCAGTCTGGCGGCAGTGCATTTCAAACACCATGGTTTGGTCAATTGATGACTGGGCCACAGCTTTTAGCTCATTTAGCACAAATTCATGTTTGGTTTAAAGAATATGGGGTAAATATTAAGGAATAAGGGAAAAGCGGCTTACAATTATGTAAGTCGCTTTTTATTAAAGAAATTGTCATATAAAATTCAAAATCATCTTATAAATAATACTTAATTAGAATTATTATTTTGACGTACTTATTATTACTTGTTATAATTGGAAACAAACGTTCTAAAAAAGATTCTCATTTATAAAATTGAGGTGTTATATAGATGACAAAGAAAAGAATAGGTTTACTCGTAATGGCGTATGGAACACCAGAATCATTAGACGATGTAGAGGCATATTATACACATATCCGTCACGGGCGTACGCCATCAGAAGAAGCGCTTGAAGATTTAATTGGGCGCTATAAAGCGATTGGTGGAATTTCACCGCTTGCAAAAATTACGAAAGAACAGGCGCATAAATTAACAGATTCAATGAATAACATATTTACAGAGTATGAATTTACTTGTTACTTAGGTTTAAAACATATTGCACCATTTATAGAAGATGCTGTAGAAGAAATGAAGCGTGATGGGATCGAGCAAGCGATTAGTATCGTATTAGCGCCGCATTACTCTACATTTAGCATTAAAGCGTATAATGATCGTGCTATTCGTCTTTCGCAAGAAATTGGTGGTCCTGTTATTGAACCAATTGAACAATGGTATGATGAACCGAAATTTATTTCGTATTGGGCAGACCAAATAAAAGAGATGTTTACAGAAATTGATAATAAAGAGAAAGCAGTCGTAATTTTTTCAGCGCATAGTTTGCCAGAAAAAATTATTGCAGCAGGAGACCCATATGTAGAACAACTAAAGCATACGGCAGATTTAATTGCAGAAGCTGCAAATATTCAAAACTATACAATCGGTTGGCAAAGTGCTGGGAATACTCCAGATCCGTGGATTGGTCCAGATGTGCAAGATTTAACGAAAGATTTATATGAAGAGCATGGGTACGAATCTTTCGTATATTGCCCAGTTGGTTTTGTAGCGGAGCATTTAGAAGTTTTATATGACAACGATTATGAATGTAAAGTTGTAACGGATGAATTAAATGCCAAATATTTCAGACCAAATATGCCGAATGCACAATCTGCATTTATCGACTGTTTGGCTGAAATTGTTTCCAAAAAAGTGAAGGAAATAGTTGACAAAGATTTAGTTTTGAATAATAATTAATTTATAATAATTTTAAATAAATAATGATTACTATGAAAGAAAGAGGAGGATCCCCCTAGATGAATCCAAATAATCGCTTAACAACAAACCAAGGTGCTCCAGTTGGAGACAACCAAAATTCTCGTACAGCTGGTCGTCGTGGACCAGTATTATTAGAAGACTATCATTTAGTAGAAAAACTTGCGCACTTTGATCGTGAACGTATTCCGGAGCGTGTTGTGCATGCACGTGGTGCAGGTGCTCACGGTGTATTCGTAACGAAAAATAGTATGAAGCAATATACGAAAGCAGCATTTTTACAAAATGAAGGAACTGAAACGCCTGTATTTGTTCGTTTTTCAACGGTTATTCATGGTCAAGGTTCTCCTGAAACAGCACGTGACCCACGTGGGTTTGCTGTTAAATTTTATACAGAAGAAGGAAACTACGATATCGTAGGTAATCATTTACCAGTTTTCTTCATTCGTGATGCAATTAAATTCCCTGATATGGTACATTCCTTAAAACCAGCACCTGATACGAATATTCAAACGCCAGATCGTTATTGGGATTTCATGACGTTAAGTCCAGAATCTACACATATGATGACATGGGTATTTTCTGATTACGGTACACCAGCAAGCTATCGTGAAATGGAGGGTTTCGGCGTCCATTCATTTAAATGGATTAATGAAGAAGGTAAAATTGTTTATATTAAATACCACTGGAAACCACAGCAAGGTGTACGTAACTTAAATGCGAAAGAAGTGCAAGAAGTACAAGGGAAAGACTTCAATCATGCAACTCGTGACTTGTTCGATGCAATCGAAAAAGGAAATTACCCAAAATGGGATTTACACGTACAAGTTATGCAATTAGATGAAATGGACTCTTTAGACTTTGATCCACTAGATCCAACGAAAGTATGGCCAGAAGATCGCTTCCCATTAATGGAAGTAGGGACAATGACGTTAAATCGTAATCCGAAAAACTTCTTTGCAGAAGTAGAGCAAGTAGCGTTCTCTCCAAGTGCAACTGTAAATGGTATTGAGCCATCGGAAGATAAATTATTACAAGGTCGTTTATTCTCTTACCCAGATACACAGCGTTATCGTCTTGGTGCAAATTACTTACAAATTCCTGTAAACTGCCCATACGCAGCTGTTCATAATCAACAACGTGATGGTGCAATGCAAGTGAATCAAAACCCATCTACAATCAACTACGAACCGAGTCGTCATGCAGAGAATCCAGTTGAAGACAAAGCTTACCGCGATTCAACTATGAAAGTAGAAGGCTATGTATCTCGTGAAAAAATTGAGAAACCAAATGACTTCAAACAAGCAGGTGAGCGTTACCGTTCATTCTCTAAAGAAGAGCAAGATAACTTAATTGCAAACTTAACAAATGATCTAAAAGACGTAAATGAACGCACAAAATTATTAGCTGTTTGTAACTTCTTCCGTGCAGATCAAGAATACGGTATGCGTTTAGCACAGGCATTAAATGTTGATATTACGCAATATGTAGGAAATGCTCCGAAATAAATAGGAAAAGACGACCGGGCTTCGGTCGTCTTTTTTGTATAAAGTTATGTGGGGTATTTCGCATGTAAAACATGTCGGAATTTGTTGGTAAATCGATATGTTGTGTCGAACCGTTGATATATTGAAAGAAACAATCGATATATTTGAAAAATCGTTGATATATCCAAAAAATCGCTGATATATTCTCTCTAATACCAGATTGGGTATTGAGAAATCTATGTAACAAGTTCCCATTATTTAATAAGGCTAAGTGGCCTGAGTTCTACGATAGATAGGAACTCAGGCTTTTTTATGCAAAAAATTTATGAAATCTTTTTGGAATAAAACTGAGGACAAGAAAGAGGGCGATTTCTCCTAAAATAGCGACAATGATATTGAATAAAAAGGTACGGAAATTTGCAGTGATATGAGTAAGAATCGCGTATTTCCAATAAGATAAGCTCATGAAAATCACTCCTTGTAGCATTTTTTATAGTATATAAAATTTGTTTCGTAAAAGTGCGTGTCTTAGTTTGTGATTTGCGAAAAAACAAAATAAATTCTCAATATAATCTCAACAATTGAGTAACAAAACATGGAATATATTACCTGTTTAATGGCATAGGAATAGGAGTGTTTACAAAAATATTTTTTGAATTAACATAAAATTTGCAAAAAACTAATAAATTGTTGAAATAATGCAAACGTAAATATATACTCTATATATACTTTTTACAAAAAAAGGATGTGATGAAATGAATTACATGTTTACTTGGTAGGATAGGATTGATTCACTTTACAAATTCGAAAAAAATTAAGTGAGGAGAAATGTACATGTTTCAATTTATGAAATCACCAATCGGTATAGCGGTTGGAGTAGCAGCGGTTATATTAGCGTCACCAAAAGCGAGAAAGGGGCTAAGAAAGCTAGCGGTAAAAACAGTGTCTGCTTTTCTCGGTGCAAAAGAACAAATTCAAAATGCTAGTTCAGAAATGGAAGAAGCTTTACCGAAAGTAAAAGAAGCGGCACGTAAAGTGGCAGTAAAAACAGTATCGCCAATTATTGGAGCAGTAGAAGCTGTACCGACAACTATTTCTAAATTCCAGGAAAAATGGGCGTCTCGTGTAAATGCATATCATTCTGAGCAGAGTGTAGATTACGAAAGCATACCTGTTACTCCTTAGATAGTAAGTGATTTTACTTCCTTTACAAGGATAAGGAGGATGATGATGCAGAGTAAATTATTAAAAACGAGATTTATACGATCGTTACCTGGAAGAATTCGAATTGAAATATATAAACTAAAATACAACTTGGACATGGCGAACTTGATAGTAGAACGTTTTCGTGACGTGGAAGGTATTTATCAAGTGAGTCCCTCTATCTCTACAGGAAGAGCCCTGATTACTTACGATATCAACAAGACCTCTCTACATACCGTTTGTGAAATAATTAAACTCCTAGAAGAACAAACTACAAAGAATACTAACTTTAACAATATTGAAGAAACGAAGAAAGCAGAAGATTCTTCATCTAGTGTAATTTCTTACGAGAAAAAAGGTGAAGGTGTTCCATTGCCACTAGCGCTTTCTGTCGCTGGATTAGGTGCGTTCGGTATAAAGCAACTATTTATGGGAAGATCAGCTTTAGCTAGAAGTCCAGGGCTTTTTTACTTGTCGGGGGCTTTATCTGTTTTGACGGGATACCCGTTTTTAAAACGAGGATTCAAAAAAATGGTTGCTAGCAAAAAAGTGAATTCTGATCTAGTGCTTGGCATAGGAACGCTTGCACTCGCACTAGCACGGGAAAATATCGTCGTACTAGCGGGACTTAGTCTATTAAATTATTTAAATTGGAAGCGTAGTCAAGCGAACATAAATGAAGAGACAGATTCGTATAAAGAAAGAATTTTATCCCCGGAGATTAAAGCATACAGTGAAAAGCAATCGAAATGGGGCATGCTTTTTTGGGGAGCAACATGGGCCTTTACGAGAAATCCACTACGCGGAATGGCGGTTTTATTAGCTGCGAATCCGAAAGCTGCAGTTTCGTCTGCTGAGTATGCATGGCGACAAGGAGATCTCGTTGCGAGGGAAAGAGGATATCTTATTCCAAATGAAGGATCGTTATCTCAACTGTCCCGAACGAGAACAATCGTATTTGACGATGTATCGCGTATATTCTGTCATGAAGAAGCGGAGATTAGCTGCATTTCAGAAGATGAAGGGCAAGTTTGGTGCACGGCAGCCTCACTGCTGGAGAAAAGTGGGCATGATTGGAAAGAGGAAGTTGTGCAACGAGCGAAGCAAACAGGAAGAACGTTAAGGAAAGCTTTTGAAATCGAAGTTGATGACGAAGGGATAAAAGGTGACATACAAGGCATTCCATCCTTTATCGGGAGTAAAGTATTTGTGCAGCGAAATGGTGTAGATATAAGTGCTTATGAGTTAGAAGCGAAAGGACTTGGCAAAGAAGGATTTAACGTTCAGTTCGTTGCTAAAGGTAAAAAATGTGTAGGATTGTTAGTTGGATCGAAAATGACGATTACACCTGAATTCACAGAAATAATGAAAGAATTAGGTGAAAATCAGTGGAAGTTTGCAGTTTTGCAAAATAGTTTACATGTAAATCATAGTGTTCTTTCGCAGCACGGTATTGATGCAAGTTGGCAACATAGTGATGTTGTAGAGCGTGTGGAGCGTATTCGTTCGGATGGGGAAGAAGTATTATTTGTTTGTGAGGATAATATTGAATTTCCGTCTGTATCTTATTATGAAATGAAAAATATATTTCAGTCAATCGCCTATGCGAAACAAATCGATTTATTAGTGAAAGAACATTTTCGAGTAGCGAAAATATGGAATATTGCCGGGGAGATGCTGGCTGTTTGGTCTATATTCACGGCACCTATTATCGCTTTAATGGCAAATGCTCTATCTTTAACGTTTTTATCTAGAGCGAAGCGAGTAAGTGAGAAGATTTTTTCTAATAAAAAGTTACTGAATATGAACCACTCGGTAGCTAGAGAAACTTCTACAAAATGGTATGCACTCTCGCAAGAAGATGTAATAAAAGATTTACAAGTGGAGAAACAGCAAGGGCTAAGCGCTCGAGAAGTGCAAATGCGACAAGAAAAGTATGGAATGAATAGAATTGAACCGAAGCAGTCTGTTCCTTGGATTGTTTCATTTATGGGGCAATTTAAAGAGTTTACATCGCTTATTTTACTTGGAGCAGCTGGATTGTCTGTATTATCAGGCGGGGTGTTTGATGGATTAGCGATGGGGACAATTCTCGTCGTCAATGCGGTAATTGGAACCCTTCAAGAGCGAAAAGCAGAAAAAGTAGTAGAAGCTTTAAATCAATTCCGTGCGCCAAATTGTATAGTAACCCGTGAAGGGGAAGAGATAGAGGTAGCAAGTAGTGAGCTCGCCCCAGGTGATGTTGTCTGCCTTCAAGCCGGAGACCGCGTACCTGCGGATCTTCGTATTATAGACTCTTGGAATTTAGAAGTTAATGAAGCGATGCTAACGGGTGAGTCTCTACCAGTTGAAAAGAAAGTGGATGCGGTAGGGGAAGAATCTTCGTTAGCGGAGCAGAATAATATGCTCTTTATGGGCACATCCGTAACGCGCGGCAAGGCGAGAGCTATAGTAGTGGAAACCGGGATGAGTACAGAGATGGGCTATATGATTTCCTTAATGAAGGGGGAAGAAACAGAGCCTACACCACTACAGCAAAAGGTGACGTCTATTAGTAAAACCTTTATTAAAGGAGCATTTGTGGCTGGCGGTATTGTGCTTGTAGCAGGATTGCTACGCGGTTTACCGATTACGCAAATGATTACAACATCAGTTGCTCTTACAGCATCTGCTGTGCCAGAAGGTTTACCGATTATGATTACAATCGCTTTAAGTGCAGGAATCTTTCGTATGCAAAAGCAAAATGCACTTGTTCGGAAGCTTTCCAGTTTAGAAACGTTAGGTAGAACAACTGTTATTTGTTCTGATAAAACAGGTACTCTTACGAAGAATGAAATGACAGTTAAAGTCATTGCCACACCAAATCGTATGTGGAGTGTATCGGGTGATGGATATGAACCAGTTGGTACAATATCGGATGTAACGTCGTCTAAAGTCGCAGCTGCTGTAGAGATGGAAGTAGAAGAAGCGACTTATCATGAAAGTGAAAAAACGCCGTTAGAACATCCAGATTTTGTTCGCGTTCTGCAAATTAGTGTTCTTTGTAATAATAGTAAGTTAGAACATGAAGACGATCAGTGGATTGTGAAAGGTGACCCAACTGAAGGGGCTTTATTAAGTTTTGCTTCTAAAGCGGGTGTTTCATATAAGGATATGGCATCATTTGAACGACATCATGAAGAACCGTTCGATTCTGAGACGAAAATTATGAGTGTCGTTTGTAAGGAAAATGAATCATTGTATAAGTTTTCGAAAGGATCTGTAGAGGCAATCCTTACTAGATGTAAATGGTATCAACATAACGGTGAAATCTATCCGTTATGTGATAAAGAAAAAGAGGTCATTTTACAACAAAATGAAGGTTTTGCAGAACAGGCATTACGTGTATTAGGTTTTGCGTATAGTAATGTTGAGAATGATGACCTTATTTTTGTTGGATTAGTTGGTATGATTGATCCGCCAAAACCTGAAGTGGAAGAGAGTATTCGTGAAGCGATTGAACTTGGTGTAAAGCCTGTCATGATTACTGGGGATCATCCGACTACGGCAATTTCTATTGCGAAGCAGACCGGTATTTGGAATCGTGATGATCGTGTTTTGACAGGGGTAGAAATCGACAATGTAACAGATGAACAATTAAAAGAAATTGTAAAAAATACTTCTGTTTTTGCTCGCGTAACACCGGCACATAAGTTACGTATAGTAGCTGCATACCAAGCGGACGGTCAAATTGTAGCGATGACTGGGGATGGTGTAAATGATACACCTGCTATAAAGAAAGCGAACATTGGTATTGCGATGGGGCAAACAGGAACAGAAGTAACGAAAGAAGCTGCGGATCTTATATTGAAAAAAGATCATTTCGGTTCCATTGTGGAAGGGGTAAAAGAAGGTAGAACGATTATTGGTAATATTCGTAAAGCGGTTGGATGTTTATTGACGGGAAATTTAGCTGAAGTATTAGTGACAAGTGCGGCAGTTATTGCGGGAATGCCGATTCCGTTAGTACCAATTCAAATTTTATTAATGAATCTTATTACAGATGCTTTACCAGCGATGATCTTAGCTGTAAATCCTGGAAACAAAACGAAGCAAACGAAACGTCAAGATATTGTTGATAAAGAGTTGTACAAAAAAGTTGTAACGCGGGGAATACTGCTTGGAGCAGGTTCACTTGCTTTATTCGGTATGAGCTTAGCGGTTGGCGTGCCTCTTGCGGTAGCGCAAACATCAGCATTTGCAGCATTAGTTGCCGGTCAACTTATTCAAACATTCTCTTGGAGACAAGAAGGATCGGACGAAACGATGCGTGATTGGTCAAAAGATCGTTTCTTTGTGACGGCGTTAGGAACGTCTTGGCTTGTATTATTATCAGCTATATATGTTCCGCCATTTGCTCGTATATTCCATACCGCTCCATTAACATTTATGCAATGGGTACCTGTTCTTTTTGTAGCTGGTACAGTGTCTCAAATTTCAAAACCTATTATTAAATTAATCTCATATAAGAATGATGACTCGAAAAAGTTGGTAGTTAATGAACTAGCATTATTAAAAACAGTGTAAAGGAGTAATGAAAATGATACGAAAAATTGTTATTGGATCTACTTTAGCGTTAGCAAGTGCCGCTTTATTACCTGTTGTAAGAAATACACTCCGTCCACTTGTTGAATCAGGTGCAAAAGGTGTGAAGTCTACTTTTGAAACGATTAAAGAAGAAGTGGAAGATATTATTGTAGAAGCGAAAATGGATAGAATGCAAAAACAATTCGAGAAAGAACTTTCTTATGTTGAAGAAGAACATTCTAATGAACAAGAGATAATTGAAGCAGCTGCAAAGGTTGAGGAAAAGGAGGAAGTAAGAAATGACGCATAAAGCTGTTGAACAAGATGTAGATTACCACCTAGAGAAAGCGTTAGAACATTTTGAGCAAGCATTAGATTTAAGTGTAAAAGCGGTATCGGAAAATAAAGCGATGCAAAAAGAAATTTCTAGTAAAATGGGATCTTTTACGGGAGATATTTTTCAATTCGTTCGCGAAAAAGGAAAAGTACATCGTATGAATATAATGAAGTGGTTCACTCTACCCCGTTTTTAAACAGAGCTGTTAAGTGGAAGGAATATAGGGAGTTATTTTCTCCCTATATTCCTATTCCATGCTATGTATGTCACGTTAGTTTCCGGGATGTTCAACAATACGAAGGGGTGAACGAAATGGCAGCATGGATGATGGTATTAGCACTAACGTTTTCATCGAGTATTGACAACTTAGGGGTAGGAATTTCTTATGGCATTCGAAATATAAAAATTAGTCATCTATCAAATTTTATTATTTCGGTAATTTGCTTTTTATTTAGTGTAGTAGGAATATATTTTGGCTTATGGCTATCAAAAATTTTACCTGGGATAATGCCGATTGTAATCGGTTCGTTCTTATTAGTTATAATCGGTCTCCGAATCATCTTACTAGCAATTCCTCGGAAGGTTTCGGTGCAAGAGATTGAAGGAGAAGTGGGGGACACTGAAATAAATGGCTTAACGAAAAATATCGGTAAATCTGGGGAAATCGGTTTTGTGGAGTCTATTTTTCTTGGGATTGGTTTATCTGCTAATGCGCTCACAAATGGATTAGGAGCGGGTTTGTTCGGTTTGAATCCAATTGCTGTTTGTATTGCAGCTGCAGTTGGTAGTTTTATTACAGTATGGGGCGGAGTTGTGTTGGGAAGAAAGATAGCTCACGTTCGCATCGGTAAATTCACTTTAGGTCAGTTTGGTACATTGATTAGTGGAACATTATTATTAGTTATTGCCTTTGCTGCATTTTTTGATTAATTCATAGAAGGTGAGTGAAAGTGAGATTACTGTATAAAAGACTGAAATATTCGGAATTAGAATCGGAGTTACAATTAGTAGAAAGTGTTTTAAGTTCGGGGTATTTTATTTTATTGGATTTAATCTTCGTATCTTTCTTATTAATGGTACTGACCTTTTCTATGCATCATTCATTTTTTATAGCAATTGTCACATTCGTGAGTTCTTACATAATTTGTGGTAGTGTATTTTTATTATTACGGAAATGGTTAAAATGAGTTAAAAAGCTATCTTAATTTTTTAAGATAGCTTTTTTGTTTACAAAATGTAAACATATAAAGGACTTCTATCTTGTAAATAGTCAAAAAAATTTGTTAATATGAATTGTATAGAGATTATAGTTGTTTTTCTTATAATAACTATGGTTATTCTCGTGAATAAAGGGGAATGAGATATGTCTCAAGATAATGAAAAAAGTAATCTTGGATTGTTGTTGAAAAAGTTACTTAAGGAAAAGTCTTTATCGATGCGAAAGCTTAGTTTGCTTACTGAAATTGATACGGCTACTATTTCAATGATTGTAAATGGTAAGCGAAAGGCAAATCCGAAGCATTTGCAAAAGTTCGCGGAGAGTCTTGGTGTTCCAGTTGGTGATTTGTTTGTGGCAGCAGGCTATTCTATTGAAACGAAACAGGAGGAGCAATCGGATATTCATGTTTCCATTAATAACATTGAACATTTACTTGAATCCGCACAGCTCTATGATCAAAAGTTTAGTATATCGAATGTAGAGCAGCAATTAACGAATTATGAACAATATTCGCAAACAGAAGAAGGCAAAGAAACGATTGAAAAGGGGTTTCTTGAAAAGATTCAAAAGGTAAGCAGTATTGGCCCGTTTATTAATGATTTAAAAGAATTGTATGAAAGATTTACGAAGAAGAAGGGAACGACTGCAGAACTTGCTTTAATGGGAAGTGCGCTGATCTACTTTATATTATCGGTCGATGTAATTCCGGATTATATATTTCCAATCGGCTATTTAGATGATGCGGTTGCAGTACAACTCGTTTTAAATGCACTAATGAAAAGGTAAGATGTTTATATGAATAGATAGATAAGGATATTTATATACCAATAGTTTGAGATAATTGTATCGTTATGAATATACGAAAAAGGTGTACCCCGTGTTAGAACGGAGTACACCTTTTTCATTTTAATTTGCCGATTTTTCTACATACTCATAAGCTTTCTCACCATGCATCGAAATATCAAGTCCCATGTGTTCCTCGTGCTCATCTACTCGAACAGGGAGGAAAAAGCTAATAACTTTAATAATGGTGTACGTCATTATGATTGTAAAGGCATAGGTTGCCCCAATTGCTACAAGTTGTTTAAACAGTAACGCGGCGTTTCCGTAAAACAATCCGTTCGCACCATCCCCGTTTACGGCAGTAGTTGCAAATAGTCCTGTTGCAATACCGCCCCAAGTTCCTCCAATGCCGTGGCATCCAAAGGCATCAAGTGTATCGTCATACCCGAATTTTGTTTTTAAGAAGAAAACGGCGCCAAAGCATAATATACCACCAATTGCTCCGATAAGAAGGGCGGAGAAAGGTGTAACGAACCCGCAAGCTGGTGTAATAGCGACTAGACCAGAAACAACTCCGCAAGCAGCTCCCATTGCGGTCGGTTTTGATTGGAAGAACCATTCAGAAAGCATCCAAGTTAGAGCGGCGGCAGCGGCGGCTATATTTGTATTAATAAATGCAGTTAACGCTACGTCGTTTAAGGATAATGCGCTGCCGACGTTAAAACCGAACCAGCCAAACCATAATAAGCCTGCACCTAACATTGTAAATGGCAAATGGTGAGGAGAAGAACCATTTATGTTTTTTCGTTTTCCAAGGAAAATAGCTAATACAAGACCAGCAACTCCGGAAGTGATGTGAACGACGTTTCCGCCAGCGAAGTCTAGGGCGCCAAGTTCCCTTAGCCACCCACCGACGCCCCATACCCAATGAGCGACAGGATTGTAAACGATTGTTGTCCATAGAAGGATAAAAATAAGAAAGGCAGAAAATCGCATTCTTTCAGCAAATGCACCTGAAATTAAAGCTGGAGTTAAAATGGCGAACATGAGTTGAAACATCATGAATAAATTGTGAGGAATAGTAGATGAGTAGTCTGGATTTGGTGCGTAGGTAACTCCGTTTAGACCGAACCAATCAAGTGTGCCGATAAGCCCGTGCCAATCTGGTCCGAATGATAAAGAATAGCCGATAACAATCCATTGAATCGAAACGATAGCCATTGCGCTATAACTATGCATCGTTGTACTGAGTACGTTTTTGCTGCGAACCATACCTCCATAAAAAAGTGCCAATCCTGGTGTCATCAACATGACCATTACTGTCGTCATAAACATAAAAACTGTATCTCCCATATCCATGATCTCTCCTCCTGTAATGTTAGAAAAAATAACATCGTTTTGTTATGTTTCATATCATATTCGAAAAGGAATTAAAAATCAACTAAAAATTCAGAAAAATATATACATGATGTTAGAAAATGTAACATGGATTATTTTGTGAGGATTGAAATCGACATATGCGTTTCACTTGGATAATTGGTATAATATTCTTACAATTAAAAACTTGGGGGATGCGTGTGGGAAAAATACGGACTAGGAAACTATTCATTTGTTTTTGCTTAGCTTTTGTTTTGTTTGTACCAATACATACTTTTGCAGACGAAAAAAGAGAGTGGAAAGATGAAGTTATATACTCCATTATGATTGATCGCTTCAATAATGGAGAACCGAAAAATGACAAGCAGTTAGAAGTTGGTAATTTAGAAGGGTATCAAGGCGGGGATATAAGAGGAATTATAAAAAGGTTGGATTACATAAAAGAAATGGGTTTTACTACCATTATGCTTTCGCCGCTTTTTGAAAGTGGAAAGTACGATGGATTAGACGTGCGAAATTTTAAAAAGGTAAATGAACATTTCGGGACAGACAATGATGTGAAAGAACTTGTAAAAGAAGCTCATGCAAAAGGAATGAAAGTTGTATTTCAATTTCCACTTGGAGAAAACGAACAACAGGTAATTGATGCAACGAAATGGTGGATAAAAGAAGTTGATTTAGACGGAAGTTATGTTATACATAGTGAAAAAAAGCCGCGTTCCTTTTGGGATAACGCGCAAAAAGATATGCAAGTGATAAAGAAAGATTTTCGTATTATGACAAAGGAGGATAGCGAATACAACGAAAAAATAGTAGAATCGTTTTCCAAAGCGGATGTATCGGTGAAATCGTTATACGATGTGAGTAAAAAAGAAGGGGAATTTGTTACGTTTTTAGATGATCAAGAAACAAAAAGATATGCGCGTATTGCAAAAGAAAATATGTATTATCCGCCATCACGTTTAAAACTGGCGCTTACATATTTGTTAACATCACCTGGGATTCCGAATTTTTATTACGGAACTGAAATTGCATTAGATGGAGGAAGTGTACCCGATAATAGACGATTAATGGATTTTAAGTCAGACGAAAAATTTATGCAGCACATAACAAAACTAGGTGAACTTAGGCAGGCGAGACCGTCTTTACGACGCGGTACGTTTGAGCTTCTGTATGATAAGAGCGGGATGAGCATACTAAAACGAAAATATAAAGATGAAGTAACTTTAGTAGCAATTAATAATACGAAAGAAACACAAAAAGTCTCCTTACCTGCAAGTGCAATTGGTGAAAAACAAGAGTTAAGAGGATTGTTGCAGGATGAAATTATAAGAGAGGAAAACGGAAAATTTTATCTCGTTTTAAAGCGTGAAGAATCAAACGTGTATAAAGTTAACGGAGAAACAGGTGTGAATTGGTTATTTATCTCCTTAATCGTTGGTGTGAATGTATTATTTATTGCGTTTTTAATTGTAGTTAAAAGGAAACGTAGATGAGATGAGAAGTTACTCACTCTACGTTCATGTCTTCTTATTGGATTTGTAAGTTTGTTCGGTGGCGCGATAGTATTTATTCTGTTGATATGAAATTTCTTAAGAGAAACGATGTGAGAATGAAAACGTCCCTAGTGAGAGGAGGGCCAGGTTAGGAAGGGGATGTTCTTCCTAACCTGTTTTTTGTGTTAGCACCGATAGGGAAGAATCTTTGAAACAATCAATAATTGTAACTATATTGATTTTACATTACATTAAAAGTTAGAGAATACTCTTATACTAATACAGTGCTAAATAGTAGGTGGAAAAATGGAGTTTTACGATTTGGGTATTACCATTAAAGAGCTTAGAATTAAAAAAATATATCACAATCCGAATTATGTCATGGAATATGTTCACAAAGTCAAATTAGCTATTAATCTAAATACTTTATACTTATTAGGTGAACTTTACTATTTAAAGGGATGGAATTTATTAAGATTTAAACAACAGAATGAAGAAGATATTGCAAATAACATGAAAAAAGCATTATTTATATTTGAACTAACAGAAAAAGAAAATCTGATAAAAATGGTTAAAGAAAAATATTTTGAAAACCAAAATGAAAAAAGCTACTCATAATTCATTTGGGTATTACTTGAAATATAATAGAACCTACAGGGAAAATCCCTGTAGGTTTTAAACTTATAAACTTTCTTCTAAAATATTAGTGCTTAATATAAATCTTTGAATAAGAGTTTACTTAGTGTACTTTTTATTTTGAAGTCTGCATCTTTATTAACGATGTATGCTTCTTTTTAAATCCATCCGAATATTATTGGTTCAAGTCGGAGGAAGGCGCTTTGAGGTTTCTTTTTTTATGACTTTTATCATTAACTATTTAATGTTTTTTAAATGATTACATGACATAGTTTTTTTGTACCAAGCTTTGTTGATACAGTTAGACTTATCCGTTAGTGAATTCGCATTATTAGAACATCCTACAGTATTTAGGGAGAATGTGGCCAATAAAAACCATAGTATTAATTTCTTCATATAACCACTTCTAACTCTTTTTTAATTAACATTTTTTAAGTTCCTTATTAATTTTACATTATATTAAAGGTTGGGAAATATTCTTATACTCATAAATTGTTACGTTTTGACGGGGAGAGGGATTATGAGTTACAGCGATTTTTAAGATGATTTTGGTCTAGGATGTAGTTATTAAGAAAAGTAATTCAAATCGAAGGGGGAACGTCTTGAGGTGTCTTTTTCTTATTTTCAATAAGGTCTGCTAAATGCATGTATAAAACAAATTCTACAATAAGGCCTAGTTTAATCATACGGTCACTTGTAAAGTCTTCGTATGGTTAGACTCTGTTCACTTAGCAATTTTCACCGCATATACCTTTTTATATAGTTTGTTCTCGTAATATTGTCTCTACAAGACAAAAAAGAAAACTCCTCTAATTAAGAGGAGTTTTCTTTTTAGCGGTAGTTAATGAACTGTACGTCGATTGGTAAATCAGCGCTACGAACAGCTGCGATTACTGCTTGTAAGTCATCACGGCTTTTTGCTGTAACACGTACTTGATCATCTTGTACTTGTGTTTTTACTTTTAATTTCATTTCTTTAATGATGTTGTTAATTTTTTTCGCGTTATCTTTATCGATACCTTGTTGAAGTGTTGCGCGTTGGCGAACAGTGTTGCCAGTTGCAGCTTCAACTTTTCCGTAATCTAAGTTCTTAATTGGAACGTTACGTTTTACAAGTTTAGAGATAAGAACGTCTTTTACTTGCTCTAATTTAAACTCGTCATCAGAAGTTAAAACAAGTACTTCTTTTTCTAATTTAATATCACTTTTACTTCCTTTAAAGTCATATCGGTTTTGGATTTCTTTTAATGCGATATTAATTGCGTTTGTTACTTCAGGTAATTCTACTTTCGAAACGATGTCAAAAGAACTATCTTTTGCCATAGTTAGCACCTCCAAATAAATTTCTAATCTTGTTATGTACTGTACATACTAAAGTATAGCTGAAAACGAGTCTAGACTTAAGTGTTTTCGTACTTATATTCATGTAACCTCATTTTATTATAGTGAATTTTGGGCAGTTGGACAAATACAGGAAAAATCATGTTATAATTAACTTTTGTTTGGAATGATAAAAAAGATAATTTTATATATATAGAAGGGAATTAAAAAATATGTATTTGCAAATAGGATCGATTGAACAGGTAACTGTTTTACGCGAAACGGAAATCGGATATATGGTTGGGAATGAAGAAGAAGAAATTTTCCTACATAAAAACGAAGTAGCTGGAGAAATTGCAGAAGGCGATACGATTGATGTATTCTTATACCTTGATCACCAAAATCGTATTTCAGCAACAATGAAGGAACCAATTATTACAACGTATGATTGGAACTGGGTAAAGGTTGTAGAAGTTATTCCTAGTTTAGGTGTATTTGTTGATATTGGTGTGTCAAAAGATATACTAATTCCAGCTGATGAGTTCCCGATTTATATGCCGGTATGGCCAGAAGTAGGCGACGAATTATATTGTACGTTAAAATTAACGAATCGTGATCGTTTAATTGCTCTTCCGGCAAGAGACAGTGATATGCAAGAAATTATCGTAGATGCAACGCCATCTATGCGTAATAAAAATGTAAATGGACGTGTGTATCGTTCACTTCAAGTTGGTTCATTCATACTAACGGATGAGCATTTCCGTGCTTTCTTACACCATACGGAAAGAAAAGAACAAGTCCGTATTGGTCAGCGCGTAACAGGACGTATTATTGATGTGAAAGATGACGGTACAATTAACATTTCGCTTCTTCCTCGTAAAGAAGAAGGAATGGAAGATGATGCTGCAGTAATTTATGCATATATGGAAGAACGAGGCGGAGCAATGCCGTTTTGGGATAAGAGCCATCCAGAAGACATTAAAGAACGTTTCAATATGAGTAAAGCTGCGTTTAAGCGTGCGCTTGGTAAGTTGATGAAAGAAGAAAAGATTTATCAAGAAGAAGGTTGGACGTACTTTAAGAAATAAGATGAAAGATTAAAAAGCACACCCTTATCTAAAAAGATAAGGGTGTGCTTTTTTTAATTTCCTTGCGGAGAAACAAGAGTAAATGTATCTTTCAAATCACTATCATTTATTTTAATATTTGCCTTTTTTAATTCCTCTTGTAACAATTTTTTGCTGAATACAGGATCAGCAGTACGTTCTTCCTCTAAGTTTTTGCGAATAGAGTTTTTTACCTCATCGTAAGGTTTTAAATCTTTTTTATCAGTTAATTTAATAACGTGATAACCGTTTGATGATTTTACGGGATTGCTAATTTGTCCAACATTTAGTTTGTAGGCAGCCGTTTCGAATTCAGGAGCCATTGTACCTGAATTGAAGTATCCAAGGTCTCCGCCTTTATCTTTTGATAGTAGATCTTGTGATTCTTGTTTTGCTAATTCTTCAAATGAAGCACCAGCATCTAGTTTACTCTTTATTTCTTTCGCTTCATTTTCGTCACTTACTAAAATGTGACTCGCTTTAATTTCTGGCTTATAGTGGTCTTTTACGTCTTTCTCTGTAATGCTTTTCTTAATCGCTTCATTCATAGCAAGTTTGAACTTAATTTGATTTTTAAAATCCTCTTCATCTTTTAAACCATTATTTTCTAATACTTTTTTGAATTGATCTCCATATTGTTTTTTTACTTTTTCTACTTCTTTATTTACCTCTTCATCAGATACTTTATATTTTTTTGTGATGACGTCTTGTGCCATCATTTCGTATAGCATGTCTTTTCCGTAACGATCTTTCAATTGTTTTTCGAAGTTATCCTTTGTAATGGTCGAGTCTGTTGCTGTAGCGACTGTAGCTGAGCCGTTTTTTTGTCCGCAAGCAGATAATATCAATATACTTATTAGTGCAGTAATAATGAAAATATGTTTCCCTCTCATGCCAACACCTCATCCGAATATGTTATCGCTATTGTAGAATATAGAAGTGAACATGAAGTGAATTTTTAATGTTTTTTTCCTTTAAAATGTAAAAAAGTACATCAACATAATTGTTGATGTACGATGGAATCAAAGGTGATCGGTCTTTTTAGAGTATGCACGTTTACCTTGCTGAATATTTTTTTGCTCTTGCTCATTTTTTTGTGTGCGTTTTGCGTTATTATCGCGTGCTTTTTTGTCGTTATCACTCGTATGTGGCATATGTATCAACTCCATTTCTAAACGTTGTACGTTTATCATTTCCTTTTTCGTAAAGACTATGTATAGCGGTGCATTTATGAAGGGTAAAGGTGGATTCGAAATGGATTTGAAGTTGAATTATACTGAACTTATAAAGAAGTTAATCGTTGTAATCATCGCAGGTTTATTAAACGCGATTGGGATGAATTTATTTTTAACACCAGCAAAAGTGTATGCGAGCGGCTTTGCTGGATTGTCTCAATTATTATCGCAAATATTAGGTGATTTTTTATCGATTCACATATCTACGGGAGTATTGTTTAGCTTATTTAATATTCCTGTCGTTATTTTAGCGTGGAAAAAGGTTGGAAAGGCCTTCACCTTTTTTAGTTTTCTTTGTGTTATATTTATGACTCTGTTTCTAGAAATCATCCCTGTTAGAGCGGTTTCGAATGATATCATATTAAATGCGATTTTTGGTGGGATTATTTCGGCAATTGGAGTAGGGATTGCTTTAAAGTGGGGTGCTTCTACAGGTGGATTAGATATTATCGCCATGATTTTATCAAAAATAAAAGATAAGCCTGTCGGTACATACTTTTTCTTTTTTAATGCAATTATCATTATCGCTGCTGGCTATGTATATGGATGGGAAAAAGCGTTGTATACGCTAGTGACTTTATATGTATCAACGAGAATTATTGATGCAATTCATACTCGTCATGTAAAGATTACAGCATTAATTGTTACGAAGAATGGGGCAGACGTAAGAAAGGCGATTCACTCGCGATTAGTAAGAGGGATTACAACGATACCAGCAACAGGTGCTTATACGAATGAAAATAAAGAAATGTTAATGATGGTTATTACCCGTTACGAGTTATACGAATTAGAGAGGATTATTAGACAAGTGGACCCAGGTGCATTTACAAATATACTGCAAACAGTTGGGGTGTTCGGATTGTTTCGGAAAGATTAAAGAGGACCAAAGTTGGTCCTCTTTTTTAATGTAAATTCGTAATGTTTTGCAATTGCTCTTGCATTTCACGGAGCTGAACTTTTTCAGCAGTTGAAGAGTTTGCGTAAGCGGATTGCAAAGCATTTTTTGCTCTATACACGAGATCTTGTTGCTCAGTACCGCTTGAACAAGATACGGCATTTTCAACAGCATCTCTAGCTTGTTGGAATAGTAAGTTCCCCATTTAAACCCCTCCAAAAGAAGAGTTACTTCTTGCTTTTTCTGCCTCAGCTAATGTACCTCTGTACGGGAATCTTGCATCGTGCTTCATAACAGCATCGGCTCCTTGTTGGATAAAACGTTTTGATTTGTTCTTTTTACCCATTCGAAAAACCCCCTTTATTTAGCTGAAAACAATCGACGCAAAGTCTCATGCGTCTACTTATAGTATGGACATTTGGCAGGAAACTATAAGTAGGGAATTTTTAGATTACAACCCAAGAACCTCTTCTAAATATAAAGCAATACCATCTTCTTCGTTCGTTAACGTCGTATGGTTTGCGAGTGATTTTAATTCAGGGATGGCATTTCCCATTGCGATGCCATGACCAGCAAATTCAATCATTTCAAAATCATTATCTTCATCACCGAAAGCGATAATGCGCTCTTGTGGAATGTTGTAATGACTAGAAATTTTTTGTAATCCAACTGCTTTATTTAATCCGCTTTTCACAATTTCAATAATCGGCCAAGGTGCGCCCCATTTTCTATGGTCGATTACTTCCGCATGCATATCCGTTAAATGTTGACGAATTGCAGTAGAATGCTCGTCATGTGCGTCAATTAATAAGCAAGTTGGATGATCGTTTAAAATATTTAATAAGTCTCCGGTAAAAATCTTAGGAGAGCCGAATTCGAAAATATGTTTTTTATCTTCATCAATTTCACGAACATACACATCGTCCATTACTTCCGCGTATATATTTTTTACGCCAAAATCAAAGCAAGCTCGGACAATTTCTTGCGCTGTTGCTAGCTCAAGAGGAGAGTGATGTGTTCCCCAGTTTGAATCAAGAGGATGATGTACGTAAGCGCCGTTAAAGTTTACGATAGGTGTGTTAAGATCAAGTTCTTTATAGTAATCGTAACTAGCACGGAATGGACGTCCTGTTGAAATAACAACAATATGTCCCTGTTCCTTTGCTTTTGCAATTGTATGTTTCGTTCGAGTGGAAATTATTTTGTTGTCTGTTAATAAAGTGCCGTCTAAGTCTAATGCGATTAAATGTTGTTTGTTCATAATTTCACCTCTTATAATAATTTTTTGTATCTATCTGTATTTCCGTTTTTAATATGCAGAAATAAGAGGTTAGGCTCGGTGAAATCACCATAGATGGAAATTTCACTATATATCCATCTTACGTCTCAAAGTGCTGTGGTGTCTACTATTTATCGTTGGAAATTAAGAAAAGTCAACATCTTTTTAGAAAGTTCAAACAATGTTTCTTTCATTATGTACAAATTGTGAAAAGGGTTACATTGCTCGTGTGGTGAGGCATATAATGAACATGTAATCTTCTCGTATATGTTTGACTCTCCTTTGAAACTAGCCTAGAGTAGGTTGGTTTCTTTTTTTTTCTACAAGTAGGAAAGAAATCCCTGCTTACGCTTGTGTCATTCATATATATGTACAAGAATGAGATGTAGTACTGTTTCCTAAACATGACAGAAAAGCTTTCTTTTAAAATGGATATACTAATGAGGCAAGACGTCATGGAAGGAGAATGAAGATGGGACAAAATCGCAGGTTTCGTTCTGGACAAAAAGCGCCGAATGATGGCATTTACGTAGAAATTGGTGAAACGGGAAGTATGGTGAAAGATCCGCAAATGGTGAAATTAACTGCCGGTGAAAAGTTTCCGGATAACACGAATCATAACCGCCAGTGGACATATAAAAGAAAACCGTAACAGAAGCCGCAATCATTATTGCGGCTTTTTTGTCGTTACACATTGTAATTTCATTTACCGTATTTTTAGCAGTATAATGAATGCTCTCTTTTTCTTTTTCAAATAATAAGTTTGAAAATACATAGGCAAAATTATTGTATAAAAAAGTCAGTTGGCGTATAATCAAATCAAAGGTCAAAGAAAGTCAAACTTTTGGAGGGCTGTAAAGATGGACTTAAATCAAATGACAACAAAAACACAAGAGGCGATTATGAGTGCCCAATCTTTAGCGGTATCTCATCATCACCAAGAGGTGGATACTGTTCATCTATTACTTGCATTATTAGAAGAGCAAGATGGATTAGCAGTACGTATATTTCAAAAAATGAATGTTGATATAGAAGCATTAAAGCAAGGTGCTGAAAGTTTAATTAAAAAGAAACCTTCTGTAACGGGGAGCGGTGCAGAAGTTGGAAAATTGTATGTAACGAGCGCTCTGCAACAACTGCTTGTAAGAGCAGGGAAAGAAGCAGAAAAACTGCAGGATGATTACATTTCAGTAGAACATGTGTTGCTTGCTTTTTCTGAAGAAAAAGGCGATATAAATCAATTATTTACAAGATTGCATATTACGAAAGATAACTTATTACAGTCTTTAATGACAGTTCGGGGGAATCAAAGAGTGACGAGTCAAAATCCAGAAGCAACTTATGAAGCGTTAGAAAAATATGGTCGTGATTTAGTGGCGGAAGTGAGAGCAGGGAAAATTGATCCTGTAATCGGCCGTGATAGTGAAATACGACGTGTAATTCGTATTCTTTCACGTAAAACGAAAAACAATCCTGTTTTAATTGGGGAGCCAGGTGTTGGTAAAACAGCAATCGTTGAAGGGCTAGCACAGCGTATCGTGAAAAAGGATGTACCTGAAGGATTGAAAGATAGAACGATTTTTGCGTTAGATATGAGTGCGCTCGTAGCAGGTGCGAAATTCCGTGGTGAGTTCGAAGAGCGTCTGCAAGCTGTATTAAATGAAATTAAAAAGAGTGAGGGCCGCATTTTATTATTCATTGATGAACTTCATACAATAGTTGGAGCTGGTAAAACAGAAGGTGCGATGGATGCAGGAAATATGTTAAAACCGATGCTTGCGCGTGGTGAACTGCATTGTATCGGGGCGACGACGCTCGATGAATATCGCAAATATATTGAAAAAGATCCAGCACTAGAAAGACGTTTCCAACAAGTATTAGCAGAAGAACCAACTGTTGAAGATACAATCTCAATTTTACGTGGATTAAAAGAACGCTTTGAAATTTATCACGGTGTAAATATTCATGACCGTGCGATTGTAGCGGCGTCAGTTTTATCAGATCGATATATTTCAGATCGCTTCTTACCTGATAAAGCAATTGACCTTGTTGACGAAGCATGTGCAACAATTCGTACAGAAATTGATTCTATGCCGACAGAATTAGATGAAGTAACGCGACGCATTATGCAGCTGGAAATTGAAGAAGCGGCTCTTGGAAAAGAAACGGATCGTGGTAGCCAAGAGCGTCTAAAAACATTGCAACGTGAATTATCGGATTTAAAAGAAGTTGCAAGTGGTATGAGAGCGAAATGGGAGAAAGAAAAAGAAGAAATTCACAAAGTTCGTGACTTACGTGAACATTTAGAACGTCTGCGTCGTGAATTAGAAGAAGCAGAAGGTAATTACGATTTAAATAAAGCAGCCGAACTTCGTCACGGGAAAATTCCAGCAATTGAAAAAGAGTTAAAAGAAGCGGAAGAAATGGGCGCGCATAATAAACAAGAAAATCGTTTATTACGTGAGGAAGTAAGTGAAGAAGAAATTGCAGATATTGTTTCACGCTGGACGGGTATTCCTGTTGCGAAACTCGTGGAAGGTGAACGCGAGAAATTATTACGCTTAGAGCAAATCTTATCAGAGCGTGTTATCGGACAAGAGGAAGCAGTAAGCTTAGTGTCAGACGCAGTTCTTCGTGCTCGCGCTGGTATTAAAGATCCGAACCGCCCGATTGGTTCTTTCATCTTCTTAGGACCAACAGGTGTTGGTAAAACAGAACTTGCAAAAACGCTAGCCCAGTCTTTATTCGATAGTGAAGAGCAAATGATTCGCATTGACATGTCTGAGTATATGGAGAAACACGCAGTGTCACGCTTAATTGGTGCACCTCCTGGATATGTAGGATATGAGGAAGGCGGTCAATTAACAGAAGCGGTAAGACGTAAACCATATTCCGTTGTTTTATTAGATGAAATTGAAAAAGCACATCCAGAAGTATTCAACATTTTATTACAAATGTTAGATGATGGACGCATTACAGATTCGCAAGGTCGTACAGTGGATTTTAAAAATACAGTTATTATTATGACTTCAAATATCGGATCTGCTCATTTACTAGATGGATTAGAAGAAGATGGTTCGATTAAAGAGGAATCAAGAGACCTTGTAATGGGGCAATTAAGAGGACATTTCCGCCCTGAATTTTTAAACCGTGTTGATGAAATTATTTTATTCAAACCTCTTACAACGAATGAAATTAAAAGCATTGTTGATAAAATTGTAAAAGAACTACAAGGTCGTCTAGCTGACCGTCACATTACAGTAGAATTAACAGATGCAGCAAAAGAATTTGTTGTGGAAGCTGGTTTCGACCCAATGTACGGAGCTCGTCCATTAAAACGATACGTACAGCGTCAAGTGGAAACGAAATTAGCACGAGAATTAATTGCAGGAACAATTACTGACAATAGTCACGTAGTTGTTGATGTAGAAAATAACGAATTAGTCGTTCATGTGAAATAAAAATAAAAAAGAGTTCGGATAAAATCCGGACTCTTTTTTTAGTGTTGTTCTACTGGCTCGTTTGGAATTGCAGCTGAAATTGCTAGTACTAACACAGCAAGAACAACTGAGAAAATAGACGCTTGGTTAAAGTCGTATGTACCGCCAGTCATAGAGCCGATTACATAGCTCATCATATGTACAAGTAAGAACGACCAAATTAATGCCCAAATGAAACGCATATTTTACACCTCTATTCGTTCAATCTGTCCTTATTGTAACACAATTGAAAAAAGAATATAGAAAAATATTTGTAGATTTTTCAACGCAAATTTGCATTCCGTTCATACATTATAAAAGAGTACTTTTATATGTTTAGAAAATAAGGCGGGGGAAAAATGAGTATTACGGAACGTTTTTTTTACTTAGAAAAAGAACCATGTGTCATTTATTTACCGGAGAAGCCAAATGGATTTTCTGTTATGCTCCTCGGTGATTATAACTACTTTATTGAGAATGGTACAAGTTTATGGACACAACATGCGGGTAAATCTTATTTTTTACATGGTCTTATTGAACAAGGATACACGGTCTTTTCCTCTAATTTATACGGAAGACATTGGGGAAACGATCAATCTGTTCGTCTGGCAAAACGTTTATATGATGTTGTTTTGAGAAAAGAGACGTTAAATGCGAAAATGCACATTATGGCAGATGGTATGGGAGCGCTTGTAGCACTTGAAATGATGAACAAATATCCTGAATGTATTCGTTCTGTTGTTATGCTAAATCCGTGTTTAGATTTACCGGAATATGTAAGTTTTGAGAAAGAGCATAAATTTTTTTACAAGAGACTCGTGAAGGAATTAAGTTTGGCGTATGATGCCAAAGAAGAAGAATTAGAATCAAAAATAAATAAGAAATCATTTACGCTTCTTCCATCTTGTGTACCTGTTAAAATTTTCGTATCAACACAAGAAAAAAGAGGAAGAAAACAGCAGTTGCGTAGATATGAGAAAATGAGGCAACTAAATCAATGTGATACTTCTGTCTTGTTCCATCTGCAAGATGTGAAATATAAAATGGTTAGGCAAACGACTGATTTCTTTAAAAAATATGAAGAAGAATTATGAAGCTCCCATATACATAAATGAGGAGCTATTTGTTTCAGAGGGAAAGGGTTGGTGGTATGGAACGCGTGCTGATAATAGGTGCACTTACGTTTGTAGGTTATCACCTTGTAAATAAAATGATTGCAGAAGAAGTGGAAGTCTATGGTCTTGATTTTGATGAATTCGATAGTATGACCAAAATTAATGAAGAGAAGTTATTATTAATTGGGCGAAATGCGTTATTTACGTATTATTCGATAAGAGATGAAGATGGATGGAGATCGGTTGAGGAAGAGAGATTCGATACTGTTTATTTTTGCTTATATGAGCCAAATCAGCAAAGTGGATTTCGGAATGAAAGAGTCATATTACAATATTTAAAGCGAATTATAAGAATGTGTGAAGAACAAAAAGTGAAGTTAAATTTAATTTCTTCTATTGAAGTAGGCAGTACAGATGAATCCGAAAATAAGCGCCTATTTTTGAAAGTAGAAGAAGGATTGAAAAAAGGGAATTTACAATATAGTGTATTTCGAGTTCCAACATTATATGGACCGTGGCAACCGTCCTTTATGATGTTTCATCAGCTTATTTTATCAGAATTAGTTGAAAAAGAGTGGCGTTGTACGATTGAGGAAAAGGGGAATGATTTACTTTACGTTGAAGATGTATGTGAATACTTATGGGAACATGGAACGAACGGGGCGCATCTTGGTATATACAATTTACTTAGTGGTAAACAGTCATTATGGGAAAAAGGTATGAATCTTTTACGCGCGGATGATAAAGTAAATAAAAATAATAACGAAGTAAGAGATGAGGCTATCGAAGTAATTTCAATAAAAAGAAATACTCCGTTAGAATACGGTTTAAATAAGCAACTGGCACACATGAAAAAATATAAAGAGTTATACGAAGGGTAGTACGCGTGTTACACTATTGTATGTGAAAGTTTTAATGGAGAGGAAGAGTATAATATGAACGAAAAAAGCATGCAGTTTTTACAAATCGCAATGAAGCATTTACCGGAAGCAAAGGCAATTTTAGATGATAATGGAATTGCACTTGATATGGAGAAGGCACAGCCGGTGTTAGAGTTGTTAATGAAAGTTATGAACGAGGCTTATGAGCTCGGGAAAGCAGATAAAGAATAAAAAGCATCTTTTTAAGATGGAAGAGAGGCCCGAACCGTGGATAGAAGCGGTCAGGGCCTTTTTTATTCTCGCCTGGGGGAAAACCAGAGATATGAAGAGGATAAAGGAAAAGTAGTGAGGAGAACTGTCTAGTTTAGAAGGAAAGCAGATAAAGAATAAAAAGCATCTTTTTAAGGTGGAAGAGAGGCTCGAACCGTGGATAGAAGCGGTCAGGGCCTTTTTTATTCTCGCCTGGGGGAAAACCAGAGATATGAAGAGGATAAAGGAAAGGTAGTGAGGAGAACTCTCTAGTTTAGAAGAAAAGCAGATAAAGAATAAAAAACATCTTTTTAGATGAAAGAGAGGCTCGAACCGTGAACAGAAGGGTTTGAGTCTTTTTATATTTGAGAGGTATGTTTCTGTTTCTTTTAATGAAAAATAAAGTGGATAATGCGTTAGCTTTCTGTTTTATGCGAAATATATTCTAGACAAAAATACATTTATGTTTTAAAATTAGTACCAAGTCATAATAATTGATATAAAACGGAGGGCTGCGATGTGAACGTGGGCATTTTAGGGATCGGAAGATATGTGCCAGAAAAAGTAGTCACAAATCACGATTTAGAAAAAATAATGGATACATCCGATGAATGGATTCGTACGAGAACGGGAATTGCAGAAAGACGCATTGCCGATGATACAATAGATACTTCATATATGGCCGTAGAGGCTGCAAAAAAAGCACTTGAAGATGCAGGGGTTAGCGGAGAAGATATCGATCTTATTTTAGTGGCGACAGTAACACCAGATCGTGCGTTTCCAGCAGTAGCTTGTGTCATTCAAGAAGCGATTGGAGCGAAACATGCAGCTGCAATGGATGTAGGTGCAGCATGCGCTGGCTTTATGTACGGAATGATTACAGCGCAGCAATTTATTAAAACGGGGACTTATAAAAACGTATTAGTAGTTGGTAGTGATAAGCTATCTAAAATTGTAGACTGGAATGATCGAAATACAGCGGTATTATTTGGAGACGGAGCCGGTGCTATCGTAATGGGAGCAGTTTCAGAAGGAAGAGGCGTTCTATCTTTCGAATTAGGAGCAGACGGAAGCGGCGGTAAGCATCTATATCAAGACGAGTATGTTATGATGAATGGCAGAGAAGTCTTTAAATTTGCCGTTCGTCAACTTGGTGAATCTTGTCTTCGCGTTTTAGATAAGGCTGGTCTTACGAAAGAGGATGTGGATTTCTTAGTACCGCATCAAGCGAATATTCGTATTATGGAATCTGCAAGAGAGAGATTAAATTTACCACAAGAAAAAATGAGTATGACAATTGAAAAGTTTGGTAATACATCAGCTTCTTCAATTCCAATTGCAATGGTAGAGGAATTGCAAAATGGACGTATTCAAGATGGTGATTTAATTATACTTGTTGGTTTTGGTGGCGGATTAACATGGGGAGCAGTCGCTCTTCGTTGGGGTAAATAAGGACTGAGAGAAAAAAAGGAGTGTATTTTGTATGGAAAAAAAGAGGGTCGTAATTACAGGACTAGGAGCTGTTACACCGGTCGGAACAGATGTTGAAACAGCATGGGAAAACATTAAAAAGGGTGTATCTGGAATCGGGCGACTTACAAGAATTGATCCAGAACTATTTCCAGCAAAAGTAGCAGCGGAAATTAACGACTTTGAAGTCGAGAAATATATTGATAAAAAAGAAGCGCGCCGTATGGACCGCTTTACACAATATGCAGTAGCAGCAGCGAAAATGGCAGTTGCAGATGCAAAGCTTGAAATTACAGAAGAAAACGGACCTCGAATTGGTGTATGGATTGGATCAGGTATTGGCGGTATGGAAACATACGAAGAACAATTTAAGATTTTTACTGAGAAAGGCCCACGCCGCGTGAGCCCATTCTTCGTACCGATGATGATTCCGGATATGGCAGCAGGTCAAGTATCAATCGCAACAGGAGCAAAAGGAATTAACACTTGTTCTGTAACGGCTTGTGCATCTGGTGCAAACTCAATTGGTGATGCATTTAAAGCAATTCAGCGTGGTGATGCTGATGCAATGATTACAGGCGGAGCAGAAGCACCGCTAACAAGTATGGCATTCGCAGGATTTAGCTCAGCGAAAGCATTAACATTTAATGAAGACCCAGCAACGGCTTGCCGTCCATTTGATAAAAATCGTAGCGGTTTTGTAATGGGTGAAGGCTCAGGTATTCTAATTCTTGAAGAATTAGAGCACGCATTAGCGCGTGGTGCTCACATTTACGCGGAAATTGCTGGTTATGGTGCAACTGGAGATGCGTTCCATATTACAATGCCTGCTCCTGGTGGTGAAGGCGGAGTGCGTGCAATGCGTCAAGCTTTAGCTGATGCAGGCCTACAGCCAGAAGATATTGATTACATTAATGCGCATGGTACAAGTACGGATGCGAATGAAAAATATGAAACGATGGCAATTAAAGAAACTTTCGGTGAGCACGCGTATAAAGTAGCGATTAGCTCAACGAAATCAATGACAGGTCACTTATTAGGAGCAGCTGGTGCTGTTGAAGCGATTTTCTCTATTAAATCAATTACAGACGGAGTAATTCCGCCAACAATTAACTATGAGACACCAGATCCAGAATGTGACTTAGATTACGTACCGAATCAAGCGAGACACCAAGAAGTAAACGCGGTGTTAAGTAATTCATTAGGATTCGGTGGTCATAACGCAGTATTAGTATTTAAATCGTATAAATAATAGATAAAATAAGGAGTTTTTTCGCAATATATTGCGAAAAAACTCCTTATTTATTTTTACGCCTTTTTCTCCTGTAGCATATACATAAGAAAAAGGAGGGATAAAGATGGGGATTGTTGAAACAGCTGAATGGCTACATTTATATTATGGGCGGCCAGAAAAACTTTGTGAGAAATTTACGAAGTATATTCCGTTGCCAAAAGAAAGGTTGTATCGCTTTTTAATTTCAAAAGGGATGTATCGCCCGATCATGCGCGGAGAAAAGGAAATTAAAGAATTAGAGGAAAAGGAAATTTGGAAAGAATTGAGCCTGGAGTATGATAAACTGAAAAACTGGTTAAAAGGTCCAGATGTCCCTGTCTTTATTTTATTATCAGATTCCTATAATCGAACTGTACAAGAAGAGTATAACGGTAGGGCTGGATTATCTATGCGTCATGTTATTTTCTTATTCGTATGTGGACGGAATTCGGTAGAAGAATTAAAAGTGTTATTAGCGCATGAATATCATCACATATGCAGGTTACATCAAATTGAGACGAAAGAAACAGAATATACATTACTTGATACGATGATTATGGAAGGGCTAGCTGAACAAGCAGTAACAGAAAGGTATACAGAAAAAAACAATGCACCGTGGACGGCGTATCTTTCAAAGGAAGAGGCTATTTATTATTGGAAAAATATTGTACATGAAAGAATAAGTATAAAACGAGGAACAAGGGAACATGACATCTTATTAAATGGCTTTCACTCTTATCCGAAGATGCTTGGCTATGCGCTTGGATTTCATATTGTCAAAGATTGTGTAACTTTGGAAGGAGAAGATACACTTTCTTTATTATCTATAGATGCAAAAGAAATATTGAATAAAGCAAGTACATTTCATATATAAAAAAACAGGAGTTCTATTTCCTGTTTTTTTAGTATTAATAGAAGAAAAAATAATAATTAGAATATATTTCCTCAAGTGGAATAAAGTTAAGCAAAAATGAACATAATGATTGGTACAAACAGTAGTGAAGTGAGGGGTAGTGAATGTTATATCTACATGATGTATGGGTAAATTGGTTTGAAGGTGAAGAAAATGGGTATAACGTTTGTCATTTTTACGAATGGCGGAAAGATGATACGATTGAGCTATTAGATCAAGTGCCATTATTAAAAGTAGATGCCACATTATATCATTACATCGAGAACGAATTGTTAGAGCTTCCGCAAAAAATGCTGGAAGACGTACATCATAAGGCTTATATTCGTAAAAATCATGAACGTTTGCAGCAAGAGTATTGCTTTGTTGTTACAGATGGAAAAGGAATTATTGCGATTGACACAATTGGCTACAATGTACCAATTCGCAAAAGCAGACTTATACCACGCCAAGAGCAGATGGTATATGAGATGGTAGAAAACGTACAAGCAGAAAAGTATGAGTTCCAAGTAGAAGAAACAGAAAAAGAACATCACATTTTATCACCATCGCCTTTCATTATGAATGGCTTGACTCGTAAAGAAAGACAGCTAAAACAATTATTATTTATGGCGTTAGATCAATTACATACAACGAAAAATACAGCAGAAATTCGCTATTGGTTCACAGAGTGGGATCCATCAGCATATGGAATGGTTCAACATATGGAATTTGAAGATATTTGGGTTAAGCTGTATGATGAAGCGAAAACAGGCTGGTCTGATAAGCATGAACAATTATGCGAGCGTCTCGTAAAAGGACAGCCATTTTTTGAAAAGTTATGGGAAATGGAAAATGAGCAAAAGGTAAATTAAAAAACCGCCAATTGGCGGTTTTTTAATTTTGTAGTAATCCAGCTCCGGCGGCAAGAATGTTCGGTGGCTTCGCGCCTTCCTGTGAGGCAAAAAGCGCCTCTACGTCAGGAGCTCTATCCCCCTCGCATTCTAAACGAGCCGCTTCCGCTTTATATGTAATCCAGCTCCAGCGGCAAGCTCTTCGTGTCTAAGAACCTTCCGCATAAGAAGGAAAAAAGCTCCTTTTATGCGAAAGAACCTTAGCCAGTCAGAGCTGAACGAGCCGCTTCCACTTTATATGTAATCCAGCTCCAGCGGCAAGAATGTTCGGTGGCTTCGCGCCTTCCTGCGAGGCAAAAAGCGCCTCTACGTCAGGAGCTCCATCCCCCTCACATTCTAAACGAGCCGCCTCCGCTTCCACTTTATATGTTACCTACGTTTTCTGCTTAGTCCCATTGCGTTTTCTACTTTGCGTAGTTGTTTGAATGCAACGCGGTTTGCTTTTTCTGCACCTTTGTCTAGAATTTCGTCTAGTTCTGGTGAGTTGATTAGTTCGTTATATTTGTCTTGGATTGGACGAATTGATTCTACGACTACTTGCGCTAGGTCGCCTTTGAAGTCGCCGTATCCTTTTCCTTCGTACATTGCTTCAATTTCTTCAACTGTTTTTCCAGAGAATGAAGAGTAGATTGTTAATAAGTTAGAGATACCAGGTTTGTTTTCTTTATCAAATTTCACAATACCTTCAGAGTCAGTAACAGCACTCTTAATTTTCTTTTCAATTGTTTTTGGTTCATCAAGCATACTGATCATTGATTTTGGATTCGGATCAGATTTACTCATTTTCTTCGTAGGTTCTGTTAATGACATAACGCGAGCGCCTACTTTTGGAATACGAATTTCAGGAATTGTGAACACTTCACGGAAGCGTTTGTTGAAACGCTCTGCTAGGTCGCGTGTTAATTCCATATGTTGCTTTTGGTCATCACCAACTGGTACGATTTCAGTGTTGTAAAGTAAAATATCAGCAGCCATTAATGGTGGATACGTAAGTAATCCAGCTGGAACTGAATCTCTACCCGAAGCTTTATCTTTATATTGCGTCATACGTTCTAATTCTCCAACGTAAGCAACAGATTGCATGATCCATCCTAATTGAGCGTGTGCTGGTACTTCTGATTGTACAAATAAAGTAGCTTTTTCAGGATCGATGCCGCATGCTACATAAAGTGCAGCAAGACTGCGGATGTTTTTACGAAGTCCGACGGGATCTTGAGGTACTGTAATCGCATGTTGGTTTACAATACAGAAATAACAGTCGTGTTCATTTTGAAGCTCTGTAAACTGCTTCATTGCGCCTAAATAGTTTCCAAGTGTAATCGTTCCACTTGGCTGAATACCAGAAAAGATAACTGACATAAGTAATTCCTCCTAAAATTGAATGCGTGATGGGGGGGAGAGAAGGCAAACAAAAAAGCCCATTCATCCCAAAAACTATAGGGACGAATGGACCGCGGTACCACCCTAATTATTTCACTACTGTGAAATCTCTCTAATCCATAATAACGTTAGGATATAACGCCAAAGCCTACTACTTTCGGTTCGGTTTGGTGCTCAAAAGCCCATTCCATACTGTACAATTACTTGTTCACACCAACCACAAGCTCTCTGAAATTGCCTCAATATGTACTCTTCTTTATCATCGCATACATATAAATTTATTTATTGTTACTTGAGCTCTTTTAATATGAAAGAACTAAAGTTTTATAACAAAATGTTTTGCTGATTATTATATCATATGGGATAGTGTTTGCAAACTACATCAAAATAGTAAAGCTAATAAGGGTCGAGAACAACCCAAGGAAGATACCTGTAATACAAATTGGATATGTCCATTTGAATGAATATGTTTTATAAATACGTTCTTTCTTATCTGTAGGTTCCTCGACTTCTTCAATTAAAGAGTCAATCTTTTTGTTCGTACCAAATACTCTTTGGAATGCGTAAATGGTTACATTGAAAAAACCATTTTGAAATATGTATAAAAAACCGCCGATAAGAATAAAAAACAGTGCAATATAAAACAAAATGTTGACAAAGTTCAACAAAAATTGAGATGAAATGAGGAATGCACCAATACTAGAAGCAATCATCGCTATAAAAATTAGTATACAAGTATGAAAAAAAACTTTATTCAAAATATTCCCCTCCGTCAAAATATTACTAGAATTATTATACTATAAAAGCTATAATAAGTACTAGGATTAATTTTTTGAAAATTATACGCAATTAAAGGTCTGATTTTAAGATGATGGTAGCAATGTTAATGTATCCCTTTACGAAAAATTAAAAATATAAATATTTTATTAAAAATTTTAACAAAAAAACAAAAAACTATATTCACAATTGTTATATTATATGTATAATGAAAATTGTAGAAACTTGGAGATTATTCTTTCAATTCTACTTTTTAACAAGTTAGGGTACAGGAAGTGCAATTAGGGGAGGCAACACAACATGAAGAAAAAGATACCGTTATTACTTGCATCAACTTTAACTGCAAGTATGTTGCTTAGCGCGTGTAGCTACCAAAAAGATGACGCAAAAGCAAAAGGGAAAGAGAACGCTACGAGTAGTAGTAACGGAAAACAGATTCTTAATTTAACAGAGTTATCTGAAATTCCGTCAATGGATGCATCATTAGCATCTGATTCTTCATCTTCTACAGCATTAAATAATACGATGGAAGGTTTATATCGTATTGGCAAAGATCAAAAGAGAATGCCTGGAGTTGCAGAAGATGTCGAAAAGCTAGATGATGGGAAGAAATACATATTTAAATTAAGAAGAGATGCGAAATGGTCGAATGGGGAACCTGTAACAGCTAAAGACTTTGTGTATTCATGGAAAAGAGCAGTAAATCCAGATACAAAAGCAACGTATTCATACATTATGTTCGATATTAAAAATGCAGAGAAAATTCATAAAAAAGAATTACCTGCTGACCAATTAGGTGTAAAAGCGATTGATGATTATACATTAGAAGTAGAATTAGACAATCCCGTTCCTTACTTTATCGATTTAACAGTTTATCCAGTATTTTACCCACTAAATGAAAACTTTGTAAAAGCACAAGGTGATAAATTTGGTTTAGAGGCAAATACAACATTATATAACGGTCCATTCGTTATGAGTGATTGGAAACATGAACAAAGTTTCCAATTCAAGAAGAATCCTTCATATTGGGATAATAAAACGGTTAAAATCGAAGAAATCAACTTTAATATTGTAAAAAATACAGCAACTGATGTAAATTTATATGAGACAAACGCGATTGATCGGGCGGCTTTAACGTCTGAATTTGTTGATAAGTTTAGAAAAAGCCCAGAGTTCCAAACAAGAAAAGAGGCAGGGGTTGCTTACTTAAGATTTAATCAAAGTAATCAGTACTTAAGTAATAAAAACTTAAGAAAAGCAATTTCAATGTCCTTTGACCGTGATAACATTGCAAAAGTTATTTTAAATAACGGCGCAATTGGAGCTTACGGATTTGTTGGAAAAGATTTCGCTGAAGGTCCAAATAAAAAAGATTTCCGAGCTGAAAATGGAAAGCTAGTTGAAACAAATCCAAAAGAAGCAAAAAAGCTTTGGGAAACAGCGAAGAAAGAGCTTGGAACTGATAAAATCGAACTAGAATTCTTAAACTTTGATAATGAAGATGCTAAAAAAGTTGGGGAATTCTTAAAAGGTGAGATGGAAAAGAACTTACCAGGTTTATCAATTAAAATTAAACAGCAACCATTCGCACAAAAAAATAAATTAGAAGATTCTCAGCAATATGATATTGCGTTTGGTATTTGGGGACCAGATTTCCCAGATCCAATCTCATATTTAGATATGTTTGTTACGAATGGTTCTCAAAATAAAACAGGGTATTCTAATCAGAAATATGATGAGTTAATCCTAAAAGCTAAAACAGATACAAAAGATTTACAAGCTCGCTGGGACAACCTTCTAGAAGTAGAGAAGATGTTAATTAAAGAGGATGCAGTTATCACTCCAATCTTCCAAAAAGGTTCAGCGTATGTAGTAAAAGGTGCCGTAAAAGATATTATCCCAATTAACTATGGTGGTAAATTAACTTACAAATGGGCATCTGTTGAACAAAAATAATCTTTTTTTTCCATCGTTTACAAGGGTATATGCCTATGATGGGCATATGCTCTTATTTTAAAAAAATAAAAGTAAGAATATTTTAAACTATCTTATTGCTTTTGAGAAAAACGGGGAGGTGCTTGACTATGGGACGTTATGTATTAAAACGTTTCGTGTACATGGCTTTGACATTATTTTTAATTACTACAATGACTTTCTTTTTGATGAAATTACTTCCGGGTTCTCCGCTTAAAAACCAGGAGAAGCTATCACCGGCACAAAAAGAAATCATTCTTGAAAAATACGGATTGAATGATCCGGTACCAGTTCAATATGCACGTTACTTAGGTAACTTAGCAAAAGGTGATTTAGGGGTATCATTCCAATATGATAACCGCCCAGTAACAGACATGATTGTGGATCGTATTGGACCATCAGCCCAATTAGGTTTACAAGCGATTATATTAGGAACATTTATCGGTTTAATTTTAGGTATTGTTGCCGCACTTCGTAATAATACGTGGGTAGATTATAGTGCAACAGTTATTTCGGTACTCGGAATGTCGGTACCATCATTCGTATTCGCCGCATTACTGCAATATTTCGTAGGGGTAAAACTAGGCTGGTTCCCAGTAGCATTCTGGAAAGGACCAGAGTTTACTGTAATGCCTACAATTGCATTATCGATGGGAGTTATCGCGACAATCGCACGTTTCTCTCGTGCAGAATTAATTGAAGTTATGCAAGCCGATTACATTTTAACAGCGAAAGCGAAAGGAATTAGCCAAGGCGTTATCATTGTCAAACATGCACTTCGTAACGCGTTAATTCCAGTTGTAACAATTTTAGGACCAATGGTTGCGGCATTAATTACAGGAACACTTGTTATCGAGCAAATTTATGCTGTACCAGGACTTGGGGAACAATTCGTTAAATCGATTACTTTAAATGACTATACAGTTATTATGGGAACTACGATTTTCTATAGTGCGATCTTCATTTTAGTTATTTTCATTGTCGATATTTTATACGGAATTATTGATCCTCGTATTCGTTTAGCGGGAGGGAAAAAATGATGAAAGATGTACAAAAATTATCTCCAGATTTATTTCAACAAGCCAATCAAAATAATGTTGATAATGAAGTCATTGCCCGTCCAAGCTTAACGTTTTGGCAAGATGTAAGAAGACGTTTATTCCAACATAAAGGTGCGATGCTTGGCCTTGTATTGTTAGTTATCATTGCGCTATTAGCGATTTTTGGACCGATGGTAAGTAAACACTCGTATAAAGAGCAAGATTTAGGTCGTGCGAAATTACCACCAAAAATTCCAGTTATTGAAAATGTTCATTGGTTACCATTTGACGGTACAGATCAATATGGTGTTGACCAATATGAAAAACGTGATATTAAAGAGTACTTCTGGTTTGGTACAGATGACCTTGGCCGTGACTTATGGACAAGAACATGGGAAGGTACACGCGTATCATTATATATCGCTCTTTTAGCGGCAGCAATTGACTTAGTAATTGGGGTTGCATACGGAGGTATTTCAGCATTCTACGGCGGTAGAGTAGATAACATTATGCAACGTATTATGGAGATTATTAACGGTATTCCATACTTAATCATCGTTATTTTAATGGTAATCATTATGGGATCTGGTATTTGGTCAATTACACTTGCGATGGCGATTACAGGTTGGATAGGGATGTCGCGTATTGTTCGTGGACAAATCTTAAAGTTAAAAAACCAAGAATATGTATTAGCATCTCGTACATTAGGTGCAACAAATACACAATTAATTGTGAAACATTTAATTCCAAACGTAATGGGACCTATTATCGTAATGACGATGTTTACAATTCCATCAGCGGTGTTTGGTGAAGCGTTCTTAAGTTTCATCGGTTTAGGAATTCAGCCACCATTTGCGTCACTAGGTTCTCTTGTAAATGATGGTTATAAATCTATTCAAACGTATCCGCATATGATGTTCATCCCTGCGGTTGTCATCAGTATATTAATTTTAGCGTTTAACTTAATGGCAGACGGATTACGCGACGCGTTAGATCCAAAAATGCGTAAGTAAAAGAGGGGAGAGGCAAAGATGAAAACATTGTTAGAGGTAAAAGATTTACAAGTCTCCTTTGATACACATGCAGGTGAAGTACAAGCTGTACGCGGCGTTACTTTTGATTTGAAAAAAGGAGAAACATTGGCGATTGTAGGAGAATCTGGTTCAGGGAAATCAGTTACTTCTAAAGCGTTAATGGGATTAATTCCGAATCCTCCTGGACGCATTAAAAATGGTGAAATCGTATTTGAAGGTCGTGACTTAACAAAATTAACAGAAAAAGAAATGCAGCAAGTACGCGGTAAAGATATTGCGATGATTTTCCAAGATCCAATGACATCATTAAACCCAACGATGACAATTGGAAATCAAATTATGGAAGGTCTAATTAAACACCAAGGGATGAGTAAAGCAGATGCACGTAAAGTTGCTTTAGAGTTAATTGACCTTGTAGGTATTCCAAATCCAGAAGCTCGTTTAAAACAATATCCTCACCAATTCTCAGGTGGTATGAGACAGCGTGTAGTTATTGCGATGGCGTTAGCTTGTAACCCGAAATTATTAATTGCCGATGAGCCGACAACAGCGCTAGACGTTACGATTCAGGCGCAAATTTTAGAACTTATGAAAGACATTCAGCAAAAAACAGAAGCAGCAATCATTTTCATTACGCATGACTTAGGTGTAGTAGCAAACGTTGCGGACCGAGTGGCAGTTATGTACGCTGGTAAAGTTGTTGAAATTGGAACTGTAGATGAAATTTTCTACAATCCGAAACATCCATATACTTGGGGTTTAATCGCATCTATGCCAAGTTTAGATGGTTCAGAAGAAGAGTTATATGCAATCCCTGGAACACCTCCAGATTTATTGAAGCCGCCAAAGGGAGATGCTTTTGCACCACGTAACCCACAGGCACTGAAAATTGATTTTGAAATGGACCCACCTTTATTTAAAGTAAGTGATACGCACTATGCGGCAACTTGGTTACTTCACGAGCAAGCTCCAGAAGTAAAACCGCCGGCAGTCGTTGAAAAACGCATTCTTCAAATGAAAGCAGGTGAACAACATGACTAAACAACGTGAGAAATTAATTGAAGTAAAAAATGTAAAGCAGCACTTCGACGTGAGTGGTGGTGTTGTCAAAGCGGTTAATGATATTTCATTTGATATTTACCGCGGAGAAACATTTGGTCTTGTAGGAGAATCAGGTTGTGGTAAATCGACAACTGGAAGAACGATTATTCGTTTATATGATGCAACTGCTGGTGAAGTGTTATTCGATGGTGAAAATGTACATGGTAAAAAATCACGCGCAGAGCTGAAGAAATTCAACCGTAAAATGCAAATGATTTTCCAAGATCCATATGCATCATTAAACCCTCGTATGACAGTAGGGGATATTATTGCAGAAGGTATCGATATTCACGGACTAGCGAAAAGTAAAAAAGAGCGCATGGACCGTGTTCATGAACTATTAAACACAGTTGGTTTAAATAAAGAGCACGCAAACCGTTTCCCACACGAATTCTCAGGTGGACAACGTCAGCGTATCGGTATCGCTCGAGCGCTTGCTGTAGACCCAGAATTTATCATTGCCGATGAGCCGATCTCAGCACTTGACGTATCGATTCAGGCGCAAGTTGTAAACTTACTGAAAAAGCTACAAAAAGAAAAAGGTTTAACATACTTATTCATCGCCCATGATTTATCAATGGTAAAATACATTAGTGACCGTATTGGTGTAATGTATCGTGGCCAAATCGTTGAGTTAACAACAAGTGATGAATTATATGCGAATCCAATTCATCCATATACGAAATCACTATTATCAGCGATTCCACTTCCAGATCCAGATTATGAGCGCAATCGTAAACGTATCGTATATGATCCATCACAGCATAATTATGGTAGTGAAGCACCAACAATGCGTGAAATTCGCCCAGGACATTTCGTACTATGTTCGGAAGCGGAGTACAAGAAATATAAAGAGATTTATCAATAAGAAAAAGAGCCATTCTTCTGTTATGGAAGGATGGCTCTTTTTCTACTATATAAAAGAATTGTATACATTTGTCGGTCAGTCGATATATTTAAAGAATCGCCGATATAAATCTCATGTATCATTAGTGATATCCATATGCAAAATTACTGAACTTGAACAGAAACATTCTCCTCTTGTTCTTCAGGTTTAACAAGCGCATAACGCTCCCATGCTCTACTTTTCCAGCGGAAGAACATAATAATGGCACGTGTCCATTCGTCGATGGCGATTGCTAGCCAAATACCAACGAGCCCCATATCTAAATGAAAGGCGAAAAAGTAACCTAGTGGTAAACTCATTAACACCATAGAGAATGCACCGATTAAAACAGGATATTTTGCATCACCAGCTGCACGAAGCGAATTAATGATGACGATGTTCATCGTACGTCCCGTTTCAAGTAGTACACTTAGTAAAAGAACACTTGCGCCTAACCCGATAATGTGCGGATTATCTGTAAACAGTCCCATTAATTGTGTACGGAATGTAATAACGAGAGCGACCATACATAAAGTTACACCAATTGCCCATTTTACACTTTTCCACAAGCGTTCGTATGCTTCATCTTTTTCGCCACCACCAACGAGGCGGCCAATAATAATGGCTGTTCCCATACCAATTGCAATTGCAAATAAATAAGTGAACATGGAAATGTTAGTAGCGTATTGTCTAGCAGCTAATGATTCCGTTCCTAAGTACGTTGCGTAATAAAGGAAGACGATTTGACAAGCTTGATACATCACTTGTTCAAATGCAGATGGAATGCCAATTTTTAAAATTTTCCCAATGTATTCTTTGGATAAAGTGAAGTAATATTGTAATTTCACACGATATTCCATAACGCGGTATAGTAACCAGAAGAAAACAATAAGTGCGATCAATCGACTGATAGCGGAAGAAATTGCAGCCCCTTGTACACCGAGCTCAGGGAAACCAAATTTCCCGAAAATGAGTACGTAGTTTCCAGCGATATGAATCATATTCATTCCGAGTGAAATAAACATCGCTTGCTTTGTAAAACCGTGTACACGGATAATTGCGGCTAATGAGTTAATAATAGCTTGTAGGAAGATGGCTCCTCCGACGATAGATAAGTAGTTTTGCGCATACGTTAGTACATCGCCTTGTAAGTTCATTGCGAGCATCATATGTTTCGAAAATAAAAGAAAACCAGCGCTTATAACGAGCCCAACTATTAAATTTAATGTGACGGCTAATGCTGATATTTTAGATGCTTCCATAAAGCGTTTGGAACCGAGGTATTGAGATACAACGATAGCAGCGCCGTTCCCGATGACTTCTAATACCAAAATCGCAATATGAAGATATTGATTCGCTGCACCAACCCCAGATACAGCATCGTCTGATAATGCACTTAACATGAAAGTATCAGCGATCCCCATTAACATAAAAAGAAAAACTTCTAGAAAAATAGGCCATGTTAATAAGAATAAACTTAATTTCTCAGTAGGCCCGTTTTTTGCCTGAATTGCTGCCATGTCCGTCCCCTCTTTACCGATATCTATTTTTAGCAAAATGTATCGTAACATACTTTCTTAACCTTTGCACTCATTTTAGCCTACATATTTTTATTATGAAGAGAGTGCTATTTTATGATAAAAACAAAAGGATAATTATACATAAAATATTATGAGATATAAAATTCGTTTTTCTCTGATAATTTAGAAAAGTATAAAAATATTATTTTTAACACTTTAGTATGAATAATCAGCAATATGAAACGTTTACAAAGGTATATTTTTTAACGAAAAATTTTAATGAAATAGAAATATAAATATACAAAAAATATATTTGTGTGTATAATATGAATTATTAGAACATATATATATTTCTTTTTGTTTGAAAATGAAAGGGTTAACATTTTTTTGGAGGGTGGAAGTATGAAAAAAAAGATACCAGTTTTTGTAGCATCAACAGTAGCGATGAGCATGATGTTAGGGGCATGTAGCTATCAAAAAGATGAATCGCAAGCAAACGCTAAAGGGGATAGCGGAAAAAGCGGCGCGAAGCAAGTTATTAACTTAATTGAAACACAAGAAATTCCAACGATGGATCCAGCGTTATCAGCTGATGCAGTTTCTTCAAGAGTAATGACTAATACGATGGAAGGCTTATACAGTTTAGGAAAAGATGATAAGCTAGTTCCTGGTGTAGCGAAGGAATTCAAAAAATCAGAAGATGGTAAAAAATATACATTTAAATTACGTGAAGACGCAAAATGGTCAAATGGTGAGCCTGTGACGGCAAAAGATTTCGTATATGCATGGCAAAGAGCGATTAACCCAGATACAACTGCGAAATCAGCGTACATTATGTATGATATAAAAAATGCAGAGAAAATTAATAAAAAAGAGATGAGTCCGGATCAATTAGGGGTAAAGGCGATTGATGATTATACATTAGAAGTGGAATTAGATAATTCAATTCCATACCTTGTAGATTTAATGGTATATCCAATCTTCTATCCTGTGAATGAAAAGTTTGTGAAAGAGCAAGGTACGAAGTTTGGTTTGGAAGCGAATACAACGCTTTATAACGGGCCATTTACATTAAGTGATTGGCAACATGAACGTAGCTTTAAAATGACAAAGAGCGCGTCATATTGGGACAATAAAGAAGTGAAGATTGAAGAAGTAAACTTTAATATTGTAAAAGATACATCTACGCCAATTAACTTATATGAAACAAATGCAATTGATCGAGCGTCGTTATTAGCGGAGTTTATTGATAAATATAAAGGAAAACCAGATTTCCAAACAGTAGAAGATACATCTGTATTCTTCCTTCGTTTAAATCAAAAAGATCCAGCTTTAGCAAATAAAAATATTCGTAAAGCAATTTCACTTGCTTTTGACCGTAAGCCATTCGTGGATACATTATTAAATAACGGTTCTAAGCCAGCGACAGGATTAATTCCTGATAACTTCATTAAAGGACCAGATAAAAAAGATTTCCGTGCTGTAAACGGGGATATTGTAAAACCAAACGTGAAAGAAGCGAAGAAATATTGGGAAGCTGGTAAAAAAGAACTTGGTAAAAATGAAATCGAATTAGAATTATTAAATGAAGATGTAGAGTTATCAAAGAAAACTGGTGAATATTTAAAAGGTGAATTAGAAAAGAATTTACCAGGTTTAACAGTAAAAATTAAACAACAACCATTCGCACAAAAACTAAAATTAGAAGATGCGGGCGATTATGTCATGTCATTCTCTGGATGGAGTGCGGACTTCCCAGATCCAATTACATATCTTGATATGTTTGTAACAGATGGGTCACAAAATAAGATGAAGTACTCTAATCCAAAATACGATGAAATCATTATGAAGGCGAAAAAAGATGGAAGCGATGTAAATGCTCGTTGGAAGAACTTATTAGAAGCAGAAAAAATGTTACTTGATGATGCTGCGATCGTTCCAGTATATCAACGTGGTAGAGCATATTTACAAAGAGATTCAATTAAAAATATGTATAACCATAAATATGGCGGCGATTTAAGCTTTAAATGGGCGTCAGTAGAGAAATAAGAAAAAAAGCAGGTGATCACCTGCTTTTTTTAATACGTTCGTTTCTTATAAATGCCTTTTCCGCCAACTTGGTTCCAGCCAGATTGTACATCCAAACTTTTGTTAACAAACTTCATTTTTTCTTTTCCACCAAAGAGCTTTTCGCCGATGCTATTTGTAATGACACCAATCAATGCTGTTATTCCGATGATGAGGGCAGCAACCGTAATAAAATCAATAAAAAAAGCAATCATTTGAAAACTCCCCCTTTGCCTGTCTGTATGTTTATTGTATGAGATAAAAAATGAAAAAGAAAGAAATGTCAGAAAAATATTTAATTTACTTTAGAAATCATGTAGACAGGAGGGAGGATATTTGTTAAAATAAGAACAAATGTTCCTTTTTATTCTCATTTGTATAGTCTTACATTTCTTAATTGATTTATCAAGAAAAAGTAAGAAAACGTTCTCTTTTTCATAGGGAAGATTATAGATAAATAACTATATATTATATGAAAAATCTATGGGAAGTGAGTAGTAAAAGGGTTGAAAGTTATTGTTAAAGTACAGCTGAAATGAGCGTAATCATGTTACATAGCAGTGAAATACACGGGAGAGTTTTCTCAACTAGCAGGAAATTTACTGTATATTTCTTGCAAAATCTATTGTATAATGATTATAGAAGTTACTTATTAAAAGTAATTGTTGTTTATTATAAGTTGTTGCTTACATGAAATGTGATTTTTGTACTTTTCAATAAGACAAGTTATCACGAAAAATTGCTGAAGTTAGAAATTAAAACTGTATTTAGTACAGAATTTGTACTCTTTAAGGAGAGTGAGCTTTGTATGGTAACATTATATAGTTCTCCAAGCTGTACGTCTTGTAGAAAGGCGAAATTATGGCTAGAGGAAAATCATATTCCCTATACAGAACGTAATATTTTCTCAGATCCATTAACGATTGAGGAAATTAAAGAGATTTTACGTATGACAGAAAGCGGAACGGATGAGATTATTTCTACTCGTTCGAAAGTTTTCCAAGAATTGAATGTAAACTTAGAGTCTTTACCACTTCAAGATTTATATAAGATGATTCGTGACTATCCAGGGATTTTACGTCGTCCAATTATGATTGACGAGAAACGCCTTCAAGTTGGTTACAACGAAGACGAAATTCGTCGTTTCTTACCACGTACAGTAAGAACGTTCCAATTACGTGAAGCACAACGTCTTGTAAATTAATTATAATAATATGAAAACCTTCTACCTATTATATAGTAGAAGGTTTTTTTTAATGTTTCACATTGCGTAATCGAACTTGTTGTACAATAAAGCCGATGCATAAAATAGTGAAAATGAACAAATAAGGAATGCTTGCAGTGAAACTTGGATTGTTATGAAAAAAGGTTGCAAGTCTGTCTTCATGTGTAACCATTTTTCCTGCAGTATAGGCAAGAATTGCTGCACCGCAATAAATGAGGAATGGAAATCGCTCCATAAGTATTAAAATAAGTTTGCTGCCCCAAATAATAATCGGGATAGAAATGAGTAAGCCGATTATGACGAGTAAAAATCTCCCGTGAGCTGCACCTGCAATGGCAATAACATTATCAAACCCCATAACGAGATCCGCGAAAACAATTGTCCGCACAGCTTGAAATAAAGTTGTTTTTCCTTGAATAGAAGATAGATCGTTGCTATTATCGGTTAATAAATTGACTGCAATTAATGTAAGTAAAACCCCGCCAATCAATTGTAGAAATGGAATATCGAGTAAATAGACAGCTAGTATAGTAAGGACAATTCTTAGTACAATCGCTAAAAGAGTACCGATCAAAATAGCCTTATTTCGTTTCGATTCAGGTAAATTTCGGCTAGCTAGTGCGATGACGATTGCATTGTCACCACCTAATACAACATCGATACCGACAATCATTAGTACGGATGTTAAAAACTCTAAGTCCATTCGTCTGCCTCCATTTATGATGTTTTAATAAGCGAACTATATGTATGTGATGAAGAAAGTTGTTGTTAAATAATCTCTTCTAATAGAAGTTTCACTTTATTACAGTGTACGGGGGAATGTGGAAATGTATGTCCAAATTTTTTGTAAGTAAGAAATCGCTATAATAATATATTTACGTAGTTGATCGAGTAAAGATAGGCATATAACTATTTTTGTAAAATAAATCGATTTTATTTCCATTCTGGAGAATCTTATCATAAAATGAGAGTACAAGAATCTATTGATTTGTCATATGAGTGGGGAATCCCTTCATAACAATTCTAAGCAGGAAGGGAGAGTTGTATTTTGGATATTGAAAGAATTAATGATCATACGATGAAATTTTTTATTACGTACATTGATATAGAGGATAGAGGATTTAATCGTGAAGAGATTTGGTATGATCGCGAACGAAGTGAAGAGCTCTTTTGGGAGATGATGGACGAAGCTCGTGATCATGACGATTTCTTTATTGATGGGCCGTTATGGATTCAAGTGCAAGCAGTCGATAAAGGGATTGAAGTACTTGTCACGAAAGCAGAGCTTTCAAAGGACGGGCAAAAGCTGGAACTACCGATAGGGGTAGACAAAATTATAGATATTCCTCTAGATGAAGGCATCGAATCATTATTCCAGCAAGAATTAGTCGAAGAGGTAGAAGAACAAACAGGAACAAACTTTAATGAAGATGGTACGTTTGGCTTTTTAATTAAGTTTAATGATTTTGAAGATGTCATTTCATTAAGTCATCGTCTTATCTTTGAAGATATAAAAGATGAGCTGTATTCATTTGAGAACCGCTATTATGTATATGTGGAATTCGATGAAGTGCTACATGATGAAGAAGAAATCGATCGTATTTTAAGTATTATTTTAGAATATGGAGAAGAATCAACTTTAACAATTCATCGTGTAAGTGAGTATGGAAAACAAATTGTGAAAGAGCATGCGCTTGAAACGATTCGCAATAATTTTCCTGCTAAAACGTAGGCCGATTTCTGTAGTATGAAATCGGCTTTTTATATGAAGAATAGGAAAGCTTTCTTAGTTAGGAGGTAAGAGATGAAAAATACGTTAAAGCTGATTTTCTTTATACTGCTATTGTTCGCATTATTTGTTTCGTTACGTATGTTTATTGATGTAGCATTTTATTCAGATGTGATTGGGATAAAAGATGTTTCGGTTTTAGGTATTATTAGTATTTTATTTACAGTATCTGCGTTTTTAATTGGTTGCGTTATTTTCTTAGAGAACCGTCATCCGTCAAAAACACTTACATGGCTCATTGTGTTAGGTATTTTTCCGGTATTTGGATTCTTCGCTTATTTATTATTCGGACAGAACTTTCGGAGGAAGAGAATGTTCCAAAAGAAGGCGTTGCTCGATGAACAAGCGTTTTTACAATATAAGGGGCATGAAGATTACGAAGAACGGATTTTACGCAATCATAAGCATCAAGAGCTGTTATTTCGTTTAGCGGATCGCTTAGGCGCTTTAAATATTTCATTTCAAACTGAAACGAGAACATTAACAAATGGAGATGAAACGTTTCAGGCCATTTTAGATGGATTAAAACGAGCGAAACATCACATTCATATGGAATATTACATTGTGCGTGATGATAAGCTTGGAACGGAAATTAAAGATATTTTAATACAAAAATCAAAAGAGGGCGTAGTCGTTCGTTTTTTGTATGATGCGGTTGGAAGTTTTAAATTATCAAAATCGTATATTGAAGAATTAAACGATGCAGGAGTCGAAATGATTCCGTTCTTCCCTGTACGCTTTCCGATTTTAAACGATAAAATTAATTATCGAAATCATCGAAAAATCGTTATTATTGATGGAAATGAAGGCTTTGTAGGTGGATTAAATATTGGTGATGAATATTTAGGGAAGGATAAGTACTTCGGCTTTTGGCGAGACACACATTTATATTTGCGTGGTGAAGCTGTACAAAGTTTGCAGCTTATTTTCCTTCAAGATTGGTTTTATATGACTGGTGAGGCTGTGCTAGCCCCTGAATATTTACAAGCGAAAGCAGTTGAGGGGGAGCATTGGGGAGGCGTGCAGCTTGTTGCAGGTGGGCCTGATAATAAATGGGAAACGATTAAGCATTTATATTTTGCCATGATTGCTTCTGCTCGGAAATCCATTTGGATTGCAACGCCGTATTTTATTCCGGATGATGATATTTTATCCGCATTAAAGGTTGCTGCACTTGCTGGTATTGATGTTCGTTTATTAATGCCGAGTAAACCGGATAAGCGTACTGTCTTTTACGCATCGAGATCTTACTTCCCAGAGCTTTTAGATGCAGGTGTAAAGATATATGAATATGAAAAAGGTTTTCTTCATAGTAAAGTTGTCATCGTCGATTCTGATTTAGCTTCAATTGGGACAGCTAATATGGATATGAGAAGTTTTCATTTGAATTTTGAAGTAAATGCCTTTTTATATGATACAGATAGCATTCGAAAACTTGTTCAAGACTTTAAAGATGATTTAGAAGAATCAAGTGAAATTCATGTTGATCATTTTCATAAAAGACGTCTTCATAGACGAATTGTTGAATCAACATACCGCTTATTATCACCTTTATTATAAAAAGAGATGTCCGAAATTGGGACATCTCTTTTTTAAAAGGAATTTGTAACAAATTGTAGAATATAAGGAGCTGAAAGGGTGTGATTACGATATTTATCGCTAAAAGAGAAAACGGAGAGAAAATTCATTTACTCTATAATTGTAATGAAAAGCTTTTGCGCCGTATGCGTCAACAAGAACGATTCTTTTGTGTAGCTTGTGGAAAGGAAGTGCAAATGAAATTAGGGAAACAAAAAAGTTGGCATTTTGCTCATAAAAAAGTGGATTCATGTCTTGCCTTTTATGAAGCGGAATCAACGTATCATATGCACGGTAAAGAATTGTTATATAGATGGTTCAAGCGTCAAAACTTTCAGGTGGATATAGAGTACTACCTTCCAGAAATTAAGCAACGACCAGATGTTTTTGTAGAGAGGGCGGGCAGAAAAATTGCAATTGAATACCAATGTGCAAACCTAGCTATAGAGCAGCTGTACAAAAGAACATATTCGTATTGGCAAGCTGGTATACAGGTCATTTGGATCGTTGGTGGAAATCAATTGAAAAAGCAATCTGCATATTGGATGAAATTTTCCTCACTTATGGCTTTCTCCTTACAATCTTATCCTCAGCCACTTCTTATTTTCTTCTGTCCGAAACAAAAATCATTTATGAAAGGTGTATTTGTCACTCCCTTTTCTACAAATGTCTTTTTCTCACATACTATATATTTACCAACTGATACGACTACTTTTGAAATGCTTTTTTCTCCCGTTCCTTTCGGGAAAGAAAGATTGGGTGAAGAGTGGAAGAAGAGAAAGAACTACTTCCGCAAAAATGCCCTGCCGATTTGGAATTATAATTATAAGTCATTATTACGCCTCTTATATCAATTTAAATGTACCCCAGCAAGCTTTCCTTCTGAAATTGGTGTTCCACTCCCTTCTGCATTTGCTTTACAAACAAACCCATTTATATGGCAAGCTTTTCTATATATGAAGTGTATAGGGAAGCTTGCAGTGGGAGAGTGTATTTCTCTTCAATACGTGTGTAGTTATGTAAAAAGGTATACGAAAAGGCGGATACTTCTGTACTTTTCAAAGCATATATGGAAAGTGGCAGTTACTGAATATATGACATTTTTATGCTATATAGGTGTTTTGCGTAAAGTGGGAACTTATACGTACCGGAAAATAAGGGATGTCATGATGTTAAAAACAGAGGAGGAGATTATAAAACATGATGAGATTTGCTTAATACATGCGCTATCTTTATTTGAGGCAAATTTTAACATGAGAGGAGGAAAAGGGGATATAATAAAGAATGATTGTGAAGGAATTACATAAGAAAAAAACGAATTGTACTTAAGTAGAGATATTTAAAGGAGGGCTTAAAGAATGTCTGAACAAAACAAAGCGAAAGCATTACCAGATCGCAACGAGATTGAAGAAGCAAGTACGTGGCGATTAGAAGATATTTTCCAAACGGATGCAGAATGGGAAAAAGAATTTCAAGCTATTAAAGAGCTATTGCCGAAGTTAACTGAATTTAAAGGGAAACTTGGTGACTCTGCGGACAATTTACTTGAGGCATTACAATATGAAGATGAAATTTCAATGCGATTAGGTAAGTTATATACATATGCTCATATGCGTTACGATCAAGATACAACAAACTCTGTATATCAAGCATTAAATGATCGCGCAACAAATTTATATTCACAAGTATCTAGTAGCACAGCGTATATTGTTCCTGAAATTTTATCGATTTCAGAAGATACACTGCAAACATTCTTGAAGGAAAATAGAGATTTAAGTGTATATGAACATGCATTAGAAGAAATTACACGTCAACGCCCGCACGTATTATCAGAAGCTGAGGAAGCTTTATTAGCGGAAGCATCTGAAGTAATGAGTTCATCAAGCAATACATTCGGTATGTTGAATAACGCGGATTTAAAATTCCCATCTATTAAAGGGGAAGACGGAGAAGAAATAGAAATTACACATGGCCGTTACATTCAGTTTTTAGAAAGTGATGATCCTCGTGTTCGCAAAGATGCATTTAAAGCTGTATATGAAACGTACGGAAAATTTAAAAACACATTCGCAAGTACGTTAAGTGGAGCAGTAAAACGTAATAATTTCAATGCGCGTGTTCGTAAATATGATTCTGCTCGCCAAGCTGCATTGAGCAATAATAATATTCCGGAAGCGGTATACGATCAACTCGTTGAAACAGTAAATGACAACTTACATTTATTACACCGTTACATCGATATTCGTAAGCGTGCACTAGGACTTGATGAGCTTCATATGTATGATTTATATACACCACTTGTACCAGAAGTGAAAATGAATGTGAAATACGAAGAAGCGCAAGACCTTTTATTAAAATCTTTAAACGTACTTGGTGATGAATATGTTGATATTTTGAAAGAGGCATATGAAAATCGCTGGGTAGATGTGTATGAGAATAAAGGAAAACGAAGCGGGGCATATTCATCTGGTGCATATGGAACAAATCCGTATATTTTAATGAACTGGCATGATAATGTAAATAATTTATTTACACTTGCTCATGAGTTTGGTCATTCGGTGCATAGTTACTATACAAGAAAAACACAACCGCACGTATATGGTGATTATTCCATCTTCGTAGCAGAAGTGGCATCTACTTGTAATGAAGCGCTTCTAAATGATTATTTATTAAAAACGACAGAAGATAAGAAAGAGCGTCTATATTTATTAAATCATTATTTAGAAGGGTTCCGTGGTACTGTATTCCGTCAAACGATGTTTGCAGAGTTTGAACATATTATTCATAAGAAAGTACAAGAAGGACATGCTGTCACGCCAGACATGCTAACGGAAATTTACTACGATTTAAATAAGAAATATTTCGGTGACGCTTTAGTAATCGACGAAGAGATTGGTTTAGAATGGTCTCGTATTCCACACTTCTACTACAACTATTACGTATATCAATACGCAACAGGATTTAGTGCAGCGACAGCTCTATCTAAACAGATTTTAGAAGAAGGACAACCAGCAGTAGAACGTTATATTAACGAGTTCTTAAAAGCAGGAAGCTCTGATTATCCAATTGAAGTGCTGAAAAAAGCAGGAGTAGATATGGCATCTCCTGAACCAGTAAAAGAGGCGCTACAAGTATTTGAAGAGAAATTAAATGAATTAGAAGCATTATTATTTGAAGAAAAGTAATGAAAAAAGACGAGGGATTGTATCCTCGTCTTTTTTGTTGAATAGATTTAATGTCGATATTTGTTGAAGAGAAAGGTGGATTTTTTTGTTTTTTCTAACTGAAAGGATAGCTTTACGGCTGATTTTTGAAATTAAAACCCTTTGAATCGTTTTTTATAATTGAAATAAGAGAGTGTAATAACGATGATTCCGAATAAAAGAGGTAAGGCAATAATTTTAGGAAAAGCTTGTAGTAGAGAGAGGATGTACAAGAAAAAAGAAACGATGACAGCTAGAAAGAGAAGAGCAATATAAGATTTTTTCATAAATAAACCCCCTAAATGACCTTTTTTATAGCTTATTCAAAAATGAAAACGTTTAGAATGTGACAAAAGTGTGAAATTCGACAAAAGGGGTTGTCATCTGACGTCGAATCTTGTAATATAATAAGCGTGAACGAATTCACATACAAACATATACCCCTTTGTTTGAACGTGAAAATTTCTCCCATCCCCTTTAATATTTTTATAAGCCGTAAAGAAAAAGACCTGGTGTTTACACCAGGTCTTTTTCTTTTGCTATCCATTTCCAATAACGTTCGCATTTTACTTCTATCATTTGTACTTTTCGTTTCAGTTGTAATTTTTTTAGTTCGCGTTCAATTTCTTGTTGCGGACAGTCATAAATAAATGCTACTTCTTTTGAAGATATAAATTGTGTTGCTTCTAGTAGCACTTCTAAAGGTGGTAATGGTTCTGGCTCAATTTCACATTTTACAAGTTCTTTCAATAATTGTACGTATACATCGTAGGAATAATTTCCAGCGATTTTAATACCTTCTTCATCTGAGTTCGCATGAAAAAAGACGAGGGAAGGTATTTCTGTAATATGCATTTCATTCGTGAATTTCAAGTCACATTGGAAAGCTTTTTTTGCACTAGCAGAATGTAGATCTTTTTTAAATTCTTCTACATCAATATTGCTATCTCTCGCACATGCAAGTAATAGTTCGCAATCAGGGTTTGATACATTTTCAAGGAAAATGTATTCTTGGAGTTTTCGCAAAAACTTCGAACCTGCTTTTCGGCCTTGCAACTCCGCTGCCTTAATTGCCATCGAAACTAAATATGGTGTTGACGATGCTTCTTGCATATGTACCTTTCCATCACATGAAAAACCTTGTAAACTGGTTGTCTTTTCCCACACAAATCGAATATTAGCAGGTTTATTCCATTTGTGTGAGGAAGCGTTCGTTCCATCCACTTTCCCTGTTACGATATGACGAATAGAGAAGTATTTCCCGTATTCAAGCCATAGTTTAATAATAAAAGGCTCAATTTCCCAGCAATCTTTACAAAGTGGATCAATAAATAAATATGCTTCTACAGACTTATGCTCGCATGCGGAAGGAGATGGCATATTTATATGCTTTGCTTCCTGCTTATCCATTACACTTCACCTGTTTCGTTTGGAGTATTAACCATATGCTGAGCGGTTAATGCTAAACGTTCAAAAACAAACTCTCTTATATGACCATGCACTCCAGTATCATCCATTGCTTGCTCCATACATGATAGCCAAGCCTCTGCTCGTTTTGGGGTAATCTCAAACGGGAGATGGCGTGCTCTTAACATAGGATGACCATGTTCTTCAGTGTACAAATTAGGACCACCTAAATATTGGGTTAAAAATTGCTTCTGCTTCCTAGCGGTTTCTGTTAAATCTTCCGGGAAGATGGGAGATAAGTCAGGGTGTTTACTGACATAGGAATAAAATGTATCTACTAATATTGCAATGCATTGTTCACCGCCAATTGCTTCAAATGGTGTCATCGGTTGCTTGCTCATCCTTTATAAACTCCTTTTTCCATGAAATGTATATCTATTGTAGCAATGGAATGTTCGAGAGGGCAAATAAACAGCCTTCTCAAAGATTCTTTGCTTATTCTACGGGTGTAACCTTTTTTAGTGAGATGTATCCACTAGTGAAACATATTCACTAGTGGAATTTTCACTTTAGCGTGCTTTGTTTTGTTTGGCAAGGAAAAAGCGTTTTACTTTGTTATTTGTATGGCGAACAGGTATGTTATGTTGCGTTAATAAATCAATAAATGCAGCTTTTCCTGTTTCTTCATCTTGCACTTCAAATTCAATTTCATAATCATCGTGATTGTAATAGAAACTATGATCAAAGACAAGCGTTCCGCCTTTAAATAATGTTTCTGCTCTTTCTGTTGTTAAACTACCCATATATGTTAAAGCAGAAACAGGAATTTGTAATTTGTGTAATTGATCTACTACTGCTCCTTGAATGATTGTGTTTGTTTCCATCATCATTTTTGCTTCGTCTTCTGTTACGACTTGATGCGTTTCTAATAAACCGATTTCTGCAGGTTGTTTCAATGTTAACGTATAAGTTTCTCCTTTATGACGAATACGAAGTGCAGAGCCAGCTTCTTTTAACGAGAAGTCAGGTGTTTCAAAGTAGTGATTCACTTGTTTTGTAAATGCTTCAATAGAAAACGATTTACATAATGTATCGAATTCTTCTTTTGTAACGATATTTTTGAATTCAATTTCAATTTCTTGTGTCATTGTATAATCTCCTTTTGAAAAATAATTCTTTACACATTATCGCTTTTTCATAAATTTGGTTCAATGTTTTATTTGTTTGCGTCCATGTTATGATACAATAATACTGTTAAGTAAGACAGGAAGTTGAGATGGAGGAGTTAGAGCATGCAAAATAAAATCCAAGTTAAGAGCGTAGAAAAGAGAGAGAATGCTCTTATTTTTTGTGCGGAAAATAGTGAAATAGAGGTAAAGGAGTTAAGTGCGCGTAATCACGTACTTGTAGACTCAGACAATTTATCATTTTTATATATCTTAGAAAATGAATCATCTTTCATTTATGTAAGTATTCCGCACACATGCTGGGAAGCAATGCATGAAGCGATGAATAACGATGTGGTTATGTTCGTTCGCGTGAATGACATTGAAATGGAATTAGAAGGATTAAAAGAAGAAGTAGAATATTTAGTTGAAAATATTGAAGGTAATGCAAATTACGGAGAAGAATTAGTAACTGCTGTAGAAAAAGTATTTCTATAAGCAAATGGATTGATTTTGGTGGTGGTTGAAATGAATCGAAATTGGGAAGAATTTTTAGCACCTTACCACCAAGCGGTGGCAGAGCTGAAAGTGAAACTAAAAGGAATGCGTACTCAATTTGCAATGTTAACAGAGCATTCTCCAATTGAGTTTGTAACAGGAAGGGTAAAGTCGGTTGCAAGTATTATTGATAAAGCGGAGAAGAGAAATGTACCGCTAGACCGATTGAGAGAAGATATGCAGGATATTGCTGGGCTTAGAATGATGTGTCAATTTGTTGATGAGATTAAGCCTGTTGTAGAATATCTTCGAAAACGAAATGACTTTGAAATCGTGGAAGAACGTGATTATGTTACGCAAAAGAAAGATAGCGGTTATCGTTCTTATCATGTTGTCATTAGTTATCCTGTTCAAACGATTCAGGGTGAACAAAAAGTATTGGTAGAAATCCAAATACGCACGCTAGCAATGAACTTTTGGGCAACAATTGAGCATTCTTTAAATTATAAATATAGTGGACGTTTTCCTGAAGATATTAAAATAAGGTTGCAACGTGCAGCTGAAGCGGCGTTTTTATTAGATGAAGAAATGTCTTCTATTCGTCTTGAAATTCAAGAAGCGCAAAAGGCTTTTTCAAGAAAGCAAGAAACGAAAGATTCTGAATCATAAACTAAAGGGTGTTGGGCGATGAAATTTACAATTATGTCAAAGGGAGATCAATCATCAGATACACTGGCAAGCACGATGAAAGAGTACTTGCTAGATTTTGGATTTATAATGGATGAAAAGGAACCCGATATTGTAATTTCTGTTGGGGGAGATGGAACGCTTTTATATGCGTTTCATCGTTATTATAATCGATTGGATGAAACAGCATTTGTTGGTGTACATACAGGACATCTAGGTTTCTATGCAGATTGGTTACCGACAGAAGTAGAGAAATTAGTAATTGCAATTGCGAAAACACCATTCCAAGTGGTGGAATATCCGCTTTTAGAAGTTATTATTCGCTATGTGAATGGAAGTAAAGAGTCACAGTATTTAGCGATGAATGAGGCGACTGTAAAAAGTGCAGAAGGTACATTAGTAACAGAAGTAGAAATACGCGGAGAATATTTTGAAACATTCCGCGGAGACGGCCTTTGTATCTCTACTCCTTCAGGAAGTACCGCGTATAATAAAGCGCTTGGCGGAGCGATTATTCACCCATCTATTGAAGCGATACAAATTGCAGAAATGGCGTCCATTAACAATCGTGTATTTCGTACTGTAGGATCTCCACTTGTATTGCCGAAGCATCATACATGTGTGTTAAAGCCAGCTGCAGGAATGAACTTACAAATTACAGTGGATCATTTAACGATGGTTCATCAAGATGTGAAATCAATCCAGTATCGCGTCGCAAACGAGAAAGTACGATTTGTTCGTTTCCGTCCATTCCCGTTCTGGAAACGAGTTCGTGACTCGTTTGTTGCAGATAAATAGAAAGGGTTATATATTTGAACAGATTTACATTGAAATGGGATATAGGTCCGGCTGAAGAGGGAACTTTAGTTAGGGAATTTTTGAAAACGAAATGTATTTCTAAAGCCGCTTTAACGGATATAAAGTTTCACGGCGGGGCAATTGAAGTAAATGGTCAACATGCGAGTGTTCGTCATCAGTTGCGTGTTGGTGAAGAATTACGTGTCTTTTTTCCAGTTGAGGAAAGAAGTGAAGGGATGATGGCAGAAGATATCCCTTTAAGCATTGTATATGAAGATGACGCGGTTCTTATCATTAATAAAGAGGCGAACATGTCAACGATTCCGTCTAGAGAACATCCGACAAGGAGTATTGCCAATGCGCTTTTATCTCATTATGATAAGCAGCACCTTGCAAGTACAGTGCACATCGTAACACGTTTAGATCGTGATACTTCGGGGCTTATGCTTATTGCAAAAAATCGTTTCGTGCATCATCTTTTATCGAAGCAGCATCAACAAAAAGCTGTGAAACGAACGTATGAAGCAATTGTTCACGGAAAGATTGTAGAACGAGAAGGAATGATTGATGCACCAATTGGTCGAAAATCTGATAGCATTATTGAGCGAACGGTTTGTGAGGATGGACAAAGGGCAGTTACTCATTTTAAGGTAATTGATAGTACATATCATAAGACACATGTAGCGCTTGAGCTTGAGACAGGAAGAACGCATCAAATTCGTGTGCATATGGCTCATATAGGACATCCGTTACTTGGTGATAGCTTATATGGAGGGAGAAGGGATGAAATGAAACGGCAAGCACTTCATAGTAAATCTTTGACGTTTTATCATCCTATTTTAGAGAAAGAGATGTCTTTCACTATAAAGCTTCCAAGCGATATGCAAGAAGTGTTGCGGCATACTTAAAAAGGGGACAAAATTCTTATATTATAAAGAATTTTGTTCCCTTTTTTCTTAGCGGAATAATATTAAAATTTGGTTTTCACCCGTACGCTTTATAATGAAAAATCCACTTTCGGCTTTTGTAGCAATGCCATTGTCATTTGGACGACAATATCCATGTGCTTCGCAAGTGCCGTCATCACGTACTAACATTTGTCCAATTAATCCGACAGGAAGCCACTCGGCGCGATCTTTTCTTGCTACATATTTGCAAGTTGGATCCCATTCTGTATTTAAAAGAGGTTGTATTTCTTCGGCTTCCGTCCATACATATTGGCGTTTTCCAAAGTTATCTGTTTTATAACGTTTTTGCCAACTTAAAGCCCCGCTATTTCCTATAAGGGCAGGGGTTGCACTAGATATTCCTAAAATGAACGAATCGCGTGAAGTAGCTATCCGAATTTTTTCTTCGTTACTAAATGTAACGAAATAACCGACATCAATAGGTTTATAACCTTCGATTTCAAACATTTGTGCAAAATCCGTTCCGCTTGCATTGTAAGACGCGCCCTCAATGTACATTTCTCCATTATGAGCAAGCCATTTAGCCCCGATATTATGGTCGGTGTCGCTTACACCATTTGCAATAAACCAAGAATAAGCTTCTTCTGCAGTGCCGAAGCGCCCCATAATATGGCTACCTGCAAAATGAGCTGTTGATGTATGATGACCTTCCGCATGAGAAGAGGATCCGTTAGCGATAGTTGCGTTTCCTTCTGCGTGTGCTGCTTCGCCTAAAGCAATTGTCTGTTTACCCTCCGCATGAGAATAAGCCCCGCCTGCTGTCGTTTCACTTCCCTCACTATGCGAACTATGTCCAGTTGCTTTTGAGTTTGATCCTTCTGCATGAGAGAAAGAACCTTTTGCGTGTGTTAATAAGCCTTCCGCATGTGCTGCCATGCCCTCCGCATGAGAGTGAAGCCCCTCTGCATATGCATATCGGCCGCCCCTTTTAACTTTTGTATTTTCAGGTGTAGGTGTCTCAATTATGAGTGGTTTTTCAATTTGTATATCATTCGATGAAGCTAATGCTTCTTTTATTTTTTTTACTTTGTTTATAATAGCAGCTGGAATTTCTGGTTCCACTTTTTTATTCATTGCTACAGAAATATTTTCTTCCGTCTTTTCTTCTGTTTGGTTAGAATGTAGTATCTGTTCATCTTGATTTGAAAGCTGTTTATTTTTTTGTTGCATCTTTATTTTTCTGCGATCGATTATGCGGCTCATCACAGCATTTTCTAAAGAGACATATGTTGGTTTTACTTTGCTTTTTTTTGATGACTCTTGTTCTTCCAGTTCTTCTATCGCTGCAGCCCGAATACTACACCAGTTGTTAATTCCGTACATGGGCAGATATAAAGGGGGGAATTTTCTTTTTTGTTTAGAAGATTTTTTCTTCATTCTGTCACCTCCTGCGACATTATATGTAGTGTAATTAAAAAAAGATGCACTTTATTGCATCTTTTTTTAATTACTTTACCTAGTTTCATATGAAATCTGCCTAAATAATACGGTAATCTCTCGCTAAGTAAGGTAGTTATGAAATTGGACGGAATTTCTCAGCGACAAAAGGTAAAGAAGAAGGGACAGAGATAGTCTCCATTTCAGGATAACGTAATCCGGTTAATTTGCCACCAAATACAGCACCAGTATCAATATTGACTGTCTGATTGACGAATCGAGGTTCTGCTACTGGTGTATGTCCATATACAATCCAAGCTTGCCCCTTGTATTCTTGCGCCCAATCGCGACGGACAGGTGAGCCATCGGCATGCTTTTCTCCTGTAATATCACCATATAATACAAAGGTTTGTACTTTTTTATCTCGTCTTCCTATGTAATCTTGCCGAATCCCAGCGTGACATACGATTACTCTTTTTTCATCTAGTATGTGGTAGAGCGGTGATTGTTCATAAAGAGTGATAAACTTTTCTTTTATAATGTTTTGCTTATTAGGAGGAAGTGCCTCATATTCAGCAACAGTTGTTTCAAGTCCGTGAGCGACTGTTACATTACGCCCAAGGAAAAATCGATATAGTTTATTACAGTGATTTCCAGGAGCGTAATAAGCTTCTTTTTTATGTATGACAAGTTCCCATACAATTTCAATCATACGTAATGAATGAGGACCACGGTCTGTAATATCGCCAACGAATGCAAGTTTACGTTGGTCAGGGTGAACCGGTAGACCGCTACTCCAGTTATATCCTAGCTTCTCTGTTAAATTTTGAAACTCTTGGAAGCATCCATGAATATCTCCTATAATGTCATATTTCATATTTAAACCTCCATCGTATTTTTCATTAGTATATCTAAAAAAGGATAGAGATAAAAATATAGCGTTTTTGTGTTGTTCATTTAAACATAAAGATTTTCGTTCTTGAGCGAACATTTAAAATGAATCCAATCGCAATCATGTATGTAAGCAGTGAACTTCCTCCGTAGCTCATAAGAGGTAATGTTATCCCTGTAATGGGAAGTAATCCGATTGTCATCCCGATATTTTGGAATACTTGGAAAGTAAACATTCCGATTGTACCAGCGCAAATGTAACTACCGAAAGGATCATTACTTTCTAAAGCAATATGAATCATTCGAAAAATGAGTAAGAAAAAAAGAGAAATAATGACACTTGCGCCTAGAAATCCAAATTGTTCAGCGACATTAGTGAAAATAAAATCTGTATGTGGTTCTGGAAAATATACTTGTCCATTTTCCCACCCTTTTCCTTGCATTTCTCCGGATCCAGTCGCTAAGAATGCTTGTCTTAATTGATAGCCTTGTGCATCATATTTGTAAGGTGCTAACCATCCGTAGAAGCGATTTAATTGATATTCTTTTAAAATGTGTGCTTTAAAGAAATCTGTGTGAGTAAAAAAAATATATATTAATGTAGTTCCAGCAACGAAAGTAGCTGAAACTAATCCGAAAATAAAACGCCATCGTATGCCAGAAACTAGTATCATTGCTGCAAGCATCGCTGAAATGACCATTGTATTTCCTAAATCTGGTTCCTTTGCGATGAGTAGTAGTGGTGGCAAACTTGTTGCAAATATTTTTCCAAGTAGTAAAAAATCGTCATGTATTGTTTGGGAAAAATATTTCTCATTATGGTTTGCTATAATTCGTCCAATGACGATAATTAAAAATAATTTCATAATTTCAGAAGGCTGAAAATTTCCGATGCCTGGGAGCCTGTACCAAGCGGTAGCGCCTTTAATTGTAACGGCACCTGGTACTTGAAGTTCTAGTCCAATAAGTAGTACCATTGCAAAGCTGTACAAATACCAAGCAATTTTTTGATAACGATCGAAGTCGATAATCATAATAACACCAATGGCTATAAATCCAATGAAATACCATTGGATTTGCTTTAGTACAAAATTGACGTTTTGTAAAAATGGCGGTAAAGAGGCTTGCGCACTTGCAATAGCACAACAACTAACAATCCCAATGGCAAATAAAATAAATAGTAATACGTAGTCTATTTGATATTGAGAATTTGGATCTTTCAATGTAGGTATTCCTTTCTACTGCTCTTTATAGTAATGGATTTTATCCCGCATTAATGGGCAGTAAGACCCCTACCTCAAAATTCAGCGAAAGCGAAGAAGTTAGGTGGGGGATCAACTGCCCGTAAAAGCCCGATTGGTGAGAGCTGATTAAAGTTTCACTTTATAGTATGAGAAAGAATGTATGAACTATACGAATGATTCACATATAGTCCATACACTTTTAATTTTGCAGAGTAGTTTAATTGTTTAACTCTTTAATAATTATATCCAAACAATGGGAAAGACGTACATGTGCGTCAGGAAAAATATCTAGTTGATGAAGATAGTATTTTAAGGAACTTTTACACCATTGGTAAGCACTAAGTAGAGCTGCTCTATAGTCTGTAGTATTTTGTAAAAAGCCATATTCTTTTGCTGTTATAACGAGGTGTGTGAAATCTTCACAACCTTGAAGGAGCTTATTGTGTATTTGTTGTCCAGCATGGTAGCGAAATTGACTTAAAGGCTCAGAAATGTATATTGCATTTCCTTTAGAAAGTAAAGAAATCCATGAGGCCATATCAACACTACAAGAATATTGTCGCTCTTTAAGGGTGCCAAAAGGTTCAGTGAGCAATTCCTTTCGGAACAAGGTAGTTGTAGGCTCACCGATAATGTTGTGTCCACCCTTTAACATCCAATTACCTAAAAATATCCCGTTTAATGGGGTGTCTTCACTATATAACCTTTGTGTTGGATGGGAATCACCTATTAGATTTCCATGATCATCAATGCGTACTCGATAAGAAGTAACAAGAGCAAGATTTTTATTGGGATCTTGCTCAAAATAGGTCATCATTTTTTGTATTTTATGCTTATAAAACACGTCATCGTCCATTAAAAAATTTATATACTCACCATTTGATTTTTCTATGAGCATAAGATCATTGTGAAATTGTCCTAGAGTAGGGATATTTCGAATGTATGTTATATTTTTATAATTTGGTAAGTATTGTTCGCGTATTAAAGTTGCTGTTTCATCATTTGTACTATCATCTCCGATGATGATTTCAATATTAGTATAAGTTTGTGCCAATGCACTTTCTAGAGCAATTTTGAAATAATGAGGCCGATTATAAGTGGGAATAAGGATGGAAACGAGAGGTGGATTTTTTTCATTCATCATACATAACTTCCTTTCAGAAGCTTTTTTTTGTAAGAACAATATCTTGGTAACTTGTATATTCATGTCTGCCGCACCATAAACCGTAATGCGGCTTATTGATTATTTCTAGGCCGTACTTATTCAATAGATTGCAAATATCTGTCTCAGGATAAGCAACTGCGAAATTCGGAATATCTTTATTTACAACGTAGCAATTTTCGATTCGATGATAAAAACCTAATGTACTTTGTCCTGCATTTAAATAATAGGACGATTCAGGATTTATAAGAAAGAATGTAATGAAACATCTCCCGTCTTTTTTTAATACACGTACAATTTCAGATACGTAATGTTCTAATTCTTTTGGGAGAAGATGCGTAAATACAGAAGTTAAAAAGATAAAATCGAATGTCCCGTCTTCATAGGGGAAACGATATTGAGAGGCATCTTCTTTTCCTTCTGGATTATAGAATTGATTGTATATGTCAACATGTTCAAAGTGAAAATTATTACGCATAGTTGAAATGTTATTTTGACACCAAGTAATTCCATCTTTAAACAAATCAAATCCATAATACGCTCCATCATCATTTAAGTAATTCAATAATGGTACAGCCATTCGACCGACGCCGCAGCCTACATCTAATACTTTTTCATTTGGTTTTAAAGCGCCAATTTGAATAAAATGCTTTAGGAACTCTTTTCCAACTTTTTTGAAGTCGCCACCTACATATTGGACGAGTTCAGGAGGGGGGAGTAAAGTCATTTCTTTGTTAAGTTCACTCATGAGTATACCCCTTTCTTGTATGAGAAGATGCAGTAAATCTATTAATAAAATTTTCAATTTGTATTGAGAGAACACAGGAAAACAATTGTTATATGTAAGGAGATTCCGAAAAAGAATACTTAATTGGATTAGAAGTGAGAGAAGGATGAGTGAAAATGAAATCTCCTATAGATTAAATCTTTTTTATTCTTTTCTCCAATAAACGCCAAATACATCAATTTTAGTAATAGGGGCTTTTAAATTTCGTTGGTTTCTAAAGTCTGTCACAGCCTCAGCGCATGGCGGTAGCCCGTAGTCATCGATAATTATATAGCCACCTTTAGAAACTTTATCATATAAGTTCACGAGACCATCCATTGTGGATTCGTACATATCACCATCAAGCCGTGCAATTGCTATTTTTTCAATTGGTGCTGTTGGTAAAGTATCTTTAAACCAGCCTTTTAAAAATTTCACTTGATCATTTAGTAAATCATATTTTTTGAAATTCTCTTGTACTTGTTCTAAAGAGACGCGTAAATAATCGAATGTGTGCAAATAATCACCGTAATCTTTTGGATATTGTTCTAGATTCGGTGCTGGCAAACCTTCAAATGAATCAGCGACCCACACATTACGATTCGTAATGTTGTTTGCTTGTAAAAAACCATTCATAAAAATGCACGATCCTCCGCGCCATACACCTGTTTCAATAAAATCTCCCTCTATATTTTCACGAACAACGGTTTCCATTGCCTCTTGTAATTGGTTCATACGTTCTCGACCGATCATGCTATGTGCTGCTCTTGGCCAATCCATTCCATCATGGCGTTCACTTTTTGAAACATTTGGTTTTACAATTTTTAAGTTATGGTTTTCAGCATATTGCTTAATGAATAAAGGGAGGGGGACTGTAACTGGCTCGAATTCTAGTTCTTTTGAAATATGTAGAGATGCGGGTAAGTATGCCTCATATTCTAACCATATTTCAAATAAAATGGTCTTCTTTAGCAATTCGAGATAAAGCTGAACAGCAGATTTACTTTCCATATTTGTGCCTCCTGCAAAATGTCATACAACAATATGATTATGTAGATAGCGAATGTTTCATGATTGAATTTGAAATTGAAAAAGCAGTAAAACTGATATCAGTTTTACTGCTAAGTAAAAAATTAAGCGATTTTTTCAATAATAATAGATGCATTTGTACCAACAGCTAATGATAGCCCAAGCCCTGTAACGATTACTTCAATTAATGATGGAGTTGTCGTAATTTGCGTAATTGCTTGAACAACGATAGGTGCTCCAACTGAGATTAAAGTGGCCCCAGTACCTGGAACAGATACCCCATTTACTTGGATTGTAAGTCCTCCTAATAGACTTACTGCTGCAGTGTATACGATAACGGTAATTTTATAGAATCCAGTTTGACTAATTACGAAAGTATCAGGATCTAATTGAGAAATTGCTGTACCAAACTGAGATCCAACAGTATTAAATGGTACTGGAGCATTAAGTCCAATATCCAAAGAAATCCCAGCGGAGTTAAATGCATACAATCCTGCTGGAAGCCCTAGTCCAGATGGTCCAGTCGGTCCAGTCGGTCCAGTAGCCCCAGTCGGCCCCGTAGGTCCAGTAGCCCCAGTGTCACCAGTCGGCCCTGTAGGTCCAGTAGCCCCAGTGTCACCAGTCGGCCCCGTAGGTCCAGTAGTCCCAGTGCCACCAGTCGGCCCCGTAGGTCCAGTAGCCCCAGTGTCACCAGTCGGCCCCGTAGGTCCAGTAGTCCCAGTGCCACCAGTCGGCCCCGTAGGTCCAGTAGTCCCAGTGCCACCAGTCGGTCCTGTAGGTCCTGTAGGTCCCGTAGGTCCAGTTGGCCCAGTCGGTCCAGTTGGCCCGGTAGGTACAGTCGGCCCAGTAGGTCCCGTAGGTCCAGTCGGCCCGGTCGGCCCAGTCGGAAGGGTAAACGGTGGTATCGGTGGTAATGTAGGTCCTACAAGATTAGGGTCAAATGCACTAGCTGATAAAGATTCATCGGGATTTAATCCATTTGAATAATTATTATTTGACATAAATTCACCTCCATAAAGCGTTCATTATATAGTAGATGCAAAACCGAAAGAAAATGACACGGACATTTGAATTATTGAAAAGAAATCTTAAACTACTTGAACAATTTAAAAAAATGGAAAGTTTAGTATATGTATAACATATGATTGATTTGGAAGAGGGTGATTATGTTGAACAAGCAAGGAATTACAATTAGTTTATGTATGATTGTTCGAGATGAGGAGGAGACAATAGCCCGTTGTTTAGAAACAGTTGAAAAAATTGTGGATGAAATTATAGTAGTTGATACAGGTTCCGTCGATCGAACGAAAGAAATCGTAGAGAAATACACTTCTAACATATATGATTTCCAGTGGATTGATGATTTTGCAGCAGCAAGAAATTTTTCTTTTTCAAAAGCGACGCAAGAGTATATATTGTGGCTAGATGCAGATGATGTCTTATTAGAAGATGCTCAAGAAGCATTGAAACTTTTAAAAAGAGAATTAGATCCTAAAATTGATGCTGTTTCGATGCCTTATCATCTTGCAATGGATTCTAACGGGAAACCTTTATATTGTACAAAAAGAAATCGACTTGTAAAGCGTGAAAAACAATTTCAATGGTTTGGAAAGGTTCATGAGTATTTAGCTATTTCTGGTGAGGTTTTTAGTAGTAATGTTGCTATTACACATAAAAAAGAAAAAAAAGTAACAAATCGTAATTTGAAAATTTTTCAAAATACTGTAGCGGCAGGTGAAGAATTAAGTCCGAGAGATTTATTTTATTACGCAAATGAATCTACGGATAACCAAAAATATGATGATGCAGTTCTTCTATATGAAACATTTCTTAATCAAGACGAAGGATGGTATGAAGAGAAAATTTATGCATGTGGTAAGTTAGGAGATTGCTATGCAAAGCTAGGAATGTGGGAGAAGGCAATCGAATCTTGTGTGAAGTCGTTTCGGTATGACGTCCCTAGAGGAGAGAATTGTACAAGAATAGGATATATATATATGGAACAAGAAAAATATAATGAAGCGATATTTTGGTTTAAACTTGCCACGGAAGTAACAATGGCAACGGAAAGTCCTTTCCATAGTCCAGCTAGCTACACATGGCTACCCTATTTACAAATGTGTATTTGTTATAGCAGGTTAGGGGAGCAGGATAAAGCGTATTATTACAATGAATTAGCAGCTTCTTATGTTCCGAATAATGCTGCAATTGAATATAACCGTAAATATTTTCGGGGAGTTTTTGATAAACCATATAAAGTGTAATAGGTTTCGTTTTTTAGAAATGATTTATCGCTATTCTAACTCTAATAGATTGGTTATATATTAGAGTATCAGTAACGTAACCAATATAAATAAAAGATTTTATACTGCTATTTGCGGGCTAATAATCATTGGGGGATGAACAAAATCTGCACTTTATAGAATTCATATGAGATTTATATTTCTAATTCAATTTGCATAAGGAGTGTGTGAAATGAATCGCGAAAAAAGTTCTTTATATGAAGAAAAATCCGAGCATTATTATAATGCAGCGAATCCGAATTTATTAAAGCATATAAAAAAGGAATGGAAAGAAGTTCTTGATATTGGTTGCTCGAGCGGTGCATTGGGAGCAGCTATTAAAGAAAACGGTACACGTGTATCAGGAATAGAGGCATTTCCAGAGGCGGCAGAAAAAGCGAAGGAAAGACTAGATCATGTTATTTTAGGGGATATAGAAAAAATAGATCTTCCTTATGAGGAGGGGCAATTTGATTGCGTCCTATTTGGGGATGTATTAGAGCATTTATTTGATCCGTGGGCTGTGATTGAAAAGGTTAAGCCATATATAAAGCAAAATGGTGTGATTTTAGCAAGTATACCAAACGTTGCTCATATTTCAGTATTAGCTCCCTTACTTGCTGGAAATTGGACGTATACAGAATATGGTTTATTAGATAAAACACATATTCGTTTCTTTACATTCAATGAAATGCTAAGAATGTTTTTAAAAGCAGGATATTCAATTAGTAAAGTAGATCGTGTATATGTTGATCATAAAATGTATGAGCCGCTTATTGAGGAGTTATATGGAATTTGTAAAAAATATCGTCTTGGAAGTGGCTTCATGGCTGAGACAGTTGTATTTCAGTATATTATTGAAGCTGAAAAATCACAATTATGAGTGCTGCAGACAAAACAATATTATTTGTTACATGCATAAATGATCGGAAATTGTATGCAAACTGCGTGCGACATATATTGCAATTGTTAGTACCGCCAGGGTATATTGTCCAATTTATGCCGATTCGAAATGCGAAAAGTATGACGAGTGGATACAATCAAGCCATTTCGCATCCAGCGAAGTATAAAGTGTATTTACATCAAGATGTTTTTATTATAAATAGGGCTTTTTTATACGGATTACTTCAATTATTTGAGGAACATGAAAACCTTGGGATGATTGGGATGGTTGGAGCGCAATATGTTCCTCCGACTGGCGTATGGAACGAAGGGCGTGGAATTGTAGGAAAAGTCATTGGTTATATGAATGATTTGTTTTATATGGCAAGTTTAGAACAACCGTATCATGAATCAAAAACATTTATTCCTGTAGAATGTATTGATGGTTTATTAATGGCGACACAATATGATGTTCCGTGGCGAGAAGACTTATTTGACGGATTTGATTTTTATGATGTATCTCAATCATTTGAATTTAAAAAAGCAGGATATACAGTCGGTGTACCTGTACAGCGCGATGCTTGGTGTATCCATTATCATTTTGATGTGAATATGACGAACTATGAAAAGTATCGGGAAATATTTGTGGAACACTATATGTCAGATGTAAATAAGGAAGAATAAAAGGGGGGACAAAAATGAAAGATCATACAATATTAGTCGTTGTTTGTGTAAATAATGAGGAGCTTTTCAAACAATGTGAGAGCCAAATAAGAAACATTTTTGTTCCCTCTGGTTATGTCGTGCAAATTTTTCCGATACGAGATGCGCAAAGTATGGCAAGTGCATACAACCGAGCTCTTTCATATCCAGCGAAATACAAAGTGTATATACATCAAGATACATATCTTATTAATCGAGACATGTTTTCTACACTTATATCTCTTTTTAAAGAAAATGAAAAGCTTGGTTTAATAGGAGTCGCTGGGGCTCAGTTTTTACCGAATAACGGGATATGGTGGGAAGGAAAAAATTTAGTAGGGAAAGTGATTGAGTATAGAAGACGGAATTATCAATTATTAAATTTAGATCAGGTTTTTTATGGTAATCAACCATTTTTGTCAGTTCAGGCAATTGATGGTTTATTCATGGCAACGCAGTATGATATTCCGTGGCGAGAAGATTTGTTTCAAGGGTTTCACTTTTATGATGTGTCACAGTCTTTAGAGTTTCAAAGGGCTGGTTATTTAATTGGTATCCCAAATCAAGCAAATTTATGGTGTATTCATTACAACGGGGATGAGTTTGATGCGGATACATATGAGAAGTACCGGAAAGTGTTTGTAGAACATTACAAAGATATATTATCTCCATCATAAAGGAGAGATGAAAAGTGAAAGGAATTATTTTAGCAGGTGGTACTGGATCGAGATTATATCCAATAACGAAAGTAACGAATAAACATTTACTTCCTGTTGGTCGGTATCCGATGATTTATCATGCGGTATATAAGCTAAAACAATGCGATATTACAGATATTATGATTATTACGGGTAAAGAGCATATGGGGGATGTTGTTAGCTTTTTAGGGAGTGGTCATGAATTTGGAGTGTCCTTTACGTATCGTGTGCAAGATAAAGCGGGCGGGATCGCACAGGCGTTAGGGCTTTGTGAAGATTTCGTCGGGAATGATCGTATGGTAGTTATATTAGGGGATAATATTTTTTCAGATGATATTCTTCCGTATGTTGAAGAGTTTGCAAATCAAAAAGAAGGTGCGAAAGTGCTATTGCAATCTGTAGAAGATCCCGAAAGATTTGGCGTAGCACATATTCAAAACCGAAAAATAGTTGAAATTGAAGAAAAGCCGAAAGAGCCGAAAAGTTCTTATGCGGTTACGGGAATTTATTTGTATGATTCGAAAGTCTTTTCTTATATTAAAGAATTAAAACCTTCTGCACGGGGAGAACTTGAAATTACAGATATAAATAATTGGTATTTAAAACGAGGGGTACTTACTTATAATGAAATGAGCGGCTGGTGGACTGATGCGGGAACTCATGCTTCGCTTCAAAAGGCGAATACGTTAGCGCGTGATATTAATTTTGGGAAACAGTTTAACGGAGAATAGGTGAGAATATGAAAGTTGTAGAAACAAATTTTACCGATGCAAAATTGTTAGAACCGAGGTTGTTTGGAGACGAGCGTGGCTTTTTTTCAGAGAGTTATAATAAGCAGGTGCTAGAAACATTAGGGATAACGTATTCATTTGTACAGGATAACGTATCTTATTCGGCTAAGGCAGGAACGATTCGGGGACTACACTTTCAAAAAAAACCGAAAGCACAAACGAAACTCATTCAAGTTATGCAAGGGGTAATTTATGATGTTATCGTTGATTTACGAAAAAAATCACCAACATTTAAACAATGGAAAGGATATATTTTAAGTGCAGATAACCATCGGCAATTACTAGTGCCAAAAGGGTTTGCGCATGGATTTTGCACGCTTGTTCCGCATACTATCGTTATGTATAAAGTAGATGAATATTATAGCGCAGAGCATGACTCAGGATTACTTTGGGAAGATAAAGATTTAGCAATTCCTTGGCCAGTAACCGATCCTATATTGTCCGATAAGGATCAGATATTACCATTATTAGAGGAATATGAAGATAGTTTTTAAGTAGGAGCGTTGTTTATGAATATATTAGTGACAGGTGGGGCTGGATTTATTGGAAGTAATTTCGTTCATTACATGCTACAAAGTTATGAAACATATAAAATTATTAATTACGATGCCTTAACATATAGCGGGAATTTAAATAACGTAAAATCTCTTCTGGATCACCCGAATTACTCTTTTGTAAAGGGAGAAATTCAAAATGGAGAGCTATTAGAACACGTTATAAAAGAGCGAAACGTACAAGTGATTGTAAATTTTGCAGCCGAATCACATGTGGATCGTAGTATTGAAAATCCGATTCCTTTTTATGATACAAATGTAATCGGGACGGTCACTTTATTAGAACTAGTTAAAAAATATTCGCATATAAAACTTGTGCAAGTATCAACGGATGAAGTGTATGGCTCTTTAGGAAAAACAGGGAAGTTCACAGAGAAAACGCCGTTAGCTCCAAATAGTCCATATTCTTCAAGTAAGGCGAGCGCGGACATGATAGCTCTATCTTACTATAAAACATATCAATTACCGGTTATAGTAACGCGTTGTTCTAACAATTATGGACCGTACCAGTATCCTGAAAAATTAATTCCATTAATGGTTACGAATGCACTAGAAGGAAAAAAACTACCGTTATATGGTGATGGTTTAAATGTAAGAGATTGGTTACATGTAACGGATCATTGCAGTGCGATTGATGTTGTTCTGCATAAGGGACGTGTAGGAGAAGTATATAATATAGGTGGAAATAATGAAAAAACAAATGTAGAAGTTGTGGAACAAATTATTACTCTTTTAGGAAAAACAAAAAAAGACATTGAATATGTTACAGATCGTTTAGGGCACGATCGTCGTTATGCGATTGATGCAGAGAAAATGAAGAATGAATTTGATTGGGAACCGAAATACACGTTTGAACAAGGATTACAAGAGACGGTGAAATGGTATGAAAAGAATAAGGAATGGTGGAAATCACTAAAAGACCAGTAAGGGGCATGTTAAATGAAAGAGAGGGTTATCATAACAGGAGCAAACGGTCAATTAGGAAAGCAACTATTTGAAGAGTTAGACTCTGAAGAATATGATATATATCCATTTGATAAAAAGTTATTAGATGTGACAAATATATCCCGAATACAACAAGTGGTACAAGAAATAAAACCACATATAATTATTCATTGTGCTGCCTATACGAAAGTAGATCATGCGGAGAAAGAACAGGATTTTGCGTATAGAATAAATGCAATCGGAGCTCGAAATGTAGCGGTTGCTTCACAATTAGTAGGGGCGAAGCTAGTTTATATTAGTACTGATTATGTATTTCAAGGTGCCAGACCAGATGGATACGACGAATTTCATAGTCCAGCGCCGATAAATATATATGGGGCCTCTAAGTATGCGGGGGAGCAGTTCGTCAAAGAGTTACATAATAAATATTTTATCGTTCGCACATCGTGGCTATATGGTAAATATGGAAATAATTTCGTGAAAACGATGATGCGATTAGGAAAAGAAAGAGATGAAATATCCGTTGTAGCGGATCAAGTTGGCTCTCCTACGTATGTGGCGGATTTAAATATGGTTATTAATAAGCTCATTCATACTTCTTTATACGGTACATACCACGTATCAAACAGTGGTTCATGCTCTTGGTTTGAATTTGCACAAAAGATATTTTCGTACGCCAATATGAAAGTGAATGTATTACCTGTTTCAACGGAAGAATTCGGGGCTGCAGCTGCGAGGCCCAAATATTCTATCTTTCAACATAACATGCTACGATTAAATGGTTTTTCACAAATGCCGTCTTGGGAAGAAGGATTAGAGCGGTTTTTTATAGAAACCAAAAGTCATTAACAAATTTCTGTTAATGACTTTTTTGTTTGCCTTTAAGCGGTTTTATGGTACTATAATTATAGTATCAGGTACTAATAACAAGTATAAGTATTTCTGGGAGGATATATCATGGAACTATTACAAGGGAAAACATTTGTTGTTATGGGCGTTGCGAACCAAAGAAGTATTGCATGGGGAATAGCTCGCTCTTTGCATAATGCAGGTGCAAAATTAATATTCACATATGCAGGAGAACGTTTAGAAAGAAACGTTCGTGAATTAGCGGACACATTAGAAGGACAAGAATCACTTGTATTACCTTGTGATGTAACGAATGATGAGGAACTTACAGCTTGCTTTGAAACAATTAAACAAGAAGTAGGTACTATTCACGGTGTAGCACATTGTATTGCTTTTGCAAATCGCGATGACTTAAAAGGTGAATTTGTAGATACTTCTCGCGATGGATTTTTACTTGCACAAAATATTAGCGCATTCTCTTTAACAGCTGTAGCAAGAGAAGCGAAGAAAGTAATGACAGAAGGCGGAAATATTTTAACATTAACATACCTTGGCGGCGAGCGCGTTGTGAAAAATTATAACGTTATGGGTGTTGCGAAAGCTTCATTAGAAGCGAGCGTGAAATATTTAGCGAACGATTTAGGTCAACACGGTATTCGTGTTAACGCTATTTCTGCAGGACCAATTCGTACGTTATCTGCAAAAGGTGTAGGCGATTTCAACTCAATCTTAAGAGAAATTGAGGAGCGCGCACCACTTCGTCGTACAACAACGCAAGAAGAAGTTGGCGATACAGCAGTATTCCTATTCAGTGATTTAGCACGCGGTGTAACAGGAGAAAACATTCATGTTGATTCAGGGTATCATATCCTAGGATAAATATAATATTAATTTTTAAAGGACAATCTCTAAATGCTGAGATTGTCCTTTTTATTTGTTCTTAGAAAGAACGATTTTTAACGAAAGTTCTTACCACGTGATGAATATAACTATAATAGTACACGATTTATTTAGCTACGTATGGAAGTGGGAGGGACGAGTGTGAAGAATAAAAATAAAAGTTCAACAGTTGGAAAACCGTTGTTATATATCACGCAAGTAAGTTTAGAACTTGCTGCACCGAAAATAAAAAGGATTATCCTGACAAACTTTGAAAATGAAGATCAAAAAGAGAAAAGTAATAGACAAGAAAATATTGTAAGAAGTGCTGTGGAAGAGGTAATAGAACAAGAACAACAAGAAGAGCAGCAAGTGGAAGAAAAAATAGAAGAAGAAAAAGAAGAACACATAGAACAAGAAGAGCAAGAACCAGAACCAGTAAGAACTGTCCCGTATAATAAATCATTTAAGGATATGAATAATGATGAAAAAATTCATTTTTTACTAAACCGCCCTCATTACATTCCGAAAGTAAGATGCAGAATAAAAACAGCTACAGTCTCATATGTTGGATCGATCATATCGTATCGTCATGGCATTGTATCTATTATGCCGCAAAATAGTATGAGAGATATTAGGTTGTCTATAGATGATATCCAATCGATTAGTATGGCCGGTTTTTAAATATGTAAAGGTGGTAGAAAACTTCTACCACCCCAATAGTTTTTTAGTTTACTTTACGATAGAAACGTCGCGTAAGCATTGAATCGCACAGAAACAGCTTAAATCAACAGTAATGCAAGTAGTTGTAGATATTAATCTTGCATTTGGTACAGCTAAAAACGTACAAATTGGATCGTCACCAGGTGGTACCGGAGTACCGTCACCTAATACTACAGTTAATACACGTAGCACAGCACAGCTATCATCATCTACACTTTCCACACGGAAAATTGGAGATCGGCAGCTAGTAAGGCTTGAAGATGGTGCAAATGCTTCAAAAGGTTCTCCAGTTTTTGTGTATAAAATAAAAGGGCGTGTATTTGCTACTGATGCAGTATTGTGTGCACCTAAAAATGGGATTTCACAACCAGATCCACATGTTGTTGTAGAACAATCTTGTAATTCATTGATGAATTTTACAACGTCAACTACACAATGAGAAGAGCCATGGTGTTTATTTTCGTTACAACTCATTAATGTCACTCCTTATCTTCTTGTTTGTATTTACATTAATAAGATATTGGAGTCGAGGAGATTTGGTCACAATCTCAAGACCTTTTTTTTTAAATAGGCGAAAGAGGATAAGGGAAGGTGGAATTATGCTGTTTACAAGCTGGCTTTTATTTTTTATTTTTGCGTTAGCTGCTTTTAGGCTCACTCGTTTAATTGTTTATGATAAAATTACAGCCTTTTTGCGAAGACCATTTATTGATGAATTAGAGATTACGGAGCCGGATGGAAGTGTATTAACGTTTACAAAAGTGAAAGGTAATGGATTAAGAAAGTGGATTGGCGAATTATTAAGCTGTTATTGGTGTACAGGTGTATGGGTTAGTGCTTTTTTATTAGTCTTATATAATTGGATCCCTATCGTTGCAGAACCGTTACTTGCATTATTAGCTATTGCAGGAGCGGCAGCCATCATTGAAACAATTACAGGATATTTTATGGGAGAATAATATATTTTCATAATACGAGAAAAAGCGGAGTTTAAAAGAATGAGGGAACGGAAATAAAGAGTTGTTCATATAGTAAATAGACAGAATTGACAGTAGAGGAGATGTTTGCTGTGAGCAATAATCCAAGGCAGAATTCATATGACCTGCAGCAGTGGTATCATATACAGCAACAACACCAAGCACAACAACAGGCATATCAAGAACAATTACAACAACAAGGATTTGTGAAGAAAAAGGGATGCAATTGTGGGAAAAAGAAGAACACAATAAAACAATATGAAGAATGAAACACTCATGCTACTGTGAGTGTTTTTTATTATATATAAAAAGCGGTATTTCTGTATTAGAAATACCGCTTTTTACTAGCTAATTTGTGCAACTGTTAATGCTGCAGCACGAATGTCTACAGTTCCAATTAACTGAACTGGCACAATTTGAATTAAGTCACCAGGATTTAAGTTAATAAGAATAACACCGCTGGATACGTCTACTTCACCAGTACCAATAACGTTAGAACGAACTGCTGTACCTGATCCAGGAATAATATTAGCTGGTGTATTTAATGATAAGAAGAAACGACCAGCTTCTGGTGCAACAGGTGAGTTATCAAGACTAATTGTTAATGTATAACTGATTTGATAAATACCAGCTCGTAGAATTCGAATGCCATCTCCGACACTTACTGTATCATTTATTACAGGAACAGTAATATTTGGGTTTGGACTTACGCTAGGTAATAATAGTGGTGTAAATAGTGAAGCAAACTGAGGTGCAGACGCGTTGAAAGCAAAACCAAAGGCAGGTAGTGTACTAGCTGGCTTCGCCTCACAATCGATTTTAGTAAATTCACAATCAGAAGAGAACATGTTTTTCACTCCTTTATCTGTTTCTACTTTCAGTTAATGAAAAGGACAGGTTCTATGTTCTAGACAAGTTCCCAATTTTAAGAAATTTACATAAGAATACTCTTTAAGCATGGATTGGGTGGCAGAATACTCTGCCACCCAATCCATGCTTAACTCATTATTTAGTTTTAAATAGAAACATCACGTAAGCATTGAATAGCGCAGAAGCAACTTAAATCAACAGTAATGCAAGTGGAGGTTGATATTAGTCTTGCATTTGGTACAGCTAAAAACGTACAGATTGGGTCGTCACCAGGTGGTACAGCGGTACCATCACCTAAAACTACAGTTAATACACGCAATACAGCACAGTCATCATCATCTATACTTTCTACGCGGAAAATAGGAGATCGGCAGCTAGTAAGGCTTGAAGATGGTGCAAATGCTTCAAAAGGTTCTCCAGTTTTTGTGTATAAAATAAAAGGACGTGTATTCGCTACTGATGCATTGTTATGTGCACCTAAAAATGGAACTTCGCAACCAGATCCACATGTTGTCGTTGCACATTCTTGTAGTTCATGTATAAAACGAACAACATTCGATACACAGTTGAAATCACACTCATGTTGATGATCTTCATTACAATTGCAGCTCATTATGTTCACTCCTTCTCGTGAGTTCTGACATACACTATTACAATATGAGTGGGATATGGCTGATATTACGTTAATTCTCACGATAAAAACAAGGAATTTATATAGGAGGGATGTACATAACGTGATATAAAAAAAGACATCCTTATTTAGTGGATGTCTTTTCAGGTAAATCTTTTCGCACAGTATATAAAAAACGAGATATGTCTAATTTCTTTCCTCTGAAAAATTGCGGAGAAGAAATGTAAAGTTCTTCTTTCGCACGTGTAATGGCAACGTAAAGTAATCGGCGTTCTTCTTCTAACGCTTCAGAAGTTTCCGTAACACGATCATTTGCATCTTTTAAAGAAGAAGTATGAGGCAGGATTCCATCACTCGCTCCAAGTAAAAAGACACATGGAAATTCAAGGCCTTTTGCGTTATGAATTGACATAAGTGAAACGGCATCTTTTTGCGGCATTGTTTTTAATGCTTCCATTTCTTTTTGACCTTGAATCGCCTCGTCGATAAATTGTAAATAAGCTGGAATATCGGTGAAACGAGTTGCAGACTCCATTAATTCTTCCAACATTTCTTCTTGTATGTCTTTATGCATCGTAAAGGAAGAACGATCGTTACTTTGTAAGTACTCTAAATATTTTCCTTTACCATGAATGATTTCTTTTAATGCTTTTTTCGGTTCTAATTCTTTAATAAACTTAATAAAATCGATGCGCTCATTTACCTTTTTCACTTGAAAAGGTTTTAAGCTTGGATTTAATAGTAAGAAATGAAGAAGAGAAGGGAAGCGCCCCTCACCATATTTCCATTGTTCACGTTCAATAAATGAAATACAATCATCACGTCCGATATACATCGTCGGCAATATGTTTGAAAGGGATTCTAGTCGAAACGGCTCAATCACGAGTCTTAAATGATCTAATACAGGCTTAATTAAAGAATGTTCATAAAATGATTGGCTCGCTCCGTGTTTAATAAACGGAATTTTATGAATGGTAAGCTGATCAAGTAACGAACGACTTACAGAATGTGTGCGATACAGTAAACAAAAATCTTTATAGTTTCGTTCACCACTCTCTACTTTTTCTTGAATAAGCTGCAAAATTTGATTTGCTTCATCAAGAGTCGTAGCAGGTCTTGCATAAAAAGGTTGTACACCTTCCTCACGAACAGAGTATAGCTCTTTATCAAAACGTTCTTGATTTAATTTTATAACTTCATTTCCAAGCCCGACGATAAAGGGATTGGATCGATAATTCGTATTTAGTGCAATGATTGTTGTGTTATCAAATTCTTTGGGAAAAGATAAAATAATTTGGTGACTTGCTCCTCGCCAGCCGTATATCGCCTGGTCGTCATCACCTGCGATAAATAAATTATTTCTTGGCGTGGCTAACAATTTTACGATTTCATATTGTGCATACGATGTATCTTGAAACTCATCTACTTCAATGTAGTGAAAACGTTGCTGTAATTGAGTTAGTAAAGGAGCATTATTTTCTAACATATAATATGTTTCCAATAAGATGTCATCGAAATCAATATAATTGTATCTTTGTTTTACCTCTTCAAAACGTTCGTATACTTCTTTAAATTCTTGTTCGACTGGTGTTTTCGCTTTTACATCTTTCGGACGATTTAATTTGTTTTTCTCAAGTGAAATCATCGCGAGCATCGTTTCCGCATCATAATCGTCTTTTAAACGCAATTCTTTTAAGATTTTCTTTATCATAATTTGTTTATGTTTTTCATTTGCTAAAATTTGCTGATTATAACCTTGGCTACGAAGCAATTTTAAGAAAACAGAGTGGAATGTACCAGCAACAACATAGCTACTTGCTGCATGATTCATACCCGGTAACTTCGCAACACGACTTCGTATTTCTTCAGCTGCTTTTTGTGTAAATGTAAGTAATAAAATATTTCGTGGATGAACTTGTTTTACATTTACTAAATAACCAACGCGAGTTGTTAAAACAGATGTTTTCCCGCTTCCGGCACCAGCTAGTGTAAGAACAGGACCTTCTGTTGTACGCACGGCTTCTAATTGTTTTTCGTTTAAAAAAACATTTTGTTGCTCGAGAGCGCGGAAATAAGCCGCATCTACATCTTCTTCCATAATTAAATGGGTAGATGTTTTCGGAATATGATATGTCGCACGCGGAATATCAGCGTGTGTTAACGATTTTTGTGAAAATTTTTCTTGTGTCATATGTTCACCTTCAAAACTATAGCATCAACATTTAACTTTAGCGGAAGAAAAAGAAAATAGCAATGTAAAAAAACAGGAGGGGTCACCTCCTGCTTTCAAATTACAATTCTTTTATCATTACGACGTGCGGGATATTTGCTTCCATAAATACATCAGAACTTGTTACATATCCAAGTTTTTTATAGAAATCTTCAGCATGTGTTTGAGCGTGAAGTTTCAATTTCGGTAGCGAATTTTCTTTTGCATACGCTTCAAGCGAATCCATAATAATTTTTCCGATGCCTTTTTTACGATGGGAATTTAGCACGCAAATGCGTTCCATTTTTCCTATACCATCAAGGGTGCGAAAACGTCCAGCACCAACTGGAACATCATTGTCATATATAACAACGTGTGTTGAAGTTTCTTCAAACTCATCGTACTCTTCTTCAGCAGAGACACGTTGTTCATTTACAAACACTTGTTTACGTACAGAGAATGCATCTCTTAGTTGTTCGTCCGTTTGTACAATCTGTGCGTGCAAATTAGTTGTTCCCCTTTCCAAGACGGAATGTTTCGTGTACAGTCCATGTTCCATTTTCTAATTGATATAGAAGATGGAAACGATCAATTGGTTGTTCGTAATAGAAATCTTTCATACGTAATCGGCCCAACACATCAGCATGCTCTGCATCTGATAAGCCTTGTCCGATTGTTAAATGAGGTACGAAAGCATATTCGCGTTCTTGCGTGAATAACCCGCTATGCATTTCTTCATTTAAGAAAGTAAGTTCAGGTGTTTTTTCTACTTTAAAGTAAAGGACGTTATTAACAGGTGCGAATGAACCAACTTTCCCAACATGAAGGGTGAAAGGGTTCGTTTTACTTGCGATTGTATGTAACTCGTTTACAATCGACTCTAATTGTTCATCTTGCGCCTCAAAGGGTGTTTTCAATGTAATATGTGGCGGAACTAATGCGTAGTGCGGGTCATAACGTTTACGCAATCCGTTCGCTTTATCTTGAATCATTTTAGATGGAAAAATTACAATGCCTAATTTCATGTTCCAATTCCTCCCTTTGTAAGTCTAGTTAGATTTTGAGATAAATAAATCTCTTTATCTATTATATCAAATTATTCTGAATACTGCTCTCTATTATTTCATTGATAGAATATGAGAGAAGGCTTTCGGTAAATCAGTCTGCCAATATTTCCAAGTATGATTGCCTTCAAATTCCTCATAATGCGTGATGAAGTTTCTATCTGTAAGAAGCGTATTTAACTCACGGTTCGGCCCTACGAAATCAGATACTTGTCCATCAGTACGCTTTACAGCCGTTTCTTCTGTACCGATGACGTGATACAGTTCTAACGCCTGTGGATCTTTGAATTCTTTTGCTAAGTTCATCACTGTCTCATCCACAAATGGTGATTGCATAACGACTTTACCGAATGTATGCGGATACATAAGTGCAGTCATAAAGGAAACTGTTCCGCCAAGAGAATCACCAATTAAAACACGACCTTTTCCCATTTGGTACGTTGGATAATTTTCATCAATATATGGTGCAAGTTCATGAGCAAGGAAACGAATATATGCAGCATTTTTTACTTCATTTGGGAAATATTTTTCTTTACGATCATGTACATTTTTATATGGAATACCGACAATAATTGTACGGTCAATTTCTTCGGTTTCACGAAGGCGCTCAATTACACGGTGCGCTTTACCAAGCTGAAAATAATCTCTACCATCTTGTGCAATTACAACTGTATGTTTGTGCAGTGGTGTGTAATTTACTGGTAAATAAACGAGAAGTGTAACATCTTCTTGAAGTGATGCGCTATAAAATGAAATTTCTTCAATTCTCCCTATTGTTTGACTCATGTAGATCCCCCTAAATAAAAATTTACTGTAACGATTGTAAGAGCGACGCTTGTAGTGAAAAGGAAAGAAATATTCACTAATTGGTGCCTTAATTTCTATTTTACCATAATGGTACGAAGAATCTAAAAAATTAGTATTTAAGTTGCGAAAGAAAACGGATATAATGAAGTGGGATTTTTGACAGGTGAGAGGGGAGACAGGATTTGAAACAAGAAAAATCAATCGCACTACCATTAGCAATTTCTATAATTGCCATTTCCTTTGCAGCAGTTTTTGTAAAGATGTCCTCAGCACCATCTTCAATATTAAGTATGTACCGCTTATGGATTATCGTACTTATTATGCTGCCTATCGTATGGAAAAAAAGAGAGGAATTTAATAGGATTCAAATGAAAGATTGGGGCTTTTTAATTGGATCTGGTTTCTTTTTAGCACTGCATTTTCTTTTATGGTTTGAATCTTTAAAGCATACAACAGTTGCTAGTTCAACAATTATTTTGGCACTTCAACCAATCGTATCTTTAGTTGGAGGTTTTTTTCTATTTAAAGAAAGAACAACATATTCAGCCATTGCAACGATGGGAATCGCTATTTTAGGAGTAATGTGCATTGGTTGGGGAGATTTAGGTTTAAGTAAGCAAGCAATTTATGGTGACATATTATCCTTTCTAAGTGTAATAGCGGTTGTCGGTTATTTATTTATCGGGCAAACGACAGTGAAGAAAGTATCGCACTGGATTTATAGCTTTACAGTCTTTGCGTTCGCAGGTCTTTTTATGGGGATTTATAATGTTATATTACAAGTACCCTTTACAGGTTATACGAAGTGGGATTGGACTGTTTTTCTTTTACTTGCGGTTGTGCCGACAGTGTCACATGTAATTAATAACTGGCTATTAAATTATGTAAATGCAACGACAATTTCAATGAGTATTTTAGGAGAACCTGTTGGAGCATCTATACTTGCGTTCTTCTTACTTGGAGAAAAATTAAATGCAATGCAAATGATCGGTAGCATGCTCGTATTGTTTGGTGTACCTGTTTTCTTAATGCAGCAACAAAAGCGAACAGCAAAAAATGTCGTAAACGAGCCAGTGTATACACAGGAATTATAGTGTTAGGGGAGAAAAGAGAAGTTATGATACTTCTCTTTTTGTTTTATAGAAATGCGGGCGTAGAAGGGGGAGGAAAATGGAAGAGATATTAAAGAAGTATATGAATAGATTTACAACACTAAGTGAAGAAGAGCAGCAAATGATCCTCAGGGAATTACAAATTGAAGAATATAAAAAAGGAACAGTGCTCCTAAGACAAGGAAATGTTCCGTTAAAATGTTATTTTGTATTAAAAGGATGCGTTAGGCAACATAGTATAGATGAAGCAGGGAAAGAAGTTACATCAAATTTTTATACAGAAGAACAGGCAATTTCGAATTTCAACCATCATAAACAAGATAAATCTTCATCATATACGTTAACGTGTTTAGAAGATTGTACTGTAGTTGTTGGTGATCTACATAGTGAAAAGGACATGTATAATAAGTATTCACAATTAGAAGAAATGACGCGTAAAATGATCGAGTACAATTTCGGTGAAGTACAAGATGAACTTGCTGTATTTATCTCATCGACACCAGAAGAGCGATATAAAACATTGTTACGAAAACGCCCGTATTTAATTCATCGCGTTCCACAATATCAGCTAGCAAGCTATCTTGGCATGACACCAGAATCATTAAGTAGAATTAAGAAACGGCTTAATTAGAGTGTTTACCACCTTTCAATAGTAGCCATATCACAAGTCCTAATTCACCTGCAATCATAGGTAATTGGAATAGTGATTGTATGAGTGAAATCATTGTATCGTATTGTGTAAACATTGTATTCATGACGTGAATTAGCATATAACCGGTAGCAGCAATGAACAGCAGTATACTAATAAACTTTGGTATCTGTTTAGAGAGAAAAGCTACATAGCCTAAAACGAAAAGATGCAATCCAAAAATGATCAATCCTACAGACCAAATGTATTCGAATGCACTGAGAAACAACATTGTATATGTTTCTGGATTTGCAATTGTATTTTTTGAAAGTAATAATGCCAATATTAGATTGAATATAGCAATCCCAAGTATAGCTGTATACATAAGACGAAGCAAAGCGGCTAGTAATGAGAGGCTAGTATGAATTGGTTTTAGAAAGAAATAAAGAGCCCACGCAGCGACAATATCAGTGATAAAAATGATAATCCACCCAAAAACTTCCGCTTTGAAAAGTGAATTTGAAGTTTGGATATTATGGAATGTTGTACTCGCATCTCCTTGTATAACGAGGTTTCCATGAACAAAACCGTAAGAGAAAAATGCAATGAATGCCATAACAAGAAGAGATGTGCTAGCAAATAAGGCGTACTTTCGTTCAGTCATAATATGTCCTCCTTTTCTAATATTGTTTTCATTGTAATAGGGAAGAGAAGGAGATTCATTGACTTAAATCAAGACGGGGAAAGTTTAGTAGAATTTCCATCAAAAAAAATGTATGGTTATATCCAATTTTTTATTAACCTTGTAAAAAGTAAAAACTAAAATATTGAAATCAAGTAAAAGAGTGGCTACGAAGCCACTCTTTTACTTTGGATTTGTCATATAAGGTTGTACATGAATGACACATAGGTCACGAAATTTGCCTTCAGCAGTTGTGACAATTACGACTGCTTTACCTGCACTTTTTCCAGTAATCGTCACGGTGTCACCTTTTGGATATATGGTGATGATATCAGAATTCATATTTGACCAAATAAGCTCTTTATTCGTTGCTTGTATTGGTAAAATGGAAGCTGATAACACAATGTTTTGTCCCGTTTTTATTTTTAATTTATGTTTTTCCATATGAACACCGATGACTGAAATAACAGAAGGAGCAATTGAAATTTTAGGCGGGTTAGGTTGCATGTTTAAACAAGACGCAGAAGTATTTGTGATAGGTGAAAATTTTCGTGTTTGTTGTTGCTGGAAAGCTGCTAACATGTTGGAGTCCCCTTTCTGTATAAGTGCTGATACTCATACTATAAAGGAGTAGTGTTATGTTAAATTTAACGAAACATAAAGAATTTGTTAAATTTGATAAAAAGATTGTCGAACTGTAAAAAATCTCTGCTGTTATGATAACAGCAGAGATTTTTTTATAAATTATGACGATGTTGTTTTTCGAAATCCTCAAATTGCTCTTTAACTTCTTTTGAAGGTTGTGTTAGTAAACTAACAATTACGATGGCTAGTAAACTAATAGCGAAACCTGGAATCATTTCATATAAGAAATCTTTTAAGAATTTGAATTGAGTCCATATAATAACAGTAGCGGCACCAGAAATCATACCGGCAAGTGCGCCCCACTTCGTCATACGTTTCCAATATAAGCTTAATAAAATAGCAGGTCCGAATGAAGAACCAAATCCAGCCCAAGCGTATCCAACAAGAGCTAAAATCGTATCATTTTGTTTAAACGCTAATGCGCACCCAACTAATGCAATAACAAGTACAGCCATACGACCGACAAATACAAGTTCTTTATCAGATGCAGAACGTTTGAAGAATGTACGATATAAATCTTCAGTTACAGCACTAGAAGTAACGAGTAGCTGTGATGAAATTGTACTCATAATCGCTGCTAGAATGGCTGCTAATAAAAATCCAGTAATAAGTGGATGGAATAAAATTTTCCCAAGTTCAAGGAAAATTGTCTCTGGATTAGATAATGTCAACTCTTGTTGTGAATAGTAAGCAATACCAATAAGACCAGTAAACATAGCTCCAACAACAGAGAAAATCATCCAGCTCATACCAATTCTTCGTGCACTTTTAAGTTCTTTTACAGAAGAAATTGCCATAAAGCGTACGATAATATGAGGTTGTCCGACATAACCAAGGCCCCATGCGAATAGAGAAATCATTCCTAAAGTAGAGGCACCTTTAAAAATATCTAGACGTGTTGGATCTACAGATCGAATTGTATCAAATGCAGGTCCAAGTCCGTTCGAATTCATAATTGTTACGATAGGAACAAGAATAAGAGCGACCACCATAATGATTCCTTGTACGAAGTCTGTCCAACTTACTGCTAAGAAACCACCAAATAATGTGTAAGCGACAACAACGCCTGCAACAATGAATAATCCAACATGATAGTTCATGCCAAATGAATTTTCAAATAATACAGCGCCTGAAACTAATCCTGAAGCTACATAAAAAGTAAAGAAAATCATAATAACAAGTCCGGATACTAAGCGTAGCATATGAGATTTGTCGTGGAAACGGTGTTCCAAAAATTCTGGAATAGTAATAGAGTTATTTGCAATTTCTGAGTAGGTACGTAAGCGAGGAGCGACATAAAGCCAGTTTGCGTATGCGCCTAGTGTTAGGCCGATCGCAATCCAACTACTACTTAATCCAACGCTAAACATTGCACCGGGTAATCCCATTAAAAGCCAACCACTCATATCGGATGCTCCAGCACTTAATGCTGTTACTGCGGGGCCTAGTGTACGCCCGCCAAGCATATAATCTGTTAAGTTGGACGTTCGTTTGTAGGCGAAATAGCCGATTACTAACATCCCGAGCATGTAAATAGAGATAGAAGTTAAAGTTAACATCTGCGTACTCATGTAGTTCCCCTTTCTTTTGTCAGGTCTTTTGATGCGTTATGCATATTTATCCCGCATTAACGGGCAGCAAAACTCCCACCTTAAAATTGGCTGGGCAAGGAAGTTAGGTGGGAGATCAACTGTCCGTTAATGCCCGATTGATTCAACTAATAATCAGTGGGGATGAACACCCTCTACTGATTAAAGTTTCACTTTATAATCTATCATGATTATTCTGAAAAATCCATATAGAAATACGAATTTTCAGAAATGTAAGCGTTTTTTGGTGTCATTTTACTTTTTTAATATATAATATTCATACAAAAAACCTTATTTTTAATAGAGTATTTATTATATTTACATAAAAAGAGGTTGTTTTGTCAATATAATATTGAAAGGAAAGAAAAATAAAATTTTTAAAAAAGTATTGACTTGTGAAAAAAGTCAGGTCTATAATGAGTGCAACTTAAAAAAATGCAAGCGTTGATGAAGAAGAGTACACATGATGAACATGTCAGAGAGCTGATGGTTGGTGCGAATCAGTATGGAGTTGATGTGGAATGGGCTTCGGAGCTTCCAAACCGAAACGAAAGAAGTAGGCTTTGGCGACATGATCTCATCGATACAAGAGACACGTATTGTTTTTGATACGGTAAAGTGCGTTACATTTGTAACGAATTAAGGTGGCACCACGGGAGTACCCGTCCTTTCTATAGGATGAGTACTCCCTTTTTGTGTATAAAAAATTAAATAAATGAAATCGTTTAAGTAAGAAGAGTACGTATATTGGAGACGTTACAGAGAGCCGGGAATAGGTGGGAGCCCGGTACGGTGCCATATACGGAATGGGCTTACGAGAGGTATGCTGAACAATTATTTTTAGTAGGCAACCCGGGTTCCGCCGTTACAAGGATAAGGTATAAAATTTGTACCTGAACAAAGCGGGATGCTTTTGCATCCAACACGAGGTGGTACCGCGGTATATTTATCGTCCTCTACATATTTTCGATATGTAGGGGACTTTTTTATTTTTCAGGGTGAGGTGAAGGACATGATGACGAAAGAAGAATTTATAAAACAAAAAAGAGAGAGAAAGACATTTTTAGTAATCACTGAAGAAGAAGGAGATAGCATTACGCCAATTTCTTTATATAGACGTATGAAAGGGAAGAAGAAATTCTTATTAGAAAGTTCACAGCTTCATCAAGATAAAGGGCGTTATTCTTACTTAGGATGTAATCCTTATGGAGAAGTGAAAAGCGTTGGTACGGAAGTGGAACGAACGATTTACGGCCGGGCAGAAAAGTTACAAGGTAACGTACTGCAAGTGTTAGAAGAAGTAATCGTACCATCACAAGTAGACAGTCCATTTCCATTTTGCGGAGGAGCAGTTGGTTATATTGGATATGATGTCATTCGACAGTATGAAAACATTGGAGCGGATTTACACGACCCATTAAATATTCCGGAAGTACACCTTTTACTATATCGTGAGTTTATCGTTTACGATCATTTACGCCAAAAGTTGTCGTTTGTATATGTATGCAGGGAAGATGATTCAACAGATTATGAGGAAGTATACGAAAGGCTACGAGTATACAAAGAGGAAGTGCTACAAGGAGAAGAAGCTGAAGTAAATGCAATACAATCCACATTATCATTCACTTCTTCTATAACGGAAAAAGAGTTTTGTGAGATGGTAGAAATTGCGAAAGAATATATAAGAGCGGGAGACATATTCCAAGTCGTACTATCACAGCGTTTACAAAGTGAATGTATTGGGGATCCATTCGGGTTATACCGAAAACTTCGAATTGCAAATCCATCACCATATATGTTCTATATCGATTTTCAAGATTATGTTGTACTCGGTTCTTCGCCGGAAAATTTACTATCAGTAAGGGAGGATAAAGTGATGACGAATCCAATTGCTGGTACAAGGCCGAGGGGGAAAACGAAGAGGGAAGACGAGGAAATCGCAAAAGAACTGTTAGGCAATGAGAAAGAGCGAGCAGAGCATATGATGCTTGTAGATCTTGGGCGAAACGATATTGGTAGAGTGAGCGAAATCGGCTCGGTTACGATAGATAAATATATGAAAGTAGAAAAATATTCTCACGTTATGCACATTGTATCTGAAGTTTACGGAACATTGCGAAAACAAATGGGCGGATTTGATGCGTTAGCGTATTGCTTACCAGCAGGGACGGTTTCTGGAGCTCCGAAAATTAGAGCGATGGAAATTATAAATGAACTAGAGAATGAAAAAAGAAATGTATACGCTGGTGCAGTTGGATACGTTAGTTTTTCAGGAAATCTTGATATGGCGCTCGCTATTCGAACGATGGTCGTAAAGGATGAAAAAGCATACGTTCAGGCAGGAGCAGGAGTCGTTTACGATTCAGATCCAGTAGCTGAATATGAAGAAACATTAAATAAAGCGAGAGCGCTTTTGGAGGTAATGAAATGATTGTACTTATCGATAATTACGATTCGTTCACATATAACTTGTATCAACTGTTAGGCGAACATGAAGAAGAAATTGTAGTTGTAAGAAATGATGAAATAACGATAGAACAGTTAGAAGAGATGAATCCAAGAGGAATTGTACTTTCACCAGGACCAGGAAAACCAGAGGATGCTGGCATTTGTATCGACGTCATCCGTCATTTTTATAAGAACGTTCCCATATTAGGGATTTGTCTTGGCCACCAAGCGATCATAGCTGCATTTGGAGGAGACATTGTTAGAGCAGAACGTATTAAACATGGAAAAACATCGCGTGTGAAACATAACGGAATGTCAATCTTTTCATACGCTACACAGCCGCTAACGGCGATGCGCTATCATTCCCTTGTTGCAGAGCAAACGAGCTTGCCAAAGTGTTTTGACATATTAGCGACAGCGATGGACGACGGAGAAATAATGGCAGTCCGTCACAATTATTATCCGCTCTTCGGATTACAGTTTCATCCGGAATCAATCGCAACAGAAGAAGGCGGAAAGTTAATACGTGCCTTTTTAACAGAAGTAAAAGAGGAGGAAAGAGTATGAATAACTATCTTCGTAAATTAGTTGAGGGTCAACATTTAACAGAAGAGGAAATATATAAAGCAGGATTACTTTTATTAAGTGAAAACATATTAGAAAGTGAAATTGCAGCTTTCTTAGTCTTACTGAAAGCGAAAGGTGAAACTGCAGAAGAAATATACGGTCTCGTTCGAGCTCTTCGCGAAAAGGCATTGCCATTTTCGAACCATATACAAGGAGCAATGGATAATTGCGGGACGGGTGGCGATGGTGCTCAAACGTTTAATATTAGCACAACATCAGCATTCGTACTGGCAGGAGCAGGTGTAAAGGTTGCAAAACATGGTAATCGTGCTGTTTCTAGTAAAACAGGAAGTGCAGACTTATTAGAAGAACTAGGTGTAAATATTAGTAGTACGCCAAACGAAATTGATTATTTACTAGAGCATGTAGGTATTGCATTTTTATTTGCACCAGCGATGCATCCAGCACTAAGGCGCATTATGAAAATAAGAAAAGAGTTAAACGTGCCGACGATCTTTAACTTAATTGGCCCTTTAACAAATCCAGTGAATTTAGAAACACAATTTGTCGGTATTTATAAACGAGATATGTTATTACCAGTTGCACAAGTATTACAAAAGTTAGGCCGGAAACAAGCACTTGTCGTAAATGGAAGTGGTTTTTTAGATGAAGCATCATTACAAGGGGAAAATCACGTAGTCCTTTTAAAAGATAATGAAATAGTAGAAATGAGTATTGATCCAGAAAAGTATGGTTTTTCAAGAGTGAAAAATGAAGAAATTAGAGGGGGGAATTCAAAAGAAAATGCAAAGATTACGCTTGAAGTATTGAGCGGAGAAAAGAGTGTTTACCGCGATACCGTTTTATTAAATGCAGGTCTAGCTCTTTTCGCAAATGGAAAAACGGAAACGATTGAAGAAGGAATTAAACTCGCGGCACATAGCATCGACTCTGGAAAAGCATTAACCAAATTAAACTTATTAATTGCAGCAAGCAACGAAAAATTAGAAAGGGTGAACTAAAGTGGGGACGATTTTAGATAAAATTGTAGAACAGAAGAAAAAGGAAGTTGCGGAGTTATATGAAATATATACACCAGTAAAAACAAAAAGAAAGGCACATTCACTTGTAGAAGCGTTACAGCAGTTTACTGTCATTGCAGAAGTAAAGCGAGCATCACCATCAAAAGGAGATATCAATTTACACGTTGACGTACGAAAACAAGTGGGAACATATGAGAAATGTGGTGCAGGAGCAGTTTCTGTTTTAACAGATGGTCAATTTTTTAAAGGATCGTTTCACGATTTACAAACAGCAAGAGAAGAAAGTAACATTCCGCTTTTATGTAAAGATTTCATAATCGATAAGATTCAAATCGATAGAGCGTATGAAGCGGGAGCAGATATTATTTTACTAATTGTAGCAGCGTTAACGAAAGAGAAGTTAAAAGAGTTGTATAGCTACGTGTTAGAAAAAGGATTGGAAGCGATTGTTGAAGTTCATGATGAACAGGAATTAGAAACTGCGATTGTATTAAATCCGCACGTTATTGGTATTAATAATCGTAATTTAAAAACGTTCGAAGTAGATTTAAGCCAAACTGAAAAGCTTGGAAAAAGATTGAATGAGGAGAAACTACTTTGGATTAGTGAAAGCGGGATTCATTTAAAAGAGGATATTATTCGTGTTAAAAAAGCAGGAGCAAAAGGTGTATTAATTGGAGAGGCACTTATGACATCATCTTCTATTAGTAACTTTTTTGAAGACTGTAAGGTGAATATATGAAAGTGAAAATTTGCGGCATCACTGATATGGAAACAGCAAAACGTGCTTGCGAATACGGCGCAGATGCACTCGGATTTGTTTTTGCAGAAAGTAAGCGGAAAATCACTCCAAAGAGAGCGGAAGAAATCATTCAGGAGCTTCCAGCCAACGTGTTAAAAATCGGTGTTTTCGTAAATGAATCAGTAGAAGTGATCCAGAAAATTGCAGATGAGTGCGGGTTAACACATGTACAACTACATGGAGATGAAGATAATTATCAAATTAGAAGATTGAATATTCCGTCTATAAAATCACTAGGAGTAACTTCAGAAAGTGATATGAAAAACGCTCAAGGGTATGAAACGGATTATATATTATTTGATAGCCCGAAAGAAAAGTTTCATGGAGGAAATGGAAAGACATTTTCATGGGAACTACTTGGGCATATGCCAAAAGAATTGCGAAAGAAAACGATATTAGCTGGTGGATTAAACGCTCTTAATATAGAAGAAGCAATTCGAACTGTTCGGCCTTATATGGTCGATGTGAGCAGCGGAGTAGAGACAGAAGGAAAGAAAGATGTAGAGAAAATAAAACAATTTATTATAAAAGCGAAGGAGTGTTCCAAATGAACTACGCATATCCAGATGAAAAAGGACATTACGGTATATACGGAGGACGATACGTTCCAGAAACGTTAATGCAATCTGTACTAGAACTAGAAGAAGCATATAAAGAAGCGATGCAAGATGAGGCATTTCAAAAGGAATTAAATCATTATTTAAAAACGTACGTCGGAAGAGAAACACCGCTTTATTTCGCTGAAAATCTGACGAAGTATTGCGGAGGTGCAAAGATTTATTTAAAACGTGAAGATTTGAATCATACAGGAGCTCATAAAATTAACAATACAATCGGTCAGGCACTACTTGCAGTGCGAATGGGCAAGAAAAAAGTTGTCGCTGAAACAGGAGCTGGACAACACGGAGTTGCAACAGCTACTGTATGTGCTCTTCTCGGATTAGAATGCGTCATTTTTATGGGAGAAGAAGATGTAAGACGTCAAAAATTAAATGTGTTCCGAATGGAATTACTCGGAGCGAAAGTAGAAAGTGTAGCGGCAGGTAGTGGTACATTAAAAGATGCGGTAAACGAGGCGCTTCGTTACTGGGTTTCACATGTGCATGATACGCACTACATTATGGGATCTGTTCTCGGACCACATCCATTCCCGCAAATTGTACGTGATTTCCAAAGTGTAATTGGAAATGAAACGAAAAAACAATATGAGGCGTTAGAAGGAAAGTTACCAGAAGCAGTCGTTGCTTGTATTGGAGGTGGTAGTAATGCAATGGGGATGTTTTATCCGTTCGTACACGATGAAGAAGTTGCTCTTTACGGCGTAGAAGCAGCTGGAAAAGGCGTTCATACAGAAAAGCATGCAGCAACTTTAACGAAAGGAAGTGTCGGTGTTTTACACGGATCGATGATGTATCTTCTGCAAAACGAAGAAGGACAAATTCAAGAAGCACACTCTATTTCAGCAGGACTTGATTATCCAGGTGTTGGTCCAGAACATAGCTTGCTAAAAGATATTGGCCGCGTTTCTTATCATTCGATAACAGACGAAGAAGCATTAGAAGCATTTCAATTATTAACGAAAAAAGAAGGCATTATCCCGGCGCTAGAAAGTTCACATGCTGTCGCATATGCATTAAAATTAGCTCCGAAAATGAAGGAAGATGAAGGACTTGTTATTTGTTTATCTGGCCGTGGTGATAAAGATGTAGAGAGTATAAAACGTTATATGGAAGAGGTGTAAAAAATGGGAGTAGAAAAAATTAAAGCAGCGTTTGAAAATGGCAAGAAAGCATTTATTCCGTACGTAATGGGCGGAGATGGCGGCTTTGAAAAATTAAAAGAAAGAATTCGTTTTTTAGATGAAGCAGGAGCGAGCATCGTTGAAATCGGCATTCCTTTTTCGGATCCAGTCGCAGACGGTCCAACGATTCAAAGAGCAGGGAAACGAGCGCTAGATAGCGGTGTAACAGTAAAAGGTATTTTTCAAGCATTAATAGAGGTAAGGAAAGAAGTGCAAATTCCGTTTGTACTCATGACATATTTAAATCCAGTACTTGCATTCGGAAAAGAACGATTCATCGAAAACTGTATAGAAGCAGGGGTAGACGGCATCATCGTTCCAGACCTACCATATGAAGAACAAGACATTATTGCACCGCTCCTTCGAGAGGCAAACGTTGCGCTAATTCCACTCGTTACCATCACGAGCCCAATTGAGCGAATCGAAAAAATTACGAGTGAATCAAAAGGATTTGTTTACGCAGTTACAGTAGCGGGCGTAACAGGAGTACGTCAAAACTTTAAAGGTGAGATTCATAGTTACTTAGAAAAAGTAAAATCACATACGCATTTACCGGTAGTGGCAGGGTTCGGTATTTCAACAAAAGAACATGTAGAAGAAATGGTTACAATATGCGACGGAGTTGTCGTTGGAAGTAAGATCATTGAGCTTTTAGAAAATGAAAAGCAAGAAGAAATATGTGAATTAATATATGCAACAAAACAAAAAGAAGAGGCGTAGTCTCTTCTTTTTGTTTTGCGTAATAAATGTTAAAATATACAGAAAATACATATAATTTAGAGGGTGAGAAGGCATGCTAAGACGTAAACTACTATATCTATTCTTAACTGTACCGCTATACGCTTGGCTCATTAGCATGACGAAAATAGAGTTAATGGCTCTATTTTTAGGGTATGTATTCATCTTTTCCAACTTAAATCGCATTCAAGAACAGTCTATTTTAGAAATATGTCTATTTTCGATTAGTATAGAATTATTTAGTATCGTTTCGATTGTATTATTAAACGAATTATTTCTACGGATTCATTCATTTACATTAATGAAATTTTGGAATATTATATTGCAAGCAATATGTACTTACATTGTGTTTGTTGTGTTGAAAGAAATAGTCGGAAAGCAGACAGTTTTTCAGGATAATAGAAAATGGGAGTGAATGAAAGGAGCCGTTTGGTTCCTTTTTTGAATCTGTTGTAAAAATAATTGAAAATTATAGTATCTGTTATATAATAGTTAAAAATTGTATTTTAAACGAAATGAGATGATAACATGGCCATATTGTTGGCACTTATCCCAATTATGATGATTTTCATTTGTTTATTTTTATTTAAACAAACGTCATTAAGGTCCTCGTTAATTTCTTATGCTGTGTCTGTTGGAATCGTTTTACTCTCGCCAATGTTTCAATTAGGGATAAGTGAAACTGTGCACGCAACGATTAAAGGATGGTTAATTTGTTTTATTGTAGGGTACGTTTTATTTTTCGGTATTTTTTTATTTCACCTCATGAACAAAATGGGGTACATCGATCAAGTAGCACGTTTTCTAGAAGCAGTTATTCAGGATCGCTTATTACAAATGCTGCTTATGTGTTTTGGCATTTGCCCGCTTATTGAATCAGTAAGTGGATTCGGTATTGGCTTCATGGTTGCAGCACCTATTTTTCTTTCACTAGGATATAAACCATTTCAAGCTGTACTACTCTCATTCATCGGCTTACTAGCTAGTTCATGGGGCGCAATGGCAACTGGTACGATTATCGGTTCGCAGCTAATAAATATGCCTCTTACAACACTTGGCACAAATACAGCGCTATTAAGTATTCCGATGTTTGCTTACTTCGTTATTCTTTCTTTACACGTTGTTGGCGGCTGGCAAGCGGTTATAGAAAAGTGGAAAGAAGGAGTAGGGTTCTTTCTATTATTTTCTCTCGGAATCTATCTTTCTAATGCGTATGTAAGTGTTGAACTAGCCGGGATATTAAGTTCTATCGTTACGATTACCTTTGGCTTTTTTATCATTAAATTAAAAGGAAAAAGTGGGCAAAATCTTATAACAGAACATGCGGCTGCAACGGAGAGAGAAGTATCCATTATAAAAATTATTAGCCCTTATATATTTCTAACAGTTTGTATTTTACTTTCTCGCCTCGTTCCAGCATTACATGATTTGTTCAGATCATATGCGGTTCTTGATTTGAAATCATACTCTTACAAACTAGAGTTACTATATTCACCAGGATTTTGGCTCGGTATGACTTGCTTATTTACTATTATTTTCTTCCGCATCCCGTCTAATATTATTAAACAATCACTCTCACAAACGATTAAACAATGGATTCCATTTGCTATTACGACGACAATGTTTATCGCCATTTCAGAACTAATGGGTGCATCTGGCATGCATTCATTACTCGCAAAGACAGCTGGTGAAACATTTGGAACCTTTTTCGTTTTCGTTGCTCCGTTTATTGGCGCTATTGGTGGATTTTTAACAGGTAGTAACGCAGGATCAAATGCAATGTTTATAAAACTACAAATGCAAACCGCACAAAACGTAGCACTCCCGTGGCAATATGTCACAACACTTCAAAACACCGCATCATCAGTAGCGACAATTGCTTGTCCATCACGGATTACACTAGGTGCTTACTTATGTAATATCCCTTACCGTGAAAATGAACTATTAAAGAAGACGACGTTAATGATCTTTGGTGCGGTTTTGCTTGTAGTGGTAGAAGTTATTGTTTGGTATATGTTGAGAAATTAAAAATCCTCCTAACATAGGAGGATTTTTTTTATGAGTGGATAATGATTTAAATATGAATAGCTTCTACTAAATGAATAGGAGATGAAATGTATGCCCCTAAAAAACTACGGTGTGTTAAAAGGTACAGTTATACAATCAAAGATTGGAAAAGGGAAAACACCTCATTATCAAGTTCATTTACAGGGCGAGACAGGAGTAAATTATCGTATTGCAATTAACGTAAAATCGCAAAGCTATCCGTCAGAAGTTTTATATTTTGCGAGTAACAATATTAAGTCAGAGGCGATTCATATTTTACCGACATTACCATTCGGTTTTACAGAAATAAAAAACAATGAACCGAAAGTAGCTTTAGATTATGTAAGAGGAAATCTATTTGACTCAAATCAAATGATTCCTTTGCCTCCCGAAAAAGCAGGAGCAGATAATGATTTAAATGAAAAAATAGAACGTTATATAAAACGAGCAATAGAAGAAAAAGCAATTATTTACGCGTTTGGTGAAAGATGGGGACCAGAAGAAAATACACCAGATTCCTATTTTCATTTCAAACCAGGAAACGGTATACATGATATTCATATGAATCAAGGGAATGTAGAAAAATGGCAAGGTGATGATGGCATATGGCAAGATGGAGGAATACTCATTCACTTTGAAAAGGAAGAAGAATGGATTGGTATCTTTCTTGCATTCCAATCACAGTCATGGTGTACCGATGAAGAAGGGCATGCTCGTGTGCCTGTTGAGCATTGTGATTATAAGGGGAATAATTAATAAGAAGAGGGCGTTTAAAAAGAACGCCCTCTTCTTATTTTATAAAACGAAAAACTAACAAGTGTAGAAATACAAGAGAAAAGCAGTGCTACACTAGAAAACGCAATGAGATACATATTATATTTCATAACCTGTCCAATTAGCTGGTTACTGTCGTATTGAAACAGTCCCGCGATGATGTTGAATAAAAATAAAACGATAAACATGACGATAACACCGTCTATTGATCCTTTAATGTCTGGTTTACTTAAAGCGATATGTGCGGAAATGCAAATGGAGATAAATAAAAATAACCAAAAGGAAGGATTCAATAAATTGCCGATTGTAAATAAGCTTTTCAATAATACAAACGTCGACAAGAGCATGTTTTGGATCATTTCTACATTAATAGAAGTAGAAGTAATCGTTTTTTCGAGAGTTGTATTAAATAAAAAATATGATTCTGGTACGAAATAGCGCATTAAAAGGATTAGTGCAGTAATACCAGAAATAATAGGCCCAATGCCGATGAAGAAATTCCCAATCCGTTGATACACACTTTTTTGATTGTATTGATGTTGTACGTAACCTAAAGCCCCTTGACTTGTATCTGTCGGGAAGAACTGCGTTGCTACAATCTTATGACGGAACAGCACGCACATAATGGCATGTCCAAGTTCGTGAATAGGAACACCGATCCAAGCCGTTAATAGGAATCCTTTTCGTCCAAAAGCTCTCGACCAATACATCCGTGTGAGAGATTCTAAATAGCCTAATAGAAATCCAATTACAATGATAACGCCAATTAAAGATAATAATTGGATTACGCTTGTAAGGAGTATTTGAAAAATTGAGTTTACCAATTCCATTTTCTTTCATCCAATCTGTTAAAAATATTATTTATTCTGTTTCATAATAGCATTTTTTTTCAAGATTACTAGCACATATATTTTCTTTCGGAAGAAGGATTTCAGAATCTTTTTCTTGTAGTCATGTTTTATGTACAAATTCATATATTGAATTTGTAACACCCTATACGGTATATCCTTAAGGAGGGATAAGAGAATGAAATGTCCGTCATGTCATACAGAAAATGCAGCGGAGGCAAAATTTTGCGGGAATTGTGGACATTCGTTAACGGAAGAAGTAGTGGCAAGTAGTGGCCAAGAAGAAGGGCCGGAACAAGCACGTGCGGCACAAGCAAAGGAAGCTCGGCAAAATGAAACGGTAGAGCAAGCGAAGCGGTTTGCGAGCGGCTATTTTCAATTTTTTAAACATGCATTACAAGCACCGACAGCGATTATGCAAAGCGGCGCTATTGAAGTACGAAATGGAATTGTAAGTCTTGTTCTTATTTGTTTTTTAGGAGCATGTATTTTTTATAGAATGATGGGTGCAGCATCAGCAGTTACGAGAACATTTGCACCAGATATATCTACTCCCACGTTTTTTGTAGAATCTATAACGGTCTTTTTCTTTTTATTAATTTTAACTTTATTTGTCGGATTTATTATTTTTGTAAGTGGTAAGATGATGAAATCATCTTTTTCGTTTCTTGAAGTATTCGGTATATGGGGAACGATAGCGACGCCGGCTATTGTCATATTAGTCCTTTCTTTTCTTTTTAGTTTCTTATTAATCTTTTTCTTACCGATATTATTATCCGTAGCTGCAACTTATATAGGGATTAGTATAACTGTAGCCGTATTAAAGCTAGACAATGGCGGATTAGATCTCGTTTACACACTTATTATTGCAAATGTTTTAATTGGAATTGCAACATTCATTGTACTTTGGTCTTACATTAGCACGATAATTCAAGCCTTAACACAGGGAATAACTGGCTTCTAATGAAAAGGTGGTTGACTGGATGAATGTATGTACAAAGTGCGGAATTCAGTTTGAAGATGGTGTGCAATTTTGTCAAAACTGCGGGATGAAGAGGGGAAGTCCTGTAGTAAAGAAGAACATGAGCGGTGGTACAAAAGTTGGCATTACACTGTTAGCACTATTTGTTATAACGATTATTGGATTGTATTTGTACGGATCATCGTATTATACGCAGGTGGCACAAGTAGACCGGATGATTACGATTTTACAAGAGCGGGACGGAGAGAAATTAGCTGAGATCGTTACGGCAGATGATCCATCGGTTATGATAACGAGAGAGAGTTTAACGCCTCTATTTTCATATATAAAAGAAAATCCATCTTACGTAAATGAATTAAAAGGATATTTGAGACAAGGTGAAAAACAACGGGACGGAATAGAAAGAGCTGATTTTTCATTAACGAAAGACGGAAAGTATTTCTTTATATTTGATCGGTATAAATTGAAAGCGAAGACGTACTATACAACTTTGCTTACAAATGAAAAAGGCGTATCGTTAAAAATGAACGGAAAAGAAATTGATAAGACAGATGACAAAAAATTTGAGAAGCAATATGGGCCATTTCTTCCGGGAAATCAAGTGTTTCAATCAGAATATAAAAATGACTATGTAAAACTATCACGTGAGGAAAAGGTTGTACTTATGAAACAAAGCCAAAATAACGTAACGATAGATTTAACGTTGCAAGGTCAATATATTACAGTTCAAACGAACGCGCCTGGTGCAACATTGTACGTAAATCAAAAAACAGTTACAGCGCTGGCAGGAGAAGAAATTACATGGGGGCCTGTAGCGACTGATGGAAGTGCGACGATTTATTTAGAACGAAATGGAGAAAGTGGACGGGAAACGACAAAAGTAGAGACGGTAACGGCACTTTCGTCTTATAATCTTCCATTTCAAAAGAAAAGTACAGAAAAACCAGTTGTTTATAATGTTACTCCAACGCCCGCGACTGAGTATGTATATAATGGTTTCATCTTTCCTGATAGTGATATTCGAAAATTAACGAGCGCAGATTTAACATATTTATCGAAAGAGCAGTTGAAAATTGCTAGAAATGAAATATATGCAAGGCATGGACATATTTTTCAAACGAAAGATATGCAAGTGTATTTTGCAAAACAGTCTTGGTATAGAGAAAATCCTTATTTTACAGGAAAGTTAACAGATATCGAAACTTATAATATTGAACTAATCAAATCAAGAGAATAGAGCGCGTGAAAAAGGTACAGTGTATATTGCTGTACCTTTTCTATCGTTATTTGGCTGGACGAGGTTCCCTAGAGAAAAAGATATGAAAGAGAAATGTGACTTTACTTGCCCCTCCTGATGTACTGGCTTGCACATCAGATAAAGAACTAGACGTTAAAGCAGCTTCAGAATGAGGAGGGACGATTATTTTAAGAGCATCATCTGATTCTGAGGATGCAGTAACTGTTATTGTATCGTCAGAAAAATTTAAAATTTTAACAGTACCGACTGGAAAGATGGCCTTGCGAGCATGTGATGCAGAAGCGAAGCGGGTAGCTTTCCAAATAGTTTGTGAGAAAGTGTCATTGTCAGATAACCAAGCACGAGCACTGTATAAAGTTACACTAACGGTAAACTCCTGTTCAAGCGGGAGGGCGGGTTTCGGTTCTATCGGTTCCTCTGGAAGCTGGACGAGAAGGCCGGCGCACATGTATGTTTCACCTACTTTCAATAGCTACTGTTATAGCATATTAAACATGTTGTATATAAGACACGACAGGTACCTATTCATACATAAGTTTGTGCACAAAATTTGAAGATGAAATTCTCTTTCTTTACAATGGAAGTAGGTGTTATTTCTATAAAATATGGAAAACGTAAAGAGTATGTAAAAAAGAAGGAGTGGTAAAGTGAACTATGTCATTATTGGCGGAGATGCAGCTGGTATGAGTGCAGCTATGCAAATTGTTAGAAACGATGAAAATGCAAATGTTGTAACTTTAGAAAAAGGTGAAATTTATTCATACGCTCAGTGTGGATTACCGTATGTCATTAGTGGTGCTATCGCTTCAACTGAAAAGTTAATCGCGCGCAACGTAAAGACGTTTCGTGAGAAATATGGAATTGATGCGAAAGTGCGTCATGAAGTAACGAAAGTAGATACGGAAAAGAAAATGGTGTACGCAGAGCATACGAAGACGAAGGATGTCTTTGAGTTTCCATATGATCGATTATTAATTGCGACTGGAGTGCGTCCTGTTATGCCAGAATGGGAAGGACGGGAATTACAAGGCGTTCATCTTTTAAAAACAATTCCTGATGCTGAGCGCATATTAAAAACGTTAGAAACGAATAAAGTTGAAGATGTAACGATTATTGGCGGTGGTGCAATCGGACTAGAGATGGCAGAAACATTCGTCGAACTTGGTAAGAAAGTAAGAATGATTGAGCGAAATGATCATATCGGTACGATTTATGATGCAGATATGGCTGAATATATACATAAAGAAGCAGATAAACACAATATTGAAATTTTAACGAATGAAAATGTAAAAGCATTTAAAGGAAATGAACGAGTAGAAGCAATCGAAACGGATAAAGGTACGTATAAAGCAGATCTTGTTTTAGTGTCGGTTGGAGTGAAGCCGAATACTGATTTTCTTGAAGGGACAAATATACGTAAGAATCATAAAGGAGCAATCGAAGTAAATGCATATATGCAAACGAATGTGCAAGACGTATATGCAGCCGGTGATTGCGCAACACATTACCACGTTATAAAGGAAATTCATGATCATATCCCGCTCGGAACGACGGCCAATAAGCAAGGGCGACTTGCTGGACTGAATATGCTTGATAAACGAAGAGCTTTTAAAGGTACGTTAGGCACAGGCATTATTAAATTTATGGATTTGACACTCGCAAGAACAGGCTTAAATGAAAAAGAAGCGAAAGGGCTACACATTCCGTATAAAACGGTCAAAGTAGATTCTACAAATATGGCGGGCTATTATCCAAATGCAAAACCACTTTACTTGAAATTACTATATCGCTCCGATACGAAACAATTATTGGGCGGGCAAGTAATTGGAGAAGAAGGCGTAGATAAACGTATTGATGTGATTGCGATGGCGCTTTTCAATAAAATGAGCATTCATGATTTAGAAGACGTCGACTTAAGTTATGCACCACCATATAACAGCGTGTGGGACCCAATTCAACAAGCGGCAAGGAGAGCAGAATAGCACTTTTTAAAGTGCTATTTTTTTGTTAAAGGGGAATTATCATTTTTGTCGAATGAAGAGGATCAGGAAATAGTTACATATGAGGAAGGGGAGTTTTTTTATGATTGTAGCACTTCAAAAAGTTGAAGAATCAGAAAAAGAAATATTACGTAATTTGTACGCATTATATCTTCATGATCTTTCTAAGTTCACTATGAATATAACTATCGGAGCCAATGGTTTTTTTGGATACAAAGATTTGCATATGTTTTGGAAAAATGACGGAATCACGCCGTATTTTATAAAAGTTGATCATAGTATTGTAGGATTCTTATTACTACTGGAACGTCCGTTTTTGAAGAAGGAAAATGATTTTGGTATTAATGATATTTTCATATTGAATCAATATAAAGGAAAAGGAATCGGTAAACAAGTAGTTGAGAATTTACTAGAAGAGAAAAGAGGACAATATTTCGTTATCGAACTTCTAAAAAATGTACCAGCAGTGTCGTTTTGGAAGAAAGTATATAAAAAACTGAACATAGAATTTGATGAGAGAGCGCAGCTAATTGATGATGAAGAATGTCTCGTTCAAACGTTTAAAATTTAATGAAATTGGTGTTCCTTTTATATTACTTTGAAATTTAACTTTATCCTGCTATTTACGGGCAGTAAGACTCCACTGATTAAAGTTTCACTTTATTTTGAATATACCGTTTCCCCTTGAAAACATATTACGTATCGCTTATATTTTCATATAGTATTTATTTTTTAAACGAAGCAATGAACGAACCAGGGGGCGCAGTATGGCAATTAACATGAAAACAATCGAAGAATGGATTGCTGAATCAAATGCAAGACATGAAGAAGACTTTGGACACGTTGTGGAAGAAATGAAAGAAGTATGTGTCGGACTTGATAACGCGACATTAATTTATACGAAAAATGTATTTTGTTTCGGTAAAAAAGTAGAAGTCTTTTTCTTCTTCCAAGACCATGTCGTGATTGGACAAGAAAAAGACGAATATATTGAGATTGAAAAATTAAAGTATGATGCCATTACAAATAGTAACTTAAAAACAAATGACAAAAATACTACGTTAGAATTAAAGTTTGCTAACGGACAATCTATCAATTTAGATAGTTTAAATGATAACTACGGTACGAAAAATTGGTTATTTGCTAGACAAATTAAGAGTATTTTTAAGTTAATCTAGTAAAAAAGCACGCCGTCCATCGGCGTGCTTTTAACTATGCAAAGCCCCTTTTAACCAATTCCGCGCCCGATATGCCCCAACTGGAACTTGAATAAGAGATGTTTCATTCCCAGCATCTATTCCGTACAATTGATCACATGAATTTGTATCAAAACTAAGTAAAGGATGCCCGCCCATCCCCATCGCGGTCGCTGCAAAAACGAGTTTATGAACGAGTATACCTGCTTCCATTTGATGGATACGGTACCCTCTATAGCCTAGTGCATTTGTATAATAATCTTTCTTTCCGACTACATGTAAGCAAAGTGGTACTTGAAAAAGGTTTACGTTATCCATCGTCATACTAGACTGAAGTGGGTGGCGAAGGTCTCCATACCGAATTGGTTGTATGGAATGTGTTTTACTGTTATAAGCGTAAGCTCCGTTTTCAATATTTTTCACGTTATAAAAACATCCATATAAGGAGACGCGTGTATTTTTATTTGTATACTTACCGTCAAGGTCGTTGTAATAGGGGAAGGAGAGGCTCGCTTCTTGTAGTAAAGTAGCGAGCTCGGCTGCATCCCATTTCGTTAAAATAAAGTCCGCATCAGGAGAATATCGTTTTTTACAAAGTTGTAGGAAATCATACGATAACCGTTCTACTTTCGGTAGCTGTACAGCGTACGCATTATGTTGATAGTGCTCTTCATGATGTAGTGTTTGGAAGTGTGCTGTCGATTCGATTATAGAAGCCGCATTTATTTTTGTTATCATCGGATGTTCATCTACATGTTTTGAGCGAACGAAATGTTCATGTGCGAGCGGCGGAATTTGTTGCAACAACTCATGAGAAGTAACTATTTTATTTTCACGGTAATCATTGTGAAACCAATTAGTTTCTGGTTCTGTACTTAAAGGAATAACGGCATACACACTTTCTTCACCTTCTGACAATCCGAGTAAATGGTTCAGTGCACGGTCTAGAAATTGAAAATATACGCCGTTCGTATAACCGAACTGTTTTGCACATTCTAGCAATTGTCCAATGAGAACCCCGCTATCTAATCCTTGAAGTCGATATGAAAAGTTATTGTATTTAAAGAAGTTTTTCCAAAACATAGTGGATACGAATGCAGCACCGAAACAATCCTGTATGTTACAGCGATTACCGAGTGCGTCTGCTAAATAAGAATCGAAATTTCCTTCGCGAAGTAAAATAAGTCGGTGATGCGCGGCGTCATAATGGTAAATGCCGTCTGGATAATCGTCAATCTTTAAATAGATATACAATTCATTCGGATATAAAGCACCACCCGAAGGAATAGATCTTCGTAATACATTTCTCTCGCTATTTAGCTGACATAATTGTGTTACACCAAATGAATACCAAAGGTAGTGACCAATCTCATCTAAAGTAGGTGTAGTAGAAGAGTTCGGTAAAGATAATGGGATTTCTAAGGAGAGCGGGATGGTAGGTAAATTTCGATATAATTTATAAGGAAGCGGTGCGTCTTTCCAGTCCACCTCATGATTCGGCATAATTTCATCGATAGAGAAATGGAGATGATGTAAAAAAGTATCTAGCTGCATGAAATCCCTCCTTTACTATGGAAACGGATGTGGATGCGGATTTAATCTTTCATTCGTTAAAGGTTCGTCTGTATATCCAAGTGTCATCGGTACGGTATATACCCGGTCCAGTCCTGTAACTCGAGTAAGATGGTGACCAAACGTCATCGGTAGCATGCCTGGAATAATAACTTTTACACAATGTAATCCATTCTTTCCTATGAGGGGAACGGTTTGATCTACAACGATTATTTCAAGATTAGATTGATGCAAACGATTTAAAAGTTGGTGGAGATCGGATGTTAAATCCATATCAAATGATTGTGATACATTCATTTCTTGGAACGTTTGCACCGGTGCATCTTCCCGTAAAAGGAAGTGAAGACGTTCTTCTGTTTCTTTCAATCCATACAGCATACTATGGTCTTCCATTTTATTAACGAAATAAGGATCTTGTAAGCATTTTTCGTAGTATTCTCTTTTGTGCTCGAGCTCATCGTCTGTTATAAGTAACATGCCTGCTATTTCTTGAATGGCGCTTTTTAAGGCTCGAATAGGATCTAAATGAGCGCCTCCTGCACAAACAACGTTCATTCCATTTTCACGCGTATTTTTTGCAATTACCCATAAGCTAGGAATGCCGTGTTCCATCGTCGCGTTAAAAGCGTGTAATTCATATCCGGTAATCGTACGTAACCGCTGAATCATTAATTGTAATTCTGTATCATTTGCTGAACTAAGATCAAGGCGGGGAAGAGGTAATTCGGCATACCAAGTGAGTAAGAAGGCATCACGCTCTACTATTTCTAAAATGCCGTGAAAAATCGCTTCTTCTAAACTACCGCCAATTGCACATCCATTTGATGTTTCATACACGAAAGCATCTCGATGACCAAGGCTATAATAAGCAATTGATTCAGGAACTAAAAGCGGTCTGTTTTGTGATAAAGAATATCCCCATACCCAGTTTTGCTCATAATCAGGATCAAACGGCTTGAATGGAAAGTTATCACGATTGTAATGTTCATTTGTATGGACACCGAGTGTGAGGGGATTTAGTGCATGTTCCTCTAAATCATGAAAACTACCATGCACATTTGTCTTTTTCCCTCGAGGCGACATACCGCAATATCGTTCTAAACCTTCTAAAATAGCAGTTGCTTCACTCACTGCAAATGAATGAGTTCGTCCCGCAACACCTTCATTTCCGAACATTAATGGCATGTTTATAATGACGTCAGCGAATGGTAATACAGAATGCTGCATTTTTCCGTTCAACATACCGACCCGATAATCTAAATAGTCTCTCGTTAAAAATGTGTTTAGCTCATGAATGGAACGGCAGCGATACGTTTCGGTGCTTACTTTTAAACTCGGTTGTAAAGAAACTTCCGCCGCATCCGCAGTATCATCAGGTAAATTACTACATACAGGACAGAGAGGATCTGGAAGAAAAGAATGCCGCGTACATTGTAATGTTTGTAAGTTTAGTAAAATAAGTTCATTTTCTAAAGAAGAATGGTTATGAGTTAATATTTTTCCTGTTTCTGCGCAAATAAGATGGCACATTTGCAACATTCCATTTTGGGTGGCGCGTACATCACGTCTCGTTACATTATCTGCTTTAAAGGCATATTTCCGCTGTAGTTCCCACATTTCTTTTTGATCAAAGCCAGCGATAAAACGGCGTCCATCAGAACAATGGGAACATCCAGGCGTAAGAGGATGAATGTAAGGACCGATAATACCTTCGCCAAATGAAGTAAAACCACGAAGCCATGGAATATGATTTGAGCGAAAAATAAGTTCGGCATCATGATGAATAGTAGAAGGAGATCCGTCATGTAATACGAGAGCGAGATGAATATTTTCAGGAAGTTCTTCTGTAAGGGTCTGCTGACGAATGATGGAATATTGTTTGCATAATTGATCATGTACATAGTCTGCAAGTAGGCCATCTCCTATAAGCAATATATTTTGAATCATAAACCGTCCTCCTTTGCAATTAATACCCCATACACACCGTCTAGGTTTTCTTTCAAAAATGGTTCGATTGCTAAATCGAACACGAAGGGATAAAAATTATGTTCTTCTAAATGCTGTAAGGCAAGCTGTAAAGATTGCACACTTGGAATTTCTTCTTCCGCTTGTATTTCCACTCTAAAAGAATCCGTGTCATATAAAATAATAGAGGATTCAGGCAAGATATTAGCTCTGTAAGGAATTTCTTCATTTTGAACGTGAAAGAGTGATAGTTGTAGTGCGTTTCGTAACGCTAACGTCATATTAATATTAGATGCACCGTACCATCTATCATTTATACCAACCCAAACGACTGGAAAACTGAGAATCTCTTCACTCATTGCGATTTTAGGTGTTTCATGGATTGTAGAGAGAGCATCGTAATAAAATCTACAATGTTTATCTTGAATATCAATTAAATCAACAGTTGTAAGTTCCTCTAGAATATGTGACTGCCGCTCATACAGTTTATTGTTTAAATGTTGTTGTAGTGCCCGGTAAAATCCTTCTGTCATCGTTTCTCCAGCACCGATACCGATATTGTTATGTTCAGGAATAAGGCGGTGAATGATTTCTGCTACATATGTTTCAATTCCTGTTAAACCAGCTTCTCGGCGTGCTTCATTATGAGTCAATCCACTACGAGTCATAAGAGGCAGAAGGGGAGCTGGGCCATCTGATAGTGGAGTAGCTACTTGAATATAGCATTGTGATAATGGTAATTGATATGAATCTTGTTCATCCCATACATGGAATATACCGGCTTCTTTAGAAGTTAATGAGTCGAAAAAGCGGAATATATCAGTTGAAGTATGTTGGCCATACCGATGCTCAAGTTTTTCAGAAATATTTTCTATCGTATCAATTGTAAAACTTTCATCAGTTGCAAGAGGGTGTTTTATAAAAGGATGCCACGTTCCTTCAAGTGTTTCATAGTTTAATAAAAAGAATTGTGATTCTTTTTCACGATATGAATCATCCGCGACATGTTTAAACAATTCAAAAACGATTACATTTGCTAACATGGCAGATGTAATTGGTGAGAAGGAATCCGATGAATTTTCATTTTGTAAAGTCGTTTCATGTAGCCGATGCCATGCGGATTCCCAGCATTCATCACGATTTTCTGTTACGACAGGTCCAGCTATACCGAGTGTTGATAAACAAATAGCTGGTATGAAATTCTTTTTCGTTTCTCTACAAATAGTGTGAACTGTTTTTAAACCGTCAATGTCTCCGTTTTGAGAAACATATAAAATCCAATCAAAAGGTTCGAATACTTCACGCAAGGGACGGTCAATTGTAGTATCGATTTCTTGAAGGAGTACACTGTTATCAACTTCATATGCACGTTCTATTAGCTCATGTATTCTGTCATAGTTTGTTTCATCCCGATCTGTAACGAGGTAATGAAATGTAGGTAAACCAGATTCTAATAAAGAAGAAACTAAGGAAGTGAGCATATCCCCAGAACCAAGTACAAGGACATTTGCTCCGCGGTATGTTTCAAATTTTAAAGCACCTGAATGAGAATCAGCTTCTAAAAATTCAATTTGTGAAGCATATCTGTCGAGTAATGTACTGTTTAATTCATGAGGTGCATCTTGATTTGCATCGCGAACGAAACCATTTTCATATAAAATCTCTCCAATTTCAAATACACGGTTTTGATAGGGGAGAGGGAGGCCATCGGTTATTTCGGCTAAAGAATAATTCCCGTTAAACATTGGCATTAATTTTTCAATCCAATCATAAATTCCATCACCGTCCATACGAAATGAACTGGCGTTATTTCGAAAATAGACACCCCCGTTTGAATCGGGGAGGAAGAAAGTATCCTTATTTACTTTAAGTTTTGCATGAATTGGAAGGTTATTCATTTTAATCCTCCTTACGTTTAGGCATACATTATTACCTTATGTCATGAAATTTGTCCCGTATGAACACAATAAAAAAAGGCTGTAGAATGATTCATTCTACAGCCTTTAATAGATTTTTAATCTATCACCCTTCTAATAATAATGACTTTGGATCTTCAAGCATATCTTTAACAGCAACAAGGAAGCTAACTGCTTCTTTACCATCAACAATACGGTGATCGTAAGATAAAGCAATGTACATCATTGGGCGGTTTTCCATACGCTCGTTATCAATTGCAACTGGGCGTACTTGGATTTTATGCATTCCTAAAATACCAACTTGTGGGCTATTTAGGATCGGTGTTGACATTAGAGAACCGAACACACCACCGTTTGTAATTGTAAATGTACCACCTTGTAGTTCTTTTAATGAAAGTTTGTTGTCACGTGCTTTTTTACCTAATTCACGAATTTCACTTTCAATTTCAGCGAAATTTAATTGGTTGGCATCGCGTACAACTGGAACAACTAATCCATCTGGAGCTGCTACTGCAATACCGATATCATAGAATTTTTTAATGATAAGCTCGTCACCTTGAATTTCAGCATTTAATAATGGGAATTGTTTTAATGCTGCAACAACTGCTTTTGTGAAGAATGACATGAAGCCAAGACGTACATCATGTTTTTTCTCGAAAGCATCTTTGCGTTCTTTACGTAATTCCATGATCGCACTCATATCAACTTCGTTAAATGTTGTTAACATTGCAGATGTTTGTTGAACTTCTACAAGACGTTTTGCAATTGTTTGACGGCGGCGGGACATTTTCACGCGCTCAACTGGTTTTTCGAATTCCGTTTTTGCAACTGGAGCAGGAGCTGGACTCTTTGGAGCAGCTGGTGCTTCTTTTGGTGCTGCAGCATGAGCTTGTACATCATGTGGTCTCACGCGTCCAAGTGGATCTGTGCTACGTACGTCGTTTAAGTCGATTCCTAATTCACGAGCCATTTTTCTAGCAGCTGGTGATGCGATAGGACGGTTTGTATTTGGTAAACCTTGTAGTGTTGCAGTTTGCTCAGCATTTGGTGCTTCAGTCGTTTCTTGTTTTGGTTGCTCAGCCACTGGTGCAGGTGTACTTACTGCAACTGGTGCTCCATTAGCATCTAAAATTGCGATAGTTGCGCCAACTTCAACTGTATCCCCAGGTTCGCCTAGTAACTTCGATACAATACCTGAATCTTCTGCAATGATTTCTACATTGACTTTATCAGTTTCAAGCTCAACAACGCTGCCACCTTTCTCAACTTTGTCGCCTACGTTGATAAGCCATTGTGAAATAGTTCCTTCAGTAATAGATTCTGCAAGCTCAGGTACTTTAATTTCGATCATTTTAAATGTCCTCCCCTTATTTGCCTAACGGTGTGTTTTTTCTTCTTTTGTCTTCGGTAATCTCCATTTGTTAGCCTGGCCTTGGGCAGAATATCTGCCCAAGGAACAAGCAAGAAAGCTTCATTGTTACTTTTTAGTTGCTGTAAACTTCAATTTCTTGTTTATCTTGACGGAAGTTATACTTTACATCTAAAGCATGTGCAACGATTAGTTCTTGCTCAGCTTTGTGAGCGAATGGATCGCCGCCAGATGGACTAGAGCGATCAGGACGTCCAATGTAGCCTGTTTTCACTTTATCTCCAGCAAGTTCGAACAGAATTGGAGCCATGTAATGCCATGCGCCCATATTACGAGGTTCTTCTTGAACCCAAATGATTTCTTCTAAGTTTTTAAAGCGTTTAATAATAGATTGAACTTTCTCAGCAGGGAATGGGTACAATTGCTCAATACGAACGACATGAACTTCGTCTAAGTTGTACTCATGTTTACCAGACTCGATTTCTGCTGCTAAGTCAATCGCCATTTTACCTGTGCTTAAAACAAGACGTTTTACTTTATTTGGTTTCATGCCAAGGTTTTCTTGTTCTAAAGCAGGTTGGAAACGTCCTTCGCTTAACTGACTAGCAGTTGAAAGCGTAAGTGGGTGACGTAATAAACTCTTCGGCGTCATCAATACTAATGGTCGAACAGCTTCTGTTCCTAAGATAGATGCTTGACGACGCAGGATATGGAAGTATTGAGCCGCGCTCGTTAAGTTTGCAACTGTCCAGTTATTCTCAGCAGCTAACTGTAAGAAACGCTCTGGACGTGCACTAGAGTGCTCTGGTCCTTGACCTTCATAACCGTGTGGTAATAGAAGAACTAAGCCAGATTTTTGACCCCATTTTGCTCTTCCAGCTGAAACATATTGATCAAATAATGCTTGCGCAGTATTTGAGAAGTCACCATATTGCGCTTCCCACATAACAAGAGTTTCTGGAGCGAATACGTTATAACCATATTCGTAACCAACAACAGCAGCCTCTGATAACGGACTGTTATGAACAGAGAATGAAGCATTAATGTTTGGTAAGCGATGTAATGGTGAATATGTTTCATTTGTATCAGTATCGTGTAATACGATATGACGGTGTGCGAATGTACCACGCTGTGAATCTTGACCAGTTAAACGAATTGGCGTACCTTCTTGTAAAATAGAAGCGAATGCTAATGATTCAGCAAGTGCCCATTCAATTTTGCCGTTCTCTTCAAGAGCATCTTTACGGCGCTCAAGAATTTTCTTCACTTTCGGATATACGTTAAAGCCTTCTGGCCAAGATAGTAGACCTTCATTAATTGCACGAAGTGAGTCAATCTCAACGCCAGTATCAATTGACTGAATACCTTTTGCAACAACATCTGGTACTTTAACGTGAATTGTTGCATCACTCGTATCAGCTGGTGGTACTTGTGCATAGTCGGATTTTAATTGCTCTTGTATAAACTGTGTAATTGTTTCAACCTCATCTGCATTTAGAACACCAGCAGCTTGTAATTGATCTGCATAAATTGCTCTTACAGTTGGATGGTTTTTAATTTTTTTGTACACTTGTGGTTGCGTAACTGCCGGGTCATCCATTTCGTTATGACCGTAGCGGCGGTAACCAATTAAATCGATTAAGAAGTCTTTTTTGAACAACATGCGATATTGAATCGCAAGGTTAGCAGCTGCAAGACAAGCTTCCGGATCATCAGCATTCACGTGAACAATCGGAATATCGAAACCTTTTGCAAGGTCACTTGAATATTTCGTAGAACGAGAATCATAGCTATCAGTCGTAAAACCAACTGCATTGTTTGCGATAACATGAATCGTTCCGCCTGTTTGGTACGCGTTCAATCTGCTTAAGTTGAGTGTCTCAGATACAATACCTTGACCAGGGAATGCAGCATCACCATGAACTAAAATTACGAATGATTTTGAAGTATCTTGATCTGGAAGACCAGATTTTTTACGATTCTCTTGAGCCGCACGTGCGAAACCTTCTACTACAGGATTCACGAACTCAAGATGACTCGGGTTATTTGCTAATGTAACGCGAGTACTAACTTCTTCGTTACTAACGACTTGTTCTCTACCTAAATGGTATTTCACGTCGCCAGTCCAGCCAGAATTAGCCACTGCGCCTTCTATTTTTGCATGTTTGAACTCAGCAAACATGTGGCTATATGGTTTTTCTAATACGTGAGCAAGTACGCTTAGGCGACCGCGGTGAGCCATACCAATCATGACATCCTCTACGCCGTTCTTAGCACCTTCTAGAACAATTTCATCTAAAACAGGTACAAGCATATCAACGCCCTCGATAGAGAAACGTTTTTGCCCAACGAATGTTTTATGCAAGAATTGCTCGAAACCTTCAACAGCTGTTAAACGTTTTAAAAGAGCAGTTCGTTTTTTATTTGATAGTGGTTGACGCAATGAATTTGATTCCACCATTTGATGCAACCACGCGCGTTCTTCACTATCTTGTATATGAGAAAATTCATAAGCTAAAGATTTTGTATAAACGTCTTTTAATCTATGAATTACATCAAGTGCAGTGTGAATACCTTCTGGTGCATCTTGCCATACCGTTTTCGCTGGAATCGCTTTCAAGTCAGCATCGCTCAGTTCGTTCATTGCTTTCTCAAGAAGAGATTGTCCATTTGCAGCATCTTCCATCGGGTTGATGTGAGCCAACGTGTGCCCGAAAGAACGAATCTGCTCAACAAGTTGAACGACTTTAAGAATTTTTTCAATGTTACCTGTGTTTTGAGGAGAAAAATGTGTTGCTGTGTTGTCCCCTGTTACGACATCATCTTGAAACGAAGGAGCTCCAAAAATTTCAAAAAGCTCTTGTAATTCCGGATCAACAGAACCTGCTCCAGTTACGTAAAGATCATACTGCTCAATAACATAACCAAGGTTCGGACCGTGGAACTTGGCCCAAGGGTTTGTCGTTGTATTCTTCCTCGTCATTTGTTTAAACCTCCCAATGCATATAATCCTTTTCCATACAAAGGTGCATTTTGCTCTTTTTCAATAAGTAATGAATCAATAATCAATGTAAATGTTTTTCTTTACTCTTATGTTATTACAATAATTTACATAATACCAAACACTATTACTTATCTGTTTTGTAAAAAAACATTCACAATAACTTATCACCCAAGTTAATCTTTCATGTTATAAAGTAATTTTACAGAAAAATGGGGTGGATATATTTGGTATGCCTATACTAATAGCTATAATTGTTGCATTTAAATATAGGTATAATAGTTAGAATGTTTCGATAAAAACAGTTTGAATTATGTATATTGAAATAATAAGCGCTTTCATAGATATTATACAACAATATAACGGAATATAGTATAAAAAATAAAAAATTATGAATTTATCGTAAACTTTATTTAGATAGTGTTAAATATTGAAAGGAAAGTGAAGGATTTCTACAAAAAAAGTTGCTAAACATAAAAAATGCTCCATAAACAGTTAGTTTCTATAAATATGACGAAAAACACCGTAAAACAAATAACGCATTTCGTGAAATAAAGAAATAAATGAAATATTTTAAAAGGATAAAACAAATATGGAGATATTAAATTTTAAAAAAAGAAGTGAGGAGATATAGTAACAGTTATTTACAGTGTTCCGTGTTTCGCTTCAAAATAGACGTGCTGAAATTTAAAAAAGTTTCTTCTATATTATTGAATATACTTATGGCACTTACAATGAGTACCGTCTTTATCTCATTTGTTGTTTTAGCAAAAAGATATTAAGATGGAGGAGAGAAAGGAAGATTAACATATGCAAATGATGTATGCTTTTGGCATTGGGCTTGTATTATTTTTAGCCGTATTCTTATTTATTCGTAAAGACGTTCAAGGTGGGACGTTAACGAAGCGAGGATTTTATAAATTAATCGGCTGTTTAGTTGTTATGCTTATAGCAATTATTGTAATGATCGTATTAATTAATCAGTCACTATAGAATGTAAAAACGAAACCTTACTTCGGTAAGGTTTTTCTTTATTGTTAAACCTAAAAATTACCACTAAATCCATTTACTATAAATAACTTGTATTATATAATCCAATGAAATGATAGATAAGGAGTGTAGTATATGAATAAAAAAACTATCTTCTATTTATTAACTTGTATACTACTTGTAGCTAGTACTACTTATATAATATGTAACAAAAGAGAACAAGTGCCACCTATATTAGTATGGAACGAACAAGAATACTATGTTACGAATGAACCTGCCAAAGTAGAAGAAGTTGGGCAAAAACTTGGCGAAGTAACAAAGAAAATTAAAACAAGTAAAAAACCTACTAAAAATAGAGAATCTAATACATTACAAGAGAAAACAGAAGTATTCATAATGATTGAGGAAGAAAAAAGTGATTACCCGCCTTTAATCATAAAGGAAGCTTATAGTGATGAATATAGGGTAGTGAGGCCGATGTTGAAGCAAGTATTATGATGAAAAGGGGATTCATATGCAGACAGTAACTTTGTATCCGTGGTCGTTAAGAAAAATATTTGTCTTTTTCCTCCTATCGGTGCCGCTTACATTTTGATGAATAGAGGAGCAATACAAAAGAGAGATTACATTTTATATTTATTATTTGCTGCTATTAATATATCGCTTTGGTTATCGCTTATGATCTTTGATCGGAGTATGTGGATGGTAGCAGGGCATTATGTGTTTGGAGCAGTTGTTGTTGTTTCGAATATGAATAAGAGATAAGCCAGCAACCTCAAAGTTGCTGGTTTTTATTTTGCTATTTATAATAAAGAAACAAATTTTTAATAGAGAGTAGTGGGTGTTATGAGATGGAAAGAGGGAACGTTTGAAAAAATAGACACGAATGACTCACCTGTTGAGCAACTTATAAACACGTTTAAGGAACAAAACTTAATTGGTGGAGCAATAATAAGCTGTTTTAAAGTGCATAACGAAAATTTTTTTAAAGAAATACCACATTCGAAAGATGGACATGAGCACTTCTTTAGAAGAATCTTCAACTCTTTAGACATAATCAATAACTTAGAAGAGTTAAAAATACATACATCAGACAAATATAAGTTTTGTTTTAAAGAGCAGCTCGCAGTCATGCTTGATGGTAGCATTGCTGCGCAAATTTTGTGGGGCGGAGCATATGAAGGGTTTAAGGAACGACCAGTTATCGCAAAACAATTAGCAGTCAATGTATGTCAATATATGTTCCAAGATCGATACGAAGATATTAAAGTGTTCGAAAGCTATCGCCCTTGGACAGATTGGTTTTACGATGTTGCGTGGGGTGTTACTTGGATGGTGTTAGATAGTAGGGAACAGAAAATGTGGTTCATTTGTGCTACGGATACAGATTGATAGAAGCCGGGCCTTGTAGGAATGCTGCAAGGCCCTTTATCTTTTGGGAATTAATAGAAAACGAATCATATAAATGATATACTAAAAAATGTTTGTAATGTCAGTTTCATACTATTATATAATGCTGACTTACTAGAAAAGATAAGAGGAGAATGAGCGTGCAAAAGATAAAGAGATTATTGCTATTAATGATGGTAGTAGGATTAACAGCAGTTGTTTTAGCAGGGTGTGCAAATCCGAAAGATACTACAGAAGAATTTTTAACAGCGATACAAAAAGGTGATGTAGAAAAGGCTCGTACATTTGTTGAGAGTGACAAGGAATTTAATAAACTAAATGAAAAAACAGATGATGCTGAGGCAAAAGCAATGCTAAGTGCAATTACAAAAACCTTTAAATTTGAAAAGCTAGAAGAAGTATCGAAAAAGGATGACAAAGCAGAAGTGAAAGTGAAAATTACATCTGCTGATCTATCCGTTGCTGTAACAAAAGCAGTGGGAGAAGTTATGCCAATGGCGTTCGCTAGTGCCTTTAGTGAAGACAAAGAACAATCTGAAAAAGCAATCGAAAAAACAATGACATCAACTATCGTCAAAAACTTAGCAGATAAAGATGCAGCAATGGCAACTCGCGAAGTTACATTGAACTTAAAGAAAGACAAAGATGGCGACTATAAAATCGTTGCTGACGATAACTTGAAAGAAGTATTGTTTGCCAATGCGAAGTCTTTGGAGAAGATGTTTGGTGGGAAGTAATTGAATTAGATAAAAAGAGACACCATATCACGTAGAAGGTTGATATGGTGTCTCTTTTTTATATGACCCCGGAGAGGCTCGAACTCACGACCTCCACCCTGTCAAGGTGGCGCTCTCCCTGCTGAGCTACGGGATCCCAACTATAAATGTTACCATCAGCAATGTATTTTCATTTCATTCGTGTAATCGGAGAATTTGTACAATTTGTTGAGTATTGTAACATTTGATGTATTCCTATAATAGCAACAAACTTTAATGGTGTAAAGGTATAATTTTCTGAATATTCATATTCTAATTTTTGTATAAAAAAATAAGCCCCGAAGAGCTTATTTTAATAATAATATCAACGCAATTATCAATGATATTTTCAAAAATACAATCATAAATAATGGAGCTTGTTCATAAGCTATCGTCCTGTAACTGTCATTCCTGCTGTGTAAATTGTATCAATAGAACAGTCAGCGCCTTTTATTTCGACTTTATAACGATATGTTCCATCCTCATAAATATCATCGCCATATCCTGTGAAAGTTGCAATTTCATCATTGCTTCCAGCTGGGACCCATTGATTTTGCCAACGGAAGTTGGTTTCAAATTCTCCCCATCTATCGCCATATTTCTTTTCAAGGCTGACATTGTAATGAATTTCTTCAGCTCGGTCATTTGTAATTCTTGCAATTACGCTGTTACCAAAAGTAACTTGTGTAGAGTGTACCTGAACTGTAACACCGTTCACCGTTTCACCAGGACCACAAATGTAATGACAACCATCCCATTCGTCAGCATGTGCTTTTGGTGTTTCAATGTTCATAACCGTTAAACCGCCTAAAGCTAATGCGCCAGTTAATAATACTTTACCAAATGTTTTCACTTGAAATTCCCCCTAAGTATATTCTCAATTCGTTCGATAGATATCACATTAAGTAGTTTTATAACATTAATCTAATTGACCGCTTTTTTCCTCGAGTGTATTCGCTATGAATCTTTCATCTTGTAGTAATCTAACCTCTACATAAAATTTCATAGTTTTGATTCCGTATATGTATCATGATTTACATAGAACAAATCTGTTAATACGTTTTGGTTATTTACTTATCACACGTCTCTCTATTACCTTTTATTGGTAAAACATTGGTTTTATTATATACCATTATTATCTATTTACAAGAGAAAATAATACTGTATGCAAAAATGCATAATATAAAACACTGCTTGTATTCTGAATTATAGAATACAAGCAGTGTTGGGTTTCAATTAATATTTGATTGGAACCTAATGCTAATTTTCTATACTTAACAGTATACATATATCACTTTTTTTAGTCATAATTGATAAACCTTGTCCAGGGGACGCTCTTCTTGCTGAGCTACGGGATCTTCAAAAGGGAAAGTATAAGCCGATTATGCTAGTAATGTATGAAGGAATAATGATGAGAAGCGAATTTAGTAGAAAGTAGTCTTTGGATGTAGTGGTTATATTATTTACGATACCAATCCAAAGGACCTTCAGCACTCAAATCAACAAGAAAAGGGAGTAAGAAATGTAAAGGTAAGCTTATAAGTTCTGGCATAGCGTTCACCGTTTTCTTTGATAGATATTGTCTCATAAAACAATACGGACAATCCTTTTCAAATGTCACGAGTATTGCCCATACATCTTTTATTGTCCACTTCGTTTTACAATACGTACAACGCGTCATGAGGTTCCTCCTCATTTTAAGTTTTCTTCTAGTATACTCCATTCCATTGTAAGAAAGTCATTTGTATTTGGTGTGGTAAAATGTAAGTTGTTTTATTTTTATGTGAATCTATTTAGTCATTTATGAACAATTACATATCATTTGATATTTTTGCAGAATGATAGATTTTCAGTTTCAATATGCCAATTGGCCAATATATCCTTTTTACAATTTACTGAAAATCATGTATAACAGAGATACATGATTATTTTATCTCGCTATTTGCGGGCAGTAAGATCCCTTACCTCGAAATTCAGCAAAAGTAAAGAAGTTAGGTTCGGGTCGGAATGCCCGTAAAAGTCCGATTCGTGAGGGTTGATGAAAGTTTCACTTTATAAATATTCAGAAGTAGAGGGAGAAAAGTTGTAATGGTAAGAAAAACGTTCAAGATGCGCGTGTCTAAAAATAGAACGATTTCGATTAATGGATCGATTCTTGATGTGGATGTTACACATGATGAATTTTTACAAGAGTTTGTTGAGTGGGTTGATTCTAAAGGTTGGTCGTTTATGGGAATAACAGATGAGATTACGCCCGAGGAAGCTAGTCAAAAGTTAATAGATTCGTTGATTGATGAGAAGGATAAGAAAGAGTAATTCCTTCTTATTTTTATTGTATATTTATGTTCTTTATCGTAAAAGTATGATATAGTAAAAAATAGTGAAAATTCTTCCAATATAATACAAATTACATATGATTGGTAGATTTATTATTTTGTTAAGGAGTAAATGGAAAAGGGAGAGTCATATGGTAAATTTTAAGAAAATTTTGGTTTTTATTACAGTTATTTGTTCGTTTTTTTTGACGCCCATAACATTGCGGGCTGAGACGAATATTGGAGTAAATCCAGAACAAGTTGCACCACCACCTGCGGAAGGACCGAATGTTTTTAGTCAGTTTGCAACGACAATTGATGCAAAAACAGGAGATGTTTTGTATGACAAAAACGCATATCACCGAGCATATCCTGCTAGTACGACGAAAGTGTTAACAGCGATTTTACTCATGGAGCATACAAAGCCAGAGGACCAATTTACATTTTCACAATTAGCATTAGATCAAGAGAAGAGTAATTATCAAATTGAGTTTCAACCTGGAGAGACAATTAATAGAAATACTGCGCTTATGATTTTAATGGTGCTGAGTGCGAATGATGTGTCGTATGCGATTGCGGAGCGGATTGGCGGGAGTGTTGAGAATTTCGCTAATATGATGAATGAGAAAGCGAAGCAATTAGGAGCGAAAGATAGCCACTTTGTAACACCGAATGGATTGCATGATCCGAACCATTATACGACGCCGTATGATATGGCTATGATTACGAAGGGTGTGCAAAAGTATCCTGAAATTTTACAAGCGATGAATACGAAAAGAACGACAGTTACGACGTCTAGGCAGACGGTGTCTATTTTTAATAAATCTAATTTTTTTGAAAATCCATATAGCATTGGCGGTAAGACAGGGTTTACGAATGAAGCACGTAATACACTTGTTTTATTAAATGAGAAAGATGGAAATCGTATTATAAGCGTAGTAATGGCTTCTCAAAGACCTGAAATTTATGAAGATTTGAAGCAGATGGCGGAATATTCTTTCGGTCAATTTACGAAGCAAATGGTGCTTGATAAACATAATTGGCATCAAAAAACAACATATTTAAATAAAGATGTTAATTCTGAGTTGGAACAAAGTGCGGAGCTTATGCTTAAGAAAGATGAAGGGAAAAATGTGAAAACTATTTTCCGGGCGGCTTCATTAGATAAAGAATCTTTATATCATAAAGGAATACATCGTGGTGAGGTAGTTGGTGCAGTTGATATTACGAAAAATAATCAAACAATTGCGACGGTAAATGTTCTTTCAACAGAAGATGTCACTTTTACGATGCCTAAAAAAGATACAACTATGCCTGAAGTAAAAGACTCAAATGTGAAAGTAATAAGTGTTGGGATAGGTGCGATTATATTATTTGGAGCAATTTTATATGTAGTGTTGCGCCGAAATACAAAAGGAATGAAATCAGAAGGTAAATAAATTACTAATAAAAAGACTGTGTAAAATTTTGGCACAGTCTTTTTTCTATATTTTAAATAACTAATAATTGTAAATTTTCTTATTGCAATAACTTAAAGTTCGTTATATCATTTACTTGTGTTCTTGTTAAAGAACACAAGTGGATATTGCATACTTCAAATAATATAAAACAACGGAGAGGGAGAGAGACGATGAAATTAATATGGAAGATAATTAGCAACGCGATCTCATTTGTTTTATTTGCATTGATGGTTTTTTTAGCTTTTGTAGTTATTTCTTCAAAAGCAAGCGGTGGTGATCCGACAGTGATGGGATATCAATTTAAGAGCGTTCTTTCAGGATCAATGGAGCCGACGTTTTTAACAGGATCAATCATTGCAATAGAACCAAACAAAGATGGTTCTAAATATCAAAAAGGTGATGTTATTACCTTTAAAGAGAAAGATCAAAAAATTATCACTCACCGTATTATCGGTGTGAAAGATACAAATGGAAAAGTAATGTATGAAACAAAAGGGGATAACAACAACGGACCAGATTTAGAGCCAGTACTTGCAGAAAATGTAGTTGGAAAGTATGCAGATATTACAGTTCCGTATGTTGGTTATTTACTGAATTATGCGAATTCAAAAGCGGGAGCAGCATTACTTCTTATTATTCCAGGAGTCTTTTTACTTGGGTATTCCGCGATTTCTATTTTTGGTGCTATTCGTAGCATTGACGGAGAAAAGAAAGATAAAAAAGTAGAACAATCCGTCTAGTTCGTTTGGTTATACTTTCCGTTTAGGAAGTTAACAAATATATATTAAGGGGATATGGACATGACTTTAAAGAAAAAATTAGGAATGGGTATTACATCAGCAGTATTAGGAGCAGCTTTAGTTGGTGGAGGAACATTTGCATTTTTCAGTGATAAAGAAGTGTCAAATAATACATTTGCGGCTGGAACACTGGATTTAGCATTAAATCCATCAACAGTTGTTAACGTATCGAATTTAAAACCTGGGGATACAATTGAAAAAGAATTTAAACTAGAAAATAAAGGCTCTTTAAATATTAAAAAGGTTCTACTGAAAACAGATTATAATGTAGAAGATGTAAAGAAAGACAATAAAGATGATTTTGGTAAACATATTAAAGTAACATTCTTAAAAAATGTAGATAAGCATGAGACAATTGTGAAACAAACTACTTTAGATAAATTAAAAGGTGACACACTTACAGCTGTAGATAATGATTTATCGGCTTGGTTCTGGGATGAAAAAGGTATTTCAGCAGGTAAATCTGATAAATTCAAAGTGAAATTTGAGTTTGTTGATAATGGAAAAGATCAAAATCAATTCCAAGGCGATAAGTTACAATTAAATTGGACGTTTGATGCACAACAAACAGCAGGTGAAGAAAGATAATAAGAAAAAGGGCTATCACATGGATAGCCCTTTTTCTATTTTTCTAGTATTTGTCTATCAATTTTAATAGTTCTTTACTATAATATAGATAATGTTCTGTATAAAGAACGTAATGTTCGATGGGAGAGATTAAGATGCTGAAAAGACCGCGTAATTTTAAAAAGATGCTTATATTGCCGTGTATGTGTTCTATTACGTTTTATTTAGGCTCTCAAATTATGACGCATACAGAAGCGGCGTTCATTCATGAAACGAAAGTAGAAGCGACGCTTTCTACAGCAATTATATTTCCGAAAACAGTTAATACGTTAAAAGAGCAATCTGAGAAACATAAACAGTTTATTGAGCGTGAGTATGGAACGATGAAGGGAAAATCGAAAGCAACTTCTATTGAAGAAATAAAACAGGCGATTTCTGTATGGCAACAAGGGCGTGAGAAAATTGTTGCTGAGAAGGAAGCCCTGCAAAATGTATATACTGAAATAGAAGCTCCTTACAATCAAATACAAGAAGAATTAAAGGTAAATAAAGATGAGTCGATGCAGCAAGTGTCCATATATGTAAATGAAGGCTTCCGCAGTATCAAAGAGAAGCGTGACTATATTGAGAAAGAAATTAGCTTGAAAGCTATTGATGAGCAAATTCAGGCTCTTCAGCAACAATTAAACGTTGCAATTGAAGCGGAAGGACAAAAGAAAGCAGAAGAACAGAAGAAAGCAGAAGAACAGAAGAAAGTAGAAGAACAGAAGAAAGCAGAAGAACAGAAGAAAGCAGAAGAACAGAAGAAAGTAGAAGAACAGAAGAAAGCAGAAGAACAGAAGAAAGTAGAAGAACAGAAGAAAGTAGAAGAACAGAAGAAAGCAGAAGAACAGAAGAAAGTAGAAGAGCAAAAGAAAGCGGAAGAACAGAAAAAGCTAGAAGAGCAGAAGAAAGCGGAGTAACTGCTTTAGTGAAACAGCCGGAAAACAAGAATGTGGTGTAAGAGAGAGTGAACGAATAAGCAAGACTAGTAATATTTATACGAGTGTGAGGGAACGTTAGCCCTCACCTCTTTGTTTTTCTTTTTTCTTATAGTATTAAATGATTTGAGTGTGAAAAAAGTTATAAATTATCATTGTTTTTTCTGAAAAGTCTAAATGATATTGAGAAATAAAAATAACTGAAAATATTAATAAATATGTGTTGTGTTTATATAGGTTTGTTCGTTATAATGAACATAAGGTTTTTAAAAAAGAACACATATTAGCTAAGCTAATATAGTTTTCTTTACATCTCTTATTGAAAAATAAGTGATAAAAATATAAAAAAAAGCTAGGGGGAATTGATTGTGAGTCTGAAAAAGAAATTAGGTATGGGAGTTGCATCAGCAGCATTGGGGTTAGCTTTAATTGGTGGAGGAACATTTGCATTCTTTAGCGATAAAGAAGTATCAAACAATACATTTGCAGCTGGGACGTTAGACCTTACATTAAACCCTAAGACGCTTGTAGATATTAAAGATTTAAAACCAGGGGATTCTGTTAAGAAAGAGTTCTTATTACAAAACAGCGGTTCGTTAACTATTAAAGACGTTAAATTAGCAACAAAGTATACTGTTAAAGATGCAAAAGGTGATAATGCTGGTGAAGACTTTGGTAAGCACGTTAAAGTAAAATTCCTTTGGAACTGGGATAAACAAAGTGAGCCTGTATACGAAACAACTTTAGCAGACTTACAAAAAGTTGATCCAGATCTTTTAGCTAAAGATATCTTTGCTCCTGAGTGGGGAGAAAAGGGTGGATTAGCAGCTGGTACAGAGGATTATCTATGGGTACAATTTGAATTTGTAGATGATGGAAAAGACCAAAATATCTTCCAAGGTGATACATTGAATTTAGAATGGACATTCAATGCTAACCAAGAAGCTGGGGAAGAAAAATAATAAAAAAAGCGGGTATTCCCGCTTTTTTTTATAAAGAAAAAGAAGTGCTGGTTGTAAGCACTTCTTTCTATTATTATTTTTGATTTTGCTTCCACTTTGTAAATTCAAGAAATTCACGAAATTGTTCTTTGGAGACACCAGAGTTCATTGCATCTTTAACGAGTTGTGTCCATTCGGAGTCTAGGTTAGTTTCCTTTGTTGTTTCATCATGAAGTAAAGTATCAACTGGAATTTGTAGAACTGCTGCGATCTTTTCAAGAAACTGAATGGAAGGGTTTTTTTGTAAATTTCGTTCTATAGAACTAATGTAAGATTTAGCAACGCCAGCTTTTTCGGCAAGTTCAGTTAATGAAATCCCTTTTTGTAAACGAAGGCGTTTTATACGTTCTCCAATCATATTTGCGCACCTTTCTATCAATATGTAGTTGTCTTATGATGTCATTATTATAACATAAACTTCGTTAAAAAGAACAAACCTATTGAGCCTGACTGGATGGCTTCATACGTTGGAAAAATTGCTCGATGTCTTGCATGGCGATACCAGCATCTAGAGCTTCAAGTATTAAATCAATCCATTCTTGATCCAGTGCGTCTGTCTTATCTTTGTACAAATGTAATTCCTCCCTAATTATCGGTCATAATTGCTGCTACAGAATACATGATAATGAAATCCGATTTTGTGTTTTATATAGTGAATTATCAAATATTGTGTAGATGAAACAAAGATAAAATCCCCATTAAACTCCCTCTATGGAAATTATAAATTGTTCGATAAAAACTTTCAATATTTTCAGAAAACATTGTTGAATTGTGATATATTCGTATGCTAACTATGAAATTTTTACAAATATATTAAAAACATTACATAATATGACTAAATATTGAAAAAATATTGAATTTTTAATAAAATTTAATTTGTAATACATATTATTTATTAGGGGAGGAAATAAGGGATGAACAAGAAACCGTTCAAAGTTTTGTCATCAATCGCATTGACAGCTGTATTAGGCCTTTCATTCGGAGCTGGCACTCAATCTGCATATGCTGAAACGCCTGTGAATAAAACAGCTACGAGCCCAGTGGATGATCATTTAATTCCGGAAGAACGTTTAGCAGATGCATTAAAAAAACGTGGGGTAATTGATTCGAAGGCTTCAGAGACAGAAACAAAGAAAGCAGTCGAAAAGTATGTAGAGAACAAAAAGGGTGAAAATCCTGGGAAAGAAGCAGCGAATGGGGACCAACTTACGAAAGATGCATCTGACTTTTTAAAGAAAGTGAAAGATGCGAAAGCAGACACGAAAGAAAAATTAAATCAACCAGCAACAGGCACACCTGCAGCGACAGGCCCAGTTAAAGGCGGTCTAAATGGTAAAGTACCAACTTCTCCAGCGAAACAAAAAGACTATAACGGTGAAGTTCGTAAAGACAAAGTACTCGTTTTACTTGTAGAGTACGCTGACTTTAAACATAATAATATCGACAAAGAGCCTGGATATATGTATTCTAACGATTTTAATAAAGAACATTATGAAAAAATGTTATTCGGCAACGAGCCATTCACATTAGATGATGGAAGTAAAATTGAAACGTTTAAACAATATTACGAAGAGCAATCTGGTGGTAGTTATACTGTAGACGGAACAGTTACAAAATGGTTAACAGTTCCTGGTAAAGCTGCTGATTACGGTGCAGATGCTCCGGGCGGAGGCCATGATAATAAAGGACCAAAAGGGCCACGTGATTTAGTAAAAGATGCATTAAAAGCAGCTGTAGATAGTGGTATTGATTTATCAGAGTTCGACCAATTTGATCAATACGATGTAAATGGTGATGGGAATAAAAATCAACCAGACGGTTTAATCGATCACTTAATGATTATTCATGCGGGTGTTGGACAAGAAGCAGGCGGTGGTAAATTAGGCGATGATGCAATTTGGTCGCACCGTTGGACAGTTGGACCAAAGCCATTCCCAATTGAAGGTACACAAGCGAAAGTACCATATTGGGGTGGAAAGATGGCAGCATTCGACTACACAATTGAACCAGAAGATGGAGCAGTTGGTGTATTCGCACATGAATATGGTCACGATTTAGGTCTTCCAGATGAGTACGATACACAATATAGTGGTCAAGGTGAGCCGATTGAAGCTTGGTCTATTATGAGTGGCGGAAGCTGGGCTGGTAAAATCGCTGGAACGACGCCAACGAGTTTCTCACCACAAAATAAAGAGTTTTTCCAAAAAACAATCGGTGGTAACTGGGCAAATATCGTAGAAGTAGATTACGAGAAATTAAATAAAGGTATCGGTCTAGCGACATATTTGGATCAAAGTGTTACGAAATCAGCAAGACCAGGTATGATCCGTGTTAACTTACCAGATAAAGATGTTAAAACAATTGAGCCAGCATTTGGAAAACAGTATTACTACAGCACAAAAGGTGACGATCTTCATACGAAGATGGAAACACCGTTGTTCGATTTAACGAATGCAACGAATGCAAAATTTGATTTCAAGTCATTATATGAGATTGAAGCAGGTTATGATTTCCTTGAAGTACACGCTGTAACAGAAGATGGTAAACAAACGTTAATTGAAAGACTTGGTGAGAAAGCAAATAGTGGAAATGCAGATTCGACAAGTGGAAAATGGATTGACAAATCATATGATTTAAGTCAATTCAAAGGCAAGAAAGTAAAATTAACATTTGATTACATTACTGATGGTGGTTTAGCATTAAATGGATTCGCTCTTGATAATGCTTCATTAACAGTAGATGGTAAAGTAGTATTCTCTGATGACGCAGAAGGTACACCACAATTAAAATTAGATGGTTTCGTTGTATCTAACGGAACAGAGAAGAAAAAACATAACTACTATGTTGAGTGGAGAAACTATGCTGGGGCAGATAACGCGTTGAAATTTGCTCGCGGTCCAGTATTTAACACTGGTATGGTTGTATGGTATGCAGATTCAGCTTATACAGATAACTGGGTTGGTGTACATCCAGGACACGGTTTCCTTGGTGTAGTTGATTCTCATCCAGAAGCAATTGTTGGTACTTTAAATGGTAAACCAACAGTTAAGAGTAGTACACGATTCCAAATCGCTGATGCAGCGTTTTCATTTGACAAAACGCCAGCTTGGAAAGTCGTATCTCCAACGCGTGGAACATTTACGTATGATGGCTTAGCAGGCGTACCGAAGTTTGATGATTCTAAAACGTATATTAATCAACAGATTCCAGATGCAGGACGTATTTTACCGAAGCTTGGTTTGAAATTTGAAGTAGTAGGACAAGCTGATGATAATTCTGCAGGTGCTGTTCGTTTATATCGTTAATACTGTAAAACTACCGAGAGATTTTCTTTCGGTAGTTTTTTTGTGAGCAATGAATTTTATATAGCTGAAAAAGTCATATATAATGTAACCTTAAGAATAGAAATTTGTTATATATGAAGTTTATATAAATAATGAAAGAATTGGATAAAAATAGTGGGAGAAGGTGAGTGAATGAGTATTTCCTCTATTGTAAGTAGGCAAAAGGAATATTTTTTAAAAGGGCATACGAGAAGCATCGAAATGAGAAAGAATAATTTGAAGAAGCTTTATGAAGGCATTCAGCGTTTTGAAGAAGAAATATTTCAGGCATTGAAATTAGATTTAAATAAGTCAGTTCACGAGTCGTTTACAACGGAAGTTGGATATGTATTAAAAGAAATTTCCTTTCAATTGAAACATATGTCATCGTGGAGTAAACCGAAACGAGTTCGAACAGCACTTACTCATTTTGGATCAAAAGGAAAAGTAGTGCCAGAACCGTATGGTGTGACGCTTATTATTGCACCGTGGAACTATCCTTTTCAATTAGCAATTGCACCACTTGTAGGAGCACTGGCAGCTGGAAATACAATCGTTTTAAAGCCGTCAGAGTTAACGCCAAGCGTTTCAAAAGTGCTTAAGAGAATGTTAGATGAATTATTCCCAGAAGAGCTTGTAGCGGTAGTAGAAGGTGGCGTTGAAGAGAGTACATCTTTGCTGAGGGAACCGTTTGATTATATTTTCTTTACTGGTAGTGTTGGCGTTGGAAAAGTTGTAATGGAAGCAGCAGCGAAACAGTTGACGCCGCTCACTTTAGAACTTGGCGGGAAAAGTCCTTGTATTGTACATAAAGATGCAAAGATAGAGATGACAGCAAGAAGAATTGTTTGGGGTAAGTTTTTAAATGCAGGGCAGACGTGTGTAGCGCCTGATTATATGTACGTGCATTCTTCCGTGAAAGAAAAGCTAATTGAGGCACTGCGACATGAAATTACAGAGCAGTATAGTAAAGAACCTTTACAAAATGAAAATTACGTGCGTATTGTAAGTGAGCGTCATTTTGAACGATTATGTGGATTCTTACAAGATGGTCAAGTCGTAATTGGTGGAAACTATGAGAAAGATACTTTACATATTGAACCGACAGTACTAGCGGATATTACATGGCAAGATGCTGTTATGGAAGATGAAATTTTTGGTCCGATTTTACCAATCATAGAGTACGACAATATAGAAAATGTAATTGGCACAATCCAGCAACATCCGAAGCCGTTAGCGTTATATGTATTTTCTGAAGATAAAGAAGTACAAAAGAAAGTGACGAGTAATATTTCATATGGTGGAGGCTGTATTAATGATGTTGTCTATCACCTTGCTACGCCATATTTACCTTTTGGGGGTGTTGGAAGTAGTGGATTAGGGGGTTATCATGGGAAAGAAAGTTTTCGGACTTTTTCACATTATAAAAGCATTTTAGCCCAATCTACAGCATTCGACATGAAAATTCGTTACTCTTCTACAAAAAGTGCTTTAAAATTCATACGAAAGTTGTTAAAATGATGATGGTGTTTATCAGTAGGCGTAGCCGTATGATAATAGCCCCTTCGCAATGGAAGGGGTTTTTCTGTTCGACGTTATGTATCAGGCGAAAATGAATCAAACATACTACATAAAGAATAGAAACGAACGCTTGCTAAATAACCATTTTTGTTTGGATCGAAACAAAAAATAGTCTATAGAACATAAATATTTATTCATGAATATAAAAATTTAAAATTTAAGGTAGATAGGACGGGAAAATGAAAAAGATTATTAAAGTTGAAGCAGTTGAAAAACATTTTGGAAATCAAGTGATTATCCCACCTCTTTCTTTAGATATTAAAGAGGGAGAGTTTTTAACAATTTTAGGGCCGAGTGGCTGCGGGAAAACGACGTTACTTCGTATGATCGCAGGATTTGAAACTCCAACTAAAGGGAATCTTTTATTAGATGATGAAAGAATTAACGATTTGCCGCCATATAAGCGTCATATGAACCTAGTGTTCCAACATTACGCACTATTCCCACATATGACAGTAGAGAAGAATATTTGTTTTGGTATGAAAATGCAGAAAGTATCAGCAGCAGAGCAGAAAGAGCGTGCTGAAGAGGCAATGCGTTTAACGCAGTTACTTGAGTTCCGTAATCGTAAACCTGCGAAGCTTTCTGGTGGACAACAGCAGCGTGTTGCAATTGCAAGAGCGATTGTAAATAATCCGCGTGTATTACTATTAGATGAGCCACTTGGAGCGCTTGACTTTAAGTTACGAAAAGACTTGCAACGTGAATTGAAAAACTTACAACGTAATTTAGGAATTACGTTCATATACGTAACGCACGATCAAGAAGAAGCAATGAGCATGAGCGATCGTATTGTAGTTATGAATAAAGGACATATCGAACAAATCGGAACACCGAAAGAAATTTACAATAAGCCGAAAACATTGTTCGTTGCGACATTCATCGGTGAAAATAATATTGTGAAAAACGGGGAAGGCTATGTAGCAATTCGCCCTGAAAATGTAAAAGTACGTTCGGTTGAAGAGTCAATTTTAAAAGAATACCATCTTGGACATATTGAAGATATCGAGTTTGTCGGAAATATGGAGAAGCTTTATGTACGTGATGAGAAAACATCAGAATTACTAATGGCATATCAAACTGCTGAAGAGGCAGCACAGTGGAGCATTGGAGATAATGTATATGTAGGCTGGGAGCAAGAGGACGAGGTGACCTTAAATTGAAAAAAGGGAAATTACTCGCACTACCTACAGTCGCGTGGCTGTTAATTTTCTTCCTAATCCCGCTCGTATTCGTATTAGGATTCGCCTTCATGCAGCGCGGAGCTTACGGGACAGTAGAAATGCAATTTACGCTGGAGAATATATCCCGTGTGTTTGATCCATTATACTTAGGAACGTTATGGGAAACTGTTAAAATTGCAGTTATTACAACAGTAATATGTTTATTAATTGGTTATCCGTTTGCGTATACAATTACAATTGTTGACCGCAAATACCGCTCTATTCTTTTATTATTGGCAACGATCCCGTTTTGGATTAACTTTCTTGTTCGTTCATACGCATGGATTGTTATTTTACGTTCACAAGGTCTTGTGAATACGTTGTTATTAAAGCTTGGCATTATTAGTGAACCGTTAAATTTATTATATAATACTCCTTCTGTAATACTCGGAATGGTCTATTCTTTATTACCATTTATGATTTTACCAGTGTATGCAGCAATTGAGCAGTTGGATAAGCGTAAGCTAGAAGCGGCTTATGATTTAGGAGCAACACCAATAAAGGCATTTTGGAATATAACAGTGCCGATGACGATGTCAGGAATTGCGACTGGTTCTATTTTAGTATTCGTTTCTTCTATCGGAATGTTTGTTGTATCAGACGTGATGGGCGGATCGAAAGTAGCATTAATTGGAAACGTTATTCAAAATCAATTCTTAGGTGCACGTGACTGGCCGTTTGGATCTGCGTTATCGATTATCGTTGTTCTATTCTCTGTTCTGTTAATTTACTTATATTATCGTGCAACGAAAGTATATAAATATAATGAGAACGGAGGGGAATAGGCAAAGATGAAGAAGTTTTTAGTTTCTTATTCTTGGTTAATTTTGTTATTCTTGTATTTTCCAATGATGGTTTTAATGGTCTATTCTTTCAACGACTCTCGCATTAATGCGGAGTGGGAAGGTTTTACATTCCATTGGTATACAGATTTATTTCAAAAACAAGATGTTATTGATGCATTTGTAAATAGTATTACGATTGCAGTTATAACAACGATTGTGACAACGGTACTTGGTGTATTCTTTGCAATCGCTTTACATCGTTATAAATATCGTTTTGAAGGGGCTATTAATGGCCTTGTATATTTACCAATTTTAATTCCTGATATTTTAATGGGATTATCTTTACTAATTCTTTTCAGCCAGTTAGGAATGGAACTTGGACAAACAACGATTATTATTGCACATATTACATTTAGTATTTCGTTTGTTGTTGTTATTTTAGCTGCGCGTCTTTCAAGTATGGGACGTGACTTAGAAGAAGCTGCAAATGATTTAGGAGCAACGCCTTGGCAAACGTTTCGTTATGTAACGTTCCCAGCAATTGCACCGGGAGTTATTTCGGCAGCATTATTAACATTCACATTATCAATTGATGATTTTGTAATTAGTTTCTTCGTATCAGGACCAGGATCAACAACATTGCCACTATACATTTACAGTATGGTTAAGCGCGGAGTATCACCAGAAATCAATGCTCTTTCTACAATTTTAATTGTTGCTATCGTAGGATTAATGGTTCTATCTGAAATCTTCCGGAATAAAGGTGCAGATGGTGAAGAAAACTCTGGAGGACACCTTCCTTTATAATACGAACGATATAGAAAGTACAAGGGGGTAATAAACCGATGAAATTAATGAAAAGAATAGCTGGCGCAGCAATTAGTTTTAGCCTTGTTGCTGGTGTGCTTGCTGGTTGTGGTGAAAAGAAAGAAGAATTAAATATTTATAGCTGGGCTGACAATTTTGATGAGCAAGTGCTAAAAGATTTTGAAAAGAAATATAATGTGAAAATTAACTATGACAAGTACGCAAGTAATGAAGAAATGCTTGCGAAATTACAAGCTGGTGGCGCAAAGTATGACTTAATCCAGCCGTCTGATTACATGGTTAAAACAATGGCGAAAATGGACTTATTAGCGCCGTTAGATAAAAAGAATATCCCGAATATCGAAAATATGGTTTCTAATTTCAAAACACCTGCGTTTGATCCAGAGAATAAATATTCTTTAGTGTACACTTGGGGTGTAACAGGGATTGCATACAATAAAAAGTATGTGAAAGAAGCACCTACAAGCTGGGCGGACTTATGGAATGAGAAATATAAAGGACATGTAACGTTACTGAACGATTCTCGTGAAGTATTAGGAGTGGGTCTTAAGAAGCACGGGTTCTCAAACAGTACGAAAGACGATGCACAATTAAAGACAGCAGCAGATGATTTAAAGAAGCTGCTTCCAAACTTATTAGCATTTGATACAGATAACATTAAACAAAAATTCATTACAGAAGATGCTTGGATCGGAACAGTTTGGTCTGGAGATGCAGCATTTATCGCAAAAGATAATAAAGATGTAGAATATGTTGTACCGAAAGAAGGCGGCACAATTTGGGCTGATACGTTAGCAATTCCAAAAGGTGCAAAACATAAAGAGCTTGCTGAGAAATTTATGAACTACTTACTAGATGAAAAAGTAAGTGTGAAAAACTACGAGTCAATTGGTTACAGTAATCCAAATGAAAAAGCTCATCCTCTTCATAGTAAAGAATACCGTGATAATCACATGATTTTCTTAACGAAAGAAGAGTTAGATCGTACAGAATGGCTTGTTGATGTAGACGATAAGTTAAAAGACTATGATCGTTACTGGACAGAGCTAAAAACAAAAGGTAAATAAGTAAGGAAATGCGGTTTCTAAAGTAGAAATCGCATTTTTTCATAGTAGGAGGAAATCGTTTGAAGAAGAAGTTACATCAGTATGAGGTAATGTGTATCGGTTTGTTATTTGCTGTATTTGGTATTGTTGCTTGGCGCGTACATGCAGGTGGCGTTACAGTGATGGATACATATGTCCGTGGATTAGTAAGAGGGCTACAAACGGAAAGTTCTCTTATATTTTTCTCGTACTTTACAAAATTGGGATCAGCAATTGGGATAGTCACTACGCTCGTTATAAGTTTGCTTGTTTTTTGGAAGAAGCGTTATTATGCTGCGATGATTGTATATCCAATGGGGATTTTAATAACACATCTTGTGAATAAAGGGATAAAAGAGATTGTAAAGAGAGAACGTCCGTCATTAAATGAAGCGCTAGATGCACTTGGATATAGTTTTCCTAGTGGACATGCAATGCTATCGATTATGACATTTGGATTTCTTACTTATATCATTGCTGCTAATTTGAAAAGCGTAGCTGGGAAATGTGTCACAACGATTTTGATGGGTATAGTAATTTTATCGATTGGATTAAGTAGAGTCATTTTAAATGTACATTACCCAACTGATATTTTAGCTGGTTACTGCGTAGGTGGTATTTTGTTAATTATCGCGATTTACTACCATCGTTTACTTACTGAGAGATTAGGGCTTAATAAAGAGAGATAGAAAAACGTCTGGAAAAACTATTATTATAGTTTTTCCAGACGTTTTTTGTTTATATCAAGATGTGATACAGTATAAGTGACAATTGAATTATTTAAAGTAGGTGAAAATGTGTGAAGACAAACGTACATAAAGTTGATAAGTGGGGGAAGTTAGGAGCCTTTTTGTATCAGTTTCGTTATACAGTAATTGTAGCGTTACTGTTGCTCGCAATCGCACTTGGGATTTTTGCTCCAAAGCTACCGGGAGTATTAGGTGGTGACGGTTTCCAAACGGAAGGCGACTATCAAAAAACAAAAGAAATTTTAGATCAAGATTTTAAGAAGTCTCAAGATACGCTTCTGCTCGTTTTTGAGAAAAATAAAGATGCTTCGCATGAGGAATTTAAAAAGCGAATAGATGAAATTGTAAAGAATGTTCAAGAGAAAGAGAGCTATGAATCTTTCCATCACCCAATCCAAAATAAAGAAATGCTACAAGATGACATCGGTTATGCGACAATTTTATTTTCCGGGAAAACAAATAAAGAAAGAATGGAAAAGACATTACAATTTGCTGATGAGATTGAGAAAGAAAGTAATGTAGCATTAAAAGTAACACCTACAGGATTTCCGAAAATTAATCAAGAGATTAATGAAAGAACGCAAAATGATTTAAAAGTAGCAGAAATGATTGGATTACCAATTGCGTTTCTTGTATTACTATTTTCGTTTGGTAGTCTTTTGGCATCAATTTTACCGATTTTGAATGGGGCGCTTAGTGTTATTAGTACGATGGGGATATTGTATTTCATCGGTGTTGATAAAGAACTATCTATTTTCGTGTTAAACGTTGCACCGATGATTGGACTTGCATTATCTATTGATTTTGCGCTATTATTTGTGAACCGTTTTCGAGAGGAAGTTGCTAAACGAACGGTAAAAGAAGCGATAGCAATTACATATCAAACGGCAGGACGTGCGATTGTATTTTCAGGATTATGCGTATTTGTTGGGTTATCCGGTTTGTTTTTCTTTAAGATAGATTATATTCAATCTGTCGCGATTAGCGGAATGATTGTTGTCATTATGAGCATTTTATTCTCACTCACACTTCTTCCAGCACTATTATCGTTAATAGGTAAAAGAATATTAAAAAAGAATCAAGTAGCACATACGCCGGCAAAAGCATGGCGTAAATTTGCACAATTTGTGATGAAACATCCAATTGCAATGATTATTGTTGTTACAACATTTATTGTTATTTGCTTATTACCGTTACGTACAGCTAATTTGCAGTTCCCTGGTGTTGAAGCTTTACCTGAAAAGAGTGATACAAGGATTGCATATGAAAAGTATGAAGAAGCATTTAATGAAACTGTCAAAACACACGCTGATGTTACGTTAGTTGTAGAGACGAAAAAAGATATGAAAGAAAAAGAAAGTCTACAAAAGATAGAAGAAGTCGTTCGAAAGTTAAAAGATGATAAGAAAGTACATGAAGTAAGAAGCTTATACGACGGGTTAACTGGAATGAAAGCAGATCAAGTTGTTGGAATATTGCAGTCGCCAGAATCAGCGAAACTAACTCCTGTATTTGAAGCATACACGCAAGGGAATAAGACGACGATAGAAATCTTTTTGAAAACAAAACCACGTACAGAGACTGCAAAACAGTGGGTACGTGACTTTAAAAAGAACTATAAAGAAACGGATGTTACGTATTATCTAGGCGGAATGACGACGTTTCAACAAGAATTAGAAGATGAAATTAAAGATAAAGTTGTAATTGGTATGTCTGTTATATTTGGATCGACCTTTGTTATATTATTATTTGCATTCCGATCTATACTCATTCCAATTAAGGCAATTGTTATGAATATACTTAGTTTAAGTGCAACCATTGGAATTGTTGTTTGGTTATTTGAAGGTGGTCATTTCGGTTTAGAAGCGAGTCCGGTTCTGTTTGTCTTACCAATCTTCATTTTTGGCCTCGTATTTGGGCTTAGTATGGATTATGAAGTATTTCTTATTTCACGTATTCATGAGCTCTATGAAGAAACAGGAGATAACGATCAAGCAACGTTAGAAGGGCTCGTTTCAACAAGTAGAATCATTACATCAGCTGCTTTAATAATGATTGTTGTAACTGGTGCATTCGCCTTTACTGATATTTTACCAGTAAAGCAGATGGGTCTTGGCGTTGCATTAGCAATATTTCTTGATGCAACAATTATTCGTCTTATGCTCGTACCAAGCTTAATGAAGTTATTTGGAGACTGGAACTGGTGGTTACCATTTCGAAAAAAACGAGAAAAATCATCATAAAAAATGCTCATCATATTGATGAGCATTTTTTATGAATAGCAAAGCCTACATTTTGCAAATAGTATGTGATAAGAACATTACATAATAAGTAGGTGAAGGCAATGTTTCGTTATTTTAAGTTTAAGTTAAATGATACAGTACAGTTTGCCGAGAACGATGGGCATATGTATCGCATTGTCGGTTATCGGTTAGAAAAAGGATTTTATCCAAAAGATGAATGGACTCATATCATTTATGAACTACTTAGAGAATTTGACGGGTATACGATGGATGCAGAAGAGGAAGAACTTGTAAAGGTCGTTCAAGTAGAGGATGAGTATTACAAAATACAAGAAGTATCAGGTTATCGCTATCCAGTAAAAATGAAACAAAAACAACAAGTGATGAAAATAGAAAAGATGGACGATTTATTAGATGCTTACAATGATTATAAAAGGTTGGCGGATTTCTTTAAAGATTTATCGTATGAACAAAAAGCTGAAGAAGTATTATTAGAAATGAAAAGACTTAGAGCTTGAGGGGCAGTCTATTATAAGACTGTCCTCTATTTTTGACAGTGCATCAAAGTGTGTTTTCCGTTACAATGAGAGAATCAATAGAAATAAGGTGATAAACAGTATGGAAACAAAGAAAAAGGGCGAATGGTGTGAAATTATCGTTCCAGCTAAATGGAATGGTATAAGTATTGAATCGGTATTAAAAGTAGAATGGGAAATACCGAAAAAGCTATTACATCAGCTTCGTATGGAAAAAGGTGTTACGGTTAACGGGGAACAAAGAAGATGGAATGAGCTTTTAAAAGAGAACGATAAGTTACAAGTCCATATGTTTGCGGAGGAAGAGTACGGTGTAGATCCAGAATATGGTGAATTACATGTAGTATACGAAGATGATCACGTACTTATCGTAAATAAACCAGAGCAAATGGACACACACCCTGCTGAAAAAGGTGGAACCGGGACGCTTGCAAATCTTGTTGCTTTTCATTTTCAAATGCAAGGTTTAGAGACGAAGGTGCGTCATATTCATCGTTTAGATAAGGATACGACAGGTGGTGTCGTGTTTGCTAAGCATAGAATTGCTGGTGCAATTATGGATCGTCTATTAATGGAAAGAAAAATTAAAAGAACGTACGCAGCGCTCGTTGAAGGGAAAGTAAAGAAGAAACAAGGAAAGATTGATGCTGCTATCGGAAGGGACCGCCATCATGCTACAAGGCGTCGTATTTCTCCAAAAGGTGACCAAGCTATCACATATTATAAAGTAGAAAAGTATTTTAAGAAGCAAAACACGACTTTCGTAACGTTACAATTAGAAACGGGTAGAACACATCAAATTCGTGTTCATATGAGTCATAATGGTAATCCACTAGTTGGGGATGTATTATATGGTGGACAAACAAAATATATGTCCAGTCAAGCATTGCATGCGATGAAGATAAATTTCTTGCATCCAATTACGAAAGAAGCAATTGAAGTTGATGTGCCGTTTCCTACAAAGTTAAATAAAAAAATAAAAGAATTTCAAAAAGAAAATGCGTAAAGTATAAGTTTTAACTTGAAAAAAGTAGATTTTTGCAGGGATTTCTCTAAAAGAAGCGAAGCCGTTAAGAGAAAAGAGAGGTGAGAATCACTTGATCAAATATAAGTATGTACTTGGAATATTTTTCGCTTGTCTTTTACTTACTCTATTTCTCTATCCCTATTTACCAAATCGTATGGCAGTACATTGGAATGTAAATGGTGAGCCAAACGAGTTTATGAGTAAACAAGTTGTTGTAGCATTTATTCCTTGTTTTATTATTTTTTCATATGGATTTTTGTATATTATTTCACATAATATATTTAAGTTTAATGAAAGAGAGCATGGTATTATAGGCGGATTTATAAAGAAAATTACGTTATTTATGTTGTTTATTCATATGCTTATCCTCTTTATTAATTTTGGGGATTTGATATCCTTTCAAACAGGATTAACGATTGGGATTAGTATGTTTCTTTTTATGCTGAGTAAAGAATTTAAGAAAATAAAAGGCAAAGAAAAAGATCCAATTAAATTACAAAAAATTCGTTTAGTAAGTAGACGAATTTTTCAAGTGATGGCATGTGGCATATTGTTTTCATTGTTTTTGAACTTAGAGTGGGGATTTTATGTATTGCTTAGTGTAATAAGCTGTGGATCTATGTTGTTTATGTTATATATTTTCTATTCATACATAATAGAAAGCTATGAAACTTAAAAAAGAGTCTTCTCATGAGAAGACTCTTTTAATCTATTTATTTCGTAATAAATTGTTGTGTCCAGTAGTTGCCGCTTTCTACATAGCCAACACCGATGTGAGTGAAGCCGTTATTTAAGATGTTTGCACGGTGTCCAGCGCTGTTCATCCAAGCTTGTACTACTTCTTCAGGTGTACGTTGGCCTTGAGCGATGTTTTCACCTGCAGATGTATAAGAAATACCAAATTTCTTCATCATATCAAACGGAGATCCGTATGTAGGACTGTTATGATCAAAGTAGTTGTTTTTTTGCATATCTTCAGACTTAATACGTGCTACTTTACTTAATTCAGTATCGATTTTTAGTGCTGGTAAGCCTTGTTTTGCACGCTCAGCGTTTGTTAATTCAACAACACGTTGTTCGAACTCGCTTAAAGATTTTGCTTCTTCAGCAGGCTTTTGCTCAGCTGGTTTTTGTTCAGCAGGTTTTTGAGTATTGTTGTTTTCAGCAGGTTTTTGAGCTTCTGGTTTTTGAACTTCTTCAGCAGGCTTTTGCTCGGCTGGTTTTTGTTCAACTGGCTTTTGAGTTTCTGGCTTAGCTGTTGGTTGCTCAGTTACAACATTTTCAGTAGGTTGTTGACCAGGAATGAAGCAGTTTGGTTGGAAGTTTCCTTGTTGCCATTGTGCTAATGATTCAACTCCCATAGATTGTAAGAATGCTTGTAATTCTTGTTGGCTCATTTGTTTCATCATCACTTTTGAATGCTGAATATTTTGAACCTTTAAGTTAGATGGTTGTACTGTTGCAGCTTGTGCATCTAGAGAAGATACTCCTAAAGTAAGAGCTGTTGCAGCAGCTACAGATAATAAAACACGCTTTTTCATGATGTGTGTCCCCCTATATAAAGTTTTAATTTGTTTTCACACGATTTGTTTTTGACAGCCTGTCTGACTGACAAATTCATCGTAGCATACAATTTGCGAGAAAAAAGATGGAAAAAAATTCATAGACTTTAAAATTACCTAATTTATCCTAAGAGAAGGAGGGAGCAAAAATAAGAGAAATATAGAGTATAAAAGGAATTTATAGTGTTTTTATACTTGGTTTTAAGAGGGGGTTTTTGGATAAAGTTACCTAAATAGAAAATGAAGAATCCTATTGTATCAATGGTTTGAGCGATTTTTTGAGGAATATAATGGATTGATTTTTACAAAACTGTAATGTTTCTGTTGTTCTTTTTTATAATAAAGTAACATATTTTTAATGTTGTAGCAGACAAAAAAGCGGCTATCTCTTTACATAGACGAAGGAGATAGCCGTTTTCCTATTATTACGTATGTTACGAGTTATTACGAGTTAGTTTCAATTGCTTCTAATAATAAATCCACAATGTGAATTCCTCTTATCTTATGAGAAAGCCCTTCTCGCTCAATACCCAATTTCATTTGTAATAAACAACCTGGATTTGCAGTAACAATGGTTGCTGCTTCTGTTTCATGCACACGGTCCATTTTGTAATCTAGAAATTCCATTGATAACTCTGAATGAACAATATTGTAAATACCAGCAGAGCCACAGCAACGATCGGCATCTTTCATTTCTCGATATGTTGCACCTTGGATAGCCTCTAGTAACATACGAGGTTCAGAAGATGTGCGCATAACATTGCGTAAATGACAAGAGTCTTGATACGTAATAACTTGCGGCGTGAGTCGTAAGTCAGTTCGCTTATGGAAGTCTAGTTCTACTAGTATAGCAGTAATATCTTTAATCTTAGAAACAAACTGCTTAGCACGTTCAGCCCAATCCGGATCATCCTTTAAAAGATAATCATAGTCTACGAGGTAAGCTCCGCAACCACCAGCATTCGTAATAATATAGTCGATGTTTAAGTCTTCGAATGCTTTTATATTGCGCTTTGCTAATTCTTTTGCTCCACTCTTTTCACCAGCATGTCCATGCAATGCACCGCAGCAACTTTGTGTTTTCGGAATAACGATATCACAACCAGCTAATTGAAGAAGTTTCATCGTTGCGTTATTTGTTTCTAAAAACATCGTATCCATTAAGCAGCCTGTGAAGAATGCAACTTGTTTTTTCTTTGTACTTTCTGCAGGTAAAAATGAAGGACGATCTTTCATCGCTTTCATTTTAGGGACTTTTGGTAAAACGAGATCCATCGTTGCAAGTGTTTCGGGGAATAACTTCATAATCCCTGTTTTATGTGTTAGCGTTTGTAAACCAGAACGTTGATAAAATCCGATTAGTCCAGTTAATGTTCTCATTCGATTTTGATGGGGGAATAATCCTTCAAAAACGACTTTTCGAACAGCTTTCACTGGCACCGAGAATTTTTTATTTTGATTAATAATATCACGAGCTTCTTCTAATAAATGCCCATAATTTACACCAGATGGACAAACAGGCTCACAAGCACGGCAACCAAGACAAACGTTTAATGTATTCTCAACATCTTCATCTGGTTCGATTAAACCATCAACGACAGCTTTCATTAATGCGATACGTCCGCGCGGTGAATGTGACTCTTTATATCCGGATTGAATGTAGGTAGGACAAGTAGGTAAACAAAAACCGCATCGCATACAGTTTAGTAATTCATCTTCACTTAATCGTTCTTTAAATTCTTTTTGAATATTTTCTTTATTCAATGTCGTCATCGCTCAACCACCACTCTTTTTCGGGTGTCTTTCGCGAACATTTTTCCAGGATTCATAATGTTATTTGGATCGAAAGCTTGCTTTATTCCTTGCATAGCTGCAATACCTTCCTTACCTAATTTCATTTCTAAATATGGAGCTTTCATCGCACCAACACCATGTTCACCAGTAATTGTGCCACCAAGTTCAATTGCTTTCGCAAATATTTCAGCAAAAGCTTGTTCAGCTCGGTGCATTTCTTCTGCATTACGAGCGTCTGTCATACAAGTTGGATGTAAGTTACCATCACCAGCGTGTCCAAACGTACAAATAGGAATATTATATTTTTTTGCAATGGTATTAATAGCTTCAACCATTGGAGCTATTTGTGAACGTGGTACAGTTGCATCTTCTAATATTGTAGTAGGTTTTAATCGTGCGAGCGCTGATAGGGCACTACGGCGAGCGGTACGAAGCGCATCTGCTTCCGTCTCATCTTTTGCAACGCGAACATCAACTGCATTCATAGAGTGACAAACGTTAGCCATTTTTTCAATATCTCGATTGACTACTTCGGGTGGACCGTCTTGTTCGATTAATAAAATTGCTTTTACATCTGTAGGTAAACCGATTTGTGCAAACTCTTCTACTACTTCAATTGTCGGTTGGTCTAAAAACTCCAGTGTTGCTGGAATGATTTTATTTGCAATAATAGAAGAAACAGCACGTGCAGCTTCATTAATATCTTCATATAATGCAAGCATTGTTTTCTTTGTTTCAGGCATAGGAACAAGTTTTAATATGGCTTCTGTTACCACGCCAAGTGTTCCTTCAGAACCGATAAATAAACGAGTTAAATCGTAACCAGCTACATCTTTTGCTAATTTACCACCAGTGCGAATAATATCACCATTTGGTAAGACAAGTTCAAGCCCCATTACATAATCACGTGTTACGCCATATTTCAAACCGCGTAATCCACCTGAGTTTTCATTAATATTACCGCCGATTGTAGAAATTTTCATCGAGCTTGGATCTGGTGGATAAAATAAACCTTTTTCTTCTACCGCTTTAATAATATCAAGTGTAATGACACCAGCTTGTACAGTAATTGTTAAGTTTTCTTCATCAATTTCTAAAATATTGTTCATATGGCGGAAAATAAGGACGATACCGCCTTCAAGTGGACATGTTCCTGCGCAAAGATTTGTTCCAGACCCGCGCACATACACAGGAATTTTGTGAGTGTTACATACTTTTAACACTTCAGCTACTTCATTTGTATTACGAGGAGCAATGACTGCATCAGGCATTGCTTGGAAGTTTGGAGTGGCATCATAACTATAAGTTAAACGCCCCATATTGGATGTATCTACATTATCTTCGCCAACAATAGATACGAATGAATGAATAATTTGTTTTTCTAACATTGGAAATCCCCCTCAAACTGTTAACGTGTTTAGTTATAATAAACAACGTGGTAACAGTGCTTTCATTATAATGATAAAAAAGTCGAGGGATTCTTTCTATGTATAATCATCTAAAGATTAATCTGTTTTATCGTTCTTTTTTGTATGATTATCTAATAGGAGGAGTGCGAAGTATAAAACGTTTAAGTCTTTGAATTGTTTTGGATCAAGTCCTGTATGTTCTTCAATCTTTTTTAGCCTATAATGTAAGGTGTTAATGTGTATATGTAATTGTTTAGCTGTCTGTTTATAAGATTGGTTATAATCGATAAATAAGCGTAAAGTGTGCATAAGCTCAGGAGATGATAGTAAGCTTTCGATGGTACGCTCTAGAAATTGTTCACGCGTTTCGGCAGAAATATCTTGTAAACACATTTCTAAACGTAAATCTTCATTAAATACAATTTTTTTCGTTTCCAATGATACAGAAAGAGCACGTAATGCTTGTTCGTAACATATGTTCATATTGTTTGGGGTAACTGTTTGCCCAATCCCGATATATAAAGGAATAGAAAATAAAGCTTCGCAGTCTTGTTTTAACCGTTTTAAAAACTGATAAGTTTGTTCTTTGGAGCTCATCGCTGTAAATAAAATAAAACGATCATTTCCCCAGCGAACAAATAGATGCTCTTTTGTTAAAATATTTCGTACATGTTGCCATATTTTACGCTGGAGCATTGTGTCATTTTTGCCAATAGAAAACAAAACAAGTTGTTTTTTCTTATATAAATCAATGCCAAGTGTTTTGGCACGATCAAGAAAACTCGGGGACCACTCTGTATTTTGAAGCCAATCAAAGACAAAAGCTTCATAAGAACGGTGCTCAAGTTCTAATTGCTCTAAAAAGTAGTTTTCATGAATTAATAATTCGGTCATCTTACGCAATATTTCTCCGTAGCGTGAAATATTTTCAGGTTCTCCGGTAATCCCAATGACACCAATTACTTCATCATGAAATAATAGAGGAAGATTCATCCCAGCCTTTACACCTTGCAATCGCCTTTCATCTTCTTTTGTAATGATGACGGTTTTCTTTTGTTTAGCGCAGCGGAGTGCACCTTCATGAAATTGGCCAATTCTTTCTGTATCTGTACTTGCGATAATAACGCCTTCTATATTAATGATAATTATATTTTCTGTAATTAGTCTGCGTACTTCTCGTACAATTTTATTCGCTAAATCAGGAAATAGCATAATTGACACACCTCAAATTCTATTTGTTGTACATTATATATGTAAATTGAGTAAGAAAGGGGAATTTCACACTTTCCACACATTTATTTGTTATTTTACAATTATAACGAAATCATCTGAAGATGGAGGGAATCTTTTGAGAAAGTATGTTTTTCTTCTCTGTTTTTTATTTCTATTAGTAGGGTGTCAAGGAAGTTCATATACACCAATTGCTAAAGATAAAAATGTTATTATAACTACGAATATAAAAGAAGGCAGTATTAGTTTTATTGATAAAAAAGATAAAAAGTTAATTACGACATGGGAACTAAATGAGCCAATGGCCGGAATCACACTGCTTCCAAATGGCGATGAAATACTTGTATACGGTAAGCAATTAGAATATATGTATGTATATTCACTAGCGGAAGGAAGGCAAGTGGAAAAATATAAAACTGGAAAGGGCATTGTAAATGTGGTCGTATCAGCAGATAAAAAACAATTATTTGCTGCTGATCAAAATGTTCAAAAGGTAAGGTTCTTTACGATAAATGGGAAAGAGACAGGAAATGTTTCAACAGGAAAAGGACCTATAACGATGGTAGAGTATCAGAATCGGTTATCTGTACTAAACTTTTATGATACGAAACTAACGACAATTGATACGAAGAAAAAAGAAGTTGTTCAATCCTTTATGATTCCGCCAGCATCAACAGGAGCGACGATTAGTCCTGATGGGAAAGAAATATGGATTGGCGGGCATGGTGATGGAAATCAAGTGAATGAGAAAGTATTAGTGTATTCTTTACAGAGCGGTGAAATGGTACGTTCTTTACACGCTCCATTTATGCCTGTGAACATAACGAAAGATAATAAGTACGTATATGCATTAAGCCACGGTTCGAATATGCTTAGAAAATTTGATACTAGTACGTATAAAGAGGTAGCTTCCGTTGAAATAGGCTCAAATCCATTTGCATTTTTGAAAAGCGGAGCAGAAGGATATGTAGCAAGTTATGATAGTGATGAAGTGTGTGTTATGGATATGAAGAGTATGAAAATAAAACAAACAATTAAAGTCGGAAAAGGACCGTTTCAACTCATAGAGAGGGAAGGGAAGGACAATGAATAAATATAGAGTGCTAGTTGTAGATGATGAAAGTGATATGAGGCAGCTTGTTGGAATGTATTTGGATAACTTTGGATATGAGTGGGGAGAAGCTGAAAACGGAAAAGAGGCTCTTAAAAAACTAGAAACGAATCATTATGATTTCGTTGTATTAGATATAATGATGCCAGAAATGGATGGACTTTCAGTTTGTAAAGAAATTAGAAAAACGTCAGATGTGCCGATTATATTTTTAACCGCAAAAGGTGAAGAGTGGAATAGGGTGAATGGCTTACGTATGGGAGCAGATGATTATATTGTAAAACCGTTTAGTCCTGGTGAATTGGTTGCCCGTATGGAAGCTGTACTAAGAAGATATACAAAGCAAGAACAGCAAGAAGAGATTCAATTTGGACCAATTCTTATCAATGAAAAAAGCAGACGAATTGAGGCGAATGGTGAGTCGATTTCTCTTACTGTAAAAGAGTTTGATTTACTATATTTTCTTTGTCAGCATACAGGACAAGTATTTAGCCGGGAGCAATTACTTGAAAAGGTATGGGGATATGATTATGCCGGAAGTACAAGAACAGTAGATACGCACGTGAAAACGATGCGCTTGAAGCTTGGAGAAAGTGGAAACTACATTCAAACTGTTTGGGGTGTAGGCTATAAATTTGAGGTGTAACATATGTTTACGATGGTACAAAAACTTTGGCTTACAGTAGTATGTGCAGTATGTGTAACAGTGTCCTTTCTTTATTTCGTATCTTTATACTCGTATGAAAAGTTATACGTTGATAATTTAAAAACTTCGTTAGTAATGGAAGGGAAAAGTCTTGCTGCTCAATATGATAAGCGTGAAGGAATATCAACTTTTGAAGAGAAAGTAAGATCGTTTGATCAAATATCTAGTTCAGACGTTATTTTCGTATCTAATCCGCGTGATTTAAGCGCATGTTTGCCTTTTGATGTGCATCATCATTCTCTTATAAGTGAAGGAGATAGGCAAACGCTATTAGATGGGAAAACTGTGACAAAAATAGGATATGAAGAACATTTTGACCGTAATATTATGGGGGTTGTCATTCCTGTATTGGAAAATAAAAAATTAGTCGGAATTGTCTATTCGTATATTCCTTTAAAAAGTATAAAAGATTTAATCTATGATATGGGTCTTATTTTAGCACCGTTAGCAATTGCTATGATTTTAATTACGATATGGGTTGGAAGAAAAATTATAATTGCAATTACGAAGCCACTTTCGCAAATGGAGCGGGTTGCAAATCATTTGGCTACGGGAGATTTTTCGGAGCGGATTACAGTTTCTTCAGAGGATGAAATTGGACGATTAGGAAAAGCATTTAATAAAATGGCAAATTCATTAGAAACAGAAGATGTAAAGCGTAAGGAATTTTTAGCAAATGTTTCGCATGAACTTAGAACACCACTTAGTTATATAAAAGGGTATAGCGAGGCTATTTTAGATGGTGTTGCAAAGGGAGCTCAGCAGGAAAAAGTAACTCAGCTAATTCATAAAGAAGCAGGTCGTATGCAGCGTCTCGTTCATGACTTGTTAGACTTAGCACAATTAGAAGGTGAGCACTTTCCGTTAAAGAAGCAACCTATCGTTTTTTCACAGCTGATTGAAGACGTATTAGATACGTATGAGATTAAGTTTATAGAAAAGGAAATTCATATTTCAACCAATTTAAATCCAGAGGTCATTGTCATGATTGATGAGGATCGTATGCAACAAGTGCTTCATAATGTGTTAGATAATGCGATACGATATACAAATCAAAAAGGAAATATCGTTATAACTTTAGAGCAAATCGATGATTACTGTGAATTAAAAATAAAAGATACAGGAATTGGCATTGATATAGAGCATTTGGAGAATCTTGGGGAACGCTTTTACAGAGTTGATAAAGCGAGAAGTCGTCAACATGGTGGAACAGGTTTAGGCCTTGCTATTGTGAAACAAATTGTTCATATACATGGTGGACAGTGGAAAATTGAAAGTGAAAAAGATAAGGGAACAACGGTTATTATTAAACTGAATGTACAGGATGAGGGGGGCATGTTCTAATTTTTAGGGCATGTTCTTTATATTGAAGAAAATATTTATCCCGCTATTCGCCGGTCAGTAAGACCCTCACCTCAAAATTCAGCAGAAGCAAAGAAGTTAGGTGGAGGCACTGCTGCCCGTAAAAGCCCGATTGGTGAGGGCTAATAATCAGTGGGGGATGAACAAAACCCTCACTGATTAAAGTTTCACTTTATACGTAAAAATATAAATTAATATGTAATAAATATCGAAAATTTGACTATTTTATGAACAAAACATTTGTACTTCTTATCAATTCGGTCTAAAATAGTTATGATGCAAAGTTCTTATAAATCGTTTCAATTGTTGTTTGGAAGATACTGAGGTGATTTAACTGGAGTACAAATCTATTAAACCGAAAAAAATTTACGAAGAAGTATCTGAAGCTATTTTAACAATGATTAAAAATGGTACGTTAAAACCTGGTGACAAACTACTTCCTGTGCATCAATTAGCTGAGCAGTTTCAAGTTGGCAGATCTGCTGTTCGTGAAGCGCTAAGTGCGCTAAGAGCGATGGGCTTAATTGAGATGAAACAAGGAGAAGGTACATATGTGAAGAACTTCGATTCGTCTTCATTAACGAAATCATTAAACAATAGATTATTAATGAAGAAAGAAGATATTTTGAATTTATTAGAAGTACGAAAGGTGCTTGAAGTGGGGGCAGTTCGAGTAGCGGCGGCAAAACGTACGGAAGATAATTTACAAAATATGAAACATTGGTTAGATGAAATGGCAAAGAGCATTGGAGATGAAAAGGCTGGCGAAAAAGCCGATTTTCAATTTCATATGGGAATTGCAGAGTCTTCGCATAATAGCATTTTGCTTGAACTCATGAATCATGTTTCAGAGATGATTGCTGAAACGATTGGTGAATCAAGACGCATTATTTTATATGGTGAACAAACGACATCAGAACGACTTATAGAAGAGCATCAAGTTATATATGATGCGGTGTTAAAACAAGATGTAGAATTAGCGCAGCAAGCAATGCTAGATCACTTAACAAATGTAGAAAATATTGTCACAGGTAAAAACGATATAAATTCGTAATTTAATCTTTTAAAAATTTAATTTTCTGATAAAATAGAGAAAGATTAAGTAAGCGTTTTCTTTAGAAGAGGGAGAGGATAGGCCATGGTTGAGCCTATTTCTTCTCTGCTAAGTCATCTGATGACCATATATTTGTTGGTGAAGTTGTAAAAAGGGGGAGTAATAGTTATGAAAGTTACTTTATTTGTTACTTGTTTAGTCGATATGTTTGAAACAAATGTCGGCAAAGCAACGGTTGAAGTGTTGGAGCGTTTAGGTTGTGAAATTGAATTTCCAGAAGCGCAAGTTTGTTGTGGTCAGCCTGCTTATAATAGCGGCCATGTAGAAGCAGCAAAAGAAGCAATGAAACATATGATTGAAACTTTCGAAGATGCAGAATATATTGTTACGCCATCTGGTTCTTGTGCGACAATGTTTCATGAGTATCCACATGTTTTCAAAGATGATCCAAAGTGGGCTAAACGTGCACAAAAAGTTGCTGATAAAACTTATGAATTTACACAGTTTATTGTGGATGTTTTAAAGGTTACTGATGTTGGTGCAAGTTTACCAGGGGTCGCTACTATTCATAAATCATGTCATATGACACGTATGCTTGGAATAAAAGAAGCACCAGGAATTTTATTATCAAATGTAAAAGGATTAACTGTGAGAGATTTGCCAAACGTGCAAAATTGTTGCGGGTTTGGGGGAACGTTTTCAGTTAAGATGACTCCAATTTCTGAGCAAATGGTAGACGAAAAAGTAGATAGTGTAATGGAAACAGGTGCAGATTATTTAATCGGTGCAGATTGTGGGTGTTTGTTAAACATTGGCGGACGTATTGAGCGTTTAGGAAAAGAAGTAAAAGTAATGCATATTGCTGAGGTACTGAATAGTCGCTCATGAAGGGGGAACATAAGCTATGTCTATGAAAATCAGTGAGAAAAAATTTAATGATCGCGTTGGTGATGGAATTCAAGATTCGTTTATGCGCGGAGCAGTATCTTCTGCACAAACGCGTTTATATACGAATCGCTTAAAAGCCGCAGATGAACTAGGAAACTGGGAAGAGTGGCGTGAACTAGGTGAACAAATTCGTCAACATACGTTAGAAAATCTTGATTATTACTTAATGCAGTTAAGTGAAAATGTATCAAAAAGAGGCGGACACGTGTACTTTGCGAAAACGAAAGAGGAAGCAGCAAAGTATATTCAAGACGTTGCAAAAAAGAAGCAGGCAAAAAAGATAGTAAAATCAAAGTCGATGGTAACAGAAGAAATCAGTATGAACCATGCGCTTGAAGAGATTGGCTGTGAAGTGTTAGAGAGTGACTTAGGAGAATATATCTTGCAAGTAGATAACGATCCACCTTCACATATTATTGCACCTGCACTTCATAAAAATAGAACGCAAATTCGCGATGTATTTAAAGAAAAGCTAGGCTATGAAAATTCTGATGACCCGTATGAAATGACAAAGTTTGTTCGTAAACAACTTCGTGAGAAATTTATGGATGCAGAAATTGGTGTAACTGGTTGTAACTTTGCTGTTGCAAATACTGGCTCTCTTTGTTTAGTAACGAATGAAGGTAATGCAGATCTTGTTATGTCAATTCCTAAAACACAAATAGCGGTAATGGGTATGGAACGTATGGTTCCGACAATGGAAGAATTAGATGTTTTAGTTGGTTTACTATGTCGTAGTGCAGTAGGTCAAAAATTAACAAGTTATGTAACAGTAGCGGGGCCAATTCAAGAAGAAGAAGTTGATGGACCTGAAGAATTTCATTTAGTTGTTGTTGATAATGGTCGCTCTCAAATTCTTGGATCTGAATTCCGTTCAGTATTACAATGTATTCGTTGCGCTGCTTGTGTTAATGTATGTCCTGTATATCGTCACGTTGGTGGACATTCATATGGATCGATTTACTCAGGACCAATCGGTGCGGTATTAACACCGCTTCTAGGTGGATATGATGATTACAAAGAGCTTCCTTATGCATCTAGTTTATGCGGAGCATGTACAGAAGCTTGTCCAGTAAAAATTCCATTGCATGATTTATTATTAAAACATCGTCAAGTCATCGTTGAGCAAGAAGGTCGTGCACCACTTGCAGAAAAACTGGCTATGAAAATGTTTAGTATGGGTGCTTCTTCAGCTGCTTTATATAAAATGGGTTCAAAAATGGCACCAGCGGCAATGAGTCCATTTACATCTGGTAATCGTGTATCAAAAGGTGTTGGACCACTTAAAAACTGGACGGATATTCGTGAATTCCCAGCTCCAAGTAAAGAACGATTCCGTGATTGGTATAAAGATCATAAGAAAGGCGGGGATAAATAATGACAGGATTAATTCAAAACCGTGATGCCTTTCTAGATAACATTGCAAAAGAACTTGGGCGCGCGCGTAAAACAGAAGGTGTAGAGCGTCCAGTATGGAAAAGTAATGTGAATATAGAAACGTTAAAAGATTATTCACAAGAAGAATTACTAGAAGTGTTTAAAGAGCAATGTACAAACATTCATACAACTGTAGTAGAAACGACAAACGACCGTTTAGGTGAAGACCTTCAAAAAGTAATCATGGAAAACGGCGGGGGACCTATTTTATTATCAGCAGATGCGCGTTTTGATGCATATGGTTTAACATCTTTATTTAAAGAAGAACTTCCAAAACGAGATGTTGAAGTAAATGTATGGGATCCAGAGAGAAAAGACGAAAATATGCGTTTAGCTGAAAAAGCGAATATTGGTATTGCATTTAGTGATTATACATTAGCTGAATCTGGTACAATTGTTGTACAAAGTCATAAAGGTCAAGGGCGTTCTTTACACTTTTTACCGACTGTATATTTTGCTATTATTCCACGTGAAACACTTGTGCCTCGTATTACACAAGCAGTTCAGGATATGAACTCACGCGTAGAAAATGGGGAGACAGCGGCATCTTGTATTAACTTTATTACAGGGCCAAGTAACTCGGCTGACATCGAGATGAATCTTGTTGTCGGAGTACATGGACCATTAAAAGCAGTTTATTTCATCGTATAAAAGAGGGGAAAGCAGGCCAGGAAATGGCCTGCTTTTTAGTAGAATAAAGGATAATATGAAGTAGAAGTTCTCTCCTTTTTTTGCTATGTTTTTTTGGAAAGGAGAGGAAGGGATGTTCACTTATTTATATGCACTGTTAGCAGGGATGGTGTTTGGTTCTTTTTTTATGCTAGTTGCGATGAGGGTTCCATTAGGTGCTTCTATTATTACCCCGCGTTCACATTGTGATTATTGCAAATATGTGCTAAGGACAAAAGAACTAATCCCCATCATTTCATTTTATATACAAAGAGGCTGTTGTACGAATTGTAAGAGGAAAATTCCAATTATGTATGTAGCATTTGAATGTATAACAGGAGGTATATTTCTTCTTACAGTGTATATGATTGGAATAGAACGAGAGCTTATTATTATTTTATCCCGTTTTTCGCTACTTCTTATTATTTCAGTTACAGATTACTTATATATGTTAATTCCTGATTGTATTTTAATTTCGTTTGCCTTTTTACTCATTCTCGAAAGTGTTTTTGTACAATTAGTTACTTGGACAGATAGTATAGCTGGTAGTGGTGTTATATTTATTTTGTTATATTGCATGCAAAAGATATATCCAGAAGGGCTTGGCGGAGGAGATATAAAACTACTTTCGTTACTTGGATTTATAGTAGGAGTGAAAGGAGTTTTTATCGTTTTATTTTTAGCATCTTGTTTTAGTCTTTGTTTTTTCGGGATTGGTATCGGATTAAAACGTATAGAAGTACGAAAGCCAATTCCATTTGGTCCTTTTATTAGTCTCGGGGCAATATGTTATGTATTGGCCGCATATTCAAATTAGAGAGGGAATCGAAAATGAACGTATATATGGATGATCAAAGAAGTTGCCCGTTCGGGTATGTGCCCGCAACTACAGTAGAATGTGCTTTGCAAATGGTTCGGGATTATGATGTGAATATTCTTTCTCTTGATTTTAATATGGGATGGGGAGCGAAAAATGGACTAGATTTTGTAGAAGCTTTTTGTACAGAGGGGTTATATGTAAATGAAATTCACTTTCATACGAATGATGTCATCGGTATGCACAAGATGAAACAGAGAATGGATAAGGGAAAGGAAGAAGGAGAAATTACTCCTCACCTTGTTATTAAATACGTGGGAAGCTAAAAACTCCAAAGTAAAACTTTGGAGTTTTTAATGTTTCATATGGGCTTGTAAAGGAATAATCTCTTCTTGTTGAGCTGTTGCGATTTCAGTTTCTTCCTGTTGAACTTCAGGCGTTTTCTTTGTTAAGTAGTGGTATACCATACCGACAAATACTGATCCGCCAATAATGTTACCAATTGTAACAGGAATTAAGTTATGAATAGCACCTGAAAAAGAAATTGTCTCAGGATGCGGTGAAACTAAAGATAAAGCAAAGAGTGATAAGTTTGCAATACTATGTTCGTAACCAGATAAGAAGAATGTGAAAACAAGTAGCATCATGACCATTATTTTTGCTGTGTCACCTTTAACCTGAGAAGGTAAGAAGCAAGCAAGACATACGAGCCAGTTACATAAAATGGCTTTAAAGAATAACTGCATCGTAGGTGTATTCATCTTTCCTTCAACGACTTTACTCATTAAGTGACCGTGATCAATTGCTTCAAAAATTCCAGTTGCGTAAAATAGTAAGGCAAAGAATAATGCGCCGGCTAAGTTACCTGCATAACAAGCAACCCAGTTACGAAGTGTATCAGAAATCGTTGTTTCTTTTCTTAAAGTTGCGACAGTAAAGTACATTGTGTTCCCAGTAAACAATTCAGCACCGCCATATATAATAAGTACGAGAGCAATCCCGAAAAACATAGAAGCGGCTAAATAAGTTGCTGGTGAATCTGCAATGTGAAAAAAGTTACCTAATTTAAAACATAGTACAATAATAAAACCGATATAAATACCAGCAAGTGCAGCACGAATGAAATATTGCATTGGGTTTGTATCTAGTATTTTCTTTTTGCTTTTAGCCAGTTTGACAACATAATCTAGTCCTTGTTCTAGCATGAGTAATACGCTCCTTTAGTAAATCTTCTATAAATACTCCTTATATGAATAAAGTACATGGAATTGTTCTTACTTTCAATAAGTTTGTGCAATGTTTCACAAAAAGGACATACATACATTAAGAAAACGTTTACAAAAGGTAGTATAATGGAATTTTTTCTGGACATTGCGAGGAAGAAAGGAAAAAGAAAAAGCGCTGTAATTACAGCGCTTTTTCGTCTAAATTCTTTTCCACTTTTACTTCTACTTCTTTTGAGAAGAACCAACCACCAACTGCGATTCCGACTAATACAATCCAGAATGTAAGCTTCCACGGAGTGGATTCTGGGAATGAATGTGGAATTACATTTAATGCAGGATGTGCTAATGTATAAACTGCTAGCTTCACACCAACCCAACCTACAATTAAGAATGCTGCAGTTTCAAGCCCTGGTTTACGTTTTAAGATTTGTACGAAAGCAGTTGCTGCAAATCGCATAATGATTAATCCGATAAGTCCACCTACAAAGATAACAACGAATTGCCCAGTATCAAGACTACCAATTGTACCTAGTCCTGTTTTTGGTAAAGTCATTGCTAGTGCAACAGCAGCTAAAATTGAATCAACTGCGAAGGCGATATCAGCAACCTCAACTTTAAATACAGTCCACCAAAAGTTCTCTTGTTTTTTCTTTGCTTCTTTTTCTTCTGTTTCTTCATCTGTATTCTTTTTAACATATGTTTTAAATAAGTGATTACCAGCGATAAACATAAGGTAGATGGCACCGATTGCTTGCACTTGCCATACATCGACTAAGAACGAAATCATAAATAACGATCCAAATCGGAAAACGAATGCCCCCGCTAATCCGTAAAATAGTGCTTTCTTTCGTTTTTCTTCTGGTAAATGTTTTACCATAATTGCAAGAACAAGAGCGTTATCAGCCGCTAAAATCCCTTCAAGTGCAATTAGGATGAGTAATACCCAACCATACTCCAATAATAATGATACATCCATGTACATTCTCCTCTCATCTCTATAACTTCTAAATAAGTGAAGAATTTCCCCACTATTTAGTTTCCCCATACTCCTGCCTATTAACTTTGGAAGAATCTGGAAAAGAATGCAAAAAAGACCTCTGCCGTTAATAGGCAAAGGTCTTGCTAGACATATGTAATAAAAATGCCAACAAAGCCGGAAGAACTAAGTTCTACGTAATGACGACTTTGTTTCCAAGATATATTCTTGGACGCTACTCCCCTTTGGAGATATGTTATTATATTCTCATTATATGGATAATTTATACGGTTGTCAACCTGTTAAAATATCTTCATTCGGATATTTTATTTTTCGGTTCTTTTTACGAGCAAATGAAAATGCCAATGTTAAAGGACCCATTTTCCCAAAAAACATCATAAAAATAATAATCGCTTTTCCAATTATAGTTAAGTGGGGTGTTAAGTTCATACTGAGGCCAACAGTCCCAAATGCTGAAAATACTTCGAAAGCACTCATCAATAGAGGAACTCGTTCAGTAATACTTAAAATTAAAATAGCAAAAAAGATAAATGAAATAGAAATAATAGTAATGGTTAATGATTTGACAATGAGAGTATCTTTAATGGATTTTTTAAATACGACAATATCTTCTTGTTGTTGTAAAAATTTAAATACACCAAAAAATATGATTAAAAATGTTGTTAACTTAATCCCCCCACCCGTTGAAGCACTACCAGCACCAATAAACATAAGTAGCATCATTAATAGCAGGGAAGGTTTTGACAATGTAGAAATATCAACTGTATTAAACCCGGCAGTTCGCGTTGAAATTGCTTGGAAATAAGAGGCCATTCCTTCTTCAAATGGGGTAAAACCTCTCATAGAAAGAGAGTTATGGAACTCGAATATAAAAATAAAAAGGGTAGCAATAATGTTGATGATTAGAGTAGAAGAGAGCATAAGTTTTGAATGTAGTGTAAGGTTTTTAAAGTTTTTCTTTCTTTTTATGTCTACGATCACTGTAAAACCAATTCCACCTAAAATGATGAGAGAGGAAATGACGAAATTGACAATAATACTATGAGAATGGGACATTAAATTATCGCTCCACACAGAAAAACCAGCATTGTTAAAGGCTGAGATTGAATGGAAAAAACTATAATAGATCCCTTTGGTAACCCCGTATTTTGGTACCCACTCAAAAGAAAGAATTAAAGTAGCGATACATTCGACTGTAAAAGAGAATAAAAATAATGCTTTGGCAAGACGGATGACGCCGCCTATATTTGTTTGATTTAATGCTTGTTGTAATAAAATACGGTTTTGAAGACCGATTTTTCTGCCGAGCATAATCGCAATTAAGACAGCAAAGCTCATAATACCAAGTCCGCCAACTTGTATAAGCGTTAAAATGACACATTGTCCAAACAAAGTAAATACTTTTCCAGTGTCCACAACACCAAGCCCTGTAACCGTACAGGCAGAAACTGTTGTAAATAAAGCATCGAGCCATGAAATAGACGTTGTTGTAGCGATTGGAAGCTTTAATAAGCATGTACCTATAATTGATAACATGATAAAAGACAAAGTAAGAACGCGGGGAGGACTCATACGAATGTTAATCCGTTTCATGTTATATATCGTTCCTTTCTGTTTGCTCTTACTAGTATGTGAAAAAGTCCGATTATGTATGTGAAAAATAGAAAGAGGCAGAGAATATCTGCCTCTAAGCCATATGTTATATTATTATCCGCGTAATTGTTGTTGAGCTAAAGAAACAAGACGTTTTGTTACTTCACCGCCAACTGATCCGTTAGAACGAGATGCTGTATTAGACCCTAAGCTTACGCCGAATTCTTGTGCAATTTCATATTTAAATTGATCAAGTGCTTGTTCAGCACCTGGAACTAGTAATTTGTTTGTTTTTGCCATGAAGATACACATCCTTATGAGTAATCCAGTCCAGATAAGTACTTATCTGAATTGGTACTGTTATTTTATGTGGAACCGGCGTGCTCATACGCGGAAGTAATCGGTGTGATTAGAAGTTATTGGATAGAAAAAAGAGTAGCAAATTTGCTACTCTTTTTTTAGTATTGTCGCTGTACCTTCCACGACAATATCATCCGATTGATTATATATATTTGTTTGCAACGTAATGATTTTTTTATCGTCACGCTTCTTAATAACCTCTGCCACAACGCGAAGTGTATCACCGATTTTGACAGGGGCACGGAATGAAACATTTTGGGATAAATAAATTGTATTTTTGCCTGGGAGTTTCGTTCCAAGGATGGTAGAAATAAAACTCGAAACGAGCATACCATGGGCAATACGTTCTTTAAACATTGTCGTTTTCGCAAAAGAATCTAAAATGTGAATAGGATTCACATCTCCAGTCAATTTTGCAAAATTGATAACATCTTCATCTGTAATTGTTTTTGTAAGGGATGCTTGATCACCGACTTGAATCTCATCATAGCGAAGCTCCGGAACAGTTTGTGCTTCTTGAAATGGATTCATTTTGTCCTCCTTCTTTTCCATATCGAAAAATGTTAGCCATCTTGATGTAGTAGGAGGAAGAAAGAGTTTTGTTTGTGCTGCGGTTAGCTCCCACATTTTTCTTACTTGATGGAAGTAAATAGATTTTTTGAGTTTTCCTCGAACTTTTTTGCGAGTTCCAACTGTTTTGACTTGAACTCTTCCAAAAAACCCTCTAACTGTTTTTGAGCCTCTTCACGTTGTAATTGTTGTTGCTCAATAAATTGTTTTGTTGTTTCTTCAAATTGACCGCTTGTTTGTGTAAGAATTGACAAAGAAGTTTTTGTAGGAGAAACGGTAAGCTGATGCATATGAGCAGAAAGTTCCTTCCATTTGTCTTGCCACTCGTTAATTTGATCATTTAAGGAGTTTCCAGTTAATTGTTTCACGTAATCTGTATATTGGTTATTGAACTGAGCAGTGAGTTGTTGTAGTTCTTTTTCTAGTTCATCTACTCCTGATGTTAACTTATGCAAAGCGTCTTGTTGTTGTTTTAATGTTTCTAAAGTAAGTTGCTCTAACTGTTTCCCAGCTGAAGAGAAAAGGGAAAGTGATTGAGACCAGTTTTTCCAAAATGCATCGACTAATTCGTATGGTTTAGTTTCCATTGTTTGACCCCCAAATGTTTTTTTGCATATTGTGAACGCAGATTACTCTGCTGTACCACCAGGTGAAGATGAAGAATCCTTTTCATCCTTTTCTGGAGAAGTAGAAAATGGAAAGAATGCATTGGTGTATAACGTGAAAAACGTTCGCAACATATTTTGATAATGTTCAAAAGAAGTCGCACATGTTGTTAAATATTGCTCTCCATATTCAGTTAAAGAATAAATTCTTTTTGCTGGCCCTCCATCGCTTGTATCCCAAGTAGAAGAAATAAGGTTTTCTTTTTCTAACTTGCGTAGTGTTCTATAAACATTACCTTGGTCAACAGAAGAAAAGCCGATATCCATTAGCATTTGAATAAGTTTGTAACCATGAAGACTCCAGTCTTTTAGACAGAGAAGTAAGAAGGGAACTAAGAAGTTTTTTGGCATGGAGTTTGGTTGTTTCGCTTGGTTGCTCTCCAAACTTTCGCGTTGTTCTGGTTCATTTTGTAGCATGATTGTGCATCACCTCATGAATCAGTTAGATGGAATTTTTTGCTTATAAGTGCAATTTACACCTATCTGTTTTTAAAGTCAACACATTTGTTAGAAAATAGAAAAAAATAAAATATAGACTTGAAGTTTTATTCAGAATATTAGAAAATAGTGAATAGGTTGAATTGTTTCAAAAACGAAAAAAGGAGTGTAGGTAAAGTGATTGATCAAAAATTCGATCCACTACAAGCATGGAAAAATGCTTATGAACAAACCGAAACATTTTGGGGAAAAGCGCTCAATGAAACAATTAAAACAGAAGAATATTCTGCTTGGATGGGCAGCGTTCTAGATTTGAATTTGTTTTATCAAAAAGCATTAAATGATACGACAAAAAACTATTTAGAACAAGTAAATGTGCCGACGAAAGAGGATATCGCAAGAGTGGCTACGCTTGTTATTAACTTAGAAAATAAAGTAGATAACATTGAGGAGTTTCTAGAGGAGAAAGTAGATTCTTTAGGACAAGCTCCTACATTAAAGCGTGATGTGACGAAAGTAAAACAAGATATTCGTACGCTTGAAACAAAAGTAGATCAAATTTTAGAATTGCTAGAAAAGCAAAATGCAGTACTAGCTAGACTACAAGTACCTGTAAAAGAAGAGGTAAAGCCTGCGAATAAACCAGAAAATAAAAAATGATAAAAGCGCTTGTTTATAACATGTAAAAGAGAGAGGGAGAATCTCTTTTCGTGTATAAACAGCGAAACATAATTATATATGGACTCTATAGTATGAGTACCAAAATGATTCATAACAATCGTTCACAAATGCATTTAAGGGGGAAAAGAAATGGTTCAATTAAATGGAAAAGTAGCAATTGTAACAGGTGGAGCAAAAGGAATTGGAAAAGCAATTACAGTAGCATTAGCACAAGAGGGAGCGAAAGTAGTTATTAACTATAATAGCAGTAAAGAAGCAGCTGAAAATTTAGTAAATGAATTAGGAAAAGACGGACATGACGTTTATGCAGTGCAAGCGGATGTTTCTAAAGTAGAAGATGCAAACCGACTTGTAGAAGAATCTGTGAATCATTTTGGTAAAGTTGATATTCTTGTTAATAATGCTGGTATTACAAGAGATCGTACATTCAAAAAGTTAAATCGTGAAGATTGGGAGCGCGTAATTGACGTGAATTTAAGTAGCGTATTTAATACGACAAGCGCTGTTCTTCCATACATAACAGAAGCGGAAGAAGGAAGAATTATTAGCATTTCTTCTATTATTGGTCAAGCAGGTGGATTTGGCCAAACAAACTACTCAGCAGCAAAAGCAGGTATGTTAGGATTTACAAAATCATTAGCGTTAGAACTTGCAAAAACAAATGTCACTGTAAACGCTATTTGCCCAGGATTTATTGATACTGAAATGGTAGCAGAAGTACCAGAAGAAGTACGTCAAAAAATCGTTGCAAAAATCCCGAAAAAACGTTTTGGTCAAGCCGATGAAATTGCAAAAGGTGTAGTATACCTATGCCGTGACGGTGCGTATATCACAGGTCAACAATTAAACATTAACGGCGGATTATATATGTAATGAAGTAAGAAAAAAGTGCATATCCATAGCAGGAATGCACTTCTTTTTTTAAGAAGGAAATCGACCAAAAAGGAGATAAAAAAATGACTACATTTGCAACAGAATGGGAAAAGCAATTAGAGCTATACCCAGAAGAGTACCGAAAAGCATACCGCCGAGTGAAAAGGGCGAGTGAAATTTTATTACGTGAACCAGAGCCGCAAGTAGGGTTAACGCCGAAAGAGGTTATTTGGACGAAGAATAAGACGAAGCTTTATCGCTACATTCCAAAACAAGAAAAAACACAAAGAGTTCCAATTCTGTTAATATATGCTCTTATTAATAAACCATATATTATGGATTTAACTCCTGGAAATAGTTTAGTGGAATATCTAGTGGATCGTGGTTTTGATGTGTATATGCTTGATTGGGGCACATTTGGTTTAGAAGATAGTCATTTGAAATTTGATGATTTTGTGTTTGATTATATTGCAAAAGCAGTAAAAAAAGTAATGCGAACTGCAAAATCGGACGAGATTTCTTTACTTGGTTATTGCATGGGTGGAACGCTAACTTCTATTTATGCAGCACTTCATCCGCACATGCCAATTCGTAATTTAATTTTCATGACAAGTCCTTTTGATTTCTCTGAAACAGGATTGTATGGCCCTTTATTAGATGAGAAATACTTCAATTTAGATAAAGCGGTTGATACATTTGGAAATATTCCGCCAGAAATGATTGATTTCGGAAACAAAATGTTAAAGCCAATTACGAACTTTGTTGGTCCATATGTTGCTTTAGTAGATCGTTCAGAGAATGAGCGCTTCGTCGAAAGCTGGAGATTGGTTCAAAAGTGGGTTGGTGATGGTATTCCGTTCCCAGGTGAATCATACAGACAGTGGATTCGTGATTTTTATCAAAATAATAAGTTGGTTAAGGGTGAACTCGTTATTCGCGGACAAAAGGTAGACCTTGCAAATATTAAGGCGAATGTCTTAAATATTTCCGGGAAACGTGATCATATCGCTTTGCCATGTCAAGTAGAAGCATTACTAGACCATATTTCTAGCACAGATAAACAATATGTATGTTTACCAACAGGGCATATGTCTATCGTTTACGGTGGAACAGCTGTAAAACAAACATATCCGACGATTGGAAATTGGCTTGAAGAGCGTTCTAATTAAAAATAAAAAAATCCAACTAGCCTATGTTAGTTGGATTTTTTTATGAAAAATAACAAAACATAGAAAGGAGAAATTTATATTTTAGGAGTATAATTATGAAACTTATGATGGGTAAGTTGTTTTGGAATACAGGAGTTTCTGTACCTTGTTATCCACTGTTAGAAAATGATATGATATGTGATGTGCTCGTAGTTGGAAGCGGCGAAGCCGGTGCTCATATAGCGCATTCGTTAGCGAAAATTGGCATGAGTGTTACACTTATTGAAAAAAGAGCAATTGCGTGTGGTAGCACAGCTGCTAATACAGGTTTACTACAATTTCTTCATGATAAATCGTTAACCTCTCTTATCCATACATTTGGTAAAGAAAAAGGGGTACGAGCATATAAGCTTTGTTATGAAGCGCTAAGAACAATGGAAGAGGTTATACCGACTCTTGATATTAATCCCCATTTTATTCCGCGAAATAGTTTATATTATGCAAGTAAAAGTGAGGATGTCTCATTTTTACAAGAGGAATATAATACGTTACAGAATTATGGATTTCCAGTTGAATATTTTACAGAAGCTGATATTAAGAAACGTTATTCTTTTGCAAAACAAGCAGCGTTATATACGCAAGGTGATGCTGAGGTGAATCCGTATTTACTAGCGTATAGTTTTTTGCATAAAGCAAACCAAATGGGAGCTAATATATATGAACATACAGAGGCAATACATATAAAAAAATGCAAAAATGATTTAATATGTTACACGAAAACAGGAAATCAAATTGTAGCAAAGAATATTATTATGGCGACAGGTTATGAAGCGCTTTTTGGAAAGAAAGAAAAAAATACAACAGTAGACACCTCTTATGCAATTGTAACAAATGAAATAGATCAATTTGAAGGCTGGCATGAGCGATCGTTAATTTGGGAAACGGCACGGCCCTACTTATATTTTCGAACGTATCGAAACCGCATTATTGTAGGCGGATTAGATGAAGCGCTACAAATTCAAACAATTGGTGATACGAAATTATTGCATAAGCGTGATATCCTTATTAATATTGTAAAAGAGATGTTCCCGCAGTATAAAAATATACAGGCAGACTACTATTGGGCAGCCGCATTTGGTGGTACTCATGATGGTCTCCCCATTTTAAAAGAAGACGAAAAGATACATAATTTGTTTTATGCATTGCCGTATGGAGGTAATGGAACTGTATATGGAATGGTCTTTGCCAAATTATTTGAGCAGTTATTTACAAATAAAGAAAGTAAAGATTTTTCTTTATTTAATCGATAGAAAAAAGGTAGCGAAGTGATGGAATGAGAGACATAAAAAAGTTTTTACAAAAATTACGTCCTGTACAACTCATCGTTTTGTTTTATTTATTAGCGGTAGTTGTATCGGTGATATTGCTTAGTTTCCCGTTTGTTACGAAGCCTGGTGTGAAATGGACATTTATAGATGCGCTTTTTACATCGGTTAGTGCGGTAAGTGTTACGGGACTGTCTGTTATTACGATTTCAGATACGTTTACTACAGCAGGAATTATTGTTTTAGCCCTTATTTTACAATTAGGCGGCTTAGGAATTATGGCGCTTGGGACATTTGTTTGGATCATTACGGGGAAAAAGATTGGTTTGCAAAGAAGAAGATTAATTATGGCAGACCATAATCAAGGAAATTTATCGGGTCTCGTAGAATTGATGCGTTCTATTTTAATTGTAATTATTTCAATAGAACTTATTGGAGCAATCTTATTGGGGACAAGATTTTTACTTTACTTTCCGACTTGGCAAGAAGCTTATTTTCACGGTTTCTTTGCAGCTGTTAGTGCGACTACGAACGGCGGATTTGATTTAACAGGACAATCATTAATTCCGTATAAAAAAGATTATATTGTTCAAATGATTCATATGTTACTAATTATTTTAGGAGCGATTGGTTTCCCTGTGCTAATGGAAGTGAAACAATTCCTTAGTAAAAGGAGACAACAATTATTCCGTTTTTCATTATTTACAAAATTGACGACAACAACATTTTTTGCACTCGTTGTTGTTGGTACAATTATGATTTTTTTACTGGAGAGAAATCATTTTTTAGTAGGAAAGTCATGGCATGAAACTGTATTTTATACATTATTCCAATCTGTGACGACGCGAAGTGGTGGACTTGCAACAATGGATATACGTGAATTATCACAACCGACGCTTTTATTTATGAGTATATTAATGTTTATAGGGGCATCTCCAAGTTCGGTTGGGGGCGGAATACGTACAACTACATTTGCTGTTAGTATATTGTCACTATACACCTTTGCAAGGGGCGGTAGAACAGTTAGAGTCTTCAAACGTCAGCTACATGAAGAGGATGTACTGAAAGCATCTGTCGTTATGACGATGGGGATTTTGTTATGTGCTACTGCGCTATTCATTTTATCTATTACGGAAAATGTACCGCTTATGAGCTTAATTGTTGAAGTTTGTTCTGCTTTCGGAACGACGGGACTATCAACAGGTGTCACGCCTGATTTAACAACTGTTGGGAAACTTGTACTTATTGTGCTTATGTTTATCGGACGCGTTGGTATTTTAACATTTATTTTAGCTAGTGGTGGAAGGGAACAACCACCTCGCTATAAATACCCGAAAGAGCGGATTATTATTGGATAGTATGAAACCATTCTACCTACGTTAGGTAGAATGGTTTTTTAGTCGTTAATTCCAAATTGTGGATGCATGAAAGCTTCATCTTTATTATCCGCTTCGTTTTTTAGCAACTCTTGATTTTCTTCTGAAATCCACCCAATATCATTTGTAGGATGGATCCACTCATCGCCAGCCATAATGGCAGGATCTACTTCATCACTCCAATTGTTAAGCGGACTGTTCTCGGAATTATATTTACTGTCTCCAATTACAACATTATATTGATTCACAAAAGGTTGTTGCATCGTTTTTCCTGTTCCTTTAAAAGATGGAAAATTCATTTGATGCGGGAGCGTTTCGTCTAAAATGGGTGATTGAATCTTTTCTTTTTTCTTCAAAATTATCGCTCCTTTTTATAATGATTTCTTCATATGTAGTATTTCCATCTAACGCCTCTTATGTACTTGTTAACACTTGCCAGTAATAATTATTTTAAGTTGTTTCAAACTAGAGTAGAAAGTGATTTCTTGAGAGCAGGTGAATGTATTGGTAAAAAGAAAAGTGAAACAAAATGCGGCAATCAATAATAATAAAACTCCGAAAGAAAGCTTACCAGATGCAGAATTTGCATTAGAGTATGAAGGAGAAAATAGCGCAAAGTATGCGAATCGTAATTCAAAAAAAGGGAAACAAAAATGAGGCGTTTTTTACAAACGCCTCATTTTTTTGTGGGATTATAAAGGTTTTTTTAATTATTTGTAAATTTAGTGTTTTCTATTAGCAGAAAAATGCGAAAAAACATAGAAGTAGCAACGTATTACACAAAAACAAACAACAAACAAAAGATTAATGTTGGTTTAATACTGCTTTTACACTAGTTGTTTATATTTGAGTTGTACATAAGATTTGTAAAAGGAGAGAGAAACAGTGAAAAAAACAATCTTTAAAGCTGTAGCGACTGGAATGGTATTTTCGTTATTAATGGGGTGTGGTACAAAGAAGGAAGAAAGTGCTGGAGCGAAAGTGAAAGATGACAAATTATCTGGATCATTAACTGTTTACACAGCAATTGAAGAAGAGCTTGTACCAATTTATCTTGATTCCTTTAAAAAGAAATATCCTGATGTGAAATTGAACATTGTACGTGATTCAACAGGAGTTATTACTGCGAAATTGCTAGCTGAAGGGAAAAATACACAAGCAGATGTTGTATGGGGAACTGCGGCATCAAGTCTATTAGCTTTAGATAAAAAAGATATGTTAAAAGGATACTCTCCAAAAGGAGCAGATCGTGTTCTTCCACAATTTAAAGATGATAAGCAACCTGAAAAATGGGTAGGAAATACTGCATTTATGACGGGGATTGCTGTAAATAAAGAAGAGTTAAAGAAGAAAAATTTACCGATGCCAGAATCATATGAAGATTTAACGAAACCAGAGTATAAAGGAACACTTGTTATGCCACATCCAGCATCATCTGGAACAGGATTTTTAACAGTTTCTGCATGGCTACAAATCATGGGTGAAGATAAAGGCTGGGATTACATGAAGAAACTTCATGATAATATGGCAAGTTATACGCATTCAGGATCAAAACCAGCGAAATTAGCAGGAGCGGGTGAATATCCAGTTGGCGTATCAATGGTTTATAGTGCTTTGAAAGAGAAACAAAAAGGTGCACCAGTTGAAGTTGTATTGCCGAAAGAAGGATTAGGTTGGGAAGTAGAAGCGAACGCACTTATTAAAAAAGATAATGCAAAAAATGAAAAATTAGCGCAAGCATTTTTAGATTGGGCGATTACTGATGATGTAATGAAGTTATACTTCGAGAAAAATGGATTTGCGACAATTAAAAATGATTATAAACTTCCAGATGGATTCCCTAAAGATGTAACAGAAAAGTTATACAAAAAGAATGACTTTAAGTGGGCAGCAGAAAATCGTGACAAAATTTTAGAAAAATGGGAAAAAGAGTTTGGCCAAAAAGCAGAACCGAAAAAGTAAGTGAGTGGGAGAGAGAAAAAATGAGCGAATATTTATCAATTCAACACATTCAAAAACAGTTTGATGCATTTACAGCGTTAAAAGATATTTCTTTTACTGTGAACAAAAATGAGTTTGTATGTTTATTAGGCCCAAGTGGTTGTGGGAAAACGACATTGCTTCGAATTTTAGCAGGGCTAGAAGAGGCAACAACAGGTAGTATAGCTGTGAATGGAAAAGATATTACAGCATTACCTCCTGGAAAGAGAAACTTCGGAATGGTGTTTCAATCGTATGCATTATTTCCGAATTTAACAGCACTTGAAAATATTGAATACGGCTTAAAGACAAAAAAATATGGAAAAGTAGAAGTAAAAGAGAAAGCGCTAGAGGCGTTAAAACTTGTAGATTTGCTGAATGTAAAAGATAAATATCCTGCTCAAATGTCTGGTGGACAACAGCAGCGAGTGGCACTTGCACGTGCGCTCGCTCTGTCTCCAGATATTTTGTTACTCGATGAGCCGTTATCTGCTTTAGATGCAAAAGTACGTGAAAAGTTACGTAGAGAAATGCGTGATTTGCAAGAGAAAGTAGGAGTAACAACTATTATGGTCACGCATGATCAAGAAGAGGCATTAACGATGGCTGATAAAATTGTTGTAATGAATCATGCGGAAATTATGCAGATTGGAACACCAGAGGAGATTTATCAAAGACCGGCCAATCCGTTTGTGGCAGATTTTATTGGTTCTATTAATTTCTTTTCGAAAAATAACGAAGAGCATGCAATTCGTCCTGAACATGTAACAATTGTACAAAAGGACGGTATTAAAACAGTTGTGGAAAGTATGGAATTTCGTGGATCTGTATATCGAACGGAAGTGCGAGTCGTAGAAGAAAACACACACCTTTATAATGAGAAAATTGTAGTGGATATATTAGCATCAGAAGTAGAAGTAGCTGATATTAGAAAAGGAAAGCCGATTCAAATCTCTTTCTCAGAAAATCATATGTTGTCATATGGAAAGAAGGTCATTGTATAGATGGAGATGTTAGAAAACTACAAGGTAGAAAGTGCGAAAAAAAAGATTAAGAGAAGTATAGGGAAAGAGGAATGGATCCAAAGGCTTGTAATTATCGGTATGATTCTTTCCTTCCTTGTCATACTTGTATTACCACTATTACAACTATTTACACAAGCTTTTTATAATAAAGATGGAGTTTTCATTGGTTTAGCGAATTTCAGTAAATATTTTACAACACCAACTTTAGTTCAGTCTTTACAAAATACGGTATGGATTTCGGGCGCAACAACAATTATTTCAGTTTCAATTGCATTCGTTTACGCATATGCAATTGCCCGTACGAATGTTTTTGGAAAGCGTGTATTTCAGTATGTAGCGTTATTACCATTGTTTGCACCAACGATGATGCACGGTATAGCACTTACATATTTATTTGGTAATCAAGGGCTAGTAACGAAAGGAATGTTTGGGTTATTTGAAGGTATACAAATCCCTTTATATGGACCAGTAGGAATTGTAATAGCTGAAGTTATGTATACATTTCCGCAAGCCTTTCTCATATTACTAATTGCCTTTCAAGGATCCGATTATCGTTTATATGAAGCTTCTAATATGCTAGGGGCGAGTAAAACAAAACAATTTTTCACGGTTACTTTACCTAGTGTAAAGTACGGATTAATTAGTGCAATGTTTGTTGTGTTTACACTTAGTTTCACTGATTTTGGGGCACCAAAAATTGTTGGTGGACAATATAATGTGCTTGCTACTGACGTATACAAACAAGTAATTGGACAGCAAAATATGTCGATGGGTGCAACAGTTGGAATGATTTTATTAATCCCAGCTATATTCGCATTTGCAGTTGATCGTATTACGCAAAGAAAGCAGGCGAATTTCTTATCTTCAAAAGCAGTACCATACAGAATAATAGCTAATAAGAAAAGAGATGTCATCTCATTCATATACTGTAGTGTGATTACATTTATGATCATTCTGTTATTTGTGGCAGTTGGTATTGCTGCAAGTGTGAAAGTATGGCCATATAATATGAGTTTTACATTTGAGCATTTTAATTTTTCGAGTTTAACAGGAGATGGACTTGAAGCATTTAAAAATAGCGTAATTGTTTCAGCAGTTACAGCAGTTATTGGGGCGATTTTAACATTTGTATTTGCATATGCAATTGAGAAAATAGACCAGCTACAATTCTTCCGAAAAACAGGTTACTTTTTCTCTATCGTTCCTTTAGCCATACCAGGTTTAGTACTCGGATTAGGATATGTCTTTTTCTTTAGTCAACCAACGATTCAAATTTTGGGACTATCAGTAACGAACCCGTTTCATTCTTTATACGGAACAATCGCTGTGTTAGTACTAGTAAATATCATTCATTTTTATTCTGTAACATTTGTCACGGCAACGACTGCTTTAAAGAAATTAGATCGAGAGTTTGAGCTTGTTTCGCAGTCGATGGGTATTCCGTTTTATAAAACATTCTTTAGAGTAACGGTACCAATGTGTTTACCAGCAATTTTAGAAATGGTAATGTACTACTTCGTAAATTCAATGGTAACTGTATCGGCAGTTGTATTCCTATATGCAGCTGATTTTAAACTAGCTGCCGTATCAATCGTAAATATGGATGATGCAGGAAATGTGGCGCCAGCAGCTGCAATGAGTGTGCTTATTGTTGTTACAAATATTGTAGTAAGAGTTGTATATGAATGGGGAACGAAAGCACTTCGTAACCGAACTTCACAATGGCAAAAAAGATAAGTAAGAAAGGTGATGGACAGAATGAAAATTGAAGCAGTTATTTTTGATTGGGCAGGGACAACAGTTGATTATGGATGTTTTGCACCACTAGAAGTATTCATGGAGATTTTTCATAAACGGGGTGTAGCAATTACAGCAGAAGAAGCTCGTAAGCCAATGGGGTTATTAAAAATAGATCATGTAAGGGCACTTACTGAGATGCCTCGTATTGCGAGTGAGTGGAATCGTGTTTTCCGACAATTACCAACAGAAGCAGACATTCAGGAGATGTATGAAGAATTTGAAGAGATTCTCTTCGCTATTTTACCGCGCTATGCTTCGCCGATTAATGGAGTAAAAGAAGTGATTGCTTCTTTACGTGAAAGAGGAATTAAAATTGGTTCAACGACTGGTTATACGAGAGAAATGATGGATATTGTAGCAAAGGAAGCAGCGTTACAAGGATATAAACCTGATTTTCTTGTTACGCCAGATGATGTTCCAGCAGGCCGTCCATATCCATGGATGTGCTATAAAAATGCAATGGAACTTGGTGTGTATCCGATGAACCATATGATAAAAGTTGGGGACACAGTATCAGATATGAAAGAAGGTAGAAATGCTGGAATGTGGACAGTTGGTGTAATTCTTGGCAGTAGCGAGCTCGGTTTAACGGAAGAAGAAGTGGAGAATATGGATTCGGTAGAACTTCGTGAAAAAATAGAAGTAGTTCGCAATCGTTTCGTTGAAAATGGGGCGCACTTTACGATAGAAACGATGCAGGAACTCGAAAGCGTAATGGAACATATCGAGAAACAAGAACTTATTATTTCATAAAAGGGGAATAGGATCATGACTGAAAATCACTACTTATTATTAACACCAGGACCATTAACGACAACAAAATCAGTAAAAGAAGTTATGCTATACGATTGGTGTACGTGGGATGATGAATATAATACGATGGTGCAAGAAGTAAGAGCTAAACTTGTATCGTTAGCGACGAAGGAAGAAGAGAAATATACAACAGTGTTAATGCAAGGAAGCGGTACGTTTTCAGTTGAAGCAGTAATTGGTTCTGTTATTCCGGCAAATGGGAAGATTCTCGTTTGTACAAATGGTGCGTACGGTAAGCGCATTGTGCAAATGGCAGAGATGTTACAGATTGATGTAGTGGTCAGTCAAACAGAAGAGTGGGAACCTACTAATATTGTAGAAGTAGAGAAGTTATTGCAAGAAGATAAAGAGATTACGCATATTGCAGTTGTTCATTGCGAAACGACGACAGGCATTATAAATCCAATTGTAGATGTATGTAAATTAGGAAAACAGTATGGAAAGGTTACAATTGTTGATGCGATGAGTAGTTTCGGCGGGATTGAAATAGACATTGCTGATTTACAAATTGATTTTTTAATTAGTAGTGCGAATAAGTGTATTCAAGGGGTTCCTGGATTCGGATTTGTAATCGCAAAACGTGATGAATTATTGAAGTGTAAAGGGCAAGGACGCTCTTTATCTCTTGATTTATATGATCAATGGGAAACGATGGAAAAACAAAATGGGAAATGGCGTTTTACTTCACCTACACATGTTGTACATGCTTTTTATCAAGCACTACTTGAACTAGAAAAAGAGGGAGGAGTAAGAGCGCGTTACAATCGATATTACAACAATCAAAAACTACTAGTAAATAGAATGGGAGAAATCGGATTTAAGCCACTAGTAGATGAGGAATACCAATCTCCTATTATTACATCTTTCATTTATCCAAAAGAGGGATTCGAGTTTCAACAGTTATATAACGAATTAAAGCGTTATGGATTTGTTATTTACCCTGGGAAAATTTCGAAAGTAGATACGTTCCGCATTGGAAATATCGGTGATGTACATGAACAAGATATTAATCGCTTAGTTGATAGTATTGCTAAAGGAGCTGTTATTGGGTGAAAGTGTTTTGCTTAGGTGGAGCAGGTAAAATTTGTCGCGAAGCTATTTTGGATTTAGTTCAATTTTCATCTTTTGAGACAATTACAGTAGCTGATTTTAACGAGGTAGAGGGCCGTAAAGTAGTAGAATGGCTCAACGACCCTCGTGTTGATTTTGTAAAAGTAGATGTAACGGATCACGAGGATACGGTTGCAAAAATGATTGGTTATGACATTGTAATGGACGGTACGACGATAAAGTTAAACAGATTGTCGACCCGCTGTATTGCAGAAGCAGGATGTCACAGTGTGAACTTAAATGGATTTGGTGAAGAAAATGAATCGCATGCTATATTTGTTGAAAATGAAAAGATATGTTTACCTGGATTTGGCATGACGCCGGGTGTAACGCAAATGATGGCAATGCATGCAGCAAATCAATTGGATACTGTAGAGTCTGTCCGTGTAAGTCACGGTTCGTATCGTCCGATTGCTTTTTCTGCATCAATTACAGAGACAACGACATATGAATATGATCCATATTTACCATCGCGTACAGTGTATGAAGATGGTGAATTTAAGCAAGTACCTTCGTTTGCGCGTCCGAGAGAAATAGAATTGCCAGAGCCTTATGGTAAGGCAACGCAGTATATCATTCCGCATTCTGAAACGATTACGCTAGCAAAGGCATTAGAAAATAAAGGTGTCAAACTGATAGAGACGAGAGGAACTTGGCCACAGCAAAATATGCAACTTGTACGTGCTTTATATGATTACGGCATATTGCGTAATGATCAGATTGAAATAAACGGGAAAGAAATAGGCATTATGGATTGTATTTCACAGTATTTATTGCAATCGAAAGAAGGGCAAGAAACAGAGCTTTATGGTTATGCACTTCATGTAGAAGTAATAGGTATGAAAAATAATGAGAAGCAAAGACATGTGTTATATCATACACATCCGTTATCTGATGGTTCTGTTGTAGGATGGGAAAAATTAAGAGCGTATACGAGAAACGTCGGTATTCCATTTGGGATTGCTGCAGAGTTAATTGCAAATGGAAATGTAAATAGGGTGGGTGTTGTTACGCCTGAAGAAGCCTTTGAAAATCCACAATTGATTTTTGATGAGCTAGCAAAGCGCGGTATTCATATTCATGAAGAAGTTTCTACTTATAAAGAAAATTATAGCTTTGTATAAGTAAGGACGTTTATAAGGGAGATATAAATGAGGTGAAGCTATGTCTGTAGTAGGAGAAGAAAGAAAGCGAACCATTCTTGAAAAGGTAGAATTTAAAGGGAAAGTAAAGGTTTCAGAATTAGCGAGAGAATTTGCTGTATCAACAGAAACGATTCGTCGATATTTAGAAGAATTAGATCGTGAAAAGAAGCTGAAAAAAGTGTATGGTGGAGCTGTTCAACTTCCAGGCGCTGGAGTAGAGGCACCAATGTTAGAAAGAGAAATGCTACATATAGAAGAGAAGAAAAGAATTGGTTATAAAGCAGCGACATTTGTAGAAGACGGTGATGTCATTGCAATTGATGATGGAAGTACACCGCTTCAAATGGTTCCATACCTTGTTCATCGTAAAAACTTAACGATTGTAACAAGTTCATTTCCAGTCGCAACACAATTAATTTCTTCTATTAATAAAAAGATGTTTCACGGTGAAGTTTTGTTTATAGGTGGAAAAGTATCTCCAAAGCATTCGCGTGTATCAGGGTCTATTTCTCAGCAAGTCATACAGCAATTTCATTTTCATAAAGCGTTCGTTTCGATTGATGGGTTATTACCTAGTTTTGGAGTTTCCAGCTTTGAATTAGAGAAAGCGAAATTGTCAGAGGCGATGATGAAATTAGCTGAGAAAACATATATTTTATGTGATCATACGAAGGTAGGCGTGAAAGGGAATTATCGTATAGCAGCAATTTCGCGTATTCAACACGTAATTTGTGATAAAAAAATGCCATATAGCTTTGAAGAAGAACTTAAGAAGCATAATATTCAGTGGACAGTTTGTTAAATACAGTGAAAGCACATAAACTCCCGCCTAATTTTTAGGAGGGAGTTTTATTATCTGTAAATCGTAAAATAAAAGATTTGCAGTTATGCAAAAAGTGGACACATTTTCTCACCTCTTTCATATAATTTACCAATACAAAAAAAGTTGGTCGAAGGAAAGAAGGGAGAACATGTCAGAACGAATATATAATAAACTTGTATTGTACGCGAATATTTTGCAAAAAATCGGTGTCATCAATGAGAAGGAAAAAAGTGAAATTCTTCATACGATAGGTAAAAAAGCCCTTTGAATAAAGGGCTTTTTTATTTTTTATCTTTAAAAATATAAATTTAATGTAATATTCTCATTGACAATGATAATGATATTCATTATCATTTATTTGTGGATAATTGATAATACTTATCAATTGTAAAGATTATATATGATAGGGGATATTATTTTGAAAAAAAATTACATGAAGGCGCTAGTAGTAGCGACAACATTAGCAATTCCATTTGCTACGTACTCTACTCCAGCATTAGCGGCATTAAAAGTTGAAGCAAATCAATCGGTAGCAGCAGCGAGTGATCGCACGTATGATACTGAGATTAAAATATATAAGGACCAAAAAGATGAGCCATCTATGGTTTCTCAATATATAAAAGATCCTAAAGTAACGATTGCAGCTGGCAAAAAAATTGTCACTGTAACAATGCAAGATAGTGATTATTTTCAATATCTTAGAATAGAAGATAGAAACCAGCCTGGTGTATTTCATGATGTGAAGGTTTTGTCAGAAGATAAGAGGAAGAATGGAACGAAAGTAGTTCAATTTGAAATTGGTGAGTTTGAGAAGAAGCACAATATGCAAATGCATATACTTATTCCAGCTATTGGATATGATCACAAATATCAAGTTCAATTTGAAATTAAAGATCCAACTGTAGGTAACAAAGAAACAGAGAAACCAGATGATAACTCTAATTCAGGCAATACGGAAACGGATAATCCAGTTGATAATCAAAATATGATAACAGATAACAAATTAAGAGAACTTGTGAATAAAAAAGTATTTAATAGAAAAGATTTAAATACACCAATTACGAAAGAAGAGTTATTACAAGTAAAGGATTTGTTTTTAAATACGAATGAGATACTTGATTATAGTGCATTAAAATATATGCCAAATTTAAAATCTTTAACAGTTGCGAATGCGAAGATAAAAGATCCGTCGTTCTTTGCGAACTTAAAGCAATTAAGTCATTTAGCTTTGCGTGGTAATGAATTTTCAGATGTAACGCCACTTGTTAAGATGGATAATTTAGAATCTCTTGATTTAAGTAATAATAAAATTACAAACGTTGCACCACTAACTGAAATGAAAAATGTAAAAAGTTTATTTCTATCAGGCAACCAAATAGAAGATGTAACAGCATTAGCGAAAATGGAACAACTAGATTACTTGAATTTAGCAAATAATAAAATTACGAACGTTGCTCCATTAAGCGCTTTGAAAAATGTAACATACTTAACTTTAGCAGGTAATCAAATTGAAGATATTAAAGCGTTATATTCATTACCTTTAACAGACTTAGTATTAACACGTAATAAAGTTAAAGATTTATCCGGCATTGAGCAAATGAAGCAATTAGAAGAATTGTGGATCGGGAAAAATGAAATAAAAGATGTTACTCCTCTAAGTAAGATGACACAGTTAAAACAATTACACTTACCTAACAATGAGTTAAAGGATATTACGCCATTATCAAGTTTAGTAAACTTACAAAAGCTTGATTTAGAAGCGAATTATATTTCAGACTTATCACCAGTTAGTAATTTGAAAAAATTAGTATTTCTAAGTTTTGTTGCAAATGAAATCCATGATGTCCGACCAGTTATAGAACTAAGTAAGACGGCTTATATTAATGTCCAAAATCAAAAAGTATTTTTAGAGGAAACAGAAGTAAATAAAGAAGTAAAAGTACCTATATATGAAAAAGATGGTGAGGTTTCTACGAAAATCCGTCTGAAGAGCGATAACGGTACGTATAGTAATGGTGTAGTGAAATGGAGTACACCAGGTGAGAAAATATATGAATTTGGTGTGAAAGATCCATTCGCGGATACAGGAATTTTCTTTACAGGGTCTATTATTCAAAATGTAGTAGAAAGTAAAGACGGTAATACGTCTAAAGAAGATGAGAAAACAGAAGTGGTAGAATTTAAAGATGTACCAAAGGGACATTGGTCAGAAGAAGCAATTAATTACTTAGCGAAAGAAAAATTATTTATAGGCTATGGAAATGGTGAATTTGGATTTGGTGATAACATTACTCGTGGACAAGTAGCTCTTCTAATACAAAGGTATTTAAAATTAGAAAATAATCTAGTACCAAAAACGGCATTTACAGATACGAAAGGAAATATGTATGAAACGGCTATTGATGCAGTGGTTCAAGCTGGAATTATGACAGGCTATGGAAATGGTATGTTCCGTCCAGATGGAGTATTAACTCGATATGAAATGTCAGTAGTATTACAAAGAGTATTTCAGTTAAAAGAAAATGAAAATAGTGCAGAGAATTTTAAAGATATACCAAATGACCATTGGGCGAAAGGATATGTGAAAGCTTTAGTGGATAATAAAATATCAAAAGGCGATGGGGAAGGGAATTTTTTAGGAGATAATTTCGTAACACGTGAACAATATGCACAGTTTTTATATAATGCAATAAAGAAATAAAGTGAAACTTTAATCAGTGGGGGTTTTGTTCATTCCCCACTGATTATTAGCCCTCACTAATCGGGCTGCCCGTTAATGCGGAATAAAAAATGAGGAAAATACGCTATTCTTTAATTAAAGAGTAGCGTATTTTTATGTACAAAATGAAATAGGAAATAGATAGGAGTATAGACATATGAATAGCCTATTTTAAAGAAGAACCACGAAACTATATTGACAAAAAAGCGTTCTCATGTGATAATTCAATTAATTTTTAGAATAATCAAAAAATATTCCTTTTACATAGAAAGGATTCGAACCTTATATGAATATTATGCCGGGGGTGACGAAATGTTATTTTTTCTGAAGAAATGGAATGAATTAAAAGATGTGAAATCTGAATTGGCACTTCGTGATTGGTTTTATGGTACCAAAATTAGCTTATCGCTATGTACGTCAAAAGAGCCGTTAACATTCTTAGTAAATGTTGAAGGAAGAGATAAAGGGCTATTTTCGGAAGAAGATTTTATTGTCGTAAATTGCATGTGCGAGTCAGTATTTGAAAATGAAGAAAAACCAGCTGCAGAGTCATTTATGCATGCGGATATTTATAAAAAAAGTAGTGCAGGATGTATTTTACAAGTGCAGACTGTAGATAGTCATTTAATATCAGAGTTATATGGGGAAGAAGGAGAAGTAACGTTCGATAAACGCAGTGTGGAGCGTGTTTTCGGAAAAGAAGGTATAACAGAAATGACAATTCCAATTGTAGAAGATGAAAAAAAATTCGCTGATTTATTAGAAAGGAATGTTCCGAATTTCATTGAAGGTGGAGGAGTAGTTCTTGTTCATAATTACGGCATGATTGTGTGGGGAAAAACGCCAGAAGAGGCGAAAAAATGGCTAGAGGGTATAGAATATTTAATGAACTATCATGTAAAGTTATTAATGATTAAGGGGGCAAGGAGCTCTGTTATATAAAAATGGATGTGATATAGCTACAAGTTAATAAATAAATGAAAGCGTTTTAAAAATAATTTCACTCATAAAATATAGGTCTCCTTATTATATATAGATTACATGTTGACATGTAAGGAGGAACATATTTTGCGAGTTAAATATCATTTTCTGCCAAAGCAGCAAGTAACATTTTGCAAAATAAATGATTCTGGTGAAGAGGCACTGCAAATGATGAACGAAACGGGATTTCGAGCCATCCCGGTATTAGCAGAAGATGAGAAGAAATTCACGGGGATTATTTATAAAGTAGATTTATTAGAAAAAAAATGCAATAGCGGATTAGAGCATGTAAGTGCAGGGGATATGCTCGACGATTCCAATGCATTTATTTTTGAAAAGGATTCCTTCTTCAGAGCCTTTTATGTAATTCGTCGGCTTCCGTTTTTAGCCGTGCTAAATGATTATAATGAATTTGTCGGTATGTTAACGCATTCGAATATATTTGATGTTATTGAAGATTCATTTGGTATGCGAACAGGTGGTTATATATTAACAATTGCAACACAAGATTGTAAGGGAACGATTAAAGAGCTTGGGACATTGTTAAAAGCATATAATATCGGTGGCCTATTTACGCTAGATAACGGTGATCAATATATCCGCCGCGTTATTGTAAATATATCAGATGAGTTAGATGAAACAAAATTAAAGCAATTAATCGGAAAAATAGAGAAAAAAGGATTCAGAGTGAGTCACGTAGATTATATTTAAGTTAAAAAGAAAAGTACCTATCTGTTATATATAGATAGGTACTTTTTTGTCCCACTATTTGTGGGTAGTAAAATCCACGCCTCAAAATTTGGTGAAAGCAAAGAAGTTAGGTGGGCGGGTGTTACCTGTAAAAGCCCAATTGGTGAGGGCTGATTATATGTGAGTAATGAACTTTATTTTGAAACAGGAGGCGGGGATAATGCTAGATCAGATAAGAAAATAAAGTCTGCATGCTCACGAATTTTAGGGATAGAAGTTTCAATAACGCGTGATGTAATTTCACCTGGGGGGCCCACATGCCCGATAGCTACCATAATAGGTTTTTCTTGAATTTTTTTGATGAGTAATTGGGCTTGTTTTGAAATATGTCCTGCTGTATACACATCATCAAAAAATAGTTGGTTTTCAATAATAGGAACTCCTAATTCTTTTCCGATTTTTGGGACGACACTATTAGGATTCGTTTTACTATCTAAGTAAAATAAACCGTGTTTTTTACAAGCAGCAAGTATAAGGCGAACAATTCTTTCATCCGCTGTTACTTTTGACCCCATATGATTGTTCATTCCAATTGCATGCGGTACTTCTTGAATGGCTTGTTCAAGTCGGTTGTTTATTTCTTCATCGCTTAAATCAGTTGTAATTGCTTTCGGCCCAAGCCATTCTTTTTTACCTTTTATAGGTTCCATTGGCATATGTATAATAACTTCATGGCCTTTCTTATGGGCAGCTATTGCGTCTTCTTTTGTGGAAGGAAGAAAAGGCATAACAGCAACAGTGAGTGGAATGGGAAGTGATAACATTTGATTAGTCCCCTTCATATTATTACCGAAATCATCAATGACAATAGCAACTTTATTCGTATGAGCATTTGCTTGAATAGGAAATAAGAAAGACGGTAAAAACAAAACAATGATGAATAATGCAATCGTATATTTTCGCATATAAATATTTCCTTTCTATTGTTATCCTGCTATTTGTGGGTAGTAAGACTCCCACCTCAACATTGGGCTGGATAGGTGGGAGATTCACTGCCTACCCGATTGGTGAATGCTAATTATCAGTGGGGGCTGAACAAAAAAACACTGATTAAAGTTTCACTTTATCAATCATCATTATGTTTTGCTTTTTTATATAAATTAAACAAAAAATGTCGAAGAAAAGTAGGTGGAAAATTAAGAATCCCCGGTTTACGTAGAATTTATAAAAAAAGAAGATGAAAAAAATGTCTATTATTGCGAATGTATTTACAAAGATAGAATAATTTGTAATAATTCTCAAAGTGAGGGTAAAGATTTGTAAATTACAGGGAGAAAATGTTAAATTTTCTGATTCTTCAAATTTGCATATGATTAAGTAGTTAAAAAAAGTCAATGGAGAAGTGAAGTTAAGAGCATGGAAGTATAATAAGGGGGATATGGATGTTTACTGTAAAAAGGAAGTACACATTAGAAAAGCTTTCACGTGATATTCATATGAAACGTGAAGAAATGATTCAACTAGGATTAACAAGTGGGCTAAATAGTAGGGAGACAATTCAAGTTAGTCAAGAATTGGACAAGCTTATTTTACAATATCAATGTTATAAAGAAAAACAAACACCGAAATGGTTTTCAATTATAAAAATACCTATTTTCCAAATCGGGTATGAAGGAAAATCAAATAATTTTTGGCGAATGCTTGTGGCTGGTTTTATGAAATAAGTATAATTACCCTTATAGGATAAGGATAATTATACTATGTGTAACGGAATTTCGATATGAACTGTCGTTCCTTCATTTTCTGTACTGTCGATAAAAATATGCCCATTATACATCTCTACAATTCGTTTACATATGACAAGTCCAAGACCTGTTCCAGTATCTTTATTAGTAAAGAACGGATGAAAGAGGTGTTTTTGAATATGTTGCGGAATCTCTTTTCCAGTATCTGTAATATGCAGTTGTGCGTGTGTTTCATTGTTTTTTACTACAATGGTTAGTGTATCATTAGAAGTCATGGCCTCAATTGCATTTTTGGTAATGTTTAAAACCACTTGTTTCATATGGTCTTTCGAACAACGGATATGAACAGGATGGTCTGGCAAATGTAAATGGAATACAATGTTATGTAAATTCGCCTCAGATTGAATAATTAATGCTACCTCATTTAGAATTGTTCTTACATCATATGTTTGTTCGATGATGGCGGTTGGCTTTCCTAGAATAAGAAATTCACTTACAATTTCATTGATTCGCTCTATTTCTTGTTCAATTACGGAAAAGTAGAACTGATCTTGTTCATCTTTATATTTCTCTTTTAATAGAGCGACGAGTCCTTTAATTCCAGTAAGAGGATTACGGATTTCGTGTGCTGTACTCGCTGCAAAAGTTCCAACTAATTCAATTTTCTGTAGTTCATTTTGTTGTCTTTCAAGTTTTGTTTGACGTTTTAACAACATATATTGAGCAAGCAAAAATAAAATAGACATTAAAAATAAAGTAGCTATACACTCTATTGCAACCCACTGGTATAAGGTTTTTTGATGAATGGGTAATGGAGAAACAGAGACCTTCCAATTTAATCTTTGGAGTGGGGTAGTAAGCATATTAGAATGCGTATCACTTGTGTCGTTATTATCATCGGTTAGAAAAACTACATCATGTTTATCAGTTACCTCAAAATGGTATTGCGGTTTAATGGCATTTAAAGAAGAGGAAATGTAATCAAAGCGTAAACTAGCTAATAATAATCCTGAGAGCTCCTTCTGTTTATTAAATATGGGGGCAGCAATCATAATAGCTTTATGTCCAAGAACGCGATCAGTAATGACTGATGATACAGTGGTTTTTTTAGTTTGGAGCGCGTCTTGAATATATTTACGGTCTGAAACATCTATAGGCTTTGATTCATCTTCAGATGCGATTGTAATGACTCCTTCTGGTGTAGCGTAATATAGACCAGAAAAGCGTGCATCGTTTCCATCTGTATCATGTACAATTTGTTTAATGCCATTTATATTACCAGTCTCGGTGCCTACAACTTTTGCAAGCATGTCTAAAGCAGAAATTGCTTCACCAAGATGATGATCCAAATAATCTCTATATAAAAAGAGAACTGTATGAGCAGATAATTTGTTTTCCTGTTTCATTTTATATGTATGATACGAATAAAATGTAGCACCAATCCCTATTGTCGGTAGGATAACAAGCAATATATATATAATTATGCTTTGGAATTTGACTTTCAAATGTGGTACTCCTTCTTTTTTTATTATCATTATATATAAACTATGTTAAAATTGTCATGTTTTTATTCAAGAATGATTTTTAATATATTAGGGGAGAGGAAATGGATGAGTGAATGCTCATTCGGAATTCACATGAAGTATGAAGTGGTATTTTCTTTTTATTGCTGAGAATTTAAGTGAAGGGTTGAAAGTTGTATGACATCAAATAATGAACGAGAAGATATTTCTCAATCTTTAAAAGTATTTATTGCATTATCTCGTGTACATCGTTCTGTTATGGATACTACAAATAAATCTATACAAAGTAACGGGTTAAATCCAACTGAATTTGCTGTATTAGAACTGCTATATCATAAAGGCGGTCAACCACTCCAGCAAATTGGTGAGCGCATTTTAATAGCTAGTGGCAGCATTACATATGTTGTAGATAAGTTGGAGAAAAAGGGATTAGTAAAGAGAATCCCATGTCCGAATGACAGACGTGTTATTTACGCGCAATTAACTGAGTCTGGCGAGAACTTTATTGCTTCTATTTTTCCGGGGCATGAGAAAGTTATACATCAGTCTTTTGAAATGTTAACGAAAGATGAAAAAGATGAATTACTTGATTTATTAAAAAAAATTGGGAAGTATGAAAAATAATATGTTCCAAAGGAGCTTTGGATAAATAAATCCAAGGCTTTTTTATTTGTAATGAACTCATGGCAGTCACTGCCGAAATTTGTTGAAAATTAAGAGGGGATTCGAGAATACGTATTGAATTATAATAAAGGTATGTAATGGAGAGGAGGCTCGTTCATGTCATTTAAAGACTATGAATATAAACGCCCAAATATTGAAGAGTTAAAAGAGAAATTTACTGTTGCTTTAGAGAAGTTTGATAACGCAAAAACTGTAGAAGAACAAAAACAAGTCATTCATTCAATTAATGAGATTCGCAACGATTTTGGTACAATGGGAAACCTTTGTTACATTCGCCATTCTGTTGATACGACGGATACTTTTTATAAGGAGGAGCAGGATTTCTTTGATGAATTCTCTCCAGTTGTACAAGGATATGGTACAAAATATTATAAGGCACTCATTAATTCTCCATTTCGTGAAGAATTAGAGGCGTATTATGGAAAACAATTATTTGCTCTAGCAGAATGTGATTTAAAAACATATTCAGATGAAGTCGTGAAAGATTTACAATTAGAAAATAAATTATCATCGCAATATACACAGTTATTAGCATCTGCAAAAATTGACTTTGCTGGAGAAGAAAGAACGTTATCGCAACTGATTCCGTTTATGCAAGGAAAAGAAAGAAGCGAACGTAAAGCAGCAAGTGAAGCATACTACGGATTTTTAGCTGGAAATGAGGAAGAACTAGATCGTATTTATGATGAGCTTGTTAAAGTGAGAACGAAAATCGCAAAATCTTTAGGTTTCAAAAACTTTGTTGAACTTGGATATGCAAGAATGTACCGTACAGATTATAATGCGGAGATGGTGGCTAATTACCGTCAGCAAGTGCTAGATTATATCGTTCCCGTTACAACGGAATTAAGAAAGCGACAACAAGCACGTATCGGTGTAGAGAAGTTAGCTTATTACGACGAAAACTTTGAGTTTGCTACAGGTAACCCAACTCCAAAAGGAGATGCGGATTGGATTGTTGATCATGGAAAGACAATGTATAAAGAGTTATCGGTTGAAACAAATGAATTTTTCAATTTCATGCTAGATAATGATTTATTAGATTTAGTTGCGAAAAAAGGAAAAGCTGGTGGCGGATATTGTACATATATTGAGAATTATAAAGCGCCATTTATTTTCTCAAACTTCAATGGAACATCTGGTGACATTGATGTATTAACACATGAAGCAGGTCATGCTTTCCAAGTATATGAAAGTCGTAAATTTGAAATTCCAGAATATAATTGGCCAACATATGAGGCATGTGAAATCCACTCTATGAGTATGGAATTCTTTACATGGCCATGGATGAAGCTATTCTTTGAAGAAGATGCAGATAAATATTACTTCTCTCACTTAAGTTCAGCACTTCTGTTTTTACCTTATGGTGTATCTGTTGATGAATATCAACATTATGTATATGAAAATCCTGAAGCATCACCTGAAGAGCGTAAGACAGCATGGCGTAACATAGAGAAGAAATATTTACCACATCGTGATTATGAGGATAATGATTATTTAGAGCGCGGTGGTTTTTGGCAACGTCAAGGGCATATTTATAGCTCACCGTTCTATTATATTGATTACACGCTTGCTCAAATTTGTGCGCTACAATTTTGGAAACGTGCAAGAGATAATAGACAAGAGGCTTGGGAAGATTATGTGAATCTGTGCCAACAAGGTGGAAGTAAATCGTTCTTAGAATTAGTAGAAGTTGCAAATTTAACATCACCATTTGCTGAAGGCTGTGTGAAAAGTGTTATTACAGAAATTGAAGCATGGTTACATGCGATTGACGACACAAAATTGTAAAAAACATGCGCTTTTTTTCACATGTTTAACATCGACATAATGGGAAAATGATGAGATAATAAAAGAAAATTCAGAATACTAAAGAGGTGTTTCTAATAAGGAGCACCTCTTTTCACAAACAAAAGGGGGGAACAAGTATGCTTCAATCTAATATGGATGTAAGTTTAGAAAGTTTAGTAAACTCATTACAGTCTACTCGAAGCACGCTATTATCAGAAATTGAAATGTTAAATGACACAGAAGTGAATGTAAAGCCACGCCGTGATAAATGGAGCATTATTCAAATTTTACACCACTTGCATTTAGTTGAACAATCTGTCACGTCTGCCCTTGTATATGCTTTACAAAAAAAGGAAAGAAACATGACTCCATTTAAAGACCTCCAACTTACGCTTGATCGCACACATAAACGAGAAGCTCCTCAGCAAATGCAACCAACAGAAACTTTAATGAAAAAACAGCAAGGAATTCAATTGCTAGAACATTCACGCCAAGAACTATTACACGCGCTTCATAGTGTTATAGATGAAAAAGATCTATTTGAAAATGGATTAAAGCATCCTGTTTTTAATGATCTGAATTTGTATCAATGGGTTCAATTTCTTGATTTGCATGAACAAAGACATCTTACGCAGTTAAAAGAGGCGAAACATGCAATTTTGCAACGCTAAAGTGGAAGAAGTGGGAAACCACTTCTTTTTTGATACGTGCATAGTTTTCTTTCTTATTTTGGAATACTACATGGAGAAAGAAAAGAAGGAGTTGAAAAAACATGTCTAAGAAGAAGCGAGAAGAAGAGCGCGCCTGGAAAGCACGTAAAGAAAATCAACAACCGCACGGAAAAGTGAAAGCTTTTGCTGAATTAGTTGAAGGAACAGAAAAAACGTGATGAGTATTTCATCACGTTTTTTGTATGAGTGGAAAAGTTAATAAAAAGGTTGTACCGATTCCTTTTTCACTTATAATATCAATTTTTCCATTCATAGCTTGAACAACACTGAATACGACCATCATTCCAAGTCCAGTACCTTTTTCTTTCGTTGAATAAAAAGGAGAGCCAAGACGTTTTACTTGTTCTGAATCCATACCGACTCCTGTATCTTTTATATATAACTGAATATGCTTATGATCAGGAACTAATGTGAAATAAAGATCACCGCCTTTTGGCATAGCCTCAATGCAATTTTTTAAAATATTTAATAAACATTGATTTAGTTTTTGCTTTTCTCCAACGATAAAAAAAGAAGTGCTTTGCTTTATATAATGAGTACGTACATTTGTTAAATTAGCAAGCGGTGTAATTAACGACAATGCATGTAGTAATTCTTCTTCTAACTGTAATGTTTGTTCTTTTTCAATGCTTGGTTTAGCAAAGGTTAAATAATCTGTAAGAACATGATTTGCTTGTTCGATGCCATTAATGGCAATGTCGATATATAATTTTCGTTCCTGCTCAGTGCATGTATCTGATTGTAACAGTTGTAAAAAACCTTTCGTTGAAGTTAATGGATTGCGAATTTCATGAGAGATAGACGCTGCCATTTCACCAATTAAATGAAACTTTTCAGCATTTATAAGTTCGTTTTGGAGACGAACTTGAGTTTGTAATATGTGTAGTAAATATAGAATTAGAATCGTACCAAGCATTGAACATAATTCATACACAATAATATGCGGTATATAATCAGTCTTATTTGTAACCTTTGAAAGGAAGAAGGGTATCCAACTAAATCCGTATGTGAGACTGTAGATAATAGCAAGTGTTATTTTTATACGATTAGAAGTTCGATTGAAAAATTTATATGTTAATAATAGAACAATAAATAGAAGAACAGAACCGATAAGAGATGGGAAAACACCTACCCCACCTAATAATAAGCGATATATGTTTAATACAACTAAGATAGAACCACCAGCAATAGGCCCTCCCGTTAATGTACCGACAATTAATACAATATGGCGCATATCAAATTGAAAACCATTATTTGTTTTTGCTGCAAATGTAATACAGAGTACGGTAGCAAGGCAACAGAGTACAATGAATATAGCTGAATTTAATTTAGGAGAGCGTTTCCCTTTTTGATTCCAAAATAAATGATATACGAGCATTGTAATCAGGATGAATAATATATTTAAAAAGAGATAAATAATAAAGGATTTCAGTGGGATGCCTCCTCTCTTCTTAGATTAAATTAATCATACTATAAAATGAAAGAAATGAAATAATAAATAGCGGAAAAATCAGAAATTTTTACGCTAGTATACAATATGTTACAATAAGCTGTGTCAATGAAAGAAGAAATTCCGTGCATCGCGCGGGAGAGGTTCGCGAACTCCCTCTATAAAAAACTATGGAAACAACAATATCCTTAGGTATTGTTTTGTTTTTTTATTGTGACAGTTCAAGAACGTTCTTTCTTCTTATTTATAGTAGAGAAGGAGAATGAGTGAAATGAAAAAAGAAAAAGCAGTTGTTGTTTTTAGTGGAGGACAAGATAGTACGACATGTTTATTTTGGGCAATAGAGCAGTTTGCAGAGGTAGAAGCTGTAACGTTTAATTACAATCAACGTCATAAGCTAGAAATTGATTGTGCAGCGGAAATTGCAAAAGAACTAGGAATAAAGCATACGGTACTAGATATGAGTCTATTAAATCAACTTGCTCCAAATGCGTTAACGAGAACGGATATGGAGATTACACATGAAGAAGGTGAATTGCCATCGACATTTGTAGATGGACGAAATTTACTCTTCTTATCATTTGCTGCTGTATTAGCAAAACAAGTTGGAGCACGTCATATTGTAACGGGTGTATGTGAAACTGATTTCAGTGGTTATCCAGACTGCCGTGACGTGTTTGTGAAATCGTTAAATGTTACTTTAAATTTATCTATGGATTACCCGTTTGTCATTCACACGCCACTTATGTGGATTGATAAGGCTGAAACATGGAAATTATCAGATGAACTTGGAGCATTTGAGTTTGTTCGAGAAAAAACATTAACATGTTATAACGGAATCATTGGTGATGGTTGCGGTGAATGTCCAGCATGTCAACTTCGTAAAGCAGGATTAGATACGTACCTACAAGAACGCGAAGGAGCGAATAACTAATGGATAACTTTTTTGGATTTCGCATCGTAGAGAATTTGCAAAAAATGGACAAGGATATTCAGCGTAAACAACTCAAATACCATAATAAAAGAGTAATGGTCAGCAAGGAATTTACATTTGATGCAGCACACCATTTACACTGTTATGAAGGGAAATGTAAAAACTTACACGGTCACACATATAAAGTTGTATTTGGAATTAGTGGATATGTAAATGAAATAGGTCTTGCAATTGACTTTGGAGATATAAAAGAAATTTGGAAAAATGAAATCGAAATTTATCTAGATCATCGTTATTTAAACGAAACGTTACCTGCAATGAATACGACTGCTGAAAATATGGTCGTTTGGATTTATGAAAAGATGGCAGAAGCACTAACAAAAGAGAATCGAGTGAACGAATATAAAGGAGCTCGCGTTGAATTTGTTCGTCTATTTGAGACGCCGACTAGTTATGCGGAAGTAAGACGGGAGTGGATGCTTGATGAGTAAAATCCCTGTCTTAGAAATATTCGGTCCGACTATTCAAGGTGAAGGAATGGTTGTAGGGCAAAAAACAATGTTTATTCGTACAGCTGGTTGTGATTATAGCTGTGCTTGGTGTGATTCTGCTTTTACGTGGGATGGATCAGCTAAAGATCAAATTAGACAGATGACACCAGAAGATATTTGGGATGAGCTTGTTGCAATTGGAGGAGAAAATTTTTCTCATGTTACGATTTCAGGTGGAAATCCGGCATTGCTGAAAAATATTGAGTTTCTTCTTTCTATATTAAAAGAAAATGGAATGCGAACGGCAATTGAAACGCAAGGGAGTAAATGGCAAGATTGGTTACTTCAAATTGATGAGGTAACAATTTCTCCAAAACCACCAAGTTCAACGATGAAAACAGATTTTCATAAGTTAGATGCTATTATTCAGAAACTAGCAGGAAAAGATATTAGTTTAAAAGTAGTAGTATTCGATGATCATGATTTTGAATATGCAGTTAAGATGCACGAACGTTATCCAAAGGTACCATTTTTCTTACAAGTAGGAAACGATGATACAAAAACAGTGGATGATGCGATGCTTATAAAAAATTTATTAGATAAGTATGAATGGCTGATTGATAAAGCTGTAAATTGTAAAGAGATGAATGATGCAAAAGTATTGCCTCAGCTTCATGCGTTAGTATGGGGAAATAAGCGCGGCGTATAACGAGAAGGGATGTTTAAAATGACAGGAAGATTAGATGAAGATTTAAAAGATGTAACATTACTAGGGAATCAAAATACAAAATATTTATTTGAATATAGCCCAGAAATATTAGAGGTATTTGATAATAATCATCCAAACCGTGATTATTTTGTAAAATTCAATTGTCCTGAATTTACAAGTTTATGCCCGAAAACAGGACAACCAGATTTTGCAACAATTTATATTAGCTATATTCCAGAGCAAAAAATGGTAGAGAGTAAATCTTTAAAGTTGTATTTATTTAGTTTCCGCAATCATGGTGATTTCCACGAAGATTGCATGAACGTTATTATGAACGATTTAATTAAATTAATGGATCCGCGTTATATTGAGGTATGGGGGAAATTCACACCACGTGGTGGCATTTCAATTGATCCATACTGCAACTACGGGCGCCCAGGTACGAAGTATGAACAAATGGCTGACTACCGCATGATGAACCACGATCTATATCCGGAAACAATTGATAATCGTTAATAGAAAGAAAGGGCCTGTATAGTATACAGGCCCTTTCTTTCTATTATATTATGCATTTTGATTAATGACAGTATAGTTTTTATGACTTACAACTGTAAGAGGTTCCATATCTAGTTCTCTAAAATTCTTCATAATTGTTATATCAACAATAACAGAGTTTTGATTTACTTTTTGAACACGGCCTTGCATTCCACCTTTAAATTCGATGATATCTCCAGTTTCTGCGATCTGCATAAGCAACTCTCCTTGTTACAGTTTTCCCAAAAAAAGAATAAATTTGGGTTTTTTTATTTCCTCCTATTTTGAACCATATTTCCTACTTTGTAAATGTTTCCAAAGTAAAAATTCGAAAAATATTCACTTTTTGTAAGAAAATATGTAGAAAATCCATGTTTTTTAGAAAAAATAGCAAAAATGCGAGAATCTTTATATCGAGGTATAATGAAAAAGTAGAATAACCTGCTGAAGTGGGAGAAATTAGAGGCGGTAAAATGATGTTTGAATTTGTGGGGAGTGTTATAGCTTTAATTTTATTTTTATTTTCTTATATGCATTTAAAAAAGATTCGTCAATATGATACGAGTACATATTTTGATGGGATGGATGGTATCCATGCTTCGATAACACATGATAGTGGTGGGGAGATGTAAAGGTATATAACTTTATTTTCTTGCGTGGTATGATGTTTAGAACTAGTGCATAATAGAGTTCATAAGTGATGAATGGAGAGTGAAAAGAATGAAGATTTCTTTTATTCGTCATGGTTGTTTAAGTCGTATAAGAGAACCGATGACAATTAATTCATTTCACGAATGGATGAAACAGTATGATTCCGAGTCAATGATACAAAAAGCTAAAATGCCGATAGAAACAATAGAGGCAATTGAAGCAGCGAAATTTGTCTTAACAAGTGATCAAAGGCGTGCTGTACAATCAGCAGCTGAATTGACGGATTCTTTATCTTTTATGCAAAATTCTCTTTTTAGAGAAGCTGAAGTTCCTTCATGCTTTTTTGCTCCGAAGTGGTTGAAATGCACAATTAAGGTATGGATGTTCATTGGACGAACATTATGGATACTTGGCTACCATAAAGATGTTGAGTCTTATAAGGAAGTAAGAGAGAGGGTAAGGCAAGCGGCTTACCTGTTACATCGTTATGCTCTCGTACATGGAAGTATAGCTCTTGTAGGTCATAATTATGTGAATGTAATGATTGGTGCCGAACTGAGAGCGATGGGATGGTCTGGTTCTCCTATTTTGCACAGAGAGCCATGGGGATGTACAACATATACGTTTCACGAGGCGATGGATGGAAATATATTAAATACAAATTTAACATAAAAGCACACGATTTATATAAATCGTGTGCTTTCTTTTTAAGATATAGAAATTTTGACGTTTAATGGTTTTACGAGATGAGCATAAGGTTCCCCTACTAGCATAACAATTTCATCTTTTTTATAACCTAACTTTTCGTATAGTGAATAGGCGCGTTTGTTTTCTAAATTAACAAGTAAAGCGATTTTTTTATGCCCTTTTTCAGTTGCATAGATTTCGGCAGCTTCAATTAATTTAGAACCTATACCTTTTCCGCCGTGTGCACTTGAAACTGATAATGTATCAATGTAATACTCATCAAGCTCAGCTTCTTTTTCTAACGTAATTGATTCATCTTTATGTAATGCTCTTAAGTGATGTACAATTGGTGCGTCAAGCTGTGTTGCTTCACTACCGTGATAAGCGACAATAATTCCAACTGCACTCTCGTCTTGTTCATAGACAAAACAGTTTTCGTAGCTCAGACGGTTATTTTCTTTTGAGAACCATGTCTCAAGTCCTAGTAATACTTCTGCTTCAACTGTGCTACCTGTGATTTTTTCAGCAATTTCATGCAGAGCATTATACAATAAAGGAGCTATTGCTATTGCATCTGTCTTTTTTGCTTTCCGAATCATAGTATCCCTCCTAGTTCTATTTGTATATTGTAGCATAGTGGTATGGAACTTTGCATAATTGAATGCCGAAATGTTTGATATAGAGAAGTAGCTATGTTAGTATATGATATTTAGTGGACATATAGTAAAACAATATTGTTTGCGAAATAACGAAAATAAAATCATGGCATAACAACGAGATAAAGTGAAACGTTAATCAGTAAGATTTTTTGTTCATTCTACGACTGATTAGTAGTCAACACCAATCGGACTACCTGCAAATAGCGGGATAAATTTACAGTTGTTGACCTATAGAATATAAGATAAAATAAAATATTGCAGAGAGGTGAAATACATGGATAAAGAATTAGCAAATACAATTTTAGATCAGCTAAAAAATGGTGAAATAAAGGAGTATGTTGTTACGAAAGATGTATTTTATACGTTCAGAGAAGTTGTTGTAAATAGAGAAGACTTTAAGCATTTCATTGGTAACGCACAGCGAGGCGGGCAAGTGATTTATACATATTCAGAAACGCCACGTTCATAAAGGAGAATTTTGATCAGCAGGGCATCTCTCACTGATTAGTAGCCTTCACCAAACAGACGTTTCATGCGGGATAAATAAAAGATAAAGGAGAGGGGAATTATGGGCGATTTTAAACAAGGCATTTTACCACATTGGGATTATATGTGGAAAGATAGAGCCGGCAATCGATTTATGGGAATGGTTATGTATCCAGAGAAACGAAAATGTTCAGCAAAAATGCTTCAGAAAATAAAAAGAGCATATGAAGAAGCAATAGAAATTAAAGTAACTGTACAAGTTCAACATACATATCAGTACGTAGAAGGACTGATTGTATACTTTGATGAAGAGGCTCCTGTATGTACAATGCTTGATAAAGATGAAAATCCACATCATATATTTGTAAAAGATATTTTGCGCATTGAGTACTCTGAATAAACTTTTCATAAATAAATTGAAGTTCCATAATAATAATCTTTTTCTATAATAGTTATCTTTTAGTATGTAACGAAAAACGAAAGTATATGTATAATATATTTAATAAGGTAAATTTGATAAATGTAATCGTTTTTTAGAGCAGATTATAGTTTCATATCTGTTCTTTTTTGCGTGATGCTGGAGAAATATATTTCTTCAGCATCTACCGTTTTATGACAAAATATATTGTTAACTTTTTTAAAAATAAGGTTAAATTCGTTGACAACTTTTTTGAAAAGCACTTTATTGACATGAGTTTTAGAATGTTGTTTCATAGTCATTGTATTGAAAAAAAACGGCTATCATGTCGAAAAGTAAAAGTTAAAAAAAGAAAGAATTTATACATATATCTTGTGTCTTATTTTGAAACGTAATACAATATATAGAGAAATCAAGAACAACATATAGAGAATATAGATTTGAGAGGGAGGGTCGGAAATGTTAGTTGCATATGATTCTATGACAGGAAACGTGAAGCGTTTCATTCACAAATTAAATATGCCGGCCGTTCAAATTGATGAAGATCTAGTAATAGATGAAGACTTTATTCTTATTACGTATACAACAGGTTTTGGAAATGTACCAGAACGTGTTTTAGACTTTTTAGAGCGCAATAATGAAAAATTAAAAGGCGTATCTGCAAGCGGCAATCGTAACTGGGGAGACATGTTCGGTGCAAGTGCTGACAAGATTTCTACTAAATATGAAGTGCCTATTGTATCAAAATTTGAGTTATCTGGAACAAATAACGATGTAGAATATTTTAAGGAAAGGGTGCGGGAGATTGCGACACATTGAACTGAATAATGAAATCACGCAAATGCAGGACGGTTTTTATCAGCTTCATAAAGATAAAGAGGCATTAGAAGTCTTTATGGAAGAAGCTAGAGAGAATACCGTTCCTTTTAATAGCGTGGCAGAGCGAATGGAGTATATGAAAGAACATGATTACTATTACAACGTTCTGGACGAGTATAGCTTGGAGGAAGTAGAGGAAGTATATAACATCGCTTATGGTGAAAACTTCGAGTTCCAATCTTATATGGCAGCATCTAAGTTCTACAAAGATTATGCGTTAAAAACGAATGATCAAAAACAATACTTAGAAAGCTATGAAGATCGTGTAGCAATTGTTTCATTATACTTAGGACGCGGTGATGTTTCGAAAGCAAGACAATTCGCAAGCATGATTGTAAAACAAAACTACCAACCAGCGACACCAACCTTTTTAAATGCGGGAAGAAGCAGAAGAGGAGAAATGGTGTCTTGTTTCTTGTTAGAGATGGATGATAGCTTAAATTCAATTGGCTTTAACATTAATACTGCGATGCAATTATCAAAAATCGGCGGGGGAGTAGCTTTAAACTTATCTAAGCTACGCGCACGTGGTGAGCAAATTAAAGGTATCGACAACGCTGCAAGTGGCGTAGTACCTGTTATGAAATTGCTTGAAGATTCGTTTTCATATGCGAATCAGCTTGGCCAACGAAAAGGTGCCGGTGCAGTATATTTAAACATTTTCCATTGGGATATTATTGAATTCCTTGATACAAAAAAAATAAATGCCGATGAGAAGAGCCGTATTCAGTCTCTATCAATCGGAATTATCGTTCCAAGTAAGTTCTTTGAGCTTGCTGAGAAAAACGAACCTTTCCATGTTTTCGCGCCTTATACGGTTTATAAAGAATATGGCAAGCATTTAGATGATATTGACATTGATGAAATGTACGATGAATTAATGAGCAATCCGAAAGTGAAGAAGAAGCCACTAGATATTAGTGCACGTGATATGCTTATTAAAATCGCTATGATTCAGCTTGAGTCTGGTTACCCATACTTAATGTTTAAATCAAATGCAAATAATCAACATCCATTGAAGGATATTGGAACTGTGAAGATGTCGAACTTATGTACAGAAATCTTCCAGCTTCAAGAAACTTCAGAAATAAATGATTACGGTACAGATGACATTATCCGTCGTGATATTAACTGTAACTTAGGATCGTTAAATATCGTAAACGTAATGGAAAATAAAGAAATTCGTGAAGCAGTTCATGCGGGAATGGAAGCTTTAACAGCTGTTTCTGATATGACGATTATTCCGAATGCACCAACTGTGAAAAAAGCAAATGACGAGCTTCATTCAGTTGGACTTGGAGCAATGAACTTACACGGATATTTAGCAAAAAATAAAATCGCTTATGAAAGTGCAGAAGCGAAAGAATTCGCTCGTACATTCTTTATGATGTTAAATTACTATTCTATTGAGAAAAGTATGGAAATCGCTACAGAAAAAGGCGAGACATTTAAAGACTTCGATAAATCTGATTATGCGAATGGCACATACTTCGAAAAGTATGAAACGACAGATTACAGTCCTGTAACTGAAAAAGTTCAGCAACTATTTGAAGGAATTCATATTCCGACAAAAGAAGATTGGACAAGTTTAAAAGAGCAAGTGCAGAAGAATGGTTTATACAACTCATATCGTCTTGCCATTGCTCCAACACAATCAATCAGTTACGTTCAAAATGCAACTTCAAGCGTAATGCCGATCGTAAGTCAAATCGAATCAAGAACATATGCGAATGCGACAACATATTATCCAATGCCGTATTTATCAAAAGATACGTTCTGGTACTATAAATCTTCTTACGATATGAATCAGTTTAAATTAATTGATTTAATCGCAGAAATTCAAGAACATATTGACCAAGGAATTAGTACAATTCTTTACGTTAATAGTGATATTTCAACACGTGAATTAGCACGTTACTACATCTATGCACATAAAAAAGGCTTAAAGAGTCTGTATTATACGAGAACACGTAAATTAAGCGTGGAAGAGTGTGTGGCTTGTACCGTTTAATATAAAAAGTGAGACATGATGAGCAGGGTTTTCTGAACCCTGCTCATGCTTAGTTATCATATTTAGAGAAGGGGCGATTTAATGCGTGCGGTAAACTGGAACAAAAAAGAAGATGATTTTAGTTTAATGTTTTGGAAGCAAAATATCGCTCAGTTTTGGACAGAAGAGGAAATCGCGGTATCTTCTGACAAAAATACTTGGGCACAATTATCAAAAGAAGAGCAGATTGCTTATAAGCGTGTATTAGGTGGTTTAACACTTTTAGATACGAAACAAGGCGGCGAAGGTATGCCTCTTGTACTTGTTCATCTTGAAAATTTACAAGCGAAAAGTGTATTAGCTTTCATGGGTGCTATGGAAGAAGTACATGCGAAGAGTTACAGTCATATCTTTACAACGTTAGCTACTGAAGAAGAAATTGATGATATTTTTGAATGGGTAGATACTCATCCATTACTTGAGAAAAAGGCCGGTATTATTACTGGTTACTATCGTCGTTTGCTAAAGCCTGAAGTAACGAAAAAAGAGTTATACATGGCAATGGTAGCAAGTGTGTTCTTAGAAAGTTATTTATTCTATAGTGGATTCTTCTATCCGCTTTACTTAGCTGGTCAAGGAAAACTAACAGCAAGTGGTGAGATTATCAACTTGATAATTCGTGATGAGTCAATTCACGGCGTATTCGTCGGTATTTTAGCACAACAAATCTTCGCAGAACTTTCTGCAGAAGAGCAACAAGAAGTGCAAAAAGAAACACAAGAGTTATTAATGGAACTATATGAAATTGAAATGGCCTATACAGAAGAAATTTACACTTCTATCGGTCTTGTAGAAGATGTAAATCGTTTCGTTCGTTACAATGCGAATAAAGGGCTTATGAACTTAGGACTTGAGCCGAAGTTTGAAGAAGAAGAAATTAACCCAATCGTTTTAAATGGTTTACGTACAGATACGAAAAACCATGATTTCTTCTCTGTAAAAGGAAATGGTTACGTAAAAGCAACGAACGTTGAAAAGTTAGCTGACGATGACTTCGTGTTTAACTTTTAATATAGGATTATAAAGAAAAGCTGTCTTATTGATTGATAAGACAGCTTTTCTTTATAATTTTGTTTACATAACACTATTATTTTTGTATAGCGATTTATATTTGGGAAGTTCTATTCGGTTAACGGATAGAACTTTTTTGTAATTAAATGGGTATTTACAAACCTTTTGTATCAGTGTATTATTTAACTAGTACACCGATACAAAAGGAGGGAAGAAATGAAAATAGAGTTTTCTCCAAATACACCAATTTACATTCAGGTAATGGAATACATAAAAAAAGAAATCGTAACAGGACATTTATTGCCTGGTGATAAAATTCCCTCTGTCCGTGAATTAGCGAGTGAATTACAAGTTAATCCAAATACGATTCAGCGTACATTTCAAGAGCTAGAACGGGATGGAGTTGTTGTAACACGTAGAGGAATGGGACGGTATGTAACGAATGAAGGGGAGAAAATTATGGAGCTGCGAAAAGAGATGGCGAAAGAATTACTTCATTCTTTTATAGATGGAATGGACAATTTAGGTTTTTCAGAAGAAGAAATTCTTACAATTCTTCGTTCTTCATTACATGATAAGAGGGAGGAGAGCCAATGACAGAGCTATTGAAAATAGAAAACTTATGGAAGAGATACGGATTAAAAGCAGTGATCCGTGAATTAAACATAGAGATTACGGAAGGGAAAATCGTTGGGCTTGTTGGAGATAACGGGAGCGGGAAAACGACGTTATTGAAAATGATTGCAGGCTTGCAACACCCTTCTGAAGGTAGTATTACAATAGACGGTAAAAAGGTAGGATTACAGACGAAAGAAATCGTTTCATTTATGTCCGATAAGCCAGTCTTTGATGATTGGATGACTGTAAAAGACGCTTTATTTTTTTACCGAGATTTTTATAAAGACTTCGATATTCAAAAAGCGGTAGATACGATTGCAGAATTTAAAATACCGTTAGAAGAAAAAATTACAGCATTGTCAAAAGGTATGGTTGAGAAGCTGCAGATTATTTTAACGTTTTCTCGAAAAGTGAAGCTATACGTACTGGATGAGCCGTTGGGCGGGATTGATCTTGTTTCTAGAGAACATGTACTTGAGCTAATACTTAAATTTTATCGTGAAGATTGTACGCTACTTATATCGACTCATTTAATAAGAGAAATCGAAAATATATTCGATGAAGTAATCTTTTTGAAAGATGGAGAAATAATATTGCATGAAAATGTGGAAGAACTACGATTTCAAAAGGGTAAAGCAGTACATGAGCTGTTTAAGGAGGCCTATGAGAAATGAGTCAGCTTTTTCGTTATCTGTATAATTGTAATAAGAGAAAGATAGCCATTATTTACTTTGGTTTTATTACAGTTTCATTCATTCTTTTATTTAATATGAAAGGAGTTTCAGGAGTTAGAATTTCAGGTAGGCAAGATATAATTATTATTATATTCTTTATCGTACTAGGTATAAATGGATTTGCAATTCTTTTAACAGGTATATCGTCTTTTCGGAAAATGTTAAAAAACTCTATGCTACGTTATACTTCTATTTCAGCAAAAAAGTATATATGTGCAAATATTTTATTCTGTGTACTACTCTTTATGATTTTACTAGGAATAGGAATCATTTTTCTATACTATTTTTCTTTAAATATTTACAATGGAAAAACTAATTTAGGTATTCAGCAAGCAATACACAGTTTATATAATTATGGAATATTACATCATATATTATCTATTTTCTTATGGGGACTAGATTTTCTTAATATGCTAGTTTCTATTTATTTTATTATAGTAATTGTAAAACTATTCAATGTGAAATCATCGATGAATAAAGTTGCTTGTTTAGTTTTATTCGTCATTTTTACCGCATTTAATGGAGGAATAACGTATATTTTTCAGCAAATAGAAAAGTATGTGTTTGCTATAAATAATATTGGATTTATAGATCAAAATGGTTTTTTAAATACATCATTTTATTCTGGTACAGAGGTTACAATTTTAAATCTATTTTTTAATTGTTTATTAACAATTATATTACTAGTAGTTACAGGTCACATTATCGATAAAAAACTAGAAGTCTAAAGGAGGAATCAGCATTGGGAAACGTAGTAGTAAAGTTAGAGAATGTTCGAAAAAGGATTGGTGGAACGGAAATTATTCGTGGTTTATCATTTGAGGTTCGTGAAGGAGAAGTATACGGATTCCTTGGACCGAATGGTAGCGGTAAGACGACGACGATCCGTATGATGACAGGTCTTATTTCAATGACAGAGGGCGATATTACAATTTGTGGACATAGTATTCGCTCGGAGCGTGAAAAGGCACTAGAGCAAATTGGAGCGATTGTAGAAAATCCTGAACTATATGATTATATGACAGGAATGCAAAACTTAAAGCATTTTGCGAATATGGCCATTACACCAATTAGTAAAGAGCGGATTGCTGAGATTGTAAAGCTTGTTGAATTAGAGCATGCGATTCATAAAAAGGTGAAAACATATTCACTTGGTATGAAACAACGTTTAGGAATTGCACAGGCATTACTTCATCAGCCGAAAATCTTAATTTTAGATGAGCCGACAAATGGACTAGATCCAGCTGGTATTCGCCAAATTCGTGATTATTTACAACGTTTAGCGAAAGAAGAGAATATTGCTGTAATCGTATCAAGTCACTTATTGAGTGAAATTGAATTAATGTGTGATCGCGTCGTTATTATTAAACAAGGTGAGTTTGTACAAGAGTACAACTTACATGAAAAAGTGAAACATGATGAGGCAGTCGTTGTAGCGTTTGAAGTAGATGAAGTTCAGAAAGCAAATGAAATCATTAAAGGTAAAGCAAAAGGGAATGTAATTGTAGCATCTGTAACAAAAGACAACATTCCGCAACTTGTAAAAAAACTTGTTCATGCTGATGTGCTTGTATATGGCGTTACTGTTCAAAATAAAACTTTAGAGGATGAGTTCTTAGCGATTACTGGGGGAGTGAAAGCGTAATGTTTAAATTAATTCAAAATGAATTTTTAAAGTTGCATGCGAAAAAAGGTATGTATATTTTAATTGGTGTCATTGCGGCACTCGAAATTTTAGGTACTTTAGCAATGTTGAAGTGGGGAAAAGGTGATGAGTTTAAGGGGTCATATTTAGATTATGCAAACTCAGAGATTGGCTTAATTGTTTTATTTACAACGATTTTTGGGATTACACTTGCTGCCCGTACTCTTACTGATGAGTTCCAAAAAGGTACAATTAAACAATTGTTAATCCGTCCAAGAAAAAGACTTGCAGTTTTATTTTCTAAATATATTACAGTGTTATTAGCAATGTTATTTATCGTATTAGCTGGTATGCTAATTGCAATGATTATTGGTGGTATTGTAATGGATGGTAGTAAAACAGAATTAACGTTAGGAATCGTAATGAAGTCAACTTTATATCAACTACTTTCACCGTTCTTTTTTGCAACACTTGCATTTTTCCTAGCAAATGTCTTTAGAAAATCTGTATTACCATTAATTATTACGATGTTCCTATTCTTCTTACAAGGTGCAATTAATATGGTATTAATAATGTTTGCAAAAGGTGTAGCGAAGTTTGTAGTATTCAACCATTTGGATTTAAGAGCTTACGATAGTAATAAATTAATCAATGGTGGAATGGAACCAACATTTACAGAATTTACGTTTACAACTTCATTATTACTTGTAGTTGCATACTTTGTTGTGTTACTTGTAGCATCAAGTGCATTATTCCAAAAACGTGACGTATTATAATAAAAGAAATCCCCGCTTGTAAAAACGGGGATTTTTATTACATAAAATTCACTTAGATTGCAACTTGAAGAACAGCGATATGGTATTTTAAGAGATATGCTGTTTGAAATGATTTGAGAAAAATAGGAAGAATTTCAACTATATTCATATTATAATTTAATTATCCTGCTATTTATAGGGAAAGGATTGCCTATAAAGTACTGATTAAAGTTTTATTGTATTTTTACTATCTTTGGGGGTGTTCTATATGCACTATGCATTTTCACGTATAAGGCTACGTAGCTTTTTTGGATGGATGATTATAGGGGTGCTCCTTATAATGATCCCATTAGGTCTAGCAAATGTTTCTGAGAATACGATGGAGGTTATTTCACAAATAACTGTATTTTTTGTATTTCCGTTACTTTGGCTATACGTAAAAACAAATAAAAATAATATTGTATTTAACAGTTTTTTTAATAAGCCAGGACGTTTACCTTGGGGATTAATTATATTAGCAACGATAATGGGGATGATTTTTTCAGTTGGCATATCTCAGATTCAATTTTACATATTAGCACATACGTTACCGAATTTCTTAGTTACTATGCTAGAAGACGGAAATGTTATTAATACGAGTAACGTATATATGACGATATTTACTTTCATTTCAGCATGTGTGTTAGCACCTATTATGGAAGAGGTTATTTTTAGGGGATTTTTCTTACAGCGAATGGCTTATAAATGGGGAATTAAAAAAGCTGTAATTATATCTTCAATTATTTTTGGCTTAGGACATTTTGATGTTATTGGTGCGTTCATGTTTGGTGTCGTTATGTGTCTTTTATACATAAAGACAAAAAATATATGGACGAATATAGCTGTGCACGCTCTAAATAATTTGATTGCAACAAGTATGCAATTTTTCGGTGGAGAAGAAAGTGGTACAATCTCAATTACTGAATTACAAGCGCAAAGTAATTTATGGATTGGTATCGGTCTTACAGTTGTTGGATTACTTTGGTTAATTCCTTATGTTTGGAAACAATGGCGTACAGTAAAAGAAGTTGGCGTGCCACCAGTACGTTTTATAAATGAGCAAAAAGTAGTGAGTTCATCACAAGAAAATGAAGTGTATAGTCAAGTGATCGTAACCGATAGATTGATGGCCATAGAGTTACCAGATGAGGCTGTAAATAAGCTTCGGTTAGAAGAAAATGATTATGTAACAGTATCTGTAGAAGAAGATAAAATCGTTATAAAGAAAGCACATAATAGATAATTAAAAAGTAGCTCCTTAAGAGCTACTTTTTAATTTGTAATAATTTCCACACGAAAATTATTACCGTTCTTTACATATTTAATATCTGTAACAGTGCGGACCGTCTTTAAAATCTCCACTTTTTCACCAATTCGCGGGATGGTCGGAACATTGTCCCAAATACCAAGCAAGTCATCTAATTGTGCCGTTTTTTCATAAAACCAGATTTTCAATGTAAAGCCCCTTTCTCGAACTTTATGTATTTTAATACATAATATATTATTTTTATTCTTATTGTAAGGGGTTTTTTTATATTTTATGAATAAAAATAAATTAATCTTCTGGGAAGATATGTTCAATATCAGGAGTAAGAGATACTTCTGATAATACGATATGAGAAACGGTCGTTGCATATGAAGAAACATCATTGATAAATTCTTCCAGTTCAACGAGTGAAGGAACAGAAATTTTTACAATGTAGCATAAGCTTCCTGTTACTCGGTAACAAAAACTTGCAGATGGATAAGATTGAATAAACTGTTGCATACGTGTTGTATCACCATTTTTTAAAGTGATTTCTAAAATACAATCTAAAACGAGTCCTGCTTTTTTATAATCAATATCGATTGTGTATTTTTGAATAACACCTTCGCTTTCGAGCTTACGAACACGTTCTGAAGTAGATGGAGCAGATAAGTTTACTCGTTTCGCCAATTCACGCATCGAAAGGCGACTATCATTATATAATTCATTTAAAATTTTTCGATCAACACGGTCTAATTGCATTTGTAAATATACCTCCAGTAAAATAATGATTTTTGTAAAGGGAAAATATAAATTAAGATTCATATGAAATGTAAAGTGAACGTTATTTATTTTACAATAAAACAGAAGGAAATAGGAGGGGAAATGATGGAGAGAATTTCATTATCAGATGTAGGAGATACAAAGTTTCAAAAGTTATTAGGGCATAATTCGGATATATTACATTCGTGGAGTACGTTAGAAGATACACTGTACAATAAAGGAACTCTTTCAGCAGAGTTGAAGGAGCAAGTGAGAAGAACATTAGCGTATGGGAATGAATGTCCGTACTGTATGGCAAAAGGAAGACCTGATGATGTGCAAAAGGCAGAGGAGATTGGTGTAGCCGTTACTTTTGCGCATACATTTGTTCATGACCGAAAAGCAATAGATGATACTATGTTTCACGTATTAAAACAATATTGGACAGAAAAAGAAATTGTAGAGCTTTGCGCCTATGTTTGCTTTATTACTGCGTCACAACAACTTGGTTTTCTATTTCAATTACAGCCAAATTAAGGGGGGAAATGATGAAAAATCAAATAGCACTTATCATAATCGATGTACAAAAGGCATTTCAATTACCAGATTGGGGCGAGAGAAATAATATTTTTGCTGAAGAAAACATGAGAATTTTATTAGAAGAATGGAGAAAAAGGAAACGACCAGTTTTTCATATTCAACATGTAAATAAAGAAAATGCTCAGTCAATGTTTTATGAGAGAGCGGAAACGGTAAACTTTAAAGAAGAAGTGCAACCACTACTTGGTGAAGTGGTTATTCAGAAATTCGTTAACAGCGCGTTCATTGGGACAAATTTAGAAGAACAATTAAGAAAGAACAAATGTAATGCAGTAGTGATTGTAGGATTAACGACAAATCACTGTGTGGAAACTACGACACGAATGGCAGGGAATTTAGGATTTACAACATATTTAGTGAGTGATGCAACGGCTACTTTTAACCGTAAAGGTTTAGATGGTAAGGAGTATAGTGCAGAAGATATTCACAATATGACACTTGTAAATTTACATGAAGAGTTTGCTACGATTGTGACGACAAAAGAAGTATTAAAATTATTTTAAGAAAATAATTGCAAATTATGTAGAAAAAAATAAGAATATTTCGTATAATCTAAGTACAATCATTTTGAAAATAGGGGTGGCATCATATGGAGCAAATTTCAGTAAAGAAATTAGAAGAGGTACTTGTTGTAGCAGGGGATGATAAACAGAAGCAAAAGGAATTTTATGAATTGCTCTTATCTACTGAGTTTTATGTTGCTGGTTCACTAGAAGCAGAGGACGGGGCAACAGAGGGAATACTTCGTTTGCGTCATTTCCAAGGAGAAGGTAGATGGATCGTTCCGTTCTTTACACAAATGGAATTTGTAAAAGATGTGTTGCCAGAAGGAACGCCCCTTATTACGATACGTGGGAAAGAGTTATTTGGTAGCATTGAGAAAGATGCTACAGCTGTATTAAATGTTGGTACTGATATAAGTAAAACATTTATTCCAGAAGAAATTGCAGATATCGCATCTGGACGAATTTTTAATTATTATAAGTAAAAGGAAAAGCGATTACGCTTTTCCTTTTTAATTTGAATATGGAGTGGCTATACCGGAAGAAATAGAGACTGTTTTATTATTCGTGTTTATTGTCGCTGTAGCTCCAAGTGGAATACCGATGTTTGGACTTATATGTCCAATTGGTAAACCGAATAGGACCGGTATATGATATGGTGCGAAATATTCATATAATATTGCTTGCAATGATTGAGATGGCTTTGAAGGAGTACAGTCGTGACAACTTGTGAAAATAACGCCCCTGCATTCATTAAACTTTCCAGATAAAAGTAGCTGATTTAACATACGGTCAATGCGGTACGGTTCTTCACCAATGTCTTCAAGTAATAAAAGTGTATTGTCCGTATTTATCTCATAGGGCGAGCCAATTATGCTTGTCAACACAGCTAAATTTCCTCCAACTAACGTACTTGTAACTGTACTGTGAGAGCTAGATACGATACATTCTGATGCAGATAAAATGGTTGAATACGGATGGAATAGCTGATTGAAAGAGGATAAAGATAGGGAATCAATACCTTTTCCTAGTTCTTCAATCATCGGACCATGAAATGTTATAAGCTTTGCATAACGTGAAACAGCAGTATGTAAAGCTGTAATATCGCTATATCCCCAAAAGATTTTAGGGTTTTGCCGAATGATTTCATATTGAATGTGAGGGAGGAGACGAGCACTTCCGTAACCACCTCGTGCACAGAAAACGGCCTTCACTTCATTATTTGTAAATGCTTCATGTATATCGTCAAGCCGAACTTGATCACTTCCGGCTAAAAATCCATATTTCTCGTAAACGCTCTTCCCGATTATTACGGATAACCCCATCTCTTGTAATACATTCACACCTTGTAATACATTTTCGATTGTAGGTGGACCAGATGGTGCAATGATCATTACTGTATCACCTTGTTTTAATGCATTTGGATAAATCATTAAGCTCAGCCTCCTTCTCTTTCAATATATTCGCTTCATATGAAGTTCAACCCTTGCAAAAGCAGGGGAAAGCTTATCAAATAAAGAAGATATAAAGGAAATAGGAGGGGAAATGATGTTTACAAGTCGAGTAACAGACATATTAAAAATTGAGTATCCCGTTGTTCAAGCCGGTATGGCAGGCGCGATTACGACGCCAGAACTTGTTGCAGCAGTAAGTAATAGCGGAGGATTAGGGACGCTTGGAGCGGGCTATATGAGCCCAGAACAAATTCGTGAAGCGATTTATAGAATAAGAGAACTAACAGATAAGCCGTTCGGTGTTAATTTACTTGTAACGAAAGAGATAGAAATAGAAGAAGAGAAGGTAAATGAGGCGAAAGTATTACTAAGCGGAGTGAATAGAGAATTAGGTATAGAAGTAGAAGGAACGTTAAAGCTTCCAAAAAGCTATAAGGAACAATTACAAGTGCTATTAGATGAAAAAGTACCGGTCGTTAGCTTTGCATTTCAAACGTTAGAAAAAGAAGAAATAAATGATTTAAAAAGAAATGGAATAAAAGTTATCGGAACAGCTACCCATGTGAAGGAAGCGAAAGTACTTGCTGAGCTAGGAGTAGATATTATTATTGGGCAAGGTAGCGAAGCAGGAGGGCATAGAGGAACGTTTATTGGGAAAGAACGAGATGCTATGATTGGTACTTTTGCGTTAATACCTCAGTTAGTAGGGGGTGTTCCGCATATCCCAATTGTCGCAGCAGGTGGTGTAATGAACGGACAAGGGCTTGTTGCAGCATTGGCACTAGGAGCAGAAGGTGTTCAAATGGGATCAGCCTTTTTAACAAGTGAAGAGAGTATTACGCACGATGTGTATAAAGAAGCGGTTTTACATAGTACAGATACGAGCACAACTGTAACTCGTGCGTTTTCTGGGAAATATGCGCGGGGTATTCAGAATGAATTTATAGAGAGACATGAAGGAAAAGAAGAAGGGCTGCCGATGTATCCAGTGCAAAACGTATTAACTTCTAAAATACGCCAAGAGGCAGCGAAGCAAAATAAGGAAGAATATATGTCACTTTGGGCAGGACAGGCAGCATCATTAGCTCGAATCGAATCAGCTCAGCATGTAGTGGAGCGAGTTATGAAAGAAGCAGAGAATACAATCGAACAATTACAAAATATATACAAAAAGACCACTTGAGTAATTCAAGCGGTCTTTTCATTAGTTTGCTTTATAAAATTGTTGGATGGCTTCGTCGATGTAAACCCAGCCTTTCCAACCTAAGTGCATATGATCTTTTAAGAAGTATTTATCGTATTCATGATTTGAGAAGTCGGCAATTGGATAACCAGCTTTTTCAATTTGCTCATGAACTTTCTTATAGTATGCTTCGCGGCGTTCTTTCGGGAAGCCAGCGTAGTCGTACCAAGGACCTTTGACAGGAACAGAAATGAAGAGTGGTTTTGCACCAGATTGTTTTAATAAATCAAGTACAATTTGTAAATCTTCATATTCTGGCGATTGGTCATAAGCATCATTTTTTAAGTAACCTTCACGTTGCTTTAATTTTTTCTTAATTTTGCTATTGAAGTAACCATCTTCGATACCATATTCATTAGATACAGATTCTGCTGCACCTGTTTGATCCGCATGTTTACGAGCCTCTTCCCAGTTCATTTGTTTTAATGAAGGGTCAAGCTTTTCTTTGTGTGGTTTAATATTAAACATAGCTGTAAATAAATCTTTACGATCTAAAATGTTACGGTAAATATAAGCGAAAGGTTTAGCAGCAAGTGCTTTTACTTTATACTTCGTATCATCATAAGCGATACCTTCAAGCGAGATTTTTAATAAAGTTTCTTTTTTTACAATCTCAAAGTTTAATAAACGCTTTGCAATTTGTTTTTTCATTTCAGGTTTTAAATCATTGTTGAAAATGAAGTGGTAACCTTGTTGTTTTGAAAAGTTAGGTGCAAAGTGCGTCTCGTCAATACCTTGTGGTACAAACCATTGCGGAGAAAGAACGAATACCATTTTCTTATCTTTCAATTGATCCATTGTAGATGCGAAGTTTAACACATGTACAAGGTCTTGTGTTCCGCCGCGTCCAAGAAGGAATGGCGTAAATCCTTCAGGCTTTACTTTAAAATAATTAGATGGATGGAAAGCATCCATACGTGCGAATTCCGATGAACCGTACATCGGAAGATATTTTGGATCTGCTAACATCTTTTGCTGTAAAATCATACTTTGAATTTTTTCTTCTTTTAAAGAAGTAGCAGCTTGTTCTACTTTTTCATCACTTAAAAGTGGAAGTAGGAAGCGCGTTGGAATAAGTAAGAATACAGCAAAAAGGGCCAATGCTAAAAGCATCGGACCAAATTTTGCTTTGTTCATCGGATTTCTTCCAACTTTTTAATAACCATGTTTGGTGTAGCCCACTCGTCACGGTCAAAATCAGAAATAGAAACTTCAATATCTAAACGCTCTTGGAATTCAACTAATAAAGATACTACAGCGAAAGAATCAAGGATACCTTCTTCAAATAATTGAACATCTAAGTTTTCTTTCACAATATCGTTTTCACATACTTCTTCTAAAATATCTAATACTTGCTCTTTGAATTCTGCCATTTTTAAAATCTCCTTTATATCCGAAATTATTATATGTGCAACTTCTTAATGGAATAAGAAGGGTGCATTAAAAGTATCTGTTAAGGTGTCCAGAGAAGATTAGGAAACCGAAACATACAATGTGGAACGTAATTACAATCGCAAGGATGCGTGTGAATTTATTGTTTGGCCAAAATTTATGCTTCTTGTTTTTTCGTTCGAAAATATCGAATAAAATAAACAGTGCGGCATGATATAGACCATAAATAATATACTGCGCAACAGCGCTTCCTTGGATATGCCAAATTCCCATAATGAAGAAGTTTAAAAATGCACCGATATACGAAATTGTGTAACGGTTCTTAATTAACTTTTTCTTCGTTGCAAAAAATACGAAACGCATGTAGATGAAGTCACGGAACCAGAATGATAAACTCATGTGCCAGCGGTTCCAGAAGTCTTTAATATTACGACTAAGGAATGGCTTATTAAAGTTTTCTGGCGTTTTAATTCCCATCATATAACTTACACCAATTACAAAAGAGCTATAACCAGCAAAATCAAAGAATAGATATAAGCTATAGCTATACATGTAAATCATATTTGAAAAGATTGTATCGTGTTGAGCGAATGCTGGATCCATACAATATTGCTTTATTAAGTAAGCAATAATAAATTTATACAAGAAACCTTGGAAAATACGATTTAGTCCTGTATATAGTAAATTTTGATATTCTTCAGCGCTAGGTGGCTTTTGAATATCTTTTTGGAATCTACGGTAACGATCGATAGGTCCTGTTGAAATCGCAGGGAAAAATAAAACGAATTCCCAGAAGTTAAAGAAAGAAAGCTCTTTAATTAAACCATCACGAACTTCAAATACCATTTGAACTGCTCTGAATGTTACGTAAGATATACCTAGAAAAACAACAAGTTTTAACTCAGGTAGTAACGATGCAAATGGTGCGATTTTTGCCAAAATAAGAGGCAAAATCGATAAAATAACAGCTATGCAAAATGTGAATGTACTATTATTTTGTTTTCTTAAAATTAAATAGCCTTTAATTAGGGCATATTGCCAAATAATAAATGCGGCTAACATCATTGCTTGCTTTGGTTTATCTGAGAAGATAATAGCAAGCATGACTAATGTTAAAACGGCATTATATTTACGCAACATTTTACCTTTTAATCCAGCTATGATAGTAGGTATTAATAAAATGCCCACTATAGCGAAAAAATAAAATGATCCATATGCGGTCATGCTGTAACCTCACTCAATAATTTTTTGCGATCTACCTTTCCATTTGGTGTCATTGGAATAGAAGATTGATACATGAATTTACGTGGAATCATGTAGTTTGGTAATCGCTCATTGAGTTCTTTTTTGATTGCAGATGTTAATTTGAATTCTTTTTCAAACGAATGCTCCCCAGGAACAACAACCGCTAATAAATAATCGTATTTCTCACCTTTTTTAATTGGAACGATAACTGCTCCTTCTACGTAAGAACACGCACGAAGGTGATGCTCAATTTCTTCTAATTCCATTCGATAACCATGCAACTTAATTTGGAAATCAAGACGACCATTATAGAATAGAAGACCATTTTCAACATAGCCAGCATCGCCTGTTTTATAGGCGCGCTCACCGTCAATCATAGTAAATGCTTTTTCTGTTAATTCAGGGCTTCCTAAATATCCAACGCTTACGCTTGGACCGACAATTACGATTTCACCTTTTTCACCATCAGGTGCAATCGTGCCATCTTCTTTCATAATAAGAAGGCGACAGTCTGATTTACAATAGCCAACTGGAAGTGATTTGTATTGATTAAGCACTTCTTCTGTAACGTGAATACCTGTTACAGCGACAGTAGCTTCTGTTGGACCGTAAGTATTCATAATTGTTGCTTTTGAGAAACGCTCAATTAATTTTCTAGCCACTTCATTTGGTAACACTTCACCGCAGAATAAGAATGTTTTCATGTTCGGTAGCATACTTTCAGAGAAGGATGCTTCCATTAAACACATTTCAGCGAAAGAAGGTGTCGAAGTCCATACTTGAATATCCGATTGCTCTAAAGAAGCAAACAAGTCTTTTGGACGCGCAATCATATCTTTATCGATTGCCCAAAGTGTACCACCTGTTACTAATGATGGGTAAATATCCATTACAGATAAATCGAATGAGAAAGGTGCTTGATTTAAGAATACTTGCCCTGTTTGTAAGTTGAAATCTTCTACAGCCCATTTTGTAAAGCTAACAAGGCAGTTATAAGTAATCTGAACCCCTTTCGGATTACCTGTGCTTCCTGATGTGTAAATAATGTAGAAGTTCTCATCACCTTTTACCGCATGTTCAGGATTTGGAGTGTTCCCTTTATGAGTAAAGAAAATATCTTTTAAGTTGTCTTCACTTACGATGCGAACTGGTAAATCAGTTACAGTTACTGCTGTTGCCGATAAAAGTAATTTCGCACCAGAATTTTCAGCAATACGTTGTACACGATCAGCTGGGATAGATAAATCTACAGGAATGTAAGCATGTCCAGCTTTTACACATCCTAAAAAGTTAACAATCATTTCAGGTTGCATATGGCCATACACCATAATTGGTGAACGATCGTCTGGATACTCAGAAGAAATCCAATGTGCCAACGCATCAGAATCTTCCTTTAATTGTTTGTACGTAATTTTCGCATCTCGCCAAACAAAAGCGGTTTGATCAGGCGTTTCTGCAGCCCACTTTTCAATTTGTTCTAATAACTTCATAACGTTCCCACCCTAGAATTCATTGTAAATAAATGTACTTGTGTTTGTATCATGGAATCCATACAACCAAAGTAATGCAAATAAAATTGCAAGATAATAAACCGTCTTTGCAACCCATTGTGTGAGTGGTCGAGACCATATCTCTTTTAATCTTTCCATGTCTTTCCCTCTCTTAATGAAATAATAGCTCTTTGTAGGTATCATGTCCTACATTATTGTGAAAAAAACAAAATCCCACATTTTAGGTAAAAATAAGTCAAAAGGCTCTTTTTTGATATTAGCACTAAATACTAAAAAAGAAAATCCCTAACTTAGCAATTATATTACATTCAGCATGAATTTGTAATGGGTTTGACATGTAAATAGAAAGTGGATTGTGTGAATACATAAAAGTGGACTATAAGAATACGTAAAAATACAGTATTTGTTTTTATTAATCATTCAAGACGGAGTAAACTTTTAAATTTCTAGTTCTTTTGAAAAGGAGGAAATTATCATGAATAGAGTGTGGAAGAATCTAATTTCGGAAGAAAATATCGTGAAATGGAGAAGGCACTTCCATAAGTATCCGGAATTATCATTTCATGAAAAAGAAACTTCGCAATTTATATATGATACATTATGCTCATTTTCTTCTTTTGAAGTAACGAGACCGACGAAGTATAGTGTACTAGCAATTAAAAGAGGTGTGAAGCAAGGGAAAGTAATTGCGATTCGAGCTGATATAGATGCTTTGCCAATTCAAGAGGAGACAAGTAAATCTTATACATCTGTGAATAAAGGAATGATGCATGCATGTGGGCACGATGCTCACACAGCTATTTTATTAAGCACAGCAGAGGTGCTATCAAATATAAAGGAAGATTTTGCAGGTGAGATTCGTCTATTCTTTCAGCACGCAGAAGAGGTGTATCCCGGTGGGGGACAAGAAATGGTTGAGGCAGGTGTAATGGACGGTGTTGATTATGTAATAGGTTTACATGTTATGTCTGGATTAGAAAGCGGAAAGATAGGAATTGTGTATGGGCCGATGATGGCGGCACCAGACGTATTTACAGTTGAAATTCAAGGCAAAGGAGGACATGCGGCGCGGCCAGAAGAAACGATAGACCCTATTGCTATCGGAGCACAGATTATTACAAATTTACAACATATCGTATCAAGAAATACGAGTGCTTTTATGCAAAGGGTTATTTCAGTTACACAATTTCATGGGGGAACGGCTGACAATATTATTCCTAGTACAGCAACTTTAATGGGAACCGTTCGTTCATTTAATCAAGCATTGAGGGTGGAAGCAGAAGGGAAAATCGAGAAAATTGTGAAAGGAATTACAGAAGCACATGGAGGATCGTATACATATACGTATCGATATGGATATGATCCGGTTATTAATGATGAATATATTACGAAAATAGTAGAAGAAAGTGCACTACATTTGTTTGGGAATGAGCGTGTTGTGAAGCTTGAACCTTCTATGGGTGGGGAAGATTTTTCAGCATATTTAAGAAAAGCACCCGGTTGTTTCATTAAATTAGGAACAGGTAATGAAAATATATATACTTGTTATCCACATCATCATCCGAAATTTGACGTGGATGAATCAGCATTAATTTGTGGAGTGGAGCTATTTTTAGAGACGACTATAAGATTACTAAAATCATAGAAAAACAAAAAAAGGCAACTGCACTCTATTGCAGTTGCTTTTATTTCTTTCCGTCAGAGAGGGCTGAGAAAGAACTATGCTCATTCATAGTATATGAATAGCTAACGGACAAGCTTGTACATTTTAATCATTTTTTTAAAAATAGTTGTTGACATTGATAATCAATGTCAATTAATCTAAAAGTAGTTGAAATTGATAATTATTATCAATAGGATGGATGCGACATGTTAATGAGAAAAAATTTTCAACTTCTGCGGAGGGGATTAAAAGATAAAAATAAAGATAAAGATGTTGATCAGCATATGGAATGGCAAAGAAATGTAATTCGGTCTGAATATGTAGATGAGAAGAAGAGCATTCAAACAGAAAAAGAGATACAAAGTAAAGGGAGAGGTTCAGTTGAGTAAGTTAGTAATGATTTTTGCAAGTATGAGTGGAAATACCGAGGAAATGGCTGACCACATTGCCGGCGTAATTCGTGAAACAGAAAATGAAATTGAAGTTATTGATATTATGGATTCACCAGAAGCTTCTATATTAGAACAGTATGATGGAATTATTTTAGGTGCATATACTTGGGGAGATGGTGATCTTCCTGATGATTTCTTAGATTTTTATGATGCAATGGATTCTATTGATTTAACTGGGAAAAAAGCGGCAGTATTCGGATCGTGTGATTCGGCTTATCCGAAATACGGAGTGGCAGTTGACCTTTTAATAGAAAAGCTACAAGAGCGCGGGGCAGCAGTTGTGTTAGAAGGACTAAAAGTAGAATTAACGCCAGAAGATGAAGATGTAGAAAAATGTTTACAGTTTGGAGCTGAATTTGTAAAACACCTTTCTTAATGGCAGAAGGGAGATGAAGAGCAAGTGCATGAGAAAATCTCAATCAAAACGATGACAGATTATCATTTGTATGATTTTATGCGTTGTCCGCATAAATTTTATTTTCGTCATATAAAAAGAAGAGAACCTTCTTCATTTGAATGGCAACAAATAGCACAAATGATTGTCAATCAAATTATTAACGAGTATTACACGCTACCTGCGGGTCAACAAACGAAAATTGTACTTTTAATATTAATAGAAAAGTATTGGAAAAAAGTAAGGATTAATATGTTTGCTTCGAAGACGGAGTACTATATTGTATTAGCTAAGCTAACGGATCACTTATTACAGTTTGTTGAAAAGGATGATAGTCAGACACCACCATTGTTTTTATACGAGAAGTTTCAAACATATATGGAAGAGTTAGGTGTCCACATGTCATTGACATTTGAAGTTGGTGAGTGGAGTGCTGGGTCGTTTGTAATTAAAAAGTATGTCGTCGATGCGGATGAGGAAATGCTTGGTCTTTGTCAGAAGCTAATGACAGTATTCAGTTATAAAGCTTTCGGCGTTCTTCCAGGAAAGATTGAAGTTATTAATTTAATAGAAGGAACTAAGTATGAGTACATTCCAAAACAGGAAGATATTATAACTGGAATGGCTGATTTATCTAGAATGAAAGAAATGTTGCAACAACCTGAGCATTATACAGAGCGTCATTTTCGTTCTGAGTGTATAAGTTGTGCATTTCGTAGTGAATGCCAAGGGGAAGAAGTAAAGAAAGAAGCGGAGCAGAAGAAAAATATCGTACATTAAAGGATGCAACTTTGCATCCTTTTTTGTTGTTGACATGAAAAGCTTTTCATCATTTACCGTATATTTATAGCAGATTTTAATAAAGTGAATCTTTAATCAGTGGGGGTTTTGTCAATCCCCCACTGATTATCAGCCCTCATTAATCGGGCTACCCGCAAATAGCAGGATAAAGGGAGGAATAATCAATGAAAGATGAAACAAAAGTATTTCAATGGTTAAAAGAACAAAATGCTCCTTTTGGAATTCAACTGCAAATTTTACAAGCATTTCAACTGTATAAAGTCATTGTTGAAATGGATAAAAAGTTAATGTTGTATGAGGAGAGAGAGCAGAGGGAGAGAATGTAATCTCATCCCTGCAGTATTATTTTCAGTTGTTCTATACCCGATATGAATTCAAGTTCCTCGTTTCTAAGTTAAGTTATTCCACTTTATGATATCGGAATTTTCTTTCTATATGTTAAAATATAGCTATCATTATGAAGAAGGGCGGGAGTATTACGAAGAAAAGACTATTAATCACTTCTCTATGTATCGCTTTTGGATTGTTTTGGTCATATAAAGAGGCGGTTTTCGCTAGCTATAAACCGATTGATCAGTACGGATTAAATAAGGGATTACAGAACAAAAGTATAGGAACTTTAACTCATAATGAAATGAAAAAGGTAGGAGAGCATTTTGTGACCGAGCAACTATCAGTGTTTGGGTCTACTAATAAAGAAGATGTGAAACGAAAAGGTGAAGAACTATTTTTAAATAGAGGGTATGAACAATTAATGGGAAATTATTATCCAAATCGTTTTCGAGATTTAGAGTATAAATTTACAAACGAGGAGATACGTGAAGAGACCGATGAGAGTTTTCTTTATCAAGCTGTAGCGTACGTTGCGGGTACTGAAAATGGTAAGAGAAGCGAAATGAAATTGAATTATGAAGTGAAAATTGTAAAGGTTAATAATATATTTATGGTGCTAGAACAAAAGCAGCGCGTACAATAAAGGAAATTCATTGCTCAATAGAACATTTTGGGGTGTGTACTACTTAATGCGGAATAAAAAGGCCCTCAAGGAATAAAGGGCCCTTAAAGATTTTCATTTTGTTGACCAAGTTCTTTTTGAGCAATATATAAATTTCCTTGCTCGACTTGTTTAAGGGTATGAACAGAATCTCCTGCATATCCTTTTTGTGTTTTAACAGTTCTTTTTGAACGATTGGAATCTTGTTTCTTCATATAATAGGCCACCTTTCATCAAAAATAAACGAAAATGATAAGTATGAGTAATACAGCAGCGAAAATGGTAATGCCCATTAAAAACGAAGTGTTTTTATATTTAGGTGGCTTATGTACATCTTGCCGATATCCAGGTGAAATTTCAGGGGCAAATTCTTCATCGAATGATTGCTTTTTTTCTTTGTCGTCCATATGTACCCACCTTTCTTTTTCATTATATTATACGTTACAAGAAAAAATATGCATAAAGAAAACAGCCGCTTTATTATTAGCGGCTGTTTTGTGTTGTATATTTTCGTTGTACTTGAAAGAGACGGATAAGTAGGAAGGCAGCGCCAAATGCTAGACCGATAATAAGACCGATCCAATAGCCTTTTGCGGCCCATTCTGTATACGTTGCTAATATATAACCTAGTGGTAGACCTATTATCCAATAAGCAATTAAAGTCATAATTAGAGCGACATTTACATCTTTATAACCACGCAGAGCTCCTTGTACAGGGGTTGCAATTGCATCTGAAATTTGAAATAAAATCGCAAAGATAAGAAATTCTTTTGCTAAATGATGAACTTTTGCATCTGTCGTATAAATAGAAGCAATTTGATCATCAAAGAAGTAGAGAAGAATCGAATATAATAAAGCAAAGGCAAGGGCTAATCCAATTCCAATCAGTCCGTATTGTTTTGCATTATCGAAACGTTTTGCACCAACTTCGAATCCGACCGCAATAGTCATTGCCATTGCTAAACTTAGCGGAGTCATATATAACAAGGAAGCAAAGTTCATAGCTGCTTGGTGAGCTGCAATAGTTGTCGTACTAAAATTACTCATCATAAGCGTTACCGCAGCGAAAATACTCGTTTCAAAAAAGATAGCAAATCCGATAGGGACGCCAAGCTTTAAGAATGCTGTCCAACTCGAAAGAGAAGGGCGGTATAATTGTTTGAAAATGTTGAAAGAGGCAAAAGGCTCTTTCGTCTGAATAATAATGACTGTAATAATTAAAATGCACCAATATGTTGCAGTGGAAGCAATTGCCGCTCCAACACCACCAAGTTTTGGGAAACCGAAGTTACCAAAGATTAATAAGTAATTTAATATTACGTTAATTGGTAATGATAGTAATGTAATAATCATCGTTGTTCGAGTTTTTCCTAATGCATCAATAAATCCACGTAAAACCGTGTAAGTGAATAAAGGTATAATTCCTATTGCGATAATACTTAAAAATTGAGCTGCAATACGTTCCACAGGTTCTTCTAAGCGCATGCCGTTTAAAATAGGTGAAACGACGAAGAAACCGATGAGGATAACAACGAAACTAGCACAAATTGCTAAATAAACTGCTTGTATGACAACGTGGGGAACGTCCTCTTTTTTCTTGGATCCAACGAGCTGTGCAACAATGGGAGTCGTGGCCATTAAAATTCCTGTTAACCCAGTACTAACTGGAATCCATATACTTGTTCCAATTGCGACACCTGCTAAATCAGTTGGGCTTGCATGTCCTGACATTGTTGTATCGAAAAAGCTCATCGCAAATAATGACATTTGCGTTACGAAAATCGGAAAAAATAGTAATACAAATTGCTTTAACTTTTGTGAGAATGAAGTAGTTTCTTTCATAAAATCCCCTTTCCGTATAAAAAAACAAACTCTTACTATCATACAATTTAATCAAAGATTAGAAAAGAAATACGCGCCTACAACATATGAAGCCAATAAAAAAAGGATGCACTTTGAAAAGGGATAAGGTATTATGATAAGGTGTGAAAAAATTACATATTATTTGTTATTAAGGAGGCACTACTTGTGGCTGATTGGTTAATTGGTTTAATCATGGGTGCTGTTGAAGGGTTAACAGAGTTTCTACCAGTATCATCAACAGGACATATGATTTTAACAGGACATTTAATTGGATTTGACGATGAGAGAGCGAAAGTTTTTGAAGTTGTAATCCAATTGGGATCGATTTTAGCGGTTGTAGTTGTATTTTGGAAACGATTATGGTCATTAGTTGGAATTGGGAAAGTAAAAGAAGGGCCATCGTTAAATTTATTACATATTATTATTGGGATGATTCCTGCCGGGGTACTCGGTGTATTATTCCATAGTGCAATTAAAAAGGTTTTATTTGGTCCAGGACCAGTTGTCATTAGTTTAGTAGCTGGTGGTATTTTAATGATTGTTGCTGAGAAGTTTTCAAAACCAAGTACAGCAAGAACGTTAGATGAAATCACATATAAGCAAGCATTTACAATTGGAATGTTCCAATGTTTAGCACTTTGGCCAGGATTTTCTCGTTCTGGTTCTACAATAAGTGGTGGTTTATTAGCTCGCGTGTCGCATACAGCGGCAGCTGAATATACGTTCATTTTAGCAGTACCGATGATGGTAGCTGCAACTGGATTAGATTTAATTAAAAGCTGGGATGTATTAAGCTCGGCAGATGTAACGCTATTTGCAACAGGATTTGTAACTGCATTCGTTGTTGCGATGCTTGCAATTGTCTCATTCTTAAAATTATTAGCTCGTGTAAAACTAACACCGTTCGCTTATTATCGTTTCATTTTAGCTGCGGTATTCTATTTCTTCATTATGTAAAATAAAAACCTGCCGAGCTCGGCAGGTTTTTTATTTTACTAATTTTTCTATCATGTTTTCCATTACATGTTCCCAAAGAGAAGTATCATCAGCTAATGTAGCACGGAAATTAGCATACATTTCTTTTTGTTTTTCTTCGAATGTTGGATCTTCTTTTTCAGGTAATGTAGCGCGCATTGAAGTTACTAATTCTTGTACTTTTGGAGCGCGTGGTCCAAAGACGGCTTGTTCATTTCCATCTTTATCAATGAAAATAAAGATTGGAATGGCACGTGCTGTTCCATTTGTTAAATATTGATCCATTAATTCTAAGTTTTCATCGCGAATTAATAAACGCATATCAATATTTGCAACTTCAGAAATTCGTTTCATAACAGGTACGCATAAAAGAGCATCGCCACACCAATCAGCAGTTAATACGATAACACGCCAGCCATCATTTTGACGTTCTTCTAATACAGGAAGTAATTCATTTGGAATTAAAAAATTATTGTAAATGTGTAGTAGCTCGTATTGGTTTACTTGCATTTCATTCACATATGTATCAAAGGACATACCTTTATCAGCCCATTGTTGTAAGTTCATAATTAACACCTCTTTAGTAAGATTTGCTTTCATTGTACCAATTTTTATATAGAAAAGCTTGTATTCTGACTCTTTCTTGTCACTTAATAATTTATTTAATAGAAAAAAGAATAGTACGACACATAATTCAGTTAAGTTGGACATTTGTACGCTTTCTATCCAATCATCAGCAGTATGAATGACGAACCAATCTAGTGTAATTTCAATGAATGAGAAAAGAGTGAGAGAAATCCAATTTGGCATGTTTTGAGTCAATGGATATAGCAGCGCTTTGAAGAAACTGAAAATAAATAATGTAATACCATCTAAGAAAGTGATTAATAAAAAAAGAGAAGTAAAGCAGTACGTGAACTATACGCTATACCTGTAATTTGAAAGATTCCTACATATACAAAAAATATAAATGTAAAAACTATAATGAGAAAAAGAGCAATAATACTAATGATAATTGTTTTATCTTTTTGGCTGAGATTTGAGAACCTCTCCTCCTAACGCATTAAAATACTCCCTTTTTCTGGAAGTTGACTTCGTTTTATCATGAAATACATATTAAAAAACTACGAATTATGGGAAAATAAGATGACAAAAAGTAAGATTTCATGTAAAATTATTAATAAGGTTTTTATTTAACTAAATGAAATAAAAGGAGCTGTCAATGTTGTCTCAAAATCGAGAGCAATTAATGGAAGAACTATCGACAAATGTGTTTGCTATGTTTCGCACGTTGCGTAATGATATCGGAAAAATATTCGGTGGTTACATACCGTGGAATGAATTCATCGTTCTGAGAATATTAAATCGTACGAATAAAGAAATGGTATCGCGTGTAGCAAATGAATTAAATGTGTCGAATAGTCATATTACAGCTGTTACAGAAAAATTAATTAATAAAGGTTTTGTAACTCGTTCACGTTCTACATCAGATCGCCGAGTTGTGTATTTAGAGATTACAGAACAAGGGAAAGATTTAGTTGCGAAAATGGAAGATGCGAAAAAACAATATTTACAAGAAAGATTCTCTGCACTTTCAGAAGATGAAATGAATGTAATGATTTCAATTTCCAAAAAACTTATTTAAGTGATTATAAACAAGAAAACGCTTACGTGATGAAATAGAAGATCTTCCTTATATATGGGAGGTCTTCTTTCGTGTGTAATAGATGTTAAAAAATAAAATGTGTATGAAAAAACATAGAGCGCCATACTACTAATACAAGGAAGGGAGGGAGAGATATGACGAATCGTAACGGTAGTAAAGGGAGCGGTAATCAAGGATCACCAAAGTCCGGCCAGTTTAATCAGGAATTTAGCACTGAATTTGAAACTGGTAATGATAATAAAGGGAAAGAATATCGTTCTAAAAAAGGGAGTAAATCAAAAAAGGAGTGAATTAATTCACTCCTTTTTTGATTTACGATGCTGCCGATTGATCCGTATTATATTTTTCTTCTGATTTTGCGACAATCATTGCGCAAATTGCATCCCCAGAAATGTTTACAGCTGTTCTAGACATATCTAGAATACGGTCAATACCGATAATTAAAGCGATACCTTCTACTGGTAGATTTACTTGATTTAAAACCATTGTAAGCATTACAAGTCCAACACCAGGTACACCAGCAGTACCGATACTAGCTAGTACAGCAGTTAATACGACCATAGCTAATTGCGGTAATGTAAGTTCAACTCCGTATACTTGAGCGATAAATACAGTGGCTACTCCTTGCATAATGGCAGTACCATCCATATTAATAGTTGCCCCTAGTGGTTGTACAAATGAGCTTATCGCTTTTGGAACGCCAAGCTTATCTTGTGCTGTTTTCATTGCAAATGGAAGCGATGCATTAGAGCTAGATGTACTAAATCCAATTGCCATTACTGGTCCGAAATGTTTAAAGAAACGAACAATATTTTCTTTTGCTAATACCTTTAATAAGCCACCATATACAAAGACCCCGTGAATAATGAGTACTAACATAACGACAATCATATACTTGAACATCGCAGCGACGCCTGCAAGCCCCATTTTACCAACGGATGAAGCGAGCAAACCGAATGTTCCAATTGGGGCTAATTTCATAACGAGATTAACAAGATACATCATTAATTCGTTGCCCTGTTCAAGTAATGAATGGATACCTTGAACTCGTTTTCCTAAAATAGCTATACCGAGTCCAATCAATACGGCAAAGGCAATGATTTGTAACATGTTTCCGTCAGCCATCGCTTTTGCTGGGTTATCTGGTACGATATTTAGCAATGTGTCAACGAAAGATGTTTCAGTTTTTGCACCTTCATACTTAAGACCTTCTGTTTTAAAATTACCGCCAGCTCCTGGTTTTATAATAAGTGCAAATGTAACCGCTATAGAGATGGCAACCGCAGTTGTTACGAGAAAGAATGAAATTGATTTTAAACCGATTCTTCCAAGTTGTTTCGGATCTCCAAGGCCGGCAGCACCAAGTACGATAGAAATGAACACAACAGGAACAACTAGCATTTTAATAAGTCGAATAAACAATTGACCAATTGGGTTGAACACATATTGATTTAGTGGCTCAAAGATAGATGGAGCAGCTAAATTTAGAGTGAGTCCAACAACTAGACCTAGAAATAATGCGATTAAGATTGCTTTTGTTTGTTTCAATAAAATCCCCCCTTTTGTTTTTGTGAAATTTCTTTCTAAAGTAATTATACCGAAAAAATCCCTAATTTAACAATATTTTCTGAATTTTTTGGTTTTTAGGTGTAGATAGACTGATTTTGTGTTTGGAAGATAAAATAGACCATCACATAGGATGGTCTAGGGAAGGGGACAATTTATGTCAATTTAATTAGGGATGGAAGTTGCTTTAAGACACTGGGGAATGTCTTATAAATTAGGGAGGAACAACTTCAATACATATACTATAAAAGGTAGGTGTGACTCTCATGTGAACATAGGGTGAAAGAGAGAGGGAGTTTTAAATAAAAGATAGAAAGACAAAAAAATAAGACCATCACATAAGATGGTCAAGGAAGGGGACAATTTATGTCAATTTAATTAGGGATGGAAGCTGTTCAAAGACACTGGGGAATGTCTTATAAATTAGGGAGGAACAACTTCGATACATATACTATAAAAGGTAGATGTGACCTCTGTGTGAACATAGAGTGAAAGAGAGAGGGAGTTTTAAATAAAAGATAGAAAGACAAAAAAATAAGACCATCATTTATAAGATGGTCAAGGAAGGGGACAATTTATGTCAATTTAATTAGGGATGGAAGCTGTTCAAAGACACTGGGGAATGTCTTATAAATTAGGGAGGAACAACTTCGATACATATACTATAAAAGATAGATGTGACCTCTGTGTGAATATAGAGTGAAAGAGAGAGGGAGTTTTAAATAAAATGAAAATTTAATGAGTGTTTTTTGTTCATCCCCTGTTGATTATTAGCCTTAACCAATCGGGCGTTTATTGCCCACAAATAGCGGAATAAAAGATAAAGCAAACAAAAAATAAGACCATCATTTATAAGATGGTCAATGGAAGGGGACAATTTATGTCAATTTAATTAGGGGATGGAAGCTATTCAAAGACACTGGGGAATGTCTTATAAATTAGGGAGGAACAGCTTCGATACATATACTATAAAAGGTGGATGTGACCTCTATGTGAACATAGAGTGAAAGATATGGGGATTTGAAAGATAGTACATATGAAATTGTTATTGCTAGCAATATAGAATTAGGATATAGAGTTTTCCAGCATAAAACGAAAAGGAATCTGAATATAAATAAAAGTTGTAATCTATGAAAAAAAGGATTATGCTCAACTATATTATGAGAATATAAGGTTTGTCCCAATTATTTAAGGGCTTTTAAAAAGCTTTTTATTTATGAGGGGAAGCTTCACTTTAATAAGGGAGTTAGTGATATGGACGTAACAAAAAAACAAGGGCTGTATAATCGTCTTATACGATTAAACCCACCACAAATATTAGCATTAGGCTTTTTCTGCTTAATTGTGGTTGGTGGTTTGTTATTAAAATTACCATTCGCAACGAAAGCACATATTAGTTGGGTAGATGCTTTCTTTACAGCAACGTCAGCAGCGACCGTAACTGGTTTGGGAGTAGTGGATACAGCAAGTACATTTACGATGTTTGGCGAAATTGTTATTATGTTTTTAATTCAAACAGGTGGTCTAGGTCTTATGACAATTGCCATTTTAATTGTTTGGGTACTAGGTAAAAAAATCGGATTACGCCATCGTTTATTAATTGGAGAAGCATTTAATCAAACAAATATAGGTGGTCTTGTAAAATTAGTAAAGCGTGTCTTTATATTTTCGATTTGTATTGAACTTATTGGGGTCATCTTTTTATCGTTTCGCTTTATTCCAGAGTTTGGTTTTGGAAAAGGTTTATACTATAGTATTTTTCATGTAATTGCATCTTATAATAATGCAGGGTTTGCTTTATGGCCAGATAATTTAACAAGATATGTAGGGGATCCCATTATTAATATTGGGATTTGCTCTTTAATTGTAATCGGAGGACTCGGTTTTACCGTATTAATTGATATATGGTATAGTCGCAGTTTTCGAAAATTATCACTTCACTCAAAAATAATGATTATTGGAACAGTAGTGCTAAATGTTATAGCAATGATTGTAATTTTTGTATTGGAATATAATAATGTGAAGACGTTAGGGAATTTATCTTTAAATGAAAAACTATGGGCTTCCTTCTTTCAAGGTATTACTCCGCGGACAGCTGGATTTAATACGGTTGACTATGGAGGTATGGAAGAATCATCTATATTATTTACGATGATTTTAATGTTTATTGGTGCAGGAAGTGTATCAACAGGTGGAGGAATTAAATTAACGACGTTTGTTATCTTAATTACATCTGTCCTTTCTTTCTTTAGAAAAAAGGAGGAAATTGTTTTATTTCAGCGTACAATTAAAATGTCGACAGTAACGAGGGCCTTAGCAATTGCTGTTGCCAGTCAAATACTTATTTTAGCAGCGGTATTCATATTAATGCTTACAGAAAACTTCAGCTTTATTCAATTATTATTTGAGACAATATCAGCGTTTGGCACAGTCGGATTAACGATGGGAATTACTGCAAAGCTATCGGCATTCGGAAAATGTATTATTATGTTTGTTATGTTCTGCGGATTAATTGGACCATTAACACTTGTGTTCTCTTTAGCGCGACCAGCAAAACAAAAAATAAAATATCCATCGGAAGATGTGTTTACAGGATAAGGTATCCCGCGTTAAGCGAGATACCTTTTTCTTTTTTAGAACAGGGAGAACAATAGACCAATAAGTGCTACTCGGAATAAAATTGCGATAAGTGCAGCAATTCCACCGACAACTGCAGCGATACCGCCAGTTACAGTAGCTCCGCGATTATAAGCGTAAATACCGAGTAAAACAGAAACAAGACCAAATAGTGTTGGAAATGTAAATAGCGATAAGATAGATAGCGCAAGAGCGATAAAACCAGCAGTTGATCCAGCAGCGGACGATTTTACAACATCTTTATCGTCTTTATCATCGTAATCATAATCAATGCGTTGTGGTGCAACCTCAGCGGCGTACTCTTCTTTATAGTCACTATAATCACTATCTATTCTATCTCTTTTTTTATAATCATCAAATTTCTCAGTCAAAGTCATGACTCCTTTCATAACAAGGTTCAATAGTAGTATGTATCTCTTTATCTTTTTTATCCCGCTATTTGTGGGAGTCGAGCTACATACACATCCCACTGATTAAAGTTTCACTATACCGGAGCATGTACAGGGAGTAGTATCTTTTAAAAGAAGGAAAATGTTTTTTTGAAATAGGAAAAGTTAGTATGACTTCCTCTATTTTGGAAAATATAAAAAGGAATAATGAGGAAAGGGTGCAATACATAATGGAACATCCAATTGAAAATTTAATGAAAACGGCAATGACAAATTTAAAAGAGATGGTAGATGTAAATACAATTGTTGGGAGCCCGGTTTCAACAGCTGACGGAAATGTAGTATTAACAGTATCTCAAGTGGCTTTTGGTTTTGGAGCTGGTGGAAGTGATTTTAAAGGGGATTTCATCACTGAAAAACATAACGGTGGGCAAAATCAGCATAAAGAGAACAAACAAGGGCATCCATTTGGAGGAGGAAGCGGGGCTGGGGTTTCCATTAGTCCAGTAGCTTTTTTAGTAGTTGGTTCTAATGGGGTGCAAGTATTACATCTCAACAGCAGTACACATTTAATTGAAAAGGCTTTAAATACTGTACCAAGCACTGTAGATAAATTTGTGAATGGTCGTCAAAAGTGAACTTGCATTTTTTAGGAATTATGATATATTAGAAAAAGTGCGCTTTAGGATGATCGGAATAATTGAAATGTAAATATATATGATGTGTGGAATAAGGGAGAGGAATTTATGATTAATATCAAAAACTTAGTAGTTGGCTTATTTATGTTAGTAAGCGGCTTTGTTGTATATGTAATAAAAGAAAAAGCTCCATTCTAAAACAGACAAACCGTTAATGTCTGTTTTTAATTTGCGGAAAAAAGTTGACAAGTTATTGTATTGGTGTTAAAATTTTAATTCGTGTCTCGGTTACAGCTAGTGTAAAGTAAATATCTCTTATGAATGCAATACGAAAAGTTTGCGAAAGATCGGGTAATTTTATCAACAACTTTTGTGAACAAACCCTATAAATTGTATTTGTAAGCTATATATGTATACTAGTGAATCAAGGAGCGGTCAGTGGAACCGTAATGATGAGAGAGAGGTAGGGCTTTCATCCAGTATATGTTACTTTCCCGTTAGGTGAATATAAAAAAGAGGACTCCTTTTAAAAGGAGTCCTCTTTCATTTTTTAAGTGCGACTTTCAACTTGTTGACAAATTTCATCCGTTGTTAAACCGTGAGCTGTAATGACTGATCCTTTAATTGATGTATCTGCAATGCCCATCACATTAGAATCTTGCCCAGTTACAACGCAACAATCACACCCTTGTGCATCCTGTTCTGAGTTAAGTGTAACAACTTCATGACCTTGTTGTTGAAGAGCTTGTTGAACGTCTGTTAATGAGTTTTCAACGCCAATTCTAGCCATAATTATCACCTCCTACCATCTAATTGCTAGTATGCTCAAGTTCACTGCATATATTTATGAAAAGACGGTAGGAAGTAAATCTTTGTTTAGTCGTTATATACGCCAGTAAGCATTTGACTAACGAATTGATCGTTTAATGTATCTTGTGCTGAAGAAGTATTTGAATGGATGTCGATTGAAGCAATAAAATAATTATGTTCTTTCGTATTTGGTTCTACCTCTACGTAATTATCGAATTTACAAAAACCTTTCGTATCCATTAGATCAAATAATTGCAGCATTTCTACTACCTCTTGTCTCGTTCCTTTAATTTGTACACACGCCATATTTATTTCCTCCTTTATTTTGACAAATTGTTTTTTAAAAATAGGATTATGATTACGAAATGAAAAATATGAATGTTATTTTTAGACAGCGCTATTTTTGTTATTTTCCCCCTTTTTCAGCAAAAGTCGTTATATATCCCCGGATTTATAAAATCGGACGTCCGTTTATTGAATACAATAGATTCGTATCAATTGATGAAAATCCTTCTTTTAAACAAATATTTTTTTAGTGGAAATTGGCGAAAAAAATTTTTTGACTTTTTGTAAACGTTAACAATGTTGTTAAATCAGTATAAGCAAAGAAGTACGTATGATTAAAAATTATAAATTTTCTAAAAATTCACTTGATTTATTTAGAAAGGAGAGTAAACTAGGAAACAATAAAAAATTCATAGAACATAGGAGGCGCTTCTAGTGAATGAGCAATGGGTTTTCTTAAATGGAGAATTTGTTCCAAAAGATGAGGCAAAAGTTTCAGTATATGATCATGGCTATTTATATGGCGATGGAGTGTTTGAAGGAATTAGAGTTTATAGCGGTAATGTTTTCCGTTTGAGAGAGCATCTTGTCCGGCTGTATGAATCAGCAAAATCAATCCTTTTAGAAATTCCATATTCATTAGATGAAGTAACAAATATTGTTGTTGAGACGATTCGACAAAATAAATTATCTAATGGATACATTCGCCTTGTTGTATCAAGAGGAGCAGGAAATCTTGGATTGGATCCCGATTCATGTAAGAAGCCGAATGTAGTAGTAATTGCAGAACAATTATCTTTATTCCCACAAGAATATTATGAGAAAGGGATTCCAGTTGTAACAGTTGCAACGCGCCGAAATCGTCCCGATGTTTTATCCCCTCAAGTAAAATCTTTAAATTACTTAAACAATATTTTAGTTCGTATTGAAGCGAAATTAGCTGGAGTACAAGAAGCACTTATGTTAAATGATCAAGGATATGTAGCTGAAGGATCAGGAGATAACGTGTTTATTGTTAAAGGAAATAAATTAATTACACCACCAAGTTCTGCTGGAGCGTTAGAAGGTATTACACGAAACGCCATTTTAGAAATCGGCGAAAAACTTGGGTATGACGTAAGAGAAGAGTTATTTACAAGACATGATGTATATGTAGCTGATGAAGTGTTTTTAACAGGAACAGCTGCTGAAGTGATTGCTGTTACGACAGTAGATGGTAGAACGATTGGCTTAGGGCAAACAGGTCCACATACGAACCGTTTATTAAAAGAGTTTCGTAAGTTAGTTGTAGAAGATGGAGAGAAAATTTACGAAGAAAATAAAGTTGGATAACAACTTTTTTAACATAAGAAAGCGTTGATAGGGAGGAGTAGTTGATTGTGAAGCCTCACAGAGAGTCGGTGGTTGCTGAAAACCGATGGTTCACGTCGACGAACATCGCCCTTGAGTGCTAAGCTAAAGCATTTGTCTAGGCTTAGACGGTAGCTCCGTTATTAGCTAGATCCATTTATGGATCACTGAGGCAAGAGTATTCTTGCGAAGAAGGGTGGTACCGCGAAATCTTTCGTCCCTTCAGCACATAGCTGGAGTGTGGACGTAGGATTTTTTTATTGTATAAAAGTTTGAAAAAGGGGGCTTATAAGAACAATGTCTTCAAAAACGGAAGAGAAACTGGCAACTGGTGCACAGCTATTGTTAGAAGCGCTAGAAAAGGAAGGCGTAGAAGTGATTTTCGGTTATCCGGGTGGTGCCGTTTTACCTCTCTATGATGCATTGTATGATTGTGAAATTCCGCATATTTTAACAAGGCATGAGCAAGGGGCAATTCACGCTGCTGAAGGGTATGCCAGAATTACAGGGCATCCAGGGGTTGTAATTGCAACGAGTGGGCCAGGTGCTACAAATGTAATTACGGGTCTAGCTGATGCGATGATTGATTCATTGCCACTTGTAGTATTTACAGGCCAAGTAGCAACAACGTTAATTGGGAGCGATGCTTTTCAAGAGGCAGATATTATGGGACTTACGATGCCAGTGACAAAACATAACTATCAAGTGCGAAAGGCCTCAGATTTACCTCGAATTATTAAAGAAGCATTTCATATTGCTAAAACTGGAAGACCAGGACCAGTCGTTATTGACCTTCCGAAAGATATGGTAGTCGAGAAAGGTGAGCAATGTAGCAATGTACAAATGGATTTACCGGGATATAACCCTAATTATGAACCGAATCTACTTCAAATAAACAAATTACTCAAAGTAATTGAAACCGCAAAAAAACCGTTAATTTTAGCTGGAGCGGGTATATTGCATGCGAAAGCTTCGAAAGAATTGACAAATTTTGCTCGTAAATATGAAATCCCTGTTGTGCATACATTACTTGGTCTTGGTGGTTTTCCACCAGATGATGAACTATTTCTAGGGATGGGAGGAATGCATGGTTCTTATACAGCCAATATGGCGTTATATGAATGTGACTTACTCATTAATATAGGCGCGAGATTTGATGATCGGCTTACAGGGAATTTAGCTTATTTTGCTAAAGGGGCTACTGTTGCGCATATCGATATCGATCCAGCAGAAATCGGGAAAAATGTACCAACTGAAATTCCTATTGTTGCAAGTGCTAAGCGGGCATTGGAAGTATTACTTGAACCAGAAGGGGGAAAAGAAAATCATCATGAATGGATCACTTTATTAAAGGGGAGAAAAGAACAATATCCATTCTCTTATAAAAGAAATTCTGAAAGTATTAAGCCCCAATACGCAATTGATATGTTATATGAAATTACGAAGGGAGAAGCGATTGTAACAACAGACGTTGGGCAACACCAAATGTGGGCAGCCCAATATTATCCGCTGAAAAATCCAGATAAATGGGTAACTTCTGGTGGATTAGGAACGATGGGGTTTGGATTTCCAGCAGCAATCGGTGCGCAAATTGCAAAGCCTGAAGAATTAGTTATTGCAATTGTTGGTGATGCTGGGTTTCAAATGACTCTACAAGAATTAAGTGTATTAAAAGAACACGCTTTACCCGTTAAAGTATTTATTTTAAATAATGAAGCTTTAGGAATGGTAAGACAATGGCAAGATGAATTTTACAATCAAAGATATTCACATTCTTTATTACCATGCCAACCAGATTTCGTCGCTCTTGCGAATGCATATGGCATAAAAGGTGTTCGTATTGACGATCCACTTCTTGCAAAGAAGCAAATCCAGCATGCTATTGAATTACAAGAGCCAGTCGTAATTGATTGTCGTGTACTTCAATCAGAGAAGGTTATGCCGATGGTTGCGCCAGGAAAAGGTGTTCACCAAATGGAGGGAGTGGAAAAAGGGTGAAGAGAATTGTTACAGCGACAGTTCGAAATCAAAGTGGTGTTTTAAACCGAATTACAGGGGTTATGACACGAAGACATTTTAATATTGAAAGTATTTCAGTAGGTCATACAGAATCATCAGATATATCGCGAATGACGATTGTTGTACACGTTGAAAGTGAACAGCAAGTGGAGCAGTTAATTAAACAACTGCATAAGCAAATTGACGTACTGAAAGTATCAGATATTACAGAAGAAGCGATGATTGCTAGAGAGCTTGCTCTTATTAAAGTAGCAACTTCTGTAGCGAGGGCAGAGTTATATAGTTTAATTGAACCGTTTCGAGCCGCTGTAATAGATGTTGGGAAGGATTCCATAGTTGTGCAAGTAACAGGTACGCAAGACAAAGTAGAAGCGTTAATTGAATTACTTCGTCCATACGGTTTGAAAGAAATTGCTAGAACAGGTGTAACAGCATTTACACGTAGTATGAAAAAACAAGATAAGCAAGTTATGTTAATTCAATAATCATTTAAATATAGGGGGAAATGAAAATGGCAAAAGTTTATTATGAGAAAGATGTAACAGTAAATGTATTAAAGGAAAAGAAAGTAGCAATCATCGGATATGGCTCGCAAGGTCATGCACATGCGCAAAATTTACGTGATAACGGATTTGATGTAGTAGTAGGTTTAAGAAAAGGTAAGTCTTGGAATAAAGCGAATGAAGATGGATTTTCTGTATATACAGTAGCAGAAGCAGCGGAAAAAGCTGATGTAGTAATGATTCTACTGCCTGATGAATTACAACCAGAAGTATATGAAGCTGAAATTGCACCAAATTTACAGGCTGGAAACTCCCTCGTGTTCGCACATGGATTTAATGTTCACTTTGATCAAGTAAAACCACCAGCTAATGTAGATGTATTTCTAGTAGCGCCAAAAGGACCGGGGCATCTCGTACGCCGTACGTTCGCCGAGGGCGGGGCTGTTCCTGCATTATTTGCAGTATATCAAGATGCAACAGGAGTTGCGACTGAAAAAGCACTTTCTTATGCTGACGGAATTGGAGCAACGAGAGCTGGTGTACTAGAAACGACGTTTAAAGAAGAAACAGAAACAGATTTATTTGGAGAGCAAGCTGTACTCTGCGGCGGAGTGACTGCACTTGTAAAAGCAGGGTTTGAAACGTTAGTTGATGCAGGATATCAGCCTGAACTTGCATATTTTGAATGTTTACATGAACTGAAGCTAATCGTTGACCTTATGTACGAAGGTGGACTTGAAAATATGAGATATTCAGTTTCAGATACAGCGCAGTGGGGAGACTTCGTATCAGGACCACGCGTTGTTACTGAAGATACGAAGAAAGCGATGGGGGCAGTATTAGCAGAAATTCAAGATGGTACATTTGCAAGAGGCTGGATTGCAGAGCATAAAGCAGGAAGACCAAATTTCCATGCGACAAATGAGAAAGAGAATAAACATGAAATCGAAGTAGTTGGACGTAAATTACGTGAAATGATGCCTTTCGTACAGCCGCGAGTAAAGGTAGGGGTTAAATAATATGAAGCAGGTTTTGTTCATGGATACAACGCTTCGTGATGGCGAACAATCACCAGGAGTAAATTTAAATGAACAAGAGAAATTACAAATTGCTAGGCAATTAGAGAGGCTTGGTATTCATGTAATGGAAGCTGGATTCGCGGCAGCTTCCGAAGGTGACTTTCAATCGGTAAAACGTATTGCGAATACAATTCAAAATGCTACGGTTATGAGTTTAGCTAGAGCGAAAGAAAGTGACATTCGAAGAGCATATGAAGCTGTGAAAGGTGCTGTATCTCCTCGTCTACACGTATTTTTAGCTACGAGTGATATTCATATGAAATATAAACTTTGTATGTCAAAAGAAGATGTGTTAAATAGTATTCATCGCTCGGTTACGCTTGGAAAATCATTATTTCCGACAGTACAATTTTCTGCAGAAGATGCGACAAGAACATCGAGAGCATTTTTAGCTGAAGCAGTAGAAATTGCAATTCGAGCAGGAGCGAATGTAATTAATATTCCGGATACAGTTGGATATACGAATCCAGAAGAGTATTATTCTCTTTTTAAATACTTACAAGAATCCGTTCCATCATATGAAAAAGCGATTTTTTCTTGTCATTGTCACGATGATCTTGGTATGGCAGTAGCAAATTCGTTAGCTGCGGTTGAAGGAGGAGCATTGCAAGTAGAAGGAACGATTAATGGCATTGGAGAAAGAGCAGGGAATGCAGCGTTAGAAGAAGTTGCGGTAGCTCTTCATATTAGAAAAGATTTTTATAAAGCAGAGCCTTCAATGACTTTAAAAGAAATTAAGGCGACGAGTATATTAGTAAGCAGGTTAACGGGTATGGTTGTACCGAAAAATAAAGCAATCGTTGGAGCGAATGCATTTGCTCATGAATCGGGCATTCACCAAGACGGGGTTTTAAAAGAAGTAACAACTTATGAAATTATCGAACCAGCGCTTATAGGAGAATCTCAAAATCTCTTTGTACTTGGGAAACATTCTGGCCGTCATGCGTTTACGGAAAAAATGAAAGAGCTTGGTTATGAATTTACAAATGAAGAGCGAGATGCGGCATTCGAAGCATTTAAAAAGTTGGCTGATCGTAAAAAGGAAATTACTGAAGAAGATTTACGCGCACTTATGCTTGGTGAAGCAGCATTTGCAGCTCAGCAATATAACATTACGCAATTACAAGTGCATTTCGTATCAAATAGTACACAATGCGCAACAGTTGTGCTGAAGGATGAGGAAGGAAATGTATATGAAGATGCAGCCACTGGTTCTGGTAGTATTGAAGCGATATACAATGCGATTCAAAGAATTTTAGGATTAGAATGTGAATTGGCAGATTATCGCATACAATCTATTACACAAGGTCAAGATGCACTTGCTCACGTTCATGTTGAATTAAAAGAAGGTAGTCACCAAATATCAGGTTTCGGAGTTGCGCAAGACGTATTGGAAGCGTCGGCGAGAGCTTATGTCCATGCAGCAGGGAAATTAAAATCTCTTATAGCGCTTGTGAAATAAATATTTGATAGGTGAGAGAAGCTTTCCTCACCTATCAAATTAAAGTTCTGAAAATTCAGTTAAAAGGAGTGTTAAAAATGGAAAAACGTATCGTTTGTTTAGCTGGTGATGGTGTTGGTCCAGAAGTAATGGAAAGTGCGAAGGAAGTATTGCATATGGTAGAAAGGCTATATGGACATCATTTTCATTTGCAAGATGAGTACTTTGGTGGTGTTGCTATCGATTTAACTGGGCAACCATTACCACAGCGAACACTTGCCGCCTGTTTAGCGAGTGATGCGGTTTTACTTGGAGCAGTAGGTGGACCAAGGTGGGATAGTGCGAAAGAAAGGCCTGAGAAAGGATTATTAGCATTAAGAAAAGGACTCGGTGTATTTGCGAATGTTCGCCCTGTAACGGTAGAAAGTGCAACTGCACATTTATCACCATTAAAAAACGCTGATGAAATTGATTTCGTTGTCGTTCGTGAATTAACAGGCGGAATTTATTTTTCTTATCCGAAAGAGCGAACGGAAGAAGTGGCGACAGATACACTTACGTATCATCGCCATGAAATTGAACGTATCGTTTCGTATGCTTTTCAATTAGCGAATAAGCGGAAGAAAAAAGTAACATCTATTGATAAAGCGAATGTTTTAGAGTCTAGTAAATTATGGAGAACTGTGACAGAAGAAGTAGCACTTCGCTACCCAAATGTGGAAGTAGAACACATTTTAGTAGATGCAGCAGCTATGGAATTAATTCGGAATCCAGGAAGATTTGACGTTATTGTAACGGAAAATTTATTTGGTGATATTTTAAGTGATGAGGCTTCAGTATTAGCTGGATCATTAGGAATGCTTCCGTCAGCAAGTCACGCTGAAAAGGGGCCTTCATTATACGAGCCTATTCACGGATCAGCACCGGATATTGCGGGGAAAAATAAGGCGAATCCAATTGCGATGATGCGTTCTGTTGCAATGATGCTTGGGCAATCGTTCGGATTAACGAGAGAAGGATATTCAATTGAAGAAGCAGTTTCTGCAGTCCTTAAATCAGGAAAATGTACAGCAGATATCGGGGGGACTGAAACGACAACTTCATTTACAAAGGCAGTTATTCAAGAAATGGAAGAGCAAGCGTTAGTAGGGAGAGGAAGATAATGGGGAAAAGGTTACTAGATAAGCTTTGGGAAAGACATGTAGTTGTGACTAATGAAAATGGATTGGATTTATTATATATCGATCTACATCTTGTTCATGAAGTAACGTCACCGCAAGCCTTTGAAGGCTTGCGGCTTACAAATCGAACAGTCCGCAGACCAGATTTAACATTTGCAACGATGGATCATAATATTCCAACGAAAGATGTTTGGAATATTACCGACCGCATTGCGAAGCAGCAACTAGATACACTTCGGGAAAACTGTAAACAATTTCAGGTGCCATTAGCGGATATCGGAGATGAAGAGCAAGGGATCGTTCATGTAATAGGACCAGAACTTGGACTCACACAGCCAGGAAAAACGATTGTTTGTGGTGATAGTCATACAGCAACACACGGTGCTTTTGGCGCACTAGCGTTTGGTATTGGTACGAGTGAAGTGGAACATGTATTGGCGACGCAAACGTTATGGCAACGAAAGCCGAAAGCAATGGGCATTGAGTTAAAAGGAAAGTTACCGCAAGGTGTTTATGCGAAAGATATTATTTTACACCTTCTTTCAAAGTACGGAGTAGCAGTTGGAACAGGTTACGTAATGGAATTTTACGGAGAGGCCATTCATGCTATGGATATGGAAGAGAGGATGACGCTTTGCAATATGGCAATTGAAGGGGGAGCAAAGGCTGGCATTATTGCACCAGATGAAAAAACGGTTGCTTACGTAAAAGGGCGTAAATATGCACCGAAAGACTATGAATCTATTAAGAAAAAATGGTCAGAACTTTATACAGATTTAGATGCAGTTTATGATTTACATATTCTAGTAGATGTTACGGATTTAGCACCGTACGTTACGTGGGGAACAAATCCTAGTATGGGTGTTCGGATCGATGAGAAATTGCCAGAAAAGCATGATGCAAATGACGAAAGAGCGTTTTCTTATATGGGGTTGAGTCCCGGACAAAGTACGTATGACATTCCAGTTCAACATGTTTTCATTGGATCTTGTACAAATTCTAGGCTTTCTGATTTAGAAATTGCTGCATCTGTCGTGAAAGGTAAAAAAGTAAAAGAAGGTGTGCGAGCACTTGTTGTACCTGGATCTCAAAGGGTAAGAGAAGCAGCGATGCATAAAGGATTACATCGCATATTTGAAGAAGCTGGATTTGAATGGAGAGAGCCCGGATGCTCAATGTGTCTAGGTATGAATCCAGATCAAGTGCCTGAAGGGGAACATTGTGCCTCTACGTCAAATCGCAATTTTGAAGGAAGACAAGGAAAGGGAGCACGAACGCATTTAGTTAGCCCGGCAATGGCGGCAGCGGCTGCGTTATATGGTCATTTTGTTGATATTAGAAAGGAGAGTTATGATGGAGCCATTTCGTATTCATAAAGGTACTGCCGCAGTACTGATGAATGATAACATTGATACAGATCAAATTATTCCGAAGCAATATTTAAAGAGAATTGAAAGAACTGGGTTTGGGAAGTTTTTATTTGATGAGTGGCGATATGATAATAATCGCCAAGAAAACCCTAATTTCCCGCTTAATGCACAAGAAAGAAAAGGAGCCAGTATATTAATCACAGGCGATAATTTTGGATGTGGCTCGTCAAGAGAACATGCTCCATGGGCACTTGCTGATTATGGTTTCCGCGTTATTATCGCTGGAGGATTTGCCGATATCTTTTATATGAATTGTATGAAAAATGGCATGTTACCGATTGTAATGGATAAAGATATGCGTGAACAACTTGCTAAAACAGATGCGAGAGAACAAATCACAGTTGATTTAGAAAATGAAATAATGACAACGAATACGCATAGATTCCATTTTACAATCGAGAAAATGTGGAAAGAGAAGTTATTAAATGGTTTAGATGAAATTAGTATTACAATGCAATATGAACAAGAAATAAAAGAGTATGAAAGAAAAGTGGCTTTACATTAAAAAAATGACGGAATATTAAAAATGTATTTACATTCAAAATTAACTGTTATATACTATGTGAAAATCAGAGGAGAAAGGGAGTAAGTATTATGAATATCGTGCAATCTATTACAATGCTTACACAACTACATCATCATACATGAAACCCTTGAACCTAGCGTGAAAACGTGTAGGTACAAGGGTTATTCCCGTTGTACCTACACTCTACTGAAGAGCCTTGTAGGTATTTTGTCTACAAGGCTCTTTTTATTTTCGGCTTAGGGGAATGAAATAGGCATACATTAGAAGGGGAAAGGTGTGAAAATTTAGATGACAAAATGGAAACGGGCAAATCCAAATGGAACGAGAGATTATTTATTCGAAGAATGTACGTTAATTGAAGAAGTAGAACAAAAATTAAGGCTTACTTTTTTAGAGAGAGGTTATGAAGAAATAAGAACACCTACAATTGAATTTTATGACGTTTTTGCATTTCAAAATAGACCGATAGATGAAGAGAAGATGTATAAATTTTTTGATGAAAAGGGAAGGATTATCGTTTTACGTCCAGATATGACAATTCCTTTAGCGAGAGTTATTGGAACACAGAGATGGGATACGCCACTTAAAGTGACGTATAGCGGGAATGTATTTCGAGCGAATGAATCCCATTCTGGAAAATATAATGAAATCGTACAAAGTGGTATTGAAGTTATCGGGATTGATAATGTAAGAGCTGAAATTGAATGTGTAATAAGTGTCATTCAAGCACTTCAAAAGTTGAAGGTGCAATCTTTTACAATTGAGATTGGGCAAGTACAGTTATATAAATGTATTGTAAAAAAACTCTCCATCCATGATGAAGAAGAAAGGGTACTTAGAACGTATATAGAAAGTAAAAATTATGCAGCCCTCTCAAATTTTATCGGAGAAAAGAAATTAAATCGATGCGATGAGACAGTAAGGTTACTTGAGAAATTGCCAAGGCTATTTGGAAATTTAGAAGTTATTGAGGAAGCAGAAAAGCTTGCTTCAAGTAATGAAATGAAAATGGCAATTGCAAGAATAAAAGAAATGTATGAAACAATTGAAACGTTAGGATATGGTTCTTATATATCAATTGATTTGGGCATGATTCAACACTTAGATTACTATACGGGTGTTATTTTCAAAGGATATATATATGAAATTGGAGAAGAAATCGTTAGTGGCGGAAGATACGATGAGCTAATTGGCAATTTTGGAGAAATGCTGCCAGCTGTTGGACTCGCGGTACAAGTAAATCAAATTGTGAAGGCGCTGCAAGAGCAGCAAGAACCATATGAACGAAATCAAATTGATATTGTGATTCATTATGAGTTAAATAGATTAGCGGAAGCAGAAAGGTTACGAAATTTACTTCGAAAGGATGGGAAGAATGCTTGGTTATCTCTATTCTCTAATTTAAGCGATACCTTTCAATTTGCAAGAAAAAATAAAATAGGAACGGTTGTTGAGGCAAAGAATGAATATTTAGTGGAATATGTATGGAATGAGAAATGGGTAGTCCAGAAAGAAGGAGAGGCTTCATGCGTAACATTCAAATTGCGTTAACGAAAGGAAGATTAGAAAAACATGTCATTCCACTTTTTGAGCAGATTGGAATTGATTGTTCCGAGCTCAAAAATAAAGGTCGGAAGCTTGTATTTCAAAGTAAAAATACAAATATTTCATTTATTTTAGTAAAAGCGGTTGATGTTGCTACTTATGTAGAACATGGGGTAGCTGATATTGGCATCGTTGGAAAAGATATTTTAATGGAAAACGAGAAAGATATTTATGAAATGCTGGATTTAGGAGTGGGGATTTGTAAGTTTTGTGTTGCTTCTATTCCTACGTATAATCCGAAGAGTTACCGAAAAAAAAGAATTGCTACGAAATACCCGCATATTACTTCTACTTATTTTCATGATAAGGGAGAGGATGTAGAAATTATTAAAATAGAAGGTTCTGTAGAAATCGCTCCTCTTCTTGGATTGGCGGATGCAATTGTAGATATTGTTGAAACAGGAAAAACATTACAAGAGAATGGACTCATTGTATTTGAGGAAATGCACTCTATATCAGCTCGGATGATTGTGAATAAGGCAGCTTTAAAAACTAAAAAAGACGAAATATTCAGTATTATAAATATGATGGAGCAAGAAATCTTATCAGGGAAATAGGAGGATTTAAAGTGGAAATCATTTATGAAGATTTTAAGGAGGCATTATCTAAAATAAAAGTGCTAAGAGAAAACGCTAATATAATAGAAGAAACTGTTCAAAGAAGTGTAAGAGAAATCATTAGAAATGTAAGGGAAGGGAATGATGAGGCTTTATCTTTCTATACAAAAAAGTTTGATGGTGTAGAGATGAAAGATTTTCGTGTAAGTGAAGAAGAAATACAGCAAGCGAGTATGTTTGTAGAGAATTCATTTTTAGAAGCTTTAAAAGAGGCGAAGAAAAACATTGTTTTGTATCACGAAAAGCAAAAGAAGCACTCAATATTCGATTGTGAAAGTAAAGGGATAATTAGAGGGCAACTCATTCGGCCGTTAGAAAATGTAGGTGTATATGTACCGGGTGGGACAGCCTCATATCCTTCTTCAGTATTAATGAATGTATTACCGGCGAAACTCGCAGGTGTGAAAAAGATTGTAATGGTAACACCGCCGAGGAAAGGAGGAATTGATCCGCATATATTAGTTGCTGCAGATCTTGCGGGAGTAGATGAAATTTATACGATAGGTGGAGCGCAAGCAATTGCTGCGTTAGCATACGGGACGGAATCGATTCCGAAAGTGGATAAAATAGTTGGACCGGGAAATTTGTACGTCGCTCTAGCGAAACGAGAAGTATACGGAATAGTAAATATTGATATGATTGCTGGTCCATCAGAAATTGTAGTTGTCGCGGATGAAACAGGTAATGCAAAATATATCGCAGCGGATTTATTATCGCAAGCAGAGCATGATGAGAGAGCAACGGCGATTTGTATTACAACGAATATGAAACTAGCTAAAGAAGTAGAAAAAGAGGTAGAAAGACAGTTAGAAACGTTACCAAGAAGTGAAATTGCACGTGAATCAATAAATAGAAATGGAGCCATCTTTATCGTTGCTTCTTTAGAGGAGGCACTAAAGTTATCAAATGAAATTGCTCCAGAACATTTAGAGTTACATATAAAAGAACCGATGAATGCTCTAGATTATGTGAAACATGCAGGCTCTATTTTCCTTGGGCCATATGCACCTGAACCGCTCGGGGATTATTTGGCGGGACCGAATCATGTATTACCAACGAGCGGAACGGCAAGATTTTTTTCTCCGTTATCAGTCGATGATTTCGTGAAAAAATCAAGTTTTATTTCTTATACAGAGGAAGCGTTAAAAAATGTACAGCATCATATTGTAGAGCTTGCAAATAAAGAAGGGTTACATGCACATGCGAGAGCAATCCAAATAAGGTTTGAGGAGGAAAAATAATGCGTCAGTCCAGTCAAGTACGTGAGACGGCAGAAACGAAAATTAAATTAAGTTTGCAGCTTGATGAAAGTACAAATGTATCTATTCAAACGGGGGTTGGTTTTTTCGATCATATGCTTACTTTATTTGCTAGACATGGAAGATTTGGATTGCAAGTTGAAGCAGAAGGTGATGTATTTGTCGATGCACATCACACCGTTGAAGATGTTGGAATTGTACTCGGAAATTGCTTGAAAGAAGCTTTGCAAAATAAAGAAGGAATTAATCGTTACGGTTCTGCGTATGTACCGATGGATGAATCTTTAGGATTTGTCGCAATTGATATAAGTGGACGCTCATATTGTGTATTTCAAGGGGAATTAACAAATCCGAAGCTTGGGGATTTTGATACAGAATTGACGGAAGAATTTTTTAGAGCAGTTGCACATGCTGCCAATATTACATTACATGCGCGCGTTCTATACGGAAGTAATACACATCACAAAATTGAAGCATTATTTAAAGCTTTTGGTAGAGCGCTTAGAGAAGCGGTCGAAAAAAATGCCAACATTACTGGTGTAAATTCAACGAAAGGGATGTTGTAATTGATTGCCATTATAGATTATGGAATGGGGAATATTCGCAGTGTAGAGCAAGCATTAAAATATATTGGCGCAGAGTACATTGTAACGAGTGATAAAGAAGAGATATTGAGAAGCGATGGTGTGATTTTACCGGGAGTAGGTGCATTTCCGAAAGCGATGGACGTATTAGAAGAAAGAGATTTAGTGTGTGTACTAAAAGAAGTTTGTGACATAGGAAAACCACTCCTTGGTATATGTTTGGGCATGCAACTTTTATTTGAACGAAGTGAGGAACTAAAAGATTGTAGCGGGTTAGGTTTACTACCAGGGGAAATTCGTAAGTTAAAAGTTTCGTATAAAATTCCTCATATGGGATGGAATGAATTAAGGAAGGAAAGAGAATTTCCGCTTTGGAATGGATTAGTGGATGGTTCTTTCGTGTATTATGTTCACTCATATTACGCGGATTGTCCAGATGAAATTGTATGCGGAGTAAGTGATTATGGAATGCAAATACCAGGGTTTGTCGCGAAAGGAAATGTATTTGGTGCACAGTTTCATCCAGAAAAAAGTGGCGAAATTGGCATGCAAATATTAAAAAATTTTCAAGGAGTGGTAGAAGCATGGAAATCTTCCCAGCTATCGATTTAAAAGAAGGGCGATGCGTTAGACTTTATCAAGGAGAGTTTAGTAAAGAAACGGTGATGAATGAAGATCCGGTAGCGCAGGCAATCATATTTGAAAAGCTTGGAGCGGAAATACTACACATTGTTGATTTAGACGGTGCAATTGCTGGCGAGTCGTTAAATTTGCCCGTCATTGAAAAAATTTGCAAGGCGGTACGTATTCCTGTGCAAGTGGGAGGAGGAATTCGTTCACTTGTAACGGTGGAGAAGTTATTATCAGCAGGTGTAGAAAAAGTGATTTTAGGAACAGCAGCTCTTTATGATAAGTCATTTTTAGAGGAAGCAGTTCGTCTATATAAAGAGAAAATCATTGTTGGAATTGATGCGAAAAATGGTTTCGTAGCAACGAGAGGTTGGCTTGATCTGTCTGAAATTTCTTACGTTAGTTTAGCGAAACAAATGGAAAGTTTAGGTGTTCAAACGATTGTGTTTACAGACATTTCGAAAGACGGGACGCTTGCAGGTCCAAATTTTGAACAATTAGCGATACTTCAAAAAAGTGTGGGCATTCGTCTCATCGCCTCTGGAGGAGTGGCATCTATTCAAGATGTGAAAAAGTTAAATGATATGAATATATATGGTGTCATAATTGGAAAGGCGCTTTACGAGAAAACGATTGATTTAGAAGAAGTGTTACAGGTAACGAAGTTATGTTAGCGAAACGAATCATTCCATGTCTAGATGTGAAAGAAGGGCGAGTCGTAAAGGGTGTAAATTTTATAGGATTACAAGATGTCGGTAATCCGGTTGAAATAGCTGAAGCATATAACGAGGCAGGGGCAGATGAAATCGTATTTTTAGATATTACAGCGACTCATGAAGGAAGAAAAACGATTATAGATGTTGTAGAAAAAACAGCAGCTAAAGTATTTATTCCTCTTACGGTTGGCGGGGGGATTTCAAGTGTGAAAGATATGTACAATTTACTAAGAGCTGGAGCAGACAAAGTTTCAATAAACTCAGCGGCAGTGCGAAACCCGAAGCTTATAGAAGAAGGGGCAGAACACTTTGGATCACAATGTATTGTCGTGGCAATTGATGCTAGAAAAGTAGCAGAAGGTAAATGGAACGTATACGTCAACGGCGGAAGAGTTGACACAGGAATGGATGCCATAGAATGGGCGAAGCGTGTTGTTAAACTTGGGGCAGGTGAAATTTTGATAACGAGTATGGATGCAGATGGAACGAAAAGCGGATATGACCTTCGTTTAACAGAAGAAATTTCAAAAAGTGTTTCCATTCCAGTCATCGCATCAGGGGGCTGTGGTCATACGGATCATATTATAGAAGTTTTTCAAAAGACAACAGTTGATGCAGCGTTAGCGGCATCCATCTTTCATTATGGTGAGGCGACAGTGCAGAGTGTAAAGCGAAAATTAAGAGATGCAAATGTTGAGGTGCGGTTATGAAACCTAATTTTTCAAAAGGATTAATACCAGCAATTGTCATCGAAGAAGGTACAAAAGAAGTTTTAATGCTAGCTTATATGAATGAAGAAGCATATGAAAAAACGTTAGAGACGAAAAGAACATGGTTTTATTCTCGTTCGAGGCAGTCGTTATGGAATAAGGGGGAAACATCAGGGAATGTTCAATATGTGCAATCTTTATATTTAGATTGTGATCAAGATTCAATTGTTGTGAATGTGAAACAAGTAGGACCTGCTTGTCATACGGGAGAGAAGACATGTTTTCACTATCAAATTATATAGGGGGATACATATGGAAAATGCCTTTAAGTTGCTGTATAAAACAATTGAAGAACGAAAGGAAAGCCCACTTCCTGAATCGTATACAAATTATTTATTTTCAAAAGGAGAAGATAAAATTTTAAAGAAAATTGGTGAAGAGTGTGCTGAAGTAATTATCGCATGTAAAAATAATGATAAAGAAGAAGTAGTGAAAGAAATGGTTGATGTATTTTATCACTGTTTCGTTTTATTAGCTGAAAAAAATATTACATTGGAAGATGTCATGCGAGAGGTGAAAGAACGAAATGGAAAGCTTTCGAGAGTTGGGGATAGAAGGGAAATAGATACATTATAAGGGGGAATGTATATGAAAGTAGATTATCATCTTCACTTAGAAGAAGGACCGTATTCAATAGGATGGCTTGCTAAAATAAATGAAGCGCTGGAACGTTATGAACCGCTTCAAGAAAGGCATTCTATTGATTGGCTTATGAAAATACAAGAGCGTTTGCAAAAGCGTGTGAAGGAAGGGCCATTTACAACAGAATGGATGGACCTCTATTTAGAAGAAGCTGTGCGAAAAGGTATAACAGAAGTTGGGATTGTTGATCATTTATATCGTTTTCATGAAGCGAAAGGATATTATGAAAAATATGTAGATATTAGTGATTCTAAGCTCGGTCGTATACAGAAGGAATGGTTAGATCAAGTAAGGGTAGTTTCACTGTATGATTTTACAAAGGTCATTGAAGAGGCGAAAGAACGATGGAGTAAAAGAGGTGTCACACTTAAACTTGGAATTGAAGCGGATTATTTTATTGGTTGTGAAGGAGAGTTAAAAGAATTATTAGCGCTAGGAGACTTTGATTATATAATTGGTTCCGTTCATTTTCTAAATGGCTGGGGATTTGATAATCCAGATACGAAAGAATATTTTGAGAAGCATGACCTACGCGCATTATATGATATGTTTTTTAAAACAGTTGAGAGTGCGATTCGTACCGAGTTATTTGATATTATCGCTCATCTTGATAATATAAAGGTATTTAATTATCGATTGGATGAGAATGAACAGCTTTCTTATTATGAGGAAATTGCCTGTGCGTTAGTAGAAACGAATACGGCAACAGAAATAAATGCAGGATTATACTATCGTTATCCTGTTCGTGAAATGTGCCCAAGTCCACTATATTTACAAGTATTAGCTAAGTATGGTGTTCCAATTACGATTTCTTCGGATGCCCATTATCCAAATGATTTAGGGAATTATGTACAAGAAAATGTACAAACATTACTAGCTCACGGTGTTACTCAGGTTGCAACATTTACGAAGCGAGCAAGAGTAATGAGGTCGCTTGAAGAAGAAGTAACAAATTCAAAATGAAACGCAATTTTTTGATGAAAACCGTCCTTTTTGTTCAAAATAAGAAAGAATGAAAAGGAGGGTAAGAAATGGCGAAACAACAAAATAAACAAAATGTACAAGGTGCACAGCAACAAGCTTATACTTCTGAAACGAATGCTGCATCTCAATCGGTTATTGAGGAGCAAATTAGCGATACGGTTGCAGAAGGAACGATTGATGTGAAGCTTGGAAAAGAATCGCAGGAAAAAGCGTAAGAAAAGGGGAGAGTTGCATCTCCTCTTTTTTCATGGAAAAGTGTCGATTTTTAAAACTATAATCAAATTCCTTGGTTTTTATATGTGGATTTCTTACAATGAAATATAAGAGATATCTTATTTTCTATAGAAGAGGTGTTAGTAGTGGCAAAAATATTAGTAGCGGGAAAAATTCCGGAAATTGGATTAGAACTATTAAAAGATCATGATGTAGAAATGTACGATAAAGAGGAGTTAATTTCTATAGATGAATTAACAGAGCGTGTAAAAGATAAAGATGCATTGTTAAGTTTACTTTCGACAAAGGTGCCAAAAGAAGTTATTGATGCAGCGCCTCATTTAAAGATTGTTGCAAACTATGGTGCTGGTTATGACAATATTGATTACACGTATGCGGGCGAAAAAGGAATTGCAGTTACGAATACACCGAAAGTATCAACGGAAGCGACTGCAGAATTAACATTTGCACTTCTTTTAGCAGCGGCGCGTAGAATTCCTGAAGGGGATACGTTATGTCGTACGACTGGATTTAACGGATGGGCACCGTTATTTTTCTTAGGACGAGAAGTTCATGGTAAGACAATCGGAATTATAGGTCTTGGAGAAATCGGGAAGGCTGTTGCAAAACGTGCGAAAGCATTTGGAATGGATGTTTTATATACAGGGCCAAATCGTAAGCTTGAAGCTGAAAGTGAGCTGGGGGCAACGTATGTGATGTTGGAAGAATTATTACAAACAGCAGACTTTATTACAATTAACTGTGCTTATAATCCAAAATTACATCATATGATTGATGAAGAGCAGTTTAAAATGATGAAGAAAACAGCGTATATTGTAAATGCTTCACGTGGACCAATTATGAATGAAGCAGCACTTGCTCATGCATTAAAAACGAATGAAATTGAAGGAGCAGCTCTTGACGTGTTTGAATTTGAACCGAAAATTACAGAAGAGCTAAAAGAATTAAAGAATGTAGTACTTGCTCCACACGTAGGGAATGCAACATTTGAAACTCGTGATGCGATGGCTGAAATGGCTGTCAGAAATATTTTAGCTGTATTAAACGGCGAAGAGCCAGTAACACCTGTAAATCAAAAGGTATTAGTTACAAAATAAAAAGAAACCTTCCGGACTCGGAAGGTTTTCTTATTTTTCTTTATTCGCTTTTTTAGACGGTCTTTGTCTAATGAATTGAGATAACATGTACAAAATATATAGTGGAATGGCAATGAATAAGAAAACAGAAAAATTTCCAAATCCTGTTTGATACATTGTAATAATGATTCCAACTAAAAATAGTGTAATAATGATGCTATATCGTGGAATTGGTACATCTTTTAAACTTGGGATACGAATGCGGCTCACCATTAAAAATGCGAACGTTACAAATACGGTAATAAGAACGATTTTTGGAATGGTATGTGAAAATAATGTTAAGAAAGCAACAAGCCCTCCCGCTGCTGTAATCGGTACTCCAGTGAAATATTTCATTGAAGTAGAAGATGGTGTTACATTAAATCGTGCTAAACGATATGCTCCGAAAAGAGGGAATAATCCCGCTATGTATAATCCGATGATTCCGTAGTTTGAGAAAGATGTGTAATACATTAAAACAGCTGGTGCTGCACCAAATGTTACGACATCTGCAAGCGAGTCGAGCTCTTTTCCCATTTGTGAATCAACACGTAATAAACGAGCAACACGACCATCAAGACTATCTAACATCATCCCGATAAGTACTAAAATAGCAGCTGATTTATAATATCCTAAAGATGCATAGCCGATTGATAAAAATCCGCTATATAAATTTCCGAGCGTAAATAAGTTTGGAATAGCTGCTCTATACAAAATCTGATCCCTTGCTTTCTGTAATAAATTCTTAATTAGTGTATGAAAGTTTACTTATTTTATCATACCATAAATTTATTCCTCATACGAAAGAAATTACCAATTTGTGAAAGGTTTCATAGAAGGATGGTTTGAAAATTAAGTGAAAATAAAAAGAGGAAGCAACTTGTATAAAGTTGCTTCCTTTACTATTCAAATTTCGTTGTCATCGTTCCAGTTTTATATCGATTATTAGGATCGAAGCGTAATAAATCTCCATAAATTAATTTATCGGAGAGTTTTAATTCTGTTTTTGCTTTTTCAATATACGGCTGACATAGCGTCATGTCAGCTTCTTCACCCGTACTTCTTTTGTAGCACATATTTTTTGTATAAACATACTCTTCAGAAACAAAGCTACCATCACGCATTACCATAAGCGGGTCTTTCTCTTTAATAAATAAGTCAGTTCCAAATTCAACGGATTTATTTGTTTTAATACCAAGTAAATGAAGGAGCGTTGGCTTAATATCAATTTGACCGGATACTTTAGAAACAACTTTTCCTTCTTGGCCAGGCACATGAATAATAAGAGGGACTCGTTGTAATTGCATAGAATCGAATGGTGTAATAGTATCTTTTCCTAGGAACTGTGCCATAGCTGCGTTATGGTTTTCGGAAATACCGTAATGATCACCATAGATGACAATAACGGAATTATCATACAATCCTTCTTCTTTTAATTGTTTAATAAATAATTTAAGAGCTTCATCTGTGTAACGAACAGTTGGGAAGTAGCGGTTTACAACACCACTTTCCGAGTTGAATTCATCAACATATTGATCTTCCGGATTTAGAAGAAATGGAAAATGATTTGTTAATGTAATAAATTTTGTATAGAACGGTTGCGGTAAAGATTTTAACTTTGGAATAGATTGTTCAAAGAACTCTTTATCTTTTAATCCCCAACCGACAGACATTTGCTCCGTTCCTGCGTAATCATTTAAATTAAAGTAACGATCATATCCAAGCGCAGGATACATTACATCCCGATTCCAAAACGTTTTATCATTTGAATGGAAGACGGCAGAAGAATATCCGTATTTCTTTAATTGTTCTGGTGTCGCTGTGTATTCATTTGTTGCATGAGTAAAGAATACAGAACCACGATCTAGCGGATAAAGTGAGTTTTCAACGATAAATTCAGCATCAGAAGTTTTACCTTGTCCAGTTTGATGATAGAAGTTATCGAAATAGAAACTATCCTTAATAAATTCATTTAAAAATGGTGTAATTTCTTTTCCATTTATTTTTTTATTAATAACAAAGCTTTGTGTAGATTCCATTGAAATTAAAATTACATTTTTACCTTTTGCAGCTCCAAATAAGTTTTTATCAACTTGTTTGTCTTTTGAGTCTGTATAGTTTTTAATTTCAGAAAACCCATCCCCACTTGCAAATACACGCTCAGCTGAGGACTTGGATTGAAGCGTAATATCAAATAGATGATATGTGTATAAACCTAAATTCTTCACGACAGTTTGACGGTCAAATGAGCGTGAGAACATTTGTGGTTTATAAATAACTGATACAACAATTTGTAGTGCTAATAAAGCTGTTACACCGCTAAAGAAAGTTCGCTTCTCTGAGCGGGAAAGTGGTGTTTTGTCGCCAAATGATGGGAATTTACGCGAAATAAACATTAAAATAATTGCATCTGCAAATAAAAGTAATGTTTTGTACGTAAAGAGTTCTTTTATACTTGTCCCTAAATCAGCCATATTGTTTGTTTGGAATAAAACTGGGAAAGTAACGAAATCGTTATAGAACCCATAAAACATTGCGTTTCCAAATAAAATAAATGACAGTATAAAACTGATTCCAATTATAATTCGGTTTCGGTGCTTAGATGCAAGTAAAGCTAAGCCGAAAAATAAAAGTAACGCAGCTAGTGGATTGATAAAAAGCATGAATTCTTCAAAGAAATTATCAATTTTAATATCAAATGCTAGCTTGTACACAATATATGTTTTAATCCATAGTAAAACGACTGCAACGAGTGCAAATCGCAGTTTTGGAAACAGATGTTGTAGCATAATATACTCCTCTCCTAAAAAGCATGACAGTTCTTGAGAGTCAGTTTGCTTAACGACTCATTTTATATATACGAACAGTCCTTTGTTATTATGATTATTATACTATGAGTATCATTATACGAAAATAAAAGAAGGTTGTGGGCTTTTTTATAATAATCGAGTAGAAAAAGAGTGGTGGGAGACAATAAAACAGAATTTCTATGTATGATAATTATTGTACGCAGAAAGAATCGCGTGATAATACGGAGGTTATAATGCGAAAATTATTATATTTTATAGCATGCAGTAGTGTTATACTTTTTACTTCACCGAGTGTGTCGGTAGCCCAATATGATGCACCTCTTATGGAAGATGCACTTTATTCTGTTTTATTTCCAAAAATAAATAAAGCAATTGAAAAACAATATGGAAGTTTGAAACCTTATCAATGTCCTAAAATTATTAGTTTAAAAAAAGTGTATAGCGGTACATATTTATTTCAAGCAAGTATTGAAGTGACAAAGTATGAACGTGTTGCTGGGAAAATTGCTCCACCATTTGAGAAGGTAACGATTACATTTAATAACGAAGAAGGCGAATGGGAAGTAACAAAGGTATTAGTAAAGCGCTTACCAGACGATACGAAATTAAACTGCAAAAAAACAATATAAAAAATTGTTTGACAAATAAAATGGTCCTTTGGTATTGTTAATAGCAACAATTAGATGTTTGAAAATTAAATAGACTTACCTCATCTACTCTCAAAGGTAGAGGCCGCGATAGGAAAGAGTAAGCTATGGGAGATTTAATGGAATCTGTGATCATAGGTTGAAAGGGACTATTGCCGAAATATAAGAATAACCATCTTATTCATATATTGGGACTGCATTGAATAAATGTAGTACTGTCATAAGATTTATTTTATGGAGAGCTATTTGGAGATGTTGATGCGGTTTCTTATTTTGAGGAGATAACAACTCGTTTATTTTTTCAATATATATTTTTCCTAATAAGAAACGCGTGTGAACATTGTTCCGCGCGTTTTTTGTCTATCTAAAAGCGTGCTGCAATGAATAGAAGATTGGGGTTATGAGTTTTAGAGGAAATAAGGGAGGAATTTAAATGTATTTACACGGCACAAGCCGAATTAATGGGCAAGGACACTTAGAAATTGGAGGGTGCGATACGACGCAGCTAGCAAAGCAATACGGAACACCACTTTATGTATACGATGAAGAGTCTATTCGAGGAAAATGCCGAGCATTTCATCGTGCTTTTAAAGAAAGTGGTTTCTCTTATCAAGTAGCATATGCAAGCAAGGCGTTCTTGTGCATGGAGATGTGCCGAGTAGCTCGTGAAGAGAATATGTCATTAGACGTTGTCTCTGGGGGAGAATTATATACTGCGCTCCAAGCAGGATTTCCGGCATCACGTATTCATTTTCATGGAAATAATAAAACAGAAGAAGAAATAGTGATGGCTCTTCAGGCGAATATCGGTTGTTTTGTCGTAGATAATTTCTTTGAATTAGAAGTTTTACACGATTTAGCGATGCAACATGGAAAGTTTGTGAACATATTAATTCGTGTAACGCCTGGAGTAGAGGCGCACACACATGAATATATTACGACAGGCCAAGATGATTCGAAATTTGGATTTGGCGTTTCAAACGGTCAAGCGATGCAGGCAATTAGATTTGCTTTACAAAAATCCAATTATAATGTGCTAGGGATCCATTCACATATTGGATCGCAAATATTTGAAACAGCTGGTTTTGTTCGAGCGATTGAAGTTCTTCGCCAATTTTTAGTAGAAGTGAGAGAGCAAACAAACTATGTAGTAAAAGTGTTAAATGTAGGCGGGGGATTTGGAATACGCTACACAGAGTCAGATACACCATTAACTCTTGAGACATATGTGCGAGCTGTAACAAGTGCAGTGAGAGAACAATTTACTGTATGTGAATATCCATTGCCAGAAATATGGATTGAACCAGGACGTAGCATTGTAGGTGATGCTGGGACAACAATTTATACAGTTGGATCTGTGAAAGATATTCCTGGTATTCGGAAATATGTATCAGTCGATGGTGGAATGACAGATAATTTAAGACCTGCTTTATATAGCGCGCGTTATGAAGCGATGTTAGCGAATCGAGGGAATGATGAGAATGAGGAACTCGTTTCGATTGCCGGGAAATGCTGTGAGAGTGGAGACATGTTGATTTGGGATATTCATTTACCAAAAGTCGCTTCTTCTGATTTACTAGCAGTTTCCTGTACAGGAGCATACGGGTACTCGATGGCGAATAATTACAATCGGATTCGAAGACCAGCCGTTGTCTTTGCAAAAGGCGGAACATCGCAAGTAGTTGTGGAACGCGAAACATATGAAAATATTATTGGGAACGATCGCATACGTATTAAAGAGCTTGTCTAAATAGAAAAAGGGGTTGTTCGGATGGGCAATTCCTTTTTTGTAAAAATAAAATAATTAAAATATATCGGAAAACTAGGATTGAAAAAAATCAGAATTATGATAAAATACAAATACAAAGCTTATCAAGAGAAGCGGAGGGAACTGGCCCGAAGAAGCTCGGCAACCTGCTTATAGAAAGCAAGGTGCTAAATCCAGCAAAATGGAATCCATTTTGAAAGATAAGGTAAAATATATTACCGAACAGTCTTTTCGAAATGGGAAAGATTTTTTTTATGAATAAAAAGGGGGGCTGTTCGCGTGAGTGTACGGGAACATTTTGATGAAGTATCCGAGAAGATTGAAGCGATGCTTGCTGATATGAAATATGGTTCAATTACAATTGTTGTGCAAGATGGAAAAGTAATTCAGTTAGAGAAAAGTGAAAAAGTACGTTTAAAGTGAAAAGCGCTGACTAGAAAAACTAGAGGCGGTTTTAACCTATTTTCATTAGGTTAAAACCGTCTTTTTGCTTTTACAGGGGGAAAAAACATGTTGACGTATGAAACGTGGGAAGAAAATGTTGTTTCGTTTTCGGAAGAAGATGAAACAAAAGGCGCGCTATCAGTATTAAAGTGGGCTTATAAAGAATATAAAGATGAAATCGTCTACGCATGTAGCTTTGGGGTGGAAGGTATGGTATTGCTGCACCTTATAAACCAAGTAAATCCATATGCTAAAGTCGTATTTTTGGATACAAATGTTCATTTTCAAGAAACGTATGAATTAATTCGGAAAGTGCGGGAAAGATTTCCTTCATTGAATATTATAGAAAAACAGCCAGAACTTACACTTGATGAACAGGCGAAGTTGCATGGTGAAAAACTGTGGGAGAGCAATCCGAATCTTTGTTGTAAGATTAGAAAAATTTTACCTTTAGAAAAATCATTAGTAGTGGAAAAAGCATGGATATCAGGCTTAAGAAGGGAACAATCAGAAACACGTAAGCATACAAAGTTTATAAATCAAGATCATCGTTTTCAATCTATTAAAGTTTGTCCACTCATTCATTGGACGTGGAAAGAAGTTTGGCGATATGTATACAAACATAGCTTGCCGTATAACCCGTTGCATGATATTGGTTATCCAAGTATTGGGTGTGAGAAATGTACGTTACCTGTTGGGGATGGTGGCGATTCAAGAGATGGTAGATGGGCTGGAAAAGTGAAAACTGAATGTGGTCTTCATTACCAATAAGATGAATCTTGAAATAAAGCTAAGAGAGGATATAGAAAAATGAGCATAGTAAACGAATTAGTAAACCGTATAGATGAGGCATATGACGTATCACAAATTGAAAAAGAAATTAAGTTAGACAATATTGCGTTAAGTGATTTAGAACTATTGGCGACAGGTGGATATAGCCCCCTTACTGGTTTTTTAGGGAAGGAAGATTATGATTCAGTCGTAGAAACGCTTCGTTTAGCAAATGGTAGTGTGTGGAGTATACCAATTACATTACCTGTAACAGAAAAAGTCGCAGAAAGCCTGAAAGTTGGAGAGGAAGTAAAGCTTGTCAACAATGGAAATATATACGGTGTCATTCAAATAGAAGATATTTTTGTACCAGATAAAGAAAAAGAAGCGTTACTTGTATATAAAACAACGGATGGGGCTCATCCAGGAGTGGAAAAATTATATGAACGATCAAACGTTTACGTTGGAGGAACTATTATTCTAACAAAACGCTTTGAAAATAATCAATTTCTTTCTTATCATTTAGACCCAATTGAAACGAGGGAAGAATTTAAAAAACGTGGGTGGAAAACAGTGGTCGGATTTCAAACGAGAAACCCGGTACATCGTGCCCATGAGTATATCCAAAAGTCTGCTCTTGAAATTGTAGATGGTCTCTTTTTAAATCCGCTCGTTGGAGAAACGAAATCGGATGATATTCCTGCTGATGTAAGAATGGAAAGCTATGAAGTACTCCTTCAAAACTATTATCCGAAAAATCGTGTCTTTTTAAGTGTATTTCCTGCTGCAATGCGTTACGCAGGACCAAGGGAAGCGATATTTCATGCGTTAGTAAGAAAGAATTTTGGATGTACCCACTTTATTGTAGGGCGTGATCATGCTGGAGTAGGAGATTATTACGGAACATACGAAGCGCAAGAAATTTTCACGAATTTTACGATAGAAGAGTTAGGAATTACACCACTATTCTTTGAACATAGTTTTTACTGCACGAAATGTGAAGCGATGGCTTCAACGAAAACATGTCCGCACGGAAAAGAAGATCATGTTATTTTATCGGGTACAAAAGTAAGAGAATTATTAAGAAACGGTGAGATTCCGCCAAGTACATTTAGTCGTAAAGAAGTAGTGGAAGTGCTAATTAAAGGCTTGAAAAAAGAAGTAGTAACAGAATAGGGAGAGAACGAGATGGATACGAATATTACTTGGCATACAGCTTCGGTTTCAAAAGATGAGAGAAGAGTGAAGAATGGACATCATAGTTTTGTAATTTGGTTTACTGGTTTATCAGCTTCGGGTAAATCTACAGTAGCGAATGCGGTCGCTCGTAAACTGTTTGAAAAGAATATTGGAAATTATGTGCTGGATGGGGATAACATTCGCCACGGTTTAAATAAAGACTTAGGATTTTCTGAAAGTGATCGCATGGAAAATATAAGACGTATTGGCGAAGTGGCAAAGTTATTTGTAGATCAAGGAGCAGTTGTCCTTACAGCATTTATTTCACCATTTCGAGTAGACCGCAAACAAGTAAGAGATTTATTAGCGGCAGATGAATTTATTGAAATTTTTGTGAAGTGTCCGATTGAAGAGTGTGAGAAACGTGATCCGAAAGGACTTTATAAAAAGGCAAGAAAAGGTGATATTAAGGATTTCACAGGTATTGATTCGCCTTATGAAGAGCCAGAGCAAGCGGAATTAATTGTAGAAACGCACAAATATTCTATTGAAGAATGTGCAGAACAAATCGTGAAGTACTTACAAGAGCGTAGTTTTATATAGGGGGATAAACAATGAGTTATGAAAAAGTATGGGCTAACAATGAAAAATTAAATCAGACCGAGAAAAATAAATTAGAAAAAGATGGCTTAGAAATTTTTAATGATATTCCTTACTATGCGGAAAATGGTTTCGAATCTATTCCGAAAGAAGAGTGGGATGCCTTTAAATGGGCAGGCTTGTATTTACAAAGACCGAAAGAAGCTGGTTATTTTATGATGCGGGTAAATATTCCGTCAGGGATTATTACAAATGCACAGGCAGAAGTACTTGCTTCTATCGCTGAAGATTATGGACGTGATGTAATAGATATTACGACGAGACAGGCGATTCAGTTTCACTGGTTAGAAATTCAGCAAATTCCAGATATTTTTAAAAGGTTAGCAAGAGTTGGGTTATCTTCAGCGGGGGCTTGTGGTGATATAACGCGGAATATTACAGGTAATCCGCTTGCTGGCATTGATGCAAATGAACTATTTGATACAACGCATATTGTAAAAGAAGTATATGATTACTTCCAACATAATGAAGAGTTTTCTAACTTGCCACGTAAATTTAAAATGTCTATTAGTTCTAATATTTATAATTCAGCAAACGCAGAAATTAACTGTGTTGCATTTACGCCTGCAACGAAAGAAATAGATGGTGAGAAAAAAGTTGGTTTTCATATAAAAGTAGGTGGAGGATTATCAGCTCGACCGTATTTAGCTGATGAATTAGATGTATTCGTTTTACCAGAAGAAGTGAAGGCGGTGGCGATTGCGATTGCTACTATATTCCGTGATTTTGGATATCGTGAAAAACGTCATTTAGCTCGGTTGAAATTTCTTGTTGCGGACTGGGGAGCAGAGAAATTTAAAGAGAAACTAATAGAGTATACAGGGCCTTTACAAAGTAAAGGGGAAAGTGCATTCAAAGGATGGAATGCAGGCTATTTTTATGGTGTTCAAGACCAAAAACAAAAGGGATTAAAATATGTAGGTTTTAATGTACCGGTAGGTCGTTTACATGCAGAAGAAATGTTTGAGATTGCCAGAATCGCAAAGCAATATGGAAATGGACAAATTCGTACATGTAACTCGCAAAATTTCATTATTCCGAACGTTCCTCCGGAAAATGTAAAAGGATTACTTAGTGAACCGCTGTTTGAAGCGATATCTGCTAGCCCGAAATCATTTATTGGTCATGCGGTTTCATGTACCGGTATTGAATATTGTAATCTTGCACTAGTAGAAACGAAAGAAAGATTACGAAAAATTGCAGAATACTTAGATACACAAATTGCACTCGATGTTCCAGTTCGAATTCATATGGTAGGCTGCCCGAATTCATGTGGTCAACGTCAAATTGCTGACATTGGGTTACAAGGGGTGAAAATGAAGACGAAGGAAAAAGGCATTGTTGAAGCGTTTGAAATATACGTAGGTGGAACATTGTTAGATGGCGGTGCCTACAATCAAAAGTTAAAAGGAAAAATAGATGGCGAGGATCTACCTGATGTACTCGCATCATTTATAAGTTATTTCAAAGAGAATAAATTACCAGCCGAAACATTTTATGATTTTGTAGGTCGTATTGGTGTAGATACATTACAAATAGCGTTAAATAACGTGCTAGAAGAAGTAATAGCGTCTTAGGAGGGACGATATGGATTTATATCGATTTGAAGCTGTGTTAGTAAATAGTATTGTTCCGATTGTTGTTGTTGCTCAAAGTGAAGAACAGGCATTTAAGCTTGCGGAGATTGAGCTTGAAAAGCATTTTTTACCGTTGCCAGAGGTAAAAGAGATTTCTTTGTTTGAAAAAAAGAAGATTCGAAAAGGTGGGGCATTTGTTATCCATGAGTAGAGATCAGTAATACGAAAAAATAAAAACTTCCATTCTTATATACGAATGGAAGTTTCATTTTAATAGAAGAAATGAGGAGAGATGATGGGAAAGGTTTATATTGTTGGAGCGGGTCCTGGCGATCCAGATTTAATTACTGTTAAAGGGTTGAAATGTATTGAGAAGGCAGATGTTATTTTATACGACCGACTTGTGAATAAAGAGCTGCTTTCACACGCAAAGCCTGACGCGGATTTAATTTATTGCGGAAAACTCCCGAATTATCACACGATGAAGCAAGAGACAATTAACACGTTTCTTATTAAGTATGCGAAAAAAGGAAAAGTTGTAACGAGGCTTAAGGGCGGCGATCCATTTGTGTTTGGTAGAGGGGGAGAAGAAGCTGAAGCATTAGCAAAGCAAGGTGTACCGTTTGAAATCATTCCTGGTATTTCAGCTGGAATAGCTGCTCCTGCTTATGCGGGCATTCCAGTGACGCACCGTGATGCAAGTGCAAGTTTTGCTATTGTGACTGGGCATAGGAAAGAAGGTGCTGAAGAAGAAGTGAAATGGGAAAGTTTAGCGAAAGGTGTAGAGACTTTAGCGGTATATATGGGGGTTAGTAATTTGCCCTACATATGTGAGCAACTTATGAAGCATGGAAAAGATAAAAGTACGCCAGCCGCTATTATTGAGCAAGGGACGACGTCTATGCAACGCACAGTTGTTGGAACGTTAGGGACAATTGTAGATGTTGCGAAAAAAGAGCAAATTCAAAATCCGAGTATGATTGTAATTGGAGAGGTTGTCCGTTTTAGAGAAAAAATTCATTGGTTTGAGAAGCAGACAGAAAATGCTTATCAAGTAAGTGGAGTGTTGTAAAATGAAAGCCGTCTTATATATATGTCATGGAAGTCGTTTGAAGACAGCGAAAGAAGAGGCGATTCAATTTATTACATCGTGTATGAGCCGTATAGAAGCGACTATTCAAGAAGTTTGTTTTTTAGAGTTAGCGAATCCTTCTATTGAAGATGGTTTTCGTACATGTGTGAAGCGTGGGGCCACTGAGATTATTGCTATCCCTGTTTTTTTATTAGCGGCAGGGCATGTAAAAAAAGATATCCCTTTTGAATTGGAAAAGTTAACTAATCAATTTTCGGATGTTAAAGTGACCTATGGTAATCCGTTTGGTGTATCAGAAACACTTGTTAAATCGGTGTATAGCGGAAGTGGCATCGAACAGGAAGATAAAAATGAAGTGACGTTACTTCTTGTTGCAAGAGGGAGTAGTGATCCTGAAGTATTAAGAGATATAAACTGGATTGCTTCTTTATTTCAAACAAAAGAGAAGGTTAAAAAAGTAGAAGTTTGTTATTTAGCGGCTGCAGAGCCAAAATTTGAGGAGAAGTTAAAGGAAGTTGTAGAACGAAAAGAAAAGAACATCGTTGTACTGCCTTACTTGTTATTTACAGGTTTACTTATGAAACATATTGAGAAAGAAGTGCGCCAATATGAATTGGGAGAGATAAAAATCAGTCCATATTTAGGGAAGAATGAAGCGTTTCAAGATATGTTAATTCAGAAAACGACGGAGTTATTGAAAGGAGATCAGTATGTATCCACTTACAGTGCGAGTTAATGAGAAACGCGTTGTTGTTATTGGCGGGGGAAAAGTTGCAGGATTTAAAATTATTCCTTTACTCAAACAGGGTGCGGATATAGTTGTGATCAGTCCAGAATTAGATGCGAATTTAGTAAAACTTGTGGAAGAAAAGAAAATTCGTTGGTATCAAAGAGAATATGAAAAAAGTGATATTAAAAGTGCTTTTTTAGTTGTTGCAGCGAGTAGTGATTCAATATTAAATGAACAAGTTGCTGAAGATGCCGCTGAGAATCAATTAGTAAATGTTATTACAAATCCGGAAAGTGGTAATGTTCATTTTCCGGCAGCGATTCATCGTGGTTTACTTAATATAGCAGTTTCTACTGGGGGAGCGAGCCCGAAGCTCGCAAAAAAAATTCGAGATGATATTGCAAATAAATATGATGAGACATATGAATCGTATTTAGATTTTTTATATGAAGTAAGGTTGAAGTTAAAAGATTTACAGTTAGAAAAGAGGGCACGAAATATATTGCTCCAAGAAGTGTTAAAATCAGTATATGTGCAAAACGAGGGGAAAAGAGAAAGTTTTTTACGAGAATTAGAGGAAAAGATTTTAAAATAATAAAAGATAAAGTGCGCTTTACAAATATAAAAATATAATTTATAATCACAAGTAACTTCAATAGATGAAATCGATGAGCAAGAAGAGTACGTATATTTGATGCGTTCAGAGAGCTGGGGTTAGGTGGGAGCCCGGTACGATAAAATATACAGAATGGGCTTGCGAGAGGTATGTTGAACATTGTAGTAGGCAACCCGGGTTCCGCCGTTAAAAGGATAGAGTATCGGATTTATTCCTGTACTTGAACAAGTGGGATTTATCAATCCAATTGAGGTGGTACCACGGTATTTACATTACATATATCGTCCTCTACATGCATATTTGCGTGTAGGGGACTTTTTTATTTTCTAAAGGAGGTGTGCGAGTATGAAATGAAAGTGTATAATTAACAAAAAATTAAATATTCAGAAAAGGAGAATTTATGATGAAAGAAACACAGCAATGGACGTCGAAAATAGGCTTTGTACTCGCAGCAGCCGGAGCCGCAGTAGGTCTTGGTGCGATATGGAAATTTCCATATGTTGCAGGTAATGGCGGGGGAGGCGCATTCTTCCTTGTATTTTTACTATTAACTTTATTTATAGGTATGCCTCTTCTAATAGCGGAGTTTGTTATTGGACGTAGCACGCAAAAAGAGGCGGTTACAGCTTATAAAGTACTAGTGCCAAATAGCAAATTATATCCTTGGATTGGTCGTATGGGAGTTGTTACTTGTTTTAGTGTACTATCTTTTTATAGTGTTGTAGGTGGATGGATTTTACTTTATTTATATTATAGTGTGACAGGAAGTTTCTGGAATGGAGCAGCTGATTATGGACAATTGTTCGGTGAAACGATTTCAAATCCATTAAGCGCGATTGGAGCACAATTTATCTTTATGCTTTGTACGATTTTTGTTGTAAGTAAAGGTGTAGAGAAAGGTATAGAAAAGGCAAGTAAGTACATGATGCCGCTATTATTTATTTTATTTATTGCGATTATTGTTCGTGCGCTAACACTCGATGGTGCTTTTGCTGGAGTAGAGTTCTTCTTAAAGCCGGATTTTTCAAAGCTTACAGCAGATACGATTTTATATGCGATGGGACAATCTTTCTTCTCGCTAACTGTAGGTGCCTCGGTAATGGTAACGTATAGTTCGTATTTAAAGAAAGAAGAACATTTAGCGAAATCAGCAACATCTATTGTAAGTTTAACGGTTTTTGTTACAGTACTTGCAGGATTAGCAATTTTCCCAGCGATTTTTGCGTTGGGAGTTAAACCGACTGAAGGACCAGGACTACTGTTTATCGTCCTTCCAGCAGTATTTGCAAAAATACCATTTGGTCAATTTTTCTTTATTATGTTTTTAATTTTATTCTTCTTTGCGACTTTAACATCAGCAATTTCAATGCTTGAAATTGTAGTAGCATCTGTTGCGAAAGGTAATGAGAAGAAGCGTCCGTCAGCATCATTATTAATTGGTATTCTTATTTTTGCAGTCGGTATTCCATCAGCTTTATCATTTGGGATTATGAGTGACGTGAAAATATTCGGGAAAACATTCTTTGATTTAGTTGACTTTTCGGTAAGTAACGTATTGCTGCCGTTAGGAGTACTAGCTATTTCATTATTTGTACCAAATAAAATGAGTAAAGAGTTATTGATGAAAGAATTAGAAGTGACGGAAACGAAGGGGAAAACGTTATTTAACATTTGGTTCTTCTTACTTCGTTATGTTATTCCGGTAACTGTAATAATTGTATTTTTAAATGCGATAGGTGTATTTAAAATGTTTGCATAAAAAAAGGCGGGGATCTCCCGTCTTTTTTTATGTGGATGTTGATGAGTGTAATAAACGATTATATGCTTTATAGGCTGTAGTGACTGCAAGGAATGAACCGATTAAAAATAATACTGAGCCGCCAAATGTAAATATCCGGCCAATATACGTCTCTCTAGCTTCTTCTATTTTTTGTTGTAATTGCGTATTCATATTGATCACCTCGTAAACTATAGGCATTTAGTTATAGTCTATGTAGAATGCCTATATTGTGTGAAGTGTAAATAAAAAACCTCGGTAGGCACCGAGGTTTTTTATAATCCGATATAAGGAGATGGGTCAACTGCGTTTGTCTTGCCGACATTCCATTCTCCAAGATGAAGTTCGAAGTGTAAATGTTGTCCGTATGATTGGCCCGTGTTCCCCATAAATCCAAGCTGATCGCCTTGTTTTACAGTTTGTCCATTCGATACAGAACGGCTATTCATATGAGCATATACTGTCGTATATGTTTTTCCGTTTATACGGTGAGATAAATACACTACGTTTCCGTAACTAGATGATAATTCTGAACGAATAACAACGCCATCTGCAGCGGCGATAATTGGAACCGTTCCCGAAGCAGCGATGTCAATTCCTTTATGATTATCTAAAGAACGTACACCAAATCCGGAAGTTTTTGATCCAGCTGCTGGTTTGATAAAGCCACCGATATTTGTATCATGTGGTGTTGGGGCCGCTTGAGTTGCTTGAGCAGATTTAGTAGCTTGTTGTTTGCGAGCCTCTTCTGCCTGGCGAGCTTCTTCCGCTTTACGAGCTTCTTCGGCACGTTTTTCTTCTTCAATTGCTTTTTGAACAGCTTGACGTTGATTTTCTAAAATGCCTTTGGATTCTTCTAATCCTTCAATCTCTGAATCTACTTTTGCTACTTTCGTATGTAGATCGTTAATAAGAGTTTGTTGCTGTTGTTGGTTATTTTGTAATTCTTGCTGTTTTTGTTCTAGTTTTTGTTCAGATTCTTTCAGTTGTTGTTCTTTTTTCTCAACAGCCTCTTTTTCTGACGTTACAGCATTTTGATCAGATGTTTGTTTTTTTACAATATCTGTATCGTTGTTTAATATTAAACTTACGGAGTACATATTATCAACAAGATCAGCAATGTTTGTAGAGTTTGTTAATACTTCTGTAATGATATTGGTACGCGGTTTTTCTTGCATAGATTGTAACCGTTGTTTAATAACTTCCTGACGTGTATCTATGTTTGTTTGTAATTGTTCTATATGTTTCTTTTTGTCAGTAATTACTTGTTGTGTTTTGCTAATTTCTTTTTTTGTATCATTTAATTCAGTCTCGTTTTTATTAATAGAAGTAGTTAATTCATCAATTTTCTTCTGTAATTCTTGAATTTCTTTTTCTATTTGTTCTTTCTCGACTGATTTATTTTGTAAGTCACTTTGTTTGCCTTCTAATTCAGATTGAATGTTAGATAATTTATCTTGATTCGTTTCAGCGTATGCAGGTGAAAGTAACGGGGAAGCAAAAATCGTTCCTGCTGCTAAAACACTAAACGCTGCAAATTTCTTTTTCATTGTTGTCTGACTCCTTTCCCTATGAATGTTATATATCATAAGAAGAGGGGTGTCTATCGTTGTAATCATAATGTAAAGAAAATTTTATAAAATTGCTAAGTTTTGTCGGAATTTATCATTTTTCAACTGTAATTGTCATAGTACATACATTTTATTCATATGTGTAACAAAGGTATATTTTGGAATTAATCTGTAAAATGAAGAAGGAAAGTAATCGTTTTTATGAGGTGAAATATTACTTGGAAAGCTAATAAAACACTAGTGAGGAATCGTTCTCATGTTAGGTTTTCTGACATGGGTCTGCTTTTTGTCAAGAAAATTATTTGTGTTCGGGCAAAGTTATTTTGTTGTCAGATTTAAATTTTTGATTTATGATTTTTAACAGGGGCAAAATGTAGTGAATTGTCGAATAATATGTAATACTCTTAATTTCTTAGTTTTATAGAGATAGAATGAGAGATAGAGTGACACATCGAAGAGGGGGTTACAACAAATATGAAAAGAATAGGACTTGCATGGCAAATATTAATAGGGCTTGCGCTTGGTATTGCGGTTGGGGCGATTTTCTTTGATAATCCAGCTGTTGTGAAGTACTTACAACCAATTGGTGATATTTTCATCCGATTAATTAAAATGATCGTTGTACCGATTGTTGTAGCAAGTATTGTTGTTGGGGTTGCTGGTGTTGGCGATGTTAAAAAACTAGGTCGACTAGGCGGAAAAACAATTCTTTACTTTGAAATTATTACAACAATTGCAATTATTGTTGGTCTATTAATAGCGAATATTTTCCAACCAGGAAAAGGCGTAAATATGGAGCAGTTAACAAAGACAGATATTTCGAAATATACACATACGACAGAACAAGTACAAAGTCATTCATTTGCAGATACATTTGTAAATATTGTTCCAACGAACATTATGAAGTCGTTAGCTGACGGAGATATGCTTGCTATTATCTTCTTCTCTGTATTATTTGGTTTAGGTGTAGCAGCAATTGGTGAAAGAGGAAGACCAGTTCTTCAATTTTTCCAAGGTGTAGCTGACGCAATGTTTTACGTAACAAACCAAGTTATGAAATTTGCACCATTTGGTGTGTTTGCATTAATTGGTGTTACAGTTTCTACATTTGGTCTTGCTTCATTAATTCCATTAGGGAAATTACTAATTGTCGTATATGGAGCAATGATCTTCTTCGTCGTAGTTGTCTTAGGACTTACAGCGAAAATATTTGGAATCAACATTTTCCAATTCTTTAAGATTTTAAAAGACGAGCTGATCTTAGCGTATTCTACAGCAAGCTCAGAAACAGTTTTACCAAAAATCATGGAGAAAATGGAGAAATTCGGTTGTCCGAAAGCAATTACATCTTTCGTTATTCCGACAGGTTATTCATTTAACTTAGATGGATCAACTTTATATCAAGCAATTGCGGCTCTTTTCTTAGCACAAATGTACGGTATTGATTTATCTATTACACAACAAATTACATTATTGCTTGTATTAATGGTTACATCAAAAGGTATCGCAGGTGTACCGGGCGTATCATTCGTTGTATTATTAGCGACACTTGGTACAGTAGGTATTCCACCTGAAGGCTTAGCGTTCATTGCTGGTATTGACCGTATTTTAGATATGGCTCGTACAGCAGTTAACGTTGTAGGAAACTCTTTAGCAGCTGTAGTTATGTCTAAGTGGGAAGGTCAATATGACGCTGAAAAAGGACAAGCTTATTTAAAAGAGATTTCTGAAAAGGGTCAAGCGGCTTAATTATAATATGAACAAGCTCTCACATAATATGTGGGAGCTTTTCTGTATATAGAAGAGGAGCAGACATAATGAAACGTAAATATGGTGACGGTTCTTCGTGGAAGAGGCTAATAGAAAAGAGTTATACGGTTAAGCAAGTGGAAGAGGGAATGCTCGGAATACTGGATATAAAAAAGGTGAGAGAGCCTAGTTGTAAAGAATATGATGGTGAAGAACTTTGTATTGCAGCGGATCAGTATACGTGGATTCAATATTTCATAGACGGGAAAAACTTTGCGATTACCGCTATGTTAGATGATCAGAAAAAATTAGTGCAATATTATATCGATGTGGCGAAAGAATATAAAATAGACGATCGTGGTTTACCGTATTTTGATGATTTATATTTAGATGTAGTATTATTACCTAGCGGTAAGGTGTATGTATTAGATGAAGAGGAGCTAGAGGATGCTTATAAAAGTGGTGATGTCACGAAGGAAGAGTATGAGTTAGCTTGGTACACTACGAAATGGATATTAGCAACAATAAAAAATAATGAATTTTATTGGATTTCAATGTTGAAAGAAGAAATAGAAAAGTTAAAATGATTGTTGTATTCGAATTTTTGTATAATTACCAAAAAAATCTATACAAAAAATAATTGACTTTTGTTTTGTAAGCGAGTAAAGTTAGGAAAGAAATTATTATTAAAAAATAAATATGAAACCTTCTTATAAAGAGAGGCGGAGGGACTGGCCCTACGATGCCTCGGCAGCGGACTTGATTTCAGAGTGCTGTGCCAAATCCAGCAAGCGTGTGCTTGAAAGATGAGAAGAGTGTTTCTTATAGATGTATAAGACCTCTTCTCATCGGAAGAGGTCTTTTGTTATTCATTAGAAAAAGGTTGAAACTAGGGAGAGATGATACTTTGAAAGAAACGAGAGGAAATGGTTTAGCTTTATTACCACTTGGGATATTTTTGGCGCTATTTATTGGTTCTGGAATTATTACAGGTGATTTCTATAAATTGCCGATACTTGTAGCGATCTCAATTGCTGTAGGAGTCGCTTTAATGATGAATCGTAAAGAAAGTTTTAATGTGAAAGTAGAGCGGTTCGCTAAAGGTGCAGGAAATCCGGATATTATGATTATGGTATTAATTTTTGTGCTTGCAGGTGCATTTTCTGAAACTGCTAAAGGAATGGGCGGAGTAGACTCAACTGTTAATTTAGCATTAACTATTTTACCGCCAGGATTTATCGTAGCTGGAATCTTTGTTATTGGGGCATTTATTTCATTAGCGATGGGAACTTCAATGGGAACAATTGCAGCATTAGCGCCGATTGCTGTAGGTATTAGTGGTCAAACTGATATCTCAATTGCGCTTGCAATGGCTACTGTTGTTGGCGGAGCGATGTTTGGTGATAATTTATCATTTATTTCAGATACAACAATCGCAGCTGTTCGTTCACAAGGAACAGAAATGAAAGATAAGTTTAAAACGAACTTTTTAATTGTGTTACCAGCGGCTATTATTACAATTGTGCTATTAGTAATAGTTACTTCAGGAAGTGACACGCAAATTAAAGCACATAGCTTTGATTGGATAAAGATTTTACCGTACGCAGGAGTACTTATTACAGCGCTACTTGGCTGGAATGTACTTATTGTATTAACTGGTGGAACTGTACTATCTGGTGTTATCGGTCTTATAGATGGAAGTTACACGTTAGAAAGTTTCTTTAAAAGTGTAACGACTGGAATGGGCGGTATGATGGAGTTAGTATTACTTGCTATATTAATTGGCGGTATGGTTGAATTAATCCAATATAATGGTGGTATTCAATATTTAATGAATGTATTAACACGTAATATTCGTTCGAAAAAAGGAGCGGAATTTGGTATTGCTGGTTTAGTGAGTATGACGAATATGTGTACAGCGAATAATACGATTTCAATTATCTTTACAGGCCCGCTTGCTAAAAATATTGCAGATCAATATGAAATAGACCCTCGTAAATCAGCGAGTGTATTAGATCTTTTCTCATGTTGTGTGCAAGGATTAATTCCGTACGGTGCCCAAATGTTAACAGCAGCAGGATTTGCAGCGTTATCTCCGGTTGAATTGTTGCCATATGCATTTTATCCAATCTTAGTTGGAGTATGTGGGATTGCTTCTATTTTAATTGGGTTTCCAAGGTTTTCGAAAGTAGCTGAGAAAAAAGAGTATCATAAAACAGCTTAATTTAATATGAATGTTAGTAATTAAAAAACGTGCAGAGAATAGACTCTGCACGTTTTTTGCGTAAAGGGCTGAATATGACTCGGTCTTAAGTCTGAGTTAAAAACGGTTCTTAAGCTCGTTATGGGAAGATGAAAAAATAGTTAAGATAAGAGTATCAAATCGAAGGGAGGCAAGCACAAGATGAAACAATTTCTAGCGTTTATCGCAGCCGGTATTTTGGCTTTAATTGCTCTTGGTAGTCTTGCTGGTATTGTAGGATTCGCAATCGGAGCAGGAGTTGTATATTGGAGCTATAAATCATTTGTGCGAGCTAAATCATTTTTTGGAAAGTTAGCTTGGGGTATTGTTGGTTTAATCGGTTTATCCATTGCACTTTCTCATTCGCCAGCATTAATCGGTATCGCTGCTTTAGTGGTTTTATACTACGGATACCGTGAGTGGAAAAAAGAAAAAGATGTAGTTGTTGAATCTGCTCCAGAAAGTTCTAAATCATATAGCAACTTTGAAGATGAGTGGAACAAATTAATGAAAAACTAAAACAATAAATCAAATTATAATTAAAGTAGAAGAGAGGAAGATTTATAATGAAACAATCTTTATTCGGACGTGTACGCGATGCAATTTTAGCTGATTTTCATAACGTGTTAGATGAGAAGGAAAGAAAAAATCCAATTGCGATGTTAAACCAATATTTACGTGATAGTGAGCGTGAAATAACAAAAATTGAGAAGTTAATTGAGCGTCATAAAACATTAAAATCTAACTTTGCTCGTGAGCTTGAGCAAGCACGTTATTTCGTTAATAAAAGATCAAAGCAAGCTATCATTGCTCAAGAAGCAGGTGAATTACAATTGCACGAACGTGCGTTAGAAGAGGTAGCTTATTATGAAGGGCAAGTAACTCGATTAGAAGAAATGTATGCAGGTGTTGTAGAGCAAATTGATGAGTTAGAGCGTCGTCTTTCTGAAATGAAAAATAAATTAAAAGAAATGCACGCAAAGCGTATGGAACTAATGGCACGTGAAAATATGGCACATGCAAATCGTCGTATGAATACTGCGATGCATAAAATGGATGAAAATAATCCATTCTTACGATTTGAAGAGATTGAAGATCATATTCGTGACTTAGAAACTCGTATGAATGAAGAGCATGAGCGTGACACATTTGATATGAAAATTGCAAAACTTGAGCGTGAAATGAAAGAAAAGAATGATGTATCGTTAACGAAAGAGTTAACAAAATAATAGTAGTATATTATAAAACAGGCTTATGATATAGTGATAGGAGAAAAGGTGTTGGAAAGCAATGCCTTTTCTTCTATGTATATGTGACAAGAAGGGGGGAGCTGAAATGAAGAAACATTTTTCAAAGACACAATTAATGGGGATGCTCCTCATCATATTTGGGTTCGGTCTTTTTCTTGATATGATACTTGGACATTTTGAACCAGGTGGTCTCATTTTTGCATTTATTATGCTTATGTTTGGAAGGCATTATCGTAAAAAGAATCGTTATGTACGGGGAAATGTATTTTTATTTGTTGGTGGTATCGTATTTTTATTCTTCTTATTTTCATCAGCAGCATTTGTTCTTGTCGTATTTGCTTGTTTAGCTTTAATTGGTTATCAATTGATTCAACAAGGGCATCAGCAAAAAGCAATGAAGGTTGAAATTAAAGAAAAAGGGATGATAGACGAAGAGAAGCAAATATATCGTACAGAACCATATTTGAAAAATATGTTTGTAGGCAATGTGCGAATGATGGATCATATTTATGAACTTGAGGATATTAATGTTCAATATGGTGCTTGTGATGTGGAAATAGATTTAACAACTGCTATGATTCCAGAAGGGGAAACGGTAATTGTTATTCGAGGTGTCGTTGGTAATATTCGTTTATATGTGCCATATGATATTGAACTTTCTTTAAATCATTCTGTTATTGTCGGGCGTGTGCTCTTGCCAGGTCATGAAGAGACAGGGTTTAACCGCAATGTTACATTTAGAACAGAGCAGTATAAAGAGGCTCCTCGACGTATTAAAATTATTTCTTCGCTTGTCGTAGGCGACACGGAAGTGAGGAAAGTATAATGAAGAAACAAAAAAATATTTCGTGGATGTATATTCGTTATTCTATGTTGTCCTCTGTTAGTATCGCACTCATTTGTACAATTGTATATGTATGGAAAAGCGAGCAACAAGTGTATGATTTATTATGGAAGGAATCCATCGCTTCTGTTCCAATTGGCTTGTTTATTATGACTACAAGTTTACTTATCGGGGGAATTGTAGGATATGCAATCGGTTACTATATAGAGCAGCGTATACAAGGATTAAATACGTTTCTATTTGAAGTAGAGCGAGGGAATTTTCCGAGCGATGTTTCGTTTACTGCAGATGATGAATTTCATGAAGTGGAACGAAAAGTAATCGTTCTGGCTCGTCGATTAGAGGAGCAAGCTGGACTCTTTCAAAAAGTAACGAATGAACGAGCTCATTGGAATGAAGAGATGAGACAAGAAGCGATTTCTCAAGAAAGGCATCGTTTAGCAAGGGAGTTGCATGATTCAGTAAGTCAGCAGCTTTTCGCAATGTCGATGATGATGTCAGCGATTAATGAACAAATAACTGAATTTCCAGATGTGACAAAAAAACAATTGCAACTTGTTGAAAATATGGTTGTAAATGCTCAATCAGAAATGAGAGCATTGCTCCTTCATTTACGTCCTGTACAATTGGAAGGTAAGAAACTGACAGAAGGTATAGAGGAATTATTAACGGAATTATCACGAAAACAACATATGAAAATTGAATGGCTTATTGAGCCAATAGAATTAAAAAAAGGTGTAGAAGATCATTTATTCCGTATTGTGCAAGAAGCGCTATCAAACACGTTGCGACACGCGAAGGCAAAGAAAACAGAAGTGCGCCTTCGAAAAATTGATCAATATGCGATTTTAAAAATCATTGATGACGGCGTTGGGTTTGAAGTAGGGGTTAATAAGGCTGGTTCATATGGCCTAAGATCGATGCAAGAGCGTGTTCATGAAATTGGTGGGACACTCAAGGTACTTAGTTTCCCGGCCAAAGGTACACAAATAGAAGTAAAAGTACCGATTATGATTGAGAGAGGAGGAGAAGTATGATAAAAGTATTGCTTGTCGATGATCATGAAATGGTTCGTATGGGTGTATCGGCATATTTATCTACACAGCCAGATATTGAAGTAGTAGGGGAAGCTGAGAATGGAAGAAAAGGATCAGAATTAGCATTGCAATTAAGGCCGGATATTATTTTAATGGACCTTGTTATGGATGAGATGGACGGTGTCGAAGCAACACGTGCTATTATTCAAGAATGGCCAGAAGCAAAAATTGTAGTTGTAACAAGCTTTTTAGATGACGAAAAATTGTATCCTGTTATTGAGGCTGGGGCGACCAGTTACTTATTAAAAACATCAAGAGCAAGTGATATTGCTGATGCTGTACGAGCTACTTATGATGGAGAAACAGTATTAGAGCCGAAAGTTACCGGGAAAATGATGTCCCGTATGCGTCAAAAGAAAGAGCAACCTTTGCATGATGATTTAACGGAAAGAGAGTTTGAGATTTTGTTATTAATCGCAGAGGGAAAAAGTAATCAAGAGATTGCGGACGAGTTATTTATTGCACTGAAAACGGTAAAGACACATGTGAGTAATATATTAAATAAATTGAATGTAAGTGACCGTACTCAGGCGGTTATTTATGCATTTAGGCATCAATTAACGAAGTGATAAAGTGAAACTTTAATCAGTGGGGAGGTTGTTCCTCCCCCACTGATTATCAGCCCTCACCAATCGGGCTTTTACGGGCAGTTAATGCGGGATAAAGTGAAACTTTAATTGGCGGGGAATTCCTCGCTGATTATTGGCTCGATACAATATAGATTTGGCGTTAAAACTATTGAATGTTTTTATTGACGATAAATAATGTAAGCGTTATCATTGAGGTGTTAACAGTACATATAAAGGGGAGAATGTATATGTTAGTTCAAACTATATTCGGAATGGATAAGTCTAAAAAATTAGGGAATTATGTGAACGCATTACAAGCGCTTTGTGAACAATATAATGTTGAAACAGATAAAATTGCGATTATTGAGGCTACAGAGGAATACTATTTATTTTTAGTAAAGCAAGAAGAGCACTATGATGTTGTCAAGGTAGAAACAGTTGATACGAATATTGAATATTATACGAAGGCTTATAAAATAAGCAGTTTTAATCATACTGCGTATCAAATGTAAAAAAACTCCCTTTTGGGAGTTTTTTTAGGAGGCTTTTACTTCGTGAGATTCGGTTACTAATGGAACTTTTTTCGTACCGCTTAACTTAGCCATTGCAAGACCAATAAGAGCTCCTGCTAATGCTGGTATTAGCCAGCCGATTCCTTCATTATATAAAGGGATAAATTCAAAATATGGTGTGATAAATGAAACTGAAATACCACCTTGTTTTAATCCATCAAATACGCTCACTACAGCTGCTCCAATTAAAGCACCTACATAAACAGAGCGATATCCACCGAAGTATTTATGAAGTAATGATAGTAGTACGAGTACAATCGCAATTGGATACACAACAAGTAGAATTGGAACAGAGATTGCGATAATTTTCGTTAAACCTAAGTTGGCAACTAGTAATCCTAATGCGCAAATGATACTCGCGAACGTTTTGTATGAAAATGTAGTCAATAATGTTGAAAAATATTGGCTGCACGCAGATACGAGTCCAACGCATGTCGTTAAACAAGCGAGTGTAACGATAAGAGATAATAGGAGCAAACCGTATGGACCGAATAATTGTTGTACGATAACAGTAAGTAGCTGTCCGCCATTTTTTGCATATCCGAGCGAGACGCTAGTTGCCCCAAGCCAGCCGAGTGCACCGTATACAAGTACGAGCCCTGTAGCGGCAATAAGCCCTGCTTTTGCTGTGGCGATGGCAATGGACTTACGATCATTCACACCTTTAGAGCGAATTGCATTTACAACGATAATTCCGAATGCAAGTGCTGAAATAGTGTCCATTGTTAAGTAGCCTTCCATAAAGCCTTTGAAGATTGGAGAAGTTTGATACTCTTGCATTGCTGGTCCTGATTGCCCAAGTGGTGTAAATACACTTTTAACAAACAATAAGAAAATAGAGAGTAATAAAATAGGTGTTAATACATTTCCAATACGATCAACAAGTTTAGATGGATTCAAACTCAGCCAAAATACGATAGTAAAGAAGATGATTGTATATACAAATAGCACTAGGCTGCTAGAGCGGATTGTTTCTGGTAAGAAAGAACTAACACCCATTTCATAAGCGACATTTGCAACACGTGGGATGCCCATAGATGGACCGATAGCAATGTATACAATTACTGTAAAGAAAATTCCGAATAATGGATGAACATGACTTGCAAGTTGCTGCATTCCATTTCCAGATAGAGAAATTGCGATAACAGTTAGTAGTGGTAAGCCAACTCCTGTTAGTAAAAATCCAATCATTGCTGGCCAAAAGTTTTCACCTGCATTTTGGCCAAGCATGGGAGGGAAAATTAAATTACCTGCCCCAAAAAATAAAGAAAATAGCATAAGACCCGTGAAAAAAATATGTTTTTTTGATACAGTGTTCATTGTTTTTCCTCCTTTTTTAAATTCATTTGTAAGAACACAAAAAACTCGTCCCTAAAGAAAGGGACGAGTTATATTTACCCGCGATACCACCCTAATTTACACATGTAGAAATAAATCTATATGTATACGGCTTTGCAACGTACAACATGATACGTGTTCCTTGTAACGGGGGACGGCCGGTAAGAACTTACTGTAACATTCGGTTCTACTTCTCGGAGATGATTTTCGGTTACGCGCTGAACGTTGGCTTTCAGCAAATCGCCAACTCTCTGGGGAACAGTTCTATAACGTACTCGTTCTCGTCAATGAATTTTTATTCAAGTATTCTGACAGTATTGTTGCATGTTTTTTTTAGAAAGTCAATATGTTTTTTGAAAGATATATTTATATACGGAAATATCGAAAGTGATATTCGTTGTTGTAAAGGAAATGATGAATTGTAAAATGGGAGTGAAAATTTGCGGAGAATTGTAAATTTTATAGAGAAAATTGATATTTATAGGAGTGAAGAAGGGATTGTTTGAATTTATAGAGAATAATACAACAATCCACTTGCTGGAAAGAACAAACCAAAAGAGGTGACTGAAATGCTTGCGATGGGAGTATTATTTGGCATTATTGCTATAATTGGTTTTATGTGGTTATATTATTCGCGTTCGTTTAAACAAGCAGAAGTTTTACTCTTTCAAAAAGGTAGTTTGTTGACAAATCAGTCTAGATATTTAGTATGTCCGAAGTGTGGAAGTGCACAGGCCAGAAGTGGAGGATATCAAGAGTGTTGCAAAATTAGATTATGAAAGAAAGGAAGCCTCACATTATTTTGTGAGGCTTCCTTCCTTACAACTTCATGGCGCTCCAAATTGTCCATCGATCTCTTTCAATAATAGGAGAGACGTTTTGTAATGCGGTCTGTATATGTTGTAGAAGTTGAGAAAGTTCATCATCTGTTAACTCATATAGAATGGATCGACCTGTTCGAGGAGATAAATCTTGCAATAATGTTTCTACAGAATCATGTATTTTTCGTATTTCCCATTGTGTTTGTGTGGGAAGTACATGAAGAGAATGTTTTTGTAATTCTGTCTGTATAGTGTTGGTTTTTGGACGTCTTTTTGACTCTATTTCAATAAGTTTTGGAAATAGAGAGAAAAAATATCCGCGAATGTGTTCGGGACTTCCTGGAATTGTACAATCTTCAATTGTTCGATCTTGTAAAATAAGTACACCGTTTTTATTTAATATACGAGAAGCTTCACGTAAAAATGTAGGAATGTCTTGTAAATGATGAATAACTGCACGCGAAATAACTATGTCGAATGTTTCATTAGGGTATGGGATATTATGTGCATCACCGTGGATGAATGAAATGTTTGAAAAGTTGTTACAATTTTCTTTTGCAGCTTGTAATATTTCTTTTGAAAAATCAAGTCCCACAACATTATTGGCTCCCATAAGAGCGAGTTCTTTCGTATAAATCCCACCACCACAGCCGATATCAATTATTTGCTTGTTTTGTATTTCTGTAATGTTTTTTACCATTTCAGCCCAAGAAATATGAGCGTTTCTTGTTGCATATGTGTACTTATTATTTTCATCATGAAAATTAATGGACATGATAAAGACCTCCTTTCAATGATTAGTATAGCGTATTTAATAGGATGTCACGTTTTTGTTTTATGTATGAAGATTATAAGGATTTCTTATCGTAAGAGGAGGATTAATTTGAAAGGGAAATATGTATTGGTGTTGTTGTTTGTTATGTTACTAGCAGCTTGTGGTCAAGTTGAACCGAAAAAAGAAACAAAAAAAGTAGAAGAGACGGTGAATGAAGTGAAAGAAACAATAGGGGTAACCGTTATACAAAAAAAACATAAAGAGAAAAAGTTGCAGGAATCAGAAGCGAAGTTAGTAATAGACATTTTGAATAAAGCTGAGAAACAAGAAATAACAGGAAGCTTCGGTGAACCTGAATATGAAATACAAATTAGTAGAGATGGGAAAAAAGAAACTTATTATGCATGGTTAAGGGGAGAAGATAGACGAGGATGGGTGCAATATAAGAAAGCTATGTATATGTTGAATGAAAAAGATACGGAAAAGCTTTTGGATATATTTCCAAATGTCTCAGAACAAAAAGAAGATGAGATGCAGGTAAGCCCTTTAACGGAAGTAACAAAAAAAGATTTGCAGATTACCGCGTTTCATATTAAAACAGGCGATCAAAACGTGAATTATACGGTACGGTATACGATTTCACAATCACTATACAATAAGTTAGTGAAGGAGCAAGAATATTATTTGCAACTCAATTTTCCAGAAAAAGTTCAAAAATTAATTGGAGCAAAAGAGAGTGAAATGATTTTAGGTGAAAAAGTAAAGGAAGGGTATAAGCAATATGAATTACATGCTACTGTTCCGATAAAAAGCGCTTCAGAATCACAATTAAAATCATTAGAAACATATTACGAAAGTTATGATTTGAAAATATTAAACAGTAAAAAAGAAAAAATAGGTGTGTTTCAAAATATAATTCAGATTGTTAAAGATTATGGTGAAAAAATGAATTTTCAAAGATAAAGTGAGACTTTAATTAGCCCTTACGGATTGGAATGAATATAAACTCGTCAAATCTATATGACCTTTCCTAGGAAATGATAATAGAGAGGGGAAAGCACCCCTCTCTATTACTTTGCTTTTGCAGATGGCTCATTCATTGATTTTCGTGTAATAAGAAAAGAAATCATAAGAGCGGAAAGGATGACAAGGGCAATAAATACGTGATTGGGCAACAAATCTAATAATAATACGTAACTAACGGTATAAAAAATAAGAGTTGAAGCTAAAAACGATAGAGCACCTATTATAAGAGATTGTAAATTCATTTTTGTACACCTCCTTTTATTTATATTTTTGGCTGAAAATGGATTATATAAACATTATTTCTAACAATAGAAAAAAATATGTCATAATAGAGAAAAGAACAAGCTTTAATGAATGAATATGATTCATTAATGAGAGATAAAGGAGAGGAATATGAAAAATAATAAAAAAGGATTATGGGGAATTATTGTTGCGATAGGTCTATTTTTACTGTCTAAGTTAAAGTGGGTATTTGCAATTTTTAAATTAGCAAAGTTTTCAACGGTATTTAGTATGTTTCTATCGCTTGGCGCATACGCAGTTCTATATGGTTGGAAATTTGGAGTGGCGCTCATTTATTTGTTGTTTGTTCATGAAATGGGCCATTTATGGGCTGCGAAAAGAAAGGGGATCCCAACATCGCCAGCAATCTTTATTCCATTTATGGGGGCCCTTATTGGAATGAAAGAGATGCCGAAAAATGCGAAAGATGAAGCTTACATTGCCTATATGGGTCCGCTTTTCGGACTTCTGTCATTTTTACCCGCGATACCGCTTTATATAATGACGAAAGAGCCATTTTGGGCGCTTGTTATTTTGCTTGGAAGTATGATTAATTTCTTTAATTTAATTCCCGTTTCGCCGCTAGATGGTGGGCGAATTATTTCAGTTGTCAGTACTAAAATTTGGGGAGCAGGCCTTATTTTATTACTTGGCTATTCAATTTACTTTAAAAGTATTTTGGGAGGATTTATTGTTATTATCGGTTGTATGGAGTTATATAGAGTAATAAAGAGAGATGAGCCGATTAAGGAATTAGGGCATAAAATTGATGGGATGAAAGAATATGTTACTAGGCTTGAAGAGGAATTAAAAGAAACGGGTGCTGTACATCGGACTATATACGTGATGCATCATGAGATGAATGCATTAAGACAAAGAGAACGGGAAAAAGAGTTACAAATAGGTGAACTTCAAAAAATGGAAGTGTTAGAGTATCTTTTACCGAAGTTCGAACCGTTAGATTATGTTCCATATGAAGATGAAAAAGATGAGTATACAATTCACATAAGGGAAGCATTTGAAGCGTCAGAAAGAAAATTAAATGAATGGAAAACAGAAAAGGAACAACAAGAAAACTATTATAAAGTGGATGCGAAAACGAAATGGACAGTATTTGCTTGTTATATTGGATTAATGGCTATACTCGGTTACACAGCTTATGAAGGATATATTGTTTTACAAGAACATTTGCCAACGAGAAATGTATAGAAAAATATTGTCGAAATGATAGGAAGAATTTATACAGGAATTATATTTCTACGAGAGAAAGTTACAAGTATAGTCATACATTGTAATATTTTTAGTAGAGAAGGAGTTCTGTATATGAAGAAATTGTTAAGTGTATTCGGGATTATTATCGTGATGATCATTGCGAGCTATAGTCTTATGAAAGTGCTGTTACATTATGCGAATAAGCCTGCTGAGGTAAATACAATAGCTCAAATAGAAGATGTGCAAGAAGAGACAAAAGTGCTAAATTTTATTCGAATGACACATGAAAGCTATAATAATTTCTTAAATTACGGTAAAGCAGAGAATTATACAGACGGGGATTGGAATCAATTTAAGCAATGGTTTCAACAACAAGAATCATCGTTAAAAAATATACATACAGAAATAAAGAATGAAAAAATAAAACGTGATGTAAATAGAAGCTATGAAATTGTAAAAAAAGGTGTGGAACTTCAAAATATTGAGTATGTAGTGTATGCCCACCGTGTATATCATGACTTGGATATTATCGTAAATAAATATAGAGGTGAAACGAATATCTGGGGATATACGGAGTTTGGCGATGGGAAAGATATAAAAGTAATTGAACAAGCTATACAAACAAAATAATAAGCTAGCTAGAATTCTAGTTAGCTTATTTTCTTTTGTAAATACAATGTTCATATATTATTCACAAAAACACCGTGTTAATAGTGATTAAAATCACAATCTGCATTATAAGATTCAGTTAAACTAAAAACAGTTAAGGAAATAGAGGAGTGGGATACAATGTTAAGTGCAAAAACAATTGAAATCGTAAAGTCAACAGTACCATTATTACAAGAAAAAGGCGTTGAAATTACAACGAGATTTTATGAAATTTTATTTTCGGAACATCCGGAGTTATTGAATATTTTCAACCATACAAATCAGAAAAAGGGAAGACAACAACAAGCGTTAGCGAATGCTGTTTATGCAGCTGCAACGTACATTGATAATTTAGAAGCTATTATTCCAGTTGTAAAACAAATTGGTCATAAGCATAGAAGTTTAGGTATTAAAGCAGAGCATTACCCGATTGTAGGTACATGTTTACTACGTGCCATTAAAGAGATCGCAGGTGCACCTGATGAAGTTTTAAATGCATGGGGAGAAGCATATGGTGTCATTGCTGATGCATTCATTAGCATTGAAGCAGAGATGTATGAAGAAGCTGCACATAAAGAAGGTGGATGGAAAGACTTCCGCAACTTTGTGATTGTTAAAAAAGTGAAGGAAAGCGATGTTATTACGTCATTTTATTTGAAACCTGAAGATGGAGGGAAAGTTTCTTCATTCATCCCAGGTCAATATGTAACGATTCAAATCAATATTGAAGGTGAGACATATACACATAATCGTCAATATAGTTTATCCGATGCTCCTGGGAAAGAATATTATCGTATTAGTGTAAAAAAAGAAAAAGGTGTAGATACACCAGACGGTAAAGTGTCTAATTACTTACATGAACATGTAAAAGAAGGAGATGTTTTACCAGTAAGTGCACCAGCGGGAGATTTCGTGTTAAATATGGATTCAACATTACCAGTTGTACTAATTAGTGGTGGAGTAGGGATTACACCGATGATGAGTATGTTAAATACGTTAATTGAACAAGATTCAAAACGTAATGTATATTTTGTTCATGCAGCAATAAATAGTAATACACATGCAATGAAAGAACACGTTAAGACAGTAGAAAATGAATATGAACAAGTTAAAGCATATACTTGTTATTCTGCACCGACTGAAAAAGATTTAGAAATGAAGAACTTTGATAAAGAAGGTTTCATTGAAAGTGAATGGTTAAAAACTATTATTCCGACAACTGAAGCAGAGTTTTATTTCTGTGGTCCAGTAGCATTTATGAAGCATATAAATGCTGCACTAACTGATTTAAGTGTGAAACAAGAGCATATTCATTATGAATTTTTCGGCCCAGCAACAAGCTTACAATAAGCAAAAAAACGAGGTATTTATTTTACCTCGTTTTTTATTTGTTCTCGTAATAAACGGTTTACTGTTTCACGACGTATACCTATCAGTTGACCAATTTCGGTTTGTGTTAATATTTCATATATAGGAATGTCACCTAAATATAGGGCGAACCATTCTTGTAAACGATGAAGACGTTCTTTCGGAGAGACGGTTGTCAATTGATCAATTCGTTGTTGCATCATTCTTAATTTAGATTGCAATTGCATAGCGATGTTAGCATACGATTCGGGATTTGCTTGAAGTCTCTCGTACCATTCACTATTAGTGATCGGTTCCACTTCTGTTTTTATTAAAGCGATAGCTGTACCGTGATATTCTTTCGGTGAAATTAAAGAATGATGAGGTATCGTTTCACCTGGAACGATAATGTTGAATAAAAATGGTGTTCCGTCTTCTTCTAGCCGAACTACTTTTAATAAGCCTGTTTTTATAAAGTATAAAGGACCGTCCTCGCCTTGACGGAATAGTACATCTCCTTTGTGTAGAATCAATGTTAGCCCCCCATTAATATGTTTCTATTTCTTCTATTTTAGCGTATATGTATATAGACAATATGCTATTTCAACAGCAATTTCATTGACGAAATGTATGCTATTACAGTAGTATACTATTTAGTGTGTAATAGTACTAGCAATGAATACGCTGTAGGGGGTTTAGTATATTGTTAGATGCGATGAGAATGACGGATATGAGAATTCCGGCGAATGCTATCATTCATGTAGAAGAGATGAAAGGTGGAGTCGTTTTATCCGTTGAAGTAGACGGCCAAATTATTTATACGATGGCTTATGATGAAGAAACAGATAGCTATGCTGAATTATATGATCGAAACGATAAGAGGGCGTGCCAAGTACATGAAGACTTCATGGGGTGGTCACTTCTTCATTAAAAAAGATGTCAATATGACATCTTTTTTTATTAAATCGATAGAATATACAAAGAAATGAAATATAAGGATAAAATTTGTAATAATTGATTTTGCATTGTTAGCACTCTGTAACTGCAAGTGAACTATTTTTTCGCTATCATAAAGATAACAGTCGCAGTTATAGGAGTGGTCAACTTGAAGAAAGTACATATTTCAAATTATATGTTATTATGTGTTTGTTTAATTTTATTTGTTCTCCTCGGAGGATTTTTATATTCATGTGTATAAGAAAAACGCATTCTAAAAAGAATACGTTATAAAAGGGAAATAATGATTAATCTAGTTCCAAGAATAATCAACGTAATACGTAATAAATTAATTACGGCGTTACCACTTAGTTTTGTATTAATGTAAGCCCCGATTTTTCCGCCAATCCATGCACCCGGAATCAGGATTAATGCATAAATCCAGCTGACATTTCCAAGTGAGATGTGAGTTGCAGAACTTACAATTGCTGATAGAAATACGATGAACATTGAAGTTGCTACTGCAATATGTGCTGGGAATGCAAAAAGAAGCATCATTGCTGGAACAAGTAAGGCACCGCCACCAATTCCAAATAATCCAGATATAAACCCAACTATAAAGGCGATAAAGATAGCAAGAAACGGTGGGAATTGGTAGTGTACAGTATTTCCATCATTATCTGTAAAAGAACGCTTAATTACAGACGTATTTGAGAGGGAAAGAGGTTTTAATTTGTCTCGAAGCATAAGTAGAATTGAGACGAATATAAGGAAAATCCCAAAGTATAAAGAAAATGTGTCTTGGTTTAAAAATTTATTTGCCCATGATCCGATAATACCACCAGGGCCGCTTCCGATAAATAAAATAAGTCCACTTTTATAATCTACTCGCTTATGCTTCATGTAAGTAAGGGTGGAAGATAGTCCTGTGAAAACGACTGTTACCATAGAAGTCCCTACTGCAAGTTGTGGTGATAAACTGTGTAATCCAATTAATAACGGAACAATAATAATTCCGCCTCCAAGCCCAACTAGGCTGCCGACTGTTCCGGCGATTAGTCCGATGAAAAGTAACATGATGTATTCCAAAATTGCCAACTCCTCTAAATAACTTATCCACCAATTATTATACACGCTTTTTAATGAGAAATAGGCTTGTTCACAAAAAAGTCGTCTTCCTAGAAAAATAAGGAAGACGACTTTTGATTAGAAAACAAAATGTAATAGGTAGTAAAACAGAGCAGCTAAAGAAGCTGAAATAGGAAGTGTAATAACCCATGTAATTAACATGCGTTTTGCAGTTCCCCATTTTACCCCTTTCACACGGTGAGAAGCACCAACCCCTAAAATAGAAGAAGAGATAACGTGCGTCGTACTAACCGGTAAGTGAATGAATGTTGCACCGAAAATAACAAGTGATGATGATAAATCGGCAGCTACACCATTTACAGGACGAATTTTCATAATTTGTCCACCGACAGTTTTAATAATTTTCCATCCGCCGACAGAAGTACCAAGCCCCATTGCGATAGCACAAGATAATTGTACCCAGAACGGGATATCGCTAGAAGTATGATAGTTATTAGCCATAAGAGCCATCGTAATGATTCCCATTGCTTTTTGTGCATCATTCGTACCGTGTGTGTAGGCTTGTAATGCTGCAGTGAAAATCTGGAATATACGGAAGTTCTTATTCGTTTTCGTTAAGTTAAAGTTTTTAAATACTACTTTAAAAATACTGTATACGGTATAACCAATAACGAAAGCGATAATCGGTGAAATGATTAAAGCTTCAATAATTTTAATAAATCCTTTAAGATTTAGCGAGCTAATCCCAGCGGCCGCAATTGCTGCACCTGCGATTGAGCCGATAATTGCATGCGAAGAACTACTTGGAATACCGTAGTACCAAGTAATTAAGTTCCAAGCTATCGCCGCAAGCAAAGCAGCTAAAATTACAAGAGAACCATTTTGTAAGGCGAATGGATCAACGATATCTTTTGTAATCGTTTTTGCTACACCTGTAAATGTCATTGCGCCCAAAAAGTTCATAATAGCCGCCATAATAATGGCATGTCTAGGCTTTAGAGCTTTCGTTGAAACAGCCGTTGCAATAGCGTTTGCTGTATCGTGAAATCCATTGATAAAGTCAAAAGCTAAAGCGCAAATGACTACTAAAACGGTCAGTATCAAGAGTGTATCCATGATCAAACTCCTTACGCGTTCTTCATAATAATTGTTTCTAATACGTTTGCAACGCTTTGACAGCTATCAGCTACTTCTTCAAGCTCTTCGTAAATCTCTTTAAATTGAATAATCTTAATCGGATCTTTTTCACGAGAGAATAAGTTCTTAATCGCATGACGGCGAATATCATCACACTGTGATTCATAATCCTTAATCTTAATCGCATTTGTACGAATGTCGACTAATTTTTTGTTAGACATTAATTCAACAGAGTTTGCAATCTCAATCGCACATTGATTAATTGCTTCTACGAATTTAATCATGTATTCATCTGCTTCTGTAATAGAATACATTTCGAACAGACCAGCACTGTGATCTAATCCGTCTAATACATCATCCATACTCATTGCAAGTTGTAGGATGTCCTCACGTTCAATCGGAGTGATAAACGCTTTGTTTAACTCCATAATGATTTCGTGAATAAATGAGTCACCTTTTGACTCATACTCTTTCATGCGCATAGAAAACTCTTTTAAATCGCTAGCATTTTTAATTTTATACTCCACGAAAAACTGCGCGCCTTCTTTTAAATTTTCGGAAACATTCATTAACATTTCAGAAAATTTATCTTTTTTTGATTTAAAGACCATTATTGTTACCCCCACAAAAGTAATATATGTAAAATATATTGGCTAATCAATTCTAACAAAAAACTGTCGTTTTTTAAAACATTTTATCGAAAAGTTTACAAAAACTTAACATAACTCTCGTTGTTCTATTAATAATATTAATATCCAATAGTGAATATCTTACTTGTAGAATGTCCTTTTCTTGCAAAAAGTATGAATGTAAAAGAAAAGCTTTACACTATAGGAATGACTACGTTATTATAATAAATTTAAAAGGCGGTATATTCTTCCTTTTAAAAAGAAGAGTGTAAATAAATGAAGGAAGTGAACGAATGAAATTGAAGAACACTCATTTTAAAAAAATGCTTGAGTGGTTCAATAAGAGGAAGAAACTTCGTAATTCATTAATTGTATTGGGAAGTCTATTCGTTACTCTATTTATTGCTGTAAATATAATAATTTCCATTCAAGACATATCTGAACTAAAACAAGCTGTTCCACAACCGACTTTAATTTATGATGCAAATAATGAGGTCGCAACTAAATTAGCTTCTTCGAAAACAGAAGGCGTTAAAAGAAAAGATATTCCTGATATTATGGTTCAGGCAATTGTTGCAGTAGAAGATAAGGAATTTTTTAACCATCATGGTATTTATTATAGTGGAATTATAAGTGCGGTTTTTAAAAATATTACAGCAGGAGAAGTTGTAGCTGGGGGAAGTACAATTACACAGCAGCTTGCGAAGAATGTATTTCTGACACAAGATCGTACATTTTCTCGTAAAATAAAGGAATACTTTTTAACAAAAAAAATAGAACGTACTTATACAAAAGATGAAATTATTGAAATGTATATGAATCAAATTTATTTTGGGGAAGGTGCTTGGGGTATAAAAAGGGCAGCAAAATCTTATTTTGATAAAGATGTAAAAGATTTAACAATTTCAGAAGCTGCAACGATTGCAGGCTTGATTAAAGCACCATCTGCATATTCACCTTATAAAAACTTTAACAAGTCAATTGAAAGACGTAATGTCGTATTAAGCTTAATGAAAGAGCAAGGGTATATTTCTGACGAACAGTATAATAAAGAAAAAGAGAGTGGTCTTGTATTAAAACGTGGTGTGGATGATAAATACAAGGGAAAATATTCTCAATATGTAGACTATATTGTTAGAGAAGCGATGGACAAATACGAATTGACACAAAATGAAATTTTAGCAGGTGGTTATCGTATTTATACTGAGCTTGATCCGAAAAAACAACAAGCTGTAGAAGATGTTGTGAATAATGATAGCTATTTCAAAGATAGTGGCTCAGATCAACTTATGCAAACAGGTGTAGTCCTTATAAATCCCAAAACAGGCGGTGTTCCAGCTTTAGTTGGGGGTAGAGGACCATATCAGTTTTTACAATTTAATCATGCTACGCAATTAAAAAGACAGCCAGGTTCAACATTAAAGCCTCTAGCTGTATATGTACCCGCTTTAGAACAAGGGTATGAAGTATACGATATATTAAAGGATGAACCATTTCATATTAAAGAATATGAACCGAAAAATAGTGATCAGGCTTTTCATGGTAATGTGACAATGTATGAAGCGGTAGCAAAGTCGTATAATGTTTCCGCTGTGTGGCTATTAGAACAAATAGGATTAGATAAAGGATTGAAATCTTTAGAGCGATTTGGTATTCCATTAGTACCAGAAGACCGTACGTATCCAATTGCTTTAGGTGGGATGCATGTAGGGACATCACCATTTGTAATGGCTCAAGCATATAGTACATTTGCTAATGATGGGGTTCAAGTAGAGGCTCATGCGATTAGAGAAGTTCAAAATGCTGAAGGGGAAATAATAGGGAAATGGTATAAGAAAGAGACACGAGTGACGAGTGAGAAAATTGCTCAAAAGATGACGTATTTATTAAAAGGTGTTGTAGAAAAGGGAACAGGTGGAAAAGCGAAAGTTACTAATGTTGATACAGCAGGAAAGACAGGGACTACTCAACTTGTAAATGGCCCGAGCGTAGGGGCAAAGGACTCGTGGTTTGTAGGATACACACCAGATTTAGTAGGTGCGATTTGGGTAGGATATGACAAAACAGATAGCGAGCATTATGTTCCAGGTGGTAGTCAAATTACAACGACGATGTTCCGGGATATCATGAAAAAAGCAAATGCAAACCCAGCCCAAAAAGCGTTCCAATTATCGTTAATATCTGAGGCGGACTATAAAAAACAATTGCAAACAATTGAAGAAGAAAAGCGAAGAAAAGAAGAAGAAAAGAAAAGGCAAGAAGAAGAACAACAAAGGAAAAAAGAACAGCAAGAGTGGTTTAATAAAGTGAAAGAGTGGATTCCATCATTATGGTAAAAAAAGAGGCGAATTTCGTTATTCGCCTCTTTTTCATGTGAAAAATAAAGTGTGCTCATAATTTGTGAGGTAAATGCTACTATTCATTAAGAGTAATGTTCGTACTGCCAAAGGAGTGGGAATCGTATGTGATGATTATTGTTCCTTTACTAATCGGTTCGTATGGTAATTCTTCTTCATAACTACCATTATTTTCATTATGGATAGACAGCGTGATTTCATCAATTCCTTTATTTGTATATTGATCTTTAATCGTTTCAGCAATTTGAAGTAGAGTTTCGTAACTAGGAGCTTCCGTAATAAGCATTCCTTTTATAACTTTTTTTTCATTATTTGTGGAATTGGAATAAAGGATGTTGTTTTGTTTCGTATACAAAATTTTGTATGGAACAGTTTTTCTATCTGCTTTTGAAATAGTGGAATATTTTAGAGTTAAAAAAAATCCTACACATAAAATAATGCATACCATAAGAGCAATCCAAATGCGTATCGGTGACATAACTCTCATTTTTCATCCCTCTTTCATATCTTTGACTTCATTATTTATCATACAAAATGAGGATTAAGATAGAGTAAATTTGAGGTAAAGAAACGTAAAGAAGGAGCACTTATCCTCCCAAACAAGTGCTCCTTTTTATTAAAAGAGAGATTTAATAGACAATCAAAATCACATCTATTACTTATAAATGTGCTTAGTCCTCTCAAAATATTTTCGGAAATTGTGGTTAGTAAATTCGGAAGACAGATAGTGTCGCAGTTGTATCGCCCGCAGGTCCTTGAGCGCCTTGAGGTCCTTGAGCGCCTTGAGGCCCTTGAGCACCAGTAGTCCCCGTAGTTCCTCCGCCTAGGCAACCAAATCCATATTGAACTAGAATAGCTTGACCAAGAGCTTGAAGAAGTCTAACAAATTCTGTAAGTTCTGACTTAGGGATGTTAATATGGTTACATGCTCTTACTTCGCAACAATTATTACCATAAAATACTTTTCCTTTATTTTTATTGTTCATCTTTTCATTCTTTTCTTTCATAGAATCATCAGTCATTACTATATATTAAAATGAAATTTATACTAAATTCGTGATGGACAAACTACCATTTCTAAAAAAAATAAGAAATTGGCCCACCTACGAAAGAAATAAGTAAGATATAGAGAAAGGTTTATATAATGTAAAGAAGAAAAGTGCAACATAAAAAACTACATGCTAATTGTTGGGAGTGTTTAACAATTGGCATGTAGTTCGTGGATTAGTCCTTTATTTACATTGATTTAATTTTTCAAGGGTTGTTTTAGGTAAGATTGGAATTGAAATAGTGAAAGTTGTACCATCTTCATTACTAGTCATTTTTAATGTGCCGTTATGATTTTGGATGATTTTTTTTGTTACTGACAAGCCTAGTCCTGTTCCCGAATCCTTCGTTGAGAAGAATGGATCAAAGATATATTCTTGAATAGCTGGAGGAATACCAATTCCATTATCTGTGAAAGTAATCCGAATGAAGTTATTAAGGCGATAACTAGTAATTTGAATAGAAAGAGGTTTGTCGCCTTGAGCATCGACGGCATTTTGAAATAGATTTAAAAACACTTGAACAAGTTCATGTCGATCAATATTGACTAAAATATCATCTAATTCATTAGAGAAGTTATAATCAATTGAAATATTATGCAAGGAAACTTCACTAGCTAGTAACTGTTGAATATAGTCACGTAAAAATGTATTGATGGGAAACGGTTCTCTTGTAAATTCCCGTGTTTTTGAAATGGCTAAAAATTTTGTAATAATATTATTTGCACGATCTAATTCAGGGATAAGCAAGTTTTTAAATAACTCTTTATTTGATGGAGAAATGCTTTCTTGTAAAAATTGTAAGTATCCTCGTACTGTTGTAAGAGGATTTCGTACTTCGTGTGCAATTCCAGCTGCGATTCGCCCTGCTAACGAAAACTTCTCTGCATCACGTTCTGTATTTAAATAATGAAAGACACTAATAACTCTAAAAATCTCCCCGTTATAATCGCGAATAATTCGGTTATTTATAATGCCATAGTTTTTGTCTAAAACTTCTTCATTATATATTTCTGTTCCCGTTTTTAATGTTTCAATTGCTTTAATTTTTTCTTCCGGCAAGTTTAGTAATTGTTGAATCGGTTTTCCGATAATATCATTTCGTATTATACCGAAATCATCTGCAGCAACTTGATTACATAAAGTAATATTCCCGTTACTATCGATAAAGGTTACATGATGTGAAAAGGCATCAAAAATATGTACAAAGTGTTTTTCAAGTTGTTCAAATAAAAATAATGAATCACAAGTAAGTTGAAAATGAGCCTCTTTATTCTCTTTTGGTATTTCTTGAATGGAATGAGTCGTTCTAGTTTTCTTTATTCGTAAACCAATATGTGGATTTTTGTATGTGAAATGATGTGGTAATTGATTCACAAGTTCTTCATAAAAACGTACTTTATTTTCTAGTTCTTCAATTCGTTTTTCATGAGATACAGTAGCATCGTTTGGAAGCATAAATAAATAACCCCTCATTTTAAAAATTCTTCCATATAGTATATCATATTTTTATAAGGATACTCTTAAAGAAAAGGCTACATGATGCAAAGTGTTTGGAAAGTGAATTGAAGATGAAGTTAAAAGGGAGGGGTATATGTGCTGTTTATTGGAGTGACAGGATGGGGAGATCATGATTCTTTATACATAAATCCCTATGAAAATAGAAATAAATTACGAACATATAGCGAGTATTTTCCTATTGTGGAAGTGGATAGTTCATTTTACGCGATGCAACCTGCACGAAATTATATAAAATGGGCAATGGAAACGCCGAAAGATTTTTCTTTTGTCGTAAAAGCGTATCAAGGAATGACAGGACATATGAAAGGTGAAATTCCTTTTTCTACGTTCGATGAGATGTTTGATGTGTATAAACAGTCTATTCTTCCTTTAATAGAAGCTGATAAATTAAAAACAATTTTATTTCAATATCCACCATGGTTTGATTGCAAAAAGAAAAATGTAGATTTTCTTCGATATACGAAAGAAAAAATGGAAGGTTTACCATGTGCAATAGAATTTCGAAATCAAACATGGTTTTATCCAGAAATGAGAGATAAGACGTTACAGTTTCTAGAACAGGAGAAATGGATTCATACAATTTGTGATGAACCACAGGCTGGGATAGGTTCTGTGCCACTCGTGTTAGAGGTTACGAATTCAGACATGGCATTAATACGTTTTCACGGTCGAAATGTTCATGGTTGGCTTGATAAAGGGGAAAATTGGAGAGCGGTTCGCTGTTTATATCGCTACAACAATAAAGAACTGGAAGAATGGGTTGAACGACTAGAGCAATTAAAAAAGAAAACAAAGGATATATACGTACTGTTTAACAACAATTCAGGTGGGGATGCAGCAGATAATGCGAAACAGCTTATGAAAATGATGAACATTACATATGGTGAGCCGAAGCCGGAGCAATTAAATTTTTTTGAATGATAATAAACAAGAAAGGCACTGTACAAACAGGGAGAATGTACAGTGCCTTTCTATATGAAAAAGAGGGGTAACAATGTTACTGAGCGTTTGGTTGATTCATCAATTGTTGGCTTCATAATAAATGATAATGGTTATCATTATCATTGTCAATGGTTTTTCTAAAAATATATAAAAAACTTTATATATTTTAAATAGAGATAAAAAAAGAACAGCGATTAATGCTGTTCTTTTCCATTGACGAATTGTTGTAAATCAAAAGGAGTTATCGCTTGGATAAATTCTTTTGAGATAAGTGTTTGAACGAGAGTGCTCTCAGAGATAGAAGCACCTGTCTTCTTTTCATAAGCTTGTTTTAATAAATCAAGTTTTTCAGCCGTTTCTTTTGGTAATTCAATTGTAAGTGTGTTCATAATTTCTCCCCCTTATTATTAGAGTACCACTACAGTATAGGAGAGACAAGAAAAGAGAATATGAAATATAAAAAAGGTTACCAAATTTTAAAATGGTAACCTTTTTTATGTATAAGAGTTATTAAGCAATACCGATATACTTTAAAGTTTTTGATGGAGTACTGTGATCAAAGAAGTGTTGTAAAAACGCAATATCAACACCTGATTTGTATGCACAATAACCCCAAGTTTTTCGAAGTGTATGTGAGCTAATCCCTTCTAATCCAACTTCTTTTGCAGCTTTGTTTAAAATGTACCATGCATGTTGTCTCGTAATAGATTTTGTTCCTTTTTGAGATTTTAACAATGGTTCATTACGTTTCCAAGTTTTACGTTCTTTCATGTAGTCTTCGATTGCGTGCTGTAAGTCTTCATTTACAGCAAACCATTTATGTTTCTTCACTTTTTCATTGTAAAATAAAATGGAATGGCGAACATTTTCATTTTCATCGATTACATCACTAACTTTTAATTGTAAGATTTCACTTACTTTCAAGCCAGAATTTACAGCTAATACGAATAATAAGCCATCACGTTTCGAAGATTGTAAAAGTATATTTTTGATAGTTTCTAATTGTTTTTCATTTTGAATAGGTTGTCCTGCTTGTTTCATTTCACGCACTCTCCTCTTTTATATGTGTAAAGGAAAGGATTAACTTGTTTCTTACTATAAAGGGAGAGTGTGAATTTCATGTGAACTCCTAGTGAAATTAAGACAAATTATTTGACTTCTTTTACTTTTTGTAAATTGAAATAGAATACAACACTGTTAGTCGTATTATACACACCATACTCGGCATGATGTAGGTCTAAAATGTTTTTTACAATAGATAATCCGAGACCGGTACCTCCAGTGTGACGGCTACGTGATGCATCTAGACGATAGAAGCGATCCCAAATTTTTTCAAGACTTTCTTCAGGGATAGGGTTTCCTGTATTTTCGATTTCGACTTTTACGGTATCTTCTGCTTCTATAATGGAGACTTGTATTTTTTCTCCCTCTGGTGTATACCGAATTGCATTACTTAGTAAGTTCACAACTACTTGCTCAATGCGACTGCGATTTGCTGTAACAAGTATAGAAGGGTCTGCATCGACGTTCACTTGTAAATGTTTTTCTTCCATGCTAAATAATAATTTTGTGTAGACTTGTTGCGTTAATTCACCGATTGAGAACGTCGTCATATCTAGTTTGTAAGTACCAGATTCCAACTTTGCTAATTCTAACATTTCAACAATCAGCCTGTTCATATTTTCTGTTTCTTCTAAAATAACATCAGTATAATACGAAGTATCCTTACTAACACCATCTTTAATTCCTTCTGCAAAACTTCTAATTACACTTAGCGGTGTTTTTAATTCGTGTGATACGCCAGAAATGAATTCTTTTCTTGTTTTTTCTAATTGACGTTCACGTTCAATATCTTGTTGTAACTTTGTATTAGCAACATTTAATCGATCGATTCGATCTTTTAAATTTACAGATAATGTATTGATACTGCCAGAAAGTCCGCCAATTTCATCGTCAGCTGTAACTGGTAATTTCTCACTAAAATCAAAATTAGCCATTTTTTTCGTAACACGATTCATTTTAATTAATGGCTTTACAATGATTTTTGAGTAGTAGAAGGATAACAAAATAATAACGAGAAACACGATGATTAAGGCATAGACATAATAATCTTTTAAAACGAGCATCGCTTCATTAACAGGCTGCAAAGATGCTATCGCAAAAGCGTATTCTGTAATCCTTCCATTTTCTATAATCGGTTTTACAAAGATACTATTTTTTATATTTTCTCCGCCATCTAATATGAAAGTACTTAATTGGTTCGAGTTAGAAGTGCCCTCTCTAATCATATCAGCAAAATATTGAACGGCTTGTAATGTTTCAATATCATTTGCAAGGCGAACCTCAGCTTTGGATGGGAGCTGTAACTTAGTTATAACACCTGTAAAGACGATTCGAGTTGTAGATTTGTATCGGCTCGCAAGTCTATTCTTAGAAGGATTTCCATTAATTGATTGAAAATCCGAATAGAAATGTTCGTTTTGCCATTGATTATAATTCGTTCCTAATTTTTGTGGTGTGATTATATTATTCTCTTGCACGACTCCATCAACATTGATTATTACATCTTTTTTTAAACCTAAATTTTCGAATTTATTATATTCTTCTGGTGTTAAAAGATTATTGAGTGGAATGGAATACTGTTTATTATTGTTGGGATTAAATACATCGATATAGTAATTGTTATCACTTTTAATAATACCGTTAGAATCTAAAAACTGCATATCGGCATTTGTTTTATCATGAAATTCTTGTTTTAGTTTTCTAACCTTCTCATAACTTTTATCACTTTTATCATAATTATCTACGAATTTTTCAAAAGCAGTTTGGACTGTTTTTACTTTCTTATTAATATAAAATTTCTCTAAAAATAGAGATTGTCCTAGGAAAAAAAGTAGGAATATGATTGTAAATAAAGTGGATGTTAATAAAAATAGTTTAAAGACGATACTTCTGTTTTTCACTGCGTCACCTCTTATGAGAAATACTGTAAATGATTTCTTTATCCCGCTTTAACGGGCAATAAGACTCCCACTTCAAAATTCGGCGAATACAAGGGAGTTAAGTGGGAGATCAATTGCCCGTAAAATCCGATTGGTTCAACTAATAATCAGTGGGGGATGGAAAAACCCCCCACTGATTAAAGTTTCACTTTATTATAACAAACGTTACAAGAAAGTAGAGGGGAGAAATCTGTCTCTTTATAAAGTAGTTATTTATAAAAAGTCACATAAAAAGAACTCGCCAGACGTATGACAAGTTCTTTAGTGTACTATTGTTGAATTGCTGCATCTAAAGCGATTTCAATCATTTCGTTAAATGTAGTTTGACGCTCTTCAGATGTTGTTTCTTCGCCAGTGAAGATGTGATCGCTAACTGTTAATACTGATAATGCATTTACACCGTATTTCGCTGCTAATGTGTAAAGAGCAGTTGTTTCCATTTCTACTGCTAATACACCGTAATCTCCAAGTTTTTTAACCATGTCCATGCTTTCACGATAAAACACATCTGCTGTTAAAACGTTACCGACACGAACGTGTAATCCTTTTTCAGTTCCAGCATCATAAGCTTTCTTTAAAAGGTCAAAGTTTGCAGCTGGTGAAAAATCAAATCCTGGGAATGTTAAACGGTTCATATTAGAATCAGTACAAGCCGTCATTGCGATAATAACATCACGAACTTTTACATCTTTTTGAATTGCACCGCAAGTTCCAACGCGAATTAAATTTTTAACTCCGTAGCTTTGGATTAATTCGTTTACATAAATAGAAATAGAAGGAACACCCATACCTGTACCTTGAACAGATACACGTTTTCCTTTATAAGTTCCAGTGAAACCTAACATACCACGCACATTATTATAGCAAGTAACGTCCTCTAGAAATGTTTCAGCGATATATTTTGCACGTAATGGATCACCAGGTAATAGAATAGATTCAGCGATTTCACCTTGTTTTGCTTCGATATGTACACTCATAAAAAAGTCCTCCTTATAATGTATTGATAGAAATCAATATCATTTGCATTATACACTACGAATCCTTTCAATTAAAATCTTTTTATTATTTGTAATATGTGCAAAATAGGAGGATTTCATAAATCATAATCTAGAATATATATCTTAAGAAGTTTTGTATGAATAGAGACAATAAAAATGGTAGGTGATGTTTTGAAAAATCTTGTCATCGGGCTTATTGCGTTAGTACTTATTGTGGCAGGAGGATTTTACATAAAAAAATATCAAGAAAACGAAGAGACTGTAGGAGATGTTCAGGAAGTAAAGTGGGATGTTTCGAATGGAAAGGGAAATGAGAAAGTAGATATTGTATTTCAGTTGTTAAACAACAAGAATAATGAAATTCGTGGTGTAAATGATCAAATGCGGGCAGTGATTGTAGATGGACAGTTAAAAAACATACAACAAATTAAACCCACATTTGCAGGGAACGGGTCATATAAGTTATCTTCCAAAATAGCGAAAGACGAAGAATATACAATATTTTTATACGAAGACAAAAATAAGTCCGTAGAGTCATTCGCTAGGAAGAATTTTGGTAGAACGAAAGAGGAGAACAATAAGAAAAAAGTGAAATTTCCAATCGACAGTGTACTTACAAAAAAAATAGGAGAGTATGAAGTTTCTCTTTTATTTGGTGCATTACATCCGAATGAACCAGTTACGTTAACATTTCAGTTTCAAGCGAAAAAGGGTGAAAAATTGAAATTACATTCAGAGAGAGGAGAAGTAGAGTCACTCTATATAGTGGATGAAACGAAGGAGAATTTTTTATACGCTATGCCTGTAGATACGGATGAACAATTACAATACCGAATTACATTTCCTGCCGAGGGCACGTATAAAATGTGGGGGAATTTCTATATAAATGGTAAGAAGTATGAAAAAGAATTTATTGTACAAGTTCAAAAAAGAAAAAACAGCTAAGAATTTAGCTGTTTTTTCTTTTTCCTATTAATTTTGTTACAGAGAGCATTGTAATTGGTAAAGAATGATTCTTCCTAAATGCTAAATATTTACCGCTCCATGCTGGTTTATATTTTTCTTTAAAATGTCGTAATCCGCTGAAACTATACGTATAACGAACGTTATTAAAGATTGCAGCAGCCACTCGTTCAGACCAGAAAGACTGTGTGGATAAACCAACATTTGAAAGTGGTGCCATACCGATATTAAAGGAGTGGTATTCATTTTCTTTTGCCCACTGGAATAAGTGGATGAAAATTGCGTCCATAATGCCGCTAGGCGCATCTGGATAATATCGCATTAAATCGACAGATAATGATCCGTTTTGATATACAGGCATGAATGTTGTGAATGCAATAATTTTTCCATCCGCATCAGATAATGTTGCGATAGGAGCGCGACTAATATATTCACGATCGAAGTATCCGAGTGAAAAACCTTTCTCTTTTTTTCCACCAAGCCATGCATCTGAAACTTTTCTTAACTCTTCATATAATTCGTCGGAGAAAGGTGGCTCATGAATAGAGAATGTATAGCCTTCTCTTTCAAAACGGTTGAAAGTAGCTCGCATGCCAGCGCGTTTCTTTCCTGTTATTGTAAAGGTATTTAAATCAACAACAGCTTCTTCACCAAGCTTAAAGAAGTTATAACCAAAATCGTGGTATAAACTCATCCATTTACTTTCAATTTGATAGAATACACAAATGTATCCAAATCGATCAGCCTCAGCTAAAAACTCTTGCAATACAGTACGATAGGAGGAAGGGTCCCCAATTGGATCACCTAGTACAATAAGTCGTTTTCCAGTTATTGAGAAGAGAATGAGTGCTTTTCCATCACTACTGAAAAAGAACTGTTTATCTCCTAAAAAACCTAAATGACTAAGTACATTTCCACCATGTTCATCTAAGAAGTTGTGTAATCGTTTATCATTAGCTGGTTGCCCGGGAAATTCATTTCGATAACGATTTGCAATGAGTGAACCAATTAGTAAAAAAGTAGGAACAAAAAAGGCAGCTGCTAATGCACTTCGTTTCACTTGTGTAATATTACGAACGACAAAATCAGGTTTGAAAGCTTCTTTTGCACCTGCAAATAAAATACCTAAGTTTTTATATAAATATAACGTTACAAGTAGGAATATAAAAACTTTTACGATATCGGAAAGTGAGACTTCCATTTTCTCACGTACAAACCTTTTACGAAGCATATACAATACAGCGAGTACGATTAATAAAATAAAAGTTTCTTCAACATCAATTCCTTTTAGTGTGTTAAAAATAGCCGCTCCAATTAAAGAAACAATCGTCATATAATAAGAACGTTTTGTTCCGTAATATATCCCCCGCGAAAGAATGAGGAGGAGAATACCGAATGTTAGCGATAAGCTAAAAGAAAATTGAATAAGATGTTTTGGAGCTAGAATATGTAAGGCGTGTGCCCGATTTATACTTGTCGGTAGAATGGTTGATAAAATAACCATTAAGCCAGCAAATACTGTTAAAGCAGCAGATGCCCAAGAACCTAACTTTCCTAGAAAGTCACGCTGCAAAGTCCATATAACACCAGTTGTCTCTAATGCAGGCGCAATAAAAGGTTTATCTTCAAACTTTTTAATGGCTACTCCTGTCATTTCAAAAGCTGCAAAAATGAGACCAAGGCAGAAGGGCAAGATGTAATAGACGAGACGATATAATAACATAGCAGGGAGTAAAACACCTGTATCGATGCCGTATTGCCCAAGCCCAGTTAAGAAGACAAGATCAAATGATCCAAGGCCACCAGGAACAAGACTAACGACACCAGCTAAAGCAGCAATAACATATACGCCTAAAAACTTTTGGAATTCGATTTCAATGCCAAATAATAGTAATATGACGTACATAACAATACCAGCAGATACCCATTCGACTAATGAAACTAATGAGTATAAAACAGTTGGGTTTTTCTCCTCTTCTTCTTGTTCCTCTGTTTGCGTCGCTTTTCTATTTTTTAATTTAGAAAATCCGATATATATAGGGACGAAAAGAGCGAAGAAGATAAGAACAGGCCATAGCCATGGTTTTTCATGCAAAATAAATCTCGTGTCTAATATTCCGATGAGACCAAGAAATGAAAGAATGGCTAATCCATTAATAAAGGCAGTTGTCATCCAAGCGATACTTTTAATAAGTTTTCCATTTTCTTTTATATATGGACGATAAAGCATTGTGCGTACGCCGGCTCCAACAAGACCACCAAACCCGATAAATCCATTTAAAGTATTAGCAATCCACGAGATACGGAAAATCTTTTGGACAGGGATATCAGCTTTTAAGTAACGAAGCATAACATAGTCATAAAAGAACATTGTTGATACAGCGAATGCACCAAGTGTAATTGCTAAAAAGACTCCTCCAGTTGGAATGTTTTTAATTGTATCAATCGCTTCTAAAAAAGAAATGCCCGCTAATTCTTTTTTTGCTTGAAAGAATACAATTGTTAATACAACAAATGGGAAGACAATTTTCCCGATTTGTAAGAAACGTTTCCATGAAAACGACATAAATACAACTCTCCTTGTATAAGAAAACTGAGACAATAATATTATTATGACAAACTTCAAGAAAAATAAAAAGGTAAATTCCTGTATAGGCGAGCTATTTTTTATATAGGTATATTTAAAAGAATATTTTGTTTATCAGAAAATTAAGTTAGAATAAGATGAAAGAGGGGGAGGGGAGTATATGATTATAAAAGGTTACGTAGGATATGAGTTAGAAAAAGCGAAACCTAATACATCAGAAGATTTTTTTAACAGATCTGAAGTGACATATATATTAAATGGTAAAGAGAAAACTTTTTCGGTTTTATACGTTCGATATTTTGAAGAAGTTTTACAAGAAATTACTCCTTTTGAAGGAAATCCAGTGTATAAAGTAGAAGAACAAAACATATATTTGCGTGATATTGTAGCGATATGTTGTTTAGTGAAAGATAAGGAGCTTCGTGCGCAAAAACGTTTGTATTTAAATAATATGGAAGAATTTCAACAATATTTTGATGAGGGAACGGTGTCGAAAGTACAAGAAATATTGGCTGAATTACATAAAAATAAAAGAGTAGAAATAGCGTGAAATGGCAAAGGAGAGAGAAAAATGTCTAATTTGATGGTTGAAAATCAAACAGAACAAGTTTCTATATTTTTAGAAGATGCTATTAATTTGATAACCAATTATGTAAATTATCATACGTTACCTTCTTTATTAGAGGAAACACCAGCAGGGAATGAGCAATATTATAAAGGGGTATTAGCATCAATGAGACGACTTCTCGTTTTTTGCGAAGAAGGACAGGATGCATGTTTTGTTTTGTTGAATAGCCAGCCATTTCGAAAAACAGCAGCTGAAAAAATTTTATATAAGATTTACCATCAAGTAATTGCAGAGTTTTTTTCACCGAAGAGTGATCATTGGTATGAAAATAGTCGGTCTGCATATACAGGGAAAAATTCTATCGTTTTTCAACAAACACCACCTGCATCTTTGGAGCAAGTGATGAAGAGTTTAGAAGGTAAATTTCAATTGATGCGTGAAGAACTAGAATATTATGAGACGGATTATCAGACAAAGATGTTGCACAAATATTGATTGAGGAAAAGAAGCTAAGGTTACTTAGCTTCTTTTCCTTTTGTACAGTTATATAAGGGATTTTCATTGAATATAGTTAAGTGGATAGCATTAGGGAGGTGCAACATGAATCAGCAAGGTGTATTTACAGATTACTTTCATGAAGTAGAAAATTGGTGTGAAAGTGTTCTTCACGTATTAGATAGCCGCGCAATGGAAGTGTATGATGTCCATATGCTTGCCTATAAAATTCAGACGTTATTAGAGCGTATGAAAGAGCATGAGTATGAAACAGATGCAGAGTTTATGTATGAAATAAGCGATGATGTAGAACATATTCAGCATCACTTGCAGGAAGTATTTATGCAAGAAGAAGAGGAATATGAATTATATGAAAGAGGGGATAGTGAACGAGCTGTCCCGATTGGAGGACATACACTCCCGCCATTACCTTATCCGTATAATGCATTAGAACCGTATATTTCTAAAGAAATTATGATGTTACATCATGATAAACATCATCGGAGTTACGTGGAAGGGTTAAATAAAGCAGAGAAGATGATGGAAGAAGCGAGAAAAACAAATAAATTTGATTTAATTAAGCATTGGGAAAGGGAAGCGGCTTTTCATGGGTCAGGTCATTACTTACACACGATATTTTGGAATAACATGAAAAAAGACGGTGGTGGAAGTCCAAGAGGAGCTTTTTCACAACAAATTGAACAAGATTTTGGGAGCTTTTTACGTTTCCAAAAACATTTTACAGAAGCGGCCTCTAAAGTAGAAGGTTCAGGCTGGGCAATTCTCGTTTGGGTACCCCGGTCTGGAAGGTTAGAAATTTTGCAAAGTACACTTCATCAATTATTTACACAATGGGATACGATACCGCTCCTTGTACTAGATGTCTGGGAACATGCGTATTATTTACAATACCAAAATCGAAAAGATGAATATATTAAAAACTGGTGGAATGTTGTAAACTGGCCTGATGTAGAAAAAAGGTTTGAAACTGCGAAACAAATTGAATGGACACCATATTAGACGCAAATTCTCTGCGTCTTTTTTAATGGAAGTAGAAGGAAGATTTCGTTCATATTTTAAAAGGCCAAGCATACACTTGTACAAAAAGTGCCAAAAGGACGTGGGGGGAAATATGAGACGAATTTGTGTAATCATTACGCTTCTTATGATGTATGCAAGCGTTATGCCGATTCCTACATATGCAAAGATGAACAGCAATGTCAGTGCTCGAAATGCTGTATTAATGGAGCAACAGTCTGGTCGTGTATTATACGGAAAAGCAGAACATGAGCCTCAAAAAATTGCTAGTATAACAAAAATTATGACCGCCTTATTAGCTGCTGAATCAGGGAAGATGAAAGAAATGGTATCAGTTAGTAATGAAGCGGTGAGGGTGGAAGGATCGGCAATCTATTTAAAGCCTGGACAAAAAGTGAAGTTAGAAGATTTAGTATACGGACTCATGCTTAGATCTGGTAATGACGCAGCGCAAGTAATTGCTGAAAGTGTGGGTGGGAGTATAGATGGATTCGTATATTTAATGAATCAAAAAGCGAAAGAAATTGGAATGAAAGATACGCACTTCTCAAACCCTCATGGCTTAGATGGAGATGGATCACATTATTCGTCGGCTTACGATATGGCATTATTAACGAAATATGCAATGGGAAACGAGACATTTAAGAAAATCTTTGGAACCAAAACATATAAATCAGATTCTTGGGATTACCCGTGGAAAAATAAACATAAGCTGGTAACGTCTTATTATGAATTTGCAACAGGAGGAAAAACAGGCTTTACGAAGAAAGCTGGGCGAACGCTTGTGACAACGGCATCAAAAGATGGACTAGATTTAATTGTCGTAACTTTGAGTGCCTCTAGTGATTGGGATGATCATATGAATTTGTTTGATAAAGGTTTTGAACGTTTCAAACAAACGAAAGTTTTAGGACAAGGAGCAATTGCTGAAATAAATGAAAAGAAGTATGCCAACCATGTTTATACGAAAAATAGTTTTTCGGTACCGTTAACTGAAGAAGAAAAAAAGAACGTAGTATTAAAAGTTGAACTCCATAAAAGTATAAAACTTACGGATGGAGTAAAGGTTGGGAAGACAGACATTTATGTTGGTAATGAGAAAGTTGGAGAACGGAATTTATTTTATAGTAAACGGAAGTTAGTAGCTACAACGGGACTTTACTGGAATAATGTGAAAGAAATTTTTTCTTACATGATAGGTGTTGGGAACGATGGTTAATCTCGTATGGGTAGCGATGGCTGTCATTGGGATTGTATACGCCATGATAAATGGAACGATGGAAGAAGTGAATAAAGCTGTATTTGACGGAGCAAAAGATGCGGTAACGATTTGTATAGGACTTATTAGTGTTTTAGTATTTTGGCTCGGTTTAATGAAAATTGCAGAGGAAGCCGGATTGTTAAAAAAATTAGTTACACTTTTTATGCCGATAGTAAAAAGGTTGTTTCCAGAAATACCAAAGGATCATCCGTCTATGGGATTTATTCTATCAAATATGATGGCAAACTTTTTTGGTCTAGGTAATGCAGCAACCCCTCTTGGTATTAAAGCGATGGAACAACTGAAAGAGTTAAATGGAGGAAAGGATTCGGCGAGCCGTTCTATGGTGACGTTTCTAGCATTAAATACATCAGCCATTACATTAATTCCTACGACAGTCATTTCCATTCGAATGACGTATGAATCAGCGAATCCTACTGAAATTGTTGGGGTAACATTTATTGCACAAGTACTTTCTATGATTGGAGCAATTTGGATTGACCGCTATTTTTACCGAAGAAGGAGTAGAAAGGGGCGGAAAAAATGAGTATTGTAAATACAATTTCCTTATGGGTAATTCCTTGTGTAATTGGTTTTATCCTTTTATATGGCACAATAAAGAAAGTACCGACGTATGAATCGTTCGTTGAGGGAGGAAAAGAAGGGATTCAAATTGCAATTTCCATCTTACCGTTTATGGTTGGAATGCTTGTGTCTATTTCTATATTCCGGTCTTCAGGTGCGTTAGACGCAATGATATCGGTAATGAAGCCAATGTTAGATTTGATCCATGTTCCAGCAGAAATTGTTCCACTAGCACTTATACGCCCTATTTCAGGCTCTGCTGGTTTAAGTATTACGACCGATTTAATTGCCACATATGGGCCAGATTCGTTTATTGGGAGATTGGCTTCTACGATGCAAGGGAGTACAGATACGACTTTCTATATTTTAACTGTATATTTTGGAGCGGTTGGGATCAGAAAAATGGGGGATGCACTAAAAGTAGGACTTTTTGCAGATTTAATCGGGATTATATGCTCAATTGTGTTCGTTTCTTTATTGTTTCAGTAATACTATTCATTTTTTACGCTATTTCGCTTATAATACGTATACGACCACTATTAAGGTGTAGCTTAATAGTGGTTTTTTTATGTGGTATTTTTGACAAAATGATGAACTTTTATTGTGAGAAATATGAAAAATATGGACAATAATAAAGGGTAAAAACATGATTTGACCTTTATATGTTTATTATCATCGCTATGTTGTTTAAGTAAGATGAAGCGAATAGCCGTAAAGCGTATGCGGTTGCCAAGTCTTTCTAATGTAAGGTAAGATAAATTCGAGGTGAAAAAAAGAAATGGAACGATTACAAAAAGTGATTGCGCAAGCAGGTATTGCATCGAGAAGAAAGGCTGAGGAATTAATTCAGCAAGGAAAAGTGAAAGTTAATGGAAAAATAGTGAAGGAGTTAGGGACAAAAGTAACTCCTCAAGATAAAGTAGAAGTAAATAACATCCCTCTTGAAAAAGAAGAACCTGTTTATTTTTTACTATATAAACCAACTGGCGTAATTTCAAGTGTATCAGACGATAAAGGAAGAAGTGTTGTAACGGACTTTTTCCCGGAAATTACACAACGTTTATTCCCAATCGGACGCTTAGATTATGATACGTCTGGCGTATTATTAATGACAAACGATGGGGACTTCGCAAACGTATTAATGCATCCTAGATATAAAGTTGAAAAAACATATGTTGCAAAAATAAAAGGGCCATTAACAGGTGAGAAAATTCGCATGTTAGAACGCGGTGTTACGTTAGAAGACGGTAAAACAGCACCAGCACGTGTGAAAATTATTTCTTGGGACAAGCGTAAAGAAATGGCTATTGTACAATTAACAATTCATGAAGGACGTAATCGTCAAGTACGTCGTATGTTTGAAGCGTTAGACTGTAAAGTAGTGAAATTAAAACGTGAACGTTATGCTTTCTTAGAAGTAGGAAGCCTGCGACCTGGTGATGCGAGAGAATTGACACCACATGAGGTGAAACAATTACGCGCGCTTGCTTCTACAAAGCCAAGATAAGCTATAGAGTTAAAAATTCACCAGTGGAGTGCTCTGCTGGTGATTTATTCAATACAACATTTACAGAAGATAATACATAACATTTATCGAGGAGAGGAGAAGTAATATGAAGAAAAATCGCTTATTATTTCGCGTTATTATTCTACTCATTTTATGTGGTGCTGTAGGATTTACCCTTTATCAAGGATTCTTTGCTAATAAAGAGAAAATGCAAATCGGAAAAGAAGCACCTAACTTTGTTGTGACGGATTTAGAAGGGAAGAAAATTGAACTAAAAGATTTAAAGGGAAAAGGTGTATTTTTAAACTTTTGGGGCACGTGGTGTAAACCTTGTGAAAAAGAAATGCCTTATATGAATGAATTATATCCAAAGTATAAAGAAAAAGGTGTTGAAATCATAGCGTTAGATGCAGATGAAACGGATATTGCAGTAAAGAACTTTGTGAACCAGTATGGTTTGAAATTCCCAGTTGCCATTGATAAAGGACAAAAGATTATAGGAACATATGGAGTAGGTCCATTACCGACAAGCTTTTTGATTGATAAAGATGGAAAAGTAGTGGAGCAAATTATAGGTGAACAAACGAAAGAACAGTTAGAAGGGTATTTAAAGAAAATTACTCCGTAATAAAGAAAGCCTTTACATAAGGGGTGCGTGTCTATAGTGCCTCTGGTTTAAAAATTCTGAGTATTGCGGTAACTCGAGGTTAGAATATACAATAGTACATATAGATACAGGGGCGGTGAGAGTGTTGAAAGAAATTAAATGTGAATGTGGACATGTTAATCCGATAGGAACCGTTTTTTGTGAAGCTTGCGGGAAACCATTTGAAAGCAATGAAAATACAAAACTATTGGATATGCGCTATGAGGGGAGTGCACGGAGATCTCTCACGCAGACAAAAACGATAATCGATAAAATTTGGAGCTTTTTCTCTTCTGTAAAAGTGGGTGTATGGCTAATCGTAATAACTTTAGCTGCATCAGCGATAGGAACTATTTTTCCGCAAGAAATGTACATAACTCCAGGGATTGCACCAGCTGAATATTATAAACAAGAATACGGATTTTTAGGACAATTATACTATCAATTAGGGTTTAATAATTTATACGGTTCATGGTGGTATATGATTTTGATTGCTTCTATCGGTATTTCACTTGTGATATGTAGTTTAGACCGTGTTATTCCACTTTATAAAGCTTTAAAAAAGCAAGGCGTAAAAAGACATCCTAGCTTTTTAAAGAGACAGAGATTATATGGGACTGGTACACCGCAAGAAGGTGACCTGGAAAGAGTGCAAAAGAATTTAAAGAAAAGAAACTATAACGTGAAAGTGGAAGACGGAAACGTTTTAGCAGAAAAGGGACGCTTCTCGCGTTGGGGTCCATATGTAAATCATATCGGTCTTATTATCTTTTTATTCGGTGCGATGCTTCGTTTTTTACCGAGTATGTACGTAGACGAAGCACTTTGGTTACGTGACGGTGAAACGAAAGAGATACCAGGGACGGATGGACAATACTACTTAAAAAACGAGAAATTTATAAAAGAAGTTTATGATAAAAGTAAGGACAAGGAAGTTTTTGATGAAGCGATTGATCGTGTAGGCGATAAAATGATTGCGAAAAACTTCCAAACGAATGCCGTATTATATAAAGCAGTAGGAGAAAATATAGCAGGACAAAAACCGAAATTAGAAAAAGTAAAAGAAGCGGAAATTCGAGTGAATGAACCACTGAAATTTGATCAATTTGCAGTGTATCAAGTGGATTATAAAGAAAGTGAATTTAAAAGTATGTCCTTTAACTTACAAAATAAAGAAAATAATCAAAAGTGGGGACCGATTAAAGTAGATTTAACGAATCCTAAGGAAAAATATGATTTAGGAACTGGTTATTCTCTAGAACTATTAAGCTATTTTCCTGATTTTTATTTTGATGAGAATGGAAAACCAAATACGAAAACGAAATTACCAAACAATCCTGCATTTGTATTTAAAATGTTTACACCTGAAACACCAGATGGTGAAGTGAGTTTTGTTGGTATTCAGCAAAATATAGAACCAGATGGAAACAACAAATATAAAATGTCGTTTGCAGGTGTTGAAATGCAAAATGCAACAGCACTTACTGTAAGAAAAGATTTAACGCTTTGGATTCTCGGCATTGGAGGATTTATATTTATGGTTGGTGTCATTCAAGGTATGTATTGGAATCATCGCCGTATTTGGATACAACGTGTTAATGATGAATGGTGGATTGCAGGGCATACAAATAAAAATTGGTTCGGTTTAAAGAAAGATATTGAAAGAGTAATAGAAGGTACAGCAATTCCACAGCCAAATGATAAAGTAATTGATAAAAAAATTAGTTAAGGTGGGGAAACGATATGGTGCAAATAAGTAGTAACTTTCTCTTTACCGCATTTATTTTATATTTAATTGCGACTCTATTTTTTGGGGGAGCCATTAAAGAAAAGGGTCATAAATGGGCAAATGTAGGAATAACGATTACAATTTTAGGGTTTATAGCACAAACAGTATATTTTGTTACAAGGTGGATTGCATCAGGGCATGCGCCAGTTAGTAACTTTTTTGAATTCGGTACATTTTTCGGCATGATGCTTGTAGGAGCATTTATTGTCATGTATTTTATGTACCGTGTAAGCATAATCGGACTATTTGCATTACCAGTTGCGCTTTTATTAATTGCCTATGCAAGTATGTTTCCGAGGGAAATATCTCCGCTTATTCCATCTTTAAAAAGTAATTGGTTACATATTCACGTGACGACTGCAGCAGCAGGACAAGCCATTTTAGCGATTAGTTTTATTACAGGCGTTATGTATTTATTGAAAAATGTAGATCAATCGACGAGAAGTAAACGTACATTTTGGCTAGAGACGGTAGTATTTACACTTGTTTGTACAGTTGGATTTATTGGAGTAACAACGGTATTTTCTAGTATGAAATATGAAGCGAAGTTTCAATGGATTGATAAAAATGAACAACAACTGGAAATGAAGTACAATCTTCCGGCTTTAGTTGGACCGCATGAAGGGAAGTTACTGACAGAAAATAAATTAGAACCGGCAGTTGAAGTTCCAGCAATTGTAAATGCAAAAAAATTAAATACTGTTATTTGGTCAGTGTTAGTTGGAACATTACTGTATATTGTATTAAGACTCGTTTTACGGAAGCGAGTATCGGCGGCACTTCAGCCGTTAGTAAAGAATACGAATAGTGATCTACTAGATGAAATCGGATATCGATCTATTGCAATTGGATTCCCAGTTTTCACATTAGGTGCATTAATTTTTGCGATGATTTGGGCTCAAATAGCGTGGACGCGCTTTTGGGGCTGGGATCCGAAAGAGGTTTGGGCACTTATAACGTGGCTCTTTTATGCTGCAGTACTACATTTACGATTATCTAAAGGGTGGCATGGGGAGAAATCAGCTTGGCTTGCAGTAATTGGTTTTGCAATCATTATGTTTAACTTTATTGTAGTAAACTTAATTATTGCCGGTTTACATTCATATGCATAGAGAAATAAAATAGGAGAGTGCATGTCACTTTCCTATTTTATTTTTGTCAACTTTTCTTCTTTTTTGAGAAAAACATGACAAAGTAGCGGTTGATTTTGTAAAATGATGTCGAGGACATTATATACAGTTCAAAAAAAATACATAGTTTTGGAAAAAAATTGAACAAAATTTATTATTCTTGTGAAGCATAATATGGGAAGTGAAACATTTAGAAGATTGCTTAAATAAACGAGAATAGCGCAACATAATAGTTAAAGAAGGGTAGGTGTGAACCGCTGAGGTGAGAGTACGCAGCGGGTAGAGATGGAAAATGAATCAAGAATTTTAATTGTAGATGATGAGGATCGTATTCGTCGTTTATTGAAAATGTACTTAGAAAGAGAACAATATACGATTGAAGAAGCAGATAATGGTGATACAGCTTTAGAAATGGCGTTGCAAAATGATTACGATTTAATCTTATTAGATCTTATGATGCCTGGTAAAGATGGCATTGAAGTATGTAAAGGGGTTCGTGAGAAGAAAGCGACACCAATTATTATGCTGACAGCAAAAGGTGAAGAAGTAAATAGAGTACAAGGATTTGAAGTTGGAACAGATGATTATATTGTAAAGCCGTTTAGTCCACGTGAGGTCGTGCTACGTGTGAAAGCGGTATTACGTCGTGCTGTACCAACAACATTCTTTACACAAGATACAACGACAAAAGATGTTACTGTATTCCCTCACTTAACAATTGATAACGATGCACACCGTGTTACTGCAGATGGCAATGAAGTAAACTTAACGCCGAAAGAATATGAGTTACTATTATTTTTAGCGAAAGCTCCTGATAAAGTATTCGATCGTGAGCAGCTGTTAAAAGAAGTATGGCAATATGAATTCTTCGGAGATTTACGTACAGTTGATACACATGTAAAGCGTTTACGTGAGAAGTTAAGCAAAAAATCACCAGATGCAGCGAAAATGATTGTTACTGTTTGGGGTGTAGGTTACAAATTTGAGGTTGTGAACGACTGATGCTTTGGAGAAGTGTAGTAGGGAAGTTATGGATGACCATATTACTTCTCGTTTCGTTTGTTCTTGGATTTGTTGCGATTTTACTTTCACAATTTTTTAGAACGTATTATGTTGATATGAGTGAAAATAGACTTCAAAAAGTCGCAACAAGTGTTACGGAATTAATTGAAGAAGGTGCCGATGTAAAAACGATTGAGAACATCGCGTACAAATTCTCTGATCCACTTTCAAGGATTATTATTGTAGAAGATGGCAAGGAAATCTCTTCTTCACCGAAACAAGAAGGGTTAGTCACCCTTACAATGGATAATTTAAAAGAAGATAAAGAATTAGCCGCTGTTTTTACGGACAAAAAAGAAATTAAGAACAACATTAGAAAAGCTTCTGATAGTAGAAAGAATAAAAGCACTGAAAATGATATTGTGATCGTTGGGAAACCAGTGCAATCAAAAAATCAAAGCGCAGTGTTCGTATATGAATCTTTACAAGTGCCAATAAAAGATATGGAGAGAACGACTGATTTCATTTTCTTAGCCGCTGGGATTGCGATTATATTAACAACTTTCTTTGCGTTCTTCTTATCTACTCGGATTACAGCACCGCTTCGTAAAATGCGTGAGGTTGCTTTTGAAGTGTCACGTGGGAAATTTGATGCAAAGGCTCCTATGGTATCTCAGGACGAAATTGGTGAGCTGGCAACGGCCTTAAATCAAATGGGTAAACAGTTGAAGTTTAATATGAATGCTTTGCAGCAAGAAAAAGAACAGTTAGCCAGTATTTTGAGTAGTATGGCAGATGGAGTTATTACGTTAAATCAAGAAGGTGAAGTCGTAGTTATTAATCCACCGGCTGAACATTTCTTACAAGTTTGGCAAGAAGAAAAAGAGATAGAGTTAAGTAAAAAATTACCTTCTGAACTTGTGGAACTATTCCATCTCGTTGTAGAAAGCGAGCAACAACAAGTTGTTGAAATTAATTTACAAAAAGGGAACTATGTAGTTCTTATGACACCACTTTACAATCAAACGAAAATTCGTGGGGCTGTAGCGGTACTGCGAGATATGACGGAAGAACGTCGTCTTGAGAAAATGCGTCAAGACTTTATTGCGAATGTATCACATGAACTTCGTACACCGATGGTCATGCTGCAAGGGTATAGTGAAGCGATTTTAGATGATATTGTGCAAACGAAAGAGGAAATAGATGAGTTTGTTCAAATCATTTATGATGAATCCGTTCGTTTAGGTAAACTTGTAAATGAATTGTTAGATTTAGCTCGTATGGAAAGCGGTCACGTAGAGTTACATATTGGTGAAGTGGACATACATCCGTTTGTGGAAAAAATTGGTCGTAAATTCCAAGGGATTGCAAAGGATAAAGAAGTTGAACTAACAGTTGATTTCCGGAATCAGATTGAAGAATATGCGTTTGATGCAGATCGGATGGAACAAGTGTTGACGAACTTGATTGATAACGCAATTCGTCATACGAATGCGGGTGGACATGTAACGCTTGTAATTGATACGAAAAATAATGGCCTCATTTTTGAAGTACAAGATTCGGGTGTAGGCATTCCAGAAGAGGATATTCCATTTTTATTTGATCGTTTCTATAAAGCTGATAAAGCAAGAACACGTGGGAAAAAGGGTGGAACAGGACTCGGGCTTGCAATTGCGAAAAATATTGTTCAAGGCCATGACGGTAAAATTTCTGTATCAAGTGTTGTTGGAGAAGGAACTACATTCTCTGTATATTTACCGAATCGTATAATTTAGATATGCTTTTTTAAAGTTGATAATGAATAAAGTTCTGCTGTTTTTTATTTTTTTGTAAACTCAATTAAATAAAGAATGGTAGAACTTTTTTCTATCTTGGTCGAATCAAGAATAACAAGAGAGGGTGCTGTGAAGAAATGAAATTATATACAAAAACAGGAGATAAAGGAACGACAAGTGTAATAGGTGGCAGGGTTGATAAAGATGATATCCGTGTGGAAGCGTATGGAACAATAGACGAGGCAAATTCTCATATTGGATATGCAATGACTAAGGTTCAAGGCGGGGCTTTTAGAGATATTTACAATGAGCTCGAAAATATTCAACATGAACTATTTGATTGCGGAGGAGACTTGGCAATAGTGGAACAAAAAATTCCTTATAAAGTGACAATTGAGATGGTTGAAAGTTTAGAAAGAAAGATTGATTTATATATAGAAGAAGCCCCGCCATTAGAACGCTTTATTTTGCCAGGTGGTAGCGAGGCGGCGGCTACTATTCATATTGCACGTACTGTTGTAAGGAGAGCAGAACGCTCTATAGTATCATTGCAAAAAGAAGTGAAAATAAATGAAGTTGTCTTAAAGTATGTAAATAGATTATCTGATTATTTGTTTGCGATAGCTCGAGTAATAAATGCCCGATTACAAGTGAAAGATGTGGAGTATAACCGTAGTGCATTAGTTTTTCGTGATAAGAAAGAGAAGGAAGTGGAGTAATTCACTTTCTTTTTTTGTATACTTTTTTCTGTAATATACCAAAATAGAGAAGGTATGGTGGTAATTAGAAAACGGAGGATGTATATGAAAGTTTTAAAATGCGGCGTCATGTTATTGAGTATGCTGTTTGTATCTCAATTACATGTTTATGCAGAAGAAAATCGATGGACATGGCCTGTTGAAGGTCAGATAAGTGATTATTTTGGGACAAGGCATGGAAAACACTATGGTATTGATGTAGCTGCGCCGATTGGAACGCCTGTGGCAGCTATTCAAGATGGTAGGGTAACGAAGTCTTATTATTCAAGTAGTTATGGAAATGTTGTATTTATTAAACACGGAGAATATGAGGCTGTATATGCACATTTAAATAAGAGATATGTGGGGCAAGGAGATTATATTTCCAAAGGAGAAAAAATTGGAGAAGTAGGGAACACGGGAGAATCGCGAGGTGCACACTTACATCTAGAACTTCATCAAGGAAGATGGACGATGGCGAAAAAGAATGCGATGAACCCATTGCTTGTTTTAAATGAACAAAGAAATGAAGTTGTTTCTTCATCATTATATGTCGTACAAAAAGGGGATACTTTAGTTAGTATTGCACGGAAATTTAGTATGACACTTAAGGAAATTAAAGAAAAAAATGGATTGCAGCAAGAGCTAATTTATCCTAATCAACAATTATATGTTAAGTGAAGGAAACATTTCAAAAATTAAACTTTGAACAAATTTATGTTCTTCTTAAATAAGGTTCAATGTAAATGAAATTATATGGGCGCTTTTGCTAGAACTATTGAGTGAATTAGAGCATCTATATCTAAAAGAAAACCGTCCCAAAATTTATTTTGGGACGGCTTCTTTTACCAAAAAATAAAGACACATATAAATCCAGAAATAGCTAAATAGCTATATAAGTAAAAAACTTTTGTTCTTGTTTTCTCTTTTGTTCGAAACAGTACGATAGTCGGTTCAATTAAACCGATTGTCAAACAAAGTAGGCCAAGAAGCATACAACCAATCGAAATAGAATACAGGGCGATTTGTGGTGCTTGAAATGGAATCATCCATTTTAATAAAAATGCAATAAGTGCAGTGTAACAAATACTACCGATGTATTTATTCAGTGGTGTATTAGAACGAAAACCAGGAAGTTTTTTTAAGAAAGAGCGGGAAACAACTTCTGTTTGTAAAGATGTATGCTCTTCAATAATTTTTTGAGCTTCTTTTCCTTTTTGAAAAAGAGATAAGATCCAATTTCGCTCACCCTGAAAAATAAATTGAGAAGTTGTCAAATAGTGATCAATCTTCACTTTATTCCAACTCTTCCACGGATGACGCTCACACAATTTTAATTTACTTTCTGTTTTTTTATCATACTGATAAATACTAATGCCATCTTCATCGAAAGTAGCATAGTATGTCTCGTTTGAGAATGTGCCTAAATCAATTGGACAGTAGAAAAGTAATTCTTTTTTTAAGTAAAAGTATTCTTTTCTTAAGTTTTTTTTCATTGCTTCTCGAATAGAATGTCTCTTGTCTTTTTTCATGACATTTCCTCCATAACTCAGAAAATGTTCTTATCTTAACAATTCAATATCTTATCACTTTTAATTATATATGACTAGGTAATTCAAAAGAGAAATGCCGAATAATAAAAAATATGGATTGTATTGTAAAATATCTCGCAATTTATTTGTTGTTACGAAAAATAAATAACTAATTTTAAATAAGTTACAATTTTTTAGTTCACAATGTTATGAGGTTGTTGTATAATGAAGGGGAAAATAGAATATCGGTCTATCTTCGGGGCAGGGTGAAAATCCCGACCGGCGGTGATGAACTATTTATGATTTTGTTCTAAGCCCGCGAGCCGTTAAGGCAGGATTTGGTGTGATTCCAAAGCCGACAGTATAGTCTGGATGGGAGAAGATGGAGGTTCAAGCGTTCAAAAAAGATATGGATTTGAACGTCTGTTTGATGTGCCTTAAATTCTCCCTTTGTGTAAAACACAAAGGGTTTTTTCGTTCTATGAAAAAATAGGCATAGCAGAACCTTTCCACTTTCCATGAGATGATCGATGGAAAAGGAGAGAGAAAGATGAAACAAAAAAACAGTGTAGTGCAGATGGTGAGTGTAGCGATGCTAAGTAGTATTGCATATTTACTAATGATGTTAGATTTCCCGTTCCCAGGGCTTCCGCCATTTTTGAAAATTGATTTTAGTGATGTACCAGCTCTAATTGCAGCAATTATCTTTGGACCAGTAGCAGGAGTGATTGTAGAGGCGATAAAGAACATTTTACATTACGGGATTCAAGGAAGTTTAACGGGAGTACCAGTTGGAGAAATTGCAAACTTTATTGCAGGATGTTTATTTATTGGACCAGCAGCTTTCTTATTTAGAAAGTATCGTACTGTGAAGAGTTTAACTACAGGATTAATGCTAGGGACAATTACAATGGCACTTATTATGAGTGTATTAAACTACATCATCATATTCCCGGCTTACACTTGGTTTTTAAATTCACCGGCTATGTCTAGCGAAGCTATAAGAACAACGGTTGTAACGGCAATCTTACCATTTAATTTAATTAAAGGGATTGTTGTAACAATTGTATTTGTAGCATTATTCTCACGCCTGAAAGTATGGGTGTTTGCAAAAATGAAAAATGCATAATATATATATAAACCATTAGTAGTGTGAAACTACTAATGGTTTTTTATTAAGGAAAATAAAATTTAGATACAAAAAATGCCCCTCATCAATATGAGGGGCATTTTTTGAAGTTAATAAAAGACTATTCGAATTTTAAAGCGTCTCCGTCAAATGATTCGTCAGCAACTTTAATTGAGTCAGTTGGACAGCCTTCGAATGCATCCATCATATCTTCAATTAATACATCTGGAATTTCAACGATACCTTGGTTATCATCTAATGTTACAAATGCAATACCTTCATCATCATAGTCATAAATGTCTGGTGCAGCAGCGCCACAAGCACCACATGCAATACAAGTATCTTTATCAACGATTGTATATTTTGCCATCTTTTTTCCCTCCTGATAATATGTATGTGAAAAGCTCGCCATAAAAATTATAACCTTATTGTAAAACGGTTTGTAAAACTTTTCAACATAAAATTATAATGATAATGCTTATCAATTAGAGTGTCAACTTATTTTTGAATTATGTCATAAGATTTTCAAAATACGTAAATATGATTTGGTTTGATACAATAGAATATATACAAGTATATAGTTCTTATATGATAAGTTTAATGAGCGAAAGTAGATAGTGTAATTGTACTGAAAAGAATGAAGTTAAGATTGGAAGGTGGAAGCGGTCATGCAAATACAATATACTTTGTTGCATTGTTTAAAACAATTGAATGGTGAAAGAACCGTTTCTTCTATTTATTATTTACTAAAGGGCAAACGTTCTTCGCAAACTTTACAAGATGGAAATATGTTCCGAATTTCTTTTTTGTTCGGAATATATAAATCATTGAATAGAAATGACTATGATGGTGAAGTTGCAAAGTTGTTGCAAGCGAATTTTATTCAAGAAATACATGAAAATACATATGTGTTAACACCTACGGGTAAAATGCAGTTACATAAATGGGGGGAAGTTTATGCTTTTCCGGCGCATTTGCATGGTTTACATTATGGTGAATTAGGTGAAACATTTTGGAAAAGATTATCATTAATTATTCAAACCATATCAAATTTACAACAGAATAATACGAAGTTTATCCCAATTCAGCAAGATACAGAAATAATGATGTGGGTGAAACGTTTTCTAACAGGAATACCATATAAGAGAAGTGAGTTGGCGAGAAAACTATGGACGGAAGTACATAATCTTTTAGAAAAGAGCAATACGATAGAAGCGACGATTGTAACATATCGACTAACGGGTTATGAACGTATTGGTTGTACATTGCAACAATTAGCAGAAATTACGAAACAAGATATATTCAGGGTGTATTTTTTATTTTGGGGTACAATGCATTTCTTTATACAAGAAGTTCGTGATAAAGAAAATGAATTTCCACTATTAGCTGAAATTATATCTTATCCAAATGAGAGAGCTGAATTATTTAGTTTATCCACGAAAAAAACATATAATTTTTGGAGACAAGGACGTTCTTTAGAAGAAATAGCGACGATTCGGAATTTAAAGGTTGCAACGATAGAAGATCATTTTGTTGAAATTGCTTTGCGAGAAAAAGATTTTTCTATTGAAATGTTTATGGAAAAAGAAAAGATAGACAAAGTAATAAAAGTAATTGAAGCATTGCAAACGCGGAAGTTACGTGTTTTGAAACAAGCGGTTGGAGAAGATATCTCTTATTTTGAAGTTCGTCTTGTATTAGCGCGGATGGAGGGTGTAAATGAAACTTGAAGAATATTTATATAAGTGGTTTGGATATTCTGAATTTCGTCCAGGTCAAAAAGGAGTTATTACAGATTTATTAGAAGGAAAAGATGTGATAGCAATGCTTCCGACTGGAAGAGGGAAATCTATGTGCTATCAGTTTCCGGGGCTTATGCGAGAAGGAACAGTGCTTGTTGTATCACCGTTATTATCTTTAATGGAAGATCAAGTGACACAATTAAAGTATGTTGTGAAAAACCGAGTAATAGCATTTAATAGTTTTCGGACATTAAATGAAAAAAGAGAAGCGATGAAAAAATTATCTTCATATAAATTTATTTTTGTTTCACCAGAGATGTTACAGTCGGAGTTATTAATTAGGGAATTGAAGAAAATTCATATTTCATTATTTGTTGTTGATGAGGCTCATTGTATTTCTCAATGGGGTTATGATTTTAGACCGGACTATAAAAAACTAAATGTAGTTATTGAAAATATTGGTTCTCCTACAGTATTAGCATTGACAGCCACAGCGACAAAAGGGGTACTGCAGGATATCGCAAATAGTTTAAATTTAAAGGGTGCCGCGGAACATGTATACTCTATTGATCGTCCTAATATTGCAATGGATGTGCAATTTGTAGAGACGATAGAAGAAAAGAAAGAGGCGCTTTTAGAGCAGGTGATGTATTTACAAGGGCCGGGGATTGTATATTGCTCAAGTAGAGCGTGGACAGAAAGGTTAACGGAATACTTGAGAGGGAAAGGTGTTACTGGTGTAGCTTTTTATCATGGTGGTATGGAACATGAAGAGCGTATGTTAATTCAACAGCAGTTTATGAACGATCAATTGCAACTTGTAATATGCACAAGTGCATTTGGTATGGGGGTAAATAAGGCGAATACGCGATATATTATTCATTTTCATTATCCAACTAATATAGCTTCTTACTTACAAGAAATCGGAAGAGCTGGAAGAGATGGCGAACCGAGTATAGCTATTTTATTATGTAGTCCGTTGGATCATGATTTACCAATTTCAATCATTGAGGATGAATTGCCAAGTAAGTCACAAATACAATTTTTATTTTCTTTACTACAAGAAAGAATGTTTCAAACGAAAGAATTACCAATAGAAGATGTAGAAGAAATTTGTTATAATGCAGCAAGATTTAATGAGCAATATTGGCGTTTCGTTCGTTATCATCTCGAACAGGTTGGAATTATACAACAACGAAGATTGTTATTAGAAGGTTTGTCAGATGAAATTATGAACCGATTAATAGCTGAAGTAGAAATAAGGTTGCGTAATAAATATAGTGAGCTAGAAAATATGAAATCATGGATACAAGTTAAAGGGTGTAGACGTGAATATGTGCTGCAACAGTTCGGTTATAGGAAAGAGCAAGAGTTAATTAATTGCTGCGATTATTGCGGTATTATAAAAGAAGATTATAAAAAAAGACGAGCGCAACAATCGGATTTCGACTATAATTGGGAAACAGAGTTACAAAAGCTTTTCGGCCTAGAAAAGATGGAGGAATGATGAACATTCAAAGGCATAATGTTGAAGATATGAGTCCGCAGGAAATAAGGCTGAATCTATATATAACACAGTTAATTATTATCGGTATTGGCTGTTTACTGGCATATATATTATTTCAAGATGTAAAAGAAGTCTTTAATTTATGGAAATGGGAACCAGTATCTATACTTATTATAGGTGGTTTGTTAGCGATTGGTATTGTGTTATTAGATTATGTTGCAATGCGAGTGTTTCCGGAGTCTTGGTTTGATGATGGTGGTATTAACGATAAGATGTTTCGAGGAATGTCCGTTCTACACTTACTCGTTATTACGTTCTTAATTGGTTTTGCAGAAGAATTTTTATTTAGAGGTGTAGTACAGACTCATTTTGGAATTGTAATTGCGAGCTTCGTATTTGCACTGTTACATATTCGTTATATAACAAAGCCATTTTTGTTTTGTTTCGTCTGTTTCATTAGTTTTGTCTTTGGTTATGTATTTGAATGGACAGGAAATTTGTTTATAACAATCTTTGCACACTTTCTTGTTGATTTTATAATGGGACTCCAATTAAGAAAATAAATGGAAGGTGGTGGTGAACAACATGAGGAAACGAATTCCTGATTTTGAAGAGGAATTAGAAGTTGAGCGAGTGGAAGAAAAAGAAAGTTTACCGCCGCGTAGTGAAATTCATAGAAATAAAGAAAAAAAACAAAAGTTTAAAATAAATCACATTTTCGTCCGGGTTTTAACATTTCTATTCATTCTGCTGCCGATTAGTATTTTGTGGTACACGGATAAATATATTCAGGTGAAGGGTGATAGTAATAATGCCGGAAAAAGTGCGTTTGAAGTAATCTTCTTTGATTCAGCTAAATCTGAGTCGCAGAAACATTCTGAAAAAGTAATAACGCATACTGTGAAAGAGGGAGAAACTTTAGAAAGTATAGCGAAGCAATATTTTTCAGATGGAAATGGAATTGAAGTAATTAAAAAGTATAATAACTTGCAAGAAGATGAAGTGAGTGCAGGTCAAGAATTAAAAATTCCGATAAAAGATAAGTCCACAAAGCAAGAAAGCTAGTGAGTTAAGCGATCACCGTTTGTTATAAAAGCCTAGGATTATCTTTATGAGGAGGGGAGTCAAAAATATGATATGGATTATATTATTCAGTACTCTCATAGGCATGGGGATTTTATTGCTTCTTGTGATGTATAAAGAAGCGATGCGTAATACGGTGTTGGAACATACTTTAGTATTTAAAGAATTTCCGAAAAGTTTTCAAAAAGTAAATGTGTTTTTTATTTCTGATATTCATAGAAGAGTCATTTCGAATTTGTTAATTGAACAAGTAAAAGGAAAAGTAGATCTCGTAATTATCGGAGGAGATTTAGCAGAGAAAGGTGTCTCTTTATCAAAAATCTCTGCGAATATTCAAAAGTTAAGAGAGATAGCTCCTGTATATTTTGTGTGGGGAAACAATGATTATGAGATAGAATATCATGAATTAGATGCGTTATTATTAGAAAATAACGTAAAAGTTTTAGATAATACAAGAGTGGTATTTGAGTCTGAATTAGGCGAGAAAATTTGTTTGCTCGGTATAGATGATGTTGGATTGCACCGTGATCGTCTAGATTTGGCATTGGCGGATTGTAAAGAAGATGGTTTTCGTATCCTAGTTAGTCACAACCCTGATATAATAAAAAAAATGTCTGGAAATGAACAGATTTCACTTGTCTTAAGTGGACATACGCATGGAGGGCAAATCCGATTATTCCCATCTAAAAAATATTTAAAAGGTGGCGTATATAACCATTTAAATACGATTCTCTTTGTTAGTAATGGGTATGGAACAACATTGATACCACTTCGTTTCCGAGCACCTGCTCAAACACACATCATTACATTGTGCGGAGGGAAATGATGCCAACTCTTAATGGGAAATACAATATAAAAGCCGTTTCGAATATAATTGGAGTTCAGCCGAGTACGCTTCGTGCATGGGAAAGACGATATCAAATTATTGCCCCAAAGCGGAATCAAGCTGGGCATCGTTTATATACAGAAGAGCATATTCAAATTTTAAAATGGTTAATGGAAAAAGTTTCTTCCGGTATGATGATTGGACAAGCAGTTCGATTATTAGAAGAGAATCGTTTGCAGAGTACAGTTCAAAAAGAGATACATTTCGATAAAGAAGTTGTTTTAGTGGACGATTTGCTACAAGCTTTGTTAAAATTTGATGAAATTACAATTGCTGCATTATTAAACGAAGCTTTTAGTATATATTCAACAGAGAAGGTTGTTGCCAGTATTGTTCTTCGAGTGACAGACAAATTATTAACGTCAAAAAATAATAATGAGATTTCAATGGTGCAATTTCAATATGCACTATCATTTTTACAAACGCGTCTAGGGATGGTGTATCACAATGCCTCAATGTTTTCCTCTTTACACAAAGTTATTGTGTTAGAAAAGGATGCATTGAAAGGATTTATTTTTTCAACTTATTTACGCTTAAAAGGATATGAGGCGATATATATTAGGACAAGCTTAGCTGAAGATGGTATGTTATCAGCGGTAGAGGAAATACAGCCGAAATATGTATTTGTATCTTTTGCTGACGAACAAGAAATGAAAAAGACGATGAACTTTATAAATTTATTACAAGAAAAAAGGGAATCTCTTTTAGTTGGATTTATCGGAAAGCTAGGCGTTCTAAACCAGTTGGACATTGAAACAATCCTAATTGGTGATACGAAAGAAGAATGGGATGGATGGTTAAAAATGTCGGAATAGTTGTTCGAAAAGAACCATCTATTTTCTATTTCATATAATAAAAATTAGATGCATTGGTTACGTAGGGAGGGTATGAGATGAGGCTGGAACGATTAAATTACAATAAGATAAAAATTTTTCTAACATTTGATGATTTATCTGAACGAGGATTAACGAAAGAAGATTTATGGAGAAATGCACCGAAAGTACAGCAATTATTTCGTGATATGATGCAAGAAGCAAATAAGGAATTAGGGTTTGAAGCAGATGGTCCGATTGCAGTTGAAGTGTTTTCTCTACAAGCACAAGGGATGGTTGTAATTGTAACGAAAGAAAATCAAGAAATGGATACAGATGATGAGTTCCGTGACGAGTTTATTGAAATGCAAGTGACTCTAGATGAAAGTGAGCATATATTATATGAGTTTGCTACGCTAGATGACGTAATTAACCTGTCGAATCGCTTATATAACCTTGGTGTAACTGGCGGAAAGCTATATACGTGGGATGAGCGCTTCTATCTTTGGGTGGAAGAAGAGGAACAAATTCAATTGTTAAAGGCGGATTTTATAGCTATTTTAGCGGAATACGGTAATCCGTCTACAGCAACCATTTATCGCATCATGGAGTACGGTAAAGAATTAATGGATGTTAACGCGATAGAGCAAATACACAATTACTTTGTGAAAAAACAAAACCTCAGCTAATACAACATAGCTGAGGTTTTGTTTTTATTTGGAGAAGGGAAGGGATGATTGTAAATACTCGAACATACTTTTTGAAAATAAAATATGCAGTTTTATGGGAGTGTGGTTGATGGAAATAAAAAATATTTAAATATTTAAGTATTTTACTTTTCTAAAAGTAATAAAAGGACTATAATAATAGTGAAAACGCTTGCAACAGAAAATAGTTTGTATATATTTGTTAGCGTTTTCTATTGCATTCCAAATTTAAGGGTGTATACTAGGCAATGAAGGTTTACTAAACAAGTGAAATTACAGGGGGTTTACTTACTATGGTAGCCGAAAAGGGAACTCAAACAAAAACACAACAACAAAGGGAACAACATTTTGAACTATTGAATTCAACACAAATTGTTATTAGTGAAGCGTTAGAAAAATTGGGTTATCCAAACGAAGTATATGAATTATTAAAAGAACCAATTCGTATGATGACAGTGAAAATACCAGTTCGTATGGATGACGGGACTGTTAAAATATTTACAGGATATCGTGCACAACATAATGATGCTGTTGGTCCAACGAAAGGTGGGATTCGCTTCCATCCGAATGTAACAGAAAATGAAGTGAAAGCACTTTCAATCTGGATGAGTTTAAAATGTGGTATTGTTGATTTACCATATGGTGGAGGTAAGGGTGGAATTATTTGTGATCCACGTGAAATGTCATTCCGTGAGTTAGAAAGATTAAGTCGCGGTTATGTACGAGCAATTAGCCAAATCGTAGGACCGACGAAAGATATTCCAGCTCCAGATGTATTCACAAACTCTCAAATTATGGCATGGATGATGGATGAGTATAGCCGTATTGATGAATTTAATTCACCAGGATTTATTACAGGTAAACCGCTTGTATTAGGTGGATCACATGGACGTGAAACAGCAACAGCGAAAGGTGTAACAATTTGTATTCGCGAAGCTGCGAAAAAACGTGGCATTGATATTAAGGGTGCACGCGTTGTTGTTCAAGGATTCGGTAATGCTGGTAGCTTCTTAGCTAAATTTATGCATGATGCAGGTGCGAAAGTTATTGCAATCTCAGATGCTTACGGCGCGTTACATGATCCAAATGGATTAGATATTGATTATTTATTAGACCGTCGTGATAGCTTCGGTACAGTAACAAAGTTATTTAACAATACAATTTCAAACAAAGAATTGTTAGAACTTGATTGCGATATTTTAGTTCCAGCTGCAATTGAGAACCAAATTACAGAAGAAAATGCTAATGATATTAAAGCGAAAATCGTTGTTGAAGCAGCAAATGGTCCAACAACATTAGAAGCGACTAAAATTTTAACAGATCGCGGAATTTTACTTGTTCCAGACGTGTTAGCAAGTGCTGGTGGTGTAACAGTATCTTACTTTGAGTGGGTACAAAATAACCAAGGTTACTACTGGACTGAAGAAGAAGTAGAACAACGTTTAGAAAAAGTAATGGTAAGATCATTTGATTCTATTTATGAAACAGCACAAGTTCGTAAAGTGAACATGCGCTTAGCGGCGTACATGGTTGGTGTTCGTAAAATGGCTGAAGCAAGCCGCTTCAGAGGTTGGGTATAAAATATTATATCTTGAGAAAACGTGATTTCCTTTCGAGGGAATCACGTTTTTTTGTTGAAGTATTAAATGAGGTGTTGTATATGGAGAATGAAATGTTGGAACGAGTAGAACAATTAGAAGAAAAGGTTAATAGGTTAGAGGGAGAACTCGCAAGAACGATGAAAGCTCGCAAAATAAGTACCGTTCGGATGTTCGGGGAAGGGCTACTGTTTCTGATATTTGGTGTGGTTGTAGTAGGGCCGATTATTGCCGTTGTAATCTCAATTTTTACTTGGCTTGCTGAAAAATAAAATAAAATAAAAATAAAAAAGAACGCTTGTTCTACACGAACAAACGTGCTATACTCTCCTTAGATAAACAAAACGGAAATGATTTTAAGGAGAGATAAATGATGAAAATGACAGTAGACCAAAGATTTATGATGCCAGCAGATGTTGTAGAGCGAGTGGAAGTATTACGAAACAAACAAAGCAAGCGTGGCACATTATTACAATCGGTAAATAAATTTTTCGGTTTAGATACGAAAGAAGATTGTGTTTGGTTTTACGGTTTTTATGGAGTGGCTGTAAGTATCTTGTTGTTTATGGTGTTCACTTCAAATATTTTCGATTTTCTCTTCGCGTAAGAAATATGCGATAAGGACATTGCTACCGAATACATATATAAGGAAGTAAGGTAATCTTCTAGAGCGGGAGTTGGTAGCAATGGCGATGTTTCCTATAGAGCGCAATTATATTGGATATGGAAGTTCACGACCGGGGATTCCTCTGACTAAAGTGAGATTTATCGTAAGCCATGATACGGGGAATCCTGGAAGCAATGCGATAGGCAATCGAGATTACTTTAATGAATTACAACCGAAAGCTTCGGCGCATACATTTATAGATGATAAAACAATATTGGAGATTATTCCTATAAATGAAGTTGCGTATCATGTTCGATATGGTGTGCCGACGGATAATGACTTATATGGCTATGACGCGAATAAGGCGGCCATTGGAGTGGAACTTTGTTATGGTGGTGATGTTAACTTTTGGGAAGCGTATAATCGTTTTACATGGTATCATGCGTATTTATGCCAAAACTTTGGCTTAAATCCGAAAAAAGATATCGTGTCACATAAAACGCTTGATCCAGCTAGAAAGATTGATCCTGAGAATGTATTAGGGAAACAAGGTATTAAATTTCAGCAGTTTTTAGCAGATGTCTATCGGATGTACGTTTCGTTTAGATGACAAATATATGAAAAATGAATACAATAAAGATAGGTGCCTACTGCTGTAAGTAGGTTTTTTCTTGTTTTTATAAATAGTGCATTGGTAGAAGACTAGGAGTGGACGAGTATGCAGAAAGAAACAGTTATTATAATCGGAGGCGGTCCGTGCGGATTAGCGGCTGCAATTTCGTTGCAAAAGGTAGGGATAAATCCGTTAGTAATTGAAAAAGGAAACATTGTAAATGCCATTTATAATTATCCAACTCATCAAACATTTTTCTCTTCTAGTGAAAAATTAGAAATTGGTGATGTAGCTTTTATTACAGAAAATCGTAAGCCATTTCGAAATCAAGCGCTTGCGTATTATCGTGAAGTAGTAAAACGTAAATCTGTACGTGTAAATGCTTTTGAGCGAGTGGAGAAAGTTCAAAAAGATGGAGAAGTTTTTCAGGTTGAGACGACAAAGCGTGATGGAAGTAAGGAAATGTATATAGGGAAATATATTGTTGTAGCAACTGGATATTATGATAATCCAAATTATATGAATGTTCCAGGTGAGGAATTGAAGAAAGTAGCTCACTATTTTAAAGAGGGGCATCCTTATTTTGATCGAGATGTAGTAGTTATAGGTGGGAAAAACTCGAGTGTAGATGCCGCGTTAGAACTTGTTAAATCTGGTGCACGTGTAACGGTACTGTATCGTGGAAGTGAGTATTCACCAAGCATAAAGCCTTGGATTTTGCCGGAATTTGAGGCGTTAGTACGAAACGGTACAATTCAAATGCATTTTGGAGCTCATGTGAAAGAGATTACTGAGCATACATTAACGTTTACAGTTGATGGTGAAGCTTTTACAATCAAAAACGATTTTGTATTTGCGATGACTGGTTATCATCCTGATCATAGCTTCTTAACGAAGATGGGTGTTCAGATTGATGAAGAAACAGGACGTCCAATTTATACAGAGGATAGAATGGAAACGAATGCTGAAAATATTTTCATTGCAGGTGTCATTGCTGCTGGAAATAATGCAAATGAAATATTTATCGAGAACGGTAGATTTCATGGAGATGCGATTGCGCAAACCATTGCATCAAGAGAAAAATAAAAAGGAGCTGTCGGGAAAATCTCGACAGCTCCTTTTTATTCGTGCATAAACATATTTTGAATGGATTCATGAGAATTTGTATTCTCTAATGCAACAAGTAATTTAATGCGTGCTTTTTGTGCATTTAAGCCGTATGTGAATACAATGCTCATATCTTTTAAGTGTTTACCGCCACCTTCATACGAATATACGTCTTGAACGATACCGTTGAAACAGCGAGAAACTAATACGACAGGAATACCTTTATTTAATAATCTTTCTAGGCTAGGTAGTGTTCTTGGAGGGAGATTACCTTGTCCAAGAGCTTCGATAACAATGCCGTCTACAGGAAGATTTTCGATTGCTGCTAATAATGTATCATCCATGCCAGCATATGCTTTTAGAACAACTACATTTTTAGACACTTTATTTATCGTATATGATTCGCGATGTACTAAAGCGTGATGGAAGACAACGCCGCGTTTTGTTACCATTCCAATTGGTCCGTATTGTGGACTTTGGAATGTTGCGACATTACTTGTATGTGTTTTCGTTACATTTGTAGCGCAATGAATTTCGTCGTTTAATACGACTAAAACACCTTTTTCTGCAGCTTCATCACAACTAGCAACTTTTACAGCTGATAAGAAGTTATATAGACCATCAGCACCTAACTCATTACTAGAGCGCATTGCACCTGTCACTACGATCGGAATAGTTGCTTGTACTGTTAAATCTAAGAAATAAGCTGTTTCTTCTAATGTATCCGTACCATGCGTAATAACTACGCCATGAATGTTGTCTTGTTTTACTCTTTCATCAATGATGACTTGTAATTGTAACATTTCGCTCGGTGTCATATGAGGAGATGGTAGATGGAACACATCTTCAACGATTAAATCAACATCGCCTTCTAAATCAGGAATGAATTTTAAAAGAGGATTTTTTTTACCTGGTTGTACGACCCCAGTTTCTTTATCTTCCTCCATTGCAATTGTTCCACCTGTGTGTAAAACTAGGATTCTTTTCAATGCTTATACCCCTTTCAAGTAAAAAAATACATTTAGAACATAACATGTTTTGAGTAAATTCGACAATGGAAATGTATAAAAGTATGCCTCGAAAATGACAATAAAATTAACTGCTATATGTACGATGTATAAAATTACGAAACGAAATGTGCAAATATAGTATAGGAGGGAGAAATTACGGTGAAAAAGATGGAGAGAATTTTTATTCGTATATTAATAATACAATTCATTTGTCTTTCTGTTGTACAATTATTATTTATACATAAGTCATCAGTGAAATATTTATCTAAAATTGTTTATTATGAGGGTGTTATGGTAAAAAACAAAGTGGAAATCTTGCAGGTGAATCGGTAGTTTTCATTTTCTTCTATGAAGGATTATGCTACAATAATTGAGGATTTAATGACGCGAAGCAAATGAGAAGAAGCAGGGTGAACACCTGCTTTTCGTTTTGTTTTATAAGTGAAAAAATGAGGTGTTACAATGGATAAACGAATTTCAATTGCTATAGATGGTCCAGCAGCTGCAGGGAAAAGTACAGTGGCAAAAGTTGTTGCGAAGGAACTTTCTTATGTTTATATTGATACAGGCGCAATGTACCGTACGCTTACATATGCAGCCCTTGAACAAAAAGTAGACATTGAAAATGAAGAGCAGTTAATGGAAGTTGTAAAGAATGTAAATATTGAGTTTCAGCAAGGAGAAAATACACAGCTTGTATTTTTAAATGGACAAGATGTTTCTGAAGTAATTCGTACACCTGATGTGACGAATCGAGTATCTATTGTAGCGAAACATCGCCTTGTTCGTGAAGAAATGGTACGTCGTCAGCAAGAGTTAGCGAAAAAAGGCGGCGTTGTAATGGACGGCCGTGATATTGGTACACATGTATTACCGGATGCTGAAGTGAAAATCTTTATGCTTGCTTCTGTTGAAGAAAGAGCGGAAAGAAGGCATTTAGAAAATTTAAATAAAGGTTTCGATTCTAATTTAGAGCAGCTAAAAGAAGAAATTGCTCAGCGTGATAAATTAGATTCAGAACGCGAAGTTTCTCCACTAAAAAAGGCTGATGATGCATTGGAATTAGATACGACTTCTTTATCAATTGAAGAAGTTGTCCAAAAAATTATGAGCATTGTTTCTGGAGTGTTTGCGAAATAAAGAAAGGGGATAATCCTCTTTCTTTTTTTGTTTAAATAGAAATGTAAAGGATACGTGAATTATGAGTCTCTTTCCTTGACAAATGAGCTGATTTGTAAGAAGTTAGTTAAAGAGGAATAAAACTGTCAGAATATATTCGCTATTATATTTCAAAACATACTTTTTTCAAGCTGGTTTTGCTGTATACTATTTATATAGGTTTAATATATTTTCTTGTGAATGTTATTGAAAAAGAGTATGTGATGAGAAATTCTTAAACATGCAAATGAAAACTTTGTTTTCATTTCGTATATACATAAAAAATGCTTTGTCAATTCTGTAGGGAGGTATTTCCATGGTAGAGAAAATGAATGAAGAAGTTATGGATTCAAAAGAATTACAAGTTGGTGACGTTGTTACAGGTTCTGTAACGAAGGTTGAAGAGAAACAAGTGCTTGTAAATGTTGGATACAAAACAGATGGCGTAATTCCAATTAGTGAATTAGCTAACGTTCATATTGAAAAAGCAAGCGATGTTGTAGAATTAGATCAAACACTAGAGTTGAAAATTATTAAATTAGAAGAAGATGATCTTGTCTTATCTAAACGTGCTGTTGATGCAGAAAAAGCATGGGTAGAACTACAAGAGAAATTTACTTCTGGTCATGTATTTGATGTTACTGTAAAAGATATTGTGAATGGCGGATTAGTTGTGGACCTTGGTGTTCGCGGTTTTATTCCAGCTTCACTTGTGGAAGTACATTATGTAGAAGACTTTACTGACTATAAAGGTAAAACATTAGCGGTGAAAATTGTTGAATTAGACCGTGAAAAAAATCGTGTAATCCTTTCGCATAAAGCGGTAGTAGAATTAGAACTAGATTCTAAGAAAAAAGAAGCAATTTCTTCATTAAAAGAAGGGGACGTTGTTGAAGGAACAGTACAACGATTAACTGACTTTGGCGCATTCGTTAATGTTGGTGGAGTGGACGGTTTAGTTCACATTTCACAAATTTCACATGAACGTGTAGAGCAACCTTCTGAAGTGTTAGAGCAAGGTCAAAAGGTTAAGGTAAAGGTGTTATCTGTTGATGCTGATACACAACGTATTTCTTTATCAATTAAAGCAGCTCAACCAGGACCTTGGGAAAACGTTGCTGGCGAAATAAAAGCTGGAGATATTCGTGAGGGAGTAGTAAAACGCCTTGTTACATTTGGTGCATTCGTTGAGATTTTACCGGGCGTTGAAGGACTTGTACACGTATCTCAAATTGCAAATCGTCACGTGAAAAATCCGAATGAAGTATTGGAAATGGGACAAGAAGTAAAAGTGAAAGTACTTGAAGTTCACGTAGCAGAGAAACGTATTTCTTTAAGTATAAAAGAAGCGCTTGAGGAAAATAATGTAACTGAAGATTATAGTCAGTATGAGCCAAATGCTGATTCTGCTACTTTCCAATTAAGTGATATTATTGGTGAACAACTGAAAAAATTAAAGAAATAATGAGGGGTACAAGTGGTAAGGGCAAAACGTAAATTAGATCATATTGAATACGCTCTTTCTACTGGTCAGTCTCGTACGCATGGCTTTCATGATATTGATTTTGTGCATCAAAGCTTGCCAAATTCAAATTATGACACAATAACATGTGAAACAAAAATCGGCGAACTTTCACTAAGTTCGCCGATTTTTATCAATGCGATGACTGGTGGTGGAGGAGAGAAAACGTTACATATTAATGAGCAATTAGCATATGTAGCGAAACATCATAACCTTGCTATGGCTGTAGGTTCGCAAATGGCGGCGTTAAAAGATGAAAGTGAAGCTGCTTCTTATAAGGTGATCAGAAAGGTAAATCCAAATGGTATTTTCTTTGCTAATTTAGGTAGTGAGGCAACTATCGAACAGGCAGAGCGTGCCGTTGATATGATTGAAGCGAATGCATTGCAAATTCATTTAAATGTCATACAAGAGTTAACGATGCCAGAAGGAGACCGTGATTTTACTGGAGTACTTCAGCGCATTGAGAAAATTGTTTTAAATAGTAAAGTTCCTATCATTGTAAAAGAAGTTGGATTTGGGATGAGTAAGGAAACAGTGCAGCAGTTAGCGAACGTAGGTGTAACAGCAATTGATATTGGTGGGCAAGGTGGTACGAATTTTGCTGCTGTTGAAAATGAAAGAAGACAGCGAATGCTTTCTTATTTTAATAACTGGGGCATACAAACAGCAACCTCGATTATTGAAGCAACCTCTACAAATAATAACCTCTCTTTTATTGCATCTGGGGGCATACAAACAGCGCTTGACGTAGCGAAAGCGATCGCATTAGGGGCGAATACAACTGCGTTTGCTGGTTACTTTTTACGTATTTTAATGCAAGATGGTATCGAGAAGTTAGTGGATGAAATTGAGCTCCTACATACAGATTTGAAATTTATAATGACAGCTCTTGGTGCGAAAACGATAGAAGAGTTGCAATCTGTACCTCTTGTTGTAAAGGGTGAAACGTATCATTGGTTAATGCAGCGTGGTATTGATACTGCGCATTATAGTAGGAGATAAAAAATCAACCGTTCGGTTGATTTTTTTTGTTCTATTCTTTTTCGTAATATAAAGTGGAGAAAGGAATTAGTATTATATAAAAATATCATTTCGTAAAAATTGCAATTGAAAAAGGGTTGAAAAATGTAGATGGTGTGTTGTCGAATTACTGGAGAGAACTTAATTTTTAATAGGAATAGGTGAAGATAAAAAGAAGTAATGGGAGGATATAGTGTGTGAAATATTATTTCAATATAAATAGAAAACATTAAACTGATTATGTAAAAGACGGTTTCGTACAATATCGAAACCGTCTTTTTGCATTAATTAGTGCTGGTTTTGTTTTCGAGCCTGTTCTGGTGTATCAAGTCCAGTTGCACCTGGATATTGTAGTGATTGATCACGATCGGATTCAACGCGGCGTGATTCTCGTAGTTTTCGTTCTTGGCGATCTTTACCCATAATGAATAACACCTCCTTGTTAAAAGTGTTGCTGTTATAAGAAAAAACTATGCGTAAATAAAGTGGATTAACTTTCATAAAAAGTTCCCATAATGGAAAACATAGGAGGTGAAGTTGATGGATGGAAGTACTTTTTATTTTGTAGCTTGGATAGGGTGGATCATTGTAACCTTTTTTATGAAAAAGGACCTTATTCGGTGGAAGTTAGGCGCTTGTATACTGATTTTTATAATTTGCTCTCCGTTACATGTAACGATCGCCTCATTCGTGGTATCAGTAAATGCTCTTTTACTTTGTATTATTTCTTTTATAGGGATCACGCTATATTCTGTCTGGAAAAAATTATATAGCTTACTTTCGGCGCTTATTATTGCAATGTTATATACAAGTTTTCATCTGTTAGAAATATATGATCCGATTTGGATTGTGGTGGATAGAGTGTTTCTGCTAAGTAGTGGTCTTGTGTATGCATCGGTGTTATTGCATGGAGATCGCATATTACGATTATGTTCTCTATATGTAGGGATGTTACAAGGAGAGCTGCTAGTGACATTTATTTTTAGGAAATTGAATTTTCCATATGATTACGGTAGTTTAGCATTTTTTGATATCGTCGCCATTTCTACATTATTCATGGCAATATTGTTTTGGATTGCAAAAGCATCAGTATACATGGAACGGTTTAAGAGAAAAACACGTAAAAGAAAGGCGAGGGTAATACATGACTGAATATACACCAGCCATTTTATGCGGCGTAATAGCGGGGACAGTTACAAGGGTGCTAATGCTTCGGACGGATACACGGCAATATCCGACGAGGCTACATGGGAAAATTATTCATATTGCAATGGGGTTAATTGCAGCTGCTTTAGGAGCGATTGCAATCCCGTCTATTTTGAAAAAAGATTTTTCTGCCATTACATTTCTTACATTAGCAGCGACACAATTTCGTGATGTACGTAATATGGAAAGAAATACGCTTCAACAATTAGATGGGTATGAGCTCGTACCGCGTGGAAATACATACATTGAAGGAATTGCATTGGTTTTTGAAAGTCGCAACTATTTGGCAATGTTAACGTCGTTTGCAACGACGTTTGCGTATATAGGATTCCGTTCATGGATTGCAGGAGTAATTATGGCTATAATCGCATTTTTTATTGCGAAAAAATTAATGTCTGGTAAAAGGCTACATGATCTTGTTGAAATTGAGCACGTTCCGCTTCGTTTTGAAGGAGCAGGGCTTTATATTGACAATATTTACATTATGAATATTGGATTGCCAGCAAGACAAGAAGAAATTATGAAATATGGTATGGGTTTTATTTTAAAGCCGAAATCAATTGATGCGATGGTTACAATCTCAAATTTAGGGCAACGACAAGCTATTTTACACGATGTTTCAGTAGCGTTAGGGATTTATAGAGATTCTGGTACACCAGCGCTTGTACCGTTAGCAAAGCGTGATTTAGAGGATGGCAGGGTTGGGATTTTTGTCCTGCCGCAAGATCAAGATGCAGAGAAAGCGATAGGTGTCATAGGAAATGTACCAACGTTAGAAAGTGCTGTCCATATGTCATCGGAAGCCCCGAAAGGAAGGGGAGATAAGAGATGATGTTAGAAAGTGTTATTCTGGCAGTTATAACAACGACTCCAGAAAAATTTGCAGGTGGTGCTCCTTTATTCGTTTGCGAATCGACAGAGGAACTAGAATTTGTTGCAAATAATTTAGAGGCAATTTTAGATGGTATTGCACATCGCTTACAAGAGAATGTATATATTATTGTGAAACATTAGCAACGTGTGTTATAATGTGAGGTGTTTTGATACGTTGAGAAATATTCTGGAATGCAAATCCCTTCTTGCACAAAGAAGGGTTTTTTACATAATAAACAGAAGCAAGTTGAAAGGATGAAAGTATATGCCGAAACCAGTAATAGCGATAGTAGGTCGCCCGAACGTAGGGAAATCTACTATTTTCAATAGAATTGTTGGAGAAAGAGTTTCAATCGTAGAAGATATTCCAGGTGTAACGCGCGATCGTATTTATAGCGCTGGAGAATGGTTAAATCATGAATTTAACATTATTGATACGGGCGGAATTGATATTGGAGACGAGCCGTTTTTGACACAAATTCGTCAACAAGCTGAAGTAGCAATTGATGAAGCGGATGTTATCATTTTTATGACAAACGGTCGTGACGGTGTAACAGCAGCTGATGAAGAAGTTGCAAAAATTTTATATCGTTCAAATAAACCGGTTGTACTTGCAGTAAATAAAGTGGACAATCCGGAAATGCGCAGTGACATTTATGACTTTTATGCATTAGGATTTGGCGAACCATTCCCAATTTCAGGTACACACGGATTAGGGTTAGGTGACTTACTAGACGAAGCTGCACAACATTTTCCAAAGATTGAAGAAGACGGATATGATGAAGACACAATTCGTTTCTCTTTAATTGGACGTCCAAACGTAGGAAAATCATCACTTGTAAATGCTCTTCTTGGTCAAGAGCGTGTAATTGTTAGTAATGTAGCAGGAACAACTCGTGATGCTGTCGATACACCATATAGTAAAGATGGAAAAGATTATGTAATTATTGATACAGCTGGTATGCGTAAAAAAGGAAAAGTGTATGAAAGTACAGAAAAATATAGTGTACTTCGTGCGCTAAGAGCGATTGAACGTTCTGACGTTGTTTTAGTCGTTTTAGATGGTGAAGAAGGAATTATTGAGCAAGATAAAAAAATCGCTGGATATGCTCATGATTCAGGGCGAGCTGTTGTTATCGTTGTAAATAAATGGGATGCAGTGAAAAAAGACGAAAAAACAATGAAAGCATTTGAAGAAAATATCCGTGCTCATTTCCAATTCTTAGAATACGCACCAATTGTTTTCTTATCTGCAAAAACAAGAAAACGTACACAAACATTAATACCGGTTATCGATGAGGTAAATGAAAGTCATAGTATCCGTATTCAAACGAACGTATTAAACGATGTAATTATGGATGCGGTAGCGATGAATCCGACGCCAACTCATAATGGTAGCCGTCTGAAAATTTTCTATGCAACACAAGTTGCGGTAAAACCACCGACATTTGTTGTGTTTGTAAACGATCCAGAATTATTGCACTTCTCATATGAGCGTTTCTTGAAGAATCGCTTACGTGAATCATTTGGCTTCGTAGGAACGCCGATTCACATTATCGCTAGAGCAAGAGACTAATGGAGAGGATGTGATTTTATGACAAAAATCACAGTAGTAGGAGCAGGTAGCTGGGGAACAGCGTTAGCGATGGTATTAGCTGACAATGGACATGATGTACGTATTTGGGGAAATCGCCCAGAACTTATGGATGAAATTAATACGAAACATGAGAATAGTCGATATCTCCCAGGCATTACATTGCCAAGCACAATCGTAGCCTACTCTTCTTTAGAAGAAGCATTAGTAGATGTAAATACAGTACTGTTAGTAGTACCAACGAAAGCGTACAGAGATGTATTACAAGAGATGAAAGAAATTGTTACTGAACCAATTACTTGGATTCATGCGAGCAAAGGAATTGAACCTGGTACGTCAAAACGTATTTCGGAAGTGATTGAGGAAGAAATTCCAGAGCACTTAATTAAAGATGTTGTTGTACTGTCTGGACCGAGTCATGCTGAAGAAGTCGGTTTACGACAAGCGACAACAGTTACGTCTGCAGCAAAGCGTATGGAAGCGGCTGAGGAAGTACAAGATTTATTTATGAATAGTTATTTCCGTGTATACACAAATCCAGATATCGTTGGAGTTGAACTTGGTGGTGCGTTAAAAAATATTATCGCATTAGCTGCTGGTATAACTGATGGTCTTGGATTAGGTGATAATGCAAAGGCGGCATTGATGACACGTGGTTTAACAGAGATTGCTCGTTTAGGAAGAAAAATGGGCGGGAATCCGTTAACGTTTGCTGGTCTAACTGGTATGGGAGACTTAATTGTAACGTGTACAAGTGTTCATAGCCGAAATTGGCGCGCTGGAAATATGCTTGGAAAAGGACACTCTTTAGAAGAAGTGTTAGAAAGCATGGGTATGGTTGTGGAAGGTGTAAGAACAACGAAAGCTGCTCATGAATTGGCAGAGAAAATGGAAGTTGAAATGCCGATTACAGCTGCTTTATATGACGTGCTGTTCAATGGGAATAACGTAAAAGATGCGGTAGGCTCATTGATGGGGCGTGTTCGAAAACATGAAGTGGAAGCTATACCTGATTTACTGTAAAGAAAAGCGACAGAAGTACATTTGTACTTCTGTCGCTTTTTTATTTTTTGGGTCTTTTCACCATTTTTTCATTTTTGCATAGGATGAAGAGTAACTTGAGGAGAGGGTGAAAAGAATGGATAATAACATTTTTAATAATATTGAGAAGGAAGCGAAAGTAAATAAAGAGGATATTTTTAAATTAGCATCATCCGTGCAAAATGCGAATTTACGTGATGAAACTGTACTTCGTCAATTAATTCATCAAGTGGCTCTTATGGCGGGACGTGAAGTGCCGAAAGAGCAAGAGGATCAAATTGTAAAAGCGATTATTAATAATAATATGCCAACAGATTTTGGCTCGTTAAGCAAAATGTTTAAAAAATAAATTATGAGAAACAAAGAGTTTGTAGATTGCATATGATAGCCATGAAAGAATGGGAATAGAGCTGTTTTTGGGCATATTTGGTCAACCGAAGCGAGAGGTACAATCGCTTCGGTTTTATTTTTGTCTAGATTGGTGAGAAATGCTGGAAAACCTATTGATTAAAGTTATATATTCGCAATTTGTAGTAAAATGTTCTTTTTGTATTTGTTTAAAGATTTTAATTTGTTAAAATAGTATAAAAATAGATTGATAAAAAGGGGTGTGTATATGTCAGAAGGGCTTATGAAAATGTGGTTAGCTTTAGGGGCAATTGGATTTATGTTTTTTGCAGTAAGTTTTATTTTATTAAGTAGACATAAAATAAAGAATAAATTTTTGAAAGGGATTACAGCATTAGTAGCGTACACCCTTATGATTGTGTCAGGAATTGTTATTTTTCTTGTTGTATTTAGTGGACCTGTACAGCAGTAAATGGAATGGTCTCGAAAATACTACATACAGAGCAAATTAGATTAGTATGAAAAGGTGATGCTAGTGAAAAAATTACATATTATTTTAATATTTTGTTGTATGAGCCTTTTAACGGGGTGTCTGTATCCGAAAGAAAATATGAAGCAAAATGCGGTTCCTTATGAAGATCAGCTACAGGTTGTTCAAAAAGCTGTTGTGACATTTAAGGAGCAAAATGATGGGATATTGCCAATTAAGACGAGGGATATGAGTACACCTATTTATCAAAAGTATCCGATCGATTTTCAACAGATTGCCCCGCGTTACATACAAGAAGCGCCAGGGAATGCGTATGAAAGTGGAGGAGTATATCAATACGTATTAATAGACGTTGAAACAAATCCAACAGTAAAGTTAATTGATGTTAGGATGGCTGAACAAATTCAGGAACTATCTTTAAAGCTTAGGATGTATCGTGATGAACATCAATATCCACCTTTTAAAAAAGTAATTTCAGATGGTGTATATGAATTGGATTTCAAAAAACTAGGATATAAAGATGTGCCACAAGTGACAAGTCCATATTCTGGTAAAGGACTTCCTTTTGTAATTAATGAAAAAGGAGAAGTTTTTGTTGATTATAGAATCGACTTATATGACGCTTTGAAAAAAAATGAAGGGCAGTTTACGGAGGGAGAAGATATTCGAAATATACTTTCGAAAGGTTCCCCGTTTGTACCAGCTTATTCTTTACCGTACACAGTAAAGGATGGAGAACCAATTTTTTTAAAATGATAAGTCATGAACCTTTCTTTTAGTGAATAAGTTCTAGAAGAAAGGTTTTTTATGTTATACAACTTACGATGCAAACAAAAGATATTTTTTAATAGTCATATGAAATTGGACAAAATTATATGATATATTGTCCGAACTTCTAGAATACCATTATATTATATCAGATATTATAGGCAACGTTAGAGAAGGTATTAGTTGACTATAAACGCGGAATTATTCCCAAAAATTTTGAGGGAGGGAATCACTTGGAAAAGGTAGATATTTTTAAAGATATTGCAGAACGAACAGGCGGTGATATTTATTTTGGAGTTGTAGGAGCTGTTCGAACAGGGAAATCAACATTCATTAAAAAATTTATGGAACTTGTAGTTATTCCAAACATTGAGAATGAGTCTGACCGTCAAAGAGCGCAGGATGAATTGCCTCAAAGTGCTGCTGGTCGTACAATTATGACGACGGAACCGAAGTTTGTTCCAAACCAAGCGGTTTCTATCGAAGTAGATGAAGGACTTGAAGTGAATATTCGATTAGTAGATTGTGTTGGATATACGGTTCCTGGAGCGAAGGGCTATGAAGATGAGAATGGCCCACGCATGATTAATACCCCTTGGTATGAAGAACCTATTCCATTCCATGAAGCTGCAGAAATCGGCACGCGTAAAGTAATTCAAGAACATTCAACAATTGGTGTTGTAATTACAACAGATGGAACAATTGGTGAAATTCCAAGAAGAGATTATATAGAGGCAGAAGAACGCGTTGTAAATGAGTTGAAAGAAGTAGGAAAACCTTTCATTATGATAATTAATACGGTACAGCCGTATCATCCAGATACAGAGCAATTACGCCAAAGTTTATCAGAAGAATATGATATCCCGGTTATTGCAATGAGTGTGGAGAGTTTAAGAGAAACAGATGTATATAATGTACTTCGTGAAGCGCTATTTGAATTCCCTGTATTAGAAGTGAATGTGAACCTTCCGAGCTGGGTAATGGTGCTAAATGAAGGGCATTGGTTGCGTCAAAGTTATCAAGAAGCAGTTCAAGAAACTGTGAAGGATATAAAACGTCTTCGTGATGTGGATCGCGTTGTTTGGCAGTTTAGTCAATATGAATTTATTGATCGAGCGAGCCTAGCTGGCATTGATATGGGGCAAGGTGTGGCGGAGATTGATTTATATGCGCCAGATGAATTATATGATCAGATTTTAAAAGAAGTAGTAGGAGTAGAAATTCGAGGGAAAGATCATTTATTAAAGCTTATGCTCGATTTATCTCATGCGAAAATAGAGTACGATCAAGTGGCGGATGCACTGCGTATGGTTAAGCAAACAGGATATGGTGTAGCAGCGCCTGCATTAGCGGATATGAGCTTAGATGAGCCAGAAATTATTCGTCACGGTTCAAGGTTTGGTGTGAAGTTAAAAGCAGTAGCGCCATCTATTCATATGATTAAAGTAGATGTAGAGTCAACGTTTGAGCCGATTATTGGTACTGAAAAGCAAAGTGAAGAATTAGTTCGTTATTTAATGCAAGATTTTGAAGATGACCCGTTATCAATTTGGAATTCTGATATATTTGGACGTTCACTTAGCTCGATTGTTCGAGAAGGAATTCAAGCGAAATTATCTTTAATGCCAGAAAATGCTAGATATAAATTAAAAGAAACGCTAGAAAGAATTATTAATGAAGGATCTGGCGGATTAATTGCGATTATACTATAAGAAAAAATCCCTCTCACTGTAGAGGGATTTTTTGTTTTTTTGATTATAAAATAGAAAAATAAACAGTCATTATCTAATACATTGTTGTAAATTGTCAAGTTTCATCAGATTTTCACATTTTCAGAGTAACAATTTCCTTAAAAATATTGAATTATAAAGGAGAATCGTATAATATAGGCGTTGATAATGATTTATCTACATCTTTGTAGTATAGAATTTGCAAAAATTGCCTACAAATGAAAGTAAGACTCATTTTATGATCATTATACAGTCTTATCTTTGGGAGGAGGTGAATGGCATGAACAAGACAGATTTAATCAATGCTGTTGCAGAAGCAAGTTCCCTTTCTAAAAAGGACGCAACAAAAGCAGTAGACGCTGTTTTTGATTCTATCTTAGAAGCTTTAAAACAAGGTGATAAAGTACAACTGATCGGATTCGGTAACTTCGAAGTTCGTGAGCGTGCGGCTCGTAAAGGTCGTAACCCACAAACAGGTGAGGAGATTGAAATCGCTGCAAGTAAAGTACCTGCATTCAAACCTGGTAAAGCGTTAAAAGATGCGGTTAAATAATCCTTACATATTAACAGGGAAGAAGAGTTTCCTTTTTGGGAACTCTTCTTTTTGCTTTTAAAAACATAAATATGCTAGAATGTGTTCGTATCACTTTTAGGTTTTCGGGAGGGCTAGCGGATGGCAAAAGTTAATTTAGAACAAATTGAACATGCAGTACGCCTTATTTTAGAGGCGATTGGGGATGACCCAAATCGTGAGGGAGTACTTGATACACCAAAGCGTGTTGCAAAAATGTACGCAGAAGTGTTCTCAGGTATGCATGAAGATCCGAAAGAGCATTTGCATAAAGTATTCGGAGAAGATCACGAAGAGCTTGTACTAGTAAAAGATATACCATTTTATTCGATGTGTGAGCATCATTTAGTTCCATTCTATGGAGTTGCTCACGTTGCATATATTCCGCAAGGTGGAAAGGTGACAGGGTTAAGTAAATTAGCTCGTACCGTAGATACAATTGCACGTCGCCCACAACTGCAAGAACGTATTACATCAACAGTAGCGAACTCTATTATGGAAGTACTAGAGCCTCATGGTGTAATGGTAGTAGTAGAAGCAGAACATATGTGTATGACGATGCGTGGTGTAAAAAAACCAGGTGCGAAAACAGTAACGACAGCAGTGCGTGGTGTGCTTGAAAATGATGCTGCAGCGCGCAGTGAAATTTTATCGTTTATTAAAACGAAGTAAAGAAAAGCGGGAAACTGCTTTTCTTTTTTTTTTTTAGTAAATAAATGATATAGTTTTAACTAGACAGAGTGAGATTAGAAAGATTGCTTACATGAATGGTAGGTGTAGCCAAGTTTTGGTTATAGAAAATAGAGTGTATGTGTTATAATAAGTTTTATGAATTAGAAAACAAGGGTGATTTTTTGTGTGTGACATCTACGGAGGGTATGCGGGTATAAAAGAAAAATTGATGGAGAAATTACGCCATCCTTACTTTATAAACTATATTGAAGAACCATTTATTGATGAAGAAAAGATAGCATTGTTATATGGTGCTTTAAAGAGTGCAAACTTACATATAGAACAAATTGAGCATTACGTAGTAACAATTATGCTTGTACAAATTGCGCTTGATACGCATGAAAGGGTATCAAATAAAGCAGGCGAGGAAGAGATTGAATTCCATAAATGTCGTCAATTAACAGTACTTGCAGGCGATTACTATAGTGGACTATATTATTATTTATTGTCTATGAATCGTGATATTGTTTTAATTCGTGCACTTGCTGAAGGAATTAAAGAGATAAATGAACACAAAATTATGTTATACCAAAAAGCGCATGAAACGACGGATGACATAATGAAAAGCATAGTAATGATTGAGTCTGCGCTCCTTCAAAAAACATGTGATCATTTTCAGTTATCACATTGGAAGCCATTTATCACATACGTATTAGGTGGAAATCGCCTTCAAAAAGAAATTCAATTGTATGCTGATAAGCAACATTCGCCTGTTTTTCAAGCTATGCAAGATGCTTTAGGGGATAAAGCAGAAGTAGTGATTAATGGTTGGATGAAGGAATTGAGAAAGAAAGAAAAAAATTTTTTAGAAAATCACACAGACATAAATGAAATAAATTCTGTGTTAAGGAATAAATAGAAGACATAAGCAATTTTACATTGGAAGAAGGTACGAGCATGCAACAATCAAAAGAAGAAAGAGTACATGACGTATTTGAAAAGATTTCTGATAAATACGATGTGATGAATTCTGTAATTAGTTTTCAAAGACATAAAGCGTGGCGTAAAGAAACGATGCGAATTATGGATGTACAACCAGGCAGTCAAGCGCTTGATGTATGCTGTGGAACCGCAGATTGGACAATTGCGCTAGCTGGAGCCGTAGGTGAACAAGGAAAGGTTGTTGGCTTAGACTTCAGTGAAAATATGTTATCTGTCGGTAAGCAAAAGGTAGAGGCGTTACAATTAAAACAAGTAGAACTTCTACATGGGAATGCAATGGAACTTCCGTTTGAAGATAATACGTTTGATTATGTGACGATTGGGTTTGGTTTACGTAACGTACCGGATTATATGCACGTATTAAAAGAAATGACGCGTGTAGTAAAACCAGGTGGAAAAGTAATCTGTTTAGAAACATCTCAACCAACAATGATTGGTTTTCGACAAGGGTATATTTTATACTTTAAATATATCATGCCGTTATTTGGAAAGATGTTTGCGAAAAGTTATAAAGAGTATTCATGGCTTCAAGAATCTGCTAGTACGTTCCCAGGGATGAAAGAATTGGCTCAAATGTTTGAGCAAGCTGGACTTGAACGTGTGCAAGTGAAACCATTTACTTTTGGGGTAGCAGCGATGCATTTAGGTATTAAACCAGAATCAAAATAGAAAAAAGAAGTTTTAGGTTAAGGTGAACAATATGAAGTTACAACTTATGTACTCTTTTTTACGATCGGATATTAATGTGATAGAAAAAGAATTAAAAAAGACAGTCGCTTCTGAACAGCCATTAGTAGAAGAGGCAGCATTACAGCTTATTGAAGCTGGTGGGAAACGAATTCGTCCTGTATTTGTGTTGCTTGCAGGGAAATTTGGAGATTATAAGTTAGATGCGATTAAGCATGTTGCTGTTGCGTTAGAACTTATTCATATGGCTTCTCTTGTTCACGATGATGTTATTGATGCTGCATTTTTACGACGCGGCAGTGCGACTGTGAATGCGAAATGGGGAGATCGTATTGCGATGTATACAGGGGACTATCTGTTCGCTAAGTCTCTTGAATGTATAACAAATATCGAAATTCCAGAGGCGCATCAAGCGTTATCACATACTATTTTAGAAGTCTGTAAAGGTGAAATTGAACAAATTAAAGATAAATACAATTATGACCAAAATTTAAGAACGTATTTAAGAAGAATAAAGCGAAAAACAGCATTATTAATTGCCGCGAGTTGTCAATTGGGAGCGATTGCTGCTGGTGCTAATCGTGATACGGTAAATCGTCTATTTTGGTATGGGTATTTTGTAGGAATGTCTTATCAAATTATTGATGACATTTTAGACTTCGTTTCTACAGAAGAGAAACTTGGAAAACCTGCTGGCGGAGATTTACTACAAGGGAATATTACACTTCCTGCTTTATATGCGATGGAAGATCCAGTACTTCGTCAGAAAATCACATCTGTACATGAAAATTCAACAGCAAGTGAAATACAAGAAATTATTGATGCTGTAAAAAATAGTACAGCAATTGATCAAGCATTTGCATTTAGTGAACGTTATTTACATAAAGCTTTAGAAATAATAAAACCACTCCCACGTGGAAAAGCAAAGTACGCATTACAAAATGTTGCAAAGTATATTGGAAAACGAAAATTTTAATGTTTATTCTAAAAAATAAAATAATCTCTCTATTTCAAAACTATTGCACAATTGTGATAAGGGTGATAATATGTGTGTGGGGATATACAATTACATACATAATTCAGAAGTGGAGAGATTTTTTATGGAAAAAACATTTCTAATGGTAAAACCAGACGGTGTACAACGTGCCTTCATTGGGGAAATTGTAGCTCGTTTTGAGAAAAAAGGCTTTCAATTAGTTGGTGCAAAATTAATGCAAGTCACTCCGGAAATTGCTGGACAACACTACGCTGAGCATAAGGAAAAACCTTTCTTTGGTGAGTTAGTAGACTTTATTACATCTGGACCTGTGTTCGCAATGGTATGGCAAGGTGAAGGTGTAGTAGATACAGCGCGTAACATGATGGGGAAAACAAGACCACATGAAGCAGCTCCTGGAACAATTCGTGGAGATTTCGGTGTAACTGTTGCGAAAAACATTATCCATGGTTCTGATTCTTTAGAAAGCGCAGAGCGCGAGATTGCTATTTTCTTTAAAGAAGAAGAATTAGTTGATTACTCAAAATTAATGAATGAATGGATTTACTAATTATTTTGAAATAATTTGTAAACGCTTTAATCACTGTGATAATAGTAAAAAGTGCAAGGAGAATAGGGGTATTCTTCTTGCACTTTTTTTATTTTCAGTTAGTTACGAAGTTTGAGCTGTTATGATATGTTGATATTTAAATTAGGCCTATCGGAAATATAGAATAAGAAAATGGTCGATTTATGATATAATTTCTTTAATATTTTTAGAATGATAAAAGTTAATATAGTGAGATAAATACATATACGAAAAGAGGAATAACGTATGCGATATATTACAGCTGGTGAATCTCATGGTCCACAACTTACAACGATTATAGAAGGTGTTCCGGCAGGATTGTCTTTAGTAGCAGATGATATAAACGAAGAGTTAGCTAGAAGGCAAAAGGGATATGGGCGCGGTAGACGCATGCAAATTGAAACGGATCAAGTGCAAATTTTAAGTGGTGTTAGACATGGAGAAACATTAGGTTCCCCTATTGCACTTGTTGTTGAAAATCGTGATTTTGCACACTGGACAAAAATTATGGGGGCGGAGCCTTTAACTGAGCAAGAAGAAAAAGAGATGAAAAGGAAAGTGACAAAACCAAGGCCTGGGCATGCTGATTTAAATGGTGCGATTAAATATGGTCATAGAGATATGAGGAATGTACTGGAACGTTCGTCAGCGCGCGAAACGACGGTGCGTGTTGCTGCTGGTGCGGTTGCTAAAAAGGTGTTAGCAGAACTTGGTATTAAAGTGGCGGGCCATGTAATTGAAATTGGCGGTGTACAAGCTAAGGAGATTACGTATAGTTCAATTGAAGAATTAAAGAGTATTACAGAAGCATCTCCTGTACGTTGCTTAGATGAAGAAGCTGGTAACCAAATGATGAAAGCGATTGATGATGCGAAAGCAAATGGTGATTCAATTGGTGGAATCGTTGAAGTAATTGTGGAAGGGATGCCAATTGGAGTAGGCAGCTACGTGCATTATGATCGAAAACTGGATGCGAAATTAGCAGCTGCAATTATGAGTATTAATGCTTTTAAAGGTGTCGAGATTGGAATTGGTTTTGAAGCAGCGCATAGACCAGGAAGTGAAGTTCATGATGAAATTCTGTGGGATGAGGAGCATGGATATACACGAAGAACAAATAATGCAGGTGGACTAGAAGGCGGTATGACGACTGGAATGCCAATTGTTGTGCGCGGTGTGATGAAACCGATACCTACACTTTATAAACCTCTTCAAAGTGTAGATATTGATACGAAAGAGCCTTTTACAGCGAGTATTGAACGTTCAGATAGTTGTGCAGTGCCAGCAGCTAGTGTCGTTGCAGAAGCGGTTGTGGCTTGGGAATTAGCGACAGCTTTAATAGAACAATTCGGATTAGATCGTATGGAACTAATTCGTGAAAATATTGAGAAACATAATGAATATGCGAGGGGATTTTAATGGGAAACATACATATTCAAACGAAATCAAAAGAATATGATGTACATGTTGGTAAAGAAGCGTTGTCAAACTTAACAACGATCGTTCAAAATATGCAGCCAGCGGTATCTAACGTAATGATCATTTCAGATGAAGCTGTTGCATCACTACATTTACAGACAGTTATCGATGCATTACAAGTAGAGCAGCACGTGTTTTCGTTTGTTGTACCAAGTGGCGAAAAAGAGAAGTCTTTCGAAAATTTCTATGCGGCTCATACGTCAGCTCTTGAAAATAAATTAGATAGAAATTCTTTAATTCTTGCACTTGGAGGCGGAATGATTGGAGATTTAGCTGGTTTTGTTGCTGCATCGTTTATGCGTGGTATTCGCTTTGTGCAGGTTCCGACAACTTTATTAGCGCACGATAGCGCAGTGGGTGGGAAAGTAGCGATTAACCATCCGTTAGGTAAAAATATGATTGGTGCATTCCATCAGCCAGAAGCAGTTGTATATCATACACCGTTTTTACAGTCTCTTCCTGAAAAAGAGTGGCGTTCAGGTTATGCAGAGGTGATAAAGCATGCTCTTATTGGTGATGTGGAGCTATACCATTGGTTAAAAGAAGAAGTGCAAACATTAGCGGATCTTCATGATGAGAAGTTAATCCATATATTAACGAAGGCGATTCCTGTAAAGGCAAATGTTGTGTCACAAGATGAAACAGAGAAGGGTGTACGTGCTCATTTGAACTTTGGACATACGTTAGGACATGCTCTTGAAAAAGAGCTAGGGTATGGAAATATTACTCACGGTGACGGTGTAGCGGTTGGAATGTTATTCGCCATATTTTTAAGTGAGCAAGTGTACAAGGTTGATCTTGCTTATGAAGATATGAAGCAGTGGTTCTTGAAATACGGCTATCCAAAAATGCCAAGGGATTTGAATGTAGAGCGCCTCGTTCAATTGATGAAACAAGATAAGAAAGCAAATGCAGGAGCAATTCATATGGTGCTTATGCAGGAATATGGGGTAGTGAATGTCGTATCTATTTCAGATGAGACTGTTCATATTGCGTTAGAGGCATTTCAAAAAGATATGGTTTAAAATGATAGCGAAGTGCTGTGAAGTGCTCATTTAGAGGTATTCTCGTAATAGTGACGGTTATGACAAAAGATTACAGTAAGGGGCTATAACCGTATTGTAATCAAATTGAATGAAATGACTGGGGGAAGAAAAATGAGAGTGAAAGAGCAATTGTTAACTTTGAGAGCGTATGTGCCTGGGAAAAACATTGAAGAAGTAAAAAGAGAATATGGTTTATCAAAAATTGTGAAATTAGCATCCAACGAAAATCCATTCGGTTGTTCAGCACGTGTGACAGAAGCATTAACTTCTTTAGCGAGCCAATATGCCCTTTATCCAGATGGATATGCCTTTGAACTTCGGACAAAAGTAGCGGAACATTTAGGTGTAAAAGCAGAACAACTACTATTTGGTAGTGGATTAGATGAAGTCATTCAAATGATTAGCCGAGCGTTACTACATGAAGGAACAAACGTTGTAATGGCGAATCCTACGTTTTCACAATATCATCACCATGCTGTTATTGAAGGAGCAGAAGTTCGTGAAGTATCACTTAAAGATGGTATTCATGATTTAGATGCAATGCTAGAGCAAGTAGATGAGAAAACGAAAATTGTATGGATTTGTAATCCGAATAATCCAACAGGTACATATGTTGAGAAACAAAAATTACTTTCATTTTTAGAATCAGTTCCTAAGTCGGCTCTCGTTATTATGGACGAAGCATATTATGAATACGCGGAAGCAGAAGACTATCCGCAAACATTACCACTTCTTGAAAAGTATGAAAATCTTATGGTTTTACGCACGTTTTCAAAAGCATATGGTTTAGCTGCTTTTCGTATCGGATATGCGATTGGGGATGCGAAGTTAATCGGACAGCTAGAAGTAGCTAGGTTACCATTCAATACATCAACTGTAGCCCAATCTGTAGCACTCGCTGCATTAGAAGATCAAGCCTTTTTACAAGATTGTGTGCAAAAGAATGCTGAAGGTTTAAATCAGTATTATGCATTTTGTAAAGAATATAACGTATTCTATTATCCATCCCAAACAAATTTCATTTTCTTAAAACTTGGTATACCGGGTAATGAAGCTTTCGAACGATTAATGAAAAAAGGATATATCGTTCGTTCTGGTGCTGCATTTGGTATCGATGATGGTATTCGTATTACTGTCGGTTTGAAGGAAGAAAATGATGAAATTATAGAGTTGCTGAAAGAGCTTGTAAATGAGCAAGTACAGAAAGAAGAAACATATTCTTAAGAGATTGTGAAGGCTCCTAGTATAGGAGCCTTTTTTATCGCATTCAAAATAAAGGTTGAAGACTGCTAATTAAGTTATTCTGTAAACCACGGTTTGTATGGCTCGATAATTAGTGAGAGAAGTTATTTGCACGGTCATAAAAGAAAGCGGTACAATAGAAGATGATGGTAAGGTATCGGTGTCATATCCGAACCTTTTGAACAATTAACTACTCTGTAAGAAGAAGTATAAGAAGAAGTATGCTCATTCTAAAGGTTGCGTTCTAACAGTGAGTTGCTTATGATAAATGAACAGAAGAGAATATTTTTTAGAATTAAAGGAGACGTTTATGCAAAAGTTTGAACAAGCTGTTTCATATATTGAAAATGGTGAAGCGGAAAAAGGATTACAATTATTAAAAGAACAATTAAAAATTGCGAATGATGAAGAGAAGTATGATATCGCTCGTTACTATCATACGCTTGGATTTACAGATGAGGCATTAGCAATTACTGAAGACTTACGTTTACTGTATCCAGAAGAAAGTGAATTCACTGTATTTTTAGCAGAATTATATATTGATCTAGATAAAGAAGATGAAGCGATTGAAGTGCTTCATGATATTCCAGAAAATGACGATTTATATGTTCAATCGTTATTACTTGTTGCAGATTTATTCCAAATGCAAGGTTTTGATGATGTAGCAGAGCAAAAACTATTAAAGGCGAAAGAAATGATGCCTGATGAACCTGTTATTACGTTTGGGTTAGCAGAATTATATAGTAGTAAAGGTGAAGAACAAAAGGCAATTACTTATTATGAATCGCTATTAGCGGAACATAAAGTAATGGGTGGTGTTGTGATCGCACTTCGCCTCGCAGAAACGTTAAGCGCGATCGGAAACTGGGAAGAAGCGATTTCTTATTATGAAGCAGGCCTAGAGGAACAAAAAGATATTCACTCATTATTTGGATATGCCTTTACATTATACCAAGGTGAAGAATATCAGAGAGCAATTGGTGCTTGGCAAGAACTAAAAGAATTAGACCCTGAGTACGCATCACTGTACATGTATTTAGCGAAAAGCTATGAAAAAGAAGGAATGCTTCAAGAAAGCTATGAAACGCTTCATGAAGGAATTAAAGTAGATGAGCTTTCAGTTCCATTTTATGTAGAGTTGGCGAACATTGCGGCGAAATTAGGGAAAATAGTAGAAGCAGAGGAAGTTCTTCAAAAAGCGCTTGAGTTAGATCCAGGGCATTTAGGTGCAACATTAAAATATGCATATATCTTAAAAGAACAAGAAAAGTACGAAGAGTTAATTGCAATTGTAGAGCGTGCTATTGATAGTGGAGAACCAGATACACAACTACTTTGGGATCTTGCGTATGCAAAAAAACAATTAGAAATGTATTCGGATGCATTAAAACACTATGAAAGTGCATATACTTCTTTTAAGAATCATCCAGACTTCTTAGAAGAGTACGGTTATTTCTTATTGGAAGAAGGAAAACGAAAAGAGGCGAAAGAAGTATTTACCCAGTTATTACAACTAGACCCGACACAAATTCATATTGAAGAATTGTTATATAATTTAGAGGATTTTTCATAAGTTGGAAGGAAACTGAATGCCGCTTCTTGAATCTAAAAAGAAAAGAGAAAGACAGAGGAGGGACTTAATTGCTATGAATACCCCTGTTTCTGTAAACGAGAAGAAGGATTTTGTAAAATGGTTTTTGAATAATTACCAACTGAAACAGCGTGAATGTGTATGGATTCTGAATTATTTAATGAGTCACGACCAATTGATGCATAAAGTCCACTTCGTAGAGCATGCAAAATATTGTCCGCGTGGCTTAGTGATGTCAGCGAATTGTGTGAAAGACACACCGTTTCACTTTTTTAAACAAAATGTTATGACAACAGATGCTGAAAAATCGTTTCATGATATTCGTTTAAATCGAGATGAGGATATTTATATTCAACTCAACTTTAAATCATCGTTTCAAAATGCGAATTATGTAGCTGTATTAGAAGAAAACCCATATCTACCAAAGCATATTGAAGTAAATGAAAAAGATCGTTTACTTGCAGAAAGGTTTTTGGAAGAAAGTGTATTTTCGTTTAGGAGAGAACGCCTTTTGAAACAAATTGATGAAGCGTTAGATAAGCAAGATAAGGAAGCGTTTCATAGATTAACGGCAGAGTTAAAGACTTTATAGAATTTATTTGGATTAATTAATTTTTACAAATTTCAGACTTTTATAAAGAAAAACTACCTATATTGGGTAGTTTTTCTTTTTTTACCTCTTTTAGTGTGGTTTAATATATATAAAGTGAAAGTTCTGTCATTTGCAAGTGAAGGAGGGAAGGGATTTGAAGTGGATTGTAAAAGATGTAGAACAGTTTGAGCAAGCAAGAGAGTATGTTGATACAGGAGTAATACCGCTGTTATCAATTTCGGCAGCAAAAGAAATGAAAATGGTTGTAGAACAAGGTGAATTTATCGAATTGTTGAGCACGGAATTGGAAAGAGAGTATAAAGGAAGAGTGCTTTTACTGCCTGCGTTTACGTATTTGGTAGAAAGTCAAAAGAATGAAAAAGGTCGTTTGCAAGAATGGACAAATCATTTACGAAGTGAAGGTTTTAAGCATATTGCTTATGTTACAAGTGATTTTTCATGGAAAGAGGATATGCAAGAGTTACAGGGAGATTTATTTTGGTTTCCTTCATTAGCGTTAGAACAATTTAGTGATCAAGCAAAAAGAGAAGTTATTCATGCGCATATAAAAAATATAATGGTGATGTTGGAAGAGAAATGGGGAAACTCGCAATAAACAGAAAGTTCTTATTATTATGAGTAGTATGATATTGACCTGTGCATGAGCGTATTATATCATGATAGTGTCCTAGTTTTTATTTTTTATATAATTTATCACGAGGGGACAATTTCTGATAGAGGGGGGAAATTTTCGTGAGCGACAAAGAACATCGCGTGTCAAGAAGACAATTTTTAAATTACACACTCACAGGGGTAGGAGGCTTTATGGCTGCCGGTATTTTAATGCCGATGACGCGATTTGCGCTTGATCCGGTGTTAAGAAAAGAAGCGGGAACAGATATGGTTGCTGTTGCGCAAGTAAAGGATATTACAACAGAGCCGAAGCGTTTCGATTTTAAAGTGAAGCAGGTTGATGGTTGGTACAAGTCTGAAGAACCAAAATCGGCTTGGGTTCATAAAGATGAAAGCGGAGACATTGTTGCGTTCTCTCCAGTATGTAAACATTTAGGATGTACAGTTAACTGGAATTCGGACAAAGCACATCCGAATCAATTCTTTTGCCCATGTCACGGGGGGCGTTATACAAAAGATGGGATTAACATTAAAGGTACGCCACCCCTTGCTCCGCTTGATGTGTACGAGTCTAAAGTGAAAGATGGAACGCTGTATCTAGGAAAAGCGAAGCCAAGAGGGGGTGCAAAGTAGATGTTAAATAAAATTTATGATTGGGTGGATGAAAGATTGGATATTACACCAATATGGCGTGATATCGCTGATCATGAAGTACCTGAACATGTAAACCCGGCACATCACTTTTCTGCATTCGTCTATTGCTTTGGAGGACTTACCTTTTTCGTTACTGTAATTCAAATTTTATCTGGAATGTTTTTGACGATGTATTATGTGCCTGATATTAAAAATGCTTGGGAATCAGTTTACTATTTACAAAATGAAGTTGCTTATGGGCAAATTGTTCGTGGTATGCACCACTGGGGTGCTAGTCTCGTAATTGTAATGATGTTTTTACATACACTCAGAGTTTTCTTCCAAGGTGCGTATAAAAAGCCCCGTGAGTTAAACTGGATTGTTGGTGTTCTTATTTTCTTTGTTATGTTAGGTCTTGGTTTTACCGGATATTTATTGCCGTGGGATATGAAAGCTTTATTTGCTACAAAAGTAGGGATTCAAATTGCAGAGCAAACACCGCTCATTGGTCCTTATATTAAAACATTACTCGCTGGTCATTCCGAAATTGTTGGCGCTCAAACATTAACTCGCTTCTTTGCTATTCACGTCTTCTTCTTACCAGCAGCACTTCTAGGTTTAATGGCCTTCCACTTCATCATGATTCGCAAACAAGGTATTTCCGGTCCACTATAAGAGATTGCTAAATTAAAGGGGAAAGAACTAAAGGAGGGAGATTATGCATCGCGGCAAAGGGATGAAGTTTGTAGGAGATTCTCGGGTACCAGTAGCTCGGAAACCAAATATTCCAAAAGACTATTCTGAATACCCAGGGAAAACAGAAGCATTTTGGCCGAACTTCTTGTTAAAAGAATGGATGGTTGGTGCAGTTTTTTTAATCGGTTATTTATGTTTAACAGTGGCGCATCCGTCGCCGCTTGAGAGAATGGCGGACCCAACAGATGCTGGATATATACCACTTCCAGATTGGTATTTCTTATTCTTGTATCAGTTATTAAAGTATTCGTATGCTTCCGGTTCATTTACTGTAATTGGAGCATTTATTATGCCAGGGATTGCGTTTGGAGCATTACTGTTAGCTCCATTTCTTGATCGAGGTCCAGAAAGACGTCCATTGAAGCGTCCTGTGGCAACTGGATTTATGCTTTTAGCAATTGCATCGATTATCTTTTTAACTTGGGAATCTGTAGCACACCACGACTGGGAAGCTGCAAAAAAACAAGGAGCAATTGTAAAAACAGCGCCAGTTGATAAAAATGATGATGGCTATAAATTAATGCAAAAAAATACTTGTTTAACATGTCATGGTGACAATTTACAAGGCGGGGCAGCAGCACCGGCACTGCAAAACTTAACTTTAAAGCCAGAAGAAATTGCTAAAATTGCGAAAGAGGGAAAAGGTTCAATGCCTAAAGGTGTATTTAAAGGTACGGATGAGGAACTGAAGAAGCTTTCGGAATTCGTTGCAAAGTATAATAAAAAATAATAAAAAATAATAAAAAGCTGACTACAAAATTTGTAGTCAGCTTTTCTATTTAGTTGGATGAAGTTTGTTATAATAGAGTAGGATTTAATGAATGAATTACTTTGCTTGAAAGGTGTTGGACATACGGATTGGTGTACTTGTATGCAATGTTAAGACAACGCTCGGTATTATTATTTTTATTAATTGTTAACATATTAGGTACAATTTACGGATTTATATGGTACGGAAATCAATTGAAAGAAACGTCACCTATATTTTGGCCGTTTGTACCAGATAGTCCTATGGCGAGTCTCTTTTTTGTCTTTGTTTTAATTGCTTTTTTGGCAAAGAGAAACTGGGGATTAATAGAAGCGTTAGCGATTGTAACTTTAATAAAATATGGTATTTGGGCTGTTGTTGTAAACGGGATTATGATTTACGTAAAAGGGCCTATTGGCCTTATGGGCTACATGTTAATGCTTTCGCACTTTGCGATGGCAGTACAAGGATTTTTATATGCTCCATTCTATCGTATAAAAAAATGGCATTTTATAGTAGCAGCTGTGTGGACGTTGCATAACGATGCAATTGATTATTTATTTTGGCAAATGCCGCGATATGGAATTATGCATTTGTTTGTAGAGGAAATTGGTTATTTTACGTTTTGGTTAAGTATTGCTGTACTATGTATTACATATTATTGTTGCTTACGTGAGCAAAGGAAACAATTTTCTTTATGATGGTTAGAACATTTAGGGGGAGAACATGGAGAAAAATAAGAGTGGTACAAAAATATTGGATCGATTGATTACTTTAGTTGTTTCATATAGCATAGCATTTTCTATTTTTGCACTCGCAACAACGGCAGTTGTCTATGGAAAATGGCTGTATTATTTTGAAATTGATTTTTTAAATATTCCTGATTTAGCGGATATGACGAAGGATGAAATTAAAAGAAATTACGATGTGCTTATTACATATTTATCCCCGTTTTATGACGGAGCATTACATTTGCCAACATTAGATATGTCCACAAATGGCCGTATTCATTTTGTAGATGTTAAAAATATTTTAGTAAAGATTCAATATGTGATGTATGCGACAATTATGATTGCAGTGATAGGCGGAATTTATTTATTAAAAAAGAAAAATGAAAAGTTTTTACTGCACGGATCGATTTTAACAATCATTTTTCCGATAGCGCTTATGTTACCAATTGCTATTAATTTTGAAAAGAGTTTTGTATTATTCCATAAACTTTTATTTAGTAATGATTATTGGGTTTTTGATCCTGAAAAAGATCCAATTATATTAATGTTACCAGAAGAGTTCTTTATGCATGCTGCGTGTGCTATTTTATTATTCATTTTAGGTGGTAGTATACTTTGTTACAGTTTATATCGATATTTCGTAAAAAAGAAAAGGATGTCACAGAAAAAATTCTCTGCTTAAAGAGAATTTTTTTCTTTGTAAAATGATAATATATTTTTCGGTCTAGTTCTGTTCTATTCTTGTCCAAATTAACATATTTTGTACTAGTAGTTATAGGGGGGACCGGGATGAAGAGAACATTAATTGGATTGATAGCATTTCTAATTATAATGTTTCCGTTACGTATATATGCTGAAGAGTGGAATGAGCTAACAGGGTTGTTAGACGACTCGTTACAGTTAGTGAAGCGTAATGAAGATGAAAAAGCGGTACAAGTATTACAACATTTCTCGGAGCAATTTTTAATAAAGGGGAATGAAAAGAAGCAGGAAGTAACACCAGATCAAGTTAGAGTTATTTCTTTAGCTTACGATAAGGCGCAACAATCGCTCTCTGAAGAAGGTTTAGGTAAGCAAGCTAAAATTGATAATGTGCTGGCATTACAACTTGCTGTTGATGCACAAGTATCGAAATATCAACCACTTTGGATGGAAAGAGAAAGGAAAGTAATGGATGCCTTTTCTCAAATGGAAAAAGCGATGGAAAAAGAAGATGCTGGGCAGTTTCAACAAACGTTAAATACGTTTTTAAATGAATTCAATATTATTTATCCAAGCCTAATGATTGCTTTGCCAGAAAACGAGGTTCAGCGTGTAAATGTTCATTTATCTTATTTAGATGAATTTCGTAACGTTATGTTAAAAACGAAAGGCGGCCAAATGCAATTAGGGATTATTAAAGGGGATTTGCAAAAGATATTTCACACAGTAAAAAAAGATGAAATTGCACCCTCTCTCATTTGGTTTATGACAATTACTGGGGGACTTATTTTCTTCACATTAACTTATGTTGGATGGAGAAAGTATAAAGGAGAGAGAGAAAAAAGAAAAAGTAATGTACATTCTAAAAATAGATAATGCAATAAATAAAGATATGGATTGTAAGGTTTATTCATTGACAATAGTGGCAGAAGAAAATAGAATGAGAAGTACTATAATTAAAACTTCAATGGAGGTTCATGATGTTTTATTTAATTTACTTCGCGATCATAATGATCATACCGTTGTATGCACAGTCAAGAGTACGTAGTGCCTATAGCAAGTATTCACAAGTTTATTCAACATCAGGTATGACAGGAGCGGAAGTGGCTCGAAAAATTTTAGATGAAAATGGATTATACAACGTAGCTGTAGAAGAAACACCAGGTCATTTATCAGACCATTATGATCCAACCGCTAAGACGGTTCGATTATCAACAGATAACTATTATGGACATTCAGTTGCTGGTACAGCAGTTGCAGCACACGAAGTAGGACACGCAATTCAAGATGCAAAAGATTATAAATTTATGCGCGTTCGTCATTCGTTAGTGCCAGTTGCAAACTTTGGTTCGAATATGTCTTGGATTTTCGTCCTAATCGGTATATTTGCACAAATGTCTGGTTTGTTGTTATTAGGTATCATTTTAATGGCAGCAGGTGTTGTGTTCCAGCTCGTTACATTGCCAGTTGAGTTTGATGCGTCAAAGCGCGCAATGCAACAAATTGAAGCGTTAGGTATTGTATCAACAGATGAATATGGGCAAGCTCGTAAAGTATTAAATGCGGCAGCATTAACATATGTAGCAGCTGCAGCTGTAGCGGTATTTGAATTATTACGTCTCGTATTAATGTATACTGGTATGCAGCGTAGCGACGACTAAAGACTATCAATTTTGATAGTCTTTTTTTGTTGTATGGATTGAATTATATAATGTATTGCAAATAGAAATAATAGAAGTAATGCGGAAAGGCGGTGGGGGGAAATGAAATATCCAGACCATTTAGTAAAACAAGTGCAAGAGCGCAGTGCTCCTTATCAACTAGAAGGTTTTTTAAGTGGACAAGGTCCTGAAAATCCCAAATTTATGTTGTTAGGAGAAGCGCCTGGTGAAACAGAAATTCATAATGGGATTCCGTTTAGCGGGAGGGCGGGAAAACAATTAATGGATTTTTTAGAGCGTATTGATGTTACAAGGGAAGAAGTATATATTACGAGCGCTGTTCGAAGTAGACCTTATAAATGGCGAGAGAAAAAAGAAAGAAATGGTGAAATCATACAAAAAAAGTATAATAGAACGCCAAATCAGGGAGAAATAGTTGCCCATGCGCCTTTGTTAGATTATGAATTAGAGAAAATACATCCGAAGCTTATCGTCACGCTTGGAAATATCGGTCTTCAACGTTTAACAGGAAAAAATAAAAAAATCACAGATGTACACGGGCAATTATTAAAACAGCCCATTCAAAAATTAAAGGATATGCAAAGTGCAGAGTTTACATGGTCAGAGAAAGAATATCATGTTTTTCCGACTTTTCATCCAGCTTCCATTTTTTATAATCGGAGTTTATTGGAGCTTATTCATGAGGATTTTGAGAAGCTTAAAAGACTTGTAATAAAAAACTAGAAAAGCTAAGGCGCTTTTCTAGTTACATTTAATTATGTAAAGGGTTTTTATTTTCATCTAACGTAAATCCTTCACCAACTACATCATGTACATCACTTACAGCGACAAAAGCATGAGGATCTACAGAAGTAATGATATTCTTTAATTTCACGATTTCATTTTTAGCAACAACGCAATACAATACGTTACGTTCCACTTTTGTATACGATCCAACAGCTTTTAAAAAGGTTGCTCCGCGCTCCATTTCAGATAAAATTTTGGCAGCAATTTCATCGTTTTTCTCTGAGATAATAGTCGCTCCTTTGGCAGCATAAGCTCCTTCTTGCATAAAATCAATGACTTTAGCACCGATAAAAACAGCAACTAGCGTATACATGCCCTCGCGGTATGATAAATAGGTAAGAATAGAGACTACGATAACGACAGCATCAAACATAAACATTGTTTTCCCCATACTCCAGCCAACATATTTGTGAGCTAGTCGTGCGATAATATCTACACCGCCAGTAGTCCCGCCATATTTAAATATTATTCCAAGGCCGATACCGATAAATGCCCCGGCGAATAAAGCTGCGAGTGTCATATCATTTTGCAAGTTTAAATGTAAGTTGAGTACTTCGTAACGCTGGAAAATCCATAGAAATAAAGATACGCTAAAGGTGCCAATTAATGTATATAAAAATGTCGTTCTGCCAAGTAACCTCCAACCAATAAAAAATATAGGGATATTTAAAATTAAGTTTGAGTAGGAAGGATCAAACTTAAATAAAAAATACAATAATAGTGTAATACCAGTAAACCCACCCTCTGCAAGGTGGTTTTCAATATTGATATTGACAATACCGAAAGAAAATATAGCGGAACCGATTAAAATAAAAATAATATTTCGCATCTTCAATTTTGATGTCATATAGAAATCCCCCTAATTATGTAATGATTGCATTGCTCCGCTGAAACAGTAAAACATAATAATAAGTAATTTCTAGTTGCTAGTGAAAATAGTAAGAACTTGATTGATGTGGGCTGATCTTTTGTGAAAAGCACAAAAGAAGGTTTCACTTTATCCCGCTCTAACGGCTGATAGGAGATGAAGCAAAGAAGAGGGGCAAACCAGCCGTAGGAACTCGATTAGTTCAACTAATCTTTTGCAAAAAGCGCAAAAGAAGTTTCACTTTAACCCGTACCAACGGCTGGTAGGAGATAAAGCTCTGAAGAAAGGCGAACCAGCCGTAGGAACCCGATTAGTTCAACTAATCTTTTGCAAAAAAACACAAAAGAAGTTTCACTTTATTATAGTCTATCCAAAAATGGGTCGCAAATAGGTGTTTGGCGGGGAATAATATTTGTCAAATCGCGATGAATTGGCTAACATGAAAGAGGAAGGATTAGAGGTGAATAGTATGGAAGCAAAAACGATGAAAGATATGCAGAAAGAAGTAGATGCATATATTGGTCAGTTTAAAGAAGGTTATTTCAGTCCGCTTGCAATGATGGCTCGTTTAACGGAAGAAATGGGAGAGCTTGCAAGAGAGGTAAATCATTATTATGGTGAGAAACCGAAGAAAACAACTGAAAAAGAAAGAAGTATTGAAGAAGAGCTTGGAGATGTATTATTTGTTATGATTTGTATGGCAAATAGTTTAAATATTGATTTAGAGACAGCACATAACATTGTAATGAATAAATTTAATACACGTGATAAAGATCGCTGGACACGTATTGATGAGGGAGAGAAAGAATAATGAAAGAAATTAAAGTAATTATCGCCGGACCAAGAGGACGTATGGGACATGAAGCAGTTCTTCTTATGGAAAGAACGGAACATTTTAATTTAGTAGCAGCAGTGGATTATAAGCATGGTGGTGAGAAGATTTCTGATTTACCTGGCATGCCAGCATTACATGCACCGATTTACGCTGATTTACATACTTGTTTAGATGAAGTAGAAGCAGATGTGTTGTTAGATTTAACAACACCAGAAGTGGGGAAACAACACGTTACACTTGCAGTTGAGCGTGGACTTCGTTCGGTTATTGGTACAACTGGATTTACAGAAGAAGAATTGGCACGTTTAACAGAGAATGCAAAAGAAAAAGCAGTAGGAACAATTATTGCTCCAAACTTTGCAATTGGTGCAGTTCTTATGATGAAATTCTCACAAATGGCAGCGAAATATTTCCAAGATGTTGAGGTAATTGAATTACATCATGATCAAAAATTAGACGCACCATCTGGTACAGCTGTAAAAACGGTAGAGTTAATTCGTCAAAATCGTGAATCAAAGCAGCAAGGTCATCCAAATGAAGTAGAGCAACTAGCAGGTGCACGTGGTGCAAATGTAGACGGTATTCACATTCATAGTGTACGTTTGCCAGGGCTTATTGCACACCAAGAAGTAATGTTCGGTGGAGATGGACAAATGTTAACAGTTCGTCATGATTCATTCAATCGTGCATCATTTATGTCAGGTGTAAAACTATCAATTGAGACAGTAATGAACCTTGATCATCTTGTGTACGGTTTAGAAAATATTATCGACTAAAGGGGAGACAACGGATGAAAATTGCCTTAATCGCACATGACAAAAAGAAAAATGATATGGTTTCGTTTGCATACGCATATAAACCAATTTTTGAACAACATGAATTATTTGCAACAGGAACGACAGGGCTTCGTATTATGGAAGCGACTGGATTAGTTGTAACAAGATATCAATCTGGCCCTCTTGGTGGAGATCAAGAAATTGGTGCAATGATTGCAAAGAACGATTTAGATATGGTGATTTTCTTCCGCGATCCATTAACAGCACAGCCGCATGAACCGGATGTGAATGCATTGCTTCGTTTATGTGATGTATATGCGATTCCACTTGCAACGAATATGGCAAGTGCTGAAATGTTAATGCACGCATTAGAGCGAGGAGATTTAGATTATCGTAAGTTAAGAAAATGAGGGGAACAATTATGAGTGGATTACATATATTAGCGTTTGGTGCTCATGCCGATGATGTTGAAATCGGCATGGCTGGTACCATCGCTAAATATACAAAGCAAGGGTATGAAGTAGGTATTTGTGATTTAACAGAAGCTGATCTTTCTTCAAATGGAACGATAGAGTTGAGAAAAGAAGAAGCGAAGGTTGCAGCTCGTATAATGGGAGTAAAAACGAGGCTGAATTTAGCGATGCCAGACCGTGGTTTGTATATGAAAGAAGAGTATATACGTGAAATTGTCAAGGTGATCCGTACATATAAACCAAAACTAGTTTTTGCGCCGTACTATGAAGATCGCCATCCAGATCATGCAAATTGTGCAAAGCTTGTGGAAGAGGCTATTTTTTCAGCAGGAATCCGTAAATATATGCCGGAACTTTCACCACATCGTGTGGAGTCTTTTTATAATTATATGATTAATGGTTTTCATAAACCGAATTTTTGTATAGATATAAGTGAGTACCTCTCTATAAAGGTGGAAGCATTAGAAGCGTATGAAAGCCAGTTTTCAACAGGGAGTGATGGTGTTAAGACACCGTTAACAGAAGGTTACGTTGAAACTGTAATCGCTCGTGAGAAGATGTTTGGAAAAGAAGTTGGAGTCTTGTATGCCGAGGGATTTATGAGTAAGAAACCGGTTTTATTACATGCTGATTTATTAGGGGGATGTAAATGAAATTAAAAATAGGTATTACATGTTATCCTTCTGTAGGTGGTTCTGGAGTTGTTGGGACAGAATTAGGAAAGCAATTGGCGGAACGTGGGCATGAAATTCACTTTATCACATCGGGTTTACCATTCCGGTTAAATAAAGTATATCCAAACATTTATTTTCATGAAGTGACGGTAAATCAATACTCTGTATTTCAATATCCACCATACGATTTAGCGTTAGCAAGTAAAATGGCCGAGGTTGCACAAAGAGAAAACTTAGACATTTTACATGTGCATTACGCAATACCACATGCAATTTGTGCATATTTAGCAAAACAAATGATCGGAGAGCGTATTAAAATTGTTACAACCTTACATGGAACAGATATTACTGTGTTAGGTTCCGACCCTTCGTTAAATAATTTAATTCGTTTTGGTATTGAGCAATCGGATGTTGTCACTGCTGTCTCGCATTCATTAATTAACGAAACACATGAGCTTGTAAAACCAAGTAAAGAAATTCAAACGGTATATAACTTTATAGACGAACGTGTATATTTCAAGCGTAATATGTCTCAATTAAAGAAAGAATATGGTATAAGTGAGAGTGAAAAAGTACTTATTCATATTTCGAATTTCCGTAAAGTGAAACGTGTGCAGGATGTTGTTCAGGCATTTGCTAAAATTGTTAAAGAAGTAGATGCGAGGTTGCTTCTTGTTGGAGACGGACCAGAATTCTGTACCATTTTACAGATAGTGAAGAATTTACATATTGAAGATCGCGTTTTATTCTTAGGGAAGCAAGATAATGTTGCAGAACTACTTGCGATGAGTGATTTAATGTTGCTTCTATCAGAGAAGGAAAGTTTTGGTCTTGTTTTATTAGAAGCAATGGCGTGTGGTGTACCTTGTATCGGAACGCGGGTTGGAGGTATTCCAGAGGTTATTCAACACGGGGAAACAGGATATTTATGTGAAGTTGGCGATACAACAGGAGTGGCAAATCAAGCTATTCAGCTATTAAAGGACGAGGAACTTCACCGTAATATGGGAGAACGAGCAAGAGAAAGTGTTTATGAGCAATTTCGCTCAGAAAAAATTGTTTCACAATATGAAACGATTTACTATGACGTACTAAGGGATGACAAAAATGGAAAGATTTAAAAAAGCTAGTTCTATTATTGAGACATTAAAGCAACAAGGACATGAGGCTTACTTTGTTGGTGGGAGCGTACGAGATCTTATTATCGATAGGCCGATTGGAGATATTGATATTGCGACATCTGCTCTACCAGAAGAAGTGATGGCTATATTCCCAAGAAATGTTCCTGTTGGTCTTGAGCATGGAACTGTAATTGTTGTAGAAAATGGTGAGCCTTATGAGGTAACTACTTTTCGAACAGAAAGCGAATATGAAGATTTTCGAAGACCTAGTAGTGTTCAATTTGTTCGTTCATTAGAAGAGGATTTAAAACGTCGTGATTTCACGATGAATGCAATTGCTATGACAGAAGAAGGCAAAATGGTTGATTTATTTGCTGGACAGGAAGCCATTCAACAGAGAGAAATTGTGACAGTTGGAAATGCTGCGGATCGTTTTCAAGAAGATGCCCTGCGAATGATGCGTGGTATTCGGTTTGTAAGCACGTTAGGTTTTTCATTAGAAATGAAAACGAAGCAAGCGATTGAAACGTATGGGCATTTGCTAGAACATATAGCAATTGAGCGTATTACAGTAGAGTTTGAGAAACTGTTAACTGGTACATATTGTGTGAAAGGTCTCAAAGAATTAGTAGAGACGAAGCTGTTTTCTCATTTGCCATATTTACAAATGTCAGAAGAGAGACTGTTAAAAGCTACGCAGTATAAATGGGATTCTTTCGAAACGGATATTGAGGCGTGGGCATTTTTCTTATATTGTATCGGAGAAGAACATCCATCTGTCTTTTTACGTCAATGGAAGTTTTCGAATAAAAAAATAAAAGATATTGTTGCAGTTTTATTGGCAATTCGTACTAGAAAGGAGAAGGATTGGGATACAGTCCTTCTTTATAAAACGGGAATTCATATCGCTGAAATGGCAGAGAGAGTATATGAAGCGATGATTGAAAGCTATGACCCTACATCTGTTGAACGAGTACAATTAATGTTTCATGCATTGCCAATCCAGGAACGTCAAGAAATGAATGTGACTGGTAATGATTTATTAAACTGGGCAAACAAAAAGCCTGGTCCGTGGGTTGCTGAAATGCTTCAGAAAATCGAAGAAGCAATCGTACAAGGAAACGTAGTTAATGAGAAAGAGCGTATAAGGGAGTGGCTGCAAGGATGCAATCTACTATAAGAAAGCAGTTATTGCAAGTTTTTTCTGAAGCGGATGGCGAGTTTGTATCCGGCCAAACAATTAGTGATAAACTTGGTTGTTCAAGAACTGCTGTGTGGAAACATATGGAGGATCTGCGGAGTGAGGGATATGAACTTGAAGCTGTGCGCCGATTAGGTTACCGAATTGCAAGTAAGCCAGACAAAGTGACTGCTAATGAAATTCAGTTAGGGCTACAAACGAAGCGGATTGGTAGAACAGTGTATTTTGAAGAAACTGTTGAATCAACGCAGCACATTGCAGCAAAACTTGCTTATGAAGGTGCAGAAGAAGGAACTGTCGTTGTAGCAGAAGAACAAACAGCGGGAAGAGGTCGTTTAAGCAGAAAATGGCATTCACCAAAAGGAACAGGGATTTGGATGAGTATTATTTTACGCCCGTCAATCCCAGTTCATCATGCACCGCAACTTACTTTGTTAGCGGCTGTTAGTGTTGCACAGGCAATTGAAAAATGTACAGGTGTAAACGTAGGAATAAAATGGCCAAATGATATTTTAATTCAAGGTAAAAAGGCTGTAGGTATATTAACAGAAATGCAAGCGGATCCTGATAAAATTAATGCTGTCATTATGGGCATCGGTATTAATGCGAATCAAAAGCAAGAACATTTTGATGAAGAAATTCAGCACATCGCTACTTCATTAGCGATTGAATCAGGTAAGCCGATTGTTCGTGCAGAACTTATGCAACAAATCTATTTACAACTAGAAAAATTATATGAAGAATATTTACAAAATGGTTTCTCTGTCATTAAAATTCTTTGGGAAAGTTACGCTGTGAGCATCGGGAAAGAAATTACCGCTCGAACGATGAGAGAGACAATTACGGGGTTAGCAAAAGGAATCACAGAGGATGGTGTATTACTTCTGGAGGATCATGAGGGGAAAGTACATCATATTCATTCTGCAGATATCGAAATTAAGTAAAAGAAGTTCCTCTTTTGGAACTTCTTTTTATTTCAATAGTTTTGAGTTGAATTTGTAACATGATAATAAATTCTTTTCATATTTAAAGTTCATTTCAAAATAGCTTCCGTCGAGTTGACCTGGCATGTTATTTGACGATTACTTTGCCTGTCATTCCTTTAAGAAGATGGTATCGACATATTAATTCATATGTACCAGTATTTTTAGGTTTCACGGTAATATTCTTTTCTTTTCCTGACTGGACTACGACGTCAATACCGAGTTTTTTCACTGTAAAGGTGTGCTCGTTTTTACCTTTATTTTTCAATAGTAATGTTGTTGATCCTTCAAGCGGAATCGTGATGACATTTGGATTAAAGTAATCATCATTTAGTTCAACCTCAATCACTTTCGTTAAATCGGTGGGTTGTGTTACGACATGAACTGAGGCAAATACTTGGGAGGATCCTAAAGACATCCACCATACAATCATTACAAGCAAACTGCTGAATCGAAATAACCACCTGTTCATAGACATCTGCAATTCTCCTTTGTTAAGTACTTTCCTCAATTAACCTGCATCATTAGTTTAAGAGTTATACTATATAGTTAAATTGATTACAGAAAAAATTAACTTGGACTTTTTTAACATGCGTTGAAAAAACATGTATCTTTTCAGGATTGAATTATCCATAAAAACTGTATAGCATATATACTCTCGTGTTAAATTTCATATACCGTAATAAGAATAAAAAATTATTTTTTCGAAAAAATGTAGTAATTCCTTTTTGTAGTTTGCTATAATTAGTTCGAATGTGGGCAGTATCAGAGCGAACTGCACCATGATTCGAAGTCATACGAAAAATAATAACTTGGATTCTGCCTTGATCCAATAACGGACTGGGACAGAGGGATGAATAATGCCGACTAACACACAACCCTTCTGCCCTTTTATGGCCAGAGGGGTTTTTTTATATGATTTCGGCCATCTCCTCTCTCCTGCATAAAGGAGGAGTAGTTTTTGAAAACAAAAACAGATTTTTTGAAGATGAAAGAGCAAGGTGAGCCGATTACAATGCTAACGGCGTATGATTATCCATCTGCTAAATTAGCAGAAGAAGCTGAAGTTGATATGATTCTAGTTGGAGATTCTCTTGGAATGGTTGTACTCGGATACGATTCAACAGTACCTGTAACAGTAGAGGATATGATTCATCATACGAAAGCTGTACGCCGCGGAGCGAAAGAGACGTTTATTGTAACTGATATGCCATTTATGTCGTATCACGTATCATTACAAGAAACGATGGTGAATGCACGCCGCATCGTTCAAGAGAGCGGGGCACACGCACTGAAGGTAGAAGGTGCTGGAGAAGTTATATCGACGATTCAATATTTGACGAACGCAGGAATTCCTGTTGTAGCGCATTTAGGTTTAACCCCTCAATCTGTAGGAGTGTTGGGTGGATATAAAGTGCAAGGAAAAGATGCGGAGAGTGCAAAAAAATTAATAGAAGATGCAAAGAAATGTGAAGAAGCTGGTGCAATAGCGCTTGTGTTAGAATGTGTACCAATGCAGTTAGCAGAACTTATTTCAGAGCAACTAACAATACCGACAATTGGGATTGGAGCAGGACAAAAAGTAGATGGGCAAGTGCTTGTTTATCATGATCTTATCTCATACGGCGTAAATCGTGTTCCGAAATTTGTGAAGCAATATACGTCTGTTCAAGAGGAGATTGTGCGTGGGATTTCACAATATGTTACTGAAGTAAAGACAAGGCAATTTCCTGAAGAAAAACATTCGTTCACAATGAAAGAGGAAGAATGCTTAGCGTTATATGGAGGAAAACAATAATGAAAATCGTAACTACAGTGCAAGAGATGCAGCAAATTACGAGCGAACTTCGTGCAAGTGGAAAGAGTATTGGTTTTGTTCCAACAATGGGTTATTTACATGAAGGCCATGCTACTTTATTACGTAAGGCAAGAGAAGAAAATGAAACTGTAGTTTTAAGTGTATTTGTAAACCCACTACAATTTGGCCCAAATGAAGATTTAGATCGATATCCTCGTGATATTGATAGAGATGAAAATGTAGCAAAAGAAAACGGTGTAGATTATTTATTTTATCCGAGTGTAGAAGAAATGTATCCAGCAGAACAAACAACAACGGTAGAAGTTGTGAAGCGCACGGACGTATTATGCGGTCAACAAAGACCTGGTCATTTTGCTGGTGTTGCAACTGTACTAATGAAACTATTTAATATTACGCTGCCAAAGCGTGCTTATTTCGGTATGAAAGATGCTCAACAAGTTGCAGTAATTGAAGGGTTTGTAACTGATTTCAATATTCCAGTTACAATCGTACCAGTTGATATTGTAAGGGAAGAAGATGGTTTAGCGAAAAGTTCTCGTAACGTGTACCTATCACAAGATGAACGTGAAGAAGCTCTTCATTTATACCGCAGCCTATGTATAGCGAAAGAAAGAATTGAGGCAGGTGAACGTAATCCCGAAATCATTACAAATCTTGTGAAAGAGTATATTGAGACGCATACGAAAGGCACTGTAGATTATGCAGATTTATATGCATATCCGTCATTAACAATGGTAGAGAAAGTCAAAGGAAGAATCATTTTAGCTATTGCAGTTAAGTTTGAAAATGTAAGATTAATTGACAATATAACATTAACAGTTAAATAAGGGGGAGCATCTATGTTTCGCACAATGATGAGAGCAAAGTTACATCGTGCAACTGTAACGGAGGCAAATTTAAATTATGTAGGTAGTATTACAATTGATGAAGACTTAATGGATGCAGTAAATATTGTAGAAAACGAAAAAGTCCAAATTGTAAATAATAATAATGGTGCTCGCTTAGAGACATACGTTATTAAAGGGGAACGCGGTAGTGGTGTTGTTTGTTTAAACGGTGCTGCGGCAAGGCTTGTACAACCAGGGGACAAAGTAATTATTATTTGTTATGGGCTAGTTACGGAAGAAGAGATTCAAAAACAAGAACCAAAAATTGCAGTATTAGACGATAATAATCAAATTATTGAAATGTTAGGTGCTGAAAAAGCGGGTACGATATTATAAGTAGAAAGGCTATCTCCATTGCGGAGATAGCTTTTTTGTGCATCTTTTCATTAAGATGAGATAAAACGTGGTATAGTAACATTATATAAATTATTGTTGTTTGAAAGGTAAGAAATTGAGGTGTTACATATATGAGTAAGCGTTATGTCGTTGTTGATTTAGAGACGACAGGGAACTCCTGGAAAGATGGGAAGGATAAAATTACCCAAATTGCAGCTGTTGTAGTAGAAGATGGAGAGATATTGGAGATTTTTTCGTCTTTTGTTAACCCAAAGAGAGAGATCCCACCATTTATTACAGAATTAACAGGGATTGATGAAAGTCTTGTAAAACAAGCCCCGTTATTTCAAGATGTAGCCCCGATGATTGTTGAGCTATTACAAGGTGCGGCTTTCGTTGCGCATAATGTTCACTTTGATTGGAATTTTTTAAATGAAGAATTAAGGCAAGCTGGATATACAGAAATACATTGTCCGAAAATCGACACGGTTGAATTGGCTCAAATTCTTTTGCCGACAGCCGATAGTTATAAATTACGTGATTTAGCTAAGAAGCATGAACTAGAGCACGATCAACCACATCGTGCGGATAGTGATGCTCTTGCAACAGCGGAATTATTTTTACAATTTTTAAATGAAATTGAAAAGTTACCACTTGTCACGTTGCAATCGCTTTATGAATTAAGTGATGTGTTCCAAAGCGATATAGCTGATGTGCTTTCTGAAAATATTTTAAAGAAAGTAATGCACGGTAAAGAAGATATAGCGGAGTATGAAATACATCGAAATATTGCGCTGAAAAAGCGGAACTATTCCTTAAACCTTGGAGAAACGTGTTCATCAAAGTTTGATGCTTTCTTGAATAAAACGATGGATAAATTGGAATCACATATGCCAAAGTTTGAAAGAAGAGAAAGTCAACAACTGATGATGAAAGAGATATATACGGCGTTAAGAGATTCTCGTTTTTCACTAATTGAAGCGGGTACAGGAACAGGAAAGACTCTTGCTTATTTGCTTCCTAGTCTTTATTTTGCAAAGAGAAAAGAAGAACCTGTCATTATAAGTACACAAACGGTACAACTCCAACAACAAATATTAGAAAAAGAAATTCCGTTATTACAAAAAATAATGCCATTTTCATTTGAGGCAGCTCTTCTAAAAGGAAGAAAGCATTATTTATGCTTACATAAATTTGAGTATGCTTTGCAAGAGGAAGAAAAAAATTATGATATGGCACTTACGAAGGCGAAGATTTTAGTTTGGCTATTGCAAACTGAAACAGGTGATCGAGACGAATTAAATATTCCTGAGGGCGGAAAGTTACTTTGGAATCGTATTTGTAGCGATGCGTATAGTCCAGGCGGTATGCAAAGTAATTGGTTTAGTCGTTGTTTTTATCAGCGAGCGAAGAATAAAGCTTTATTTGCAGATATCGTTATTACAAATCATGCGTTATTATTTCAAGATTTTTCAAGTGAAGAACCGTTGTTTGCTTCATGCGAACATATTATTTTTGATGAAGCTCACCATATTGAAGAAGCTGCGAGTAGAACATTGGGTGAACAGTTTTCTTGTATGTATTTTCAATTGGTTATATCTCGTCTTGGGACGCTAGAAACAGAAGATGTACTCTCCAAAGTATATAAAATGATGAAAAAATCAGAGCAAGCATCTCGTTCAACTTTCCGTATGATAAGTTATAGTTTGAAGGAACTTAAGTTTGATGCGGATGAACTCTTCCAAATGTTACGTACTTTTATATTTAAACAAACAAAGCAAGAGCAAGGAACGAATAATATGCCGCTCATCTATAGGTATAACGCAGATCTAGAAAAAGGTAAGTTGTGGGATAGTATCGTCGAATTAACAAATCGTTTTATATATGAATTAAGAAGGGTAGTAACTGCTCTTGAGAAGCAAGTGGATATATTGCAAAGTAAGTTAGAATGGGAGATGCATGTTGTAACAGGTGAATTTATGCATTTAATTGAGTTGCTGAGAAAGATGGCAGAATCATTACAGTTACTCGTATTAGAAAAGAATTCGTATGTAACTTGGATGGAGACTGAAACGAAAGGGACGATTCATTCAACAGTTCTATACGCACAGCCTGTCCATATTGGTGAAAGATTTGCTGATGAATTTTTAACAGAAAAAAAGAGTGTTATTTTTACATCCGCAACACTAACAGTTAACGATACGTTTGATTATATAAAAGAGGAACTTGGTTTACATGATTTCGCTCCAAATACTTTAAAGGTTCCGTCACCATTTCGTTATGATGAACAGATGAAATTAATGGTTTCAACGGATGTACCTTTTATTAAGCAAGTAAGTAATGAGCGATATATTGAATCTGTATCGGAACATATTGCAAAGATAGCAAAAGCCACAAAAGGCAGAATGCTCGTTTTATTCACTTCGTATGAAATGTTAAAAGAAGCGTATGCGAATTTAAAAAATAATGATGAATTAGAGGGTTATTTATTACTCACCCAAAGTGTGAATAATAGAAGTCGAAGCCGCTTAATTCGAAAGTTTCAAGAGTTCGACAAATCAATTTTATTAGGGACGAGCAGTTTCTGGGAAGGAATAGATATTCCTGGAGATGCCTTAAGTTGTCTTGTTATAGTCCGTCTACCATTTACACCTCCTCATCAGCCGATGATGGAAGCGAAAGGTGAGTGGCTAAAAAATCAAGGTGAAGATGTATTCGCTAAATTAGCGCTCCCACAAGCAATATTACGTTTCAAACAAGGATTCGGCCGCTTAATTCGAACGAATACAGATACAGGAACGGTAGTAGTGTTAGATCGTCGTTTGACGAGTTCTTCCTATGGAAAACGATTTCTACAATCGATTCCTAACGTACCTCTTTATGAAGGACCATTAGAAGAATTGTTAGTACAATTAGAAGAACCATTAAATGAATAAAAATGGAAGAAAAATACGCCTGAAGTACTTATAAACTTCAGGCGTAAAAAATGTGGGTAGGAGGAATTTTATTTTTCTTACTTCTTGTATACAAAATGTGTTGGTTTTCGACTTGAAACCTTTTTTTGCTGTACATGTCCTGCTATAATAGATGGGTGATGAAGCAGGGGTTGTAAAGAATGTACTCTTATTGTAACCGCATTGCGTTCTTCTATAATTAGAAATTTTTGTGTAACGGAGGAGTTTTTTCATGGATAAGAAAATCGAAGTACTATCAACGACGCGTATTAAATATTCGTCGGATTTGTATAAAATTGTTGATAGTTTAAATCGTACGTTAAAAGAGCAGGACCTCATGTTCGGACTAGCATTAGACGAAAAAGATAAAGAAACAGCTGTATTTACGATTTACAGAACGTAGTGATACAATGAAAAAGTGGATCTTTGCAATCATTATTGTTATCGTTGCTAGCGGAATATATGGGGCGTATGTTTATAATAAAGCGATGGGAAAGAAAATTCCAAAAGAGTCGAAATTTGTAGAAATTGCTAAAGAAAAAGCAAAGCTTACAAAGGTGAAATCTGTTGATTATTACAACGGAAAATCTGCATATATAGTCGTGCAAGGTACAGATGAAAAGGGAGAACAACTTATCGTTTGGGTGCCTGAGAAAAAAGGGGATACTGTAGTAAGGAAAAAGAGCGAAGGTATTTCTGAAAAAGAGGCTATACAAAGAACAATAGAGCAAGTCGGCAATGAAAGTAAGGAATCAAAAAGTAAGCCGAAAGAGATTATGAAAGTGAAATTAGGCTTTGAAAATGATGTACCACTATGGGAAGTTACATATATTGATGATGACAATCGTTATAGTTATTACTATCTTGAATTTAAAGATGGAAAATTTTTAAGACGATATAGCATTGAAAAATAGATGTAGGGGGAACTACAAATGAAATTAGCAAAGCGAGTAGCTGCTTTAACACCGTCTTCAACTTTAGAAATTACAGCAAAGGCACAAGCATTAAAAGCAGAGGGTCATGATGTAATTGGATTAGGGGCAGGGGAACCTGACTTTAATACACCAGAGCATATTATGGATGCTGCACATAAAGCGATGTTAGAAGGGCATACGAAGTATACACCAACAGGTGGATTACAATCGTTAAAACAAGAAATTGTGAAGAAATTTACTCGCGATCAAGGTATTGCGTATGATCCATCTGAAATTATTGTATGTAATGGTGCAAAGCATGCATTATATACATTATTCCAAGTATTACTTGATGAGGGAGATGAAGTTATCATCCCAACTCCTTACTGGGTAAGCTATCCAGAGCAAGTAAAGCTTGCTGGCGGTAAGCCGGTTTATGTAGAAGGTTTAGAAGACAATGAGTACAAAATTACAGCAAAGCAGCTGCGTGAGGCAATTACAGAGAAAACGAAAGCAGTTATTATTAATTCACCGAGCAATCCAACAGGAATGATTTATAGCAAAGAAGAATTACAACAGCTTGGAGAAGTATGTTTAGAACATGATATTTTAATCGTTTCTGATGAAATTTATGAAAAATTAATTTATGGTGGCGTAGAATATACTTCAATTGCCCAGCTTTCTAATGCATTAAAAGAACAAACACTTATTATTAATGGTGTATCTAAATCTCATTCTATGACAGGATGGCGTATTGGATATGCTGCAGGAAATAAGCAGCTTATTAAAGCAATGACGAATTTAGCGAGTCATAGTACGTCAAACCCTACTTCAATCGCTCAATACGGCGCAATTGCGGCATATGCAGGCTCACAAGAACCTGTGGAAACAATGCGTCAAGCCTTTGAAGAGAGATTAAACATCATTTATGATAAATTAATTCAAATCCCTGGCTTTACTTGTATTAAACCGCAAGGGGCATTTTACTTATTCCCTAACGTAAAAGAAGCTGTAGCTTTATCAGGATATGCAACAGTTGATGATTGGGCAAAAGCTCTATTAGAAGAGGAAAAAGTGGCTCTTGTACCAGGTACAGGATTTGGTGCTCCAAATAATGTTCGTTTATCATATGCGACATCTCTTGAACAAGTAGAGAAAGCATTAGAGCGCATCCATACATTTATGAAAAGTAAAGTGCAAGCTTAATTTTATATTTCATTCATGTAATATAAAAAACCTCCCTATTAATGGGGAGGTTTTTTTGACGGATTGTGGCAAAAAGAAATAGCTAAAGGTGTGTTATACTAGAGAGCGAGGTGTTTGGTGATGAAAAAGAAAATGATGTTACAGTGGTTTGAGCAGGGAAGCATTGCAATTCCAAAATTGCTTATGATGCATTATAAAAAATTAGGTTTAAATGAGACGGAATTTATGGTTGTACTTCATGTACACACATTTTTAGAATCAGGTAATTCGTTTCCGACTCCTTCAGAGATTTCTGAACGGATGACGATAACGGAAATGAAATGTATGGAAGTAATTCAGACGTTGATTCAAAAAGGTTTTTTATCACTAGAAGGTGGACAAAGATCAGAAGCGATGATGTGCGAAAGTTATTCTTTACAACCGTTATGGGAAAAAATATTACATTTCTTAATGGATGAATCAATAGAGGAAGAGCAAAAAGAAAAAAAACAGCTACAAGTAAATTTATATACAGTATTTGAAAAAGAATTTGGAAGACCACTTTCGCCGTTCGAATGTGAAACGTTAGGGATGTGGGAGGACCAAGATCAACATCATCCAAATTTAATTCAAGCGGCTCTTAGAGAAGCTGTAATGAGTGGAAAACTAAATTTCCGATATATTGATCGTATTTTATTTGAGTGGAAAAAGAATGGAATTAAAACGGTAGATCAGGCTCAAAATCAAGGTCAAAAATTTAGAGCGAATCAACAAAGGGCACAACAAATGACAAAACAAGAGACGAAATTTACTGGAAAAGTGCCTTTTTATAATTGGTTGGAGCAGTAATATAGGAGGAAAAATATGCTTAACAAAACGCAAATCCGTTATTGTTTAGACACAATGGCGGATATGTATCCAGAAGCACATTGTGAATTGGTTCATGATAATCCATTTGAACTTGTAATCGCGGTGGCGTTATCTGCACAATGTACGGATGTACTTGTAAATAAAGTGACAAGAAATTTATTTCAAAAATATAAAACACCAGAAGATTATTTAAGTGTTTCTCTAGAAGAATTACAACAAGATATACGCTCTATCGGATTGTATAGAAATAAAGCAAAAAACATTCAAAAATTATGCCGAATGTTATTAGATGACTATAATGGAGAAGTACCGAACGATCGAGATGAACTTACGAAATTACCAGGTGTAGGAAGGAAAACAGCGAATGTTGTAGTTTCCGTAGCGTTTGGAATTCCGGCAATTGCTGTTGATACACATGTGGAGCGAGTGAGTAAACGATTAGCTATGTGTAGATGGAAAGACTCTGTGTTAGAAGTAGAAAAAACATTAATGAAGAAAGTACCAATGGATGAGTGGGGAGTTACACATCATCGTATGATTTTCTTTGGACGTTATCATTGTAAAGCACAACGACCGCAATGTGAGGAATGCAGACTGTTAGAAGTATGTCGTGAAGGAAAGAAGCGAATGAAGGTGAAATAAAGGATGGAACGAGTTATAGAAATACCGAAAGAATTTCACTGTTTACCATTTTTTAAAGAAAGTGTAAATTTAATTAAGTATCATACAGACAATTCTTTTGAAGAGATAATACAAAATACTTACTTTATATTTGATATTGAAAGACAGTATGAGCCATGGAAGGAAATTGAAAACAGCATTCCAGTGATGTTGAATGTATGGAAAAATAAGCATGAAGACATTGCTATACTGTTTCGAAATAGAAATAAGCAAGAGGCTGAGGGATCAATGATTCTTTTTTCAGCTCACTTGTTATCGGTTGTCTATTGGCTAAATGAACAACCTGTTCATAGTTTGAATGAAATGCAAATAAATACGAATAAATTAAAAGTGCAACCTGTTAATTTTATGGAAAGATATTCATTCATTATAAAGAAACCGAGTAATTATCATTCTTATATTCAATTAGCGCAGTTGTATATCGAAATAGAAAAGCTGTATGTAAAGAAAATGATAACAAAAAAGAAGTCCGCTTCTCGTTAAGAGAAACGGACTTCTTTTTTTGTATATTAGGACTCTGTTGTAACAACAGCACCGTCTGCGTGAGGTGTATCTCCTCCGGGATTTTGGTGTTGCTGTTCTTGTTGTTTCTTAGCCTCTTCTTCAGCTTTTTTCTTGGCCTCTTCTTCAGCTTTCTTCTTAGCTTCTTCTTCAGCTTTTTTCTTAGCTTCTTCTTCAGCTTTCCTTCTAGCTTCCTCATCAGCTTTCTTTTGAGCTTCTTCTTGCTGTTTACGTTGTTGTTCTTGCTGTTGCTGTTCTTGTTGTTTCTTAGCCTCTTCTTCAGCCTTTTTCTTAGCTTCGTCTTGTTTTACTTTATCTTCATTAGCCTTTTTCTGGGCTTCCTCATCAGCTTTTTTCTTAGCTTCTTCATCGGCCTTTTTCTTAGCCTCTTCTTCAGCTTTTTTTGCATCTGGAGTTCCGCCAGGCGCAGTGAAGGATGCACCAACTGCTGGGCTTGTGCCAGTACCTTTTTTCGCTACTACAGAGAAGCTGTAAGTAACACCTGGTTTAATACCACCAAGAGTAGCTGTCGTACCACTTATTGATAGGCTACCACTTGAACCGTCAGTTGCTTTATAGCTGGCTGCATATGCATCAACTTCTGCTGGTCCAGACCAGTTTAGTGTAACTGTGCTAGCGCCATCAAAAGTGACATTCAGACCACTAGGGGCATCTACTTTAATTTGTTTAATTGCATCTTTTTTCGCACCTTTTACGTATAACTCTCCGTTTATTTCTTGTACAGAAGAAGGACGTTCAAAGCGTGATTTATCTGTAGCGAATTTGCTCATCATTACTTGGAACATTTGCTGTGCAATTCTAGTGGAGCGATCGCTAACATAATTTTTTGGACCATCTTTTTCGTAACCGGTCCAAACAGCCATTGTGTATTGTGGCGTATATCCAGCAAACCAGCTATCTCTGTTTGCATCAGCTGGGATGTCATATTTTTGAAGAACTGATTCATCAAAGTTTTGTGTTCCTGTTTTACCTGCTACGTCAACACCTGAAACGTATGCTGTTGGACCTGTACCACCAGAACCAGGTTTTACTACGTCACGAAGAACGTCAGTAACCATATAAGCTGTATAGTCTTGCATTGCGCGATGTTCTTTCGGTTTAAAGCTTTTCTTTTTCCCGTCCGGGAAGGTTACTTCTTTTACGAAGTGTGGTTTATTATAGTTACCACTATTACCAAAGGTTGCATATGCACCTGCTACTTCTAATGGAGAACTATCGTTACTACCGATTGCTGTTGATTCGTAGACTTTTCCTTCTTTAAAGGTCATGCCTAAACCTTCAGCAAATTCTTTTGACTTATTAAGACCAACTGTTTGTGCTGTCTTTAAAGCTGGAATGTTTAATGACTTTTTCAAAGCTTCACGTAGTGAAACGTCACCTTTGTAACTCTTTGTTGCATTTTGTATTTTCTTACCATTGGAATACGTATACTCTGAGTCGTTTAATTGATGGTATGTAGACCATTGTAAATTTTCAATTGCCGGACCGTAGTCGAAAATTGGTTTCATTGTTGAACCAACTTGGCGTTTTAAATCAGTTGCCATATTATGACCTTTGAAAGTAGACTTACTTTCTTTACGTCCAGCACCAATTGCTCGAACTTCTCCAGACTGTGTATCCATAAATACGAATGACCCTTGGAATTGATCGTCCGGATACTTAATAAGATTGCCATCCATAATTTTGTCGGCGTAATCTTGAGCATCTTGATCAAGTGTTGTATGAATCGTTAAACCATCTGAACCGATATTTACATCAGGATATTCTTTTTCAACTTCTTTTACAACCGCATCTAAAAATGCTTGATACTTCATCTCAGTTACTTCTGAAGACGGTTGAAGGCCCTCAGTTACTGGAATCTTAACGGCGTTATTCATTTCTTCTTTTGTTATATAACCATGTCGATTCATTAATGATAATACGACATTACGACGATTTGTTGCTCGTTCAACATTTTCCTTTTTTGTTGGATCATAAATGTTTGGACCTTGGGGTAAACCAGCGAGCATAGCAGCTTCATGTAATTGCAAGTCTTTTAAATCTTTACCATAATATTTTTGCGCTGCTGTCGCAATACCGTATGAACGGTTACCTAAATTAATCTTATTTAAGTACATTTCTAAAATCTCATGTTTAGAGTATTGTTGCTCTAATTTGTAAGATAAGTACCATTCTTGCACTTTTCTTTTAGCAGTTTTGTCCATCGTTAGAAAGTAGTTTTTAACGACTTGCTGTGTAATCGTACTACCACCTTGGGAACCGAAACCACCAGTGACATTTTCCATAACTGCTTTTGTAGTTCGTTTAAAATCAATTCCATTATGATCATAGAAACGCGAATCCTCAGTTGCAAGAAATGCATTTTCAACTACTTTTGGAATTTGATCATAAGTAACATGTGTTCGTTTTTCAGCACCGTATTCATAGAAGAAATTTCCGTTTTTATCGAGAAACTTTGTTGATAAAGGATTAACAAGTTTGGATTTGTCTAATTTTGGAGCGTCCTTTACCATAACAAAGAAAGCGGAAACGCCGGCTACAAGACCAACGATACCAAGAAGTAGACAACCTATAAGGAATTTCTTGAAAAAGGAGCCTTTTTTCTTTGGTTTTTCTTCTTTATGTGTTTTTTTCTCTTGATTTTTCACATGATTTCGTTCTGTACGAGAACGATAATTATCTGACATTATACTTTCTCCTACCTTTCATTCTCTCCCCCAAAAGTCGAAAAAAGAGCCTTAGTGATGACTCTATCACGAAAAATAAACCATGTCTAGTACACGGATATAGTCAATCCGAGGGTGATAACCGCATGATAATAAGGATCCATGCTCTTCTATTTCTTCTTTCGTAATCGACTTGCGTCCACCAGTATTTTGACGATTCCAAAATGCAATAATATGTTTTGCATCTAGTAAATAAAATTCATCAAAAAGTGTAAATTTAATAATAACAAATGCAATTCCATTATGAGCAACCACTTGCTTCATATGTTCAATTTGATGAAGGTGGAAGTTTTGAAGTGGGAAACTAGTTTTATTTTTGGTTTCCTTTGCTTCAAAATCGATGTATTTCCCTTTGTATACACCGTTGTAATCTGTTGTAGAAGGTTGTTTAAAATACGCTTCTTTTACCACTGCAGCACTTCGAGCGGGGTAATCTACTTTTACAATTTGAAGAGGTGTAGGCTTTTTATGTACACATGCAATATTATGGGTTAAGTAATATTGATTTGTTTCATTCAATTCCTCTTCAAGGGACATACCTCTATTACTATAAGTATGTGTTTTTATAGGTGTTTTTTGAGGTTGTGAAGCTTGATTATACCTTTTTCCATTTGGGTAACGAATGGTCATAGTGTGTCCACCCCCAACTTGCTAAGAATTACTTACAAAGGTGATTATATCAAAAAATGAAAAAAGATGTGACCTTTTTGATGAAAGGTATGATGACTTATTTATGTTTACATGGAATGATTATATGAAAATTAAACAAAATCGAGAAAAAAATTTTTGTATAGAGGAAGAAAAAGCAATCATTCACAATATTAAAAAGAAAACAGAAATAGCTAATGTGGACAATATTTCTCGGACACAATCTTATCAAGAATATTATTTAAGAAATAGTGAAATCAGGTGGGCCTTTTTAGCGAGTATGGTTTCGAGAAATGCGGGCTGGAATATGACTGATTTAGAAGGGAGATATTATGCTACTGTTTTACCTAGAACGGTAAAAAAACATTTATTTCTTCTGTACGAACAGGCTAATTGGATTATTTTTTTAGATGCATTTCCTCAGCTATTATTGTATGAGGAAAGTAAGAAGAGACATGCACCTCTCTTTCATTTGTTGCAATACTTCAATGTATCAATTTTTATGGAAAAAGAATGGTTACTTTTCTGGGAAAGAAGAGATATGAATAGACTTATGACAGCGCTTATTATAAATGAACAAAATAAAATTCAAAAACCAGTCATTGAGAACACATATTTTAAAAAACATGTATTCCATACTGCACTTTTTAAAGTACAAGAAAGACTTCATATTAGTGCAGTTATCTTCCCAACAATTGAAGGGAGAATGTATGGGTTTTCGGTTTATCAATTTGAAACGTTACAAAAGCGTATAGAACTAGGAAAAAAATTAGCATGGTTATTGTTTCATCCAATTTATAATGGTTCGTTTTATAAGTTTGCACTGCAAACTACACATACTGGGTCTAGAGAAGATTATGAAGTTTACGCAAAGGAAACTCGAAAGTCTTATACGCCAACACTTAGAGATATTTATCCTGTTATTTTACATGAAGAAATAAAAATGAGAGATTGGTTTTGTGCAAATATGAAAATGAATGTGTTATTTGTACTTGAAGAACCTAAAGGGGAAGTTAATATAACAGAATGGTATAGAAGAAAGAGAGAACAAATCTATAGGCTATCTATCGTAAACCGTTTTGCTAAAAGGATCGATGAGTTCATGATATAATAAAAAAGAAGTCCCGTCTTCCATTTTGAAGACGGGACTTCTTAATTTGAAAAAATCCTGCTATGCGTGCTACAACTTTAATTTCAAAACGTAATGCTAGTAGGAGATTAAGGATGATTTGAAATTTAAATGTTCGTAATAAAGTCTCGCTTTATGTAGCAGGGAAGTTTGGACCATCTAGCTTTGGATTGCCAGTCTCGGGTTTATTTTGTTGTTTGTTTTGGTTTTTCTTTTTTTCATTTTTGTTCTTTGCCATTGTAATACACCTCCTTTTTGTATTGTTACCATTTCTATAAATGACATACGAAATGATTTCTTTGACGAATAACAACTAGTTTTGTCATGTGGGCAGGAGTGGTGAATCATTCGGCGAAATTACATGACAAAGGAAAAGCAAAGAAGGAGGCGTTTTGTATATGGCGATGGTTCAGAAGGAAGATGTAATGAAAAAAATGGATCAAATGTTAAGTTCTCTCGATTTGCTGGAAATGAATATAGGGATTAGAATGAATCATGCATTAAAGGATGCGAGTGAAAAAATATGTAATAAGATAGAAATAACAGAAATGCATATTGAACATATGGAAAATAAATTAGTGCATCACGAAGAAAAAGGGAATTGGGTGAAGACATTTCAAACCGTCGTAGTGAGTGCATAATAAGGTGGGAAAGAAATGAAGAATGAAGCATTAATACAGTCTTCAGAAAAACTCATGCAGTATAATAATGAAGCGAATGTAAAAAAAAGAGAACTAACTGAATACGACTTTTATAAGGATATGAAACCGTTTGTAGATATGGTAGATGAGGAATTAAAGAAGTGGAAAGAACTAGCTTATACGTGGATTAAAGAAGAAAAGCCAAAGTATATACATGTACAGCAAATTGATCAAGTATACGATAATTTACAAACGAATGTGTTGCAATGCTTTGTAAATAAAGGTAAAGGTAAACGATTCTTTGAAACACACCAAGCCATTTCGTATACTTTGCAAAATATAGTTGAGCAATGTAAATAACAAGAGGGAGAGCCCTCTTGTTATTTTTATGCTTCTGTCATTGTTGTAGGTTTTGTTGCGCCGTTTATTTCTAATTCTTTTATTAATGTTCGATAATCTGATATGCATATTTTTCCTTCGAGATACCAATGTCTCGCAAAGTCTAATAATTCATTTGCATTCTCTGTGCAATACCCCTTTTTTTGAGAAAACGCTTGTTTTAAATCCCCTAATACCATGTTGATTCCTCCCCCATGAGAATCTTCTTCTTAATTATCATAGCATGGAAGGGTTTTCTTTTTTAATTTTTTAAAAATTTAAACTTCCGACAAAAATAGACATATATTCCATCACACATATTATTTTATAGGTACATATTATATATGTAGAAACTTATGTGAAGGAGGAGAGAATGCATGTTTCAACAACCTAACGTATATCAGCAATCGAATCCATATGCACAGCAAAATATGTACCAATATAATACGGATACATATTTACGGTATAATATGTATCCTTTCGAGCCTTATTATGGAAATCAAAATTATTATCAACCGTTTGAAGTGTCCTTTATGAATCAAGCTCAACAACCACAACAGCAGCAACCTTATGTGAATCAAGCTCAACAATCACAAGCTCAGCAACCATACATGAATCAACCACAGCAGCAGCCTTATATGAATTCGCAATATTATATGCCACCACCATCGCCGTATGCTAATCAACAAGCGATGTTTTATCCACCAAAACAACCGTACCCGACGCAGGGTAAGCAAAAGCAACAACAGCCAAGCCAGTTTTCTAGTTTTGTTTCTCAATTTAAAACATCAGATGGTAACTATGATGTAAATAAAATGATGAATACAGCTGGACAAATGATGAATGCGATGAATCAAGTGACAGGTATTGTAAAGCAAGTTGGAGGCTTTTTTGGTAAGTGATGTTGAAGGATTGTCTATAAAAACAATGTAAATGAAATAAAGGACTAGACAAATTTCCTTGTAATAAATGGGTATATATAACAAACGGCTTTCTCTCTTTTCTCATACTGTAAAGTGTAATCAGATTTTTTTAACGAGAGAGGAGAGAAAAAACTATGCATCATTGTCATCCTTGCTTTGGAGGGCATAAGCCTACAGGACCTATTTGTACGACTGCTCCTGTCATTCATCCGACGAAACAATGCGTAACACACTCTTTTTCAACAACGGTGGTGCCACACATTTTCCCAACACATACAACACATGTACATCATCAACAAATTAAAAACCAAAACTTCTTCCCACAAACAAATTCAAATGTAAATGTTGTGGACCCAATCGACCCAGGATTCGGTGGCGGATGTGGACCGTGTGGTCATGGACATCATGGACATCATGGACATCATGGACATCACGTATCACCATTTGGTCCAGGACCAAATGTATCTCCGTTTGGACCAAACGTATCACCATTCGGTCCAAATATCGGACCAAACGTTGGTGGAATGTTTAAAAAGTAAATGATATGTTAGAACTAGCGAAATGCTAGTTCTTTTTTTGTAATTGGAGTGTTGATATGAAAGTTATTGCAGTAACAGGATATAAGCCATTTGAACTTGGAATATTTAAAAATGATCATCCAGGAGTGGAGTGTATAAAGAAAGCATTACACCGTAAATTAACCAATTTTGTAGAAGATGGTTTAGAGTGGGTTATAATAAGTGGCCAATTAGGTGTAGAATTATGGGCTGCTGAAGTTGTTTTTGAAATGCAAGTAGAATATCCTGATTTAAAATTAGCGGTATTCACTCCGTTTTTAGAACAAGAAGAAAATTGGAAAGAAGATAATCGTGAATATTACGAATTTATTCTTTCTCAAGCAGACCATGTTGATAGTATCACGAAACGGAAGTATGAAAGCCCAGAGCAATTTAAATTAAAAAATCAATTTTTTATTGAAAAAAGTGATGCGCTTTTAGCGGTATACGATGAAGAAAAACCAGGAAGTCCCAAATATATTGTAGAATCAGCAAAGAAAAAAGGGGAAATAGAAAATTATCACAGTTATTTCATTCTTTTTTCTGATTTACAAGATATAATAGAAGAGGAACAGTGGAATAATGCAGAGTAATATGTAATATAGTACTCGTATATATGATTGACAAAAAGCATTGTTTCTGAAAAAATTTAGTTAATGAAAGTTTTGGTAAAAATTTGAGGTGAAGAAAATGATTTCGGATAAAATTAAATTAACAGCGAAAGATATTTTAGAAAAAGAATTTAAAACAGGTATGAGAGGTTATCAGCAAGAAGAAGTAGACAAGTTTCTTGATATGATCATTAAAGACTATGAAGCTTTCCACAAAGAGTTTGAGCAATTAAAGCAACAAAATGCTCGTTTAAAGCGTGAATTAGAGGAACAAAAACTAGCAGTAACGCAAGTTCCACAACAACCTGTACAAACACCAGTTGCACAACCAGTTTATAACAACACGAATACGGATATTTTAAAACGCTTATCTAACTTAGAAAAAGCTGTATTTGGAAGTAAGTTATACGAATGATGTAAGGTGGGAAAAGGTTTAAGCATTTTACATAGAAAAAAACGTTGCAAAATCTTTTTGTTTCCACTATACTAATGGATGTCATAACGTTTGGGTAATCGCTGCAACGCCAACGTTGTAGAGGAAAGTCCATGCTCGCACGGCCTGAGATGGCTGTAGTGTTCGTGCCTAGCCAATTCATAAGCTAGGGTATTCTGGCTGTAAGGCTGGTTTAACGGCAGGGAAAAAACCTAAGTCCTTTCGGATATGGTTTGACTACCTTTAAAGTGCCACAGTGACGAAGTCCTTGAAGAAATGATAGGAGTGGAACGAGGTAAACCCCACGAGCGAGAAACCCAAATAATGGTAGGGGAATCTTTTCCAAGGAAATGAACGACGGGAAAGGACAGGTTTTATAACCTGTAGATAGATGATTGCCACCGGAGTACGAGGCGTGGGCCGTTTGTAGTACAAAGGAACAGAACATGGCTTACAGAACGTTATGAACCAACTATGAAATAACTCAGCTCTCCTTTGTTAGAGGAGGGCTTTTTATTTGTATGAAGTTATAAAGTATGAGTTAAAATGGTTAATGAGAAAATTTTTCGTAAAATGTAATGATTAATAGGACCAATTGCTATTAATTATTGTTTGAATATACATAAGAGGTGAATGCAAATGGGAAAAGTTACTTTAATTGCAACAGCGGCAATGGGTATTGAAGCGTTAGTTGCCCGAGAAGTTCGCGATCTTGGTTATGAATGTCAAGTAGAAAACAGCAAAGTAACATTTGAAGCAGATGAAAAGGCGATTTGTCGTACGAATTTATGGTTACGTACTGCGGACCGTGTAAAAATTAAAGTTGGCGAATTTAAAGCAACAACATTTGATGAGCTATTTGAAAAAACGAAAGCATTAAACTGGGGAGATTATATTCCAGAGAATGGTGAATTCCCTGTTATCGGAAAATCTTTAAAATCTGAATTATTCAGTGTTTCGGATTGCCAACGTATCGTTAAAAAAGCTGTCGTTGAAAAATTAAAAACAACATATAAACGTACAACTTGGTTTGAAGAAGATGGCCCGTTATTCCGTATCGAGATTGCAATGCTAAAGGATATTGCGACATTAACAATTGATGCGAGCGGTGTTGGACTTCATAAACGTGGATACCGTATGGATCAAGGGGAAGCTCCGTTAAAAGAAACATTAGCTGCGTCTTTAATTAAATTAACAAACTGGAAGCCGGATCGTCCATTTGTTGATCCATTCTGTGGATCAGGTACAATTCCGATTGAAGCAGCATTAATTGGACAAAACATTGCACCAGGATTTAACCGTGGTTTCGCATCTGACGAGTGGGGCTGGGTAGGTAAACAAAACTGGCGTGAAGCTCGTCAAGAAGCTGAAGATTTAGCGAACTATGATCAACGATTACAAATCATTGGATCCGATATTGATCATCGTATGATTCGAGTTGCTCAAGATAATGCAGAAGAAGTAGGCTTGGGCGATTTAATTACATTTAAACAAATGCAAGTAAAAGATTTCACAACAAAAGAGGATTATGGCTACGTTGTAACGAATCCTCCATACGGAGAACGTTTAAGTGAAAAAGCACTTGTTGAACAATTGTACAAAGAAATGGGACAAGTATTCCGCCCATTAGATACATGGTCAGCGTATGTATTAACAAGTTACGAAGCATTTGAGAAGTGCTATGGAAAAGATGCATCGAAGAAACGTAAACTGTTTAACGGGTTTATCCGTACAGATTACTACCAATACTTCGGAAAACGTCCACCGCGTAATTCATAGTATAAAACTCCTCCAGCGCGCATATACTGGCTATTATGTAATGCGTAAAGGAGGAAGTGATATGGATAATTTCCAATTATCAATGATTCAAAAAGCTATTCACCGTACGTATGATGAGCTCGGAAAAGAAGTGGATAGTCAAGATGCGATTGTAGATGAAATACAAAAAGCACAAGAAGAATATTTGTCAGCTCTTTCACATGAAACAGCGATTGATAAAAGGTATTTAAAGTCATTAATATAGAAGAAAATTTTCCTTTTTCGAAAGGAAAATTTTTTTTCGTGTATTTATATCTATGGCAACAGGGGAAAGTAGCTGCACACATATGAGTAGCGGTTACTATATCTTTTTATAGAAAAACTTTTTGGTTGGAGGCTAAGGATGTTTACTGAGAAGAGATTACCATTTGAAGTAGGAAAACAAGACAATTTTTATGATAAGTTGAATGAGTGGATTGGAGATGTGTTTTACGACATCCTTCCGGAAAAAGGTTTTGAAGAGCGTGATGAACAAATTTTTATGGCGTTTCAATTAGAGCGTGCTTTCCAAGAAAAGAAAGTTATGTTCGCAGAAGCGGGTGTAGGAACAGGGAAAACTATTGTATATCTTCTATATGCAATTTGCTATGCGCGTTATACTGGAAAACCAGCTATAATTGCTTGTGCAGATGAAACGTTAATTGAGCAGCTTGTGAAAGAAGAAGGGGACATTGCTAAGTTATCTGAAGCATTAGGGCTATCTGTAGATGTAAGGCTTGCAAAATCAATGGATAATTATTTATGCTTACGTAAACTTGAAGATGTTATGAGTGGACGAGCTCCAGAAGTAATTGAAGACGTATATTATGAATTACCACAATTCGTATTTGATCATGGTACGATGCAAAACTTTACTCACTATGGTGACCGAAAAGAATTTCCACTATTAAATGACGAAGAATGGTCAAAAGTAAATTGGGATTACTTCCAAGATTGCTTCACTTGTGATTCTCGTCATCGTTGCGGTCAAACTCTTTCTCGTGAACATTATCGTAAAGCAGCAGATTTAATTATTTGTTCTCAAGATTTTTATATGGATCATATTTGGACGTACGATGCTCGAAAGCGTGAAGGACAAATTCCATTATTACCAGAAAGTAGTTGTGTTGTATTCGATGAAGGACATCTTGTAGAATATGCAGCTCAAAAAGCTTTAACATATCGTTTAAAGCAAACGATGATGGAGCAACTACTAACGAGATTGCTACAAAACGATATTCGTGAGGAGTTTGCACATTTAGTAGAAGAAACAATTTGGCAAACAGAGCGATTCTTTGATGTGTTACAAGAAAACAAAAAAGAAATTGCCGGTTCTGATCGTTTAGAAATTACTGTGACAGAAAAAGTAACAGCTGAAGCAAAACGACTTTATGCGAAAATTGGTGAAGTCGGTGATGCGTTAGTATTTGAAAGTGAAATGCATACAGTAAATACGTATGATTTAAATATCGTTGATGAACATTTAGATGTATTAGAACATTCACTTCGTCTATTCATGCATGAGAAAAATGTAATTACATGGGGTGAAGAAGGTGATGGAGCCTTCACGTTAGTAATTATGCCACGTGCAGTTGAAGAAGTATTACAAGAGAAAGTATTCTCGAAGAAAATCCCGTATATCTTCTCATCTGCTACATTATCTAATAACGATTCATTCGCATTTACAGCAAATAGCCTAGGGGTAAAAGATTACTTATCATTCTCAGTTGCCTCACCATTTGATTATGAAGAGCAAATGGCAGTAAACTTACTATCGCATACGAAAGAAAATGAGTGGGAAAGAAAGTGTCAATATACACTTGAAAATATACAGAAAACAAACGGACGTACACTTGTATTATTCCGTACAACGCAAGAACTTGCAGCGTTTAAAGAATATGTAAGTAAAGAACAAATGTCAGTTCCGTTCTTATATGAAGGGGATCAAGAAATTAGTCAGCTCGTTTCTCGTTTCCAAAATGAAGAAGAGACTGTACTTTGTGCCGTTCATTTATGGGAAGGTTTAGATATTCCTGGTTCATCATTATCACATGTTATCATTTGGTCATTACCATTCCCTCCAAACGATCCTGTGTTTGAGGCGAAGCGTAAACATGTAAATGATCCATTCTGGGATGTAGATGTACCGTATATGATTTTACGTCTTCGTCAAGGGATTGGCCGTTTAATTCGTACGAGCGACGATAAAGGTGCTATATCAATCTTCTTATCTGATACAGAAGATGAGAAAGTGATAGAAGCGGTGAAAAACGTACTACCAGTAGAAGGTAAAGAATTATAAGGAGAAAGCTTGGCGCTTGCCAAGCTTTTTTTCTATTATAAAAGGAAATTAGATTTTCATGTCGAATTAAGTTTGAGGTAGAAAAAGGAGGTTTTTATACAATGACAGTAGCTACATATGAAGTAGAAAAACAATTTTTAACATATGTGAAGAAGATACAAAATTACGGAGAAGCATTAAGTTTAATGTTTTGGGACTTAAGAACAGGGGCGCCTAAAAAAGGTGTTGATCAACGTTCAGAAGTAATTGGTATGCTTTCATCCGAAGTGTTTGCTATGTCGACTTCAGATGAGATGGGGAACTATTTAACAGAGCTTGAAGCTTTAATACGTGAAGATAAACTTTCTGAAACGACGAAGAAAATGGTTGAAGAGTGTCGGAAAGAATATGATAGAAATAAGAAAATTCCACAAGCGGAATATGAAGCGTATGTGAAATTAGAAGCGAAAGCAGAGAGTGTGTGGGAAGAAGCTCGTGAAAAATCTGATTTCGAAATGTTCCGCCCGTACTTAGAAAAAATTGTTGAATTTAAAAAGAAATTTATTACATATTGGGGTTACGAAACATATAAATACAATACATTATTAGACATGTATGAGCCAGGTATTACAGTAGAAGTTTTAGATCACGTATTTGGTCAACTTCGTGAGCGCATCGTGCCGCTTGTAAAAGAAATCTCTGAGTCTAAAAAAGGATTAAAAACAAGTGCTTTATCGGAAAAATTTTCAAAAGAAAAACAAAAGAACTTTACATTAGAACTATTAAAGCAATTGAATTATGACTTTGAAGCAGGCCGTCTTGATGAAACAGTACATCCATTCGAAATTACATTAAATAGAGGGGATGTTCGTATTACGACACGCTATGACGAAAAGGATTTCCGCATGGCTGTGTTTGGAACAATTCATGAATGTGGTCATGCTGTATATGAACAAAATATTTCAGAGAAATTTGAAGGTACACCGTTATGTAGTGGAACATCTATGGGTATTCATGAGTCACAATCGTTATTCTTTGAGAACTTTATCGGCCGTAATAAATCATTCTGGAAGAAAAATTATGATTTATTAAAAGAGTATAGCAATGGTCAATTTAATGATATGTCAGTCGATGAATTTTATGATGCAATTAACGAATCGAAGCCGTCATTCATTCGTATAGAAGCAGATGAGCTTACATACCCGCTTCATGTTATGGTGCGTTATGAATTAGAGAAAGAATTATTTGATGGTACATTACAAGTGAAGGACTTACCAGCAGCTTGGAATGATAAGATGGAAGCATATTTAGGAATTCGTCCGGAAAATGATGCGCAAGGTGTATTGCAAGATGTTCACTGGGCTGGTGGCTCATTTGGATACTTCCCATCTTATGCGCTTGGTTACATGTATGCAGCGCAATTTAAGCAAAGAATGTTAAAAGACATTCCAAGCTTTGACGCATTATTAGAAGAAGGAAACGTAACACCAATTCGTGAATGGTTAACAGAACATATTCACCAATATGGTAAAACGAAAAAGCCACTTGAAATTTTAGAAGATGTAACAGGCGAAGGGTTAAATGCAAATTACTTAGCAGATTATTTAGAAGTGAAGTATAAAGAAATTTATGAGTTATAAAAAAGAGCTGCTTACTTGCAGCTTTTTTTTATAGGGGATAGAAGATGGTTTATACATATACAGTAATGACGCAAGAAGAGGCGGAAGAGATTGCATATAACTGGCATTATAAAGGGGAATATTCCTTTTACGATATAGAGGCAGATGAAGAAGATTTAGCTGAGTTTTTAGAGGATGAGAGTAGAGGGAATCATGTATTTTCTGTGAAAGAAAATGGTACTCTCATTGGGTTCTTTACGGTTTGTAAAATAAATAATGGAACGGTTGAGATAGGACTTGGAATGAGACCTGATATAACTGGCAATGGATTTGGTTTACAGTTCGTGAATGCTGGACTAGCTTTTAGCAAAGAAAAATACGGATGCAAATATATAACACTATCAGTAGCGACATTTAATGAGAGAGCGATAAAAGTGTATAAAAGGGCGGGATTTGAAGCGGTTGGAACGTTTATACAGAAAACAAATGGTGGTTGTTTTGAGTTCTTGAAAATGAACTATATATGTAAACGTGATTAAAAAACAGAGGGATCTTCTGTTTTTTTATTTTGATTTAGAAATATATGATACATATTTTTTACTTTTTGTAATTGAGAGTTTTGAAATTTTGGTAGAGGGTGTGTATGATAGAAGTTTAGTAGCAAATAGTAGGTTTAGCAAGGAAGGGTAGAGGTAGTATGATTACAATTAAAACGAAAAATGAAATAGATTTGATGCATGAATCTGGAAAATTACTTGCTTCATGTCATAAAGAAATTGCGAAAATGATAAAGCCAGGTATAACGACACAAGAGATTGATACGTTTGTTGAAATGTATTTAAAAAAGCATGGTGCCACATCTGAACAGAAAGGTTACAACGGGTATCCATATGCGATATGTGCATCTGTAAACGATGAAATGTGTCATGCGTTTCCGGCCGATGTTCCTTTAACTGAGGGTAATATTGTAACAATTGACACGGTAGTAAACTTAAATGGGGGTCTTTCAGATTCTGCTTGGACGTATAGAGTTGGAAAAGTTTCTGATGAAGCAGAAAAGTTGTTGTTAGTAGCTGAGAATGCTTTGTATAAAGGGATTGATCAGGCGGTAATTGGTAATCATGTAGGAGACATTGGCTATGCAATTGAAAGTTATGTAACAAATGAAGGTTTTTCTGTCGCAAGAGACTTTACGGGACATGGGATTGGTAAAGAGATTCATGAAGAACCAGCAATTTTTCATTTTGGGAAACAAGGACAAGGACCTCAGTTACAAGAAGGAATGGTAATTACAATTGAACCGATTGTAAATATAGGTATGCGATATTCTAAAGTAGATTTAAATGGGTGGACTGTACGAACGATGGACGGGAAATTATCAGCTCAATATGAGCATACAATTGCGATTACAAAAGATGGGCCAATCATTTTAACGAAGTTGTAATTGGGAATGAAAGAGTTTGCAAAACTCGAACGAAAATAGTGGTTTTTAAAAATTTGTACGTGTTTTTTTGATAAATGCTTTTCAAAGCATAAAAAGTACGTTATAATCCTTCTATAAAATAAATAGTTAGCTACACTCATATAATCGCGGGGATATGGCCTGCAAGTTTCTACCGAAGTACCGTAAATACTTTGACTATGAGTGAGGACGAATATAATTGCTTGTTTAGCATTCTTTTTTTGCGAAACTCCAAAAGCGCGTCTCTCACTTGTAACGAGTGGTGGCGGCTTTTGGAGTTTTTTTATTGCATAAGAGGGGGAACAAACATGATGAAAGTATTACAAGAAAAGATTTTGAACGAAGGAAAGGTTTTATCTGGTGACGTATTAAAGGTAGATGCTTTTTTAAATCATCAAATTGATCCAGTACTTATGCAAGAAATCGGAAAAGAATTTGCTAAACGTTTTAAAGAAGAGAACATTACAAAAATCGTGACGATTGAATCTTCAGGCATTGCACCAGCAGTTATGGCTGCATTAGAGCTTGGTGTAAAAGTAATTTTTGCACGAAAACGTAAATCGTTAACGTTACAAGATAATATGTACGTTGCAAACGTATATTCATTTACAAAACAAGAAACAAATGAAATTTCATTATCTCGAAATCATATCGATGAAAATGATCGTGTATTAATCATCGATGACTTTTTAGCAAATGGTCAGGCTGCTTTAGGTTTAATGAGTTTAGTAGAGCAAGCCGGAGCGAGTATTGCAGGAATTGGAATTGTTATTGAAAAAGCATTTCAAGATGGAGGAAAGAAGCTTCGTGAACAAGGCGTTCGTGTTGAATCACTAGCAGAAATTGCATCACTTGATAACGGCACAGTTACATTTGTACAGCAAGAAACTGCGGAGGTGAAATAAACGATGAAGCAGCATCCATTTAAAATTGCATCGCTTGGTATGCAGCATATGCTTGCAATGTATGCTGGAGCAATTATCGTTCCGCTTATTGTGGGCGGTGGACTTGGTTTAAATCAAAAAGAGTTAACATATTTAGTCTCAATTGATTTATTAATGTGCGGCGTTGCGACAATTTTACAAGCATTATCAAATCGCTTTTTCGGTATAGGACTTCCCGTTGTACTTGGTTGTACATTTACAGCGGTTGGACCGATGATTGCGATTGGAAAACAATACGGTGTGTCTTCAATTTATGGAGCAATTATTGCAGCTGGGTTATTCGTTGTTATTTTTGCGAAATTATTTGGAAAACTTGTAAAACTATTTCCACCTGTTGTAACAGGATCTGTCGTTACAGTAATTGGAGTTACACTTGTTCCAGCTGCTATTAATGATATGGCTGGCGGAGTAGGAAGCAAAGATTTCGGAAGTCTTGAAAACTTAGCGTTAGCATTTGGAGTGTTACTATTTATCATCATTATGTATCGTTTCTTTGATGGATTTATCCGTTCCATTTCTATTCTATTAGGTTTGTTGTTCGGTACTATCGTTGCAGCGTTTATGGGGAAAGTAAGTTTGCAAGCGGTTGGAGAGGCGGATTGGTTCCACGGTATTCAACCATTTTACTTCGGTACACCAACATTTGAATTAACACCAATTATTACGATGATTTTAGTTGCTTGCGTAGGGATTGTAGAAGCAACGGGTGTATACTTTGCATTATCTGATATTTGCAATAAAAAAATCGGTGAAAAAGAATTAACAAAAGGCTATCGCGCAGAAGGATTAGCGATGGTGTTAGGTGGCATTTTCAACGCGTTCCCATATACAACATACTCTCAAAACGTAGGACTTGTTCAATTAACTGGAGTAAGAAATCGCGTTATTATTTATACTTGCGGTGGTATGTTAATCGTTCTTGGATTTATTCCAAAAATTGCAGCCATTACAACGATTATTCCGAAATCAGTACTGGGCGGTGCGATGTTAGCGATGTTCGGTATGGTTATGGCATATGGTATTAAAATGTTAAGTAGCGTTGATTTTGGTAAACAAGAAAACTTATTAATCGTTGCATGTTCTGTCGGAATTGGGCTTGGCGTAACAGTCGTTCCTACATTATTTTCACAACTTCCAGAAAGCATTCGTATTTTAACAGATAACGGAATTGTACTTGGAAGTGCGTCAGCAGTACTTTTAAATATCGTATTTAATATGGTGCCGCAGCGCAAAGTGAAAGTAGAAGAAGAGCCAGTATCTATGCAAAGTGCAGTAAGAGAAGCGTGAAAAAGCAAGGTCTCGTTATGAGACCTTGCTTTTCTTTTTAAGTGGCATTATTTTCCCGTACGTACCAAGACGCCAAATGTACTCAAGTGGCCCGTATTGGTAATGTGAAAGCCACCAGCGGCTAATAAAGATTTGTAACGTGTAGAAACTAATGCAGAATATTGGTCCAACCCATAATGGAGCAGGATAATAATTTTTAAGGAATAGACCAAATACAAGTAATGTAACAATTGTATGCGAGATGTAATTTGTTAATGCCATTCGTCCAACGTATTGGAATGGACGTAATAATGTTTGCCATTTTTCTTTTTGTAATAAACGCATTAGCGTGAAAATGTAGAATATGAATAACGTTTTTCCGCTAAACATTGTAAAGACCTGCATATAAATTGGTTCATAAAATGGTTTTGATAAGAAGTAACGGACCATGAAGAACCACATTGGTAATGTTAAAAGGAACATAATAATTTGCCATTTTTTAAGTTTTAGATCTAACTCTTTCGTGCGGCGGAAAATATCCTTTTTGCCGGCGTATAAACCAAGCAAAAATAGCCCAACTGTTTCTGGAAGCATAAGTAAATTTAATTCAATTCCATCAGCGTAAAATGCATGGAAACGATTTTTTATTTGTGACACCCAGTCTTCAAGTGGCATGATAGGTAAGGAGAATCCTAATTCTTCCTTTGGAACGAATGCAATCATAATACCTACGATTAGCATGAAAAACTGAAAAATACTCAATAAAACGATAGCCCATATTAAAATAGTACGAGGTTCTCTCTTATAAAATAAAAATAAGAAAAATCCAGCAATTGCATAAGTATGTAAAATGTCTCCGTCCCATAAAAGAACGTAATGTAAGAAACCGAATAATAATAAAATAAGTAAGCGGCGAACAAACAAAGTTTTTGGGCGGTCGGTTTTCGCCTCAGCACGACTCATAAAAATATAAAAACCTAATCCGAATAAAAACGAAAAAATTGTATAAAATTTCGTTTGAATAAACATATCGTAAAATAGGCGAATATAGCTGTCTATCCCTTCGTAAATTCCTGAAAGATCACGTGAGTCAACCCCGGCGATAACAGGCCAATTCACAAGAAAAATACCTAGTACAGCTATTCCTCTAATAATATCGATGGAGTGTATCCTCTCGCCATGTGTGAGATTTTGCGTCATTTTTTTCCTCCTTGTTAAGTAATTCCCTTTTATTATACAAAATGTAAGATGAAGGGGATAGGCGATATTTCCATTTTTTTAAACTGTTAAGTTATGTAGGATAAGATATAATAAGAGTGCACAATAAGTTTTACCCTTTTTCAAAACAGGCAGTAAAGCTCCTTCTTATAAGGAGCTTTCTTTATGAAAAGTGTTGATAATGATTCTCTTTAATGATAAAATATATTTAAAATTGATAATCATTATCAAAAAAGGTTGGTGCGTAAGTATGGTATATACATTAGTAGCAGGTACAGTCGCTGTATATGCAGTTATTGCGAAGTATGTTTTAAATGGAGTAGGAACAGCAAAATGAGTGATATGACATAAAATCCCTTTCATTTGTAAAAAGAATGAAAGGGATTTTTTATTTTTAATGAGAATATGCTGAAAATTTAGTATGATAGTAAAGTGAAACTATAATCAATGGGTAGGTGTAACTCTCACTGGTTATGAGCTCGCAAATAGCGGGGAAAAGTATATACATCTTGGATAAAGGGGAACAAGGGGATGACAAACATAGTACAGACAAACGGTATGAAAAAACTTGTTTGTTTTTATGAAGAGTGGCAAAAACACGGCGATGCAGAGAATAGTTTAAAGTTGTTTGAGGTAATTCAAAAATATAAACAAGAACAGCTTATGATAGCGTTCTGTGGTCACTTCTCTGCAGGGAAATCAACGATGATGAATCATCTATATAAAGCGCAGTTGTTACCAACAAGTCCAATTCCGACAAGCGCTAACGTTGTCAAAATTGAAAAAGGAATGGATCGTGTTGTTGTAACGGTTAAATCTGGAGAACAGTACGAGTATGACGGTGCATATTCAGCTGAAGAATTAAAACAAATTTGTAAAGATGGTGATGAGGTAATTGGTGTTCACATTTATCGGAATGATGCGCCAATTCCTGAAGGTGTTATGTTAGTAGATACACCAGGGATTGACTCAACAGATGATGCCCATCAATTAGCGACAGAATCAACGCTACATCTAGCAGACGTAATTTTTTATATGATGGATTATAATCACGTCCAATCGGAAGTAAATTTGCAATTTGTTAAAGAATTGAAACAACGTAATAAAACGGTTTATCTCGTTGTCAATCAAATAGATAAACATAAAGAAAATGAATTGTCGTTTGAGAATTATAAAGATAGTGTAAAGCAATCGTTCTCTAACTGGGATATTGAAGTAGATGGAGTATATTATACGTCATTACGAATGATGAACCATCCACATAATGAAATTGGAATCTTAGAAACGTTAATTACTTCTATTATGAAAGAAAAAGAGCAGTATGTAAGGACTGGAATGGAGCGAGAAACGGAATATTTAATGGGGGAACATTTCTCGTTTATTGTTTCTGAAAATGAAAAAGCTCTTTTGAAATATGAGGAAGAGTTAGCATCACCACTTTCTATTTCAGAGGTAGTTGAAAAGAAGGAAGAGTTAACGGAAGCGAAAAATCGTGAGGCAAGTAAAGAGTCTCATGTGAGAAATGAATTTATAAAAGGCCTACAAGCTATATTAGATAACGCGTATTTAATGCCATTTGAAATGAGAGAATTGGCAAATGCGTACTTAGAAACGAAATTAACAAAGTTTAAAGTCGGTTTGCTATTTGCGAAAGGAAAGACGGAGCAAGAAAAACAAAGGCGTGTAGAGGCGTTTTATTCTGCCCTTCAAAAGACTGTTGAAACGCAGCTTGATTTTCATGTGAAGGAATTTATTGTAGCCTTCTTAAAAGAAGAAGGATTGTTCACGGAGGAAATTGGGAAAGACATATATGGGTTAGAAATTGCTTTCGGACCAGAAATGTTGGCTGAGGTAATTAAACAAGGCGCAGGTTTCACAGGTGATTACTTACTTCTTTATACAGCGGATGTAGCGAATGAACTAAAGAAGCGTTATTTTATAAAAGCACAGCAAATTTTTGATAAAAGTGCGGTCGTTTTAAAGCAAAAGGTGAGGGAAGCAGTTGCTCGTATTGAAGAAGAGATTGAAACATATACGATGTTGCAAACGGCGAAAGAAACACAATTACAATACAATAACAATTTGGTGGCATATGAAGACTATTTACGAAATGTTTGGCACGATCATATTGCTACGCCTGAAGGTTTGCAAATAGATGAGATATTGCAAAGGGAAAAGCAAATTGTTAGTGAGAAATTTACACTACAAGAGCAGGAAATCGTAAACGATAACGTAGCGATTCATGAAGAAGAGCTGAAAGGAACGGCGGCTTTAAATATTCAGCGGATATTAGAGAAAGTGAAAAAAGCTGAAACGATATTAGAGCCATTGCCAGCGCTGAAACATGTACAGCAAGAGGTAATAGAGAAAAGAAGACGTGTAGAAACAAAACAATTTACAGTAGCGTTATTCGGGGCATTTAGTGCTGGAAAATCATCATTTGCCAATGCCTTACTCGGTGAGAAAGTACTTCCTGTATCACCAAACCCGACGACGGCAACGATTAATCAAATTTTGCCGGTTACAGAGGAAAAACCACATGGAACAGTAATTGTTCAGTTTAAATCAAAGCAAGCGTTATTAGAAGATATGAAAGCTGTTTATAAGCTGTTTCATTATGAGATTGCTACGTTAGATGAAGCGTTAGCACAAATTGATAACGTTATGAAATATCCTTCACCAACTGGGAAGCAAAAAACAACATTTAGCTTTTTACGAGCGGTACAAAAAGGGTATGATGCAGTTTCTACTTATTTAGGAGAACAAGTACAAGTTACATTAGAAGAGTTCTCTGATTATGTAGCGAATGAAGAGAAATCATGCTTCGTTGAGTATATGGAACTTTATTATGATTGTGCTTTAACAAGGCAGGGAGTAGCGCTTGTAGACACACCTGGAGCGGATTCTATCAATGCTCGCCATACGGATGTTGCATTCCAGTATATTAAAAACGCAGATGCTATTTTATTTGTAACATATTATAACCATGTATTCTCTCGTGCTGACCGTGAATTTTTAATTCAGCTTGGTCGTGTAAAGGATACTTTTGCCCTTGATAAAATGTTCTTCTTAATTAATGCGGCGGATTTAGCAGAGTCTGAAGAAGAACTTGAAATGGTAAAAGGTTATATCGCAGATCAGCTACTACAATACGGTATTAGAAATCCGCGTTTATTTGCAATTTCAAGTTTATGTGCGCTTGAAGAGAAACAAGGAAAGAATGTTGAAAAAGAGAAGTATGGTATTTTACAAAACTCTGGGATTACTAAGTTTGAGGAATCATTTACGTCCTTTATGATGAGAGATTTAATGCTTGTTTCTGTGCATGCTCTATATGGTGCGTTGCAAGGGGCAGATCAGCTTTTAGTAAACATGATAAAGGGTGCAAAGCAGGGGAATGAAGAGAAAGAGAAGCAAACGAAAAAATATGAAGCAGAGCGTGATCAACTACTTCATATCATTTCTTCATATAGTGTACTTGCTGAAGAACAGGCGATGCAAAATGAAGTGAAAGAGTTGCTTTATTACGTGCAACAGCGTCTATTCCTCCGCTATAATGATGTGTTTACTGAATTTATTAATCCGGCATCACTTCGAACGGATGGAAATGTGAAAACACAATTGCAACAGTGTGTTATGGAATTAGTAGCATTTATTCAGCATGATTTATTACAAGAAATGCGTGCGACATCATTACGCCTTGAAAAATGGATAGACGAAGCGATGAAGCGTGCAAAGGATGAAATTGTAGTGAACTGTAAAGTAGAAAATGAATCAATTTCTATGAATGGAACAGTGGAGTATGAATACAAAGATATTACACATAAAGAACCGTTCCCTTCAGTTGAAATAAAAGATTTCAAAAAAGCACTGGCACATTTTAAAAATGAGAAAAGCTTTTTTGAAAAGAATGACAAGGCTTTTATGCAAGAAGACGCTAAATCTGTATTAGAACCGCTCGTATCAAACTATGTAGCTGATGAAAAACATTTATTTGTTCATCATTATAAGCAAGAGTGGGATATGAAGTGGAATTTATTCGAAAAAGTGATGCAGCAAGATGTGATGAACTATTATGAAAGTATATTGTTTGCATTGGCTGAAACGATCGATGTATCTCTATATGAACAAAGTAAAGAACAATTGCAAAAGCAGTTAGTAGAGATTGAAAAAGAAATTTATGTTATATAGTCGTTATGAGAAAAAGATTCGTTCAATTTTCTTTTGAAGTACAGTATCTAAAGATTTTACAAATCCAGCAAATTCATCGGTAGAAATCATATGAGTAAGAACGAGTCGTCTGCCATCTGGTGTTTCACCGCATAAGACGAATGAAGAAAATTCATATGTTTTGTTTTCAACTACTAATTTTGGATAGGAATACGTGTCGCTTTTCTTCTTCTTTCCATCAATAGAGATGACGTTGCATTTTTTCTCATTGTTGTCCATGGTGAATCCCTCCTTTCTATTATTTATGGTAGACAAGGAGGGTTTAGAACAATAGAGAAGGGGGAATTTTTTATGTCTGTTGTAATAGAACGTATTCCAAAAGAGGCTATACCGAAGGCTTTATTGTTACTTGCTGATCCAAGTGAACGGCAAATAGCTACGTATGTACAAAGAGGATTAACATACGTAGCTAAGCAGGGGGGGAGCGTTATCGGCGTATATGTTCTTTTGGAAACAAGGCCAAAGACGATGGAAATCATGAATATTGCGGTTGCAGAGCATTTGCAAGGAAAAGGGATTGGGAAGAAGCTATTAAGGCATGCTGTAGAAACTGCTAAAGGATATGGTATGTCAAAACTTGAAGTTGGTACAGGCAATTCTAGTGTTTCACAACTTGCTTTATATCAAAAATGTGGATTTCGTATTTTTTCTATTGATTTTGATTACTTTTCGAAGCATTATGAAGAAGAGATTATTGAAAATGGGATTGTATGTCGTGATATGATCCGGCTTGCAATGGAATTGAATAAAAACGTATAACTATTTAGGGGGAAGAGAAGATGGAAGTACATAAAGCAATTACAGCACATTCTCGTAAACAAAATGAAAGTGTAAAAGCATGTTTACAATTAGATGCACAGCGTGAAGCAGCTATTGAAGCTGCCGTATCTCTTGCGTCAAATGGGAAAGAATTTTCGGTTGATGTCATTAATGTTGTAACGAAGCAGATTAATGATCTTGCAAAAAATGGTGTTACCTTGCAGCGTAAATATGTTACAGAAGAAATGGTTATGGAGTATGTAAGTCGTTTGAAAGAGAAAGAAGGTCGTTAAAGATGATAGTTACAGTCGAATGGTTACGTGAGCATATAGAAGATGAGAATGTCCGTATAATCGATTGTCGTTTTGATTTAGCGAATCCTAATTGGGGTAGAGAAAAGTATGAAGAAGGACATATTCCTCATGCGTTATATTTTGATTTGAATTTAGATTTATCAAGTCCTATAGCAGAACATGGTGGCCGCCATCCTTTACCAAATATTGAGGAGTTTGCAGACAAGCTTTCGAAGGCTGGTATTGATGAACATACGACAGTAATTGCGTATGACAGTCAAGCCGGTGCAAATGCTGCTCGTTTATGGTGGTTATGTAACTATGTAGGACATGAGAAAGTATATATATTAGATGGTGGTTTCCAGGCTTGGAAAGAGAATGGACTACCGACAACAGCGGAAATTCCTGTTGCTATACGAAAAACATTCAAAGCTAATATACAAGATCATATGCTTGTAACGATGGAAACGGTCAGAGAGAATATCCGTGCAGGTGCGGATGTTACATTAATTGATTCAAGAGAGCCCAAACGTTATGCTGGTGTAGAGGAACTTGTCGATCATAAAGCAGGACATATTCCAACAGCGGTAAACCATTTTTGGAAGGATGGAATGTTGCAATCAGGACAATTTAAGAATAAAGCTGGGCAACAAGAACGATTCCAAAATCTGTCGAAAGATAAGGAAACCATTGTATATTGTGGTTCTGGTGTTACGGCATGTCCAAATATCGTCGCATTAAAATTGGCTGGATTCCAAAATGTTAAATTGTATGCAGGTAGCTGGAGTGATTGGATCTCTTATCCAGAAAATCAAATTGCAAAAGAAGAAGATTAATCACTTGCATGCAAAAATAATTTGTATTAAAATAAGGTCACAAGCAAGAGATTGCTCGAAAAACTTTGTATTTTACACATTGGAAACAATGTGATAATATAACGACAAGTAAATAATACATCCTGCGGTGTGCGTAACTTATTTATGTCTAAAACCGATGTTAGTTATACGGAAGCTCAATATTTAGCGACCATCATCAAGCCTTCCTTGTGGAGGAAGATGTACGGTAACTGTGAGGGCATCCACCTGCGAGTAGCGGGTTTTTGGACATTTACGAGGAGCGGCACGTGCGGGGGTCTTATTTCAACTAACCTTATATAAAATTCCTACGGTGTACGTAGCTTATGCATGTCTTAAACCAATAAGTTTAATATGGAAGTTCAATATTTAAATGTAGCTAACATGCCATCTTTTTAAGAAGGAAGTTACAAACATTTGTGAGGGCATCCACCTGTGAGAGCAGGTTTATGGACATCTAGAGAGAACGGCATATGTGGGGCTATATAAAAACCTTACGTTTTATACGTAAGGTTTTTTTGTTGCATAGATATATTAATATTATCTTGATTCACCTGTGAAGTTTCCGTAATAAATGTAGCACTTTCTGTCTTCATCAATCTCTCTTGAATCCAAGGAGAATTCCATAGAAATGCCGTCTCGCTGAATATATATAATATCTGAATGAAGAGATGGTAAAATTTCTTCGTAGTTCCATACATCTTGACTATCTACTAAGCTTGAACTCGTTTCACTTAGTTCTCTAATTTCAAAACCGATGTGGGAGTATGTAGGGTCTGAAGGGTCATTGGCGAAAACTTCTTTTTGAATATAAATAACTGCTGTTCCGTCTGGATCAACCGAAGTTGCAGTAACAACATAAGTATTTTTCTCTTTAATAAAATATTCACAAGTCATGCGTGCGATAATTTCAGAATTAGAAATATTGGCGTAGTTCCATAAAGCAGGATACCCTTTCGTTTCATCATTAAGTCGATATTCTAAGCGCATTTTATACCTCTTCTTCCTTTTTCTTCTACTTTATCATGCCATCCTATATAATAGGAATAGAATTTAAAAAGGGGAGTGCGAAGGTGACAAAAACGAAATGGCTAGTAGGTGGTGTCGTAACGTCTTTAATGACTGGCACTTTATTTGGTTGCGCACAAGATCTTCCCCCAAAACCGAATGATAATAGTTGTTCTGATTGGGATTGGGATGATGAACTTGGGGTATGGCAGTGTGATGATAGTAGTTCAGGTTATCGTGGGCATTATTTCTATGGTGGGCGATACTATCAAAATAAATCCACTTTTAAAAATTCATCGGCGTTTAAATCGTATCAATCGTCTGCTGAATTTAAAGGTGGAATTGGAAGCGGTTCAAAGGGAGGATTTGGGGGCTAAAATATGTCGCAATACATAAGGGATCGAAAAGAATTTTATTTAAAATATCCGAATTTTTGGTCGGATTTATATGAATGTGAGTATAGTTTGTTTCATGTTTTTTCTATAACAAATCAGACTTTGGACCAATTACACTTAGCGACTGAACGAATGGGCAAAATATTTTTTAAGACTGCTAGACTGCTGCGTAATCTAAGTGACGAACAGCTTCTAGATCTTGGCTTTCCATCCGCGAGTTTATCATTCATTAGAATGAAAGGGCTTTATCCTGAATCTGTAATTTCGCGATTTGATTTTGCTGTAACAGAGGATAACAAAATCAAAATGCTTGAGTTTAATAGTGATACACCAACTTTTATTGTGGAATGTTTTCAAATGAATGGGAAAGTATGTGAAAATCTAGGCTATGATGATCCAAACTCAGATCAAGAACGATTGCTATCTTCTGGTGTAACGAAAGCAGTAATGGAAGCGACAAAGGGATTAGATAATCCAAATGTTGTTTTTACAGCACATCATGAACATATCGAGGATTGGAATACCACTATGTATTTAAGTCAGCTATGCCATGTTGAAAATAAAGTAGTGCCAATTTCAGAACTTAGAATTACAAAAGATGCTCTAGTTGATAAAGATGGGGCGAAGATTGATGTTTTATATCGCCAAACATATCCGATAGAAGATTTAATTGAGGATCAAGATCCTGAAACAGGAGATTTGGTAGGTGTGGAACTGCTGCAACTTGTAAAAGCCGGAAAGCTTTTTATAATAAATCCTTTGTCAGCATTTTTACTTCAGCCAAAATCAATTCAGTGTCTTATTTGGGGGTTAGCAGAAGAAGAGGTCTTTTATACAAACGAGGAACAACAGTGGATTAAAGAATATATGTTACCTACATATTTAGAACCAGATTTATTTTTAGGAAAAGGTTCTTTCGTTCAAAAACCTTCATTTGGTAGAGAAGGAGATACAATTACGATTCGCGATAAGGATGAAAATATTATGCTTCAAAATGCACATCAAACGTATAAAACTGCACTGCCGATATTTCAAAAGTATACAGAACTGCCAGTCGTATCCTTGGAAACAGAAAAAGGGATGGAGAAACTGTCCTATGTGTTTGGTTCTTTTTTAATTGCTGGAAAAGCGAGTAGTATCGGTATTCGCGCGGGAGAAAAGATTACAGGAAATGAATCGTACTATTTACCGGTAGGTATAAAAAGGAGGGGGAAAAATGATTAATTTTTTATTATATTTAGCAGTAACACTTGGACTTTTATGTATTGGTCTGTTCTTGATGGAAGTGACAACGAAAGTTAAGGAATTTAAGTTAATGGCTCAAGGTAATAAGGCGGTAAGCTATGTGCTTGGAGGGCGATTACTTGGGTTAGCTATCGTTTTATATTCGACAGCAGCTAATTCAATTTCACTTCTTGATATGATTTCATGGGGAGCAGTTGGGATTTTGGCTCAAATTATCGTCTTTTATTTAGCTGAGTGGCTTACACCACGCTTTAATATAAACAAAAGTCTCGAAGAAGATAATCAAGCAGTCGGTCTTTTTCTTATGTTTTTATCGCTTTCAATTGGGATTGTAATCGCTGGTTGTATAACTTATTAAAAACTTTACGTTTAAACGTAAAGTTTTTTATTTTATACCGCTATTTGCCGGGCAGCCCGATTGGTGAGGGCTAATAATCAGTGGCGGATGAACAAAACCCCCACTGATTAAAGTTTCACTTTATATACGTTAGTTTGCCATACCATTTGAAAAAATTGTAGGCTACGGTTGACATCTATTTTAAATAAGAGTAACATTTTCAATGTAATGAAAATAAGTCTCTGTTAGGTGAGGCTCCTGTATAGAGAAATGCTACTGCCCAAAAATGTCGAGAGACGCCAATGGGTCAACAGGAATGATCGAATTAAGGTTTTTCTTAACGTAGCTGGTAATGTACCTATGCTATACAGTGCTAAAACTCGGTGAGGGAGAGGTCCGTAGATTTCTAATTATATTAGAAATCGTTTATTTGTGTATGTAATGGCCGCTACTCTCTTAAGGGTAGGGGTCTTTTTTGTTACCAAGCTATGAGTAATTTCATATTATAAACTATAAAATTAAACGAGGAGGTGAGGAGCATGTCAAATTCTGACTCGGTTCCGTTACCCATATACTTCAAATCAAAAATTTATGATGTAGGCAGGAAACGATTTGTTCCTCCCTCTATATTTATCACAATATAGCGTTTATAAAGCGCGAGACACTTTCACAGTAAAGTGGATAAATTGAGAAACAAAGCGTTTCTTCCTATGTTGTAAAGGAGGAGACGATAATATGTTATATGCAAACAAAACTGTGGGTAACACGTCATATAAACTAAGTAAAAAATCAATAAAAGAACAAACAATGCTCCAAAAAAATAAAGATTTATTAATTGAAATTGCAACAAGAGATGTAAAATCTGTATTTGCATATTTTAAAACAACAAGAGACGGGCTATCAATGAAAGAGGCACAAAAACGTATTCAAGTATATGGCCGAAATGAACTAACTTCAAAAAGAGCACTTCTTGCAGAAGTAATGATGAAGCTAGGTGGCATGATTCCAGGTTTTTCAAAACAACGTGTGTGTGATGAATTACAACGTGAAACGATTACTGTATCTAGAGTAGAATGTTCTAGTAGTACAGGGTTAAATAGTGAACTGAAAATGATGGAGATACCTGTGCAAGAACTTGTACCTGGAGATATGATTTTTCTTTCGGCTGGAGATGCTGTGCCAGCTGATGTACGTATTATTTATGCAGATGATTTATTAGTGAATGAGTCTGTATTAACGGGAAACGAAGCGAATATAGAGAAGTTTGAGAGCTGCTATCACCTTGAACGTAAACGGTTTATTCCATTAAAACGGATGAAAGATTATAATCCACTTGAGCTTGAAAATGTATGTTTTAAAGGTTCGCATATCGTTAGTGGAAATGCAAAAGCTATCGTTGTTTCTACTGGAAAAAATACGTATTCAGGCATCTTGCATACTTGTTGTAGCAGAACGTCTTAATGTGTTAATGATGCTAAATATACAAAAACAATGTATAATAGACAAAGTTGAGCAAAAACGTAGAATGGTAATCTATTTATATAACCTTACGTGATAACGTAAGGTTATTATTTTTTTAATAGGAGAGGAATTATGAAAAAAGTATTATTAGTTGATGGTATGGCACTATTATTTCGTGCTTTTTACGCAACAAGTGTCTACGGACAATTTATGAAACGACAAGATGGAACCCCTACGAACGGGATTCATGGTTATATGAAACACTTATTAACAGCTACGCAAGCGATCGAACCAACACATATCGTTACATGCTGGGATATGGGAAGTACGACATTTAGAACAGAATCGTTCTCGAATTATAAAGCAAATCGTGCAGCGCCACCAGAAGAATTAATTCCTCAATTTGATTTAGTGCAAGAAATGACTGCAAAATTATCCATTCCAGTTATCGGTATGAAAGGCTACGAAGCCGATGATTGTATCGGTACGCTTGCAAAACAATATTGCAATGAAGCTGAAGTTTATATTTTAACAGGTGATACGGATTTACTTCAACTTGTTGATAAGAGCGTTACAGTCATGCTTCTGCGTAAAGGAATTGGAAATTACGAATATTACACACCGGAGAAAATCATGGAAGAAAAAGGTGTAGAGCCGTGGCAAATCGTCCATGCAAAAGCTTTCATGGGAGATACAAGTGATAATTATCCAGGGGTAAAAGGTATCGGTGAAAAAACAGCGTATAAGCTTATTCAAGAGCACGGAACAGTATCCGCTGTACTAGAAAATGTAGAATCATTAACAAAAGCGCAGCGTACGAAGATTGAAAGTGATTTAGAGAACTTAAATATTTCGTTACAATTAGCCCAAATTCACTGTGAAGTTCCAATTTCATGTTCACTAGAAGAAGGATTACACACAATGGATGAAGAAAAACTTAGATTTGTTTGTGAAGAAATGAATTGGGGAAGACCTGAAATATTAATAAATATGCTATAAATAGTTTGGGAAGAGGGATGTTGCATAAGTCGAACTTTGACTTGGTGACACCTTCTTTTTGTTTTTGTAAACAGTATTATAATAAATAAAATTATGTCGAACTCAATTTTAAATATATAAATATTTCGACAAGATATAATGATAAAAGTTGATGAAAATAATAACTTTTATCATGAAGTGAATTAATTTCAACATAGTTTTAGATAATCATTTTTTCGTGTTCACAAAGTTGTCAGAAAATAAACGAGATTTTCATATGAAGTTCAAATAGAATTCACAACAATCAATTATTATAAGAACACACAGATAATTCTTTATCTTTTATATAAACCATCCCCCAAGGAGGACAATGAAAATGAGAAAAAAAGTGAGAAAATCTTTTAAACAATTATTAATTGAAAATAAACAATCACTATTAAATAATAAAGAAAATATGAAAGAAATTGAAGAGAGAATTGAGAAACGACATGTAGCATATAGTGGTGCCAGTAATTAAATAAAATAAAAAAGATAGCCTATGTAGGCTATCTTTTTTATTTTATATTGAAAAAACGCTATTCAGCTCTTTAATTTTGTAAATATGCAAGATATTTTTATAGCGTTTTTCTATCAATATTACTCATTTTTCGAGGTTGAAATTGGTATATACCAATTTTTGAGATTTTCTATTCAAAATATTACAAAAAATGTTACAATACACTCAAATTTATACTATAAAATCATTTTAATATGAAAAATTGGAATGAAAAGAAAGGAGAGGAATATGAATAAAGATGTCGCTTTGAAATGATTATTATCATTTCATTAGGAGTTGATGTAAAAAGATGAAAAGATACGAAGAATTGGACTCTATAAGAGGGATTTCTTCATTAGTAGTAATGATTGGTCATCATTTAATGATTTTTTCAGCATTTCAAAATTACAGTTATGAAGATAATAAACCATTTGTTGTGTATCTATTAAAAGAAACGCCTGCTCGTCTAATTTTTAGTAGTGGTAACGAATCAGTTATTATCTTTTTTGTTTTGAGCGGATTTGTTTTGTATGAATCTATTCAAAAAAACTATAGTAGCTATGGGTCATACCTTTTAAAACGTATATGCAGAATATATATTCCTTATATTGTGGCAATAATTATAGCTATTGTATGCCAGATTACAATTAGTGAATATGGTATTTCTTATTTAAGTGAATGGTTTAATCGCTCATGGACGATTGAAAGTTCTTCAAGCTTAATCGCACAACATATTTTATTGGTTGGGAAATATAATACAGATGCATATAACGGTGTGATTTGGTCACTTGTCCATGAAATGCGAATATCAATAATTTTCCCGTTAATTTTGATGATTTGCTTACGAAAAACGTTAAGGTGTTCATTACTATTATTGTTTAGTTTTAGTATATGTTCTGTCGTAATATTATTTTTGTTTCGCTCGGGCTTAACATTAACAAGCTATGCATTAACATTGCATTACACAGTACTGTTTTTACTAGGAGCACTAGTTGCGAAGTATAAAAATAATTTAATAGTTTTTTATAGTAATTGTACTAAAAACACGAAAATTGCATGGTTTTTATTTGCGATTTTACTTTTTATGTATGAAGGGCTTATAGGAGAAATTAAAGTGCTCAATAATTTTATATTTCGAGACTACGTAGTGGCGATAAGTGCATGTTTATTTGTCATATTAAGTTTGTCAATATCAACTTTGTCGTCCTTGCTACATAATAAATATTTGTTATATTTGGGGAAGATTTCTTACAGTCTTTATTTATACCATATTATATCGTTGTTTTCCCTTATATACATGCTCCATGAAATATTACCGTTGCCTATTATTTTAATTTTTTCACTTGTTTTTTCGTTTATACTTGCAATGCTTTCGTATGTATATGTAGAAAAATTTGCATTCGGAGTCGGAAAGTATGTAACAAAACAAGTGGATAGAAGAGAGAAAGGGTTATCTGTAAAGAGTGAATTGCAGGATGTTATTCAGAAAAGGGCGGTGAAATAATTGAAGCAAGAAATGAGTATAAAAGATTTTCAACAATTACTGAAAAGAAGATTCGTAACGATTATTTTAACGATGTGTTGTTTAACCGCTTCTTTAGTTCTTATCTCTATGTATGTTTTAAAGCCGTCATATCAATATTCAACGCAAATTCTTGTTGGGAATTTAGATGAGTTTAATAAGGAAAATTCAACAAATAAAACACAAGAAAATAAGCAACTAGTAACATCGTATGTTGATATTTTAAAAAGCCCATTAATTATTTCAACAGTCAAAAAAACTTTGAAATTAGAGCAATCAAGTTATGAATTAGCACAAAAAATCTCGGTTGTGAATACGGACAACTCACAAATTGTAACTGTTACAGTAAAAGATTCCAATCCGAAAATCGTGAAAGACATTGTAAAGACATTGGCAGAGCAATCACAAAAAAGCTTTCAACAGTACACAAATGTACAAGGGGTGAAAGTATTAACTGATCCTGAGTTACAGGAACAGGCTGAAAAATTGTTTCCGAAATTTCAACTGATCATTCCTATTTCTTTAATTGTTAGTTTTTTTGTTGGGATAGGTTTAGCTGTATTTCGAGATTATTTTGATGAACGTATATACACGGAACAGGATTTAGAGAAAATAACAACAGTCTCTGTTATTGGTCACATAAATATGGAACCAAATAGAAAAAAGAAACCTACAGAGGTTGATAAAAAATCATCTATATATCGAGGTGAACATGTCGATGTTTAGGACAAAGAAGCAGCTGCCATTCAATTTGCATGATGATCTGATGAAAGAGCAGTTTTATACGGTGTATCACGAGCTGAAAAAATCCGGAAAACAACTGTTCACAGTTAGTTCAACGAAGGACAGAGGTGTTGTTGCCTCGCTTATAGTAAATATGGGTCTAGTGTTTGCGGAAATGAAAAAAAAGGTGTTACTTATTGATGTGAATTTTTCTGACCCTAAACTACATGTATTATTACAAAGTGATCACATGATAACAGTAAACGATATAATAAGCTCTTCCTCCTGCAATTATGAATCTTTTTCTAGTAATTTGTCTAATTACTTATATTGTATTCCTGCAAAAAAAACAGTACATACAGGGACGCCTTTAGTTGCTATGGATGAATTTGATAATGCGATTGCTAAGTGGAAAGAAGATTTTGATTACATTTTCGTTTATTCTTCTGAAGTATTTGAACTTCCTGCTACGCACATTATTGCAGGGAAATGCGATGGAGTGGTTTTAGCAGTTAAAAAGCAAAAAGATTCATTACGTACAGTGCAAAAAGTAATAGCGGATATAAATAGGAAAGAATGTGAATTAATAGGTATAATTTTATATTCTTGAATGTGGGGGTAACGATCCATGATTCGTGAAACAAATCAAGCCAAGTTGTATACGATTCCGGCTCAAGAAAAGCCTAGCATATTGAATCGAAGTGTAAAACGCTTGTTTGATATTATATTTTCAATCATATTGTTACTATTAACAATACCAATTATGTTGTTCTTTTGTATTATGATTACCTTAGAAACATCAGGGGCTCCAATATACTTTCAAGAACGTTTAGGTATAAACGGGAAGAAGTTTAATGTATTTAAATTAAGGTCGATGGTAAAGGATGCTGAAATGAACGGACCACAATGGGCAAAAGAAAATGATCAAAGAATTACAAAAGTTGGATTGTTTATAAGAAAAACGAGAATTGATGAATTACCACAGCTCTTAAACATTTTAAGAGGAGATATGTCTTTTGTAGGCCCTAGACCAGAGAGAGAGTTTTTTTATAATGAGTTTGATGCGTATATTCCAGAATTTAAGGAACGTTTAATAGTAAAACCAGGATTAACAGGATGGGCACAAATAAATGGAGGGTATAATCTTGATCCAAAGGAAAAGTTGAGGCTGGACATGGAGTATATTGAAATGAAAACATTTCGGATGGACATCCGTATTTTATGTAAAACCGTTTTAATTGTATTGAACGGTAATGGTGCAAGATAAATATATATGTAAACAAACAACATATGTAAGTAAGTTACTTGCAAAGGAGAACTTGTATGGGTAGATCTATTCTAAGCAATATTATCCATCTATTTTATAGTACGATTTTAGCTAACCTTCTTCAGGCCGTCAGTTTAATTGTTTTAGCAAACTTTTTTAACGCACAACATTATGGGATGTTTAGTGTTGCCATAGCAGTGACGTTTGTTATGTTATTTTTTACAGACTTAGGACTTAGTAATACGTTTCTTCGAGAAGGGGCAAAGGATGGAGCAGATTTAGAGCAGATTTTATCATCGTATATAAAAATAAGGATGATTCTACTTATTTTTGTTTCTATCATCGGTTATATTGCTATTCATTATATGTATGCGGATAAAACTTTAATTTATATGATGATAAACGTAATGTTTTTCATGTTAATAGGATTAACTTGGCAAAACATAGGGATTGCCTATTTTCAACTGACGGAACGTATGAAGTATATAGCGCTCATAAAAGTTGTATCAGCATCAGTTGTCATTATAATTACATGTTTTTGTATTTTCGGAGAGTTACCGGTGTATGTAACAGCTCGCTTATATGCTTTTGGGTATATGATTGGTGGTTTATTCAGTATATATATCATGAGAAGAAAGACGAAAATGAATATGAAAGTCGTAATTCATAAAGCGTTATTTTGGCAATTAACTCCCTTTATTATTAGCGGTTTTTTAATAATGAGTACGCCACAATTAGCGCCTATCTTGCTTAACTATACATTGCCATTAAGTATGGTAGGTGTTTTTGCAGTGGCGTACCGGATGCCGGCAGCTTTATATCAAGTACCAGGGGTAATTGCAGGTGCATTTTTTCCGGTGCTCTTTAAGCATTATAACCAGAATAATATAGAAGAGCATACGAAATTAAATTTACTTCAAATTAAATCAATGGCGATTGTAGGAATATGTATGACGATCGGTTTATATCATTTAGCACCATACTTTATTTCTATATTTTTTCATGAAGAATGGAGGAATGCAGTAGAACCACTCCAAATATTATCATTTCTTATTGTGCTACAAAGTTTAAATATTGCCATTGCTGACGGTTTAACGACGAGTGGTTGTCAAAATAAGAGGACTGTTGTGCAGTGTGTAGCATTGGTGATAGGTGGGGTTATGCTTTATAGCTTTAGTAGTCTTGGTGGAGTGATAGGAGCGGCATACGCTATGGTTTTATTTGAAATAGTCGCTTTAGTGGGATATATAGCGGTAAGTGTAGTGAAGAAAAAAATTGTATTCCAAATTGTAATACCGTATACAATTTATTTTGGTGTAACCTTTATTGGAGTGCAATATATATTGCATACATATCATTTAATTGCGCTTGTTCTTAATATACTAATTGTAGTAGCTGCCATATTCCTATATGATTATGAGCTAAAAAAACTTCTTCTTTCTTTTATAAGAAAAATACGCAAAAAGGATTATATTACGAAACAGGGGATATAGCCTATGGAAAATAATATGAAAGTATCAATGGGATGGATTATTCTTCTAATATTATTTGTCATGTTAAGTAAATACAATTTATATATTGGATTTTCATTGAAGATATATATGATTTTTTTAGTCATATATTTTTGTTTAACAATTAAAGACTTTCATATTCAAAAGTTATATTTTCATGAAGTTATATTTTTACTGTTTTATTTCATTTATTGTTTAAGCGGAATTCTTTCTATGTATTTAAATGCTAGTATTCGTATGATTTTTGGCGTGCTACTCGTTTTAGGATGCTATTTTATAATGAGAAATTTATTGGGGAATACTGAAATAGTGGTACTTGAATCATCTATTGCTTATGTAGGAATAGTATTTAATGTTGTAAGTCTACTACTCTATATAATCGGTTTACAATACTTTAGTTTATACGGTGGAGAAGAGAGAGAAATTTTTGCTGGATTATTAGTTGATAGAGGATATCCACGGTTAATTGGATTGCTAGATGATCCTAACATTTTTATTTTCTATAATACAATATTTTTTATGTACTATATGACGAATTTGCAAAATATCACTAACATCTTAGGGTTAATTTTATGTGTTACGACGAGTCTATTAACCTTTTCAAGAGGGGGAATAATAGCGCTTGTGCTTGTCATTTTTGTATATATATGTATGTCTAGTTTCGCTAAAAAAATAAAAATAATTATGAGTTTAGTATTGTTTAGTGTAGTTATTTTTAGTTTATCGAATAGTGTAATGGGGGGCCAATTAGATGACATATTAAATAAACGAATTTCTGATTTTTCCCATGATAATGGAAGTGGTAGATTTACATTATGGGAAGCTGCTTTTAAATATTATTTATCCAATCCATATATCGGAATTGGTGCGTTTAACTTCTCGAATTATTATGAGTATCAATTTAATGAAAAATTATATGTACACAATACATTTTTAGAAATTTTGTCTGAGTCGGGTACAATTGGTTTTCTTCTATATAGTGCGTTTTTATTCATATTAATGTTTAAGTTAGCGCAGCATACTTTGTTTCGTGAAAAACCATACCTTCTATTGACTATGATTGCATTTTTATTTCAGATGATGTCATTGTCACTCATTATTAACGAAGCGTTCTTTTTATTTTTAGCAGTTGTTGTGAAGTATATTTCAATATATGAAGGAAGGGGAAAGATAGATGGTAAAATGTCTATCAGCACATAATAAGGCGCCTCATGTTTCTGTAATAACACCTTCTTATAATAGTAGACGATTTATAGGTGAGACAATTTTATCTGTACAGAATCAATCGTATGAAAACTGGGAAATGATTATCGTTGATGACTGTTCAACCGACCAATCTGCCGCAAAAATTAAAGAGATAATAGAAGGAGACTCACGTATTAGGTTATTATCATTAAAAGAAAATGTTGGTGCTGCTAAAGCTCGGAATTTAGCGATTCGAGAGGCGAGAGGAAGGTACATTGCCTTTTTAGATAGTGATGATATATGGTTGCCACATAAATTGAAGACACAATTGTTATTTATGGAAGAAATGAATATTGCTTTTTCATATGCGTCGTATAGTTTAATTGATGAAAATGGTAATGAATTAAATCGCGAAGTGAGTGTACCAAAATCTGTTGACTATCATTATTTAGTAGGAAATACAATTATCGGGTGTTTAACGGTGATGATTGATCGTGAAAAAATTCCGTATGTCGAAATGCCTAGTGTACAGCCGGAAGATACAGCGTTATGGCTGAACTTATTACATGAAGGGCATGAAGCAAAAGGGATACAGCAAGTATTAGCGAAGTATCGAATTGTAGCAAATTCTGTTTCGAGAAATAAAGTTAGAGCAGCTTTTCGGTATTGGAAATTATTAAGGGACCAAAAAAGTCTTAATGCAGTGCAAAGCTTTTACTATTTTAGTAAGTATGCTTATCATGCTTATAAAAAAAATAAAATCAATGTAGTTGGGAAGACGCAATTATGAATATACTGTTGATGACTGATAAATTGATAACTGGCGGAGCCGAAAATTATTTCTGTAAATTAGAAAATAATTTGCATTATGAGGATTTTAAGATTTATACAGCTGCAGGTGATGGAGAACTATATGAATCCCTTACTAGAAAAGAAAATTTTATCTTACTTAGTCGATGGAATCATTTGAGAAATATTTATTATTTACGAAACGAAATTTGTAAACGAAAGATAGAACTTATTCATGCAAATAGTTTGCGAATGGTATTATATGCTTTTCTACTTCAAAAGTTTATTAAAAAAAAGATGAAAATTGTTTATACGAAACACAATGTAACGATATTAGAAAAGAAAATGCCAACGCTTTTTCGGTATTTCATGAATAAATATGTGAACAATATTATTACAGTAAGTGAGTTTGAAAAGAACAATTTAATTTCAATTCATGTAGCAGAAGAAAAAATAAATACAATTTATAACGGTGTTGATATTGAAAAGTTTTTATTCCAGCAGAAAAAGAAAGAATCTACATATAAAATAGGGATATTAGCTAGATTATCCAAAGAGAAAAACCATCAACTATTTGTCAAAATTGCAAATGTATTGAAAAAGAGAAATGATTTTATGTTTTATATTGCTGGTGATGGACCAGAGAAAGAATCGATTATGAAAGAAATAGAAAAATATGGATTGAAGCAAAGGGTGAAGATGCTAGGGAATATTTCAGAGCCGCATGAGTTTATAGGGAATATGGACGCCTTACTTTTATTATCTTTTCGTGAAGTGTTTCCAATGGTAGTAATTGAAGCGATGGCTACAGGGACACCAATTGTTTCAATAGATGTTGGTGGAATACATGAAGCGGTAATAGATGGAGAGTCAGGTGTTTTGATATCTGAATATTGCGAATCAGAATTCGCAAGTGCGCTTGAGGAACTACAAGGGAATGAAGAAAAGGTAACTGCTATTAGATTGAAAGCACGAGAGAAAGCAATGAGATATTTCTCGTTAACTAAAATGATAGAGGAAACGAAAAATATATATGAATTAAACAAATGACCGAGTAGGTCGTTTGTTTTTTTTATTATAGAAACTTTTAAGAGACAACTCACATATTATATGAAAAAGGTAATATGAGGAGTGAATTTATTTTGTCAGAATATATTTCATCCCAAGAAGATTGTGCGCCAGAAAGTAGCGTTCATATTGATTGTTTTGGCGCAGTTCCAAACTCGGGAAATGATAGCTCATTAGCAATTCAGCAAGCTATTGATTATTGTGTAGCGAATCGAATTTCGACGGTTAGAATTACAGGGATAAATACGTACAAAATTGTAAAGCCGATTGTTATTAAATCAAACGTAAGATTAGAGTTGGATCCTACCGTAACACTGCAAATTGATGGGGATTTTAATGCATTTGAGCTACAAAGTAACGCTTCGATAGTTGGTGGTACTCTTCAAGTTATAAATCCATTGTTTCAATCTGCTGTTATTTATGTTTCTGGTTCACAACAAATCGAAGTACCTAATCAATCTGTTATATCAAATATAAATATAATAAATACAACTCCATCGTATAAAGGAAAAGCTATACATTTTTATTGTCAAAAGGCATGGGATTTTATTAGTTTCTTTCAAGTTAAATTTATTCAAATTAAAAACTTTCAAACTGCAATACATTTGAAGACAGAATATATAAATGATATCAATACACCTTGCTGGATTAACGCCAATGTATTTCAATCTATATTTATTGATGGATGTGTGTATGGGATTGAAGTAGATGGAAATAGTGATTTGCCAAATGAAAGTTCAGGGAATACGTTTCATGATATTCAAGTGCAATGTAGACAACAAACGGAAAAAGTAATTCGTTGTTCAGGTGCGTATAATACATTTGATTGTATGATCTGGGATACGTACCGGATGAGTAGTGAACAAATTGTTATTGAATTTTCTTCCAATTCTCATCGTAACTACCTTTTTTCAAATCTGCTTTCGACAACTATTGTAGATAAAGGACAATACAATGTTTGTAAGTCTACTTATGAAGAATCCCTACGAATTCAGTTACCTTTGACGTTAAATAGACCTCATTTAATAGGAAATCAAGATGATATTTTAGTAAATGCTCAGCAGAAATATAACGTTAAGCAAGTAAGTGGAAAAGTGCCGTACGGGGGAAATCTCACAAATTGCTTTAATTTAATAGATGAACAAAGTGTAAACTATATTGACGTTCCAGATAGTGATCCAGTTGTAATTGAAATGGATTTTACGAAAAAACCAATACAAATGTTAAATTGTTTTGGAATGTATTTTGGATGGGGAGAGAGCCCAAAGAAAATTAAAATTGAATATGCATTAAGTGCAACTGGAAGTTGGGTTATCGCGTTGGATGTTCCATTAAATGTTGGCGATACAATTATATCGAATATGAAGGCCAGTCAGTTATATAAAGTTAGAATTACATTAAGTGGTTATTCTCAAGATCATAAACGTTTTCGAATTAATCGTATCTTTGCAAGATCTTCTATGGAAAATGGGAGTGCTTGGTTAGCGACGACTGGCGGAAGAATGTTTGGAGATATTGAAATAGAGGCAAGTAAAGGTATAATCATGAAGACTGCTAGTGGAGTGAAATGGAAAGTTACTATTAATGAAGCTGGCCAACTTATTACGACTAAAATAACTTGAGATGGTGTTTAATCGTATATCCTTGGACGAGTTACAACGTAGTGGGATATAGGTAATGAAAAAGAGATTGTAATTTGGTTTCAACCAAACTACAATCTCTTTTTTGTTTCAATTACTTCCACCAAATCCAAGTCCAAAGGTAATTTCGTACATTTCGAGGAGTAATGCGAATGAAGCGTTCACCGTCAAAGAAGCAATTTAAATTTGGAAGTGCTTCATCTGGATTTTCTGGAACAAAGGTGACGATGTTTTCGTTACTTGTAACGGTTACTGTAATTGGTGGGTCGGTAGCGGATTTGAAGTTGTAATGTTTTAATCGCAAGATAAATACTTTCTACCCTAAAATAGCTTCTACGTAAAGAACATCACTACTAGCAGGGATATTTAAAATAACGATAGAACTATTTTGTATATAGATATGTTGCACCAGCATGGTTTTAATTACTAATTTTACTTAATTTTTAAGTGAATGGTGTCATATCACATACATATAGTTCTGGTCAAAATAGGATATGTATGCGGTAGTTAAAGGGAAAAGTATATAAGCTGATTTAGAAAGAACAATCTAAGAGTCTAGATAAAGAGAGGGAGAATGATTGAATTGGAAATTAGAGTGGAGCGTCTTCGGAAAGAGCAAATAAGCGACATTGTAGCATTATCTTCTTATATTGGTTGGGATTATAACAGAGAAGAAGTTGAAACAATTTTTAACTCAGGTATTGTATACGGCGTATGGAATGAGAGAAAGGAACTTATTGCTAGCGCGGCAATAATATTATATGGGGAGAAATTAGCGTCTATCGGAATGGTGATTGTACATCCAGATTATAAGGGGAGAGGGATTGGAAAGATAATAACGGAAGCGTGCGTTAAAAGCGTATCAGCTCATACTCCAATTATGCTGATTGCTACGGATGAAGGGAAACCTTTATATGAAAAGTTAGGATTTAGGGCAGTAAGTTATGTTTCTAAATACATATGTAACTCATACAATGCGAAAGATTATTGTGTAAGAAATGAAGATTATGTGATGAATTATGAAGAGGGTGATTTAGAAAAAATAATAAAAATAGATGAATATGCGTTTGGAACAAATAGAAAAGAGTTTTTAAAGAAAAGAATTATGCAAAGTAAGCAGTGTGTCGTTGTAAAGAATACGGAAGAAAATATAATAGGATACGGTTTAAGTATACAAACGCCAGAAAATAAAATAATAGGACCAGTCGTTGCTAAAAATAATGCGATGGCAATGAGAATAGTACATGATTTAGCAAGAGAACATCATGGTAAATTAAGAATTGATGTACCAGAGGGGAAAAACGATTTTGTGAATCAATTAGAGGCTGTTGGCTTTCAAAAAGTTAATATACCACCAATTATGATGAGAAATAGTAATCGGTTATTAAAAAGAAATAGTGAACTATATAGTATTGCAGCGCAAATTTTTGGATGAAAAAGAACCCTTTTAAATGAAGGATTCTTTTTTGAGCCAATTTAATCACGATATTGGTCATGAATTGGCTGAAAGAGGTCTTCCTCGATATCTCTCACCATAGAAAAATGGTCAACGTTATAATGACCGTGTAAAGTTTTATTGTGATGACCAATAATTTGTTCTGCAGACAATACGTTAGAATCAGTTGTTGAATGACCATTTTTAATTAATGTAACGTCAAATCCTTGTACAGTTGCTGTCCTAACGGCAGTGTCAATGCAATGTTCTGTTTTACATCCGCCTATAACAATATGATTAATGTTTTCTTCTTTTAAAAGTTCAAGTAAAGAAGTGCCGTAGAATGAATTGGTTGCTGCTTTATTAATAAAGATTGCAGACTGAGGTATTTGAATTTGATTATGTACTTCAAATCCTTCGCCACTACCAGAAGCAACATCGATATCTCTTACGAAAACAATAAGGGCATTTGAATCTATTGCTTTCTGTATGGCTGTATTTAGTATAGATAAAAGCTCAGTTTTACGAAAAACTTCATTTTTTTGCTCGTTTCCATCAATTAATTCTTGCTGAGCGTCGATAATTAATAGTGCTTGTTTCATCGTGTCTCCCCTTTAATATGAAATAAGTTCCACTGTACATATTCCTTCAGATTGTTAGGAAATCCTCCATTGCAAGCGAAGTAGAAGAGTGATTTACAAAGTTGTCAAAGAAATTTCATTCTCATAGCGTGTAAAAACATGTATGATAGGAGATGGAGAATTTTTGAGTAGGTGGGAATAACATGCAAACAGTAGAAGATTATCTTTCATTCTTACATACGAAAGGATTTAAATTATCAGAGGAAGCACAAGGGTTTATTATGTTTGGACAAGGATATACTGGTGCGTCTGATGGGATTGTGAACGCAGCAATAGAAGCGACAATTAAACATCAATTGCAGTTTGATGGTAGTTATTTCGTTGCGTTATTAGAACGATTGAAAGAGGAAGAAATTACAGATAAAAAAAGCGCTAAGGCTTTTATGCGGAAGTTACAAGCGTAACTTCACGCAGCCTGCGCTTCTTTTTTTGTTTTGGAAGGTAATTCAACAAAAATCATGCCTAGAAAAATACATAGACATCCGATAATAGCAGAAATAGAAAGTTGTTCATTTGCAACGAGAACGCCTGTTAATGCAGCAAAAACGGGCTCCATTGCGAAAATAATTGCTACTCTCGTTGGAGAAGTGTGTTTTTGTGCAGATGTTTGAATGAAAAAAGCAATAGATGTTGCAAACAGGGCAGTTAGAAAGAGTGCGAATAAAAAGGATTGATTCGTCCATAGTGATACTGAAAATAACTTTTCCCAGTCTTCAAACAAGAAAGCGCAAATAGAAGAAAATATACCAACAGCTAATACTTGAGATGTGCTTAATAATAAAGGTGATATTTTTTTAGAAAAGAAGCCGTTAATAAGAATATGGGCAGCGAAAGCGACTGCACAACCGAGAACAAGTATATCTCCTATATTTAATTGGAAAGAATCAGCAGCTGTTAATAAGTACAAACCTGTTGTAGCTACAGCAATACCAAGTACGATGAAAATGGTGGCTTTTTGTTTTAAAAAGATAAATGATAAGATTGGGACCATAACAATGCTTAGCCCAGTTAAGAAACCTGCTTTTGAAGAAGTTGTATAAAGTAAGCCAAATGTTTGTAATAAATAGCCGACAAATAAGAAGAACCCAACTATTAATCCAGCTAAACTACTATGTTTTAATTCTTGTTTTGAAGTTTTCTGTGAGAAAATAATTTGAACGAATAATAAAATAATTCCAGCGAATAAAAAACGAATACCATTAAACGTAAATGGACCAACGAAAGACATAGCGTTTTGAACGACAACAAACGTAGCTCCCCAAATAAAAGAGACAAATAATAAAGCAAGAGGAGCAATCCACTCTTTTTTCACACTCATACCCCCGTTAATTTTGTAAGATAGCTTTTCTAGCTAATTCATCAGCTACTTTATTTTGATTACTTGGAATCCACTTAATAAAAAAGAGATTGAAGTTTTTTATGTACTGTAGTGCTTCATCTAAAAGAGGTGCAAATATTTTATTTTTTGCGTATTCTTTTTCAACAGCCCGCTCAACAAGCTGGGAATCTGTACGAAAAGAGACAGTGCTATAATTATGCTCAATGCAATATTTTAATGCTAGAAGTAAAGCGCGGTATTCTGCTTCATGATTGGACATTGTTCCAAGTGGTACTGATAATTGTACAGGCGGCTGAACGCCTTTAATAAACACTCCTGCACCAGAAGGACCAGGATTTCCTTTTGATGCACCATCAATATATACTTCAATCAAAATGAGAAACCTCCAAATTATAAGATTATCCCCTACTTAAATATTTTTTTGAAGTAGGGGATAGGGTAGTTATCCGATTGTGATGCTGTAACGACATGTAAATGTTTCATTCGCTTGTAAAGATTGAATTCCCTTTTTGTCCTTGAAATCTTTTGCTGGATTTACTTCATCAGCGATTCCATACCAAGGTTCAATACATAAGAAAGGTGCGTTATCCCCTGGTGTCCATACGCCGACAAATGGAAATCCATCAAATTCTACTTTTACAAATTTATTATGTTTATGAGAACGAATCGAAATTTCATTCGTATTCATATGTTCAAAAATAAGTGCATCATTTTTGAATAAATCGTATGTAAGTGGCAATTCAGTCGTATTTTCAGCGATTAATTGCTTTTTGTTTGAAAGATAAGGTCCTTCTAATACGCTTGTTTCTAAGCGTTCCGAACCATTAAACGATAAGTGATAATCTGTAAATGATTCACCGTCCAATAAAGGGAAGTTGAATCCAGGATGTGCTCCGATTGAGAAGAACATTTCTTTAGAAGTAGGATTGTTTACTTCATATGTTACATGAACACTTTGTCCATCTAGCTCATAAGAAACGAGTAATTCGAATTCGTATGGGTATTTTTTTAATGTTTCTTCATTACTAGTAACGATATAAGTGATCTTTGTTTCGCTTTGTTCTTTCACAGAGAAAGTAAGATCACGAGCGAAACCGTGTTGTGTTAATGAATATGGTTTACCGTCTACGTAGTATGTATTATCTACTAATCGACCGACAATTGGGAACAAAATTGGTGCACGGCGTCCCCAATAAGTAGAATCACCTTGCCATAAATATTCTATGTTGTCTTCTTTTAAGCGAACGCTCTGTAATTCTGCACCTTTGTCAGAAATGGAAACGATCACTTTTTCATTTTGAATTGTTGCTGTCATGAAGTGAAACCTCCTAAATCTTTCATATGTTTCATTATACGTTGTCTAAAAGGAAAAAGGTAGTTTATGATAGGAAATCTATTGACGAAAGAGGGGCTACCACGTAAAATATAATCTTGTTGCTAAAAAAAAGAATAACGTGGTTCGAAACCATCCCACGTAAAAAAACTAAGGAGATTTTGTCATGAATATTAGAACATTAGTCGGTAATGGTATTTTAGCGGCATTATATATTGCTGTTTCTATGCTTATTCAGCCATTTGGCTTTACAAATGTACAGTTTCGTATTTCAGAGATGTTTAATCATCTCGTTGTATTTAACAAGAAAGCAATTTACGGAATTGTATTAGGGGTATTTTTAACGAATCTCTTTTTCTCACCTATGATCGCTTATGATTTAGTATTTGGAGTAGGCCAATCTATTCTTGCATTAGTTGCAACGATTATTTCTATGCGGTTTATTAAAGGTGTTTGGGCTCGTATGATTTTTAATACAGTTATCTTTACGGTTACAATGTTTATGATTGCAATTGAACTTCATCTTGCATTTGACCTACCATTTATGTGGACTTGGTTAACATGTGCAGCAGGTGAATTCGTAGTAATGGCGATCGGTATGCCTGTAATGTACTGGATTAATAAGCGAGTACAATTTGAAAGATTTATGTAATAGATGAAAGAGCTATTCCTTATATAGGATGGCTCTTTTTGTATGTGATTATATTGAATATAATACTGTGACTCTTGATAAAATATAATAAAATAAAGTGAGGCTTCAATTAGCCGGATAAATAAGAAGTCTTACATAAGGGGAATGTAGTATGAAATATAAAATTCATTGGTTGTATAAAACGAAGCGCGGATTGCAGACGGAATTAACAACAGAGTATATGAACATAGAAGAAGTACTTCAATTTGCAGAGGATTTTGAGAAAACAGGAAGAGTAAAAGAAATTTCATTTTATGATGAAATGGACGCAGAATGGTCATTAAAAGAGATGAAAAAGTTAAGTAAGCAAGTAGAGGAAGATCCCCAAGAAATACTCGTTTATTTTGATGGGGGGTATGATGTGCAAACGAAAGAAGCTGGCGTTGGTATATGTGTGTATTATAAAAAAGGAAATACAAACTACCGGATTCGCCGCAATGCATATATAGAAGGTATATATGATAATAATGAAGCGGAATATGCATCGTTACTATACGGTATGAATATACTCGAGGAATTAGGGATTAAGTATGAAGCAGTCACACTTCGCGGTGATTCTCAAGTTGTACTGCAGCAATTAGCCGGAGAATGGCCTTGTTATGATGAGCATTTAAACCATTATTTAGATCAAATTGAACAAAAGGCGAAGCAAATGAAATTAAAACTTATATGTGAACCAATATCTAGAAAACAAAATAAAGAAGCACATCAATTAGCTACGCAAGCATTGGAAGGAACAGTTATTGATAGTCATAAAGAAATAACTGAATAGAGAGGTGCAAAGGTGGATAAAAAGCAACTCATTACAGAGGTAAATGACTTATTAGAAACGTATTGTGAAGGATGTTTCTTGCGAGAACATAATCGAAAGACAAATAGTAAATATTATGCCCATTCATTTTGTATACGGCAATGTACAGTTGGAGAAACATTGAAAAAGTATGGAGAACAGTTGTCATGAAAAAACATCCAGAGAAAATTCTCTGGATGTTTTTTAGTGTCTTGCTTCGTTTAGTTGATGCTCACATTTATTTAATTTCTTTTCCTCATTCATTAAAAATGGCTCATCTAAATCAGTTGCAACAGATTTCATAATTTCAAGCTGAGAGCGAGCTGCTTCTACAGCAGTAGTAGCATGCTCTAATGTATCTGGATCCATTGAAATTGTTGCTGATCCTACCATTTTTTGTGCTGTTTCTACACGGAATTTCACTTCTTCAAAATCATTTACTTCTGATCCCATTAATAATTCCTCCTTTGTATAGTGCGCATTTCACATAGTTTTTGCTCTGTAAAACGGAAATATACAAAGGAATAACAAAGGAGGTTACCAAGTAAGGCAACCTCCTGTTATATGTTGGATTAAAGTTTTACTACGTTAGCAGCTTGAGGTCCGCGGTTACCTTCAGTAATGTCGAAAGATACTTCTTGACCTTCTTCTAAAGCTTTGTAGCCGTCTCCTTGAATAGCAGAGAAATGTACGAATACATCATCAGCGCCTTCCATTTCGATAAATCCAAAACCTTTTTCGTTGTTAAACCATTTTACTTTTCCTTGCATGTTACAATTCCTCCTAAAAGCGTTTACTATTTTCATTTAGTGAAATTCATTAAAAAAATAATATAAACTAAAAATGCTATATTCTTGAATATTCTGCTAAATGATTAATTTAAATATACACGAATTGGGAGAATTTAGTCAAGTAAGCGATTTTATTTTTTTGTATTTTTAAATAATTTTCCAGTCAAATTTTTAAATAGGTATAGGACAGGCCGAGTATGTAATATTCTTAATTGAATGCTATACATAATGAGGTGAAAGAATGAATAAGTCTTACTTATTAGATAATGAAGGAATGAGAACGAGAACCGACATACCGGATTGGGTTGCAAAAGAATTTGAGATTTTTTCAAATGTTGTGTTAGAACCAACTTTTCCATGTTATTTCGGTTTAACAGCTTTGAAAAAGAATGAACTTCGTTATTCATTTCTTTCTCATAATGATTGGAGTCATTTGCCGCATACAATGTTATCTTTTTTAGAGTTAATGAAAGAGAGACCGATTGTAAGAAGGGGCTTTTTCCTTTTTGTAGAACCGGAATGTGAAGAACAATCACTCGAATATTACCGTGATTCTTTTTGGAAAGTGTTACAGTATTTACATGAAAACGATAATCAAGCATGGCCAAAGCAAATTCCTGAAGACCCAGACCATTATTTATGGGAATTTTCATTTGGTGGTGAGCCAATATTCGCATTTGGAAATGCGCCAGCTTATAAACAACGAAAAACTAGACATTTAGGGAATTCTCTCGTTATTGGGTTTCAGCCACGCATTATTTTTGATGGATTAGAGGGAGATCGTCCTAAAGGAGCATATTCAAGACAAATGGTCCGTGAGCGAGTTGAAAAGTGGGATCAATTGCCGAAACATCCTAACATTAGTCATTATGGTGACCCAGAGCATCGTGAATGGAAACAATATTTCATAGGAGACGATGTAGAGCCAATAAAAGGGAAATGTCCTTTTCTTCATAGGATAGAAAAGTAAGAGCCATCATCTAGATGGCTCTTTTGTATATTTTGGATAAAAAAGGGTATTTTATTATGAAAGCTAGTCTATTTTTTAAAATTACATCATTAACTAGTAGTAAAGAGAGTAGAAAGGATAGAGCGATGATTGGAGCAATTATACAGCAAATCGTATTAGGTATATCATTAGCTGCGCCAGTAGGGCCGATTAATATTGAAATGTTAAAACGAGGAATTGAACGTGGTTTTTGGCACGCTTGGGTTGTTGGAATTGGTGGAATGACTGCAGATGTTTTATTTATGCTTCTCATTTATTTCGGTTTATCTTCTGTGTTTATGTATACATATGTACAAGCCTTCATGTATTGCACGGGTTTTTTCTTGTTATTTTATTTAGGATTTCAAAGTGTAAAACAAGGAATTTTCGAATCGAATATGGAATATAAAAAAGAAGAGGTAGGTGGCCTTAAGCAATCGTTTATGGCAGGATTTTTAATTGCGATATCCAATCCATTAAATCTTGTTTTTTGGTTTGGTATATACGGAAGTACACTTAGCTCATTACTTACGAAGGTAACGAAACAAGAAGCTTTTTTGTACAGTCTTTGCATTATTGTTGGTATTATTTTATGGAATTTAAATATTGCTTTTTCTGTACATTTTGGAAGAACTTTATTAAAACCAAAAGCGCTTGGCTACATAACAGCCGGAGCAGGTATTATTTTAGTAGGTTACTCTATACATTTTGCATACAAAGCTTTACAGTTGTTCACATAAGATTGAAGGGGAGATTTTTATGTATCGAACCACTATTGACGGAAAAGAAATTATAATTACGTTAGCGCCAAAAATCCGAAAAGAAATTACTGATAGAAATCCACTATATGAAGCGGTATTTCATAATGCTGCAAGATTGTTACAAACAAAGCAACCGACGTTTGCAGTAAATCATGAAATATTTGGGCTCATTATTGGAGAAGTGCAAAGAGGAGAAGTAACAGTGTTTGCAGTGGAACATATTATTCCGAAGCAAAATATATTTGGATCAAACAATTTTTTCTCGGCAATAGAACAACAGGCAAATTTGTAAAGTGAATAGAATAAGAATAGAAAAGAAATAGTCGTAACGATATGTTGCGGCTGTTTTTTTGGAAAAGGGGGAAATAAGATGAAGAAAGTGGGGAAAGAGTTCTTTTTACAACATGATATTGTTATTATGTATAGCATTCTATTTATTTTCATTATTATTTTAAAAATGCAATTTTTTACGTGGTTTGGCATGTTAGCATGTGTGTTTGGGATTGTTTTCTATACACTTAATGAATATATGACACATCGTTTTTTATTCCATATAAAGCCACCTAAAAACACATTTCTATTAAAAATGTTAAGAAGATTGCATTATGATCACCACGTATATCCAGATGATTTAAAACTTTTGTTTTTACCTGTATGGTTTAGTATACCTAGTTTTACTATATATTTACTTATAGCATATGGTATTACAAAAAGTGTTACTATTGCACTTTCATTTGGAATCGGAATGATTATTATGCTGCTCGTTTACGAATGGAAACATTATATTGCTCATAGACCGATTCGTCCCGTCACTAAGTTTGGAAGATGGCTAAAAAAACAACATATATTACACCATTATAAAAACGAAAAGTTTTGGTTTGGTGTTTCAAATCCAGTATTCGATTTTATATTTGGAACACTTAAAGACGGAAAAGATGTTGAGTTAAGCGAAACGGCTCGTAATTTAGAAAAGGAAAAAAAGACAAAAGTAGTGCGTTAAGCACTGCTTTTGTCTTAATGAGGATAAATAAGTAAGGTGTCACTTTATTTTGAAAAAGTATATTAAAAATTTAGGGGAAATTGCCGAAAAATGTCTATCAAAAAATCTTTGCATGAATGCATGGATTGTCTAAAATGAATATAAGTTTCTGAATATTTATAAAATTTAGTCTTTAGGTATGCAAGGGGTAAGTGTATTTTAAGTAAGAGAGGGGATCGGTTAATGAAACGAGACGATACGTCAGCACGTAAGTTGCAAAATGAGGTGAATTATACAGAGGTCGTTCAGTCGGAAGAATTTCAATTGTTATTAAATACGAAAAAGAAGTTTATCATTCCAATGAGTATTTTCTTTTTTAGTTTTTTTATCGCATTACCTATTCTAACATCGTATTCAAAGGTGCTTAATACACCTGCATTTGGAGACGTTACATGGGCGTGGGTATTTGCTTTTTCCCAATTTATTATGACATGGGCACTATGTATGATTTATAGCAAAAAAGCAGAATCATTTGATGAAATCTCCCGAAAAATTTTGCAAGATATGCAAAAAGGGAGGGGCTGAACTTGAATACTACTGCATTTGCACTATTTTTAATTATTGTTCTTGGTACGCTCGTCATAACCTATTTTGCATCGAAAAAAACGAAAAATGCGAGTGAATTTTATACGGCTGGAGGGGGATTAACTGGTTGGCAAAATGGTCTGGCCATTGCTGGAGATTACATGTCTGCTGCTTCATTTCTCGGTATAGCTGGAGCAATCGCATTAACTGGGTTTGATGGATTCTTTTATAGTATCGGTTTTTTAGTTGCTTATTTAGTTGTACTATATCTTGTTGCAGAACCGCTTAGAAATTTAGGAAAGTACACTTTGGCGGATATGATTGCAGCACGCTTTGACGCGAAAAAAGTTCGCGGAGTTGCAGCTCTTAATACGATGACGATTTCTATCTTTTATATGATTGCACAATTAGTTGGCGCGGGTGCACTTATTAAATTATTATTAGGGATTGAATATACGACATCTGTATTAATCGTTGGAACACTTATGACGGTGTATGTTATTTTTGGTGGTATGACAGCAACGAGCTGGGTACAAATTGTAAAGGCTGTATTACTTATGGCCGGTACGTTTATTATTTCTGTTATCGTTTTCGCAAAATTCAACTTCAGCGTGACTGAAATGTTTGCCCAAATGAAAACAGCTACACCATTAAAAGATTCATTTTTAAATCCAGGTGTAAAGTATAAGGATGGCCTTGATACACTTTCTTTAAATTTAGGACTAGTACTTGGTACAGCTGGATTACCACATATACTTGTCCGCTTTTTTACAGTACGTGATGCAAAAACTGCACGTCAATCTGTCGTATATGCGACATGGTTAATTGGTGCATTTTATATTATGACGATTTTCTTAGGATTTGGTGCGGCAGCGTTTGTAGGAAATGAAGAGATTATTAAAGCGAACCCAGCGGGTAATATGGCAGCACCTTTATTAGCCAAAGCGTTAGGTGGAGACTTCTTATTTGCTTTCGTATCAGCAATTGCTTTTGCAACAATTTTGGCTGTAGTGGCAGGTCTCGTATTAACGGCAGCATCAGCATTCGCTCATGATTTTTATAATGAGATCATTCGCAAAGGGAAATCATCGGAAAAAGAGCAAGTATCTATGGCTCGGTATGCATCTATTGGAGTAGCGATATTATCTATCATACTTGCATTATTTGCCCAAACATTAAACGTAGCATTTTTAGTATCATTAGCATTTGCAGTTGCAGCGAGTGCAAATCTACCAGTGATTTTATTTACAATATATTGGAAGCGTTTTAATACAACGGGTGCTATTTCCGGTATGATTGTAGGGCTCGTATCAGCAATTGTTCTCGTAGCGTTGAGTCCGAATGTTTGGAACCCTGTAGCTGGAAAAGCTATTTTTGTTGGGGAAGCGATATTCCCATATACGACACCAGGAATTATTTCAATTCCGCTCGGATTTCTTGCAGCATATTTAGGAACTGTTTTATCTAGTAAGAAAGAAGATGCAGCGAAATTTGATGAAATTCTTGTGAAATCTAATACTGGTCACGGTATTAGTGATGCGTCTTCACATTAAATAAAAGAGGAGCTTTTCGATAGATAAGAAAAGCTCTTTTTTCTTTTGTCATTTTCTTGTAAATATTACTGATTTGTAAGTAGGATTTGTCTTAATTTTGTGGAATGAAAATAGCAGGGAGAAATTTAAGTCATCATGGCACCAGCGCAGCTTTTGTGAAAAATAAGTTGTTATGGAAGGTGGAAGTAATGATGAAAACGAAGCAAACTGATGAATTATTAGCAAAAGATGAGCAATATGTTTGGCACGGAATGCGTCCCTTTAGTCCAAATAGTACAATGGTAGGGGCAAAAGCTGAAGGGTGCTGGGTTGAAGATATACAAGGAAAAAGATATTTAGATGGTATGAGTGGTCTTTGGTGTGTGAATAGTGGATATGGAAGAAAGGAGCTCGCAGAAGCGGCTTATAAGCAATTACAAACATTATCATACTTTCCAATGTCACAATCTCATGAACCAGCTATAAAGCTTGCTGAAAAATTAAATGAGTGGCTTGGGGGAGAGTATGTTATTTTCTTCTCAAATAGTGGTTCAGAAGCGAACGAAACAGCTTTTAAAATAGCAAGACAATACTATGCGCAAAAAGGTGAACCACATCGTTATAAATTTATGTCACGTTATCGTGGGTATCACGGGAATACAATGGCGACAATGGCAGCGACGGGACAAGCGCAGCGTAGATATCAATATGAACCGTTTGCTTCAGGCTTTTTACACGTAACACCACCGGATTGTTACCGTATGCCTGAAATTGAAGGGCAGCATATTTATGATGTAGAATGTGTGAAAGAAGTCGATCGTGTTATGACGTGGGAATTAAGTGAAACAATTGCCGCTTTTATTATGGAACCAATTATTACAGGCGGGGGCATATTAATGCCACCACAAGACTATATGAAAGCTGTTCATGAAACGTGTCAAAAACACGGTGCCTTGCTTATTAGTGATGAAGTAATTTGCGGTTTCGGACGTACAGGAAAAGCATTTGGATTTATGAATTATGATGTGAAGCCAGATATTATTACGATGGCAAAAGGGATTACGAGCGCATATTTACCATTATCTGCAACAGCTGTGAAAAAAGAAATATATGAAGCATTTAAAGGGAAGGGAGAGTATGAATTCTTCCGACATATTAATACATTTGGTGGAAATCCAGCAGCTTGTGCATTAGCCCTTAAAAACTTAGAGATTATGGAAAATGAAAATTTAATTGAGCGATCTGCGCAAATGGGTTCCCTTTTATTAGAGCAACTAAAAGATGAAATTGGGGAACATCCGCTTGTTGGGGATATTAGAGGAAAAGGTCTATTAGTTGGAATTGAATTAGTAAATGATAAAGAGACGAAAGAGCCAATTGATAACGACAAAATCGCAAGTGTCGTAAATGCTTGTAAAGAAAAAGGGCTTATTATAGGACGAAACGGTATGACGACAGCAGGATATAATAACGTTTTAACATTAGCGCCGCCGCTTATTATTTCAAGTGAAGAAATTGCCTTTGTTGTTGGAACTTTGAAGACGGCGATGGAACGTATTTAATAAATAGAGAGAGGAGCGAGCTGTAATATAAGGCTCGCTTTTGTTTTTTAGTAGGAGGGGACTTTTAATGGAGAAATATGATCCTAACAAACATTATCACATCGGATATTATGAAGACGGATATGATTTAGAAGTGACGGCGTACAAAAGAATAAATGAACCAGTTTGGGATGCTTATCTTCCGCACTATGAGGTAGACGATTTTTACAAAAAAGTGGAGAAAATGAAGCTAGGTGAATATATAGATGACTATGGTATTAAAGTATATTCATTTAGTAATGACATCGATGATGAAGAAGCACGAACTATTTTTGAAAACTGGTTAAAAACGAATGGAATTGTTTAAAGATAAAATGAAAAAGGAGATTACTATCTTGTAAGATAGTAATCTCCTTTTCTTATTCTTATAGTAAATTTACTTACTTGCTTTCATTGCTTTATCTTTTGCACCAAAAGTGTATTTTAACATTGGTGGTGTAATCATTGTAGTTAAAATAACGACAATAACGATTGCTGTAAAGTAATCTTGTGCCAATAGACCTGAAGAAAGTCCTGTTCCTGCAATGATAAGTGCAACTTCACCACGAGAAACCATACCAGAACCGATAATTGCAGAAGACTTAGCATCAAATCCAGTCATGCGTGCACCAACACCACAACCAATTAGTTTCGTTAATACAGCGATTACTGTTAATGCTAAGATGAACCAAATTTGATTGCCAATACCGTCAAATGTAATATTCATACCGATACTAACGAAGAATACTGGAACGAACATAGCGTAAGCAATTGGTTCTACTTTCTTTTCTACTTCATGTTTGTAGTTTGTTTGAGAAATTGCAATACCAGCAGCGAAAGCACCGATAATACCAGCAATTCCTAATAGTTCGCCGAAATATGCGAATGAGAAACAGATGATAAGAGCTGCGCTCACGATAGACTCAGATACGCGCAGTGGTGACAACCAACGCATAATTGCTGGAACACCTTTCCATCCAATTAAAATAATAGAAGCGAAGAATACTACTTTCTTCAAGATAATCATTGTTAAGTTAACATCATCAGTGCCTAAGAAGCTCATTGCGAATGCTAATAAAATAACAACAAGAATATCATCAAATACAGCGGCTCCAAGCATCGTCGTACTTTCACGTGTTTTCATTTTACCTAAATCACGAAGTGTTTGTACGGAAATACTAACACTTGTCGCACATAGAAGTAATCCTAAGAATACAGCGTTTCCTTGTTCCATTCCCATAACAAGGCCGGAAACGTAACCACCTACGAATGGAAGAATAATACCTCCGAGTGCAACTGCTAAAGAAGAATTACGATTGGCGTTTAATTCTTCTAAGTCTGTTTCAAGTCCAGCCATAAACATTAGAAGAATAACCCCGACATTACTTAATTGAGTTAGAAGCTCTGAATTTTCAATCCAACCTAATACAGCTGGACCGATAACGATACCGACAATTAATTTACCTAGTACAGAAGGTTGACCTAATCTAACACTAAGATCACCAGCAAGCTTTGTACTTAATAAAATAAGTGCAATTTGAAAGAAAAATTCGAATTCCATCTGATCCTCTCCTCATCATTTTTAGTTTTATCATACGATTTCTCGGAATTTGCCTAATGAAAATATGTAAAACCCATTAAACAAAAGGGTCTGATTACGAGTTCTTTTGAACTTGTAATTTGAACCTGTAATTAATATATAATATATTTTGCAAAAAATCAATGAAAAAATGGGAGCTTTTTTAGAGAGAGACGGTGTTATTAGAGATATACATATAAGAATAGTGTGTGAATTTTTATATGTATGAAATAGTATGAAGTCCTTTTTCATTACAAATAATAAAGCCTAAATGCTATTTCACGAATTATAAATGTGAAAAGGAGGTTTTATCATTTGAATTCATTAAAAAATAACTTGTCTATTGTTGCTTTAGGTGGAGTAAATGAAATAGGAAAAAATATGTATGCTATCCAATATGAAAATGATATTGTCGTCATTGATTGTGGATCTAAATTTCCAGATGAAAGTTTATTAGGGATTGATTTAATAATTCCAGATGTCACATATTTGCAAGAAAATAAAGAAAAAATTCGCGGTTTAGTAGTAACGCACGGGCATGAGGACCATATTGGCGGAATACCATATTTTTTAAAACAACTAAATGTACCAATCTATGCAACAAAGTTAACGTTAGGTTTAATTGAAATTAAATTAAAGGAACACAATCTTCAAAATGATACGGAATTAATCGTTATTCATTCAGAATCAGAAATTGATTGTGGTTCTATTAAGGCAACCTTTTTTAAAACGAACCACAGTATTCCGGATTGTCTCGGTATTGTTTTTCATACACCAGAAGGTACTGTAGTACATACAGGTGATTTTAAATTTGATTTAACACCAGTAAATAATCAACATCCTGATATTCATAAAATGGCTAAAATAGGAAGTGAAGGTGTACTAGCTTTATTATCTGAAAGCACAAATGCAGAACGCCCAGGTTTTACTCCATCAGAAAGGTCAGTAGGAGAACGGGTAGAGGAAATATTTATGAAAGCAAATAGAAAAGTAATTATTTCTACATTTGCTTCTAATGTGAATCGTGTTCAGCAAATAGTTGAAGCTTGCATAAAAACAAATCGAAAATTGGCTTTGCTCGGGAGAAGTATGGTAAATGTAGTAGAAGTTGCTCTAGAGAAAGGGTATTTACATATTCCAGACGGCATGTTGATTGAAGCGAGTGAGATAAATCGTTTAGATCCAAAGCAGGTAGCGATACTTTGTACAGGAAGTCAAGGAGAACCGATGGCAGCTTTAGCGCGTTTAGCGAGTGGAAACTATAGACAAGTTGATGTTTTACCAGAAGATACGGTTATTATAGCTGCGACTCCGATTCCAGGAAATGAACGTAACGTTTCAAGAATTATAGATAATCTATTTGCTTTAGGAGCAAAAGTAATTTATGGATCAGGTAGTTCTACTGGAGTCCATGTATCTGGTCATGCGTATCAAGAAGAATTGAAATTAATGCTCACTTTAATGAAACCTAAATATTTTATCCCAATTCATGGAGAGTTTAGAATGCTACATCACCATAGTTTGTTAGCAGAATCAATTGGTATTGAAAAGGAAAATATCTTTATCGTACGTAATGGAGATGTTGTAGATATTAGTAATGAAGTGGCAATTCAATCTAGAAGAATACAGGCAGGAAATATATATGTAGATGGATTAGGAATTGGAGATGTTGGAAATGCATTATTACGTGATCGTAAACAACTTTCAGAAGATGGAATGCTCGTTATAGTTATTACTTTTAATAAAGTGGATGGAGAAATAATTTCAGGTCCTGATATTATTTCTCGTGGATTTGTCTATGTTCGTGATTCAGAAGAATTTTTAAGAGAATTAAATAAATTAGCTGTTATTACAATTAATAATTTAAAGAAAGAGAATGTGAATAGCTGGGGTATTTTGAAAAGGGAGGTAAGAGAAGCGTTAGGGAAGTATATATATACAAATACAAAACGAAAGCCGATGATTCTTCCTATAATAATAGAGGTTTAATAGTAAAAAAAGAATTCTCGTATGGGAATTCTTTTTTGTTTTGAAGACAAAATGAACATATAATGAAATAAATAGAAATGGAAGGAAATAAAAGATGTTATTAAATAAACGTTTTACAATTGGAGAAATGGCAAAAATGCATAATATCGCAGAATCTACATTAAGGTATTATGATGAAAAAGGAATTTTTCATCCGTCCATTGTTGATCCTCAAACGAATTATCGTTATTATACAATCGATCAATTTTCACTATTAGATACGATTAAGTTTTTACGCCAATTAAACATTCCATTAAAGGAAATTAAAAAATATATTGATGAAAGAAATCCAGCATACGCACTCAATTTACTGGAAAAACAACAAGAGATGATGCTGAAGAAACAAAGAGAAATTGAGTATGCTTTAGCGAAAATGGAGCATAGAATTCATTTAATTAAGGAAGCAACAAAAGCAAAAGCTGAACAAATGGTAATAAAAGAGATCCCGCAGCGAAAAATAACAGCTATTGCGGTTGCCCCGAATACGACGGATGATATGTTTGAGTACTACATTCATTCGTTGCAAAAAAATATGAGGCAAATGGATGATAGCTTATTTTCTGGAGATATTGGTGTAACTGTTGCGAAAAAAGGGTTAATGCAAAATGAGTTTCAAGCATATAGCAGTGTATTTATTCTTTTGGATTATATGCCTTTTGAAGTACAGAGTTCAGATGAAATTAAAGAAGGTATGTTTGCCTGTGTATATCATCATGGGCCATATGAAGAAACTGATGAAACATATAAGAAGCTAATGAAATATATTGATCAAGAAGGATACGAAATAAGTGGAGATGCAATTGAGATTGCATTAATTGATTGGTCTGTAACAGAAGATCCTGAGGAGCAAGTAACAGAAATTCAAATTCCTATAATGAAAAAACAAAGCAATAAGTTATAGGACTCGTATAATTACAAATGAGCATCAAACGCGATAATTAAGTCACCTATTTTTTAATTCTCTATTGACCTTAAAGTTACTTGAAGGTTTAAACTAAGAAAAGAGAGTTGAAAAAAAGGAGCATATTAGAGTATGGAAGCAACAGAAAAATTAAGAGAAAAACCAATTAAAAGCTTATTTATTTCTTATTTAATACCAGCAGTTCTTGGAATGGTATTAATGTCAGTGAATATTGTAATTGACGCGGTTATGATTAGTAGAGGAGTTGGGGCGAACGGTTTAGCAGGAGTGAACGTGGCTATTCCAGCCTTTTCGATTTTCTTCTCTATTTCATTATGGATCGGAATGGGCGGGGCAACGTTATACTCCATTGCATTAGGTGAAAATAAACGAGAAAGAGCAAGGTCTATTTTTACTCAATCAATGACGGTAGCAGTTGTTATCGTAGGGATTTTAGCAGCGATTTGCTTATGGAGAATAGAAGATTTAGCATACTTATTTGGTGCAAACGAAGTGATTCTACCATATGCGTTAGACTATTTACACGTATTATTAACATTTGGAATGATATACGTTTTAGAAAATATTTTAAGTACATTTATACGAAATGATGGAAATCCTAATTTAGCAATGGCTGGTCTTGTTGTAACGGCTGTATTAAATATAGTGTTTGACTATATCTTTATTTTTATCTTTGGATGGGGCGTAACAGGTGCTGCCTCAGCGACTATTCTTTCGGCAGCGATTGGTTTCCTTGTATTATTAACCCATTTCTTTAGAAAAAGTAGTATTTTAAAGTGGACGAAATTTCATTTTGAATGGGATACTGTCAAACAAATTATGGTGATTGGTTTCCCAAGTTTTACAGCAGAAAGTACGGTTGCAATCGTAACGATTGGTTTTAATATCGCATTTGTCCAATATGCAGGAGAAGTAGGAGTAGCTTCCTATGCGATGGTGAATAGTATTCATGCAATGACATTACTATTATTCTTTGGTGTTGGAGCAGCATTACAGCCAATTGCTAGTTTCCATTACGGGGCAAATTTATCAGAGAGACTTCGTGAAGGATTGAAGTTTGCTGTGAAAATTGCAGTTGTCCTTGGAGGCGTTGCGATAATTGTCGGATTATTCTTCGGGAAATATATCATTGGTTTATTTGATGTTCAATCTCCAGAATTATTGGAGTTAACCTTAACAGGTATTAGTTTATTCTTTATCCAATACGTATTTTTAGGTTATAACATTGTGTATGGAGAGTACTTCCAATCAGTGCGACAAACGAAGAAATCAGTACTTATTATAATGAGCCGAGGATTACTATTTATTATTCCATTGTTATGGATTATGCCGAAACTATTTGGTATAAATGGAATTTGGCTCGTTATGCCAGTTGCAGAAGTAATGACAGCGATTATCGTATTTACGATGAATCGTATGAAACATCCTGTTCCATTAAATATGGCAGGAGAGAAAGAAGCGATATGATAAAAAATCCCCTTAAGCAATTAAGGGGATTTTCTTATTCCTTTAAACTAATAGCAAAAGATCCATCCGTTTCTTGAACAGAAGCAAAGGCAACGTTTTTAATATTTGTAATTCCTTTTTCTTTTAATTCTTTATATAACCATTTTTCATCTTTATGTATTAACTTTAAGTTATCATATTGAATTTGTGAATCGACGATAAGTGCAATTGGTAATCCAGCATACTTAACATCTATGTTTAAATCTTTTGGAGTTAATGGTACAAGTTCTCTTTTTGGTAAAATACTAATAGCGCCGTTCGCTTCTAAAATAGCGTATTCAATTTCATGAACACTTGGATATCCTGCAACGCGAAGATTAGAAAGCAGTTCTGCAATGGGGTATCTACTTTTTTGTAAGTTCTCAAAAATAATATCACCATGTTTAATTAAAATGATAGGGTGTCCGAGAATAAAACGATTTAGTTTGTTGAATAGGCTTAATTTTGTAAGGAGTAAATGTAAACATGTGATAACAACCATACCGAGAAATGCTTGTAAAGCACCAGAGACGGGTATGGCCTGGAAAGCTAAATAAGATAAAAAAATTATAGCCCCAAAATCATGAGGAGTTAGTTGCGCTAACGCGGATTTACCGAGTAACTTAAGCGATAGCAAAAATAAGATGAAAAAGAACGACACGTTACATAAAAAGAGAAGCAATAGAGACACTCCTTCGTGTAAAGTTGTACTTACTATTCCCGAAAGTAATATAAATATTACCTTTCAGAGGATAAATTAGGGTTTATTGGAATTTGTCTGTATACAAACAAATAAATGGATATTATCATGAAGGAAGTAAAAGAAAATAGGAGTATATGAATATGAGAAAGAAGAAAATAATGAAGGGCATTTTAGTTGTTATAATGATTTGCGCCGTGTATGCGGGGTTTTTACAATATCACATTTATAAGCATGGGCATATGAATGCAACATACGATGCTGATTACATAATTGTACTAGGATCGAAAGTAAATGGGACGAAACCATCTTATTCATTGCAATATCGTATTGATAAAGCAGCTGAATATTTAAAATCACATGAGAAAACAATCGCTATCGTATCTGGAGGACAAGGAAAAGGCGAAGACATTTCAGAAGCATTAGCAATGAAACAAGGACTAATAAAACAAAATATCGCAGAAGACCGCATTATAATGGAGGACAAATCTACGAGTACAGATGAGAATATTACATTCTCAAAACCGTTAATTCCAGCCGATATGAAAAAAGGTATGATCGTAACAAACGATTTTCACATGTTTAGAGCGAAAAAAATAGCGGCCAAACAAGGTTTACAATTAGAAGGTCTTCCGGCAAAAACACCAAAACCAATCATCATTCCATCGAATGTACGAGAATATTTAGCAATTACACAGTATTGGTTTATGAATCGAATATAGTGAAAGTGATCCCGTCTGAAACTCAGGCGGGATTTAGTTTGAGGAAAATCTTACAAATATGTCACGTTCGTGAAAGGTAAAGCGATAGTTTCTAGAATGATTTCCTGACATAATGAAGGTAACAAAAACTATTTAGAGGTGAATCGGATGAAAGGAAATAATATTTTATCTTCGTTATGTTACTTTAGTATCTTTTTTGCACCATTTTTACTACCAATTATCGTGTACTTTGTTGCAGAAGATGAAGTGAAGTATCACGCGAAAAAAGCATTTTGGTCACATGTTTTCCCATACGCAATCTTATTTGGAGGACTAGCAGTATCAGGCATGTACGGTTTAGGTTTCAATCAATCTGACGGTGCTGGAATTGGAATGGCTATCACATATGCAGTGTTCATTCTTGTAGGAATTTACTACTTCATTTGGAATATCGTAAAAGGTATTAAAGTTTTGAAAACAGCGTAATAAGATAAGTATAATTTCATTTACCGTATCGATAAACTTTTTAAAAAAGAGCAATTCAAAAAGAATTGCTCTTTTTGTGCTTATAAGTTGTGAAAATTGAAAAAGATATGTTAATTTTTCATTATGAAGAGAAAAAAGGAGTGATTTTCATGAATGAGATCATACATAAGATGGAGCAACATGTTTCAGTTCGTAAATATAAAGAAGAATCAATTCCGAAAGATGTAGTAGAAAAGATGGTGCATGCTGCGCAACATGCAGCATCATCACATTTTGTACAGGCGTATTCTGTTATATATGTAACAGATCAGGAATTAAAGGCTAAACTAGCAGAGCTATCCGGAAATCGCCATGTGAAGGACTGTGCAGCATTTTTTGTTTATTGTGCAGATTTAAAACGACTTGAAATTGCATGTGAAAAACATAGTACAGAGATAAAGCATGAGGGAGTAGAAGACTTTATCGTTGCGACGGTAGATGCTTCACTTTTTGCGCAAAACTTAGCACTAGCAGCAGAATCGTTAGGATACGGTATTTGTTATATTGGTGGTATTCGTAATAATCCGAGAGAAGTGAGTGAACTGCTTCATTTACCGGATAAAGTATATCCTGTATTCGGAATGACAGTCGGTGTACCAGATGAAGAACATGGAGTTAAACCACGTTTACCAGTAGCAGCAGTTCTTCATGAAAATGGATATGATGAACAAAAATATGATGAATTACTAAACGAATATGATGAAACGATGAACGCGTATTATAAAGAAAGATCATCAAACAAGAAAAACGTAACATGGACGGAATCAATGAGTTCGTTTATGTCTAAAGAAAAAAGAATGCATATGAAAGAGTTTTTAAGTGAAAAAGGATTAAATAAGAAGTGAGTAAAGAGGCAAACCTGTGATGCAGGTTTGCCTTTTTGAGAAGGAAAAATACCTAAGGCCAGAAAGTTGTTTATTCTTTCTGAACTTAGGTATTTTGTTTGTTATCATGTACATAGAAATAAAAATTAATAATTTTTTACAAAAGTGATAGAAAATGAGAATGAAATGCCAATAGTAAGTAAACGCGGCATAATAGCCGCTTTTTATCGTTTTATTTAGTATTTGATTTGAAATATTTTCCTTATGAAAGAAAGATTATTGCTAATTGTAAACTGTCAATAAAGTTATTTAAGTTTTGATATGGAATACCCCGTCGGAAAATACAGCAATAATTTCGTTTGAACATATCTGTTATTGCACGATCTAAAGCATCTTCTATAACAAGTTCAAACTTTCAATAAGAAGATAACCCCCTGTACAACTTAAAAGAATGTACGTAAATATTTTAAAAATCCGTTGATTAAGCCATTTAAAAATAATTTGACCTATAAACAAACCTAAAAATACAATTGGAATGGCATAAAAACTTGATTCCCAAATGGTTTTGTTTGTGCCAGTAAAGAGTATTTGAGTTACTAGACTAATGAAATATATAAACAGATAAAAAGCTAATGTAGTTGCTCTTAACTTCTCTTTTTCAGTATTAGTTCCTGTAAAATAAAGTAACAGGGGTGGACCTGGCATACCGATACTTGTCGTTAAAAGACCAGATAATCCGCCAGCTATGAAATCTCTAGATTGTGTTGATCTAACCTTAACGTTGCATATTAGCAACAATGTTAATAGTAAGAGTAGGATGCTAACTGCTAATTTAAAAGTTTTTATGTTAACGGAAATGAAAATTAAAATGCCAAAAGGAACACCAACTATACTTCCAAAAATAAACCTTTTCAGTAGAACAAAATCAACGTCCATTCTTATTTTCCAAATGAGTGAAATGGAGATAATTAAAGATAAAATAATGTTTATTTGTATAGCTTCTTGTGGTAGAAATAACATAAGTAAGAAAGGGGTTGCCATTATGGAAAAGCCAAAACCTGTACTTGCTTGCAGAATAGAAGCCACTAATATAATACATATGAAAAAGAATGTGATACCCAAAACAGCCCTCCTATTTAATCAAGTTTAACTAGTTAAAGTCTATTATTTAAGTGCAATGTTTCACAAACTTATTTGTATTTTAACATAAATATCTAGTTTTTTCTCAAATAGTGTTGCCATATAAGGCTCTTTAACTAAAAAATCTGACTTGTGTTTTTAAACAATTTTATTATGGGGAAACAAATAATGAATGGGATAAAAATGTATTGATTATCATTAAATTATTCACTGAGATCCCCGCGATAAAACAAGAACAGCCATATAAAACTTACAAAAATACAGCATGTAGCTAATAAACAGCCAATCATTTGAGGGGAAAGAATTTCTAACAGCCCTCCTGTAAAAAACATCGATAACTGAATAAGAGATCCGTAAATGGAATAATGGAATGAAAAAACTTTACCTATCATATTTTCGTGTGTGTAAGTTTGAAGTAATGTCGTATCAAGTGGAACGATGATTCCTCCTGCTATGCGCATACAGAATAAAGTAATGATACCGATAATAAGTTGATCGGATAGAATGAATCCGAGAAAGAAAATTCCTTGTAATAAGTAGGCCCAACCGAATACTTTTTTCATTTTTTCTTTATTATGGGATATATAAAGATTAACGAGAAGGCTTCCTATCATAAGCCCAGCCCCTTGAACCGTATATAAAATCCCAATGTTCGTATGGAAAATTTTTTCGGCATAGATCGTTAGAAGTAGTTGATAAGCACCTCCAATAATCCCCCATGAAATGCCGACAAGAATTAATGTTAAAATGATTTTTGTTTGTAATATGTATGTATAACCACCTTTTATATCAGTGAAAAATGCTTTGTTCTTGTTACAAGTATCATGAGCAGGAATACTCATGTTATAAATAAAATAGGCTGAAATAAAGTATGATAGGCTATTTACTAAAAAAGCGAACTCAATATGTAAAGATTGTGCAATTACTCCGCCCAAAGAAGCCCCCATAATAGACATAAAACCATTAATTGTACTAGAAAGAGAGTTAGCAGTTACGAAATGATTTTGGTGTACGATATTTTTTAGGGTTGCTTGTTTAGCCGGTTCAAATAAACAAGAAAGTACAGATAAACATATATTAGCAATGAAAATAATCTCAATTTTATAGCCTGCGAGTAAGTATGTAAGGACTAGAATTCCCCGTGTAATATCGGTGAAAATCATAATATTCTTTTTAGAGAAACGATCTACAATTCCGCCTATGAATGGACTAAGAAGAAGCTGTGGTAAACTTTTACTTATAAAAGTAAGTGCGATCATAAACGGCGATTCCGTTATGCTGTAGACAAATGTTAATAAAGCTACCGTATGGAACCAATCCCCAAGTACACTTAATGTTTGCCCATAAAATAGTTTATTGAAGTTTTTATTTGTTTTAAGAAGTGTGGAATAAGAAACTGACATAAATAGATTAATCCTTATGTAATGACGATGTTTGAATTTGTTCTTTCCACTCACTTAAATACACTTTTTCCGCTGTGGGAAGTCCAACAGGTAATTGTGCAATCAATTCTAAACTATTTCCATCAGGGTCGTTAAAGTATACGGCTGCATGTGCTAATTCCGGAAAAACAATCGGCTCAATTGGTTCCATTCCAAAGTCTTTTCGTGCTGAAATTCCTTTTTGATTTAGCCAATGAATCGCATTTTCTAAATCATGTAAACTTACTTGAAAGGCGATATGTCGTAAAGAGGGGTGATAATTCACTTTGTATTCTGTGCCTTCCTAAAGGCCGAGCCAACTCTCATTTTCTTTAATCCAAAAGAAAGCAATATTATCTCCTCTTTTATATAATTTTAGCCCTAGTGATTCATAAAAAGGTATTGATACTTTTAAGTTGCGGACAGGTAAATGTGCTTCGTAAAGACCTCTAATCATTGTAATCCCCCTTAGTAAAAATGTTTCTTATTCCATAGTAAACAATATGTTGCTAGTTGAAATCGCAAATAAGAGGGATATAAATTCATACGAAAGTATGAAAAAAACAGCTCATATTTGAGCTGTTTTTCTATAGTTTTTAGTTCGTTTTTCAAGGATAGGATATATTAATATCCGTATCCGCCGCCACCCCAACAGCTACATCCGATGATGATTAGAAGGATGAATAGTACGATAAGCAAAGCAAATCCACCGCCGAAACCAGCGCAACTTCCACCATAACTCATATGTTTTCCTCCTTTTTAGTAAGTTAATCTATATGGTTCATGGACTACTATATACAGTATGTTTTTTGTATAGAAAACGAGCCAGTCTCATTTATAATTAGACAAATGCCTGTAGATTCATTAGGATTGCATGTTAGTGATTTGTAAATAAGCCTTTACGTAATTCATAATTTAGGCATAAAAAATAAAAAATTGTAAAAAAAACCATTTTCTTATTTTTTTATGAGAGAATATGTACTATAATTTTACAAGTAATATTATGGGAAAAGGGAGTTTTAGTATAGAGATGGAGATGGGACAATTAAAAAATAAAATAGAAAACAAAAAGAAAGAGTTAATTCAACTTGTTGCGAGACACGGATTGGCTCATGATAAAGTTTTGTTATTTAGTCGTGATTTAGATATACTTATTAATAAGTTTATGAACATAAAAGACAAAGTGCATAAATAAAAAATTTATAGTTTTTTATATTAAGATGTTTCACAGAAAGGAGAGGACAGTAATTGGAACATTTACAGGAAGAATTGTATAAACAAATAAAAGAAGAAAAAGGTACAGTTACAATTTTCTTAAAGAGTGGCGTTAGAATAGTAGGAGAAGTTGTTGGAGTGGATAAATTTACAGTTTTAATCTTAGTGGATGGAAAACAACAGCTTATTTATAAGCAGGCTATATCAACAATAATGAAATAAGACACTCTTGTTGAGTGTCTTATTTCATTATTGCTTGCATGCCTCAACATCAATGCCGGCAGCAATTAACTTCTTTTCTCCATCTTGTTCAATAATTTTTTGTAATTTAGATAAGAAAGAATCAAAGTTTGTATGCTTTGCTACTTGGAACGTCATTTTATGTTCAATTGGTAGCCACGTATCAATATCAGCTTCGTTATGCTGGATTTTCACCTCAAGTTTATCGAGTGCATTAGCAACTTTTGCTTCGTACGTTTCTTTCGCTTCAAACTCCATCCATAAGTCATATAATTCCTCGCCGAGAGAACCTGTTAACGTTTGTTTAATATTTAAAATAGCCTCCAGTTCATTTTTTTGTTTTTGTAGCTGTAATTCGTGACTATTCATTGTATCAAAAGCAGGAATATCACCAGCTTCGGCTTCGACTAGGTCGTGAATAATAACCATTTTAAGTAATTTCTCAATACTTACTTTTTGATCCAAATAAGGTTCAACTAAAATGGCCATTAGAGACATCCGCCATGTATGTTCGGCAACACTTTCTTGACGTCCGTTGGAAAGCCAGCTATGTCGCATTTCATATTTTAGTTTTTCTGCTAATGCAATGACTTGTAAAATGTTGTGTTCCATCGTGATCCTCCTCATTTATTCATACCATAATTCTAATATAGAAATGAAATGTGTCAATTTTATGAGTATATTGCGATAAACAGATGATAAGCGTATAATACATGTTATATGTGAAAACGTATTATTAAAATAAAAAAATGTTATATAAAAATGGAAAGGAAAGGGCAGAAATATGGGAGAGAAAAATCAAGTATTAGCTAGACCACAAAGAAGAAAAAGGAAGTTTGATATTTCTAGCCCAGTGGGCATTATAGTAGGTTTCATTATAGTGATAGCGGCAATTATGCTTGGTGGCGGTGGAATAAAAGCTTTCAAAAACTTTTTAGATATTTCATCTATTTTAATTGTCATAGGGGGAACAACAGCGACAATTGTTGTGGCATATCGATTTGGAGAAATAAAAAAATATACGAAAAGCATTTTTACTGTTTTACATAGAAGAGAAGAAGATTTAGAACAGTTAACGGATTTGTTTGTCGATTTTTCGAAAAAGTCTAAAAAGAATGGCTTGCTTTCTTTAGAGGTAGATGGAGAGCAAGTAGACAATCCTTTTATTCAAAAAGGAATTCGATTAATGTTAAGCGGTTACGATGAAGATGAATTAAAAGAAGTGTTATTGAAAGATATTGAAACGGAAGTGTATGAGTTAAGAAAAGGAGCAGCATTATTAGATAAAATTGGTGATTTTGCTCCAGCTTGGGGAATGATTGGTACGTTAATCGGTCTTATCATTATGCTCCAAAACTTACAAGATACATCGCAAATTGGTACAGGAATGGCAGTTGCGATGTTAACGACATTATATGGGTCTGTACTTGCGAATATGATTGCAATCCCTCTTGCGGAAAAAGTATATCGTGGTATTGAAGATTTATATACAGAGAAGAAGTTTGTAATAGAAGCAATTTCAGAATTGTATCGTGGACAAATCCCTTCTAAATTAAAGTTGAAACTGGATACATACGTATACGAAACAAAGGTAAAAAAGGTAAAAGGAGCAGCCTAATATTTCAAGGAGTGGTATGATGAGTAAAGGACCGCAAAAGGGGTCGCCTCGTTGGATGACGACTTTTACAGATTTAACGATGTTATTATTAACTTTCTTTGTATTACTAGTTGCTACATCAAAGCAAGATGCAGTAAAATTGTCAAAGATGCTTGAAAAGTTTAGTGATACGGGGCAAGTAGATGCAAAAGTAATGGAAAATACAATACCGGATATTTCACATGAAAAAAATGATGAAAAAATGATTTCAAAAAAGAGAATGGATGAATTATATAAGAAGTTAAAAGCATATGTAGATAATAATGGTATTAGTCAAGTGAATGTATATCGAGAGGATACAGGGGTAAGCGTCGTTATAGTAGATAATTTAATATTTGATACAGGCGATGCGAACGTTAAGCCCGAAGCGAAAGGGATAATAAGTCAATTAGTTGGATTTTTTCAATCCGTACCTAACCCAATTGTTGTAGAGGGACATACAGATAGTAGACCTATTCATAACGAGAAATTCCCTTCTAATTGGGAGTTATCTTCAGCACGAGCGGCAAATATGATTCACCATTTAATTGAAGTGTATAATGTGGACGATAAAAGGCTAGCTGCGGTAGGATATGCAGACACAAAGCCAATTGTACCAAATGATTCACCGCAAAACTGGGAAAAAAACCGTCGCGTTGTTATTTATATAAAAGAGTAGTATATTATTATTTTAATAATAAAATAATAAAAACACGAAAATTCTTTTAAAAAAATATTAAATTTTATCATTTTATTTTGTATAATGAGTGAGAATGATAAGGTGAAATATTAAGATATATTTATACATAGAAGGAGAGAATTAAAAAGAATGGCACATAAAATTTTAGTAGTAGACGATGCGATGTTTATGCGAACGATGATTAAAAACTTATTAAAAAGTAATGCTGAATTTGAAGTTATTGGCGAAGCAGAGAATGGGGTAGAAGCAATTCAAAAGTATAAAGAACTTCAACCTGATATTGTAACATTAGATATTACTATGCCAGAAATGGACGGGCTTGAAGCATTAAAAGAAATTATTAAAATTGATTCAAGTGCAAAGGTTGTTATTTGTTCTGCAATGGGACAACAAGGTATGGTATTAGATGCAATTAAGGGCGGGGCAAAAGACTTTATTGTAAAGCCATTCCAAGCGGATCGTGTAATTGAAGCTTTAACAAAAGTAGCAAATAGTTAATATAGAAGGGGTGCCACAAGGAATCAAAACAGTGATAGCGGATCGACGTGTGGCCCCCTTTTTTCTCATTGTAAAACACTAAATTGTTATACATAAATGAAATGTTTGTTAGACAGGTAGGGGATAAAAATGCAAACAGATCTATTAAATATATTTTTCGAAGAGTCAGAAGAACATTTACAGTCGCTAAATGAAAATGTGCTAGTGTTAGAACAAAATCCTGCTGATATGGATGTTGTAGGAGAAATATTCCGATCCGCTCATACATTCAAAGGTATGTCTGCGAGCATGGAATTTACGGAAATGGCTGATTTAACGCATAAGATGGAAAATGTGTTAGATGAAATTCGTCATGGAAATATAGTTGTAAATGCGGATATTATTGATGTGATTTTTGAGTGCATTGATAATTTGGAGAAGATGGTTGCAGATGTGCAACAAGGTGGAATGGGCAATATTGATGTAGCCTCAACTAAACAGAAATTAGAAGCATTATTGAACGGCAATGTAGAAACTCCTACGGAACATATAGAGCAAAATCATATAGACACCGATGATGCAGTTTCGCATGAAGTGCATATAACAGTTGAACAGCAAGCAATTTTAAAAGCGGTACGTGCTATTATGTGTATTGAAGCATTGCAAAATGTAGGGAATATACAAAAAACAGCTCCGAGTATTGAAGAAATTGAAGCAGATGCTTTCGGATTTGAATTTACAGTATTTATGGATACGGATTGTAGTATAGAAGAATTGAAACAAGTAGTACTTCATGTTTCTGAAATTGAGAAAGTGGAAGTAAAGCAAGGAGAACCTATAGCGAAGGAAGTAGCTTCTAAAAAAGTCGTTACACAAGAAGTTGTGCAAGTAGAAGGAAAGCTACAACCAGCTGTGGCTACGCAGGTAGAATCACCAATAGAGGCAACGAATCAACCTTCAAGTGCTATGCCAGCTAAAAGTACTACAAAAACGAAAAATGCTAAAGTGGAGAATCGTTCAATTCGTGTTCAATTAGAGAAAATCGAAAGATTAATGAATATGTTTGAAGAAAGTGTAATTGAACGTGGGCGCATTGATGAATTGGCTCAAACGATTCAAAACAAGGAGCTAATTGAACATTTAAATCGATTAGGCGATATTTCAAAAGATATTCAAAATGTACTATTAAATATGCGTATGGTGCCGATTGAAACTGTGTTCAATCGTTTCCCGCGTATGGTACGTATGTTAGCGAAAGATTTAGGGAAAAAAATCGATTTACAAATTACAGGTGAAGATACTGAAGTAGATAAAATTGTTATTGATGAAATCGGTGATCCGCTCGTTCATTTAATTCGAAATGCAATCGATCACGGTGTTGAAACTGTTGAAAAACGACGTGATGCAGGTAAAAATGAGACAGGTACGATTAAATTAGAAGCCTTTCATAGTGGAAATCATGTCGTTATTCAAATTACGGATGATGGAAACGGTATTAATAAAGGGAAAGTATTAGAAAAAGCGATTAAAAATGGCGTTGTAACTGAAGCGGATGCGAATAGATTAACAGATCGTGAAGTGTTTGATCTTATTTTCCAACCAGGATTTAGTACAGCTGAAGTTGTATCAGATCTTTCTGGACGCGGTGTCGGATTAGATGTTGTAAAACATACGATTCATAGTTTAGGTGGACATTTAATTATTGATTCTGAGGAAGGAAAGGGAAGTACATTTAGAATTGAACTTCCATTAACGTTGTCTATTATTCAATCTATGCTTGTTCAAACGAATGATAAGCGTTATGCTTTACCTCTTGGAAATATCGTTGAAGCAATTCGAATTAAGAGAGAAGACATCCAATCCTTACAAGGAAAAGATGTGTTAAATTATCGTAATCAAATTATTGAAGTGAAACATTTAAGTACTGTATTTGGTGAAAAAACAGTAGATGAGGCGTTTGCGTCATATGATGGTCAAATGGTTCCTGTGTTAATTGTTCGTAACACACATCGCAGCTATGGACTTATTGTAAACACAATTATCGGTCAAAGAGAAATAGTCTTAAAGTCATTAGGTGACTTCTTTGCAGAGAGTTCTAACTATTTCTCTGGTGCGACGATTCTCGGTGATGGACGAGTGGTCCTCATTTTAAACCCAGAAGGTTTATAATAGGAATGAAGGAAAGCTCCCCACTTGTATACAATTGGGGAGCTTTTTGGCTAATCGTTACGAATCTAATAATGGATACATAGTAACGTTTTATACTAATGAGTTTGCTAAAATAAGAGTTTATATTATTTGATAGAAAAACAGAAATGAGGAGGCAGGAAAAATGCCTGAGCAACACACAAAAGGGGATACGAGCACGATTGTGCTAGAAAAAGAAAATGAGCATTTAACGCCTCAAGAATGCGATATTCTTGGCGAAATTGCAAATATATCATTTGGTTCAGCTTCGACTGTATTATCAACAATTTTAAATAGGCAAGTAAGCATTACTGCTCCTCGTATAGAGTTGGTAGATTTATATGATTCAAGAGATGTCGAAGTTCCGCATGTTGTATTAAACATTCATTTTACAAAAGGATTAGATATGGAAAACCTCCTTGTCCTTAAGCAAGATGTTGCATTGTCCATTGCTGATTTAATGATGATGGGAACAGGTGAAGTGGAGGACGGAAAAGAACTTGGTGAATTAGAGCTAAGTGCTGTACAAGAAGCGATGAATCAAATGATGGGATTCGCAGCTACATCTATGTCGGAATTCTTCCAAGATACAGTAGATATGTCTCCGCCGACGATTAAAGTTGTAAAGTTATCAGAAGAAATGGAGAAAATCTCTGAAATCGATGGGAATCATACGATTGTTAAAGTATCGTTTGATTTAAAGATAGATAATCTTGTAAACTCTAAACTTGTACAAATTGTTTCAGTTGAGCATGCGAAACAAATGGTAAATAAATTAATGCAATTATCTGGTGGAGTAGAAGAAACAGACGAACCAGCAGAAGTAGTGGAAACTGAGATTGTAGAAGAAGTTGAAAAAGAGCATTTAACACAAGAAGAGAAAGATGTGCTTGGTGAAATTGCAAATATTTCAATTGGCTCCGCTTCAACAGTATTGTCAACGCTTTTAAATCAGCCAGTTACAATTAGTACACCAAATGTGGAAGCAATCAATGTTCGTCATTATGATGGAGTACCAGTACCATTTGTTATTTTAAATGTCGACTTTGTTGAAGGGCTAAAGAATGAGAATGTATTTGTATTTACGAAAGATGTTGCCTTAACAATGGTAGATTTAATGATGATGGGAACAGGGGAAGTTGACCCAGAAAAAGAGCTTACTGAATTAGAACTGAGCGGTATTAAAGAAATTATGAACCAAATGATGGGTCATGCTGCTACGGCGATGTCAGAAATGTTTCAAGAAAAAATGGACATGACGCCGCCAAATGTTAAATTTGTAACGTTAAAAGAAGAAATGGAATATTTGGGAGAGTCAATGGAAGTGGACGAACTCGTTCAAATTACGTTCAATCTTGAAATTGGCGATCTACTTCAATCGAAGATGTATCAAATTTTGCCAATTTCCGAAGCGAAAGAAATGGTAAGGCGACTTCTGTATCCGATGGTGGAAGAAGAAGAGATTGCCACAGAAGAAATTGAAGAAGAAAAAATTGTAGAACCAGTTGTGCAACCTATTGAATTTAAAGAAGTAAAACAAATGGAACCAGTATATATGGACACGTCCATTCTACAAAATGTAGAAATGAACGTGAAATTTGTATTTGGAAGTACAGTGAAAACGATTCAAGATATATTAAGTTTACAAGAAAATGAAGCAGTTGTACTAGATGAGGATATTGATGAACCGATTCGTATTTATGTAAATGATGTATTAGTGGCGTATGGTGAACTTGTAAATGTAGATGGATTTTTTGGAGTAAAAGTGACGAAATCACTATAAGGCATTGAAATAGGAGTTTGAACTAGTAGATGAAAAACGTAAAGTTTTTTCTAATGAGTTGGCTATGCATACATGTGTGCTTGTTCTTCCCCTTGCAAAGTCAGGCTGAGGAACAAATTGAGTCAGATCAAAAAATAAATGAAGTGAATGTACAAGAAGAAAATAAGGAATCTCAAGAATCGTCAGAACAAGTGGAAACGAAGCAAGATGAAGAGAAACAAAAAGAAGCAGAGCAACAAGAAGTAGCAAATAAACAATTGAATGAAAGAAAGATAGAAACGGAACAGGGAATTATTACAGTAAATAAGCCGGAGCTTAAAGTTGGCGAAGAAGTGCGAATTGCTGTAGAACCAAATGGGAAAAACATTCAAAGTATGAAAGGTATATTGCAGCTACAAAAAAATGGCGAGCAATATGCGCAAGAAAGAATACTATCTTTTGAGTATGATGAAGAAACGAAGAGCTGGGTTGCTAACTATAAAGCAGGGAATTTTGATTTGCAAGGTGATTGGAATCTTCAGCTCGTTCAAAGTTACAAAGAGAATGAGAAAGAAGAAATCGTAAAAAATGAAGTGAAAGTCCCGCTCATTCGTATTAAAAATGAAACGCCAACTATAGATAAAGAATTGCCAAAGTTACAGAAAGTTACTATTGATGAAGTAAAAGAGAACTTAGTTGAACGAAAACAGGGAGATTCTATACATATACGAGTAAAAGCGTCAGATATAGAATCGGTTGTAAAAGAAGTGCGCGTTACATTAAAAGGGAAAGAAAATAAAGAGCTTTCGTTTTTGTTAGACTACAACAAGCATGATATGGATTGGCAAAAAGTATTTGAAATAACAGAAGCATTGCCGGCTGGGCCATACGAATTACTTGTAGAGATAATAGATGCAGCAGGTAATAAACTTGTTGAAGAAAGTGAATATACCATTTCTGTTTTGGCGCCAAAAAACGAAGATGATAAAAAGATAGAAGAGAAAGAGAAAGAGAAAGAAGAGAAATTAGATAATAAACTAGAAAATGAATTAGAAGATAAGAAAGAAAATGAGAAGCAAGAAGATTTGAAAATCAAAAACCCGCTTCTAGAAGAAAAATTGCCGGTTGTTCAAATTCCGAAGCAAGATGAGAAAGTAAATAAGTTTATAAAAGAACCGTTGAAAGAGAAAGAGAAATTTACTTACGTTATAAAAGAGCCGTTCGAAGACAACAAGGAAGTACATAAGGCGAAGGACCAAAAAGAGAAAAATAACAAACAAGTTGTCTCTAAAAAGAAAGAACAAAAAGAAGAAACGAAAGACAAGGAAGAAGAAAAAGGTGAACAGGGAGTACAAGCTTCGGATGTATTTACTATCATGTCAGGTTTGTTCGTACTGTTTTTAGTTTTAAAGAGTAATAAAGAATGGGGCTAATTATTTCATAGTAGTGGAGGCGCTTAAATGGAGATTAAACGTACGACAATTGAAGATAAGACGCTACAACCATTAAAACAGCCTGCAGCTATTTCGGAACATGAAATCCAGAAAGAACGAAAGCGTAGCAATTTAGTGTTTACTGGACAGTCTAAAATTATTTCGAAAAATAATGAGATAGGTATTTTACTTGCAAGTTTAAGTGATGGAAAGATTATGAAGGAAATGCTTTCTAAAGAGATGGATACAGTGTTACAACTTTTTAAAAAGTTACATACGTTATCTGAAGAAGGAAAGCAATCAGAAAAAGTGTTTGAACAAGTAATTAGAAGCCTGCAAGGACTTATTAAGCAGGCGCATATAAAAGAACTTCCTTTGTTAGATGGAACATATGATTTCGCTGAAGTGCAACTATCATTTGGTAGAAAAGTACATATTCCTTTACTAGATGTAAGTGCACTCATCTCTAGAGTGGAAAGTGATTCTTCAGAAGGAAATATAAATTTGATGGTAACGGTTATTACTGCTTATATAACGAAATTGTCTAACGAAACGATTTTAATTAGCGTTACAGACCGCATTGCTAAAGATCGGGATGTAAGTGTATGGAGAGCGCTTGCGGAAATGAACATGACACAATTATCACAGGCATTGAAACAAACGATGCAAGAACATAAATGGTCTATGACGTTTCTTTTTCTCTTCATATGGATTGTCGGTATTATTTTAATTCGAGTTATGTAAAAAGGTCGTCACTCCATTGTGACGACCTCTTTTATATTTTTTCGTAGAAGAATGTATCAAATCGCTGAAGATTGTAACGTTCGGGTGTTAAAATTTGTTCCGTACTACCAACAAATAGTACACCGCCTTTTCGTAAAGAACGACTAAATTTTTCGTAAAGTTTTATTCTTGCTTCTTCTGTGAAATATATCATTACATTACGACAAATAATCAAATCATAATTTGTATCGAATGACTGCATTAAAAGGTCATGTTGTTTAAACGAGACGTTTTGTTTAATGTTTTGATGCAATGAATATAGACCATTCTCTTTTGTGAAATGACGTTCTTTCAAATCAGTAGGTAATTCCTTTAACGAACGTTCTGTATATTGACCGCGTTTTGCAGTTTCTAAAATATGAAAATCAAGATCTGTTGCTTGAATTTCAAAACGGAATGGAGCTAGATGCTTTGATAAAATTAAAGAGAGTGTATACGGTTCTTCACCAGCAGCGCAAGCGGCACTCCATACCTTTAATTTTCCGCTATTTTGTTCGAGTAATTTTGGTAGTGCTTTCGACTCTAAAGTTTGCCATCGTTCTTTATTTCTAAAAAACTCTGAAACGTTAATTGTAATATAGTCAATAAAATTTAAAAATAAATTTTGATCAGCGCGTAATTTGTTTAAAAAATTAGTGTAGTTTTCGAAGCCTTTTCTCGAAATGAAAGCATCGATTCTACGGCGCATTCTATCTTGTTTATATGAAGCGATGTCCATATTGAATTGTTGTTTAAAACTCGCGATAAAATGATCATAATCTTGTTCAATTATCATATTTACAATGGGCACAATAATGGTATTGTGCCTCCCCCTTTACATCATACGAATTTTTTGTTCAAAGCTTTTTTTCATTTGCTTTTCATGTAATCCTGGTAAATCATAAATGACAGCATCAATACCTGCTTCTTTTGCAACATCGACAGGGATGACAGATGTATGTTTGTCACCATTATAAAAACAGAGAACTAAATCAGTGTCTTCAATAATTTGTTTAACAAAAAACATATAATCTGATCGGTAAATGGAGTCGGAAGGATGATCAAAAGCAACATATTCGGCTCCGTGTTTTTTTAAGTAATCAACGACTTCTTGAAATTCATCTGTTATTGCTGGCAATGGTTGCAGCGTGTAAAGGCATAAATTTTGAGCGAGTCTTTCATTCTCAACGAAAAAACGAAGAACCTCATTTTCAATAGATTTATAACATAATATGTAAATTTTATGTTTGTGAGCATAGTCAGTTAAAAATTTTTTAATTTCTTCTTGATCTAATGCTGTTAATTGATTTGAACCACAAAGGAAAATATTCATAGAATTGTGCCACCTCATGCTAAATTGTAACATATCTTTTATAAAAAATAACTGCAAAATATTACTGTTCAGAGTATAATTATAAATAACTGGATTTTACGATTAAGTTTAGGAAGAAATAAAAAAATAAATAGGTGATATATATGCTACGTTCTATCTCGCATAATCCAATTTTATCGCATATACCGCCTGCTACTCAAATGCCGAAAGAAGCAAATGTCAGGACAGGACTTGCATTTTCGGATAATTTGCATGCAGATCCGAAAAAAGATAAATTACTAGAACAAATGGAAGCTTTTGTCGATAATATTGGAGAAATTAAAGAGAAAATTGAAATGGAATTAACGCTTGATAATGTAATGGAATACAAAAATACAGTAAAATCATTTTTGAATTTTTACGTGGATAATGTATTGCAGTATAAAGATGTCATGTCTCGTCACCCGCGTTACGGATATTCACAGAAAATGACGATTGTGAAACAGGCAGAAATGGGATTGAATGAATTAGAAGATGTTATGAATTTAATTAATACGAAAACAGGACATTTAGAAATGTTAAATCAAATTGGAGAAATCCATGGTTTAATTGTGAATTTAGTCTTGTAAAAGAAAGGAAGCTATATGTACATACAATTATATGAAAAACTCGTTATTATTCAAAAAGCGTATGAAAATATTCAAGCGCTTGGAGAGCAAATATATGAGAATTTAAAAAATAAAAATGTAAATGCAGTTCAAAAGTTGCAAGTAGAGCAATTGCAGTACATTGATGGTTTAAAAGGGTTATCAAGCTCATTTGAAGAAATGGTTGTTCAGTTCTGTAAAGAACAAGGGGTTGAATCGTTTCGTGTAAGTGCGTTATTTTCGTATTTTTCTCAAGAAGAAATTGAAAAAATGGAAGAATTACAAAAAAACGTAACTGAATTAGAAGAGAATGTAAAAATGATTCTTTTGAAAAATCAATATTACTTAAACGTACTATTAAAAACTACAGAAAGTATTGTGGATTCTGTTTCTGAATATAACTTAGAGCGAAACAATAATTCGCAAATCTTTATGAATGAACTATTGTAAAGGAGAAGTGAAGCTTTATGAGATTATCTGATTATAATACACCGCTATCGGGTATGTTAGCGGCTCAAATGGGGTTACAAACAACGAAACAAAACTTGTCTAACATTCATACACCAGGTTATGTTCGTCAAATGGTGAATTACGGATCTGCTGGAGGAAGTAAAGGGTATGCACCAGAACAAAGAATAGGGTATGGTGTACAAACGTTAGGTGTTGATCGTATTACAGATGAAGTGAAGACAAAGCAATATAATGATCAAATGTCACAGTTCTCTTACTATGCATATATGAATTCTACTTTGTCGCGAGTAGAGTCTATGGTAGGAACGACAGGTAAAAATTCATTATCTAGTTTAATGGATGGGTTTTTCAATGCTTTTCGTGAAGTTGCAAAAAATCCGGAGCAATCAAATTACTATGATACATTAATTGCTGAAACGGGGAAGTTCACAAGTCAAGTAAGTCGTCTTGCGAAAAACTTAGATACAGTGGAAGCACAGACGACAGAAGATATTGAAGCGCATGTTAATGAATTTAATCGACTTGCTGCTAGTTTAGCAGAAGCGAACAAGAAAATTGGACAAGCTGGTACACAAGTACCAAATCAACTATTAGATGAACGTGATCGTATTATGACAGAAATGTCTAAGTATGCAGATATAGAAGTATCGTATGAAGCTACAAATCCTAATATTGCAAGTGTTAGGATGAATGGTGTTTTAACTGTAAATGGTCAAGATACATACCCACTTCAATTACAGAAGGATAAAAAGCCAATGTCTGTACAAATATCTGGAACAGATATCCCATTAAGTGGTGGAACAATTTTATCGGCAATTGATACGAAAGCAAAGATTACAAATTATAAAGATAATCTGAATGAGTTTGTAAATTCGTTAAAAAAACAAGTGAATAATACTATGAAGAAAGAGCTTTTTGTAGGAGAAGATGCGAAGAAGCTTGAATTGAACCCTGATTTTATAAAAGATATTTCAAAAATGAAAATTTCGGCTGAAACTGCCAACAACCTTGCGGCTATTACAGATAAAGGCTATAAGGATGGACTTACATATAAGCAAGCCTTAGATCAATTTTTAGTTGGTGTAGCCTCTGATAAAAGTTCAGTAAATGCATATCAAAATATTCATAAGGATTTATTAGAAGGTATCCAGCAAGAAAAGATGAGCATCGAGGGCGTAAATATGGAAGAAGAAATGGTTAATTTAATGGCCTTCCAGAAGTACTTCGTGGCGAATTCTAAAGCTATAACTACTATGAATGAAGTGTTTGATAGTTTGTTTTCGATTATTAGATAAGGAGTAGTCATGTATAGTTGGTAATTGGAAATATTTAAGGAGGAGATAGAAATGAGAGTATCTACATTTCAAAATGCAAACTGGGCAAAGAATCAGTTGATGGATTTAAATGTGCAACAGCAATACCACCGAAATCAAGTAACCTCAGGGAAGAAAAACCTTCTTATGAGTGAAGATCCACTTGCAGCAAGTAAATCATTTGCGATTCAACATTCATTGGCAAATATGGAGCAAATGCAGAAAGATATAGCGGATTCGAAAAATGTATTAACACAAACTGAAAATACTTTACAAGGTGTTTTGAAATCTTTAACAAGAGCAGACCAATTAACAGTACAAGCATTAAATGGGACAAATAGTGAAAAAGAATTGCAGGCTATTGGTGTAGAGATTGATCAAATTTTAAAACAGGTCGTTTATTTAGCGAATACAAAAGAACAAGGTCGTTATATTTTCGGTGGTGATAGTGCAAAAAATCCGCCATTTACAGAAGATGGTACGTACCAAGGTGGAAAAAATGATGTGAACTGGCAATTAAATGACGGTTATGAATTCAAAGCGTTCCGTAACGGAGAAGCATTATTATCCCCGGTTATAAAAACGTTAAAACAGATGAGTGAAGCGATGAAAAACGGTGACCAAAAAGCATTAAAACCGTTATTGGAAGGAAATAAGCAAAACTTAGATGGCATCATTAACCGTACAACTGAAGTTGGTTCGACAATGAACACAATGGAGACGTTTAAAACAATTTTAAACGAGCAAAATGTAGCACTTCAAGAAAACCGTAAAGAAATTGAGGATGTTGATTTAGCTGTCGCAATTTCTGATTTAGCTTATATAAACGCAACATACGAAGCAACATTAAAAGCTGTTAGTACGATGAGTAAAACGAGTATTTTAGATTACATGTAAATGATAAGGAGTGAAAAATATGGCAGGGACAATATCTAATTATGGTGACAGACAGCAAATATGGAATTTAGGAAATAACATAATAGATACAAAGAAGTTAGTAGATTTAGAGTTACAAGCATTGGAAATGAAAAAATCACCATACACTACACAAAAACAAACGTTAACAAATGAAAACAAAGTTTATGCGAGCATGAAAAAAGAGTTTGCAAATTTTGTGCAAGTATTCAAAGATTTAAACACATTTAAAGGTGATGAAAAGAAAACAACTTTATCCAAAGATGGTTTTATGACAGCGCAGGCGGATGCTGCTGCAATTCCTGGAACATATACAATTACAGTAGAGCGAGTAGCAGAAAGGCATCAAATAACTACAGCTCCACTTACTCCCCCAAAAACTCCTGAAGGTACGGAGCAAAAATTTAGTTTAGATTTAAAACTTGGAGTAGATGATGTATTTCAGATAAATGGAAAAGAAGTTAAAATCTCAAAAGATATGACGTATAAAGACCTTGTCAATAAGATAAATAATGGGAATTATGGTGCATCAGTATATACATTAGGAGATCAACTATTTTTCACATCAACTACTGCAGGAAAAGAGGGAGAGCTGAAATTAACAGATGGTGCCAATGGCTTCTTACAAAATATAGGGCTAGTTACTTCTGCGAAAAATACGGATGGAACGAATGCCATTGCACATCAAGTGACAGGAGCAGTAAATGCAGAGTATACAATAAATGGAATTAAAGGGACTAGTAAAACAAATAAGATTGATACAATTCCAGGATTAACTATTAACTTAGAAAAGGTAACTACAGAGCCAATTAAATTAACTATCGAAGATTCAGATATAAAAAATTCAATAGATTTAATCAAAAAAATGAAAGATGAGTATAATAACGCTGTTAAAAGTTTAGATTTATTTTCTGGTGAAAATGGAGTAATGCAAGGGAATAATGTTTCATTTGCTATCAGTAATGCAATGACAAGCATTTTTAGATTTTCACAAGATGATAAGTATTTATTTTCTTTTGGGATTCAAATTGATAAAACAGGAAATATGACTCTTGATGAAGAAAAATTGAAAATAGCTTTTAAAGAGAATCCAGAAGCTACAAAACAATTTTTCTTTGGCTTTAATGGTATTGGTCATGATATAGATAAAAAGCTCGAGGGAATCTTTGGGGATGAAGGGATTATCGGAAAACGCTCTAAAAGTATTGAAAAGCAAGTGACTGATTTAGAGAGAAAAATTCAAGATATTGATACAATTAATAAGAAAAAACAAGAATCAATTATTGATAAATATGCAAATTTGGAAAAACAGCTAGCATTGCTTGATAGTCAGCTGCAGACAATCAAAGCAATGACAAAAACCAAAAGTGATGATTAATGAAAGTTGAGGAAGTGATTATATGCAAGCATGGCAACGTTATATGCAAAATGATATTATGACGAGTAATCCGATTAAAAATACAATATTTATTTATGAAAGATGTATCGTAGAGTTTCGTAAATTAGAAGAACTTTTAAATACATTTAAACTTCAAGAAGGAGACGACCTTCTTGAAAAGTTAGAACGTATATTTGAAGAGTTGAAGCTTCAATTAAATCCTGATATTTCAAAAGATTTATATGACAGTCTATTTGGTTTATACGATTGGATTAGCATTCAAATTCAAACGATGAAAGTAACGCGTGAAGTAAAAGATATTGATGCCATTGTGCAAGTGCTACAGGATTTAATAGACGGTTACCGTGGAGCGCTCGAAAATGAACAATGATATTTATCGAACGTTTGTAGGCTGTTTTAATGAAATCGGTGAATTACAAGTGTCAGATGAAGAGTTTGCTGAGAAGAGTGAGATGTTAAATCGTTGGATGATGACACTAGATGAAGAAAGACGTGCACAAGTTGCAGCAGAAGTAAGCCCATTCATTATTAAGGCAGCGCAGCATATTCGAGATAAGCAAAAGATTTTGGAAGAAATGATTATGGAAAATGATGGGCGAATGAAGGCTAATTCATTTTACGGTAAATATTAATAATAACGTCTGGAAACAGATTCCCCTTTTAAAAGGGGGTCTATTCCTTCGGTTACATAAAGAACTCCGCTGATTGAGGTTTCATTTTATGACTGTGATGAAATAATAATTGTAATCTAAATAATAGAAAAATGGACTTTAGTTTGTAGTTTATATATTGAAATGTTCTATAGATTACTATGTGTATACAGTTTTTTGCATTCTTTTTTTATATTTTTGTATTTTTCTAAAGACAACAATGAAAAAATGGAATAAAATATGTAAGGGTACATAATAGTAAATATTTTAATAAACGCATATAAGAAAATAAATAATGAAGTGAAACTTCTATCAGTGGATCATTACGTTAGAAAAGGAAGGGTGTGGAATATGCCAGATTTAGTGAGTGATGTAAGCCATTATATGAATTATTTAGTGACGAAACGAAATACTGTTTCTAGTAATATTGCAAATGCGAATACACCTGGCTATAAAGCACAAGATGTAACATTTGCTGAGCAGATGAATAAAAGTAGTGCGTTATATAAAAATAATGCGGCTGATTTAAAGAGCAATCCAGATTTATATCAAACGAATGAAATGCACTTACCGACAGTAAATACGAAAAATACATATGCAAAGATTCAAACAAAATCAATGCAAACGAATAAAGACGGAAATAGTGTGGATGTAACGACAGAAATGCTAGATTTAATGAAAGCAAATCAGTTATACGGTATTTCAATTAACGCAATTAATACACAATATGCAATTAACCAAGCGGCACGCGGACGTTAAAAGTAGAAGGAGAGACAACGGATGTTTCAGGCAATTAATGCAAGTGGCTCAGGGCTAACGACAGCGAGAAAGTGGATGGAAGTTACTTCTAACAATATTGTAAATGCGAATACGACGGCGGCTCCGGGGGCAGATTTATATGAGCGTCGTAGTGTGGTGCTAGAATCAAACAATAGTTTTGCAAGTATGTTAGATGGGGCTCCTACTAATGGAGTAAAAATAAAAAGTATTGAAGCAGACAAAACGGAAAATTTAGTGTATGATCCGACGCATCCGCACGCAAATGAAGAAGGATATGTACGTTATCCAAATATTGATGTAACTGCTGAAATGACGAATGTAATGGTTGCTCAAAAAATGTATGAAGCGAATACGAGTGTATTAAATGCAAATAAAAAAATGCTTGATAAAGATTTAGAAATCGGCCGAGGATAAGGGGGAAGATAATAATATGAAAATCCAACCAATGTTACATACACAACCATTTGGAGCAATTCAGTCAATTGGTGCACCGAAGACTTCTCAAACATCTGTAGTTGAGGGGAAAAAGTTTATTGATTTATTGGAAGATATGAATCAAACGCAAAACAATGCGCAAACAGCAGTATATGATTTACTAACTAAAGGGGTAGGAGAAACACATGACGTTTTAATTCAGCAAAAGAAAGCTGAATCTCAAATGAAAACGGCTGCTCTCGTACGTGATAATCTTATTGAAAATTATAAGTCACTAATTAATATGCAAATTTAGGAAAGTGGACGGGTGTGTTTAAATGGAAAAGATGAAAAATGTTATCCAATCGTTAAAAACGTGGCATAAGTTAGTAATCGGTGCTGCGCTTTTAGCGATTGTAACAGGAGCACTTTTATACTTCACCTTGCCAGATAAATATGTTGTTGTATATCAAAATTTAAATGATGCAGATAAACAAGAGATTACAGCAGAATTATCGAAGTTAGGTGTCGATTATCAATTAGCGGCCGATGGTTCGATTCGTGTGCAAAAGAATGATGCTCCATGGGTTCGAAAAGAAATGAATGGGATGGGCTTACCGTTTAATTCGAAAAGCGGTGAAGAAATTTTATTAGAAAGCTCGCTCGGTTCAAGTGAGCAAGATAAAAAAATGAAGCAAATTGTCGGTACGAAGAAGCAATTGGAGCAAGATATTGTAAGAAACTTTGCGACAGTTGAAACGGCAAATGTTCAAATTACATTGCCTGAAAAAGAGACAATTTTTGATGAAGAAAAAGCAAAAGGAACAGCGGCGATTACGGTTGGAGTGAAGCGTGGACAATTGTTAACAGCTGATCAAGTTGCAGGTATACAGCAAATGATTAGTGCAGCGGTTCCTGGTGTGAAAGCAGAAGAAGTAAGTGTTATTGATAGTAAAAAAGGTGTTATCTCAAAAGGAGCAGATGAAGCACATTCTAGTAGTTCCTCTTCTTATGAGAAAGAAGTTGAGATGCAGCACCAACTTGAAGGTAAATTAAAGCAAGACATTGATGCAACATTAATGACGATGTTTAAACCGAATGAATATAAAGTGAATACGAAAGTATCTGTAAACTACGATGAAGTTACACGTCAGTCAGAGAAGTATGGTGATAAAGGTGTACTTCGTAGTAAACAAGAGCAAGAGGAAAGCTCTACTGCGCAAGAAGGGGCAGATACGAAGCAAGGTGCTGGTATTACAGCGAACGGTGAAGTGCCAAACTACGGTACGAACAATAATCAAAATGGTAAAGTTGTCTATGATAATAAAAATGGTAACAAAATCGAAAACTATGAAATAGATAAAACAGTTGAAACAATTAAGAAACACCCAGAATTAACGAAAACAAATGTTGTTGTATGGGTAGATAATGATACGCTAGTAAAACGTAGAATTGATATGACAACTTTTAAAGAAGCAATCGGAACAGCGGCAGGACTTCAAGCTGATCCGAACGGTAACTTTATAAATGGTCAAGTTAACGTTGTAACTGTTCAGTTCGATCAGCCGAAAGCCGAAAAAGAGAAAGAGCCAGAAAAAAGTGGTATGAACTGGTGGTTATTCGGTGGAATTACAGCTGGCTTATTAGCGATTGGTGGCCTAGTATGGTTCTTATTAGCAAGACGTAAGAGAAAGAAAGAAGAAGAGGAATATGAAGAATACTTAGCAGAAGAGGAAATTGCTGCAAGTAATGAAAGTATCTTGGAAATTCCTGAAGAAAAAATAGTGCCAGAGCCAAAACCTGAACCAGAAGAACCGAAAGAACCAACGTTAGATGAACAAGTGCAGGATGCTACGAAAGAACATGTAGAAGGAACTGCAAAAGTAATTAAAAAATGGTTAAACGGACAGTAAGGGAGGAACAACGATGTTAGATGAAATCTCCTCCAAAGAAAAAGCTGCCATCCTTATTCGTACATTAGAAGAAGGGGTGGCAGCAAAAGTCATTGAATATATGACAGCTGAGGAAAAAGAAGTATTACTTCGTGAAATCGCAAAGTTTCGTGTATACAAACCAGAAACGTTAGAAAATGTACTAGGAGAGTTCTTATATGAACTAAATGTAAAAGAATTAAACTTAGTCACTCCAGATAAAGAATACATTCGTCGCATATTTAAAAACATGCCAGAAGATGAACTGGAAAAATTATTGGAAGACCTTTGGTATAACAAAGATAATCCGTTTGAGTTCTTAAATTCACTTACAGATTTAGAGCCACTTCTTACCGTGCTTAATGATGAGTCACCACAAACAATTGCAATTATCGCTTCTTATATTAAACCGCAACTTGCGTCTCAATTAATTGAGAGATTGCCAGATCATAAGCGCGTTGAAACGGTAATGGGTATAGCGAAACTAGAACAAGTTGATGGTGAGTTAATTAATCAAATTGGTGAGTTGTTAAAATCGAAATTAAATAATATGGCATTTAGTGCAATTAATAAAACTGATGGCTTGAAAACAATCGTAAATATTTTAAATAATGTTTCACGAGGTGTTGAAAAAACAGTCTTTCAAAAGCTGGATGAAGTCGATTATGAGTTATCTGAGAAAATTAAAGAAAATATGTTTGTCTTTGAAGACTTACTTGGTCTTGAAGATCTTGCGCTTCGCCGTGTATTAGAAGAAATTACAGATAACGGTGAAATTGCGAAAGCACTTAAAATTGCAAAAGAAGAAATTAAAGAGAAATTATTTACATGTATGTCTTCAAACCGTAAAGAGATGATTCTAGAAGAATTAGATGGCTTAGGACCGCTTAAGATGACGGATGCTGAAAAAGCGCAGCAAACGATCACTGGTACAGTGAAAAAGCTAGAGAAAGAAGGAAGAATTATCGTTCAAAGAGGTGAAGAGGATGTCCTTATTTAAAAACAGAATTCCGAAGAATTCTGTTTCTTTTTCTGAAGAAACGTATGAATTACAATTTCCAAAACCAGCTTCAATTCAAATAGAAGAGGAAGAATTACAAGCTGATCATGCAGAACTTCGCGCCCAGCAAGAATCGTTACATATGGAAATGAATCAGCTAAGGCAAGAGAAGCAAATGCTAGAACGAGAGCGGCAGCAGTTATTACAAGATAAAGAACAATTTCAAATGCATATTCATGAGCAACTGGAACAGATGGAAGCAGCGCGTGTGCAATTTCAAAAAGAACAACAAGAAACAGCATATGAATGGACAGAGTTATTATGGGATCAATCATTTCATTTAGCAGAAAAAATCGTGAATCAAGCGGTAGATTCACGATTGCTTGATGTGTTACCTATTTTAACTGGCATCGTGCAAACATTGCCAACCTCGTTTGAAAAATTAATCATTACAGTACATCCAGAAACGTTTGAACGTATTCAAGAAGAGAAGGAAAATACGAAAGAATATTGGTTACTACAATTAGTAGAATGGAAATATGATTTTTCTCTGCAGTTTGGTGAATTTGTTCTGGAAGAAGAGAAAGAGTTCTTTGAATTTAAATTTGCACCTATATTTGCGAAGCTTCGTCAGAAATGGGAAGAAGAGAAGTTATTTGAGGAGCAAAATGTATGAGCCGCCTGTTAATGAATGAGAACGAAAAATGGAATAAGTTCATTGAAACACCGCTGTATACGAAAGTAGGCAAAGTTCATAGTGTACAAGAACAGTTTTTCGTAGCGAAAGGGCCGAAAGCGAAGATTGGTGATGTTTGCTTCGTTGGAGAACATAACGTCTTATGTGAAGTGATTGCCATTGAAAAGGAAAATAATATGCTACTTCCATTTGAACAGACAGAAAAAGTATGTTATGGAGATTCAGTGACATTAGTTTCAGAAGATGTTGTTGTACCACGTGGTAATCACTTGCTCGGAAAAGTGTTAAGTGCAAATGGTGAAGTGTTAAATGAGGAAGCTGAAAACATTCCATTACAGAAAATAAAACTAGATGCACCACCTATACATGCATTTGAACGTGAAGAGATTACCGATGTATTTGAAACAGGAATAAAATCAATTGATTCTATGCTAACAATTGGTATCGGTCAAAAGATTGGTATTTTTGCTGGGTCAGGTGTTGGTAAATCAACTTTACTTGGAATGATAGCAAAAAATGCAAAAGCTGATATAAACGTTATTAGTTTAGTAGGGGAACGTGGCCGGGAAGTAAAAGACTTTATTCGAAAAGAGTTAGGCGAGGAAGGTATGCGAAAAAGCGTCGTTGTTGTAGCGACGTCAGATGAAAGTCATCTTATGCAACTTCGTGCAGCGAAACTCGCAACGTCTATTGCTGAATACTTCCGTGATCAAGGTAATAACGTATTACTTATGATGGACTCTGTTACTCGTTTTGCCGATGCACGAAGAAGTGTTGATATTGCTGTTAAAGAGTTACCGATTGGTGGTAAAACACTGTTAATGGAAAGTTATATGAAGAAGTTGTTAGAGCGGTCCGGAAAAACACAAAAGGGATCTATAACAGGTATTTATACGGTGCTTGTTGATGGGGATGATTTAAATGGTCCTGTACCAGATTTAGCACGTGGTATTTTAGATGGACATATCGTATTAAAGCGTGAGCTTGCAACGCTTAGTCATTACCCTGCAATTTCAGTATTAGATTCAGTAAGTAGGATTATGGAAGAAATTGTTTCGCCACATCATTGGCAACTTGCAAATGAAATGAGAAAGATTTTATCAATTTATAAAGAAAATGAATTGTATTTTAAGCTAGGAACGATTCAAGAAAATGAAGAAAATGCTTATATTTTTGAATGTAAAAATAAAGTAGAAGGCATAAATACATTTTTAAAGCAAGGTCGATCGGATAGTTTCCAATTTGATGATATCGTTGAAGCGATACAGCATATAGTATAAGGCCTCTGCATAAGAGGTCTTATTTTTTTGTTTTTTAATATTTCACAGATTTTTTTGGAAAAAAACTATATAATAGAAAAAGAGAACGTTATAATAGAAAGGGGTTATGAAAACAGGTGGATAAACAGCAGTACGACACAATAAAATTGCAAATAAATCAAGAAAAAGAACATATTTTAAAAGAAGTGTATGAATTAACAGCTGAAAAAAGAAAAATAGAACAAAAAAAAGAATATGATTTATATGTTGTGAAATCGCGTAGTAAAGTCGTACAAACTGGGCAACGTATTATGGCTGGTATGCTTTCTTCACATACGTTTTCACCTGAAAGAATAGAAGAATGGAATCGGAAAATTAAAAAAACGGAAGGTTTTATTCAAAAAAATGAAAGTCTTTTAGAGCAAGTAAAAGAAAAAGAACGTGTCATTGATGAGATGTATCAAGAAGATTGCAAAAAGCTTGCGAAAGCACAAGAAAAGCTGGAAGAAAAAATGCTTCTGGATTTGAAAATGTGTATGAATGGATGAGGTGAATGTAGTGATACAGTCTGTATTACCGGTGCAACAAAGTTTACCTCCGCAAAAAGAAAAAGGGCTAGAAGTACAATCGAAAAATGAAGATTCTTCATTTGATCGTACGATGAGAATGGAAAATAAAAAGCAGCCGAAAACGGAGAAAACGAAACGAGAAGAAGCACCAAAAGAAGAGAAAAAAGAATATAACCTTTCTAAACCATCGGTAACGAAAGAAGAACCAATTGTAAAGAAAGAAGAAAAAAAAGAGACAGAACAGTTGTTATTAGCTGTATCTGAGCAAATGGTTGCAATTGAGCAATTACATGTGCAGCCGGAATTGTTATATCAATACATACAAAAAATACAAGAGCTATATAAAGAATATGGCAATATTAAACTTAATGAATTACCTGCAGCTGAATTACAACAATTACAAGAACTTCTTTCAAATATGAATATCAAAAATGCTATATGTTTAGAAGATACAATGCAAATGGTATTAGACAAAATGAAGATGCCAGAGCAAACGATGCAAGCATTGAAGGTTGTAGAAACAGAAACTTGTAATATTGCAAAGAAACAAGAAGAATTTAAAGATGTAGATCTTTCGAAAGCTGAGAGCGATGATGCAAAGGTAGAGTTGCCAGAAGGTGATGCATTAAACGATTCGAGCTCTGCAGGTGCAGAGTTATTAAATAAAACGACGAGTACCGAACAAATAGGGAAATCGAATAGTGGTGCTGAGAAAGTTTCATTACCTGACTTAGGAAAGAAAATGGAAGCGCAAGTAGAAGCCTTGCAAAAATTTGTAGTGAAACAAGAACGTGTTTTATTTCAGTTAAATCCAGAAAAACTTGGTACATTAACAGTGTTTATGAAAAAACATGGAGATCAAATTGACGTTCACGTAGAAATGGAAAAACACGATGCGAAAAAACGTGTTGAAATCATTTTTGATGAATTGAAATTAAAGTTAAAAGAAAAAGAAATCAATATTCAAATTAGCTATTCAGATAAAGATGAAAATCGTAAAGAACAGCGAGAACAAGAGCAAAGGCAAAAACAGAAATTAGCAAATACAAATCATGAAAAACAACAATCAACAGAATTTGCGGGATTATTGGAGGAATAACGCGTGCCAACAGTTGGATTAAATACAACGAGTACAAATCATATTCCGTTACAAGCAGGGGCGCAAACAAAAAACGCATCTGTAAATGGTGTGCAATCGCCAGTTCAACAAACAAACGGAGTATCAGCAAGTAATCAAAAAACACCCGGTATTATGGATAAAGATGATTTCCTGAAACTTTTTTTAGCGAGCTTTCAACATCAAGACCCGTTTAATGCGATGGATATGAACCAAATGATGAATCAAACGGCTCAACTATCGCTTATGGAGCAAGTACAAAATATGACGAAAGCAGTAGATAAACTACAATCAACGATGTATACGACAGCTCTTGATGGTGGGATGAAATTTTTAGGGAAGTATGTTAGAGGTATAAACAATAAGGGGGAGCAAGTGACTGGTCAAGTGGAAACAGTTCGACTTGCCGAAAATAACGATGTACAACTTATTGTTGATAATCAAGTTGTCTCACTTCGTTTTGTAGAAAGGGTTTCAGATAAACCGATAGCAGAAACAAATCCAGAAGATGAGAAGAAAGATGATATAGAGAAAAATGAAGAGGTTAAGCAAAATTAATAAAAGGAGTGTATATAGGTTATGATTAAAGCGTTATATACGAGTATTACAGGGATGAATGCGGCACAAAATGCATTAAGTGTTACTTCAAATAATATTGCAAATGCACAAACAGTTGGATATAAAAAGCAAAAAGCTATTTTTGATGATCTGCTATATAATAATACGGTTGGTTCACGTGGGGATGGTGCTTATGCTGGTACGAATCCAAAGAGTATCGGTAACGGTGTAAAGTTTAGTGGGACATCTACAGATTTTAGTGATGGTTCTATTACTTTAACTAGTGATAAGATGGAGACAGCTATAGAGGGAAATGGTTTATTTTTAGTTGGCGATCGTAATAGCGGAAATGTAGAGTATACGAGAAAAGGGTCTTTCGGTGTATCGAAAGATAACTATGTTACAAATACAAGTGGTCAGTATGTGCTAGGGTATGGTGTGAAAACAGGAACTCAAGAAATAGATTTTTCTTCACGACCAAGTCCAATTCATATTCCAATGGGATCAGCTGTTGGTGGGATTCAAACAGATAAAGCAACAATAGGTGGAAACCTTCCTAGAAATCAAAATGCATTATCTCACGAATTCACAGTTTTTGATGAGGAAGGGAACTCGTTAACGTTACGTGTAAATATTAAACAAAAGACTACAAAAGAGACTGTAGATGGTAAAGAAGTTGAAAAGCCTGTGCCAGGTGAATATACGTATACAGTTTCTATAAGAAATGATTCTAAAAACGAAAAAGAGTTTAAGCCGGTTGAAGGCATGACGGGCGAAAAAAATCTTAAATTTGATACATTAGGAAATCTAAAGGAGACAGATGAAGCTGTACAAAAAAATCCAGTAACTGGTGAAATTACTAAAGGTGGAACGGTTAAAATTCCTTTTGGTAAGGGACTGACACTGGACTTAAGTGGTTTAACAAATTATCCAACAGGGAAAACTATTTCTACAACAGAAGTAACGGGGCGTCCAGCTGCAATTGCAAATGACTATTCAATTTCTGACGGTGGTTTTGTTATGATGAGATATTCGGATGGTAGTATGAAGGTTGTAGGACAACTAGCTGTAGCTACATTCCCTAATTCAGGTGGATTAATGAAAACTGGGAATGGCAATTACATTGCCACACCATCAGCAGGGATTCCAGGGATTGGTGTGGCAGGTGAGAATGGTGCAGGTAATGTAAGAGGTTCAGCAAAAGAAAGTTCAAACGTAGATTTATCTGTAGAATTCGTTGACTTAATGTTATATCAACGTGGATTCCAAGGAAATGCGAAAGTAATTAAAGTGTCAGATGAAGTATTAAATGAAGTTGTAAACTTAATTAGATAATGTATTATAAAGAAAGATCGTAATGTAGTAGAAAGGGTTTTTATTCGTATGACAAGACAAGAACGAATTTTACAATTGCCATTTTTCGAGAATAAACGTGAACTTGCTGAGCAAGTGCTAAAAATGGAACGAGAAGAGCATGTATATTTACCAGATCAATTTGAAATTAAGCAAGTGCCCCCGTATTCATTTGCTGAAAAGAAAGCGATTATTGGTCGTATTCATGAGTTTTATTTCGTCAGTGTTGGTAATGATGGCGCATGGAAGTATCAACTGTTTAAGGACGAGATGAAGTGCCGTGAGTTTTTTGTTACATTATCAGGCATTACAGATCAGCAAATTGCGTTTTGGTTCAACAATATTGAGTTGCTTAAAGGCGCTTAAAAGTGTTTTTAGTCTTAGGTGGCTCGGAGCTGTAAGAAGAGAACTATAGAAATCTACTGGAATGGTTGAACAATAATCTCTTTATAGCAAGCCAGTATTTTTTTATAGTCTGTGAGTTGTGACAATAGGGCAATGAAATGAGAGTATGCTAGTTTCATTTTATATGTTTGTGATGATAGATTTTTATAAAAGGAGAGGTGAGGAGGATGGCGCAAAATAAGTATCGCGTTACATTCATTTCGCCGAGTGAGGTTGAGCAGCGGACTGTAATGGGGGCGAATAGTTTGCCAGATTTAATTCGTAAAGTAGAAAGTATTATCGCAGATCCAAATGGTTATTTTGTAAATGATAAAAAAAATAATTGCTATTTTAAAGTAATTAAAGAAAATGTTACGTTTATTCAATATGAGTTACTATTTTCGGATAAGGAAATTCATATTGAAAAATTAAAACATGTAGCACCGGTAGTATTAAAGCGATTATTCGAAAAAATAAATGACCCGGAATTATATGCACTTGCGCTACTTGATGTTGATATAGCAACGAAAGAATATGTGTTAACAGAAATGAATTCTGAGCTAAGAATAAGAGTAGAGACGGAGCTTTCGAAAAAATGGGAAGCAATGCCGACAGAAATTGTAGGGGCGCAAGAAGTGTTATTAGAAGCACTTGCTTCTTTTATACAAGATTAATTGTTTTTTAATAAAATGAATCGATCGACTATCTATATTTTTTATATAGGTAGTTGACTTTTTCTCTTTTATAAAGCTTAATAATTAGATATACGGAATTAATGGAAGGGGAGCGACACCTTTATGTCACAAGCACAAAGTATTTTATTAGAAAGCGGAACAAATGAATTAGAGATTGTTACGTACACTGTTGGTGAAAACCTATTTAGTATTAATGTAATGAAAGTACGTGAAATCATTAATCCATTTCCTGTTACAACTGTGCCAGAATCTCATCATGCAGTTGAAGGTGTTGTTCAAGTACGTGGTGAAATTTTACCTGTTATTAACTTGGCAATGGCTCTTAATTTAAAGTCAACAAAGCCACTTGATCAAACGAAATTTATCATCTCAGAATTAAACCAAATGAAAGTTATTTTCCGCGTGGATGAAGTGCATCGTATTCAACGTATTTCGTGGGAACAAATTGATGAACCAGCTTCATTATCTATGGGACTAGAAGAAACGACATCTGGTATTGTAAAACTAGATGGAAAAATCATCTTATTATTAGATTATGAAAAAATTGTATGTGAAATTAGCGGCACTGGTTATGACAATAAATCAATTGCAGGGTTAGAACAAAAAACAGATCGAGCTGAAAAAGTAATTTATATTGCAGAAGATTCAGCGATGCTTCGTCAAATATTAGAAGAAACATTATCATCAGCTGGATATACGAAAATGAACTTCTTCAGCAATGGTGCAGAAGCGTTAGCGCAAATTGAAAAATTAGCGAAAGAGCAAGGCGAAAAAATGTTTGAACATATTCACTTGCTAATTACAGATATTGAAATGCCAAAAATGGATGGACATCATTTAACGAAAGTGGTTAAGGATAGTGAAGTAATGAATCGTTTACCAGTCATTATTTTCTCTTCATTAATTACAAATGAATTATTCCATAAAGGTGAAGCTGTAGGAGCAAATGCTCAAGTAAGTAAGCCAGATATTCAAGAGCTAATTGGCTTAGTTGATAAGTTAGTGTTGTAAGAAAAGCACTTTTTTAGCTGGAATAGAGGAACTAGCTATGTGTGGCAGCGGTCAGTGCCTAATAGAGACCCATGCGATGTAAGACCAGAGATATGGAGTGTTTTTTAGGTAAATGGGACGAGATAGCCGCCGAGATAGCTTTAGAAGAAGCGAGACTTCAATTGAGGTTTTGAAGACTGGGTTTATAACTCTATTCTGTTAGAGAGAGGAAGGAATTAGCCAATGCTACATATGGCTAATTCCTTTTTAGTATTCTATACTTTAAACTGGTAGAAAAATGAAAGGTTTCTTGGGTGTTTGTCGCTGTATGTGTGAATAATCTTTATTTAGAGATTTTTGATTTAAAAATATAAGCAAACGTATTTTCGATTGTTATTTTAGTAATATTTCGTGGTAACGCAAATTTTTTCGGTGAAAAAACATTCAAAATACCATATAATATAATTAAATGTAATTAATATGCAATTTTGCATATTAATAAAAAAACATTTTCCAAATTTTTATACTTTCTATACATTTTTGTATGTTTATTATTTGACAGATAATTTCGAACTGTTATAATATGGATATGTAAAAATTGCTATTTTCTTAAAAGACATGGGAGTCAGATGAGAATTGTGAAAGGATGAGGGGGGAGTGGCACAGATTATGTATCACCACACAGCAATTAATGTATTAGGTCTTTTACAAAACATGTCAAATAATAAAATGAACGATATGCAACTAGAAGCGGAATTAAAAAAAATAGAAAAAGAATTCCAAGTAAAGTATGAAGAGTTAGTTGATTTACATAATAGAATGGTATTATTTCAAATAGATATAGAAAAAAATGGCGGGATGCGAGCATATGAAAAATCAGCAATTACATGGCTGAAGTCTGAACTAGAGCTACTGTATGAAGTGTATCAATTTTGTCAACGTCACGGTTTAAACATTTTAAATATTTCAAAATACGTAAGTAAAAATGAACTAAATCTTTTTCCAAAAACAGAAAGTCAATTGCAAAATACGTATTATAAATTGAAAAAACGTGAAATACCGTTTGAAAATATTGAAAAACAAAAACCAGGACGAAAGCGAAAATATATACCAGTAAAAGAGACAATCGTTGCAAGAAAACAAGAAAACGAGTACGAATTAAAAGAAGAAATCCAGCATAAAGAGGATGAAAAAAATCTTGTAACAGTTATATCTGGTATCGTTGATAACTTTGAAACAATTAATCAATGTAGTGAAAGGAAAGAAGACGAACTACATCAGTTTATGGAAGGTATTTATAAGCTTTCTAGCATGGCAGCAGGGCGTTCTAGAGAAGCAAAGAACACACGTAGTCTAGAAGGTGAATTGCAGTCGTTACAACTGGAAAATGAAAGGCTAAAAGGAGAGAAAGAAGAGCTTGTACAAGATATTAAAGGTATGACGCAGCTTTTAATTCATTTCATTACAAGTTCGGATATTGATCAAATACGTAAATTACCAACTTTCGTACAAGATTGTAAAATGGAATTACATAAACTAGGTCTATATAATGCACAAGACGGTAAAATGAAAATAATGGTTGACCGTAGCGGACAAGTTATGACGGTAACACAGTAATAAAATTTGGGTACAAAATAAAAGGGAGATACATAGTTTATATGTATTTCCCTTTTATTTTGTATGGAATCGTTCCAAAGAAGGAAGATTAATTTTTATGATTGTAGTAGTTTAGAGACCATTTGTGGAATTTGGTTCGCTTGTGAAACCATACTAAGTGCAACTTCAGTCAATAATTTGAACTTTAAAAAATCACTCATCTCCTGCGCCATGTCTGCATCTTCAATTAGAGATGCAGCATCTGTTAACGCCATACTTTGATTATTTAAATTTTCAATATTGAACTGTAAACGATTTATCATAGCTCCAAGATCAGCGCGATGAAGTGATACATTTTGTAAAGCCTCTTCAATTTTACGGATAGCCGTTCTTGCTTCTTGTTCTGTTGAAATCTTGATGTCATGTTGTGTAGGGGAAGGGGGAATATGTTTCGTCATATTTATTGTATGACCGATATCGTCTAATGTAATAGGACGGTTTTGACCGTCAAATACGGATAAATCATTAAACTCAGTCATCTCGCCAATATAGCCACTTTGTTCTATTAAAGACTGAAACTCTTTGCTCAGTAAATCACGATTTTTATTTGAATTTGTACCATTAGCAGATTGAACAGCTAAATCAAACATACGCTGCAAAATATTCGTCACAGTTTGAAGAGCAGCTTCTGCCGTGCGAAGCATCGATATCGCATCCTCATTATTACGAATCGCCACGCGCATACCACTTGCTCTCGCATACATACGAGTCACAATTGCAACATTAGCGGGATTATCCGAAGCGTGGTTTAACTTCTTACCAGTCGCCAAATGCTCCATTGCAACATTCATACGTTTCTCATTCTCATACAACGACTGCCTAGCATTCATACTTAAAACATTCGTACCAATACGCATAATAGACACTCCTTATAGATTGATATAGTTAGTATATTTTAATCTAATAAACAGTTATGGAAGGATAGAGGGGCTTATGCTTATTTACTGTTTGTGTTTTAACATAAGAGGGAATCAAGATAAGCACTGACCCCTTCTATGCACCGCAGATGCTCTCTTCCACATAAAAAAGAAAGTTTTATAAATAATCTATCTATATAGAAAAAATAAACCTCTCCGCAAGCAGAGAGGTTTATTCATGAAATTAATTCAAATGGCTTATTGTAATAATTTAGAAACCATTTGTGGAGTTTGGTTAGCTTGAGAAAGCATGCTGATGCCTGCTTCGTTTAAAATTTTGAATTTTGTCATGTTAGACATTTCTTTTGCCATATCAGCATCTTCAATTTGAGAAGCAGAAGCTGCCATATTAGTAGCTTGGCTCGTTACGTTGTTTAAGTTATGGTCTAAACGGTTTAATTGAGAACCGAAAGTTGCTCTAGCGTCAGCAATATTTTGAATAGCATCGTCAAGTTTTGTGATTTCATCTGCTGCAGTTGTAGCATCTAAAGCCTTACCTGTTCCTACTGCTAAAGTAGCAGTTGTTAATTTCTTTGTTTCAATAGCTGCGATTGTCATTGTATCACTTGAAGCATCAGAAAGTTGAATCGTGATATCTTTACCATCAGTACCTTTATTTAAAAATGCATTACCATTGAAATTTGTTTTGTCAGCGATATGATCAATTTCTTGTGCTAATGCTTGATACTCTTTGTCCATAGATGCGATATCTTTATCGTTGTTAGTACCGCTTGATGCTTGTGTTGCAAGATCACGCATACGAAGTAAGATGTTTGAAACTGAACCTAATGCAGCGTCACCAGTGCGTAAAGCAGACATAGCGTCTTGTGTGTTACGTGCTCCAACGTTTAATCCGCCTTCTTTCGCACGCATACGAGTAGCGATAGCTAAGCCAGCTGCATCGTCAGCGGCACTGTTGATTGATTTACCGCTAGATAAACGGTTCATAGATGTATTCATTTTGTCTTGGTTTTGTCGCATGTACTCTTGTGTACGCATGCTGTTAATGTTTGTATTAATTCTCATGTTAAGAACCCCCATTAATTTTTAATTATTTAAAAGAAAACTCTTTATATACTACAGAGAGTATATGTTCAAATGGTTTATTGTAATAATTTAGAAACCATTTGTGGAGTTTGGTTAGCTTGAGAAAGCATGCTGATGCCTGCTTCGTTTAAAATTTTGAATTTTGTCATGTTAGACATTTCTTTTGCCATATCAGCATCTTCAATTTGAGAAGCAGAAGCTGCCATATTAGTAGCTTGGCTCGTTACGTTGTTTAAGTTATGGTCTAAACGGTTTAATTGAGAACCGAAAGTTGCTCTAGCGTCAGCAATATTTTGAATAGCATCGTCAAGTTTTGTGATTTCACCTGCTGCAGTTGTAGCATCTAATTTCTTTGTTCCATCAGTTGCTAGAGTATCAGTTGTTAATTTCTTTGTTTCGATAGCTGCGATTGTCATTGTATCACTTGAAGCATCAGAAAGTTGAATCGTGATATCTTTACCCTCACCAGGATTAGTGCCTTTATTTAAAAATGCGTTACCATTGAAATTTGTTTTGTCAGCAATATGATTAATTTCTTGTGCTAATGCTTGATACTCTTTGTCCATAGATGCGATATCTTTATCGTTGTTAGTACCGCTTGATGCTTGTGTTGCAAGATCACGCATACGAAGTAAGATGTTTGAAACTGAACCTAATGCAGCGTCACCAGTGCGTAAAGCAGACATAGCGTCTTGTGTGTTACGTGCTCCAACGTTTAATCCGCCTTCTTTTGCACGCATACGAGTAGCGATAGCTAAGCCAGCTGCATCGTCAGCGGCACTGTTGATTGATTTACCGCTAGATAAACGGTTCATAGATGTATTCATTTTGTCTTGGTTTTGTCGCATGTACTCTTGTGTACGCATGCTGTTAATGTTTGTATTAATTCTCATGTTAAGAACCCCCATTAATTTTTAATTATTTAAAAGAAAACTCTTTATATACTACAGAGAGTATATGTTCAAATGGTTTATTGTAATAATTTAGAAACCATTTGTGGAGTTTGGTTAGCTTGAGAAAGCATGCTGATGCCTGCTTCGTTTAAAATTTTGAATTTTGTCATGTTAGACATTTCTTTTGCCATATCAGCATCTTCAATTTGAGAAGCAGAAGCTGCCATATTAGTAGCTTGGCTCGTTACGTTGTTTAAGTTATGGTCTAAACGGTTTAATTGAGAACCGAAAGTTGCTCTAGCGTCAGCAATTTCTTGAATAGCAGTGTCAAGAGCTGTGATTTCAGTTGCTGCAGTTGTAGCAGTTAAATTCTTAACTGCATCATCGGGATCAGCTCCAACTGCTAACTTATCAGTTGTTATAGACTTTGTTTGAATAGCTTTGATTGTCATTGTATCACTTGAAGCATCAGAAAGTTGAATTGTGATATCCTTCCCACCAGTACCACCTAAAAATGCATTACCATTGAAATTTGTTTTGTCAGCAATATGATTAATTTCTTGTGCTAATGCTTGATACTCTTTGTTCATAGATTTGATATCTTTATCGTTGTTAGTACCGCTTGATGCTTGTGTTGCAAGATCACGCATACGAAGTAAGATGTTTGAAACTGAACCTAATGCAGCGTCACCAGTGCGTAAAGCAGACATAGCGTCTTGTGTGTTACGTGCTCCAACGTTTAATCCGCCTTCTTTCGCACGCATACGAGTAGCGATAGCTAAACCAGCTGCATCGTCAGCTGCACTGTTGATTGATTTACCGCTAGATAAACGGTTCATAGATGTATTCATTTTGTCTTGGTTTTGTCGCATGTACTCTTGAGTACGCATGCTGTTAATGTTTGTATTAATTCTCATGTTAAGAACCCCCATTTTTTTATATTGATTTTTCTGTTAATTGTTAAACGTAAATATGCAAAAAAATCAATTTCGAGATTAATTGTAATCCTTGGTGTATATCGTGTCAACGAATAATTGTAATTAATGAATATAAAAAAATGATAATTTCCTATTTGTTCATTTTTTTATTACAATATTATCAAAAGGATTATTGCAAACTTTAAAAAAAAACTCTAATATTAGATTATCTTTGTTTACCGAAAAGGTGATATTATGTTAGTTGGAAATATAGTAAAAGAAGTGCTTGCATATAAAAAAGGACAAATTCAGCAAAAGCTAAGTAGTCCACAAGCATTTGTTAGTAGTCGTTTTCAAGAGAAGTTGCAGAGTGAACCTGCGAGGGAGACGAAGGCTACTACGCAGCCGGCAAAAATAGAAGATATGAGTCAGCCGGAACAATCTACGAAAATAGAAACGGTTGTTAATAAGCCGGAACAATCTATTAATAAAGTAGATGAAGCGAGTAAGCCCGAAGAAAAGGGTGAAACGAAGAAAGCAGATGAAGTGCAAGTTGCGCAAAAAGAGTTTGAACGACGTTTCCCAGAAACGAAAAATGAGGCTGCTGATACGTGGGGATTAACGAAGAAGTATAATATTCAAAAAATACGTTCTTCCAATGAAGGGAAGTATGAGGATATTATTGATCGAGTAAGTCGTACATACGGAATTCCAAAAACGTTAATTCAAAAAATGATTGAAGTAGAGTCTAATTTTAATCCGAAAACGGTGTCACATGCAGGTGCGATGGGTCTTATGCAGCTTATGCCAGCGAATGTGAAGGAGATGGGTGTGAAGAATCCATTTTCACCAGCTGAAAGTATTGAAGGTGGCGTGAAAGAGTTAAGCGGTTATTTAAAGAAAAATAACGGCGACTTAGTATTGGCGCTTGCTTCTTATAATGCTGGTCCTGGTAATGTGAGAAAGTACGGAGGCGTACCGCCATTTAAAGAAACGCGAGGATATATTAAAAAAATATTAAATATCGACGTTTCAAAATAAGAAGTTTCATATATAGAGAGAACATGAAATTTTCGTGAACATGATATGGGAGTTGGCTAGATTTGAAATTACAAGATGATATTCCGTTAACAATTTATTTTGAAATCGGAAATACGAAAAAGAAAATTGAAGATCTGCTTCATATTACGAAAGGTACATTGTATCGTCTTGAAAATTCAACGAAAAATACGGTGCGTCTTATGCTTGAGAATGAAGAGATTGGAACCGGAAAGATTTTGACGAAGAATGGGAAGATGTACGTTGAAATCGTTGAATTGAAAAGGTAGGGAAGGGGATTGTCATGAGTGGCGAAAAATTAAGCCAAGAGCAAATTGATGCCCTGCTGAAGGCGGTAAATGAAGGCGAGGAAATGCCAGCTTTCGCACAAGAAGCAGGAAAGCAAGAGAAATTTCAAGAGTATGATTTTAATAGACCAGAGAAGTTTGGTGTTGAGCATTTACGTAGTTTGCAAGCTATTGCTTCTACGTTTGGAAAACAGACGTCACAGACGTTATCAGCGCGTATGCGTATTCCAATTGAACTAGAGCCTTCGACAGTTGAGCAAGTTCCATTTACGAGTGAGTATGTGGAGAAAATGCCGAAAGATTATTATTTATATTGCGTGATTGATCTCGGTTTACCAGAGCTTGGAGAAATTGTTATTGAGATTGATTTAGCATTCGTTATTTATATTCATGAATGTTGGCTTGGCGGAGATAGTAAGCGTAACTTTACGATGCGCAGACCGTTAACAGCGTTTGAGTTTTTAACGCTTGATAATATATTCTTGCTTCTTTGTAAAAATTTAGAGCAATCATTTGAAAGTGTTGTTGCGATTGAACCGAAATTTGTAACGACGGAAACAGATCCAAATGCATTAAAGATTACGACAGCGAGCGATATCATTTCATTACTTAATGTAAATATGAAAACAGATTTTTGGAATACGACGGTGCGTATCGGGATTCCGTTCTTATCTGTTGAAGAAATTATGGATAAGTTAACGTCTGAAAATATTGTCGAACATTCTTCGGACAAACGTAGGAAGTATACGTCTGAAGTGGAAGTGAAAGTAAATCAAGTGTACAAACCTGTTCACGTTGCGATTGGTGAGCAGAAAATGACAATGAGTGAGATTGAACAAATTGAAGAAGGCGATATTATTCCGCTTCATACGAAAGTTTCGGATGAATTACTTGGTTATGTAGATGGAAAGCATAAATTTAATTGTTTTATTGGAAAAGATGGAACGCGTAAGGCGCTCCTATTTAAAAGTTTTGTAGAGTAGGAGGATCCATATGAAGCATGAAGTATCTCCTGTGTCATTAATGGGATTAGAAGATTTTGCAGGAAAGCGAAATGAAGCAGGTAAAGCACATATTGATACTGTTTCAGATATTTCGATTGAACTTGGTGTAAAGCTTGGAAAGTCATCTATTACACTTGGTGATGTGAAGCAGTTAAAAGTTGGCGATGTTCTTGAAGTAGAGAAAAACTTAGGACATAAAGTAGATGTGTATTTAAGTAATATGAAAGTCGGCATCGGTGAAGCAATTGTAATGGACGAGAAATTCGGTATTATCATTTCTGAAATTGAAGCTGATAAGAAACAAGCGGCGCTTATGAAAGCGCAAAGTCAAATGCAAGATAAAGAGTAGAGGAGGAGTCATATGTCGTATATGACGACCTTATTTCAAGTCGTTTTACTGTTTGGTGCGCTCGGCTACGGTGCATATTATATGACGAAAAAGACGCGCAAACAGCAGTTTTTTAAGCAGGGTGAAAATGGCCATATTCAAGTAAAAGACGGCGTGTATTTAAATCATCAAACGAGTGCCTTTTTATTTGAAGTGGACGGAAAGCAAGTGTTCACTGTTATTAGTAATAACGGTGTACAGTCTGTGCAATTAACCGGAACAGGAAATCAGTTTCAACAAGCGCTAGAAGACGCGGTGAAGACTGAAACGAAAAAAGTAGAGGATCCATCATGAGAATAAAGAAACAGTTATCATTATTAGCCGTTATTTTCGTATTTTCTATCGTTTTTTCAATTATTTTTGTAAATCCAGCGTATGCAGCCCCGAACGGTTTTATTAATTTCGAAAATGGAAAAGAGTTTACGAGTAATTCAAGTGTACAACTATTTGCGCTCGTTACCCTTTTATCATTATCTTCTTCTATCGTTCTATTATTTACACATTTTACTTATTTTATGATCGTTCTAGGGATTACACGTCAAGGACTTGGGGTAATGAATTTACCACCAAACCAAGTGCTTGTTGGACTTGCATTATTTTTATCACTCTTTACGATGCAGCCTGTACTCGGGCAACTGAAGAGCGATGTGTGGGATCCGATGACGAAAGAGAAAATAACAGTAAGCCAAGCTGCGGAAACGACAGCTCCTATTATGAAAGAATATATGTCAAAGCATACGTATAAGCATGATTTGAAAATGATGCTGAAAGTACGCGGAGAAGAGTTGCCGAAAGATTTAAAGGATCTATCCTTATTTACACTCGTACCATCCTTTACGTTAACGCAAATTCAAAAAGGTTTACTAACAGGGATGTTCATTTATTTAGCGTTTGTATTTATAGATTTGATTATTAGTACACTTTTAATGTACCTCGGGATGATGATGGTACCGCCGATGATTTTAAGTTTACCGTTTAAAATACTCGTTTTCGTATATTTAGGTGGGTATACAAAAATCGTCGACATTATGTTTAAAACGGTCGCCTGAAGCGTTTGATGCTATGTGATAGGAGTCATATAAATGAATACGTCACCAATTATAGATATTTTTCAAACCTTTTTTTATAAAGGGGTTATGATTTTAATGCCGGTTGCCGGCGTAAGTATGATTGTCGTTATTATCATCGCTGTCATTATGGCGATGATGCAAATTCAAGAGCAAACGCTGACGTTTTTACCGAAAATGGCGAGTATTGTCCTCGTTATTATCATTTTAGGTCCGTGGATGTTCCAAGAGTTAACGACACTTATTTTAGATTTATTTGATAAAATCCCATCGCTATTGCGTTCGTACTAAGATAGGTGAACTGAAATGAATATGGAATTATGGGCGGCAACGTTTTTTGCGTTTTGCCGCATTACTTCATTTTTATATTTTTTACCGTTTTTCTCAGGACGATCCATTCCAGCAATGGCGAAGGTTACAGTTGGACTTGCTCTTTCAATTACAGTGGCTGATCAAGTGGATGTCTCTCACATCAAGACAGTTTGGGACGTTGCAGCTTATGCAGGAACGCAAATTGTAATTGGATTATCACTTTCAAAAATTGTAGAAATGCTGTGGAACATTCCGAAAATGGCCGGGCATATTTTAGACTTTGATATCGGTTTATCACAAGCAAGTTTGTTTGATGTAAATGCGGGCTCACAGTCTACTTTACTATCAACCATTTTTGATATATTTTTTCTCATTATTTTTATTTCACTTGGCGGCATTAATTATTTCGTTGCCACGATTTTAAAGTCGTTTCAATATACAGAGGCGATTTCAAAATTGTTGACGACTAGTTTCTTAGATAGTCTACTCGCAACGCTATTATTTGCGATCACATCAGCGGTTGAAATTGCTCTTCCGCTTATGGGAAGTTTATTCATCATTAACTTTGTTCTAATTTTAATTGCAAAAAACGCTCCGCAATTAAACGTTTTTATGAATGCATACGTAATTAAAATTACGTGCGGTATTTTGTTTATTGCGATGAGTGTACCGATGCTCGGTTATGTGTTTAAAAATATGACGGATGTATTACTTGAAGAGTATACGAAACTATTTAACTTTTTCTTAACGAAGTAGGGGGACGCGCATGGCAAAGGATAATAAAACAGAAAAGGCCACCCCGCAGAAGCGTAAAAAATCGCGTGAAGAAGGGAATATTGCCCGGAGTAAAGATTTAAATAATTTATTTTCCATTCTCGTATTAGCAGTTGTCGTTTATTTCTTCGGAGATTGGCTAGGGTATGAGATTGCAAATTCCGTAGCGGTGCTGTTTGATCAAATTGGAAAAAATACAGATTCAACCGAGTATTTTTATTTAATGGGGATTTTATTACTGAAAGTATCGGCTCCGATATTAATACTCGTATACGCTTTTCATTTATTCAATTATATGATTCAAGTCGGCTTCCTATTTTCTTCTAAAGTCATTAAACCGAAAGCGTCACGTATTAATCCGAAAAACTATTTTACGAGACTGTTTAGTCGTAAAAGTTTAGTAGATATTTTGAAATCACTATTTTATATGGGATTAATCGGTTACGTCGCTTACGTTCTCTTTAAAAAGAATTTAGAGAAAATTGTCAGTATGATTGGATTTAACTGGACTGCATCACTTACTGAAATTATTAGGGAAATTAAATTTATTTTCTTAGCAATTTTAATTATTTTAATCGTTCTTTCTATTATTGATTTCATTTATCAAAAATGGGAGTACGAGCAAGATATTAAGATGAAAAAAGAAGAAGTGAAACAAGAGCATAAAGATAATGAAGGGGACCCGCAAGTTAAAGGGAAACGAAAAAACTTTATGCATGCAATCTTGCAAGGAACAATTGCGAAGAAGATGGATGGCGCAACGTTTATTGTAAACAACCCGACTCATATTTCGGTCGTACTTCGTTACAATAAACACGTTGATGCAGCACCAATTGTCGTTGCAAAAGGGGAAGATGAGCTCGCATTATATATACGAACGCTTGCCCGTGAACAAGAAATACCAATGGTGGAAAACCGTCCGCTTGCTCGTTCTTTATATTATCAAGTCGAGGAAGATGAGACGATTCCAGAAGATTTATATGTAGCTGTAATTGAAGTTATGCGCTATTTAATTCAGACGAATGAACTTGAAGTATAATAGCGCGTTTGGAGGAGATCTCTTTGTTTAAGATAGATTCTGCAAGAACCTATTTTTCTATCTTTTTAGCAGCGTCATTCGTAGTGGCGCTCTTAATTCCACTTCCACCATTTATACTTGATATCATTATCGTTTTTTTACTAAGTATGTCAGTGCTTATTTATATGCGAGCGACAAGTATTAACGAGTGGGATGAATTAAAGTCATTTCCAACGATGTTGTTATTAATCGGGATTTTCCGCGTATCGATTAACGTTTCGACGACGCGAGCGATTTTGACAGATGGAAATGCAGGTCATGTTATTGAAGAGTTCGGCCAGTTCGTAATTGGCGGAAACTTATTAATTGGTATCGTTATTTTTACAGTATTAATCATATTCCAGTTTATCGTTGCAAACGGTGCGTCTCGTACAGCTGAAGTTGCAGCTCGTTTTACACTTGATTCTTTACCAGGGAAACAAATGTCTATCGATGCTGATTTAAACCAGCGTATTATTTCAGAAAAAGATGCACAAGCAAAACGAAAAAAATTAAATATGGAAACAGAGTTTTACGGGGCGATGGATGGTGCCGGAAAGTTCATTAAAGGGGACGTTATTTTCGGGATTGTCATTTTATTCGTAAACATTATTTTCGGTTTAATTGTCGGAATGATGCAGCAAGGGATGAGCTTTGCGGATGCGGCTCTTCATTATACACAGTTAACTGTCGGTGACGGAATCGTAAACCAAATTGGATCGCTTATGCTTGCAATTTCAACAGGTATTATCGTAACGCGTGTATTTGACGGTTCACCGGATACAGTAACAGAAGGTATCTTTAAAGAGTTATTAGCGCATGAAGTCGTTGTATATGCGCTCGGTGGTTTATTTATCGCAATGGGTATTTTTACTCCGCTACCGTTTCTACCATTCGCACTCGTTGGCGGAACAATTATCTTCTTAGGAATTCGTAATAAAAATCGAATAAAGAAAGAAAAAGAAGACGAGCTTCAAAAAGAAATAGAAATGATCCAAGGCGAAGATGAACAACTGCAACAAGTGGAAGATTCATTTGGAGTATTTACGGATAAATATCCAATTATAGTAGAACTCGGTTTAGATTTAGCAGCACTTGTAAAGCAAAAAATTAACGGGGAAACAGCGCGTGATAAAGTTGTTCTTATGAGGAAGTCAATTATTACTGACCTTGGTATTAACGTTCCTGGAATTAACTTTAAAGATAATACGAGCTTTAGGCCACGCGGACGTTACATTATTCGAATTAAAGGTGCGAAGGCGGCTGAAGGTGTTTTAAAATCAGGTTATTTATTAGCACTGAAAACACCAAACGTAATGGCTGATTTAGATGCAGAACCAGCGAAAGATCCAATTTTCGGTGAAGATGGATATTGGATTTTAGAGCATATGGTGCAAGATGCACAAATGAAAGGCTATCAAGTTTTAGAGCCACTTAGCATATTAATTACACATTTAGATGTTGTCGTTAGACGTAATCTTCATGAATTAATTCAGCGCCAACATGTAAAAGACTTAATTAACTCGCTTGAAAATGATAATGGCGTTCTATTAGAAGAGATTAAGAAAAAAGAAATTGATTTATCACTTGTTCAAAATGTTATTAAACAACTTCTAAAAGAAGGTATTTCTATTCGTGATTTACCAACAATTATTGAAGGTATTATTGACGGCAAAGAAATTTATCAAAACCACGTGGATGGTGTAACATCATTTGTTCGTGAATGTATTTCAAAAGTTATTTGTGAAAATGCGAAAAATCCGGACGGAAAAATATATGCAGCGCTCTTCTCTGATTCAATCGAGTTAGATGCGGATGTTGTGAATAATTCATATCAAGGTTACTTATTAAACTGGGATTTAGATTTAGAAACACGTGTCGTTGAGCAAGTGCAGCGCGTCTTTAAGCAAGCACGTTTAATGGGAAGAGAACCAGTGTTATTAACACGTAGAAAAGATTTTAGATTTGCGATTGTAAGACTGCTAGAACGTTATCAAGTGGAAGCACAAGTACTTTGTATTAGTGAATTAGCACCAGAAATTGTTGTGGATCAAATTGCCTATATTGAATAGTAGGGGGTGAAGTAATGGAAAGTACAGAAAAGAAAGAAGCGTTAATGCGAATAAAAGCAGCTTCGAAAAATGAATTGTATCGAAAGTTATTTGACCAATATGGTACAGATTATTATTATGTTGTCGATGAAAGTGTAAAACGAAATATACCGTTTTTTTGGAAAAAGGATTATGAAATGTTAGTTGCTTTTCCAGAAGAAAAACAGGAAGAAGTGAATGAAGGTACAGCTCAATTTCATGAACAGTTAATGGATGTTGTGAATGATCCTTCAGAACAAATTGTGAAGGCGAATGGAATTCAATCAGTACTGCACAATTTAGAAAACGTAACGACTTCTATGTCATACGCGGCGATGCAAACAGGAAATAGTGAAGAATGGGCAAGAAAAAAAGAGAAACTATTAAAGCTGTTTGAAAAAGGAATCGTCGTTGTGAAACCGATGAAAGAAACGGAAGTAACGAAAGTAACGAAAAAGAAAAAAGTTGTGAAACAAGTCGTTCCAGTAAAGAAAGAAGAAGTAGTTCCAAAGAAAGAAAATCAAGAATCTGTACCGTTTATTATTCAAAAAGTAATTCGGATGCTAGAACAAAACGATGTGGAACAATATTTCATTCATGCATATGCTGAAAAGTTAAAAATAAAGTTTGAAAATGCAACGATGATTACGGAAGAAGAAGTTATCAGGTACATATTGGAAGATATGAAATCTCATTTCAATACGGAAAACGTCTTTGAAAAAGAAGTACAAACAATTGCATTAATCGGTCCAACTGGCGTTGGTAAAACGACGACACTCGCGAAAATGGCATGGCAATTTCACGGTAAGAAAAAAACAGTTGGTTTTATAACGACAGATCATTCGCGCATAGGAACAGTACAGCAATTGCAAGATAACGTAAAGACAATTGGATCTGAAGTAATTGCTGTGCGTGATGAAGCTGCAATGACAAGAGCGCTTACGTATTTTAAAGAAGAAGCACGCGTCGATTATATTTTAATTGATACAGCCGGAAAAAATTATCGTACGTCAGAAACAGTGGAAGAAATGATTGAAACGATGGGACAAGTAGAACCAGATTATATTTGTTTAACGTTATCAGCTTCAATGAAAAGTAAAGATATGATTGAAATTATTACAAACTTTAAAGATATTCATATAGATGGTATTGTGTTTACGAAATTTGATGAAACAGCAAGTAGTGGCGAATTGTTGAAAATTCCAGCAGTATCATCAGCTCCTATTGTATTAATGACAGATGGCCAAGACATAAAGAAAAATATACATATCGCTACAGCTGAACATTTAGCGAAACAAATGTTACAAACATCGTAGAAAAGAGGTGAAGAATAAGGCGCTTGCCTTATTCAAACGAATATGAACGGTCTTTATATAGGTTCTATGGGCATGATGAATTACATGCAGCGCATTAATGTTCATTCGAATAACGTTGCAAATGCTCAAACGACAGGATTTAAAGCAGAAAATATGACGTCTAAAGTATTTGATGTACAAGACACATATCGCCGCGGAGATGGGGCGGTAACAAATATCGGTTCGGTCGATTACGCTGTAGTACCAGCTGCAACGCATGTGAATTTAGTACAAGGAAATATACAAATGACAAATAGCGCTACAGATTTCTTTTTAGATGACGGCGCGGCCGGCACAACATCATTTTTCGTTACTTCTAAAAATGATGAAACGTTTTTAACGAGAGATGGTAGTTTCACATTAAATAGTGATCGTTATTTACAAACATCATCTGGTGCTTTCGTAATGGGAGAGAATAATGAGCGTATTCGTATTCCAGAAGGAGCAAAGGTTGCTGTACAAGCAGATGGTACATTATATGATGAGGTAACACAAAATAATATTGCTCGTTTGCAAACAAAAACAGTAGATGCCGAAACGAATGCACGTCTCGTGCAACGTGAAAACAAAAGCTTTACACTAGCAGAAGGAAACATTGCTAATTTACCGAACGGAACAGGAATAGTAAAAAATCATATGCTAGAAAATTCAAATGTAGATATGACGAAAGAGATGGCAGATCTTATGACAGATCAAAAGATGATTCAAGCATCACAGCGCGTTATGACGTCATTTGATAAAATTTATGAAAAAGAAGCGAATGAAATATTGAGATAGTGGACTCCTAATAAAGGAGTCTTTTATTAATTTTAAATTTCAGAATTATCAATTGACTTCACGGAGTTTCTTTTTTATATTAGTAGGTATAACTATAACTACTAAAGAGGTGAGAGTATGACAACGGCATTATATTTAGAAGATGCATACAAAACGAGTTGCGAAACAGAAGTGATAAGAGTAGAAGGGAATAAAGTATTTGTAAAAGAAACAGTTTTTTATCCAACTGGTGGAGGACAGGAATGTGATACGGGTGTCATTGTACAAGATGGGTCTGTATTTGAAGTTGAAAAAGTAAAGAAGGAGCAAGGAGAAATAGTTCACTATATAAAAGATGAAGCTCAAGTAAAGTTAGGTCCAGTTAAATTAGAGATAAATTGGGAAAGACGTCATAATTTAATGCGTCATCACTCTTTACTGCATCTTATCGGAGCTGTTGTTTATGAAAAGTATGGAGCTCTATGCACCGGAAATCAAATTTATCCTGATAAAGCACGTATCGACTTTAATGAGTTACAAGAGTTATCGAGCGTGGAAGTAGAAGAAATTGTTGAGGAAGTGAATAAACTTATTAAGCAAAATAAAGAAATTTCCACTCGTTATATGAGCCGCGAAGAAGCAGAAAATGCTGTAGGAATGATTAAAACAGCAATAAATCTCCTGCCAACTACTATCCAAGAAATCCGCATTGTTACAATTGAAAATTTAGACGAACAAGCTTGTGGAGGCACACATGTGAAAAATACGAGTGAAATAGGAACACTTGTTATTGATAAAGTAAAAAGTAAAGGGAAGCAAAATCGTCGTTTTGAAGTAAGAGCGATTTAGATTGTGAGGGGTTACCGATGGATGAAATTATAAAGGAATTACAAAAGTTAGGATTTTCCCAATATGAATGTAAAGCGTATATTGGATTGTTAAAACATTCCTCAGTAACAGGCTATGAAGTAAGTAAACAAACAGGAGTACCTCGTTCTATGATTTACGAGGTACTCGGTAAGTTAATGGATAAAGGAGCGGTGCATATTGTACCTTCTGAACCAGTTAAATATGTACCAGTACCAGCTACGGAATTAATGAATCGAATGCGAAAAGACTTTGAGAAGTCCTTTGAGTTTTTAGACCAGAAATTAAATGGTTTAGAACAAGAAAGACAGATTGATGTAATTTCGCATATTCGCTCAAATGATCGTGTTTTAAAAGAAATATGCAATATAATTGGTAGAGCAAAGGAAGAGTTATGGATTTCTGTATGGGAAGATCAAGTGCATGAAATTGAGCCATACATACATCAAAAGGAAGAGGAAGGTGTGAATATATTCTCAATCTTATTTGGAGCTCCAGAAACAAAGATAGGAGCGACATTTCACCATAATTATATGACGCCCCACGTTGTTGAAAAGAGAATGGGTGGTCATTTAACTGTTATTGCTCGTGATGGAGAGGAAGTATTAATTGCGAACTTTTCAAATGATAGCACTTCATGGGCCGTTACAACGTATGACCCAGCGCTAGTTCTCGTTGCTACAGAGTATGTGCGGCACGATATTATGGTTGAAGAAATCACGAAGGAATTTGGGGCGGATAAGTTAGATACGTTATGGCGTGAAAATATAGATTTAGTTCATGTCGTAACAGGAAAACGAACTTTAGAAGGAATGGAGGATGATAAGGATGAGTAAAGCTCAGACACATGTAGCTTTGCAGAGCGATGATACATTTCAGCAAGGAGTAAAAGATTGTTTACCAACTGTATTTGGTTACTTGAGCATCGGTATAGCAGCTGGTGTAATTGCAAAAACAGCTGGTTTCTCTATCATTGAAATTGCGTTTATGTCCACTTTAATTTATGCAGGTTCTGCCCAATTTATATTAGCTGGTATGTATGCAGCCGGTGCTCCTGCTTCTGCAATTATTTTTACTGTATTTTTTGTTAACTTGCGCCACCTTCTTATGAGTGCTGCACTTGCGCCATACTTTATGAAACTGCCTCTATTTAAAAACTTACTAATCGGTTCTCAAATTACAGATGAAACGTTCGGTGTTGCAGTGCAGCATGCAGCGCAAAAAGGATATTTAGGCGAAAGATGGATGATTGGGCTAAATGTAACGGCTTATTTAAACTGGATTCTTGCTACTATTATCGGCGGGCTATTTGGTGAGTGGATACCAGATCCACATACATACGGGATGGATTATGCATTACCAGCAATGTTTATCGGATTATTTGTACTTCAGCTCATAAGTAGTAAACCAAAGCTAGCAATTCATTTAAGTGTTGCAATTGTAGCGATTATTATCGCATACGTTTCACACTTATTTATGCCAGATAGTATAGCGGTTATTATCGCAACATTACTAGCTGCGACGATTGGAGTGGTGATTGAAAAATGGAAATGAGATTAGACGTATTATTACTTTTATTAGCAGCAGGAGCTGTTACACTCGTGCCACGTATTTTACCTCTACTCGTATTTAGTAAACTACAAATTCCAGACTGGGGTTTAAAATGGTTAAATTACATACCAATTGCAATATTAGCAGCACTTTTAGCACAAGTTTTATTTATGCACGAGACGATGCAGTGGGATTATCTTATTGCAGCAATTCCAACATTTCTTGTAGCGATATATACTCGTAGTTTATTAGGTACAGTATTAACAGGAGTGATTGTGATTATTTTGTTACGTTTCTTTTTCTAAAAAGGATTACGCTCATATCATAGCGAAAAGTGTAATAACATAAAAAATATAGGGGTGGTGTTATGATACTTTTAACGATAGGAGCAATTTTGTTAACGTTGTTTATTTTCTTTATTATCGGTTTCGTTACGTTTATGATGTTTGTTGATAAGGCAACACCTCAAATATATTATACACCTTGTGAATCAGTGACAGTGAAAACTAAAGGTAAACATAGAAGGAAGAAAAGTTGAACGTTAGCTTTTCTTCCTTCTTCTATTACATCCCGGAAAGAACTAACAACAATAATCCAAATAAAAAACTAGTCAAGGAAAGAAAACCGATACATATGGAGAATACACGATTATTTCCCCATTCACGCCAGAAAGTTATAAAACCTAAAATACAAAGGAAAAACCAAATGGGTAAGAATATGAACTCACTAACTTTCTCGGGGAGTAGCGAATAAAAAGTTGTTACATATAAGATCCAATTAGTAAAAAATAAAATGCAAACGATAATAGATTGTAAGTAGGGGCGGTTGAAAAATCCTCCTTTTTTTACGGTTATAAAAATGATAGTTAGCGCTGAGATAAAGGCAATGAGTATGAAAACAAGTAAGAGTAATGTCAGCGTCATTTGAGTCTCCTTCATAAGCTTGTTTTTATCCTGCATTAACGGGCAGTAAGACCCCCGCCTCAAAATTCAGCGTAAGAAAAGAGGTTATGTGGGATGAACAACCCCCACTGATTAAAGTTTCACTTTACAAGAAATGAATCTATTAAATTGTATGCTTGTTTTGTAGAGTGCTCGTTATATTTTTCAGTGTACGGATTTAGAAATCCATGTTCACCGTGTAGTTGTTTTATTTCTAATAAAGGGTTATTCTGTTGCTGCAATGTTTGAATGAAAGAGGATACTGAAAAACTAGCTTCTTTTTCAGGGAATATAAGTAGTGTAGCGCATGTAGGCTTTATGTGAACATAGTCGCGTATACGAGAACCATAACATCCGATAATAAAATTTATTTTCGGATTGTTACTACATAGCCATGAGATGGTAGCTCCAACACTAAAGCCGATAAGTCCAATATGTGTATAACTACTAGAAAGATGAGAAATGAATTCTTCAATTTGCTTTTTTCCATCATCAAATCCAATATGATTTACAAAATGTTCATATGCCTTTTCTTCATCACGATAATGAAATGCATGTTGTAAGTGTAGAAGATTAGGACAGAATACGTCTATATGAGATGAAGTAAAGTGCTGGGTAACGTGATGCATATGGTCGTTCACACCATATATTTCATGAACAATAACGAGAGCTAATTTTTCCTTCATAGTTATAAAGTACCTCTATGAAACTTAAATTCTTTCTCAACAAGACAAATACGCAGGTGGAAGTTTTCATACCATTGCTCACGACCTCTTTTTTTCGCTTCTTTATGTAAGGTGTTCTTCTTCCAATTTTCAATCGCATCAAGTGATTCCCAATAAGAAATTGTTATTCCGAGTCCAGAATTATCTCGTGCACTTTCTACACCTAAAAATCCAGGTTGTTGCTTTGCAAGTTTCTCCATTTCTTCGGCAACGGTATTATAGTCAGTTGTATTATTTGATAAATTAGAAGTGAATATAACTGCATAATAAGGCTGGTTTTTTTCTAAATTAGATGCCATTATTTTTCCTCCTTAATGTATAGTACGAATAATTAATCCATAGTTTGTATTTTAGCAGGTCACAAAAAGAAAAGAAGTAGAAAATTCTTATTTTTTCAGCTCATGTAAAATAAAGAGTTGAAGAAATTTATAATAAGTAATCTGAAAGAAGAAAAATGCCACTTCAAAAGAGAAGTGGCATTTCTTATATTTCCTCTAAGCTATTAACTGGAACAGTTAATTCGCGTCCTGGGTTTTTTACTTCATATATGCGGGCGGTTTCATTGCTTTCATCGACGTGTTGAATCATAACAGGCATGCCTTGAAAATTGACATTGGCTTGTTCTGCTGACATAGAAAGCTCTATTGCACGTTGTATATTCATTTATATTCCTCCCATCATTATTATCTTTGCTAAAAAAGAGGAATAATATACCATTTAGAGACATTCTTAAAGTTTTTGTATTGTTTGTAATGTTTCTTTAATAAATGAAGTGAAGATGGAATCAGGATAGGCCTGTACGATTTCATATGCTTCTGTTACTTCTTCAAGAGCTCTTTTTTTATCATTAAGTTTCACATAACAAAGAGCGCGATATGCCCCAGCTGTTGTAAGCCGTGCGTGATCAAGTGGATGGTTTATATAATCTGGTATGATAGCGCGTTGCAATGTTTTTAAAGCTTCTTCGTATTGTTTTAAACCATACAAAGCTTTTCCTTTTTCAAGATAATATGATCCATCATCTTGAAAAATTGGCTCATCTTTTAATTTTTCTCGAAATTGTTCTAAATGTTCTAATGCAATTGTATATTCATTAGCAATTGTGTTGTAGTAGAAAGCTTTTAAAAGATCAATAACCGCTGCAGAGAAATTATCTTCTGTAAAAATGGCGAATTGCTCTGATTTTTTTATGTAATGTAAATATTGTTCTTTATCAGCCGTGATTACTTTTTGATAAGATAAAATACGATAAAATTCATCTGTTTTATAATACACTTGATGTTTTTTTGAAAATGCAAGTGCATCTAAAATGACACTTTCACATTGTTCGTAATCACCACATGCAAGAAAAATAATTGCTTCATATAAATATAATTCGATATGTATAATGAGATCCATTTCTAAATGTTTCTCTTCATAGTCATTTCGGATACTAGCTATAAGTTGTAAACATTCAGCATATTTTTTACGTGTGAATATCGTAAAGGATAATTTTAATTTTGTTTCCGTACTATCCCGGTATAACGTATATTTCTCAAAAATAGAAGTAGCCTTTTCAACGTAATATTCAATATTGTAATCTTTCATTTTAGCCGCAGCTGTTACAAACTGTTTATATAAACGAGCAGTATTCAAAGTGGGAGGTAGCTCTTTTTGAACGATCGGTAGTAAAACCTCATATACTTCATCGTACTTGTTTGCTTTTATTAGTTTCTCCGTTTGTTGAATGAGTTCTACAATTTCTACATCATCTTCTTCTAATAAAAAACTCGTTTCACATTCAAGTTTGTCAGCGATATATTGTAGTGTTTTCATAGAAGGTGTAGCTTTTCCATTTTCAATTTGACTTAGCATACTTTTTGTGAGTTCTGAACCTGCTAGATCAGTTTGAGTAAGCTTTTTTTCTTTTCGTAACGTTTTAATTTTTTCACCGAGAGTAGCCATACAATTGCTCCTTTATAGTTAGAAAGTTAAATGTCATTAAACTTTTTGTTGTAAAAATTGGAAAGTTAATTATATAATAAGTTTAACACAATTTAACTTTTAAGGGGAGAGTGTCAAAAATGGGGGATATAAGTATAGGACAAAATGATTCAAGAATGAAGATTGCAACGAGAAATATTATTTTAATGATGATTGGGAAAATGACGTCTTTGCTAGGAGCCGGTATTTATACGTTTGCAATGGGGTTATACGTATTAAAGACAACGGGTTCAGGAATGGGGTTTGCAACTACGCTTATTTGTGGATCGATTCCAAGGCTAATCTGTGGACCAATTGCTGGTGCTGTAGCTGACCGCGTCAATCGAAAATGGCTTGTCATCGGTACCGATTTGTTAAGTAGTTTAACAATGTTTATTATGTTTATCCTTGCAACTACTTTTGGGCCATCACTTCTGTTTATTTATGTTTCAGCAGCATTATTATCAATTTGTGCGAGTTTTTACTCTGTTTCATTAACTTCATCTATTCCAAGTTTAGTAGATGAAGGACGTATTCAAAAAGCGAGTGCCTTGAACCAGACGGCAGCATCTTTATCAAATATTTTAGCACCGATTATTGGCGGAGTTGTATTTGGTTTCTTTTCAATTAAATCGTTTTTCCTATTGAATAGCATTACATTCTTTTTAGCGGTTGTTGTGCAATTGTTTATCGTATTTGATTTATACAAAAAAGAAAAGGCTGAAAGTAAAGAGCATTTCTTGACGAGTATAAAAGAAGGGTTTTCATATGTGAAAAGACAGCATGAAATATATGGTTTAATGAAAATTGCAGTAGGGGTAAACTTTTTTGCGAGTGCACTTTTCGTTTCACTTCCATATATTATTGTTCAAAATTTGCATCTATCTTCGAAACAACTCGGTGTTGTAGAGGGAATGTTAGCAGTTGGGATGTTAATTGGTGCAATTGCGTTATCAGTACGTAAAGAAGTGAATAATCCGTTTCGCTCTGTTTATATTGGGTTGTTTTTATTTGCGAGTTTGAGTTTATGTACAGTGTTTCCATTAGTAGTCACCATCCCGAAAGTAGCAAGTTTTATTTACTATATCGCTTTTATGATGTTAACTGGTATATCAATGATGGTTGTAAATATCCCGATGCAAGTACATTTGCAAAAGACGACAGATCCAAGTTATTTAGGACGCGTTTTCGGCTTACTTGAAACAATTTCTACTGCAATCGCACCGCTCGGTATGATTGTGTATGGATTATTATTAGATATGTTGCCAACTAGCATTGTTATGATGACATTAGGCGTAGGTTTATTGTTAGTTGTATTAGTAGGAGTAAAGAAGCATGTAATGAAAAAGCAAGTGGATGTGTCTGTCTAAAAGGAAATGTGACTTAATAAAATAAAAATGACTAAATTAGTATTTTAGTTTTTGAAACTCTTTTTCATGTATGTTAAAGTAAAGTGAGCTTGCAAAGAAAAGGAGACAACAGCATGAAAAAATTAAGTTTTGTTATGCTTTTTCTATTAGTCGTAATGGCTGGATGTAGCAATTATGACACATATATTGAAACAGGTATGCAATCATTGAAAGATGAAAAGTATAGTGATGCAACAATGTGGTTCGAAAAAGCAGAAAAAGAGAAATCAGGAAATGAAGCGAAATCATATAAAGAAGTTGCTGAGAAAATGGATCATGGAGCAACAGCATTAAAAGACGGTAAGTATTTAGAAGCGAAAGACATTGCAAATGAAGTGTTACAAAAGAAAAAAGATGATGAACTTGAAAAAGCTGTAACATCAAATGCAGAGAATATGCTTCAAAAAGCAAAAGATGTGGAAGAGAAAGTAAATGAAAGAGTGGCAAAGCGTAGAAAGGTAGAAGAAGAAGGAATCGATAAAATTATTAAAGCTGTCGATAGTATAGATGAAGTGAAAGAAAAAGAGAAGAAAGTATCAGAAGCATTAGATAAGGCTGAAGAGGCGCAAGCAAAAATTGAGGCAAAGAAAAATAAATAGATTTATAGTTTAAAAGGCTGTCGTGCATAACGACAGCCTTTTAATTTTTTGTTGCAAATGAAGTGATGCTCTGTAATAAAAAAGAAATGATTTTAGAATTCCATCTGTCCTCATGATGAATCGTATAAATATTACGCTGAAATTCAAATTCAGGGATTGGTATATAGCATAGCTCATTTCGTTGTATTTCTTGTTCGATAGCAAGTTTAGAAATCAAGGCAATTCCATTACCATATTTTAAAATTTGTTTCATCGTTTCTAATGAATCTAATTCAATTTCTGATTGGAATGTAATGTTGTGCGCTAACGCCCATTGTGTAAGTAAATCTCTCGTTGTAGATGGGTTACGATGCAATAGTATGCGTTCCTTTTCTATATTTTGTAACGATACATTGTCTTTCTTTGAAAAATGATGTTCTTTGGAAAAAGCAAGAACAAGTGTATCGGGCATTATATTCGTTTGTTTTAAAAGTGGTTCATCAAATGGAGCAGCGGAAATTATCCCAAGATCGATTTCGTGATTTTGTAGCATCATTCGAATTTCAGGGGCTGTTTTCACTAGTAGCGTTATTTTTATATTGGGAAATTCACATTGAAATTGATGAACGACTGCTGGCAAAAGATAAGTCGCTGGTACATAACTAGCGCCGATTGTTATAGCACCTTTATGAAAATCTTTAAACTCTTGCGTGACACGTCTAGCTTCTTTCATAAGTGCATCTATTTTACAAGCATAATGGTGCAAAGCCTCACCAGCCTCTGTTAAGAAATACCTTCCAGAACGTAATTCGAATAAAGACACACCGAGTTCTTCTTCTAAGCTTTTTATATGAAATGTAATAGTTGGTTGTTTAACGCCAAGTTTTTCTGCAACGATTGTAAGCTTTTTGTATTTCTTAATAAGTACTACAATTTCTAATTTTAAGAGATTCATTATGAATTGCCGCCTTTTTTATCTTAACTATAGAAAAAATCTATAGAAATAAATAGTTTATTAGAAGTTTTTTAATTTAATCTTTACAGTACATTAACATTCAGTATAAATCTTCCATATAGAATGAAAGCAGGTTAAGAATGAGGGGAGAGAGGTGAAACGATGGATATTATAATTAGTGGATTAGAAAAAACATTTGGAAAAACACAAGCGTTAAAGCCGTTGCAGATTGTAATGAAACAAGGGGAATTCACTACACTTTTAGGACCTTCGGGATGTGGGAAAACGACTTTACTTAGAATGATAGCAGGACTTGAAGAACCGGATAAGGGAGAAATATATTTTGGAGACCAGTGCATGTATTCTGCTACAAAAAAGATAAAGACATCTCCTCATGAACGGAATATCGGTATGGTATTTCAAGATTTTGCTTTATGGCCGCACATGACTGTTTTTGAAAATGTTGCATTTGGTTTAAGAGCTACAAAGCAAACGAATCATTTACGAGAAAAAGTAGAGGATGCGATAAAGCGAGTTCGCCTGCAAGGTATGGAGAAAAGGTATCCACACGAACTTTCTGGTGGACAGCAACAACGTGTCGCATTCGCTAGAGCAATTGTAACAAAACCTCATTTTATTTTGTTTGATGAACCGCTAAGTGCACTCGATGCAATTTTGCGAGAAGAAATGAGAATAGAGCTTATGGATATCGTTCATTCCATTGGTTTAACTGCACTGTATGTCACTCACGACCAAACAGAAGCAATGTCAATGTCAGACCAAATTATTGTCATGAAACAAGGAGCAGTATTACAAAAAGGAACACCCGAAGATATTTATGTGAAACCGTCTCATAAATTTGTTGCCAAATTTGTTGGTAAGGCGAATTGGCTTGTAGAGGGTAAAAAAATGGTTCGTCCAGAGCATGTGAGCTGGACGAAAAATGAAGTGTGCGAAATGTATACAGGTGAAATTAAGCACGTTACATATGTAGGAGAACGGTATGAAATAAAAGTAAACATGGGGGCACTCGGAATATGGACAGCTTATCACAATAGTAAATTAAGCATCGGTAAACCAGTATCGTTATATGTGCCAAAAAAATGTATTCATCATATAGGGGGAGAATCGTATGAAGAAATTCAGTTCGCTTAAGTCTTTATTTGTATGTACTTTATTATTTTCGGCTGTAGTAACAGGTTGTAGTTCAAAGACAGGTAATGCAGACGCAAAAAGTACAAATACGAATGAAAAGAAAATTGTTGTATATAGTGCAGGGCCAAAAGGGTTAGCAGAAAAAATTCAAAAAGACTTTGAAAAGAAAACTGGTATAAAGGTGGAAATGTTTCAAGGGACAACTGGTAAAATTTTAGCGAGAATGGAAGCTGAAAAGAAAAATCCAGTCGTTGACGTTGTCGTACTCGCTTCCTTACCAGCGATGGAAGGATTAAAGAAAGAGGGTCAAACGTTAGCTTATAAAGAGGCGAAACAAGCTGATAAGCTGCGTTCTGAATGGTCAGATGATAAAGGACATTATTTCGGGTATAGTGCTTCAGCATTAGGGATTGTGTACAATACAAAAAATGTGAAGACAGCGCCTGAAGATTGGAGCGATATAACGAAAGGAGAATGGAAAGGGAAAGTGAATCTTCCAGATCCAGCACTTTCAGGTTCAGCTTTAGACTTTGTAACAGGATACGTGAAAAAGAATGGACAAGATGGATGGAATTTATTTGAGCAGCTTAAGAAAAATGAAGTTACAGTAGCAGGAGCAAATCAGGAAGCGTTAGACCCAGTTGTAACAGGTGCGAAAGATATGGTCATTGCGGGTGTTGATTATATGACGTATAGCGCAAAAGCAAAGGGTGAACCTGTTGATATTGTATATCCAAAAAGCGGAACAGTTATTAGCCCACGTGTAGCTGGGATTATGAAGGATAGTAAAAATGTTGAAGGTGCAAAAGAGTTTATTGATTATTTATTATCCGATGATGTACAAAAACAAGTTTCTAAAGCGTATTTATTGCCTGGTAGAACAGATATAAAAGCTGAAAATAGACCAAATGTAGAAGAGATTCCAGTATTAAATATTGATTGGAAAACAGTTGAGAAAGAGCAAGATGAAATAGGAAAACAATTTAAGAAAGTATTTCAATAAGATGGTGATTCCATGGTAAATCGATTCGTATCAGTAAGAAAAGTTGGAATGACGGTAGCGTTATTACTTGTGGCGATGTTAATCGTCATTCCACTTTTTCTTATTTTATTTTCTAGTGTATATGAAAATAGCAGTTGGAATTTTTTAAAGCCTTTTGAAGTGATGCAGAGTGGTGGATTAGCTGGGATTTTTCTAAATTCGATGCTTCTAGGTGCACTCGTTGTAATAGGTGCTACAATATTTGCATTTCCATTGGCATTTATTATGAGCAAAACAGATGTAGGAAAGTATAGTAAGTTAGATATTGTTTTTATGATTCCATTTATGACACCGCCGTATATTGGATCGATGGGCTGGATTTTGTTCATGCAACCTAACGGCTATTTTGAACAATTTTTCCCGATGTTAAAGACAGTTTCATCATCGTTTTTTAGTTTAGGAGGTATGGTATTAATTATGAGTCTGCATTTATTCCCATTCCTTTATTTCATGCTGAAAAACACGTTACTTCAGATTGGGAGTAGTAAAGAAGAAGCTGCAGCAGTTCATGGCGGAAGTTTTTTCTATCGCTTAAGAAAAATAATATTGCCGTTATTAGTATCAAGTTATGTAATGGGTGCTTTACTCATTTTCGTAAAGACGATTGCTGAATTTGGAACACCGGCTACATTCGGACGTAGAATAGGATTCCACGTGTTAACATCAGAAATTCATAAATTTATTTCGAGTTGGCCAATTGATTTCAGTAGTGCAACAGCATTATCTTCTTTATTACTTAGTGCTTGTATGCTCATTTGGTATATGCAAAATGTATTGAATCGAAAGTATTCATATGCAATGGTTAGTGGAAAAGGTGTGAAATCTAAAAGATATACTTTGTCTATATTTACGCGCGTTGTAGCATGGATGTATGTAATTGGTTTATTAATCGTATCAATTGGAATTCCATACTTTTCTATACTTATTGCTTCTTTTTCAAAATTAAGAGGCGGCGGTTTACATGTAAATAACTTTACAACAAGTCATTATGAGGCATTGTTTACAATGGGGTCTCCGGGATTAGAGGCTTTATGGAATAGTTTTCTTTTTTCACTCGTAACAGCGATTATTGCGGTAATTATTGGAGTCTTTTTGGCACTTATGATTCGAAAGGGGAAAAAAAACTCTGAAAAATGGCTTGATATGTGCGGTATGTTACCGAATATGGTACCAGGAATCGTTATGGTTGTAGGTCTTATTCTATTTTGGAATTCACCATATATGCCTATGTCAATTTATAATACACCAATCATGGTTATCATAACGTATGTTGTTCTGTTTTTACCTTACACGGTGCAATATGTAAAATCATCACTCGGACAAATTGATGATTCTCTCGTGCAGGCAGGAAGTATTTTTTCGGGAAATTATATTTATATTTTTAGAAAAATAATATTGCCTCTTATTATCCCAGGCATTCTTGCCGGATGGGCGATGACATTTACAATTTCAATAAGAGAGTTAGTAGCATCACTTCTCGTATTACCTCCATCAGTAGAAACGTCAGCAACGTTTATTTTTGCTCAATTTGAACAGGGTGAAGTATCTATAGGAATGGCGATGGCCGTTGTTTCTGTTGGACTTACAACAATGTGCTTATTACTGCTGCAACATATGGAGCAAAAACGAAAAGGGGTAGCATGATGAGAATGGAAGTATGGGGAGGAGCAGGGGAGTACGGTCGCTCCTGCTATTTTGTAAAAAATAAAGAGACGAAAATAGTATTTGATTGTGGTATTAATCGATCATATGAGAATAGTTATCCAAAAATAGAGGGAGAAGTTGTTCCATTTTTAGATGCGGTATTTTTATCACATATTCATGAAGATCATACGATGGGTTTACCTTTATTGGCGAAGTATGGATATAAGAAAAAAATTTGGACGACTCGTTATACGAAGGAGCAACTGCCGTTATATTATGAAAAATGGAGAAACTATAATGTGATGCAAGGGTGGAATTTACCTTATAGCGACCAACATATAAAAGATTTAAATTATGTATGTATTGATGAGATTAGTAATCCAAATGAATGGATACAAATTACTCCTACATTGCGGTTTCAGTGGGGGTATAGTGGGCATGTATTAGGAGCTGTTTGGTTTTTAGTTGATATGTGTAATACATACGTATTTTATTCAGGCGACTATTCAGCAGAGTCTAATATACTACGAGCTAATTTACCTGAGAAATTGGGCCACAATATAAAAGTTGCAATTGTAGATGCCGCTTATCACACAGATGATGTTTCGCAAAATGAAAGATTAGACGATCTATGTGCAGAAATTGAACGAGTTATGCAAAATAAAGGAATAGCATTATTACCGCTGCCACAACTTGGTAGGGCGCAAGATATAGTATTGTATTTATATGAACGATATAAAGAATTTCCGCTTATAGTAGATAAAGAAATTTTGGCTGGATTTGAAGAGATGTTCATATATAAAGGTTGGATAAAAAATAATGAAGAACTTAAATGGATTATGGAGAGTTTAAAAAGAAACATAATAGTTATGGATAATAACATTAGTATGCAAAATAGTTACGGAATAGTTGTAATGAGCGATGCGAATATGCAAACGAAACGAGCACAGTTATACTATGAACAGCTTCGGAATGAAAAACGGAATGCTATTATTTTTACTGGGCATATTGCGAAAGGGAGTTTTGCAGAAAGAGTTATGAAAGAACATGTAAGGAGTACATGTAGGGTGAAGCGAGTTCCGTATAAAGTTCACCAAAGTATAAGAGACGTTAAAGAGATGCTAAATACATTATTACCAGAACATACGGTGTTAGTGCACGCTTTGAAAGAGGATACGGATCGATTACAACAAAAGCTAAGTACAGCAGGATATGAAAATGTATATTCACTTGCAATGGAACGTATAGAAGTCATTTGAAATGTAAAGGGGATAGGTATATGAAAAAAGTATTTGTATTCGTAAGCATTTTCTTTTGTTGTTTCCTTTATAACGTTAAGGAAGGGTTTGCAGCTAGTCCAATGAAACCTAGTTTTGAAGTAAAGTTATTATTGAAGCCAGAACAAGTATTAGGTGATAACAAAGAGATGAAGCAAGAGGTGCTAGAATATTTCCAGGCTGGTACAAAATATGAAAGAATACAAGTGCAATTTTTAGATACTGCAAATAAAAGTTTAAGCGAGGAAGGTTGGTTTGCTAGAATTCGAAAGAAAGAATTTAGTAAAGATTTTGAATTAACATATAAAAAAAGATATCCTATTCCAAATGGTGTAATTCAAGATGCACTAGAAGTAGCTAAAAAAGAAGGATTCGATAGTAATACGGATAGTTATGAGGCGGAAATAGATTGGGGATTTGAGAAGAAAACATTAAGCATTTCAAATAAGAAAAGTTACAGCGCTAAAGGATATGGGATACTTGATTTACCAAATGAACAAGCTGCTCAAAACATGTTAATAGAAAAATTACCAGGGAAAATGAACAAATGGTTGTATACAAATTGGGGAGAGGAAATGTTAAAGAATTCCCGTATTTACGGTCCTGTATTAATGAAACGATATACAGGAGAGTTTGAAAACATAAAAGAAAATATTGAAATTTGGCCATTAAGTAATACCGGAAAATTAGAAGATGACTTCGTAATAGAAGTGTCATTTAAAACAAATGAAGAAAGTATTGCGACAAAACAAAGGGAATTATTAATGGCGAGTTTAGAGAAAAAAGGCTGGTTGTTACCGAAAGATAGTTTGAAGACAGAGCTTATTTTTCAGTAAATGAGAAAAAAAGGAATCCATATTTCTTGGATTCCTTTTTCTAATATATGAGTATTAAGCTAAGTCAGCTGACACGAACATATCACTATTTTGAAGGTTTTTAGAGCGTAAACTATAAGCAACTACCTTCTTTTTATATTGTTTTACAACATCAACATGCTCTTCATGACTGTAAATATAAAATGTGAAATCTTTTTTACCCCGTTTTGCATTGATAATTAAAGGCGTACCCTCATTGTGTGGTGGTGCATAATAGCGATCTAAAAATAAACCTTCGTTAAAATCATGAATAATTTTTGATTTCTGTTCGCCTTCTACGTTATTTCCGTGAATTGTAATAGTCACATTCTCTTCTTCAAGTTGTGGATGTGTTTCGTACTTGCTAATAATGGATTCAATAACAGTGTTAGGAAGGCTAGAAACGATAATTTTAAATGCCCCAAATACAACTAACATTACAATAAACCAAGTCGTCATAGTATATCATCCCCTTTATTCTATTTAATAATATAACTCATATGGTAATAGTACATATGGTGAAGTTTTGTATAATTTGTGAAAAATATGCCATTTTTACGAGCGAAATGTTAGAAAAATCAATTTTGTTACAAAAAGTTGAAATCGAAGTATTTTAAAAGAAAAAGGTTTATAATAAAAATATAACTAATAACCACATTACTAATTATAAGGAAGTGTAACTATGAGTACTGTAGCAATCGTATATGGTATTATTCTTTCCACAATTATTGTTTTGTTTTTCGTTGGGGTTTCACGTTATATTCATAAATGGAAAGAAGGCGTTGCGAAATTAAATCACATTGAAGAAGAACTTAGTGATTTAATGTTACATCATGGTAAGTAAACATTTATTTTTTAACTAAACAATGTGAAGAATATCACAAAACGTGCTTTCCTAATGAAGGCATGTTTTTTTGTTGTTTAAGAAAAGAAGTATTTTTGTATAAATAATCTAATTATTACTTAAAAAGGGAAATTTATTTAGTATAATATATAATATGTTTATTTTAGGGGGAGTATCATGAGGGGATTAAAAGTTGTTGGAATTATAGTTGGAATTACTATAGTAGGCTGTATAGCTTTCTTTTCAGTGAAGGAATATGTCAATTCCAAAGAAGACTCTAATTATGTGCTAAATTACATAAAAGAACATAAGGATGATAAAACAACTTCTTTAATTGTTAAAAGAAATGGTGAAACATTGACATCAATAAATGAAAAAGAAAAATTACCGCTAGCAAGTATGTCGAAAATCGTTATAGCAATTGAATATGCTAAGCAAGTAGCTGAAGGGAAAATAAGAAAAGACGAGAAAATTTCATTGAAAGAATTAGAAAAATACTATGTGAAAAATACTGATGGTGGTGCACACCCTGCATGGCTAGATGATGTAAAAGGTAAAGAGTTAGTGAAGGGTGGTCAAACTTCTTTAGAAGAAGTAGTGAAAGGAATGATCCATTATAGTTCGAATGCGAATGCATCATATTTATTGGACAAGCTTGGAGCAGCGCGGATAAATGAAAGTTTGAAAGAGTTAGGCTTAAATAGTCACGATGAATTTTATCCAACGTATACAGGGGCATTATATATGAGGGGCTATGTTGAAAAAGAACTGCATATTCCTCAAAATAAAGCATTGGACAAGCTACGTAATATGTCTAATGATGAATATGTTAAGCATGTATGGCAAATACATGAATGGATGAAAGACGAGAAAGAATGGACAAAACGCGAGATATCGTTAAAAGCCGATATGGATTTTCAGCGTATTTGGTCAGATCGGTTTATAGGTGCAAATGCGGAGGATTACATGAGTTTATTGGAAAAGATAAATAGCAGAAATTATTTTACACCACAAATGCAAGGTGAGGTTGAGAATATATTTAAAGGAACCGTAGGAGAGGGTATATTCGAATTTGCTGGACAGAAAGGTGGTTCTACGGCATTTGTATTAACAAATAGTTTCTATGGTACTGATAAAAAAGGGAATAAGATTGAGATTGTCTTTATGATGAACAATTTGAGTGAAAAAGCATTTGAAAAACTTCTAAGTAATATGGATTACTTTATTCGAGATATTGTCATAAGTGAGGAATTCAGAAATAAATTATAATGAAATAATTTTATTATGTAAACAAAGGGGCACTTATGAAAAGTGCTCTTTTGTAATACAGGATTTTCCAATCTTATTATTGAATATAGATGGAAAATAAGAAAGGAGGTTGAAAAATGACAACAATATATTTCGTTCGCCATGCCCATTCTACATATACAAAAGAAGAACGGGAACGACCTTTATCTGAAAAAGGGCACTGTGATGCAGAAAATGTAACGCATTTATTAAAAGATAAACATATTGATGTTGTTATTTCTAGTCCTTACAAAAGAGCAATCCAAACTGTAAAAGGAATTGCGAATACATATAAATTATCAATACAAACTGAAGAAGATTTGTGTGAAAGATTATTGAGCACAGAGCCAGTATCAAATTTTAATGATGCTATACAGAATGTGTGGAAAGATTGGAGTTTTGCATACGAAGGCGGAGAATCGAATACTGTAGCACAAAAGCGCGCTGTAATATGTATACAAAATATATTAAAAAAATATGAAGGTAAGAATATTGTAATAGGTACGCATGGAAATATTATGGTATTACTAATGAATTATTTTAATTCGAAATATGATTTGGAGTTTTGGAAAACACTTCATATGCCTGATGTGTATAAATTAAATTTTGATAAAAATCGTTTCATTTCTGCTGAAAGAATAGAGAAAACAGGTCATCGGTTAAATATTTTGTAAAAGTTTATCAAAAAAAGAGGAAAGAGAGAAGTTATTGTAGAAGTATGACTTTGTAACATAAAAATTATATGTTAAAGGAGGCTGTTTACATGTTTGAGAAAGAGAAAGAAGGGCTTATTGAAGTTCACAACGTATATGAAATTGCACCAGCAGATGGAACAATTATTGGTATGGCAACAGAAGAAGAAATGGAAATTGCTGCTGAACTAGAGCTGCAGTACTATGCCCATTCTCGTTTGCTAGAAGCAAATATTCAGTTAGACGGTTCCTCCTATAAAGAGTTACTTCAGGAGTTCCAGGAGTACGAAAGAAAATCAATGAGCTTTTGGCGAGCAATACATAAGCGTTTAGCTGTGCCATGGGCATGGGTATTACGTATTGATGTTGCGAATGGTCCTATTTATGTAAGTAATGGGAATGCTTATTACGAAGAAATCGATGATGAAGAAGATTATGAATAGATAAGTAAGGAAGCAACTTTAGTTGCTTCCTTTTTTTATTTATAGAGATTGAACAGCCCCAATAATAATGTCAGGCCGATCAATTTCGATTCCGTGACCAGCATGTTCGGCAAGTATATATTGGCTATGTATTGAGAGTTGTAATTGTTCATGGATCAGTTCTTGCCACATTGCTTCAAGTTGTGTTGCTTCCTCTTTTGGCATGCCACCATTAGTCAATTGAGTAATAGAATATTGAGGATCTCTACCGATAACGATTAATGGTATTTCTAATGTTTTACATAGCTCTTTTAGTGAGAGAGCACAGTTTTTCCACTCTGATAGTTCAGAAGCTGTCGCTTTATATAATGAAGGCGAGGTAGAGAATCCAATTTGCTGTTTTGATTGATCGGTGAGAATAGGTTTTAGTTCATTATAAAGTGTGTCTACATCCATTTTGGAATATATATTATATTTTTGAAACCAAACATCATCAGAATCAGTTTGATCAGAAATTGGTAAATGAAGTTCATCTAAACGGTGTAAGTTCATCGAAGTAGAATCAACTAAAATAAGTGCTTGCAGCTTATCTTCATGTAACATCGCAAAATGTTGTGCACATAATCCTCCATAGGAATGACCGATTAGAATAAATGGCTCTTGAATAGCTAGTTTGTTTAGTAACATATGTAGCTCTTTTGTAACTTGCCTTATTGTACGTGGCTGATTTCCTAGCTCACTTTTCCCGTAACCTGGGCGATGGTATGAAACAACTGTAAAGTGCTTTGAAAGCTTTTTTATAATAGGAAACCAATCATAAAATGAGCAACTCATTCCGGTTTGAATGACTACAGTTTGTTTACCACTTCCTTTTATATATACTTCTATATTTTGCCCCATTATTTCTACAAATTTATGAATGTTAATTCCTCCTAAGCTTGAAATAATTTTTGACAAGCAAAAACGATACACCAAACACCTATACCGAGTAGGACAGATGTACTAAGTGTAAATGAATTTTTTAAACCAATATAGACAATAAATAATAGTAGTGCTGATGCAGGGAATCCATATAATACCCCTAAAGCAAATTGACTCAATTCTTGTTTATTCCCGCCTTCGAATGAAATCCAAAATAGACTAAGTAAACTCACGAGAGGAAGGGCAGCAATAAAGCCACCTATCGTACTGTAGTGTTTAGCGACTTCAGTGATAACGCCGATAATAAGTGCCGAAACGATTATTTTAACGAGGAAATGCATATTTTGCCTCCTTCGCTAATAACGAAAATGCTTTTTCAATTAATTGTTGTTCTTCTTTTGATAACTGTGATTCTAATATTTTTATCTTTTCTTTATCTAGTAAAGTATGTTTTTCTAATACTTCAATTCCTTCAATTGTTAATGTAAGGTTTACCACTCTTTCATCTTTTTTATTTCTCTCTTTAACGATGAAACCCTTTTGAATAAGGCGCTTTATATGTTCAGACGCTGTGTTATGAGAAAGGCTAAGCTCAGTAGCGACTTTTCCAATTGTTATATCTTTCTCACGAGAAACGATTTGTAAAATACGAATTGCTTGGTGGGAAAGGTTGTCCTCGTATTCGTATCGTAAGTGATAATAAATGCTCTCCCAATGTTGATTAATGTTGTTCATAATAATAAATCCCCTTTTTTATATCGTATAGTAAGATATATTCGTCATTTTAGAAATAAAATCCTTTTATTTGGATAAAAAATGTTGAAAAAGTTTATTTTTATTGAAATATAAGGTAATCTATGTGTAAAGGTATACATTTAGCAAGAGAGAGGATGATAGCTGTGAATACATTCAAATGGATGAGTCATGAACAGATGTATGTAGATGAAATACATGTTGAAAAATGTGGTCCTCTTTCAGTCGGCGTATATGGGGGAAATCAAGAAAGTGATGCATATGAACGAGGAGATGCGGTACTTGCTTGGTGGGACCCTGAATTACAATTTGAATTTGTTATGATTTTTGATACACACCACAAAACAAAAAATATTGATTATATAATAGAAGCGATTTCAGAAAGAAAAGAGAAATTAAAAGAGTTATTTTCCTATCCAATACATTTAGCTTTTCATCATACACATATGTACTTATTAGCGTTATTTACAGATGAGTTATTTATTAAAAAGTGTGATCAAGATGATGAGGAACTCGCTTGCTTAATTTGTTTACGAAAAGGCGAATTTTTATATTGGTTATCAGTTGGTGATTGTTTCGCGTATTTATTCCATTCTGAGAAAACGAAAAATGGAAAAGGACGATTAAATAAACGGAAAAATTACGAATATATTGGCAGGAAAAATATTTTTGCAGCAAATACACCTTGCTTTACGTCAGGTGTAAGGGGATTAGAAAAAGGAATGAATCACATTGTAATGGTAACAGATGGTATTTTAGAGTGTGACAAACGAAGGTTTGATGATGATCAATCTTTAGTAGAAATATTACATGACGGGAATAGCTTACAGATTGAGCCAGTATTAACAAATGTACTGCAGTGGAAAGGTAGAGACTGTGCCACGATTATTGGATGGTCTATTGATACTGATAATAAACAATGTGCTAATTAATATAAAAGGAGTTCAAGGCTTTTATCCTTGAACTCCTTTTTGTTAAGCAATATGGATGTGATATGTTTTCAACCATTCATTTACTTGTAGCATATACTCCATGGCACTTCTTGCTTCAAAATTGTTAATCACTTTATTACTTTGATCAGCAATTGAAAGTAAGATGGAATGGTTAATAAGTGAGAAAATAGGGTTGTTTTTATTGTTACACATATCAAGTGTTAAATTACGGATTGTTTGTAAGTAGTGTGGATCTTGTGAAGTTGGATAAGCGCTTTTTCTTCTATTGCGTACATCGTCAGGTAAAGCTGGTTGTAGTGCTCTACGTAAAATGCCTTTTTCAATATTATCAATACTTTTTATGTTGAAAGGAACATTCCATAAATATTCAACTAATCTATAATCGCAAAACGGTACACGAACTTCAAATCCAACAGCCATACTCATACGATCTTTACGGTCAAGTAAGAAAGGAAGGAATCTTGTTAAAAATAAATAAAACATTTGACGTTGTTTCGCGGATTTTTTACTTTCGCCTTCAAGAGTAGGTACTTCAAGTATCGCTTCTTGGAATCGTGTATCAATATAGTCTTCTAGATTACATTGGTTACTTACTTCATTTAGTAGAAGAGGAGATGTATTTTTCCAATTTGTTAGCCAAGGAAACTTATCTACATATAGTAGTTCTTCTTGATGAAACCAAGGATATCCACCGAATACTTCATCAGCCGATTCGCCGGATAAAGCTACGGTCGCATCTTTTTTCATTTCGCAAAATAGTAAATATAGTGAAGTTTCCATTTCACCAGCACTCGGTAAATCTTTTGCATGAAGGGGAACGAATAAGTGATTTGCTAATTCTTCAGCATTCACAATGATATCATGATGCGCTGTCCCGACATGTTCAGAAACGCGTTTTACCCAAGGAGCGTCTAAACCAGTGCGAGCAAATGTCAGTTCGAAATCTTTTGCGCTATTTACAAAGTCAACAGAATACGTATGAAGTGTTTTATTTTCAGCAGCAAATTCTTTACCCGCAAGTGCAGTAATACCGCTAGAGTCTAATCCGCCTGATAACATACAAACGAGAGGAACATCGGCAATTAATTGTCTTTTTACTGTATCTTGTAAAATAGATAGAATATGCGAAGATGTATCTTCTATAGAGTCTGTATGGAACTTACTTTCTAAATTCCAATACTTCGTAACTACTTTTTTATGACGTGTAAATGTTATAGAATGTCCAGCACGTACTTCTTGAATATGTTTAAAGACGCCACATCCTGGAGTGCGAAATAAGCCTAATCCAAATATTTCATTTATTCCACCCGCATCAAGTTCAGCAGGGACAGATGGATGCGCTAATAATGCTTTAATTTCAGAACCGAAAATAATACTGCCATTTCTTTCTGTAAAAAAGAGTGGTTTTACACCTAAATGATCTCGTGCTAAAAACAATTGTTGCTTCTGATCATCCCATAAGGCAAAAGCGAAAATTCCGTTTAAATGTCGTACGCAGTCTTCTTTCCATTCTAAATAAGCATGTAGTAATACTTCTGTATCTGAATGGGTTTCAAATGCATGCCCACATTTTTGAAGCTGCTCTCTCAGTTCACGGAAATTATAAATTTCTCCATTATAAGTAAGAGCATACGTATAATCACCAGCACGAAATGTCTTAGGCTGTGTCCCGCCTTCTGGATCAATTACAATTAAACGCCGGTGTGCAAAGGCCGCATGAGGTGAAAACCAAAATCCTTCAGCATCCGGACCACGATGCTCAATACTATTTGCCATCTTTTTTAAAATAACATGTTGATTTGAAAGGTCTTCTTTCCAATCTACCCAACCTGTAATTCCACACATACACATCTCATCTCCTAATTTTTAAAATAGATTAATGAAATAAAATGTACACTAAATTAAAGAGTGACTATATAAATAGTGTACTACATGAATTAAATTACAGACTTGAGAAAGTTTTCTTTGAATGCATAGTTATGTGAGAAAATGGCTAAGGGAAAGTATTCCATTACATACAAAAAATAAAAAAGATGAGAGAAAAAATTTTCTCAGACGTTATATAGGGTGTAAAAGCTTTTACAAAACAATAAGGGGAATCGCTACATGAAATCAAATGAGAAAAATTTTATAAAAAGATTACAGCGGCAAAAAGAAGACGCGTTAGAATTCGTTGTCGATACATACTTACCACTCATAAAGGGGATCACGCATAAAGTTCTACTTCCCATTCAAAATGATGGACTCATAGAGGAATGTATAAACGATATATTTCTTTCCATTTGGAATAACGCAAATAAATTCCATGGAGAGCCGAGTGATTTTAAAAAGTGGATTGCAGCGATTGCGAAGTTTAAAGCAATTGATTATTACCGGAAATCGACTAAAACAGTAGAAATCATTTCAGATGAGTTTCATATCAGTACAGAAAAATCAGCAGAAGACGAATTAATCGTTATGGAAGATAGGGAAGAATTATTGAAGCTCATTAATCAATTAGAACCGCTAGATCAAAAGGTGTTCATTATGAAATATTTACTTGGTATGAAGACAGAGGAAATAGGTGACAAGTTAGGATTAACTCGGGCAGCAATTGATAATCGAGTGTACCGGGGGAAAAAGAAACTACAACAAAATGCTACGAATATTAGTTTTGGAGGTAGTGCAATATGAAAGACATTTATGAACTATTAAATGATATTGATATAGATGAAAAAGAACTAGAAGAAATTGAGGCTTCTGAAATTGAAAAGGAAAAAGTAAAACGAAATGTAAAACAATCGATACGTACGAAGAAAAAGATGAAAAGTTGGAAAAAAGGTGTCGCTGCTGCATCAATTTTAGTAGGGTTATCGGTTGCAACTCTTGGTATCGGTTTTCCTACATATGCCGGGGGATTGCCAATTGTAGGTGACATATTCCGATTTTTAGATAATGGTAGAACGGGATTATATGAAAATTATAAGGAATTTTCGACTGAGTTGAATATGACAAAAGAGAGTAATGGGGTTAAGGTTACAATTAATGATGCTGTATTCGATGGTAGAACAATTACAATTACATATTCTATTGAGAGCGAAAAAGATTTAGGAGAGAAACCGTTCCCATTTGGAAGTCCGCAAGTTATGGGCTTTGATGGCGGAGGAGGTAGTTCGAACGTTACAAAAGTTGGAGAGGGAAAATATGTAGGTATGACTACGATGAGTGGTCATGGTAGTGAAAGGTTAGATGTCGCAAATGTTTGGTGGGATATAGAGGCAATTGAGTTGGATTATGAAGGTAATGTAATAAAGGGAAACTGGAATTTCGCACTTAGTTTAAAAGCAATGGATAGTAAGGAAGTAAAGGTTAATGGGGTTTCTGAAAATGAATTAATAAAAGTAAATATAGACAAAATGGAAGTAACCCCGATGTCATTTATCGTTTTTTTCAATCAGGAAGAATCTAAGGTATTAAGAAGCATATGGGATAGTGCGGATGTTGAGTTAGAAATAAAAGATGATTTAGGAAATCATTATGCTGGTGAAGGAAATGGCGGAAGTAGTACAGTAGCAGAGCCACATAAAAGTAGTTGGAGTGCCACCTTCCAAAAACTAAACGAAAATGCAACAAAGCTTATCGTTACACCTCGCGTGCACTTGCGAGTACATACACCTGAAAATCATGGTGGAGTAGAGTATGTGAATGGGAAAGAGAAGAAAATAGAAGTGCCGAAAAAAGAAGCGAAGAGCAAAGATATTGTGTTAGATGATATTGTCATTGATTTAAAGAAATAAAAGAGAGACTGCCTAAAATCATTTAGGCAGTCTTTTTTCGTTAAGAACTAGTGACGAATAGTGCATGCGGATGCTGCGTTTTATACTCATCTTTCCACGGAATGTTTAGTTGTTCCCACGATTCGCCGCTATCATTGGATTGAAAGACGCCATTGTTATTTAACGTGTAGAACGTATGTGGTTCGGCTTCGTTTGTAGCAAACATCGAAATGACTGTACCGATTGCAGATGGTAGTCCTTGTTGTACTTGCTGGAACGGAGTATCTTTCGTTTTTCGATAAATATAAGATTCATAAGGGATACGATGATGAGCGAGATCAGCACTTGGCGCAGCAGAAACGAGAATCGTATCACAATCAGCTGGATCGATAGCCATGCTGTATAAATAATGATGTTCAAGTCCTGCACTACATGAGATCCAACTGTTTCCATTGTTATAACTCTCAAGATAAGCACGATCAGGTCCGCCCATAAATCCGTCACCACATGATGCATAAAGGCGATTTGGTGCTTTAGGGTGCATAAGTAATTGATGAGCATCGATAGGAGCACCGAATTTTTTATCAATCCATGTATGCCCTTTATCGTTACTTTGAATAACAGCACCAGCTTCGATTGAAACGTGTATTGTATTAGGGTTATTTGGGTCAACTGTAATCCAGCGTACGTGATGGGTAAAAGGTCTAGGCGGAAATGCCCACGTATAAGAAGATAATAATGATTTCATATTTTTAAGTTCAGTCCACGTTTCACCACCATTTTCAGAGCGAAATAAAGCGCTCGGTTCTGTGCCGACATAAACGACACCATATCCGTTAACTTGTTCATTTGAGCTTATTGTTATGGAAGTGATAGAGGAGTGCAAAATACCATCTTCTTTAGGGAAATCAAAGTAACGATAAGAATCTCCAATTGGTCTCCATGAATCCCCACTATCGTCACTTAACCATAGACCTCGTCCAAATGTTCCGCAATATACACGATTCTTTTGAAATGGATCAACAGCGATACAGGTAGGTTGCATATTTTGTAAGTGATAAGTCGTTTCATAGTTATCATTGTGTTCTTTCACTACAACAAGTTCACGTTCCATACAGAGAAATAAACGTTTCATTTAAGTAACCTCCTTAAAAATTCTTTCATTAGTAAACAATATGAAAATAAAAAAGAAGTAGTCTTGTTTTATTTGAGAAAAAGGGATTGTTTAAAAAATAGCGAAGTGTGTATACAGAGGAAGCGGGCGTTTACAATCAGTCAATTCGGGATAAAGATGGGGAGTTTGTTTCATACTAACATACAGATATTGTACTTAAAGGAGTATAAGTATGGGACATTCGCATGATCATGGTCATTCAAAAAATAAAAAGGCGTTACTAATTGCCTTCCTACTAACAACAAGTTTTATGATTGCAGAAGTTGTTGGTGGATTTGTAACAAATAGCTTAGCACTACTATCTGACGCGGGGCATATGCTAAGTGATGCAGTATCTTTAGCTTTAAGTTTACTTGCGTTTAAACTCGGAGAAAAAACAGCAACAACTGCGAAAACATACGGGTATAAGCGAGTCGAAATGTTAGCAGCATTATGTAACGGTGTCGTTCTTATTGTCATTTCGGTATACATTTTTATTGAAGCAATCCGTCGTTTTAAAGAACCAGTTGAGATTGCTAGTAATGGGATGCTCATTATTGCAGTCCTTGGTCTGCTTATTAATATTTTATCAGCTTGGATATTAATGAGAGGCGGAGATGTGAAAGGTAATTTGAATTTAAGAAGTGCTTTCCTGCACGTACTAGGCGATCTATTGGGTTCCGTCGGAGCGATTATTGCTGCGTTACTTATTAAATTTTTCGGATGGACTGCTGCAGATGCGATTGCTAGTATTCTTGTGTCTATTTTAGTCATTATTAGTGGATGGCGTGTAACACGTGATACGGTTCATATATTAATGGAAGGTGCACCACAGCACATAAATGTTGAAGAGGTAAAAAGTACGTTATTAAATATTCCGATTGTCAAAGAAGTTCATGATTTGCACATATGGTCTGTCACATCAGATTTTCAAGTATTAACATGTCATCTTATTATTAAAGGGAATGAAACGCAAAGTGTATTAAAAGAGGCTACGTATGTATTAAAGGAGAAATTTCATGTAGAACATGTCACCATTCAAGTAGAAATAGATGGTGAATTTAATCATGATGAGACAACTTGCAAAGTATGAAAGAAAAAGGATAAGAAAAAGTGTCATAACATTTTTCGCACGGCATACATATATATAATGTGGCCACAAGTACTTTGCAAGGTAAATATTTCATGAAATTACTTTACTTATAAAGAGTCATCTTTTATAATCAAAAGTGGTAATTGATAGAGATTATCATTTTCAATGATCGTAGAAAGGAGTTTTTTAAAAGATGAGTAGTCAACTCCGTTTTGCTGTTGAAAATCGTAAGAGGCATTTAATTGATGAGTTAATTGGAGCAGGTGTGTTTAAGATTCGCGACCGACAATTATACGAGCTGTCTTTAGAGGAATTGGAAAAAGAGTACGAAGATATGGAAGATTATGCGAATATTCAGGCGTAGCTATATAGATTAGTAAAAAGAGAGCTGGTTACGATTTTGTGTAACCAGCTCTCTTTTTATTTCGTAGAAATTATTTTTTGTATTTCTTTCATGGGACGGAGCCAGTTTTGGGTCATTATTTGTTCCATTTGTTTTTCGTCCTGCTTCTGTAATGCTTGAATGATAGAGTGATGTTCTTCAATAGATTGACTTGCTGGAACAAAGTTTTGGAAAAACAAATATTCAAGACGTAAAACGTGAAGTTGCATATTTTCTAGAAAGGGTTCAATATATTGGTTTTTAGCAATAGAAGAAATTGTATTGTGGAATTGTATATCTAATTCTAAAGCTTGTTTTGCGTTTTTTTTCTCTATAGATTGCTGAAAATGCTCATTTATTTCAGAAAGTAGTTGAATATCAGCGTTTGTAATGTTTTGAAGAGCTTGCTTTCCTATAATAGAGTGAAGACCAGCCATCGTTTCATAAATGATAGATACGTCGTCTAACTTAATAGGAGCAATTTTCGTTTTTTGCCCTGGTACCATTTCCACTAATCCAGAAAGCTCTAATATTTGAAGTGCTTCTCTTACAGGTGTTCTGCTTACTCCTAGTGCCTCAGCCAATTCCCCATCATTAATTTTTTCATTGGGCTTCAGTACACCTTCAATAATCCAATTTTGTAGTTGATTTAAAACGAGTGATTTTGCTGAAACTCTTCCTGGTTTTTTATAATTTTGAGGGACAGGCATAGTGAATTCAATCCTTTCATTGTATATTTTCCTTTTTTGCATGAACAAGCTTTAATTTTTGTTTCCCTTCATCCGGCTTTTGGCTTAAGATGAGCACCATTACAATGACACAAAAAGCGCCTAATAACTGAAAAGATTGAAATGGCACGTGTAATATAAGTACAGAAGAAATAATAGCTGCGAGTGGCTCTGTGCAACCAAATAATGTTGTTTCTTTCGGAGTCAGGTATCGTATGCTGTCTAAGTATAAATAAAAGGCAATAAGTGTCCCGAAAATGACGACAAATGTGATGAGCGGTAGGGTACTTAGTTTTACATATTTCATAGTTGATAATAAAATGAATTCGTTTGTAGAAATAAAGTGTACAATCGTTACACCAATACCCCCAATAATCATGCCCCATCCAACGATAACGGAAGAAGACCATTTTTCTAACAATTCCTTTGAATATAAACTATAAAAAGCGAGAGATAATCCAGATAAAATCCCCCAAATAATAGCTGGTGTAGAAACAGCCAAGTTATGAACAGACCCGTTTGTTAGTAAGAGAAAAGTGCCTACTAATGAAAGGGTAATTGAAATGAAATCAATTTTTGATGGACGAACGTTCCATTTGAAAAGTAAGTATACAGTGATGAATATAGGAGCTAAATATTGTAATAATGTTGCGACGGCAGCATTTCCTTCTTTAATTGAAGCGAAATACGTATACTGTACAGCAAGCATACCGAATAGACCAAACAAAATCATTTTAATAGCATCAGATTTTTGTTTCCAAATGCTAAATATCTCTTTTTTTCTCGTTCCGAATGAGGAAATAATGAGCAAAATAATTCCAGATATAAGTAAACGGATCGTAACTAACCATTCGGTTGAAACATTGTCATATTGAAAAAGTTGTTGTGCAGCTGTACCAGACAAGCCCCATAAACAAGCACCGATTATGACCATTATAATTCCTTTTAATCGATTTGAATCCATATGATCTAAAATTCTCCTTTCTAAAAATACAAATTGAATACAATATGCAATATATCACAGAATGACTTGTTAATAAACTGAAATTTCTAATTTTTTATGTATAGTAAAATATTGTAGAGGAGGGGGAGTATATGTTAGCTGGATGTTTAGTTTGTTTATTTGTTGGGTTACTTATCATTTTTTTAGGGTATCAAATACATGTGAAAAAGAGGTTGTTTTTGTTAGCAGGATATCAAGAAGAAACGTTTGTTGGAGATAAAAATAAATTAGCGAAGCTTTCAGGAGCATTTTCTTATATAGTTGGAGTTGCTACTATAATATTACCGCTTGGATTGGAAAAAATAGGTAATTTAGTTGGTATCGTATATGCTATATTAATTGTTTTAGGTACAATTGTATTCATAATTAAAGCAAACTTATTAAATAAGAGTACTATAAAGTAAAAAGGCTTCATTCTACTGAAGCCTTTTATTAATTGTTATGAAGTATAAGTAAAAGCCGGGATAGGATCAATAAATGTATTCCAGTTTTGTTGCATTTCTTTTTCTGTTAATAGACAATCATCTAATGATTGTTCAATTAACGAACGGTTCATATCAATTCCAATAAATACGAGTTCGGTTATTCGATCTCCATATTGTTTATCCCAGTTTTTCAATACTTCTGGTTCTTCTGTAATCATTTGATTTCTTTCAGTTTCAGGTAATGCCGCTATCCACTCACCGGCTCCTTGAATTGTAATAGAGGAACCTGCTTGAGATAGAAGCCCTATCATATTATTACGAGATGCCAGCCAGAAGAATCCTTTCGCTCTTACAACATCTAAAGGCCATCTTTCTAGCCAATTCATAAGGCGCTCGGGATGGAAAGGATATTTGCGGCGGTAAACAAAGGAATTGATACCGTATTCTTCCGTTTCTGGTGTATGATAGTCACTATTTAATTCTTGTATCCAGCCGGCCGATTGACTGGCTTCTTCATAATTAAATAGATTTGTGTTTAAAATTTCTTGTAATGGTACTTTGCTAAACGAAGATTCAAGAACTTTTGCATTAGGATTTAATTTTTTTAGTAAATGATGAAGCTCTATCACATCTTCTTTTTCTAGCAAATCTATCTTATTAAGAATAATTACGTTTGCAAATTCAATTTGATCTATTAATAAATCAATAACTTCTCGGGTATCATTCTCATCGATGGCTTGTTTTCGGTCTAATAAACTTTCTCCATCTGCAAAATCATCCCAAAATCTATTTGCATCTACAACTGTAACCATCGTATCGAGGCGACAATTTTTCGTTAAATCAATGTTAAGGACTTCGTCTGTATAAGTAAACGTTTGAGCAACTGGAATAGGCTCACTTATACCAGAAGATTCAATAATAATATAGTCAATATCACCATTTTCCACAAGACGATTCACTTCTATCATTAAATCTTCTCGTAGTGTACAACAAATACAGCCATTTTGAATCTCTACTAGTTTTTCCTCCGTACGTGAAAAACCACCCTTTTTTATAAGAGATGCATCAATGTTTACTTCGCTCATATCATTAACGATAACAGCTACTTTTAAGTTATTCTTATTAGTCAAAATGTGATGTAGTAAGGTAGTTTTTCCAGATCCTAAAAAACCACTTAATACAGTGATAGGTACTTTTTTCATGAAATGATCTCTCCTTTAAATCGTAATGATTACGTTTTATATTAAACGATAGGAAAAGAAAAATCAATAATAAATCATAATGATTACGATTTAAGAATAGAAATAGACTATAAAATTTGTGCTGTAGTATGAAGCATTTGGACAAGCACATGTTTACATGTAAATAAAATGGAGGCGAGAAGCTTGGTCTTTAATAGAGTTTCAAAAGAATTAGTAGGCATAGCTCTTATCGCTATGTTTCTCTTTTTATTATTTTTTGTAGATTTTACAAGTCTAGTAAATTTGCACACAAATATACCGCAGGAATGGCTGAATGTGAATACGGTATTTTTAAGTATCATTTTTGAAGCAATACCTTTTATTTTATTAGGGGTAATTGTTTCTTCATGTATTCAAGTGTTTGTGACGGAAGATATGATTCAAAAAGTAATGCCGAAATCTCCAATTGTTGCAATGATTCCAGCAGTATTTGTGGGAGTTCTTTTTCCAATGTGTGAATGTGTCATTATACCAATTGTAAGAAGGCTCATTCAAAAGGGGCTACCACTTCATGTAGGCATTGTTATTTTATTGAGTGCATCCATTATGAATCCAGTTGTTCTTTTATCTACTGTATATGCGTTTCCAAAAAATGATTACGTTGTATATGCACGCTTTGGGATAACAATTCTAGTTGCTCTATTCATAGGTCTAATTGTGTATTATTGCTATCGCGAAAGAAATGTTTTAAAAGACGTAGAGGTTTCAGTTCAAATAAGCAAAAAAAAGAGTTGGAAAGATGTTATGAATCACACTGTAGATGAGTTTTTTGATACTGGTAAGTATTTATTGATTGGTGCTTTTTTAGCAAGTGTATTTCAAACGTTTTTTGATCGGAATGTACTGGATGCAGTAGCACATAACGAAGTAATTGCTCCCATTATTATGATGGGGTTTGGTTATGTTTTATCAATTTGCTCTGCAGCCGATGCTTTTATAGCTGCGTCTTTTGGACATGTTTTCTCGGTAAAGGCACTTCTCGCATTTCTTGTGTTTGGGCCTATGCTTGATATGAAAAATACGTTAATGCTATTTGCGTATTTTCAAAAGAGATTTGTATTCTTTTTGATGGGAATTGTCATTGTATCTGTGTATACCATCGTGCAAATCATAATGTTATAGGAGGTGAGAAAGAATGGAGAAAGAGGAGCAGAAGGCATATCATCACTATATTCGTGGCATTATTTTAATTGGTTTAGCAATGCTCTTATTTAAACTACTTGTAACAGGGAATATTTATAATTTTATCGCTCCAAAAATGATCAAATTTACGTATATAGCTTTTGTAGTAATTTTAATTTTTGGTATTGTACAAGTTTGGGGAGATGGAAGAGAAAAACAGCATGATTATAATTGTTGTAAACATCATACAACATCAAAATCAGGGATAAAAAGTTTCTTTGTATATGTTTTATTTGTTGTTCCGATAGTTAGTGCTTTTCTCTTTGGAAGTGTAACAATTGATGGAAGTTTAGCAGGAAAAAGGGGTATGAATCAAAGTGTACAGGCGAGAAGTCTGGAAAGAAACGAAAAAGAGGGGAAACAGGTTAATTTTGATGGGCGAGAAGTATCAGTTGATTCAGAAGAAACATCAAATTTATTAACGACTTATAAAACGGAAGAGCAAGTAGTAAAAAGTATGTTAGGACAGCGTAAACTACAAGTAAAGGATAAGGATTATGTTCAAACAATGAATGTAATTGGTCAAAATGTTAATTGGTTTAAAGGGAAAGAAATTACATTCTTAGGGTTTATATATAAGGATAAAGATGTGACGGGGAATAAAGTAGTAGTGGCTCGATATGGCATAACTTGTTGTATTGCGGATGCATCAGTCTGGGGGATGATTGTTACCGGGAAAAATATTGAAAAAATTCCAGAAGAAACATGGGTAAAAATAACAGGATTATTAGATGAAACGACATATAAAGGAACAGTCTTTCCACTTGTAAAAGTAAACAAAATCGAAAAAATTAATAAGCCAACTGACCCATATGTATATGATGTTTTACCTCAATAGAAAAGAATAAATTCTTCATATTTTCATGAAATAGAATCATAATCAAGACGATAAAAAAATAAAGATAAGAGTAATTTGGTTTGTTAAAAATATGTGCAGAAGGAGTTATGCGATGAACTGGGTTACTCATAAACCATCATTTGAATTTGAAACATTTAGTCCTATTATTCGGTCACAATCTGCGTGGAGTGGACATTTAGATTTTGCATATGACTTAGTACGATTTGAAAAACCAGAAACTTTAGTTGAGTTAGGTACACATTTAGGAGCTTCCTTTTTTAGTTTTTGTCAGGGAGTAAAAGATGGAGGGTTATCGACTAAATGCTTTGCAGTAGATACTTGGGCTGGAGATGGGCATACAGGTCCATATGGAGAAGGGGTTTTTCAAATAGTAGAAAAAGTAGTGAGCGATAACTACCTTAATATAGGAAATTTAATTCGATCTACTTTTGATGATGCTGTAGACCGGTTTCAAGATGAAACGATAAATCTTTTGCATATTGATGGCTATCATACGTATGAAGCTGTTTCTCACGATTATAATACATGGCTACCGAAAGTCGCGAAAAACGGTATTGTATTATTTCATGATATTGAAGTTAGAAGTAGTGATTTCGGCGTATATAAGTTTTGGGATGAGGTAAAAGCGAAGTACCCTCATTTTCAATTTGCGCATTCATATGGACTGGGAGTGTTATTTCCGAAGGGTTGTAGTGATAAGTTTGAGGAAATACTTAAAAATAAAGAAGAAATACAAAATATGTATAAATAAAGATAGGGCATACATCATTTTTATGATGTGTGCCCTATTTTTTATGTAGAAAATAATGGTGTGAATTAAAAAGCGAAGATAGTTGTAAAAAGTTTTATTGCAGCAAATATTAAAAAAGTTAGTATGGGATTTTTCTTTGTAAATAAAGTGAAGCTTTAATACGTTCATATCAATTCGGAATTTTACAGTAGTTAATTTCTTACCTAAGTGCTTTGCACTTACTGAATTTTGAGACGGGGGTCTTATTGGCCGAAAATATCGGGATAAATAAAAATACAACATTTTTTATATTTTTCATTGCGAAAAACGTAATCTACTTTTACAATAGAAAGGGTTGTGAATATATTATACTGGAAAAATAAATCGAAATAATATGAAAATTTTGTTTTGTCTTCGCTAATTGTATATTACATACATGTAAGACGACATACGTCATGTTATCGACTTGTAAGGAGAGAAAAAAATGAAAAGTGTAAGATTACCATCGATGCTAGAAATCATAGTTCTTTTATTACTATTTCTTGCTGTTGTCTTTTCCTTCCAAACGATTTTTGATCTCCCAATTCAATTAGCGCTATTTATTTCATGGTTTTTAGTAATTGCGCTTGGATTAAGATTAGGATTTCGTTATCAAGAATTGCAAGATGCAATTACGAAAGGGATTTCTAACGGATTAGAAGCGATACTGATTTTAGTTGCAGTAGGTGCTTTAATTGGAACATGGATTGCTGGTGGGGTAGTACCAACATTAATCTATTATGGATTAGAATTTATTCACCCTAGCATATTCCTATTAGCAACATTAATTATTTGTTCTATAACTTCTATCGCAACAGGAACGTCTTGGGGAACAGTGGGAACAGCAGGTATTGCTATGATGGCGATTGGTGAAGGACTTGGTTTACCACTTCCGCTTGTTGCTGGTGCAGTTCTTTCAGGAGCTTATTTCGGCGACAAATTATCACCACTTTCTGATAGCACAGTTCTTGCAGCTTCTATGGCGAAAGTAGATGTTATTGCTCACGTTCGAGCTATGCTCGTATTAGATGTTCCAGCTTATATTATTACTAGTATTATGTTTACTGTAGCTGGTTGGATGTATGGCGGCGATAATGTAGATTTGAATCGAGTAGAATTTTTAAAAGAAGCTTTATTAAAGCAATTTGATATTAAAATATGGATGCTTGTTCCGGCGGTCATTGTTATCGTTCTATTAGCGATGAAGAAACCGTCTATGCCAACAATTGCAATGGGAGCTTTAATTGGTGCAATTTGGGCAACCCTTTTCCAAGGGATGAACTTTGGAGAGGCGATTGGAACAGCTTATAACGGATTCTCAATTCAATCTGGTGTTGAGTTTGTTGACAAGTTATTAAACCGTGGTGGAATTAACGGCATGCTTGGCTCAGTAGCCGTTATTATTTTCGGTTTAGGATTTGGTGGATTACTTGAAAAACTAGGTGTTTTAAAAGTAATCGTATCAAAATTTGAGAAGAAATTAAATTCTGCAGGTAATGTAACATTGTCTACATTAATCGTGGCATTCTTAGCTAATATATTTGGTTGTGCGATGTATGTATCACTAATTTTAACACCAAAAATTATGGAAGATAGCTATGATAAATTAAAAATAGACCGTCGTGTATTAGCGCGTAACTCAGAAGTAGGTGGAACGTTAACTTCAGGTATGGTTCCGTGGTCTGATAATGGTATTTTTATGGCTGGCATTTTAGGTGTAGCAACGTTCTCATACGTTCCGTTTATGTGGTTAAGCTTCGTATCGTTAATTTTAGCAGTTATTTACGGATATACAGGCAAATTCATCTGGTATGTAGATGATGCAGATAAAGGAAAGCAAGCATCATAAAATAAAAATCACCTTCTACAATATGTAGAAGGTGATTTTTTTATTTTTTAATAGCATTTGCTGAAGTTATTTCATTCTCATATTTAGCAATTTTTTGTTGTATCTTTTTTAAGTTTTTTTCAGTGTCTTGAATGAGCTGTAAGACATTGGTCTCCTGTTGTTTCATTAATTCTAACCTTTGAAGGATAGTAGATTCTCCTTCCATAGACCAGTCGATAAATTGTTTTATTTTTTGAATTGGCATACCAGTGTTTTTTAAACACAAAATCATCTCTAAATATTTCAGTGCTTCTTCATCAAAAACTCGATCTCCTTTTTCGTTTCTTTGCAGAAAAGGAAACAGTCCTTGTTTATCGTAATAACGTATTTGAGAAATAGTTAAGTGTTGCATTTTGGCGACTTGCCCAATTGTATAATACATATCATTCATCCTTTTATTACCAAGGTATAATGCCATCTTTGTTAAGTATTTTACCATTATAGTTTGTTTCACTTAATGCATATTTAATAATAATTTTAGCACTTTCAGTGGTTGTATGGCCACCGGGGGAATTTCCATTAAGATCCGTAGTTGTAAAACCAGGAGTTACCCCAAATACTTCTGGACCGTTAGTAGCAAATTCTTTACTAAAAGCTAATGTTAAAGCATTAATAGCTGTTTTTGAAGAATTATATCCTAGTGTATTAATTGGATGTGTTTCACCATTAGCAAACATTGTTAGTGAGGCCATGTCAGTTGTTACATTTATTATTTTACTGTTGCTTGAATTCTTTAATAATGGTAAAAAGGCTTGCATCATTTGGAAAGTTCCAAAAAAATTAACTTCAAATCCTTGGCGTAAAGTTTCAATATTTAATTCACTAGGTAGCATATTGAAGTCTAGCGCTATGCCTGCATTATTAATTAATAAATGTAAGTGATCAGTCGTTTCGTAAATTTTCTTTGTTGCTTCTTGAATGGATTGTGAATTTGAAATATCTACTTGAATATAGGAAACGTTTGAAACATTTAAAGATTCTACGGCTTGTTGTCCAAGTTGTTCATTACGAGCACCTAAAAATACGTGATAATCTTTTTCTGCTAATTGACGAACAAGTTCATATCCAATTCCTTTATTCGCACCTGTTATAAAAGCATATTTTTTCATATTGAATTCCTCCAGTAATGTTATAGTAGGTTACAATGGAAAGGATACAGCCTAAACTTAAGTTTAGGTCAAGAGGAATTTTTTTAAATAAATATAGAATATCTATATATAAGAGTGAGAATTCTTATCATTTAAGAGAAAGTCTGTTATTATAAGAGATGTAGGTATTATATTTTCAAGGGGATGAAAACATGGAGTACAGAATTGAAAGAGATACATTAGGAGAAATAAAAGTTCCAGCTGATAAATTATGGGCAGCACAAACACAACGTAGTAAAGAAAACTTTCCAATTGGAACAGAGCAAATGCCGCTTGAAATTGTAAAAGCATTTGCAATTTTAAAGAAGAGTGCAGCGCTTAGCAATCAAAAATTAGGAAAGCTATCAGAAGAAAAAGCAGAAGCAATTGTAGAAGCTGCGGATGAAGTGATTGCAGGGAAATGGAATGAACATTTTCCGCTTGTCGTATGGCAAACAGGTAGTGGTACACAGTCAAACATGAATGTGAATGAAGTAATTGCAAATCGTGGGAATCAAATTTTGAAAGAGAAGGGATCTGACGTACATATTCATCCGAATGATGATGTGAACATGTCACAAAGTTCAAATGATACATTTCCAACGGCGCTTCATGTAGCTTGTGTAATCGCAGTAGAAAATCACGTATTACCAGCAATTACGAAATTAAAAGAAACTTTAGCAGAAAAAGTAACTGCATTTGAACATATTATAAAAATTGGTCGTACACATTTACAAGATGCAACGCCGTTAACTTTAGGGCAAGAAATTAGCGGATGGCACCGTATGCTTGAAAAAACAGAGCGTATGATTGCAGAGAGCAATACATATATGAAAGAGTTAGCAATTGGTGGAACTGCGGTTGGAACAGGTATTAATGCTCATCCTAAATTTGGTGAGATGGTATCAGAGGAAATTAGTCAATTTACAGGTAAACAATTTGTTTCTGCACCAAATAAGTTCCATGCATTAACGAGCCATGATGAAGTTGTATATACCCACGGTGCATTAAAAGCATTAGCTGCGGATCTAATGAAGATCGCTAACGATGTACGTTGGCTTGCAAGTGGTCCACGTAGTGGTCTTGGAGAAATTATTATTCCAGCAAATGAACCGGGAAGCTCTATTATGCCAGGTAAAGTAAATCCAACGCAAAGTGAAGCGTTAACGATGGTTGTAGCGCAAGTAATGGGGAATGATGCAACAATCGGATTTGCTGCGAGCCAAGGTAACTTTGAGTTAAATGTATTTAAACCTGTTATTGCTTATAACTTCTTACAATCAGCTCACTTATTAGCGGATGCAATTGTTTCGTTTAATGACAATTGTGCAGTTGGTATTGAAGCAGATGAAGAAGTAATTAATGAAAATGTGAATCGCTCACTAATGCTTGTAACAGCGCTAAACCCACATATCGGATATGAAAATGCAGCGAAAATTGCGAAGCATGCTCATAAAGAAGGATTAACTTTAAAAGAAGCAGCATTGCAATCTGGGCTACTAACAGAAGAGCAATTTGATGAAATTGTAGATCCAAAGAAAATGATTGCTCCAAAAGAGTAATAGAAAAAGCCAGGGTTCTTAGTATAGAATCTTGGCTTTTTTGATGTTCATTTTTATGTTTCATCTACTTGCAATACTACAAGCTTCAAAATATATTATTTGTTAGCAGGCGTATTCATTACTTTCATCTGTGGGCAGTTCTCTTTTAAGAGTGAAATGAATTTTTCTTCTTCTAGTGGTATGAAAGTGGTCACTGAGTCAAATAAATTGTAATGGATTTCTAATTGTTGTCTAGTCCATTTTTTTGAATGAAGTTTTTTACCAGAGTATTTAACGTGACGAATATCTTCAAATGGAATTTCAGTATGAAAAATGAAACCGTGTTTTACAACAAGAGATGATTCCGTTACGTTGTAGTGAGAGAAATAGAATGAAGAAAGATTCACGATATTTAGCAGCATCATGAGAGTGAAAAAAATAGAATTTTCATTTTGGAAGAATAACGAAACGAAAAAAATAATTATAAATAATGTAATGAAAATGACGTGGAATGGATTTTTTTTCGCTTTAAATTTCAAGTTAGTCACCTCGGTATACTTGTTCTTTAAATAAATTAAATCATAACATTGTGATAAAACGTGTGAATATGCAGAATTGCATATTCACACGTTTTATTATTCATGTAAAATTTCTTGATGGGATAAATTCAAAAGAAGTTTTGTAATAGTGGAGTGGCATAAAGTGACTTACAAGAATAGAAAGATAGCGTTAGTCATAATTAGTTGTATGATGATTATGAGTAGTTGTGCTAATAAATTTGTTGAAGATAGAAATCGAAAGCATACATTTGTACAAGCAAGTAAGGTTTTAGTAGAGACTGTAAATAGAATATATAAAAAGTAAAGGATGTTTTCTTATACGAAAACATCTTTTTTGTAGTTAAAATTGAATACTGAAGTTTTGTAATGAGTGAATACCAGTTCCATATTCACTAATCGCATATGCGTTCTGTGCAATTTACTTAACGGTAAACCAAGGGTCTTGAAGAATATTCATGTTCTATTTTACATCCTATAAAATGAATTTGTATAAACATATTCGCTTTTCGTTGTATTAAATCCTTTCGATAGATGTTTTTATAAAAGTTTATAAAATGGGCAAACGAAACGTTGAAATGTTTGTTTGTGTTGTGATAAGATGATGAAGTAATAATAAACGATATAGCGATTTGTTTGGTTTTTAAATAAACATTTTGAAGGAGTGTTTAGTATGAGCGATATTTCAGAGAAGTTTTGGGATGCGTCAATAGAGGAATTAAAGAAAGGGTATGTGTTTGATGAAGAAAAAGAGGGGTACATTTGCTTAGCTTGTGGTGAAACATTTATTAAAGGTGTTATTTATCAAGATAATCAAGTTTTGTATGAAGCAGAGAAGTTCGTCCAATTGCATATTCAAAATGAGCATACGTCTATGTTTGATTATTTGCTAAATATGGATAAGAAATTTACTGGATTAACGGATTTACAAAAGAAAATGGTTCAGTTTTTCTATATGGGACTGAATGATAAAGAAATTGTAAAAGAGATGGATGGCGGAAGTACATCAACAATTCGTAATCATCGATTTACACTGCGAGAGAAAATGAAACAAGCAAAAGTATTTTTAGCGCTAATGGAATTATCAGAAGAAAAATCAAAAGTACAAACGAAATTTGTGCCAATTCATAGAACAGCAACGATGGTAGATGATCGATACAATATTACGGAAGAAGAAAATGATGAAGTATTAAAAGCTCATTTTACAGAAGGGTTAGATGGACCTCTCTCTAAATTTCCGAAGAAACAAAAGCGTAAATTAATTATATTGCGCCATTTAGTGAAGAAGTTTGATAGTAATAAAAAGTATACTGAAAAAGAAGTAAATACAGTGATAGAAAATGTATACCCTGATTTTGTAACATTAAGAAGATATTTAATCGAATATGGATTTTTAGATCGAACAGCCGATGGAAGTCAATATTGGGTGAAGTTATAATCATACGAAAAGAAAATGAATAGAAGCACAGTATTATAACAACTATACAAAGAGATAGAGATTGAAAATAGATGTTTAATAAAAGGAGAAATGAAATTTGAAACCACCTGCAGATAACAATAAAGAAGGTGCGGAGTCACATAAGTTGGAAAGTGAGAGTAAACCGATTTGGAAATCGATGTCGATGTTTTTAGTACCGTTATTATTAAGTAATGTACTACAATCAGTTGGACAATTATTTGGTATGGTAGTAGTAGGAAGATGGCTTGGAGTTAATGATTTAGCGGCTATATCAGCATTCTTCCCATTATTTTTCTTGCTCGTTTCATTTGTAATTGGTATCGGTTCAGGAAGCTCTATTTTAATTGGTCAGGCGTTTGGTGCTAAAAACGAAGATCGTTTAAAAGCTATCGTTGGTACGACGCTGACATTTACCTTTATTATTGGAGTTGTGTTGGCGATAATAGGAAGTATTTTTGCGATGGATATTATGCGTCTAATGGGAACACCAGAAAATATTATTGAAATAAGTGTACATTATGCACGGATTTTATTTATATCGATGCCAGTATTATTTTTATATTTCGCATATACAACATTTATGAGAGGTACAGGAGATTCTAAAACGCCATTTTACTTTTTAATTGTAAGTACAGCACTAAATATGATTTTATTACCAGTTCTTATTTTTGGATGGTTAGGAGCTCCGAAATTAGATGTGTATGGAGCAGCCTATGCATCTGTTATATCTACAGTTATTACGTTTATTGTCATGCTTGTGTATTTAAAGAAGAAAAATCACCCATTACAACTAGATGGAACGGTTAGAAAATACCTTCGAATGGATGGGGAGTTATTAAAGCTATTGCTAAGGCTCGGTATACCGGCAAGTATAAATATGATATTAGTTTCATTATCTGAGATTGCCGTAATCGCATTTGTAAATCGTTACGGTTCGGATGCAACAGCTGCTTACGGCGTTGTGAATCAAGTTGCAAGTTATGTACAAATGCCAGCAGTTAGCCTTGGTATTACAGTTTCTATTTTTGCAGCACAATCAATTGGGGCGAATCAATTTGATCGATTGCAGAAAGTTGTGAAGGCCGGAATTATTATGAACTACGTCATCGGTGGTGTGTTAATATCTCTTATTTATTTATTCTCAAGAGACATTTTATCACTATTTTTAACGAGTCAAACTACAATTGAAATTGCTCATAGCTTAGTTATGATTACGTTATGGAGTTATTTAATTTTCGGTCATGCACAAATTATTAGTGCGACAATGCGAGCGAGCGGTACAGTACTTTGGCCAACTGTTATTGGAGTTGTTTCAATTTGGCTTGTAGAAGTACCCGTAGCATATTATCTTTCTTACCATACAAGTCTTGGAATAGAAGGTATCTGGATTGGGTATCCAGCAGCATTTATTGTCAGCTTACTATTGCAGTATGCATATTATAAGCTTTCATGGCAAAAGAAACGAATTACACGATTAGTTAGTTAAATAGAAAAAATGTCCCTAAGTTATTAGACTTAGGGACATTTTTTCTTAAGTGCAGGTTTACAAATAGCTTTTTAAAGTTATATCAAAATGTTGTCTAATGAGAGTTTTATCACTCATATAAAACTCCCACGCTTTTTCTGATTCACCGATAATCTCAAAGGATTCCTCTGTAATATATAAAGCGCAATTATCCTCCAGTGCAATTCCTTCTATATTCCCTTGATGATTTTGTAAAAAGGAATGGAAGGCGTTCATTCTGTTTAATTGATTATAATGTGGACAAAATCTTTTATTAACAATACCCCATCCGTTACTCTCTATGTAACCAGAACCTTCATAATCTGATCGGATACTAGACGTGAACCAACACATAGCACCAGCGCTATAACCAGCAATAAGTGTTCCTTGTTGCAGAGCCAATAATAATTTTTTATCAAGTCTATGTTCTTTCCATTGCGTAAGCATGTGAATATAGTTTCCGCCACCTAGATAAATTAAATCGGCTGAATGAATCATCTCCTCTATTTCATACTTAGAAGGTGAATCTGTTGTAATGCGTAAAATTTGTACTTCACAATGTAATTGTTTTTCAAACGTGTCTAAAAATAATTTTATATAGCTTTCATCATCATGACTAGCCGTTGGAATAAACAATACTTTTGGATACTGTTTATTTGTTAATTCTATAAGGCGTTCATTAATAGGCAAGTGATTTGAATCTTGTAAATCACCGCCACCAATGACAGCTAATTTCATAGTAAAGCACCACCTAATTATTTTTGTTATATAAAAATTCGATAGAAGAGAGTTACATTCCTTCTCTATATGTAATGAATAAGTAGAAAATGTAGTTTAAGTATATCGGGATAGTAAAGAAACTACTGACTATATATACCAATGAATTAGAAACCATTCATTGATATATAATATTTCATACTAATGTTTCAAAAAATGGAAAAAATATGTTTAAATAGATGTAATGAAGCATTCATTCATATTGAATTTATACTTATATTTTAAAAGGGTATCGGAAATAATAGCGATTTTCTAAAACAGTTTTTACTTTTAATAGGAAGTTGTATTACAATATGGTAAAATTATTTCAATATATTTATTTAATATGAAATACAAAGAAGGAGCGTGAAAAAAGTGGATTTTCGATTTGAATTTACAACGAAGCTGAAAGAATACTTAGACGATGAGAAGGATGAAAAAATAATAAAAGATGGACATAGAGATGTAATTTTTCACTATTTATATGCGTTAGAGACTGAAATTGGCGTTGTTAAAAATCCTAATTTTACTTTTTTTGCATCAGGAAGACGTTCACATATAGTGTTAGAAAACGTTGAATTTAAAACAGAAGTAAATGTAAAAAGTAATATAATTGAAATTACAAAAATAGTGGATAATGTAGTTATTCCGTTAGATACTATCGTAGCGAAGGATCGGGAATTATTTGCCCTTGGGCGTAATGAGAAGTTTAGTGTACAAATATTAGAGCAGTATCTCTTTGATACATTTGGAGATAAGTTAGGCTTATAATGAATAGAATGAGGTACGTATTTATAGGTAGTGAATTTTAGTTTGTATTACTTGCGTTTGACCTCTCATTTAATTTGTACTACAATTCGTAGTGTGAAAGGAGTCATACGATGTTTACGCAAAACTATAGGTTAAATGAGCAAGGATTAAATCATTTCTTTGGACCGCTTGAAGCGAAGATTATGGAGATTATTTGGTCTACTGAAGGTATTACTATTAAAGAAGTCCAGCAGAAATTAAGTGAAGAATCGCCTGTGAATTTTAATACTGTTATGACAGTTATGAACAGGTTAGTAGAGAAATTACACTTAGAAAAACAGACTGTAAAAAGAAGTGGCATATATCGTGCTATACAAACGAAAGAAGAATTCTTATCCAATCAAACGAAGAAAATGACACAGGAATTAGTGGGGGAATTTGGAGATTTAGTTATAACACATATGATAGATGAGTTAGAGCAGGCTGATCCGAATTTAATAAAAAAATTAGAAGACAAATTGAATCAGTTAAAAAAAGAGGATCGATGAAATGAAATGGCAAATGCGTAAAATCGTATTGTTAGCGCTCATTGTTAGTACCCTCTTTTTCAGCTTGTTATTGTATTATGTTACATATCCATTTCTCTTTCAAAATAAGGCATTCTTCCTTTCAAAGTTTTGCTTGTTTCAGTTAGAAAAACATATGAAAGAACTATCAATGGTTCGTATTATAGTAGCGGGGTTATTATTAATTACTGTATTGATTGTGTGTAAAAGAATTTGGCGGCAATTTTTCTATAGTAAAAAAGTACAAAAAGTACTTATCCCATTTATTAGAAAAGGGAAACAAATATATATACTGCCGACTGCGGAAGTTGCAGCGTTTACAATTGGATTATTCCGTCCGAAAGTTGTCATGTCAGAAGGTTTGCTTCAGACGTTTTCAGATGAAGAGATTGATGCGATTATTTTCCATGAAGAATATCATCAAAATAATTGGGATCCGCTAAAATTATTTTGTTTTACGTTATTAGCAGAAGGAATGATGTACATCCCGATATTAAAAGAATTGTTACAACGATATCATACGTATCAAGAGTTAGCAGCAGATAAATATGCGATGCAAAAAATGGAATCTTCATTTGAGTTAGGTAGCGCGTTATTAAAATTAATTAAAATAAAGACAATGGAGAATCGATGTGTTACAGCTTCATTTGCAAAAACAGCAATAAATTTACGAATCGAGCAAGTGTTAAATGAAAAGGTTGCTAAGCTTACTATTCCGTTACATACGAACTCGGTATATGTAACAATAGGGTTATTCTGTGTGTCGATTGTACTTATTGTCGGAGAGTGCATATAGCCTCTTTTTTTAGGGTAAACACTACTCTATGTAGTGTGGATAGAGTGTTGTCATTTATATCATTATACTTTTTATCGCTATATATATCTTATTTATCATATATTACAGGTATTTTATTGTATACAAATCAAATGACGAAAATTACAGCACTCTTTATTCGTCTATTCGGTGGATTTACAGGTTTTTAAAAATGAGGAGGAAGAAAAGTGAAGAAACTAATTGCTATTATACTAGTAGGTGCTCTCGCTTGGGCGGGGGTTAACTTTTATAATTCAAAGAAAGAAGAAAAGGAAAGAAAAGCAAAGCAAGCAGAGTTACAAGAGAAAGAAGTATTACCACAAGTAGGTTTTAAAGCACCTGGCATCACATTAAAAGGATTAGACGGAAAGTTGCAGTCGTTAAATGATGCCAAGGGAAAACCATATATTATTAATTTTTGGGCATCATGGTGTGGGCCGTGTGAAATGGAGGCACCTGACTTAGTTCATATGTATGATAAATATAAAAAGGATGTTGAAATTTTTGCGGTGAATGCAACTGTTAGTGACCCAGTACAAGAAGCAAGCGCATTTGCTAATCGCTATGGGTTTGAGTTTCCTGTTCTATTAGATATGGACGGAGTAGCTGGACTAGATTATAAAGTATTCTCTTTACCGACGACATTTTTTGTTAATAAAGATGGAATTATAGTAGATCATGTACGAGGTGTATTACCACCAGATCAATTAGAAAAGAAATTTAAGAAATTGATTGAGAGCTAAAAGGGGATTTCGTGATGATGGAGTGGATCGTGAGATTACAACCCGTATCTCTTATAATTGGAAGTCTATTTGGATTTATGTTGATGAAACGAAAGATGAGGCATCAAAATGCATCATATGAAAAAATGATGGATGCCGTAACAAATGCGTTTATTATCATCGTATTTGTATGGAAGTTTGCACCAGCAATTTTAAATCCTGTATGGGCTTTTAAATCGCCATTGCAAGCATTATTAGCTATAGGAAGTATGCAACATATTGTAGTAGGATGCGTAATTGCTAGTGTATACATTGTTTGGAAAAGTAAAAAGGAACAATTTTCGCTTCGCATTTTACTTGATGTACTCCCTTTTGGATTGTGTGTGTGCATTATCTTTTATTTTCTATTACATCATGAAGTAGGTGTACAAACGACACTACCATGGGGAATGAATATATACGAATCTAAATTTTTGTATCATCCTATTTTTGTATATGAGATTATCCTCAACCTTTGTATAATGGGTTTGTTATGGATGAAAAATGAAAGGCTCGGAAATGGAAAGAATATAAGTATTTTTCTAATTGTTGAGGGGTTTGCTCAAATTATTATTTCGCTTGTTAGTGAACAAAATTCGGTACAGTTTGGTCTATCAGCACAGCAAATAATGAGCTTTTGTATTATTAGTTTAGGGATTTTGTTGGTGCCGAAAAAATAAAAGATATCCATGTACAGAGAGTATCTGTGTATGGATATCTTTTATAAGCGTATTTCTTCATCATATGCTAAATCATTATATTGTAGAAACCTAAAAACCCCTTTATTAGGGGTTTTTAGGTTTCTACAGGTCTGCATGTGTTTCTTGTTTATCTGTATCCCATTTTGGAAGTTGTTTTGCTTGTTGATTTTCAGTGAAATTATTAAAGCCAAAAGCAAGTATGCATGTAAAGGTTAAAATAGCTAAACTAATCTTTTTCATTATCTTAGTGCCTCCTTAGTTAATAATTTTTGTTTTGCTTCGTAAGTTTTGAAAAAATATTTTTGAGATTTCTCTATTTTATTCACTTTATGAAATTCTACTGCTAATAATTCGTAATATTCTTGTGCATAATCGTATAATTCTTTACTGTTAAAATATGTGGTGCCTGCAATGATTGCGTTTTCTAAGTCGTCTAGAATACCAGTGTGTTGTGTTTTTAAGATAGTGAAATGGTGTTTATATTCTTGATTATTTAATTCATTACAAATTTCTAAGCCTTTTTGAACCCAATCGTTTGCAAGTTCTTTTTCATTTAAACTAAAATGTTCTTTGGCTTGTAGAAAATTGGCTTTTAGGTGTTTAGGTAATTTGTTTGTAACTATTGTAAGATGTCTAATAGCAAGGGTTGATAGATTTTGAGAAGAGTAGAGCCAACCTAAGTTATTTCGAACTTTTAAGATTAGTGTATCGTCTTTCAGCTTTTGTAAAATATTGATTGCTGAATTATAGTTCTCTTCGGCTTGTTCGAATTGTTTTAAATAAACAGAACATGAGCCTAAAATGTTTTCGCATAGAGCTATTTTAATTTCATAACGTGGATATTTTGAGAAAATCTCTTTCGCTTGATTTGCATAATTGATTGCTGTAAGTGGTTTGTTTGTATGGTGATTAAATATAGCAAATTTATATTTATATTCAGCTTCTTCTAGTTCACCTGGTACATGTTTTAAAAGGGATTCAGCTTTTTCGTATTCTTTTTTTGCTTCATCATAATTTCCAATAATGGTAGCATGTTCAGCTTTAAAAAAGTGATAATAATAAGTAATAAAGTCTTCAGTTATTGGATTGTCTAAACGAACAATTTGACTAAAAGTATCATACTTAATGTTTGTCCAATCGGTTAGGACCTTATATTTAAAGTTTAGTAGGGAGTAGTAAAGCGATAGATTTTGATCAGCTTCAATTTTATTAATCTGTTTCTCTATTTTTTCTTTTAATTGTTTCGCTTCAATTAATTGCTCCGCTACCATTACTTGATATAAAATGTTTAATTCGTTGACAATCTGTTCATGCCCTTTTAATAACACACTCATTATATATTCCCCCATCCGATAAAAGTATTCTAATTTAATTATTTCTATAATAGCAAAATAGAAGAAGTATAAGAGTAATTTTACCATATTTTTCAACAAAATTCTGAAAAAACAATTAATTTTTACGTGTTTCTTATTTTTATGTGAATATTACAAGTGCCTCTGGTAGTGGTGGGATGAATCTGACTCATGATACGTTAGCATCAATGGGAGGGATAGCTTCACTTGTAAATATGTTTTTAGGAGGATTGTTCGGATTGGGTCCAACTGTTAAGTTTTTAACAAAAATTTCACTTTCTTATTTAATAAAAACAGGATAATCCGCATTTTATAAGAATCATCCTGTTTTTATTGATACATTAAAAAATCGGCGGAGTAACAGAAAATAAGACTATCGCATTTTTCTCAAAATGATTCACCCATTTATGTTTCAAATAAGCAGGTATCTTTACACTGTCGCCAGTTTCTAATACGTATTCTTCCTCGTTTAAATATAATGTGATTTTCCCATCTAAGACAAATGCTAATTCTTCTCCTTTATGTTCTAGCACATTTTCTGATGAAGCTGTATTAGGCGGGACGGTCATAATTGCTGTTGCTAAATTTCCAGTGAAATCAGGTGAAAGCATTTCATATGATAAATTATCGATAATCATTTTCTTTCGTTTATGGGAACGTACAATTAAATCGTCTGTATTTGTATCTTCAAGTAAAAAGCTAAATGTTGGCACATCAAGAGCTTTAGCAAGCACTTTTAATGTTTGAATAGAAGGGTTAGCGGACCCACGCTCAATTTGACTTAACATAGATGGTGTAATATCGGCCATCTTTGCTAGTTCTTTACTAGTTAAACCTTTTTCTTTTCTTTGTTTTTCAATTTTTTTACCAATATCTATATTTTCCATAATGAAAATCTCCTTAAGGGTTATTAAATTATATTTAAATAAATTAAATTAAATTAACTAAAGTTAACGATTTGTGTTAAACTATATTAAAATTAATTTAATTATAATTTATTATATGGTGAGCTACAAGGATATAAGGAGGAAACAAAATGAAAGAAATAGGGGCATTACAAGCAGAATACCCATTAGTGAATAAACTTATTGCAACAGAAGAAGTATTTTGGATAAATCCAAACATAGAAAAGTATGAAAGGGCAATAAAAGATTCACCACTTAATGAAGAGAATGTAAAAGATGCGGAAGAGAGATTAAAGCGTTTTGCACCATATATTGCGAAAGTTTTTCCTGAAACGAAAGGGACGAACGGCATAATCGAATCATCTTTAGTGAAAATACCTTCTATGAAAGAAGCTTTAGAGACAAATTACAAGCAACCTATTTTAGGAGAATTATTATTAAAATGTGATAGTCATCTTCCGATATCAGGATCAATTAAAGCTAGGGGCGGCATTTATGAAGTGTTGAAACATGCTGAACAACTAGCATTGCAGCATGGTATGTTAACAGAAGAAGATGATTATTCCATTTTAGATAGTGATACATGTAGAGAGTTTTTTGCCAAATATTCAATTGCGGTCGGTTCAACAGGAAATTTAGGGCTAAGCATTGGGATTATGAGTGCGAAACTAGGTTTTAACGTAACGGTTCATATGTCAGCAGATGCGAAACAATGGAAAAAAGATTTATTAAGAAGTAAAGGTGTAAACGTTATTGAGTATGAAGCTGATTATAGTAAAGCAGTAGAAGAGGGGCGTCAGCAAGCAGATGCCGATCCTAGCTGTTATTTTGTAGATGATGAAAATTCCCATGATTTATTTTTAGGATACGCAGTAGCAGCATTGCGATTACAAAAGCAATTAGAAGAGTTAGAGGTTGTAGTAGATGAAAATCATCCTTTATTTGTTTATCTTCCGTGCGGAGTAGGAGGAGGACCTGGCGGGGTAGCATTTGGTTTAAAGTTATTGTATAAAGACAACGTGCACTGCTTCTTTGCGGAGCCTACGCACTCTCCATGCATGTTACTCGGTTTAATGACAGGACTTCATGATAAAATTGCTGTTCAAGATATCGGGATTGATAATGTAACAGACGCGGACGGACTAGCGGTAGGAAGACCGTCTGGATTTGTCGGTAAAACGATGGAACCATTTTTGAGTGGGAATTACACAGTAAGCGATGAAGAGTTATATAGATTGTTAAAAGAACTAGCTGACACGGAGAATATTTATTTAGAGCCTTCTGCACTAGCAGGTATGATAGGGCCAGTGAAAGTATGTAAAGAAGATGAGTATTTACAAAAGCAACAGTTAACAGAGAAGGTGAAAAAAGGTACTCATATTGTGTGGGGAACGGGTGGAAGTATGGTTCCAAAAGATGTAATGAATGAATACTATAGGAAAGGTTTGGAATTAACGATATAAGAAAAATGAGGCTAGTTGTAGCCTCATTTTTTCATGTACATAAAAATCTTTGTTATTTTCACAATAGTTCTTTATAGTATATATAAAGGATAACTAATATTGAATAAATACAACAAAAAAGCTTTATTTTACATAATAAGAGGATGTGTATACGATGTCATTACAGACTAAATATATAGCGGGTATTTCGCTTGGGGTTATGGGTGTTGGCTTTGCGGCTTCTATCCCTTTTCAAGGAACGGTAGCAGGAGAGATTATACAAGGGGGGTTTGAAGCTGGATTGGTTGGCGGGCTTGCAGATTGGTTCGCGGTTACTGCTTTATTCCGTCATCCGATGGGAATACCAATTCCGCATACAGCTTTGTTACCTAAAAACCGTAAACGGGTAACGAAAGGGCTCATCAATACGTTAGAAAATGAATGGCTGACGAAAGAAAGTATTACGAATAAAGTAAAAGAGATGCAGTTAGCACAAATGGTACTGCAAATTGCTGAGAGAGAAATGCAGTCTGATGCTGTGAAAAAAGGCATTGTAACGATTGCTGAGAAAGCGATTGTTTCAATCGATACGGAAAAATTAGCGGTTATTATTGAAAAAGAATTAAAGACGTATTTACATACAATTAATACAAGTAACATTTTACAAGTGCTTGTTGATCAATTAGTAGTGCAAGAATATGATGAAAAGACACTTGATTACATATTAGTAAAAGTGAAAGAATGGACAGCGCAAGATGAAGCTCGATACCAGCTCGGAAGCTTAGGTATGAAGGCGATGGAAAATATAAAAGTAGATGGATTCTTGCAGTTTACATTGAAATCGTTTATGAATATTGTAGATGAAGATAAAATTGGCGGCATTTTGCAGAAATTTATTATTAGCAATATTAACAGCTTACAAGATGCAGATAATAGTACGAGACAACTTATTTTATCGAAAATTCGTCAAGAAATTATAAATGTAAAAGAAAATGAAGCGTTACTACAAGAATTAGAAAATTGGAAAGAAAAATGGATTGCCAATTGGAATGCTACTGACAAAATAAAAGAGATGCTAGAGCAAGTACAGCAAAGAGCAGTTTCTTTTGTAAATAATGAAGAATTTGCTGATAAATATGTTATTCCATTTTTACAAAAACAAATGAATAAAATAAAAGAAGATGAACAAACTGTTCAAAAAATAGAGAAGTGGTTACAAAAGCAAGTTGTCACACTTGTGGAAAAGAACCATTCGAAAATTGGTAAGCTTGTACAAGAAAACCTTGATAAGTTAGATGATAAGACGTTAATCGAAATGATTGAAAATAACGTCGGTAAAGATTTACAGTGGATCCGAGTGAACGGGGCGGTTTGCGGATTTATGATTGGATTAGTGTTAGAAGGAATTAAAGCGATTATATGAGAAAAACCTTCCGCAATTGCGGAAGGTTTTTTATTTTTCGAGAACACTCATATTCAAATTATAAGCTTTCTCAATATTTAACTTGTACGTCCCATTTCCAGTTTTAATCGAATTTTTATACCAATGTTCTTGGTTGTTTAATTCTGGATGTTCTTCTGAAGAAGTATTTTCGTTTTTCGTTAAATCTTCTACTTGTTCCCAAGGTGTACTTCCATGTGTTTCTTTTTGATTCGTTACTGCTGTTAAAGATACATCACTTTCTTTTGCAAGATGGACAGACACTCTTGAGCTTTCCTGTACAAACCAATTATTTTGTAATTGACCTGGATAAAGAGATAGTTCGTTATTTGAAGCACGGATTTCCACATTTTTATTTTGCGGAAGAACAAGCGTTGGTTTCACCTGTGGTGCTGAATTAAATAATGTATGCTGAACAGGTAAAGATTTTAAAGTGATATACATCGTTTCTCCAGCCGTTTGAACTGAAAGGAAATCATCTCGTTTTAAATTGAGTTTTTCATTTGCTTTCGTTGTCATTTCATAAGTTCCCAAAAGATGAATTTGATTTGTATTATTTCCCTCTATCGTTAGAGGCTGATGTCCTGCATCTACTACGATTTTTTTGATAGATTCAGGTATATCAAATTGTCCGTCTGGAATATTACTCGTTTGCCTCGTTGTGTTAATAGAGTGACGAACTTCTTCTAGTAATCCAGTTGATAATAAACAGTAAAAAGCAATTCCGACGCTTCCTAAAACGCCGATAAAGAAAATACTAAAAATATCATATTTAATAAATGATTGTTCCTTCTTAGAAAATAGAAGGTATAGTAAAACTTCGGCTCCAAGTATGATGAGTAAAACTGGCCACCATGCAGTTAGTGTATCTAATACTTGAATTCCTTTTACGACTGAAAATAGTAAAAAGCATCCTAACGATATAATAGAAAGCCCCATTGAGAATGTTCCAACACGCCAAGTCCTCATTCGCTTGTCCCACCTTTGTTTTCTTTATTTCCAAGTAACAATTTAAAGCCGCCGCCAATTAAAAGGAGCGCAACGATAGATGTTTGGAAATAGCGATAATATAGTTCACTAAGATGAATATTAAATATAGTTACAAAATAATCATTCAAAATAGGAAGGACTGTTTGATTTAATAAATAATAACCACCGAGTGTAATTAATCCGATACCGATCCATCTTTGATGATTTATAAAATAATCGATAATGGGTTCGTCTTGAACTCGTTCTTTTCCGTATTTTGCTGTTTGCTGTAACGCATCAAAAAAGCTATAGAACCAAATGATTGGTACTAAAAATAAAAACGCAGAAAGTCTTAATAAGTCGAGTAAATAAATAGATAGTAAGAAGGCTGCCATAAGCTGAAGACCACGGCGTTGTAAGCCTAAATACATATGACCTGCTCCAGGGAACATCGCTAAAATAGAAGCAAATGTTTTACTTTTCTTTCCCTGCTCTCGATGTTCTTCAAAATCTTCGAAAATAGTACGGTCAATTAATTGCTCGCCACGTTCTTTTTTCTGTAGTTGCTGAACAACGTCAAAGAAATTATAAATCCATAAAACAGGTAACGTAATAAGGAAGATAAGAAAACTTTCTTGCGATGTTAAAAGTGCAACGAAAATGATCATACTTCCGATTCCTGTGCAAGCTACTAAAAATGTAAGTCCGCGTTGCATAAGTCCTAATTGGAAATGGCCAAGTCCAGGGATGATGGATAAGAGAATGATATAAAATCGTTCGCTCTCTTTAGAGGAATTTATCACTTCTCCAGCTTCTTGCTTTTTCGTTTGGTTTATAATGGTGATAACTAAATCTAGTAAGTTAATTACCCATAGAACAGCTAGTAAAAATAGAGAAAGAAAAGCAATATCACGTTCTCTTACTACTATGGTACAAAATACTGCAAAGGAGAATAGAAATAGTGATCCTCCGCTATATAAAATAAACCGTCCTAGCTTTTTTAAGTATAAATGTCCAAGCCCAGGAATTAGCCCTAATACAAGTGCTAAAAAGGGATTTTTATTCATGCTTTGAACCTCCGTCCTTTTTCGATGTGTCTACCGATTTGTTTACAATTTGTTGTGAAATAGAAGACTCGTTATGTTTTGAAGATTTCTCTAAATTTGATGTCGCTGTAAAAATATACTGAAATAAACCACTTACCATAAAAATAATTGTAGCCGCAGTCGCAATTATGTAATGAATGATCGTGCGCTTTAGTGAGGTTGTTTTTATATTTTCATTAGACTGTAGTGTTTCAAAATTAATTTGCGTCATAACTTCGTTCGTAAATGAATCATCATTTATCATTGGAAGGTTTTCATGTTGTTCATCAATACTTTCCATATAAAGTGCTAAACAATGATCACATTCATAAAGATGTTCTTCCATAGATTCACGTTCATTACTTTCTATAAAATCTAATGTATAATTGCGCCAATCTTCTTTTGAATAATGCATCATAGAAACTCTTCCTCCTTCCAATGTTTTTTAATCCATTTTCGTGCTCGATACAGTTTCATTTCGACTGTTTTTACTTCGATGTTTTCCTGTAAAGCAATTTCTTGATAGCTCTTTTCTTCTAAGTAATGTGCGAGAACAACGTCACGGTAATTTTCGGGAAGTTCTCGCAGTTTTTGAGCAATGAGTAATTTTTGCTCTTTCGTCAATAATAAAGCCTCAATATTATGAGAGGACTGTATATTTTCCTCAGCTTCTTTACATAAGGAGAGTTCTTCACTTTCTCTAGCTTTCTTTCTCTTATAATCAATAGCGTGATTGGTGGCAATACGTGCCATCCACGTTTTTAATCCGCGAAATTGATAATTTGGGAGAGAGGTGTGAATTTTTACGAATACTTCTTGTGTAACATCTTTCGAATCTTCTTCATGTCTTAAAATAGAAAAGATAACTTGAAAAATATAATGACGATATGTTTGTACAAGGATACGAAAAGCATGCTCGCTTCCTTGCTGTGCTTTTTCAATTAATTGTTTTTCCTCAATCGGTCTCTCCCTCCTTTTTGACGCATTCTATTATATAGACGTAAAGAATGATAAGTCACCCTACACATTTTGTAAAAAAAGAATAATATATTTTTTGCGGGAGAGCTAGATGAAAAAAGGTGTGAAAAAATGGTAAAGAGAAGTATATAATGAGCAAGTAGGAAATGTTACACGGAGAAAGGATGTGAATGTTAGTAGGGAAAGGTCCATACTAACAAACATGAAAATTAAAATATTAATAGCAGATGATAACTCTTTTATTAGAGAAGGCATGAAAATTATTTTAAATACATACGAAGAGTTTGAAGTAGTAGATACTGTAAATGATGGGGAAGAAGCTGTAGCGTATTGTAAAAAGCATGAAGTTGATATTGCTCTTTTAGATGTTCGTATGCCAAATATGAACGGTGTAGAGGCGACGAAGTTCATTTGTGAAGAGACGAAAACAAAACCGCTTATTTTAACGACGTTTGATGATGATGAATATATTTTGGATGCAGTAAAAAACGGAGCGAAAGGTTATTTATTAAAAAATAACGATCCGGAGCGTATTCGTGATGCGATAAAAGGAGTATATAACGGTCAAACTGTTATGCAAGATGTTGTCCTCGATAAAATTAAGTCTAATTTAATGGAAAGTAAGGAGGAAGAATGTAAAATTGATAAGAGCCTTTTCACAGAAAGGGAGCTTAGTATTATCGCATTAATTGCAAAAGGTTTCTCAAATAAAGAAATTTCGAAACAGCTTTTTATATCTGAGGGAACAATTGCAAATTATATTACGTCAGTTTTAGGGAAAACTGGACTTGAACATCGCACACAAATTGCGATTTATTACTTAACAGGGAAAGTAGATTAATGATATGGAATTTTGGTTAACTGTAAGTAAATTAATTGTCTTTTTATATATTGTGTTCAGTTATATTTACGCAAATGTAGCAAATTTACCGTGGGTTATATTTACTTTACTTATTTACCTTTCTGTAAACGTAATGATTTCTATATTTAAAAAAGATACGTATAAAAAAATATTAATCTGTATGTCCATTGGCGTAGTTATGTTATTTACATGGAGGGTTCATCCATTTTTTATTTTGTTTTTACCTTTGAACTTATACGAAATTACATTCTATTACATAGAAAAGAATTGGCCAAGCTTTGTCGTTATGATGCTCCCAATTACGATTGCAGATGAAAGTATTCGAATGACTTATGGATTAATTGTTGCATTTTCTTTTCTCGTTTTAACTATTGCAGATCGATATATATCGCGTGTAGTAAAGCTTGAATCGCAAAATGATAAGATGCGAAAAGATATGCAACGACTTACGAAAAGCTTACATGAAAATAAAGAGTACATAAGACAATCTGAATACACATTTAAGCTAGAAGAGAGAAATCGGTTATCGCAAGAAATTCATGATAAAATTGGTCACTCGATGACGGGTGCACTTATTCAAATGGAGGCAGCAAAGAGGTTAATGGAAATAGATAAAGAAAAATCTGCGGAGTTATTACAAAATGCAATTCACATTTCAAAAGATGGAATTGAAAGTATTCGCATTACATTGAAAAATATGAAGCCACCAACTGAGCAAATTGGTATTCATCGTATGAAATTATTCATAGAGGAATTTGCCGGTAAGAATGATGTGAATATTCCTTTCGTTTATAAAGGGAACTTAGATATGATTTCTCCGATACAGTGGAAAATTATTGGTGAAAATGTTATGGAGGCATTAACGAACGCGATGAAGTATGCTGATGCGACAGTCATCTCAATTGATATTCATGTACTTAACAAGATGGTGAAAGTACAAGTGAAGGATAACGGAAAAGGTGCGGTTCTCGTTAAGAAAGGTCTCGGGATTATGGGGATGGAGGAGCGAACAGCGTCAGTAAACGGAAAAATTATTGTAGATGGAACAAGTGGTTTTGCAGTAACAATGTTGTTGCCGATATGAGGATGAATCATCTCATATGAAAAAAGTGAATAATCTCATGTGAAAAGAATGAACTTCTGCACTGAGCAGGTTCATTCTTTTTGTTTATACTAAAAGCAGAGAAACCGAAATAGGGGTGAAATGATGAATACATTAGAAATTAAAAATTTAACGAAAAAATTTGGTGATTTCATCGCAGTTGATAATATGTCTTTATCTATTAAAGAAGGAGAAATATTTGGCTTTTTAGGATCGAATGGTGCTGGTAAGAGTACAACGATTAATATGATTGCTGGTTTGTTAAGAAGTAATGAAGGCGAAATTAGCATACTAGGAAAAAATATAAAGAAACATAACCGATTTGCGAAGATGAATATCGGTATCGTTCCGCAAGATATTGCGATTTATGAAGAGTTAACTGCCTATGAAAATGTGAAATTCTTTGCTGGGTTGTACGGATTAAGAGGAGTTGAGCTAAAAGCGAGAGTGGAGGAAGCACTGCAATTTGTGGGGCTTAGCGATAAACATAAAAGTTATCCGAAAAACTTTTCTGGCGGGATGAAACGAAGATTGAATATTGCTTGTGCAATTGCACATAGACCGAAGTTAATTATTATGGATGAACCGACAGTTGGAATTGATCCGCAGTCAAGAAACTATATTCTTCAGTCTGTCCGGAAGTTAAATGAAATGGGAAGCACTATTATTTACACGAGCCACTACATGGAAGAAGTAGAAGAGATTTGTACGAAAATCGCAATTGTCGACCATGGTAAAGTGATTGCAGAAGGTACGAAAGAACAGTTAAAAGCGATTATTACAGATACGAAAGATATTTGGATTGAAGTGAAGTCAGTAGAAAATTTAGATGTAGAAAAGTTAAAAGAGATAAACGGTGTGAAAGCTGTTCAAATTGAAGAGAACGTAATCAAGGTAAACTCGGATGCAGGATTAAATAATTTAAATCAAATTATTCAGCATTTCATTAATCATGACATTGAAATTCGTTCGTTAGAGGAGCAGGCTCCAAACTTAGAAACAGTATTTCTTACGTTAACCGGAAGAAACTTACGAGATAAATAAAAGGTAAATGAAGAAAAGGTAAAGGGAGGTTCATCAATTGAACATCTTCAATATTGCAATTATGCATATTAAAAGAGATTTCAGAGACGTAAGAACTTTAGTTTTTATGTTAGCATTTCCGATTGTACTTATGCTTGTGTTAGGAACAGCGTTAACCAACGCATTTAATAGTGATAGTCATTCGATTAAAGATATACAAGTGCTATATAAAGATGAAGCGAGTAGCACGTTTTCTCAATCATTTGCAGCATTTACGAAAGAAGTGGATAAATCAGGTATTCATTTTAAAAAAGCTTCCGGCAGTATAGATGGGAAAGAAGAAGTGAAGAAAAATAAATATGCTGCTTATGTAGAGTTAAATAAAGATGGTGCAAAATTTTACGGAAGTGACAAAAGTAGTATTGAGGGGAGTATTGTGGAAGGAATGCTTACAACATTTGTTGATAAGTACAATGTAGCGGTCGAAGTTGCAAGAGTAGATCCTACTAAGGTGAGCACAGTTATTTCAAACGGAAACCATAATGATTATATAAAAGAAACATCTTTACAAGCTGCGAAAAAACCAGGTTCTATGGATTACTACGCGGTTGTAATGACAACGATGATTGCACTGTATGCTGCGATGGGAGCGAGTTCTTTAATTCGAGGAGAACGAATACGTAAAACAGGAGATCGTCTCATTGCTGCACCTATAAGTAAAGCTGAAATATTCATTGGAAAAGTACTTGGTAGCCTAGTAGCAAATGCCCTGTGCATATTACTCGTCATGTTATTTAGTAAATTTGTTTTTCAAGCGAATTGGGGCGACCATCTTGGAATCATATTTCTTATTTTATTAACACAAGTCTTTCTAGCAATTAGCTTCGGTTTAGGAATCGGATATATCACGAAAACAGCTGAAGCGTCTAGGGCAATTATTATGGTTGTTGTGCAATTAGCTTCTATTTTTGGAGGTGCATATTTCGTAGTAGAAGAAAATTTCGTTACGAATTTATCGCCATTAACTTGGGCAAATACAGCTGTTATGAAAATTATTTATGCAAATGATGTAGGGGCAGCACTACCAGTCATTTCTTTAAACATTGGAATTTCAGCACTCTTTTTATTAATTGCAATTATTGCATTACGTAGACGGGAGGGGCTATAGTATGAAGGATATTTTATGGCTCATACAAAAAACGTTATCTGTGCTTTTGAAAAATAAAAAAAGTTTACTAATTATAATTAGCTTGCCGATAATAGGGACGCTCATTTCCTTCTCGATATACGGAAATGCAGGGCAAGGAACGTTAAATATCGGGATTGTAAATAAAGAAAATGAGCCGATAGCAAATGATACGATAAAGTTTTTAGAAGGATTAAATCATGTGAATGTGAGTAAGGTTAAGGAGTCTCAAATAGAAGATAAACTCACTTCCAAAAAACTTGATGGAGTTATTACATTAGATTCTGGTTTTTCAAAAAGTGTTCGAGAAGGGAAACCAGAGCATATTGAAATTTCATCGATTAAAGGTGATCAAGTAACAGGATTTATAAAATCATATTTATATAATTATATTGATAATATAGCAGCTATTAGTAAAGTAGCCGGAACAGATCAAAGCACATTCGACAATATGTACGCAGGGTATCAAAAAAGTTCATTTAAAATGAAAACTGAGACGCTAGAAGATACTTCGAAAAATAAAGATATGACAAATCAAACGATGGGTTACCTTATTATGTTTATGCTGTTTTCAGCAGCGAACTTATCAGGTCATATTTTAAAAGAAAAAGAGAATAGAACGTACTTTAGACTATTATCAACGCCGATAGATGGGAAGAAGTTTATATTATCTAATGTCGGAGTAAATATCATAATACTAACAGTACAAATTTTGATTACAATCCTATTCCTAACGAATGTTTTTCATACGAATATCAATATGCCTTTCATAGTGATGATGGGCGTACTAATGCTATTTGCATTAATCGCAATTGGAATATCATTAGTCCTTGTAGCTTTTTCGAAAAACTCAGCATCGGCAAATGCGATGCAAAATATGATCATTGTACCAACATGCTTACTTGCTGGATGTTATTTCCCATATGACATTATGCCAAGTGCAGTACAAAAAGTAGCTAATTTTCTTCCGCAGCGCTGGTTGTTAGATACGATATCAAAACTACAGCAGGGAATACCATTCTCGGAGTTGTATTTAAATATTTTAATTTTATTCGCTTTCGCAATTGCATTCTTCTTAATTGCTATTTATAAGTTTGGAAGAAATAATGACGCGAGAAATTTTGTTTAATGTGAAAAGGTGTGGCTTAATGCCATACTTTTTTGTTTGAAACTTAGAGTATCTTTTGTAGTATAGGAATGCTTTTGTAGAGCACTTCGTTATGTGAAGCATGCAAAACATATTTATTTCCCTCTAGAAGAAAAACGCTATGTAGAACAGCGTTACCGTCACCATGTTTTGTAAGTAAATCACCGACGACTTTGCCGTCTGTCCATTTCAGTTTGGAATGTGAAGGGACGACTTGTAAATATTGAGTTGTTTCCTCTCCATCTCCGGCAATGAGTGTCGTTTCAATATTTCTTTTTTGTATAATAAATCTATTTGTATTTAATATATCGAGGAAAGGGTTTTTCATTTTCATCTTACTATAAGGAAGAAATGTAATAGAAGAGTCGGATTTTATAAATAAATAATTTCCGTAATCTTTACAAGGAATAACATCTTGTAATCCTGGAAAGTAAATGTGTATCGCCTCAACTTTATTGATTTTATGTAAGATGCTTAAGTAACAAATATATTGTTCCATATAAAAATGAACGATATTTATTTTAGAAGAGGCATGGATAGGGAGACTGCCTCCAGTCCAATAACTATAATTTGGTGGAGATCCAGCGTTTGGTGTGCAGAGTATTATAAGTTGATTCACATCATTTTTATATTCGTCACTTTGAACGTAAGAACGTCCAAGAAGGCCGCCCATACTATGACAAATTAAATTTAGTTTATCGCAACCTGTAATCTTTTTAGCATAAGCAATCGTTTGTAATAAATATTTTTGTGTAGAAAGAACAATACGCTGCCGCCAGTCATAAAAACAGATGAACAAGTCTTTATTTCGTTCGTACCCCATACTTTCTAGCATCATGATGAATGGTTCGTAAACAAATGCAGAAAGTCCAAAACTCCAATTACCAGTGCCGGGAATAATAATATTGCTCATTGAACCGAAAAGACCTGGGATAAAAACAATAGGAGTTTTTCCTTTTCTCATATTCGTATCTCCTTTAACTGTTTAGTATCAATAAAAATAAGAAATACATTTCGTATGAAAACATATTTAAATGAAACACTACGAAATAGTAAGGAATATGATTGGAAGGAAACCAAAATGATTAAAAAAATATTAAGAGTTACTTCTATTATTATTGCTATTTTCGTTTTTATTTTAATTTGTATGCATATCGATGTTACCTTAGGTAGGAAAATGGAAGCTGGAAAAAACATGCCGACAGAGTATGCGCCTCATTATAGTGATTTTCAATTATATGTAGAAGGGAAATCATTATATGAGCAGCTATTTGAAGATATTAAAAAAGCGAAAAGCTCCATCTACACTTATTTCTTCATTTTGTCGGATGATAAAAGTAGTCATACTTTTTTAAACTTATTAAAAGAGAAGGCAAAAGAAGGAGCAAACGTCTATTTATCAGTTGATCGCATGAATGATTTATCATTTGAAAGAAAGATGATAAATGAATTACGGGAAAGTGGTGTGCATTTTACATATAGTAGAAAACCTGCATTGCCATTCGGATTTTATTCACTTCACCATCGTAATCATCGCCGTATTACGACGATTGATGGGGATATTGGCTATACAGGCGGATTTAATATAGGAGATGAGTACTTAGGGAAAGATAAGCGATTTGGATATTGGCGTGATTATCATGTACGGCTTAAAGGAGAAGGAGCAAAAGATTTAGAACAGCAATTCGCTTTAGATTGGAAACGAGATACGAAAGAAGAGATAAAGAGGAGTACGAATAAAGCTAGTAAAGGGAATACATTACATACTATGACTAGTTACAATGGGCATTACGTTGCTGAAAAATATATAGAGCTCATAAAACAAGCTCAGCACTCCATTGTAATTGCAACGCCGTATTTTATAGCAAAAAATAAAGAGTCCATGAATGCTTTAATCGCAGCACAAAAGCGTGGTGTTACAGTAAAAATACTTTGGTCATATAAACCAGATCTACCTCTTATAAAAGAAGCGGCGTATCCATACATACGTCAAGCTGTTAATAATGGGATTACTGTATATGGGTATAAAAAAGGAATGTTCCATGGCAAATTAATGCTTATTGATAATGAATTAACCGTTATTGGTACAACAAACTTTACTTCGCGTAGCTTCAATATAAATGATGAAATGAATTTTTATATTTATGGTGGTCCTATTGTAGGACAAGTTAATAAGGCGTTAACAGAGGATTTTCATGATTCGAAAGAAATGACGAAAGAGTTTTTTGAAAAGTTATCTTTTTGGGAGCGTTGTAAGGAGAAAGTGGCGGGATTGGTTGAGTTCTATTTGTGATGATGGATTAGGAAAGGGTGCCTACAAAAGGCACCCTTTTTGGTGGGAAATCATTATTTTTCATGCACCAGCATCGTAACATCATCATTAATCAACGTCCCCACATGTTCACCTAAACATATTTTTTTCATCACTCCAGGCTCATCAAAGTTAAAGACATGTGCTGGTAAATTATAGTCCCGGGCAAGCAGTAATGCCGCTTGATCCATGACTTGTATATTTTGTCTAACGACATCATTATAGTTTAGTTTGCTGTACATTTTTGCTGATTTGTTATGCTTTGGATCACTTGTAAAAACACCATCGACACCTTGTTTTGCGACTAATATGGCATCACTATTCATTTCAATAGCCCTTTGTACACTTGGATAATCTGTTGTCACGAACGGTTGCCCGTTTCCGCCTCCAAAGATAACGATATAGCCGTTATCTAAATGGTGGACTGCACGTAAGCGAATGTATGGTTCAGCTACTGCATTAAATGGAATGGACGTCATAACGCGTACTTCTCTATTTGTTTTACTTGTTAAAACACCGCGAAGCATTAAGCTGTTAATGATTGTACCTAGTGTACCGATATTATCAGCTTCTACGCGATCAATTCCCCACTCTTCAGCTAGATGCCCCCTAAAAATATTACCGCCACCGATGACGATGGATACTTCGATACCTAAATCAACAATGGATAAAATTTCGTTTGCGATATGTTCTAATCGTTTGGAGTTAAAGCTATTTCCAGTTTGATCGGCAAGTGCACCGCCGCTTAATTTAATTAAGACACGTTTATATGGCCTCATAACAATTCCCCCTATATAGATCGCAATAAAAAAGGAACAAAGGCGAATGCCTTTGTTCCTTTTTAAGAAAATGAAAAAGAAAAGAAGAAGATAGGACGAATTGCTTTGTATAGTTTTTCATAACATCCACTCCTTTTCATTTTGATTTGTTTTAAGTATATATCTTTTTGATTATACGAAACAATCTGATTACTTATCAAGTTTATTTTATCGTTTTTTAACAAAATGGTGTCAATGAAAAAAAGAAGAAAAATATTTGAATTTTTTGTGACGAACTTGTAGGTTTTTGTATGATTTTGTAGGTTCGCTTATAAGATGTGTGAGTAGCTTTTATAAATTCAAATTGAAAGCGTTCGCATGAAGGGGATGAACATAAATGAAAAAATTCGGATTGGCAACACAAATTTTTGTCGCGCTTGTTTTAGGGATTGTAGTAGGGGCAGTCTTTTATGGCAATAAAACGGCGATTTCTTATATCACACCAATTGGGGATATATTTATTCACTTAATTAAGATGATTGTAGTACCAATTGTTATTTCAGCATTAATTGTTGCAGTAGCTGGTGTAGGAGATATGAAGAAGCTTGGGAAACTGGGTGGTAAGACAATTCTTTATTTCGAAATTATTACGACGATTGCTATTTTAATGGGATTACTTGCAGCGAATATATTCCAACCAGGTACTGGTGTTGATATGAGTAATTTACAGCAAAGTGATATTTCTTCTTATAAACAAACTGCAGATGCAACAGAGAAGAAAGGTTTCGCTGAGACAATTGTTCACATTGTACCGAAAAACGTATTTGAATCGATTGCACAAGGTGACCTATTACCGATTATATTCTTCTCAGTATTATTCGGCTTAGGAGTTGCGGCAATTGGGGAAAAAGGAAAGCCTGTCTTTAACTTTTTTGAAGGCGTACTCGAAGCCATGTTTTGGGTTACAAATCAAGTTATGAAATTTGCACCATTTGGTGTATTCGCATTAATTGCCGTTACGGTTGCAAAATTTGGTGTAGCAACACTACTTCCGCTAGGAAAACTAGTGCTAGCTGTATACGTAACTGTTATACTATTCGTTGTGATTGTATTAGGTATTAATGCACGAATGGTTGGAGTAAACATTTTTACATTAATAAAAATTTTAAAAGAAGAATTGATTCTTTCATTTACGACAGCAAGTTCAGAAGCTGTTTTACCTAATATAATGAGAAAAATGGAAGAGTTCGGTTGTCCAAAGGCAGTTGCCTCTTTCGTAATTCCGACAGGTTATACATTTAACTTGACTGGATCGGCTATTTATCAAGCGTTAGCGGCATTGTTTGTTGCACAAATGTACGGTGTGCACATGTCACTAACGGAGCAAATAACGTTATTATTCGTTCTCATGTTAACATCCAAAGGTATGGCGGGAGTTCCAGGTGCATCGTTCGTTGTTGTATTAGCAACGTTAGGTTCAATGGGGTTACCACTAGAAGGTATCGCATTAATTGCGGGAATTGACCGCATTTTAGATATGATTCGCTCATCTGTCAATGTATTAGGAAATGCATTAGCGGCCATTGTTATGTCGAAGTGGGAAGGCGAATTCGATAATGAGAAAGCAAAACAATATGTAGAAACAGTCAAAGAAACAAAAGCAGCATAAGAAATCGTTAAGGAGTGAATAATCATGGCAACATTAACTGAAGTTAAAAATGGTGTTCGAATTGAAAAAGATTTTTTAGGTGAAAAAGAAGTACCAAACTATGCATACTACGGCGTACAAACAATGCGTGCAGTTGAAAACTTCCCAATTACAGGATACAAAATCCATGAAGGTTTAATTAAAGCGTTCGCAGTTGTAAAAAAAGCTGCAGCGCTTGCGAATACAGATGTAGGAAGATTGGAATTAAACAAGGGCGGTGCGATCGCAGAAGCTGCTCAAGAAATTCTTGATGGAAAATGGCATGATCATTTCATCGTAGATCCAATCCAAGGCGGAGCGGGTACTTCAATGAACATGAATGCAAATGAAGTCATTGCCAATCGTGCTCTTGAATTATTAGGAATGGAAAAGGGAGACTATCATTATATTAGTCCAAATAGTCATGTAAATATGGCCCAATCAACAAATGATGCATTCCCAACGGCGATTCATATCGCAACGTTAAATGCATTAGAAGGCTTATTACAAACGATGGGTTATATGCATGATGTATTTGAATTAAAAGCCGAACAGTTCGATCATGTGATTAAAATGGGACGTACACATTTACAAGACGCTGTGCCAATTCGCCTTGGACAAGAATTTAAAGCGTACTCACGTGTACTTGAACGTGATATGAAACGCATTCAGCAATCACGTCAACACTTATATGAAGTGAACATGGGAGCAACTGCAGTTGGTACAGGCTTAAATGCAGATTCAGAATATATTGAAGCAGTTGTAAAACATTTAGCTGCAATTAGTGAATTACCGCTTGTTGGTGCAGAAGATTTAGTAGATGCGACGCAAAATACGGATGCTTATACTGAAGTATCTGCAGCGCTTAAAGTATGTATGATGAATATGTCTAAAATTGCGAATGACCTTCGCTTAATGGCATCAGGTCCGCGTGTTGGTTTAGCGGAAATTATGTTACCAGCTCGTCAACCAGGTTCATCTATTATGCCAGGGAAAGTAAACCCTGTTATGCCAGAAGTAATTAATCAAATTGCGTTCCAAGTAATTGGTAATGACCATACAATTTGCCTTGCTTCAGAAGCAGGACAATTAGAATTAAACGTGATGGAACCAGTACTTGTTTTCAACTTACTTCAATCGATTAGCATTATGAATAACGGTTTCCGTGCCTTTACAGATAATTGCTTAAAAGGAATTGAAGCGAATGAAGATCGCTTAAAAGAGTATGTTGAGAAAAGTGTAGGAATTATTACAGCCGTGAACCCTCATATCGGTTATGAAGCAGCAGCTCGCGTTGCGAAAGAAGCAATTGCAACAGGCCAATCCGTTCGAGAACTTTGTGTGAAAAATGGTGTATTGTCACAAGAAGACTTAGAGTTAATTCTAGATCCATTCGAAATGACACATCCAGGGATTGCAGGAGCAACTCTTTTAAAGAAAAATTAAAAGAAGAGGGGGGACAATCCCCTCTTTTTTGTTTACAATATAGAAATGCTATATATGAATAGAGGTAGGGATGTTATGAGCAAGTTTACAGTAGCTTCTAATGGTGCATTAGAAACAACATTAAGAGGAGCAGAAGTATTATCAACACCACTTTTAAATAAAGGGGTAGCTTTCACACAAAATGAAAGAGAAGAGTTAGGTTTAAAAGGGTTATTACCGCCAGCGGTTTTAACGTTAGAAGAACAGGCACGCCGAGCATACGAACAATTTAGTTCTCAGCCGGATGATTTATTAAAGAATGTATACTTAACTGCGTTACATGATCGAAATGAAGTATTATTTTATCGTATATTAACAGATCATTTACGTGAAATGTTACCGATTGTATATACACCAACTGTCGGTGTAGCAATTCAAAGATATAGTCATGAATATCGTAAACCACGTGGTGTTTATTTATCAATTAACGATCCATCAGGTATCGAAGAAGCATTCACGAATATCGGTGCAACAGCTGAGAACATTGATTTAGTCGTTGTAACAGATGGAGAAGGCATATTAGGAATTGGTGACTGGGGCGTTGGTGGTATTAACATCGCAATCGGAAAATTAGCTGTTTACACTGCTGCAGTTGGAATCGATCCTAGTCGTGTATTACCGGTAATTTTAGATGTAGGTACAAACCGTGAGGAGCTATTAAACAATCCATTTTATATTGGAAATCGTCACCCTCGTATAACAGGTAAAGCTTACGATGAATTTATTGATACGTTTGTACAAGCGGTAAACAAACAATTCCCGAAAGCACTTTTACATTGGGAAGACTTTAGCTCTCGTAACGCACGAAAAATTTTAGATAAATATCGTCATGATGTTTGTACGTTTAATGATGATATTCAAGGTACAGGTGCAGTTTCACTTGCGGCAGTATTATCGGCAGTGAAAGCTTCTGGTGTACCGCTAAGTGAACACCGCGTTGTTGTATTTGGTGCTGGTACGGCTGGAATCGGTATCGCAGATCAAGTTAGAGATGCGATGGTCCGCGTAGGCGTATCTGAAGAAGAATCATATAAGCGTTTCTGGTGTATTGATCGTAACGGGTTAGTTACAGATAATATGGAAGATCTTCTTGATTTCCAAATTCCGTACGCAAGAAAAGAAGTAGAAGTAAGTGGGTGGAAGCAAAATGATGTGATCGGACTTGCTGAAGTTGTGAAACATGTAAAACCGACAATTTTAATTGGTACATCTACTGTTGCAGGTGCATTTAAAGAAGAGATTATTAAAGAAATGGCTTCTCACGTAGAAAGACCAATTATTTTACCAATGTCGAATCCGACGCCACTTGCTGAAGCAAAACCAGCAGATTTAATCGAGTGGACAGAAGGAAGAGCGTTAGTTGCAACAGGAAGTCCATTTGAACCAGTTACATATAACGGTGTAACTTATGTGATTGGACAATCAAATAATGCACTGATTTTCCCAGGTCTTGGTCTTGGAACAATTGTAGTACGAGCAAGCGTCATGACGGATGGAATGTTCGCAGCAGCAGCTGAAGCAGTTGCAAGTATGGTAGATACAAGTCAGCCAGGAGCACCTATTTTACCAGAGGTCGAAGAATTACGTAATATCTCAGAAATGGTTGCAATTGAAGTAGCTAAAGTTGCAGTTGCAGAAGGTGTTGCAAGAGTGAACTTAAGTGATAACGATATCAAGATGGCAGTGAAAGAAGCAATGTGGAAGCCAGAGTATCGCCAAATAAAAGCGGTAGAAAAGGTTAGAATATAGAAAAAAAGCCCGTTTATAACAATAAGCGGGCTTTCGCTTTTACTACTGAAAAAAAGTATAGGAAGTGTCACCTTTGAATTGGAATCAATTATGGAAGAAAGATATGTCCCTTTTAATTATATTAATGGTCGTTGTTCCGATTGCTGGGGAGCTGAACTTTCATCCCTTTAATGATACGTTTCGAGTTAGCTTCGGTACACCGCTATTCTTCTTTTTATTATTATTTTTAAGAAGAGTACCAGCAGGAGTTGCAGGTATTCTTGTTGGTATATCTGTAGTCTTATTCCGAGTATGTCTTGACTGGATCATGCAAGGTTCATTTCATATGACAGAATCATTTTATTTGCGTTATCCTGTGTTCTTCTATTATTTTATTTATGGCAGTTTTTTTTCGCTTTGCAGGGTAAATAAGTTCCATCAGAAACCAATCATTATTGGATGCCTTGGAATTTCAATTGAAATTGTTGCAAGTATGTCAGAACTTGCGTTTTATCACATGTTAGTACTAGGTACAATAATAACGATTTCTGAAGTAAATAAACTCATCATTATTGCTATTTTTCGTAGTTTCTTTGCACTTGGTTTTTTAAATATGATGAATTTATATGAAACGAAATTAAAAGAATCGCAAGTTCGAAAAGAAAATGAAAATATGTTAATGCATCTTTCTAATTTATATGTGGAATCTGTTCATTTGAAAAAGACGTTACAAAATGCGGAGTTAATTACACAAGAAGCATATCAACTATATCGAAATTTACAAGTAAGCGCTGATTCAAGTAGTAAAACAGCATTGAAAATAGCGGGGGAAGTGCATGAAATAAAAAAGGATAATCAAAGGATATTTGCAGGATTATCTAAACTGTTATTAGATAAAAATGTGGCTGAATATGTAGAAGGACATGAGTTAGCAGAAATGATTGTTAGAATAAACGAGAAGTATGCTGAAATGCTAGAAAAGGATATACGTTTTTCTAAACATATAGAAGGTGAGCATGCTGCATATCACGTGTATACAGTTCTATCAATTTTTAATAACCTCGCTGCAAATGCAGTTGAAGCAATTGAAGATAAAGGTGTCGTTATTATTAAGCTATATAAAAGAGATCAACATATATTTTTTGAAGTAATTGACGATGGACCTGGTATTGCACAAAAGTATAAGAAATTAGTATTTAAGCCAGGGTTTACTTCCAAGTATGATCAAACGGGAACACCGTCAACTGGTATTGGGCTTTCTTACATAAATGAAATGGTAACAGAGCTAGGCGGAGAAGTGAGATTAGAAGGCCGAGAAAATAAAAGAGGATGTAAGTTTATCGTTTGTTTACCGGAGGGTAGTTTAAAGCGGGAAGGGGAATAGATTTGTTTTATTATATCGTAGACGATGATGAAGTTTTCCGTTCGATGCTTTCGCAAATTATTGAAGATGGAGATCTTGGAGAAGTAATTGGTGAGGCGGATGACGGAGCTTTTATTGAGGCGGATCAACTAAATTTTAAAAAAGTAGATATTTTATTTATTGATTTGTTGATGCCGATGAGGGACGGAATTGAAACAGTTCGTCACATTGCGTCAACTTTCACGGGGAAAATCATTATGATTTCTCAAGTGGAATCGAAGCAGCTTATAGGTGAGGCATATACACTTGGTGTAGAATATTATATTACAAAACCATTAAATAAAATCGAAGTTGTATCGGTTGTACGCAAAGTGATGGAGCGTATTAGATTGGAGCGTTCTATACACGATATTCAAAAATCATTGAATAACGTGTTTCAGTGGGAAAAACCGCAATTGCGTACTGAACCAGTGCAAGAAGGAAAAAAGATAGGGGATTTAGGGCGCTTTTTACTATCAGAACTCGGTATTGCGGGAGAGAATGGAAGTAAAGATTTACTTAGTATGCTGGAATATTTATATGGTCAAGAAAAGGCACAGACATTTGAGTTTGGCTTTCCTGCGTTAAAAGAAATTTTCCATCATATTACGATAAGAAAATTAGGGGATTTAGCTTTAGAGGCGGATATTGATAAAGAGAAAAAAGCGTCTGAACAAAGAGTACGTCGAGCTATTTATCAGTCGTTAAATCATTTGGCTTCTTTAGGATTAACAGACTTTTCAAATCCAAAATTTGAAAGCTATGCTCCAAAATTTTTCGATTTTACCGTAGTTAGAAAACGGATGACAGAAATGACGAAAGATGAACTCGCATCTTCTGGTCATACGCGAATTAATACGAAGAAGTTTATTCAAGTATTGTATTTTGAGGCGAAGAGGTTGATGGAGATAGAGTGAAGAAGATGCTTATAAATAAGCATCTTCTTTTGTTAAATCAACATTTTATATTTTCTCGTGGAGCATGTAAAATGTTAAGTAAGAGAAAATGGTTTTATATTAAGGAAGTGTCAAAGCGATGAGTTTCACATTGAATAAATCGATTATTAAAGAAGTGTGCGGAGAGACCTCATATAAAAGAGGTGAAGCCTATTATAAATCAAATAAAGTGATAATAGATCAGTACGATGAAAATAAAGAAATTTGTGAGGCGACAGTAAAAGGGAACGAGGATTTCCATGTTACAGTAGCAAAAGCCAAAAAGGGTGATGTTGTTGCAAAATGTAGTTGTCCTTCATTAGCGTCTTTTCAAACGTACTGTCAACATGTTGCAGCAGTATTAATACAAATAAACTATAATCAACAAACAGGTGGAATGAGCTCCACTAGTAGCAGAAATGATCAATTGACAAGTGGTATGTTTCAGCTGTTTGCAGACAAACCACTGAGGCCAAAAAGTAAACAACACCGTTTTGATACACGTGAAATATTAGATATTGAGTTTATATGTACACCAGTAGCTACGAGAAGTGGTGGGGCTCTTCTTGGAATTCAATTGAAACTTGCCAAAGTGTATTTCATAAATCATATTAGAGAATTTCTTTCTAAGGTGGAGAAAAGGGAATTTTTTCATTGTTCAAATGAATTTACATATACACCAGATGTACATAGTTTTAAACAAGAAACGGATGCAATTATTCAGCAGCTCATTAAAATGTATCATAATGAAAAAATGTATGAAGATACGCTAGAAGTACATGCGAAACAAGATGAAAGTATGATATTTATACCGCCAGCTTCGTGGAAGGATATGCTCTCTTCACTTTCTAAAGTTGAATATGTACAGCTGAAACAAAATGAACAACTGTTTCAGGGATTACAAGTTTCAAAAGGTTTGTTGCCGTTACACTTTGAATTTACGAAGGGAAATAATGGCGGATTTACACTTCATATAGATGGTCTAAATCGTGTACAAGTTATGGATATGTATAACAATGCACTTTACGATGGGAAATTATATCACTTACACATTGAAGATTGTATGCGACTTATTGAATTACAAAAGATGATGAGTCGCTCAAATAGTAATCAGTTTTATATTCCAGAAAGTAAGATGGAACATTTCGTCGCGAAAGTTGTACCAGGATTAATGAAGCTCGGAACTGTACACATTGATGAAGTAATATCGGATCGTGTTGAAACACCTTCGCTAAAAGCGAAATTGTATTTAGACCGCGTGAAAAGTCGCTTATTAGCAGGTCTTGAATTTCACTATGGGAACGTCATGATTAATCCGCTAGAAGAGGATGGACAGCCGTCTGTTTTTAATCGTGATGAGAAAAAGGAAAAAGAGATTTTAGACATTATGAGTGAAAGTGCCTTTGCAAAAACAGAAGGCGGTTACTTTATGCATAATGAAGAAGCTGAGTATAACTTTTTATATCACGTCGTGCCAACATTAAAAGGTTTAGTTGATATTTATGCGACGACAGCAATCAAATTGCGAATTAGTAAAGGGGATGCAGTTCCTCTTATTACAGTGAGAAGAAAAGAAAGAATTGATTGGTTGTCATTTCGTTTTGATATAAAAGGAATACCAGAAGCAGAAATTAAAGGTGTATTAGCGGCCCTTGAAGAGAAACGTAAATATTATCGATTGGCGAACGGTTCGTTTTTATCGCTAGAGAGTAAAGAGTTTAATGAAATTAATCAGTTTATAAAAGAATCAGGTATTCGGAAAGAATTTTTACATGGAGAAGAGGTAAATGTTCCACTTATTCGGAGTGTAAAATGGATGAACGGACTTCATGAAGGCAATGTTTTAAGTTTAGATGATTCTGTTCAAGAGTTAGTAGAAAACATTCAAAACCCGAAAAAATTAAAGTTTGCTGTGCCAAATACTTTAAATGCAGAAATGAGAAAGTATCAAGTATATGGGTTCGAATGGATGAAAACACTTGCTCATTACCGTTTTGGCGGTATTTTAGCAGATGATATGGGACTTGGAAAAACGTTGCAAAGCATTGCTTTTATAGATTCTGTTTTGCCTGAGATTCGAGAAAAGAAACTACCTATATTAGTCGTTTCACCATCATCTCTTGTTTATAATTGGTTTAGTGAATTGAAAAAATTCGCCCCGCATATTAGAGCAGTTATTGCAGATGGAAACCAAGCAGAGCGCCGGAAAATTTTGAAAGATATAACGGAATTTGATGTCGTAATTACGTCATATCCATTACTGAGAAGAGATATAAGATTATATGCAAGACCATTTCATACACTATTCCTTGATGAAGCGCAGGCGTTTAAAAACCCTACAACGCAAACGGCAAGAGCTGTGAAAACAATTCAAGCTGAATACCGTTTTGGGCTAACGGGTACACCTGTAGAAAATTCATTAGAAGAGCTATGGTCTATCTTCCATGTCGTCTTCCCAGAATTATTACCAGGAAGAAAAGAGTTCGGTGATTTAAGGCGTGAAGATATAGCGAAGCGAGTGAAACCATTCGTATTAAGACGATTAAAAGGGGACGTATTAAATGAGTTGCCAGATAAAATAGAGCACTTACAATCATCGGAGTTATTACCCGATCAAAAGAGTCTCTATGCTGCTTATTTAGCGAAGCTAAGGGAAGAAACGTTAAAGCATTTAGACAAAGATACGTTACGTAAAAATAAAATTAGAATTTTAGCTGGTTTAACGAGATTGCGACAAATTTGTTGTCATCCTGCTTTATTTGTTGATGATTACAAAGGAAGTTCAGCTAAATTTGAACAACTGTTAGAGATTTTAGAGGAATGTAGAAGTACAGGGAAGAGAATATTAATTTTTTCTCAATTTACGAAGATGCTTTCCATTATTGGTCGTGAGTTAAATCGACAAGCAATTCCATACTTTTATTTAGACGGGAGTACACCAGCACAGGAACGTGTAGAGCTGTGCGATCGGTTTAACGAAGGAGAAGGAGATCTATTTCTCATTTCTTTAAAAGCTGGTGGTACCGGACTTAATTTAACTGGTGCAGATACAGTAATATTATACGATTTATGGTGGAATCCAGCTGTTGAACAACAAGCGGCCGATAGAGCGTATCGAATGGGACAAAAAAATACAGTGCAAGTTATAAAGCTAGTAGCTCAGGGAACAATTGAGGAGAAAATGCATGAACTGCAAGAAAGTAAGAAAAATTTAATCGCTGAAGTGATTGAGCCGGGAGAAGGGAAATTGTCCTCAATCACAGAGGAAGAAATTCGAGATATTTTAATGATTTAATATAAAAAAGCTATGCCTTCAAATTTATGAGGGCATAGCTTTTTTGTTGTAATAATTATATTTTGTTTTGTACAAAGTAAAGAAATCAAATGTTATTTAAATTACTTCTTTGTACCTTTACTTTTGTATGGTTTGGCAGCTGCCTTTTTCTTTGCACTTGATTGCCAACGGTTCCATCCTTTACTTCCTGTACCTTGTCCTACACCTTTTTTCGGTTTTGCTTTCGTTTTACTCATATGATCACTCCGTTATATAAAAATCTTATTTGATAATAGTCAATGATTTAGAAAATACTCTTTATAAATGACTATGATTGCTTTAAGTAAAAATAAACTGCTTGAATGCTATAGTATATCATGAAATTGCAAGTAAACTGAAAGGAATTATAAAGAAAATGAAAATAATAAGAAATACTGCGGATTCTATATTCCGAACGATCACATTAATTATTGTGTATACGTTAGTTTCGGTCAGTGAAACATTTTTTGGATTGACGAGGCAGAAAAAGTAAAGATGTTAAATTAACAACAATCAATAAAGCCGTAAAATAAAGAATTGAAAAATATTTTAAAACTTTTTGTTGACTTTCTTTATTTTTTGTATAGAATAATCATTAATAAAATGTTTCAGAGATGTGACAACAAAACGACTATGAAAGGACGAGTAGTAGTAGGACGTAGTTTAAGCGAGTCAGGGGTGGTGTGAGCCTGATACGAAGCCTATTATGAAGAACCTCCTGGAGTTGCTAACCGAAATCCTTTATAGGAAAGTAGACTTAGCCGGGAACTTCGCCGTTACAAGAAGAACAGTATCGAGATATTTCATCTCCGTATTGTATAAGTGAGCAACCTCTGTTGCTAATTTGGGTGGTACCGCGGAACCAAAGCCTTTCGTCCCAGTTTTTTGGGAAAGAAGGGCTTTTTTTGTTGGCTTCTTTTCACAACATCCAAACATTTTAGGAGGAAACCACCATGTATCAATCATTAATGACAGTAAGAGAGACTCAAATTGCAATTAAGGAAGTTAAAACATTTTTCGAGGACCAATTAGCAAAACGCCTTGAACTATTCCGCGTATCTGCACCATTATTCGTAACGAAAAAATCAGGATTAAACGATCACCTAAACGGTGTAGAACGTCCAATTGAATTTGATATGTTACATTCAGGAGAAGAATTAGAAATTGTTCATTCACTAGCGAAATGGAAACGATTTGCATTACATGAATATGGATATGAAGCTGGTGAAGGTTTATATACAAACATGAACGCGATTCGTCGTGATGAAGAACTTGATGCAACGCATTCCATTTACGTTGACCAATGGGATTGGGAAAAAATCGTTCAAAAAGAATGGCGTACTGTCGATTACTTACAAAAAACAGTACAAACAATTTATGGAATATTCAAAGATTTAGAAGGTCACTTATTTGAAAAATATCCGTTCCTTGGAAAGTATTTACCGGAAGAAATTGTTTTCGTTACTTCTCAAGAATTAGAAGATAAATATCCAGAATTAACACCGAAAGATCGTGAACATGCAATTGCGAAAGAACATGGTGCAGTCTTCATTATCGGAATTGGTGATGCACTTCGTTCAGGTGAAAAGCACGACGGACGCGCAGCTGATTATGACGATTGGAAATTAAACGGTGACATTTTATTCTGGCACCCAGTACTACAATCTTCATTTGAATTATCATCAATGGGAATTCGTGTTGATAGTAAATCACTTGATGAGCAGTTAACGAAAACTGGTGAAGACTTCAAACGTGAGTATGATTTCCATAAAGGTATACTAGAAGACGTACTACCATTAACAATCGGCGGTGGTATTGGACAATCAAGAATGTGCATGTACTTCTTACGTAAAGCACATATCGGTGAAGTTCAATCTTCTGTATGGCCTGACGATTTACGTGCAGCTTGTAAAAAAGAAAACATTCATCTGTTTTAATAGAAGTGAGGGAATAGCTTAAATATAGAGCTATTCCCTCTTTTTTATAAAACATTACTTATTTATTACCGAGTTCTTCCGCTAAACCGATTAAAATTCCTTCGACTCCACGAATGTAGCAGAGACGATACGAGTTCTCATACTGAACTACTTCACCAACGAGCTCTGCACCATGCTTAGTGAGTCTCGATACCATTTCGTCAATGTCTTCAACGGTGAACATGACGCGTAGATAACCGAGGGCGTTTACAGGAGCATTTCGGTGATCTGATATAGTAGGTGGGGTGAGAAATCGCGAAAGTTCAATTCGGCTGTGGCCATCTGGAGTGACCATCATAGCGATCTCTACGCACTGAGAACCGAGTCCAGTTACGCGACCAGCCCATTCACCTTCGACATTGGCTCGACCTTCGAGATTCAAGCCAATCTCCTCAAAGAAAGAGATTGTGTTATCAAGGGATTCTACAACGATGCTGACATTGTCCATTCGTAGTAATTTGTTTTTTGCCATAGTCTTATCTCCTTATGTATAAAAGTCTATTATTTAATTATCCTCATAATTATACTACTAAGTAGTTACAAATTCCTTTCAGTCAAAAACACCTTGTCACAGTATAGGAAAATGTGACAAGGTGTTTTTTAATATGTCATATAGCATCGTGTTAACGAACAGCTTTTTATTTAATAGGAAGGTAATACATTAATATGATTTTTTTAGCATTACTAAATATATCAGATTAGCTCATTTGCACTAAAGGCTCAATTTTCGCCATAAATGATTGATGCAGCGCCTCAACGCCTGTTACTAAATGAAGGCGGTCAATAACGACAGACACTTTAATTTCTGATGTACTTACCATTTTAATATGAATATCTTCTTCTTTTAAAGTAGTGAACATATTTGCAGCGACACCTGGGTTAGATACCATGCCAGATCCTACGATTGATACTTTTGCTAAGTGATTTTCATGTTCTACAGATTCATAGTGAAGAGTTTCTTGATTTTGTTCCAAAACTTCTAAAGTTTCTCTTAAATCATTCGAATGAATGGAGAAGGAGAGGTGTACAGTTCCTTCATTTGTAATACTTTGAATGATGATATCTACATTAATGTGTGCTGCTGCTAATGTAGAGAAAACTGTTGAAAGGGAGCCTTGTTCTAATCCTTTAATTGTGACACGTGTAATGTTATCCTCAAATGCAATACCTTTAACGATTGATTGTTGTTCCATGTTACATTCTCCTTTTACAATTGTTCCGTTTTCTTGTTCCATACTTGAGCGAACTTCTAAAACTACATTATGATTTTTAGCAAACTCAACAGCGCGCGGGTGTAATACGCCAGCACCGAGATTAGCAAGCTCTAACATTTCGTCATAAGAAATTTCGTCTAATTTGTAAGCATCTTTTACAACTCGTGGGTCCGTCGTATATACACCTGTCACATCCGTATAAATATCACATTTTTTTGCTTTAAGTGCAGCAGCTAATGCGACAGCAGTCGTATCAGAGCCACCACGGCCAAGCGTTGTAATTTCATTTTCTACACTTATACCTTGGAAACCAGCTACGATAACAATCGTACCTTCAGCAAGATAAGATTGAATACGATCTGTATGAATGTCAGTAATCCGTGCACTACTATGTACAGATTCTGTCGTAATACCTGCTTGCCACCCTGTTAATGAAATTGCATGATAGCCTTTTGCTTGCAGTGCCATTGTTAATAATGAAATAGTTACTTGTTCTCCTGTAGATAGAAGCATATCCATTTCACGTTTACTTGGATTTTCTGTGATAGCGTTAGCGAGTGCGACAAGTTCATCTGTGCTTTTTCCCATTGCTGAAACGACAGAGACAATGCTATGACCTCGTTCATATTCTTCAATAATTAAATTTGCTACATGTTGAATGCGTTCGACGCTTCCGACAGAAGTGCCACCGAATTTTTGAACAATTGTTTCCATTACAGATTCCTTCTTTCGTCTATTTTTAAGAATAGATTAGGAAATATATAAATCCCAATACTCCTGTAGTTACCAGAAAGACAAACAAAAAACACCATCTCAAATAAGTGAGGATGGTGCTGTTACAGGAAAAGGGAAACAGAAAACGGAGCTAATAAAAAAACCGCCAAAAAAGGAATATCATAAAAAATGATATCTCTTTTTTGTAGATAGCTCTTCATACGTACACGTCTGTACATATGACAGTTCTGTTTCTATTCGAAAACAGCCCCAATTGATAAATGCAGAGAAATTTATCAATTTCGGCAATACTTCCTTTCATCTAAGTTCATAGACATCTCTGTGTCTCCATTAGAATACTCATAAGTATCGCAACCTCTATCTCACGTTTTAGGCGAGAGTGTTTGATTTATGAAGTTGTTGGTAACATTTGTTTTATAATAATTTAAATTTTTCGGGGAATCAAGTGTTTTATATATATTTTAAAAATTCTTTCTTTTCCTTAGAAAGTTTGTGAAAAATGTAGCAAAATAAATTCAATGCATGTACATTAAACTTATAGTGCATTGGAGGGGGAAGAATGAAGGGGAAAAAGCCTATTTATGTTTCGGCAGAAATGAACACAACAATGGAGAAATTATGGGAATACACGCAAGAACCACACATACATACAGAATGGGATGCTCGCTTTACTGAAATTTCGTATTTAGAGAAAAAAGAAGGAGAACCACAGAAGTTTTTATATAAAACAAAAATCGGATTTGGACTTGAAATAGCTGGAGAAGGTGAATCGATAGGTGAGATAAGAAAAGAAACAGGAGAACGGATTTCTTCTTTGAAATTTTGGACGGATAATACATTATCTCTTATTCAAATAGGGCGTGGTTATTGGAAGTATACACCCCGTAAAGAACACATTCATTTTGAGACGCAATATGATTATGATACGAGGTTTGGTCGTGTAGGGAATGTAATAGATTTCTATATTTTTCGGCCTTTATTAGGCTCTGCGACTGCTTGGAGTTTTGATGCTTTAAAATTATGGTTAGAAAAGGGGCTTCATCCTAGGTTGCTAATTAGAAGAACAATGACGTATTGGCTCGTATGTTCTTTATTTGCTTTTGTATGGATATATCAAGGGATAGTGCCAAAACTACTGTTTACTCATTCAGAAGAAGTAAAGATGCTTTCTTTATTAATCGGTTCAAATGAAAGTAGTGTATGTATACTTAAAATAATTGGGGGGTTAGAAATAATTTTCGGTGTCGTATGGCTGTTGCCACTAACAAAACGAAAATTATTTATACTGCATATTATTGTATTACTAGTTTTAACGTTAGCGGCAGGATTTACGAATATCGCAAGCTTTACAGGACCGTTTAATCCGATTACATTAAATGTTCTTTTAATGGGGTTATCAATTGTCGGTTATATAAATAGTTTCGATTTACCAAGCGCGAAAAATTGCAAGAGGGCGAGAAAGGGATAAGTATATGGCTAATATGTATGAACGATTATTAGGGGATACCTATAAAAATCTTCATCCTGAATTGCAGAAGCGTTATGCGATTACAGAAGAGAATAGTTTTACAGGGGAAGGAAAGATGGATGAAATTTACGGTGGCTCTTTTTTCGTGAAATTTATATTGAAAATTGCATCGAAGTTTCGAATGTTTTTCTCGGAACGAGGAGAGGAAATTCCATTTACGATACAAAACATAGCTGAGCGAGATGAATATGGACAAGAATTAGTAAGGTGGAACCGTACTTTTTATTTTCATAATAAGAAAAGATATTTTAATGCAGTTATGCAGTTTGATGAAAACGAAAATGAAATTGTAGATTATTTTGGTGAACCACATTTACTCGTTTCTACACTGCATTTTCATATCGATGAGTTAGGGGCAATGCATATTTCTTCAAAGAAACAATGGTTTTATATGTTTGGAAGAAAAATGCCGTTACCAAAATTTTTGTATGGTGAGGTAAAAATTGTTGAAAGTTATGATGAAACACTTCAGTGTTTTCGAATTCATGTACAAGTACGAAACCCGTTAATTGGTTCGCTTTTTTCATATAAGGGAACATTTGTGGAAAGGGAATAAACGATATGAAAAATATAATATTTGGGCTTGCTTGTTATGTTGTTTTTCTAATATGTGAGTGGTCGAATATAAATCCTGTTGAAGCAATTATATTATTATCTGTTTTATTATTTATACCAATGTCATTTTGTATTATTGATAAAAGAAAAAGAGATGGATCGCAATTATTATTTTATAAATTCGTATCATTTTTATATCCAATCGCAGCAATTTGTGCAATGCTAGCTTTCGTCACAAATCACTATTTATTTGCGCTAGTTTGGTTTGTATATACAGGAATTGTTGCGTTATTTGGTGTAAGTAGATTGCTAGAAAGAGGATGGAAGCCGTTAGAAGAGATCGCCATAGATAGTGCGTTTATTTATTTGTTTTTAGGTGGTTTTTGGTTTTCTGCTTCAGTAGCAAAACTTTCAATTATGCATTTTAGCTCTGACATTGTTTTACTCACAGCTGCACATTTTCATTATTCGGCGTTTCTATTGCCATTATCAGCTGGTTTAATAGGGAGAAAAAGAGAAAAGAGAAGTAAAGTGTATGATGCTATTATGTTTATCATCATGATTTCACCTATGACAGTTGCAATAGGAATTACATACTCAAGAATATTTGAATTTTTTGCAGTGTTCCTATATTTATGTGCAATTTATGGGTATGGATTTTACGTTTGGAGAGCAAAATTTAATGCTATCAGTGCAAAGATTCTTCTAATCGTTTCGTCTAGTACACTCATGGTTACAATTATGTTCTCACTTATATATTCATATGGAAATTTGAAGTATGTAATGACGATTACAATTGCTCAAATGGTTTGGATTCATGGTGTTGTCAACGGAATTGGAGTAGCTTTACCGGCATTTATCGGCTGGGTGATTGAAAAGAGTGTTCCGAATTATAAATACTATGGGAAACCAATGAGTAAGTTAAGAGGAAATGTGGCAATTGGTGAGGCTTATTTATATAGCAGCAATTTAGTAGACAGTAAGGAATACAACGGTTTAGTCGATAAAGTAAATGACTTTCATAGTGAGGCATTTGATGTGACGAAGGTTCCTTTAAGTATGATTCATTTTTATGAAAATACAGCAGAGTATGAATTGCAATCGAATATTAAATGGACTCGTTGGTTCCGTCCGTTAGCACTTTGCTATGAGAAAATGAGTAAGCGTGTAGAACAAATACATTTAGGGATGGGCGGCAATTGGGAAACGATGCATGGCTCTATCATTAGTGTAATAGATGAGAAAGATGGAAGAGAGAATGTAAGGGCTTGGATAAGGAAAAATGAAGCAGGTGAATCTATTTTTGTAGCTCTTTATTCAAAGCATACAAATAAGAATGAGACATATATGAATATCGCCTTACCTTTACCTTATTCGAATATGACTGGTATTTTGAAACTATATAATGATAGTCATGATTTAATCATTACTAGTAAGTTAAGAGAAAATGGTCAGGGAGATGAGGGGATTTATTTACATACTCGGTTCTTAACAATCCGTTTACCATTAGCAGAGACTTTTATTATAAAAGAGCGCACGGATCATATACTAGAAGCTAATCATAGAATGTGGATATTTGGAGTTGAGTTTTTAGAAATTGATTATAGGATTAAGAAAGTAGAGGAGAAGTAAGAAAAGCTTGGAAAAATTCCAAGCTTTTTTACGTATGTGTAATTGTTATAGCAACTTGTTTATCTAGCTCATTATCCCAAACACGTTGAATTTCAAAAGTGCCTGTTTCAAAAAATAATGGGAATCTTTCTTTAAACCAATCTTGCATAGGAAGCTTTAGTGCTGTATCAATTGGTATCCATAATAATTCGCCCTCAGGAGGGTTCAAAAGAAATTCACCTTCAAATGAGTCTGTCCAGTAGTTGAATACCATGTACCGAACATTCCCTTTCGGATTTACATATTCATCTAATCCCTTAAAAATTAAATCCGAAACAAGTAATCCGGTTTCTTCTTTTACTTCCCTTATAGCGGCTTGAACGATACTTTCGGGGAAATCTACTTTGCCGCCAGGAGCGATGTAGCCAGGGAAACCTCGATGGTTGGGGCGTTTTATGAGTAAAACTTCATTGTTGCGCTGGATCATACACATTGTATAGATCTGGTGTTCGATGTTATGTGAATTTAGAGGCATAATGATGTATTCTCCTTTGTATTTTTTTGATAATTTTACCATAACATAATTGTTTCTTATATAATTAGAAATATAATATTATAAATTTTCAGTCATATATTATGTATTCTATAGTCATTTGAAAAGAGGGGAGAGACATGCAAGGGGAAATACAAAAGGAGAAAAGTTTAGGTTATATTGGAAAATTATTATTACCAGTTAAAGTATCAACGCACTTTAAGTTTTTATGGATTGGACAATTACTCTCGGCCTTAGGTAGTTCGATAACTATGGTCATACTTCCAGTTGTTGTGTATTCATTAACTGGTTTAACAGTTGTAATGGGGATGACGATGGCAATGTACATGCTACCTAATATTCTTGCTTTACCGTTTGCGGGTTTAATTGTAGACCGAATTGATCGGGTTAGGTTAATGTTATTTACGGATATAATCCGCTGTATATTAATGCTATTACTTGCATCGCTTATATTTATGGATTTATTAACAATTACGATTTTATATATTCTCGTTGCCATATACGGGCTTATGGAAGGGATATTCCAACCAGCATATTCTGCTGTAAGGGCGAAAGTATTCGTCCCTGAAATTCGTAATGCAGCTAACGCACTCACTCAAATGAGTAATCAAGGTATACGATTAATTGGGCCAGCACTTGGTGGGTTAATCGTATCGGTTGCATCTGCAGGGATAGGTTTCGGACTAGATGCAGCAACCTACTTATTATCATTTTTATGTTTATTATTTTTAAAAGAAATTAAGTTTAAAAAAGTAAAACCCATTGAAAAGAGTAAGCTTAATTACAAACAAGAGTTTATGGAAGGTGTTTTAGTTTTAAAAAGTCATCCGTGGCTGTGGATTACAATTTTAGTTTTTTCTTTTATAAATATTTGTTATGCCGGCATTATCGTCGTATTAATTCCATGGTTATTTAATGTTCATCATCATTTTGAAGCTTACGTGTATGGACTTGGCATGGCCTTTTCTGGTGGTGGGGCTGTAATTGCCGCATTAATATTTGGTGGGAAAGAGCTGTGGCATAAAAGAGGATTACTGGCTTATGGAGGTGTTTTAATGAGTGGCATTGCTTTATTAATTATGCCATTCATTTCTTGGGCACCCGCTTTAATATTCTTAATGGCAATTGAAGGATTTGGCATGATGATATTTGGACTCATTTGGGAAACGAGTTTACAGGAGCTTGTACCAGAAGAAGCATTCGGAAGAGTGGCAAGCCTTGATATGTTGGGTTCTTTTGCTTTATTGCCATTAGGATACGTAGTTGTAGGCTGGTTAGCTACTGTCATAGGTGGCGAGATAACTATTATAACACTAGCTAGTTTAGTAATTTTAACAATTGGAATCGCATTGTCTGTACCGAGTATTCGTCGATTTAATTGATTATATGGGAAAAGAGGGCGATATGCATGACTATAGAAAACTTGAAAGATATAGTAACAAGGCAATTAGAGAGTAAATATATTTTGGAAGAAAAGGTCTTTGAAGCGAAAAATTTTACAGTCTATATCGCTACCAAAATAGAAAATAACTTAGCATATAATCAATTAGTATTAATAAAACATCTTTGTAATGAAAAACCGTCCATACATATTTGGCACAAAAAGATTAGTATGGAAGCAACAAAATTAGAAATCACAAAAGAAGTGACGGAAGCGATACAAGCAGGTTTCAAAAATGAAGAATAAGCCCTAAAGAAATTAGGACTTAGTCTTCATTAAATACAAATGTTTCTTTCATTTTTTTACCTTCATTTACCGGATGGCCGTTATAAGAGAAATTCTTTTCTTCCCAAGTGATCACAACTTTAAAATTATGACTATTAAAGTCTAATGGGAATACCATGTAGTCAAAGCTTGTATGACTTTTAGAAATATTTTCATTAGGTGTAGTAGGTTTAAAGGTAGCTTTAGAGGTAGGGTTGTTATCAAGTATTTCCACAGATACGTTTGATACATCATGACCGATGTTTTTTACGAGTAAACTATACGTATCAAATACACCTTGCTTTGGCTGGATTGCTTGCTTGTTTGAGTTATGAGATTTATCGATTTCGACATACCATTGTTTAGACTTTGACGCAATCGGTAGTGACTGAAATGTGTAAGCACTAGCTTGTATTGGTAGTGCTAAGCATAAAAGTGTAAAGAGAGTTAATATTTTTCGTTTCATTTTTTGAGTGCTCCCATTCTTTAATGGATTTACTTGTTATTATCTTCTTTTTACGAGTAAATATACCATATAATGTAAATTTGCTATAAGAGTAGTGAATCAATATCTTATTCAATACTCTTATAGCCGGCATAATTACGTATGTAGTAAGAAAGAATAAATTTGTTTTTCTATACTTAGATTGCTGCCCTTTTTAAAAGGGCTATTTTTACGTTTTAATAAAAAGAATATACTAAGAGTTCAGTATAAATTATTTATTTTAATGTAGTTAAATGTGCTTATATATGTGAAATTAGAGAAGGAAGCTGTGTAGAGATGTTTCTACACAGTTTTTTTAGGATATGAAAAAATTACCAAAAATATGTTAAAATAACATTGTCATACAACAAGGGGGATTTGTTTTATGGAAAATGGACATCTTGCTAAAGTAGACTTAACGAAAAAAATTGAATCAAAATCTAAGTACAACAAGAAACTCGAAAAATATCAAAGGCGCTTATTAACATTACAGCAAATTTTGAAAGAAGAAAAAATCGCGGTTATGCTTGTTATGGAAGGATGGGATGCGGCTGGTAAAGGTGGGGCAATTAAGCGGGTGACGGAACATCTTGACCCGCGTGGGTTCCAAGTAAATCCAATTGGAGCGCCTGTACCTCATGAAAAACGTTACCATTATTTGCAACGTTTCTGGCGCAAAATTCCACAGTACGGGCAAATCACCATTTTTGATCGCTCATGGTACGGTCGTGTGTTAGTTGAGCGTGTTGAAGGATTTGCTACAAAGGAAGAGTGGATGAGAGCATATGATGAGATTAATGATTTTGAAAAACTACTAACAGATGACCATTACATAATAGGGAAGTTCTTCTACCATATAAGTAAAGAGGAACAGTTAAAGAGATTTAAAGATAGAGAGAAAAATCCTTTGAAAAGATGGAAAATTACAGACGAAGATTGGCGTAATCGTGAAAAATGGGATGAGTATGTTGAAGCAATGGAAGACATGTTTGAAAAAACAAGTAAGCCAAATGCGAAGTGGCATATTATTGAAAGTAACGATAAATTGTATGCCCGTGTGAAAACGTTAAAAATCATTATTTCATTCATTGAGGATTATTTCTTAGAACATGGTATAGAATTGCCTTCTTATTATTATGAAATGAAAGAGGATATTGAAGTTTTGCAAGATGTAGGTGTTAAAGAGTAAAAAAGAAAATGGTCCTGTGAATTGGTGAAACCAAATTATGGGGCTTTTTTATTTAGAAACATTTTACAATTAACAGAATAAGGTATATAATCAATAATCATATTAACAATGTTAATATGATTATTGATTATATACTATGTGGGGGTTTTACTTTGAAGGGAAGAGATGTTGTTTTAGGTTTATTAATGGAAAAGGAATTGTCTGGTTACGATATTAAAATTGTGTTTGAAGACGTATTTACTCATTTTTTTGATGGAAGTTTTGGAATGATTTATCCAACGTTACGACAATTGGAGAATGAAGGGAAAATAAAAAAAGAGGTTGTCATGCAAGAGGGGAAGCCGAATAAGAAAATGTACTTTATTACGGATGAAGGACGTGAAGAGTTTTATCAATACATGCAGACGCCTATAGAGAAGGATGTTTTACGTTCGGATTTTTTAATGAGAATGTATTTTGGCAACTATAGTGATGATGTGAAAATAAAAAAATGGATTAAAGATGAAATTGAAAGAAAAGAAGCGTACATTGCAGATCTTCGATTGAAATATGAAAAGTGGAGAGTAGGTATTACTTTCGTTGAAGAAATTTCACTAGATGTAGGTATTGCATCGTATAGTGCACAAGTGGAGACTTTGAAGAGAAAATTAGAAGAGTTAGAGGCGAAAGAAAACAATAAAACAGAAGAATGAAAAACGCATTCACAATAAATAAAGGGGTATATAAAGATGGAGCAATCAAAGGGTATTAAGATTGTCTTTTTAATGTGTTTAGGTATCTTTCTTTGTATGATTGATACGACAATTATGAATATAGCTTTACCAGCAATACAATCGAGTGTAAATACTTCATTAGAAAAGATGTCCTGGGTATTAAATGTTTATACAATGACGATTGCAGTGCTTGCCATTCCGTTAGGGCGGATAGCTGATATCTTTGGAAAAGCAAAGATGTATATTTTTGGTCTGGTGATTTTTGGTGGTGGATCGGTACTTTGTGCTTTTGCTAATACAGGTGATTTTCTTATTTTTTCTCGTTTTATACAAAGTATTGGGGCAGCAATTTTATTTCCAACAAGTATGGTAATTGGTGTATCAGCTATGCCGTTAGCTAAAAGGCATGTTGCGCTTGCAATTTTAGGAGTAACACAAGGATTGTCAGCTGCTATGGGGCCAGTAATAGGTGGAATTATTACGCAAAATTTAGGATGGAGATGGGTGTTCTTCGTTAATGTTCCGGTTTGTATAATAGGAATCGTGTTATGTTGCATCATGCTACAAATAAAAAATGAAGAACGTATTATCTCAAAAATAGATTGGATAGGACTACTATTAAGTAGCACAGCAATTTTTTCATTTACTCTCATATTAGTAAAAGGTAATACATGGGGATGGCAAAGTAATATTGCTTTGTATTGTTATGCAATTAGCACTATTTCTCTTATTCTATTTATTTTAGTAGAACGAAAGATTCATAACCCAATGGTGAATTTAAAGTTATTTCAAGATCGAATGTTTGTCGGAGCGTCAATCGTTGTTATATTGAGTAATTTATTTTTAATTGGAGTTACTGTATTGCTTCCAACGTTCTTGACGAAACTACAAGGTCGAACGGAAATTGAAGCGGCTTTTTTAGTGACACCTATTTCAGCGATGATATTTTTTGTCTCACCAGTTGCAGCAACTTTAATTAAAAAACTCGGAAAAGTAACTATTATTTTGTCAGGGTTTCTTGTTATGGGGCTATCCTACTATTGGTTGCAAATGATTGATGTTCATTCAATAAATATAGAAATTATTATTCCATGTATGATATTAGGTGTCGGATATGGCTTAGTAGTGGGGCCAATTACAGTTTTAAGTGCGTCTTCGTTTGAAGGAGAATTATTAACTGCTTCTCAAAGTGTTGTATCAATGTTACGACAGGTTGGAATTGTATTGGCGGTCGCAATATTTGTCTCTAACTTAACTCATAATTTAACTATAAATAAAGAAAAAGTATATCATTATGCAGAAGAAAAGGTGCGGAATATTCATGTGAATAGTACTGAGCAAACTGAAATTTTACAAATGACTAAAGAAAAAATAGAGAATCAAAGTTTAGAGTCGAATATAAATAAGAAACAAAATGCAATGACAATGGGATTAAGTAAAGAGAAAAAGGAAGAATTGATTCGCGACAAGACGGATGAAATATTAAGAAAAGTTCCAGTAGAATATAGGGATGTAAAAAGAGAAGAAGTTATGAGGCAAGTAACAAAAGAAGTTGAAAAACAAGAGGAAAGTATAAAGAAAGAGGTACTCACATTTTCGAATGATGTGAATCATTATGCCAAGAATCAGATGGCAATGAGTTTTACAGATTTATATAAAGCAAGTGTGCCAATTATTTTAATTTGTGCTTTCGTAAGTTTGTTGTTTTGGGAAGGAAGAGCTTTGAGTAAAAAGAGCAGGGGAAGGATAGTAGAAGAAGTGTAAAGGGAAACAGGCTGCTATTAGCCTGTTTTTTCATTGTTTTCTCCTTGCATATTGTGAATAGTAGTATTTTTAATATAGCATGGGATAAGTCGAGTATGATTAGAAAGTTTTTTAGAATGAAAGGGATGAATGGAAAATGCCATTGAATATGTAACGTTATACATAGTACATTAACAAGAGGGATTAATTTTAAAAGGAGGATGGGGAATTGCTAGATAAGGCAGGGGCTTTAATAGATAATCATGTGTACACAGAAGAAGAGCAACAAAAACTATACAAACGAACGTTAATAATCGTCAGCATTTCACAAATGTTTGGCGGTGCAGGACTAGCTGCTGGTATTACAGTGGGAGCACTTCTTGCGCAGCAAATGCTTGGAACAGATGCATTTGCAGGATTACCAACTGCTATGTTTACATTGGGATCAGCATTAGCAGCTTTCATAGTAGGGAAGCTTTCGCAACGATATGGACGCCGGATAGGTCTTGCAACAGGGTTTATAGTAGGTGGATTTGGAGCAATTGGTGTTGTAATGGCAGCTTTAACGAATAGCATTATTCTTTTACTTATTTCTTTACTCATATATGGTGCCGGTACAGCCACGAATCTACAAGCTCGTTATGCAGGTACAGATTTAGCAGATAAGAAGCAGAGAGCAACGGCTGTTAGTATTACGATGGTAATGACGACTTTCGGTGCAGTTGCAGGACCAAATTTAGTAGGAGTAATGGGTAGTTTTGCGCATTCAATTGGAGTTCCTAAACTTGCAGGTCCGTTCATACTATCGGCAGCAGCATTTATACTGGCGGGTCTAGTTCTTTTTGTTATGCTTCGTCCAGATCCGTTAATTATTGCTAACATAATAGAAAGATATAAACAGGAACATACATATAAAGGGCAACCAATAACAGAAGAAGTGAAAGAAAATAAACGAGGTATTACAGTTGGAGCAATCGTAATGATACTTACGCAAATCGTGATGGTTGCGATTATGACGATGACGCCAGTTCATATGGGACACCACGGTCACGGTTTAAGTGCAGTAGGACTTGTGATAGGTTTTCATGTAGGTGCAATGTATCTTCCATCTCTCGTTACAGGAATGTTAATTGATAAAATTGGCCGAACTACAATGAGCATAGCTGGTGGAGTGATTTTACTTGCAGCGGGTGTCATAGCTGCGATAGCGCCAAGTGATTCTTTATTACTATTAATCGTTGCTCTGTCTTTACTTGGGCTAGGATGGAACCTCGGATTGATTAGTGGTACAGCACAAATCGTTGATTCCACAACACCGTCTACACGTGCTAAAACACAAGGGAAAATAGATGTTTTTATTGCGCTAGCTGGAGCTTCTGGTGGAGCGATGTCAGGTATGGTAGTAGCGAATTCAAGTTATGCGGCATTGTCATTGGCTGGAGGCGTGTTAGCGTTATTACTTATTCCTGTTGTGATATGGTCTCGAAAAGGGGCAAGAAATTAAATGAAAAAGAGGTTCTAGTTACTGACTAGAGCCTCTTTTTATACACTTAAATTAAATTCCACTCTACAATAAGCCCTAAATGTGTAAGACCACCACCGAATCCGTATAGTAAAAGTGTGTCTCCATTATTTAACTTTCCTTCTTTTATAGCTAAATCTAGAGCGAGTGGAATGGTGACTGAAGAGGTATTCCCCATATATTCCACGCTCGTTAATGTTTTTTGTATTGGAATTTGAGATTTTTCGCAAATAGATTCAATCATTCGTAAGTTAGCGCTGTGGGGTATGAACCAGTCTATATCATCCCCTTGCATATTTGCGTTATGTAATAAATTTTTTATGCCTTTTGGCACTGTTCGTGTTGCCCATTTATATACTTCTCTTCCATTTTGAACGATTTTTTCATTTGTTTGCAGTGGTGTGCCATTCATAGTAGTAGATAAGTTTGTTCTATATAGATGAATGCCGCCATCACCGTTTGTTCCCATGTGAGCAGCGATAAAGCTTGGGGTGTCTTCATCTCTTTCTAATAAAATAGCTCCAGCACCATCACCGAATAAAATACAGGTCGTTCTATCGGTATAATCAGTAACTTTAGATAATGTCTCTGTCGCTACGACAAGTATTTTTTCATGTGATCCAGAAGTGATTAAGCTATTACCGACGTGTAGTCCATATGTAAAACCAGCACAAGTTGCATTTAAATCAAAAGCTAGTGTATGAGGTATGTTGAAGTATTGTTGTATTTGGCAAGCAACACTAGGGAAAACGTAATCAGCAGTAGTAGTAGCGACAATGATACAGTCGACATCTTCTAAGTTTTTCTTATATGTTGTACATAAATTTTTAATTGCTTTAATGGCTAAGTTTGAGGAATATTCTTCTTCGCTAGCGATTCTTCTTTCCTTCATTCCTGTTCTTTGTACAATCCATTCATCATTCGTATGGACCATCTTTTCTAAATCGTTATTAGACAATATTTGATCTGGAACATAAGTACCAATTGCAGTAATACGAGATTTAGAATGCATAGGAACATCTCCTAATTTTTATTTTTATAACCTGATACTGATATTAGGTTATAAAAATGTCAATATAGATTTTTGTTGTATTAAAACGATAATACTTAACTTACTATGAAGGAATTTGGCGAGTGCTGTAAAAATAATATACGAGAAGTTTCTAAAATTGATAATTGCTTTTGTTATTTTTATTGTGAGAAAAACTCGCAAAAAATGACGATTTTCTTTAGTGTGATATAGGTTGTTAAACCTTGTGAAAGCGAATTACTTATGCTACACTTTATGTAACTTAAAATGAACGGAGGGGCTTCCTTTGATCTTAATCAGATTACGTCTCAATACTTTGTGCCAATAATTGAATAGCGCTCAAAGGCTCTGTCTGTGTACAGAGTGAACGGGATTGGTCTGCCTATTTTAAAGGAACCCTTTATTAAGCTTATATGTGAAAAAGAGGGAGGGACGAATACGCCCTCTTTTTGTTTTGCCTTTATAAATAGAATGGGATTGTATAGGTGAACGCTTATTGTGTATACGTATACGATCTTGGGACTTTTTGACTATAAAATAGGATGAAAGCATAGCTTTCTTCTATTTCTTTGGTGAACCCTTATCCGTTTACGAAAACACAGGCAGCGACCTGTGTTTTTTATTTTACGTAATCGAAATGGAGGAATAAATATATGGAAGAAGTATTACAAAGAGCAGTTTTAGTTGGAGTAAATGTAGGTAATGAAGATGATTTTGCATATTCGATGGAAGAGTTAACAAATCTTGCGGAAGCCTGTGATGTAGAGGTAATTGGGCAAGTAACGCAAAATTTACAACGAGTAAATCCATCGCATTATATCGGAAAAGGAAAGATTGAAGAAGTAGCAGCGTATGTACAAGAAATAGATGCGAATATGGTCATCTTTAATGATGAATTATCTCCTTCACAAATTCGAAATTTAGAAGAGGATTTAGATTGTAAGGTAATTGATCGTACCATTTTAATTTTAGATATTTTTGCGCAACGTGCAAAAACGAAAGAAGCACAGCTACAAGTAGAAGTAGCACACCTTCAGTACATGATGCCTCGTTTAATCGGTCTTCGTGAATCGTTAGGGAGACAGAGCGGCGGCGTTGGTACGAAAAATAAAGGTGTCGGTGAGAAGAAGTTAGAGTTAGACCGTCGTAAAATTGAAGAACAAATTTCAGTTTTGAATAAAGATTTAGAAGCGCTCGTTGCCCAGCGTCAAACGCAGCGAAAGCAACGTAAGAAAAATGAAATACCTGTTGTAGCATTAGTAGGTTATACGAATGCAGGAAAGTCAACGACGATGAATGCAATGCTTGAAATTTATAATGGTACAGAAGAAAAACAAGTATTTGAAAAAGATATGTTATTTGCGACGTTAGAAACATCTGTACGAAATATTGATTTGCCAGATAATAAATCATTTTTATTAACAGATACAGTTGGATTTGTAAGTAAATTACCACATCATCTTGTGAAGGCGTTCCGTTCAACGTTAGAAGAAGTAGCGGAAGCAGATTTACTTATTCACGTCGTAGATTACGCAAATCCAAATTATGAACAATTAATTGATATTACAAATGAAACGTTAAAGAAAATTGGAGTAGAAAATATTCCAACGATCTATGCTTATAACAAATCAGATATGGTGGATGTTGAAATTCCGAAAGTACAAGAAGACCGCGTGTATTTATCTGCGAAGAAACATGTTGGAATTGAAGAGCTTGTAGAAATGATTCGTTCCCATATTTATAAAGAATATACGAAATGTGAAATGTTAATTCCGTATGATCAAGGACAGGTAGTTTCGTATTTCAATAATCATGCGCACGTTTTATCAACGAGTTATGAAAATGAAGGTACGAAACTAGAAGTGGAATGTAAGACGAGCGATTATGAGAAGTATAAGCGTTTTGCAATTTAATGTAAGAGGCAACCCAGTTTGTGATTGGGTTGCCTTTTTCTATAATGTTTTACTGCTGAAAGTTACAAGGATGCAAGTCAATGATGGGAGTTAAGTTATATTTCTGGAAAAAGAAATGAAAGCAGTATAGAATAGAAATGTTTCAAAAGTCAGAATTTATTACACCTACTGTAATAAATATATATTTTGTACAGAAAGGAGCGATTCACATATGCAGGCAGTTTCACAAAAAAACACAGTAGAAACACCGACAATATATCGAATATTATTTGCGATTAGTTTCGGACATTTTTTAAATGATTCGATGCAAGCAGTTGTGCCGGCGTTGTTTCCTATTTTGGAAAAAACGATGAATTTATCCTATATGCAAGTGGGGTGGATTGCGTTTGCGTTAAATATGACGTCATCGATTATGCAACCGGTGTTTGGTATGTATTCAGATAAGAAGCCGTCACCATTTTTATTACCACTCGGTATGTTTTCAAGTATGCTTGGAATGATTGGACTCGCGTTTGCACCAAACTTTATTATTGTTATTATTTCTGTTTTATTTATTGGCTTAGGTTCCGCAGTCTTTCATCCAGAAGGCGCTCGTGTTGCGTATATGGCGGCAGGTGCAAAACGAGGGTTAGCGCAAGCGATTTATCAAGTTGGGGGAAACACGGGGAATTCTTTAGCTCCTATTTTTACAGCGCTAATTTTCGTTCCACTCGGTCAAATTGGTTCATTAGGTTTTACAGCATTTGCAGCAGTAGGAATTGCATTGTTAATTTTCGTATCGAATTGGTACAAAAATGAATTAGCAACCGGCGCTGTAAGAAGGAAGAAGAGAGCTGCGCTTGAGGCGGAAAATGCAATTGTAAGTACACACATTAAATTTGTTATTATACTTCTTGTTTTTCTTACTTTTGTGCGCTCTTGGTACGGTGCCGGTATCGGGAATTTCTATCAATTTTACTTAATTGAGCATTATGGTTTATCTATAAAAAATGCCCAGTATTTCGTATTCGCATTTATGATTGCTGGTGTGTTAGGCACTTTCTTCGGGGGACCGTTAGCAGATCGATTTGGTAAGAAAAACATCATCGTATTTTCAATGTTAGGTTCAGCGCCACTTGCGCTGTTATTACCACATGTCTCACTTGTGTGGGTCGTACCTTTATTTTTATGTATCGGTTTTATTAGTTCAAGTAGTTTTAGTGTAATTGTTGTATACGCGCAAGAGCTTGTTCCGGGAAAAGTAGGGATGGTATCAGGTCTAATTGTAGGTCTTGCGTTCGGCCTTGGTGCTCTAGGTGCTGTAGTACTAGGAAAGTTAGCTGATATATATAGCCTTCAGTTCATTATGATATTATGTAGTTGTTTACCGTTAATTGGACTTACTTCATGGTTATTACCAAGTGATAAGAAAACGATAGAATAGGGGATGCACTATGAAATTATGTGAAAACGTAACAGAATTAATAGGAGATACACCTGTCGTCCAATTATCTAAATTTATTCCGGAAGACGCAGCGGACGTGTATGTGAAACTAGAAATGTTTAATCCATCACGTAGTGTGAAAGACCGTGCTGCTTATAATTTACTTCACGTTGCAGAAGAAAATGGTCTCATTAAACCAGGGGATACAATTATTGAACCGACAAGCGGGAATACAGGAATTGGTTTAGCGATGAACGCAGCAGCTAAAGGGTATAAAGCGATTTTAATTATGCCAGACAATATGTCAAAAGAGCGTATTAATTTATTGAAAGCATACGGGGCAGAAGTAGTTTTAACACCAGCAGAACAAAGAATGCCAGGAGCAATTGCGAAGGCGTTAGAACTGCAAAAACAAATACCGAATAGTTTTATCCCGCAACAATTTGAAAATCCAGCTAATCCGAATATTCACCGTTATACGACTGCACTTGAAATTTACGAACAAATGGATGGAGAACTTGATGCTTTTGTTGCAACGGCAGGAACAGGCGGAACGATTACAGGGACTGGTGAAACGTTAAAAGAGAAATTGCCAAACTTATATATTGCAGTAGTGGAACCGAAAGGATCTCCCGTTTTATCCGGTGGTGTACCAGGTCCTCATAAACTAGTAGGAACAAGCCCAGGATTTATTCCGAAAAACTTAAATACAGAAGTGTATAACGAAATTATTCAAATTGCAGACGAAGAGGCTTTAACGATAATGAGAAACTTAGCTAGACAAGAAGGATTATTAGTTGGGCCATCTTCTGGAGCATCTGTTTACGCTGCAATCATGATAGCGAAACGTCTAGGCGTTGGTAAAAAAGTTTTATGTATTGCGCCTGATACAGGTGAACGTTATTTGAGCATGGGGTTATTTGAATAAAAAGGATAGAAACACCTTAATAGTGAATAGCTGCTATTAAGGTGTTTGTTTTATGGAATGAAGAGGGGGAGAAGAACAATGAAACTATTAAAACCAATCCATGAATATAGTGAGCGTATTACAGCGTATAGACAAGCGTTTTTACACTCAGGGGAACAACCACATGGAAGTAGTTCTTTACAAAACTTTGATTCTCTTGATGAATGGTTTGAAAAAGTGAGTAAACAAGAACTAGGAGAAAATTTACTAGCTAATCGAGTGCCATCTAGTCAGTTTTTAAGTTTTGAAAAAGGGGAACTTATAGGTTTTGTGAATATTAGACATAGATTAAATCCAGAATTATTACGGGAAAGCGGTCATATTGGATATAGTGTCCATCCGAATAAACGTCGCCACGGTTACGCTACGAAACAACTACAACTTGCATTAGCTGAAGCGCAAAAATTAGGATTGCAGAAAGTATTAATAACTTGCGATAAATCCAATATCGGTTCTGCTAAAACGATTCAAAAGGTTGGAGGTGTGTTAGAAAATGAAGTAGTTTCTTCTCGTACTGGTGAAGTTATTCAGCGCTATTGGATAGAAATATGATTAAGTAGGAATTTGAAAAGGTAATGCAAGCTGTAATATCGAAATAGATAAATGAAATATAGGGGATTACTGCAATTTTAGGGGGAAATGAAATGGGATTAAAAGAGAGAGCGATAGAGATGTCAGAGATTTATAGGCAAAATCCGAAAGTAGAAGCTATTATTTTAGCGGGTTCAGTAGCTAGAAAGCTTGAAGATGAACATTCAGATATAGAATTACATATTTTATGGTCAACACCGCCGGAAGATGAGGATCGTAGGGCCCCTATTTATCATATTGATGGGAAAATATTATCGTATCATCCGTATGAGGAAGAAGAATGGTCGGAAACGTATTTAACGAAAGAGGGAATTAAATTAGAGATTAGTAACTTTTTAACAGAGACAGTAGAGAAAGTAATTTCGGATGTGGTGGATCAATATGATATAAATTATGAAAAACAATGTATTGTATCATCCATTCATGATGGTGTTAGTTTGTATGGAGAAGGGAAAGTGAATGAATTAAAAGAAAAAGTAGCGGCATATCCAGATGAACTAGCAAAACTGATGATTTCAGAAAATCTATGGTTAAGTAATCGTTGGCACAATCGAAAGGCGCTTTTAAAACGGAAAGATTGGCTTATGCTTTATGACGTTATTTGCGAAGTACAAAGGAACGTATTCGGTGTTTTATTTGGTTTGAATAAAATGTACGTACATCATCCAGCGTTTAAATGGATGCCTAATAATGTGGAACGAATGACTATTAAACCTGAAAAATTATATGAACGTATGGCGGACACATTAATAGGGAATCCAGAAAAAAGTGTGCAGGAGTTAGAGTTGCTAATAGAAGAAGTGTTGCAACAAGTTCATACATACGCGCCAGGAGTAAATGTGGATGAGCAAGAAAAATCTATTTTTTATTTTGTGAAATAGAAAATAGTAATAAGGGGGAAGTTATGGGTTTTTTTAATAGGTTTTTTAAAAAAGTTGAAAAAGTAAATGAGCAAGAAGCTACTCTTCATGAATTAAGTGAAGAATTGTATGTTGAATCACCGGTAGAGGAAGCGACTAGTTACTGGGTATCAATGGCACAAAATATAATTGTTAATGCTGTAAAAGCGGCTGACAATGATGTGGAACGTGCCTTCGTGTTATTGAATTTGAAGAAAGGTGAGGCTTCATTTGATATTTTTTATCAAATAAATGGGCAATTGTATTTCTGGGATCAGCTAGAAAATGAGACGATAAGAAATAGAATTCAGAACGAGTTGTTACCGCAAGCTCCAGAAGTTTCAAATGCAGTAAATGAGCAATTTCGTGGAGCTGATCACCCTATAATTTCGTTCGCACAATTGCAGTTTGAATGGGAAACGAAAGCCTGGTTCTCACATATAATTTGGGAAGATAGCCTTGCTGCTCAATTGCCCAAAACTCAAATTCTAAATGAATGGTTTCGTGTAATTAAAGAAGAAACAAAAAATAGACCACTGGATAGTGATGCGAAATTTTCTTGGTATCCATCAAACTCTTAAAAAATGAATACAGAGAGACAGGTTATGTTTCTAGATGATTTGTATTATTGAATAAGTATCAATAATACGTAATTCTTTTTCTATTGCCTGTTAGAATTCGTTATGTACTAAGCTACTTGTTTTCTAAACTAAAACTTATATTTCGAATTTTTAAATAGATTGTAATACATAAAAATTCGAAATATAAGTTGACACTATTTTTAATGTGTGATAAAAATGATAGTAATCAATTCGGAAAATAATATTTGGGCAATGAAAGGGTATAGTAGTGAATATCTCCCTATTTCAGAGAGCTGATGGTTGGTGTGAATCAGTATATAGATTATTCATGAAGTTCGTCCTGGAGCATCTTTCATAAATCTCATATTTTGAGGAAATGAAAGACGGTAGTTTATACCGTTATCAAATAAAGTGGTGAAGATTTTTTCACAACTAGGGTGGTACCGCGATATTTATCGTCCCTACGTATTTACGTAGGGACGTTTTTTATTTAGGTCCTAACTTTGGTGTGGCTTCATAACTAGGGTGGTACCGCGATATTTTATCGTCCCTACGTTTTTGCGTAGGGGCGTTTTTATTTAGGTGGTTTCTTAGTGTTCTTCACAACTAGGGTGGTACCGCGATATTTTTGTCGTCCCTACGTATTTACGTAGGGGCGTTTTTTTATTATTAGGGAGGAAGTGAACGTATTAGAAAAGAGTATTGATAGAACAATATAAATACCGAATTGTAACAAAGAAAAAGAGATAGAGAGGAGATTAACAAATGAATTCACAGCAATGGACATCGAAATTAGGTTTCGTATTAGCTGCAGCAGGTTCGGCAATTGGTCTTGGGGCGATTTGGAAATTCCCATATATGGCCGGCATTGGAGGAGGCGGAGCGTTCTTCCTAATTTTCATCGGTTTCACATTATTAATTGGTTTACCGCTATTATTAGCTGAATTTGTTATTGGAAGAAGTACACAAAAAGAGGCTGTTGATGCATATAGAGAGATTGCTCCTAAAACGTTATGGCCTTGGTTAGGTAAATTAGGAATTGTAACATGTTTCATATTACTTTCTTTCTACAGTGTTGTAGGAGGCTGGATTTTATTATATTTATGGAATGCGATTACAGGTAGACTATGGGAAGGAAATGGAGCATACGAAGCTACGTTTGGTGAAATCATTTCCAATCCATATTTAGCAGTTGGATCACAGCTATTATTCATCCTTATTACTATTTTTATCGTAAGTAAAGGTGTACAAAATGGTGTTGAAAAAGTAAATAAATATTTCATGCCAGCACTATTCGTTTTATTCTTTGTATTAATCGTTCGTGCACTTACGTTAGATGGTGCTGGAGAAGGAGTTCGTTTCTTTTTACAACCTGATTTCTCACATGTAACATCAGAAGTTATTTTATACGCAATGGGGCAATCGTTCTTCTCATTATCTGTTGGGGTAGCCGTTATGGTAACGTATAGCTCATACTTACCGAAAGAAGAAAGCTTACCACGTTCAGCATTTTCTATCGTAGCCTTAACTCTTGTTATTACATTACTTGCAGGACTTGCAATTTTCCCAGTTGTGTTCGCATTTGGAATGGAACCATCTCAAGGACCGGGACTATTATTTATCGTATTGCCAGCTATTTTCAGTAAAATGGCATTCGGAAAATTATTCTTCATCGTTTTCTTATTATTATTCTTCTTCGCTACGATTACATCAGCAATTTCGATGTTAGAAATTAGTGTCGCATCGTTAACATCAAAAGGTAAAGGGAAACGTGAAAAAATGGCCTTAATCGTAGGGTTATTAATCTTCGTTGTTGGGGTACCATCAGCATTATCATTCGGTATATTAAGTGATCTGAAGATTTTCGGGAAGACAGTCTTTGATTTAGCGGACTATGCAGTAAGTAACGTATTAATGCCACTTGGTGTATTATTAGTTTCTATCTTTGTTCCTTTAAAAATGAAGAAAGATGTATTAATGAAAGAGCTAGGTGTAAGTAAAAATAAAGGTTATAAACTATTCGTATTATGGTTATTCTTACTTCGTTATATCGCACCAATTGCGATTATTATCGTATTCTTAAATGTACTTGGCATTATATAAACAGAAAGGTAGCGTATCATACAAAGATACGCTACCTTTTTATTTTGCTCTTTTTTGCAATTCATTTACTGTTACGAACTGATAGCCCTTCTTAGATAAAATTTCGTGCTTTAAGAAGGGTGTGGATGCAAGGAGAAGGAATTTATCATATAATAAAATGCAAAAGGTATATTAGGAGGTGTTTATATGGCGATTATAATTCAATTGCCAGACACTGCAACGTCTCATGCAAAGCCAAGTATGGAAATGGCGATACTTTGCGTGAGGTAGACAAGTAATATACAATCGCCTATATGAGCTCGTATCATTTTTTATATTTGGCTTTGCACCTTATTGAAATGAACCATAAAAAATAAGGGGCGAGCAGAAATGAAATACGTAAAAGCTAATGCTGTTTTACCGGAGAGTTTAATTACTGAAATTCAAAAGTATATACAAGGTGAAACAATTTACATTCCGAAACAAGAAACGAAACATTATAAATGGGGTACACGATCTGGCGGAAGAAAACAATTAGATGAAAGAAATAAAGCAATTAAAGAAGCGTTTAAAAGTGGGATTGCTATTCATCAACTTGCAGAAGAATATTTTCTTTCTGGGGAAACGATTAAAAAGATTGTGTATTCTAAATAAGAGGAAAAGAGTCTGATTCATATATTACTTTGAATCAGACTCTTTTTGTTTTATATGTATTGGATATATGAAGTGTGAACGGGCATGATAATAGAAAAAATGTGCCGTTTTTTTATTAAATGCTATACAGAACATTTGAAGAGTAGAAAGGTGAACATATATGAATCATATTGGACAAATAACGATAGAGCTTTTAATTGGTTTTTTTGTTCTATTAATTGCTACAAAAATATTAGGGAAAACACAAATATCTCAGCTAACGCCCTTTGATTTTATTTCTGCAATCGTCCTAGGTGAGCTCGTTGGAAATTCAATATATGATCCTAAAATTAAAGTATGGTCTATTTTATATTCAGTATTTGTTTGGGTAATTTTAATTTATACTATTGAAGTGATAACACAAAAAGTAAGAGGGACAAGAAGGTTTTTTGAAGGATATCCTTCAATTATTATTCGTAATGGAAAGATTGATCGTGAACAATTAAGCGTAAATCATTTGGATATAAACCAATTACAACAAATGCTTAGGCAACAAAAAGATATATTTTCAATCCGAGAAGTTGAATATATGATATTGGAACCTAACGGAAACATAAGCGTTTTGAAAAAAAGTAAATACGAATCTCCTACTGTAAATGATTTAAGTTTAAAACATAAGCCTGTATACTTACCAATTTCATTAATTAGTGATGGGAAAGTAGTTAAGGATAATTTGAGGGAAGCGGGATTTGATGAAGGGTGGCTTTATAAACAAATAAAGCAAAAAGGAATTACTAAATTTGAAGACGTATTATATGCGGAATGGAAAACGGATGATGGCTTCTTTTGTCAGGAAATGCAGCGGTAGAGAATAAGTGATATATGTAATGTTTGTTTCTAAGTTATCTTTTACATATCAAAAAACGTAATCATTGTATACAATAAAACTAGATCAACAATTTGTATGGAGTGATAAAGATGGAAGCGTTTATTAGAAGTGATCAATATAATTTTATAAAATCACAAGCTTATATTTTAGCAAACGGGCATGCAACGGCAAATGATAGAGGTGTAATTCAAGCGTTAAAATCGCTTGCGATTGAAAAGATAATACATGTATTTGAGAATTTAACGGATGAACAGAAAGAGTTAATTGATACGGTATTAACAGTTCAAAATAGAGAAGATGCAGAATCATTTTTAATGAAAATAAATCCGTATGTAATTCCGTTTCAAGAAGTTACAGCACAAACATTAAAAAAGTTATTTCCTAAGGCGAAAAAGTTAAAACTTCCTGATATGGAAGAAATAGATATGAAAGAAATATCTTATTTAAGCTGGATTGATAAGGGATCAAGCAGGAAATTTATTATAGCGAAAAATGATAAAAATAAATTTGTTGGTCTGCAAGGAACGTTCCAAAGTTTAAATAAAAAAAGCATTTGTTCATTATGTCATGGGCATGAAGAAGTAGGAATGTTTTTAGTTGAAATTAAAGGCGATGTACCAGGAACTTTCGTTAAAAAGGGAAACTACATTTGCAAAGATGGTGTAGCTTGCAATCAGAATATGAAATCGCTAGATAAATTGAACGATTTTATTGACCGCTTGAAGAAATAACGAGAAAACCTCTAGTATTTAAACTGGAGGTTTTTATTTTTTGAAGAAGTAAAATAAACTTTCTTTGTAAATGTAGATTTATAATGAAATTTGATAAAAATATCTATTATGATACAGTTGCTTATATGCAAGGAGGTAAAACATGGATTACCTTTTATCGAAAGAAAAAGTGAAGCGATGGCCCAAAGATATGATAGCGGCGGGGCGTTGTCATACTGTTGGCCTTAAATCGGATGGCACGGTAGTAGCGGTGGGCCGGAATAAAGAAGGGGAATGTAATGTAAGTGGCTGGCGAGATATTGAAGCAGTCGCAGTGGGCAATGTTCATATGGCAACGAACACGGGTAATGCTCATACAATCGGTCTTACATGTGACAGTACTACGGTAGCAGTGGGTTGGAATAAGCATGAACAATGTGATGTAAACGATTGGCATAATATTGTAGCGGTTGCGGCAGGGTGGCGTCGTACTATTGGCCTTAAATCGGATGGCACGGTAGTAGCGGTGGGCCGAAATAAAGAAGGAGAATGCAATGTAAGCAGTTGGCAAGGTATTGTGGCAGTCACAGCGGGTGACTGGCATACAGTCGGTCTCAAATTGGACGGCACATTGACGACTGTGGGGAATAATCGATATGGTCAATGCAATGTAAGTAGCTGGCGAGGTATTGTAGCGGTCAAGGCTGGGTATTTTCATACTGTTGGTCTTAAACGAGACGGTACGGTGACAGCAGTGGGGAATGATAAACATAACCAGTGTGATGTAAGTGGCTGGATAGATATTGTAGCAATAGCGGCTGGTACGAATCATACAATTGGACTAAAATCAGACGGTACCGTGGTGGCAGTGGGCTGGAATGAGTATGGTCAATGTAACGTAAGCGATTGGCGCGATATTGTAGCGATAGCGGCTGGTTGTGCACATACAGTCGGACTAAAATCAGACGGCACGGTGGTCGCGGTAGGTAATAATGAATTTGGCCAATGCGATGTAGGTAGCTGGCGCGACATTCGGTTGCCTGGCAAATAGTCAATTTACAATAAATGATTAGTAATATTATTCTATTTTAGGAGTAATTATGGAATAGGATATGTAGAAAATAATTAAACTTAAATCTACTGAATAAGAATCTCTTTTGAAAAGGGATTCTTATTATTTTTCATAAAATGAGGGTCTAAATGGAATTTTTGAACAAACTATATTTCAAAATTACAGTAGAAGATATAAATAAAGTATAGAGGAGATAAAGAAACGCTTAAAAAGTTTTTGCTTTCTTTACCGGATATTTTACTTATATGTATCGTTCTCTACATAACGTACACAAATTCTTTTAGTTTTGGACAGATGTTAGTAATTTCAATTGCAATCGGAATTATTGGTGGTCTTGTTATAAGGATTGGTAAGGATGTATTTATGTATATAAGGTGGACAATGAAACAGAGGAAATCTTGAATACGTTGTATTGCTATTAGGAGGAGATGAAATGACTAAGAAAAAGAGTAGAGTGAAAAATGAAGTAGCGCTTTGGGCATTAACAGCGGTTGTTCTCATCATTGTATGGTACTTTTATCAAAAATAAAAACGCATCGTATTAAAAAAGCACGATGCGTTTTTATTATTTTTTTTGCCAATTTTCTTTAATAAAGTCTTCACGACCAGATTCCTTTTGCTCAGTAGCATATTTCTCTGGATTCTTTTTATAGAAATGTTGGTGGTATTCCTCTGCTGCGTAAAAAGGTGCAGCAGGACGAATTTCAGTCACGATTGGATCTTTAAACATACCGCTTTCTGTAAGAGCTTGTTTTGATTTTTCAGCAAGCCCTTTTTGTGTTTCGTTATGATAAAAAATAGCGGTACGATAAGATGGACCACGGTCAAAAAATTGTCCGCCATCATCAGTTGGATCGATTTGTGGCCAATATAAGTCTAGTAATTTCTGATAAGGAAAAATAGAAGGATCGAATGTAATTTGAACAACTTCTAAATGTCCAGATGTTCCAGCTTTTACTTGTTCATATGTTGGGTTTTCTACATGACCTCCTGCATAGCCAGAAAGTACTTTATGAATACCAGGAAGTTCATCAAATGGTTTTACCATGCACCAAAAGCAACCGCCTGCGAAGGTTGCGAGTTCGTATGTTTTTTCGGACATTGCTGTAATCCTCCTAAATGTATATGTTTTATATAGTATTATATAAATTGTTTTATTGCGCAATAAAAAAGATTTGAAAATATATGTTTTTTATAAACAAGATCCTCCGCTCACATCAATTAATTGTCCAGTTACCCAGCGGCTGTCTGGAGAAGCAAGGAATGCAGCAGTATCGGCAATGTCTTCTACTTCACCTAAGCGATTGAAAGCGGAAATAGTAGTAGCGTACTGCTTCATCATCGGGTCGCTCAAGAGTTCTGCATTCATATCTGTTTTAATAAATCCTGGAAGTATTGCATTCACCGTTATTCCTCGTGCTCCAAGCTGTTTTGCTAGCGTAAAAGTCATTGTATTAATAGCGCCTTTCGTCATACTATATGCAACAAAATCAGGTAAAGAAATGCGGGTGGCAGCGGATGAAATATTAATAATTTGGCTATTGTCACGTAAACGTGGCAGTGCTTGTTGAATGATAAAGAATGGTGCTTTTGCATTTACTGAAAACATTCTATCAAAAAATTGTTCAGTCGTTTCTTCAATAAAAGCACCAGGATCAATGCCAGCATTGTTTATTAAAATATCAAATTGTGTTTCACCAGTGCGCTTTTGTAATTCAGTATCTAAAGCGTTATAAAGGTTTTCTACACCGTGTAAGGATTCTAAATTTGCGCCGATAGAAAAAGCTTGGCCACCATCTGATCGAATTTCATGAACAGTTTCTTCAGCGTCATCTTTTCGATTACCGTAATGAACAGCAACCAATGCACCGTCATTTGCTAAACGTTTAGCGATCGCTCGTCCAATTCCTCGGCTTGCTCCTGTAACTAACGCTACTTTCCCTTTTAACATAGTTTCCTCATCTCCTCATAAACTTTATAAGTTTTTCTTTATGTAGTAATGCAAACATACTTAAGTAATATATGAGTGTATGTAAGTAATGCATTCCAATTTTGATTTGAGAAAAAATAAATAGAATGAATTTTGATTTTTTTGAGAAAACATGTTGACAACGAAAAGAACAACGTCCTATAATACGTGTAACAAATAAAAGTTAATTAAGAATTTTCTAACTTTATATGTTGTATATGCAAAGAAGAGGAAAGTAGATGATTATGATCGTTTCAGAGAGCTACTCCAAGGCTGTGAGGGTAGTAACAATCGAATCATTGAAGATCACCTCGGAGCATCGCTTGCGAAAGGGAAACTGAGTAGAGGGCGGCGGCATCGTCTCCGGTAAAAGGACGGAGGTCTGATTGGACCTACAAAGCTTATATTTCGTGAGAAGTATAAGGAAGCTGAGTGGTAACGCGAAACTCTCGCCTCAGCAATCAAAGCTACTAAATTGTAGTAGTTGATTGCTGAGGCGAGAGTTTTTATTTTTAAAAATAGAAGAAGAGAATGCGTAGAAGAGGAGAGTAAATGATAAAGATTGTTTCAGAGAGCTGCCCCGAGGCTGTGAGGGTGGTAACAATTCACTCATTGAAAATCACCTTGGAGCACTACTTTTGAAAACTAGTAAAAAGTAGCGGGGTTGTTCCCGATAGAAAAACAAAAGTCTAATTGGACTTGCAGAGCTTATATTTCGTGAGAAGTATAAGGAAGCTGAGTGGTACCACGATTCCCTCGTCTCAGCAATGGATTGCTACAAGTATGTAAGTAATCGATTGTTGAGACGAGTATATTTTTAAGGTTTATATACTGAATATTCTGTTGAATTTACTCATCTCAGCAATCGATGTAGAAATAGATTGCAAAAATAGAGAAAAAAGAGGAGCGATGTGAGATGGGAAACCAGTACATTTACATGAATGGGGAATTTGTAGAAAAAGAAAAGGCAGTTGTTTCAGTGTATGATCACGGTTTTTTATACGGAGACGGTGTATTTGAAGGGATTCGTAGTTACGGAGGAAATGTATTTTGTTTAAAAGAACATGTGAAACGATTGTATGAATCAGCGAAATCTATTTTACTAACAATTCCAATGACGGTAGAAGAAATGGAAGAAGCAGTTTTACATACACTCCAAAAAAATGAATACGCTGATGCTTATATTCGCTTAATTGTCTCAAGAGGAAAAGGTGACTTAGGACTCGATCCGAGAAGTTGTGTGAAGCCGAGCGTAATTATCATTGCAGAACAATTAAAGTTATTCCCACAAGAATTTTATGATAATGGGCTAAGCGTTGTATCTGTTGCATCAAGACGTAATACGCCAGACGCGTTAGATCCACGTATTAAGTCAATGAATTATTTAAATAACGTACTTGTAAAAATTGAGGCGGCACAAGCAGGAGTGTTAGAGGCTCTTATGTTAAATCAACAAGGATATGTTTGTGAAGGTTCTGGCGATAATGTTTTCGTTGTGAAAGATGGAAAAGTATTAACCCCGCCATCCTATTTAGGGGCATTAGAAGGTATTACGAGAAATAGTGTTATCGAGCTATGTGAACGACTGAGTATTCCGTGTGAGGAAAGACCATTCACTCGCCATGACGTATATGTAGCGGATGAAGTATTTTTAACAGGAACAGCAGCGGAGTTAATTCCAGTTGTAAAAGTTGATTCGAGAGAAATTGGAGATGGGAAACCAGGAAGTGTAACGAAACAATTGACCGAAGAATTTAAAAAATTAACGAGAGAAAGAGGAGTACGTGTTCCCGGGCTGACGGAAAGCTTAGCATAAATAAGGAGAGGAGTTAATTGAAATGAAGCAGCAGTATACAGCGTATGAGAAGTTACAGTGTGAAGAAATGACAGGCGCTGGGCACGTGATTCAAGGTTTGAAGAAATTGGGTGTAACGACCGTTTTCGGCTATCCAGGCGGAGCGATTTTACCAGTATACGATGCGTTATACGAAAGTGGTTTGAAACATGTTTTAACTCGTCATGAACAAGCTGCCATTCATGCGGCTGAAGGATATGCGAGAGCTTCTGGGAAGGTCGGGGTAGTCTTTGCTACCTCTGGCCCAGGGGCGACAAATTTAGTTACGGGCTTAGCAGACGCTTATATGGATTCGATTCCTTTAGTTGTCATTACCGGCCAAGTTGCAACGCCTTTAATTGGTAAAGATGGATTTCAAGAAGCGGATGTTGTCGGAATTACAGTACCTGTTACGAAGCATAATTACCAAGTTCGTGATGTAAATCATGTATCACGAATTGTGCAAGAAGCTTTTTACATCGCCAAAAGCGGACGACCGGGACCAGTATTAATCGATATTCCAAAAGATGTTCAAAATGCAAAAGTCACCAGTTTCTTTAATGAAGAAGTTGATATTCCGGGGTACAAACCAGAACTTGTACCAGACAGCATGAAACTTAGAGAGGTGGCTAAAGCAATTTCAAAATCAAAGCGTCCACTTCTTTATATTGGAGGAGGTGTCATTCATTCAGGTGGATCCGATGAACTCTTCGAATTCGCAAGGGAGAACCGTATTCCAGTCGTTTCAACTTTAATGGGACTTGGTGCATATCCACCGGGAGATCCATTGTTTCTAGGGATGCTTGGTATGCATGGGACATACGCTGCTAATATGGCGGTAACAGAATGTGATTTACTACTTGCATTAGGTGTTCGCTTCGATGATCGTGTAACAGGGAAATTAGAACTTTTTTCTCCGCACTCGAAAAAAGTACATATTGATATTGATCCTTCTGAGTTTCATAAAAATGTAACTGTAGAGCATCCGATTGTTGGTGATGTGAAAAAAGCGTTACACATGTTGTTACATATGTCTATTTATACACAAACAGATGAATGGCTTCAGAAAGTAAAGGCATGGAAAGAAGAATATCCACTTTCTTATAAGCAAAAAGAATCTGAGTTAAAACCACAGCATGTGATCAACTTAGTAAGTGAATTAACGAATGGTGAAGCGATTGTCACAACAGAAGTAGGACAGCATCAAATGTGGGCTGCTCATTTCTATAAAGCAAGAAAACCTCGGACGTTCCTTACCTCTGGAGGATTAGGAACAATGGGGTTTGGGTTCCCAGCGGCAATTGGTGCTCAGCTTGCAAAAGAAGAAGAACTCGTCGTTTGTATTGCAGGTGATGCTTCTTTTCAAATGAACATTCAAGAACTACAAACAATTGCTGAAAATAACATCCCTGTAAAAGTATTTATTATAAATAACAGATTTTTAGGGATGGTAAGGCAATGGCAAGAAATGTTTTATGAAAATCGTTTATCAGAGTCAAAAATTGGCTCACCAGATTTTGTGAAAGTGGCAGAAGCTTATGGAGTGAAGGGATTAAGGGCGACAAATTCAACAGAGGCGAAACAAGTGGTGTTAGAAGCATTTGCTCACGAAGGTCCTGTCGTAGTTGATTTTTGTGTAGAAGAAGGTGAAAACGTATTTCCGATGGTTCCGCCAAACAAAGGGAATAACGAAATGATTATGAAGAGGTGGGAAGAATGAGTCATACTTTTTCACTCGTTATTCATAACGAGCCAAGTGTCTTATTACGTATAAGTGGAATTTTTGCTCGGCGTGGCTATTATATTTCTTCTTTACATTTAAACGAAAGAGATACGAGTGGCGTTTCTGAAATGAAACTCACAGCAGTTTGTACTGAAAATGAAGCGACATTACTTGTTAGTCAGTTGAAAAAATTAATTGATGTACTGCAAGTAAATAAATTATAAGGGGTGTATGGAGTATGAAAACGTATTATGAGAAAGATGCAAATGTAGAGTTATTACAAGGGAAAACAGTTGCGGTAATTGGTTATGGATCTCAAGGGCATGCGCAGGCACAAAATTTACGTGATTCAGGTGTGGAAGTTGTAGTTGGTGTTAGACCTGGTAAATCGTATGAAGTAGCAAAAGCAGATGGATTTGAAGTAATGTCTGTTTCAGAAGCGGTTCGAACCGCACAAGTTGTACAAATGTTATTGCCAGATGAACAGCAAGCACATGTATATAAATCAGAAGTAGAAGAGAATCTCCGTGAAGGACAAATGTTACTTTTCTCACATGGATTTAACATTCACTTCGGCCAAATTAATCCGCCAAGTTACGTAGATGTAGCAATGGTTGCGCCAAAAAGTCCAGGTCATCTCGTTCGCCGTGTATATCAAGAAGGAAATGGTGTTCCGGCATTAGTCGCAGTGCATCAAGATGCGACGGGAACAGCGCTACATGTAGCATTAGCGTATGCAAAAGGTGTAGGTTGTACACGTGCGGGTGTAATTGAAACGACATTCCAAGAAGAAACCGAAACGGATTTATTCGGTGAGCAAGCTGTACTTTGCGGCGGGGTAACTGCACTTGTGAAGGCCGGGTTCGAAACGTTAACGGAAGGTGGATATCGTCCTGAAATTGCATACTTTGAATGTTTGCATGAATTAAAGCTAATTGTTGACTTAATGTACGAAGGTGGATTAACGAATATGCGCCATTCTATTTCAGATACGGCAGAATTTGGAGATTATGTAACAGGATCGAGAATTGTTACAGATGAAACGAAGAAGGAAATGAAGCGTGTTCTGACAGAAATTCAGCAAGGTGGATTTGCGAAGAAATGGATTTTAGAAAATCAAGCAGGGCGTCCGACGTATAACGCAATGAAAAAAGCAGAACAAAATCATCAATTAGAAAAAGTGGGAGCAGAGCTTCGTGAAATGATGAGTTGGATTCATGCACCGAAAGAATTAGTAAAGAAATAGAGTGAGAGAGTATAAATGAAAAATATGTAAGAGGGGATTTGACAAGATGAGAAGTGACATGATTAAAAAAGGTTTTGATAAAGCGCCGCACCGTAGTTTATTAAAAGCAACTGGTTTGAAAGATGAAGATTTTGATAAACCTTTCATAGCGATTTGTAATTCTTTTATTGAAATTATTCCAGGGCATAAACACTTGAACGAGTTTGGGAAACTTGTAAAAGAGGCAGTTCGTGCGGCAGGTATGGTACCATTCGAATTCAATACAATTGGAGTTGACGATGGTATTGCGATGGGACATATCGGTATGCGTTATTCTCTTCCGAGTCGTGAAATAATTGCAGATTCAGTAGAAACGGTTGTAAATGCACACTGGTTTGACGGCATGATTTGTATTCCAAACTGTGACAAAATTACACCAGGTATGATGATGGCTGCACTACGTATTAATATTCCGACTGTGTTTGTTTCAGGCGGCCCAATGGCAGCAGGAAAAACATCTAAAGGAGAAGTTGTTGATCTGAGTTCCGTTTTTGAAGGAGTAGGAGCTTATCAATCTGGGAAAATTTCAGAAGAAGAATTAAAAGATATTGAAGATCATGGCTGTCCATCTTGTGGCTCTTGTTCGGGTATGTTTACCGCGAACTCTATGAATTGTTTATGTGAAGTGTTAGGTTTAGCTCTTCCTGGTAACGGGAGTATTTTAGCAATTGATCCAAGACGTGAAGAGTTAATTAAACAAGCAGCAGAGAAATTGAAAATTTTAATTGAAAGAGATATTAAACCAAGAGACATTGTAACGGAAGAAGCAATTGATGATGCGTTTGCGCTTGATATGGCGATGGGCGGTTCAACAAATACAGTGTTGCATACATTGGCGCTCGCGCAAGAGGCTGGATTAGATTACGATATGAACCGTATTGATGCCGTTTCAAGACGTGTACCACATTTATGTAAAGTAAGCCCTGCTTCCAATTGGCATATGGAAGATATTGATCGTGCGGGCGGGATTAGTGCAATTTTGAAAGAGATGAGCCGGAAAGAAGGAGTACTTCATCTTGATCGAATAACTGCTACTGGGCAAACATTAAGAGAAAATATTGCTGAGGCAGAGATTAAAGATAAGGAAGTTATTCACTCTCTTGAAAACCCTCATAGTGAGGAAGGAGGATTGCGTATATTAAAAGGCAACCTTGCGAAAGATGGAGCGGTTATTAAAAGCGGTGCAACAGAGGTAAAGCGTTTTGAAGGACCTTGCGTTATTTTTAATTCACAAGATGAGGCACTTGCTGGCATTATGCTTGGGAAAGTGAAAAAAGGAGATGTAGTTGTCATTCGTTACGAAGGACCAAGAGGTGGCCCTGGTATGCCAGAAATGTTAGCACCAACATCAGCAATTGCTGGAATGGGATTAGGTGCTGAGGTTGCATTATTAACGGATGGACGTTTCTCTGGAGCTTCACGTGGAATTTCAGTAGGACATATTTCACCAGAAGCAGCAGCTGGTGGAACGATCGCACTTCTTGAACAAGGGGATATTGTATGTATTGATGTTGAAGAACGCTTGCTAGAAGTAAGAGTGAGTAATGAAGAATTAGATAAGCGTAAAAAAGAATGGAAACGACCAGAACCGAAAGTGAAAACTGGCTGGCTTGGACGTTATGCACAAATGGTAACATCGGCGAATACAGGGGCTGTTCTGAAAATCCCACATTTTGATTGAGCCAATTTAAAAAAGATAAGGATGATATATAATGGTGCAAAAGGTAAAGGAGAGAGTGAAAATTGAAGATATCTTAATGGCTCATAATTGCATGAAAGATATCGTTATTAAAACACCGTTACAACGTGATACAGTTTTATCTGAGAAATATGATTGTGACGTTTATGTAAAACGAGAAGATTTACAATTAATTCGCTCTTTCAAAATTCGTGGTGCATACAATTTGATTCAAAGTTTACCGAAAGAAAAGTTACAAAACGGTGTTGTTTGTGCAAGTGCTGGTAATCATGCGCAAGGAGTTGCTTATACATGTAATTTATTGAAGATTCCGTCGAAAATATTTATGCCCACAACAACACCGAAACAAAAAGTATCACAAGTACAATTTTTCGGTGGTGATTTCGCAGAGATTGTATTAGTTGGTGATACATTCGATAGCTCTTTCCAAGAAGCACAGTGTTATTGTGAAGAAAATAGAATGACATTTGTTCATCCGTTTGATGATCCGTATGTAGTTGCTGGTCAAGGGACAGTGGCAGTTGAAATTATGCATGATATGGAGAAACCGGTTGATTATATCTTTACGGCAATCGGCGGTGGTGGATTAGCATCAGGTGTTGGTACATATGTAAAAGGTGTTAGTCCTACTACAAAGGTTATTGGTGTAGAACCGATGGGAGCTGCCTCTATGAAAGAGGCTTTTCTTCAAAATGATAATGTCGCATTAGAGAAAATAGATAGTTTTGTTGATGGGGCAGCGGTTAAAAAGGTAGGAAAGTTAACTTTTGAAACTTGTAAAGATGTAATTGATGACATCGTTTTAGTACCAGAGGGGAAAGTTTGTACGACGATTTTAGAACTGTATAAGAAAAATGCGATTGTAGCTGAACCGGCTGGTGCACTCTCTATTGCAGCACTTGATTTATACAGGGATGAAATAAAAGGTAAAACAGTTGTATGTACGCTAAGTGGTGGAAATAATGACATTGATAGAATGCAAGAAATGAAAGAACGATCTCTCATTTACGAAGGGTTAAAGCATTATTTCATCATTGAATTCCCACAGCGTTCAGGCGCGTTAAGAGAATTTCTTGATAAAGGATTGGGGCCAGAAGATGATATTACTCGTTTTGAGTATATTAAGAAACATAATAAGGAAAATGGTCCAGCATTAGTCGGAGTAGAGTTAAAACATAAAGAAGATTATGAGCAATTAATTACTCGCTTTAAAGAAAATAATATTCAATTTATGGAGCTTAATAAAAACCCTGTTTTGTTTGATTTGCTTATTTAATAGAAGGGAAGAATAAGCATCTAAATAAAAAAGATAGATACAAGCAAAGAAATATAGTGCTTGTTCTATCTTTTTTATAGTTAAACTAGATACTCATTAAATTCAAGAAGAATAAAGCTAGTTAACCAAAAAAATATCGCAATGCGAATAATTACATACATAGTAAATTCAAAGGTAGTAAGTTTTCGTTCGCGTTTTATTTTTTTTAGAAATCTAACAGAAAAAACTGAACATAAAAGTAGAACGGCTATAGACATTTTATAAATATTTTCTAACAAACTTACATTTTCTAATAAGTTTTTCAGCATGTTTATCACCTATTCTGTAAAGTAGATTACAGAGAAATAGATCTTGAGCTGTCTAGTTTCGTTTATTTTTTATTTTCCCTGTATCATCAATTTCTACATCAGTTGAAATTGTTTGTAAATATTGAAGAGCTTTTTTCTTTTCTTCCTCATTTACAGGGGAAACTTGGTTGTTGCGAATGATATAAGGATTGAATGACATTTGGACATCCTTTCCTTTAAAAGTTAAAGTTAATACGCCAGTTTCGGCGCTTTTTCCATTCACATAACTTGGGAATAAAAAGTTACCTAATGAGTAAGCGATAGGAACTTTATTATAATACTCAAACCCTTGTAACCAATGTGGATGGCTTCCGACAATCGCGTTAGCTCCTGCTTCAACCATTTTAGGTACATATTGCTTTTGGTATTCTACCGGACGGTTTGATTTTTCAACGCCCCAATGCATATAGACGATTAAATAGTCTGCATCTTGTTTTTGTTCTTTAATTGTTTTTGTTACAAGATTTAAATCATAGCCATTCGCAACGCCAGGTTTATTCTCACCAGCTACCCAATTAGAATCAGGCATAAATCGAACGAAGGAAAGAAATTTAAACTTTTTCCCTTTTACGGTCATTTCTCGTGCTGTATATGTATCTTTCGCATTTTTTCCGGCTCCAATGTAAGGGAACTTTAATTTTTCTACGTGAGAAATCGTATCTAATAATCCATCTTGCCCATAATCAAGTGTGTGGTTATTCCCAATATTTACGATGTCATATCCAGTGTTTTTAATAGCTTGTAGTGTAGATGGATCACTTTTAATCCAAAACAGTTGCCCAGGTGCTTTCTTTTCTTTCGTTGTAAATGCCGATTCTAAATTCACAAAAGAAATATCAGCTTTTTTTATTTCTTCTTTTACATGTTGGAATGGGTAATCAGCCCCATTCTTTTCGATTATAGGACGTAATTGCCAATCAAACATTGTATCACCAGAGAAGGTGAGTGTGATTTCTTGGTCTTCTATTTTCTTTTCGCTTTTTGAAGCGGTTTTACTAGATTTGTTTTGTAAATCGGGTTTGTCTTTTGCTTTTGAAATAAAAGAGTAATTGATTAATAAAACAATCGGTGTAATGAAAAAGGCTATTAACAAAAATCGTTTTAGTAAAGTTTTCATATATACCTTCCCTTTTAATATTATCCCGCAATTAAATTAACAATGAATCTATTAAAGGTAATTAAAGTTACAAAAAAACAGCGGGTTATGTAGTGGAAAACATTTGTTAATATTCTCAATATTAAGTTAACATATAGATAACCTGTAAATCAATGTATAAACCAAAATATAGAAATAAAGAATTCGAAGGGTGAAGAATGAGAAATGGTTATATTAGGAGCAGTTGTAAATGGAATTTGCATTATATTTGGTACTTTACTTGGTAAATTATTTAGTAGGATTCCAGAAAGTATGAAAGGAACGATAATGCATGCAATCGGTTTAGCGGTTACTGTGCTTGGGCTTCAAATGGCATTAAAAAGTGAAAACTTTCTTGTTGTTATACTGAGTTTAGTGATTGGTACGGTAATTGGAGAATGGTTACAATTAGAAGAAAAGTTAAAAAATTTAGGGGATTGGCTAGAAAATAAAGTTGGATCGAAGGGGAAAGGAAGCATATCAGAAGGTTTTGTAACAGCTACTTTAATTTTTGCAATTGGTGCGATGGGGATACTTGGTGCACTTGACAGTGGGATTCGCGGAAATCATAATATTTTATTTACCAAGGCAATTATCGATGGATTTATTTCTATTATATTAACGACAACTCTAGGAATTGGCGTAGTATTTTCGGCGATTCCAGTTGTTTTATATGAAGGTGGTATTGCAGTTTTTGCAACACAAATTAATAGTTTTGTCCCGGAAGAATTAATGAACCAATTTATAGTGGAGATGACGGCTACGGGCGGCATTATGATATCTGCTATTGGATTGAACTTGCTTAGTATTATTAAAATCAAGGTGGCAAATTTACTTCCAGGTATATTGGTAGTAGGTGTAATTGTTTCAATTATTTATGGTTACGGTTTGTTAGTAAATTAGTAGAGGGTGGAAACACATATGGAGGAATTTCAATTTACAAAACGTGTGCATAAAATATTGGAGATTGCAGCAGAAGAGAGTGAGTATAACATAATTCAACCAGTCCATCTGTTCATAGGTATGTGTAAAGAAGGTACAGGAGTTTGCGCTGAGTTATTTATGTATTTGTTTCATAAAGTCGGTCCAGATTTTTTAGAAAAACTTTCGTTACGAAAACGATTCGATTTACATCATCAAGAGTATAAAAAAATAGGGCAATATAAACTATCTTATAAGGCGATAGAAATTTTACAAATAGCGAAGAAACGTATGGAACGCTTTCAGCAAGTAGTAATCAATGAAGGACATGTTATGTATGCATTATTTCGTGTAGATACAGATATTGGTGAATTTATACATACACAAATGCAAAAAGATATATTACGTATTACAGCTGCACCGAGAGACTTAGCGGTTGATTTAAATAGTTTTAAATCTATTTATAATACATTATTTTGTCATGTAAGAAGAGCTAGTCCTTCTGATTTTGATAAGTTATCACGATTTGTGGCGGCTGAATTTGGTGAACGGTGGTTACAGTCGGTTGATTACGGATTTCGGACATATAATGAAAAGTTACCTATCTATATTGCACAGCAGGAGGAAGTAATAGTTGGTTTCGCCTGTTACGATGTAGTGAGAGGAAAGAAAGGATTGTTTGGTCCAATGGGCATAGCGAAACAAAATCGTGTGAAAGGTGTAGGAAAAGAATTATTGTATCATTGTTTATATAATATGAAGCAAGATGGATATGAATATGCGATTATTGGACAAGCAGGTCCCATTGAGTTTTACGAGAGAAATTGTAATGCTCGTTTAATACCGATAGATAATAAGTAACCAACTTCATATAGAGGAGTTGGTTTTATTATGAAAATGATGTAGAGATGTAGTGGTTTTTACTAGAAAATAGCGGGTTTTGTAGTAAATCTTGCATAAAAAGCAAATTACTAAACTTTTTACAAGAAAGGGTGTAGAATGGGTATCTAAAGAAAGAAGGTGTGAAAATGGCCAGCTGGAAACGAAATTTAATGATTTGTTGGCTAGGTTGTTTTACCACTGCAGCCGGTATGAGTTTAGTAATTCCTTTCTTATCTTTTTATATTGAGGAATTAGGAGTAACTGGCACTTCAAGTATTGCACAGTGGTCGGGACTTGCATTTGGTGTAACATTTTTAATGGGTGCGATCGTATCGCCAATATGGGGAAAGCTTGGTGATATACATGGACGGAAACTGATGCTTATTCGTGCTAGCCTCGGTATGGCGATTATTATGACGCTTATGGGGTTTGTAACGGATGTATATCAATTAGTCGCACTAAGATTTTTAATGGGAGCAGTATCTGGTTTCCTTTCAACCGCAATGACATTTATTGCAGCAGAAACTCCGAAAGAACATTCAGGTTGGGCAATTTCTACAATTTCAACTGGTGGCGTGAGCGGTTCTTTACTTGGTCCATTACTTGGTGGATATTTGTCTGAGTTAATTGGAATGCGTCATGTCTTTCTTGTTACAGGAGCTTTTTTATTCCTTTCCTTTCTCATCGTTTTTTTCTTCTTGCATGAAGAAAATCACTCTGCTCAAGCAAAAAAAACACAGCCGAAAAAAGTATGGACGATGGTCCCAGCGAAGCATTTAATTATTAGTTTATTTGTAACAACATTTATTATTCAACTTGCTAATATGTCAGTTCAACCAATTGTTACATTGTACGTGAAAAATTTAGTAGGTCCTCATACTGCACATATTGAAACAATTGCGGGAGCAGTTATGTCAGCAACAGGATTAGCCGTTATTTTGGCAGCACCAAGACTAGGAAGATTATCAGATCATATCGGTCCTCAAAAAACGTTAGTTGTAGCGTTATTTGCTGCAGGAATTATTTTTATCCCGCAAGCATTTGTAACCTCAGCTTGGCAACTATTAATTCTTCGATTTTTATTAGGTATCGCACAAGCAGGATTATTACCTTCCGTACAAACTCTACTAAAACAACATACACCAACCCATGTTACGGGACGGATATTTGGATATAATCAATCATTTCAGTTTTTAGGAAATATGATTGGTCCAGTGCTCGGGGGGCAAATTGCAGCACATGCAGGCTTCCAATATGTTTTCCTCTCTACATCATCACTATTATTTATTGCGTGTATCTGGGTTTATTTTCATAATAAGAACGAAGAGGTATCAGAGAAACAACATTTGGAAGTTAGTTAACTTAGTGAATAAAAAAAGGGTGAAGCAATGATTGCTTCATCCTTTTCTTTAAAATTTAAGACATAGATAGCTTAATGTACCAAGCTCATAACTACGGTGAATGACTTCACCGCTATTTTCACCACTTCCCATAGCGATAAATAAAGGAACAAAATGTTCTGCTCTTGGTACTGCTAATTGTGCATGAGGAGCATTTTTCTCCCAATTAAACAATGCATCTTTATCGTTATGCTGCATATGTTTAATAATCCAATCATCAAATTCAATTGCCCATTTTTCAGGTGTAGTTTGATTCCATTTCAAAGCTCGTAAGTTATGGACGGTAACACCACTCCCGATTACTAAAATATCTTCTTGTCCGAGTCCTTTAAGTGCTTCTCCAATTTCAAATTGTTCTTTTGCAGAAAGGAATGGATTGACTGATATTTGCACGACAGGAATATTTGCTTCTGGATACATGCGGTGCAGGAGTGTCCATGAACCATGATCTAAACCTCTCGTCATATTATGATGGACTGAAATACCTTTGTTCTTAAATTTTGTTTCTAACATAGATGCAATGCTAGAAGAGCCTTTCGCACGATATTTGATTTCGTATAACTCAGGGGGAAAACCTCCAAAATCATAAATTGTTTCATACTCGTTATCTGATGAGGAAATCGTTAATACTTCACTTTCCCAGTGAGCAGTGAAAATAACAATTGCTTTCGGTTTATATGTTTCTCCAAGTGTTTTTAAAAATCGTGTATAGTCTGTATCTTGAATAGCGAGCATAGGCGAACCATGTGCTAAAAATAATGATGGCATCATAATAGTAGAAACCTCCTAAAAATTATATAGTTACTTTATGTAAGTAACTATATAATTTTATTTTCGGTTCGTCAACATAATAGTTATTGAGCTAATTGGAAAAGTGAGTCATTTGTCATAATGAAGGCAATTGCATATAATACATAGTAAGAAAAATGAATCGATATTCATTTTTTAAGATACATAATAGAGTTGGGAGCTGACGAAATGAACGTACAGGAAAGTTTCGTTACGGCATTGGATGGATCAGAAATTTATTTACGCAAGTGGTTGCCAGAAGGTAAACCGAAAGGGATTATTCAAATTGCACATGGTATGACAGAACATGCAGGTGTTTATACAGACTTTATTGCTGCGTTATTAGAAGCAGGGTATGGTGTTTATGCACATGATCATAAAGGTCATGGGAAAACAGTGAAAAGAGAAGAAGATTATGGTCATTTTAAACCAAATGTAGGTTGGAATGAGGCTGTGTCTGATGTTATTTTTGTATCAGAAACGGTAAGAAAAGAGCAGACATGCCCGTTATTTTTACTTGGCCATAGTATGGGTTCTTTTTTATCAAGACGTGCTGTGCAACTTAGAGGCGAATTATATGATGGATTTCTGATTTCAGGAACAGGTGGAAATCCAGGGCTTTTAGGAGCTATTGGTCATAAAGTAGCAACAATCGAAATGAAATTGCGCGGGGCAAAAACGAAAAGTCCAATGCTAAACTTTTTATCTTTCGGAAACTTCAATTCGAACTTTAAGCCAAATCGTACAAAATTTGATTGGTTATCTTCAGATAATAATCAAGTTGATAAATATATTGCGGATCCGTTATGTGGTTTCATTTGTACGACAAGTTTTTACCGAGAATTATTTTCTGGTGTATTAGAAGTAAATAAACTAGAAGAATACAAGAAGACGCCAAAGAATCTTCCAATACATATATTTTCTGGTGATCGTGATCCTGTTGGCGATATGGGGAAAGGTGTAAAAGAAGTATATGAAAACTATAAAAAATGTGGTGTGAAAGACGTGACACTACGTTTATATGAAAATGGTAGACATGAAATGTTTCATGAAGTAAATAAGGATGAAGTATTTAAAGATTTAATTTCTTGGTTAGATGCGCATAATAAATGAGAAAGATAATCCCAAACTGTTTGTAGTTTGGGATTATTTATTTTACAGAAATACGGGCAATAAATTCTTAAATTCACTTTACTTAATAAAAAATAAATCTTATTCTATAGTCGTTAAAAAATAAAGAAATATTGTATGAGAGGAAACCTCACTTTTCTGAAGTGAGGCTTTTTGTAGTAACGAAGTAATAGTGAATAAAACTAATTTTAAAAGTAACTTAAAATCAAACTTTTTATAAAGCAACAGATGCTCGTTCATAATAGTAGTATAATAGTGAATGAGGTGTTAATAGAATGGAAGATAGAACATTAGGTTTATTACTAGATGTTGTTGGTGAATTATTTTCAGATGAAATTTCAATTGCTGTTTCGAATACGAAAGAATATATTTACTATCGGCCAAGTAAACGAATTGATTTAAAGATTAGCGCTGGGGATTCTATAAAGGAAGGAACGATTGCTCATAAAGCGATGGTGATGAATCAAAAAACATCTGAGTTTATGAATCGGGATGTTTTTGGTATTCCTTATCATGGAATGGCTGTACCATTTTCAAACAATGGAAAGCTTGAAGGGTGCGTAACGGCAATTTATCCAGCTTTAACGGATGGAAAGTCAGTCGTTACTTTAAAAACAACAGATGGCTGGATTCCGGTTCCTTTTTCAAAGGTTATGTATTTAGAGGCTAAAGATAAAAAGACGTACGTGAATTCAGAAGAGTTATCAGGAACACATAAATACTCTCTGCAAGAATTCGAATACTTGCTTCCTAAAGATTCATTTATTAGATGTCACCGTTCATTTATTGTAAATGTTAATCATATTAAAGCGATTTATCCTGATACCCATTCTACTTTTGTACTTTCGATGGATAATGGTGAGAGAGTACCAGTTAGTCAATCATACGCTAGTTATTTCCGTAAGCTTCTAGGATTCTAAATTTTTCTGCTTTAGAACCTAAATTTGCTGTTCTGTCTGAATTTTCGGCATTGTATACTAAAATCCCTATTTTGATAGTGTAAATGTGTAAAATAATTATGAATATTCAATGAGAGAGGGATTACATATGGAGAATAATTTAGATAGAATCAGAGATCAACGTCTAAAAGATCGGGTAGTTACACCTGAAGAAGCAGCTTCCTGGATTCAAAGTGGAATGACTTTAGGCTTAAGTGGGTTTACACGTGCAGGTGATGTAAAAGCAGTCCCATTTGCGCTTGTAAACCGAGTTAAGAATGATGAATCTTTTAAAGTAAATGTTTATACTGGGGCTTCTTTAGGCTCGGATGTAGACAAATTATTTGCTGAGGCAGGAATTTTAGGGAAAAGATTACCTTTCCAAGCTGACGCGACGATGCGAAAAGGAATTAATAACGGAGACTTTTTATTTGTGGATCAACACTTATCTCATACAGCAGAGTTACTCCGCGCTGACGTTCTGGATATAGATTTCGCTATTTTGGAAGCGGTTGCGATTACAGAGGACGGAATGATTATTCCAACCACTTCAATTGGAAATTCCTTAGCGTTTTCCTTAAATGCTAAGTCTATTATTATTGAAATGAATATGGCTCAATCCACGCAATTAGAGGGACTACATGATCTATATGAACCAGGTAAACAAGGGGAGAGGCTTCCAATTCCGCTTGTGAAAACAGATGACCGAATTGGAACAATCGGTATTCCAATTGATCCTGAAAAAGTAAAGGGAATTGTGTTTACGAATCAATTGGATTCGCCATCGACAATTGTTCCTCCGGATGAAGAAACGGTCATTATGGCACAGCATTTAATAGAATTCCTTCGAGAAGAAGTTAAAATAGGGCGATTAACAAATCGTTTAGCGCCGTTACAATCAGGAATTGGTTCAGTTGCTAACGCAGTATTGCATGGAATGTTAGATTCAGAATTTGAAGATTTAGAAGTGTATTCTGAAGTTTTACAAGATGCAGTTTTTGATCTTATGGATGCTGGAAAAGTCAATTTTGCTTCTTGTTGTTCTATCACGCTTTCTGAAGAGAAAATGCAACAAGTATTTTCTAACTTTGAAAAATATCGTGACAAATTAATGATGCGTCCGCAAGAGATTTCCAATCATCCTGAAATCATTCGTCGCCTTGGATTAATCTCAATTAATACTGCATTAGAATTAGATATATACGGAAATGTTAACTCTACTCACGTTTTAGGTACAAAAATGATGAATGGAATTGGTGGGTCTGGTGATTTTGCAAGAAATGCACGCCTAGCTATCTTTGTTACTAAATCGATTGCGAAAGGTGGTAACATTTCAAGTATTGTTCCTTTCGTTTCTCATGTAGACCATACTGAACATGATGTAGATGTTATTGTTACTGAACAGGGGTATGCCGACTTAAGGGGACTTGCGCCAAGAGAAAGAGTGGAACTTATTATTGAGAATTGCGCACATCCAATGTATCGTGATCAACTACGTGCTTATTACGAAGAAGCAAAAACAAGGGGTGGACAAACTCCTCATATTTTAGAAAAAGCTTTTTCTTGGCATACGAATTATGCTAAAAATGGAACAATGCTTGAAGCGGTAGTAGAAACTGTATAGGTTTGTATCGTACGAAATAGTAAAACGAATGAGTGAGTTTGAAGATTAAATTTTAGAAAAAGAGAACACCAACTTTTAGGGATGGTGTTCTTTTTCTTTAAAAAAATTGTACTGGTTATAATAAAGATTTATAAAAATAACCTCTAATTTATGAAAAAAAGGTTTTTTGAAGTGCTTTCCGAATCAATTTAGTAGTTTACATATCGAAGGTGAGGAGAAAGAATCATGAAGATAAGAGAAGCGTTATTAAGTGAAGCAAATGAATTAAGTGAATTCGCACTACAATCAAAAGCAACGTGGGATTATAGTGAAGAATTCATACTTGCTTGTAAGGAAGATTTAACAATTACAGAAGAATACATAAAAAATAATTTTGTATATGTTTTAGAAAACGATAATGCGAAGATTGGTTTTTTCTCATTTTTACGTAATGATAAAGCTCTCGATTTCTTGTACATTCATCCTGATTACAAAGGAAAAGGTTACGGGAAAATACTTTGGGAGTACGTAATAGAAAAAGCCAATGAACTAGGATTAAAAAGTTTTACAATTGATAGTGATCCGAATGCAAAAGGATATTACTTGAAAATGGGGGCACAGTTAATAGGAGAGACACCATCAACTGTCTTTAAGGGTCGTGTACTGCCTCTTTTGAAATATGATGTGTAAAACTATTAATAGTAGGGGAAGATTAGAATGGATGATGTAAAGGAAAAAAGAATATATGAAGCACTAATAAAATCGTGGTCGATTGAAACGAGTTCAAAGTGGACAATTGAAAACCCAGCAAAGGGACAGTGTGGTGTAACGGCTCTAGTCGTTCAAGACATATATGGAGGAGAAATTAAAAAGGCAAAAGTAAGAGAGGTATGGCACTTTTATAACTTTATAGATGGGCAGAGATTTGATTTTACAGAGACTCAATTCAATGGGAAATTGAATTATATGGATGTGGAATCAAATCGGAAAGAAGCATTTGCAGATACAAATGAAAAACAATATAGCATTTTGAAGGAAAAAGTAACGAAAGAATTCAAATTATCTTTTGACTCTTAATCTTTAATAAGTTACTATAATGGTGGTAACTTATTAAAGGGAACTTCATAGAGTTGAAAGGGGAAATACTTTTGAAAACAACTTATGTAAACGCTACAATTGTAACGATGAATGAACAAAACGAAGTGATAGAAAATGGATATATCATTGTAGAAAATGATCAAATTATAGATGTAAAGAGCGGAGAATTCGCTAATGATTTTGAAGTAGATGAAGTAATTGATATGAAAGGAAAGTGGGTTTTACCAGGGCTTGTAAATACACATACACACGTTGTAATGAGTCTCCTAAGAGGTATTGGCGATGATATGTTATTACAGCCGTGGCTTGAGACGAGAATTTGGCCACTGGAAAGTCAATTTACTCCCCAAATTGCGGTCGCTAGTACGGAATTAGGATTACTTGAGATGGTGAAAAGTGGTACAACATCATTCTCTGACATGTTTAATCCAATTGGAGTAGATCAAGACGCAATTATGGAAACGGTATCAAGGAGCGGGATGCGAGCTGCTGTTTCAAGGACTTTATTTAGCTTCGGAACGAAAGACGATGAAAAGAAAGCGATTGAAGAAGCTGAGAAATATGTGAAGCGTTACTATAACGAAAGTGGCATGTTAACTACGATGGTTGCACCACATAGTCCATATACATGTAGTACAGAATTGTTAGAAGAGTGCGCACGGATTGCAGTAGAGAATCAAACGATGGTTCATATCCACCTTTCTGAAACAGAGCGTGAAGTACGTGATATTGAAGCACAATATGGAAAACGTCCAGTAGAATATGCAGCGAGCTGCGGATTGTTTAAACGCCCAACAGTTATTGCACACGGTGTAGTATTAAATGACGATGAGCGTGCATTTTTAGCAGAACATGACGTTCGAGTAGCTCATAATCCGAATAGTAATTTAAAACTAGGTTCTGGTATAGCGAATGTAAAAGCGATGCTAGAAGCAGGAATAAAAGTAGGAATTGCAACAGATAGTGTTGCATCTAACAATAATTTAGATATGTTTGAAGAAATGCGCATAGCGACTTTACTACAAAAAGGTATTCACCAAGATGCAACAGCTTTACCAGTTGAAACAGCTCTTACACTTGCGACAAAAGGAGCTGCTGAAGTAATCGGGATGAAACAAACAGGATCACTTGAGATTGGAAAATGTGCTGATTTCATTACAATTGATCCGTCTAATAAGCCTCATTTACAACCAGCGGATGAAGTGTTATCACACCTTGTATATGCTGCTAGTGGAAAAGATATAAGCGATGTAATTATTAACGGAAAACGTGTCGTTTGGAATGGCGAATGTAAAACGTTAGATGAAGAGCGTATTATATTTGAAGCAAGTCGTTATAAACGAGGTTTGCAAAGATAACTAATTATGTGGCAGTTGAAAAAGCTATCCTTTTAAAAGGATAGCTTTTTTCTTGAACGAATAAATATTCAAAAGAATGTCGCATCTTTCTGTTCATATTTCTGCTATAATATATAACGCTTTATAATATTTTATACTTAAGGAGAACAACTCATGAAGCGAAAAAAGAGCCATTTAATGGTAATGGCACTTGTTACATCTTTATTATTAACAGCTTGTAATAATAAAGCGAATAAAAGTGATACAGAGGTTAAAAAACAAGTGTTAAATGTAACAGTATCAGAAGAAATTCCTTCTCTGGACACTGCGAAAACGATGGATGGTACATCAGCACACGTTATGCAAAACATATTTGAAGGGTTATATGTATTAAATGATCAAGATCAGCCTACTCCAGCAGTAGCAAAATCGTTTAAAAGAAGTGAAGATGGTAAGAAATATACATTTAACTTGCGTAAAGATGCAAAATGGTCAAATGGAGATAATGTAACAGCAAATGATTTTATATTTGCGTGGAAACGTGCAATTAACCCTGAAACGGCATCTCAATATGCATACATGCTCTTTTATGTGAAAAATGCGAAAGAGATTAATAAGGGAACAATGCCTCTTGATGCACTTGGGGTTAAAGCAATAAATAATTATACGTTAGAAGTTGAACTCGAACAGCCGGTTCCGTATTTTTTACAGTTGTTAGCACTACCTATATACTTACCACAGCATGAATCATTTTTGAAAGAACAAGGAAACAATTATGCATTGGAACCTAGTAATCTCATATATAACGGGCCATTTGTATTAGAAAAATGGAAGCATGAACAAGAGTTTCAATTAAAGAAGAATTCTGCATATTGGGATCGAAAGAAAGTGAAATTAGACGAAATAAACTTTCATATCGTAAAGGATACAATGACAGCTGTAAATTTATATGAAGCCGGAGATTTGGATCGAGTACCTATTAATTCGCAAATTGTAGACAAGTATAGAGGGAATAAGGAATTACATATGTCGAGTGATCCTGGAATTGCCATGCTTCGTTTTAATGAAAAAAATACCGCGTTAGCAAATAAAAAAGTGCGTCAATCTATTTCATTAGCGTTAAATAAAGATGATTTTGTTGCTCACTTTATTAATAACGGAGCAAAACCTGCAAGCGGGCTTGTACCAGTTGGTCATGTAAATGAAGTGACCGGTAAAGATTTTAGAAAAGAAAACGGAGATCTTTCTTCATATGATTTGCAAAATGCGCAAAAGATTTGGAAAGAAGCGAAAAAAGAGCTTGAAGTAGAGCAAGTAAACCTCGAGTTTTTAACGTTTGAACAAGATAATGCAAAACGGATGGCAGAATATATAAAAGGTGATTTAGAAGAGAATTTGCAAGGAATCGCGATACAAATTAAACAACAGCCATTTAAGCAAAAATTACAGTTAGAACAAGCAGGTGATTACGATATAACTATGGCAAATTGGGGGCCTGACTATAAAGACCCAATTAGTTATTTAGAGTTATTTACGACAGGGAATCCGAATAATAAAATGAATTATTCTAATGTTCATTACGATGAATTAATAAAGAAAGCGAAAACGGATTTTGTACTAGATACGGAAAACCGATGGGAAGCGTTGCGAGAAGCCGAACAGGTATTATTAGAAGATGCTGCGGTAGCGCCGCTTTATCATATTGGCTCAGCATATGTACAAAAGGATTATGTAAAAGGAATTGAAAAGCATCAATTTGGTGGTATTTATACTTATAAGAATGCTTATATTGCTAATGAATAAATACAAAAAACCTTACTTTTTAAAAGTAAGGTTTTTTACACATGAATTCTATTAAACCGATTTTAATAAAGCGTAAAAATTCGTATCATATGGGACATCATCTTGATACATATAATTTTTTAGAACGCCTTCTTTTTCAAAGCCTAATTTTAATAGTACTTTATTGGAAGCTTCATTTTCAAGAAATACAATTGCTCCAATCCGCTTTAAATGAATCGTATGGAAACCGTATGATATAACCTCAGAAACAGCTTCAGTCGCATATCCTTTTCCCCAGTGTTCAGGCAAAAAGGCATAACTTATATTGGCTCGTTTATGCTCAGAAGACCAATCGTGAAAACCAATGGTACCAATGAGTTCTTTCGTGTCTTTTAATTCGATTCCCCATTTTATACCGCTTCTTGCATTGTAACTCAACTTAAAATTATGAATGATTTGCTTCACTTGATCAATATCTTGTAACGGTTTTTGGCCATAATAGCGCAGTACATTAGTATTAGAAAAGCATTGTAGTATACGCGGTGCATCTTCTTCGGTAAGTTCTCTTAAAATGAGTCTTTCAGTTTTTAATAAAGGAAACATATTTTCGCTCCTTTTCACATGAAAATAGAATGTATTTGTTATTATATAATTTAATCTGAAAATAAAGATTATTCAAGGCGTAAGGAAGTTATTGGCTGGAAATAGATTATAAAATTTATTTTAAAAAGACTTTATAGGATTAATACAAATAATGAAAAAAGGGTATTCCAAATTAAAATTGGAATACCCTTTTTCATTATCCTACAAATGTTTGATACAGTAAGAAGATATTTAAAATGATAACGAGTGCTGCAATTATCCAAGCGATAAATGTTGTTATACGGTGGTTAACGAGTGCACCCATAATCTTTTTGTTACTTGTAAACATAATAAGTGGTACTAGCGCAAATGCAATACCGAATGATAAGACGACTTGGCTCATGACTAGAGCGTAAGTTGGATTTACACCTAAAGCGATAATAACTAATGGTGGAATCATTGTAATAAATCGGCGTAAGTATAACGGAATATGCATGCGAATGAAACCTTGCATAATAATATCACCCGACATTGTACCGACAGAAGAGCTAGATAGTCCTGCTGATAAAAGTCCAATCCCAAATAATGCAGCCGATACAGGACCTACTAAATTGGTAAATTGAGTGTAAGCAACATCTAAATCTTCAACGTGCAAGCCGTTTTTAAAGAATAGTGCAGCAGCAACAATTAACATACTTGCATTAATTGCTCCAGCAATAACCATTGCAATAATAATATCGATAAATTCGAAACGAAAAATCTTTTTCTTTTGTTCGTCAGTTGTTCCGACCACGCGGCGTTGTGTTAATGCAGAATGCAAGTATATTGCATGTGGCATAACTGTTGCACCTAAAATCCCTGCTGCAAGTAATATACTGTCTACACCTTGGAATTTTGGAATAAATAGTCCTGAAAGAAGGGGACTTAATTCTGGTTTTGCATAAAAAACTTGAATCCCAAAAGCAATTACTACAATGAAAATCATTCCTGTAATAATAGCTTCTAGTGGACGAAATCCTCTACGTTGAAACTCAAGAATAATAAATGATCCGGCTGCAGTAATTAAAGCGGCAGGTAGCATCGGGATTCCAAATAGTAAGTAAAGCCCCAAAGCAGCTCCAATAAATTCCGCTAAATCTGTAGCCATAATAACTAGTTCACCTTGTATCCATAAGCCGATAGACACAGGCTTTGGAAAGTTTTCACGAGCTATTTCGGGTAAATTGTTTCCTGTAGCAATTCCTAATTTAGCTGATAAAGTTTGGATTAATACAGCCATTAAGTTAGAAGCGAGTATAACCCATAATAGTAAATATCCATATTGTGAACCAGCTGCGATATTTGTAGCAAAGTTGCCAGGATCAATATAAGCAACGGACGCGATAAAAGCGGGTCCTAAAAATGGTAACAGTCTTTTCCAGCCTTTTGTTTCTCCACTTAAAGCTAAGTGAGCTGATTGTACAGTTGTACTTTCAGAAGGGAGATGTTCATCTTTTGTTATATCTTTATTCATAGTAGTTTTCCCCTTTAAAATGTTAACTTGATGAAATTATTGTATTTATTCTTACTCATTATTTCAATACATTTAAATATATTATATGGTAATTTCATTTGAACACGAAAGTTTCCTTAATGCAAATTATATGCCTTTATGCAATGGATGGTGTGATAACGTAAAATGAATTGGGAGTTTATGGTGTGATGACGTGGGGAAACATAGTGAATTAAAGGGCTGTTTTTGAAATTTATGTGAACATAAAGCCGATAATACAGCATATTAATTGATGGAATTGCATTTGTATGATATATAATATATTGGGATTACAACATAACCATAGTGTTTTGGTGTGTAATCTTGTTTTTTATTTTTGTTAACTGATAGAAAATAGTATAAAGAAAAGAAAATGGGATTCATTTTCTTATTATATATGTTTTGATATGAACGTTAACTTATACATGATTTAAAAAATTAGATAGGTGGTAGAAATACATTGGCAACTACAAAACCATACAGAGTATTACTATATTACATGTACACAACAATTGAAAACCCAGAAGAATTCGCGGCAGAGCATTTAGCATTTTGTAATTCACTTGAATTAAAAGGAAGAATTCTTGTAGCAAAAGAAGGTATTAACGGAACTTGTTCTGGAACTGTAGAACAAACAGAGAAATACATGGAAGCAATGAACAATGATCCACGTTTTGACGGTATCGTATTTAAAATAGATGAAGCTGATGGTCATGCATTCAAGAAAATGCACGTGCGTCCTCGTCCAGAGTTAGTTACACTTCGTCTAGAAGATGACATTAACCCGCACGAAATAACTGGGAAGTATTTAGAGCCAAAAGATTTTTATGAAGCAATGAAACAAGAAGATACAGTTATCATTGATGCACGAAATGATTATGAATTTGATTTAGGTCACTTCAAAGGTGCGATTAAACCTGATATCGAATCCTTCCGTGAATTACCAGATTGGATTCGTGAAAACAAAGAAGTACTTGAAGGTAAAAAGATTTTAACTTATTGTACAGGCGGAATTCGTTGTGAGAAGTTTTCTGGTTGGTTAGTTCGTGAAGGCTATGAAGATGTAAGTCAGCTTCACGGCGGAATTGTAACGTACGGAAAAGACCCAGAAGTACAAGGTGAGCTTTGGGATGGACAATGTTACGTGTTCGATGAGCGTATCGCTGTACCAGTAAACCAAAAAGAACATGTTATCGTTGGTAAAGACCACTTTACAGGTGAACCTTGTGAGCGCTATGTAAACTGTTCAAATCCAGAATGTAATAAGAAAATTTTATGTTCTGAAGAAAACGAAGCGAAATATTTACGTGCATGTTCTCATGAATGTCGTGTAAGTCCACGTAACCGCTACGTAATACAACATGAATTAACGGAAGAGCAAGTAGCTACTGCATTAGAGCAAATCGAAGCAGGGAAATAAATTGAATTCGTATAATAAAAAGGGGTACTCCAAGTTTTATTTTGGAGCACCCTTTTTTTATTATACGGTTCTGTCATTTGTCGGTTTTTGTCGGTAAGTCGATATATCTTGAAAATCGCTGATATATTTTGAGTTGCGCTGATATATCTTAAAAATCGCTGATATATTTCGAGTTGCGCCGATATAATCGGAAAATCGCTGATAAAAATTTCACTTACTGCAGCGCACCAAGAATTTGAAAATAACTTTCTTTAATTTTTATCTTCTTTCTCTTTAACGGCAGAAAGTACAGTTTGTTTTACCCAAGCTTTTCTTCGTTTATGCTGTAAACCCCATTGGTATAAACTTTGGGCTCCTAAAATAAGTGAAATGACAATGCCGCTAATCGCGATTAATAGAGCGAAAAATTCAAGAGGTGACGATATTTTGTTTGAATCGGTGTTTCTTAAAAGGTCAATCATAGTAAACCCTAACATTTGGCCCACTACAGAGTAGAGCGTTAAAATTAATAATAAAAGGCTATCTTTTTTAGAGGCGACATTTTCTTGATATTTAAACAAACTATCAAGATTTTGTTTCGCGTTCGAGTATAGAACCTCAATATTAAAAAGTTTTCTTAAGCGGAAGAAAATATCTTCACTTTGTGATTGGGATACTAATTCTAAAGAAAAATAATTAGCAGTGAACGAATTGATCGAATAAATTAATTTCTCTATTTCATTAGTATCTTTTTCAATGTTTAGCTCAGCATAGGCGTTTGCCATTTTTAATAAAACAATTTTATGGAATAGGTTTAATAATAAAGCGTAATAAAATTCTCCATACATTTGACTAGCAAGTTTAGCGATTTCGCGTTCTCCTTCATTTGTTACACATGTAAAAATATGTTCTTCCATTATGAAATAACGATTTGGAGCCCATCTCTGGTAAGCGTGTTTTTTTAAATAGTCATGAATGTAAGGAAGGTTATTTGCACTCACATATGGCTTACCATCACTTGTTAATCCGGAAAGACTAGAAGTACGATAAACATCCACTTCATTAAGTTCCATACCTTCTTTTAGTGACAATAAAGTTTGGACGTACATTCTTTGGTCTTCGAAGAATGGGAAGGTTTGAAAGTATGAACTTCTTAATCTCTTCTTTTCAAAGAAATCAGTTACGCCATGAAATAAATAACCAAAAATGAATTTTTCAACTTGGGAATACTTTTTTCCGTTACATTCAATACAAATAGTCTCATTTGTATCATTTTTAGTTTCAAGTACACGGAAGCGAGCAGCGAATTCGATTGCTTCAGATAAAGTCATGCTTGGAGCAGTGTTTACTTCTGTTCGAATTGTTAAGAAGCCAAGTTCATAAGGACAAAGTGTTACATCAATAGAGTGTATCTTGAATGGGATTGAAATAAGGTTTGTTGTTAAATGTCCAGTTAAGTTAAGGTCCTTTGAATAACGTTGCAAGCCCTTTTGATGCTCTGAGTGAGGAAAGAGAATTTTATTTGTAAATGAAAGATAGTATGCTTCCATATTTTGATGTGAAACTTTAAACTCCCCATAATATGTATTTTCATCATAGAGATGATCGAGCCGAAAAGGACGGAAATCGTTTTTTTGTAAGAAAGGGAACATATTTTGTTCATATCCAGCTTTAAACGAAAACGGGAATATAAATTGAAATATAGCTGTTGCTACATCTTTTTCCTCAATTGCTTGTATTGCCTCCATCTACATTGTTTCCTTTCCATATATGCTATAGAAACAACATGCCCAAATTTATTTGAAAATAACCACTGTTTTATACTCGATTGAGAGTGAAAATTCAGCTTATTTAGCAGAGGACATGTATAATGTTATGTATACTAAAAGTTATAAAATTGTATTTTGAAAAGGGGGATGCTGTATGCGGATTTTAGTATTAGGCGCTGGTGGAGTCGGAGGATTTTTTGGTGGCAGATTAGTCGAAAAGGGAGAAGATGTTACATTTCTTGTTCGTAGTAAACGGAAAAAACAATTAGAGGAAAGAGGACTTGTAATCCGAAGTGTTAACGGGGATTTCTCTTTCCAACCGAATTTAATAACGAAAGAAGAGAGAACTTCTCCATTTGATGTCATTTTATTTTCAACAAAAGCGTATCACTTAAACGAGGCAATTCAAGATTTGAAGCCGTTTGTTGGCGAAAATACTGTAATCATTCCATTGTTAAATGGTATCGCTCATTTATCGCTATTACAAAAAGAATTCGGCGAAGAAAAAGTACTTGGCGGTTTATGCTTTATCGAGACGACGTTAAACGATCAAGGAGAAATTGTACAAACTAGCGCTGCCAACAGACTTGTGTTTGGAGAAATTAAGTCTCAAAATTCAGAGAGAGTAAAGCATATTTCTAAAGCATTTGCAGGTACGAAATCTAGTTTTGTTTTAAGTGAAAATATCACGCAAGATATGTGGCATAAATATTTATTTATTACTGTAATGTCCGGTGTGACAACGTTAATGCGTGCACCAATTGGACCAATTCGTGAAAGTGAAGGCGGCCGTGATTTTATCCGTAATGTATTTGAGGAATCTGTACAAATTATGAAAGTATTAGGAGCTCCAATAAAGGTTAATATTGCCCAGGAACATATGAAAACAATTGATAAAATTTCGTATGATATGAAGTCATCGATGCAACGTGATATGGAGAAGGGTTCGTTTATTGAAGGGAAGCACTTGCAAGGATATTTACTGGATGTAGCAGAGCAATTTTCTATAGCGGCACCATTATTAGGCACTATATATCAAAATTTAAAGGTGTATGAAGAGATGACCTTTAACAGATCTGTAATAGAATTAGATGTATGAAAAAATAAAAAAGATAGCAATATATAAGTGTATTGCTATCTTTTTTATTTTTTTGTATGACAAATTATTTATTTCTTTTCGTTCTATCTGTCAAATTTATTTCCTGTTCACGTTTACCATATAACTGATTAATTTCATTTGCTACTGCATCTAAATATGAATCGGAAAAAATAGGCTTCTTTTCTTTAGACATAGGGGTCTCCTTTGCGGATTTTTTAGTATTCATTATGTATATTTCTCAGTGGATTATGCACAATCATTTTAATTTTTTTCTTATTAAAAATTTTTGTTTACTTTTTGAAAATAAAGGAGTATTATAATCCACAGTTTCAATTTTCTAAATCGCTGAAACCGCATGGTACGGGGGACCCGTTTTTACGGATTAGTACATAATCCGATGGGGTGAATCCTTAAAAAAGGTAGGGCTACTCATAGGCCCGAATCCGACAGCTAACCTCGTAAGCGTTATATTGAGAAGGAAGGTGGAGCTTGTGCGACAAAAAAAATAATGTCTACAAGTCTATTTCGCTATGGCTTGTAGACATTTTTTGTTTTCTGAGTAAATAGTTTACTGGCTGCAACAAGCAGAAAAGTTCGTACAAAATTATTGGAGAGTGGACAGCATTGGTTTCATCTATTAAAAGATTTTTAATTGGAAGACCGTTAAAATCAACGGAGCTTGGAGAACAAAAGCTTAATAAAACGAAAGCTTTAGCTATTTTATCTTCTGACGCATTGTCATCAGTTGCTTACGGTCCAGAGCAAATTTTAATTGCTTTAGCAGGTGTTGGAGCGATCGCTTATTGGTATTCCATTCCGATCGCTGTTGGGGTATTAGTATTATTGACAGCCCTTATTTTATCTTATCGTCAAATTATTTTTGCTTATCCGCATGGCGGGGGAGCGTATGTTGTATCAAAAGAAAATTTAGGGATGAATCCAGGCTTAATTGCTGGAGGATCTTTATTAGTTGACTATATTTTAACTGTTGCGGTAAGTGTGTCCGCTGGTACAGATGCAATTACGTCTGCGTTTCCTAGCTTACATGCACACAACGTAATTATTGCGGTTATATTTGTTATATTAATTACGATATTAAATTTAAGGGGAGTAACGGAATCAGCTTCCGTTTTAGCATATCCTGTTTATTTATTCGTTTTAGCACTATTTATATTAATTGGTGTGGGCATATATAATATTTTAACTGGTCATGTTTCACCCACTTTACATGCGCCAATTGGTACACCAGTTGCAGGGATTAGTTTATTTTTATTACTAAGAGCATTTGCATCAGGTAGTTCTGCTTTAACAGGTGTTGAAGCAATTTCAAATGCAATTCCGAACTTTAAAGATCCTGCGCCAAACAATGCTGCAAAAACATTGCTTGCAATGGGTGCATTACTTGCTGTGTTATTTTCAGGAATTGTATTTTTAGCTTATTATTACGGAGTGACTCCGAGTAAAGAAGTAACAGTTGTTTCTCAAATTGCTGAACAAACATTTGGACGTAATTTCATGTACTATTTCATACAAGGTACAACAGCTTTAATATTAATTCTTGCTGCTAATACAGGTTATTCTGCATTTCCTTTATTAGCGGTTAACCTTGCAAAAGATAAATTCATACCGAGAATGTTTACGATTAGAGGAGACCGCCTAGGTTACTCAAACGGTATTATTATACTTGGAGTTGCTTCGATTATTTTAATTGTAGCTTTCCAAGGGCAAACAGAACATTTAATTCCACTATATGCAGTAGGTGTATTTATTCCATTTACACTTTCTCAAACAGGGATGGTATTAAAATGGCTTCGCGAAAAGCCTGAAGGATGGGCTTTAAGATTAACGGTTAATTTAATTGGTGCAGTTATTAGTTTTATCGTAATGAGCATGTTCTTTTTAACTAAATTTGCACAAGTTTGGTCGATTCTTATTTTCTTACCAGTTATTATCTTCTTATTCCATCGAATTAAGAAGCATTATGATGCAGTGGGTGATCAATTAAGTTTAAAAACTTGCGAGCCTCTTATTCCAATTGAGGGGAATGTAATTGTCGTTCCTGTAGCAGGTATGACGCATGTAGTAGAAAATTCATTGAACTATGCGAAATCGCTTTCGGCAGATCAAGTTATCGCAGTATATGTTGCTTTTGACAGAGAAGAGGAAAAGAAATTTGAGGAGAAATGGAAGAAGTGGCAACCTGAAGTAAGGCTTGTTACATTACATTCTCATTATAGAAGTATTATTCAGCCGCTAACGAAGTTTATCGATACAGTGCAATATAAGGCAAGTGAATCGAATTACCGTGTTACGGTCGTTATACCACAGTTCATTCCGAAAAAAGGTTGGCATAACATTCTTCATAATCAATCCAGTTTACTTATACGTGCGTATTTACTTTATAAAAGAAATGTTGTTATTACGACAGTTCCATATCATTTGAAAAAATAAGAAAATTTTTTAAGGATAGCTTCGCGAAAATGAAGCTATCCTTTTTGTGTATATGCTATGCATAATTGCATATGGGGTTAAAAATTATACTAATATAACTTCATTGGTTATTTGAAAGTAGTGTTTTCTGTTGTGATATGTAGATATTTCAATCGATAAAGTGAATCGGATTATATTTTGAAATAAGGACATGAAAGCTTGAAAATAAAGGGAATGAAAATACTTCTTTACGATATATAAACAGCTGTGTTTAAATGACCTTACAGTACAAAACTTATATGAAAACAAAATGAAATTTCATATTTACGTATGTTGTTTAGTTTAAAATGAATAATATTTTTATGTAATATATTCACTGTGTGAATGTGGGAATTTCGATGAAATAGAAAATTTATACAATATTATTCATACTAAACACATATGAAAAATAATGAAATGTTTTGTGACGATAAGTAAGTACTGTAGCAATACGAGAGAGGTGGTTCATACATAGATCACGTTGAGAACGTTCTCTATTTTAACCATCTCAAATTATGGGCAAGAAAATAGAATAATAAAATGCGATAGTAATAGTTGCTAATACATAGGAGGAGTTAAAGTGAAAAAGACTTTAATTACAGGGTTATTGGTTACAGCGGTATCTACGAGTTGCTTCATTCCTGTAAGCGCTTACGCTAAGGAGGGGCAAACGGAAGTGAAAACAGTATATGCGCAAAATGTAATTGCTCCAAATACATTATCCAATTCAATTAGAATGTTAGGATCACAATCACCGCTTATTCAAGCATACGGATTAATTATTTTGCAACAGCCAGACATTAAGGTAAATGCGATGAGTAGCTTAACGAATCATCAAAAGTTTGCAAAGGCGAATGTACGAGAGTGGATTGATGAATATAATCCGAAGCTAATTGACTTAAATCAAGAGATGATGAGATACAGCACTAGATTCAATAGTTATTATAGTAAGCTCTATGAACTAGCAGGAAATGTAAATGAAGATCAGCAAGCAAAAACAGATTTTATGAGTGCATATGGAAAATTACAATTGCAAGTACAGAGCATCCAAGAGAGTATGGAGCAAGATTTATTAGAGTTAAATCGATTTAAAACAGTATTAGACAAAGATAGTAACAACTTATCAATTAAAGCCGATGAAGCAATAAAAACACTGCAAGGATCAAGTGGAGATATTGTGAAATTAAGAGAAGATATTAAAAGAATTCAAGGGGAAATTCAAGCTGAACTAACTACTATTTTGAATAGACCTCAAGAAATAATTAAAGGTTCTATTAATATCGGTAAACAAGTATTTACAATCACAAATCAAACTGCACAAACGAAAACAATCGATTTTGTTTCTATCGGTACTTTAAGTAATGAAATTGTAAATGCTGCAGATAGTCAAACGAGAGAAGCAGCTTTTCGCATTCAGCAAAAGCAAAAAGAGTTATTGCCACTTATTCAAAAGTTATCACAAACTGAAGCAGAGGCGACTCAAATTACATTCGTTGAAGATCAAGTAAATAGCTTTACAGAATTAATTGATCGTCAAATTACAACTTTAGAAACGTTATTAACGGATTGGAAAGTTTTAAATAATAATATGATTCAAATTCAAACAAATGTTGAAGAAGGCACGTATACAGACAGTAGTTTACTTCAAAAACATTTTAATCAAATTAAAAAAGTAAGTGATGAAATGAATAAGCAAACAAATCAATTTGAAGATTACGTTACAAACGTTGAAGTACATTAAATAGAAAAATAATTAGCGATATAGGGAGAGAAGAAAAATGACAAAAAAACCATATAAAGTAATGGCTCTATCAGCACTTATGGCAGTATTTGCAGCAGGAAATATTATGCCGGCTCATACGTATGCAGCTGAAAGTACAGTGAAACAAGCTCCAGTTCATGCGGTAGCAAAAGCTTATAATGACTATGAAGAATATTCATTAGGACCAGAAGGCTTGAAAGATGCAATGGAAAGAACAGGTTCAAATGCTTTAGTAATGGATCTGTATGCTTTAACAATTATTAAACAAGGTAATGTTAACTTTGGAAATGTATCGACTGTTGATGCAGCTTTAAAAGGAAAAGTGATTCAGCACCAAGATACAGCTAGAGGAAATGCTAAGCAATGGTTAGATGTATTAAAGCCACAGCTTATTTCAACGAATCAAAACATCATTAACTACAATACAAAATTCCAAAACTATTATGATACTTTAGTTGCTGCGGTAGATGCAAAAGATAAAGCGACTCTTACGAAAGGCCTAACTAGATTATCAAGTAGTATTAATGAAAATAAAGCGCAAGTGGATCAGTTAGTAGAAGACTTGAAAAAATTCCGAAATAAAATGACGTCGGATACGCAAAACTTCAAGGGTGATGCAAATCAAATTACATCTATATTAGCTAGTCAAGATGCAGGGATTCCACTTCTGCAAAATCAAATTACAACGTACAATGAAGCAATTAGTAAATATAATGCAATTATTATCGGTTCATCTGTTGCGACAGCTCTAGGACCAATTGCAATTATTGGTGGTGCAGTAGTTATTGCTACGGGCGCAGGAACACCGCTAGGAGTCGCATTAATTGCAGGTGGTGCAGCAGCTGTAGGCGGTGGTACAGCTGGTATCGTATTAGCGAAGAAAGAACTTGACAATGCACAAGCTGAAATTCAAAAAATAACTGGACAAATTACAACTGCTCAATTAGAAGTAGCTGGGTTAACGAACATTAAAACACAAACTGAGTATTTAACAAATACGATTGATACTGCAATTACAGCGTTGCAAAACATTTCAAACCAATGGTATACAATGGGATCAAAATACAATTCTTTACTTCAAAATGTGGATTCAATTAGTCCAAACGATCTTGTTTTCATTAAAGAAGATTTAAACATTGCGAAAGATAGCTGGAAAAACATTAAAGACTATGCAGAAAAGATTTATGCTGAAGATATTAAAGTAGTAGATACGAAAAAAGCATAATCGAATACGAATCGTTAGGGCGTTAAGTGTTGATGAATGATTTGAAGCTCCTGTTCAGTTGTGAGCAGGAGCTTTTGATATCCTTATAAAGAGAATAGGTGAAAAATATGCAGAAACGATTTTATAAAAAATGTCTTTTAGCGGTAATGATTGCTGGGGTGGCAACGAGTAACGCATTTCCTTTACATCCTTTTGCAGCAGAACAAAATGTAACGGTGCTACAAGAAAATGTGAAAAACTATTCTCTTGGACCAGCAGGATTCCAAGATGTAATGGCACAAACGACATCAAGCATATTTGCAATGGATTCATATGCAAAATTAATTCAAAATCAACAAGAGACGGATTTAAGTAAAATAAGTTTGATTAATAGTGAATTTAAAGGGAATATGATTCAGCATCAAAGAGATGCAAAAATTAATGCAGCATATTGGTTAAATAATATGAAGCCTCAAATTATGAAAACAGATCAAAATATTATAAATTACAATAATACTTTTCAATCGTATTATAATGACATGTTAATAGCGATTGATCAAAAGGATAGTGGAAAATTAAAAGCGGATTTAGAAAAGTTGTATGCGGATATTGTAAAGAATCAAAATGAGGTAGATGGATTATTAGGAAATTTGAAAGCTTTTCGCGATAGAATGGCGAAAGATACAAATAGTTTCAAAGAGGATACAAATCAGTTAACAGCGATATTGGCAAGTACGAATGCTGGTATTCCAGCTCTAGAGCAACAAATAAATACATATAACGATTCGATTAAAAAGAGTAATGATATGGTCATTGCTGGTGGCGTACTTTGCGTAGTTCTAATAACATGTCTTGCTGGCGGGCCGATGATTGCGGTTGCGAAAAAAGATATCGCAAATGCAGAAAGAGAAATCGCCAATTTAAAAGATAGAATTTCAGGAGCACAAGCAGAAGTCGTAATTTTGACTGATGTAAAAAATAAAACAACAAACATGACAGAAACAATTGATGCAGCAATTACAGCACTACAAAACATATCAAATCAATGGTATACAGTAGGTGCAAAGTATAATAATTTATTACAAAACGTAAAAGGAATTAGTCCGGAAGAGTTTACGTTTATAAAAGAAGATTTACATACAGCGAAAGATAGCTGGAAAGATGTAAAGGATTATACAGAAAAATTACATGAAGGTGTGGCAAAGTAAACAGTGGACTAGTTCTGCTGTTTATTTTTTATCCTGTTTTTTGTGAGAGTTGAGCTTGCAATTATATATAAGTTTGTCATGTGTTTTATCAATGTGGCTATTGGGTAATAGTTAATCAAATTGATACGAATAACCTAAATAAATTTCTGATCAAGTCTTTTATATGTAATGTTTTAATGAAAAAAGCTATACTGTAAGCAAAACTAAAAATTGGAGAGGAAATACTACAACATGGAAAATTATTTGTTATTTATCCTTACAGCAATGTTAATCATAATCATGCCTGGTCCTGGTTTTGCGCTAGTTACAAAAAATACTATCTCGCATGGTAAAAATGGCGGGATAAAGACTGTTTTAGGAACGATATCTGGAATGATGATTCATACAATAATGGCTACGTTAGGACTTTCTGCTATCTTAATGAAATTTGCTATGTTATTTACATTTATAAAATATGCTGGGGCTGTTTATTTAATTTATTTAGCTGTAAAGTCAATTAAAAGTGCCTTACATAAAAAAGAAGATATGTCAGGTTCAGCAGAAATGGACTCTAAGGATATTGGGGCAATTAAAAGCTTTAGACAAGGATTTACTACGGCAATTTTAAATCCAAAAACCGCTGTATTTTTCCTTAGTTTTTTACCCCAATTTATTGTGAGTAATCAAAATCATTTCTTCCAATTTCTTTTGTTAGGACTCACATTTACGACTTTGACAGCAATATGGTATTTACTTTACATCTCACTCATACGTCAATTAAGAACTTTTTTAAGAAAAGAAAGAGTGAACCGTACAATAGAGGGTATTACAGGCGCCGTATTATTAGTATTTGGAGTTAGATTGTTTTTCCAAAAATAAATATGTAGATAAAACGAGAAATAAAAAAGTTGATTATTTCTCGTTTTATTCTTTAAAATCTGCAACAGAATCAGGATTTCCCCTCAAAGTATAAATTCCAAGAGGAACCGTTTTTTTATTTACTTATATACGTACAGCTGTACCACTGACAGCAACCATTAACATTCCATCACGAACAACTTCGTAATCTACGTCAATACCAACGATAGCGTTCGCACCCTTTTCTTTTGCAAGTTCTTTCATTTCGCCCATTGCAATATCACGAGCGTCTTTTAGTTTACTTTCATAAGCACCAACACGGCCACCGACAACATCACGAACGGAAGCGAATACATCGCGGACAATATTTGCACCCATAATAGCTTCACCATTTACAATATCAATATACTCAATAATCTCTTTACCTTGAATTCCAGAAGTTGTTGTTACAATCATGACTGACACTCTCCTAATATTTTATAATTTTTGATTAGCTTTCTTATGTCATAGAAAAAGTAGTTCTGGTGCCAAAAATGCTTGATAGAAACATAGAATATTTTTGGCATCAGAAACAAGTCTAGTTTCTTACAGAATGAAAGCAAGGCAATTGTTTAACATGTGTATCGCTATAACATATGCAATGGATCTTTTAGAAATAAGATAAGCCGCAGTAAGTATCAACGATCCAGGTAAATAAATAGCAATATCCGCAAGTTGGTTCGTATGAAGAAGTGTAAAAATCATAATCGAAATGATAGATGCAATAGCAGTACCAATATGGTAAGAAAAACGATTTATTAATATGTGGCGAAACACAATTTCTTCAAGTGTTGGACCCAGAATACCAAATACAAGCAATGTAAATACAAGAGGTACCTCTGCACCCGTTTCAAGGAGCTGCTCTTGGTTCTCTGGTTGACCAGTTGCTAGAAAATGCATAACACATTGTTCCACAATTAACGTAAATAAAACTACCATAGGAATACTTACTATTTTCAAAATTGTCTTCTCTTTAAAATAAGTAAAACTTTCAATAATTTCTTTCCTAAAGCAAATGATTCCTACAATAGCAGGTACAGTAAAACCGATGGCACTAAGAACAAATTCTGATTCAACTAAATTGACATTAGCTAAAAGTGATATGCCAAATAATATGTACAAGCCAATTTGAAATGGTACAAACAGTGTAAAGATTATTAGCATAATGATTTCTTTTTTATTCATTTTTATAAAGTTCACTGTATTGCCCCCATAATTAAATTACCTATAATTTTTGATTTTTCTTTCTGCATAACGCTCTCCTTCTAAATATATTTATATAAGATTATAAACCGGACGGTTCGGTCCGAATCGAAATCTAATGATACTACAAGTTTCTAGTTTTTTAAACCCTTTTTATAAAGTATTAACAAAATCAAAATGGAAAAAAGCAAATATATTTATATTTTAGTTGCTTTGTTACAATTTAATTCCAGTAATCATTAATGGTTAATCTTTTATAGAATGAAGTGAAAGTGGGAGTAGTTCAAACACTTTAGCTAAACATATTGATAAAAATTATATATAATAATCATATGTCTATACATTAAAATTAACTATATATTTTTACACCTCTACGATTTTAGATAAAATTAGTTGTATAATATGACTGAATTAAACAATTGGTCATGTTGTTTTAACGGAAAATTCACTTAATTTATGTAGGTAATACAATTTGATTAACTTCTTTTCAAACTGTATTCTTTGAGGTTTCCATAAGATAGGGATTGATAAGATATTTCTGTTCCAAACTTATTTATACTTACAAAAAAATTAAGAAAATAGAGGGTAAACATTACCTAGAATATTAGGATCGTTTTCATTAGGAGGATTACAAAGCATGACTAAAGTTGATAAGGTTAAAGAAAAAATTATTGAAACATCTTTATATTTATTTAATACTAATGGGATAACTCGCACATCCATTCAGGATATAATGACAGCTACTGAACTACCTAAAGGATCTATTTATCGTAGATTCAAAAGTAAAGAAGAAATTGTCCTTGCTGCCTACGACAAAAGTGGTGAGATTATGTGGAGTCATTTTCATAAAGCAATGGAAAATAAAAAGACAGCAATTGATAAAATCCTTGCAATTTTCCTTGTATATCAAGATGCAGCTAATAATCCTCCTATTGCTGGAGGCTGTCCATTACTTAATAGCGCAATCGAAAGTACTGGAGTATTTCCAGAATTACAAAAAGCAGCAGCAAAAGGTTATGATGATACAGTAATGTTAATGGCTTCTCTCATAAAAGAAGGAATAGAGAAACAAGAATTTAAAGAAGATATAGAGGTTATATCACTCGCTTCCTTTCTTGCCTCTGCAATGGAGGGGGCTATTATGGCAAGTCGAGTATCTAACGATAATATACACCATCATTATTTTATTGAACAAATAAAACATCATCTTTTCACTTATTCTAAATAAGTGAGAACTTGCATTGTTTCCATCCAATTTTTATAAAATTAAATTGAGTAAATACCCCTTATAAATAGTAACTTCTGTTTATAAGGGGTATTTGAATAGTTTTTAGATGATGTTTCATGTTTCTTATTGAACGGCTTTGTTATCGTTACTACAGAAAAAATGTGAATTAAATGTTAATTGATTTACATGTTTCAAGCGTATCTATATTGAGTTTGTAAATCTACACAATAAGTTTTCATTATATATTAAGTGTAGTAGAAGTTCAGATAGATAAAATTCGGTAGTCGAATTTTTTTGCATAAAGCTGTATAATGCTTGTAACGAAAGGGAAATACAGGAAGGGATTTGTAATGAGTTACTATGGAAAAAGATAAACAACAATTAAGCGTTGAAGTTGCAAGATTATATTATCAATCAGATTATAGTCAGCAAGAAATTGCTAACAAATTAAATATTTCAAGACCAACAATTTCTAGATTGTTAAAGTACGCGAAAGAAAAAGGGTTTGTTCAAATTAGCATCGCTGATCCATTTGCGGATTTAGATAACGTCGGGAATTTACTGAAAGAAAAGTATAACTTATTAGAGGCACATGTTGTATTTTCTCCAGTTCCGGAATATGCAACGATTACAGAGTATATTAGCAAATATGCAGCTGAGTATATGGAAAAGACGGTTAAAAACGGTGATATTGTTGGTGTAAGCTGGGGAATGACGATGTATGAAATCGCTAGAAAAATCGTACCGCAACATGTAAAAGGGGTAGAGGTTGTTCAGTTAAAAGGTGGTATTAGTCATTCGAGTGTAAATACATATGCGAATGAAACAATCGCTTTATTTGCAGATGCTTTTCAAACGACGCCAAGAAATCTCCCCCTTCCAGTTATATTTGATAATGCAGTGACGAAAGAATTAGTAGAGCAGGATCGACATATTCATCACATTATCGAAATGGGGAAACAAGCGAATATTGCAATTTTCACTGTAGGAACAGTTCGAGACGAAGCGCTATTATTCCGATTAGGTTATTTCGATAAGGATGAAACGAGTTTACTCAAAAAACAATCGGTCGGTGACATTTGTTCACGATTCTTTGATGGGGACGGAAATATTAGTAGTGAAGAAATTAATAAGCGGACCATTGGAATTGAGTTAGAAGAACTGAAATTAAAGAAACGTTCTATTTTAGTTGCAGGTGGTAATAGAAAAATAAAAGCAATTGATGGTGCGTTACGTGGCGGGTATGCAAATGTATTAATTATCGATCAGCATACAGCGAAAGAATTATTACATTATCAAAAAGATTAGAAATAAAAGGCGTTCTCAAGATGTTAATTTTGAGAATGCCTTTTATTTTGTTATGTATGAATGATAGGAGTTTTTTTGAACACAAATTGCCTTTTTAAAAATAATTATGGATATGGAGATACATACTACCATTGTTAACATAAAAATTTTGATTATATATCTGAAATGTTCTTTGTTAGAATGCGCTTTATTTACTACAAGATGATTCCTTTTAAAAAAGAATGAACAAAATTTCAAAAGTGTATTTACATTTGTTCAACTAAGAGTTAGAATGAAGTTGTTAAAAGATATGAGGAGTGAAGATAATGAACATTGCAAAGTTAATTGACCATACAATTTTAAAAGCTAATACTACTAGAGAAGATGTTATGAAAGTAATCGAAGAAGCAAAGGAATATAAATTCGCTTCTGTTTGTATTAACCCAACATGGGTAAAATTAGCGGCTGATGAACTAGCTGGACATGATGTAGACGTTTGTACTGTAATCGGTTTCCCATTAGGAGCAAGCACGACTGAAACAAAAGCATTTGAAACAAAAGATGCTATCGCAAAAGGTGCAACTGAAGTTGATATGGTAATCAACGTAGGCGCTTTAAAAGATGGCGACAACGAACTTGTTGAAAAAGATATTTATGAAGTAGTACAAGCAGCAAAAGGAAAAGCTCTTGTAAAAGTAATCATTGAAACTTGCCTATTAACAGATGAAGAGAAAGTACGCGCTTGTGAATTATCAGTAAAAGCTGGTGCTGACTTCGTAAAAACTTCAACTGGATTCTCAACTGGCGGAGCAACTGCTGAAGATATCGCATTAATGCGTAAAACAGTAGGACCAAACGTTGGTGTAAAAGCATCTGGCGGTGTTCGTACACGTGAAGATGCAGACAAAATGGTAGCTGCTGGAGCTTCTCGCGTTGGAGCAAGTGCTAGTGTTGCAATCGTATTAAATGATGCAAAAGGTGCTACAGATAACTACTAATCATTAATGAAGTGAAGAGCAATAGATACACAAAGTAAAGTGTATCTATTGCTTTAATAATTGAAAAAATGTAAGCGGATACGAATGGGAGGAGACGGCTTATGAAATACTTAATTGGTATTTTTGGCCTCGTATTGATTTTAGGTATCGCTTGGCTTGCTAGTAATAATAGAAAGAAAGTCAAATATCGCCCAATCATAACGATGGTTATATTACAATTTATTTTGGGGTTTTTATTATTAAATACAAGTGTAGGGAATATATTAATTAGCGGAATAGCAGATGGTTTTGGAGAGTTATTAAAATATGCCGCTGATGGTGTGAATTTCGTATTTGGTGGATTAGTAAATCAAAAAGAGTTTTCGTTCTTTTTAAGTGTATTAATGCCAATCGTATTTATATCAGCTTTAATAGGTATTTTGCAACACATTAAAGTATTACCTATTATTGTGAAATCTATCGGTCTAGCATTAAGTAAAGTAAATGGAATGGGGAAACTAGAATCATATAATGCAGTTGCTTCTGCGATTTTAGGACAATCTGAAGTGTTTATTTCAGTTAAGAAACAATTAGGGTTATTGCCAGAGAAAAGAATGTATACATTATGTGCATCTGCAATGTCTACCGTTTCAATGTCTATCGTCGGATCATATATGGTGTTATTAAAACCGCAATATGTTGTAACCGCTTTAGTGCTTAACTTATTCGGTGGCTTCATCATTGCTTCTATCATTAACCCGTATGAAGTTACTGAGGAAGAAGATATGTTAGAAGTACAAGAAGAAGAGAAAAAGACTTTCTTTGAAGTATTAGGGGAATACATTATTGATGGATTTAAAGTTGCGATTACAGTAGCAGCTATGTTAGTCGGTTTCGTTGCTCTTATCGCATTCATTAATGCAGTATTTAAAGGTGTAATCGGTATTTCATTCCAAGAAATTCTTGGTTATGCATTTGCACCATTTGCATTTATTATGGGTGTACCTTGGCATGAAGCAGTTAATGCCGGAAATATTATGGCAACAAAATTAGTATCGAATGAATTTGTCGCTATGACAGATTTAGCACAAGGAAACTTTAATTTCTCAGATAGAACGACAGCGATTATATCTGTATTCTTAGTTTCATTTGCAAACTTCTCTTCAATTGGGATTATTGCAGGGGCGGTTAAGAGCTTAAATGAAAAGCAAGGGAATGTAGTCGCAAGATTTGGTTTGAAATTACTATTTGGTGCAACATTAGTAAGTTTCTTATCAGCAACAATCGTTGGCTTATTATTTTAATAGATTCGTATCATATAAAAAGGAATGGTGATTGTAATGAGAATGGTAGATATTATTGCAAAAAAACGTGACGGCAAAGAATTAACGACTGAAGAAATCAAATTCTTTATTAATGGATATACAGACGGAAGTATTCCTGATTATCAAGTGAGTGCGCTTGCAATGGCAATCTTCTTTAAAGATATGACAGATCGCGAACGTGCAGATTTAACGATGGCGATGGTTGAGTCTGGTGAAACGATCGACTTGTCAGCAATTGAAGGAATTAAAGTAGATAAACATTCAACTGGCGGTGTTGGTGATACGACAACATTAGTATTAGGACCATTAGTAGCTGCTTTAGATGTACCAGTAGCAAAAATGTCTGGTCGTGGTTTAGGACATACAGGCGGAACAATTGATAAATTAGAAGCGGTAGAAGGATTCCACGTTGAAATTACGAAAGAGCAGTTCATTGATATTGTAAACCGTGACAAAGTAGCTGTTATTGGACAAACAGGAAACTTAACACCTGCAGATAAAAAGATTTATGCATTACGCGATGTAACAGGAACGGTTAACTCAATTCCTCTCATTGCAAGTTCAATTATGAGTAAAAAAATTGCAGCAGGTGCTGACGCAATCGTACTTGATGTAAAAACAGGTGCTGGTGCATTTATGAAAACAGAAGAAGATGCAAAAGAATTAGCACATGCAATGGTACGTATCGGAAATAATGTAGGACGTCAAACTATGGCTGTTATTTCAGACATGTCACAACCGCTTGGTTTTGCGATTGGTAACGCTCTAGAAGTAAAAGAAGCGATTGATACGTTAAAAGGTGAAGGTCCAGAAGATTTAACAGAATTAGTACTTGTATTAGGTAGCCAAATGGTCGTACTTGCGAAAAAAGCAAATACGTTAGAAGAAGCTCGTGAAATGCTAATTGAAGTGATGAAAAACGGAAAAGCAACTGAGAAGTTTAAAGAGTTCTTAAGCAATCAAGGCGGAGATAGCTCAATTGTAGACAATCCAGAAAAAATGCCACAGGCGAAGTATGTAATTGATGTACCTGCAAAAACTTCAGGTGTTATTTCTAACATTGTTGCAGATGAGATTGGTATTGCAGCTATGTTACTTGGTGCAGGTCGTGCAACGAAGGAAGATGAAATCGATTTAGCAGTAGGATTAATGTTACGTAAAAAAGTTGGCGATGCAGTAAAAGAAGGCGAGCCATTCGTAACAATCTACGCAAATCGTGAAAATGTAGAAGATGTAAAAGCAAAAATTTATGAGAACATCTCTATCGCTGAAACAGCAGTGGCTCCTAAATTAGTTCATACAGTTATTACTGACTAATCATCATTTCGTTTACTTTGAGGGGGAAATAATATGGGTAAGAAAAAATATATTGAAGAAGCAAACAAGATGTTATCGAAAGCGTATATTCCGTATTCTAAATTTCCTGTTGGCGCAGCGTTAGTTACGAAAGAAGGGAAAATCTATACTGGTTGTAATATAGAAAATGCTTCTTACGGTTTATGTAACTGTGCAGAAAGAACAGCAATATTTAAAGCAGTATCAGAAGGTGAGCGCGATTTTAGTTACTTAGTTATTACAGGAGAAACTGATGGACCGATTTCACCATGTGGTGCGTGTAGACAAGTAATTGCTGAATTCTGTGATCCGAAAATGCCTGTATTATTAACGAATGTAAAAGGTGATGAAAAAGAAGTGACTGTTGAGCAGTTACTGCCAGGTGCTTTCTCAATAGAAGATTTAAAATAAATTGAAAAGCCATTCTACAATTATTATTTGTGGAATGGCTTTTTTATTTTCAAAAATTGAATGTAATATTTTGTTCATACTCCGTTCATAAACTTTGCTTAAAATAATTGCAGCGAATATAGAAAGTTTACAACAGGAGGAATAGAATGAAGAAATTATATAATGCGGCATTTATTTACTTAATTATTGGTTTATTATCAGGTGTATTTGCAAGAGAGTATTCGAAAGCACAAGGAATTAAAGGATCCACAATGTTGCAATTAGTGCATACACATGTATTAGTGCTCGGTTTTGTATTCTTTTTAATTGCTTTAGCCTTATGTAAAGTGTTTCATGTACAAGAAACAAAGAGCTTTTGTGCATGGTTTGTTGTTTATAATGTAGGAGTAATCTTTACTATTGCTACAATGCTATGGAGAGGTCTTCTACAAGTAAATGGAACTGACTTTTACGGTTTAAGCCATATGGCTGGATTAGGTCATGTTATTATAAGTGTCGGGCTCGTTTGGTTTATGATTTTGCTCAAAAAGTCTTTTAAATAGATAGGAGTGGGAAGAGTATGATAGCACTTTTATCAAGTATTTTAGCGGTTTGTATGGCTGTTGGTGTCATGTTTCTGCGCTTTAAAGCAGCGAAAAAGCCGGTAACGAAAAAGAAAATTATATTGCCGCCAATTTTTATGAGTACAGGCGCAACGATGTACTTTTTACCAGAGTTTCGATTAACATCGTTAGAAATAGTTGAGGCAATTAGTATAGGGCTTATCTTTTCTATTTTTCTTATTAAAACAACTAAGTTCGAAATAAAAGGCGAACATATATTTATGAAACCGTCAAAAGCATTCATATTTATTTTAGTAGGCTTATTAGCTGTACGCGTGGCATTAAAGTCATATTTAAGCCAATCAATTGATTTGGCAGAGTTAAGCGGCATGTTTTTCTTACTTGCATTTGCGATGATTGTGTCGTGGAGAATTGCGATGTATCGCTCGTTTACTAAATTAAAAAAGACAATAAAAAGAGCTGGAATTTCTATATAGGAAATCCAGCTCTTTTTATGTTTTATTAGAATTCTTTAGCGCGGAACTCATTTGCTTAATTTTAAACGTATTTGAGCATCTTGTAATGCAGCAGGTGTAACGTTAAGACCATTTTGATCAACAATTTTTGTGTTTAATAAAATGGAATCTAGGCTTCCACGAAATGTTTGTGTATAGTTTTGGCGCAACATTTGTTGTTCTTGTTTTTCATCAACTGTTAATCCATTCGCTTTTTCTTTTTTTGACAATTCGTTAATACGGAATAAAATGTTTTTCATTTGTTTCACCTCTAGTTAGATGTAATTACATTAGCTACTTACTAATGTATAGTTATTGTAACCTATCTTTTAATAAGTGTCAATGTCTATAAAATGCTTTGTTTTGTATGTGTATGGATGAGAGAGGATGTAAATGAATATTAATACTTGAAATAGAAAAGATGCTAATATACAATACTATGGTAGGGTATAAAGAGTTGTTGTTTTACATTATGAAAGTAATAAGTAAAAAGGAGTATGCAATAATGAATGCAGTAATTTCAAAGAAAGAAACAATCATCTCATATACGATTGCTATTTTATTTATTTTAGCTATGGTAACAGCTGGTGTGTTATTAAATGATCCGGAAGTCATTTTGCCGGAAATAGCAGCGATGGCAATTGCTTTATGGGCGTATCGCGAGCCAGGATGGTTAAGACAACCAGAAAAAATCTTTATTGCACCGTCAATAACAGCTGTTATTGGTTTTGCAGTGAATCAAATGGATATTTCCTATATAGGAAAAGTTAGCTTAACACTTATATTAATGATGTTGTTTTTATGTGTTATTCAATCCAATTTAGCACCATCCATTGCGACAGGTTTATTACCGTTAGTAACAAATGCGACGGAATGGTCATTTGTTATCGCGGTATTTGCTTTAACATTTATTTTAATGATAGGTGTTCTTATATTTAAATTGAACAACGGTATTGAGCGAAAAGTGCAAATACAGTATAAATATATGACTGTATTTCTAATACTAAATTTCGTATGGATCAGTTTATGCTGGATAACTGGTTATGAACAATTAGCAGTTATTCCACCAATATTAGTTGTTGTGTATGAATCACTTCAAAAGCCGATGTATAATGAAAAAATGGCTTTTAAACAAATATTAGTATTAACTGCATCGGCAACTGTTGGAACTTTATTGTATTTTGCAATTGATTCATGGATTGTAGTCACGTTATTAAATATGATATTAATGGTTATTTTATTAAAAATCGTTGGAGTACGTATTCCAGCAGCGTATGCATTTCCATTATTGCCACTCGTATTTCCTGATGAAATGATAAAAATGTTACCAGTAGCTTCATTTGTTGCGGGAGTATTTTTATTTGGTGCAGTACTACTGTATAAAAAGTGGGAGATGAAGCAAAAGGACATGTAGAAGAGTTAAATATAATTTTTAAAAAAGGTAAGTTCAAATGAATTGAACTTACCTTTTTGTATGTATTACCAATATAGAGCAGTATCATAAAGTCCGATTAAAATAAGGAGAACACCGGCTATACGTTGAATGTTTTTTCCTATTTTTCGGCTCTTTTTAAGTAGTGCCCCATTTAATCCTAGATAGGAGATGATGGACATTAATACGACGATAGGCAGAGCAGTTCCTATCGAAAAGAATGTAGGAAACAAGTACCCGTAATTATAGGGTAAAGATAAAGGGAGTAACGTTCCGAAAAATAGCACAAACATAGTCGGACAGAAAGCTAAAGAAAAGAAAAAACCAAGTAAAAATGAGCTGACTTCATTTTGTTTTCGAATAAATTTAATAGGGAAAAGGGTAGAGAAGAAATTTCTTCCTCTTATAATATCTGATAATATTAGACCTATTATTATTAATAAAGGTCCGATCAGTTTGCGTAACCATGGGAAATACAAAGTTAATGTTTGTTGAATTTCTTTTCCTAATAACCAGACTAAAAGTCCAAGTGTCGTAAAAGCTATTACTTTTCCTAAAATGAATAACAGTATATGTTTCCAGGTATGTCCCTTTTGTAAAGATTGATTTCCATAAAGTGTAATAGCGCTAATGTTTCCTGTTAATTGGCAAGGAGCAAGTGTACCTACAATGCCTAATAAAAATGCAAATAAAAGAGGTACAGATTTCGTAGCATTCGCGACATCTATTAAAGGAGACATGAGTTGATAGCTCCATGCACTAATTGTTGAAAACACGTCATATTCACCTTTCTAATTTAATTGTAATGTTCCCTCTTTAGTAATCTGTTTCCACGTTTTACCCTCATCGGTAGAAAGGAACACATTTGCTTTCATTGTAGCAAATACGATTTCAGCTGGATTTTGAGGGTTTTGTGATATATACATAATTGTATCTTTAGGATCTAAAGTTGGAATTTGTATGTTTGTCTCCTCATTTGTAGCAATTGTTTTCTTCGTTACGATTTGCTTATTGATAGGGGCGTAAATAACATCTTCATTACTTAATGTAATTGCGGTCGATTCAAGTGATTTAGCGAATAGTTCAAACTTATTTCCATAATCCGTAGATAAATATACACCGTCTTTAGCACTTACCACGACTACACTAGATTGATCCGGATGTACTGAAAAGGAATGAATCGTACTTGAAAGACCTTTTAACTTACTGTTTTTCCAATCTTGTCCGTTGTTCGTACTGAAATAAAAACCTTGTTGTAATTTAGAATTTGGACGCTCATTGTATAAATAAATTGCTTCCGTATTATATCCGACAGCAAGGTTATGAAAATCAGATTCTCCGTAAAACGCTAGCTTTTCAAGTGTATTACCGCCATCAGAACTTTTCATTAATCCTAAAGGATTTTTTAAATCTGCTCCTGGTTCAGGATGACCGCTGGCAAAGAACCCGTTCTTCGTTGCCTGAAACCCCATATAATCATGTAATCCAGTCTTAGTTTCAAGCCATTTTCCATTTTGATAAACTTTTATCCCGCTATGAGTGGCGATAGAAACCCCAGATATATTTCCTGCATAGCCAATTCCGTGAATGTGCTCGATTTTTCCAGATGTAATTTCTTTATAGAAGTCTTGCGGACTCGTATTTGCTGTTTCTATATTTTTTGATTCAGATTGCACCGTTTCTTTCTTCACGGGTGCTGTTTCGGTGTTGCTAGAACATCCAGTAATTATGAATAAGGAAGTAATTGCTAACCCTGTTGCTACATAATGTTTCAAAGTTGTGGCTCCTTTCCTATATATGAGATTTTAAGTATATGGAATAAATGTCAAGAAATTGTGGAGTGGTATGCATAATGTAGATTAGATGGGCACTAGTAAGGGGGGATTTTCCTTTTTCTATGAGTACTATTAATTGACGAAAAATTGTAACAATAATAAAATGAATTGATTAGATCATTAGTTTTTTAATCATACATAGAACGCTAGGGGGATTATCATGAAATCAACATTTTTTGCTCAAAATAGAGAACGATTTGCAAACACATTACCAGAGGGATCTATTACGATTTTATTTGCGGGACAAGCACCGCATATGTCAGCTGATGCACATTATAAATTTGTACCGAATCGTAATTTTTACTACTTAACGGGAATCGATGAACCAAATGTTATTTTTATGCTGAAAAAGGTTGGAAGTAGTGTTGAAGAAACACTTTTCATTGAAAAGGCAGATCCAGTAATGGAAAAATGGGTCGGTAAAACAGTTTCTAACGAAGAAGCAGAGAAAATTTCAGGTATAAAGAAAGTTATATATTTAGATAGCTTTGAAAAGACAATGTCAAATATACTTTTTACAGAAAATGCGAAGCATCTATATTTAGATATAGAACGTCGTGATTGGAATGGTACGGAGACAAAAACATTAGCATTTGCTAAACATGTAAGAGAAAAATACCCACACGTAACAATTGGTAATGTATATCCGAACATTTGTGAATTACGAGTATTTAAAACAGAGGAAGAAATTGAAATTATTAAAGAAGCGATTGCTATAACGAAAGACGGTATTTACAACGTACTTAAGCATGCAAAAGCAGGCATGATGGAGTATGAATTAGAAGCACAATTTGATTTTACACTGAAGTCATCTGGCATTAAGTACCATGCGTTCAATACAATTTTGGCGAGTGGGAAAAATGCTACAGTTCTTCATTATGAAGATAATGATGCACAAATTCAAAATGGTGACTTAGTATTACTAGATTTAGGTGCTCAAAAAGACTACTATAACGCTGATATTAGTTATACATTCCCGGCAAATGGAACATTCTCTAGTCGCCAAAAACAAATTTATAATATTGTATTAAAAGCATTAAAAGAAACAACAGAGATTATTAAGCCAGGATTAAAGTTCGCTGCATTAAATGAGCATACAAAAAAGGTACTGGCAGAAGAGTGTAAAGCAATTGGTTTAATTCAAGAAGATGAAGAGTTATCAAAATACTATTATCATGGTGTCAGCCATTTCCTTGGTTTAGATACACATGATGTAGGAACATATAAGGATAGAGTGTTAGAAGAAGGTATGGTTATAACAATTGAACCTGGTCTTTATATTGAAGGAGAATCAATTGGAATTCGTATTGAAGATGACATTCTTGTAACGAAAGACGGGTATGAAAACTTGTCAAAAGATATCATTAGGGAAGTTGAAGAAATTGAAGAATTTATGAGTGTAAATAATGAACATGTAAAAGGAAACCAAGCTGTAGTTAAATAATAAAAGAGTCATCACTAATTTATTTGAACTTTATCTCGAATCGTGGACAATTAAAAAATCCATGATTCGGGATAGGGTTCTTTTCTTCGAAATACTAATCTTTAATTATTAATCCTAATAAAGTAGCAAACTGAACAGCTTGATATGTCGATACTTTACATCCTCTTAAATCGTTCACTGAAACTGTAAGTGTATCAAAGGTAGAAGAACTAATATCTATCCCCTTCAGTGATGTCTGATCAAAATTAGCTTCATCAAGACTACATAATTGGAATTCAACTTTTTTAAGTTTACAGTCAAAAAAATCTGCATTATTTAATGAAGTTTCATTGAAGATGATTTTTTCTAGTTTAGAATTTCCAAATGCCGCTAAATTCAAAATTGAATTCTCAAATTTAACATTTCCTAAGCTAGATCCTGTGAAATTTACTCCGATTAATTTACTGTTTTTAAATTCGACTCTGTGAACAGAAGAATTGCTTAAATTAACATTTGATAAATCACAGTTTTCAAAACAAACATCTGTAATATCAATATTGCTAAAGTCTGTATTAGTAAACTTACAGTTTTTTATCACCGCATCATATAACCGCACTCTATCTACAGATTCATTTTCGAAAGTGGAGTCTATAATTTCACACACTTCCAATGTTGGATCTTCTTCATAAAAAATATCTTGAAAATTCTTTGAAGATAACTCTGGTGAAATTTTTGGTCTATCAATTTTCATCGTATATCAATCCTCTTCTATTTGATATATTTGTGTAATTTGAGTCCATTGTCTGTGAGGAACATTAGTTCTTATTATACAAAAATCTAAGTTCTTTTGTGAAGAGCATTTTAGCTACATTTTTCTTATTTAATAATAGCAGTGTTATTGTTTCTTAAGAAATAACGTCAAAACAAATACGAGAACGGCTAATATAGTCGCTACAAGGAAAGCATTTTGTATTACTAAAATATTCGTCTCTTGTAATGTCTCCGCTTTTAGTAATTTTCCAATTAGCTTACGTAAGATCTAATTACATCTCCTTATTTTCTTGAAAATCAACTTCTATAATGATTTTGAAAAAGAATAAGGAGGGATTGTCCATGAAGCGATTTGTATTAGCAGCCGTTACTGTCTCTGTAATATTTTTAATTGCTGCCTGTTCTGTGACGACAAATACAACAAATGATCATAAAAATATGAATGATAACAAAACACTACAGACTGAAACAGCTACAACACCATTGAAGGTTGAAAAAGGGCCAGAAGTTACTTTAATAGCGAAAGAAGAAAAGCAAAAATTAAGTAACGGTGTTATTGTTCCAGTCTGGACATTTAATGGCTCATCTCCTGGTCCAGAAATTCGGGTGAAAAAAGGTGAAAAGGTGAAAGTGACATTAAAAAATGAATTATCTGCACCAGTATCTATTCATTGGCATGGATATCCTGTCCCAAATAACATGGATGGAATTCCGGGCGTGACACAAGATGCAGTTGAACCAGGAAAAAGTTTTACTTACGAATTTGAAGCGAACGTACCAGGAACGTACTGGTATCACTCGCATCAAGATTCTGTAAATCAATTAGATAGAGGTTTGTATGGAGCGCTCATTGTAGAGGATACAAAGGAAAAATATGATAAAGATTACACATTACTGTTGGATGAATGGGTTACAGATAAAGAAGAAATTAAAAAGCAGTTAAAAGAAATGACAAAAGGGCAAATAGGTAATAAATCTAAAGGTGATGAAAATACGAAAAAGAATGATGATAAGAACGGCATGGATCATTCTGGTATGGACATGGGCAGTGATCAAAAAGACTCTGGCAATATGGCAGGAATGGACCATGGAAATATGAAGATGGAAGGTCATGATATGAGTATGTATGATTTATTCACAATCAATGGAAAAAGCGGTGATTTAGTAGTGCCATTGAAAGTGAATAAGGGAGATAAAGTTCGTCTTCGACTTGTTAATGCTGGTTATCTATCACATGATATACATGTTCACGGTCATGATATAAAAGTAATTGCGACAGATGGTCAACCAATAAACAATCCAAAAGTTATAAAGGATAAAGTAATTTCAATCGCACCGGGTGAACGTTATGATATTGAATTTACTGCTAATAATCCTGGGAAGTGGTATGTTGAGGACCATTCAAAAAATAAAGGTGCAAAAGGAATGAAAGCTGTTATTGAGTATGATGGCAGCAAAGAGATGAAAGATAAAGCAGATGAAAAGGGAAAATTAGCGAAATTAGATATGACGAAATATGGTGCTAAAAAATTAGGTAGTTTCACGTTAAATCAAGAGTATACTGCCACATATAATATGGACTTAAATACGCAAATGAATGAAAATGAAATGGTATATACAATTAACGGAAAGGTATTTCCGGATATTGACCCAATTCAAGTGAAAAAGGGTGATTTAGTAAAAGTGAAATTGGTAAATCGTTCTAAAATGGATGATCACCCAATGCATTTACATGGTCACTTCTTCCAGGTGTTGAGTAAAGATGGAAAACCGATAGAAGGTTCTCCAATTGTAAAAGATACATTGAACTTAAAACCAGGAGAAGAATATGAAGTAGCCTTTGTAGCAGACAATCCCGGTGAGTGGATGTTCCACTGTCACGACCTACATCATGCTTCAGCAGGGATGGTAACGGAAGTGAACTATACAGATTATAAATCTGACTATGTTCCAAACCAAAACATTCCTAATAAGCCAGAATAATAGGAAGCAGTTATCCTATGGATAGCTGCTTATTCATTTTTGTTGCAAGTACTAATGTATATGTTGATTATGCCCAGGTGAAGGTGAAGGTGAAGGTGAAGGTGCAGGAGTATGATCTGGGAATGTCGCGAATACGGCAACGATAATTACTACACTAATTGAAAGGAATAACAAAAAACGACGTTGGATAAAAGTAGAAAAGTTCTCCGATAACAATTGAATCACACAGGACATAGTAATCGTTATAGTAAGTAAAAGGCTAATGAACAATATACTATGAGCTTGTTGAGCGTTTAACATTTCTGTAATCATTGCTCCCATCATACTTGCCATTAATCCAGAGAACATTCCTTCTAAAGCAGTATATAGGTGAAAACGTAGACCCACTAAAAACCGATAAAACCACTAATTAAAATAGCAAGTAAAGTAGAATATAGTAATTCCCCCTTAAAGAGAATGCCTAAATAAAAACCAATACTTAAACCGATACTCATACTAAAAGACATAATAAATACCATATACTCCATTAGGGTACCCTTACGTTTAGAAATATTGGATACAATAAGAATTGAGGTACAGCAAAGTGTTAAGGTAGTTAACGTATAAGCAAACATTATGATACCTCCTTGTCCTATCGTTCATTTCATCATATGTGTACTTATGATAATTTATATCTGCATATTATCTGCACAATTTCATAGATGTAAGCAAAGGAACGCTTGATTTTTTAGGGCGTCTTTTTTAATTGTAAGCATGTGAAAGAAATTGTTATATTATGAGTTTCTATTGTGAAGCCATAAAGAATAAGCGTATAATATTATAGGTCTCCCATTTGCGAGACAAACCGCGAATGATAAATAAGATTGTTGTTTTATCATCGCTTCTAAACATATAGACAATGAAAGTAACACTGGAATACAGATAGGGAGTTATAAAATGAAATTAATTATTGCCGAGAAACCAGATCAAGGGTTGGCTCTTGTTTCACAGTTTAAATATCGCCGGAAAGATGGATATTTAGAGGTAGAAGCGAATGAGTTATTTCCAAATGGAGCGTACTGTACATGGGCAATTGGTCATTTGACGCAGTTATGTAATCCAGAGCATTATCACGCAGAGTGGAAAAAATGGTCACTTAATACATTACCGATGATTCCAGAGCGTTTTCAATTTGAAGTAACAAAGTCAAAGTATAAGCAATTTAACGTTGTGAAACAGCTGTTACATAATCCACAGGTAACAGAAATTATTCACGCAGGCGATGCTGGTCGTGAAGGGGAACTAATCGTACGAAATATTATTAATCTTTGTAATGTGCAAAAGCCTATGAAGCGTCTATGGATTTCGTCTTTAACGAAGCAAGCTATTTATCAAGGGTTTAAAAATTTACTTGATGAATCAGATACAATTAATACGTATTACGAAGCATACACAAGATCTTGTGCTGACTGGGTTGTTGGCATGAATGCATCACGTGTGTTTAGTATTTTGTTAAAGAAAAAAGGAATGAATGATGTATTTTCTGCTGGTCGTGTCCAAACACCAACGTTAGCATTGATTGTAAAGCGTGAGAAAGAAATTGAAAACTTTAAGTCAGAGCCTTTCTGGGAAGTGTTTGCAACCTTTAATATAGAAGGAAAGAAATATGACGGGAAATGGGAGAAGGATAATGAATCCCGCTTAAAAGACCCTGATATGGCGAATAAAATTGCGGCATTTTGCCAAGGGAAACCGACTGTTGTGAAGGAAATGAAAACGGAGCGTAAAGAGTTTCAGCCGCCGCTTTTATTCAACTTATCATCACTGCAAGCAACGGCAAATAAAGCCTTTAAGTTTTCACCGAAAAAGACGCTTGATATAACGCAAGCACTCTATCAAAAAGGGATTGTTTCTTATCCACGTTCAGATTCTAACTATGTTACTCAAGGAGAAGCAGCGACTTTCCCTGATATTTTACAGAAGTTAAGTCAGTTTGATGAATATAAAGGTTTATTACCGGCTCCGGTTGAATCCATTATGAACAATAAGCGTTATGTAAATGAAAAGAAAGTAACAGATCACTACGCGATTATTCCGACAGAGCAAGTTACAAACCCAAGCAGACTATCAGGTGATGAAAAGAAAATATACGATATGATCGTAAGAAGGCTTATTGCAGCTCATTATGAAGTTGCAATCTTTGACTATACAACGATTGTAACGCTTGTAGATGAACGTGCTGAATTCATTTCAAAAGGAAAACAGCAAATTCAAGAAGGTTGGCGTAAAGTTATTTTCCAAGACGATAAAGATGACGAAACCATTCTTCCAATTGTAGCTGAAGGTGAAGAAGGAAAAGTTGTAAAGGTGAAAGTGAAAGAAGGAAAAACACAGCCACCGAAGCGTTATACAGAAGGACAACTTATTACGTTAATGAAAACAGCCGGTAAGTATTTAGAGAATGAAGAGCTAGAGAAGGTATTGAAGAAAACAGAAGGTTTAGGTACGGAAGCGACCCGCGCGGGTATTATTACGATGCTGAAGGACCGTAAATATATAGATGTAAAGAAAAACCAAGTGTATGCGACTGATAAAGGAAAAGTATTAATTACCGCAATTGGTGACAAAATACTAGCTTCACCGGAAATGACTGCGAAATGGGAACAACGTCTTGCGGAAATTGGTGAAGGTACAGCTTCACCAGCTACATTTATGGAACAGACGAAAAAGCTATCAGCTAAAATTATTGAAGACGCAGTGGAAATGTCTGAGAAGTGGGATTTCACGGGACTACATGTTGAATCGATTGAACGAAAAGGATCGAAATTTACAACGGGTAAAAAGGTTGGTAGCTGTAAAAAATGTGATGGCGATGTAATTGATAAGTCAACGTTTTACGGTTGTTCTAACTATAATACAACGCAATGTGATTTCACCATTTCAAAGAAGATATTAAGTAAAACAATTTCGCAAAAGAATATGACAAAGCTCTTAAAAGGTGAAAAGACTGATTTAATTAAAGGTTTTAAAAAGGGCGAGAAAACGTTTGATGCGAAATTAGAGTGGAAAGATAATAAGATTAATTTTGTATTTGAGAATTAATTTGTTAAAAGAGCATGACATAAAACTGTCATGCTCTTTTGTTTTTTCTTTTATATAAAATTTAACAATAAAAAAAATCCTTTAAATAATAATTTTTTATTGTAAAACGATAAATTTTGTATTAAAATCATAATAAATGAGTGAGGTGCTTTTGTTAAAAGGTAACAACCTTATTTTTAAAATTAGAGGAGGTATAACTATGAATATTAACAATTTGATTGTTAAACATATGGATAACCCCCATGAGTTGGAGAAGATGTATAGAAAAGATCCGAAAGCTTTTAAAAAAGCATTCTCACAAGCATGGGCCCAAAACCCTGATTCTCAAATTCTAGGTGCTTGGTATGAAAGGTTGCATTTCAAGGAGAAAGTAAATAAAGAAAAAACATCTTTGTTTCAAAAAGGTTTCTTATTCATGGGCCTTTTAGCTATTTTGGCCGGCATAAGCACCAGGATCATTTTCCACTTTGTTGAGCAGGAAGCAATTGCTCCAATAAACTTGGCTTTTGGTGTAATTCCCTTTATTGCTGCTTATTTTGTTTACAATAATAAGCCGAAAAAAAGTATTATTTATTCCCTTATAGCGTTATTCCTAGTTTCCGGGGTGTATCTTAATACATTGCCAATAAATTATAAAGACAGTACCATACTTGCTTATTTACATCTTCCTATATTTTTATGGGTCTTAGTAGGGCTTGCATTTACAGGAAATGAATATTCAAAAGGCAGTACAAGATTAGCCTATATTAAATTTAATTTAGAATATTGTCTTCTCTACGGGAGCATGGCAGTGAGCGGAATGATACTAGCAATATTCACCATGCGTTTATTTAGCTTTGTTGACTTAGATATAGGAGAATTCTATTTTAGTAATGTTGTTTTATTTGGAGCAGCGGCTCTCGCTATTGTGGCTGCATACTTAGTATCAATGAATCTTAAGCTTGCTAAAAATATTACACCATACATATCTAAAATTTTTAGTCCTCTCGTCCTGATCACGTTGCTTATCTATCTTATAACGGTAATTTGGGTCGGGAAAAATCCGTTCTTGGATCGCAATTTCCTAATGGCTTTCAACGGAATACTCCTTGGTGTATTGGCTGTTACTATATTTTCTATCGTTGAAAGTGACTCGGACGAGAAAAAGAACATTTCAGATTATATAAATTTTTCCTTAATTGTTCTGGCACTTATTATTGACACTGTCGCATTGTCAGCCATAGTATTCAGACTTTCTTCTTACGGGATTACGCCTAATAGACTTGCTGTTTTAGGAGTAAATGTACTGATTTGGGCAAATCTCATTTGGATTATGTTTTCCTATATGCGTTTCTTGCAAAACAAATCAGGACCAAAAGCTATCCAAGATGCCGTTACGAAGTATTTGCCAATATACGGACTTTGGGCAGCTTTCGTTATATTTACGTTTCCTATCATTTTTAATTAGAAAGGATCTGTTAATGTAACGAAAGGTTAATTCTCTATAACATATAAAATTTTTAGAGCCCATCGTTTTATAATTGGTAGTATTATGTTTGTAGTTTCGGTAATTTCATTTGTAATGATAAATAAGAAATAAGTGTTGTATGTAATCTTTCCATAATAAAAAACGTCCCAAAATGGGACGTTTTTTATTATGCGTATTGCCGTTTTTTCTTAATAAGCAACAAAACTTGTGACACACAAGCTAGTACCGGTAACTCAATCAATGGTCCAATAACGAGTGCAAGTGCGATAAGAGGTTCGTCTGGAAAAGCGGTTACAGCGATAGCGAGTGCAACAGGTGAGTTTCTTGCTAACGTTGTTAAGCTTAGACTTACTGTATCTTTGTAAGATAAATGCATCATGCGCCCGATAAATTGTCCTAGTAAAAAATTGATGATGAAGAACAATAGAACAGGAACGAGTAATAATAAAACAACATTCATATTTTGTAGTAAATATTTACCTTGTGATGCAAACATCGCTACTATTGCTAAACTTAAAAATACAATTTGAGCAGAGCTAAAAAACGGAATGAGTTTATTCTCGAGAGGTTCAGCTTTTTTCATTTTATTCATAATGAATTTTGTAGCGTGTGCAAGTATAAATGGTAAGACGATTACGATAACAATACTTTCTACTAAAACAGAAACCGCTACAGTTTTCATGACACCAGCAAATAAAAATAAATAAATGGGAAGGAGCAGTACTTGCAAAATTAAATTTACAGGTAAAATTGCAGTAGAAAGTGCTACATTACCTTTCGCTATTTCAGTAAAGATTAAGTACCAATCTGTACATGGAGTAACCATTAACATTATAAATCCAACCCAAAGTGCTGGATGATCGGAAAGAAATAGTGCCCCTAACCCCCAAGCGAGTAAAGGTGTCCATAAGAAGTTAATAGTAAGACTTGTTCCAGCAAATTTTAAATTGCGAAATCCTTTTTTTATTTCTTTTAATGGGATGCTGAGGAATAATCCATATAGCATGAAAAATAAGAAGGGGACAATAAATTTGTCTGAATACGTATGTATCATATTAAATTGTCCGAGTACGATGCCGCATGTAACAGCAAAAAGAATAATAAAAGTTTGAATCTTTTCTATAGTGCTCATGAATAAATCCTTTCTATATATGAATTTTCCTCTCTAAGTTTATTATACAAGTAATAAAGATGTATTTGGTGTTCAATTGTATCTCGCTTAATATTTTTAAGTCGAGATTTTATTTTTTATTAAAAGTTACTTGACTAAAGTAAGTGGCTATATTACAATCACTTACATAAGGTAATTAAATAACAAAAAGTTGCAACGGCGTAACTTAAGGTATCTATTGGAACTTTTTCTTAGAATAAGAATTTTTATGATGATGAATAATGAATATGAAAAGAAAGATTAGGTGAAGAAAATGGGACTATTTAGCTCATTATTTGGTAAAAAAGAAGAAAATAAGAATGTAGAGGGGAATAAAAAAATGTCAAAAGTATTATTTGTAAAAGCAAACGATCGTCCAGCGGAGCAAGCAGTTAGTTCAAAAATGTATGAAACATTTGTAAGTACTTATAAAGAAGCAAATCCAAATACAGAAATTACGGAATTAGATTTATTTGCATTAGATCTTCCTTATTACGGAAATATCGCGATTTCAGGTGGATATAAACGTAGCCAAGGTATGGAGTTAACAGCTGAAGAGGAGAAGGCAGTTGCTACAGTAAATCAATATTTAAATCAGTTTTTAGAAGCTGATAAGGTTGTATTTGCATTCCCATTATGGAACTTTACAGTACCAGCACCATTAATCACATATATTTCATACTTATCTCAAGCTGGAAAAACGTTTAAATATACAGCAAATGGCCCAGAAGGTTTAGTTGGTGGTAAGAAAGTAGTTGTGTTAGGTGCTCGTGGTTCAGATTACTCTTCAGAACAAATGGCTCCTATGGAAATGGCAGTTAATTACGTAACAACTGTACTTGGATTCTGGGGAATTACAAATCCAGAGACAGTTGTAATTGAAGGACACAATCAATATCCAGATCGTTCACAACAAATTGTTGAAGAAGGTCTAGAAAACGTTAAAAAAGTAGCAGCAAAATTTTAATTCATGATAGTAAATGGAAAAACCAACATGGATGACCATGTTGGTTTTTTAGTCTATTTTTCATGTTAAAAAATGTATATTTATAAAATAAAAGAAAAGTTCGAAAATAGTATTGCAAAATATTATATAGCAAACTATAATGAATTCAAGAATAGTTGATACTTAAATTAAATATTCAGAAAATTCAATTAGTTAAAATTGGAAAATGAGATAAGGAAACTTGAATGGGGGTTATATTATGGCGAATAAAGTACCGTTTTCGTTCATAGTAGTTATTGGATTAATGTTATTTGCACTATTTTTTGGAGCGGGAAATTTAATTTTTCCAGCGATGCTTGGTCAATCAGCTGGAGAGAATGTATGGATTGCTAACGCTGGATTTTTAGTAACTGGTGTTGGATTACCATTACTAGGTGTACTAGCATTTGGTTTTTCAGGTAAAGATGATTTGCAGTCGTTAGCTAGTCGTGCTCACCCAGTGTTTGGGATTGTGTTTACAACAGTTTTATACTTAGCGATTGGTCCGTTATTTGCAATACCAAGAACAGGAAATGTTTCTTATGAAATTGGTCTTAAGCCGTTTATGCCAGAAGGAGTAGGTTCTACACCTTTAATTCTTTTCACAATTATATTCTTTAGTATCACTTGTTTTTTTTCGCTAAATCCCGCGAAAATTGTCGATATTGTTGGAAAAATCTTAACGCCAATTAAGTTGACTTTCATCGGTATTTTAGTAATCGTTGCTTTTATACATCCGATTGGAGATATGCAAGCACCAGTGGAAGCTTATACATCACATGCATTCTTTAAAGGATTCCAAGAAGGATACTTAACGATGGATACGCTAGCATCATTTGTATTCGGGATTATCATTATCAATGCTATTAAAGAAAAAGGTGCGAAAACGAAAACACAAATTATGGTCGTTTGTGCAAAAGCGACAATTATTGCAGCATCTATTTTAGCAATTATCTATACAGCACTTTCTTATATGGGTGCTTCAAGTGTTGCAAAGCTTGGACATTTAGAGAACGGCGGAGAAGTATTAGCGAAAGTTTCTAACTACTATTTCGGATCATATGGCGGAGTATTATTAGGATTAATGATTACAGTAGCTTGTTTAACAACTAGTGTGGGACTTGTATCAGCATGTTCTTCATTCTTCCATAAGTTATTCCCAAATGTTCCTTACAAAGCAATTGCAATTACGCTATGTGTATTTAGTGCAATTGTTGCAAACGTAGGATTAACACAATTGATCGCAGTTTCTGTTCCAGTATTAACAGCAATTTATCCACTAGCAATCGTATTGATTTTCTTAACATTCTTCCATTCATTATTTAAAGGAAAAGCTGAAGTTTATCAAGTAAGCTTAATCGTAACATTTATCATCAGCTTATTTGATGGATTAAGTGCAGCTGGAGTTAACATTGAAGTAGTAAGCCAAGTGTTCACTAAATTCCTTCCGATGCAGGAAGTAGGATTAGGCTGGATCTTCCCAGCGATTATCGGTGGATTTATCGGATATGGCATTAGCATTTTAAAAGTGAAAAACCAAGTTCAACCAGCAACTAGAGCGGATAAGAAAATAGGTTAAATAAAAAAAGTTATAGACTTGTTTCTATAGCTTTTTTTGTTACTATTAATAATGAGAAAAAATAAAGTAGTAGGGGAAATAAAATGAAAAAAACAATTGATCATATCGGAATCGCAGTTCGAGATATAGATAGTACGATACGTTTTTATGAAAATGTGTTACTAGGAACTTTAATAGATCGTTACGTAAGTGAAGCTCCTGGTGTGGAAAGTGAAGTAGCCATTCTTGAAGTGGCTGGAGATAGAATTGAATTACTTGCACCGACGAATAATACGACATCTCCAATTGCCCGTTTTATTAAACAAAAAGGTAAAGGTGTTCATCACGTTGCGTATCGTGTCGATGATTTAGATGTGGCTCTAGAAGAGTTAAAAGAACAAGGTATTCGGACATTAGAGCATACACTACGCATTAATAAGCATGGTAGAAGGTTAATTTATCTTAACCCAGCGGATACAGAAGGAACGATTATCGAGTATTGTGATTATCCGGAAGAGAAATAGAAGAGGGATATTTTTTTAAAGGTGTTACGCAATAACGTAACACCTTTTTATTTATGTATTTCACATTTTCTTCACAAATGATTCACGATAACTTTTCTTCTTTGATAACTTACATAAATATATTTTATGATATAATAACAATCGACTTTAAAAATGTAAGTTGTATCTATAGTGATAGTTACTATTATATTAGAAGTTTAGGGATGGAAGAGAAATAAGAGTTATACTTTATAGAAGTTTATATTTAATCAGGTTAATATTTCGCCCGAGAATCAAACTTCGGAAGTTAAAGTAATGAAAATAGAGCAATGAGGAAGAAAGAAGTGAAATGAGTGTGAAAGTAATGAGAAGATTAGGGACATGGCTATTACTTGTGTGTGTGCTTATCATATTGATACCGCAAAGTGCATCTGCTCATGCGTACGTTGTGAAATCAAACCCTACTGAAAATGAAACATTGAAGAAAGCACCATCTGTTGTAAAAATCGAATTCGATGAGGACATACAAGTTTCAAGTTTTAATACATTGTACGTGAGAGATACATCAGGTAAAAGGGTCGATTTAAAAGATGCTCATATTGATAAAAAAAATAAAAAGCTATTAGAAGCTGGATTAAAAGACAATCTCAAAAATGGTCTTTACTCTATTCAGTGGAAAGTGATTTCAGCTGATGGACATCCAATTCAAGGAGTTATCCCGTTCCGGGTTGGATTAGCGGAAGCGGAAACAGACGATATACAAGTGGAAGAGATGGGCTACGTCCCGCAAATCGATATGATTATGGAACGTGGAATTTTATATGCGAGTTTCTCGCTATTTTTAGGAGTTCTCTTCTTTAATCTTATTATGTATAAAGGGAATGCAACCTCGGTTCGATCAAGGAGTAAGAACATAATATGGATCTCTTTATTTGGGATATTGATTAGCTTGTTATTCAATCTACCACTGCAAGCGAAAATAAATGCTGATGTTTCATGGCTAGAAGCATTCAATCCTTTACTATTAAAAGAAACATTACAGCTTTCTGTTTTTGGTTATGTATGGATTACTCAAATGGTTCTCATTAGTACGCTTATAATTGTTACGTATTTTGCGGTGAAGCATGAGAAGTTTTCGTCGTTTAAAGTATGGAGTATTCCAATACTATTGTTTATAGGGCTACTTGTTATGAAGGCCTTTAATAGTCACGCATACGGTTTAAAGTTTAAAGACATTGCTGTCGTTATGGATTTTCTACATTTATTAGCAGCTTCATTATGGGTTGGTGGTTTATCATCTATTATTCTTCTTTTATGTAAAGAGGATAATAAGTGGCATATGTATTGGGATATGATTAAGCGTTTTTCACCGTGGGCAACAGGTGCTGTCATTGTGATTTTAATAACAGGCCTTTTTAATAGTACATTTTTTATTCCAACAATCCACTCGTTATTTGATACGAAGTATGGATTGGCTTTATTAGCAAAGATACTATTATTTATTTTCATGGGGATATTGGGAATTATTCATTATGTGAAAGGGAGAATAAGAGCGCAGCAAGGATTAGGAGCTACGGTGAAAGTAGAGTTTGTCATTGGAATTATCATTTTCGTAATCGTAGCTTTTATGACAAACGTACAAACACCACCGATGCCTCCTACTGGACCATTTACAGAGAGTAAGCAATTAGATAATGGATATGAACTTACGCTAAATGTAAGTCCGAATAAGGTAGGACAAAATAAATTCCATATTACACTAAAGGACGAAAAGGGACAGCCTGTTACTGATATGGAACAAATGATATTGACGACTCAATCATTAGATATGAACATGGGAAAAGGTTCATTTAAAGTTTCAGTAGTTTCACCAGGAGAATATGAAACAGAAGGTATGTATATTAATATGACAGGAAACTGGAATATACATGTTCATGGATTAACAAAATCTCTTGATAGTCTCGATACAGATTTTAAATTTATTGTCGGTGGCAGATAAAAAGAAGCTATGTATGAAAAGGAGCTAATAGAAAATGAAACGTATAAAAAAATTAGGAACAACAATGATCGCAACAATTATTGCAATGGGAATGTTTTCGTTACCTGTTAGTGCGCACGTCACTGTAAAACCAGCAACTTCTGACGTTGGTTCTTGGGAGACATATACGATAAAAGTACCAGCTGAAAAAAATGTAGCAACAACAAAAGTTACACTGAAAATACCGTCTGGAGTAGAGTTCCAGCAGTATGAACCAGTGCCAGGATGGAAAGTTGAGGAGCAAAAAGATACAGCTGGAAAAGTTAAAACTGTAGTATGGGAAGCAACAGGAGAAGGGATTTTACCCGGTCAGTTCCAGCGATTTACTTTCGTCGCTAAAAATCCGGATAAAGAGCAAAAAATAGCTTGGGACGCATATCAACAATATAAAGATGAAGAAATTGTTGAATGGACAGGCGATGAAAAAGCTGAAAAACCGCATTCACTTACTACAATTGCAAAAGGTACGTCATTAACAGGAGAACATGGTGAAGTGTCTAGTGTAGAAAAAAATGAAGGTACTAGTAATATGCAATTGATAGCAATTGTCTTATCTATTTTTGCCATAGTATCGTCGGTAAGTGCGTGTGTTTTTGTAGTACGTCGTAAAAAGTAAGACGTAAGAAAGAGCCTACAAACAGTAGGCTCTTTCTTACGTTTATTTCAATTCAACTTGCTGCCTTACAGCAAGTGTTTTCGGTTTTATATTTACAAAACAAATACTCACAACAATAAATAATAGTCCGATGAATAAGCTAATGGTAATAGCCTCATGTAAGAAAATTGAACTTACAATAATAGCTATTAGTGGAATGAGGAATGTATAAGCCCCAACTTTACTTGCTTCACCAGCTCCAACAAGTGTGAAGTATGCAAGCCACCCCATTGCAATAACAAAGAATGAAATAAAGAGAAGTACGCTAACAAATGGCATACTCCAAGCGATACTAGACCAGCTTTCAAACTCTGAACCAAATCCAATTAAGCAAAGACCACCAATAATAAGCTGAAGTGTTACCATCCAAATGGCATTAACACGGTGACCAGTCTTCTTAATGAATACTGTGCCAAGTGCCCAGCCAATAGCGCATCCTAACGCGAGAAGGATTCCAATAACAGAAATATGTCCTGTTAAACTGCTTGAGCTAATAACGCCTACACCAATAAATCCGAGAACAAGCCCGAAAATTTTCAAGCCGTACATTGATTCTTCAAGCCATATCCACGAGAAAATACCGAGTAAAACTGGTTGTAGAAATACAATGGCGGAAAATAACCCAGCAGGCATATATTGAAGGCCGACAGTTTGTAATCCGTAAAATATAATGATGTTAAGTAAGGAAGAAATAACGTATAAATGCCACGTTTCTTTTAAATGTAACTCTTTGTATTTCGGTAATGCGAACAGAAGTAAAATGAATCCTCCAATTAAAGTTCGAACGCCTGCAAATAAAACAGGTGGTGTATAATGCAGGGCAAACTTTGATAAAGGCCAATTGATTCCCCACATGAAAACGAGAAAGGTAAGGATGATGGCCGTCTTAGTTCGAGAAAGCTGTGTCACTGAAAGACCTCCTTGTTGTTATTCATTTCACTATGATATGATATCGACTGTAATAAATAAAATGAATCTTTTTTATGAGGAGTATAAGTGATTAGTTATGACCATTACACAACTGCAAGTATTAATAAAAACTGTTGATTTAGGTAGTTTTACGAAGGCTGCCAGGGTGTTAAATATGACGCAGCCAGCTGTTAGTCATGCGATTTCAAGTATTGAGTCAGAGTTAGGAGTTACTATTCTTATACGTGATAAACGAAAAGGGCTACTCGTTACGGATGTAGGAAATAGGATTCTTGTACATATTAGAGAGATTTTGAACGGTGTAGCGAAGATTGAACAAGAAGTTGCGATGGAGAAAGGACACGAAGTTGGGACGATTCGAATTGGGAGTTTTCCGAGCGCTTCTGCACATTTCTTACCCAAAATGATAAACCTTTTTAAGGAAAAGTATCCGAACTTAGAAGTAGTTCTTTGTGAAGGGACGATTAAAGAAGTTGAAGATTGGTTAGTATCGAGGGTTATTGATATAGGGATTGTTATTTTGCCTAATAAAGATATGGAGATTGTTCCATTAACGAAGGGGAAAATGGTTGCTATCTTAAGAGAGGATCATCCTCTCTGTAAGAAGGACGCTCTTACAATTTGTGATTTAGAGAATGAACCGATCATATTATGTAAGGGTGGATACGAACCACCCATTATTGATATGTTTAAACAAGCAAACGTACCACTTCGGGCTGAATATGTAATTTCGACAGTTACTACAGCTTTAAATATGATTCAAGAAGGATTGGGCATTGCAATATTAGCTGAATTATCTTTAACGAATTTACCAAAAAATGTGCAAACGAGAGAATTGGAACCACAAGTATGGAGAGAAATTGCTTTAGCTGTTCCTTCATTAAAGGATTCTTCAATCGCTGTGCAGCTATTTATTGAAGAATTTCAATCGCTATTTGCAGAATAAAAAGAGGTGTCTCATATATCATAATGGGACACTTTTTAATTTACTTATAAAAAATCTATGAAAAGGATTGACTTATTTTTTAGTTGTAACTATAATGATTACATCGAGGTGGTGATTACGATGAAAATTAGTAGCCGCTTTTCCATAGCTGTTCATATTTTATCTATTTTGAAAAACAATCCATCTTCACTTTGTACTTCAGACTATATGGCTGAGAGTGTTAATACAAATCCAGTAGTCATTCGTAAAATCATGTCGTACTTGAAACAAGCTGGCTTTGTTTACGTAAATCGTGGACCGGGTGGCGCGGGATTACTAAAGGATTTATATGAAATCACATTGTTAGATGTGTATCATGCAGTGAACGTAGTCGAAGAAGACAAGCTATTTCATATTCACGAGAAACCGAATCCAGATTGTCCAATTGGTGCGAATATTCAAGCGGTGTTAGAAATTATTTTAATTCAAGCACAATCCGCGATGGAAGAAGTTTTGAGAAATATTACAATGGGGCAGTTGTTTGAAACTTTGCAAGAAAAAATGAATGCTTAAATCATATTTATATTTTTTTGTCATTAATGTAACCAATTTGATTACAACAATAAAGGTAAGGTGTAAAAGTTATGACTGTAAAAATGAAAGTATACTCAGATTTTATATGTCCGTTTTGTTTTTTAGCAAAAGGTCCATTAGATGAGGTAGCGAAAGAGAAAGATGTAGAGATTGAATGGATGCCATTTGAATTACGTCCAAGTCCATATTCAAAAATAGATCCATGGAATGAACCAGAAAAATTAGGTTCATGGGATGCTTTCATTCTTCCGACAGCGAAGAAGTTAGGAATTGATATGCGCTTGCCACGTGTTTCACCGCATCCATATACACATTTAGCTTTCGAAGGATGTCAATTTGCGAAAGAACGTGGACTAGGTAATGAGTATCATCACCGCGTATTCACAGCATTTTTCCAAGAAGAGCAAAACATTGAAGATATTGATGTGTTAACAAAATTAGCGGTAGAAGTAGGACTTCCTGAGGCGGAATTTAAAGATGCTTTAGTAACTCGTAAATATAAAGAAAAGCATCAAGAAGCAATTCAACACGCATATGATGAAGCGAATATTATGGCTGTTCCAACTGTCATGATTGGAGATGAAGTCATTCAAGGGCTTGCTAGTAAAGAAACACTAGAAAGGGTCATTGATAAAGAAATTGAAAAGGATAAAACAAATTCATTTGAAGGTATGCAATGTAATACCGATGGATATTGCTAATTCGCTTGTTATGAAATAACAAAATAAATTATAAAACAAACATTTGGAGGAATTAAAATGTCAGCAACTACAACAAACTTAAAAGAAGCAATCGTGAACCGCCGTTCAATTCGTAAAGTAGCAAAAAACGATGCAATTACGAAAGAAAGAATTGAAGAAGTGTTAAAAACAGCTTTACACGCACCAACATCTTTCAATATGCAAAGTGGTCGTATGGTTGTATTAATGGATGGAGAGCATGAAAAGTTTTGGGATATCGTTAAAGAAACACTAAGAGCCCGCGTACCAGCAGAAAACTTTGAAGCGACTGTAGAAAGACTAAAAGGCTTCCATGCAGGTGTAGGAACAGTTCTATTCTTTGAAGATCAAGCAACTGTAGAAAAAATGCAAGAAAATGCGCCATTATATAAAGATCAGTTCCCATTCTGGTCTCATCAAGGAAATGCGATGTTACAACATACTGTGTGGATGCTATTATCTGCTGAAGGAATTGGAGCGTCATTACAACATTACAACCCAATCGTAGATGCTGAAGTGAAAGAAACTTGGAACATTCCGGCAGAGTGGAGCTTAGTAGGTCAAATGCCATTTGGTGAACCAAACGAACAACCAGCAGAAAGAACGTTCTTACCTACTGAAGATGTAGTGAAATTTTATTAAGAAATACAATATGTAACGAGAAGGAAGCTGTGCTTAAAAACAGCTTCCTTTTTTGTAGTGGTGTTAATTTATGCGTATTTAGGGAAGAAATATAAGAAATAATACGGTGAGAAGGGAATTAGAAAAATGAATGATGAGAAAAAATATACAGTGGTAGGTACTGATGTTGAGGAAGTAAAGCGTTTAAATAAAAATTCAGGGTTAACGTATAATCAAGTGAAAGAAATGTTAGCAAAGCAAATGCAAAAAAAGAAGTAATTAGATTGAAATCTTTCATTTTTTCATTTAGCATTTTGATTGGAGAGAGTTAAGTAAAAGGTAACTCTCTTTTTTGTATAGCTAAGCATCTTATAGAGTGGAGGAAGCAACATGAAGAAATGGGTAAAGGTAACGCTGTCTATCACTGGAGGCATTGTCTTATTAGCGTGTGCTGGTGGATATTACGTGTATAAAAATTATTTTCCAAAGGAACCTGAGCGTATTGTATATGATAAAGAAAGAGTGCTACAACCGATACATAATCAGCTTAAAGGAATCAATATAGAAAATGTAAAGATAAAAGAAAAAGAAGTCGTAAATGCGACTGTAGATGAGCTTCAAAAAATGATTGATGATGGAAAGTTGTCATATGAAGAATTAACGAGTATTTATCTCTTTAGAATACAAGAACATGATCAAAATGGAATAACATTAAATTCTGTTACAGAGATAAATCCTAATGCGATGGAAGAAGCAAGAAAGTTAGATCAAGAGCGGGGTAGAAACAAAAATTCGAATTTATATGGTATTCCTGTCGTTGTAAAAGATAATGTACAGACGGAAAAAGTGATGCCGACTAGTGCAGGAACTTATGTATTAAAAGATTGGATTGCAGATCAAGACGCAACAATTGTGAAGCAGTTGAAAGAAGAAGGAGCATTTGTTTTAGGAAAAGCGAATATGTCTGAGTGGGCGAACTATTTATCTTTTACAATGCCAAGTGGGTATAGCGGGAAGAAAGGACAAAATTTAAACCCGTACGGTCCGATTACATTCGATACTTCAGGATCAAGTTCAGGATCTGCTACAGTAGTTGCAGCAGATTTTGCACCGCTTGCAATTGGAACAGAAACGACGGGATCGATTGTTGCACCCGCGGCGCAGCAATCAGTAGTTGGGTTACGTCCATCTTTAGGTATGGTAAGCAGAACAGGAATTATTCCGTTAGCTGAAACTCTTGATACAGCAGGACCTATGGCAAGAACGGTAAAAGATGCAGCAACATTATTTAATGCAATGATAGGTTATGACGAAAAAGATGTTATGACAGAAAAAATGAAAGATAAAGAAAGAATTGATTATACAAAGGATTTATCGATAGATGGATTAAAAGGGAAAAAGATAGGGCTTCTTTTTTCTGTAGACCAACAAGATGAAAATAGAAAAGCAGTAGCAGAAAAAATTAGAAAAGACCTTCAAGATGCAGGTGCGATATTAACTGATAATATCCAGTTAAGTGCTGAGGGTGTAGATAATTTGCAAACATTAGAATATGAGTTCAAGCATAATATAAACGACTATCTTTCACAGCAAAAGAATGTACCGGTAAAATCGTTAGAAGAGATTATAGCGTTTAATAAAAAGGATAGTAAAAGACGAATAAAATACGGACAAACATTAATTGAAGGGTCTGAAAAATCTGTTATAACGAAAGAAGAGTTTGAAAACGTAGTGCAAACGAGTCAAGAAAATGCAAGAAAAGAGCTAGATAGGTATTTAGTAGAAAAAGGTTTGGATGCTCTAGTTATGATTAATAACGATGAAGTTCTTCTATCAGCTGTAGCTGGTTATCCGGAATTAGCGGTTCCTGCTGGATATGATAAAAATGGAGAACCAATCGGTGTAGTGTTTGTAGGGAAACAGTTTGGTGAAAGAGAGCTTTTCAATATGGGATATGCGTATGAACAGCAGTCTAAAAATAGAAAATCACCTAGTTTATAAAAAGATTATATGAAAAATAACTGGAGTCCACCGAAATATGTTGGTGGATTCCAATTAAACGAATCTAACAATATGAGAAGAAAAAAAGGATTCTTCTTAATTAGTAAGAAAGATTGTCTATAGGAGTTCATAAAATGTAATATATTCAATTTCCATCCATTGAAGGGGGAGGTTAATTCTTAATGAATGAAGTAAAGAGTTTTTTTCGAAGTAGAGGGTTTCAACGGTTTCTCGTTTTAATAATAGTAGCGCTTGTATTATATGCATTAAAAAGTATGATCAATTTAATATTAATTACGTTTATACTGACGTTTTTAATGGATCGATTTCAACGTTTTATTTCAAGGAAATTGAAAGTAAACCGGAAAATTGTTATTGCATGTTTGTATATAATACTAGTTTCCTTTATAGGCACAACGTTATATAAATATTTACCTGTGCTGACGATACAAATTTCACAATTAATTTATCAATTTAAACTATTTTTTCAAAATCCACCTGATAATGAAATCGTTAAATATGTACTTTCGACAATTAATGGGATGGAAGTATCAAAATATATAGAACAAGGTGTAGATGTTATATATCAATCAATAGCAAATATAGGGAAGGTAAGTTTACAAATATTATTATCTCTAATTTTAAGCTTATTTTTCTTATTAGAAAAAGAGCGTATTATTACATTTACATCTAAGTTTAAAGATAGTAAGTTAAAAATCTTTTATGAGGAAATTGCATATTTTGGTGAAAGATTTGCAAGATCGTTCGGAAAAGTAATTGAAGCTCAGTTTTTAATTGCCGTTGTAAATTGTATTCTTACTGTCATTGCATTAATTGTTTTAGGATTTCCACAGCTACTTGTATTAGCTGTTATGGTTTTCTTACTAGGGTTGATTCCTGTTGCAGGTGTGATTATTTCTTTGTTTCCACTTTGTATCATTGCTTACAACGTAGGCGGAGTTATGTACGTAGTATACATACTTGTGTTCATAACAGTAATCCACGCTCTTGAAAGTTATTTTTTAAATCCGAAGTTTATGTCTGCAAAAACAAATTTACCAATCTTTTATACATTTATGATTCTCATCTTCTCAGAGCATTTCCTCGGAATATGGGGGCTTATTATCGGGATACCAATCTTTATCTTTTTATTAGATGTACTTGATATAAATAATGAGGATGCGACTAAAAAATAAGAAATGATAGAAAATCACTAAAAAGTCATAGGAGATAATGAAAATAAAAAGCAATCCAAAATAAATTGGATTGCTTTTTATCTTAATTAAAGAACCGGAGCCATTGTTTCTTTCAATACTTGAACAGAGTGGTCGAATTTTAATTCTTCATCTTCACTTAATTCAACCTCTAAAATTTCACGAACACCGCCGCGATTTAAAACAGCAGGTACCCCGATATAAACATCTTTTTGACCGTATTGACCTTCTAAGTAAGCTGATACAGTTAATACACTATTTTCGTCGTTTAAAATTGCTTTTGTAACACGTAGAAGTGACATACCGATACCATAATAAGTTGCGCCTTTACGCTCAATAATATGGTAAGCTGCATCACGGACGTTTATGAAAATTTTGTCTAAATCTTCTTGATTATACGTGTTGTCTTTTTCAAGCAGTGTTTGTAGTTTTTGGATACCAACGGAAACATGGCTCCAAACTGGAAGTTCAGTATCGCCGTGTTCTCCGATAATATAAGCGTGAATGTTGTGTGGACCAATATCGAAGTACTCACCTAACATATAGCGGAAACGAGCAGAATCAAGCGTTGTACCAGAACCGATTACACGTTCTTTCGGTAAACCAGATTCTTTCCAAGTTACATAAGTTAAAATATCTACAGGGTTTGTTGCGATTAAGAAGATGCCATCAAATCCGCTACCCATAATACTGCGAACGATTTGTTTAAAGATTTTGGCGTTTTTCTCAACTAAATCTAAACGTGTTTCGCCTGGCTTTTGTGGTAATCCAGCTGTAATAACTACAAGGTCAGCATCTTTACAATCTTCGTAGCTGCCTTTCCATACTCTAGTTGGAGCTGGGGCGAATGGAACAGCATGACTTAAATCCATTGCTTCCCCTTCAGCTTTTGCTTCATTTACATCGACTAAAACAAATTCTTCAGCTACGGCTTGGTTAATCATGCAGTAAGCATAACTACATCCAACTGCTCCTGTTCCTACTAATACAACACGGTTAATACCTTTTTTCATTTCAAAATTCCTCGCAATTTCATTGGTTTTGTTATGTAAGATAATACGTCTTACTTCTATAGAGTCATATCTAGTTTATTACATTTTATAAAAGATATTCAAGTATTTGAAAATGTATCCGTGCAAATCTGCGAACAAAACATAGGAATTCAGTGAACCGAATATAATTCAGTAAAATCCTTTGTAAAAGGGGAAATGGTATGGGGAACCCATTAACAATGGAAGAAATGCTTCATATTATTCATGCAGGGCTTGTTAAAAAGAATAACCCAAAACGGATTACGATTGCAGGTGCAGGGATTTCTGGATTAGTTGCAGGTTCTTTATTAAAAGAGGCTGGGCACGAAGTAACGATTATAGAAGCAAATAACAGAATAGGTGGCAGAGTGTATACGATTCGGGAACCATTTAGTGTGGGTTTATATTTTAATGCGGGACCGATGAGAATCCCTGACACCCATAAGTTAACCTTAGCGTATATTCATAAATTTAAACTACCTTTAAACCTTTTTATAAATAAAACTTTTGCAGATATCATTTATACGAATAACATTCAAACGAGATTGAATGTGTTTGAAAATGATCCAAGTGTACTTGAATATCCGGTTTTGGATAAAGAAAGAGGAAAAACGGCAGAAGAGCTAATGATTGAGGTATTAGAACCAATACTAAATTATATTAAGAAGGATCCTGATAAAAACTGGCTTATCGTTGAAAAAAAGTATAAAACGTATTCGCTTGGTTCATTTTTAATGGAGTATTATTCAGATGGTGCAATAGATATGATTGGGGTACTTCTTGATATGGAAGCTTATATGGGAATGTCCTTAATTGAAGTATTACGTGAAATGATTTTCTTTACTTCAACAACGAAATATTATGAAATAACTGGTGGAATGGATAAGTTATCGAATGCATTCTTACCACAATTAAGGGAACATATTTTAATGCAGTATAAGGTTGATAAAATTATACAAGAAGATAATAAAGTAATGTTACAAGGAAATCATGAACAAACGTTAGAGCAATTTACAATAACAAGTGATTTTGCTATTATTACAATTCCATTTTCAGCGTTAAGGTTTGTAGAAGTTCAGCCATACTATTTATTCTCTTATTTTAAAAAAAGAGCAATTCGTGAATTAAATTATATTGCTGCAACTAAAATTGCAATAGAGTTTAAAAGTAGATTTTGGGAGAAAGCGGGACAGTGTGGAGGTAAATCTATTACTGATTTACCGATACGTTTTACATACTATCCGAGTTATGGCATTCATACTCCAGGACCAGCTATCGTTATAGCAAGTTATACGTGGGCAGATGAGGCGTTAACATGGGATAGTCTCCCGCAAAGAGATCGTATTCGTTACGCATTAAAAAATTTAGCGGAAATATACGGTGACATCGTCTATAGTGAGTTTGTCACTGGAACATCTTTTAGCTGGAGTAAAAATCCGTATTCTTGCGGTGCATTTACAGCTTTCGAACCAGGCCAAGAGCTCGAGTTATTTCCGTATATTACACCACCATCTGGAAAAGTACACTTTGCAGGAGAGCATACGACATTAACACATGGGTGGATGCAAGGGGCAATTGAGTCTGGAGTTAGAGTTGCATATGAAGTAAATGAACAGTGAATCTCTTATATTTACAAATGGTCATTCTTTTAATAAAATAATAAGTATAAATCGTAATTATTACGCTTTGAATACATTTGAAGTAAAGAAATGGATGGTCGGTTGAATGAATAAAGTGGAGATTCATATATTAGGTGGTTTTTTAGGTAGTGGAAAATCAACATTATTACAAAATTTATTGTTAGCAGAGAAAAAGAAGAATAGAAAAGTTGCAGTATTAATGAATGAAATTGGTGAATACTCAGTAGATACAGATATTATTGGAAAAGAGAATGTTTTAAGAGAACTTCTTAAAGGATGTATTTGTTGTACGTTAAAAGAAGAGCTCGAAATACAATTACATTCGTTATACCAACAAGAAAGACCAGATGTAATTTATATAGAAACGACAGGTGTTGCGCATCCAATTGAAGTGTTAGACGCGTGTGTCTCGCCAATTTTAGCTCCTTTTCTGGAAGTGAAATCAATTGTAGTCGTTTTAGATGCAGTAAGGTGGTTAAACCGAAGTATATTAAGTGCAAATGTACAACAGCTATTGCATGAGCAACTGAAATTTGGTAGTCACATTCTTGTTAATAAAGCAGATTTACTAACAGATGAAGATAAGAACACAGTATTTGAAGAAGTAAAGGCAATAAATGATCATGCGAAAATGTATGAGACAAAGTATTGTAATATATCTTTAAAAGATATAGAAGAAGCAGAATTTCCAAATGATGAGGAACATGAGACACTACATGTCAAACAGCATTTACATATACAAACGATGACATATCAATTTACGAAACCGATTGATCAAGACAAATTATATGAATGGCTTTCGAATTTACCAGATAGTATTTATCGAGTGAAAGGTTTTGTGAAATTCCGTGGAGATAAATACCCTCACCTATTCCAATATTCGTTCGGAGTACCAACTTTATTAGAACAAGACTTCGGTTTCCCGACAAACTTAGTAGTAATAGGAGAAGGACTAGATAAGAAACAATTGGCTGAAGGGTTAGAGAAAGTAGAACTTAACTCTAATTAAGGGGAAAAGACTAACTTAAAAATAAGTTAGTCTTTTTGTATGGTCATTACTGAAATGAAACAGTATTTTCAATTGGATTGCAGAATATATATTGATTGTATGTCCGTTTCCATTACATAGGAAGGTGATTATATATTTGTGCCGAATGTAGAGGGTACTACAAGAGTTTTCCATTATCTATCGAATTAGTTAGTCATGATTACGGACAGGGGATTTTGGCGTGTTTGATTCTATCAGAAAGTAAAGTATGGGGAGGATCACAATGTCGATGAAAAAACGTAAGTGGCTAAAGACAATGTTTACTGGTTGTGTTTTAGGTTCGTTATTAATAACGGCAGCTTGTTCAGGAAAGAAAACAAGTACAGAGGATGAAAAAACGATTAAGGTAGGAGTTCTTGCTTCTTTAACAGGACCGCTAGAATCGTATGGAAAACAAACAGTGAACGGATTTGAATTAGGGTTAGACTATGCAACTGGTGGAACTGGGAAAGTAGATGGGAAAAAGATTAAGTTTGTTGTAGAAGATACAGAAACGAAAGCTGATGTAGCAGTTAAAAAAGCTACGAAGTTATTAGAAGAAGAGAAAGTTGATTTTTTAGTTGGATCGTCTAGTTCAAGTGATACGTTAGCGGTTTTACCACTGGCCGGGGAATATGAAAAGATTATGGTTGTAGAACCGGCAGTTGCGGATAGTATTACCGGGAAGAACTGGAATAAATATATTTTTAGAACTGGAAGAAGTTCCTCACAAGATGCGATTGCAGGAGCAGCGGCAATTGCGAAAAAAGGTGTAAAGATTGCGACATTTGCCCCAGATAACGCTTTTGGTCGTGAAGGGATTGCTGCATTTAAAGCGGGTGCGAAAAAATTAGGTGCGAGCATTGTGAATGAGCAATACGCGGATACAAATTCAACAGATTTTACAGCGAATATTCAAAATATCATTAGTTCAAAACCAGATTATTTATTTATCGTTTGGGCAGGGGCAAATTCACCTTGGAAACAGTTGAAAGATATGAATGTGGAAGCGCAAGGTATTAAAATTTCTACAGGTGCGCCAGATATACCAGCATTAAAAACAATGGATGCATTAGTAGGTATGCAAGGTTTTTCTGTATATTATCACACACTTCCAAAAAATAAAGTGAATGATTGGCTAGTTGAAGAGCATAAAAAACGTTTTAATGGTGTAGTGCCAGATTTGTTTACAGCGGGAGGAATGTCAGCAGCAATTTCTATTGTAGAAGCCTTAAAGAAAACAAAAGGTGATACAGATGTAGATACCTTGATTAAGAAAATGGAAGGAATGGAATTTGATACACCGAAAGGAAAGATGAAGTTTAGAGAGAAGGACCACCAAGCGATGCAGACGCTGTATTCTATCACATTGAAAAAGCAAGATGGTGTTGATTATCCGGTGCCAGTGTTAGAGCGAGAATTAACGATGAAAGAAACAGAACCACCAGTTCAAAAAAATAGACTGAATTTTCTGTTGTTTTTGTATAAAGAGGGGGGACCCTCTTTATACATATTTCCTTCATACTCACGGCTTTAAAGGGAGGGATTTCGTGACACATTTGCTAGAGACGAAAAATCTTAGTGTATCTTTTGGTGAACATCAAGTTATTAAAGATGTAAATTTAACTGTCCAAAAAGGAAAGCTCATTTCTATTATCGGGCCAAATGGTGCGGGGAAGACAACATTATTTAATTTACTAAGTGGACAGATTTCACCTACAACAGGTGAAGTGTATTTTAAAGGGCAAGATATTACAAAACTATCGATTTCAGATCGAACACGCTTAGGAATCGGTCGCTCTTTTCAGCTTACAAACATATTCCCAGAATTAACGGTACTTGAAAATGTCCGTTTAAGTGTTCAATCATTCGTACAAGATTACTATAGTTTTTTCCCGAGTTCAGCAAAATTAAAGCAACAAGTTGGAGAGGCGAGACGTTTCTTAAAAACAGTATTACTTCACGAGAAAGAGAACATATTAGCGAAAGATTTGGCACATGGAGAGAAAAGAAAGCTAGAACTTGCGATGTTATTGGCTTTAAAAACGGATGTGTTATTACTTGATGAGCCGACGGCAGGTATTTCGGTTGAGGAAGTCCCTGCTATATTACAAGTAATTGAAAATATTAAGAAACATCCAGAGAGCACAATTGTACTTATCGAACACAAAATGGATATGATACTAGGTTTGTCAGATCATCTTATCGTTTTATTTCATGGAGAGTTATTGGCTGAAGGATTGCCAGAAGAAATTATGAAAGATGAGCGTGTACAAAGTGCTTATTTAGGGGGATTATATAGTGGCACTATTACAAGTGAATAATATAGAAACGTATTTAGATCAGTTTCATATTTTGCAAGGAGTATCTCTTGCTGTTGAGAAAGGGACGATTACTGTACTGTTTGGTAGAAACGGGGCAGGGAAAACAACGACATTACGTTCAGTTATGGGATTTCACCGCATTGCAGATGGTGAAATTTATTATGATAGTGCAAAAGTAAGTGGATTACCTACACATTTAATTTCAAGGAAAGGAATAGGGTATGTACCAGAAAATCAAGGTATTTTTCATGATTTGACAGTAGAAGAAACATTCGCTCTTGCTAGGGGAAAAAGTGAGGAAGTAGAAGGGAAAATAGAGTGGATGCTGGAACTATTTCCGGATTTAAAGCAGTTTTGGAATAAGAAAAGTGGGCTCTTGAGCGGAGGGCAAAAGCAAATGTTGGCTATTTCAAGAGCGTTTATTAATAGTGATGGATTATTACTTATTGATGAGCCGAGCAAAGGGCTATCCCCGATAATGGTGGAGAAATTAATGGTAGCTATTTTGAAGATGAAAGAGAAAACAACAGTTTTACTTGTTGAGCAAAATTTTATGATGGCTAGTCAAATTGGTGATTATTTTTACATTATGGATAACGGACGAATTGTTCATAACGGTTTTATGAATGAATTAAAAAAGGATAAGGAAATGTGTCATAAATATTTAGGAATCTCTTAACATGAATCCGAGGTGAAAAGGATGGATGTGTTAATCAATTTATTTGTAAATGGGATTTCAACAGGGATGCTCATTTTTTTGTTAGCATCAGGTCTTTCACTTATTTTCGGTCTAATGAGCGTTTTAAACTTTGCACACGGTGGTTTATTTGCATGGGGAGCATTTACAGGTGTTTGGTTATTTAATATGACAGGAAGTTATATATTAGCTTTAGTTGGAGCAGTAGCCATGGGAATGTTCCTAGGATTTATTTTAGAAAGGTTTCTTATTAGACCGGTATATGGAAATCATGTTCGACAGCTGCTCGTTACGCTTGGAGGAATGCTCGTTCTTAGTGAGTGTATTAAAATATTTTGGGGGCCAAACCCTATTAGTGCAAAATTACCGTTATGGTTACAAGGAAGTTTTACATTCGGAGGTATTATATTAATTAAATATCGTCTATTTGTTATTTTGATTGGGATAATTATTTACATCGCACTACTACTATTACTCAAAAAGACGAAGATAGGTCTTATGATCCGTGCAGGTGTAATGGATAAAGAAATGGTTCAAGCGCTTGGTATTAATGTAAAAGCGATATTTTCTTTCGTCTTTTTATTAGGAGCAGGGATGGCAGCTTTGGGAGGATTCTTATTAGCACCGTATTCGGGCGTTATTTTCGCCGAGATGGGCATGCAGTATGCAATTTTAGCTTTTATAGTAGTAATTATCGGTGGATTAGGAAGCGTACAAGGTTCAGCTATTGCTTCTTTAATTGTCGGATTAGCTGGTGCTTTTACAGCGTATTTTATACCAGATTTATCACTTGCAATTAATATGTTAATGTTACTATTTTTCTTAATAGTGAAGCCAACTGGACTTGTTGGTGAAAAGGGGTGAAATGGTGAACAACACATCGGACCGAATTAAAGTATACTTCGGAGTATGTATGCTCATTTGTTTAAGTGTATTTCCGTTCGTAAATGATTCACGGAGCCTGTTAATTTTGTTCACTCAAATCTTCATCTTTGCTATTTTTGCAATGAGTTTTGATGTATTGCTTGGGTATACAGGAATTGTATCGTTCGGTCATTGTATGTTCTTTGGGATAGGAGCATATGGGGTAGCGCTTTTATTTGATCGACAAGGCGTATCAATAACGAACTTTTTAATTGGAATAGTAGCTGCAATTATCGTTTCAGCAATCGTTAGTTATATAATTGGTTTGCTTTCTTTACGATTGAAAAGTCATTTTTATGCAATGTTAACACTTGCTATTTCACAGTTGTTTTTCGTCCTTGCTGAAAAATGGCGTGGGCTCACTCACGGAGGAGATGGTTTTACATTTGGGGTACCAGAAATATTCCGTGATCGTTTTACTTTTTATTATGTATCACTTGTATGTTTATGCTTCATTTTTATTCTATTACGTCTTTTTACAAAGTCTTCTATTGGGAAAGTATTAAAGGCAATTTCACAAAATGAACAACGTGTTGAAGCACTTGGATATAAAGTCCTCCATTATAAAATAATCGCAAGTGTAGTGGCAGGAATAGTAGCTGCAATTAGCGGTGGTTTATTTGTTATTACATTACGCTTTGTCAATACGACTGTATTTTCAATTGAAATGACACTAAATGCACTCTTGATGACAATGATTGGAGGAGTCGGAACATTAATTGGAGCTATTGCTGGATCTGGGATTATTGAATCCCTAAAATATTATTTATCAGAACTAGCGACGGAATATCCGATTTTTGAAAGGTGGACGATTATTCTAGGTTTATTGTATATTATCGTGCTACTCGTTTTTCCGAAAGGATTGGTTGGGACGGTTAAGGGACTGAAGAATATGAAACGGAATAAGAAGGAGAAAAGTGCAGAAGTGGAGCAAAATGTGTGAAAAATCAATTGTATACAAAATAAAAATCCCTCTTTTATACTCGTAAAAGAGGGATTTTTATTTTGAAAAAAGTATGTAATCAAAGTCATTTTATTAATCAAATAGTTCATCAGGGATATGCTTTATAAAGGTTTGATTCGTAAAAAAATGAACAGCTAAATTCTCAAGGGGAACATCTTCAATTATTACTAATGTATCATTTTTAATCGGTAAAAAAGCTATTCCTTTTCCATCATCAATAAACTCTTCTATAAGCGAATAAGAATCCAAATGTTGAAGTTGTCGCTGAGATAGATTGTTTTCTTTTAGAAATTGTATTGTCTTATTCCTAAAAGGGCACTTTTTGTCATTGCTAACGAAGAAAATTTCTTTTGAATAATCAATGGTACATTTTTCTTTCGCTGTTAATAAGCCTACAGAAATTGAGGTTGTGAACACTTTTTTAAACGATGCGTCAGGATAATCCTCATAAGTTATGACCATATCAACTTTTTGTTGCTGAAGTAATTTTTGCAAATGACTACTACTTTCTACATATATTTGATAATTTCTGAAGTTTTCTTCAATACGCTTACTTAAATAATTTGTCAAAATAGATTGTGACGTCGCTATTATATAAGAAGAACCACTCGTTTTAATTTCATCTTTTACTTCTTCTAATAGAGTTAATATTTTATTCGTGTAATCTAATAAAATGTCACCAGCAGGTAACAAGGAAACGCCTTTGTTATCTCTATGTAGTAAAGGCGTTTCTAATTCTTGTTCTAATTTTTTGATTCGCTCAGTTACGTTCGGTTGAACATATCCTAACTCTTTAGCAGCTTTACTAATAGAACCCTCACTGGCCACAGTTTTGAATATAATAAGATCATTTATTTCCATGTATCTCAGCCCCTTATGCACTATCATTATAAATGATACCAAACATAATTTATACCTATTTTACGTTAGTCAATCATCGGTTTATCATTATGTATATAGGATAGAAAGTGAGTGATAAACATGATTGGAATGCAATATAAGGTCATTTTGCCAAAGGATTATGATATAAAGATTATTAGGAATAGGGTAAAGGATAATGGGCATAAAACTGATGGTTTTCAAGACCTGAATTTTAAAGCTTATTTAATTACTGAGGTAGGTAAGGACGGGAATTTCTATAACTGTTATGCACCTTTATATATTTGGAATGGCCATGAAGGGATGAATAAATTTATCTTTGAAGGGTATTACGATAACATTTTACAATCTTTTGGATGGCAACAAATACATATAGGTGTTCCATTAGTGGTTAATCTAAGTGATGGATTTAAGAAAAGTAGATATGTTGTTGAATATGCAGGAAGTATTTCTCAAAGTAAAACACTGATTGGGACTCAATTAAGCACTATGAATGAAGATGTACAAAACAACGAAAAGTGTTTAGGGAATGTAATCGTTTATAATCCGGATAAATGGGGGTATAGTAGGTTTAATTTTTATGAGGAGAAGCCTGAAATTGTAGTGAATAAAGGTGTTACAGTATATGAGATTTTACACATTTCACGATGAAATTTTGTTGCATATTAAAAATAAGAAAAGGAATGAAAGTCTATGCCTTTTGTGAAGATTTATTATCCTGAAAACATATTAAATGAAGAAGAGTTGGAAAAAATGGGTGAATGTATCCATCTTTCATTAATTGAACATTTTAACATCCCTGAAAATGATTATTTTCAAATGTTCTTACCTTACCAAGAAAACAAATTTTTATATAATCCATATTATTTGTTGGAAAGAGGAGAAAAGAGAACAGAGAATATGATTTATGTTTCTATTACATGTGGACCGGGAAGAACAGTGCAACAGAAAAAAGATTTGTATCAATCGGTATCCTTAAAAATTACGGAATATTCCGATGTTAAAACTTCGGATATTTTTATTACATTAAATGAGACAGCTGCTGAAAACTGGTCATTTGGTCAAGGAATAGCAAAAATGGTGAAAATAAAGGGAGAAAAAAATGAACTTATTGAAGTACATATTAAAAAGAAAATGAGAGAAATGTCACCTGCATTTGCTCATTATAGTGAAAAGATATTATTTGAGGAAGTGTGGCGGGATGCCACTTTAACATTAAGAGAAAGAAGCTTGTGTACTGTGTCAGCACTAATCAGTCTCGGTAATACAGAACAATTACAATTTCATCTGAAGCTAGCTAAACAAAATGGGGTTATGGAGAATGAATTGGTTGCATTAATAACACATATGGCTTTTTACGTTGGTTGGCCAAAAGCTATGGCAGCTTTAAATATAGTAATGAATGAAAGGCAAAGTTAAGAATAATGATAAGTAAGAATTCATGTTTATATGAATTCTTACTTATCATTATTTATGCAATACTCTATCGATATATTTATTACATTTTTTCTTGCTTTTTTATCACTTGCGTAGTAAAGTGATAGTAAGATGAACGCTAGGAAGTGACAAAACATGCGTGATAATACGATAGGATCATTAATATGGTTACGTTTAATACGATTTGCGAACCAAAGTAATCAAATGTCAAATGAGTTTTTAAAACGTTTTGATTTAACGACAGCTCAATTTGATGTGCTTTTGCAAATACGTACGTATCAACCACTAACACAAATGGAGTTAGCTGAAAAGGTAACTGTTACACAAGGTGGCATTTCTCGAATGTTAACTCGTCTTGAAAAAGAAGGATATATTGTACGAAAACAAGATTGGAAAACGAAAACAATTAGTCTTACAGAGCAAGGAGAAGCAGCTTTAGAGAGAGCATTGCCAGAGCAACTTGCATTTCAATCTTCGTTTTTTGATGATGTATTAAATGAAGAAGAGCAGAAAATATTATATGAGCTGATGACGAAAGTTCATAAGCATAGTGAGAAAAAAGAATTACCGCAAGAGTAATTTTTTTTACACTATCAATTGACTAATCAAGTGAAGGCGTAGGTAATACGGAGATATACCTGACTTACCAACGTTTTTAGAAAAAAACTAATACTACTTTATTAAAGGGGAGAGTAACTATGGAAAAATACCGTATAGATATAAGAAAAGGAATTGAGTTTGGATTATATTCAATTGGTGATCATGTTTTAAATCCACATAATGGGGAGAAAATTACGCCAGAGAAAAGAATTCACGAACTAATTGAAACAGCTAAGTTAGCAGATGAGGCAGGGCTTGATGTGTTTGCTGTCGGTGAAAGTCATCAAACGCATTTTACAACACAAGCTCATACAGTTATTTTAGGAGCTATTGCACAAGCTACGAAAAATATAAAAATTGCAAGTTCAGCAACGATATTAAGTACATCTGACCCAGTTCGAGTATATGAGGATTTCGCTACAATTGACTTGATTTCTAATGGACGTGCAGAAATTGTGGCTGGTCGTGGATCTCGTATTGGGGGATATAGTTTACTTGGTTATGACGTGAATGATTATGAAGAATTATTCGAAGAGAAGATGGATCTTTTATTAAAAATTAATAACGAGGAACATGTAACATGGAATGGACAGTTCAGAGCACCGCTCGCACATGCATCGGTTATTCCGAGAGCGAAAAATAATAACTTACCAATTTGGCGTGCGGTTGGAGGTCCACCAGCTAGTGCAATTAAAGCGGGACGCGCGGGTGTACCAATGATGATAACAACACTTGGTGGTCCAGCAATTAACTTTAAAGTGTCAGTAGATGCTTACCGCGAGGCGGCTGTACAAAGTGGATTTGATTCAGCTAGTTTACCAGTTGCGACAACGAGTTTATTTTATACGGCAAAAAATTCACAAGATGCACTTAGTGAATATTACCCTCACATTAATGCTGGTATGCTTACACTGCGCGGTGGTGGGTATCCGAAACAGCAATTTACAAATGCAATAGATTACCGTGATGCTTTAATGGTTGGTAGCCCACAACAAATCATTGAGAAAATGCTGTACCAATATGAATTATTTGGCCAACAACGCTTTATGGCACAAATTGATTTTGGCGGTGTACCATTTGATAAAATTGAGAAAAATATTGAATTAATTGCTACTGAAATTTTACCAGCCGTTAGAAAACATACAGCAAAATAAATAAAAAAACTGAGAGTCTAATCGACTTTCAGTTTTTTTTATTTGTTCTGGAAAAATGACAAAAAAATGAACATTTAGTCGAGGAAGAGGGAAGTTATTTTCTATTTTTGAATAACATTATTTCGAGTTTGAATTTTAAAAATACATTTTTCACTTGACAAAAAACAAGCGTTTATCGAGGGTAGTTTCGAGGACATTTTTTCGGGTGAAAGTCAAGTGTATGAAGAGAAAAACGATTGTTTTATAGATATAAAAGTAAGAAGTATATTGAAAAAACACATTTTGCTAATGAGAAAAATCTGATTCAAAAAAATGACAAAAGACATATTTCGGACAAAATGATGTCAATAATACGTCAAAAATAACCTGAATTTACTATGCAGGTATATTATACAATTCGATTAACGAATAAAACACTACAGAAATAGTGAAAAGGTAAAAAATAGCATTACAATAGTTTGAAAAACTGAAACTTCATATTTTTCGACAATACATACAAAATGTTTTTGTCTTTTCGTATTTCTTAATAATTGAGTTTGATAAGATTGCTCAATTAACTTTTATTATAAAAACTATGAAGGAAGTGATTTTAGTATGGAAACGCTCGAATTGGCACGAATACAGTTCGCATCAACAACGATTTTCCATTACTTTTTTGTTCCGCTGTCAATTGGTTTAGCTTTTATTATTGCGATCATGCAAACGTTGTATGTGGTAAAAGGGCAAGAAGTATATAAGAAGATGGCAAAGTTTTGGACGCAATTATTCCTTATTAACTTTGCAGTAGGTGTAGTAACAGGTATTTTACAAGAATTCCAGTTTGGTATGAACTGGTCAACGTATTCACGTTTTGTAGGTGATGTATTTGGTCCATCACTTGCGATTGAAGGATTACTGGCATTTTTCATTGAGTCTACATTCCTGGGTTTATGGGTATTCGGTGAGGATAAATTACCGAAGCGAATTCACTTAATGTGTATTTGGCTCCTTTCAATTGGAACGATGTTATCAGCATTCTGGATTTTAACTGCAAGTGCATTTATGCAGTCACCTGTCGGGTATGAAATGGCAGCTGATGGTCGTGCGCAAATGAATGATTTCTTAGCCATTATTCAAAACCCACAACTATGGGTACAATTCCCGCATACAATTACAGCGGCAATTGCAACAGGTGCATTCTTTATTGCTGGTGTAAGTGCATGGAAAATTACAAAAGGACAAGAAACTGTAGTATTTAAAAAATCTTTCCGAATTTCTATCATTGTTGGAACAATTACAACGGCGCTTGTATTATTCTTCGGTCATGCACAAGCGCAACAATTAATTAAGACACATCCAATGAAGATGGCGGCAGCTGAAGCGCTATGGAATACAAGTGAGGATCCAGCACCATTTACAGTATTTTCGAAAATTGATACAGAGAAGAAAGAAAATTCGTTTGAAATTCAAATCCCTTATATGCTAAGTCTATTATCGTATGATAAGTTTAGCGGTCAAGTTGAAGGGATGAATCAAATTCAAAAACAATATGAGGAAAAATATGGACCTGGAGATTATATTCCTCCAGTGCATACAATGTTTTGGAGTTTTAGAGCGATGGTAATGAGTGGAACATTCATGCTTCTTCTAGGAGCTTACGGATGGTTCTTATCAAGAAAAGATCGTTTAGCGGAAAAAACGTGGTATTTAAAATTAATGGTGTATGCAATTTCTCTTCCATTCATCGGTAATACAGTAGGGTGGATTATGACTGAAATGGGTCGTCAACCTTGGGTTGTATTTGGTGTAATGAAAACAGAAGATGCTGTATCACCAAATGTAACATTCGGTGAAGTATTATTCTCACTTATTTCATTCACATCAATGTATTTAATTATGGGTGGAATTTGTGTGTACTTATTTGTTCGTACCATTAAGGGCCACAAGAATAAGAAAACGAAAAAGGATTATCAAAGCCATGATCCATTTGATAAGGAGGAAGAGTATGTTATCTCTTAATGAGTTATGGTTTTTAGTTATTGCAATCTTATTTGTTGGATTCTTCGTACTGGAAGGTTTCGACTTTGGGGTAGGAATGGTTTCGAGGTTTTTAGGAAAGAATGATTTTGAAAAACGAGTTTACTTAAATACAATAGGACCGTTCTGGCACGCGAATGAAGTATGGCTTGTTTGTGCTGGTGGAGCCATGTTTGCGGCATTTCCGCACTGGTATGCAACTTTATTTAGTGGTTTTTATATTCCATTTGTATTTATGCTTCTTGCTTTAATTTTAAGAGGTGTTTCCTTTAAATTTCGTGCGAAAATAGATAATCATAAATGGAAGAGTGCATGGGATTGGGGGATGTTTATTGGAAGTATGTTACCTCCTATCCTTTGGGGAGTTGCGATTGCAAACTTTATGGTAGGTGTACCTATTGATGAGAGTAAAAATGTTGTAGGGGGATTCCTGCAATTACTTCATCCATTTGCGTTACTTGGAGGAGTAATGTTTCTCCTACTATGTATTGTTCACGGATTACAATTTCTTACGATACGTACAACTGGTAAATTGAGAGAACGTGCACGAATTGCTGCAATAAAAATTGCACCATTTTCATTAATTACACTTCTTGTTTTTGCTGGTGTGGGGTTATGGAAAACCGACATTTTCACTGCTCATGGAACAGAATGGATTATGGTGCCAATCGGAGCTTTTGTAGCACTATTAGTGTCCACTTTATTAAATAAAAGAAGAAGAGATGGTTGGGCTTTCTTTATGACGAGTTTAACAATCATTTTACTAAGTGCGAGTGTATTTATCGGTATGTTCCCACGTGTTATGATTAGCTCTTTAGGAGCAATGAATGATTTGACAATTTACAACGCAGCATCAGGAGCTTATGCATTAAAACTTATGACTTACTTTGCGATTGCTATTTTGCCTTTCGTTATCGGAAGTCAAATATGGAGTTATTATGTATTTAGACAACCTGTTAAGTCAGACAACGATTTGGAGTACTAATGAAAAGAAAAAGAGGACTTCCGTCTTATCCCGGTAGCCGTATTTTATATGTAGCGTTAACGATTATTAGTATTTTAGAAGCTTTTAGTATTATTGCGCAAACAATCTTTTTAGCACGAGCTATTACGTTTTTATTTCATGGAGAGACAGTACAAACAATATTAAGTGAAATTGTTTATTTTGGTATCGCGTTTGCAGCGCGTCACATAGTAGTTCGAACATCACAAATATTAGTGGAACGTTTTGCTGAAAAAACAGGGTCGTTACTAAGAAAACAACTAATAGAGGCATATTTCACATTAGGTCCAAGGTATGTTCAAACTGTTGGAACTGGTCATCTGGTTACCTTATCAATTGAAGGGATTGAGAAATTTAAAACATATATTGAATTAACGATTCCTAAAATGATTAGAAGTAGCATCGTTCCAGGTCTAATTGTACTATACGTTTTTACGCTAGATATTGAGTCTGGAATCATTTTAGTTGTAACGATTCCTATCGTGATCATATTTATGATTCTTCTCGGATTAGCAGCGCAAAAAATGGCAGATAGTCAGTACGAGATATATCGTGTACTTTCGAACCATTTTGTAGATACGTTAAAAGGTTTAGAAACATTAAAGTATTTAGGAAAAAGTGAACAGCACGAAGCAAAGATTGAAAAAGTAAGTAAAAGGTATAGAAAAGCAACGATGCGTACTTTGCGAGTTGCTTTTCTTTCTTCTTTTGCATTAGATTTCTTTACGAGTTTATCAATCGCGTTTGTGGCAGTTGGATTAGGGATACGTTTAATAGATGGAACGATTATACTATTACCAGCCCTTACAATTTTGATTTTAGCTCCGGAATATTTTCTGCCGATTAAACAAGTGGGAGCAAATTATCATGCAACATTAGATGGACAAATTGCGATGGAGCAAATAGAAGAGATTTTGCAACAACAAAAAAGAATACAAAAGAAAGATTTAAATGAAGATATAGTATGGAATGCCTCTAGTAGCTTGAAATTACAAGACATCAAAGTTAATAATACTGAATCTGAAAAGGCTATATTAGAAGGAATTAATTTTACTTGGGAAGGTAACGGTGCTATTGGTGTTATTGGTGAAAGTGGTGCAGGCAAATCGACGTTAATCGACGTATTAGCAGGTTTTTTATCTCCTTCGAGTGGAAAGATGTTAGTAAATGGTGTAGAAGTTGATGGATTTACTCGTGAAGATTGGCAAAAAAATATCGCTTATATTCCGCAGCAACCTTATATTTTTCCGCTTTCATTAAAGGATAACATTCGTTTTTATGAAACAAATGCAACAGATGAAGAAGTTGAAAGAGTTATTAATGAAGTCGGCCTTCGTTCACTCGTTACATCACTTCCAAATGGGATGCACGAAAGAATTGGGGAAGGTGGACGTATGCTAAGTGGCGGACAAGAACAGCGTGTTGCTATGGCGCGTGCGCTTTTAAGTAAAAAACCAATCATTTTATTAGATGAGCCTACGGCACATCTTGATATTGAAACCGAATTTGAAATAAAGCAAGCGATGTTACGTCTATTTAATGGAAAGTTAGTATTTTTAGCAACCCACCGTCTACATTGGATGAAACAAATGGACCATATTCTTATTTTAAATAAAGGGGAAATGAAAGAAAGTGGGACGTATGAAGAATTTTTAGAGAATGAGACATTACATTTTCATAGGGAAGAGAGGGGAGAGAAATGAGTAACTGGGTTAAACCTTATATAAAACAAAATAAAGGTAGAATGACTTTAACTATTTTCCTTGGTCTTCTTGGAGTTAGTTCAGGAGCGATGTTACTTTTTATTTCAGGTTATTTGATCTCAAAATCTGCCCTTAGACCAGAAAATGTAATGGCTGTATATGTTCCTATTGTTGCAACAAGAGCGTTTAGTATAGGGCAAGCTGTATTTCATTATATAGAGCGCTTAGTCGGACATGATGTCGTACTACGTATATTAGAAAAAATGAGAACGAGGCTATATAGAATAGTAGAACCACAGGCGTTATTTTTCCGTTCTCGATTTCAAACGGGTGATATGTTAGGAGTGTTATCCGAAGATATAGAGCATTTGCAAAACCTATATTTACGTACAATATTTCCTAGCATATTAGCGCTAGTTGTTTATAGTATCTTCGTACTTGTTATCGGTGCATTTGATTTTGTTTTTGCACTTATTGTAGGTTGTATGTTAGCTATTATCGTTTTTCTTCTTCCGTTTGTATCATTACTTTTGATGAAGAAACATCATGTTACTTTAAAGCAAGGAAGAAACCGTTTGTATCAACAACTGACAGATGCTGTTTTTGGATTATCTGATTGGCAAGCAAGTGGTCGTAAAGATGAATTTATTAATGAGTATGTAAAACAAAATGATCAGTTGTTAAAAATCGAAAAGAGAGTGAAACGCTGGTATCATATTCGGGACAGTATCATTCAATTAGTAGTAGGTATTGTAGTTATTTCGATGATCATATGGACTGGGAATGAAGCGGCAAGTGAACAAATTGCTCCTACAGTTATCGCAGCTTTCGTATTAATGACTTTATCTGTAACGAACGCGCTTATTCCTATTGCAGATGCCATCGATCGAATACCGTCGTATGTAGAATCTACCCATCGTCTTAATGGCGTAGAAAGTGATAGTGTTTTACATGATGAAACGGATTTGCATGGAGAGAAAGATTATATTGAACCAAAACATGTAGATATTGAACTGAATCACGTATCGTATAGTTATCCAGATAGTAATGAGATTGTATTAAAAGATGTATCATTACAAATAAAAGCAGGGAAGAAAATTGCTATTTTAGGGAGAAGTGGGACAGGGAAATCTACTTTACTAAAATTGTTAACAGGGGCGTTAAGCCCAGTAAATGGCCAAGTTGTACTAAATGGTGAACGAGCTCATACGAATCTTTTATCTAAATATATTTCTGTATTAAATCAAAAGCCGCATTTGTTTGATACGACAATTGGAAATAATGTACGAATTGGCAAACCAGAGGCGACGGATGAAGAGATATGGAAAGCTTTAGAGAAAGCACAATTAGCTTCACATGTTACTTCTCTTCCAGCCGGATTACAAACAAAAATGCATGAAATGGGAAAGCGGTTTTCTGGTGGGGAAAGACAAAGGGTTGCTTTTGCTAGAACTCTTATGCAAGAAACACCAATTATTGTACTTGATGAACCGACTATCGGTTTAGATCCAAAAACAGAATTGTCTTTAATTGAAACAATGTTTTCTGCAACGGAAGAAAAGACGGTTATTTGGATTACGCACCATCTTGTAGGAATAGAACATGTAGACGAAGTTATATTCCTTGATCGTGGCCAAATTGTCATGCAAGGTAGTCATAAACAACTTCTGAAAGAAAATGAAAAGTATCGTAAACTTTATGAGTTAGATAAAGGAATATAATTTGAATAAGCAATAATTGTAAAAATAGCTACGCCTAATGGTGGAGCTATTTTTTTTGTTAGATTGCAGGTGTATATGATTGTTACGAATTAAAAATGAATTTCATATTATACATATAATGGAGGGGATGTACATGAAGGAGCAATATAAAATCATTGTTTTAAGTGATGAATTATCAGGGGATAGGATTCGAAATACGTTAGACAAAAATAAATGTAAAACAATAGTTCATGTTGTGGACGTTTCAGATGTTGTTCGTATAGAAAGTTCTTTTCAATATATAGTCATTTGGAGAGGGGACGCAGAAAAACTTACAAATGACTTGATAAATAGGGGCGTGCAAAGTTCAAAAATTATTAATTTAACAAAATACATGTATGAATGGAAGGATAAATTAATTTCTATCTATCAAATAAATCCGGATCTTATGTCTTTATACATTTCTATGAAAAAAGCAAAGAGTGATCCGACGTATGAATTGTTTGCTACCGGTTTGTCTTATCCGCATTGTGGCATAAGTACGGAGCTTCTCTCAAAAAAATCAATAAAATTAACACTTCCATCGCAAGATCTATACTATGATTATTTAATAGCGTCACAACTTTTATCAAACAATCATTCATTTCAATATTGTTTAATAGGAATAGCCTATTTCTCGTTTTACTTTGATATGTCGTTATCATCTGAATCATATAGAATTCACAAAGTATATTATCCATTGTTTCAAGATGGTCATCATACTGTAGTTCACTCTCCTCTACCCACTGATGGATTCTCCCATCTAAATACTCCGAAACCACTTCTTTCTATTTTTAATTTGCATTTTGAATATATTTTATTAGACGAACTAAAAGATGAATCATTGACGCTGCCTTGGATAAATGCTGAGTGGAATACCACTCCTCTTCACATTCCTTTTGAAGAACACGGGAAAATAAGAGCAACTTCACATGCTAAACTGTCGTACCCTCATACTTTAGTTGAAAATAAAATGATTTTTAAAAAATATTTAGATTTACTGTTAAAAAATGATATAAAGCCACTAATTGTTGTGTTCCCTGTTACTTCACATTATTTCAATTGTAGTAGTAAGAAATTAAAAGAAGATTTTTATAAAGTTATAAATGATTTTCAAACTCAATATTCTTTTCAAATCATAGATCTATTTGATTCGCCATTATTTTGTGACGATGATTTTTATGATAGTGATCATATGAATAAAAAAGGTGCAAATAAAATGTCCGCATTATTAAATATGTTTATTCAGGAACGAAAAGTATGATAATTTGTTTCATGTTTGCATAAAAGTATATAGGCTCCATACAGTTAAAGTAATGTGATTTTTGTGTCGCGTATATAAATAATATGCGAAGAGGTGAGAGAGTTAAAATGAGAACTCGTATTGAAAGAACTGAAGAGGTGGTAGAGCAACTTCCGTTGGTAAGTGTATTAATTCCTACGTATAATCGTCCTCGTTACTTTGAAAAGGCGCTATGTAGTGTGTTAGAACAAACGTACCCTAATATAGAAATTATAGTTGGAGATGACAGCACGAATGATGAAACAGAAAAAGTGTTACAAAAATACTTATGTGATCATTCAAATATTATTTATATAAAAAATAGATCAACTCTCGGACAATTTGAAAATGCGCTAATGTTATTTAATGAAGCGAACGGTGAATATATAAATTTTTTAATGGATGATGATGTATTTCATGTGAATAAAATTGAAAAAATGATGAAGTATTTTTTCGAGGATTTAGATAATGAAATTAAGCTTGTAACATCTCATCGTCAAGTCATTGATGATAAAGGGAAAGAGCTACGACATATTTATTCGACTGTCCGTTTATTTGAAGAGGATACCATTATAGCGGGAACAGAATTAGGAAATAAGGTAATTGTGGATCAAAAAAATTATATTGGAGAACCGACAACAGTTTTATTTCGTAAAAATGATTTACAAGAACCGTTTGGGATTTTTGATAAGAGGCGGTATTTATGTAACGTAGATATAGCTTCATGGTTATCTTTATTAAGTAAAGGAAAAGCTGTATATATAGCAGAGACACTTAGTTACTTTCGATTACATCCAGATCAACAGTTAAATGAATCTAATAAAATGATGGATGGGTTAGAAGATTTTTCACACAGTATTATAGCAGGAGAACAATATGGTTTCTTATCCACTGAAAAAGAGTTAGACAAAGCGATAACTAATTTTCTAGATTATGCAAGAAGGATAGTTCCATCATCAATATTATATACATTAGACTATTACCAAAAAATTAGAGCGAAGAAAATAAACATAGAAAAGAAAAAACAACATATAAATAATAATTCTTCTTTACCGAAAGTAAGTATACTTATTCCTGCATACAATAGACCTTATTACTTGGAATTAGCACTCAACAGCGCTTTGAATCAAACATATGAAAATATTGAAATTATTATTTCTGACGACAGTACAAATAATGAAGTCAATGCTATGATTCAACCGTACTTACGTGAATATGAGTGTATTACATATGTAAAAAATGAAACGCCGTTAGTTGCCGAAAACTTTAATAAGTGTGTAGAACTTGCGAATGGGGACTATATAAACTTTTTATTAGATGATGATTTATTTCATCATGAAAAGATCGAGAGAATGATGAAATACTTTTTGGCGTTAGAAAATATTTCATTTGTGACGTCATATCGTGAACTGATTGATGAGAATGGAGAGATATTACCACCTTCAACATTAAATATGAAAATCGCGAAAGAAACTACACTTTTTGAAGGAAAAGAATTAGGGAATTATATGTTAAAAAACTTGAAAAATGTAGTTGGTGAGCCGACAACTGTTTTGTTTAATCGGAATTTGTTTGACGGGAAGTTTGGATATTTTAAAGGAAAGGCTTATTCTGCTATTAATGACATTGCAACTTGGCTAGATATGATGAGGAAAGGAAAAGTAGTTTATATACATGAACCTCTTAGTTATTTTAGACAGCATAGTGGACAAAATCAAAAACAAATGCATTTTATTTTAATGACAATTGAAGAGTGGATTGAATTAATTATAGATGCATATAATAGTGGGTTTTTAAGCTCCGAAAGTGAGTATAAAGAGAGTTTATCTTATTGTTTAGAAAATGCGGGATTTATAGTTAAGGATGCAGTAAGAAATGGCGAACTAGATCAAATTTATAATGAAAAGATAAAAAAAGGCTTAAACAAGTTAGTTGCTCATATGTTCGAGAAAGAATGTTGTTATTGTCAATATTGCAATCAACAATTTGAAAAATTTTCACCTTGGCCAGCACATTATGATTTTCCGAAATATAAATTTGAAATGTGGAATAAAGATACAGGGATATGTCCAGTTTGTAATTCGATGGATCGTGAAAGATTGTACCGTGCGTACATTGAAACGGAAACGGACTTGTTAAATAGAAACTATACAATGCTTCATATTGCACCTGAAGCAAAGTTAAGAGATTGGTTTAACGAGTATAAAAATATTACGTATGTATGTGGTGACTTAGAACCAAAGGATCCATTAATGAAGGGAATTGATGTTACAAGAATTACATATGATAGTAATACTTTTGATGTAATATTATGTAGCCATGTGTTAGAACACGTTCCTGATGATGACAAAGCAATGCGAGAGTTATATAGAGTGTTAAAGCCAAATGGATGGGGAATTATTCAAGTACCAATCGTAATGAATGTAGATTTTATTATAGAGAATGAATTAATTGTAACACCACAATTGAGGAAATTAGCTTTTGGTCAAGAAGATCATGTGAGAATTTACAATCAATCGGGATTTATTCAACGATTAATGAATGCAGGATTTAAGGTAGAATTATATAACATAGCGGAAAAACAAGGAATGAAAAGTGCTAGGAAATTTGGATTATCTGAAACAGATATGCTCTATATTGTCCGAAAATGATAGGAAGGAATAGATAGATATGGAGAATATTCCTTTTTTACGTGCTTCAACTGTACCTGTAAGTGAGTATTTGGACGAATTGAAGGAAATTGATACATCTCACATATATACGAATTATGGACCTATAAATCAACGTTTTGAGGAAACAATTATGTCGTCATTTTTTCAAAACAGGGGAGCTGTTACAACAGTAGCAAACGCAACGTTAGGGTTAATGGCGGCTATTCAACTAAAGAAAAGAAGAAAGGGAAAGTATGCTCTCATGCCTAGCTTTACATTCCCTGCGACTGCCTTAGCCGCTATTTGGTGTGGATTGGAACCTTACTTTATTGATATTTCAATAGATGATTGGTATATGGATAAAACCGTACTTTTGGATAAGATAGGAGAATTAAAAGAAGAGGTTGCGATTGTTGTCCCGTACGCCACTTTTGGATCATGGATGAACTTAGAAGAATATGAAGAATTAGAGAAGAAGGGGATTCCGGTTGTCGTAGATGCGGCGCCGGGATTTGGATTAATGAATGGAGGGATGCATTACGGTCAAGATTTTAGTGGAATGATCGTATATAGCTTTCATGCAACAAAGCCATTCGGAATTGGTGAAGGAGGGCTCATATATAGTAAAAACGAAGAAGATATACAACGTATTAAAAGAATGGGGAATTTCGGATTTGATAAAAATCGTGAATGTACGATGATGGGGTTTAATTGTAAAATGTCTGAATACGCAGCAGCTATTGGGATTGCGACTATAAAAAAGTGGGATCAAAAATTAAAAGAACGTACCCGTATTTCTGAATGGTATAAACAGTTGTTACAAAATACTGGGTTAATGAAAAAAGGGTGGAAAGTCCAAAAGACAGAAGCAGTTATTCACCAATTTATGCCTATCATTTGTCCAGAAGAAGTTCGCAACATACAAGTAATTGAAGAACTGAAAAAACAGAAAATAGAAGCTAGATTATACTTTTCACCATCTTGCCACCAACAAGTTCTTTTTAAAAACTATAAGTCGACAGATTTAACAAAAACGAATAAAATAGCAAAACGAATCGTAAGTTTACCTTTATGGGAAGGAATGACGAAAGAACTAGTAGAGCAAATTGTAATCTGTTTAGAGCAGAAGGTGGTGTCGGTAGATGAATAGTTTTTATAGTCAAGAAGAACTAAAGGAAATTGGATTTTTATCTGTTGGGAAAAATGTATTGGTTAGTAAAAAAGCAAGTATATATAATCCGAGTGCTATATCAGTTGGCAATCATGTAAGAATTGATGATTTTTGCATTTTAAGTGGTAAAATCACAATTGGAAGTTATTCGCACATATCAGCGTATACAGCGTTATATGGAGGGGAAGTTGGGATTGAAATGCATGATTTTGCAAACATCTCAGCTAAAACAATCGTATATGCAGTACTTGATGATTTCAGTGGAAATACATTAATGGGGCCAACCGTCCCGAATCAATATAGGAATGTGAAAGCAGAAAAAGTTATTTTAAAAAAACATGTGATTATTGGTGCTAATTCTATTATTTTTCCAAATGTAATTGTAGGAGAAGGTACGGCAGTCGGCGCGATGAGTATGGTAAAAGAGAGTTTAGATGATTGGTATATTTACGCTGGAGTTCCCGTAAGGAAAGTAAAACCTCGTCAAAAAAAGATGCTAGAGTTAGAAATTGATTTTTTAAAAAGCATTTATTCTTAACAAAAAAGAATGAATGCTTTTTATTTTTATCCCGCTATTTGCCGATAAAGAGTCGACTTGTGAGGGCTAATTAAAGTTTCACTTTATGATAGAGCAGAGTGTATCTTAACTTATTATGTTTTAAATTTTGCTGACCAAGGCAATACTGAGCCATAGTGAATGTAAAGTTGGAGGGCGAGCGTATATGTTTGATGAGGATGGGATTGTTTTAATTATGGAACCAGCTGATGAAAGAAACTTGAGGAGATTTATTTTTTCAGTGCCAAAGTCAGTGTATGAAAAGAAGGGGCTTACATTACACTATGGAACAGCTATAGGACAAGGGTATATGGATATAATTGAAGATATTATAAGCGTACATATAGAAATAGATGTTGTAACGATAATAGGGCATGTAAGAGGGTAAATAGCTATTTGAAAAAGGTTATAAACAATTTAGCTAGAAGTTATGTATAGAGAAAATTACAGACAATTATAAGGACGAAGGGGGTCTAAAATGAAAATAAAATCAATTGTATTAGTATTCATAGTTTCAATTGGTTTAATGGGATGTTCAATAGTGGAAGAAGGAAAGAACTCCATAGATTATGCTCAAAAGGCGACAGACTATGTAAATGAAATAAGTGCATTTGCAAATGATGCACCAGCATTAGCAGAAAAGGCCGTTAATGATAGCGAGGCTCGAAAAGAATTAGAAACGAAGCTTAGTGAAATTAAACAAGATATACCCGCATTCAATGAATTAACGCCACCTGATGTAGCAAAGGATCTTCATCAACAAATCGTCGGATATAACGAAAAGTTAAATACGTTAATTGATACGGCGAAGACAAAGATAGAAGAAGGCAAAGTGGATGTAGAGCAATTTAAAAACTCTGAGCTTATGCAGACGGTAGATCAAGTTCGAGATTTGAAAGATAAAGTGCAAAATTTAGGTCAATAGTAAAAAGCTCCGTTTGTGATAAACGGAGCTTTTTGTATAAGTGATTACTTAATAAAATACACCACAACACCCATTAAAATGATAGTATTCCCAATTACTTTTCTTTTCGTTACTTTTTCACCTAAAAAATACCAACCGAAAATTAATATGATGATATAACTTAATGATTCTAATGCAGAGACTTGATTTATTGTCAGTCCCTTTAAGGCGATAATATTGAATCCTGCGTTAAGTACAAATAAAGAGTAACCGATGATTACATATGGATTTACATATTCTTTTAATTTAGAATCATATTGCTGTAAAGTAGCCTTTTTTAATAAAATTTGTGAGTAATTGGCCAATACGATTCCAAAGATCAATAACAACATATAACTATTCATCTTTTGTCACCACCACAATTCCGACGATAATAATAGCCGCACCAAGTAAATGATTCCACTGTATCGTATCTCCAAATAGAACTACTGACCAAAGCATTGACCACAGTATAATAATTCCGCGATGTGAATATGCTTTCGATATTTCGAAATGCTTAATTACTTGTTGCCATAAAATTGCATATCCGAATAAAAGTACAACTAGTCCGAAATAAGCAATAAAAAATGAGATGGAAGCAATGGGAAACTTAGCTGCCCATTTCATGTAAACCACAATGATAGAATATATCAAAAAAGCTACATGTAAAAATACGTAATTTTTAATAGTTGGTTTCATTTATTCACTCTCTTTTACATATAAATATATATTTATATCTATCTTTTCCTAATAATAGATATTGGAACGTATTTTGTTTAATCTTTCACATTCCAAATTATATAGTATCATGGCTTTTATTGTAAAACAATAGAAGCTATGCATTCATTTTTTCCAAGGTTCTACAACATGTATCGTTTTATTTGTTGCATCCAACTTTACTTGAATACCGATAGGCATGGTAATCATGGGATGTGTATGACAACAATCGAAGTCAGCTAGAAAAGGAATTCTTTGATTTTGAAGTACTTCTAATAGTATTTCAAAAGGTTTTCGATTTGTACCACAATCATCAAATTGCTCATGTTTTCCAAGAATGATACCTGAAATTTTATCGAATACACCGTTAATTTTAAGTAATGAAAAGCTTCTTTCAATAGTAGCTGCATCTTTTGAACTGTCCTCAATAAAGAGAATGTCGCCTTCTTGAATATGTGGCATATAGGGGCTACCCAAAATTCCTTGTATCGTGTTTAAATTCCCGCCAATAATACGCCCAGTAGCTTTTCCATCAATTACTGAAATCCAATCGTTTGGTCGAAGTTCTTTCTCCTTCGTCTTTTCTTCCCAATTAATAAATTCATCTGACCAAAATAATGGTTGTTTTATATGATAAGGAAGAGAATGATCATGTAGTAAAGTTTCAGCAAAATATTTGTATGTGCAATCAACAAAAGGTTCAAATTCGCCAAAGGAAGGGACGAGAGCTGGTCCATAAAATGTAGGGATTCCTGTTTTGGCGTAAATTCCTAGTAATAAAGCAGTTGCATCTGAATACCCAATCATTATTTTAGGGTTCTTTAGAAAAGCATCATAATCAATATAAGGTAATATTGAATTTGAATTCATCCCACCAATTGTTGACATAATACAAGAAACATTAGGATTTCTTATCAAGACATTTAGTTCCTCAGCACGCTCTTGTATACTACCAGAACGATAAAAATCATATCGACCTGTTAATGAACCTTCTAATATATGAAACCCTTTCTGTTGTAAGTAAGATTTTGCTCGTTCAAATCTTTTTGGAGAAGTGTAGGTTACTGGTGAAGAAGGGGAGTAGATCCCAATTGTGTCTCCGTATTTTAATGATTTTGGAAGTAGCATTTGTATGAATCCCTTCTATTAAATAGTTTATCTCGCTATTTGACGGGTAGCCCGATTGGGGGGCTGATTAAAGTTTCGCTTTATTTACGAGAATTTATTATTGAATATTCTTACGTTTCAATATTGTAAGTTTAACATAAATAAATTAAAATAATCATTGCTGTACTATGAATAAATATACCTTTTACCTTGACTATATAAAGGAATTGTTGTTAAGGTTAAATGTGAGTGTATAAAAGGTTTGCTAAAGGAGTTTTGAAATGAATCGGTTAAAATGGGGAAGGATGACAGTCCTATTAGTTATTATTTTAGGGATATGTTGGTTCTTATTCCAAGGAAATCAAAAGAGCATAGCGAATGTAGAGGGACAACCTTTGCAAGTGGCAGAACTACCTAAAGCAGGATTTACTGAAAAAGTAGTCCCGCCAAAGTACATCCCACCAGAAATTAACGCAAAAGCAGCTATGATTATCGATGCGAGTGATGGAGATATTATTTATCAATATAATGAAAATGAAGCTTTTGCACCGGCTAGTATGTCTAAGATGATGACAGCGTATCTCTTACTAGAGAGTATACATAACGGGAAAGTTCGCTGGGAAGATCCAGTAAAAATGAGTGCGAAGGCGGCACAAACAGAAGGAGCGAGAATCCCAGTACAAGTTAATGACACATTAACTGTTAAAGATTTATATCATGCATTAATGATTGAGTCAGCTAATAATTCGGCTGTGGCTTTAGCAGAACATATGGCAAAATCGGAGAAAGATTTCGTTCAGCTTATGGATGCAAAAGCGAAACAGTTAAAAATGTCGGAACATGCTAAATTTGAAAATGCTTCTGGATTACAAGAGCCAGATGGAAGTGAAACAAAAATGACGGCTGGTGATGTAGCACAATTGGCGTATCATCTTATAAAAGATTATCCGGAAATATTAGAAGTGACTCACTTACGTCAAAGTCAGCTAGCATTTAATAATATTAATGTTATAAGCACAAACGACATGTTAAACAAAAATAATAAAAGTTTATATATAGAAGGAATGGACGGACTAAAGACTGGATTTACAGATAGTGCAGGATACTGTTTTACTGGGACTGCAAAGCAAGGTGATAATCGAATTATTACAGTGGTCATGGGGACATCAAGTAAAACAAAACGTTTTACAGAGACAAATAAGTTAATGTCGTATGCATTTGGATTAGTTAATTAAGTAAGTAAAATACGAATCTAGATCGCTACATAAGTAAGACTGTTTGTTGTTACTAATTTTAGATAACAACAAACAGTCTTTTTATTTTTATTTTAAAAAGGAAAAATCTTCTAAATATAAGTGTTATTATTTGAGTTTGTTTGTTGCTGTGATATTATAAAGTTATAAGCTTATTAATAATAAGTTTGAGGGGCGTAATATGATATATACATATAAAATAGCCTCAATTGAAAATTGGAGGGAATTATGATGGCAAAAGATTTTTACTCAGCAATTGAAGACAGAAGATCTATTTATGCAATTAGTAAAGAGCAAGTAGTTTCTGATGAGAAAATTCAAGAAGTGATTTATCATGCTGTAAAACATACACCTTCAGCTTTTAATTCTCAAAGTGCTCGCGTTGTTGTTTTATTAGGAGAACAACATGATAAATTATGGGATATTACGAAAGAAACGTTACGAAAAATTGTACCTGAAAATAACTTTGCACCTACTGAAGAAAAAATGAATGCATTTAAAAGTGGTTATGGAACGGTTTTATATTTTGAAGACAGTGAAGTAGTGGAAAGCCTTCAAGCTAACTTTGCATTATATAAAGATAATTTCCCAACTTGGTCTCAGCAATCATCAGGAATGTTACAATTTGCAATTTGGACAGCTTTAGAAATTGAAGGGTTTGGTGCTACGTTACAGCATTACAATCCGCTAATTGATGAAGAAGTGAGAAAAGAGTGGGATGTTCCAGAGAATTGGAAACTTATTGCGCAAATGCCATTTGGTAAACCGGTAGTACATGCTGGTGAAAAAGAATTCCAACCGCTAGAGGACCGTGTGAAAATTTATAAATAATTTAAAAAGGTGAACAGGAATATAACCTGTTCACCTTTTTTATACGTAATAAGGGTTTTTTTGTCCTGCATTTTTCATCTGATTTTTTAATTCGTTTTTACGTGTTTCAATAGCTGATACTTTTTGTAATGTTATCATTGAAACGAATTGAATAAAAGCATAGTATAGCTCTATGTTTTTTTGTATTGGATCATCTATTATATTTCTCACAAATATGCCTCCTCTTTTTATTCCAATAAAACTCCGCATTAATGGGCAGCCCGAGTGGTGAGGGTTAATAATTAGCGGAGGATGTATAAAACCCTTCCTGATTAAAGTTTCATTTTATAAGGGAATGAAACTTTAATCAATTCGCTAAAATTCTTGTTTATTAAGATATGTATATAATACTATAAATATCCTATAAATTCCATTATAGGAAAAAGAGAACAGTTGATATAGTGTGTGTTTTCTTTAAAGGAGAAATGGCTTTTGTGAAATAAATCTTACAATTCGTCAAATTATTTCAAAATTGTAGATAGTATAGAAATTTAGTTTTCTAAAAATATTATACTATTGATAAATAGAGTGATTTTTGTCATGATGAAAGTATACGTCATGTAAGGAGCTTTATAAGGAAATACATACTTGAGTTTGTATTAGGTTAATAGAGTTTTTTATAATAGATAGAAAAGGGATATTTTATATTAAAATATTAAATAGAATGTCGAATTTTCATGCGATATATAAGAAATTTGAAAAAAACATTGCAAAAACACTGTGTTTAATGATAAAGTTCACATGAAGTTCACACGGATTTCACTTTGTTCATTTAAAATGAACTCTGTGTGAAAAATAAAACTCTTGCTAAAAAATGGAACTGGATGAATATTTTACTTTGATAATATTGTAAAGTATTAAAGTTTTAGTTTTTTTTAAGAGGATAGTAGGGAAAGGAAGTAAAGACAACTTATGAAAAAAGTAATTGCAGGTTTAGCAGCAGCTTCTGTAGCTGGCGTTGCAGTTCCAGGAATGGATTCTGCTCATGCACAAGTTTCAAATGAAGCGCTAAAAGAAATTAATGGACAAACTCAAACTCAAACTCAAACTCAAACGACTGTAACTGAAACAAAAACTGTAGAAACAACTTCTGAATTAAAATACACAGTAACTGCTGATGTATTAAATGTTCGTTCAGGTGCTGGTACAGGACATAACGTTATTTCTAAAGTAAAATCAGGCCAAGTGCTACAAGTAGTTGGACAAGAAAATGGTTGGTTCAAAGTAAACGTAAATGGTCAAACAGGTTATGTAAGTGGTGACTTCGTAACGACTGGTGGCAAAACAGGAACGACTGTTCAACAAGGAACAGGTACTTACACAGTAAACGTTTCTTCACTTAACGTACGTACAGGCCCAAGTACATCTCATACAGTATTAGGTTCTGTAAACAAAGGTAAAACAGTACAAGTTGTAGGTGAAGTACAAGATTGGTTTAAAATCAACTTCAATGGTGGAACTGGATACGTAAGCAAAGACTTCGTAACAAAAGGTGGTTCTGCTGTATCTAACGAAACACAACAACCAACTACAAACAACAATACTACAACAGTTCAAACTGGTGGTTCTTATGTTGTTAACACTGGTGCTTTAAAAGTACGTACAGGCCCAGCTACATACAACGCTGTAATCGGTGGAGTAACAAATGGTAAAGTATTAAACGTTACTGGTGCTGAAAATGGTTGGTACAAAATTAACCATAACGGCCGCACAGGTTACGTAAGTGCAGACTTCGTTAAGTTTGTAAAAGGCGGAGTAAACAACGTTACAAATAACAATAATGTTACAAATAACGTTCAACAACCAGGTAAAGACGTACAAAAACCAACAACAGGTGGAGATACATCTTCAATCGCTGGATTCGCTAGATCTTTAAATGGTTCACCATACAGAACTGCTGGTACAACACCTGCTGGTTTTGACTGCAGTGGATTCATTCACTACGTATTAAATCAAACTGGTCATAAAGGCGCTCGTCAAACAGTTGCTGGATACTGGAGCTCTAAAACAAAAACTAGCAATCCACAACCAGGTGATTTAGTATACTTCCAAAATACTTATAAATCAGGTCCTTCTCACATGGGTGTTTACTTAGGAAACGGTCAGTTCATTAGTGCAGAAACAGATGCAACTGGTGTACGTATTAGTTCTGTAAGTAACTCTTACTGGAGCAAGCACCTATTAGGTTACACAAAAGCATACTAAGAAAAAGTAGTTTTATATACTTTTCGTATAGAGAAAAGGCTTTCCAAGGAAACTTGGGAAGCCTTTTTATAGTTGAATAAATTGGAAGTTTAATAGTTTTTATTTTAACTTTCCATTTAAAAATCGATCATATAAGTCATGGAAATAGTTAGGACGAAATAAGTTCGCTGCATGTCCCGCTAACGGTATTTCCTTATATAGAACGTTAGGCAAAATAGATTTCAAATCAAATAGACAAGATTTATAGAGATGATCATGCTCTCCCATTACCCATAGTATAGGGTGAGGAAGTGATTTTAATTTAGATTTTAAATCGAATTCTAACCGATGTCGTAATGACTGGGCAATTATGGATGAATGTAATTGTAATCCGAAACGGTAGTAAATATTTCTTGAAATGACTGCGAACGGATTTGCTTTTAATATACCGCTTGGAAAAATAGTATTTGCGTATTGAGAGAGCCATTTAGAGTATTCATCTCCTCGCTTCTCCCAAAAATTTTGAAATACATTATATAAACGAGAAGGGTTATTGTAATGTCCTCCAATATGACAAATACTTAATACTTTTTCTGGATGCATTTGTGCAAAAATTGTAGAGATGTAACAGCCGTAACTTAGCGCACAAATATGTGCTTTTTTAATACCTTCTTGTTCATATAAGTTTAATAATTGATCTACGAGGCGCTGTAATGAAAAGTCGATTGCTTCTCCTTTATCATCACCGTGACCTAATAAGTCATAAGTTATAATGTTGTAGGAGGCAGAAAATCGTTTTTGCTCTTTTTTGAAGGCGCGACGATTACCAACTAATCCATGAATAAAAATAATTGTTTCCTTTTCAGAATGTATATTTGTTTGCAAAAAGGATACTCCTTTCACTAACTGGAGATTTATATCGTGTTTTAAATTATTTATCTATAATTTACATAGAATAATATTAAGTACCAGGTAATAATATCAGATGTTTATATCTGTTGTAAAGATGAGTTTTTATGTATATTTTGTAAAAATAGAAAAAGTGTGTTTACATTCAGTTTACATTTGTATCGTATTCTAATTTTAGAAAGAACAGTTTTGTTTAACGTGAGGAGATGAACAGGAATGGAAGTTAGAAATGAAATAAAGAAAAAAGGGAGTTGGAGGCAGTTTTTACGCCTTATTCAAGATACAAATCCTCCGAAAGGAATTTTAGTTTTTGCGTTGTTAATGAGTTTGCTTTCTACGGGAGCGAGTTTATTTATTCCTATGCTGACAAAAGGATTAGTAGATAATTTTTCGCTTTCTTCAATTAGTGCAGGACAAATTGTTGGGTTAATTGCTTTCTTTGTAATGCAAACTATTGCGGCAGGGTTGTCTATATATTTACTAAATTATATTGGGCAGAAGATTGTAGCGGGACTAAGAGAACGTTTGTGGAAAAAGGTACTTATCTTGCCGGTATCTTATTACGATCAAAATAGAACAGGTGATACGATTAGCCGTATGACGAATGATACAGGTGTTGTGAAAACGTTAATTTCTGAGCATTTGTCAAACTTATTAACAGGTGGTATTTCAATTGTTGGATCGTTAATTGTATTATTTGTTTTAGATTGGAAAATGACTGCGTTACTTTTAACGGTTATTCCGTTGTCTGTGTTAATTTTAGTTCCACTTGGACGAAAAATGTATAAGATTTCAAAAGCGCTTCAAGATGAAACTGCATCTTTTACAAGTGTGTTAACGCAAGTGTTATCAGAAATTCGTTTAGTGAAATCTTCAAATACAGAAAAGAGAGAATATGAAACGGGTAATACAGGTATACAAAAGTTATTACAATTTGGTTTGAAAGAAGGAAAAGTGCAAGCATTAATTTCGCCAGTTATGTCGTTTGTTTTAATGGCACTACTTGTTATTATCGTAGGGTATGGCGGGATGCGAGTTTCTAGCGGTGCATTAACAACCGGTGAACTTGTAGCGTTTATTTTGTATTTAGTTCAAATTGTAATGCCAATGAGTCAATTATCTATGTTCTTTACACAATTCCAAAAGGCAATTGGTGCAACGGAAAGAATTAGTACGATTTTAGAATATGAAGTAGAAGATCATGAAACTGGTGTGAAAGTGACAAATGCTAAGCAACCGATCGTTCTTGAAAATGTACATTTTGAGTATAACGAAGAAGAGCAAGTTTTGAAAAATATTGATTTCACAATTGAATCTGGAAAAGTGACAGCGATTGTAGGACCAAGTGGTAGTGGGAAAACAACGTTATTCTCATTACTGGAACGTTTTTATGAGCCAACTAGTGGCGCCATTAAATTAGGGGAAGAATCAATTACGAGTTATTCATTACAGTCATGGCGACGTCAAATCGGTTACGTATCACAAGATAGTCCGTTAATTGATGGAACAATTCGTGATAATATTTGTTATGGCGTCGAGGGCGAAGTAACGGATGAAGAAATTGAAAAAGTAGCAGCAATGGCATATGTTGATGCATTTATTCATGACTTACCAAACGGTTATGCAACAGAAGTTGGAGAACGCGGTGTGAAGCTTTCTGGGGGACAAAGACAGCGAATTGCCATTGCCCGAGCGTTACTTCGAAATCCGCAAATTCTTATGCTAGATGAGGCGACTTCAAGCTTAGATAGTAAATCTGAGTCTGTCGTTCAAAAAGCGTTAAATAACTTAATGAAAGGCAGAACAACGTTAGTGATTGCGCATAGACTTTCTACTGTTGTAGATGCAGATAAAATTGTCTTTATTGAAAAAGGGAATCTTACAGGTAGTGGTACGCATGATGAATTATTACAGACGCATGATATGTATCGTGAGTTTGCAACGCAACAATTGAAAATTAAAGAGGGTGCATTATAAAATATATTAGATGCTAAGTAGAAAGGAAATGGTTCCTTTGATACCTAAAATTTTAATAGTAGATGACGATCCACACATTAGAGAACTCGTTTCGGTATTTTTAGAACGAGAAGGTTTTCAAACATATGAGGCAATTGATGGAGTAGATGCACTTCAGAAAATGGATGACGTAAAAGTTGATATGGTTATTCTTGATATCATGATGCCAAATATGGATGGATTTGATGTATGTTTTGAATTAAGAAAATACTATGATATCCCGGTTCTGATGCTAACTGCCAAAGGGGAAACATCACAAAAAGTAAAAGGATTTCACCTTGGGACAGATGATTATCTTGTAAAACCATTTGACCCTATAGAATTAGTAGTGAGAGTAAAGGCATTATTGAAACGTTACCAAATTACAGTTTCCCAATCGATTCAAGTTGGAAATGTATTATTAAATCGTAAAACATTCGAAGTTACATCTGGAGAACAAACGGTTACATTACCGTTAAAAGAATTTGAGCTGCTCTTTACTTTAGGGTCTAAATCGGGAAGAACTTGTTCGAGAGAGCAATTAATTGAAGAAATATGGGGATATGATTTTGAAGGGAATGAACGTACACTAGACGTTCATATTAATCGGTTACGTGAGAAGTTTCAAGAAGAGCAGTCGAAATTTAGTATTAAAACAATAAGAGGATTAGGGTATCGCTTAGAGGTAAGTAAATGAGAAAAAGAAAACGAATGAGTAAGTTGAAGATGCTGAAAGTATTTGGAGCGGTATTAGCGCTCTTTTCTTTTCTTACTATAATTTGGTCTATCGCATTTTATGTAGCAACTAGTATATTGAATGCTTTTGACGTAAACGTATCGCCGTTTGTTGCTTTTCTAATTAGTGATACGGTCGGTTTTGTCTTTATTATTCTTATTTGGACATTGATTGGAATATTAATGAGACCAAAACGAGAGGCGATGATTTGGACTATTATTGAACCGATACAAAAAATTGCAAAAGGAGACTTCTCCGTAAAAATAAGAAATGAAGAAAAGTATGATGGTGAAATTGGCGTGCTCGTAAAAAGTATAAATGATATGACAGATGAACTGAATACGATGGAGAAAATGAGACAAGAGTTTGTATCGAATGTTTCTCATGAAATACAGTCACCGTTAACTTCTATAAAAGGATTTGCTAGAGCACTACAAGACGATAATCTTTCTGAGGAAAAAAGAAAGCATTATCTTACCATTATTGAAACTGAAACAACGAGATTATCTAAACTAAGTCAAAATTTACTAAAGCTAACTCTTTTAGAATCAGAAGAGTATACACCAGAAAGAGTGAGCTATCGATTAGATCAACAATTAAAGCAAATTGTGTTAAATAGTGAACCACTCTGGGCTGAAAAAGAAATTGAGTTAGAACTAGATTTAGAAAAAGTATATGTTATTGCTGACCAAGAAAGTATGAGTCAAGTGTGGATTAATTTAATTCATAATAGTATTAAATTTACTCCAAGCGGTGGTACGATTACTATTCAGTTAAAGGAACATGAGACAGTAGTGGAAGTGCGTATCCGTGATTCAGGAATTGGTATATCAGAAGAACAGAAACAACATATTTTTGAGCGTTTTTATAAAGCGGATTCTTCACGAAATCGTGCCTATGGAGGAAGTGGCTTAGGTTTAGCTATTGTAAAGAAAGTACTCGACCTTCATCAAGGAGAGATAAAAGTGGAGAGTGAGGAAGGAAAAGGTACTGAATTTATTGTGCGTATGCCGAATCATGAAGAGAAATAGTGTTAGAAGGAGAACCTTCTAACACTATTTCTCTTTAAAAATGCATTTACCGTTACTGCAATTATATTGAAAAGCTTTTCCTTCGCTTTTCATACTCATACACTCCCCTATGCTGGATTTGTTTTTATTTTACATGAATAATGGTAAAAAAATGAAACTTATAAATAAAAACTTTCTATAGTTACCTACAAGTAACCTACGCACATGAAAGTGCATCATTGCCTTTTTACATAAACATAGATACAATTTTAATATAATACATAACTGAGATGATTAAGGAGTGTTATACTTGGCAGAATTATTACAAGGTAAAAATGCTTTAATTACAGGAGCAGGTAGAGGGATTGGTCGCGCTGTAGCAATCGCATTAGCGAAAGAAGGCGTAAATGTAGGCTTATTAGCTCGTTCAGAAGAAAACTTAAAAGCTGTAGCAAAAGAAGTAGAAGCAGAAGGTGTAAAAGCTGTTATTGCAACTGCTGATGTTTCTTCATGCGAAGAAGTAACAACTGCGATTGAAACGTTAAAAAATGGTTTAGGATCTATCGATATTTTAATTAATAACGCTGGTATTTCTAAATTCGGTAAGTTTTTAGAACTAGACGTTGCTGATTGGGAAAAAATCATTCAAGTAAACTTAATGGGTGTATACTATGCAACTCGTGCAGCTTTACCGAGCATGATTGAACAACAATCTGGTGATATCATTAACATTTCATCTACAGCAGGACAAAAAGGTGCACCTGTAACAAGTGCATATAGTGCTTCTAAATTTGGTGTCCTTGGCTTAACAGAATCGTTAGCGATGGAAGTTCGCAAACATAACATTCGTGTAACAGCTTTAACTCCAAGTACAGTAGCAACTGATATGGCTGTAGATTTAGGATTAACTGATGGAAACCCTGATAAAGTAATGCAAGCAGAAGATATTGCAGAATTTATCGTAGCGCAGCTGAAATTAAATAAACGTACATTTATTAAATCTGCTGGGCTTTGGTCTACTAATCCATAGGAATTAAATTTAACTTTAAAAGAAGGGATATCTATTCTGTAAGGGGTAGATGTCCTTTCTTTATTTTTTGTATTCGAGACAGAATTTTCGGTATAATTAAAAGTGAATGGTAGAAAGCATTGGGAAATTGAAAGGGATGGCAGTTGTAAAAGAGTGATGTAAGGAGGAAAAAGGGATGAAAAAGAAGTTTCAAAAATTATAACATGTATCGTGTATAACGAGATTAGCTCGTGGACCTCCAATATACATAACACTATATTATATATTAAAAAATTGGAGGATATAAGTAGATGAGAACTGAAAAAGAAATGTTAGACGTAATTATAAATATAGCAAAAGAGGATGAAAGAATTCGAGCAGTTATCATGAATGGATCGCGTGTAAATCCAAATGTGAAAAGAGATTGTTTTCAAGACTATGATATTATGTATGTTGTAAATGATATACAATCTTTTACGTCTAATCATAATTGGGTTCATAGATTTGGAGAAATAATGATAGTACAAATGCCAGAAGAAATGTCGTTAGTTCAACCAGATGAAGATGGGAAGTTTCCATATTTAATGCAGTTCATGGATGGGAATCGGATTGATTTAACGCTAGTTCCAGTTGAGTTAATAAAAAAGTTCGTTGGACAAGATAGTTTAAGTAAACTGCTTCTTGATAAAGATAATTGTATGGAAGGATTCCCGCCAGCAAGCGATAAGGATTACTTAATAAAAAAGCCTACAGAAAAAGAGTTTTTGGATTGCTGTAATGAATTTTGGTGGTGTAGTACAAATGTGGCAAAAGGGTTATGGAGAGAGGAACTTTCTTATGCAAAAGGAATGCTTGAAGGACCAGTGCGAGATATGTTCATCGTAATGCTAGAATGGCATATTGGTATGAAAACAGACTTTACAGTTAATACAGGGAAGTTTGGAAAGCATTTCGAGCAATATATTGAAGAAGATATGTGGGAGCAATTTAAAAGGACATTTTCTAATGCTGAATATGAAAACATATGGGAGTCATTCTTTGTCATGAGTGATTTATTTAGGGAAGTGGCGAACGAAATCGCTAACACGTATGAATATCAATATCCGCAAGAAGATGATGATAAAGTGACGAACTATTTAAAACATGTGAAAACTTTGCCAAAAGATAGTACATCAATTTATTAATAATATAAAGCAGTAAGACTGTCCTAATTAAGGACAGTCTTATTTTTGTTTATGAATAACAATTTCTCTAACAAAGTGCAGATGAATCACATATGAAAATTTAGGGAGGTTTTTTATCATGTATTATTTTTATTCGCCACAAATGTTTACTCCATATCAATGGGGACTAGAACGAGATGTTTCGTATGCTTATATGCCATATAACTCACTTTATTATGGAGAATATATAAGCGCATTGCCATACGCATATATCCCTCAAAGCTATGAAGTACAAATGAAAGCAGATGATCGTGGATCGTGGACACCATTTTCATGGGTTGAAAAATATGCGTACGCATTTTCCGGACCGTATAATAAAGCGGAAGTAGCTCTTACATTTGATGATGGACCAGATTTAGAATTTACGCCAAAAATTTTAGATAAGTTAAAACAACATAATGTAAAAGCGACTTTCTTCTTACTTGGTGAAAACGCAGAAAAATTTCCGAACGTAGTAAAGCGTATTGCGAATGAAGGGCATGTAATTGGTAATCATACGTATAGTCATCCGAACTTAGCGAAAGTAAATGAGGATGAGTACCGTAATCAAATTATAAAAACGGAAGAAATATTAAATCGTTTAGCTGGTTATGCACCGAAGTTTATACGTCCGCCATACGGTGAAATACTTGAAAATCAATTAAAATGGGCCACAGAGCAAAATTTTATGATTGTACAGTGGAGTGTTGATACGGTTGATTGGAAAGGTGTGAGTGCTGATACGATTACAAATAATGTGTTAGGGAATTCATTTCCTGGAAGTGTCATCCTCCAACATTCAACACCAGGTGGGCATTTACAAGGATCTGTAGATGCACTAGACAAAATCATTCCGCAGTTAAAAACGAAAGGGGCACGTTTTGTAACACTTCCAAGTATGTTCCAGACATCAAAAGAAAGAAAGTAAATGTGTTATAAATTGGAAAAATAAGGTTTGTGTCGTATAATGAAAGTGTAAGTTAGGGGGGATATAATTGATTTATGCACTAGTAAACATAGGAATAAGCATATTGATTAGTATTATTTTTATACTTGCGGCAATTATTCTTCAAAAGAATCCACCGACCGATATTAATGCGGCATATGGTTATCGTACGAAACGATCTATGAAAAATAAGGAATTATGGGGTGCGGGTAACAGGTATAGTGCAGAAGTGATGAAGCAAAATGGATTCATCATGATGTTAATTGGAAGTGTTATTAGTATACTGTTTAGATACTCCCATACAACGTTAGCTATAATGATCTTTATGCTAGTACTAATCATTCGCTTATTCATACGAGTAGAGAAAAGATTGAAGGCACTTGAGCAATAATGAAAAATAGGACTCCACGCAATATAATGCTAAGAGTCCTATTTTATTTATAAACTATTATTTTTTAATAATTCTTTTCCTTTCTCTATAACAAATTCATAGTATGCAAGATCATACGGATAAATATCTTCAAATGTTATTGTAATTGGTTTATTGTTTAAAACAGAAATAGCTGTAAAAGATGAAATTTCACCATTTAATAGTTGTAGAAAAGAAGTTGCATGTACTTTCATCACATCGTCTACTTCTTCACCTGGTGCGAATGGAAGTGGATTGATGACATTGTGAAAATACATATGACAAAATTCACGATCAGTAAGATTTGAAATTTCATAATCTATTTTAAAGATTCCTTTGTATACTAAATCAGTAGTTTGAAAGGAAAGCCCCAATTCTTCTTCGATTTCACGAAGACCACCAATTTGTACATCTTCATCATGCATAATATGTCCAGCTGAAGTAATATCCCATATAAGTGGAGCTTCTTTTTTATTTTTAGAGCGTAATTGGAAATATAAGAATATATCTTTAGCATCTTTTTCTACAAACCAACAATGAAATGTTTCGTGCCAATCACCGTCACGATGCACTTCATCGCGTAATTTCTTCCCAAGTGTATTTCTTTCAGAATCAAATATTGTTAACCACTCTGTCATTTTAATTCCCCTTTCTGCAAATTTTATTATACAATATTCGTATTGAATTTTGGGAAAATAAAGAAAAAGGGGCGATTATAAGTGGAGATAGAGCGTATGGAAATAAAATCGATTATTTCAACAGAGGAAGAGTTACGGAAAATATTGGGGAAACCAAGTGAGCGAGCATTGAAAAAAGTTATTTCATCATTAGACCACCATTGTGTAGATTTCCTTTCTAAATCTCCTTTTCTAGTATTATCTACTGCAAATAAGTTGGGGGAGTGTGACGCCTCGCCGAGAGGAGACGCACCTGGATTTGTATACGTGCTCAATAATAATAAAATTATCATTCCAGAAAGGCCAGGAAATCGTCGTATAGACTCCATTTTGAATATTATTTCAAATCCACGTGTAGGACTAATCTTTTTTATTCCAGGTCTTGGGGAGACACTCAGAATAAATGGCCGAGCGTATATTACAAACGACGAAGAAATTTTGAAAGAAATGCAGGCGAATGGACGTAATCCGTTGCTTGGAATTGTTGTTGAAATAGAAGAGTGTTACATTCATTGTGCAAAAGCGTTTATTCGTTCGAAGATATGGGATCCAGAATCTTGGTTAAATAAAAAAGAGTTACCTTCAGCAGCAAAAATGTTGTTAGAGCATGCGAAAGTGAATGCTTCAGAAGAAGATGTTGCACGTTCTTTAGAAGAAAGTTATACAAAAAGATTGTATTAAAAATTTTATTGATATAATTTTGTAAGGTGAGTATGTACGGGTTTTAGAATGGGGATTTATCCCGCATTAACGGGCAGTAACACCCCTACCTCAAAATTCAGCGAAAGCAAAGAAGTTAGGTGGGGATCAACTGCCCGTAAAAGCCCGATTGGTGAAGGCTAATAATCAGTGGGGATGAACAAAATCCTCACTGATTAAAGTTTCACTTTATATATGAACCGTTGATTTATAAACTGGAGAAATGACAAAATAGGTAAATTGAGTGGCAGTTGCATAATGCTATTGTGAAATATAATAAAAAATTATTTTGAAAATAGTTAGTAAAAATAGGCTTGCTTTTTAAAAATTTGATAACTATAATAAGTTAACAAATAGACATGAATGAAAAAGTAATGATAAGGACACGAAATCATTTTTACGGTTTACAGAGAGGGAAGCCAAGGGTGTGAGCTTCCTAACACGAGAAATGATTTTACCACCTTTGAACTTCAATAGTGAACGAGTAATCTAGTAATTATTGGCGGTATCAGCCGTTATCTGAACTTGAGCAATCTAGAAGGAGATACGTCTAGATTGGAACAAGGGTGGAACCACGAAAACACATTCGTCCCTTTCCTAGGGATGAGTGTGTTTTTTATGGTATAAGAGATTGAAAATTTAAAATAATTAAAAAATAGTATTGATTTTGTTTTTTATGCGAGTATAATGAGTTAACAAATAAACATGAACGAAAAAGTAACGATAAGGACACGAAATCATTTTTACGGTTTACAGAGAGGGAAGCCAAGGGTGTGAGCTTCCTAACACGAGAAATGATTTTACCACCTTTGAACTTCAATAGTGAACGAGTAATCTAGTAATTATTGGCGGTATCAGCCGTTATCTGAACTTGAGCAATCTAGGAGGAAATACGTCTAGATTGGAACAAGGGTGGAACCACGAAAACACATTCGTCCCTTTCCTAGGGATGGGTGTGTTTTTTTACTTTGAAAGGAGGTGCGGTAATATGAAACGATTTATAAGTACGGAAATAACCACCACCTGCATGACAAAAAAGCAGAGTAAGGTGATTTATAGATGTAACAATTAAACTTTTAGGAGGAGATTAGAAGATGAATAACGTTATAAATGTTGGGGTATTAGGTTTAGGTACGGTCGGAAGTGGTGTTGTTCATATTTTGAAAGAACATTATAAAAAAATCGCACTTGATACAGGATACGAAGTGAAAGTGAAAACAGTCGTTGTACGTGATTTGGAAAAAGAACGCGATGTTTGTATTGATGGAATTGCAGTAACAAGTCATGCAGATGAAGTTCTAAATGATTCAAATATTGATATTGTAGTAGAGGTAATGGGCGGAATTGAAGAAGCAAAACAGCATATTGTTAAGGCTTTACGAAATAAAAAACATGTCGTAACAGCAAATAAAGATTTAATGGCTGTATATGGTGCAGAGCTTCTTCAACTGGCGAACGATAATGATTGTGATTTATGTTACGAAGCGAGTGTAGCGGGCGGTATTCCAGTGTTAAGAGGACTAACTGATGGGTTAGCATCAGATCAAATTGAAAAAATAATGGGAATTGTAAATGGTACAACAAATTATATGTTAACAAAAATGAGTCAAAATGGATGGTCTTATGAAGAGGCTTTACAGGAAGCACAAAAATTAGGCTTTGCAGAATCGGATCCGACAGCAGATGTAGATGGACTAGATGCGGCGAGAAAAGTAGCAATTCTTGCAAACTTAGGTTTTTCGATGAATGTTTCATTAGATGATGTGCAAGTAAGAGGGATTCGAAAGGTCGAAAAAGAAGATTTACAAATGGCTGAAAAGTTAGGATTTACTATGAAGTTAATTGGTAAAGCTGAAAAACAAGGACCAGCCATTCATTTAAGTGTAGAACCGACGCTTTTACCGAGCCAGCATCCATTATCAAATGTGAATAATGAATTTAATGCGGTGTATGTCCATGGCCAAGCGGTAGGAGAAGTGATGTTTTATGGACCCGGAGCTGGGAAGTTACCGACTGGTTCTGCTGTAGTAAGTGATATTATTTCAATCGTTAAAAATATGAATCAAGTTCCGAAAAATAAAAGTGCGTTAAAAGAACCAGTTCCTTATGAATTACAAGGTGATGAAGAAGTAGTTTCGAAATATTTCTTACGCATTTCATTACAAGATGAGCCTGGGATGTTACAAAAAATAACAGAATGTTTCGTTAATTATTCTGTAAGTTTAAAAGAGGTTATTCAATTACCTTTAAACCGTGAACTGGCAGAAGTCGTTGTTGTGACACACCGAACTTCCAAGTATCAATTTGAACGAGTTTTAGAAGCGATAGAAGCTGTCGCAAGTGAAATAAACAGTTACTACATTATTGAGGAGGAAAAACAATATGTATAAAGGACTATTAAAACAATATGCGTCTTATTTACCGGTGAATGAAAATACACCTGATGTCAGCTTAATGGAAGGAAACACACCACTTATTCCATTATTAAATATATCAAAACAATTAGGGATTCAGCTATATGGTAAGTACGAAGGAGCGAATCCGACAGGTTCTTTTAAAGATCGTGGTATGGTCATGGCAGTTGCTAAGGCGAAAGAAGAAGGTTCAGAAGCAATCATTTGTGCATCAACAGGTAATACATCAGCGTCAGCTGCAGCATATGCGGCACGTCTTGGGATGAAATGCATTATCGTAATACCAGAAGGAAAGATTGCACATGGAAAATTAGCGCAAGCGGTCGCTTATGGAGCTGAAATTATTTCAATAGAAGGGAATTTCGATGATGCGCTTAAGGCTGTAAGAAATATTGCTGCAGAAGAGCCGATTACGTTAGTAAACTCAGTAAATCCTTATCGAATTGAAGGGCAAAAAACAGCAGCGTTTGAAATTTGTGACCAATTGCAAAATGCACCAGATGTTCTAGCTATCCCTGTTGGGAATGCAGGGAATATTACAGCGTATTGGAAAGGCTTCTGTGAATATGAGAAAGAAAAAGGTTATAAAAAGCCAAGAATTCATGGCTTTGAAGCGGAAGGAGCAGCTGCAATTGTAAAAGGGCATGTAATTGAAGAGCCTGAAACAATTGCAACAGCGATTCGCATCGGTAACCCAGCAAGTTGGTCGTATGCAGTAGAGGCTGCCGAGCAGTCTCGTGGTGAAATAGATATGGTATCAGATGAAGAAATTTTACATGCGTATAGGTTATTAGCAAAAACTGAAGGAGTTTTCGCTGAACCAGGATCAAATGCTTCATTAGCCGGCGTAATTAAACATGTTCAATCTGGGAAAATCAAAAAGGGAGAAACAGTTGTTGCGGTATTAACTGGAAATGGTTTGAAGGATCCTGATACCGCTATTTCTTCAAATCAACTAGACATCGCAAGTGTGTCAAATGATATAGAACAAATTAAAGATCATATTAAAGGGGTGATTATGTCGTGATACCATTTAGCGTTCGTGTCCCTGCTAGTACGGCGAATGTTGGTCCTGGATTTGATTCAGTTGGAATAGCTTTGTCATTGTATTTAGGTGTGGTGGTTAAAGAAAAAGCTGATAAATGGCAAGTAATCCATTCCTTTGAAGAATCAATTCCGACAGACGATAAAAATTTAATCGTTAGCACGGCATGTAAAGTATGTCCTTCTATATCACCCCATATAATAGAAGTTACTAGTAATATCCCATTAACGAGAGGGCTAGGAAGTAGTGCATCAGCGATTGTAGCTGGGATAGAGCTTGCGAATCAACTAGGCAATTTGAACTTAACTGCTGATCAAAAAGTTCAAATTGCTACAAATTTTGAAGGACATCCTGATAATGTTGCTGCTTCTATATTAGGTGGAACTGTAATTGGAGCACTTGATGGAAAGGATGTTTCCGTCGTAAGAATTGAGAGCAAGGAATTGGGTGTAATTTCTCTCATTCCGAATGCAGAATTAAATACAGATGAAAGTCGATCTGTATTACCAAAGATGTTTCCGTTTCATGAGGCAGTTAAAGCTAGTGCGATAAGTAACGTATTAGTAGCTGCATTATGTCAAAAGCGGTGGGAAGTTGTAGGTGAAATGATGGAGAGAGACCATTTTCACGAACCATATCGTTTAGAACTCGTACCATTATTACCATCTATTCGTAAATGCGCAAAAGAATTTGGTGCGTACGGCACAGCACTTAGTGGTGCGGGGCCATCTATTTTTATATTAACGCCATATGAGAAGCGTCAAGAAATCGCTGAGCAATTAGCGAGAGTATTTACAGATATGAAAGTATGTGAGCTTGAAATCGACCATAAAGGTATTATTGTAAATAAGGAAGAGCATATTGGATCGTAAAGAAAGCTGGCATGGCTAGCTTTCTTTACGTTGCAAACCTATTTTAAATTAGGTTTTTTCGGAAAAATATAAAACAAATGTTGATTTTGAATAATGTAAGTAAAGAGTGCATTCATTTTGGAGGTGATTAAATGAATAAAGAGTCACCAGAAGAAAAAAGAGAGCGTATGAGACAAAGTGAATTAAAAAGTAATCCTACGGGTTCTTTACGTGACGGACTCAATAGAGCGGAAACGGGTAGTCCAGTTGATATAGCAGGCGGTATGAATTGGAAAGGTACAGGAATAATCATTTTAGTACTACTTTTAGGATACATTGTATACACTTATTGTTTCAGTTGAAGAATGCTTGTTAAAATTTTGATTTGTTTAGTTTCATAATTGTTGAGAAAAAATGTAGTTACTGTATTACATATCTTCTAAGCGAATTATAGTTGTTCATATCAACTTTTAATACTCCAAACAGAGCTAGCAAAATGCTAGCTCTATTATTTTTTGCCACATTCCTGTAACAAAGCATCTGTATATTCATTGGTGGAGGTGCAGAGGATGAAAAAAATGATAGCGATATGTCTTCTTACAACTATGTCGTTTTCGACTTTAGTCGGTTGTGACGTAAAAGGTAGTAATGCTGTACAAGAGTCTAAAATAAAGAAAGCGACGTATAAAGATTTTACTTATGATGTAAATCCAGAAACATTCACATTAACTGTAGAACATGAGGGGGCAAAGGAACAGGCATCACAACCCCTACCGAAAATGAAGGTATCGAATGTAAAAAAAGAAAAGGATCGTACATCGTGGGAATATCCAGATCAAAAAGTAAAAATAAAATTAGAAAAGAAAAAAGACCACTTAAACATTGAAGTGGAATCGACTGGTGCAGAAAGCTTTACATGGCCGAAAGTAGAAGCTGAAAATTATACACTTCCGTTATGGGAGGGTAAGCAAATTCCGAGCAATGATGAGAATTGGAAGAAGTTTTTAAAGGATGATGCATATTCATTTGCTGAATCATTTTCTATGAAGTTTTTCGCATTAAATGGTTCGAAATATTCAATTGTATATATTGCAACGAATATGTTTAATAATGAATTGAAATTTCATTCGGATCCGAAAATAGGATTTGATTTTACACATGAATTTCCGAGCATAAATAAAAATAAAACATATGGATTTCAATTATATGTGACAAATAATGATGCGGTAAGCATTGCTAAACTGTATAAGGATGATATTGTTCGAAAAGGTGAATTTAAAACATTACAAGAAAAGGCTAGAAAAAATAAAGAAATCGAAAAGTTATATGGAGCGGCGCATTTTTATTTTTGGAATCAAAATGGTTTATTAGAAAATAATATAAATTGGCCAAAACTAAGGGAGCAAATAAATAGCCCGCTGTTTAGTCATATAAAAGAACTTATTCAAAAGAATAGTTCCGAGCCTGGGGAACTGAATGTATTGGATCAAGTAAGTAAACAAGATTTCATTGATAAGTATCAAAAAAATGTTATTTTACGTTATATAAACGAAGTATTATCGATGAAGGAATTTTATAAAGAGGATATTTTTCAAAACGTTAATCAGGAAGCTAGTGTGCTATTAAAGAAAGGTGTAGGTCACTTAACGAATACAGAATTGTATAGCTTAAATAAGCATTTATTAAAGTCGCTACTTGGTGATGCGGTTGAAGAGGTAAGTAAATGGGGTAATGCAGATGGAACGGATATATTAAAGGAAATGAAAGAGGCAGGAATAGAAAAAGCGTGGATTGGTGTGCCGAACTGGGAACAAGGATTTATGCAACCTAATTTCGTGACAAAAGCTAAGGAAATGGGGTATTTAGTTGGTCCGTATGATTCGTATCATTCCATTCACGAAAAAAGTGATAAAAATTGGAACACAGCATCCTTTAATGACCCGTCATTATACGAAGAGGCTACTGTAACGAAGAAAAACGGAGAAAAGGTGCAAGGCTTTTTAGGAAGAGGTCGCAAGTTAAATCCGACTTTATCGCTGCCTAGTGTAAAGGAACGCATGAATGATATATTACAAAATGGTCCTAAATATAATTCATGGTTTATTGATTGTGATGCGACAGGTGAAATTTACGATGACTATTCAGCGAAACATATAACGACGCAAGAGCAAGATTTAAAAGCACGTTTAAAACGAATGGACTACATTGCGCAAGAAAAGGGTATGGTCGTTGGTTCTGAAGGCGGAAATGATTTTGCTAGTAGTACGATTGCATTTGCACACGGAATTGAAACACCTGTTATTAAATGGGACGATGAAGATATGCGGAAAAATAAAACAAGTCCGTATTATGTCGGTGGATATTGGTCACCAAATCAAAATGTGCCTGAAAAATATGCAAAACAAGTACCATTGAAAGAAGAATATAAACAAGTATATTTAAACCCAGTATATTCGGTACCATTATATAAATTAGTATACAATGATTCCGTTATTACAACGCATCATTGGGAATGGGGAAGTTTAAAGGTAAAAGATGAAGTTGGAAATCGAATGCTGTCTGAATTATTGTATAATGTTCCTCCGTTGTACCATTTAGATGAAGTAGAGTGGAATAAGCATAAAAAAGAAATTACAGAGCATCTAAAAGTTTGGAATGAAGTTCATGAAAAAGCAGTAAAAGAAGAGATGACGAATTTTGCGTATTTGTCAGAAGATAAGCTAGTACAATCTGTTTCTTATGGAAAAGATATTAAAATCATTGTGAACTTCTCAAATGAAGACATGGAAGTAGAAAAAACGAAAATAAAAGCAAAGTCGGCTTACATTGATAATCAGGGGAAGAAAAGTGTGTATACGCCGTTTGAGAAATAATAAAGTTAAATATACTGTATTCATAGAGATTTTATAATTAGCTGGATTCTTTATTCATATCGTTTGTTAGGAAAAAGACATTCTAATTTAAAATGAAAGAGTTAATAAATTTGTAAATCCGTATGTTGCGAAGTGCTAAATTTTTGAAATTGGTAAATAGTGACTTGCCAAAAATAAGTACGAGAGTATAATGTGAAATGGAATACGTATTGGGTTTAAGTAGTAACCTTACAAAATTGTAAGGTTAGTGAAAGGAAATTCAATATGAAGATAAATAGACTTACATTATACTTGGTAAAGAGAAAGAGAGGCGAATGGGTATGAGCTCTGAATTAGAACAAAATACGAGAAGTAATAAAAAGCGTTCTAAAAGAAAGTCAATAAAATGGTTCATATTAATTCCATTTTTCCTACTTATTTTTGGAGGAGTAGGATATGGTTCGTTTATATATAATAAAGCAAAAGCTGTTGTAAATGATGCGTATGCAAAAATTGATAAGTCATCAAAGCGTGATAAAGAAGTTGAACCTTTAAAGGATAATATTTCAATATTAATCATGGGTGTAGATGGAAGTGAAATGAGAAAAAGCCAATATGGCGAAGCAGTTCGAACAGATGCACTTTTATTAGCAACAATTAATAAAGATGATAAGTCTGTTAAGCTAGTAAGTATTCCACGTGATTCACGTGTTTACATTCCAACTAGAAAAAAATTAGATAAAATTACTCATGCTCACGTATTTGGTGGCGTAGAAAGCACACGTGATACGGTGGAAAGATTTTTAAATGTCCCTGTTGATTATTATGTGAAGTTTAACTTTGAATCATTCGTACAAATTGTCGATTCAATTGGTGGTATTGATATTGATGTACCAGTTACTTTCACTGAACAAGATAGTAAAGACCAAGCTGGTATGATCCATTTAGAAAAAGGTTACCAACATTTAAATGGAGAACAAGCACTTGCACTTGCAAGAACGCGTAAAATTGATAGTGACGCAATGCGTGGACAGAGACAGCAACTTGTAATAGAAGCAATTGCTAAAAAAGCGATGTCTGTTCAATCAATTAGCAAAATGGGCTCTTTACTGGATGCGGTTGATAAAAATATGAAAACGAACTTAACATTTGACGATATGCTGGCCATTACAAAAAATATGGCAGGATCTAATTTGGAAATGGAAAAAATGCAAATAGAAGGTACAGATAAACGTATCGGTGGTATTTATTATTACATTCCAAATGAAAAAAATGTAAAAGACATTTCCAAAAAATTAAATGATCATTTAGGTGTAACGCCAAAATCAGTCCGAAACGAATAATAAAAAAAGATTGGCTTTTGCCAATCTTTTTTTATGGGAATGTATTTGTAACTTTTTTGTAACGATTTTTTAGTTTAGAAAAATTATACTCATATGTATGAGTATAATGGATAGGTAAAAAAGTAAAAGGACATATTCAAAATTTGTGGTAAGGAAAGATATCATATGCAGAAATGGTTAAGCATGATGGGAATTATCTTTATATTGACTGGATGTAAAATGTCTGAGGCTCCAACAAGTCTAATGGAAGCTCCTACAAATGAAAAATGGATTAATGAATTAAAGGAACAAATTGATAAAGATTTACCTGTTAATTATCGCTTACTTACTCCAATGTCTAACAAAGATAAACAGATGATTTGGTCAATGAATTTTAAACAAGATAATAAGAAAGAAGCCATCTTATTTTATAAATTGCCGAATGAAGATCATAGCGTATATTTAGCCGTATATGAAGAAATCGGAAATGGCTGGAGAATAAAGTCCACACATAAATTTGATGGAGGAGATGTAGATATCGTTGAAGTCGGTGATTTTACAGGGAACGGGAAGAGAGAGTTGTTAATCGGAATCTCTGTAAATCGTGAATCGTTAGAACATGTTATGTATGTTTTTTCGGAAGAAAATGAAGAGATGAAGGAAATATATAATCGAAGTTATACGAAGTTATTCATAGAGGATCTAAATGAAAATGGACTGAAAGATATAAGCCTTGTTACATTTGAAAAAGATGAGAAGCTGACAGTTGAGTTCATGGAACAATTTAAGACTTTATCTGAAGTGTCATACGATCCATTTATAAATAGTATTCAAAGAATACAAATGGGTCGTATATCTAAATCACTAAAGGCGGTAGTAATTGATGCAGGAGTTGGCGCTCATTCAGGTATAACTTATGTAGCAAAATTTGATCAGGATCATTATGAAGTATTACCTATAGATGGGAAAGAAGATTTATTTAATGAATATGTTGTAGAAAGTAAAGATGTTAATGAAGACGGCATTATTGAATTTGTTCGTACTGTACGTCCAAAAGGTTGGGAGGATAAATCACATGGCGATAGTCCGCTTTTTGAACGTTACATACAGTGGAGTGAATCTGGAATTAAACCAATTGAAGAACGATATATAGATATAGAAAAAGGATATTATGTGAAAATTCCTAAAGAGTTAATAGGGAAAATTACAATACCAGATCAGCAAAAAGAATCAAATTCTCAAAAGTTTTTGGATACAAGAACAAATGAAATATGGCTTGAAGTTCATATTTTTAAGCGGAAAGAATGGTTCAATATAAAAGGCTACAGCGCAGCAATTAAAACAGCTTCTCACGTATATGCAGTACCGAAGCAATCGAAATTTGAAAAAGTGAAAGAATATATAAAACCGCTAGCGGATTATCAACAAGAGTAGGAGGTGGGAATTATGTCAAAAATTTTAGTTTTAGAAGATGAATTAACAATCCGTAGCTTTATTGTTTTAAATTTAAAACGTGCTGGATTTTATGTAATAGAAGCTACTACTGGAGAAGAAGCGTTACAGATTTTGAGTGAACAAACTGTTGATATAGCACTGCTGGATGTTATGTTACCGGGAATTGATGGTTTAGAAGTTTGTAAGGCTATCAGGAAAGAAAATGAAAAAATGGGTATTATTATGTTAACCGCACGTGTACAAGATGAAGATAAGGTGCAAGGACTAGGAATAGGGGCAGATGATTATATTGCAAAACCGTTTAGTCCAGTAGTATTAACTGCACGTATACAGTCTTTATTAAGAAGAATAGAAGTACATGAAGAAAAAACGAATATTGTTACGTCAGGTCCATTTTCGTTAAATATTATAGAAGAAAGATTGTATAAAGATGGACAATTAGTCGATTTAACACCTACAGAGTATATGATATTACAGTATTTAATGAATCAGGCTTCAAAGCCAGTTTCGCGTGATGAAATTTTAAATATGATTTGGGGAACCAATTACGTAGGTGAAACGAAAGTAGTAGATGTAAATATGAGACGGTTACGTCAAAAAATAGAATGTAATCCATCAGAACCTGAATTTATTCTTACGGTGTGGGGAAAAGGATATGTGTGGAAGGAAAGTATAAGATGAAACGGAAAGTGACTCTATATTTTATGACGGTCATTACACTTATGCTTGTATTATTTGAAGTTGTATTTTCAGTTTCAATTTATCGATACTATTATAATGGTATTGTGCAATATATAGAGTCTCATGCGAAAACGAGTACACGTTTTTTTTCAGAATACAATTCACTATACTTTATTCGATTACAAGAATATAGTGGTGACATAATTAGTAGCTTTCAATTAGAAGGAACAGAATTACAGTTAATTGATCGTCACGGCTCGGTTATACAATCTTCAAGTGGTGAAAAGGTAGAAGGTAAAGTGAATATTCCACAATCATTATTAGAAGGTGAAATGTATAATCAAGTTACTACGAAAGGTAATAAAAAACAACTAGAGGTGCTAAGCCCACTTATACATCAAGGACAAACTATTGGTGTTTTAAAATACACGACTGTTTTAATAAATGTAAATAAAAAGATTATTGAAATTATTACGTTTACTATTTCTGTAGGTATTGTTATTTCAGGAGTTGCCTTCTTAATTAGTAGACGTTTGGCAAATTCATTTGTTGAGCCAATTGAATCCATTATTCAAGCCTCTTCACAAATTGCAGAAGGCACATTAAAGCAAAAAATTAAAGAAGATTATCCTGGAGAATTAGGTGACTTGGCACATAGTTTAAATTATATGGCCTATAAAATAGATAAGGCTGAGCAGATGAAAAATGAATTCATTGCTTCTATTTCGCACGAAATACGAACGCCTTTAACAGGAATTAAAGGTTGGAGTGAGACGTTAAAAACAGTAGATCATTTAACAGAAGAAGAAATAAAGCAAGGTATGGGCATTATTTCAGGTGAGACAGATAGGTTGATTCATTTAGTAGAAGAATTGCTAGATTTTTCAAGATTACAATCAAATCATTTTAATTTATATAAACAAAAGGTGCAATTGTACGATATACTAGAGGAGACGATTTGGCAATTAACTCCTAAATCGGAAGAGAAGGAAATTCAATTTATTACTACTATAGACCGAATTGAATTGATGGGAGATCGAAATAGGCTAAAGCAAGTTTTCTTGAATATTGTTCAAAATGCAATTAAGTATTCACATGAAAAAAGCACAATACACATTGAAGCGACTAAAATAGAAGGACAAGCAGTGATTAAGGTAAGAGACGAAGGGATTGGAATTGCTAAAGAACATTTACCATATATTGAGCAATCATTTTACCAAATTAATAATCATGCTGCAGGTGCAGGTATTGGTTTAGCTATCGTTAAAAAAATGGTAGAGCTTCATGGCGGTGCGCTTAGTGTTACAAGCAAAGAAGGAATAGGAACAACAATTTTGATAAAACTCCCATTATAATACAAATAAAATCTATTTATATGGTGAAATAAAAATAAATAGATGTATAATTATATTGGGCGATTTATATATAAGATTAATAGGGAGAGGAATTCGATAGAATGGAAAAAGCTTTAAAAATTAAACAAATAGTAGTCGTTTTAATAGCGATTGCCGCAGTAGCTATTGGGTATTACATGTTTCAATCAATTACTTCACCAGCAAAAGCTGTTGCGAAACAAGAAAATGTAGTGCAGCTTGCAAGTGAACAGCCGAAAGTTGAAATGAATAAAACGGCACCAAGTCGTTTTAATGGAAAAGAAAGAAAAGTTGCTTATCTTACATTTGACGATGGGCCAGGGAAATATACGGCTGAATTATTAAATACGCTAAAACAACATGATGCGAAGGCGACGTTCTTTTTAATTGGAGCGAATGTAAAAGAATTTCCTGATTTAGTGAAACGTGAAAATGCTGAGGGTCATTATGTAGGCATGCATAGTATGACACATAATTTCGCAAAGTTATATAAAAATGGCGAGTATGTAAATGAGATGAAAGAAGATCAAGGTTTAATCGCTAATATTATTGGGAAATCACCTAAATTAACACGTCCTCCATATGGTTCGATGCCTGGATTAAATGAAGGTCTTCGAAATAAAGTGGTAGAAGGCGGATTTAAAGTATGGGATTGGACAATTGATTCATTAGATTGGAGATACAATAAAATGCCAGTTGATGCAGCTGCAGCACAAATTGCTCAAAATGTATTAACAAACGCAACAAAACCACAAGAAGTAATTTTAATGCATGATATTCACCCGCAATCAGTTGCTGCTGTGCCAGCAATTTTAAAAGGGCTAAAAGAAAAAGGTTATGAGTTCGAAGCTTATCATGAAGAAAGTCACTTCCCAGTGAACTTCTGGCATGATAACCGTATGTAATGGAGGAATGAACGTTGAAGTATGGAAAAGTTGCAGTAGTTGGAGCATTATCAGTAGGACTTTTAACAGGTTGTTTCGGTGAAAAGCCAGAAGAAAATCTATATACAGCTTTTGAAACAGCAGCAACACAAGAAAAATCTTTAGTGGATGAAGCAAAAAAATTAGAGCAGTTAGAGAAACAAGGGCAAGAATTATATGCTCAAATTTTGCAAGAAGGTAAAGATCATAATGAAGCAGTTGTGAAGAAAATAGAGCAAGCTACTGCAAATGTAGATGATCGTGAAAAAGTATTGAAAAGTGAGAAAGAAATGCTAGAAAAAGCACAGAAGGAAACGAAATCTGTTCAAAGTAATATAGAGAAGATTGAAGATAAGAAGTTACAAAAACAAGCAAAAGCAGTAGAAGAGTCGTATAAGAATCGTTATGATGCATTCCAAAAGATGAATGAAAATTACACGAAAGTGTTAGCGACTGAAAAAGAACTGTATGAAAAATTAAAAGTAAAAGAAACGAAATTAAAAGAAATCGGTGAAAAAGTTAAAACTGTTAATGAATTAAATGTGGAAGCACAAAAGTCGAAAGAGCAGTTTAACAAATTTACAAAAGAGTATAATGACAGTAAATTAGCATTCTACAAAGATGCAGAAATTAAGATTAAAGATCAGAAATAAAGAAGAATCTAAAGTGTAATAAAAAGCCGGAGAAACATCGTTATAAATGTTTTTTCGGTTTTTTACGTTAAATGAATAGAAAAGACTGGAATTGATATCATAAAAGAGTTATAGTGAGTTATTCTAAGGGAAACATTGTAAAGTAAGGAGAATGGGAATATGTCATATGAATTTTTACTCAAATTAGGTTTAGCACTCTTTTTAGGATTATTCATCGGGATAGATAGGCAGCTAAAGAATAAACCACTGGGTGTGAAAACAAGTATGGTTATTTCTGTAGCAAGTTGTTTAATTACGATGGTTTCAATTGAATCTGTGCATGTATATTCTGTTCCAGGACATACAAATATGGATCCGATGCGACTGGCCGCTCAAATTGTTAGTGGAATTGGTTTTCTTGGCGCAGGTGTCATTTTACGAAGAAGTAATGACGTTATTTCTGGATTAACAACAGCTTCTATGGTGTGGGCTGCTTCAGCTTTAGGGATCGCAATTGGTGCAGGATTTTATTTACAAGCGACAGTTGCTATGGTTTTAATTATTTTAGCGATTAATGTACTTCCGCAACTTGTGAAAATTGCAGGACCGTATTCATTAAGACAAAAGGATTTATCTATAAAAATTACTGTTAAAGAGCATCATGAGTTAGATGGTATATTTAAGCAAATTAAAAATTTAGGCATGCATGTGAAACGCGTGAAAATTAAAGATATAGATAGTGGAGCATTTCAGCAACTGGAGATGGTTATTTTAGCTCCAGAAGATTTATATACAACAGAGTTATATAGTTCCCTGAAAGAGATAGATCGAGTAGTTTCAGTTGAAGTGGAAAGTAGATAATTGTGACAAAAAAGAGTGAAGTTCAAATTCACTCTTTTTTATTTGGATTTTTAAGGAATGAAATTGATATAATGATGAGTAATAAGGGGAAGAGAAATGATGGGAATACATATTAGAAGAGCAATAGAGGATGATATACAAGGTATAGCAAAGGTGCATGTCGATAGTTGGAAAACAACGTATAAAGGGATATTTGCTGACGAAATTCTAGATAATATAGCATATGAGAAACGAGAAAAACAATGGGAAGATATTTTTCAAAAAGAAGGTAATCATCGATTTAGATTTGTAGCAGAGAATTTAAATGGAGAAATAGTTGGATTCATCGATGGGGGAGTAGAAAGAACTGGTACATATAATTGTGATGGAGAATTATATGCAATCTACCTTTTACAAGAGTATCAAGGAATGAAAATAGGACAAAAGTTATTTCAAACTTTATTATCGGATTGTATAAACAATAACATGCAATCACTTTTAGTTTGGGTTGTTACGAATAATCCTTCTAAAAAGTTTTATGAAAAATTTAACCCTGAAAAAATTGATACGAAATTTTTAGAGAGAGTAAGGGTAGAAGAAACAGCGTATTGTTGGAGAGATTTGAATTTGTTACAAAAACAAATAGCTATATAGATTGATACATATAATAATATTATGTAAACATATCATAGGGAAAGGTATACCTCATTTGGTGTACCTTTTTATTAATCCATCAAAAAATGGATTAATAAAAAATAGTAGGTAATTAGTTTGAAAGCAAGAATTTTTCTAGTGTACTTTTAACTAGATTAAAGAAAAGAAAGAAAAAAATAAAAATTTAATTTGATAAAAAATTCTGAAATATACTCTTGAATTGAATATCATTATCAATTAGAATCAGAATTGATAACGATATTCAATTATCGTTTATTATATAAAATTTCGATAGCTTTAATATAAAGAGGAGGACCAACATGCAGCATGCGAAACAAATCGCAGAACATGCAACATTACAAAGCTTTTTAAACTGTTATTTAAGAGAAACAGGGAGTGGAGAATGGATTACAGAGGATGAAAGAATGAAAAGTATCTTCAGTAATACGTTGAATAGAGATACAGTCCCCACATATTTATGTTGTCGGCTATCGGCACAGAACGTTACTTTGTATGGAGAAGTTATATATAAATCATCAACAGATCGCCATTTGTTTGGAGAACAATTTTATTATCAAATTGGAGATAGTAATTCCGTTATTACAGCAGATTACGTTACAGTTATTACGTTTTTAATAAAAGAGATGTCGATCAACTACGGAGAAGGAACGAATCCTGCGGAACTTATGCTTCGAGTTATCCGTAGTTGTCAAAATATTGAGGAATTTACAAAAGAGAGAATAGAAGATACATCCGCATTATACGGTTTCCATACAACTTTTATAGAAGCGGAGCAGTCTTTATTATTTGGGCATTTAACTCATCCTACACCAAAGAGTAGACAGGGAATATTGGATTGGAAAAGTGCAATGTATTCTCCAGAATTAAAAGGGGAATGTCAGCTTCATTATTTTCGGGCACATAAAAGTATAGTAAATGAAAAATCATTATTATCAGATTCTACAACAACGATTATAAAAGAAGAATTAAGTAATGATGAGATGGTTAGTAAGGAATTTATAGCGAAGTACTGTAAGGAAGATCAATATGCATTAATTCCAATTCATCCGCTTCAGGCAGAATGGCTCTTGCATCAAGCTTACGTACAAGATTGGATAATTCAAGAATTGCTTGAGTATATTGGTCCTGTAGGTAAGTATTATATGGCAACATCATCACTAAGGACGCTATATCATCCCAATTCGAAGTATATGCTTAAGTTTTCATTTCCGGTGAAAGTAACGAATTCAATGCGTATTAATAAACTGAAAGAACTTGAGAGTGGTCTTGAAGGGAAGGAAATGTTAAATACGGCTATTGGTGAAGTACGAGAAAGATTTCCAGGATTTGATTTTATTTGTGATCCGGCCTTTATTACATTAAATTATGGAACACAAGAATCTGGATTTGAAGTGATTATTCGTGAGAATCCTTTTTATAGTGAACATGCAAACGACGCAACATTAATTGCTGGGCTAGTTCAAGACGCTATACCTGGGGAGCGTACGCGGTTATCGAATATTATTCATCGCCTAGCAGATTTAGAAAGTAAAAGCTGTGAAGAAGTAAGCTTAGAGTGGTTTAGACGATATATGAATATTTCTTTAAAGCCAATGGTATGGATGTATTTACAGTATGGTGTTGCATTAGAAGCTCATCAGCAAAATAGCGTTGTTCAGCTAAAAGATGGTTATCCGGTCAAATATTATTTCCGTGATAATCAAGGATTTTATTTCTGTAATTCAATGAAAGAGATGCTTAATAATGAATTAGCTGGTATTGGAGAACGTACTGGAAATTTATATGACGACTATATTGTGGATGAGAGATTTCGTTACTACTTAATTTTCAATCATATGTTTGGCCTCATTAATGGTTTTGGCACAGCAGGATTAATTAAGGAGGAAATTCTTCTCTCGGAATTAAGGTCTGTACTTGAATCATTCCTTCCATATAACCGGGAACCTTCTACATTTTTAAGAGAATTATTGGACGAAGATAAGTTGGCGTGTAAAGCAAATTTACTAACGAGATTTTTCGATGTCGATGAGTTAAGTAATCCATTGGAGCAAGCTATTTATGTGCAAGTACATAATCCACTCGTTAGAGAAGTGGCTGTTCGTTCATAAATAACGTTAAAATTTCACGTAATACAAATAATGGTATTTTGTCATAAGGTGGAGGGTTTTATGAGAGTGGACATGTATCATACGAAAGTATTGAAGGCGCTCGAATCAGAAGATTACATTTCAGTACGAAGAAGAGTGCTACGTCAATTAGTAGAATCGTTAATTTATGAGGGGATTATTACACCGGTTCGCATAGAAAAAGAAGAACAACTTCTTTTTCTAATACAAGGACTTGATGAAGAAGGCAAAAGTGTCACGTACAAATGCTATGGCAGGGAACGGATGACATTTGGACGTATTTCGTTAGACTCATTAATAGTAAGAGTTCAAGATGAACAGCAAGAAATACAATCTGTCTCGCAATTTCTAGAAGAAGTTTTTCGGGTTACTAGTGTAGAACAAGCTAAATTAGATTCTTTTATACACGAATTAGAACAAACAATATTTAAAGACACGATTGCACAATATGAAAGAAATAATAAGAGAGAATATACTCAAAAATCTTACGATGAGTTTGAAAGCCATTTAATAGACGGCCATCCATATCATCCTAGTTATAAAGCACGTGTTGGATTTCGATATCGTGACAATTTTCAATATGGATATGAATTTATACAGCCAATAAAACTCATATGGATTGCAGCGCATAAGAATTATGCGGCTGTAGGTTATGAGAATGAAGTGATGTATAACAACCTTTTAAAAGAGGAGATTGGCGATCGTAAATTAGAAGAGTTTATGGAGCGAATTCGTAATAAGGGATGTAATCCAAAAAAGTACGTGTTTATACCTGTTCACCCATGGCAGTGGGAGAATTTCATCATTTCAAATTATGCGGATCATATACAGGGTAATTTTATTATTTATTTAGGAACATCAGAGGACGATTATTGCGCGCAACAGTCAATGAGAACGTTAAGAAATATTACGAGTCCAAAGAAACCGTACGTTAAATTATCGATGAATTTACTCAACACTTCAACACTCCGTACACTGAAGCCATACTCTGTTGTGAGTGCACCAGCAATATCAAATTGGTTAAATGATGTTGTAAGTAATGACGCCTATTTAATGGATGAAGCACGTTTAATCTTGTTAAGTGAGTTTTCAAGTGTAACGTATGACACGAATAAGAAAGCTATATATGGTTCATTAGGATGTATTTGGCGCGAAAGCATTCATAAGTATTTAGATGCAAAAGAGGATGCAATTCCTTTTAATGGTTTATACGCTAAAGAGAAAGATGGTACACCAATTATTGATGCGTGGTTGAACAAATATGGAATGAAGGATTGGCTACAATTACTTATTCAAAAAGCGATAATACCAGTTATACATCTTGTTGTAGAGCATGGTATCGCACTGGAATCACATGGACAAAATATGATTCTAGTCCATAAAGAAGGGGTGCCTGTTCGTATTGCGTTAAAGGATTTTCATGAAGGGCTTGAGTTTTATCGTCCATATTTGAGAGAAGTTGACAAATGTCCCGACTTTACTAAAATGCATAAAACATATGCGAATGGAAAAATGAATGATTTCTTTGAAATGGATCGCATCGAATGTTTGCAAGAGATGGTGTTAGATGCACTATTCCTGTTTAATTTAGGAGAATTAGCATTCGTACTTGCGGATGAATATGGATTGAAAGAAGAACATTTTTGGATGATGGTTGTTGAAGAAATTGAAGATCATTTAAGAATATATCCACATTTGAAAGGTAGATTTGAAAATATTCAATTATATGCACCTACATTCTATGCTGAACAATTAACGAAACGTCGATTATATATGGATCTGGAATCGCTTGTTCATGAAGTTCCAAATCCATTGTATAGAGTAAGAAAACTTATGAAACAAAAATCAGTTGTTACAGGGGGAAATTATGCTAATCGTTAATAAACAAGAGTATAGCAAAAGTGATTTTGAATTGAGATTACAAGTTTATGAGGAAATGGAACAATTTAAAGAAGCAGAAGGGAATAGATTTGCACTTTGTCTGAAAGATCCATTCGATATTATTACGATTGTGTTTTTCTTAAAAGAAAAGAAATCATCAGTATTACTTATACATGAAGATACACCAAAAGAAACAGCTATTGAAATGGCAAAGCGTGCAAATTGTGTAGGAATTTTATATGGAGAATATGGCGATTTTACAAAATTAGAAGTAGGGAACTTTTTACTAGAAGAGCCTTCTTTATTGCAATATAGTTCTGGAACTACAGGGGAACCGAAACTAATTCATAGAGCATGGACGGAAGTTGATACGGAAATTACCGCTTATAATGAAGCTTTAAACTGTGAAGTAGATGAAGTGCCAATCGTTATGGCTCCTGTTTCACATTCATACGGACTAATATGTGGTACTTTATCAGCAATTAAGAGGGGGAGCCAGCCTGTAATCATTACGAATAAAAATCCTAAATTCGCATTAAATATAGTTCGCAATACAGAAAAACATATTATATATGCAGTACCACTTATGTTACACATTATGGGGAGTTTTCCATTAGGAACGTTCCAGTTTCATAAAATTATGACATCAGGATCGCCTTTGCCAGAAGCACTATTTTATAAACTAAAAGAAATGACAACATATATGATGCAGCAATACGGTTGTTCTGAAGCAGGTTGTATTAGTATATGTCATGATATGAAAAGCCATTTAGATTTAGGAAACTCTCTACCTCATGTGAGTATAAGCATAGGTTCAGATGAAAAAGCACCGGAAGAAATCGTCGTGAAAATGAATGATAAGGAAATCTTCACGAAAGATTTAGGGTATAAATCTGAGCGTGGCATTCATTTTATGGGGCGTATGGACGATGTAATTAATGTTTCGGGATTAAAAGTCTTTCCTATAGAGGTAGAAGAAACGATGCTTCGATTGGAAGGTGTTGAAGAGGCAATTGTATATCGAGGGAAACATCCTGTCATGGGCGAAATAGTTAAAGCGAAAGTGATTTCTCATGTTGATCCAGTACAAATAAGAGAATGGTGTATTCAGCACTTACCTTCTTATAAAGTTCCGCATGAAATTGAAAGTGTAAATGAAATTCCTAAAAATAAAACTGGAAAAGTAAGTAGAAAGTTACTAGAGATGGGAGAGGTTACAACATGAGACGGGAAGCGTTAAAGAATGCCGTGTTAAAAATTATGATAGAAAAAATGGAACTGAAAAATGTAACGCATTTAGAAGAAACGATGCGCTTAAATCAAGATTTATATATAGATTCGGTAATGATGTTACAGCTTATTGTATACATAGAAATGGATGTAAAGCTATGCGTTCCAGAGGATGAGGTAGATCCAAAGGCATTTCTTACTGTAGGATCTTTGCTTGATTTTATGGAGGAGTTACAAGAAGTAAATGTGAATAACTAACCTTTAGGGAAGTGGATGAGAGTATGACTTCAATTAAAGTGCACTGTTTAGTGAGTTGTTTTTGTGAAATTATAAAAAGGCGTAGCGACATTGATTTTCGTCCATTTTATTTTGGACTATGGGATGGAGATTTTGATATAACAGAAGGCGGGATTATTTCATATCACTCTGAAAACATTAACCATGATCATTATTTACTTTGGTTTGAAAAATTGTACGGTATTAAAGTAAACGAATGGTATGATCATGCACAAGATAAAGATAGCAATGTAGAAACGTTTTTAGAATTAGTAGAAAACAAGCCGGAAAATCGTTATGTCATTGTAATGGTTGATATGTCTCTATTACCAGAGAGGGAAAATAAATTTCATCAAAAACCGTTTCCACATTATTTAATGATATCAAAAACAGAGAAAGAAGAAGAGTGGTTCATGCTAGATCCTGATTTTCGTTGGGAAGGAAATATGGAAAGAGAAAAAGTACTTCACTCTATTCAAGATAACCCATTTGGTGGAGGGTATTTCATTGATATAGAAGGAATTGGGGAGCCAACGCAAGAAACAGTAGCTAGTTATTTCACAGAAACATTCAAAAAGAACGACAATGAACTGACTATGGAGCTGAAAAATTTAATTGTAAAAATGGCAAATGAGGAAGAAGGATATGCGCTTTCTGGACTTGTAGCAGCAGTAAAACAAATACCAGTACTTGCAATTCGTAAATATAGTTATGAGCATGCCTTTGCATACTTCCGTGAAACGTTGCAATATTCGGAGCAAGAATTTGATTATTGGTGTGATCGGGTAGAGGATATTGTACAAGGATTTACAAATGTACAGTATCGTGCAATTAAAATGGCAATGACGAATAATAAAGGTATGCTAGTATCGATTATTGAAAAACTGGATGAAATGAATGCAATTGAACTGCAAATTAAGAAGGAATTAGAGAGACAGTTTCTATCATGGAAAGGTATGAAAACAAATCAGTCTGTCGCAACTTTTTAATAAGCTAACTGAATTTAAGATAGGGGAGTTTAATGCTATGAAATATTCGCTATGTACCATTTCATTTCGTCATCAATTAATTTCATTTACTGATATTGTTCAATTTGCATATGAAAACGGTTTTGAAGGAATTGAATTGTGGGGGACTCATGCACAAAATTTGTATATACAAGAACGCGAAACGACAGAACGAGAATTGACTTTTCTAAAGGATAAAAACTTAGAAATTACGATGATAAGTGATTACTTAGATATATCATTATCAGCAGATTTTGAAAAAACGATAGAGAAAAGTGAACAACTTGTAGTACTAGCTAATTGGTTTAATACGAATAAAATTCGCACGTTTGCTGGGCAAAAAGGGAGCAAGGACTTCTCGGAACAAGAGAGAAAAGAGTATGTGAAGCGAATACGTAAGATTTGTGATGTGTTTGCTCAGCACAATATGTATGTGCTGTTAGAAACACATCCCAATACACTAACAGACACATTGCCTTCTACTATAGAACTATTAGAAGAAGTAAATCATCCGAATTTAAAAATAAATCTTGATTTTCTTCATATATGGGAGTCTGGCGCAGATCCAATAGACAGTTTCCATCGATTAAAGTCGTGGACACTACATTACCATTTTAAGAATATATCTTCAGCGGATTATTTGCATGTGTTTGAACCTAATAATGTATATGCTGCAGCAGGAAGTCGTATTGGTATGGTTCCGTTATTTGAAGGTATTGTAAATTATGATGAGATTATTCAGGAAGTGAGAGGTACGGATCTTTTTGCTTCCTTAGAATGGTTTGGACATAATGCAAAAGAGATATTAAAAGAAGAAATGAAAGTATTAATAAATAGAAAATTAGAAGTAGTAACTTCGTAATGTGAAATGATGTGAGAGTCTCGTTTTAGAGGCTCTTTTTTTATGGTAAAAAATAACCAAAAATTTCCATGTATTTTAATTTGAATTTAACACAATTTATATATAAATAAGGAGGTGATTGGTAATGGCTAGAAATCGTAATTCTAATCAATTAGCATCACATGGAGCACAAGCAGCTTTAGATCAAATGAAATATGAAATTGCACAAGAGTTTGGTGTACAACTTGGCGCTGATACTTCTTCACGTGCAAACGGTTCTGTAGGCGGTGAAATTACAAAACGCCTTGTAGCGATGGCAGAACAACAACTTGGTGGCGGATATACTCGCTAATTGTAGAAGGTTATAGGAGAAAGGAAGGATTCTTCCTTTCTTTTTTTTTCAATTAATTGGTATGGATATATTGTGAACTGGATTCAAAGAATAGGAATAATACTATAATTTCCCCAATTTCTTTTGTTGTGAATGGGAAGTAGTAAAGATGTAATAGCCCTGGTGGAATGAAAAGTTACGTTCCAGCGGGGCTATTATATGGTAAGAAATATATGATGAAAGGTTTCGAAGCCAACATGTTAAAAAAAGAAAACTGTTGTTTAATTGCGCTTGCATCAGTTCCACTTGTTATGACATTAGGGAATTCAATGCTCATCCCAATTCTGCCGACTATTGAAAAGAAATTACATATTTCATCGTTTCAAGTATCCATGATTATTACAATTTACTCTATCGTAGCCATTCTACTTATACCGATTGCTGGTTATTTATCAGATAGATGGGGACGAAAGATGGTAATGGTTCCGAGTTTGCTGATTGCAGCTATAGGAGGAGCGATAACTGGTTGGGTATCTTGGAAAGTTGATAATCCCTACAATTGGATATTGATTGGTAGAGCGATTCAAGGTATTGGTGCTGCTGGTGCAATGCCAGTTGTTATACCGTGTGTTGGTGATTTATACAAAGACGAAAAACAAGTTAGTACAGGTTTAGGAATCATAGAAACATCCAATACATTTGGGAAAGTGCTGAGCCCTATTTTAGGGTCTGCTCTTGCTGCCGTTGTATGGTTCTTACCATTTTGGGCGATTCCAATTTTATGCGTAGTATCAATTGTTTTATTACTTGTTCTAGTAAAGGCAAAGAAACAAGAAGGAGAAGTACCACCACTTAAAGAGTTTATAAAATCTATTCTGTCTACGTTTCGAGAAAAAGGAAGATGGTTAATTGCCATTTTTGCATTAGGTGCAATTATTATGCTTATTTTATTCGGAATTCTCTTTTATTTGTCGACTATACTGGAATCAAAGTATGACATTCATGGTATATGGAAAGGGTGTGTGCTTGCTATCCCGTTACTTGTACTGTCACTTAGTTCATATATGGCCGGTAAAAAAATTGGAGATAATCAAAATGTTATGAAGAAGTGTATCTATATTGGTTTTTTAATGGCAGCTGCATCAGTCATCATTCCTTTATTTATAAAAGGGATTTATTTACTACTTCTTTGTCTCGTTATTATGGGGATAGGGATTGGTATGGCACTCCCATGTTTAGATGCCCTCATTACACAAGGAATTGAAAAGGAGCAAAGGGGAACAGTTACGTCATTTTACAGTTCAATGCGATTTATCGGTGTAGCAGCTGGACCACCTTTATATTCTTTTTTCATGAAAGGGGCGGACCATGAAGTGTTTTATTTGACTAGTATTTTCGCTGCCATTGGTGCTGTCATAGCAATCATTTGGATTAAACCAGCAAAGGATGCAAAGGCGGTAAAACAGAAACCGGAACCTACTTCATAATTTGTAAGAGAATTGCATGATGTTTTGAGTAACATGCAATTCTCTTTCGTTCATTAAGAATAAATAACTTGTTTTAACATATAAAGTGCGACACCCCATATGATGAGACCAGAAAATTTATTTAATAATAAAATTGTCTTTCCGGTTGAGTCTAGTCTTTTTAGAAATTTCCCCGCTAAAGCTAAGCTTATAAACCAAATCCAAGAAACGATAATAGTTGCAAGTGTGAAAGCCCATTTTTCACTTCCTATGTATTGAATAGAATTTGTTCCAATTACACCGATTGTGTCTAAAATAGCATGTGGATTTAATAACGAAACTGATGCTGCGAAAAGGATTTGCTTTTTTAAGGGCATACTTTTTTCTTGTGTTACATCGTTGGAAGGGCTACTTCTCCAAATAACAAAGCCCATGTATAGGAGAAAGAAAAATCCAATTATATATAATGAGTTAGTTAGCCAAGAAAAAGTAAGGAGTACAAGGGAGACACCTTGCACTGCAATCAATATGAGTAACGTATCACATATAGAGGCAGTTAATACTACAGGGGCTGCCCTCCAAATGTTTGGTTGGCTCGCACCTTGGTTAAAGACAAAAACATTTTGTACACCTAATGGAATGATAAGTCCAAATGCAAGAATGATACCATGAATAATTGCTTCACTCATCATATTACCTCCTATTTTAATTCATTATGATAGTGTATATTGTATAGAAGAAATGAAAATTTGTATCCATCCATATGGTTGGGGAGGTTACCAACCAAAAAGAATATAAGGTGATATGATGGAAAGATTCGTTTGGAAACCGGATATGTCTCTAGCGACGCCGCTGTATAAACAAATAGAAACGTATATAAAAGAAAGGATCGTTAATGGAGAATGGACCGTTGGAACGAAATTACCTTCACAAAGAGATTTGGCCCATACATTTGGTGTGAATCGAAGCACAATTGTAATGGCTTTCGATGAACTAGTTGCGAAGGGATATATTGAAGGGAATGGCAGGAAAGGAACAATTGTTGTAAATAATAATGAGAATGTTTCAACTTACGCACCCCCGCCTAATTGGCAGTCTTATGTAGAAACAGGACTTCATTATCCGAATCTCCCAGCTATTCAAGAGATTAATCAAGCTGAATTTTACCCACATGTAATTCGGTTAGGAACAGGTGAGCTCGCGCCGAGTCTCTTACCTGAGAAAAAGATGAAAGAAATTATGAATAACCTTTTAAAGTCAAATGTGACGCTTGGGTATGAAGAGCCGAAAGGAAATCTTTATTTAAGGGAAAAGATTTCCGAATACTTAAAGGAGCATGGCGTATATGTATCTCCTGACTCTATATTAATTGTTTCAGGAGCAATTCAAGCGCTGCAACTTATTTCTATGGGGCTTCTTTCGAAAGGGGCATCAATCTTATTAGAGAAACCATCCTATTTATATTCGCTTAATGTTTTTCAATCAGCAGGAGTACGTTTAATTGGAATCCCAATGGATGAAAGCGGGTTACATACATCATATATTAAGAAATATAAGAAGCAATTTAATGCCTCTATTTTATATACAATCCCGTCTTTTCATAATCCAACGAACTTTAGTATGAATGCGAAGAAACGAATAGAAGTGATGGAAATATGTAATGAAATTGGATTACCTATTATAGAGGACGCAGTGTATCAAGACTTATGGTTTGATGCACCTAGTTCGAAACCTTTAAAAGCCTATGATAAAAATGGAATCGTACTACATATTGGAAGCATGTCCAAAGTAATTAGTCCAGGTTTAAGAATTGGATGGATTGTTGGACCCGAGCCAGTAATTCAAAGATTGTCAGACATAAAGATGCAAACAGATTATGGTTCAAGCACTATATCCCAGCAAATTGCAGCAGAGTGGTTTACAAATGGTCTATATGATGAGCATTTGCGATTTGTAAGAAGTGAATTGAAAAAACGAAGAGATTTTATGTTACTAATGTTAGATAAATATCTTCGTGAAATAGCAACTTGGCATGAACCAACAGGTGGGTTTTATATATGGGTACATATAAAAGTACCCATTTCATATCGCAGTTTATTTGATAAAGCTCTGCAAGAAAAGGTTTTATTAAACCCAGGTACTTTATATGATAGAAGTGCAAATCAATTTTTGCGCCTATCGTATTCATACGCAACGTTAGAAGAAATTGAAATAGGTATAAAAAAACTTGCACAACTAATGAAAAAGTAAGAGGAGAAAGTAATGAAACAATATGTAATTTGCCAAATGATCAATGGAGAAAAATATTTAGCTGCTTATGCGGAGACGAAGCAAGAGGCGATTGAAAAAGCAGAACTGTTAGGATTAAGAACGGGAAATCGTTACATAGTTATAACTGCAGAAGAAGCCGAAGGCTTAACGTATCCTTAAACAATGTATGAGATTATATAGGAAGTAAATAAGTCTAGTAATATAAGAATTTACTAGGCTTATTTACTATTAAGTTGTTAAACGTTCTCGTATTTATACGCAAAGTAATAATATTATGAGTCAAGTTGACGAAAAAATCGATTTGTCTTTCGGTCTTGATTTCCTTTTCTATACTCATCAATATATTGCCTAAAGTTCCAAGCTTGTAAAAATTTATTAGCAGAGTTATAACCAGAATTGTAAAGCCAGTCTTTTTCTTCCTTCGTCAGTTCAAAATTAGTACTTGTAATCGTTCCTGTTGGAATTGTAATCGTTCTTGCTTTTGATTCCTTATCTAAATGACGTAAATCATGAGCTTGCATCATTGTTTTAAATAGTCCTTTGAACATAGAAATAGGCTCGTTATAGTGAGCAGGGTCAGCTTGAATCTCATCTTTTACAAAATGAAATCCGAAAGTCGGCCAGCGAGGAGCGGTAGGTGAATCGAAGATCCAAATTGGATAATTACTTAGAATTCCTCCGTCAACCATATAACAAGGCTGCTTCCATTTTGGAGTTCTCCATTTTACGGGTTCAAAGAAGAAGGGGATTGTACTACTCATTCTTACCGCTTTAGCGATAGAGAAGCGATAATTTAAAAATCCATAGTTTGGTAAGTCGTCAGGAAAGACAACCATTTTACCATTACTAATATCAGAAGCGATGATTTTGAGTTTGTTTAGATCCGGTAAATCAGTAAATAAATGAACACCTTTTTTTCGAAGTAATTCTTCAATCCATTCTTCTATAAATACATTAGAGTATATACCTAGAGTAGTCCATGCACTTAGTCCTTTTCCGATAAAGGGGATTTTGTCAATAAAGGTTTTCTTCGTAAATTTGTTATAATCGATATCAGTTATAATGGTTTTTAGCTCTGAACAAGAATATCCTGCAGCTAAAAGTGCCGCGATAATTGCACCAGCTGATGTTCCAGCTACACGTTCCCATTCATAACCTTTTTCGGCTAACGCGCAAATTGCCCCAACATGCGCAATACCGCGCACACCGCCTCCTTCAAAAACACCATCAATCTTCATTAAACATACTTCCTTTCAAATAAAAGATTTGGAAATGGCAAAAAAGCACGTATTGTACGTGCTTTTTTACAATGGTTTTTAAGTTTACTAGCAGCCTACAAAGCCGCCCCAACAGCTAGCTCCGATGATGATTAGAAGGATGAATAAAACGATTAATAAAGCGAAACCTCCGTAACCACAACCACCACAGCTACCGCCGTAACCGTAACCGCCGCAACTATATCCGTAACCCATGTGGAATTCCTCCTTATATTAAAAATAAAAATGAACGAGGGGAAAATGTACTGGAAGAACTAAAGAACTATCGTGTTTGTAGGAACAATGTATAGTATGCTTTTTTAAACTTGTTCGCGTACGAAGGATAAGCCCGTTTTTGGAGGCTTGTTGATTTTGTAAAGAATGAAGTATAATCTTTGTACTATGATATAAATAAGTATGTAAATGTAAGGAGAATTTATGAATAAAAAAATTGAAGTATTAATTGATAAATATGAACTAACACACTTGAAAGAGGAACTTATTAATACTGTATTTCCTTGTATAAAAGTTGTGCCAAAGCAGCAGGAAACTGTTGCGATAGGTAGTTCGAAAATGGGAGGAGTTCCTGATTTACCAGCTTTATTTGAATATCCAAAGCATAAAGGAAATCCACTACAATTTATCGCGCAATTTAACTTAAGTGATTTACAAAACGTTGGTATGGATCACAATCTTCCTAAGACGGGGATGCTGTATTTCTTTTGCATTGAAAATTATTTTGAAGAAAATGTGAAGCTAACAGAGGCTGGGCGTGTACTTTATTATGATGTTCCTGTAGAGCAATTACGAAGAGGAAATGAAGTACAAGCGAAATATAACCAGTGTGCAATTACTTTTGAACTGACATACAAATTACCAGAACTTTTCATTGAAGATGAGGCTGATTCAGATCGTTTCTTGCAATTACTTGAAGAGCTAATTCCGGATAACTACGATAACCATCAAATGTTTGGTGAGCCATTCTCTGTACAAGAAGAAGTGTTATATGAGACGGGAGAATATATGGGAGTAGACCCGCAGCAAATGACTCTTTTATTCCAAATTGATTCAGATCATAAAAATTGTAATATGGTTTGGGGAGAACTAGGGATGCTATATTTCTGTATTAGTAATGAAGATTTGAAAAATCAACGTTTTGAAAATACATGCTGCGTATTACAAACATGCTAATGAAAAAAGGTTGTTCTTTTAAAAAGAACAACCTTTTTATGTGAATTAGTTAATATGCATAATCTCATATGACCTATACGAAAAAGTATTGTATACTCTGAAACTATACGATACTTTTTCGTATAGTTATAGAATATAAGGAGTGACAAGATGGGAAAGACAAGTAAGTATGTGACAGCTGCCGCACTTTGTTCAACTATAGTAATGGGAGGCTTACAAGCGTCATCTGTATCTTATGCAGCTACAAATCCGACTACAGTGACAGCACAATCAGATGTAAAGTTATTAGATGATTTCAGAAAAGAATTAAAAAAACAGATTGATAATCGAGAAGAGAATATTACAATCACATATAAAACAAAAGATAGAAATGCTAGAAATATTATGGATCAATTGTATGGTGAGTTTAATAAAATTGTAGATGCTGATGAGTATGTAAAATATAATGTAGCGTCTACTAGATATTCTATTAAAGGAATGCCAGGGGACTATACGTTTACACTGCAAGTAAAATACCGTGAATCAAAAGAACAAACTCAATATGTAAAAGCTCAGGCGAAATCAATTGTTGGATCAATTGTAAAACTAGGGATGGATGAGCATGAGAAAGTAAAAGCTATTCACGATTACGTTGTTAAGCATGTGTCTTATGATACGTCTTATCAAGCGTATACAGCATATGAAGCATTAGCGAATCGTTCTGCCGTTTGCCAAGGATATACATTATTAACGTATGAGTTGTTAAAAGAGGCAGGTATTCAAAATCATATTGTAACAGGCACAGGAAATGGACAAGCTCACGCGTGGAATTTAGTGAACATTGAAAACAAATGGTATCACCTAGATACTACATTTGATGATCCAGTACCAGATAAAGCAGGGCGTGTAACTTACTCATATTTTAATATGTCTGACGAACAGTTAAGTAAAGATCATGAATGGGATCGTAGCAAATATCCAGCGGCAACTACAAGTTATTTTGGTGAATTAACAAATAAAATAAAAGCTGGTAGCTCAAAAACTGTCGTATATGAGCAGATGTTAAAAGAAACAAATTTACAATACTTATCTGCAGAATACGGAGCAGAAAATTATAATGAATTTAAGAAAAAGTTGCAGCAAAAGTTTGCAGCCAAACCAGAAAAAGTAGAAGTACGATATAAGCAGTCCATGGATGGGACGATGCAAGATATAAAGAAAGTATTAAATGAAATAAATTGGCCAAAAGGTGCAAAGCGTGTGTCTTATCAAGTAGCGCCTTACAGTGCATTGGCGGGTTATTCATTAGCGACAATTACATTTACGTATTAAGCAATGGGAAGAAGCATCTGTAAAAGGTGCTTTTTTTATTAATTGATTGCTTTTAAATATTAAGAATTGTGTGATAAAATAAAAGGATAAGGATGTGAATGTGGAATGAACTTGTTCGAAAGCAATATTTTTACATTGATATATACTTGTTTAGTAATCGGACTTATCGTTTTGTTTTTCATATCATTTACTTTGTTTATTAGAAGAGTATTACAAAGCAGTGCTGCAAAGAAACACCACGTGATTAATATGAACCAGAAGCTAGATCGAATCATTGAATTGCTTGAAAAAGATAAGAAATAGCGATAGAAGAAGTATGAAAAGGGGGAAAGAGAATGGCGAATTATATAAAAGAATTACGTGAAAAAGTAGGACATGATTATGTTTTTTTAAACTTTGCCGGTGGTTGTGTATTTAATAAAGAAGGAGAAGTATTACTGCAAAAAAGAGGAGACTTTAACGCTTGGGGATTTCCAGGTGGCGCAATGGAGATAGGGGAATCAGCTGCGGAAACTGCAATCCGAGAAATAAAAAAAGAAACCGGGTATGATGTAGAAATAAATGAGCTTATTGGAGTGTATACAAAATATTTTCAATCATATCCAAATGGAGACAAGGCCCAGTCAATTGTGATGTTCTTTTCATTCACAATAGTTGGAGGTGACAAAAAAGTAGATGGTGATGAAACGTTGGATTTGAAGTTTTTCCCGTTAGACGACATGCCACCGTTATTTTGTAAACAACATGAAGATTGCCTGCAAGATTTATTGGAGAAAAGAGTAGGGGTATATCGTTAACATATAAAAAAGAAGCTAAATGAAGATTAGCTTCTTTTTTATGTTTCATTTATTTCCACCAATCATCAAACATTGACGCTGGTACTTGTCTTTTATGCTCACTCACTGTGTAACGTTTTTCAATTTTCTCTGCAACGTCAGCTGGAACTGCTTTACCTTCTAAATAATCATCTAATTGATCATAAGTAATACCTAACTCTGTTTCATCAGCTTGACCTGGTTTTTCATCTAATAAATCAGCTGTTGGCATTTTTAAGTACAGTCGCTCGTCTGCGCCTAACTCTTGTAATAATGCACGTCCTTGGCGCTTCGTTAATCCCGTTAATGGTAATAAATCTGCACCACCATCTCCGAATTTTGTAAAGAACCCTGTTACAGCTTCTGCAGCGTGATCTGTTCCGATAACAAGTAGCCCTTTTTGTCCACCAATTGCATATTGAGTAACCATACGGATACGTGCTTTCACGTTACCTTTATTGAAATCTGTTAATGATTCACCCAATAAGTTTTCATATTGATTTGAAAAAGCATCAACAGTTGAAGCAATATCAAATGCAACAGATTGATCTGCTTGAATGAATTGTAATGCTAATTGTGCATCATCTTCATCTTTTTGTACTTTATAAGGAAGACGCACGGCGATAAACGTTGCATTACCACCTTCGTTACGAATTTCTTCAACTGCAAGTTGTGCTAAGCGTCCTGCTAATGTAGAGTCTTGTCCGCCGCTAATACCAAGTACAAATCCTTTTGCACCTGTTTTTTTTACATAATCCTTTAAGAAATCAACTCGTTTACGAATTTCAATTTTTGGATCAATTACAGGCTGAACATGTAATGCTTTCATAATCTGTTCTTGTAATGTCATTATGTTTCCTCCTATTCATATTAAAGCGGTAATTAAGTTTATATGTATAATGGTACATACTTCTATCCTTTATTATTTCGCAAAATTAACGAATATACAATAGGATGTGTGTATGAATATGAATGTAGTCATTATAAATAAAGTACTACGTATAAGCAATTTTTTTAAACCTTTCAAAAATGTAAGGTTTTTGTCATTTGAATCGATGGAAGGTATTTCCGCACTTTACTAATATAAAAACATAGATAGTAGAAGGGCGGAGAAGTAATATGAACATTAGAGAACTAGCATATCGGAATGTAACCCGAAATAGACGGACATACTCAGCCTATTTTTTGAGTAGTGCATTTGCAATTATGGCCTTTTTTGTGTATTCATTTTTTGCGTTTCATCCGGCATTAAGTGCAGGAGAATTAGGTCAGTACGTATTCGTAAGTATGTCTTTTGCACAGTCTATTATTTACTTATTTACATTCTTCTTTATTTTATATTCGATGGGAATGTTTTTAAAAACGAGAAAGCGTGAACTAGGGATTTTAATGATGTTAGGTATGACGAAATATCAATTAAAGCGTCTAATCTTTTTTGAAAATATTATGATTGGAATAGGGGCAATTATTTTTGGTATTCTTTCAGGTATGTTATTTTCAGGGGTATTACTATTTTTCGCTCCGATGATATTGAAACTAGATATCTCCTTATCCTATTACATACCGATGAAAGCAATTGTTGTAACGAGTATTATGTTTTTTATTTTATTTATGATCATATCATTGTTTAGTGCAGGAATGATTCGTAAAAATAAGATTATGAAGTTGTTTAGAGGATCGGCAGAGGCGAAACCTGAACCGAAAGCATCAATCATTTCTTCCATATTAGCAGTAGTATTGCTTAGTGCTGGCTATGTAGGAGCTCTTCTATCACATGGAGCAATGGTATTTATTATGATGATTCCTGTTACAACGGTAGTTATTATTGGGACGTATTTGTTGTACAAGCAGCTGAGTGTCTTTATTATTCGATTATGTAAAAAAAGTAAACGTTTCTATTGGACACAGACTAATATTATTACGTTATCAGATTTAGCGTATCGCATGAGAGATAACGCAAGAATGTTCTTTATTGTAACCATTATTTCTACTGTAGCATTTTCCGCAATAGGGACATTAGTTGGCTTCGCATCCATGACGAAAGGGATAATGGAGAGACCGATTTCGTTTCATTACCATTCTAAGCAAGGGAATAGTAACGAATCACAGCATATACAAATGATTGACAAAGGATTAAAGAAACATAGTATAGCAGCTTCAAAAACTAATATTTCGACAAAGAAAACGGAGGAACAGTCGTTAAGAAGCGCCATTTTTATAAAAGAATCAGACTATAAGAAATATGCAAAGTTAACAGGAGAACCATTTAATACTGTAGCAAATAAAGAAGTTGTATTTTTGTCAGCTAATATACCAGGGCCAACGATGAAAGAAAGAAAAGAAATTACTTTACCTAATATGAATGAAAATTTAAAAGTGAAAAAAGTTACTTCATCTTCATTGGGGAAAATATTAAGAGGAAATGTTTATGTAATCTCTAATAATCAATATGATTCATTACAAGATGGGTTTATAGAGACAAAAGATTATATGTATAAAACTGAAAGAACGAAAGATGAGATTGAAATTGGTAAAGAGCTTACGCATCAAATTAAACCGTATCAAGAATATTCAACGTTTAGTGCGGAAGAGTACGAGCAAAACCAAAGTTTACAAATTGCAGGACCGATTTTATTTGTAGGTTTCTTTATTGGTATAGTATTTTTCGTTTGCGCAGGAAGTTTCCTTTACTTCCGTTTATTCTCCGATTTGGAGGATGATGTTCGTTTGTTCGAAATGATTCGTAAAGTTGGATTGACAAGTAGGGAATTATCGAAGGTAGTTACAATTCGATTGGCGCTTTTATTCTTCGTTCCAATTGGTGTTGCAACATTACATGGAGCAGTAGCCTTAACGGCGTTAGGGCAAATGTTTGAGTACTCATTGTTTAAAGAAAATACAGTTGTATTAAGTATTTTCATAGGTATTCAAGTTGTATACTTCTTACTTATAAGATCCCGTTATGTAAAACAATTGAAAGAGAGATTACGTATGCATTAAATGTGTTTTTTTAACTCGAGTACAAAATTTTCTAAAAAGAGGCAAGTATTGTCAAAAAGTGATAAAATGGAAAAAGCGAGGTGAAAAAATTAATAGAGAGTAAGGGGGGGAGAAATATGAAAGCAACAGGAGTTATTCGAAAAGTAGACGAATTAGGACGAATTGTTATCCCTAAAGAATTACGCGATGTATTGGGAATACAAATCAAATCACCGCTTGAAATTTTTGTAGAAGCAGATAAAATCATTTTACAAAAATATCAACCTTACAATGCTTGCCAAATCACAGGTGATGTTTCAGGGCAGAATATTACATTAGCAAATGGAAATATTACAGTTGGCATAGAGGGAGCGGAATATTTAGTAAAAGAAATAGAAAAGTTTTTAAACAAGAGTGAGGTTTAGTCTTAATTTATATTATTTTTCAAATACATATCATTCTTTTAAAAGACTGTAAGAGGACCATTAATTGGTCCTCTTATTTTGGTTATTAGTTGAACGACTCGGGTTGTTACTTCCTACAAATCATAGGGAAAATAAAGAAGTATTATAGAGGTAGTAAATGATGTTGAGAAATATTTGAAAAGAAGGAAAACAAAAAGAATAAAACGAATGTTACATTTACACGTATTCAAAAGTGGTCTGAAATGAAAATAATACATTTTCAGGAGGGATTACGATGAGTAGTACAGTGAATAAACAAAAAGGTATACAATTGATTCCGTTTACCGTAAATAAGGTGGTAGAACAAGTAAATGAAATTCCACCAGGTGTACAACTGATTCACGCTCCGCAAGTATGGGAAAAGAGTGTGAAGGGGCAAGATGTAGTCGTTGCCGTATTAGATACAGGGTGTGATACTAATCATATAGATTTAAAAGATCGTATTATCGGCGGAAGAAATTTCACAAAAGATTATGAAGCTGATCAAAATGTGTATCTTGATAATAACGGACATGGTACTCATGTTGCGGGAACGATTGCCGCGACTGAAAATGGTGTCGGTGTATTAGGAGTTGCACCACTTGCTAAAATGTTAGTATTAAAAGTTTTAGCGGGAGATGGTTCTGGAAGTTATGAGCAAATTATTGAGGCAATTCATTATGCTGTAAATTGGAGAGGGCCGAATCAAGAGAAAGTGAGAATTATTTCAATGTCACTTGGTGGTCCGCAAGATGTTCCAGAATTACATGAAGCAATTCAAAATGCGGTAAAGCAGGATGTTCTCGTTGTATGTGCTGCTGGAAATAATGGAGATTGCGATGATGAAACAGAGGAACTAGACTTTCCGGGTGCGTACTCTGAGGTAATTGAAGTTGGTGCCGTTAATTTAGAGCGGAAGATTGCATGTTTTAGTAATTCAAATCAAGAAATTGATCTAGTAGCGCCAGGTGATGAAATATTATCTACGTATCCAGAAGGAAAATATGCTGTGTTAAGTGGAACTTCCATGGCGACGCCGCATGTTGCTGGAGCGCTCGCCTTGCTCATTAAACAGTGTGAGAAAGAATACGGTCGAAAGTTATCGGAGCCGGAAATATATGCACAACTCATTAAAAGAACTGTACCTTTAGGGTACGAACGTACATCTGAAGGGAATGGATTAATAGATTTATTAAAAGAATAGCCATATTAAAAAACATCTCATATTCATATGAGATGTTTTTTAATATGGCTCTGTCGTATGTAATAATTCCCTATTTAAAGAGTCTTATTGTTGTTGAATACTTTTTCTTTGTTTTATTTTTTGTGACAGGAATTTTGTTTGTATTAATGATGAGGCACTTACAAAACATGTCTAGTGTAGCAAGAGGAACAGGAGCCGCGCTTGCAAATGCTTCTATGTACATTGGTCAAATGATTGGTGCGGCAATAGCTGGAATGTTATTTGCAATATCTCACAATTTTATACTTATAGGTAGTTTTACTGCGTTACTATATATAGGAGCTTTATTTTTGTTTAGAAAAAGTGAAAAAATTACTGAAAATAGTGAAACAGGAATTGCATCATAAAGCTTGTATAAATATTTCGCAAATCAGAATTAATAAGAGTGTGAATACATGAATGTGCTTTTAATTAAAGTGGTTACTAAAAGTATAGAAATAGTAGAAGAAATGTATTGTAACAAAGTTATGAGGAATCAAAAAATAAAAATCCCTATAAAGATAGGGATTTATATATCGGCATATAGTTCCTTGGAAAAGGATATACTTAGTTTAACATATAGGAGTACTTATAATTGTGAAATAGATGTGAAAGTAATGTGAAAAGTATTGTAATAAAAAGCACTGTTTTAGCTAATGTAGCTAAAACAGTGCTTTTCTCTTTGATTGAACAGTTGCAGCATTTTCATCATGTATACCTGCATCTTTTATAATTCGTTGTTTTGCTTTATTTAATAGATGGTTTACTGCTTCGCCAAAATAGTTAGCTTCGCTTTTTGTGCGGGCTTCTCGTAAACATTTATAGTTTTCTAGCAGTTCCTCTTTTTCGGAGTTTGTTAAGAAATCTTCTATTTTCTTTTTTGTCATACGAAACACCCTTTCTCCTGACAAACGACGCAATAGAAAATATTTATTTCTCATTATAACAATAATTTTAAAAGAAAGTATACACTAACGTCGCAATAATTTGTCAATTTCTTGAATCTTCTCATCAGCTTTCCCAATTTGCGTATTTTTAGCCTGTTCGCCACCAAGAGCTTGATGTAGTAAAAAAGTTTGACCGGAAATAGCAGTTACAATGGATACTTTTATAATTTCTTTTATTGCGGTGACATCGAATAAAACGAGCCCAAGAAGTGCGGCTAGGCTACCAGTAAAAATATCAGTTAAAAATCCAAAATGAAAAAATGTTTTCAAACGGCGTGGAAGCAATAACTTACCTTGGTTATTGATTAGATGGGAAACGAAGCCGGTAATGCCACCAACGAGAACAGCGGTTAGCCATTGATACATCTCCATCGAATCCACTCCTTTTAGTGAATAAGATTCGATTATTTTATATTGATTCCTTTTAATATTTCATATAAGCATATTGAGAAAGTTTGTTTGGGTATAATTTGTATTCAAATTAATTGTAACAGAAAATTTAGATATATTTCAGTCTATTATATGAATCATTTTTACAATAATATGAATGCAGAAAGGGGTGCGTGATATGAATATAGATTATCGAATAAGAAGTGTAGATGGTTATACAAAAAAAATAGGGGAATTAGTAAGCCTGCTTGAGCATACGAGAGCTGTAACATTAGGCGAAGTAAAAAATTTATCAGTTGAGCAATTAGATTTAATTATGCAAAGCAGCGGAAATTCAATTGGCGCCTTATTAAAGCATATAGCAGCTATTGAAAAAGTTCATCAGCTTATTTCATTTCAAGATCATGACTTTACAAAAGAAGAATTAGAAATATGGGAAGATGCACTGTATTTAGGGGAAGCGGGTAGAGCAATCCGTGGTCATGAAATACAATATTATGTACAACTTCTACAAAGTGTTCGAGAAGAATCTCTGAAGTATTTAAGTGAACAAGGTGATGAGTGGCTCATGTTAGAAAGAAAGTGGCCTAACTATGGTTTCATGTGCTAGAAGATGAAATTAGTCATCGAGGACAAATTAGAATGCTCAAAAACAAGTTATTTGAAAATTACGTAAAATAATGTAGCTTTTTATAGGAGAATTCCATATAATGAGAATAATTAAAATAAGAACGGGGTGATGTATTATGGCGAAAATAACTTATATGAATAATCAACCAAATACAAAGGTGGATGGAAAGGGCGATATTATATAAGGTAATTCGCAATCCTTCCACTTAGTACAAACTAGGGAGGATATTTATTTGAATCAAAATATTTTAGAATCTTTCGGCTGGGATTCATTTTTTGAAGAACAAGTTACAGAGAAAAATTATGAAGTAGGTCGTATTTTACTTGAGCATAAGCATATATATCGCATTATTTGTAATGATGGTGAATATATGGCAGAACTGTCTGGGAAGTTTCGGCATGAAGCGATTACGAAAGGCGATTATCCAGCAGTTGGTGATTGGGTGTATATAAAGAAAATAGAAGATGAAAAGAAAGCGATTATTCATCGTATTTTCCAGCGAAGAAGCTCTTTCTCAAGACAAGAGGCTGGAACAAGAACAGAAGAACAGATTATAGCAGCAAATGTAGATTATTTATTTTTAGTGAATGCACTTAATCATGATTTTAATGTTAGAAGGATGGAACGTTATTTATTATTAGCGTATGAAAGCGGCGCTATGCCAGTTATTGTTTTAACAAAGAGTAGTATATGTAATGATGTGGAAGAGAAAATTGTAGAAACGGAAGCTATAGCAATTGGTGTTCCTATTTTCGTTGTTGATAGTTTAGAGCATACAGGTATAGATTCGTTGAAACAATTCGTTTCTTCAGGGAAAACAATTGCTTTAGTTGGATCATCAGGGGTAGGAAAGTCAACTTTGTTAAATGCTCTAATAGGAATTAATGTAGCAAAAACGGGAGATATACGTGAAGAGGATAGTAGGGGGAGGCATACGACAACGCATCGAGAATTATTCCAATTGCCTAGTGGCGCTCTCGTGATTGATACGCCTGGCATGAGGGAATTGCAACTTTGGGAAGGCAGCGAAGCGATTCAAACAGCATTCTCTGATATTGAAGAATTTGCGACAACATGTCGTTTCCGTGATTGTAAGCATGAGAATGAACCAGGATGCGCGGTGTATAGTGCAATTGAAAATGGACTTATTACGATAGATCGTTTGAAAAGCTATAAAAAATTACAAAGAGAACTGGCGTATTTTATGAGGAAACAAGATGCAATCCTTGCCAGAGCAGAGCGTGATAAATGGAAGAAAATTTCTAAACAACATAAAAAAATGTAAAAACCAAAGGGGCCCCTTTGGTTTTTTCTATTTGTAAATTTTATAATAATATTATTCGTATATATAGACAAAAGGAAATTAATTGTTTAAACTTTACAAAGTATTCACCATAATAGGTTATGAAAATAATAATTAGGGAACGGGAAATATTCATAATTAACTCAATTTAACTTTTAAATTTGAAAATTAGGAGGTTCATAATGGGTAAACTATTAAATTTGTTTCGTGATATGAAAGTAGCAAAAAAGCTATTAATTTCATTCTTTGTAATTTTAATTGCAGCCGTTTCTATAATCGGGGGTATGTCTTATCAAACTGCTAAAAAGAATTTTGAATCACAAATTACGAGTAGTGCTAACGATAATATAAAAATATTAGATAATTTAATCAATCAAATGATTGAAGCAAAATTTAACGATGTGAATAACTTTGCACGAGTAATTCAAGGGAATATGTATCAAGGGGATAATCAGGATGAGCTAAGAAAGACATTATCTCAGTATATCAATTTGAATATAGATGTTGAACAAGTGTATGTTGCCGGTAATGATAAGAAATTTGTACAGGAACCAAATATACAAATGGCAGCAGATTATGATCCAACAACACGACCTTGGTATAAAGATGCAGTGGCAAAACAAGGTGGTATTGTTGTTAGCGAGCCATATAAGGCAAAAGGAAATGGACATATTGTCGTAACGATTGCAAAACAAACAGAAGATAAAAATGGGGTTGTTGCGCTAGATTTAAGTTTAGACAATTTATTAAAAACAACAAAGTTAATCAATATTGGTAAAAAAGGATATGCCTTCATTTTAGATGGAAAGCAAAAAATCATTGCTCATCCACAAGAAAAATCAGGGGATAAAGCAGCTGATTCTTGGGCAAAGAAAATTTATGAAGATAATCATGGTGCTTTTACATATTCTTATGGTGGTAGTGAAAAGAATATGGTATTTGCTACAAACGTAAAAACAGGTTGGAAAATTGGTGGGACGATGTACGCAACTGAAGTAATTGAAGCTGCTCAACCTGTATTTTATAATATGTTAATTGTTATGCTTATTTCGTTAGTAGTAGGTGGAGTACTTATTTATTTTGTGACACTTTCAATTACGAAGCCTTTAAAGAGATTAGTTATCACTTCTAAAGAAATAAGTGAAGGGGATTTAACGCAAACAATTGAAATTCATTCTAATGATGAAATTGGTCAACTTGCGAAAGGTTTTAACGAGATGACAAATTCATTACGGACGTTAATTGGAAGGATTAACACTTCGGCAGGACATGTTGCAGCAGCATCAGAAGAACTAACTGCAAGTGTAAGACAAGCGAGTGAAGCAACTGAGCAAATTACAACAGCAATGGATGAAATATCAAGTGGGGCAACGACGCAAACAACAAGTGTAGAAAATGGTGCTATGTTACTGTTTGATGTAACGGAAGGAATTCAGCATGTAGCAAATAGTTCATCATCTATTAATATCGCTTCTGCTCATACTCGTGAAAAAGCAGAAGATGGTGGGAAACTAGTAGGAAGAACAGTAAACCAGATGCAGTCTATTGCAGAATCGGTTTCACAATCAGATGCTGTTATACAGTTATTAAATAATAAATCAAAACAAATTGGTGATATATTGGAAGTAATTCAAAACATTGCAGATCAAACAAATCTTCTAGCTTTAAATGCGGCAATTGAAGCGGCAAGAGCTGGTGAACATGGAAGAGGTTTTGCAATTGTTGCAGATGAAGTACGTAAATTGGCAGAGCAGTCTAGCATATCTTCCAGTGAAATTAGTAAATTAATAGGCGAAATACAAGACGATATGGGTAAGACAGTCAAATCAATGAATCATGTAAATGAAGAAGTTCAATCTGGACTTGTTATTGCAAATGAAACGAAGCAAAATTTTGCTGAAATTTTACAATCTACAAATGAAATAGCTAATCAAATTAAGACGATGGTTGAAACGGCTAATGGAATGTCAAAAGGGGCAAATGAAGTATCTATTTCAGTAGGACAAATTGCAATGACAGCACAAAATAATGCGACAAGCACACAAAATGTTGCGGCTTCAGCTGAAGAACAGCTAGCTTCGATGGAGGAAATTGGATCAGCGGCGGGTACGCTATCTCAAATGGCTGAAGAATTGCAAGTATTAATTGAGAGATTTAAAGTTTAATAGAGAACAGACTCCCCCTAGTAGCATTATGACACTAGAGGGTAGTCTGTTTTATTATGTAAAATCAAATGGAGATGTAAACTTCCTTTATGACGTTTAAAATGGTATTTTGCATAATATTTGTCGAAAAATAGAGGTGTTTGTTAGCTTTGTGTATAATTATTAACCTATAGAATACAAATAAAAGGAGAGTATTATGGGAGTGTATTGGGGGACAAAAAGACATTCTTGGCTTAGTTACGTCTCATTTTGGCTAAGTATTTCATTTTTTATTGTTTTTCTAATTGAAGTGTTTATATTAAAAACACTTTCGAATAGCTCGGTGCAAATTGTTAAATATTTTTATTTTATACTTGTACCAGTAAATATTTTTCTTAGTTTAAAGTTACTATTTAAGAAGAATGAAAAGAAAGCGTTACCTATTTTTAGTTTCATTGTCTCATTATTATTTGCAATTTTAATAATCGTATTAGTTTTAGCAGCTATAGGGAAGTTCTTTTAAGGGGAGTGGTATAAGTCACTCTCCTTTTTTATTTGTGGTAGTCTTACTATATGTAAAAGTGTGAATGCTGTGAGCTAATAAAAGCGGAGAGTAGACAATATTTGCATGGATTAAAGTCTGTCGTTATTTGAACTTGTAAGAGTGTATGGAGTAATGAGGTAATATACATAATAATGGAGATAGAATTAGTTATTTTATAAGTGTGTATGAAGTAAATGAATACGGTAAGAACGGTGATATATGGTACAATAGCTATGGATAGTGATAGAGATAAAGGGTATATAAAATACTCATCGTTTTTTAGTAAGAGAGGGGTTATCTTATGCTATACGAGGATTTGGAGACATTATTTCAAACAGCTCCGAAAGAAGATAGAGGCGGATGGAAATATATAATCCAAGAACAAAATGATACATTTAAAATTGGTGATGAAATACTGAAAAATCAAATGAGTGTCGAATTGTATTTTAATGAATACGATGAGGTGAAAATCACTTTATATAAAGATGGAATTCCCATTACGACTATGCAAAAAATTACGATTTCAAAAGTTGAATTAGACGAAGATGAAGAAGGTATTCAATTTGTTTTAGAACGCATGCCTAGTCGAATGATTCGGTTGCAGTTAAAGCCGTATTTAGCATTAGAAATGGGACCGTACTGGGAAGTATGTGATGATTGTGAATGAACATAAAAAAGCATCCAATAACATGGATGCTTTTTTATGTTTTTTGAAGTTGTTTAAACGCAATGATTGGAAGTATAACAATACTTACCCATCCGATGATAGGATATAGAATGTGAAGTAAGTCACTGTAACCGATGTAACTAAAGCAATAACTAATTAGTAAAATGAAGAAAATAATATTGTGATTTTTCCACCCAGTAATAGATTGCATCTGTTTTGTCATTCCGAACACATTACCAACTAAAGTTGTGAAAACTTCACCGAAAATAATGAGAACGAAGAAGAAGTGAAAAGTTGCATTAAATCTTCTTATGACTTCAGCCATTGGGATATTATATTGATAAAATTGATCGACTGATAAGATTGCTAAATGGCTGCATAATAAAATTAAAGAAAGTCCAGCACCACCTAAAATCCCACCCCAAAAAATGGCTTTTCGATCCTTTACTTCACTGGCTAATGGGACGAGAACACTTTGGGCGAGAGAAAGGTTTAAGGCGACATATGTAATAGGGCTAGTAATCCATTTCATATTCCAGCTCTCTGCAGGAATAGTGTTATTAATAGGAGGTGTACCGTGAAAAAAGGTTGTAATAGCAAGTCCGATAATAAAAATCATCATAATAGGTACGACAAGTGTATTTACTTCAAAAACACCTTGTAACCCGCGGCTACTTATAATGAGACAAGCGATAACTGTAATGAGAATACCGAGTTGTCTTGGTAAGCGAAGTTGCTCTTCAAATACTGCACCGGCCCCTGATAACATAACGCTCGTTACGCCGAATAAAACGAGTAATAATAATGTGTTTACAACATTCCCAAATACATCCCCAAATAAATATTTGTTAAAGTCTTGCGCTGAAAATGCCCCGATTTGTGATGAAAGTAACATCATCTTTGTGCCAAGCCAAATAAAAAAAAATCCACTTACACATATGCCAATTGTCCCGTATAATCCATTCACTGTGAAAAATTCAACAATTTCTCGTCCAGTAGCAAATCCAGCTCCAACGACAGTTCCGATATAAGTAGCAGCTACTTTCTTTGCTACTTGCCATTGTTGATTGTCCATGTTATCCCTCTTTCTACTATGATGAGCTTGATGTACTATTATGCATATGTATGAGCTTGGACAATTAGACGCATGAAGTGGTTGAAAAAATACATGAATTAAATGATATTAGGGAAGCCTTAAAGGTGTTAAAACTTTGTTACATATAAGCCAATTGTTCGAAAGGAAAGGGAATGTATGGTAAAATGTAATTAAGTTATTAAAAGATAAACATTACAAAATGATAAGAGGAGTGATTGTATGAGTACGAAAACAAATGTTGTTGAAGTATTAAACAAGCAGGTAGCAAACTGGAATGTGTTATATGTTAAATTACATAATTATCACTGGTATGTGACAGGGCCACACTTCTTTACATTACATGAGAAATTTGAAGAGTTTTATAATGAGGCTGGAACGTATATTGATGAGTTAGCAGAACGTATTTTAGCTTTAGAAGGTAAACCATTAGCGACAATGAAAGAATATCTCGCAACATCTAGTGTCAGCGAAGGGACAAGCAAAGAATCTGCAGAAGAAATGGTGCAAACATTAGTGAATGATTATTCTGCACTTATTCAAGAATTAAAAGAAGGTATGGAAGTTGCGGGTGAAGCTGGCGATGAAACATCAGCTGACATGCTGTTAGCAATTCATACAACATTAGAACAGCATGTATGGATGCTAAGTGCATTCTTAAAATAACGATAAATATATAGAAACCCATTGAAAAATTATTTCAATGGGTTTTTTTATGATTTTTCAGTTTTCTTTTATGCTATAATATAGTAAAAAGGAGGCGATGCGATGTTTCGCTTTTTCAGAACTGGAAAAGAAGAGCGGGAAATTACGAAAGATGAATTAGAACAAGCGATGGCTCAGTTTTTAGAAACGAATGCTAATATCGTTTATACAGTATTAGTAAATGATGATTATACAGTAAATTATGATTTGCTAAAACCATATTTACCTGCATTTCCAACAAATGTTTTTCTCATAACGAAGGAAACGCTTGAGGTATTTGAACATACAGCAGAAAATTTAAACCTAGTGAAAGAAATTGATGTCGTACAAAAAGCAGTAGATCAATACGTAACAGAAAAAGAAATGTTCCCAATTGTTGAAGGTAGCGAAGATCGCCTCATATGTGGAATGAAATTAGGACCTTACTTAAATCGTAGCTTAAAAAGAGACTTATATATTTCAGAAAAACATTATTTAGTTTCAAGTAAACCAGATAGAAAAAAACAAAAGAGTGGGTAGACGTAATGAAAACAACAATACATATATTGTTGTCTTTTTTTGTTTGTTAAAATATTGATTTTTCAGTCTATTCTTATTTATACTAAATGTATTGGACAGGGAAGAGCAACTATTAAGCATCATTCTGAGAATAAGGTATTGTTAGCGTGGGTTATACAAAGTGGTATAAAGATTCGCAAACAAATATTATAAAAGGTTTCGGGGGAATTGGTACATGAAAAATAGTATGACTTACATTCAATTATTAAATGAAACGTTACGTTGTTATGCAAATAAAGGAAGTTTTGAAGCGTACAATTATATAATGGAAAACGCTACAGGTGTAATAGGGAATGAGGCGCAAATATATAATTTTAAGTATGCACTCGCAAGTGCATCGGGACTTGAAAAAGAAGCATTACATTTAATGAGAGAGGCCATTATAGAAAAGGGATTCTGGTATGGAAATGAGTATTTAATTTCCGACGAAGATTTAAAATCACTACATAAATTTGAAGAATTTCATACAATGGTGCAATTATGTAAAGAAAGAGAAGAATTAGCACATAAAAAGGAAAGACCAGATGTGAAATATATATACAGTAAGAAAGAGGGAAATCTACTACTTACATTGCATGGTAACCAAGAAAATATACAAATAGTAGAACCATATTGGAAATCTGTTTTGATACAAGATTATATGTTAGCTTTACCACAGTCTTCACAAATTGAGTTTTCAGATGGATTTGTTTGGGAGGATATAGAGAGAGGGAAAGCGGAATTAAAAGAGCATTACAATAAGTTTATAGAAAATCATACAGTAGAAAGTGTAATCATTGGTGGTTTTTCTGCAGGGGCGAGAGTAGCTTTATATACGATTTTACAACAAGATATAAATGTAGATGGTTTTGTTTTTATGGCACCATGGATTCCCGAGATTGAAGAATGGGATGAGTTGCTAAGAGTGCTGAAGAATAAACATATAAAAGGATATATAGTATGCGGGGATCAAGATGAAGATTGTTTCGAATCCACGCAGCAATTTGTACAACTATTAAGAGAGAAAAATATAGAACATAAGTATAAAGTTGTGCCTGACTTAGATCATGATTATCCTATTAACTTTGAAGAGCTATTAAAAGAAGCTATTGAATATATAGGAAATGAAAACAATAAGTAGTAAGAAAAAGAGATGCATCACATGTGATGCATCTCTTTTTAGAATTATAAATTAAAAGCATTTGCTAGTAAGCGATAAGACTTTAATTTATGTTCAAATTGATGGGTAATCGTGACAATCATAAATTCGTCAGTATTGTATGCTTTGCTTAAGTTTATTATTTTTTCTTTTACAGAAGACGGATCACCAACAATCATACGTTGACGATTTTCTTTTATACGGAATAAATCATAAGCACTGTATGAATAATTTTGAGCAGTTTCAATAGAAGGTGTACCAGTAGTTCGTTTTCCTTGCTCTAATAATAAGATTGATAAATCTAAACTAGAAGCAATTTTTTCCGCTTCTTCATTTGTTTCTCCGCATATAACAAAGATGGCAACGATTGAATCAGGCTTATCTCCTAAAAATGAAGGCTCATATTGTTCTTGGTAAGCCCTCATAACTTCAGGGCCTCCGAAGCCATTAATAAATTGTGCAAATGCGAAAGAAGCTCCGTTGTTTGCAGCAATTTTAGCGCTCTCTCCGCTAGAACCGAGCATCCACATTTCAGGAGATGTTGGGATAACTGGAGTGGCTTTTAAGTTTGCATAGTGATGGTTTTCTGGTATTTGATCATGTAAGTACATTGCAACGTCTGCAATTTGTTCTGGATATTGATCAAGTGAGACCATTTTCCCTTCTTGAAGTGCGCGAGTTGCTATTGGCATACCACCAGGTGCTCTACCAACACCGAGATCGATGCGGTTCGGATACAATGCTTCTAGAACACGGAAATTCTCAGCAACTTTATATGGGCTATAATGCGGTAACATAACACCACCTGAACCGACTCTAATACGGTCCGTTTTTGCGGCAATATGAGAAATAAGTATTTCTGGACTTGAACCAGCTAAGCTTACGGAATTATGATGTTCGGATACCCAAAAACGTGTGAATCCGAGTTTTTCAACTTCTTGTGCAAGCGTAACTGTATGTGAAAAAGCTTGGGCTGCTGTGCTACCATCTGAAATAGGTGATTGGTCTAATACACTTAACTTGATCATAGAATATACCTCTCAATCTTAATGTACATCCTATTATATATTTACTTATGAAAAATGCGTAGTGAAATGCTCAAAATGAAAAGCGGATAATCTTATTTCCGCTTTTAACGAGAAAATCCGCGTTCATAATGATTCATTTCGACTAGATTTAAAATATATTCATAGTTGTCAATTTCACGCTTTAGTTGTTCACGTTCTTTTTCAGATAGTGTCATATTGCTAAATTTTTTACATAAGTTTTGTTTCTTTAATTCTAAATGTTTTTTTGTAGCATCGTAGTCATAAGTATGTTTCATTTTTAACCACTCCTTCTTTGTAGTTGCTATATTATACGAAGTATAAAGAAAAGTGAGATCTGTCTCTTATGTACTTTTAGTGAATATTCAAATTGCAATGGTGTTATGTTTATGGGGATTTATGAATAAAATGCACTAAACCACTAACGTCCATTTGATGAAGTAAGGGGTGGAATTGTGCAGAAAGATATAATGTATAACACTGAAATGGATGAAGCGTTAAAAGTTATAGATAAAGGATTGAAGAAGACGATAAGCCCAAAACAGATTATTGTAGTGGGAGCTGGTATGGCTGGGTTAGTTTCAGCATCTTTATTAAAGGCTGCAGGACATGATGTGAAAATTTTTGAAGCAAATAACCGGGTAGGTGGCCGTATAGAAACAGTGAGAATGGAAGATACCGGATTATATTTAGATGTTGGAGCAATGAGAATTCCGTATTCGCATACATTAACGATGGCATATATAAGAAAATTTGGGCTACAGGTGAGTCCTTTTATTAATAGGAATGAGACGGATATTATATACGTAAATGGACGGAAAACGACGTTAAAACAATATGAAAAAGATCCAAGTATTCTAAAATATCCTGTGGAAATGAATGAAGTTGGAAAAACGTCAGAGGAATTATTATTGTTAGCGGTACAGCCCATTATAAATTTTATAAAAAAGAACCCAGAAAAAAATTGGGATATTGTTGTAAAGGATTTTGGGAGATACTCTACTGGACAATTTTTAAAGTATCATCCTTATCAGTATAATACTTACTTTTCGCCAGTAACAATTGAGATGATTGGTGTTTTATTAGATTTAGAAGGTTTTTTGGAACGGTCGTTTGTAGAGACTTTACGCTTTCTATACATTATGCAAGAGGAGAGCGGATTTTGTGAAATTGTGGGCGGGAATGATAGATTGCCAAAGTCATTTTTACCGCAATTAGAAGAGAATATTATATATAATCAAAAATTAATGAAGTTACATCAACACGATAATGGTGTGACAGCTTTCTATCGGAACGAGGAAACTTTTGAATATAGTAGTATTACAGGAGATTTAGTTATTGTTACCATTCCGTTTTCGACAATGCGTTTTGTAGAAGTAGATCCGTTTGATTCTATATCTCATGAAAAATGGAAAGCAATTCGTGAATTACATTATATGCCTGCGACGAAAATAGGAATTCAATTTAAAAGCCGATTTTGGGAAGAACAAGGACAATTAGGTGGCAGAATTATAACAGATTTGCCAATTCGTTATGCCTATTATCCAAGTTATGGAATTGGGGGGGGAGGACCGGCTATGATGTTAGGTAGCTATACATGGTCTTATGACGCGTTGTTATGGGATGGTTTATCAAAAGGGGATCGTATTTATTACGCATTACACAACTTAGCAACAATATTAGGTGGTCAAGTGTATGATGAGTTCATATCTGGAATTTCAAAAAGCTGGACATTGGATCCGTATGCGCTTGGAGGATTTGCACTTTTTCAAGCAGGTCAAGAATCTGAGCTGCAACCAGCGATTGTCAAACCAGAGGGGAGAATATTCTTCGCTGGAGATCATACAACGCTATATCATGGATGGATTCAAGGTGCGATTGAATCTGGAATTCGTGTAGCGGTGGAAGTGAATGAGTAAAAGGTTTTCAATTCAGAAAATTCTTTACTATATAACTTGAGATGGATATTATTATATATAAAAGAAATATAGGGAGTGTTTACAGTGAATCCGTTATTATTCGATTTTCCTTCTGAATTTTATACTGACAGGCTTTTTATTCGAATGCCGAAACCAGGAGATGGTAAAGTTGTATATGATGCAATTCAGGCTTCAATACAAGAACTAAAACCTTGGATGGTGTTTGCACAAAAAGAGCAAACAGAGCAAGAAGTAGAAGAAAGTATTAGAAAATCACATATTCAATTTTTGCAACGTGAGGATTTAAGATTACTAGTATTTTCGAAAGAAACAGGTGAATTTATTGCTTCAGCCGGATTACATCGTATTAATTGGGATATACCTCAATTTGAAATCGGATATTGGATTGATACAAGGTTTAGCGGAAAAGGCTATATGGTAGAGGCTGCGAAAGGTATAACGGATTACGCTTTTTCTGAATTAAAAGCAAATCGTGTAGAAATTCGTTGTGATTCTTTCAATAAGAAGAGTAGAGCGATACCTGAGAAATTAGGTTTTAAGTTAGAAGGTACGTTAGAAAGTGCGAGTGTTGCGGTAGATGGAAACGGATTAAGGGATATGTGTGTATTTGCCATGACTAGAAATACATATGAAAAAGAAGAGCTGTAAAAAAACAGCTCTTCTTTTTATGCATTATGGTACAGGATGTCCATTAGAGCTTTCGAAAATTGTAAACCATTGTTGACGGTCTAAGTTAACTTTTGTAGCAAGAGCGGCAGTTTTTACGCGATCTAATTTACCAGAGCCAACGATTGGCATCATATTAGCTGGATGAGCAAGTAACCAAGCATACATAACCGTATCGATACTAGAAACACCTAGCTCAGTAGCAACTTTTTGCACAGTTTCACGTACACGTACGGCGCGTTCTGATTGACCAGTAAAAATCTCCCCACCAGCAAGAGGTGACCAAATCATTGGATTGATTCGTTTTTCTTGGCATAAATCAATTGTCCCTTTTTCAAAATGCTCAAGCTGTAATGCAGAAACTTCAATCTGGTTCGTAATAAGTGGGAAATCTAAGTACGAACTTAACATATTAAATTGTGAAGGTAAGAAGTTAGATACACCGAAGTGACGAACTTTTCCTTCTTGTTTTAATTGTGAAAATGCTTTTGCCACTTCATTTGGGTCCATAAAAGGATCGGGACGATGAATAAGTAATACGTCAATATAATCTGTATGTAAATTTTTAAGTGATGCTTCTACACTTTGCATAATATGCTCTGTACTAGTATTGTAGTGAGCAACATATCGCTCTGGAAATTTCGGTGATGGGGGAGCGATTCCACACTTTGTAATAATTTGCATGCTTTCTCGTAAGGAAGGCTTTAATTGTAAAGCTTCGCCAAATAACCCTTCACACGTATATGCGCCGTAAATATCAGCGTGATCAAAAGTAGTAATTCCCATATCCATACAATCTTCAATGAAAGAAAGTAATTCTTGTTTCGTCATATTCCATTCTGCTAAACGCCAAAATCCTTGAATAATACGAGAAAATTCTAGCGTCTCAGCCATTTGAACTCGCTCCATTATAAGTACCTCCTAGAAGAATAATAATGTTTTGAAAAGGCTTTCTTACTACATGTTATTATATAGTTAATTAGGTGTACAGACAATAAATATGTTTTGCTACAAAAACGATTTTCTCTATATGCTATAATGTAGAAACATATAGCTATAAGGAGATGTACGAAATGATTCCAGTAACAATATTAACTGGTTTTCTTGGATCGGGGAAAACGACATTATTAAATCGTATTTTATCAGAAAATCACGGTAAGAAATTAGCGGTGATTGTAAATGAAATAGGGCAAATTGGCATTGATAATCAGTTGATTATGAATGTGGAAGAAGAAATTATGGAAATGACAAATGGCTGTTTATGCTGTACTGTACGTGAAGACTTACTTGTTGCTTTAAAACAGTTATTGGACGTAAAAGCAGAAGGGAAAATGGATTTTGATGGTTTAGTAATTGAAACGACTGGCCTTGCAAATCCAGGGCCGATTATTCAAACATTCTTTTTAGATCCAGTCATCCAATCTGCTTACCAAATTAACGGTGTTGTAACGGTGGTAGATAGTTATCATATACATAAACATTTTGAAAAAGGATTAGAAGCAAAAGAGCAAATTGCGTTTGCTGATGTCGTTTTAGTAAATAAATTAGATTTAATTGAAGAGAATGAGAAAGAAAATCTCTTGCATGAAATTCAAGGAATTAACCCGACTGCAAAGTTAATTGAGGCGACTAACTGTGAGGTAGATATACCATCTTTATTACAAATCCAAACGTTTAAAACGAAAGATACGTTGCAAATTTACCCTCATAAAGAACATAACCACTTAGAAGGTGTGAAATCATTTGTATTACGTGAAGAACGTCCGCTGGATTTACAAAAGCTTAATGAGTGGATGTCAGCTGTCGTTCAAGAGCTAGGGGAATATTTATATCGTTACAAAGGAATTTTATCGATAGATGGAGTAGATAAACGTATCGTTTTCCAAGGTGTACATACGTTATTTGCTGCTTCGTACGATAGAGAGTGGCAAGAGGGAGAAGAGCGAGTAAGTGAAGTAGTTTTTATCGGAAGAGATATTAATAAAGAGTGGTTCCAAGAACATTTCGAGGAGTGTGTGAAATAAGTCTGCGTAAATTGCAGGCTTATTTTTTATGAGCATTCTATTAGATTGCAAAACAGAATTAAATAAGGGAGAGAAACTAAAAATTGATAAATGTATAATAAAAAGCCTGTTTTCACAGGCTTGTATTTTCGTCTATTAGTAACTCCATTACAACACCTACAACTGGACCTTCATCATCAATATCCCCATTTAAGCGGAAACCAAATGATTCATACAGTCCCATTGCAAGTTTGTTGTCTGGATGTAAACTTAAGTAAATTATTTTGCATTCAAATTTTTCTTGTAAGAATTGAATGAGTAAGCGAAGGAAACGTTTTGCGTATCCTTTTCCTTGATATTGTTGGTCAATCATAAAGCGATCGAGCCATACACTTTTATGTTTTACTGAATACCATCCATACATTGCGTATCCTACAAGTGTTTCTCCATCATATAAACCTACTGACGTTCCGTTTCCTTCATATAATGATTCTGCTAAAGAAAACGCGTTACTTTCAATAAATTGTTGCTGATCTTTTGCGACGTCTAAAGCAACTACTGAACGCCAATTTTTTGCTGTTACTTCACAAATGTGAAGATTCATAATTCCAACTCACCTTCTAAATTAATATAGCTTTAAAGCTAATATGGATAATTTTACTTGTTATTTTGGTCAAGTCAAGGATAAATACATAAAAAGGCAGCTGAATAACAAATTCAGCTGCCTAGAAAGTGTAATGGATTAGTTTGTTGCTTCTTTCAATGTGTTTACGTTTTCTTCCATTAAAGTAAAGTAATCTTTATTATTTTTTGCATCATCTTCAGAAATAGTAGCTAAGTGATTTAAGCGTAAAACTTTTGTACCAGTTTCTTTTTGAATTACGGATGCTACTTTTGGAGTAGAGAATGTTTCGAATAAAATATATTTTAGATTATGTTCTTTTACTGTTTTTGTAATGTCAGCAAGCTGCTTTTGAGATGGTTCATCAGAAGCTGAAATTCCAGCGATAGGAATTTGTTTTAGGCCGTATCGTTGTTCCCAGTAACCATAGGCAGCATGAGAAACTAAAATTTCTTTCGTTTTTGCGTTCGCTACAGCTGCCTTAAATCCATCGTCTAAATCAGTAAATTTAGTTTGAAGTGCTGCAAAGTTTTTTTCGAATTCTTGTTTATGTTCAGGTTGTAATTCTACAAGTGCATTTTTAATTTTTTCTGCCTGTTTCATTGCTAGAGTAGGATCTAACCAAACATGCGGGTCTTTATCGTGATGATGTTCATCTTCTTTATGGCCATCTCCATGATCATGATGTTCTTCTTCAGTAGAAGCACGAAGCTCAATACCTTTAGATGCATTTACAATTTTAACATTTTCTTTTTGTAATGTTTTTTCCATTTTTTCAGCAAATGGTTCTAATTCAGCGCCGTTATAAACAAATAAATCGGCTTTTGCAACTTGTACCGTTTGTTTTTGACTTGGTTCAAATGTATGTGAATCTGCACCAGGTGGGTAAATCGCTTCAACATTTACATAGTCGCCACCGATTTTCTTTGCGAAATCAGCAAGTGGGAAAATCGTTGTATAAACTGTTAGCTTTCCATCTTTCTTGGCATTACTTTCTTTTTTATTTGAGCAGCCAGCGAAAATTAAGGTAAAAATAAGTAAGAATGAAAATATAGTCAATCTTTTAGGCATGAAGTTCTCCTCTTTTCTTTTTTACGGATATATTTTCCCCAATAATAGAAGAAAAATATCATTTTAATACAAAACGGAATAATTACGTTTTAGTTTGCGAACTTAGTATAATACATCTTTAATAAAGTTGCAATAAATAATAATCATTCCGATTTGTTTTTGTTATAAAGTTGTCAAATATAGGGGTATTATTTTTGCAAATGCATGCATATGTGACAACGCTGTTTTCATATATTGAAAAGGAGGTAAAGAGGGGGATGAGCGCTTGGGTTACTTAATGGAAGCTATTTTATTAATATTAGCGGTAGTATTGCCATTATCTTTCGTATTAATTTTTTTAAGAAGATTAATAAGTAATTTAGGGGACGCTACAACAATAACGAAATTACAAGAGAGAGATGAGAAAAAAGAGTGAGTAAAGCACTATGCGTACGCATAGTGTTTTACTTGTGGTAAAATAAGAGCAGGAAACTCCTAAAGGTTGTATTTTACTAAAGGAGAGAAAAGTAAAATAAGAGGTATATGCATATATGAATAAGCGAACAGCGTTAATACTCGGTGCAAGTGGTTTAGTTGGACAAGAGATAACGCGTCTATTACTTGAATCAGATTACTACGATTCGGTTACTATTTTTGTAAGAGAGCCAATGCAATTGCAACATGAGAAGTTACAGCAGAAACAAGTTGATTTTTCGGTATTAGAGGAATATAAAGAGTTCTTTGCTGTGGATGATGTTTTTAGTTGCTTAGGAACAACAATAAAAAAAGCAAAAACAAAAGCAAATTTTAAAAAAGTAGATTATGAATATACGTTACGAGCTGCTTGTTTAGCTGAAAAACAAGGGGTACAAAATTTCCTTGTCGTGTCTTCTATGGGAGCGAATCCTAAATCATTCTTCTTTTATTCACAAGTGAAAGGAAAAATGGAAGAAGAATTGCAAAAGTTAGTGATTGGTGGTATTCACATTTTTAGACCATCATTATTAGTAGGAAATCGACAAGAATTTCGTTTCGGCGAACGAATGGCTGAAAAGTTATCTCGTATTATTCCGTTTATCTTTAAAGGAGCTTTCAAAAAATATAAACCAATTTCAGCTAAAGATGTGGCGAAAGGGATGTATATAACCGCGCTGCGAGAAGAATCGGGTATCCATACTTATAATTCAAATGAAATTACAACGATAGAATAAATAAAACCGAGAAGAATGACTTCTCGGTTTTATTTATTCGTATGAATTTTTCCTGGTGCTCGCTTATATTGGTGAGGTTCTTGCAATTCAAAGCCAAGTTCATTGGCCGCTATTCTCGGAAAATACGGATTGCGAAGTAATTCACGTCCGATAAAAATTAAATCTGCTTCGTTATTATTTAAAATTTGCTCTGCTTGTACTCCGGTCGTAATTAATCCAACTGCACCAGTTGCAATGTTAGCATGCTCTTTAATATGTTTGGCATATTGTACTTGATAACCAGGATACACATCAATATGTGCTGGTACAACTGCGCCAGAACTACAATCGATTAAATCTATTCCCTGTTCTTTCATCCACTTTGTATACTGAACGTAATCTTGAACCGTTAGCCCGTCAGGATGATAATCATTTGCTGAAATACGGACAAATATTGGTCCGTCCCAAACTTCATTTACAGAGTCGATGATTTCGCGTAAGAAACGATAGCGGTTTTCAGGTGAACCACCATATTCATCAGTCCGCTTATTGGAAAGCGGAGAAAGAAATTCATTAATAAGATAACCGTGAGCACCGTGTATTTCAATAACATCAAATCCAGCTTGTTTTGATCGTACTGCAGCTTGCTGAAAAGCTAATACAGTATCTTTAATTTGGTGTTTGCTCATTTCTATTGGCATTTTCATTGTTTCATTAAATGGAATGGCTGAAGGAGCTAACGCATCTGTTTCTAATTCTGCTTTTCTTCCGGCGTGAGCGAGTTGAATGGCAGCTTTTGCACCATTATCATGTATAAAAGTAGTCGTTTTATGTAAGCCTTCAATTAGGTTGTCATCCCAAATGCCTAAGTCTTTATTTGAAATTCGACCTTCAGGTAACACGGCTGTTGCTTCAATCATAACTAAACCAACTTGACCGGCAGCTCTTGTTCCATAATGAATGAGATGGAAATTCGTTACTTGGCCATCCCCGTTTTCCGATGAATACATGCACATAGGTGACATAACAATCCGGTTTTTTAATGTAACGTCCTTAATTGTATAAGGTGAAAAAAGTTCGGAATTCATCCAATAGCCTCCTAGATTGAATTTTCTTACATTGTATCATTCTCTTTTTTGTTTCTCTAATAAAACGCTTATACGAAAAATTTTGTATATTCGTGTTACAATGACTAATATGAACTGAATTGGAGGATGGCATATGTACCAGGCTTATTATGAAAGCGAAGTAGGTTTGCTTGAAATTACAGCGAATCAAGAAGGAATTACGTCTGTTATATTTGTTGATGAACGACAAGAAGAAAATAAAAATGAAATGATAGAACAATGTATAAATGAGTTAGATGAATATTTTAAAGGGAAAAGAAAAGAGTTTACGGTCCCGCTGTCTGCGGAGGGAACAGCATTTCAAAAAAATGTATGGGATGCACTTTATACTATTCCATACGGCGTAAGTGCTTCATATTTAGATATTGCAGAGAAAGTTGGAAATACAAAAGCTGTACGGGCAATAGGAGGGGCAAATAGTCGGAATCCAATTTCAATAATTGTTCCATGTCACCGTGTAATAGGGAAGAGTGGAAAGCTTGTTGGATATGCTGGTGGTTTATGGAGGAAAGAGTGGTTATTAAAACACGAAGGTATTTTGAAATGACGTATGGATGGGAAGAGGGATTGTTTTGAAATGTATAAATTGTGGGCAACCTTGCGAGGAGGAACAGTTAAATTGTGCAAGTTGTCAGCGAAACTTGGATAATGAACAAGATGAAGGTAGCTCGTTAATAGATAAAGAACTAGAAGTATATGTAGGGAGACAATATCCGTATTACAAAAGGAAATGGGAGCTTGAGAATAAGCGGATTGCTAGGTGGAGCTGGAATGGTTGGGCTGCTATTTTCAATATAGGCTGGCTAGGATATCGTAAGTATTATGTACCAGCTGCTTTATTTATGTTGTTATTAGTAGCGTGTGATGCATTTTCGTATTATATGGGATTTAATGTAGCGTTGCCAATCATTAATATGGTGCCTCTTACGTTTTTATTACTCATTTTTATTCTGTTTGGAATGGGGATTTTTGCAAATGGATTGTACTATCAATTTGCGGAAAGACGTATATACCGAATAAAAGCAAGAGAAATAAAAGATAAATCAGTTGAAAACTATCTAATCAATGATAGCGGCGGAACGAGCAAAATGGGAGCGACAATTGTTACTATTTTAGCAGTTGCTAGCATATTTTTTAGTCATTTCTTTTTTCCGACTGATCGAGACGTTATTCAAAAGGTTCGTACAAGCTCGCTTTATGAATATCCTTTCTTTTCAATAGGTGAATCTTTCGAAAATTATTTTCAAAATTCAGGTTGGATATATTATCGTGGAACGGAAGGGTTAGAATTAGTAGAATTCCAAGGATATAACACCGGAACGCCAAGACAAAAGGTGAAGATTCAATTTGTTGTCGATTATAAATTAGGTGAAGTGGAACCATACTCATTTATGGTTAATGGTGAATCTAAAACTGAAGAAGAGTTTTTGAAGCTAATGGAAGAAATATTTAAAGTTCAAAATCCATTTGATATAGAGGATGGATTACAAGTAAATGCTATTCAAGAAAGCGGCTGGAAAGAAATTTCCGATCGCTTTTTTCTATGTTTGTTAAAATAAATATTTAAAATAATCAGAATCTTTTGTATAATGAAATATATTATATAGGATTTAACTTATACATATAGATTGGGGGAAGGAAGAATGAAGAGAAAGACAACAACAATTGCTGCACTTGCGTTAACGACGAGTGTATTGGTTGCAGGATGTGGGAATGGTGAGAAGGCTTCGACAACGAAGAAAGAATCGAATAAGGGAATGGCCGATAAACAAGTTTTAAATTTGCTAGAAACAGCTGAAATTCCTTCAATGGATACATCTAAATCAACGGATTCTGTATCTTTCCGTGTATTTGTAAATGCAATGGAAGGTTTATATCGTCTAGATAAAGATAATAAACCAACACCAGGTATGGCAAAAGATGTGAAGATTAGTGAAGATAAAAAGACATATACATTTGAATTACGTGATGCGAAATGGTCAAATGGTGATCCAGTTCGAGCACAAGATTTTGTATATGCATGGCAACGTACATTAGATAAAGCAATAGCGGCAGAATATGCATTCATTTTATTTGATGTGAAAAATGCACAGAAAGTAAATAAAGGTGAATTACCAGCAGATCAATTGGGTGTTAAAGCGAAGGATGATAAAACGTTGGTAGTAGAATTAGAGCAACCAGCACCTTATTTTCTTGAGCTTACGTCGTTCCCTACATTTTTCCCATTAAATGAAAAATATGTGAAAGAGCAAGGAGATAAATACGGATTAGAAGCAGATAAATTAGTATATAATGGACCATTTACAATGAGTCAATGGAAACATGAACAAAATTATCAGTTAAAGAAAAATCCTAATTATTGGGATAAAGATACTGTAAAGTTAGACGAAATTAATGTAAGTATTGTGAAGGAAACAAGCACGGGAGTAAATTTATATGATAGTGATCAAGCAGATCGAGTTATTTTAACTTCTGAATTTGTTGATAAATATAAAAAGAATAAACCAGATGAATTTAAAACGAAGTTAGATCCACGCATATATTTCTTACGTTTTAACCAAAAAAATGCAACATTTAAAAACCAAAAAGTACGTGAAGCGATTGATTTAGCATACGATAAAAAAGGAATTGCTGATGTCATTTTAAATGACGGTTCATTGCCAGCATATTTCTTAGTACCTGAAAAATTCACGACAGGTCCGGATGGAAAAGATTTCCGCTCTGTAAATAAAAACTTCCGTGATAGTAAAGATAACGCAGAGAAAGCAAAAAAATTATGGGAAGAAGCGAAGAAAGAGCTTGGTCAAGATACAATTACGGTTGAATTACTAAACGATGATAACGGTAGCCGTAAAAAAGTAGGCGACTTTATTAAGGAAGAACTAGAGAAAAACTTGCCTGGTATTAAAGTGAATTTGAAACAGCAACCATACAAACAGAAGCTAGATTTAGAAAAGAAATTCCAATATGAATTCTCATTATCTGCATGGAGCCCTGATTATCCGGATCCAATGACTTATATTGATATGTTTGTTACTGGAAGCTCATTTAATGAAATGGATTATTCTAATCCGAAGTATGATGATTTAGTAGCGAAATCAAAAGGAGAGCTATTAAAAGATGATAAAGCACGCTGGAATGCACTTGCGGAAGCTGAAAAAATCTTAATTGGTCAAGACGCAGCAATTTCTCCTACGTACCAACAAAGTACAGCTTATTTAGAGAAGCCATTTGTAAAAGGCATTGCTAACCATACGTTTGGCGGGGACTTCAGTTATAAATGGGCATATATTACAAAAAAATAGTATAATAAAAGATGAGTGAATTTTCGCTCATCTTTTATTTGTATAAGGAGGAATTATAGTTGTTAAGGGGAATCAATCACATTTGTTTTTCGGTATCTAATTTAGAAAACTCTATTATGTTTTATGAAAAAGTATTAGAAGGAGAATTACTAGTTAAAGGAAGAAAATTAGCTTATTTTAACATATGTGGAGTATGGATAGCGCTTAATGAAGAGACGCATATTCCGAGAAATGAGATTCATCAATCTTATACGCACATTGCATTTTCTGTTGAACAAGAAGACTTTAAATGTCTAATACAGCGATTAGAAGAAAATGATGTTCATATTTTACAAGGAAGAGAACGTGATGTAAGAGATTGCGAATCTATATACTTTGTTGATCCTGACGGTCATAAATTTGAGTTTCACTCAGGGACACTGCAAGACCGTTTAAATTATTATAGAGATGAGAAACCTCATATGACATTTTATTAGGGAGGGATAGCATTTGCATGCACTTGTAATTGGTGGAACAGGAATGCTAAAGAAAGTTTCTATGTGGTTTTGTGAGAAAGGATTTTATGTTTCTATTATCGGGCGAGATGAAGTGAAATTAGAAAATGTTAAGCGAATGAGTTCTGCACCAGAAAATATTACATGCCTTTCGTTAGATTATCATAATGATGAAGATGTAAAGCTAGCTATTAAAAGTACAATTAAGAAAAATGGCCCGATCACATTAGTTGTTGCATGGGTACACACAAGTGCAAAGCATGCACTATCAAATATTTGTAAAGAACTAGATTTGTCGTCTAAAACATATAGTTTATTTCATATTTTAGGTAGTAAAGCATCACGTATGCCTGCACAAAAAATAGGGAGTACGCGATGTATTTATCATAGAATTATTTTAGGTTTTATTTTAGAAGATACATATGGAAGATGGCTTACTCATGAAGAGATAGCTGATGGAGTTATAAAAGGGATTGAAAGTAAACGAGCGGAGTGGATTGTAGGGAGAGTTGAACCGTGGGAATTACGACCAACATGGTGAGGGGGAGTAAGAAATGAAAACAACTATATATGTAACAAGGCATGGTGAAACAGAGTGGAATGTAGCGAAGCGAATGCAGGGACGGAAAAATTCTGCTTTAACTGAAAATGGTATAGTTCAGGCGAAACAATTAGGGAATCGAATGAAAGATTTACCAATCCATGCGATTTATAGTAGTCCGAGCGAAAGAACACTTCATACGGCAGAGTTAATAAAGGGGGAACGTGATATACCTATTATAGCGGATGAGCATTTCTATGAAATCAACATGGGTATATGGGAAGGACAAACAATCGCGGATATAGAAAAGCAATTTCCAGAAGAAGTACATCTGTTTTGGAATGAGCCACATCTTTTTCAGTCAACATCAGGCGAAAATTTTGAGGCCGTTTATGAAAGAGTAATTGAAGGGATGCAGCTTCTTTTAGAGAAGCATAAAGGACAAAACATATTGATTGTTTCTCATGCGGCAGCAGCAAAATTACTTGTAGGGCATTTCGCGGGAATTGAAATAGAAAATGTGTGGGATGATCCATTTATGCATAGTGCCAGTTTGAGCATAATAGAATTTGAAGAGGGTATTGGTAAAGTGAAACAATTTGCAGATATAAGTCACTTTCAATAAATGTAAAAAAGGCCGCAAAACGGCCTTTTTTGGGTGGTATAAAAACTAGCAGTTACGTTTTTTATACCAGAAGTGATCGAATTTCTTATTTTTGCAAGATGGGAATTTATGTCCGCCTTTGCAATCATTCCATTTGTGTCCGCTATCGTGACAGTCTTTACCATGATCACATGAATCATCGCAAGAGTGACCGTGTCTGTTAGGGAAGAATTCGCATTTTTTACAGAAACTTCGTTTTGTCCAGAAAAATTTCTTTTCAAAGCGTATGCATTTTGTAATGAATGTACAATGTTTTCTGCGAGTACGTTTTGTAACTAATACGCATTCTTTTCTACGCGTTACTTTCGTAACGAACGTCCATTTTTGAACACGTACACGTGTACATTTCGTAACAAATGTCCATTTTTTTACATGCGTACATTTTGTAACGAACGTACAATGTTTCACGCGAGTACATCTTGTTCTAGGACATTTACCCCCAGTTGTACATTTACATCCAGTTGTACAATGATGATGAGTGAATTTATCATCATCGCACTCAAATGTACTTGGATCTTGGTGTAAGAAATCCTCCATCCCAGCACTTTTGATTTCTTCGACAGCTTTTCTAATATCACGTTTCATAGAAATCCTCCTTATCATGTATTAAAGTGAAAAGGTATTCTTTTTCCTTAACATGATATGTATGTAGGCATCTTTCTGAACAGGACAAGAGTGTAATTTTATATAAATAGATGATTGCGGATGTATGGACAAGACAAGGCGCATACATTGAATGAAGAGAACTGAGAAGGGATGAGAAAACATGCTGCCTTCATATGATTTTTTTGTTCATCCAATGTACTTAGTGGAATTGAAAAAGGACATTTGGTCAGATAGTCCAGTACCAGCAAAATTGACTTATGGAAAAAAGAAGTATGATATTGATATCGTATACAGAGGAGCTCATATTCGCGAATTTGAGAAAAAGTCTTATCATGTTATGTTTTATAAGCCTAAAAAATTTCAAGGTGCGAAAGAGTTTCATTTGAATTCGGAGTTTATGGATCCGTCTCTCATACGAAATAAATTATCTTTAGATTTTTTTCATGATATTGGTGTACTTTCGCCAAAATCACAACATGTATTTATAAAAATTAATGGTCAAATTCAAGGTGTGTATTTACAGTTAGAATCGGTTGATGAAAATTTTTTAAAAAATAGAGGATTACCGAGTGGTTCTATTTATTATGCGATAGATGATGATGCGAATTTTTCATTAATGAGTGAACGAGATAAAGATGTTAAGACAGAGCTCTTTGCGGGTTATGAATTTAAATATTCGAATAAAAATAGTGAAGAACAGCTGAGTGAATTTGTATTTCAAGCGAATACTTTGACGAGGGAAGCCTATGAAAAAGAGATTGGGAAGTTTCTACATGTAGATAAATATTTACGATGGTTAGCAGGAGTTATTTTTACGCAAAACTTTGATGGTTTCGTTCATAACTATGCACTATATCATAACGATGAAACAAATTTATTTGAAGTTATACCGTGGGATTATGATGCGACTTGGGGGCGAGATGTACAAGGGAGACCACTTAATCATGAATATATTCGCATTCAAGGGTATAATACGTTAAGTGCAAGATTGCTAGACATACCTGTATTTAGAAAGCAGTATCGAAGTATTTTGGAAGAAATATTAGAAGATCAATTTACAGTTTCGTTTATGAGGCCGAAAGTAGAAGGGTTGTGTGAATTGATTCGTCCATATTTACTACAAGATCCATACATGAAAGAAAAATTAGAAACATTTGATCAAGAGGCTGATATGATTTATGAATATATAAATAAGAGAAGAAAGTATATACAAGACCACTTACATGAATTGGATTAATTTTGAAAGAGATTGAAACGTTATCAATCTCTTTTTTTTTTGTATAATAAAGATGTATCAATAAAAATGAAGTAATATATTTGATAGAGAATGGGGATGCGGATATATGACGATTAAATGGATTGATTGGGTAAAACAAATACAATCTATAGCTCAAGCAGGTTTAACGTATTCTAAGGATGTGTATGATATTGAACGTTTCCAGCAATTACGAGATATTTCTATTTCAATGATGTCACATTACACGAAAACAGATTGGGAAATCGTAGAGAAGTTATTTGCAAGTGAGACAGGCTATCAAACACCTAAAGTTGATATAAGAGCGGTTGTTTTTCAAAATGAAAAGTTATTATTTGTGAAAGAAAAAAGCGATGGGAAATGGGCATTGCCAGGTGGATGGGCTGATGTCGGTTATACGCCAACCGAAGTTGCAGCAAAAGAAGTTTTCGAAGAGACTGGTTATGAGGTAGATCATTTTAAGTTACTAGCTATATTTGATAAAGAAAAACATCAACCATCTCCATCGGCGACGCATGTATATAAGATTTTCATTGGATGCGAGATTATTGGTGGAGAAAAGAAAACTAGCATTGAAACAGAAGAGGTGGAGTTTTTTGGTGAAAATGAATTGCCTAATTTATCAATTGCTAGAAATACAGAAGACCAAATTAAAGAGATGTTTGCCTACATGAAAGACCCGCAGAAAGAGAAATTAATAGATTAATCCTGCTTGAATTGTACATATTGTTAAAATGAAGATATTGGCAGATTGCAGCCTTTATGTAATAATAGGATGGTATGTGAAGAAAAAAGGAGATAAAAAAGAACATGTTAGCAAACATAATAGATCAGTTATTGCAATTTTTTGCAAGCTTAGGTTACTTTGGAGTAGCTCTTGCTTTAATGATTGAAGTAATCCCGAGTGAAATTGTACTTTCGTATGCTGGCTTTTTAGTAGCAAATGGTAAAATTAGTTTTGTGGGTGCAGTTATCGCCGGAACGATTGGTGGTACTTTAGCGCAAATCTTTTTATACTGGCTTGGATACTACGGAGGGCGTCCGGTTGTAGAGAAATATGGGAAATATCTACTTATTAATAAACATCATTTAGACATAGCGGAAGGTTGGTTTAAGCGTTATGGAGCAGGTGTAATATTTTCTGCGCGCTTTATCCCAGTAGTACGTCATGCGATCTCTATTCCAGCAGGACTAGCTAAGATGCCATTAAAACTATTTACACTTTATACGGTTGTAGCGATCATTCCATGGTCAATTCTATTTATATACTTAGGTGAAAAACTTGGTGGGAATTGGCGACAAATTAAAGAGTATGCATCTGATTACACACATTACATAATTATAGGAGCTGTTCTTTTTATTGCTCTATACTTTGGTTTAAAGTATTTCAAAAAGAAAAAAGCAGCGCGTTAAAGTCAATGATTTTTCATTGGCTTTTTTTGTTTGTTTCGGTTCTAAAGAAAAGGAGTTGTCCATAATGTGTAATAATAAAGCGTAGCGGAGGAATGTGATGAAAGGGTCACCGTTTATACGTGGAACGATATTTTTAACGATGGCAACGATGATATCAAAAATGTTAGGGTTTATATATGTTATACCATTTACAGCGATGGTCGGTACGAGTGGTTACGTTCTATACACATACGCATATCGTCCTTATACCATCATGCTCAGCATAGCAACAATGGGATTACCGCTAGCTGTTTCAAAGATGGTATCAAAATATGATCAACTGAATGATTATCATACGGTTAAGAGAGTGTTGAAAAGTGGAATCGTGTTTATGTTTATAATGGGAGTCATTTCGTGTTTTACGTTATATATGCTAGCTCCGCATTTAGCTAAACTTGTCATCGATGGGAATGATCAAACGGGGAATAGTGTAGGAGCGGTTACTACTAATATTCGAATTGTAAGTTTTGCGTTAATACTTGTGCCAGTAATGAGTTTATTAAGGGGCTTCTTTCAAGGATTCCAATCGATGGGGCCTTCTGCATTAAGTGTCGTTGTAGAGCAATTTTTTCGGGTTTTAACCATTTTAATAGGAAGCTTTGTCGTTTTATATGTTTTAAAAGCTTCTGTTTCGCTAGCAGTTGGTATTTCAACGTTCGGTGCCTTTATGGGAGCTGTAGGTGGATTAACTGTTTTAAGTGCGTATTATATGAGAAGGAGAAGGCACTTAAAGAAAAAAGAAATGGCAAGTATACCACAAACAACGAAATCTTTTTTCTCGCTTTATAAGGAGCTCTTTACATATTCTATTCCTTTTGTTGTAGTAGGCTTAGCAATTCCGTTGTATCAGACGATTGATACATTTACAATTAATAAACTACTTATACAGATAGGGTATATGCAAGGCGAAGCGGAAAAAATTAATGCGATAATTGGCCTTGTTCAAATGGTTGTGCTTATCCCGGTATCCGTTGCGACAGCTTTTAGTATGTCTCTCGTACCAGAGATGACGAAAGCTTACACAGCAGGAAATACGAAGCTATTGTACAAACATTTTACGAGAACAAATGTATTAGTAGTAGCAATTACGGTACCGGCGGCAATTGGAATGATGGTGTTAGCCAAGCCTGTATATACCCTTTTATTTGGTGCTGGAAATGATCCAGAGATGGGGAGAATCATTTTACAGTATTATGCTCCTGCTTGCATACTATTTTCTCTTTTTACAGTAACGGCTGCTATGCTACAAGGAATCAATCAACAGCAGAAGACGGTGCTAGGACTAGTGATTGGAATTATTGTGAAGATAGTTTTAAATATTGTATTGCTTCCGTATTTCGATTATGTAAGTTTTATCATTTCAACATACGCGGGCTATACGATTTCAGTCGGGTTTAACTTGTGGATGCTTTCTAAATATGTTATAAAGGCAACATAAGCTTTTAAGGCAGAGAGCACTCTGTCTTTTTCTATGTTTATCCCGCTCTAACGGGCAGTAAGATCCTCATCTCAAAATTCAGCGAAAGAAAAGAAGTTTGGTTGGGGGCGGGCAGCCTGTAAAAGCCCGATTGGTGAGGGCTGAAAATCAGTGGGGGGATGAAGCCCCCACTGATTAAAGTTTCACTTTATAATATTTTTCTTATAAAAACGTTTTCAAAATAATTTTTCTATTGAAATTTAAACGTATGTTTCATATGCTGAGAATGGCGGTTTAAAAACTGTGATTTAAGAGAGGTAGATTCCTACATGTAAAAAGAATCGGGGTGATAGTATGTTAAATATATATTTAACAGACCGAAACGGAAAACTACAAGAGATTGAGGAAATGCAAAAGGGGTGCTGGATTAATGTACTTCATCCAACAGAAGAAGAAATTCAATATCTAGTACAAACTTTAAATGTAGACTTAGATTTCATTAAAGACCCTTTGGATGATGAAGAACGCTCTCGTATTGAAAAGGAAGACAATAATACTTTAATTATCGTCGATATTCCGACAGTTAGACATGACGAAGAAGGAAATTCGATTTATGACACGATTCCAATAGGTATGATTGTGATGCCGGATTGTTTTGTTACAATCTGCTTAGAAGAGAATCCAATTTTTGAACGTTTTATTAATCAACGTATTAAAGAATTTTATACGTTTAAGAAGACGCGCTTTGCACTTCAGCTCTTATATACAATTTCTACTTATTATTTAAGATACTTAAAGCAAATAAATCGAAAAACAATTGATTTAGAGCATCAATTAAATCAGTCAATGAAAAATAAAGAGATTTTCACATTGTTAGGCCTTGAGAAAAGTTTAGTATACTTTACAACGTCATTAAAGGCTAATAAAATTGTAATTCAAAAGTTAATGCGTAATAGTACATTTTTAAAAATGTATGAAGACGATCAAGATTTATTAGAAGATGTATTAATTGAAAATAAACAGGCTATTGAAATGGCGGAAATATATAGTCACATTTTAAGTGGAATGATGAATACTTTTAGCTCCGTTATATCAAATAATTTAAATAGTGTTATGAAACTGTTAACGTCAATTACGATCATTTTATCTTTACCGACGATGGTTTCTAGTTTCTTTGGAATGAACGTAAAGGTTCCGTTTGAAGGAGAAGCCCACGGTTTTGTAATTGTACTCATCATATGTGTAACACTATCTTTCACGTTAGCTTTTGTTTTTTGGAAGAAACGTTACTTTTAACGATAAGAAAGCTGCTCTAGCATAGTTATACAACTACGCTAGAGCAGCTTTTTTGCTATGAAATCTCAAATTTTGAATAGAATATAACTTGTACAATGTAATGTATATAAAGGGTATGTATTCCATATAAGCCTTGTTCAATTAATGAAATGGGGTTAAAATTACATATTGTTAATGAAAAGTTGGAGGAAATACATCATGGAATTGTTTCAATTACCGAAAGCATTCCTGCAAATGAATACAATTTTTATCTCCATATTGATCGAAGCACTTCCTTTTGTGCTCATTGGTGTATTTATTTCAGGATTCATTCAAATGTTCGTGACAGAAGATATGGTGGCAAAATGGATGCCGAAGAACCGATTTCTGTCTGTTTTATTAGCTACTTTTTTAGGTATGTTGTTTCCAGGTTGTGAATGTGGAATTGTTCCGATTGTAAGACGATTAATTGGAAAAGGCGTTCCACCATACGCAGGGATTGCATTTATGTTAACTGGACCTATTATTAATCCAGTTGTATTATTTGCTACTTATGTTGCCTTTGGGAGTAGTATGCACATGGTATGGTATCGTTCTATTGTAGCGATTATCGTAGCCATTATCGTTGGAATTATATTATCCTTTATGTTTAAAGAACATCAATTAAGAGATGATCACTTCCCAGAAGTGAATAATAAGCGTCCACTGCGTAAAAAAATGTGGGATGTATGTACACACGCTGTTGAGGAATTCTTCTCAATGGGAAAATATTTAGTACTAGGTGCGTTAATTGCAGCAGCAGTACAAACGTTTGTACAAACTTCAACACTTCTTGCTATTGGACAAGGTCCGTTTTCTTCATCAGCTGTTATGATGGGACTTGCTTACATTTTATCACTTTGTTCAGAGGCAGATGCATTTATCGCTTCTTCGTTCCAAAGTACGTTTTCAACAGCTTCACTTGTCGCGTTCCTCGTTTACGGACCGATGGTGGATATTAAAAATATGTTTATGATGCTTGCGACATTTAAAACGAAATTTGTAATTGTTGTTATAGTTACAGTTACTCTTGTTGTTTATGCAAGCTCACTACTCATTTATGCGATGGGGTGGTAGGTTATGTTTCGAGCATATATATTATTAGGTTTTACAATATTAATTGCGCAGCTTCATATTTCCGGTAACATTACGAAGTATATCAATATGAAGTATGCCTATTTATCAACAACAGCAGCAATTATTTTAGGTTTCTTAACGATTGTACAAATTATCGTCGTTTTCCAAAAAGAACACCAAAAGGAAAAAGAGAAAAATGATTGTAGTTGTGACCATGGTCATTGCGGACATGATCATTCAAAAGATGAGAATACATGGTGGAAAAAAGCATTTTCGTACTCATTGTTTTGTTTTCCAATTATCTCAGGGTTATTTTTCCCAATTGCGACGCTAGATTCGGATATTGTTAAAGCGAAAGGGTTTCACTTTCCTGTTGCACAAGCAGAAAGTAAGGATCCATTTATGACAAGACAATTTCTAAGACCTGATACGAGTATTTATTACGGGAAAGAAGGATACCGCGGTGTAATGGAAAAAGGGAAGAAAGAGTTTGTTACGAAAGATAATATTAATTTGAAAGATGAAGACTTCCTAAAGGGTATGGAAACAATTTATAATTATCCTGGCGAGTTTACTGGAAAAAAATTATCTTTTAAAGGGTTTGTTTTTAGAGATGATTCTTCTAAAAAAGAACAATACTTCTTATTCCGTTTCGGTATTATACATTGCGTAGCAGATTCTGGCGTGTATGGTATGTTAGTGAAAAAGCCAGAAGGCGTAGAGTGGAATAATGATGACTGGATTCAAGTAGAAGGAGAGATAACTACTGAGTTTTATCAGCCGTTTCATGCGAATATTCCTGTATTAGAAGTAACAAAATGGAATAAAGTTGAACAGCCGAAAGAACAATATGTATTTAGAGGAGCCGATTGATAAAATCGGTTCTTTTTTGTGGACTAAAAGTTCTGAATGTTGTTAATATTAAACGTGTAGTTCATTTAGTATAGTGATTATTGAAATATTAGGGATAGATCATTAAAGGGGTGATAACAATGACAGAAGTAAAGGGGAAAACAGCCAATGAGTCAAGGGTGTTCAAAACGAGCCGAGTCTTCCCAACAGATTTAAATGATCATAACACGCTATTTGGTGGGAAGATATTAGCGGAGATGGATATGGTTGCTTCTATTTCAGCATCCAGACATTCAAGAAAGGAATGTGTCACAGCATCTATGGACTGGGTCGATTTCTTACATCCTGTTCGTTCTTCAGATTGTGTTAGTTATGAATCTTTCGTAATTTGGACGGGAAGAACTTCGATGGAAGTGTTTGTGAAGGTAGTGGCTGAAGATTTAATTTCAGGTGAGAAGCGTATAGCGGCAACGTCATTCGTTACTTTTGTGGCACTTAGTAAGGAAAATAATCCAGTTCCTGTACCGCGTGTTATCCCTGAAACCGAAGAAGAGAAAGAATTACATCGTATTGCTGTGTTACGTGCAGAACAGCGTCATATACGTAAGGCAGAGAGTAAGAAAGTAGCCACATTGTTAACCTTTTGAGATGAATATTTAGCCATTTAAGTTACTATAGCAGTCGTAAATGGTTTTAAAATGAAAAGCGGACACCTAAAATAGGTGTCCGCTTTTATAGTTTTTTCATCCACATATCATATGACAGTAGCTACTTAGCAGAAGCAAGCAGCACCGACGATGATTAAGAGGATAAATAATACGACTAATAGCGCAAATCCATTACCATGTGCGAAGCCCATTGTTATTTCCTCCTTTTATTTTAAGATACAACATACAATATGCAAATGAGCTATTGTTTGATATGGACATATATCATGCAATGACATATTTTCTTGAATGATAATGTAATAAAAAAGGGAAGATATAGAAATAACAGTAAGTGGAGAAAGGAATTTATCCATGAAGCACTTTTTCGCTATAATCCTTTGTTTAATAGGTGTATTCATTTGGATGAACATCGATGTGGAAATGGGGAAGGAAATGGCTAGTGAATATGAATTAGGACAAGTTCGATTAGGTGAATTTCAACTATATACGAACGGTGAAGAGTTATATAGAAAATTATTTGACGATATAAACGATGCAGAAAAGTATATATATATCCATTTTTATATTGTAGGAAAAGACGAAATAAGCCAAGAGTTTTTACAGTTATTAGAGAAAAAAGCATCTAGCGGAGTAGAAGTGAAATTGTCAGTCGATCGGGTAGGCGGATATAAGCTGAAGAAAAAGGTAATTAGCCGATTAAAAGAAAACGGTGTGAAGTTTACATTTAGTAAAAAACCGAAACTGAAAAATATGTTCTATTCTTTGCATCAACGAAATCATAGACGTATTGTTACGATAGATGGAAAGGTATCATACGTCGGTGGCTTTAATATCGGAAAGGAGTACCTTGGACAAAATCCAAAGTTTGGGCCATGGCGTGATTATCACGTGCGTATCCATGGTGAGGGTGCAGCGGATATGGAAAGAAAGTTCGCCGAAGATTGGAAAGAAGATACAGGAGAAAAAATGCCTATACATGAAAGTATACCTACATTAGGGAATATAAAATATCAATATTTATTTTCAAATGGAAAAGGCTTATGGGAAAAGTATGGGGCACTTTTAAAAAAAGCTAAAAAGTCTTTAATTATCGCTACACCATATTTTGTACCAAGTAAAGAAATGGTGAAAGAGTTAAAAGCTGCATTAAATCGTGGTGTTAATGTGAAAATTCTCGTGCCATTTAAAAGTGATGCCATATTGTTAAAACAAGCTGCCTATCCATATTTGAAAGATATGTTACATGCTGGAGCGGAGATTTATCAATATCGAAATGGATTTTTTCATGGGAAAGTAACAATCATTGATGGAGAAATTGTTGATATTGGGACAGCGAATTTTGATAATAGAAGTTTTTATTTAAATTGCGAGTCTAACTGTATCATATATGATAAAACAGTTGTTGATGAAGTATGGAGTCGATTACAGGTAGACTTTCATAAATCAAAACGATCTTCTGAAGAAGATTTTGAGAAAATTAGTAGATGGGATTGGTTTTTAGCAAGAATAGCGAATGTTTTAGCATCATATTTATAGTATATGGACAAAAGAGAAGGGAGGCGCTTTAATGGACTGTATGAAAGAATTAATGAGATATAGTTATATGCTAATATACAAGGTTGGAGAGTATGCTGGAAAGGTCAGAGACGAAGAATTAAAAAATCTATTACAGCACCATTTACCATATATGTTACAAGCATATAATGAACAAGTAAATTTTCAAGAAGGAGAGAATGTGCAGCATATAACCTGTGAAACAACGGAGTTTGATTTGCATGAAATGGAAAAGGAAACAGTTAGTAAATATACAGGGGATATTCATATTGCAACCAGTTATATTGCGCACTTGAAACGATTAGCTTTAAAGTTTGCTCAAGTTGCAGTGGAAGTTGCTAATCCAGAGTTTCGCTCATTTTTGGAAAATTGTTTCCTGAAAATGAACCGTTACGCTTATAGTGTGTGGCAATATGTTATGAAGAAGGAATATAAGATTACACATCTATATGAAAATGAAAAGTTTGCATGAGAAACTAAGGCGAAATGGTATGCGCCTTAGTTTTTTTACGTCCATTGAGAGAAAAAACTAGTTTTATTGTGTATCGATTGGAAATGAAATATATAAATTAAAATTAGGATTTGTTATCAGAAGATTTACAAAAATTTACCGTATATTTACTGTTTTTCAATCTCTCCTTTAAAAATAGAGAGTAATATGAGGTTGTACATATTCTATCACAAGGAGGAAACGCAAATGAATAAATGGGTTAAATCATTAACTGCTATGGCACTTGCAAGTTCTTTATTAATGGTAGGTTGTAGTAAAGGTGAGGACAAGAAGAAAGAAGACGACACAACAACACAACAAGAGGATAAAAAGGATAAAGAAACAAGCGGAACCGAGAAGTCTACTGATTCTAAAGAAAAGAAATAAAGTAATAATAAAGCTTCCTCTCATATATGAGGAAGCTTTTTTGTTGTAAATTGACTGAGATTATTGAAAAATAGAAAGAGAATGAAAGAGGGGGAAAACAAATGAAAGTATGTATATTGGGAGCAACAGGACGAGTAGGTTCAAACATAATTAATTTAGCATTAAAGGATTCAGCTGAAGTGACTGCATTAGCGCGTGATTTAAATAGAATAGAAATACAACATGAAAGGCTACGAGTGATAGAAGGTAATGTATTGAACGAAAATGATATAAAGAAAGTGATAGAAGGAAGCGATATAGTAATTAGTGCACTTGGAACGGATCAAAATGGAACATTAGGGAAGAGTATGCCACAAATCATTAAGCAAATGGAAGAAGAAGGGGTTCGTAGAATCATAACAATAGGAACAGCTGGTATTTTACAAGCAAGAACAGATCTAAATTTATATCGTTTTCAATCAACGGAATCAAAAAGGAAAACGACAACGGCAGCGGAAGATCATTTGGCTGCATATAAAGTACTAAGTAATAGTAATAATTTATGTTGGACAGTTGTTTGTCCGACACATTTAATAGATGGTGAGGCGACAGAGGTATATCGAACTGAAAAAGATATATTGCCAGAGGGTGGATCAAAAATTACAGTGGGTGATACAGCACACTTTGCATGGGATCTATGTAAGAAAAACATATATGAAAATAGTCGAGTAGGTATTGCATATTAAAAAACCATCCCGAAGTCGGGATGGTTAAAAGATGATATAACACAAGAAGATGATAATCATAATGATTTGGAGAATTGCTTTCGCTACTGTACTGCTTAAAAAACCAACTACAGTAGCGACTCCAACTAGAAAGGCATCTTTTGGCGCTTTTTTATGCACTAGTTCTGTTATAAATACTGATAAGAACGGTATGATAATAAGTCCGAATGGTGGGAAGAAGAACGATCCGACAATGATAGAAATCATTCCGACACGTTCGCCCCATTTAGAACTACCGTATTTTTTTAAGAAATATCCATTTGCAATAAAATCAGCAACGAAAATGAAAAGAGTAAAAATGACTTGAATAATCCAAAAAGAAGTTGTTAATTCGCCTCCATTTATACCGAAATGGTAAATCAGATATCCAGCCCAGACAGCTAGTATGCCAGGGATAATTGGATAAATAAAGGCGAGAAATGAAACAACGAAACAGGCAATGATACAAATTGTTAATAAAACAGTCACTTTATAGCTCCTTTTTAATATCTAGTTTATGTACAGCAACTTTTTTGACTTGATGTCCATCAAGTTCTAATACTTTAAATTGAAAACCAGCATATTCAATGGAATAGCCAGCTTCAATATTTAAGTCAACTGCTTGAGAAAGAAGCCATCCTCCGATTGTATCTAAATCACTATCATCAATATGTAGGCCAAACATATCATTTACTTCAGAAATAAGCACCTTTCCATCTAAAACAGTAAGCTTAGGTGTACGCTTTTCAATCATAGGTGATTCATCCGCATCGAATTCATCTTGAATTTCTCCAATGATTTCTTCAAGAATATCTTCCATCGTTAAAAGTCCGGCAGTACCACCATATTCATCCATAACGATTGCCATCTGAACGCGATTTTTTTGAAGATGGACTAACGTTTTACGAATTGGAACTGTTTCAAATACAGTTAGAACAGGATGTATATAAGATTCAAGTGGCTTATAAATACCTTTCGTTTGATCATGGAATACTTCTTTCGTATTGATCATCCCAATGATATCATCTTTATCTTTTTCGATAATTGGATAGCGTGTATATTTTTCAGTAGCGACGATATCCATATTTTCTTCTAACGTATTTTCAGTAGATAAGCAAATCATTTCGGTACGAGGAACCATAATTTCTTTTGCAACTCGATCATCAAATTCAAAAATGTTATTTACATATTTATATTCGGTTTGGTTTATTTCACCGCTTTTAAAACTTTCACCTAAAATGAGTCGCAATTCCTCTTCAGAATGAGCAAGTTCACTTTCTTTCGCAGGTTCTAATCCGAGTAATTTTGTGAAAAATATAGCTGTACTATTGAGTAGCCAAATGAATGGGTACATAATTTTATCAAATAAAATAAGCGGTCTTGCAAATTTGAGTGTGATTGCTTCTGCTTTTTGAATTGCGAAAGACTTTGGAACTAATTCACCTAATACAACGTGGAAAAATGTAATAACACTAAAAGCAATAACAAAAGATAAAGTGTTAGCCATTGTTCCAGTAATATTAATTTTTTCAAAGAGCGGTCGTAGTATATGTTCCACAGTCGGTTCACCAAGCCAACCAAGCCCTAAAGAAGTGATTGTAATTCCGAGCTGACAAGCTGATAAATAAACATCTAAATTAGATAGGACGCTTCTTGCAGCTAAAGCTTGTTTATTACCTTCATTTGCAAGTTGGTCAATTCGACTTTTTCGTACTTTTACAACAGCGAATTCTGATGCAACGAAAAAGCCAGAAATAAGAATAAGTACAAAGATGAGAAAAATATTTAATATGTCCAAGCGTGTTCTCCATTCCAAGGTTTGGAATAAAGATGTCACCTCCTGCAATTATGTTATACTTTTATAATAAATCCAAATGAAAAGAATAGTCAAAGGAAAAGGGTAAATATTGGTATGTTTCTGTAATAGTTTTTGAATTTGCTGTTATTTTGTCCGCTATACAAAAGGAATAACCCCCTACTTTTAGATTATAGAGGGTTATTTTAAATTAAGGTTTTGGAACACTTCTCGTTAAAGTGTATGACTGTTGCTTGGAGTAGTTTGTGGTCCATAGTGTTTGAAGGAAAGAAAGTATGCTATATGGGATATAGAGTAGTAATAAGCCGATTGTAACAATTATGGGTGAATTTCCGCCAAATTGAACGATAAATTGTAACAGTCCATTTGCATGAAAAACGCATTCCATAAAAACGAATGAAAGAATAATGGAACCTAAAATTGATTTATGATTCGAAGTAAGCGCCAAAAACAATGTATCCACAAGAAAAGAATCATGTTTTATTTCATATTCATTTGTGTTTTTTAAGAAAGGAATCCATTTTTTTACTGCTTGCATAACGATAATCATGGAAGTACTACATACGATGATAAATGATGAGTAGTAAGGAAGGTTTATAAATTGTGCGATGTATAGAAGTAGTAATAAGACTGAACATTGTAATACTACAGTGCAAAAAGAGTAAGGAATCCATTTCAATACAGTAGTAAACTTTTTAAACGAGTTAGGTACTTTGAAAAATAAATGGCCGATACCCAAACTTATGAAAAATCCGATCGCAAGGGTAAAAGTAAAACGAACAATCGATATAAAATATATTTCCCATATGTAAGGGAATAATGGTGTTGAATGATTAGAAGTATGTATCATTTGGTTTGCTGAGAAAAAGATAGATTCATGCATCCAATCAACCTTTGGAATTGATATAGAAGAAAGCTGTGCGAAGTTTTGAAAAATGCTAATAAATCCATTTTGATAAGAATAATTGTGTGTAATAAAAAGAGCTGGAATAGGACTTATGGCAAAAATAACAATAATGCCAATTATAAATTTACATATATGTGAGCGTAATAAGGACATATAACCACCTACTCTTAGAATATTCAGAAAATTCTTATTCTTATTTTAGCTTTTTTTGAAAGAAGTTACAATATATTTTTCATTCAGTAATTCAGAGAGAAGATTTGATAGCAAAAATATGCAAGTGAAGGATTCATGAATAAATTATGACAAGAAAATGGATAATTTTCAGAAAAATAAAAATAAATTATTTATTTTTTTCTGAAAATATAATATAGTTATGGCACAGAAAGTATTTTAACATAAGGAGGCTTTTTATGAGGATTAAAGGGAATTACGTGCCGAAAAGGGAAGTTTTACTGTGCTCAAGTTCGATTACGATAGGGGAAGCGTTAGAGCATTTAAATAAAACGGGGTATCGTTGTGTACCAGTTTTAGATGAAAAAAAAGAGAAATTTTTAGGGAATATATATAAAGTAGATATTTTAGAATATAAAGGATCACTTGATGAGAGTGTAATACAATTATTAAACGATAAAGAAGGATTTGTGAGAGAAGATTCATCTTTCTTTAAAGTATTTTTTACAATAAAAAAATTGCCTTATTTATCAGTAGTTGATGAAAAAGGGGTTTTCCTTGGAATTTTAACGCATAAAAAAGTTTTTGAGTTATTAGAGGATGCATGGGGTGTTCACTCTAGTAAATACTCTGTCATGATTGGAACGCAAGACTATAATGGAGCAATCCAAAAGTTATCGACAGTTTTAAAGAAATACACTGGTATTCAAAGTTTGATGACTTTTGATAATGATGCCTTATTAGTTCGTAGAATTATGTTTACATTAGGAGAAGAGTTTAACGACGGTGAATTAGAGACATTATTGAAAGATTTAGAAGATCACGGATTTAGAGTTGTGTATGTGGAAGAGATGAAAAATCCACGTGAAGTTGAAACGATAGAGTAACATACAAAAGCCATCTAAATTATATTAGATGGCTTTTGTATGTTACGTGTATAAAGTTATTTGAAAATAACGATCGAATAATAGGTGAGATTATAACAATATTTGTGTAAGAGAATAAAAAATGTAGATAATTTCGATTTTCAAAAAAATCAATTTGAAAATATGTTTTTATTTTGCAACTAAATATGTTACTATATGTGTGATAAAAACAAAGAGGTCTGACATCTACACTCCACGTAATAACACTCTAATGATTTAAAAATTCAAAAAAATCAAAAATTAAAATAATAATTATATTAATGATTAGAGTAAAAATAAGGGGAATGGAGAAATTATGGAGAAAGACACTGCTTTGTAAGGGGCATATTTTATCATCTTGAGCAGAGAGGAGGATGCATAGCATATTGTAAAATATAGAGATAAACAATGAAAAAGTGCTATGCAAATGAAGAGCATGAAGGGACGTTTAAGGCCAGGTGATACGGTAGCAATTGGTTTAATGCTATTTGCATTATTTTTAGGAGCAGGAAATTTAATTTTTCCGCCAGTTTTAGGTCAACAAGCAGGAGAGAATGTTTGGATTGCTACAATAGGATTCCTTGTAACGGGAGTCGGATTACCCCTACTAGCTGTAACAGCTGTCGCGTTTGTAGAGGGGGACTTGAAAGCGTTATCTTCTAGAGTCCACCCTATATTTGCGTTTATTTTCCCATTGATTAGTTATTTAGCAATTGGACCATTTTTCGCGATTCCTCGTACTGGAGCTGTTTCGTTTGAAATGGGTATGAAGCCGTTTTTATCAGAGGCAATGGTTTCAGAGTGGTACATGCTATTTCTTTTCACGATAGTTTTCTTCGGAATAACGTGGTATTTATCATTAAATCCATCTAAATTAGTGGATTGGTTCGGAAAGTTTCTTACACCATTATTAGTATTAATTGTCGCTGTTATTGTCGGAAAGGCAATTATTGATCCAATTGGAGAGCCAGCTGCGCCGTTAGCTGCTTACAAAGAAAATGCTTTCTTTGGTGGATTTATTCAAGGATATTTAACGATGGATGCAATTAGCGCGCTCGTATTCGGAATTGTCGTTGTACAAGTTATCCGCTCTAAAGGGATAAAAGAGAGTAGTCAAATTGCAAAAATAACAGTAGTATCAGGTATTATTGCTGTACTTGGTTTAACGTTAATTTATTTATCACTTGCTTATCTTGGTTCAACAAGTACATCACTTGGTATCTCAGAAAACGGTGGTCTTATTTTAACGAATGTTGTAAATGAGCTATATGGGACGAGTGGTAAAATTTTATTAGGGCTTGTTATTATACTCGCTTGTTTAACAACTTCTGTTGGGTTAACATCTGCGTGTGCGGGTTTCTTTACAAACTTATTCCCAAAACTTTCGCATAAAACGATTGTAACAATGGTATGTGTATTTAGTTTAATTGTATCTAACCTAGGTTTAACACAATTAATCGCAGTAACATTACCTGTGTTAATGATCATTTATCCAGTTGCAATCGTATTAATTGTACTTTCGTATTTCCATAAGTGGATTGGGAAGCGTAATACAATTTATATTGGAGCTATTTTAGGTGCATTGTTAATTAGTTTCTTTAACGGTTTAGAAAGTGCGAAAATTAAAATTGACGCGATTTCTAATGTACTACAAATGTTACCGTTATATAACGAAGGAATCGGATGGTTAATTCCATCATGTATTGGCGGGATTCTCGGTTTCTTCTTCTATAAATCAAATGAATCAAGTGAATTACAAAAGAAAGGTGCTTAGGCACCTTTCTTTTTTTTGAAGGGGATTTTTGTATTTTGTCTAAGTAATAAGTGGGGGGAATGATAAATGGCTAATTTTGAAGATTTTTTAAATTTGGATTTGAGAATTGGAACTGTAATACATGCAGAGGAATTTAAAGAAGCGAGAGTACCAGCGATTAAACTAGCAATAGATTTTGGAGAAATCGGGATAAAGCAGTCAAGTGCTCAAATTACGAAAAGGTATAGTCCAGAAGATTTAATCGGTCAACAAATCGTTGCTGTTGTAAACTTTCCACCAAAGCGTGTAGCTGGATTCAAATCAGAAGTACTTGTGCTTGGTGGTGTTCCTGAAGCTGATGATGTTGTGTTACTTCAGCCTAATATGGAATTGCCAAATGGAACAAAAATTAGCTAGGGTGAAGGTAGGGGCTAATATGGATATCGGACGAGAATATTTGCAATGTGCGATTTCGAACTTTAAAGCAACAAAGAAACAAGGGGAACGGGCACTTTCTCAATTATCATATGAACAAATACAATGGTCTTCTCATGAAGAAACAAATAGTATAGCGATTATTATTAAGCATCTGCACGGTAATATGCGTTCTAGATGGACGGATTTTTTAACGTCTGATGGTGAAAAAACAGATCGTAATCGAGATGGTGAATTTGAAGGATGCTATCACTCAAAAGAAGAAACCCTTATAGCTTGGCAAGAAGGATGGAAATATGTTTTTAATACGATGAATACTTTAACGCCGGAACACTTATTGAAGACGGTATACATTCGCGGTGAAGCACATACTGTCATGCAAGCAATTGAAAGGCAAATTGCTCATTATGCATTGCATATTGGTCAGATTATTTACATTGGGAAGATGTTAAAAGAAAATGAGTGGGAATGTTTAAGTATTCCGAGAGGTCAGTCTACGCGTTCTGTAGAGAAAAAACGTTCAACATAATAATAAGAAAGAAACCGATAAAAAATGGGAAAAAAGAAAGTCAGCCAAATAATAGATGGTTCTGTAATCATAAGAATACTGCCAAAAATAAGTCCAAATATAATAAGAAAGAAATTGAAAAGTGTATTCACAGGGAGAAATCGTGAGATAAACACTTGCTGTCGTTTAAAACAATCACTGTGAAATAAATAAAAGCGGAAGTACCATGTGGCTGTAATAAGGTCTTTCTTTCTCACAATTCTTTTTTTGCATGTATGACAGATAAATGGTGGTTGCATTTCATTACGCTCCATTTTTTATTTTCATAATAATGTGAGACAAAAGTAGGTACAAAGTGTATGTTCCTATATACGCTCCTGCAATAAGGAAAAATGGATTCAGTAAAATTCCATGAATGCTCGTCATGAAAACTAAATCTTGTATTAAAACATCGTATATATTAATGGAAATAATTATACCGAGTACATACAGTGCCAAGTACGCAGAAATATGTAGCACAATAGCGATTTTTGGTTGCTTAGCGGACAAATAAAAAATGAATGATAGAGCGATTGGTAATATTCCTATTAATAGCTTCAATTCATTTCACCTCATTAACAATATAGCCGAAATTTTAACGGTCTATTCTCTAGGGCTTGTACATAACTTGAAATAGAGAGGTGATAGTATGAATCGGGGCTTTTTTTTTATGAAGTTTACAAGTATGCGTAAGTTAGTTTTATTTGTTATTACTACAATGCTAGCGACTTTTTTTCTTATTAGTATGATGGTAACCTCTATGAAAGAGACAAAGTCAACGTATTTATATAATTGGTTAAATGAGTTATCGATGAATGGTTACATGTATGTACTTGGAAAAGAGAATCATTATTTTACACAGGAGTATCGAAATTTGAATCAAGATTTTTCAATTTCTTCTTTTCTCTTTTCTATGGCTACAAATATTCGCTTTAATGATGTACGCAGTTTCGTCGGGAAAGAGCTCCCGGGGTTTGGTAAGTACGATACAGAAATTGTTATTGCGGGTGAGGGTACAAATTATTCTAACTTACCGATAGAGTCGAGTGTTCCTCTTGAAGAAGTGGTGAAGGAACGGACTAGTGGAACTGGACAAGTACCTAAACAAGATACGAGTAAAGAGAAAAAACAGCCGTCCCAAACGACTGGGAAGAGACAAGTTGCGTTTATTTATCATACACATAGCTGGGAATCTTATTTACCTTTACTTAACTTAACGAATGACCCGAATCCGAATAAAGCAACGAGTTCTGTATCGAATATTTCTATATTAGGAGATCGTTTCCGTGAACAACTAGAAGGTGAAGGGATTGGAGCTACTAACGATAAGAGTGATGTTGGTCAAAAGTTAATAAGTAAAGGTTTAAACAGTAATAGTTCGTATAAAATGTCACGAGAAATTGTGCAGCAAGCTATGGCTGGAAATAAAGATCTTCAATACTTTTTTGATTTGCATCGTGATAGTGCCCGAAAGAATGTAACGACAAAAACAATTGGAGATAAGTCATATGCAAAGCTTGCATTTGTAGTAGGGAAAGGAAATAAAAACTATGAAAAAAACTTACAATTAGCGACAGCTTTACATGAGGCGATTAATAAGAAATATCCAGGAGTGAGTCGTGGGGTCATTCAAAAAGGGTTCCAGACAGGAAATGGAATCTATAATCAAGACCTATCAGGACAAGCAATATTAATTGAAGTTGGCGGTGTAGATAATACAGAGGAAGAATTGAATCGATCAATTGATGCACTTGCTAAAGCATTTGGTGAATATTTTTGGCAGGCAGAAAAAGTGAATGGATAAAGTGAAACGTGAATTAGCCAGGACATCTATCGATAATTATTAGCGCACTTCAATCTTGAAAAAACGTAAGTGTAATGCTTGCGTTTTTTCTTTGTAATGGTGAGACGTCACAGAATAGACATAATTTGTCGTTGTTATAGTAATATCGAAATTTGTCAATTTATAGTAGGAGATTTACAAAGGAATTTTCGGGAAAGTAGAGAAAATCTTTTTATAAGGAAAACTTTTTATTATGAAACTGGTAGGGTGATTGAAGTGATTAGGGAAATCGAAATAGAAGATGCAGCATCATTTTTGCAATTAAGTAAGCAATTAGATGAAGAAACGAAGTTTATGCTATATGAACCAGGAGAAAGGAAAACTACAGCTGAGCAACAAGAAAAAATGATCCATCGATTTATGGAAAATGAATATGCAACAATATTTGTAGCAGTTGAAGATGAGAGAATAGTAGGTTTTATATTAGTGAATGGAAATAACATTCAAAGAAAGAGGCATGTGGCAAGCATTGTAATTGGTATTTTGCAAGAGTATAGCGGGCGAGGTATTGGGACGAGATTGTTTAAAGAGGTTGAGAAGTGGGCAAAATTACATGATGTATGGCGTTTAGAATTAACAGTAATGGCCCACAATACAAGAGCTCAGGCACTATATAAAAAAGCTGGATTTGAGAAAGAAGGTGTCAAAAAAGCTGCTCTTATTATCGATGGAAAGGGCATCGATGAGTATGAAATGGCCAAATTATTAAAATAAGAGGTCGTTATATGAAAAAAAGATGGGCACTACTTGGTATTGTAGCTGCAATAATTATTATTGGAGTAGCAGGAATCAATTATAAAATGTATAAGGATAAGCAGGCGCGGGAAGTAAGTGTAAATAGCATATTTCCGAAAGCGAAAGAAACGATTGCTAATATGGATGGGGATATTGCGGTAATTAATAATCCGAATTCAATGCTTGTACTTGTAAATAAAAGTAGGCGTTTACCAGATGGGTATAGACCGCCAGATTTAGTTATTCCGAAAGTGCGCTACTCTAGTGAAGGTGATCAAGAAAAGAAAAAGATGAGAAAAGAGGCAGCGAGGGCGCTTGAGGATATGTTTCAGCAGGCTGACAACGAGCGTATTTTTCTTTTTGCAGTTTCTGGATTTAGATCTTTTGATCGACAAAAAGCATTAAATACGATGTATAAAAAACAAGACGGGGAAGCAAAAACAGCAATGTCTAGCGCGGTTCCTGGCACAAGTGAGCATCAAACTGGACTAGCTATGGATATTACGTCTCAATCTGCTAAATTTCAGTTAGAGACGGTTTTTGGGGAAACGAAAGAAGGTCAGTGGCTTTCTGAAAATGCCCATAAATTTGGTTTTGTTGTTCGATACACAAAAGCGAAAGAAACGATTACGGGTTATCGGTATGAACCATGGCACGTAAGGTATGTGGGAAATCCACAAGCTACATATTTGTATGATAATCAACTGACGCTTGAAGAAGTAACAGAGTAAATGATTGAGGGGAGAGACGTATAATGACGATGTTATATAAGAAAAAAGTACATGCATATATTACAAGAGAAAAAGAGGGGGTTATGCAATTACTTGTTTTTAAACATCGTGATATACATGAAGCTGGTATTCAAGTGCCAGGAGGAACGGTTAATGAAGGTGAAACGTTAGAAGCGGCTATATTGCGTGAAGTACAGGAAGAATCCGGATTGCGTCATTTATGCATAGAACGTTTTTTAGCAGATTACATCATACATATGAAAGAAAAACAGGAATATGAAAAACGCCACTTTTTTCATGTAACTTTACTAACAGATGTAAAGGATACTTGGGAACATATTGTAAGTGCTGGTGAGGAAGATAAAGGATTAGTATTTTGCTACGAATGGGTTGATATTGCAAAATGCCCTGAATTAGCTGGGAAACAAGGTGAGTTTTTACATTTGTTAGATGAAGTATACGCACAGTAATGTAAGAGTCTGAAGCGAAGTTTAATCCGTTTCAGACTTTTTTTATTTTTCGGGAAATTAAAGGTGTTTAAATAAGGAAAGTGAATTTCTTTAAAGGAATATTAATTTAGGATGTGTTGAGGTGAAAAAAATGAAAAAGTAAGGGGTATACGCTAAAAAAGTTCATATAAGGGAGAATATAAATGGAAATTCAGTTTAATCCAATCTTAAAAAAGGAATTAACAATTCAAGATATTCAAAATGAAATGGAATCAGGAAAGTTAACTTCAAAAGAGCTAGTGATGTATTATCTTTATAGAATCGCAAAGTATGATCAAAACGGACCGAAAATCAATTCAATTTTAGAAATCAATCCAGATGCAATTTTTATTGCAGAAGCGTTAGATTATGAAAGAAAGACAAAAGGTATAAGGGGTCCATTACATGGAATACCTGTTTTGCTTAAGGATAATATTGAAACGAATGACTCCATGCATACAAGTGCAGGTACAATAGCTCTAGAACAAAATATAAGCAGTGAAGATGCATTTCTCGTTACTCAACTGCGAGAAGCAGGAGCGGTGATAATAGGAAAAACAAATATGACAGAATTAGCAAATGCAATGTCTTTTGAAATGTGGGCTGGATATAGTGCAAGAGGTGGTCAAACAATCAATCCATACGGAACGGGCAAGGATCCTATGTTTGTTGGCGGATCTAGTACAGGATCTGCAATAGCAGTTGCTGCTAACTTTACAGTAGTATCTGTTGGAACAGAAACCGATGCTTCTATTTTGAGCCCCGCTGTTCAAAATTCTGTAGTAGGTATTAAACCGACTGTCGGTTTAATTAGTCGTAGAGGAATTATTCCATTTACTTATTCGCAAGATACAGCTGGACCATTTGCTAGAACGGTAACCGATGCTTCTATTTTGCTAGGGAGTTTAATTGGGGTAGATGAGAAAGATGTTGCTACTCATAGAAGTGAAGGTAGGGCAGAGCATGATTATACAAAATATCTTGATGTTAATGGCTTAAATGGAGCGAAGATTGGTGTGTTTAACGCTGCACCAAAAGATTATTACGAAAATGGTGAGTATGATGAAATCTTGTTTAAGGAAACGATCCAAGTATTACGTAATGAAGGAGCGACAGTAGTAGAAAATATTGATATTCCTTCTTTTCATAGGAAATGGAGTTGGGGAGTTCCGCTTTATGAACTGAAGCATAGTTTAGATAACTATCTTTCTAAATTACCTTCTACTATTCCGGTACATTCTATTTCGGAGTTAATGGAGTTTAATAAAAACATAGCAGAAAGAGCTTTAAAATATGGACAAACCAAGTTAGAGGGAAGAAAAGACTTTCCAAATACGTTACGAAATCCAGAATATTTAAATGCGAGATTAGAAGATATATATTTTTCTCAAGAACAAGGCATTGATTTTGCATTGGAAAAATATAATCTTGATGCGATACTGTTTCCTTCCTATATAGGTTCTACTATATGTGCGAAAGCGGGTTATCCGTCTATAGCAATACCAGCAGGGTATATGGAAAGCGGGAGACCTTTTGGAATTACGATTGCAAGTACTGCCTTTAGTGAAGGGATATTAATTAAGCTAGCTTATGCTTTTGAACAAGCGACAAAGCATAGAAAAATCCCTAACTTATCATGAATAGAATAAACAAAGAGGACAGGAATCCCTGTCCTCTTTGTTTTAGTGATTAAAGTGAAATATCGTTCTGCTCTGTCTTATGATATTTTAATAAACTAAAAGATAAACAAGCGGAACATAAAATAAGAATAGAAGCGATGATATAAATTGTACGAACACCGAACATATCAGTGATAATGCCAATGCTAAGCATAGATAGTCCAGAGGCTGTTGAAAGAAGTGCACCATGTGCTGTATACATTTTGGATAATAAAGCAGGGGCGACACTTGATTGTAAAACAGTCGTTTGGGAAATATCTCTAATTTGATAACATGGTCCCATTAGAACACATAGAAAAAGCGCAATAAATCCGCTACTTGTCATACCGTATAAAAATGTAAGAATACTAAACATAAGAGAGCCAATCGACATAGATCGTATTAAATTGTTTTGAATATAGGAACTCATTTTCCAGGCTAATAGACCACCGATTAACGTGCCAACATAATAACTTGTATTAATATATCCCCACCATTCTTCGCCCTTATGAAGGATAGTCGTAACGTATGCCATCGTAATAGCACCAATCCATATTGTCCCTGCGAAAGTTTCGATTAAGTCCATATATGTAACGGTACGGAGAGAAGGATTTTGAAATAGGAGTTTCCAACCTTCCAATAAAACAGTACTTTTGGAAGAGGGAGAATCTGCTATTCTTTCAGTATGTATGGAACGTAATGAAAAATGTAATGCAATGCATCCGAAAATCATTAAAATGTTATTAATCATGAGTGTAGAAGTAGCGCCAATGAGAAGAACGACAATACTCGTAAATGAATAAGCAACGGCTTGCACAATTTGTGTTGAAAAGGAAAAGATACTATTTACTTTTACTAATTTTTCTTTCGGTGTAAGGCGCGGGAGAATACCGTATAATAACGGAGCACTCCACCCACTACATAATGAAATGACAAAAATAAAAGTTAATAGAGCTATAATGTTTGTGGATAAGACCGGGAACAAAATCATTAATAATAGTAAAAAGACTGTTTTCAGCCATTGGAGCGTATATAACAGCGTATAAGATGGAAAACGATTTATTATAAGTGGTGCAGAGATGTTAGCAATTAGATTTGTGATAACTTGTAATAATGGAAAAAGAGCAGTAATAGTAGCTGATTTAGTTGCTATATAAATATGAGTTGTAATAATCATTACATATACGATGTCAGCGAGAGTAATGCATATTTTGGAACCTAAATAGTAGATTAGTGACAGGTTTCTCAATAAGATTATCACCTCTATAAAAAATAGTATTTAGTAATTAGAATAATTGTAATTTAAAAATTAAAATTTTTAAAGAATTTAATTTTTTGTCACTTTTTGAAAGGGATTTTCATGTATAATGAAGAATATATCGATATAGTATTATATTAATGATCATTGTAACAGTGAGTATGTACAATAGCTTGTAGCAAACGCCCAAGTGTAAGAAAGGGCGGATAAACCATTCTTTTCTTCATATACATATAGAAAATGAGAAAGAAAGTGAGGGTTGCATATGGCTGCTTGGGTAATTTGGTTTATAATAGCTGGTATTTTATTTATCGCAGAAATGTTGTCGATTACATTTTACATGCTTTGGCTTGGAATTGGAGCTGTTGTCGGAGGTCTTATTGCTTTGTTTGCTCCTGATGCACTACTGTTACAAGTTACTGTTGGTGCAATTGTAAGTTTAACTTTGACATTCTTTACGAAAAGAATTTCAAAAAATTTTCGAGAAGCAAAAGGTTTTACTGATACAGTAGATATGCTTGTTGGTAAAAAAGGGATTGTTATGCAAGCGATTACAAATGAAGCGAATGGTATTGTGAAGGTGGATGGAGATACTTGGACAGCTATTGCAGATTCTTCAATTGATGCTGGAGAAAAAGTCGTTGTTATAAAGAGGCATAGTACTATATTACAAGTGAAAAAGGAGAGTGAATAAATATGGTAGCATTAACGTTAACGATTATATTCGCACTAATTGTAGTTACATTTATCGCATTAACAATTAAAATTATTCCTCAGCAAAAAGTTGGGGTTGTTGAAAGATTTGGTAAGTTTCAACGTATCATGCACCCAGGGTTAAATATTTTAATACCAATTGTAGATCGTGTTCGTGTATATCATGACTTACGTATTCAACAAACGAATGTACCACCGCAAAAGGTAATTACGAAAGATAATGTTCAAGTAGAAATTGATACTATTATTTTCTATCAAATTGTTGAACCAGAACTTGCGACATATGGTATTTCAAACTATGAATATGGTGTTCGTAATATTACTTCAGCAACGATGCGTCAAATCATCGGTAAAATGGAACTGGATGAAACGTTATCTGGTCGTGAAAAAATTTCAACAGAAATCCGTTTAGCGCTTGATGAAGCAACAGAAAAATGGGGCGTACGTATTGAACGTGTCGAAGTTGTTGATATTAACCCGCCAAAAGATGTGCAAGCATCAATGGAAAAACAAATGAAGGCTGAGCGTAATAAACGTGCGATTATTTTAGAAGCTGAAGCAGCAAAACAAGATAAAGTCCTTCGCGCTGAAGGGGAAAAGCAAAGTAAAATCTTGATGGCTGAAGGGGATAAAGAAGCGCGTATTCGCGAAGCTGAAGGTATAAAAGAAGCAAAAGAATTAGAAGCACAAGGGGAAGCACGAGCAATTGAAGAAATTGCAAAAGCAGAACAAAATCGTATTGAATTGCTTCGTGAAGCGAATTTGGATGAGCGTATACTTGCTTACAAATCATTTGAATCATTAGCTGAAGTTGCAAAAGGACCAGCAAATAAAGTCTTTATTCCGTCTAATGCAATTGAAACACTTGGTACTCTGGGGGCAATTGGAGAAATATTTAAAGAAAAACAAGCGAAGAAACTACCTTCAAATGATACAGGAAAAGAACAATAAAAGTGAGGAAGAGAAATGGGATACCATTTCTCTTTTTTTTGCGTATATTCCAAAAAGCTTGTACATATCCATGTATAAAGAAGGTGATGCAGTGAAAAAGTATGCAACTCGAATACATGGGAAGAAACTGATTTCGTTACTCCTTTTATATGGGCTAATAGTAATTATGATAGCGTCGATTTTGACGTCATTTTTACATACAATGAAATCGAATTATGCAAATCAATGGTTTGGAAAAGTATCGATGCAAGGTTTTGTTCAAATGATAGAAAGTGAGAATCGCTATTACGGATTTGATTATTTTAAGCAGAATAAAAGAGAGTCAGTTGGGAATTTAATGTTCTCTATTGCGACAGATTTGAAAATTAAAGATTTAAGAACATTCGTCGGTAAAGAAGTACCTGGTATGTCAAAGTATTATTCTAATATTATCGTAGCTGGGGAAGGGACAAACTTGACGAATATCCCAAATGAATCTAGTGTACCGATTGAAGAAGTAACGAAAGAAAGGGAAGTAGCAAAAGATAAAGTTACAGAAGCGGAAAAGAATAATCCGGTTCAGAAAAAGAACGGAGCGAAAAAAGGTGAAAGTGCAGTATATATTTATCATACACATAGCTGGGAATCCTTCTTTCCATTATTACCAGGGGCTACGGATCCATCAAGTCCAGATGTAAATGTGTCCTTACTAGGGAAACGTATGAAAGAGCAACTTGAAGGACAAGGAATTCCGGTAGTTCACGATAAAACGAATATGGGTGATTTATTAGCGAGTAAAAAATGGAAATGGCCGCAATCATATAAAGCGTCTCATGAATATGTAAAAGAAGTATTAGCACAAAATAATAAAATTGCGTTTCCAATTGATATACACCGTGACGATCAGCGTAAGAAAGTAACAACAAAAGTAATTAACGGAAAATCGTATGCAAGATTATATTTTATAATTGGGATGGAAAATGAAGGCCGTGCTGAAAATGAAAAAATTGCAAGAGCCATCAATAGTTATTTAGATGAAAACTACTACGGATTAAGTAGAGGGATTTTTCCAAAGTATAAAAAAGATGGAAATGGTGTTTATAACCAAGATTTATCGAAAAATGCGATGTTAATTGAAGTTGGTGGTGTTGATAATACGTTAGATGAATTATATAACACAATTGATGTGTTAACAGAAGCGTTTAGTAAATATTATTGGAATGATGCGGAAAAAGTGAATGGATGAGGGACGGGAGACCGTTCCTTTTTTATTTTGGAATCTTAAAAAGTGATATAATGGAATTTTATGAATGTTAAATAAAGGGAGAGAGAAACATGCAAATACTACTAATACGCCACGGAGAATCAGAAGCTGATATTTTACATGTGCATGAAGGTCGAGCTGATTTTGAGTTAACTGACAAAGGGAGACAACAAGTACAAAGACTTGTACAGAAAGTGAAAAAAGATTTTGCGCCAGATTTCATTTGGGCAAGCACATTAAAACGCGCTCGTGAAACGGGTGAAATATTAGCAGAAGCAATTGGTTGTCCAATTCAATTAGAAGAGGAATTAATGGAGTTTAATAATGGAGTGCAAGCAGGCTTATCATTTGAAGAAGCAAAGAAATATCCAGAGCCAAAGTTTCTTCATGACCGTTTTGAAAACGGAGAATCATTTATTGAGTTTCGAATGAGAATAGAAGGAATCTTTTCTAAAATTATGATAGAGAATACATATGATCGAATTGCAATTGTTGCCCATGGAGGCGTAATTAATAGTCTATTACGTGCATTTTTCAAAATGCCAATTTCAATGGACTACTATTTCAAAATGGGAGATACGGGAATAAGTTTAATTGAAATTGAGGGTGAACAAAAAACGGTGCATTTCATTAATGATACGAATCATTTGGACGGGATGTAAAGACTTATGTACAAAGTTGTATTTTTCGATGTTGACGGTACGTTATTAAGTGAGATTGATAGAAGCATGCACGAAAGTACAAAAGAAGCGATACGAAGGTTAATAGATAAAGGAATTCACGTAGTTGTTACAACTGGAAGACCGTATAGTTTATGCTCACAATTTAAGGAACTAGGTATAAATACGTTTATTTCAGCAAATGGTGCACATATAAAATGTGGGGAAGAAGTTATACATAAATCAGTACTTTCAAGCGAAATCGTTCATGATATTTCAAATTTTGCTGAATTACATGGTCACAGTGTTTCTTACTTTACAGAAGAATTTGCAATGAATAATATTGCTTCCAAAGATGAACGTGTCATGCGAGCGTTAAATGAAACTTTAAATTTAGAGCGGTATCCTGACAAAGTTAGAAACTTATCAGATGAGATGTATTGCATATGTCTGTATGCTGATGATACAGAAGCTCAAAAATTCATTGAAAGATATCCAGCACTTACGTTTGAGCGTTTTCATGGTTACGTTATAAATGTATTGGAAGATAGTAAAGTATCGAAGCTAACTGCAATTCAAAAAGTATTGGAACATTTAAACATTAGTAAATTAGAAGCCATTGCTTTTGGCGATGGTGGAAATGATATTGAGATGTTGCAGTATGTAGGATTAGGAGTTGCGATGGGAAATGGTGGAGAGGAGTTGAAGAGATGGGCTGATTTCGTTACAACGAAGGCGAGTGAAGGCGGAATTTCTTATGCCTTAAAGAAGTTGCGAATTATTTAAAACTAATAGTTAGTCAGTGTGAAAAATCCTGTTTTAATAATGGCTTTTGTTAATATGTATACTGTTTTAGGGAATTATTTGAGCTCTCCTACTTACAATTTAACTGCAGAACAAATCCTTTATTTTCGCTTAGCAGGGCTGTTTGGTATGTTGCTGTCACCACTTGCAGGTCGTTTAACAAAGAGGTTTGAAGTAAGAAAGGTTCTTCAAGGAGGATTGTTGATTGCTATTTTTAGTCTAAGTTCAATGGGCTTTGTTTCGGATCTATCTCTACTTGTAATGATGAGTGTCTGTTTTGTAATAGGTATTGCTATATCCGTTCCGTCTTTAGTTTCTCTTGTAGGTCAATTAGGAGGGAAAGCAAGGGGAATATACTTTTATTTTATTTTTAGGTACTAGTATAGGACCTATCATTTCTATTTATCTTATGAAAATAGGAGGTTATGCTCAAACATTTATTTTATTAGGAATGATACTTTTTATTGGTTTTGTAGCTTCTCTATTTATAATTAATGAATGAGTGGAAAATCACTCAAATAAAGGAATGCGAGGATCTTTCATATGCTCGCATAATAAAATATGAATTTGTCCACGATGATGATAAAAGTGTGCAACGATTTCAAGTAACCATTCAAAGCGCGAATAAGAAATCCCCCAATAGGCAGTCATAACTTCTGCTAATTCTATTTGGGAGTAGGAAAGAAATGTTTTAGAGAGAAGGTTGTATCCTTCAATCATCGTTTGTTGCATGTGAGCAACTGTTACGGGCGTATGTTCTATATAAAAGGTATGTAATTCTTTTTCTGAAATACCATTTAAAATGAGTAAATCAGCATGACAAATAAGAGAAAGATGTGCACACATTTCAAATAATGATCGTTTTGAGTGAATCGGTTGTATTTTTAAATCGTTTTCACTATATTGGTTAAGCATATAAATAGAAGTATCAATAGCAACTTTTAGTTGATGCAATGCAGATTGAACAAACATTGTAATTCTCCTCGTCTCCGTATATAATAGTTTCTTGAGGATATTATATCATACTCAAAATTCCGAAAATTCTAGTAGTTTGACTAGCATAATGAAAAGTATTATATTGTAAAAGGTCATATGAAACGTGAAATAGAATGGAATGCAATTATTGAGTTAGGAGTTAGACCAATGAGTTTGAAATATGGAAGAGATACAATTGTAGAAATTGACTTAAATGCTGTAAAACATAATGTAAAAGAATTTAAAAAACATGTAAATGATGAAGAAATTAAGATGATGGCTGCTGTAAAAGCGAATGGGTATGGCCATGGGGCAGTTGAAGTTGCCAAAGCTGCAATTGAAGCGGGAATACATCAACTTGCAGTTGCATTTGTAGATGAAGCAATAGAATTAAGAGAAGCAGGAATTACTGTACCAATTTTAATTTTAGGATACACACCAGTAGCGGCTGTAGAAGATGTAATTCAATATGACGTTATGATGACTGTTTATAGAGTAGAAGATTTACATGGTATAAATGAAATTGCAAACCGTCTTCAAAAGAAAGTACAAATTCAAGTGAAAATTGATACAGGAATGAGTCGTATCGGTTTACAAGAAGAAGAAGTTAAACCATTTTTAGAAGAATTAAACCGTATGGAGTATGTAGAGGTAGTAGGGATGTTTACGCATTACTCTACGGCAGATGAAATCGATAAATCATATACGAATATGCAAACAAGTTTATTTGAAAAAGCTGTTAATACAGCGAAAGAATTAGGAATTCAAATACCATATATTCATAGTTCAAATAGTGCGGGATCAATGGAATTAAGTAACACATTTCAAAATATGGTACGCGTTGGAATAGGAGTGTACGGTATGTATCCATCAAAAGAAGTGGATCATTCAGTCGTTTCTTTACAGCCTGCGTTGTCGTTAAAATCAAAAGTAGCTCATATTAAACATGCGAAGAAGAATCGTGGTGTAAGTTATGGGAATACGTATGTAACAACTGGTGAAGAATGGATTGCGACTGTACCAATTGGTTATGCTGATGGTTATAATCGTCAATTATCTAATAAAGGCTATGCGTTAATTAATGGGGTTCGAGTACCTGTTATTGGCCGTGTTTGTATGGATCAGTTAATGTTGGATGTTTCAAAAGCGATGCCAGTACAAGTAGGAGACGAAGTAGTATTCTACGGTAAACAAGGTGAAGAAAATATCGCAGTAGAAGAAATAGCGGATATGTTAGGTACAATAAACTATGAAGTTACATGTATGCTAGATAGAAGAATTCCGCGTGTCTATAAAGAAAATGACGAAACAACTGCAGTTGTAAATATATTAAGAAAAAACTGAATCATTTCGATTCAGTTTTTTTATTCATATCAAATGCGAATATACCCTCGTTATGTAATACGGAGTAAACTTTGCGAAACACACTTTTTAGTTCAACTAAATTAAACTATCACCGGCAGAGATGACCAGTCCCGCAACAAAGATCTAATATACGAGAGTAGGGAAGAGCATCTTGTAAAACGAGGCTGGATAGGAGTATTCAACAAAATGTCCCCAATGTTTATTATAGATGTCTGCTAAAATATCATAATTAGAATAAATTGTTTTTTTAACATATGTATTCACCTAAAAATTAATTAAATTATAATAGTCATGCCTCGTGTTAATTTCAAAACCACATTGTGTATATAGTTTTAAAGCGTGGATATTTTTCGTTTCGACGTCTAACTCAATTGTTGAAACTCCTTCTGTAATAAGAGTATGTACTATATTACAAAGAATATCTTTTCCGTATCCTTTACCTTGATAAGAAGGATGAACGGCGAATCCTGATAGTGTAGTAGATTGCTCTTGTTTAGAAACTGTAATTGTTCCTATCACTTTTCCAGCAATAAGGGCACTGTAAACTTGATGGGAAGATGAATTCATCATTTTTTGTAACCATGTAGCCGTATTTTCTACTGAATCACCAAAAGCTTTACTAGAAATTTCAATAAGATCAAGAAGTGATTCTGAAGGTGCAAGAGTAAGCTGTATATTATTATCTGTTGTTTTTTGAATTTCGTTTGTTTTGAACTCCATACTATATTCACTATATAAATATGGTAACTTCATATGTTTTACAAATTCATTCCCAGAAATAGAATCCCCATTAATAATAAGAAGAGCTTCATCTGTCTCTCTATTTTGTATTTCTTTCATTGCAGTTTGTAAAAGGATAGTTCCGAAACGTTGTTTTCTAAAATGAGGATGTACAAAGCCTATTAGTTCAAGCTTTGTTGGTCTTTCGAAATCATACATATTTAAAGCGCCAATTAATTGAGTACCGTTATAAAGAAGAAAATCGTTTATATAATCTTCATTTCGATTTTTTAAAAAGTTGATATGTAAATCTGAAGAGTAATCAAGATTGTCTTGTTGCCCACAAATATAAGCCAAATCCTTCATTTGCTGTATTTCACTTTCTGTTACATAACGCTTTTTCTGAATATCCATTGTATACTCCCTCTCATTTGTATTTAAAAATAGGATGGGTGACTTAACCATTTCTTTAATTCCACATTACCTTGCACAGATAACAGTCGGTATAAATAACGATAAGGCTGTCTATATTCTTCTAATTGAGGAATAGACATAATTGTTTCGTAACCACTTTTAAAGGCATGTGCTTCTTTTTCGGTAAGTACATATTCTAGTCCGATAAAATCAAGTTCTCGCGGAGCAACAGCGTAAGCTTCACTATCTACTAAACCCGTAATAGTTGTACCGTCAGATAAAAATTGAGTAGGATCCATATCAATTAAGACGAGTGTAGATTCCTTTGGTACGGACAGGGAAGAAAGTTGTGATTCAAAGGTAGGGAATGCATTTTTTATGCTTTCATCATTGGAATAAAACATATTCGCAAGCTCTTTACTCACGTTTAAAATATGTGATTGGAATTCATCTAGTGGAACTTGGAACGTGCCTGACGGATTTCCTATGAAATCGGCTTTAAATTTATGTATTTCTGCAAGTCCTTTTCCTAGGCTGAATAAAATAGAATCTGGTTGCTCGATAAAAGATTGAACTGTGTTACCTACTAACTTTTCGACCACCACAAATTCACGGCTATTTAAAACATGTTTTTCTAATATTGTTGGGATAGGAAGATTCGTATGTTCTTGCAGCAATGTATGTACAGTTTCTAAATGATGGACGTTCCTTGGATCAATTCCAAATAGATTTTTACATCCCCACCAAAAATCATTATTTGGTTCTTCATTCATTTTAGAAGCACGAACGATAACTTCTGTATCTTCTGTTTGAACGAGAAAAACATCACTTGCATGATCTTCATAACCTGGGTGCAAGGCTTGAACGGATAGAATAGGTGAATTGAATAGTTGTTGTAACATGAAAAGACTCCTTTTTCTGTAAATTCCATAAATTCATTATATAACAGATGATGTGTTATGAGGATAAAGATAAAAAGATTGAAAGCATACTTACATTTATAGTGAAAATTCATTAAAAATATTATATTTCTCTATTTTTGTATGAATTGTCTAAAAATAATGGTGGTAATACTTGAATGTAAGACTGGTATCTTTAAATCTATGAAGAGTAAAAGTAAAATTAAGCATTCATTTATAAGATTGTGAATCACAATAATGTAGACTATAGAAAATATTTCTCAATAATAAAATGAAGAGAAAAGCATGAAGAAGTAGAATGCATTCATTTATAATAGACTTAAATTAATTAATATAATTAATTGTTAATTTTATTATATTAATTGGATAGGAGAGAATGTTATGGCAAATGTACTCGTAATAAATTTTCCTGGGGAAGGTCATATTAATCCGACTTTAGCTGTTGTAAGTGAGTTAATTCAGCGAGGGGAAACAGTTGTTTCTTATTGTATTGAAGATTATAGAAAGAAGGTTGAAGCAACAGGTGCGGAATTCCGAGTGTTTGAGAATTTTCTCTCTCAAATTAATATTATGGAACGAGTAAATGAAGGTGGGAGCCCTTTGACGATGCTATCTCATATGATTGAAGCATCAGAGCGTATTGTTACTCAAATTGTAGAAGAAACAAAAGGGGAAAAATATGATTATTTAATATATGATAATCATTTTCCAGTAGGACGTATTATAGCGAATATTTTACAATTACCAAGCGTTTCATCCTGTACAACGTTTGCTGTTAATCAGTACATTAATTTTCATGATGAGCAAGAAGCGAGACAAGTAGATGAAATGGATCCATTATATCAATCTTGTTTAGCGGGAATGGAAAGATGGAATAAGCAGTATGGAATGAAATGTAATAGTATGTATGATATTATGAACCATCCTGGTGATATTACGATTGTATATACTTCAAAAGAATATCAGCCACGTTCAGAGGTATTTGATGAATCGTATAAATTTGTAGGTCCATCAATTGCTACTCGAAAAGAAGTGGGGAGTTTTCCTACCGAAGATTTAAAAAATGAAAAAGTGATTTTCATTTCTATGGGAACAGTTTTTAATGAACAACCTGCTTTGTATGAAAAATGTTTTGAAGCGTTTAAAGATGTTGATGCGACAGTCGTATTAGTCGTTGGTAAGAAGATAAATATAAGTCAATTTGAAAATATCCCGAAAAACTTTAAGTTGTATAATTATGTCCCGCAATTAGAAGTTTTACAGCATGCTGACGTATTCGTGACACATGGTGGTATGAATAGTTCGAGTGAAGCGTTATATTACGGTGTTCCATTAGTTGTAATTCCGGTAACAGGAGATCAGCCATTCGTTGCAAAACGATTGACTGAAGTAGGGGCAGGAATAAGACTTAATCGCAACGAGTTAACTTCTGAATTGTTACGTGAGACTGTAAAGAAAGTAATGGAGGATGTGACGTTTAAGGAGAATAGTCGTAAAGTGGGAGAGTCGCTTAGAAATGCCGGTGGATATCAAAGGGCAGTTGAGGAAATATTCAAATTAAAAATGAAGCCGTACGTAAAGATTAAATAGATGTTAAAAACACACTTACTTTTAATTTGTAAGTGTGTTTTTAGTATTACGCGTTACATGTGTTACATAAAAATAGCGATAAAGGAGAAACTTTTGTGTATATAAATCGATACCTTTGAATTAGTAGTAAAATTACGTTAAAATAATACTAAGAAAATATATAAGTTTTGGGGGTAATGAATGAAGAAAGTATTTGAATACGTATTATTAACAATTGGCTCAATTATAGTAGCAGGTTCATTAGAGCTTATTTTAGCACCTAATGGATTAGTAGATGGCGGGGTAACGGCTATTGCTATTATGGCAAATAAAGTCGCAGGATTGCCGCTTTATGGTGTGTTCTTAGGAATTAATATCCCAATTTTATTATTTACTGCAAAAGTAATGGGAAAGAAATTTTTTATCCGTACATCTTATGCGAATGTAGTTACAACACTCGGATTAATTTATTTAAAACCATTTCCAGCAATTACGACTTCTGAGTTATTAATTGTACTTTATGGTGGAGTACTGTTTGGAATTGGTGTTGGGATTGTTGTTAAAATGGGTGGAGCAATTGACGGTTCGGAAATGTTAGCAGTTTGGATGAATAAACACTTTAATGTACCGATTAGTACATTTTTACTTGCAGTAAATGCAGTTATTTTCATCTTTGTTGCCATTTTATTTTCAATCGAACAAGCGATGTTCTCATTAGCAATTTTCTATATTGTTACGAAGATGATTGATTTTATATTAGATGGTATTAATCAAGGTAAGAGCGTTATGATTATTTCTGGTAAGAATAAAGAAATAGGCGATTTACTTATGAAAGAATTGCAACTATCTGTTACGTATCTACATGGAGAAGGTGGTTTTTTAGGGGAGCATAAGAGAATCATTTATTGCATTACAAACCGATTCATTTATCCGAAAATGAAAGATCTCGTTCTCTCTGTAGATCCAGCCGCTATAATCGAAGCTTCCTATTCAACAGAAACGACTGGTGTGAAACGTCCGGGAAGGAAAGCTAGGTCAGGTGAATAACTAGAAGAAGGCTGTCCAAAAAGTTATTTTGGAACAGCCTTCTTTTTTATTTTGTTGAATTGTTAACATGTTACAAGTTAAATCCACTGTTAAAAAGTTTCCTTGCAACTAGGAAACCAAGCGTCTTTTAATAATGTAGCCAACGTTTCAATTTTATTTTCTGGAATACTACCAAAGCCGAGTAATACGTATGATTCCTTACGTAAATCATTCACGAAATCATATGGAGAAAGTGGGTATAATTTAACGCTTTGTTTTTTAGCGGATTCAATCAGTTCATTTTCATTCATACTGTTATGGACACATAAAACAATATGAAGTCCGGACTGTTCGCCAAGAATTTGAACATTAGCCCCCATTTCTTTCATAATGGATTTTACTAACGCATGATGTTTTCTTTTATATAGTGTACGACTCCGATTAAGGTGACGTTCCCAATTCCCGCTTTGTATAAAGTTAGCAAAAGCAAGTTGTTGTATTGTAGCGACTGTTTGTTTGAAAATTCCATGCAGTTCTTGATATGTTTTTAAAAGGTGTGGTGGTAAAACAACATATCCCATTCGTAAAGAAGGTAAAAAAGATTTTGAGAAAGTCCCCATATAAATAACGCGTTCATTTGAATCAAGACTTTGTAAAGAAGGAATCGGCTTACCAGCGTAGCGAAACTCTCCGTCATAGTCATCTTCAATAATGTATCCGCTGCAATCATTAGCCCACTTTAACAATTCTAATCTTCTAGATAAAGGCATAATAATCCCGAGTGGAAATTGGTGTGATGGTGTAACGTATGCGACATTGGAATTTGTATTGTATAAACTAGAAATATCAATCCCTTTTTCATCCAATGGTATGGGATGAATTTGTCTATCACAGCTTTTAATGATTGCGTGTATACGGTGAAATCCAGGGTTTTCAATGCCGTATTCTTTTGTAGGGCCAAGCAGTTGAAGTAGTAGCCAGAGAAGTGGCTGCGTTCCGGCGCCAATCACAATTTGATCAGGTGAAGAATGGACACCGCGAGAATGATATAAATATGTTGATATATGCTCTCGAAGAGCGAATTCACCTTGAGGGTCTTCTTTGGCAAATAGTGCATTTTCGTATGTAAGTATGGATTCTTGTAATGCTCGTTTCCAATTTGTAATCGGAAATGCATTTTGATCAATAAGTCCTTGGCTACAATCATATTCAAATTTTTCGTCTATCAAATTGCTCGTCTTCTTTTCTGCATTTCGTTTTTTATTTGGGATAACGTCAATATCGAAATTTGCTACAAAAATACCACGTTTCGGTTTACTTTCTGCATAACCTTCAGCTAATAATTGTTGATAAGCTGATTCAACAGTAATGCGGCTAATATTAAGTTGTGATGCTAAATTTCTGTGTGAGGGTAGACGTGTGCCAACAGGAATAGTCCCTTGTATAATTTCAGCTTTTATATATTCGTAAATTTGCAAGTAAATAGGTGTGTTACTTTGTAATTGCAATGGGATAGTAAAATCCATATAAAACTCTCCTTTAAAACTGGCCTTATAAAAAACACTTAAACTGCCACTTAAGTAAAGGGCAGTTACTTTCTATAATAATGATATAACATTTAGAAAATTATTTAAATAGTTAAGGGAGAGTTAAAAATGAATGTTAAAGAAGTAGTAACAGAAGAGCAATTACATGAAGTATTACCTGTTTTACAGCAATTAAGAACGAAACTTTCAAAAGAGGAAACAAGCTCTTTATTTCGAAATATGAAAGAAGAAAATTATAAACTATTTTCGCTGCGTAATGAGAATGGTGAAGTTGTTAGCCTTGCAGGTGTAGCGATTTGTACGAACTTTTATAATAAGAAACACGTTTTCGTATATGACCTTGTAACAGCAGAAGCACATCGTTCAAAAGGACATGGGAAAGTATTACTTTCGTATATAGAGAACTGGGGAAAGGAAAACGAATGTGAGTCTATTGTCCTCACGTCAGCATTTTCAAGAATTGATGCTCATCGTTTTTATGAAAGAGAAGGGTATGATAAGGTGAGTTATTCTTTTCATAAAGAATTATAAAAAATAAGAAGAAGTTGTCCCGCAAAAGTTGGGAACAGCTTCTTCTTATTTTTTAAGTTATTATTGAACCGTAAATAGGTTGTAAGTTATGGTATATGTATTTGAAAAGGTTATATAGTGTATTTTGTCGAATTGTTTTAATTTAATAAAGAGGATGATTGGAGCGCTTATACTTGAAAAAAATAAAGAAACTATCAATCCCTAATGATGCTAGAGTTATTGTCATATCTGATATTCATGGAGAATTAAATCTTTTAAAAGAAGCACTACATAAAGTTAACTTTAAAGATGAAGATTATTTAATTATTAATGGAGATCTTTGCGAGAAAGGACGAGATAGCGTAGGCGTAGTAAACTACGTTATGAATCTTGTAAAGAACAATTCAAAGGTTCACGTTGTTGAAGGGAATTGTGAAGTTTTAGTTGATGCTCTTCTAAATGAAAATCCTGGTCTTATTAATTATTTATGTACGAGGAAGCATTCAATTTTTAATGAATGGCTAGAGCAATTGGGTTTTTCAGTTCATGAGGGCACTTCAATTCGTGAAGTGAAAGAAGCATTGTTAAGTGAATTTTCACAAGAACTATATTGGCTAACAGAGTTGCCAACAGCGATTGAAACAGAAGATTATATTTTTGTGCATGCCGGTCTAGAAGATAGAGTAGATTGGAAAGAAACTGAGCGCAAAAATGCGATAGCAATGCCGGAGTTTTTCAATCAATCACATAAAGCAAATAAGTATGTAATAGTCGGTCATTGGCCTGTCGTGAACTATTCTGAAGAAGCACCGTCTAATAATCCAGTTATTGATAAGGAGAAAAAAATTATTGCAATTGATGGAGGAAATGCAATTAAAGAAGCAGGGCAATTAAACGTATTTATTATTCAGAGGAAACAAACGGGCGATACGTTTTCTTATACATATGTAGACTATTTTCCAGAGTACGAAGTAATAGCGGATTTTAATGCGAATTCAGAAATGCAGGGCGGAGTGACATATCCGTATTATTACATAGAGCCTATCGAGAAGATGCAAGATTACACCGTATGTAAACAAAAGGAAACGAATAATGTGCTCACTGTAAAAAATGAATATATGAAACAACTTAAGTCAGGTGAATATACAGTGAAAACCGATATTTCTTGTGCGCAAATAAGCGTTAGGAAGGGAGATATCGTTTCTCTCATTGATGATAGCTGTTCAGGATATGATTTAATTAAAAAAGATGGCGTAGAGGGTTGGATAGAGAAAGGGATTTTAGTTGAGATAGAAAAAGTGAAAAATAAAACATTAAGCTGAAATAGGAGTAGATTGCTTGCTGTCTTTAATAAGTAAATAAATCGTACTCGGCAGAATGATAAGCGTCATTCCTAAAAGAATTGCTAGTATAGCATAACCTCTATAGGGAGCAGAAACGATAAAAGGAAGTATCGCTAAAAAAATACCTGCTATCATCATTGAAATACTACTAATATTTGAAGCTCTTTTTTCAAGGTGCTTATCATTCCATTCTAATGAAACGGTTGATTTAGTCGTATCAATTTTGGAACTGAAATAACCTATTAATATAAATAAAAGCCCTAATGCTAAAAATATGAAATGATCAAGAGGAAGTGAAAAGCCAAGAGCGATGAGGGCGATGACAATATCGACAAAAAATAAGAATAGTAACATTGTGTTGCCGATCCAATGGAGAAATTTTTGGTTACTCGCTGCTTTAGATAAAGCTAAAAATACAAAGAATAAGAAGGAACATATAATTATATTTACGATTACAAAAGTGCTTTTATCCATTGTTGATGTAGGCGTTCCATTAAAGTTCCATTTCGTAACAATACTTAATGGTAAGAAGAAATAGAGAATAATATTTGTCGTAACAATAGTAAGAAATAAAGCAATACTAAATCGTTTATTCATTGAATCACCAGCTTTCTACATGAATAATTCGTACCTTATAACAAAATTATACAATATAATAAATGATATTTGTTTTGATTTTTCAGAAAAAATATTATAATTATATATGAAATAAAGAGGAGTGTAGGAGGAAATTATGAATAGCGTAATAGTAAAAGGGGATAAAGTAACAATTCGTACAATTGAAGAATCAGATATAAAAACATTATGGAATCTCGTGTTTAAAGAAGAAAATCCAGAATGGAAAAAATGGGATGCACCGTATTTTCCGTTTTCAATGCAAGAATACTCATCCTATAAGGAAAAGATGCAAACTCGTTTGCAAGAAGAACCACTGTCAAATTTAATTATAGAAAATAACGGTCAAATTATAGGGACGGTCGGATTTTATTGGGAGCATAAACCGACGCGTTGGTTGGAGATGGGAATTGTTATTTATAATCCAACTTACTGGAATGGTGGCTACGGTACAGAAGCGTTAACGTTATATCGAGATTTATTATTTGAAAAGATGGAAATTGGTAGAGTAGGGCTCACGACTTGGTCTGGTAATGAACGAATGATGAAAGTAGCGGAGAAAATAGGAATGAGCTTAGAAGGTAGAATGCGAAAGTGTCGTTATTATAACGGAACATACTATGATTCTATTCGAATGGGCATGATTCGTGAAGAATGGGAAGCGCTATGTGTAACGAAGGGGTGAGAAAGATTGTACGCTATTATTGCTACATTTGATCGTGTGTTTACTAATAAAATTACAGAACTGCAAAATGAATTAACAAATGTAATTGGAACAAATCAACTAGCTGGAGTAGAACCTCATATAACGATTGCGGATTATAATGAGTTAGATGTTCATTTGTATACTGAGAAACTAGGGGAGTTTGTAGCTATTCAAGAAAATATGGACGCAGTAACTTTTCTTTCTGTTGGAATTTTTCCTACTAATGGAACGGTCTTTCTAGCGCCGACCGTTACCGATGAATTGTTAAAACTTCATTATTCTTATCATGATTATTTTAAAACTTTTCATGACAACCCAAATTCATATTACGTACCGGGAAAATGGGTTCCGCATTGTACAATTGCAAATAGATTACATACAAAGCAGTTTTTAAGTGTAATGGAATATATTTATGGAAAGTTTGATTTTGCAACAGCTTCAATTGAGAAATTAAAATTAATTAAGGTGAATTATGAAAATGGTTTTGCCGTTTCTTCTAGTATATTAGCAGAATATAATTTAAAGAGAATGGAGACATCGAGATGACATATATAATTAGAGAAATGAAGCAAGAAGACATTCATGCTGTACAATCAGTAGCAAAAATAGCTTGGCATGATACATATGAAGGCATTATTCCAAGAGAAATTCAAGACAGTTTTTTAGACGAGGCATATTCTGATGAAAAAATGAAATATCGTCTTAAAAATACGCATTTATTCGTTGCGGAAGAAGAAGGAGAAGTAATAGGGTTTGCGAACTTTTCACCTGTTAGACTACAAAATGAAGCGGAATTAGGTGCGATTTATTTGTTACCAGATCAGCAAGGAAAAGGGATCGGAAGTGCTTTATTACAAAAAGGAATTAAAGCATTAAATGGGATACGGAAATTGTACATACATGTAGAAGCAGCAAATGAAAAAGGAAAACGCTTTTATGAAGCGAAAGGTTTTGCTGAATTAGAGCAATTTGAAGAAGACTTTGAAGGACATATGATGCAGACAGTAAGGATGGTTTTATACGTATAAGGAGAACTAGTAATGAAAATTTTTGATTTTAGTGAAAAAGTAGGAAAGCACCTATCAGTATTTCAATCTAATTTCATCATGTCGAAAATAGTAAACCATCGAGGAAATATACATATCGGTGCTATGCATTTACACGAGAATGGAATCATCGGTAATCATGAAGCAGTTGTATCTCAACTGCTTCTTATTGTGGAAGGAGCTGGATATGTATGTGGGGTAAATAAAGAAAAGATAAAGATAGAGGCGGGACAAGCTGTGTTTTGGGAAAAGGGAGAGCTCCATGAAACAAGTACAGAACACGGATTAACAGCAATTGTTATGGAAGCGGAGAATCTTGAACAAGCGATAGTAATGCCTATTATTCAAGGGGAGTTGTAAAAATGATAATTAAGGCGAATCAAGAAGATACCAATGAAATATTAAAATGTGCGGCTCAATCGCTTTTTGAAGGGACGAGAGGCAATTGTCAATTAAGTACCGAGAAAGCGATTGAAATTACAAAGCCGATTGTAGAAAAAGGAGCATACTATTTAATCGTTAAAGAAAAAAATAAAGTAATGGGATGGATATTAATAGGGGAAAATACAGACTATTTTTCTCGTGAAAAACTTGGATTTATATATGAATTGTACGTTTTCCCAGAATATCGCGGGAGAGGATTATCGCGAGAACTGATGGAAGCTGGTATTAAGGAATTAAAGGAGAAGTATTTAGAAATTCGGTTGAATGTATTTGCTGGGAATTTTGCAAAAGAGATGTACGAAGAGTTTGGGTTTGTTGAAAGGCAGGTAATTATGACTTTGAAGTGAGTATTATATTCTGAATGGGAGAAAACAATGATTTAGTGGCTACTTTATCGCTGGAATTTAAAGCGATAAAGTATAAAATAGATGGTTTGCCTTTATTTTATAGTCGATTTATAGAGTGTGCTTAAAAAACAAGTAAATTAGTATTATACAATATATCGTTATTATAGTAAAAGAGAAATTTTGGAAAAATATCATTTTTTTGTTTAGAAATTTTTAAATTATTGATATAATCAATTTGTAGAATTGATTATTGGTTAATTTTACTATTTTTTAATTTTAAGGGGGATTTAATAATGGCAGGACAAATTCGTATGTCACCAGAGGAGCTTAAATCGAAAGCGACTCGATATGGACAAGGTGCAAATCAAATTGAGGACATTTTACGTCAACTACAAAACTTACAAAATGAATTAAGAGGAGAATGGGAAGGTCGTGCTTTCGAAGGTTTTGACCAACAGTTCAATCAATTAAAGCCAAAAGTACAAAACTTCGCACAGCTATTACAAGAAATTAATATGCAGCTTAATAAAACTGCAGAAGCTGTTGCTAGACATGACGAAGATCTTTCTCGTAATTTCGGTCTACAATAAGACAGATAAAAAGAAATATATAATTTAGCCATGCAACCATACGTTGTATGGCTAAATTACTTTAAAACTAGAGTAAGATACGAAGTCTTTCATTAGATAGACTCGCAGTCGCAGGAGTGATAAGTAGTGAAAAAGTTCAAATGGAGCATCTTGTTGTTTATTATTTTAGCTCTTGTACTATCGACAGGGGTCTCCTATTTAGCATTAAATCAAAATGTTAAGAAAGCTAATGAGAATACTACACCAAAAATGACAGTTGCGTTGGTAAATGAAGATCAGGGCACTGTATTTGAGGGCAATAAAATAGCGTTTGGAGATCAATTTGTTAAAAATGTAAATAAAAATACGAAACAAGAATGGTACGTAGTTAGTCGCGGGGTAGCGGAAAATGGATTAAAAAATAATAATTACAATATGATGATTGTTATTCCAAATGATTTTTCTAGGAAGGCAGTTGCGATTGATTCAGAGATTCCAGAGAAATTAACGTTAAACTACAAAGTAAATGCAACTGGGAATAAGGATTTGAAAGCTGAGGCAGAAAATACAGCTTCTGTTATTTTAGAAGATTTCAATAAGCAAATAATTGACGTTTATTTTGCGAGTATTATCGGTAAGCTACAAGGTGCACAAGATAATATAGGTAAAATAATTGAAAAAGGAAACGTTCAAACAACTATGTATAAAAAAGATATACATAGTCCGTTAGCAAATTACACAAATCAATTTAAAACAGTACAGGATTATACAGGTGTTTCTGTTAATAGTTTCAAAGGATTTCAGGATGTTTTAAAAGGTTTCGGTCAAGCGTTAGATGAAGGGAATAAATCTAACAGTACGTATTTAGATGGTTTTAATAACTTTCAAAAAATGCAAACTGATAACAATTTGTTAGCGAATAATTTCACAAATCAATTCAATCAATATATGAATGATATGAATACAGGCGATGCTTTAAAGCAATTAAGTGCATTGGAATCCGCTAATAAAATTATTTCAAATCAATTTACGTTTTCAGAGAAAGAACCGAATATTTTAACTGATGCTGCAGCGATTCAAAAATATTTAGCAGATGTAAAAAAACAAGTGTCTGAATATGATACAGAACTTGCAGGAAAGTTAGAAAGTGATATTCAAGAGACGGTAATTAAGAAGTTAAAGCAATCTATGTCGAATGATGGAAAGCAAGAAATCTTCATAAATACATTAATGAAACAACCAGATGCTCGAATAAAGAAACAAATCGAGAATTTAATTGCGAAATTACCTAGTTTAAACATGGAAGAAATCGGTCAAAGTGATTTGCCAGATACAACGAAATTACAACTGCAAAATGTAATTCAATTTACAAAAAAATATAATAAAGAAAATAATTTTTATTATGATCCTGTAAATAAAATATCTTTAGGAAACGCTATTAAAGAAGTAAAGGATAGACTTTATACAGAGGGAATTACATTTAGTGATACTGCGAAAGTAATTAAAATGGAATCTCCGCAAATTTTGAAGATAAAGATTCCAGAAGAATTTAAACTAGATGGAAGTACAGGATTCTTACATATTGATGGTGAGGATCGTACAAGTGATTTTCTTCAAAGCGAAGCAGGAGAAATTACAATAGCTCCTCGTAATGAAGGGGATATAAAGATTGATCTGCATGTGAAGTTAAAAGATCCAAACATCAATATAGATGTTTTCTCTCCTGTAATGTGGCAGTGGGAATTGAGTGGGACTCATAAAAAAGAAACTAGTCCTGAAAAAGAAAAACCTAACAAAGAAGATAAAGGAACACAAACGGAAAATAGCAAGGTGGAAAATGTGGTTCATAAATCACAGTATGGCATAATGCCGTTAGTACACAATGCTAAAACGCCTATTATCAAAAAAATGGAAAACACAACAGGCAATAATGAAGGAAGCCAAGGAGGCGGAACAGGGAAAGATAACGGAACCGGAGGAAACCCAGGAGGCGGAACGGGAACAGACAACGGAACCGGAGGAAACCCAGGAGGCGGAACGGGAACAGACAACGGAACCGGAGGAAACCCAGGAGGCGGAACGGGAACAGACAACGGGACCGGAGGAAATCCAGGAGGCGAAACGGGAACAGATAACGGTAAAGTTACTGAAAGTACAACGAATCAAGTAGTACATCAAAAAGCAGAAGTATTAACAAAAAATATATCTAGTGTATTAATAAAAGAAGCAGTAGATACAGTCGAAAGTTATCAAGGTTTAATGAGCCTTTACGAAATGTATTATGGGATTGATTTAAGAACGAAAGATGTAGGTCCTAAGTTAGAAGAGGGAAGTTTAGATGCAATTGCGACGGATCAATCTTTGTACTACGTATTAAATAAACAAAGTTTAATTGATTTAATTTCAAATCTTGTTTCATCAAGTATTACTACAGAAATAAAGCAAGATATGTCAGGTTTAAAACAAAAAATAAACTCTTATCAACAATCTATTACTAGTGCGGATCAAAATTCTATGCTACTAGCGGAGAAATTAAATGGAACGACGCAACAAGCAACTAGTATGAATGAAAATTTAGGAGAGTATTTAAAAGGTTTAGCGAAATGGCGTGAGAATAGCTTAAAGCTAGTTGAAGAGCAGCAAGTATTAACAACAAATCATGCTGGTGAGCAAACAGCTATTTTATCGTTAGATTCTGGTATTAAATCATTAATGATGCAAAGTCAGTCATTGGTCGAAAGTTCGAAGCATAGTTTAGCAACTTCAGACGATGTATATAAAACATTTGATCAAATTAATGGACAAGCAAAAGAAATTCAAGACAGCGGAACGACAATTGTTTCAAAAGCTGATCTATTATTAAATGACTTTACGAAGAAAATGGAAGATGATAAATCATTCTCCAAAAACTTTACGAAAATTTTAGCGAATAGCCGTATTGGAGATCGTCAAAATGAGATGCTATATAACTTTTTAGCTAGTCCAGTTCAAAAGCAAAATGATGGAGTAATTGTAGCAGGAAATGCTTTTACACCGTACTTAATTGTATTAACTTGTTTCATTGTTGCATTATTTACAGCATACGCAATTGCGAATCAAGAAAAGAAACGAATGCAATCAGATCATTTTGAAGAGAAATTCTCATTAATTGATATGAATGTACCAACTACAGTAGTAGCTTTCGGTATATCAATTGTGGAAGGGATTAGTATAGGTATCATTTCTGGGCGTCTTTTAAAGTTCGGTCAGGATCAAAGTTTACTATGGATTGCGTTCATCACATTTATTATGATGGCGTTTGTATTGGTCTCAACCTACTTATTACGACAAATAAAAATGGTAGGAATGTTTATACTATTAGTATTTTTAAGCATGTACCTATTTTTAACTGAGGCAGTTGGAAGTAAAGTAGATCAAATGTCGTCTGTCGGAAAGATACGTCAATTCTCACCGCTTCAGTATATAGAAAGTTTTCTAAATGATTTTATTAGTGGTAAAGATACTGGGAAAGTTATTTTTGTCGTATTGTTTGTAATTGCCATTATTGGATTGGTTAGTAATCTATTTGTATGGCATAAGAAATGGGAGGAAAAAGAAGTAAATGATCAAACAATGGAGCATAGTGGCTAAGTTATCATTTCTCTCTATCCTTTTACTGTTTGTCGCGCTACCGATAAGGAGCGCGGCTGACAGTTATCTTGGTGATGATGGGAAGATTAAGTTTAAAGTGGATCGACTTGAAGAAAGCGACCAAGAAAAAAATAAAAAGGAACATAAAGAAACAGAATTAGATAAAGCATCGATTGAGTTATTTAACAAAGATATTGAGGAAGAAATTGAGAAAAAGAAAAAGAAAGAACAAAAAGATATGGAAGCTTTGCGAGATTCTCTTTTTACAAAAACAAAAGAGAATAATAGTGTTAAAGATACGAAAAATAGTTTGTTTAGCAGTGAATACATTGTCAGAAAAAGTGCAGATGAAGTAGCGAGTAATGAAACAATGAATGAAGAGCCAATTAGTATAACAATAATATTATTATTTGGCGGCGGCATTCTACTTATTTGCATCGGTATTTATACAGTTCTTCGTAAAAGTTGGAGGTAAAGCGATGGCAATACAAACACATATCAATGTGACAGTAGATTTTAGTAAATGGAATGGAAATACATATGATTTGCGTATTCCGAATCATCAATCTATTAAATATTTATTAAAAAACTTATTAGATACGCTAAAGATTGATAATCATGAAGGTTCACATTTTGTAATTAAAGTGAAAAATAAGTCAATTGTTTTAACAGATAATGATCGTTTAATTGATCACCAAATAACAGATGGAGATATTTTGCAAGTTTTATAAAGAATATTTTTTACTTTTAGTTATTTGAAAATAAGTTATTACGGGTTATAAAGAAAAGGAGAAGAGGATAAACATGACGGAAAAAATAATTCAAATTGATGCAATGAACTATCAATTTCAAATAGAAAAAGAAAATTGGAAATTGGAGATGACCAAATCTCAAACACGTATAAAAGACTTCCGTCAATTCGATATAATTACGGGCGAATCATCTGAATTTGTACCATTAACAATAGAAGAAACGGATGATATGTTTACGTTTCTATATCAAGTAGATAAAAAATTATATAAGTGGGACGATCTTAGCCGTTTTGGAAGAAATGAGAAATTAAGACTACTTCGGAATGTTGCGCAGTTTCGTAAATATTTAAATAAACGAATCACGTTCTTTTTACATCCAGACAATATAGTTTTTAATGCTAATTTAATACCAAGTATTATACATAGAGGAATTCGAGATATTGTTCCGCCAACCCCGTTATTAGAAGAGCAATTTTTAACACAATATAAGTGTCTAATTATTGCTTTATTCTCCCAAAAACATAACTTTGATGATTTGTATGCTGGGTTACTAAAAGATGCAAAAGAAACAACATTTGAACAGACCGTTGCTCAAATGGAAAGCTTAGATGCATTACTGCAGTTTCTTGATGACAGCTTTGAGAAGGAACAAACAAAAACAGAAAAAAATATGCAGTTAGTACCTAAAAAAAGCTATAAATCGTTTAAATACTTAGCTTTTTCCTTCATAGCGGCGACAGTTATTTTAGCTGCTCCTTTAATATATTTCACTTTTATAAAATTTCCTTACCAAAATAAATTGTTAGAAGCAAATGCAAGTTTTATAGCAACTGATTATGACAAAGTCATTACGCAATTGAATGAAGAGGAGTTTGAATCATTACCGATTGCATCTAAATATGAGTTAGCATTTGCATACATTACAGCTGAAAAACTAGGTGAAGCTCAAAAGAAATCAATTATGAAAAATATTAGTTTGAAAAGTGATGAAAAGTATTTGCTGTATTGGATGTATAACGGAAAAGGTAATTTTGATAAATCATTAGATTTAGCTAAGACACTTGATGATCCTCAGCTTATTATGTACGGCCTTGTTAAACAAATTGAATCACTGAAAAATAATCCAGATTTATCAGGGGAAGAACGTGATCAAAAGTTAAAAACATATGAGCAACAATTAGATGAATATAAAAAGAAATATGGCAATTCATCAAACGATAAAAATTTGTCGGACACAGAGAAAAAAGAGTAAGCAATTGATGAGACAGTTGAAAAGGAGCAGTGAACACGGATGGAGCAACTATTAGTATTGACTTATGGAGACAAAATATATAAGTGCACATTACATCCAAATGAGCAATCAATAGTGTCGATTGGAAAAGAGTGGACAAATGATATTACGAATCCAAGTTTAGAACAAGAAGTAGAGTTAAAGTGGAATAATGAAGTAAATGCTTGGATGGTACAGGATCAATTAATAGAATTCAATAAGGAAATTGAGATTGGGAAAACAAGAGATGTGAGCTTGAAAATCTTTATATCTATTGTTGGCACAACTAAAGTGTTTGATATTGGAACGAAACATTCTCTTACAGTGAGTCAAAACGATTACGATGATATTTCTATTACCGGGACTAGTGTAGATTTAATGCTATCTCGCGAAACGTTGTACGATTCTTTTAAAGTGAACGTGTATGGCGGGGATGTATTTCATAATTATACGAAGTTAAAAGATAGCGTTATGTTGGAATCAGGAGACGTATTATATTTTGATGGTATTTTATTGGAGATTGGTAGTGAAGACATTCAAGTACTTTCTTCAGAAGATAAAGTGAAATCTGCGTTACCTATTTTAGTAGAATCAGAAACGAATTATCAAAGTGGTTATCCAGACTATCATCGTTCACCACGTATTATTTACCGTGAACCAGAAGAGAAAATGACAATTGCAAAGCCTTCAAGTATGCCATCAAAACCAACGGAGCATTTAGCAAGAATCATTGCACCTTCACTTGTCATGATTGTCGTAACTGTATTACTTGCTATTTTCATGAAATATGGAATGTTTATTATCGCATCGATTGCGATGACATTAGTAACAATCATTGTTTCTGTCACATCGTATATTAAAAATTTGAAGCAATATAAAGTCGACATTGTTGAACGAGATAAAAGCTATAGAGAGTATATAAAACAAAAAACGAAAGATTTACATGCAGAAAGTGAAAAACAGCGTCACGCATTACATTATCACAATCCAAATGTAGAAGTAATACGTAATATGGCAGTTCAAGTAAATCCTAGAATTTATGAAAAAACAATGTTACATCATGATTTCTTAACATTTAGCGTTGGAACAGGACAAGCTAATACGAGTTTTGAAATTCAATTTAATGAAGAAGAATTTAGTCAAACGAAAGATGAATTAATCGATATAGCACGTGAACTAAGACAGCGTTATCTATCATTGGAAGATGTACCAGTTGTAACAGATTTAATGAATGGACCAGTCGGTTATATTGGCCAACGCTCTTTAGTGTTAGAGCAATTACAATTATTAGTTGCACAAACGGCTTTATTCCATAGTTATTATGACTTGCAGTTTATTACTATTTTTCCGGAAGAAGAAAAAGAAAAATGGGATTGGATGCGCTGGTTACCTCATGGAAGTGTTCGCGATATAAATGTACGTGGATTTGTATACCATGATCGTAGCCGTGATCAAGTGTTAAATAGTTTGTATCAAATATTGAAAGAACGAAAATTAAAACTAGATGAAAAAAGTTCTACTAATGAAAAAATGTACTTTGCACCGCACTATGTCGTTCTCATTACAGATGAAAAACTAATATTAGACCATGTTGTTATGGAATTCTTTAATGATGATCCGAGTCAATTAGGTGTATCACTTGTATTTGTACAAGATGTTATGCAAAGTTTACCGGAGCATGTGAAAACGGTAATAGATATAAGAGATGCAAAACAAGGGAACATCATCTTAGAGCAAGGAGAGCTTGTTAACCGTCAATTTAAACTAAATCACGTACCGAAAGGGTTCAATTTAGAAGATATTTCACGGGCATTAGCACCATTAAATCATTTGCAAAACTTAAAAAATAGTATTCCAGAAAGCGTAACATTTTTAGAAATGTACGGCGTTGAAAAAGTAAAAGAACTGAATATCACAAGTCGTTGGGAGAAAAATGCAGCGCATAAATCTTTAGCTGTACCACTTGGATTACGTGGGAAAGAAGATATCGTAAACTTAAACTTACACGAAAAAGCACACGGACCACACGGATTAATAGCAGGTACAACCGGTTCAGGTAAATCAGAAATTATACAATCGTACATTTTATCTCTAGCAGTTAATTTCCATCCGTACGAAGTAGCCTTTTTACTAATTGACTATAAAGGCGGCGGTATGGCGAATTTATTCAAAAACTTACCGCATTTATTAGGAACAATTACGAACTTAGATGGAGCACAAAGTATGAGAGCGCTCGCATCAATTAAAGCTGAATTACAGAAAAGACAACGATTATTTGGTGAAAATGATGTAAACCATATTAATCAGTATCAAAAACTGTATAAAGAAGGCTTAGTAAGTGAGCCGATGCCGCATCTATTTTTAATTAGTGATGAATTCGCGGAATTGAAGTCAGAACAACCAGAATTTATGAAAGAGTTAGTTTCAACAGCGCGTATCGGTCGTTCACTTGGGATCCATTTAATATTAGCTACGCAAAAACCAAGTGGTGTTGTAGATGATCAAATTTGGAGTAACTCGAAATTCAAACTAGCACTAAAAGTTCAAAATACGTCAGATAGTAATGAAATCTTAAAAACGCCAGATGCCGCTGAAATTACATTACCAGGACGTGCTTACTTACAAGTTGGGAATAATGAAATTTATGAACTATTCCAATCAGCCTGGAGCGGAGCAGACTATGTAGAAAACAAAGAGGATAAAGAACATTTAGACGCAACAATCTATGCAATAAATGATCTAGGACAATATGAAATATTAAGTGAAGACTTAAGTGGACTTGGTAGCAGTAAAGAAGTAATAAGCGTACCATCTGAACTGGATGCTGTTATTGACTACATTCACGATTACGCAGAAGTAAATGAAATTGAAGCGTTAGCTAGACCGTGGTTACCACCACTTCCAGAAAGCGTATATTTACAAGACTTACATGCTATTCAGTTCAAAGAAGCATGGACGAAAGAAAAGAAACCATTAAAAGCAACAATTGGTCTACTAGATCAGCCTGAATTACAATCACAAACACCATTAACACTAGATATTAGTAAAGACGGACACGTAGCGATCTTCTCAAGCCCAGGCTACGGAAAATCAACATTCTTACAATCAGTCATTATGGATGTAGCTCGTCAGCATAGTCCGGAGCATTTGCATGTGTATTTAGTGGACCTTGGAACAAATGGTCTTCTACCTTTAAAAGGATTACCTCATGTAGCGGATACGATTACAATTGACGAATCAGAAAAATGCTTAAAGTTTGTAGAAAGATTAACTCAAGAAATGAAAAATCGTAAACGATTATTAAGTGAATATGACGTTGCGAGTATTGAAATGTATGAAAAGGCAAGTGGGAAAGAAATACCACATATTATTATTGCAATCGACAATTATGATGCAGTAAAAGAAGCGAAGTTCTATGAAAGCTTTGAAATGCTAATTATGCAAATTGTCCGAGATGGTGCAAGTTTAGGAATTCATACCTTAATTAGTGCAGGGCGACAAAATGCACTTAGAATTCAATTGTACAATAATATTAAAATCCAAACTTGCCTATATATGATTGATCAAAGTGAAGTAGCTAGTATTGTAGGGAGATCTGATATAAAAGTGGAAGAAACAGCAGGAAGAGCGTTAATAAAACTAGAATCTCCTACATTATTCCAGGCTGCATTGCCTACGAAAGCAGAAGATGAACTACAACAAATTCAATTATTACAACAAGAAGCAAATGATATGGACCGAGAATGGGATGGAGAACGTCCGAAGGCAATTCCAATGATGCCAGAAATTATTGATATTGCTACTTATCGTAAAAATAAAGACGTTACAAAAGCTCTACAAGCAGCAAGAATTCCAATGGGGCTTGATTTTGCAAACGTAGAAGTTGTAGCTCATGATATTGCAGTGAATGATCATTTAATGATTTATAGTGTAGATGATAGTATGAGAAAACAAATTGTATCTAGTATCCTATCTCAATTGAATAAAGATTATTTTGAAAGTGTGACGTTGGTGGATACAGCAGAGTATAGTTTCGTTCAATATAAAGACGATGTGACGCACTACATTGTAGACGAAAATGAAATAAATATGCATGCAAAGTATTGGATGGAAGTAATTCGTGAACGAGCTCTTGAATTAGCACAAGCAAGACAAGAAGGTAGAGAAATTCCTGCATTCACAAAACAACTCATTATCATGACAAATGTTGAAGAGTTTAGTAAATTTGTTTATTTAGAAATGGAAGATGCAGCAACTTTAATTGATCTATCTCGTACAGTGGGCATTTACTTTGTATTAGCAGGTCACCACGACTACATGGACCGAAATCGTGAAGCTCTACCTATGAAAATGAGAAGTAAGCTAACAGCAGCAATTATCGCAATGCCATTAAATGATCAAAGTATCTTCAACATAAAATATATAAGCAACGAAGCGCCATTAGGTAAAGATGAAGTGTATTACTATCAAAAAGGGAACATAATGAAACTAAAAATGCCTAGAGTAACTAACGAGGTGACAGTATGAAATTAAAGAAGAAAGCTAAGGTGATGATAGTCGTGTCAATAGTGGCAAGTTTATTAAGTGGATGTGGTTTTGGAGAGACAAAGATAGAGTATGAGAGATTAGTAAAGGCGTTGGATGAAGGGGATATGAAGACAGTTATGTCTGCGAGTGATGATGGGTATGCGTATGTGAAAGAAGAGGTTAGGGATAGTACGTTTTGGGCGGAAAATGATAAACGCATTAACGTCGTATATCAAACGACAGGAGCGGTATACAATATCAAAGAAAAAAGGTTCTATGGGACAACTTTACAAGAAATTGCTAGTTCATTAAATAATGAGCAAAAAAAAGAAGAAACTATATATAGAACTAGTATTAAATATGAAGATAATCAATTGAAAAGTCCAGATCAAAGTTTGGATGTTTCGAATGTTCATTTTATATTTGATAGATTGAAGGGAATAGATAGTTTAAAACCCAAAAAAGATAAAAAAAGATTTAGTGAACCATCCAAGGTAACATATTACTTAACTGAATCGGAATTTCAAGAAATAATTAATGATAAGTTAAAGGTGGACTATGATAAATTTGATGAAGCAATATTATTATTGGAATTTAATTCGGCAAAAGATACAAAAGAAAATCCTATGGAATTCACTACGATAAGCATAACGATGGGGTATGAAAAAAAGAATAAAGAAGGTCAATTAATAAGACATGATCAAAAAATAGCAATCTATTTAAATACTAAAGAAGATAATAATGAAAATTCTAAAAACAAATATGAGGAGTATGAAAGACAATATATGAATAATAGGTAATGTATAAAATAGGAGGGAATAAGTGTGGGGAATAGTACAAATGATCTCCAAAGATTTAAAATAAACAGTGATGTAGGAAAATTAAGATTAGCAGCAGCTGATATTTATGCTTTTAATGAAAAAGAAGATGATTATAGTAATCCAGACTCAGGAAAAAATAAGAAAAGACTAGAAGATAACTTTGATGCCGAACTAATAGCAGAGGATGATCAACATCCTCAGACTGGTTTTGGGGCATACGCTCTAAAAGACAACCATACAGGTGAAATTTTTATAGTTTACGTTGGAACGCAACCGAGTCAAATAGGCGATTTAGCAACCGATGGAGCAATTGGACTGCATAATTTAACTAATTCACCTATATTTGGGTCATTAGCGGAGTTTCAGTATAGTCAAGCGGAAAGATTTTATGAAAAAGTCAAAGCGGATAATAAAGGAAAGAAGATAACTTTACTAGGGCACTCTTTAGGTGGCGGAGCAGCGAATACAGTTGCATTAAGACATCAAGAAGATAATATAAACGTATTAGCTTTAAATCCTGCGCCTGTTTTAAATAAAGATGTGGTTAAGTACGGATACGGGACCAATATGAAAAATTGCCGCAGTCTTATAAATGAATATGATCCTTTGTATGGCGCCATTAAAGCCGCAGATTTTGTAATACCTGGACAGGTTTATAAAATGGAAAATGGGGAAGGGCATTCTTTTTTATATGATCCAAAATTTTATTCTGGGAATGGGAATGTAGCAATAGATAAATTGAAAAAGGTTAGCGAAACAGGATTTGATTGGAAATTTGGTTTTTTAGAAATATCAGAATCTGCTGGGGACCTATATAAAGGAATCACTGGAAAAAAAACATTAAGTACAACAGAAGAAGTTGTAGTGGATTTAGTGGTAAATGGAACCCCAGTCAGTGCAATTCTAGTTGCAATAACAGTAGTGGGAGATACTAGTGCTCTAGCAACAAAAATAGCAAGTATAGGTGTAGAAACAGGAAAAAAAGCTTTGAAATTTAGTAAGGAAGTTATACAAGAAGTTAGAAATCAGGTGAATGCGGCTGTGGATTGGATAGAGAATAAATTAGCAAAATGTAAGGAAAAGGTACTTGAAGTGTTAGAATCAGTATTTAACGCAGCTGTAGATTTTTTAGTAGGATGCATCATTCTTTATTTATCCCGTGATGAAATTATAGCAATTGCAAAAGAAGTAGCATCTTCTCTTGTTCAAGATATTTTAGATGTATTTAAAGGTGACTTTGAAATTGATACAAATATTGCTTCAATTGCTGGAGATTATGTAAGAAGCCATCGCCAATCATTATTAAACTATTTTATGAATGATGGTAGTAGAGGGTTAAATCGTTCATTATTAGTAGAGATTTCTAGAGATGTGAACGAACTTTCAAATGATTTAAAAGAGTTAAGTCAAGATGTAACAGATGCGGTAATTTCTATGATAGCAAAAGATGAAGAGTTAGCTTCAGTTTCTTATTATTGATAAATGTTAAGGAAGGGGGTATGAGGATGGATTTACATATGATAATGTCGAGGGTTCATAGTACATTTCCGGACAGTGGTGGGCGAGATCAAATTATTAATGTTGTTATGCAACTTGAAAAAGCAGCTGTATCTTTGACCGGAGATATTAGAAGATTAGAAAATAGTATTGATAATAGTTTACAAGGTAAAACACGTGATGCTTTTATTGATCGTATCCGCCAATTAGAAAAAAGGCGACAAAAAATAGAAGAGAAAATTATCGTGTTAAAAGGATCGGTGAATTAATATGAAAGATTATATGGAGAAAGTTTTGCCTTTAGGAAGTGTAGTGAGGTTGAGTACTGAGGAAGAAAAAGATGTAGAGTATGTAATTACTACAAGAGGAATACTTCTCGATGAAGACACTTTCTATGACTATGGTGGGGTATTACACCCAGTAGGTTTGACGGGAGAGACATATAAATTATTCAATGACTTTGATATATCAGAAGTGAAATTTGAAGGGTATAAAAATTCTATTGAAGGAAATTTTGCTCATAATTTTAAAATATGGCGAAATGAATTTGTAAAAACGATAAAGAACAAGGCTGAAAATAATAAGTAACAATTATTAATAAAACAAAGGCTATAATATATTTGGAAATAAATAGACTTTCCTCTTCCAAAATGGAAAGAGGAAAGTCTATTTTTGATTGAATAAGAATCTAAATATCTAATATTACGTGGGAACAATATGAAAAAGAGCGCCAAGATGAAGTGACCCCTAAAAGTTAGACACGGTTATTTCATTAGGCAGCTTGATAAAAGTGAGTCCGGTATTGTACCGGGCTCATTTTTAATTTTGCCTTAATCCGTTTCATATTATAATAATCTATATATTTTTCTAATTCTATTTTAAAGTGCTCTACATTTTCAAATTCTTTTATGTAGAGGAACTCCGACTTCATAATCCCAAAGAAATTTTCTATTACTGCGTTGTCGTAACAGTTGCCTTTTCGAGACATACTCTGGACGATAGCTCTTGATTCAAGTGTCCGGACGTACTGTCTCATTTGATAATGCCATCCTTGATCCGAATGCATCAGTAGCTGGTGGGTTTCAGGTAAACGTTCCAATGCTTTCTCTAACATGTCTGAAACAAGCGAATACGTCGGTCTAGAACCAATTGTATAGGTAATAATTTCACCATTATACAAATCTAATACAGGTGATACATACAGTTTTTCTCCAAACAATTTAAACTCTGTGATGTCTGTTACCCACTTTTGATTCGGTGCATCTGTATGAAAATTACGCTCTAAAATATTAGGTGCGATTCTACCGACTTTTCCTTTATAGGATTTATATTTCTTCATACGCACGACACACTTTAACTCAAGCTCTTTCATAATGCGCTGAACCTTCTTGTGGTTCACTTTCTGGCCACGATTCGTTAATTCATCACGAATGCGACGGTAACCATAACGACCTTCATTTTCCTCATAAATCGCTTTAATCTCAGCTTTCAAATCGGCATCTACATCTGGACGATTCATTTTCTTTACTAAATCATAATATGTGCTTCGAGGAATAGTAGCTAGCTCCACAAGTGCCTTCACCGAATATTTATGCCTTAATTCATAGACTACTTGCGCTTTGTCTTGTTTTGTGATTTTTCCTTGTTTTGAACTAAGGCATTTAACTTTTTTAAGTACTCATTTTCCATCTCAAGCTGTTTAATGCGTGCTTCAAGTGCTTCGACTGACCCTTCAGCTAAAGGTTGTTTTAATTGTTTATTTGAATCTTTTTTCATGGATGGACGCCCCTTTTTCTTAGATTGAAGGGCATCAATTCCTTGTGTTTCGAGCTGTTTTTTCCAAACAGAAACCGTTGAAGGGGCAGGAATATTAAAAATAGCTGCCGTCTCAAATAAGGACATACCGTTTTCAATCATAAAGTTTAGTACGTCTAGTTTAAATTGTTGTGTGTAATTTGTACATCGTTTTAGAAAAGCTTCCAGACCATTCTGTTTATATTGGTTTACCCAATTCAAAATGATTGTGTCACTTATACCGAGCGATCTACCCATTTCTCGATAACTTTCATTCCCGTTCAAATAACGTAGAACGATTTGTATTTTTTCATCAGCTGTAAATTTAGCCATAGAAAAACTGCACCTCCAATTGTTAGACTGTGTCTAACAATTGGGGTGCAGTTCAAGAATTTATAGCGAATAGAAAAAGAATAAGAGAAAAAGAGCAAAAGCTGAAATAATATTTGTAAATAATAGTCATAGACTGTTTTTTATGGTGAAAATCTATCTGTGAAGAAATAAATCATTTTATACTGTACGATGAAAATGGGGATATTTCGGTATTTTTATAGTTAGGAAAAAGTTATTCTAAAAGGAGTATGTTGGGTGAATCATAGACGCAAGAAAAAGAAACCGAAACAAATAAGAAAAGAATCTGTTCAGATAAAATCGATAGTAGAAGAAAAACCGCTAAAGAAGAGTAGCAACAAGTTGGTCGATATTCTCCTAGGTATTCTTCTTTTTCCAATTCTTATATGGGCTGTCTTGGAAGGTTGTACAACACAAGTAAGCAAAGGGAAGACTTTCCTTATTATCGTTTTCTTTCTCTTAATTGCAATAGGGTTATCTATGATAGGAAACAAATAAGGGGGAGTTCAGATGTTTAAGAAGAAGGAGAAAAAAAAACATTTACGTTAGATTGGTAAACACACAAGGGGAAATCATTCGAGAGTTTAATTGTACAGAAAAAGACTTGCGAAAAGTAAAAGAAAATGGTACTGAAATTCGTTTGGTTGGAGATAACTCATATGAGATGGTAGCAACCGATGAACAACTAGAAAAACTAGCAAGAGCTGAAGCAGAAATCGAAGCGGAAGTTAAGGCATGGGAAGATGCTTTAAATGAGAGTTTGGATGAACGCGAAGAAAGAGAAGCGAGACAGAAGGAATTGAAAGAAAAGAATAAATGGAGTACAAAGAAGAAAGTAATCGTATTTGGACTGATATTCTTTGTATTTATTGGATTACCTATTATCGAAGGGTATCAAAATAGTAAACTAGTTGAAGAAGGTACATCATTACATGCAGAAATTGTAGGTAGGCATGTAGAGAAGGAATTCATGTTTACACACCCCACATTAGTAGTTGAGGTAGATGGTAAAAAGCATAATGTATGGGTAAGTGAAGAGACATATAACGGAGCAGAGTGGTTAGGTAGACTAAAAGTCATCAAAACAAAAGATGGTAAAGTTGAGAAAGACCCTAGATATGAGGGTGAAGACTTAATTACGAGTTATTAAGCAGTAGGTTTTTAATGTTTGCTCCTCAAATTAAACAACATTATTATTTGCAAAAATCGAATCCATTAAAATAAAAAACAAATTTTAAATAACTGTAATAACCTCCTAGCATATTGTCGATGGGAGGTTATCACCTTTCTGAAGATAAAATTAAAGAGCTATATTATCTCGATACAATTGTGATGACAGTAACGTTTTTACTAAGTGAGTGGAGTTTCAGGGAGTATGAGGGATATGCTTAAGTGAAAGAGAGAAGAATATTTAGAGCTTTTGAGGAGAAAGAAGGCTATTTGAACTATCAAAAGCATTCTGATTATGTACGGTAATTAATGTAGAGATAATATTATCTGAATATAGTTACGCAAAGATGAATGTATTTAAAAAGTTAGGAATGTAATGGGATGTTATTGAATGAAAATTATTTAAGCTGTATAGAGGTGAAACGTCAGGATGTGGAATATAAAAGAAGAAGATTTAGATAAGTTTAGGATGACATGTAATGATCGTTTAAGTCCTGAGGGTGCTACAGGATTTATGTTTGGAGGAATACTTTATAGTTCAATAGCCGTCTTTTCTATTATTGTATCAGGTGATTGGGATTACTGTATGGTTCTCCTTAATATAGGAATTGTTAAGCTGGAAGTGTTGTTATATGCTCTGCAAGTAATTTTTTTCATTTTATATTTATTTCCAAAAGCTCAATTTAAATTTCAAAAGCTACAAACACTTGTCGTATTATTATACGCACTTCAAATGGCTACTATATTACTTACAGTTTTAGTTGTTTCTGAAATAGCTAATAATTCAATGGATCGTATTACGTTGAATTATGTATGTTTGCTATATTTAGGAGCAGTAATTTTTCATATTGTAACAACAATAGATACATTTAAATTGGCAAGTGAAGGTGCGTTTAGTATGGATGAAAGATCCGTATCCTTTTTTAGTAAAACAAAAGGAACTATGATGAAAGTTGCTTCAATATACGCATTAATCATTCTTATTTTGATTTATTTTCATAATGATTATGCGTTTGATACTTTTATTGGATATGTAATAGGAACTGTTTTAATGTATACGATAGCCATAGGAGCAGCTGAATTTCAGCTATTAGCATATTGCAGATTTAAATTTCCATCATTTAATAAAACGTGGGAGCAACATAAAAGAGAGACTCCAAGATATCGAAAGAAAAATAAAAAAGGTAAAACGAAACGTAAGGCATAAAGAAAGTGCGTATTGTACGTTTTGATGATAGAAAAGTAATTATTTACAAGAGAGTATTTTAACTTCTAAAAGAAAATTTAATTATGTAAGGTGATTAAAGTGATTAGAAGGTTATCTGATCGAAAATGTAGAGTGGGTAGTGTGATGATGAAATGAACATAAAAAAGGTTTCTAAAATGATTACTATCATAATAACAATCAGCCTACTACAAGCATGCAGTTTTTTTGAAGAAAAGGTAGAGTATGAGCCATTTATTAAGGCATTGGATGAAGGTGACATGAAAAAGGTTATGTCTGCAAGTGATGATGGGTATGCTTTTGTGGAACAAAGAGGTATTTATAGTACGTTTGAGCAAAAAGAAGATGGAGAGCATAGTAAGACAATTCGTCAAACTACGGAAGGTGTATATAATACAAAAGATAAAAGTTTATATGGAGAGGCGATACAAACAGTTACGACTGATATAGAAAAAGACAAGGGAAAAAGGACAAATGAGAATTATAAAAAAGAAACTATTTATAGTACTCATGTTAAGTATGAAAATGGACAGGTGAAAAGTTCGGATTCAAATCTAGATGTTTCATACGTAAACTTAATTGTAGATCGTTTAAATGGGATAGGGAAACTAAAAATGAAGCCTGAAGATGATATGAAAAAGTTTGATCAGCCTAATTCAGTGGGATATCGACTAACTGAATCTGAATTTAAAAATATTATTAATAATAAATTAAAGATACAATACGATGAATTTGATGGAGCAACAATCGTATTGTACCTGGATGCCCCAAATAATCCAAAACAAATTTTGCAAATGAGGATAGATATAGATTTTAAAGAAAAGAATGAGGATGGAAAATTAATAGAAAATATGTTCCAAATAATAACGTATTTTAATAGAAAACAGGATAATAACCAAGATGCGAGACAGGAATATTTAAAATACAAGGCGCAGTACAACAAAAGAGATTGTTAAGAGTTGCGATGAAAATAAAAAGGTATAAAATCAGTGACTAAGAAAATTGCATCTTTATTTTGGTAATATACTATAGTTCGGGGAAAGGTGGAGTTAACAAATGTGGAACATAAAAGAAGAAGATTTAGATGAATTTAGAATTACATGTAGACATCGTTTAAGCCCTGAAGGAGCTATGTTGTTTATGTTTGGTGGAATGCTTTATAGTTCGTTATTGATGCTTTTTATTTTTGGAGCATTAATTAGATTTGGCTGGGATTACTATCCGACTCTTTTTGACACAGTAATAGTCAGAATGGAATTGTTGTTATATAGCCTACAAGTAATCTTTTTTATTATATATCTGATCCCTAAGGTACGTTTTAAATTTCAAAAACTCCAGACATTGGTGATATTATTATATGCGTTTCAGTTAGGTACTATAGGTCTTACGGCATTTGTTCTTCCAGGGATGAGTAATTATTCTATTAATTTTATTACGCTTATTTATGTAGGTTTACTAGTATTAGGAGCAATACTTGTTCATGGTGTAACAACAGTTGATACTCTTAAACAAGCAAGTAAAGGTGCATTTAGTATGGGAGAAAGATCTACTTCATTTTTTAATAAGGCAAAGAAAAATATAATGTTTGGTGTGGTAATTTATGTACTAATTCTTCTTGTTTTAATTTATATACAAAATAATTACTCATTGAGCATAATGTTTGGTTACTTTATATTTACGTTCATCATGTACGCGGTAGCCATAGGTGCAGCAGAGTTCCAATTATTAGCCTATTGTAGATTTAAATTTCCATCATTTTATATTTCGTGGGAGGAACATGAAAGGGAACGTCAGAAAAGACTAAAGCTTTATGAAGAGAAGGAAAAAAGAAAACTAAAGAAATAAAATAAGTTTTGGTTTCTGAAAATTCGAATAGAATATATAAACAATTAAGGATTGTATATAAATTAATGCTATTAAAAATTAAAGCATCTTCAATATAATCTGTATGAGTAAATAAATAGCAGTAAGTAAAGGTGAAATGTATTAATTTCCAAAAAGGAACATAATGAACTTAAAAATGCCTAGGGAAATCAACGGGGTGTCAGTATGAAGTTAAAGAAGAAATCTAAGATGATGATAGTTCTGTCAATAGTATCAAGTTTATTAAGTGGATGTGGTTTTGGGGAGACGAAGATAGAGTATGAGAGATTAGTAAAGGCATTGGATGAAGGTGACATGAAAAAGGTTATGTCTGCGAGTGATGATGGATATGCGTATGTGGAACAAAGAGGTATATATAGTACATATGAGCAAAAGGAAGATGGAGAGCATAGAAAAACAATCTATCAAACTTCGGAAGGGATATATAATACGAAAGATAAAAGTTTATATGGAAATACAACACAAGAGGTTACTTCAGCAGTAGACAGCAAAGATAATAAAGAAGAAGTTGTTTATCGTACCAATATTATGTATAAAAATGGACAGGTACAAAGTCCGGAATCGAATCTGGATGTTTCATATGTGAACTTAATTGTAGATCGTTTAAAAGGGATAGGGAAACTAAAGATGAAGCCCGGGGATGATATAAAAAAGTTTGATCAGCCTAGTACTGTTGGATACAAACTAACTGAATTAGAGTTTCAGAGTATCATTAATGATAAGTTGAAAATACAATATGATGAATATGATGGTGGATCAATCGCATTGCATATTGATTCTAAAAATGGTTCAAAGCAGATATTGGAAGTAAGTATTGTAATAAATTATAAGAAAAGAAATGATGAAGGCAAGTTAGTAAAATACATATCACAAATACATACATCTTTTGATAGTCACCAAGGTAATAACAAAGATGCGAAACAGGAATATATTGATTTTAAAGCAAAGTATAATAAGACGCAGTAATATTTAGAAGGGCATTTGTACGTAAAGATAATAGCGACATAAGTGTGATAAATGTTTCATAAATATAGTGGAAAGAATTTGAGGATAAACGCCCCAATTGCTGGAGTAGATGCAACAACTGGGGCGTTTATCTGTCTAAATTTAGCTTGAATACATGACATGTTTTAGTTAGGGGCACGGCTTTACAAGTAGTTTCTCCATCTTCATAATAACGGTGTGAGTTATTTTGTAATTTGCTTGTATTACTAAGTTACGACTATTTCCTCTTATAGAGTTACTTCTTATTATCGATACATCGTCCACATTCCAATGTCTTTAAATCCTAGTCGTTTATAAATTCGTCCAGCAACTGGATTGTTATAAAATAAACAAAGTGTTCGGCTTTCTTTCGTAAAGTCTTGAATCATTTTTTGTAATATGAGTGAAGCAAATCCATTTCCACGATAATTCGGGTGTGTACATACACCAACTACCATAGCGGATAATGAATTTTCAGCGGAAGTAGAGGTGGATGCGATGATCACGCCGTCTTTTTCAATATAGTATGTGCGTCCTGTATTCGTTTCGATAGCCTGCCTTAATATTTTCTCTGATTCATTGGTAGTCGGAAATTCAGCAATGTCACTTCGTAATTTCATAATTCGTTCTATATCATCGAGTGACGCAAGTTTAATCGTTTCATGAATAGGCGTGTCAGGTAAGTTGTTGTCATTTAGACATTCACAAAAATACATTTCATTTTTGACGCCTAATTGTAGAGTTGGAGCAGTTTCAAACTTTTCTACAATGGTTGACTTACCAGAGAGTTTAAGTGGCTTATATGCGGAAAGAAGTGCCTCATAATCAGTGGTAACAAAGTCTTCTTTACTATATGGTATAAATGAATCGTGGAATCGGAGTAAAATTGATTTTAATGTTCCATTCTCTTTAAATACTCCCCATAGTTCTTGAAAATCTGTGTCATAACCGAAAGCTTCAATATCTCCAATAATAAACAAGTTAAGGGCTGCTTCTTCTTTTAGATAAGCGAATACTTGTTCATGATCTTTCTTTGTTAATTTTCGCATCATAACGAATCGACCTCTTTTTTATTTTTCTAAATATTACAACTTAAGTTTTTTGAAATCAATATAAAATTTTATGTTTAGTTCACAAACTTTCGGAAAAACTAGGAAAGATATGACAAAGGAGGTTATGAACGGTGGATCATCCAATTCAAGGGTTAATGAAAGCAGCAATGGAAAATTTAAAAGAAATGGTTGATGTAAATACGATTGTTGGAGAGCCTGTTCAAACGGCTGACGGTGGTGTGGTGTTAACGGTTTCTAAAGTAGCGTTCGGTTTTGGAGCAGGAGGTTCTGATTTCCAAACGAATGATGGACAAAGAGCAAACGGTAACGCTGCATTTGGTGGCGGTAGCGCGGGTGGTGTTTCTATTACACCAGTAGCATTTCTTGTGGTGAATAAAGATGGAGTAAATATTCTTCATTTACAAAATGCGACACATTTAGCAGAAAAAATGATTGAATTAGCTCCACAAACAATTGATAAAATTCAATCGATGTTCCAAAAAGAAGAAAAGAAAGAGGGAAATCATCATCCTCAAAACCCTGATGAAATCCTTTAAAAACGCCTGCTTATGAGCAGGCGTTTTTTCTTGTAATCACTATGTAATAAAACACATGAAATTGTAAATAGTTTTTGAAGTTTTTTCTATGTTTCTAAAATTTTTCATGTTAAAATATGCTATAGAATTGAAACATATAAAACGAAGGTGGCTAGGTGCTTTGTCTGGAGGATCTGACCAAGTAAAGAATATGATATATATTAATGGTAATCGTCGAGGTCATTGTTTTATTACATCAGGAATTACGTTTAAAGAGTTTGCGAGTAACATCCCTTCACCGCTTCATCAAGTGTTGCTTTTGAAGCACAACTTTGAATGGACGGATTTTCATTATCATACTTTATTTGAATATGTTGAGGAAGAAAATATACATAAGTTAATTCAAGCAGAGATTGATGAATTTGATGAATTTTGTTGGGTAGATTTTGATGATGCAAGCGATTTAGATGAATTAGAGCCGAAAGAAATTGCAGAATTATTATATTTGGCTCACAAAAAAGAACCACTTGCAAGAACATTCTTTCCGCTGTTGAAAAATCGATTTGTTTATTTTTCACATGATGACGGATGGTACAACAAAGTGTATTATCGTAGAATTGCTGATTTTGTAGGAATGTTAAGTAAAGTCATTCCGTATAAACTCGGTGCTTTCGGTAAGAAACGTTTTTCTTTCTTCCAAAAATCAAAAATTTTCCCAGCAATTTCAAAAGAATTGATCATGGGACTGATTCCACTAATGGAAGATGGTCTTTACATAGATCTAGCAGGGAAGATTGAGTCAAGAAGAGGTCTTGAAATTCCGGTATATGTAGTTGGTTCGTATGAAAGTACGGATGAGGTGTTAGATAATATCGATGAATTGAAAGAGGAAGCAACAGAAACAGGTTGGCTCATTTTTGATAAGAAAGAACAAGAGTGGCAATGGGTTGTTGACTAAGAAAACTTGGCGTATGAAGTCAAGTTTTCTTGTCATTTGAAAGGAGTACAAATGAAGAAATATTATACAATTGTGGGTATTATAAGTATTATTCTCGTGGCAATATTACTTATAACTTGTCCGAAAGAATCAGATTTTAAAGTGTATGTAGAGGATAAGTATGCGTTGAATTGTAATGAGAGTAGTTTTGAATGCACGCAAAATGTAGATGGTAAAAAAGAAAAACTACAATTTGAAAGTACAGATGCACGAAATGGTGTATTCTTTATGACTGTAAAGCAAACATTTAAAACAGAAGCTGGTGTTTCAAAAGAATATAGCGGAGTAGGAATGTTTGGTACATTTCTTTTTGTTTCAGAGAAGACTTTCTAGTAATAGAAGGTCTTTTTTTTATGCTTATGTTCATATAGATGAAGTAAGACAAGCATAGGAGGGGTAGCGATGAAGAACACATGTATCGTTTGCGGTGGTGAGGAGTTTTTTTCCTCAACGTTATATGCACGTACGAAACAAGATTGGGCATATGCACCAAACATGTATCGATTTGAAAAAGTATTTATTGAGCATCGAGATGAAGAAAATTATCCAGTGTTTCAAGAAATTACAGCGAAACATTGTTGTGGATGCGGTCATATTATGTTGTATCATGAATGAACACACCAAGTATAACTTGGTGTGTTTTTTTAAAACGCTGACAAAGCAAGCGGATAAAGTAAAGTAAATAAAACAGAAAAACTACCAAAACCAATTGCTGTATATCCAAGTGTTCTTGCTCCGAAATTGACAGCTAATAGGCCAACTAAAATTGCTAGGGAGCCGAGCGTAACTGGATAAAAAGCAATGGAGAATAACGAAAGAAATAAAGCGACATAGCCTACCATTGTGCCGGTATTTGTACCTTCTATCTCATTTGCAATTTCTTTACGCTTATGTCTAATTGGAATGCCAGCTGGTGATATTTCAGCAGCATACTCTTCGTTTTTTTCACCACTTTTAAAATGATGATTTCTCTTTCTTCGCATGTACATCCCTCTCTTTCAATTGGGTGTATCTATAGTATCTTTCAAAATGAGAAGAGCATGAGTATGAGTTAAACCCAAGTAAAGCAAAAATTGGAGAATACGCATTCCATCGTTAACATATCCATCTCCTATTGAAGATAAAGTGTGGGATTTTTTCCACTAGGACTGATTATCAGCCAGCAACAATTGGATTTTTATGAGCAGTTCTCTCCCATTAACTGATCCGCATCCATTGAATTTTGAGGTAGGTGTCTTACTGCAAGCGGGATAAAACAGGAATTTTGGAAAATGATGTAGAATGAAATGAATGATAATACGTGAAGGTAGGGGAATGTATGACGAAATTTAATTGGCACGAGTCAGCGGAGAAGAAATGGGATAGTAGCGCAGAGTTTTGGAATCAAAATAGTCAAGAGATGTGGGACAGTGGTAGCAGAAGTACAATTATTCCGTTTTTTGAACAATACGTGAAGAAAGAAGCACAAGTGCTCGATGTTGGTTGTGGTGATGGCTACGGTACATATAAATTAAGTCGCGCAGGCTATAAAGCAGTAGGAGTAGATTTATCGGAAGTGATGATTCAAAAAGGTAAGGAACGCGGAGAAGGACCGAATTTATCTTTTATAAAAGGAGATCTTTCTGCATTACCATTTGAAAATGAGCAATTTGAATCAATTATGGCAATTAATTCTTTAGAATGGACGGAAGAGCCATTACGAGCGTTAAATGAAATAAAGCGTGTGTTAAAGAAAGATGGATATGCATGTATTGCAATTTTAGGACCGACAGCAAAGCCACGAGAGAACAGTTATCCTCGCTTGTACGGAAAAGACGTTGTTTGTAATACGATGATGCCTTGGGAATTTGAACAGTTAGCGAAAGAACAAGGTTTTAAAGTTGTAGATGGCATCGGCGTATATAAGCGCGGAGTAAATGAGAAGATGTTAGGTCAACTACCTACAGAGCTACAACAATCGTTAACATTCTTATGGGTATTTATGTTAAAAAACGTATAAAGAAATGAAAGAATTTTTAGGAGGTAAATAAGTGCAGAAAATACAAAAAACTGATACAATATCATCAGAACCAATTAAAGGGGGACTAGGGTATATGATAACTACTACAACAGTGAAATCCGATATTGAAATCGCACAAGAAGCGAGTATGAAGAAGATTCAAGAAATTGCAGCTGATTTAAATATTTTAGAAGATGAATTAGAGCCATACGGGCATTATAAAGGTAAGTTATCTCTTGATATTTTTAAGCGCTTACAAGATGAGAAAGACGGTAAAGTTGTTTTAGTAACAGCAATTAACCCAACTCCAGCTGGAGAAGGTAAATCAACAGTAACAGTTGGTTTAGGTCAAGCTTTTAACAAAATTGGTAAGAAAACAGTAATTGCACTTCGTGAACCATCTCTTGGACCGACGATGGGATTAAAAGGTGGAGCAGCAGGTGGCGGTTTTTCACAAGTCGTACCAATGGAAGACATTAACCTTCACTTTACTGGAGATATCCATGCGATCACAACTGCCAATAACGCATTAGCAGCGTTTATTGATAATCATATCCAACAAGGAAACACACTTGGAATTGATACGCGTAAAATCGTTTGGAAACGCTGCGTTGACTTAAATGATCGTGCCCTTCGTAACGTAGTAATTGGTCTTGGTGGACCTGTACAAGGTGTACCACGTGAAGACGGTTTTGACATTACAGTAGCATCTGAAATTATGGCCGTGTTCTGCCTTGCAACAGATATTCAAGACTTAAAAGCACGTTTATCTCGCATCGTAGTTGCCTATAACTTTGCAAATCAACCTGTAACGGTTAAAGATTTAGGTGTAGAAGGTGCGTTAACACTATTATTAAAAGACGCATTAAAGCCGAACTTAGTACAAACGTTAGAAAATACACCAGCTATCATTCATGGCGGACCATTTGCGAATATCGCTCACGGTTGTAACAGTGTTATCGCTACAACAATGGCAGCAAAATTAGGTGATTATGTTATTACAGAAGCTGGATTCGGTGCTGATTTAGGCGCTGAGAAGTTTTTAGATATTAAAGCTCGTGCAGCTGGCATTAAACCAGAAGCAGTTGTTATTGTTGCGACGATTCGTGCGCTTAAAATGCATGGTGGCGTTGCAAAAGATCAATTAAAAGAAGAAAATGTAGATGCATTAGCAAAAGGTATGGAAAACTTACAGAAGCATGTTGAAACAATTCAAAGCTTCGGTGTGCCTTTCGTAATTGCAATTAATAAATTCATTACAGATACAGATGCAGAAGTTACATACTTACAAGAGTGGTGTAATGAGCGTGGCTATGCAGTATCCTTAACAGAAGTTTGGGAGAAGGGTGGCCAAGGCGGAGTTGACCTTGCTGAAAAAGTACTAAAAGAAATCGAAAAAGGTGAAAACAACTACGCACCACTTTATGAATTAGAATTACCCTTAGAAGAAAAAATTCGTACAATTGCTCAAAAGGTATATGGCGCAAAAGATATTGAATTTGCTCCGAAAGCACGTAAGCAATTAGCTCAATATGAAGGAGAAGGTTGGAGTAACCTACCAGTTTGTATGGCGAAAACACAATACTCTCTTTCTGACGATGCAACAAAATTAGGTCGTCCATCTGACTTTATCGTTACAATTCGTGAGTTAAAACCATCTATCGGCGCAGGCTTTATCGTTGCGTTAACAGGTACAATGTTAACAATGCCAGGTCTTCCAAAACAACCAGCAGCACTTCAAATGGATGTAAATGAAGATGGAAAAGCAGTAGGTTTATTCTAAAAGGTTGTAATTCATCTCGTTTATCTGTAAACTATATATACATCAAGTGGCGCCTTTCCATCGAAAGGCGCCTGTTTTTTGGAGGAAATTATGTTTGATCCAACTGCTTTTGACAATTTAAAAGTAATCGTAGAAGGTGCTGTGTATGATTTTGATCTACATGGAGATATTCTTGTAACAGATCGAAAAGATATGATGGATCTTGCTTCATTAAGTCGTATATATCATATCTCATTTCAATTAACAGAACCGTTTGAACCATTAGTAGAAGCAACATTTTCATTATCTGTGGATGCAAAGAACTTGTCTGGTGAAATACTAGAAGTGCCTCAGTTTACACCAGGTTGTGAAATGAAGCTAGCATTTTTATTCCCGTTAGAACAACCAGAAGTAAAATGCGAAGGAATTGAAACATTAATGCGTTCTATATGGGGAAAAGAAAGAATGATTATGCAGAAAGTTTCATACGAATATAATAAGCAAGCGATTTCATATCATAATAAGGTAGAGGTTCTATTTCAAAAAGCGATTACAGAAGACCATGTTGATGATTTAATAGCTGTTATTTCACACATGATAGAAACGGTGCGAACAATACAGCATTTTCTTCAAAAATAGAGATAAAGGAGAAAAACAAATGATAAAAGATATGCAACCATTTTTACAACAAGCTTGGGAGAAGGCTGGTTTTAAAGAGTTAACTGAAATTCAAAAACAAGCGATTCCAACTATTTTAGAAGGACAAGACGTTATAGCTGAATCTCCAACTGGAACAGGAAAAACATTAGCGTACTTATTACCACTTTTACATAAAATTAATCCTGAAGTAAAACAGCCACAAGTTGTTGTTTTAGCGCCAACACGTGAACTTGTAATGCAAATTCATGAAGAGGTTCAAAAGTTTACAGCAGGAACTGAAATTTCAGGTGCATCTTTAATTGGTGGTGCAGATATTAAGCGCCAAGTTGAAAAATTAAAGAAACACCCAAGAGTAATTGTCGGTTCACCAGGCCGTATTTTAGAATTAATTCGTATGAAAAAGCTAAAAATGCATGAAGTAAAAACAATTGTATTTGATGAGTTTGATCAAATTGTAAAGCAAAAAATGATGGGCGCAGTGCAAGATGTAATTAAATCAACGATGCGCGATCGTCAATTAGTATTCTTCTCGGCGACAATGACAAAAGCGGCAGAAGATGCGGCACGTGATTTAGCAGTGGAACCACAATTAGTACGTGTAACACGTGCAGAATCAAAAAGCTTAGTTGAGCATACGTATATCATTTGTGAGCGACGCGAAAAAAATGATTACGTAAGAAGAATTATGCATATGGGCGATGTAAAAGCAGTTGCTTTCTTAAACGATCCATTCCGTTTAGATGAAATTACTGAGAAATTGAAATTCCGTAAAATGAAAGCGGCGGCTCTTCATGCAGAAGCAAGTAAACAAGAGCGTGAAGCGACAATGCGTGCTTTCCGCGGAGGGAAATTAGAAATTCTACTTGCTACTGATATTGCAGCGCGCGGTATCGACATTGACGATTTAACACATGTAATTCACTTAGAATTACCAGACACAGTAGACCAATACATTCACCGCTCAGGACGTACTGGACGTATGGGTAAAGAAGGAACTGTCGTATCTCTTGTAACTCCACAAGAAGAGCGCAAATTACTGCAATTTGCGAAAAAACTAGGCATCGTATTTACGAAGCAAGAAATGTTCAAAGGATCATTCGTAGAAACGAAACCGAAAGCACCAAAGAAAAAGAAACCAGCATTTACTGGGAAGAAAAAGCCTAGATAAATGATGGAGAAGGCGTAACTATTTGTAGTTACGTCTTTTTTGTTTGTAAACAAGTGATAATGGGAATTGTATTAGTGTTTTTAATGTGCCTATCATATATATGCTTCTACTGGGAGTATCGAAAAAAGGGTAGTTTATTTATTTGGTTTATACGAGGAAATAATATAAAAAAGTCGAATATTAAAATGATGCGAAATAATAAAAAGAAGGTACACATATGGATAGGAAATTAGGAATGTTTTTGAATACAAAATATATTGAAGTAAACGAAGGAATACAAAAAGCAAGGGAATGGGATTTAGAATATATTCAATTATATGCTATGAATCCGACTTTCAACTTAGCTAACATCTCAAAGATACAATGGAATACATTAAAAGAAAACTTATCTTTTAATGAGATTCAAGTCCCGTCATTAGCAATTAGCTTCGGAGAAAATGGAATAATAGGAACTGAAGCTGAATGTGTAATAGAGAGTTTTAAATATATTACTGATAAAGGGTTAAGGTTAGGAGCTAACATAGTAACAGCCCATATTGGGAAAATCCCTGATGATGAAAATAGTGAGTACTATGATAAAATGCTACGTGTTTGTAATGAAATAGGGGACTTAGCGTTCAGATTTGGAGGATTCTTCGCCATTGAGACGGGATCTGAAAAAGCAATAGTATTAAAACGATTTTTAGAAACTGCAAACTCGAAAGGACTAGCTGTTAACTTTGACCCAGCAAATTTAATAAGTGATGTAAATGAAAATCCGGGAGAAGGTTTATTACTATTAAAAGATTATATAGTACAAACTCATATTAAAGATTGTAAAGAAGTGAAAAGTGATCGTTCAACTAAGTATATAGAAGTCGCAGCAGGGAATGGTGAAGTAGATTTCGATATATTCTTCAAAGTATTAGATAAAATTGGATTCGACGGATATAACATGATTGAAAGAAATGATTATTTTGATGAACTGGATGGGATGAGTCAGTCGATAAATTTTGCAAAGAAGTACATACCAACTCAAAAGGAATAACGATAGTATTTGTAGAAAGCTACATAGAATATAAAAACCATTAGGGGGAAATGTAATGATCCATAAAGTAGGACAAATTATGTTATATGTAAATAATCAAGATGAGGCAGTAAATTTTTGGACGGAGAAGGTAGGGTTTCATGTAGTTGCAGAGGAAGATAATAAGCAAGGAATGAGATGGATTGAAATCGCTCCGAAAAGCGGTGCGGAAACGAGCATTATATTACATAATAAAGAAGTTATTTCGAAAATGAGCCCAGAATTGAATCTTGGTACACCGTCTTTAATGTTCTTCTCAGAAAATCTTGATCAACTATATACAGATTTAACAAATAAAAATGTTACTGTTGGAGAAATGGTAACTATGCCTTCTGGTAAAGTGTTTAACTTTGCTGATAGCGAAGGGAATTATTTTGCGGTTATGGAGAAGAACCAATAATAATATTGCTATGTGAAAATCCCCCTCAAATATATTTGAGGGGGATTAAATTTTTGAAGTGGATTTTTCATTAGAGAGTTGTTTAATAAAAAATACTCCTTTTTCAATAGCTGTCTCAATATAGCCAACGATTTGATCAAACGTAAATACTTGTAAGTCTTCATGCAAATGTTGCTTTGGATACAACATATCTTCAAAAAGATACTTTCGAAAAGCTAAAACGTTTTCTTTAGAAACCTCTTCAATATCCACAATGTGAGCCTCTTGATTGAGAAGAGAGAAAAGCTGTTGTTCTTGATCGTAATGATGAAGCAACTTTGCATTTAACAATTTAAAATCGTTATAGTACAGGGGTGCGATAGTTTCGTCATTCTCTATTCTATTTTTTAGCCAAGGTAGAAAAAATCCACTTAGCCAATTATCATCGGCAATGAGGTGGGTATAATAGCCTAAAATAAATGGGGAATCTATATGTGATTCATATTTATGAAAAAATGAATCATAATCTATTCTTCTCGTATAGTTCTTCGTTGTACCGGCATAAAAATGTGAGGTTCCTTTTTCTTTTTTTGAATGAACAGCATCAGGGGCTACAGCTCCAAGTAAGAAAGAAGTCTTATCGTGAATTGATAGTTTCTCAGCAATACCACTAGCGATAATAACATGCATAATTCGTGATCCCATGAATGCCACCTCTGTTTCCAGTATTCATTTCAGGAAGAGGACTAAACAGTTAGTATTACTTTCCCTGTACTTTTTCTACTTTCGACCCATTCATGTGCTTTCCCTGCATTTTGAAGTGGAAAAGATTTCGTAGCCTTAATTTGTAAACGTCCGTCACGCAAATAACGGAAAACTTCATTTGCAGTTTCTTGGAGCAGTTCAGGACGCTTTTTTCGTGTGGTTCCAAAGCTAAAACCGAGTATAGAGCGGCAACTTGCATGTAAATCTTTCGTTTGAAAGTTACCAATTTCACCGCTAGCATTACCGAAATGAACGAGGCGACCGTAATAAGCAAGGCAGTTTAAACTTCTTTCAGAAACCGTTCCAGAAATAGAGTCTAAAATTACATCAACCCCTTCACCATTTGTCAGTTCATTGACTTTCTCTACAAAATCTTCATCTTGATGACAAATAACATAATCAGCTCCAGCATCTAAAGCAATTTCTTTTTTTGCTTCACTTCCGACAGTGCCTATAACTGTTCCAGCCTCTAATAGTTTAGCAAGTTGAATAGCAGTAGTGCCAATTCCGCCAGCAGCCGCATGAATGAGTACAGATTCACCTTGTTGAAGCCTTGCAACATTTGCGAGTAAATTATAGCTTGTAAAAGATACGATTGGACAAGCGGCTGCAGTTTGAAAGTCAACTTCATGGGGTAATACGAAAGTAAGATTTTTATTTGCAACAACGTATTCTGCGTAAGATCCATTTTGAGGAAAAGCAATGACACGTTGTCCAGGGTGAATATTTTTCACATGAGAACCGACACGTTCTACAATACCAGTGGCATCTATACCTGGAATAAAAGGTAGTGCTTTATTTCCTTTTTTACCATAACGTGATTTAATATCAGCGAAATTTACACTAGTAGCAACAACGCGAATTAAAACTTGATCTTCTGAAATAGACGGTATATCCAAATCTGTATATTTCATCACTTCAGGACCACCGAACGACGTTACAACGATAGCTTTCATCATATATCCTCCTAAATTTGACTATATAAATTATTTTAAATCTTTATCAGAAATTGGAAAAATATATAATAGTTATGTGTGGTTATAAGTGAAGCTTATGAACTCAATGAATCATAATATTAATTTATATAAAAAAACTTTAAAAAAATCGAACGAAATATGAATTACCTGCCAATATATAGTGTAAGACAAAGGAGGGCTGGAATATGAAGGGTGAAATAGATTACGCACATTTAATCCAATTAACTTTATCAGGAAATAAAGAAGCATATAGCAAGTTGTATGATAAAACGATTCAAGAAATATATAAAACAGCACATTTTTTAATAGAGGATAAAACGGATGTAGATGATGTCGTTCAAGAAATATACATACAACTATATGAATCGCTTCGTAAGTATGATAGCGAGAAGCCATTTCGTCCTTGGCTAATTGGACTTGCGATTAAACAAATTCACTCTTATAGAAGAAAGAGGTGGATACGACTACGAATTATAAAAAAAGCAGAAGAGCAAAGAAAGTCAGTGCAAATTGATTTTTCTAACGATGTTGTAAGTAAAATATCAAACCAAAAACTAATTGAACTCATTCATAAATTACCGTATAAATTGAAACAAGTTATTATCTTAAGATACTTACATGATTATTCACAAGAAGAAGTAGCACAAATATTACATATTCCAATTGGTACTGTGAAATCTAGAATTCATGCGGCATTAAAGAAACTACGTCAAAAAGAGCAAGTAGAAGAAATCTTTTTAGGAGAGGTAGGGAATGTGAAATGAGTTTAGATTGTAGAGTTAGAGAATCTATACAAGAAGAATCGAAGGGAATTGTTGCCCCGCCGGAGTTAAAAGAAAAAGTAATTGTTCAGATTAAAATGAATCGCGGAGGGAACAAAAGGAAGAAGCGTCTTAGTGCAGGAGTGCTTGCAGCAGCTCTTTTAATCCCGACGACTGGTTTTGCGTATCAATCTATTATGGCGGATGGTATATACGGATCTTTCGAGAATTTAAAAAAACATGCCGGAACGATGACATTAGAGGCGTATATGCGTTTTAGTGCAAAATTATCAGAGGCGAAAGATGAAATGGGTACGAAGGAATATGAAGAGTTTACAAAAGAACTAAAAAAATTAACAAATGCAAAACTTACGTACGGAGATTCGAACGGTAATATTGATTATGATCAATTATTACCGGCTAAAAAAGAGGAATTGAAAAAGGTGGTAATGGAGCTTCATCCGTATTTTGATAAATTAAATGGCCATAAGTCTAGTAAAGAGGTATTAACTCCTGAAGAGTATGAACAATATATGGAAGCATTAATGTCATATCAAACCGTTTTAGTAAAAACGAAATCGAGTGGGGGGATAACAATAGAAGAAGTACCTGAAGCGTACAAAGAAAGATTTATTAAAGCAGAGCAGTTTATGGAATATGTAAATGAAAAGGTGCAATAATTAGAAAAGCTCATAGCCTTAGCTTTGAGCTTTTTTATTGAAACAAAAAAGAGTGTTCAATTATACTTTTTCATATTTGCATTATCTTTTTGTATAAAACAATCTAAAAGGGAATAACCAGCTATTAAACTAATTATCGTAACAAAAGTTGTATTTATTAGAATAATATTAACTAAATAAGGTAGGTATTCTGCAAGTGGTGAAAAGAGTAGTGCTGGGGAAAAGGAAATGAATAGTGTAGGCACTGTAATAGCAATAAATTTATCCGGTTGAAAGCTCCAGTTTTGTTTACTTGTTTCGCGATTAATAGATTGAAGGAATCGTAATAAAATGCCAACTATAAGAGGGAAGAGTGTAAAGTAGAATAATCTTGGATAAACGTTAAAGTTCACTTGCGTGTCTGTATCTAAATAAAATTGAATTTTTACTCCTACAAATAATAATAAGACGATAAATAATGTAAAGCAGAGGTATAGCATCACTTTTTGCATTATATTCCACCATCCTTTACTCAAAATATATTCAAAAAAAGAAGAGATATACAATAACTACTGTTGTATATCTCTTCTTTTACTGTTAGTTAATAGTGGAGTTTGCTTTTTCTTGCTTCGTGAAATAATCAATAATGCCCATTGCACTAATTTCTATATCTAGATGTAAAATATTATAAACGGAATGATCTGATGGAACGTTTAACTTTGTAAGATGAGAAGAGATTTTATCCATTAACAAAGTTTGTAAAGCTTTAGTCGCTTCATCGAAATCATTATACTTTTCAAAGACTTCCTTACCAGTCTGAACGAAAATAGGTAGCCAATGTTCCAGTTGATTGTATACTTCTGTAACATGAGAGGATGCGCCGTAATGACCGAAATAAATAGTATCTACATCCATACTTTGAATATGATTTTTAGAAGCAATCATCGCATCTGGTTGGAATTGTGAAGGGGACGTTGATGGTAGATATAACTCTACACCAACGTTTGCGAGTTCTCTATAATAAATTCCAATTGTATCACCAGTGAAAATCCCATTTGTTAATGAATCATGAATGCTAATATGGTGCTTCGCATGTCCTGGTGTATCATAAAATGTAAGGGTGCGGTCTTTTGCAATTTTTAACGTATCACCATGTTGTGCAATATGAACACGTTCTTCTTCAATTGGAAGAATTGGATCGAAGAGTTTATCGAAATCTTCTTTGTAGACAGCTTTTGCACCCAAAATAAGTTTTGTTGGATTAATCATATGACGAGCACCACGAGAATGCACATATAACGTAGCATTTGGGCACTTTTCCATCATTAAACCAGCAGCCCCTGCGTGATCTAAATGAACGTGTGTAACGATAATGTTTTTAACTGCGTTTAAATCAATATGTAATTGTTGTAAGCCTTCTAAAATATACGGAAGAGAAGGGGCTGCACAAGTTTCAATTAAAGTAATATCGTCACCTAATAAAACGTACGTACCAGTTCGTTCATTATGTTGTAAATCGAAATCATCAATCAGATATAGGTGAGAAGATAATTGCTCTACTTTTTTCATATTTACCACTCCTTATATACTGCATGTTTCTATTATACGCTAAAATAGAAAAAAGGCAGAAAACGAAGCTCGTCTTCTGCCTTTTTGTAATATTATTATTTCGTTTGTTGTTTATTAATAGACATAATGAACAGTCCAACAATCCCGCCTACTAATGGAAGCATAATTTCTCCTGCTAAATTAAAGTAGGAGCTTAAGAATAAACCATTTACATCGATTACCCAGCCAGTAACATACAATAACATCATATATAGTACGAAATAAAACTCGCGATTTGAAATCGTTTCATGTTGTGCAGTTTTCATAATGGACACCATCCTTTTCTTTTATAATGGAATATAAACTGTCACATTTTGTTCACATTTCAATTGTAAAACTTTCCATCATAAAAGTCTAGTAGTATGTGTCGAATTTTGAACGGAAATAAAGCGTTATCATTATATCTTATAAGTACGTAATAAGAGATGTATATTCACGAATGTAGTATAGTATAAACATAGAATGATAGTGAAGAGAGGGGCAAAGACAATGACAGTTTATGATTTTTCAGCTAAAACAATTACCGGTGAAGAAAAATCGTTAAAAGATTACGAAGGAAAAGCACTTCTTATTGTAAATGTAGCTAGTAAATGTGGTTTCACACCGCAATATAAAGGATTACAAGAGGTGTATGATAAATATAAAGACCAAGGACTTGAAATACTCGGATTCCCTTGTAACCAATTCGGAGGACAAGAACCAGGTACAGAAGCGGACATTACTAGTTTTTGTGAATTAAACTACGGTGTAAACTTCCCAATGTTTGCAAAGGTTGATGTGAAAGGTGATAAGGCTCATCCTTTATATACATACATGACAGAACAAGCACCAGGTTTACTCGGTATGAAAGCAGTGAAATGGAATTTTATGAAGTTTTTAATTGGAAAAGACGGGAAAGTAGTAGGGCGTTTTGCGCCACAGACGAAGCCGGTAGATTTAGAGGTTGAGATTGAGAAGGTACTTGGAGAATAATTAGGAGTTTCACTTTATTAAAAAACGTCTCAAAGAACAATGTAGTTCTTTGAGACGTTTTCTTTAAACTCACATTTTCAAGATTAAATAACTGTATCAAAGCCATCTGATTTAGGTAGAGAACCTGCTTTTTTCATAAGCACTTCCCATAAGTGTACGGATTTCTTCCATTCTGCTGCAGCCTGCCCCTGTTTATACATAGCGTTCTCATAACTGGCAGTAAGTTGTTGCATATCGGCCGAGTTGTAAAGTGTATCGATATGGAGAGCGTATTCTCGGAATGTTTGACTTTCACCCCGTGGTATGCCAATTCTCGCAAATTGTTTTAAAAGTGCACCGTAAGCTTTTTGATAAACAGCATCATCTTTTCGGTATTTATAGAAATGAATAATAAGAAATGTCCTCCATATCATTCTAGTGGTGAAGAGAATGTATCCCATAATACTAATTAGTATCGTAGAGAGGAATACGTACCACCAAGAAAAACTAGTTTGAGAATTTGTGACCTTTTTAGTAGAAGCTTCTTCTGTATTTTCTATTAAACTTTTAAGTTTTGCTTCATTATTTCGTTGTTGTATTTGCGTGTTATTAGAATTATTTGCTTCGCTATTTTGTGAAATAGGAGCAGGCGTATTATTTATAAAATTATAGGGATTAGTAAATCCTTTTGTTGGTTCGAATGGAATCCATCCGTATCCTGGGAAATATACTTCGACCCAAGAGTGTGCGTTATCGTTCGTGATTGTATAAACATCCTCACCTTCTGCAGAGGCAAGTGTATTGTCAAGAGTTCCTTCTGTATAGCCTTTTACCCAGCGAGCAGGAATCCCGGCAGAACGAAGTAGTACAATCATAGACGTCGAAAAATTATTACAGTAGCCGCTTTTTGTATCGAAAAGGAATTGATCTACATAATCTTGGCTTTTGGCAGGGAATAAGACATTCGTTGATTCGTATGTAAAAGAGTTGTCTGTAAAGTAATTTTCAATAGCTAATACTTTATCATATCGGTTGTCTTTATCATTTGTAAGATTGACAGCCAAGTCTTTTACGCGCTGTGGTAATGACTTGGGAAGTTGTGTGTACTTTGTCATAAAATAAGGATTTGTTTCTTGACCTTCATTTGTTTTTACAGCTTTCAAGTTTTCTATGGAAAACTCAGGGATCTCATATGTTACTTTATACGAATGTAAAGTAGTAGAAGAGTCTCCATTCATTGTATAAATTTTTTCTGAAAACGGGTCAACACTGTATGATACATCAGAAGCAGCCTCAACTGATACTAATCCTGCTGGATAGGTAAGATGAGGGTAACTTTTTTGCATGGTAATTGTTGCCTCAGTCGTTTTCATTTTTGTATTTTGTTCGTACCAGCTTACGACGTCGTTTTTATTTTTAAAAGAAATCTTTTTCGGATTTTCAGAAATTTCCCAGCCTTTTCCTGTATAAAAATCTTTTGTTTCTACTCTCCAATATTGTTTGTTTTGCGTTCGTGCTGTGAAAACAATTGTAGGATCCGCCTTAAAAGGACCGCCTAATCGCGAGTCATCTAAACCATACCCAATTGTAGAAACTTTTTGCTCTTTACTTGCTTCAGATGTGTTGAATTTTAAAAAATCCATTGGGTTTGGCCATTGAGGGCCAAATTTTGGAGCAAAGTATGCAATGGTTGCTAATAATACGATAAATATTGTAAGTGGTCTAAGTAATTTTGAGATTTCTCTAGCATAATTTTGTAAGTGTTCACGTTCTTTTATTCGTTCTACTTGAAGAAGACTAAGCATAAAAAAGCCGATGACAACAGTACGAATAATAGCGTAGTTTGCATTGTATAAATGTAAGTTATGAAAAGTTGCGATATAAATAATAGTCAATACAAGGAATAGAAACCCACGTTTTTTATGAATAATCCAAAATGAAGTGAAAGAACTCAAAAACCAAAATGAGAGAAAAAATAAAACCGTCGGAAAAACTGGAGAAATATCTAGTAAATTCCCTTGGAAAAACAGGGAGGAATTTCGAAACATATCAGAAAAGAATGTTGTTAGCCAAGATGGATTTATAAAAGCATTTTTATAATATAGGGAATGAATGATAAATAAGACTGTGACAATTTTTATAGGAATCTGCCACCTCGTTTGAAAAAAAGAGAGAGCGAAGCAAATTCCTATAAATGTTACGAAAATATCTAATCTACCTACATTTGTAATACCTATAAGAGGTCTTAGCCATTCTAGTAAAAGAAGAAATACACATGCATGCATGAAGAATCTGTTCGTATCCCACTTGTATTTTGCTTGTAATATCATCATTTGCTCACCTCAAAAAACACGTTTGTATACCGGTTTTCATAAACCGTGTTTACAAATATTTGTCGTTTTTTTAGAGTTTCTAGTATACTGAGTTCTCGGTGTGAAAGTTGATTCGCTTTTTCTTTCACGACAAAAACCATACATTTTCTATTTCTTATAGCAGCACAATCAGCCGCCTTTTGAATATCGGGAGAAAGATTACTGGTCACGAGTATAACCGTGACGGGCTCATAAATTTTTCTTAGTTCCATGTCTACACTCTGGGAGAGCGGAAATACACTGTCTGCTTGTACTTTTGCTAAATGACAAAGGATTTGTTGTAACTGCGTATCTCCATTGTCTAAAGGGAAAATAGTTTGTTCTTTTCCGATAGACACGAATGATGCTGGTGAATTTTGTTTCAAGACAGCCCTTACGATAGAGGCAGTAAATGTGACGACTGATTCGAATAGAGGAGACTCGGTTCTGTCTATGAATATCATGATATTATGGCTGCGCTGTTGTTCAAACTCTTTTGTCATAATATTGTTTGTTCGTGCAGTTGCTTTCCAATCGATCCATGAAAAGCGATCGCCAGGTTTATAGTCTCTGACACCGACCGAGATTGTAGAGTCTTTTGCTGAATTTATATTTGCTGAAAGCGCTCCTTGTTCGAAATGATTTTCCAATTGTCGATACGCTATATCTACATACTGAGGATAGACTAAAAATGTATTTGGAACTGAAAAAGTTACTTCTTTCTCCATCATGCCGAATAAATCGCCAGTTTTGACACGAACGCTTGAAAAAGTGTGCTCGCCTCTAGGGATTGTGTCAATAACATATTGAAACGAAATATTTCGTTTCAATCCTGGGAAGAGTACTACCTTATTCATCTTTATTTGTTTACAACTTATAAATTGTGGTGGCAGTTCATCTTCTATAACTAAATAAAGTAAGGGAAAAGGAAATTTTCTTTTTATTGTAATCGTGCTTACAAATTGTTCTCCTACTACATATCCATTTTGGTTTGTTATACGCTTTACTTCAGCGTCCCGTAAAGCGTAGAAGGGGAGTAGTAGTGAATAAAGAGCAATGGGAATTATGCTGTAAAATAAAAACCAACTGACAAACCCTCCTTGAAACATAGCGTACACAAATGTTAAGACTAGGCATAAAGGGAGTAGCAATAACTTCATAACGTGATATAGCGCTCGCAGCATTCGTTTCATCAAGGGTTCATTGTCCTTTGAGTAGGCACGGTAGTTCGTGCAACGATTTTTGCGATAACTTGTTCGCCAGTTATTCCTTCAAATTTTGCTTCCATTTTTATAATGAGTCTATGTGCTAAAACGTAAGGGGCTAAAAGTTTAACATCGTCTGGAATAACATAATTCCTGCCATGGATAAATGCATAAGCTTGTGAAGCTTTCATTAAAGCAATCGAACCACGTGGACTTGCACCTAACTGTATAGAACTGTACGTACGAGTCTGATTAACAAGCTTTACAATGTAATGCTTAATTGCTTTGTCCATACATACTACCCGTACGCTTTGTTGTAAATAAATTAATTCTTGTATTGTAGTAATGGTCTGTAATTGAGAGAGTGGATTTGTTTTTTCCATCCGGTTTAAAATTTCAAATTCTTCTTCTGGTGTAGGATATCCCATTTTTAGTTTCAATAAGAAACGATCGAGCTGAGCTTCTGGTAGAGAATATGTTCCTTCATATTCGACCGGATTTTGTGTAGCCATGACAAAGAACGGCTTTGGTAAAGGTCTTGTAATACCATCTATTGTAATATTGCCTTCTTCCATACATTCAAGTAAAGCAGATTGTGTCTTTGGAGATGTACGATTAATTTCATCAGCAAGTACAAGATTCCCCATAATTGGTCCAGGCTTGAACTCAAATTGGAGCTCTTTCGGATTATAAATAGAAACTCCTGTTACATCTGACGGCAATAAATCAGGTGTAAATTGAATTCGCTTATAATCAGCATCAATGGATTTAGAAAGAGCACGTACTAGCATTGTTTTTCCGACACCAGGAACATCTTCTAATAGCACATGACCTTCAGCTAAGAGAGCTGTCAAAACTAAGATGGTTTCTTTTCGTTTTCCGACCATTATTTTTTCAATATTATTGATTATTTTTTCTACAGTGGGATGTAATGAATCAAGCTGGGGCATCGTAATCCTCCTAATGTTATTATCGTTTTCTAATCTATTTAGTGGACATATTTCTAATTCTATTTGTAGATAGTAAAACTTCTACCTTTAATTCTGAGAATATTCAGATTATTTATTTTGATTATATCTAGTATAATTGTTTCCGTAACTAAGGGCAATACAGTAAATAATGATTTGTAGTTTTATGTAAAATCAGACTCGATATAAAATAATAACATTGGGAAAAATTTTTTTACATACAATTTATACTCTTTTCCTTATAGCAGTTTTGAAATAATATCAAAACTCTTTTTCTTTTGCAAAATAGTCGATACCTCAAAATACCATTCTCCTAATAATCACGATTAACCATAACCTTCACAACGGAACAAAAGGTTTTCTCACAAACTTATTCTCTAATAAATTTTTGACAATCTCTTGAACTGTGCGAAATGTCACATCTGTATTTTACAACCTCTCTTATAGTAAGGGTATGTAAGAGAGACGTATTAAAGGAGTGAACAGTATGAAGAAAAAAACTTCAGCACTAATGAGACGTTTAAAATATTTTTCACCAATAGATCGTTATAACGATAATCATACACAAGAAACATATGAAGATCGCGAATGGGAAAATGTGTACAGAAAGCGTTGGCAGCATGATAAAGTAATTCGTTCTACACACGGCGTGAACTGTACTGGTTCATGTAGCTGGAATATATATGTGAAAGATGGAATTGTAACTTGGGAAGGGCAGGAGCTTAACTATCCGACTACAGGTCCTGATATGCCAGATTTTGAACCGCGAGGATGCCCACGTGGAGCAAGTTTTTCTTGGTACATTTATAGTCCACTTCGTGTGAAATACCCGTATGTACGTGGTGTTCTTTGGAATATGTGGCAAGAAGAATTGCAAAATAACGAGTCACCATTAGAGGCTTGGAAAAGCATTGTGGAAAACCGTGAAAAGGCACGTACGTATAAGCAGGCGCGTGGTAAAGGGGGATTCATTCGTGCGAATTGGGATGAAGTGTTACAACTCGTTTCAGCTTCATTACTGTACACAGTAATGAAATACGGTCCAGACCGAAATGTTGGCTTTTCACCAATTCCAGCTATGTCGATGCTAAGTCATGCTGCTGGTAGTCGCTTTATGCAACTTATGGGTGGACCGATGCTTAGCTTCTATGATTGGTATGCGGATTTACCACCAGCTTCTCCTCAAATTTGGGGTGATCAAACAGATGTACCAGAAAGTAGTGACTGGTATAACTCTGGTTACATTATGACATGGGGTTCAAATGTACCAATGACGAGAACACCAGATGCACACTTTTTAGCAGAGGTTCGATATAAAGGAACGAAAGTTGTTTCTGTCAGTCCTGATTTCGCTGAATCAACAAAGTTTGCGGATGATTGGATTAGTGTGAAACAAGGTACAGACGGTGCACTTGCGATGGCAATGGGGCACGTAATCTTACAAGAATTTTACGTAGATAATCAAGTGGAATATTTCACAAAGTATGCGAAGCAATATACTGATTTTCCTTTCTTTGTCACATTGAAACAAAAAGGAGATCAATTCGTTGCTGATCGGTTCTTAAATGCTTCTGATATTGGACGAGAAACGAAGTTAGGGGAATGGAAACCTGTTCTTTGGAACGAGAATACGAATGATTTTGCAACACCTCACGGCACAATGGGGTCACGTTGGGATAATGAAAAGAAATGGAACTTGCGTTTAGAAGATGAAGAAACAGGTGAAAAGATTGATCCACGTCTTTCTTTACTTGGAATGGAAGAAGCGATTGGAACTGTACAAATTCCGTACTTCTCTGATGATGGAAACAAAGTATTAGAACGTACGATTCCAGTGAAAAAGGTTATGACAGAAGAGGGCGAAATGTTCGTTACAACTGTATACGACTTAACGTTAGCAAATTACGGTGTGAACCGAGGGCTTGGCGGACAAGAACCGAAAGACTTCAATGATGATATACCGTTTACACCTGCATGGCAAGAGAAAATGACAGGAGTAAAACGTGAGCTTATTATTCAAATCGCTCGTGAGTTCGCACAAAATGCTGTTGATACGAATGGTCGCTCAATGATAATTGTCGGAGCGGGTATTAACCATTGGTTTAACTCTGATACGATTTATCGCGCCGTTTTAAATCTTGTTCTTCTCGTTGGAGCACAAGGTGTAAACGGGGGTGGTTGGGCTCATTATGTTGGTCAAGAAAAATTAAGACCAGCAGAAGGATGGCAAACAATCGCGATGGCAAAAGATTGGCAAGGTCCACCGAAATTACAAAACGGTACATCCTTCTTCTATTTCGTAACAGATCAATGGCGTTATGAAGATACACCTGTTGGACATTTAGCGTCACCAGTTGAAGGTAACTCTCGTTATCAACATCACGGTGATTACAACGTATTAGCCGCACGACTTGGCTGGTTACCTTCTTATCCAACATTCGAGAAAAATGGAATTGAATTATATAAAGAGGCTGTTGCTGCTGGTGCAACAACGCAAGAAGAAATCGGAAAATATGTTGCACAAAAATTAAAAGAAAAAGAACTGAAATTTGCGATTGAAGATCCAGATAACAAAAACAACTTCCCGCGCAACTTATTCGTATGGCGTGCGAATTTAATTTCGAGTTCTGGTAAAGGACATGAATATTTCTTAAAACATTTATTAGGTACAACAAACGGGTTAATGAATGACGACAGTGATTCATTACGACCAGAAGAAATAAAGTGGCATGAAGAAGCGCCAGAAGGAAAGCTTGATTTACTCATTAATTTAGATTTCCGTATGGCTGGAACAGCACTGTATTCTGATATCGTCTTACCTGCTTCAACTTGGTACGAAAAACACGATTTAAGCAGTACAGATATGCATCCATTTGTACATCCATTTAATCCGGCAATCGGTTCACCGTGGGAAGCGCGCTCTGACTGGGATATTTTCACTTCACTTTCTAAAGCTGTGTCAGATTTAGCGAAGAAAATTGATCTTGAACCAATGAAAGAAGTTGTTGCAACACCACTTCTTCATGATACACCGCAAGAATTAGCGCAACCACTTGGCAAGATTAAAGATTGGAGTAAAGGTGAATGTGAACCAATCCCGGGTAAGACGATGCCACAAATTCACGTTGTTGAAAGGGATTATAAAACGATTTATGACAAAATGACTGCGCTTGGACCAAATGCCGGAAAACAACCGATTGGTACGAAAGGGATCTCTTGGTCAGCAGAAAAAGAGTATGAGCAATTAAAGAGCAAATTAGGAGTCGTTCGAACGGATTCTATCGCGAAAGGTTGTCCAGACATCAAAGAAGCAATCAATGCTGCTGAAGCGGTATTAACACTATCTTCTACAACAAACGGTCATATGGCAGTAAAAGCATGGGAAGCACTTGAAAAACAAACAGATTTAAAACTACGTGATTTAGCAGAAGAACGTGAAGAAGAATGCTTTACATTCGAACAAATTACAGCACAACCGAAAACAGTAATTACTTCTCCGGCCTTTACAGGTTCAGAAAAAGGTGGACGACGTTACTCACCGTTTACAACAAATGTGGAACGTCTCATTCCTTGGAGAACGATAACTGGTCGACAATCTTTCTACTTAGACCATGACATGATGAAAGAATTTGGTGAAACGATGGCAACATTTAAACCAATTCTGCAACATAAACCGTTCCGTAAATCACGACCTGAAGTAGAAGGGAAAGAAATTACATTAAACTATTTAACACCGCATAATAAGTGGTCGATTCATAGTATGTACTTCGATTCATTACCGATGTTAACGCTATTTAGAGGTGGTCCAACTGTTTGGATGAATAAAGAGGACGCTGCTGAAGCGGGTGTTGCAGATAATGATTGGATTGAGTGCTTTAATCGTAACGGTGTTGTTGTAGCGCGTGCTGTTGTAACGCACCGTATACCGAGAGGAATGGCATTTATGCATCATGCGCAAGATCGTCACATTAACGTACCTGGTACGAAATTAACAAGTAATCGCGGGGGAACGCATAATAGTCCAACTCGAATTCACGTAAAACCGACACATATGATTGGTGGATATGGTCAATTAAGTTATGGATTTAACTATTATGGTCCAACTGGGAACCAGCGCGACTTAAACGTTGTAATTCGCAAACTGAAGGAGGTAGATTGGCTTGAAGATTAAAGCACAAGTCGGAATGGTAATGAACCTAGATAAATGCATCGGCTGTCATACTTGTAGCGTAACATGCAAAAACACCTGGACAAATCGTCCAGGTGCTGAATATATGTATTTCAATAACGTAGAAACGAAACCAGGTATTGGTTATCCGAAACAATGGGAAGATCAGGAGAAATATAAAGGCGGCTGGGAATTGAAAAATGGTGAAATTCAGCTAAAATCCGGTTCGAAAATGAAACGTCTTATGAATATTTTCTACAATCCAGATCAACCAACGATTGATGATTACTTTGAACCTTGGAACTATGATTATGAAACGTTAACAAATAGTCCGCAGCGTAAGCATCAGCCAGTTGCTCGTCCGAAATCAGCAATTACAGGCGAATTTATCGACAAAATTGAATGGGGTCCAAACTGGGAAGATGACTTAGCAGGCGGACATATAACTGGATTGCAAGATCCAAACGTAAAGAAAATGGAAGAAGAAATTAAAACAGATTTTGAAAACGTCTTTATGATGTATTTACCACGCATATGTGAACATTGTATGAATCCATCTTGCGTATCATCTTGTCCATCTGGTGCGATGTATAAGCGTGAAGAAGATGGAATTGTTCTTGTAGATCAAAATGCATGTCGCGCATGGAGATTCTGCGTATCATCTTGTCCATATAAAAAAGTGTATTTTAACTGGCAAACGAATAAAGCTGAAAAATGTACAATGTGCTTCCCACGTATTGAAGCTGGTATGCCAACAATTTGTTCAGAAACATGTGTAGGACGTATCAGATATATTGGAGTAATGCTATATGACGCTGACAAAGTAAAAGAAGCAGCTTCTGTTGAAGACGAAAAAGATTTATATGAATCTCAGCTTACTGTTTTCCTAGATCCAAATGATCCAGAAATAGCAGCTGAAGCGAAAAAACAAGGCATTCCTGAAGAATGGATTAAAGCAGCACAACAGTCACCTATCTATAAAATGATTATCGATTGGAAAATTGCTCTGCCTCTTCACCCGGAGTATCGTACAATGCCGATGGTTTGGTATATCCCTCCGCTTAGCCCAATTATGAACATGGTGGAAGGGAAAGGTAGTAACTGGCAAGCAGAAGAGGTTTTCCCTGCAATTGATAATATGCGTATTCCAATTCAATATTTAGCGAATTTACTCACTGCAGGGGATGAATCACACATTCGTCTTACATTGAAAAAAATGGCTGTTATGCGAACACATATGAGAGCACTGCAAATTAATAAAGAGCCAAATGAAGCTGTATTAAAAGAACTTGGTTTAACGAAACAGGATGTAGAAGATATGTATCGTCTTCTTGCCATCGCGAAATATAAAGATCGCTTCGTTATCCCGACATCTCACCGTGAACAAGTGGCAGATTTATATAGCGAACAAGGAAGCTGTGGTTTATCATTCACAGGTGGTCCAGGCTCTTGTATGACAATTTCTTAAATAAAGGGGGCAGAAAATTATGAGACAAAGTTTACAAACAGCTTTTTCTTGTTCTTCTTTTCTTCTCTCCTATCCTGAACTAGGGTGGAGAGAAGCTTTAACTGAATTGCAAGAAGAGGTTGAAACAATAGAACAGGAAGACGTTAAAGCGTCACTTACAGCCTTTATAAAGCAAGTGCTAGATAAAACGAATGATCAACTCATTGATAGTTACGTATATACATTCGATTTTGGTAAGAAAACAAATATGTATCTTACTTATATGAACAATGGTGAACAACGAGAAAGAGGTATTGAATTACTAGAGTTAAAACAACATTATAAAAAATCAGGTTTTAGCGTAACAGATAAAGAACTACCTGACTATTTACCACTTTTACTTGAGTTTTTTGCAAATGCAAATGAGCAAGACAGTGAACCAATTATGAGTAAATACACGGAAAATATACAAGCATTACACGTTCAATTAAAAGAAGCGGGTAGTATGTATGAACCAATTCTTGCGTCTGTGCTACTCGCTATCGAAACATGGGGTGTACAGACAAATTAGAAAGGAGCGTTGTCAAAATGATGGATCAATTTCTATGGGTATTGTTTCCCTATATCATTTTTGCAATCTTTATCGGTGGACATATTTTTAGATACAACTATGATCAATTTGGATGGACATCAAAATCTAGTGAACTATTAGAAAAGAAAATGCTCCGACTCGGAAGTCTATTATTCCACTTTGGGATCATGTTCGTAATTGGCGGCCATGTTTTGGGGATTTTAATTCCAGAAGCTGTATATCGTTCAATAGGTATTTCTGAGCATATGTATCATGTAGTAGCAATTAGTTTTGGGCTTCCGGCAGGTGTTGCTTCTATTATCGGTTTAATTATATTAACGTACCGCCGTGTAACAGTAAAGCGTATCATTGCAACGAGTACAAAGGGAGATTATATTGCGCTTATTTTATTACTTATCGTAATGCTAGCAGGACTTTCTTCAACATTTTTAAATATCGATTCAAAAGGATTTGATTATCGTACAACGATTGGCCCTTGGTTCCGAAGTCTCTTTATTTTCCAACCGAAAGTTGAATATATGATGGAAGTACCAGTATGGTTTAAAATTCACATTCTCGCAGGGATGGGGCTTTTCGCGGTGTGGCCATTTACAAGACTTGTACATGTATTTAGTGCCCCAATTAAATATGTAAGCCGTAGTTATGTGATTTACAGAAGACGTATTCCTAATGAGTTGAAAAAATAATACTGCTGTAAACGGATAGGAGCTAATGGTTAAAACGAAACGAGGTCTAATATGGAAGGCCTCGTTTTTGTTTACATAGGGAATAAACGTTAATAAGTAGTTTAAATTGAAAAAAGATTAGCATCTAAATAAGATGCTAATCAATGCTACAAACAGAAGCAGAGCAATCTTCACAAGCAATTTCACATTTTAAAAATTGTAAATCGTGGATTGTAATCTTTCCTTTATGAATTGAAATTGTACCTTGCTTTTTTAATTCATTTAACATTCGATTTACACTTTCACGTGAAGTTGCACAGAAATTAGCGAGTTCTTGATTCGTTAATGGTAAATCGATGAGAATACCATTTTCTTTTAATACACCGTAACTATTTGTCATTCGTATAAGAGTAGAGTACAGGGCACCTTTTTTGCCGTGTAATACTAAATCTCGGAACTTCGTTTGCATTCTTCTTAAATGTTCACTAATCCATTTCATAAATTCAAATACAAGAGCGGGTTTTTGGAGTAATGCTTTTTCTAACGCTTCACGTTTTATTACACCTACTTCAACATCTTCAAGACATTTTGAGTTTAATAAATATTTTGCATTATCTGTGAACAATGTTAATTCTCCAATAATGTCATATTCCGAACAAATTCGAAGTGTTAATTCTTGTCCGTCAGCACTAAGTTTACTAATTTGTACTTTCCCTGAGTGAATGATATAGAGTTCTGTTGCCTCCATACCTTCTTGAAAAATAAAACTACCTTTTTTTATCTGCATTTTATATTCAACAGATGCAAGTAATTCTTTTAAATCTTGAGATAATGTCATACTGTTTGCCACAGTGATCACCTTTCTTCTTATAAGCAATACATTTCCTATTTTGAGTGTAAGTATGATGAAAATGCAAGAGCTATTTAAAAATAAACTGAAATTTCAATGACCGTAAGGAGGAGTGGCTAAAGATGTGAACAAAATGCGAACGGATTTGTGAAAATTTTTTGAATGGGGAAAGTGATGTGAGAAAAGTCACATTGAATATGTAGCTTCTTTTTTATAATGAAGGCAAATAAAAAAATGAAAGCTTACTAAGGATTGCAGCAGAAAAGAAGGGATAGAGATGCACGAGAATATGAAAGATTCTTTAAAGCGGCCACTTCAAGATTTACGCATTTCAGTTATTGATCGTTGTAATTTTAGGTGCATATATTGTATGCCTGCTGAAGTGTTCGGACCTGATTATGCTTTTTTACAGGAAGAGTGTTTATTAACATTTAATGAAATAGAAAGGTTAGCGAGATTATTTATAAGTATGGGAGTTAATAAAATTAGGCTTACTGGCGGTGAACCTTTATTGCGTAAAGACTTACCGAAGTTAATTGCAAGACTTACAAATCTAGAAGGCTTAAAAGATATTGGACTCACAACAAACGGAATTCATTTAGCAAAACAAGCTAAGGCGCTAAAAGACGCGGGATTAAAACGTGTAAATATTAGTTTAGATGCGATAGAGGACCATGTCTTCAAAAAAATTAACGGAAGAAATGTAAGTACAAAACCTGTACTGAAAGGAATAGAAGCAGCAAATGCTGCTGGATTAGAAGTAAAGGTAAATATGGTCGTAAAAAAAGGGATGAATGATAGTCAAATTCTTCATATGGCGCGTTATTTTAAAGAAAAAGAAATTCAGCTCCGTTTCATTGAGTTTATGGATGTAGGCAGTACAAACGGATGGAATTTTGAAGAAGTCATTACGAAGGAACAATTAATAGAGAAAATTAATCGTGTATATCCAATTGAGCCCGCTCAGCCTCGTTATTTTGGAGAGGTTGCGAAATTGTATCGATATGTAGGGAGTAATGCAGAAGTTGGATTTATTACTTCTGTTTCTGAGTCATTTTGTTCTTCTTGTACGAGAGCTCGTATTTCGGCAGACGGCAAGTTTTTCACATGCCTATTTGGAGCGAAAGGAACGGATTTGCGAACGCTTCTTCGAGAAAATATTTCTGATGCATCACTATTAAAAATTTTAAATGATACATGGCGATATAGAACAGATCGATATTCAGATGAAAGAACGGTTGAGAATACAAGTAAACGTCCAAAAGTTGAAATGTCTTACATTGGTGGATAGTGAAAGGAGGATTTCTTATGCAAGAGCGTTATTCAAGACAAGTGTTGTTTTCTGGAATTGGTGAAATGGGACAAAGAAAAATAAGAGAAAAGCATGTGCTCCTAATCGGTGCGGGTGCGCTAGGAGCTGCGAATGCAGAAGCACTTGCTAGGATGGGAATTGGGAAATTGACAATTGCTGATCGTGACTACGTCGAATGGAGTAATTTACAGCGGCAGCAGTTATATACAGAAGAAGATGCGCAGCAGTGTAAACCAAAAGCAATTGCAGCAGCAGAACATGTAAGAAAGATTAATTCTGAAGTGGAAATTGTACCAGTTGTAACAGATGTCACAATGCGAGAAATAGAAGAGTTAACAAAAGATGTGGATCTCATATTAGATGCGACTGACAATTTCGATACGCGTCTACTTATAAATGACATTTCACAAAAAGAAAATATACCTTGGATATATGGCGGATGCATTGGGAGTTACGGTGTAACGTATACAATTCTTCCTGGGAAAACACCATGTTTTCGCTGTCTAATGGATCATCCTATGGGCGGTGCAACATGCGATACAGCCGGAATCATTCAGCCAGCTGTACAAATGGTTGTTGCTCACCAAGTTACAGAGGCGATGAAAATATTGGTGGATGATTATGAATCATTAAGAGGGACGATGTTGTCATTTGATATTTGGAACAATCAATATCTCTCATTAAAAGTAAATAGACAGAAGAAAAGTACATGTCCTTCTTGTGGGAAATCACGAACGTATCCAAGCTTAATATTTGAAGCGCAAATGAAAACGGAAGTGTTATGCGGACGGAATACAGTTCAAATCCGTTCAGGAATAAAGAGAAATCTTAATTTAACCGAAATTCAAAAACGATTACAAAAAAGTGTACATGTCAAAAAAACGCCTTACTTACTATCATTTCTAGTTGATGAATATCGTTTTGTTTTATTTATAGACGGTAGGGCATTTATTCATGGGACAAATGATGTGAAAATAGCAAAACGATTATACGCCAAGTATATAGGGTGAACAGAAAAATCGTTTTTTCCTTATTAAAACGAGGTGAAAAAAGAATGTTAGATAAACGTATACCAATTCCAGTAGCAGAAGCAGTTGCTCGTGTAATGAAATATGCCTACCAAGGTGAAATGGAAAAGGTTTCTCTTATAGAAAGCTACGGTAGAACACTTGGAGAAGATGTTATTGCAGATCATGATGTTCCGCATTTTGATCGCTCTCCGTACGACGGGTTTGCGATTCGAGCGGAAGATACAAAAGAAGCGAGTAGTAGTAACCCCATTCAGTTTGAAGTAATTGGCGAAATTGGAGCAGGCTTTGTTTTTACAGAAGAAGTGAAAGAATTTCAAGCTGTCCGTATTATGACAGGTGCCGCAATTCCGGAAGGGTGTAATGCGGTTGTTATGTTAGAGCTAACGGAAGGATTTGAAGAAAACGAAAAGATTTATATGGTATTAAAACGCTCTTTCTCTTCTGGCGATAACATTTCTTTTAAAGGAGAAGATGTAAACCAAAATAGCATCCTTGTGAAAAAAGGGACTGTTATTAATCCTGGAGTAGCAGCGCTTCTTGCTACGTTTGGTTATAGTACGGTATATGTTGTAAAACAGCCAGTCATTGGAATTGTAACGACAGGAAGTGAACTGCTTGAAGTACATGAACAATTAAAGCCAGGGAAGATTCGAAATAGTAACTCTTATATGATTGCTGCTCAAATTGAACGAGCCGGCGGAGTTGTACAGTATTATGGGCAATTCGCTGACGATTTAGAGACGTGTTATAACACTGTAAAAAAAGCGATGAAAGAAGTCGATATTTTAATTACAACTGGTGGCGTTTCGGTAGGAGATTATGACTATTTACCTGCTATTCATAAGAGGTTACAAGCTAATGTACTTTTTAACAAAATAGCGATGCGACCAGGAAGTGTGACAACTGTAGCTGAGGTAGAAGGAAAACTACTATTTGGTTTATCTGGTAATCCTTCTGCTTGCTATGTCGGTTGTGAATTATTTGTTCAGCCAGTTATTCGAACATACTTGTATAAGAAAAATCCGCACGTATTTCGTGCAGAGGCAATATTACAAAAAGACTTTCCGAAAGCAAATCCGTTTACTCGTTTTGTAAGAGGGAGAGTGGAATTTGTAGATGGTCAATTACAAGTTACACCAGTTGGTTTAGATAAATCTAGTGCAATTTCTTCACTTGCAGAGGCGAACGCATTTATCGTCCTGCCAGGAGGAACGAGAGGATTTGAAGCAGGAATAACTGTTTCGGTACTGTTATTAGAATCAAACGCTGGAAGTGAGTGGCCGTGGGAAGAACCACTTCGATCATACAAATAATAGAAAAATAGATTACTAACTTATACAAAGATAAGAGGTGCAAAATGATACAAACGTATTATGAAGTAATTGATACACCTATTTCAATTGAGGAAGTTACAAACAAAGTAATTCGTCGTGAGTGTGGCGCAGTTACTACTTTCGTTGGTACTGTTAGAGCATTTACGAAAGGGCGTCGTACGCTACATTTAGAGTATGTAGCATATAAAACAATGGCAGAAAAACAACTTGAGAGAATTGGTACTGAAGTAGGAGAGAGGTGGCCTGGGACATTTGTCGCCATTACACATCGCATTGGTACATTACAAATTTCTGATCTTGCTGTTGTCGTCGCTGTTTCTACACCACACCGGAAAGCTGCATATGAGGCGAACGAATATATTATGGAGCGTATAAAACAAATCGTTCCAATTTGGAAGAAAGAATTTTGGGAAGATGGTGAATCATGGATTGGTGATCAGTTAGAGAATGTAGCATATGAGAATGGTGAACCTGAAGAGGAGATGAGAATATGATTGAAGTACTATTATTTGCACATTTACAAGAAGAAGTAAGTAAGCCAGCATTACAAATCGATTGTGAAAATATTACAGTTGCTGAACTAAAGAAGGTACTCATTAAGAAATACAACGTAGCGATTTCAAATGAAATCATGGTAGCTATAAATGAAGAGTATGCAAATGAGAATGACATCATTCAAACTGGTGATACTGTGGCGATGATTCCGCCAGTAAGTGGTGGTTGATTCTTTTCGACCTAATCATGTTACGACGTGATTAGGCTGGAGAGAATGAATATAACTATGCATACATAGGAGGGAACAGGATGAAAAGTCCTAATTTTCAATTAAGTTTACAAACTTCTAATCTAATTATAGGTTTTATGGTATGGGTCATTTTATCATCATTAATGCCCTATATTAAAGTGGATATCCCATTAACTGCGGGGCAAATTTCTATAGTAACAGCAGTACCGGTTATTTTAGGTTCTGTTCTTCGCATTCCAATTGGTTATTGGACAAATCGTTTCGGAGCAAGAAAATTATTCTTTATTAGTTTTATTCTATTATTACTTCCTGTCTTTTATATTAGTGTTGCCAATTCTATGATGGATTTAATTATTGGTGGATTATTTGTAGGAATCGGTGGTGCTGTATTCTCTGTAGGAGTAACTTCTTTACCAAAATACTTTCCGAAAGAGAGTCATGGTTTTGTAAATGGTATTTACGGTGTCGGTAACGCCGGAACAGCAATTACTTCATTTTTAGCGCCTGTTATCGCAACTTCAGTTGGCTGGAGAACGACAGTACAATGTTATTTAGTTTTACTTGCAGCATTTGCACTTATGAACTTTTTATTAGGTGATCGTAAGGAGAAAAAGGTGAATACACCATTAATGGAACAAATAAAAGGTGTATATAAAAATGAGAAACTTTGGTTTTTATGTATCTTTTACTTTTTAACATTCGGATCATTTGTCGCATTTACAGTATACTTACCAAACTTTTTAGTATCTCACTTCGGATTAGAGAAAGTAGATGCTGGTATGCGAACTGCAGGATTCATCGTACTCGCAACAATTATGCGTCCGATTGGTGGTTGGCTCGGCGATAAGTTTAATCCATTTAAAATATTAATCTTCGTATTTATCGGTTTAACACTTTCAGGTATTATTTTATCATTCATGCCTAGTATGAACGTGTATACATTTGGTTGCTTACTAGTCGCATTTTGTGCAGGCATTGGTAATGGTACAATCTTTAAACTCGTTCCAATGTACTTCTCAGAACAAGCAGGTATTGTAAATGGACTCGTTTCAGCTTTAGGTGGACTAGGAGGGTTCTTCCCGCCCCTAATTTTAACATTACTATTCCAACTAACAGGCCATTATGCAATTGGATTTATGGCATTATCAGAAGTCGCACTTGCTTGTTTAATCATTACAGTGTGGATGTATAGTCAAGAAAAGCTGTTAGTGATGTTAAAGAATCATTAATAAGGAAAAAGAACCATCCCAAAGTATTTTGGGATGGTTCTTTTAGTAATAGGCTTCAACATGTTTTTATTGATCTCTCAATAAACGCTTATTTTCTATAAGAATGTGCTTTTAAAATGAAGATGTCAAAAGTTATTCAATTAAAGGGCAGATTAGTTAAGGAAATCTTAAATCTATTCTAAAGATCGAACTCATTTTTAGAATGCAAATATTTAATTGAATCGGGATGTTTAGATGAAAAAAATATAAGTCCACTCAAGATAAACAAGTATCAGGTGTGTTAGGTAGTTTAAGCGACAAGTATAGGATTGATGCAAGTATCCTTCGCATAGTAACTGCATTATCAGATTTTTTTAGGGCCAAATTTTTTGGTAAGGTTAATGGATATTGTGAAAAAGTATACTTAAAATAAAGAAGATAGTTTAGGTCAATAAGATAAAATTATGAATTTGTATAAATAATCCATAATTTTCTTTATGAGTTATATTTGGTATGTTAAAGAAAAGAGAGGAGAGGAGAAATGAAATAAGAATTTTTGATGCACATTTTCATATTATCGGTTTAAGTTTTCTGATTATTGGGAATTGAAGGGGTTTCCGACTAATTAAATGTGATTCATATTTAGTAAAGTGTTTAATCCAACTAAAATATATTTAGAATGAGGTTTTAAATGTTTGTTTTTATTATACTAGACGTAATATTACCAATATTAATATTAATGCTGATTGGTGCAATCTTACAAAGAAAGTTCCAATTTAACTTAAAGCAGCTTTCTACACTTATTACTTATTGCTTAATGCCAGCGGCTGTATTTGTGAATATATATGATATTAGTATAGAGACAGGTTTGTTGCTCCAAATAATATACTATTTAATGCTTTATAGTCTGAGTCTGATCATAGTAAGTCATTTCATTTCAAAAACATTAAAGTTAGAAAAAGGAGAAAGTGCAGCTCTAAAAAATAGCATTTCGTTAATGAATTCCGGTAATTATGGGTTACCAGTAAGTCAATTGATTTTCAGTCACAATCCAGTGGGGGTCTCCATTCAGATTTTTATTGTGATTTTCCAGAATCTTTTAACTTATTCATATGGGATATATAACTTACTATCAGCAACAAAAACAATCGGAGGTATTATTCAATCATTTCTAAGACTGCCTGTATTTCATGCGCTCGTATTAGGGGTTCTCTTTCAATCTTTTAAAATTCAAATACCTAATTCTATCTTGCTACCTCTTAATCAGCTTGCGAATGGTTTTGTTGCAATAGCACTCATATTGCTAGGGGCGCAATTATCCAACATTAAACTTAATTTTTTCCATCGAGTCATAACATGGGCTTTAATTGGAAGGTTACTGATGGGACCATTATTAGCACTTGCTGTAATATACATACTAAACATCGATGGTATTGTTGCACAATCGTTATTTATTGCAAGTTCTTTTCCTACTTCAAGAAATACATCAACCATTGCTATGGAATATCAAATAGAGCCTGAATTACATGCACAAATCGTTTTATTTTCAACACTTTTCAGCATTATTACAGTAACTGTCGTTATTTATTTGTCATATATTTTGTTTTGAATATACGTGCAAAAACGAATAGATTTGAGGCGGTAAATGATGGACGGAAATCCAATCGATATGAGAAGAAAACAGTCTATGATATATTGGGGAGGGTTTACAATTGTACCGTGTCTGATAATCAAGTGGCTTAATTCAAAAAAAGGAAACTCGTTACGGGTTATTTCGTATGAAAATCTTTAAAGCATTTGCATATAGACTTGCGAAAAAAAGACACAATCTCGCTTATAATTAAAGTTATATGAGCTTAGGGTGATAGCGATGGGGTGGGAGTGTCAAGTAAGAATTTTATGCATAATTGCCACTAAGGGAGATGATTAAAAGTTGAGTAAACAGAATATCAGCACAATAGTTTCAGGAGATTTGATTGTTACCCATCTAATTGGCCAGATTAATACAGAGGATGTGTATGAATGGTTTAATGATTTTGAGCAGGTTTGTCAGCAATTTATTTCTGAGGGTCGGAAATACAAATTGTTGGTGGATAGAAAAGGGTATACCCCAAATCATTTTTCTGTTCAAAAAGTATGGAAAGATAAGTTCTTCAATGAAACCATTTTGAATCATAGTAAGGCAATTGCATTTCTTCTTGAAGAAGGAGAGATACTGAAGTATTTACAACAATCCAATACAAAAGAATCCGTGGAGTTTTTTGATGATTATGAACAAGCGCTAATTTGGTTGAATGAATATCCAATATAAAAACTGAATAGAAAGAGTTGCTCGTAATGTTACACTTGTCATGAAATTTATTTGTTTACAAGTTGCAAACACCATTTATTTTCTTCATAGATTGCTTGTGAAATAAAAGAACGGAACTACAACAAAAAGAACAAACGTCCCCTAAAAAACGTTTGTCCAAAGGTAATTACTATTTTAACTAAGAAATAGATTACAATTTATGTGTACGAGAAATCTTTTTTATAAGTTTAGGCAATATAGATGTTAGTTCTTGCTTCAAACGCTTCGTAAATGATGGATCTTTACCAGAAGTTGAAATAGTGACAACATAATCATTATTTCTTATAACGCCAGGTGTGTGAAAAGATGATTCTGTACCATCACTTACAACGTTAACCCACTGGAAATCATGAGCGGCCTGTTTGACCCTCATATTTACAGCGTGTTGATTTGTAGCTGCATAAATAAGGTGAGCATCTTTAATATCATCATTACTAAAAGCTTTTTGCTTCCAAGTAATATAAGAAAGTTCCTTCATTTCCTCGCAAATTTCTGGGCTGACAACAGTGACGAAAGCGCCTGTATCTTTTAATCCAGACGCTTTTCGATATGCAATTTTACCTCCACCAATGATAACAACCACTTTATTTTGTAGATTAAACATAAGAGGGTACATGTTATACATATATGCATTCCTCCATTCGTTCTAACAATGTTAGTTTCATATATGTATCAAACTGAAGACAGTTACAAGTCGTAACATGATTGTATTTTTTTGTATGCAATTCAATTTTTTGAAGTAATAATCCGGTAAAGAGAAGGTATGGCATGACATATACATGGGACGCAGTCGATGTTATAGCCTTGAGCTCAACAGCAAAAGAGGGAGTTCCTTTCGTTAAAAAGGAACAGGATACTGGCATACCAAGTTTTCGTTCGATGGCTGCTCCGATTTGTTGTAACTCATGTATCGGTTGTGTATCACTACTGCCTCGTCCTACGAGTAAAATACTACTATTTTGCATTGGCATAGCTTCACGTATTCTTTTCACTACAAGTTCCACCATATGTGGATGTGTACTAAAAGGAGGTACAACTGAAAATGTTATTTGTGGATATTTCTTTTGTAGTTGTTCTATTTCAAAAGGAATATCACGTTTATAGTGAGCTGCTGCAAATAATAAAACAGGTACAATCATTATTTCAGTTGCGCCCTCTAGTAATGTTTCTGTAACTGCATCCGAAATGGTAGGTGTCGTTAGTTCTAGGAAAGCAATTTTTTGAATTCTTTCGTTACGTTCTTTTATAACAGATTGAACAAAATGAATGAATTGTTCATTACCTTCTTGTAGCCGGCTCCCATGCCCAACATATATAATTCCTTTCATCGCAGCACCAAATCTTTCTTCATAATCATGTTTTGTAATTGCTCATCTACATGATGAAATCCAACTTTATTCGCATAGTGTAAAGTTGGAACGTCGGTATACGAGAAAGGGAGAGTAAGGATATCGATAAAGCCAAGTCGTTTTATTTCTGATAAAAATGTATCAATTGAGGCACGCCCTTCAAACACAATGCTTCCCCATGAGAATTCAGAAAGCATACGAGAATGAACTTCATCGAAGCGATCGTCAATAGTATATGCATGAGTCATCATATAAGAACCGGCACCAATTTTTTCTTGAATAACAGCAATTCGGTTAATGTTTCGTCCTAAATAAATCGTTGAATTCGAAGAAAATTGCGCAGGTTTACTTAACAATCCATATTGCATGAGCTTTTCTTGAATAGAAAGATTCATATACTGAAGTTCTGCCTGTAAGGAACGAATATCTTTATGATATTTACTGCATGATTGCATTAAGATGTCTACACTGTCAGCGGAACAAAATACAAGACGATCAACGGTAAAAATCATATTGATTTGTTCAGAGGTTAATGTGTATTCTTTCTTTTTGAAAGTTGGAATTTGATATATTTCTGCACCGGACTCTTGTAACATTTGCTTTATTGCGCTTTTTTTATTTGTTGCAGATGCAAATAAAACTTTCTTGCCGTGCAATGGCTTGCGTTCTTTCCAAGAGATTTGATCCCGTAAGGAAACGACATCACCAACAATTGTCATAGAAGGATTAGAAATATTTTCGTTTTTGACAATAGAAACAATGGTAGACAGTGTCCCTGTGACAACGCGCTGTTTACCAGTTGTACCCCATTCAATGACTGCTACTGGCGTATCTTCTTTTTTTCCTGCTTGTAGTAAGTTTTCACAAATTGTAGGTAAGTTTTTTATACCCATGTAGTAGGCAATCGTGTCGCTATTGTAAGATGAATTATATTTTCCATGATCGGTTAAAGGACCTTTTGCATGTCCGGTTAATAAAGTGACACTATTACTGTAGTCACGGTGGGTGAGGGGAATACCTGCATAGATACTAGCGGCGATGCTAGATGTAATACCTGGTACAATTTCATATGGAATATTTGCTGATGCTAAAGTTTCTGCTTCTTCACCAACACGGCCAAAAATAGATGGATCTCCGCCTTTTAAGCGGACTATGATTTTTCCTTCTTTCGCAAATTGAAGGAGGTGTGAGTTAATCATTTCTTGACGCATAGTATGATTCTTTGGCATTTTTCCGCAATAAATAAGTTCACATGTTTCTTTTGTATAATTAAGAAAGGAAGGGTTTAATAAGCGGTCATATAAGACGATATCTGCACGATTTAAGCACTCTATCGCTTTTTTTGTAATAAGCCCTTCATCACCTGGTCCTGCACCAACTAAATATACATATCCGTTCATATTCGCACCTCGTCTATTTTTATTTAAAAGGAAGCCAGGGGAGGCTTCCTTTTTTAAATTACATGTATATATAAATATCCCCGTCAATAACTTCTACTTCATACGTTTGAATACAACCGTCATCAGGTTTTTGAACTTCACCTGTTAGTAGTGAAATTTTCCAATCATGTAGGGGACAAAAGACGAATTCTCCAGATACAATACCTTCCGCTAATGGCCCTTTTTTATGAGGACAACGATTTTCTACAGCTCGAATATCGCCATTTGAAAGGCGGAATAGGGCGAAAGACATACCTTTCATTTGCACCTCTTTACCGATTTGAATAGGAAGGTCTTCTGCACGCATAACTTTTATTTTTTCTTTCGTTTGTATCATATAGATCACAGCTCCTTATTTCACAGTTTCTACTTCATACATCGCTTTTAATGATTTCGTTTCTAGTGCTTGTCCCCATGCTTCTTTATATGTGCCACGAGCTTTTTGGAAACGTTCATTTAACTTAGTGACCATATTTGCATCTTGCAGTATTTCCTTTATGTGATCGAAGCCTAATCGTTCTGTCCAGTAGGCAGTACGCTCTCCATAAATACCAGTTTCACGATAATATTGCATGTAAGCTGTAGCGATGCGAAGGACATCATCTTCAGTAGGGACAATCATTACAAAATCAGCTTCGCGTACTTCAGTACCACCATTTCCGCCAATATAAAGTTGGTATCCATTTTCGACACAAACAACGCCAAAATCTTTCGTCAGTACTTCCGCACAGTTACGTGGACAGCCCGTTACACCCATCTTCATTTTATGAGGTGTATCTACCATTTCTAATGATTGTTCAAGCAACATACCAAGTCCTAATGAATCTTTCGTACCGAAACGGCAGAAACGAGAGCCAACACATGATTTTACATTACGAAGAGATTTTGAATACGCATATCCAGAAGCCATATTTAATTCAGCCCATACGTTAGGTAAATCTTGTTTCTTAACACCGTATAAGCCAATTCGGCTCGCACCTGTAATTTTCACAAGTGGAACATCGTACTTTTTCGCAACTTCAGCAATTTTCATTAAATCATCTGCTGTTGTAACGCCTCCGTACATACGTGGAATAACAGAGAAGGTACCATCGTGCTGGATGTTACCATTCATTCTTTCATTCACGAAACGGGATGATTTATCATCTTCATATTCTTCTGGAATCGCCATACGTAAATAGTAGTTTAAAGCAGGACGACATTTCGAACATCCATCTTCATGTACAAAACCAAGAACGTTTCGTACTTCTTTTGGAGATTTTAAACCTTTCTCATGAATGGCCGCTACGACTTCATCACGTGATAAAGGTGTACATCCGCACATACCGGTAGACTGTGCAGAAGCATCAAAAGCATCTCCAAGTGTATGAGATAAAACTTGTTCTACAAGCGGACGACATTTACCACAAGACCCTGCGGCTTTCGTACAGGCTTTAACTTCTTCAAAAGTCTTTAACTCCTGTTCTAAAATGGCGTGAACGATTGTGCCTTTCGTAACACCATTACATCCGCAAATTGTGTCATCCGCACTCATAGTAGCAACGTCAAGTTCACATTCTTCACCAGCTTTGTGAAGAATGGAAGCTGGTGTATATTCTTGTATATCTTCTTCTTTCTTTAATATGCTAAAGAGGCGGGTACCGTCAGCTGTATCACCGTATAAAACGATACCGACGACTTTATTATCACGAATTAATATTTTTTTATAGGAACGTTTACATTCATTAAAGATGGATATTGCTTTCGTTTGATCATCTTCATAAATTTGGCCAGCAGAGAATAAATCACAACCAGCAACTTTTAATTGTGTACCGACGATACTGCCCGAATATCCATCAGTTTGTAAATTTGTTATATGTTTTGCTAATATCGCACCTTGTTCATAAAGAGGAGCAACAAGTCCATATGCGATACCGTCATGCTCTGCACATTCTCCAACTGCATAAATGGACTCATCATTTGTTAGCATATAGTCATTGACTACAATACCGCGATTTACAATTAGACCAGCATCTTTTGCTATTTGCGTATTTGGCCGTATTCCGACAGCCATTACGATTAAATCACAATCTACAACTTCACCGTCTTCAAATTGAATGCCCTCAACATGGTCTGTACCAAGAATTTTTACAGTTTTCTTTTCCATTAAAAACTTCATGCCTTGTGCTTCTAAATCTTCACGCAGAAGAGCAGCTGCTTTCGTATCTAGTTGTTGCTCCATTAAGCTAGGCATTAAATGAACAACATGTACGTCCATTCCTAAATCAATTAGACCTCTTGCGGCTTCTAAACCGAGTAACCCGCCACCAATGACAACGGCCTTTTTCTTTTCTTTAGCGGTATCTATCATAAATTGTGTATCTTCAATAGTTCGAAATCCTGTTACACCAGAAAGTGCGGAACCTTCAACAGGTAAAATAAAAGCACTAGAACCTGTTGCGATAATGAGCTTGTCGTATGTAAGAGTACGCTTCTTTTCTGTAATAATAATTTTTTCTTCTCGGTTAATACTTTGAACTCTTTCATTCGTATACAAAGTTATTTCGTTTTCTTCATACCAACTGTATTCATTCATAATGATATCTTGTATATTTGTTTTGCCTTGTAAAACATGAGAGAGCATAATGCGGTTGTAGTTTGGATGCGGTTCATCTCCAAAAATAGTAATCTCATATGAATCACTATCATGTTTTAAGATTTCTTCCATACAGCGAATGCCAGCCATACCATTTCCGATCATAACTAAACGTTTTTTCATTTTCGTTTCCCCTTTTTATGTGAAATATTGAACAAAGGATTATATTTTTATTATAGAAAATCAAATAAGGGGGAGATGTGATATTTATCACATCTTTATAATGATTCACAAATTGTTAAAATTCGGTTTTATGTGAAGGGGATGTGAATATTTTTCGCGAAACGAAAAAGCAGGCCATAAGTATTTACACTCATGTCCTGCACTTGATTTATGCTTTCGTAATGGCACGCGGAAATAAAATATTATTTTCTAAATGAATATGCTCAAATAAATCAGACTCTAGCGCTTCGAGGCGTTGGTAAACAAGTCGATAAGTACCGCAAGCACCTTCTGGAGGAGTAAAGTCATTTGTCACTTTACGAAGTTCTTTTATAATATTTCCAGCATGATTGTGCTCATTTTCTAGTTCATTTACTACTTTACGTAACTTAGTATAGTTTTCATTAGTTGGATTTTGTTCAAATTCTAAAATTAATGGAAAATCTTCCATTTCTTCTTTAATTAAATGCTGTTCTAATTCCATTCTAAGTTCATGAAATAGCTTATGAATTTGAGCAAAATGAGGCTGACTTGCCCCATGAACACGTAATACTTTTGTCACATATGGACTTAACTGTGGTAATTCTTCATTTAAATAGCGGTGATGCTTATTTATGACATAATCAATCAATTCACGATAAGAAGCATTTTTCCAATCAATTTCCGATTCATTTAATCGTTTCGTATTATGATAAAGCGTATTTAACTCTGTAAGCACTTCAGTAGCTGATAAATTTCTTTCATGAATTGCATCAATAAGTGGCTTATTACCGCCACAACAAAAATCTATTCTATATGATTTAAAAAGATCACTAGCTTTCGGAAATTGTGTAACAATCTCACCAACAATTGAAGTTTCAGTAAATGTATGTTCCATATGAATGCCTCCATAAAATTTTAATGTAATATCTGAATTAAGAATAGCGATAAATTAAAATCTATGTAGTGATTGAAATCACTTATTCTGTGTCGTTTTTGAGAATAATAAGAAGAATGTTATTAAAATAAGGGGGAAAGTAATAAGTGGTAATATTTTACGTTAATAAAAAAGAAGCTTAGTAAAAGCTTCTTTTTTATTACTATTTTTCACATGCAATTCCATCGCCATCACGATCAAGATGAGAGCTATAACCTGGTTGCCCTTTATGTAAAGGAGCTTTCCCAGCTGCTCTAACTGCAGCACAATTTTTGTAGTATGCACTATCAGTATTACCATTAGCTGGTTGTGTTTGAGCTTGCTGTGCTTTTTGTTCTTCTTGTTGTTTACGAGCTTGTTCATCAGCCTGACGTTTTTCATCCTCTTGCTTACGAGCTTGTTCATCAGCCTGACGTTTTTCATTCTCTTGCTTACGAGCTTGTTCATCAGCCTGACGTTTTTCATTCTCTTGCTTACGAGCTTGTTCATCAGCCTGACGTTTTTGTTCTTCTTGTTGTTTGCGAGCTTGTTCATCAGCCTGACGTTTTTCATCCTCTTGCTTACGAGCTTGTTCTTCGGCTAGACGCTTCTCATCTTCTTGCTTTTGAGTTTTTTCGTCCGCCTCTTTCTTTTCTAGCTCTTTTTTCTGTTCGCTATCTTTTGGCTCTTCATTATTAGAGGCAACTTTTGTACTAGTTGCTGTCGTTTTTTCAGAAGAAGGAGCTGAAATACCTAATAACGCAACAAAAATGACAAATAATACAGCTGTAATAATAAATTGTTTTTTCGCTATACCTGTTTTCTTAATAACAGATAAGATTGCTAGAACAAGGAAGAATATAAATAGAATGAAACTTAAAGTAGAAAAAAACTCGACGACGGGGTGTTCCGATTTTGTTGTACCGGCCGTTATTAATATAATAGAAATCATAAAAAGAATAACGGTAGGACGTCCATATTGTTTTGCTTTTCCATTTTTCTTAAAGAATGAAATGATACATAAGATTAAAAGAATAAAAGCAATAAAAAATAAAGCTGCACCAATATTACTTAAAATTGACATTTTCATACCTCCATTTGTAAGATTCTTCTTATTGGTTATATAGGAATTTATTGGATATTACACGTTTTGTATAAATTTAGAAAATTAATATTTTTAATAGACTCATAAACATTTATTTTATATATAAGGAAAAATGGATATATTTCCTATTACTTTTTGAAAGAGATTTCATAAATTATAGTATATCGATTGAAAGGAGGAGATTTGAATGGAATTTCAATTGTTGGTAACTTGTATATTACAAGAAGGTAATGCTTACTTTTTAGTAACGAAGGTAGATGATGTTATTACGTTAAAAGTACCGATTACTGCGGGAGTAGCAGGTTTATTTTTAGCTTTAGGTGTACCAAGATGTTCTTAATTTAAATCTCTATAGTAGAAGAGGAAGGGACATGCCTTCCTTTCCTACTATCACATAATATAATTATGCAAACTTAAATATCATATTTGTGATAGCACGTTTGAAATGGACATGCATATACTATAATGTTTCATTGGATGTTAGCGGTGAAAGGTAGTTTTAATAAGTGCATCCAGTGATATTTTTAAGCTATGAAAATAAAAGAGGTGCTATTATATATGAAAAGAAAAACATTGGATATTCCAGTTACATTGCGAAGAGAGTGGTTTTTAATAGAGTTAGCTCATTTAACGAAAAAATATGGAATTGAAATTGCAACTAGTAAAATGGATGCTGCACCGTTTTTAAGAGATCAAGTTACGGAGTCAAAGATAGGGAAAGGGCTACAATACGATAAATATGATGATGAGTATATAATTGAAAATTAAAGGGTAACAACAAAATTAAATTAATTTATAACAAAATATAAAATAAAGCAGATTCTAAATATAGAATCTGCTTTATTATGAAATACTTGTAGTCAACTAGCCTCTTTCTAGTGTTTTTCCTACATATTTCTCTTGCGTTATTCCAAAAGAGTCACGAAGAATGCGAGCATAATCTTTAGATTCTATTGGTCGTTTATTTTTGGTGCCTTTAAAGGTTTCTGTATAATTTTTATTTGTTAATGATATGTGACCATAAGTAGTTAATTTACAAGTGATAGCTCCTTTATTAAAAGGAGATTCTTTATGCTCTACAATCACTTTTTGAATCTTATTCACTTTTTTCTCATCTATTGGATCTACAGTGAAAGCATAGCCTATTTTCCATTCGTTTGAAGGTTCAGACTGTAAGAAACTTGTAGATTCCCCGTTAGCTCCTTTTCTCATTTCTAAAATATGCGTACCTTTTCGAGTATTTCGCTTACGAATTCGATATTCTCCTGTTTGAGAGGAGATGACTTCTCCGTTAAAAGGGACTGGATGTAAAGGGAGATGAGATGCAAAACCTGCATCCACAACATAATCTTTATCCTCATGACTTAATATGATAATGACATGACCATCATCGGGTTTCCATTTATTATCGTAAAGGTCATAAACAGTACCGGCTACTTTGTATACTTGAAACCCACAATCAATTAAAAAATAATACAATAGGGAGTTTAATTCATAACAAAGTCCACCTCGTTTTTGAATAAGTAACTTTTCTATTAAGTTATCTTTTGAGATATTTTTAATAGTACCAGCCATAATATCAAGATTTTCATAGGGGAGAATCATTCCCATTTTCAAGAGAATTTCATCTAAATCATCAAATGTTATTTCTTTTGCAGGAATTTCTAAGCGTTTAAAAAACTCCTTTTGTAATTTGGTCATCATAAAGTATTCTCCTTTCTTTTTACAGAATTTTCTTCTGTTCACCGATAGGTTAGTACTTCTAAAAAGTTAATTCAAGTGTGCGGAAATTATCATAATATATGTTTCTGGAAATATGATTTTCTATTCGGAAATTTCAGTTTAATTTTTAATCGTAGGAAAGTCTTATAATACAAGCTCCTTTAAAATTAGTTTGTATTTAATGAAAAGAAAGTACATATCTTTATTATATTTTTAAATAACTAACTAGTAATAAAATGTTTTTTTACTAAAATTTTTTCAAGATTTGTATGCTTTATATAAACAATAATGATTTAAAAAATATCTGGGTGTAGCGAAGGTAACAATTATTGAGAAACTTTTTTGTCGTATTCTATCAAAAGGAAGAGGTAGAAACAAAGAGAATAACGAGAGTTAAGGAAGAGGGTATACAACTAGTAACCTTCTAAAAATAGGGCTAACATCTTTTAAAAATAAAAGATTAGCTATTATTAAGGAAGGGAAAATATAAAATATTATAAAGAACACCTTCTTTCAAAAAAATAGGGGGAGTAATATGCGACTGATGAGAAGATGTGTGGCCTTACTAATTGTATTTTTTATCATGGCTCCAACGATTAGCACAAATGTACAGGCAGAAGTTATAAAAGAGCTTGGAAAGGGGTTTCCTGATACAGAAGTATTCACACCTGGAGAATGGTTTTTAGGCCAAAAACCTGCTAATTATGATGAGAATAAACCGCCAATTCTCTTTGTACAAGGAAGAAATGGTAATGCTGATAGTTGGTATGGAAAGACAGTATATCATGATATAAATGATATGTATGATTATGCTTTAAAAGCAGGCTATCAAACAGTGTTTATACAATTGTATGATGCTGCAGGGAAAGGTTCGGCTAGTCAGTGGGATAACGGAAAATTGTTAGCACAAAAACTTGAAGAAATATATAATCATTTCGGTAAAAAAGTTAATATTGTAGCGCATAGTAAAGGTGGTATTGATACACAAGCCGCATTAGTTGAATATGGTGCGAATCGATTTGTTGGTAATGTTATTACACTTGCTACACCGCATCACGGCTCAAATTTAGCAGATTTGTCATATAGTTGGTGGGCAGGTTGGCTTGCTTCTATATTAGGTCAAAAAGATGATGGTACGTATTCGTTACAAATAGGTGAAATGGCAAAGTTTCGTTCAATAATAGATAACAACCCAGCAGCTAAATTAAACCGTTACTATACGGCTACTGGAACTAGCTGGGGGCCAACATTTTCTGCATTATCTATGGGCGGGTTATATTTATCATCGTACGGTTCAAATGATGGACTAGTAAATGAATGGAGTGCGAAGCTATCGTACGGTACACATTTATTTACAGATTCCAGATTTGATCATGACAATATAAGAAAAGGATCAGCTGTTTTTGCACGAATTGAACCATATTTACGTACGACAAATGTGGGATTACCAGCTTTAGTAGCATCCAGCACTAGTTCAAATGAAGATCTAGAACAATTAAATACAACTTCAAATCAAAATATTTTAGGAGGCGAATTACCACAAAATCAGTGGATAGAGCAAAGTATTTCTGTTGATAAAAAGGCTGAAGGAATAGTTTCTGTACTAACTGCTTCTTCTGATGTAGAAGTACAAATGGTATCTCCAAAAGGAAAAATCTATGCAAATAAAGATAGCGCTATAACTACTGGTGAAGGCGAATCTTTCTTTAATGGGGCGACAATTAGAACATTTAAGTTTGATAAATTGGAAGTAGGCGAATGGAAAATCAAAATGATGGCGAAGCAGTCGAAAGATGCATATTTAGTTGTAAGCGATTACAAGGATGACGCACCATTTGTTCTTCGAATGCCTACAAAAGTTAAAGTAAATAAACCTGAGTATAAACTGAAAAAATCACCTGTAGCACCTGAAATGAAAGGGGATCTTTCCATAACAGTAAGAGTCGTTAATAAAGAAGGTAAGTTAGTCTCTGAATTTAATGAATTACAAAATGTTAATACGAATACATTTACAGGTGCTTTGAAAGATATAAAACAACCGGGAGTATATAACGTTACGATGGATATAAAAGGGATGAATAAAGAAGGAAAACCATATAATCGTACGATTGTTAAGTCGGTTTATGTAGAGAAATAAGGAAGAATAAATAAGTATAATAAAAAAGTGCAGAAATCTTGTGTTAGAAAGAATTCTGCACTTTTTTATGTGGGGAGAGATAATAAAAGTTGAAAAAACTGTTATTCAATAAAAAAAGATGCTGAAATAGCATCTGAATGTGAAGAAATAATTTTAACTTAGTTTTGTAACTGTTAATTCAACTGAATTTATACCATTGTCACAAGTTACAATACTTTGACGATTAAAACCACTATTATTTCTAAGTTGAAGAGTTGAATTAGCAGGCACTGTAACAATCGTTTCGCCAACGAGTTGAAGACATTCGTTATTTGATGAAGTATTCATTTGAATAGCGAAGTCACCTTGACTATTAGCAAGTGGATTGTTATTTAAAAATATAGTTATGACTGGGATATGTGGAAATACAGGATTTAAAGTAGTATTAATACTGGAAATGAACGAAACTCTATAATCACCAGCTTGTCTAAAGTGTATAGTAGTAGGATTTAGTAAGGAAACACCTCCTGCTAAAGGTCCAACGTGATTAAATGGAAAAGGATCTCCAAAAGGAACAGTTATAAATTCAGTTTGCCAAAAAGTTCCGTATGCAGGACAGCTTCGTTTATGTGAATGGTCACATGAACATTTTTTATTTGAACTGGAAGAAGATTTGCATGAGCATTTTTTATACGAGTTTGAAGAATGATAGTATGAACCCAAAATATTACCTCCTATTCTTAATAAATTTAAACCACATAGTAGTTTATGAAGATGAATCACAATTGGCGTGTATGCTTGTACTATAAAAGGAAATAGATTTGGAATATAAAGTGGTCAAATGATGAAGTGTAGTATTTGGGTATTACCTGTAACACCTTTTGAAGATGATAAGGTTTATAATTTGATAGAAAAATAAATGGAATTTCTAAATAGATTGAAGTAACGAGGAAACGTTTATCCCGCTATTTTCCGAGCAGTAAGACTCCCATCTCAAAATTCAGCGAAAGCAAAGAAGTTAGGTGGGGGATGAATTAAACCCCCACTCATTAAAATTTCACTTTACTATATTTATTTAGTCTGACAAAACAGAAATATTACCTTTAGCTGTATGGATGTTATCATTTGGTGAAGTTATAATATTTAGCTATATTTATATTAGGTTATTCAGTTTATTTTTTATTTGCGTAGCTGAGCAGGAAAAAGTCAGAAAATATAGAATAATATACATATGAAGCATCGTTTGTTTTTGGTGTGAATAGTAATTAAAGATACGCTAAAATATTTAAAATTGTAACGAAAGAGAGATTAAATAATAGAGGGAGCAACTTACATGGAAAATATATTAAAGGTATCTTCAAAATCAAGCCCAAATTCAGTCGCAGGTGCAATAGCAGGAGTACTAAGAACAAGTGGTAATGTGGAAATTCAAGCGATTGGGGCTGGAGCTATAAATCAAGCGATTAAAGCAATTGCGATTGCAAGAGGGTTCGTCGCTCCAAGTGGTATTGACTTAGCTTTTGTTCCAGCGTTTCAAGAGATTTCTATCAATAATGAAGAAAGAACAGCGATTAAATTAATTGTAGGCCCTAGAAAGAAAAGGTCTTAGTAGAAGAGAGCGTTACTATAAGGGAAAAAGGCCAATAGACTTCCCAGGTTAGATACGCTATTTTATGTAACCGATCCTTGGGGGTGGACACGGCATTATACCGGACTCATGTCTGTTAATTTCTCCTTAAATTTAGCGCGTGTTCTAGATACTTAAAAATGCCAAATCCTTTGTGATATAAGGGATTTGGCATTTTTGATGTTTTTAAAAATAAACAACCTTAAAACTGCTCATTTAGAAGATTTAGTTTTAGTAGCGGCCATTGAACGTTTTTATGATAGTTTACCTGATAAATGGTCTTTCTAATTCTTGCAGCTATAGACTGTTCGTGTTGGTATCTATTCAAGTCAATTTTATTACGCTCCATAACCTTTGTTTTAATTTGATTCAGTGTTCCTGCTCCATCTAGTTCGGTTAATATTGCTATAATTTCATCTAGCCATGAAGTGCTGTTGGACATACATATACCTCCTAATAAAACATGTGTACTTATTTTTATTTTAATCTTTTAAATTTATATATTCATATATTGATTCAATAAAATTAGCAAAATATAAATCTATTGATAATATTATTAAAGCGTTGAATGAGAGCTTTATTCTTTCTGAGGATGAGCAAGAGGAAGATATGTATCAGGCTAATATTGATTCGGATTTTAGTAAAGTAAAGATTGCAGAAGAAGAGAAACCGGAAAATCGAAAAAAAACTAAAATGGAATCTGGTAGGGAAGTATGGCCTCGTGATCCGAAAAAAGCTAAACAAGCTATTAAACAGGCAGAATTTAAATGTGAAATAGATGACACACATGAAACATTTGTATCGGAAGCCAGCCGAAAAAATTATATGGAGGCCCATCATCTAATACCGTTAAGAATGCAACATGATTTTGAAAATAGTTTAGATGTTGTTGGAAATATAGTTAGTATATGTCCGAACTGTCATAGGTTGATTCATTATGGAAGAGACAAAGATAAGAAAAAAGTTTTAGAACTTCTCTTTGAACAAAGAAAAGATTCTTTGAAGAAGTTCGGTATTGAGGTATCTCTCAAAGAGCTATTTGGATACTATGGAATTCTAAAATAAGAATATTCATAGCTATAGTGAAGGTAGAATGTTTCATACTTAAACATAGCTATTATTGTGATGGAAATTTAAATTTCGTCTTTTGAAAGTATCAATAATTTGTATTATTTTTATAGGGTTATATATTTTTCTTTTGCTCTGCTGTATAGCAGAGCTCTTTTTTTTTGTCGTACAAAAGCCACCTATATATGTGAAGTGCACCCCAATTGTTAGGCTGTGTCTAACAATTGGGGTGCACTTCAGTCCTGTCGGGCGGCTTCTTTTAATTTATATTCACCAATTCATCAAACTTAAACTTAGTATTCAAACCAAAGGCATCTGTACAATATATAGTTTTCGTCATCGGTTCAATATGTAATACATTTATGTACATGTCTTGCACCATTCCATCACGATAGTATGAGATATGTATTTCTTCTTCCTCGTGAAAAGATTGCATTAACGCTCTTTCTATTCGTTCCATAGTATCTTGTGTTAAAAAAGGTTTAGGTACTTTATATTGTTCCTCAAACATTCTATGTATTTCCTCGTATTGCTCCGGTATTGAAGCAAACGGATTCCATTTCACCATACCTCTTCCACGTACTACAGGAAAGCTGTTATATCCCATGATGTAATACCTCACTTTTGTTTTTTTAACGCCACTACAAACAAACATGTGTTCTTTTTTAAGGTTTGAAAAGGGACCATTTTGTTAACATGAATATTCAAAAATAATTTTTTCAAGTTAGAATATTCAAAAACTTATTTATGCAAACAAGCATGTCATGATAACATTTAACAAAAGGGGGTAGAAGTAGATGAGTGTTGACATTATTTCTAAAGAAGAAATCACAAAATTATTAAACGAATGGTATCAAGCTATGATTTCACAACGTGTATTACAGTCTCAGAAAATAAAAGAAGATATTGCAAATAAAATCAATAATATTAAGGAAGACCAAACAATATTAGTCTACTACGCTTTATTGAATGCACGGTATAAACTGCTAATTCGGGATATGGATAGTACAAAAGATATTCTGGACAAAATCGAGCCTTTACCAGAGTCTACAGAAACATTTTTAGAGTACTATCATCATTTATTTAAAGCAATTTACGCTATTAATAAAGCAAACCATAGTGAAGCAAGAATGCAATTTGAAAAAGCTGGAACGTTTTTAGAGTACATGCATGCTGAAATTGAAAAAGCTGAATTTAATTATTGGCTTGCAGTCCATTACTATCACGTATTAAAACCGATCCTAGCAGTTCAATTTGCTACAAAGGCGAATGAAGTATTTTCAATTAGTCCAGGGTATGAATTAAAAACTGCAGCATGCTTAAATACTTTAGGAATGGCACACATTCGACTAAATGAATTCGAAAGTGCAGAGGAATATTTACTTTCAGCACTAGGTACCTTCCAAAAATCTAATGATGAACTTCTTATTAAACGAGTTAAGCATAATTTAGGACTTTTATACGCAAGTCAAAACATGCCAGAGTTAGCAATTAAACACTTAGAGGATTCATTAGAAAATAACGCTAAAACTATGTTTCTTTTAGCAAGAGAACATTTTAAGTTAGGTTATAGTCATATCGCTAATGAATATATTGAGAATGGCTATAAGATTAGCGACTTATGTTATCGTCATCATTTCCGAATTTTAAAAGCAGTACATAACTATGTACCGCAAGAAGAATTAGAAAATGTGGTTATAGAAGGTATTTCGTATTTTGAAAAAGAAGAATTATATGATTGGGTAAAAGAATATGCTTCTCTTTTAGGTGAAAGATTCTATGGTTCAGAAAATCACAGAAAAGCAAGCAAGTATTTGCACATCGCTTTAGATGCAGACAAAAAGAGCATAGAAAGAAGGGCGCTAAAATGAAAAAAGCAATCTTATTAATGATGATGTTATCCGCTGTTTTTACTTTTGGTCTTACTAATGTAAAAGACATACCACAAAACGAAGCAATTGAAGTGTTTATGGATCATGGAGAACATATTTAAAACCTAAGGAAGAGGGCGCTTATAGTGTCCTCTTTTTAATATCTATTATTTATATGATGAGGTTGCAGGTACGTCTTTTGGTTATTGTTTGATAAACGTAAGATGTTTCTAAAAATGTGTATACAAAGGTGTAATTTTGTACTGTATATGTTCACGTACTATATAAAAAAGTATGAAAATCTATAAAAATAATTATTTCAATAAAATTTGTTTTAGATATTAAAAAGTGCCAAAACCCTTGTGGTATAAGGGGTTTGGCACTTTTGTGTTTTTTATATTTTATCAAATAAACAATTCTAAAACTGTTCATTCTTCTCCCAAGATTCAACGATATAATGTGCGATCGTCGGATTGAAGCCTTTACCAACTAAAAACATAATCGCAGCAACTTCTGTTAATGCGTGTTCATGTGATGTATGTTTTGCTTCATTTAAACCGTAATCTACCCATGGTTTTACGAAATCTAGTACGGGTTTCTTGAAAGGTAAAAACTGTGTACCGACAACTTGTTGAATTTGTTGTTGTGTTGGTTCAGTAATTGGTCCAGGTGGTAAGATTTGTGGTTGTGTAATGTCTAGTGTTGGTCCAGGTGGTAAGATTTGTGGTTGAGTTGGATCTATTGTTGGTGGTTTAGGTGGTGAGACACGTACGTCGTAGTTTGGTTGATACATTTGTTGTTGGTATTGCGGTTGTTGTGGTTGAGTTGTGTATGGATTTTGTTGATATTGTTGTTCTTGGTTTTGTGGTGCTACATATGGATTTTGTTGATATTGTTGTTCTTGGTTTTGTGGTGCTACATATGGATTTTGTTGATATTGTTGTTCTTGGTTTTGTGGTGCTACATATGGATTTTGTTGATATTGTTGTTCTTGATTTTGTGGTGCTGCATATGGATTTTGTTGATATTGTTGTTCTTGGTTTTGTGGTATTACATATGGATTTTGAGGATATTCATAATTTGGACGTGTTTCATATGGATTTTGTTGAAATTCAGTTTCTTGATTTTGCGTTGTTGCATATGGGTTTTCGTCATATTGTGGTTCTTGCTGTTGTAACTCTTGTTCTTCGTATTGTTCTGTGTATCTCTGTTCTTGTTGTTGAGGATACAATGGTTGCCTTGGATAAGGCGGTTGATTATTATAGAACATGTTTATTCCTCCTTCATGATGATGCCTACCACCTAGTGTATGGGCGGACAAGAAAATATGTGATGAAAAAATGCGGGCGTGTTACAATAAGTAACTGGGTGAAGATAAAATGACAAAACAAGAAAAAATTCAAAAAACAATTACTTTTGTAAAACATATTTTAGAAAAAGATGCGAGTGGGCATGATTGGTATCATATTGAACGTGTACATAAAATGGCGATTTCTTTATCTGAGCAAGAAGGTGGAAATCGTTTTATAATTGAAATGGCAGCATTACTTCACGATGTGGCAGATGAAAAGCTAAATGAAAGTGAAGAAGCAGGAATGAAAAAAGTTTCTGATTGGTTAGAAGAGCTACGTGTTGAAGAAAAGGAAAGTAAACATATTCTTCATATCATCGCCAATATGTCTTATAAAGGTGGCCATGGCGGTAAAGTGGATTCACTTGAAGGGAAGCTTGTTCAAGATGCGGATCGCTTAGACGCCCTTGGAGCAATTGGAATAGCTCGTACCTTTGCATATGGCGGGGCGAAAGGGAGATTAATGTATGACCCAACTATTCCGCCGCGTGAAGAAATGACGAAAGAAGAGTATAGAAAAAATAATGATCCATCTTTAAATCATTTTTATGAAAAACTTTTGAAATTAAAAGATTTAATGAATACGAATGCAGCAAAACAAGAGGCTGAAATTCGTCATCGTTATATGGAACAGTTTATTGAACAATTTATGAAAGAGTGGAATGCACAAATATGAAAATGTTAACTGTGGAGAACTTATCAAAATCATATGGAGAAAAGCCGTTATTTGATGGATTATCATGTAGTATTACAGAAGGACAACGTGTCGGAATTATCGGTGTAAACGGAACTGGTAAATCGACATTATTAAAAATAATTGCAGGATTAGAAACTCCTGATACAGGTGATATGACGTATTCACGTGGGTATACAATTAGTTATTTATCACAGCAACCAGAGTTTGATGAAAAACTAACAGTATTAGAGCAAGTGTTCCATGGTGATACACCTTTAATTCGTCTTCTTCGTGATTATGAAAAAGCACTATTAAATATTGAAAAAGATCCAAGTAATGAAAAAGTACAGGAACAATTATTTGCAGTGCAGCAACGTATGGATGCAATGAGTGCATGGGAAGCAAATGCAAGTGCGAAATCTCTTTTAACGAAATTAGGAATTACAGATTTCACTGCAATTGTTGGGAATTTATCTGGTGGACAGAAAAAACGTATCGCAATGGCACAATGTTTTATTGAAACACCTGATTTATTAATTTTAGACGAGCCTACGAACCATCTTGACCATGAGACAGTTGAATGGTTAGAAGAATATTTAGCAAGATATACAGGTGCGGTATTACTTGTAACCCATGATCGTTATTTCTTAGATCGTGTGACGAACCGTATTTTTGAATTAGATAATGGTAAATTATATAGCTACGAAGGAAACTATAGTACATTTTTAGAAGCGAAAGCACTTCGTGAAGAGCAAGAATTGGCACAAGAATCGAAACGCCAAAATTTATATCGTCGTGAACTTGCTTGGATTCGTCGTGGTGCAAAAGCCCGTTCTACGAAACAAAAGGCGCGTATTCAGCGTTTTGATGAGCTAAAGGAACTAGAAGGACCAGCTGCAAAACAGTCAGTTGATATTGCACTTAGCGGTAGCCGTCTTGGGAAAAAAGTACTTGAGTTAAAAGATGTAACGAAAAAATTTGGTGATAAAACGGTATTAAACAACTTTAATCATATTGTGAAACCAGGCGATCGCATCGGAATTATTGGAGCGAATGGAAGCGGGAAATCTTCGCTATTAAATATGCTTGCAGGTAAGTTATCTCCTGATAGTGGTGAAATTGAAGTTGGGCAAACTGTAAAAGTTGCTTATTATACGCAAGAAAATGAAGAGATGAATTTAAATCAGCGTATGATTGAATACATTAAAGAGATTGCAGAAGTTATTCATACGACAGATGGAAAAGTAATTGGTGCATCTCAAATGTTAGAACGTTTCTTATTCCCGACGCATTCACATGGTACACCGCTTGGTAAACTATCTGGTGGTGAAAGAAGACGTTTATATTTATTACGTATTTTAATGGGAGAACCAAACGTACTTTTACTTGATGAACCTACGAATGATCTAGATACACAAACATTAACAGTACTAGAAGATTATTTAGAAGATTTCCCAGGTGTCGTTTTAACTGTATCGCATGACCGTTACTTCTTAGATAAAGTAGTAGATGAACTGTTCATCTTTACTGGCGGAGGCGAAGTGCGTGAATTCCTAGGTAGTTATACAGATTATTTAGAAATGGAAAAAACGAGAGAACTTATGGAGAAAGCGGAAGTTCAAAAAGAGAAAAAAGTAGTAGAAGAAGCTCCAAAACAACAACGTAAACGTAAACTTTCATATAATGAGCAGCGTGAATGGGAAACGATTGAAGATACAATTGCCGAACTTGAAGAAAAAATTGAGTCAATTGGAGAAGAACTTGCGAAAGTTGGATCTGACTTCACAAAGGCACAAGAATTATCTGAAGCACAGCAGAAAACAGAAGAAGAGCTAGAAAAAAAGATGGAAAGATGGAGTGAACTATCAGACATCGTTGAAGGATTAAAATAAAAACAAGCTGCATATATTGAAAAGTAAAGAGAAAAACTTTACACTATTGGTAGAACCTATTTTAGGAGGGAAAAAATGAGAACATCTAATCCAATGTTGAAAAAAGAGGCATTCCGTAAAGAGGGAGCAAGCGCTTCTGCGATGACGATTGGCGGAACAGTAGGCAAAACGTTCATTATGCTTATCTTGCTACTTGCAACGTCTGTCTATTCATACATACAGATGATGCAGGGGACGATGAAGATGCCAGTATTAATTGGTGCTTTAATCGTTGCGGCAATCATCGCATTCGCGTCTATGTTCTTCCCGCGCATTTCACCTTTTGGTGCACCAATCTATGCAGCGGTAGAAGGGGTTGTGTTAGGAAGTATTTCAGCAGTTTATACAATGAAATTTGGCGATTCTATCGTTTTAAATGCTGTATTACTAACAATCTCAATTCTATTTGCAATGTTAGTGTTATATGCAACACGCGTAGTAAAAGTAACGGATAAATTCCGTACAGGCGTTATGGCAGCAACACTTGGAATTATGGTTATGTATTTAGTCGTATTCCTACTAAATATGTTTGGTGTAACTGTTCCATACATTCACCAAGGTGGTACAATCGGTATTATTATTAGTGCAGTTGTTATTGTAGTTGCTGCATTAAACTTATTACTAGATTTCGATTTAATCGAAAATGGTGTACGTAGTCAAGCTCCGAAATATATGGAGTGGTATACTGCGATGGGACTAATGCTTACATTAGTATGGTTATACTTAGAAATTCTTCGTTTCGTTTCTTACTTTACGAAAAATGACTAATAAAAAAATCCTGCATGAAAAATGCAGGATTTTTTTATTTTCAAAGATATATTGAATGTATGGTATAATATGGATGATAGCAACTTGAAGTGAAGGAGATGGAATATGATGAAAGAGAAGAAGGGGATTATGAAAAAATTATTTTCTAAAAGTTTTTTCATAGAACTAGATGAAGCTTTAACGTATCCATCATCAAAAGTTATTACTTCAGCGATTGAAGGATATGCAACTGAATGCAATGAAAGACTAAAATTTGAGAGTAAAGTTAAACCGATTACTTTCTACTTAGAAAATGCAATGTACCGTGCTGAAATAAAGATGGCTCGCGGAGGATATTACATATCTTGTACTGAAGTGTAATAAATTTTGAAACCATACATGTTTGAACTATGTATGGTTTCTTTTTTTGTTTTGTAAGGTCTAAAATAATACTTTTTACTTACGGATATATCATTTTGTACTTTTTACCATTCAAACATTTCTCCTTACAATGAAGAAAAACATGTGAGGTGGTATAACTTATGATGAATCGAGTTGTATTAATCGGTAGATTGACAAAGGAGCCAGAATTATACTACACAAAACAAGGCGTCGCTTATGCACGAATATGTGTTGCGGTGAATAGAGGATTTCGAAATAGTTTAGGTGAACAACAAGTCGATTTTATTAATTGTGTCGTTTGGCGCAAATCGGCTGAGAATGTAACTGAATATTGTAAGAAGGGATCACTCGTTGGGATTACAGGGCGTATTCAGACTAGTAATTACGATGATGAACAAGGCAAGAGAATATATAGAACTGAAGTTGTGATTGAGAGTATTACCTTTTTGGAGAGAAGGCGGGAGGGGGCATCGTAATAAAAGGTGATTTTAAGTAATAGCTTCGGAAAAAATTGTGGAAAGTATTTTAATAAACTTAAAGAGGGGATACCGCCAGCTTTTTTGAAAAAACAAGTAAAGAGTATACAAAATTTTATAACGTTTTTTGGCTAATCCAGTAACAAACGAGAACCATAAAACCCATCACAGGATAGGAATGTATAAAAAGATGAATCGAGTGATAGAAAATAAAAAAAGGGATTCCTTCTGAGAGTAAGGAATCCTCCTTTTTGTTGCAACCGATAATAGGACGTTATGTTAATTAGAAATGTATACGATATTCATAAAATCCGAACTGTTCAATTTGTTAAAAAAAACTATAGTTGAAATTCTTTCTTTATAATTTCAGCTACTTCTGTAGCATTTAAATTCGTATTATTGATCCTTATATAATTTTTCTCTGTAATTTCTCCTTCTCTTGAATTTAATCTAAAATTTTCAAATGTGCTTAATAAATTTTGTTCAGATTGTTCAATCTTTCTTTTCGTTGGCTTATGTTCAAGTCGATGAGGTGTTTTATTTCGTTGAAGTCTTTCTTCTACATCAGCTTCTAATTCAACAAAATAAATATCAACCCCTTGGGAACGAAAAATATTACATATACTTTCAACATCATCCCAATCTTTCTTTTCATTAAACGCCCATACGTATGTAAAAATCATTCCATAATGTTCACTCTTTGAAAATGATTGAAATATTTCCTTTCGGAAAAGATGGGTTAATCGCCACATTTCCGAAGAGAATCCATACAATGGCTCCAATAAATCAATTGTCATATGGTTATGAAATAATTTTAAATCAGTCATCTTTGCTAGTTCTTGTCCAACTGTCATTTTCCCAACTGCTTGTGGCCCAAATATCAAAACAAACTTTTTCATCGAATTCCCTCCAAAAAATAATAAGACATTAATTATAAAATAAGAGATTCTGTAAATGTATCACAATCAAAATATTTTGTAGAATCTATATACTTTTCTGCCTTTTGTATTTATAAAAATAGTTGTCTTCCAATAACGAAAATTATGTAAATAAGCTATCCATATGGATAGCTTATTATATTTTTTTGCTTAGCGTGTTTTTTTCAAAAATACTGGCGGTACCTCAAGAAATGGATAAAAAATAAAAATCATCGGAAACGAAAGCTTTTAAAATCCCGTTCCTAATTTAAAATGTAAAAAGAATGAAATAGTATGGTAGGGGGAAGAAAGTAGTAAAATTAAGCATCCGAGTAGGAGTATAGAGTGATAACATGTTACAATACAGCTAAGAACATGCAATAAAGGAGAGTTTTTTACGTGAAGATTAAAGCAATTGAACCGACGCCAAGTCCAAACACAATGAAAGTTATTTTGAATGAAGTATTACCATCAGGAGCACGTAATAATTATACAAATGAAAATAAAGAACAGGCACCAATGCAAGTGCAAGAAATTTTGAAAATTGAAGGCATTAAAGGTGTATATCATGTAGCCGACTTTTTAGCAGTGGAGCGAAATGCGAAGTATGACTGGAAAGTTTTATTACAACAAGTTCGTGCTGTTTTCGGCGAAGAAGTAGTGGAAGAAAGTGAAGAACAACAACTTGCTCATTTTGGAGAAGTGAAAGTGTTTGTTCAAATGTTCTTTACAATTCCAATGCAAGTAAAGTTAACAGATGGAACGACGGAAGAACGTGTTGGTTTACCTGATCGTTTTAAAGAATCAATTATGAAAGTGCAAATGTCTGCACCAAATGTTGTAAAAGAGCGTAAATGGGTGGAACAAAGTACACGTTACGGTAACTTTGAAGAAATCGGGAAAGAAGTAGTAGAAGAGATTGTTGCTGCTTATTCAGAAGAACGTGTAAATGAAACGGTTAAAGAATTATTAAATCAAGCAGGTGCTGTTGAAGTAACGATCCAAAAGCGTGAGCCATATAAAGTAACAGAAGAGATGATGAAAGATTCTGACTGGAAAAACCGTTTTGCAGCATTAGAACAAATGGATCCTACTGAAGAAGATATTCCAGTGTTGAAGATGGCGTTAGATGATGAAAAAGTTTCAATACGCCGTTTAGCAACAGCGTATTTAGGTATGGTAAAAGGTGATGAAGTATTACCGTTATTATATAAAGCTTTATTAGATCGCTCTGTAAGTGTTCGTCGTACTGCAGGAGATTGTTTATCAGATGTAGGTGATCCGGCAGCGATGTTCGTTATGATTAAATCTCTGAAAGATCCAAGTAAATTAGTACGCTGGCGTGCAGCTATGTTCTTATTTGAACTTGGAGATGAAAGTGCGATTCCAGCATTAAAAGCAGCGCAAGATGATCCAGAGTTTGAAGTAGCTATGCAAGCACGTCTAGCATTAGAACGTATTGAAGGCGGAGAAGAAGCAAAAGGTTCTGTATGGAAACAAATGACGGAGTCTCGTAAAGGGGAATAATATATGATTGTTTTCTATGATAGTTGGTGTCCGATGTGTACGGCGGTTGCAGAACGTACGAAAAAATTAGATAAAAAGGGTAAGATGAAATTTGTTTCATTTCGAGATGAAGATGTAGTTGAGAAGTATGAGCTTTCTCAAGAACTACAAAGTAAGATGGAACAAAGATTGTATATTTTTAAAAATAATAAGTGGTATGACGGCATTCATAGCATACATGTATTAGCAAAGGCCGTTCCATCTTATTGGTTTGCCGTTCCTTTTATAAAGCTATCTATCGTACTTGGTTTTGGAAGTAAAGTATACGATTATATCGCTAACAATAGAAAACTTGTTCCAGTGGGGCATTGCCGCGGTGGGGTTTGTGAAATCCCTACAAAAAAATGAAATCATCGTTATCTTTCTTTTGCACCTATTAATAGAGCGTGATATGATGAATTTGGAATGAAAGTTGAAGGAGAGATTACAAGATGTCAAATGCTTATGAAGAATACATGCGCCAAATGGTAATCCCAATGCGCCAAGAGTTAGTGCGTTCTGGGTTTGAAGAGTTAACTACAGAAGAAGCTGTAACAGAATTTATGGAAAATACATCAGGTACAACTTTAGTAGTTGTAAACTCTGTTTGTGGTTGTGCAGCTGGTTTAGCACGTCCATCAGCAGGTCAAGCGGTTGTTCGTGCTGAAAAACAACCTGATCATCTTGTAACTGTATTCGCAGGTCAAGATAAAGATGCTACTGCAAAAATGCGTGAATACTTCGGAGAAATTCCTCCATCTTCACCATCTATGGCATTATTAAAAGGAAAAGAAGTTGTTCACTTCATTCACCGTCATGAAATTGAAGGTGCAACTATGGACGAAATTATTACGAACTTAGAACAAGCTTTCGAAAAGAATTGCTAAAGAAGGGGGAGAGTAAATCTCCCTCTTTTCTTTATATAGAGGTGAAACAATGATCGTAACAACGGCAGGAAGAACGAATAAAGAAATGACAGATTATGCAAAGCAGGTAGCCGCAGAATTAAATCGTTCATTCGTTAAACGTAATGACATACCAGTACATAAGCTGCATGAGCAGTATGAACAAGATGTGCTTGTCGTAGGGAAGAACCGATTAGCTATTTATCCAAAAGGTACGGAAGAATCGTTTTTCTTTCATCCGAACTCAGCGATGTTTCGTGTGAAAAGGTTAATGCGTGGAGAACACGATCCGTTTGTACAAGCCACGCAATTAGAGAGAGGAATGACAGCGTTAGATTGTACGCTCGGGATGGCATCAGATAGTATTGTAGCTAGTTATGTTGTTGGTGAAAGCGGAAAAGTAACAGGACTTGAAGGCAATGAGTATATGGCTTATATTATGGAAAATGGTTTGAAAACATGGTCTTCATCCGTTTCTGAAATTGATGAAGCAATGCAAAGAATTCAAGTAAAGCAAACGGAGCATTTTTCATTTTTAGCGCAATGTGAAGACAATAGTTACGATGTCGTTTACCTTGATCCGATGTTTGAAGAAACTGTCATAGAATCCGACGGAATTAAAGGATTAAAACACTTCGCTTTGTATCATGATATTACTGACGAAACAATTGCGGAGGCAAAACGAGTGGCGAGAAAACGTGTCGTTTTAAAAGATCATTTTCGTAGTTCTAGATTTGAAAAACACAATTTTTATGTATACAAAAGAAAAAGTGCTAAGTTTCACTTTGGTGTAATTGACCCTTGCTAATTGTTTGAAAAGATGTATAATAAGCAATAATTAATTAAATATACTGTCTGTGATGAAGAAAGTAGTCTTTTTTAGAAGGAAAGCGAGCTAGGGATGGTGTGAGCCTAGTACGGAAGAAAAAGATGAAGCGCACTTCGGAGATGCTTCTTGAACGAATAGTAGAGAAAGCCGAGGCCCCCTGTCCTCGTTATAAACGGGAAAGTGGTTCGTAACGAACAACAAGGGTGGTACCACGGGTTAAAACTCGTCTCTTTTTTAGAGACGAGTTTTTTGTGTTTTAAAAAATAAGGAGGTTGTATCATGGATTATAAAATGCAGTTTGTGGAAAGTTTATCTAATATTTTCACGAATGAATTAACGCAAAAACAAATTTTAGATTTAATTGAAACACCGAAACAAGATGAATTTGGAGATGCAGCGTTCCCATGCTTTTCATTAGCGAAGCAATATAAAAAAGCACCAGCTCTTATCGCAAAGGAAGTTGCTGAGAAATTCAATGATCCGTTTTTTACGAAAGTAGAAGCCGTTGGTCCTTATGTAAATGTATTTTTCAATCGTGAAACTGTAAGTGATGCAGTATTAAAAACAGTTTTAGCGGAGAAAGAAGAGTTCGGTCAAAGCCACTTTGGCTGTGAAAAAACAGTAGTAATTGATTATTCCTCTCCTAATATCGCGAAACCTTTTTCGATGGGGCATTTACGTTCTACAATGATAGGAAATTCGCTGAAACATATCGCTGAAAAATGTGGCTATGAAGTTGTAGGGATTAATTATATAGGAGATTGGGGAACACAGTTTGGAAAGTTAATTACGGCTTATAAAAAATGGGGAAATGAAGCAGTAGTTAAAGAAGATCCAATACGTGAGCTATTTAAGTTATATGTCCAATTCCATGAAGAGGTAAAAGACGACGAAGAACTAGAAGAAGAAGGACGTGCTTGGTTTAAGAAATTAGAAGAAGGTGATGAAGAAGCGGTAGAGCTTTGGAATTGGTTCCGTCATGAGTCCCTTAAAGAATTTTCTCGCATTTATGAACTTCTCGGCGTAGAATTTACTAATTTTCAGGGAGAAGCATTTTATAATAATTTAATGGAAGATTTTATTGGGATTTTAGAAGAACATGAGTTGCTTGAAGAATCAGAAGGTGCATTAGTCGTTAATTTAGAAGAAGAAGGAATGCCGCCTTGTTTAATTAGAAAATCAGATGGTGCGACGATTTATGCAACGCGTGACTTAACGGCAGCTTTATATCGTCAAAACACTTATGGGTTTGATAAAGCGCTATATGTTGTTGGTCCAGAACAAAGCTTACATTTCAATCAATTTTTCACCGTATTAAAAAAACTTGGCTATACTTGGGTTGATGGTATGGAACACGTACCGTTTGGCTTCATTTTAAAAGATGGTAAGAAAATGTCGACACGTAAAGGAAGAGTTATTTTACTTGAAGAAGTACTCGAAGAAGCAATCGAACTTGCAAAACAAAATATTGAAGAGAAAAATCCAAACTTAAAACAGAAAGAAGAAGTAGCAAAGCAAGTCGGTGTTGGTGCAGTCATCTTCCACGATTTAAAAAATGAGCGTATGCATAATATCGAATTCTCATTAGAAAATATGCTGAAATTTGAAGGAGAAACAGGACCTTACGTACAGTACACACATGCACGTGCTTGTTCTATTTTAAGAAAAGAAAGTGTAGAATTTGAAACATGTACATTTGCTTTAAAAGACGATCATAGCTGGAGTGTCGTAAAATTACTTAATAAATTCCCTCAAGTAATTGAAGCGGCTTTCAATAAAAATGAGCCATCTATTATTTCGAAATATATATTAGATGTAGCACAATCATTCAATAAATATTACGGTAATGTTCGTATATTAGAAGAGAGCAAAGAAAAAGACAGCAGACTCGCATTGGTTTATGCTGTGACGGTTGTATTAAAAGAAGGATTACGTTTACTTGGGGTGGGGGCACCTGAGGAGATGTAACATAGTAGTAAACTGACAAACTGGGTCTAGTATAAACCTGGTTTGTTTTTTATTGGATATATATTTTTTTTGCAAAATCAATTAAAATCTTTTTAGAGAGGGTGATTCATATTGATTCGAACTTTTATTTTACAAATTCCTTGTCATAGAAGATTAGATAGGAGTTTTTTTAAACTACAAAAGTACATACCTTTATGTGCGCGTTGTACAGGCATGCTTATTGGTATTTTAATGTTTCCAATTTATTTTTATATGACACCTTCATTTCTTTTGGCAATCATACTATCATTTTTCGCTCAAATTCCGTTACTTATCGATGGGTTCACCCAAAAGTGGAAATGGAGAAGTAGCTCAAATTTGCTAAGAATAACTACTGGTGTATTAAGCGGTAATGGTATGGGATTATTCATTTCCTCTAGTGTTACATGGATATTATCTTAAGATATATAGTAATGGAGGTATTTACATAGATGTTCTGGATTTACTTAATTCTAATTTTTATTTCAGGCGGAAGTGGAATTGGTTTTATGACTCAAAATAAGTATACAGAAGCAATAATAGCTTTTGTTATTTGTATACTATTGTTTGGGCTACTGTATTATTATCTTAAAAGAAACAAAAGAAAGAGAAAAGCAGATTGTGACGATTTAGACTGTACGGATTGTTTTGATTGTGATTGTACTTGTTAAATTTTTATTCCAAATAAAAAGCTAGTGTATTATTAAAAATACACTAGTTTTTTTGCTTTGAAATTTTAAGAAAAGTGTAGGAATACGGCTATTATATAGAGAACTTTAGTTTTGTATATAAAAGGAGGCGGGAAAATAATCTGTTTTGAACCACATTGGATTTCTAATATGGCTTCTTATTTACTAGATGGGGAGAAACAATCGGAATTTATTCAGCTAGGTGTTTTGCAGAAATTATTTGAAAGTGATACGCAAAGAAATGGTAAAGATGGCAATATAGGCATGAAAATACCGATATATTTAAGTGAATTAGGTGTGAAAAATATTGAATGTAGAGTAAGCGATAAAGTGAACTTTTTAGATTCAAATATGCATCACAATGATAAAAACGATTTGTATCAATCATTAAAAGAAGAGGGGATTGCAGGTGATCCGGGTGATAAGCAACAATTTGTAGAACGTTTAATAGCCAGAGGATTAACATATGATAATGCGCTAGCTCAATATGAAGCTGAACTACGATTTTTTAAAATATTTCATGTGTATTCTTCTTTTGTATACGCTCCCAATATGAAAATTACATTTGGTGACATAGTTTGTTAAAAGGTATGATGTATAAGGCTTGTCGTTTAATGTCGATAAGTCGATATTCGACATATAATCGCTGATATATGTTAAGAATCGGTCGATATAATTTGAAAATCGCCGATAAAATGAAAGAATCGCTGATATATTTGAATTATCGCCGATATAATTTTATGTACTAATTTCAGCTTCTACAAGATTAAAACCGCATGTTACGTTATTCCATATAATTAAACAAAATACGGAGAAAAACAATCATTTTTACTATATTTTGTTATAAATTTGAATAATATTAATTAATAACATCTATTATAAGAGATTTTAGTTGAATACATACTATATGGTGTGTAAAATCTAAGCAAGTAGCAGTTTAAATATAAATTCGAGGTGAATGCATGCTAGATTTTAAGCAGTTAGAAACTTGTTTAAAAGACAAGAGATTTGTAGATGGATTACAGGAAATAAATAATGAAATTGCATATATAAAAGAAACGAATACTTTATCCTCTGTGAAGAATTGGCTTGCCAATATTCCTTCGCATAAGGAGTTCGATATATTAATTCGCCTTACTGATGAAGGGCTTATGCACCAATACAGTTCATTCCTCATTCGTTACGCTTATAAAAAATCCCCAAATATGAGAACGCTCTCTTTATATTGTGATGAGTTAATTGATGAGCGGAAAATTCTTGAAGCGGAGCAGTTGTTAAAATCTTCTTTAGAAGAGTTAAGTAAAGAAGAAATAGATGCAGATTTTTTAGCGAAAACATATTTTACGTTAGTACGATGTCTTTTAGAAATGAAACGAAACGAAGAAGCGTTAATGTATATGCAAAAAGCAGAGGAGTACAGTGCACGCGCAGTGTTTGATAAATGGGGCTACGTTTATATGCATACAGGTGAATGGGAGAAAGCGGAAAAACAATTTATTGCTGGCATGCAGCATGAAGATTGTGAAGAGTTATCTACCTATTTATTATCACAATTGTATGCGAATAAAGGAGAACAAAAACGCGCGATACAGTTAATCGATGATGCGATTGTAAAATTCCCACAAGTACCATATTTTCATTTTGAGAAGATAAAGTATTTATTAGATTTAGAGCAATATGAAGAGATGTTAGCGGTAATAGATAACATAAATACTCAGCTGCCATATCATGCCTATAATACTTACTTTGTACATTTACGTGCAGAAGCGCTGTACAAAATGAATAAATTTGCAGATTTACAAAAACTATTAAAAGAAGAAAAGAGTTTAAAAGAATCTTTATATCATAATTTAGAAAAAAATCCGGATGGAAAAAAGGTTCACTTGCCGATAGTTCCTATTGTACAAAAGGATAATTATTGTGTTCCGACAAGCTTAGAGATGATGTTGCGTATATGGGGAGAGAAACGTACACAAGATGAAATAGCAGAGTTTATTTTTGATATGACAGGTTCGAAGTTTTCAGATACTGTTTCTTATTTAGAAGAATTAGGTTATGAATATCGTTATTTTAAAGGGAATGAAGAGAATTATAAGAGACTGATTGACGAAGGAATTCCTGTTTTATTAAGTATAGATATTGAGCATGCTTCACACGTACAAGTTCTATCTGGATATGATGATACATTGCAAGCTTTCTATGTTCAAGATCCAAACTTTATAGAACCAGTTCTTGTGGAATATAGTAAATTACAAGAAAAATATCGTTATACAGGCTGTTTAGCAATCACGTTTGTTCCGAAAGAAAAGAAGGAGCAACTAGCGTTTCTAAGTGAAGAAGAAGATCGTTATTTTAAATCTATTTTTTCTCTTACGGATCATTTAGATGAACATGACAAAGAGGGAATTAGTAACTTAGTACAATTTTTAAAAGAAACGAGTGATAATCCAAATACGTGGTTATATACGATAAAGCACTTAGATGTTGAAGTAGATAAAGAATTTATTTTATATTGTATCGATAAGTTAATGGAAAAGTTTCCGAACTCGGACTTTGTTAAATTGCATGGTGCACAGTGTTTTATTCGTCTTCAGGAAGTAGAGAAAGCGGAGCAAATGCTGACAAGCGTTGAGAAGAAAAATAATCGTGCTTTATATCATTTAATAAACGGAAGATATGCGTTTGAACAGGAAAGTTATCTAGAAGCGATTTCAAGCTTTCGTTCATCGTTACAATTAGACGCAGATCAGCCTATTGCTTGGAGTTTTCTCGCTTTATCCTATATGTATATTGATCAATCTGAAAAAGCATTGCAATACTCTCAAGTTGCGTTAGAGCGTAGTCCTGAAAGGTTCACTTTAACAAATCACGGTTTAATATTAATAGATTTAGAAAGATATGAAGAAGCATATGAAATCTTTAATGACTTGTTAAAAGAGTATAAATATGAAGCGCATGTATGGTATGAACGAGCGAGATGTGCACATCAACTAGGGAAATTATATTTAGCAATAAAAGGGCTTAAAGTAGCGATTCATTTGGATAGTAATGCACCTTACATTTATACGAAACTTTCGGAAATATACGAATCTGATTTGAAGGATGAGGAAAGTGCGAAAGAAATTTTATTAAACGGTATTGAGAATTGTGATGATAAAGCACCTCTTTACGTAAAATTAGGTGACTATCATTTTCAAAATGATAGCTTGGAAGAAGCAGAAGTATTGTATAAGCGTGCTTTAGAAGAAAATGATGAGGATGTTTATTCTCACTTCGGACTTACACAAGTTTATATGGCAAGAGAACAATATAAGGAAGCAAAAGAATATATTCTTGGTCTTGAGAAGCAAATTGAAAAGAGCCAAGATTTCCTCATGAATGCAGGAATGGTTTTATGGGATGCTGAAATTGAACTTGGTGGAAATGAAGAAGGATTTAAAGTAGCGCTATCTAAGTTAGAAAATGGTATAAAGAAAAGTGATTATAATGTAGCAAGTGCGTTAGATGAATATGTGAATCGAATTAAAGGAACGGAATTTGTACAACGAGGTATAGCATTTTTAAGAACGTTACACAAAGAAAGAAATGAAGTAAGTGAGTACGGTTGTTATGCAGGTATTTTGTATGAATCTATTGGACAGTACGGCCAAGCGATGAAAAGATATAATAAGGCGATAGAACAAATGGAAACGGCATTACCGTATTACCGAATTGGCGAAACACTTATGGCATTAGGGCAATTGACGGAAGCAAAGCAGGCGTATGAAACATGTTTAGAGCTTGATGGGAATTTCGTAGGTGTACATTTACAGCTTGCGGAAATATACGAAAAAGAAGAAAACCGTTCTAAAGAACAAAGTCATATGGTTCAGGCGATGAAAGAAGAGCCGTTGCATATTAATATGGAATATTTGGCACAGCTTTCAGTAGAAATGAACCTTCAGGAAGAATTGCTGATTGAACTAGAACAATTAGCGGACGAAGTACCTGAAATATGGCGTTTAGATGCGATTGCATATGTGTACGGAGCGATGAATGAAACAGATAAAGAACAAGCACAGATTGAATACGCGCTACAATTAGATGGTGAGCATATAGAAGTACTATATCATTATGCAAAAGTATTAGTGAAAAAAAGAAATGTAAAAGCAATTGAAGTTGCAATGAAAGTAATACAAAAAGATTTTGATAATGAACGTATATTTGATGTTTATGTAAAAGCAGTAGAGCAACATAAAAAATTGTCTAACATACGAGATTTTCTTCATACGTTAAAGGTGAAAAAAGCAGAAAGAAGTGCAGCATTCATGTATGCTGCAGCTGCGGTTACGGAAATATGGATTGAACGCCAGCTGCATGAACAGCCGAAACGATCTATCATTACGAGAGCTTTTTATCATATGAAAAATCGTGCGAAAGAAATTTCAATGGTTACTATGATAATTGATTTATATGAAATCTCTTTAAAGTTAAATCCGAAAAATAGTATGGCAGCACAGCGATTTGCGCTATTTTATGAGAATGTAGAGATGAATAAAGAAGCAATAGAGATTCTGCACACGTCACTAGAAAATAAATGGGATTATGACGTAGCGAAGCAACTTGTAAATCTTTTCGTTGAGTGCGAGGAAGAAGATATGTTAAGAGATGCTTTGGAATTAACGAAACAAATGGTTCGAGAACTACCAGATGATTATGATACTCTTCTTCTGCAAGCACAAGTATTCTTTAAAGCAGGGGAAGAAAGAAAAGCAGAAAAGATTATCTTACAATTAACAGAGCAAACACCGTTTGTAAGTAGAGCATTTCTTGCTTTAGGAGAAATATATCAAAGTCAAGAAAGGTTTGAAGAGGCAATTCAAGTATTAGAAAATGCTTCTATACATCATCCAAATGAAACAGTAATTCTTCTTTCTTTAGCGTCTTCATATCATGGTGCCGGCCAAACACTAAAGGCAGAAAAAATAACAAATGAAGTATTAACAATGGATGCAAGTGATTTGTTAGCAAGATATGATCGTGCTTGTTATTTAGCACAGTTAAATAGAAATGAAGAGGCGAAGGAAGAGCTTGAAATTGTCCTTCGTGAGGATGACTCGGGATTCTTTGTTGAACTTATTGAGGATGATGAAAATTTAGCAGCATTGCGAGAATTTGAAAAGTAATTGTATAAGAATAGGGGAAAAAGATAAGGATATATTTTGAATTAGTTGACAATTAGTTGCTAAATGGCATAAAATAACTTTTAACAAAGTATACAAATCTGAAGACGAGAAAGAGTAAAATAGTGAGCTGTTCTCCAGAGAGCCGGTATATTGCTGAAAGCCGGTGTGCAGACGTTATTTGAAAATCATCTCCGAGGAGCTGAGGCTGAAAGTAAGTAAGCCCGGACGGATGTCTACCGTTACAAAGAACACGTATGATAGTACGTTGCTAAGTGCTATTAGTGAAAAAGCTAATAGAATTAGGGTGGTATCGCGGGTAAACCCGTCCCTACTTTATAGGGACGGGTTTTTTGTGTGCTTTAAAATATTCAAAGGAGTGATTGTATATGGAAAAAGTAGATGTAAAAGAATCAGCTGTAGGAAGAGAAATGCGAATTCGCAAACAGTGGAACGAACAAAATATTTTCGAACAATCAATTCAGAATCGAGAAGGCGCACAGTCTTTCGTATTTTATGAAGGACCACCAACGGCGAACGGACTACCGCATGTAGGTCATGCACTTGGACGAACAATTAAAGACTTAGTAGCAAGATATAAAACGATGGCTGGTTATAAAGTGTTAAGAAAAGCGGGATGGGATACACATGGTTTACCTGTAGAATTAGGCGTTGAGAAGCAACTTGGTATTTCTGGTAAACATGAGATCGAAGAATATGGCATTGAACCATTTATTCAAAAGTGTAAAGAGAGTGTTTTCACATATGAGAAGCAGTGGCGTGAATTCACTGAAAGTATTGGTTATTGGGTAGATATGGATGATCCATATGTAACTTTAAAGAATCCATATATCGAAAGTGTATGGCATATTTTGGGGACAATCCATGAAAAAGGATTGTTATATAAAGGACATAGAGTTTCACCATACTGCCCAAGCTGCCAAACCTCATTGAGCTCACATGAGGTTGCACAAGGGTATAAAACAGTAAAAGATTTAAGTGCAACTGTGAAGTTTAAAGTGAAAGATAGTGAAAATGAGTATTTCTTAGGTTGGACCACAACACCTTGGACACTTCCAGCAAACGTTGCGCTTGCTGTCCATCCAAATATGGAATACGTTAAAGCAAAACAAGAAAGTCATGTATACATTGTTGCGAAAGAACGTGTACAAGAAGTATTAAAAGAGAACTATGAAGTATTATCTGTTCATAAAGGCGAAGAATTATTAAACACATCTTATACAGCGCCATTTCCGATGAAAGAAGTTACAAATGGTTACCGCGTTATTGCAGCAGATTTTGTAACGGGAGATAGTGGTACAGGACTTGTTCATATTGCTCCAGCATATGGAGAGGACGATTATAGAGTCGTTCAAAGTGAAGGATTGTCATTCTTGCACGTTGTAGATGAAAAAGGTGAGTATACAGAAGCGGTACCATTTTTGAAAGGGAAATTTGTAAAAGATTGTGACGTGGATATCGTTCGTTATTTAGCGAAGGAAGGTTTACTGTATCATAAAGAAAAATATGAACATAGCTATCCGCATTGCTGGCGTTGTGATTCACCACTACTTTATTATGCAGGAGAAAGTTGGTTAATCCGAACAACTGCAATTAAAGATACATTTTTACAAAATAATGATTCTGTTACTTGGTATCCGGATCATATGAAACATGGACGTTTTGGTAAGTTTTTAGAAAATATGGTGGACTGGAATATTAGCCGAAATAGATATTGGGGAACACCATTAAACGTGTGGGAATGTGAAAGTTGTAATCATCAGTTCGCACCGAAGAGCATTGCCGAATTAAGAAAGCATAGTACGAAAGAAACACCGGAAGATTTGGAATTGCATAAGCCGTATGTAGATGAAGTGCAAGTCTGCTGCGAGAAATGCGGAGGAACAATGAATCGTACACCAGAAGTAATTGATGTTTGGTTTGATAGTGGTTCTATGCCATTTGCACAATATCATTACCCATTTGAAAATAAAGAGTTATTTGAAGAGCAGTTTCCAGCGGATGTTATTGCAGAAGGAATTGATCAAACACGCGGCTGGTTTTATAGTTTATTAGCAGTATCAGCACTATATACAGGAAAAGTACCGTATAAACGAGTGTTATCACTAGGGCATGTTTTAGATGAAGAAGGGCAGAAAATGTCTAAAAGCAAAGGAAATGCACTAGACCCAGTTGATTTAGTAGATAAATTTGGTGCAGATGCGCTAAGATGGGCTTTACTTGTTGATAGTGCCCCGTGGAATGCGAAGCGTTTTTCTGAAAGAACAGTACTGGAAGCGAAATCTAAATTTGTAGATACATTAGTCAATGTGTATAGCTTCTACGTTTTATATGCAAATTTAGATGAGTATAATCCGAAAGAAACGTATGATGTAAAGCTTACGAAATTAGACGAATGGGTATTATCAAGATTGCATAGTACAACGAAAAAAGTGAGAACGGCACTTGATGATTATCAATTTACGAATGCAGCTCGTGAAATTGCAGCACTTGTAGATGAAGTGAGTAACTGGTATGTAAGACGCTCACGTAATCGTTTCTGGGAATCTGGTATGAACGCTGAGAAAGCAGCTGCGTATGAGACACTTCATGAAGTACTTGTAACAATTAGTAAATTAATTGCACCATTTACACCATTTGTCGCGGAAGACATTCATCTGAATTTAGAAGGAAGCAGCGTTCATTTAGCCGATTATCCAGTTGTAAATGAATCACTACTTCAGCCGAAATTAGAAGCGGAAATGGATGCTGTTTTACAAGTTGTTGAACTTGGAAGAAGTAACCGTAATCAGCATTCTTTAAAAGTAAAACAGCCGCTAGCAGAACTTGTATTACTTGAGCATAACGAGAATGATATGGATTGGGAATCTTATCGTGATATCGTTATGGATGAGTTAAATGTAAAAGCGTTCCATGTTGAACTCGATGAAACAAAATACACATCATATCAATTGAAGCTTAATTTTAAAACAGCGGGGCCGAAGTTCGGTAAAAATGTGAATGCAGTGAATGGTTGGCTAAAACAATTATCACAAGAAGAAGTGCAAAACTTTGTATCAACAGGAAGAGCAGTTTACGAAGCAACACCAGGAGAAGAAGTAGTTGTAACTGCTGAAGATGTGTTAGTTGAGAAAGTTGCAAAATCAGGATTCTCTAATACGACTAACGGACAATATACAGTTATGTTAGATACGAATGTAACGGAAGAATTGTTGCAAGAAGGAGTAGCGCGTGAATTCATTCGTGCGGTTCAAGAATATCGTAAACAGTTGAATTTACCAGTTAATTTACGAGTCGATGTTATTCTTGATACAGAAGTAGAGCTACAGCGAACGTTAACGAACCATAAAGATTTATTGGAAGAAAACTTACTCGTTAAACAATTTACATTTGGTCACTTAACGAACGAAGACGATGAACTTTCTTTAGGTGAAACAAAACTTAGAATTAAATTAAGTGCAGCTAATTAAAGAAAAAAGGAAGTTGGAATGATTCCAACTTCCTTTTTGTATGATGGAAATTTATCCGGCTAATTTCCTCATAATCCATTCGATAGGACCTCTAGAAAATTTCTTTCTCCATAACACACTAATTAAAATGCTGAAAATGAAAAATGCAGTAGCAAATAATAAAACGAATAGTAGTGATTGATTTTCCATTCTATTTAATAGAATTAATGTCCCAATACCGATAAATACATGACTGACATAATGAGTTAATGTTAATTGTCCTGTTTGCACAATGGAAGTGACAAACCAATTATTTCTATATTTTTCAGCGATATAGAGGCAAATGATTAATATAGCAATAGAGGATCCTGTAGCAGATAAAATATATAATACATTTGGTAAGATGGGTCCTGTATTAAATAAAAATGTGGCGGTCTCTCTGCCGATGTATGGAATAAAAAAGTGTGTAAGTCCTTTTGATAAAAGTTCTGTCAATATTGTGATTGTAATACCGAGTAAGAGTAATCTTTTTTTTATTTTTTTATTATGAAGATCTAACCTGCCAATTAACATACCGATTAAGAAGAACGAGAACCAAGGGAAAATAGGGTGATAGCCATTAAAGAATAAGTTGCGAAGAAAACCCTTTATTGTCCAGAAGTCTACATAATTTATAAATGGAGTTGGACCTACCCAACCCTCGAAAGTATTGAAAGTAAGCTGAAGAGATTGTGCGAACAATAAAATAATGATAGAAAGAAAAAGTAATAGTTTTTTGCGTACTGTCATGAGTAATGCAGCAACGAAAAGGTAAACACCATAGTAGTGTAATATATCCCCAGTCCACTCCATTACATATAGTAGTAATCCTAAAATAAATAAGAAAAGTGATCGTTTCCATATGGTCTTTCGGCTATTAGAAATTTTTATTTGTTCATTGCTAGCAACGGCTGACCTAGTCATTAAAGTTATACCGATGCCAGCAAGTATAACAAACAAAGCAGAGGCTCTACCTTCAAATAGTGACATGAAGGTTATTAAAAAAGGGGGACCATTTCCTTCTGCACCTGTTATCACCATGAAATTAACAAGTAGCATACCAAACATCGCCCAAGCTCTAGCAAAATCTAAGCCGATAATGCGTTTTTTTGTATTCACTTCAACCCCTTCTTTCAAAAATGTTATTTACAGCTTCAATCCAAATTTGTTTATAATCTATCTTTGCATCAATCATCATAAAATTTCCGATATTATCAAGCACTAATGCTAACATATGAGCTTTTGAAACTAGATTTTTATTTTCAATTAATTGAAGTTCATTTGCTTTTATAAGGAGTACTTCAAATCCATGTAAGTATTCTGTTTGCACAGTTAGTAATCGATCTTTGTACATCTTGTTTCTTGAAGATAGTAATACATATTCTTGTAACACTCGGTTAAAATAAGGGTCGTTTCGCTGTTCATCAATTATTTTAAGGCCAATTGCAATACATTTTTCAATAAAATTTGATTTTGTAAACTCTTCTGTATGGAAATAAGAAGAGAACTGCATAGCTTTACATAATTCAGTAAAAATACATTCAATTAAAGCATCTTTAGACTTAAAGTAGTAATATATAGATGGTTTTGCGATACCAACCTCCTCACCAATCATCGTATAAGTTGTTTTAACAATACCGTACGTAGCAAAAAGGCGATAACTTGCTTCCATTATTGAAGAGAGTGTTTCTTCACTTTTACTCATATAGATCCTCCTAAAAAAAGGTTATTTAAATCGTATCACTTACAAGTGATTTTTTCAACCTACCGTTAGGTAAAAAAATAGTCTATTTTTTTAAACAGTAATATGAAAAGCTTTAGGGATAAGGAATGGATTTAGAAATTTCTTTCTAAAGTATTGTGTTCACTTTACACATAAATATTGAGAAAATTTCACTTACCCTAAATGGAAAGGTAATAGAAGTGTTCATAGAGAATTACTCGTAGATTCAATTTTTATCCATCCGTTTTGCGGGGAATGATTGCCTAGTGGTAATGGGATAAGGTTGAGCTACTTTATTAGGGGGAGTGGTTCTATGTTTAATAAAAAAATGGTGGCAATGGCAATGACCGTGCCGTTAGTAATGGGGACGATTTCTACGGTTTCGGCATTGGAAAAACAACAGCAAGTAAAGTTAGAAGCTTATTCGCCACAGAAAAAAGCAACTGAATATTTAAAAGAAAATGCTGCGCAGTATGGATTGAAAACAGATCTTTCAGACTTGCAATATATTTCTACAACAGAAACATCAGTAGCTTCATATGTTAGGTTCCAACAAGTTGTTAATGGTGCACCTGTATTTTCAAAACAAATAACAGTTACGCTTAACGGAGAGGGAAAGGGAGTACTCGCTGTTTCTGATTATCAGCCTGTTACAGGTGTGAAGGAAGTAACGACAAAAATTAGTGAAAAAGATGCAATACAAAAATCAATGGCGTATGTTGGAGAAGCAAGTGAGCAAAATTTATGGGCTCCTACAGATAAAGAGTTCGGATATATTGTTGAAGAAGGAATTGCTCGTCCAGTATATAAAGTTGTAGTCCATTCTAATAATCCATTTGGTGCATGGGAAACATTTATTGATGCAGAAAATGGAAAGTTAATTAAAAAGGTTGATATAAACCGAAAAGCTGAAGGGTCAGGAAAAGTATTTTTACCTAACCCAGTCGTATCTAGCGGTAGTAAAGTAGGCTTAAAAGATAATAACGATGCAGATTCAACAGCTCTAACGAACCAACTGAAAACTGTTACGTTAAAAGGTTTAGATGGAACAGGATTTTTAATTGGAGAATATGTAACGATTTCTTCAAAAGCGAAAACAAAATCTACGAATTTACAATTTAACTATACACGCGCAAATGATAGCTTTGAAGATGTTATGTCGTACTATCATATCGACACATTGCAACGTTACATTCAAAGTCTAGGTTTTAAAAATATTAATAACCGTTCGATAAAAGTGAATGTTAATGGTACAACTGATGATAACTCATTCTATTCTCCATCAACAAAAGCTTTAACTTTCGGTACTGGCGGTGTTGATGATGCAGAAGATGCTGGTATTATCGCACATGAGTATGGGCATTCGATTCAAGATAACCAAGTTCCTGGCTTTGGTAGTTCAGCAGAAGGTGGAGCGATGGGAGAAGGATTTGGCGACTTCTTAGGTGCTACATATGAAGATGCAGTATCGACTACTGGATATGGTAAAGCATGTGTTGGAGAATGGGATGCGACAGCTTATTCTAGTTCAGATCCAACATGCTTACGCCGATTAGATACGAATAAAGTATATCCGAAAGATATAACGAATGAAGTGCATGATGATGGTGAAATTTGGGCTCAAGGCCAATACGAAATGGCACAAGCTTTTGGCCGTGATGTAGCAACGAAAATTATTTTACAATCGCACTGGTCATTAACACCAAACTCTAAATTCAGTGATGGAGCGAAAGCGATTAAGCAAGCGGATGCTCTTTTATATGGCGGACAACATGCTGCTGATATCGATCGCATTTGGGCAGCGAGAGGCATTAGTACGAATTAATATAAAAAGTCGTGGCATTTATAAGCCACGACTTTTTAATTTGCTTAAGAACTGGTACTAGTAAATAAAGCTATATCAATGATAGTGTGAATATATCCGTATCGCATTTACTTTTTAGCTTCTTTAAAAACAAAATGCTCTTTAAATTTTCTAGATTCAACTTTTTGACCATTTCGCATCGATCGGAATGGGTGTTCTTGCCATGTAATAATAACATCAACTTCATCTGCTTTTGTAGCAACGGGTAAATTAGCGTGTTCAAATCCAGTTTTTCCGCTTGCCAAACGACTTTCCTTTAGGGAAAAGAGTTCATATTTCGTTTTCTTATTTGGTTCGTTGCGGAATACTTCGACGTTTACATTATATACTTCACTATTCCCGACATTCTTTACTGAAAAATGATATGTTTGAAATTCATCTTTTTTAGCTTGAAGCATATTCTTGTTTGTTTTTTTCGGTTTATCAATATTCACTTGCCATTGATCAGAGTTTTGAGAGATTGGTAAAGATTTTGGTGAATAGGCATACGTTTCGTTTACTACAATTAAGCAAAACAAAAGGAGAAAGAAACTAATTGCTTTTTGCATATACACACCTCGCTTTAAAATTTTTATTAATATGCGTAAATGAATTAGTTTTTATGTGAAAATTGGAAAATATTAAAGGTGTAATTTTGGATGTAATACATAAGAATATGTATTACAAAATTAACTTTTCACACTTTAGAAGAAGTTAGGAGTTATAAAACCAGAATGTTTCAAAAAAAGCTTGCGTTTTATAAGGCGAGGAGTTAGAATACTCTGTAAATATAAAAAGTGATGATCAGGAAAAGTACATGGTGCAAAGGTCTACAGAGAGCAGCCAGTTGCTGGGAAGGTTGCGATACCGCATGATGGAAAGACACCTGTGAGTGTTGCTTTGAACGTGATTATTAGTAAAAGCAAACGGTACCTACCGTTATCAGGGCTAAGATGGTCAGTATGACAATTTGGGTGGTACCGCGGAAAAAATCCGTCCCTATTTATAGGGGCGGATTTTTGTATTCTTTGAAAGGGGGTGAGTGACCGTGGATGATGACGATGACAACAATAACGTAAATAAATATAAAATTACTGGAGGGAAAAATAATGGATTCAATAATGAAGCGTTCACTCACAAAAGAATGTAAAAAGCAAAGTGGAAAGGTTGTATTACTTCAAGGATGGGTAAAAAAGATTCGACATCTTGGAAATGTTAGTTTTTTATTATTACGGGACAGAACAGGAGTAATTCAATGTGTATTAGAAAATGAATTGGCTGGATATAAAGTTGATGTAGAAAGTGTCGTCCACGTAATTGGTGAAATAGTCGAGACATCGAAAACAGAATTGGGTGTTGAAGTACTTGCTCATGAAGTGAAAGTAATAAACGGTGCAGAGCCACTTCCATTTGAAATAAATAAAAAGAAGTTACAAGTTGGCTTAGATCAACTACTTAATGAGCGAGTAATATCATTAAGGCATGAGCGAACCGCAGCGATTTTTAAAGTGAAATCTACACTCGTTCAAAGCTTTAGTGAATTTCTTATAGAGAACGATTTCACACGAATATTTACGCCGAAAATTGTTTCGCAAGGGGCAGAAGGAGGAGCAAATGTTTTTAAGCTTCCATACTTCCAAAAAGAAGCTTATTTAGCACAATCACCACAGTTCTATAAGCAAATGATGGTGGCAGGTGGGTTAGAACGAGTTTTTGAAATTGCACCTGTATATAGAGCGGAACATCATAATTCCTCCCGTCATTTGAATGAATATATATCGTTAGACGTAGAGCTTGGTTTTATTCATGATTTTTATGAAGTGATGCAACTAGAAACGGATGTTTTACGATATATGTTTCAACAAGTAGCGAAAAAATGTGAAATAGAACTACAACTATTACAAATAGAAGTACCTGTTATTACTGAAATACCTAAAATTACATTGTTAGAAGCACAAGAAATTTTGAAAAGTAAGTATCGTAAAGAATCTCCTGTAGGGGATTTAGATACAGAAGGTGAAAAGTTACTAGGGAAATATATGAAGGAAATATATAATAGTGAATTTGTTTTCATTACGAATTATCCGAAAGAAGCGAGACCGATGTATACGATGCCGAATAAAGAGAATCCAGCTATTACTGATTCATTCGACTTATTATATAAAGGATTAGAAATAACGTCAGGGGCACAGCGAATTCATAATTATGAAATGTTACTCGCTTCGTTTAAAGAAAAAGGATTACACCCAGATAAATTTCAATCTTATTTAAATACATTTCGATATGGTTGTCCACCACATGGAGGTTTCGGAATTGGGTTAGAAAGGGTTGTATATAAACTTTTAGAATTAACAAATGTACGAGAGGCGAGTGCTTTTCCGAGAGATTGTACTCGTCTCATACCGTAAAAAGAATCTTCGCGATTATCGCGAAGATTCTTTTTTTATAGTTCGTTTGAAAAGGTGAAAATATAGACTCTTTCTTTCTCTAATAAGCTTAGTAAAAGTCAGTTGAAATATGAACCATTTTGACAAAAAAATCAATATACCCTTGACAGTTACAAATATAACAGATATACTTCATATTAATTTCAAAAGAAAATATATTCTAAATATTAAAATGTGTTGAATAGGAGTAGTAAGGTCATGTATTTGTACAGAGAGCTATGGGTTGGTGTGACATAGTCAAATAACATCCTGAACTCGCCTAGGAGCAGTAAGGTGGAACGGAATCACATTCTTAGTAAATCTTAACGGTTAACCTTCGATATTAGGTTTGTAATCAAACGATTACTACTAAGGTGGATTCATAATGGAATCAATAAGGGTGGTACCGCGTTAAGTAAATGGCTTAGCGTCTCTTTATATAGAGATGCTAGGCCATTTTTTATTATATGGAAGAAGAAATGGAGGGTTTAATTGGATAGGTCTATAATATTTATTCATTTATATAAAGTGATTTAATTAGGAGGAAAATGAGATGAAACAGACGGAGCAATGGACTTCGAAATTAGGTTTTATAATGGCAGCAGCCGGATCAGCAATTGGACTTGGTGCGATATGGAAGTTTCCTTATATCGCTGGGAAGAGTGGGGGAGGAGCGTTCTTTTTAATCTTTATATTATTTACTGTTTTAATTGGACTACCGCTACTTATAGCTGAATTTATGATTGGACGCAGTACGCAGAAACAAGCAGTTGGAGCATTTAAAAGCATCGCACCAAATACAGGATGGCATTGGATTGGACGCCTTGGTGTTGGAACTTGTTTTATACTACTTTCGTTTTATAGTGTTGTAGGTGGATGGGTATTAATTTATTTATTCAGAGGAATAACTGGACAACTGATTACTCCAGGACAAAATTACGGTACATTATTTACTGAAACAATTGGGAATCCCGCTTGGGCTATTATGGGACATTTTGCTTTTATGTTCATTACGATATGGGTTGTATCAAAGGGGGTACAAAACGGAATTGAAAAAGCAAGTAAATATATGTTGCCAGCATTGTTCGTTTTATTTGTCGCTCTTATTATTCGTTCGTTAACACTTGATGATGCAATGAAAGGTGTGAAGTTTTTCTTACAACCAGATTTCTCAAAGATTACTTCGGAAAGTATTTTGTTCGCAATGGGGCAATCATTCTTTGCAATTAGTATCGGGATTTCAATTATGGTTACGTATAGTTCCTATTTAAATAAAAAAGAAAGTTTACCAAAATCAGCAATAACAATTGTTGGATTAAATTTATTTGTTTCATTATTTGCAGGTCTTGCTATTTTTCCAGCCGTATTTTCATTAGGAATGGAGCCAACAGAAGGACCTGGATTACTATTTATCGTATTACCATCTGTATTTAGTCAAATCCCATTCGGTGGATTTTTCTTAACAGTATTTCTTGCACTATTTACATTTGCGACATTAACATCAGCATTTTCTCTACTAGAAACTGTTGTTTCAGCATTAGCAAATGGTGAACAAGAAAAGAGAACGAAATTATCATGGCTGATCGGTTTCGGCATTTTCTTGGTAGGTATACCATCAGCGTTATCATTTGGAGTATGGAGTGATATTACGATTTTCGGAAAGAATATTTTTGATGCAGTAGACTTTTTATCTAGTAATATATTAATGCCACTTGGAGCACTATTTATTAGTATTTTCGTTTCATTCAAAATGGAGAAGAAGGTACTAGAAGCAGAGTTTTTTGTAGGTGGAAATTATGGAAAGAAAGTATTTACTTGTTGGGCATTTTTACTTCGATTTGTAGCACCACTTGCAATAATTATCGTCTTCTTAAATGTAATAGGAATTATTTAATATTAAATGTTATAATATTCAGTAAAAAAAGGGGGGTGGTGATCATAAAGGAAAATTTGATAGAAGCAGGGAAATACATGAATATTAGAGGGAAAAAGCTATACGTTGAAACACATGGAAATCCTAAAAATAAGCCAGTCTTATACTTGCATGGTGGACCAGGAGAAAGTTGTTATGATTTTTCATTTCATCAAGCGGAACGTTTAAAAGATTCTCTATATGTAATTATGATAGATCAAAGAGGTGTTTGTCGCTCAGAAGAAATAACTGAAGACGAAGCTTTTGGATTAAATGATTTGATTGAAGACTGTGAGGAATTAAAAAAAGTATTACAAATTGAGAAGTGGTCTATAATTGGACACTCTTTCGGTGGATATGTAGCATTGCTTTATGCGTCGATATATCCAAGTTCAATAGAGAAAATAATATTTGAAGGACCAACTTTTAATTTTGCATTAACAAGTAGGGCTTTGTTACAAAAGACAGGGCATTTATTAAAAAAGTATGGAAAAGAAGAAATTGCAAAAGAATGCTTTGCTTATTCATCTAGCGATGCTAGTTCAGAAGAGTTGTTAGAAGCTTATATAAGATTAAGCGCTGAATTAGAAGAAAAAAGAATGGAGATTTACAATAATAAGGAAAATAGGACAGATGAGAGTTTATACAGTGATGAAGAGTGGGAAATATTTTCAAATCGCTCCAAAATTCACTTTGATAGATTAAAATTAGAGGGAGCATGTCATACATCATTATTATCAAAAATAAAAGATGTACAAAATCTAATGTTATTAATAGTAGGAAAACATGATGTAGTAACGTGTGAAGAACAAATTAAAACATTTAATAAAGATGCCCGAAACGGCAAGTATATCGTATTTGAAGAGAGCGGTCATTCACCTCATTATGAGGAAGCAGATAGATTTGCAGAAACAGTCATACATTTTTTGAAATGAAGAAAAGGGTGCTTCTATAAATGAGAGGCACCCTTTCTAAATTTCTGGATATGTGATTGTGATGTTAGGCCACTTACTTTGCCAATTCTTTTTTATAACTCTGTTTTTGTACATATGTAATCGTTCTTTCGATTCAAGAAAATGAGCTGTTGGTTTCACTTGTAAGGAAAGGACATCTTCAATACCACATGGGGCTGTTAAGATAACGTTGTTTAGTTCATCAAGTGTAACTCCTAAAGCCGTTGCTGTTTCAGGGAATTTAGAAATAGCATTAACAGAAGAAGAATATGGTGGCATATTATTCACTACATGCATACGAGCTTGATTTTTTACAGACCAAGGGATAGTAGCATCAATATTCATTAATTTCGTTTCTAATGATTGTTCGTATATCTCATCTTGATGTAGACTATCATAATAAATCACATCAACATCAGGCATAGCCGTTTTAGCTTCATAGTCATGTAAAGTATCCCAAATTTTAGAACGAACAAATCCGGCACAAATCCACCAATCAGGTAGCTCTAGTGATTTTGCCATTTGTAATACATTCATCATCCATTCGTCGTTTTCTATTAAGCGAATTATATCTTTCTCTGTTTTGATCTTCATTGATAAATTCACCTTTCTAGTAAATTAATGCATCAGTTCAATAATCCATAAAATCCAGTAAGCACCTGGTACAAATAGCAGTTGTGCTAATAATGTGCCGAGAAGTCTAGAAATCATTAGCCAACCATACATTTTACTCATAGATTCAGCACCGCTTTCTGATTGTAGAGCACGTTCTGTTAAAAGAGCAATGCGTGGATCGAGTAATACAGTTAATAAAATAGTGGCGAAACCATTTACAAGGCCAGAAGCTGTACTTGCATTTGTTGCATAATCTGGATTTAAAAAAGAAGCGTAAAGGGCTGAAAGTACCCCTGCTGTATAAATAGCAGTAGCAAACATGTTAATAAGCATAATACGCTTTGGAATACCACCGATACGCAGTCTATGAATCATTTCTAACTTTGGAAAACGGACATATTTTTTTGTGTACTTTAATTTTTGAATGTTATTCGTTTTCATCATTCGAATGAAAGAACCGTCTGTTTCAAAGTTTTGAATGACATATCCAAATAATTTTGTCAAAGTTGGATAAAGAATGATCGCGATTAATGTACCGATAGAAGCCGATAATAGTACGAGTCGTATAATATGCTCTAAATTAATAGAAGAATCTAGTTTTGCTTCATCGACAATACCACCGATTAAAAAGGCTTGTAGTAAGTTTGATGTTCTTGAAATAAGTAACACCATTCCTACAACAGACAAGGCAACCGCAATCTTCTTTAAACGTACTCCAGCTAATCGAATACTATAAGAGCTTGTTTCAACTGCGTGGATCACAATTGTGAAAGCCATTATAAAAATTAACGTAATTGACATTTGTTTCACCAGTTTCTATTAAAATAATTGTAACTTTTTTACTGTATCATATCTATCGTATTTTGTAACTGAAAGTATGTGACATATGGAAATTGATTTTTCGAAAAAATAGATAATAATAGTATAATAGGTAGAAGTGGAAGAGATGTTAGCACTTATTTATACAGCAAATTAAGTGGAGGAATGAAGCATGTATAAAACATTTCTATTTGATTTAGATGGAACTTTAACGGATCCGAAAGAAGGGATTGTAAACTCGGTTTTATATGCATTAAAAAAAGTAGGAATTGAAGAAGTACATATAAGTGAGTTAGATTCATTTATAGGTCCTCCTATTCAGCAATCATTCATAGAGAGATATAATATGAGTGAAGGAGAGGTTGAACGTGCTGTTTTTTACTTCCGTGAGTATTTAAAGCAGCGTGGATTGTTTGAAAATAATGTATACGAGGGGATTCTGAAGCTCTTGCAACAATTAAAAAGTTCAGGGAATCGCATATTCGTAGCAACTTCAAAGCCCACTGTATTTGCGAAACAAGTTATAGAGCATTTTCAATTAACGAATTATTTCGAAGACATCATTGGAAGTAATTTAGATGGTACGAGAATAAAAAAAGAAGAAATAATTGCTCATATTTTACAAACACATGAAGAACTAAATAAAGAAGAAATGATAATGATTGGTGATAGAAAGCACGATATAATAGGTGCAAATCAGAATGGAATTGCTTCAATTGGTGTTTTATATGGCTATGGCTGTGAAAAAGAACTGACTGAAGTTAGTGCGACCTACATAGTGAAAGATGTTGAAGAACTGTATCATTTTTGTGTAGAGAAAAATTTAATACAGCAGTAAATATAGATTCTAGCAATCCCTTTATAACGTATGACGATGAATTCGTTTCTGTTTAAAGGGATTTTTCATATGTAATCGAATAATTATAATTAGACATTTTTAGCATAAAAATTTGTATGAATAAGAGGAGGGATGTCAGAATTGAAAGGTTAGTAGAAATTTATCAATAAAATTTAGAATATTCTGTTTAATGGAGGGGTAAAATTGGAGTTAGTTATTATATTATTAGCACTAAGTTTACTTATGTTCGTAGCATACAGAGGTTTTTCTGTTATTTTATTCGCGCCGATATTTGCATTATTTGCAGTATTTTTGACAGAACCTAGTTATGTATTACCTTTCTTTTCTAATATCTTTATGGAGAAAATGGTTGGATTTATAAAATTATATTTTCCTGTGTTTTTATTAGGAGCAATATTTGGAAAAGTAGTGGAAATGTCAGGAATTGCAGATTCTATCGCAAAAACAATTATTGAGTTAGTTGGTGAAAAACGTACTATATTAGCGATTGTATTAATGGGGGCTATTTTAACGTATAGTGGTGTTAGTGTGTATGTAGTAGTGTTTGCTGTTTATCCGTTCGCAGCTAAGTTGTTTCGACAAGCTAATATTCCAAAGCGTTTAATCCCTGGAACGATTGTTCTTGGAGCAGTAACGTTTACAATGGATGCGCTACCTGGATCACCACAAATTCAAAATGTAATACCTACAACATTTTTTAAAACGGATATTTATGCTGCACCGATACTTGGGATTGTAGGAGCAATTTTTGTTCTTACATTAGGTTTACTATATTTAGAGAGTAGACGTAAGAAGGCAAAAGCAGCAGGTGAAGGATATTTTGGTTTTAATGATGGAAATACTGAAATGGCAGCATCTTTGCAAGTAGAACAAAAAAATATGCCATTAATTAATAACATTGAAATCACAAGAGCGCAACAACTTATTGCATTTATACCACTTATTTTAGTAGGTGTAATGAATAAAGTGTTTACTATTATGATACCGAAGTGGTATCCAAGCGGTTTTGATTTTTCTGCAATTGGTATGAAAGCATTTGGAAAAGTAGAATTAAGTGCAGTAGTAGGAATTTGGTCTGTAGAATTGGCACTTATTATAGGGATCTTAACAACGTTATTATTATATTGGAAGCGAGTAGTAACAGGTTTCCAAGCTGGATTGAATACAAGTATTGGTGGAGCGCTACTTGCAACGATGAATACAGGAGCTGAGTTTGGATTCGGTGGTGTCATTGCAGCACTTCCAGGCTTCGCAATTATGAGAGATGGCATCTCTGCTACTTTCACAAATCCGTTAGTGAATGGTGCAGTAACGACGAATATTTTAGCTGGAATTACAGGCTCGGCATCAGGAGGAATGGGAATAGTATTAAGCGCAATGGGAGATAAATTTATTGCAGCGGCCAATCAATTTGATATTCCATTAGAAGTTATGCACCGTATCGTATCAATGGCATCAGGAGGAATGGATACACTACCACATAACGGGGCTATTATTACTATTCTTACAGTAACGGGATTAACACATAAACAGTCATATAAAGATATATTTGCTATTACTATTTTGAAAACGGTTGCTGTATTTTTAGTTATCGCATTCTATACTTTAACAGGACTCTATTAAAAAATTTGAATCGTAAAGATTCATCAAATCGATAATTTATATTATAAAATATTAATTAGGATAAGAAGGGGTGGGGGACTTGCAAGAGGTTTCTGAGTTTCGTATGCCAAAGTCGGTATTATATGGAAGGAATTCGCTTGAAAAACTGGGAGAACAATCAAAAAAGTTAGGGAAAAGAGCTTTTATAGTTACTGATACAATTATGGAGAAATTAGGATATGTTGAAAAGTGTATGCAACAACTAAATAAGAAAGGTATTATTGTTAGCACATATAATAAAGTGGATGCTGAGCCTACAAATATACACGTATTAGAAGCGTTATCTCTTTGTAAAGAGGAAAAGTGCGATTTTATTATCGGTATTGGTGGTGGAAGTTGTATTGATGCTGGGAAAGCGGTAGCGGTTTTATATACAAATGGTGGAGAAGTTGAGGATTATGTCCAAAAGGATATTGAAATAGAAAACAATCCACTACCACTTATTGCAATTCCAACAACTTCTGGTACTGGTTCGGAAGTTACAAGTGTAGCAGTAATTACGAATAAAAAAACAGATGTAAAAATGATGATGAAGCATCCTAGTTTTATACCGAAAGTAGCAATTATAGATCCAGTTTTGACAAGTTCGTTACCACCACAAATTACGGCAGCAACAGGAATAGATGCGTTATGTCATGCGATTGAAGCTTATATTTCTAAATTTTCACAACCACTTACAGATGTACTTGCTCTTTCAGCTATTGAAAGTATTATGAAATATTTACGTATAGCATATGAAGATGGACATAATATGGAGGCAAGAGAAGCGATGATGATTGCTTCCTTACAAGCTGGAATTGCATTTTCGAATGCATCAGTTACATTAGTTCATGGAATGTCAAGGCCAGTGGGAGCATTATTTCATGTACCGCATGGAATATCAAATGCCATACTATTACCTACAGTGTTAGAGTTTACAAAAACAAGTGCAGTGAAAAGGTTAGCAAAAATTGGACGTAACTTAAATAAGGATTTGTATTCGAATTCTGATGAGGAAGTAGCAGACTACACGATTGGGGAAATAAAAAAGCTTTGCTATGATCTTCGTATTCCAAATTTAAAAGAATACGGTATCGATGAAATTGAATTTGAAAATGCTATCTCTAAAATGGCATCAGATGCAATTGAAAGTGGTAGCCCAGCTAATAACCCACGTGTTCCATCATATGATGAAATCAAAGAGTTGTATCGAGAGTGTTTTAATTATAAGTATAAAGAATTTATAAAAATATCAGATTATTAATTTCAGAATATTCTATAAAAATTTCCTTGGAAATGAAAGTACAATTATTCTATATTTTACGTTAAAACAAGACTTTATATTCCAAACTTAAAGTCTTGTTTTATTGTGTATAATATACATAATAAAATGTTGTTATTAGTTTTATAAAAAAAGTTTAGGTAGGTGTTTATATGAAAACGATAGGTCTTATAGGTGGTATGAGTTGGGAATCAACTTCTGAATATTATCGAATTATTAATGAAGAAATAAAAGAGAGATTAGGAGGGCTACATTCAGCAAAATGTTTGATTAATAGTGTGGATTTTGAAGAGATTGAACGATGTCAGTCTAGCGGAGATTGGGATGGTGCTGGAGAAATTCTAGGGAATGCGGCATATTCATTACAAAAGGGAGGAGCAGACTTTATAATCATTTGTACAAATACAATGCATAAGGTAGTTGGAAAAATAAAGGCCAAAATTGATATTCCAGTCTTACATATTGCTGATGCAACTGCAAAAGAAATTAAAAGAAAAGACATTCAAAAGGTTGGTCTGCTTGGAACTAAATATACAATGGAGCAAGATTTCTATAAGTCACGTATTGAAGAGCATGATATAAAAGTAATAGTACCATCAGAAAAAAATAGAAAAGAAATAAATAAAGTAATATATACAGAATTATGTTTAGGAAAAATAGTATCTCAATCTAGAGAATATTATAAAAGAGTCATCGAAGAGTTAGTGCAAAAAGGAGCACAGGGAATCATATTAGGTTGTACAGAAATAGGGTTATTAATAAAGCAAGAAAACGTATCTGTCCCGATATTTGATACAACTCATATACATGCAATTGAAGCAGTCAAGGTAGCTCTAGATAGAGTATAATTATATTATGTAAACTTTATTCGTATATATGGAAAACATTCAGAAAATATTTTATAATGTAAGTGGTTACATTTAAGGGGGAATGCGTATGTTTTCAGTTCAACCAATCGCATTTGTACATAATGAAAGAAAGGAAATAAAAGATGATGAGTGGGGAGAAGTAAGATCTCGTATAACTTTAACTGAAATGTATGCAGAAGAGAGTATACAAGGGGTTGAAGATTTTTCTCATATTGAAGTTGTTTTTTATTTTCATAAAGTAACTGACGAGCAAATTCAGTATTTTGCTAGACATCCTAGAAATAATAAGGATTATCCTGAAGTAGGTATTTTTGCACAGCGCGGGAAAAATCGCCCAAATCGCATAGGTGTAACAATTGTAAAGGTGATCAAAAGAGAAGGTAAATCAATTATTGTTGAGGGATTAGATGCTATTGATGGCACTCCTATATTGGATATAAAACCAATAATGAAAGAGTTTATGCCGACAGAAGAAATACACCAGCCTAAATGGGCAACGGATATAATGAGACAGTATTGGAAGGGGAATGGAGTAAAATGAGAATATATGAGGCAACAATTGCAGATTTAGATGGACTAGCATCAGTTTTTAATAACTATCGCATGTTTTATAGGCAAGATTCTGATTTAGAAGGGGCAAAAGTATTTTTACGAAATAGAATTGAGAAAAAAGAGTCTGTTATTTTCGTAGCAGTTGAAGACGGCGAATATATTGGGTTCACGCAACTATATCCATCATTTTCTTCTATTTCAATGAAAGAATTATGGATTTTAAATGATTTATTTGTACAAGCGGCGAAGCGTGGAGCCGGAACAGGTAAAAAATTATTAGAAGCTGCTAAAGAATACGCATTAGAAAATGGAGCAAAAGGTGTAAAGCTGCAAACGGAGATTGATAATTTATCAGCACAACGATTATACGCTGAAAATGGTTATTTGAGAGATAATCGTTATTTCCATTACGAATTAACGTTTTAAAAAATTAAGTTGAAAGAGACATTTTCAAGAAAAAGAATTTCTTTGTAATGAGAAATTCTTTTTTATTTTTGCCTAAATTAAAAAACATGACGAAAATAAAACGATATTTATTTATTGTTAAACAATAAATATTGTGATAAAATTATGTTGCCATTAAATAAGTGAGGTATTGTAAATGAATCTTAAACGAAGTTCAACAACGTTCTTAAAAGTAATTATTTTTCTTGCTGGAATTTCAGTACTTGCTTTATGCATATTTTTAGTGCCGGAAATGGCGAATTTCGCAGCAAATTTGTATCCTAATATTGCTCCGATGAAATATCTTGTTTTCATTGTGATGTATGGAGCAGCTGTGCCTTTTTACGTTGCTCTTTATCAGGCTTTCAATCTTTTACAGTACATTGATGAGAACACAGCGTTCTCGGAATTATCAGTAAAGGCGTTAAAGAATATAAAGCGCTGTGCAATTACAATCAGTGGTTTGTATGTATTAAGTTTACCACTTTTTCATTTTATAGCGAAAAAAATGGACCCTCCTATTGGGCTAGTGGGACTCATTATCGTTTTTGCTTCGCTCGTTATCGCCGTTTTTGCTGCTATCCTCCAACGACTTCTACAAGAGGCAATTAACATAAAATCAGAAAATGATTTGACGGTCTGAGGTGGCGGATATGACAATCATTATTAATATTGACGTCATGTTAGCAAAACGAAAAATGAGTGTAACGGAGCTTTCGGAGAGGGTTGGAATTACGATGGCGAATCTTTCTATTTTGAAAAATGGGAAAGCAAAAGCGGTTCGTTTTTCAACATTAGAAGCGATATGTAAAGCTTTGGAGTGTCAGCCAGGGGATATTTTGGAGTATAAAAACGATGAGAATACTCAATAAAAACAGATAACAAATGTAAATAATAGAAGTCAATAAAGAAGGGATAGCCACTAAGCTATTCCTTCTTTACGTTAATTGCTGTTACTAATAAAAAATATAATTTGAATTGCAATGTTTGCGTATCAAAAGGGAACTTGCTACCTTTTGAGGTGATCCGTTTTGTGGAATACAATTATTTGCCAAAAAGGCTATTTTAACTATGTTTTAAATTATTTCGGGTGAATCAAAATTTTCATTTGTATTATAGTTGATTTAAAACCCAGTTTGTTGCATCTTCAAAGTTATCTGCAATGTAGTTTGGTTCAATATGTGCCCATTTGTCTCGGTACGTATGCAAAGCATCATACCCAGCGCCTGTTCGGACTAGAATCGTAGTCGCATTTACTTTTGCTCCTGCAACAATATCAGTCCAGCGATCACCAACTACAGCACATTGTGTTAAATTAAGTCCATGTTTTTTTGCTGCTTTAAGCAGCATGCCTGTACTTGGTTTACGGCATTCACAACCATCACCGTGTTTATGAGGACATACATAAATATCATCAAAACCGAAGCCTTCTAATTCTTGTACAAAATCGGCTACAGTTGCAATTCCATCTGCGATACCAGGTTGATTTGTGAAAGAGAAAATTTTTATATTTTTAGCTTTTAGTTTTTGCAAGGATGTTTTTGTGAATGGAAATAATGAAAAAGATCCTGGATAATGTATTGTAGTGTCACCACCAATTGTACCGTCACGATCAATGAAAATTGCTTTAATGTTTGTCATAGTTATAGTCCCTTCAATTTATAAGTAGTTTAAAAATGTTTTACAAATCTGTAGCCATTTACTTCATATCCTAATTTTTTGTAAAAAGGATGAGCTTCTACTCTTTTTGTTCCACTAACTAGCCATGTGCCAATGCAATTATGTTTCTTTGCTAATTGCTCGGCATAATCCATCAACACTTGTCCAATGCCTTTCCGTCGTATGTTAGAATCAACGCTAATAATTGAAATCTCTCCATAACGTGTTACATCTTCTAAATTTTCACGTATACGAAATCCAAGTAATCCAAATATAGCTTCTTCTTCCTCGTAAACATATAAAAAATCAAACGGACTCATTTGTACGAATTGTAATCGGTTGTTCATATCTTCATAGGAAATAGAGGAACCTTTTAATTCTTTCGTTAAAGAACAAAGTGCGTCTATATCATCTATCGTTGCTTCACGAATTTGAAAAGACATATTATCCACTCCAATAAAATGTAATCAAACATTTAATATTCTGTTAAAAAATGTTTTTTCCTGCTATGAAAATAAATATTTTATAATGATATATAGATAGTTATATGTTATTCTTTTCCTTGATTGTATTAGAAATGGAAAGAAGGGGAATGCATGTTAAAAGTAAATATCCGCTCAGCTGGATATGAAATAGGCGAAAAAATAATTCATGATATAGCTTTTTCTATCGAAAAAGGTGAACTAGTTGCTCTTATTGGAGCAAATGGTGCTGGGAAGAGTACGACGATTAAAACGATACTCGGATTACTTGTAAATATGGACGGTGAAATATCATTCGGTGAAAAGAAAAATCCGTATGCATACGTACCAGAACATCCAACATACTATGATTACTTGACGCTCTGGGAACATATTGAATTATTAATGGCAGCTCGTGGAAGTGAAATGGGAAGTTGGGAAGAACGAGCGGAACAATTATTACATACTTTTCGAATGAATAAGTATAAACATGAGTATTTATCAAAATTTTCAAAAGGCATGAAACAAAAATCGATGCTAATATTGGCGTTTTTAACTGAGCCAGATTTTTATATCATTGACGAACCTTTTATTGGTTTAGATCCGGTAGCTACGAAAGAGTTTTTAAATTATTTATATAAAGAAAAAGAGCGCGGGGCAGGAATTTTACTTTGTACGCACGTATTAGATACTGCTGAAAAAATTTGTGAAAGATTTTTACTCATTTCACAAGGTACATTAGTCGCAGATGGACATTTAGAATCTATTCAAATATTAGCGGAAATGCCGGGTAGTTCATTATTAGACTGCTTTGATGTAATTGTAAGGCGTGAACAACATGATTAAACAACAATTTTATAAGAGATTACGCCATGAACTTGAGCGGAAATGGAAGTCTATACGTTCGGTAACAGATTGGACAGTCGCATTATATATTATTATTCCAGCACTTATATTTATGGGAATCTATTATCGATCGCTATGGATAAATGAATTATCAACGGAAGAGACGATTTATTTCGGATTAGGATTACTCGCATTTTATCTAGTAACATATCCAAGAGGAGTTCGTTCATTTTTTGAGCAAGCGGATAGTTTATTTTTAATTTCGTATGCAACACATATGCGAAAATTAGTCCAGTATGGCATGATGTACACATTTGTTCGAATAGCGATAACGAATATAATAGTAGTCGTTATTATGTTACCGGTGTTGATGAAAAGTATCGAAGTAACAGAGATACAAGTCCTATTATTTTGGGTATTCTTTACTATATTTCGATTTATGTTGTCGTTGTTAACGAGATTTGTTCATGTACATGTGGGGAAACGATGGGTTTTATGGATTGTAAAAAATGTAGTATTTTCTATGAGCGTGTCCTTTTTTGGAATTAGTTTATTTTTTATTTATAAAAATCCGTTGTATTCAATTTTATTTATCGGTCTAGTAATTTTCTTAAGTAGTGTATTAGTAAAAGAGAAAATGAATTATAAAAAGTTCTTTTTTAAAGAAATCGAGAAAGAAAAGGAGGAAAGCATGCGCTGGACGAGCGGAATTATGCAAGTTGGTGGTCATGCGGCTAAACCGAGTAGTTCGAATAAAAAACCGTGGATGTTTCCGCGCTCTAAAAGACTTTTAGGGAAAAAAGCTGATTCTCGTATTGTCGAATCTTTTTTGAAAGAATTTTTCCGTACAAGTACTGCACGAATATTTTATATTCAAATTGTATGTATCAGTACTGCAAGTATAATTATGACTCCAAGGTGGATTGCAGCTATTGTTCTCGTATTTGCTGTAGTTGCAATTTCTCGCTATGCACGTGATTATTGGAATGAATTTACGAATAAGATGTTTCTTCGTTTATATTGTGATGAAGGGAAATTACTATTGTTAAGATGGAAGGCAGATCGTTATTTACTACTACCAGCAATACTTTTATATGGAATAGTTATACTTTCACAGTTTTATTTATTGCCAGCTGTGGTAGGCAGCGTTGTTTTTATTTTATTAATTGTATGGATTGTATTTCTACCATTAAAAAAGAGCCATTGACGGCTCTTTTTCTAGTCTGTAACACATTGATAAATAAAATATACTAAAACGAGTATGCTTGCGGCGGAATACATGACATCTAAAGTCATTCAAGTGCCTCCTCAATATCGTGGTATTAATATTGTATGAAATCTTACAATTTCATATTCAAGTGAAAAATATGTGAACGTTAACAAAATTGTAAAGTGCAAAAATTACAATCATTTTGTATAATAGAAGAAACCACCGTTATATAAAAAATAATGAGTGAAAGGGGAGGGAACATAAATGCCAAATTGGTTTAGAAAAACCTTAGTCGCATTAATTACCGTATTTACATTTGGTTTAGTGACGCCTCCTTCCATATTGCTTGATAATGCCAAAGCTGCGGACAAGCCTACGAGCACAGCTGGGCAACAAAGTTTGGAGAGTACGTCCTATACATATGAAGAAACGAATGACAGGTTAACCACCGATACTTTTATTACTTATGCGATGCAAGAAGCAGAGAAGCAGTCGATGCAAAAGTTTGGTACTAAAATTGGTCCAGTAATTGAAGATGAATTTAAAGATGTAATATTACCAAAGATTGAAGAGGCAATTGCTGAGCTTGCTAGTGATGTACCAGAAGATTCACTACAATCATTAGCGATTTCTCAAAAACCAGCTGGTGGGAATAATGAAAAGATTTTTCATGTCTACGATACGAAATCAGGAAATGATTTATTGCGTTTCCATGTAAGAAGAGATCATCCACCGCAAGATGGTTATTATTTTAATTTCCATTATCATCGTTTTGATGATGGATACTCAGGACATCATGAGTTAGGAAATATTTATTGGAATACGAATGTACCGCCGAAATGGCTTTCTTAAAAAGAACAAGAGAAAATCTTGTTCTTTTTTATTTTTATAGAAGGGACAGACAACCATGTTGTTGAATAACATAGGTTTAGAAAAAAGAAGCAAAGGGAGTATGGGAATGCAAAAATATATTGTTTTTGACTTTGATGGCACATTAGTAGATTCACAAAATATATTTGTACCAATTTATAATCAAATTGCTGAAAAGCACGGATATAAAACGGTAAGAGAAGAAGAAATTGAGTATTTACGCAAGTTAACGATGGCGGAGAGATGTAAACAACTCGATGTACCACTGTATAAACTACCGATATTAGCGCTGGAGTTTTATAAATTGTATCAACCTGCTATAAAAGATCTTATTTTGTTCCATGGGATGAAGGAAGTATTAGATGAACTACATAAAAAAGGCTACGGAATTGCAGTCATATCATCGAACTCAGAAGAGCATATTCGGGCGTTTTTACAAAAGAATGATATAGAAAATATACAAGAAGTGTATTGTTCTAAAAATTTGTTCGGTAAAGACAAGATGATAAAAAGATTTTTAAAATCGAAAAAGATAACAGAGAAAGATATGTTATATGTCGGTGATGAACAGCGAGACGTAGCAGCGTGTAAAAAGGCTGGAGTGAACGTAATTTGGGTATCTTGGGGATATGATGTTATTGAAACAGTGAAAAAAGATGCACCAGATTACATGGTTCATAAGCCGATGGAAATTGTGCAAGTAGTACAAGGAGCGTATTCTTAATATGAATACACTGCGAGCAGGCATTCATCATATTGAATTTTGGGTAGCAAATTTAGAGGAGTCCATTTCTTTTTATAATAAGTTGTTTTCCATAATTGGGTGGAGAAAGTTAAATGAAGTAGCATATAGCACAGGAGAAAGTGAAATATACTTTAAAGAAGTAGATGAGGAAATTGTAAGGACGTTAGGGCCTAGACATATTTGTTATCAAGCTATTCATAGAGAAGTAGTTGATGAAGTAGCAGATTTTCTTTCTAGTACGAAAGTGAAGGTAATACGTGGTCCAATTGAAATGAATCATTATTCGGAAGGTTACTATACGATTGATTTTTACGATCCGAATGGATTTATTGTAGAAGTTGCCTATACACCAAATGCAGAAATGTAAGGGGAATAGATATGAAGATAATTACAGCACGGCAAAGCAATATACAAATAGTAAAAGATGCAGCGAATATTGAAGAAATTTCTAAAGGTTTCTCTCCAGATAAGAAATATATAATTACGAATGCAAATAATGAAAAATATTTATTTCGGACAGGCGATATAAAAGAGTATGAAAGAAAGAAAATAGAGTTTCAAATTTTAAATGAAATAGTAAAACGTAACGTACAGGCACAAAGGCCAATTGAAATAGGTATATTGGAAGAAGAAGGTGTATGCTATAGTATTTTTTCATATTTAGAAGGGGAAGATGCGAAGAAGCTATTGCCTACGTATTCACCAAAAGAACAATATGATATTGGTATAGAGGCAGGAAAAGATTTAGCAAAAATGCATACATATGAAGCTCCTAATAATATACTTCCATGGTATGAAAGAGCTATGAAAAAACATAGTAAATATGTAGAGGCATATAAAACATGCGGAATAAACATAAAAAATGATGATAAAATCATAAAGTTTATTGAAGAAAATGAAATATATTTAAAGAACCGCCCGAATCGATTTCAACACGATGATTTTCACTTAGAAAATATAATTGTACGTGATGCGAGATATGTAGGTGTTGTTGATTTTAATGGCTACGACTGGGGCGACCCAATTCATGATTTCGTAAAAATTGCACTGTTTGCAAGGGATATTAGTATTCCGTATTCAATCGGACAAATAGAAGGATATTTTAATGGGAGAATACCAGAGGAGTTCTGGAATTTATATGCGGTGTACGTTGGCATGACAGTTTTCTCCTCAGTTGTCTGGACATTACTAGCAGCGCCGCATATGTTAGATGATATGTTAGAGCGTCTTACTATAGTTTTAGAGGATCATAATAACTTTGAGTTATCGAAGCCAATTTGGTTTCAACCAGATAAGATTGATATGACATAGAAAAGGTAGGTGTGATTCGCACCTACCTTTATTTTTTACCATCAAAATACTTATTTAATTTTCTTAAATGTAAGCGGCTGAGTACTTAATGTAGCTGGTACATGTAACTGAAGGGATGGGAATTCACCACTTACATTCATTTCATAAGCGAATAATAAGCTCATTTTCATTTGGAATAAGTCAACTTTTGTGGAGAAGATGTCGTAATGATGATGCCCTAATTGAATATCCATTTCCATAAATTGTACATATAACGAATCATCTCGTTTGTATACTTGTAATGTTCCGTATGCAGGATGTTCAAAAGTACCAGTATAATCCTCTAACTTGTGCGAAGGTGTAGTCCCTTTAATTTGTTCAGGGAGGGATTCAGTTGCTTCTTTCATCATTTCCTTCATTTTTTTAGTATCTTCTACAGCACGTTTATGCCAATCAATGGATTCTAATTCAAGTAGTTCGTCATAAATTTGATTAGCGAGATAAGTAGGAAGTAATGTTCCTCCAGCATTCGTTAAAATGACAAGGCCTATGTTTTCTGTTGGTATGAATGAAACAAGCGCTGAAAATCCATCGATATTACCGCCATGATGAATCACTTTTTTACCACGATAAGCGCTAATAAACCAACCAAGACCGTAACTATTTAATGGAGATTCAGGGAGTGATAAAACCGGTTGGTCTGGAATTGAATTGTGTGGTGTATACATTTGTTGTAATAATTCAGAGGAGATTAATTCATGATCTCCAAATTTTCCTTCATTTAAGTGGAGAAGTACCCAATTTGCCATATCTTCAATTGTGGAATTAATACACCCAGCAGCGCCAACTGTATCGATGTTACGGAATGGAACTGCTTTTATTTCACCGTCATTTTCAATGTAAGGTAAAGCGTAATCATCTGTAATTTGTGAATCGTTAACAGAGAAGTTTGTATGCCTCATATTTAAAGGTTCTAAAATATGTTCTGTAGTGTATTGCTCCCACGTTTGATTTGTAATGTTTTCAACAATGTAGCTAATTGTTGCATACATTAAGTTGTTATATAGAAATGCAGTCCGGAACGGTGCATCAAGTGGTAAATGTTTTATTTTTTCAACGAGATCTTTTCGAGATAAGGAAGAACTGTACCAAAGAGCCTCATGACGACTCACTCCAGTTCGATGAGAAGCTAAATCCCGTCCTGTAACTTGTGAGCTAGCAAGTAGTTCAGATAAAGTAAAGTTAGGTATATAAGACGGGACAGGAGCATCCCAATTAAACTTTTTTTGCTGTGCTAACAAGCTTAATGAAAGTGTACCAAACGCTTTCGTTGAGGAACCGATTGCGAATCGAGTATTCGGTGTAACAGCCTCTTTTGTTTCTATATTACGATAGCCGAAACCTTCTGAAAGAATAACTTCACCGTCTTTTATAACAGCGACAGCAACACCAGGAACATTTAAATCCTTCATCATTTTTTCAACCGTGGTTTGTAAAGAAGTCATAACAGGTGTTTCAATTTTAGACATATTTCTAACCTCCAAATATAAATTTTGATCTACCGCACTATACTTTCGGTAATAGAAAATGAAAACCTTTTAAAATATGGAAAGTTAATAATTTTGTAAGAATTAGCATAAGAAATTTTATTAATTAAGATTATTAAATTTACCATTTTTCATGTTATGATAAATTCCATATACGATTGAAAGAAGGTTTTCCTACATATGAAACATGCTGAAAATGAATACTTAAATTTATGCCGCCATGTAATGGAACATGGTACGAAGAAAGAAGATCGTACAGGGACAGGAACTGTATCTGTATTTGGATATCAAATGCGTTTTGATTTGAGCAAAGGATTTCCTTTATTAACGACAAAAAGAGTACCATTTCGCCTTGTAGCAAGTGAACTACTTTGGTTTATGAAAGGTGATACAAATATTCGCTATTTATTGCAGCATAATAATAACATTTGGAATGAATGGGCGTTTAAGAGCTGGGTAGAAAGTGATGAGTATACTGGTCCTGACATGACTGATTTTGGTCTTCGCTCACAACAAGATGAAGAATTTAAAGTACAGTACGATGAGCAAATGGAATTGTTTAAAAAGAACGTTTTAGAAGATGATGAGTTCTCAAATAAATATGGTTATTTAGGAGACGTTTACGGTAAACAATGGCGTGCTTGGAAAACGACAGCTGGTGAGACACTTGATCAATTAAAAGATGTAATTGAAATGATTAAAAAAACACCAGACTCACGTCGTTTAATCGTTTCTGCTTGGAATCCTGAAGACGTACCGAGTATGGCATTACCGCCTTGTCATACATTATTCCAATTTTATGTAGCGGACGGAAAACTTTCTTGTCAGCTATATCAAAGAAGTGGTGACATATTCCTTGGAATTCCATTTAACATCGCAAGTTATTCACTACTAACACATTTAATTGCACATGAATGTGGTCTTGAAGTAGGAGAATTTGTTCATACAATTGGAGATGCACACATTTATACAAATCATTTTGAACAAGTAGAAAAGCAATTGGCACGTGAACCACGTCCATTCCCGAAACTTACATTAAATCCAGATGTGAAATCTGTGTTTGATTTTGAAATGGAAGATTTAACGATTGAAGGATACGATCCGCATCCAGCAATTAAAGCACCGGTTGCAGTATAATTGTAGAGGAGATGAAAAAATGATTGTTTCATTTATGGTCGCGATGGACGAAAATAGAGTAATTGGTAAAGATAATAATTTACCTTGGCGTTTACCGAGTGAATTACAATACGTGAAGAAAACAACGATGGGCCACCCGCTTATTATGGGAAGAAAGAACTATGAAGCGATTGGTAGACCACTGCCTGGAAGACGTAATATTATTGTAACTCGTAATGAAGGGTATCATGTTGAAGGCTGTGAAGTTGTTCATTCTGTAGAAGAAGTATTTGAACTATGTAAAAATGAAGAAGAGATTTTTATTTTTGGCGGAGCGCAAATTTACGATCTCTTTTTACCTTATGTAGACAAGTTATATATGACAAAAATCCATTATGCATTTGAAGGAGATACATTCTTCCCAGAAATGGATATGACAAATTGGAAAGAGATTTTTGTAGAAAAAGGTTTAACGGATGAAAAAAACCCGTATACGTATTATTACCATGTATATGAGAAGCAACAATAATAAAAAAGATTGATGTGAGAATTCACATCAATCTTTTTATTTGTATTCACCAATATAAGTTTATAGATGAGATTCGATAGTGCTATAATGATAGGTAGCATGTAAAAATGCTAAAATTTTCAAAAGTACTAATATAGAAAGAGGAGGAGAATCGATTGAGAAAGATATGGGGGATTCTTTTTCTTTGCTTAACATTCATGTTAGTTGGATGTGGTAAAGAAGAAAAACCACAAGAAGCGTTTGATACATATGTAAAAGCGTGGAATAAACAAAAATTTGCAGATATGTATGATCAACTATCAAAAAATGCAAAAAAAGATATTTCAAAGAAAGAGTTTACTGAGAAATATGAAAAAATTTATTCTGGTATCGAAGTGAAAGACTTAAAGGTAGAAACAGGGGAAGTAAAAGAAGATAAAAAAGATGAAGGTCCTGTTCCTTTTAAAGTAAGCATGGATACAGTTGGTGGTAAAATCACATTTGGTCATGAAGCAAAAATGGTGAAAGAAAAAGATGGAGATAAAGAATCTTGGAAAATAGATTGGACTCCTGATTTTATTTTCCCTGGCATGACGAAAGATAGTAAAGTGCGTATGCAGACAACACAGCCAAAACGTGGTGAAATATACGATCGTAATGGAAAAGGTCTTGCAACGAATGGGAAAGCTTCTGAAATCGGATTGATTCCTGAAAAGTTAGGCGATACTGCTCCGCAAACGAAAGAAACAGTAGCGAAGTTATTAAATATGTCTGTAGAAGAAATTGATCAAAAATTAGCTGCTAAATGGGTAAAACCAGGGTATCTCGTACCAATTGGAATTTTGCCTGAAGGGGCAACACAAAATACGTACATTGATTTACCAGGTGTTTCAACAAAACCTGTAAATGTTCGTACATATCCGTTAGGGGAAGCGGCAGCTCATCTGACTGGTTATATTGGAAAGGTAAATGCTGAAGATTTAAAAACGCTACAAAAGAAAGGCTATCAAGCTGATGACCCAGTTGGTAAAGCTGGCTTAGAGCAAGTATTAGAGGAAAAGCTACGCGGTAAAAAAGGTGGCCGTGTCTTTGTAGAAGATGCGCAAGGAAAAGAAATTAAAAATTTAGCAAAAACAGATGCTGTTGATGGAGAAAATGTAACTTTAACTATTGATAGTGTTGTTCAAGAAAAAACGTATAATGAAATGAAGGGCGAAGCTGGTTCAAGTGCAGCAATTAATCCGAAAAGTGGAGAAACAATTGCACTAGTAAGTAGTCCAGCATATGATCCTAATATAATTGCACGAGGGACATCGAAGGCACAACGCGAAGCTTGGAATAATGATCCGAAAAAACCAATGACAAATCGCTTTACACAATTGTCGGTACCAGGTTCTGTATTTAAACCTATTACAGCTGCAATTGGTCTTGAAACGAAAACGATTGATCCAAAAGAAGAGTTGAAAATTGAAGGATTAAAATGGACAAAAGATTCTTCTTGGGGTAATTACTATGTAACGCGTGTGAAAGATGCAAATCCGATTGATTTTGATAAGGCGATGAAATACTCGGATAATATTTACTTCGCACAAGAAGCTTTAAAAATCGGAAAAGACAAGTTTATGAGTGAAGCAAAAAAATTCGGATTCGATGAGAAACTACCAATTGAATATGGATTCCCTGCTTCTAAAATTGCAAATGACGGCATTAAAAATGATATTCAAATGGCAGATACAGGATATGGACAAGGACAAGTATTAATGACTCCTCTTCATTTAGCTTTAACGTATGCGCCAATTGTAAATGATGGAGCGATTCCGTCACCGTATATTATTAAAACAGATAAACAACCAAAAGCTTGGAAAGAAAATGTAATTTCTAAAGGAAATCAGGATATATTAAAAACTGCAATGACGAAAGTAATTAATGATCCAGATGGTACAGGGAAAATTGCTAAAATTGATGGTATGACTCTTGCTGGAAAAACAGGTACAGCGGAATTAAAAGTATCAAAAGAGGCCGAAGGAAAAGAACTAGGTTGGTTCGCTGCATTTGATTTAAATTCACCAGATATGGTCATTACAATGATGATTGAAGATGTAAAAGGTAGAGGCGGAAGTAATATTCCAGCTGAAAAAGTAAAACATGTATTTCAAAAATAATATGTAATAGAAGGCTATCTCTATAAGTTGTAGAGGTAGCCTTTTTATATGAAAGAGTTCTTAATATCTGTATACTAAATTTTAAGGAAACAAAGTAAATCATTAACTTACGAAAAAAAAGTAGCTATTTTTTATTGACATTGATTAAAACTTTTTGTATTATACTTACATAAGGTAAGTTGTTAACTTTTAAAAAATAAATCTTGAATTAAAGATAAAGAGAAAAAAGGGAGAGAATACAATGACAAAAGTACTATTTATTACAGCAAATCCAAATTCAGCAGAAGGTTCTTTCGGAATGGCAGTAGGGGAAGCTTTCATCGAAGCTTATAAAAATGAACATCCACAAGACGAAGTTGTAACAATTGATTTATTCAATACTACAGTACCAGCAATTGATGCAGATGTATTTGCTGCTTGGGGTAAATTTGCAGCAGGTGAAGGCTTTGAAGCTTTAACTGAAGTTCAACAACAAAAAGTAGCAGCAATGAACACAAATTTAGAAACATTTATGAATGCAGATCGTTATGTATTCGTAACTCCAATGTGGAACTTTAGCTATCCACCAGTAGTAAAAGCATACTTAGATAACGTAGCAATCGCAGGTAAAACATTCAAATATACTGAAAATGGTCCAGTCGGCTTATTAGAAGGTAAAAAAGCACTTCACATTCAGGCAACAGGTGGCGTATATTCTGAAGGAGCATACGCAGCTGTAGACTTCGGTCGCAATCACTTAAAGACTGTATTAGGATTTGTCGGTGTAAATGATACTGAATATATCGCAGTTGAAGGTATGAATGCAAACCCTGAAAAAGCACAAGAAATTAAAGAAGCAGCAATTGCTAATGCTCGTGAATTAGCAAAACGTTTCTAATATAGAATGCTTAAAAAGTCCAAACACTTGCTGTTTGGACTTTTTTTCTTCTTTTTCCTTCGTTTGTCTAGTATAATGAAGGTCGGAATGATAATAGGTGGGGGTTCTGTATGATTCAAACGTTTTTTAAAATCTTTTATTTAATTTTAATCGTAATTGCGATTACACCGAGAATGTGGCGTCTTAAAAGACAAGTAAATACGATGGCGCCAAAAGAAAAAGATAATGCTGTGTATAAAACGACAAATTGGTTTGGTAAGAAAATGGTACGTGTAGCTGGAGGGGCAGTAGAAGTGAAAGGACTTGAAAATGTTCCGAAAGACAAGCCAGTACTAGTTGTAAGTAATCACCAAAGTAATATGGATATCCCTGTTTTACTAGGTTACTTAAATAAACCAATTGGATTCGTTTCAAAAGCAGAGATTAAAAAGTTCCCAGTTGTACCAACTTGGATGGAACTTATGAATTGTGTATTTATGGATCGTAGCGATCGTCGTCAATCTCTTCAAGCGATTAAAGATGGAATTGAACTATTAAAGAATGGACATTCTATCGTAATTTTCCCTGAAGGAACGAGAAGTAAGGGTGGCGAAGTTGGAGAGTTTAAGGCTGGTAGTTTTCATCTGGCAGTAAAGTCAGGTGTAGCAATTTTACCTGTAACGTTAGATGGTACATATAAGATGTTTGAAGCGAATGGAAATCGTATGAAGCCAGCTCATGCAACAGTAACAATTTCTAAGCCGATTACACCTGAAGATTATGCGAATATGGATATTAAAGAATTAACGAAGCATACACAGGAAGTTATCGCATCACAATTACATAAGTAATAAAAAAGGATTCAGCTTATAGTAAGCTGAATCCTTTTTTATTATGCTGTAGGTAAGACATAAAAGAGTACACAGAAGAACATCATCGCACTACCACCTAAAACGAACAGGTGCCATATGGCATGGTTGAAAGGTAGCTTTTCCCAAAGGAAGAATATAGCTCCGACAGAATATAAAATTCCACCTGCTAAAAGTAGTGAAAAACCATGTCCAGTTAGATTTTCATAAAGTGGTTTAATGGCAACGATTATGAGCCAACCCATAATGATGTAACATAAAGTTGAAGCCTTTATAAAGCGACGTACAAAGAAAATTTTGAAGACGATACCTCCGATTGCTAGTGTCCATATTATAGCAAGCAACGTCCATCCTAATGGGCCACGAAGTGTAATAAGTAGAAAAGGAGTATACGTGCCAGCAATCAATAAGTAAATGGCTGAATGATCTAAAATAGTAAATATTTTTTCTACTTTAGGATGATGAATGCTATGTAGCAATGTTGAAAACAAGTACAGTAAGAACATGCTTACACCATAAACAGTAAATGCAACTACAGCTGATGCGGTACCGTGCTTAGAAGCATGAATAATCAATATGATTAAGGCAGGGATGCTTAAAATGGCACCGATACCATGTGTAATTGCATTTGCAATTTCTTCTTTTACAAATTGGGTCATTCGTGTCATTTTTTCAGTCATAATGCAAATCCTTTCTACTATCATAAAATAATATGTCATTTCCCTTACCATATCATACACAAGAGCAATAGAAAATGAAATTTGTATAATTGATTATATTTTTGAATTTTTTTGACAAAAGACAATGGATTTGTTGACGTTTTCAAACTTTTTTGACAAAATAAAATTATGTAATAGTAGGACAAGGAAACTACTAATAAAGGGGATGGGGAAATGTTTTCAAATATTGGCTTTCCAGGGTTAATTTTAATTTTAGTAGCAGTACTCATTTTATTTGGACCTAAAAAATTGCCGGAAATCGGGAAGGCTTTAGGGGAAACGTTAAAAGAGTTTAAAAAATCAACGAAAGAATTGACAGATGACGCATTTCAAGAAAAGGAAAAGAAAGAAAAAATGTAGTGTATTTTCCTTGTAATGGATAAATAAAGTGTGGTGAACGAGATGGAAGATCGGGAAATGAGCGTAGTAGAACATATTGTTGAGCTTCGAAAAAGAGTAATATATACGGTGTTATCCTTTGTACTATTTTTAATTATTGGATTTACTTTTACAAAGGATATTTATTTTTGGCTTGTAAAAGATTTACCAATGAAATTAACTGTTCTCGGTCCAAGTGATGTATTGTGGATTTTTTTCTCGATTGCTACAGTATTTGCTATCGTTTGTACAATTCCTTTTGCTGCTATACAAATTTGGTTATTTGTAAAACCGGGTTTACATCCAAATGAACAAAAGATGACAATAATGTATATACCGGTATTGTCTATATTATTTCTCGCAGGTTTATGTTTTGGATATTTCATTGTAATGCCGTTTCTATTTCACTTTTTAACTACGATAGGTAATGAAATGTTTAATACGATGTTTACGACAGAAAAGTATTTTCATTTTGTACTTAATTTAACAGTTCCATTTGCTGTGATTTTTGAATTGCCAGTCGTTGTAATGTTTTTAACTAGTATTGGAATACTTACGGCGGAATTTTTAATAAAAATAAGAAGGTATGCTTACGTAGCATTAATTATCATTGCATCTTGTATATCACCGCCAGACTTTTTATCTCATAGTTTAGTTGCAGTGCCGCTTATTTGTATTTATGAAGTAAGTATTGCGTTATCAAAGGTTGTTAGTAAGAGGAAAAAGAAAAGAGAAGAAATGCAGTCGAAAAGTGCCTCGTTATAAAGGCACTTTTTTATTTATTTGTTATACTATAGCTATAAACGTATACAATATATAGAAGAAAAAAATTATAGAATCTCCAAAATTTAGACAAACTTTGCGCTTTTATAAGCTTATACTAAATGTATTAAACAATTGATGGATAATGAGATTCCCGTCTCAGAGATATTTAGGACGGGAAGGTGAATTAGGTGGAGATGAATAGAGTATAAATCTTCTAGCCATAAGGACTACAGAAATCATATAAGTCTGATTTTACTCCACTTTAAACAACGTGTTACAGCGCAAAGTAGAGGAAGTTCAAAAATCCAATGAAAAAGAGGATTGATATTGTGATTACGAAAAGTTTTTATTTCACTCATTCAACAGGGGATTGCATTAAAATATTCGAAATCCCTGTCCTACAGGCACAGCATCCATTATCGTTTCTAATTCAGTCTCGTCTTCAATTATTTATTGCAAAAATTCAAAGACAAAAACACCCAAGATTTTCGTATTCTTTCCGTGAATATTTACAAAATTGTTTGAAGTGGAATGATTATTTAAATGTATATAAAACAAATACCCTTGAAAAAAATGCATGATACGAAGTACGGACAGGGTTAGTAAACTCTGTCTTTTTCATTTTAGATATGAAAATATAATTAATTTGATGAAATTTCGTTCCAAATTGTTGAAAGCAATGGGAATACTAGTATAATAACAAGGAGAGCGTATTGGAAAGGGAAGAAGTATAGTATGCAAAAAATTAAAATTGTAACAGATTCAACGGCAGATTTATCACAAGACGTAATCGAAAAGTATGACATTCATGTTTTACCATTATCAATCTCTGTAAATGGACAAACATATTTAGATCGCGTTGATTTACAACCTGACGAATTTATTGAAGAAATGATTAAATCAGAGGAATTACCAAAAACATCACAACCAGCTATGGGTACATTTGTAGAAATGTATGACAAGCTAGGGGAAGATGGAAGCGAAGTCCTTTCTATCCATATGACAAGTGGAATGAGCGGTACTGTAGCAACTGCAAATAGCGCTGCATCAATGACTGATACAAAAGTAACAGTTGTTGATTCTCAATTTATTACACATGCTTTAGCATATCAAGTAATTGAAGCTGCAAAAATGGCAAATGACGGACGCTCACTAGAAGAAATTTTAAAACGTGTAGATGAAGTAAGAAAGAATACTCGTTTATATGTAGTAGTGGATACATTAGAAAACTTAGTGAAGGGTGGACGTATCGGTAAAGGAAAAGCGTTTATCGGTTCGCTACTTAATATAAAGCCAATTGCTAGTCTTGAAGAAGGTGTTTATAATCCTGTAACGAAAGTTCGTAGCCAAGGCCAAATTGTAAAAACATTAGCTAAGTTATTTGAGCAAGATACGGCTGGAAAAGTCGTAAAAGCTGTTGCAATTCCGCATGCGAAAGCAATTCCTTTAGCTGAAAGTATGAAAGCGGCGGTTGAAAAAGTGAGTGGATTTGCTCAATCAGAAATTTTCTATACAACGCCTATTATTAGTACTCATACAGGTCCGGGCGCAATCGGATTTATGTATTTAGCAGAGTAATAAAAAAGCTACTTGAAAATATATTTCAAGTAGCTTTTTTATGTAAATAGAAAGTAAGAAATAAGAAGAGCTACACAGGCACTACCGCTAATGATATAGCGAGTCTGTAAATATTCATTCATAGAAAACACCCTTTATCCCGCTATTTGCGGACAGTAAAACTCTCTACCTCAAATTTAGCTGGAGCAAAGAGGTTAGGTAGCGGGCTGCCCGTAAAAGCTTGATTGGTGAAGGCAAATAATCAGTGGGGATGAAGAAATCCCACTAATTAAAGTTTCACTATAGGATTTTCTATATTATATGTTGGATATAGAAAATCAGTCATTACGTTACACATGTAAAGTTTCAATTTTTTCGTTTATTTGCTTATCATTTGTTGCGTTACTATAAATAAAAGTTTGACCTAAAAAGAGTACATGCAGTTGTTCCCACGGTAACATGCGCAAATTCCAATTATTTCGAAGTCTAGTTATTGCTTCACGAGGTGTTTCATCGGCGAGTGCAAAAGCTCCGTAATGCATTGGTATAAAATGTGTAGCGTTTAAATCTAAATAAGCTTGCACGGCCTCTTCAGGTGAAACATGAGATACTTTCATAAACCATTCTGGTTCATAAGCGCCAATGGGCATAAGAGCAATATCAATTAAAAAGCGTTCACCAATTTCTTTGAAACCTTGGAAATAGCCACTGTCGCCACAAAAATATATGGTTTCCATAGTCGTTTCATTATCAATAATCCATCCGCCCCAGTGAGACGTATTCATATCAAATAAGGATCTTCTCGTCCAGTGCTGAGCAGGTACGAAGTGAAAAGAAACTTCGTTAATTATCGTACTTTCCCACCATTTATACTCTTCTACATGTTTAAATTTCTTACGAGTAAATAATTTTTTTAATCCAATAGGTACAAGATATAGAACATCATCATTCAACTGACGAAGAGTTGAAAAATCTAAATGATCATAATGACCATGTGAAATAAGGACAATATCAATTTTAGGTAGTGCTTCTATAGAGAGTCCAGGTTCTGTAAGTCTTGGAACTAGCTTTAATTTATTAGCCCATACTGGATCTGTTAATATATTAAGTCCATTCGTTTGGATAAGAAAAGTGGAATGCCCAATCCATGTGATAGTCGTTTTTTCAACATTACTTTGCAAAAATGCACTTTGTTTAACGGGTGATTGTTCTACTAAGAAAGAAAAATCTTTTTTGTTTTGCTTTCGTTCTTTACGCCAGCGTAAAAAAGAGCGAATTGATTTTTTTGTACTAACATTATCCATATTTTCATAGCGCTTTGCCATGAACATCACCTCATTTAAAATCGTTGTATTTGTATTGTACCGAAATGTTGTTAAGGAATACAGTGTAAAACATGGATTAATGTTTAAGGAATTGTTAAAAAATAGGGAGAGGTATTTACAAAAGTAACAATAAAATTAGTTTTATCACTTTTATTTAGAGAAATAATAGTAAAAAAATATATTTTGTCTAGTAATTCGCTTGAAATAAAGAAGTAACATACGTAAATTCGTACGATTTCGTGAACAAATGTAGTAAACAATTTTCTCGTAGTGTTAACTTTTGTTATTATAAACATAACCTATTTAAATTTAGGATAGAGAAAAGAGGTTTATAAATGAAGCGTTATCAAAAAATAATTGGTCTTATGGTTGTATTTTGTCTCTTTGTACTTGCTGGATGTAGTGAATCAGGTTCAAAGCTTCGTAAACCATTAAATTGGGATTTAGAAACCTTCCAATTTACAAATCAAGATGGAAAGCAATTTGGTACAAAAGATTTAAAAGGGAAAGTTTGGGTTGCAGATTTTATGTTCACAAATTGTCAGACAGTTTGTCCACCAATGACTGCAAATATGGCCAAGCTTCAAAAGATGGCAAAAGAAGAGAAATTAGACGTTCAGTTTGTTTCATTTAGTGTAGATCCAGACCTTGATAAGCCAGAAAATCTGAAAGCTTTTATTCAAAAGTTTACAGAGGATACTAGTAACTGGAATTTATTAACGGGGTATTCGTTAGAAGATATTACAAAGTTTTCAAAAGATAATTTCCAATCACTTGTAGATAAGCCGGAGAACGGTCAGGTCATGCATGGTACATCATTTTATTTAATTGATCAAAACGGAAAAGTAATGAAAAAGTATAGTGGCATTAGTAATACGCCATACGAAGACATTATACGTGATATGAAGCGATTAGTGGGTTAAAAATAAGGGTGCATAGCACCCTTATTTTTTTGCATTAGTCTATCGATAAAATGTCATGTTGCTGGGGAAGTTTCGGCGCCCGAATTTCTAATACGCCGTTTTGATAAGAAGCTTTTGCCGCTTTTTTATTAATTGAATACGGCAATTTAATCAATCTTGATGCTTCTGAAATGGAACGTTCTCGGCGATAATAGTTATGGGATGTTTGTTCTTCTTCCTCTTCAAGTATCTCTTCTTTTACAGAGACTTTTAAGTATTCACTTTGTATTTCAATTTGGATTTGTTCTTTTTGTATACCTGGTAGTTCAGCTGTAACAACGAGTTCTTCACCAACTTCATATAAATCTACAGGGAATGTTAATAAACGGTTTCCTTTTTGGAAAAAATGATTTAAATCAGCGATTACATTGCGAAGAGGTGTTTGCTCGAAGAAATCATCAATTTGCTTTAAGTAATTACGAACCGGTGGGCGAGAAGAATCTTTTTTTTCTTCACTCATGGTATTCCCTCCTAGAAATCAATTTGCAATATCATATGACAAAAGCGGAGAAAGGTGAGTGCCTAGTTTTCATGTTTTCATAAAAAATTGTTAAAAATGTGAAATGGAGTGATTTTTTTATAGTTTTTGGTCGCCATATTCAGTTGATTATGCTAGTATAAATAGGGTTGATATAGTAGTATAGAGACAGAATGAAAACTGAAAGAGGGTAAGAAGTATGTGTGGTTTTGTAGGATGTTTATGTGAAAACCCTAGAGAGTTTTCAGAAACAGAAAAACATCAATTTGAAAATATGAACACGATGATTTTCCACCGTGGTCCAGATGACGAAGGATATTTTCGTGATGAACATGTACAATTTGGCTTCCGCCGTTTAAGCATCATTGACTTAGAGGCAGGACATCAGCCGCTAACTTATGAAAATGATCGATATGTAATTATTTTTAATGGTGAAATTTACAACTATGTAGAATTACGTGAAATGTTACTTGAAAAAGGTGCAACGTTTGCAACGCAATCTGATACAGAAGTTATCATTGCATTGTATGCACATATGAAAGAAAAATGTGTAGACTACCTTCGTGGTATGTTTGCATTTATGATTTGGGATCGTGAAGAAAAGAAACTTTTCGGTGCACGTGACCACTTCGGTATTAAACCTTTATACATCGCACAACAAGGTGATACTACATTCTTCGCATCTGAGAAGAAAAGTATTATGCATGTGATGGAAGATAAAGGCGTTAATCCAACGTCACTACAACATTACTTTACGTACCAATATGGTCCAGAGCCAGAAACTTTAACAATTGATGTTAATAAAATCGAGCCTGGTCATTATTTCGTAAAAGAAATCGGTAAAGAGATGGAAATCCATCGCTACTGGAAACCTTATTTCAATGCTTCAAGTGCAACGAAAGAGGAGCATATCCAAGCAATTCGTGATGTGTTATATGATTCAGTAAAAGTGCATATGCGTAGTGATGTACCAGTAGGTTCATTCTTATCTGGTGGTATCGATTCATCTATCATCGCTTCTATCGCAAGAGAAATGAATCCAAATCTTTTAACATTCTCTGTTGGTTTTGAGCAACGTGGTTTCAGTGAAGTTGATGTTGCGAAAGAAACTGCTGAGAAATTAGGCGTTAAAAACCATAACGTATTCATTTCAGCGAAAGAATTTATGGATGAGTTCCCAAAAATCATTTGGCATATGGATGATCCTTTAGCTGATCCAGCAGCTGTACCATTGTACTTCGTTGCGAAAGAAGCACGTAAACATGTAACAGTTGTTCTTTCTGGTGAAGGCGCAGACGAGCTATTTGGTGGTTATAACATTTACCGTGAGCCAAACTCACTAAAAATGTTCTCTTACATTCCTAGCCCAGGTAAGAGCGTTCTAAAAGCATTAAGTGGTGCTCTTAAAGAAGGATTTAAAGGTAAGAGCTTCCTAGAGCGTGGATGTACACCAATTGAAGAGCGTTACTATGGAAATGCTAAAATCTTCCGTGAAGAAGAAAAAGCTGAATTAATGAAGTATTACAATGAAAGTGTTAACTATATGGATATCACGAAACCATTGTATAACGAGATTAAAGATTATGATGATGTAAGTAAAATGCAGTACATTGACATGTTCACATGGCTACGCGGTGACATTTTATTAAAAGCTGATAAAATGACAATGGCAAACTCATTAGAACTTCGTGTACCGTTCTTAGATAAAGAAGTATTCGATGTTGCATCTAAAATTCCAACTGAATTTAAGATTGCTAACGGAACTACGAAAGCTATTTTACGTGAAGCAGCACGCGGAATCGTTCCAGATCACGTATTAGATCGTAAAAAACTTGGATTCCCAGTACCAATTCGTCACTGGTTAAAAGACGAAATGCATGATTGGGCTATAAATATTATAAACGAAAGTAAGACAGAGCATTTAATCGACAAACAGTATGTATTAAACTTACTGGAAGCACATTGTGCAGATAAAGGCGATTATAGCCGTAAAATTTGGACTGTACTTGCGTTTATGGTATGGCACCAAATTTATGTTGAGCATAAATACGATACGAATAAGTTCCATGAAGAAACAAAACGTGCGTATAGCTTAGTTTAATTAGAAAAACCTTAAGATTGCATACGGTCTTAAGGTTTTTTTCATAAATAGGAAGTATTATTGATACAATAATAGTAAAAGGATGGACAACATATGATTACGTTTGAGAAAGTTACTGTAGAAAATGAAAGCGTTGTTAAAGAAATGTTTAAATCGCATAGTTTAGGTGAGAAAAAGGTACAGTACTGTGTGAAAGTTGATGATACATATATTGGTGTAATAGATTATAGTGTACAAGAGGAACGGGCTGTTTTATCACAGCTAATTATTCATTTTGATTACCAAGGTTACGGTTATGGTACAAATACGTATTTTACATTTGAAGAAATGATGAAACAAAGAAATGTGAAAGAAATAAAAGTGCTACAAGAGAAATTAACAGAAAAGGCGAAGTCTTTCATAGAGAGTTTTGGTTTTGCTTCAGAAGATGAAGAGTATGTAAAGAAAATATAACGATGATTATTTATGCGATACAATAAATATAAGGCAGGTGGATGTATGACGATGACTTCTGGTCTTGTATTAATTGGAGGGTGCTTTATAGTAGCAGAATTATGTCATATAATCATTCGGAAAAGAATGAGTAAGAAAAAAAAGCCGTATGAATTACAATACATCCCTGTCTTTTTCATTATGTTTTGTATGCTTAGTACATTACAAAATTTAATGAACTTTTCACCACTTGTAAATGTTTTTTTAAAGTTTGGTTTACTTTATAGTGGTGTTGGAATAGCACTTTTATTTATTTTATTTTGCATACGTTATGTTCACTATCAATCGTATATATTTATTTTAAATTGGTTAAAGCAAGATGATAGAAACCGCCTTACATAAGGCGGTTTTTTTATTTGCAATTGTAACAGAACCTGTACATTTCACATAAAATAGGACGAGTAGAAATGCAAACATATTACAAGAAAGGGGCGGGGCAATAAAATGAAACTTGTTATAGACGCAGGGCACGGTGGATATGATTCTGGTGCTGTTGGTAATGGTTTAGTAGAAAAAAACTTAACACTTCAAATTGCTAGACGCGTTCGAGACATTTTAACGGTAAATTACCCAATTACAATTAAAATGACACGTGATAGTGATGTGTTTATTTCTTTATCTGAACGTGCTAATATTGCTAATGCTTTCAGTGCGGATTATTTTATTTCATTTCATATTAATAGCGGCGGGGGTACAGGTTTTGAAAGTTATATTTATAATGCGTTATCCAATAGCAGCACTGCATATGCAAAGCAACAAAAAATGCATACAGCTGTCAATCCTGTATTAACAAAATATGGTCTTCGTGATCGAGGAGCAAAAAAAGAAAATTATGCGGTATTAAGAGAAACCACAATGGATGCAATTTTAACTGAGACTGCTTTTATTGATACAGCGTTTGATGCAAATTTATTAAAAAATCCACAATTTATTGAAGATCTAAGTCAAGCGTATGCAAATGGAATAGCAGCTATTTTTGGAGTAGCTCCAAATCCACAACCCCCTAACCCACAACCGACACCTCAAACGAAGGGAATCGCTTATATTCTTGGGAAAAATGTAAATTTAAGAAATGGTCCATCAACTTCTTCCTCAGTTATTCGTCAATTAAATTCTCCAGAATCTTACGTTGTATATCAGGAAAGTAACGGATGGCTAGATTTGGGGAATGGGCAATGGGTGTATAATGATCCTTCGTACATTAATTTTGTAAAGACAAGCAATAGTGATGGAAGCCCGATTGGGGTTGCATATATACAAGGGATGAATGTAAATTTAAGAAGTGGTCCATCAACTACATCTGCAGTTATCCGCCAATTAAATTCTCCAGAATCTTATTTAGTATATATAAATGAAAATGGTTGGTTAAACCTTGGTGGAAATCAGTGGGTATATAATGGCCCAGCGTATATTAAATATACTCAATATTAGGAATTAAAATGATAATGCAATATGGATGCGTATCCTTGTTATGTATAACAAGGATACGCATTTTAATAACAACATTTATTTTCATACTTATGCACTATGTTTTAAAAAGAAACATTAGAAAAGCGGATAGAATCTAAATAGTATATATTAAAAAAGTTTTCTTATATACATTGACAATGTATATAAGATACATTAATCTTTAAATGTTAATGATAATCGATTTCATCTAGGGAGGACATATGATACATACTAAAAAACTAATTATGTTCTGCATTATGATACTCATGGTTGTAATTGCAGGATGTAGTAAAGAAGAGAAAAAAGAAAATAATATATCAGCGAAAGCAAAAGATTCATATACGGTAAAGCATGCAATGGGTGAAACGACAGTAAATGGTACACCTAAAAAAGTTGTTGTTTTAACAAATGAAGGCGCAGAGGCTCTCCTAGCTGTGGGCGTAACGCCAGTGGGGACTACGAAACCACGTGCTGGTGATGAATGGTATCCTCATTTAGCGAAAGAGTTAAAAAACACGGAAGTTGTAGGAACTGAACGTGATATTAATTTAGAGGCTGTAATGAAGCTTAAGCCAGATTTAATTATCGGAAATAAAATGCGTCATGAAAAAATATATGATCAGCTAAAAGAAATCGCACCAACTGTTTATGCAGAAACATTACGCGGTGATTGGAAAGAAAACTTTACACTTTATACAAAAGCTGTAAATAAAGAAAAAGAAGGGCAAAAAGCTCTTGATGATTATAAAAAACGCATTGAAGGAATGAAAGAGAAGTTAGGCGATAAATTGAATTCTAAAGTTTCTATTATTCGTTTCGTGCCAGGTGATGTTCGTATTTATCAAAAAAACTCATTCTCGGGTGTTGTTTTAAATGATATTGGATTTAAACGACCACCATTACAAGATAAAGATGATTTTGCGATAAAAGGAATTACAAAAGAGCAGATTCCAAATATGGACGGAGACTACTTATTCTATTTCACGTCTGATAAAGATGCAGATAAGAATAATGAAGGAAATTCGTTAGCGAAGGAATGGACAGAAGATCCACTCTTTAAGCAACTACAGGCTTCTAAAAATAATAAAGTATTCCAAGTAGATGAAGTGATTTGGAATACAGCAGGTGGTATTGTAGCTGCAAATCTTATGTTAGATGATATTGAAAAATATTTTCTGAAGTAAATGAATAGTCGAGTGCATCCCTTTAAATAAGTGATGCACTTTTTTGTTTGTTAAAATACAGAAAATTCCTTCTTTTGAGTGTAGATAAGTTGTACAATTAAAACAATCATGTGATAAAGGAGTGGGGAAGAATGAAAGCTACTCATAAAGATTGGATTTTATTTAACGGAAGAATTGTAAATACGAAGGAAGAACAGCCGATGATTCCATTAGAGGAGAGAGGCTTTCAATTTGGTGATGGTATATACGAGGTATTCAGACTATATGACGGGAAGCCACATTTATTAGATTTACATTTAGAACGATTCTTTAACTCTATGGCAGAAATAAAACTAATTCCACCATTTACGAAGGAAGAATTAGTAGAAGAGTTATATCAAATGATTGAAAAAAATCAGTTTCAAGAAGATGGGAATGTATATTTACAAATATCAAGAGGTACACAACCGCGCAATCATGTATATGAATCAGATTTACAACCGACATATTTTGCAAATCTTGTTTCGTTCCCAAGACCAGTTGCTTCAATGGAGGCAGGGATTAAGGTGACAGTAGAAGAGGACATCAGGTGGAAGTTTTGCCATATAAAATCTTTAAATTTGCTTCCTAATATCATGATCAAAAACAAAATAAATGAACAAGGGTATCAAGAAGCAATATTAGTACGAGATGGTATTGTGACCGAAGGGTGTCATTCCAATTTCTTTATCGTGAAGAATAATAAGTTGATTACACATCCAGCGGATTATTTCATTTTACATGGTATTACACGTCACTACGTAATTACATTAGCGAAAGAGTTACATATCGATGTAGAGGAACGAGAGTTTTCATTACAAGAAGTATATGACGCTGAGGAGTGCTTTTTTACAGCGACGCCACTTGAAATATTCCCAGTCGTTCAAATTGGTGATGAACAGTTCGGGGCTGGTGAAAGAGGACCAATTACGAAAAAACTACAAGCTGCATACGAAGAGAGTATTCGTTTGTTTAAAGTGACAAATTAATCATGAAGAAAAAAGCTGGTATTCTTCCGGCTTTTTTTCATGATATAATTCAAGCATAGGACAAGTTTTGAAAACGCTGTAAAAAGGGGATTTAATATATGAATTATGAAGATTTTAAAGAAGTAATTCACGGAAGACGAAGTGTTAGAAAGTTTACAGATCAAGAAGTATCTACTAATGATATAAAAGAAATAATTGATTGTGCTCGTTACGCACCGAGTGATACGAATTCACAAACGTGGGAATTCTTAGTTATCATGAATCGAGAGAAGATTAAAGAAATTGAACAAATGACATGGGATGCATTACATAAACTTGCGGCAAAAGCAGCAGAAAATGGAGAAGAGAAAGCAGGGAAATTACTTACACGTTCTTTCGGACCATATGCAACAGCTTTCTCGGAGGCACCAGTATTAATTGTATGTTTGGCAACACCATATGAATCAAAGTTCCGTGAAAAGATATTTGATCCAATTGCTTTTGTTCCAGATTCCGTTTGGGAAGAAGAAGGCATTAAGAGTAGCTGTTTAGCGGCACAAAACTTAATGTTAGCTGCACATGCAAAGGGACTTGGTACTTGTCCAATGACAGGGCCAGTATTGCTAGCTCAAGATGAACTGCGCCAATATTTACAAATTGCGCCTGAAAAACAAATAAATATGGTTATTTCACTCGGATTTCCGAAAGATAAACCGAAGAAACTTCCAAGAAAAGAAGTAGATGAGATTACAACGTTTGTTTTTTAATTGCTGTATAGAAAAGACATTGAACTAACAATGTCTTTTTATTTTTGAGGGTATGTAATTCATATGTTGGGCTAAAATGATAGATAAGAGGGAATTACTATTTATTTCATAAAAAAAATTAATGTTCTATTAAGGAAAGTATGATACATTAATCGTGAGCAAGATTCTATTTGTTCATGAAAGTGTTGAAAGTAGTCTCAAAATTTAAAAGTTATTTTTGTATAATAAATTATAATGAAGTTACAGGGGGGATGAATTTTGAAAAAATTCATAATCACTGGATTGTCTGTATTGTTATTAGTTGGTTGCGGTGCTCCACAGGAAAAAGAGGACGCGCAATCAAAACAGGAAGAACAAGTTGTAAACGCAAGTGATGAGAATATGGTTGTATTTCCTGAAGGAGCAATGTCAATTGGAGAAGGGAAAGTAAAAGTTATTACTCCAGATGGTACTTCTGAAAACGGCAATATACCGACTGTATTCATCAAAAAGGATACGTTAATTCAGCAAGTTGAATTAGAACTTTCTAATTTTCAAAGTGATAAAGAAACATTCGTATTTGTAGATCAAATGTATACAGATAAACATCAAGTAACTAGTACAACGCAGACAACAGTGCAGTTAAAAGAAAAAACGCTGGAAACAGGTAGTCATACAATTACTGCAGTTCAGTATGAAAACAATGACCCGAAAGGAAAGGTTATTAGTTTTAATCAAGCAACATTTGAGACAAAACCTGCGTCTTAACAAGAATAAAAAGTACATTACTCAAAAAGTAGTGTGCTTTTTTGTTTGGACTAGAGTGTGCAAGAGTGAATAACTTATTTCATTTTCTAATACGATTAAATAGGAAGTAATCACTTGTTACTACTATGACAGAGAAAGAGGTTGAAGATGTGAATCGGTGTATTCGTATCGTCTTGATTAGTATGATGATGGCAGTATTTTGGTTTACGATACAAGAGATGATTCAAGCTACGCTCAATTATCAAATTCATGACTTATCAATAGGAGCTATTTGTTTTACCATTGTTTATCTATTATATCCCGCACTAACGGGCAGTAAGACCTTACCTTAAAACTCGGTATAGGTGAGGAGATTAGGTGGGAGATCAACTGCCTGTAAATGCACGATTGATGAGGGCTGATAATCATTGGAGATGAACAAACTCTCCAATGATTAAAGTTTCACTTTATGATAAACTCGGATTAAGGTGAGTTTTGCAAGAAAAATGTAGGTATTTCATTTGAAATGTCGAATAGTACATACGATGTCGTAATAACAAATTTTCTATTGTTTACTGTGAAACAGGAGAAGGAGAGATAGTAATGAAACGAGCTCTTATAAATATTGATTATACATATGATTTTGTAGCTGAGAAAGGCGCTTTAACATGCGGGAAACCAGGACAGGAAATTGAGAAGGAAATTGTACATATAACGAAGCAATATATTGAAAATGGAGATTACGTTGTCTTTGCTATTGATAAACATGAAGAAAATGATGTATATCATCCAGAATCAAAGTTATTCCCGCCTCATAATATAGCTGGTACAAATGGAAGAGATTTGTTTGGTGAATTACAAGATGTGTACGAAACATATAAAAATGCAGAGAATGTATATTACATGGATAAAACACGGTATAGTGCATTTGCAGGAACAGACTTAGAGATGAAGCTAAGAGAAAGAGGAATAGCAGAAGTTCATCTTGTAGGTGTTTGTACTGATATTTGTGTTCTTCATACAGCAGTAGATGCTTATAATAAAGGGTTTAAAATTGTAGTTTTTGAAAAGGCGGTTGCATCTTTTAATGCACAAGGGCATGAATATGCACTTGGACATTTTAAGTCATGCCTACATGCAGAAGTGAAGTGAAAAAAGAGGCCTTTAAAAAAGGTCTCTTTTATTTGTCCTTGTTCATTGAAAACAGCTACCGCAACGCCTAATAAATTGAGTGGTCTTGATCCGACAACTTCTCTAATTTCTTCGATATACCCCATTGTAGGTAACCTCATTAAGGAAAAATAAGAGCATATAAACTATTCGTTATTATATAAATATATTCCTCTTTATAAATGTAAGAGATGTCAAATATCTCATGTGTTTTATTTGGTAAAATATACATCAAAAAAGGTCAAACAAAAACTTTGACCTTTTTTGACCAAATGTTATAATAAAGGCAGAAAGAGATAATCTTTCATTCATAAATAATAAGGAGGAAAAAATATGCGTAATTTATTTCCAGAGATAACAAAACGTCAAAATGGTATTTTTGATTTTGGGCCTTCTTTATTAGAAGGGATGACAGATGCTTTCTTTAAGCCACTGAACATGGATACTTTTAAAGTAGATGTTCATGAGCAATCTGATAAATATACTGTGAAAGCAGATTTACCAGGTTTTCAAAAAGAAAACATTCAAGTTGATTTTGAACAAGATGTATTAACGATTCAAGCAACTAATCATAATGAAGTAGAAGAAAAAAATGAGAATGGCACATATATTTGTAAAGAACGTTCTATAGGTTCTGTAACTCGACGCTTTAGTTTTAAACAAGTTGAGGAAGAAAATGTTAGAGCAAATTATAAAGATGGCGTACTGACAATTGAATTGCCAAAATTGAAAGAAGAAAAAAGTAGTAAGACAACAATTAATATCGAATAAAAGAGCTGATAAATTCAGCTCTTTTTTTACGTAGTTAATGAATAAATGAGTTGAAATCGTAATGAGATGAATAAAGTTTTAACGTATAAAAAAATTTCACGATTTGCTCCCCCTTAGGTTATTAAAAAGGGTATATTTAAAGGGAAAGGAAAAAGAACAGCTAGACATACTGTTTAAAGTGAATTAGTAATAGAGTCAAAATACATAGTAAGGGTAGCGGCATTTTAGATTAGGATAATAGATTTTTCTGGAACAAACTTAGGCGATTATGAATTTTTTAATTAGTAAGGAAGTGGTTAAATGAGCTTATTAACGTATACGGAAGAATTTTTTAATTATGTAAGAGAGTTTTTACTTTTAAGATTTTTACTATTTGCTTTCGTTTTAATCATTATTTCTTTTGTAATAAACCGTATTATTGATTGGTTTTTTAGGAAATCAAGCTTTTTTGATGAAGAGATAGAGCAGACGATTCAAAGTGTAATTCGATCTATTTTTAGATATATCATTATCATCAGTCTTATCATATATTTAATTAGCCAATTTGTAGATATAAAAAGTATTATTGCAGGTGCAGGGATAGCTGGAGTTGTCATCGGTTTTGCTGCACAACAGATGCTAAAAGATGTTATATTAGGCTTTGCAAGATTAGCGGACAAAGAGTTTCGGGTTGGTGATTTTGTAACTTTTAACGGAACAAATTCAGGAACTATTGAAGAGATTAGTATTCGTTTTATGCAAATTCGTGAATGGTCAGGAAAACTACTTACCATCCCGCACGGAGAGATTAGAACGATACAAAATTTTAATAAAGGATGGATGCGTGTAATTGAACGCATCACGGTAAGTTATCAGGAAGATCCAACAAGAGTGAAGGAATTGTTAGAAGAAGTATGTGTTATATGCAATGAAAAATTGAATCAAACTCTTTATAGAGTAGAGGATGAGGCTGTTGAACCATTTAAATACGTCGGTGTTACAGACTTAAATCCTAACTTGAAATATGTTGGCTATGAATTTTGTATTACAGGTTTAATAAAGCCAGAAGATTATTTTGAAACTTCTAGACAAGTAAGATTTGAATTAATGTCTATGTTCCATAAAAATCAAGTGCAAATGCCAGCAGCGAATATGGTTGTTACTACTGAAGGTTTACAGCATATCCATGGTGGACAATCTTTATCGGACAGCTAAAGTAGAATCGTTTGTTAACAAAAATTCTGCTTCCAACATTGGATAGAATAACAATAATAAAATGATTGATATAAAGAAAGGGCTGAAGGAATTCGGTTCTTTTTTTATTTATAGAATTTAGAAATTTCTTAATGTTATAATTGTAGTTGGTGATGAGAATGAACTTTGAAGAAAAAGAGATGCGTCGTTTAGAAGCATTAAAAGAAATTGCTGAATTATTAAATGAAGCAACAAACTTACAGGATATGTTAGAAAAAGTGTTGCATACATTGTTACAAGTAATGAATTTACAAACAGGGTGGATATTCTTTATTGATGAAAGTGGAAAGCACAGTATGCTTGTAGACGAAAATTTACCAGAGGCTCTTACGTGGCAAAAGAAGAAGCCGATGTGTGAAGGAAACTGTTGGTGTGTAGAACGTTTTGTAAATGGGAGATTGGAAAAAGCGACTAATATTATTGAATGTAAGCGAATAGAAGATGCAATTGAATGTAATTGGGGAGAGACAGAAGATGTTACACATCATGCGACAATTCCGCTTAGGTCTGGATCAGAAAAATTTGGTCTACTAAATGTGGCTGCACCTCATAAGACTCATTTTTCTGAGGAAGAGTTAGCATTATTAGAATCAATTGCATTTCAAATTGGAACGACAATACAACGTATTCAATTAGTTGAGAAAGAACGTAAATATGTAGTGGTAGCGGAAAGAAATCGACTTGCACGTGATTTACATGATTCAGTAAAACAATTGTTATTTTCTATTATGCTAACAGCGAAAGGTACTCTGAATATGACGCAAGATAGAGAATTGCAAGAGATGTTAAGTTATATTGGGGAATTATCACAAGAAGCATTACAAGAGATGACGCTATTAATTTGGCAATTAAGACCTGAAGGATTGGAGAAAGGATTAGCAGAAGCAATTCAAAATTACGGGAAGTTATTAGGAGTTCAAGTGGAAGTTCGAATTGATGGGATGGTTTCAATGGGGGATGAAATAGAAGAAGTTTTATGGCGTATTAGCCAAGAGGCGCTACATAATTGTAAAAAGCATGCTTCGTGTGAAAAGGTACATATTCTTTTGAAAATAGAAAATAACCAGTTACATTTTTACATAGAAGACAATGGAATAGGATTTATACAAGAACAAGTAAGGGAATCAGCACTTGGCCTGAAAAGTATGAAGGAACGTATTCAGTTAATGAAGGGATCGTTTCAAATTATAACAGAGCTGAAAAAGGGTACAAAAATAGAAATTCAATTGCCGATTTGAAGGGGAGAATAAGGTTGAAGATTAAACTGCTACTAGTTGAGGATCATCATATCGTTCGAAGAGGACTTGTATTCTTTTTGAAAACGAGAGAAGAATTTGAAATTATTGGGGAAGCGGAAAATGGCGAAGAGGCATTACATTTCGTGCAAAAAGAAAGACCAGATGTCGTACTAATGGATGTATCGATGCCGAAAATGGATGGAATTGAGGCAACAAAACGTCTAAAGCAATATGATGAGACAATAAAGGTACTTATATTAAGTAGTTTTTCAGAGCAAGATTATGTTATACCAGCACTTGAAGCTGGAGCAGATGGTTATCAATTAAAAGAAGTACAACCTGAGCAACTTGTCGCTTCTATTATTGCAGTACATCAAGGAAATGCGAATTTTCACCCGAAAGTAACACCTGCATTAATGGGGCGTTCTGCAGTAAAGAAGGAAGTAGAAAATCCTTTTTCAATGTTAACGAAAAGAGAGCAAGAGGTACTTCGCGAAATTGCGAAAGGAAGAAGCAACAAGGAGATTGCAGCAGAACTTCATATTACAGAACAAACTGTGAAAACACACGTTTCAAACGTTTTAGCTAAATTGGAAGTGGATGATCGTACGCAAGCCGCATTATACGCAGTGAAACATGGAGAGAATTATTCATAAGCATGAATAATTCTGTTATATCGTATGACAGAATACATAGGAGCAATTAAAAATTATAGTAATCCCTAATATAGGTTTTTCTTCTTTCGATAATTAGGTACAATAAAGTGAAACTCTAATCAGTGGAGGACCATCCCCACTGATGATTAGTTCAACTAATCGGTTTTTACAGGATAAAGCTACGATGGAAGGGGAGGATATGCTATGCCTGGTACAAGAAGTGGGATTGGAAAGATTCAGGCTTCGTTAAATGGTTTATCACCGAAATTGCGAAGTATTGCCGAACATATTTTGAAACATCCACAAGATGTTGTACATAAATCTATTACAGAATTAGCTGAAGTTACGAATAGTTCCGAAGCTACGATATTCCGCTTATGTAAAAACCTTGGTTTGCAAGGTTTTCAAGATTTAAAGATTACATTAGCTCGTGAAATTGTACATACACCGATGCAAAATATCCATGAAGAGGTATCAGCAGAAGATAGTATGGTAACTGTTGCTAAAAAAGTTTTTCATTCGCATATTACAGGACTGCAAGATACTTTACATTTGCTTAATGAAACGGCACTTGAGCAGGCTGTACGAGCCTTACAAGAAGCAAGTCGAATTGAGTTTTATGGAAATGGTGGCTCTGGTATTATTGCAATGGATGCGTATCATAAGTTTATGAGAACGGGTATTTCTTGTATCGCTCATACTGATTCGCATTTTCAAATTATGGGGGCAGGTTTACTCTCGGAAAATTCAGTTGTTATTGGTATTTCTCATTCTGGTAGCAATAAAGGATTACTTGAAGCGTTAGAAGTAGCGAAAGCAAGAGGAGCCAAAATTATTGCGATTACGAGCTATAAGAAATCAGCATTAAGTCAACTTGCTGATATAACGTTATATACATCAACACGTGAGACTGAATTCCGCACAGAAGCAAGTTCATCACGATTAGCACAGTTAAGCTTATTAGATACTTTGTATGTAGGGTTGTCGTTGCAGCGACAAGAGGAAACTCTAAAAAATTTACAAAGTATACGTGAAACGATTTCGATGAAGCGAATATAAAAAAAGCTCTTCAAATGAAGAGCCTTCAGACTGTAGACAAACTATTTTTGGAGAGTTCAAATGCTAAAAATAGTTTGTTTCTTATTTTAGGGATAATTTATCCAATGGAATTTATATGTAGTGCTTTCTATACTATAATTTACTATAAGTGAGGAAGGTGTCTTATGAAAATATCTGTTTATGTTGCAAGTGCATTTAGCAAGGATCATAAAGGCGGAAATAAAGCAGGAGTGGTATTTATTGAGAATACATTGACCACTACTCAAAAAATGGAAATAGCCAAACAACTGGGCTATGCGGAAACCGCATTTATATCAGAATCTGAAATTGCTGATTATAAATTTGAGTATTTTACACCAAAAGAAGAAGTTGATTTATGTGGTCATGCCACAATTGGCTCTTTCGCGATACTGATGCATTTAAATAAACTTTTCAGGAATCGCTATACGATTGAAACGAACAGCGGTGTTCTTACTATTACTATAAAAGATGACATCATATTCATGGAACAAAATAAACCAATATTCTATGATGTTGTATCTCCAAACGAGTTCATCGACTGTTTTGATAGTAAAGATATAGAAAATAAATACCCAATTCAAATTGTCTCCACGGGCTTAAAAGATATTTTAATTCCTATAAAAAGCGAAACACAATTACATGCACTGCAACCTAATTTTGAAAAAATTAAAGAAATCAGCAAGTATCATAATGTTGTCGGGATGCATCTATATACTTTTAATGACAATCGAATTATATGCAGAAATTTTGCTCCGCTATACGACATCAATGAAGAAGCAGCGACTGGAACTTCGAACGGTGCATTAGCTTGCTACCTTTATGAACAGGACTACTTGAAAAAAGAAGTCTATGTATTTGAACAAGGTTATTCTTTACACTCGCCTTCTGAAATATTAGTTAAATTAGCAACCAATAGCAAAAATAAAATAGAAAAAGTTTATGTTGGTGGCAAAGGATATTACTGTGAAACTAAGTGTTTACATGTAGAAAATATTGAGTGAAGAGCTTTTTTATCGGTGAGAAGTTTGTTAATTTATTTTGTTTTAGAAATATGTGACTTACTTATAGTCAATGATAAACTCTCATTTTTAAAAATTTAAAATAAAGACCGATTTGTGTAATAATTCAAATATTGTTCATAATTTCACAAGTTGTTTATGAAGTGTCATGTTATGATGAAGATGTAATGATGATTGAACACTTAAATTTGGTAGAATAACTAGCCAAAGTAGTGAAGAAAGTAGTTGTGAGATAAACTCATTAAAATGCTAAAACACTAAAGGGGAGATCACATATGAAAGCAGTAGTGGTTAATAAAAACAGCAAAGCAAACATCGAAGTGATTGACAAAGAATTACGTCCGTTACACTCAGGTGAAGCGTTAGTAGATGTAGAGTATTGTGGAGTTTGCCACACTGATTTACACGTTGCGAATCATGATTTTGGTAACACTGATGGCCGTATTCTTGGTCATGAGGGTGTAGGTATTGTTACGAAAATAGCTGATGATGTTACTTCACTAAAGATAGGTGACCGTGTAAGTATTGCATGGATGTTCCAATCTTGTGGACGTTGTGAATATTGCGTAACTGGTAGAGAAACATTTTGCCGTGAAGTTAAAAACGCTGGTTATTCAGTGGATGGTGGTATGGCTGAACAATGTATCGTTACAGCTGATTATGCGGTAAAAGTACCAGAAGGATTAGATCCTGCTCAAGCATCATCAATTACTTGTGCTGGTGTAACTACATATAAAGCTATTAAAGTATCAGATATTAAACCTAGTCAACCTATTGTAATCTATGGCTGCGGTGGATTAGGTAACTTAGCTATCCAATATGCTAAAAATGTATTTGGTGCAAAGGTAATCGCAGTAGATATTAATGACGACAAATTAGCCTTAGCGAAAGAAGTTGGTGCTGATATGACTATCAATCCAATTTCTCAAGGTCCTGCTGATAAAATTGTGCAAGAGGAGTTTGGTGGCGCTTATGCTGCGGTAGTAACAGCAGTCTCTAAAGTAGCCTTTAACTCAGCAGTTGATGCAGTACGTGCTTGCGGTAAAGTAGTTGCAGTAGGGCTACCAGTAGAAACAATGGACTTAAACATCCCACGACTTGTACTGGATGGAATTGAAGTAGTTGGTTCTCTAGTTGGTACTCGTAAAGATTTGGAAGAGGCGTTTATGTTCGGGGCAGAAGGAAAAGTAGTGCCAGTTGTTCAAATTTGTTCTCTAGATAAAGTACAAAATGTATTCGAAGAAATGGAACAAGGTAGAATTCAAGGGCGTATGGTAATTGATTTTAAAAAACATAATTGTGATTGCAAATAATTCACTTTAAATATAAAAAGCATGAGTCTAGCAAATACATGTAAAAAAGTTAGACAGCATAAGAAGATGATCCCTGTATTTAATAGGAATCATCTTCTTTATTTTCTATAATATCAATGCCAATTAATACTTGATTAATGAGAAATGATTAAAGGTTTACTTTATTTGCAAACGAAAAGGAATCTTTATGTTTAACGAATTTTTTATGATCTGGAACGTTTTGAATTGCTACAATTTGCGAATCTCTTGCTTTCAGTGCATCTTGAATCCCGATGGTCATAAGCTTAATAAATAGAATCGTAATAAAGAATGAAGCGAGAGTATAAAAAATAATCCACCATGAAAGATTCATTTCATTACGATTTAATCCAATAAGACCTGCCCAATCATTAGATAGAGAAACAGGTTTGAGCACTCCGTCATAGAGTTCACGCATTTGTATGCCGCCAATTACAATGTTAAGCAACGCTAAATGGATAACGAGTATGAGTGTTTGGACGATATGTTCCATAAATAATACAAATAAGCGGTCAAGTAATAAGACTCGTAAGTGTTTTTTTATAATATGAAAACGACTAGCCCCCAGTAATTGTGAACTTAAGATGTAATCTTGTTTCATAAATTCATCAACTTCTGAGGATATGTATAAAGAAAGTGTAGGCAGAGCGACGAAAATAAGTACGAGTACTTGATAAAACGTAAATGAAATATTTGGATCTACCCCATCAGCATTTGATGTGATTATAATATTAACGGGCGTGATGAGTATGAATGCGATAAATAGAGTTGGAATATAATAAAAAACTTCTGAGCATGACTGGAAAAACCTCTTGAGTTTTGGAGCAAATAAACTTAAGAGGATTCCTATACATGTTCCGCATAAAATTCGAAAGAAGCTAATTGCCATGGCCAATAAAATAGTGAATTTTGCTCCTTCTACAATTTGTAAGAAAACAGACTCTCCAAAACGATCAGATCCAAAAGGTGGAATTAACGATGGCGGAAAGGGGGCCTTTCCAAGTAATTCGTTATTGTCATTGTAAAGTAACTGAGGAGGTTTTGGGATGTTATCTTTAAAGAACCAACTATAAATAAAACTAGCTGAAATAAGTATGAATAGATAAGTAAAGCCGATTAAAAAGCGTTTTGATTTCCAAATAGATTTCATAATGATACTCCTTTCAATTGCTTTTTCCATCTATTCATCATGAATGAGACTATTTGGAAAATGGCGTAAAATGGTAAAACAATCATAACAAGTGTGATAAATGCAGCTGGAGGTGAAACAAACGCCTTATTAAATAAAAATTGAATAATGCCTTCCATATTAAAAACAAATTCTAAAATGAATAAATTAGAAAGTAAGAAAACAAAAATCGTTTTTAAATGGTGGAAGAAGTGGATAGATATATTTTTGAATAAATGAATGCATAGTATATAACTTGATGAAAGGCCTTTTCCATATGCAACCTCTACGTAATGTTTTCCTTGCTCTTCTTTTATGTATAACACCATCATCCGAAACATTTGTAATGTAGGTAAGACAGCTAATGATAAAATAGGGAGTAAATAAGCTCGATTTTCATTAAAAGAAATAATAGTGACAGGAGATTCCCCAAATTTCTGAAGTACCCATATGAAAAATATTTGCAAACAAATCATCATCATCATATCAGGGACAGCTTCTAATATGAACACAACTCGGTTTATCCATTTTTTTATATAATCTTTTGCTAAAAAATAAAAAAATGCCATGCTAGATGATAAAAAGAGAGCAAGAAAAAAGGCTAAAAATAATATAGTAAATGAATATAGGTAAGGTTCTAAAACAGTTGGAAATAATGGTGTTTTTTTGAAATGGCCAAGCTTCGGGTCTGATCCTATAATCACTAATGATTCAGGGGAAAAAACCTGTTTTAACATAGTAACGGTCTGATTAAAAAAATAAATTGGTTGAAAGGTAAATCCTTGTTGAGTGATAAATAAATAAGGTAAATTTAATAATAGTAAGAGTGATAAAAGAATTGATGAAAGCTTAATTGTGAATTGAGATATTTTATTTAACATTAAATCCCTCCGACATCTTTTTACAACATTATACAATAAATTTCGTGTTATTGTTTTTATTTTTCTGAAAAATAAAAATACTTTTCGGTTTTATAGTATGCAAGATATATTTACAAGATAAAAAAGTGATAATAGGGGGCCACGCTCTATGTTTATCAAGATAAAAGACTAGTGAACCTAAAACAATAAATAAGAGCAAAATGCACAGAATTCTCATTCTGCGGTTAGTTACTTTTCTTGGCTTGATGGTGATGTTACGTGACCGCTAAAAATGAATATTGCTTTTCAACTCTTTCTTCAAGCAAATAAGTAGAACGTATGGAGGACTATGTATGTGTTGTTAATGAGAGGAAAGAGTGTATTGCGTAACGAATATAACGTAATTTTACCCCATGGAAAAGCTAAATGTAGTATATAAGTGAAATGGAATGAGGGGATTTATTTTTTGATATGAAAAAAATTTTCTTTTTATAACTTGATAAACGAAAAAATATTTTATATACTAATTCATGTAAACGGTTTACTAAATCGTATTTTGCTAGAAATGAAGGGAAGATTCGCATGGAAACAAGGGGGAGAGTAATCGGGATTGATATCGGTACCACAAGTACAAAAACGGTTGTGTTCACAGAAAAAGGAAAAGTCATTGCATCACATGCAATCGATTACCCAATTATTCAACCGAATGTAGGATGGGCTGAGCAAGATCCTGATGTAATATGTGCCGCTGTATACAAAAGTGTAAGCGTTGCCATTGAAAAAGGTAATGTATTACCAGAAGATATTTCTTCAATCGGTATTAGTACAGCTATGCACGCATTAATTGCAGTAGATGAAAATGGTGCGCCATTAACGCGTTCTATCATTTGGGCAGATAATCGAAGTACGAAGCAATCAGAAAAATTATTACAACAAATGAATGGGCATGAAATTTATAGACGTACAGGTACACCGATTCATCCGATGTCACCACTTTCTAAATTGTTATGGATGAAAGAAGAGGAACCAGAGTTATATACAAGTGCCTATAAATTCATTTCCATTAAAGAGTATGTGATTTACCAATTATTTTCACGCTACGTAGTTGATTATTCGATTGCTTCTGCTACGGGGTTATTTAATTTAGAAACATTAAACTGGGATAAAGATGTTTTAACTATGTTACATATGTCACCAGAAAAATTATCAACCCCTGTACCAACTACATATATTTTATCAGGTATGAAGCCAGAATTAGCACAGAAGATGGGGATAAGTGCAGAAACACCAATTGTCATCGGAGCAAGTGATGGGGTTCTTGCAAATGTAGGAGTTGGTGCGATATCACCGGGTGCGGCTGCAATTACGATTGGAACGAGTGGTGCGGTTCGAACAATCTCATCAAATATAAATACAGATGAGAAAGGGAGAACGTTTTGTTACGCATTAACAGATGAGCACTGGGTAATCGGTGGTCCAACGAATAACGGCGGAATATTACTGAGATGGTTACGTGATGAATTTGGTAGTCCAGAGCAAGAAGTAGCAAGAAAGCTCGGCATTGATCCTTATGATTTATTAATTAAATATGCAGAAAGCGTACCAGCTGGAGCGGATGGGCTATTGTTCTTACCTTTCTTATCTGGAGAACGCGCACCTTACTGGAATGCAAATGCTCGTGGTACATTCTTTGGAATCAATCTTCAGCATAAGCGAGAACATTTTATACGTGCAGTGATGGAAGGTGTTTGTATGAGTGTATATTCAGTAGCACTCGCAATCAGGGATTGTACAGGGCCACTTACTGAAATACGAGTTTCAGGAGGGTTTGCAAAATCTGCATTTTGGAGACAAATGTTGTCCGATATGATGGGAAAAGAATTGCTTGTACCTGAAAGTCATGAAGCATCTGCGCTTGGGGCAGCGGCAGTTGCTTTGTATGCTGTAGGAAAAATTGATTCTCTTGAAGAGGTAAAGGATTGGATTGATATTGTCCATCATCATGTACCGAATAAAGAAAATACGGCTATATATTTAGAAATGTTTTATATGTATGAACGACTTTACAATCGCTTGAAAGAAGAATTTGATTGTATAGCTGCTTTCCAACGTAAAAAATAGGGGGATTGGGAGAAATGGTAGTTGGGATCGTACTAGCGGCAGTTGTCATACTACTTTTACTTATTACGGTAGTAAAATGGCATCCATTTGTCGCATTAATTTTAACAGCAATTGGTGTAGGATTAGCAATGGGAATGCCTTTAATTGGAACTTCACCAAAAGATCCAGGAATTATTGATTCTATTAAACTAGGACTTGGTAATACGTTAGGATTTTTAGCAATAGTTTTAGCACTAGGAACGATGCTTGGAAAAATGATGGCCGAATCTGGTGGTGCTGAACGTATCGCTAACACATTAATTAATCGTTTTGGGAAGAAACGAGTTCACTGGGCGATGATGTTCGTTGCATTTTTAGTAGGGATTCCGGTATTTTTCCAAGTTGGATTTGTACTATTAATTCCGTTAGTATTTACAATTGCATTAGAAACAGGGGTATCACTTATTACAATCGGTATCCCGCTAGTAGCAGGACTATCCGTTGTGCACGGACTAGTGCCGCCGCATCCAGCGGCAATGGCGGCAGTTGGTATTTTTAAAGCAGATGTAGGGAAGACAATTTTATATGCATTAATTGTCGGACTTCCAACTGCTATTATTTCAGGTCCACTTTACGGGAAATGGATTGGTGCTCGTATACATAAGGAAGTACCATTAGATATAGCGGAGCAATTTATTGAAAAAGATAATAAAAAAGAGCTTCCAAGCTTTGGGAATACATTGTTTACAATTTTACTTCCAGTATTTCTTATGCTTGGTGCATCAATAGCAGAAGTTGCATTAAATAAAACGAGTCAACTAGCACAAGTATTACACTTTATTGGAGATCCGATTGTGGCTTTATTAATTGCAACCATTTACTCTTTCTTTAGTCTTGGATATGCAAAAGGTTTCTCAAAAGATAAAGTGTTACAATTTACAAATGATTGCCTTGGACCTATTGCAAACATATTGTTAGTGATTGGTGCAGGCGGAGCATTTAATAAAGTATTATTAGATTCTGGAATTGGAACGACAATTGCAGATATGGCGAAAGAATCACATATTTCACCGATATTATTAGGGTGGGGAATTGCGGCACTTATTCGAATTGCAACTGGATCGGCAACTGTTTCTATGATGACAGCAGCTGGTATTGTTGCGCCGATTGCAGCAAGCACACCAGGTGTAAATGTTGAATTATTAGCACTTGCAACTGGTGCAGGGTCATTAATTTTATCACACGTGAATGATTCAGGATTTTGGATGATTAAAGAGTATTTCGGAATGACTGTGAAAGAAACATTATTAACATGGACTGCAATGGAGACTATATTATCTGTAGTAGCACTTGGGCTAATTTCGATATTAAATATATTTGTATAGAATAGGAGATTGATTAATATGAAACTAGGTTTAATTGGATTAGGAAAAATGGGATTCCCATTAGCTGAACACTTATATGAAGACAAGCATGAAGTAGTTGTATACGATGTAAATAAAGAGCTTGTTGAAAAGGCAGGAAAACTAGGAATTACTGCACGTCATACATTAAAAGAAATGATCGCTGAACTAGAAGCTCCTCGTACAATTTGGGTAATGGTGCCTGCAGGAGAAGTTGTAGAGTCAGTACTAAAAGATGTTTATCCGTTATTAGATGAAGGTGATATCGTTATTGAAGGCGGAAATTCATTCTATAAAGATACGTTACGCCGTGCTGAAGAAGCAAAAAGCTTCGGATTACATTATGTAGATATCGGTACATCAGGCGGTGTAGAAGGAGCTAGATACGGTGCTTGCTTAATGGTTGGTGGAGAAAAAGAAATTTACGACCAATTAGAACCTTTATTTAAAGATTTAGCAGTAGAAAATGGCTATTCTTATGCTGGCCGTGTTGGTAGTGGTCATTTCTTAAAAATGGTTCATAACGGTATTGAGTACGGCATGATGCAAGCAATCGCTGAAGGATTTGAAGTACTAGATAAGAGTGACTTTGATTTCAATTATGAAGATGTTGCAAAAGTATGGGCGAACGGATCAGTTATCCGTGGTTGGTTAATGGACTTAACTGAAAAAGCATTTGCAGAAGATCCGAAACTAGATGGCATTAAAGGTGTAATGAACTCTTCAGGAGAAGGAAAATGGACTGTTGAAACTGCACTTGAACTTCAAGCTGCAGCACCAGTAATCGCTATGTCATTATTTATGCGCTATCGTTCTCAGGAAGATGATACATTCCATGGAAAAGTAGTTTCAGCACTACGTAATCAGTTCGGTGGACATGAAGTTGTGAAAAAATAAGGATGTTTTTGAAAAGAAACTTGTGCATAAGCGCAAGTTTCTTTTTTATAGTTTAAGAAACTACTAATTTAAAAATACCAATCAATCATTGTTTTTTTGTCACAAATGACAATAACCTCCTCTTAGACTTTGAAATGTACGGATTCCCGCATTATGTTTTTTTGTATTGATTGTATCAAATATAAAGCGCTGCATGAAATATATCTCAACATAAAAGTAAGAATAAATAAAATGAAGTTTTCATAAATAGTAAAAGGGTGCTTATGTCATCAGTATAGCTAAGAAATGTTGTTACATATGAGAAGAGCGTGTTAATAAAATATGAGGTGGTTAAATGGGAAATGAGCAAGTGAAGTCTGTAAAGGAAGAAAAAAAGTTATGTCTTTGTATGATCGTCAAAAATGAGTCTAGAATTATGGAAAGATGTTTAAATGCAACAAAATCAATTGTAGACTTTGTTTCTATTTGTGATACTGGATCGACGGATAATACGCCTGAAATTATTGAAAATTGGTGTAAGGAAAATGAGATACCTGGGACGGTTCATCATGAGCCGTTTAAAAACTTTGGTTATAACAGAAGCTTAGCTGTTTCGTTAGCGCAAAAAACATACCCAGAAGCAGATTATTTGTTAATATTAGATGCGGATATGATTTTAGAGGTTGATCCGAATTTCGATAAAACGAGCTTAACGGAAGATCATTATCTTACATTACAATATGATGTTCATATTAAATATTGGCTTACACGTCTTTTAAAAGCTTCTTTACCATGGAAATCTGTCGGTGTTACTCATGAGTATTGGGATATAGATCGTTCAAAAGTTGGAGCGAATTACAATACGAGGGTAGCTCGGTTAGAGACTCTTGTCGTGAATGATCCCGGAGATGGCGGGAGCAAAGCTGATAAATTTGAAAGAGATGAGAGGTTGTTGTTACAGGGAATAAACGACCCAGAAACAACGCCAGATTTGCATATAAGATATTTATTTTATTTAGCTCAGACTTATTTTCATTTAAGTCAATTTGAGAATTCAATTAAATGGTATAAAAAACGAGTGGAAGCAGGAGGATGGGTTGAAGAGGTATTCTATTCGTTATTGCGAATAGGATTTTGTTATGAGCAGTTAGCAAATCGTTCAGCAAATAAACAAAATGAAGTGACAGATGCTGATGAAAAAGAAACTGTTAAAGGGCAAGAAGAGCAATATTTAGCATTAGCTGTTTTTTATTTTCAAAAAGCTTGGGAATATAGACCAACCCGGGCTGAACCATTATACCAACTTGCAAGGTTGTATCGATTACGATCTCAAAACAATATTGCTTTGATGTATGCTCTGCAAGGGAAGGAAATTCCTTTTCCAAAGGATGATCTACTATTTGTAGATTATCATGTGTATGATTACTTATTTGACTATGAAATTTCTATTAGTGCTTTCTATATACCTCATAAAAAACATTTAGGGGCGGTGTCGCAAAAGTATTTGGAATCGATAAAAGAAAAGATTCCATTTCATATAGCAAATATAGTAGAGAATAATGCGAAATTTTATTAAATACATTTTCGATTAAAGGAGTAGTGGAGTAATCATGGAATTAATGCGATGGGCGATTGAACTAGGAGAATCGGTGCATGGAAATACGTATGAAGAATTGATGCCACTACTAGACTATTATTATGATCGTGATCATTTAAAAGCGTATTGTATCGCAAATCTTCTTTTAAACATGGATGTATTAGATGAGGACCGGGAAAGAATCGAATTAAGAAGATGCATCGCTGCTTATTATGCTGGATTATATAAAGTAGCAAGAAAACATGCAAATGAGTTGGTACTTAAACATCCAGATGTAGATTTATATAAAAATAATTTAAGATTAATGGAAGTTTATTTGAATAAAGAATATGATTATTGTCTTTTTATATGCCCAAAGACATACGGTAGTTTCATAGATGTTGCGCGAGCTTTAAAGTGGCGGTTGGAGCAGGAGGGAAATACAGTAATTATATCAGAAACAATACTGGAAAATGCAAAGAATACAGTTGTTTTTGGAGCACATACATACGCATATAACCCGAATCTTCTTCCGAAAGATGCAATTATTTATAATTTAGAACAGCTATACGAAGGAAGTCCATATGCGCATCCCCTTTATTTAATATTATTAAAAGATAGAGTGATTTGGGATTATAGTAAACAAAATATAGAATGGCTTCAACAAAAAGGGGTAGGAAAAGAAATAAAGCATGTAGAAATGAACTATGCTCCAACTTTGGAAATAAAAAAAGATGCGTTTGAAGATGAGATTATTGAAGATATTGATATTCTGTTTATAGGTGCTCTTAATCCGAGGCGACAAGCTATTTTTGATCATCTAAAAGCGATTGCCCCGAATTTAAATATAGTTTTTAAAAATAATGCGTGGGGAATTGTTAGAAATGAATTGATTGCTAGAGCTAAAATTATATTAAATATTCATTTTTACTTATCAGGAATTCTTGAAACACCTCGCGTGTCTTATGCAGTCGCGAATAAGAAATTTATTATTTCCGAAAATAGTAATCCAGAAGATGAGGTAGAGTGGCCAGGAATTGTATTTACTCCGTACGAAAAAATAATTGAAAACGTAATGAAATATATAGAATTACCAGAAGAACGGAAAAGATTAGCGGAAAAGGCATATAATCATTTTGAAGCAAATGAAAGTTTAGGTACATTGAGCATGAGAGATGAAACAAAGTAATTGTACGAAACTCATACGAAAGTATGAGTTCTTTTTTGTTTATCATACTATTTTATGAAACAAGTTAACTCTTTATATTGTATTTTGTATAGAAATTTCTGATAATATATAAGTAGAACTTGAAAACAAAGGGGAGAAATAATCATGAAACTAGTCGTTATTAACGGTACACCAAGAAAATTTGGTAGAACTCGCGTGGTGGCAAAATATATTGCGGATCAATTTGAAGGGGAATTATATGATTTAGCAATTGAGGAGTTACCTTTATACAATGGAGAAGAGTCGCAACGTGATTTAGAGGCAGTAAAAAAATTAAAAACGTTAGTGAAAGCTGCGGATGGGGTTGTATTATGTACACCAGAATATCATAATGCGATGAGCGGTGCGCTGAAAAACTCTTTAGATTACTTAAGTAGTAGTGAATTTATTCATAAACCAGTTGCATTGTTAGCGGTTGCTGGTGGCGGTAAAGGTGGAATAAATGCATTAAACAGCATGCGAACGGTCGCTAGAGGTGTTTATGCAAATGCAATTCCAAAACAAGTTGTGCTTGATGGATTACATGTGCAAGATGGTGAACTTGGGGAAGATGCAAAACCATTAATTCATGATGTAGTTAAAGAATTAAAAACATATATGAGCGTATATAAAGAGGTGAAAAAACAACTAGGAGTGGAGTGATATGTCCTCACTTTATCATGATTCTCGTTTGTATTACATTCTAGGAGCCAATAGTCTATCTGCTATTGGTTCCGGAATTGTTATGATAACGATTCCTTGGCTGTTAATTAAAGAGAGTGGAGGAGAGACAACATTTGGTTATGTTTCTATCATTGCAACCCTCATTATGTTTTTATTAACACCATTCATTGGGCAAAGTATTGATCGTTTTTCAAGAAAATCTTTATTGCTATGTAACGAAGGAATCGGAATAGCCGTAATCGGAATAATGGTTATATGGGGATTTGCTGGGCAACCTTATCATTCTATTCACTATATTCTTATTTATATAGCCGGATCATTCTACTATTTATTATTTTATCCTACAATATTTGCGTTCAACCAAGAGATATTTCAAGCAGAACATTATAAAAGTTTAAGTGGAACGATGGAAATACAAGGACAGTTAACACAAGTTATTTCTGGAGCGGCCGCGAGCTTCTTAATTGAAATTGTATCTTTGAAGTGGATTTTGTTAGTAGACATGTTAACTTTTGCTGGAGCATTTTTTCTTTTCTTATGTATACCGTACGTAAAGAAAAAAGAAGTGAAAAGAAAAATAACATTTAAGAAGCAATTGTTTGAAGGAATTCACTTTATGAAAAAACGTCCTAAGCTCTTTTGGTTCTTACTGGCCACTTATATGCCGTTTATAGGTGTTATGATGGCAAATTATTTAATACCAGTTTATATTTCGGATATACTTAAAGCCAATGCCTCTGTATACGCAATAGAGGGGATGATGTACGGTGTTGGAGCGGTTGTTGCAGGAATCTGTATTCCACTCATAATGAAATATGTAAAAACAGAAGTTTCAATCGTTATGACGATGTTCATTTATGTAATTTCAATTACCGCAATGATTATTGAACCTTCCGTAATTTTCTTATATGGACTTGCAATTTTTCAAGCAGTTGGAAATGCGGGTACAAGAGTGGCGAGAAATGTATTGATGATGGAGGAAATTCCAAACGAAGTAATGGGACGTGTAGACAGCTTATTTCGCCTAATTGGTACTGGAATACGAATTGTATTATTAATGCTGTTTACAGCGGGTGTATCTAAAGCCGGAGTAATGCTTCCGTTTTACGTATTAAGCTGCATATTGATCTTCTCATTAGGAATCGCTATTTATTATGTACTATCACAACGTAAAGTAGCGGCGAATGTTTCTAATAAATCAATCGTTTAAAAAAACACTTCTGCCTCCCTTTCTTTTTCTATATAATAAAAAGAAAGGGAGTGCAAACTTATTTATGAACAAATGGATCTTTCTTATCATTTTATTATTACCGCCACTATACATCATTTATATGACGTTTCGAATGAACAAAGTTGCTCGTGAAAAGTTGAGCTATCACTCTCCGTACGTTCTTATACTGGGTGCAAAGTTATTTGGAGATAGACCGTCTTTATCTCTTCAAAATCGTTTGGATGTAGCGTTGGAATATTTATTTTCCCATCCTGAAGCGAAAGTAATTGTTTCAGGTGGTCAAGGAGAAGATGAAGATATACCGGAAGCTCACAGCATGAGAAACTATTTAATGGTACACGGTATAGATGAGAGTCGTATTTTAATAGAAGATCAATCTACAAATACGTATGAAAACTTAAAGTTTAGTATGGATTTATATAATGTGAAACATGCGGTAGTTGTAAGTAATACGTATCATTTATATCGAACGAAAATAATTGCAAAGCGTTTAGGCATGAAGATGGAGGCACTAGCTGCTGAAACACCAATTCGTTCTAAGAGAAAAATGTATGTTCGCGAATATGCTGCTATTATGAAAACAATATTGTTCGACCGTTAGAGCTCAAATGTGAGCTCTTTTTTAATTTAAAAGCGTATCATTTGAAATGAATGCCATATTCCATCAAAATAAAGGAAACAACAGTAAAGGAGTTGTATTTGTGATTCAATTTAATCATGTGTCAAAATCGTATGAAGATGGCACGAAAGCAGTGGATTCATTGCATTTAGAAATTAAAAAGGGAGAATTTTTTGTTCTCATCGGTCCGAGTGGTTGCGGGAAAACAACGACAATGAAGATGATTAATCGTTTAATCGAAACGACTGAAGGATCGATTTTAATCGATGGAAAAGATATTCAACAATATAATATAAACGAATTACGTTGGGATATAGGATACGTGTTGCAACAGATTGCTTTGTTTCCTCATATGACAATTGCTGAAAATATTGCAGTTGTTCCTGAAATGAGGCAATGGAGCAAAAAAGAAATTAAAGCACGCGTCGATGACTTGTTACATATGGTTGGATTAGATCCGGATATTTATCGAAATCGTATGCCTGATGAATTGTCAGGAGGACAAAAACAACGTGTCGGTGTCGTGCGAGCATTAGCTGCAAACCCGAAAATCGTTCTTATGGATGAACCATTTAGTGCGTTAGATCCATTAAGTAGGGAACAGCTTCAGAAGGATATTGTACAGTTGCAAAAAAAGATTCAAAAAACAATCGTATTCGTAACACATGATATGCAAGAAGCATTATCACTTGGAGATCGCATTTGTATTATGAAAGAAGGAAAAGTTGTTCAACTAGATACACCAGAAGGAATTATACATAATCCGAAAAATGAATTTGTAGAGGAATTCATTGGAAATCGTGGGCGAACTTGGTATCAGGGGAAAAGTATAGCAGATGTATTGCCACTTGATCAAAGTGTGCAATTAGAAGGGCAGGCGCTATCATTACATTCTTCTTTACAAGAAGCGTTAGTTCGTGTGCGTGATGAGGAGGTCGTTCCAGTTGAAAAAAACGGTCAATATATTGGAGCGTTAACAAGTCGTCACATTGTCAATTACATTGTTGAACAAATGAAGGAAAGAGGCTAAACAGTGACTAATTTTATACAAACGTTCCAAGAACGAAAAATAGAATTACTAACTGCATTAAGTGAGCATTTACAAATATCACTTATTTCATTATTTTTTGCAGTAATTATAGCGGTGCCACTTGGCATCTTATTAACAAGAAAAGAACGAATGGCTGAATTTATAATAGGAACTTCTGCAGTAATGCAGACAGTGCCATCACTTGCATTACTCGGACTATTAATTCCATTAGTAGGAATCGGAAAACTTCCAGCGATTATCGCATTAGTTGTGTATGCACTATTACCTATTTTACGAAATACATATACAGGAATAAGGGAATTAGATGAATCTTTAATAGAAGCCGCGAAAGCTATGGGGATGAATAGTTGGAGAAGATTGTGGAAGGTAGAACTTCCTCTTGCATTGCCTATCATTATGACTGGTATTCGTACAGCGATGGTATTAATTGTTGGAACGGCTACATTAGCAGCTCTCATTGGTGCAGGTGGGCTCGGTAAGCTTATACTATTAGGTATAGATCGAAATGATCATGCGCTTATCATTTTAGGGGCCGTACCAGCCGCGTTACTCGCTTTATTCTTTGATATAGTACTTCGCATACTTGAACGACCGAAACGCTCTTCTAAGCGTGTTATATTGACGATATGTATTGTTTGTATAATGATTGCTTCTCCATTTCTTTGGAGTACAGAAAAGAAAGATATTGTTATTGCGGGCAAACTTGGATCAGAACCTGAAATTTTAATTCAAATGTATAAGCAGCTTATTGAACAAGATACAGATTTACACGTACAATTAAAACCAGGTCTTGGGAAAACAGCATTTGTATTTGAAGCGTTGAAATCAGGAGAAGTAGATATATACCCAGAATTTTCAGGAACAGCTTTATCTACTTTCGTGAAAGAAGAACCAAAGAGTACAAATCGTGATGAAGTATATGAGCAGGCTCGCATTGGAATGGAAAAGAAATATAATATGATTATGTTGAAGCCAATGGAGTATAACAATACATATGCACTAGCTATGCCGAAAAAAATAGCAGATCAAAAGAATATAAATACAATTTCTGATTTAGGGAATGTTGCGCAGGAAGCCAAAGTAGGATTTACATTGGAATTTGCTGATCGTGAAGATGGTTATAAAGGAATGCAAAAATTATATAACTATAAGTTCTCGAATGTTAAAACGATGGAGCCGAAGCTGCGTTATAGCGCAATTGAATCTGGAGATGTTAACGTAATTGATGCATATTCAACAGATAGTGAATTGGAGCAATACGGACTGAAAGTGCTAAAAGATGATAAAGGGTTATTCCCACCTTATCAAGGAGCACCATTATTAAGAAAAGAAACGTTACAGAAATATCCTGAACTTGAAAAGGTATTAAATAAATTATCTGGAAAGATTACAGATGAAGAAATGCGAAAAATGAATTATGAAGTTAACGTAAATGGTAAAAGTAGTGAAGAAGTCGCAAAACAATTTTTACAAAAAGAGAAGTTACTTCGTTAAATTTACAAGAAATATACAAATTTATATGTTTGAAATGGCCGTTCATTACAAAATGAGCGGTTTTTTTGTGCATACTTATACATTTTTTCAAAAAAGTATTCCATTTTTGCTCATTTTCTTTTAGAATAAGTAATGTTTTCCTGAAAAAATATAAGAGAAACGTCTATTAGAGAAAAAGGTGACTTTAATAGTTGAACGAACATAACACCTAGAATGACAGATGGGGTGGTACAAATAGAAAAGAAGTTAGGATTTTTTCCATTAATCGCATTAGTAGTTGGAACAATGGTTGGTGGCGGTGTTTTTAGTTTACCGCATGATTTAGCAGTAGGAGCAAACAGTGGTGCAATAATAATTGGCTGGTGTATTACAGCGATGGGAATGATTCCACTTGCGCTCGTATATCAAACGTTAGCAAGACAAAAACCGGAACTTGAAGGTGGAATTTATAGTTATGCACGTGCTGGTTTCGGTGAATATATTGGATTTAATAGTGCTTGGGGATATTGGCTAGCAGGAATCTTAGGTAATGTCGCAACAATTATGTTACTGTTTAGTACATTAGGTTATTTCTTTCCAATTTTCAAAGGAGGAAATAATGTTGCGTCTATCGTTGGGGCATCACTTTTATTATGGACACTTCATTTTTTAATTTTATTTGGAATTCGTGAAGCTTCTATTATGAATGTGATCGCAACAATAGGGAAGTTAGTTCCAATCGTTTTATTTATTGTTGTAATGGTAACAGCCTTTCGCTGGGACACATTTACACATGATTTTTGGGGAGAAGGAACGATCTCACTTTCCGCTATACTTGGTCAAGTGAAAAATACAATGCTTGTAACACTTTGGGTTTTCATTGGAGTTGAAGGAGCAGTTGTATTATCTGGAAGAGCGAAGAATAGTCGAGATGTTGGAAAGGCAACAGTATTGGGACTTATTTTAGTAATGTCCATTTATATTTTAATTTCTGTCCTGTCAATGGGAGCTATGACAAGAGGCGAACTTTCTGTGTTAGAAACCCCTTCAATGGGGCATGTATTAGAGCACGTTGTTGGTCCATGGGGTGCAGTTGCGATTAACATCGGATTAGTTGCTTCACTTGTCGGTACATTAATTGGTTGGTTTTTACTTGTTTCTGAAATTTCTCATGTGGCAGGAAAAGATGGCGTATTTCCGAAAGTCTTTACGAAAACAAATAAAAAGCAAACACCGCACATGGCATTATGGATTTCAAATGGTGTTGCCCAAACTATATTTATCATCGTTTTGTTTTCGGAATCAACATATCAAATTATGTATTTCATTGCCTCAACATCAATTTTATTACCATATTTATTATCAGCGTTATTCCAATTTAAATTAGTCATTACAAACGAGCTAAAAGACGCTAAATTAAAAAACGGAGCGTTAGCTTTAATTGCTTCTATTTACTCTGTATGGCTTCTTTATGCAGCTGGTTTAAAGAATTTACTACTCGTTTCAATTGTGTATGGAATTGGAATTATTGTTTACACATTTGCAAGAAAAGAACAAGGGAACCGTTGCTTTGTAGGTGCAGAGAAGTATGTGATGTGGGCAATTATTGTTGCGGCTATCACATCCATATATATGTTATTAACTGGAAATATAAAAATGTAAAAAGTCCTTTTCATTTAAAGGGCTTTTTTCTTTGTTTAGAGAATATTTACTACATAAGATATTCAGGAGGGATGAGAATGGAAGAAAAAGAACAGTTGTCTAGAATAATTGATTTAGCTAGTGAGTTAAGGAAAGTATTAGTGCAAGAATCTTTTTTTAATCATCATCCTGAACTAAGAGGAGTCATTGAAAATTTAGCAAGTTCTGTTGAAAATTTGGCGGAATTACAAATAAGTAAAGATGAAAACGCTGAAGATCGATTACGTTACGTACTTGCGAAAATGAAAATTGCTCATAATGCAATTTTACAGGAGAAAAAAGCATTTCCTTCTCATTAATATAAGTTTTTATTTTGAACCTGGCGGATAACGTCAGGTTTTTTATTTCTAGTTTTTCGTTTCTTTCATACACTAAGAATAGTATGAAAAAAGAAGGTGACTAAGGTGAAATTACATAAAGCTCTTCAGCCAAGTTTTATAAAACGAATGTACTATATGAGATTTTTAGGGAAATTTACAAAAGCTGAGAAAGAGAAGAGTGGAGAGAATTTCTTTGTACAATGCTTATCGCCAATACCATTCACTTTACAGGAACAATTTACAAATGAACCATATGTATTTGAAGGGTTATGTAGCAATAAAAAGAATGAAAAAATCTTTTCGGAATTAAAGAAGAGGAAATTAGAAAAGCAACTAGTAATGTTTCGTCTTTATTATGAAAGAGGAAATGTATACGTGGAGTTAATATGTACAGAAGAACCGAAAGAAATAGCAAGCAGCTATAAAATGATTCCGGCACCTAAAGTTACAAATAATAAAAAAAGAGAATCTTTAGAACGAAAACTTAGCAACGGTTATTTATCATTTCTTATGCCAAAATTTCCGAAAGACTTTGAGCCTCCCGAATTATTGTGGCACGATGGAAGACTTTACGGAAACATATCCCTAAAGTCATCAATTAGCTCAATCGCCTATTTTGAACAGAAACGTGAGTGTAAATATATAAACTGCAGTGACTGGACGAAGTATGTAGAAATAGCGGTAGAAGATCAATTATATTTTGTAAGTGATTATGTGTATGAGCAATTAAAAAAACGAATGCATGAAGAAGGTAAGCTAGTTGAAGTAGAGGATATAAAAGTACAAAAAGATGAATGGGAATGGGATGAGCGTGAATCGTCTTTTTTACAGTATGTACAAAGTATGGTGCATAATAAAGGGTTATATTTGGATGAAACGGATATTTATAATTTCCATATAAGTGTAAAAACAAATATGTTAACGATTCTTGGTGGTATACCGGGCGTTGGGAAATCACGGTTTGTGCAAACTTATGCAGAAGCATTAGGGTTACAGTATGGGGAAGAGTTGGTTTGGATTCCGATTTCGCCATCGTATCAAGAACCACATGATTTACTTGGTTACCTTCATCCAAATGGTACTTTTATTGAAAGTGAAACGAAGTTAGTTAGGACGTTAATGAAGGCGAAAGAAAATCCAAATCAACTGTATATAATCGTTTTTGATGAAATGAACATGTCTCATATTGAGCATTGGTTTACTCCGTTTCTATCTGTTCTTGAACTTGAAACAAAAAATCGTATTTTAAACTTGTATGAGGGTGTACAGGATATAGAGAATTCAATTCCATCAACAATTGAAATTGGAGAAAATATTATATTTGTAGGTACTGTGAATTTTGATGAAACAACAAAAGAGCTCTCTGATCGATTATTAGATCGAACGAACCTAATAACGTTACAGAAAATTCCGTTTTGTGAGATGGACATGGAACAGGGGAAAGTCGTATTACATCCACCTTTGAAAGTAACAGCGGGAGAATTTCGGATAAATTGGATGAGAAATAAAGCGATGATTGAAGTGTTTTCTGAAGAAGAATTAGAGCTATTAGATAAGTTGCATGTCGTATTGTCATCACATGACGCGTCTAAGGGAATTTCTTTCCGATGTGCAAATGCAATTGCGACTTATTTGCAAAACATACCGTTCCAAAATAATCATACCTATATGATCAGTAGAGAAGAGGGGTTTGATTTACAAATAAAGCAGCGTGTATTGACGAAAATCAGAGGGACCGAAATGATGGTTGGGCCTTTACTTTCTGAAGAAGCAAAAAGGGGAGCGACCTTAGTACCTCTTTTGCAATCTGCACTTGCAAACAGAGTATCTACATTTGAACACTCTTTAGCATATATACGAGAAAAACGTAGAGAACTGGAGCTGTATGGATATGCAAAATGAAGGGCGTTACGAAACAAAAATCGTTGATACGAATGAAACGCTCCCTTTTGTATTAAAGTTAATCATTGGAAATGAGGGGAAAGGAGATTATATTTTATTAAATCGTCTTTGTACATCTACTACAGCATTAGTTCAATGTATTTATAAAGTACAAGAATTAAAACCAATAAGATTGCAGTACAATTATGAAATTCCAATGAATATTACTTTTATATGGAATAAAGTATATGAGGGACAGAAAAATATAAAAGAGGCTCAATATGAAATAAATGAAAAAAAACAAAGAGTATTAATATATGAACATGGGAAAACAGAATTCTTTTATCCATGGCGCTGTGGTTTATACCATTTTGAAGTGCGTATAGAAGATACAACGTATTATGGCGCATTTCAAATCGTACCGAAAAACTTTTTTGATGATCAATTTGAAATGATTCAAGACTATGTGAAGTCAATTTTAAATGAGTTGATTTTGGATAGAGGTTACTATAAAAAGACCTTCTCTGCACTTAGCGATATTGAGGATTCTTCTTATTTAGTGTTACTTAGAAAGTTACCCCAAAAAATGAAAATGATAAAGCAAATCTTTAAGAAAATAGAATCAAGCTCAAAATTTATAAATGAATATAAATGGGAAGGAAAAGAGCGAAGGCCAACAAGAAAAGGAACTATAGTGGCAGAACGAAAACCTTATGCCAAACATTATAATCGTAAGTTTATGGAACAAAAAAATAGTAAGGAAAATGCATTTCTTAAATATAAAGCGATGCAATTTTATCATTATTTAATTGAAGCAAAAAGTTTTTTACGTCAAACAATTGAAATCTTAGAAAGAGAAAAAAAGAAAAAATCAGAAGAGTTTCAAGCCGTAAAAACGATTATACAAACAATTGAGCGTAATGGATCGGTAACTGATAGAGAGAAGCAAAAATATAAAAATATACATTTACTAAAAGAAGCCGATTTACGAAAGAGCTCAATGAAAATACAAGAATATAAAATATTGGCGCATATTGTGCGTGAAAATGTACAATACTTTCAAATGTTAATGCATTCTTCGTTTTGGAGGGAAGTTACTGAAACAAGTAACATGAACTTACATGATTTACCGATACCACATCAACAATTACTACATCATTTAGAAGTACTCCCGCAATATACGGATCAATCTCCATCGTTATTATTTGTTTATAAGCCAACGTTTTTAGTGTATGAATATTACGCTTTTTTTATCGTTATTTCAATTTTAGAGCAAATTGGTTTTGAAGCTAGAAACTCTATCCGTGAACAAATACAAGAACATTTTTATGTAGATGGATTACAAGATGGAACGACAGTAGTTTTAGAACGAGATGATATAAAGGTGCATGTTGCATTTAATGACTTAATTGAAACACATCCTCTTATTGCATTAAGTAAAGGTAGTAATTTTTACAATGGTGAGGATACGAAGAAGCCAGATATTCGCTTAGACTGTTATGTAAAAGAAGATGGGAAATACGTATATAAATCTTCTATTATTATTGAAGTGAAGTATAGTCCAATGTACAATATTTTTCAGCACGTCGGAAATACGAAAGCAACTGAGCAAATGTATAAGTACTGGTCTATAAAGTATGTAGAAGAACAGGATGGAAAGCGAGTCTATTATCGAAGGTCAATTTATGAAGTCATTTGTGTATATCCAGGAAGCCATATGCATAGTAAAAAAATTGAGTCTGGATGCGGTGTTTTCTTGCAGTTATATCCATATAAGACGAAACAAGGGGAAGAGAAATTAGCTGGAAAACATGGGATGGTACAAATTTTTGAAAAATGGTTAAAAAGCATTAAGAAGTAAAAGAAATCCTTTTTCATAAAGGATTTCTTTAGATTAAGAAGAATTATATGCTGAATGGAAAGAAACATAATGTAATTTAGATTTGAAAAGTGATACAAATGTGTTATTAAAAGGAATGTGAGCGCGGGATAAAAGTCGATTAAATTGGAATCTAATTCATTTTGCAGAATATAATAAGTCATAAATATTTTTAGTTGCATACGAAGATTTGTTCTTATATGATAGATAGTGAAAGCGTTATCAAAAACAGAGCGACGATGGGAAAGGCGGTTAAATATGTTCCAGCGTGTTCAAACAAAGGAAGAACATTTTGGGTTCGAGCAACTATGGGGAGATTTTTGTGAAGAAAGAAACTTAATGTTCGTAGAACGTAATTTAAATCCATCACGATTTTTATTAATAGAAGATGAACATCCTATTGGTACAGTGGAATGTATTAAGTATACGGTACCTGAACAATCAAATTCTGAGTTTTTCTATCCGTTTTCTAAAAATGATTTAGTAAAAGATTTGAAGAATGTATATGAAATAGGCAAGTTAAGTATTTCGAAAACGTCTCGTGGGAGAGGACATTTCAAAAGGCTAACAGCTATTTTATTTATACATGCGTTAGAAACAAAAGCTGAATGGTACATTGCAGCAGTAACAAAAAGAATGTATATGTATTTACTTACACTTGGTTTTCCAATTGAGCCAATAGATAATCCATTTCAGTTTCATGATACTTTACAAGGTGTACCAGTAAGAATTCATGCTCGAAAAGGGGTTACGCATTTGTATTCTTTAAAAGAATTTCGTGATGTGATTCAAGGGAATGCTCATGCACAGGCATTAATTGCAGAATACAGTAAAAATATTATGTTAACGAAATAAAGCGAAGTGAATATGTATAATAAAGAGAATAATATTTGTATAGGATATAACTCTTCATTAAAAAAGACCCTTATTATTTTAATAAGGGTCTAAAAATTATAATCCAAATATACTAAAAATCATTTTGCGGCGCTTCGGTTTCTTTTCTCGTTCATATGTTGGTTTTGAATCAGGAGTAATATAAATGGGTTCTTCTTTCGTTAGGGCAGCTTCTAACTTTTGAATTCGCTCTAACATTTCCTCCATTTCACGACGGTGTTGTAAAAGTTGGTACGTGACGACATCATTTGCCTTATCTTGCATTTGTTCTTCCATTCGATCAAGTCTTCTCGTAATAGTGTTTAATTGATCAGCTAATTGCTCAAAATCATTGGGTAATATGTTTTGAACAATTGTATTAACTTGAGTTTTTAATTCCTCAACTTCATTTGAGGAAGCCTTTTGAGTAGATTGAGAATTTTGAGATTGCTCTATTTGAAATCGATGGTGTTCTAACATTTGATCGACATCCTCTTGTGTGAAAATAAAGTGGCCATATTTGTTTTTCTCTATCGTAAGATTTAATTGTTGTGCGATCCGGACAACAGCCTTTGGGCTAACACCTAATTTCTTTGCGATAAATGGTGTTTTATATTCCAAAATAATCCCTCCTATATATATCCTGTTGAATGATTTCGAGCTATGAAGTAAGTTCCCTTCTAGTGCGACAAAAGAAGTGTGGAATCGGCAAAGAAAGTGTTTTTTCACGAAATTGAGTTGAGAAGAATAGTTCGTTTAAATAAAAATGTTTTATCGTAACATTTAGAATAATTTGACGAGTGTAAATGAATTAGATTATCATAATGATAAATATCTTTTTTATGTATGCATATAATATATAAAAAGGTGGTTGCTAATGTAGAATTTTGTTAGAGTATTAGAATGCTTACTTCACTTGAATAAAATTAAGTAGGAGGTGGCTTCCTTGCTTACAAAGTAAGTAAGGAAAAGTATTTGGACATATATAGTATAAGTATAGTGATTGTTTTAATTGCTTTAACGGCATTTTTCGTTGCAGCAGAATTTGCAATTGTTAAAGTGAGAAGTTCACGAATTGACTATTTAATTGCAGAAGGAAATAATCGTGCAACATCGGTCAAAACAGTCATTACAAACTTAGACGAATATTTATCTGCTTGTCAGCTGGGAATTACTGTTACAGCTTTAGGAATTGGGTGGTTTGGTAAACCTGCGTTAAAGCAAATGTTTGATACGCTTTTTGCAAATTGGAATATCTCTACTCAACTAGCAGACATTTTTGCTGTAATTTTAGTGTTTTTGTTAATTACTTTTTTACATGTTGTAATAGGTGAATTGGCCCCAAAAACATTTGCAATTCAAAAATCTGAACAAGTGAGTTTACTTGTTTCTAAGCCGTTAATTTTCTTTTATCGTATTGCATTCCCATTCATTTGGCTATTAAATGGTTCAGCTCGAATCATTACGAAGCTGCTAGGGCTGAAACCGCCGAAGGGACATGATGAGGTTCATTCAGAAGAAGAATTACGGTTGTTAGTTTCAGAAAGTTATAAAAATGGTGAGATTAATCAATCTGAATATAAATATGTGAATAAAATTTTTGAATTTGATGATCGCATTGCAAAAGAAATAATGGTACCTCGAACTGAAATGAATATTATAAGTAAAGAGATGCCTGCTGAAGAAGCTTTGCAAAAAATGTCTCGTGAAAAATATACAAGGTATCCAGTTGTTGATGGCGACAAAGACCACGTAATAGGTTTTGTGAATTTTAAAGATATTTTTACTGAATTTGTACAACATAAAGCTGTTAATAAGAAGACAGTAGAGCAATATATGAGACCAATTATTTTAGTTATCGATTCTATTCCAATTCATGATTTGTTTTTAAAAATGCAAAAAGAAAGAACGCATATTGCTATATTGATAGATGAATATGGTGGAACATCTGGACTTGTTACTGTTGAAGATATTCTGGAAGAAATTGTTGGAGATATTCAGGATGAGTTTGATACGGATGAGCAGCCAGAAATTCAAAAGGTTAGTGAAACGAAGACGATACTAGAGGGAAAAGTACTTGTTAGTGAAGTGAATATGTTATTTGGTTTAGGGATTGATGATGATGGTGTTGATACAATCGGTGGTTGGATTTTAACGAAGAATATAGAGATTGCTGAAGAGGATTCCATTGAAATTGAAAATTATAAGTTTTGTGTGAAAGAATTAGATGGACATTATATAAAAAGATTAGAAGTTACAAGGATAGTAGAATCGATTGTTATTTTAGAAGATGAAAAACAAATTTCGTTACAAGAGCAAATTAGCTCGTAAACTCTGCTATATAGCAGAGTTTTTTTGAGCATAATGTTTTTTGAGGGATAAGGGCTATGATACAATGACATAAGTCAAACCTTTCACTAGGTGAAGTATTGTTGTATACATATATTTGGAAGGAGAAGAAGTATGAAAAAGCATTTATATATAAATGGAGATTGGAAATCTGTAAACACGTATAAACCATTATATGCACCATATTCTGAAGAAACATTAGCGGAAATTGCACAAGGCACGGAAGAAGATGTAAAAGAGGCTGTTACCGCTGCAAAAAATGCAATGACAAAAATGAATACATTATCTGCATATGATCGTGCGACTATTTTAGAGAAAGTTGCACAAAAAATGGATGAAAGAAGAGAAGAATTTGCAGAGATTATTGCAAAAGAAGCTGCAAAACCAATACGTGCTGCAAGGGGAGAAGTAGATCGTACTGTTCAAACATACAAATTTGCAGCTGAAGAAGCGAAGCGTATATATGGTGAGACATTGCCATTAGACGCCGCACCTGGTGCAGATGGGCGTATTGCATATACAATCCGAAAGCCGATTGGGGTTATAGGGGCTATTACACCATTTAATTTCCCATTAAATTTAGTAGCGCATAAAGTTGGACCAGCAATCGCTGCCGGAAATACAGTTGTATTAAAGCCAGCTGATCAAACGCCATTATCATCTTATGCATTAGTTGAGTTATTTGAAGAGGCAGGATTGCCAAATGGAGCTTTAAATATCATTTCTGGTCCTGGCTCCACGGTTGGTGAGGCAATCGTCAAAAATGATTACGTTGCTTCTATTACTTTTACCGGAAGTCCAAAAGTTGGAATCGGAATAAAACAAAAGGCTGGGCTAAAACGAGTTACGTTAGAACTAGGCTCAAATGCTGCTGTTATCATTGATGAAGATGTAGAGTTAACAGATGAAATAATTGAATGTGTAAAATGGGGAGCATTTGTTAATAATGGGCAAGTTTGTATTTCAGTACAACGTGTTTTTGTACATGAAACGAAAATGCATGAATTTCTTTCGAAGCTAAAGAAAGCGATGGAATCAGTTGTTGTTGGTGATCCACTGCTTGAGGAAACGGATGTATCAGCTTTAATTTCAAAAAGAGATGTAGAGCGAATTGATATGTGGGTTCAAGAAGCAATTAAGGAAGGAGCAACTGTTTTATGCGGTGGTAAGAAGCGGGATGCAAGAATTTTTGAACCGACTGTATTAACAAATGTTCCAGATCATGTATCTGTGCAGTGCCAAGAAGTATTCGGTCCACTCATGACAGTAAATACATTTAAAGAATTTGATGAAGCGATTGAACAAGTAAATAATTCGCGTTACGGCTTACAGGCAGGTGTATTCACAAATAATTTATTTAAAGCAATGCGTGCAATTGATGAGCTAGAGGTTGGTGGTGTCATGATTAATGATATCCCAACGTTCAGAGTAGATCATATGCCTTATGGTGGTGTGAAAGAAAGTGGTACGGGGCGTGAAGGAATTAAATATGCAATAGAAGAAATGACAGAAATGAAATTAGTATGTATTAAAAAATAAAATAGAAAAACTTAAAACTTGCACTAAAAAACGAGTAGGAAATGTTTACGATTCCATACTCGTTTTTTACGCTTCTAGTAACTATTTAATTAAGTGTAACTTTTACTTCATTTCTTGTTTGAAAATAGTATCTTCTACATAAATTTGTTCTTTATCTACAGCAGTAGCATGAGTTAATACTAAACCGATTGGTGTTTTTGTATCTTTATTTTGAACAATTGTAAAAGGAACATTTTTTTCGTTTGCTAATTTAATGTATTTTGATAAATGTGGGTAAGCAATGCCACCATTTAGGAGGAGTTGTAATGATTGAGAAGGGCGCATGCTACCCGCCACTTCAGAGTATACATTACTTTGCATTACTTGACCGATCGTTAAAGCGATTTCCACACGCTCACGTAATGTAGTTAAATACATATTACGTTCTTCTGGTTTGTTTTGCTTTTGGCCGTAAATGCCTTCTTGGAGATAATCTTCCACATTTTTATTTACCATATTTTTCACACCTTTCATTTTCTATTGTACGCAAGAATTAAAAATGATGCAAAAAAAGTCGTTTTGACTACGGAAATAATGAAAATATGTGAAGGAAAAAGGGGATTTGCATACAATTAGTTAAATAAGAAAGAAAAAATAATTTTATCAACAGAAATTAACAAAATGTGACAAAAATCTATTAACGAATCGTATTTTTTGTGTTAATATTCAAAATATAAAGGGTATTCGTCGTATGGAAATGGAGGGAATGGAGGTTTTTCCAATCGATAAGGATATTAAAGAAATATTTTGTTCACACTTGAAAAACAATAGGCACCAATTCGTAGAGAACTGGAAAAACAAAATGATAATTTCCGAAAAAGATCCATTTAAACTAGAAGTAGTTCAAAATGGAGAGGATTTACTAGAGTTAATTATCGAACTTACTATGGAAGATAAAGATATAAATTATCTTCAACCGTTATGTGAGAAAATTGCTATTGAACGTGCTGGAGCAGATGCGAATATTGGAGATTTTGTTTATAACGCAAACGTGGGAAGAAATGAACTTTTCGAAGCGATGTGTGAATTAGATGTTAGCGCTCGTGAATTGAAACCAATTATGGCAAAAATACATACTTGTTTTGACAAATTAATTTATTATACCGTTTTAAAATACTCGGAAATTATATCGAAGAATTTAGAGGAAAAACAGCAATATATTAACGAAACACATAAAGAAAGACTGACGATTTTAGGACAAATGTCAGCTAGTTTTGTACATGAATTTCGTAATCCGCTTACTTCCATTATGGGGTTTGTCAAATTATTAAAGGCAGATCATCCGAGTTTATCGTATTTAGATATTATTTCGCATGAATTAGATCAATTAAATTTTCGTATTTCGCAATTTTTACTCGTATCAAAAAAAGAAATGTGGAATGAATCGGAACGGTTTTGGCTTAATGACTTGTTTCAAGACATTATACAATTCTTATATCCGAGTTTGGTCAATGCGAATGTTTTGATTGAAAAGAATTTACCGTATCCAATTCCGCTTGTTGGTTATCGGAGTGAAGTGAGACAAGTATTTTTAAACATATTAATGAATTCAATTGATGCTCTTGAATCAATGAAAGAAGAACGAAAAATTATCATTGATGTATTTGAAGAAGATCAAGCTATTCGAATTGTGATAAAAAATAATGGACCAATGATTCCAGCTGAAAATGTAGAAACGATTTTTGAACCATTTGTAACTACTAAAAAGTTAGGAACTGGTATTGGATTATTTGTATGTAAACAAATTGTGGAAAAACATAATGGATCCATTATGTGTCGATCAGATAACGATTGGACAGAATTTCAAATTGCATTTCAAAAATAAACAGTCTACACCAAATGAATGGTGTAGACTGTTTTAATTTGTGAGTATAACGGCTTCTAATTTAGGATCTTTAGTTGAATAACCTACTATTGAAATTGTATAAATAACATTTGGTTCAACATTGAATTTCGGTATAGTCAATAAAACGTTTTTATTATCTGCGAGTGAAATTTCAATATCTGCTGTACCAGGGCTAACTTGCAAAAAATCGGTTATTTGTTTAAAGAGTACATTTTCAAATAAATGATCTCCATCTTTTAAATCTACATTTACAACAGGGGTATCTGGAGAGAAATGTGCAAAGCGTATTTTTGCTTGACCAGCTGGTAAATGTGTATTATCAAGTATAGGTTGTAATTGTAGGTGATTATCACTATTTATTGCAGCAAGAGTATAAGTATGATTTCCCATTATTGGTACCAACGCTGAAAAGATTGGAGTTTCATTTCCGACAGGAACAATATCTATACGGTATTTACCTTGCACTAATGATAAATAAGGGCTGAATTGCTTAAATGAAATATTTTTAATAACCTTTTGTCCGTTTACTAAAATGTCAACCGCCGGTATATTTGGATCGGCATGAAAAATTCTTATATGTGATGGTAAAGCAGCTTCTTGTGAGTCTCTTGTTTCATACGCCTGTACAAGTTTTGATAGTGCATCGTAATATTTCATATATAATTCTATATATTTTTTAGGGTTACGAAACTGATAGTAACGTGCGAGCTGTTCGTATTGCGTAACTTCTTGTCCATATTTTTCGATTTCAGATTGAGACATGAACATTCCTCCTTTGTCATCATTAAAACTATATGCGAAGCAAGAAAGCGGTTATGCAAAAAAAATGATTTTATAAAGGGAAAATTAAAAAGTGACAACAAATATGTTTTCATAAAGAGGTGTTGGTGCTTACGAGAATTTCACAGAGTAAAGCAGTACATATGACTGTACGAAAGTAAAATAAATGCCAAATTGAAAGTGCATTTCAATTAACATATTGAATACATGTCCAAAAATCGCTAGAAAACTAGGGATTTTTTTAATTATAGGCAAATACACATACAAAGTGATAATTGTCCTACATAAATTATAAAGGAAAGATACTTTGAATCTGAGGAAAGGAGTGCCACTTCGGGATAGGGATATCCCGATAGTAATTGTGAATGAAGTTATGAAAAGGTTTTGTGTTATAGACTGTAGGATGAGTTTGTAAACTTCATTTTTCTATTTATTTTAGCAATTGACAGTATTAACCCATAAGAGAGCGTCATGACGAACTGATTAGTGTGGTTAATCGGTTCTTTTTTTATAGTTTAAAAATGAAAAGTTTACATAATGAATAGGAATCTGAATTGATTAGTAAGGTGGGTGTCGAAATTTGTTTTAAAATATGCAATTTAAAGTAGGATAATAGGAAGGAGTTTAACGGGAGTTCCGTCGAAGTGTACAGAATGTCGGTATTTAAGGACAGCTGGCATTATGCTATAAAAACATTTGGTGATGCAGTCATTTCATATAAAAAGGAGGGTCATTTGGGCGTATAGAAAAGGGTTGGTCTTCGGTTTTTTAGTTCTGAATTTTCTGTTTTATAAAATTTTTTAAGCACTCATTTGTATATTTTATAATAGTTTTTTGATAAATTCACTGCTTTTGCAGAGGATTCTTTTTTATGAAAGAAACGTCAATTTTCTTCATATATATACAAATTGGAGAAATGGGGGAGCGCTATGCGCGATTACTTAATTAAACCACTTGTTGGTCAGCCGTATCCAATGATTTCACATGGAAAAGGTGTTTATTTGTATGATCAAAATGGCAATAAATATTTTGATGGTTCGTCAGGAGCAATTACGGCAGGTATTGGGCATGGCGTAAAGGAGATTGCAGACGTTATTAAAAAGCAAGCTGAGGAGATTGCTTTCGTTTATAGATCACAGTTTACGAGTGAACCAGCTGAAAAATTAGCGAAGAAGTTAAGTGATTTAAGTGTAGGAGATTTGAACTGGAGTTTTTTTGTAAATAGTGGTACGGAAGCGAATGAAACAGCTATGAAAATTGCAATTCAGCATTTTCAAGAGCGAGGTATTCAAGGGAAACATAAAATTTTATCAAGATGGATGAGTTATCACGGTATTACGATGGGTGCTTTATCAATGTCTGGGCATCCACTACGTAGACAACGTTTCGTATCTATTTTGGAAGATTATCCGACTATACCAGCTCCATATTGTTTCAGATGTCCTGTTCAAAAGGTATATCCAACTTGTCAGCTGGCATGTGCGACTGAACTAGAAAGATCAATTGAAAGAATTGGTGCAGAGCATATTGCTGCTTTTATTGCTGAGCCGATTATCGGAGCAGCTGGAGGCGCGGTTGTTCCGCCGAAAGACTATTATAAAGTCATTAAAGATATTTGTAATCATTACGATATTTTATTTATTGCGGATGAAGTAATGACTGGGCTTGGTCGTACTGGAGCATGGTTTGCGATGGAGCATTGGGGCGTAGAGCCGGATATTATGACACTTGGTAAAGGGTTAGGAGCGGGATATACACCGATGGCAGCGACAGTTGTAAGTGATCGTGTTATGGAACCAATATTACGTGGATCACGTTCAGTAATGAGCGGTCATACGTTAAGTGCAAATCCATTGTCTGCAGCAACGGCTTTAGCTGTTATTGAATATATGGAGAAACATAATCTTCCTGAGAAAACAGCAGAAAAGGGAGAGTATTTAATAAAAGGCTTACAGAAAGTTCAACAACAATCGACAATCATTGCTGATGTGCGCGGAAAAGGGTTGCTAATCGGAGTAGAATTGCAACCGTTTACAAAAGCGTCGGAGCTTATTTCAGTTGCAGCTAAAAACGGCCTGCTTTTATATCAAGCAGTTTCAGGGCAAGCAGGAAAAGAAGATAGTGCGCTGCTTGTAGCACCGCCAATGACAACTACATATTCCGAGTTAGATGAATTACTTTCAATTTTCTCTAAAAGTGTGGAAGAGATGATGCAAAAAGGAGGGCATAGTATCGCATGACAACTATTACAAATACATTCGGTAAATTAAAAGAAATTGAGGAAGTAATTTCTTTGTTCCATGATGATATGACATTAATGTTTGGGGGATTTGGAGGGATTGGATCCCCTCCATCTTTAATACAGGCAATTTTAGAAAAAGGCGTTACAAATTTAAATTTGATTGGAAATGACACTGGATTTCCTGATGTAGGTATCGGTCGTCTTGTTACAAATGAAAGAGTTAAATCAATAATTACTTCTCACATTGGCTCCAATCCAAATGCAGGAAGGCAACTAAACGAGGGAAGATTACAAATTGAGTTTTCTCCGCAGGGAACATTAGCAGAGCGCATTCGCGCTGGTGGCGTTGGTCTTGGTGGTGTTTTAGTTGATGTTGGTGTTGATACGATTGTGGAAGAGGGAAAACGAACAGTTGAAATGAATGGTAAGACCTACTTAGTTGAAACAGCATTAACTGCTGAAGTTTCAATTGTATATGCAAAAAAGGCAGATCCGTTTGGTAACCTTGTATTTGACAAAAGTGCACGAAATATGAATCCTCACGTAGCGATGGCTGGGGATATAACAATTGTAGAAGCGGAAGAAATAGTCCCGCTTGGAAGTTTAGATCCAGAGGAAATTGTCGTTCCAGGTGTTTTCGTAAATTATATTGTACCGTCGGAAGGAGTGAACTGGAAATGGGTATGGGCGTAGAAGTGAGGGATAAGATTGCTAGGCGTGCGGCGAAAGAAATACAAAATGGTATGATTGTAAATTTAGGTATTGGCATACCATCGCTTGTACCAAATCATTTGCCTGACGATATAAATGTTATGTTTCATGCGGAAAATGGAATCGTGGGCATGGGACCAACGCCAAGTAAAGGGAATGAAGACGAAAATTTGTGTAATGCAGCAGGTTTACCAACTTCTCTTATAACAGGAGCGAGTTATTTCGATAGCTGCACAGCGTTTGGGATGATTCGAAAAGGTTTGCTAGACATAACGATTCTTGGTTCATTACAAGTAAGTGAAAATGGCGATTTAGCAAACTGGATTGTACCTGGAAAACGTGTTCCAGGTATTGGTGGAGCAATGGATTTAGCACAAAAAGCGAAGCGGGTCGTTGTTGTGATGAATCATGTTGATAAGTACGGAAATGCAAAAATTGTTTCAGAGTGTACATTGCCATTAACTTCAAAGAAATGTGTAGATTTAATTATTACTGATATGGCAGTCATGGAGGTAACTCCGAGTGGACTTATATTACAAGAATTAATGAGCCCATACACAGTAGAAGATGTAAAACGACATACAGAAGCTGATTTTCAAATTAGTTCTAACTTACTAGTAATTGAATGAAGGGAGATGTAATATATGGAGCAATTAAAAAAGCAAGTTTGTGATTATATTGAGAGCCATGAAGAGGAAAGTGTGAAATTTTTAAAACGATTAATTCAAGAAAAGAGCGTATCTGGTGATGAAAGCGGTGCGCAGGCAATTGTGATTGAAAAATTACGTGAATTAGGTTTAGATCTCGATATATGGGAGCCCTCCTTTTCTAAAATGAAAGATCATCCTTATTTTGTATCACCCCGTACAAGTTTTTCAGATAGCCCAAATATTGTAGCAACTTTAAAAGGAAGTGGCGACGGGAAATCTATGATATTAAATGGGCATATTGATGTAGTTCCAGAAGGGGATGTGAATCAGTGGGAACATCACCCTTATAGCGGTGAGAAAATAGGGAATCGTATATATGGCCGTGGAACGACGGATATGAAGGGCGGAAATGTCGCACTTATGCTTGCGATGGAAGCGATCATTGAATCTAGTATTGAATTAAAAGGAGACATCTATTTTCAAAGTGTAATAGAAGAGGAAAGTGGTGGAGCAGGGACATTAGCAACTATATTACGAGGATATAAAGCAGATGGTGTCATTATTCCAGAGCCTACTAATATGAAGTTTTTCCCGAAACAACAAGGTTCCCTGTGGTTTCGTCTACGTGTAAAAGGGAAAGCTGCACACGGTGGAACGCGCTATGAAGGGGTTAGTGCAATTGAAAAAAGCATGTTTGTTATAGAACATGTAAGAAAGCTAGAGGAGAAAAGAAATAGTCGAATTACAGATCCGTTATTTAAAGGAATTCCAATTCCAATTCCAATTAACATTGGCAAAATTGAAGGAGGGAGTTGGCCAAGTTCTGTTCCCGATGAATTAATTTTAGAAGGAAGATGCGGTGTTGCACCGAATGAGACTATAGAGGCGGCAAAAGAAGAGTTTGAGAATTGGATTGTTGAATTAAATGATGTGGACAATTGGTTTGTTGAAAATCCGGTAGAAATAGAATGGTTTGGAGCGAGATGGGTTCCTGGTGAATTAGAAGAAAATCATGAACTCATTACAACACTTCATCATAACTTTGTTGAAATCGAAGGGAACGAACCAATTATTGAAGCATCTCCGTGGGGGACTGATGGAGGTTTATTTACACAAATTGCAAACGTACCAACAATAGTATTTGGTCCAGGAGAGACGAAAGTAGCACACTATCCAAACGAATATATAGAAGTTGATAAAATGATAGCTGCCGCAAAAATTATTGCATGTACATTACTAGATTGGTGTGAGGTGAAAAAATGAAATACTATGAATCTTTTAGAGAACAGACGAATTGTTATACAGTAGAAGGCGTTTTAGATTATTTTAATAAACGTATCCGGGTAGATCACTATACAGGAAATGTTGAAAGTATTATACAGACAATTGACGAACTAGCAGAGAAACATTCTTTCACTAAATGTATTATTAAAGGAAAGGGAGAGCATGTTTCAACATGGCTCTCTTTCGGTTTTTTGTTGGAAGCAACGATACCTCATTATTTTCAAGGACACGATGCATACTTTTTTGTGAAATATAATAATGATGAAAGACGAAATAGTATGCATTGGACTGAGGAAGATACTATATTAAGCGGTGTAAAAGGAAAAGAAATAAAAGAAAAAGTAGTTCCAGAGAAATTTTTGCTGAGAAAAGCGACTGAAGAAGATGCAGAAGAATTAGCAACTGTCTTCGGAAAAGTATTTGAAGTGTATCCGACACCTTTAAATGAAGCGAGTTATGTATTACAGACGATGAAAGAAGACGATACAATTTACTACGTGTATGAATTTGAGGGGAAAATTATTAGTACAGCATCTGCAGAAATGAACATAAAGGAAGGAAATGCAGAATTAACGAATTGTGCTACTTTACCTGAATATCGTAAACATGGATTTATGAAAAGTTTACTAATTAAATTAGAGGAAGAGCTTCGAGAAAGATCTATTTTCTGCTCCTATACAATTGCTCGATCGCTTTCTTTCGGAATGAATGCTGCCTTTCATCAATTAGGCTATACGTATACAGGAAGACTGGCGAATAATTGCTACATTTTTGATAAGTTGGAAGATATGAATATATGGGTGAAAGATCTATCTAGTTATTCGAAAGCAGTAAAACTTCCGTCTCAAAATTTGGTTGTAAAGCAAAACAGTTAGGTGGAGCTGGGTGTTCGAAAAGCTGTACTAATTAGAGTTTCGAGTTATCTAATTAAAATATAAAATTGGTCAAAATTATAGAACGGAATCGCCATGCTTACAATCGCACATAGGTGTGCCGAAAATTCGGCATGTAATTGCCGGATTTTCGGCAAGAGGGGGGATGACATTGCTAGCAGTTTCGACACAAGAAGTCATTGAAGCGATTTTGGGCAGTATTGATGAGGCTATACACGCTGTAGATGAAAATGGAATTACAATATTTTATAATTCTGTAGCTGCAAAACACGATGGATCCAAGATTGAAAAAGTGTTAGGGAAACATCTGTTAGAAGCGTTCCCGTCTTTATCAAGGGAAACGAGTACATTGATGAAAGTACTAGATACAAAAAAACCTATCGTACATCAGGTACAACATTATCAAAATTTAAATGGTGAAGATGTTTGTACAGTAAATACGACGTTACCTATTTTTATAGATGGGAATATTGCTGGGGCTGTTGAAATTGCAAAGGATTACTCTACAATTCAAAAACTTACTGACACAATTGTTGACTTACAGTCGAAAATAAAGCGATCATCTAGAAAAAAAGTGATTAAAAAGCACGCTGCATTTGAGACGATAGTGACAAATGATACGCGGTTTAAACAGACGAAAGAGTTAGCACAAAAAGTAGCACCAACAGACGCGAATGTTTTAATATATGGTGAAACAGGAACAGGAAAAGAACTGTTCGTACAAGCAATTCATGAAGCTTCTAAAAGAAAAAACAAGCCATTTATTGCACAAAACTGTGCAGCTTTACCAGAGTCGCTATTAGAAAGTTTATTGTTTGGAACGACAAAAGGAAGCTATACGGGAGCGATTGAAAGAGCTGGGCTATTTGAACTTGTTGATGGTGGTACATTATTTTTAGATGAACTGAATTCAATGCCTCTTGATTTGCAGGCAAAAATGTTACGAGTGTTAGAAGATGGAGTCATTAGAAGAATTGGTGATAATAAGACGAGAAAAGTAGATGTTCGTGTTATTACTGCAATGAACCAGCCTCCAGAAATATGTTTACGAGAGAATAAAATTCGCACTGATTTATATTATCGCTTAAACGTATTTTCATTATATATCCCACCGCTTCGTGAAAGAACTGAGGATGTACTATTATTAGCATCTTATTTTTTGAAAGAATATAATAAAAGTTATAAAAAAGGTGTACTTCAAATTGATGAGGAAGCGAAAGATAGACTGCAAGCTTATCAGTGGCCTGGAAATGTCCGGGAGTTAAAACATACGGTTGAACATGCTGTTATTATTGCAGAAGGGAATACATTAACAGCCAATTGTTTACCACGTACATTTCGGAAAGAGAAGTTTTCGAAGAAGAAGGGTATAATGCCACTTAGAGAAGCACTTCATCAAACAGAAAAAGAATTAATAGATCAAGCGTTGATTGAAACGGAAGGGAATATATTACAAGCCGCAAAAATGTTGGGTATCCCTCGTCAAACGCTTCAATATAAACTGAGCAAGTACGACAAAACCGCCGAATAATCGGCGGTTTTTGTGTGTTTGCACCAATAAAAGAGCGTTTACATATATAAAAAGTAATGAATATGATGTTAAGTATTGATTTCATACAACGCTTAAAAATATTTTTTCGCTTATGTAATAGGGTTCTCCGCACATTTACTTATCAACAATGTAAAGTTGGCATAACTATTGCTTATATAAAGGATGAGCGTATAAAAAGGGGGAATAGCAATGTTACATGATGTATACAAACCAAATCGTCACTGGAAGGATATCGAATTATGGAAAGATGTTACTGAAGAGCAATGGAATGATTGGGTTTGGCAATTAACGAATACGATCAAAACGTTAGATGACTTAAGAAAAGTGATTAACTTAACACCTGAAGAAGAAGAGGGCGTTAAAATTTCAACGAAAACGATCCCGTTAAACATTACACCGTACTATGCTTGGCTAATGAATCCTGATGATCCACGCTGTCCGATTCGGATGCAATCAGTACCGATTTCGGAAGAGTTATATAAAACAAAATATGATTTAGAAGACCCACTTCACGAAGACGAAGATTCACCAGTTCCAGGGCTAACACATCGTTATCCGGACCGTGTACTATTCTTAGTAACAAATCAATGTTCTATGTATTGTCGTTACTGTACACGTCGTCGTTTTAGTGGACAAATTGGAATGGGTGTACCGAAGAAACAATTAGATGATGCAATTGCTTATATTCGTGAAACGCCACAAGTACGAGATGTATTAATCTCCGGTGGTGACGGACTTCTAATTAACGATAAAATTTTAGAATATGTATTAAAAAATTTACGAGAGATTCCGCATGTTGAGATTATTCGTATCGGAACGAGAGCACCAGTAGTATTCCCACAACGTATTACAGAAAACTTATGTAACATTATTAAAAAATACCATCCAGTATGGTTAAATACACATTTCAATACATCTATTGAAATTACTGAAGAATCGAAAAAGGCATGTGAAATGTTAGCGAATGCTGGTGTTCCAGTCGGAAACCAAGCAGTAATTTTAGCTGGTATTAACGACAGCGTTCCAATTATGAAAAAACTTATGCATGACTTAGTAAAAATCCGTGTACGTCCATACTACATTTATCAATGTGACTTATCTGAAGGTATCGGTCACTTCCGTGCACCAGTATCTAAAGGTCTTGAAATTATTGAAGGTTTACGTGGACACACATCTGGTTATGCTGTTCCGACATTCGTTGTTGATGCGCCAGGCGGAGGCGGTAAAATTGCACTTCAACCAAACTATTTAATCTCACAAAGTGCAGATAAAGTTGTACTTCGTAACTTTGAAGGTGTTATTACGACGTATCCAGAGCCAGAGAGCTATATTCCAGGAAGAGCGGAAGGATACTTTAAAGAGATTTATCCGAACTACGAAGAAAAACGTTCAGATGTTGGTATCGCAGGTCTTATGAGCGATAAGAAATTTAACCTCGTTCCAGACGACTTACAGCGTATGAACCGTCGTAAAGACTACGAAGATAATGATACTCATGCATCTTTAAAAGATAAACGTGATAAGCGCGATCAATTAAAAGATAAAAAATATCAAGCACAAATGGCTAAGTTAGAAGAAAACGACAAAAAAACTGAGGGTGATGCAGTATGAATTGTATGTGGTGTGACAGTACAGAAGCGAAAGAAAGCTTGAATACTGTATATTGGGAATTACCAGATGGTACGAAAGCCATTGAAATCCAAGAGACACCATGTATTTCTTGTTCCTCGTGCGGGATGGACTATCAATCAGACCATACAGTAAAAGAAATTGAAGATCAATTATTCTTAATTTACACGAAAGATTTACCAAAACAACTAACATATGAAGAATTAATGGGAAGACCGCGTCTATTAAAAAGAAATTATTTCGACTTTTAACCAGCTTTTATGCTGGTTTTTTTCTTTTTTGCCTTGTATAATGTACCCAAGTTAGAAAGGTAGGGAATATTTTTGAAAAAGACATTTTACCATTATATGATGAAGCATCGTGCAGCTTTATTTAGAAATGAAATTTCAGATTTAGCAGAGGCGATGTATGATGATTTAAGTTTTCCGAAGCAATCTGAAGACTATGATGAAATTAGTTCATACTTAGAGTTGAGCGGAATGCTAGAAAGTATGTCTATATTTGATGAAGCCTGGGATTTATACATACAAGATAGATAAAAACTATTTGAAAACATACAGAATACATTACTTTATTTAAAGTGAAGTATTCTGTATGTTTTTTTATTATGAAATTTGTTGATTTGAAGCTAGTCTAGTTACTAGCTTTTGTTTGAGTGTAATGTAAATTTTATAAGATTATATTTTTTATTGAAAAAATTTATGAATATAAGCTTCTGTGATAAGCGTTTTTATGTAGGTTGCATATACTGATATCAAAATCACGACGTCAAAAAAAGGAGAGATAGAGATGGCAAGAAAAAAACAACCTAAATACAACGTAGGGGACATAGTCGTGATTACGCTATATGGAACCGTTGGGAAAATCACAAATATGAAGGTTTTAGATGGAGTTTATGTATACGAAGTCAATAATCACGATGGATTTTACGTAGAGCAAACTTTGCAGCACGTTACAGAGCAAGATATGAAAAAGGGCGATACGGAGTGGATTGAATTAAATTATAATTTCACGTTTGGTGATCTTGTGCAAGTAACTGGATATGATAAAGATGTTTTCCGTATTGTTGGTTTTCGTACAGAAGTATGGAGATATAAGAATGACGCATGGGAAGATACAATTTATGAATTGTCACGGATTACGGATGGTGAATGGTTAGAAGCGGATGAATCAGATTTAACGTTACTCGCCAATGCTCAAACGGCAAATGCAATTTTGAAGAAAATGAAACAAGATAAAGCAGGTATGAATAAATTAGATTTAGGAAAGTTAAAGTCAATTAACAACTCGAAAAAAGTGAGTGTTAAGACGAATCGTCAAGAAATCATTGATGGATTACTTGACATTTATAACGATTATCAATTATTGTTCGATACATTTAAAGATGAAGAATATAAAATTGTAATGGATGTTGTTCATAATTATTTAGTTAAATTGACAGAGAAAAAATAGTTAACTAGAAAGAGAGAATAAATTGAACAACAACATATGCAGTATAAGGTATGCCTACAACTATTAAAAAAATAAAAAGCCACTTTATAAGAGAGTCTGCCCATTGATCTTCATGCATGAACTCTTCTTTTGTTTGTCCTACTTCATATTGATTTTCCATTATTATTTCCCCCTTTGAATAGCTTGTACTACAATCGTATGCATCTCGTCCAAAGCTTATGACCTATAAAAAAATAAAATCTATTTTTCTAATCTCATATACATAATTTTGAGATTTTTTCATAAAACAGAAATAAAGGAGTGATGCTCATGAAGGAAATTGAAGTCGTGATTGATACGGAAGAGATTGCGGAGTTTTTTTATGAGCAACTAATTGAAAGAGGGTACGTCCCAAAACGAGAAGAAATTGAAGATCTCGCAGATATTACATTTGAGTATTTATTAGAGAAATGCATGATTGATGAAGTTTTTGATGAAGAGGATGAATGAAAGTAACGACGGGCATAACTCGTCGTTTTTTACTCTTTACAAACCTGTCACAAGTATAGTCAATAATTATTGATATAATGAAAAGGAAATTTTACTCAAGAGGTGAAGGAATGTTCAAAAAAATTATTGATTCTTTATTAGGAAAGAAAAAATATCGTTCGTATTCAAGTAGTGATTATCGTCGTAGAGGGCGCTCGTATTCAAGTAGCGATTATAAACGACGTTCATCTGGTTATGGACATCAACATTATAAAAGAAAACGTAAAAGCCGTAGCTTCTTTTCAAGTAGCTGATGAAATGGCGTCGTGTACTAGCATTATTTGATAGACCACTGCGAAAAAATACAATTGTTGCAGAGCATTATAAAATTGAATCAGTAATTGGAATGGGCAGTTATGGGGTTACATATGTCGTTAATGATTTGCAAATAAATAGATATAAAGTCTTAAAACAATTAAGACAAAGTAAACAAAGATATGAGTCTGGTAGAAAATCATTTGAACAAGAGAAAATGATTTTACAAACATTAAATCATCATGCAATTCCTAGTCTATATGATCATTTCATATGGGAGAAAAAGAGCTTCTTTGTGATGGAGTACATGTCTGGTAAAAATTTTGAAGATTATATTTTCATAGATGGGTATGTATATACAGAACGTGAAGTTTTTGAGATTTTATATGAAACATTAGAAATTGTATCGGTGTTTCATAGTGAAGGCATTATTCACCGAGATTTACGCATTCCAAACATATTAATGAAAGAAAATCAAATTAGTATTATTGATTTTGGATTAGCTAAATGGAAAGGTGAGGATGATGAGCGAGCTACAACTTACGAAGGTGAACAAGCTTTGATGCGAGAAGTTCAATTTCGTAGCGACTTTTATGCGCTCGGTCATTTCTCATTATTTTTATTATATGCAGGATATGAATCTAATGAAAAACAGGAAAAACCATGGTACGAAGAATTAACTTTGGAAAATTATAATCGCGAAATGCTTATGCGAATGTTACAAATAAAAACGCCGTACTATGAGAATGTACAAGATTTAAAACAAGATGTAGCTTCTGCTTTAGAAAGGATGGAGACTCCATGTTTCAAAAGTTTTTAGCAAGCGTTGGTATTGGAAGTGCAAAGGTAGATACTGTTCTTGAAAAAGATGAGTATATTGTTGGGGAAGAAATAGTTGGAAAGGTTCATATAACTGGAGGTTCAGTTAGCCAACAAATTGAAAGCATTTACTTAACATTATCGACGTCGTATGTACGAGAAGTGGATGATAAAAAAGTAACAGCAACATATGATTTAGAGCGAGTACGCTTAACCGAACCTTTTTCTGTAGAACCAAATGAAACAGTTGACATTCCATTTTCTTTTCCAATGCCAATTGAAGCACCACTTACACTTGGTATGAAAACGGTATGGATTCATACAGGTCTTGATATTAAACGTAGTATAGACCCAAGTGACCGCGACTACGTTCAAGTGTTACCTAATGCATTATTAAGTAGTGTTTTAGATAGTGTAAATGAATTAGGGTTTAAAGCACGTCATATAGAATGTGAAGAATTACCGCACCGATTACGTAAACAAGTTCCATTCGCACAAGAATTTGAGTTTATTCCGGTTTCTGGAGAGTACTACGGCAGATTAGATGAATTAGAATTATTAATTTTGCCACGTGCATACGACCGATTAGAAATAATTATGGAAGTAGATAGAAAATCACGTGGATTAGCTGGTTTATTCGCTGAGGCACTTGATCTTGATGAGAAGGTTATTCGCTTCACTGTAACAAGAGAAGATATCCCTGAGATGAAGCAAAAAATTAATAATTATATTTTTTAATAAACTATGCATAAAAAAGAAATGGAGAGGAAAACTAAAACAACCGCTCCATTTTTTTGCATAGTGAGGTTATGTATGTGAAACGATATCGACATTTATACTTGCTAAGTTTTACGTTACTCATTTGTTTTGTCGTATTATCACTTTCGTATCATACCGCTTGTATTGAGAACTTTGACAATATAGTCGCACATTTTATTCAAAGCTTTCGAAACGATTATTTGACGACCTATTTTACTTGGGTGTCTTTTATCGGTTCCAAAAGAATATATTTTCCATTACTCATTATTCTTGTAATGTATTTTCTCGTTAGAAAAAAGTTGCTTAGTGCGTTACTTCTAACAATTAATTACTACGGATCTCGTTATTTAAACAGTATGCTTAAACTATGGTACGAACGAGCAAGACCTGATGTCACGCAGCTTGTTACTGCAACTGGATATAGTTTTCCGAGCGGTCATACGATGAATGCTACTGCTTTTTTAGGATTTATTGCATACGTCACAATTACTGAAGAGCGTATTTCGTTGCATAAAAAATTGTTAATTATTCTTATAGCAAGCTTTGTTGTATTATCTATTTCAGTTAGCCGAATATATCTTGGCGTGCACTATCCATCTGACATATTAGCAGGATGGGCAGCTGGTGGTAGCTGGCTCGTTTTATGTGTTATATTCCATAAAACGTTCATAAAAAAAGAACCTATGTCATAATAGGTTCTTTTTTCATTGGCTCAACATGAATGTGTGCATGGTAAATTCCAAACTTTTTGCGAAGCATAGCTTCGATGTTGTCGGTAATACAGTGACTTTCTCCAACATCCATGCGAGCATCTACTTCAATTGTAATATCAACGTACGTTTGATTCCCATACATACGTGCTCTAATATCTACAATGTTTTCCACACCGCCAATATGCTCAATAGCATCAGCGTATTCTTCCATTTTATCAGGATCAATTCCATCTGTAAGCATATGAGAAGATTCTACGAAAATCTCCCATGCAGTTTTACAAATAATAAGACCGACAATTAAAGCGGCAATAGGGTCTAAAATAGGCATTTGGAACTGAGAACCGACAATACCTACTACGGTACCAATACTTACGAGTGCATCTGATAAATTATCCTTTGCAGCGGCTTCTAATGATTTACTTTTTGTTCGTGCTGCAATTTTTTTCGTATACAAATACACGCAGTACATAACGACAGCAGAAAATAAAGCAACCCATGCAGCGAGTATATTAGGCGCTGCTTGTTTCGGATTTAAGAAAGATTGAATGGCACTAATAACAACTTCTAATCCGACTGTTGCCATAATGAAGGACGCAACAAGTGATGCGATTTGTTCGGCCCGCGAATGCCCATACGGATGATCTGGGTCACGAGGTTTACGAGATATTTTTAGACCAATTAATATCGCTAAAGAAGCACCGATATCCGTTAAGTTATTTAAACCGTCAGCACGTAATGCGCTAGAGAGGGTAATATAACTGATGATGATTTTCATAGAGGATAAAAATATGTAGGCCATAATGCTGACAATAGCACCTTTATCAGCTTCTTTATGAGAAAGAGTATCCATTTTAATCACTCACCTTTCTTTAAAGGAATTTCTTTCTATAAATAGAGTATCAAACGAAAGTCGTGTGGGTCTATACAAACATTGTTGACGTTTTATAGCTTTTTAAGAAGGGGATAACAAAGTTTCGTGAAGGAAAAATATGTTGAAAAGTACAAAGTTAGGGTGTGAACCTAATTAGAGTTTATTTACTAAAGAGATAGGAGGGTAGATGGATGAGGAAACGAGTACTTTTCTTACTACGTATTATTCTTATCATGACAAGGTGTAATTCATTAAACGATGAAAAACGTCAAAAGATAATTATGAAAACAGATGAAAGCCCTCTGAAAAATATTTTCCAGAGGGCTTTCAACTTAGTATGCTTCTAAAAACTCAGTAACTTGCTCTTCAGTTTTTGCATTAGCACTATGTAAGTGGCCTAGCTTCTCACCGTTTTGGTATACAAGTAAACTTGGAATACCCATTACTTGATACTCTTCAGCGATACTTGGAAACTCATCTTTATTAATAGAATACCATTCAAATTTATTGAACTCTTCCATTACATCTCCGATAAAGTTGTCCATACGTACGCAATCTGGGCACCATGTAGTAAAGAACTTAACAACTACTGGCTCCTCGCTTGCGATGATGTCTTTGAATTCTTGTTCTGTTTTAATTTCTTTCATAAGTAAAACTCCTTTCAATATCACACGAATTTATATGCAAAATTCGTATTTGCAAACATGTTGCAAACTTATTATTTGTTTTTTAGTTTTGTAGTTCGTTCACACTTATAAAATTGTATGTAACATGACTGCGCTACTAAGTGTGAAAATAACGGAACCTCACTTTTCTTTATAAGCTTTTTCCAGGATTGTGTCAAACTTTTGAATTTTATACAGAAATTAAAGAAGCCCAAACTTTGATTGAGTATGGGCAGAGTGACTAAAATTAATTGCTTATTAATTTCGAATAAATATTTAAATCGATAAGCTTTCCAGCTGATTTTTCGCTTTTTCTCAGAGTACCTTCAAAAGTAAAGTTTAATTTTTCTAATACTTTTATGGAATTTACATTTGCTGGTTTAACTTTTACAAAAATTGAATTAGGTTAGAAATTATATGGTTGTAATGGGAATTGAGGGATATGAATAAAAAAATTGTATCCCGCATTAACGGGCAGTAAGACCCCCACTGATTAAAGTTTCACTTTATTAGGGATTTGCCTTAAACATTTATTACAGTCAAGAATATTTATAATAATATGAACTAAAAAAGGTCCAATTTTTGTAATGTTGGAGGGGAGTATTGTGGACATAACTCAAAGCGTGGCAAGAATAGTGGTTAATGGGAAAGACCTTTCTTTCACTTCAGTTCAAACCTCTGCATGGAATCATGGACCTGTAAATGATTTAATCATTACGACGAATCAGAGGGTGAATGAGCTTTTTCAATTCATGTGGTCACAAGTACCGGTTACGATGTCGATATATTTTCTTCAAGGGGCGGATTTACTTAGGTTCGTTAGGGTTGCTGGAATCGATGAGCGTGTAACCGGAGAATATGTATATCATTTCATTTGGTAATAAGAAGAATTCAAAGTAGTCTAGCAGCTACTGTTTTATTTTGTCATTTGAATATAAGCGAGCGGACTAGCTTATAGTACCTACTGAAATAAAGAATCATAATATAATTTGTAATAAATTATACGGAAGTGAGTTGAAGATCATGTTTTATTCATATTTTAATTCTGAAGCTGGCATACGACCAGCGTATGGTACGTCTATAACGTATAGTGGAGCACAAAGTACAGTCCAAGCTATTCAACAAGCATTGCAAATGCAACAACAAATGCAAATGCAGCAGCAAGGAGTACAACCATATTACTCATCCGTAGAGTATTTTTATCCAGTACATCATGTTACACCGTACGGAAGTTCTTTTCTTACTATTCCATATGGAACTATATACAACTTATAACTAGTAAGGAATGAAGTGGTTTATATAAATAAGGGTGTAGATTAATAGCGCCCTTATGAATAAGAAAAATAGCTAGTCCAAACCTTATAAATCAATCTTACATAATATGTAGTAATAAGTTTGAAAGGGGAATTAGTATGTCTTGTTATTACTACTGTAAGTATTGTAAGGAGTATAAAAAGAAGCATCATGATTGTTGTAAGAACACTAGTAAGTGTCATGATAATAAGGACAATCTTGTTAGAGCATCGGCATTTAGAGCTAGAAATACTGTGAATCAAAATGTTCCTGCTAATACTTTTGTGAAAGTGTTATTTCAAAATGAACAATTTGATTTAGCGAATGAGTATAATCCAGCAACATCTATTTTTACGCCGAAGACTAAAGGTGTATATTCTATTATTGGAACGATTGGTTTCTTTCCAAACGATCCAACTTTAAATTATAGAGCGCGTGTAGAAATTCGTGTGAATGGAAACGCAGCGATAGCTATAGATAATGACTTTTTTGGTCCAATAAGTTTTGGAAATGTCGTAAGTGTTTCGACGATTGTTCAATTGAATGCAGGGGATGAAGTTGAGATTTATGCACAAAGTAGTATAGATGGGGTTTTAAGTCCTTTAGAAGATGGGGCACATTTTGAAGCAGCAAGATTTCCTTCTCCAATTAAATAAAACAGATCATTAAATGCTTTTTAGTAGGTTTAGTTAATCCCCTTACCAAATGGTGGGGGATTATTATTGTTTTTCTAAAATATATAAGTAAATAGGTAAAGCGTAGTTTAATTTGTAGGGGCTTCAACCTTCTTCAGATAATAAACAGAATAATAAGTAACATGCTTGTGAAAACTCATTGTTAGTAAGTTTACTAGTTTTCTTATAGAACAAGAAAGACGGAATACATAAAAGATCGTATCATTACGTTTTTTCTTTACTATATAGAAATTATATATTGAACATAGATTTGTGTAGGGAATGCTAATACACTGAAAAGAATAGCGTAAAGGCGATTACACTATATAAAAACAAAATCAATCCTAAGATGAGTAGTATCGGATGCAGCTTGAACATATTTGACCTCCTTGAGTATATAAAGAATTTTAATATATTGTTGGCCAATTTAGAAGGGGGACGGTTACATAAAAAAAGAGCATACATAATAAGTACGCTCCAAAGAAAGATAGGTTTTATGAGTGGATAATCTCCATACGATAATATATGTTCTTTTAATAAAAACGTGTAAAAAATCAATGAATTATCAATGGAATATCATAAAATGAGTAATTTTAGTCTAGGAATGCAGTTATTTTCTTTCTCAGTTATTTTTAGGTAACAAAGTTGTGAAAATCGTGCATTATGCGGACTAACAACGGGATAACGATCGTACTTCAGTTACATATTTCTTAAAGTCTGGATATTGCGTGATAGTTTGACATTTAGGGGTGCATAGTTGATTAATTATAGACACATTTGTAATTACTTCGTTACAAGGACCGAAAAATGTAACTTTTAGTTTTGAATTTGGTGGAATTTTAAACACGATAGGTTTTTTTTCCATGAAATCAGCTCCTAATATTGAGTATTATAATTTAAAGGATATAGAGTCGTATTAGTATAATATGAAATTTCAGTGGATTTGCTTATAATAAAGAATTTCATAGTAGTAAAAGTGCTTAAAGATGTAAAGGGGAAATTGAGAATGTGAAATAAAATGTTTAATTAATATAACTAATGCATTTTTTAGTTTGTTACATATTATGTTAGTAAGAATGGTATAAGGAGGTAGTATAAAATATTGGAAGAAAATGTACAAGTTCAGCTTTCGCCACCTTGGATCACAAATTTTAATGAATTAAAAAATTCAACATTTGACTTAATAATATATAGAAAATGAGTAGTGATTTTTATTAACTGAAAGGGAATTGATACTGGAAGTTTTAAGTTAATAATATAAGAGGATTTTTTCTAATATCTATAAAAATGTTCAATACCTAAATTGATAGGATGAGACTACATAACAAATAGTAAGGTATATTTCGAATATGAGAATATTTTTTGTGACATACATGTTAAAGCTAATAGAAATATTTCTGAAAGAGAATATATTTTGAAAAACAGTAAAGATTCTTTTTACTTATATTATAGATAGCTAGTTTTAGAGAGAGGAGGCTTACAATAAAACTAGCTATGAATAGGACATTCAAAAGGAGCTGGAATGTATGGGGTATATTGTAGATATTTCAAAATGGAATGGAACTATCAATTGGGATATTGCAGCATCTCAGCTAGATTTAGTGATTGCTAGAGTTCAAGATGGCTCTAATACGGTGGATTTTATGTATCAAAATTATGTTAGTGAAATGAAAAAGCATAGTATCCCATTCGGTAATTATGCTTTTTGTCGTTTTATATCTATTGCTGATGCAAAGAAAGAGGCACAAGATTTTTGGAATCGTGGTGATCAATCTGCTAAGTTTTGGGTAGCGGACGTAGAAGTTCAAACGATGGTAGATATGCAAGGCGGGACACAGGCATTTATTGATGAATTACGCCGTTTAGGTGCGGAAAAAGTAGGATTATATGTAGGGCATCACACGTATCTATCATTTGGAGCACGTAATATTGAAGCTGATTTCGTATGGATCCCTCGTTATGGAGGGAATAAGCCAGCATATCCATGCGATATGTGGCAATATACGGATTCAGGGAATGTTCCTGGGATTGGGAAATGTGATCTGAATCGATTAGTAGGAAATAAGTCACTTTCTTGGTTTATAAATTCGAACAAAGCAAATCAATCTAACATAGTGTATACACAGCAACCGAATGGCATTGGTATTGCAGTTTCGAAATATCCTGATGGATATGGAATAAATTTATATGAAAACCCCATGAATCCTCAATTTACAGGTACACTCACTCAAAAAATTCCATATTTAATCTTAGCAGGTTATTGGGGAGGCGGTGAGCAAGATATGATTTGTTTAGGGAACGATAAGCAGTGGGTATATTTAAAACATTTTAATGTGAAATGGTTTTATGCAACTTCAAAATATCCTGTCGGTTACGGAGTAAATTATTATGAAGAGCCTGAATGTATGAATTATAAAGGAAACATAGATGGATCGACATCTTTTCGAGTGTGGGGTAGAGTGGGAAATGCGGTAGATATCGGACAGAATAGTTGGATACCTGAAAAACATGTAATTATTAAGCAACTATAGAAGCTATATTTTTTTGAGAATTATATAAAGAGCCTTCTTACTATGCATAGTAAGAAGGCTCTTTATATTTAAAAATGAAAATACATGATACATAGTCAACTCATATGAAATGAATTACATGTAGAAAACACACTGTTTTCACAATGACTGTGTATAGTTAATTTGCATAATGATAAAAGTGAGGTATTTGAATTGAAAAAGAAGAAAATATTTATTGGAACAATTATTTCATGCATGATGCTAGCATTATCTGCATGTGGTTCCTCAGACAACGTAGTAACATCAAAAGTAGGAAATGTTACAGAGAAAGAATTAAGTAAAGAATTACGACAACAATATGGAGAAAGTACTTTATATCAAATGATGTTAAGTAAGGCATTGCTAGATAAATATAAAGTTTCAGATGAGGAAGCAAAAAAGAAAGTAGAAGAAGCAAAAGATAAAATGGGTGAAAACTTTAAATCGACTTTAGAACAACTTGGGTTGAAAAATGAAGATGAATTAAAAGAAAAAATGAAGCCAGAAATTGCATTTGAGAAAGCAATTAAAGCAACAGTTACAGATAAAGATGTGAAAGATAACTATAAACCAGAAATGAAAGTAAGTCACATTTTAGTGAAAGATGAAAAAACGGCTAAAGAAATAAAGGAGAAAGTAAATAATGGTGAAGATTTTGCTGCCTTAGCAAAACAGTATTCAGAAGATACTGGTTCAAAGGAACAGGGCGGGGAAATATCTGGTTTTGCCCCTGGACAAACAGTGAAAGAATTTGAGGAAGCTGCGTATAAATTAGATGCAGGCCAAGTAAGTGAGCCGGTTAAAACAACTTACGGTTACCATATTATTAAAGTGACGGATAAAAAAGAATTGAAGCCATTTGATGAAGTAAAGGATAAAATTCGTAAAGATATAGAACAACAAAGACTACAAGATACGACAGGTAAATGGAAACAACAAGTAGTCAATGATTTATTGAAAGATGCTGATATTAAAGTGAATAATAAAGAATTTAAAGATACATTTAAATTTCTAGAAAAGAAATAATGACTGTAATCATAATTAGAAAAGGGAACTCATATAGAGTTCCCTTTTCTAATTAGTGTGTGAGTTATAAATAGATAGTAAGACAATACAATATTACATTTAAATATTAAGAATTACAATGGAAAATTATGGATTATAATTATTTCAACGAAAGTGGATATTCTACGGTTTTCATTATGCAAGTTTATTACATATATTTACTCTTTAATAATGGATATCGAACATAATTTAAAAAATAATACATATAATGTCTTTGAATAAATATTTAACATGGATAATTAGTAAAAAGCTGAGCATTCGATTGGAAAGGATGTTCTTTTTCATATGAAAATTTTAGGATAAAGAATGAATCGTTTTAAACGCGTCATTTACCACATCAATAAATTAAGGTGGTGGAGAATATATGAAAGTAATCTTTCAAGGAGAGGGCGGCGCGAAAATTTTTGAGTCATATGATGAAAATGTAAGTGATTTATTAGCTATATTAAAAGAAACGAAAGGGATTAAAATCGGGATGGTTGAGTATAAAGTGTTAAAGTACGAACTTAATTATTTTCGTCATCCGAAAAAAGCGGATACAGAGAGAGAGTTACATATAATAGTACAACCTAAGTATATGTAATAAAATATAATAATAAAAATCATTGATTCAGTTTTGTAAAGTTCCATAGAGTATGTAAGAAAAGAGAGTGTTGTAAATGCTCTCTTTTCTTATGCTTTGTGAGTTCGTTCATCATAGTATATGTTTTCAGTTATAGATGGTTAATAAACGATAAAAATTTAAAACTTTTTCGTTTAGGCAGGGATTTTATATTTAAGTAAATAAATATACTATGAAGTATTTTTTATACGAATACTGGAGGAGTATAAAATGAGTTTAGCAAGTTACATAGGCTGTAATGTAGAAATTCCGTTAACGGATCCGGATTCTAATAATCTAATTGTTTTTGGACCGTGTTTTTCAGATGAAAGTATGCTTGAAATTGTACAAGATTATCAATTCCAAACAAATTACACATATGAGGTTTCAACTAGTTGGGGAATTGAACTTGTCGAGTGGCAAAATGTAAAGGAAAAAAAGAAGCGAAAGAAAAACTTTTAACTTTATGGAAGGTTATTTGGAAGATAGAGACTATTTCGAATTATTTAGTTGTTGGGTTGGTGATGAAGATAAGGAACGAGTAGGGGAATTGAACTTAAAAATAAATCATTTTAATATAGATGAATTATGTATTCCAGAAAGAACATTAGTTAGGATAGAAAAATAAGCTTTGAAATATTTTTTAGAAAAAGGCGATTTCACTTTGGGTGAAGTCGCCTTTTAGTTGTTATATGCATGTTATATAAGAAATGAGAAGTTTATTTGATAAAGGAAAAAAGTATGGAGATAAATAAAATTATGTTTTTTGTTAAGAAATAATAAGTATGGCTCTTCTCAAAAGAACGTAAGTTCGTGTATGATAGGAACGAATGTTCTTTTAAGAAGTAACCTAATTATAGTTTAGAAGTAAATCCGAGTTTAGTGAGTATTAAAAATAACTAAGGGATAGTATGGCTAAATAAATGTATAAATGATCAAGGAGATAAAAAATGAACGATGTAAAGATACAAAAAGAAGAAAGAGAGTGGGTTCCGTTTACAGTAATGTCCGAACAACTTTTAAATATGAGAAAGATTATTGGAGAGAAATTAAAAGTACAAAAACCGCTTTTAACAAATGAAGCAAAAGAGAGAATTTCTGATAAATTATTAACGTCATTATTGTCTGAGAAAGAAATATTGGTAACATATTTTGAAGATGGTTACATACTAACAAGCTACATGACTGTTGTACATATCAATCCGGTAAAACAAATTGTAATTTGTACAGACGCCTTTTATAAAACTTACGTATTTAACGCTATGGATATTATTGAAATAACGTAAAAGAAGCTGAATATTAAATGGCAGCTTCTTTTATTTCTGATTTATGAGACAAATAATACAAGAAAAAGCAGCTAGCTTCGTGCTAGCTGCTGAGCCCCAGGGAAAGGGAGAAAAAGATAGGGTACTCCAAAATCAACAAGAGCTGTCAAACAGCCTGATTATAGTATAGACAAATTAAAATTTTCTATACAGAAAGTTGAACATAAGATTAGGCTGTACCCACTTGGTTTTGATCTGCAAGGTCAGAATCAAATGTATTGGTCGCGCTAACACCGTTAAAAGTATTAACAACAAAACCAACGTTTGATGCGCCGGAACCATTATAAGCTTTCGTATTTTCTTTCGGAGATACGTTGTAGAAATCACCTAAGTTAAATGATCCATTGCTATTTTGTACAACTAAATTTCCTACAACTGATGGCATAATTTTCACCTGCTTTATAATAAGTTGTTAACATTACTATATGGAGTTATAGTCCAGATGGTTCATACAATAAAAATTGTGGAATAGTAAAACGTTTGGAGCGTGGATTTCAATAAAAGTGTGTTAAAATTAATATAATAAAGTTGAGTAATTTTTTTAAAAAATTTGTATAATTGATATATATGAAAATAAAGGAGGCAAAATGTAATGAAAGATATTATGAAAAAAGTTGATTTAACAGATGCCAAATCAAGTAATCTTGTTGCATTAATTTATAGTAATGAAGTTATATTAGTTGAAGACGCATTTTGTCCAAATGAAATAAAATTAAAGTTTAATGAAATTGCAATTTTATCTGCAATTAAAACAGCCCATATTGCGAAAGTGTCTATTAGGAAAGAACTTGAAGCGCTTTTTCATGACACGGGTGTTATATTAGTGAAACAAAATGTTGATTATGGCAGTAGCCAATCTATTACCATGCATTTTGAGCAATTTAAAAAATTGCAAGATGAGATTGAACATTTAAATAAAAGTATGTAATAAAGCAGCTAAATAAAGGTTCTATCATAAAGGTGGAATGTGTTGTGTTGAAAAAGTGGTTTAAAAATTATTTGGGTGAATCGCATTGTAAACATAAATATATTTTTATTAAGATGCAGGATAATGAGGATTTTAAAAAAGGTATATTAGGTGTAGTTTATATTTACCAGTGTGAGAAATGTGGAAAAGAGAAGTTGAAATGTAAAAACAATAATGAAATAAACAATGAATTTTTAGATATATAGCAAAAAGTAACCATGATGGTTACTTTTTTTGCTTATGTATGCAATATCAAAACCATTACTAAAGTATGAGTTGAGTTGATACTATAGTAAATCGCTGAATAAAAATGAAGAGAGTAAGATATAGGGAAGGAGGATGAGAGAAATGAAGCGAAAAGAAATTAGTAAATCTGTAATTATTACAGGTGTGACACAAGGGTTAGGACGTGCGATGGTTGATCGATTTCATGAATTAGGGTGGAACATATATGGTTGTGGACGTTCAAAAGATAAAATTGAAGAACTAAAAAAACAGTACAGTAAAATACATGATTTCCAAGTAATTGATGTTTCAGATTCTCAGCAAGTTGATAACTGGGCAAATTATATATTTAATAGACATACGGCTCCCGATCTGATAATAAATAATGCATCGATTGTAAATCAAAATGCACAACTTTGGAAAATTACGGCTCAAGAATTCGAAAATGTAATGAATGTAAACGTGAATGGTGTAGTAAATGTAATAAGAGCGTTTGTTCCCGCAATGGTAGCTAGGAAAGAAGGAATTATCATTAATATGAGTTCTAGTTGGGGGAGAGAAGGTGAAGCTGAGCTTGCGCCATATTGTGCCTCGAAATTTGCAATTGAAGGTATCACTAAATCTATGGCCCTGGAATTACCCCATGGCATGGCTGTAGTTGCTTTAGATCCTGGGGGGAGTATTAGTACTCCAATGCTGAAGTCATGTGCGCCACAATATATAAATGAATCGCCTACACCTGAAACTTGGTCACATAACGCAATTGAATATATATTGAATATAACAATAGATAAAAATGGAGATTCATTGACATGCCCAGCATGCGTATAAAAAGCACCTTTAAGGTGCTTTTTATATTAGTAGCACATTAGATCATTCACAAAATTACATCTGAAAAATAAAATAAAAGATTAAGGGTGAGATTTGTTTGTTTTGAAAGCTTTAGAAAATATTTGAATAGGTGATAAAAATGAATCCAAGCAGTTTAAAAGTGACAGGGGCATGGTTTCAAGTAGGGGGGAATCTTACAGCTGCTATTGGAACGACAAGAGGATTTATTGGAGAAGAGAAAGTTGAATCGGAACTTGTTATTGTAGGAAGCTCATTACAAGCCCTCGGGTATATATTACAAATCATTGCGAGCAATTATGATGATGGGGAAGAAAAAAGAGAGAATCAAAGTAAATTACTTGATCAAATAGGAATTGAGTTATTAGCATTAGGAAATATATCAAATGTAATAGGAATATATTTTAATATAAATGAACAATTGAAAGAAAATGATTATCTTATCATTACAGGGAACAGTTTACAATCGATTGGTGCTTTTTTAGGAGTAGAAGCAGCTTTGGTGGATATAAATGTATTACAGAAAATTATTATACTGGGTAACTCCATGCAAAGTTTAGGAGCTGGATTACAAGCGTATCAAGGTGTTTTAAATGTATTGAAAGATGAGAAAGAAAATAAAGATAGTATTTTTGATAAGAAGGATGAGAGAATCATTGCACTCATTGGTATTTGGATACAAGCGATAGGAACGTTAATTTCCGCAATTGGAATAACTGCAATAGAGGAAGAAAATAGGCTAGAAAACAATGAAAAGTCTGAAATACTTATATAAATAGAAGGAGATACATTGATTTTAGAGGCAGGTTAAGATTAAAATGGTAGTAGGTTTTTTTGCGTATATTTTGAAAAGTGATATATAAAATACAAAATAAGGAGTTTTCAAGGGATGATGTATTTATTAGCAATTTTTCTTCCACCTGTTGCTGTATTATTTTGTGGAAAACCAATTCAGGCAATCATAAATTTCATATTAACATTAATATTTTGGGTTCCAGGAGTTATACACGCAATTCTTGTAGTGCATGATAAAAAAGCTGATCAGCGTTTGAAAAAACAAATTCAAGCATATGATGAAATTAATAAGAGAAATCGAAGATAATTCATCTGCCAAATGTTTTTAAAAGAAAGGAGGATTAACCTCCTTTCTTTTTTTAGTGGGTGTTAAGTTTAAATTTTTGTGTGGCGGAAAGAATTTTTAATGTAAGTATTATGATAATAACTTTTAGATTGTGCATGTAATAGGCCAGTATAAATGCTTTCTGGTACATTAAAGAAATCATACATACCATGCTTTAATTGGATTCGCAAAATCATAGAAAAAGGATTATAACCAACAGCAACTATATTTTTTGAGGTAACCGGAGATAGCTTCATTATTATGCAACTCCTTATTTTTCATTTTTAATAATTCTTTGTAGGTAACGGTATTGTGGTGTTGAAATCTTTATAATTAAAGAGGTATTATACCTATATTCAATATATTTAATATTGGTTATACGTAATTATAAGTAAGTTCACACGAAGTTCATATCGATATGCTATTTTTATTTCACCTTTGATTTATTAATAAGAAAATATTGACCATTTGAAAAAAAGGTATATTATTTATACGAGGTAATAAAAATTCACTTCTTTCATTATTATGCTAAAAGGGGCAGCATTATTAGAAAATTAGAAGTGAAAATAGTATGTATAAGAGCCATTCTAAAATTTGTAATCTGTGAATTAGGAAAATATTGAATGCTCCAGGTCAGTACACTTTCTTGCCTAAACGTATTTACGAAAGTGACCTCAATATTTTTAATTAAATCAACGGGAGAATTGAAAGGCAGGAGAAAGTAACATGTCAGAAAATTATCGTTCTCGCGAGGAGCGACGACAAGTTAAAAAGAAAAAACAACCAGCTTCTAAAACACAAAAACCAAAAGGTAAAACATCATTTTTCCGCAAGTTTTTAATTACTTGTTTATTACTTGGTATTGTAGGTTTAGTGGCGGGGGTTGCTACCTTTTTCGTAATGATTAAGGACGCACCAAAACTGGAAAAAGCAAAACTTGTTAATCCGTTATCCTCAAAAATTTATGATAAAAACGGGGATTTGGTATATGAATATGGAAAAGAAAAAAGGACGAATGTTACGTATGATCAAATACCTAAATTAGTAGAAAATGCATTTTTAGCGACAGAAGATTCACGTTTTTATGAGCATAGCGGAGTAGACTTTAAAGGTACTGCCCGTGCTGTTTTAGTGAGTCTTAAAGGAGATTATGGCTCTCAAGGTGGAAGTACGATAACGCAGCAAGTTATTAAAAACTACTTCTTATCTATGGATAAAACACCAAAGCGTAAGGCGCAAGAAATATATTTAGCTTATAAGCTAGAGCAACAGTATTCAAAACATGAAATATTAGAGATGTACTTAAATAAAATTAACTTAGGTAATCGTTCATATGGTATCGCAACAGCAGCACAAAACTACTATGGTAAAGAATTGAAGGACTTAACATTACCAGAAGTTGCGATGCTTGCAGGTTTACCGAAAGCACCGAATAACTATGATCCAACGAAAAAAGAAAATGTTCAAAAAGCAACAGAAAGAAGAAATGTTGTTCTAAACTTAATGAATCGACATGGATATATAACAAAACAGGAAATGGAAGAAGCAATAAAAGTTGACGTAGAAAAGGGACTCAAGCCTGCAGCTCAACTACAAACAATGCCATACCCTGCATTTATGGATGCAGTTGTGAAAGAAGTAGAAAAAGAATTGCCAGATGCTAATATTGGTTCTGACGGTTTAGAAATTTATACAACGTTAGATCCGAAAGCACAGAAACTTGCTGATAATATTTTAAATAATAATATCATTGATTATCCAAACGATAAATTCCAAGGTGCATTCACATTTATGGATACGAAAACAGGAGAAGTTCGTGCTATAGGTAGTGGCCGTGGAGAAAATAAAGCTGTATTTAAAGGGCATAATATGGCAATTGAATTAGATCGTGCAGCTGGTTCAACGATGAAGCCAATTTTCGACTATGCTCCTGCAATTGAATATTTAAAATGGGCTACGTATCATCAAATCGATGACTCTCCATTTAAGTATTCAACGGGTCAAGAAGTTCGAAATGCAGATAGAAGTCATATGGGTCCAATTACGATGCGTGAAGCATTAAAAATGTCGCGTAATATTCCTGCAATTAAAACTGCAAAAGAAGTAGGGATTAGTAAATCAAAAGAATTCTCTGAGAAACTAGGTATTACATTTAATACAGCACCGACGGAATCGACAGCGATTGGTACAAATGAAGTATCGCCAACTGAAATAGCGGGTGCTTATGCGGCATTTGGTAATGAAGGTAAATATACGAAACCGCATTTTGTTAAGAAAGTCGTTTATCCAGACGGTAAGTCACAAAGTTTTGGACAAAAACCAAAACAAGTTATGACAGATTCTACCGCATACATGATTACTGATATGCTTCGTTCTGTAGTTACATCGGGTACTGGTACATCGGCAAATGTAGGCTCTTTAGATGTAGCTGGTAAAACGGGTACGACAAACTATTCATCAAAGCAATTAGCTCAATATAAAATTCCAGAAAGTGCAACTCGTGATAGTTGGTTTGCTGGATATACACCGCAATATACGATGGCAGTATGGACTGGGTATATGAAAGATGGTAAAGACGAGTATATTAGTAGTAAAAATACGAAAATTGCACAGTTGATCTTTAAAGAAATGATGAGCGAAATGGCTACAGATAAATCACGCTTTAAAATGCCAAGTAGTGTTATTCAAGAAGGTAGTGAGCTACGTATAAAAGGTGAAAAACGTGATTCATCGCCAAATACTAGCGTACCGGATACAACGGAGCAACCAAAACAAGATCAACAGCAAAAAACTGAAGAAGAGAAAAAGCAAGAAGAATTAAAGAAACAAGAAGAACTGAAAAAACAAGAAGAACAAAAGAAACAAGAGGAACTTAAGAAGCAAGAAGAACAAAAGAAACTAGAAGAGCAAAAGAAACAAGAAGAAGAAAAGAAACAAAATGAACAAAATAACGGAAATGGTCAAGGAACGACACCTCCAGCAAATAACGGAGGAGGCCAAGGAACGACACCTCCAGCGAATAACGGAGGAGGCCAAGGAACGACACCTCCAGCGAATAACGGAGGAGGCCAAGGAACGACACCTCCAGCAAATAACGGAGGAGGTCAAGGAACGACACCTCCAGCGAATAATAATGGAGGTCAAGGAACTCCAACCCCACCTGCAACAGTACAACCAAATAATGGTGGAAATGCAGGAGAGGTTCCTGCCAATAATGGACAATAAGAAAAATTTATAAAAAATATTAAAAAGCACTTAAGATTTGTGAAAATTACAATCTTAAGTGCTTTTTTCATTTTGCTACAGAAAATGTAATGTTAAGGGCTAGATAGAAGAAAAAGAGTGAATTAACGTAAAGAGAGAAAAGTCTACTTGCAAATGATGGTATGTGTTGGTTATCCCGCAAAGGGACTAACTATGATGAATCATATAAAGTATTAAATAAGTAAAAATTATATTCAAATCTTTAATAAATGTCTTTCTTTAACGGTTACTTTAGTTTGGAAAACAATTAAAAAGTCGAATTTCTTATTTAAGGAATTCGACTTTGTTATGTTGAAACTGGATTAAAGGTTCGCCTTATTAAAATGTAGGGGTAATACAGTGATAGCTATTAAATGTTAAACGTACCATGAAAATTTTGAAAAAAAATTGAAGGGAAATGATAAAAGACTTGAGTCGGAGGTAGTGGAGGATAACTATGGCTATGAATGGGAGTACTACTGGGGTGTGTACCATGATGCCAAAATGATGGGGTAACTTGACCGGGAATTTGATATTGCTGCCAAGTTGCGGGAAGTTCAATTCCTACATCGGAGCTAGCTGTATGAACTGCAGGAACATGTATCCCAGGAGTCGAAGGAACTACGGCAGTTACTCTTAATAATACCCACATGAAATATTCACTCCTAAGTTGAGTTAATAAATTAGTATATTCTTTTCACACGTATAAAGGTACATATATAGGACTTTCGTTTAAAACATGCGTACAAAGTCTTAAGACTAATGTAAGCTGATGGTGGACTATTTAATATGAAAAGATACGTCTATTTGCGGAGGGAAAAGAGATAAAAAAAATATACAATGAGGGTGTTAATCGTAATATTTTACGAGTGTATGGAGGTATTTTTATGGAACGATTATGGACGAAATCATTTATTCAAATGACTTTCGCAATGTTATTTTTATTTACAGGATTTTATTTACTTGTTCCAACGCTCCCGCTCTTTATTAAAGAGATAGGTGGCAATGAATCGCAAGTTGGACTTATGATGGGGATGTTTACAATAGCTGCTGTTGTAATACGACCGATTATTGGAGGAATGTTAGATCAATATGGTAGAAGATCCTTTATTATTTTCGGACTCATCTTTTTTGGCTTAACGATGTACTCCTATAATATAGCATCGTCTATTGTCCTTTTAGCTGTTTTACGTGTTATTCACGGAGTAACATGGGCTGTTTCTACAACAGCTGTTGGAACAGCAATAACGGATATTATTCCAGATTCACGCCGCGGTGAAGGTATGGGTTGGTATGGGATGGCGATGACAATTGCAATGGCGATTGGACCTATGATTGGATTATGGGTTGTGCAAAATTATTCATTTGATGGTCTATTTTTATTAGCGACGTTGTTATCTTTTATGGCAGTTGTATTATCATTAATAACGAAGATCCCATTTACGCCACAAAAAGAAAAAGGGAAAATTCAGCTATTTGAGAAATCCGTATTAACAATCACGATTGTAGTATTCTTTTTATCGTTTGCATATGGAGGAATAACAACCTTTTTACCGTTATTTGCATCATCAATTCATGTAAACCCGGGAACTTTCTTTCTTGTATATGCAATTGCATTAACAATTGTAAGACCAATTTCAGGGAAACTATTAGATAAGTATGGAGAAGTATTCATCATACTTCCAGCATTATGTATTACTATTTTAGCTATAGTTGTTTTAACTATCTCAAATGGTTTGATAGGTGTAATTATCGCAGCAACATTATACGGTATTGGATTTGGTTCAGCGCAGCCAGCTTTGCAAGCGGCAATGCTTACAATTGTCGATCCGAGTAAAAGAGGAGTTGCAAATGCTTCATTTTTTACAGCGTTTGATTTAGGAATCGGGTTAGGTGCTATTTTACTTGGAGTTGTTTCACAAATGTTTGGTTATCGTATTTTATTTTCAGGGAGTGCAATTTCAGCATTGATAGCCTTAATTATTTTCGTCTTCTTTGTAAAACAACGATTAGGAAAAAAAGAGTTTGCGTAAACTGGAGGAATAAAGATGAGAATTTCAATTGATCGTAAAGCTCTGCAATGGTTCCAGGAAGAATTACGTATAAAGCACGGTGAATCTGTACGTTTTACTGTAAGGTACGGAGGGGATAGTTCAATTCAGCCCGGATATTCTTTAGGGGTTGTTGCTGAGAAACCCGATGGCGAAATAGTGTCAGTTGAGAAGGAAGGTATTATATTTTTTGTAGATTCTGATGATCTTTGGTATTTTCAAAACTATGATTTATTTGTAAGTTATCATGAGGAAATGGAAGAAATTCAATTTAATTATGTAAAATAATAACTTTATTAAAAATGAATAAGTTTTATATAAAAATTATATTTAAGAGATAGTGAAATAAATATCATATAGTAACGAGCTGTATTTATGTACAGCTCGTTTTTTCTATTTCTCAAATAAAATTAGAATAATTGTATATTTGGCGGTGTTATATGAAAAATCTTTATATTTTGTTTTTGAAAATACGCAAAGAAGTCTATCCTTTCTTTATAAAATATAAGAATTATTTTCAAAAAATTGTATTGTTACAGTAAGAAAAGTGTAGGAAACTTATCATTATAAAATAAATTGAAATCTTCTAAAAACTCTGATACATTGAAATAGAAATGTAGTTTCACAATATTGTAAAGGCTTACAGTTATGTGCACGAAGATCTATTAGGATTGGAGGAAATAATGATGAAAGCTGAAGAGAAATTTTCCCCGGGATTAGATGGTATAGTGGCAGCGGAGACGAAAATCTCGTTTCTTGACACAGTAAAAGGTGAAATTGTAATTCAAGGGTATGACTTAATCGAACTCTCAAAAACAAAAGAGTATTTAGACATTGTGCACCTTTTATTGGAGGAACATCTACCGAATGAAGATGAAAAAGCAACACTTGAAAAGAAATTAAAAGAAGAATATGCAGTACCAGAAGGTGTGTTCAACGTACTAAAGGCATTGCCTAAAGAGACGCATCCCATGGATGGATTACGTACAGGTGTGTCAGCGTTAGCTGGTTACGATAATGATATCGAAAACCGCTCGTTAGAAGTGAATAAAAGCCGAGGGTACAAGCTGTTAAGTAAAGTGCCAAACATTGTAGCGAATAGCTATCATATTTTAAATAATGAGGAGCCAATTGAACCTCTTAAAGAATTATCTTATAGTGCGAATTTCTTCTATATGTTAACTGGTAAAAAACCAACTGAACTTGAGGAAAAGATCTTTGATCGTTCCCTTGTTTTATATAGTGAGCATGAAATGCCAAACTCTACATTTACAGCTCGCGTTATTGCATCAACACAATCAGATTTATACGGTGCTTTAACAGGTGCAGTTGCATCTTTAAAAGGAAGTTTACATGGCGGTGCAAATGAAGCGGTTATGTACATGCTTTTAGAAGCTGGTAATGTTGAGAAATTTGAAGAGTTATTACAGAAGAAACTATATAACAAAGAAAAAATTATGGGCTTTGGACACCGTGTTTATATGAAGAAGATGGATCCAAGAGCATTTATGATGAAGGAAGCTTTAAAACAGTTATGTGATGTAAAAGGTGATTATACACTATATGAAATGTGTGAAGCTGGAGAAAAGATTATGGAGAAGGAAAAAGGAATTTATCCAAATCTTGATTATTATGCAGCTCCAGTATATTGGATGCTAGGTATTCCAATTCAACTTTACACACCAATCTTCTTTAGCTCTAGAACAGTGGGGTTATGTGCGCACGTTATTGAGCAACATGCAAATAATCGTTTGTTCCGTCCACGTGTAAATTATATTGGCGAGCGACATGTACTTAGTAAATAAGAACAACTGGGGAGTTGTTAGCGCCGCCCGCCAGATGGGTGTTTGACCGACACCCATCATTAATAATAACGAATTTTCGACAGAAAGGGAAGGATAGCATGATTAAAACAAATGAAATTAAGCAAAAAGATGCATTATTAGAAGAGATTACCGATTATGTATTAAATAAAGAGGTTACTAGTGCAGAAGCATTCAGTACAGCCCGTTACGTATTACTTGATACACTTGGATGTGGAATTTTAGCACTGCAATATCCAGAATGTACGAAATTACTAGGACCAGTTGTGCCAGGAACAATCGTGCCAAATGGTACACGTGTACCAGGTACGTCTTATGTACTAGATCCAGTAAAAGGTGCATTTAATATCGGATGTATGATCCGTTGGTTAGACTATAACGATACTTGGCTTGCAGCAGAGTGGGGACATCCATCTGATAACCTAGGCGGAATTTTAGCAGTTGCAGATTATATTAGCCGTGTTCGTATTTCAGAAGGAAAAGAAGCTTTAAAAGTACGTGAAGTATTAGAAATGATGATTAAAGCACATGAAATTCAAGGCGTGCTTGCTTTAGAAAACAGCTTAAACAGAGTTGGTCTTGACCATGTATTATATGTAAAAGTAGCAACAACTGCAGTAGTTGCGAAAATGCTTGGCGGAACACGTGAAGAAATCTTTAATGCATTATCACATGCGTGGATTGATAATTCTAGTCTTCGTACATATCGTCATGCTCCAAATACGGGCTCACGTAAATCATGGGCTGCAGGTGACGCAACGAGCCGCGGTGTTCATCTTGCAATGACTGCTCTAAAAGGTGAAATGGGTTATCCAACAGCATTATCTGCGCCAGGATGGGGATTCCAAGATGTATTATTCAATAAACAAGAATTAAAATTAGCAAGACCACTAGAGTCATATGTAATGGAAAATGTATTATTTAAAGTGTCATATCCAGCAGAATTCCATGCACAAACGGCTGCAGAATGTGCAGTGAAGTTGCATCCGGAAATTAAAGAGAGATTAGATGAAATTGACCGTATTACAATTACAACTCATGAATCAGCAATTCGTATTATTGATAAAGAAGGTCCATTAAATAACCCAGCTGATCGTGATCATTGCTTACAATACATTACGGCAATTGGTTTATTAAAAGGAGATATCGTTGCAGACGATTATGAAGATGCAGTAGCAAACGATCCACGTGTAGATGAATTACGTAATAAGATGGTTGTTGTTGAAAACAAACAGTACAGTTTAGATTACCTTGACCCGAACAAGCGCTCAATCGCCAACGCTGTTCAAGTTCACTTTAAAGATGGCACAGTAACAGAAAATGTGGAATGTGAATATCCACTTGGTCACCGCTTCCGTAGAGACGAAGCAATTCCAAAAGTTGTTCAAAAATTCACTGCAAATATGGCAGGTCATTATTCTAGTAAGCAACAAGAACAAATTCATGAAGTTTGTTTAAATGAAGAAAAACTAGAAAATATGAATGTAAACGAATTTGTAGATCTATTCTTAATTTAATAATAGGGGGAATTTAGAATGGCTTGGGTTGTGAAAAAGCAGTCAACACAAGAGGAGCTTGCGAATCGATTCCGAGCTTTAGTAGAAGCAAATGAAATTTTGCAAATTCCAGGTGCTCATGATGCAATGGCAGCTCTTGTTGCAAAAAATACAGGTTTTTCAGCTCTTTATTTATCAGGAGCTGCTTATACTGCAAGTAAAGGCTTACCAGATTTAGGTATCGTGACGTCTACTGAAGTGGCTGAGAGAGCAAGAGATTTAGTAAGAGCTACAGACTTACCTGTTCTTGTTGACATTGATACAGGATTTGGTGGTGTACTAAATGTGGCGAGAACAGCTGTAGAAATGGTGGAAGCGAAAGTAGCAGCTGTCCAAATTGAAGATCAGCAATTACCAAAAAAATGTGGACATTTAAATGGTAAGAAACTTGTTACTACAGAAGAATTGGTTCAAAAAATTAAAGCGATTAAAGAAGTTGCACCGAGCTTATACATTGTAGCACGTACTGATGCTCGCGGCGTTGAAGGATTAGATGAAGCAATTGAAAGAGCAAATGCATATGTAAAAGCAGGTGCAGACGCAATTTTCCCTGAAGCGCTTCAATCAGAGGAAGAATTCCGTCTATTTAATAGTAAGGTAAATGCACCTTTGCTTGCGAATATGACTGAATTCGGAAAAACTCCATATTATAGTGCAGAGGAATTTGCGAATATGGGCTTCCAAATGGTTATTTATCCTGTAACTTCACTTCGCGTTGCAGCGAAAGCATATGAAAATGTGTTTGCTTTAATTAAAGAAACAGGTTCTCAAAAAGATGCACTTTCTAATATGCAAACGAGAAGTGAATTATACGAAACAATTTCATATCATGACTTTGAAGAGTTAGATACTGGTATTGCAAAAACAGTATTATCAGAAGATCAATAGATAAAGCAGCGAAGGCGATGAAAATACATCTTTGGCAAAATAAAATGCTTGATGTGAAAAATCATCGCCTTCTATTTTCAAAAAAGATATTCCACTCATCGTAGACGAGCATAAGCAAAAAGCTATGAAAGCCGAATGATAGGGGGATACATATGGAGAAAACGAAGTTACCATGGGATGAATTTTTTTCACATAATAAAGATATAAATCATACTTACTTTACACCAGAAGATTTTTCAGGTGATGAAGATTTAATCGCAAAAACGACAGAACAATTCGTTAAACAAGAAATTGTTCCACAAATGGAGAATATTGAACAACATAACTATAAAGTTTCTCGTCAATTATTTGAGAAAGCTGGGGAACTTGGATTATTAGGCATTGAGGTACCAGAAGATTATGGCGGGTTCGAGTTAGGAAAGGCTGTCTCAGGTCTTGTAGCAGAGAAAATGGGTTACGCTGGTGCGTTTAGCGTTTCTTTTAATATACACGCTGGTGTCGGTACATTGCCTTACATATATTATGGAACGAAAGAGCAAAAAGAAAAATATTTACCGAAAATCGCATCGGGAGAATGGATTGGGGCTTATGCTTTAACGGAGCCAAATGCTGGTTCGGATGCATTAAGTGCAAAAACAAGCGCCGTATTGAATGAAGAGGGAACAGCTTGGAAGTTAAATGGTGAGAAGCAATGGATTACAAATGCTCATATGGCAGATGTATACGTTGTTTTTGCGAAGACAAATAAAGGAATGACAGCGTTTATTGTCGAAAGAACATGTGAAGGTGTATCTATTGGATTAGAAGAAAAGAAAATGGGGATTAAAGGTTCTTCAACAGCGACTCTTATTTTAGAAGATGTTGTCATCCCTGCTGAAAATGTTTTAGGGGAAGTTGGGAAAGGGCATCACGTAGCCCTTAATATTCTTAACTTTGCTAGACTTAAACTTGCTTTTGGAAATATTGGAACAGCAAAACAAGCAATTGGTTTGTCGGTTCAATATGGAAAAGAGCGAAAACAGTTCCAAACGGAATTAGTAGACTTTACGATGATTCAAGAGAAAATTGCAAATATGATTATTGCTACATATGGAGCCGAAAGTGCAGCTTATCGTACAGCAGGTGTAATCGATGAAGCAATTCATGAGAGCGATGAAGATCTTATGAAGAAAATGTCCCAATTTGCAATTGAATGTGCACTGAATAAAGTAAATGCTTCTGAAACACTTGCTTATATCGTAGATGAAGCTGTACAAATTCATGGTGGTTACGGTTATATGCAAGAGTATGAGGTAGAACGATTATATCGTGATGCAAGAATTAGTCGTATTTTTGAAGGAACGAACGAAATTAATAGATTAACAGTTGCTAAAATGTTAATGAAGCAAATCGAACAATTAGAAGACACTGAAGTAGAAAGTGATGTAGCAAATGTAGAAAGAAACCATCGTTACATTTTATTAGCGAAAAAATTGTTGAAACAATCTTTGAAAACGCTCTCTAAAACTCCAGGTCTAAAAATTGACCAAGAACAAGAATATTCACGTGTAATATCAAATATGTTGACGGACGTGTACATCATGGAATCAGCGTTTTTACGTACGAGAAAAGCAGTACGTAAAAATGGAGAGGAAAAAGAACGTACGAAGCAACTCATAACGGATGTTATTTGTGAAGAAGGATACCGTAAAGTAGAAGAAGCGGCGATTTCTGTACTTTCAGCAGCTGTCACAGAAGAACAAGATAGAAATGTGATTTTAGCTGAAATCCGTCAATTATTAGTACCTTTATACACGAACGTATTTACGAAGAAGAGAGAAATTGCGAAAGCTATTATAAATCGTGGGAAATATATTGTGTAAATAGGAGGAAAGCGATATGAAAAAGATTGGTTTTATCGGTTTAGGTAACATGGGTCTTCCAATGTCAAAAAATCTAGTTAAATCAGGTTACACAGTATATGGCGTGGACTTAAATAAAGAGGCGGAAGCGTCCTTTGAAAAAGAAGGCGGAATTATCGGTCTATCAATCTCAAAACTAGCAGAAACATGTGATGTAGTTTTTACAAGTTTACCTTCACCTCGCGCTGTTGAAGCGGTATATTTTGGAGCAGAAGGATTATTTGAAAATGGTCACTCGAATATAGTTTTCATTGATACAAGTACGGTATCGCCGCAGTTAAACAAACAATTAGAGGAAGCTGCAAAGGAAAAGAAAGTAGACTTTTTAGCAGCACCTGTGAGCGGTGGTGTAATCGGAGCCGAAAACCGAACATTAACGTTTATGGTTGGTGGATCAAAAGAAGTATATGAGAAAACGGAATCTATCATGGGCGTACTAGGCGCGAACATTTTCCACGTTAGTGAGCAGATTGATAGTGGTACAACTGTTAAGTTAATTAATAACTTATTAATTGGTTTTTATACAGCTGGTGTGAGTGAAGCTTTAACATTAGCGAAAAAGAACAATATGGATTTAGATAAAATGTTTGATATTTTAAATGTAAGTTACGGTCAAAGTAGAATTTATGAACGTAATTATAAAAGTTTTATAGCACCTGAAAACTACGAGCCAGGATTTACTGTGAACTTATTGAAGAAAGATTTAGGATTTGCAGTTGACTTAGCTAAGGAAAGCGAACTCCATTTACCGGTAAGCGAAATGTTATTAAACGTATATGACGAAGCGAGTCAAGCTGGATATGGTGAAAACGATATGGCTGCTTTATATAAGAAAGTTAGCGAGCAATTAATTTCTAATCAAAAATAAATTATACAAAGGAGAGAATACAATGATTACAACTGAAATTAAACGAGTAAAAAATCACATTAACGGTGAGTGGGTTGAATCGACAGGTACGGAAGTAGAAGCAGTTCCAAATCCAGCGACTGGAAAAATTATCGCTTACGTTCCACTATCTCCAAAAGAAGATGTTGAAAAAGCTGTTGAAGCGGCAAAAGCAGCATTCGAAACATGGTCTAAAGTACCAGTTCCAAATCGTTCAAGAAATTTATATAAATATTTACAGCTATTACAAGAAAATAAAGATGAGCTTGCAAAAATCATTACGCTAGAAAATGGTAAGACGCTAACGGATGCAACAGGTGAAGTGCAACGTGGTATTGAAGCGGTAGAACTTGCAACATCTACGCCAAATTTAATGATGGGTCAAGCACTTCCGAATATCGCTAGCGGAATTGATGGATCGATTTGGCGCTACCCAATCGGAGTTGTTGCTGGTATTACGCCATTTAACTTCCCGATGATGATTCCGTTATGGATGTTCCCACTTGCAATTGCTTGCGGTAATACATTCGTATTAAAAACATCTGAAAGAACGCCACTTTTAGCGGAGCGACTTGTAGAATTATTCTATGAAGCAGGTTTCCCAAAAGGCGTATTAAATTTAGTACAAGGCGGAAAAGATGTTGTAAATAGCATTTTAGAAAATAAAGATATTCAGGCTGTTTCGTTCGTTGGCTCTGAGCCGGTAGCTCGTTACGTATATGAAACAGGTACGAAACACGGAAAACGTGTACAAGCGTTAGCAGGTGCGAAAAACCATGCGATTGTAATGCCAGATTGCAATCTTGAGAAAACAGTACAAGGTGTAATTGGATCTGCATTTGCAAGTAGTGGAGAGCGCTGCATGGCATGCTCAGTAGTAGCAGTAGTGGATGAAATTGCTGATGAATTCATTGATGTATTAGTAGCAGAAACGAAAAAATTAAAAGTAGGCGATGGCTTTAACGAAGAGAACTATGTTGGACCATTAATCCGTGAATCTCATAAAGAGCGCGTTTTAGGCTACATTAATAGCGGTGTAGCAGATGGGGCAACTTTATTAGTAGATGGCCGTAAAATTAATGAAGAAGTTGGAGAAGGTTACTTTGTAGGTGCGACAATCTTTGATGGCGTGAATCAAGAAATGAAAATTTGGCAAGATGAGATTTTTGCTCCAGTATTAAGCATTGTACGAGTTAAAGATTTAGAAGAAGGTATTAAACTAACAAATCAATCTAAATTTGCAAATGGTGCAGTTATTTATACGTCAAACGGTAAACATGCACAAACGTTCCGTGATAATATCGATGCTGGTATGATCGGTGTAAACGTAAATGTTCCAGCACCAATGGCATTCTTCGCATTTGCAGGAAATAAAGCGTCATTCTTTGGTGATTTAGGTACAAATGGCACAGATGGCGTTCAATTCTATACACGTAAAAAAGTTGTAACTGAGCGCTGGTTTTAATATAAAATAAACAGCCAAATTAGTTATTAAATGAAAACCACCACTATTAATAGTGGTGGTTTTCATCTTGTTAATTACTTTTTTCAAAAGCAAGTTTAATACCAAAACCAATTAAGACGACTCCCGTTAACCCTTGAATATAACGCTGCGTCTTCGGTTTTTTCATAAAAGCACTAATTTTATCAATTAAAAATATATAAAAAGCGAACCAAATGGCTGTTAAAACGAGGTAAGTAAGGCCCATTACGAGTAGTTGGATAAACGTATTATGATTTGGATTTAAAAATTGCGGTAAAAACGTTAAAAAGAATACTGCAACTTTAGGGTTTAATAAATTCGTAAGAAACCCTTGTCGAAAGCAAGAGGTGTGTTCATCTTCATTATTTAAAGATATATCGTTCGTATCAATGCCTTCTTTATTTCTTACTGCTAAAAGGGCTTTAATACCAATATAAATTAAATATAGAGCCCCAACGTACTTGAAAATAGAAAATAAAAGAGCTGACTTTACAATAAGTGCAGAAAGACCAATTACAGCAGCTAAAGTATGAATTAATAGTGCAATACATGTACCAAACACTGTTTTCACTCCACCGACTTTACCAGCAACCAATGTATTTTTCGTAGCCATTGCTGTATCTGGACCAGGTAAAATGATAAGGCAAATAGACATAATGATGAAAAGAAGATAATTTTCTATCATAGCCGCCCCTCCTTTTTATTTTTAGAATATTTGATTAAAATCAGTGTGGCACAAAAATGGATTTAATAAAATTAAATTTTGTTAAAAATAATTAAATAAAAAAGGCTATATAGTAGCTGTAATTACACTACTATATAGCTTCGATTTTATCCCGCTATTTGCGGGTAGTAAGATTTTCACCGCACAAGATTTAGCTGAAGCAAAGAAGTTAGGTAGGGGATGAACGAAACACCCCCTCATGACAATTTCATTTTATGCATTAAGTAAGTTAAAGAAACGATTCACATCTTCTTCTGAAACGTCACTTAACTGTTTATATTTATAATTCGGATTTTGATCTTTATCAACGACAACGGAGCGTACTCCTTCGAAGAAATCTTCATGTCTCATGAAATTTTTAGCAAGTATAAGGTCCGTAGCGAAACATTCTTCAACGGATTTATCTTTTCCATCAATAAACTGTTTTAATGTTACTTTTAGTGAAATAGGGGATTTTGATAACAGTGTTTCTTTCGTTTTTAGAGCAAAGGAACTTTCATCTTTCTCCAATGAATGGATGATTTCTTCAATTGTATCGAAAGCAAAATGTGAATTGATTACTTCTAATGAAGGAGCGAGCTCGCTTTCTAAGTTTGGAGCAGTTGCAAATGTACGAATAACTTCTTTTAAATTAGTATGTACATCATCTTCTTTATGCCAATTTACACTTTCAAGTTCAGTAAGAAACTCTGGTAATGAATCAGATGTCATAAAGTAATCAGCAGCATTAATAAATAATACGTCAGAAGCTTTTAAAATAGATGCTGTTAAAGCAACGAATCGTCCTGTATATCCAGGCGCTTTATTTAAGAAATATGCAGCTCCGACGTCTGGGAAGAAGCCAATATTCATCTCTGGCATTGCCCATTTCGTACGCTCAGTTACAATGCGATACTTCGCACCATTTGTAAGACCGACACCACCGCCCATTACAATTCCATCTAAACAAGCAATAATCGGTTTTGTATATTGATAAATATATGTATCAATTTCATACTCTTCTTCAAAAAAACGTTCTGCATGTTGCAATGCCACTTCATTGGAACGCGCTTCATAAAGAGTTTTAATGTCGCCGCCTGCACAAAAACCTTTTGTGCCAGCTCCTTTTAACACGATAAGTGCAATACGCTCATCGTGTTCCCACTCTTTAAGTTTTTGTCCGATAGGTTGTAACATGTCATAAGATAAAGAATTAAGTGCTTTTGGACGGTTTAAAGTAATTGTCGCAACGCCGTTTTCACTAACAGAAAATAAAACTTGTTCAGTCATAATGCATCCTCCCTTACATATCTTCTTATTCTTAATTCTTGATATGTACTGAAATGTCCTTTATAAATTTTGTCAAAAGTTGACGGTAAATATTAATTTGGTCACTGCATATTTTGACGAGTTATCTTTGCAGGATTTCAGAGACTGAGGGGGAATATTACAACATTACTGTAAGTGTAATTATTTGAAGTTATAATGATAAAAGCGCTATTATATAGGTGTGAAATGTTCATTATCAATTCTAAAAGTGTGTTTGAAGAAAAAATAAATCGTACAATTGTAATAAAAAATTTTACACTGAATTAGAAATAGAGAAAGGAGAAATCGGAATGCCAGGACCTTTACTATTGTCGGTTATTATTTTATCTTTTTTAATGATAGGAATAACGCAGTATTTTCATCATACAGATACGACAGAAGAAGTGAAGGATAAAGTACGTCTCGTATTTCCGATTTTTATAATATCTATTTCATTCTGTATTTTATTAAATAAAGATGGCTACATTGTCGCAGTGGTCTCATTTTTCGTCGCAATCGTCTTAATTACCGTTTTATATTATGTAATGAAAGACTTTATACAAAAATAAAGATGTCATAATAGACATTTTTATTTTGGGGAAAATATAAAATTTCACATACCGTATTTTATATAAAATACATAAAACATATAACAATAGAAAAGTGTGTACTTTGCTGTGTATGTACTTGTCAATCTTGCATAGCCACTATACTATTAAAATGTAGAGATTATAAAAAGGGGTTGTATCTATCATGAAATTTGAGATGCACACAAAAATTATTTCAAATGAAAAAGAAGTAAGATTACATATTGAAGAAAATATATTTCAATTAATATTGGATGGTTATCACTTATTTACAGTTCAAGAAATATTGCCTTTATATAAATCAAATGAAGAAAGAATTGGAAGTGCAACGATATTGAAGCTAGAGTGGGAGAACGGAAAAACTACAATAAACTATCAACTCGTTTCACTAAAATCAGTAAATTAAAAGGAGTAGAAAAATATGAAGTTATTTCATACAGCGGATTGGCATTTAGGTAAGCTTGTTCATGGCGTGTATATGACTGAAGACCAAAAGATTGTATTAGATCAGTTTGTACAGGCTGTTGAAGAAGAAAAACCAGATGCTGTAATTATTGCAGGGGATTTATATGACCGAGCAATTCCACCTACAGAAGCAGTAGACTTATTAAATGATGTGCTGCAAAAAATAGTTATTGATTTGCAAACACCAGTTATTGCGGTAGCTGGTAATCATGATAGTCCGGATCGTATCCATTTTGGAAGTAGTTTAATGAAAAAACAAGGATTACATATTGCAGGTCAATTTCAATTCCCGTATGAACCTGTTGTACTAAATGATGAATATGGAGAGGTTCACTTCCATCTAATACCGTATGCAGACCCAAGCATAGTGAGGCACGTGTTGAAAAATGAAGACATACGTTCTCATGATGATGCGATGCGCATTTTTATGAATGAGCTCTCTGAAACGATGGATAAAGAAGCTAGACATGTATTTGTTGGACATGCATTTGTAACTTCTTCAGGAGAAGCGGAGGAGAATACAAGTGATGCAGAACGACCACTTTCAATTGGTGGTGCTGAATATGTAAATAGTCATTATTTTGATAAGTTTCATTACACAGCGCTTGGACATTTACATCAAGCGCATTTCGTACGTAATGAGACGATTCGATATTCAGGTTCACCACTTGCCTATTCAATTTCTGAAGAGAAACATAAAAAAGGCTATTACATTGTACAACTGAATGAAACTGGTGAAGTAGCAATTGAAAAAAGGTTACTTTCACCACGTCGTAAAATGCGAACAGTAGAAGCGAAAATAGATGAATTATTACAGCACCCAGTAAGTGAAGATTACGTATTTGTAAAATTATTAGACGAAAACCCTGTCTTACAGCCAATGGAGAAAATACGATCTGTATATCCAAATGCAATGCACGTTGAAAGAGCGATGCAAAGGCGAGAACTCACAGATACAAATGAAGTAACTGTTTCAAGACATAAAACGGATGATTTATCTCTTTTAAAGGCTTTCTATAAAGAAATGAAGGGGTTAGATTTATCAGAAGAGAAAGAACGCCTATTTATAGATGTATTACAAACAGTGCAAGAACGGGAAGGTGAACGAGGATGAGACCGATTCAGCTTATTATGACAGCATTCGGGCCATATAAACAGAAAGAAATAATCGATTTTGAAGATCTTGGAGAACATCGTATTTTCGCTATTTCTGGGAATACAGGAGCTGGAAAAACAACGATTTTTGATGCGATTTGTTATGTGTTATATGGTGAGGCTAGTGGAGAAGAACGTAGTGATACGAGCATGCTTCGAAGTCAATTTGCTGATGATAATGTTTATACAAGTGTTGAATTAACCTTTCAGTTAAAAGGGAAACGCTATGAAATAAAACGACAACTTGGACATAAAAAACAAGGGAATAAGACTATTACAGGACATGCAGTAGAATTATATGAAGTTATTGATGGAGAAAACGTTCCAGCCGTCGATCGTTTTCATGTAACAGACGTAAACAAAAAAGTGGAAGATTTAATTGGGTTAAGTAAACATCAATTTAGCCAAATTGTTATGTTACCCCAAGGGGAATTCCGAAAACTATTAACATCTGAGACGGAAAACAAAGAAGAGATTTTACGTCGTATTTTTAAAACGGATCGTTATAAATTAATGCGTGAGTTACTTGATCAAAAGAGAAAACAATGGAAAGACGTCTTACAAGAAAAACAAAAAGAGAGAGAGCTCTATTTCCGTAATGTTTTTAAATTACCAATCCGTGATGGAGCATTATTAGAGACATTAGTGGCACAAGAACATGTAAATACGCATCAAGTAGTAGAAGCGTTAGAACAAGAAACAACCGTGTATAAGGCAGAGGTTGAGCAATTACAAGTAGAACAAGATGTTCAAACGAAGCAATTAAAGGATGCAGAAACACGTTTTCATGCAGCAAAATCTGTAAATGAGAAATTTATAGATTTACAACAAAAGAATGAGAAATATAACACTTTACAAGAGAACCGTGCAGCAATTGAAAGGAAAGAAAAATTCTTTAAACGTGCGGAACAAGCAAAGCACTTATTACCATTTGAACAATGGTATGAAGAAGCGATGGAAAATGAGCAGAAAGCTGAAAGTTTGTTAAAACAGATAATCGTCAAACAAGAACAGATAATGAATAGCTTTGAACTTGCTCAGGAGAAGTATGAAGTAGTAAAGAATAAAGAAGCTGAACGAGAAGAGGCTAAAAAACTTGTTCAAAGATTAGAAGAGTTACAAGCGATTATTGAATCATTAGCTGAGAGAAAGCTGAATTTACAAAATGCCGAAATTCAAATAGGGAAATTAAAAGAAAGTATGCAAAAGTTAGATCAACAACTAGAAGAGCATACAAACCAAAAACAGAGAATGTCTGATGAATTGCAGCAATTAGAACAAGCACTTGAGCAATATGTAGCTAAAGTGGAAGAACTAACGAATATGCGAGAAGATGCAAAAGTTTTAAAACAAGCATATGATGTTTGGCAAGAAAAACAAAAATTCGAGCAAGAAAAAGAAGCGGCAAATAATAAAATGCAAGTGGCAGTTCGTGCATATGAAAACATGGAGCGCCGCTGGTTAAGTGAACAAGCTGGTATATTAGCTCTTCATTTACATGACGGTGAATCTTGTCCGGTATGTGGTAGTACGAGTCATCCACAAAAAGCTACAGAGCAAAGTAATGCGATCGATGAAAAAGAGTTAAACGATTTAAGAGATAAGAAGAACATTGCTGAAAAATTCCATGTGCAAGTAGAGGAGAAATGGAATTTCTATCGACTACAATATGAACAAGTGATAGAAGAAGTTGTGAAGCGCGGCTACAATTCGGAAAAATTAGCTGAAACATATAGTGCACTTGTTCAAAAAGGAAAACAATTAGCTGCAGATGTTAATACGTTAAAAGCAAGTGAAGAAACACGTAAGCAGATTGCTGCGAACATGAAAAGCGTAGAAGAAAAAATAGAAGAACTTCAGAAACAAAAACGAGAATTGGAAACAATGCAGCACCGTACAGAAATGGAGTGTATGCAACTTCGTACGTCATATGAACATGATAAACGAAATATTCCAGAAAACTTACAAACAGTACAAGCTTGGAAAGCACAGTTTGACCAAGCTATGCAGGAACTTAGGTTAATGGAGGACGAATGGAAGAAAGTGCAGGAAGCGTATCAGCATTGGCAAAATGAAAATATACGTATTCAAGCAGAACAAAAAGGTGCTTCTAATCAATTTGAAAGTGCAAAATTAAAGAAAGAAGAGACTTTCGCACGCTTTATGAAAGAGCTAGAACAAAGCGGGTTTACAGATGAATTCACGTATAAAAAAGCCAAATTAAGCGATCCCGAGATGGAGATGTTACAAAAAGAAATTCAAGGTTATTATTCATCGCTTGAAGTGCTTGCAAAACAAATTGAAGAGTTAAACTCAGAATTAAAAGATAAAGAGTATATGGATATTACATCTTTAGGTGAACACATAAAAGAACTAGAAATTAATCTCGATATCATTAAAGAAAAACGTCAACGTGCGCAAAATGCGGTAACATATATTTCTGATTTACATGAAAACATTAGACGTATTGACGAACAAATTCACGAGGAAGAAAAAGCCTTCCAAGAACTTGTTGATTTATATGAAGTAATGAAAGGTGATAACGAAAGTCGTATATCATTTGAACGTTACATCTTAATTGAGTATTTAGAACAAATTGTTCAAATCGCAAACGAACGACTACGTAAATTATCAAATGGACAATTTTATTTAAAACGAAGTGAGCGAGTTGAAAAAAGAAACCGTCAAAGTGGATTAGGTTTAGATGTGTACGATGCATACACTGGCCAAACACGCGATGTAAAAACACTATCCGGTGGAGAGAAATTTAACGCATCACTTTGCCTAGCGCTAGGAATGGCAGATGTCATTCAAGCATATGAAGGCGGTATTTCCATCGAAACGATGTTCATCGATGAAGGGTTCGGTTCATTAGATGAAGAATCGTTAACGAAAGCGGTAGATGCCTTAATTGACTTACAAAAATCAGGCCGATTTATCGGTGTCATCTCACACGTTCAAGAGCTGAAAAACGCAATGCCAGCTGTATTAGAAGTAACGAAGCAGAAGGATGGGTGTAGTCAGACTAGGTTTGTGGTGAAGTAAGCTTAGAAAATGGAGTAGGGAATCTACCGATACTTTTAGTGTCATATGTATGAATAATAAAACGTCGTCTCTTCATATTGGAGGCGACGTTTTATTTTATAAAATATCTATGAATTATCTGTAGAAGGCGGCGTATTCTCCAAACGATTATAAGTTTTAAAGGCTGAAATTGCTGAGATAACCCCGCCTACTAAAAATAAAGCGGATCCTCCAACTAAGATGATACGACTGACATATGTTTCCCGTGCTTCTTCGACTTCTTCTTGTAACGCTGTAGGCATATGAATCCCCCTTTATAAAAGTTGTTTTATAAATAGTATATACAAACGCCTAAAATGTGTTAAAATAACTGATGATTTTATGCAGTGGGTAATTAGATGAGTAGGATGCGAGTGGCTAAGTAAATCTTCATCATAAATTTATGTGAACTTCACATAGAGCACATATTAACATTGTATTATGTATATGTACCAAATAAATAAATAAATAAAGTGAATGTAAGTTCTGTTTTCAAAAATTTAAAATCCTTTTATTTCTATATAAAAGTTTTAATCAAGGGTTTTAAAAAATTTGGAAATAGATCTTATGAATATGGAATTCATATAAAAGGGGAATGTCTTATGACAACATATACGAGTGAAATGAGAAAAACTTTAGTTTCAGAAGAAGATGTAGATATTTTAAAAATTATGGCGCATCCAATCCGACTGCAAATTGTAAATGAATTAAGTACGAGAAAAACTTGTAATGTAACACAATTAACAGAGTTACTGAATATTCCGCAATCTACTGTTTCACAACATTTATCAAAAATGAAGGGTAAAGTGTTACGAGCAGAGAGAAGAGGTTTAGAAATTTATTATCATATTAACAATTTAAAAGCGAGTAAGATTGTTAATGTTTTAGGGTATATAAACTAGTGAAATATTTTTATATAAAATAGCCCCTGCTGTTGAGCAGGGGCTATTTTGTGTTGTTTTATGTATTTGTATTTAAAACTTTATAGTTTTTATGATTTACAATTGTTCGATCAAATTCAAAAGTACCACCGCTTACATTTGTAATTTCAACTAAGACCGATTCAGTATAAAGTTTTAATACAGATCCTGTAATCTTTAAATTATTTCGTTGAAAAAGTATAGTATCCCCTACGTTTGCTTTCATAGTACCTCCTCATTAAAGACAAAAATATTTTTTTATTATATATATTAAACCACGGATAGATATATTAGTGAATATTTAGTTTTATTTATTGGAAAAAAATTTGTGATTTTATAAAAAATAAGGTGGATTGAAGTATAAAAAATTTTTCTATTGTATTTAATCAGTAGTTTTTTGTATTTCATCCTTCGTTTTTTGTAACTGATTCCATGTTTTTGACGCTCTATCTTGTAAGTGCTTACATAAACAAAAACATCTTATACAATGAAGGTGTCAAATCAAAAGAGGTGACCAAAATGAACATAAAAAAAGTAAATTTAGCGAATAGCATTGAAATAGAAAGAGGAGGCGGAAAGGTATGAAAAAATCAACTATTAATCCATGGCTTGTTGTCCTTGGCACAGTTATAGTACAAATGGGGCTTGGGACGATATATACATGGAGTTTATTCAATCAGCCTTTAGTTAGTAAATATGGTTGGAGTCTTAACGCTGTTGCGATAACTTTCTCAATTACTAGTCTTTCTTTAGCATTTTCAACTTTATTTGCGAGTAAATTGCAAGAAAAATGGGGACTTCGTAAACTTATTATGATAGCTGGATTAGCATTAGGACTAGGATTAATACTTAGTTCACAAGCATCCTCACTAATATTACTTTATGTACTAGCGGGAGTTGTTGTAGGTTATGCAGATGGTACAGCATATATCACTTCACTATCAAATTTAATAAAGTGGTTTCCAGAGCGTAAAGGTTTAATTGCTGGTATTTCTGTCTCTGCATATGGTTCAGGTAGCTTAATCTTTAAATACGTTAACGCACAGTTGATTGAATCAGTTGGTGTATCCCAAGCATTTATATACTGGGGTTTAATTGTTACAGCTATGATTGTAATTGGTGCTTGTTTAATCCATCAAGCTGCAGATCAAGGAGCAGTTCATGAAACAAAAACTGAGGAATACACAACGAAAGAAATGTTAGGCACAAAACAAGTATACTTATTATTTATCATGTTATTTACATCATGTATGAGTGGCTTATACTTAATTGGTATGGTAAAAGACATTGGTGTTCAACTTGTAGGACTTAGCGCAGCAACAGCAGCTAATGCGGTTGCTATGGTTGCAATCTTCAATACATTAGGTCGTATCATTTTAGGACCGTTATCGGATAAAATTGGGCGTTTAAAAATCGTTACTGGTACTTTTGTTGTTATGGCGAGTTCAGTCTTAGTTCTAAGTTTTGTAGATTTAAATTATGGTATTTACTTCGTATGTGTAGCAAGTGTAGCGTTTTGCTTTGGTGGAAATATCACTATTTTCCCAGCTATTGTTGGTGATTTCTTCGGTATGAAAAACCATAGTAAGAACTACGGAATTGTGTATCAAGGATTTGGATTTGGGGCGCTTGCAGGTTCCTTTATCGGTGCACTTCTAGGTGGATTCAAACCAACGTTCATGGTAATAGGTGTATTATGTGTCGTGTCATTCATTATCGCAATTTTAATTCAAGCACCTAAGCAGAAAAAAGAAAAAGAAGAAGAGTATCGCAGCGTAGCATAAGTATATAAATCTTCTATAACAATATGATTACGAAAAAGCATCCTATTCTATTAATTAGGATGCTTTTTTTATGAGTTATTTTAACAAGGTTAAATTACTTTTATGATTTTCATAGATGTAAAAGTGAGTGAAATGCCTATTTGGATTATATTGAAATACAATAAATTGATACATCGTATTCGAAATATATATTAAATCTTAAATGACAAAAAAGACATTCATTAGTATTTGTAAGATATATTTTCAGAAAAATATTGAGAAAATATATACTTGAGTTTTTCATAAAGCATTGTAAATGAACGTATCTCTAGTTTAGTTTCTTCAATTTTAAAAAGAGGACTTTGAATTTTATTTATAATATAAGTACTTTTAATGCGTTTACATATGATTTTATTAAGAAGCATTAAAATGGTTTATCTGAAAAATAAAAAAAGATTGACAAGTTTATTGAGAAACATTATCATTTCGGTGTAAGATGGTAAATGAAAAACATTATCAATAAAATGGATTTTAAAGTAATGCGCACTTGACCAATTAGTTTAGTAAGTGTATTATTTTTTACAACACAACTGATAATGAAAATCAATATCATCTGTGTTACTTAATGAAATTAATGTTTATGTGAAAGGATAGAGAAAATGAACTTAGGGGAATTTGATGGGAAAACAGTTTTAGTAACAGGTGCAGCACAAGGCATAGGCAGTGTCGTTGCCAAAATGTTTTTAGAAAGAGGAGCCACAGTTATTGCGGTTGATCAAAATGAAGAGGGGTTAAATGTACTCTTAAATCAAAATGAATTAAACAATACACGTATGAAAACGTTTCGTTTAGATGTGAGTGATAGCGCCGCTGTTGAAGACATGGTAAATCATATTGCAAATGAAATAGCGCCAATAGATATTTTAATAAATGTTGCAGGGGTTTTACGTATGGGACCAATTCATTCGTTAAGTGATGAAGATTGGAATAAAACATTCTCTGTAAATACGACAGGGGTTTTCAATATGTCCCGAGCGGTAAGTAAAAATATGATGTTAAGAAAATCGGGGGCAATTGTTACAGTCGGTTCAAATGCGGCAAATACGCCAAGAATGGAGATGGCTGCGTATGCTGCGTCAAAGGCCGCAACGACGATGTTTATGAAATGTTTAGGACTAGAGCTTGCGGCATACAATATACGCTGCAACTTAGTTTCTCCAGGTTCTACTGAAACTGAGATGCAAAGATTACTATGGGCTGATGAGAATGGAGCTAAAAATATAATTGCTGGTTCTCAAAATACATATAGACTCGGAATTCCATTACAAAAAATTGCACAACCTTCAGAAGTTGCTGAAGCAGTGTTATTTTTAGCCTCAGATAGAGCAAGTCATATTACAATGCACAATTTATGTGTTGATGGCGGTGCTACGTTAGGAGTTTAATAAAAATTCAGGAGGTTATTATATTATGAATGAACATATAGCTGTAAAGGAATTGTCAGAAAAACTTTTAGAAGATTATAAGACTGAATCTTCATTCTTTTTCGCTTCACCAACTCGAACGATATTAGCAGAAGGAGAGTTTACTACAGTAAAGCATCGTGAAATTGAAAGTTTCCCAGAGCTTGTGCAAGCGACATTAAGTAATGCGAAACAAGCTGGAAATCCAAATCCTATCGTTGTGGGTGCTTTGCCATTTGATCGTAGAAAAGAAGTCCAACTCATCGTACCAGAATATAGCAGAATTTCTGAGCGTTTACAATTGGATACAACAAATCAGCTTGAAACAAATGAGAATGTAACATTTGAAATGACACCAGTGCCAGACCCTGAAGTTTATATGAATGGTGTGAAGCAAGGAATTGAAAAAATACAGGACGGTGATTTAAAGAAAATCGTTCTATCCAGATCGTTAGATGTTAAATCTTCCGAAAAGATTGATAAGCAAAAACTTCTTCGAGAATTAGCAGAGCATAATAAGCATGGTTATACATTTGCTGTAAATTTACCGAAAGATGAAAAAGAGAACAGTAAGACGCTAATTGGAGCAAGCCCTGAATTACTTGTTTCACGTAATGGTATGCAAGTTATTTCTAACCCGTTAGCTGGTTCAAGGCCACGTAGTGAGGACCCAGTAGAAGATAAAAGAAGAGCAGAGGAATTACTTTCTTCGCCAAAAGATTTACATGAACATGCGGTAGTAGTTGAAGCGGTTGCCGCTGCACTTCGTCCGTATTGTCATACATTACATGTTCCAGAAAAGCCATCAGTTATTCATAGTGAAGCGATGTGGCATTTGTCTACAGAAGTGAAAGGTGAACTTAAGGATCCAAATACTTCTTCTTTACAATTAGCAATTGCCCTTCATCCTACGCCAGCAGTTTGCGGAACTCCGATGGAAAAAGCAAGAGAAGCTATACAGCATATTGAGCCATTTGACCGCGAGTTCTTTACAGGAATGCTAGGATGGAGCGATTTAAATGGAGATGGAGAATGGATTGTTACAATTCGTTGTGCTGAAGTACAAGAAAATACACTTCGTTTATATGCAGGAGCTGGAGTTGTTGCTGAGTCAAAACCAGAAGATGAGTTAGCAGAAACATCAGCTAAGTTCCAAACAATGCTAAAAGCTTTAGGGTTAAGAGATAGTTCACTTAATGAAAAATAGGGGGAAGAAAGAATGCTAGTAGGTTATACAGAATGGCCAAAAGAATTTGCCGATCGTTACCGAGAAGCAGGATGTTGGCTTGGTGAAACATTTGGAGGAGTGTTAAGAGAGCGGGCTGAGAAATATGGAGATCGAATCGCGGTTGTAAGTGGTAAGAAGTATATAACATATAGTGAACTTAATAAAAAGGTAGATCGTTTAGCAGCAGGTTTACTGAATTTAGGAATAAAGAAAGAGGACAGAGTTGTAATCCAGTTACCTAACATTATCGAGTTTTTCGAAATATGTTTTGCACTATTTCGAATTGGAGCGCTTCCTGTCTTTGCACTACCTTCACATCGAAGCAGTGAAATTAGTTATTTTTGTGAGTTTGGCGAGGCGAGCGCTTACGTTATTTCAGATAAGGCTCTCGGTTTTGATTATCGAAAATTAGCAAGAGAAGTGAAAGAGAAAGTGCCAACATTACAACATGTAATTGTAGTGGGAGAAGAAGAAGAGTTTGTGAACATAAATGATCTGTATATGGATCCCGTCTCATTACCAGAAGTTCAGCCAAGTGATGTTGCATTTCTCCAATTATCAGGAGGCACAACAGGTCTTTCTAAATTAATTCCTAGAACACATGATGACTATATTTATAGTTTACGTGTTAGCGCTGAAATTTGTAATTTGAATGCAGAAAGCGTCTATATGGCAGTTCTTCCAGTAGCACACAATTACCCAATGAGTTCTCCAGGGACATTTGGAACTTTCTATGCGGGTGGAAAAGTGGTATTGGCAACTGGTGGTAGTCCAGATGAGGCCTTTGCTCTTATCGAAAAAGAAAAAGTTACAATTACAGCGCTCGTTCCGCCATTAGCAATGATTTGGCTTGATGCTGCATCTTCTCGTAATGCCGATTTATCAAGCCTAGAGATTATTCAAGTAGGTGGTGCTAAGTTTAGCGCTGAGGTTGCAAAACGTATACGTCCTACATTTGGATGTACGTTACAGCAAGTGTTCGGTATGGCGGAAGGATTAGTGAACTATACAAGATTAGATGATCCGGAAGAATTTATTATTTATACACAAGGTAGACCAATGTCTGAACTCGATGAAGTACGAGTTGTTGATGAAAATGACAACGATGTACAACCTGGCGAAGTAGGTAGTTTATTAACAAGAGGTCCATATACAATTCGTGGTTACTATAAAGCCGAAGAGCATAATGCACGATCATTTACAAAGGATGGATTTTATCGCACAGGTGATCTTGTAAAAGTAAATGAACAAGGATACATCATTGTAGAAGGAAGAGATAAAGATCAAATTAACCGCGGTGGTGAGAAAGTTGCTGCGGAAGAAGTTGAAAATCATCTATTAGCACACGATGCGGTCCATGACGTAGCAATTGTATCTATGCCTGACGATTATTTAGGTGAACGCACCTGTGCTTTTGTTATAGCTCGCGGACAAGTTCCAGCAGTAAGTGAATTAAAAATGTTTTTAAGAGAACGTGGTATAGCGGCTTATAAAATTCCAGATCGAATTGAATTTATTGAAGCATTCCCGCAAACAGGAGTCGGAAAAGTCAGCAAAAAAGAACTACGTAAAGTCATTGCTGAAAAGCTTATTACAGTAAAACAATAATAAAAACCGGAAGGAAGTGATTAGATGGCTATCCCATCTATTTCAGTATATAAAATGCCAATTGAATCAGAACTACCAAAAAATAAAGTGAATTGGACACCAGATCCGAAACGTGCAGTACTTTTAATTCATGACATGCAAGAATATTTTCTTGATGCATATAGCGATAAAGAATCACCAAAAGTAGAACTTATTTCAAATATTAAAATGATAAGAGAAAAATGTAAGGAACTTGGTATACCAGTTGTTTATACAGCACAACCTGGTGGGCAAACGTTAGAACAACGAGGTTTATTACAAGACTTTTGGGGTGACGGTATACCTGCTGGACCAGATAAAAAGAAAATTGTTGATGAACTTACTCCTGATGAGGATGATATATTCCTCACAAAATGGAGATATAGTGCATTTAAAAAGACAAATCTATTAGAAATTTTAAATGAACAAGGAAAAGATCAACTCATTATTTGCGGTATTTATGCGCATATTGGCTGTCTTTTAACAGCTTGTGAAGCATTTATGGATGGTATAGAGCCGTTCTTTGTAGCAGATGCAGTTGCTGATTTTTCACTAGAGCATCATAAACAAGCATTGGAGTATGCATCTAATAGATGTGCAGTAACGACATCAACAAACCTACTGTTAAACGATTTACAAAGTGTAAAAGATGATGAGAGTGAAGGAATCACTATACAGGAAGTGCATGAACTAGTTGCACAACTACTTCGTGAGCCAGTAGAGAGTATTGATATTGATGAGGACTTATTAAATAGAGGGCTTGATTCGGTCAGAATTATGAGTTTAGTAGAGAAGTGGCGTCGTGAAGGGAAAGAAATCACTTTTGCACATTTAGCAGAACGTCCAACTGTTGCAGGTTGGTACAGTTTACTATCTTCACAAACAGCACAGGTGCTGTAACAAATAGACTACATAATAAAGGGGTAGTAAAGAATGCCTAACAGTCAAAAGATTCGTCATTCGTTATCATCTGCGCAGTCTGGTATGTGGTTTGCGCAACAATTAGATCCGCTTAATCCGATATATAATACTGGGGAATATGTAGAAATAAACGGGAATATTCATCAAGACATTTTTGAATTAGCTGTACGTAAAGTTGTAATGGAAGCAGAAGCACTTCACGTTCGCTTCGAAGAGGATGAAATTGGCCCATGGCAAGTTATTGAAGAATCACAGTTTCATATGCATTTTATTGACGTTCGGAAAGAAGAAAACCCTGAAGAAGCTGCTAAAGTATGGATGAAAAATGATTTATCTATGCCAGTCGATTTGAAAAAAGATACTTTATTTACTGAAGCACTTATTCAAGTTGAAAATAATCGTTTCTTTTGGTATCAGCGCATCCATCACATTGTGATGGATGGCTATGGATTTTCACTTCTTAGCCAAAAGGTAGCGAATGAGTATACATCACTTATAGAAGAAACAAATAAGAATGAAAAGCCATTTGGTTCTCTTGCAAAAGTTGTGCAAGAAGATATTGAGTATCGTGAGTCTAAACAATTTCAGGAAAATCGTACTTTTTGGTTAGAAAAGTTTGCAGATGCCCCAGAAGTTGTAAGTTTGGCAGAACGAGCACCGAGAACATCAAATGGATTTTCACGAGAAACAGCTTATTTATCTAGTTCTAGCACGAAAACTTTACTAGAAGATATCAATATTTCGTTAACAAGTTGGCCGGAATTCATTGTCGCTGTAACAAGTATTTATATGCATAAGTTAACAGGTGCAAATGATATTGTTTTAGGTTTACCGATGATGGGACGTCTAGGTTCGGTATCTATTCATACACCAAGTATGGTAATGAATTTAGTGCCACTTCGTATTACAGTAACTCCAAATATAACTCTTGCGGAATTATTGCAACAAGTTTCTAAAGAAATCCGAGATGTACGTCGCCATTATAAATACCGTCATGAGGAATTAAGAAGAGACTTAAAGTTACTAGGTGAAAATCAAAGGTTGTTTGGACCGTTAGTGAATGTTATGCCTTTTGATTACGGGCTAAATTTTGCTGGAAATCGTGGTATTACGCATAATTTATCAGCAGGACCTGTCGATGATTTATCAATAAATGTATATAAACGTTTTGATCAAAATGAGCTAATGATTCATTTTGATGCAAATCCTGAAGTATATAATGGCGCGGAGCTAGCATTGCATAAAGAAAGATTTATGAATCTATTTGAATTAGTAGTAAATAATTATGAGAAAAATGAGTCGATTGGAAAAATAAACATTACTCTGCCTGAAGAAAATCATAAAGTTTTATTGGAATGGAATGAAACGAAGGAAGACGATGAGTTAATCAGTCTGCCTATATCATTTGAAAAACAAGTGCAAAAAAATCCCAATAAACTAGCCATTACTTGTGACGGTGTAAACCTTACGTATAAAGAGCTAAATGAACGAGCGAATGAACTAGCACATTATTTAGTAGAAGAAGGAATACGACCAAACCAGTTTGTAGCTTTAGTATTCCCTAGATCAATAGAAATGGTAGTTAGTATGCTAGCAGTCTTAAAGGCTGGTGCAGCGTATTTACCAATAGATCCAGAATACCCAGCAGAAAGAATTAATTATATAGTAAATGATGCAAAACCAGTTTGTATCATAACACATTCATCTGTTTCATCTAAGTTAGTTATAGAAAATGATATGAAAAAAATTGTATTAGATGAAGAAGAAACGAAACTAGCGTTACATACATATTCTCGTATGAATATAGCATGTAAGAATGATGTATCACTTTTAAACCCAGCCTATACAATATATACTTCAGGCTCAACAGGAAACCCAAAAGGTGTAATTGTTCCTATGAGAGGTTTAAGTAACTTTTTAATGGCTATGCAACAAAAGTTTTCATTAAATGAAAATGATCATTTATTAGCAGTTACAACGTTTGCGTTTGATATTTCTGCTCTAGAAATTTATTTACCTCTTATTAGTGGTGCAAGTTTAACAATTGCGCAAAAAGAAGACATACAAGAGCCATCAGCATTAACGACACTTTTACAAGAAGAAAGAGTGACCATTATGCAGGCTACACCGACGCTTTGGCAGGCGTTAGTAACTGATTATCCAGAGAAGCTACAAGGGCTAAATATACTTGTTGGTGGTGAAGCTCTTCCAGCGCATTTAGCAAATAAATTAAAAGAATTAGGTTGCTCAATAACTAATTTATATGGACCAACTGAAACGACGATTTGGTCTACTTTCATGAACATTGATGAAGGTGAAAAGGGTATACCTCCTATTGGAAAGCCAATTTGCAATACAGAAGTGTATGTATTGGATGCAGGGTTACAACCAGTTCCACCTGGAGTTATTGGGGAATTATATATTGCAGGGGAGGGACTTGCAAGCGGATATTTAGGAAAACCGGAGTTAACAGCTGAACGGTTTATTGCAAATCCTTATGGAGAATCAGGGAAGCGCATGTACCGTACAGGAGATCTCGTGAAATGGCGTAGTGATGGTGCGTTAGAGTACATTAGTCGCGCAGATCATCAAATTAAAATTCGTGGATTCCGAATTGAATTAGCTGAAATTGAAACGGTATTACAACGACATAAAAATATTCAACAAGCGATAGTAATGGTACGAGAAGATCGTCCAAATGATAAGCGCATCATTGCGTATATCGTTGCAGAAGAAAAGGAACCGATTAATCTTTCAGAAATTCGTTCTTATGTTTCAGAAAGTTTAGCGAATTATATGATACCATCAGCATTTGTTGTGCTAGAAGAATTACCATTAACGCCAAATGGTAAGGTGGATAGAAAGAAATTACCTGCTCCTGATTTTAATGGAATGGACAATGAGAGGGTTGCTAGAAATCCGAAAGAAGAAATATTATGTGATTTATTTGCAGAAGTACTTGGTGTTTCTCGAATTAGCATTGATGATAATTTCTTTGAAATGGGTGGACATTCACTTCTTGCATCTCGTTTAATGGCAAGAATTCGTGAAACGTTAAGTGTGGAATTAGGAATTGGGAAACTATTTGAATCACCAACTGTTGCCGAACTGGCGAAACAATTAAACCATGCAAAAAGCGCAAGACCAGCTATTCAGAAAGCAAGTAGGCCAAATGAAGTTCCACTTTCATTTGCACAGCGCAGGTTATGGTTCTTAAATTGTTTAGAAGGTCCAAGTCCTACTTATAATATTCCGCTAGTCATTCGTATGAATGGAATATTGAATCGGGAAGCATTACAAGGTGCTTTTTATGATGTAGTTGAGAAACATGAAACACTTAGAACAATTTTCCCTAACGTATTAGGTAGTTCCTATCAGAAAATTTTAGATATGGAAAACTTAAATCTAGAAATGGTTATAACTAATACATGTAAAGATGAATTAGAAAGTGTACTTTCAGAGGCGGTAAGATATAGCTTTAACCTCGATTTTGAGCCGGCAGTTCGTTTGCAACTTTTTACAGTGAGTGAAAACGAACATGTATTATTAATTCTATTACATCATATTGTAGGTGATGGCTGGTCATTACAGCCGTTAACGAGAGATTTTACAGCGGCGTATAAAGCGCGATGTCAAGGTGACAGAGTTCAGCTGGAGTCACTTCCAGTTCAATACGCAGATTATGCACTTTGGCAACAGCAATTGCTAGGTGATGAAACGACACCAGAGAGTCTTATTTCAACACAATTAGATTTTTGGAAAGAAGAACTTAAAGGTTTACCAGACCAAATGGAGTTACCTACAGATTTCCAGCGTCCAATTGAGACGAGTTACCGCGGGGAAACAATTCATTTTCATATAGATGAAGGTATGCATAGTAGGTTAGTAGAGCTTGCACGTAAAAATGGAGTTAGTTTGTTTATGGTATTGCAAGCAGGGCTTAGTGCACTATTTACAAGATTAGGTGCAGGCACTGATATACCAATTGGAAGTCCGATTGCTGGAAGAAATGATGATGTACTTTCAGATATTGTTGGTTTATTTGTAAATACATTAGTGTTACGTACAAATACTTCAGGAGATCCAAGTTTTAAAGAATTATTAAATAGAGTGAAGCAGGTAAACCTTGCAGCTTATGAAAATCAAGATGTTCCATTTGAAAGGTTTGTTGAAGTATTAAATCCAGTACGTACTCGAAACAGCCACCCGTTGTTTCAAGTTATGTTAGCTTTTCAAAATACACCAGAAGCAACGTTTCATGTACCAGGTTTAGAAGCGAGCCTTGAAATTCAAAGCGTCGGTTCTGCAAAATTTGATTTAACATTTGAAATTAGTGAGAGTAACGGGGTTGATGGTACTCCGAACGGTTTACATGGATTACTAGAGTTTAGTACCGATTTATATAAACGTGAAACGGTTCAAAAACTAATAGAACGATTCATTTTGTTATTAGATGATGCAGCTACAAATCCGGATCAATCAATTGGCAGATTAGAAATATTAACTGTAGCAGAGAAAAATACAGTGTTAGAAAAGTGGAATGGTGGTTTTCAAATTGCACCAGAAATGACATTGCCACAATTGTTTGAAAAGCAGGTTCATATAAATCCAAATTCTATTGCTGTTGTCTTTGAAGATAAGAAATTAACTTATGAAGAGTTAAATAGAAAAGCAAATAAAATAGCTCGATTCCTAATAGCAAAAGGGATTGGTCCTGATCAACTCGTTGCTTTAGCGATGCCAAGATCATTAAACATGGTTGTAAGCTTATTAGCTGTTCTTAAAGCTGGTGCTGGATACCTTCCGTTAGATCCAGATTACCCAGCAGACCGCATTTCATTTATGCTACACGATGCGAAACCAACATGTGTTTTAACGAATTCAGAAGTGGAAATTGAATGTGATGAGGCACTAAAAGTTTTAGTTGATGATGTAAAAGTAATAGCAGAAGTTGAGAAATATAGTGAAGAAAATATTGATGAAGTGGAACGCATTAAGCCATTATCTCCATCACATATTGCTTACGTTATTTATACGTCAGGCTCAACGGGTAGACCGAAAGGCGTTATGATACCTCATCAAAATGTAGTAAGACTTTTAGGAGCAACTGATCATTGGTTCCAGTTTGGCGGAAACGATGTTTGGACGATGTTCCATTCATACGCTTTTGATTTCTCTGTTTGGGAAATTTGGGGACCTTTATTATACGGAGGGCGTTTAGTTGTAGTGCCACATACTGTAAGTCGCTCACCGAAAGAATTTTTACAGCTTCTTGTTAAAGAAAAGGTTACGGTTTTAAACCAAACTCCATCAGCGTTCTATCAATTGATGCAAGCAGATCGTGAAAATGAAGAGATTGGCCAAAAATTATCTTTACGATATGTTGTTTTTGGAGGAGAAGCACTTGAGCTAAGTCGCTTAGAAGATTGGTATAGTCGACATCCTCATAACGCACCAAAGCTTATTAATATGTACGGTATTACGGAGACGACAGTACATGTTAGTTATATTGAATTAGATGAAACTATCGTCTCTTTACGAGCAAATAGTTTAATTGGGTGCAGTATACCTGACCTTAAAGTGTATGTGTTAGACAACTATTTACAACCAGTGCCACCTGGAGTAGTTGGAGAAATGTATGTTGCAGGTGCAGGGCTTGCGCGTGGATATTTAGGAAGAGCAGGATTAACGGCTGAACGCTTTATCGCAGATCCATTTGGCAAGCCAGGTACAAGAATGTATCGTACAGGAGACTTAGCTCGCTGGCGTAAAGATGGGACGCTAGATTATATAGGACGTGCAGATCATCAAATCAAAATTCGTGGGTTCCGAATTGAATTAGGAGAAATAGAAGCAGTCATAATGAAGCACCCTAAAGTTGAGCAAGTAGCCGTTATTGTACGGGAAGATCAACCAGGGGATAAACGGTTAGTTTCTTATATCGTTGCATCAAATAATGAAGCGATTGATACGAATGAAATGCGTCAGTTTGCTAGTGGTAGTTTACCAGATTATATGGTTCCATACGCTTTTGTAGTAGTAAATGAGTTACCTTTAACTCCAAACGGTAAATTAGATAGAAAGGCATTGCCAGCTCCAGAATTTATCGCATCATCTTCTAGTCGTGGTCCAAGAACACCGCAAGAAGAAATGTTATGTGACTTGTTTACAGAAGTGCTAAGTGTACCTCAAATTGGAATTGATGACGGATTCTTTGATCTTGGTGGCCATTCACTCCTTGCAGTGCAGCTTATGAGCCGCATGAAAGAGGCGCTTGGAGTGGAACTAAATATTGGCACTTTATTTGCAGCACCGACTGTTGCAGGGTTAGCTGAAAGACTTGAGATGGGGAATGGTCAAAGTGCACTTGATGTGTTGCTTCCATTACGAGCAAGCGGGGATCAATTACCACTATTTTGTGTACATCCAGCAGGTGGATTAAGTTGGTGCTATGCAGGACTTATGAAATCTTTAGGAACAGATTATCCAATCTATGGTGTACAAGCACGTGGTATCGCTAAAAATGAAGAACTTCCAAAAAGTTTAGAGGAGATGGCGGCGGATTACTTGAAACACGTTCGTGAAGTACAGCCTCATGGACCATATCGTTTATTAGGTTGGTCGCTTGGAGGAAATGTTGTGCATGCAATGGCAGCGCAACTACAAAATGAAGGGGAAGAAGTAGAATTACTCGTTATGCTTGATTCTTATCCTGGACACTTCTTACCGAATACGGAAGCGCCTACTGAAGAGGAAGCGTTAATCGCATTACTTGCTTTAGGCGGATATGACCCAGATAACATGGATGGTAAACCACTTACAATGGAAAGTGCAGTTGAAATCCTTCGTAAAGATGGAAGTGCATTAGCAAGTCTTGAAGAAGAGACTATATTGAACTTGAAAGAAACATATGTAAATTCAGTAGGGTTGTTAGGGAAATATGTACCGAAAGTTTATAACGGAGATATCTTATTCTTTAGATCTACTGTTATACCAGACTGGTTTGATCCTATTTCTCCAAATACGTGGCTAAATTATTTAGACGGGCAAATTGTGCAGCACGATATTGATTGTAGACATAAAGATCTATGTCAGCCAGGTCCACTTACGGAAATTGGGCAAGTATTAGCGAAATATTTGCAGAATAAGAAAGGGGTAAGTAGAGTATGACGAATCCATTTGAAAATGATAATTACACATATAAAGTATTAATAAATGAGGAGGGCCAGTATTCTCTCTGGCCTGCTTTTCTCGATGTACCTATTGGCTGGAATGTCGTATATGAAGAAGCTAGTAGGCAGAGCTGCTTAGAATATGTTGAATATAACTGGAAAGATTTGAATCCACAAGGTAATCAAGTTCGCGAAAAAACATTAGTAGGAAAACGATAATGAAAGAAAAACTAAATCCAAAAGTAGTTGTAAGTATCGTTTATATAACTGCGATGTTTATGGCTGCGATGGACGCAACGATTGTAAATGTAGCACTGCAAACGATAAGTAGAGAACTACAAGTACCTGCATCTGCAATGGGGACGGTGAATGTTGGGTATTTAGTTAGTTTAGCTGTTTTCCTTCCGATTTCTGGTTGGTTAGGAGATCGTTTTGGTACGAAAAGAGTATTTTTAATTGCTCTTTTCGTATTTACAATTGCATCTGCTTTATGCGGAATGGCTAACGATATTACTTCATTGAATATTTTCCGTATTATTCAAGGTGCTGGCGGAGGGCTTTTAACACCGGTTGGAATGGCGATGTTATTTCGAACATTTTCACCCGAGGAAAGACCGAAGATTTCCCGGTTCATTATACTTCCAATTGCTGTAGCACCAGCAATTGGTCCTATCATCGGTGGTTTCTTTGTAGATCAAATGTCTTGGCGTTGGGCATTTTATATTAATCTACCGTTTGGAATCGTTGCATTGCTATTTGGACTTCTATTTTTAGCAGAACATGTTGAAAAATCAGCTGGTCGCTTTGATTCGCTCGGCTTTATTTTATCAGCACCAGGATTTGCGATGCTCATATATGCACTCAGCCAGGGACCATCAAAAGGGTGGATTTCTCCAGAAATTATGAGTACTGGGATAGCTGGGGTTGTATTCATTACATTGTTTATAATTGTAGAACTGAAAGTAAAGCAACCGATGTTAGATTTACGCTTATTAAAAGAACCAGTCTTTAGAAAGATGAGCATTATATCATTATTTTCATCAGCTGGTTTATTAGGAATGTTATTTGTTTTTCCTCTTATGTATCAAAATGTGATAGGAGTTTCCGCACTGGAATCAGGACTTACGACATTTCCAGAGGCGATTGGATTAATGATTTCTTCACAAATTGTGCCATGGTCATATAAGAAATTAGGAGCTCGAAAGGTAATTTCTATTGGATTAATATGTACGGCGGTTATATTTGTTTTATTGAGTTTTGTAAATCACGATACGAATCCGTGGCAAATCCGGGCATTATTGTTTGGTATCGGTATTTTCTTAGGCCAATCTGTCGGTGCGGTTCAATTTTCTGCCTTTAACAATATCACGCCGCCTTCTATGGGGAGAGCGACTACTATATTCAATGTGCAAAATCGACTAGGTTCAGCAATAGGAGTAGCGGTTTTAGCTAGTATACTAGCTGGTTTTGGAGGTAATAACGTTCAATCCGATTTTTTACCATATCAAGCAGCATTAATTGGGTCAGCAATATTTTTGCTCATAGCACTACTATTTTCTTTACGTATTTCCGATAAAGAGGTAATGTCAAAGAAGAAAGAAAAAACATTATCTGTATCAGAAAAAGAGAAAGTACTTGTCAATGAATAACAATATACGCATGCTTTCTTATGAAAATTGATATTCGTTGAATAAAGGAGAGTTTACATGATAGAAAGTAAAGTTGTAGATTCTATTCCAACTTTGAATGAGAATGATTGTCAAATATGGTGGGCAAGAATTTCAGATTTACAATCATGGCATTACAATTTACTAAATGATATAGAGCGAGAGAAAGCAAATTCGTATCACCATTCGGCAGATCGAGCTCGTTTTATAATAGGTTGCGTAATAAGTAGATTAGTTCTCGGTAAGATACTTTCTATGTCACCAGTCCAAGTACCAATTGATCGAATGTGCTCAGTATGTAAATTGCAGCATGGAAGACCACAATTACCAGAAGGTATGCCGCAATTATCCGTTTCACATTCAGGTGAGTGGGTTGTCGTTGCTTTTACAAAATCTGCACCTGTTGGCATAGATGTAGAACAAATGAATCCAAATGTAGATGTTATGAAAATGGCAGAAGGTGTATTAACAGACATTGAAATAGCGCAAGTTATGAAACTGCCAAATAAACAGAAAATAGAAGGTTTTTTAACATATTGGACTCGAAAAGAAGCGGTGCTGAAAGCGACAGGTGAAGGACTAATGATTCCGCCAGTACATATTACAGTATCAGCTCCAAATGATCCTCCAAACTTGTTGGTTTTTAAGGATAGACAAGAGTTAGCAAGTAATACAATGATGGAAGATGTAAGGCCTAGTTTAGATTATAGGGCCTCTGTTGCAATATTCAGTAAGGAAGTGACTGAAATTACGCAATTAGACGCGGCAGCACTTTTAAATCTTAAATAAAAAAATTATAGAAGAGGTGTTCCTCATGTTAGTAGCGGAAAATAGAAAGAATGAATTCACTTATAACGTACAAGCAATTAAAAATATTTTATTTTCTGGAGATACATCATCCATTCATGCTTTAGAAAAGCTTTTAAATGATACAGTTCAGTTTGATGTTCTTGAACAAGAGGCACTTGGTAGACAGTACATTCCGAAAGAAGCAAAGAATTTCTTTGATAAAGATGGAACATTTCTTTACCGTGTATCTAATGTTAGTTATAAAGGAAAGGTGTTATCTGAAAATCTAATTTTTGCAGACACTTCGTTTTTACCGGACGCAATAAAGAGTGAATTAGAGAGTGGAAATATTCCTGTTGAAAAGCTTATAGAAAAGATGGAAGTAAGAAGAAACGTATTATATGAAGGATATCAGCCATCTGGAAATATTATTGAATTGTTTGATGGATGTTCTGTTACAGCGAATGTGTATCCAACTAGAAAGTATCAAATTGTAAGTAACTGCAAATGTGTATTTTATATTTGTGAAGTGTATCATGCAGAGAATATAAAGCAATTGCTTAAATAAAAACAAGAAACCAGCCTATAAAATGGCTGGTTTCTTGTTTTTATTTAACAGCTTCTTTTAATTCTTTACCTGCTTTAAATGCAGGAACTTTACCAGCGGCGATTTGAATTTCTTCGCCAGTTTGCGGATTACGTCCTGTACGAGCAGATCTTTCGCGTACTTCAAAAGTTCCAAACCCGATTAGTTGAACTTTATCTCCAGATTGTAATGCATTAGCAATTGTGTCAAATACGGATTGTACAGCTGCAGAAGCGTCCTTTTGAGAAATATCAGCTGATTGAGCTACGTTTTTAATTAATTCTGTTTTGTTCATGTTTTCACCTCATAAAAAAATTTTTGGAATGAATGTTTTAGTATAATAGATAGTAAAGATAAAGCTATCACTATGATTAGAAAGAATACTATATAATTATGTTAATTTCGTTGCAAGAGACTGAATCCCTTCTATTATTTAGGGATTAATTAAGAATCGATGCATATAAAAAGCTTTAATATGAGGATGAGGGGGAGTATACGAATGATTTTTCGTGAAAAAAATGAGAAGGAAAGTATTTTAATTCGTCAACATGATCATGGTTTTTTGGCTGGAGAGATTGCAAAGCATATAAAAGAAGACTTTTTTGAAGATAAAACATATTTAAAAGAAACAGTTGATGCAATATATGAGCATGACAGAGGATGGATAGAGCTTGATAAAGTACCAATTTTGAATGATGCTAAAAATATTCCATATACATTTATGGATTGTCCAAGCCCATTACGTTTTGTTTTTTATACGATTGGATTGAATGAAATTGAAAATTCTAATCCATACGGGGCATTGCTTTGTAGTAAACATTTTTTATCATTTCCACTAAACGAGGAAGATGAAGAGATGATGTCATTTTATAAACATGAATTAGAACGACAAAAAAGAATTTTGAAAACGTTAACAAAGAAACAGTTTGCGATGTTCGATAAGCATTATAGATTATTAAAGTTTTGTGATGAACTTTCTTTATACGTATGTATGAATAAGCCTGGTGTCAAAAAGAAAGATGAAATTGACTTATTTAAAGATGGTTTTGAAGAAACAGAAATGTTTAATAGTAAAGAGGAGAAACTTATTCAAGCTGAATGGGTGGACGAGGAAACAATTCGGATTACACCATTTCCATTTCAAACAGAATTTTATACGTATGTAAAATATAAAACGATAAATAAGCATGAAATGAAAGAAAAAGGGATTGCAAAGGCTGATAGAGAATCAGAAATGAAGAAACAAACCATTCGTTTCATACAATAAGGAGGTAATATAAATTGAAAGATTATATATTAAAACAGTGTGATTATCATGCTTGGGCTAATACTAGATTATTCAATCGATTAAAAGAGTTACCAAACTATGAGACAATTTTTAATGAGCAGATACAGAGTGTATTCCCATCCATTAAGGATACTTTTGTGCATATTTATATTACAGATCAAGTGTGGTTACATATATTGCATGGTAAAAGTATGAATGAAGCAATACAAGACCGAGAAGATTTACGAAAACAAATTGAAACTAAATCGTTACATGAATTAGAAAAAATGTTTGAAAACATGGCAAATCAATATAAAGAGTTTTTAATTACAATACAAGATGTGAATGCTGTATTTGTTATTGAGAATCCATACGTAGGGAAATTAGAAACTTCGATTTTAGAATTAGTGCAACATGTCGTAAATCATGGTACATATCATAGAGGAAATATAACAGCGATGATTCGTCAACTTGGTCATTCATCGACAATGATGGATTTTGTACTGTATTTACATATGGTTAAAAAGCAGGGAGAGTAATATAGTTTGTAAGAAGGAGAGGCTTTAATTATAGAAGTCTCTCCTTCTATTTTATTCTGCATTCATGGTAGATCGACTGATTAAAGTTTTCTTAAGAAGCTTTATTTTCTTGTAATTGCTTAGCGTATTGTACAGCCTTATATGCATTGACTCTACCGTTTTTCCAGTACGTACCTGTACCACTAATTTTATCAGTAGTAGACTCAATAATTTGGCGGATTTGTGTATTGCTATATCCTTGATTTGCTAAAAGAGCTGCGACTCCTGCAACATGAGGTGTTGCCATAGATGTACCACTTAATGATTGATACGTGCTTCCTTTATATGTTGAATATATATTTGAACCTGGTGCTGCAACATCTACCCAGCTACCATAAGTAGAGAATGAAGATTTTCTATCTGATTGATCTGTAGAAGCAACTGCAATTACTTCGCTGTAATAAGCAGGGTAATTAGCTTTTGTATTTCCAGCATTTCCAGCAGCTGCAACTATAACAGAGCCTTTATTCCATGCATATTGAACGGCTTGTTGTAATGCAGTACCACCATTTGGAGCTCCTAAACTTAAACTAATTACTTTTGCACCCGAATCAGCAGCTTCTCGAATACCTTGCGCTACAGCATCAAGAGTACCACTTCCTTGATTATCTAATACGCGGACAGCATAAATTGAAGTTTGTGGGGCAACACCAGCAATTCCGACGCTGTTATTCGTAAGTGCTCCAGTAATTCCAGCGCAATGTGTACCATGACCATTACCATCATCAGATGTATTGTCGTTATCAACATAATCATGCCCATAAATTACTTTCGAAGCCAGGTCAGGATGTGAGCCTTGAACTCCTGTATCAATTATAGCTACTTTTACACCAGGATCACTTCGTTGGCTATCCCAAGCTTGTGGAGCTTGAATCTTTTGTAACCCGTATTGATTATTAAAATATGGGTCGTTTGGAGTCCAAAAGGCGTGAACGTAATAATTCGGTTCTGCATATTCCACATCTGGATTATTTTTATAGCTCTTTATTTTTTCTTTTACAGTACCTTTTGAAAATTGTACGACTTCAAAACCTAACTTATCATCTTTAGATAAGACATTAGCTCCGACAGATTTATGAAAAGATTGCACATTACTTAAAGATGCATTTTGTTTGAACTTAACGATTAATTGGTTAGGAACATAATCAGTAGATGATGCTTCAGCGCTTGAAGTATTCGTGTTAAAGAAGAAACCACCAATAATAAATGACAAAACAGATAGGAAAACGATGATTTTGTTTTTCAAAAGATTTTTCCTCCCTTTTCTTGGATGAGTTTTTCAGTGACACCTTAATGTCGCATTCCTTTTCAACTATATAGTTAGACCATACGATTTATGACATTTATGTGAAAAACTTTTGAAGGAATAAAAAGGAGTAAATATTGATATAAATATATTTTTAATGATAGTAATTAAGTAAAAGAGGAGATGAAAAAAGGAACGCTCATCATGTATGAGTCATTCCTTTTTTCATAGATTAACTTGCCTGTTTTTTATTATTTTCTTTCAATTTCTCTGCTTGTAAAAAGCGATTCGTTTCAGCAACAACAATACTACTTAATCCAATTAGACCAATCAAGTTTGGAATTGCCATAAGTCCATTTGCAATATCAGCAAATGTCCATACGATTCCTAGCTTTAAATTAGCACCAATTGCAATCATAACAATAAAGATTGCTTTATAATATTTAACTGCACTTTCTCCGAATAAATAAGCTACACATTTTTCTCCATAATACGACCAGCCTAAAATAGTAGAGTAGGCAAATAAAATAATTGCGATACCGAGAATCATACTACCAGCAGTACCAAATACAGATTGGAATGCAAGTGTTGTAGCTTCAACGCCAGTTTTACCAGATCTCCAAGCACCTGTAGTAATTAATACTAGTCCTGTAATTGTACATACAATAAACGTATCTAGAAAAGTACCAGTCATTGAAACTAAAGCTTGCTTTGCAGGCGAATCAGTTTTTGCCGCCGCCGCGGCAATAGGGGCACTCCCTAAACCAGCTTCGTTCGCAAATACACCACGCGCCATTCCGATTTGAATAGCTGATGCAACTGTTGCCCCAATAAAACCACCAGCAGCTGCTGTACCATTAAATGCACCAGAAAAAATAAGTGAAAAAGCTTCTGGAATTTGGTCGTAGTGATAGAAAATAATTATAAGACCAGCAATTATATAAAAGAAAGCTTTAATAGGAACGACATATCCCGTCACTTTCCCAATTTTTTTTACACCGCCTAAAATAACAATTGCGATTAAAAATGACATTACTATACCAGTTAAAGCAGGAGGGAAAGAGAAATTAATTCGCATTGCCTCTGCAACTGAGTTAGATTGCACCATATTACCAATACCGAAAGAAGCAGTTGTGCCGAATATAGCGAATAATACTGCCAGCCATTTCTTACCTAAACCACGCTCTAAATAATACATTGGTCCACCTGAATATTCACCATTTTCATTACTAACACGGTATTTTACTGCAAGTATTGCCTCGGCATACTTTGTTGCCATACCGAATAAAGCGGTAATCCACATCCAAAATATTGCACCAGGACCACCAATTGTAACAGCTGTTGCAACACCGGCTATATTTCCCATACCAATCGTTGCGGCCATAGCTGTCATAAGTGCTTGGAAGTGACTAATATCTCCAGAAGAAGAGGTATCTTCTGATTTTTTAAATGCTAGTTTGTGAGCGTATAATAGTTTACTAAACTGTAAACCTTTTAAACGCACTGTGAGAATGATACCTGTTCCAACGAGTAGCAACAAAGTTGGTAATCCCCACACGTATTGATTCATTTGTTCTAATACTTTACTTACTGTCTCCATCTTTATTCTCCTTTATTTAGAAAAAATAAAAACCACTTCAAGTAAATGAAATGGTCTCTGGAGAAACAAGGGATAGAAAAATAAACCGATACAAATCGGCATTTTCTTTCGCTTGTCTCTGTCCTTTTACCTGAGAGATTATCCGCTATAGTAGCGGATTTGCTCCTTCGGTGCTCGTTTTCCTCCACGCTCTATGAAAGCGAGAGGGAGTCTCTCCAGAGATTCGTCCCCATGCAGTTCTACTTGTAACCAAGACCTGAGAGTTTCAAAGCTGGTATAACAACTTTTTGCCCCGTCGGTAGATCAATAGACCTTCTCCTGAATGGTTCATCCGAATTATAAAATTTATAAACACATTGATTGTAAATCAATAAAAACATTATAGACATACAAATTGTGAATTGCAATCATTTTTTATTTTAAAATAGTAAATAGTTTTATTTTTTTGTAAGTCCTAATTTATCTTCAACTTCATTTAAAGTAGATAAAGCGATGACAATATGTTGATCCGCAAGTCCTAAAGCTTGTTTTGTTTTTTCAATAGTTTCATCGGTTGGAGTAGAGTTATTTGCTCCATCTATAATTAAATTTGCTGCATTTTTCATGAAATTTGATGCGGATTTAAACTGAGTTGTGAACTGAAGTAGTTGTTTTTGTATATCTATATCTGTTATGTTTTCTTCAATTTTAAGCGTGTCTATTTCGTTCATAATTGTTTCGTACTGCTTGGAAACAGCACTCATTGTAACTAATAGTTTATTTCGATCTACTGAATCTCCATTCGTGTTAATCTCTTCCCAGGCAGGTAACCAATCTTTTTCGATGATGTCATTATAATGAGTAGTCAATTCATTAATTTTAGGTTGTAATTTAGTTTTGAAAGTTTTTGTCTCCGCTGTTTCTACAGTTGCTTTTTCGTGGTTATTTTTAACATTAGTAACGTAGAAAATTGTACCAAAAATGATGAAAATAGAAATAATAACTGTCCATTTAGTAAAAAGTAATTTCTGCAATATGTAACGCCTCCAAAATTTAAAAACTTATAATTATAATATATAATAATGATGTTGTTTTAAGTAGAGAAAATAGGTTAGAAATGATTTAAAATATATCTTTTCTATACATAAATAATTAAAGTTAGTAAAATGATGAAAGTTATATGTGAGAAAAGAGGGTTTTTAGTGAAAATGAATAGAAGAAAACTAGTTTCAAGTATTTCAATGGTTATGTTATTAGTTGGTGTAGTTGCATTCATATTTATGAATAAAGAATCTAAAATTAAAGATTTTCCAGTGCCAATGTCAGCAATCCATATTAACGATGATAAGGAAGAGGACTATCAATATATAAGTGTAATGCCAATTACAAAGGCGAGTGGATGGGAGAACTTAGGGGAAAACGGGCATACTGTTAGTTTTAAAAAAGGGGAGCGGAAGGTAACGGTATTACATTATCCAGGAGACATTACGTATTATTTATTTGAGAAAAAGATGAATAAGGGAGATTAGCTAAAGATGTAATTCATTAAGAGTTACATCTTTTTCGTTCTGAATTATTTGAAATTAAATTCGATAGATGTTTTGATAGATGTAGTGATAAATATGATTAGTTCTATATGTCTATAAAGAGTATTAGGGTGATTATAAAAATATTATGCGAACTAATTATTGTGAGAAGAAGATAAATTATATGCTAAAGGGGGAATTAAAAATGCTACTAAAAACAATCTACTGTAAGGTGGAAGAAGAGAAAAAGGAATTGTTTTCAAATGCGCAAGGAAAATGGCGTGATATACGGCACCTAGATGGTTTTCATGGACAATTTGGTGGATGGTATGAAGATGAGGCATGTGTATTTACTTTATGGGAAGATAGAAGTACATATCAATCATTTATGAATGGTGCTCACGATACAATTTATTTAAATAGTAATCAAGAGGATACGTTTCTTTCATGTGAAATTGAATTATTTCAAACGTTGTATGATATAACTGATACGCATTTGAAAAACGTTTTTACAGAAGGATCATTCGTAAGAGTTGCTATATGTGATGTAAAGATGGAAAAGGAAAATCATTTTTTACATAAGCAAGAAACAATTTGGAATAAAGGAATGGAAAAAGCAAAAGGCATGTTAGGTGGAGTAGTTGGGAAGTCTTTAAAAAATAAAAATCGTTACATAGTGTTAACGTATTGGAAAGATGAAAAGACGCATCAACATTATGTGGAAGAGATTTTCCCAGGTTTATATAAATTAGCTAATATTCATGAAGAGATAGAAGAGATAAAAGGAAAACAAGCTGTATGTAAGGAAGAATGGCTTGTATATTAAACGCTGAAAAAGTGCATAAATGAATGTATAATAAAGATATTTTCTTATAAACAAGTAATTAATAGAAGACGTTATATACCCTTTCATGTTAATATATTTAAGTTATAATAGGAGGCTTACCCTTTTGTATTGTACGGTAGAAGCAGTGTGAGCTTGAAATTTTTTTTAGAAAAGGATGTGCCTAATTTGCGTATCAATAAATTTATTAGTGAAGCTGGAAAAGCGTCTCGACGTGGAGCGGATAAACTAATTAATGAGAGAAGAGTAATTATTAACGGTAAGGTTGCAAAAATTGGTGACCAAGTGAACCCAGGTGATGATGTACGAGTAAATGGAGAGCAGCTTCGAATTGCTCGAGATCACGTATATATCGCTTTAAATAAACCAGTAGGTATTACATGTACGAGTGAAAAAGCTGTAAAAGGTAATATTATCGATTTAGTGAACCATCCTTTACGAATTAGTCACATTGGACGTCTTGATAAAGACTCAGACGGTTTAATTTTGTTAACGAATGATGGTGATATTGTTAATGAAATTTTACGTGCTGAAAACAAACATGAGAAAGAATATATCGTTTCAGTAGATAAGCCAATTACACCTGATTTCTTAGAGAAAATGGCAGCGGGTGTTAAAATTTTAGGAACAAAAACGCTTCCTTGTGAGGTTACACAGTTATCAAAATATGAGTTCCAAATTATTTTAACACAAGGGCTAAATCGTCAAATTCGCCGTATGTGTGAAGCTTTAGGTTATCAAGTATACACGTTAAAACGTACGAGAATTATGAATATCGAATTGAATAATTTACCAGTTGGGCAGTGGAGAGATTTAACGAAGAAAGAGAAAAGACGTCTATTTGCAGACTTAAATTACGAACCACAAGATTGGTAAAATTGTGAAGTGAAACCAAAAAAAATTGGTTTCACTTTTTTAAATTAAATAAATAATTTTTTTAAACACTTGCAAAAATAAAATGAATAAGATATATTAAATAACAATAAATGGATGTTTTACAAAAAGCAAAGAAAAGGACACGAGTTATTTTACCCGGTTATACAGAGAAGGAAGGAAAGCTGAGAACTTCCTAACGCAGAAAAATAACTTACCACCTTAGAGCTGCACTAGGGAAATGAAGTATCTAGTGCCGTGTATGCGACGTTATCGCAAAAGAAGCCATTATGTTTTTTGTGATGGGAATCTGGGTGGAACCACGGATATAAGCATATTCGTCCCTATATTTAGGGATGAATATGCTTTTTTGCATTCAATTTCATAATAAGCGAAGAAAAGGACACGAGTTATTTTACCCGGTTATACAGAGAAGGAAGGAAAGCTGAGAACTTCCTAACGCAGAAAAATAACTTACCACCTTAGAGCTGCACTAGGGAAATGAAGTATCTAGTGCCGTGTAAACGACGTTACCGTAAATGAAGCCATTGTATATTTACAATGGGAATCTGGGTGGAACCACGGGTAAAAGCACGCTCGTCCCTATTTTAGGGATGAGTGTGCTTTTTATTATGAAATGGAGAGATGAAAAATGAAAGAACAAATGATTGAAATTAAATTTCCAGATGGTAGCGTTAAAGAATTTGTAAATGGAGTTACTTTAGAAGAAATTGCTGGATCCATTAGCAGTAGTTTGAAAAAGAAAGCAGTCGCGGGGAAAGTAAATGATGGATTATATGATTTACGCCGAAATATTGAAGAAAATGCGGAAGTGGAAATCATTACTATAGATTCAAATGAAGGGGTAGAAATTGCAAGACACTCCGCGGCACATATTTTAGCGCAAGCTGTAAAAAGATTGTATGGTGATATAAATCTTGGAGTAGGACCTGTTATTGAAAATGGATTTTATTATGATATGGATCTTCCAAGTAGTGTAAACATAGAAGATTTACGAAAAATCGAAAAAGAAATGAAAAAGATCATAAATGAAAATATAAAGATAGAACGAGTTGAGGTTTCTCGAGAAGAAGCAGCTAAACTGTTTCAAGAAATGAACGACCGCTTGAAATTAGAACTTTTAGAAGCAATTCCTAGTGGGGAAAGTGTAACACTATATAAACAAGGTGAATTTGTAGATTTATGTAGAGGACCACATTTACCATCTACAGGTTATTTGAAAGCATTTCAATTAACTCACGTTTCCGGTGCATATTGGCGAGGTGATAGTAATAACCAAGTGCTTCAGCGCATATATGGTGTTGCATTCTCTTCTCAAAAAGAATTAGAAGAGTATTTACATTTCGTTGAAGAAGCAGCAAAAAGAAATCATCGTAAGTTAGGCAGTGAGCTTGAGTTATTTATGTTTTCTGAAGAGGCTCCGGGAATGCCGTTTTATTTACCGAAAGGACAAATGATTCGTAACGAATTGGAAGCATTTTTAAGAGAAATTCAAAAAGAGTATAAGTATCAAGAAGTACGCACTCCGTTCATGATGAACCAAGAAGTATGGGAGAGATCAGGGCACTGGGGACATTATAAAGATAATATGTATTTCTCTGAAGTAGATAATAAAAGTTTTGCATTAAAACCGATGAACTGCCCAGGGCACATGCTTATGTTTAAAAATAAATTGCATTCTTATCGTGAATTACCGATTCGTATGTGTGAATTTGGTCAAGTACATCGTCATGAATTTAGTGGTGCGTTAAACGGATTATTAAGAGTACGTACTTTCTGCCAAGATGATGCACATTTATTTGTAACTCCAAAACAAATTGAAGATGAAATTAAATCAGTAATGGCGCAAATTGATTACGTATATAAAACTTTTGGATTCGAATATGAAGTAGAGCTTTCTACTCGTCCAGAAGATTCAATGGGTGATGATAAATTATGGGAGCAAGCAGAAGCGGCATTAGAAAATGTATTACAATCGCTAAATTATAAATATAGACTAAATGAAGGTGACGGTGCATTTTACGGGCCGAAAATTGATTTTCATATTAAAGATGCTTTAAATAGAAGCCACCAGTGCGGAACAATCCAGCTTGATTTCCAAATGCCAGAGAAATTTGATTTAAATTATATAGATGAAAATAATGAAAAGAAAAGACCAGTTGTTATTCACAGGGCAGTTTTAGGGTCATTAGATCGCTTCTTAGCAATATTAATTGAGCACTTTGGAGGTGCGTTCCCGGCATGGGTGGCACCAGTTCAAGTGAAAGTAATTCCAGTTTCAAATGCAGTACATGAACAATATGCCAATGAGATTGCACATAAATTAGCACAAGCTGGAGTTCGTGTTGAACAAGATGCACGAGATGAAAAATTAGGATATAAAATAAGAGAAGCACAAATGCAAAAAGTACCGTATGTTCTTGTTATTGGTGATAAGGAAATGGAAAACGGAGCTGTAAATGTACGTAAATATGGGGAAGAGAAGTCAGAAGTTATTGCGCTAGACGTATTTGTGGCAACTATTGAAGAGGAAATAAAGAATAGAAAATATTGATTGTAAAGAAAACACACTATTAGCAATTAGTGTGTTTTCTTTTTTATCTTACAAAAATGTAAGGTAAATGTAAGCGAAATCGAGGGAACGAGTTGTAGAAAAATGAGAATATGAAGTAGGAAAAAGGTTCATGTTACAGGTGTAACTCTTCTTGAATGAATAATTAAAAAATTCTTAAGAATTCACATGACAAAATAATAAGAAATATGTGAGAAATTAATTTTATACAAAAGGGATGGAGTGAAAGAGATGTCAACAAATGTAGTTACTGTAGAAAGTGTAGAAAAAACGTACGGGAAAAGAAATGAGAATCAGTCAAAAGCATTAAGGGGTGTATCGTTAAGTATTAAAGAAGGAGAATTTGTCGGGATCATGGGACCTTCTGGGTCTGGAAAAACGACTTTACTTAATGTGATAAGTACACTTGACCAAGCGACAGGTGGTAGTGTGACGATAGCTGGTACAAATATTACTTCTATGAAGGGCAATGCGTTATCTGATTTTCGCTCTCAAAAATTAGGTTTCATTTTTCAAGATTTTAATCTTCTAGAAAACTTATCAATTTATGAAAATATAGCTTTACCACTTTCTTTGCAAGGCGTACCGTCAAGTGAGATTACTGGAAAGGTAAATGACGTTGCGAAGAAATTAGGCATCACCGAAATTTTAACAAAATATCCGACGGCTGTTTCTGGAGGACAAAAGCAAAGAACAGCGGCGGCAAGAGCTTTAGTACATAATCCAGCAATTGTATTAGCAGATGAACCGACAGGTGCGCTTGATAGTAAAAACGCAAAAAGTTTATTAGAAGCGATGCAAGATTTACATGAAAATCACAATGTAAGTATTTTGATGGTTACACACGATGCATTTAGTGCAAGTTATTGTGAGCGTATTTTATTTATTCAAGATGGTCTTCTTTATAAAGAATTAAACCGTCAAGGTACTCGAGAGAATTTCTATCAAGACATTTTAGGTGTGCTCGCTCATATGGGCTCAGCTGCTGAGTCTAAGTAGGGGGTGAAACTATGTTATTTAAATTATCACGTCATAGTATGAAAAAGATGTTAAAAGATTATATGGTTTTACTTATTGGCCTCGTTATTAGTATTAGTATTTTCTACATGTTCCAAACGATGGCGATGAATAGTGAATTTACAAAAGATAATAGTCTAATTAGTAGTATAAGGCTCGTCTTCTGGGTAGGTGCAATACTATTATCCTTCATTACTGTATTTTATATTATATATGCCAACTCTTTCTTGCTCACGTTAAGAAGAAAAGAACTCGGTATGTACATGATGCTTGGTGCGAAAAAGAAAAAAGTAGCACAGTTATTATTTATTGAAACATTCGGTATGGGTATTGTCAGTATTATTATCGGTATTTTAGTAGGGATGTTACTTGCAAGTGTAGCAGGGAACTTTTTAATGAATGGAATGGAAATTTCAGCAAAAGGTAGTTACGCATCTGTATACACACCAGCAATTTTAGTTACAGCTATTTTCTTCTTAATATTATTTTTCATTACTGGCATAATGAACAGTGTCCGATTGTTACGAAAAACTGAACTAGAGTTAATTCGTGAAGATGAAACACTAGATGAAGTGAAGAAAAGTAAAACTCGCATTATTATAATGACAGTACTTGGTGTATTACTAGTAAGTACAGGGTACTATTTTATGATCAATGTAAAAATTTATGCTGAATTAGGTTTTATTATAGCAACCATCGTTACAACACTTGGAACATATTTTATCTTTAGTTCATTACTCCCATTTTTTGTGATGAAAATTAAGGGGAATAAAAAACGAAATGAAACTGGTCTAAATAGTTTTACATATGCACAGCTACGCTTTCGAGTAAATAGTTTATCGAGAGTATTAGGTACTGTAGCAATGTTAATTGCATTAGGCGCAGGTGCGATGACGGCAGGTATGGCGTTCCAAAAAAATGTAGGTATTATGACAGACTTTTCTCGTGTATATGATGTTGTAATTCATGATCCGAATGATCAAGACAAAGCTGCCTTAAAAGAAATGGAAATTGTTGAAGAAAGCAAGTACAAATATAAAGTAGATGGAGAAGCGGTTTATTATTTACGTAACGACTTAACTGCGAAACCGCCACTTGTTTCAGACCATTTTGATACAAAAACTTTAAAAGAGCCTGTTCGCAAACGTGTGACTGAACCTTTAACTGAACCTGTATATTCAGCTTTAGAGGCTCCTGAATTAGCAAAATTCCCTCAAATGCCAAAGGATTGGGAAGACGCAGTTGTAAGAGAGATACAAATTACGCATAATCAATTTAGCGGAAAACCAGTAAGGATTGCAGACGAAGAGCATTATAAAGGGATTCAAGGAACAGAACATACTGTAACATTAGCAAAAGTAGATGATATGAAAAAATATAAACCGTTATTGATCGAAATAGACAAGAGACAAAAAGCACAAATTGAAAAAGCAACAGGTGAAAAGGTAGACTTATTTACGAAAATGACAATTTATCAGTTTATGAACAGCTTCATGAGCGGAACAATGTTTATGGGATTTTTCCTCGGAATTGCCTTTTTAGCAATGATGGCAAGTTCCCTTATGTTCAAAATATTAACAGGTGCTTCTCGCGACGTACGCCGTTATGAAATGTTACGAAAAATTGGTGTGAGACGTAGTATGTTAACGAAAAGTATATATAAAGAAATTTCGTATTTATTTATCTTCCCAGCGATCATTGGCATTTCTCACGTTTTAGTTGGGCTTAACTTATTCAGCTTTATATTAGTTGACCCGTTTGTGAAAGTGTGGGTGCCAATAGGAATCTTCTTAGTCATTTATTTCATGTATTACTGGATAACTGTTCAACTTTATAAAGGTATGGTAATGCCGAAAAAAGAGGTAGCTAAATAGTTTATGAAAAGAGTCCTTGTGTTGAAAGCAAGGGCTCTTTTCTATGTGTTTTTATAAAAATGTGTATGCGAGATGTTTTCAAATCTTTCTGTAATGAATATAACTTGTTAGACGTAATTCGTTATAACGTTGGATTATCACATTCTCAAACTGTCTTATTAGAAAAGGATTTAAAAAATCCATTGCCTACTAAGCTTCATTCCATGCAGCGAAAACATATTTTGATAAGATAGAAGCAGATCAAAAACAATTTATTACTTTTGAGAAATCAGCTCATTATCCACAATTTGAAGAGAAAGAAAAATTCTATAAGTGGATGTGCGATACATTCATAAAATAAAGTATATCCGAACTTTAGAGAATTGAAATAGTTAGCGAGATGTATAAAGATTTTTAGATGCATAGTATTACATAGTATTAACTGAAGCGAAATTAAATAAAAAGACTCTTGATAAAAAATAAGAGTCTTAAGTACAACCAACTATGAATGACTTTTCTTTTTATAAAGAGATACAAAAATAAAAAAAGATAGCTGAAGACAAATTGTTTTCAGCTATCTTTTTTCGCCTAAAGTGGAGGTAAATCAATCTTACCTTCTTCAAATAATTCTTTTATCATATGCTTCGTATAACCAGCGGCTTGACCAAATGTGATTTTTGCTGGCATTGGTGCTTCGTTAGCATCTACAACTACATCAATAATACACGGTTTATTTTGTTTTACTGCATTTTCGAAAGCGGGAAGGAGTTCATCTAAATTCTCAACACGGTATCCAATACCTCTACACGCCTCTGCATATTTTGCAAAATCAGGGTTCGTTAAATCTGTTTCGAATTCGATATTACCCATGACTTCTTGCTCGAATTTAATCATCGCAATTTTATTATTGTTTAATACGACGACAACGATTGGTAATTTATATTTTACAGCTGTTACGAAGTCATTCATCGTCATTCCAAATCCGCCATCACCACAAACTGCAAATACTTGTTTATCCGGGAATGCAATTTTTCCAGCAAGAGCACCAGGTAAACCGCAACCAAGTGTTGCGAGCCAGCTAGAAATGACAAATTGCTGGTTTGTCATACGGAAGTGTCTTGCGGTCCATACTGTTACATTTCCGACATCGACTGATAGAATTGCGTCATCATGTGCTACTTGCTGCAGAGCATGCATAACGCGTTGTGGTTTAATTGGAATGGAAGAGTCTTCTTCTTGCTCGTGTAATTTTTCTTCCCACTTTTTCATCATTTCTTGGTGATGTTCTAAGAAGGAATGGTCTGTGTGTTCTTCAACATTTTCAATTAACCATCGTAATGTTTTATCAGCATCACCAGCTAAACCAATATCTGTCGCATAACGTTTCCCGATTTGGGCAGGATCTGTATCGATATGAATTGTTTTTGCTTTTTCAGGTAAGAAGCCGGTGAACGGATAAGAAGTACCGACCATAATTAAAGTATCTGCATGCTTCATTGCTTCATAAGAAGGTTTCGTTCCAATTAATCCTAATCCACCAATACAAAGAGGGTGTTCATCAGGAATAATTCCTTTAGCTGGTAATGTAAGTACGATTGGAGCACCAATTTGTTCTGCCAATGCAAGTAAAGATTCTCTCGCATGTTTTGTTCCTTTTCCAGCTAAAATCACAGGCTTTTTCGCTTCATTTATTGCGAGTTTCGCTGCATCTAAATCTTCTTTTTGTGGAAACAACTCAGGCAAAGTAAAAGAAGTATTTGTAACACGGGCACCATTTTTCATTTCGAATTTTGGGACATCATCTGGAATAGTAAGAACGGATACACCTTTTTTCGTATAAGCCATTCGAATTGCTTGATTCACTACGGCAGGTAGTTGCTCTGCTGACATAATACGCTGGTTATAAACCGCAACATCATCAAACATTCTTTCTAAATTTACTTCTTGGAAAAAGTCCGTTCCAAGTAAATCGGTTTCTACTTGACCTGAAATTGCTAGAACAGGGGCTTTATCGAGTTTCGCATCATATAAACCATTTAATAAATGAATAGCACCAGGTCCTGCAATTGCCATACAAACGCCAAGTTTTCCTGTTAATTTCGCATAGGCAGCCGCTGCTAATGCACCAGCTTCTTCATGGCGAACTTGAATGAATTTAATTTGATCTTGTTTTTTTCTTAAAGCTTCAATGATAGAATTAATGGAATCTCCAGGCATACCGTATATGTGCTCTACTCCCCAATCAATTAATAAATCAACTAATGCTTCACCTGCTGTTTTCCCAAACATAATTGTTCCTCCTTATAATAGGTAGATAACATTATGTTTTGAATAAAAAGGAAAAATATACAAGTAAGAAATTTATCTAGTTATTTGTAATCCAAGAATCAGTGTGGGAGGAACAAAAGTTTCGCTTTAGCAACTTTAATGATGACCAGCGAATAAAGTGAACACTGTTATTAGTAAAAAACCACTAGTTGCCCACATTAGAAATGTAAGGAAAGAGAGCTGTTTCTTAGCTTTCCAAAGCATTTCATGAATTGTGACATATCCAAGTGAACCGATAGCACTTCCCATAATGAGGCCTTGCAGGTGAAGAGCTTTTCCTTCCATCAAAATGCCAAAAACTGTGCCAGTACCGAGAATAAGAGAAAGTAATAAAGTCGTTAATAAAAAGGAAATATATTTATGTTTTGTAAAAAGAAATGGAATAATTAAAGCTAATCCTTCTGGAATATGGTGAACGACAATTGCTATTAAAAAGGGAATGGCAGAGTCATTATGATTTATAAAAGCTGTACCTAACGCAAATCCACTCGGTATATTATGAATAAATATAGCGAAAGAGAGAAAAAGGAAGGTTTGCCATGCTTGTTGATCTTTTTTATGTATCATTGGATGGTGACAATAGTTATCTAATAAGCTCATAACTAAAATACCGATAGCTATACCAAGTATAGGCCCAACCATTTCGTAGCTTGAAAATGTTTCAGGAATAATTTCAAGGGATAAAAGCCCAAGTAAAATACCACCACATAATGCGTATAAACGATGCATCTTTTCTTCAATAAGTTGGCGTGTTGCTACTCCAACAGCACCTCCCAATAGTAATCCACCGAACGAAAAAAATGTTACAATCATTGGAATCCATAAACGTTCCATAGTATCACACTCCGATTCTATTCCCTTATTTTTAGCTTACGAAAAGGAAAGTTAGATTAGTCCAAGTAATTGTGTTTGATTATAGAGAAAAAAGTAGTGATTCGTTATAATTTATATATTAATTTCAAGTGAGAAAATGAAAAGGGGAATTGGTTATGCAACAAATTAAAAAAATAGGAAACTCATTTTGGTATATGACACCTGTTTCTGAAACAGATAGGCCTATCTTAGGAATGGTCGTTGGACAAGAAAAAACGTTAATGATTGATGCAGGAAATTCAGAAGAACATGCACAATTATTTTTAGAAATGTTAAAAGAACAAAATGTATCGAATCCTAATTTTGTAGCATTAACGCATTGGCATTGGGATCATATTTTTGGATTATCTGTATTACAGAATGCATTAACTATTTCGCACGCTGAAACGAAAAAAGAAATGCAGGCAATAGTATCTTATGAATGGACAGATGAAGCGTTGGACGCACGCGTAAAAGAGGGTACTGAAATTGCATTTTGTGCGGATTGTATCAAGAAAGAGTTTGAAGAAAAAGCGAGAAATATTAACATTATTCCTCCAACCTTAACGTTCCAGGATCAAATGGAATTAGACCTTGGTGAAGTGACATGCGTATTAAAACATGTGGGCGGAGATCATGCGCATGATTCAGTTGTTATGTACATAAAAGAAGAAAAGATATTGTTTGTAGGAGATTGTATATATGCAGATATTTTTTCTTCAAAGTGGAACTATACGACGAAAAGAACGTTTAAATTGATAGATGAATTAGAGAAATTTGATGCTGAGACATATATTCTTTCTCATGGGGAAGCGATAAATCGAGAGGAGTTTTTACAAGAGATTCGCATGTTAAAAGCAGTAGGAACTTATACAGAAGCTCATAAGGGCGATGAAGAGAAGATAAAGGCAGCGTACAAACAAGAACTAGATAGAGAATTAAATGAAGATGAGTTAGAAACAATAACGTATTTTGTCAATGGTTATGAAATGCATAATCTGTAAGACACTACATTAATCAAATATAATTAAATTGCACAAAAAGAGTATTGAAATTTAATTCAATACTCTTTTAAATATTAAGTCCCAAGCAATTTCTAAATTTTTTGGCTGGTTCATCATCTGGATTTATACCACTTTCAAAACTGGTAGTGAAAGGTAACCACTGCCAATCTTCGCATCCTACAAAAGCTACTTTTGACCAATTCTCAATGAATTCAATGAAATTATTCGCAATCTTATACCCATGTCCTTCTCCATCGTCGTGGCTTAGGTAAATTATTGGAGCATCTATATCATCTTTCATATCAAATGCTAAATAATCTCCATTTCCCACTTCACAAAATGCTAATTTGTTGTGCCAAACTACATCATATTCATCATCTAGATTTGAAAAAAACTCGTCAACCAAGTCTTTACGTTCTTTTTCGAATTTAGAAAGACTTTCTAAACTCCAGTGGGGTGTTCCGCAAAAAATATCAGTAAATTCATTTGGTAGCTCTACATCGTCAGGTAAAAACCAGCGTAAGCTAAAATTTCCTGAGAACTCTAAAAGTACTTTTTTGAAGCTATTTGGTAGTTTAATATCCAGTTTTTCTTCTACTTGGATTATTTGTTCAAGGGAAGATGGTTCATCTATACAAACTTCTTGAACTTCACCACCTATGTATTTAATTCTAGAAGTTATAATTTCTATTCGTTCTTTTAGTAACTCATAATCCATCTTATCACCTCATGTTATATTAATTAAAGTATATCATTCTTAATAAATTTTTTTCGTGTTATTGAGGTTTCAAGTAGCAGCTTTTTTAGCTAATTTAGTAATATATTCAAAGAAAACATCGTGTTTTACATCGTAAACGACATTTACAGGTCGTCCATCAGCAGTTTCCTCTGTACGTCCTTGGCTTGGTCCGTATGTATGAACGATACTATTAATCGTTTCAGTTTTTGCAAGGCTAGTGTTTCCGACAAAAGCGGTAGTTAGTACATCCCATAAATAGTAAGTAGAGTTCGTTGAGAAGTGAACGAGAGGAGGGACCATTGCATAGCATTGACCAAGGAAATCCATACCAATATACTTTCGCTCTTTTGCCCACTGTTCACGTATGTTTATAGTTAACGGAACTTGGTTTGTACTTTCTAGTGTCACTAAGTCGATTTTAATTTTTGCATCCCATACACGAGCCACTGCTTCAGGGTCCCAAAACGAATTCCACTCAGCTGTTCCATCATGCTCTGGTTCATGTACATTGCCAGCTTTAAGAAATGTACCACCCATCCAAACAAGGCGTTCAATTTGATCTTCGATTATGGGAGCTTCATATAATGCACGAGCAAGGTCAGTTAGGGGCCCAGTAAATAATAAAGTTGTTTTTTCTTCCGTTTGTAGAAGCGTTTCTATTAAATGATGATGCGCAGGTTTTGCCGTCACGGGTGTTACAACTTTTCCAGACTCATTTAAAATTGGTAAAGCATCTACATAAAATGCATGCATCCGCCAGTCTTTCGGAAACGGGTTTTGCCCGCGAGAGTTTGAAGCGGCTACGGCAATATTACCTTTGCCGAAGCGATCGATAATTTTACGACTGGCAGACATTGCGGGTTCTAAATAGCAGTCTGCTGGGATAACAGATACACCGATAAGCTCAACGTTTTCCATTTGAAGTAATAAAAATAATGAAATTAAATCATCTACACCGCCATCATGATTGAAGTACACTTTTTTCTTCATTGTAATCTCCATCCTATATGATTTAGTTAGAAATTAAATATGAATTGAGGAAAAGTCATCAATAATTTCCACCACTTCAATTTCTCCATTAATCAGTAGCTCAGGAAGCTCATTTCTAATATTTCCTTTCCAATACTCTCTAGCTTGTTCGATTTTTTGAGAAAAAGGAATTCCATCTTCTTTCGGTAAAAGATTCCCGTCACCTTCAAAAGAACTTCCGATCACTCGTAGTTTAACAATCTGTAAAACTTCTCGATTGTAAGAATCAAATAGCGCTCTCCATTTCAAAGCATCCTCATAGCTTTTAGCAGCATATAAGCAAGATAATCTGGAAGGGTATTCAGGGAATTCTTGTAGTCTAACCATTTCTACAATTGTTTCTCTAACTGCTCTAATTGTTTGATCCATATAACTCATAACTACTTTAGTATTTTCATTATTTATATGTAATTCGTCATTTTATAGTGTTTATTTAAAATTTGTATGCCATCTTCACCACTAGCATTTAATTGTTCTCTTTCAAAAAAGAAGTGATATAGAGTATTGTGTTGATTTTTGTTAAAAGGAATGATTTGTCCGATATGCATTTTTTTCCTTGTTACGATGTGATATGCGTAAAATTCTGCTTCATTCATGGTTATCCTCCTAGTAATAGTGTAATGCAATGTTAAATTTAGTAATTCAACATTGCGATATATATAACCTCTATAAGTAAAAGTGAGAATTTGAGTAGAAAGGAAAAATGAAAACGCTTTAAATTTGTTCACAAAATGTTCACTTACGAAGGGGTTTCCAATGTCGATATAATGACAAAGACTCAAAGAGAAAGGATGATGAAATTTGCCAACAACAAGAAAGGAAAACCTCCAATTTGGCATGATGATGTGCCTTGGGATGGTTATCGTAATGACGTTTTACAATTTACTAATGAATGAAACAGGAGGACAAATTTATATTAAAGAGATTGCAGTAGAACTATTAATTGGCTTTATTATTGCACTATTAATTGAAATATGTATCGTTGGACCTTGTGCGAAAAAAATTGTATTCATATTGCCATTTGATAAATCTAAAAAAATAAATATTATCGTTGCAATGGCGACAACTATGGTAATTGGAATGGTGTTCTTTATGTCATTTTTCGGTATGGCTATGATGTATTTACATGGTGGACTACAAGGAGATTCATTTGTTTCCATTTATTTTTCGATTTTTATTAAAAATTTCATAATGGCATATCCATTACAATTAATTATTATGGGACCGCTTGTACGTTTCTTATTTGCAAAGTTTGTTATGAAAAAGAAATCTTTTAATGTAGCGTAATTTTAATTTATAAAACATTATATATAAATAATAAAAAAACACATCTCGCATTTTTGAGGTGTGTTTTTTTGTTCATTCCAAGTTATTTTCATAGTGATGTGACATTTGTCCTTTTGCCATTATAGGATGATGGTTTTTAATTAAGTCAGAAATAAAGGATGAGGAGATGATTTTTTGAAAGGTATTATATTTGCTATTTTTGCGGGGATATTTATAACACTTCAAGGAACCTTTAATGCGAAACTTAGTTCACATATCGGTATATGGTCGACGAGTATTATAACCCATTTAATTGGATTCAGTATTGCAACAACTGTATTTTTGTTAAAGAAAGAAGAGAAAATAACGGATTTAAAGAGTGTGAAAAAAATATATTTAGCAGCGGGTGCATTTGGTGGATTCATTATTTGTGCAGAAACTATGGCGATATATGCACTAGGAGTTACATTGACAGCTGGCACACTTATGGTTGCTCAATTGTTAACGGCAACAGTTATTGAAATGAAAGGACTATTTCATATAAAAAAGATACAGATGGAGAGATATCATATTGTGGGAACAATAATAATGATTATAGGTATTGTTGTATTTAATATGTAAATGAAAGGAGAAATGAATATGGAGGATAGATCAGGTTTAATTACGCATTATTTGAAAACCAATAAAACGCTCGAGGTTTTTTCAGAAATAGATACAGCTTATTTTCAATTAAATCACTTTGAAAAAGGCGAGCTCATTTGCAATATAGATGACGAAATGGATCGTTTATATTTTGTTGTTAAAGGTAAAGTAAAAGTTTATACGATTACACCTGAAGGGAAGAAACTAATTCTTCGCTTTATCAATCCATTGGCCATTGTTGGTGATATTGAACTAATTCAAAATAGCAAAGCACATAATGTCGTTGAGGCTTGTTCAGATGTTGTAGCAATCTCTATTTCTAATACGGTTATTAGAAACAAGTTATTACATGATCCTATATTTATAAAGTTCTTGCTTGAAAACATTGCGAACACGTTAAAAATATCGACTCGTTTTACTGCTCTTAATTTACTTTATCCTGTAGAAGTACGTGTAGCTAGTTATTTGCTTTCAATTTCAACAGATAGTAACGGGAATATGTATAAAGAGGATTTGTATGCAACTTCGGTAACGAGTATTGCGGATTTTATAGGGGTAAGTTATAGGCACATAATACGGGTATTACAAAGATTTTATAATGAAAAATTAATTGAAAAGAGTAATGGAGTTATTGTAATTAAAGATTTTTGTAGAATGAAGGAAGTCGCTAAAGATAATATATATGAGCAATGAAAGGGAGGGGTAGATTTTGATTGGATTTAGTTTAGCTATATTAGCAGGAATATTAATTAGCTTACAATCTGTTTTTAATGCAAAAGTAAATGAAAATGTAGGACAGTGGTTAACGACTACATGTGTCCTTGGAATAGGTCTCATTAGTTCTATTCTATTTTATATCATTACAGAAAACAGTATTAACATTAAAGTGTATACTACAAATTATTTGTTTTATGTAAGTGGACTGTTTGGCATCGGGTTAATTATTTGCATAATGGGTGCAATAAAGAGCTTAGGTCCAGCATATACAGTGCTAATTAGTCTTATTACTCAATTGGTTGTTGCGTTATGCATTGATACATTTGGATTATTTGGAATGGAGAGCATTCCATTACAAATAAATAAATTAGTTGGTATAGGTTTATTAATTGTGGGAGTAGGAATTTTTAAAAATCTATTTTTGAATAAGAAAGCTATTCATATAAATGAGGATAGTGTCTAAAGGATATAAAGGGGAAAAGTGTGAATGGTCAGAACTTATACATTTAGATAGTAATAAGTGAGCGATGAGGAGAGAGGATAAATGAATCAGTTAATGTTGCAAGATGGTGTACACTATTTGAAAATCAATGGGGTATTGCATTGGTGTAAAGTTGCAGGGGCAGCTCATAATACAGTTCCTCTCATTATTGTACATGGTGGTCCAGGTGGCAATCATTATGTATTCGAAAGAACACTTGGGTTGAGGTTAGAAGAAAATATGACTGTTGTTTATTATGAACAAAGAGGATGTGGTAGAAGTGAGGCACCACAAGATGACGGTGAGTACTCAATCAATACTCTAGTCGAAGATTTAGAGGAATTAAGAAAGCAATTACATGTAGAGAAGATAAATTTGTTAGGATATTCTTTTGGTGGACAACTTTGTTTAGAGTATGCTTTGAAATATCCGAAAAATGTTGAACAAATGGTATTACAAGCACCATCGTTAGATGATTTAAATGATATGTATACTGTGCAGATAGAAGGTTTTCTACAAGTAACGAAAGGAGAAATGAAAGAAGAAATATTGATAATAAGTAAGTCAGAAATTCCTTTAAAAGAAAGGTATAATCAAGTTTGGAGTATAGTTGATACAAAAGCTGTAGATCGATTATTGTTTAAAAATGAAGAATTTGCAAAGCTAAATCGGAGTCTTTGGGAGGAAAGTCAGTTAAGTAATACAGGGAAGATGAGCAAAGTTATTTTTGGAACAAAATCATCTTTACCGCTTATTGAGCGTATTAAAGGTTTAGAAATTGATACGTGTGTCATAGTTGGAGCGCATGACTATAACACGGGTGTAGGAATGAGTTATAGAATAACGAGACAATTGAAAAATGGTAAACTTGTTATATTTGAAAATAGTGGACATTTCCCAGATATCGAGGAGACGGATAAAGTATGTGAAACAATTATTGAGTTTTTGGAATAAAAGGGGGATATTAAGGTCGAACCGAATTAATAGAGTTGAATTGGTTATTGGGATATTAAATCATGTAATATGCTAATTGTTTACTTGTAATTGAGGAAGAATCAATTAGTGTATTTGGAAAATAAGTAAAAAAGACCTCGTAAGGTGGAGGTCTTCTTGATTTATTATTTAATATTTTGAACTTATATGAACTGAAGTAGAAGAGTATGATAAGCAATTTCAGGGAACGAGAATATAACCGAATATAAAATATTACTAAACGTATATAACTAATGAATACAATGTCTTTTTCAGTTATTAAGTTGTAAATCATTTTATGATAAAATCTTTTACATAATTTAATAAAGGGGTAGTATTCAATGGGTTATTTCTCAAATGGTTTATTAGTTTTGTTTGTGCTAATCGTATGCAGTTGTATATTTTTTGGTTGATAATATAATGAGAGTCTTATATAAAAGAAGTTATCTTAAGTGAGATAACTTCTTTTTATTTTATATTGAGAAGGAATTCTATCTCTCTTATTGAAGTTTGTTCTAGTTATTTTTACATCGATCAGATTTGTGTAAAGGGAATTTTATGAAATATAAACAAGCCAGAGAATAGGGAGTATTTACATGGAAAATAGTATACGCTACACAAGTGAACATCCTACAGATTTTAATGGATTATTATCCTTATACGAATCTTTAGGATGGAATTCTCTTAAATTAACGGTTAACGAGTTAGAACGAATGTGTAAGCAAAGTTGGTATGCAATTTATGTTTTTGATGATAAGAGGTTAGTAGGGATGGGGCGTGTCATATCAGATGGAGTAATAACAGGCATTATTTGTGGAGTTGGTGTATTGCTAAAATATCAGTCTAGTGGCATCGGAAAAGAAATAGTGAAACGATTAATCCAGCACTGTGAACAAAACAAGGTTATTCCACAACTTATGTGTGTAGAAAAATTGCAATCTTACTATGAATCTATAGGGTTTGAGGCATTCTCTATTGGGATGACAAAACATATTATAAGATAGAGGTGCTTTATCCTGCTATTTGTCGGGTAGTAAAACCCCACGGATTAAAGTTTCACTTTATATTTTCAGTTTACTTGTACATATTTTCAAACTTCAACATAAAGGAGAATGGCTGTATGGAGATTGCTAAAGGAGTAGAAATGTTACAACTTGAATTTCAAGAATTTGTTATTCATCCAATTCTTTTATGGAATGATGAAATGGCAGTATTAATAGATACGGGTTTCCCAGGACAAATTGAAGATATACAAGTAAAGATGGAAAAGGTTGGGGTATCATTTGATAAGTTAAAAGTCGTGATTTTGACGCATCAGGATATTGATCATATAGGTAGTCTTCCAGAATTGTTGCAGCGCTGTCGAAGTAATATTAAAGTTTATGCGCACGAACTAGATAAGCCATATATCGAGGGGGGATTTACCTTTATTGAAGGACGGAAATGTAGAGAACCGACCAAAAGGAAAAGTGAGTGATACTGTGATTGACGGGTAAGAACTTCCGTATTGCGGTGGAATACTAATTCTTCATACTCCAGGGCATACTCCGGGTCATATTAGTTTATATTTGAAACAAAGCAAAATTTTTATTGCAGGAGACTCTATGTATAGTGTGAATGGGATGTTAGGAGGAATTCACGCCCCAACAACTATAAATATTAAGGAAGCAAAGCAGTCTTTGAAGAAGTATTTAAATTTACATATTGAATCTGTAGTTTGTTACCATGGGGGATTAAGTAAGGAGAATATAAATGTTCAACTTCAAAATTTGTAAAGTTAAAATGGAGTTTTTTGTTAAGTGACGTTGAAGTATAATCTGGTTATTAGTATATAAATAAATTATAAAAGAGCATGTTTGAAAAAATTCAAACATGCTCTTTTATTAAAGCAAATCAGTTTAATATGAATGACCTAATCCGTTCCAATAAAAAGAAACGATTTCTTGTGCCAATTCATCTATATTTGCAAGAATAGGATTGTGATTTTCATCTTTAAAATTCCCAATTGATAATAAAGATACGAAAGCATGAGCCGCAAATTTAGCGTTTCCTTTCGGAATTTCTCCGATGTGCATCGCATTATCGAGTGCTTTTTCTAGTACTTCATACATATTATCTTCAGCATTTTTTAATTGTTTCAATTGTTCTTCAGATAACGACAGTTTTGCATCTTTCATAAAATTTTTCATATCAATATCCATCGTTGCGTGTAAGTAAACTTTAGCGAAGTCTAATAATCTTTCTTCTAAAGTTTTGTTTGTAGAGAGTATTTGAGACATATTCTCACGTATACGTACCATCATTTCGATCATAGTAGCGGTAAATAAATCGGCTTTTGTTGAATAGTAATAGTAGACAGTTGCTTTCGTAACACCACAAACTTTTGCGACCTCATCCATAGAAACGACTTGATAATTTTGTGTAAGAAATAAGCGGGTTGCTACTTCTAAAATGGTTTCTTTTGTAGATTTTGTATTTTTATTTTGACGCGGCCTTCCGAGAGGACGTTGTTTTTGTTCCAAATACATTCGCTCCTGACATTTATGATTGAGATAATTATAACATAATTTTCAATCATTCTTGATTAATTAACCGACCAGTATATATAATTAATAATGGAGGAAAAAAGGAAGGTGGGTTTTTATGAAAAAGCACCCGTTACATATGTTAGGGAGGCTTGTAGCAGGGAGAAATACGCAGTGGATCACTTTATCGGTGTGGGTTCTTATTACATTATTACTTTCATTTACGTTACCACAAGTAAACAGTACGAAAGAACCGAATCCGAAAAATTTACCTGAAACAGCTATGTCACAGCAAGCGGAAGCGCTTATGAAAAAAGAGTTTCCGAATAATGCAGGGAATCCATTGTTAGTAGTATGGTATAGAGATGGTGGATTACAGTCACAGGATTATAAACTCATACAAGACGTTTATAAAGAGTTAAAAGCTAGTCCTTTAAAAGAACAATCAACGTTACCACCATTTGATACAATCCCAGAGCAAGTATTATTAAAAAGTGCGTCAAAAGATGGTACATCATTTGTTACACCGGTATTTTTTAATAAATCTGCTGGTACGGATATATTAAAAGGAAATCTTGAAGAGTTTAGAAAAATAGTGAATAGTAAGGTGGATGAAGATCCATTTAAACAAAAAATAAGTGAATCTGGTTTACATGTTCGATTATCAGGGCCTGTAGGTATTCAAACGGATGCAGTTAGTTTATTTAGTCAAGCAGATGTGAAATTGTTAGTGGCTACTGTACTACTAGTGTTAGTTTTGTTAATTTTACTGTATCGTTCACCAATTTTAGCGATTTTACCTATACTTGTTGTTGGCTTTGCATACGGTATTATTAGTCCTACACTCGGTTTTTTAGCTGATCACGGATGGATTAAAGTAGATGCCCAAGCGATATCAATTATGACAGTATTATTGTTTGGCGCTGGAACGGACTATTGTCTATTTTTAATTTCGAGATATAGAGAGTACTTGTTAGAAGAAGAAAGTAAATATAAAGCATTGCAACTTGCGATTAAAGCATCTGGCGGTGCAATAATAATGAGTGCGTTAACTGTTGTACTTGGATTAGGAACATTACTACTTGCTCATTATGGTGCCTTTCATCGATTTGCAGTACCATTTAGTGTTGCTGTATTTATAATGGGAATCGCGGCTTTAACGATTTTACCAGCACTATTATTAATTTTCGGTAGAATTGCATTTTTCCCGTTTATACCGAGAACAACTTCAATGAATGAGGAGTTTGCAAGAAAGAAAAAGAGGGCTGTAAAAGTTGGAAAATCAAAAGGCTCCTTTAGTAAAAAACTTGGAGATGTAGTAGTACGAAGACCGTGGACAATAATTATGCTAACTGTGTTTGTATTAGGTGGATTGGCTTCGTTCGTACCACGTATTCAATACACATATGACTTATTAGAATCGTTTCCAAAGGATATGCCTTCTCGCGAAGGGTTTACGTTAATTAGTGATCATTTCTCGGCTGGTGAACTAGCACCAGTAAAAGTGGTTGTTGATACGAAAGGAAAAGAGCTTCCTATTAAACAAGAACTAGAGAAATTTTCTTTCATAAATACAGTGAAAGAGCCAAAAGAGGGGAAAGAAAATAAGCAAATACAAATGTATGAAGTTTCTTTAGCGGAAAATCCATACTCAATTGAAGCGTTAGATCAAATTCCTAAATTGAAAAGTAATGTAGAAAAAGTATTAAAAGATGCTGGGATTAGTAATGCTGAAGAGCAATTGTGGATTGGTGGAGAAACAGCTTCATTATATGATACAAAGCAAATTACTGAACGTGATGAATCAGTAATTATTCCAGTAATGATTAGCATTATCGCTTTACTATTACTTGTCTACTTACGATCGGTTGTTGCGATGATTTATTTAATTGTAACTGTCGTTTTATCATTCTTCTCAGCGTTAGGAGCAGGATGGATATTGCTTCATTACGGTATGGGAGCGCCGGCCATTCAAGGTGCAATACCGTTGTACGCATTCGTATTTTTAGTTGCTTTAGGTGAAGATTATAATATCTTTATGGTTTCAGAAATATGGAAAAACAGAAAGACACAAAATCACTTGGATGCAGTAAAAAATGGTGTAATACAAACAGGTAGTGTTATTACATCGGCAGGTTTAATTTTAGCAGGAACTTTTGCAGTGTTAGGTACACTTCCAATTCAAGTATTAGTTCAATTTGGTATTGTAACTGCAATTGGCGTATTACTAGATACGTTTATCGTAAGACCGTTACTTGTACCCGCAATTACAGTTGTGTTAGGCCGATTTGCTTTTTGGCCAGGTAAACTTTCAAGAAAGAGTGAAGAAATACAAAAGGTGGATGCATAGTTAAAAAAGCCAAGGGTATTTTCCTTGGCTTTTTTCAATGTAGTTAATTAATTTTTTGAAGTCAAATCATCAGCTGCAGCGTGATCAGCATCTTCAATTGTTGTTTCAGGTATTCCGTATAAGCCGTTCATTGCTTGTTCTTCAATAGTAAGGTTTGCAGTATTATTATTTTGAATAGATGTAGTATTTTCAGTAACATTTTCTTTTTTATTCATATTTTTGTTATTCATGTATGTATCCTCCAAATTTCATTTGATTTATCTATAGTATGTGGATGGATTTCAAGAAATATGTGAATTGATTCTTACATATGTTATATAATTAAATAAATAATTAGGGTGAAATGTAAACTGTTAGGAGTGAACAATTATGGTGAAAGCAAGGGAAATAGCCTTCTAAAATAAAAAGAAAATTTTAGGAGGCTATTAGAATGAAGTTTCATGTAATTGATAGAGAAGATTGGAATAGAGAGCAGTATTTTGAGCATTATTTAAAGTTGAAATGTACATTTAGTATGACTGTTAATGTTGATATCACGATGTTATTAGAGGAAGTATATCAAAAGGGAATAAAATTTTATCCCGTTTTTATATATTTAATTTCTAGAGTAGTAAATAATCATAAAAAATTTCGAACATGTTTTAACGATGAAGGAGTTTTAGGCTATTGGGAGGAAATGATACCGAGTTATACAATCTTTCATAAAGATGATAAGTCTTTTTCAAGTATATGGACGGATTATTCAAGTGATTTCCGCACTTTCTATAAAAATTATGAAGACGATATGAGATGCTATGCTAGTGTTCATGGTCTTTTCACGAAAGAAAATATTCCTCCTAATGTATTTCCGATTTCTAGCATACCTTGGACTAGTTTTACTGGATTTAATCTTAATATTAATAATGATGAAAATTTTCTATTGCCAATTATAACTTGTGGGAAATATTTTAACGAAGGAAATAAGGTTATGTTACCAGTTTCATTGCAAGTACATCATTCGGTTTGTGATGGATATGATGCGAGTCAATTTATAGAAGATTTACAGCAGTTAAGTAACACTTGCAACGATTGGCTTAAGTAATATCTAATTTTTAATTATATAAAGTGAAACTTTAATCAGTGGGGTGTCAGCCCCCGCTGATTATTAGCCCGACCCCCACCTAACTTCTTTGCTTTCGCTGAATTTTGAGATGGGGGTCTTACTGCCCGGCAAATAGCGGAATAAAATTGAAAATGAATAAAAGAAGAGACCATGTTGATATTACATGGTCTCTTCTTTTATTCATTAATACTAAGTAATTGTGGAAAATATAGGATGATTTGTAGTTTAATAGTAAAGAGAGTGATTAGTATTAATTTTCTTTGTTTTTAAAATTTTAAGTATGTAAATGTTTAACAGGGGGGAATAAAGTGAAATTCGTAAGCATTGAAAAAGATGAAATCTTAATTGAGGATATGGCAAAATTGTATTGTAAAGTATTTGAGAAAATAAATTTCAATGAAATGATCGAGCGAATGAATAGGCATATAGAATATACAGGTTTTAAAGGTATAGTAGCAATAAATGATGAAAATGAAGTAGTTGGCTTTACTTATGGTTACCGCTCAATCGAGGGACAGTACTATAATCAATTAATGAGAGAAGCATTACATCTAGAGCAAGTAGACGAATGGTTGCAAGATTGTTTTGAATTTGTAGAGTTAGCAGTTCACCCACAATATCAAAATAAAGGTCTTGGAACGAAATTACATAATGAATTACTAGAAGGGCTTTCAAATAGAACGAGTGTTTTAACAACACAAATAAACAATGAAAAAGCACGTTCGTTATATGAAAGATTAGATTGGGTAAATGTTTTAGAGCCATTTCATCCAAGTAAAAATGATGTTCCATATGTAATAATGGGAAAAGTATTAAAAATAAAAGTGAATTGATAATTATGGCATTCACAAAATGGTTGGTTTGTAATAATGAAGGGGAAAACGAAAATGACGAGAATATCTATAGAAAAAGCTACAATTTTAGATGCTGAGAAATTAACAGAAATAATGAAAAGAACATTTGATGCAGAAGCAAAACAATGGCTATACGGCCAAGATGATGTCATTGATTATAACATTCAACCGCCAGGGTACTCTTCAGTTGAAATGATGGAATATTCCATTGAAGAATTGGATTCTTTCAAAGTTGTAATGGATAAAGAAATAATTGGAGGGATAATAGTTACGATTTCTGGTAAGTCGTACGGTCGAATTGATCGTATTTTTGTAGATCCTGTTTATCAAGGAAAAGGAATTGGATCACATGTTATGAAATTAATAGAAAAGGAATATCCAAACATAAAGATTTGGGATCTCGAAACATCTAGTAGACAAATTAATAATCATCACTTTTATAAAAAGATGGGCTACCAAATGATTTTTGAATCGGAAGATGAGTATTGTTACGTGAAAAGAATAAAAACAAGCTCAAACAAAGAGAGTGTAGTTACAAATAAAGATATGAAAAATAGTCAATACGAAAACTGTAATTTAGCGAATACAGGGTATTATCAAGTGAATTTAAAAAACAGTTCATTTGTTGGTAGCAATATAATAAATATGAATATGAGTAATTGTAATGTAAGTCAATCAAAGTTTAGAAATATAAATTTTAGATGGTCATCATATGCAGATTTAAATCTTTCTGGCAGTAAATTTAATTTGGTGACTTTAGGTGGAGTGCAATTTAAAAATACAAGTCTCGGAGATGAGAAGGAACCTATTGTATTCGATAAATGTGATTTGGAAGGCAGCACTATAAGTAATAGTAATCTGAAAAATATTGAAATAGAAAATTGTAATATAGTCGGCATGAAACTAAATGGTATTCCAATTGAAAATTTGCTTAATTTATATAACGAGGCGAAAAGTTAACCAAATCCATATAGTTGTTAATCTTTTTGGAAATTAAGTATTATATCGAAATAATTATGTAAAAATGACATAAAGAAATACGAGTGAGAAGGTCATTCATACACGTTTCTAGAATACACACAAACAAATATATTGTTATTTATATGGAGGAGAGAAAGATGGGGATCAACGTTAGAGCAGTAGAAATACAAGATGCTAGAGCAATTCATCGTATATGTATACAGGATGACGTTTTACCGTATATGGTTTTCTTACCTAGCATGCGTGTAGAAGCTATGGAAAATAGAATTCGAAATTTAGCACCAAATCAATTTGAATTTGTTGCAGAATATGATGGAGAAGTTGTTGGATTTGTAGGTTTAACACAAAGTCCGGGCCGAAGATCTCATTCAGGCGATTTATTCATTGGGGTAGACAGTGAATATCATAATAAAGGAATTGGGAAAGCACTTCTTATGAAGATGCTTGATCTGGCTGATAATTGGTTAATGTTAGAGAGAGTAGAACTAGGTGTGTTAGAAACGAATCCAAAAGCAAAAGCTTTATATGAAAAATTTGGATTTGTAGAAGAGGGAGTAAAGATAGGGAATTTGAAAGCTCACGGAAAGTTTATTAATGAAATTATGATGAGTCGTTTTAGACCGAATGGTTTAATTGTACATAATGAATAGTTAAAAGCATGACAGTATACTGTCATGCTTTTTCATTAGAATTTGGCTGTAATAAAAATAATACTAAACCAATAAAAATAACGGTAATTCCTAGTCCTTGTTGTAAAGAAATAGTCTCATGTAATATAAAGTACGCTAGCATACAAGTGCCAATTGTTTCACCTAAAATACTCATTGAAATTACAGTAGCACTCATCCATTTTAATAACCAATTAAAAATGGTTTGTCCTAAAATTGTAGCAATGAAAGCTAATCCAATAAAGCACAACCAAGTTTGTGTAGAGTAATGGATGAAAGATTCTTGTTGCATGAAAGCAAATATGCTAAGAAAGCCAGCACTACTTCCATAACTAATTACCGAATATGGTATAAGTGACAAATCTTTACGAACGTGTTGGCTAATGAAAAAATAAGCAGTAATGATACCGGCAGCGATAAATGCTAAAATATCTCCATATAAAGCTTCTCCACTAATTTTGAAATCTTGCCAGCCAATGATGATACTACCTGAAATAGCGATGAGGCAACCAATAACCGCTCCTTTCGTAAATCTCTCCTTAAATAAAAAATAACCACCAATCATTGAGAACAAAGGTTGTAACGTTACGATAACTGTAGAGCTTGCTACAGAAGTATATTGTAATGATTCAAACCATAGTACATAATGTGCAGCTAAAAATAGCCCAGATGTGAATCCGAATGTCCATTGTTTTTTCGTTAAAGTTTTTAGCTCATTTCGACTATTTTTATTAAATAGTAATAACGGTAACAGGATCAGTGTGGCAAAGAATAATCGGTAAAAAGCAATGATTGTCGCAGGAGCATCTGCCAATTTTACAAAAATTGCTGAAGTTGATAAGGCGAATACACCAAAAAATAAGATGAAATATGAAAGAATAGGTGATTTCAAAGTTTGTCCCTCCGATAGAATGTTTATTATAATAAACTTAATGCGATATAATGTACAAAAGTAAGTATATAAGTCCCGGAGATAATAGGAAAGGATTATTTGCCTTTGTTTAGTATGTCAGCACAAAGACAATGAAATATGCATTATGATGGACGAAAGGAAGTTTTACTATGATACATGATAGGCTTGGACAAACAGTATTAAGTTATCGTAAGAAAAATAATATGACAATTCGTGAATTTGCTGATTATGCAGGGATTAGTACATCACTAATTAGCCAAATTGAAAGAGGACATGCTAATCCTTCTTTAAATGTTTTGGAGTTAATTGCAAAAGCATTAAATGTACCGCTGTTTACACTTTTTATTAATGATATCGATACAGATTCGCTCATTTCTAAGAAAAAAGATCGAAAAAAAGTATATCGGGAAAACAATGATCACATTGTATATGATGTATTAACACCTGATTTTATGAAAGCACGTATTGAAATGTTAATGATGGATTTAAATAAACAAGCAAACACAACAGAAAGTCATTATTCCCATGAAGATAAGGAAGAGATTGCTGTTATTATGAAAGGGGAAGTGTACGTAGAATTGGAGGGAAAAGAATATTTTTTAGAAGAAGGCGATGTTGTACGTATTCCACCAAATGTGAAGCATCGATTTTTGAATAAAAGTGATGAATCGAATCACATTTTATTTGTACTGACACCATCTTTAGGGTGAAAATATAGTGATTTTAACTAGAGGAGAAAGAAAATGGAAAACAAAAGTATTTTAAAAGGCGGCCTTTCAATTATTTCTCAATGTAAAAAAGAAACAAATGATATTTGGCATGCGCATTTTGGAGCAGCTGCAATTGCCAGTTATTTTAATCATATAAAGAGAGCTCCAAATTATAAAGATATAACATTAGAAAAATTATTCATTCTTAATGAACGTCAATAATCTGTAAAAGAAAGCTTAATCTAGTTTCTTTTTTTGTTAGTAGTATATTATTTTTTCAAATATGTAAGATTTTACATGCGTATTTTACTTTTACTAATTATGTAAGTAGGCTATACTGAAATACATACATTTTATTTTTGGAGAGATGTAAAACGACATGGAATTAGCGAAATTGGAAAAAGTAATTGAAATAAAAAAAGAAGAACTTTTATATTTAGTATCGGATTATGGAATTCAACATGAAAAAGTATTGGCATTGAGTCAAGAACTAGACAAATTAATCAATTACTTTATGTTTTTAAAATAAAGAGAACTATGACGTGGTTTGTATATGTTATAGTTCTTTTTTATTAGGTAATTTGAAAATATATTCAAATATATTGTCTAATTTCTTACAGAATGCGCAACTTGCTAGTCGAATATAAGGACTTTTGGTTATAATAAAAAGGAATTATTAATTGTATCGGTTAGGAGCGCAGCACATATGAAAACAGTTGTTGTTATCGGTGGAGGTATAACGGGACTTTCTACTATGTTTTATTTAGAAAAATTAAAAAAGGATTATAATATCGATTTAAATTTAATTCTTATTGAGAAAGAAGAGTATTTAGGTGGTAAAATCCATAGTGTGGAAGAAAAGGATTTCATTATGGAGTCAGGAGCGGATTCAATCGTTGCTCGTAATGAATATGTTATGCCACTTGTAAAAGATTTAAATTTAGAAGATGAAATGGTATATAATGAAACGGGTATTTCTTACATATATTCTGAAAACATGTTACATCCGATTCCTTCTGATACTATATTTGGGATACCGATGAGCGCCCAGTCTTTGTTTAGCAGTACGCTAGTCTCAACGAAAGGGAAAATCGTAGCTTTAAAAGATTTCATAACGAAAAATAAAGAGTTTACGGAAGATACATCACTTGCTCTATTTTTAGAAAGTTTCTTAGGGAAAGAGTTAGTGGAAAGACAAATTGCTCCTGTACTTTCAGGCGTATATTCTGGTAAGTTGAATGAGCTTACAATGGCATCTACATTACCGTATTTACTGGATTATAAAAATAAGTATGGAAGTATTATTAAAGGTTTTGAAGAGAATAAAAAACAATTTCAATCAGCAGGAAATAAAAAATTCGTATCATTTAAAGGTGGATTATCTACGATAATTAATCGCTTAGAAGAAGTGCTCACTGAAACTGTCGTAAAAAAAGGTGCTATAACGACGGCTGTAAGTAAACAAGAAGATCGATATGAGATTTCTTTTGTAAATCATGAAACAATACAAGCTGATTATGTTGTTTTAGCAGCTCCGCATGATATAGCACAAACTTTATTACAGTCTAATGAGTTAAATGAGCAGTTTAATACATTTAAAAACTCATCTCTTATAAGTATTTACTTAGGATTTGACATACTAGATGAACAACTACCAGCTGACGGCACAGGGTTTATTGTAACGGAAAACAGTGATTTACATTGTGATGCTTGTACATGGACAAGTCGAAAGTGGAAACATACATCGGGTAAACAAAAATTATTAGTAAGAATGTTTTATAAGAGCACCAATCCGGTATATGAAACAATCAAAAATTATAGTGAAGAAGAATTAGTACGAGTAGCTTTATATGATATTGAAAAGAGTCTCGGAATTAAAGGTGAGCCAGAAGTAGTCGAAGTTACAAATTGGAAAGATTTAATGCCGAAATATCATTTAGAACATAATCAAACGGTTCAAGCATTGCAAGAAAAAATGACGAATCTTTATCCAAATGTATATTTAGCTGGTGCCTCATATTATGGTGTCGGAATTGGTGCGTGTATTGGAAATGGAAAGAATATAGCCAATGAAATAATGGCTACATTAAATAAATAATACTGTAGAATAAATAAAAACTGTTCCTTCAGCAAAATGGAGGAACAGTTTTTATTTATTTTATTTGAATGGAAATTGTATTGTTTTTTACATTGTTTTCTTTTAATGTTAATGTTATTTCTCCAGACTCTTTAAATGAATACGGTGATAGTTGATAAATATCTTTTATATCATGTTTTTCTTGTAATTTATTTACCGGTATTGATACGATATTTGGCTTCCATGTTTCTTGTTTTCCTGAAGGATATTCTATAAGTATTACCGGATTTTTTAACTGTATTGTTTTCCAAGAGACGAAATATAGTTGTACTTCTGTATCTTTTTTTAATAATTCTTCGGAGAAATAACCGAATTCGCCTACATTACCGAAAACAGTATAGTTTTGATTTTTTAATTTAATATCTAAATAACTAGGTTTATATGTTACCGCATGATAAGTTCCATATGAAAGTGAGAGTATGGCAGCGATTAAAATACCGATTGAAAATGTCCTAAAGCTATTACCTTTAAAGCTAGTCATCATGAATGAGTTTGGTGTGAATTTTTTTGCGAATAAAAAAATAAGTAATATGAGTAAGAGGGATAAGCCGATGAATATATACATAGGAAATCTTCACCTCCACAATAAAATAATATATTAACTATATTTTACCATAAATGTATGAGGTAGGTTGGTTGTTGAGAAGGAGAAAATGAAGAAACAATTTCTTTACAGTTCTTGATAATTTAAAATTCGATTTATGGAAATTATAGCGTCATGTTTGAGGTGCAATCAGAAGGTATCTAATTCGTGTATATAGAATTAAGAGAGAATGTGCCATTAGAAATGTTTGATTTATGGAACAATAAGGACTTTACTAATTATACATATTTTTTCTGATATAATGAATGAGTAGAGAGAAAGGAGTGATCCTATGGCATTTCCTATACTAGAAACAGAACGCTTACGTTTAGTTGAAATAGAACAATCTTATTGTCAAAAAATATATGAAATCTTTTCATTGGATGAAGTGACGTGTTACTACGGTATGAATTCTTTTACGGAGTTTGGACAAGCTTCACGTATGATCGAATCTTTTTCAAAAAATTACTTTAAGAAAAAGGCAATACGATGGGGAATTGTGTTAAAAGAAACGAACGTTTTAATAGGAACAATTGGACTAAACAATTTACAATTATGGAGTAAACGATCTGAGATTGGATATGATCTGCATCCTCGCTATTGGGGAAATGGTTATGCTTCAGAAGCAGCTGGAGAAATTATTAATTATGGATTTAAAGATTTAGGTTTGTTTAGAATTGGAGCTATTACATATCCTGAAAATGTTACTTCTTGTAGAATGTTATCTAAAATTGGCTTCCAAAAGGAAGGGCTATTGCGCGGATATATTCATCAAGGAAATAAGCAACACGATGCATTATTGTATTCTATAGTGCGAACTGATGTTGAGGACATAAATTTATAATAAAAAAACCTCTTAATTAAAAGAGGGTTTTTTTATTATAAATTAACCTAATTTAGGTAATAAACGTTCTCCGCTTTTCATGCTACTTTTACATAAAGGGCATTTAGGCTCTTCTTCAAATGAAAAGTTCTTTCTCATCCATCCTAAACAATCCTCTGATTCACATTCCCAAACAGGGGTTTGTTCTGGTGGTACTTCTGCTACATCGTTCTTTCGATTGCGATACATGTAACCACTCCTTTTATGTAAAAAATTTTAGTTATATATTAAAAAGGTTGTTAACCTTGCTGGTAACAACCTTTTTATTGTTTGAATTATAGCTTTACAACGTTTTTAGCTTGAGGTCCGCGGTTACCTTCTTCAACTTCAAAGCTAACTTCTTGACCTTCGTCAAGAGACTTGAAGCCGTCGCCAGTGATAGCTGAGAAGTGAACGAATACATCGTTACCGTCTGCAACTTCGATGAAACCGAAACCTTTTTCGCTGTTAAACCATTTTACTTTACCTGTTAATGTCATGGTAATGCCTCCTAAAAGTAGAAAAATTACAATATGATCGGCCTTATTTGAATGAAAATAAAATTTCACATATTATCAAAAACCCATAAGGAGTACAAACTGTCCCCGATTGATACTTGATAATATGCAAAGAAAATATAGTGTTAAATTGGCCTTAATTACTATTTTACAACAAATGGTGGGAAATAGCAAGTGCTGGTAATACCACTGAGTAATCTGGGTGATAATAGTAAAGGCACAAAGGCACCTCTTTTATTTATATATTATTCCTAATTGGGATTTATGCAAAATCATGTAAGAAAAACTTAGAGTAAATATTAATAATATATTTTTCGTGGTAAAATATGGTTGGTTACTGTTGGTAGTTAAATATTATAAAAGGAGAAAAGAAAGTGAAAAATAATTCATTTATAATAATTGAAGCAGCAAAAGCAGGGAGAAAAAAGGTCCATCCAGTCTTTGCTGTAATATTAGCCATTATATTTTTGACTTTAGGCGAACTTTTTATGTTATTTATGTTATTTTTACCGAAAGCTGAAACGATATTCATGAAAGGTATTTATGACAATGTTAGAATGGTGTTAACGTTTGGCGGAGCTATATTTATTTTATTTATATGGGTTCGTTTTGTAGAAAAAAGACCTTTTTCATCCATTGGCTTTTGGAAAGAGAAATGGATGAGAAAGTATTTAAAAGGTGCGTTAATAGGGTTTTTATTTATTTCAACGCCAGTTATTCTACTATTATTAATGGGGAGTGTGAAATTGCAAGTACAACATATTACCTCAACAGTGATAGTAGGAATAGTAGGATCTCTAGTTGCATTTTTAATACAAGGGGCAACGGAAGAAATTATTGTACGAGGTTGGTTATTCCCGGTTCTTTCTGTTAGAAGTCGTATATGGGTTGGAATAATTGTAACTTCATTTTTATTTGGATTTCTTCATCTACTTAATCCAGGAATTACAATATTATCTATATCGAATATAATATTAGTGGGTGTTTTCGCAGCTTTATATGTATTGAAAGAAGACGGTCTGTGGGGAATATGTGCATGGCACTCAATTTGGAACTGGGCTCAATATAATGTATATGGTTTTGCAGTTAGTGGCACAACTGTATATTCTACTCCAATTTTTAAGTCTATAACAAATGGACCAGAAACATTGCATGGAGGCACGTTCGGAATTGAAGGTAGTATCATTACAACAATCATGCTCACTGTCGCTTCAATTGTTTTATGGAGAAAGTTATGGGGAAGAAAAGCGAAACAACGAAATTTTAGTTAATGAAAGAGGGAGAAACTATGGGGATAATAGCATTTGAGGGAGCAAGCGCTGTTGGTAAAAGTACCACGTGCCGTGAATTAGAAAAGAATTATGGTGCTTATATAATACCTGAAGTGAATTCTTTATTTGAAAGGCCAAAAAATGAACATAGAACATGGTATTTTGAAAAACAAGTTGAGCGCTGGAATATAGCTGTTCAGAAGTCAAAGCAATATGAATTAGTAATACTCGATGGCGATATTTATCAGCCACTTAGTTATAATTGGTGTTTTCATTTTGATATATTTAATCAGCCATTATCTTTAATAGAAAATTTTTATAAAGAAAAGATGATAAATAGGGAAATTGGCTTTCCGGATCAATATTTTTATTTATATACGAACGATGAAGAACTTAGAAAACGGAAAGTATCTGATGAAACGAAAAGAAGGAGAAACTTTGAAAAACATTTACATATATCAAAATCGTTTCAGCGTTATTATGAAAATTTAAATACTGTTACAGATGGGTATTGTAAATTAATTGAGGCAAAAAGTGTAAGAAATAATGAATTAGAAATAGTGAGAAACTCACAAAATTTGAACGTGTGTGAAGAAAGACGTTTTGATGTTTCGAAGTTAGATGCTATTACGAAGTGGTTAAAAGAAAATCGTGCATAAAGTAAAAACAACGAGTGTTGTAGAACGCGCTCGTTGTTTTTTTGTTTCTTTATAAATATAAAGGAAAAATTTGTAGAATATTTTCATTATTTAACAGAATAATCTTTCAATTTTAAAGAAAAAGAAATACAATATGAGGAAGTATATATAAATAATATGATAGGGGATGGGATGCGATATTTTGAATGAAGTAACAGTTTTTATATAAGAAATAATTAGGTAGTCAGAACGGAGATATTTGGGAGGAAACAAGCGAGATGAAAACATTTTTGAAAATAATAGGTGTTATAGCTGGTATGGCGGTAATTGGAGTAGGTTTAACATATGGTATGCTGCATTATTTAAATAATAGTAAACCAGCTGCGAAAAAGGCATCACCAGCTGCTCCAGCAGTAGAAGTATTAGCTGATAGTAACGTAAAAGCAGAAGATGCAAAGCTTTTAGAAAATGGAAATTATTCATTGCCGAATAGTGGTTTTAATAAAAATTTTAAATGGACAGATGAGAACATACAGACAGCATTACATGAAATGGCACATCAAAAAGCGAAAGCTGATCAAAAGTGGGGCTATATTTTTATTACACAAGAGCGGATTGAAAGCTTAATTGATATTGTAAAGAGTAATGATCTTGTACAGGGAAGTACATATGTAGAAATTTTAGAACGATGGAAACAAGGAAAATATGAAAAGGTTGATGGGGATCATAATAAGATTTGGAAATTACAAAGTGGGAATTTAGGAGAAGGAAAAGGAGTAATGTCGGAAGCTGAGCAAAAAGAATTAATTAATCAAGTGTTTATGAACAAAGGTACATATTCAGGTAGTAAATTAATTGCAGGTGGGGGACAGACTAATAAATAGTATACTAATTAATGAAAGAGAGTAATTGCTTATTAGGCAATTACTCTTTTTCTATGTACGTCTTAATATTTTAGTCTCGTTCAAGTAAGGAAAGGAACGATTGTAATACCGGGGAAATCCATCTAGATTTATGATAGATTACATAACTTTGAATAACTGTTGGAGTTTCGATAGGTTGAAAACATAGTTGTCCTTTTTGGCAACTTTCTTGTACAACGATATAAGGAAGAATTGAAATGCCTAACTCACACATAACGGATTGTTTAATGACTTCAACATTGGAAGTTTCAAATGTTTTAGCTGGAATATTTCCACTTTGACATAAAAAACGATCTACCATTGGCCTATAGCCGCAGCTTTGTTCTGTAAAAATGAACTGGGTGTCCTGTAATAACTGGAATGGATTTGTATGTGCAGCGGAATGATCTGGTAAAATCCATCCAAATATTTCATTACTCAAAGTACGCGTAATAAAATCATTATGTTCTATACTTTCTCCAATTATGAAGATAACGTCTGTTTCTCCTTCACGTAATTTTTGTAATGCTTGTTCATTTGTGTTTGTTTCAAGTACGATATTTACTTTCGGATTTTTCTGTTTGTAAGTACGTAATAATTGTGGTAATCGGTATACCGCTAATGATTCATTAGATGTAATACTTAATGTACCTTCTAAATAATCTGTATTTTGGGGGATTTCTTGCGCTTTTTCATATATTGAAAGTAATTCTAATGCATAAGGATGAAATTGATGACCTGCTTTTGTAAGTAGCACTTTTTTCCCTAACCGATCGAAAAGAGGAATATGTAAATCGTTCTCTAAAGCTTTCATATGTGCTGTAACAGTAGATTGCGCATAACCTAGCGCATGCGCAGCCTTAGAAAAATTACCATACTTCACAATGGCGCAAAATGTTTTAACATGTCTCATTTCCATAAGCGATCCCTCTTTTATTATCATGATTTGTGAATGATTATATCATGTATTTTAATTTTCCAAATGATTAAATTCTGTATAAAATGAAATTGTAGAAATATTCATTCAGGTAATATTGGAGGAGAAAAGATGATCAAAAAGGGCTATCATGTAGCTGTTGTTGGGGCTACAGGTGCGGTAGGACAAAAAATTATTGAACTGTTAGAGAATGAAATGAAGTTTAATATAGTTGAAGTTACATTGCTTTCGTCAAAACGATCCGCCGGTAAGAAAGTAAGATTCAAAGGACGAGAGATAATTATAAAAGAGGCAAAAACAACTAGCTTTGAAGGTGTAGATATTGCCTTTTTTAGCGCTGGGGGAGAAGTATCTAGACAATTTGTAACTCATGCAGTTTCTAGTGGTGCGATTGTAATTGATAACACAAGTGAGTACCGAATGGCGCAAGATGTACCGCTCGTTGTTCCGGAAGTGAATGCGCATACTTTAAAGCAGCATAAAGGTATCATTGCAGTTCCAAATTGTTCAGCATTACAGATGGTAACAGCACTTCAGCCGATTCGAAAATCATTCGGTTTAGAAAGAATTATCGTTTCAACATATCAAGCCGTATCGGGTTCTGGCATTCATGCGATTCATGAATTACAAGAGCAGGCTAAGTCTATGCTTGCTGGCGAAGAAGTGAAAAGTAATATATTACCGGCGAAAAAAGATAAAAAACATTACCCAATAGCGTTTAATGTACTGCCTCAAGTAGATATATTTACAGACAATGATTTTACTTTTGAAGAAGTAAAAATGATTCAAGAAACGAAGAAAATATTAGAAGATGAAAACCTGAAAATGGCAGCTACTTGTGTACGTGTTCCAGTTGTATCAGGGCATTCAGAATCGGTTTATATAGAACTGGAAAAAGAAGCAACCGTTACGGAAATTAAGGAAGTATTAATGGATGCACCAGGTGTTATTTTGCAGGATAACCCTAGTAAACAGCTGTATCCAATGCCATTATATGCAGAAGGGAAAATAGATACATTTGTCGGAAGAATACGTAAAGATCCTGATATGCCAAACGGATTCCACCTCTGGATTGTTTCTGATAACCTATTAAAAGGTGCGGCTTGGAATTCAGTTCAAATCGCAGAGACTTTAGTAGAAAAGGGAATACTTTAATCTAGTTTGAAAAACCGGGGAATCGATAATCATTTTCCGGTTTTTATCCCGCTATTTGCTGGGCAGTAAGACCCCCACTGATTAAAGCTTCACTTTATTTAATAATTGTTTTCTTTATTTCGCCCAACTTTAATTTAAATTAGTCGTTATTGAATTTTTATAAATATCTACTTTATGTGCAGTGAAGCGTAAGGTTTTGGATTCTGCATGAATTGTTAGGTTAATAATAATCGATAACGGCATTTCGACCGTTTTCACAATATCTTCTATAGCAATATACTCATTTTCTGCCTCGTTATTTTCAATGTCAATTTCACACATCATAGGGAATTTTTCACCATTATGTAAGAATAGTTCGCCTAGTACGATTGAACCGTTTAGCTCCTCTGTAAAATTAGTAGTTGCTGCTGGTTTTACCCATGTTTCGTCATGTTCTTCGTTTTCCTCTTCATCTATTGCCCATTCCCAAATGGGGTTTTGTTTTAGGTCTTCAATAGTTAATTCATCAATTGGTTTGCAATTGCTCATACATAAATCCTCCTTTTGCTTTGATAAATAAGTTTCTTAATCTCAAAAATTAGATGATTGCTTACGAGTAAGTTCAATATAGTATTTTGCTCATTTGATATTAAACTATTTTATTTTGAAGTAAAGCTTCTATAGCGATATTAACAAAAAAATAATTATTTAGTAAATAATTATTAGTGGAGGTTTTAAAGTGGCATGGAGTTAAGGTAGTAAAAAACATCAAGAATGAATGGGATTCATTTGGTACGATATGGATATGTTTAATAAGAGGGGGAATTTGATGTATCAAGTAAAGGGGTATTTTTCATCGCTCAAAGGAAGTCATTATGAAATTGGTAAGCAACAAGGTGAATTTGTGAAACAACATTCTTATCTTATTCCGCAATTTATAGAGCAAGAAAACTTAATATCGCATAACCATTGGACAGAATCTAGAAATATATTAAATCAATATTGTTCTGGAATTAATGAAGAAATTGAAGGTTTTTGTGAAGTGTTAAAAATTCCTTCAAAAAATATGATGTATTACTATCAAACACTATTGAAAGCAGGTTGTAGTCATTGTGCAGTATTACCTAAAAAGACAGATTCAACTCACACTTATGTATTAAGAAATTATGATTTGTCACCAGTAATAGATGATATGCGTTTTTGCTCGACGCATGTTGAAGGTGCGTATGCACATAGTGGCTTTTCTACTCAATATTTTGGTCGAACAGAAGGGGTTAACGAACATGGATTATCTGTTACATTTTCAGCATGTGGTCAACCAGTAGGAAACATTGCAGGTTTAAGAAAGCCAATGGTAAATGGTTTACAGTGTTTTGCGGTAATTCGATTGTTGTTGGAGAAATGTAAAAATGTGCAGGAAGCTAAATCACTAATAGAAGAAATACCAATTGCTAGTAATATTAATTTAATAGTAGCTGATCCTTTAAACGCAGCACATATTGAAATATTTGACGGTCATAAATCCACAACAACGATTGATGGTGACAACCAAGCTTTTATTGTATCAACAAACCATGCAGTTAGTTCATCAATTCAGAAATTAAATAATAGAAAATTAGAACAATCTACAAAGAGATATCATGTTTTACATGAGCATTTAAATGGATATGAACAAGTGAGCATAGAGTCTTTAAAAAAGTTAGTAGAAGAAGAATATCCTGATGGACTGACTGTACATAACTATGAAGAATGGTTTGGAACTTTACATTCTGTATTATTCGATTTACATGATCGTACAATGAAGATTTGTTTCGGATCACCACTTTTAAACGACTGGTACTCATTGAAAGTTGGAGGAAGTATGCCGTTTTCTGAGGTGAACGTGAACTTTAAAAATAAAACTTATACTGACTTTTGGAGGGAAGATAAGAATGAATTGATGCCTAAAAGATAAATGAGATAAGATGATAATGAAGAGAGTGCATTTACACTGGAGGGATTACCAATGCTAAAAGTTATGTTACTATTTGTTCTTATCTTTTTTCTTGTCATTGCGATGTATATTGCTTATCAAAAGAGAAAAAAATCTGGGATAAAAGGATTGAAAAGTGCGTTAACTTCTATTTGCTTCTTTTCACTCGCAATTTTAAATATGTTTGCATATTGGTTTCACTTTGGCGTTGCTTTTACTTGGTTATTTTCAATTGTATTATTGCTAGTTGGTGCATATTTTACTAAATATATTCCAATATCTAAAAAGGTACATTAAAATCTATAAGAGTTTAATATAATGTTTACTTTGTTTTGAAAAGAGATTATCCTATGAAACGGTTTCATAGGATAATCTCTTTTGTTTAGTTTTGGAAAGAACGTACTGTGCTTTTTAGTTGTTCAATAAATTCTTGAGTTGCAGCACACATATATTTATCTTTTCTATAAATTAACCCTATTTCAATTGTTGGAGTAGGGTTTTCTATTTTAATAGCTTGAATGTTATTATTTTGTAAAAAGTCTATATATGGTTTGGGTAACACTGTAATTCCCATTCCTTTGGAAACCATTTGGATTAAAGATTCCATCGTGCTAATTTCTAAAATTGGTCTTGGTTTAAAGTTGAATTTTTGACAATGAGATGTAATTAGTTCGGTTAAAAAGAAATTTTTAGGTAAAAGAATTAAAGGATAGTTCTGTAATTCAGCAATAGATACATGATTACGTTCAGCTAATCGATGACCAGTGGGCACGACTAATGTAAGATCGCTTTTGTATAGAGGGATAGAGATAATCTCTTTATCTTGCACCGGGAGAAATGTAATTCCAATATCTAGTTCGTTTCGTAATAATTTTTCACGAATATCTCCTGTGCGAAGCCCTAATACAGAAAGCTCTATATTGGGATATAAATTATTGAAATTTAAAATAGCTGGTGGTAGTAAATAATTTACGACGGTTAACAAAGCCCCTATTGTTAAGGAACCTTGCTGTAATCCGTTTAGATCTTGAATAGCTGAACGAGCTTGTTCGACTTCATGAAAAATGGTTTTACTATGTGATAATAAAATCTTCCCTGCTTCAGTTAAAGATATTTTTTTACCAATTCGATCGAAAAGTGGCATTCCTACTTCATGCTCTAATGCACGTATTTGTTGACTTAGAGAAGGCTGTGAAATATTTAATTTCTCAGCTGCTTTTGTGAAATGTAATTCTTTTGAAACAGCTAAAAAGTATTCAAGTTGTCGTAATTCGATTGGAATCACCTCAAGTATAATAATAGGTTATACCTATCATTATTATATAAATAATTGAATTGAACAATGATTTTAAAGGTTTTATAATCATCTTTATATAGCAGAGAGGGTTGTAAAAATTAATTGAGAGAAAATACATGTAACACCTTTAAAGGAGGAAATAGAATGGCTAATGAATATCAATTATTATCTTTAAATATAGGATTACCAAAAGAGGTTACATACGGTGGAAAGGTAGTTCATACAGGCATAAATAAGAAACAAGTAAAGGAACCGGTATATTTATCCTTTGTAAAATTTAATGGGGATGGACAAGCTGACTTAGTTCATCATGGAGGAGTAGATAAAGCAGTTTGTGTTTATACTGGTGATCACTATCCATACTGGGAAAAAGAATTGAATCAAGATCTTGTATATGGGGCTTTCGGAGAAAATATAACAGTTAGTGGTATGAGCGAAGAGGATGTTTGTATTGGTGATACATTTGAGCTAGGACAGGCAATCGTACAGGTAACACAACCAAGGCAACCTTGTTTTAAATTAGCAAAAAAATATAATATTCCAAAGTTACCACTATATTTTCAAGAAACAGGATATACAGGATTTTATTTTCGTGTATTAAAAGAAGGATGGGTATCATCAGTCGACACCTTAAAAAGACTACAGTCTGATCCAAAAGGTGTTTCAGTAGCATTCGCTAACCGTATTATGCATAAGGAAAAACAAAATATTGAAGGGGTAAAAAGGATATTAGAAGTAAATGCACTTTCAAATAGTTGGAGAAAGTCTTTTGAAAAGCGTATAAGTGGAGAAGAAATTAATACGAAGGAAAGACTTGAAGGGATAAAAGAATAAAAATATTTTATTATAAATAGTGTATTTCTATTAGTAAAAGCTAATTAGAAAGCGCTATTTTTATAAAATAAACTAATTAATATCCGAAAATCTTAATATTTTTTTATTCGACTTATTTTCAAATAGTCGAAACATAAAATTAATTAGACTTTTTTTCTATGTTTTATGATAGTATATTGATTGGTAAGACCTCTATTTTTAAGAGTAGGTCATATAAGTATATCTAATTTAATGGAATTTAACATTTGGAGGTACAACATGGGGAATGTTGAAAAATTGGCAAGTCTTCTAATAGAAGAACCGAAAAGAGAGCAGTTATTTCCTTTATTTGAAGAAGTGTTTGGAATTACAACTCAAACATTGAATGATTTTTCGGATAAAGGATATTGGGATGATACATATAAAGCTTTATCATTTTTACAAGAAGATAAAGTGATTGCAAATGTTGCGGCATTTTCACTCCCATTATTAATTAATGGTGAAAAAATAAATGCGGCGGGTATTCAATCAGTAATGACACACCCTAATTTCCGTAGACAAGGGCTAATGACACAATTAATGAGTAAAATGATAGAAGAAATTGATAAGAAATGTGAATGTGCATTATTGTTTACGGAAAAACCTGAACTATATACAGCATTTGGATTTAAAGTTGTGCAGGAATATTTGATGACTATACCATATGATAAAAATATTAATAATAACCATTCACTACTTAAAAAGTTAGATTTCTATAATATAGAGAATAGACAATTAATACATGAAACTATTGATAGTAGCCAAAGACTTTCAAATAGTTTTTCAACTTTAAACTTCCATCCTTCATTTTATTTGAATATGTATGATTCGGAATGGAATGAGAAATTGTATTATTCAGAGAAACTAGATGCTCTAATCGTTTATGAAGTAGACAATGAAAAGTTGAAATTATTTGGAGTATTTGCGCCAGTACTTCCGGTTTTAGATGAATTATGTGGAGAAATCAATGAAAGGTTTACGGAAATCGAATTTTATTTTTCACCGGATCAATTAGGGGTTGAGGATGTACAGTTTACAGAATTACAGTCTAGCAAGTATTTAATGGTTCGAAGTGATAAAGAGTTAGATTTTAAAGGTTATAAATTCCCAGTATTAGCGGAGTTTTAAATATTTGTATAAAGGTTTTATTATGGAGGAACTATGAATATATCATATATACCTAAACATGTTGAGCAGCTCACTATAATGAATGTCCCTGAATATTATAAAATTAATGACAAGCAGGCGTTTATTGTCCGTTCGAAAGCAGAAACAGATTTTTGGCTTAAAACACATTATGGTTTTGAAGTCATGAATGGTCATGTATTTTATAATGAAATGATGACAGACTTTCAAGCTGAAGTACAATTGTGTATGAATCCAAATTCAAAATACGATCAAGCAGGTCTTTTTGTTATGATTTCGGAAAAGTGTTGGTTGAAAACTTCATTAGAGTATATTCCAGATGGCCCTTCTCATTTAGGAGCTGTCGTAACGAATAATGGATATTCTGACTGGTCAACGCAAGATTATCCAACTGAAGCAGCTAAGCAACAACTTCGTTTTCGAATTATTCGAAAACGCGGTGATTATACAATATATGTGAAAAAGAGCCATCAATGGGAACGAATAAGAATCGCTCATTTAATGGAGGATATAGGGAATGAGCCTATTAAAATAGGTTTTTACACGTGTAGTCCTTCTAAAAATAAGGGATTTGAGACTGAGTTTTTAAATTTTACAATTGAAGAAATATAGATGAAAAAACCGTATTCTTTTCATTAAGAATGCGGTTTTTGTATTTACATAATATAAAGCACATTTATTGACCAGAAAGTCATTAATACTTATCATTTAATAATGTTAAATATTAATTTGCATAATATAATAAAAGTAATGAAGAAATTACAAAAAATATCAATTAAATAAGGAGGGATATGAATTATTCAGTGGTAATTTCATGGGAAAAGGAGATTATGTATGAAATCATTTCGTAAGTTATTACAGTATTTAAAACCATACATGTTCTTCGCTATTATTGGACCGCTATTTATGGTACTTGAGGTTGCGATGGACTTAATTCAACCGACTATTATGCAACATATCATTGATGTTGGGATTGCAAATCGGGATTTAAATTATGTAATAAAAATGGGGCTTCTTATGATAGGAGCAGCAGCACTCGGTTTAGTTGGAGGGCTTGGGTGTATGATGTATTCTACAAAAGCAGCTGTTAATTTCGCTACTGACATACGAAAAGATGTGTTTGCGAAAATAGAAACATTTTCTAGTAATAATCGTGATTCATTTGGAACAGGTAAATTATTAACGATCGTGACGAATGATATCACTTCCATTCAATCAGCAATGACAATGACATTACGTGTTCTCGTTCGTGGTCCGCTGTTATTTATGGGAAGTATAATTATTGTTTTTGTAACAGCAAGAGAGTTATTTCCAATATTACTTGTAGTTGTTCCGATTTTATTACTTGCGATTATTTTAATTGCAAGCAAAGCAAGTGGTACATTTAAAAAGGTGCAAGAGGCATTGGACAAAGTGAATACAAAGTTACAAGAAAATTTATCTGGTGTACGTGTTATAAAAGCGTATGTAAGACAAAAATATGAAATCGCTCAATTCGGAAGTGTAAATACAAATTTAACGAAGATAAATATTCGAGCTGTGCAACTTATTTCTTTAATGATGCCAATCATTATGCTAGTTGTAAGTGGCGGGATTGTCGCAACATTATGGATTGGTGGAGAAAAAGTATTCAATGGAACGCTTCAAGTAGGAGCGATTTTGGCATTTATTAATTACTTGAATATCATTTTAATGTCACTTATGTCGATTAGCATGGTATTTATTCAAATTGCGCGAGCTTTTCCATCTGCGGATCGTGTACAGCAAGTGTTAAATACCGAGGTTGATATTATAAGCGCAGCTAATGCAATCGAACCTGAGAAAATCGAGGGGGATATCGAATTTAAAAATGTTAGTTATAGCTATACGAAAAATAATGAATACGTTTTAAAAGATATTTCGTTTAGCATACAAAAAGGTGAAAAAGTAGGGATTATTGGATCAACTGGAAGTGGTAAATCTACCTTAGCGAAACTGTTACCACGTCTATATGATGTGGATCAAGGTGAAATATGTATAGATGGAATAGATGTTAAAACATATGATTTGCAAAAACTCCGTGCTTCAATAGGGTTTGTACCTCAGAAGGCTTTGTTGTTCTCAGGTAGTATAGAAGAGAATTTACGTTATGGTAAAGAAAATGCAACACATGATGAGCTGGAAGTAGCAGCTGCATCAGCTTGTGCGACTGAGTTTATTAATAAGCTGGAAGAATCTTATCAATATAATTTAACACAAGGTGCGACAAATCTATCAGGTGGACAAAAACAACGTGTATCAATTGCAAGGGCACTTGTGAGAAAACCACCGATTCTCATATTAGATGATTCTACATCAGCAGTTGATGCAAAATCAGAGGCTACTATTCAAACAGCTTTAAAAACAAAATATAAAGGCACAACGACTTTATTAATTGCGTCTAAAATTTCTTCCATAATGGATGCGGATAAAATACTTGTATTAGATAATGGTGAATTAGTTGGCAATGGTACACATGAACAATTGTTAGAACGAAGTGAGGTTTATCAGGAAATTTATCTTTCCCAAGGTGGTAATTTGCATAAAGAAGGTGGGGAAGAACATGCGTAATTTTCAAGGGCAATTTGCTAATAAAGGTGGACGAAACACACCAAAGATGGGAAAAGCTAAAAATGCCCAAGGAACTGTAATGCGGATATGGAACTATATGGGCTATCAAAAAGCTGCTCTAATGTTTGTTATATTTCTAGTCGTTGTTACTACTTTACTTGGATTATTAGGTCCCTATTTTATGGGAGTCATTATAGATCAATATATTGTACCGAAAGATTTAAGTGGTACAGCAAGAATGTGTATGTTACTTATCGCGATTTACGGTGTAACTGTACTTTTAACATGGTTACAAACATTTGTCATGATTAACGTTGCATTAAAAACAATTCAAAAAATACGACAAGATATTTTTGAGAAAATCCAAACGCTTTCTTTACGGTTCTTTGATGTGCGTTCTCAAGGTGATTTAATGAGCCGTGTGACAAATGATATAGATAATTTGAACCAAGCTTTGACACAAAGTGTTGTACAAATTATTTCATCAGCGCTAACTTTTATAGGTGTAACGATTGCGATGTTCGCCTTAAATTGGATTTTAGCAATTGTAACTTTAATTACAGTACCTATTATGTTTTACGTTACAAAAAAACTAGTTGCATATAGTGGTAAAAACTTTGCGAAGCGTCAAAAAGATTTAGGTGAATTAAATGGATTTATTGAGGAAGCAATTACAGGTGCGGATGTTACGACGTTGTATGGAAAAGAAAAAGAAACTGTACAAAATTTCAATAAAATTAATGAACAGCTAAGAGTTTCAGCTACGAAGGCTGATACATTTTCAGCTTTTATTTTTCCAAGTATGAACTTTATTAATAACTTAGGTATGGGGCTTGTCATTGGGACTGGATCAGTTATGGTCTTAAACGGAATGACAACAGTAGGTGTTATTGCGGCTTTTATTAATTATTCTCGTCAATTCTCAAGACCGTTAAGTCAATTTGCGACTTTAATGAATACAATTCAAGCGGCAGTTGCTGGTGGAGAACGTGTTTTTGAGATTATGGATGAGGTACCAGAAATTCAAAATAAAAAAGACGCATTTGTTGTACAAAATTTACAAGGGCATGTTGCACTTGAGAATGTTTCATTTGGCTATGCAGAGAATAAAACGATTTTAAAAGAAGTGAGTCTTAAAGCGCAGCCAGGAGAGACAATTGCTTTAGTTGGCCCGACTGGATCAGGGAAAACAACAATCATTAATTTGTTAACTCGCTTTTACGATATACAGCAAGGACAAATTCATATTGATGGAAAAGATATAAAAGATTATGATATTAATTCTTTACGAAGTAAAATAGGAGTAGTTTTACAGGATACGTATTTATTTGCTGGTTCGATTATGGATAATATCCGTTATGGACGCTTAGATGCTACTGATGAAGAAGTTATCACTGCAGCTAAGGCAGCATCTGCACATTCTTTTATTAAGCATTTGCCAAATCAATATGAAACAGAAATTGCTTCAGAAGGATCGAATTTAAGTCAAGGACAAAAACAACTTCTTGCGATTGCACGAGCAATTTTAGCAGATGCAGATATATTAATTCTCGATGAAGCGACATCTAATATTGACACAAGAACAGAATTACAAATACAAGCAGGGCTAAATAATTTAATGAGAGGTCGCACAAGTTTTGTGATCGCTCACCGACTTAAAACAATTGAAAAAGCAGATCAAATCCTTGTTATAAAGGATGGAAGAATTTTAGAAAGAGGGAATCATGAGTCTCTTATGGAAGATAGAGGGTTTTATTTTGATCTGTATACGAGTCAGTTTAAAATTTAATAAAAAAAATGAGGTTTCTCTAGAAAAGAGAAGCCTCATTTTTTTATTTGTAAACTTTATGAATTACTTTTCTAACCAAATTAATTATCCGACCTGAAAAATACTTATACTTGCAGATACATTTGTTAAAGAGCCACCATCACTATTTGAGAGAGTGATAGTACCTGCTGAAGAGGTGTTATTTATTAAAGTCAATGTTGAAGGAACAACTGTTACGGTAAAAGCAGCAGTACCTTGATTTATTGTATGTGGTGACCCCGTACCAAAACGTCCACCTGAAATTGGTGTACCATTTAGTTGGAGGGAGAATTGGTTTTCGCGAGAAGCTTGTAATTGAAACTCTGCTACATATGTTCCTAGTGTATTAATTATAATATTTCCAGTACCTGTGATGTGGCTAAGGGCAGTTCCTGTTATAGGTCCATTTGTGTTAAAAGTAACACTACTTCCTACTGCAATTGATTGGTTAGTAGTATCAAAAACATATAGATAGTTTGTTAATCCTACACTAGCCGCCCCGGTAGGCCCAGTGGAGCCAGTAGAACCAGTAGGCCCGGTGGAACCAGTGAAGCCAGTAGGCCCGGTGGAACCAGTGAAGCCAGTAGGCCCGGTGGAACCAGTGAAGCCAGTAGGCCCGGTGGAACCAGTGAAGCCAGTAGGCCCGGTGGAACCAGTGAAGCCAGTAGGCCCGATGGAACCAGTGAAACCAATGGAGCCAGTAGGTCCAGTGGAACCGGTAGCTCCAGTAGTCCCAGTGGAACCAGTAGGTCCAGTGGTCCAGTAGGTCCAGTGGAACCGGTAGCCCCGGTAGCTCCAGTAGCCCCGGTAGTCCCAGTAGCCCCAGTAGATCCAGTGGAACCAGTAGGTCCAGTAGGTCCAGTGGAACCGGTAGCTCCGGTAGCTCCAGTAGGTCCAGTGGAACCGGTAGCCCCGGTAGCCCCGGTAGCTCCAGTAGGTCCAGTGGAACCGGTAGCCCCGGTAGCCCCGGTAGCTCCAGTAGCCCCAGTAGCCCCGGTAGTCCCAGTGGAGCCAGTAAGTCCAGTGGAACCGGTAGCTCCAGTAGCCCCGGTAGCTCCAGTGGAACCAGTAGGTCCAGTAGGTCCGGTAGCTCCAGTAGAGCCAGTAGGTCCGGTGGAACCGGTAGAGCCAGTAGGTCCAGTAGGTCCGGTGGAACCGGTAGAGCCAGTGGAGCCAGTAAGTCCAGTGGAACCGGTAGAGCCAGTAGGTCCAGTGGAACCGGTAGCTCCAGTAGGAGAATGTGGGAGAATAATACGGTTAATATCTAAAAGTGAAAAGTTAATGAACATATCTTTGTTTTGATAATCTATCGAAATCACCTCACTAGCATGTTTAAAGAAATAGTAAAGTAATAATTTTTATAGGTATTTCATTTCTATATTATTAATGCAACTTATTTTGGAAACAGTAAATAGCTATTATGACTATAGGGTATTAATTTTTAACCTAAATTTTAATAAAACCTTTATTAAAGATAAAGAGCGCTTTTAAAGGCGCTCTGAGACAAGTTTCATGTTGAAAAAGGGAATGGAGGATATTATGTGCATACTGTTTTAGAATGTTGTAAATTTTTAATTAAAAATAAAAGGATCTTATAAAAATTTAAAATTTGTATTATTAGATAGTCACCATACAATAAAATATGCTTGTTTGATATAAATGTGTGTCAAATTTACCAAAATATATTTTGGCATGCATAAGAAAATTAAAATACTTTATTAGTAAATAATAGCGGCTTCAGTGACAGATGGTAGAAAGAGTTTATGTGGTATTGTAATAATTTCAAGCGCAATTTGCGCTGAATATAGGAGTATTTGAGTTAAATCTAAAGCGAGTGTTAAAAGTATTATGAAGCTTGTAAGAATTACAAAACTACCCCAAAAGAAACTTTTTGAAGTGTTGCGGAAATCTTTTATTAAGGAAAAGAAAGAAAAAGATGCGGTAACAATAAGAATGAAAATTTTATACTTATCAGACATTATAACCCTCCCAAAGAACAGTAATTTATATTATACTGTATTTTTCAATATTATTATAAAAAGATTTTAAAGTGAATAATAAGAAAAAAATAAAGCCATAACTTAAGACATTAGTTTAGGTTCTATTGTTTGAATACTTTGTTTTAGAAGGTATATAATCTGAAATTGAAAATTTTCCAAATGAATTGCCATTTTTTATTTCTAATCCAACATCAGGTACTCAATGAAATGGTATGAAAGATTATAGGCTGGTGATACGACATTAAATAAGAGGAATCTGCGCGCAGCAAGAGTCCTAGCTCAGATTTCTACTAGAGAAAAATATTTAGTTGGAGTTGATATGTTAATAAAAAACGGATGGATGTGGAAACTAAATATTCATGACATTAAGGATAAAGGTCAGGAAATATAATTTGGTATTCTGGGAATAACCGGAGGTCCGTAGTTAAAGTTGCATAGAATTTGTATTTTGTTTCTAATTTTTCAATTGTTGTTAAGTGATGAGAACCTAGTCCACGCTGTACACTATGTTGAGAAAGAGTCGGCCCAATTTGTAATTTTCGTTTTTTCATTGCATCGTTCCATGGACTATAAAAAAATTTAAAAATAAAAGCAGGTTCCATGTAAATGATATAAGGATAATGCGAACCATGTCTCCCGACTCTATAGTTCCCGTGCGAATTATTGTGAATTAATCTACCGTTAAGATATAGTTGGTTTGGATTAGGTTGAATTATTATGCCGTGATAACGTTGTTTAACAAGCGGAGAGCTATATCTTGGATTAGTGTAGCCATGAGTCGGTTCGTCAATCATCATAATCATTCTTATTGAAAACATATTGCCACCCATAGTGCTAAGTGATTTGAAAAATTGTTCTTTATTATAACAGCACAGGAATTCTGTCGTATTCAATACCATTTTCCATCCTGTAATTTCTCTTTCAATTTCCATAACTTCTTGATCAACTAAATAAGCATCAAATTCGAGTGATTTTGAGTTTCGTATTTCCCAATTAGGAGCGAATGTTTTACAGATTTCAACTGAACGATCAGTGGATCCACGATTAATAAGAATGCCATGATCAAATAGCTTTGTATGGTGCATTAACCACCATGGAAGTAAATATTCTTCATTGTAAAAATGAGAAATTAAAGTAGTCTTAATCAAAATCACCTCCGTATTTAACCTGCTTCTTATTTAATATGATATGGAAGGAAACCTATTGTTAGAAGGTTTCCTCTTAAAAGTTTTAAACCACATAGGGTATGTGGATGGATTAGTATATAAAGTAGTCTGATTGATAAAGAGTGGTATTAAAAAGTACAAAATCTAAAATGAGCATCGAATTAGTGTATAACGATTGAAACGGCACTGAAAACTAATAAAACAGCCATAATGATGTTGAATAATTGGTTATGTTTTACTAATATTTTTTGGAATATTGAACCAAATAAACTCCAACTAAATGTACTTAGTAAACCGACTATACCTAGAAATAATGAGAAAAGCAGAAAACTTGAATATGAATTGTAGTAGGGGAGTATGAAAGTCGATACTACAGTCAGTCCGAATAATATCCCTTTAGGATTAACGAATTGAAGAGAAATCCCCACAGTGAATAAGTTTTTATTATCTTTTTCAACGGGATTCGTACTGCTTTTACTAGTAAGTATTTTAATAGCTAAATATAACATATACGCTACACCTAAAATTTTTAAAGGGAATTCGATTATGGGTAAGATATTAAGTAGTACAACATTAAAGAAACTACATAAAGAAGTGAGGATGAAAAAACCAAAAGCTACTCCGAAGCAAAAGTTTATGCTTCTCTTTAATCCATGTTGATTTGCGTATGTCATAGCTAAGAAATTGTTAGGACCAGGTGTGAAGCTACTTATAAATACAAATAACAAAAAAGAAAATATAGGCATTTGAACCCCCCTAATTATTTTTGTATGTTATAATGACCGAAAAGAACAATATAACGTGCGCTTTTTATTATACATAACGGTCGTTATATTGTATATAGTGTGGGAGTGTTTTTTATGGAAGAAATTCAACTTATACTAGCGAAAAATTTAAAAACTATAAGAGAAAAAGAAAAATTAAGTTTGGAAAAAGTTTCCCAATTAACAGGTGTGAGTAAAACGATGATTGGACAAATTGAAAGAGGAGAATCAAGCCCGACACTAACAACAATATGGAAAATTGCAAATGGCTTGAAAGTTTCTTTTACCTCTTTAATCAACAATCCTCAGCCTGATACGAAAGTGATTTTAAGAAAAGATATTCAAGCATTGTCTGAAGACAATGGAAAATATAAAGTGTATCCTTCTTTTCCTTTTCAAGATGATAGACATTTTGAAATGTATACAGTAGAAATAGAAACAGAAGGGAAATTAAGTTCAGAAGGGCATAAAGAAGGCGCAGAAGAATTTATTACGGTATTTGAAGGTGAATTGACAGTAGAAGTGAATAACTGTCAATATACATTAAATAGTGGAGATTCAATTCGTTTTAAGGCCGATAGATCACACTCTTATTATAATTTAGGGGAATCTTTGACTCGATTAAGCATGACAATTTATTATCCAACTGCATAAGTTTACATTTATAGTAACAAAAGATAAAACCATCTTTAAGAGATGGTTTTTATTTTTTATTACTCACAAAAAAAGACACTCATCTGAGTGTCAACATAGTATTGCTCTCGCGTATAGGATTGGAGTACGTTTCTCAAATACGTATTGAGATGGTTCGTAAAAAAGAAACTGTCTTCATATTTAATGTAACATCGGTGGAAGTCAGTGTAAATTGATAATATATATACGGAAAATTTAGTATAGATAGTTTCTACTATGAATATAGTGCAATTTGTTCTTTAATGCGCCATCACTTTTATGAAATAATTGGGAGGTTCTTATCATGACAGACTTAGTATTTAATAATGTTTATTAGAAAAAGAATGAATCATTTTTAAATCGATTCGTATAATTGTTAGAGAGGCACCTGTTGAACCACCTCCAACCAAATTAACGATGTATAATACGCCGAATAATTGAAGTGAAATTGTAGTATCGGCAATTAAATTATTGTTATAATTTGAAGTTGATATAGCGGGAGAAAAAATAGAACCAGGAAGTGGAGTAGAAGCGTTTAATAGTGTTTTGTTCCAGCGAGTAGAGCAGTTGTCGTATTAACTTGATAGGTTAAATGATATCTTCTGGTTACAGGAATTGTAAATATATCGTTTGAGGCGTTAACTGTAAAATTACCGAGGCTTTGGTTATTAGAAAGAGGAATATTAGTTCCGCCTAATATCACAGTGATGGGATCACCTAATGTATTATTAGCGAACATAGAGTTTGTTGTAACTATTGACCCAGTATTTCTGGTAGGTTCAGTAAGTCTGTATGGAAGAATAATTTCAAGAGCCATTGATACTAGTTTTTCTATTCTTTTTTCATTTTTATCTTGAGTATAAATTACCTCATTTTTAAATTAGAATGCAATAAGTTTCGTGTTTTTGGAATGGAACTATCATTTTATTATATTAACAGGAGTTATAGCAACGGTAAAATGTTTAATAACTGTATGAATCATTTGGAAAGAAAAAAGAATAGTTATGAAAGCATTTCTTAATAATAGACTCATACTTATGTAAGTTAATTAAAAATATGTGGAATGAGGAATTAAATTGAAGCGGAATGATAAATTATCAATAAATAAAGGTAAGATAGAACCTGAGAATATTGGACCTACATTTTCAGCTCTTCCACCAATATATATTCCAACAGGAGCAACAGGAGCAACAGGAGCAACAGGAGCAACAGGAGCAACAGGAGCAACAGGAGCAACAGGAGCAACAGGAGCAACGGGAGCAACGGGAGTAACAGGAACAACGGGAGTAACGGGAGCAACAGGAGCAACAGGAGCAACAGGAGCAACAGGAGCAACGGGAGCAACAGGAGCAACAGGGACAACAGGAGCAACAGGAGCAACAGGAGCAACAGGAGCAACAGGGAAGTACGTGGAGACAACAGGAGCAACAGAAGCAACAGGAGCAACAGGAGCAACAGGAGCAACAGGGAGCAACAGGAGCAACAGGAGCAACAGGAGCAACAGGAGCAACAGGAGCAACAGGAGCAACAGAACAACAGTAACGGAGCAACGGGAGCAACAGGAACAACAGGAGTAACGGGAGCAACGGGAGCAACAGGAGCAACGGGAGCAACAGGAGCAACGGGTGTAACAGGAACAACGGGAGTAACGGGAGCAACAGGAGCAACGGGAGCAACAGGAGCAACAGGAATAACGGGAGTAACAGGTCCTACTGGGGGGATTGGCCCTATAACAACAACTAATTTGCTATATTACACTTTTTCAGATGGAGAGAAACTTATATATACAGATGCAGATGGCATAGCTCAATATGGTACAACGAATATACTATCACCTACTGAGGTTTCATATGTAAATTTGTTTATCAATGGAATTCTGCAACCACAACCATTCTATGAAGTTAGTACTGGTAAACTAACTTTATTGGATAACCAACCACCATCGCAAGGTTCTTCAATTATTTTACAATTTATTATTATTAATTAAAAAAGACAGATTCTTAATGTGAAAAGGAATCTGTCTTTTTTGTTCTGAATTACATTCGGTAACATTAAGTGACGATAAATTCAATTGTAATTGGAATTCCGCCGTCTAATGCATCCCCACCAGGAATTGTAATAGCACCAGTAGGACCAGTAGTAACACTGGAGTTCACGCTTGGTTGAAGAATACCGTTCACATATAAGTTGTAATACGTGAAAGTCGGAAAAGCGGTTGCAGTAGTACCCGCATCGTTTAAACAAGCTGTGGCAGCAATTGCAAAAGCTGCACCTGTACCTGTGCCGGCTCCTAGTGTAGATGTAAATCTTCTAGATGCCATAAATGGTTGAATGATAGGCAATTAATTTTCACTCCTTACAATATTTTATTAGAACGAAGTATAAAATAACTTGTCCACTATATTGTATGAGAGTTTTTTATAATAGAAACGGCTTCACCTTTATAAGGTGAGCCCAATTTTAGTAAGGAAATGTTCTTTATTTATATGAAAAAATGATGTTGTTACTTGCGGAATATATGTAAATCGTAAATTCGGTTTTTGTATTCAAATTAAAATGTGTCTTTGAACCTAAGAGATAAACGTGGAAAAATAAAATAAACTCTTAAGTTTAGGTATTTAATCTAAGCAGTCAATTATTAAAAACATATAATTAATATGTGAGTCATGAACATAATTAAATGACGTTTTCAAGTTTGATTATCATTCATGTTTCCTATTTTAAGAGAAACATATAACTCAACTACATTTTTCAATGGCATCTTTTATAGTACTTAGAATAGGAAAACACTCAACTATAAGAAAAGTAAGGAGGAAATAAATGAAACATAATGATTGTTTTGATCATAATAACTGCAATCCGATTGTTTTTTCAGCAGATTGTTGTAAAAATCCACAGTCAGTTCCTATTACTAGGGAACAATTAAGTCAATTAATTACTTTACTAAACTCATTAGTATCAGCTATTTCAGCATTTTTTGCAAATCCAAGTAATGCAAACAGATTAGTGTTACTCGATTTATTTAATCAATTTTTAATTTTCTTAAATTCCTTATTACCTTCCCCAGAAGTTAATTTTTTGAAACAATTAACTCAAAGTATTATAGTTTTATTACAATCTCCAGCACCTAATTTAGGACAATTGTCAACATTATTGCAACAATTTTATAGCGCCCTTGCACAATTCTTCTTCGCTTTAGATCTTATCCCTATATCCTGCAACTCAAATGTTGATTCTGCAACTTTACAACTTCTTTTTAATTTATTAATTCAATTAATCAATGCTACTCCAGGGGCGACAGGTCCAACAGGTCCAACAGGTCCAACGGGCCCAGCAGGAACCGGAGCAGGGCCAACGGGAGCAACAGGAGCAACAGGAGCAACAGGAGCAACAGGTCCAACAGGGGCAACGGGCTTAACAGGAGCAACTGGTGCAGCTGGTGGCGGAGCTATTATTCCATTTGCTTCAGGTACAACACCATCTGCGTTAGTTAACGCGTTAGTAGCTAATACAGGAACTCTTCTTGGATTTGGATTTAGTCAGCCTGGTGTAGCATTAACAGGTGGAACTAGTATCACATTAGCATTAGGTGTAGGTGATTATGCATTTGTAGCACCACGTGCAGGAACTATCACGTCATTAGCAGGTTTCTTTAGTGCAACAGCTGCATTAGCTCCAATATCACCTGTTCAAGTGCAAATACAAATATTAACTGCACCTGCAGCAAGCAATACGTTTACAGTACAAGGCGCACCTCTTTTATTAACACCAGCATTTGCCGCAATAGCGATTGGTTCTACAGCATCAGGTATCATAGCTGAAGCTATTCCAGTAGCTGCTGGAGATAAAATACTACTGTATGTTTCATTAACAGCAGCAAGTCCAATAGCTGCAGTTGCTGGATTTGTAAGTGCAGGTATTAATATCGTTTAATTTGTTACAATGTTTAGTAGGAAATTAAACAGGGGTTTGTATATAGTCCTTCCTAATAAATTTAGGAAGGACTATATTTTTTGGGGAAATAAGTAATAAATCAATTGAACAATTACTCTTTGTTAAGTTCGTATAAAAAAGTATAATTTACCCTTTCTCATTTTAGTAATAAGTTATGTAACTTTAAAAATTTCCGGTCAGTAAAAAAAGATGAATTCTTTTAAAAAAGAATTCATCCATAAAATAAACTATTTATTTTTATTACAGTTACATCCTTTTTTCTTTACATAGCCTTGCTCGGCTAATTCTCTTTGCGATTGGGAATTGGAAGATTGAGAATTGGAAGATTGAGAGGATGCTGAAGAGCTACTATTTTTATTATAAGAGTAGTTTTTTCGATAGTTATAATTACTCATAGTACTATCACCTCCAATTTAATATATAAATATTATATGTATGTACACTATCAATTGTTACTATTTTTAATAGGAAGAGAAGATACAATAAAAAAATCTCCTCGGTATTTTCCTAGGAGATAAATGATGATTCTTTTGAAAATTTACAAATTAATAGCCCCAGTAAAGAGGAAAGTAATAAGAATCTTGGTGATACAGATTATGTTGTTGAGCGAGGGGCTGGGTTGGATAATTTTTCATTTCACGGTTTTGATTGCAGTTTGCCGGAGGACCAATTACAGTAGTTGATTGAATAGGGGAAACCGCTTGTTTCCATTGTTGTTCATTGAGACAGTAAGTATGGGCCATCATATGAGCTGGAGTTAACCTTAAAATGTCAGAACCGAAAATAACTTCTGGAGTTGGAGCATTGAAAATAGCTAATAAATGAGTATTATTTGCTGTAGCAATTTCGTAATGCCACCACGCTTGTGGAATGTTGGCAACTTGCCCGGGTTTTATCGGTAAGTTTAATATTTGATTCGTAAATGGATTAAGTAAAGAAACAACAGCAGACCCTGAAATACAATAAACAAGTTCAGCTGCATTTTGATGAATATGTGGTTCTACAACATTTCCTGTACTTAAATAAATATCTAATAAAGAAGTATTTTCTAAAGTATTTAATTGTTTAATACCAAGTACATTTATATAATTTTGGGCATCTTTCCGAAAAAAATTACTTTTATTTACATCATAAGTAAAATTGGTTGTGGGGGAGGTATAGTCGATGTTGGCAGTCAATTGTATTACCCGCCTTTCTATAGGTAAGTTAGGTTACAAAATTAGGATATGTGTCTAGTCTTTGTTTTGTGCTGTTGTCGGTAGCTTAATAAATTCACTTATTCCATAAAGAATAAGGTGTTAAGACCAAACTATATTCGTATTCCCATTCATACTTTGGATTGATGGAAAAAAGTAATGAAAATGTTAATTTAAAATTACATCAATCATTTATAAGGAGTGAATGTTCATGTCATTTAGTGAAATGATTAGAAATGAAGTACTCAGCTGGGCGGGTGTTTCTGAAAAACCGCATCGATTTGGTGGTATTGAAATAAATTATGGCAAGAAAGAACTTGGCCATCTTCATGGTGATAAATTAGCTGATTTACCATTTCCGAAGTTAAAGCGAGATGAATTAGTGAAGCAAGGCTTGGTAAAACCACATCACGTATTACCTGAATCAGGATGGATCAGTTATTATTTAAAGAGTGAAGAGGATATTCCATTTGCAATTGAGTTATTTCGTATGCAATATGATCGAATTAAAAAGTAATGAAATAAAGTAGGATAATAAAAATTTATTTTTATGTCACATCCCTCCTTAATCGTTCGTCTTGTATGTAGAACGATTAAGGAGGGATTTTATTATGAATACATTTGATATAGCAATTGTTGGCGGTGGGCTTGCTGGATTAACAGCATCTATATATTTAGCGAAAGCTGGAAGGAAAGTGATTGTATTAGAAAAGTCCAGTCAATTCGGTGGCCGAGGGATGACTACAAATAAAAATGGAATCTGCATGAATCTTGGTGCACATGCTTTATATAGAGGCGGGGCAGCGTTTATAACTTTTAATGAGCTTGGTATGACTCTTCCAGGTGGAATACCATCTACAAAAGCACATGGAATATGGAAAGGGGATATATTCACTATCCCAACAGATTTTTACTCAATTTTATCAACACCACTACTTTCTTGGTCTGCAAAAGTACAATTCTCACGTCTTATGATTCGTTTAGGAAATTTAGATGTAGGAGAAGTTCCGAAAATGAGTCTAACTACATGGGCAGAAAATGAAATAAAAGATCCAATGGTTCGCAATATATTTTATGCGCTATGCCGAACAACAACATATACGTTTGTTCTTTGGGATTGCACAACGATTGACAGAAGAGTACACTGTTGATTTCAAAATGGTCAATGGTATACCAGGAGTTATAGTTACAATAAACAATAAAGTAACTTATGTTCTTTCGTTTGCATTTGAGGATGAGAAAATTTCAAATATTTATATGATGGTTAACCCTGAAAAACTTATGCATTTAAATGTAAAAATATAAAAAAGCGCATTTCTTCAGAAATGCGTTTTTTATTATTTTTCCAACATTTCAAGAGGTACATCTTTTTCGCCAGCTACCTCAAATTTAATTTCCCCGTCTTCTTCATAAATACGTGTAATAATCGGTATAGTAATCATTAATTTTTTATGCTGCTTTCGTTTTCGAGCAGCATCTAAGCTAATCACGTTCATTTGTAAGCATCCTTTCTTCTGGAAATATATAAACAAAGAAAATGCGTCCGAAAAGGGCGCTTAATTGAATTTGAAATACCGATTCATTTAAATGGGGTTTATATAATTTAATAACTGCAATTTTAATATGAAATAATATGAATGGAATAATTGCACGTAGAAATTAACTTTACCAAAAAACGAAACAATATGCTATAAAAAAATTCAAATCTTTGTCATATAATAGGAAAAAGGTCTTTGTTTCGCATATAATGAAAGTAGACGGGCAGCAAGAGCTTTTTCATCATATTGCTTTGGAAAGGCGATGAAAAAAATGGATACGTTAGATTCATTATTATTTCAACTTGAACAATATGGAGAAGAGCATGATCGAAATAAAAAAACACGGGAAGAAAAATTACGGAATATTACTCGTGAGATGGGGCAATTTTTATCAATTTTAGTAAAAGGGTGTAGCGCAAAAAACATTTTAGAAATCGGAACTTCTAATGGCTATTCTACATTGTGGTTAGCTAATGCGGTAGAAGAAACAAATGGAAATGTAACAACTGTAGAGCTTTCTTCAGAACGAGTTGGAGAGGCACTTGTCAATTTTGAAAAGGCAAACCTTTTACAAAGGATTGATGTTCATAATCAAGAAGCAGGGGCATTTTTAGATGCGCAATTAGATCATTCATTTGATTTTATTTTCCTAGATTCAGAGCGTACGCAATACATGTGGTGGCTTGAGCATATAAAACGCATTTTACAACCAAAGGGTTTTCTTGTTGTTGATAACGCAACCTCTCATGCAAATGAATTAGCCGAGTTTAAAAAAATGATAGAAGAAGATGAAATGTTTGAAACGGTGTTATTGGCATTTCAAAATGGAGCATTCGTAGCGCGCAAGAAGAAATAGGAGTGAGCGCAATATAATTATCACATTGAAAAAGGGTGTATGTCAAAAGATTGAGTACAGAAGGATAGGAGAACATAATTTATAGTAACATACGAAGAATCCGCCTTCAGCATGTCGTTCTCTAGGTCTTAAGTCTGAGGAAAATTATGTTGTTTACAGGTATACTTATAGTAAGAAACAGGGAATGACTGCATAAACAGGCATTTCTAAAAAAATCGATTTCAAGCAATCAGAATGTATATGAAATACGATATAATAGATGAAATATAGTGCATATAAATTCGCACATATAAATAAAGGAGCGATTTTGTTGACTGAACTCGAGAAAAAAGAACCTGTATCGATCGTGAAAGATAATAATGTAGAAGTAGTGGTTGATACAGTTATAAAAGATGCAGAATTAGAGGAACTGAATAAAGAAGCTGATCTTTATGTACAAAAGTTAAATAGCGAGCAAAATACAGATTTATCAAAAGTATTGTCTCAGCTAGGAGATTTAGGAGATAAAGAGCAACAAGCAGCAGGACAAACGTTGTCAGCATTAAAACGTCCTGTAACAGCGATGATGAATGGAAAGAACGAAGAAATTCCAAATACATTGTTAGAATTACGAAAAGTGGTATCAGAACTTGATCCGAATTCATTAAAAGCAAGTGGTATGAAGAAAATTATGTTTAAAGTATTCAAGAAAAATCCACTTGAAACATACGTGCATAAATATCAATCTATAGATAAGCAAATTGAGGAGATTATAAGATCCCTTCTAATTGGTCGTGACAACTTACAAGAAGATACAGTTGGTCTTGAAATGCTTAAAGAGCAATCGCATGATAAAATTCACGCTCTTGATAAGCAAGTATACTTAGGGAAAAAACTTGCTGGCATGCTGGAAGCTGAGAAACAAAATCCAGAACGTCAAAGAGATATTCCATTAATTAACGATGCGTTAGAAAAGATACTTGTACGTACACGTAATATGCAGCAAGCGAAAAGTGTTTTATTACAATCTATCGCATCTGTAGACATTATTAAGAAAAATAATGAAAAGTTAACAGAGGCAATTCGTAATGCAATTACGATGACGCAAAACGTTGTAACGGTTTCAGCTGCTATTCAGTTAGCGTTAACAAATCAACGGAAAACAATCGATGCAGTGAATGCGACAAATGAAGCAATTGAATCGATGGTATTAAGTAATTCTCAAGCGTTAAAACAAAATACAGAAGAAACGACAAAATTGCTTGAAAACCCTGCTATTAGCATGGATAAATTACGTGAATCATTCCAAAATGTGTTCGCTGCAATTGAAGCATCTGAAAAATCGTCAGAACGTATTATCGAGTCAAGTAAGAAGTTCGTTATTGAACTAGACACATTTAATGATGAGATGAAGCAGAAACTCATTCAGCGTCCAAGGAAATAACGGATTATTAGAGGAGGTGAACAAATGAGTTTCATTCAAACAGTATTATTACTACTCGGTACATTGCTTTTAATAGCATTTACTGTCGTTGTTTTAGTCGTATATTTCGGACGGAAGCTGTATTTTTCATGGACGAAGCCATATAAAAGAGCGCAAGATTCTTTAGACAAGTTATCAAACAAATCAATACCGTTTCTACAAGAATTTACACAACATCCACTGTTTTATCGCTGGATTCGCACTGAAGGAAAGAAAGAACAAAATACATTAAATACTCTATTTTGTGCATCAGGTCAACGTACGAGAGAACAAGTCTTCTCGATGTTACCGAAAGAAAAGCAGAAAAAAGTGCATGTAATGGCAAAAACTACGAAAAAGCTTACGAATGAAGATATTGATGTAGCTGCGATGAAAGTGAAAGATTTCTTAAGACAAGAGACACAGCAAACTGTAAAACCGACAGACTTATCATTTTACAAATTGTATTTTTATGACCGTTATCCAGACGCATTAAATACAATTCAAGCGTATAAACGCTCAATAAATCCTTCATTACAAAGAACGGTTGATGATATTACAATTTCAGTATTGAATGCACTTCCGTACTATCAAGAGCAACGCATGTTTGAACAACAACATAAACTTGAAACGTTCTTAATGAAAGATTTAACGGCCATGTTATCGTTGGTAGTACAATTACCACCTTCACAAAGACCAGAGAAAGAAGAAGAACTGAAAATCTACTTGGAAAATTTCCAAAAAGAAATGGAAGTAGTAGAGCGAGATATTCGCGACTCAATTGATCACGATTTAAATGTGAAGATGAGAGCAGCGACTGAGAAGTTTAAGAATAAATAACAAAAAGCGCCTTAAAAGCTAAGTATCACAGCTTTAGGGCGCTTTTTGTTATGAGATTTTATTTTGCACTAACGGTAGTATGACTAGAAGCCACACTTTCATTATGCAATCGATCAACTGCAGTTACGACATACGTATACGTTTCTCCAGAAATAACGGTTTTATCTACATAAATTTCTCCAAGTTTTGTTTTTCTTACAGTAGTAAGTAAATTTTTCGGATTTTGTATATCCACTTCATTTTTCCCATTCGCGCGGTAAATAGCGTAATAAGCAGAATCATTATCTCTATTGTCAATGATGCCAATTGCAATACCTTCATTTCTTGGAATGGCACCTTTTAAAGTCGGTTGTTTTGGTGGATCATGATCAATCCAAGGCATAGGCGGGATTAATGCAGGATGTTTATATATGTCTTTTGAGAGTCTATCTTTAACTCCAAGTGGATTGTTATTAATATCTTTTAAGCTAAAATGCATACTACCTTTTATTTCAGGATATAGCCGGTTTAATGCAATTTGTCTTGGATATTCTTCTGGATCAGACCAAGCAGGGACGGAGTTATTATTAATTTTATAGGCCGCTTGACCGATGTATAGGTGAATCGGTTTGTTATTTGTTTCTTTAACCCACCAATCTACTAATATGTCATATGCAGCTGGGGTGAAACCTATATTCCAATATATTTGCGGTGTAATGTAGTCAATATATCCTTTTTGTATCCACTCACGTGTGTCAGCATAAAGGTCATCATAGTTTCTTTGGCCTGCGGTTGTGTTAGAGCCAGTCGGATCGTCAGCTATATTTCTCCATACGCCGAACGGACTAATGCCAAACTTTACATATGATTTTTCTTGTTTTATAGCAGTATTTAAATCTTTTACAAGTTCATTTACATTGTTACGTCGCCAATCTTCTATATTTGTAAATCTACCGTTATTATATGTTTCGTACGTTTTCTGATCTGGAAATTCTTCACCGGCTACTTTATATGGATAAAAATAATCATCCATATGCAGCGCATCAATATCGTAATTTTGCACGATTTCTAAAGCACCTTCTGTTATAAATTTTTTCACTTCTGGAATACCGGGATTGTAATATAACTTTCCGCCATAAGGGACAACCCAATTGGGATGTTGCCTTGCAGGGTGATTATTTGATAATCGATTTATATCGGTGTGATTCATCGTTATTCGGTATGGGTTAATCCAAGCGTGGAATTCTATATTTCTTTTATGAGTTTCTTCAATCATAAATGCAAGCGGGTCATAACCAGGATCTTTTCCTTGTGTTCCTGTAATGTATTCAGACCAAGGACCGTAATTTGAAGGATAGAAAGCATCAGCGGTTGGTTTAATTTGTACAACAACTGCATTCATACCAGTGCTTTTTACATCGTCTAATAATCTTATAAATTCTTGTTTCTGTTTTTCAATGGGTAAGCCAGTTTTTGAGGGCCAATCAATATTCAGAACAGATGCAATCCATACAGCACGTAATTCATGTTTTTTGTATGCAGTATTTACTTCAGCATAAGTAGAGTGAGGGGGAATGAAAGAGAAAGGGATGAACAAGATGACGATACAACATATCATTAATAAACGTTTAACGATCATTTATACGCCTCCCTATCATATGATTATTTAAAATAATATAGGAGGCGAGGTTGACTTTGCAATAGAGAAAATTGCATATTGAAACATTAATTTAATAGGAAAAATATTTTTAATGAAATTTACTTTCATTATAACTAAATTCATTTACTACTTCATATGCTTGTTAGTAAAGTGAAACTTCCTTTCATTTGAAGGGTAATAAATTATAAGTATAGGAGGATTAATAAATGAAAGTTTTGTTCGTCTGTTCTGGAGGAATGTCCAGTGCAATTGTTGTAAACGCTTTAAAAAAAGAAGCGGAGAAAAATGGTGTGAACATGGAAGTGCATGCAATTGGAACGAATGAGGTAGAGGAAGAAGTAAAGAATGGCTGGGATGTCGTAATGGTGGCACCTCAAATAAGACACCGATTTGACTCTGTAAAAAAATTTGCAGAGGAGGAATCTATTCCGTGTGGCATCATTCCACCGCAAGCATACACGCCACTTGGAGGCCCGACTTTATTAAAAACTGTAAATGAATTAATTAGTTAGGAGGAAGCGTTATGAATAAGTTTGTCACGTTTCTTGATAAAAACTTATCTGGCCCGATGGCAAGGCTTTCTGAGCAGAGGCATCTACAAGCAATCCGTGATGGAGTTATTTCGGCGTTACCATTTATTATAGTAGGAAGCTTTTTTTTAATAGTAGCATTTCCACCACTGCCGAAAGATAGTTTCATATCGGTTTGGGCATTAAAGAATCAAACAAGTATATTGATACCATATCGTTTAACTATGTTTATTATGTCCTTATATATAGCATTTGGAATAGGATATAATTTAGCGAAAAGTTATAAATTAGATGCTTTATCAGGAGCACAGCTTGCGGTATGTTCACTACTTTTAACATTAACGCCTGAGTTAATTGATAAAAAAGGATTCATGCTTCCGATGACAAATCTTGGAGGTCATGGATTATTTGTGACGATGATCGTCTCTATTTTATCAGTTGAGATTTTAAGGTTTTGTAAGAAGAATAACGTAACGATAAAAATGCCAGAACAAGTACCACCGTCAGTATCACGTTCATTTGAAGCACTTATACCTGCAGCATTCGTTATTATTATGATGAGTCTTATTACAGTCGTTTTTAAAGTTGATTTACATTACGTTGTAGATAAACTAGCCGCACCGTTAGTAAAAGCTGGTGATAGTTACTTTGGCGTTATTATACCTGTATTTTTAATTACGTTTTTCTGGTCTTTCGGGATACACGGAGTATCAGTTGTAGGTACTGTGGCAAGGCCACTTTGGGATGTGTATTTAGGAAAGAACGGTGAAGCTGTAGCAAGTGGAGCGAGTCATTTTCCGTTTATTGCACCAGAACCGTTTTATCAATGGTTTATTTGGATTGGTGGTTCGGGTGCAACGTTAGGGCTTGTGTTAGCTATGATTATATTTGGTCGATCAAAATATTCAAAAGCATTATCGAGAACATGTATTGTCCCTGGGATTTTTAATATAAATGAACCGGTTATATTCGGTTTGCCGATTGTATTAAATCCAATTTTAATTATTCCTTTCGTCATTACCCCGTTAGTAACAGCTACTATAGCGTATGCTGCAACCGCAATGGGATTTGTAACACCAACGCATATTATGCCGCCATGGACATTACCTGCTCCAATTGGTGCATATTTAGCAACAGGTGGAGATTGGCGTGCGATTGTATTAGTTTTTATAAATATAACAATATCGTTCCTTATTTATTTACCATTCTTTAAAATGTACGACAAAAATATGCTTGAAATCGAAAAGAATGGTGACGGAGAGTCGGTTAATCCTTAATCTACATGCTGTTATTTTGAGTGATAGACTTTTTGTCTATCACTTCTTTCACATTAAAACTAGAAAGGGGGAAATAGAATGAATATAAAATTTAGTTATAAAGGTGTGTTTTTATTACTATTTGGAGTGATTTGTGCAAATTTACTTTTTGTTCCTTTATTAGGCATGCTAAATTTATCACAAATGCATAGTATTTGGCTCGTTACAAGTATTGCGGCAAGCGTTTTGCTTACGGTAGTTGTTTCTTTCATTGATGGATCGTTTGCATCGAAAGCTCAGTTGTTTTTTAGATTTATATTGTTTTCGATTGGTTGTACGTTGGTTACTTACATGATTGTTTTTTAGTAAATAGGAGGTCATGCATGTTATGTATGTTGCAGGGGTAATGTCCGGTACTTCGTTAGACGGAATAGATGTAGCACTCGTTCATATAGATGGAAGCGGTGTAGATTCTAAAGTTGAACTCATCCATTTTACTACTGTGCCATTTTGTAATGATATGAAAAATGATATCCAGCAGGCATTATCAATAGAAAATTCAAATGTACAACTTATATGCAGTTTGAATTTTAAACTCGGTTTACGCTTCGCAAACGCTGTAAAGGAAGTTTGTAAAGAGGCCAATTTTCCTTTGAGACAATTAGATTTAATTGGTTCTCACGGACAAACGATTTATCATCAGCCACAGCAAGATGGAGGTATGATTCCTTCTACATTACAAATTGGAGAACCAGCAATTATAGCGTATGAAACGAATACGACGGTTATTTCTAATTTTCGAACGATGGACATGGCAGCTGGAGGACAAGGAGCACCACTTGTACCATATTCAGAGATTATTTTATATCGTCACCAAACTAAAAATAGACTACTACAAAATATCGGCGGGATTGGTAATGTGACTGTAATACCAAGTCAACTAAGTGAGAAAAGCGTTATAGCATTTGATACAGGTCCAGGTAATATGGTAATGGATGAAGTATGTCAAAGGTTGTTTCAGTTGTCATATGATCAAAATGGTAACATTGCAAAACAAGGAGTAGTTGTAGAAGAGGTTTTGACATATTGTATGAATCATCCATTTTTGAAAATGAATCCACCGAAATCAACTGGTAGAGAACAGTTTGGAGAAGAATTTGTCAGTGAGTTATTAAAGCGGTTTGAAAAGCATAGTAAAGAAAATATATTGACGACTGTCACAAGGTTTACAGCAAGTTCAATTGTTTATCATTATAAGGAGTTTATTCTGCCGTATTATGAAATCGATGAGGTAATTCTAGGTGGTGGCGGAAGTTATAATGATACACTTGTAGAAATGATACGGCATGGATTGAAAGAAGAAAAATGTGCATTATTCCTTCAAGAAGATATAGGCTATTCTTCAGAAGCGAAGGAAGCAATCGCCTTTGCCATTTTAGCAAATGAAACATATCATCGTAATCCGAGTAATGTGCCGAGCGCAACAGGTGCTAAGAATTCCGTAATTTTAGGGAATATAACATTCCCTCCATACGCAGATGAAAATGAGGCGAACATATGAAGTATATGATTGGAGTAGATGGCGGGGGAACGAAGACAGAGGCAATTGCATTTGATCAAGATGGAAATGAAGTTGTAAGAGGTACGAGCAGATTTGGAAATGTATTAATAGATTTTGACCAGGCACTTTTGCATATTATGGAAGCAATTAATCAATGCCAGAAGAGTTTAATGAATGAGCATTGCGTTTGTATTTGTTTAGGATTAGCTGGTATAAGCGGAGGGAATACAAATGAATTAACATTACGTTTAAAAAAGAAATACGGAACAAAAATTGAAATTTTTAATGATGCAATGATCGCGCATGCAGCTGCTTTAAAAGGTAAGGAGGGAATATTAACTATAGGTGGTACAGGTGCAATTTGTATCGGAAAGAAAGGGGAAGTATATCAGTATAGCGGTGGATGGGGACATATTTTAGGAGATGAGGGGAGCGGATATTGGATTGCATTACAAGCTTTAAAGAGAATGGCAATTCAGTTCGATCAAGGAATCAGTCTTTGTCCATTGAGTTTGAACATTCAAAGGCAGTTTCAACTTTTGACACCGTCTCATATAAAAAGCTTAGTATATACTTCTTCTAAAGATAAAATTGCAGCAATCGCGCCATTAGTTATTCAGGAAGCGAGAAATGGCAATGATGATGCGTATGAAATTATGATGCAAGCTGGAAAGGAATTGGCAAGGATTACAGTAAGTGTTTATAACAAGTTGAACTTTAAGCACTCAACGCCAATTGCAGTAAGTGGCAGTATATTGCGTTTAGTTCCTGAAATATTTGCTGTATTTAAGAAATGCTGTGAAGATAGTATGAAAGAAATTACATTCGTATCACAAGCAGAAATGGCAGTGAAAGGAACATATTATTTAATGAGGGATATATATTTTTAAAAATAGTGTATGAGAATTTTTGTATGATTTGTAAAAATATGATGTTAAAATGTATAAAGGGATGTATGTTAAAAACGTACAATATACGTAATAATTGAATATTGTATATGTAATCCCATGTAGAAAGTGAATGATTACATGATTAATAGTATGCAGTTTTTATATTTGGTGGCTTCTTATTTAATTGGAAACATATTGACCGCTTATATAGTAACAAAATTGAGACATAACGTTGATATTAGGGATGAAGGAAGCGGAAATCCTGGCGCAAGAAATATGGGGCGCGTATATGGAAAAGGGTATTTCATCGCTACATTTTTAGGGGATGCGATTAAAGGGGCAATCGTTGTTGCTGTAGCAAAATATCTTTTTGAAGATCCTACATTCGTAATGTTAACATTATTGTCCGTTATTATTGGACATATTTACCCAGTTTTATTTAAAGGCAAGGGCGGTAAAGGTATTTCAACATTTATAGGAGGACTAATCGCATTTGATTATTTGATAGCGCTTACCCTCTTAGGCATTTTTATTGTATTTTATTTAATATTTAAAGGGTTTACGAAGCCAGGACTAATTACAATTGCTTGTTTACCAATTTGTATGATTCTTTATTCTTATTCTATTGTTACCACTATATTAAGTGGAATGATTATTGTACTTATTCTATATGTGAATCGAGAATAAAATGAATGTTTAATAAGTGGGGATAATCTCCACTTATCATTTTTTATTAAATAGATAAAGGAGATAAGGCATGGGGTTAATTTATAAAGTTGCTGATCAAGATTGGGAATTTGAAAGTATACATAAATTAAATTATAAAACTTTTGTGGAAGAGATACCACAACATGAAGAAACGAAAGACCGGTTTCGTATAGATCGGTTTCATAAAGAAAATACATATTTAATTTGTTTAGATGAGGATAGATTAGTAGGTATGGTCGCAGTGCGGGGAAAACGACCATTCTCGTTAGATTATAAAATCTCAAATTTAGATGTTTATTTGCAAGAGCATGGAGAAAAAATGTATGAAATTCGTTTACTTTCAGTAGAACGTGAATATAGAAATGGAAGAGCGTTGTTAGGATTAATTCGTTTTCTACATCGTTATTTGCTTCTAAATGGATATGAATTAGCACTCATTTCTGCAACAACACGTGAACTAGCTTTATATGAGCAAATGGGATTCAAATCTTTCCATACGTTAGTTGGTGCAGAAGAAGCAGCCTTCCAGCCAATGTATGTTACCCCTGCTATGTTTGAAGAGTCGAGTGTTGGGGGGATTATGACGAAAGAATATACGTTTTTACCTGGTCCAGTAGATATTGAAGAGAACGTTCGAAAGGCATTTTCTACGCGGCCTATTTCGCATCGCTCTAAGTCATTTCAAGTGATGATGGACAATGTGAAAAAACGGTTACTTTATATGACAAAAGCAAAACATGTACAGCTTATGTTAGGAACAGGGACGTTAGCAAATGATGCGATTGCTTTACAGTTACGTTCTTTAAAAGGGAAAGGACTAGTATTAACAAATGGGGAATTTGGTAATAGATTAGTTGGACATGCAAAACGAGCACAGTTACATTTTGATACGTATAAAAAGGAAATGGGAGATCCATTTATTTATACCGAATTAGAAGAAATCATGACAACTGGAAATTATGAATGGATTTGGTTTGTTCATCATGAAACATCTACTGGAATGTTAAATGATTTAAACGAGCTAAATACTCTTTGTAACGAGAATCAAATAAAACTATGTGTAGATTGCATAAGCTCAATTGGAGCAATACCATTAGACTTGAAGGATGTGTATTTTGCGAGTGGTGTTAGCGGTAAAGCGATTAAATCATATACAGGAATTTCTTTCGTTTTTTATAACCACATTGTAAAAATAAACGAGGCTGTGCCAGCCTATATGGACATTGGCATGTATGAAGAAAATGAAAACATTCCATACTCACAATCATGGAATTTAATTTATGCATTGCAAGAAGCGTTGAAGAGATTTGAAGATGAAAAGGTATTTGTAAAAATTAAAGAGACATACGAATATGTTGAAGAAGTTATTACTGATATGGGCTTAAAGCTTGTTTCACCTAAAGAACATGCCGCGCCAATTATACTTACTATTGTATTAAGCGAAGACCATTCTTCTAAAGTAGTAGGCGATGCATTAGCATTACAAGGATACATCGTTCATTATGAGTCATCTTATTTACAAAAGAATAATTGGATCCAAATTGCATGTTTAAATCATTATAAAGAACGCGATATGAAGAGGATGTTAAATTGTTTGCAAATGTGTTTATTTCAGAGTGGGGTACATATATAAAGATTTTTTCTTTTCGTATAAAGGAGCTACGACTTACGAAAACTTAGAAATAGAACTTTGGAAGAGGTGTCAGTATGATAACTAGAAAACTACCATTACATATAGACGATATTAAAAAAGCTCACAAGATTCTAGATAGAAATGCTCGTAAAACGCCATTAGTAAAATCTTTTTATTTGACTAGTAAAACGGGCGGAGAAATACATTTGAAATTAGAAAATATGCAATTAACGGGTTCTTTTAAATTTCGTGGCGCATTTAATAAAATGTCACGGCTCACGGATCAAGAAAAAGAAAGAGGTGTAATCGCATGTTCAGCAGGTAATCATGCACAAGGAGTTGCATTATCTGCTCATTTACTCGGTATTAAGAGTAAAATTGTTATGCCAATTTCTGCACCTCAGGCAAAAGTTGAAGCAACAAAAGGATATGGATCTGAAGTGATTTTACATGGTGAAACCTTTGATGATGCAAAGGTAAAATGTGAAGAAATTATAAGGGAAACAGGTGAAACATACTTACATCCATATGATGATGTAGAGGTAATGGCTGGTCAAGGTACAATTGGATTAGACATTCTTGATGATATGTGGGATGTAGATACTGTCATTGTACCAATAGGTGGAGGCGGAATTATTTCTGGTATTTCTGTAGCATTAAAATCTTTTAATCCATCCATTAATATAATTGGTGTCCAAGCAGATAATGTTCATGGAATGAAGGCATCTTACGATAAAGGCGCAATCGTAGAACATTATGAGGCCCCTACTATTGCAGATGGTTGCGCAGTTAAAATACCAGGAGAATTAACATTTGAAATTGTAAAAGAATTAGTAGATGATATTGTAACTGTATCAGAAAAAGAGCTGGAAGTAGCGATGAAAGATTTATTACAACGTGGGAAAGCTGTTGTAGAAGGTGCAGGTGCATTAGCAACTGCTGCACTTCTTGCGGGAAAAGTTGATAGTTATATAAAAGGGAAAAAAGTAGTGGCTGTTATATCTGGTGGGAACGTGGACTTACAGCGCATATCAAGTGTATGTGAGCACTTTTTTGTCGCTAATGAAGTGAAATAGTTTTATGAAAGAAGAGCTAAGAGAAATGATCTTAGCTCTTACTTTTTGTCTACCATTTACTGTAAGTAGTAATAAACTTGCAGAATTTGCTGTCTAATGAATTGTTTTATTTAAGCGCCTATTTTTACACATATCTTTAATGTTACAATAATTATTTCAATATTGTCGAAACGTAAGCAGAAATTTAATATAATAGTTTTAATGTGCTAATGAGCGGTGAGGAGGGCAGGTCATGAATAAAGAAGAACAGGTCATGAACGGTTTCAGGGAATTATATAATAAGCTGGTTTGGCTTAATAAAGATAAGATGGAAGAAGGTCTTAAAGGGTTTAAGTCTTCTGAAGTCCACTGTATTGAATATATTGAAAACAATGCAGATTCTAACGTGACACAACTCGCAGAGGCTTTTTATGTGACTCGCGGTGCTATAAGTAGAATGACTAAGAAGCTCATACAAAAAGGCCTTGTTGAAAGCTACCAAAAGTCAGAAAATAAGAAAGAAATTTATTTTAAGCTTACCGAACAAGGGAAAGAAATTTATAAAATCCATGAAGATCTGCACAAAGAGTTTCAAGAGCGGGATAAAGCTGTATTTGAGCAAGTAACTGAAGAAGAATTCGACAGTATAATTAGCTTTGTGGAAAAGTATAGTAGACATTTGGATGCAGAAATAAAGAAACAAGGTATACATATTAAATCGTAATACATTTTAATAATAAAATGGCAGCCTTACTCTAATATGAGAATAGGCTGCTTTTTTATTATTTTATCTTTGTTGACTAATCAACAAAACAGGGTTATCATTTTGTTGACAAAGCAACAAAATATTTTAAGGAGAGAAGTTAAATGTCTATATTTAGATCACAAAATGAAAGGGAAACTGAAAAAAGCATAGATAAACATGCTTTACTATTCGGACTTATTTCTGTATTTCTTTGTGGTATAGGTTTCAGTATCATCATGCCTGTAGTCCCATTCTTAGTACAGCCATATACAAGTAATCCGGAAGAACAAGCATTAGTTGTTACACTACTAACTTCCGTATATGCGGCCTCCGTGTTTTTAGCTGCTCCAGCACTCGGGGCTTTAAGCGATAAGTATGGCCGTCGTCCATTACTTTTAATATGCTTATTTGGTTCTGCAATTGGGTACTTAGTTTTTGGCATAGGAGGAGCTTTATGGGTATTATTTGCTGGACGCATAATAGAAGGTATAACAGGTGGGAGCATAAGTACTATCTTCGCATATTTTGCAGACATCATTCCGAAAGAGCAGAGAACGAAATACTTTGGATGGGTGAGTGCAGTTGTAGGTGTGGGAACTATTATTGGACCAACTCTTGGGGGCTTACTTGCAAAGTTTGGTCATTCTGTACCTTTATACTTTGGAGCGTTCATAACTTTATTAAATGTTTTATATGGTATGAAATACATGCCTGAGAGCCTTGACAAAAATAACAGGTTAAAAGAGATTACTTTTGTAAGGTTAAATCCTTTTGCACAGCTAGCAAATATACTTTCCATGAAAAATTTAAAATGGTTACTTATCTCAGCGTTTTTACTTTGGATACCTAACGGATCTTTACAAGCAATTTTCACGCAATTTACAATGGATACTTTCAGTTGGAAACCTGCATTAATCGGACTTATGTTTTCAATTTTGGGCTTTCAAGACATTGTTTCACAAAGTTTTATCATGCCAAAGCTTTTAATCAATCTTAGTGATAAACAAATAGCAATTCTTGGGATGGTTTCGGAGATTATAGGATACAGTTTTATTGCAGCATCAGCTGTATTTTCACTCTCTCCACTACTTATCGTTGGAATGCTAATGTTTGGTTTTGGGGATTCAATTTTCGGGCCTTCATTCAACGGGATGCTTTCAAAGTCTGTCAATTCTAATGAACAAGGAAGGATTCAAGGTGGAAGCCAATCTATTCAAGCTTTAGCAAGAATGATTGGTCCGATTATTGGAGGACAAATCTATGTATCACTTGGTCATGCCGCACCTGCTTTTATGGGTATGATTCTTATAGTAGCGGCAATAGCAGTTTTGTATAAGGGAACGTATGAAACTGTATAACAGATAGATATAAGAACAAATAAAAGGGAGTCAGAACTTAGGAACAAGTGCTGATTCCCTATTTGTTTACGGTTTGAGAGCTAAGAGAAATGCTTTTGTTTAGGAATTTATTCTGCTATGCTCTCATGGTGAAGGGTAATATTCAGTGAGGTGGAACTATTATTAATTACAGTTAGCTTTATTTGAAAGTAAAAAGGTAGGTAAATGACTAGATAATTTCATTATGCTTGTGCTGAAGTAAATAATGATTCCATCTTTACTTTGCTCTTCTCTCGAATTTCAGCATCTGCATGGCGCATCACATATTTATGCGCTACAGCGATTGCTAAAACATCATCTAATAAGCCAATCCCAATAATAGCAGCTATATCTGGAATGAAATCGATTGTTAATACGTAATAAGATAAAGCGGCTAATATTATGAATTCCGCCTTAGTAGGTAATTCTTTCTTTTTCATTGTGTAGAATAAAATAATACTTTCATATACGCTAGATTTACCGAGGTTTACAGAGCTTTTTTTGAACTTTTTCCAAAGTGTCTGTTTCTCCATATAAACACTCCTTTTACAAAACATAGATTTTTTAAAAGGATGGACAAAGAAGTGAGAGATTAATCAATTTTATTGTTTTTCTTAATTATATATTTCCATAAAAATAGGGGATTACCTGTTTAAAATAATATAATGTGGATTATGTAACGATTCATAGTGTTCCGTTACATAGTATATATATTGTAAAATGTATGTGGATGATTTAGTTATTATTATGCATTTTATAAGCGGTATGGGGGAAGCAAAATGAAAATAATAGAACTACCAATTGAATTCGAATTTAACGGGCAAAAACAATGTGTTTATCCAAGTTTAATTATAGTACATAATGAATTAACATTAGTCGATACAGGATATACAAGTTTTTTACCTTTAATTGAAAATGCAATATTAAAACATGGATATGAGATGAAAAACTTAAAAAATATAATTATTACTCATTATGATGATGATCATCTAGGGGCTTTATATGATTTTAAAGTGAAATATCCTCAAATTAATATTATTGCTAGTGAAATTGAATCTAACTATATTAGTGGTGATATAAAATCAGAGAGGTTAGTTCAAGCTGAAGTAATGTTAGAACGTATGCCAAATGAAGAAAAAGAATTTGGTAAATGGTTTATACAACAGTTAAAAAATATAAAACATATTTCCGTCGATGAAAAAGTGCATGATGGTCAAATGATTTTGAATAATGAATGTCAAATAGTAGCGACGCCAGGACATACTTCGGGGCATATTTCATTATATTTTCCGAATTTAGATTGTGTAATTACGGGAGATGCGGCTGTTCAAGAGAATAGTGAGTTAGTAATAGCTAATCCGAATTTTTGTTTAGATATAGAAAAAGCGAAACAGTCTTTAAATAGGATTAAAAGTTTTAAAGCAGCAGAGTATTATTGCTATCATGGAGGAAAGCTTACTGTATAAACTAATGAAAACCGGTCTTTCCTAAATCGAAAAGATCGGTTTTTTAGTTCATATATTTTGCGATTTCAACCAAATCAGTAACATTATATTTCGGTAAAATTGAAATATATATGTAAAGAAGAATATATATAATTTGAGCAAGGGTATAGGGGGGAGAAGATGGGTTCGTTATTTGCTGTAATAGCAAAATTAAGAAGTTCATTTTGTCTTCTACTAACATGGAAGCATTAATAAAATCTGAGAAAAAGCAAAAAGAATTTGTTCATCTAGTACAGGATGAATATAAAAAAAGAAGATAAGAATTTTTTTATTTTTCATATTTGGCGAAACAAATGGTACAATGAAAGCTAATGTGAAAAATAAGGAAAAGAAGTGGTCTATTTGAAAAACTTTTTAGAATTAGGAATTAGTGAAACTTTTAATCATACATTACGTGAAAATGGAATTACAGAAGCAACACCAATTCAAGAGAAGGCAATTCCTGTTATTATGTCAGGTAAAGATATTATTGGGCAGGCGAAAACAGGAACGGGTAAAACGTTAGCATTCGTGTTACCGATTTTAGAAAAAATCGATCCAGAGTCTAGTGATGTTCAGGCCTTAATTGTTGCACCAACAAGGGAACTAGCTCTGCAAATTACAACTGAAATTAAAAAAATGCTTGTTCAAAGAGAAGATATTAATGTACTAGCGATTTATGGTGGGCAAGATGTAGCACAACAATTGAGAAAATTAAAAGGTAATACACATATTGTTGTTGCAACACCAGGACGATTATTAGATCATATACGACGTGAAACAATTGATTTAAGTAATCTTTCAACGATTGTACTAGATGAAGCGGATCAAATGCTTTATTTCGGTTTCTTATATGATATTGAAGATATTTTAGATGAGACACCAGGTAGTAAACAAACGATGTTATTCTCAGCAACGATGCCAAAAGATATTAAAAAATTAGCGAAACGTTATATGGATGAGCCGCAAATGATTCAAGTACAAAGTGAAGAAGTAACGGTTGATACAATTGAGCAGCGTGTCATTGAGACGACAGACCGTGCAAAGCCAGATGCACTTCGTTTTGTTATGGATCGTGATCAGCCATTTTTAGCTGTTATTTTCTGTCGTACAAAGGTTAGAGCAAGTAAGCTTTATGATAATTTAAAAGGATTAGGTTATAATTGTGCTGAACTTCATGGTGATATACCTCAAGCGAAACGTGAAAGAGTTATGAAGAGTTTCCGCGAAGCTAAAATTCAGTACTTAATCGCAACGGATGTAGCAGCTCGTGGACTTGATGTAGATGGTGTAACGCACGTATTTAACTTTGACATCCCTGAAGATGTAGAAAGTTATATTCACCGTATTGGCCGAACAGGACGTGCAGGTGGATCAGGTCTTGCAATTACGTTCGTTGCAGCGAAAGATGAAAAACATTTAGAAGAAATTGAAAAAACGCTTGGTGCACCAATACAAAGAGAAATAATCGAACAACCGAAGATAAAACGTGTAGATGAAAACGGAAAACCGGTACCAAAGCCAGCTCCGAAGAAATCAGGTCAAAATCGTCAAAGAGATAGCCGCGAAGGTTCAAGAAGTGAATCAAGACGTGATTCAAGAAATAGCTCAAGAAGTGATTCAAGAAATAGTTCTAGAAATGAAAATAACCGATCATTTAATAAGCCAAGTAATAAAAAAGGTAGTACAAAGCAAGGTCAGCAAAGACGTGGCCGTTAAATAGTTATAATTGTAAAAGAGTCGCAAAATATTGTGGCTCTTTTTTGTTTGTATACAACAAGGATGATGGCAAGAAAAAAACAAAATTTCATTCACCGCATTTGAAATTTATAAAGGAAATTTTATAGTCCAAAACCATTAGAGCAAGGGTATTACTATCATTCAGCAGAACACTTTGATTAAAAGAAAAGGTATTGAAGCGAGCGAGTATTTTCATTACACATTCCGCAATTATCGAAATAGAACAAGAGAAGTTTATGAAGGATTAAACTCGTATTGGTGTACGATCGTTGGAAACTGGAAAACTAATTTGTTAGTTTTGATCAATGAGGAACTCGAGAAGTACCACTGCCATCCTTATGGGGAAATTGCTTATGACGATGAAGGTAATGTAGTGATAATATGCGAAATAAGAAAAAAGGACTAGCAGTCGTACCTGCCGTCCTTTAATAGGAGAAAAAGTAATCTTGTTTAGAACTACGCATAAACAGAAAATCTGCTTGTAATTAGTTTTACCCTAAATATACGTGTCTATACAAAAAAGGGATAAGTAAAAAATACTTATCCCCGGAAGGGAAATCCCAAGTACCAAAATGGCTCGTATTGGTCTGCAGGTTCAAAAGTAGTATATGTAAAACGAAAAATCTCATACAAAAAGCAGACAACGATTTTGGTTGTCTGCCAGTGAGTTCAATGAGTTAGCTAATTGTGATAATTTGCATCCCCATTGCGAGAAGAGTGAAGCTGCTAGTTCAAACAGCTTGTTGGTATTATTTTCGATTTCTTAAAAAATATACATCAAAAGAAAGAGGTATTAGCCATGGACACGGCGGCTTGAAAATAGTATGTATTTTTATTTGAAAAATATTCAAGGGGTGAAGAAACATGGAATGTTTAATAAAGGTGTTTGTTTTATTAATCAGTTAATTAATAAAACAAAATAGTTATTTGGGAGAAAGGGAAAATGAATATGAGATGAATTGAAGCTGTTGAAAAATTACTTGAAGTGATGAAAGAATGCTTTTGGAACGGAACATCTTTAAAGGGTGAAGCTAATGATTTTAATATTGTATCTTGGCTGATTGAAGAAGCGACGCGTAAAACAAAATAAAGATTTCATTTTGTAGCAATGGAGAATAGATATGTGTACTTATTGGGGGAAAGTAGATAAAGAGTTCTTTAAGAGGCAAGAACCGGAACAAAATAAAAGAGCGGCTAGCAAAAGCTAACTGCTCAATACAAGGAGATACAGAGAAGACTACTTTAAATGAATGTTGGCATACAGCCCACATTCAGTATTGACCGAATATTTATTTTAAATTCAATTTATTTAAAGTAAACATCCCAACAGATAAAATGGTTGCGCCTGCTACAGAACCTAGCCAGTCTCTCCAGCCTAATGTATTTAAAGATGCATCTGTTAAATCCGTAATTAAGAAGATAGCAAACATTAATACACCAAATGCTAAGCATCCCCAAAATGTTTGCAAATATTTAATCATCTTCTTTCGGAACTTGCTCATATAAATCACCCTTATTAATAATTTATATTTTTATAAATAAATTATCACATATACAAAAATTAAAAGTGCGAAATATGCAATATTACATATTGGAACTCAACAAAATACTCCATTGATAAGTACATAGATCGAACGGAGGCGTCGTTCTTTTCCTAAAATGAAAGGTGACGATAAGAAACATGAGATACGTTTTAAACAAATTGAGCGGACGTTAAAAAATAAAAATTTATAAAGGAAATAGAAAGTATGGTGTTGTATATGTACGATAACAGGAAACTTTTTGCAAACTAAACATATAATTTTAATAGACCGACAGTCGGTCTGATGGGAAGGAGAACTTGAATGCGAATTGTAAAGGAGTATGAGGAGCGTAGAAAGGAAATTTTAGAAACAGCTGAGCGTTTGTTTCTTACGAAAGGTTATACGAAAACAACCGTGAATGATATTTTAAAAGAAATTGGTATAGCAAAGGGGACGTTTTATCATTATTTTAAGTCGAAGGAGGAAGTAATGGATGAAATCATTATGAGGATTATTAAAGAGGATGTCACTAAGGCGAAAAGGATTGTCTCCAATCCCGATATCCCCGTTTTAGATAAGTTATTTAAAATTTTAATGGAACAATCACCAAAATCAGGAGATGTCAAAGAAAAAATGATTGAACAATTCCATCAACCAAATAATGCAGAAATGCATCAGAAAAGTTTAGTGCAATCCATTATACATTTATCTCCTGTATTAACGGAAGTTTTAGAGCAAGGAATAGAAGAAGGCATATTTTCTACTCCATACCCACAAGAAACAATTGAATTATTACTCTCTTCAGCACAAGTCATATTTGATGATGGTTTATTCCAGTGGAAACCGGAAGAAATGATGAGAAGAGCTAAGGCTTATATTAAAATGATGGAAGTATCTGTTGGAGCGAAAGAAGGGTCCTTTGATTATATGATCGAGGTTTTAATGAAACAGAAATAGCTTTTTTCTGTTTGGGTGTTATAGACCGGCAGTCGGTCTAGACTAAATGAAGGATGTGATGAAGATGCCAGCAAGTATTCAATCTTCCTTGAAAGATTTTCACTTAATGGTAAGTGGTCAAATTATTACTATTTTAGGTTCAACACTATTACGTTTTGCACTGTCTTTATATGTGCTAGATATAACAGGACGTGCCGATATATTTGCAGGGTTATATGCCATAACGAGTATCCCGTTTTTGTTAGCTCCTCTTGGCGGAGCGATAGCAGATCGTTTCAACCGCCGTAATGTAATGGTCATTTTGGATTTTATAAACGCTGCTATTGTATTAAGTTTTATAGTTTTGTTATTAACTGAATCGGTATCTATTTTATTGATTGGAGCAATTATGTTTTTACTAGCAGTCATTAGTGCAATGTACTCACCAGTTGTTATGGCAAGTATTCCGCAATTAGTTCCAGAGAAAAAGTTAGAACAAGCAAACGGTATCATAAATGGTGTGCAAGCATTATCTAATATAGTTGCACCTGTACTAGGAGGAATATTATATGGCATAATTGGTTTGAAAATGCTCGTAATAACAAGTTGTCTTGCTTTCTTTTTATCTGCAATTTTAGAAATGTTTATTACAATACCTTTTATAAAAAGAGCGCAAGAAAGCCATATCATACCGACAATTGTAAAAGATATGAAAAAAGGTTTTCTTTATGTTTTAAAGCAACCTTTTATTTTGAAGGCTATGTTACTTGCAGCTTTACTAAACTTAATTTTGACACCGTTATTTGTTGTTGGAGGACCTATTATGTTACGAGTAACTATGCAGAGTAGCGATACGATGTATGGAATTGGAATGGGATTAATTGATTTTGCAACCATATTAGGGGCATTGTCAATCGGTTTCTTTGCTAAAAAGTTACAGATGAAAACATTATATAATTGGATGCTTATCATAGCTTTATTAGTAATGCCAGTGGCACTATCAGTTACACCGTTTATTCTTAATTTAGGATACTATCCACCATTTATCCTCTTTATACTTTCTTCTCTTCTAATCGCAATGATTATGACAATTGTATCCATTTATGTGATTACTGTAGTCCAAAAGAAAACACCAAATGAAAATCTAGGAAAAGTGATGGCATTTATAACAGCGGTATCTCAATGTATGGCACCAATTGGGCAAGTCGTATATGGTTTTATGTTTGAAGGATTCAGTACGAAAATTTATTTACCTATATTTGCTATTAGTTTCATAATGATAATAATAGCGGTGGTGACGAAGAAAATATTAAGAAATGAAGGGAACTAGCTTCATATGCTTAGAGTATTAGCGAAACCCAATCCTAATCAATTCTTCATCATTTATTTCAATTACGAATCTATATTCTTTGTCTAATAGCCAGTAATAAAAACTGACTGCATCAACGTCAACTAGTGATTGGAATACTTTATCAAGATTTGTACTTACTACAGGGATTTCATAGTTATCCCGTATTATAAAAATCTGTTCGTCAAAATCTAGTTGGTTTGCTCTAATAAGGGAAATTAGTTGTTCTTTGTTCGAAGCTATGAATTGATTATCTATCTGTTCCCAATCTATTCTTCCCGAGACAATTATAGGAAATGAATTCATTAAAATAGTAGCAATCTGCTGGCTTTTTTCTTGGGAGAAAATGAGAGTTTCGTTTCCTAGGGATTCAAGGCATTCACTAAACAAAGGGTTTGTGTCATTGTTGTTTTTGGTTTTCAGTGCTCTTAACTTTTGTCGCAATTTCCATTGTCTTGACGATCTATCATCCATTTTTAACATTCCTTATACAATTACTTAAGAATGAGTATAGCATATAAGGGAAGTCTTTATGAAAAGGAACTTTTTAAATATAAATTAAACAAAAGCGTTATTTGAAAAAAGCCTTTTAAGGAAAGATAAGAGGCCATCAAAAAATATAACAACATGAAAATTTTATATTATGTATATACAATTTAAAGAGTTAGTGGAAATAATAAAATGTATAAAATTCTTATAAAAAAGCCCTAGGATTAGGGGATCTAGGGCTTCCTCTGTTGGTATATCTCACACGACATTATAAAAAGAAAAGAACTTAATGAAGATAACACATGAATGTTTCGTAAATGTATCAAAAAAGTGAACAAAAACGTTATTTTATTAGAAAAATATGATTGTATGAAATATCATGTATGAAAGAAGAGGCGTTAGCAAAAATATACCTTAACGAAATCGACTTTATTTTTCAGCAAAGTATTCTTCTTAAGTGACTCATGTTGTAAAGGTAGCAGCGAAAACAGAAAGAGTTCTTTTTTTGCAGACTGAGAAATTGTTAGTGAAATACGGATGGGGAAATATGAACATGATTATTTGAAAGTACGGGAAGAGAAATTGCTAAAATGGCAAGATGTACTTGGATTTTAAAGAAAAAACTCCTATTGAATGTAGGAGTTTTTTCTTTGTTTGAAAGTTCAAAAAGATATATAATAATTTTCTGACTATTAATTTGTGGAGGGGTATTAATGAAAAATGAAACGTTACACACACAAGAAGACATTTTAAAAATGCTTGATTCATTATTAAGACCTGCAGAACCATTTTGGAATGAATTTTATGAGAATAGAGAAAAGGATGTTCCGTTTTTTGGAAATGTCCCAGATGAGAACCTAGTTTCGTATATACAAAAAGAGAGAGTTTCAAAAGGGAAAGTATTAGAACTTGGGTGTGGTCCAGGTAGAAATGCCATTTATTTAGCGACTCAAGGATTTGATGTAACAGCAGTGGATTTATCTGTAGAAGGCATTAATTGGGCTAAAGAAAGGGCATTGGCAAAAGAGGTAGCAATTCATTTTATTTGTGATTCAATTTTTAATTTAGAGGTTCAAAACGAATTTGATTTTGTATACGATTCGGGCTGTTTGCATCACATTCCACCGCATAGAAGAATAAATTATGTGGATTTAATTAAAAACTCATTAAAATCGGGTGGTTATTTCGGATTAACATGTTTTGCGGCAGGTGATTTAGATGAGCGAAATGGATCGGAAATAACAGATTGGGACGTATATAGAGGGTGGAGTCTACAAGGTGGTCTTGCATACTCGGAAGAAAAGTTAAGAGAGATATTTAAAGAATTTGAGGTAATTGAGATTAGAAGAATGAAACAAATGAAACAACCGAAAGAAATGTTTGGAGAATCATTTCTTTGGACAGCATTATTTAAGAAGAAATAATAAAGTAGATAATTGACAAACTCATCGTTTTTATAGACAATATATTAAAAGGAACGTACGTTTGGTTTTGTTGGCGTATGTTTTACATAAATACATAACAAGGGGCTGTCTCCATATGAGTAACGCAAATCAAAAAATTACTACGTTTTTAATGTTTGAGGGCAAAGCTGAGGAAGCAATGAATTTTTATACGTCACTATTTGATCAATCAGAAATTGTAAGTATTTCTCGCTACGATGAAAATGGACCTGGTAAAGAGGGAACTGTAATTCATGCAACTTTTACGCTAAATGGCCAAGAGTTTATGTGTATTGATAGTTATGTAAATCATAATTTTACATTCACTCCAGCTATGTCTCTTTATGTAACTTGTGAGACAGAAGAAGAAATTGAAACGGTCTTTCATAAACTAGCGCAGGATGGAGCGATTCTTATGCCTTTAGGTTCTTATCCGTTTAGTAAAAAGTTTGGCTGGTTAAATGATAAGTATGGTGTATCTTGGCAGTTAACTCTTGCTGAATAAAAAAGAAAAAGCGTAGCTTATTTGTTTGTAAAAGATGTTCATCTTGTATGGAATGAAGTTTCTAGGGTTTTAAAGAATAAAGGTGTTCTTATTGCTGGATTTACAAATCCGTTACTATGGATTTTTGATGATAACCAAGAGCAAAAAGGTATTCTGGATGTTAAACATTCAATTCCTTCATCAACATTGGATTATTTACCAGAGGATGAAGTTCAAGATTACATCGATTCAAATCAAACAATAGAATATGCGCATACTTTAGAAGACCAAATCCAAGGCTAAATTGATGCTGGTTTTGCTATAACAGGTTTTTATGAGGATGATTTTGGTGGAACAAGGATATTGGATAAGCATATTAAAACATTTATTGCGACAAAAGCTATAAAATTAAAGATGGATTAAGAATTTTTGCTTGTCGCACGGGGCGTTAGTCGAAGAAGGCTCTTAAAATAGAAAAGGATGGTACTTTCCATCCTTTTCCTTATGTATTTTGAGTGTCGAAACGATTCTCAAAACAAGTTTTACACTACTAGTTGTATAATTAGGTTATGCTTTTATATTAAGAATTTTGCTGACCGAATCTTTTCCCGAGTTTAGCTAACAATTCAGGTTGATCGCTTTGGCTCATTATAACTTCAATAAAGATAAGTTGATTCTTATTAAAAATTATATTTGTTAAGACTTCTGCTAATTCTGCTTCATTTTCTACTTTAAATGTTAGACTTTTTTCTTCTGATCCAAATATCATTGATAGTTTATTGTAATCCCACATCTGTATGTCATTATAAGGTTGGTTTTGTCCGTGAATGGCACGTTCAACAGTGTATCCGTTGTTATTGATTAAAAATATAATCGGTTTTAAATTTTGACGTAGTATAGTTGATAACTCTTGGGCAGTTACTTGGAAAGAACCATCACCAATAATTAAAATGTTGCGCCGTGATAAATTGGCGAGCTGTGTACCAAGTAGAGCGGGCAGTGTATATCCGATAGATCCCCATAACGGTTGTCCTACATATGCAGTGTCATTAGGTAGAGGGATAGCAGCACTACCAAAGAAAGGTGTTCCTTGCTCTACAATTAAGACGTCGTTTTCTTGTAAGAAATGGTACATTTGCTGCCAAAAACGTTTTTGTGTGACCATTTGTGCTTTTGGATTGAACTCTTCAGTAAAAGGTGATGATTCTAAAATAAATGGCTTAACGTCAAGGGTATCTTTATTACGATGCTCAATTGAATCACTTAAATGTTGTAAAACATCCTGCATTACAACTGGACCGTATTTTTTATCTATAATTTTCACAGTGTAGGGATGGATTTCTATAACTTGTTCTTTTGTAAAACCTTGTGTGAAGCCGCCTGTAATAGTATCAGTTAACTTCACACCAATACTAATAATACAATCAGATTCATCAATTCTTTTTCGCAAGTACGGAGAACTTACATCACCAGTATAAACCCCTATAAATTGAGGGTGTTTTTCTGGGAATATTCCTTTTCCCATACTGAACGTCGCGATGGGAAACCCAGTTTTTTCTACGAATTGATGTAAATTTTCTTTAGCGTGAAATCGATCTACTTCAAAATCAGCTAAAATAACAGGTTTTTTGGCACTATTTATTTTTGAAATGGCATGTAGAAGCATTTTATTTAATGCTTCTTTATTACTTAAAATAGGTTTATTTATAATAGGTTCTGTCGGTTTATTAATTGGTTTATTATATACATCAATCGGCAAATTAATATGAACAGGGCGTTTTTCATTCCAACATGCACGTAAAACACGGTCAATTTCCTCAGCAGCATGCTCAGGTGTTACATTTGTTTGTGCTATAGTGATTTCTCGATACATATTGGAAAAGTGATCGAACTTTCCATCTCCTAACGTATGATGGACGATTGCTCCATTTTCCATTACTTTTGTTGGTGGCGTACCTGTAATTTTTATAACTGGCACGTTTTCCGCATATGAGCCAGCAATACCGTTAATAGCGCTTAATTCTCCAACACCGAAAGTAGTAATAAGAGCGGCGATTCCTTTTATGCGAGCGTACCCATCTGCTGCATATGCAGCATTTAATTCATTACAATTGCCAATCCACTTTAAATTTTTATGTGCTACCACATCATCTAAAAAGGCAAGATTATAATCACCAGGAACCCCAAATATATGTTCAATTCCTAATTCGTGTAGTCTATCCAATAAATATGTACTTACAGTATATTGTTTTTTCAAATGAATCATCTCCTAATTATGCAATGAATGTTTCAATAGACTGAACAAGTTCTAATGCGTTGATTAAAATATTCATTACTAGATTGTGGTATAATTTACATACAGGGGGAAAGTAGATGACACAACATAAAGAAGAACAGATGAATGAGGCATTAGCATTATTTTATTTTGCATATAAAACATTTACTGAAAAGCCAGATGAAATTATAAAAGAATATGGCATTCAACGAGTACATCATCGAATTTTATTTTTTATCGCACGTTTTCCAGGGATAAGTGTAAATGAGTTATTATCACTATTAGAAATAAGTAAGCAAGCGCTCCACGGACCGCTACGTCAACTTGTGGAAAAGGGCTTAATTGAGAGTAATGAAGCTATGCATGATCGACGTGTGAAACAGTTGTCTTTAACAGAAAAAGGTACAGATTTAGAGAAAAAACTGAGTGATGTACAAAGACAACAAATGGGTGCTATTTTTTCAAAATTTGGTGAATCATGTGAGGACAATTGGCACCAAGTTATGAATGAAATGGCAAATAGCCGATCAGGTTTTGATGCTTGGATATCGAAACGTGAAATACCAGTCGATCAAAAATAATGAAAAAACTTCTGTTTTTATCGTTTGAAAAAGAACAAATTTTATCCATACATTTGGCAACTATCGATTGGTCATAGAGTGAATGGATAAAAAGATACATTACTAGATACTTTATACGTGTACGCAATGGAACAATAAAATTCACATTTCCGAAAGGGGAATTATAATGATAAAACTTGTACTTATTCGTCACGGACAAAGCTTATGGAATCTTGAAAATCGCTTTACTGGATGGACAGATGTTGATCTATCAGAGAATGGATTAAGTGAAGCGAGAGAAGCAGGAGCAATATTAAAGAAAAACGGATATACTTTTGATGTGGCTTATACATCTGTATTAAAACGCGCAATTCGGACGTTATGGATTGTACTTCATGAGATGGATCTTACTTGGGTCCCAATACATAAATCTTGGAAGCTAAATGAAAGACATTATGGTGCATTGCAAGGGTTGAATAAAGATGAAACCGCTCAAAAATATGGTGAGGAGCAAGTTCATATTTGGAGAAGAAGTGTTGATGTAAGACCACCGGCTCTTACTGAAGACGATCCTCGATATGAAGCGACCGATCCAAGATATAAAACACTCAAAAAAGGTGAATTTCCATTAACTGAATGTTTAGAGGATACGGAGAAGAGAGTACTTGCTTATTGGCATTCAGAAATTGCGCCGACATTAAAAAGTGGTAACAAAGTAATTATTTCATCACACGGTAACACAATTCGCTCGCTAGTAAAATATTTAGACAACCTTTCAAGTGATGGTGTAGTTTCATTAAATATTCCAACTAGCATTCCGCTTGTTTATGAATTAGACGAAAACTTATGTCCGATTCGTCATTATTATTTAAGTATGGATGGAGAAGTACCTGAAGGGGAAATTCCGAAACATATTTCTTTTTAATACGAAAATTTGAAATGAATGCTTGTCTACATATACAATATAGACTCATGGTAAAGTGAAATTTTAATCAGTGGTGTCTTACTGCCCACAAATAGCAGGATAAAAGACGTGGTACCTTCTAATATATATGCGATGTAGCTAATTTTAGAAGCTTGTCCACGTCTTTTGTCATAAAGAGAGCAGCTTGCGCATGTAATGATATCGTGAGTAGTTTTTGAATGGAGGGTGATGTGATTAATGATCTCTAACATTCGAATTGGCTTATTTGTTTTAGCGATTGTCTTTGTAGTCCTTGTTTTCTTTTATTGGAAAAATGAAGAGTTGTACGAGGAGAAGAAGCAACGTATTAGAAAGACTTGGTATGGTTTGTTTATCATATCTGTCACCGTGTATTTCATGATAAAAGGAATCGATTTAACCCTCTGGAAAAATCTTTTAATGTTTACTGCAATGGTTATTTTTGTTGATATTTCGTTCATTTTAACGCCTAATATTTCAGAAATATGGGGTGCAAAATTTAGCGATATTGGCAAGACAGTTCAATCCATAAAACGATCATTAATTGCATCTAAAGCAAGAGGAGAAATATACACGACAATTATTCAAAATGTTAATCCAGCAGTATTCGGTACGATGGAATGGCATACGGAAGAGGAATATACAAAGAGCTTAAATGCATTTTTAGATTCATATGGGGAAAAGATTGGCGCGAAAATTGTTGTTTTTGAAGCTGCGAAGGAATTAAATACAAACTTTCGTGGTATTCGCTCACAATTTAGTATTATCGTCCCGTTAGAACATATCGAGCAATTGAATGAGCAGAAAGCGGTGCAAGTAGAAAATGTCGGGATTATACCAGCAAAAATAGTAAGTGACGTTTTCATTGTTATTGATGGAAAGAAAAATAACCTGCAAGATCGGGATTTTGAAAATGTATATAATTTAACAATACATCATAGTTATTTTAGTAAATAAGGACAGAATCTTTTTCTGTCCTTTTCTTCTATACATAAATTAAAAACAAAATCCGACAAAGTTGAATAAAATTGGACAATCATTCCTACACTAGCATGTAGAGGTGATTGTAGTGGTAAAAGATTATGACAATGATTTTTTTAAAGAAGATAACGAAGATACAACAGATTTCTCTTTAATAAAAGGGGATACGTTGCAGCAAGTAGAAGAATTAGAAGAAGAATTAAAAAGAAAATCATAAGTGTACACTCTTTCTACATTTGCTATATAATATAAATAAAAGGTTGTATCTTTTTGAAAAGGGGGAGAAGAGATGGCTGAAGTCAATGTACAAAAGTCTTCGTTTTTTAAAGAAAAAAAAGAAGAATCCAATACAGATTTCTCTCTTGTGAAAGGTGCATTAACGGAGAATATAAATCGGTTAGAGAAACTGATGAATAATAGTAGTTCAAAATATATACAGGTGAAAAGAACAAAAGAAAATGCATAGAGCATTTTCTTTTGTTTTTTTATTTAATAGTAAACTTATCTTTTACTTTTTTAGGTAAATCTGTTTTCTGAATCTCTTCATAGGACTTTACTTCAATTGATGATATTTCATTGTTGCTATTATCATCTTGATCTACATAAAGGCGTAAAAACGCGTCTTCATTTAATTTATGATTGTTTTCTTTTTTTGTACTTCTAAATGTAATTTGTTTTTTGACGCCATCTTCATCAAATGCGGACAGCGTATAGTTTCGTAAGTTTCTATGATCTACTTTTTCGATAGTTCCTTCGCCTTTTATCTGCATGTAATATACATCTTTACCAATTCTATTTAGTGACGCTCTCTCACAGCCAATAGTAAAACTAAAAAATAATAAACATAGTGTAATAATTGCTAAAAACTTTTTCATTTTCTTTATCTCCTTTAATGTGTTTCTTTAAAAAGTATACGACTATTATTAAATGAGAAAAATCGATGTAGATTACAACGCCCTTACAATGTTGTAAGAGTGTTGTACATAAAATGAACAATAAAAGTTAAAAGAAAGATAAAATAATGAATCATGGTATAATGATATGAGACTTACATATTATTTTTTCATTTTGAGAGGAGCTTGAAAAATGTATTCTACTTTAGAACAATTAACAAAGCACCCTGTATTTTTTCATTTTGCAGAAATTTCAAAGATTCCTAGAGGATCAGGTAATGAAAAGGAAATTAGTGATTATTTAGTGGGCTTTGCAAAAGAGCGTAACTTAGAAGTCATTCAAGATGAAGCATTAAATGTCATTATTAAAAAAGAAGCAACAGCTGGTTATGAAAATGTACCAGCTATTATTATTCAAGGTCATATGGATATGGTTTGCGAAAAAAATCAAGCAACAGTACATGATTTTGAAAAAGATCCAATTGAATTACGAATCATTGGGGACATGTTATATGCAAATCAAACAACTTTAGGTGCTGATAATGGTATTGCAGTTGCGTATGCATTAGCTTTATTAGATTCAAAAGAAATTCCGCATCCAGCACTTGAAGTCGTTATCACTACTGAAGAAGAAACGACAATGGGCGGAGCTTTTGCTATTGATCCAAATCATTTTGAAGGAAAGATATTTATAAATATTGATTCTGAAGAAGATCATAAATTACTTGTAAGTAGTGCAGGTGGTGCGAAAGCTGTTGAAACAATTCAAGTAATTTGGGATGAAACGCCAGCGAATATGGATGCATACCGTATATATGTTGGTGGTCTAAAAGGCGGCCATTCTGGTATGGAAATTGATAAACAACGCGGTAATGCGAACAAAGTATTAGGACGAGTATTACGTGATTTATCAGTACATACGGAGTTTTACATAAGTGAAGTTCACGGCGGATTAAAAACGAATGCAATTCCGCGTGAAAGTGTAGCTACAATTTTAATTCGTACAGAAGATGTAGGACAAGTAGAAGAAAAACTAGAATCATGGACACGTGTATTACAAGAAGAAATGCGTGCTGTTGATCCAGATGTTCATGTTACACTGACAAAATTGGATGAAAAAGTTGAAAAAGTATTTGCTAAAGAGACACAAAAGCAGCTTATTTCATCATTATTCTTAATTCCAAATGGCATTCAAAGTATGAGCATGGATATTAAAGGTCTTGTAGAAAGTTCAACAAATTTAGGCGTTATTGAAACGTTGCAAGATGAAATTAAATTACGTAACGAAGTGCGAAGTTCTGTAAGTAGTTTAAAACAACATGTTGCAGAAGAAATCAAATATATTGCTGAATTAGTTGGTGCTACATTTGAAATAGAGTCAGAGTATCCAGAATGGCCATACAATCCAAACTCACAAATTCGTAATTTATTTGAAAAAGTACATCAAGAAAAATACAATAAAGAAATTGAAATCTTCGCTGTACATGCGGGGATTGAGTGTAGCGCATTCGTTCAAAAGATGCCTGAGTTAGATGCAATTTCATTCGGACCAGACATTTTCAACGTCCACACTCCAGATGAACATATCAGTATCTCTTCTGTAGTGAATAACTGGGGATTCTTCATTGATGTAATGAAGGGTACGAAAGAATTAGCTAAGTAATAACGACGAAATAAAAAGGAGTCTATAAAAATTTATAGGCTCCTTTTTTGTATTGGAATTTATCCCACTATTTGCCGGGCAGCTCGATTGGTTCAACTAATAATCAGTGGGGGATGAATAAAACCACTACTGATTAAAGTTTCACTTTATGAGAAGTCATTTTTCGTTAGTATGTAATATTAAGCTTGAACAATTAATAAGGATGAATTGTTGATGTTTTTTAGTACTGATAAAGGGGTGGAGAAATGAAGGGAAGAAATCATTTTATTGTTTGTATGTTTTTATTGTTTTTCACATTTAGTTTTATTGGTGTTCAGAAAATAATAGCAGAAGAAGTTGAATTTTCAGGAACAACAGCTCCATTGAATGTAAATGTTAGAGAGGCAAAAAGTTTAAATGCAAATATTGTAGATGTGATTCCCGGAAATACAAAAGTATCTTTTAAAGGATGGGAGTATGGTGAAGCGGTTAAAGATTACTGGACAGGAAATTTAGATAATCGTTGGTTTTATTATTTTAAAGATGGAAAAAAAGTATATGTAACGTCAGCGTATATTAATGGAAATCCCCCAAGTACACCAACAGACCGTAAATTATCTGTACCTAACATATTACAAGAAAGATCAAATTGGTGTTGGGCAGGCACTTCGGTTTCGGTTTTAAATTATTTTGGGAAAACTCCTTCACAAGATCAGTACGTTAGGTATGTTAAGGGTGGATCATATAATAATCCTGCAACTTCACGTGAAATACAATATGGATTATCGGGATATGGTGTTAGCTCAGCTATAAGTTCTGGAGCAAAATCTTATGATTGGTTCAAAAGTCAAATTAATAGTAATCAGCCGATGATTGCACTCATTATGTGGCAAAATGGAGCTAACATCGGACACTTTCTAGTACTTGATGGATTTTATAAAGGGACAAATGGAACAGATTATATAACATACATGGACCCTTGGTATGGTGATCATTATAATCATAATTTCAGTACGTTCCATAACAATAATAATTTTTGGTGGAGTGAAACTGTTTATAATATCCATGCAAACTAATAATATTAAAAGCGGGGGTTCATAAATGGGAAAACTACTTAAGCTTGTGATACTGTGCATGTGCTTAATGACCGTTATTATTTTCGCTAGTAAAATTAGTTATGCATCAAAAAATAAAAGTGAATCAGTACAATCGATCGCATTAAAAGATTATCAATATAGTAAGGGAAGTTCTTCTGAAAATTTAAGTTTTGAAAAAATAACAACATCTCCATTTTCGTTACCAATCTATGAAACAATTCCAGCACAGCAAATTTTAAATAGCTCTGAATTTAAGAATTTACTATTACCAACAAATGAAAAGCTGTGGTTTATTATGAAGGGTGAGCAGCCAGAAGGACTAATTGTTGCGAATGATACTGAACCGATTCGAACGGGCGGAGAAAATAGAAGTAAAGATTTATATGGATTATATAAAGCAATAAAAAATAATACAAATGAAACAAAAGATATTAGTTATTTCGAATTTGAAGGGCAAGGAATATTGGTAGTAAATCAAAATAATGATCAAGAAATATACCTTAGTAAAGGTGCCGCTGCCATATTAAAACTTCCTGCTGGTCAAAAAGTATTGAGCAGTGAAGTAATACAGAAAATGAAAGAGAGAATTGTAACTGGTTTTGAATAGTGATAATATCTGATTTTTTTGTTTATACAAGGTTGAATAGGGAACAGGATCAATGGTAGCATTAGGGCATCTTTACTGTTTGAAACCTAATAGTGTATATAAAAAGGTTAGAGAAGTTAATTCTCTAACCTTTTTATATTAATGTCTGAAATTTAAAAAGTGATGGAGTAAACCAAATAATAAAAGTTTGTCTGCTCTTCTATTTTTATTTGCAATTTAAACTCGTTATATTCAGCTATCTATTGTACAACCTTTTTACATAGCTGAATTTTTTTATTTGAAAATAAGGGTGCATCTATAAAACCATAATGATAAACTAAAATACCTAATTCCACTCTAGAATTAATATGCCATTTTTCTTTAATATGATTAATTATCGTTGAAATTCTTCGAGGGGTAACATATATTTTTTTTGAAATTTCTGCATCTGTGTATCCTTTTGCTACATAAATAGCCACTTCTAACTCTCTTTCGGTCAACATTCTTTTCATAAAATACGCTCCTTCGAAATTATTTATATAAAAATCAAAAGAAACTATTAAAAGAAATAAAGGTGAAAAATCATATTTATTTTAATCCGGCTATTTGCGGGTAGTAAGACTCCGACCTCAAAATTTAGATGTGGCAAAGAAGTCGGACTCCCTGTAAAAGCCTGCCTGGGGTGGACTAATAATCAGTGGGGGTGAATAAAACGCACATTGATTATTAGTGAACCATATTTTAATAATTTCTCGTATTGTGATACAAGTTTGTAAAAGAAACTATAAATCCATATAATTAGTAATTGTAACTATATCAATTTTACATTACATTAAAAGTTGGAAAATATTCTTATACTCATAAAGTGTTACATTTGAGGGAGGAAAGATGGAATTCTACAATCTTGGTATTATTATTAAAGAACTTAGAAAGAAAAAAAACATGTCACAATCTGAATTATGTCATGGAATATGTTCACAAAGTCAAATTAGTAAGATAGAAAAAGGTATTATTTATCCATCTAGCATATTGTTGTATCAATTATCTGAAAGACTTGGTATTGATCCAAATTATATATTCGCACTAACCAAAAATAAAAAAATAAAATATATTGAAAATGTAAAATGTGTAATGAGAGATTGTGTAAAACAAAAACAATATAATGAGCTTTATGAAATAGTGAAAAAAGAGAAAAATGATAATAATTTCCAATCAAAAGAGGATAAACAATTTTTATTATGGCATGAAGCGATTGCTATATATTATGTAAATGGAGCAACAAGTAATGCTTTTGACATTTTAAATAGAGCACTAAAACAAACCTTAAGTAGTACTAACTTTTTATCAGAAAAAGAAATAAGCATAATGAATTCAATTGCTATAATACATGCAGAAAATGAAGAGTATGAGAAAAGTATAAATATATTAAAACAAAGTTTAATTAATTTTAATAAGATAGAATTTCCTAGAGAAAAAGAAATCAAATTAAGACTCATTCATACGTTAACAAAATGTTTACACCTTGCAAATCAATATGAAGAAGCAATAAAGTATAGTGAAATAGGTATAAAATTAGCCATAAATATGAATACTTTATACTTATTAGGTGAATTGTTTTTTGAAAAAGGTGCAATTTTATTGAAAGTTCAGCACTCTAATGAAGTTGGTTTAACAGACATAAAAAAAGCATTATTTATATTTGAACTAACTGAAAGAAAACAATATATAAAAATGATCAAGGAAAAATATATTAAAAATCAAGAATAAACAAGAAAGAATTTTAACATAAACTATTCCTAATTGTTATTTATTTCTAAAAAAAGTACTGTAATACGAACTATTCCTAATTGTTGTTTATTGCTAAAATGAATACCGTAATATTAGATAAATATAAAGGGTGGCATTTTATGAAATCAAGAGGAATTACTCGTAAAGCAGATAGTATGGGGCGTATTGTTATTCCAATGGAAATAAGACGGAGTTTAGGAATTGTAGAAAAAGATTCTCTTGAAATGTTTATAGAAGAGGATCAGATTATTTTACGAAAATATCAATCTCCAAGAGCTTGTGCACTTACAGGAGTTATTTCAGACAGCAATGTTTCGTTAGCGAATGGGAAGATTATCGTAAGTCCAAACGGGATGGAACTGTTAATAAAGAAGTTACAGCAATATCTTTTAAAGTAAAAGATAAGTAAGAACTTTAAAATAGAATATACTTGGAAAAAGTCCTCTATTCATTTAGGGGGCTTTTTTATTGTTATCAATAAAATTGAGAGGCCGTAGTTGGTTCAATGGAATACGGATTACCTTATAAATAGTCTGACTATTTTTTATAAAAAAACTATTTATTTACATTTTTTTGTTTCGTGTTATATTTTTAATGTTAACATAGTTGTATTGAAAATTCTGATTTTAAAATTAGGAAAACTTTAGAAAATGAAATACTCTTACTTGAATTGAAAATCATATAAACATAGTTTGAAAGTAAAGTATGAAAATGAATCAGATTTTCAAATTAAATTTGCCAAATCAATGGAGGTTCGTGGGGGAAATGTAACTAAGAAGAAATCTCTTATACTCCATGTTTTTTATTTGTAAATCGGTAATTCTAATAGCTCTGACGAAAAGTAAAGGAGTAAAAAAGAAGTGGATAGTTTGTTTAATAGAAGATAGGGTGTAAAAAATAAAACAACGGAGGTTTTATAATGAATAAAGGAATACTGCAGATTACAGAAATTGAAGAAATTACTATTCCGAATCTATTGAAGGATAAAATGAAGAATCTGATAGAAAATGAATTAAAAACTCATAATCCTTATACTTGTGATCAAGAAATAGCAGCATATTTTTCAAAAGAGTGGCTTAATTGTTTGATTGACTATTCAAAGAAAACTCCGAATTCAGACATGAAAAATCTACTACATATGATAAAAATAGCGAATTGTGGTGGGAGCGTACCGCCTATCCTTATTAAAAATACTCCATGTGATCCTATAGAAACACTATTACCTGGGGAAAATCGCAGAGGTTTTAATTATGGTGAAGACGAACACGATAGAATGAAAAAATATTTTTATGCAGAATGGGTCACCTGGCTTTTTGCCACACTTTTTAATTATGATGCTTTAATTCACCCATCCGAACATGCAGGGAAAAATAGATTTCATCTCATTTCACCTTTAAACAACGATGAAGTTTTGCGAAATGTCGGTGCAAGCACCGGTGGCGGGAACTTTTATCAACATAACGATGCCACAGTGTATACAGATATGAAAGACCAATCAGATATTGAAGCAAGATTGAAAACATTCAATACGAATTTAGAAATTGTATCAAATAGACTTAATAAATCCGTGGAACGAATAGTGTCTGAAATTACTTGTGGAAAATTTACTAGAGTTGATGCTCTTTTATTAAAAGGAGTGTTAAATTTAAAAACTCAAACTCATATTGGAACGCCAAAATTACTTCAAAAGCATCTTGAAGAAAATTTCTTCAGTAAAGATGACATATTGGCGATAAGTAAAATGCCTATTGCTCATATCGCAGGAATGGCTGATGGTGAAATATCGGGATTTGTAGGGGAAATAAACCAAATTATATTTTTAGATGATAATGGTGATATTATTGCAACTTGTTTAAATGGAGCAGAGAATAGATTGATTTATGTAGGAGAAAGTGAAGAAGAAAAATTGAAATTTGACATGTTTTTAGAACTCTTACGAACAACGCCTACTTATAAGGTTCCACTTACATCTGAAGATTTATTAATTATCCCAAATTCATACTATGGTAAACAAACAAATGTAACTCATGGTAGAGAAAGGTTATCTGAGGAAGAATATAAAATCCCGATTGGAAATAATAAATACGGAAGAAGAATTGTTTGCAGGCAATACGTTTCCAGCCGATTACGTGATCAGAAAGAAAGTTACTTTAAAGATTTAATTAACTAGTTTAAAGAGAGGAGGGAAGATGGGGAGGTTTGGGGTATAATAGCTCAAGCCTTCCCATATTCTTTGTATGGATTTTACTATTGAATTACTCATACTACTATTTTTAGTAGCTGTATTAGCAGGATGGATAGATACGATTGCTGGAGGCGGTGGTATGATAACTATCCCGATAATGTTATTAGTAGGTATGTCTCCTTCTGTAGCGATAGCAACTAATAAACTGCAAGGGAGTAGCGGAACTCTCATGGCAACAGTGTTTTTTATTAAGAAGAAAGAAATTAATCTTAAAGAAATGCGTTTGTCCATCTTAATGACCTTTTTTGGATCAGTTTTCGGTGGATGGCTTGTTTTACAGATACGAGCAGAATATCTAATTATGATATTACCTTTTTTACTTGTTTTTATTGGCATTTATTTTCTATTATCTCCAAATATAGCAAACGAAGATCGACCGAGAAAAATAAGTATGTTGTTGTTTGCGTTAACAGTGGCTCCGTTACTGGGATTTTATGATGGTTTCTTCGGCCCAGGAACAGGTAGTTTAATTGCTTTAGCGTTCATTCTTTTATGTGGATATAGTGCTACACGGGCGACTGCAAATGCTAAGATTTTGAACTTTACAAGTAATTTCGCTGCTTTGTTGTATTTTATTATTTTTGGCCAAATCGATTGGACAATTGGATTGATTATGATGCTTGGTCAAATAATAGGATCATATATTGGGGCGAAGATGGTGCTTACAAAAGGGACGGCATTAATACGACCAATAGTGGTTATTGTTTGCTTTGTCATGACAATTAAGATTTTTTTACAAAATATGAACTAAATGTAATCAATATATTATTTGTATCAAAGTTAGAGTGTTTTCATGTTCCTATTGCAGTATTACGCTGTTTAAGATGTGTTCAAAATTACACAATTTGACTAGTGTAATGTATTGCGTTATGCTTTTTTATAGTATAAAAGAAAGGCTTGAAGATAATGATTCGTCGTTTGAGAAAGCTAAAAAATGTAGCAGTCGTAGTAAGCTTCTAAGTAAATAGCAATATATATAATACTTAGAAGCGAGGAATAAAGTTATGAAGCATCCATTATTTAATCATTGGTCAGAAACAAAGTATATAAAAGATATAGTAACAAATCCACTCATTGAAGTAGGAGAGTACTCCTATTATTCAGGCTATTATAGTCATCAAAATTTTGAAGATGGCTGTGTAAGGTATTTGTGGGGAGATGCTAAGTCCCAAGCACTGTTCAATCCAATTGAACAGATGGGATGGCACCTTGACAAACTCATTATTGGGAATTATGTTTGCATAGCAAGCGGGGTAGTCATTTTAATGGGTGGTAATCATAATCATCACTCAGAATGGATTACAGTATATCCATTCGCTGAGCAAATTAAACAATCATATGAACCTAAGGGAGATACAGTCATTAAAAGTGATGCTTGGATTGGAATGAATGCTATAATAATGCCTGGCGTTACTATTGGTGAAGGTGCAATTGTTGCTGCAGGATCAGTCGTAAGTAAAGATGTTCCGCCGTATACAATAGTTGGTGGAAATCCTGCTAAGGAAATAAAGAAACGATTCACTGATACAGAAATAAACATGTTAATGGAAATGCGTTGGTTTGATTGGGATAGGAAATTGATTGAGAAGGCAATTCCGCTGTTATCTAGTCCATCCATCGAACCATTATTTGCTTTTTATAAAAATGAAGTGAAAAATAAATAAATCAGTTAGAAAAACTACATCCAGTATAGGGTGTAGTTTTTTATTTTTTGTAAATGTGGAACAAATGTATTATTTAGATTGTCTATTAACTGTAATCCTAAAAAAATATGAAAGTGTGAATCATTTTGAAAAATATAAGGGGATTAAAAATAAGGATATGTGTGGGAATACAAAGTATTAGCGCACCTAAAAATGTCGGATGAGATGGTCTATATGAAAGCGATTCTAACGTTTTATATGTATATACAATTTGAGAACACTTTCTATTTTTTTGCGGGATTATGTTAGAATAACGCTTTTTTTAAGTACAAAGAAATTGGAGGTAACAGAAGTGAAAGGTATGTTTTGCAATAGAGTTATTGCAATAGTAACAGTGCTTACAATATTTTGTAGCATGGTCGTTACAATTGGAAAAGCAGCAGCGGAAACAGATCCTGCTATAGACGTTGAAGCAGGGTCAGCAATTTTAATAGAAGCAAATTCTGGAAAAATTTTATATGAAAAAAATGCAGATGAATCATTGGCAATTGCTAGTATGACAAAAATGATGAGCGAATACTTAGTTCATGAAGCGGTGGATAAAGGAAAACTTAAATGGGATCAAAAAGTTAAAATCTCTGAATATGCACATAAGATTTCGCAAGATCGTTCACTATCAAATGTTCCATTAGAAAATGGTGGCTCTTATACGGTAAAAGAGTTATATGAGGCAATGGCAATTTACTCTGCAAATGGTGCAACAATTGCTTTAGTTGAACAGATTGCTGGTAAAGAGGTCAATTTTGTAAAAATGATGAACGATAAGTCAAAAGAGTTTGGTATGAAAGATTATAAGTTTGTAAACTCTACTGGCTTAACAAATCAAGATTTAAAAGGATATCATCTAGAAGGGACAACTCTAGAAGAGAAAAATAAAATGTCTGCAAGGGATTGTGCAATTTTAGCACAACGTCTTATTCAAGATTTCCCCCAAATATTAAATACAGCAAAAATTCCTAAAAAAACATTCCAAGAGGGTGGTAAATATCCAATTGATATGGCGAACTTTAACTGGATGTTAAAAGGCTTAATTAAGCAATATGAAGGTGTAGATGGTTTGAAAACAGGAACGACTCCAGAAGCGGGAGATTGTTTCACTGGTACAGTAGAAAGAAATGGTATGCGACTAATTTCTGTAGTGATAAAAGCAAAATCTCATACGGCACGTTTTGATGAAACAAAGAAATTATACGATTATGGATTTGCGAATTTTGAAGTGAAGAATGTCTACGGAAAAGATTCAGTAATAAAAGGACATGAAACAGTTCGAGTGGCAAATGCAAAAGACAAAGATGTAGTAGTTCAAACGAAGCAAGCTGTTTCACTTCCAATGCCGAAGGGCAATAAAGACATTTATAAAAAAGAATTTAAAGTATCGAATAGGGAACAAGAAGCGCCTATTAAAAAAGGTATAACAATTAGTAAAATGATTATCTCGTCTAAAGATAATACAGATCCTGGGTTCTTATCAGGTAATTCATTACAAATAGACCTTGTAACAAAATCTGATGTGGAACAAGCAAATTGGCTTACACGTTTTATACGTAAAACAGGATCTTTTTTTAGTGGTATGTGGGATCGTACGATTGATACAGTAAAAAGCTAATTTTATAGGATACAACTAAATATTAGTTTGAAACAAAAGGTTTACAAGCACTATAGATTCTTATGTGGATAGCTTGGAATGTCAGGGTGTAATTTTTTCTTCTTACTTTGTGCATTGCAATGACACTACTTTTTTCTATAGTTTCGTATCATTTAATCGAAAAGAAATGTATCAACTGGGCAAAACAAAGAACAACAAATTTTTTGAAAAAAGTATAATTCCTAGAGGGATTTTATTTCTTTAGTAAATATACGAATATGACCGATTCCTTAGTATACTTGGGAATCGGTCAATTTTGGATTCTAAATGTAAATATAGTAAAGTGGAATATAATTGAAATCGAAAACCACTTAGAAATAACAATTACGGTGTGAGCTATTGTATAGTATAGATATGTTTAAAAATAAAGGGGGAATACATATGTGGAAGCGATTTGTAGCAATTGGTGATAGTTTTACAGAGGGGATAGGGGATGAAGTTGAGGGAATTGCATTAAAAAGCTGGGTAGATCATTTTGTTCAACTGTGTGAAAAAGATATAGAATATGCCAATTTTGCAAAGCGTGGGTTAGTAACTGAAGAAATTCGCTTGCAGCAATTGGAAAAGGCGTTAACTTTTAATTCAGATTTGGTTAGTCTCATTGCAGGGGCAAACGATGTTTTAAAAGGACGTTGGAATCATGATGCATATAAGAACGATATGGAATTTATGATAGATACATTAAGTAAAGCAGGGGCTGATATTATTATAGCAAACCTTCCAGATTTTACAGTTAGGCTCCCTTTTGCTTCTGAAAAAAAACAAGTAATAAAAGAACAATTATTAGAGGCAAATGAAGTTATACATTCACTGAGCAGAGAGTATAAGCTTCATCATGTTGATTTTTGGAATCATCATTTAGTTAACGACAATACGCTTTGGTCTAAGGATTTAATTCATCCAAACTCAAAAGGATATGTAAAAGTTGCTGAATTAATTTTTAGTAGTTTGCCTGTACAGAAGACAAAATAATAGTTTGCAATGTAACGAATATGATATTAAGTGTATGAAGCTATGTTTTTTAGTAAATGGAAAGAACTAAACATTTAGCAAACAAAGCGTTTCTACGATATATTTCTACAGTAGTGCACAAATACAGAATCACAAAGAAAGATCACTTATGGAAATAGGTGGTCTTTAAATGTTTTTATAACTAAATTAGTATATACTGTATTACTAACAGTTTCGTACTACAAAAAAATTAAGTTCTCTTATAGAAAAACTGATATTATCTTAAAATATAATAACATGTTCAAATCATATTTTAGGTATGTATCCTAATTGTGAATGATGTGTAATTTTTTTGAAGTATAAATATCCAATAAATAAAATAGGTAGTAGGTGCAGAAGTATTAATACTATATTATTTAATTCTTGTTATGAGTACATTAGTGATTAGTAATATTATATTTTTTTATTATCAACTTTAGTTATTGGAATTAATTTGAATAGAAAATATGTAGGATAGGGAAAGGTACATATACTTTAATGTATATGTACCTTTTTTAGTAAGGATTTATAGTCTCTATAAACTATTATATTAATAAAATTAAAAAACTTTATTCTTAATATTCCTATGGTTAAAGCTATCTATAAAATGAAAATATAACCAAATAATAGTTTTGTTATGATTTGTGGATTTGGTTTTTTTATCCGAATTTTCTGATTCAAATATTTCAACTTTATGAATATAGTAGGTGAAATATTTGTGTGATAGTATTTGAGATAGAAAAAAGCCAACTTTAAAAAGGATGTGAATTGAATGTGCAAACGACTGTAAAGGGTTATATTAAGGCAACGTTTAGCTGTTATTAGTGTAAGGTAAAGATATATTTTGTAACAGTTGATATAAAAATGAAGAAATAGGTACGCTTTCGCTTGTCTGACTATTTTAAATATATGAAAAATAAGAGCGGTTTGAGTTTTGACGAAGTTAAATTCTAGGTGAGATGTCAATAATGATTAATTAAGTTTAATAAAGAGGTACCTTATACGCAAAAGCGTTTATATTAGTAACCTAAGGAGCTTGCTTTTATGAAAACTACTGATTCAAAAGGCCTATTAGGAAATAGGGTTTATTTACAAGTTTTCTCTGCCTATTCATTGCTTATGCTTGGTGTTTTTATTGATATGTTAGCGATTATGACTATAGTTGGGTTTGAATGGGAAGTAGATCCTACTATGATTGGATTGATTCCTGTTGCATATGCACTTCCTGGAATTATTTTTGGCTCATGGGCAGGTGTTATTGCAGATCGTTTTAGAAAAATTCCAATTATGATGTTCTGTAATCTAATGGTTGGTCTAATAACAATTGCTCTTTTATTTGTACAAGATATCCACTGGCTCTTAGTGGCATTAATGATTCGTTCCATTTTTATTGTTTTCTATTATCCTGCACAGCAAACACTAACAAGACAGATTGTATCCCCGGACTTGCTTACTAAAGCAGTAAGTATCAACGGAATAGTAGAGCAGGGTACAAAGATAGTAGGCCCACTTATAGGGGGCATGTTGTTGAGCTGGTTTCAACCAGAGTTCTGCCTCATTATAAGAGCTATAAGTTGTTTATTAGCTACTTTAGTTTTGATACCCACAATAAAATTTAAAGAAACTATATCGAAAGAATTTGTTGAAAAGCAAAAACAAAGTACTTGGACCGCTTGGGTACAAGGGTGGGGTTATGTGTTATCTAATCGGATAATATTATCAACCATGATTTTCGTTACAATAGCCATGGCGGTATTACAATTAGTAGACTCACAATTCCCAACTTTATTTAAGAGCTTATTCCCACATGATAAAAGTAAAATGGGATATATCATTTCTATTATTGGTCTTGGCGGAATACTTGGTGCATTACTAACTCAGAAATTAAAACAATTTCAATATGGCTGGGTAGTATGTGGAGGTATGGTTTTAATGGGAATTGGTTTTGGGGGGATTGGTTTGATAACGCCCGGTACGGTCTTCGTTTTAGCCTATTTAATTAGTTTTATCGCTGGTATCGGAAGTGGGCTGATGCTTGTATCTAATCAAGTCATTTTACAAATAGAATCGGATCAAGATCAAGTAGGAAGAGTATTTGGTATACAAAGCAGTTTAACAAACGCAGTTCTAATTATTTCTCCTGCTATGAGTGGTCCATTAGTGCATTTGTTTGGAGTAACTCAACTCTATGTTTATGGAGGGATTGGGCTTGTTATTATTGGAGTAATTGGAGTTTCACTGCAGAAATATTTATGGGCTAAACATAAACACGAACCTATAAGAGCAAATAATTTTTGAAGGGAAGATTTTTATGACCAATGAGGAATGTTATCCATTAAGCCATCCGCAGCGAAGAATATGGTATACAGAAGTTATTCATTCTGATAAAGGAATATGTAATTTAAGATTTTTATTTAAACTTCATCGAAAAATGAACTATTCAAAATTAAACCAAGTTGTGAATCGCGTTATCAGTGAAAATGACGGTCTGTGCATTAGGTTAAAAGAAAATGGGCATCAAGAACCTAAACAATATTTTATTAAACATGAAGAACAAGAATTTGAGTTTTTTGATTTCAGTAATGTGGAGAATACAAATTTGCTTGAGGAATGGATTGAGCAGAAAACAAAAGAAACGTTTACATTATTTAATTCGAATTTATACTATTTCGCTTTAATAAAATTAAACGATAATGAATGTGCGGTCTTTGGAAATGTTCATCATATTATTATGGATGGTTTATCAATTCAAATATTTACTGAGCAGATTGCAAAATATTATTATGACATGCATAACGAGAATGAGGAAGGCGAAATTAAAAATTCATATGTTCAATTTCTGACTAATGAACAAACATACTTGAATAGTAGTCGTTTTCAAAAAGATCAAAAATTCTGGTTAGAGGAATTTAAAACACTGCCATCTGTGACCGGGTTGAAGCCTTATAATACGTACCAAGTTAGTACCAAAGCATCACGTGAGACGTTTATATTAACGGAGCATTTGAAGAGAAAGATAGAAAAATTTTCTGAAGATTACAAATTTAGTTTATACACCCTTTTTGTTGCTGCTTTCTCGTTGTCCATGTATCGGTGGACCTCATCGCTTGATATTGGTTTAGGAATGGCTTACGGCAACCGTATGACTAAAATGGAACGAAAATTGATTGGAATGATGGTGAGTACAGTTCCTTTAAGAATGGATATTGATCCAGAAGAAGAAGTACTTTCATTTATTAGTAGGGTGTCCAGAAAACAAAGTAAATCATTAAGACACCAGAAATATCCATTTGATTTGTTATTAAAGCAGATTAATAAAGAGAATAACAGTAATGTGAGACTTTTCGGAACTACGATTGATTATAGGGATCGTGATGAAAGTGGTGACTCACTATGGATTCCAAACCGTGAAGAAGTACAAGATTTTGCAGTGCATATTGAAAATCTAATTGATATAGACTCTTTACATGTACATATTGATTATCGTGAGGAGCTATTTTCTAAGGAAGAGATAGAACGATTCTTTAACGTTATGCTAGTGATACTGGAAAATATTTTTGAAAACCCAAAGCAGAAGGTGGCTGAAATAGAAATCATTTCTGAGGAGGATAAAAGAAAAAGTTTAGTTGAGTTCAACAATCCTAAACTGGATGTCCCGCCTCAAGTAACTATTCATGAAATGTTCGAACGGCAAGCGATGATTTATCCAAATGCTATTGCAGTTACGTATGAAAAAGAAAAAATTACTTATAAGGAGCTTAATGAACGTGCAAACCAGTTAGCTCATTATCTGCAGAAAAAAGGAGTAGGACCTGATACTTTAGTTGGACTGTGCGTTGAACGTTCCCACGAGATGATTGTAGGTATTTTAGGGATTTTGAAGGCTGGTGGGGCTTATGTCCCACTTGATCCAACATATCCAGAGCAACGACTTCAATATATTTTAGAAGATGCTAGCATTCAGTTATTCGTAACGCAAGAAAGTTTAAAAGAATTGAACTGGTTACCAGAAAATGTTGAGTCGATTTGCCTGGATCGTGATCAAGATGAGATTGGGAAAGAAAGTAAGACTTTGCCGGTTTCTGGTGTCGGTCCCCAAAATCTGGCATATGTAATCTATACTTCGGGATCAACGGGAAATCCAAAGGGCGTTATGATAGAGCATCACAATGTCATTCGGTTATTTAAATCGACGGATTGTTGGTATCAGTTTAATGAAAAAGATACTTGGACGCTTTTTCATTCGTATGCATTTGATTTCTCAGTATGGGAAATTTGGGGAGCATTATTATATGGTGGAAAATTAGTTGTTGTTCCGTACTGGATTAGTCGATCACCTAAGGATTTTTATCAATTATTGGTGGAGGAAGAAGTCACAGTTCTAAATCAGACACCTTCCGCATTTCGACAATTAATACAAGTGTGTGAACAAGAAGATGAGAATAAAAATTTGCAGCTGCGTTATGTCATATTTGGCGGAGAAGCGTTAGAACCTACTAGCTTGTTACCGTGGTTTCAAAGGTATGGGGAGAAAAACCCACAGTTAATTAATATGTATGGAATTACAGAAACTACAGTTCATGTTACATATTATCCAATTACTTTAGATGATGTGCAGCAGGCTTCAAGAAGTAATATTGGAAAGCGGATTCCCGATTTAGAAGTGTATATACTAGACGCTTATCAACAACCTGCTCCTATAGGTGTTGATGGTGAACTTTATATTGGCGGAGCAGGGCTTGCACGTGGGTATTTAAATAGACCTGAATTAACAGCAGAGCGTTTTATATCTCATCCATTTAGTAGTGATCTGAAAGCAAGATTATACCGGACAGGAGACTTAGCGAGGTATTTGCCAGATGGGAATCTAGATTATCGTGGAAGAATTGATCATCAGGTTAAAATACGTGGTTTCCGAATTGAGATTGGGGAAATTGAGTCTACTTTACATACATATGCATATGTAAAAGAGGTAGTTGTAATTGTAAGAGAAGATCAGCCAGGCGATAAACGATTAGTAGCATATGTTGTAGGAGATGGAAATGTAGATGCGTGGAGAGAGTATCTTAAAGCGAAACTACCAAGTTATATGGTTCCTTCGGGATTTGTGGCGATGGAAGCTATTCCACTTACAGCTAACGGTAAAGTTGATCGTGAGGCCTTACCTATGCCGGAGGAAACGCAGATTAATAGTGAATGTGTTGGCCCTCGGAATAGTAACGAACAGATACTAACTACCATTTGGAAGAGAGTATTAGGTGTTAAAAAGGTGGGAATCTATGATAATTTCTTTGAAATTGGTGGCGACTCGATTCTCAGTATTCAAATCATATCTCAAGCAAGTCAAGTGGGGTTAAAACTTACTCCAAAGCAAATGTTTGAATGCCCAACTATCGCTGAGCTGGCACAAGTGGCTATAGAAACGCAGGGAGTACAAGCGGAGCAGGGAATTGTGATAGGTGATGTGCCTCTTACTCCAATTCAGTGCTGGTTCTTCGAGCAAGAACATCCACATACAGAGCATTGGAATCAATCAATGCTTTTAAGAGTAAAAGAAAGATTGGATGTGAAATTACTAGAGGGAGCGATATTAAATTTACTGAAACATCATGATGCTTTACGTTTCCGGTACGAACAGTTACCAAACGGAACGTGGAGGCAGAGAAATGAAGGGACTGATGAGCTGTCAGTACTCCATGTTGTAAAACGGAATCAAGTTAATGAAAAAGAGTGGAATAAAATAATACAAGAAGAGATGAATATTCATCAAGCTAGTTTCAATTTAATTACTGGTCCGTTAATGAAAGTAGTGTACTTTGAAGATAACTTGATTGAAAATGATCGAATATTCTGGGTGATACATCATTTATTAGTAGATGGAGTGTCATGGAGGATTCTATTGGAAGATTTACAGGTGGTATATAACCAGATGAAACAAGGTCAAGAAATTCGCTTACCTGCGAAAAGTACATCTTTTAAAGAATGGTCTGAACGACTTCAGACATACAGTGATTCGGGTATTTCAAAAGAAGTAAAGGATTATTGGAATGAACAAGTAGAAAAAGAAACGATGAAAATTCCAATGGACTATCCAATACAAGAAACGACAGAAGAATCGATTGATCAAGTGACGAGGACTTTAGGAATAGAAGAAACACAAGCATTGTTTCACGAAGTTCTAGTCACTCATAAGACAAGGATTGATGAGGTACTATTAACGGCATTAGGACAAGCTATCGTCGATTGTACAAATCAGCAAACCGTTTCTATTCATCTAGAAGGACACGGGAGAGAAGAGATGATTGAAGGTATTGATTTATCAAGGACAGTGGGCTGGTTCACGAGTATTTATCCCGTTCATCTCAATTTTCAAGGAACTCAGACACCTATTGAAGGGTTAAAGGCAGTCAAAGAGCAATTGCGTCGAATCCCAAATCGCGGAGTTGACTATGGTATTTTACGTTACTTGAATAAAGGATTACTTCCGTTTTATCAGCAAAAGCCTTCAATAAGCTTTAACTATTTGGGCCAATTTGATCAGGTGTTTTCAAGGGACTCTTTGTTTATGCAAGAGACAGGATTTACATTTTTAGATCATGCTCCAGATTCCAAACCATCTCATCTAATTGATGTTATCGGAATGGTGAAAGATGAAAAGTTACATTTTATTTGGATGTATAGTAGGGAACAGTTTTCTAAATTAAAAATTCAAGTGATAGCAGATGGTATGTTGAGGCATCTTCGTCAACTTATAAATAAACCAACAACAGAGTCTGCTTTTACGGTATCAGATTTTGCTGATGCAGAGGATCTTACGGAAGAAAGCTTGAGCAAAGTATTACTTAAATTAACAAAGAAGAGGGTGTAAAAATGGGAGACGTTATTGATATATATGGTTTATCACCTTTGCAAAAAGGAATACTGTTTCATACTTTATACGATCAAGATGATGAACATTCTTTTTCCTATATTGTACAAGTAGGTTTCTTGCTCGGGGGGCAATTGGATGTTGATACTTTTGAAAAGGCTTGGGAATATGTTATTAATCGACATGAGGTTTTACGTTCAGTATTTGTATGGGAGGAAGTAGAAAAGCCACTACAAGCGGTTTACCAACGTCTTCCTTTTACTATTCATCAAGAGGATTGGAGCATCTATCCACATGAGGAAAGGGTGAAGAAATTACAACAGTTTTTGAATGTAGATCGTAGAAAAGGATTTTTATTGGATGAAGCACCATTGATGAGAGTCACTGCGATTAAAGAAGCAAAAGAGGAAACGAGAATTATTTGGACACATCATCATATTTTGCTAGATGGATGGAGTGTGTCATTGGTCTTTAGTGAAGTGATGGAAGTTTATCTCAAGATGATAAAGGGAGAATTATTGACTCTTCCTAAATCTCTTCCTTATAAAAAATATATCCAGTGGATAAATAAACAAGATCAAAGTCAAGCAGAGGAATTTTGGAAAGAAGAATTAAAAGGGTTCTATGCACCTACGCCATTAGCAATGGAAAGAAAGGATCAAGGACAAGAGAAGGGCTATGGAGAGTGTGTTTATCAAGTATCTGAGAAACTTACTGAGAAGTTACAAGAGTGGGTACGAAATAGTCGATTAACGTTGAATACGTTAGTACAAGGTGCATGGGCTTATTTGATGAGTAGGTATAGCGGTGACAGTGACGTCGTATTTGGCGTAACTAGCGCTGGACGTCCTACTGATTTAATGGGAGCAGAGAATATGGTGGGGCTATTTATTAACACATTACCTACCAGAATTCGATTAACGGATAATACATCAGTAGTAGATTGGCTTCGTAAAATACAAATGAAAGAAATGGAACGAAGACAGTATGAGTATAATTCGTTGATAGATATTCAAGGCTGGAGTGAGGTTCCGCGAAATAGCTCCTTATTCCATACCTTGTATGTGTTTGAAAATTATCCAATTCAAGGTGAGAGAAATGATGATTTAAGATTACTAGATGTTACAAGCACGGAACAAACAAATTATCCTTTAACACTCATTGTAATGCCCGGTAAGAAAATTACTTTAAAGTTGATGTATGATCGAAGCTATTTTAATGAAGAAACAATAAATCTGATTCAGAATCACTTATTGCAAATATTAATTCAGATGACGAAGAGCCTAGATTCAAAACTATTTGAAATTACTCATTTAACAGAAGAAGAACAGATACAGTTACTAGAGGAATGGAATCATACTCAATTTAATTATTCGGCTGAAGGCATGATTCATACGATGTTTGAGGAGCAAGTTAAAAAAACACCGGAAGCAATCGCGGCTAGTTACGAAAATGAACAAATTACCTATAAAGAGTTGGAGAAGCGTGCAAATCAGCTAGCTCATTATCTACAAAAGCATGGTGTAGGCCCAGAGTCTCTAGTTGGAGTATATATGGAACGTTCATTACAAATGATGATAGCGTTATTAGGTATTCTAAAATCAGGAGCAGCGTATGTTCCACTTGACCCTACTTATCCAGAGAGTCGACTTCGATATATATTAGAGGATGCTGGAATCGAAGTACTAGTGACGGAAGAGGATTCTAAAAATTTGTTTGTATCTGAAAATATAGAAACGATTTGTATGAATAAAGATTACACTGCAATTGAAAAAGAAGAATCAACCCCATGTATAAGTGGTGTAACAGGAGAAAATTTAGCGTATGTTATGTATACTTCAGGATCTACAGGGAATCCAAAGGGAGTAATGATTGAGCATCATTCAGTAATTAATTATCTAGAATGGATGCAACATAAATATCCGCTTTCTGAAAAGGATGTGGTCTTGCAGAAAACGCCATTCTCATTTGATGTCTCTGTTTGGGAATTGTTTTGGGGCATTCACGTTGGTGCAAGTGTATCTTTCCTACCTCCAGGTGGAGAAAAAGATCCTTCTATTATAGCTGAAGTGATTAAACAACATCAGGTTACTATAGTTCAATTTGTACCTTCGATGTTATCTGTTTTCTTAGACCACTTCAATCATATTGAATTGAACATGAATTGTTCGTCCGTACGCCATGTATTTTCTGGTGGAGAAGAACTAAGTTCAGGGTTGGTTAGACGATTTCAACAGAAATGGAATTATAGTGGACAAGTGAAATTAACCAACTTTTATGGGCCAACTGAAGCCACTATTTATGTGAATGCATTTGATATTCAGCCTAATCAAGAATTTGTTTCTATTGGGCAGCCAATACAGAACACGCAATTATATGTATTAGACCAAAATCAACGCTTGCAATCAATAGGAATTGAGGGTGAGTTATATATTGGTGGTGCTGGTTTAGCACGTGGATACTTAAATCGTCCGAATCTTACTGCTGAAAAATTCGTTTCGCATCCATATCGATTTGGGGAACGACTATATCGAACAGGAGATTCAGTAAGATATTTAACTGATGGGAATTTAGAATTTATAGGTAGAATGGACCACCAAGTCAAAATGCGTGGTTTTAGGATTGAATTAGGAGAAATTGAAGCGACTTTAGAAAAATGTTCGTTTATTAAAGAGGCTGTCGTATTAGTTAGAGAAGATCGTCCAGGTGATCAACGATTGGTTGCATATGTAATAAGCGATGGAAATACCGAGGAGTGGAGAGAGTATTTACAAAAACAATTACCAAATCATATGATTCCAGCGCACTTTATAGATTTAGAACACTTCCCGCTTACTCCAAATGGGAAAATTGACCGAAAGGCCTTGCCAGCACCTGATGAGCAAGCTATTGAAGATTTAAATGTGCTACCTCGGACGCCATCGGAAGAGCTTATTGCCTCGGTTTGGAGTCAAGTGTTAGGAACAGAAAATATTGGCATTCAGGATTCCTTCTTTGAACGTGGTGGGCACTCACTACTTGCTACTCAAATTGTCTCTCGATTGCAAGAACTGTTCCAAATTAAAATTCCATTACGTGAACTTTTCAAGCACGATACAGTGGAAGCATTGGCGAAACGAGTGGATCAGTTACGAAAAGAAGATAAAAAACGAGAGGTTGCTCCTCTTGTACCTATGAAACGAGAAGAAGTTATCCCACTTTCCTATGCGCAGAAACGTCTATGGTTTATTGATCAATTAATGCCAAATAGTGCTATGTACAATATCCATGCAGCGTGTCGCTTAACAGGTGAATGGTCAATTGAAGCATTGGAGGTCGGATGGAATCAATTGTTGGAGCGTCATGAATCATTAAGGACGACAATTCTAGAACAAGAGGGTGAACCTTTTCAACAAGTTCAATCTCATGTGTTCAGGCATATTCCTCAAACGAATCTAACAGATCTTTCTTTGGAAGATAGGGAAAGAGAAATGAAACGCCTTATTCAAAACGAGGCGGAGGAACCATTTCATTTTGGACAAGGTCCTCTGATTCGAACACGAATATTGAAAGTGGACAGGGAAGAATGGGTTCTCATTTGTACGATGCATCATATTATTTCAGATGGATGGTCAATGGGAATCTTACTTGAAGAATGGATGGCTTTTTATGAAGGAGCACTAACCGGAAAACCAGTGGAATTGAAGGAGTTATCTATCCAATATGCAGATTTTGTTATGTGGCAGAAGGAATGGCAAAAAGAGGAGAGTTTGAATCAGCATCTTCAATATTGGAAGGAAGAATTATCTGGGGAACTACCGGTTTTACAATTACCGATGGATCGTCCTCGACCTGCAGTTCAAACCCATCGTGGTGCAAGTCAGTCCTTAATAGTGGCGAATTCCTTACAGGAAAAGCTCAAAGATTTAAGTTTGCAAGAAGGATGCACTTTATTTATGACATTGATGGCAGCGTATCAAAGCTTCCTTTCTCGTTATACAGGACAGGACGACATTATAGTTGGAAGCCCCATCGCTAATCGAAATGTGAAAGAGATTGAGGGATTAATAGGATTCTTTGCAAATACGTTAGTTTATCGAGCTGATTTCAGTGGAAATCCGACGTTCCAAGAACTATTGTCGCAGATAAGAAAAAAAGCACTAAAAGCATACGAGTATCAGGACATCCCATTTGAGAAAGTGGTAGAATCCGTAAAACCTGAACGGAATACAAGTCATTCACCAATATTCCAAACTATGTTTACTTTACAGAATACGAAACAAGAGTTTCTTCAGCTATCCGAAAGACAAATGGAACTCATGGAAAGCCATGTTTCTGTTGCCAAATTTGATTTGAGTTTATTTGCTTCTGAGACGGAAGAAGGATTATCACTAACCTTTGAATATAATACTGATTTGTTTAATGATACAACCATTAAACGTATGGTAAATCATTTTGAACATTGGTTAAATCAAATTGCCTCTTATCCAAAATGTTTATTATCAGAATTGAATATGTTATCGAAAGTGGAATATAAGCAACTACTAGAGGAATGGAATGAATCAGCCGTTATAGATATAGAAGATAGTACGATTCATACAATGTTTGAAGAACAAGTGGAAAAAACACCAGAAGCAATTGCAGTAGTGTGCGAAGATGAAGAACTAACATATCGAGAGTTGGACGAACGCTCGAATCAGTTGGCACATTATTTACAAAAAAATGGTGTAACATGCGAAACATTGGTTGGGATTTGCGTTACACGTTCATCCGAGATGATTGTCGGTCTCTTAGGAATTATGAAGGCGGGAGGAGCATATGTCCCAATTGATCCAGCGTATCCGGAAAGTCGACTGCAGTACATTTTAGAAGATGCTCAAATAAAGGTACTGGTGACACAGGAAAAGTTACAACAAAAAATGGTTATACCTACATTCGTTAACGTCATTTGTATTGATCGTAATCGAGCAGAAATAGAACAAGAAGTTACTACGGTATGCACGAGTGAAGTGACGGGTGATAACTTAGCCTATATTATCTATACTTCAGGTTCCACGGGAAATCCAAAGGGAGTAATGATTGAGCACAGGAATACAGTAACAATGATTCATTGGGCGCATCATACGTATTCTCGAAAGGAATTAGCGGGAGTATTAGCTTCAACTTCACTATCTTTTGATTTATCCGTTTTTGAAGTATTTGTTCCCTTAACGATGGGTGGTAAGGTGATTGTCGCTGAAAATGCTCTACATCTAGACAAGTTGTCTACCAAAGGTGTGACTTTGGTTAATACTGTGCCATCGGCAGCAAAGGAACTGGTTCGAGCAAAAACAATTCCTTCTTCAGTAAAGGTAATGAATTTGGCTGGAGAACCGTTACCATATCCGCTTGTTCAAGATTTATACGAGAGAAGTACGATTGAGAAGGTGTTCAACTTATATGGACCGTCTGAAGATACTACGTATTCCACGTATCTGGAATTAGAAAAGGGTGTCATGCATAGGGTACCACCAATTGGTAAACCAATCTTCAATACAGAAGTATATGTATTGAGTGCTGAACAAAAAATGGTTCCAATTGGTGTAGTTGGTGAGTTGTACATTGGTGGATCAGGGTTAGCACGTGGATATTTAAAACGCCCTGACTTAACGAAAAATCGATTTATACCGCATCCGTTTAAAGAAGACGAGCGAGTATACCGGACTGGAGATCTAGTAAGGTATTTGCCGGATGGAAATTTGGAGTATGTTGGACGAATTGATCATCAGGTGAAAATTCGTGGGTTCCGGATTGAACTAGGAGAAATCGAAGCGGTATTACAAAAGCATACATTAGTTAACGAAGCTATTGTGATGGTGCGGGAAGATTATCCTGGCGATCCACGTTTGATTGCCTATGTTGTAGGAGACGGTGATTCTCAAAAGTGGCGTGATTATCTCAAGGACCAACTACCAAATTATATGATTCCATCCTATTTTGTTGGATTAAATGCATTTCCACTCACTCCTAATGGAAAAATTGATAGGAAGGCTTTACCAGCACCAGAGAAGCAGGAGATAGCGAGTTGTTATATTGCTCCTCGTACGTCTACGGAAAAAACAATTGTTTCGATATGGCATGAAGTTTTAGGCATGGAAAACATCGGAATTCAAGATTCGTTTTTTGAAATTGGTGGACATTCATTACTTGCTACGCAAGCTGTTTCCAATCTTAAAGAGGCTTTTGGAATCGAGATACCATTGCATGATTTATTTATGTTTCATACGGTGCAGCAATTGGCAGAACAGATTGATCAATTGCTCGATAACAAAAATCAAGAAATGCAGAATGATAGTAAGGAGAATATAAGCCTTCAAGATTATATTCAAAAAGAAGCAGAAGTGAGTAATGATGAAGAATTACTGGAACTGCTTAAGCAATTAGAAGAGTTATCAGAGGAAGAAGCACAAGGGATATTTGAGAGTAATTTGATTGAGGAAGGGGTAAAAAAATGAGAAGTGATTTACTTGCAAAGCTGAGTTCACTTTCTCCTGAGAAGAGAGCATGGCTTCAGAAGCAAATGCAAAAAAAGGAGAATAAAGAAGCACTCCCGTTGTCTTATGCACAACAACGTTTGTGGTTTATGGACAGATTTAACCCAAACAGTTCTTTATATAATATTCCAACAGTATGGCATCTAAAAGGAAATTGGATACCTGAAGCATTAGAGAAGGGATTCAATAGACTCATTGAACGTCATGAATCATTACGAACTGTTTTTAAAGAAATAGGAGAACAGCCTGTGCAACAAATTGTCGAATTCCTTCCTAGAGCATTACCTGTAAGGGATTACTCTCAACTTCTTCTAGAAGTAAAAGAAAAAGAGGTAGATAGTTTAATTGCGAGAGAAGCGCAAGAACCATTTGATTTAATGAATGGTCCTTTAATTCGTAATCAGCTTGTTCAATTAGAGAAGGATGAATGGTTATTACTGTGTACGATGCATCATATTATTTCTGATGCTTGGTCCATTGGTATATTCATGAATGAATTCCTTGCTTTCTATGAAGAAGAAACGGGCGGAAATCCTGCTAAATTAAGTTCATTATCTATTCAATATGCAGACTTTGCGAAGTGGCAAAAGGGGTGGTTGCAAGGTGATGTGCTAAATCGTCAGCTTACGTATTGGCAGGAAGAATTGTCTGGTGAGCTTCCTATCTTACAACTGCCAGTGGATCGACCTCGACCGGTTAAGCAGACTTACTCTGGGGCTGCGCATCATGTGATTTTTCCTTATAAATTGCTCAGTCAATTGAAGGATATAAGTCGACAAGAAGGATCTACTTTATTTATGACTTTAATGGCCGCATACCAGAGCTTTCTTGCTCGTTATACGGGACAAAAAGATATTCTAGTTGGTAGCCCGATTGCAAATCGGAACCATAAGGGAGTAGAAGGATTAATTGGTTTCTTTGTTAATACGTTGGTTTATCGATCAGATTTGAGTGGCACCCCTACTTTTCGGGAGATTTTGAACCAAACAAAGAAAAAGGCGTTAAAAGCTTACGAATATCAAGATATACCATTTGAAAAAGTGGTAGAAGCCGTGCAACCTGAACGAAGCATGAGTCATTCCCCTATATTTCAGACCATGTTTACGCTACAGAATATAAAACAAGAACGACTAGATTTGCCTGATAGAAGTATTGAAATGGTAGAAAGTAATATGTCTATTGCTAAATTTGATTTGAGCTTAACTGCCTATGAAGTGGAAGAAGGTCTATTCGTCTCATTTGAATACAACACGGATTTATTTGATAGTAGTACCATTGCACGTATGGCAGGACATTTTGAGAACTGGCTAAATGAAATCACGTATCATCCAGATGAATCATATACAAAGCTGTCAATGCTATCGGATACTGAGCAAAATCAACTCCTAGAAGAATGGAATGATACGGACGTAGTTTATGGTCATGATTGTATGATTCATGAGCTATTTGAGCAGCAAGTTGCACGGACGCCTGATGCAGTGGCGGTAGTTTATGAGGGTGGAAAGCTAACGTATCAAGAACTAAATGAAAAATCGAATCAATTGGCACATTTTCTACAAAAACGAGGTATCGGACCTGAATCATTGGTTGGTATATGTATTGAACGTTCTCCTGATATGATTATCGGTCTCTTTGGGATTTTGAAGGCAGGTGGGGCTTATGTCCCACTGGACCCAAGTTATCCTGAAAACCGCCTGAGATATATTTTGGAGAATTCACAAATTCAAGCGCTGTTAACAAAAGAGGCACTACAGGACTGGTTACCTAAAGATATTCAAGCAATTTGTTTAGACCGGGATCAAGTGATGATTTCTAAAGAGAGTAATTTAGCTCCGGTAAGTGGAGTAACAGCAAATAACTTAGCCTATATTATATACACTTCGGGTTCGACGGGAAATCCAAAGGGGGTAATGATTGAACATCATTCCGTTATCAACCGCCTACAGTGGATGCAGAAAAAATACCCATTGTCCGAGGAGGATACAATCCTACAAAAGACACCGTTTTCATTTGATGTTTCTGTATGGGAATTATTTTGGTGGTCATTTGTAGGAGCACGTGTTTGTTTACTTCCACCAGGAGGAGAGAAAGATCCTGCGGTGATTGAGGAGTATATTGAACGATATCGCGTGTCCACCATGCACTTTGTTCCGTCGATGTTATCTACTTTCTTAGATTATATGGAACTATATAATTCGAAAAGGGATGTATCGTCTTTAATTCAAGTTTTTACTAGTGGAGAAGCGTTAAACACTGAGCAGGTTCGCCGGTTTAAGGGGATCTTTTACAATGTTCAGCAAACAAAGTTAATTAACTTGTATGGTCCTACTGAAGCGACTGTGGATGTGACTTATTACGATTGTGATTTAGAAAAAGAAGCAATGCTTATTCCGATTGGTCGTCCGATTGATAATACAGAGTTGTATGTGTTAGATCAATATCAACAAGTGGTCCCGATTGGTGTGGCAGGGGAACTTTACCTTGGAGGAGTAGGATTGGCACGTGGCTACTTCAATCGACCGGATTTAACTACTGAACGTTTTATTCCGCATCCTTTTAAGGACGGGGAACGATTATATCGAACGGGTGACTTGGTGAGATATATGAATGATCGTAACTTGGAATATATTGGAAGAGTAGATAACCAAGTTAAAATTAGAGGATTCCGAATTGAATTGGGAGAAATTGAAGCAGCTTTACATGATCACTCATCTGTAAAAGAGGCAGTCGTGTTGGTGAAGGAAGATCGACCAGGAGATAAGCAGTTAGTAGCTTATGTAGTGGGTGAAGGGGATACTGGGGAGTGGCGTGAATATCTCAAGAAGCAATTACCACATTATATGGTTCCCGCATACTTTTTCCAAATTGAAGGTATGCCACTCACTCCAAATGGTAAAGTGAATCGGAAAGCATTATTGGAATTAGAAGAACAGTTCATAAGTGAAGATATTACTTCATCACGAACACCAGTGGAGGAGCTCATCGTTTCCGTTTGGAGCCAAGTGTTAGGAATAAAAAATATTAGTGTTCAGGATTCCTTTTTTGAAATCGGTGGTCATTCACTACTAGCTACTCAAGTAGTGTCACGTTTACAGGGAATTTTTCAAATCGAATTACCAGTACGTGAACTATTTGAATATACAACGGTGGAGTCACTGGCAAAGCGATTAGAACAGTTACGTAAAGGAGATAAAAAACGAGAGATTCCGCCACTAATACCAATGAAACGAGGAGAAGCTATTCCACTATCTTATGCCCAACAACGTTTATGGTTTATTGATCAATTTACACCTAATAGTGCCCTTTACAATATGCCAATGGTATGCCGTCTTACAGGGAATTGGCTACTTGAAGCATTGGAAACGGGATGGAATCAACTAATAGAACGTCATGAATCACTGCGGACGGTCTTTCAAGAAGTGAATGGTCAACCCGTACAGCAAATTGAACCGTATGCTTTTCAATCAATTCCGAAAACGGATTTAACTATGCTTTCTCCTGAAGACCGAGAAGAAGAAGTTAAACGTTTAATTCAACAAGAAACAGAAGTGCCATTTGTTTTAACAGAGGGTCCATTAATCAGGACAAGTATTTTGCACGTGGGAGAGGAAGAATGGATACTCCTTTGTACTCTACATCATATCATTTCAGATGGATGGTCAATGGGAATCCTACTTGAAGAATGGATGGCATTTTATGAGAAAGCAACGGATGGAAAGGTAGCGGAACTTGAACCATTACCGGTTCAATATGCCGACTTTGCTCAGTGGCAAAAAGGATGGCTAAAGGAGGAGGTGCTTGATCAACAACTCCAATATTGGAGGGAAGAATTGTCTGGGGAGCTTCCTGTACTCCAACTTCCTGTGGATCGCCCGCGTCCCGCAATACAAACTCATCACGGATCGACATACACTATGGTTCTGCCAAGCACGCTACATGATAAATTGAATGAACTTAGTCGAAAAGAAGGGGCTACGCTCTTCATGACGCTTTTAGCTGCATATCAAAGTTTTCTATCTCGTTATACGGGACAAGAAGATATTCTGGTCGGAAGCCCAATTGCGAATCGGAATTATAGAGAAATTGAAGGACTAATTGGTTTCTTCGTTAACACGCTGGTTTATCGAGCTAATTTGAGTGGTAGACCGACATTTCAAGATGTACTGTATCAGGTTCGTCAAAAGGCATTGAAGGCGTATGAATATCAAGATATTCCATTTGAAAAAATTGTAGAAGTTGTGCAACCGGAGCGAAGTACAAGTCATTCGCCAATCTTCCAGACTATGTTCATCTTGCAAAATATGAAACAAGAGTTACCGGTGTTATCTAGTAGAAGTATTGAAATGATAGAAAGCCACAGTCCAATTGCAAAGTTTGATTTAAGTGTAATGGCAGTTGAGACGGAAGAGGGATTACTTTTTACTTTTGAGTACAATAAGGATTTATTCAATGCTACTACTATTGAACGGATGGCAGGACACTTTGAGAAATGGCTACATGAAGTTTCTCATCGCCCACAAAATCCGTTGCATAACCTGAGCATGCTATCAGAAACCGAGTGTACTTTGTTATTAGAAACATGGAATGACACTGTAATAGAAATGTCTCATCAGGGTCTTATTTGCGACAAATTTGAGGAGCAAGTAGCAAGGCGTCCTGATGCGATTGCGATAGTTGATCAAACAAAACAGTGGACTTATGGTGAATTGGATACACAAGCAAATCAGTTGGCAAATGTTTTACAGCGAAAGGGAGTAGCCCCAGAGTCAGTGGTAGGGGTTTATCTTCCGAGATCAGCTGAGCTGATGGTAAGTTTACTAGGCATTTTAAAAGCTGGTGGAGCTTATGTCGTTTTAGATCCGTTGTATCCAAAATCAAGGTTAGAATACATGATTGAAGATGCAGGAATTCAATTTGTAGTGACGGCGGAAGGACAAGACGGACATTTCGCACACGTCGAAATGGTGAGGTTAGAAGAATTAACGGTGGAAAGCGTAATCGCACCTACACGTCAAATAAATCCAGAGAACTTAGCCTATATTGTTTATACCTCTGGTTCTACAGGAAAACCGAAGGGTGTAATGGTTGAATATCGCTCATTAATGAATATGGTTTCTTGGCATCAGGAAGTTTATCATATTTCAGCAGAGGATCGTGCGACTCAGATTGCAGGGGTTGCTTTTGATTCGGCTGTCCAGGAGATCTGGCCGTATCTAACTGCTGGCGCAGCACTCTACTTGTCAACAGAGGAACTGAGAATTAATCCAGAAGCACTAAGGGACTGGCTCATTGATTCACGAATAACAGCTAGCTTTGCACCTACGCCTATTCTGGAAAGGCTCTTGAAATTATCTTGGCCAGATAAAACGGATCTTCGTTTTATCATTACTGGTGGGGATCAATTAACGCAGTACCCATCTAACGATATTCCTTTTGCGGTAATTAATCAGTATGGTCCATCGGAAAATACCGTTGTTACCACAGATTGTTATGTACCTGTAGGAGTGACAACAGGTACGCCATCGATTGGTCGACCGATTGCAAATACAGAAGTTTATGTGTTAGATTCTCATCTTCAGCTAGTACCAATTGGCGTAATTGGAGATCTCTATATTGGAGGGAAGAGTCTTGCACGTGGATATGCTAATCGTCCGGATCTTACAAAGGAAAAATTTATTCCACATCCTTTCAAGTCAGGAGAACGTCTCTATTATACAGGAGACAAAGCAAGTTATCTTTCTGATGGTAATCTCCAGTTCCATGGACGTATAGATGACCAAGTAAAAATTCGTGGTTTCCGGATTGAATTGGGAGAAATAGAAGCTGTTTTGCAGGCACATTCTTCTGTGAAAGAAGCAGTTGTATTGGTACGAGAGGATAATCAAGGTGATAAGAGATTAGTAGCTTATGTAGTTGGTGAAGGAAGTGTCCATGAATGGCGAGAACATCTACAAACACATTTACCAAATTACATGGTTCCAACAAACTTTATTGAGATGGAATTTTTATCACTTACACCGAATGGAAAACTTGATTTGAAGGCATTGCCTATACTTAGTGAACAATCCGCTGAAAATACTGTATACCCAAGAACTCCGCTGGAAGAACTTATCGCTTCAGTGTGGAGTCAAGTGCTAGGAATAGGAGACATTGGTGTTCAGGATTCTTTCTTTGAGCTTGGTGGTCACTCTCTACTTGCTACACAAGTGGTCTCACGCTTACAGGAAGTCTTTCAAATCAAATTGCCAGTACGTGAACTGTTCGAATATTCAACGATCGAGGCATTAGCGAAACGAATGGATCAGTTACGTAAGGGGAATGAAAAACGAGAAATTCCACCATTGGTGCCGATGGAACGTGGAAATAATATTCCACTATCTTATGCCCAACAGCGCTTATGGTTTATTGATCAATTTGCACCTAATAGTGCACTTTATAATATGCCAATGGTATGCCGTCTTACAGGGAATTGGTTACCTGAGGCATTGGAGTTGGGATGGAATCAGTTGATAGAGCGTCATGAATCTTTGCGGACTGTATTTTATGAAGAGGATGGCCATCCTGTGCAGCAGATTCAACCGTACGTTTTCCGTCCGCTTCTGCAAATGGACTTAACTAAGCTTTCATTAGAGGAGCGAGAAAGAAAGTTGGAGCAATGGATTCAAACTGAAGTCGAATCTCCATTTGATTTAGAACAAGGGCCATTATTCCGTGGGAAACTCATAAGAATTTCAGAAGAAGAATGGGTTCTTCTGTGTAATATGCATCATATTATCTCGGATGGGTGGTCGATGGAAATCTTGCTTCAAGAATGGATGGCATTTTATGAGAATGCGATTGGTGAAAAACAAGCAGAGCTGCAACCACTACCAGTTCAATATGCCGATTTTGCTCAGTGGCAAAGAGACTGGTTGAAAGATGAAGTACTATATCAACAGCTTGCATATTGGAAGGAAGAATTATCTGGTGAGTTACCAGTCTTAATGTTGCCAATGGATCGTCCGCGTCCGCCAGTGCAAACCCATCATGGATTAACTCATAATGTTTTGTTGTCACGCTCATTACTGGATAAATTAAACGAACTAAGTCGTCAAGAAGGGGCCACACTTTTCATGACCTTATTGGCATCGTATCAAAGTTTCCTTGCTCGTTATACGGGACAAACGGATATTATTGTTGGTAGCCCAATTGCAAATCGAAATTATCGAGAAATTGAGGGGCTAATTGGTTTCTTTGTCAACACTTTGGTTTATCGAGCTGATTTAAGTAATGCACCGGCATTTCAAGAGTTGTTATCTCAAGTACGGATAAAAGCATTGAAGGCGTATGAGTATCAAGATGTTCCGTTTGAGAAAATTGTAGAGGTTATCCAACCTGAACGAAATACAAGCCATTCTCCGATTTTTCAAACCATGTTTACTTTGCAAAATACGGGACAGAAGCTACCAGAACTACATGGAAGAAATATAGAAGTAATGGAAAGTAATGCTCCGATCGCTAAGTTTGATTTAAGTTTAACTGCTGCAGAAGTGGAAGAGGGTTTATTACTTACTTTTGTTTATAGAACTGATTTATTTGACAGCTTAACTATTGAATCCATGGCTGAACATTTTGGGAACTGGTTGAATGTAATCGTGGAGAATCCTGATAAATCATTAGCTAAGTTGCCTATATTATCAGGATTACAGCAAAAACAGTTGGAGGAGTGGAATAATAATACTGTAGCATATCCACAGGAAAGTACGATTCATCAGCTGTTTGAAGAGCGAGTAAATCGTACACCTGATGCGGTAGCAGTGGTAGATGAAAAACAGCAGTTAACATATCGAGAGCTGAATGAAAAAGCTAATCAATTGGCCCACTATCTTCAGCAATGTGGGATTGGGACTGAATCATTAGTTGGAATTTGCTTTGAGCGTTCAGTTGAGATGATTGTTAGTATTATGGGGATCTGGAAGGCTGGAGCAGCCTATGTTCCATTGGATCCATCATATCCAGAAAGTCGCCTACGATATATTTTGGAGGACACTGGAATTCAAGTATTAGTTACGAACGAGTCATTGGAAGATTGGATACCTAAAGAAATCAAGATAGTTTGTCTAGACAGGGATCAAATAATGATTTCACAAGAAAGCATTCTTTCACCAAAATGTGAAGTAACAGGAGAAGACTTAGCGTATGTTATCTATACTTCAGGATCAACGGGGAATCCAAAGGGTGTCTCGATACAGCATCATTCTGTACTAAACTTGTCGTATGGTTTACAAAAAGAGGTTTTCGAACATGAGATACCATCTAACATGCATGTCGGTTTAAATGCGTCAATTGCCTTTGATGCATCTATCCAGCAATTACAAATGCTGCTTTATGGTTCAAGTTTGTATATTATTCCAAGCGAAGTACGAAGTGATCCGGAGCAGTTTGTAGCTTATATTAGGGAGAACAAGTTAGAAATCTTTGATATAACACCTTCATTGCTTCAATTACTTATAGATGTCGGATTGTTAGAAACGTGCGATGGCGTTCATGTTCCAAGTAAGGTACTGGTTGGTGGTGAAGCAATTATGCCGTCATTATGGGAACAGCTAGTAGAGACTGATAAAATCCAGTTTTATAATGTATATGGTCCTACAGAATGTACGGTTGATGCAACATGCTATCATATCAAGAAAGGTAGTAAGAGAGTAACAATTGGACGTCCATTGCCTAACATCCAAACTTATGTATTAGATAGAAATAGGTTGTCAGTTCCAGTTGGTGTAATGGGGGAACTTTATATCGGAGGAGCAGGTCTAGCAAGGGGGTACTTGAATCGTCCAGAGTTAACATCCGAACGATTTATTTCTCATCCATTCAAAGAAGGCGAGAGGTTATATAGAACAGGTGATCTAGTGAGATATCTTCCTGATGGTAATATAGACTACTTAGGAAGAATGGATAATCAAGTGAAGATTAGAGGATTTCGAATTGAACTTGGAGAGATTGAGTCGACTTTACAAGAGCATGACTTAGTAAAAGAGGCAGTTGTAATGGTTAGGGAAAATCAGTCGGGAGATAAGAGGCTGGTAGCTTATGTAGTGGGCGAAGGCAGTTTAGAAGAATGGCGAGAGTATCTTAAAACAAAACTGCCAATCCATATGATACCTTCCTACTTTGTCGAAATGAAAGAATTACCGCTAACCATAAATGGAAAGATTGATCGGAAATCGTTACCTATACCAGATTATCAAGGAACACAAGAAGGATACGTGGCCCCAAGAAATGAACGTGAACATAAGCTTTCTATCATTTGGGAACGTGTGCTAGGTTCAAAACGTATTGGTATGAATGATAACTTCTTTGAAATTGGTGGAGATTCAATTCTTAGCATTCAGATTGTCTCGCGCGCGAAGCAAGTTGGTTTACAATTGACACCAAAACAAATATTTGAACACCAAACAATTGCTGAGTTGGCGCAAGTAGTCAAAGAAGAACAAGGTGTACAAGCTGAACAGGGAATTATAACTGGAGAGACGATACTTACACCTATTCAGCAAAGGTTTTTTGCACAAAATCATCCTAACCCACATCATTGGAATCAATCCATGTTCTTTAGAACGAAAGAGAAATTGGACATAGGATCACTGGAAAAGGCGGCAGGTAACCTTCTACTTCATCATGATGCTCTGCGTTTAAGATATGAACGTTTACCTAATGGGGTTTGGAAACAGTGGAATGAAGGAATAGAAGAACAATTGATGCTTACTGTCATTTCATTAGACGAAGTGCCGGAAGCTGATTGGCATCAGGTTATTCAAAAAGAGATTAATATTGCACAAGAAAGTTTGAATTTACATGATGGTCCGCTAATGAGAATGGTGTATTTTGATGAAGGTGAGCACGCTGGCCGATTATTTTGGACAATTCATCATTTAGCCGTGGATGGTGTTTCTTGGCGAATTTTATTGGAAGATTTGCAAACAGCATATACGCAAGTAGTCCAAGGGCAGAAAATTCAATTACCTATGAAGAGTACATCTTTTAAAGAATGGTCGGAGAAATTACATCATTACGCTGAAACTGGCCTATCAAAAGAAGTGCTACATTACTGGGAGGAGCAGGCTGAACAAGACGTAGTTAAATTGCCGGTAGATGGTACTATAAGTAATCCAGTAAGCGCAGTAACTGAGGAAATTACTGTGGTGTTAAATGAGAATGAGACCCGTATGTTATTGCAAGAGACTTTAAGCACTCACCGTGTCCAAATCAATGAAGTATTATTAGCAGCATTAGTACAAGCTACGGCAGCATGTACGGGGCAGCCGATATTGAGCGTAGATTTAGAGGGACATGGTCGAGAAGAGATTATTGAAGATGTTGATTTATCGAGAACTGTGGGATGGTTTACAAGTATTTACCCAGTTCATTTAAATATTACTAGTGCTAATACGCCAATTGAAGCATTAAAAGCAGTTAAAGAACAAGTTCGCAAAATTCCTAATAAGGGTGTTGATTATGGGGTGTTGCGTTACATGAACGCAACAATGTGTGAGCAATTAAGCTCCCAATATACACCGTCTATTAGTTTTAACTATCTTGGACAATTTGACCAAATGTTTTCTAGCGATGCAATGTTTATTCCGGAGAACGAATTTAAGCGTTTAGATCATGCTGCCGGTTCCAAGCGATCGCATGTAATTGATGTAATTGGGGTTGTAACGGATGGAAAACTTCAATTCACTTGGGTATACAATGTTGGACAATTTGCCAAATCAACGATTCAAAGTATTGCACAGAATATGCTATATCAACTGAGTACATTGATTCAATTTTCAGATAGAGAATCTGCACTGACCATTTCGGATTTTGCAATGGCTAATCTTAGCCAAGAAGGTTTGACAAATGTACTAAACAAAATGCATCGCGGAAAGAACAATCAGATTACTGATTTATATCCACTATCACCTTTGCAAGAAGGTATGATTTTCCACACATTGCATGACCAAGGGGATGAACATGTTGCACCGTATATAGTGCAATTGAGTTTTATGATTCGAGGAAAAATGAATATTCCTACATTTGAGCAGGCGTGGAAATCTGTAATTCAGCGGCATGAAATTTTTCGTACAGCATTTGTATGGGACGAAATTGAAGAACCTGTACAAGTGGTGTATGAAAATATCCCATTTAAAGTGAATAAAGAAGACTGGCGTACAATGACAAGTGAAGAGATAGAGGAAAAAAGAAAAGTCTTTTTGGCATTAGATCGAAAACAAGCCTTCCAATTTGATGAAGCACCATTGATGCGGGTAACAGTCATTCAAGAAGGTGAGGAAGAATATCGGATTGTTTGGACCCATCACCATATTTTACTGGATGGATGGAGTTTACCATTAGTATTTAATGAATTACTTACAGTCTATCAGAAGAGAATGAATGGAGAAGCTGTGAAGTTACCTAAGTCCTCACCATATAAGAAATATATCCAATGGTTAAGAGAGCAAGATAAGGAGCAGGCGGAACAATTCTGGAGAGAGAAGCTAAAAGGTTTTACTGCGCCAACTTTGCTGGGCTTAGAAAGTAAAGAGGAAGAAAAAGGTTACACAGAGAAGGTTACGTATTTATCAGAAGAGCAGACTCAAGCGTTACAAGGATGGGCGAAACGCAATAAACTTACTTTGAGTACAGTAATTCAAGGTGCATGGGCATATCTCATGAGCCGATATAGTGGAGAAAATGACATTGTTTTTGGTGTAACAAGCTCAGGGCGTTCTACGGAGATTATTGATGTTGAAAACATCGTAGGTCCTTTCATTACAACGTCACCGACGCGAATTCAATTGATGGATGATATAAAATTAATAGATTGGTTGCAGAAGATACAAGAGGAAGAGATAGAAAGAAGACAATATGAGTATGCTTCTTTGACAGAGATTCAGGGGTGGAGTGAAGTTCCTAGAGGAATACCGCTGTTCAATAGTTTATATGTGTTTGAAAATTATCCAGTGAAAGAGGAGTCTTCAGAAAATCTGGAAATTGGTGAATTGGAAGGGGTAGAACAAACCCACTACCCATTAGGGTTAGCTGTAGTTCCAGGAATCCAGTTATCGTTAAAGTTAATGTATGACCGTAGTAAGTTTAATAGAGTAACCATTGAACGAATGCTGGGTCATTTACACAAAGTGTTAATGCAAATGCTCAAAAACATTGATCAAAATCTATCGGAGCTAGTATATATTACGGAAGCTGAACAAAGAAAGCTATTGGAAGAATGGAATAATAATACTATATCCTATCCACGTGAGAATGCAATCCATCAACTATTCGAAGAGCAAGTAAATCGTACGCCTGACGCGTTGGCAGTGGTAGATGAAAAACAGCAACTAACATATCGAGAGCTGAATGAAAGAGCTAACCAATTAGCCCATCATTTACAGAAATGTGGAATTGGGACAGAGTCATTAGTTGGCCTTTGCTTTGAGCGTTCAGTTGAGATGGTTGTTGGTCTCATGGGAATTTGGAAGGCCGGAGCAGCCTATGTTCCATTAGATCCATCGAATCCGGAAAGCCGCCTACAATATATTTTAGAAGACACAGGAATTAAAGTGTTAGTTACAAATGAAGTATTACTAGGCTGGATTCCTAAAGACATTAAGACAGTTTGCCTAGATAGGGACCAAGCAATGCTTTCTCAAGAAAGCAAACTTTCACCAATATGTGAGGTAACAGGGGAAAACTTAGCGTATGTTATCTACACTTCTGGTTCGACAGGGAATCCAAAGGGAGCTTTAGTACAGCACCATTCTGTAATAAACCTATCATATGGTTTACAAAAAGAAGTTTTCTCACATGAGATACCTAGTAATATGCGCGTTGGTTTGAATGCATCAATTGCCTTTGATGTATCTATTCAGCAATTACAAATGCTGCTTTATGGTTCAAGTTTATATATTATTCCAAGTGAAGTTCGCACTAATCCAGAACAATTTGTGTCCTATATTAGGGAGAATAAATTGGAAATGTTTGATATGACACCTTCATTACTTCAATTACTAATAGATGGAGGATTGCTAGAAATAAGTGCTGATGTTCATGTACCAAGCAAGATATTGGTCGGTGGTGAAGCAATCATGCCGTCATTATGGGAACAGCTAGTAGAGACTGAAAAGATTGATTTTTATAACGTATACGGTCCTACAGAATGTACGGTTGATGCAACATGCTATCATATCAAAAAAGATAGTAAGAGAGTAACAATTGGACGTCCGTTGCCGAACGTTCAAACTTATGTATTGGATAAAAATTTGTTACCTGTTCCAGTTGGTGTAACAGGTGAGCTATATATTGGGGGTGCAGGTATAGCGAGAGAATACTTGAATCGCCCAGAATTAACAGCAGAGCGATTCATCTGTCATCCATTTAATGAAGAAGAGCGTTTATATCGTACGGGAGATTTGGTTCGTTATTTACCTGATGGTAATTTAGATTACTTGAGAAGAATTGATAATCAAGTGAAAATTAGGGGCTTTCGTATTGAACTTGAAGAGATTGAAGCGAGTATAGAGAGGCATCCATTGGTAAAAGAAGCAGTAGTTTTGGCAACAGAGGATAAATTAGGAGAGCAGAGATTGGTTGCTTATGTAGTTGGAGATGGTAGTATGCATGAGTGGCGTGAGTATCTCAAGACACAAGTACCAAATTATATGGTTCCCGCACACTTTATTAAGGTAGACGAGATTCCTCTTACAACGAATGGCAAAGTTGATCGAAAGGCATTGAACAATTTAACTATTCATAGAGAAAATAACTTCTCTACACCAATCATTCCAAGGGATGAAATTGAATATCAGTTGATTAAAATCTGGCAGGATGTGTTACAGATAGAAGATGTCTATGTAAATGATGATTTCTTTAATAGAGGAGGACACTCTCTCCTTGTAATTAAATTAGTTTCAAAAATTAGGGAGAAGTTTGGAAAAGAGATTAAGGTTTCAACATTGATTAAGAATCCAACATTGGAAGGAATCGCATGCCTTATTCGTGATAAGCATGATATGACGAAATCAGTAGCAGCGCTAGTTCCACTACAAGAATCAGAAAAAAGCCCTTTCTTCTGTGTTCATCCGTTTATGGGGAATGTATTCTGTTACATTCAACTAGCAAGATTACTTAAGAACCATTGTTCATTTTATGGTTTACAGAATCCTCTTATAGAAAAGGGAGAAATTGATGAATTGACCTTGCCGGAACTAATTCAACTTTACATTGAAGAAATCAAACGTGTTCAGCCAGAAGGCCCATATCGTCTTGGAGGATGGTCTTTAGGCGGTGCAATTGCTTATGAAATCGCAACTGTGCTAAAGAATCAAGGTGAGGAAGTTGAGTTGTTGATACTAATGGATACTAAAGTACCTTCAGAGCAAGATCGTAAAACAAGGGAGGATATGCTCTCATATATATCTGAACATTTCATTCCTAGAGATCTTACTGAGCAGGGGGAAGGCCTCTTCCATGAACAAGATATGCTTGTAGAGCGACTAATTATGGAGGGAGTACTCCCGCCTGATGCAGATCTTATGAATTTGAAGCAAGTTATCAATGCTCATAGGAAATGCCTGAACTTAATGGCAGAGCATGATTTAATACCATACTCTGGAGAAGTTCTCTACTTTAGTGCTGAGGAAGGAAAAGAGTTGTTTACAGATTGGGGACCTTTATTAAAAGGTAGAGTAAATAGGTATTCAGTCCCTGGATCACATGAAGAAATAGTGGATTCACCTGCAGTTGAAAAAATAGCTATGTATCTACTAAATGATTTTGAAGGAATAAAAGAAAGATCCATTTTATTAACGGAAAAGTAGAGAGTATAAAAGATGCAACGCTATGAACGAAAAGGGGAGACCAATACCTGCATATCAAGTGTAGGGAATAATGAATATATTAAGAGCATTACTTTTTAAGGGGATAATGTAAAAAGTAATTGGTAGAGACATAGAAATCTTTGTAATAGAAGCGAATGCCTGATGATATTACTGAGGAAAGGTGCATATTTTCATTGATATGTAAATATGCACCTTTCCTATTGTATATGCAATTTAGTAATGTGAATTTGAATTTATGTAACGTTCATATATGAAGTAATTCTTAAAAAAAGGAAGTGATTTATCATACAAATTCAAGCTGTGAAAATACCAAAGAATATTGAAAGTCATTTGTTTAAGCAACTTAGTAACTTAGTTTCAAATGAGAAGAAAGAACGAATGAAGCGTTTATTAAATTCATGCGACGTTAATAGGACCCTGATAGGGGATTTACTAATCCGATCTCTAATCTGCCAAAAGTATAAAATTAATAATGAAGAAATTAGATTTAAATATAATGAGTATGGAAAACCTTTTGTTGAAAATTTTTCTGACTTTCATTTTAATCTGTCACATTCAGGAGAATGGGTGGTTTGTACTACTGCTAATTTTAATGTGGGTATTGATATAGAAAAGATTTCAGAGATAGAGGCTCTTAAATTAGCAAAAGAATTTTTTTCAGCGGATGAATTTTATGATATATCTAATATGAATTCTGATGAACAAATTAATTGTTTTTTTGATTTATGGACATTAAAAGAAAGCTATATAAAAACGATTGGAAAAGGGCTTTATACCCCATTAAATTCATTCTCTATAAAAAAAGAATCACGAACTTTAATTTCATACAAGAATATACCTAAAAACTTTTACTTTAAACAATATAACATTGATCCAAATTATAAGTTATCTGCTTGTGCAACAAGGGATGAATTTCCGCAAGAGATAATAATTAAAGACATTTATGCAATTTGCCAAAATATATACAAATTTGAAAGTAAGGAGAAAATCAATGCAGAAGACTAAACTTTTTTGCTTTCCACATGCTGGGGGATCTGTGTTTAGTTACGCAAAATGGAAAAATCACTTTAATCCATATATTGAGGTAGTCCCGATAGAGTTAGCTGGTAGAGGATATAGAATTGAAGAAAACTTGTACCAAAGTATGGAAGAGGCAGTAAATGATGTCTACAATAAAATAGTTATGCAGATAGATGATTCGCCCTACATTCTATTCGGGCATAGCATGGGAAGTTTGATCGCCTATGAATTAGCCAGAAAAATAAAAGATTCTAAAAACGTATCGCCTGAATTTCTTGTTTTGTCCGGTAGAAATCATCCAAATAGTAAAATAAAAAATATCCGACATAATCTTTCTAATGAGCAATTTAAAAGAGAAGTTATTGCAATGGGAGGTACACCATCTGGGGTACTGCAATCAGAAGAATTAATGGAGATTTTTCTCCCTATTCTAAGAGCAGATTTTAAAATCGTTGAGACGTATATTCATGACAAAAATACACAACCATGTGATATTGATTTTCTTATATTTAATGGGGAAAATGATGAATTTACTACATATGATCAAGTAATAAAATGGGAACGATACACAAGTAAAACGTGTACTTTTCATTCTTTTGAAGGTAATCATTTCTTTCTAAATGAAAATATTGAAGAAATAGCAAATAGTATTAAAAGAAAGTTAGATTCTAAAAGATTATCAAATAGTTTTTAGTTTTTTAAGTATACTCATAGCTAACAAAGAAAAATATGAAAGATGAAAAATACAGGCATTGCTGAAATTTTATTGAATATATGCAGAGAATCCTAAACGAACTGTTTAAAGGCAGAGACTCTAAGCAAAATGTATATGAATTAACTTTAGTTTAAGTTGGCTTTACCTATAATACCATTTAGAGTCTTTATTATACTTAGTACAAAGTACATAACAGTTAGGGATGCTGTATGTAAAGCTAATGAATATGTGAAGTGAAAAGGCCGACTCTTATAATTATGAGTGGGCCTTTTGGTTTTATGGATATCAAATTAGTGAGCAACATTTCAAAGGGTATCTTGTGATATAACTAAGTAGATTTTTTTAAACAAGGGGATGATGAGATGAATAAATTGAAGGGGAAAATTGCATTAGTAACAGGGGCTAGTAGAGGGATAGGTCGAAGTATTGCCTTACATTTGGCACAGGCTGGTGCGTTAGTCGTTGTTCACTATAGCAAAAGAAAAGAAGAAGCAGAAAGTGTAGTGGATAAAATTAAAAAAGATGGCGGTTCCGCATTTGCGATTCGTGCAGACTTAAGTACTTTTAATGGCATTAATAAATTGTATTCAATGATGGATCAATCTCTTCAAAAATATATAGGTGATACTACATTTGATATCCTTGTAAACAACGCTGGAATTGGGCAGGTGTTAACGTTAGAGGAATCTACGTTTGAAATATATGTAATGTTTAGATACCTAAAGGAGTCTACGTTTTTTTAGTAGGCTCTTTCTAGCTAATGATAAGGTACCAGCAAATAAACTATTTTGTCTAATTGACAAATAGAAAGTTTACATAACGTTTTTCTGGTAAACAATTCTGAGTCAAATAGTGTGATCAATTAATTTATTTAGTCCTAAATCATAAGATTTTAATACAAAATACTATAATTTGATTAATAATAGTGGTGAAAAAAATATTAAATATATCTAAGTTTTAAAGCGAATATTAGAAGCTGGTGTACCGCATTCTTATTTCAATAGCACATATGCAAGTATTAAAGTCCAGAACTCATCTGGTAGCGTTATGTACAATAAGGAAATTATGGGAAATAGACAACAAAATGCTGAAACCCAAACAGTACCTGTAAAAGAGGGAGATTATATAGAATTTACTCATATAGAAGGGGAAGCAGCAAAGGAAAAAACACGCGCGACTTTAACTAACCTTGAGAATGGAAAACAGGAATATATCGGAAAGAAAAGAACATATCGGGTTACATCTACAGGATTAATAAGACAATAAACGTATAAAAAAGTTGGGGGAATCCCCAACTTTTTTATCGTTTTAGTCAAGAAGATTCCTTCTTCAAGGAATGCGAAGTGAGTAGGTAGAGGTAAATTGGCTTCGAATAAGGTATGGCAGGAAGCTTTATCAATAAGTATGCAAATATTTTAAAAACTAATTTTTATACAAAAAGTGTATACTTACGACAAAAAAATTTGCCTTAACCAACAATTTTGTTTTTAGTAAATTTAAGGTGTGTAATTAATATACATTTTTCGAGGAAAACGCAGAATTCTGTCAAATTATCTTCATTTACATGACTGTGAACGTGGTATAAAAATGAAGCATATCCAAAATTATTAAAGGGGCTGAAAAAATGATTAAAAAACTTATTATTGGTTCTATTGTTTTAGGAACAGCAATAGGAGTAAGTAAACCTACATTTGCTTCAACAAATTATTCTCCATCACAGTTTCAAGATAGGGGAGATGCCCAAGTTCAATCAATACCATCGCCATGGCAGTATTTAGGGCAAACCTCTAGGGAACTTCAAATTAAAACTAAGGATCCAAAAGTGCTTGCTTTTGAATTAGCAAAAGAAGCTCCATTTTACGAAGATGAATTAGTGGATGTGTGTTTTGCAATCTTAAGAGAAAATGTAGATGTAGTATATTGGACAAGTAAGGAATGGGCTAGATTTGAAGTAGGAAATTACGAGTTTAAACATGAAATGAAAATTTATAGAGATAAAGAACGTCAGCAATTAATTACTTCAATAGAATCATAAAAAAAGAAGCTATCTTTAGTAAGATATGCATCCAATAATGTAGACAGGAAAAGAGAGCACATAAAACTGTTGCGATATTGGAAAGTAAACTAAAAAAACAAGTATAATTACTTGTTTTTTTAGTTACAGTAATTATTTAGAAGGCTTAGCTTGTATATGTTCACATATATTTATTGGATAACCATAATCCTCTCTATACTATGATTGGGATACAAAAGCTAGAAATGTATCAATCCATTTATTCTTAAATTGAATTAACATTCCTCCGTCATGGTAGGTTTCGTTATATTTTGAAAAAAACACTTCACAAACAATATGTATTACTTTATGGGAACATTATTAAATTTGAACGATATTAACAATGCTTTGTTGATAATTAGCTAAAAAAGTATTGTACGATTAAATGTATTGTGTTACATTTGTGTTACAGGTTTGTTACGAAATGTTATAATTATTTCTATATCATTTCCTTTTGTTTCCTTAATGTTACGAAAGGTATAGATGTTTTATGTGTATAGGAGTGTGTGTAGTAAAGAGTCTGAGTTGAAAATACGTGCACACTTTAAATTTCCTTTCTGTCTGAATGAAGAAGACTACCAACTAATTAAAGGGTTCAAAGTAACAACTTTAAATAAAATGTGCTTCCTTTCCCACACACAATTGAGTACATATTTAAAGTACAGCCTAGTTGCTACACAGACTCTTGTACATATAAACATTAAGGTGAAATAGAGATAAGGATTTATTACATAATAAGCATTACTTAGCTAAACGTAAAAATATTATCTGTGCATTTTTATGAAATGTTAAAATGTCTAGATGATATTTTTTGAAGATTTCTTGGATGTGTTTATGAATAACAATTTCTAATACTTAATGATTCTCTACTACTGCAATATCCAATAATTTATGTAATAGGATTTATAAGGTGTATGTACATTCACTTATATAGGGAAAATGAGGTTTTTCATATGAAGTATAGTTATAAAGTGTTTATATTTATTTGGACAATTATTTTATTGTTTTTTCTGCTTTATTATGGTTACAGTGAAATTTCCGAAAACGAGCAAGTGCCAGTCATAACAATCAAACAATAAAAATAAGAAATACTACAAAAGCAAAACATAATAAAAATAGATACCCGAAAATGTTTAAGAACAGGAACAATTACATGCATAAACAACCTTACGATTTCCATGCATACCCCACGTCATTTGGGCAATAGGGGAAAAGTATTATTATTTGGCGTGCGCAATCTTCCATCACTAGTAGAAACGGAAAGTTCCGTATCCCTGCTGAAGGAGGAAGATGTCTACCTGCCAGGGGGCGGATCTATTCAGCATCTAGAAATATTGGAATTAAAAGTGTAGAAAACAAATAGTGAAAAGGGAACATATCTTGTGTTTCCTTTTTTATTCTTGTAGATAAGTCTGGGGAGAAAACGGGGATTTCTGCACGTAACATAGATCTCATCGGTATACTAATTGTGTTTTACGTATAGCTGGGAGTTGGTGTGATGGTATTTGCAATGGATGTGAGATTCCGTCATTCTTTTCATGAAATTGAATCATTAGACATTCCAAATATATTGTTTCCGAGTCAGTGCAGGAAATTGTATCAAGTGATTGGAATCGGCATTCAAGAAGAATTCCGCAATCCCTATGTCATTATAAAAGAGCAACATGGTTCCGTTACATTCCGATTACCAGAAGAATTATCAACATGGGTGCAGAACAAATTATTACTTGTTAAAAGGGGGCCAGTTTGTTTCCATACTGCATTTCAATTAGCCATGCGAAGTTTTGTGCCATTTTTTGATCTCGGATATAAAAAGAATAGTCTGTCAGGTTAGGTGAGGAGATGCCACCTCTGACTTTCACATCATACGTAGGATGTGGTGTAACTTGAATCAATTCAGATTTATGATTCTGAATAAACATTCTAACCTTTTCAAACTTGTTAATTACGGGCTGTATCTCCATTTTAAACCGATCATAGGGATATGTTTTATTTTTATTGTAATACCTATCCAGTTCAATCAACTCTGACACTGCTGTATCAAATTCACTCTTTACTTCAGGATTTACTTTTTGCAACCATTCTTTTGCATAAGAGCGGAATGAAGATTTATAAAACAAATTCATATCAAAACCAGCTAATGTGAGTGGCTTTCCTTTTTCTTTTTGTTCTTTCATATAGGTAAATAATTGTTCAAGTTCCTCAGTTTTCCATACAGAGTATAAGGATTGTTTCATCGCTTCTGTAGCGGTTGAGTTATCAAAATTTTGCTGAACAGCTGCTGCTTCCCAAAGCCCTATTTCAAATGCAATCACATCATATTCAAGGTGTAACAGCTTGGGAGGAAGTGCTGGAAGACGGGATCCCTAAGAAAGCAAAAAAACTTGGTGTGAAATAATCAGTTATTTGTGATGGTGGATTCTCCTAGGTGGAGGGTTCGCCGTTTTTTATTATATGTTATGTTGTGGTTTTTATATAAAGCATATTGAAAAGATGGATTAAATCTTCTGGAATGATGTCTCCATAATTAATAACTTGTACAATAACCTTTCAATTATCACTAAATCCATTCATATCAACAAGTTGTCCCATATATCCCTTTGTAGCAATATCTTTTAAAGTACGCTAAAAAATATCCTTTATCTTATCTTTATCTTATCTTTACCTTATCTTTAAATTTTTATATTAAACTTAAAACCTTAAAGTATTGATGTTTGAGTCTAAAAAGGGCGGGAGATAGATGTTCATTACATAGTTTGTAAATAACCAATTACCTTTGAAAAATTAAATTTTTTATACGAGGAGGAATATATGAAGGATACAAGTAAAAAACAAATTATAAAAGTGTTCCTTATTAGTATTTTAGGCTTAGGAATAATACTTGGAATGCTATATTTTAATCATAAAACCAATATTCAAAAAAATAAAGCGCTAGCCACCGAAAAACGTGTATTGCAATATGAATCTACCTTGAAGAAAGAATTAGAAAAATATAATTTAGGAGAGAAAACAGCAGTTTTATTAGGAATTATGTACCAAGAGAGTAGAGGTGAGGGAAACGATCCTATGCAGTCATCCGAATCACTTGGATTAAAGCCAAATGAAATTCAAGAGACAAGCTTGAGCATTGAACAAGGGGTAAAACACTTTGCTAAAATGTACAAATATGGAACGGACAAGGATGTTAGCATGGATACAATTATTCAAAGCTATAATATGGGGCCAGGTTATATTGATTTTGTTGCTAGTCAAGAAGTTAAACAACACTCGGAGGATTCAGCCAAAAAGTTTTCTAAGATGAAAGTTGATCAAAATCCAGCGATGTATACTTGTGGTGGAAATAAAAATAATTTTAGGTATCCATATTGTTATGGTGATTTCAAATATGCCACAAAGGTAAATGAAAAAACAAAACTTATTGAAGAACTTCTTCGAAATGTACATAGCGCTTCTAAATAAGTTGCAGAATGAAATATAATGATACCGTCAGTTAATAATAATAATAGCTAAGAAAAAACTACTTCCTTTCTTAATTCACATAATTTTCAAAAATAAATCCTGTGGATGTTAATATTTGTTATATAATATATTTGTCAAAGCATTACCCCTAAAGTTTCTACAGTCAATCTGTAAGATAGTTTGTTTGGCTCGTATATTCACCTTAAACTAAAAAGAACTTGTAGAGAGTCCTACAAGTTCTTTTTGTTTTAAGGGTTAAATGTGGATTTCAAATATAGTTGCAATTTTTTGAGGGGGAAAAGTAAATGTTTATAAAAACAGAAAGATTATTAATACGGAAATTTGAGTTCAAAGATTGGCAAGCTGTTCATGAGTATACATCAGATATCAATGTTATGAAATACATACCTGAAGGGGTTTTTACTGAAGAAAATACAAGAAACTTTGTGAATGAAAACATTGGTGAAAACGCTAAGAACTTTCCTGTAGTATTAATTGATAAAGATATTCTGATTGGTCATATAGTTTTTCATAAATATTTTGGTGAGCATACATATGAGATTGGTTGGGTGTTCAATCCTAAATATTTCAATAAAGGATATGCTTCTGAAGCAGCACAAGCTACATTGGAATATGGCTTTAAGGAAATGAAATTACATAGGATTATAGCTACATGTCAACCACAAAATACCCCATCATATCGAGTAATGGAGAAGATTGGAATGAGAAGAGAAGGCTATTTCAGGAAGTGTATACCACATGGGAATGAATGGTGGGATGAATATTATTACGCTATTTTAGAAGAAGAGTAGTGTTTCAGAATGCATCATTTAAATTGACACTCTTATTCCTAAATAGGCAAGTTGACTATCTTTATTGGGGATTCTTGCTACTAAAGGCGAAGTTTATTTTCAGTATCGCTGACGTGCAAAACTTTGTATAATCTGATCTTATCTCTAAATCACAACTGTTACCCCATCACCATCAAGTTAAAGTTTCATTTTATTTTGCTAACTTGATCGTGATGTGACGTAACCTTAATTATTTAAAAATTTTAAAAAGGCCCCTTAGTCATGTTAAAGGGACCTTGATCACGCAAATGATCTGTAAACCAATTCATTTTATATATATAGATCATTTGTATAATAATTTTTATAAATAATTGCTAAATAGTGAATTTACATAAATGCTTTTAGTAGTTCTTGAATTAATGGGATTGCTCCACCTATAAATTTTAAAACTGCCATTGCGATTTCCATATTATTCTCTCCTCTTTTTCGTATTAAGATGTAATAAATCTTTATAACCTTATTATAGTAAGCGCTTACAATTATAACAATACATTTTCGTATGCAATATTGCATATTTATACATTAGATCTCTATTATTCATTTTTTAATGGTACTATAGCGAGGTGAGAGTCTTTAAGGGTTCTGCTTAATAGGAGGAAATATGGAAAGAGTGCAAGCGATTTACAGTAATCAAAAATTTAAGAGTTGGGTTAAACAGGTATTAGCTGTAGGAGGAGTAATAGGGTGCTGTTATTTGGTGTTATATGTTTTCTGTTTCTTAGTTATCATGTAAATAGTATACAACTAAACTAGTAGAGTCTTGCCTAGAAAGGTAAGGCTCTTTTATTGTAGTACCTGGAGATGAGCAAACTACATACAATATCTCTCAGGTTTTTCAGATCACTTTGTACGGTTTCTTGTTTAGAACACTAATTCCTAGCATTGAAAACAGAATTCTATGGATAAAAAATATGTTTTTACTAGATACATATTAAAAAGACAAGCATAAATTATATTAGATTTTGACAAAGTCTTTTTGATTTCGAAAAGGATTTAAATCTTACTTATAGATTTGATTCCTTTTTATATAATATAATCCTTATATTGATACGTAAATATAATACAGTAATAATGATTTAAAAGCAAGAATTTTAGTAGCGGTACATTCACACATCCATCAACTTAAGATTTTAAAGTAGCTCTTAAACAAAAAAATTCTTTTTTTAATTAATTAATAGTAAACAAGAAAGATTGGCAAATTAACAACTAAAGAGATTTATTCAGGTAAAATCTATCAAAAGGTCCTTTACAAAATTTATACATAATTCAATTACAAAATAATGTAAAAATTATTCATTTTTGTAAAATAAATTCATTGACACTTGTGTATATAAGTAACTATACTCGTTACATCAAATTGGATGCGTGTTAATACGATTTCATTATTATGACAAACATGTAAATATAAAAATAGAAAATCTCAATTTGATAAATACAATGGTAGAGGTGTTTATTTTAATGAAGCACAAATTAATTGCAACAGGTATCCTTGCAGGAGCTATATTATCCTATTCTTCTAATATTTTAGCAGATACTCATAAATTCCCTGATGTTCCTACATGGGCTGATAAATCCGTTAATTATTTAGTTGATAAACAGGTATTAAATGGTTATCCAGATGGAACTTTTGGTTCAAATGACTCATTAGACAGAGCTTCGGCTACAAAAATTATGACAAAAGTTTTAGGTATACAAATTGATCCTAATGCAAAACCATCTTTTACAGATTCACAAAACCACTGGGCTACTCCTTATATTGCTGCTGCTGAAAAAGCTGGGATTGTTAAAGGTGAAGGTAATGGAATCTTCAATCCATCCGGAAAAGTAACTCGCGCTGCTATGGCTACGATGCTAGTAAATGCATATAAACTACAAAGCACACCAAATCATAATGATCAGGTTAGATTTGAAGATTTAAAAGGGCATTGGGGAGAAAAATATGCCAATATTTTAATAGATTTAAAAATCTCTAATGGTACCGAGAACGGTTGGCAACCAAATAGATTTATAACACGTGCTGAAGCTGCTCAACTTACTGCAAAAACAGATATGTTACAACAAAATTTAAACGATGAAAAAGAGGTTATTACTGCTACCTCATATGAAGATTTAAATTTAACAGTGGCTTCGAAAATTACAGCTCAAGAGATTGATAGTTTTATTGCGAAATATCACTCGGATAGTCCTTTAGTTGGACATGGGCAAGATTTTATCAATGCGCAAAATCAATATGGCGTGAGTGCTCATTATTTAGCAGCGCATGCGATTTTAGAATCTGGATACGGAAAATCAGAAATCGCATATCAAAAACATAATCTATTCGGTCTACGTGCATATGATGGAGATCCGTTTAAATATGCAAAATATTTACCAAGCTACGGGGATAGCATTGCTTATAACGCTAATTATGTACGAGAAAGATATTTAGAAGAAAGTGGTATGTATTATAACGGCCCAACATTAACTGGCATGAATGTGAAATATGCATCAGATAAAGGCTGGGCTAAGAAAATTGCGGGTATTATGGAACGTATTAAACCGTTTCATGTAGAAGACTATACATATGCAAAAAAATTACCAAAGAATCCTGAAACATTAGATGTCGACGCGTTATCGAATGAAATTCCATATAAAATGTATGCAGACGGTTCAAGCTCAAATGTTGTATCATCAGCTGCTTACTACCAGGTACCTTATCCATTTAATTTAAAAATTAAAAGTAGACCAGATGTAGCTGTCGAGGAGAATAAAGTTGGTACAGTAACCCCTGGAACAACCATCTTTATTTATCGTGAAGATCCAAATGGATGGGTAGAATTCTCTTTTGAAGCTAATGGAGAAAAATATTGGACATTAAAAAATAAATTAAGTATGTAATTAAAAAGATCTATTTCATTAGTTTTAATCGTTTAGATTTTAATCTCATATAATTGGGAGACAAGTTTTTTAATTTCTTAAAATAAAATTAAGTATACAAGAAAAGTTAGAGAATTATTTTCTCTAACTTTTCTTCGCTAGTATTTGAAATTAAAAAGATGGTGGAGTTACCCCAAATATAACAGTGACTTTGTTTAAAGAAGTGTTTTCCCATTTATGCTTTGTATAAGGTGGGATTTTAACACTATCACCTGTATTGAGAAGTAAAACCTCATCATTTAGATATAGTTTTACTTGTCCCTCCATAATAAATGCTATTTCTTCCCCTTTATGTGCCACAGGCTCCATAGATGAAGCAGTTTCAGGGAACAGATTCATTAAAGCCAATTCTAGTGCTCCATCTAAATTAGGAGATAATAACTCATATGAAACATTGCCGCTTTCAGGAAAAGTTATTTTTTTCCTTTGGTTAGCTCTTACAACTAATTCTTCTGTATTGGTATCCTCTAAGAAAAAGTTAAACAATGGAATATTTAGTGCTACAGAAATTAATTTTAGTGTTTGTAATGAAGGATTTGTGATTCCTTTTTCAATCTGACTTAACATGGAAGGTGTTATATCAGCTAACTCTGCTAAACGTTTACTGGTTAATCCGGCCCCTTTTCTAAATGCCCTAATTTTGTGACCAACATTAATATCGTTCATATATGTAATCCCCTTTAAATAAGTAAATAAAATTAAATTATTATTAATTTTATTTACTTATACTTAATATATTGTTAATATATACTTAATTATAATAAATTATTATTAATTTTAAAACATCATATGTACATATGGCAGCAGCTGCGAAAAAATGGGAAAAAGATTTAATTAGAAACAAAGGGGTTACTATTTTTAAATATACAGCGGGCTATAGTAAAGCAGTAGAAGAAGGAAGAATACAAGTTAATAAGAATCAAATGTGCTATTTGATTGACGATGAAAAATCAAAGCATTTATTTTAAGGTTATGCAGTAGCTGATACTCGTCTGAATAATTGATATACAAATAAAAGTTGGTGAATGGCATCCTCTATTTGTATATCTACCATGTGGAATAGGATTTGGTGGAGTTTCATTCAGTTTAAAAATTATGGTATGTGATCATGTACATGTAATTTTTGCTGGGCCTACCCATTCTCCGTATATGCTATTAGGTATGATGACCGGATTATATGATGGGATTTCCATACAAGATTTTTAATGAAAAGGAATCTAATAAGTAAAGGACAACTTAAGAGTAGACTTCAATGCTGTATTGTAAAATTTTTAAGGAAGTGAAAATAGTATGAAATCAGCTTTAAATAGTATTATGATCTCTTCGATTCTTGCAGTAGGAGGGATCATTGCGCTTTTGTTTAATTTAATGGGGGATCAAGATTGGATCTGGAATTGGGTAGGGCTATTACTGGCATATCTATCTTTGGGCATTTTAATCGGTTTATATAATAAAACTGTGGATCACAAAACATTTCCTAAAATACTAAAAAGAACTTTGTTTATTTCCTTTAATGCTACTATATTAGGGATAATAATAGGGGTAACATACCAACTATTAGGAAAGTGGAATCTTACTATAATGATGTATTATTGGTTGATAATTTTATTACTACATTTAATTACTATAATAACATTAGTCATCCTAGTATTTGAAAACCGTAATAGTAAAAATTATAGCTTACTATATAGTTTTATTATAATTTTAAACATTGTCCTTACCTTAGGACCAGTATTATTTCCAGTAGTTCTGACTATTATAGGAAATGCCATGAACGCTAGTGCAGGGCACTAATTTTCACCTATACAGATTATTATTAAGATAGAAAGAAGATTATAATATGAAAATTAAGCTTAAGAAAAAGAGAATTATAAGTGTATTGTTGGCTATTACTTTAGTAGCAATAGGGTATTACGTGTTTCAATCTATTACGAATCCTAAGCTGGTAAATGCGGAAGAGGCAAATAGTGTTCAGCAAGTGAGCAGTCTACCTAAAAATGAATTAAAAAAATTGATACCTAATCGTTTTGATGGTAAAGAAAGAAAAGTTGCATATTTAACTTTTGATGATGGACCTGGAAAATATACAGCTAATCTATTAGATGTACTAAAGAAAAATGATGTGAAAGCAACATTCTTTTTAATTGGCGATAATGTGAAAAGGTTCCCAGATTTAGTGAAACGAGAGCATGTAGAAAACAATTATGTGGGCATGCATAGTATGACACATGATTTTAAAAAGCTATACACCAATCAGGAATATGTGAAGGAAATGAAAGAAGATCAATCTTTAATTAGAAATGTTATTGGATACACACCGAAATTAACACGTCCACCATATGGATCAATGCCTGGCTTAAATGAATCACTTCGAAATGAAGTGGTAGGAAATAATTTGAAAGTATGGGATTGGACAATTGATTCTTTAGATTGGAAATACAATAAATTACCCGTTGATGTAGCAGCTGCAAAGATTGTTCAAAATGTCTTAGCAGGTGCGACGTCTTCAAAGGAAATTGTTTTAATGCACGATATTCATCCACAATCTGTCGCGGCAGTTCCAGCAATTATAAAAGGGTTAAAAGAAAAAGGGTACGAATTTGAAGCTTATGATGAGAACAATCATTTTCCAATAAACTTTTGGCATGATAATCGTATATAAAGAGATATATTAGTTAAAAGAAAATCAGAATGGAATAAGCAATTCATATAGGGTTTAAATATTTGTAAGAGCGTGTTTAGATAGATGAAAACACGCTCTTTTTACTGAACTATTTTATTGTAGATTTAAGTATAGGCTTTCTAATTTTAGAAAAATTTATATGATTTTTTCATTCATTTCTACATAAGCGTTGGATATTTCGTATGTTTGGCCAGAATGAAAAGAGTTTATTAAACCATTCATTATTCACGTTCTTCTTCATATATTTGTACCACAATTATTTTTTTGTTGCTAAAACTAGTTTTTAAGAAGCATATGTTTTAGCAACTGCAGAAATTCTGTATCACTTTTATCATTTTTTATATAATCCTGTTCGTAGTTAAAAATCATTCGTACTAACATAAAAGCTGTAAGCGGTAATGGTACCTTATGCAAAGCTCCTTGCTGATAACCTTTTTCGAGCAAATTACTTATCATGTTAATTGCTTCTTCTTCAGATTGTTTAAAACAAGTTGTAATTTCAGGTGAATGGTACTCTTTATATTCTTGAAAGAGTGTAGAAACAAACGGATCTTGATGATATTCTAGGCTGATATAATGAAGAATTTTTTGTATTCGAAGTAAAACATCTTTTTCTTCTTTATATAAATTAAATAATTGTGAGCGTTTGAGCTGAATATGACGCATATAGCAGTCACATAATATTTCAGTTTTATCTGTATAGTAATAATAAATAGTACCTTTACCAACTTTAGCTGTCTTTGCAATTTCATCAACCGTTGTGTTACGGACACCACGCGTAGAGAACAGTATTGTGGCAGATTGAATGATTTTCATTTTTTTATTTTCTTTTTCTAATTTGATCATTGTCTACACCCTATCCTTGAAATATTTAGCGAAGTTTTCTATCTTTACATTCTGTATTAGTTCATTTGTAATTTTGTAACTCCTAATAGAAAGTCCTCTATTTGCTTCTTATAGAATAACATACACCATTCTTATTTCTAGTATATAACTATAATAGAATGCAACTGTATCACTTAAGATAAAAATGAAAGTTTAAGGTAATAATTTTTTAATCGGACGATGATTTCTTTCTTGATTGAATTATTTGATTTTTTATTCAATTCATTTTATTATATAAACATGACTAAAAGATGTTTTTAGTCGGATTTTTTACGGAAAACCGACTGATATTCGATTTTAGTCGGTTTCTATACTATTTGAGAGAAGGTAGACACTATGTGTGGAATTGCAGGGTGGATAGACTGGTCTAAAGACCTGTCTAATGAACAAGAAACGTTAAAAAAAATGACAGATGCTATCATTCACCGAGGGCCTGATGCAGAGGGGCATTGGTTTTCAAAACGAGCGGCATTAGGTCATCGACGTCTCATCGTCATTGATCCTGAGGGTGGCCTTCAACCTATGCTGTATAAAGATGGAAATGATACGATTGGCCTTACGTTCAATGGAGAAATTTATAACTATCAAGAATTACGTAAAGAACTTGAGGAGAAAGGTCATGAATTTCAGACCAAGTCGGATACAGAGGTATTACTACACGCTTACTTAGAATGGCAAGAAGATTGTGTTCAACACTTAAATGGGATTTTTGCTTTTGGTATTTGGGATGAAAGATTTGGGAAATTGATGCTCGGTCGTGACCATCTAGGCGTGAAGCCTTTATTTTTCACTCAAAGGGGAAGCGCAATTCTCTTTGGTTCAGAGTTAAAAGTTTTACTTTCGCATCCATTTGTAGATGCTGAGGTAGATAAAGAAGGACTTTCTGAAATATTTTGTCTTGGACCAACACGTACTCCTGGTCATGCTATTTTCAAGGATATACATGAAGTGCGTGCTGGGCATTACATGACGTTTACCTCTAATGGCTCGACTACGACACAGTATTGGAAACTTGAAAGTAAAGAACATGTAGATGATATTGATACAACAGTTGAGACAATCCGTTCCATTTTACAAGATACGGTAAAACGTCAGTTAATTGCTGATAAACCAGTGGTATCTATGCTTTCTGGAGGTTTAGATTCCAGTGGTTTAACAGGTTTAGCAGGAAACGAATTTGGGAATAAAGGGGAACGTCTTCATACATATTCCCTGAATTTCATCAATGATGAAAAAGACTTTGAGCAAGACTTCCTTCGTTTTGATCGTGATGAACCTTGGGTGAAACGTGTGGCTGAATATGTAGGAACAAAGCATCATTCTATAGAGTTAGGATCAGATAGTTTAATAGAGCATTTATTAACTCCAATGCGAGCACGTGATCTACCTGGAGTTGGAGAATTAGAAACGTCTCTTTATTTGTTATTTAAGGAAATGAAAAAAGATGCAACAGTTGCACTTTCAGGCGAATCCGCAGATGAGGTATTCTCAGGATATCCATGGTTCCATCAAGAGAAGTTTCTAGATGCAGAGATATTCCCTTGGAGTGTTAATTTATGGTATAGTACAGAAATTTTATCAGAGGATTTTAAAGCGAAGATTAGCCCTGAAAAATATCAAAAACAAAAATTTGAAGATGCAGTTGCTGAGGTTCCCTTTTTAGAAGGTGAAAGTGATCTGCAAATGAAGCAACGTCAAATGTCTTACATGTTTATTACACGTTTCTTGCCATTTATGCTAGAACGAAAAGATCGCACAAGTATGATGAATGGCTTTGAAGTACGAGTTCCATTTTGCGATTACCGGCTTGTAGAATACCTATGGAATGTCCCATTCGAAATGAAAAGCATAGACAATATTGAAAAAGGTATTTTACGTAGAGCTTTTGAAAATGTACTTCCAGAGGATGTACGTTATCGCAAAAAAAGTGCATATCCAAGCACTAAGGATGCCTCTTATCTACAAGGTATTAGTGATTGGATGTTACATGTGTTGAACAATCCTGAATCACCTATTTTGCCATTAATTAATGTAGAAAGAGTTCGTGCTATTGCAGAAGGAAAAGACGAAGTAATTTCAGGTAATGATGCAAGAGGTATAATAGATTATTTACTTCAAGTTAATAGTTGGCTAGAGGAATATAATATTAAATTAATATGGTAGATGTAATTTTCAAATAAAGAGAATAGCTGAAACATCAATGACCTAAGTGAACCGCACCTCCAATGTATTAGATAGTTATCTAATAATTGGAGATGTGGTTTTATTATTTTGATTTGCAATAACCCTAATCAGTTAGTTAATTAGAATCAAATAAGAAACATAGAAATAGGGGTAATAATATGAATTGGAGGTTCCTTCCTGAGAATAGGGAGTCTCTTTAATCTCGCTACCGATAATTAAATAATATGTTAATTAGATTTGATTATTGTATGCATCGCCTTTTCTTCAATAAATATTAAGTGATAAACTTCATATATAGTATATAAGGTGATTATCTCATGGGTTATTTGTAAATATTAGATGGGGAGTATTTGACACATACATAACCTAAAGATTTAGATGAAATTAATATAGATAAGTATTTACTACGATTGCCTTCCTATTTTTCTTAGAATTTTTTTAGTGAATCAAAATTTAAATTGCGTATACATCTTTTGTACTAGTAGACCTAAGTCTAAAAGTATGTACAATTACACCATTTGACTAATGGGTAAACTTCACAAACTGATATATACTAGTATTGTGTCTTGCCTTTTTAGGTGTAGTACACAGCCGGTGATTGGCTAGTGGATGTTCTTCCATTTTGCCAGTGCCGGTTTTTTGTTGGATAATAGAGAAAATGAAGTTTTTATAAGGAAAGAAGGGGTTGTTTTGAAAGATGTAAATTCTATCTTTATGAGAGAAAAGATTGCTAGTTTTTATCTTTATTTTATTTCTTTTCTTGGTTTGGTTACTATAACTATATCTTTACTTGAAATTAAAATCCCTTCTCATCTAACAATACTAATATTGTTGTTACTTTTTATGGGGATTGCAGAGTATTTTCCTGTAAGATTTTGGAGAGGAACTAGTTCGCTTACCTTTCCGATAATTTACGCTATGAGTTGGCAGTTTGGAATCCATATAACTATTGTTGCTATTGTACTTGTGACGCTAATTATTCACCTGCATCGTCGTTCACCGATACAAAGAATGTTATTTAATAGTACTCAACATGCACTTAGTTTGATCTTTGCCAAATGGTTTTCAGACAAATGTATGTCCTTAATAATTAATAAGATAGGTATGTCAGTTCTGTATGAGAATTTAATATCTTTGTTATTATTTTGCATGTTTTTTTGTTTTTTCAACAATCGCTTTTACGATTTGTTAATGATACTTCTTCCGCAGCCATATTCAATTTATCAATGGTATAAAAAAACTATTACGGTATTTCTTTGCGAAACTTTTGGTTTCTCTTATGCGGCACTGATGCATGTACTAATTAGTACATATAGTGTGGAAGTAAACGAAGTTACAGTGCTGTTTTTCTTTTTTCCACTTGTAGCAACTTCCGTTATTAGTTCTTTTTCTGTACGGATAAGGATGGAGAAAGAACGATTATATGAGTTATTTCTTATTACGACCGAAATTAGTCGAGGATTAACTGGAGGAAACTTGAAGCATATTAAACAAGCACTTAAAGGTTTTTTTGGCATACAAGCATATGTAATATGGACAAAAGATGATGGAAACTGGAATATTCTATTAAAAGATGGGAAAGTTCGCCCTGATATTTCTGATCATTTAGAAAATTACGATGCGTTTGAGGGACTTTCTAAAAATCTTGTATTTAATGATTGGAAAATTGGTACGGCTCCTGGAGATGAAATATTTGAAAGTGTCATACGCTCACTTGTATATTTTCCTCTTATTGTTAATGATGAACTAGTCGGAATGTTTGTTGCAGGGAAAAGTAGAAATGCGGGCTTCTTTCCAGAAGATGTACAGTCGTTAGCTACATTTTCTAACCAATTAGCTAACGTAGTTAAAACAAGGATATTAATTTCTGAACAGGAAAAAAGAATGATTTTAGAAGAAAGAAATAGAATTGCTCGAGAAATTCACGATGGTATTGCGCAAACATTAGCCGGGGTGATATTCCAACTAGAATCCGCGCAGAAAAAATACCGTGATAAACCAAAAGATATGCAGCAAGTAGTAGAGAAAAGCATAAAAGATTTAAGAGGAAGCCTAGGAGAAGTTCGCTATTCTATTTATGCTTTAAAACCATATCCGACACAACAATTGGGACTTAAGCAGGCGATAGCAAGTAAAATAAAATCTTTAAGACAAGAATATGAACTAGACATTACATATCATGAAAGAGGTCATGCACGTGCGCTTAGTTTTTCAAAAGAAAGAGTTATATTTGATACATTACAAGAGAGTTTGCAAAACATTGTAAAACATGCACAGGCAAAAAAGGCTGATGTTTTACTCAGCTATCAAAGTGAACACGTGCTTTTAAGGGTTAAGGATAACGGAGTTGGCTTTTCACTATTTGAGTCTATGGTTAAAACGAAGAATGAGCCACATTATGGTATATTACATATGAATGAACAAGCTGACCAATTAGGGGCTACTTTACAGATTGATAGTTCTGTAGGAAAAGGGACAGAAATTACACTGTTAATTCCAGATTCACAAACAAGGGGTGCGTAAAATGATTAAAATATTAGTAGTAGATGATCATGCTTTTTTACGGGATGCAATTCGGAGCATACTAGAGGATGAATCTGATATGAAAGTGGTTGGAGAAGCTAGCTCTGGGGATGGAGTATTGGGAAAAGTAGAAGAATGCCGACCAGATTGTATTTTGATGGATATTAATCTTCCAGAGAAAAATGGGATTGAAGCTACAGAGTTAGTGAAAAAAAAATATCCGAGTTGCCGTGTACTTGTGTTTACAATGTATGAACATGACGAGTATTTAATGGATGCACTCCAGGCCGGTGCTGATGGTTATTTATTGAAGGATTCATCATCAGATCAGGTAGTAGCAGCAATTCGAATGTTATATCGAGGCGATTCAGTCATTCATCCGCGTATGACTAAAAAATTAATTACATATCATCAGCAAAAAATGAAAGTAGAATCAAATGAAAATGAACTGACGGAACGTGAAAAGGAAATTCTCTTTGAACTAGTAAAAGGACTTAGTAATAAAGAAATTGCTGAAGTTTTATATATTAGTGATAAAACAGTTAAAATTCACATCAATAAAATTTTTAAAAAGCTAAATGTGAAAAGTCGATCGCAAGCAGTGATTTATGCAGTCCGAAATCAATTAGTTCCGCTAGATTAAATAAGAAATCTATCAAAGAACTATCGTGTCGCTTTATTCTGTATTACAAAGAATAAAGGACAAGGTAGTTCTTTTGTACTATGTAGGCATAGAATCCTTAGAGAAAAGATACTCCTTTTGTTTGATTTTCAGAATAATCAAAATGTGAAATAATAAAAATAGAATTACATTTTAATCTTGTTAATAATTCATTTTGTGAAAATCTTTTGTTGGAAATAAATGACGGAGGGCTCTTATAGAAAGAGTAAAGTGAGTGGTTAGCTATGTGAGGTATGGGGATGGTAGTAGTGTTGGAAATCTTTCATGATACAAAAGATTAAGATTAATAGAGTTTCCAATGCTACATGGGAATTTAAGAATCAATTTGTTTCAAAAAATAATATTAATAATGGGGAGATGTAATATGAAACGAGGGAAATTTGGAAAGATTCTTATTGGAACGTTAACAGTTGGAATGTTATTGTCTCAAGGAATTCCATATAACGTATTAGCGGAAGAGGTAAATACATCTACTTTAACTGGAATTGATGATGCAAATGCTATCTTAAAAGGTCTTACAAAGGAACAACGTAATGCCTTAAAAACGTTAGATACAAAACCAGGTTTTGTTATTTCGCCAGGTATCAATACAACAAGTCCTAATAATGTGAATGTGATTATAGAATTTAAGCAAGCGCCTAGCAAAATAGAGGTATTAAAACAAGCGGCTAAAGGGAAAAAATTAGCTCTTTCAAATGCGGAACAAAAGGTAGAGGCATCACATAAAGGATTTAAAGCAGAGCTTGAGCAGCTTCAAAAGAATAAAGAGAAAGGGACAAATGTAAAATCTGCAAAAATAACAAGAGAATATAAGAATGCTTTTAATGGTGTAGCGATTTCTTTACCAGCAAATATGATCGAAGACTTAGTTCGTACCGGTATCGTTAAGCGCGTATGGGAAGATCATGAGGTTAAAATTGATTTGCCGAAAGAAACAACTAAGACTGTTGTTGAACCGAAAATGGCGGATAGTGTACCGCAAATTGGTGTGGACAAGCTGCATGATGAAAAAATAACAGGGAAAGGAATTAAGGTAGGTGTACTGGACACAGGTATTGATTACAACCACCCGGATTTGAAAGATGCATATAAAGGATATCGTGCAAAACAAGGTGAAGATCCAAGTAAAATAGATCCGAACTCCATAAAAGGATGGGACTTTGTTAATAATGATGCTGATCCAATGGAGACAACGTATAAGGATTGGCAAAATTCTGGAGGATATCCAGAGATTTATGAGGGGAGTGCATATTATACATCCCATGGTACGCATGTAGCTGGGACAATTGCTGCAGACAAACAGAATAGTGTGGATTATGCAGTGAAGGGTGTTGCTCCAGATGTAGATTTATATTCATATCGCGTATTGGGCCCATATGGAAGTGGACAAACAAGCGGTATTCTTGCTGCGATTGATAAAGCAGTGAAAGACAATATGGATGTTATCAATTTATCACTAGGTGCGTCTATTAATGATCCTTTATATCCTACTTCTGTCGCAGTGAACAATGCGATGTTAGCTGGTGTTGTTACAGTTGTAGCAGCAGGTAATAGTGGTCCGGAAGAAGGTACCATTGGATCACCTAGTGCAGCGGCACTTCCGATTACAGTTGGAGCCAGTAACGCTGCAATGAAAATCCCAACGTTTTCCGTCGATGCAGGTGATTTACATGTGGATAAGATGATGCTACTTGGAAAAAGCTTTACTGATAAGATTGAAGATTTGAAAGGTCAATCCGTATCAGTTGTATATGCAGGGCTCGGGAAATCAGATGATTTTACAGGAAAAGATGTAAAAGGAAAATTAGCTCTTATCCAACGCGGTGAGATTACATTTGATGAGAAAATTAAGCATGCTAAGGAAGCAGGCGCAAAGGCGGTAATCGTATATAACAATGTAGATGGTGAAATTACAAGTTATCTTGGGGAAAGTACTGCATCTATTCCATCGTTCCGCTTAACAAAAGTAGATGGTGAGAAATTACAAGCAAAAGCTGTACAAGGAGATGTGTCGTTAGCGTTTGGGGAACTAAGTAATATAAAAACAGAGGGAGATCACTTAGCTGATTTCAGCTCCCGTGGTCCTGCAACTAAGACAGATGATATTAAGCCAGATATTGTAGCACCAGGTGTGTCTATTTTCTCAACTGTTCCTGAATATATTAATGATCCAAAAGATGGAGAAAATTATTCGATAGCGTATGGACGTATGTCAGGTACCTCTATGGCAACTCCTCATACTACAGGGGTAGCGGCACTCATTTTACAAGAACATCCAAATTATAGTCCATTTGAAGTAAAAGAAGCACTCATGAATACCGCAGTTGACTTAAAAGAAGAGCGTTCTGTATTTGAGGTGGGCTCAGGACGAATTGATGCATACCGTGCAGTTCATGCAGATACATCAATCGAGGTTGTTGATAAAACATCAAACGTTGTAGATGATGAAGAAGTAGAAATTGAAGAAAAAACAGGTTCTATTGCATTTGGGTATAAAAATCAAATTGAAAATGGGCCTATTAAAGATAGTCGAAAAGTTTTAATTAAGAACAGCAGTAAAACAGATGGGAAAGAGTTTAAATTAGAGGTGAAATTTTCACCTACAAGTGTAGGTGTGCAAGATGCAGCGAAGAATGGTGTGAAGCTAAACGTACCAGATTCTATTAAAGTAGCTCCTGGTGCATCAGAGGAAATTAGCCCTGAAATTACCATTCCAGAAAACGCTGAATTTGGTAGATATGAGGGCTATATTCATATTTCAAATAAAAACAATGAAAAAGAAGTATATCAAGTACCATTTGCAGTTAAATTCACAGAAAAAGGGATTGCGTCTGTAGATTTACTGAGAGATGCAATGGCAACAGATGCTTCTAAATTCCATCCATTTATGGAAAGACCAAGTTCGCCGTTGACATTTAAATTAAATAGTCCTCTCGAAACCATTGATGCAATTGTAAAGGACCGAACGACAGGGAAGGCATTAGGAGTCGTTGGTACACTTAATGCAAGTAGTCTAACACCGAATGTTGAATATATGATGTTTTCTGGTATGGGAGGGTATGTACTTCCATTCACAGGAGATCCAGCTCATCCAATTGCGGATAAACCTGTTATGTTGCTTGATGGAGATTACGAATTGAACTTCGTTGGATATGATAAAGAAGGAAAATCTTATACAAAAGGCGATAGCATTATCATTGATAATGTAATACCTGAAATGAAATTTAAGGATGTACAACCTGGTATACACGAAGTCAATGATTCTATGTTTAAAGAAGAAGACGGCCAGCGTGCATTATGGGTGCATGGTAATATTTATGATTCTACAGTAGATGCATTAAAGGCAAAAGGCTTGCAATATGATCAAAAAGCGAATCAAATTGTATATTATCAAAACTCAGCCTTCCCATCAGGATGGTTGAATACAATTCAAGCAAATGGTGATTTTAAATTTGGAGTACTTCCAGAGGAAATAAATGAGCCGTTAAATTTAAAATTATTTGGATATGATCTTGCAACTGCCGGGAATATGGCAACTGGATATAAAGATTACGTCTTTGTAAAAGAAGGGACAGAATACGCTGTTCCAAGTTATGACAAAGATAAAATCAAATTAGGAGAGAAAATTACATTAACTTTGAATCTTAATAATGTAAAACAGCTTATGTCAGGTACATTTGAAATTCCTTATTACAAGCAGCTATTTAAATTTACAGATGTGAAACCAAATCCAGCACTTACGGAATATGTAGAACAACATGGATTGAACCTTAAATTAGAAGATCCGAAGATAAGTGAAGCAGGAGCTTGGGAAAACAAGGTGAAAGTTGGCGCATCATTGGAGGGAAAAGAATTTAAAGGATTGGATGGAGATAAACCATTTTTAGATGTTACATTCGAGATGACGAACGATGAATACTTTAATGATTTGACTGCATTTGGAGTAGATAAGTTCTCTTATACAAAAGTTGGTGCATCAGAAGGCATTGAGATTCCTGCGTTTAAAGATAAATCTTTTGCTATTGTTTCGAAACATTCAACGGTTACAGGATATATTGGCCCAGAAGCTTTCTTGAATGAAGAGGGGTATTTAGGTAAGAAAGACTATACAAAACTAGGAGCAAAAGTGTACGCAGTTGGCAAGGATGGAAAGAAATATACAGGAACGATTGGTGATAACGGACAATTTGAAATTCATAGTGTTCCAGTAAGCGATAAGGAATATGATATTTTCGTAGAAATGCCAGGTCATTTAAATAGTAAATTAACAACAAAAATAGGGAAAATGCAGGATGGAGAATTAGTGGGACAAAACTTTAGAGCTGACATGGATGATAACCTTGCAGGTGATGTAAACGGCGATAAAATGGTAGATATTCAAGATGCTAGAATAGCAGCTTTATCGTATGGAAAAGGAAAAGTATCTGTAAAAGATGGAGATATAAATCAAGATGGTGTTGTAGATGAAACGGATGTTCGTTTAATTGAGAAAAACTTCTTGAAAAAGGGCCCAGATGCTAAAGGAAACGAGAAACCGAAAGAAAATGTAGGGCCAGTGACGTTAGAGAAAATTTTACGCTCTATCGGTTTAGAACCAAAAAAATAAGTGGACAAACTTCTAGAGTAAATAAAGGCATCAGACAATGGATATTAAATGAAATGGATTGGTTAACAAATGACCGGTAATGATTTACGGTAACATTACCGGTCATTTTAAGAGTCATAGTCGTTTGGGTACATGAAGTAACTAGTTTAAAGTAAGTTCGCTTTCATTATGGGACAAGGAAGTTGCTTAATTATTATTGTTGTTTGTGGGATGGAAATAAGGTTTGTAGTTTAAACTTTAACAATAGGGGGACTTGTGAAATGGGTATGAAGAAAAAACTTGGTATGGGTGTTGTAACTGCAGTGCTTGGTTTATCCTTAATTGGCGGGGGAACATATGCATATTTTAGTGATAAGGAAGTATCACAAAACACGTTTGCAGCGGGTACTTTAGACTTGAGTGTGAATCCAGAAGTTGTTATTAATGTCGACAATCTGAAACCAGGTGATGAAATGGAACGTGGTTTTCAATTAGTAAACAAAGGAACCTTAGCAATAGGAGATGTGAAACTCCTGACAGATTACAGTGTAATCGATGCGAAAGGGGATAATGGAAATGCTGATTTTGGTGATCATATCCGTGTTGATTTCTTGTGGAACTTGGATAAAAATGAGGTTCCAATTTGGTCTACTACATTATCTGAATTAAAGGTAGCTACGCAAAATGGAAATATTCCTAATCTTGTAAAGAACGGTATTGTAGATCGAGAAGGAAATGGACTTGCTCCAGGTGATGATGATACATTTTATGTAATGTTTACATTCGTAGATAACGGTGAAGAACAAAATGTATTTCAAGGAGATGCGTTGAAATTAAATTGGACTTTTAACTCCATGCAAGCAAGCGGTGAAGAAAAGTAAGTGTAATAATTTGTATACTATATGTGTGAGACATATAGTATACAAATGAAGGCGTTTATCCTCAATGGTAAAACTCCTTATAAAAATATGGGTGAAAAACTTGATGATGATTTCCCTTTTAAAACACATCGTAAACATATTTTGCGATGTGTTTTGTTGTAAGTTGGAGAGTACAGAAATATTAAATGATTATCCAGCTTTTGAGATACTTTGAGGGAATTTAGCACCTTACGCTAGCTTAGCAGCTTTCCTGTCCCCTTTATCCCCAAGAAGACGTAATCCAGTTATGATGAGCATACATCCTCATACGCGAAATTGAAAGTAACAACTAGTGCATGCTCACAAAACTTTTCATCCTATGGCAGAGAAGTTCTAGAAAATCAAGAACACCCTGCAGAGAATAAGCTGAGGGACTTACTGGCTCATGTAAAAGAGAAGTATATGAAAGTGAAGGGCTAAATTTTAAAATTCTAAAAAGGGTGAATGGATGATGTTAGGGATAGGGTTGATTGTATTAAGTATTTTACTTGTCAGCATTGTATTTTTACCATGATGCTTTATTCCAAGTGAGACAGAAAACATGTAGTATTTTTATTCGTAATCATCCAAAAAAGAAAGAGGGATATTTGTTACAATCACGGCATTGTAGAAGAAATAGAATAAAAGAGGAAAATATATACTGTTACAAATTAATATTCCATGTGCTTTTTGAACATACATTACTTATCTTTAATGTATATATTGAATATATAAATATATTGTGTTATGATGTGAATTAGAAACTCGCGTGTTTCAAATACAACATTTTTATCTTTTTGATGACCTCTTATCTTTCCGTAAGAGGTCCTTTTTTTATCCCTCCGTATTGTATAGCCGCTAAAATACTATGAAAAGATACTAGAGACTACTACACTGTGATATCCTCTAGTATTTTTTCTTTATCTATATTATCTATTGTTAGGTAAACGACGAATTAGTACTTTTTGTATAATTTTCACAAAATAACTTTGAATCATTATTTATTTCAATATAAAGTAATGAAAGGACATATTTGACTATCGTCTTTAATTTTTCCGACAGCAAGCAAAGTTAGCATGTTTAATGCATAATCAGACGCCTGTAAATGAGCATTACTATTTAAATTTTTACCAGAGAGTAATTTAGTTAATTAGTAGAAAAAGGAAGGGGCCTATTTGGCTCCTTCCTTTTTCTCATACATACATAACGCTTGTTGACAACTTATGAAATAATAGCATTCATCGCTATTAAAATATAACATTAAAAGCAATTAATTAGATATGTAATTTTGCATATATTGTACTATTTCATGAATAGGAACAAAACTATTTATTCCTTTCTGTATGGAGACAAATAGATTTAGGTTTACTTAGGGTAAGAAGACCTGATCATTGATTGCTGGTTAAACCATATTTCTACGTATTTGAAACAAATTATTTCACTGAATTGTATGTTAAAGAGAGTGCGGGATTTATGAAATGTAGATTATTCCTTGATTTCTTACTCGTGATTTTACTTGGACATCGGAAAAGAAGTTACGTTATATACGATTTCAAAAGGGGATATTATTCAGTGCATCCAAAGATGCACTCCGTTTCCTGTTTCCTATCCTACTAAATTACCATTCCAAGCAAATTTCTTCTCTTTCAAACAATTCATCCATTGAATAAAGATAATTCGGCCATACGTATCGGAGGACATGAAACTTTCTTAATACCATTTGGAATATATTTCAATATACTTCCGATACTATAACAGATCGAAAATTTCTTTATTGGAGGTATATAATGGCATATCCATTTCGTAACTTAGTATTTGAAGGTGGCGGGGTAAAGGGAAGCGCTTATATAGGTGCCATCCGTGCACTAAATGAAGAAGGGATTTTACCAGAAATACAACGATTTGGAGGGACTTCAGCAGGAGCGATTACTGCATTACTTTTAGGTCTTTCCATTCCATTCGCAGATCTTGTAAAAATCCACAAAGACATGAATTTCAAAGCGTTTAAAGATGATGATTTTTCGATTGTACAAGATAACATTCGTTTGTTTTTTGATGGTTTTGGTATCTATAAAGGGGATTTCTTCACTGAGTGGGTAGGAAAGATCGTTGAAAAGTGGACAGGGAGTAAGGACACAACTTTTCAGCAGTTGTATGACAAAACAGGAAAAGACGTGTTTTTCCAAGGAACGAACGTTTCTACACACCAGCTTCGTACGTTTTCTCGCGAAACGACACCTGATGTCCCGTTAGTAGTTGCTGTGCGGATTTCGATGTCCATCCCATTCTTTTTTAAATCTGTGGAATGGGATAAAGATTATTATGTAGACGGAGGTGTACTCGATAACTACCCAATTCGTTTATTTGATCGGAAAAGTTTTGTGAATAAAGAAGAACACTTCACGACCACAGATACGATTGACGAGGTTAATAAACTGATAAGCAATATAGAGGATCATTCTACACTAAGAAGCTTACACACGAAATACAATGCATCTTTCTTTGATCCTACAGATGAAATTGTCTACAACAAAGAAACACTTGGTTTCCGTTTAGAATCTCAGGCGGAGGTTGCCATGTTAAAACATATCGCAACCTCAACAGAACATCATATTGGCCATTCTCTTATTCATTTTGCATGGAATTTGTCTCAAACCATGATCAAAGGTCATGAGAGCGGAAAAACCACCAAAGAAGATGCTGCCCGCACTGTATTTATTAATACATTCTTTACGTCGTCGTTTAATTTTGATATCACAGAAGAAGAAAAGAAAACACTCATGAATTCAGGTTATACTTCTACTAAAGACTATCTACATCAGTTTAATACGTCTGAAGTAAAATTGTTTAATCGACCATAAAGCCGAGTGCAATGCACTTGGCTTTTTTTTATCGTCCTGTAAATTCTTTTTTTAGTAGCTAATAAAAATTTAGATAGACTATGCATAGAACAAGAGAGAGGAGATAACAGAAAGTAATAAATATAAGTTTTGATGACTTCTTATTTTGTAAAACTAGGGTGTAGAAAGGGTGAAACAGGTGGAAGAAAAACGAATTATGATTTATACAATTTTTCGGCTAACACAGTACAAAAGAGAAGCCTAAAACGGTGGATAGGAATGTATCAAAAAATGAATAGAGTAGCAAGGCGGATTTATTGTGAAAGTAGGGATTTTCCTTTTCTTTCTACTGATAATAAAGCGTTATGTAGACTGGGAATGTATAAGGTATTCATTGCTATTCCTTCAAAATGCTGATGTTACATCATATTAAAATAACCTCTAATTTAAGTATTGAAATTCTCTAAATCTCGATGTATTATATTCTTGTATTTTCTCACTTTGCTAAGCCTAGAAAACATCATCACTTCTGAAAGAACTCGAACTCCAGCGGGTTCTTTGAATTTACTTGAACTTATTTTTGAATCATTGTATTATATTTCCGAGTCTTACTCATATAAATCATTATCAGGAGAATCTGCAAATTTGCAGGTTCTTTTTTATTTTATTGAAAGTAAAATTTTAGCCAGTCGTTTATTTTCATATTGTTGGTTTTTATACGTGTTTGGTAAAAATCAATGAGTTGCAAAAAAATACTATGCTGAAATCTAGTTCGGTATAGCAATGTGCATATAAAAGATCCCACTTTGCTATATCCCCTAAAAAGAGTCATAAAAATCTATATTTTTTTAATTCAGTTGCATACTACAAAACTTCTTTTAAAAGAAATGTATGTACATACACATTATATTTTGTTCCATAACTCTCTAACTTTCGTTCACGATAGTCTGTTAAGTACAGGATTATTGGCGGGTGGTGCAATAGGTGCAGAAGATGTGAAAACAAATGAAAAAGTACAAGTTGCTGTTGCAGGTAAAGAGGGAAATGTAACGTATAAAGAAATTGATAAAGCAGAATCTCCATTGTTATTTGGAATGTATCCTTTATGTTAAGATCCTAATAAGAAGTTAGTTTTTTTTGATAATTAATATTTATACAAAATGTATAATTAATATACTAAAACGTTTTTAAATTTTATAATGTATTCCTTTTCATATGAATGAATTATTTATTGCAACAGGTTTCCCGTTCAAAATAAGATGTTCAAACAAAAGACAATATAAGTATCTTTATAATGATTTTTCAATATAATCAATGTGTTTATGAAAGGAACTCTGTGTTATTTTTGCTTTTTTACTAACTAATACAGCTTCAAACAAAGGACACAATTGCTACATACTAAGTGTAATTTATTACCTATTCAAAATTCTGTCTATTCAATCTTTCTAAAAATAAAAAAAGATTAAACTTATAAATATACAAGTTATAATGAGGGCGTCGAGACACAATTTATTACCTCTAGAGAAAATATCAAACCTCGTTTTGGATTAAAAATTCTAAAGAACTTGCCAGTAATTTTTTAAAATTGGACATACTGATATGATTACTATACGGAGGATAGCGGATTAGAAGGGAAGTTTATTCAACTCAATAAAGAAAGCGTTATCAAATGAAACTTGTTTTGAATCGATCATTCTAATAACTTAGATTCAACTACAGCTAAAAATAATAAATTATGGGGGTGCTTATATGAACATGAATGTAGCATCTATTAAAGAAAAAAAGATTGTTAAATACAAAAGTTGTTTTGATGTGATTGGGCCCATAATGATAGGCCCTTCAAGTTCACATACTGCAGGTGCTTTGGCTATTGGAACAGTTGCTAATAAATTATTTCAAGGTCTTCCTAAAAAAGTTGTGGTAAAGTATTATGAATCATTTGCTGAAACCCATAAAGGTCACGGAACTGATTTTGCAATTATTGCTGGTATATTAGGCTTAGCTGCTGATGACAGCAAAGTGCCAGATGCTATTAAAATAGCAGAGTCTAAGGGAATTGACATTACCTTTATTGAACAATTGGGTAATAGTCCTGCTGGTCATCCAAATACGGCAGATGTATATGCAGAGGATGAAAGTCGAAGTATTAGAGTAATGGGTATTTCGGTCGGTGGTGGGTTGATTGAAGTCAAAAATGTTGAAATTGATGGATTTAGCTTAAATCTGCAGGGGCCATTGCCAGTTGTTATTGCGATTTCAGAAAGAGCTGACTTTGAATTTGTTTTACGCAGGATCTTTAAACAATATGATGTGGAAATTAACAACTTTCATAGTTTGGAAGATAAAACAAAATATTTATATGCATTCGCTTTGGATTCGATATTGCCAGGTAATGCTCAGAAGGAATTAGGAGATTTAAGCAATATAGCTAATCTTATTATTCTTTAGTCACATTAAGGAGTGAAAAATATGTATATGGCCATAAAAGAAATTGTGGATGCAGCTAATAAAAGCCAAAAGCAAATTTATGAATTAGCAATCGAACAGGAAATCAAACAAACTAAAACTTCTTATGAAGAAGTATGGAGTAAAATGGAACGAAATTTAGCGACTATGCAACATGCAATAAATAAAAGTATCGAGGGCGACGGTGTATTTTCTCCAACAGGTTTGACCGGAGGGGATGCTGTAAAAATTAAAAACTATCGAGAAAATAGGAAAACTCTTTCTGGAGATTTGATGGTGTTAGGGATTCAAAGTGCTATCGGTGTTAATGAAGTAAATGCTGCATTAGGAGCTATTTGTGCAACTCCAACAGCAGGTGCGAGTGGGACGATTCCGGGAGTCCTATTTAGTATTAAAGATACGTTGCAGTTAAGTCATGAAGATATGATTCATTTTCTATTCACTTCAGCGTTATTTGGAACGATAGTCGCAAACAACGCTTGTATTTCAGGAGCGTATGGAGGATGTCAAGCTGAAGTAGGAAGTGCCTCAGCGATGGCGGCTGCAGCTGCGGTAGAAGCTGCGGGTGGAACGCCACAGCAATCTTCTGAAGCTTTTTCGATTGCATTACAAAATTTACTCGGTTTAGTTTGTGATCCGGTCGCTGGTTTGGTAGAAATTCCTTGTGTAAAGAGAAACGCCATTGGAACGGCAAATGCTTTAGCAGCAGCGGACATCGCATTAGCTGGCGTAAACAATCTCATCAATGCTGACGAAGTGATTGAAGCCATGTATAGAGTTGGAAGACAGATGCCTCGCGAATTAAGAGAGACAGGTTTAGGTGGTATTGCAGCTACACCTACAGGAATTTCCATTAAAAATAAAATCTTTGGGGAGAAACAATCAAATCAATAAGTTATCGAATATATTGTGAAGTTTTTAACAATCTTTACTCTATTGTTCGCCTAAGGATGTCTGTATATTGGGGGAGTTATCAATAAAATATACTACTATATAATTAAAATATTTTATAAGTGGTAACAAACCCTTCAGGTTGATGCTTCGCTAATTTTTTGATTTTTATTAACCTAGAAGGGGGATATTCGTTGTGGGGCACTATATAAGCTATTCATTTTTCAAGAACGGTCTATATTCCTATATCTTAAAAAGAGAATTAAGAATAGGACACAAGGAGGAATTATTATATGGATGGGAATACTGCAAAAAACATAGAATTTCAAGCTGATAACACTGCAGTAAAAAATGAGAAATATCTAGACCCTAAAAAGTGGCATAAACAGGATACTACCTGGGCATTGAGCCTTTTTGGAACAGCAATTGGAGCAGGAGTACTCTTTTTACCGATTAATGCAGGTTCAGGTGGTTTATTATCATTGCTGTTAATTACCATACTTGCATATCCTGTTATGTATTATTCACATAGGGCGCTTGCTAAAATGATTTACGCTTCGAACTCTGCCGATGAGGGGATTACAGGTACAATAAGAGAGTATTTTGGAAATAAGGCAAGTATCATTTTTAATATTGTATATTTTGTCTCCATTTATACGATCGTGCTGATGTACTCGGTCGCACTTACAAATACCGCTAGTAGCTTTATCGTGCATCAATTGCACATGTCGGAGCCTCCAAGGTCCATTTTATCGCTTGTTTTAGTACTCGGTCTTATCGCTATACTAAATTTTGGTCAAGATATAACTGTAAAGATCATGAGCATGCTAGTGTATCCTTTTATAGCTTCTCTACTTTTTATCGCAATATCTTTGATTCCACAGTGGAATACGTCAATGCTTAGTTTTTCAGCTGTTTCTACTGCTTCAACAGGAACAGGATATTTAGGAACGATATGGATGATACTTCCAATCATAGTATTCTCGTTTAATCATTCGCCTATGATTTCGTCATTTGTTATGAAACAGAGAGCTACGTATGGAATAGATGCTACTGATGCTAAATGTGCTCAAATACAAAAAGTTTGTTATATTATGACATTCGTAGTTGTTATGTTCTTTGTTTGGAGCAGTACCTTAAGTTTGACTCCAAATGATCTTAAGGTGGCAAAAGAACAGAACTTGTCAATCCTATCATATCTTGCTAATGAGCTTAATTCGCCAGTAATCACTATTGCAGCTCCTATCATTGCATTTGTGGCTATTACAAAGTCTTTCCTTGGTCATTATATAGGAGCGTATGAGGTAATGCGTGACATGATTATCAAGTCCAGTAAAAAACGCGGGAAAGATATAGGAGAAAAAACAGTTAAGACAATGATTCTTACTTTTGTCGTATTAACATGCTGGTATGTTGCTTATACAAATCCAAGTATTCTTGGAATCATTGATGCCCTTAGCGGTCCGCTAGTTGCTGCTATCTTATGTATACTACCAATGTATGCAATCCATAAAGTATCAGTACTTGCTAAATACAAAGGGAAATCTAGCAATGTATTTGTCATTATTATAGGTATTCTTACTGTCCTAGCAAGTATTAAGTCATTATTCTAATCCACTATTGTTAGTATCGATGCAAAAACCGTGGGATATGGAAAAAAGAAAGATTCTTATCGGAACTGAATTCTATATTGTTAAACTAAAGAAATCATGGTTTTGGACAAACTCCTCACATTGGAGAGTTTGTCTTTTTTTATCATTTTAGCCAAGAAGACCCCTTCCTCAAGGAACGTAAAATAAGTAGGTGGGAGATGAATTGGCTAAAATGATAAACTGGTGACCCCGTATGTAGAAGTAAAAAAGGGGGAAACTATTGTATAATTATCGATAATTTAGGGGGCGCCAAATGAAGCATAATAAAGAAGTAACACTTGGGGATTACGTTCAATTTTCATATCGTAAAAATCCTAATTTGCAATTAATGGGATTTGTGGTGAATGTTTTACAAAATACAATTGTTGTAGATATTGCCGAAAGAATGGATATCCAGGTAGATGATTTTAGGCAAGTTGTAAAGCATGGTTATTATAATAAAGTGGTTCATAAGGAAATAAAGAATAGTGTTTCATAAAAAAGTGCTCCTATATAAATTTAGGAGCACTTTTTATGGAGAGAATTTCCGCAAAGATTTTTTTCTGAGGTATAAAATTTTCATATGAAAATACGTTTTGAAGATATTTTCTTATTTGTTAATTAATAATTTTTTCAATCTTTATAGCTGTTATGGATTTAAAATATTATTCATAAAGATTTCACATAATTTTATTAAAAAGAAAAATACTAATACTTGTTTTAATACTTTACTTCGAGTCATTAAAACAAATTTACTAACTACGAAACAAGGAGGCATCACTGTGGACATTCGTGAAGGATTAATTCCAACAGCTTTAGGTACAGCAGTGACAGCAGCAGGTTATGCTCTTAAACAAACTCGTGGAACTAATAAAATGATTGCAAATACAGTATTTGGTTTTGGTTTAGCACACGTCGTTTTAGGTGTAATCGATCTTGTTGAACATCGTCGTTAGAACGAAAGGCAAGCATTGATATATGCTTGCCTTTTTGGGAGTACATTTATTATTCATTTTTCAAAATATGTTTGTATGGCGTAATCATTATCAATGTAATTAAATAGTTACACTACAAGGAAATTAGAAAGTAAAACTGTGAGCATTGAATTTTATGAAATGAGATGGTGATGGAATGGAATTTTCTTCTGAAAGTAATACGTATCATGCTGGTGACATTGTCTATATTTTTTACCGAAATCCTCATACTCAAGACGTAGCTAACATACAAGCTGCAGCAGTTGTAAATAATCCTGAAAGACCTAATGAATTAGCACTATTTCTTTACGAAACGTATTATCCACTAACAAATGAGATGGCTATATATGCTACCGAAGATGAGGCAAACCAAGCGTACACTTACTATTATGGTGATATTTCAGAGGGGATGTTAGAATGAATAAGCCATTTATGCCTAAGCTCGTATATTTTGAACCTAAAGCATTAGATTATCCTTTGGGGAAAGAGCTGTTTGAGAAGTTTTCAAAGATGGATGTTGAAATTCGACATACTACTTCCCATAATCAAGTAAGAGATTTGCCAGGGGATAATGATTTTCAAAAGTATCGAGTAGCAAAATCCACGCTGGTTGTTGGTGTTAGAAAAACACTGAAATTCGATACTTCCAAGCCTTCAGCAGAGTATGCAATTCCTTTTGCAACGGGATGTATGGGACATTGTCATTATTGTTATTTACAAACAACGATGGGAAGTAAGCCTTATATACGAACGTATGTAAATGTTGAAGAAATTTTAGATGCTGCTGATAAATACATGAAAGAGCGTGCACCTGAAGTAACAAGATTTGAAGCGTCGTGTACTTCAGATATTGTAGGAATCGATTATTTAACGCATACCCTTAAACGGGCCATTGAGCATTTTGGAGAATCTGAATATGGGAAATTGAGATTTGTTACGAAATTCCACCATGTAGATCATTTACTTGATGCTAAACATAACGGAAAAACAAGATTTCGCTTTAGTGTAAACGCTGATTATGTGATTAAAAACTTTGAACCAGGAACTTCTCCCTTAGCTAAACGAATTGAGGCAGCAGGAAAAGTAGCTAGAGCTGGATATCCTCTTGGTTTCATTGTAGCTCCTATTTACCTGCATGAAGGCTGGAAGGAAGGATACTATCATATGTTTGAACGCCTAAATGCTGAATTACCTCTTGATGCACGGGATGATATTACATTTGAATTTATTCAACATCGTTTTACAAAGCCAGCTAAGAGAGTAATTGAAAAAAACTACCCGATGACAAAACTAGAATTAGATGAAGAGAAAAGAAGGTATAAATGGGGGAAATATGGAATCGGAAAATACATTTATCAAAAAAGAAGAAGAAGGATATAAAAAACTATCTGTATTCCTATATGAAACAGTTCTTTCCTAATGCAAAACTAGAATATTTTACATAAAAGAAACGAACAAAATTCATTACATCATCAATCTAAAAAATTACTCACTCAAAAAAGTGATATTGGTCAACAATTCGCTAATAAATCATTTGAAAAATTTATATACGAAAGTCTTTTATGTAAAAATATGTTTCATTATGAACTGAATCCCAACAGTTAAACAGAAAAATACAGCGGTTGTATGAATATAAGTCCGGTATTGTACCGGGCTCATTCTTTTTAACGTTGCATCAATTCTTTTGTGAACATATTAATTTGAACATGTTTAAAAACGAACCATCTTTTGACAATGGTATTAGCGCTTTAGAAAGAACTTTCATAAAAAATGGTACTAATAATCCCTCCAAGTATTACTCCCATAGTAGAACCTAATAACAAAAATCTAATTGTTTAATTAGTAATTCTAATCTACCATTTTTTGCTGTACTATCAACTAAAGAAACAGTAAATGGTTGTTGAAACATATTAGAAAATCGAGCAATTAAAGACATAATATTATATTTAGCAAAAGCCGATGCAACTAAAGCTAATTTCGCCCCAACAAGTTGAACTCCATATCCTAAAACTTCTATAGAAGTCATAAGCATTAAAAATAAAAAGATACAAATTACTTTAAAAGTAATAAACTCCATAATCATACCCCTTAAGTTTCTATAAATACATAACTCAATAATTATATTAAAAATATTCAATATTTTCATTAAAATATAAATCAATTTCTATTTTATAATCAAAAACTATACTCCTTTATTTTGAATGATGGCATCACCTTTTATTAGAATTGTCCCTTGGTTTAGCAAATGTTTTTTTGTAAATAATATATTTGTTAAACCATTAATTAAGGGGGACTAGTATGCCGCAGGATCGAAAAGAAGAAGTGCAAAACGATACATATGAAGGAAAAGAGGTTATGCCAGATAATCCACAATATCTACCGCGTCACGTGCAAATGGAGCTGCCTCCCGAATTTTCTATAAATCCTCTTTTTGCCCGCAAAGGAGAATCAGTCGTTCCGCGCTTTCACATGCCTGATGAAGGCATGTTACCAGAAACAGCGTATCAAATCGTCCATGATGAAATGACTCTTGATGGCAATGCACGCTTGAATCTTGCAACATTCGTTAGTACATGGATGGAACCTACCGCAGAGCACTTATATGCTAAAGCATTTGATAAGAACATAATTGATAAGGACGAATATCCACAGACAGCTGAAATTGAGGAGCGGTGTGTCCGCATTTTAGCCAACCTCTGGCATTCCCCCAGCCCCCTTACAACTATGGGCGTTTCAACAACTGGATCGTCGGAAGCCTGTATGCTCGGGGGGCTTGCGTTAAAGAGACGCTGGCAAAATGCACGAAAAAGAGAGGGTAAGCCGGTGGATCGGCCTAATATTGTGTTTAGTTCTGCTGTTCAAGTCGTTTGGGGAAAATTTGCGAACTATTGGGAGGTTGAACCACGCTATGTGAAGGTTAGCCCTGAGCATCCCCGATTAGATCCTCAAGGGGTCCTTGCAGCCGTGGATGAAAATACGATTGGTGTGGTACCGATTCTCGGTGAGACTTATACCGGACTTTACGAACCGGTTGCCGCCATTGCAAAAGCGTTGGACGATTTACAGGAGAGGACGGGACTCGACATTCCTATGCATGTAGATGCGGCTTCGGGCGGATTTATAGCACCGTTTCTTCAACCAGATTTAGTCTGGGATTTTCAGTTGCCGAGGGTGAAGTCCATCAATGTATCGGGACATAAATATGGATTAGTCTATCCTGGCTTGGGTTGGATAATTTGGCGGGAAGCTGATGATCTCCCCGATGATTTAATCTTCCGCGTCTCCTATTTAGGCGGAAACATGCCGACTTTTGCCCTGAATTTTTCACGTCCTGGCGCACAAGTGCTCCTACAATATTACAATTACCTGCGTTTGGGGAAAAGTGGGTACTATGATGTCCAAAGGGCTTCTCAGAAGGTCGCTCTTTTTCTTAGCAAGGCGATTCAGGAGATGGAACCGTTCGAACTTTTGTCCGATGGTTCGGATATTCCGGTTTTCGCTTGGCAACTGAAAAAAGGTTACACATTAAACTGGAACCTTTATGATTTATCTCGACAATTGCGTGTGTTCGGCTGGCAAGTACCCGCATATCCATTGCCTCCAGATCTAGAAGCAGTGACGATTATGCGCGTTGTGGTTCGAAACGGATTTTCTATGGATCTCGCGCATTTATTTTTGAGGAACCTCAAACAGGCCGTTGCCTTTCTGGATTCCTTGGATGGACCTATGCCACATGATACGAAATGTGATAATGGGTTTCATCACTAATTAGGGAGCAGCTCTCGTCGTCGTTAAGTTGAGCTCAACACCCATAACTTTTCGAGCTATCGACTGGGAAGTGGTACAGAAAAGCTGATGGTTTCAACCAAGGGATACATGATGATAGGTGATGAACAAATTGATGCCTGAGGGCTTTACAATATCAAATCATACGCCTAGTTTTCAGAAATCTATTGGCTTTTCTTCTGGTTTCAAAAGACACAATTCAAATCTGTTGAAGAGTTAAAGAAATTTGTAGCTAGTATTTCCTTTTGGGAGGTACCATTAGCTGCTTTAGGAGTTACTCCACCATTACATTGGATTTTAGCGGATAAATGGGGTAAATCTATTGTATTAGAATCGACAAGGAGTAGTGACTAATAGTCCTGAGTTTAATTGGCATTTATAAAATTTAAGACAATATATAGGTCTTAAATCGCAGCCATGCGCGGGGGATGTACCATTAAGTGCTTTTGGACAAGGTTCAGGTTCAATGGGACTTAATGGAGATTTCACCCCACCATCAAGGTTTATACGGGCAGCGTATGGTAAACAAAATATTCAGGGTATAGATAACGAAGAAGAGGGTATATCGGTCATTTTTCTTATTTTGTAAAATTGTGAGGTTCCAAAAGGAGGAGTAATAACGGAAGAAGATACATTAGATAATACTATTTATACAAGCGCAACGTGCATGGAGTCTGGTACATATTATTACCATATCTATGATTGTAGATAAATTATTGCCCTTCGATATTAGTAACAGGATAGCTGCTTAACGATAAAAATGAATTTGCCAATTTTCTTGCAAAATGTAACGGGTGCTCTACCGATTGGATATGAATATACATAATTAAGGGATTCATGTATAACCAGTGATTATGTAAAGCACTGACAATAATTCCTTGTTGTACAATTGATTTCATAAATGCAGGGATCTCTTCTTGTAGAACCGCGATTTCTCCTAAATTTAATGCATTGCCATTTTGATCCAACGATTCAAAACTTACTCCGACGGGAACTACATAGGCACTTGGTTTTCCTTGAACCAGGACCTTAAAATTGCGGTGAAAAGACACCGAACAACCACCTTGATTTATTTTACTCTTTCCTTTAAGAATTGCAGCAAATTGATCAGAAATGAAATTTAAATTAGACATAAGTTCAATTCCTTTCTCGTGCTAAATTTATTCATTTAGAAATTTAATTTAAAAAATGTAGTTCCTTCTTTTAAAGAAAAGAACTACTTATAAACAACTTTTCTCTAAAATAAACAGGCCGATATGTGCAATTTGTACCCTGTTTATTTTAGAAGAAATATAAATGCTATTTCCCAACAAACATAACTTAATGAACCCTTTCTATATATCATTATAAAGAACTCATAAAGTAGGCAATTGTACATCTTTATTTTATGTAGGTTAGATAAATATGTGCCTTAATAAGTCTGTGCTTTCTTTATGAAATTCTTATTGGTAATTAAACAATAAATTTAATATATTTTAATGATTGTATAGGGTAAAACTTAATTTGTTTTTTCATTGAGACTATTCGTTTTTTCCATATTTCATATGGGAGTAAAGCACAAATTATTAATCCTATTGTTCCTAAAAGTAGCTTTGTTAATTGAGCATCAACAAAATGTCTACTGTTATAACCGTAATGTTGGACAGCGACAATGGATGGAGGTTCTTCTGCTACGCTATATTTAGGAGGAAAGGTTATAAATTCACCGTCTACATTATCCCATGAAGATCGTTATTTACCGAACGCTTGGGTGGTAACAGCAAACCAAAAACAAAAAATAAAGATGACAATTGATGGGAGAAAAATAGATACCAAAACATCAGATGAATTTGATGCGAACATTTCAACGAATTTATGAATTATTAAAAATAGAACAAATACATGATTTTTATCTCGTTAGTTGGAAAATTAAAATTATTTTTTAAAATTAGAAATTATTATTTCATATTCATGATTTGCACAATATCAAACGAGAGTGATGAGGATTCCAAATTTACGGAATTCTTATCACTCTTTTTTAGTTTTTTGTAAATATGGAACAATATCCTTACTTTCACTGTCTATTAAGCGTTAAAACATTTTTTATTAAATAAATTAAGAAAGGAATCATCATTTTTAACTAAGGGAGAAGATTGAATTGAAAAAATTATGGATGCTGCTTTTCGTTTGTTTCGCGGTTATGTTGGTAGGATGTAATAAAAACGAACCGCCAAAACAAGCATTTGAAGAATATATCAATTTATGGAATGATAGAAAATTTACAAATATGTATGATCATTTATCAGATCATGCAAAAAAATCAATTTCTAAAAAAGAATTCACAGAAAAATATCAAAAAATCTATGAGGGGATTGGAGCTAAGAATTTAAAAGTTAAAATGAAAGGAGAGAATACGAAAGATAAAGAGCTTTTTCTTTTTGAAGTTAAGATGGATACCGATGTAGGATCAGTTTCATTCATCCATGAAGCAAAACTTGTGAAAGATAAAGAGTCTTGGAAAATAGATTGGACGCCAGACTTCATTTTTCCAGGAATGAAAAAAGATTACAAAGTACGTATGCAAATAGAGCAAGGAAAACGCGGAGAAATATATGATCGAAATGGAAAAGGGCTTGCAACGAATGGTAAAGCGACTGAGGTTGGAATTATTCCAGAGAAACTAGGCGAAACAGCAGCGCAAACGAAAGAAATAGTAGCACAATTACTTGATATGTCTATAGAAGAGGTCGAACAAAAGCTCACAGCAAAATGGATAAAACCAGACTCCTTTGTACCAATTGGTATTTTAAAAGAGGGAACCAGACAGAATGATTATATTGAATTAGAAGGAGTTTCATCTCACCCAGTAAATATTCGTACGTATCCATTAGGTGAAGCAGCGGCACACTTAACTGGATACATAGGAAAGGTGAATGCGGAGGAGTTAAAATCACTTCAAAAACAAGGTTATCAAGCAGATGATTTAGTAGGTAAGACCGGTTTAGAGAAAGTGTTAGAAAATAAATTGCGTGGTGAAAAGGGTGGACGCGTATTTATAGAAGATGAGAAGGGGAAAGAGATTAAAAACGTAGCAAAAAAAGAAGCAAAAGAAGGAGAAAATGTTACGTTAACAATTGATGCTGCAATTCAAGAAAAAATCTTTAATGAGATGAAAACTGAAGCAGGGTCTAGTGCAGCGGTCAATCCTAAAACAGGTGAAACAATCGCACTTGTAAGTAGCCCTGCTTATAATCCAAATATAATAGTTAGAGGAGCATCGAAAGCCCAGCGAGAAGCATGGAGTAACGACTCGAAACTACCAATGACGAATCGCTTTACACAAGCATTTGTACCAGGTTCCGTATTTAAAACGATCACAGGTGCAATTGGTTTGGAAACAAACACAATAAATCCGAAGGAAGAATTTAAAATTCAAGGATTGAAGTGGACAAAAGATTCGTCTTGGGGAAATTACTATGTAACGCGTGTAAAGGATGCAAGTCCAATTGATTTTGATAAGGCAATGAAGTACTCTGATAATATTTATTTTGCTCAACAAGCTTTGAAAATGGGAAAAGATCAGTATGTAAATGAATTTAAAAAGTACGGATTTCATGAAAAATTACCAATCGAATACGAACTTCCTATTTCAATCATTGCAAAAGATGGGATAAAAAACGATATTCAACTTGCAGACACGGGCTATGGACAAGGACAAGTATTAATGACACCACTTCATTTAGCATTAACATATGCACCGATTGTAAATGAAGGGAATATTCCGTCGCCACATCTTTTAAAAGAAGCAAAAGTAGCGGGGAATTGGAAAGAAAATGTGGTTTCTAAAAAGAATCAAGAGATATTAAAGAGTGCATTAATCAAAGTCATTAATGACCCTGATGGCGCAGGGAGAATTGCACAGGTTGATGGTGTGACGCTTGCTGGTAAAACTGGTACAGCAGAACTGAAAGAGTCGAAAGAAGCAGACGGAAAAGAACTGGGATGGTTCGCAGCTTTCGATGCAAATGCGCCAGACATGATTGTTACAATGATGATTGAAGATGTAAAAGGAAGAGGAGGAAGTAACGTTCCAGGTGAAAAAATAAAACATGTATTTCAGAAATAATACTTAATTATAAGGTGAATTTTTCACTAAATTTATTACATGTTTGCTTAACTCAAAGATATAAATTGGGGGAAATATAGAACAATTAAATTTCAAAAAAGCATTCTTTCTAATCGAGAATGCTTTTTTGCTGTCATTCTAGAAAAGTTGACATTGTTAATGGTAAATAGAAGGGAATAGCAAATTGAAATGGACAAGTAGAGTGTTACGTTAAATTCAAAAAATAGATTATTGTGAGTGGATTTTTATCATTGTATGCTTTACTTGTTTTTTAGTAGTATTATTCTGCCTGAAAAAAGATAAACAATGGAACAAATGAAACTTGTATTTTGTCTATATATTGAAACCATAATAAAAAAGTGAGGGCAGTTTTATGTTTATTCAAATAAGTTTGAGGTGTGGAAATGGAACAGACGTTTATTGAAAAGTGTAATCATGATGAGCTGGACTATGTTATAAAAGACTATTGGCAAGATGTATGGAATTATTCATTTATTATTACGAAAGATCCACACTTATCAGATGATATCACGCAAGATGTATTTATAAAGGTGTTTAAAAATTGGAATTCATTTCGAAAGGAGTCATCTATTAAAACGTGGATTTTAAAAATCACAAGAAATACGGCAATAAACTATTTGAAATCCTCCTATTTTAAAAGGATATCTTTAATAGGATTTTTTAGTGACGATAAGCAATCCCTGTCAGCAGAACAAGAATTTTTTAAGCAAGAAGAAATGAATGATGTGTGGAAGGTGGTATTAGAACTACCTAAAAAGCACCGTGAAATAATTATATTGGATGCAAAATATGAATTATCTTATGAAGAAATGGCTGAAACATTAGGAGTATCCATTGGAACTGTAAAATCGAGATTAAGTAGAGCGAGAAGTAAGGTTTCAAAATTAATAGGGGAGGGTAGTAGTGATGAACAATAAACAAAATCCTGACTGGTATAGAAAAATAAAAAAAGGCCCAATGGAGAATCGTAAAGATGAAGAAGAATTTATTTCTAAAATAAAGCAGTCTATATATGAAAATAATGAAGTGGATTTTGAAAAACATAAAAGACCATTTCGTAAAAAAGCATTACCTATTGTAGTTGTTTTGGTTTGTACAATGTTATTTTTCATTGTTCAACAACCTTGGCTTGATGATAATAAATCGCCGGTACAAAGTAGTACTCAAATTAAGCCTAAAACAAAAGATGAGTCTGCTCAAGATCCATCATTAAAACAATTTATGAATGAACTATATCAAAGTACGAACTCAAAAAATGAAAATAACTTGTACAAAGCGTTAAATGATGAAGTTCTATTTAAAGGAAAGAGTTATAGGAAGGATGAATTGAAGTTTGATGAAGATATCTTTCATGAGTTGCAAGTCGCCCTTACAATGGGAGGAGAGTTTGCAAAAGATACAAAGCAAGTATATAAAGTACCAAGTGGATTGACAGAAAGTAACCAACCAAACCAAGCGCATTTTATATATGCAACTGTTACTGGAAATAAAACGAAAATTTTAGCTGAACCAAAGCGAGAATCACAAGTTTTATATGAAGTATCTAATGAAATGGTAAAAGCTTGGATTCCAGAAAAAGTACAGAATAATGGATATATAAAAATATCTATAATTAACGGTAATACTGGATATGTACAGAAAGAGTATGTTTTAACTGATATTAAATATTCATTTATGTTCGAAAAGAATAATGAAGGTATATGGAAAATAATAAATATAGATTCTATATGGTAAAAGAGGAAGGTTCATTAAAGTGAACCTTCCTCTTTATTTTTATTTTCGTTTTGAAGAGTATTCCAGTACTCTAAAATTTCTGATGTAACGAGAGCGGCAATGTTTTTTTCTGAATTACTACCAGGGATAACGACAGAAACGGCAATTTGTGGATCTTCCGTAGGAGCATACGCAATGAAAAGAGAGTGATTTATCATTCTTGCTTGCTCATTCGGAAAACCTGTAATACCTGTTTTACCTGCGACGTCAAAGGGCAACTTTTTAATTTCCTCTATATTTTGACTCATCCCACCTTGCACGACACTCCAAAAGTTCATCGGGTAACGATTTGAACTTTCTAAAATGGGTTTAAACTTTTTGGTTTCCTTACCATCTTGACCAATAATCGCACTTACGATTTGAGGCTTATATTTGTCGCCTTTACTTGCCAAAGTTGCTGCATATTGAGCGAGTTGAAGAGGAGTATGCACTTCATTTCCTCCCCAAGAGGCATTTAATAAAGCTGAAATCCCATTTTCAAATTTATTAGATGGATGGAATTCATATTGTCCGTCTTCTTCAAAGGGTAAATCAATCCCAGTTTTAGAACGTAGGCCGAATTGCATTAAATAATCTGTCCATATATGTGCCACTTTTTCTATATTTCCATTATTTTGGTTGAATAAGGGCAGAGCTACTTTTGCTGTCATAAATGTGTTAGATGAATTAATGATAGCCTGCCTCGGTGTAATCTCCCCTGTTGGTGTTCCAGGCGCATTCGTAATGTTATTTTGATTATCATACTGAAAAGTACCTTTATCTAAATAAGTATCTTCTGGTTGGAAAAGCTTTTCATTTAATCCAATTAAAATAGTGAGTGGTTTTATAGTAGAAGCCATATTTACATAAGATTCACCATACTTTAATTTTTGAATTGCTTTATTTTGCGAAAGAGATTTAATGTTTTCTTTTCTAGAAGATACATGTGTATTTAATATATTTGGATTAAAAGCTACCGAGTTGGCCATAGTTAAAATTGCGCCAGTTTTTGCATCGCTCACTATAGCATAACCAGCTTTAGCATCAGGTGTTTTCTTAATTTGAGATTTTAATGCTTCTTCTGCCTTTTGCTGCAACTCAGAGTCTAAAGCTAGCCGCACATCTTTTCCTTTTTGTACTTTTTGAATGTTCCATAAGAACTTTTTATTATTCAATTTAAAAATAAGAGTTTTGCCTGGTTTTCCTTTTAAATCATTTTCATATTGCAGCTCAATCCCGCTTTTTCCAACAGCCATATGCTTGGACTTAAGGTCATTTTCTACATACCCAATTACTTGTGAACCAATTTCGTGTTTAGGGTAATATCGAATCCATTCATCTTTAATTATTACATTATTGGGTTTGTTTTTGTTTATGAATGCAAGTTCATTCTCATTTATATCAGAGTATAACGGTATATCATTCATAGTCTTCTTTTTACAAGATTGTTGTAATTGAGATTTTATGTTCTCTGTAGAAATATCATGTTGAAACTCGCTTGAAAATTGGTTAAAAAAAGCTAATGTGTTTGATGTATCTTGTTTCGATAGCTTTTCATCATTAGAAGTGCAATATAGAGACTTAACTTTCTTATTTGTAGCTAGCATTACACCATTTTTATCAAAAATCTTTCCTCTTTCAGCTGAAGAAGTTGCGATAGTAATTGAAAAGAAGTTGATTTTTAATAAAATTAGTAAAATCAAACCTACAATAGAAAGAACCGCAAAAAATCTCCATCTTCTTGTATGTAACATATAACCCTCCCTTATGTAGCCTATTTCATCTTATATTTAATTATTTTTTTTGTAAATGTGGAACAACTTTATTGTTTAGGTTGTCTATTAAGTATTACAGCATGAAGAAAGGAATAATTAGCATGAAAATTTACTAGCAAGTTTATATGTAAGTTTAATAAGAGTTATTATACAGTTTAGCACTTCTAATGCAAGTGGCAAAAAAAATAGAGAGAAAACAAGAAGGGAGAGTTATTAATTCCGTAGCTAAACGAAAAGGAATGGTTGCTTACAAGGATTAAGCAAAAAATTGAGGCGATATTTATAACCGATTATCGGTATCTAATATATAAGGAATGCTTTTAGTATTTGTAGCAATTCCTGAAAGGATTAAATGGAGGATTTATGAAAGGACAAAAAGGCAAGAAGCAGAAGACATATATATCTATTCGATTAAATATAATGTTCCTTTGCATATTTGTACTATTCTCAGCTATTATTATGCAGCTAGGAAAGGTACAAATCGTTGAGGGAGAGGCTTATAAGAACCAAGTGGAAAGTAGTCAAAATGCAATAACTAGTATTCCAGTTCCACGTGGACAAATTTTAGATCGAGAAGGGAAAACAGTTGTTAATAATAAATCTCTTCGCACAATTACGTATACAAGGGTGAAGGGAATTACGAGTGAAGATATTTTAAAAACAGCAAAAGACTTGGCGAAAGTACTTGAAATGCCTGAACAAGATATAAATAAATTAACAGATATCGATAAAAAAGATTTTTGGATGCAGTTGAATTTGAAACGTGCGGAGACAAAGATTACTAAGAAAGATATAGAAAAGTTTAAAGAAAAGGGTATAGAGGGAAAAGAGTTAGATAAAAAAATAGAAGACTTAAGACGAGGTCGTGTTACAGAGGTAGAATTAGCAGAATTAACAGCACAAGATTTAAAGGTGTTAGCTATTAAAAGTAAAATGAGTTCAGGTTATCAACTAACACCACAAATTATTAAAAAAGATGTAACAGATGAAGAGTATGTGCGGATAAGTGAAAACCTTGCGAATTTTCCAGGAGTAGATGCAACTGTTGATTGGGAACGTAATTATGTAAATGGTAATTTATTTCGTTCTGTATTAGGAAATATTACGAGTAGTGAAGAAGGATTACCGAAAGAAAATTTAGATTCTTATTTAGTACGTGGATATAACCGTAATGATCGTGTTGGAAAAAGTTATATTGAACAACGATATGAAGATGTATTACACGGCACAAAAGAAGAAGTGAAAAATATTACTGATAAATCAGGAAACATTGTTAGCACAGAAATAATCTCTAAAGGAAAAAGTGGTAATAGTTTAACATTAACGATTGATATGGAATTACAAAAGAAAGTGGAAGAAAGTATAGAGAAAAACTTGAGAGCTTTTAAGAGTTCAGAGCCACTGCTCGATCGAGCTTTTGTTGTCATGACGAATCCAAATAACGGACAAATTTTATCAATGGCAGGCAAAAAGATTGTAGAAAAAGAAGGAAGAATAGAGGTTGAGGATTTGGCATTAGGTAACATGACAACTTCGTATGAGCTAGGGTCAGCTGTAAAAGGTGCTACTTTATTAACTGGATATGAGACAGGGGCAATACATCCAGGAGATCAATTTTATGACGCGCCGATGAAATTTAAAGGTACACAAGCTAAGAAATCGTGGAATGTATCCGGATTTGGTAATATTAATGATTTACGGGCTTTACAAGTATCTTCGAATGTATACATGTTCCAAACAGCTTTAAAAATTGCGGGAGTCAATTACGTACCAAATGGCTCATTGGATATTAAACAAGGAGCATTTGATACGATGCGCTATTATTTCAAGCAATTTGGTTTAGGTGTCCCAACAGGTATTGATTTACCGAATGAAATAATTGGACAAACGAGAAAAGTAGATAGTCAACCTGGGTTTTTACTAGATTTTTCTATCGGTCAGTATGATACGTATACGCCGTTGCAATTAGCGCAATATATTTCAACGATTGCGAATGGTGGTTATAGAATGCAACCTCAAATTGTACAAGAAATACGAGAACAATCAATAAAAGAAGAGGTTGGCAAAGTTATACGTTCCATAGAGCCTGTCGTATTAAATCGAATTGATATGAAGAAAGAACATATTGATCGGATAAAAGAAGGGTTTAGATGGGTATTCCAAGAAGGTGATGGAACTGGCGTGAAATATTTCAAAAACGCGCCATATAAACCAGCAGGAAAGACAGGAACAGCCCAAACTGTATATGGTGGAGATGACCCGATTGGTAGAAATGCAAAAGGAGAACGTATGGAATGTTACAACTTAACGTTAGTTGGATATGCTCCATATGATAATCCAGAAGTAGCATTTTCCGTAGTAGTTCCATGGCTTCATGATGATAAAAATGGAATTAATTCTATAATTGGAAAGGAAGTATTAGATGTATACTTTGATTTGAAACAGCAACGTATACATGGTGAAGCTACTAGTACAGGTAGTTCTAAGCAAAATTAGAGTACTTTTCTCAGGGAAGAGACCCTGTTCATATAAAGCCATTTATAAGTAAAAAAATGAAATATGAAATAAGAGATAGAGGCGTCGTAGCTACTATCTCTTATTTTGTTAATAACTCTCATACTAGCTATAATTTTTTTAGTTTGTGGAACAAATTTGGTTCGGTGATTGTCTATTATGTGTACGTATAAAAAGGTGCTAAAAATTTGGAAGGAATGATGATTTTGAAAAATAAGAGGATGCTAAAAATAGGAATATGCGTTGGTATATTAGGTTTAAGTATTACAAGCCTAGAAGCTTTTACAGGAGGGGCACTGCAAGTTGAAGCGAAAGAAAAGACTGGACAAGTGAAACATAAAAATCAGGCGACGCATAAAGAGTTCTCACAACTTGAGAAAAAATTTGATGCTCGAGTAGGTGTATATGCGATTGATACTGGTACAAATCAAACAATCTCTTATCGATCTAACGAAAGATTTGCCTTCGCATCAACCTACAAGGCTTTAGCAGCAGGAGTATTACTACAGCAAAACTCAATTGATACATTAAATGAAGTAATCACATTTACGAAAGAAGACTTAGTGGATTATTCACCTGTTACAGAGAAACATGTAGATACTGGAATGAAACTAGGAGAAATTGCTGAGGCTGCTGTTCGTTCAAGCGATAATACTGCAGGGAACATTTTATTTAATAAAATAGGAGGACCGAAAGGATATGAAAAAGCGCTTAGGCATATGGGGGATCGGATTACTATGTCTGATCGCTTTGAAACAGAATTAAACGAAGCTATTCCAGGAGACATTCGTGACACTAGTACAGCGAAAGCTATTGCTACGAATCTTAAAGCTTTTACGGTCGGAAATGCACTTCCAGCTGAAAAACGTAAAATTCTTACAGAGTGGATGAAAGGAAATGCTACAGGGGACAAACTTATTCGTGCAGGCGTACCAACTGAATGGGTAGTTGGAGATAAATCAGGTGCTGGTAGTTACGGGACAAGAAATGATATTGCTATCGTTTGGCCTCCAAATAGAGCACCAATTATCATCGCAATTTTATCTAGTAAAGATGAGAAAGAGGCAACCTATGATAATCAACTCATTGCAGAGGCAACTAAAGTTATAGTTAAGGCTCTTAAATAGTATTTTAGTTTTCGCATTTTTAACATGAAAGTATTAAAAGTATAAAGTTAGAAAACGACTCTTTTCTTGTGATAAGAGTCGTTTTTGTATTCTTATTATTAAAAAGGTAAAAGTAAAAATATAACGAATATATATGACATATCTCATACGAAATTTCATGTACTGTATTATTATATTGATTTAAATAAATTTCAAGAAAGTATAATATAATTCAGTTAGCATATAGAAGTGTTTGATGAGAATGTAAAGGAGAAAATATGAAAAAGAAAATTAATAGAATTGTAATGATTATTTGTATATTAGTAGGTTTTACAATCTTTTTATATTTACAGAACAATTTAATAAGTATAACTGAGGTTAAAATAACCTCTAGTAAAATACCATCCTCTTTTAAAGGGTATAAAATTCTACAAATTTCAGACTTACACAATAAAAAATTTGGCGATAATCAAGATGTGTTAATTCAAAAAATAAAAAGTATAGACCCAGATATTATTGCGATTACGGGTGATTTAATTGACAGTAAATCATACGATGCAGAAGTGAGTATGCAATTAATACAAAAAATGGTAAATAAGTATCCTGTATATTTTGTGACAGGAAACCATGAACAATGGTCTGGAAAGTATAACAGTTTAGAAAAAGAGTTGAAGAAATATGGTGTCAATGTTTTAAGGAATGAACATGTAGGCATTCGAAAGGGTGAGCAAGAGATAAACTTGCTAGGTATTGATGATCCAGAGTTTGTTACTGGAAACCGTGATGAAGGAAATATTATAATAGATGAAATTAAAAAAGCAAAAATTGAAATGCAGCCAGATAGATATAATGTATTATTATCCCATAGGCCTGAATTTATAAAGGAATATACGAATGAGAGGTTGGATTTGGTTTTATCGGGACATGCTCATGGAGGGCAAGTTAGATTGCCATTTATCGGTGGATTAGTTGCTCCAAATCAAGGTGTTTTACCTAAATATACAGCAGGTTTATATGTAGAACAAAATACATCAATGGTAGTGAGTAGAGGATTAGGAAATAGTATCATTCCGCAAAGAATTTTGAATAGGCCAGAGATTGTAGTCGTGCAGTTAAATTAAGCTGTACGATTTTTTTATACAAAAGTGAGTAAAGAGATTTTATGTATTTTGCAGGAGTTAACATTACAATTTTGTTAAAAATTTTCTACGTTACATAAAGTAACAAAATTTGACCCTGATTGTTTGTTATAGTGTAAATAATCAAAAAACTTAAAATTTGTCGAGTGAAAATTGTGATAAGTAATTCATGTAAAAAACTTAAAGGGGTGTACACATGCATAAAGAATATGAAATTGAAGAATACACAGCGATTGAGGAACAAATACATTATTATTGTAAATGTTTATTAGTAAGTCATCCTGATCAAATAATAAAGTATTTAGAAAAAAGGTTAGAAAAATATGCAGAAACATTACAATATGCACATTTATATCCTGACACAGTTATTTTACCGTTACAGCAATTAGTTATTGAATATTCTTTAGATGTTGCTAGAATTCGGAAGTATATGAATTTAAAAACGTAAAGTGAAATTTATAGTTTAAATGAAACAGAGTCGACTTTAGGAAATGAAATTCTAATGTCGACTCTGTTTCATTGTTTAATATCGTTGATTGAACATACATACTAATCAATGAAGTTTGACATATAATTAAGCAAGGGTAAAATAAAAGTGAGTACTCACTCATTTTATTGGAAAAGGAGGATGAAACGTGCAACAACCTTCCATTATTTTACGGACTGTATCAAAAAGTTTTGGGAAAAAAGAAGTGTTACACAATCTTTCATTGCAAGTTGAAAAAGCAGAAATTTTTGGTTTTGTTGGACCTTCTGGATCGGGGAAAACAACGCTCATTAAAATGATTGCAGGTATTAATGAGGCAACGAAAGGTGAAGTGCTTGTTAATAATACTAATATGCCTAATTTAAATGAAATGAAAAGAATTGGTTATATGGCCCAGGCGGATGCATTATACGAAGAATTGTCAGCATATGAAAATGCAGATTTTATAGCAACGATGTATGGACTAAAGGGAAAACGTAAAAAGACAAGAATTGCAGAGGTTTTTGAACTTGTACAATTGTCTCAGTATATGAAAAAGCAAGTACAACAATTTTCAGGTGGAATGAAAAAACGCTTATCATTAGCAATAGCGCTCCTTCACGAACCAGAAATATTAATTTTAGATGAGCCTACAGTGGGGATAGATCCGCTTCTTAGAAAAACGATTTGGGAAAAATTTTATGATCTTAAAAAGAAAGGCACAACGATTATTGTAACGACGCACATTATGGATGAAGCTGAATTTTGTGAGCGTCTAGGGTTAATTAGAGAAGGGAAACTAGTTGCGGTTGGAACAACTGAAGAATTGAAAAAACGCGTGTCATCTGGACGGATTGAAGATGTCTTTTTGCTAGAAGAGGTGGTGCCATCATGAGAGTTACTGGTGTAATTATACGTATTATTCGTCAATTTTTTCGAGATAAGCGTTCGTTAGCAATGATGTTTGGAGCACCGATGTTATTACTTTGGCTTTTGTCACTAGTGTTTACACAGAAAGACTATATACCGCAAATTGCTGTTGTTGATATGCCCGCTCAAATAGTAAAAATGATGAAAAATCAAGAAGCGTCAATTTATGAATACAGTAAGGAAAAGGCGATTTCTGAGTTGGAAAAACAAAAAGTAGATGCAGTATTTCGTATAGAGAATGGAAAAATGAAACTTCTGTTGGAAGGTAGTGATTCGTCAAAAAATCGTGCTGTACTTCAAGTATTGCAAAAAAGCACAGAGAAGAATGATGTATCGATTATGAAACCTGAAGTAAATTATTTACATGGCTCTAAAGACTTTACGATGTTTGATGGGCTTGGTCCTGTATTAATTGGTTTCTTTACATTTTTCTTTGTATTTATATTATCAGGTGTATCTTTCGTAAGAGAACGTTTAAGTGGTACGCTAGAAAGGTTATTATCCACCCCAGTAAGAAGATGGGAAATAGTCGCAGGTTATATTATTGGTTTTGGAATCTTTGCCTTTATACAATCCATTATTATCGTAAGCTTTTCCGTTTATATTTTAGATTTATACGTAGCTGGCTCCATATGGCTAACGCTACTTATTACATGTATGCTCTCTTTAACTGCACTAACATTAGGTACGTTTTTATCAGCATACGCAAATAATGAATTTCAAATGATTCAATTTATACCGCTTGTTATTGTGCCACAAATCTTCTTTTCTGGATTGTTTCCAATGGAATCTATGAATAAGTGGCTACAAATGTTAGGGAAAGTATTTCCACTCACATACGGCGCTGACGCAATGAGACAAGTGATGATTCGGAATCAAGGGTTTACAGAGATTGCATTAGATCTTACTGTATTATTACTTTTTTCACTATTATTTGCAGTAGGAAATGTATTTGCTTTAAAGAAACATCGCAAAATATAATAATGACAAAAAGGAGCTTTATAAATGCAGAAGGATTGGCTGGAGGAATTAATAGCTGCAACTAATACGGATAAACGAAATGAACGTCAAATGCGAATATTAGAGGCGGCTGTTGATATGTTTGGAGAAAAAGGATACGCTTCAACTTCAACAAGTGAAATTGCAAAGCGTGCTGGTGTAGCGGAAGGAACCATCTTCCGCTACTATAAGACGAAAAAAGATTTATTACTAGCGGTCGTAATGCCAACTTTAACTAAGTTCGTTGCACCATTTTTCGTACAAACCTTTGCAAAAGAAATATTTAAATCAGAGTATGAATCGTATGAAGGACTTTTAAGGGTTGTAATTCATAATAGATTTAAATTTGCTCAAAAACACTTTCCTATGATAAAAATATTAATTCAAGAAGTACCATTTCAACCAGAACTAAAAAATGAAATACAGCAATTAGTAGAAACAGAACTGTTTTCACATTTCAAAAAGTTGATTGTGAAATTTCAAGAAGAAGGAGAGATTATTGAGATACCACCATCTTCCGTACTACGTCTTACTTTATCAGCTGTATTAGGTTTATTATTAACACGATTTTTATTATTACCTGAAGAAAAATGGAATGATGAAGCAGAAATTGAAAATACGATTCAATTTATATTGTATGGATTAACTCCACGAATTTAATCGTCGAAGTGTGAATTACATATATTACTTTTTAAGTAAAAATAAATCGCCTTTAAAAAGGCGATTTATTTTCGTTATATATTTTTGATAAATAAGTACTTGTTTATTAAAAACATTCTAAATCAGCGTGTTTCTTTGTCTCTTCTTCTAAGACCTAATAATCCTGCTAGTCCTAATAAACCAAGCCAAGCCCAATTATTATTTCTATCACGATTATCATTTAAATCATTTGTTGTATTTACATTTCGAGTTCTTACATCATTATTAACTCTGTCTAAATTATTGTCATTTACTCGAGTTGAAATATCAGTGTTATTCACTCTATTCATATTATTTCCATCGTATTCAGCTTGCGCAGATGTACCTAAAAACATAATAGAGAGTGCTAAAACACTTAAAATAGATGATAATTTCTTTTTCATAACAATTCCCTCCTTTCTTAATCATTAATTTCTCCGGAGCATCTGTGTATTATTCATTTCACAATATCTAAACCAGTATAATAGGGCGCACATTTATTGAAAATAGAGTTGAATGATTGTTAATATATTATTGGATATATATTTCTCATAAAAATAAATGAATCAAACTTTGCTTAAAATGTTAATCTTAGTACAATTTATAGTATACGGACTAGCACTAAGGAGGTAATGAGATGCGACAATTTGCAAAACCTACAATCGTCGTAAGTAAATGTTTAGAATTTGATGCTTGTCGATATAATGGAGAGATGATTCCAGATGTAACAATACGAAATTTGCAGCCATTTGTTACATTTATACCTGTTTGTCCAGAAGTGGAGATTGGATTGGGAACTCCTCGTGAAACGATACGAATTGTAGAAGAAAATGGTGAGAACAGACTTGTGCAACCGTCGACACGAGAAGATGTAACTGAAAAAATGGAGCAGTTTTCAAATGACTTTTTACAAACAATATCGGATGTGGATGGTTTTATTTTAAAGAATCGTTCACCAAGTTGTGGTACGCGTGATGTGAAAATTTATTCTGGTTTTGAAAAAGCGCCAGCAAAGGGAAAAGGATCGGGCTTATTTGGCGGAGCAGTAGTAAAAAAATTTTCGCATCTTCCTATTGAAGAGGAAGGCAGATTGTCGAATTTTATTATTAGAGAGCATTTCTTTACAAGACTATTTACAATCGCATATTACAAAATGATTAAACATAATAAAAATATGAAAGACCTTGTATCGTTTCAGTCGGACAATAAATATTTATTTATGGCATATAATCAAGTGAAACAAAAGGAATTAGGGCGTATAATTGCAAATCACAAAAATGAAAAGATTGAAGTTGTATTTGAAAACTATGAGAAGACTTTATATGAATTATTTATGCGCACCCCCCGCTATACATCGAATGTAAATGTATGCGAGCACATTTTTGGATACTTTAAAACAAAGCTAAAAAAACAAGAAAAAGATCATTTTATAGAACTGTTACAAAAGTATGCAGAAAAGAAAATACCACTTAGTAGTTTACTTACAATTTTAAAATCATGGGCCATTCGATTTGATGAAAAGTATTTATTAAGACAAACGTATTTCGAACCATACCCTGAAGCATTAGTAGAAATTTCTGATTCGGGAAAAGGTAGAGATTATTAAACAATAAATTACATAATTCGACACAAAATATCCTATGTTGTTGTAGAACAATGTAGGAATTTTTTTGTGCATTAGTACAGAATCTGTTTTAAAATTAAGTTATGACAGAATTATAGCAATTGTCTAACTAATATTCTTGTCTTTTAAGTTGTTATGTTTGTAGTAGAAACTCGCACGCTGTCGAAACTCAATATTCGATAAGGGGTGTGTAGCGGAATGGAATTTACTCTAACTCGCGAAAAACAAATGATTAAAGAAATGGTACGTGACTTTGCTGAAAAGGAAATCGCACCGAAAGCTGTATATTATGACAAAACTGCAGAGTTTCCATATGAAACATTTCAAAAAATGGGCGAACTAGGATTATTAGGCATCCCATTCCCAGAAGAGTATGGAGGTTCAGGTGGCGATACTGTATCGTATGCGTTAGCAGTTGAAGAAATTGGTCGCGCTTGTGGTGGCACTGGTTTAAGCTATGCTGCAACAATTTCATTAGGTGCTTCTCCAATTTATTATTTCGGTACAGAAGAACAAAAACAAAAGTATTTAGTTCCAATGGCGTCAGGTAAAACATTAGGTGCCTTCGGATTAACGGAGCCGAATGCTGGATCAGATGCAGGTGGTACTCAAACGAAAGCGGTACTAGATGGCGATGAGTATGTAATCAGTGGTGAGAAGTGTTGGATTACAAACGCAGAGTATGCAAATACCATTATTGTAACCGCTGTCAACGGTGTTGAAGAGAATGGTAGAAAACGCATTTCAGCATTTATCGTACCTACTACTAGTGAAGGATTAACGATTTCTAGTCCTTACGATAAAATGGGCGTTCGCGCTTCTAATACTTGTGAAATCGTACTTGATGGTGTTCGTGTACCGAAAGAAAATATTCTTGGTGATGTAAATAAAGGTTTTAAACAATTTTTATATACACTTGATGGAGGACGTATTTCAATCGCAGCATTGGCAGTTGGTATTGCGCAATCAGCCTTTGAACGTGCATTGCAATATGCGAAAGAACGTCAACAATTTGGAAAGTCAATCTCTAATTTCCAAGCGATTCAATTTAAATTAGCTGATATGGCGACTGAAGTAGAGCTAGCACGCAATTTAGTACATAAAGCAGCTTGGTTAAAAGATAACGATAAACCTTTCGGTAAAGAAGCGGCAATGGCAAAACTATTTGCATCGGAAGCGGCAAGCCGTATTGCGAATCAAGCAGTACAGATTCATGGTGGATATGGCTATATGCGTGAATATGAAGTTGAACGACATATTCGTGATGCGAAACTATTAGAAATTGGTGAAGGAACTTCTGAAATTCAACGTCTCGTAATTGCTAGACATTTAGGATGTAGATAAAAGGGAGGAATCACTATGTTTCAAAAAATATTAATTGCGAATCGCGGGGAAATCGCTGTTCGTATTATGAAAACTTGTCAAAAACTTGGCATTCGCACTGTTGCTATTTATTCTGAAGCAGATGAAAATGCCCTTCATGTGAAAATGGCAAATGAAGCTTACTTAGTAGGTGGACCGCGTGTTCAAGAAAGTTATTTAAACCTTGAAAAAATTATTGAAATAGCTAAGAAGACAAATGCAGAAGCGATTCATCCGGGTTATGGTTTATTATCAGAGAATCCGTCTTTTCCGGTTCGCTGCAAAGAAGAAGGAATCGTATTTATCGGTCCTTCAGAAGAAATCATTACGAAGATGGGAAGTAAAATCGAATCACGTATCGCAATGCAAGCAGCAGATGTCCCAGTAGTCCCAGGTATTACTACAAATATTGAAACTGCTGAAGAAGCAATTGAAATTGCAAAACAAATTGGTTATCCATTAATGCTTAAGGCATCCGCAGGCGGCGGAGGCATTGGTATGCAGTTGATGGAAACTGAGCAAACGCTCACCAAAGCGTTCGAAAGTAATAAAACAAGAGCGCAAAACTTCTTTGGTAACGGAGAAATGTATTTAGAGCGATATATAGCAGACGCGCATCATATTGAAATTCAGCTTTTAGCAGATACACATGGTAACACAGTGTATTTATGGGAGCGTGAATGTTCGGTACAGCGCCGAAATCAAAAAGTAATCGAAGAAGCACCTTCACCATTTTTAGATGAAGGTACACGAAAGGCGATGGGAGAAGTTGCTGTACAAGCTGCCAAAGCACTTGGTTATACAAATGCAGGTACAGTTGAGTTTCTTGTAGATGATCAGAAGAACTTCTATTTCTTAGAGATGAATACGCGATTACAAGTAGAGCATCCAGTGACAGAAGAAATTACGGGATTAGACCTTGTAGAACAGCAACTCCTTATCGCAAGTGGAGAGAAACTATCATTTACTCAGGATGATGTAAAACGTAGTGGTCATGCCATTGAAGCTCGTATTTATGCAGAGGATCCGAAAACATTCTTCCCATCACCTGGGAAAATTACAGATTTAACACTACCGTCAAATGTACGGATTGATCACTTCTTAGAAAATCATGTAACGATTACACCTTTCTATGATCCAATGATTGCGAAAGTCATTGCACATGGCGAGACTCGTGAAGAAGCAATTTCAAAATTACATGATGCTCTAGAGGAATTAAAAGTAGAAGGTATTAAAACGAACACACCAATGCTACTGCAAGTTTTGGAAGACGAAGTGTTCAAAGAGGGTATTTATACAACAGGCTTTGTAACGAAACAACTCGTTAAAAAATAAGATTTAACAATATTAAGGGGGAAAAAATGATGACGAAAGTATACGCATCGATGGCAGGAAACGTTTGGAAGATTGTTGTAGGAGTAGGAGATACAGTAGAGGAAGAGCAGGATGTCGTCATTTTGGAATCTATGAAAATGGAAATTCCAATCATTTCAGAAGAAGCTGGCACAGTTATGAAAATTAATGTGCAAGAAGGCGATTTTGTAAATGAAGGAGATGTATTATTAGAAATTGAATAGGGAGATATAGGGGGAAGCGAATTGAAACTACCTAATTTTGCTGTCATTAAAGAAGTCGGGCCACGTGATGGCTTACAAAATGAAAAAAAGATTGTTGGCACAAAAGATAAAGTAAAATGGATTCAACTACTTACAGAAGCGGGATTGTCGTATGTTGAAGTTTCCTCATTCGTTCACCCAAAATGGGTCCCTGCATTAGCGGATGCAAATGATGTATTTTCTGAGCTGAAAAGGGATCCCGATGTTACATATGCTGCGCTTGTTCCGAATCAAAATGGTTTGGAACGAGCTTTTTTGCAAAATGTAGATGAGGTGAATGTTTTTTTATCAGCAAGTGAATCTCATAATAAAAGTAATATTAATAAATCGATCAAAGAAGCATTAGTCGTAATTGAAGATATAACAAAACAGGCATTATTCGAAGGGAAAAAGGTAAGAGGCTATGTTTCTACTGTATTTGGATGTCCTTATGAAGGGAATATAAGTCTCGCAGCAGTTGACGAATTATGTAATCAACTATTTTCATACGGTATTTATGAAGTTTCTCTAGGGGATACAATCGGTGTAGCGAATCCATTACAAGTAGAACAAGTATTAGAACACCTATTAAAGAAGTATGATGCTTCGCAGTTTGCAATGCATTTTCATAATACGTATGGAATGGCTCTAGCGAATGTAGTTAAATCATTAGAATACGGTATTACAACGTTTGATAGTTCTTGTGGTGGACTCGGGGGCTGCCCTTATGCACCAGGAGCATCAGGTAATGTTGCTACTGATGACCTAGTACATATGCTCCATAAATTAGGAGTCCAAACGAATATAGACGAAGAAAAGTTATTGAGAGCTAGTCAATTTATTCAAAGTAAGTTAAATATCCAATTACCGAGTCATGTGTATAGAGCGCTTCAACATAAAACGATAAGTAGGTGAGAAGATGCTACAATTACAAAACATTTCAGTTGATTATGTAACACCTCACGTTGTAAAGATTTCGTTATATCGTGAAAGACAAGCAAACTCATTATCTTTAGCGTTATTAGAAGAGTTACAAAACATATTAACTCAAATAAGTGAAGAGTCCAATACGCGTGTAGTTATTCTAACAGGTGCTGGTGAAAAAGCGTTTTGTGCTGGTGCAGATTTAAAAGAGCGTGCCGATATGAATGAAGAACAAGTTCGCCATGCTGTTAGTATGATTCGCACTACTATGGAGATGGTTGAACAATTACCACAGCCAGTTATTGCTGCTATAAATGGAATCGCACTTGGTGGTGGTACGGAATTAAGTTTAGCTTGTGATTTTAGAATTGCTGCTGAATCTGCAAGTCTTGGTCTTACTGAAACGACACTTGCAATTATACCAGGAGCGGGTGGTACACAGCGCTTACCGAGATTAATTGGTGTTGGTAGAGCGAAAGAATTAATTTATACAGGTAGACGTATTTCAGCGCAAGAAGCAAAAGAATATGGTTTAGTAGAATTTGTTGTACCAGCTAATTTACTTGAAGAGAAAGCGATTGAAATAGCAGAGAAAATTGCTAGTAATGGACCTATTGCTGTTCGATTAGCAAAAGAGGCAATTTCAAATGGTATTCAAGTTGATTTACATACCGGATTACAAATGGAAAAACAAGCGTATGAAGGTGTAATCCATACAAAAGATCGAATAGAAGGATTACAGGCATTCAAAGAAAAACGCAAACCGATGTATAAGGGGGAGTAAATATGTTAGACCAAAAACAACAATCTAATTCATTTGAAGAACGAGTTGAAACAATTAAACAAGGCGGGGCACCGAAATATCATGAGCAAAATAAAGCAAAAGGAAAATTATTCGTTCGAGACCGTTTAGCGCTTCTATTTGATAATGGCGAATATGTAGAAGATGCATTATTTGCTAACTGTGAACAAACAGGCTTACCTGCGGATGGCGTTGTAACGGCAACGGGTAAAATACATGGTCGTACTGCGTGTGTAATGGCCAATGATTCTACTGTAAAAGCTGGATCATGGGGATCACGCACAGTTGAAAAGATTTTACGTATTCAAGAAACAGCTGAAAAACTACGTGTTCCGTTATTTTATTTAGTTGACTCTGCTGGAGCGCGTATTACAGATCAAGTAGAAATGTTCCCAGGGCGCCGCGGTGCAGGAAGAATCTTCTATAATCAAGTGAAGTTATCAGGTAAAGTTCCTCAAGTATGCTTGTTATTTGGACCTTCTGCAGCTGGTGGTGCGTATATTCCAGCCTTTTGTGACGTTGTAATGATGGTAGAGGGAAATGCATCTATGTATTTAGGATCTCCTCGTATGGCTGAGATGGTTATCGGTGAGAAGGTAACTTTAGAAGAGATGGGCGGAGCTCGTATGCATTGCTCTGTATCAGGATGCGGAGATGTTTTATGTAAGACAGAAGAAGATGCGATTACACAAGCAAGACAATACATTTCATATTTTCCAAACAACTATTTAGAAAAGACTCCATTGGTTACACCTCAAGAACCGAAACAATTCGATAAAACGTTAGAACAAATCATTCCAGAAAATCAAAATGCTCCTTTCAATATGAAAGATCTCATTAATAGAGTTATTGATGAAGGTTCATTCTATGAAGTGAAAAAATTATTTGCTCAAGAGCTAATTACAGGCTTAGCACGTATTGATGGTAAGCCAGTTGGTATTATTGCAAATCAGCCGCGTATGAAGGGCGGCGTATTATTCCACGATTCAGCTGATAAAGCTGCTAAGTTTATTAATTTATGTGATGCATATCATATTCCATTATTATTCCTTGCGGATGTACCAGGATTTATGATTGGCACAAAAGTAGAGCGTGCTGGTATTATTCGCCACGGTGCAAAAATGATTTCTGCAATGAGTGAAGCAACTGTACCGAAGATTTCTATCGTTGTTCGTAAAGCATATGGTGCTGGTTTATATGCGATGGCAGGTCCAGCATTTGAACCAGATTGCTGCCTGGCATTACCGACAGCCTCTATTGCGGTAATGGGTCCAGAAGCTGCGGTTAATGCTGTATATGCAAATAAAATTGCAGCTTTACCAGAAGAAGAGCGTGCTAGCTTCATTGCTGAAAAACGTGAAGAGTATAAGAAAGATATTGATATTTATCATTTAGCATCAGAGATGGTGATTGATGGTATTGTTCATCCAAACAATTTACGTGAAGAGTTAAAAGGACGTTTCGAAATGTATATGAGTAAATATCAAGTATTCACGGATCGTAAACATCCTGTATATCCAGTTTAAAAGCCCTATTTAGGGCTTTCTTGCTCAAAAAGTTAAGGAGGGGAAAACATTGAAACAAGCAGTTTGGTTTCCAACAGAAGAGTACAAGGAAAAAACACGTTTATATGGTTGGATGAAATCATTGGGATATGAAGACTATGAAATTTTTTATAATAAATCTATTGAGGAAACAGCTTGGTTTTGGGGAGAGGCAGAAAAAGCAGTAGGCTATCAATGGATGAAACCTTATACAGAAGTGTTAGATTTAGAAAATGGTACACCGTTTGCACAGTGGTATAATGGCGGAACATGTAACGTTGTAGAATCAGCTTTATCCCGCTGGCTTGCGGATGAAGAGACGAGAATACAGCCAGCACTTCAGTACGAAGGGGAAAATGGAACTTCAAAATCATTTACATATGAAGAGCTTGACAACTGGGTAAGCCGTGTTGCAAATGGTTTGAAACACGCGGGTATTGAGAAAGGTGACCGTGTAACAATTTATATGCCGATGATTCCAGAAACAGTTGTTGCGATGCTAGCTGTAATGAAAATCGGAGCAATTATTTCACCAATATTCTCAGGCTTTGCGTCTGATGCAGTTATGACACGTGTGCAAGCGGCAGGTTCAAAAATGATTATTACCGCAGATGGATTTTCACGTCGCGGTAAAATTGTTTCTTTAAAAGATGAAGTAGATAAAGCTTGTGAACATTGCCCAACTGTTGAAAAAGTTGTTATCGTTCGTCATGCAGGAAATGATTTTACACCACATAACTATGATTTTTCGTGGAGTACGCTAGAAAAAGAAAAACCATTCATACATGCCGAGGAAATGCAAAGTGATGATCCATTAATGCTCATTTATACATCAGGAACGACTGGTAAGCCGAAAGGAACAGTACACACGCATGCAGGATTTCCTTTGAAAGCAGCTTTTGATGCAGGATTTGGAATGAATATTAAACAAGGTGATCGTGTATTATGGGTAACTGATATGGGCTGGATGATGGGGCCGTTTCTATTATTCGGTTCACTCATTAATGGAGCAACGATGGTTATGTACGAAGGTGTTCCAGACTTCCCAGAAGCAGACCGGTTATGGGAGACAGTTGATAAATATGAGATTACTCATCTAGGTATTTCGCCAACGTTAATCCGAGCATTAATGGCAAAAGGTGATGAGTATGTCAATAAACATTCTTTAAAGAGTTTGGAAGTATTCGCATCAACAGGAGAACCTTGGAATCCTGATCCATGGATGTGGCTGTTTGAAACAGTTGGAAAAGGAAATGTTCCAATCTGTAACTACTCAGGTGGAACTGAAATCTCTGGTGGGATTTTCGGTAATGTTCTTATTAAGCCAATCGCACCGATTAGTTTTAACGCATCTTTACCAGGAATGGCAGCTGTCGTACTGGATGATCAAGGTAAACCAATTCGAGATGAAGTCGGAGAATTATGCTTAGAGAAACCTTGGGTAGGTATGACGAAAAGCTTCTGGGAAGATGATGAACGTTACGTGAACACATATTGGTCACGTTTTGAAAATAAATGGGTCCACGGTGACTGGGTCATTTACGATGGTGAACAATATATCATCACAGGGCGTTCAGACGATACGTTAAATATTGCAGGTAAACGTATTGGACCTGCTGAATATGAATCTATTCTTGTGAAACATAACGATGTAATTGAAGCTGCTGCAATTGGTGTACCTGACGAAGTAAAAGGTGAAGTTTGTCATTGTTTTGTAGTATTAAGAGATCATGTAACATTCACAGGAGAATTAAAGAAAGAATTAATGAGTTTAGTAAACTCTCATATTGGAAAAGCGTTGTGTCCTAAAGACATCCACGTTGTAGAAGATTTACCGAAAACACGTAACTCTAAAGTAATGCGCCGTGTTATTAAAGCAGCTTACTTAGGAAAAGAGTTAGGTGATTTATCATCGCTTGTAAATCCTGAAGTAGTTCCGTTTATTCAGGGGTTACAGTCTAGTAAATTATAAAGTTAGAAAGGATCTCTGTATAAATAGAGATCCTTTTTTATGTTTATAAAAAGAAAAGAAGTGAATTTGATGAAGAAGAAAAATTCTACTATTAGTGTTAAGTATGTCTGTTTTATAGTTTTTATTAAAATACGATACTGTGGCATGTTTATTCATTGGAGTAATTAAATTTTGTTAAGGATGAAATTCAATAAAAGCGTTATTTTAATAGGCTGTTACGAAATTTAATTTGAAAGGCACATCCAAATGATAAAAAAAGAGCACTATAAAATCAGTGCTCTTTTTATTAGAAATTGCTTAGTTCTTAAAAATAAAATCATTACGGACAATTCACAATGGTAATAATGACGCTAGCCATTGTTCCAGGAGAATCAAGAAGTGAAGCAGTAACGGTTACTGTTCCAGGCCCATTAGCGGCTAGAAATACAGCGGTAAAGTTACCTGAGGCATTGGTAATGACAGCAAGAGGAACCATGAAAGCAAGAGATGGGTTACTAAACGAAAAACTGACCACTACCCCTGGAGTAGGAATACCGTTTACTAATACTTGACCCGAAAAAAATAAAGTATTATTTCCTTGAGTGGATACACATGCTGTGGTTTCGTTAGAAGTCAAGGTAATAGATGCAGGTCCAGCAGGAAGATTAAATCCAGTTGGTCCAGTTGGTCCAGTTGGTCCAGTTGATCCGGTTGGCCCAGTCGGTCCAGTTGATCCGGTTAATCCAGTAGCTCCTGTAGCTCCTGTAGAACCGGTGGGACCGGTAGGGAATTGAAAAGGTTGAACAGTTGGAAGTGTAGGTCCAATAGAACCCGGATTAAGTGCAGCAAAAGATAAAAACTCGTCCATTATTTATCACCTCTAAAAATCGTATTACTAATAGTAAATGTAATGATAGAGCAAAGTGAAACGGACAAGCGGTTTTATTTTAACAAATTAAACAAAGTAGTTATATGATAGAAAGAGAGATTAGTATGATTCCTTTAGAAATTAAATATAAAAAGGCGATTATCTTCAAATCGCCTTTTAGGTAATGCCGTGTAATTTTATTCAGTTATTTGAAATATAGTTTCATTCGGTTTGGAAAATCCATACAGTTTCCTTGCGGATTTTAAAATTTCTTCTTCACTACTTGTTAAAGCCTTGACATCCTTGTTAAGGGAATGACCATCCTTCTTTACAGAAGATAATTTTTGTTGTTCCGTATTAAGTGTGATTTGTTTTTCTTTAATCATTTCTTGTTGGTTATTCAGAGAATATTGAAGGACAAAAATTATAGGTAATATAAAAGCCAAAGTAGTTATAATACGGCGTCTTGTTTTTTTAATACTACCTTGTTGGGTATTAGGATTCACTTGCTGTGAGGGTATATTAGGATTTGATTGGTGTGATGATACTTTTGGGATGTTTCCCATTAAAATGCCTCCATTACTGATTGTCGAATTTAAACCGTTTAATAGTATTATAAATGTTCAATAAGGATTTTAGAAGATATTTTAATATAGGTGAGTTTTGTAAAGTTTAAACAAAATCTTTATTTAAATAAAAGAAACCCCGCTTGTCTCTGGGGTTTCTGAAGGCAATGAAAGTACTCGACTAATTAAAGATTCCATGAATTTTTTGCTGAAAATACTGGTGAATTCGTCTGAAGTAATGAGGGCATCTAAAGCTTTATACGTACGTGAAGTAATTAAAAATCGATTTATAAGAGTTAGCTTGTTTTTTCTTAATAGCCCACCTAATCAGTAAATACATATGTCTGTTGAAATCTTTACGTGTTCATTGATAAAAAGCTGATTATATTCAGTCAGCTTTTTGTATAATACATTCTAGTATTTATCGGTTCCAAAAGACATATTCTTTCCTTTAAGTTGGCATCGAAAATATTACCAATTTTTCCTTTTACAATGGCAACAAATAAAGAAACATTTACAACGACACTTATTTCGTTTAGAACTCCAATCATCATCACAATGACAGTTTTCTTTAGATTTCCACCAATCATCATTACAATGTTTTTTCTGAGAACTCCAATCATCATCACGATGACACTTTTCTTTAGATTTCCACCAATCATCACAACAATGCTTTTTCTGAGAACTCCAGCAATCATTTTTCCAGGACATTCATTTCTACCTCCTTTTAATAGTGTTCATATTATTCTATGTTTTAATAAAAAAATGGCTTGTTTATTAACCTACTATTTTATCTTTATATGATAGAGTGTTTTCTACTCGATATAGAGTTTATACAAACTATGCAAATTTTTAAGATATAGTGGAGAGAACTACTACTAGTTATGGTATTTTTCAATAAACATTTGTTGAAGAAAGCGTTTTGATTACAAATAATATCTTATTTCGAGTACGCTTTTTTGAATGTATATTTCACAATAACAAAGGAAAAAACCGCAAATAAAGTCTATGGATATGTGAGCTAATGGGAAAATCTAGTGCGTTTTTAAGAAGCGTCTTATTTAAAAGAAAAAAGATTTGTTTTAGAGAATGGTGTCTAAACATTAAATGAAGTAGGACTAAATTCACGGCCCCTCATTAAACAAGCTTTTAATTAGGGGAGGTCTGTTTTTATAATGAATAATGAAAAGAAAGTTTGGTACAATGGTTTGTTTTTTTCTTTTTATGTGTTTGCCTCGTACCCTTTTAAGCTAGTGGACATACTTTACTAATAGAAATGATTAGGGGGTGAGGTATTGGGTTCTCGATTTAATAATTGTAAAAAGAAGTGTACATGTAAACAGGATGATTGTTGGGAAGTATTCGAAGAGTGTAAAAAAGAACAGCATGAGAAATGTGATAATTCTTGTGTACAAGGAATTAGAGATGAACTTAAGAAATTAATTAATCGAACAGTTCAAATTAACACAGAGGGACGTACTTATGTAGGTACTGTTTCGTCTGTAAGTTGTGATGTAGTTAAGCTTGCGGCTATTCCTGGATCGGTTGGAGTAATTATTTCCATTTGCAAAATTGAAGCAATTTTCCCACCTGTTACAACGGTTACGGCTGACTTTGATTTTAATGGTATTGATGTAGCAAACAAGGCATAATTATGCTGCTTTTTTGTAAAGCCATTCACATGAATGGCTTTATTTTAATTTCATATAAAAGGAGAATATATTCTTTATATAGAAATAAGTTTGAGGTTATAAAGCAAGATGTACGAAAGGAGCAAGGAAGTGATTAAACTAGAAACCTTTAAAAAATCTGATTTTAAACAATTAATAAATTGGATTAATTCCGAAGAATTTCTAATACAATGGTCAGGTAATGCCTTCACATTTCCTTTAGACGAACAGCAATTAGAGAAGTATATAGAAAGTGCAAATACATTCGCTTTCAAAGTGGTAGATGAAGAGACTTCAGACGTTATTGGTCATATTTCGCTTGGGCAAATAGATAATATTAACAAGTCCGCTAGAATTGGAAAAGTATTAGTTGGTAATACGAAGATGAGAGGACGTTCTATAGGAAAACATATGATGAAAGCAGTACTTCATATTGCTTTTGACAAATTAAAACTACATAGAGTAACTCTTGGTGTGTATGATTTTAATACATCGGCCATTTCATGTTACGAAAAAATAGGGTTTGTAAAAGAAGGCTTATTAAGAGAGTCAAAAAGAGTAGGAGAAACGTATTGGAATTTATGGGAAATGAGTATGTTAGAATATGAATGGAAGAAGTAGCAACAATAGTAATTTATAATTATATTATGTTAATAAGAGAGGCTTGGTGGGTATAGTGGATAATAAAACAAAAATAATTTCAATTGCAGCTGTTTCAGGGGAGAGCTAGTATATTAAAACTGAGAAAGAAACCATTTTTGAAAAAGGCCCACCTGCATTGTTTCTGAGGAATAAGAGGGCGAGCCCTAATTAAACGAAACTGAATGAATCTGTAAAAATTGTAACTAAAGTATGCATCAACAAGGTATTGAAAGGGATGAATAGTAACCTTTACAGATTATTCCATATATAACAAAACTGGTTAGCTTCTGATTTAAGCGCTACTAAATGATTATTATTAATAGAGTTATTCGTATACATTCTGTTCTTTTGGATGTTAAGTACCGTATAATTCACATCGTTTCGTTCATTTGAAAATGTTGATTCATTTAATAGTGTAAGTGTCGAGTTAATGTTGTATTTATCAATTCGCTCTTTTTTTCCTTTGAAAAACAGTTTGATAAGATGTGGCTCATTATTAATGAATAAGCCAAGTTCAGGCGATGAACGGACGATTAAATCATCTGATTTCCAATATGATTTACCTGGATCAAACCAAGAGATTTCTTTATTTTTAATGAATTTTTTGTATTGCTTTATGACATCAATGTAGTTTTGTTTTTTTTTCTGATCAACCGTTTGTACTAATGTTTCAAAACATTCAAAAGGTAGTTTGTTTTGATGAAATTTAATAACAGTTTCTCGTAATTGTTTCCAGTAATCAAAAGCTGGTTGATATTCAGGTTGGGATTTTAGATTTTTTATAAAGGTTGTTTTAGCTGTACTACCTTTCAGTGTGAAGTCTAAAAATTGTGTAAGCCCTACTTTAATTTCTGTCATATTACATCACCCTTCCAAACATTATTCATTTAATAATAGACGAAAAACCCTACATTTTTAAAGAAATGAGCTAGATGCTAGAAAACCTAATGTCCATGCACAATAGATACGGGAAAGCCAATCCGTAAGTATAAATGATGGACCATCCAATTGAAGATAAATTAGATAATGATTACCAGGTGATAGGTTATTAATATAATCGGATAGTGAGGCGAGTTTAAAAGATAACAATATAGATTATTTAGCTTGGATTTGAGAAAAAAGTGCATGGGAATAAAGAGGGATATAGGGAAATGAGCCCTCATCAAAAAATATAAGTTGGTATCAGTATACCGTAGAGAATGAGTGTATAGAACATACAAGTAAAAGTATTGGCTAGCACACTTAAAATAAGCCGTATAAAGAGTTAATCATTGTGTGCTTTGATTATATAATGTCGCGAAATAAATAGTGTGAAGGACAGCTATCTTAGCAAGTGTTTCATGTAACGTTCATATACTTTAATTTTTTATAATTAATTAAATTTGAATTTTGTTTGTTGTTAAGAAAAGGTGGGAAGAAAATAAAAAAAGAGGGCTAATTGGTCATCTTCCTGTCAAGTAGACAGTAATAAAAAGAGTATTATGCCACGGCCTTTTCCCGATATTCTATCGGGGAAAGGCCGTGAAGTTTTTCTTGGAATCTTTCTGTATTATAAAATTGAATATATTCTTGAATTGCTCGGTAGGCCATTTCATATGTTTTTGGGCACACTAAATACAACTTCTCTGTTTTTAAATGTGAGAAGAATGATTCGATACACGCATTATCAAAACAGTTTCCACGTCTAGAATGACTACCGACAAATCCTAATTTCTCTAACTGTTTTGCGTAGGATTTAGATGTATATTGAAACCCTTGATCTGAATGGAAAAGGGGCTTAGTAGTTAATGACTTCCCTTCTAATTGACGTAATGTAGTTAAAACCAAATCTAAATCATTTCTTGAAGATAGCTTCCAGGCAACAATTTCATTGTTGTATAAATCTAACACAGCTGACAAATAGGCAAATTGTTCTCCGATTCGTACATAAGTAATATCTGTTACGAATTTTTGATTTTGCTTTTCAGCTTGAAACTCTCGATTCAAATAATTTTTAAATACCACAGATGTTTTTCTTCCATAAAACGGACGTTTTTTTCGAATGATAGATTGAATACCCAGCTCTCTCATAAGACGACGAACACGTTTATGATTCATTACCATTCCTTCTGAGCCAAAGCACGAGTCATACGTTTATACCCATAGTAAGGGTGCTGACGATGAATAGATAAAATATGTTCTTTATGCCACATATCCCTTTTCTGACGTAAACGCTGCACGTTATGATATTTCCGCCATTTATAGTAGCCAGCCTTAGAAACTTCCGCGATTTGAAGCAACCATCGGAGTGGATAGGCTTGGCGTAATGAATCGATAAGAGAAAATCGTTCTTTCTTTAGGACCATTCCTTCCCGTGTAGATTTGGATTGCGCTTTTTTAAATACTCAACCTGTGCCTTCAAATAAGCATTTTCTTCTTCTAGACTATTAAAATTCTTTCGATTCCAGACACCACGTTGATCATCAAAGGACTCCCCTTGTTGCGCACGTTTTACCCACTCAATAATCTGGGCATCGCTCTTCACACCGAGTTGTTCACGAATTTCTCGCAATGACTTTCTCTCTTCTAATCGAAGACGAACTGCTTCTCGCTTTAGTTCTTCTGTATATTTTTGAAATGATTGTCCTTTTCTTGCCATAAAAAAATCCCCTCCAGATAAAACAGTATTGAGTCCATCATATCAGATGGACTCTTTTTTTACTGTCTACCTATAGGGGATAATACCAAATGCCCTCTTTTTTTATTAATTTGGTAATTAATCACAGATTGGTATCCCAAGCACTCTTAGAGCTAATGCTACTTGAAGGGAAATCTCTAATCTAGCAATTTCAATACCAGCTACTGAAAGAACTAAAAAAGGTTGTCCGTTTACAAATACAACGCAACTATCCATAGTTAAGCCTCCTTTCTAGTAATCTACTATAGTATATGAATAGAACTTTAATATGTAATAGTTCAATTGTTGGATTTAATAGAATTAATAGATTAACCCATTTATACAAACAAAAGAATATAACGAAAGGAAACAGAGATGGATGTATGCCTCGAAAAACATAGGTTTTAAGACATGTAATGGGATATGAAATTCATCATATTGGTCAGCTATCTATATGGGCGAGGGAGTTAAACTTGCAATCTGTTTCAGCAAATTTGATTGGACGAGGATGATAGAATTAAAAACCGACTTGCATCTCAAACGCAAGTCGGTTTTTATATATAAGAAGATTTCTTAATTGAAATCCTCGGATTTTTTCTGACGTATATGTAAAAACATTAAGGTGGTAATGATTAAAAAAATCATTATAGTTTGTATAATTAAATTTTTAAACTGAAGCAATATTGTCCAAGATGTAAGGGCGTCTTTAAAAGCTTGGAGTGCAGAGTACGAGGAAGGATCAAAACCATACTGTAGCAACTTTTTTGTTTCAATAAATGAAATGTTTTCTTCATCTGCATCTAATATTACTGAAATTAGTCTAGTATCTCCAAGTTTTGCTGTACTGACAAAACTATAATTACCGTTAGTTGAAAAACTAGTTTGTAAGCCATCAACACCTTGAAGTTTAATGTTTTCATTAAGGGAATATATCATTTTATTCGTATTGAAAACCTGGGAATCTTTGAAGGTAAATTGGTAAGAGGTTAGTTTCGTAATATTCAATACATCTGGAAAATCTTTTACTAATTTTGCTGCTAGTTTAGCTGCGTCTATCGCTGTTGTAGTTGATTGTTTATCTGTATCATTATTAATTCCAGTAGAGTTTAGAAATGGAGATGGTTGTAATAACTTTAGTTCTTTTGCTTTTTTATTCATTAATACTGTAAAGTTATCTTCATTTCCAGCAATGTGTTCTGCTAGAGCGAGTGCAGAACGATTATTCCCTGCCAGTAGCAATGCATTAAGTAAATCACGAACCGTTGTTTTATCATTCGATGTTACTTGTATAGGGCTTGTTTCTACTCGGAAAACTTCGTTACTTATTTGTACTAAGTCATCTAACTGTATTTTTCTATCATTTAGTTGCTCCAATACGATATATTCTGTCATTAATTTAGATAAAGCAGCTGATTGTACCGGAGTTTCTTCATTTTTTTTATAAACAATTTCACCTGAATTAGCATTTATTAAAATAGCTGATTTAGCTTGAATAATCGGACCATTTACATAAAGATAAAAATATAAAACGATAAGTGCAGTAATAAAAAAAGATAATAATAAAATAGCGAATTTCTTTAAGAATTGCATAAGCGATCCTCCTATTATGACATCAATACTAGTATTGTAAAAAGGAATGCTTAATTAGGAAGAAAGAAAAGGTAAAGAATTTCTAAAGAATTATAAAGGATTATTAAATTTTGGGTATTAATGGAAAAAGTTCAATTTCTTATATGATAAGAAATTGAACTTTTTATTTATAATATTAACATTTGTATGGGAGTAGTTTTACAGTGAATGTTGTTTTTTCATCATCACTATATACTTCAATTGTTCCTTTATGCAATTCGACTATACTTTTTGCAATAGCTAATCCAAGTCCAGATCCACCAGTGTTTGTAGAGCGAGATTTCTCAACGCGATAAAAACGCTCAAAAATATGAGGTAAATCCGTACTAGGAATAGGTTGTCCGTAATTTGTTATATCAATTGTAATCATATTATTGCTTTCATAAGCAGTAAGGTCAATATAGCGACCTTCGCTTCCATAAGCGATAGCGTTTATAATAAGATTTTCAAACACACGCACTAATTTTTCACCATCAGCTAATACCATGAGCTTTTGAGATGGGAAAGAAGGTCGACATTCTATATTTGCTTCTTGAAATTGTATACGGAATTGAACAGTTAATTGCCCAAGTAACTCTACTATGTCAATAGGGACAGAATACAAGCTTAACTCTTTATTTTGAACACGTGTATATTCGAACAGGTCATTCATTAATGCATTAAGACGAGTGACTTTATCGTAAATGACTTGAATATAGTATCGCAATTCTACTTCATCTCTATAATTATCATGATGGATTAAATTTACGTATCCAACTATAGAAGTAAGGGGAGTGCGTAAGTCATGTGATACATTTGTAATAAGCTCACTTTTTGCTTGTTCCGCTTGTCTTTCTTCATCAATTGAGACTTTTAATTGTTCAACAATTTCATTGACCCCGATTGCTAACTCTTCCAGATAATTATGATTTACAATAGAAACTTTATGATTGAAGTTTCCATTTGCAATATAACGAATTTCTTCTATCATTTTTTTAATACAAGTTTCATAATAAAGTTTTTTCTCGTGACGATAAAAAATGTAAAGATAGGATGAAAAAATAGAAAATAAAAACAAATAAGATACAATCATCATCCATAACGATTCTTTAATCCCTTTATACTTTTCATAACCAAAAATTCGAATGAATTCTTTACCAAGTTCAGTTAGAGTAAGTGAACTCTCAATTACACTCGTAACGAGGCGATAAATAATTAACTCAGTAATAGGCGTGAGTGTGATAGCTAATAAGAGCCAAAAAATAAGTTTCCATTTAGGGATATCTTTTAATATATCAAATGCTTCATTTCTCAATTTTATAGCCAACTCCCCAAACAGTGTGAATAAATTTTTCTCCATTTATTACTGTTTCAAGTTTATCCCGTAAGTTGCTAATATGAACCATTACAGTCTTATTTGAACCGTAACCATCTTCATTCCAAACGCGTTCGAAAATTTCTTCTGAACTAAATACTCTTCCTGTATTACTTGCAAGTAAATATAAAATATCGAACTCAATAGAGGTTAATTTAATATACTCTCCATTTACTTTAACAGTATGATTATGTTTGTGTATTTCAACAGAGCGAATACGAATAATACCATCTTCATTCTTTTGCGAAGTAGCGTTTTGGAAAGAGGATCTTCGTAATAAAGCTTTCACTCTTGCTACTAATTCTAATGGATTGAATGGCTTGATCATATAATCATCGGCACCTGTCATAAGACCTAATATTTTATCCATATCTTCTGCTTTTGCACTAAGCATTAGAATTGGTACAGTATTATTTTCACGCACTTCCTGACAAACTTCTAATCCGTTTCGTTTTGGCATCATAATATCCAAAATCATAAGGTCAACTTCATATGTAGAAACTTTTTGCAATGCTTCATCGCCATCATAAGCTTTATAAATGTTATAGCCTTCATTTCGCAAATAAACAGCAAGTAATTCAACAATTTCTTTATCATCATCAATAATTAATATGTTTTTATTCATTGTGTAGTTCCTTTCCTTACAAATCATCAACATTACTATAATATCAAACATTTATGTACTTGTAGCGATGATTCTGTATAAAATTTCATGTAACGTATTAAAAAGGAGTAAAAAGATTAATAACGAATATAAAATAACAAGGATATTTAGATTCTACATTATAATGAAAGGTAGTTATAAGGGGATTTTCTATTTTATGTAATGATATATATTCATTTACTCAAACTGGAAAAATAGAAAATGATATTAAAGCTTTTCTACTAAAATATAATAAAGAGTTTACATATAAACATTCAATTTGTGTAGCAAATGAGGCAAAAAAGATTGCAGAAAAGTTTCACGTAGATAAAGAAAAAGCAGCAATTGCAGGATATTTACATGATATTAGTGGCATTTTTCCGAACGAGGAGCGGATTGCAGTTGCTGAAGAATTTGGGATAGAAATAGTGGAAGCAGAAAGAAAGTTTCCTATGATTATTCATCAAAAACTATCGAGAGTAATCGCAAAAGAAATATTTAAAGTAGAAGATGAAGAAATTTTAAATGCAATTTGTTGCCATACAACGTTGCGTAAACATGCAACGAAGATGGATTTAGTATTATTTGTTGCAGATAAAATAGAATGGGATCAAAACGGGACACCACCATATTTAATAGAAATAAAAAAAGGATTGGCAAAATTTTTGGAAAAAGCAGCTTTTGTATATATTTCATATTTGTGGGAAAGGAAAGATACATTTAAAGTTATACATCCGTGGCTAGAAGAAGCATACTGGGATTTAAAAGGAATTGTACAGTAGAAAGGACAAGGAAATGCAATTAAAAGAATATATGACTCAAACATTTCCAGGAGTTACATTAGGACCCTACTTATATTCTCAGTGGGGAAATCATTTACATTTTGATTTCGGAAAAGATAAATATCAAATTGTAGAAGGAACCGACGATTTAAATATGGAATACTTTTCTCAACTATATACATATAATAAATTCTTATTTGAAGACATATTTTCAAAAGAAGATGTAGTGTTTGTAGTGACAAATGTTTATAGATTTAAAAAGGAAAACATAAAAACTCCACAGAAAATAAATGTATACAATAAATATAGTAAGAAAAGAGATTTAAGATTTCATATAAGACAAGAAACGTTACCGTTTCTATTTGAAGATGAAGAAGCAGATTTATATTGTACATATCAATTTTCTTTAAAATGTCTTGCGGAAGATATTAAGTATAAATTGCTTATACAAGCTGCTAATCATGAGGATTTCTCTGCTCTGTATCCTCGATTTGGACGAAAAAAAGAAATTTCTTATCCAAATGTATTTCTCATAAATGCAACGAAAGATATTGTCATGTTTATGTATGATGATAGAGGAAGTGAAGTAATTGCGAAGAATAAAGAAATAATACGAGATTTATATAAGAAATATAAAGAATGGATTCTAGATTATGAATGAGAAAGTATAGATAACTCATTTAAATGACAATAGGGGAAGTGAAGCGTGTAATGAAACGTATTGCAATTGTCTCTGCATGGGAACCAGAACTGACGTATTTGCATCAACATTATCCAAGTGAACGTGTTGAAAAAAGAGCAGCTTGGGAATTTCATTTTCATACTATTAATGAGCTGGAAATTATATCAGTTGTTACTGGTGTCGGTAAAGTAAGCTGCGCTAGTTGTGTACAATTGTTAATTAGTGAGTTTCAGCCAGATGAGTTGTTTATGACAGGAATATGCGGAAGTTTATCAAACAAGGTGAAAAACGGTCATATTGTAGTCGCACTAAACGCAATACAACATGATGTTACTGCTGCTGGTTCAGGGGAAGATGTTTTTAATTTATATAACGGTAGAACAGCACCTATTGAAACAACAAAATCACTTGTAAGAAGAATAAAAAAAATACGATCGTATGATCCGATACATTTCGGCACATTTTTATCAGGAGATCAACGTATTCGTAGTTCGGAAATGAGATATTTACTCCATACCGTATATGGAGCATTGGCAGTTGATCAAGAAGTAGCAGCTTTCGCCTATGTGTGTCAAATAAATAAAAAACCATTTCTATGTTTAAAAGCTGCTTCAGATCAGGCTAATGATAAAACGAAAGAAGAACAAAAAATCTTTAAAATGCTAGCATGCGAAAGAGCATGTGAGCATTTAATTGCTTTTTTGCGTGTTTATGAGATTAATGTAGTAAATAATAGATAGTTTGTTATAAAACAAATTAAAAGTGAGTTATATGTAGGGAAATGTCCGTTCATTTCAAATTAAGAGCTGAAATTTATAATAGATGGAATATATTATATGGGTACACGTTGAGGTTAATACAAGCAATTGGAGGGCAATTTTATATGATTCAATATAAAAGGTGTAGTGAAGTAAATATTGATTTAGTATATGAAGCTTTTAAAGATGGATTTTCCGATTATATTATTAAGATGGAAGTTTCAAAAGGGGATTTTATACACCGTTTTTTGGGACCAGAAGGTAATTTGCTAGAACATTCTTTTCTTGCTTTAGACGGTGACAAATCAGTTGGCGTAATATTAGGTGGTATAAAAGATTATGAAAGTATAAAGACTATGCGCTGTGGAACATTAGCGGTTCATCCTAATTACCGCGGTATTGGTGTGAGTCAAAAATTATTTGAACTGCATAAAGAAGAGGCGATTCAACATGGATGTAAGCAACTTTTTCTCGAAGTCATTGTAGGAAACGACCGAGCGATTCATTTTTATAATAAGTTGGGCTATGAAAAAGTGTACGATCTTTCTTATTATAATTTAAATGATTTGACTAAAATAATGAATAAAGATTGTAAGGATATTGAAGTAAAACAATTAGAATTTCCAACTTTTAAAGATGAAATTCAGAAATGGTTAAACTTCCATATAAATTGGCAAAATGATATTGATTATATCGAACAAACAAATAATGTATTTTATGGTGCATATGTCGATAATGACTTAAAAGGCTCTCTATGTGTAAATGAACAAGGTAAAATTAGTTTTATTTTCGTAGACAAAAATTATAGAAATATTGGTGTTGGGATGAAATTATTACAAGTAGCAAGAGAAGAATTACATTTATCAAGTTTATCAATTGGGTTTCCTAACAATAATTTATTGGAGGGTTTTTTAAAGAAATGTGGATTTGAAAAGAATTCTTTAGCGCAATATGAAATGTATTTATTACTCTAAGAGCGGAAAGATTTATTCTTTTCGTTTTTTATTTTGCTGTTATGTTGGTAAATGCTCCGCAACTATAATTTATAATGAGAGGGATTTTGTTTATCCTTAAGTTATTTTTTAAATTGTCAATTTTATGCTAATAATTTTCTTTGTATAATATTCTAATTTTATGTAGAATAGATACGATGGGAGGGGATGAAATGAATAATGGATTAAAGTTTAAGATTTTTGAATTGCATTGTCTCGTTCAAAAGACTTATTCTGATATTAAAATAGCATGTGATATTGCTATTTATCAAGAAAACACTTCTAAATATTTAATTTCATTAGGATTTTTAAATAAATCATATATGACTTATATAGAAGCAAAAAGATTCTATCGCGAAAATGAAGAGCTTGTAAGTGTAGAATTTGATAATTTTTTTGATATGTATGATAAATTAGAAAATGAATTAAAACAAGTTATTTCAACTGAAGATAAAAATCCTTCATCGCTACATAACAGATTTGATCAGTTTCAGCAGAAAGTTGAAAATATAAATGACCTAATAAAAGTATTGCAAAATGCTCGTTAATGAATGCTTTTTTCTTTTTTGTATAGAAATTATGTATTAAAAACATTTTAGGGATATTATATATTGAAGAGGTGGCTTTTGTAGATTACAAAAGTCATCTTTTTATGTTAGGAATAGATTGTATACATTTTAGCAGTTTCATATAAATAATAGAAATTTATACGAGGTAAATACCATGGGAAATAAAAAAGAAATAGCTATAGTTGCATTAACAACAGGATTTGTTTTAACAAGTGTAACACCATATGGAGTAGGTCATGCAGAGGAACCTGGTCAAATGCAAGTTGAAATTCAAGAGGATTCGTTCCGTACAGGTGATCTTACACAACCATCAAAAAAGGCGCCAGAGAATGTAGTGAAAGATGCACTTAAGGAAAATACGGAGCATGCTTTGTCTCCAAAACAAGTTAGTGCAGAAACAGGAGTAGATTACAAGGTTCTTCAAAAACGTGGTTCTTATGATGGAACTACACTTGTGCGCATGCAACAAATATATGAAGGAAAAGAAGTGTATGGCCACCAGTTAACTGCTCACGTAGATAAAAAAGGTATTATTAAAAGCATTTCAGGAGCTAGCGCACAAAATTTAACACAAGAAGATTTAAAGAAACCTATTAATTTATCAAAAGAAGAAGCGAAACAATATATTTATAAAAAGTACGGAAACGACATTAAATTTATTTCTGAACCAGAAGTTAAGGCGGTTATTTTTGTTGATGAAAATCATGGGCAGGCTAGCAATGCATATCAAGTTACATTTGCTGCTACAACACCAAATTATGTATCTGGAACTTATTTAGTGAATGCTCATAATGGCGATATGTTAAAAGATATGGTACAAGAATCAAGTTTGAAAATAAGTGAAGAGTATGTTGAATCCGTTAAGGAAAATAAAACTAGCAATTTCACATCATTAACTGGAACAGGAAAAGATGATTTAGGCGTAACTCGTACATTTGGTATTTCTAAACAGACCAGTGGGAATTATGCGCTTGCTGATTACACAAGAGGGCAAGGAATTGAGACATATGATGTAAATTATAGAGATATTACAAATGAAGAAAGTTATTATCCTGGCATACTAGCAACTAGCGCTTCAACAACATTTAATGATCCAAAGGCGGTAAGCGCTCATTTCTTAGCAACAAAGGTATATGATTTTTATAAAGAAAAATATAATCGTAATAGTTTTGATAATAAAGGAAAAAAAGTAGTTTCAGTTGTACATGCATGGGATTCTGGAGGAACAAATGATCCTGAAAATTGGGAGAATGCATTTAGTACTAATATTAATAACATCAGTATGCTTTTATATGGAGATCCTATGGTAAAAGCGTTCGATATAGCCGGTCATGAATTTACACACGCAGTTACATCAAGTGAATCTAACCTTGAATTCTCAGGAGAATCTGGGGCAATTAACGAGGCATTATCGGATATTATGGGAACGGCTATAGAGAAATACATAAATAATGGGGAATTTAACTGGACAATAGGAGAGCAAACTGGATCGACTTTTCGTAATATGAAAAATCCAACTGCAATTAATTTTTCAGAAGGACTACCGTATCCCGATGATTATAGTAAATATAATGATTTAAATGGAGAGGATTATGGAGGCGTTCATTTTAACTCAAGTATTATTAATAAAGTTGCGTATTTAATTGCACAAGGTGGTACTTATAACGGTGTAAATGTAAATGGTATTGGTGAAGATAAAATGTTTGATATTTTCTATTATGCAAATACTGATGAATTAAACATGACTTCTAATTTCTCTGAATTGAAATTGGCATGCCTTAAAGTGGCAACTAATAAATATGGAACGAGCTCAATTGAAGTTCAAGCAGTCCAAAATGCTTTTGATGCTGCAAAAATTACCGGAACAGTGAAAGAAAACGAAAAAACAGCAGAAAACCAAGCTCCAGAGTTAACTGTGCCGTTTACGATTACACTACGTGTAGGTGATACGTTTGATCCAATGAGAAATGTAAAAGCTGTTGATAAAGAAGATGGTGATTTAACAAATAAAGTAAAGCATAAAGGCGATGTAGATACTTCAAAACCAGGTACATACATTGTGGAATACTTGGTCGTTGATTCCCAAGGGAGAACTACAACGGCTACACAGACTGTAATTGTAGAGGGAAATGGAGAAATATTAGATTTAGAACCTAAATTAACAGTGCCTGTTGGAGCGACAATTCATGTAGGAGATTCATTCGATCCAATGATAAAAGTAAAAGCTATTGATAAAGAAGACGGCGATCTTACTTCTAAAGTAAAAATTGCTGGTGGAGTAGATACATCTAAAGTCGGTACTTACGTATTAACGTACACGGTTACAGATTCTAAAGGTCATGAAGTAACGGCGAAACAAACTGTAACGGTTAAAGTTAGAGAAGAAGTTACAAATGAAAAACCAATACTAAAAGTACCTGCTACAACTTCAATTACTGAGGGTGATCAATTTGATCCGTTGGTAGGGGTATCAGCTACTGATAAAGAGGACGGTGACCTTACTTCTAAAATAGAGTATGAAGGAACTATAGATACAACTAAAGCTGGTACTTATGAAATAATATATAGTGTCAAAGATTCCATGGGTAATGACGTAAATACAATACAAAAAGTATTAGTGAAAGATAAGGAAACTAGCAAAGCTAATGGCCTTGCTAATAAGGCAAATAAGAGTAATATCTCTAACAACAGTAATAGCGATAAAAAAGAATATACATATAAGGAGCTTCCAAAGACGGGTGTAAGTACAACTAACAGTGCAGCAATCGGCATATTGATGATTATTACAGGCACAGTACTCACTTTTGTTCGCAAATTTAGAAAGATACAAAAATAATAGTAGGGATCATTCGTTTGAAGAAAAGAGTTCATTATTCAAAAGAAATAAAGTAGAAAGTAAAACAAAATATGGATTTTTTACTTAATAAGATTTTAGTAGTTAAGCGGTGCATTTGGCTTCTATAAAAATTTGTAGTTGGATCATGTTCTGTCTACAAAACTACATTACATAAAAAACACGTTACTATTCTCATTAAAATAAAAGAATAGTAACGTGTTTTTTGGTTTGGAAAAAGCATAAATCCTATAGCTCATGAATATAGGAGTACTTCTAATTTGCCATTGATAAGTTACTGAAAACATTTTGTTTTAATGGAAGTTTCACTCTAAATGACAACATGAGATTTTCGATATTTACCAGGTGTTTCATTGGTGAATTTTTTAAAAATTTTAGTGAAATAACTTTGATCGCTAAAATTAAGCGAAGCACATATGTCTGATAAAGGATCGGTGGTGAAAGTTAATAATTTCTTTGCTTCTTCGATTCGTTCACGTTGAATGTACTCAATTAATGAAATACCAACCTCTTTTTTAAATAATATAGATAAATAATCTGAATTCACATTTGCAAATTTAGCAAGTTGTTTAACAGATATTGGATTGTAAATATTTTTAAAAATGTAGTTTTTACAAATAGCAATAGTCTGTGAATATTGCTGTGTTTTTTGTGCCTTTACACGGTCTGCAAAGGTACAAAAAGCATTTTTTAATAAATCCCAAACAGATTCTTTGTCTTTTAAATCTTCTGTTCTTTGAATATGTAAATCATAAATTTTGTAAGCAATCCCAGATGGAAGTCCCCCTTTTATCGCATATCTAGTAGCGAGCGTGATGGATGAAATACAAATGTTTTTATGACGTCTTAATTGATGGAATGAAGATAAAGATGAAAGAGTCTCTTGTTGGAATTCGTAATAATATTTGAGTACGGTTTCTTTATCCCCGTCTTCTATAGAACTAAGTAGTTGCTGCTCTATATATAAATTATGATAAATGGATTCGTCTTTTTGCATTGAAATATATACATCTTCGTTTAAGATGCTGCTATGACTTATATGAAGTGAGTCACTGTTATTTGAAAAGGTGCTTACATCTGAATTTTTTTTATAGAGAATGTTATAGAACAATATCGCTATATTTACAAAGAAATTTTGATCTTTGACTGACAATGAAAAATAATGGTCTCTTGTTCTTTTATAATTTGGAATAAAATTAAGGTTACTATCCGCTTTACTTGTAGAAAAATTTACATGTGTCAAGGGCCCAATAATAACAGTACCGTTCACCATATAATCGCTCTTTATGTGAATTAAAATAAAGTGCCCTAGATATTCGTGAGTTCTGAAGATGGGAGAATTATATGTATCATTTCTCTGAAAAAGCATATGTAACTGTTCTATTTTTGATGTATATAACGAATGTGAATCATTTTTGGATTTAAATTCTAAAAGAATATTTTTGTTACAATCTAAAAAACAAACTGGAATTTCGAAAGATTGAAAAAACATATTGCAAATGTACTCTATCTCAACTAGACTGAGCTTTTTAGTCATATTCTTCCTCCTTACAGTTATGCGTCATAGTTAAATAAACATATATTCCTTTTTTCATAAGTAGAAACGGAAAACTTTTATTAATAAAAAAATATAAATAAAAGTTATAAACTTCTAAGAATAATACCATAATTTAACATGGATAGCACATATTATTTGAATATACAGGTAATAGTTTTGGACAGTAGCGTAAAATATGAATCGTCACACTTATTTGTTGGTTATTACTTATATGTATCAAAAAAGGATTAAGATTGGATTTTAAATAGGGATAGGAAGGGAGAAATGAATGGATTGACAGTAAGTGATTAGTCGAAATTAGCAGTGAAAGCTATTATGTAACAAATGTAATGATTCTTGAAATAGGGATATACGTGTAATTTAGGGGAGAAAATTACATATATCATGTGGAGAGACAACGTAATAATAGAAGATAAGAAAAGTGAATAAGTGATTGTAAACAATGGATTGTTGGACGGCTATGTTTTATGTTATTTGTTTAAATCTAATACTTGGCACACTATTGCTTTTAAGAAGGTAATAGTAATAAAGAAATTTTTAAAATGATAGAAGTAGTAAAGGGGATAAGAGAAATGAAAAAAATATTTAGTGTGCTTTTAGTGTTATTCTTAACATTTTCTACATGGTCTAGTGTATTAGTAAAGGCAGACTCACCATCTAAAGGTACTTTAACGATCCATAAGTATGAACAAGAAAAAGATGGAGCGCAGGGACTAGAAGGTAATGGTTCTGCAAATCAAGAGGTGCCAAAAGATGTGAAACCATTAAAAGGTGTAACGTTTGAAGTGAAAAGGGTTGCTTCTTTTGAAAAAATTTCAAAAGATGGGAAAATCGTAAAAGAAGACGTGAAACCTGTAATGGGAGCCACTCCAAATCAAGTAGTAACAGATGATAACGGACAAGCTGTATTAAAAGATCTTCCGCTAGGACGTTATGAGGTGAAAGAAGTGGCAGGACCTCCACATGTTAATCTAAATCCCAATACGTATACAGTGGATATCCCATTAACGAATAAAGAGGGTAAGGTGCTAAACTATGATGTTCACATGTATCCCAAAAATGAGATTAAACGTGGTGCAGTGGATTTAATAAAAACTGGTGTAAATGAAAAAGCATTAGCAGGTGCAGTATTCTCTTTATTTAAAAAAGATGGTACAGAAGTGAAAAAAGAGTTAGTAACAGATGCTAATGGTCATATTCGCGTGCAAGGATTGGAGTATGGTGAATACTATTTCCAAGAAACAAAAGCTCCGAAAGGCTACGTAATAGATCCAACTAAACGTGAGTTTTTTGTTAAGAACTCCGGAACAATTAATGAAGATGGAACTATTACTTCTGGTACAGTAGTTAAAATAGAAGTGAAAAACAATGAAGAACCAACAATTGATAAAAAAATTAACGGAAAATTGGAAGCGTTACCAATAAATCCGTTAACTAATTATAATTATGATATTAAAACATTAATTCCAGAAGACATTAAGGAATACAAAAAATATGTGGTAACAGATACTTTGGATAATCGTTTAGTGATTCAAGGAAAGCCAATCGTGAAAATTGATGGAGCAGAAGTAAATGCAAACGTTGTTGAGGTAGCTATAGAAGGTCAAAAAGTAACAGCTACAGTAAAAGATTTCACAAAATTAGATGGTAAAAAAGAATTTCATTTGCAAATTAAATCCCAAGTAAAAGAAGGAGTACCATCTGGTTCGGAAATTTTAAATACAGCAAAAATACATTTTACAAATAAAAATGATGTAATTGGAGAAAAGGAATCTAAACCTGTAGTTGTTATTCCGACAACTGGAATAATTGAGTTAACAAAAATTGATAGTGCTAATAAGAATAAATTAAAAGGTGCAGAGTTTGTACTTAAAGATAATAATGGAAAAATAGTTGTCGTAGCAGGAAAAGAAGTAACAGGTGTATCAGATGAAAATGGTGTTATTAAATGGTCTAACATTCCATATGGAGACTATCAAATTTTTGAAACGAAAGCACCAACATATACAAAAGAAGATGGTACAAAAGCATCTTATCAATTATTAAAAGACCCCATTGATGTAAAGATTAGTGAAAATAATCAAACGGTTAAATTGACGATTGAAAATAATAAAAGTGGATGGATTCTTCCGGTAACGGGTGGCATAGGAACGACTCTTTTTACTGTAATAGGCCTTACGTTAATGCTTACAGCGGCATTTGTTTTCTTTAGAAAAAAGTTTGCTAGAAATTAAGATTTTTAGGAACATGTAACTATGGGAAAAGGGGAGAAGCAAAATGCTTCCCTCTTTTCGATATTTAAGCATATACAGAGGTGGAAATATGAAACGAAATCTTGTTTTGGGGGGTATTTTTTTATTTGGATTAGGTATTTTTTTATATCCTACTATTAGTAATTGGTTGGCGACTCGTGCACATTATTCTGAGATTAGCTCTTACGATAAGAAGATCAAAGCGCTACAAAAGAAAGAAGTCGAACGTAGGGAAAAAGAAGCAGCCGAATATAATAAACAAGTTCAAACTTCTGCGAAAACATTTACAGATCCATTTTCTGAAAAAAAAAGTAATCATCAAGCGTATGCTGATGTGTTAAATTTAGGAGATGTAATGGGGTATATTGAAATATCGAAAATTAATATAAAACTGCCAATCTATCAAGGGACTTCTGAGGAAGTATTGGGTCGCGGGATAGGTCATTTAGATTTTTCTTCGCTCCCGGTAGGTGGAGAAAGTACGCATACTATTTTAACAGGGCATCGTGGTTTACCATCAGCAAAATTATTTACAGATTTAGATAAGTTGAGCAAAGGAGATCTTTTTTATATTCATTCTTTAGACAAAGTTCTTGCTTATAAAGTAGATCAAATTAAAGTAGTGTTACCACACGAAACGGACGATCTACAAATTGTACAAAAAAAAGATTATACAACTTTAATTACGTGTACGCCTTATGGAGTAAACACCAATAGATTGCTAGTTCGAGGTGTGCGTGTGGAGTTAAACGAGAAAGAAAAACAAAAAGTGAGTACAGAGATATTTATATTTAATAAGTGGACTGTAATAGTTCCAATCCTATTGTTATGTGTGTTTCTAGTCGTAATTTATAAGAAAAGGTTAACTAGATAGAATGTATTTATTTATTTATCCTGCATTAATGGACAGTGGGACCGGAAATTCAGAGATAAGTAAAGAAGGTATATAGGGAATGAAGTAAATCCTCATTGATAAATATGTCATTTTATTCGACTATAGAAAAAATACGGTAAAGGTGGGAACAAAGGAATTGAGGCTACGATTCAAGCTGGTAAGTATTCATTTTATTGTTTTGTTAATGTTAAGTGTAAGTTTTGTCGTATATGTACCAAAAGAAGTATATGGATCCACGACAAACTTAGAAGGTCTAGGTGATATATCGCGTTATAATGCAGTTGTCTTTGGTAACCATAAAGCAATAGGTGGCGACATTGAAGGAGCAATTGCAGTTCAAGGTGATATGGATGCATCGGGGTATACGATTGTAGGTGCTGCAGCGGGAACATCTAATATAGTAGGTGAAAAATGGGGTGATGAGGGATATCCGTCCTTGTTATTGTCTGGAAAATTTAAGAAATCAAGAGAAGAATCTTTTATCATTCAAAACGGAATAGTCGTAATGACAAAAGAGAGTGATCCAGATCGCATCATACAATCCCCTTATGATCGTATCGTTTATAAAGAAAAACTAGAAATTGACGCGAAATTTAATGAATTTCGCAATATAGTGAACCAAGTCAGTAAAAATGCAGGTCAATATAAAACGAATACCCCAATTCCAAATATGAGTCATGGAATCGGAAAAGATATAAACAATCCTAATATTTATGTTTCATCAGAATTGACAGGGAAAATTAATTTAGATATAAGAGATGTATTTTTACCAAATGCTAAGGACAAAGATTTTATTGTAATGTATTCAGATGCAATAGAGGTTACATTTAAAAATGGGTCTATTCTATATGACAAGAACAATATTGGAAGGGCTACGGATATAATTCCCACATCACAACCCTATTCTCCTAATTCACCATTTACTGAGCTATACAGTAAAATGATTTGGGTTTTTCCTAATGCGAAAAAGATCACAACAGAAGGATATGGTGTTGTTGGGAGTGTGTTTGCTCCCAATGCTGTATTAGAAACAAAAGGCGGTTCGATTAATGGACAAGCATTTGTCGGTGCGGTACAACAAACTGGTGGATTTGAGTTTCACAATTTCAAATTTAACTGGAAACATTGGAACAAGCCTAGTACAGGAAAAGTAAAAATAAAAAAGGTTGATAGTAATAATGATAATAAAAAATTGGTGGGAGCAAAGTTTAAAATTGAAGATTTAAATGGGAAAATAGTTGGAGAACTAGTAACAAATGAAGAAGGAGAAGCGATATCAAAAGACTTACCAATAGGAAACTATACTTTAGTGGAAAAAGAAGCACCTAAAGGTTACGAATTATCAAAAGATAAAATAGCTGTAAAAGTAGAGAAAGATGCAGAAGTAGAAATTAAAATAGGAAATAAGAAATTGCCAGATCCAATGGGAAAAATGAAGCTTGTGAAAGTAGACATAAGTGATAAAAATAAAAAGCTAGCAGGAGCAAAGTTTAAAATTGAAGATTTAAATGGGAAAATAGTTGGAGAACTAGTAACAAATGAAGAAGGAGAAGTAATATCAAAAGACTTACCAATAGGAAACTATACCTTAGTGGAAGTAGAAGCGCCAAAAGGCTATGAATTATTAAAAGATAAAATAACTGTAAAAATAGAAAAAGATGCAGTAGCAGAAATTAAAATAGGAAATAAGAAATTGCCAGATCCAATGGGGAAAATGAAGTTAGTGAAAGTAGATACGGGAGATAAAAATAAAAAGCTAGCAGGGGCAAAGTTTCATATAGAAGATTCAAATAAAAAAGTAGTTGGGGAGTTAGTAACAGATGAAAAAGGAGAAGTAATATCAAAAGACTTACTAATAGGAAACTATACCGTAGTGGAAATAGAGGCACCTAAAGGCTATGAATTATTAAAAGATAAAATAGCTGTAAAAATAGAAAAAGATACAGTAGTAGAAATTAAAATAGAAAATAAGAAATTGCCAGATCCGACTGGGCAATTTGAAATTGAAAAAGTTGATGATAAGGATAGTGAATTAAAGCTAAAAGGCGCTGTATTTCAAGTGTTAGATAAAGAAGGGAAAGAAGTTAGTAGATTAATAACGAATGAAAAAGGAAAGGTAATTTCCAACCAATTAGCAATTGGAAAGTATACGATTAAAGAAATAAAAGCACCGAACGGATACATGTTACTTAGAGATCCAATAGAAATAGAAATTACAGAAGCAGTAAAGACACAAAAAATAACAGTGAAAAATGCGAAGAATAATTGGGTAATTCCTAATACTGGTGGGAGCGGAACAACAATTTTTTACGTAATTGGTATTATGCTAATGTTTGCTGTGCTATATTTCTGTAAGAAAAATCGTATATTATGAACTAATTTTATAGAGTTAGACAGATTGTTGCGTTAGAGAGTTTTTAGGGCATGAGTTCGGTATTGTACTGGACTCATGGTACTACATTTGTTGAAGGAGGAAGGATAATAGTAAACATAGAATATATTAATGAATTAAAATGTTTAAGAGGTGAACATGGTGGCAATAAAACAAGACGAAATTAAAGTAGTTGTCGGAGCTGGAGCGTTTAATAATAATTCAGGCTGGATTCAAACACAAGAAGATGAACTTAACTTACTAGATAAAGCTAGGTGGGAAGAAAGATTTGAATACAACTCTATTTCAGCTATTTTAGCTGAGCATGTATGGGAACACCTTACTTTTGAAGAAGGTGTAAGAGCAGCTGAAATTTGTTATGAATTTTTAAAAGCATCTGGTCATATTCGATGCGGAGTCCCTGATGCATTCTTTCAGGATGAGGCATATCAAAATATAGTTCAAATAGGGGGACCCGGTCCGAAAGATCATCCAGCAGCAAGTCATAAAATCGTTCATAATTATAAAACATTAACGAAAATGTTTGAAACTGCTGGATTCAAGGTAGTTTTACTTGAATATTGTGATGAAAATGGTCAGTTTTATTACAACGAATGGGATGCAAACGACGGTGTTATTTTCCGTTCGAAAAGGTATGATTCTAGAAATAAAGGCGATAAACTTGGTTTTCCATCGCTAATTGTCGATGCGATTAAGCGCTAATCATTCAACCAAAAAAGGAGTTAATCCTATGATTTCATAAGTCGCAAATGCGGCTTTTTTATTTGTACGTAAATCTATATTTAATTTTCAATACTATATAACTCGATTTAGAAAATATTTAAGTTTTTCTCAGCGTCATTCACTTTAAATTAACACTTCATTGACATAAATATTTATTTTATATTTATATTCGTGTAAAATGAAATGAGAACATATATTCTATATAAGGAGGCAATCAAAATGATAGCTGAAATTGGGAAACTAACTGGTGGATATATAGTAAAATTTGAACGCGAATTTCCATATACGGTAGAGGAAGTTTGGTCTGTATTAACAGAAAACAGTAAGCTGAAAAAATGGATGTCCAATTTACAGATTGAAAGCCTTAAAACTGGTGGAATAATAAAGTTCGACATGATGGACGGTTCATTCATAAACATTGATATTTTAGAGTGTCAACTAAACTCAGTACTTGAATTTACTTGGGATAAAGACCGTGTCCGATTTGAAATACATAAAGAGGAAAATAGTACTCTTTTATTCCTTAAAGAGTACATTAATGAATTAACAGATCATACACCGAGAGATATAGCTGGTTGGCATATTTGTTTAAATCTTTTTTCTTACGTTTTAGAAGGAGAAGAGAAAGAATTTTCTAAAGATGAATGGCAACAGTGGTTTGAAATATACAAGGATAAGATTCATGAAGTGAGAGAATAATTGCATAATAGGTAATATTCATTATGTAATTATTATATTGCAAATATGTTTTTAATGAGAAATAAGAATAGAGGTTCATATGAAGGTAAATCAATTGATTGCTAGTCGCGATCGAATCAATTAGTGAATTTTTATAACCTAAAGAAGGAAGAGGATATAAAAGTAAATAGAGAAATATAATTCAAACGTTATAAACAGTTGACTCTCACACAATGTCATTGTTTAAGATAAAGTTGAGCTTCAAAGTAGATGTAACTTATAGGAGGAAATCATGTTTAAAATAGGGGATTTTTCAAAACTATCTTCCATTAGTATACGAATGTTGAGACACTACGATAAAGTGGAATTACTACAACCAGTAAAAGTCGATGAGCAGAGTGGATATCGATTTTATTCAGCAGACCAATTAAAAAAAGTAAATCAAATTCAAACGTTAAAAGCTATGGGGTTTAATATTGCTACCATCAAAGAAATAATAGAATGCGATAATATAGATACCATAAAAGAGCAATTTTTAAATCGTAGTGCTCAAATTAAAGAAGACATGAATAACCTCCAAAAACAATTACGTCTCCTCGAAGACTCAATGAAAACGATGAGAGAGGATGTTGTTGAGATGAATTATCATGTTTCAATAAAAGAAATTCCAGAAAGAACTGTAGCTAGTGTTAGAAAGATTATTCCATCGTATAATTGCGAAGGTGATTTATGGAGTGTATTAATGCAAGAAATTCAAATGGAAAATATTAGTATTTCCCAACCAAGTTATAGTATTGCGGTTTTCCATGATCGTGAATACAAAGAAAATGATGTAGATATAGAAATACAGCTAAGTATTCTAGGTAAGCACGAAAATACAAAAGACGTTACATTTAAAAATATGGAATCGACTAATGTAGCTTCTATAACAGTTAATGGAAGTTATGAACAGATGACAGCTGTAAATGAGGCTGCGGCAAAATGGATTGAGACAGAGGGTTACAAATTAGCAGGCCCGATGTTTAATATTTATCATGTGAGCCCAGCGATGGAATCCGATCCTAATAAGTGGGTTACAGAAGTTTGTTATCCAGTTAAATGAAGATAAAGAAAAAAGGCATTATTTATATGCCTTTTTTCTTTATAAACTTATCCATAAATATCAAGATAAATTACTTCTTGATTTGATTCGTCAACTACTAGCACAATTTTATTTGCAAATGTACAAAATGAGCGGATTATAATGGATTCCTTTAATGAATCTTCTAAAAACCAACCTGTTGGTAATAAAGAAACGCAACCATCTTTTTGGAAATTTCAGCAATGTTTACATTAGCAACAAAAGCCACCGTAATAAGGGGCTTTTGTCTTAAATAATTTAATGATATGTGTACCCTCCATCTGGAAATAATACATTACCCGTAGTAAAACTATTTTGCATTAAATATAGAACAGTATGTGCAATTTCATTATTATGGCCAGGCCTTTTTACAAGAGAAAGAGATTTATAAGATTCATAAGCAGCTAGTCTATTTTCGTTTTGTTCATTCTCTCTTTGTATCGTTCCAGGAGAAACAACATTAACTCTTATAGGAGCTAATTCAACAGCTAAAGCTTTCCCTAAGCTTTCAATAGCCCCATTACAAGCTCCGTAAGCAGGCGCACCTTTAATTGGTCTTTGACTAAAGGCACCGGACATTAACACGATCGATCCAGAGTTTGAAAGAAAAGGGATGGCATATTTTACGGCATAATATTGAGGCCAAAACTTTCCGATGAAGCTACTTTCAGCAATTTCCTCTGTAGAGGTAATTGGTCCAAGTGTGTAAGAGGCTCCGGGTGTGAATAAATGATCAAAGTTCCCAACTGTCTTGAAAAAATTTTGTAATTGCTCTTTATTTTGATTATCCAATACGTAAGTGTGGAGATGATTGCTATTTATTAATTTTTTAGCAATCTTTAATTTTTCTTCCGAACGCCCTGCAATAATAACATGTGCACCTTGTTTAATTGCTTGTGTTGCCGTTGCTAATCCAATACCAGAACTCCCGCCAATGATAACAATACGCTTATCTTTTAATGTAGTAATAGACATATTTTAGCCACTCCTTTAATAAAAAACTTTAGAATATAACTTATGCTTTTATTATTCGCTAAAAGGGATCAAGTGAAAAGTACGCACTTTGTATGTACATAGTCGCAAATTTCGTACTAATCGCTATTTACGCGGATAAGTAATAAGAAAAATTGCTAAATATGGTTTATCTCGCATTAACGGGCAGTAAAACTCTCACCTCAAAGTTAGGAAAATGCGAGGAAGTTAGGTGAGAGATCAACTGCCCGTAAACGTCCGATTGGTTCAACTAATAATCAGTGGGGGATGAATAAAACCCCCACTGATTAAAGTTTCACTTTATGATATCAGTGGAGAGGTGAGAAAAATGGATTTACAAGAACCGAAGTTAAAAGGGGTAATAGCGACATTACAAATAATCGGTGGGAAATGGAAGCCACTCATTTTGTTTATTTTGCTAACAGATGGGACGAAACGTTTTGGTGAATTAAAGAAATTAATACCAGATATATCTCAAGGAACGTTAGCAAAGCAATTACGTGAATTAGAGCAAGATCAACTAATAAAACGCGAAATTTATCAAGAAATACCACCTAAAGTAGAATATAGCTTAACTGAACATGGAAAAACAGTCAGTACTGTTTTGGATAGTATGTGTAGTTGGGGAAGAGGACATTTAGAACATATAGATAAAGGTGAACTATAAAATTGTTATGTAAACTTAGCGTCGTACGAAGTGGAATGGTGTTTTAATAATTTGTATTTTATAATATATAATTAAATAGTGTTGTAGGTTATTATACATATTTAATTCGTTTTTACAAAGGGGAGTTATAAGGTGAATGAATTAGAGTACAAAAGCTTTTATGATAAAGTAGGAAGATTAAATGGATGGGATTTTAGTAAAATAAAATGTGAAACTGTAGGAGAAATATGGGACTTTTATGGAGAAGTGAAAGAAAGATGTAAATCATCAGACATTCTACTTGATGTTGGTACAGGCGGAGGAGAAAATGTACTTAACATAGCATCATCAGCTAAATTGTTGATTGGAATTGATAATTCTAACGGCATGATTGAAACGGCACATTCTAATTTGAAAAAATCAGGTGTACAAAATGTTGAGTTTCTTCAAATGGGTTCTGAAGCTTTAACGTTTCCACATGCGCATTTTGATATCGCTTCAAGTTGTCATGCTCCGTTTCTAGCATCTGAGTTAGCAAAAGTAATGAAAAAGGGTGCCTTTTTCTTAACACAACAAGTAAGTGAGAATGATAAATTAAACCTGAAAGAAGCATTTGGCAGAGGACAATGCTTAGGTGAACGAGATGGCACTTTAAAAGAAAAGTATATGGATAAACTTATTAGTGCAGGATTTGATCTCGTGCAAGTACGCGAATATGATGTTACTGATTATTACAGTACGCCTGAAGATCTTATTTTCTTATTAAAACATACACCTATTATTCCTAGATTTGGAGAAGAGGAAGAGGATTTTACTATTTTACAAAAGTTCATTGAAACAAATAGTTCTGAAAAAGGGATTCGTACGAATTCAAAAAGATTTATGATTATTGCTGTAAAATCTTAATGTATTTTATTGTAAAAGCTGCTTTTCGTTTAAGGAAAGGCAGCTTTTTTATATGGAAATAATGCAGGGGAAACTTAAAAAAATAAAAATAAGTAAAGTGTTAATCAAAAAAATGAAATATGGAGCATAATTGTTTTGAAACATTACTGTACTAGCAATGAAAGAAGCTAACATATTCATACTAAAGTTGTAGTTTCTATATAAAAAATCCATTCTTCCGTTTGATTTTATCTATTTATAAGTGTAATACAATACGAATAGATAATAAGAAATGAGGGGGAATGTAAAGTGATTACACATATATCAGATATAAAACTACAAACGGTTTCCATAGAAGGGGTAAAACAAGTTTATAAGGACATATTATCTCTTCCAATAAAAAAAGAAACAGCATCCTTCATTCAATTTGAAGTAACACCTTATACAACAATTAGTTTTCAAGAAGTGTATGAACCAATTGCACCTGCACATTTTGCTTTTGAAATCCCATATTCAAAATTTCATGAAACAGCAAGATGGCTTGAGGAGTCTGGATTACTCATTGCGAAATGGAAAGATGGTCATACAATTGATGAAGAGGATGGTCGATTCAATTTATACTTTAAAGACGGAGATGGAAATCTACTCGAAATTATCGCGCATAGTTATGTTAAAGAAGATGTATTAGTACCGCAGTCACCTTTAAACATTTTATATGTAAGGGAAATTGGTCTTCCTGTTAAAAGTGTACCTATTTTTAGGGAATGGCTGAAATCAAATCTAAATATGAAAACGATGGAAGACGGGGATATTTTTAACTTTGTAGTTGGTGGCACTGCTTATGTCGTCGCAACTTGGTGGCAGCGACCTTGGATTCCAATCGCGATGAAAGCTTTACCACCGAAAGTTCATGTTTCTTTCGGAACAGCGGATCTCGCATTTTTACAGCGAATCCAAATTAACTTTAAGAAAAATAATGTGCCATTTGAATGTAAACATAATGAAGTGTCATTTATTGTGCAGGGATATTCATTTTCTATTGTGTATACACCAGAGTTTCATTCCAATATTCCTAGCAAAATAAACTTACCGCTTTCTATATAGTTATAGAAAGCGGTAAGTTTATTTTGTTTTAAGGAAAATTAAAGTCTAGTTATTATGTTGATTTAACATTTGAGCTATTCCTTGACCAAATGACCAATTCTCCATAGGTGTCTCGTGTAGTGTAATGAAAACATCAGCAGTAGAGATTTGTAAAGTATTAGCTGTACTAGTGGCTATAGCTTTATATAAATCTTTTTTTTGATTAATTGTTCTCCCAGGTCCACATGTAATAGAAATATAAATCATATTATTGGATCGTTTTAATGAACCTTCTAAAAGATAAGATGAATTATAAAAAAGTTGATGAGAAGGATAAGGTAAAAACATTTGAAAATAATCATTTTCAGGAATATTGAAATGTTCAATTAACGAATGGTGAATTTGATTGCTTACATTTTTTAATAACTTATTATCGGATAATTTTTCAGGATGATAAACAGTGACAAATGGCATAATAGAGGACTCCTTTCCTTTTGATTTTATTTTACTTCCAATATTTCCATTTGTATAATTGAAAATATATTAACGAATTATCAATAAAATCGATGAAGGTGGTGTATGAAATGGAAATGAAAGAGTTACTTATATTTAAAAAAATTATTGAAGAAGGAACGTTTTCACAAGCTGCTAAACAATTAAACTATGCACAATCAACAGTAACAACACATATAAAAAAGCTGGAAAATGAAATTGGTTTTCTGTTATTTGAAAGAGGATGGGATGCAAGATTAACAGAAGAAGGAAAACTTTTTGCAGAGGAAGTAGAAAACTTAGTAACACATTGGGAATATTCTATAACTCAAGCACAACGTATTAGTAATGAAGAAAAAGGGAGTTTGAGAATAGGCCTATTAGAATCCGTTGCTAAAAGGTTAATACCAATAATATTAGAGTTTTTAAATGCTGAAAAACCATATATACATTGTGATTTTGTAGTGGGAAATACAGCACTTTTATCAGAAATGATAGAACATAATAAGATTGATTTTGCGGTGTGCGGAAATAATGAAAATAAATCAAAGGTAAAATTCATCCCAATATGTGATGAACAGATTGAATTTATAGTGAATAATCCCGAGCATCCTTTGTTACAAAAAGAATCCGTTGAAGCATTTGATATTATAGATTATCCAGTTATTGTAGGAGAAAGTAATTGTTATTCGTATCAATCTGTAAGTTCTCTCCTAGCGAAAAATAATTTATCTTTTAAAAGAGTTTATAATTGTAGTGCTTTAAACCTCATTCCAGAAATGCTTTTTGAAAATGCGATAGGAATTATCCCGAAAGGTACAATTTTGAATGAAGAAATACTATCTTTTAAGATTAAGGACTTTAATTCTAAAATCCCGATTGGTATATTAATTTCTACTAAAAATAACAATTATTTAAGTCAAACGAAACAAAAAATTATCAACATCATTAAAGTCGCCCTATAATTATGCTAAAAAATTATAGGACTGTTTTCGATACGTACTTTTCTTTTAGCATTTCAGAGATTTTTGTAATAATAGGATTTATGTGAGTAGAAGGATTTCCTAACATTGCAGTGAATTTAAAATAGGGGTGTAGAATACTATATGGTTTAAGGAGGGTGAAACTTGAACTTAGGTGAGCCAATGGCTAAAGGAAATACAGCGGAAATTTATCTGTATGATAATAAGATTGTGAAGTTATTTAAAGAATATCTTCCAGGTACAGAGTCTATGAATGAAGCAAAAAAACAAAAATATGCTTATTCATGCGGGCTGCCAGTTCCAAACGTATTTGAAGTGACAAAGATACACGATAGACAGGCAATTATTATGGAATACGTAAAAGGTGTCAGCTAATAACAATGAATTGCTAAATAAATTAATGCTTCAGTATTGTAATTAAATGAGTAAAATTATTGGATTTTGCTTACAGAGAATATAGTAGTAAAAAAGGAGTCTGTTTTATGAAAACTGATGAATCGATTTCATTGAATACCGAATTTGAGAAATCCACTCCTGCGCTACAACTTTCGAAATTACATAAGCGATTCGGTGAATTTATTGCAGTAAATCGTATTGATTTAACTATTCCAAGTGGTTCTTTTTATGGAGTTGTTGGACCTAACGGAGCAGGAAAAACTACATCTTTATCAATGGCTGTTGGTTTGTTAAGGCCGGATGGCGGAAACGCTAAAGTTTTTGGGATTGATGTTTGGAGTAATCCAAAACAAGCTAAAACGTTGATTGGAGTATTACCAGATGGATTGGCTTTACCAGAAAGACTTACTGGTCGCGAATTATTAACATATATGGGGTTGTTAAGAGGAATAGATGCCAATGAAGTTGCTCAGCGGGCAGAAGAATTACTTGCAGTATTAGAGTTGAATAATACTGAGGGGACTTTAGTTATTAATTATTCTACTGGTATGCGTAAAAAACTCGGCCTTGCACTTGCACTTCTTCATGCGCCAAAATTACTCGTTCTCGATGAACCGTTTGAGGCGGTAGATCCCATTTCTGCAACTACTATTAAAAAGATTTTACAGAAATTTGTTAGTTCAGGTGGTTCTGTAGTATTTTCTAGTCACGTCATGGCATTAGTTGAACAACTTTGTGACCACGTTGCAATTATTTCGAAAGGGGGAGTACTTTCATCCGGAAAGATGGAAGATGTTTGTGGTGAAGAAAAACTAGAGGATATTTTCATTCGATTAGTAGGTAAATCCGCCGCTAAAGGAGGGGAATTGTCTTGGTTAATGTTTTAATTCAAATGAAGTTATCAATACTTAAACATTTAATGAATCGTGGCAGGGCAGTTCTATTTATTATGACAGGATTAGTTGGTTTGTCGCTAGCGATTGGAACTATTTTACTTTTTTCTTTTTATCCGACAGAACAAAATATATCAAAAAGCATTCTATATGTAACATTCGCCATTTGGACAGTAGGATGGATTATAGGTCCGATGCTTACTGGAGGAGACGAAATATTACGCCCTGAATATTTTGTGTTGCTTCCGCTCAATTCTTATAAACTAGCTAGGATGCTTCTCGGTATAACTTTTATAGGAGTAGGACCACTGGTTAGTTTTTTAGCTTTTATAGGATTATTAATTTATGCAGCTAGAATTAGCATATATGCGATTATAGTAGCAGTTCCAGCAATTATTTTGCAGTTAGTTTTTGTAGTATTGTTATCCAAAGTAATAGTTAGTATTATGGGTGAGGCGATGAAATCAAGAGTCGGTATGGAAATGGGAGCGATGTTCATTGGTTTCATCATTGCATTTCTAAATGTCGGCTGGTATGCACTTCCTGTAATCAATAGAATCGTATTTAGTGATACTACGCTATTTTACATGATTCCATCTAGTTGGACGATACTTGCTGTAGAGTACGCTAGTCAATCTAATTGGTTATTAGCTTTTATTTTCTTAGGTACAATAACAATATTTTGTGGGTTTCTTTTATTTATATGGACTATATTATTGACTAGACGTAAAGAGATAGATTCAAAAAAAGTTCAAGTGAAGATTATTAATAAGCATTATAGAAAGGCTTTTAAAATCTTTTTTGAAACTAAAATAGGAGCTGTTATAACTAAGGAACTTAAAAGTTGGAGAAGAGATCCACAACGAGGCCGTTTCCTGCGAATGGGCATATGGATAGGTGTATTTTATGGGGTTTTAGTTACGATTGCTAATATACCTTACTTAATGCCTTGGGCGGGGGGAATTATGGTTGTATTTACAGGTATGTTTGCTTGTAATTTATATGGTTTCGATGGAAGCGCGTTATGGTTAACGTTGGTGACACCTGGTGCAGAAAGGATTGACGTGCGTGGCCGCCAATTAGCTTGGTTGATAGCTATTGGTCCTGTGGCAATTTTAACTACAATAATTTTCACTTTTTCTAGCGGACTTACTTTCGTTTATCCATGGGTATTTGCAGTAGTCCCAGCTTTACTTGGTGGGACAGTCGGCCTTATTGTCTTATTTTCTGTAGTTAATTTAATTCCAATTACTGATCCACATCGCCGTGGAAGAGGAACGATAATATCTGCTGACGATATGAATGCGAGTAAAATGTTTATAACCACGTGGCTCATGCTGTTGATGGTGCTAGTAACAACGATACCTTCGTTACTAGTTATATGGTTGGGGACATCATTACATATACAATTCATACAATGGTTAGGTGTACCGACTGGGGTTTGTACGGGAGTGTTTTTAGCATGGCTATTTGGGCGCATCGCTTACAAAAAACTTGAAAGAAATGGCCCTGAGTTGCTATTTGAAATGAAAAGTGGGATGAAAATTAACAGTGATAATTACAAAAAGAAAATTCGTAATAAAGAAATGGAATTACCAAAGAAAAAACTTACCGTTGTTGTTCTTCTTGTGTTTATGGGAATCTTTTTCTTGGTGCACCAAAGTATAGTGCCGATTGTCTTTGAAATATTTGATGTGGATGAAAGAGTCCGTCTATTTTTTCTTTCGCGCTACCTTCCTCATATTGCCCGCATTCCTGTAAGTATCATTTTCGCTGTACTAGGTATAGTGTTTTTGTATAAAGCAATATTAATTAAGAAACAGCACGTAAAAGAATCACAACTAATAAAAGATGATATGTAAAACATTCCTAATCAATCAAGTTTTTAGCGGATGTTGTTCAACTATAGTTACGTAGTTAAACAACATTCGCTTTACATATTTATTAAAGAATAATTATTTTCAAGTTTTAACCTATAAAGATTCATTATCCGTATTTGTTCCTCCGTTAATTCTTCTTTATCCCAATACATATGCATTAAGCTATATTCAAAAATCTCCTTTAATTTAATAAATAATGGAAACTTGTCTATCATCTCTTTTGGTAGTTCATTTTCCTCTTGGTAGCCTTCAAATAGTGCTTTTGTAATAGAATGTTCATAGTCAATGATATTCCCATTTCCAGAAAATGAATATTCTATCGCACTATAAATAGGAACGGCTAAATCGAATATGTAAAAATATTTTTGGAATGAATCCAAGAGAATACCAACGAACAACATGCCTATTCAATCATTTGTTAAACTCAATATAAATAAAGAAGGGGAGTTCAAAATGAATATTTCTAGAAAATTAGAGGTTGAACAGTTACGTAATAAGAATAGTGAGCTATTTGATAAAGATGTACTTAACATATTAAATGGTCAAATGATGTATGAAGAATTTAAAACGGAGGAGCTAATGGGTGAGTCTGATTATGCCCCATTTAACGAGGCCATGTGTGTAAATAGCGCTACTGCACAAGTTTTTGATGAAGAGTTTATTAAAATAAGAGCAGAAGGTCATAACAGTTCAGTCGAAAATTATGCAAAAAAAGTTATAGATCCGTTAGAAAATCTATTTGCGAAAAAGTATAAATGTATTGTTTTATGGTTCGGTGAAGATATGTTTTGCCAAATGAATCTACTTACTTTACTTTCATACCTTGAGCAGTCGTGCTATGAAGGGAAAGTATACTTAAATAGTTTCAGGGAGGATGAATTTAAAGTAAATCAAATTGAACTTGAATTGGGGGATTATTCTACTATATACAATGAAGTATTAGTAAACCATAAAAAGACTTATCATAAAGTACCACCTGTAATGTATCAAGCTATAGATTTATATTTAGAAATGCTAAAAGAAGATAATATCGTAATGAAATTCATCTCTAAAAATAAAGGTTTATCAAATCAAGAATTATTAACAAAGTTGTTTTATCTTTTTCCAACAATCGGATATGGTGATACTCAGTACATAGAACTGATTAATAAAATGAAGAAGAAAACTACACCTAAAATATAGGTGTAGTTTTCTTCTTATAATTGCTCAAGTAATTCTAATTCTTTTTCTACAAATAGCATTAGTTCTTTAATGGTTTCACCAGAGAAATCAAAACGAATACCGGCTGCATCATATACTTCTTTTATAGATTGCGAGCTTCCTAGTGATAATGCCTTTTTATAATTTTCTAGTGTTTGCTTAGGATCCTCTTTATATTGTTTATACATTTGTAATGCCCCAAGTTGGGCAATCGCGTATTCAATATAATAAAATGGTACTTCAAAAATATGGAGTACAGGTAACCAACTCGTTGCTATCCAGTTTTCGTAGCCATCAATATGTATGACGCTAGATTGATAATGTTTTTGAAGTTGTAAGTATTTTTCATTTCTTTCTTCAGAAGTATGAATTGGATTTTCATACAGCCAGTGTTGAAATTGATCAACAATAAGCATGACAGGTAAATATGAAATAACACCTTTAAAGAAGTTAATTTTTGCTTGTTTTAAATCTCTTTTGTCTGTATAGAAGGTATCCCAATAATTAAGCGAGAATAACTCCATTGTCATACTGGCTAGTTCAGCTGTTTCAGCTGGAATTTCTATATACTGTCGTAATTCTAATGGTTTTATGAGTTCGTTATGAATACTATGACCCATTTCATGTATAAAAGTGATAATATCATCTTGTGTATAATTTAAGTTCATAAAAATAAAAGATAATTGTGAAGCTGGTAAGTACTCACAAAAGCCACCAGCTGCTTTTCCTTTGCGGCTTGTTAAATCAAGACAATCGTGTTTATACATTTGATTTAAAAGTGCTGAAAATTCAACATCTAGTTTATTAAAGATATGAGTGCTCTTTTCAATTAAATCATTTTCATTTGCAATAGGTTTAAGCACTTTTTGATCTGGAGTTACAGCTGATACATCCCACGGGCGAAGCGTATCAACTTGCAGTTTTTCTTTTTTCTCTAGCATTATTTTATCTTTAAGAGGCACAACATACTTACGTATGGATTCGGCTAGTTCATAGCAATCTTTCGCTGAATAATCAAAACGCTCGTATTTTTTGAACATATAATCGCGATAATTCTCTAGTTGAATATTTTTTGCTTTTTGATGGCGAATTTCAATTAATTGATTTAATATGTTTTGGAGTTCTTTTTCAACAGATAAAAATTGTTCAGAAATAATAGTTTTTGCCTTTTTACGGATGTCACGATTCGAATCTTGTAAATAGGATTGTAATTCTGTTATCGTTTTTTCTTCTCCGTCCCAAATTCCACTTAATCCTCCAGTGATTTCAAAGTACTCTGTGACTAATTTATCTTCCTTTATTTCTAATTCGATATTTTCCTCACAAAATAACTTTTGAGCATTTTTTATTTTTGCATCTAACAAACCATATACGTTAGAATCTAATTCCATTCGAAAAGGTGACTCTAAATATTTATTATCCAATAAATTTTGGTACCGCTTTAAAAGAGGCTTTACAAATTGTTGATCATGTTCAAAAGTATCCTTTATTTCTTCATCATCCGTATTACATTGAAAGGCGATGTAATGTGATCTTAATTGTTCTTCGATTTCCCAAATTACTTTTGACTGCTCTTTTAACCAATTTTCAAGGTCTAGTTTTGAAGAAATCATCTTATTTAATAAAGTCGAAAGAGTTTTTTCCAATTGTAGTACATTACTAATATCAATCGTATTTACACGTTGCATTATATATCCCTCACTTTTTATTTATTCATGGAGATATTCTATTTATTAATTGTAATTCCCTTTTTAAGAGGAGAAAATGTGAAATAATGTTAAATTATAGAAGGTATTTATATGTGAAAGTAAAAGTTTATCGTAAATGAAAATTTACGGAGGGAAGTGCAATGAAAAGAGGAAAGAAGTTGATTTTATTTATATTTTCAATTGCTGTATTGTGTGCTTGTGAGCCTGAAATGGAAGAATCCAAAAGTGAAGATTCTATAGTGATGGATATTGCTACAGCGACAGTCAAGGAGGAATCTTTTTTTAGTGCTGCTATATGGGATGAAAAAGCAAGAATAGTAGATTTAGAAATTGCTGATAGCGAAAATGCTAACGAAATAAAAAAAGAAATTAATAAAAGATTGCAAATTCAAGGTATTATGTCCTATAAAGTAAATATATCTCAAAGAAACAAGGAAATTGTAAATGCAGAACATAGATGGGAGTTAGTTTTTGGACAGATATTTGATGACGTATTCAGAAAAAATGGATATGAAGGGTTTGGTATTCAGCAAATAAATTATAAAAAGAATCAACCTGTTACCATTGATATAAAAACTAAGATTAGCGATGGTGAAGTAAGGGCGAGAGAACTTGGACAGAAAATAGAAAAAGAAGTTGAAGGGGTACTTAAAACAGTAGCAGTAAAGAAATGGATTGAAAATGATTCATATGATATTGGGATTTACGATATAGATGATCGGAAAATTAACTAATTGAGGAATGAATGCTATGTGAATATAAAATTACTGAAGGAGGTGTAATATGTATAAGTATTTACATATTTTAAACGACATAGAAAATATGATTCAAAATGGAGGAATAAATGAAGGAAAGAAATTACCGTCTATACGGTCACTCGTTACGCAATATGAATGTAATAAGGCGACAGTTATACGTGCGCTTCATGAATTAGAAAAGCGTCATATTATATATTCTGTCCCTCAAAGTGGATATTACGTTGTTAAGAAATCTGGGAGTACTATAGAAAATAACGAGATAATTGATTTTGCTTCCTCAGCACCAGATCCAGATGTTTTTCCGTATTTAGATTTTCAACATTGTATTAATAAGGCTATTGATACGTATAAAAATGATTTGTTTGTATATGGAACGCCGAAAGGGTTACCATCTTTAATACCAGTTATTCAAAAACAACTAGCAAATTATCAAGTCTTTACAAAAGAAGAAAATATTTTTATAACGTCAGGTGTTCAGCAGGCACTTGCTATATTAACTTCCATACCATTTCCGAATGGAAATGAAACTGTATTAATTGAACAGCCAACATATCATCTATATATTGATTATCTAGAAATAAATAAAGTTCCTGTAATCGGTATTAGACGTACGAATGAAGGTATCGATTTGAATGAATTGGAGCAAATATTTCAAACTGGAAAAATAAAATTCTTCTATACGATACCGAGATATCATCATCCGCTTGGAACGTCTTATTCTAAAGATGAGAAAGAAAAAATCACACTATTGGCTAAGAAATACAATGTATTTATAGTGGAAGATGATTATTTAGCAGATTTAGAAACGGATTCGAAAGCTGATCCGTTATATAGCTTGAATCATGATAATCATGTCATATATTTGAAAAGTTATTCGAAGATTATTTTTCCAGGTTTACGAGTTGGTGTAGCAGTTATTCCACCGATTATTGCGAATGCTTTTTATACATATAAAAAAATTTTAGATATTGATAGCCCAATGATATCTCAAGCTGCTTTAGAAATTTATATAAAGAGTGGCATGTTTGAACGTCATAAAAGTAAAATTAATTCTTCCTACTACAATAGATCAATAAAACTAGCAGAAACATTAGAAAAAGTGCAAAATGAAAATTCATCATTATTTACATATAATAGACAAAACACACTTGGAATACACACTTGTTTAGAAATGCAGAAAAACATAGTTACAGAAACACTTATACAAAAATTAGGTGACATTCAAATAAGTGTCGATACTATTGATAAGAATTATATGAGGGATTTTCCTAAAGAAAAACTATTAAAATTAAATGTTTCGAATGTAAAAGAAGATAAGATTGAAGAAGGTATTCGTAAAGTAATTGAGGAAATCAAGCAATCAAGACAGTTGGATTTTCAGTTTAGAAAGGAATAATTTGAATTAGGAGGTTTGTTGTGAGATTGTTTTACAATTAGTTACTCCAGATGGAGAAGCCTATATGAGGAAATATGATAGGAAGCATATACCAGAGGTTATAAAGCTGAATTATAAAAGTTGAATAAAATGAAACGATTACGGAGAAAAGTAGCAGTTGTGGCCGGAGCAACTATATATGTAACTGAATAACTATATGTTTTTTAAGAGCACTCTTAGCAAAAAGTGCTCTTTTTCATTAATGTAAATATTTACTTAGCATCTTTTTAAAATGATTTTTATCATAATTTACATATTGCGTAGCTGTATTTCGTATTGAATCTCCCGCGTAAAATCTTTCGTACAATTCGTGTCTAGATCCTAATGGGCTTCCGATGATATCCCAGGCTAACTTAAATAATTTTGTACGTTGTTCGGCATCTATATTCGTTCCATTAAAGTATTTTTTCAATAAATCAGCTATCGGACTCTGGAAGTCATTCGAGCTCGAAGGAAGTTGAATGAACCCACCTGCTCCAATTAATTGTAAAATTTCTATTGCACGGGGATAATATTTGGAACCAAGATTCCTTGCAGTTTCAATATATTTAAAGTTCGGCAAATAAGTTTTTGTTTCATTTGTAGTACCTTCAACTTCTGCAGCAATTAAAAGTGCGCGAATTGTTTCGATTTGCATAATTAATTCCCCAAGCTTCTCTTGAACATGCAAATAAGTAGTAGCACCAATCGCTTCAGCAATTTCATAAGCAATTGCAGTTATAAATTCTAGCTTTACTACTAATCGTACAATTGCTTGGTGATAAGCTAAACTACTAGAAGCTATATCTGACTTTATTGCCCATAACGCTTCAGGGTTGTTATATAGTAAGACACGTTCCCATGGTACAAATACATTATCAAAGATTAATAGTGCATCCATTTCATCGTACTGTGAGCTAAGAGGGGAATCAACTATAATTGAATGTGTATTCGCAAATGGTTCTCTACAAACCATATGTAATCCAGGAGAATTGGCTGCCACAATGAGAAAGTGAGCTAAATCTTTTTGAGTATCAGTCAGTTTTGCTAATGGATAGATTAATAAATCATTTGAATAAGGAGAAGCAGTACCAATCATTTTAGCACCACTTAAATAAATTCCGTCAGAAGTTTTCTTCGTAACTCTTAGTAATCCTAAGTCATTTGTATTCAACATTGATTCTGTAGATCGATTTATTTGTGGATCACGTTGAACTACGCTTAAGAACAAGTGATTATCTCTCGCTTCTTCATAATAAGATGTAATTTTATCTGGAAACTGTACATCGAATTTTTTATAAAAATATTTTGATACGTACCAGCCGGTAAGTCTCGATCTTGCGTAATCAGATAGTCTACTCATTACACCGTCTGTAGCATAACTCCACGTTTCAAAAGCGGTTCTCCTCATTAATAATTCGTTATAGGAATTCGGAATTAAAAAGGCTGTATGGACAAATTCTTTCGTTTTTGGGCTAACATATCCAACAGAATCTCTTCGTATTGGATCATCAAACAATGAAAATAAATTAGAAATGGTACTTAATGTTCCTGCAAAATGTTTGTCTGTAGTTACATCTACTTTTTGTCCATAGAGCCAAACGTTACGACCATCTTGTAAGCTCTTTATATAGTATTCTTTCAAATTTTGCATATTTCCTCCTTCTAAAGACTATTCATATATTTGGACATCTTTTAATGGTGGGGAATATACGTGGAAAGTTATTACTGCCGAATCTGTTATACATTTTATGCACAGTATCTTTTTTTACTGTGAAAATATTTCCCTCTGTAAACTCTTCAATCCGCTCGCTATTATTTTCGTACGTTATATTTTGTAGCGTACCATTGACTATTAGTATACATCCTACAGATATTCCGTGATCGTGCACAAAAGTCTTTGCTTTGCTGGGGAAATTTAATACTAAAATCTCTACAAATTCAGACTGATAGATAACGTTCCGTCCGTATTCAAGATTAACTGGTGAAGTAATAAAAGGAGATATTTTATGAAGTGAAATATTTAATGATTGAATAACGTGTATTAAATTGACCGTATCGTAGTTACATAGGTTATTAAACGTTTTTTTGTATGTTATGAATCAATTGCATGTAAAACTTCCTCCTAAGCATGTACAGTAAAAGAAAACCTAATCTAATATTATATAGAGCGTATTGAATTACATAATATTGTATTGAAACATTTCCAAAAAGTTACTTCTTTTACTTAGGAAGTTCATTTAATTTGAAAATTTCGTTAATTATTTCCGTTAAAATGATATGCTTGAACTATATATTTTTTATCCCGCTAAATCCCGACTGGTGAGGGCTGATAATCAGTGGAGGATGAACAAACCCCCCACTGATTAAAGTTTCACTTTATTGGAAAGGTGATGAAATAAATGGCAGTTCTTTTAGTGGAAAATCTATATCAAATGTCTATTGTTTTACTGATTTTATGTTCATTTTGTTTTTATAGATATTTAAAGAAAATAAAAAGGGAAAGAAAGCTTACAGGTTTTGAAATTACGATGTATATCGTGACACAACTTGCGTATTTCATTTGGGCGGCAACAACTTTTCTTAAAATGTTATCAGAATAATAATACTGTTAAACAATAGTGAAATAGAATAGGTTATCTATATTTTTCTAATAAAGAAAAAAGGGGGAGTATTTATAACTTCTACATTTAAAAGATTGGTTTTTAAGTGTTCTGATTTTGAATATTAAGTTTCCTTCTTTTTAATTAGAAATTATGAGCATCTTCTGATTTTAAAGACATCGATTATATTTGGATGAGATTACACATTCGTAATCTCTTATATTGTCTCTACCCCAATAATATACTTATTGAGAAGGGCAGAGATAAGTTTGTATTTAAGACTGATGGTTGGCTAGTTAGAATGACCGATTGAGATTCTTTTAGTTTACTCATTATAAGGAAAAGCTTTAAGATTCTGCATTAAATATATAATATTCGGATTCACTATGTTGGTTGTAATATGAGATTTTAATAAATCCTTGATAAAAGAGCACATTTTTATATGTGCTCCATCCCATTTAATTAGCGTGTATATTCTGAATATATAAATTCAAGAAATTATATATTTTAAAGTGGCGTAAAGGGGTATTTGTATATGGTAAAATCTGTTTTAAATATGTCTTCAACTAATTGAGTAGTTTCGGCGTCATAAAAACTATCATATGTTGGGAGCCGTGGAAATAAGGGGTCTATTATGTTAGCGTCTGCGTAGTCCCCTTTAAAAATAGCATAGTCGTTCTGATGGTGCCATGATTTTTCCAATAAATCTAAAGGAGATTTTTTTAATCTATATTGATCTTCTAGTTTCGCGATTTCCTTAGAATAGTTTTCTAGGTAGATATAATTAGTTACAAAACGTTCTTCATCTTGTATATATTGTGGAGTATAGTGCGGGTTTATTATGTCTGAATTAGAATCAAAAGATTTTAAATAATATAGATAAAGTTTAAAGGAGATTTTCTTATTACAATTCTCATCCCTGTACAGAAATTGACGAATAGGTCTCCATTCCGGATGTTCTATATGGGGTGGTGAAAGGAGTGATAAGAAAGAACTGACAGCTCGTTTATAAGGGTTTCTAACAAGTTTGTACGCGTGTTTTTGTTTAAGCCTTAATTCTGTAGCTACTTGTATATAGTAAAAAAAAGAATTTTTGTATATATCATACTCGTAGTTATGAATAAACGGATCGTAATTAATCGCTTCTTCATATAATCCAATTTGATAAAAGAACCAATTTGCTAGTGAAGTGCAGCCACTTTTTTGGCTCCAGAATAAAATTAACGGAAATTCATCGTGGAAGTGTGGCATACGTCCATGTTTAATCATAAAGTTATAAATATCCGTCATTGTCATATACAACCACCCTCTGTTTTCTTTTATCATTATTTATTACTGTATGAAGTAGGCATTTAATATATGAAAATTGGCAATGATGCGGATTATACGTTTTTTTATTTAAACGTTAATTGAAAATAAAAAAAGAGTGTACAAATGAGGAGGTTCTGAGAAAAAAATAGGTTTTATTAGTGTTTAATTACTATATAGTGTAGCTCTGTATTGCGTAAGTGTATAAATATGAATATTCATAAATCCTTGTCACCTCCAGGGATATTGGGATTTTAATTCACATTTACATGAAAATGAATACACAGATTAAATAATTGTCACATACCTCACAAATGTTTCGTCACATTTATGATTACTAAATGAGGAGGAACATATATGAAAATATTTGTAGCAGGTGCAACTGGTGTAATAGGACGTTCTTTATTACCACTGTTAATAAAAAATGGGCACACGGTGTTTGCGATGATCCGTACTACTTCGCAAGTAGAAGCAATGAAAAAGGTTGGTGCCATACCAGTAATAGCTGATGTATTTAATAGAGAGTCTGTATTTTCTGTATTAGAAGAAACAAATCCCGATATAGTTATTCATCAATTAACGTCATTGTCATCATGGAATTTTGAGGATAATGCAAAAATTAGAACAAAAGGCACTCGTAACCTTGTCGATGCAGCTAAAAATGTAGGGGTACAGAAAATAATCGCTCAAAGTATTTCATGGGCGTATGAACCAGGGGATACATTTGCGACTGAAAAAGATTCACTACATATTACTGCTTCCGCGCCTCGGCAAGTCACTGTTAATGGCATATTAAAATTAGAAGAAGCTGTTACTGAGTTACCTGAATCGGTTATACTTCGTTATGGCACATTATATGGACCAGGAACATGGTATGCGGAAAACGGATTAATAGCAAATCAAGTTCGTAATAATGAGATTATCGCATCAGACGGGATAAGCTCGTTTATACATGTCGAAGATGCTGCAAGAGCTACTATGCTAGCCCTTAATTGGCCTTCAGGAATCGTAAATATTGTAGATAATTATCCAGCAACTAGTAAAGAATGGTTACCAATATATGCAGCAGCGATAGGGGCACCTAAGCCTAAAGTTCAAGATGGGAAAAATAGTTGGGAAAGAGGAGCTTCCAATAATAAGGCACGTAAAGAGTATGGTTGGATACCTTTATTTCCATCATGGTCTGAAGGATTTAACAACTTAATAGGTAAGTAAAACACAACTTTAATGGGAATGATAGTAAAATACACCATTAAAGGATTGGGTTATTATGAATATAATTTGGGAAAGTATTATATTAACTTTTACTGGAATAATTGTCTTGAAAATGACAGGTAGTGCATCTGTCAGCCAAATGACAAGAGCTGAAATCATTATAGTTGTATCAATCGGCCGTATTATTGTAGAACCTGTATTAAGTAGAAAAGTAGTCCCATCTATATTTGCGGCCATCATATTTGCAAGCATACTACTTATTATTCATTTCTTTGAATTGAAATCAAAGAAGGTGGAACAATTTCTAAATGGAAGTAGCATTATAATTGTTGAAAACGGAGAGATTGTAAAAGAGAATTTGATGCAGGCAAAAATGTCGGAGCAACAACTATATATGCAATTAAGAGAAAAAGGGATCCATGATGTAAAGAGTTTACAGCAAGTTACAGCGGAACCGAATGGGCGTATTGGTTATCGATTAATAAAAGAAGCAGAACCAATAACTTTAGAAATGTTAGAAAAAGTATTAGATAGGTACAATATAAAAAGATAATTTCTCGTGAGAAAAAGCCAATTTTTTAACGATAAAATGTAAGAGAGAACTATAATTAAAAGTTATTAAGAATTATTAAAGATGTTTATATATTGATTATGCACAAATAAAAAGGACAAGCATATAATAGAAGTACCTATTAACTTTAAGTAACCTTAACTTTCTTTAATAGGATATCTCAAAATCCCCAAAAAGAGCACTTGCGGAAACAAGTGCTCTTTTATTTGGAATTTTAAACCATAAATGTTGAATAAAATGTTAAACTGAAAAGAGCAATTTTTGTAATTAAAACTGTAGTATATGAATGGAGTGTTATTGAATGCAAACAAGAAAAGCCTATCTATATGTATTTGACACGATGTCTGATTGGGAGTACGGACATTTAATTGCTGAACTTAATACAGGGAGATATTTTAAAAAAGATGTAGCGCCTTTTAAAGTAGTCACAGTTGGAATAAATAAAGAAATGGTTATTTCAATGGGGGGCTTGAATATAAAGCCGGATATTTCCCTAGATGAATGTATCCTTGAGAGTAACGATCTATTAATTTTACCTGGAGGGAATACTTGGAGTGAAGAAATACATAAACCTATTTTGCAAAAAGTTGATGAGGCTTTAAAACTTGGTACAATTGTGGCTGCCATTTGCGGTGCAACTATAGGTCTTGCAAATTACGGTTACTTGGATTCTATAAATCACACAAGCAATAGTTTAGAGTATATGAAAATGGTTTGTCCTACTTATAAAGGAGAAAATTTTTATAAAGAGGGACCTGTATCATCCAGTGAAAACCTTATTACCGCATCGGGTGTAGCTCCTCTAGAATTTGCCATGGAGGTATTGAGAAAATTAGATGTATTTGCGCCAGATACACTTCATTCATGGTATAAATTGAATGAGACTCATGAAGCGGAATATTTCTTCCAGTTAATGAATTCAATTAATAGCTGATTAGTATTTCGAATGAAAATTATATTTTAGATGATACGAAAACTAATAACGAAATAATATTATGAAGATAAAAGGTAAGGGTATTCCTATGAATATATGAGAAAATATCCTTACCTTTTATAGTATTATTTCTGAAAGGCAAAAGTAATAGCATTTGTTTTTAATTGAATGTGTCTTTCATTACGAACTATATTATAAGCTAATTCTTTTATTTCAACTTTTATTTCTTTCCATCCTTTATAAATGCTTTTTAATAGACGTATCATTTCTTCGGTTGGGAGATTAATTTCAATTAAAGCTTCTAATTCTTCATTCGTTTTTAAATCAATTTCTTGTATGTTAGAGTTAATAATCAAACAATTAATACCACTGTTTTTTGTCCCTTTTTTCATAGAATGAAGCACGTTTTTAAAATCTTTTTCTGATTTGACATGTTCTAAACTTGATACTGCAACGATATAATCATAAGCGTTAGAGTCAATATGATAGTTTTCAATTGCTGCTTGTTCTGTTTTTATAACCTCGAATACATCATGTTCTTTGCTATAAGTTTGTAGCTTTGTTAAAGCGGAATTAAGTAAATCAACACATGTAACAGTGCCGCTAGTATTTCTTATCTTTTGTGCAATTGGAATGCTATTTCTACCGACGCCAGAGCCAAGATCAAGTACTTGTAAGTTGTTTTGTCCTTCAAAGTGATCCATCAAGTCCATAACTGTTTTAACCGGTTTGTACAGCCAAGAGCCAATTTCAAATAGTTTATATTGTTCATAGCAAAGGTCGTGATATTTCTTTTCTTCTTGTCTTATGTAATCGATACGGTTCACATTGTTTCAGCTCCAATATTTTTATTGCAAAATGAATAGGTGGGACAGCCTTTAACATTTGTTTGAATTCGAAAAATACCACCAGCATGTGGATACTCTTTTAATTCGTCATCAGTCATTCTTGTTCTGGCTGTTGTAATATATAAATCTGTTAAATTAGGCCCTCCAAATGTACATGATGTTACATATAAAGCTGGAATTGGAATGCTTAATATTTTTTCTCCAGTAGAGGGATTCCATCTAGTTATTTTTGAACCTCCCCAATGTGCAATCCATAAACAGCCGTCTTCGTCAATTGTCATACCATCAGGTAGACCATCATTTTCAGAGAAAATGATTACATCAATTGGATTATGAATGTCTCCAGTACGTATATTATATTGATAGCGAACCACTTTTTTAGTAGGTGTATCTATAAAGTAAAAGTATGTATGATCAGGTGACCAAGCAATTCCATTTGATGTATTTACATGTGAAACTTTTTTCTCTACACTTAAATTATGATGTAAACAATACAAGGAACCTGCAGCATTCATACCGTATGTATCTGTAGAACCTGCCCAGAAACGACCAGCTGGATCACATTTTCCATCATTGAAACGATTTTCTATTAAATGTGGTTCAGGGTCAAAAATATGTGTCAGTTTTTCTGTATTTACATTAATAGAATAAAAACCGTTTTCCATAGCTAAGAGTAGTGTATCCTCTAAATATGGAACAACACAGCCGATTTGTTGATTGAGTGCAATTACTCGGTTCGTATTAGCGGTAGGATTGTATATGCATAATTTTCTCTCCGTAATATCAACCCAATATAAAAGTTGCTTTTTTTCATTCCAACATGGTCCTTCAGCTAAACTTGCTTTAGCATCTAAAACTAATTCTATATTACTGAACAAGATGTTCACCTCGCGTTATAAGATATTAATATAATTCGATAAGAATAGAGGTAAACCTTTTAGTCAAAGGATATTAAAATTTATGCTGTAGAAAAATGACCTTCTCACAAGTGATTAAAAAAGTGTATAAACAAGGAGAGGAAAATGCATATGATGTTTTATGAGATTGTTTGCTTTTCTTGTAAGAATATATTTCGTGTTTACGAAGGCAGTGAAAAATATAAGCGATTTAAAGAAAAACCAAACGGGGCATATTGTTGTGATGAGTGTAGTCATAAAATTCAATTAGAAGCGATAAAGAATTTTTTTAGGTAATTAAACTAAAATTCCGGAAATCATAACTTAATTTTTATTTAGAAGATTTTTTAAGAATAATGTCTAAATATAGAATGTAAATAAATATGAAGTATACACAAAACAATTCGTTTAATCGATAAGTATATATTATGAAAATTGAGTTAGAAATAAAAACGGCAAGCTAGAATTCGCTTGCCGTTTTTTTATAGTTTTGTATGTATTTGTATACCTTTTGCTTTTTCTTTTTCGTTCTTTACGCGTACAATTAAATTATAAGATCCAGATTTTGGTACTTCAAAAGAAAGTAAACCTTCTTTTTGAGAAGTGACTTCTTCTTCGTAAATGATCTTATCGCCTTTAGTGATTTGTAATAAAATTGTACCCTCTTCAACGGTTGCATCAAAAGGAAATTGTACATTTCCTTGTTCAGTTTTGATCGTTTGTACATCGTAATACCCTTTCAGGGAGCCAATGTTTAAAGTTGTTTCGCCGTTTTTTTGAACCTTGGTGACTTTTACTGCTGTATTACCACATGCGCTTAATAATACAACAAGAGTTAGAATGAGAAATAAACGTAGTAATTTCATAGTGATCCCCTTTTTATCATTATAAAATTTTTCCAATGCGTAAATTAGTTTATCATTTTTTTATAAACAAATATATACATTAAAACTAAAAATTGTTATTTAGTGATAACCTCTTATATACCATTTGGTTTCTATTAGTCTAAGAAACTTCAGTACATGTTGAATATTCGATTAATAAAATGTTATAGGAGTTAAATATTTTATCTTACTATTAGATTACTTGAATGAAAAGAAAACACCGAAAGTATATATAAAAGCAGGTACTTTCGGTGTTTTCTTTTTTACTATCGTGAATACATTTTTGGACATTCATCACCACTTGGTTCATAAAAACAATGGCTTTTAAACTGTCCTACAAATGGCTGATTATACCATTCAGGTGGACAAGCTCCAACTGGACGGAAATACCAAAGAGCCCATCGTGCAGGCCAGCGCCATTCACCTTGTAAAACTTTTCGTGCAATTTCTTTTTCTGATTCACGAGCGCGTTGATAAAAATATCCATATTGTACTGCTTCAAATCCGCCGGGGCTTTGATATACAGCGTCGCGTACGGTACGGAGTTGTTTAAAATCTAAGCAATCACAAAATACACGGTTTACTACAACGCATCCAACTAACTCCTCACCTTGGCGACCTTCGCCTTCAGCTTCAGCACGAATTAAACGAGCTAGTAAATCAACATCACTTTCGTTGTATGGAATAAGGGGCATAGTGATACCACCTTTCTGTTATAGTAAAGAGTGTATGTTATAAAACAATCTGCGTGCTTTTTTACATAAAAATAACATTTAATTTTAAGAGGAGCTTGTATAAAAAGAGCTAATTAGTAATAGTAGATAAATATAAAAGGGAGAGGTATTATGTATCGAATTCATAAAGACCATATCATTTACTCAATGTCACCAGAAAATAAGCCTTGTATGGAAGTGGAAATTGGGAGCAATCTTATATTTGAAACATATGATTGCTTTGAAAATCAAATCGATTCTGAAGATGTTGTGTTTCAAGAATTAGATTGGAACCGAATTAATCCAGCGACTGGACCTGTATATGTTAAAGGAGCAGAACCTGGCGATATATTAGCCGTAACGATTGAAAAGATTAAAATTGCAGAGCAGGGTGTTTTAACTACAGGTGCAAACCTTGGTGTAATAGGGAATGAGTTAAATGAAAATACAGTGAAAATTGTCCCAATACATAATGAACATGTTTTGTTTTCAAGTGAACTACAAATCACGATTAATCCAATGATTGGGGTAATTGGTACTGCACCGAAAGAAGAGAGCATTTCATGTGGCACACCGCATGATCATGGCGGGAATATGGACTGTAAAGAAATTAAAGAAGGAACAACATTACTACTACCAGTTAATGTCCCAGGAGCACTATTAGCGTTAGGTGATTTACACGCAGCAATGGGTGATGGTGAAATTGGTGTTAGTGGTGTAGAGGTTGCTGGTGAGGTAACGGTAACAGTTCAAATTATAAAAGAAAAGAAATGGCCGTTACCAATGGCTATTCAAAAAGAAAAAATGATGACGATTGCTTCAGAGAAATTGTTAGATGATGCAGCAAGTCGTGCTGTACATAATATGGTGACATTTTTACATGAAGAATTAGCAATGTCTAAAGCTGATGCAACTCTTTTATTATCGGCAGCAGGTAATTTAAAAGTTTGCCAAGTTGTGGATCCGTTGAAAACGGCGCGTATGGAATTAGGGATGGATTATGTGGAGAAACTAGGATTTACTTTTAGTAAATTTCATATTAAATAGATAAGGGACGAAAAAGGATACTTTTGTATAAAAGCATCCTTTTTTAATTTACGGATTTTGTGAAAAGAGGTAGTATTTATTTTATATAAGTATATTTGAGAATGTGGATTAAAAAGGAGTTCAATAATGGTCAAAATTATGATTGTAGAAGACGATATGAAAATTGCAGAACTATTATCAACACATGTTGCAAAATATGGTTATCAAGGAGTTATTGTATCGGACTTTCAAAATGTATTAGACATTTTTTTAGATGAACAACCAGAGTTAGTTTTATTAGATATTAATTTACCGAGTTTTGATGGGTACTTTTGGTGTCGTCAAATTCGCGGTGTTTCTACATGTCCGATACTATTCATTTCGGCTCGTGAAGGAACGATGGATCAAGTTATGGCGTTAGAAAATGGTGGCGATGATTTTATTCCGAAGCCTTTTCATTATGAAGTTGTAGTGGCGAAAATTCGTAGTCATTTAAGACGTGCATATGGAGATTATGCACCGAAACTAGAAGAGCGAATGATTGAGCAACAAGGCCTTTGTTTATATCCTGAAAGACTTGTATTGAAACTTAGAAACGAAGAGATTGATATAACGAGAAACGAAGCTATTTTATTAGAGACATTAATGAAAAATTATCCGCGTGTTGTGAGTAGGGAAGTGTTGTTAAATAAATTATGGGATAGCGAATCTTATGTTGATGATAATACATTAAGTGTAAATACAACACGTGTGCGTAAAAAGTTACAAACGTTACATATAGAAGGTGCGATTGAAACGATTCGTAGTGTTGGATATAGATTGCATATTACTTGGGATACTGGTATAGAAAAATGATAAGGTTGTTTATACGTGATCATATACCACTTATTTGCTTTACTATAATTCAACTACTAGCTATATTTCTCGTATATTGGTTTGATGGGCATAATCATATTACAACGGCGTTATATGCAATGTTTCTAGGGGCTTTCTTTATGGGAAGTTATTTAGTGTTTCGTTATTTTACACATCGTTCTTTTTATGAGCGCTTAGCAAACCCGATGCAATCTTTGGATGAATCTGTTCAAAAATCTGATTTTGCAGCTGTATCGGCTGCTCTTCAAGAACTACTTGAGGTGCAATATCGACATTATCAAAATCAGCTGCAAATGCAAGAGAGAAAAAATAATGACCATTTAACCTTTATGAATCAGTGGATTCATCAAATGAAAACACCTTTATCTGTAATAGAATTAATTACACAGGATGAAGTAGATTCACGTTTTGAAAGTATAAATGAGGAAACTGATCGATTAAAAAAGGGATTAGAAATGGCTCTGTATGTCGCACGTTTAGAAGCATTTACACAAGATTTTTATGTAGAAAGAGTACAACTACATAAAATAGTGAATGATTCGGTACATGAGCATAAACGGTTCTTTATCCGGAATTTTGTATATCCAGAGCTTGAAATTGATAAGGACATTACTGTAGAAAGTGATGCGAAATGGTTACAATTTTTAATTGGGCAAATACTATCGAATGCGATTAAATATTCATCAGGTAGTAGAGAAAAGATTAAAGTGAAAGCTTGTAAGGAAGGTAATACCGTTATACTTGAAATTGCTGATAATGGCGTAGGTATACCGAAGCAAGATTTACCAAGAGTCTTCAAACCTTTCTTTACAGGAGAAAACGGTAGAGATTTTAAAGAATCAACAGGAATGGGGCTATATCTCGTATATGAAATTACGAAGCAATTAGGACATAGTGTAGAAATCCATTCAGAAGTTGATAAAGGTACGGTAGTACGAGTAATATTTTTTAATGTGTAAAAAGTGATCAAGGCTAAAGAACGTTGGAGATAAGTTTTTTAGCCTTGTTTTGTATTTTTTAAAAAGTTTTCATATGAATAAATGATACAAATTAGTAAAAATTAAAGATATGAGCACATGAAATTGTAAAAATAAACTTGAAGAAAAATAATTGCTTTTGAAGTACAAATAATAATATTTACGCATACAGTATTATCATGGTACAATATGGTTATTAATGACAGAAAGGAATGATGGGTGGACGATGATTAACTAATCTTATTTTTAAATGTTGAAATTCAATAAATTTCAATTTCTAAAAAATAGGATTAGTCTGCCCAATTTCCATAGAACGGTATTGCTATTTATGTTACGTAATAGCTTATTTGGGTGTAAATATTTTAACGACTAATCCTGCCAAATTTATTTGGGAGGATTTTTTTATTCTCCCTTAATGAAAGGGATCGGTATTATGAAAGAACTATTAAAATTAAATGATGTTTATGTTGAAATAAAAGAAAATATGTTGTTAGAGAAAATGAATGTGACAGTAAAACAAGGGGATGTTATCGGATTAATTGGTAAAAACGGTGCTGGTAAATCAACGTTACTTCAATTAATAAATGGAAAGATTGAGCCTTCAAAAGGGATTGTTGAATGGCAGCAAATGAATATGACAACCGCATATGTTGAGCAAGAAATAGAATCTTTTATTAGTAATGATGTAATTGCAAAAGAAGCAGAACTTCTTGCGAAATGGGGCGTGCCAACGAACGATTTTCATACTTTAAGTGGTGGTGAAAAGCTGAAAATTCGATTAGCAAAAGGATTTGCTGAAAATCCTAATGTCTTAATATTAGACGAACCGACAAATCATTTAGATGAGATCAGTACGGGATTTCTCATTAAACAAATAAAAAACATGAAAGGTACAGTTATCGTTGTATCACATGATCGATATTTTTTAGATGTTGTCGCAACAAAAATATGGTCAATTGAGGACAAAAAATTAATTGAGCATAGTGGTAATTATACGATCTACATGAAAGCACGTGAGCAAAAAAGAAAGTCGCAGCAGCGTGAATATGAAAAGCAGCAAAAAAAGATAGAACAAGTAGAAACACATATAAAAGAATTGAGTTCATGGTCACAAAAGGCACACGCGCAGTCTACAAAACAAGAAGGTGTGAAAGAATTCTATCGTGTAAAAGCGAAGCGAATGGATGCACAAGTGAAGTCAAAACGAAAACGACTTGAAAAAGAGCTGGAGAAAGTGAAAGTAGAACGTGTGAAAGAAGAGTATTCAGTTGAGTTTTCTATTCAAGCGAACAAAAAAGTAGGAAAACGTTTTTTAGAAGTGAAGCAATTAAAAAAAGACTTTCATGGGAAAGTATTATTTGAAAACGTTAATTTTACAATTCAGCACGGTGAGAAAGTTGCGATTGTTGGACCAAACGGTAGTGGGAAAACAACATTACTGAAGATGATTATGGGAACGGAAACTGCTGAAGGAGAAATATGGATTTCACCATCTGCAAACATCGGCTATTTAACACAAGAAGTTTTTGATTTACCGCTTGATAAAACACCAGAAAATTTATTTTTTAAAAAGACGTTTGAAGAAAGAGGAAAAGTCCAAAATTTAATGAAACATTTAGGGTTCCAAGCTTTTCAATGGAAAGAGCCGATTGAGCATATGAGTATGGGAGAAAGAGTAAAATGTAAGCTAATGGCTTATATTTTAGATGAAAAAGATGTACTCATTTTAGACGAACCGACGAATCACTTGGATCTACCTTCACGTGAACAACTTGAAAATACATTAGCTGAGTATAACGGAACATTAGTAATTGTATCTCACGATCGATATTTTCTGGAGAAAACAACTAACACAAAACTCGTGTTTTCAAACAATACGATACAAAAGCAGCTAGAAGAACCTACTAAAACAAGAGATGATATTGAAGAGCTACGTTTAACGTTAGAAACAGAGAGACAAGAAGTATTAGGGAAATTAAGCTTTTTAACTTCTAAAGACAAAGAATATAAAGCACTGGATGAACGGTTTATGGAACTTACGAAGCAGATTAAAGAGCTATAACGTAAGTAAGGGGGATTAACATGGGAGAAGAGAGATTCACTAAGTTATTTAAAATAGATTGTGGAGATATATACTTGCAAGAATTTACGGTCAAAGATGCAGAGAGTATTTATAAAATAGCAAATCAACCGGAAATAGCAAAATTTTTACCAGACTGGAAATCAACGAAAGAACAAAGGGTGGATTGGATTGCAGATTATGAAATACCAGCAAACAAAGCATTTCTTGATGCAGTGAAAACTACGAATAACATAGATAATCATACGTTAAAGCTAGGAATATTTAAGAAAGCTACAAATGAACTCATTGGATGGTGCTGCACAGGTATGAAAGAAGAACTCCCTTCACCAAACAGAGAGATAATGTATGCTATCTCAAATGAATATCAAAATCATGGCTATGCTACAAAAGCGACTAAAGGTTTAATTGACTATTTGTTTAAAGAAACAAATTTAAATGTCCTTAACGCAATTGCTTTAATTAACAATGTAGCATCAAATAAAGTTATTGAAAAATGCGGGTTTATTTATAAGAGCCAACAGAGGATAGAAAATCAAATATATAATCATTATATATTGAGAAAATCTGAGTGGATAAAAATATAACGTTTGGTAGTAAAAGACCGATAGCAATCGGTCTTTTCTCATTTATATAATAAAGATTTATTATACATTATATTTCCTACTACTATACAATTATTATAAGATAGTTATGCGTTAATTTTAGTTTGAAATAATTATGTTGTCAGTTTTTTTAGAAATCTTACAAGCGTGTAAGGTAAATGAAAGATGAATCAATATGAGCTGTAAGATAATTCATTTACACTCTATAGTGAGCAGTGGAAATGAAGGGAGAATATACATGGAAATTTTACATGCAAAAAGTATTAGTAAAGTATATAAAGGGAAAGTACCTTATAAAGCATTAGTAGATATTGATTTATCAATTCAAGAAGGTGAATTTGTAGGAATTATGGGTCCATCAGGTAGCGGAAAAACAACGTTATTAAATATGGTATCTACTATTGATTCTCCATCATCGGGAGAAATATTTATTAATGGCACAAATCCTTTTCAATTATCATCAGAAGAATTAGCGTTATTCCGCAGAAAACAATTAGGATTTGTTTTTCAATCATTTAATCTTCTTAGCACACTTACTGTAAAAGAAAACATCGTATTGCCGATGACTTTAGATGGTGTTTCCGTGCAAGAAATGAACAAGCGATTGGAAGAGATTGCAGAGAAGTTAAATATTACAGATATATTGAATAAAAGAACGTTTGAAATATCAGGGGGACAAGCTCAAAGAACAGCAATCGCTCGTGCAATTGTTCATAAGCCGCAATTATTACTTGCAGATGAACCAACAGGGAACTTGGACTCTAAATCTTCAAATGATGTAATGGAGATGCTGGATACTCTAAATAAAGAAGAAAAAGCAACGATGATGTTAGTTACACATGATCCGTATGCAGCGAGCTTTTGCAGCCGAGTAATCTTTATTAAAGATGGTCAACTATATAACGAAATTTATTGTGGTGAAAGTAGGCAAACTTTTTATCAAAAGATTATGGATGTCCTTTCTTTGTTAGGAGGGAAAAGGCATGACTTTTCGTCAGTTCGCATTTAATAATATTTTTCGCAATAAGCGTACATATGCTGCCCATTTTTTAAGTAGTGCATTTTCTATTATGATTTTCTTTACGTATGCTCTTTTATTATTTCATCCCGATTTACAAGGTGAGTTGAAATCGACAAGTGCAACAATAAGTGCATTTGGTACATTGGGATTTTCAGTTTCGCAAGGATTGATTTTTGTATTTTCATTTTTCTTCATTTTATATTCAGTTAGTTCGTTTTTAAAAACGCGTAAGAAAGAATTTGGCATTTTAATGATGCAAGGTATGTCAATGAGACAGCTTAAGAAATTATTATTAATTGAAAATATGTTGATTGGACTTGGTTCAATTTGTATAGGGATTTTCATTGGACTCATATTTTCTAAACTAGTCTTATTGATAAGTGCAAGTGTATTAATGATTAATAATGGTTTACCTTTTTATATACCAGTGCGGGCTGTATTATTAACTGTTATCACATTTCTTTTCTTGTTTTTAATTGTTTCATTATTTACATTTAAAATGATAAAAGTAACGGAACTTGTGGAACTTATTCGAGCAGAGGAAAAGCCAAAACCTGAACCGAAATCTTCAGTTTTATTATCGCTACTTTCTTTAATTAGTATAGGGTATGGATATTTTTCAGTATTTCGCTTCATACCAAGTACCAATTTTATTACGCTTGGAATAGGTGTGCTCCTAGTAATTATAGGAACGTACTTTTTATATACACAGTGTAGCGTGTATATATTGCGCCTTGCTAAAAGGAGAGAATCTTTCTTTTTAAAGAGAACAAATATATTAACATTTTCTGAATTAATTTACCGTATGAAAGATAATGCAACGATGTTTTTTATAGTATCTATTGTTTCAGCAGTTGCATTTACAGCAATTGGTACAACAGCCGCAATTGGAAATAGGGATTTAGTAAGGATGACAAATCCCTATACATTTTTGTATGGAAGTCTTGAAAATGACAAAGTATTGAATAAAAATCTTTCTATTATAAAAAAGCACCTTTCTGATGCTAATATTCCGTATCGAATGGCTTCATCTTCATATATATACACAGAAAATGGCGTAAATGTAATGAAGTTAAGTGAATACAACGATCTTGCTAAAGCACTAGGCTATCAACAAGAAAAAATTGAAAAAGAAGATGAAATTTTATTAATTCCTGGAGTCGTATCACAAAAACAAGAATTTAAAAATGGCGAGTATAAAAAGAATATAGAAGTCATTCAAGGTGACTGGACAAAGACATTTCATGTGAAAAAAGCTGTAGAAAATTTAGTTTTACCACACGATTCTAGAACTATTTATATCGCTGTTCAAGATCAGGTATATGATGGAATGCCTCTTACTAGTGACCCAGTTAATAAAGAAATTCCATATCGTACTTACGGATTTGTTGTAGATGATTGGATAAAAACGAAAGAGATTTCCAATCAATTAAAGAGTATATTCGATAAAGATCTTAGGGACAGAGATTTCTACTTTGAAGCTTTAACATTAAACTTGTTGGAAGCAAAGCAAAAGAATGGTTTATTACTTATGGTAAGTATTTTAGTCGGAATCGTCTTCTTTACATTCGCTGCTAGTTTTATTTATTTCCGATTATATACAGATTTGGATCGCGATCAGCAGCAATATAAAATGATTTCGAAAATGGGATTAAGTAAAGGTGAGTTAAAAAAAGTTGTAACGAGACAGTTATTATTAATGTTCTTTTTACCAATTGTCGTTGCAGTGATTCATACTGTAGTCGCTTATATAGCATTACAGCAATTAGTCGATTTTTCTATCATAAATAGCTCTATCGTTATTTTAATTTCATTTATATGTATACAAGTTTTATATTTCTTTATAACCCGTTGGCGTTATCTGCAAAAGCTTTATAAGGTTATGGAGCAATAGAATTTATTAGCTTGTAAGACTACAATAAAGTATGTAGAAAAATGAACTGTATGATGAAAGGAAACGAGATGAAAAGAACTTTAACTATTTTTATGTTAACGATACTATTATTAATAAGTTTTAGTGCATGTTCTAAAAAGGAAAATCCATTTCCTGCAAACGGTGTATTAATTATTGGAGATGAAAATAATATTTCACCAATTATTAATCGTTATCAGGAAATTACGGAAGAAAATGAAGTGTTTTCTGTGAAAAAAGGGGAAGTTGGAAATGGAAATGTCTTAATTTTAAATGAATCTACAGCACAAGCATTGATTAAAGAAAAACTTTTTCGAAAACAAGATAATGGCTCCAATTATATTATAGATACGTTACCGAAATTCCCAAAAGAAGGGGCGCTATTATTTACAAGTGAAGACAATAAGACTATGAAAAGTATTAAAATAGGAGAGGTAGAGATTCCTGTTACATACGATAGTGATGCTTGGATAGGTAACAATCGTAAATATTCAACGGAATGGTATATGATTGTAGCAAAAAATAGTGTTTATAATGAAATAAAGGCAAATGAAATGAAAATGCATCTTCTTCATTTGAAAAAATCACTAGGTGACGAAAAACCTAAAATGTCGACAGATAATACATTGGTTAATGAAAATGTCAAAGTAAAAAAGTTAATTAAAGGTTTGGAAGGAGAAGTATCTTTTCACTTTGTAACGATTGGCGAAAAACCTTAAAAAAGAGTTCGAAGTTGATAAAAATTTCATCAGCTTCGAACTCTTTTTAGTTTATAGACAAATCAATTATTATGCTTTACATTACTTCATTTAATCGAGTCTCGCTTGTTTCCTCAATCCCATTTGAATTTTGAACTGAATTATTTTGGGCTTCTTTTTCTTTACGAGCCTTTTGTAGCATTTCAAGGATGATCCATAAGGGAACACCTTTATCCTTTAACATCTTCCATAAATCTAATTCATTAAATTTATGCTCAGGCTGTTTCATTTCTTTTTCAGATGAACGAATATCAAACTTGATAGGATCATTTACTTTCGTACTTTCAAGTTTAGTAGAAGAGATAGTATTATGCTCAAGAGTAGATGGAGTTATTTTAGTAGGTTGAGATAATGTATGAATATTTGATCCGATTTGCATGCTTTTTCCTCCTTTTCAAGCAATGAGATTAGTTTTCTTATGGTTTTTAAATCTTTTTAACATGAGGAAACTATATCTAATTATAGATTCAAATAAACAGATTTACAAGTTGTATTGTAAAAAGTAAATATTTACTTGAATTAATATTTATCAACATTTGTATATGTTTTCTATATATACAACGTATATAAAATACTTTACATTATGTTTAAGTTATTAAATTATTCTGTTAATTTTTTTTTAAAAAGAAAAATGTAAACGTTTTATTAGGGGGAGAAAGTATGGGGAAGTTATTTTTAAAAATATGTTTTTTCGCATTAGTGACCGTATGTTCATTCGCAGCGAAAATATCATACGCTGAAGAGAGGCAACAAAATAATTATCCAATCATATTGGTGAATGGATTTGCTGGATGGGGTAGAGAAGAAATGCTTGGCGTAAAATATTGGGGTGGTGTTCATGATATACAGGAAGATTTGAAACGCAATGGTTATACGGTACATACCGCAGCTGTTGGACCTGTTTCTAGTAACTGGGATCGTGCATGTGAATTGTATGCACAAATTAGCGGTGGGACAGTAGACTATGGTGCCGTACATGCTGAGAAACATGGACATAATCGTTTTGGCAGAACTTATAGTGGTTTTGCGCCGAATTGGAGTGAAACAAATAAAGTTCATTTAGTTGGACATAGCATGGGTGGACAAACGATTAGAACATTAGTACAGCTATTAAAAGAAGGTAGTTTTGAAGAAAAGAATTATGTGAAAAATCACCCAAACACCAAAATATCACCACTATTTGAAGGCGGAAAATCGTATGTTCATAGTGTTACAACATTAGCAACCCCTCACAACGGTACAACACTGGCGGATGGTAGTCTTCTGCTACCGTTCGTTAAAGATTTACTCATTACAGCTGCGAGCTTTGGAGAAAACAATAATTTATCGTTATATGATTTCAAATTGGATCAATGGGGGATAAAGAAGAATGCTGGAGAGTCCTTTTTCCAATATAGTAATCGTATTCTAAATAGTTCACTTTGGAAAAATACAAAAGATATAAGTCAATGGGATTTAAGTACAGATGGTGCAAAGGAGTTAAATAATTGGGTAAAGACGCAACCGGATGTGTATTACTTATCGTATAGTGGACATGCATCACAAGCAGCACCTATAACAGGTTTACATTTGCCGCATATAACGATGAATAAAGTGTTGATGGGGAATGCATTTTTCTTAGGTTCCTATGCGAGATACGAAGAAAACCGTCCATTAATCGATACTTCTTGGTGGCAAAATGATGGTGTAGTAAATACGAATTCTATGATTGCACCAACTTCTAATGTTGCTGTAAATAATAATGAGTCATTACAGATTGGAAAATGGAATCATATCGAAACGAAAGCGAATTGGGACCATCTGGACATGGTAGGGTTAAGTGTTTCAGACTCGTTAGGTTTTTCTAGCATTCAAGAGTTTTATAGAACAATTGCTGAAAAGCTATTACGTTTACCGAAATAGGTAATAATAAAGCGCTCTCGATGGAATTCGAGAGCGCTTTATATTATATTGAAAGAGGGATTTGGTAGAAAAATATGGGGGGATATTATGAAAATTCAAGTTGTATTATCAGGATACGGAACAGTAGGCAGAGAGTTTATAAAATTAATAAATGAAAAATATTCATATATATATGAAACATATGGGATTCAATTAGTTGTAAGTGGCGTATTAGGGAGAAATATTGCAATACATAATGAAGACGGCTTATCACTTCATCATTTATTGATGTATGGTGGCGGTACCGCTGCAATTGAAAAATATTTAGAGTATCATCCGGAGGAACGTGCAACAACTAGCATAAGTGGTACTGTATTGGTAGAATCAACAGTTACAAATCTTAAAGATGGAAATCCAGGGAAACAATATATGAAACAAGCGATGGAGAAACAGATGGATATAGTAGCAATTTCTAAAGGGGCGCTCGTTACAAACTGGAGAGAAATAAATGAAGCAGCAAGAGGCGCAAATGTACGAATTCGATATAGCGGTGCAACAGCCGCTGCACTACCGACCCTAGATATCGGACAATTTAGTTTAGCCGGTTGCAGTATTGAAAAAATAGAAGGAATATTAAATGGAACAACTAATTATATTCTTACGAAAATGTATGAGGAAGATATGACATTTGAAGAAGCACTGAAAGAAGCACAAGATAAAGGAATTGCTGAGACAAACCCTATATTAGATATAAGTGGTTCAGATAGTGCGTGTAAATTGTTACTTTTGACAAACAGCTTAATGGAAACAGAGAAAACACTTACTGATATACATATAAAAGGAATCGAGCACGTTACAAAACAGCAAATTAGAAATGCTAAGGAACAACATAAAATTATTAAATTAATAGCATCAACATATAAGGATGAGGGTGGCAATGTCAATTTAAATGTTGAACCGTGCGAAATAGAGAAAGATCATCCGTTAGCAAAAGTAAATGGGACCGAAAAAGGAATTACGTTCTTTACAGATACGATGGGACAAGTTACTACAATTGGTGGGGCTTCTAATCCACGAGGCGCTGCAGCTGCAGCTTTAAAAGATGTAATTAACTTATATCGAAAAGATTTGTAAGACCGTACCGCCCTTTATAAAAAATACATATGTCGTGGACCTTTTGAGAATGAAATAAATATGCAAAAATGATTGCAGGGGGTAAGGAATTGTTTAAGGATTTTAAAGTTGTTAAAGATCGTCCTGTTTATATTCAATTGAAAGATTATTTGAAGAAGATGATTATGAAAGGGCATTTGCTCGGGGATCAAAAAATCCCATCAACAAGGGAACTAAGTGAATTACTAAGTGTGAGTAGAAACACTGTACTCGCTGCTTATGCAGATTTAGAGCAAGAAGGACTCATTTATGCAGTTAAAGGAAAAGGGAACTTTGTTGCGAAGGTGGATATATCTAACACTTCATCTGTTGAAATAGATTGGAAAAATAAACTTAATACAGTGACCGCATTAGCGGATGAATTAGATTTAATGAAACATGGTGTTCGTTGGGAAAAGGGAATGATTGTTTTTAATAGTATAGCCCCAGATGAGAAGCTATTTGATGTTGAAAATTTCAAAAGAGCTTTTCTTACTCGTATGTCCATTGAAGGAGACATCGTATTGAACTACGGATATGCAAAGGGATATAGACCGTTAATGAATTATTTACTTCATTACATGGAAATGAAAGGTGTAGACATTTCGAATAAAGATATTCTAATTACAAATGGATTTACAGAAGGATTGGATATTGTACTCTCTTCTTTATCAAAAAAATCCGGTCGTGTCATTTGTGAGAATCCAACTCACCACGCTGCACTTAAGCTTTTCCGTTTACATGGACTTGAAGTTCATGGGATTGATATGCATGAGGATGGTATTGATACGAATGAAGTTGAAAAAAGTTTGCGTGAAAAAGATTTTGATTTTGCTTATTTAATTCCTTCTTATCATAATCCAACCGGTATTGTTACGAGTTCAGAGAAAAGAACGGAATTGATGAGGTTATTCTCAAAATACAACGTTCCTATTATAGAGGACGGATTTAATGAAGAATTACGTTATTCAGGTTCACATTTAGCTCCATTATTAACTTTTGCGGGAGCTGGCAATAATGTGATTTATATTAGTAGCTTTTCAAAGGTACTTTTCCCTGGTTTACGTGTAGGCTGGATTATTGCAGATAAAGAGCTGATTCATTATTTAGAAAGCGTAAAAAGAGCAAGAACGATTCACACATCTACGCTAGATCAAGCTGTTCTGTTTCAATATTTACATGAGGGATATTTTGAGAAATATTTAAAAAAGGCAAGATCTGTTTATAAGAAAAAATATGAGTTAGCTGTCGGGGCATGTAACCAGTACATTCATTTCAAAAGAATGACTGGAGATGGTGGACTTCATTTATTTATAGAACTAGAAGAGCATATGAATGCCCGCACACTTTTACAAAAGTGTTATGAGAAAGGCGTTACGTTTTCACCTGGAGATGTTTTTTACTCTGATGGAGAAGGAGCGAACACTTTCCGATTAGGGTTTTCGCGCTTGAAAGAAGAAGAAATAGTTCGGGGAATTAAAATAATTGGTGATACATTAAAAAATGAAATTTGGAGTTGAGAAAATGAAAATCGGTGTTATTATGGGCGGGGTATCGTCTGAAAAACAAGTTTCAATTATGACGGGGAATGAAATGATTGCTCATTTAGATAAAAATAAGTATGAAATAGTTCCAATTACATTAAATGAAAAAGTGGATTTAATTGAAAAAGCGAAAGACATTGACTTTGCGTTGCTCGCGTTACACGGAAAATACGGAGAAGATGGGACAGTTCAAGGAACACTGGAGAGTTTAGGGATTCCTTATAGCGGAAGTAATATGTTATCTAGCAGTATATGTATGGATAAAAATATTTCGAAAAAGATTTTACGTTATGAAGGTGTAGAAACACCAGATTGGATTGAACTTACAAAAATGGAGGATCTAAATCTTGATGAGTTAGATAAGTTAGGATTTCCATTAGTAGTAAAACCAAACTCTGGCGGATCGAGTGTCGGAGTGAAAATCGTTTATAATAAAAATGAATTGATCTCAATGCTAGAAACTGTATTCGAATGGGATTCTGAAGTAGTAATTGAGAAGTATATAAAAGGTGATGAAATTACATGTTCAATTCTGGATGGAAAACAGTTACCTATAGTTTCAATTCGACATGCAGCCGAGTTCTTTGACTACAATGCAAAATATGATGATACTAGTACAGTTGAGGAAGTTATCGAACTTCCAGCAGAAATTAATGAACGTGTAAATAAAGCGTCACTCGCTTGTTATAAAGCATTAAAATGTAGTGTTTATGCAAGAGTTGATATGATGGTGAAGGACGGAGTTCCATATGTAATGGAAATTAATACATTACCAGGGATGACACAATCAAGTTTATTGCCAAAAAGTGCAGAAGCAGCGGGAATTAGTTATAGCAAACTATTAGATATGATTATTGAAACATCATTAAAAGTTAGAAAAGAAGAAGGGTTTTAAGGGAATTATATAACTAATTTTTTTGACAGTTTCACGAAGTATGCTATGATGAATACATTATAAAAACAAAATATTTATCCACTAGAGGGGCCTTTTATAGGCTGAGATCAAATGTGATTTTGAGACTCTTAGTACCTGATCTGGTTAATGCCAGCGTAGGGAAGTGGGAAAGACGTTGCTATTTAATGAGTAAATAAATACTGTCAATTTCACTTTCTTTACGCCTGTAAAGAAAGTTTTTTTATTTTAAAGCGTTAATAGCTGTGGATAAATATCTATATTTTATATATTATTGGAGGGATTTAAATGACTTTTTCACAATCGTTACGTAAAGAAGTAGATTCAATTTGGGAAGCGAGTTTTAACCATCCTTTTGTAAAAAAACTTGGTGAAGGAACGTTAGATTTAGCTAGTTTTCGTTATTATGTGCTTCAAGATTCATATTATTTGAGCCATTTTGCTAGAGTACAAACTTTAGGAGCTGCGAAAGCTCTTGAATTAGAGACGACAGCTCGTATGGCACATCATGCTCAAAATACATATGAGGCAGAGTTATCTTTACATGAGAATTTTGCGAAGAAATTAGGGATAACAAAAGAAGAAAAAGATAATTTTATCCCTGCTCCAACTGCATACGCATATACTTCACATATGTATCGTGCTGCGTACGAAGGACATTTAGGCGATATCATTGCAGCAATTTTACCTTGCTATTGGTTGTATTATGAAATTGGCGAACGCTTAAAAGAGTGCCAGCCGGAAGAGCAAATTTATAACGAATGGATTTCTGCTTATGGATCTGATTGGTTCCGTACGCTAGTTGAAGAGCAAATTACACGTTTAGATACTATCGCTGAAAAAGTAACAGAGACAGACCGCAAGCGTATGAAACAGCATTTTATTATTAGCAGTCAATATGAATATTCATTTTGGGAAATGGCTTATACATTAGAAAAGTGGCCAGTGGATACAGACGTAAAAGACGTAATTGGATAAAGAATAGAAGTAATGTTATAGCTAGGTATGGATCATACCTAGCTATATATTTTTTCTTGTCAAATTTGCGTAAAGTCATTAGTGCTACGGATATGGCGAAATAGAATATCGATAATTTAGCTCATTTACTTGTCTACGCATTAACTGGATAAACTTCTGTCACATTTATTTTACAATCAAAGAACGTAAATGTTGGTGGTATGAAGTTAAATAAGAAAAGAAACCCGAGCTGTTAGCTGTAACGGAGTTGTTTTTTCTTTGCAGGAATTTCTAAATTATCATGGAGTGTTGTTAATGCGATATGCAAATATGCATATCGTATTTTTTTGAGTTCTTTATGTGTTAAAATTAGATATAGAGATATGGAAATATAAAGAAGCAAAAGCAGGAATATCCAATGAATTTTGAGAGGTGTTATATGTTTACAAATAAGAAATTAATTCGATTTGGTTTATCGTTGTTTGTATTTTTAGGGATAATTAATTTTACAATCAGCTATTTCCAAACATATCTTGAAACAGCAGCAGATATTAAATGGGTAATTCCAGAAATTTGGAAAACTATTTTGCTAGATGTTCCTCAAGGGATACTTGTTCTTTTAGGCGCAATTGCTTTATATGATTTCACAAAAGAGGCATCAAAAAAAAGACGCATCAATCTAAATGTGTCTTTTTTCAATTAGCAATTTCATATAGAGATTTGCTGGAGAAATAGAATGAAAAGCCCTAATTAGGGCTTTTTTTTGTTGGAATTTCTTAACCGTCATAGAAACCGGTCACTTGGAGGTGTTATAGCGAAAGCCATTTACAGTACAGAAAAATCTAAGCAGCAGACGGAAATATATAGGATATGGCATCATAATTGTTGAGAAATTAATTGAACTTAGTAAGTATGAAGATATGACGCTAGAATTCATATTTTTTAATTTTTATTTATCCCGCTATTTGCCGGGCAGTAAGCCCCCCACCTCAAAATTCAGCGGAAGCAAAGAAGTTAGGTAGGGGATGAACAAAACCCCACTGATTAAAGTTTCACTTTATAAAAATGAGCCCATAGTAAAAATAGGTATATGAACAAGGTGCATCATCTAGTGATAAGTCATACTTTGTTGGTGTACGTATTGAACTTAGTTTATAGCGCTATTTCTACTTAGATGTAACGAACAGGAATATAGGGAAGTATCGATGAGGTTGTATTTTATAAACGGAGGTTATGAAAATGAATCAGTTTCAACAAGAACTACAAGCGTTAAGCCTTAATGATTACCGGTCTGGAAATATTGTCTATTGGGACCAGCAAAACCAATATCCATATTACTATATTGAAGATGCTGCTCGTCGCTGTGGCGGTTGTGGTCGTTGTGGCGGTTGTGGTGGAGGTCGTTGTGGCGGCTTCCGTTGTGGTGGCTTCCGTTGTATTGGTTGCTTCGGTTGTTTTGGTTGCGGAGGCTGTGGCGGTTGTGGCGGCTGTGGTGGTTGCTCTAACTGTTTTGATGGTTTTACTGATACTACCGGTACTATTGTAACGTATGAATATTGATAACATCTATCTTGCTAGTTGCGGGCAGTAACATCCCCAAAAAAATTCAGCGAGAGCAAAGAGAAGTTAGGTGGCGGACTGCCCATAAAAGCCCGATTGGTGAGAGCTGATTAAAGTTTCACTTTATCAATTAAAAAACATTAGTTATATGTACGTGCCGACAAAGAATATAGCCATTATTAATGGATATATTCAATGATTCAAGTGAAAGAGTAACAATAAGATATATAGATGTAATCAAGATGTGATGGATAAAGCAATGACTAGATTTAAAATCTAATCATTGTTTTTTTCTTATGGTTTTATCATTAAATATCTGTCTAGTTTGGGCATTGCTTCCTTCTAGCTAATGATTTTATTACAACCGTGTAAGGTTAATGTAATGTTAATCGATAGTAAAATAAGTTGCTTAAGTGTATTTTAAATAAGATTAAAAAGTACTGTTTATCTACAAAATAATAGGGTAAATACTATGTAATTAGGAAGTGTATGAATATGGTTGAACTAAAATCTATTTTCCATTCGTATAAACTAAAGAGAAAAATAGCTAAAGATTTATACGGAAAAAGAGATGAATTATCACTGTTATTAAATGAATTTAATAATATGAAATGTACAGTAACATCTGAAAAGAAGAAAAATAATATATTATCTCGTTTGCAACTAATTTATCAAAATATGAAATCGGATAAGCAGTACCCTCTAGCAGTTGCTTTTGATAGTAAATTATTGGAGCGATTAGAAAAAGAATCTGTACATACTATTGAGGATGGTGTAACATGTCTACATTTAATGTTAGATATGAATTATGAGAAGATAAAACAATATGGTTCGGGTACAAGTAGGTCATTCGTTCCATTATCGCAGTCTTCTATTTGTCTTGCTGATTGTATTTGTTTAACAGGATTTGTAGTAGGTTTACTAGGAACAATTTCATTTGGAGGATTACTGTTATCTATATGTTCAATTACATAACGCTTAATATTTGTAAAGAGAGCGCCGATTTAAGGTGTTCTTTTTTAGTTTTTTGTAAATTTTTTGTAAATGATAAGTACAATACATTATATAAATTGTATAATTTAAATGTATTGAAATATAAATATAATGAGGTGCTGTATATGATAATTACTTTTAATTGTTAAAAGAGTCGATTTGATAATGTTTTATTCAGATAAATAGTTTTTACTTTTCTTTTAAATACTTGATTTAAATGGATTAGATTAAGTAACTATTGTTCTAGCTTTTTGATAATCAAGACAACTGAAGAAAGGAAGGAATCATTTTATGAAAAAATTAAGGCTGCTAACATTTGAAAATATAGTAGAACCCCTTTTAAATGAAAAGGTATCATTTATATACTTTCCTATTGAATGGCTGGACATCGTAGAGATACATTATAAGACATTTTTATTAACGAGTAAGTTGAAACGTTTGAATGAAAGATTGTATGATATGTTTTCAGATATATTGTTTATTCAGCATAATCCGTACGTATTAAATGAAAATACACCATGGATTGTATCAAAAGAACCTATTAAACAAGAGCAGCTCGATTATATTTTTCAAAGTTGGTATGAGATTATTCATGATTGGAAGCCAAATAGATTAGTAGAACCACCAAAATATGAATGGCAATCCGATTTGATTTCTAATTTGCCAGTACTACATGATAATGAAACGTATTCTAAGTGGATACCCGCTTTAATCTCACATATTTTTTGTGAGCGTCCTATATATTTAGAAAATACAAATGAAGAAGAATTCTATTTTTCTCCTCTTAGATCACAAAATATTTGTGAGGCGATGTCAGAGCCGATAAAAGATGAAAAAACACAAGATTTTTTCTCCTATGTATATCGATTTCAATGCATAACCCGCGGTGGTGAGAACGCTCCATTATTAAATATTTCAATAGGGATTCGGAGATTTTATCAAGAATATAAGATGATAGGTCAAACAAACCTTGATATGACAACGTTTGTTTGACTTTTTTTGATGAAGTGCAAACATTTTGCAAACATAGGTTATCCAAAGATACTTTTACCGAAGTTTTTAACTGCTTCTTCCTGCATATTCGGTAAAACATGAGAATAGACACTTAATGTCATTGAAATATCTGTATGACCTAATCTCTCACTGATGATTTTTGGGTTAACTCCTTGTTTCAATAGTATAGTTGCGTGTGTATGTCTTAAATCATGGAATTTAATTTCTTTTATACCTACTTTGTGTGTCGCCCTAATGAAACTTTTTCTGAAATGTGCTCTTTTTATGATTCTTCCAAACTCATCACAATTTATTAAATCTTGATCTAGATAAGCAGAACCAAACCTTAATTTCTCTTTATTAATTAAAGTCTTATGTTTTTTTAAGGCTACTATTGTTTCATTAGGTACAGGAATGGTACGCTTTGATGAATTTGTTTTTGCTGTTTTTTTGATTTTATTGTCATGGCCAGATGTTTGGTTTATTGTAACGGTGTGTTTTTCAAAATCAACGTCCTGCCATCGTAAGCCTAGAACTTCTCCCATACGCATACCTGTAGTTATTGCAAGTAGATACCCAATGTGATATCTTGATTCTTGTGAATGCAAAAGAAACTTTTTTACTTCTTCCTCTGTCCAAGTTTGGATAGAGGTTCTTTCTTTTTTCGGTATCTCAGCAAAAGCAGCTGGATTTCGAGAAATAATATTTTGTTTTACAGCTAGGTTTAAAGCGCTCTTTAATATTCTATGCATAAGCAGAATAGAATTGTTTGCAATACCTTTATCTATCGCAGTTTTATAGCATTTTTGAATGTGCATAACATTTAATTTATGGAGTGTGACCATTCCAATACTAGGTATAACATGTTGGTTGATAAATGCCCTATAACCAACAAAAGTACTTCTTTCTATACTCATACTTTTAATTTCTAGCCAATGATTTAGATACTCCTTTAATGTAACTTTTGACGGCTCTATAAAAGTTCCTTCATTTAATTCTGTAATCTTCTTCGCAACATCAGCCTGTGCTTCTTTTTTTGTCTTATACCCAGAAAACCACTTTTGTCTTCTTTTTCCTGTCTCTGGATCAGGTCCAATGTCGACCACAATACAATATTTATTTCCTCTTTTTCGAATATGTCCTTTCACTTAAAACACTCCTTCATTTTGTTTTGAATCATGTTGTATAAGTCTAGTTGTAATTTTGCTGTTATAAAAATTACCTAGTTGGACATATCAGCGATGGATACATTTTACCATAAATGAACAAATTCGGTTATAGGATGTAATTGTAAGTGATTTCCTATTTTGTTTAAAAATCATTGTGATTCATATTTAAAAAACAAGAGGAGGGACGTAATTTATTTGAGTTAAAATAAAGGTTTGATAGAATTTTATTTAAATATATATTATAATATATAATAATTAAAAAAGAGTAATAGAGTAATGGAGTGTAGTGAGTTTATGAATTTTGAATGGTTATCTATAGACACAAATTGGCTCGGATTCTGGGGAGGAGTCTTAGGCGGTTTCGTTAGCGGTGGACTTACTTATTTAGGAGTAAGAAAAACAATTAAAAACGAAAGAAAGACCTTTTTTACAAATAGAATTTGGGAAGAAAAAAAGGATATTTTAAAAAATTTGATGGAACATCGGATTTGGCTCGTAACTGGTGATAGGACTGGAGAAAACTACTTGGAATTTATGAAAGCTTTGAATTCAGTAATGATAGTTTTTAGCGATAGTCCAGAGGTTTTGAAAAAATTAGTGGATTTTCATGATTATGTTAATGGCAAACGTAGTGGGGACGCTAATGAACTATTAATAGAATTGTTTAAGGCAATGTATATAGAACTTGATTTGGAGTTTGATGAACAACTTAAAGACGTTCTCTTGATTACTTTTCATTAACATTAAAATTAAAAAGGAGCCCATTGGCTCCTTTTTGGTGTATTCAAGTATAGAAAATTAAAATCGTTTTATAGGCAGCTGCCATAGTACACATTGTCGCAATCACACTAGCTAACTGTTTTGGAGCATGGATTTTTAAAAGCATGTAGTAAACTAATCCGCCAGTAACGCCCATGGCAAGAAACATAATAGCTGCTTGCATAGCGAGATGATTAACGGGTGATTGTATAGAACTAAAGTCAATTTGATTCATATATTATACTCCTTATAATCGTTTTATAAATATATTAATATATTTAATTTATTAATGGAAGTATATATTCCTACAAAATACCAAAATAGTTAATTCACAGATGCAGAACGTATGAGCTAAAATAATTGTAGATTCAAATTAAGAAGGAGGGAAGAAGTCATGAGAAAAACATATACAAAAGATCCAGGCGGATGGAACTACGCTCAAAAGAATAATGAAGCAGGTCCTGGAGGTGGTGCAGGATATGCCGATCCAGGAACGGGAATATAAAGAGAGAAAAAAGCACAGTGCTTAATGCTACTGTGCTTTTGATTTACAGAAATTTATTTTTCATTTTTTTAAGTAACCAATCTTGAACTTCGTCTTTCAAATCAATTCCTACAGTTATAACTCCTAAGATAACGCCCTTACCTATAATGTTAAGGTCTACACTCATAGATTCTTTTACAAATTGTAAACGGCAAATGTTTGACGTTTACTGACAGAGTATAGTTCATAATTTATATACTTGCTAATAGTGTTGAGACATAGACTATTAGAAAAAACTTTCTCAACATGAATTGACTTTAAGTGGAATGAAGATTCTTAATCTTGTGATAAACTGATTTTAAGAAATCAAACGGAACAAAAAAGACCCATAGTGTGTGTAAATATGTTGGGAACACGTTTACACCGTTTAGCCCTAATTGAAGTAGGGAAAACATTTGCCATGAGCCTTTCGTTTACGAGTTTTCGTAACGTATACGGCTAGTTATAACACAGCTTTTTGATGTAATTCAGCATTAAGGTGCGTGTTCATGATAGGGAAGTGTGTCTTGTTCCAATAAGGGGGACAAAGCATGTGGAAAGCTCTAGGTCAAATTGAAAAAGAATTATGCGTAGCTGGTATAAGAAAAAATAAACTAGCAGATTATTGGGGTGTTAAGCCAAGTACTGTTACAAAAGTATTTAAAGGTAACACAGATATTAGTTTTGGTTTTCTTTCTAAAACAATTATTCTATTAAATAAAGGCATACAGGTACAAGGGAATATATTAAAGGATTATATTGATGTCACAAATCCGAAATCAGAGAATTTACGTGAAGCGATGGAGGACTTAGCTTTAAGAGGTAAGTTCAATCTTTTGATTGAAGTAATAAATAGTGAATTACAGTCTAAGGTGTCTGAAAATAAAGAATTTGCTAGTGTGTATCTGATTATTTATAAACGATATATCGGTGAGTTGAATGCCAAACTATATTATAAAGCGTTGCATATAGCAAGTAAATCAGTGAAAACAATTGAGATGGAATTGTTAACTGAAATTTTATTATGTCAAGCGCAATATCAAACAGGAAATTATACGACTTTAAATGAGCGTCTGAAATCAATAGAAACTAAAATTGATAAAATTAGTAATAAATATCTTCGTGAGTGCTTCAAATTACGTTACAGAGAAGCGATTGCTGTTACTTCATTGCAAGGAGGAGAAGTAGATGAAGCAAGAAACGTTTGTATTAAATTAATAGATGATCTTGAGTGGGATAACTATTTTTCTTTTCCAAAAGTAAATGCGTACTTAAAGCTAGGTGAATCGTATGTTTTCTCAGTAGGTGAATATGAGAACTCAAAATATTACCTAGAGAAAACATTACAAGTGATTGGTGATAGAAAAGTTGAAGCTGTAGAGAAGAAGAAAGAAATGGTGCAACATACATTATCATTTTTAAAGATTCACCATGACAAAGAAATTAGTGATACAGATGTTGTACATCCAAGTGAGCTGGCATATTTAATGATTAAACAAGGTAATACAATAGGAGCGAGGGAAATATTAAATCAAATAAAAAGTTCTACAGGTGAATTAACAGACATACAGACCGCTTATTTAGCTTTAACATATGAGGGAGCTAAAAGAGAAGAGTTAATGAAACAATCTCTTCTAATGTGTCAAAAATCAGGAAATATATTTTATTCGAATTTACCGAAAATTCACTTGGGTTTAATTTGAATATTTGTTATAATTAGCATCGGAAAGAGGTGATTAGATGAAAAAATTAATTACAATTATTCCTGTACTATTATTAGCAACTACACTAGTTGTTAACACTGATTCTGCGAAAGAAAAGCCTAGTACAAATGACTCAAAACCAGTAGTTCAGCAAATGATGGTTGATCCTGGTGGCGGTTGGTAAGATACAAAATATAGGTTTACATATATAAATTTAAAATGACATCGTCTTAATTGACGGTGTCATTTGTAGTTTTAAGTAAGATTTCCTTTTTAGGTTTATGAACAAAAAAGAAATTTATGTAAAAAAATAACAAAAATGATAAGGGGATAAGAGAAGATGAAAAATAAAGATGGGGAAGTTAATCTGATAAAAAAAGCGCTTTTACTTCTGCAAGAAGAAGATAACCCAAAAGAAATATTATTATCTATCTGTTTAAGTGGACATGAAAGAGACAAAGTAATTTAAAAAAGACTATCTAATTTTTTCCGATAGTCTTTTTTCATTAAATATTCCCTTTAGCTTTTTCGTAACTCACAAACATTTCTAGTTGTTCTAATGCTTTTTTTCGTTGTTCTTCAGGTAGATCATTTATGATTTGAAGAATTTCTTGAGCTTCTTTTGTAAGTTGTAGATCTTGGTCTGCTGTTAAATCTGGCGAATCAGATAACCCAAGTAGATAATCAGTAGTAACATTAAAATGATTAGCTATTTTTTGAAGTGTACGTGTACCTGGTGATTTTTTTCCTTCAACGTAGTTATAAACAGAAACATGACTAACACCAATTGCATCAGCTAATTGTTGTTGAGTAATCCCTCTTTTTTCAATTAACAACTTTAACCTTTCATGACTAAACATAATTAAAACACCCCAAGTTTATTTTATCTATTTTATATGAAGTTATTTCTTCTTTATCACTGTTATAGTGTGACACACGGCACTTTGCTACACTGTCATTATATATTAACTATCAGTTAAGTGGAAAGGTAAAGTTTTTGAAAAAATTATTATAAAACACTTGAACTTAACTTGAGGTTAAGTTACTATGTAATTAACAACAAAAACGGAAGAGAGGAGTTGCATATGAAAACTCTAAAACAGCTACGTGTAGAACAAGGATATACATGTAAGGAAGTAGCTGAGGCCGTTGGTATTACGGAAGTGTACTATTGGTACATAGAAAACGGCAAACGCCGTCCTTATTATGACTTAATTGTAAAAATTGCTGATTTCTTAAAAGTGAAACTAGAAGCAATTAAAATTTTTTGCCCTTGACTTAACTTATAGTTAAGTCAAGGTTGGTTAAGTTAAATAGAAGGGAGCAAAACAAAATGGGATTAGATCAAATCATTAAAGAGTCAATCCGAGAAGTTGTTCGTGAAGAAATTCAAGCAGCTTTAGCTACATTCCAACAACAAGCGCAACCAAACAAAGTAATGCGAGTAAAAGAAGCGGCAGCTTACCTTAACATCGCGGTTTGCAGAGTATATGAACTTGCAAACCATCCGCAGTTTCCGGTTATCCGAGAAGGGCGCAAATTACTCTTCTTACAAAAAGATTTGGAAGCATGGCTAGAAGCCCAAAAGGAGGAACCAAACTTTGGTTGAAAGTACATTCAGCCTTTTGGTTACAGCGGTGGTTATTGTATCATTCATGGGTGGTGTAGCACTTTTAGATGCATTTGAAAAACTTATCAGCGAGAATGAACAGCTAAAGCAAGAAAATCAGCAATTAAGAAAGGTGAAGAGAATATGAGCATAACAGCACCAGTTCTACAAAAGGACATGCAAAAGAAACAGGTGTTAGATGAGTTCTTAAAATATTGTAATCAAATGCAAATCCAAGCATTAAGAACACATGATGAAAAGTTATTGCGTGAATGGGTAAAGGAAGCACGACTAGCAAGAAGGGAACTTGCAGCACTATATCGAGCGAAAGAAAAGCACGATGTGGAACGTGAAAAAGATCGTAAAAATATTCTTAAGGTTATTAAGCGGTTAAGAAGCCAGGGAGTTAACGCGGATTTGGTAGAGAGAGCACATTACATAACTCTTTGTGAGGAGGTGAGTTAGATGATAGAAAATCCAATTGTAATAGGAAATCACCACGATTCATGCAAAAAACAATTCGAACATTATTGTAGCGATTGTGAAGGTGAATTGTACTTTGGGATGACGTATTACGAATTCGAAGGAAGTTTAATTTGTGAAGAATGTGCCGAAAAGTTTTTAGAGCGGCATGCAACGAGGTTTGTTGCAGGGGAATAAAAAAAGAACCCACGGCAATGGGTTCCCTTAAAAAAATCATTTGAAGGTAGTATACCATGGAAAAGGAGTGGATGGAATGAAATTTATAAAAGTCTCTCTAACACAAGGGCAAGTAGCGATTGTTAGTTCTGAAGATTATGAATTGATTAGTCGATATAAATGGTGTGCAAATAAAAGAAAAACAAGATTGTATGCGGTTGGATACGTAAAAGGAACAGGTCGCAAAAATTGTAAGGTGATTTATATGCATCGTTTAATTACAAATGCTCCAAAGGGTGTAGATGTAGATCATATAGATGGCAACGGGCTTAATAACACTCGTGAAAACTTACGCTTAGCTTCAAGAACACAAAATATGCAGAACGAAAGAAATATTCGCAAAGGAACTTCTAGGTATAAAGGAGTGTGGTTTTCTAAACAAAAGTCGAAGTGGATTGCTGAAATTAAGGTTAATAAAAGAAAAATCCATCTTGGTACATTCGCTAATGAAGAAGAAGCTGGGAGAACTTACGATGCGGCGGCTATACAGTATTTCGGTGAATTTGCACATACCAATTTTGGAAAAGGAGGTAATTAAATGATTGCAAAACAGTTAGTTGCTACAACAAGTATTTCAAAAATCGAATGGTTGAAATGGAGAAAATCGGGCATCGGCGGTTCAGATATTGGGGCAATCGTTGGAATCAGTAAATACAAATCGCCAATTGGGGTGTATTTAGAAAAAACAGGTTCTGCTCCGGATGCAAAGATTGAGTCGGAAGCGACGTACTGGGGAACGGTCATGGAGGATGTTATTGCGCAAGAATTTGTAAAACGAACTGAAATGAAGGTTAGAAGAAGAAATGCAATTTTGCAACACCCTGAGTATGAATGGGCCCTAGCTAATGTAGATCGAATAATTATAGATAAAGAACGTGGTAACGGTATTTTAGAAATTAAAACTGCTAGCGAGTATTTAAAAAAAGAGTGGGAAAGTGACGAGATTCCTGAACAATATATTGTTCAAATACAGTGGTACTTTTTTGTAACGGGTTTACAGTGGGGATATTTCGCTGCATTAGTAGGTGGTAATAAATTCGTTATAAAAGAGATTGAAAGAGATGATGAATTGATTGGTTATCTAGCAGATATAGCAAAAGATTTTTGGCTCAACAATGTTGAGAAGAACGAGCCACCGATGTTTGATGGTTCAGATGCATCAACAGAATTACTTAAACATCTATATCCAGAATCTATTGCAGACAGTTTTGTAAGTTTAGGGAAGCAAGAAGAGCTTCTGATTGAAGCGCGTGATCAAGTGGACCGAGAAATAAAAGCCCTGCAAGAACAAAAGGCAGAGTATGAAAACAAAATCAAAGCAAAACTCGGTACCAATGAAGTTGGTGGAACTGAGAACTACAAGATTTATTGGAAGTCATATACAACTAATCGGTTTGATAGCAAGCGATTCAAAGTGGAACACCCAGATTTATTTGAGCAGTATGTTAAAGAATCTAAATCAAGAAAATTCACAGTTAAATAAGGGAGGAAATAAACAATGGCAACTAATAAAGATGTAAAAAATCAATTAGCAAATCGTAAGGCAAGCGCACCAGTAACAACTGAACAAACAGTCGAAGCGTATATGAAGAAAATGGGTCCTAAAATGGCTGAGGTATTACCAAAGCATATGGATATGGACCGTATGAGTCGGATTGCTCTTACAACAATTCGTACAAATCCTAAATTGCTTGAATGCAGCGTGCCGTCGTTGATGGGGGCCGTCATGTCAGCCGTACAATTAGGGCTTGAACCTGGATTACTAGGACATTGCTATATCTTACCGTATAAGAGTGAAGCGACTTTCATTATTGGATATAAAGGCATGATTGATTTAGCAAGACGTTCTGGTCATATTCAAAGCATTTATGCACATGCAGTATACGAAAATGATGAATTTGAATACGAATTAGGTTTACACCCTCAACTAAAGCACAAACCGTCATTTGGTGATCGAGGTGAGTTTATTGGAGCGTATGCAGTCGCTCATTTCAAGGATGGCGGACACCAAATGGAATTTATGCCAAAGAGTGAAATTGAAAAGCGTCGCGGTCGTTCAGCTTCAGCAAATTCAAACTATAGCCCGTGGAAAACAGATTATGAGGAAATGGCGAAGAAAACAGTGGTTCGTTACATGTTCAAATACTTGCCAATTAGCATTGAAGTGCAGTCACAAGCGCAGCAGGACGAAGTGGTTCGAAAAGATATTACGGAAGAACCAGAATTCATTGAAGTGGAACAACAAACCGAAGGAGACGGACAAGGTGATTTCGTGATTGAAGGTGAGTAACAAGTCAAAGGTGCTTCTCTCTCGCAAATTGTGGGAGAGAGCACAATCAAAAGATGAATTAAAGCAGTCGATTGCACGTTATATACAAACTGGTTATCCAGGTTATCGGATAGAGAAAGTCATTAAGGAAAATGGAGCTTACATCGCGATTTGCACAAGGGGGTCATAAGATGGGCATCTTTCGAGTTAAGAAGGATACAAATTACTCGGTGATACACAACACGCCTTTACGTGATGAAAATCTGAGTTGGCGAGCAAAAGGATTATTAGCATACATGCTATCTTTGCCAGATGATTGGACTTTCCATGTAACAGAGCTAAGTCAACATGCCAAAGATAGCGAAAAAATAACAACAAGTACTCTCAAAGAATTAAAGGCTGCAGGATATTTGAAACGTTATCCAGTTCAAGATCCAGAGACAGGGAAAATATCACATTGGGAAACTGCTGTTTATGAAGTGCCAACCATAGATAAGGAAAACCACTCTATGGAAAAACCACCTAGTGGTAAAACCAGTGACTGGAAAACCACCCGCATGGAAAACCACTCGGTGGAAAAAGGCCAACTACTAAATACTAATGATTTACTAAGTACTGAAATACCAAGTACTAATCTAACTAATGATGATGTAGATAAGCATCCTCTAATTGATGAAGAATTTCAAAAAAGTTACAACTACCTTTTACAGAACAACATTTCATTAAGTGAAACAGCAATGCAGGATCTTGGAGAGTTCAGTGATGTATTAGGTAGCCAAATCATTATGGAAGCTGTCGATAGAGCGGTGGATCAGAATGCGAAACGATGGAAATACATTAGCGGTATTTTATTAAACTGGCAAAAAAGCAACGTAAGAACAATAGCAGATGTAATCAAGCTCGACGAGGATTATAAAAATCAAAGAGGTGGTGTAGGCAATGCAATACGTAGGGCACGCACTGGCAGAGGTTATGGTACGAGCAGAAGCTATGAGGAAGAAAATGCAAGCCGAGAGCGCAACATGCCAAGCTTCATTAAACGAGTATAGATGTTTAAAATGTCAGGATTCAGAAGTAGTTTTTTACGAAGAAGTGAATGAATTCGGTATGAGAGTATCTATGCAAAAAGATTGCGAGTGCAAAGCGCAACGAGTAATGGAGCGTAGATTGAAAAACGCGATGATTCCAGAAGAATTTACAGATGCTCGGTTTGATTCGTACAAACGAGAAACAGAAGAACAAAAGCTTTTGTATAGCACAATGGGAAATTACTTGCAGAACTTCAAAGAAATCAAGGATACCAAACAAAATAGCCTGGGCTTCATCGCAACTTTTGGAGAGTTACGAATTAAGCAATTGGAGTCAGCAAAGCGAGCACAAGCCAAGAGAGAACATAACAGTTTCGGACTCGGTAAAACACATCTTCAAGTAGCTGCAGCAAAGTATCTCATGAAGCGAGGGTATAGCGTACTGCTTATATCAGACGGAACTTTCATGGATGATCTCATTGCAGCCAAGATGATGAACGATGATAAGAAAGAATTTAACCGATTGTTAAACCACGCAAAACAAGTAGAGGTCCTCATATGGGATGACCTAGGTAAGTCAAAACGGTCAGAAGCGAAAGAGAATCTCTACTATCAAATCATTGATTATCGATATCGACATAATTTGCCCATTTTATACAGCTCGAATGAAGATGATGAAACATTACCTGAAAAGATTGGTTATGCAGCAAAGAGCCGCTTGTTTGGAATGAGTAAACATTACTTAATCGCTGTAGAAGGAGAAGATTATCGTGAGAAGGAGTGAAGAAAATGTGCATGATATGCAGTAACACGGGCGTAGTTCATAAAGAAATTTATCCTGGGATGATAGCAATTGAGGGTTGTAATTGTGAGGTAGCAAAGCAGCAGGAAGCTTCATACCAAGAGCATTGGGATGCTTGGATTCAAAAGTTTGAAGGGTGGAAAAGGGGGTTACTGCATGAGCGATGTGTCGGTTGAGAAAAAGCGTGAGTTTATGCAATTTCTTTTAAATCATATCTTGCCCCGAAGACATGAGGGTTTTCCGTTCATCTACACATTTCGTAAGCATTTAAGGTTTGTAACGAGAATCCACTTTGTTGAAAATGCAAAGAAGTATCCGTATGGAATTGAAATTTCTGCAGAGTTTTCAGAAGGTCAACTGTTCGCGTTTTATAAACCAAATTTAACTGTTACAGATGGGATGTCAGCATATCATCATTTCAATGTGAATGATGCACCGATATATATTCAAATCAATTTTAAAGGTAAATACAAGGAACCTTTGTACATGGAAGTACTTGAAGATGATGAGTGCTCACTTGAAACGCATATCGACGGAGAAGATCATGATGAAATTGAAAAGTTAATAAAATACCAACTCATTAATCATGCACTAGACACAAGAAATAAAGAACTGTTCCACCAGTTGATTGCAAATTAAGGGGGAGGTGAAAGGATGGTGGTTCTTTACAAATTTAAACTCACTACCATTTTCGAACAATGGCCGAATGAAGAATATGTGGTAGCGGAAACTGAAGGAAAGGCAAGATTTCTGTACTGGCAAAAGTTCAGAACAAAGCTTCTAACGATGCCAATGGCTGAATTCATGAAGTTTGTAAAGTGTGAGAACGAAGGGGTTTTTGATATCAAGCGGATGTACAGCACAGAACAAGCGTTTAAGAAAATGCAAAATTTTAGAAACCTACATTTTGCTTACATGGGTATGCGAGTAAACGTAGCTGGCATGTGGGGTACGATCGTTGGGAACTGGAAAACTAATCTGTTCGTTTTGTTCGATGGAGAAATTGAAAAGCACAACTGCCATCCTTATTGGGAAATTGCTTACTACGATGATGTGGGCAATGTGGTTCGAAATTATCAGAAGGGAGAGTATGCGGTATAAGTAAAAAAGGACGAGCAGTCGTACCTGCCGTCCTTTATAGGAGAAAAATTATTCTGGATTAGAACTACGAATAACCAGAAAACGCGCTTTAAAACAGTGTTGTCAAAGATGTGATAATCTATGCAACAAAAAGCTTAGTCGGAATTCAAAACACCAAATGGCTTGCATTGGCAACAGGCTCAAAAGTAGTATATGTAAAATGAAAAATTCCATACAAAAAGCAGACAACATTTTCGGTTGTCTGCCAGTTAGTCGAATGAGTTAGCTAATTGTGATAAATTGCATTCCCATTGCGAGAAGAGTGAAGCTGCTAGTTCAAACAGCTTGTTGGTATTATTTTCGATATTTTTAAAAATATACAGTAAGAATTAGAAAAGTGATGAACCAATCTGCCTCTTACTGTAAAAGAAGGAAGTACCAGCCGTGGATTAAGCGGCTTGAAAATAGTATGTATTGATTTTTGAAAAATATTCAAGGGGTGAAGAAACATGGAATGTGCACAAAATGCTGTATATGAAATCACTCAGTTAATTAGTGAAGCGAAAGAGAAAAGTTATGAGTAAATATAACAATAAAAAAGCTGAGCTAGACGGCCATGTATTCGATAGTAAGGCTGAATCGGATTATTATTCTGGTTTAAAGGTTCGCCAAGCTGCAGGTGAAATTAAAAGCTTCGAATTACAACCAAGATTCACCTTGCAACCAGCGTTTACAAAGAACGGTAAAAGTTTTAAGGCAATTACATATATCGCAGACTTCATGGTTTATTTGCCAAATGGTGATGTAGAAGTCGTGGACATAAAGGGTATGGTGACGGAAACATTCGCGGTGAAAAAGAAGATGTTCGAATATAAATATCCACACTTACAACTCATTCTTTTAAAGCATGTTATCAAATATGGCGGATTCATCACACTTGATGAGTACAACAAATTAAAACGTGAAGAGAAAAAACTAAAAAAGGCTAAATAAAGGGAGCGGATCATATGTCATATATCGAATTCAAACCAACTTTAAAGAAAGTAAATCTTAAACCTGATGGGAAGAAAGAAATCGTTTTGGAAGTAACGGATAGCTCATTAAATGGAAAGTTAGATGCACTTTCTGAATTAATCGATATTAAAGTGGCTGTATCATTGGAGTCTCTTATCGTGAATTATAATGTGTTGCTAAATGTAAAAACGAACAAACCGTTAACTGAATATGAAGTGGATGAAAAAGGTTTTGTGCAAGAAGTTAAACAGGTGTATGAGCAAATGGAAGCGGACTTCGATATTCCAGAAGAGAAAATCCTAACTCGCGAAGAAAGAGAGCAAGCGGATCGTGAAACCGTTGATGCATTTATCATTAGCGGGCTTGCTCCAGGCTTAGATGATTTACCACATGACTTTGCTTACATTGTAAAACGAAAGCTTGAAGGAGAGTCTTATCTAAAATTAGCAAATGAGCTGAAGATTTCTAACGTGAAGCTAATTGAAATGATTGATGATTACCGTGCTCGCATTGCACCGATGGCGATTAAATGGCACGAATGGAAAGAGAAACAGCCGGATGTAGGAGAGCAGTCAAAGGTAGAAGAGAAACCGAAGGAAGAAACAGTTGTAACGGTAGAAGAACAGGTGCAAGAAAAAGAATCGCAATCTTCTGAAGAAATTGAAGTCACTGATGAGGACAAGCCTTTTGATGAAACATTAGAAGACTAATAAAAACAGGTTGGTAGTATGACAATTTCGTTGTACTACTTGCCTTCCAATCTCATATGGGGTGATGGATTGAGCAAAGTTGAGAAACGTCATATCCGACTCAAGATTCTAAATTTACAAGATGAACACTGTAAAGCGTGTAAAACTGTTCCAAAATCGATTGGAAACAATTATGAAATAGCGCGTTGGTGTTCAGAGAACTGTGAAATCGGTAAAAATCTAAAAAGCTTAGGGGAGAGTCTACTCGAGGGGAGAACGGAACATATGGCTGAACAAAAAAACTGGGATCAAATTTGTGTAACTGCTGAAAAATTACGTGCTTCTGATGAAAAGAAATGGACTTGGGGGAAAATCGGAGCAGAGTTCGGAGTAACAGAAGGGAATTTATATTATCACGTTGCAAAAAGACGCGAGGCAAATGCAACGCCTGATAAGCGTGTAGGTACACCTAAGAAAGCTCAGGGTACAAAACCATTACTACAGCCTCAAAACAAAGAAAAAGCGAAATCTGAACCACCAAAATTAAAACCTGTAGTTATTGAGCATATCGAGAAAGTAGAAACCCTAGATGTTTCTTGGAAAGAGCAATTAAATAACATTTTTGATGAAAAAGATGTACTTCTAAAAGAGTTGAGTGAAGTAACGGAAATATACGAAGAATTAAAAAATATAAAAGAAAAACTAGCTCAAGATCTGATTGCAGAAACGAAAGCACGCTTGGAAGCAGAAGATGCACTAAAGCTATCACAAGAGCAGCTACAATATCGTGATGAAGATTACAACACATTACTTAACGAGTTTAATACGATTACGGAAAAGAATCATGAATTGGGGCATGACCTTCAAAAAATGCATATCAATGTACGTGCCGCAGAAGAGACAGCTGCGAAAGAACGTGAACATCGCCTTGAGTTACAAGGCAGATCACAAGCGCTCGGTTTAGCGCTCAAAGCAGTCTTGTAGGTGGATGCTATGAAACTGACAAAAGAAGAACGAAAAGAGCTCACATACCAAATTGGTGATATTATCGAACAGAAGTGTAGACATTGTTATTATAATAGTTCATCCAACGAAAGTTTTAGTGTTAATGAGTGTAAAGCATGCCCGACTGGTGAAGAATTACGCCAGTTGGGTAGATACTTGGATACACAGCCGAAAAAGAACGGTGGACCGAGAAAGAGAACGCCAATTGGATTAACCCCTGAAATTGTAAGAGGTTTGAATATACAAGGTATTCCAGATACGGAAATCAGCATTATGTATGAACGCAGTTTTACTTACGTTGGAAAGCTCAAGAAGAAGTGGGTACGTGAAGGGAAATGGGAAGGCACAACTGATATGAGAGAAATCAAAAAAGGCTAGGATTTCTCCTAGCCTCAACATAAGTCGTATGGAAAACAAGTATTGCGCAAATCGGTTATTTGCGAGTTCATTATATAACGTTTTTGGGGGTGGACAGGCTGAGTCATAGCAATCTTTACGTAAACTTTACATGGTATTGAAGATTTTGATAGAGATCAAATTTGAATTTTATAAAAATAAATATTGAGGATAATCCTTATAAATAAAGGCTCACTCTCAAAAGGATGAGAGTGAAGCCTGTGGATGAAATTACTGAGTTCTTGGGATGGTGAACATCAGCACATATATAATAGCATGAGTATTCAGAAAAAACATTGAGTAAATGTTTCCGATTTTTCAAATTATAGTTAATTGATTTTCATTAAACAAAAGCGTTATTTTGTACAAGAATTTTTACACCTATAAACAAACATAGCAGGTAACTGACTAGATTACCCGCTATGTTCATACACTGCACGGAGGAGTGCCTTCCGTTTTGAAAGAGCGAAGCCCAGGGAGAGAGCGCTCAGATATAGTATGTGTAATGAAAAAAAGATTATTCGTAAATGAGAATGAAAAATTATTTTATAATGACTGGCATTCTTTTAGTTTCAAATCTTTCAAAGTCTATAGGACAATATGCAAACGTTGCTATAGGTTCTGAAGTCTCGTTTGTAAAAAAAGTGTGCTTAATTACTTCACCAGAAGAAGAATAAAAAATAATTTTGGTTTTTGATATAGGAGGAAGCGTTATTACTAGTGGTTTACTTGTCATACTAATCAGCTCCTAAATTATTTGGTTTTATATGAACTTAATATGTATTCAATAATGTATATGAATTCATTTTATAAAGTTAGTACTTTGTGAATTGAGAAATTTAGCAAAATAGTTATTGTATTGAACAAAAAAACATGCACAAAAATTGTGCATGTATAGTAAAAGCTATGTCTTGTCTATGTAAATATATGCGTAGTTTATATAAATCGTGTGTATGTTTGAACGAAATGGTTATTTACAAATATAAAGAGCACCTTTTAAGGCACTCCATGACCAAAACTAAAATTGAAAAAGAATACCACATGATATTTTATGTATGTTCTTAATAAATGTGCAGTTTTAAAAAAATTTCTTTTGCACAACAAAGCAGCTAGTTAACAAAACTAACTGCTTGTTGTACAAAAGAAACGCTGCGCTTACAGAAATAGTTTGTAACTTTAAGTTACAAGAATAGTATGAACAGAGTTGAAAATGTTATTCGGAAATGTAAGAAAATAAAATAAAAAAGAGCACCATGCATAAGTGCTCTTTAAGATAGGAGGTAACACTTTGAGCTTGGCCTAGGTTAGAAATATATGGTGTAAAAAAGAAATAAGAACAAGATTTTATTAACTTAGTACAAAAAGCAGCTAGCAAAAGCTAGCTGCCCTTCACAAGCACTGCTAAAAGGAACTACTTTGGGGAAAAAGTAGGTTGTACTTAGTGTTACCGGAAAATTGGAATTTATTTAAGAAAATGAAAAGTTTAATTACTAAATAAAGTCCATATAAAGAGCAGCTAACAAAAGTTAACTGCTCGAGCAAGAAATTGGAGAAAAAGATTACCGTGTCATCTATAGTATTGACGAAATATTGAGTTTTATACAGGGGGTAGAGTGAAATGAAGAAAAAGCTTGGGAACATCATTTGGCATATCGAAAATAACCGTGGAGTTATAGGTGATACACAAGTATTGAATCAAGTACTTAAGAGCTTAAAAGGAATAGAAAGTGAGTTACCAAAAGATATGAGAGAGGCTGGGAACTTCATTTCTACAAGTTTTATGGATGGTATTCGTGCACAGGCAAGCGCTCCAGTAACTGTAAATGAATCACTTAAACGTACAAAATACGGTGAATATAAAGGCTATAATCAATGGGATTTAGCAAAAGATTATTTTCAAATGTCAAATGACGAATTCTTTAATCGGTACGGATTTAACTTTGTTCCAAAAGATCGATTGTTTGATGATGCAAAAAGATTTTTAACGAATCAGTCTTAATAATAAAATCGTTATTTGATTAAAAGAAAAAAGAGCACATATTGATATGTGCTCTAAGATAATCATTTTAATATCTATTCAATCGTCTCTTTTGTATCAGGTGTATCAAATTTATCAATCAGCTTAAACATTGCTTCTAAAAGAATTGTAGATAAAATTGCGAAGGTTAATACAGCATGTGGTGATAATTGCACTGCTGTGAAATTAAGTTTTGCTAGCCAAAAATATCCGACATACATTGTCAGGAAGGTACTAACAATTGAAATTGTAAATCCTAAGAAACCTAATTCTTTTAGCTTTTCTTCAGATAATTTAAATACGCGTAATATGAAAGAGAAGATGATCCCAACTATGAAAAATCCAATACATAAAGTCAATAGTGACATTATACTCGGGTATTCAACGTCATCAGGCATCCATTGTTTCATTCCTACAATTATGGCTGTAGGGAGCACGATAGGCATTAATAGTGGTGATACTATTAGAAAAATTGCCAATACTCTATTGATGTTGTTTGTTTCATTGTTGTTTTGATTATTCATAAAGCCTCCAAACATAATTTAAAAATAATATCCTAGTGGATTCTAGCACAAAAGTGTTAGTAAAGCCACAGTTAAAAAAATCGGATCTAAACAAAAACGCTATTTTAGTAGAAAACATTAAAAAAGGACCTGATTAGGGGTGCGGGTCCTTTAAATGGAACAATAGAACTTTATGGGATTACCAATAAGTTACCATAAAAGGCAATTATTTTCCGGTATATAAGCGTTGAGAAAACTTTTTATAAAAACTTCATTTTGTAGAAAAGGATGTGCATTTTGAAATCTGAAGAAGTTAAACAGCGTATCACTGATTTAAAAAGAAGAGCATCCAATTTAAAACGGGTCCGAAATGGCTTTTCAAGAATTCATAGTGAAGAATATCGTGATGGTGTTAATAATCAAATAGTCATCTTGGACCAGGTACTTATGACATTGAATTGGATTATGAGGGATGAAAGTAATTAGTATAAAAATTTCATTTTATATTAATTCGGAACACAAAAAGAGCACTTAGTAAAGTGCTCTCGTGACGAGATCCATTTTATAACGACTATTTTATAAAGAAAGGAACTCAGAGTATTATATGTAAGTTCAGTTAATTGGGTTCTTTTTACAATTAAAGAGCAGCTAGCAAAAGCTAACTGCTCGGCTCAAGGTAATAGACATAGAGTGGGTATTAGTAAAATTGGCTATTCACGAGCCTGTTTACAGTGTAACCAAGATTTTTAAATGTATTCCCTCTTTAAAGACCTTCTTCAAACGACGCCCTTTAAAGAGGGAGTGGAGTAATGAAAAAGAATACTTTTCCTTTAATACAAAATCATATTTTGATTCTCAATAATATATGGGTATTAAGACAAAAACGTGCAATTAAAAGAGCAGCTAGCAAAAGCTAACTGCTCTCCAGAAAAGCATTAAGAAGGAAGTTCAGAACTCAAGTGCATTTATAGTATGGATCAAAATATCAAGTTTATGTAACAAAAATAAAAATCGAGCAGTTAATGGGGAAACTACTCGATTCGATACAACCTGGGTAAGAAGCAGATTGTATTGTGATTAATATTAACGGAATATTGAATTTTATTCAGCTTTTAACAAATTCGTTATTTGAAAATTAAAGAGCGCCTTGAGAGGAAGGCGCTCTGACCAAAACTAATGTTGAAAAAGGATACCCAAGATATTGTATGTATGTTTTTTATATAGGTGAAATTTTATAACAAAATCTTTATTTGGCGAAGAGAGGTGATTAATTGATAACTCGAATTTTAATAGCTTATATAATCATCTCCTTAATTTTTTCTATCGGAAATATGAGAGACAGTTTTAGCTGGGGAATAGAGATTAAAGGAATGAAAAAGAAAGAAGCTTTTATATGGGGTTTTTTAGCGATACCTCTTGGTGTATTGGGTGCAGCAATTGTTGTTGGTGGAGTGATCCTAATAGGTGGATTCTTACTTATGGTTATCCAATGGATTTATGAGAACATGCCTTAGATTAAATTAAACAAAATCGTTATTTGATATTAAAATTTAAAATCAAAAAGAGCACCATTAAACAGTGCCCTTTTCAAGCGTGAGTATAAATTCCTATCATTCTATACTAGTATATGCTTACAGTAATTAATTGTGAAAAAATTGAATATAACTAAGTTACGATAAATTCAATAGTAACTGGGATTGCAGGATCAAATGTATCGCCACCTGGAATTGTAATCGCTCCAGTTGGGCCGGTAGTAACACTTGATTCTCCGCCTGGCTGAAGTACACCATTTAGGTAGAAATTATAATACGTGAATTTTGGGAATGCTGTAGCAGCAACACCAGCATCATTTAAGCAAGCTGTAGCAGCAATTGCAAAAGCAACACCTGTACCTGTACCCGCACCTAGTGTAGAAGTAAATCTTCTAGAAGCCATAAATGGAGGTATGATAGCCATTGGTATTCACCTCCTTCTCAATTTTATTAGGACTAGATTAGGAGAAACCTTGTCCTATATTGTATTCTATGACGTACTTAAATACTAGAAACGGCTTATGTATTAGGATTTAAGTGCAATTATTAAATTAGATACATTGATGTTGAATAAAAATGCTATTTTGCACAACAAAGCAGCTAGCTGAAGTAGCTAACTGCCTGCTGTAAATACTATTCCACATGGATACGCAAATTGTAACCACAAGTTACATTTATAGTATAAACAGATTTGAAAATGTTATGCAGGAAAGTAAATTAAATAAAAACTTTCTTTTGCACAACAAAGTAGCTAGCTTAATGAGCTAACTACCAGTTGTACAAAAAAACTAGGCCCTACAAGTAAATGATATGTAACTTTAAGTTACAGCTATAGTGTAAGCAGAATTAAAAGTATTATGTGGAAATAATAATGACCTTAATAAAAATTTCATTTTATAGAAATAAGGAAACTAAAAAAGAGCACCATGCATCAGTGCTCTTTAAGATAGGAGGTAACACTTTGAGCTGGATACTTAGGTTAAAAGTATATGGCGTAGAAGTGAAATAAGACCTGAAATTAATAACTAACTCAATGCAAAAGAGCAGTTAACAATTGTTAACTGCTCGGCCCTCAGAGAAAGGGGAAAGAACATTACAGAGATCACTGTGAATTCAAGCTGTATCAGCCCATTTATAGTATTGAACATAATTTAGAATTTTATTCGAACAAATTCAAAAAAAGCAGCTAGCAAAAGCTAACTGCCCTGGTGAATAAGAAGAACACAATGGTCATTCGTATTCAACCTTGGTGTACTTATATTGTTAACACTTTTTAGAAATTTATTCAATAAAAGAGCAGCTAGCAAGAGCTAACTGCTCGACTCTCGACCAAGAGAGCTAGAGTGGGAAGAGTTTAAAGCTGACTTTTTAAAGTCCTATATAGTATCGGATGAATTTAGAGTTTTATTCGTATGAAATATAAAAAGAGCAGCTAGTAAAAGCTAGCTGCAAGCCTTCGGGTATGAAGGGGAATCAGAAACTGTATATACATTATTAACGGAATGTTGTGTTTTATTCAGGAGTAGCCTAATTTGCTACTACTTGATCTTGATCTGCAACATCAGAATCAAATGTATTCGTTGCACTAACACCATTAAAATTATTAACGATAAAAGCGGCATTGGAACCGCCCGAGCCATTATAAGATTTTGTATTTGCTTTTGGAGAAACGTTATAAAAATCACCTAAGTTGAAAGAACCGTTACTGGTTTGTAAGACAAGGTTTCCAAGAATAGCTGGCATAGCTTTCACCCACTTTCTTAGGGAGTATTTAAATTAGTATATGGTGTATGTGTCTAGAGGTTCATTTGAAACGGAGAATTTTGAAATGAAGTTTGATTGAAAACTCAATAAAATAATCACTTGAATAGAAAGCGAGGTTTTGAAAATAGAAGATAACGTAAAGCTTTTAGGTGATGATGGGATGTTAGGGATGGAGTTTAAGGAAAGAACGATTCGTGTTTATAACACAGAAGGTAATGTGATGGAATTACTCTCTATAAGAGTGTAGACTCAAGAAGTTATCGATTTTCTTGAAGAATGTAAAAAGGAAATGAAGTAAAAGTTCAACAAAGCAGATCGAACGGAGGGGAACCGTATCGTATGAATCAATTGTCATTTTTTGAAGACATCGATGAAAAGGAGATGCGAAGACTTGTGGTGAAGGAGTTGAAAAACTACAAAGCATTGTGCGTCCGGATGAAGAATCAAGAAGAACAGGCTCAAGCTGGGTGTGTTGTTCTTTTTCCTAAAATGAAAGGTGACGATAAGAATCACGAGATACGTTTTAAACAAATTGAACGGACGTTAAAACATGCTCTTGATGAAGATGAACGCAGGATAATTGAGATGAAGTACCTTGGGAATCGAAGGGTTAAAGATTCGTTTGTGTACAACGAATTAATGATAAAGCGTGATCCGTTTTATCAGAAGAAAAAAAGCGCTATTCAGTTGATTGCTACGGCTTTGGGGATTATATAAAACAAGTTTTTGAAGCAATAGAAATGGGATTCTAGCATTTTGTGCTATTGATATAGATGAGGTTATTCTATTTTACATGTTGTATCATCTTCTTTCCCTGCCTGATGGTGGGGATATTTGTGTTTCGGAAAAAACACGAGGTAGAATTCTGTTAATATAGAAATATTTTTTATTGATTAGGATGATTAAATTTACTATTGTTCATGTTATGATAAATTTCATAGGGAGGATAAAAATCCCAATATAAAAGCCAATCGTATTACAGTACGATTGGCTTTGAAAGGAGGAGAATTATTATATTCGCCCCAATATCCATATCGGATGTTTGCCAATTAGTTCTTCTATTAATTCTTTTAATGGATAGAAGAAATAGCAAACAGTAATCTTTGAAGCTTATTTGTGTTACAGCACAAATAAGCTTTTTCCATACCTATTATATCCGATTTTATTGACTATAGTACATAAAAATAATTTGGTTTTTTATAAATTAATGGATTAACAGGAGGCTTTCCTTTTCAAGTTTATCAGAAATACGTATTTATTTTGTTAAATCTTTTTGCAGGTACTGGGGGTTTGATGAGTGACGTTTATCGACAAAAGAAGGGACAAACTGGGGGACGTTTTCGGGGATTTTTCAAAACAGAATCAATATTACGCTATACCTATACAGTTCTTTGAAAGAAGAATAGTGTGGGGATAGCGTCGCCCCTTTATCAAAACGTTACCGGAGAACGGGCATGGGCGGTAAAAATCCGCAAAAAGGATGAAAAGACCAATTGAATTTATATATTCAGCCGCGATGCGTGAGTGTCGTGGCTTTTGTGTTTCTTATTAAGTTTAGTATTTTGATGTTAGCTTTAATAAGAAATATAAATAGTCCCCTTTTAGGAATTGGTCTTCAAAGGTTATGTTTTTTATATCTCCATACATAAATGTAATATAATGATTTGTGTCAAGAGTAAAGAAAGAGGGATTTTGCATTAACATGGCGGAAAGAATAAATTATGGAAAATGTAGCAAACTTTTTAATGAAAATAAAGTAGAAGTATCAAAATAGACGTTTTTTCTTTGTTATATAGAAATTACTCATTAAACGTATTTAAATACTGTTTTAGGTATAACATGAATTGATCATCAATGGTACAGATAACGGATATTTTTCTATTTAGATTAGATGTTAAATGTACCGTGAAACTCTTGGAAATACAATGCTGGAAAAATATAATGATATTGGTATATTACAGGAGAAGGCGCAATTGTAGGAGTAAAGGGGATATGCCCAGGTTGCATACCATATTGACCATATGAAGGATGGTGAAGTAAATGTTGCCAAGTCGAAGTTGGAGCTACAACAATCCTCATCGGGAAAGGATTCATAATATAATCACTCCTAAAGTAGTATTCATGTAATAGGGTATGCACTTACTGAATATAGATGTGCATAATCTAGGTCTATAAACATAATAATCAACGGACAGAAAATAGGGTTACTAATCTTATGATATGTTCATTATGGGTGTTTTATTTTACTATGTAGATAGAACAAACATGTGTATAGCAATTATCGTAGGCGCTACCATGATCTGGGTGGCGTCTTGTTTGTTGTTAAGGAAAGATAAGGGGTGAGATAGACTTTCAAATTGAAATATTATTAGTCTGAAACATAGACTAGTAAACAAACTATTTCTACCTTTTAATCATAGAATATGATGAATTCTATTTTTAGAGGAGGGAATCATATCTATGGGATGGGATAATAATTTTGGACATTCTCGAGATTGTAATAGATTTTGGGATGATTTAGTATTTTGCGGATGCGGTCGTAGACGCAGAAGAAACGATTTTAACGACTGTCATTGTAGACGTGACTGCGATTGTGATGAGTGTCGTCGTAGACGTAATCACGATGATCGTCGAGATTGGTAAAGTCTTTTGAAAGAGTGTGATGAAGAAACGCACTCTTTTTTGTTATGTTTTTAATTGGTACTTATTAACTCGAAGGACGCAGTTTCAATTGGATTTAACATTTTACAAAACAAACGAACACAATGAATAGAAAAAGCAAGAATCAAATGATTCCTGCTAGGTGAAGAGATTTGACTAACATTCCAATAGCGCTAATAAACTCTGGAGAAATGTAAAAATCTGATTTAGATCCGTTTGGTCTCTTGATTTTTAGTTTCATGTTTCTACTCCTTTATATTTAGTTTTTACATGGGTATATACAATTCAGAAGGGAGTTTGTAACAAATAAATGAGAAGTATTTTTAAGTAAGATTCATTTAGCGATTTGTGTAAGTAGCGAATACGCTGCTTTTTTATTTTACATAGAAAAAGGAACCGTAATAGGCTCCTTAATTCGATTCAGAAGTTGTGTAGTTTTTCTTGATGATATCTTTTATGTTGGTAATTAAGGATATAAGAAATCCAGCAGCTAGGATACCGTTTACCCAGTAATATGTATTCCCTGATGTAAATTTATTATAAAAGGAATTGACATTATAAAATACTAGGAGAGCTGAAAAGACAGTGGAGATTACTAACATACCAAAACTTTTCATTGTGTTCACCTCGATTCAAAATGTTAGAACTTATTTACAATTTTACATTTAAATAAATAGATTTATAAGAAGAGGAATAAAAAAAGAACCTGCAAACCTGCAGATTCTCCTGATAATGATTTATGGAGCAAGACCCGAAAATATAATACAATAATTCGAAAATGAGTTCAAGTAAATAAAAAGAACCCGCTGGAGTTCGGGTCCTTTTCAGAAGTGATGATGTATTCTCGATTAGGGAACTGAGAAAATACAAAAATATAATACATCGAGTTTTAGAGAATTTCAAGAATAAATTAGGAATTATCATAGGGAGGAGTTGGACAAATGAAACTAACTAAACAAGAACAAGCGGTTGCAATAGGTACATTCATTTCAATGTTAGGACAAGATCTTGTAAATGAGCGTTTCGATAAACAAAAGTTAGAAAACGCAATTCCAATCTTTAATGAGTTGGAAGATAACACAACACCAAAGCAAAAGAGAGAAGCAATGATTAGTTTGCTTTGGTAAAACGGTAGATGAATTCTTAAAACAATAGACATAAAAAAAGGAAAAGCAACTCGCTTGGGGGGCGAATTACTTCTCCAGATGGCAATGTTAATTTTATTATAGCAACTTGGACATATTTATGAATATATATTTTGAATTTTCTGCGAAATAATTTAGGAATTACCGTGAGGTGGTGAATATGGCTAGGCAACGAAGCCCGGATCGTGACAAAGCATTTGAAATATATAAAGCAAGTAAAGGAGAGAAGCCATTAATTGATATTGCGGCTGAGTTAAACCTCAAACCTTCGCAAATTAGAAAGTGGAAATCACAAGATAAATGGGACGAACAATTAAAAGGTAACGTTACTATTGCGAAAAGGAGCGTTACCAATGTTAAAAATCCCAAGACAAAAGCCAAGTTAAAAAAGATGCTAGATGATGAAGAGCTGACAGAACAAGAACGGCTCTTTTGTTTGTATTACATGAAGTATTTTAATGGTACACAAGCTGCACTGAAAGCTGGCTATGCAAAGAGTAGCGCGCATGTTACGAGTAGCCGGTTACTGAGAAGAGAACGTGTAGCATCGTATATTCGAGAGATTAAAGGTGAAATGGTTGAGAATATATTTGTAGAAGCGATGGATGTATTGAATGAGTACATCAAAATTGCTTTTGCTGATATTACAAATTACGTAACCTTTGGTCAAAAAGATGTAGAAGTGATGGGACCGTTTGGGCCTGTAAAAGATGAAGATGGAAAGCCAGTCATGAGAACCATTAGTTATGTTGATTTTAATGAATCAGATATGGTTGATGGCTCTATCATTGCGGAAGTGAAAAAAGGCAAAGAAGGCGTTTCTATCAAGCTTGCTGACAAGATGAGAGCACTTGATAAATTGGCGATGTACTTTGATTTAGTGCCTGATAACTTCAAGCGAAAAATTGAAGAAGAACGTCACAAGATGCATATGGAAGTACAGAAAGCGAACATAAAGAAAGCTAATGCTGAAATTGCAAATTTAACTGGTGATGAAGATGATGATAATGCAGAAGCAATTCAAGATTTTTTACAAGCAACTGCTCCTGATTCAGAAAAGATGAAAGAAGTATTTGGTGATGCAGATGGCGAGGATTAAAAAGCGGAAAAACAAATCGTTTAAGTTCCAGCCGTTTTCAAATAAACAATTACAATTATTGTGGTGGTGGCGAGATGGTTCGCCATATAAGAATCATGACATCGTTATTGCAGATGGAGCAATTCGTTCTGGTAAAACAATTTCGATGATCTGTAGTTTCTTGCAATGGTCACAAGAAAAGTTTAAAGGTGAGTCATTTATCATTGCTGGTAAATCAATTGGCTCATTAAAACGTAACGTAATCAACCCAATGATACAAATACTTACAGCATGGGGATGGCGATATGATTATAACCGTTCCGAAAACTATCTGCAAATTGGATGGAATACGTACTACTTGTTTGGAGCTAATAAAGAGAACTCACAGGATACGTTACAAGGTTTAACCGCTGCTGGCTCATTAGCTGATGAAGCTGCTCTATTTCCTAAATCATTTATAGATCAAATGATTGGGCGTTGTTCTGTTGATGGTGCAAAGATATTTATGAACTGTAACCCTGGTTCGCCATATCACTTTGTAAAAACAGAGCTTATCGATAAGAAAAAAGAGAAGTTAGTTTGCCATTTAAAATTCACAATGGATGACAACTTATCTCTTCCTGAAAAAGTGAAAGACCGCTTTAAACGTATGTTTAGTGGTGTGTTCTATCAACGCTATATATTAGGTTTATGGGTAATGGCGGAAGGTTTAATATATAGTATGTTTAATGAAGATGAACATGTTGTACCGTCGCATCCAAGAAAATACGAACAGTACTATATATCCTGCGATTACGGTACACAAAACCCTATGGCTTTTGGTTTATGGGGCTTATGTGGTGGCATTTGGTATAAGGTGAAAGAATACCATCATGACGCTCGTAAGAAGAATTTACAAAAGTCAGATGAACAATATTATGCTGATTTAGTTGAGTTTGCAAACGGTCTAACCAAGTGTATTATCGTAGACCCATCGGCAAGCTCATTTATTATTTTATTGAAACAAAAAGGTTGGAAAGTAAAAAAAGCAAAGAACGATGTATTAGATGGAATACGAAATGTAGCAACTGCATTAACAACGGAATTAATTAAATTCTGCGATTGTTGCAAAGAAACGCTGCGTGAGTTCTCTTCTTACGTATGGGATGAGAAGGCAATGGAGCGCGGTGAAGACAAACCGATTAAGCAGAATGACCATCAAATGGATAGTGATCGTTACTTTGTGAATACCGTAATTATGTCTAATAACAAAGCAAAAGCTGTTAAGTCAATTTATTAAGAAGGTGAGACGATGTTTGAACACTATATCCCATTACTGGATGAAAACAATGGGGAGCCTACACCCAAGCTGCTCAAAAAGATTATTGATGAATTTGAACCGTTAAAACAACGCATGATTAACAGGTACGAGCGATACAAAGCAAGTGAGAAAGGTGTACCTATCTTTACTCGTGAGTTTAAAGGTGATGGGAATAAGGATAAGGTTAACAACAAGCTGAACAATGACTTCTTCTCTGAAATTATTGATACAAAGATAGGGTATATGTTTGGATTACCTGTTTCATATAGCTTAGATCATGAAGATGAGGAAGTATTAAAACGTATCCAAGATTTCTTAAAGGCAAATCATACTGAAGATGCTGATGCGGAAACAGGAAAGTTTGCTTCTATTTGTGGGTATGGGGCAAGACTGCTTTACCATGATAAGGATGGTGAGGAAAAGGTTATGAATATCAAACCTTATGAAGCTATATTCCTTACTAATTCAAGCATTGCTGAGCCTAAATACGCTATCCGCTGCTATCCAATCAAAGTAATTAACGGTGATGACTTTAAAGATGGATATAAAGTTGAATTTTACAATGGTACGCAAATCATTGAGTACACTGGTGAAGATTTAGATAAGCTGAAAGAAACAAATCGAATCACTAATTTATACAAAGGTGTACCACTTATCGGATTTCCTAACAATGAAGAATTGCAGGGGGATGTTGATAAAGCTATTGCGCTTATTGAAGGGTACGACAGAGCACTTTCTGATGTGAACAGTGAAATTGAGCAGTTCCGCTTGGCTTATATGATTTTTAAAGGTGTTGATATAGATGATGATACTATCGAGAAGTTAAAGCAAACTGGAGCTCTTGATGTAGGTGAGAATGGCGAGGCTACATTTTTAACTAAGGATCTTAATGACAACATCTTGGAACACCATCTAGATAGATTAGAAAAGAATATATGCCGTTTTACAAAGCATGTTAATCTTTCTGATGAATCATTCGGTGGTAACCTCACTGGGGTTGCGATTCGCTACAAACTTTTATCGTTAGAAACGAAATCCGGTACATTAGAAATGAAATTCACTAAGTCGCTGCGACAACAGTTTAAGTTACTATTCGACGCTTGGAATTTACGCTCAAATAAAGAAGAATTAGATTACCTTTGCATGACGTTTCAATTTACTCGTAACCTTCCAGCGAACTTATCTGACGAAGCAGATGTTCAGTCTAAATTACAAGGTTTAATAAGCGAAGAAACACGATTATCTATGTTATCTGTTATTCCTGATCCGAAGGCAGAATTAAAAAAGATGAAGGAAGAAGAGGTTGATTCTATCGATTTAGACACTGTACATAAAGGCGGTGAAAACGATGGAATGGGACAAGAGGCAGAAACACCTCCAAAAGATAGAGGACGAGCTGGAAAAGGCGATTCTCTATATGTATAAAGATGCTTTGGAAGAAGTCAGAGGAATACTGGCTTTTTATTATGCCAAATATGCGGTAAATGAGCAGTTAAGTATGCAGAAAATGCTTCGATTTAATCGATACAAGAACCTGCAAAGTGAACTACAGCAAGTTATTAATGAAATAACTTATGAGAAAAAGAAAACTCTCAATGAAACACTCTCCACTCAATATGGGGAGTCTTTTTATTATACGAGTTATCTTATCGAAAAAGAGGTTGGTGTATCTCTTTCATATGGGCTAATTGACCCAAACGTCATTAAACGTGCGGTACAAATGCCAATCGATAAAATGACGCTCAATCAAAGATTAAGTATACATCGAGCACAGATAATTAGCCGAATACGTAAAGAACTATCCATTGGCCTTAGAAAAGGTAAAGGGTATGCGGTAATGGCTAATCGTATTAAGCCTATTCTTGATAGTGATGCGAAGAAAGCACAAATGGTTGCTTGGACAGAAAGTGCTAGGGTGCAAAACTTAGGTACTTATGACAGTGCATCTCATGCTTTTGACGAAGGTGTATCAATGGAGAAAATTTGGATTTCTACATTAGATAAACGTACAAGGCCAACGCATCAAGCTGCAGATCATCAGAAGGTACCGTTTAAAGGATTATTTAAAGTCGGTGGTTATAGTTGTGAATATCCACACGACAGCAATTTACCTGCTAAAGAGGTTGTACGCTGCCGCTGTACTTTTATTACCGAAGTAGCGGAAGTTAGCCCATTTATTGAGAGGAGGGCTAGAAACCCGACAACAGGCAGGAATGAAGTTATTACAGCAGTTAGTTATGAAGAGTGGAAAGACTCTCTCAAATAAAAATAAAACACTTGAGGGCTTATAGATTACGAACTAAACAGGGCGTATTCATAGGAACTCAAAGGAGGAAAAATGATGACACAATATTTAGTTAAAGATTTGCCAGTAAAGTTTGTTAAAGAAACAATAAAAGCGCCATTACGCTTGAAAGGTATGCAGTTCTTCTCTGATCCTAATACACCACCACCAGCAGAAGATACACCACCGACCGAACAAACGCCACCTGCAGATGATAAAGAGGAGGTGCCAATTGATGGACAGAAAGAGCCGAAATTAGATGATGCAACAAAAACATTTATTGAGAAAATGGTGCAATCAGCAGAAGATAGAGTTCGTTCGAAATATTCGAAAGAACTTAATGCAACCAAGAAGGAACTAGAAAACTACAAAACCGCTTCTATGACCGCTCAAGAAAAAGCTGAGTATGAGATGAAGCAACTTCAGGAACAGCTAGAAGAGCGGGAAAGAATACTTCATCAGAAAGAAATGCAAAGTGCGGCAGCAGATGGATTATCAACGATTGGATTAGATCTTAAGTTTGTAGATTTTGTTATCGGTTCAGATGTAGAGGATACTAAATCTAGAGTATCAAAATTTAATGATTTGTTCTCTTCGGCGTTAGAAGCAAAAGTAGTCGAAAGATTTAAAGCTGCTGGCCGAGAAATTCATGTTAGTGGCGGAACTGGGACTGGATTTACAAGAGAACAAGTAAATTCAATGAGTCAGGATGAAATTAATGCGAACTGGGCACAAATTCAGAAAGATATGCGCAGTTGGGGTAAGTAATAATAGAAAAGTTAAGTAGTATAATTAAAAAAATTATAAAACGAACAAACGAGATTGCTATTTTAGTGGTCTCTTTTGTTATGGGAAAACATTAAGGAGGAATTAATATATGTCAGTAGCAACTTTTATTCCAACAATTTGGGAAGCTCGTTTAATGGCGAATTTCCACAAGCGTTCAATCGCGGATTTAATCACAACAAAACCAGCTAAAATTGAAGGTAACAAAATTATTTTTAACCGTGTCGGTGCAGTAAATGTAAAAGACTATTCTGGTTCTGTTGAATGGGATGACACAAACCCTTCTAAAGTAGAAATCAATATGGATCAGAAAAAGTATTTTGCGTTCAAAGTAGATGATGTAGATGCTGTTCAAGCTGCTGGAGATTTAATTGATCCACATACACAAGAGGCAGGTTCAGTACTTCAAGAAACTGTCGATACATTTACATTAGGACTTTACACAGGTGCTCATAAGGATAATGTAATCGGTACAGATTCCGCAGCAATTGAATTATCACCTAAGAATGCATACGACTACATTGTTGATCTCAATACAAAGTTAAACGTGAAAAAGGTACCTAAAACTGAACGTTTCACAATCATCAATTCTCAAGTTCTTGGATTACTATCTAAAGATGACCGTTTTACAAAGCAACCTGTCATTTTAGAAAACGGGGTTGTAGAAGGACAAATAATCAACGGTTCGCAAATTGTTGTATCTGAAGAGATTCACAATACATCCGGTAAATATAAAATTCTTGCTCTTCATAAGTCAGGTATCGGTCATGGTAAACAGTTAAATGAAACAGAAGCGCAACGCCTTCAAAATTCATTTGCAGATGGAGTTCGTGGTCTTATGGTTTATGGGGCTGGTGTGCTTCGCCCAGAAGCGTTAGCAGTACTTACAGCTACAATCGCACCAACTACACCACCACCAGCAGGAGGAAAGGCTTAAGCCTTTCCTCTTTCTTCTTGAAAGGAGAGATAATATGCCTTGGTTTTTAAATACAGACACAGATGTCACCTGGGAAGTAACGGATGCAGATCACGTAAAACGTTGTAAGAATGACCCTGTATATGAAGAAGTAGACGAACCGAAACAAGAAACGGTTAAGAAGAAAAGACAAACACCTGCAAAGTCGAGTGAGTAAATGGATATGAAAGCAGAAATTCTAAAACGTGTAAAATTGCAAGTGCCTAATATAAGTGATGAAAACTTGTTAATAAGCATCGAAGATACAATATTAATGGTTGCTGAGTACACGAATAGAACTATTCTACAATTCCCTCCTGCTTATCCTGGTATCATCGCAAAGATGGTAGTTTATGAGTATAAGGAGCAGGAAAGAGAAGGGAAGAAAAGCGAGTCATTAGGAAACTACTCTGTTACTTATGATGACGTGGGAGATTATCCAGCAAGCGTCACGAAGGGGCTGAAAGTGAGGTTACGTGTTCGATGATTCAGTCAATGATACGCAAGTTTGGAAAAGATGCTACAGTACTTCGCAACGCTGGTTCTGATGATGGACCATATCCAGCAGAAGAATGGAAAGAAATCAATACTGTTAAAGGTGTATTGGATGCTATCCAAGGGACAAAGGATGCTCGCAATAAAAAAATAGAAGAGAAAAGCACACATTTCTTTTACTGCATGCTTTTCGACGTAATTATTCAAGATAGATTAGTTATTGATAAGAAGATATACAGCGTTACCTATCCTGGTGATCCGATGAATGCAGGGAGATTTTTTCAAATAGAATTGGAGATGTTGCCTTATGAGCATGAAATTCCAATCGAATAGGGCTGCTGTTATGGCGAGACATTTGGCTGCAAAGAAAGCAGCTCATACTGCTATTGGTCAATTTGTATCCTCTAAAGCTAAATTACTTGCTGCTGTAGACACTGGCAATCTAAGAAGAAGCATTAGTTCTAAAGCAGAGCAAGAAAAAGTTGTTATCGGTACTTCTGCTGATCATGGAATTTATGTTGAGAAAGGAACAGGGATTTATGCTGTAGACGGTGATGGGCGTAAAACTCCTTGGATGTACCGTGACCCTAAAACAGGGAAGATGGTTAAAACTCAAGGGCAACATGCACAGCCTTTTCTTAGACCAGCAGCAGAGAGCAATAAACCGCAAATTACACAAGTTGGCACGCGAACCTATTCGTCGTTAATGAGGTAGATAGCATGAATGACTTTATAAATATATTACACAGTAAATTAAAACAGATTCATAAAGAAACGTATTATGAAATCGCTAAAACAACGGCTGAAATGCCTTATCTGGTATTCACGGTAAATGATGACAAAGAACCATGGGGACGAAAGAATATCATGCTTACAATTGATATTTACGGCACTTCCGCTCATCTTAGTAAAATAGATGAACTGATTATGAAGCTAGAAAACAATCTTCATAGAAAAAGGTTAAGCAGTGCTGAATTTGGTGCTGCTATTTCTTATCTTTCGAGTCAGAAAGTACCTGATCCAGACCCGAATATCAGACGTAAAGAAGTGCGGTTCATTTTAAGAACTTATTTTAAACAATAGAAAGGGTTGATTATATGGCAGCTCCACAACCAAAACCAGAGAATGTCCTATTCGGAGATTGGGGTGCATTCTTCTTTAATTATGGAGAAAAAGACGAACTACCTGTAGGTGCTACACAAGGCGGTGGCTCATTTAAATACGAACCAGAGTTTAAAGAAATTGAATATGATGGTTCTCCTGGTGACACTATGGGGATGAAACGTATTACAAAATCAAAAACTCAAATTAGTTTTAAGACACTTGAATTTTTGGATAAAGAAAAAATCAAAAACTTTATTGCTGGTTTAAAAGTATCAGAAGAGACTGTTACAAAAGACGGGAAAACAATTAAGTACGACGTGATCGAAGCTACAGAACGTCTAACAAAAGATAGCTATCTTAAAAACGTAGCATGGGTTGGCGAAACTTTAGGTGGAGATATCGTTGAAATTATCGTATATAACGCATTATCTGACGGTTCATTAGAGCTAGGATTTGAAAACGAAAGTGAAGTTGTTCCAGAAGTGACATTCACAGGACATCGTGATCCAGAAAACATTCGAAAAGTACCATGGAAAAAACGTATTTTAACAGCAACAGAAGCAGCTAAATTAATACCAGCAGGTTAAAGAGCAGGGATAATCCCTGCTCTTTTTATTTTAAGGAGGAATAAATATGACTATTGCAATTCAAGAAAAAGAATATAAAGTGAGACACATTCATGGTGGAGATTTATTTTCTGTAGTTCGTATTTTGAAGAAATCGAAATTCAAGGTTGATATTAATTTACTTAAAGATTTAATGATGGGCGTACGAAATAAAGAAGGAGCAACTCAAGCTGATGTATTAGCTGCACAAGAGACTTTCGGGTATGACATTATCATGAAGTTTATCTTCGGATTAGAAGAAGTAGAACAGGAATTTTTTGAGTTTGTAGCCGGACTTTTAGTTCATGAAGATGAAGGTGGCAAAAAAACATCACCAGGTTGGGAAACGATTCGAACTTTAAATCTAGAAGAGTTGGTTCGATTATTTATTGCAATTAAAGATTCAGAAGTTGGGCTGGTTAAGCTTTTTTCCAATGCGGTGAACTTGATGAAATAGACTTCATCGATACGTTAGCTTCTCGCTATCCAAATATGGAGTATATAAGGAGTTTGGATGCAGAGATAGTTATTAACTTGTATCTCACCGCAAAGAAGAAACAGATGGACCGCATGTTATGGGAGGAATGGTGTGCCCTACAACCGTACTGCGATGAAACATTTCCTCAATTTAAACATAAGCGCGAAAATCCAACGCAAGAACAGGTAAAACAATACAACGATTCAATCGAACAAACACCGAAGCAGAAACTTACAAAAGAAGAAGTGTTTGCTCGAGTTGCAAAAATCCGCGGAAAGGCGGGTGAATAAATGGAACTATTTCGTATGTTTGGTTCAATATTCTTGCGTGATGATGAATTACGAGGTGGATTAAACCGAGCAGAACAGCACGGTCAACGAACTACAGGGATTTTAAATAGAGGTTTTAGTAGCGTCGGTAGAATGGCTGGTTCAATGGGGGCAGCTGTCGGGACTTCCGCTATAGCTATTGGTGGTATGGCAGGTATGGCATTAGGGGCAGGAGCCGCACTTGTTGGTATTGTTTCCGCAGGTGCTAACTTTGAACAAATCATGTCAAAAGTAGCAGCTGTTTCCGGTGCTTCCGGAAGTGAAATGAAGCAATTGGAAGCTCAAGCTAAAGAATTAGGTGCAACAACTCAATTCTCTGCTACACAAGCTGGGGAAGGGATGATGTACCTTGCGCAAGCTGGTTTTAAAACTGGCGATATTATGAAAGCAATGCCTGGCATGTTAGATTTAGCCGCGGCAGGTGCACTTGATTTAGGTACAGCAGCAGATATAGCGTCTAATATCATGAGTGGTTTTGGATTGTCAGCTGATAAAGCGACCCATACAGCAGATGTATTAGCGTTGGCTGCTTCTAACTCAAATACAAATGTAACACAAATGGGCGAAGCGATGAAATATGCTGCTGGAACTGCCCATACTGTCGGTTTCAGTATGGAAGAAACATCAGCGGCAATTATGGCGATGGCAAATAGTGGTTTGCAAGGATCAGTTGCAGGACAAGCTTTCGCTACATCTTTAGGGCGTTTAGCTAAACCGACAAAAGAAATGCGAAAAGTTATGGATGAGTTGAATTTATCTTTCTTTGATCAGCAAGGTAAAATTAAACCTTTACCAACGATTATAAAAGAATTAGAAGATAAAACAGGTAGTATGACAAACCAACAAAAATCAGCTACATTAACAACGTTATTTGGTGCAGAAGCATATAAAAACTGGGCAGCTTTAATGCAAGAAGGTAGCGAGAAATTAGAGAAAAATACAAAAGCATTAGAAAAAGCTGATGGTGCAGCTGCGAAAATGGCTAAAACTATGAATGACAATCTAAAAGGAAAGTGGATTGAATTCACATCTGCGCTAGAAGGTTTAGCTATAACGATTTTTACACTTATCGCTCCTGCATTAGCTGCTATTGTCCTTGGATTAACTCAGGTGGTTCGGTGGGTTGACGGTACAATTAAAAGATTTGTAGATTTAAACAATTATATAGGTAATATCCAGTTAATAACCAAAGCAATTCAAGATTTTTGGCTCGCAGCTTCTGGTGATAGAAATGCCATGGTTGAGGGATATGACATTCTTACTAAACTTGGTTTCTCTGCTAATTCAATTCAGTTTATACAAGAAACTACAGCGGCAGTGCAGTATGGTGTAGAAACTATGAAAGCCCTCGTATCTGGCGATTGGGGAGCTGCTAGTAATTTCTTAGATAAGTTAGGTTTTTCGCCTGAGAAAAAGGCTGACATTATTATGTTCGTTCAGGATGTACATGCCCAATTAAGTAGTTTTATAGAAAATGTACAATCTCTAATCTCAGCTGCTGCTCCTGTAATTATGGGAATAATCGGGGCTACTTGGGATTTTATTAAAGGTGTATTCAATACAATAGCTCCTTACTTAATGCCTTTATTAACAGATGTGATGTCATTTGTGAACGGGATTATAGAAAAGATTGCAGCATTTTGGAAAGAAAACGGGGATCAGATTGTCCAAGCTGTAAAAAATGCATTTGATCTTATAAAGGGCATTATTGAATTTGTAATGCCTGTTGTTCTATTCATCATTGAAGATGTATGGGGAAACATAAAAGGCGTTATAAATGGGGCCTTAGATATCATCTTAGGGACAATTAAACTATTTTCTTCCTTGCTGACTGGTGATTGGACCGGCGTATGGGATGCCATTAAACAGATTTTATCAGGAGCATGGGAATTCATTTGGAATTTCATTCAAATATGGGGAGTTGGAAAGGTACTTGGCATCATTGGCAAAATAGGCAGCAAAATGAAGGGACTGTTTGGAGAAGCTTGGGAAGGTGTAAAGAAAGTATTTTCTGATATGTTCGAGGGTATTTTTAAAAGCTCAGGTGACACCCTTACAGTGATAAAAGAAGTATTCGGAAAAGTGAAAGATGCAATCGCAACCCCATTTAAAAATGCTTGGGAAGGTGTTATGGAGTGGATTGATAAAATCAGAAAAGGCGTTTCGAATATGTTTAGCGGTGTGCATATACCTGTTCCGAAAATCAGTGTGAACGGTTCGTTAAACCCTGTTAATTGGGCGAGCGAAGGCCTACCATCTTTCGATGTTAAATGGGCTGCAAATGGCGCGTTAATTAAACCTGGGAATCCTACATTAATTGGGGTTAAAACTAGCCCGGCTGTTGAGAAATCAGCAGCATAAAACATTGGGTGAATTCATGGAAACCTAAGTTTATGTAAACGAATCATAAATATGGCAATCATGAGCCAAGCCTGTACGGAAACGTCAGGAAGGTGCAACGACTAGATAAAGTAAGCTAAGTAATTAAGGCGATCAAAAAATGGTCTTTTTTATATGCCAAAATATCCACGAGCGCCCAACACCCTAACGTAAAGTCGAGGGTGATGATATAGTCTGATACCTAAAGTTTTTCCATCGAGTGTCGGTTATATATGATATGATGATAATATAAATAACTCGGTGGTGAATTTTATGTTATATAAAGACAAGAAATGGTTTTGTGAACAAGTAAATCAAGGTAAAACTGTTAATATCGTCGCAGAAACATTGGGTGTTTCAAAAAAGACTATTAACAATTGGGAAAAAATACATGGGGTAAAACTAAAACGAGAAAAAAGAAAGTATCAAAGCAGTTGTGACGAAACATTTTTTAACAATATTGATACAGAAGAGAAGGCGTATATTTTAGGATTTATAGTAGCTGATGGTTGTATTGGCACTAGTGGTAAAACAGGTAAAGGAAAATATGTGGATATCACAGTGAAAACTGTTGATATCGATATATTAGAGAAAATAAAAAAATCCACTAGACTTCTTTCTAATATAAAAGATAAAAAGAATGGAGAACAAAAAAGAATTTACCTAACTTCTACTAAACTATGTGACCGATTGGAAAAATATGGAGTTGTAAAAAATAAGACTCGAACTGTTTTTTTACCTACGTTTAAAAAATCTGAAATGTATCGTCATTTCTTTAGAGGGTTATTTGATGGAGATGGATACATTGGGGAAAGACAATTCGTTTTAGCAACTGGTAGCGAACGTTTAGTTGAAGATTTAATATCTTTTACGAGAGAACAATTTAGTTTAACTCCTAATATAAAGACAGATAAAAGTGGTAAAAACTACTTAGTTACTTTCAGTAAAAAAGATAAAAGTTTTATAAATTACATGTATGATAATTCTCAGATTTACCTTGATAGAAAATTTGACACTTACAACCGTTATTGGATTTAAATAAACATAGCGAAAGCTTAGGAGTTAAGGATAAAGAGCCTTAATATAACAAATGTGGTGATGCGCGAGGATATGATGAAACAGTTCTTCCTTTACGTAAACAAACATTCGATGCGATTGCCAATGGAATAATGGGATCATTACCATTAGCACAACAAGTAGGAGCGCGACAATATGCATCACAAGGTCCAACTGTTTTACAAATTAATTTAAACGGAAGAGAAATAGCGAAGGAAATTTACTCAGATGTCAATGAATTTCAAGAACGCGAGAAAGAAAGACTCAAAGTATTTTAGGTAGGTGATGATATGGCGGGAATTAGCTTCTTTAGTTTTAACGGGAAAAGGAATCCAAATGTAATTCCACTGCAGGGTAAAAAGCGCCCTGCATGGGCTCCTTTGGATCGTATGTTTCTTGAAGTCTCGCATTATCCAGGAGGTAGGTTACTACGCACACAAACTAAAATGAGAAAGATTTTAGTTCCTATTGCACTATTATATGATTCAGCTGAAGAAGCTGAAAAACTAAAAGAAGAAATAGCAGATTGGCTCGTTACGGATCAACCGTGCGAGCTTATTTTTGATGATGAAAAAGATCGTACGTTTTTAGCTGTCGTAGATGAAACTTTAGATTTAGACCAGTTAGTTGGTCTAGGTGAAGGTACTTTAACTTTCATTTGTCCAATGCCATATAAGTTAGGAAAAGAGCAAACGGTTGACTTTAAAAAAGATGTTAGTGGGTTAGTTGCTAATGTCCAAAATAAAGGAACTGTTCATTCTAACCCTATCATTGAGATTGATATTACGAAACCAAATACTTTTTTAGACGTATGGTTCGGCGAGACATCTTTAAATGATCGGGATTATTTTCGTATCGGAATGCCGTTAAAAACTGTGGAAACACCTGTAGAAAGAAATCAAAGGCTTATATGGGATGAAATGGCTACCACTGTAGGATGGAGTAAGGTCAGCTCGATGGAAGATGGTGAACCGGTGGGTGAAATGAAATCAGATAAATACCAATTCTATTGTTCTGATTTTGGTACTTCGGGTAAAGGTTGGCACGGCGCAGCTGTTAAAAAGAGTATCCCTGGCGGTCCAGTACAAGACTTTATTATGCAAGCCTACGTTACATGTAAGAGTAATAAAATCAATGAAATGGGACGAGTTGAGATAGCGATACTGGATGAAAATAGCAAGGTACTTTCAAAAATTGCTATGAACGATCTCTTTTGGCAAGCTGAACAAAATTTCGGGACAATGGTAATTGGATATGACAATAAGCCAGGGAAAACAGGTTTAATTTATGAGAGTGGCGATTATCCGAATACATGGAATCAGTACTTTGGTCGATTGTGGATAGCTAGGACAGGAAATGTATGGGAAGCGTATATTTCAAAATTCCTTCCAGGTACAGAAAAAGATGATTCAGAACGATTTGCACGTTGGACGGATGAAAAAAACTATCATATGGAAAAAGCAGCACAAATTCAGATTAGCATCATGCAGTTTCAAGACGTTCCACCAGTAGAAGCGATGTCAGTTAGTGATTTGAAGTTTTGGAAAGTGAATTTAAATACGAAAAATACACCGCCTTATATAGTAGATGTTGGTGATAAAGTCGTAATCGACACAGAAAATAGTCATGTAACAATTGAAGGAAAGAATGCGATTAACATTAAGGACATTTTCAGTAATTTCCCTGTTATCAATAGAGGCACTAATAAACTTGAGATTATGCCTTCTGATATCGGAACAGCAAGGGTCAAATACAGGGAGCGATTCAGATGAGAACACCAAGCGGAATTTTGCATGTCGTGGATTTTAAAACAGATCAAATCATATCAGCTATTCAACCGAAAGACTATTGGGATGATATTCGTCACTGGGAACTTAAAAATAATATAGACACATTAGAATTTAAAGTATTTGACGGAACGCCTCACGCCATTTCTTTGCAACAACAGAATTTAATTGTAAAAGAGGTTCGTGATGGCCTAATGGTTCCATACGTGATCAACAATGAAGTGGAAAAAGACTCTAACGATCGGTCGATTACAGTTCATGCATCTGGTGCGTGGGTACAAATAGCGAAAGACGGTTATATTATGCCGCAACGTATAGAAGGTAAAACCGTTAATGAGTTTATCGATATGGCTCTCGTAGGGATGAAATGGAAGCGTGGAATAACAGAGTACGCTGGATTCCACACGATGACAATTGACGAAATTATAGATCCTCTTACATTCTTGAAGAAAATCGCTTCGTTATTTGATTTAGAAATTCAATATCGTGTGGAAGTCGTGGGGTCACAAATTACTGGTTGGTACGTTGATATGATAAAGGAACGTGGTAGGGAAACCGGTAAGGAAGTAGTTTTAGGCAAGGACTTAGTTGGTGTAAGGCGAATCGAACATTCCCGAGACGTTTGTACAGCTCTAGTAGGTTTCGTTAAAGGAGAAGGCGATAACATTATTACGATAGAGAAAATTAATAACGGCCTTCCTTATATTACAGATAGTGATGCATTCCAGTGTTGGAATGAAAGTGGGAAACATAAATTCGGATTCTACACACCGGAAACAGAAGACCAGAATATGTCTCCTGAGCGACTTATGACTTTGATGAAAACAGAGTTTAAAAAGCGTGTAAATACATCTGTTTCTTATGAAGTAGAAGCTGCATCTATAGGGCGTGTATTTGGATTGGCGCATGAATTGATTAATGAGGGCGACACAATCCGAATTAAAGATACAGATTTCACACCTAAGCTATACCTTGAAGCACGGACTATCGCCGGTGATGAATCCTTTACTGATCCTAAACAGGATAAATACGTATTTGGTGATTATCGTGAAATTGTTGATTCGAATGAAGAATTAAGGAAGTTATACAATAAAATTCTTGGTTCTTTAGGAAATAAGGCTAATAAGGAACTGTTAGAACAACTAGAAAAGTTGGTGGAAGAGAATGAAAAAACAATCGAAACTATACGAGAAGAGTCTAAAGCAGTTAAAGAGTTAGCTGAAAAAGTCCAGGAAAATTTAAAAAATAATACGGTAAATATTATTGAAGCTAAAAATCCACCGATCGATAACCTTATAGTAGGTAAGACGTTATGGCGAGATATTAGTAACGGTAAACCTGGTATTTTAAAAGTATGGAACGGGAAAGATTGGGAGCTTCTTATTCCTGATGTGGAGTCAGTTAAGAAAGATACACTGGAGCAGGTTAATAAGGATATTCAGTCCACAAAAGAAGAATTAGATAAAAAAGTAGAAGAAGTCCAAAAAGAGACAAATGGACAATTCAAGGAAATAACAGAAAATCTTCAGGAAGTTTCTCTAACTATTAAAAATATAGAAAACTCTCAAGATGAAATTGACAAAACTGTCTCTGAAATGAAACAGACCAACGAAGGTTTTATCAAATCTATTGAAACTTTAACAAAAAAAGACGGTGAAATCACTGAAAAATTAAATACAGTGGTAGAGACTGCTGAAGGTACGAAAATGACAATCTCTGAGGTGCAGCAAACAACTAATAATCTAAAGAAAACCACAACTGAAATTACAGAAAAAGCTGGCCAGATTAGTGAGAAGTTGGAGAGCGTAGAAAAGAAAGTTAATAACGATAAAGCTGGAGGTCGTAATCTGTTATTAGATTCAAATACTAAATACGAAAAAACAGATTATCTAATCAATCCATATTCTCTAACTGAAAATTTTGTTGCAGGTGAGGAATATACTTTTGTAATTAAAGGAAGTGTCCCACAAGGCCAACAATTTGGAATTTGGCAGAATGGTGGTTCAAATAATGTTGGATATGCAACAAGTGTCTATGCTAACGGAATAACTTATGTAACTTTCAAAGCTGTTGCAACTACAAGCGGGAATGAACGAAGATTAAATTTATATAATTATCCAAATAATGCTACAAAGGCAACTGTAGAATGGGTTGCTTTATATAAAGGTAATAAGCCACAGGATTGGACACCAGCTCCAGAAAATCAAGTAACGAATGATGAATTCACTAAAAAAACAACCGAGATTGAAAAAAATGTGAATGGTATTAAAGAAAATATTAAAACGGTAGAAAAAACACAACTCGATTTTAGCGAGCGTGTGACTACTGTAGAGAAAACAGCGGACGGTATTAAAGAAAAAGTTACTAGTTTACAAGAGATACAAACTAAACAAGGTACGCAGTTACAGGAGGCTAAAGCAGGTTGGGAAACTACTGCAAAAGCTTTGGAAGGAAAAGTTGAAATAAAAGATGTTGAAGAGTATGTTGGTGGAATCGGTAATCAAACTGTATTACGGAATGTTCTTTGGAAGAATGATACAAAATATTGGATTCTTCAATCAGGCACAACAAGAGATACAACCGTTTTATATAAGGGTTGTAATACACTTCGTACAATCTCCACGGGAAATACAGCAGACGTATACAGAGGTGCTTCACATGAAGTTATAAATGCCGGACCTGGTTGGAATTACGTTTTTTCTGCATACTTTTATACAGATAATAAGTCTAGCATTGATAATGGTGCGAAAATGGAGCTGAAATGTTTAGATGCAAATGGAAATGTATTAAAGCAATACGGACAAGAGATTACGTTAACACAAGGAATGTGGGTAAGATATCATGTGTTTGGTCTACTTGTAGAAGGAACGAAAGAAGTACAAGTACAATACTGGCTGCGTAGAAATGGAAGACTGTGGACAGCGCAACCTATGTTGCAGATCGGCGATAAACCTTCTTCATTTATGGAGAACCCCGTTGATATTGTAGATAAAGATAAAATCATGGAAGAAGTGGCCGATAAGATAGCAACTGAAGATTACACTAAAAAAGTAACTGAATTAGAAAGAAGTATTAGTGCTACTGAAAAAGGCGTTTCAATCATCTCTGGAAAACAAGAAACGTTTATAAATGAGACTTATAATGCCTATGTAAAGAAAACGGAATCTAGGTTAGAAGTGTTAGATGAAGGGATCTTAGCACAAATTTTAAAAGACGGTATCATTACTTCTATCAATATGTCACCTGGTAAGATTACAATCGACGCTGAGAAACTGAATATTAATGCCGATACAATGGTCAAATGGTTAACAGCAAAAGGCATTGACACAAATCTTATTAGAATTGATGGTGATAAGATAACCATTGATAAAGATGGTGTAACTGTTAAAATGCTAGATTTCCTATTCCAAGACGAATGGGGTACAAAAACAACTGCGGTATCAAGACGAAACCTAATAGCTGATCCAGACTTTTCTAGTGTTACAAAGAAAAACATTGGCAATTCAGATTATTATGGGTTTGAAGGTGGATACGGTCTTACTTGGAAGTCCTGGGGAAATGTCGTAATAGAAAAGAATACACATATATTCGATTACGAGCAAATGGTGAATGCTGCAAGGGTAGATATGTATAACTATCCAGAAGCAATCGTGAATAACGGTATACATCCTGGTAACGAATATACAGCATCCGCACACTTTAGAACTGCCATGATAAATGGCGTGCGAAAGACAGGAAAACCGAGAATACACGTGTGTTGCGTTAAATTCCGAGACAACGTTAGTTACGACATATTGAGTGAACAAAAGATGGACTTCCCTGAGCCGTCTACATTTTACGGAGAAATCAGAAGGTATTCTTTTACTTTCAAAGTCCCGACAAACTATATTCCACAAGAACACGCATTGATTATTAAAGTTTGTTCTGGAAATGCTGACATGAGACAAGGGACAGCGATTTGTGTAAGTGGTGTAACGTTATACAGTGGCAAATATGCATCTATGTATAATTGGGATCGTGCTGCAGCAGAAAGAGCAGATGGTATTCAGCCGTTTAACGCACTTGCTGTAGGTGGTGTGAATAATAATATATCTCCAGCACCAGACGGACAAACGTTTGATATAAGTACTGAAAAAGAAGTGAAAATCTTTAGGAATATACGAGCAATGCAGGGAATTAACTTAGGTGGTGGTGGATTCCAACAATGGGGGCATATTCGTTTTACAGACGGAAATGCTGGAGCGGGTTTTTATGTGAGTACTCCAAGTGGTTGGAAATTTAACGCACTTGGATAGAGAGGAAGGATTGGACATGGACATTAACTATATGATGCCTTTTCAGGAAGGCGAAATGCTTCCTTATATGGGAAGAATAGTAGATGTAAAACGAACAGAAACAGGAGTTTTTATACAAGTACCTGCTGACATGTTAGATAATGCAGGGATTGCCAACGATACAAGTAAAGTTGAGGTATGGAGGGACATGGCTGACGGGACTATTGGTTTTAGAGTTTTAACGAAATGTGAGTTATGTGGTTGTGGAGCCAAATTATATGAATTGAACTTAGGAGTTGCTAAAAGGCGCATTTGTGCAAATGATTATTTTAAACTTACAGGTGAATATCCTCCACAAGAACCGCCAACATCAACTAATGAAAATAACACACAAACAGAGCAGGAGCAGCCATAAGCTGTTTTTTATTTTGCACAAAATACGGCTTTTGTTTTGGAATTTCTGCGATGCATTCACCATAAGTAAGGTTGTCTCATATTATGTAAAGATTGCTTTATTAAGATTTTAAAAGGATGTGAATACAGTGGAAGATGTATATGTAAAAATCGACAGTTTAAAAGCAGAACAAAAAGAAATTATGCGAGATATTCGTAGTTTAGAAACTCGCACAACAATTAATGAGAAAGACATTGCTACAATTCATAAGCAATTAGAAAAGATTAGCATGAATACAACTTGGATTTTACGAATTATTATTAGCGCAATTACTATGTCAGTCTTGGGTTTAATACTAAAAGGGATGATTTAATATCCTAAAATAAAAGTACTTATTGAGAGAGGGACAAGCGTCTCTCTTTTTTATTATAAATAAGGAGATGGAAAGATGGATCGTATTGATATATTAATGAAAGTATTTATAGCTACATTTGGAGGCTTTTGTGGGTATTTTTTGGGAGGATGGGATGCAACATTGAAAATCTTAGTAACGATGGCAGTTATTGATTATCTAACTGGCATGATTGCAGCAGGATATAACGGAGAATTAAAAAGTAAAGTTGGTTTTAAAGGCATCGCCAAAAAGGTGATGCTTTTTCTTTTAGTTGGAGCAGCAGCTCAATTAGATGCAGCGCTAGGAAGTAACAGTGCCATTCGTGAAGCAACAATTTTCTTCTTCATGGGTAATGAATTACTTTCACTTTTAGAAAACGCTGGACGAATGGGGATTCCACTTCCACAAGCTTTAACAAATGCAGTGGAGATTTTAGGCGGAAAACAAAAACAAGAAAGTAGAAAAGGAGATGTTAAGTAATGGGACATATTATCGATATTTCAAAATGGAATGGGGACATTAACTGGCCTATAGCAAAGCAATACATTGATTTCATCATCGCTCGTGTACAAGATGGTTCAAATTATGTAGATCCACTGTATAAAGGATATGTACAAGCCATGAAGCAACATGTTATTCCTTTTGGTAACTATGCATTCTGTCGTTTCGTTTCTGAAAATGATGCACGTATAGAAGCACGGGACTTTTGGAACCGCGGAGACAAGAGCGCAACAGTCTGGGTTGCTGATGTAGAAGTAAAAACAATGGATGATATGAGAACAGGAACACAAGCTTTTATTGATGAATTACGACGATTAGGTGCTCAGAAAGTTGGTTTATATGTAGGCCATCACATGTATGCTCCGTTCGGAATGGCAAATGTAAAGGCTGACTTTGTATGGATTCCTCGTTATGGTGGGAAGAAACCTGATTATCCATGCGATATTTGGCAATACACAGAAACAGGAAATGTACCTGGCATTGGAAAGTGTGATTTGAACCAATTAATTGGCAGCAAGCCATTATCTTGGTTCACAGAAAAACAACAACAAGAACAAACTGTTTCTAATGGTGGCTATCAATACGTTAAATCTGGTGGATTTGGCGTTTCATTAGTTCCAGAAGTATTAAATGCCATGAATGAGCGTGGAATTAAAGGAAAGGTTATATCTGATCCTTTTACTGGCGTAGCTTACCTGGAAACGGAAGTATTACCTAATACTGAATTAGATAAAATCACTTGGTGGATGGATAATCGACCAGGTGGAAAATGGTTTTACGAGTATTTTAAGAAATAAAACAAAAGAATAGTTTGATAGGAAAAATAGGAGCCGTCCTGTTTGAAGTGCACCCCAATTGTTAGACACGAAAGAAAATTGGAGGTGTACTTTTTTATGGTTAAATTTTCACCAGAAGAAAAGAAGCGTCCGATAAACGAACGCCCCAAACACAAGGAAGGTAAAATCATTCCTATTCGCATATTCTATTATAACCTTAAAACCCAATACATATTAATATAAGGTACACAATAGCAAAGGTAAACCATACTATGTAAAAGCTATGAAGCCTATGTATATGTGAAGTAAAAGTATATTGTCTTGTATTTGTATTAAAATTACTTAGTATTAGGAAGCATCCTTCTTCAGTATCTTCCTGGATAACAACATTTTGTGGTTGCTGATTTTATGAGACAAAATATTTTATATTACAGGGATTTTATTTTTTTGCTAATTTATTTAAGGTGTTTAAATCTTCTGCTAAGCGTTCTTGAGCTCTTTGGATTTCTTCAGATGTAAGGTCACCATTTTTCATTTTATATTCAAGCCATTCAATATAGCCATTTCCTTCAGTTGGGGTAGGACAAATGTTATCAGTGGTTTTACCTATTGATATAATTGTATTATACGATTTACTGTTATTATCTTCTAGCTCTTGAGCAAATAAATACAGATTTCCTAATTTATCCATAGATAAAGAATTATTATTAGAAAATGCAGCTTGTGAAGAAGAAAGGTCAACTTTCCATTTTAATGAACCATCAGGATTTAATACGTGTATCCCATCGTTTTTCACCCCAGTATAGATTATCCCGTTATTATCTAGAAGTGGTGAAAGAGTAACCAAGTCTTTAGTCGGGTATTTCCATTTGATAGATCCGTCTATGTTTAATGCGAATAAATTTTTAGTACCACCAACATATATTACTTTATCTTTTTGGGATATGATAGGAGTTCCGTATAAATTTTCATTTAAGTCCCATTCAGCTTGTATCGTCCCAGATGGGGAGACAACAAGTAGTTTTTCAGAAAGGGTAATATAAATTTCTCCGCTTAAACCTATAGAATAGTTACCTTTTATCTCTTCAGGCAGTTTAAGCTTCCATTTTTCTTCACCGTTATTTTTATGTGCATATATATAACTTCCAGTTAGGGTATAGATTGTTCCGTCAGCAGCAATTAAATTTCCTGTAGAATATAAAGTGCTTCTCCCTAACATACTATTAGATTTCCATTTAAGTGAACCATCAGGATTATATGCTTCTAAACTAGAACCATAAGTACTATAAACATAAATAGTCCCATCTTTTCCTATAGCAGGAGTTTGATAAAACCCTTTATTTTGAGACTTCCATTTAAGTGAACCGTCAGAATTTAACGCATACAAGGGGCCAGCAGAGAAATAGATAATATTATTTACACCAATAGATGCTGGGGATTTTATATTAGATTCTTGAGATGTATATTCCCATTTAAGTGAACCATTAGGGTTTAACGCATATAATTTGTGATTCATATTCCCAGCATAAATAGTTCCGTCATTTCCTATTACAGGTTGTCCTAGAAATGAATTCATACCAGTTATCCTATATTTCCATCTTATGTTATTTACATCCGTACCGTTATATGGTGAGTTGTTGGACCAATTATAAGCTAAAGGTTGATGTGCTCTAGAATCATATTCTCCTTGTTCATATTGAGAACCTTGTGGGAAAAAATTCTCGTATTTTTCTTTTTCGGCACTAATATTAGAAGAATGCGTAAAAGAAGTAATTAGTACCATTACTAAGCTTAGTAATATAAATTTTATTTTTTTCATTAATATACTCTCCTTTTTGTTTTAATTTTTACATTTTAACATTTTTATATAGAGATTTAAATAAGAGAGAAATTAATGAGAATTTTATTTTTTAACTGTACCGCAATTTTAATAAAAAAAGTGCTAACAAACTTGCTAACACCTATAAGAAATAGACATAAATTATCGCTGATATGTCTTCTTTGAAAATAGCTTTAATCAGTTAAATCACACTTATACGAAATGTTCATAAAAATCGTCTTAATATCTTGTTGTAAAAGATTCTTTAAAGCTGGATCTTGGGCGACACTGGCCATTACAGCAGATTTCTTCATACAAACGTTTTTAAAAGTTAACATTTCGTGTAATTCATTTATTTCATGAACGCCTTTTACTTTTTCCTCCAAGGTTTTCACGCCTCTTCTTTTTTGTTACAAAGGGAGATAGGAGTGAAGTAATCAAAGTAAACAAGTTCCGTTATGAAAGGAATCAATCATTCTTTCTCCTATTTCCCTCTGCCATATTATGAGGTTAAAACTAGAACTTATCCCTCGAAAATAAATTACCATAAAATGGTATATATATTTTTCTGTGATTCATAGCATATTAAAACCATAGGAGGTGAAACGATATGGCAAAAAATAATAGTAAAAGCCGTAATGAATTATTAGTTCAAGGTGCTGAGAATGCACTTGATCAAATGAAGTATGAGATTGCACAAGAGTTTGGTGTACAACTAGGTGCAGATACAACTTCTCGTGCAAATGGTTCTGTTGGTGGTGAAATTACAAAACGTCTTGTAGCTTTAGCAGAACAACAACTTAGCGGTGGAATTACTCGTTAATTTCATTTCAAACTAAGTGATTACAATTATCCAAATCAATTGAGCAATAGAACAATAAAGTAAATCCTTATAATAATTGCATTTGTACTCAAAGGTTGTGAATAAATTTCAGTAATAATCTTTGAGTATTTTGTTTTGCTTTCAAAGAACAGAGTATGGGAAGGCGTTTCTCATGAACAGCAAGCGAAATGTTGTACGAAGAAATATAATTCATAGTTTGTTACTCATATTGAAAAGCATATTTATGATGTTTTTTTTGAAAGGAAGGTATTTAAGAATGGGTATATTAAGTGGAAATCCTCAAAATGAACCTTTACATTATGGAGAAGTTTTTGATATTTGGAGTGCTCTTCTTACAGTGCAAGGTTCCATTGCCGGATATCAAGTATACATAAATCATACTGGTGATGAAGATTTAAAGAAATTCTTAGATAATTTAATTGAGAATGATATGAATTCAGAAGTAGAAGAATTAAAAGCTCTCTTAAAGGTAAATGGGGTCGCTTTACCACCTGCCCCTCCAGAACGACCGAATGCATCAATTGAAGATATTCCTCCTGGAGCACGCATTAATGATGCGGAAATTGCGGCTGCTGTTTCAGCAAGTTTAGCAGCAGGGCTTGTGACATGTAGTCAAGTGATGGGAAAATGTCTTCGAGAAGATGTAGGGATGCTATTTGGACAATTCCATATGAAAAAAGCACAGGCAGGTGTAGCTTTGCTACGTTTAAGTAAGAAAAAAGGATGGATAGTTTTACCTCCATTACATGTGAAAAACTCTGATCAAGCGTAATATAAAATAAAGAAGTGGCCTATGCCACTTCTTTATTTTTCTTTATTGGATAATTTCTCGGATTGGGATTTTTTTATTGTAGAAGAATCTATATATTCATCTGACATTTCCATAGCATAGTTATCATGGTGAATTTGATTATTTTCGCTTGATGTATCCTCTTCATGTAGTACTACCTTCTTCATATAAATATGGAAGAAAACTTCTATCCCACCTATAATCAAAGCAGCTACAAATGAAGAAAAACCAATATTACGAGTGAAATCTGAATTAGTTAATAGGTATGTTAGAAACCAGATTCCAACAAAGCTTAAGCCAAAATCTGCAATTGTAGCAATCATGTTTCCATACTTAGGTAAAATAAAGAGATCTCCGATTAAATAAGCAGCTCCTGTAAGGAGAAGAGAAATCAGTAATACCCTAGGGATTGAAATGTCTTGAAAAATACCAAGTATAATTAGTAATACTGCAGTAATAGCTGTGTATTTAATTAATAAGGCAACAATATGTTTCATTATTTTCCTCCATTATTTGAAAAGTATATAGAATGAAATATTTCATTAAAAACGGGTTATGCTTTTATAGAGCGTAACCCGTTTTACATTGTAATGGAGGCCTATTTATGATATCCCATGGCACGTATGTTATATTTCGTTCTCCTATACACTATTATTTTGAGCTTAAAGAGCATCAATTATACCTTTGAATTCGTGGTCGTAATTACCAATTAATTAACTATATATTTTATCATGTAATTTAACATATTAAAGAAAGAAGGAGGTGAATTAACATGTCAAACAATAACAGTGGAAGCAGCAACCAATTATTAGTACGTGGCGCTGAACAAGCTCTTGATCAAATGAAATATGAAATTGCTCAAGAATTTGGAGTGCAACTTGGTGCAGATGCAACAGCTGGTGCAAACGGATCTGTTGGTGGTGAAATTACAAAACGTCTTGTATCATTAGCTGAGCAACAACTTGGCGGTGGCGTTACTCGTTAATTTTATATACGAAATGGATATAGAGGAGAGGCATGCTGTCTCTCCTTTCTCATACATTTTTTTAGTAAATAAGCTTAGTAGCGTTAGAATTTTTTTAGATTTACAACTATAATTCGAATTTATTTTTTTAACTTTTAGACTGACGAGGTTTTAAATACATAATTAATTTTTGCGAAATAAAAGGATAAAAGATGAGAGGTTGTATTTGATTCGAAAGGAGCAGAAAAAATGAAATATGAAGCGTTATTTACAGTTGAGATTTCTGTAGGAAGTGAAAGAGTAGCAAATCACAAAATAAAGGCTCATGATGTCAATGATGTTGTTGAAAAGCTTGCTGAGAAGTATTTAAGTAATCATGAGGGACATTCTCGAAATGAATAAAGGAGAATAGTAATATGACCTGTCATGATGTTAATAATGAAACGAAAGAAAAAAAAGATTTAAAATGGTGGCAACTCTCACTTATTGGGATTGGTTGTACGATAGGGACGGGCTTTTTTTTAGGATCTAGTATAGGAATTAAAATAGGTGGTTCTTCAATTATTCTTATTCTTATTTTAACTGGATTCACTACATATATTGTATTTGAGGCATTGGCAAAAATGGCTGTAGAAGATCCACAAAAAGGATCTTTTCGCATTTATTCAAGAAAAGCTTTTGGAAATTGGGCGGGTTTTAGTCATGGATGGACATATTGGTGTTCTGAACTGCTTATTATGGGTAGCCAGTTAAGTGCGTTAGGAATCTTTTCACGCTACTGGTTTCCTAAAATACCATTATGGATATTTGCTACTATATATGGAGTAGCGGCTATATTAATTATTTTTATAGGGGTAAAGATATTCGAACGTTTAGAGAAATGGATGGCTATTATAAAGATCGCTGCTATTATGGGGTTTATTGTAATTGCTATTTTGGTTATTTTAGGATTTATAAAGGGTGGTTTATATAAAGCACAAATTCCGCGGAATTTTAAAGATTGGTTTCCAAATGGATTAAAAGGCACTTGGTCTTCTCTAATTTATGCATTTTATGCATTTGGAGGAATTGAAATTATGGGGTTAATGACAATAAGGCTTAAAGACCCTAAAGATGCAAAGAAATCAGGAAGAGTAATGTTAATGATTTTAACGATTATTTACGTAGTTTCTTTAGGGTTGGCAATTATGATGGTTCCATTAAACCAGTTTAATACGAAAGAAAGTCCTTTTGTAATAGCATTACAAGATTATAATTTGCCGTACGTGCCATTTATTTTAAATGTGGTATTAATTTTAGCGGGTTTTTCAACATTAGTTGGTTCATTATTTGCAGTTACAAGTGTATTAATGAATTTAGCTGAAGAGGGAGATGCACCTGCAATGTTTGCTAAAAAAAATAAAAAAAACATCTCTTTTCCAGCCTTAATTCTTATTATAATTGGACTTGGTGCTTCTATCCTTAGTGCTTTATTCCTACCCAAAAATATATATGAATATGTAACAACTGCAGCTGGATTAATGTTGTTATATACATGGAGTTTAATTCTTCTTTCATTTTGGAAATTAATGAATCCAAAAGGTTGGATGCAGATAAAAAGTATTATTGGTCTTATTATGATTGCATTAGCTGTTAGTGGAACATTATTGCAAAAAACAACCCGTTTCGGTTTCCTAGTGAGTTTGTTGTTTTTAGGAATAGTTATTCTTGTTACTATAATTGTTCATTTTATCTCAAGAAAAAGAAATACAGCTATATGAAGTATCTTTCTTTTCACAATAGGAATAGTATGTCAGAAATAAATAATAGAAGTTATTGAAAAATAATTTGGTAAGTTTGAAAACCAAAATATAATCCATAAATAATAAGTGATATGCCAGATACTGCCGTTATAAGAGACAATATACGAGCATTCAAAATTTTCCGAAACATACTAGATGTACTTGCCATCGTAATATCCCATATAAAAATACCTAAAATAATCCCTAAGCTATATAACAAAAGCTGCTCTTTATTATAAGAAGAAGCGGCTTTTGCTAATATCGAGCCGAAAATGCCAAGCCAAAATAGGATTGTTAATGGATTAGATAAAGACATAAAGAAACCAGAAAAGAAGCTTTTAATAATTGAATCGTCATTTCTAGTATTACTAATGCTAATTTGTTTCGCGTTTTTTAAACTTTCGATGCCTGTATAGATTAAAACAAAAGCTCCGAAAGACCATAAGAAAAGTTTTATAATATCTTTTTCAAGGAAATGAATTACCCCTAAATAAATAAGTGCCATGTAGATAACATCTGCAAGTAAGGCTCCTATGCCGAGAATCCAAGCGTGAAAAAAACCACTTCTAATACCCTTTTCTAACTGTGCAGCATTTATAGGCCCCATTGGAGCAGATAATGATAAACCCAAGAAAACATAGCTTAAAAATATCCCCACGTATAACATGCTCCTCCCACTAAATTTGATCTATATTAAATCTATTCAGTGGTTAAAGTTTGTACAACTAAATAATAAAAAGCAGAGGGGATTACTTATTTTTATGCAAGTATTTTATTATTCGAGAAAATGGACATTTTGATGGAATTGTCTCATCATCACGTAAAAAATATTGCTGCCATTCATAATTATCTTTTTGACCATAATCTTTGAGAGAAGGATGAATAGGAGCTTTATCATAAGCGGCTAGACGTTGGCGTATTAAGTTTTTTAGTTTTCTATTGCGTTTCTCAGAGCTCATAATCCCCTGTAAAACCCATCTAGGGGTTAAAGCGAGCATCATACATGAAAAATGTCTACTTTGTCTATTGACATGGGCGGGTGTAGCGCAGTAAACGAAATATGATTCATTATGAAAGCAAAATTCCCAAGTGTTTTCCATAGGGTCATTTGGAATGTGTGTAGGCCATTCCATCTCGTCCAAACGGCTAGTTGTATTAAGGAGAGACCAATAAATATGTTCAAAATCTTCAACTGTAGTTTCTCGCTCTAAATCTATTGGTGTATGAATAAAAACAATAAATGAGGCGTATTGACCTGTTTCTCTAGAACATTCAGTATATTCTTTAAGTAATGCAGCAAAATCCGCACTAGTACTCATATCTCTAGGATCACCAATGAATCCGTATCTGAGGTGATTGGCTGTAAAACCGTGTTGGGCTGGTATACAAGGGAAAGGTTTATTTTTATCTGTCATTTTCAATTTGAAAGAACGAAAAGCTTCTTGTTGCCAATGTGGAAGGTTAGTAAATTTTTTTTGTAAAGAGTCTTTATCATAAAGTATAGTCATCTTTTTATCCCTCCTAAGTCATAATATATAGCCTATTAATTACTTAAGAATGGGTGACTAACACAGCAAGAATAATTATTTTTCGATTTATTAAAATGAAATAATTTAATGGGTAACCCCTGCAACGAGTTACTTTAATATCTAATAATGTATAAATTTAAGTAACTATAAAATTTGAAAAAATATGTAGGTACAATGTTCACATTTATATTTTCTAACTAGTATGGTTTATAACGAAATAAGAAAGGATGTATTATGATGTGGATTTTTAAAGAAGAAAAAATTAAATTTATAGATTGTAAAGGCGAAGAAGTCATTTTGAAAATCAAAATTAAGGATATAAAAAAGTAGGGAAGAGGAATTAGGTCTATTTTATTGTGATTAACATAGAAAAATGGAAAGAAATGATAAATTAGGTTGAAATGAATTCATATAGTATAGGCCCTTTTTGAATTTTTTTGCATAATGTAGAATGAATGCATATTAAGGGGGAACATCTATGTCTTATCCTAATCAATTAGCTTGGCATGAAACATTGGATTTACATGAATTAGTAGCATTCCAAGCGAATGGTTTAATTAAATTAAAAAAATCAGTTAGAAATGTACCAGATCAAGCACTTCAATCGTTATATATTAAAGCTATAAATGCTATACAAAACAATTTACAAGAGTTAGTACAGTTTTATCCATATGCTCCTGGATTTCAATCGCAACATCGTGATGACACTGGATTTTACGCTGGAGATTTGCTTGGGTTAGCAAAGACATCTGTTCGAAATTATGCAATAGCGATTACTGAAACTGCAACACCGCGACTTAGAGAAGTTTTAACCCGTCAAATAAATGGTGCTATACAATTACACGCACAGGTTTTTAATTTTATGTATGAACGTGGTTACTATCCAGCTTATGATTTAAAGCAGCTATTAAAAAATGATGTGCAGAATGTGCAAAAGGCGATACAAATGCAATATTAAAATGGAGATATGGAAATTATCTTTAGAGGAAAACTATAGTTTATATAGGGTCAAATAGTTAAGACTAAATGGTAATTTCCATTGTTAACAAATTGATTAAATTCTACAAATATAAATTCATTCCAAAATATTTAAGAAATTATACAAAGACTATTTTAGAATGCGAGAATCCATATTTAAGAACTTGTTAGAGAATTACTTTTTAAATAGAAATAGATGTTTGTATAATACGTGGTGATGCTTGGTAAAAAAGTTATTATCGGGAATCTCGTGAACTAGAATTTTTAGTACAAGCTATAACGGATGTTTGTACATGTTTTAAACAGGAGAGTCATTCATTTTGAATTAACTTTGTTTAGTTTTCATTTGAAAAACAAACAAAAAATAAAAAAGTAGAAATAAAATATATAAATTCCAAACACTTGGAATTGTAGATATTCCGAAATAGATTCCTCCAGGTAATAACCAAATACTGCAAATTAAAATCAAAATATTTTCTCTTTTAACTATTGAAATGACCGCCCAAAAAGAGGGGAGTAATAACATGAAAAGAACCGTGATGAAAAATTCTTTATTAGATAGTTGATCGCTATACGGATTAAAATATAGAAATAATAGTGAAAGTAAAAAGATACTTATAGATGAAATCAATCCTACATAAACATGAATATTGTTTTTCATAATTAAGATTCTCCCCTCAATAACAATCTACTTATAATTCTATTTTCAAAAAAAAATTTTATGTAATTGTTCTATAAATAAAAAAGCAGTTAGCAAAAGCTAACTGCAGTGAGAAATTTACATCCATGAAATTAAGGAGTATAACTATCTCATGGGTTAAGTATAGTATGAACAAAAAAATTAAGCTTATACTAAAAAATTAAAAAGAGCAGTTATCTATATTAACTGCTCTAACAAACACTGCAACAAGGGATGTCTTTTGGGAAAAACACCTTGAATTTAGTATTAACGGAATATTGGTTTTTATTCGAGATAACTAAAACTTGATTTATTTGTAAAATCGATCTAAATAGCAGCTAGCTTTTGCTAGCTGCTTGGCTGATTCTTTAGGAAATAGGAGAAAAGATTATCTTCTCATTTATAGTATTGACGGAAGGTTTAGTTTTATTCAGGGCATAAATGAAAATTTGAGCTATTTATTTTTTAAGTTGCAAAATAATAGGAAAAGAAACAGGGTGATTTAGCTGGTAAGGATTATTTGTTTGTATCCGTGTATGTAATAGAAGAAATATAAAAAAGTGCTAACAAGTTTGCAAACGAACTTGCTAACACCTATACAGAATAGACATAAATTATCGCTGATATGTCATCTTCAAAAATAGCTTTAATCAATTAAATCATACTTATACGAAACACCTATAAAAATAGTCTTAATATCAAGAATATAATCATCCAGATATTCCTTTACTTTTAAGACGGAAACGAGGCATGATATTGATTTCTACCTCAGAGTTTGCGTCAAATAATAAAAAAATACGGTTTGTAAAACTAAAAATACAACAAGCTACAACCGGTATGAAATGGATTAAAATATTTAGAAATTTAAAAGATGATTTTCAAATAGGGGGAGAGGTGGATTTAGACCATATTCTCCAATATCCGAAAGATTATATTGTAGGGGAAAATAAAAGGGTGTTATTTCCATACAATGAGAGAATTTATAAAGTTCAAGGTACTAAAATAGAACCGGGTATAAAAGTAAAGGAAAGAGAGTATTTATTTAAAGAATTTCAGCGTAAATTCTCTTATTTCACAATACTTCCAGAATGTAAAAAGGTAGCAACAAATAACAAAAATGAATTATTTCCTTTATTTGCACCAAAAGGATTAGAGACATTAACATTAGAGGTTTGGTCTGAAAATATAGTGCTGGAAATAGAACAAGCATTACTTGATAGTGAAATTATTTTGACTAAAGTTGGTGAAAATACTTATGTATTGAATACAGATTTTCCAGTGTTATTAAAGGTTGTGAGATACAATATTGAAAAGGTGTTACAAAATCCATATAAAATGCAATATTGCCAAAAATATAAAACAAATCTTGTAGATGATGTTACGAAAGCTGTCTATGCTACCGCGGACGAGCGCAGTGATGCGACATTAGCATTAATCGCATTGAAAAATTGTGATGGACGAGAAAAAATTGATCCAAAACAAATCATTAGAGAGGGATTTGCACGAGCAAACCGTATTTCAACATTTATTAATTTATTTATAGGCCAAAGTGTATCGCGTAAAACAATTGTAAATAGTGTTTTTAGTTTATTAGAGCAAAAAGGATTTTTGAAGCGTAGTTGGAATAAGATAAATTTACCTTGTATATATGTTAATTTATCAATTGAACGAATATCGAAATTTGATTTCTTACCTATTCTTTCAAAAATAAAAGGAAAAGAAATTTTATATAAATTATATGGGAATACAGAATGGCAAACGATTGATTACGTATTATTAAATATAAATAAACATAATGCATTTTTACCACAACCATCAAAGAGAAATGATATGGGAGCTCTTTTTAAACAATATGTTTCCGAAACATTAATGGAAATTGTAAAATATGCAACAGAACAAAATGAACAAGTTTACTTCATTGTAGATGCAAATTTGAGAAGGTATTGGATAAAAAAGTTACAAAATAAAGAAATTAATACAGATATTTTACCTGATATTGTTCCAGAGGTGTTAAAGGTTCCAAATTTAAATATTATTAGAATAAATACAGGTTTTGATGTACCAAGTTACGGTGTAATAGAATGTGATGATGCTCTAGATAGCATTGGCTTATATGCAGATCAAAAAGGGATGTATTATAGCACTGGTGAATATTCACTTAATTGTAGTGGGATTTTTCAGCGATATATACTTGAAATTCTACCATTAGGTGTAAAACCTGTAGAAAGGGATTATATCGCTAAAATGATACATTACATGTGCTGTAATTCTAGTATGCTTTCGAAAAAGAATGTACACATGACATATTCCATGCATATGGAAAAGGTAATAAAGAGTTATATTACTGACATAGATGCAAGAGAGTTTAAAGAATTTGATGATGAATTGGATGTAGATGTAGTAAAAGTAGAAAAGAAAGATTCAATTATTCTACTTTAAATACTAGTAAACAAATCCTGCTCGTTATATCGATCAGGATTTGTCATTTTTTCATGTAAATAAGGATATCCTTTGTCAAGTATCTTTTCGTTTACATATTTACTTTATGTGCAGACAGGATTAATATGTTTTTTAGAAATACAAAAACTATTTCATATGGAAAAATGATTTTTATTAATTGAAAAAATTTGAAAGGAATGGGGAATTGTGAAGAAATTAGATGTGCTCTTAATGCTACTGAGCGGCCTCTTTCCAATTGCAGGACTTACAAAGCAAATCCCTCTAGAACAATCTATATATATTGGAGGGCTTTTATTTTTTACTAGTTTCGGTAGTTATTTTGCTAAAAAGATGTATTCACGTATATGCAGTTGGATAGCGTATGCGCCATTTATAACACTACTGTTAGTTATTTGGCATCAAGATATTTCAACAAGCTCAATCATAGCAAATGCGAAAATTGCTGCATGTGTCGCGTTAATTCCATGTTTATTCCGTTTTCGTACATATGGACTTACTTTGGGCTTATTCTCATTATGGGCCGCTTTACTATGGGATATAAAAGAAGTACAGTCGTTAGTCATACTTGAACGCATAACGAGTTTAATGACAAGCCATTATGTATATATATTACTATTAATTGGAGGACTTGTAATAGGAGGATTACTTGCGATGTTCATTCACCGCAAAGAGAAAGATAATAATAAAGAAAATATAAATCTACTTGGACCAAAAAAGAAACGCAAAAGATTATCATTTAAGATTCGTCTTCCAAGATTACCGAAATTAAAGATGAAACTATTTAAGTTTGGTGGGAAAGAATCTAAAAGTAAAATGCCAGAAAAAATCCATGAATATAAGTACGAAGAACCAGTTGCAACGTATGAAATGACAGAGAAAATAGATCCATACAAAGAAAATGCAGTTCAAGGTCAAACAAGGATGGAACGCCGAAGAAATAGGTATAATGCATAATGAAGTTTAATAACCCCGTAATGACTTATCTTAATATTGATAAATCATTACGGTTTTTTTATGTAATGAAATGAAGGTTGCTATTGCGGAGGGGAATAGCATATTTTATAGATAGGAACTAAAATAAGGGGAGGATAAAATGCTTATCATTACATATATATCTGCTTGCATATTATTCTTAGTTAGCTTTTTACATGTATATTGGGCTTTCGGAGGTAATTGGGGGACAAATAGTGTTATTCCAACTAAATCAGGGGAAAAGGCGTTTACACCTCGCGCCCGAATGACATTGTTCATTGCATTATTATTAAGTATGGCAGCAATAATTTTGTTGCAACAAGCAAATATTGTTCATTTTGCAGTTCCTAATGTTATTATTCAAGTCGGTTCCTGGATTTGTATGATTGTCTTTTCTATTAGAGTGATTGGTGAGTTTAACTATTTTGGTATCTTTAAACGACAAAAAGATACGCACTTTGCAAGAATGGATACCGGTTTATATATTCCACTTTGTGCATTTTTATCTTTATCTTTCCTATTAGCGATAATTTTGTGAGTGAATAATAGTAGTTTCTTTTCTCAACATATATGTAAACGTGAGAAATCTAAGAGTAAATAAAAAGGATGTAAGCGCCTTCTTGTCGAAATGTAAATTATTATGAAAGGCGGTGACACTATGAAGTATGTAAAAGTTAGTATGAATGGTGGAAGTGAACATAAATTCTCAATGACTTTAGATCGGTTTAAAGAACTTATTACTACAGAGAATGGGATATTAGAAAATAAATTAGTATGTATTGAAAATGTAATGATTAATCCTACTAATATATCTTCTGTAGTTGAAAAAATTGGTGTACCGGCTAAGTTTATGGAAGCTTAAAATGTTAGATAAAAAACATCCATTAGGGATGTTTTTTAATTTATAAATATGATAATCGTACAGTAAATATTTGAGTAGATTTTATAGCAATGACTATGCATATATTAAGTACCTGAACATGGTTCTTAATACATGCACGAAATAATAAGTACAAGCATATATTATATAGTAGGACAAGATCTTCGTGTCCTACTTAATACTCAGAAAAAACCTCTAATCACATAAGAGCATCCAATTGCAGGGTGCTCTTATTTTTTATGAAAATCTACTACGAGTCTTATTTTATAGTAGGATGCAATAATAAAGGGCTATTTTGAAATAGTGTTCTTTAGCCTTTAATGTTAAATTTATCTTTAACGTTAATAAATATTAAAAATAATATGATAGCAGAAATTAAGTTAGATAAGTAGAAATTTTGATGAAACAGTAGTTCGAAGATGACATAGAAAGTAACGAATAAGGCAATAGCAGGTAGTATGCAAATAAATATAAATCTCCAATTTTTTAAGTAATGTTTATAATTAGTAAGTACTTTCTCCATAAATATAGCTCCTATATTTTTGTTTTTATATAATTATACATTTAGATACAAAGATTTTCAAAGTAAAATATTTAGCAATTCAAAAATATAAGGAGAGCTTTTGTTGAAAATCCAGATTGCTGTAGCAATCTGGATTTGACTTTAAAGAACTATACTAAAATGATACACTATAATCTACGTTATTTTTGAAATGAATAGAGGGATTTGTGTGATAGATAAAATTAAAAATGCTGTAGAGGATATGTACGAAGATGAGGCTAAAGATTTACTTCAAAGTATTCTAATACAGTTAAACTTATTAGAAGAAAACTAAAGTGAAGATACAATTAAAAATTTGATGGATATTCCGAAACAATTAACGAGTAATCCTACTTATAAAAGGAATGTAAAAGAAAGTGCGCACGTACATATTGCTTTTGATGATTCAACGGCTGGTTGCTTAAAATATATGTTAAGTCAAGAAGAATTATTTGAAGAGAGTGTTGTTGCTTTTTCGGAATTCTTTTCAATTGGACCGATATATAGGTTGCATACGAATGAGGGGCAACTAGCAAGACAGAAGTGGTTAATAAATAACTTAACTGCTTATGATAGTTATTTTGAAGAAGAATATTTATCAAGATTTATAGCAACTATAGAAGAACTACATACTATTCCTGTTGAAACGCCTATTACAATTTGGAAGGCTGATAATGCACATGAACATGTAGGCCTAAGTTTTGTAATGGCACAATTAAAGGATAAGAAAAATATTCGAGTTATTAATACGTCTGAAGCAAGTAGAGAAATATTAAAACAAGAGTATGATATTCGTGGAACGGGAGAATTACCACCTGAAAGTTTAGCTCTATTCCAAAAAAGTTTTATAAAGCTACCTTATTTAACTGAAGAGAAGCGCATGAAGTTTGAAAATGAGTGGGATAGATTATCGGAAAGCATAGAATGTTTAAGAGTTTGGAAAGAAAATGAAGTGCATTCTGTACAGGAAGATTATTTTGATCAATTTATAATTGAATGCGCGAAAAGTGTGGGTGCTGATCGAGAGTTCCTTAAAGCTCCTAGAGTAATTGGTGAAGCACTTGGTCTTGTTGAACAGTTAGTTGGAGATACTTTCTTAGAATATCGCTTGAAACAATTAATTAAACAAGAAGTATTTGAATTTGAAGGTTCGTTAGATGAAATGCGTTTTTATAGTGTGAAGTTAAGGAAATAATAAACACATTCTATTTTTGAAAGGCTCGTATTTTTAATAATACGAGCTTTTTAAGTTGAATTTGGGCTATACATAAGCTTCCCAGAGAGGGCATATCACATATGAATGGTAAAGGTAATGAATGAAAAGAAGGTGATTTGTTAATATGTATAACCAACAAAATTATCCATATGATCAAGCGATGTATTATAATCCACATGACTACGGGTATGAACCTACAAATGAAGTGAGAGATATTGAACAAGAAGATTACAGACCAGATGATGCAGAAGATGCTCCAACGTCACCACCTCCGTCACAAGCGCCGTCGTTACCGTCTACATTTGCTTCTCCAGCACAACCAGGTAATATGAAATCATGGATGTGTAACTGTCTAGGAAGATGGGGCTATTTACGCTTACATCGTCCTGGTCCTTTCGGAAGAGATTTATGGTTCTTCCCGACTGAAGTGAGAAGAAATGGAGTGTCAGGTTACACGTGGCAAGGTGGTCGTCGTCGTAAAGTAAGTTATCGCTATCAACAAATTAGTAATTTTATGTGCTTCGCATAAAGAGAAGTGGGAGAGTGAAACGATTTTACTCTCTCACTTTTTTATTTTTCAATATACGAAGTAAGATTTTGATTAAAAATTTACAATTTTCACGTTTTTATTAGAGTATAATGCATATGTTGGGTTGATTTTCAAAAACAAATGAGAGTGAGGGAATACAATGTCAATGAAAAACAAAGTTGGGTTAAGCATAGAGGATGGCATTAATTTAGCTTCAGCTCAGTTTAAAGAAGATGCGTATGAAATTTATAAAGAATCGCGAAAAAAACAACCTATATTATTTGTAAACCAAGTTGAAATCGGTAAAGAATGGCTCATTACTAGATATGAAGATGCTCTGCCACTTTTAAAAGATAATCGTTTAAAAAAAGATTGGACAAATGTGTTTTCTCAAGATATAAAGAACATGTATCTTTCCGTTGATAATAGTGACCACTTAACAACACATATGCTAAATTCAGATCCACCTAACCACAGTCGTTTACGATCTTTAGTTCAAAAAGCTTTTACACCGAAGATGATTGCACAATTAGACAAAAGAATTGAGAAAATAGCAGATGATTTGATAAGTGATATAGAGCGAAAAGGTACATTAAATCTTGTGGATGATTATTCATTTCCATTACCGATTATTGTAATAAGTGAGATGCTCGGTATTCCAAAAGAAGATCAAGCGAAATTTAGAATTTGGTCTCATGCTGTTATTGCATCACCAGAAACACCTGAAGAAATAAAAGAGACCGAAAAACAACTATCTGAGTTTATTACATATCTTCAATATTTAGTTGATATTAAACGAAAAGAGCCAAAAGAAGACTTAGTGAGTGCTTTAATACTTGCAGAGAGTGAAGGGCATAAACTTAGCGCTCGGGAACTATATTCAATGATAATGCTATTAATTGTAGCAGGACACGAGACGACAGTGAATTTAATTACAAATACGGTATTAGCACTTCTTGAAAATCCAAATCAATTACAGTTATTAAAAGATAATCCAAAACTAATTGATTCGGCTATTGAGGAAGGATTGCGTTATTATTCTCCAGTTGAGGTTACAACTGCAAGATGGGCAGCGGAACCTTTTCAAATTCACGACCGAACAATCGAAAAAGGAGATATGGTTGTCATTGCCTTAGCTTCTGCAAATCGTGATGAAACTGTATTTGAAAACCCAGAAGTATTCGATATTACTCGGGAAAATAATCGTCATATTGCCTTTGGTCATGGTAGCCATTTCTGTTTAGGCGCTCCACTTGCGAGGTTAGAAGCAAAGATTGCTATTACTACTTTGTTTAATCGAATGCCTGAACTACAAATAAAAGGGAATCGTGAAGAAATTAAATGGCAAGGTAACTATTTAATGCGTTCTTTAGAGGAATTGCCTTTAACTTTCTAGAATAGTTAAAAGGAGACATGCATACATCGAAAATGATTTACATAGAGTATGTATGTGTTATTTAAATTCGAAACGGAAGGGTGAAAACATCCCAATGATCAACTAATTCTATTTGTAAGAGATCTTCGTTAAAAAACGAAATATTCTTCTGAATAGGGTTAGTCTGTACATTTATAGAAAAGGGATGTATTTCGCTCTGCGAATATATAGTCTTTTTATATGATTTGTGCTGCCTCCTGTTCAGAACATGAAATAGGAGGCTTTTTTATGTCGACAAATGTAGTAACGAAACAAAACAATGGGGTATCACAAGTATTAAAAAATCGGTTTGTTCAAGGGATTTTAGCATCAGCATTATTTTTACAAATAGGAATATGGGTTCGAAACTTTGCGGTATTACTATATGTAATGGAAATGACAAAAGGTGATGCTTTTGCTATTTCGATGATTTCAGTTGCTGAATTCGCTCCAATTTTTATTTTTTCATTTATTGGCGGTACTTTTGCTGATAGGTGGAAGCCAAAGAAGACAATGATATGGTGTGAAACGTTAAGTTCCATTTCAGTATTCGCTGTATTAATTACGCTTATGTTTGGAACGTGGAAAATTGTGTTTTTTGTGACACTCATCTCTGCAATCCTTTCACAGTTTTCACAACCATCTGGAATGAAGTTGTTTAAACAACATTTATCAACGGAACAAATTCAATTAGCAATGTCTATATATCAAACGATATTTGCAATATTTATGGTATTAGGACCAATACTAGGGACATTTATCTTTCATAGTTTTGGAATTTATATTTCAATCATCATAACAGGTATTTCGTTTTTACTTGCGGCAGTTGTATTGTTATTCCTTCCGAAAGATCTTGAAAACGACGTAGAAAAGAAGGATATCACTCTGTTGCAGGAGATGAAGGATGGTATTAAGTATGTCAAAAAGAAAAAAGCATTAACTTTGCTAGGGCTTTGTTTTATGGCTGCAGGACTAGGTATAGGATTAATTCAGCCATTAGGTATATTTATTGTGACTGAGCAGTTAGGATTATCAAAAGAGAGTTTACAGTGGCTACTAACAGTAAATGGTGCGGGAATGATTGTTGGCGGAGTATTAGCAATGGTATTTGCGAAAAACGTTGCTCCGCAAAAGATGTTAATTATCGGTATGCTTGGTCAAGCAATTGGTATTGGCATTATAGGATATTCTACAAATTTATGGGTGACACTTACAGCGCAGCTTTTTAGTGGTTTAGCTCTTCCTTGTATCCAAATTGGTATTAATACGCTTATTATTCAAAATAGCGATACCGATTTTATAGGTCGTGTAAATGGTATTTTAAGTCCGCTTTTTACCGGTTCAATGGTAGTAACGATGAGTATAGCTGGCTCATTAAAAGAGATGTTTTCATTAAGTATGATGTATGAAGGGACGGCTTTACTTTTTATAATTGGATTATTGTTTATTTTACCTATATACAATTTAAAGCCAGTAATAGCGGTAGAAAGTGAAATAAGTGGTAAAGGAAGTGCTATACAAAATGAATCCTAATCCCAATGTTAAATACCCTATTGAAGGCAATCAAAACGTTCAATTTATAAAAAATATAATAACAAAACCTAATATACTTGTTGGTGACTATTCTTATTATGATGCGAAAGATGGAGAAACATTTGAAGATCGAGTATTACATCATTATGAATTTCTTGGAGATCGCCTTACTATTGGAAAGTTTTGTTGTATTGCATCTGGAGTTAACTTTATTATGAACGGAGCCAATCATCGGATGGATGGATTTTCGGCATATCCATTTAATATATTTGGAAATGGGTGGGAGAAGTATACACCTAGTTTGTCTGATTTACCTTATAAAGGTGATACAGTTATAGGAAATGACGTTTGGATTGGTATGGATACAACAATTATGCCCGGAATAAAAATAGGGGATGGTGCAATCATTGCAGCTAAATCTGTTGTGACTAGAGACGTCGCACCATATACAATTGTTGGTGGAAACCCTGCAAATAAAATAAAAGAGAGATTTTCAAATGAAATAATTCAAGAATTATTGCAAATTCAATGGTGGCATTTTGATATTGAAAAAATAACTGGAAATATTGATGCTATTGTACGCGGAGATATTGAACCATTAAGAAAGCTAAAAAGGGAATGAAAAATGGATGACAAATAGTATCATACCTCCGAATTTTGTTAATGATAATAGAACAAGGAGGTGTGATACTATGGCACAAGACGTTTTATGTGAAGTAAACAACTGTAAATTTTGGGCGAACGGTAATAAATGTAGTGCAGAGGCAATTTACGTAGTAAGTCATAAAGGTAAACATGCATCTACAACGGAAGAAACAGATTGCAAAACATTTGATCCAGAAGTGTAAATTCTTTAAGGGTAGCCAAATCGTGGTTGCCCTTTTATTAATGATAGTATTGATAATAAATATCATTTTCATTCATTAATTTTAGCTTTTTTTGTTATTTTTTCATATTTTCTTCATAAGTGATATAATCCAACTCAATTCATGTTCAATTCGTGATTTACTAAATTCAATGACTTCAGTAATAAAGGCTGAGGTAACCTCTAGAGACTGAATAGCGGTAAGTTGACTATGTAGTACGTTTTGACGTACAGTCAAAATCTCTTTTCTAGCTTCATATTCAAGTTTTTCAAATAGCGCGATACGAACAAGAAATTCTGCATTATTTGTCGCAAGTTTTTCGGGAAACTCTCGTAACATTTCAGAAAAAATTTCTTCTCCTGTTTCTGTTATATCGTACATATTTCGGTTTGGTTTTCCAACTTGTTTATGTATTTTTTTCGTTATAGCACCCATATTTTCAAAGCGCCGAAGGGCAGGGTAAAGCATGTTGTGATTTAATTCAAAATTCTCACCTAAACGATTTTGAACATTTTTTTTGATTTCATATCCATGTTTTGGTCCGGTCGTTAATTCTGCTAGTAGTAAAATATCAACGTACATAAAAATCCCCCTTATATATTTCTCAAGTTCTTTAATGAAAAATCGCCTTTAGTATATGTTAAAATAACATATGATAGTTTATACAACTTTGAACTGCCGACCTATCACTTTTATTGTAAAAGAAAAGGGAGGAAAGAACTATGGCTTCACCTGAAAATGTTATTTTAGTTCATGAAATTTCAAAGCTAAAAACAAAAGAAGAATTATGGAATCCATATGAATGGTATCGTTTGATGAGGGATAATCACCCAGTTCATTATGATGAAGAGCAGGATGTATGGAATGTTTTTTTATATGATGATGTAAATCGTGTTTTATCAGATTATCGCTTATTTTCAAGTAGAAGGGAGCGCAGACAATTCTCAATCCCTCCTTTAGAAACTAGAATAAATATAAACTCTACAGATCCACCAGAACATCGCAATGTACGTTCCATTGTTTCTAAGGCATTTACTCCAAGAAGTTTAGAACAGTGGAAACCTCGAATACAGGCTATCGCAGATGAACTTGTACAACATATCGAAAAATGTAGTGAAGTTAATATCGTTGAACAGTTTGCTGCACCTTTACCTGTTACCGTTATTTCTGATTTATTAGGAGTCCCAACAACAGATCGTAAAAAAATTAAAGAATGGTCTGATATTTTATTTATGCCGTATAGTAAAGAAAAGTTTAATGATCTGGATGCTGAGAAAGGGATAGCATTAAATGAATTCAAAGCATACCTTCTACCGATTGTTCAGGAAAAGAGATATCATTTAACCGATGATATCATTTCTGATTTAATTCGAGCTGAATATGAAGGCGAAAGATTAACCGATGAAGAAATTGTAACCTTTTCATTAGGTTTACTAGCAGCTGGGAATGAAACCACTACAAATTTAATTATTAATAGCTTTTATTGCTTTTTAGTAGATTCACCTGGAATTTATGAAGAGTTAAGAAAAGAACCTAACTTAATTTCAAAAGCGATTGAGGAAGTATTACGCTATCGCTTTCCTGTTACATTAGCCCGGAGGATTACAGAGGATACAAATATATTTGGTTCTTTAATGAAAAAGGATCAGATGATTGTTGCGTGGGTTAGTGCAGCGAATTTAGACGAGAAAAAATTTTCACAAGCCTCTCAATTTAATGTACATCGAACAGGAAATGAAAAGCATTTAACCTTTGGGAAAGGTCCTCACTTTTGCTTAGGAGCACCACTTGCACGTTTAGAGGCTGAGATTGCATTAACTACCTTTATAAATGCTTTTGAAAAAATAGAGCTATCTCCATCTTTCTGTTTAGAAAAATGTATATTGGAAAATGAACAAACATTAAAATACTTACCTATTCGATTGAAAGCTAAATAAAAATCTTAACAAGGTGCATACATTTGCATCTTGTTTTTTGTTTCTCAATTGTGAGTTTTCGGTAATCACCTTAATATGGAATTGTATAAAACGTAGAGGAGGATTCTTATGTTGACTTGTAATGGAAGTAAATCATTTCAAAAGTTTATTAAAGGTGTTACAGATCTTATGGAAAACGGTTTATTTGAAGAAGAAATAGTGTGTGGCATTGAAAAGTTACTAGAAGAACTTTTAGAAAAGAAAACATGGCTTCCGTTAGATAAACAGAAGGCCAATTTGACTCAATATGCACGACATTTATTGTATGAAGATCCGCTCAAACGTTTTGAAGTACTAGCTCTCGTATGGAAAGATGGACAATCTACACCTTTACATGATCATGACGGCACATGGGGAGTAGAAGGCGTTTTTTCAGGAAGGATTATGGTGCAGAACTTTATACAAACGAAACAACTTGGAAATTCACTTGTTTATTTAACACATACAGGAAATCTTTATTTGGGAGAAGGAGAAACAGATAAAGTAATTCCACCAGCGGATTGTCATATTCTTGAAATTAGCAAAAATGAAAGCGTTATTACGATTCATGTCTATGGAAAACGGTTAGAAAAGTTTAAAGTATATATCCCAACTGAAGAAAAAAATGTGTACATGTGTGAGACAAAATACATTAGTTATAATTCATAGTTTAAAATCCAAAGCTTTTTTAAAAAGAAAAGCTTTGGATTTTATTTTTAATTATTTCTTGACCTGAAACGCTTTTCATAAATTATAAATAAGAAGTACCTCACGAGGATTGTATGAAAACGATACCTAATAATTAATTAGAACTCGTGTATTTATAGAAAGTGGTGAAGAAATAATGAAATTAATCGCAATTGATTTAGATGGAACTCTTCTTTCGGGGAATAAAATGATAAGTAAAGAAAATGCAGAAGCAATTCGAACATGTCAAGAAGCTGGCCATGTTGTAGCAATTTGTACAGGACGTTCAATTGTTGACATTGAGCGATTATTGTTAGAAGTTGATTTAGAGTGTCCAATCATTGCGGAAAATGGTGCTCTTATATATAAAGATAAAAAAATGATGAAGAGATATCCAATTCAAAATATGCAGGCACTTGAAATTGTAGAATATCTTGAAGAGAATGGTTTATATTATCAGCTCTATACTGATAAAGGTGTGTATGTACCGGATTATGGAGTAGAGAGTGTACGTAATGAAATTGAGCATGTGAAGAATTCAAAAGAAAATTTCGACTTGAAAGAGTTAGAAACAATCGCAGCATTATATCTTGAGCATACAGCGTTTCATAGTGCGGAAAGTTGTAAACCAATTGTAGAAACAGATATACATGTGCATAAACTATTACCATTTTCTTATGAAATTGAGAAATTAAAAAAACTCAAAGAAACATTTCTTCATAATACAGATTTAGCAATTACATCTTCATATTGGCACAATTTAGAGATTAATCATCGAGATGCTCAAAAAGGGAATGGATTATATACTTTAGCAGAACATCTTAATATTCCGGTTGAAAACACTGTAGCGATAGGTGATGGGCTAAACGATGTTTCTATGATGGAAAAAGCGAACATATCAATTGCAATGGGGAATGCAGTAGAAGAAATAAAAGCAATGTGTAAATACGAAACGTTATCAAATGAAGAACATGGTGTGGCACATGCTTTATATAAATATGTAATGTAATTAAAAAAGAAAAAAGAATCCAAATGGATTCTTTTTTCTTTTTTATTAGGGGTAAGGTATTCTATGAGATTCATAGAAGCCTTATTACATTTTATTATATAGAATATATTGGAATAAATGTTTATATTTTTCATAAAAATTGTGAATATTTTATGAACTTTATACTTATTGCATGTTTATACCGCTATTAGTAACGTGTATGACTCTCAAGTGAAAATTCAGTGAATGTAAGGAGGAATTCAAGTTACTAGACAATAAGTGAGGAATCAACGAAATATATACTAATTAAAGGTATATTCAGTATATATATTCTTTTCTTATTTTAATTGAAAAATAAAATTTGTTCGAATAATTATTCTACAGCTATATACCTACACTAGCTTTCTTCGTATAATGGAGAAGTATGAATTTTAGATTTGTATTAATTTTACATATTGAGGTGAAAAAGGAATGAATTCGCGGCTAATGGAACTTATTGATGTGAGTACAATAGAAACCATGGCAGAACAATTTTATAAATTAACTAATATATCACATCAACTTCTTGATGCTGAAAAAGAATGTGTTTTTTCATTCGGAATGAATGAGATAAAAAAGAGTAAACTTCCAAAGATTGAAATCCCCATTTTCTTATACAATCAACATTTAGGATCTTTTGTTGTATGGTCCAAAAAAAGTGAAATTTTCAGTTGTCAAAAATACTTTGAAATGCTCTCAAGTTTAATTTTAGATGGCGCAATAAAAGTATTTCAAAGTAAAAGTACAACGTTGCTTTCTCGGAAAGAGGAGGAACTACATACGATTTTACAAAACATGCCTGTTATGGTCGATGCGCTTGATTGTAATGGAGATTTTGTTTTGTGGAATCGAGAATGTGAAATTGTAACAGGTTATACCGCTGAAGAAATAATTGGAAATCCAAATGCACTGCAATTATTGTATCCTGATTATAATTATCGCCATCAAATACAAAAGAAATTTTTAACTTGTGGAAAAAATTTCAGAGATTGGGAAATGCACTTAACATGTAAAAATGGTGAAATCAAAACAATAATGTGGTCGAATATATCAGAACAGTTTCCTGTAACAGGATATAGTTATTGGGCTGTTGGTGTAGATATTACACATTTAAAAGCGATAGAAGAGCAGTTAAAACAACAAACATCTGAACTGGAATTAATTTTTAAAGCTTTACCAGATTTATGTTTCTTAACAGAAGATGATGGCACAATTATAGATTACAAGGCAGGATCTCCTACAAAGTTTTACGTACCCGCAGAAGCTTTTATGGGAAAAAAGTTTTACGAAGTATTACCATCTTCAGTAGCACAGCAGTTTCAGGAAGCCATTAATCAAGTGAAGGAAAAAGGAACGAATGTAATTGTAGAATATCCACTCACACTTAATGGAAGTATTGATTTCTTTGAGGCTAGGTGCTTACCATTATTACATGATAAAATTATGATTATTGTACGCGATATTACAGAGAGAAAAAAGACAGAAGAATTGCTAAATAAATCAGATACGCTTGCAGCAATTGGTCAATTAGCAGCTGGCGTGGCTCATGAAGTAAGAAATCCTTTAACTGTAATTAAAGGTTTTATACAGTTATTTCAAATTAATAAAGAAGATCAAGAAAAATATTTTGATCTTATGCTCTCTGAAATTGAAAGGATAGAAGCGATCCTGCAAGAATTTCTGGCAATTGCTAAAACAGATGAGATAAATACAGAAAAGAAAAATATTTATCAAATTTTTAAAAATGTCGTATCGTTAATGAATACAAAAGCAATTATGACAAATATTCAAGTTGAACTATTTACGGATGACAAAGATATAATTATTGAATGCTCAGAAAATCAATTGAAACAAGTATTTATTAATATTTTGCAAAATTCAATCGAAGCTATGCCAAATGGTGGGGAAATTTCAATTCACATAAAAGAAATAAATGATGATGGTGTCATCATTCATGTAATAGATGAAGGAATAGGAATACCTGAAGAAAGAATTAAGAGATTAGGTGAACCTTTTTATAGTACGAAAGAAAAAGGGACTGGTATTGGATTAATGTTAAGTTATAAAATTATTGAAAGTCATCAAGGGACAATTAGTATCATGAGCGAGGTTGGTGTCGGGACAACAGTAACTATTTACTTACCGAAAGTACTAAGTAAACAATCTCTTTCTAATTGTGACGACAAATGTATAGCAATACGCACTAGTAGTAATTCTTAAATCAATTAATACCCAATAACAAAGCGATTAGTGAAAACTAAGCTTTTTGTTATTGGGTATTTTTTATATTTAATTTAGTAAACTTTACCTTTTCTTTACCTTTGTTTTAATTTCTATTAAGTTTTAAACATTATATTAATATTTGTACAAAGCAATGTATAGAAATTGTACATTACTTTTAATATAGAAATGTGATTATTATTTGAAATATTGTAAGGAGGAGATTATGACAAGGTGAAAAAGCAAGAGAAGAAAAGTGGTAGAGTAGTACCTCTCCGGTTAAATATTTTATTCCTTTGTGTATTTTTATTATTCTCTGGCATTATTATTCAGTTAGGGAAAGTGCAAATTTTTGATGGAGAAACATATAAAAATGAATTAGAGAAGAGAGAAAATGCAACCGTGGGCCTTTCTGTACCACGTGGGAAAATATTTGATCGTGAAGGAAATCCAGTAGTTGATAATAAGTCTTTACGTACGATTACATATACAAAGGTGAAAGGTGTAAAACAAGAAGAAATATTAAAATCAGCAAGACAACTTGCAGATATTATTGAAATGCCACAAGAAGATATAGATAAGTTAACTGAGACTGATAAGAAAGACTTTTGGATGCAATTGAATCCAGAACTGGCTCAAGACTTAGTATCAAAAAAAGAAATAGATAAGTTCCGAGATAAGGATATTACCGGAAAAGAGCTAGACAAAAAAATAGAAGATTTAAAAAGGAAACGCGTTACAGATAAAAATCTTCAAGAACTAACGGCTAAAGATATAGAAGTGTTAGCTATTAAAAGTAAAATGACCTCAGGTTTTCAAATGGCACCTCAAATTATTAAAAAGGACGTTAGTGAACAGGAATATGCGGTGATTAGTGAAAATTTAGCGAACCTTCCAGGAGTAGACGCATCAGTTGATTGGGAGAGAATCTATGTAAATGATGGATTATTCCGTTCTGTCCTTGGTAACGTTTCAAATGCTGATGAAGGATTGCCACGTGAACGATTAGATTATTATTTAGTGCGTGATTATAGCCGAAATGATAGGGTCGGCAAAAGTTATATCGAACAGCAATACGAAGATGTACTTCATGGTACAAAAAAAGAAGTAAGAAGCATTGCTGATAAACAAGGAAATACTATTAGAACGGAAACGGTTTCGGAAGGAAAAAGCGGTAAAAATTTAACTTTAACAATAGATATGGAATTGCAAAAAAAAGTAGAGGAGAGCATAGAAAAAATATTAAAACAATATAAAGGATCAGAATCAATGTTAGACCGTGCTTTCGTAGTAATGATGAATCCTAAAAATGGCCAAGTATTATCAATGGCTGGGAAAAGGCTTGTAGAAAAAGACGGGAAAATGGAAGTAGAAGATTATGCTTTAGGCACGCTGACAAGTTCATATGAGCTTGGATCAACGGTTAAAGGTGCGACAGTGTTAACAGGGTTTGAAACAAATGCAATAACTCCTGGAACACATTTTTATGATGCACCTATGAAGTTTAAAGGAACTAAGGAAAAGAAGTCTTGGAAAAATTTTGGTGATATAGACGATCTAAGAGCGTTACAAGTTTCTTCAAACGTTTATATGTTTAATATAGCATTAAAAATTGCTGGCGTGGATTATGTAAAAAATAGTTCACTAGATATTAAACAAGAATATTTTGATAAAATGAGGTATTATTTCAGGCAATTTGGACTAGGTGTACAAACTGGTATTGATTTACCAAATGAAACTGCAGGGCAAATTGGAAAAAAAGATAATCAGCCTGGTTTCTTATTAGATTATTCTATTGGGCAATATGATACGTATACACCACTTCAGCTTGCACAATATATTTCGACTATCGCAAATGGAGGATATCGAATGAAACCACAAATTGTTCAAGAGATTAGAGAACAAACCGTTCAAAAAGATGAGGTTGGTAAAGTAGTACAATCAATAGAACCCGTTGTTTTAAATAGAATCGATATGAAACAAGAATATATTAATCAAGTAAAAGAAGGATTTAGAAAAGTATTTCAAGAAGGAGATGGAACAGGAGTAAGAGCGTTCCAAAAAGCACCATATAAACCAGCTGGTAAAACAGGGACCGCACAAACTGTATATGGTGGAGAAAATGCAATTGGGCGAAATGCGAAAGGCGATCGTAGAGAATGTTATAACTTAACATTAGCTGGATATGCGCCATATGATGATCCAGAAGTAGTATTTTCTGTTGTAGTACCGTGGGTTGAAAATGATAAATCGGGCATTAACTCCGATATTGGAAAAGAAGTTTTAGATGCTTATTTTGATTTGAAAAATAAGCGGTTAACTGGTGAAGCGCCAAAAACAGATGCCTCTAAAGAGAATTAAAATGTACGAAACGTCTCTAGCATTCCTGTAAACTAGAGGCGTTTTTATCTGGGGATAGATTAGAAATGAGGTATATATGAAGCTGTTTATTCTAAAATATTGGGGGAACATATGTAGCTACATATTAATTATAATAGGGGTTATTTTTATTAATAAGTCCTTTTTATTTTGTATGGTAGAAGGAATTTCGATGCAACCTACTTTGAATGAAAAAGATTATATACTTGTTAATAAGGTAAATGTCTGTTTATCGTCTTTTCATCATGGAGATGTTGTCATTATAAAAAAAGAAGACGAGCCTACTTACTATGTGAAACGAATTATTGGATTATCGGGGGATAATATACAACTAAAAAAGGATGAGGTATTTATTAACGGTAAAAAGCGTGATGAGTCGTATATACATTTAGATATGTCACAAGTATCCAATCGTTTTTCAAATTTTAGAGAAATAAAAGTTCCTACGCATAAATTATTTGTGTTAGGTGATAATCGTAATCATAGTAAAGATAGTAGGAATACACTTGGACTTATTGATGAGTCAAATATAATAGGTAAAGTAGAAATGGTATTTTATCCATTTGATCATATAAAATGGATAAAATAATTCTATTAACTATTCACGTTTTATAAAATCAATCATATATTAATAGCATAGGACAAGCAGAAAAGCTTGTTCTAACCTCACAGAACACTCCTTATCACGGTTAGGCATCTACATAGGTAGATGCTTTTTTTATGTTGATGACTGAAAATTATTTATCAATATAATGTAGCAAGCATATTAGGACTATTAGGGGAAGATTACTTGTACAAATAACAGTATGCTTAATTAAAACAATGAAATGTAAGGAGTGAGGAATAAGTGCTAAATATTTTAGTGGTTAATTTTCCAGCAGAGGGACATGTAAACCCTACATTAAATTTAGTAAAAGCTTTTACTAAACGAGGGGATAACGTACATTATATTACAACGGCAAACTTTAAGGATAGAATTGAAGATTTAGGAGCTACTGTACATATTCATCCGGATCTATTAAAAGAGATTTCTATTGATGCTGAAACCTCATCTGGGTTAAATGCTTTCTTTCATGTGCATGTTCAAACTTCTTTATATATATTAGAAATTACGAAACAATTATGTGAAAGTATAAATTTTGATTTCGTAATTTATGATATATTTGGCGCAGGAGAGTTAGTAAAGGAGTATTTACAAGTTCCAGGTGTAGTGTCCTCACCTATATTTTTAATTCCGCCAGAATTTTTGAAGACATTACCTTTTCATCCAAATGCAGATATGCCATTCCAACCAGAGGAAATCTCTGAAAAATTACTAAATCAGATGGAACATAAATTTGGAGTAAAACCAAAGAATAATCTTCAATTTATGAATAATAAGGGTGATGTTTGTCTCGTATACACAAGTCGCTATTTCCAACCTAATAAGGAATCGTTCGGAGAAAATAACATTTTTATTGGACCAAGTATTTCAAAGCGTAAAACAAATATAAAGTTTCCACTGGAATCACTTAAAGAAAAGAAAGTTATTTATATTTCAATGGGAACACTGCTTGAAGGACTCGAACCATTCTTTAATACTTGTATTGATACTTTTTCAGATTTTGATGGGATAGTTGTAATGGCAATTGGTGATAGAAATGATATTTCTAAAATTAAGAAAGCACCAGATAATTTTATAATTGCTCCATACGTACCTCAATCAGAAATATTAAATGAAGCAGATGTTTTTATTACACATGGCGGTATGAATAGCGTACACGATGCCATTCATTATAATGTCCCATTTGTAATAATACCGCATGATAAAGACCAGCCAATGATAGCGCAAAGATTAACTGAGCTTGAAGCGGCACATAGACTATTGAAAGAACATGTTAATGTGCACACTTTAAAAGAGGCCGTAACAGATGTTCTTTCAAATGAAAAGTATAAACATGGTATAAGAAAACTTAATGATAGCTTTTTAGAATGTGGTGGTTCAAAAGAAGCAATTGCAGTTATTGAATCTCTTTTAAATAAAGTAAAACTTTAATCGGTAGGGATTTTACTACCCATAAATAGCGGGATAAATAGTCGTAACTGTATACAAGCATAGAGGTTCTCACCTTTATGCTTGTATATTCTTATCCAGCAAATTGCACAGCAGTATTTGCGTGTAAAAAAGCAGTATCAAAAACGGGAACAGTAAGATCATTTTGGGAGATAAGTAAAGGTATTTCAGTACAGCCTAATAATATACCTTCAGCGCCGTTTTGAATTAATGATTTTGTAATTTGTAATAACTTTTCTTTAGATGTTTCTGAAATGATCCCTCTACTTAATTCATCTAATATGACATGGTGGATAAAGGTTCTTTCCTCTTCATTTGGGATAATTGTCTCAATGTTATATTTCGCTAATCGTGATTTATAGAAATCTTGCTCCATCGTTTGTTTTGTTCCTAATAGTCCGATACGTTTTATACTCTGTTCTACCATTTCTTTAGCACTTACATCACCAATGTGAAGAAGCGGGATAGATATTGCTTGTTCTACTTCCTCGGCAAATAGATGTACGGTATTTGAACACATTAATAAACATTCAGCCCCAGATTTTTCAACTTTCTTTGCAACTGTAACTAGTTCATTTTTCACTTCTTCATATTGATGATTTTGTAATAAAGTAGTTACTTCACCAAAGTCCATACTATATAAAACTAACTTTGCATTTTGATCGTATTGAGAGAGTGTAAGTGTATTAATATGTTTATAGTATAATGATGTAGATTCCCAACTTAATCCTCCAATCAAACCAATAACTTTCATAATGCATTCCTCCCGAAACGATTTTGAATTTATTATTTCATAATTCCGATAAGAATACAATGATTTAAATGATCTATTTAACAAAAAAATAAAAATAGTAAGAAAAGTGTTGAAATTTACATTCTTTAGTGCCATAATACGAATTACAAATTAATACTTATCCAGAGAGGTGGAGGGAACGGCCCTAAGAAACCTCAGCAACCCCTATGCAATTTTATAGGAAGGTGCTAATTCCGCAGAGGACACGATGTGTTTTTTGAAAGATAAGAGGATTCTTGAACGTGAAAGAAAATGACCTCTTATGTAAGAGGTCATTTTTTTGTTGTATAGAAAGGGAGTGTCGATGCATAATTCATTTTTAAATTAAATATAGAGTAATAAAAGTTGACTAATATGAGAGGGGAATTGTCATGAACAAATTATCAACAAAGTTAGTAGTAGCAATCGGTATTGGAGCAGCATTATACGGGATATTAGGACTTTGGGGATTTTCTATTGCACCGAATACATTTATTAAACCAGCATTAGCTATATTAACTGTTTTTGGAGCATTATTTGGTCCAGTGGCAGGACTGTTAATCGGACTTATCGGTCATACCGTAACAGATACGATTGCTGGCTGGGGTATTTGGTGGGGCTGGGTTATTAGTTCAGGTATTATTGGTTTTTCAATGGGGCTTATTCAAAAAAGAGTTGGTTTTAGTGTGAAAAACGGGTCATTTAACAAGGGGGATATTTCTTATTTAGCAATTACTGGGCTAGTTGGTATTGTCATTGCTATTATATTTGCTGGGGCATTCGATATTATTGTGATGGGAGAACCATTTGACAAAATTGTTATACAAGTATTAGGAGCAACAATTTCCGATGTCATCGTTTTCTTAGTACTTGGATTGCCACTTACAATTGGTTTGGCGAAATCCAATAAGAAACATACACATTTAAAAATTGAAAAGTAGGGATGTTAACATGCAACCAATTATTTCGTTTGAACAATTCACCTTTCAATATAGGTATGCTGTGCAGCCTACTTTAAGTGATATTACCTTTCATATATACCCTGGGGAAAAAGTGCTAATTGCTGGACGAAGTGGCTCAGGAAAGTCGACATTAGCTCATTGTATAAATGGGCTAATCCCATTTTCTTACGAAGGGAATAGTACAGGTAACGTTTTAATTGCCGGTAAAGACCCGAGGGAAGGAAGTATTTTTGAACAAAGTAAACAGGTAGGAACAATTTTGCAAGATCAAGATGCTCAATTTATTGGTCTGACAGTAGAAGAAGATGTAGCTTTTTATTTAGAAAATGAATGTGTAAAGCAAGATGACATGAAAAAGATTGTTTCGGACTCATTAAGAAAGGTGAAGATGCATACGTTTCATAAACAAAGTCCACATGAATTATCAGGAGGTCAAAAGCAAACAGTTTCTCTAGCGGGTTTATTAACAACAAATGCGGATATATTATTGTTCGATGAACCGTTAGCTAATTTAGATCCACTAAGCGCCTTACATACGATAAAACTTATGAAAGATATACATGAACAATATAATAAAACGATTGTTATTATCGAACATAGAATAGAAGAAATTTTAAACCTGGATTTAGACAAAGTTATATTAATTGATGAAGGTAAAGTCATTGCGATAGGAACACCAAAAGAAATCTTAGCGTCAAATATATTACCACGTATCGGCTTAAGAGAGCCTATTTACATCGAAGCATTAAAGAGATTACATTTTGATAGTAATAATGACGTAATATATCCAATGGAAAACCTTCAAAAAGAAAAGGTAAGCAATGTTATAAAAGAGTGGATGGAGAAACAAGTCATATTAAAAGGGAATACTAAAAACAAGGAATTACTTAAAGCGGAGAATTTATCATTTTCATACTCTAATAAACAAAAAGTATTAGAAAATGTAAACCTTTCAATATATGAAGGAGAAATTGTGGCACTGTTAGGACATAATGGAGCAGGGAAATCAACATTAGCTCATAGTCTTATAGGCATAAACAAAATGAAAAATGGGAAAATCTTGTTAAAAGGTGAAGATATTAGTTCTTGGTCTATTCGTAAACGTGGGGAAATCATATCTTACGTGATGCAAAATCCAAATCATATGATTACACAGCCTACTGTTTTTGAAGAAGTTTCATTTACATTAACATTACATAATTTTTCTAAGGAAGAAATTAAGAATAGAGTAGAAGGAACTTTAAAAATTTGTGGTTTATATCCATTTCGTAATTGGCCAATTCAAGCACTAAGCTATGGGCAAAAAAAGAGATTAACAATCGCATCTGTATTAACAACAAATCCTAAACTTATCATATTAGATGAACCGACAGCGGGACAAGATTATTATCACTATAAACAATTTATGGCTTTTATTAAAAACCTAGCTAAAAAGGGAATTTCATTTGTTTTTATCACTCACGATATGAATCTCGCGCTAGAATATACAGACCGTGCAGTAGTTCTACATGAAGGGAAAATTATTGCGGATAATACAGTGTTTGATGTATTAGGCGATCAAGAAACGTTACAAAGAGCCAACTTAAGAGAGAGTTCTTTAAACAAGCTTGTTAAATTTAGTGGGATTGCATGTCCAGAAAAATTTATGGAGCTTTATTTAGACAGTAATAGGAGGGAGGAAGGTGCATAGTACATATTTTCATCGTATGGATGGGGTAGTGAAATTGTTTTTATTTATTTTTTGTATGACGCTTACTTTTTTGTTTTTTGATTTTCGGGTGTTGCTAATATTATTTATTATTGGGTGTATCGGGCTCAGCATTGCTAAAATTCCATTTCGTAAAATTTTAATTGTTTTTAGTGTCATATTTACATTTAGTTTATTAAACTCTGTTATGATTTTATTGATTACACCAACTCATGGATCTGAATTAACTGAATCATATACCGCGTTTTTACATGTTGGATATGCAACGATTACATATGAAACATTATTTTATGCAGCTACACTTTCATTAAAGTATTTTACGTTATTACCATTTACACTTCTTTTTATTTACACGACAGATCCAAGTGAATTTGTAAGTAACTTAAGTAAACTTGGTATTCATTATAAGATTACTTATGCAATAAATATTGCACTACGTTATATTCCTGACATCCAGTCTGAGTATAAAATTATTAAACACGCGCAAGAAGCGAGAGGAGTGGCTTTTGAAAAAGGAGAAGCAAGTTTATGGGTTCGTATGAAGAACCGTGTTTTAATTTTCTGGCCACTAATCATTCATTCTCTAGAAAGAATAGATACGGTTTCAAATGCAATGGATTTAAGAGGATTTGGAAAGAAGGATAAACGTACATGGTTTTATACAAGTAAGGCGAAACGTGAAGATTTCATCGCTTTATTTGCCGGTATTTTCATATTTATTGTTGCGGTATATTTAAAATTAAACGTATTTCAAAACTTTTGGTATCCATTTTAAGGCACTCTTTAAACGAGTGCTTTTACTTATTTTTATGTAGACATGCTCAAAAAAGGGATATACACATAATGTATAATACGAACCAGTTAAAATGATCAACTACCTATTAGTTTTCAAACCAAAAGGAGGAGAAAATATGAGTTACGGTGGTTCTTGTGGTTTTGGTGGAGGTTTCGCTTTATTAGTTGTGTTATTCATTCTATTAATAATTGTAGGATGCAGCTGCTGGGGCGGAGGATACTAATTTTTAATTAGTCTTCACAAATGTAAACTAAAAAAACATTGAAGATACTTATGTATCGAAACAAATAAAAAAGGAGCGACTATGCTCCTTTTTTATTTGTTTTAATGCGTATTCTTACTATATTTCGGGAACGTAATCGTTAAAGTCGTTCCTTTACTAACGATACTTCTGATTTTTAAACTTCCATGCATCGTCTCAATAATCTTAACAGCAACCATTGTACCTAAACCGGTTCCTTTTGTTTTTGTACTAAAATACGGTTCACCGAATCGATGTATTTGCTCCTGTGACATTCCAACTCCGCTATCTTCAATTCGTATTTCAACTTTACTATTATTGATAGATGAGGAAATATTTAAGGTACCACCATTAGGCATTGCTTCAATACTGTTTTTGATTAAGTTTAAAAAACATTGTTGAAAGTGCTGTTTATTACCAACAATGGTTGCCTCAGAAAAATCCTGTGTAATATGTATCGTATTCATATTACACAATGGCAATATCATATTAATAACTCGATTTAACTCTTGTTTTACTGAAATTTGATCTAGTTTTTCTGGAGCAGGTTTGGCAAACGTTAAGTAATCATCGATAATTTCTTGGGCACGATTTAACTCTTCAAGTATATGTTTAATATATTCGTCTCTTGATTCAGGAGTTAAATTTTGTGTTTTTAAAAGCTGTGTAAATCCTTTTACAACCGTTAAGGGATTCCTTACTTCGTGCGATATACTTGCAGCGAGTTGGCTAACAATCTCCATTTTTTCCATTTTAATTAATTTTGAGCGCATTAATACAGCATCTTTAATAACTTCATTTATATAAACAATAAATAACATTAAAGTAGTCGGTAATACCATGAAATAAATAATATACAAATTATTCACTTCAAAATCTGATAAGGTTAATACAATTAAAGTTGTAAATATTGCTAGGAAAAAGGTTAAAAACATGGAAAAAGCTACTTTAAGTTTTCTATTATATGTATTAAATTTTGAAGATGCGAGTGCTGTAACGATGAACATTATTCCGTAAACAACAACTGTCAGCATGTTAAAGCCATAAAATAAAAATCTCGTAATTAATAAAATTGTAAACAATATGATACCGACAGGGAATCCACCATAAAGCGTACCTATTATGACCGGAATTTGTCTTAAATCATGAATACAACTTTCATCCATATAGATAGGGTATCGCATACATAAAATAAGCGGGATACTAGAACAAAGGGTAATCAGTAGTATTTTATATTTCTTTAAATAGTGCCGGCTATCATATATGAAATAAAAAACAAATATACTACATAAAATGTATAGAAGATTATTTAATACGTTTTGATTAATATAAACAAAGTCCATAATATTTGCCTCGTTATTCTGAATTTACTTAACATATGTATTATACATAATAACATATGTTAAGGTGAATAAACCTTGTTAATACAAGATTAGTTTGGCTTTTTGTTATAAAATGCAAACATTCTACAAACGTTAGCTATCCAAAGATATTTTTACCAAAATTTTTTACTCCTTCTTCCTGCATGTTCGGTAAAACATGAGAATAAATCCTAAGAGTTAATGAAATGTCTGTATGACCTAATCCCTCACTGATAATTTTAGGATTAACTCCTTGTTTCAATAGTATAGTTGCGTGTGGATGTCTTAAATTACGAGTTTTAATTTTTTCACTGCTGCATTTTTTATTTCCTTATAAAACTTTTCCCTGAAAGCATTTCTGCATAACCCCCCACCTGATTTATTACAATTAATTAAATCTAAATCTTGATAAGCAGAACTGATTGGTAATAAGAAACGTTTGCATGAGATTCTAAATAAATATAAAAATACTAAAGGAAAGTAAGGTATGAAAAAACAGGTGTTTCAAGAAAAGTGGACGAGCTAGGTCGTGTAGTAATTCCAGTAAGAGTTTATTTGGGAAGTGGCTTTTAAAACTGATGTTGTTGAGTACATGTGGTAGTAAAAGGTAGATGGACATATGAAAAAAGTAGAAATTGATGTTAGTAGCAACAAACTTTTAATAGTTTAGGACGAAAATGTAACAGTAGTCAATCCACCAATGAGCGGATTTGTTGAGCAAGTCGCGGTTTAGATAAACGGTAAGGTTGATCGTGTAGATACTAAGTTTACTGAAAAGATAAAATGATTATTTTTAGAAAGATACCCAGACGGATTTAGTCGAGAAGCTAGTCAAAATCGCGTAGATGTGAAGTGAAAATCGTAAAAAAAGAGTCATGAGTGGAAAGGCTCATAGCTCTTTGTATAAGGGTAATGGTTTTATAGGTAAATATTATTATTAAATTCTAAAAAATTCAATGTTAGTAAATTAATTGGTATGTGATTTGAGTTTTATAGAAAGAGATCAGCTAACAACAGCTAGCTGATCTGCAGGTTCTGTAAGACAAAACAGAAAAGAATATTAACAGAATATAAAGGTTTATCCTGGTTGTTTGAACGTAGTTAAAGAAAGAATATCACATACTATCAATTTTAATAAAAACTATCTGTGGCTTTCACTTCTTTATTTTATTCACAAATAGTTCCAGTAGCTATTCCGGTTGGAGCGACACCTACTGGGACATTAGTGATAACAGTATTCGTAGCAATATCAATAACGGAAACAGTATTACTAGCTTGATTTGTAACATATGCTCGAGTGCCATCAGGTATGATGGTTACTTGATCAGGGGATAAACCAACAGAAATTGTATCAATCACAGTATTTGTCGCCACATTTATTACCGATACATTATTGCTAACTTTATTTACAACGTAAATAAGGTTTCCACCCGGTGTAATATCTATGCCAACAGGTTCGGTACCTACGTTAATTGTATTAATAACTGCATTGGTAGCGGTGTTAATAACAGAAACCGTATTGCTGTTTTGATTCGTGACATACGCACGAGTACTATCTAGTGTAAACACGATTATTCTAGGACGAATACCAACAGGGATGGTAGCAATAACTGTGTTGGTAGCAGTATTAATGACAGAAATTGTGTTGCTTAATTCGTTTGCAACATATGCAAAGGCACCATTTGGGGAAACAGTAATCCCTTGTGGAGCGATGCCAACAGGAATAGTATTAATAACTGTGTTTGTTGCCGCATTAATGACAGAAACCGTATTATTACCATGATTTCCAACATAAACAGTTGTGTTATTTGGAGAAACAGCTACACCTATTGGATTAGTTCCAACAGGAATGGTAGCGATAACAGTATTCGTAGCAGTATCAATAACGGAAACGGTATTAGAAAAAATATTAGTAACATAGGCACGAGCTCCATTTGGTGAAACGGTTACTTCAAGTGGTGCATTACCTACAGTAATTGTATCAACTACTATATTTGTTCCGGTGTTAATTACAGATACTGTATCATTTGTAGGGTCATCTATGAGTCCTGCATTTGTAGCATATACTAGGAAATTACATGCAGGTCCGGTTGGCCCAGTAGGTCCGGTCGGTCCAGTAGGTCCTGGTGGACAATCACAATCTCCAGTAGGTCCCGGTGGTCCTTCCGGCCCTTGGATTCCTTGCACCCCTTGAGGTCCAGTGGCTCCTGGTGGTCCTTCCGGCCCTTGAATTCCTGGCACACCCTGAAGTCCAGTGGCTCCTGATGGTCCTTCCGGCCCTTGAATTCCTTGTACACCCTGAGGGCCAGTGGGCCCTTCCGGTCCTTCCGGTCCTTGAATCCCTTGGATACCCTGAGGCCCAGTAGGTCCCGGTGGTCCAGGAATTCCCATTCCGGTCCCTGAACCAGTCGGCCCCGGTGGTCCTGGTGGTCCTTGAATTCCTTGTACGCCTTGAGGTCCTTGAGGTCCTTCTGGTCCTTCCGGCCCCTGAATTCCTTCTACACCTTGAGGTCCTTGAGGCCCTTGAGGCCCTTCTGGTCCCTGAATCCCTGGTACACCTTGAGGTCCTTCCGGTCCTTCTGGTCCTTCCGGCCCCTGAATTCCTTGCACACCTTGAGAACCCTGAGCGCCTCTAGGTCCAGGAAATCCTCTAGGTCCAGTGGCTCCAGTCGGCCCCGGTGTTCCGATGTTACTTAATAGCGAACTATTTAAGATTCCTTGTAGAATTAAGTTGAATGTTTGCTGTAATAAGGGGTCTGATATATTTGAACAACTTATAAGTGAAGACAAGCTTTGGAATAGAAATTGGAATAATGCTGAGATTTGAGTGAGGGATGCGGTAGGTAAGGAATTAATTAATTGATTTATAGTTCTTATAACTAAATTTCTATTTGGTGTATTTGGTTGTACTGTTATTAATAAATCATTTAATGCCTGTAATGCTGATTGGAGTATTTGTATAGTTGTTGGATTTGGTGTTGTGAAAAAAGAAAGGATGGCTTGATTTAATTGATTTATTATTTGTAATAATTCTTGTTGTTGAGAATTCGAGAAAAAAACAGGTGTACAGCAATTACTTTGATCACAAGCGGATATAGAAATAAAGCAGGGTTGCTGAAATTTATCACACGGATTTTTGGAATTTGATTTTCGATTATATCTCATAAATACCTCCTTTTAAAAATTGAATATTAAGTAATTTTTGGTAAATTATTAGCAACTGAGTTTGTAGGTATATGTTTAATGTGAAATGTTTTTTCCTTCAAAGTATATGCCAATAAAATAGAGGTGTTCATATGGGATATATAATCAATACTTGGTTGTTAGGAGGATGTTGTAATCATAGGAAAGAAAATGAAGGTTACAAAGTTTATAGGCAAGCGATTGTATTTTAAAAAAGCGTTATTGTAATAAAATTTGAAGTTTATTAAAAAGAAGGAATGAAGGAAGATTTAAAAGATTTTGAAAGATCCATAAAAAAATTCAGTAAAACTCTGGATTCTTCTACACGTATTTTTATTTGTTAATCCATTTAGAAATAATAGGAATTTGTTGTGCCTATTAAAATATGTACTGTTGGTAATTATAACATGAAAATGGATTGTAATAGAATAATGCATTAAAAAGAACAAGTAATAAATTAAACAAAAACTTTATTTTATTATAGATAAATAGGTGACTCAGCAATTGTGCTAGCCGAGTCACCTAGTACTATGGAACCAAATAATGTTCTTTTTCTATATGTAGTTATGTGGAGTTCTTAGAGGCTAGCCCAATAGACAGTTAAGGGATAAATAAAATCATTTTAGAGAGTTTTACATTTTATTATGTTAATGCTAAAACAGCAAGAGTTAAGCCCAACGTATTTAATGGACTAGAATACGGTCCTACATTAACAGTAAGTGCACTTGGTAAACCTGGAGGTGTAGTGAAAATTGCGGGTGCTGATACAGAAGTAAATCCTGCAGTATACCCTAGAGAAGTACCTGAGCCAATGAGTGCATTATTATTCAGATACATAGTGATACCTGCCGAACTACCTCCTGGTTGAATGATAACTTGCACTTCATAGATTGCCAAATAGGTTCTTCCACCTTCAAGTAAAACAGTTGTTGGTGGTGTGAATGAGATTGCCGTACCATTAGAATTTACCACGGTATCTAGTGGAATCGCAGAATTTACAGAGACTATTGATGGGGTAGTTTGAACAACATTTAAACTGTTAGCCGTGGGGGATGGACAAGTGCAAGGTTTGTGAATGTTAGGGTTATTATCATTTTGGTAATTCACAAATAATCAAGCTCCTTTGCGTAAGATAATTTTTTATCCTATATAAAACGTAGCTTTTTTGTATCTAAGTTATTTTTAAAGAGAAGTTGAATATTGTTGGTCAGTTAACTTTTAAAAGTATTTGATACTCTGGAATTTAAAAGTGCATCTGATAAATATATATGAATGTTTTTTAAGGACATTACTGTAAGTTAGGAAACATAATAAAATAGTTATTTTGTTAAATAAAAAAACATGCACAAAAATTGTGCATGTTTAAAAAAGTTATGTCTTGTCTATGTAAATATATGCTTAACTAATATATACCGTGTGTATGTTTGAACAAAATGGTTATTTATTAACAAATATAAAGAGCGCTTTTTAAGATGCTCCATGACCAAGATGTGTATCGAGAAGGATACTAAAAGATTAATAATGAGATGATCATGATTATTGTATGTACATTTCTAATGAATGTGAAATCTTTAAATGCAATCAAAAAGAGCTCGCATATAAGCATGCTCTTGGACAAGAAAGGTAGATTTCTATGAGTGGATATCTCCATACAATACTATATGCTTGTCCAGTTAAAAGGTGAAAAGTTTTAATGAAATCTTTATTTTATTAATTTGTAGGTTGATACAGTTCCCCAAACGAAAAGAACCAAGTAAAAAAGTCTTTGTAGTAGACCTGCAGGTAAAGGGAAAAGAAAAACAAGTGAGATAATGATTGTTATTACTATTAAGTTTAGTAAGCAGAAATATGTCCATTTTCTAGTTTTTTTAAGATTCTTTGCAAAAATAAATAGTCCTGGAAATACAGTAAGCATACCTATCCAAACTAGAATAGAATGTCCAATTAGGTTTACATCTGCAGGAATTAATCCTGAGACTATAGTGGAAACTCCTATTATAATTATAAAAAATGTTGCTATTTTATTAATTTTTGTTTTTTCTAGATGTTGTGAAATATATAGTACTCCAATACAAAATGTTATTCCATTAAGAATAAAGAGTAAATTCATCCAAAAGTGATTAGGGGAGCATATTTCATAAGTAGCTATTTCGTAGGTGAATTCTCCACAGGTTGTTACACCTAGATCACTCATTGCATGATGCAAATAGTTATAAGATGCTGTAGAAGTGAAAATAAAGAAAGGTTCAATTAAAAAGTATAGGCAAGTTGCAATCCAACTAAATAAGCCAATCCTATTTGATATATACATTAGATGCCTCCTTTGAAAAAGGTATATTTCCGTTGTAGGTGGTTGCATTATCAAAAGTGAAAAATTTCAAGTTGAGAGTCGATAACCATTTTTAATAATATAGGGTTTTCTAGACAAATGTGTTTAGCGGAAAGACGTGTGAAAAATGGATGGGGTATAACTTAACAAATCGTTATTTGAGAAAAAGGGATTAGTTTAGTTTTGATTCTGCTAATCCTCAACCAATTATAAAAAGCAGGCCGAATATGAGAGGGTAAAAAATACACGAAATTATTATACTAGTTATAACGACTTTTTTTGATGTACCTTTTGGAGCGAAAATAATTAAAACCAGTGATACAAATATTAAATAAATTAAATTACTATCACTATAAAAGGTAAAAAATACGATAATAGTTAACAAATTTGAAATGAAACCGAATTATTTTCTCATTACTTTAGCCTTTCTTGGAAAAATAAATAATCCAGATTATACCATGAATGAATAAGGTTTAAGTAAAATTTTAACAAAAACGTTATTTGAATAAAAAGAAGTTAGATAAGGATGAAGAATAGTCATCTCTTATGCTGGGGAGCTTAACGGATATCTAAATGAATTAAGGATGAGTATATGTTGAAAAGAAAAGTGGTTAGTTTGTTTTTGGGAATTACTATGGTAGTTTTATTTTTAAATCCGTTAGATACCAAAGCGTTTAATATTGATAATCAAGAGTTTTATGATTCTTATAATACTTTATTAGCACCATATGCAAGTCAAGTTATCAGAAGGAAGCTTGGACCAGATCATCAGTATAGTTTGACGGACACAAAAATTATAAAAATTGAACGTTTCCCAGAAGAAAACTTTAATTTTATTGTTACAGTTCAATATAAAACTTATATAGGAGCTCATAACCCTCCGAATGGCATAGAAACTATTACTTTTAATATAAATCCAAGTGGAGTAAAGGTTATAAATTTTGTTCATAAAGATGCTTAAAGAAGAAGTAATATTGTTCGTACATTGATGGAAAGGATATTTGAACTGAAAAATGTTATAAAAATTTCATTTTGTAGAAATAAAGAAACTAAAAAAAGAGCACCATGCATCAGTGCCCTTTCAGATAGGAGGTAACACTTTGAGTTGGATACTTAAAAAGTATATGGTATAGAAGAGAAATACGACCTAAAATTTATTATCAACTCAATACAAAAGAGCAGTTAACGAAGGTTAACCGCTCAGTCCTCAGAGAAAGGAAAAAGAACATTACAGATGTCAATGTGAATTCAAGCTGTATCAGCCCATTTATAGTATCGGACATAATTAAAAATTTTATTCGGATAAACCAAATAAAAGAGCAGCTAGCAAGAGCTAACTGCTCAACCCTCGACCAAGAGAGCTAGAGTGGGAAGAATTTAAAGCTGACTTTTTACAGTCCTATATAGTATCGGTGAAATATAGAATTTTATTCGTGTGAAACATAAAAAGAGCAGCTAGTAAAAACTAGCTACTCAGCCTTCGGGTATGAAGGGAAATCAGAAACTGTATATACATTATTAACGGAATATTGGGTTTTATTCAGGAGTTAGAGGGAAATGAATAAATTTAGACTGTTCCAACTTGGTTTTGGTCTGCAACATCAGAATCAAATGTGTTTGTTGCACTAACACCGTTAAATGTATTGAGAACAAAAGCAACGTTAGATGAACCTGAACCATTATAAGCTTTTGTATTTTCTTTTGGAGAAACGTTATAAAAATCACCTAAGTTGAAAGAACCGTTACTATTTTGCACAACCATATTTCCGACAATAGATGGCATAGCTTTCACCTTCTTTCCTAGGAAGCATTTAAATTAGTATATGGTGTATGCGTCTAGTGGTTCATCTGAAACTGAGAATTTTGAAATGAAGTTTGATTGAAAATCTAATAAAATAATCCTTTTGAAATTATATAGGTACAATTCACATTTGAGCCGCTTTTTGAATGTAAGAAAGTATTAAATTAATAAAAACGCCTAAAATGGAAAAAACTGTTTTATAAGAAGGAGTGAGAGGATTGGATAATTTAAAGAAAAAGAAACTAAAAAAAGCAATTGCTCGTCGGACAAAGGTTATACAAAAATATGAGAAAGACAGAATAGATAAAGCTTGGAGGAATCTTTTTATACAGACAAGTATAATGAAATAAATATAGTCCGGCTAGAAAACTAGAGGACACCAATTCATTAAAGCAGCAATTCAAGTTGTTTTAATGAATTGGTGTCCTTTTTATTTTGGAAGGGGGAGATAGGAAAATATGAGGGCACTACAAGACTAATTACGTGAGTGGAAAAAGCAATTGAATCAAACAAGAAAGAAAAAAAGATATAGAGTTCAAGTAGTTGTGAGATAAATTGAAAATAGAAATTGATAAGTAAAAAGATAAATAATTAAACATGCGGATGTATTGAATGCAAATGAAATAAAAATTAAATAGGTATATTTTTAATTTTTAAGTTAAGTATAGAGAAGAAATGAATTATCTAGATATTAAGAAAGGATGGATTTTTACAATGAGTTCAAATGAATCAAATTTCAGTTTTACCAGTAACAAAGATATTGTAAAGTACCTTAATGTAAGAAAAGACCCTGTTGATTTAAGAGACAAAATGTTTCGGAGTTACTTGTTTAGTAATGAGGCGGATTTGCCAACGCAAGTCGATCTTCGTCCTAAAATGTCAGGTATAGTAAATCAATGGAATATAGGTTCTTGTACGGCAAATGCAATTGTTTCAGGGTTACGAGAATATCTATTATTACAATCAGGTCGTCCATTTACTTGCTTATCTCGTTTGTTTTTATATTATCATGAACGAGAAATAGAAGGACATATTCAGGAAGATAGTGGAGCGAATGTTCGTGATGGTATGGGGGTTCTTAAAAATATTGGGGTATGCCCTGAAGAGGATTTTCCTTATACCGAGAATTTTAGAGATAAGCCATCACCAAAGGCTGAATCAGATGCTGCACTTTATAAAATTGGAACCTACCATCGTATTCAAGATTTATCGGGATTAAAGGCTGCACTTGCTCATGGATTAGTTGCTGTACTTGGATTTGCTGTACCAAAATCTTTTATGTCAGAAGAAGTGAAAAAGACTGGTATAGTTCCAGTATCAGGAACAGATGATGTAATTGTTGAAGATGGTCAACCAGCGGGACATGCTGTTTGTGCTGTTGGATATGACGATGATAAGCAAACGGTTATTATTCGCAACAGCTGGGGAGATAAAGGATATTGTTATTTCCCATATGAATTATTTAAAAATGGAATTGTGCAAGATATGTGGACAGGTCGTTAATTAGAAAAGTGATGGAAGTATGGAAACTACAAAACACGTTATACGTGTTACGGGTAGCATAAAAGAGCGTGAAAAAGATGTAGAAATAAAAGGTGTAATGCATTATCATCTATTAATTAATGATATATCAGTTTTACATACAAGTGGTGCAGAGGTATCGTATAAAGGTTATGTACAAGCTATGAAGCAGCATGTGATTTCTTTTGGTAACTATGCATTCTGTCGTTTCTGAAAATGATGCACGCGTAGAAGCCCGTGATTTCTGAAACTGTGGTGACAAGAGTGCAACAGTTTGGGTGGCTGATGTAGAAGTGAAAACAATGGATGATATGCGAGCAGGTACACAGGCTTTTATCGATGAATTATGTAAATTAGGTGCTAAGAAAGTCGGTTTATATGTTGATCATCATATGTATGCACCTTTTGGTTGTGAAATATTTAAACAAAAAAGTGTTAGCAAGTTTGCAAACGAACTTGCTAACACTCATACAAAATAGACATAAATTATCGCTGATATGTCTTCCTTAATAATAGCCATAATCAATTAGAACACACTAATATGAAATGCTCATAAAATCATTCTTGATATACATGATAATAGTATAAACTCTATATTTCTTTTAATAATTTAGGGTTATATCTTTTCTGCATTAGACGCTTTTAACCACGCTTCGTAGAATTCTGTAACTGATGCATACCGTTCTGCTCGATTGTCATTTACAGCACGATACGCTACCGCATATAATTCCTTACTTGCTTCCCATTTTATAAAAGAACGATCTTTTTCATCGCCTAAAAGTGAGAAAGCCATTGCTCCCATATTAAATACATTTGTTCTTTCATCAATTATTGCGTTTAGTTCAAATTCCTCTGGTGACATAAAACGGGAGGAACCCCATAGCCGGCCCATTTTATTTATGTAAGGTTTCTTACTGTATAAATCTATATCACAAATTTTTGTTTCGTTTGTATTAAAATTATATAAAATACTACCGTCATAAAAATCTATCGCTACATAATTTTTCTTTTCTACATAAGTATGGAAAGAAAAAATGGAATGTAAGGAATGAACTCGTTCTATAGTAGATAAATGTCTAAATTTATAAAATGGAGAGTTTGGATTTTCATATTTCTCAGGAGGTGGGAAGCGCCAATGCGAATGAAGACATTCACCATCAAACCAATCGAAAATTAATACATATCCAGATTGAACTGGAAAATGATCAATTAATTTTATGAGCGATTCATGCTTTAAATCTTCATAAATAGTAACTGAATTTTTTAGCCTTTTAATAGCATCACCCGTTGTTCCTTCATATGCAATTGTTTGTGCTCCTGCGTATTTGATAAATTTCTTATGCCCATCTTTTTCTACACCAAAACTTATATTACCTGAATCTTGCTGGTCAAAAACTGCAAATACGGTCCCTAATTTAATAAGCCAATCAAAATTATGATATTCTTTTAATTGGAATGCTACACTATTTAACTGAATTTCGACGGAATTATCTTTCATAGATTACCTCACATTTAATATAATTAAGTTGTACATTCCACTATTCGACATATTTTATGGAAATCCTATGCTAACAATATAAAATTTTATAAATATAATGATAAATACTTATAAAGAGGTGAATACAATGGATCAACAAATTGTTATTAAACCGTATCAAAAAGACTGGGTTGAAGAGTATATAAAAGAAAAAGAGAAATTCTGTTCCTTGTTAGGACAAGAAATAATTGCTGTTGAACATATAGGAAGCACAGCAGTAGAAGGATTAGGAGCTAAACCTCTTATTGATATGATGATTGGCGTAACAGAATTGCAAATAACTGAAAAGTGGATTGAAGTTCTATCGGAATTTGGATATGAGTATGTTCCAAAAGATGCAACCAATTGGCGTTTTTTTAGAAAGGGAAAATGGAGAGCAGGTACTCATCATTTGCATGTTTATATTTATAATAGTGACGAGTGGAGAAACAATATTTTATTTCGTGACTTTCTAATAAGCCATGAATGGGCACGTAAAGAATATAGAGAATTAAAAGAGATGCTTGCTATTACATATGCTTTTGATCGTGTTTCATATACAAAGGCAAAAGCACCGTTTATTCAAAACATAATAAAGTTAGCTGAAAAAAATCAATAATAATTGTCAGTGATATTGAAATTCTCATTTTATTTTAATCTTTCTCTCATGTTCTTTTCTTTTTTATTTGATAGACTGCTTGTTACAAAGCTTTTGTGAGTAAGGAGATTAAATAAAATGGAGAAGATATTAAGAAATAAATATTTTCGTGTGTGTGTTAAAATTATGGGCATTACTATTATTATTTGTAGTGTATTGATGCTATTTATTAATGTTATATACGGCAATGTTTTGAATGTAAAATGGTTAAATAAAAAATTAGGCTCTTTTGGTGAATATGGGGCTATTATCGCTGCTTCATTATGGTTTTTACGCCATATATGGGTGTTTTTAAAGAAGAAAAATATACAAGGATTTAAAAAAGTTAAAGAAGTGTATCTATTTGCAAAAAAGTTTCATGTATTAATTGGATACGCTATAATAGCTGTTGCAATTACTCATGGTGTTTACTTTTTTATAAAAGGGAGTCCTCATATTTTACTCATATACAGTGGCATATTTTCTCTATTAGCCTTAATCGCACTAGGGGTTGTTGGGTTTTATTTACAGAAAATAAATAAGAAAGAAAAATTTATGATGTATAGAAAAGTGCATCAAATCATTGTAATTATATTTGGAATAGGATTATTTATTCATTTAATTGTCTAGGAGGAACTACCGTTGCAACATATTTTAATTATTGAGGATGAGGAAAGTTTAGCAGATTTTCTAGAATTAGAACTAAAATATGAAGGGTATAAAGTAGATATACAACTAGATGGAAGAAAAGGGTTAAGCGCAGCACTTGAAAAGAATTACGATCTCATTTTGCTTGATTTAATGCTGCCTGGATTAAATGGACTAGAGGTATGTCGTCGACTAAGAGCGACTAAAAATACACCTATTATTATGCTGACTGCTCGTGATAGTATTATGGACCGTGTGACAGGTTTAGATAGTGGAGCGGATGATTATCTTCCGAAACCATTTGCAATTGAAGAACTGTTAGCACGTATGAGAGTGATATTTAGAAGAGAAGAACATATTGAAAACAAGCAGGTTTCATTTCTTACATTCAAAGATTTGCAGCTTCAGATTGAATCTCGAACTATAACTAAAGGAAATGAAGAAATTGAACTTACAAATAAAGAATTCGAGTTATTGCTTATGTTTATGAAAAATATTAATCGCGTACTTACTCGTGATGTTTTACTGGACCAAGTATGGGGATATGATGCAATTGTTGAGACAAATATCGTTGATGTATATGTTCGTTATTTGCGAAACAAGTTACATAATGTAGATAAGGAGGAGTATATCCAAACAGTCCGTGGTGCGGGATATATAATGAAATGATAAAAAATATTATGTTTCGAATTCGAAATCTACCTATAAAGTGGAAACTAACACTTTGGTCCACTACACTAGTATTTATTTTGTTCATCTTATATAGTGCTTTGCAGTTTATTGTAATCAATAAGTGGACTATAGATTATGAACAGAAACAAATAAATAGGCAAGTGACGGAAATAGCGGCATATTTCCAAGATAAAAATGATACCCTTTCGAGTAAAACATTTGAAAACAGTAAAGATTTTCTAAACAATATGATTGATAAGCATCAAATGATTCGTATTATTGACATGGATGGGGGGCCGATTATTACTGTTTCACGAGATTTTAATGAAACGTGGATAAAGCCGAAACAGGTTATAAAAGATGAGTCATTTATAAAAAGGCATTTAGAAGATCGAATATTAGTTAAGCGCATACCAATTAAAACGAAAGAGTTTACTGGCACTATTGAACTTACGAAAAACCTAGAGACATTTGATTATTTATTAAAAGTTATTTTAGTGGTAATGCTTATTGCTGGAATATTTGGATTGATATTTAGTTTTTTAGGTGGGATTCTTATAACGAAGAAACTATTATCAAGTGTTCAAAATATAACAGATACGATGAAACGTATTAAAAAGAATGGACTAAATGAACGGGTTCCAGTACGAGAAAATAATGATGAGCTTGCAAAATTATCATTTCTCTTTAACGAGATGATGGATGAAGTAGAAACTTCTTTTGCACAACAGAAACAGTTTGTCGAAGACGCATCTCATGAACTAAGAACACCGTTAACAATTATTCATGGTCACTTAGCGATGTTAAACCGATGGGGGAAAAATGATCCAGCAGTATTAGATAAATCTCTTCAATCTAGTTTAAAGGAAGTAGATCGTTTAAATAAATTAGTTTCAGAATTGCTTGAACTATCAAGAGCTGAATCTGAACAAATGTATCCAACAGCAGCTGAGCCAGTCCATGTAAATAGCGTATTAAAACATGTTACACAAAACTTTATAGTAATTCAAAGTGATTTTCAATTTGATATGAAATTCGGGGATGATGAGGCTTATGTTTCAATGCCATCATCTTACTTAGAACAAATTATTATTATCATAATGGATAATGCAGTTAAGTATACAAAAGAGGTTAATAAATATATTTGCATAGAATCCAGTTTACAATCAGGGAAAGTTACAATTCGTGTAATAGATCATGGAACGGGAATACCTGAAACCGATTTACCATTTGTTCTTAATCGGTTTTACCGAGTTGACAAAGCGAGAAGTCGAAAACAAGGTGGAAACGGACTAGGTTTGTCTATTGCAAAACGACTTGTAGAAAAATATAAAGGAGCTATTAAAATAGAGAGTAAAGAAAATGAAGAAACAATCGTTACGATTACATTACCATGTATAATAAAATAAGCCTTCAAAGAAGGGGTGCGTTTTGCATTCCTTCTTTTTTTACGATCAAATCATTTTGTTTATTTCGAAATTTCTAGTACATTAAAATTATTAAGGGGGAATAATAATGAAAGCTATCGTACATCAATATAAAACTGGGTTTGACGGTGTAGAATATAAAATATCACCTGAGAGAGCACTTAATGATGGGGAAGTTAAAGTGAAATTAAAATCAGCAGGCTTAAATCATCGGGATTTATTTATTATGAATAATAGAAAAGAAATGCAATTACCTTTAATCTTAGGATCAGATGGTGCAGGTATTGTTACGGAAATTGGAAACGGTGTTTCTGATAACATATTACATACAGAAGTTATTATTAATCCTAGTATTGGATGGGAACATGCTACTGAAGTACCGGAGTTACCGGAAGTGCTAGGTGGGCCGAAAGATGGAACGTTTGCTGAATATGTAATTGTACCAGTTGAAAATGTTGTAGAAAAGCCGTCATATCTTACTTGGGAAGAATCAGGTGTTTTATCTTTATCCGCATTAACTGCATATAGAGCGCTTTTTACTAAAGGTAGATTGAAGCGCGGCGAACACGTTTTAATTCCGGGAATAGGCGGTGGTGTTGCTACATTTGCCATGTTATTCGCGAAAGCAATTGGCGCAAAAGTGAGTGTTACTTCAAGGGTAGAGAATAAAATGGAACTTGCTGCAAAATATGGTGCAGATATTTCTTTTCATAGTGCCGGAAATTGGGAAGAGAGCTTACAAGGTGAAAAAGTAGATTTAATAATAGATAGTATAGGTCCAGCAACTTTTTTGAAATATTTTGATATATTAAAACCAAACGGAAGAATCGTGAATTTTGGTGCAAGCTCAGGAGATAAAATTGAATTACCATTACGCGCGCTATTTTACAATCAAATTGATATTATGGGAACATCCATGGGTAGCCGTGAGGAATTTAATGAGATGATAAAGTTTATAGAAAAACATCAAATTAAACCAATTATTGATAAAGTTTACTCGTTAGAAGAAGCAATTCGAGCACTAAGCCGTATGGAACATGGAGAACAATTTGGAAATATTGTACTTCAAATGAATTAAAAAATATGATTTTGCAATTAGTATATTTAAATGAACATGTTATGTATTCCAAACATGAAAAAAATACGAATCGCCTTATTATAAAGGTTTATGAACTTTATACATAAATAGCGTATAAAATTTGTTTTATAATTGTCACATGAGTAATAGTAAAATGAGAATTAGATGAGAAAAGTTTAAGCCCATTTTCATAATGGTATTGTATACTGTGTAAATCAAGAACACTTGTAAGTAGGGAGAGAGTATTATGAATTACACAGTATTTCAGTGGTTTAATAATTTTGCTGATTCATCCAAACTATTAGATACGATAATGGTTGCTATTACAAATAGCGCTGCATACGTAGCCATTTTATTTATGCTTATCTTATGGTTTAATAATGGAAAGAAAGAGAATGCAATTAGAAAACAATATACAGTTTTATATACGACGCTTTCGGTTATTATTGCATTAGTAGTAAATGTTCTTATACATGCGGTATATTACCATCCGCGTCCGTTTGTATCACATGATGTACATCAATTAGTACCACATGCAGCAGATTCATCATTTGTTAGTGATCATTCTGTACTTGTATTTTCAATCGCCTTCGTATTTATTCTTAGAGGAGAAAAACTGAAATATATCGCACTATTATGGGCAGTGTTAGTCGGTATATCACGTATGTATGTAGGTGTTCATTATCCTTTAGATATACTTGGTGCAGCTTTCATAACACTTGTTACGAGCGGTTTAGTAATGCAAAGTACACGTATGTTTGAACCAATAGCGAAATTCGTATTCAAAATGTATGCATTAGTAGCGAGACGAATTCCTTTCTTAGCAAAATATAACCATATCGCATAATTTTCTTATAAAAAGTTCCCCTTTAGAAATCCAGAGGGGAACTTTTTATAGTAAATAAGAAAAGAGTTTAGAGTGCTATGCAATCAAGTTTTGGTGAAGTTAATATTCAGAAATTTCACGCACCGTATTTTAATGAAATAAAACAAAAACAAAAAATAACAATAGTTAGTTTCGTATTGTTTTAAAGGAATTAAAAAGAAAACTTCGAAACATATAGTAACGTAAACAAAAACTACAAATTATAAAACGCATCTTCGTACGAATCCATTCCAAAAGAGAGGAGATAAGTATGCAAAAACTTCAAACGAATAAAGGCGCTCGATATATGATGATTGCTTTTATTGTTTTGTTTCTTATTATGATTTTGCGTATAGTCTATATTCAGGCAGTAGGAGTCGTGCATAATGTAAATGTAAAGGACCTCGCGGATGAACAACATAATAAAAAAGGTGTTTTAGAAGCGAATCGTGGCACTATCTATGACCAAACGGGAAAGGTGTTAGTACAAGATTCTACAACATATCGAGTTGTTGTGAATTTAAAAGGAAAAGATAAAGTGAAAAATAAAGATGAAACCGCACAACAATTAGCCGATGCGCTTAAAATTGATAAAGAAGAAGTATTAAAAAACTTTCATGAAGGGCGTACGCAAGTTGAAATTGGGAAAATTGGTCGGAACTTATCTAGGGAAAAGAAGGAAAAAATTAATGATTTAAAAATACCAGGTGTATCTTTTATGTTGGAAAAAGCAAGAGTGTATCCGAATGAAGACTTTGCATCCTATATACTGGGTTTTGCTAGACCAGATGATAAAGGGAATACGGAAGGGAAGTTTGGGCTTGAAAAGAGTTTGGATAAATATTTGCGCTCGACAAACGGGAATATAGAATATGTGGGTACACGAAGGGGGATTCCGCTTACAAATGATATAGGTAAAGTAGAACCTGCTAAAAATGGGAATAATGTGTATTTAACGCTTGATAAACAAATTAATAGCTTTTTAGAAGAAGCGATGAACAAAGCACAAGAGCATTATGATCCTTCTATGTTAATTGGCATTATTGCTGATCCAAAAACAGGAAAGGTTTTAGCGATGGCTAGTAAACCTAGTTACAATCCTAATGTAGGTGATATCGAATACTTTTTAAATGATCCGATTGCAAATGCATATGAACCAGGTTCAACTATGAAAGTTTTTACGTTAGCAGCTGCCATTAATGAAGGTGTATATAACGGAAAAGAATATTTTCAATCTGGAAAATATTCCGTTGGTTCCTCTGATATAAAAGATCATAATGGTGGATTTGGATGGGGATCAATTACATTTGATGAAGGTTTTGAAAGATCATCAAACGTAGCTTTTTCTATTTTAGAAGATCAGTTACTGAAACCAAATAAATTTAAGCAATATATGAATAAATTTGGATTCAATCAAAAAACAGGAATAGATTTACCTGGAGAAAGTAAAAATACTTTATTATTAAATACGCAAATTCAACAGGTTACAACTTCTTTCGGTCAAGGTTCTACAGTAACTCCGATTCAATTAATCCAAGCGGCTACTGCTATAGCAAATGACGGGAAAATGATGCAACCATATATCGTTGATAAAGTTGTAAATCCAACAAATAAAGAAGTTATTATGGAAAATCAACCGAAAGAAATTGGGAATCCGATAAAAAAAGAAACAGCGGACAAGGTTAGAAGCTTAATGGAGCGTGTTATAACATCTTCAAAAGGAACTGGTACAATGTATAAAGTGGATGGTTATCCAATTGGAGGTAAGACAGGAACAGCACAAATCCCGAATCCTGAAAACGGCCGATATATGGAAGGGAAAGAGAATTACATTTTCTCCTTTTTAGGAATGGCTCCAATTGATGATCCGGAGTTAATCGTATACTTAGCTATTAAGCAGCCAAAGTTAAAAGGAGATGAGTATGGAGCTCAGCCTCTTGCTGAAATATTTAAACCTGTTATAAAAAACAGCCTTGAATATTTAAAGGTGAAACCGTATACCGAAAAACAAATAGCTGATGCAGCGAAACAATCTCAATTAAAAGTACAAAATTATGTAAATCAATCGATGGGTACAGCAGAGAAAAGTGTAGAAAAAGAGAAGCTACAGCCAATAATTTTAGGAGAAGGAAAAATAATAAAACAATATCCACAGTCTGGCGAGGTCATGAGTGAAGGTGATCGTATATTTTTATTAGGGAATAACGCACAAATGCCAAATGTAAAAGGTTGGTCCATGCGTGATGTTATGTATTTCTCTAAGCTTTTGAAATTAGATTTGAAAACTTCTGGTACAGGTTATGTAACGAGCCAAAGTATTGAAAAAGGACAAGATTTACATGAAGGAGATACACTAGAACTAGAATTAGAACCGCCGTTACAACCGTTAACAGAGGCGAATACGAATTAATTCAGGTATTTGGAAGGAGCTAGATGCAAATGGCTCTTTCTTTAGAGCTGTAAGTAATTTCACGCACCGTAATTTTCAGAAAAAACAATAAACAAATGAATTAATAGAGACACGTTATTAAATATCTGATTATTTTTTATTTACAGTTAAAAATAATTGTGATAATATGGAAAAAATCAAATGCAGTGAAGAGAAGAGTAAATAAAATGAATTTTTTACAGAGAGCTCCATTTAGCTGAAAAGGAGTAAAAATTCTTTATTGAACCAAGCCTCTGAGCAGCGCATCGGAACCTATTATTAGGGGATGGTGTGACGGGAGCTCCCGTTATAGAGCTATGGTATAAGCATGAGTTAGAATGCAGTACCTGATAAGGTTAATATGGTGACATATTAACAAACTAGGGTGGCACCGCGATGATAAATCTCGTCCCTAAGATTAAAAGTCTTGGGGGTGGGATTTTTTTATTGTTTTAAAACAATTTTGAAAGCGGGGGCCAAAAATGAAAAACTTTCTTAAAGATTGGAAATATCCTTTATTACTACTGTCCGGTGTTGGTATTGCGAATTTAGGGGCATGGATTTACTTAATAGCACTGAATGTACTTGTCTATAATATGGGTGGCTCAGCCTTAGCTGTTGCTGCTTTATATGTAATAAAACCATTAGCCACTTTATTTACAAACGCTTGGTCTGGGAGTATGATTGATCGTTTAAATAAACGGAAGTTAATGATTCACCTCGATATATATCGTGCGTTATTTATCGCTATTTTACCTTTACTTCCGTCACTTTGGATTGTTTATGTATTTGTATTCTTTATAAGTATGGCCAGTGCAATTTATGAGCCAACTGCTATGACGTATATGACGAAATTAATTCCAGTAGAACAAAGACAACGTTTCAACTCATTACGTAGTTTAATAGGATCTGGTGCATTTTTAATTGGTCCAGCGATAGCAGGGGTTTTATTAATTGCGAGTACACCAGAGATTGCTATATATATAAATGCTATAGCATTTCTCTTATCAGGATTCATTACATTACTTTTACCTAATCTTGATAAGAAAGAAGCTTCGGATACAACAAGTAATACATTATCTCTTACAGTATTAAAAAAAGATTGGAACACTGTTATAAATTTTAGTAGAAAACATGTGTATGTCGTATGCGTGTACTTCTTATTTCAAAGTATGTTCGTATTAGCAACCGCTACTGATTCACTTGAACTATCGTTTGCGAAAGAGGTATTACTACTAACAGATAGTGAATATGGTTTTCTAGTTAGTATAGCTGGTGCAGGATTTATTTTAGGTGCCATAACAAATACAATTTTGTCAAAGAAATTAGCACCTTCACTTCTAATTGGAATAGGATCATTATTTATTGCAATTGGTTATTTAATTTATGCTTTTTCAAATGTATTTTTAATAGCTGCTATTGGATTCTTTATTTTATCTTTTTCAATGGCATATGCAAATACAGGATTTTATACATTTTACCAAAATAATATCCCTGTTCATATGATGGGACGGATCGGGAGTATATATGGACTTGTTATTGCGATAGTAACAATCTTTATTACAATATTATCTGGTGTTGCGACTCAGTTCATTTCTATACAACTTGTAGTTATTGTAGGTTCATTGATCATGTTATTTATTACTATCGTCTTGTGTGTGTTTACTTTATTCCCATCACAATCTAAGTTGTATTCTACTGAATCAATAAAGTGAAACTTTAATCAGGGGGGGTGTTCATCCTCCGCTGATTATTAGCCCTCACCAATCGGGCTTTTACGGGCAGCAGGGCCCCCACTTCATTTCTTTGCTTCTACTGAATTTTGAGATAGGGGTCTTACTGCTCATAAATAGCGGGATAAATTCGAAATGAACTTTGTGTTCTCATTAACAATTTATCGTATTTAATAAAAGGGTTCTTTCCCCTTTATATGGAAAAATCAATAAGGGGAAAGAACAATACCGAAAGATAAGGGTGGTTGTCGTGATAAAAACAAAAGATGAAATTGATAAAATTGTAAAAGAAATACAAAAGAAAATAGATTTCTCTGGAGTAGTTTTAGTAAAAAAAGAAAAAGACTTAGTCTATGAAAAAGCTTTGGGTTACGCAAACCAAAGTGAATGTATAAACAATACGATACAAACAAGATTTGGCATTGCCTCAGGATGTAAAATTTTCACTGCAATTGGCATCTGTCAACTTGTTGAAAAAGGTTTTATTTCTTTTCATACAAAATTAAAAGATTGTCTAGAGATAAAATTTTCAAACTTCGATGAAGATATTACAATACATCAACTACTAACGCATAGCGCTGGTATACCAGATTATTTTGATGAAAGTATTATGGATAACTTCGAAGATCTTTGGAAACAAACACCTATGTATCTATTAAAGAGCTTAAAAGACTTTTTACCATTATTCCAAAAAAGTAATATGATGTTTGCACCTGGAACTAAGTTTCACTACAACAATGCAGGTTTTATCATACTTGGATTAATAATAGAAGAACAGACGGGACTTAAATTTACGGAGTATATAGAAAAGAACATTTTTAATCCGATTGGCATGAATGATTCTGGCTATTTTTCGTTAGATAGATTACCAAGACATACAGCTCTAGGATATATAAAGGACGAAACCAACCAAAATTGGAGAACAAACGCCTACTCTATACCGATAAAAGGAGGAGCTGATGGAGGTGCATATGTTACTGCACCAGACATGCTGAAATTTTGGGCGGCCCTATTTAATAATGAAATTTTAGGAAAGGAATATACAAAATTACTTTTAACTCCTCACATTCAAGTAAATGATAAACAGTCCTACGGCTATGGAATATGGATTGAAACACGAGAAAACAAGGTATTCAAATATCATGTAATGGGATATGATCCAGGCGTCAGTTTTCGCTCGGCTATATATCCAGAATTAGGAATAACTTTAGTTATTACGTCGAATAAAGGGGCAGGACCTGAAAAATTAATGACAGAAATAGAAAGAGCTTTTTAATTATATGGATTTAAAAGAAGAGATACGAAAATAATTTAAACGGGTTCATGATTGTTTCTGTTTTGAAAAATATTTTAGTTAACGAGGAACCCTTTATTTATTAAATAAGGGTTTTTTGTAATTCTGTACAATTATATATAATTATATGGATTTTTAAATTAGAAAACATTACTATATAGTTGTAAATTTTTATTATTAATTCATATGAAAGGATGTGTTAACAATTTGTATATGATTAACGGTAGTGTGTTTATTATTTTAGGAGTTATTTGTTATTTAATTGTACGTGGAATATTAATTGGTACCAAAAATACAAAACATGTAATTTGGTGGAAAGAAATAATAAGTTTTTTATTTGTGATCTACATTTGTATGGTTGTTTCAGTAACTTTATTCCCTTTACCAATCGGTTTTCCTTTTAATATTGAAAATCTGAATCGCTCGGTCAATATAATACCTTTTGCATCAATTATTAAAGACATCAATCAAATTGGTAGTGCTTATGATGGAGATACCCTATTTATGATTGGTCTAATTGTAAGAAATGTAGGCGGGAATATTTTATTATTAATGCCTTTAGGATTTTTAGCACCAATCCTATGGGATAAATATAAGAAATTCAAAAATACAATTTTATTAGGATTTTCTATATCAGCTAGTATTGAATTGCTACAATTAATTGAGTCTTTATTTAGTGGAGTGGGACGTATTACTGATATTGATGATGTGATCTGTAATGTTATAGGTTCTATTGTTGGATATTGTATTTATATTATCTTTTTAAAAGCTATTAATAAATTTAACATTCGAGTGTTGGGTAAAGCTAATTCTAAAGGTGTGGAATTAGTTGATAAATAGGAGTTTAAACGAGTTATTAAAGGCGTACGAGTAAAAAGTACGTCTTTTTATTTTTATAAATAATGCTTAAGGCTGATGAGAAATCACATTTTCCATCTTACACTTGAAAGTAGCTATGGTATTTCAAGTATGGAATGAAAAGAGGAGAATATAATCTTTAAAGATAAACAAGTTTATAGGAGGATTCTAAATGGATATTTTACTTGTTATTCTTATTATTGTTTTGATGCAAAGTAAAGAACGAAAAGTGAAAATAAACCGTATTTGGCTCATTCCGGCTTTGTTGTGTTTTGTAACAGTTCAATCCATTATTCATATGGGACAAATAACTTTGCTGCAAGGACTACTGTTTGTTGTAATGCTTGGAATTGGCTTATGTCTTGGGATTATACGGGGAAGAGCTTTAACATTTCGATTAGATAGTGAAACAGGTCATGTACTACGAAAAGGAAATTGGGTAAGTACAATAATCCTTCTTGTTATTTTAGGAGCAAAAATTATGATTAAACAAAGTATGTTTTCGGGTAGTACGCACCAGACATTAATGGTTGTAACAAATGCCTTTTTATGTATTACATTAGGCACTGTGATTAGTAGACGTTATTATATTTGGAAAAAATATAATGAATTAACACAAAAAGCGTAAATACATTCATCCCTTGTTTAACATTGCTAAGAACGGTAATACTAATTAACATTGAACTTTTACAACAAGGGATGATAATATGATATACATTTACACAGATTTTGGTGGAACACATACTACCTCACTAGCTGCAGCGTATCATTTAAATAAATTACCAACGGATCGCAAGTTAACGAAAGAAGAAATTTTGAATGTAGATTACTTTAATAAATTGAAAACAGAAGATATGGGAAAAATTATTTTTCATGGCATAGATGAACATGGTCATCCTGTATATACGATTGGATGCGGCGCATCAAAAGTTGTTGTACCAGCGATGAAGCATTTAGGAGAAATCTTGCAAAAACATTATCAAAGTCATGAAAAGATTATTTTTTCTAATACATCACCAACCGTACCTTTACCAATGACTTTTGGTGGTCTGTTTTCTAGAAGGTTCCATATCGATTTTATTGGCGTACCGTTACTCGTATGGGGAGCAAAAATTTGCTGTGATAATATACAAAGGCTTGTTAGTTATACAAAAGAAGCTGGCCGATTAACGAATGATTATGTTGTAATTTTAGATAATGAAACTTTTAAATAGTATATGATAACAAGAAAATCGAGCAAATTCCTTGATTTTCTTTTTTATTTGTGAAATAGACAAGAAATAGTCACATTTAATATACATCTACTATAGCCAAAACAATAAAGTCCTGTTACTATTACAGGGATATTCTCTTTTCATAACATAAATATATAGAAAAATTAGAAAAGAGGAATTGAATTAAGGGAGGAACAACATGAAGCGTGTTGCTTGGATTACTGATAGTACAACTGCGAATTTTAAAACAGAAGGAGATAACTTTGTTATCCCAATCGAAGTTATTATTGATGGAATTTCGTACAAAGATTGTGAAGAAGGTGTACGTGAAAGGGTTTATAATGCGTTAAACGAAGGTAAAACAGTCACTACTTCACAACCTAATATTGGGGAAATGGTAGAGTTATTTACAAAATGCAAAGAAGAATATGAAGAAGGATTTGCAGTTGCTATTAGCGGAAAAGTAAGTGGAACCTATCAAAATATGAAGTTAGCTGCAGAAATGGCAGGTTTTCCATTAACGGTATTAGACAGTGAAACAACAAGTTATCCAATGGATGAACTAATTAGAAAAGCAAAATCGTTATACAATGATGGTATGACTTTACAAGATATACACAAAACATTAGTAGATGAAAAAAGAAGACCTTTTCATGTATTCCCAAAGAGTTTAAAAGGTCTATATGCAAGTGGCCGTGTAAAGGGCATGCAATTTTTACTTGGAAGTTTATTAAGTGTTAACTTAATATTAGAAGTAAAAGGTGGAGAGCTTTTACTTGAAAAGAAAGTTCGTAAAATCCAAAAATGTCGAGAATATATTAAAAATGAACTTGAAAAAGAATTACCAAAAGTACTTCACATGTTCCATGCTAACGATAAAGCTGGAGCTGAAGAATGGATTGCAGATATTAGACAAGCATTCCCTGAAATGGATTTTAAATTATATCCATTACCAATTTCATTTGCGGTTCATGCAGGTGAAGGAACAATAGCAATTAGTTATTAAGAAGAAAACCCGTGAATAATTCGCGGTTTTTTTTATTTATAAATGGTGCACACCACGCCACCATCAAGTTAAATTTTTATAGCACTCTAGAACGAAATTTGTGTTAACTCGAAACAAAAATCTTATTTTATCGTTTTTTGGGAGCAACCGCAATTTCTTGACTTGATTTGAGATTAAAAATATAAACCTTTTCCTACTGGCTGAACAGTTTCTAGTACAATATCAACCATTTCTTCATTAAGTAGGGTCCTTATAATCCAAGCTGATAGTTCTTGAGCAGCAAAACAACCCGCGGCAGTCGAGATATTTCCTTCGTTTACGAAACTTTGCTCAATAACGTCTACATCAAATTCTTTTAGCTGTTCTACTGCGGAGGGATATGTAGTAGCTTTTTTACCAGTTAGTAATTTTTTAGCTCCTAATAGTAGTGAACCAGAACACATAGATCCTATTAATTGTCTTTGAGGATCTACATGAATGCTATTAATATATTGTTGATTTTTATATAAATCCTTTACACCTTTACCACTTGCAAATATTACAGCGTCGGCAAAAGGGATATCAGATATGCTTCCTGTCATGGGAATACGCAAGCCAGACATAGATATATGAGTTTCTGCCGTTCCTAAAAGCTGGACATCCCAATCAGAAATACCACCGACTAAACGTACACGATTTAATAAATCCCATGGTAGAAAAACATCTATATCGGTAAAGTTATCGAAACAGACTATTGCAATTTTCATTTTCTAACCCTCCACTTATGTATATCATTTTATTAATAATATAAACATCTCTTTTTTATGTTCTATATGCAGTTATAAATCCCTGTATATTACACGTATATGAAGGAGGTGTAGTGATTTTTTAACTCCTCTAAACATAAAAAGATATAAAATCTTTTTCTTGGTTTCTATCGATTTTTTGTACAAAACCAAGATCTGTAACAATAACTCGTAAGGTATTGGGGATGAAAACCTTTAAAATTCTCAAGGAAATGGGTGTAATTTATTACACATACAAATAGAAATAAAAACGTCATCCTTTCTTATGAATTCTCAGATAGAAACACGTTTTTCGTTTTTTTTTTGGGCATTTTTTCATTAGCTTGCTAATCTATATATAATATGATTTTTATAATTTCCCTAAAATAATTTTGACGTATTTATTTTTTCAATATAAAATAATATTCATCCAAATTTAACCAACAGTATATAAAAGATGTATTTTTTTATATGCATAGGTATAAATCTCTTTAGTTTTAAGGGAAAAGGTTAATATGAAAGTAAAGAAACTAGTTACGCTTGCAGTACCATTTATGCTATTATACGTGTCAGTTCAATTAACCAGAATTCTTCAAGGCCATTTCAGCAACTGAACGAAATCGGACTGGATATTAATTTCGAGAAAAAGTTTCCATATAAACAAAGTATTGTAATAAACCCCGAAAAATGTTAGAGGGTATACAAGAAGGTGACATCATTTATGTTACGGACTTAACTCGAATTACTCGTAGTACAAAAGATTTATTTGAATTAATCGATAACATACGGAGTAAAAAGGCAAATTTAATATCCTTAAAAGATACATGGCTAGATTTATAAGAAGATAATCCCTACATCCAATTCTTAATTACTGTTATGGCGGGTGTAAACCGATTAGAACGTGATCTTATCCGTATGCGATAGCGTGAAGGCATTGAACTAGCTAAGAAATAAGGAAAGTTTAAAAGTCGGTCAAAGAAGTACCATAAAAATCATGCAGGAATGAATTATACAGTAAAGCTTTATAGAGAGGGAGATATGACTGTAAATAAAAACTTATGAAATTACAAATGTGTCTAGGCCTCATTATATAGAAAGCTATCGGAAAGGAACAGTTGATGAGTTATACCAAATATCGGAAATATATAATAGAAAATAAGTTTCATATAGAGGTGAAATTATATGCCTAAAATTGACAATATGCTAGCAATTCTATGGATGCTACGTTCAGGTGAAAAAATTACTGCAAAACAGATTTCAGAAAAGTTAGAGATAAATATAAGGACTGTGTATCGTTATATTGATACAATTTCAACTAGTGGCGTACCTATAATTTCAGAACCAGGCCATAACGGTGGATACACTTTATTGAACAATTTTGTAGAGGCTCCTCTTTTTTTTGATTTTGAGGAGCAAACTTCACTATTTCACGCTGCTGTTTTTGCAGAAGAAGCCGGATATTATGGAGGTGAAGCGTTAAATAGGGCCATTTCAAAACTAAGTAAATACTCAAATCAAGAGCAGGAAACAAAAATAAACCAACATTTAACTAGTCTTGAAGTAATAAGTCGATTAAATTCACTCTCTGTAGAAACTTTTTTGAAGGAGTTGGAGCAGGCCGTAGCTGACGGGTACTCAGTAAAAATTCTTTACCATAAAAGTGGCGAAAAGCAATTAAATTATAGATTGGTCGATCCATACAGAATTATCTATTGGAATAATAAATGGTATATGATTGGATTTTGTCATCTTAGGAATGATATACGTAGTTTTAGAGTAGATCGAATTGAAAGTTTAATGTTAACCGAAAATAAGTTTAACCAGCCAGAAAATTTTTCAGCACGTGACTTTTTTATAAAAAGTCTTCTTCCACCTATAGAAGATAAGAAAATTATTATTTCTTTGGTTATTAATGGGGATAAAAGTGTATTGGCTGATATTTGCCAACATTGGTTTTTAGGACATTATTTACAAGAACGGACTTCAAATCAAGCAGTGTTTCTTCTTGAAAAAGACATGATACACACATATGTACCTTATTTACTTTTACCGTACAATAAATCTATTAAAGTTATTGAGCCAATAAGTCTTAAGAATAGAATTATTGAAGTTCTGTCTGAATTAATAAAATTTCATCAAGTATGATAACTTCCCTGACGTTAACTGTCAGGGAAGTTATATTATAATAGCTATATAAATTGTGATTGGAGTGTTATTAGATGCAAACAAAAAAAGCTTTTTTATATGTATTTAATACAATGTCGGACTGGGAATATGGATATTTAATTGCTGAACTAAACTCAGGAAGATATTTCAAAAAAGATTTAGCACCTTTAAAAGTAATTACAGTAGGAGCTAATAAAGAAATGATTACTACTATGGGAGGACTGAGCATAAAACCAGATATTTCCCTTGATGAATGTACTCTTGAGAGTAAAGATCTTTTAATTTTACCCGGAGGGACTACTTGGAGTGAAGAAATTCATCAACCTATCTTGGAAAGAATTGGCCAAGCTTTAAAGATTGGCACTATTGTTGCTGCAATTTGTGGTGCAACTGATGCCCTCGCGAATATGGGATACTTGGATACTAGAAAGCATACAAGTAATAACTTAGAATATACTAAAATGGTATGTCCTAACTATAAAGGAGAAAAGTTCTATGAGTTGGAATCTGCGGTATCTGATGTGAATTTAGTTACTGCATCAGGAATAGCTCCTCTGGAATTTGCAATGGAGGTACTTAAAAAAATAGATGTATTTACACCAGATGCATTACATTCATGGTATAACCTAAATAAGACTTATAAACCTGAATACTTCTTCCAGTTAATGAATTCAATAAAGAAATGAAATAACTAAAAAGCTCAATTTCTCTATTTTGATTTGCAGAGAAGTTGGGCTTTTTAATTTTGAATTCCCTTATCGTTGTAAATTGGCATTTTCCTGATGCTATCCCTATGTAACCTTCTATAGTAATCCTACTCCAATAGTTCAATAAATCGATGCTATAATGTCCGTTTATAGGTACATTTCATTAAGTAGAAAGTAATAAATTTATTGAGGTTTAATAATTTTAATACTGATAATTTGACATACATAAAACCAAAAGTTGCATGTTATATTATTAGGCACAACAATATAAATAATGTTGATAAAAAAGGTGAAAGGATTTTTAAAGATAAAAATAGAAATCTATATAAAAAAATATCTAAATGGTAGGGATATTATGAAAATCGGTAAGTTTGGAGAAGTAAATAACATAAGTATTGATACAATTAGACATTATATGGATCTCAGTCTCATTATTCCTGAAAAAAAAGGAGGACACTATTTTTTTGATGAGTATTGTCAAACAGATTTAGAACTTATATTACATTACAAAGATTTAGGATTTAGCTTGAATGAAATTAAAGAACTATTTTTTTATAAAAATTTAGCAAAATCTATGAATTACGAAAAAAATACCTTTTACCAATCTTTATTTAAACTAAAATATGACAAAATGGAACAGGAAATAGAACTTTTGGAGAAGAAACGGGATAAATTAAAGGGAGTATTACATGATTTATTATTAATAAATGAAACTTCTAATTCAATTATAGGGATAGATTTAAGTGTACTACATTTACTCGCATGTTCTAAGTGTAGCAAAAAATTAATTCTTCACGATGGAATTATTACTAACAATCAAATTACAGAGGGGAAGTTAATTTGTAATTGTGGTGAAGAATACATGATTACTTCAGGAATTGTAATTGCTGGTAAATTATTTAAAGCAAATGAGCGGACGTCACTTGATGATACTATTGCGGATTATATTCATGAAACTGATAATGCTTATTTGGAAAATATGCATAGAGAAGGGGAATGGGCGAAAAAGAAACTATTACATTTAGATTTAAATAACAAATTAATACTAGATATAGGATCGGGACTCGGATTCTTTTTGAGAAATATTTGTGAAGAACTACCAGAAGATTGCCTATACATTGCAGTGGATCGAGATTTAGATAAACTTTTATTTTTAAAAGATGTATTAGCGAGAAAAAATCCTAAAAGAAACATTCTCTTTATTTGTGCTGATTTTTTGAACATCCCTATTCAAAATCAGTCTGTTGATATTGTAATTGATCACTTTGGTACGAGCAATTATAGTTTTGAGCATGAGAATTTTTTACTTCACGAATTAAATCCACTTTTTAAATCTGATTGTTATTTATTAAGTTTATTTATTTTATTTAAAAATTTCAGCTCAAATAGTCAAATTACAAATAACTTTCGAGCAAATTTTTCACTTTCAAAAGTAACGAAAGAAATCCAAAATCTACAGTTTCAATCGATTGATGAAAGTACTTCAAATTATTTGATACGAGGGGGAAAGTACGAGGATTTCTTTGTTCAAGGAGAAGAAATTTATACATATTCATTTTTCGGAAAAAGATGGGGTTAACCCCGTCATAAAAAGTCCGTTTTTATAACGGGACTATTTATGACGATTCCTATCTATACTTTTTACGATGAAAAGAAAAAGAGAATGTTAATCTAAATGTTTAGCACTCACTGGACAGTCTCTTGTCGGTGTATGTCTAGTAAGAGAAAAGATAGCCAAACCTAAAGATAATAAAACTAAAGATCCACCAACCCAGGCCATATTGGCGACATTATGTACTTGTTTTAAAGCTATACCTCCAACTGCAGAGCCGAGTGAAATTCCTATTTGTAGGGCTGAATTATTAAAACTTTGCTGTATATCTGACGTATCCGGGGCAGTTTGGATTAAATAACTTTGTTGAGGTGGTGCAAGCCCCCAACTCAATGCAGCCCAAACTATCATAACAGGAATAAATAGGATAATAGAAACTGCAGTAAACGGTAATATAAATAAGATTAGAGCAAATAGAGTAATAACTATCAAAATACTTTTTTGAGCGCCTATTTTATCTGATAATACACCGCCAAACGCACCGCCACTTACTGCAGCTATACCAAACACTAAATAAAATATGCTAATCCAATAAGGGCTTAGGTGAAACTTATTTTCTAAAAAAGGAGTAAAATAAGCATATAGAGTATAGTGTCCTGCTAACATAAACATGGTAGCTAGATGGGCAGATCCTAGTTTAAGACTACAAACGGCCTTTAATTGGATAGATAAAGGAGTTCGGTTTTCCTCTCCAGGTATTTTATCTAAAAATACTGAAATTAAGATAATAGACCCCAATGATAAAATAGCTATACATAAAAAAATAATTCTCCAGCCAAATGTGTTTGAAATTAATATGCCTAGTGGTACTCCTAGTACAAGTGAAGAGCTAATACCCATATAAATTAATCCTAATGCTTTTGCTCGATAAGCGGGATTAACAATTTTAGCTGCAATTGTTAGGGAAAGTACTACAACTAAAGCAGTACTCATAGCAGTTAAAATTCTTGCTATCATCATAAAAGTAAAGTTCGGACTAAAATAAGTAAGTAGATTACCAATTAGAAAAATGTAAAGTGAAATAATATATAATTTTTTTCTTTCCACTTTACTTGTGAAAATCAATAATACAGGACCTGCTATTGCATAAGTAAAAGCGAAAATTGTAATTAATTGACCAGCAGAACTTAATGAAACATTAAAATCTTTAGCGATGTCTGGCAATATTCCTCCAACGATAAGCTCTACAAGACCTACCGCTATCGTTGCTAAAGCTAATATAAATACTTTGAAATTCATTTTTTATATTCCCTTCTCTGCATTATTTACCGTAGAACAAAAAAACTCCTGACTACAAACGCTAAAAGACGCATTTTGTAGTCAGGAGTTGTTGGTTCCTGGTAGAGACCCCCAAGCCATATTCTTGGAGTTATACATGATTCTCATATGTAATTAATCAACGTAATAGAAGATACCATATTATTTTTTAGATTTCAATAAAAAATTTGCATTTGTACATGTGATCTTATTAATCATTTTATTTTTTATCGTTGTAGGAGGCACTAATATCTTCAGTTGATGTGCACGGGGTTAACCCCATCTTTTTTCATTTCTTTGTAGTAATTTTTAAACACAGTGTATTGATATTGGGTTAACCCGAGAATTTACACTTTATGTAATACAAAGAAAAGTGGGGGAAAAGTGATGGGAAGTTTACGATTACATATAGAAAATAAAAAAAGAAACCAAGAACTAAGAAATATTTGTTTATATTCAATTGCAAAAACAGTATCACTATTCGGTAGCTCAATTTATAGTTTTGCATTAGGATTGTATGTTTTACAAATAACCGGATCTGCGTTACATTTTGCGATTACGCTCATATTAGGAACGATTCCAATGATTGTTATGAATCCATTTGCTGGTGTCATTGCTGATAAGGTTGATAAAAAGAAACTCGTCGTTTGCATGGATGTACTAAGCGGGTGCTTATTAATAACTGTTTATATATTAAGCAACTATTATGGATTAAACTTATTCATTATTTATACTACTACCTTTCTTATGACAGTATTTACAACGTTTTTTGGAACAGGATTAGAGGCCGTAAAACCGAATATGGTTACTAAAGAACGGTTAATGAGTATTAATTCTATAAGTAAAATTATCGATTCTATATCTTTAATTTTAGGGCCTATGTTAGGGGGGATTGTTTTTGCAGTCTTTGATATTAAAATTTTTATAATTATAAATGGTATTTCATTTATCCTTTCGGCTATTTCCATATTGTTTATTAACTTTAAATTGTTTGAGCAAAACATAAATGAGGAATGTTCAATTAGAGAAATTAATTTTATTGAAGATATAAAGGAGGGATACTCTTACTTATTGGAGCGGAAAAGCTTAAAAAATACTTTTAGTATTTTAATTTCTCTTAATTTCTTTTTAGGCTTTGCTGTAACCGTTCCGTTGCCATACATTATTAACACAGTTCTCAATCTTAATTCTAAGAAATTTGGTATGATTCAAGGGACTTTTCCGATAGGTATGATAGTTGGTGCAATATTAGTAAAAAAGATAACTGATTGTTTTTCTTATTCTTATCTATTGAAAAAAATAAGTTTTATGTTGGCAATTTTTATGATAGTTTCAGGAATACCTGTTTTATTTAAACCTATTGTAGTAAATAATTTGGTATATGTTACTACGTATTGCATGATTATGTTCTTTTTAGGATTTATGATAGCACAAATTGATATTCCTTTAATGTATTTCATGCAAAATGAGATTCCTGAAGAATATAGAGGAAGAGTTCTTAGTATTGGATTAAGCTTAGGTAAAATAATGCAGCCAATAGCACTTGCAATATCAGGACTATTATTAAATTTCATTCCAGCCTACACGCTTCCTATTGCAGGGGGGATTGTATTTTTTATTTTGAATAAAATTTTAGCAAATAAGTTAAATTTAGAAATTCATTCAAAAGATTATAGTGTTTAACGTAACTTAAAAAGCGCAGGATTCTAATCCTGCGCTTTTCTATCGTAATTCAGCTGTTTTTCTAATAACGATCTTATCAATTTCATCTTCTTCATCACCAATAAATAATCCTCGTTCTTTTAAATATGCTTCAAAATATAAATCTGCTTCAGCGCGTTCGTCATATGGCTTTACAGAGAGAACGAAACCTAATTTGTTTTGTTCTTCTAAATGAGAAGTGGAGATGTAAGCCGGTACATTATGGCGTAAAAAGAGTTCTTTAACCGGAATAATCATATCTTTCATTAATTTCGTTAGCATACCCATTTCAAACTCGAAATTAAAGCGATCTATACTAGATAAATCAGCGAATACTACACCAATAAAACCTGTATTAAATACTTCTTGATATTCTACATCTTCGTCATGGCCGCCGTAAAAATTCTTTTCGATTAAATAATTGACAAAATAAGCAACGCCATCACTTTGTTCAAATGGTTTCGTTGAAAGAACAAAGCCAATTTTCTTTTGTTTATGTAAATACACACATGACATGTATGCTGAAATGTTATGTTCTTTAAATAAAGCACTTGTTGCTCCAGAGAGACCATCTAATACGTGATGAACAATTTGAAGTTTTTTACGAGCGAAATAATAGGATTTCTTTTGTAACTCCAATGTATCAATAAAGACAGAGCCGATAAAGCCTGTATTTGAAATAATAGGTGCTTGCTTTTTTCTTCCTCTGCGCTTTAATGGAGCCATTGTTAAAATCATCCCTTCATGTACGTTTAAAATAAAAAGAACGTTTGTTCGTATGTTTATATTTTACTATTAAAACGCTATAAAGTAAAGGGTTTTTGACGAAAAAAACAACAAAAAAGACACCTGTAAAGGGTGCCTTAAACGCTGTAGGGAAGAGGGTTCATCCCTACAATTTATATTATGATACAGAAACAATCTCTTCTGTATCTTCTACATCTAAATGACAGTCCATAGTACGAACATCTTGATCTTCATGACTTCCGAAATAAATAGTAATTTTCATATGTATCGCTCCTTTATTCTAGGAATACCTAAAATAATTACTAGTAATGTTAATATTTATTATATACCACTTTTTTCATTCCGACAACGTTATATCATTTTTAATTCTTTCAGAGCGTATAGAGTGATTTATAGAGATATTTTTATAGAAATAGTTACATTTCGTATATGTTATATTTAATACTGAACGATTTGAATACGAATTTTTATGAAAGGAGAAAAAAGAATGAATTATAAACAGTTATTAATAGATAACTTCACATATAAAATGTCATATATTGCGCGTCATGTACATGGAATGAATGTAAAAGAAACGAAGGACTACATTGCTGTAGATTGTGGTTTACCTGCAGATACATTTAATATCATTACTTTACTAAACAATGATGTAACGGAAGACATTGAGAAATTATATAAAGTGATAAACAACTATAATAAAAAGAAGTTTCCAATGTGTGTTTGGTTTTGGGATAATAGCTATGAACAGGCTATAAAAAACGAATTAATAAAACTTGGCTTAAAAGAAGCAGAACAAAATATTGCGATGGTAGCAGACTTAAAGACAATTCAACCAACAATAAAAATGCCAGAAGGTTTTACGATACAAAGAGCATCTTCGTTAGGACAAATTAAAAAGTTTGGGGAAACGTTAGCTAATCTATTTGGTACATCAGAGGAAGGTATACATGTGCAAACATTTTATAATGAAACTGCTTCTTTCGATTTATGGAATAGTGAAAATATGAAACTATATTTAGGGATTTTTAAAGATGAAGTCGTATCTGTTGGTTCATTAGTATGTACAAAAGATAGTATTGGTATTTATGATATAGCAACTAAAGAAAAAATGCGAGGGCAAGGATTTGGCTCCACTATGTTTAATTACTTGCTGCAAGAAGCAAAACAATTGAAAGTTGCTCAATGCGTATTACAAGCTTCACCTGATGGGATTAATATTTATAAAAAGGCTGGTTTTCAATCTGTTGGACAAATGACTGTATTTGAAAATCGACATTTAATTGAATAAATTATTCGATCCAAATTGCTTTCATGTAGGAGTTAATACATCATTATGAAAAAGATATATATCATTACAATCATTTGCACCATTATATTACTAGGTACTTTCGTTTTACATAAAGTAGATGAACGTAAGTACACGAAAGCTATTAATCAAGCAAATCATATAAAAAACATTGCACATAGAGGCGCTTCTGCGTATGCGCCGGAACATACAATAGCAGCGTATAAATTAGGACAACAATTAAAAGGAGATTATATAGAAATTGATCTTCAAATGACAAAAGACGGACATTTAGTAGCTATGCATGATGAAACAGTAAACCGCACTACAAATGGTACGGGTCTAGTTAAGGAACATACATTAGAAGAAATAAAGAAACTTAATGCAGGTTCTTTTTTCAATGAAAAGCATCCAAGTTTAGCAAAGAAAGACTTTGAAGATGCTAAAGTCCCAACACTAGAAGAAATTATTGAAACGTTCGGGAATGGTGCAAACTATTATATTGAAACAAAATCACCAGATGAATACGCTGGTATGGAAGAGAAGCTATTAGAAATTATAAAGCACTACGAAATAAGTGATAACGTTATTATTCAATCATTTAGTGAAGAAAGTCTGCAAAAAATTCATAGTTTAGATGTTACTTTACCGCTAGTACAATTACTACCTTACAAAAAGGCAGTTCAATTAACTGAATTAGAGATAAAAAAGTATAAAACATACTGCATCGGTCTTGGGATGAACTATAAATATATTGATTCCGCTTATGTAAAGAGAATAAAGAAACACGGATTAGAAGTTCATCCATTTACTGTAGATAATGAAAAAGATATGAAAAAGTTACTTTTATGGGGCGTTGATGGGATGTTTACGAATTACCCGGATCGTTTACATTCGTTATTACAATCTTAAACTATAATGGTGTAATTATCACTGAACCAATAAAACAAGTACCCACAAGTATACAAAGATGGTTTTTGGTCCAAATGGTAACATCATTGAATGCATAAAGCCGATATTGAAATGAAATTTGAAAAAGAATCCAATACTGTTATTGGATTCTTCTTATTTAGCGCTAAGTGACTAACTTAAAGCAATACGATCTTGAATTTATAAATAAAATATTACATCGAGTATGATTTTTCATAATAATCATCAGAAAGTAACGAAAATGTAATGAATTTTAACTACGCTTTTTATATTTTTTTGATACACTGGCTACGAGAGGAATACCGATTAATGTAGGTAAAAACCAAAACCATATAGGCGGCAATAAATTAATTATGGGAATATGAATACCTACGTTTACTAATAGTGCGGTAACGGCACCGATATAAGAACCTAACATACCTCTAATATGATGGTGAAGCCAATTTTTCCAACGTTTTTTTCGTGCGAGGTAGCCATAAATTGCAAAAGCATAAGAGAAAATTGCTACATAAAATAAATATGCGATTTTATCCCAGTTTATAATGGATAATATAATGGCAGTAACGGTGATAACGACATAGGATGCGTGATATATTTCACCCCATTCCGTATGTTTACCTTTCTTCTTTTGAGCAACCATCGCTATTATCCCAGTTATTAAACATATCGTTCCAAATAATATGTGGATGGTTAAAAGAATGTTGAAAATGCTCATCATAATTCCTCCCTTTTTATTTTTATAGTATTGCAGCATAGGAGAAAAGTTGAAACATATTGTTTATTCACTTTAATATATTGAAGTAAAGGTACTTCAAGAACAAGTTTAAACGGACAAATTTTTCTTGAGTTTAGTGAGACACGTATTACGTGAAATGAAGGAGAGACTTCCATGTTTACATCTATTACATATTTACAATCGGGCAATGACAAGCAACAAAAAATATATGATGTTTTGAATAGCCTAAACATAATGGAGGATTTAGCTTTATATAATCCCGTTCTTTGCGGGACAATCCCGATAAGAATTGATACTCCTCAATCTGACTTAGATATTGTAATGGAAGTATATAACTTTGATGTTTTTGAGCAAGAAATGAGATCTTTATATGGTTCTTATAGAGGGTTCAACATAAAAAAGAAAAAAATGAAAGGTACTGAATCGATAAAGGTGAATTTTGAATTCGAAGGTTTTGAATTTGAATTATTTGCTCAACCTAAGCCAGTGCGTAATCAAAATGCATATAGACATATGATAGTGGAGCACATGTTATTAATGCAGCATCCTCATATAAGGGAAGAAGTTATTCACTTAAAGGAACAAGGTTTAAAAACAGAACCTGCTTTTGCTCAAGTATTAAATATTGACGGAGATCCTTATGAAGAACTTATTTTATTAGGGCAGGAAATGAAATTGTGGTAAATAAAATACGTAAAAAAATCCTCCAAAAACAAAAGAGGATTTTTTTATGCCGTTAACTTCCGAATTAATTCACTGAGCAATTTAATTCCGTTAGTCATTTGTTCTGGAGAAGCATATCCATATGATAAACGAATGTACTGATCTGCTTCTTCTTCATAAATACGTCCCGGGTTTAAAAGAATTCCTTTTGATAGTGCCTCTGAAAATAGTTTTTTCATCGGAATGTTATGTACAACCTTTAGCCATATAAAAACTCCACCACTAGGAATATCCCACGATGCAATATCTGCACAATATTTATTTAAAGCTCGTATCATTATTTGTCTTCGTTTTTTCAGGTGCATTCTTACGTTTGCTACATGTTCTTCATAAAAACCTTCATTTATCCATTCAGCAGCTACTCTTTGAGATAAAGAGCTTGATCCATAGTCTGTTTGCATTTTTATATCTGACAATCTATCAATAACAGGTTCTGGTCCAATTATCCATCCAATTCTAAGTCCAGGGCTAAGTGTTTTAGAGAGACTACCAATATATAATACATGTCCATGTTTATCTATTGACTTTAAAGGAGCTGGAGGTGATTCATCAATCCATAACTCTCGGTAAATATCATCCTCGATGATAGGCAACTGCTCTTTTTTACATATTTTTAATATTTCTTTTCTTCGCTCTTTGGACATCAATATCCCCGTTGGATTTTGAAAACAAGGGATTGAATATAAAATATTATTCTTTTGACTATATTTAATTCGTTTTAACAAGTCGTTAGGTAAAATACCGTGATGATCCATTGATATACCGGATAAGTTTATATTTGCTGATTGAAAAACATGAAGTGAATATAAGTAAGAAGGTTGTTCAAGTAAAACAGTTGATTTTCTATGTAAAAGACCAATTGATATTAATTGTAATGCTTGGAGTGCACCCGAGACTATTAATATAGAACCCGGTGATGCATGTATTCCAAATGATTTTACGTATTTGCTTATTGCTTCACGTAACGGATAAAAACCTTTTTGTTCTTCGTATCCGAAATAATCTAATTCCTCACTGACGTTTTTTATTATAGATTGCATAGTTTCGAGCGGAAAAAGATGAGGTGCAAGTTCACCTTTACTAAGATGGATAAGCGTTTTATTTGCTTCTGCTTCATTTATTTCTCGCACCATTAACTTACTTGGTTTATGAATACCGGCCTTTACATATTCACTCCAATCAGGCGGGGGATTAGTTGCTAATAATGACCATGTATTATTTGTTACAATTGTTCCTGCTCCGATTTGTCCTTGAATTAAACCATCTGCCATAAGTTCATCTAGCGCAGTTATTACAGTACTTCGATTTACATGAAATAATTTTGCTAACTGCCGCTGACTAGGGATTTTACTTCCAATTGGCCATTCTCCGTTTTCAATTTTTTCTTTCATATAGTCTATTATCTGCCGATATTTGGGCACTTTTTTATCGGTTGTCATATAAAAAACTCCTTCGTTAATTTAAAAGATTCAAAGTGGTTGGTTTTTCCGATAAATAACTGGTTGAAGACATTGTATCAACTATTAAATATGATGAAAAGAAATAATTGGTAATTTAAAAATGGTTGGTTTATTAAGGAGGGAGAGAAAACATGCATAATAAAAAATGGGATTTACGCATTATATGTGCTCATGCTTTTACAATTCTTATATGGGGAACTGCTTTTCCAGCAATTCGTCTGGGGCTTGAATCTTATACGCCTGAACACCTTACTTTACTACGCTTATTAATCGCCTCATTTATACTTTTGTTATTTTCATTTATATACAAACTACGATTACCGGATTTAAAGGATATCCCAGCAATTTTTATATTTGGTGCTTTAGGGTTTACTATTTATCACATCGCATTAAATTACGGCGAAAAAACAGTCAATGCTGGATCTGCAAGTTTAATAATTTCAGTCACTCCAATAGTGACGGCAATTTTTGCTTCTGTTTTTTTGAATGAAAAAATGAAATTAAATGGCTGGATCGGTGGTGTAATGAGTTTTGCAGGAATTGCCTTAATTTCATTTAGCCAAGGCGACGCTATTCAATTAAATAGCGGGGGATTATTTATATTATTAGCGGCGATTTCAGAAAGTCTATTTTTCGTTTTCCAAACATCTTACTTAAAAAAATACGGTTTCTTACCATTTACCATATATACAATTTTTTCTAGTACTGTATGTATGCTTATTTTCTTACCCGGAGTTTATCAAGAAATATTAGCAGCTCCTCTTGAAGTTAACTTGAGTGTTATATATTTAGGTGTCTTTCCAACAGTACTCCCGTATATTGCATTGGCCTATATTATATCTCGTGCTGGTGCTTCTGAAGCAACAAGTTCTCTATATTTAACGCCAATAACTGCGTGTTTCATTGCTTGGATATGGTTAGGAGAAGTGCCAACTTTAGTTTCAATAATTGGCGGCGGAATTACTATACTTGGAATTGTGATTGCTCATATACCAGTATTAAGAAAAGAAAAACATAGGAATTTAGTAAATAATCAATCCGTATAATGTAATTCAATAATGATTTTATGATACTTTTTTATATAGTTTCTTTCTTATGTTGATAAATATAATATTTTGTATTTCAGTTAAATATTGTATGTTACATTTTATGTAGTAAGCATTTTAAAAGGAGCTGACAACATAATGAATGGAAAAAGAAAAATTTTCACATGTATTTCTATTGTAGGAATCGGACTAGCTAGTTTTTCTAATTCTAGTTTCGCAGCAAGTGTAACGGACAATTCAGTACAAAATTCTATTCCCGTAGTTAATCAACAAGTAGCTGCTGCAAAGGAAATGAAACCATTTCCGCAGCAAGTTAATTATGCAGGTGTTATAAAACCGAATCATGTTACACAGGAAAGTTTAAATGCTTCTGTAAGAAGTTACTACGATAATTGGAAAAAGAAATATTTGAAAAATGATTTATCTTCTTTACCTGGTGGTTATTACGTAAAAGGAGAGATTACAGGTGATGCAGATGGGTTTAAGCCACTTGGAACTTCAGAAGGTCAAGGGTATGGGATGATAATTACAGTATTAATGGCTGGTTATGATTCGAATGCTCAAAAAATCTATGACGGTTTATTTAAAACAGCAAGAACTTTTAAAAGTTCTCAAAATCCTAATTTAATGGGATGGGTTGTCGCAGATAGTAAAAAAGCACAAGGTCATTTTGATTCTGCTACTGATGGAGATTTAGATATTGCGTATTCTCTTCTTCTTGCTCATAAGCAGTGGGGATCTAATGGAACAGTTAATTATTTGAAAGAAGCACAAGACATGATTACAAAAGGTATTAAAGCTAGTAATGTTACAAATAATAACCGACTAAATTTAGGAGATTGGGATTCTAAAAGTTCACTTGATACGAGACCATCTGATTGGATGATGTCACACCTTAGAGCATTTTATGAATTTACAGGTGATAAAACTTGGCTTACTGTTATTAATAATTTGTACGATGTTTATACGCAATTTAGTAATACATACTCTCCAAATACAGGACTTATTTCAGATTTCGTTGTAAAAAACCCACCACAACCCGCACCTAAAGACTTCTTAGATGAGTCAGAATATACAAATGCATATTATTACAATGCTAGTCGGGTACCATTGAGAATTGTAATGGACTATGCGATGTACGGCGAGAAAAGAAGTAAAGTCATTTCTGATAAAGTTTCTTCGTGGATTCAAAATAAAACGAATGGAAATCCTTCTAAAATTGTGGATGGTTATCAATTAAATGGATCTAATATTGGTAGTTATTCAACTGCTGTATTTGTTTCACCGTTTATTGCTGCAAGTATAACAAGTAGCAATAATCAAAAGTGGGTAAATAGCGGTTGGGATTGGATGAAGAATAAGAGAGAAAGTTATTTTAGTGATAGTTATAATTTATTAACTATGTTATTTATTACAGGAAATTGGTGGAAACCTGTACCTGATGATACAAAAATACAAAATCAAATAAATGATGCAATTTATGAAGGATACGATAATTAATTAAATTTGAGAATGGTTACTCAAGAAAGGAATTAGCATACGCTAGTTCCTTTTTAATATTTTGTAAAACATTATCCATTCTAAAATTTGCATAGATATACTTGCTTTTTTCATATACATAGTTACTAATGACTCAATTTTTTCGTGAGAGGAGCGTATTTCTTGGAAAAAGTATTATTTTTCGGAGACCCAGGTATTGATGACTCATTTGCCATTATGTATGGTTTACTGCATCCCGAAATTGAAATTGTCGGTATTGTAACTGGATACGGAAATGTTGAGCATATACATGCTGCACATAATGCAGCGTATATTTTGCAGTTAGCAAATAGACAAGACATTCCTGTCATTAGTGGTGCAACAAAACCACTTACAGAAGAAATTACTACGTACTACCCTGAAATTCACGGAGCAGAAGGATTAGGGCCTATCCATGTTCCAGAAAATGTATTATCTATTCCGATATATAATTTCGGCAGTATTGCTGCGATTCTTATAAAGTACGGAAAAGATTTGACAATTGTTGATGTAGGAAGATCTACCTCGTTAGCAATTGCTTTTAATTTATGGAATGATTTAATGCTAAATGTAAAAGGAATCTATTTCATGGGTGGTGTTTTTTTAGAAGTAGGAAACGTTACGCCGTTAGCAGAGGCAAATGTGTATGGAGATCCTATAGCAAGTAAAATTGTTTTCCATCAAGCAAAGAATTTATTAATATTCCCTTTAAATGTAACAAACAAAGCTGTGTTAACACCAAATGTGTTTGACTATATTCAAGCTAATTCAAAGAATCCATTCCATACGATAATGAAACCAATGTATGATTACTATTTTTCTGCATACCAAAAACTTAATCCATCTATCGAAGGGCCATTGCTTCATGATGTGGTTGCTATAAGTGGATTAGTTAACCAAAGTTTTTTTGAATTTGCGCATCGTACAGTGAATGTAGATACATACGGAGATACGAAAGGACAAACATTTGCTGATTTTCGCCCTAACTCTAAATCTGAAGGAGCCCGTATAGCTTTAGAAATAGATGAACAAAAATTCATTCAAGATTTTATAAAAATCATGTTATAAGCTGTTGTCGAAAAAGGGAATTATTTCACTACGTTGAATATAAAAATATATCCTCTTTATAAAGGAGCTTACAATATTGAATGTCCAGTTAAAGGTTGTTACGAGAGAGAATTGGGAAGATACATTAAAGTTACAAGTAAAAGAAAATCAGTTGAAATTTGTTCCATCCGTAGCAGTTTCGCTTGCTAAAGTATATATAAAACCAGATGGTGACAATGTAGAATACATACCATTTGCTATATACGATGGTGACCTTATGGTTGGTTTTGTTATGCATGCTGTTGTAATAGAGACATCGGATATGTATTGGATTAACGGATTTATTATTGATCAATCGCAGCAAGGTAATGGTTATGGAAAAGCGGCATTACAAGAAAGTATTTATTTAATAAAAAATACGTTTAAGGCGTGTAAAGAAATAAGATTAACCGTACATAAAGATAATCTCTCTGCAAAGAAATTATATGAACGATATGGTTTCATATCATTAGGACATGAATATGATGGAGAGCAAGTATATCGTCTATTTGTTTAACTATTATGAAGTAAAGGCGTGAAATGAAATATGCAATTTACTGAAGTGAAAATTGAAGTGTTCATTCCTGAAGAATATATTGAAACATTAAGGGATGAATTAAATAAAATTGGAGCATGTAAAACGGGTGAATATGACCATTGTCTTTCCTATAGTTCAGTGAAAGGATATTGGAGACCTTTAGACGAGGCATCTCCTTTTAATGGAGAAATTGGTCGAATATGCGAAGGGCAAGAATGTAAAGTTGAAATAAAGTGTAAACGAGAACTTGTAAAAGATGCTCTTGAAGTTATTAATGATATGCATCCGTATGAAACACCTATGATTTATATTATACCAATACTAAATGACTATTTTGAGCAACTATACATTGAATAACTAGGAGGGATTTCAATTGAAAAGTAAATTCCATCATATTGTACGAGCAGTCATGATAAAAGATGGGAAATTATTAGTTGCTGAATATATCGGCCATCATTATTTTTTACCTGGTGGCCATGTTGAAATTGGAGAATCATCAGAGAATGCATTAATAAGAGAGCTAAGGGAAGAACTTGGAGTAAACTGTAGTATACAACAATTTTTAGGAGTCATAGAAAATCAATGGCAAGATAAAGAAGTGCTTCATCATGAAATTAACCACATTTTTGAAGTAGAGTCACAAGATTTACATACGGACTTAACACCGAAATCTAGCGAGTCTCATTTAGCATTTCACTGGATAGATTATAATAAAGAAGCCTTAAATCATTATGAAATCATGCCAATGCCATTAGTGAAGGAATTACTAGAAAGAAAGTTAAGTGATGAACTACTAAATTGTTGGATTAGTAATTTTTAAATCACTTTATTTATAGTAAATACGTCCATCGCAAGGATATAAAGAAAATAGGCTAAAAAACAAGGTACATCACCTAGTGTAAGTTCATATTTTGTTGATGTACGCATTTAGTCTATAGTCTTGTTTCTATTTTGTTTACAAAAATATATAAACTTTAACGTTTGGGCGAAATTTATATTTATAAATGGAGGGGTTCGTAATGAATCAGTTTCAACATGAATTACAAACATTAAACCTTAATGATTATCAAACTGGTAATGTTGTGTATTGGGATCAACAACAAAGTCAATATCCATATTATTACATCCAAGGCGATGCACGTCGTTGTGGCGGATGCGGAGGTTGTGGCGGACGCTGTGGCGGTTGCGGCGGCGGCAGATGTGGTGGTTGCGTAGGTTGTGCCGGATGTTTTGGTTGCTTTAATTGCTGGAACTGGTGGATTATTTAAATATAGTACATCATTAATATTTTATATGAAAGAAAGGTGTAAATACTGTTTATACTTTTCTTTCATGCTGTAATTTTGATGTGTATTAAGGGGGATTTATTTGTATACATATGATAAGTTGATTTCTTGGGTAGAGAATATAAAAGAAAAAATCATAGTTCTGCTACAGCAATTTGTATTATAAAAAATAATAAAGTCGTATTAGAGCATTATAGCGGTTATCACTCAAATACATCGACTAATAAAAAAGTAACCGCATCTTCGCAGTTCAACGTTGCTTCTGCTAGAAAAAGTTATTTAGGATTAATGATAGCGTATGCGCTTTACGAGGGGAAAATAAACTCTATTGATGATGAAGCGATAAAATATTTTAAAGACTTTAATCCTGCATTGCTTGGTAAAACAACGATAAGACATTTAGTAACACATTCGCACGGATTAGAAGAAATGAATGACGGGACAATTTTTCGTGAATTTGAACCGGGACAAGCATGGGCATATAGAGATATTAATGTAAGAATGATGACACGTCTTATTTATCAGCTATATAACAAAAGTTTTCCTGAATTGTTAAAGGAGCGTGTTTTTAAGCCTGCTAATTTTCAAGAAACAGGTTGGAGAGTTCAGCGAGATGAAAATTTAGTTGACGTTGTTAATAATCCAAATGAAGACGCGACTAGTGAAATTGGTACGGTAGATGACGGTACTGAAAAAAATCTGTTTGTCTCAGCTAGAGAATTTGCTTATTGGGGCAATCTTCATTTAAATCAAGGTGTGATAAACGGTAAGCAAATTGTTCCAAAAGAAGTTATAAAAATCGCTACGAGTTTGCAGAGTCCAACATATGTAAATAAAGAGCTACCACAAAATGGCTTGTTTTGGTTCGTTCAAAATGAACCTGCACAATTAAGCGAACTTGGTGAACGTGTTCCAAAAGGGTCATATCAAATATTAGGGATTACTGGACCGACTATTTTAGTAATACCTGAATATAATGTAGTTGTTGCAAAAATGTATAACAAAAGATATAACTACGGCGGTGATAATTACTTATATTATTTACGTGAATTTAGTAATTTAGTCGCTGATACATTTAGTAACGGTAATAGGGCATAATTACTCCTATAACAAAAAGGAGTGATTGTAAGTGAAAGATAAAGTGAACAAAAATAAAAAACAAAATATAAAAGATGTAAATACAGAGCAAAATGCAATTTATAGCGATCCTAAAGATGCAGCTAATATGCAAACTGTACCGCAGCCGAAGGATTTTGATGAAATCGAATATTAATTTTTCATCCGACTATATGATGAATGAAAAATACGTCTTAAGTCTCATCACATATAAGAAATTATTTGATAACATATATACATAAGCATTCGAAAATGGCTTATCTTAACAAAGCTTTCTTTAGAAACATCTGATATAACCTGCAAAAGACACTTCTTTATGAAGTGTCTTTTTGTGTATATGAACTTAATTACCATTTTCCGTACAGTATCTTGCAATTTACGATGGATATACTAACTGTGAAAATCTATGTCAAGATAAAAGAAGGGGACAGTTAGTATGAAACAAACTTCTATAAATCCGTTACTAATTGTTCTAGGTACAATCATTGTTCAAATTGGCCTTGGAACAATTTATACATGGAGTTTATTTAATCAACCCCTTGTAAGTAAGTTTGGATGGAATCTTAATTCAGTAGCGATAACTTTCTCTATAACAAGTTTTTCTTTATCATTCTCAACTTTATTTGCAGCAAAATTGCAGAAAAAATTAGGACTTCGGAAACTTATTGCTACTGCAGGAATTGTTTTAGGACTCGGCTTAATACTTAGTTCACAAGTTTCTTCCTTACCACTATTATATTTATTAGCTGGTGTTGTTGTTGGTTATGCGGATGGAACAGCTTATATTACATCACTATCTAATTTAATTAAATGGTTTCCAAATCGGAAAGGGCTTATTTCAGGTATATCTGTATCAGCGTATGGAATGGGCAGCTTAATCTTTAGATATATAAACGGAAATCTTATCGATAACCTTGGTGTATCACAAGCATTCTTATATTGGGGTATTATCGTGTTACTTTTAGTGTTAATCGGATCGTTCTTCTTACGTGAGGCAATTGTAAGTAATGCTGTAACTGAAACATTGCACCATGACTATACTCCGCGTGAAATGATGCGAACGAAACAAGTATATCTGCTATTTTTTATGTTATTCACCTCGTGTATGGGTGGTTTGTATTTAATCAGTATGGTAAAAGATATCGGTGTACAACTCGTTGGACTTAGCGCAGCAACCGCTGCAAACGCCGTTGCTATGATTGCAATTTTTAATACAGTAGGTAGAATTATTCTTGGGACGTTATCAGATAAAATCGGCCGAATGAAAATTGTCTCTGCAACGTTTATTATTATAGGATTGTCAGTCTTTACTTTAAGTTTTATTCCGCTAAATTACGGAATCTATTTTGCTTGTGTAGCAAGTGTCGCCTTTTGCTTCGGCGGTAATATAACTATATTCCCAGCTATTGTCGGAGATTTCTTTGGATTAAAAAACCATAGTACAAATTACGGGATTGTCTACCAAGGTTTCGGATTTGGTGCGCTTGCAGGATCATTTATTGGAGCGATACTCGGGGGATTTCAACCAACTTTCATTATAATCGGTGTTTTAAGTGTTATTTCCTTCATTATTTCAATATTAATCCGCCCACCAAATGTAGAAAAGAAAAAGGAACTAAAACATTTACATCGGAAAGTAGCTTAATTTTAAAAAGAGTCCTCATGTTAGGGCTCTTTTTTATTCCATTAACTTTGCTTCTTTACGAACTTATTAAAGACAGGACAATTTCATTATAAAATTGAATAGATAAGTAAAAAGGAGCGTGACACTTAAAATGAAAATAGTACAGCAGTGGGTACAAGAAGATAGTGATTACATAAGAGAGAAAGTAATTGAATACAATCAAAAATATCTTGCAGATGAAGAAAAAACACCTTCAGAAAAGGTTAGTTTCATAGTAAGAAATGAAAAAGAAGAAATAGTAGGTGGGGTAACGGCAATAACTTTTTGGCACCATGTACACGTTGACTTTCTATGGGTTTCTGAAGAATATAGGCATGAAGGTTACGGAAGCAAGTTAATAAAGCTTATTGAAGAATTTGCAATTGAAAAAGGGTGTAGGTTAATTAATTTAGATACTTTTAGTTTCCAAGCACCTGATTTTTATAAGAAACATGGATATAAAGTAATTGGAGTAAGTGAAGATCATCCGAAAGGACATAATCATTATTATTTAGAAAAACGGTTAAAAAGTATATAGAATTTGTTAACGTTAGTATTTGAAATACAAATGCAATAAGGGCGAGGTTATTATTAATTTCAGTATTAATTGAATCAATTTTTATACTAAAACTGCAAGAACGTACTTTGGATAATCTTCCTAAGGTACGTTCTTTTTTTTATATCAGTAGCCTATTCTTATTAACTCCAACAATAGCGGTAAAGGCAAGACTTAACTAACTTATATATATTAAAAGGAGTTAATGGTAGAATGAATAGAAGACAGAAAATTCCTTTTATTTAAAATAGAGGAGGTACATATGAAAAAAGTTAATGTTACATACGCGATTTTGTACGATAAAACTAATGAAAAGATCTTAATGGTAAAAAACAAAGGGGAAAATGGTTCTTATTATACATTACCAGGTGGCGCAGTTAAACTAGGAGAAACATTAGAAGAAGCAGTAATTCGAGAAGTAAAAGAAGAAACAGGGTTACATATAAACGTAAACGGGATTTGTTCTATCAGTGAAGCCTTTTTCGAGGAAAGAGATCATCATGCAATTTTCTTTAATTTTCTAGGCGAAATAATCGGCGGGGAGACATATATATCAAGGCCAAAAGAAATCGAAGAGATTACTTGGATGGAATTACATATAGCAGCACCGTATTTACGCATACCAGAACATTTACTATATTTATTACAAAAGAAAGAAACAATACCTTATTTTTTTAACGGAACAATCGTTCATCAATCTTCATAAAAATATTATCTCATGTAAGGCGGGGGAAACATGGAGTTTATCGTTAATCACAAACAATTCACTCAAGCACTTTCAGAAGTCAACAAAGCAATATCAACAAAATCTTTAATTCCTATATTATCTGGTATAAAAATAACTGCAGATCAATCTGGAATTACTTTAATTGCAAGTAACTCAAATATTTTTATTGAAAAATTCATTCCTGTTTCAATTGAAGACGAAAAGATTGCAACTATTTTAAAGGTAGGAACTATTGTTGTACCTGCAAAGTATTTCATTGAAATAATAAAGAAAATGCCAAGTGATATCGCAATAAAAAGTAAGAATGAGCAAACTATTAAGATACAATCAGAAGAAATCACATTAAGTTTAAATGGATTTCCTGCAGATGAGTTTCCGAATGTACCGCTTATAGACAATCATGCAGAAATCAAGGTAGAGACAGAGCAATTGATTGAAGTATTTAAACAAACAGTCTTTGCGGTAGCAAAAAATGAATCTAGACCTGTTCTTACTGGGGTGCATATAGAGTTATCTAATAATAAGTTAATTTGCGCTGCAACTGACTCACATAGACTAGCGATACGCGAAACATTACTTTCCTCAGATGTAAAAGCAAATTGTATTGTACCAAGCGCAACCATTAGTGAACTTCTAAAATTAATGAACAGCAATTCGGAATTCGTATATATCTACCTTTCAGAGAGTCATATTATATTTACGCTCGGAACAACTACATTATATTCAAGACTAATTGAAGGGAAATATCCTAATATTTCTAACCTTATTCCAAATGATTTTAAAACGATTATTAACGTAGATAGAAAAAAGATATTACAAGGTGTAGACCGATCAAGTTTATTAGCAAGTGAATGGGCTAATAACAATGTTAACTTAGAAATCATAAACGAATCCACAATTAAAATTTCTTCAAACGCTTCTCAAATTGGGAAAATATCTGAAACGCAACAAATAGATGCGATTCAAGGTGAAAAACAATTAAATATATCTTTCGATGGGCGTTTTATGGTTGATGCTTTAAGAGCAATAAAAGAAGAAACGATTACTTTAAGTTTTGGAGGTTCTATGCGACCGATATTGATTGAAGCAGGAGAGCAATCTGCAGCAGTACATCTTATATCGCCAGTAAGAGCTTATTAAGGATAGAGGAAGGGATTAATAGACAAAGCAGCAATGGTAATCTGAAATACAAAGCAAAATAATAATAACCTGAATATAAAAGCCATAGATTAATCGATATGGGGTGAGTACGATGAAGAAAATAATTGTTTTACTCATTGGTATAGTTTTAATTATTTTTGCTTTTTATCAATACAACAAAAAAGACTATGCAGCTAAAAGTACTAACTTGTATGTAGAAAACTTTAAAGGGGAAAATGATTCAATAAAAATACAATCTGCTATTAATAAAGCAGAGTCTAGTAAAATTAAAACTGTATTGCTTGATGATAAAAAGTATAAAATCACGTCACCAATCATTGTTAAAAAAGGTGTGAAATTATTATTTGGTTATGGATCCCAATTTGTAGTTGAGGGAAACTTTAGAGTTTTAGAACTAGAGAAAAACGCATCCATTGAAGGAGCGTATATAACTATTGACGATCCTAAATTTAACTCTGAAGTTATTTATTTAGACGGTAAAAATAAATATTATAACACTTGGAACAAAACACAAATAAAAGATATAAATATTATCAATTGGACGGAAACGAATAAAGGTACCGGAATTTCTTTATACTCTGCTGGAAAAGAAAATGAAATTTCGTTTGTTAACTTCGAAAATATTAAAGTTGTAGGAATGGAAACTGGACTGAAATTAGTAGCGAAAAAACCGAGCACCGGACAAGCTTGGATAAATGCCAATCGTTTTATGAACTTTTCTTTAGAAGACTGTGTAAATATGATTTATATGGATAGTCAAGTAACTACGCCAAATGAAATTAGTGGGAATCAATTTACAAACCTTCAAATACAGCCTTCAAATAAAACAAAAAGCATTATACAGGTAAGTGGTCAACATAATGAATTTCATGGGATGGTGTGGGATTTAAATAAAATAAAACATGAAAACGAACTCATTGAACTGACTGATAAGAGTATGAATACAGTGGTTGAAATGTCCAGTGTACCAGCAAATAGAGTATTAGATAGTGGGAGATCCAATATAGTGAAATAAGTTTAAATACAGAAAAAAGAGCGAATTCTTTATAAGAGGATTCGCTCTTTTTATATTTTAAAATTAAATTTCCTTCCACCAAGCGGATAAAGGATAGTCTGTAGATTTTAACGTAATAGATTCACCAATTTGTGGCGTTGTAATTTTAACTCCTAAACGGTTAGCTTCTTTCGTAACACGTTCTATCGGGTCACTCCATTCGTGTAATGCTAACGTAAAAGCACCCCAATGAATCGGAAGAAGTAATTCTCCTTTAACATCAATATGAGCTTGTACCGTTTCTTCAGGCAACATATGAATAGCAGACCACCTCGGATCATATTGCCCGCATTCCATTAATGTAAGATTGAATGGACCGTATTTATCACCAATTTCCTTAAAGTGAGGGGCATAACCGCTATCACCACTAAAGAAAATTTTAGTCTCTTGACCAAGAATAAGCCATGAACACCATAATGAACGATCTCTATCTGTCATACCACGTCCAGAGAAATGCCTTGCAGGCGCACATACTAACTTAATATTATCAAACGTAATTTCGTCCCACCAATTATGCTCACTAATTTTACTAGGTGAAACACCCCATTTAATAAGATATTGTGCAACTCCAGTTGGAACATAAAAGTGTTTTGCGCGATTTTTTAACTGCATAATACTTTTGTAATTCAAATGATCATAGTGATTATGAGAAATGATAATCGCATCAATTTTTTGAAGGTCATCACGTTCTAAAGAAAAAGCACCACTATAACGCTTACTATTGAACAAGGGAAATGGGGAAGAGGCATCTCCAAACATCGGGTCTAATAACAGTTTTTTACCTTCTATTTTCAAAAGAGAAGCAGAATGGCCAAACCATGTAACACTCTCTAACGCTTCATTATCTTTATTTGATAAAACAACAGGCAAATCCTTTATAGGACGCAGCTTTGATTTTATTTTAAAGTAATCCGTCATTAAACTTATAATATCTTTCGGTTTAAAACTCATATCAGTATGAATTTGATTTGTATATTTCTTATTCATTCGTTCTCCTTTTTACGATTAACAATTTACGTATGTTGTTATTGTAGCTATTTGTAGTTTAAACTATATTATTTTACCTTTCATCTAAAATGCCTTGTATTTCATAAATCCGTCAAATTCATTATTTGTATCTATAAAGTACAAATCGCATAGCAGCAGCTAAGACAAATATTAAGTACATGTAAATTGTTTTTATTTAGTAAATTCCTTCTTATACGCAACAAAGAACGTATGTTTCATTGTATGTTATAGAAGAAAATATGTCTCTAATAAAAGAAAGGAAGGAGAGGATGTAAGTGCACATAGAGCGAAAAAAGAAATCAAAATGTAAACTATCAAAATCTGAGATAACGCAGCTATATGCAGAGGGGAAAAGCACCTCAGAGATTGCTACACATTGCTAATGTGTCTGCAAGGTATATTCGTATGGTTTTATCAGACAGCAACGTCCCAAGGCGCGCTATAGGGAGTTGGAAGAGAAAGTATGACATAAAAGAAAATTATTTTAAAACTTGGTCAAATAATATGGCTTATATTTTAGGATTTATAGCAGCTGACGGCGTTATACAAAAAGAAAATCAATGCGTCAGTATATCACAAAAAGAAAGTTATATTTTAGAAGATATAAAAAAAGAACTAAAAACAAATCAGCCGCTATACCAAAACAAAAAAACAGGTGTATATATGCTAAATATTAATAGCAAAACAATAAAAGACGACCTTATGAACATGCACGGAATTATGCCATGTAAATCATTTAACATCGAATTTCCTTTTGTACCAGAAGAATATTTGCATCACTTTGTTCGTGGGTATTTTGATGGGGATGGTCATGTTAATTCTCATAAATACTTTGTTAGCTTTGTTGGAGGATCATATAATTTTATGAATTCTTTTAAAGATATCCTTGAGAATAATAAATTCCAATTAAGTTTTGTTGACAAAGAAAAACAATATCGTATTTACCTAAGTGGTAAAAATAATGTTAATAAATTTTCACAGTGGATTTATAAAAATAAAGGTTTGCATTTAAAGCGTAAATACAATATTTTTCAAGAAAAAGAATAATTGTAATGATGATCGAATAATTCACAAACAAGTTCAATTATAAAATTAAAATTCACGATAAATTATTAATTAAAATCAAAGTAATTCCTAAAGCAAACAAATTATAAATATAGTTTAGTCAATTTCAAAGCAACTTGTTTAAATTTAATAATTAAACAAGTTGCTTTTTATTATGTTTTATTAATTATTATTTATACTAATCCAGCATCAACGAACTTTTCATTAATAAATAAAGAAAAGGGAAGTATACCAAACTAAACTAACTTATAATAAGTTTATTATTTTTTACTAGTAGACATAATATATATTATAGGCAGTTATAGGAACAAAGCGATATCGGGTATCAAAAACCAAGTAAACTATACTTAATGAGACGAAACAGAGATTTTTAGTGAGATTTACACAAAATCTTATCTAAACGAATTTCTACAGTTTTTATCATTTATTTTGCTATAAATCCATCACAGCAAATTCAAATCAATAATCCATTAAGAATTATCGAATCAAAAACATTTTTGATCGACAAGAAATTTTTTATACAGAAAAATTATTTCTATACAAAATATAAATTAATAATTATATTTTATGTTTTACTTTATGAATTTATTGCTATTTGCACACGTTTTACAACTTCACATTATTTGTTGTTATTTCTGTTATTTAGGCTTGACTTTCATTACACTCATTGTTTCTTATCCTAGTTAACATAACGCTTATTTTTAACATAAAAAAAATCCTCCTCACCTTCAGGAAGATTTTTTATTTGCTATTATTTTATTTATATCTTCTAGTAACAATCCCAATTGTAAATGACATTGGAAAAATCTAGATTTAACAGCTCTTCCTTACGTATAAAGAAATTAGCAACCCCAGAATCGCCCCACATAATATTTAATGAATCGTCTGTATCAATTTGCAGCAATAATATGTCATGTTGCTGGTATTTTTCTTCCCATTCTCTCGGATCTGTTGGATATCCACCAATTTTATGTCCTTGATCTTTACATAAATCATCATACAGTTCGCCTAATTCTGTATTATTTTCTTCATCAACAATTTCTTCCCAATCAATGTTATCACTAAAAATCATTTCAAATCGATAATCTCTTGGTGTTACTGGTTGATAAGCTAACTCAAAATTCAGTTTTGCTGCTTCAGGTATGATAAAGTCTTCTAATTCTAAAGTGTTTAAATAACTAAAATCAGTAATTACCTTATTTAAATCTTCTATAATTGTAGAATGATAAATAATTCGAAAGTCTTTTTGGATTGTTGGATGATCAAAATCTGCTCCATAAAGCTCATCATCAGCACTTACGAAAAACTGTAACATTCCCTTTTGAGGCATATATTCAACATGCGGAATTTCTTCAAAGTTTAACTGCGCAAGTAGCATCATAGGTTGTCCATTTGAGTCTTTAGGATGCTCTTGATCTATAGGTAAATACGGATAACCACCAAACTTACTCTCAAAAAGTGTTGTCTCTGCTAATGTTCCAGACACTTTAACATACGGTTTTATACTTTCTTCTAAAATACTACGATACTGCTCTAGTTCTGTCGGAATTTGAAGTTGATACGTATTCTTCATCACATTTGCCTCCCTTTAGTAATGAATTGAAAATGCCTTACTTAATTATATAGCAAGAAATAGCTTTGTGAAAAATTGTTAAAAGTCCGTTTTCACCCTCGTTTTTTGCGCACTTGGTGGACAAAGTAAATTGTGTTCTAAAACCTTTTTATTAATAGTTCGAATTAAATCCGCTGCTTCTGCCGCATTTGTATTTTCTTTTAGTCTTTCTTTTAAATCGTCAATTTCTTTTGAAAGCTCAATCCACCTTGGTAAAACATGATTATTTGCTAAAGTTCTATAAAGTTGTTTTTCAGGATTGTAAGAAAGATCTTTATCGAGATTAAGAGGTTTACCTTTACCAGGTAAATTATCAAAAGCTCCTTTCTGTTCTGCTTGTTTAACGATAGAACTAATATGATCCTCATACGTATACGACCAAACTTTCTCATCTTTTACTAAAATCTCTTGCTTTTTTAGTTTTTTATCTAGTTCTTCTTGATTCATAGCTTCTCTCTCCTTTTTATTTTTTAGTGTCGTTTTTGTAAAATTCAATGCCCTTAATCCTTCGAATAGCTTTTCTCGCCACCACACGCTATCATGACCGCCTTGAAACTCTTCATAAGTAATTTGGTATTCCTTTTCTTTTAAAGCTTTATACAGACGTCTATTAGCCGTTAAAAGAGGTTTGTTTTCAAGTTCTCCTACTGCTATGTAAGAATAGAGATGAGTCGCATTAGAATCTATTGATTAAATTTGATTTTCAATCCAAGGAATTGCATTTTCATAATCATCTTTTTTCCAATGTACGGATCCAGACATTGACAACACATTTCCGAAAACATGTGGATTTTGAAGTGTTGCATAAAAAGCTGCTAAGCCACCAAGACTGAAACCAGCAATTGTTGTATGTTTTGCTTCTTGATGCACACCACGGAAGTAATTCCTCCTTGAAAAATGCATTCATTTTATCATTATAAGTTAGCTCTTCTAATCGATCGACAGGATCAATAGCAACAGCAATACAAGATGGGATTTCATTTTTGTAAATTAAATAATTAAGTGTTTTTGCGATTGGAAGGTTATGAATGAATTCCCATCAAATACAATGAGAAGTTCTTGAAGATGTGAAGTGTGAGAATAATCATGAGGCGTATAAATATGAATTTTACGTGTGTTATTTAAAATCGAACTATAAAAAGAATATGTTTCAATCTTTCCGGATGGATAATCATTTGAAGGAAAACGACTGCTATACTGCACGTCCATACCTATTTTTAACACAGACGCTTTATTGGTACCTTCTCCATCACCTCTCTTTCTCCTTTGTAGTATTCTATATGTAGTTTTTTCATTAGAATTTCTATATAAAAGTAGTCGTAAGTTATGTGTTTAGAGAAGTTATTGATTAGAAAGATGATCAATTGCTTGAATAGAAAGTTCCAATGATTTTATTCTTCTTTCTAACAGTGTTCTTTGAGGACTCCCAAGCTTTGACTTAACATAAATCTTTTCAATTGATGGCAACAAACCAATTAGAACATTTCGAGCGTCTGCTAAATCCTCTTGGGTGTAATGATGGGTTTCTTGATTCCAAATACTTTCTAACATAGCTAAGCCGATACTAGCTGCTTTGAGTCTTTTTTTCACTAATGTAGTATTTGCACCTTTTTGAGTCATCTGAGATAGTGCATTTTCAAGTTTACGGATTGTTGACTGTAAAGACTGTATAGATTCTACTTTATCTACATTTGATACGTTTTCCATATTAAACCTGTCCCTTCTTCGTTTCTAAATTAGTTTTCTTGATATTTGATAATACCATTTAGAAACGAATTTTACTCGAAATATTTGAGTTGGACATGAATTGAAAGGAAAACAGCTAACAAGCTTCTATCTCCTCCCTCTTACATATTCTATATGTACTTCTTTTTTCTCGTTAAAATACCTACATGGACAAGGTGTTAATATTGTATATTCTATGAACAAAAAACGTACAAGTAGCATCACTTGTACGTTTTAATTTTTATTCAGTAAGATAATAAAGTAATAGCTTACGGGTCTTTTCATAATTCATGAAATCTCTATATAAAATGGGATAATTCATAATCTCTGTTTCTAGAAAACAATATTGCGGAAACCACTCAAAAAACGATTTTCTTAGCCACTTAATTTGATTAAACACAATCTCCTGTTCATTATTATTAAGCACGTAACTTAAAGTACCTGCTGTATGCATCCAATAATAATTTAAATCAGCGCTTATACAATCATCTTCTGTAAACGTATTATTAAAATCTTTTCTTATGAATGTCACAATTCGGAAACGGTTTATACAGTAGACTAGGCATGTTCTGCAATTCATTAAAAATAACCTTTTTACCTACCACTCCTTTATTTCTCTAGCCAATTTAATAAGTTTTCATAATGATATTGAGCATCGATATACCCAAGATTATATAAATTAACGAGCTTTTCCTTATTTCTTTCTATTCCGCTTATAGGAAGCTGTACACTGGGTTGAATTACATAAAAATTATCTTTTTGTTCTTCTTGATTCATATAAGATATCGTCTCGTTATAAAAACGATAATGGTCTACTAAATTCTCTGCGATTTTCGGATATTTTCTATATAGAATTTTAGCTAGACCAGAAAATTTATTTCGCTGCTTCTCGTATCCTTCTGGCTTTGTCATAATTACAACGTTCTTTTCATAACCATCAGTTTGAGCTTTTAAAACTGGTATAGGATCTATAATTCCTCCATCTAGTAATTTTCGGTTATCATATTCTACAGCAGGTGCTATAAACGGCACAGAGCTGGATGCACGGATGATTTTTAAAATATCATTTCCATGTTCTTTTTTATTATAATAAACAGCTTGTCCTGATTCGCAATCAGTCGTCCCTATAATAAATTGTTCATTACAGTTTAAGAAAGTTTGAAAATCAAATGGAACAATTTTATTAGGTACTTCATCAAATAAAAAGTCCATTCCAAATAATTCACGTTTTCGAATTAAATTTCGATAAGATATATACCTGTAATCTGATACTAGCTCTGTATTTACTTTCTTATTTCTCCCTTGTTGACGCGACAAATAGGTTGCTCCCATACAGGCTCCAGCTGATACGCCGACTACATATGGAAAGAATAAGTTCTTTTCCATGAAATATTCGAGTACACCTGCAGTATATAAACCTTTCATTCCTCCGCCCTCTAATACTAAACCGATATTCTTCATTCTATATCCCTCTGCTTCTTTTTTCTTAATTTCATATTAGCATAAGATTTTAAGATGAGGTTATATAAACTAATTACAACAATAACCAGAAACTACTAAAGTAATGTGATAATATCTTTGTGAGTAACATGTTACAATATAAGTAATTCATTCCACATATATTAAAGGAGGAATTTAATATGGGTTTATTTAGCGGTATTTTAGGAAATGCATCAAATACGAGTTCTGAAAGTGTAGAACGTGATTTAGAGAAGATTATGCTAGACGATGAAAAAGTAGAGCATGCTTATAAATTAATTCGTGATCTAATCGTATTTACAAATCGTCGTCTTATATTAGTAGATAAACAAGGAGTAACTGGCAAAAAAACAGAATACCATTCTATTCCTTATAAAAGTATTACACAATATAGCATCGAAACGGCTGGGCATTTTGATTTAGATGCAGAACTTAAAATTTGGGTGTCTAGTATGGAGGAACCAATTACGAAAGAATTTAAAGGTGACGATAGTATTTTAAGCATTCAAAAAGCGCTAGTAACCTTTACGACAAAGTAGTGGTTTTTGTATCTTTATTCATTTTCAAAATTACTAACCCGAGTATTTTGGAAGAACATACATTATTTTTGTATATTTAATCTAAAATAACATAAAAAGGTAAAGCGTATTTTAAATGCTTTACCTTTCTTTTTTGTAATAAACAAGTGTAGTTTTATCATTTAATTTCTTTATTACTTCTGTTCTTTTATACCCCATTTTCTCGTATAGAAAACAATTTCTTTCTTCTTCTAAAATCGTAGCAAGTTCAAAACTTCGTGCTTCTGGAAACATTTCTTCAATTAAAATAAGTACCTTCTGAGCAATTCCTTTCCCTTGATAGATTGGATGAATAAACATTGGACTAATCCAAAATTTATAAGGTAGTTCTTTTGCGGATATACATATCGCTCCAACAAGTTTCGAATCTATTATCACCTTATAAAAATTACTGCTGGGATTATTTATTCTAAAAATAGTTTTTTCAATAGTTTCATTTGCTGGATTTGTTTCATAGTCTTTATATTTATGTAATAAAGAGCTAAATGAGTCTATTTGCATTTGAAATATAACTTCTGCATCAGTTTCTGTCACCTTTTCTAATATAATCTCCATGTTACCAATTTAGACGCTTTCTTAAAGAAGTAATATGAGCGGTATGGTGACGACCATGCCATGCATATAGTCCTATTGCAACAGCAAGTTTTGTTTCACCAGTTTCAGGATGGTTAAATGTCTTTTCTAAATCTTCAATTTCTAGAGAATATAAAAGATTAACCCATCTTTTATGTAATGAATCTAGCATTACTAGTGAAACATCTACCGGTAATTTTGAATCAGGTAACTCTGCCCATTTCTCTTCTTTATACGGCTTAATAGTTGGATTCTTTTCTGTCAGTGCTAATTTAAAGCGTATGTAGCTATTCATATGGCTATCAACGACGTGATGAACTACTTGACGTACAGTCCAACCTCCAACGCGATATGGTGTATCTAACTGCTTCTGATCTAAATCTTTAATTGCCCTTGTTAGTTCATTAGGTAAATCTTCAATTTCTTGAATCCATGTATCAATCATTTCTTCAGTTATAGGACGTTTGTATGTAAATTGGCCAATTGGATAACGTAAATCATTCATGAATAAGTCCTCCTTATTATAAGTGTGAAGTATTTCTCCAAATATAGTGTACAAACTTCACATGTTCTCCATTTAATTCTACAGATGTTATATCTGATTCGTTTTGATAAGAAGAAAATCCGCTTTTTTCTAGTACAATTTGTGATGCGAGATTATTAGTCGTTGTTTTAGCATAAACTTCAGTAATTTCATTATTTTCCGCTACATCTAAAATTAATTTTACGGCTGCTGTTGCAACTCCTTTTTTAGTGAATTTTTCTCCGACACGATACCCGAGCGAACTAATTCGAGTTTCCGTATCTATATCTACTAAATTGATTCGCCCTACAATTTCTTTTTCTTCATTACGAATTAAATAAAAATAAGAATCTCCATCTGCCTGTTCAATTAATAAATCGTCTAGTAGTTTTTGGAAATATTCAAATTCAAAATATTTCGAGCCACGATTTGGTACCATTGTTTCAAAAAAAGATTTATTTGTAAGTTCAAACGTAAATAAATCCTTAGCATCTTGTTTCTTTAGTTGCTCTATGTATATTTCCATCCCGTATTCTCCTTCTTGATTTACTAACTGTTATACATTCTTTTTTAATCAATTATATTCCTGCTATTTCTTTCGATTAAGTAATACAGATAGTAGCACTTTCGGATGAAAGAGATGAAATGGACTACGAATTAAATTCATCACTCGTACTAACCGAATATAAACATCAGAATTACTTGCGGATAGTCGATATATTTGCTTCGTATACCATAGTTGAAATTTTTGTTTTGTAGTTAATTCTCTCTTTAGTTGCGGGTGACGTGATATTTCTGTTGTTGTCATATCCCAAGGGGTTTCTATTATAGTAGCTGCCTTTTTATAAAATTGCTGTGTAAATGTTTTATCAAGTTGTTTTCTATCTTGCAAAAGTAATTGCAATTGGTGAGCCTCCATAGCAGCAACTGATACGCCTTGGCCGAAAACGGGATCAAAACGACATTGCGCATCTCCAATAACTAATAATCCTTCTGGTACATTATTCACTAAATCAAATCGCCGGCGTACTTGATAAGGAATTTTGTATGTCTTTATATCAGTAATTCCCTCAGCCTTATTTAAGAAGTCTGTAACATTAGAAATTGATAGATTTTCAGCAAAATCATAAAACTCATCATCTGTTTGTGGTGCTTTCTCATTTGCGTATCCACTAAAAGTAACAAAATAACGATTATCTTCTATCGTTTGAATAAGAACGCCATAAGGGTTATCAGGGAAACTAGGAGACATTAGCATATTACAACAGTCTAACTCCTCATTTTCTTTAAGTTTGAACATTTTCGTTGCGTAAAATAAATCAATACGAACTTTCTCTTCTTGTACTTTAATTTCGTATTCTCGTAGCCACTCTATACTTTTTGAGCCAAATCCACTCGCATCAACTACAAGATCCGCATGAACTTCTTCTTGTGTGTTTGTCTCTAAATATTTAACTTTTACTCCACACACTTTGTTAAGCTTTGCATCTACCAATAACCCTTTAACCAATGTTTCATATTTAATAGTAATATTTGAAATTTGATGTATTCGTTTTTGAATATGCCATTCTAGCAAAGGACGACTTTGTTGAATCATATGTACTTCCCCTATGAACGGTTGTTTCCATAGACCGAATTGATGCCATTTCAAATCACGCGTAAAGTTGTTTATAATACTACCCGCTTCTATTAATTCGTTCGTAATATTAGGAAACAATTCTTCAATTGTGTTTTCTCCACCTTTTAATAACACGTGAGGATGATTACTTTGTGGAACTCTTTTTCTCGAAGACTTTCCATCCCATCTTTCACCAGCTTCTATAATGATTACTTCTTTAAAAGAAGTTGATAATGCTTTTGCTGCAAACTTTCCTGCCATACTTCCACCAATAACGATAGCCTTATTAAACATATTTTCCCCCTTAATAAAAAGAGATCCTGGCCTTGTATGAATGAAACAGGATCTTAAACTAATTAACTTCTTTATCATTATACTTAAAATACATCAGTAAATTGCAACATTAAAATTAAAATACCTAATCCCCATACGTAATACGCGAATACTTTTAAGGAGTGACGTTTTAAATATTGAATCATCCATGAAACGGCTATGTATCCAAAAAACGCTGCTGATAACGTTCCGACAATTAAAGATGTACTAGAAATAGATTCTGCTTTCCCTTGAAAAACGTCTACAAATTGCAAAATGATAGCTCCAACGATGGCTGGTGTCGATAGTAAAAAAGAAAAGTAAGCAGCAGTTTCACGGTCTAATTTTCTCCATAATGCAGCGACAATTGTCATTCCAGAACGGGAAATGGCTGGAAAAATAGCAGCAGCTTGAAATGAACCGATAATTAATGCGTCTTTATATGTTATGTCATCCATTTTTTTACGACCATTCTTTTGTTTATCTGCCATGTAGAGAAAGAATCCGGTCACTAAAAACTCCCAACCGATCGTGATTCCTGTTTTTGAAATATCTTCAAAGAAGTCTTTAAACAATAAACCAATTACAACTGCGGGTATTGTCCCAACGATAAGTAATAACATGAGCTTTGAAAATGGGTTTTTAATTAAATATATAAATTCTTTTTTGTAATAAATAAAAACCGCAAGTAAAGTCCCAATATGCAGCATCGTATCTAAAAATAAGCCAGCCTCATCTAATCGGAACAAATGCCTTCCTAAATAAAGATGTCCGGTACTACTGATTGGTAAAAATTCTGTTAAACCTTGAATTATACCTAGTATGAAAGCTTCTAACCAATTCATGATGGTCTCCTTTCTCTTTTGCTTGTACCAATATATGAGGGTTAAATTTTCGATATGAAAAAAACTATATTTCTCTATGAATTTACTTTTTATTTATGGATATATATGTAAAGAGGGTTAAGGAGGGTTATTATGTGGAAGCACACAAAATTCGGTAATGTATTACTTTGGGTGGGCCCTATTCTTGTATTTTTAGGAATATGTATGACAAATGTTATTTCAGATATTCCTTTCTTTGAGGGAAAACATAAAACGGTTGGTATTGTACTTATATTTATAGGTGTAATCTGTTTTGTTGCCGCTAATCATTTGAAAAAAGGAGAAAGATATGAAGAATAAATCTAAATAAAAAACAATCCTTGCATATTAGCTAGGATTGCTTTTTATTAATGTTGATTATTTGTAGAATACTTTATCAACGTTATATTTCGCTTTGTATTCATTAATGATATATGTTTCGTAAATTTCTCTTTCTGTTGGATCTTCTACGATACATGCATCAATGCGGTATACTTCATCACGGTGATTTTTAATTGGTGAAACATTATCTTCAAAATGCTTCTTAATACGTTGTCTAATTTTACGAGCTTTACCTACGAAAAGAAGTTCGTCATTAATATTGTAAAACATAAAAATGCCGCCTTTATCTCTAGGGAACAAGTGGAAATCGATAAATCCATTAATTGGAGTAATGATTGGCTCGTCTCCTTTAATAACTTGTTTACGTTCAGTAATTGAAACATCAGCTTCAGGAATATTAATTTTAATCAAGTTCATTCACGTCCTCTTTTATTATAAAGATAAATAATAGCATACATAAGTAAGAAAAGCTATGTTCAGAGGCATATTTCATTTTATAATTCAAATATTATAGGTGTATCATGTAAACTTTTCTTCCAAATCATATGATCACTGGATTCTCCCCAGTAATCTTTCAATACATAGCTAGGTTTTCCAAACTTTTTCATCCATATACTTTGCGCATTTTTATATCCACTATCTAAACAATATTCTGTTATCCCTCTGCTAAGTAATGTAAGAAACATTGTATGTAGTAATAAACTCCCTATTCCCTTTCTCTGATACTCCGGAAGTATGAATACAGTTCCTATTTCATACAAATTTTTAAGTACACCACCTGTACAACTATTAATCAATGTACTTGCTGGACCGATTTCGATTGTTCCAATGATTTTATCGTTACTTGTATCAATTGCTAATAAAAAGTAACGACTTTCTCCGTTACTATCAAAGTCACTTTTCAAATACTGCTTTTTTGAGTTAATTTCATTTTCTATGTCATCTAATAATTGTGACAATCCTTCATCTTTGTATGTATTCGTAATAACTATACGGAAAAATAAATATAGTTCATCTACATCATTCAAATTCGGTCTTCTAACGGCAACGTTAGTCATGAATTCAATCTCCAATCCTCATTATGCCATTGTCAATACAACACTTTATATAATCTATTCATCATTATTCTGCAAAAACCTGCATAAATCCAACAGTATAGAAAGCTCATTATAAATATTGATAAAATAATTTTTATATCCATAGTTGTATGAACAGCAGGACCAAGTACCGGAAAGTGGAAAACATCGAGAACGATCATAATACCTATAAGTAGACAAGTTGCTGAAAAAGAAACAATCCAAATTCTCCTCTTTAATTTTAAAAAGGATACTCCTAAGGCTAGACCTAATAAGCCTGTAGTAAAAGGAAAGACAATTAGTTCACTGGGCTCAATAATAAATAATAGAAAAATAGTAAGAATATAAGAAAGTATTCCCTCACGAATAGAATAGAAAATAGCAAAAAAAATCGGTAATGTCGAAAATGGACTAATGAGCAAACCTATACCAGGAACTAAGTTCCCAGCTGCTTGAAACATGGTGGCCAATGCACTCATCAAAGCTGTAAGTACTAACTTATTCGCAAGGGACAATTTTCTTTTATGAACAAAGCTCGTATCATGTTCTATCATCAGTTGATACCAATAACGTACAAACCAATTCATTAAAATACCCCCTAAAGATACCACATTCATTACTTTCTATATTATTCATACACTTATGGTTTATGAGTTGCTTTCTACTAGTTATAAATCACTATATAATAGATACTTATAGATTGAAGATTTTTAGGGGGACAAGTCAAGTTGTGCGTTTTGGAAGCAGAATAAACTCTTTATGTTTTTAAACTGAGAATTTATATCGTATCAAGGAATAATTTCAAAAATGGTACCTTTGTTAAAATCAGTTACTTTCATAGAACTGTAAACTCCTAAATATAATTTAGTTTGATCCGAATTTGTTCCTAAACTCATATAATAAGCTGGTTGCGTACCAAAATCATAATTGGTTTCAATAGCATAAAAGTCAGCATGTTTACCGTCTGTACCTGCTCTAGTATAGGCTAAAACACCCTTAATTGGAGACTGAGATTCTCCTTTCTTGGCAAGGTCAGTAAAAACAACGCTACCTGTTAAATTTGGAATTGCATTTCCCATATATGGCTGAACTCCTGTAAGTGAAGTTCCTCCAAACTTATCTGTTCTAGAATCTTTATGAAAATAACTAAGTAGAGGCAGAATACGCTTCACTGAAGTTTGTATTGTTTCATCATAATAAACCATTGTTCTCTCATCCAAAGTCTGATTCTCAGAACAATGTCGTATAAAAGAAGTAGGTAAATCCCCTTCCCATCCTCGCCACCCAAAATTGATAAACCCATCTTGTTTGGGAGTTAACCTCATAAAATGAATTTGAACAAGTTCTGTAACCGGTATAGGTTTATATTGAACAAATGAAAAAATAGACTCTACAATATCTTGTCCGACATTTCCGGCGTATTTGATATATTGATTATAAAACCTTTGAAATGAAATGCCGGTTATATTACGTACTCCTTTTGCAATTACTGTAAGTGTTTCTTGTATAGATAAAGGAAGTTCATTAAAGCGTGTAACTACAGGAGGGTTATTTATAAATGTATTTTTACTTACATCGATTTCAATTATTTTACCTGCTATTTCTAAATCATCTTGGCTTAAATTAAATGGATCATAACCTGATCCGCCATCTCCATTTGTAAAAACAAGTTTTCCAGTCTCAGGTGAAAATTTTAAACTATTGACTCCGTTATGATTAAAAAATGGTCTTCTTACATTCAGTAATGTTCGTCGCTTTTGAGCTTGACCATTAGATTGTAAAGTCCATTCTTCCACAGTATCAATGTGATCATATTGCGTATTTCTATTAAACCACTTTAAATTTAACGTTTTAGGGTCACAAGGATTCGGTTTAAATTGCTCAGAAAATGCACCTGGCCCTTGAGTTCCAGCTACTGAATAATGAATATAAAATAACCCATTTTGATAAAATTGTGGATGGAACGCAAGTCCAAGCAATCCGCGTTCATCATAACCGCTACTAGAAACACCTTCTTCAAATGTACCTAATTTAATAATTAGGTGACGAATATCTAAAAATGTCTTTATAACTCCGTCCCCTATGTAAAAAATCTCCCCTAATTGAGTTGCGATAAATAGTCTTTCGGTCGATTCACCTGGAAGTATCGTTGTTTTCAATACAGTTGGTAAATTTACGTTATGAACAATGGGTCGTAAACTAACTTTAACTTTTGTCAATTAACTGTACACCCCTTTTTCTTCTTTTTTATAGAAGAATATGATTAGAGTAGTTCTGTTAGTATCAAATAAGTTGCATTCCTTTTTATTACAATTTTGTATATAATATAATTATAAATAATCTGGGGGACGAACTATGATAATCGTACTACAAATCATCTTACCACTAATTTTCACAGTCTATTTATTTACCCTCTATCGTAAAGGGACGTATGGATCAGCTTCATTCCTTTTAGCAGTCATGATAGGAATTTTCGGTTTAGAGAATATTTTTCAGCATGCTAGTCTAACAGATCATGCTATTTATCCATATTGGGGCAGTTTGAAGGCTGTTGTTATCGTTTTATCAGTCGTATTTCTATTTAAAAAAGGTGGTTTAACAGGAAAATATTGATTTTTAATGCGTTACATATTTTCTTGTTAAATTGCTTTTATTTTATAAAAGAAGAAATATTTATGTGAAAACACGAAGGGATGTGTTACATATGTCTATAAATATTATTTCAATAGTATCTATCATAATATGGATTGTGTTAATTACAGAACTTATAAAACCTTCAAAAGAACAGAACGGACGAAAAATAGTAACTTTAGTAACTGCTGGTTCCGCATCACCACTTATTTTGACGGTTTCATTTATTCAAAATATCCCGTTTTGGAATTGATAGTGATATAACTAACAAAAATATGTATAAATAAAAAGATTAGGATTTACTCCTAATCTTTTTATTTTTTGAGGTAACATCATATGCCCAGCAAGCTAAGGTCTTGAAATAGCCTCTAAACAAAATTTGAAATTTTTCTAAAGTTATTTATGTAAATTTAACTCGTTTTCAGGAACATATATGGTCCTTTTATAATTTGAAGTTCTTTTTAAGCTTCTTATATTTTCTATACGAACGCCTAACAATGTTTAACATAAAATACGGTATTTTAACCGGGAAAGGCAATTTATATATGAAAGGAAAATAAAAGGTGAAATATGCCTTTTCTAGATCTCTCCACTTACTATCTTCTTTTGTTTTTAAGAAATCAGATACATCGACTACATATCCCCTTCCTTTTTCCATCATCACATTTTTCCCGTGAACATCACAAGGAGTTAACCCTTGTTCCCTCGCATACTCTAAAGCCTCATTAATATCAAGTATTACTTGCTTAGGAATTTTAATACCCTTATGAATAGCATCGTATAAGGTAATTTCTTTTAAACGTTTCAATACTATGAAATTTTCCCCTTTATATATAAGCTTTGAATAAGAAGGATGATCTCCAATTCTTCGGTATACTTCTGACTCTTTTTCAATTCCTTCTCCTTCTCGCACGTAAACTTTCACTACCCAATCTTTGTATTCTTTGTGCATGAATACTGCGGCATAATTACCTGTTCCTAAACACTTCCAAAGTCTAGGAATATCTTTAACTACTACAGGCTCGAATTCATCCTCACTTCTTATACTTACCTCTTTTAATAATTCGTCATTTATCAATCCCACAAAACTATTTATACTCATCATTCCCACTCCGGTTTTGCTAAAAGGGGGCCCACCCACATTTTAACGAAAATATACACTAAGCGAATTTTAGCATAAAACGAGTCATCTTTCTTCCTAAAATAAAAAGCTGACTCGTTTTATTTGAACTGTTGAATACTTAATATTTATTTCGTTATTCATAGCCAAAAACCGTACGATATAAAAATATTTCTAACTATTTTCATTTTTTCAGAGGCAACTGTATAGGGCTTTTCTTAGTGCAAGTTCTCTTCGTTCATTACCCATGCCAAATCTATAAAATATTGTTTAGAAGTGTAGCAAGGGTTTGTTAATGGTTCAATTCTTCTTCCACAACTATTTTTGTTAGCAAAAACTTTTATTGTTTTAATAGTCTTTTGTTTAATTCCCACAATGCTGTTTTGTTGCTATCCCATTTCAAAAGCGTTACTGCTTCCTCAAAGCATAACCATTTATAATTAAAGTGTTCTTTAGATAATGATATGTTTTTTGTAGGGACTTTAACTCCAAAAGAAAATTCTTTTATCACATAAACCTCTTCTCCCCAAAGGAATCCTCTAACTACATCCTCTACTGGTAGTGAAGACACAGAATCTAATTGTATATATGGACATTCTCTTGTAATACCAGCCTCTTCAAACGCTTCCCGTTTTGCTGATTCAATAGGAATCTCACCGTCTTCTCCGCCACCAGCTATTCCTTGCCAATAACCATAATCACTTCGGTTGAAAATAGCATATTGAATGGAATCGGCAGTTTTTATATAAGGAAATATCAATACTTGATATGGCGCTCTCATTGCTTAAGCTCCTCCCGAAAATAAGTTTTAAATAAATATAAATAAAGAGCCGACATCACAATTCTACATTAATGCAGGTTTATAATGTCGGCCCTCTATTTTTAAAGAATTTTATTTTTCATAAACAGGCTTACTCTTAACAGAGGAAAAACTGCTTATTCCCTGTCGAATGTGTTTAGCATGGTTTTTCCTAAATGTTAGCAGTACCCTATATTATTCAATTGCGCCAGCAACATCATAATCATTTAAATCTAACTCAATTGGTTGTCCCAGCGCTAATTTAGCAAGTTCCGCTCCTAAGTATGGACCAGCTGTTAAACCCGAAGCCCCTAATCCATTCGCAACGAGAATTCCTTCAAAGTTAGGTAGTGGTCCGATAACAGGTAAGAATCCTGGTGTGAATGGTCTGAATCCAACTCTCGTTTCAAGCACTGTAGCATTTTCTAATCCAGGTGCAACTGCTAATGCCTTATGGAATACTTCATGTAAACCACCTGCTGTTACACGATGATCGAAACCAGTATCATTCTCATGTGTTGCACCAATTACGACATGCCCATTGTCAAACGTTAAAATATATTGATCGTTCGGTGGCATAACAACTGGCATATTTTCTGTTGCTGTATTCTCGATTTGCAGATGAACAATTTGTCCTTTTTGGAATGTAACTAAGAAATTAATTCCTAATGGATTCAAGATTTCATTCGCCCATGCGCCTGCAGTTACAATAACCTTTTCCGCTAAGATTGTTTCATCGTTTACTGTAACTCCCGTAATATGATTTCCTTCACGGACTAATATGGCATCGCCTTTTATTAAAGTTGCACCATGTTTTTTCGCAGCACTTATTAATGCATTGCGTAATAATCTTCCATTTACTCGTGCAGCACCACTAATATGAACAGAACTATATTCGTCTGATAATGCTGGGAATAATTTTTTTGTTTCTTCAGCTGATAAGCGAGTGATTTCACCAATCTCTGGGGCATCTTCACGTCGTTTATAAGCTCGCTCTTCCATTTGATCTAACTTTTTCTCGTCAGTATGTAAACTAATTGCACCTACACGATTATATCCTGTGTCAGTTTCACCGTCTTCTTCTAATTGCTGAATTAACGAAGAATAGTAACGTGCACCGCCTTTAACAATTTTATACCATGCTTTATTACGACGCTGCGATAGCCATGGACATACAATACCTGCTCCTGCATCAGTTGCTTGTCCTAATTGTTGGCGATCCACGATAGTAACATTCGCACCTGCCTTAGCAAGATGATAAGCAGTAGACGCTCCTAAAATTCCAGATCCAACTACAATATACGATTTCATTTCAAACACCTTTTCTCTTTTACTAATTATATAAATATAAGAACATTCCTTAGTATAATGGAAGGAATGCTTTTTTCAATGTACTCATCACAATTAATTGTTGCAGCATTGTGACTTTCTTAATCATTATTTTTTCTTCTTACGGAATAATTCAATTGTTTTATAGCCTTGTGAAAGGATCTCTATCATTTTCTCTAGACGTTTTTTACGTGTTTTTTCTTGTTTTACAGAAAAAAGATTACGTGCCCAATCTTTCTGATATCCAGGAGTTAAACTTTGATAAAACTTAAGTTCATTCGGATGATTAGCTAATAATGCTTCAACATCTTTAATTCGATCTGCATAATCGGCAACACATTGACTCATAGCAGATGTTTTCGTTGTTTTTTTCTTCTCGCGTTTTAAACCTACAACAGTAAAGACTTCATCCATACTTACCATTCGTGCAAATTTAATGTCGCTTTCTCCCACATAACCATCTTCTCCAACGTTTAATGCCGGAAACATCTCATCACGGTGAATAAACGTACTATAACGAGCATTACCTTTTTTTGGATATGCGAAGAATACGTAACCTTTTTCAATTAGTAATTCTTCATTACTAATAATAAAATTCGTTTGTTTCACCATTTCATCAAGCGTTTCTACAAATATAAAGATAGCATCGTGTTCTTTTGAGAATGCAGTTTCTTTACCTGTAAAAATGTCATAATCACTTGGTTCGTTAATAACGACCATATTTGTATACTTATTAAGTTTCAATTTATCAATAACTGACATAATAATCTTCCTTTACATTCAAAATTCATTGTACATACTTTTTCGTACTGTTCTAGTGTATTATATGTATTAAGAAAATCAAACTTTAAATCGTATTATTCTGCTGCAAAAGAACATAATTCTTTACTAGATGGGGTGGTTTTATGCCATATGTAATTCGAGATGAAGGGCTAGTTTTACAAGGGGATGATGGAAAAGAACCAATTTTTCATACATATGAAGAAGCTGAGAAAACATTAAAAACACTAACTATACCGCAGTTTCCGAAACATATTAGAAGAAAACCATTTATACCAAAAATAATAAAGATAGCCGCTTCTGAATAAGAACCGGCTATCTTTATTATTCATAACTTAATAGCAAATAAAGTATATAAAAACTCTTTATATTGATCTTCTGTAATTTCATGCTTAGTTTTTTCCCCACGAATAGCTTCAGTTAAACTTGTATTCGTTAATGAAATATGACCGGAGTTCGTCAACTTTACTGCAATTGGTCCTTTATTAAAAATAGACTTCTCATCTTCTATCACTCTTCTTTGAACATCGTTTACTATTATCTCATCAATATTATGTTTATAAAAAGCATGACAAACTTTCCATTCTCCATCAGTATCTATTCTTTCTAAAACATAATTTCCCTTACTCGTATCTTTTCGTCTCACCCGGTACGAACCATTTTTTGAAGAAACAGACTTACCAGTAAAAGGTACAGGAACAAGAGGTACTAACGAAGCTATACCTACATCAATTAAATACTGTACATTATCATAAGTTAAAATAATTGTTATATGGCCATCCTCAAGTGCCCATGCATTTATATCGTTTTTATAAACCGTACCTAATGCCAGTTGTACATCATAGCCACAGTCTCTTAAGAAATAGTAAAAAAGAGTATTTAATTCGTAGCAAAGTCCACCACGGGAACTAGTTAAAATTTTCTCTCGTAAGTTTTCCAGAGAGATTTGATTCGTATTTCGTGCTATAACATCTAAATTCTCAAATGGTATAGTGTGTGCAAATGAAAAGAGTATAGTAGGTAATTCTTCAAACGTTACTTCATTACGTTTTTTAAGATTTAATCTTGTGAAAAGCTGATTTTGTAAACTTGTCATAATTAGCACCCCTTAAAAATTTATAAGTTTAAATAATATATGCTGATTGTAAATTTTAAGGGGCACTGTAACAATGTACATTTCATTTAACTGTACCGGTACAAAAATTACGATTCACAAGGTAAATTAATAGAAGGCGTCATTACAAATGTCTTTTCTGTAATTACTTCTTTTTGGGGAAAATCAAAAGCTACGAATATAAATTTAATAGTTTATCTATAGGCAAATTATTAATATCACTTAAATCAACAAAATAGTGAAGTTGCCACGTTTGGCTCCTTTTAGCTTGATTGCTAACAGTGGTATCCCAAACAGGATAAATTCTCATTGCCATTTTCCCTGTTTGACTTTGTGTTCTCAATATTTTTTCTTTAAGAAGAATCTCTTTAGGAAAAATAAATTGTCCTAGTTTATTATCAGCAATACAAGTGATTACTAATAAATCAGGAGCAGCTTCATAAGAGAAAGCTCTATTTCGCATATTTTCATCTTTCTCCCAAAAAGAAACAAATTGACCAATTTTATTAGGAGTAACTTTTGATTTTCTAAAACGAATGGTTTTGTTATTTAAGTGGAATAAACATCCTGCATATTCTGCGTTTTGCTTTTCTTCTTTTAGATTCGTAATCATTAAATTGTTAGGTTTGTAAACTATATTGTTTAAATCTCGGATCGTATCATTAAAATTGTTCAAGAAAACTCCCCCTTTATTCATCTCTTAGTTTACCACAAACATCAGTTCTTCTATATCGTATATAATCATGAACTAAGTGAAATGGGGGAATTTAGCAGGATATAATTATTACTTTAATGTACTTAGTTTTTCAATTGCTTGTTGTTCAGTTGCTAAGTAAAAAATGTCATTCCCTTTATTACATTCATAAATAAAATCCTTTAAGCTTTTACTAGTATACATAGAGAAATCTCCAACAATAGCAATCTTTACCTTGTAGTTTATAAATTTTTGAAGGATATCGCCCGCAAGCCGTGTTTTTAGATCAAAGAAATCTTCACTTATTAAAGATTTATGGATAATAATATGTTTCGCATCTACCTCATATTGAACTGTTGCCATAGTATCTAATGCAGACTGAACATCCGATATTAATACCTTATCGTTCCTAATGACCGCAATATTGATTCCATCGATTACTACTTTCTTTATTTCCATAGTCCCACCCCTTTATAATTTATACAGTATGAGTAAAATTGTTTTACAAAACTTCGTATTAATCATAGATTAAATTAGCTTCAGCTATTAAAATGGCCTCTATTTTTTGTTGTAAATATATATTTTTTTATTACTAATACGGTCAATGAAATTAATGATAGTTTCTCTTTTTTTATATTTTTGAATATATATATGGAATTACTTTTACTTGTTATAAAAATATTGTGGAGTAACATAACTTAACAAACTATCCAAAGTGTTAATCTCGGCATATGGTTGTATTTTGGTAGTATTCTTGATTTTCTGAGGGTTAAACCACACACCTTTTATATTTGCATTTTGAGGACCAGCAATATCCTTTTCTAAGTCATCCCCAACAAATAAAGTATTTTCCGGTTGTAAATTTAGCTTATCTAATGCTAGTTCGAATATACGTTTATCAGGTTTACTAAATCCCACTTCTTCAGAAATAATGATTGTTTCAAAATACCTATTTAAATTCGTGTTAAATATTTTAGCTTTTTGCCTCTGAGTTGAGCCATTTGTTATAATTCCAACTTTAAAGTGCTTCTTTATTTGATTTAAGAAATGAATAGTATTTTGGTCTATTGAAAAACATCTAGGGAAATTATTATTCCAAAAATCTTGGATGTAATTGCGTGGCAATCTATACCTTGGCGTGAATTCATCAAACAATGATTCTAAAACTGTCGTTTTATTACTTATGCCATATTCTCTTTTATCGTATTCTTTGAATTTCTGTAACATGTTGCTTTTAGCCGCACCATCTACATTTTCATAACACTTTTCTAAAACAATTAAAAATAATGCCTCTACTGCTTTATCCCTATCAAGTAATGTATCATCTAAATCAAACAGCATCGCTTTATAACCCATCAAATAATTTCACAACCTTTCTCGCATGATTTAAATAATCCTTAGTTCACACCTTAATCGTTTACTAAATTAGCAAAAAACTCTAAAGTTTGTGAAGTACACTCTATAATTTCGCTAGCTTTTTTTATATTGAAATTCATTTCCGTTTCCCCTTCTAGTAAGTAGCGAAAGTATATGTTCACACAGTTTAAGAAATCACATGCAGTTCCCAATATTATACATTGGTTTTTTAGAAATATAAATCGTTCAGCTTTTCATACGATAAGTTTTTTCAAGCATACAATTATTTTTTCATAAAAAGGAATATGGCTAATCATATTTTTTTGGAGAATACACATTCTTGAAAATGAAGCTAATACGTTAAACGTCCTATGAAGTTCCTATTGTATCTCCACATAAACTCCAGATAGTACGGCTATAATGACTACCAGAGGTGATATTATGAAAAACTATCATATTCTCGTGGTAGAGGACGATCAAGAAATTCAGGAATTAATTAAACAATTTTTAATGACGCAGCATTATACAGTGATAGTCGCTTCAGATGGACTAGAGGGTATGACACAATTTAATAAGCAATCATTTGATTTAATTCTTCTAGATGTCATGATGCCCAATCTTAATGGGTTTGAAGTTTCTAAAATGATTCGAAGTCAGTCAAACGTACCAATTATTATGCTAACTGCGTTGGAAGAAGAGGAAGATCAAATGAAAGGATTCGACCTTGGGATCGATGATTATATAACAAAGCCCTTTTCATTTCATGTTTTGATTAGACGAGTCGAAGCTGTACTTAGAAGAAGTTATGATAAAAATGTAAATAATCATTTGATATTTAAAGAAGTGCGTATTGATGTGGATGCATATAGAGTATATGTAAATGACGTTGAAATTATATTAACGACAAAAGAGTTTGAAATTCTACAACTACTATTTCAAAATGAGAGAAAAGTACTCACAAGAGAAAATATCGTAGAGAAAGTCTGGGGTTACGATTATTTTGGAGAAACACGAATAATTGATACACATATTAAAAACCTACGCAAAAAATTAGCTATCCCTTATATTAAAACAATAAAGGGTATTGGTTATAAAATTGATGAATAGTATTGTGAAACTCATGAAAATGAAGCAAATTACTTATAAACTCTTTATGACTACATCTCTCATTTTATTATCCTTTGCAGTATTGATTTATTTAACTTTATACTTCTTTCTCCCTACGTTTTATGAGCAATATAAAACAGATCAACTTCAAACAGGGATAAACGAAATCATTGATAAGTCTAAAAATCTTACGTTTCAAGATGCGATACCACTTTTTGATGAATACGCAAAAAAAAATAATGCGATGCTTTATCTTCAAAATAAAGAAGGAGTAATTATTTACTCTCCTTCATTTTCTTTTATTCAAAGTGGTACGCAAAAAACAGTAGTTACTAAAGCAACACGATTCGAGAATGCAAGTACCCTCAGCAATTCATATAATGTTACGAAACCAATTCAATTCCAAGATGGTAGTTTAACGCTTATAGTCTTTGCTACATTTCAACCGATTGATGAAGCTTCACAGGTTTTAGTACGCTTTCTCCCCTATATTAGTATCATTGTGCTCGTTATTGGTATAGGAAGTGCTTATTTTTATTCCAGGTTTATTACAAAGCCACTTATTTATATTAATGAAGGTGCACAAAAGATGGCAAATTTAGATTTCTCCGAAAAAATTGAGGTTCGCTCTACAGATGAGTTAGGAGAATTATCTAATAGTTTGAATGACATGTCTATTAACTTGCAACAAGCTATGTTTGATTTGAAAAAAGCAAATGAACAATTAAAAAATGATATTGAAAAAGAAAGAGAAATAGAAACAAAACGCAGAGAGTTTTTTGCGATTGTAGCACATGAATTAAAGTCCCCTCTTACTGTAATGAAAGGATACTTAGAAGGAATGATATACAATATTGGCCCTTATCAAAATCGCGATCAATATTTAAAGAAAAATCATCAAATTATTGAAAGTATGGAACAATTAGTTCGTGAAATTTTAAGCGTATCGAAATTAGAACAACACACCTTCAAACTAAAAGTAGAGAAAGTTAATCTTTCAAAATTAATAGGTACAATTACAAAAGATCTCGAATTTTTTGCTTCTCAAAAAAACATCGAAATAATAAAAGAAATTGATTTTGACCTTTCTATTTATACAGATTGTGCTCTTTTAGAAAAAGCATGTAAAAATATTATACACAATGCGGTTATGTATTCACCACATAATGAAAAAGTCTATATAAAGTTAAGTGAGGATTCGAAACAAGGTCAAATCAAAATGCAAATTATAAATACAGGTGTCAATATTAAAGATGAAGATTTACAACAAATTTTCAAACCATTTTATCGAATTGAAAAATCAAGAAATCGAAATACTGGAGGAAATGGTTTGGGGCTATATATTGTTAAACAAATTCTTGAAACACTAGATATAAAGTATTCAATGAAAAATATGGAACATAGTGTGCAATTTTGCATGAGTATTCCATTATCTAAACATAAAAACAAACTCTCCTTTAAATAGGACGAGTTTGTTTGTTTTTGTAGTAAGTATAAACTTATTAACAGGTTTTTCATTTGATGATATGTATGTTCTTAGAGCTGCTTTTGATAAGCAATCTATGCAAGATCTTCTTGGGAATTTAATAGTTGTTCGCCAATCTACCCTGCATTTACTTAGAAGCTTAGATAAAGAAGCTTGGTCACAAAGAGGAAATGCGAATAATTCTGAAGTTACAGTTCGTGCATTAGCATACATTATTGCTGGTCATGAGCTTCATCATCTTCAAATTATAAAAGAACGTTACCTTGGTCCTGATTTATATCCAGCAACTTAATATTTGAAGAAAATGAGTCCTATTTATGTAGTGCTCTTTTTCAGTATTTATAACGAATTAGCGCTTAGAACCATGGCAATTAAATGCATTTATTTATAAAATTCACCACATAATATTTATGCTATCCCTTCTTATTCTGTACATAATTTTCTTTAGGCTGATATACTATAAACGCAATAGTTCTGGAAAGGTGATGATAGTATGTATGAACAACAAAATAATAGAGATAGAGATCAAAAAATGATGTTTTCTATGCAAGGAGTTCCCACAAATAAAATTAACATGCATCAATTACCTAAATGGATTAGAATTTTTGGCTATTGTGCGTTTGGTTGGATAATAGTATTTAGTTTAATTATGATTGTAGGTTTAATTCTGCAATAACTATACAGAGTAGGTAAACGGGACGATATTTAGGTCATACATCTAGGTAATGTCCCGTTTTTTATGTGTGATTATCCCATGATATAGGTAACCAATTATAATAAAAAGAACCTGTAGAATATCCTACAAGTTCTTTTTATTATATTATTAAAACGGGAACAACAAACTATTTTAACATTCAGTACAGGGAGACCATTTTGATTATGGCTTGATTTTATTATAAATCAAATATAAGCTTTTGAAAGGTCTAGATTTTGAAAATTATGTGAATTAAAAAGCTACGATGTTTATATTAGATTTCATTTACGACCAACTTCTGCTTATTTAAATACACTGCACGATCTGATTTTTTAGCAACCTCCTGTGAGTGCGTCACAACAATAATGCATTTATTCTCTTTATGTGCAAGTTCTTGAAATAGCTCTATTATATCCATTGCAGTTTCCTCGTCGAGGTTTCCTGTCGGCTCATCTGCAATCAGTAAATCAACATTACAAGATAGTGCTCGAGCAATTGCTACACGCTGTTGTTGTCCGCCGCTTAGTTGCAGGACGTTTCGTTTCGCTTCAACTTCTGTGAGTCCTACCCTTTCTAACAATTCTAATGCTCTTGCTGTTTTATTTTGCACTTTAACACCCGTAATTTCCATTGCTGTTAAGACATTTTGAAGAGCTGTCATATAGGTTATCAAATTATAAGATTGGAAAATTACAGATACATTTTGATTACGGTATCGATCCAAACCAATTTTTCTAATATCTTTACCATTATACAGTACATAACCATTTTTAGGGACATCCAGTCCACAACCTAAGCTCAGAGTTGTGGTTTTACCAGATCCAGATGGTCCTAAAATCGTGTAGAAATGTCCTTTTTGGAAAGAAAAGTTAACATTATCTAGTATCGCTACATTTTTCCCATTACTTTCATAATAATAATCCAAATTTTTAAACTGTAAAATCGTCTCCATATTAAGCCTCCTCATTCATCTTTTAAAAGAATTTGTTTTGGGTTTAAACGTAGAATAGATAATGATGGAAGAAGCGTTGCTATTATAGCAATAGCCAGTCCAATTCCACCCATTTTCCCTACATCTTCTCCTGTTACACTTACATCAATTTTATCAATTGGATCTTCTTTTTGATTTTGTAGAGTACCACCAGATCCAGCCATCATTACAGTACCATGTTGCGAAGTATCTGTTTCTTCGCTTGCAGTAGCAATTTCATTCGAAAGTAAATTATCCCCGATATATTGAGAAACTTTAGCTCCTGTTGTTATGGATAATCCAAATGCTAAAATAGCGACACACACTACTTCTACTACGAATTGCGCTATCAGTTTCCACTTTTTCTCTCCAATAGACAATAGAATTCCCATTTCTTTACGACGTCCTTTAATTGATAGCATAATGATTAATCCTAAAATAATTGCACCTGCAATCGATACAATATAAATAATCATTTGAGAAGTCGAAGAGATATTTTCGATAGGACCAATCATTTGCTTGTACAATGAATCATGCGCATCTAATTTATAATAATTAAAATCAATGTTAGATTTTTTTGCTTCTTTTTTAAATGCATCAATATATTGTGGATCATTCAAGAAATACACGACTTGACCACTACTTATACCTTGGTCTACTTCTAATTTTTTCATAGTTGAATGCGGCATATATAGTTTATTAGCTGGATCCATAATAGGAGGAGCCTGTTGACCCATTGCTTGCTCATTTGTTTCGTAAATGCCGATAATTTCAACCTCAAGAGTTTCCTTCTTATCCCCTGATTGTACTTTAACTTTGTCTCCTACTTTCAAATTGTTTAATTCCGCTAATCGTTTTTCCATTAAAGCTACATTCTGATCCTTCATTTGCTCTGTTATTGGTTTTCCATCAATGATTTTACTTTTTCCGTTTTTAAAGCTTTCTTGTAATGCAGTCTTGCGAACTCCCTCAATCATAAAAGAAGCATTCATATCTATTTCTGTACCAGAGCTTGAACCGCCTCGCGCAGCCGTCATTCCCACTTTACCTTTTCCTTCTTCTTCTCCTTCTGAAGCTCCTACTAGTTTAAGTCCATCAGAAATACCGAAAGTGTTAGCTATGTAATTATAATCTTTTACATACTTGGACTTCGCTAATTGATCTGTTTCTTTTGCATCGAGCTGCGGCGGATTTGGCATTTCTCCAGTTTCCTTAGCTTTTTGACCTATTTTGTCGAAATCAAGACTTAAAGTAACATCTGCACCAAGTTTTTTTCTTGCAGCATCCGCTGCTTTTTTTGATGCATTTTGGATTGTGAAACCTGAAAGAACCAAATTTGTAACAATCAGAAAAACTGCCATCAAAATTAATGATGTTCCTATCCTTTTTTTCATACTGAGAATTGCTCGTTTCATAAAATTCATTTTTCTTACCTCCTTGATAACTTGTATTCTATATAGGTTATCTAGAGTTTATATGGAGCTAATCGGTAGTTTAACTAGAGATATAAGGAGTTTATGTGTAGTTATTCATTTACCTGTTCAAGAAAAACTAGAACACAAATTCAAAAATGCAGTCGTTTTTGAATATTGGTAAGGAGTTAGTCAATTTAAGAGACTTATAGAAAAGAGAGGTTAAGCTTAATTTAATGTATATAATATAAAAAATATATTTATTGTATAATTTCTATACAATAAATATAGAGAAGCTATTTGTGAATATCTAGATGGAAATTGTTAAGTTCCTCATAGAAATTACATCTTTTAATAAGAAAAGAAAAACAAGTTAACATTCTTCTTAAATTTTAATATAAATTATTTATAGTTTTATTTTATTGCACGATTTATAATATAATATGCAAATTTATCACCTATTTTTATAATTCAAGCACCTACTATTAGGAAAAGAGAATATTTCCTAATTAATTTAAAACATAAATTTTGTCTATGTTTTAAACAATATGTATTTTGGAGGAGGTTAATTTGATTTTTTCAAAACTCATTGATCGGTACGCCTTATATGATTTACACAAAAAAAGAAGTGTAGCGTTTCAGTTTACTTCCCTTTCTAACACTTCATTAAATATAAAGAACATAGAATCTTTTTATAAAGTAAAACCATCACATTTTCATTTTGACATTAAGCATTCAAAGCAGGAAAATGAATACATAGTTGGGCAATTCAACTATAAAAGTTCGGTTCAATCCGGTGATTCACACAACGACTCTGTAACTGGGGAATTATTCTTACATGAAAATGAAAATGCACCTCATGTTATCTTTGTTCACGGTTGGAGAATGGATTCTAACGAACGTGTGAAAAAAATATTCCACGATCATATGACCAGCCTGAAGTGGAATATGTATTATTTCACTCTACCCTATCATTTTGAAAGAAAACCCGATCAATCCTTATTCAGTGGAGAGTATATGGTAAGTGCAAATATTGAACGAACATTACAAGCAACTAGACAAGCGGTAGCTGATTTACGAGCTTTGATTAAATGGATTAAAGCAAATAAAAAGGGGCCCCTCATTCTAATAGGAATTAGTTTAGGCGGATTTATTACTAACTTAACCTCTCTTGTTGAAGAAGAAATTGATGTGTTAGCATCCATTTTCTATGCAAATCGACTTTCTTATTCGATTTGGAATACAACTCCAGGTAAATTTATTAGAGAAGACTTGGAACATCATGGTGTTACGTATGATGATTTAATAGATTATTGGAAAATCACTGAACCGAGTCAAGCATTGCCAAAAGTAAAAAAAGAAAATATTTTATTAATTTCAGGTAAGCATGATCTATATGTGCATTCTGAGGATACAGACTACTTGTGGGAATCTTGGGAAAGACCTCCACGATATATTTATAAATGTGGGCATGCCGGGATCGTTCTTAAACGTAAAAAAATTGCAACTGATACTATTGATTTTATTCAAAATCGATTGAACTCCCCACACTTATCCAATGTCATGCCTTAAATCGCGAGATTACTAAGTACAAAATCTTATACTTATATTGTTATATTTTTTACTAGTCACCTTTGTAAACCTTAGCCCCAAGCCTTACACGATTGAAAATGAAATAAAATAAATAAGGAACTAATTTACCATATGGAAAAACATTGCTCAGCATTTTCACCAGTGGTCCCTGTATATGCAATATTACATACAAAAATCTTTATGTATTACGTTATTAATTTAAAAATAAATTATTCATCCATAAATCTATACCATCCGTATTTACAGTTATGGATACCCTAATTACATATGAAAAAAAGAGAAGAACATTGGCTAGTTCTTCTCTCTTTGTTTATTTTTAAGATAACTATCTATAAAATTTTGCTTTTCATAATTCTTCATGAGTCTAGAAAAGAATCTAATCCTTTTCTAGACTCAAAAATAAATTTTTCTAATGTACATAATTACAACGACATTAAACCACTTTGCTCTTAAATCCACTACTTGTATTATTGATTGCATGAAACTCCTTCTTGAGAAAGGTTTTAATTTCCGAATATTCTGTTGACCGTTATAACATATCCAATTTACAATTTAATTGTGGTGTTCTTTCACAATTAAACTACTTAGAATACACTTCATTTATTTGAAAACAATTACAAATAGAGGTGCTAAAATGAAAACTAGAGTAAATCCAGAATTATTACAAGGATTAGAGATGTTTCCGGATCTCGATTTACGCCCAGAAAATTTGCAATCAATCAGAGAAGGAATAGCTCAAATGAGACCACCTACCGTTGTTGATGACTCTCTTTCTTTAACAGATAAAGTCATTGTTGGGCCTGATGATAATCCGTTACCATTACGAATTTATCGTCCAAAATCAAATCATGAATCTTTACCTGTCTTATTATGGATACATGGTGGAGGTTATATCTTAGGGTCTATAGATGATAACGATGATATTTGTATGAGGTTTGCAAAAGAAGCTAGCTGTGTGGTCGTGTCTGTAGACTACCGCTTAGCACCTGAACACCCTTACCCAGCACCAATTGAGGATTGTTATTCAGCTTTAAAATGGATTGCTGATAATGCAAAGTCATTAAACATTGATTCGAATCGAATTGGGCTTGCAGGAGTAAGCGCTGGCGGTGGACTAACAGCAGCATTATCATTATTAGCACGAGATCGAAAATATCCTTCAATTTGTTTACAAATGCCACTATATCCAATGATTGATGACAGAAATGATACACCTTCAGCGAATGAAATTAAAGAGGGATTTGTTTGGAACCAAAAGGCAAATGAAGCTGGCTGGAAAATGTATTTAGGAGAAATGTATGGAACGGATCAAATCCCTGCCTATGCAGCACCTTCTCGAGCTGAGGATTATAGTGACTTACCGTATACTTACACATTTGTTGGTCAATTAGATCCATTCCGCAGCGAAACATTAACCTATGTAAGCAAACTAGCACAAGCTGGTGTTGATGTGGAGTTTCATTTATATCCAAATACCTATCACTGGTTTGAAGGGTTAAATCCAAATGCCGATGTATCTATTTATGCTGTGAACGAAATAGTACAAGCAATAAAGACTGGTTTCAAACGAGTATCCAAGGTTGAGGCTTAATCCCATTACAAGAGAAACACTTATAAATAGTATATATGTATTTATCATTTAAATATAATAGCCGATTCTAAATAAGAATCGGCTATTAATATGTAAAATCCGCCTAATATATCAAGGTTGAGAAACAGATATAAGATGTTTAGGCGATGTGTTTATTTCCTCTGCTAATGCTTTTATGTTCATCATGATTTGAAGTATTTCTTCTTTTGTTGTTCTTGGGTTAATAGAGCAAAGTCGAATTACTACTTTTTCTTTTAATTTAGTCGTACTTAGCATAGCAAATCCTCTTTGATTAATTTCTTCCACCAATTTTTTGTTTATTTCATGAATTGTATCTGTAGATGTTAGCTCACATGGAATATAACGAAAAGTAACAATTCCTAATTGGGCAGGTGTTACTACTTCCCAATCTTTTTCTTTCCTTAAAAACTCTTCAACTTGTTCAGCTAGCATAATGCCATGATCAATTGCCTCACGAAAAGCTGTAACTCCGAATGCTTTAAAAGAAAGCCATACCTTTAATGCTCTAAATCTACGAGAAAGTTCAATTCCACGCTCCCCAAAATTCACTTTTTCTTCTATATTAGTTTCTGTATCCTTAATATACTCTGGGATCATACGGAATGTTTCACTTAAATATTGGCTATTTCGAATAAGTACACAACCAACATCATAAGGCTGAAAAAGCCATTTATGCGGGTCTAACGTTAAAGAATCGGCACGATGAATTCCACTTAATAACTCCCTTCCTTTTTCACTGAGAATTGCTGCAGCCCCATAAGCCCCATCCACGTGTAGCCATATATCTTCATCACCACATACATCAGCCAATTCATCGAGGGAGTCCACCGCTCCGCAATTCGTTGTCCCTGCATTAGCAATAACACAGAATGGTTTTTTCCCTTTTAATCGATCTTCTTTTATTTGTTTTCTTAAAGTACTAACTGAAATTTTTAAGTCTTCATCTGTCTCAATTCGGCAAATTTGATGCTGTTTAAAACCTAATACTTTAAGTGCTCGATCTACAGAAAAATGAGTTTGGTTAGAAAAATAAACAATCGCATTTTCTATGTCATTATTCAGCTTGACCTGTCTCGCTACAGTAAGTGCAGTCAAATTAGCCATGGAACCACCACTGACAAATAGTCCTTCAGCTGAATCAGGGAATCCTAGCATTGATTTTAACCAGTTAATTGTCGTTAATTCAATTTGTTCGGCACCTGCACCTACTATCCAAGCTGTAGGAAATACATTAAACCCACTTGCTAAAAAATCTGCTAATACACCAACATAATTATTAGGACCTGGCACAAAAGCCATAAAATGAGGATGATCCACATGAGTAATTTGATTAAACACATTGTTATTAAGAAAATGAAGTAATTCTTTTGGATTAGATCCGTTTTCCGGAATCGTTTCAATTAGCTTGTCTCTAAAAATATTACTATCAATCGTTTCTGAAACTGGTTTACTTTTTAAATGATTCATATGATCAACAATCAAGTCAACCGCTTGATATCCTAACTGACGCATTTCTTCGGCTGATAACTGTAATTTTTTTGTCATTTGATTTACTCCTATTCTATTTAAAAAGGCGAGTTCTTGCTCGCCTTTTCATTTTTTATAATTTGTAATCACAAATTGTTTGTATTGGATTTTGAAGAATCGTGTTGATTAACCCATGGATGTGATTTAATATTTCCTGTATTTTCTCTGCTTCATATACCGTTTGATCATATCCAAACTTTATTGTAAGTCTTTCTTCAGGGAAGCACATAATTCCATACTTTACATGTGGCTCATCAACAACTTCGTAATCCGTGATAGCAAAATGTCTGTTTTCATTTGAAGAAAAGATTGCTGGATTAGTTGGATAGTTTTCAAAAACCCAAAGATGGTCAGTCAACTCAGTTTTTAATTCACTTTGCTTTTGTATATCAACAAATGAATAGTATGCATACTCATTACATTTCAATGTCTCTAGTTGTACCTTTTGCAGGAAGTCCACAAAAGATTGCGTTTCTGTCCATGCTAATCGGATAGGCAAAACATTTGTGAACAGACCGAACATATTTTCAATTCCTTCTACTTCGGGAGGTCTGACTGATACTAGATTAGGCAATACTACTTCTCTCGTTCCGTTGAATTTGCCAAGCAATATTCCCCATACAGCTAGTAATGCCGTATTCATAGTTATATTATTTTTAGTTACAAATGTCTGTAACTGATCAGTCAAATCCTTGTCTAATGTTAAATCCATAAAAGTGAAGTTTAACCCTTCACTTTTAGATGGGAATTTCTTTTTAGGAATACTAATTTTCTGATTGTATCCTGATAAATAATCTCGCCAAAAATGACGTGCTTTCTCATGATCTTGTGCCAAAGTCCAATCTATAAATGTTTCAAAAGGTTTTACCATGGGTAACCCCGCCGTAGTTCCGGCATTTGTAGTTTCGTAGAGCTGGAATAATTCGTCTATCAAAATGCTGACGCTCCAACCATCACATAATAGATGATGGGAACTCCAAATTACTTTATGCTCGTTATTACCTAGTTGGAATATACAGAGACGTGTCATAAGTTCATCATTTTTAAATCCTCGACTTAAATTTTCATTCATCCACTGTTTTAGGAATTCTTGCTGTTCTTGTTTCGTCATCTCAATCAAGTTTTTTATTTCTGAATTTATTTGAACATCATATAGAACAGCTTGCCAAGGTTTTGCTTGTTCATCTTGCACAATTATTGTTCTTAAAGAATCATGACGATCAACTAATTGTTGGAAACACTGAATAAAGAGTTTAATATCCAGCTCCCCCTCAAGTGCCCAAATTGTTTGTTCAAAATATGCATTTGTATCAGGTTCATTCGTAGCATGCTCATAAATAACTTCCTGGAAAGGTGCTAACGGGTAAATACGTTCTATTTTTATATCCGGCATTTTTTCTTGTATTTTGTTAAGTGTATGTTGATTAAGTTGTTTATCTTTAACATTTAGTAATGTAGCTTTATTATCGTTCATTATGTTTACATCATTTGTTTGTGAACTTGAAAACTGGTCTAGCTTTTTAACAAATTGAACCATGTCCCTTAATATAGGAAATGAAAATATATTTTTTGGTTCAAGCTCGAATCCTTGTCGATACAGTCTGACGGACACTTGAATCGCTTTTATCGAATCTCCACCTAAGGCGAAGAAATGATCATTTACTCCAACCTGATCTATTTTGAGTACTTCTTGCCAAATACTAGTTAATATTTTTTCCATTTCAGTTTTTGGGGCAATAAATACTTCATTTTTTTGTTTCTCCGGAGTAGGTAGCGCTTTTCTATCTAATTTCCCGTTTGGAGTCAGGGGTAATTGGTCCAAATAAACAAAATAAGAAGGAATCATATAATCTGGCAAGTGATCTCGCAAATGCTTTCGTAGTTCTGTTGTACTAATATTTTGCTCAGTTACCACATATGCTACTAAAAATTTTATTCCGTTCTCATCTGTTTGATCAATTACGATAGCATGTTCGACTTGTTTATAAGTTAGAAGACAATGAGAGATTTCTTCTAACTCTACTCGATATCCCTGAATTTTCACTTGGTAATCTTGGCGGCCTAAAAATTCAATATATCCCTCAGAATGCATTTTTCCACAATCTCCTGTTTTATATATAAGACCAAAATCAGGATGTGACACAAACGCTTCATTTGTTTTCTTTTCATCATTTAAATATCCTTTAGCAAGGCCCACTCCCCCGATATATAAATCTCCAATTACACCAACAGGGCACATTTTCTTTTCATAGTTCAACACATAATACGTTTGGTTTGCCAAGGGCATCCCGTATGGAATACTATTCCAATGTGATTCCACCTGTTTGACCGGATAATAAATTGACCAAATCGATGCTTCTGTTGCCCCTCCTAGTGAGACTACTTCTGCAATCGGAAAATGTCGTTTTATTTTTTCTGGTAAAGAAAGCGGAATCCAATCTCCACTATGTAAAACTAAACGTAAAGAAGGATATTCAAAATGAGAACCTACTTGCTCCAATGCCAAATCCATGATTGCAGGCACTGTATTCCAAATTGTAATCCCTCTACGTTCGACAGTGCGGATTAATTCTTGCATGTCTCTCGGATCACGAATCATTACTAACATTGCACCTGTGCTTAAAGCTCCGAAAATATCGTATACAGATAGGTCAAAACACATGGAAGAGATACCAATAATACGATCATCTTCATTCACCTCATATTTTTGATTTATGTCTTGAATAGTATTTGTAACCGCTTGGTGAGTAATAATTACTCCTTTTGGTTTTCCTGTACTTCCTGAAGTGTATATAATATAGGCAATATCTTCTGGACCAGCAATAGCGGGCATATCTTCTGTTGTATAAAATGACAAATGATTTTCTTCATAAAGACTAGGTTCTAATAAAAGCTTGCATGAGCTATTTTTTAAAATATATGTTTGGCGATCTAAAGGATGATCGGGATCAATCGGAACATAAGCGGCACCTGATTTTAAAATACCTAACATATTAACAATTGTGTCAACTCGCCTTTTTGCTAAAAGACCCACTTTGTCACCTAGACCAATACCTTGCTCTTTTAAGAAGTGGGCAATTTGATTAGAACGTTTATGAAGTTCCGAGTATGTTAACCATTCTTGTTCAAATACCACCGCTACTTCATCCGGCGTACGTTTTACTTGGTCTGTAAATAATTGATACAGAGTAGTTGAAGGTATTTTTTTTGTTGTTTCATTGTATTGCTTAATTAGAGTTTGATCCGATTCTTTCATATGCAAAGATGTTATATCGCTTTGTTTCACCAATTGTTCCAATAAGTCAACAAATTGGGAAAACATTGCTTCTATTACATCAACATCAAACAACTCTTCAACATAGTTCCAGCTAATTAATAACTCTCCATTTTTTTCAATTACTACATTATCCAAATACACTTGTGGAGTCCGAGCATGAATATAGCGAAGAGAACCAAGTTGTTCCCAAGAGAAAGCACCTGCACCTGCTAACATCGAGGTGAAAACGATTGGCATAACTGCTTTTGGCGTCATTTGATGATATCGAGTAAAATCTCGAATAAAGTTAACTCCATCGTAATGACGATGTTCAAGGCCATCTAATAAAGTAGCTTGCGTTTCTTTTACTCTAGTAAAGAAAGTTTGCTCTGGTTTTACATCAACATCCAATAAAATAAGTGATGTGAAATCTCCAACAATCTGTTCTACTTCATCATGAACAGGATAACGGTTAAATACAGTCAAGTTAATTGCTAATCGACGTTGATTACTCCAATATGCCAACACATCACCATATATTGTACAAAGTAGAGCGGAAGGCGTTACCTCTTTCTCTTGTGCTAACTTTCGTAGCTTTGTCCATTTTTTATTATCCAGGATTTTTGTAAGTGATTGGAATTTAGGAGTAGCAATCTCTGCTGGATCCTTTTTTAACAGCAAAGAAGGTGCAAACGGAAAGTCAGGAAGCTTACTTGTCCAATAATCTTTTGCTGTTTTATATTCTTCGCTTTGTTCCATTTCATCATAGATAAACATATAATCTTGAAAATCAAAAGATAAAGATTCTAATTTTTGATTTGGTTTATAATAATAATGCAACAAATCCTGTCCAACAATGTTCATGCTTGCTCCGTCCATTAATAAAGCATCGTATCGAAAACATAATAAATACGTGTCTTCTTTTAAAAGAAAAGCTTTCAATTCAAACAAAGGCCATTGCCCCAAAGGGAATACATGGTTAGTCATTCGAGAACGCTCTTCTTGTAAGCGAGCATGTTGATTCCTATCATCTAAATCTATGAGACTCACTATTTCAATCTCGTAATCAGGAACGCTTTGTAATATTTGCTGTTTTCCCTCTGGTAAAATTACAGCTCGCAACATTGGATGACGATGAATTACCTTTTGAAAACTTTTTGAAAGACGATTGATATCCAATGCTGTTTCATATTCAAAATATGTTTGAGGTGAAATACCGCTTAATTCAAACTGTGAATTCCGTCCTATCATATACGCTGTCTGAACTTCTGTTAAGGAAAATGGCTTAGACAAATCTTTAACATGAGTTGGTCTACTTTCAAGGTTTTCCTCTTTATGCTCTAACTTTACACAAGAACTCAATTGAGCGATTGTGGGGTGCTTAAAAAAATCTGTTGTACTTATTTTTAAGCAGTCTTTTCTTAATAAATTAATTACCTGAAGTGCTTTAATAGATTCTCCTTTTAATGCAAAAAAATTATCATGAATACCGATTCCCTCAATCTCCATAACTTTTTCCCATGCACGCACTAATTTTTGTTCAATTTCATTGCGCGGAGCAACGTATGGAATTGATACATAATCCGTTTGTGTTATATCCAACAATCTTTTTCTATCCACTTTTCCATTTGGATTCAATGGAATCTCTTCTACCTGAATCATTTTTTCAGGAATCATAAACTCAGGTAATTTATCACTTAAATATTTTCTGATTTCACCAAAAGACACCTTGTTATCCGATACATAGTAGGCAGCTAATAATTTCCTATTTCCATACACTTGATCAACAACGATAGCCTGGTTTATTTCTGGATATTCCCTTAATTGAGTTTCGATTTCTCTTAATTCAATCCGATACCCCCGAATTTTCACTTGATGATCCATTCTACCTAAATATTCAAGTTCTCCATTAGGCAACCAACGAACGAGATCACCTGTATGATACATCATTTCCCCTGCCGCAAAAGGACTCGGTACAAACTTTTCATCTGTCAGTTTATTTTTACCAAGATACCCTCGTGCTACCGCTACGCCAGCAATGCAGAGTTCACCGGGAATTCCAAATGGTTTTAATTGGCCATACTTATTCAATATATAGGAATGATAATTCGGGTTAGGTTTGCCAATCGTAACTTCTTTGGAAGTGCTCAAGTCTTTTACTGTTGCGCAAATGGTTGTTTCTGTGGGACCATAAATATTTAAAATTGTTGCTTCACTGATACAACGAATTTTTTCAACCAAATCAATGGAAAATGATTCTCCTGCTAATAAAATAGATTTTAAATCTTTTAGAAAAATCGCCCCTTCTGGATCACTCAAAATCACTTCCATTCGCGATGGCGTTGATTCCCATAAATCCACCTTATGTTTTTTGACCAAATGAGACAATTCTTTTGTTGCAAACTGGTCCTCTGTAGCAATTACTACTTTTGAACCTTGCGTTAAAGGAAGACATATTTCTAACAAGGAAATATCAAAAGATACACTAGCAAGAAACAAGAATGATTGATTAGCTTTTACTTTTTCTCTCATTACATTTAAAAAATGAACTAGCGATTTTTGTTCTATCATTACCCCTTTTGGATTTCCTGTCGATCCTGATGTGTAAATAACATAAGCTAAATCATTAGGATTATGTTCTCGAACTAAATTACTTTCTTCACCTTGAAAAAGATATTCTTTATCAAGATACAGTACTTCACCTGCAAATTGTGGCAATACTTCCTCTGTTCGCTTACTAAGTAAATATTTTGCTTGACTATCTTGTAACATATATTCAATTCGTTCAGTTGGGTAGTTAGGGTCGATTGGTAAATACGCTGCTCCTGCTTTTAAAATCCCCATCATACCAATAATCATTTCTAATGACCGATCTACCATAACGCCAATAATACTTTCTTTTGAAACACCTTTACTTTGAAGAATAGAAGCCAATTGATTCGCTTTCTTATTCAATTCTCTATATGTCAAAGATTGATCATTACAAACAACAGCAATTTGATCTGGAGTTTTTAATACTTGCGCTTCAAACAAATCTTGAAATGATTGAAACAAGTCTATGCCCGTTTGAAAAGTATTCAATCCTTCTAACAACTCTTTTTCTTCTTCTGCAATAATACAAATATCTTTCAATGCCAAATTCGGATTTTGTGAAACTTGCTTTAAAACATAACAATACGAATTGGCAAACTGTTGCAAAGAAGAGAATGAACGGGACTTGCAAGAAATTTGAAATTCAAATTCATTATGTATTTCATTCCATTTTCTTCGTATCCATAGGGCTAAATTATTCTCTGCGTATTCTTCTAGCGAATTTTCATTATGTAATCCTTCCATCCCGATTACAATTTGAAAAGGAGTTAAATTGTGTTTAACTAATAATTCAGAGAGCGGATACTCCTGATTTTCATACCCGAATAAAGTCGTTTGTTCAATCTCATTTACTAATTGTTTAAAGGTGTGATGCGGCTGGATTTCACTTCCTAAAGGAATCAACTTATTAAGATTCTCACTTTGTTCAAGATTCTTTTCAATTATAGGAATACCAATAGTAATTCTTTCTTGATCTGTATAATGTGCCAAACAAACCCTTAAAGCGGCTTGAAACCAGCTAAATAATAATAAATCTTGAGACTTACTTATTTTTTGTATACTTTTACTAAATTCTACATTCACTATGACTTGAACGTATTCACAAGGTGTTTCTTTATTTAGTTGGTAATCGCTATTAAATTTAAATACAGAAAAATCGAGAATCTCGGAAGATAATTGCTCCTTCCAAAACGCTTCTACTTCTTTATTTTCATGAATCGAACTTCGATCTTTAATGTGCATTTTTATCTTTATCCCCCTAATATTCATTTCTTCTACTCGTTAATTTTCAAGCCAACTTCAAGCCCATGGAGAAACACTTGATGACTATCCAAACATAAAAATTGCTGAATATCTTCAAATTTCATATGACCAACTGAACAAACCCCTAAATTTAATGTCTCAGCAACCATATTTAAGGTAGCAGTGATAATGCCTGACTCAATACAAGCAAATAAATATCCATCTGAACCGTATTTCGGGATGGAAGCGTTCGCATTATAAACCAAATAAACTGAGAAGGCAGATTGAGTAAATAAATCCTGATTAATTAACTCATGATCACTTTTGATTACTTGATCAATGTTGTTTACAATCACAAGACTATTTTTTGATGGGTTATAATAATAAAATCCAGCTTTCATATCCTCTATACGTTTTGGTTTTACATAAACAAAGATATCAATGGGATAGAGCCCGCCTGCACTTGCGTAATGATAGTATATTTTTTCTTCCCTAACCTGTTTTAGAGTTGATAAGAATCGGGAAAATTCCGAAAAACTAATATGTTTTTCCATATCAAATTGACGACAAGACCTACGTTCCTTGATTATAGTAGGTAGCTCATTTGTTGTTTCAAGTTGAATTTCGGTCGACCGTGCAGCAACGTGCGTGCGATTTAATTGTTCACTCATATACTTATCTAACTTTTCTTTAGAAAAGCGAATCTGGTTGCTATATGGATTTGAAAAAATCTTTTCTTGTGAAGAAAATACTTCTCTTGGGTGTAATATATTACTTACTAACACACGATTTTTTATCATGAGCTCTATGTTTTTTTGTGTCTCTTCTACATTTCCTAACGAAAAGCGCTCTACTAGTTCACTAATTTTCACACCTTTTTGAGCCATAAAATAAAAATCTGGAAACCACTCAGACAGAATACCTGTAAATCTCATTTCCCCTATCAAAACTTCATTATGCAACTTCTCCCAATGCTTAATCGGAGACCAGTAATAAATTTTCTCGCTCATATAACCCTCCATAAACGTTTAACTTATTTTTGAAATGCAATTTTCTAATTCACAAAAATTTTTTCGGATTCTGCTCCTTGTCTCATAGTGATTATAAATACATGCACTTTAACGAAACTTGAAAATAATGAAATAACTTTTTCTTCATTAAAATTTTTTATTTCATCATAAAAAATGATTTCTTTTTGGATATTTCACATCCTTTCCCATAGTAATCCTATAAGGTATAAACCATTTATAACATTGAGAATATTCATGTATTTCCAATGTGAAATTATTGTAATGGATTGGAGAGCGGTTGAATATAGTTATTAAATCAAATAATGTTGAGAAAGTTTTATTTATTATATCGATAAAATTTTATGATGTAATTTATTACAAATAGATTAAGAAAAGAGTTTTAAATTTTTCTTAATCAGTTAGTGTGAAAATATCACATACTATTACATACAATCGAGTTACTTACATTTCATATTCAAAATAGAGAAAAGACACCTTGAATGGTGTCTTTTCTCTATTTTAATTCCATATACTTTTTACGCCTTTGTTATTTTTAAACGATTTGTAGGAATTAATACAACTCGAACATCTAGTTCGTTATATGTTCGAATATATAATAAACATTATATGGATTACGAATGTATTTCAGGTAATTTTATAAATAAACTCAAAGATATCTTCTCCTCCTACTGTCATAAAAGAAATAATCTATTGCTTATTTCTTTTATTAAATTGTAATATAATTACAGTATGTGAAATTATATTACATTAACTTTAAAAACGAAGTGAGAATAATCTTCATTTCGCTTTTTTTATTTGCAATCCTTGTTAAATTTGCTCAATGCAGTATTTATTTCCACATTCTTCGCTTTTATTTAATCGGTTTCTCTGTTTTTAAGACAAATGAACTTAATGCAGGAACTTTAATTTTATTGTCATGGACAACATAAAGTGGTTTACTTCCCGCCTGCTTGCCGTCTACTAGTACTTTCCAAGGCCCTTTCGATGGAAGTGTTATTTCAACAGCTTCTCTATTTGCATTGTGAGCCACTGTAAAGTATTCATTTTTCTTCCCCTCTATTGTATAAGCTACAGTATTTTTCGGAGCATCAATAAATGATACATGTGTTTTTATTTGCTCTGCAGATGTCATTCGAAAAGCTGAGTACTTTTTGCGTAATTCTATTAAACCCTTCATATAATCTACTTCATTATTAAACGTTGCACGGCGCAGCCAATCCATCTGGTTAATTGAATCTGGAGATTTGTAACTATTATGATCACCGTATTTCGTCCGCATAAACTCTTGCCCTGCATGTAAAAATGGAATCCCTTGTGATGTTAATAAAATTGAAGAAGACAATTTGTGCATTTGTTTTCGCATTTCTTCACTGTCACCTGGATTAGTTAACTCAAGTTTATCCCATAATGTATGATTGTCATGTGCTTCCACATAAGTTAATACCTGTTCAGGATCTTGATAGGTAGACGAATTTGTATCATAGTCAATACCTGCTGTAATGCCTTTTTTAATACGATCTTCCATGTTTTGCTTTCCATTTACAAAACCATTTTCCTTTTCCTCAAATACACTACCTTTCAACCCATCACGTATATTATCGTTAAAATGAGCAATCCCTTTCATTTTCTCTGCATTTTTTTGATTTGCTTTCAACTCAGCTGCAAGAGGTGTATTTAAATCCCATCCTTCTCCGTGTAGTATAATAGAAGGGTCAATTTGATTAACAGCTTTACGTATTTCATTCATCGTTTCATAATCATGAATACCCATTAAATCAAAACGGAATCCATCTAAATTGTATTCTTTTGCCCAATATGTTACGGAATCTATCATAAATTTCCTCATCATTTTTCTTTCTGAAGCAGTATCATTTCCTACTCCAGTTCCATTTGCAAATGTTCCATCTTCATTGTAACGATAATAATAACCTGGAACTAACTTATGAAAATTAGATTCAGCAGCATTATACATATGGTTATATACTACATCCATCACTACTCGAAGATTATTATCATGTAGTGTTTGAACCATTTGCTTTAATTCAGTTATTCGAACAGTTGGCTCATAAGGATCTGTAGAATAGGAGCCTTCTGGAACGTTGAAATTTTTAGGATCATATCCCCAGTTATATTGCGGTTCATTTAAAGTCTCTTCATTTACTGAAGCATAATCAAATATCGGTAAAAACTGAACGTGAGTAACACCAATGTCCTTTATATGATCAAGTCCTGTTTTTACACCTCCTGGCCCTTTTGTTCCTTTTTCTGTTACACCTAAATACTTCCCTTTCTGTTTAATACCACTTTCAGGTTGAATGGAAAGATCGCGTACATGTAACTCATAAATAATAGCATCTTCCGGATTTTTAAATTTTGGCTTTTTGTTTGCTTTCCATTTTTTCGGATTTGTTTCTTCTAAATTAACGACTGCACCTTTATCGCCATTTACAGAAGCAGCACGCACATATGGATCAACCGCTTCAGCCCACTTATCACCAATTTTGACCTTATACGTATAAAAGAGCCCTTTTTGGTTCCCCTTTAGTTCTGCTGTCCAAGTTCCCTTTTCACCTTGTTGCATGTTTATTTCAGCACCTATTTTATCGTTCCAGTTTTTATATGTAACTAACTTCGCTTCGCTTGCAGTAGGAGCCCATAAACGGAACTTTGTATGTTGCGGAGTATATGTATTTCCTAAATCGTTGCCACCATAATAAAATAAATTATCAAATTCTTCGCTACGAATGACTTTACCAATTTCAGTATTCGTATCAGCTAAGTTTTCAATTTTAACTTTGTATGTTTGTTTTAAATCAATTTTCTGTTCCGCAATTATTTTAACCTTATTAGTAATATCTCCACTGTTTGTATCATAAGGAGTAATATTTTTAATTTTAATGCCTTCAATTTCAATTTTCTTTTCCTTAATATGAAACGGGACATTAGTCGTTACAGTAATTTCATTGAAACTATCAATAGTTGCTTTTTGAATTGAGAGATCCGATGAAGGCTTAGAGTTATATACTTTTTCATCACCCGAAAGAATCCATACTTCAGCACGACCGTCCTTTATATTTTCAATCCAACGATCCCCACCATCTTTTTCCCATTCATTTGTTCGAACTATAAATCCTACACGATTATAGTCACCGTCTATTTTTATCTTAGCGTATTTTCCAAATTCATCTTCACCAGTAAATTCATAAGATGTACCATTTGCATTTTCTCCCCATAACCAAAGATTCCAGTCTTTTGTATTTCCAAGCTTTTCTTTGTAATGAATGATAATTTCAGTTGTTTTCGAATTTGAAACTGCCTTCACACTCTGAAAAGAGAAAACAGATGATAACATAACGATTAAAGTAAGTAATAAAACTGTTTTGTTAATTAATCTTTTTGTAATTTGCACCACATACACCCTTTCTTCAAATATTACTAACGATTTATTATGCTTTCACTGAATAACACTGCTTAAATTAATCTAGAAATCTCTTTTACTTCACCTCCATATTGACTATTTTCACGTATGTATTTCAATGACCTTTTAATACGGAAACGTTTGCATTAATACTTAAAAAAATAGATTTGTTAATGCCTTCATATGTTTGTAAATGCTAAAAGATCAGGGAAATCATTTTAAAGCAATCGTTTGTTATCGCTTTCATTTTATAGACTTTCTATCAAGAGGTCAATATATTATTAATTTTCTGTTTTTATACACTTTAAACCTTATTTATTTGTCGCTACTTCTTAAAGAGAAAGCGCCTCATTATTGCTTAGTCAGTTTATTTTCAATAATACATTGCTACGTAAAAAAACAGCTAATATCCTTAAAATGATATTAGCTGTTTTTCATAATGTATTAATATATGAATGAGAACTATATTTCTAAATTACTTAATTTTTGCTGCATCAAATGCTTTTTGAACTGCTTGAACTTCAGCTGTATTCGCACCATATTTATTAGTTGCCACTCGAATACATGCTGATCTCAATTCTTTGAAATTAGAAGTCATGTTTAACTCATCTGTATTTGCATAATAGAAAATATCAAACATTTTATCTTCACCAATTCCTTTAACAGTTACTCCGTTATGAGTTCCGCCTTTCGCAATGAGATACGCAACTTTATTAATAATACTTGAATTAAAATGAACACCGCCTTGATCCCATCCATTAAAATCGTTAAATTCACTGTAATCATCTGGATAAGGTACTCCAAGTGAAGATGGAACAGAAGCTGGGTTTTCCATATCACGGAAAACAGATCCCGTTTGTTCTCCCATTGTCCAGTTGAATTTTCCATTATTTACGTATTTCTCAATAGATGTTCCCATAATATCAGATAATGCCTCATTAATCGCACCGGATTCTCCGTAATATTCAAGATTAGATTCGCTAGAAGTAACAGCGTGTGTAAATTCATGTCCAGCTACGTCATATGCTTTAACAATAGGATCGCCATATACAAGCATACTTCCATTATTAGCACTTAATGCATTCTGCCAATTTTTCGGATCATTCGTCTCTTCAGAATCCCAAGCGTGTACAACTGAAACTACTTTTTGTCCTTTATTATCAAAGCTATTACGCTTGTATTTATCTTTATAAAAATCAAATACTTTTGTTGCTAAGTAATGAGCACTTACTGCTTTCGGATCGTTAAATGTTGCCGAAGTACTAGTCGCTAATGTACCAGGATAATAGCTTTCTTCTTTAGTAATATCTCTGTAATTCACATCATATGTTTCAATGCCTTGCCCTCTTGTATAATCAGCAAGAGCATATTTGCCATTACTTTGTTTAGAGATACCAAATGAACGAGAAATACCTAAATCATCTTTTCCTGTTCCAGTTAATGATGTAAGACTGCTTTGTTTACTTTTCTTTAAAGCTCCAACTAGTTTGTCACTGGCTTTTAAGTTAGATTCTTGTACCATATTTTTTAACATATCACCATTTTGTGCATTTACTAAATAAGTACCAGAAACATAGTTTGGTGTTGCAGCTTCAAAGGTAACTTGGTATGCATTTTTAGCTTGTCCATTATTTTCATCAACAAAAATAACCTCTTTAACTTCCGGCTCAGAAATAAACTTGAGATCGTTTCCGTACTTCGTATAAATAAATTGTTTTGCTTCATCTTTTGATAGATTAATAGGTTTTTTCAATTCTTCTTGTTTTAAATTTTGTGCGCTATCACCTGAAACACTTTTAATAACACCATTATTATCTACGTGTGCAGTTAATTGATGTCCATATACTTCTTTTCCTTCGTATGTTTGTTGCATACGCACAAGTGTAGTTCCATCATACGAACCACGTTTTTGAAGAACTTTATAATCTACTCCTGCTTCTCCATTGACTTGTTTTTGGGACAGAGCTTGCTCTGTTTTCTCCTTAAGTGCATCCTTTACTACATTTTCTGGTGCCTTTTGTGACGGTTGTGTAAGTTCACCCGAACGGAACGATTCCTCTTGAATTTGGACTTGTAGTTGATCTGTTTCCTCTGCATGACCTACGCCATATGGTGCCACAGCTGTTAAAGCTAATCCTGTTGTTAATGCTACCTTAGTTAATGTCTTTTTGTTTTTCATTATTTCACCTCGTATAATTTTTGAAATAGAAAGCTTGTACAAAGTATACTGTCTATTTCTGTCGGAAAAAAGAGAAAATACGAAATTTATGTAACATTATGCAAAATTACATAAATTGTGGTCAATATTATAAATAATGAACGGAACACATATGTACATTAATTTGAATAAAAGAGAATCCTTATAGACGCTCATCCAATTGGTTAGTTATTAATTATCTATATTCATTCTAATAAAAGTATACTTACATCTAAATAACAACATAAAAACCCACTCTTTACTATTGTAAGAGTGGGTTTCATACTATTAAAATAACAATCACTATAAGAAACCTTATAATTTATATTTTTTTAGTAATCCTATTAAGTTTTTTATAAAATTCACCTTTTGTCTTTGCATGATTAAACTCATTTGGATTAATATTTGCTTTTTGTGAGAGTGCTACAATTTCTTCTTTTGAAATTGAGTCTTTCGTATTTATAGATGCTATATTTGTGTATTTTCCGTCTTCTGTTTTTGGAATTTCTAAAATCCCTTTATTCACGAGATCAACTACAGCCTTATGCTCTGAAGAATGTAAATCTACACCAGTAATTTTCCAATTACGCATAACTTTTGGAGTGTATACACCATTCTTTACCTCTTTTAAATATGTAATAGCAAGGTTACGAATGGTTCCGCCTGTTTCTCCAAATGCATTCTCTTGTTTAGATGACCAAATTTGTTCAAACTTACGCCCCTCTAAAGCTCCCCCTTTTGCCTGAAGAGCCTCCATTCTATATGCATTCATTCCCAGCGTCATAACATCGCTCGTTTTGATTGGTTTGTTTGTACGAATAGAGCGTAAATTTGTAATTCTACTTCCATATGGTTTTGTTAAGTCAATTTCGTATTTTACGCCTCCAAAGAAATCGTTCGTACTGTATTTAGATGCACGGCGGGTTTTATCAAAGCTAACGGTTACATCTCCGGCACGAGATGAGTTAAAATATCCTGCTGCCCATTCCATATAGTCTTTTAAATCTTTTCCAGAAATCTTATATACTGTAATTTCTCCCAAGGCATATTGGTAATTGTACGCAATATCTTTTTTCTTAATAGGACCTATATCCAAACGGGCATAATCATTATCAATTTGATGGGCTACTACATCTGCTTTACTGTAGTAGAGCATGACTTCATGAAAGAAATCTGATAAAGGTGTTTCTTGAATCTGAACACTTGGAATACCCTTTATTTCATTTTCAGGAACAAGATTTCTACCCTTTAATTGAGCGACTACAACATTTGCATCTCCTCTCGCATATTCGTGAAAAGGTGTTAATGTTTCTTCAAGTGTAGGATCAGATAATATCGTTGTTCCATCAGCATTTTTTACAGGTATAGCGGTAGCAGTTTTATTTTTTAAAGTCAACTTCCCATCTTGCTTTGTAAAAGTAAGGTCAATACGTGAAATATGTGTTCCATATTTATCTGGTTCTGTAATAATTACGCCATTTACAACTTCTTTTTTTACAAGTTTATGCATGTGAGCCGCAAAAATAGCGCTTAGTTCCGGACAAGCATTTGCAATATCTTGAACACCAGTACCAGGGATACCATTCTCATTTTCTAATCCCATATGCATAACTCCTACCATTACATCTACTTTACCTTCTAATTCCTTAATTGCCTTTTTCGTCTCTTCTACCGGATTTTTCACCACTAAACCATCTAAGTGATCTGTCCCTTTTTCAAAATCACTAATCATTGGTGTATTCATACCAATAATCCCAACTTTAATTCCACCTTTTTCTACAATTGTATATGCAGGAAGAAAGCGCTCTCCATTTTCCTTATAAATATTTCCTGCTAACGTTTTTCCCTTATATTGCTCACTAACTTTTTTCAATGTATCTAATCCAAAATTGAATTCATGATTTCCAAATGCCCAGGCGTCATATCCCATTGTATTCATCGCTACCATCATTGGCGATTGTGGTTTATCGTTGAATAATTCTACTGAGTTTCCTTGAATTGTATCCCCAGCATCTACTAATATGGTATTTGGATTTTCTTGACGGACCTTCTTTATAACCGTATAAAGCTGCGTCAAACTTCCACTCATATTTGCTCCATCAAGCGCATAATCCCAAGGCATAAATCTACCATGAATATCTGCAGTACCTAACAATGTGATATTAACTTCAGATTCCTCAGCCTTAGAGATAGGTGGTTTGACTATTACTGCTGTTCCAAGCAGTAATAGAATTACAAAGTAACATACATAGTTCTTCCATTTCATTTTTTGCATAATAATAATATTTCTCCCCTTTTTGTACTTTCATAAAGTTGCTTGAACTTTAAAAATGTAACTTATTATTCAGGAAACTTCAACTACAAAAGATAATTTTGAAGGTGGTTCTGTTGCAAAATAAAGAGAATAAATTGCATACATCCCCTAACAGAATTGTATTTTATCGTTTCCTGACAGAATACCCCTTCCTTAAGCGTGTGAAGAGTACTTTCAAAATAAGGACATATCATTCATCATCATAAAATCATTATTTCAATTTACTAAAATTCGCATATAAAATATGTTATGATGATTATTTTTTTGAATTTCATTGTCGAAGTATTTCCTTCTCAATGAAAATACTTCCAAAAAAATAACCCCGCTCTTCATTTAAGACGGGGTTACACTTATACAGAAAATCGGATAGTTTCATATTTTCTTAAGCTTATTGGTTACTTTCAACTAATTTCATTCTATTTTTGTTTTCTTCTGAATCAATATGAATCAACCGTTTTCCCTGTTTATAATACGCATCAATAAATAGGGAATAATTTTTACTTTTCAATTTCACAAAGTAATTTTATCTCTTTTATTTGTGAAATATGACGCTGTTCATGTAAATAAATCAGTCCTATCCACTGATCAAGGGATAATTCTCCAAGAGCTGGATGCATCACTGCTTTTTTCGCTAATATAGACTCATCTTCTATTGTACTCAGGAAACGCATCAATTCTTTTCTTGATTCGTTTAGCATATTGAGCATTTGCTCCACTTCAAATGGTTCTATACTTGGTTCAATCATTTCTGGAGCTATAAACTTTTTCGTTCTATCTAATAAAATAGTGTGAATTTCTTTACGCTCATTTTGGGTACTATCTAACTTTTTTAATCCTGATGAAATAACTGTTATAACTCTCTCATCTAATAAAACTAAATGATGACAAACTTGTGCAATACTCCATTTATCCTTATCTGGTTTCCTATTAAATTGAGCATCACTCAACAAATTAATTTCCTCAACTAATTGATCTCTCGTTTCATAAAACTTGTCATTTACAAATGTATCCATGTGGATTCTCCTTTCATTGCAACCTACATACTTAAATTCCTACGCTAGAAATATTATCTTCAAAAAAAGTTTTTCTTTCACTACTATTCCAATTTCATTTTAAAGCTACAAATGAAATTATTTGTTTTTTATATCTTTTTAATTGGCACAAATAAATTAACCTTTAACTTTCCGTCTAGATCTTCAGCAACATTATTTAAGCAAAACTCTAAATTATCTCTATCATAATCTGCATCATACTCACTATTTGGTAGCCACTCTGCATACATGTATTGATACGCTTCACTTAATTTATGAGGTTCATCATAGAACTGGTATAGACCATATGTACCTCCATCTAATCTTTTAAATTGCACATCATGATGCTTTTCTTTATCGAAGTTTTCAGGAATCGTAACACATGCATCATGCCGGCACTTATGACTTGCAACAAGTTCAGGATTATCTAATGATATTCCGATAAATGATTGCTCTGGTGGATAAAGTTTATTTTCAATTGACCAATTCAGTAACTTTCCCCAGTGATCTTGTGGTTCAAAGTAGCTACCAGTTCGTCTTATATATGCTACTTCTAATGGTGGAAATTTTTTTATAAAAACTTTCATTTACATCTTCTCCCCTATAAATATGTACACTGTTTATTTAGCTTTCTTTAAATATTTATTCCTTCTTAAATAAAAAGAATCCTCTAATCACATGAATTTTAATTGAAATACAATTGATTACTATTACTACTACTAAAGTAGTATGTACTTTCATACTTTTATTTGATTTTAAATTCTTTTTAAATCGATATATTAATTGTAAGAAAATAAAAAGGTGGAGGATTTTAATTGATTAAAGGAATATACGAAGCGCATTTACCAGTATAATGTCCTATCAATTTATCATTAAATAAATGTAAAAAATGACCCTATTTATTCATTTTTAATGCGTATGTATGTACATTTGTTAATTTATTCGATATATTATGGGTATTGAATGATTACGTGAAGTGTATAGGTCGCTTATATAACACCTTATATTTTTATATCCGTGAAAACTACAAAGTGTATGAAAATCCATTTGTCAAATGAATTTAGTGCGGAAGGAGGTTTGTGGTTACTTCATAGGGTATAATAATCAGTTTTTTACTGATAAAAATATAGGAGGCGACATAATGTTTCGTACGATTTCAAATTTCATGAGAGTAGCTGAGATAAGAAGGAAAATCCTTTTTACACTAGCGATGTTAATCGTTTTTCGAATTGGCACGTTTATTCCAGTTCCTCATACTAACGCAGAGGTATTAAAAGTACAAGATCAAGCTAACGTTCTAGGTATGTTAAACGTATTTGGCGGAGGAGCATTGCAACACTTCTCAATCTTTGCTGTAGGTATTACACCATATATTACAGCTTCCATCATAGTACAGTTACTACAAATGGATGTTATACCTAAATTTTCGGAATGGGCAAAGCAAGGAGAAATGGGCCGTAAGAAATCAGCTCAATTCACTCGATACTTTACAATCATTCTCGCATTCATACAGGCCATCGGAATGTCTTATGGCTTTAATAATATAGCAGGTGGACAATTAATAACAGATCAAAGCTGGACTACATACTTATTTATTGCGACAGTTTTAACTGCAGGTACTGCATTTTTACTTTGGTTAGGCGAACAAATTACCGCTAACGGAGTTGGTAATGGTATTTCGATGATTATCTTCGCAGGTCTCGTTGCCGCCATTCCAAATGTTGCAAATCAAATTTATTTACAACAATTCCAAAATGCTGGCGATCAGCTATTTATGCACATAATAAAAATTGTTTTAATTGGACTCGTAATTTTAGCGATAGTTGTTGGTGTTATTTACATTCAACAAGCTGTACGTAAAATACCGATCCAATATGCAAAAGCTGTTTCAGGAAACAATCAATATCAAGGAGCAAAAAACACTCATTTACCGCTTAAAGTAAATAGTGCTGGTGTTATACCAGTTATCTTTGCTTCTGCATTTTTAATGACGCCGCGTACAATTGCGCAGCTCTTCCCTGATTCAAGCGTATCAAAATGGTTAGTTGCAAATCTTGATTTCGCACATCCAATTGGAATGACACTTTATGTCGGTCTTATCGTTGCTTTCACATACTTCTACGCATTTATTCAAGTAAATCCTGAACAAATGGCTGAGAATTTGAAAAAGCAAAATGGATATGTTCCTGGTATTCGTCCTGGTAAAGCAACTGAACAATATGTAACTAAAATTCTATACCGTTTAACATTTATCGGTGCAATTTTCTTAGGTGCTATTTCTATATTACCGCTCGTATTCACGAAAATTGCTACGTTACCACCTTCTGCTCAAATTGGTGGTACAAGCTTACTTATCATTGTCGGTGTAGCACTAGAAACTATGAAGACGTTAGAAAGCCAGCTTGTAAAACGTCATTATAAAGGCTTTATTAAAAAAGTGAATTAATTATCAAAAACACAGTTGGTTATTTTTCCAACTGTGTTTTTGATTTTATCAGTCCTGTAATATACAGGGCTATTGCTTTATTAAACTACATCTCCTTCTCTAATAACCGCCCTTTTTTGAAATAAGTCCGTAGTGTTGAACGATTGGCCAAAAATACACCAATCAATATAAGACAAGCCCCCATTCCCATTGTAGGATTTAAAGGTTCTCCTAAAATGATATATCCCACAATTATTGCAATTAATGGTGATACATATAACCACGTCGATGGAAATACTGGATTTGTTTTTGATAAGAGCCAGTAATATAATCCGTGTCCACCAATCGATCCGATAAATATGAGATATAAAATAGGCCATTGCACACTCCATGAAGTTAATACGGTTACATTTGGTTGTTCTACAATAATAGATGCGATTAGTAGTAAAATCCCTCCATAAAACATTTGAATACCGTTAATAAGAAATGGTGATACATTTGATAAATCTGACAGTATTTCTCTCGAACGAATAGAGCCTATTCCGTAAAATAACTCCCCTATAACTAACACAATACAAGCAATACTCCATATGAAACTTACTTGTTGATGCATTCCTGGTAAAGAAACAAATATAACACCTATTAGTGCAATAACTAAAGCAACGAGTTGTTCCTTTTGTAATTTCTCCCTATTCCTCTTTGCTTGTATTAATAAAATCATCATTGGTCCCGTAGCAGAAAGAACAGCAGCTAATCCTGAAGAAATATATTGTTCTGACCAATATAAACTTGCGAATGTCATAAATGTTAAACAAAATCCAGCATACATAATGCGTTTTGAAAATATATGTGGCATAATTTCTTTTCGCTTTAATTTAAAAATAATCATAAGGATTATGCCCGCTAAAAAGAAGCGAATTCCTGCTGAAAACAACGGTGGCGCCCCTGCTTCAATTCCAATTTTTATCGTTAAAAATGTTGTCCCGAAAATAATACATACTAAAATGTAATTAAAAATGACCATTTTGCTTCCTCCTTTTTACTCTTAGAATGAGTATAGAGGCTATGGTGTATAACAGTGTATCGGTACATATAACAGTTACTTCAAGTTGTAGTTGATTCCCTATATATTTTTCGCTTTAATTAAGTTAAAAAGAAAAATAGGTGAACCTATGAAAATTGTATTGCGTAAAGAAACAAACATACCGTATTACAAGCAAATATATATGCAAATTGTTGACAGAATACAAAGTGGTATGCTTTCACATGGTGAATCTCTTCCTTCTTTACGTTGTATGGCCACAGATTTACAAATCAATGTATTAACAGTTCGTAAAGCGTATAAACAGTTAGAAACGAAAGGGTATATACGCATCGAACAAGGAAAAGGTGCTTACATATATAAACGGGTAAAGAAAGATTTCAAACCAATTCCGTATAAATGGCAACAAATGAAAACGATTAATGTTATGCGTTCTCAATATGCAATGAATAAGCACCGTAAATATTATAATTTTTCACAAGCAATTCTGTATCCTCGTCTGTTACCAAATCCATTTTTGGCAGATGAAATGCATAAATTGCTGGATAAAAATCCGATGTTGTTAGCAACTTATGGGCCAGTTCAAGGCGATTATGAATTGCGAGTTGAAATAGCAAATTACTTAAATGAACACCAGAAATTAGTGACAGACCCATCTCAATTATTAATTACAAGCGGCGCACAACAAGGAATTGATTTAATTGCTCAAACATTATTAAAACCTGGAGATATTGTATTGGTAGAAAGTCCATGTTACAGTGCTGCGCTTGATATTTTCATCAATAAAGGTGTTCAAATCATTCCCGTTTCTCTTGATAATCATGGAGTTCGCTCCGACTTAATTGATGATATTTGTCAAAGTAAAAATCCCGTTTTATTGTATACGAATCCCACCTTCCAGAATCCGACAGGTACAGTAATGAGTAAAGAACGAAGAATGGAACTTATAGAACTATCGGAGCTATATCAATTTTTTATTATTGAAGATGATTCTTTCGGAGAAATATATTTTAAGGATGCTATAATCCCGCCCCCAATCAAAAGTTTTGATAAGGATGGCCACGTAATATATATAAAAGGATTTAGTAAAACGTTAGCACCAGGACTGCGTATCGCGGCACTTATTGCCGATGGTCCTATTTTTGAATGGCTATATGCAGTAAAAGGTTCAATGGATATCGGTAGTCCTTTATTAACACAAAAGGCACTTCTACCGTTTTTACGTGCAGAACGTATGAAAAACCATTTAGAAAAATTACGTACAGCTTTACAAATGAGACGTGATTTAACAATTGATATATTATCGCCATTAAAAGAACTACACTTTGAAATACCAAATGGAGGTTTTAATTTATGGGTGACACTACCTGATTCGATAGATCCCTTTACCTTATTACAAAAAGCAAATGAAGTAGATGTCTCTTTTTTACCAGGAACAGCTTGTCTATTAAATTACGAAACAAATGATAACCAATTAAGAATTAGCTATTCAATGTTAAACGAGAAAGATATGGAAATTGGATTAGAAAAATTACACGATACAATACGAAACAGTATTTGTTAGAAGTAATATCACAATAGCTAACAATAAATAATACTCGAAAATGAAAATGTATAGTATGGGATATTATTTATTGTTGAGCTTTTTTCGTTATTCTGAACAACCGGTTTTAAAACTTGTCTTTCTTTTAATTCTTCAACAATACCATATTGATCAATAACAATTGCTTTCATTTCCTCTCCTCCTTGCTGTTTATTTTAATAACATACAATTATTTCTCAAAATTTTTTGCCTTGAATTAACATATAATTATTTTTGGGGGTAATTATGCAAGAAGCATTATAAAGTGAAACTTTAATCACCCCTCGCCAATCGGGCTTTTCCGGGCAGTTGGTCCCCTCCCAACTTCTTTACTTTCCCTGAATTTTAAGATGGGACTCTTACTGCCCAGTAAATAGCGGGATGAATTCCACCACGAATCTTACACACATCTTAGAATCATCCAAAACTGTTTTATTGATCAAATTCAAAAGAAATGGGGCTAACTATATGAGTGAAAAGATGTTTAAAATAAACGGAATTGATATATGTACAGAAAGCTTTGGAAACCCTAAGAACCCTGCTATTTTATTAATTATGGGTGCTACATGTTCCATGGTTTATTGGGATGAAGAGTTTTGTGAGCTGTTGGCTAGTACGGGGAAGTTTGTTATTCGCTTTGATAACCGTGATGTTGGACGCTCTGTTGCCTATGAACCTAGAACTTCCAATTACACAGTAACAGATATGGCTGAAGATGCAATTGGAGTACTAGATGCTTATCATATTGATAAAGCTCACCTATTTGGCATGTCATTAGGTGGTATGATTGCTCAAATTGCCGCTGTAAAACATCCCGAAAGAATTTTGACGCTAACTTTACTAGCGACTAGTGTAATAGGATCTGATGACAATACTCGCGATTTACCTCCAATGGATGAAAGGATTTTAACACATCATGTAAATGGCACAAGTATAGATTGGGCAAATAAAAATGATGTGGCAGAGTATTTAGTTTCAGGATCTCGTCTATTATGTGGATCAGAACGAATATTTGATGAAAATAGAGTTTATAAACAAGTAAAACAAGAAATAGAACGCGCAAACAATTTATTAAGTATGTTTAATCACGCTTTACTTCAAGGTGATGATGCATATGAAGGTGTACTTCAATCCATACAAGCACCTACATTAGTTATTCACGGAACAGACGATACAGCACTACCATTTGAACATGGCCTCGCACTAATTGATGAAATTCCAAACTCAGTACTATTAACCCTTAAAGGGGCAGGCCATGAAAACCATCCAGATGACTGGGAAAGCATAATTAATGCTGTTTCTAAACATACATCTAAAATTTAGATAAATAACTAATGGAAGGGTCACAAATTGTATTGTGCCCCTTCCATTTACAAACAAAACCCCATCACTGTATTCGTATGTATAGTGATGGGGACTTCTTATATTTTTCTATGTTTAAAAAAATGGACAATCTAATTGATCAACAGATTCCCATAATTTTTTTTTTGCATTTTCAGTGGATGTATTTGTGTCTAGTGTCATGTTTTTAAAAGGGTTTACTTCGACTTTTAATAAGGATGAAGGCTCCACATATAATGAGAAAACATGGCTGCTTGGTAAAGCTTTAGAAACATCAATATCTCCTACTTGTTTAAATAGTTGCTGCGCAGCAAAGAAGAAGAAATTAGTTGGATTTGATTGTTTATTCAGCCACGCAAGCATTTCAGGTGATACCGATTTATGAATATTGATTTTTACTCGATCACCACGTTTATATCGCCTAGATCGCATACTTCCACCAACTAACTTATCGTTAAGTTTGTAAATCCTAACTCTTTTTGCTTATGCTCTCTATATTTTGGCGAACAAGTATAGACTAATAATCCTCGTGCATTTGTAAATAACGGATTATCTACAAAGATTACATTTTTGAGTCGTCCTTTTTGCTTTAAAATCATTTTTAAACTGTTTTTAATAATTACTGCACCCCCGCCATAAATAAACACGTATGGATCGTCTTTCATATCATCAATTTTATTTATAATATCTGTTGCAACACGCGCTGCTAAACCTAATAGCGCTGGCTGTGATTCCTCAACTAATAATGTATTTCTCGGATGCTTATCATTTAAATAAATTTGATTGAATTCTGTAATGCTATCAATCGTTTTAGTTGGATACTTCCGGTTCCATCTCGTAATGATTTGTAGTAACGTCTCTTTTACACCATAAGATAAACCTTTACTTAGTTGCGGACGGAAATTCACTCCTAATGAAACGACTTCTTCTGTCGTCCCTGCGCCAATATCAAAAGAGAGTAGAGTTTTATCTACAAAATCAATTTCAGAAACTTGATTTTGCTCACATTCTATTTTATGTTTCACAACATTTCCTTCTTCATCGTATACAATGCCCCACGTCCCAGAAGCACCCTCAGGTAGGCATTTACAATACTCAATTGAAACATTAATTGTCACATCGCGTCCGTTCGGATAATGGAAAATAACCTTATGATTTCCCATATAACGTTTTGCATTTTCAGCAGCTATTTCTTGTGTAATAAGCTGCATAGGAAGAGCGACAGATAAATCATAACGAATATTAATATGGCTAGAAGTTGGACTTTGACGCATAGCGCTTACCGCCAAACCTGATAGTATTGTAATAACCATTAACTCATCCGTTGACTTATTTGATTTCTTCTCTACCTCAGTACCTTTTAATTGATCTTGAATGACTTTTTCTCCAACGATGTATCGTACATTATTTAGCATTAACGATGGCGAACTTATAGTCACATCAATGTGGTTTTCTAATTCAGATAATGAAACATCTACCTCATCTAAGAGTCCTGTAGGCTCACCTATATATAAAGAATAAATACTCGGAATAAAAATAGGGTCTTGCCCTTTCACCATTAACTTCAAACCGTTGTTTCCTGCATCTGCACCAGCTTTTAAAAGTATAGACATAACTACCCCCTAAATTAATCTGACATCCCTTCCAAATATATGCGAGCCCATTCTTTTACATTCAAATGTATTGTAATTTTTTATTTATCATAGAACTAAAATATTACATACTTACATATTTCGTGTAAAAAGTATTTGATATGATACTTTTCCAATTTTATACTTATATTTGTAAAGAGTTTTTTACAATCGAGGGGGCAATTATTTATTGAATACTAAAAAAACTATTTTTATAATCATTGTTTTAGCATTAATTGCAATACTAGTACATGGCACATATAAATACATAACTGAAGGTTCTATTTTGGGCGGTACGATTTTTGCTATTTCGTTAATACTTAGTAATTTAATTAATTACATTACTTGGGGAGATCCCCACGGTGTATCAGAAGAAAGTCAAGATGAAATGGGACAACAAATTACATATAAAAGCTTTAAAATTGCATATTTTGTGCTTGTAATTGTAATGTTCCTTATATTAATCTTCTCTGAAGGATTTTCTATGGGGGCTAATTTAGATGGAGTAAAAAACCTCCCTCTGTTCATCGCAATTTGCTCTTCCTTCTTTATTTATCCTATTGTCGAACTCGTAGTTGCAAAACAATATAAATAAAAAGATGAGGTTTTCTACATGTAGAAAACCTCATCTTTTTATATTTACATACCCTCTACAATTGCTTTTAATTTGTTCACAGTCCGCCAATTCCTAACTGTAGCTGGTGTATGTAACTTCTGAAACTGGTTCATTAATTTAGAATTTCGAATGCTATTTTTGAAAAACAAATAAACGACTTTCTCATCTATATAGCAATCTTCAAGTTCACTTTTAAATGTAAGCAATTGACTACTCTCTTCTTCAGAAAGTACATTCGCTAAAAAAGCAATATGAACACTTTCTCCTTCTAACAATGAATGAACTTCATACGGACATTGTTTAATAATATTTATAAATTCATCATGTGTTCTTAGCATGACTGGAACATCGAAATCAAATTCATTTTTTATTTCCGTTTGTATTCGGTCTTTTAGAAAGTTTATATCTTCCTCAGATTCGAACACGATATTACCACTTTGTATATACGTTTTCACTTGTTTTAACCCTATTGATTCAAACACTCGTTTTAACTCAGCCATTTTGATTACTTTATGTCCACCGACATTGATTCCTCTTAGTAATGCAATATAAAGTGTCATACTATTCCCCCCACAATAAAATGAACTTATCAATTGAATCGATTTCCCCACTCATATTTCTCGGATATTTGTTTTAATTCTTCTAACATATCATGAATAGATAATACCTCAAATAAAATAATATACTCACTTGAAAAATGGTGATGATAATGATTTGGTTTATAATCTTTTAAATCATTTTTATAACTCCAAGTTGAGATATTAAAAAATTCACAAACTAACACTGTAAGAAAAACTGCAATCCCAGTTTTAATCACTCTTCCCCCAACGATATTCCATTTTCTATCTTGATTCATTTTTTATATCCTTCATTTCTATTTCATTTTATATACATATATTGTATATTATTAAAATAAAAAAACCTACTACATGAATATTCAAGAGTAAGTTTTCTATCTCATTATTTCATTATAGACAAATGCATTATTATTTGTTGGCCTATTGGTCCCATTCTTCTAAAACCTTTATCTTGGAAGCCGACTTTTGCATATAAATTTTGTGCAGGAATATTTCTTTCATTCACAGCAAGTACAACTTCATTTTTTATTGGAAAATAACGTTTTACAAACTCGTCTAATAATAACAATGACTTTTTAGCGTATCCCTTTCTTTGTCTATTGTGATTTATAGAAAATGAGGTTAAAAGTAAAGCGTTTTTATTGTCTGTGAATTCCTGTACTCTATCGCCTGTTTGCAATGCGAAAAGACCCACCGGTACCCCATTGTAATCTAAAATAACAATCACATTTTTTGTACGATCACTTTTTGCTTTCTCCAGTAATGCGCTTGGATCTGATGTAAACTGAACTTGTTCACTTGGTAAAGTAAATGTTTGTATAACTTCTTTATATTTCTCCTTATACGGAACTAATTGAATTTCCCCTGTGTGTATGTTCATGCTAAACTCTCCCATTTTTTAGCTTATTAACTTATACCTTGCTGTGCTTTTGAATGCACTCTTCCATCTAAAAAGGTAATTTCAACAAATGAATTTGGATTGTTTCCTTTCCAAGCAAAAATTTGTTTAATTTGTGTAGAATGTTCTACCCCTTCTTCTATAAGTAAATCTCCTTCAAAACCAATTAAATCTTTCACTTCTGTATAAGTCATCCCTTCATTTATACTCGAAAAATGATTTATATTGATAGACTCTTTCTGTTGCCTTTCCATCACAGTAGAAGAAGTTGCTGTTTGATTTTTCACTTCTTTTCTCTGTTCACACGCTGTCATACTGAAACCTAAGCATAAACTAAACAATATACATGCGCTTTTTTTCATCATAACAGTTGTCCCTCCCATCATAATTAAACCATATTTTTCCTTAAAAATAAACTGAATATTTAATATTATATTTAAAAACCTCGTACAATTAAGTACGAGGCTAATTTCATTTATTCAAATGATTATTTGATTGATCATCCTGTTCTTTTCTTAACTCTTGTTCTTCATCTTTTGGTAATTGTTTATCATTATCTTTAATTGGATTCGTTTCTCTATTTTCTATCATATCATTTGGAACTTGTGGCATTACTCGGCCCACAATAGCGGCTAATTCATCTAGTATACCTTCACCTGTTTTTCCTTTTTTAATTTGCTTTCCGATTTGTTTGAGCCGTTCATACGTATCAACATCTGCTACAACGACTGCATTAGCACCGTCAGGGTCATTTTTTAAACTTTCTGCAACAGAGTATTTAATTGATTCAACTCGAGTTCGATCAAGTTTTGCTTTTACATCAATACCTACAATAGCATATTTTCCAACAACGACCGCTGTTGCATCATTCACACCTGGCACACTTGCTGCTAAAGATGCTAAATGATCTGCTGCTTTTTCATTTGGCTTATTTGATTTATTCGTATAATTAACATTTTTCATTGAAACATTTTTTTGTTCCGGCTTTTCGTTTGGATTGTCTTTTTTTCCAATACTGCATCCAGTTATAACGAAGCAAAGCATCAATATATATATTAGAGTTTTCATTATTTTCACCACTTCACTATTAAGGTTTAATCATAAATTTTTTCAACAGCTTGCATTTTCTTTACCTTTTCCTCGGCCCCGCTATTAGCATTAATGAATATTTGGTACGTATCTTTTCCTAAAGTGCCTACAAATTCATAGCAAAGCACTTCATTATGCAAATCATTGACTACTAAAGCTTTACGTTCTTCCATGACTTTTACATCCGGATTGATTTTCTTTCTTGCTTCTGCTGCAGTTAGCTTTGCCGATGGAACTGTTCGCTTTTGATGTGACGCTAAATATTCTTTTGCGGAGAACCCAACGATAGAACCATCATCTAAAGCAATTTTCATTTGGATTGCTTCTGGATAAATTCGTACTCCATTTTCATTTACTACATACGTAAATACACCAACATTATCATATTGAGAGCTATCATAAAGCTCCATATTATTAAACTTATGGTCCTTTAAAAATTTCAAACCTTTACTACCTGCATCGTTTAAACTAACTTTCTGTTCTTTAATTTCGCGGTTATTCATAACCCAAATTGGATATCCGCCTTTTCCGGTAATATCCATATAGAACTCATTATTCGTTGCTTCATCTTTAATTTTCACACTATAGAAGGATTCTTTCGCACCTTTTCCGCTTTTCTCAACATCTACTTTTTCATTTCCTTTTAAATTCAAAAACGATTTGGCAATTTTCGCCGCTTCATCTTTAGAAATTGCCTTTCCTTCCGCTTCAAATCCGCCTTTTTTATTTTTTTGCGCACTTGTAAAGGTCGGTCCGAAGTTTGTAGAAGAATATGATGTTACGTTTTTCTCTACAGTTTTCAATCCATCAATAATTGTGTTATCTGCTGGATCGCGATTTGATGCAAGTGCCATTTCTACATCCATCCAGCGTAAATTATTTTTCAAAACAAGATGTTGTACTTTTCTTAGTTCATCTTGTATATTTCCTGCATTTGAATATAAAGTTTGCAACGTTTTATATTCTTGCTCATTTAACGGTTCTTTTTCTAAATCACGAATGGCTGCACGGTAACTAAAATCACCGATATTCGCTAAAAATTCTTCCGTTTTATTAAATGGCATTAATGTTAAAGGAAGTTGCCCTACATCTGAGCGAGCTTCGGATGTTAAACGCCATACATCCGCTAATGCAGGTGATAAAGATGATCGTGAATTCATCGCAAGTGTTGTGCCAATTTTATCGTGTAATAAATCGACTTCGTATGCTAAATCATGGAATGCACGTTGATAGCTATTTTCCGCTCGAATTAAAACTGCATTTTTCTCTTGGTGCTCTTTATAGCCCCAATAGCCTGTTCCTACTACACCGACTGTTAATAATACAATGATAATACCTCGTAACATTGTCCCACCTCCGCTCTATTTACAGAAAATATGTTTACCGATTTTTTTAATTTGTGGACGAGTCCAAATCCATTTACTAGTCGCGGTATCTGGATTGAAATAATATAAAGCATTTCCTGTTGGATCCCATCCGTTAATCGCATCTAAAACTGCTTTTTTTGCTGTTTCATTTGGCGTTAAATATATTTGCCCATCGGCTACCGCTGTAAATGCTCTAGGTTCAAAGATTACACCTGAAACAGTATTTGGGAATGACGCACTTGTAACACGATTCAAAATAACGGCAGCTACTGCAACTTGTCCTAAATACGGTTCACCACGCGATTCTCCGTATACTGCGTTTGCCATAAGCTGAATATCATTTTGAGAATAACCGTTCGGAACATTTGTCCCTTTATTTTGAGGTGGTTTATTCTCTTGTGCAGTGCCACCGCTATTTCCTTTATTCGTTGTCGTCCCTTTATTAGCAGTTGACTTGTCATACTTCGTTGCCTTCACGAGCATTTGCTTCGTTTTAGCTCCAGCTAAACCATCAACGGGTAATCCGAATTTCTCTTGAAAATTCCGAAGTGCCCAATATGTACCCCATCCGAAAACACCATCCACTTTTCCCGTATAAAACCCGTTATATTTCAAACGAGATTGCAGTTCAATGACATCTTCGCCAGATGCTCCTCTTTGAATAACTTGATTAGAAAAAGCTTCTACATTCTTTAATTGTATACTACTGACCATTAAAGACAGTCCTATGAACGCAAGTAAAACTGCTATTTTAAAAATAGCTTTTTGGCGCATAATTTTCCCTCCTTAATTACGGAAATGATTTCTTGGTTATGTTTTGTAAAAGCCTCGCTTTTATGTAAAGAAGACAAAAAAATCCAAACTAATATCGTTGAAAAAATATGTAAACAATATAAAAAAGGATAAAAGGAGTTCATCATGAAAAAATTGTTAAAACGTGTCGCACTTGTCATTCTGTTCCTAACAACATGTTCAAATATATATACAGGCTCATCAATTGTTCATGCGCAGCCGCCGTATGCCAAATGGGGTAAACTTGCCGTAGAAAAGACGAAAGAACAATACCCAAAAGCAGAAATTATTGACTATCTTCATATAGGTAGAAAACCAAAAACAGTTCAAATAACTGTTGAAAAATTTAAATTGTGGTTACGTGAGAACGGAAAAGAATACGGTGTTTTTGTTGATGTAGAATTTGAAACGAAGACGGAGAAATTTATAAAGTTGTCGTTTCAGAAGACGAGTAGATAAAGTGAAACCTTAATCAGTGGGGGTTTTGTTCATCTCCCACTAATCATCAGCCCTCACCAATCGGACTTTTACGGGCAGCCCGACAAATAGCTGGATAAAGTGAAACCCCCACTGTTAAAAACAGACACAGTGGGGTTCTTGCATTTCTAAAATTCTTTTCTAAAGTTTCGATTCCCTAAAAATCTTACCAATATACAAATAGCACCAATTACAACTGCTATCCCTATACTGTATAAAAGTACTTTACCATATCCACCTATTCTCGGATCTAAAAACGGATATGGATACCAATTCACGATTGGACCACGTATTAAGCTATATACAACGTAAAAAAACGGGAATAAAAGCCAACTTGCAGCTTGTTTCCAAGTGATTTTCTTAATAGGTGGATTTAAAATCCAATCTAAAAGCATTGTAATCGGCATGATATAATGTAGCACAGTATTTACCCATGGTATTGCCGTTTGAAGTGACTCTTCTAACCCTCTTAGTAACAAAAAATAAACGAGTCCTGTCGTAAGTATATATACCGTCGCCGCACCACGAAGTATACTAAACTGCTCTGAGCGACCAAATGTAGCTGTTCCGATACTACTTAAAAGGAGAATACATGCAACTAAAATGTTACTTTCGATAGTAAAGAAACTAAAAAAGTTAACTGGATTGAACGGTTTCACTTGTGCCCTGATTATGAATTGCGTAATAATGGCGCTACATACTAGAAGACTTAAACAGAATCTAAATAAAGATAAAATTTTTTCATCCTTCATACATTCCCTCCTTTTCTTATATATAATTAGAATTTCCCTGTACATGCTCAATAAATAGTTTTAATGGAACGAGCCCACGTTTTGGCATATGACTACTTATAATAGCTACTACTTCTAACTGAGGAATGATAACGATGTATTGTCCGCCGTATCCCATAGCGAAATATATACAATACGGTATGTGAAATCTTTCGGTATGTAATACCCACCAGTGATATCCATATGCGCCGACATGTTCATATGTTTCAAAATGCGCCCTACTTGACTCTTCTAACCATTTCGCTGATACAATTTCTTTTTCATTCCAATATCCATTTTGCAAACATAATTTTCCTAATTTTAATAAATCGGTAGATTTCATTTTCATACCGAAGCCGCCGACATATATACCCTGCGGATCTTGTTGCCACTCGTATTCGTTAATTTCTAATGGATTAAATAAATATTTCTTTGCAAACCGCTCTGTCGACATTCCAGTAGCTTCTTGAATAATATAGCTCAGTAAATGAGAAGAACCTGAATTATAATTCATTTTTGTAGCAGGTTCTTCAATTATTGGCTTTTCTAATATGTACTGTACCCAGTTCTGTGATTCTACAAAGTCATTTGGGAATACTACTCCATTCCCAAACTCTTTCCAGTCCTCACCAGTAGTCATTGTTAATAAGTGATATAGTGTTAAATTATGTTTTCCCCTAGGTACATTTTCAATCCACTCTGTGATCGGTGTATGTATATCATTTATATAGCCCTTATCAACTGCAATACCAATTAATAAAGATACGATACTTTTTGTAATCGAATTTATTTTATATAAGTTATTTGCACATTCGGGTGTTTTATAATACTCAGTTGTTAATTGTCCTTTTTGATAAACAAGAAATGTATTCACTTTTTTCTTTTCGAATTTATTTTCTAGTTGCTTGAAATCCAAAAACTTTACCTCCATTTAAATAGTTAATCCATTTATTATATCTTGTTCCTTCATTTTAAACATAATTGTGCTCAAATAAAAATAAACCTGTCAGCCATAATGAACTGACAGGTTTATTTTTATAATTTCGTACGAACATTCCAAAGCTCTGGGAAGAATTGTTGATCAAGTACTCGCTTTAAATAAGAAACACCGGAGGATCCACCTGTACCCATTTTATGTCCAATAATTCTTTCTACTGTTTTCATATGACGGAAACGCCATTGTTGTAGCCAGTCTTCAATATCAATCAATTTTTCAGCAAGCTGATATAAATTCCAATATTTTTTCACATCCGCATACACTTCTAACCATGCTGCTTCTACTGTTGCATCTTCTTCATAAGGCTGCGTAATATCACGGTTTAACACATCTTTATGAATAGGGAATCCTTCTTTTACTAATGCTTGAATCGCGACATCATATAGACTTGGTGCATGTAGCGCTTTATGAAGTCGTGCATGTAATTCTGGATCCTTTTCATAAATTTTTAATGCATGTGGCGTTTTATAGCCAAGTGCATACTCAATCATACGATATTGATACGATTGAAAACCTGAAGCTTGACCGAGTGAATCACGAAACTCAATATATTCTGATGGTGTTAATGTCGCAAGAATATCCCAAGATTGAATAATTTGAGACTGAATTTTTGATACACGTGCTAACATTTTAAAAGCTGGTTGTAATTTATCTTGTTTAATAGATTCAATCGCCGCATTTAGCTCATGTAAAATGAGCTTCATCCAAAGCTCACTTGCTTGGTGAATAACGATAAATAACATTTCATCATGATGGTCTGATAATCTTTTTTGAGAAGATAGTAAACTATCTAATTGTAAATATTCCCCATACGTCATATTCTCTTTAAAATCCGTATGAATCCCTTTTTCCATAATTACTTTTTCATTTTCTTTCATATTAGCCAAACGCCCCTTTTATATGATTCTACTTATATTGGTCTAATAACGGCTCGAACTGGACTTCCATCCGCATCAGTTAATGCAAGTGGTAATGCAATCAATTCATAATCACCGTCTGCTACATGATCTAGTACGACATTTTCTAAAATATGAATTCCATGTTTAAATAATTGATGATGCGCTGCTAATTCTTTATCATCTAGCGGATCAACTGATGGTACATCTACTCCGATTAAACGAATACCTTTCTCCGAAAGAAAAGGTGCTATGTCTGCACGTAAATGAGGGATCACATCTGGAAATTCTTCAGCTTTTCCATGTGAAGATGTACGTAATAATAATCGTTCTACACCTTTTAAATGAAAGCTTTCTAATTCCTTTTTCCCGATGCTTTCAAGATTAGAAACGTCAATAATCCGTGCTGGGCCAACATAAACTTGAACATCTAAATCCAATACTTTCTTTCCATCATTATCAAAATGAAATGGTGCATCAATATGAGTGCCTGTATGAATACTCATCGTTAACTTTCCAACATTTACCGAGCCACTTTCTTCTTTTGACCATGAAACTTCATATGAGAACGGTGTGTCTCCTGGCCACGTTGCAATATCATTATTTAGCGGTTGTGAAATATCAATCCACTCTGATGTTTTCATGCTTATGCCACAACCTCTCGCTTATTTTCAAACTGTTTATACTCTTCTTCTTTCATAATTTTCTTTAATATTTGTACAGATTTCCACACTTCTTCATATGTGTTATATAAAGCGACCGGCGCCAGTCTTACTCCATTAGGTGCTCGGAAATCAGGGATAACTCCATTTGCTTTTAGCGCTTTACAAATACGTGCTGCTTCTGCATGTTCTAAATATATGTGCCCGCCACGTTTTTCATCCTCTAATGGATTTCCAATTGTAAATCCGAAATCTTTTAATTCGTGATCAATTAAATTCAGCATATATCTTGTAATATGTAAAGATTTTTCGCGTAAACGTTCAATACCAGCATCTTTAAACATTTCAAGAGAACCAATTAAAGGTGCTGTACTTAATACGTGCGGTGTACCAATTTGATAAGCACCTGCATGATCGGCAGCTGTTAATGTATGCTCCATATCAAACTGTTTATCTTTTCTAGAACTAAACCATCCAGACAATCCTGGCAGTCTATTAAAATGTTTACTATTTACATAAAGGCCTGCAACACTACCCGGTCCTGCATTTAAATATTTATAATTGCACCAAACAGCAAAATCGACATCCCAATCTTTGAAATGATGCGGAATAGATCCTATTGAATGGCATAAATCAAATCCAATGTGAATGCCGCGTTTATGAGCTTCCGTTGTTAAACTTTTCATATCAAGAATTTGACCACTTCTATATAAAACAGAAGGTAATAAAATTAAAGCGATATCATCTTCCATCGCATGGATAATATCTTCTTCAGAAAGTGTTCTACCATCTCGGCTTTTCACTCTTACTAAATGCTCCTCTGGGTCTAATCCTTTTAAACGAATTTGACTTTGAAGTGCATAAATATCTGATGGGAAAGTCAATTCATCCGCAAGTATTTTTGTACGTATTCCTTTCGGCTCATAAAACGTCGCAATAACTTGGTGTATATTCGCAGTTGTGGAACCGGTTACAATAGTTTCTTCCGGTAAAGCTCCAATAAGAGGGGCTGTAAGTTTACCTAATTTCTCTGAAAGGAAAAACCACGGATGCTCACCTTCTGTCCAGCCGTCAATACCATACTCTTTCCACGAATCTAGCAACGTAAGTAATGATTTCTCTGCTCTTTTTGAAAGTAGCCCTAATGAGTTTCCATCTAAATATATAGTACCTTCTTTTTTATAGAATTCAGTTTGAAAATCTTTCAGTTCATCATGTTTATCACATTCAAGCGCATACTCATAAGTTGGTTGAAATGGTTCTTTATACATGGTGTCACCTTCTCTTAATTTTCTTTTTATTCTAACTAATTGAAATATATCACCTTAATTGATACAACGTCAATGATATTATGTCAGTTGACTTTATATATGAACTTCTTTTACAATACAATTATATTTTCAGATATTTCAGTATAAAGAGGTGATTCTTTGAAAAACAGTACCCTTTCATCAAGAAAACACCGCTCCTTAGAAACGAAGAAGAAACTATTACACTCTGGTTACACTATTTTTATACGTAACGGATTTCAAAAAACGACAATTACACAAATTATTAAACATGCAGAAACCGGATATGGTACAGCATATGTATACTTCAAAAACAAAGATGATCTCCTAATTAGTTTAATGGAAGATGTTATGAATCGTTTTTATAATATCGCTGAACGCTCTTTTTCTCCACAAACAAAAGAGGAAGCACGTATAATGATCCAAAATCAAGTTAGAGCATTCCTGCAATTAGCAGATGAAGAACGCGCTATTTTGCAAGTTGTAGAGGAAGCGATAGGATTATCAAGAGAAATACGGCAAAAATGGGATGAGATTCGGGAACGTTTTATAACAAGCATTAAACAGGATATTACTTACTCTCAAGAAAGTGGATTAGCACAACCTAATTTAAATAAAGAGATTGTAGCACGCGGTTGGTTCGCGATGAATGAATCGTTTCTTTGGACTATTATGCAAAATGACAAAAAGATTAACTTAGAGGAAATTGTGTATACGTTAACGGAGATGTATACGACCGGGTTATATAAATAGCACACCTTCAATAAATAAGGTGTGCTATTTTACATCTATAAAAATATATTATCCGGGTATGGTAGTGCTAAAGGAGGCTTTTCAGAAAATGAGAAATATTGTAGCTTTAAAGATTCACCATCTATCGATTTCAGTTTTCCACTAGTAATTTCACATTCAAACACAACAACAATATATTCTACTTGATCGCCATTCGGATATATATGACGGAACCTTTCCCCTCCAAATACCCCTTTTTGTTTTTTTACTTGCACTTTCAAACCCGTTTCTTCCCACACTTCACGAACTACCGCTTCTTCTGGAGTTTCTCCAGGCTCAATTGCTCCAGCCGGCAAACTCCAATATTCTCCGCCAGGATATTGAAATAAGAGTTCTCCCTGCTCGTTTTTAATAACTGCAGCTACACTTGGCATAAATATTAGTTCATGTCCTAATTGCTCCCGGATTTTTTTATAATATAGCGACATCGACATATAATTCTCTCCCACTCCATTAATGAATAACTGTATTTTCTGACATATATTCTATAATAATACCAATAACAATTTCTATATAGAAAGGATAAGAAAATGACCCAAGTACAACTAGTAAATAGCTTTCTATCATTTTTAGGAACGACAAAACAGCCTACTAGCTTAAAGTTTTTAAATGAGCTTATTAAAGCTCATCAAGAAAAAGTAAAAGAACCAATACACTTATCAAATATGAAAGAACTTATTTCAAGGTCTAACGATTGGCATACATCTCCTGTATTAAAGAAAATTCAGATTTTCGGTTATATCGATGGTATTTCAACTTCTATTAATGATAATGTTTTAAAACGATATTTCCAAGGTAAGAAAAGAGAACAAATCATTACATCTTCTGAACTTAATTATTGGATAACAGAAAGATTTTGTGTTGATAAAGAAATATATGAAAGAGCTATTGAGATTTTCAATGAAAAATCTTCAAATAGAATATTACAAACAAGTTCTTTAATATCTTTAGGCTGAGGTAAATAGCTAGTTGAAGGAGCAATTTCAAAATTAAAGCTTATATATCCACATCCAGTTAGCCACATATAGTGACATTTCAACTCTTCATCGAACATATATTTCACAATATCTATAAATAATAAATCTCCTGCGTATTGCAACAGAAACTCCATATTCGAGCTACAAGTATAATAATTGTCATCGTCATCAAGATTTTTTATATTATATTCCGCCAAATCCCATAAAAAATCTTCTTTTAATATATTTTTAATTTTTTCAACAATGCTTATCCCCCCGAATTTTCCCAAGAATAACTCTCTAATCTACTTAAAATAATTTCAGTAAATTCTTCAGCAATGTCCTTAGAAATCTCACCACGATTTCCAATAATATCCCAAGCAATATTAATTGAAGTCCATCTCATCAATGAATTCTTTTCAAATTTTAAAAACTCTATTATTTCCTCCTCTTTCATTTCACTTAGAATTGCTTTTAATTCACTTTCTTCTAATTTACTTCTTTGATTATAATCAGTTTGATTTAGTATTTTTACATATTCCTTACTTTCTTGATAAAAAACAATCTTTACTTGTTCTGGTGATAAATCCGCTAATAGTTTTTCAATTTCTTCAGCGCCTATTTCTTTACCTTTATTTATACATTTGAAATAAATATGTTTTAATCCTGCTCGGTCTTCTTTGTGATACCAAGATAATATCCCACAACTTAATATCCAAATAGAAATTAACTCTTCAATATCAGTAGCAATCTCCACAAAATCAAATAATTGATTATATATTAAATTTAACGAGAAAAGAAATTCTTCATCATGTTGTCTAACTTCCCATATGTCATTAATCCCACTTTTTACTGCAGCAGTTGCAATTTCTTTTTGTATATCGTACGAGGCTCTATTACTCCCCTTTATATCTGCTACACTAGATAATTTATACAGTTCTAAACCTCGTGTTTTCCATTCTTGTGAATCTTGTTTAATTATCTTTTTAAAATATTTTAGTAGTGGCCATAAAGCATACTCCTTATGATCTACATAACTAACAACATCCCATTTTAACTTTTCATTAATTTCACTCATAAGTTGGGGTATTACTACTTCACCATATTTTTTAAAACATTCATGAGTTCCTTCGTAATTTTAAAATAAAGTTTGATTAAAAATATCGTGTTAACCCGTATTCTATGGTAAATAAAAAGAATCCATTTTGAAAAAGTGAACAGCTCCCTGTCAAGTAGACAGTGGAAATAATAAAAAACACTTTAAGCGGCTTGAACCCTATATTCTAATGGGCTTAAGCCGTTTAATTTTTCTTGGTAACGTTCATTATTGTAAAACTGATATAATTATCTATCGCTTGTTGTAACGCTTCAAATGTCTCATACTTATGTAGGTAATACTTTTCACACTTCAACGTCCCCAAAAACGATTCCATTGGTCCATTATCTATACATTTTCCTACACGTGACATGCTATGAATCATTTTTGCTTTTTCTATCTTTCTCTTAAACCCATGTGACGTATATTGATACCCTCGATCACTATGAATCAATGGATGTTCATTCTTTTAATATAGTGATAGCTTGATCCAATGTTTGAAATACCAATTTATTATTGTTTGAATGTCCCAATACATAACTAATAATAGACCCATCATAAAGATCTAAAATGGCGCTTAAATACGTTTTCCTTCCGTTTCCTAATTTGAACTCCGTGACATCTGTTACCCATTTTTCATTGGGTTTGCTTGCAGTAAATTCACGATTTAGTCGATTTTCAGCGACATATTGCGCAGTTGAGGGAACATAGCGCTTTCTTTTCCGACGAATCACGGACTGTAATCCAGCAATGTGCATTAAGCGATAAATGCGTTTGTGATTAAACTTTTTATGATATATTCTATTAATATTTAATTTCATTCTTCGGTACCCATAAATGCCTTCTACTCGTGCATAAATAGCTTGAATATCCAGAAGAATTGCTTCATTCTCTAATTCTCTAGCTGTTGGCGTACGCTGTAGCCATTTATAATAAGCAGCACGAGATACACCGGCAATTTCACATAAAAGGATTACTGGCAAATTTTCATTCGCATGTAAATCTTGAATCGCTCTATATTTATTTTGTAGACGAACGCTTGTTAACGACGCCTCCTTTCGAGTTCTTCTAACTTTTTTTAAAAAAAGCATTTTCTGCACGTAATCGTTCATTTTCTCGTTCTAAACGTTTCATTTCCAGTTTAAACTTTTCTTCAGCTGTTAATTCATATTCTTCTTTCTTTCGACCGCGTTTATCTTGTAGTGCTTCTTCACCATTCGCTTCAAACTTCTTGACCCATTGATATACTTGTTGATAAGAAACTTCATAACTTTCGGCTGTGAGCTGATAGTTTTTCTGATGTTGTATACAGTAATTCACAATTTGAATTCGTTCTTCTAACGTTGTTTTTCTTCTACTTGTCATAGAGTTTGTCATTCCTTTACCGGTATCATTTAGTTCTCTATGACTATTATACTTTTTAATCCATTTTCTCAAAACCGCAGTACTGGATATATTGTATTTTTGGATAATCTTGTTTAACGAATCGTGTCCTGATAGATAATTATTGACGGCTGCTAACTTTAGCTCTTTTGAGTAACGCTTCCAAGAAAGTGCTTCTTCTAGGCCGTCTTCACCATTCACTTCATACCTTCTTTTCCAATCTCTAATCGTCCCAGGATCAACAGAAAACTTTGCCGTAATGTCAGCTATTGAATGATGACCATCTTTATAAAGAGCTAAAATCGCCAATTTTTCAGCTTTAGAATATTTCATTCTAGCCATAAAAAATACTCCCCTTAGATAAACAGATTTTTATTTTTTATCTGTCTACCTAATGGGGAGCATATCAAAGATTGATCAAAATGGATTCTTATCCAGCAGGTTTATGTTTTGGTTTTATAAAAAAGTTTGATCATTTTCTATCAATGAAAACAATTAATTGACTATTTTTATTATGAAGAGGTCGGAGCAGGAAATTCATCAATTTTGATACGAAGTAAACTATAAGGTTTCTGTCGTAAGTCTTTTCCATAATGAAATCTAGGCTGTCGATGTAATTGGTTCACAATGACATACAAATATTGATCCGGACCAATTGAAAAAGTATCCGGCCACAAAATTCTCGGATCATGTGCGATAGCTTCCATTATGCCATTTGGCAATATCTTACGGATACTGTTGTTTTCATAATCTCCAGCATAAACAGCTCCCTTTGCATCGGTGATCATTCCATCAGACGCACCTTTTTCTCCCCAATACTCCACATGATAAGGTAAATTCATGTCCGGTATCGTTCTGTCTCTCAAGGCTTCTGTTGAGATCGAGAACAAATGCCGACTGGTTAGTGGAGCAAAAAATAATATCTTTCCATCGGGAGAAATCGCAAGACTATCAGACGCCAACCTAAATGGAGAAGTTGAACCGTCTTTGTTTCGATTCATTAAAATTTGACCTTCTACTTTCGGTAAAAAATAGGGATCGGGTGAAGTTGAATTTGCTCCATTTAACCGTCTAAACGCGTTTCCATTTGATAAATCTACGACGATAATAGCTCCTGGTCCTCTTGAAGAAGAATCCGTTATATAGGCATAACCTGCTTTTCCAACACGAAAATCAAAACGGACATCATTCAGATAAGTTGTAGGCAGGACAACATCTTCTGTAAAGGTATATACTTTTCTTATTGTATTGGTTTCTAAATCAACAGCGACTAATTTTGCCCCCCCTTTAATAGGTTCAGAAAAATTGGGTGCCGCTGTATCTAATATCCAAAGCGTTCCCCTTCCATCAGCAACTACACTTTGGACACTGATGAAAGTCATTGGGATATTCTCGGGATTAACCAAATTGGTTTGTAAATTAGGATAAGGCTGCAATTTATCCTCAAAAATTTCCGCCACCGTAAATTTAACATCGTCTCCCCATTTCGGAAAGCAAATGAAAATACGACCGGTTTCTGAAACAGTAACACCTGTAGGCATAGCCCCATAAAATGCATAAACTAGTTCTAAATTACCGAAATATTTTTCACTAGGTAACATAGGTTTCATAATATCCTCCTCAAGCATTCAAACGGGATATCTCCTAATATATGATTTATATTTTTTCTAGTGCATGTTTCTTAATAAGTTTTTTCTATACGAAAAGATGATTGAATTGATTGTTTTCGAAATTTAATAAGTCTGTCAGAAGAAAGGAAACATTTTAATTTAAAGGTCTCCAGATGAAGTAGAATTCAATTAGCAGGTAGCGAAGTTCAACATTCCCGAATCAACGTTAAGCTGGTATAAAAAATGGGGAAATATCCCCCTTTAAATTTGTGAAAAAATGTACTTAAGCTAAACTGCCCGTTAGTTTAAGTGTAGCACTTCACAAACAATCTTTTGAGTATTCTTATTATTCCTGTTTCCTCAACAATCTGGCCCTTTAATTGAACAATACAACTGAAATTTAAGGGGCAAAAGAAAAATCTTATATTAATACAGGGTTTTTATCAATCTTTTTTTTTATAAATTATCAAACTTTATTTTAAATCAATACCACACTTTATTCCATGTTCCATGAGTGACTAACGGGTGCTTTGAACAAGAAAATAAAGGTGAGTACATATTATACATGACTAATATGCGCTCACCTTTATTTTTTTATTTTTTTTTTTTTGGTCTTGATAATAATTTTTTTAGTGGTTTTTTTAACAATTTATATTTAGTAAAATTGCTTTTTATGAATTTAATATAAGTCCAAAGAATTTCCTGGTCAATATAATAACGTATATCAGCACACTTTTTCTTTATTCAGTCTACTTACAATTCCAACTATAAATTTATATTCAATCCTCCTCTTCTTAGTTTTTTTAAACCCTTCTTTCGTATCAAAAATAAAACACGTTTTCCGAAACCAAATTCGTACATATAAAGACTCAAAATAAATAGGTTTTATAATTCCTCGTTCCTCAAATTCAGTTCCATCTTTATTTTCAGTTTCTGTTCGAACGAACCACCTATTTCCGAAGCCAATTTCAATATACTTCACATAAGTCCCCCTTTCGGAAATTAATTTCTAACTGTTCTATTATTTCCCCGGTAAGCGCACATTCCGACAGAACATGAGCCCACAAAGAAAAAGTAGATTGCAAAAATCTACTTTATAACTTATATTTTTGCATTCGTTTATAAAATGTACTACGGGGTACATTTAATAGTTTTGCAGCTAACGAAACATTTCCATTTGTCTTTTGTAATGCTTCAATCATGCTATCACGCTGTATTTTTTCGCGAAAATGTAATGTATGTTCTGTTTTATTTTCAACTTGTAACTCAAGTTGTTGTTGATTTCCCCTCATTGTTTGTAACAAAAAATCTACTTGTTTTTCGCATATTTCCCGTCCTTGCGACAAAATGTAAATGCGTTCTAATACATTTACTAGTTCCCGAATATTTCCGGGCCATGTATGTTGTAAAAATTGATTGTATATACTCTTTGGAAATACAACATTCCAATTCTTCCGTTCGCAAAAGTGTTGTATAAAATATGGGATATCCTCTTTTCTTTCTATTAACGATGGAACATATAACGGATAAACGTGCAAACGATAATATAAATCTTGACGGAATTTCCCTTCTTCTACTAACCGTAGTAAATCTTTATGTGTGGCAGTAATAATACGAATATTTACTGGTACCAATTTTGAACTCCCAATTGGAGTTATTGTGCGTTCTTGTAAAACACGCAATAATGCTACTTGCATCTCTGGTGGTACTTCACCAATTTCATCTAAAAATAATGTTCCTCCGTTTGCTTGTTCAAATTTCCCTTTATATCCTTGACGTCGCGCACCTGTAAACGCACCTTCAGCATAACCGAACAATTCACTTTCCATTAATTCTTTAGGCAAAGAACCGCAGTTAACAGCTATAAAGGGCCCGTCTTTTCTTGGACTATTTTCATGAATCGCTCTCGCGACATATTCCTTTCCTACTCCTGTCTCACCACATACATACACACTAGCATCAGTCGGTGAAACAAGCTTAATTTCTTCTAGTGTGTGTTGAAATGCTCTGCTTGTCCCGGTAACTCCTGAAAAAGTAATCCCTTTTATAAATGTGAGAGCAGAATATGTATTCATTTGTTTATTTTCCTTTAAATACATACATTTCCCAATCATTCTTTCATTACTATATACTGGTATCTCTAATTTAGTTTCCAATCCATGGTGCATTAACTCTTCAAGTTTCATTCTTGACCAATTATTTATTCGTTCACGAACGCTCTTACTCGCAGAAACGATAACATCACGATGATTACAAATAACTACTTGTTCATCACTATCAATGACATCTAAAAAACGATGGATTAAGTGTAATTCATTTTGATGAACTCTTATGCTACATTCATGTTCTATCGCATGTGCAATTGAAGTTACCATACCGAGCATATATGGATGCGAAAATTCAATTGGACACGAGAAATCTAGAACACCAATTAATTTCCCATCATCATTATGAATGGGAGCAGCCGCACAACTCCAGCTATGAGATGCCACGGTGTAATGTTCAGTACCACTTATCATAATAGCTTCTTCAATTTCTAGCGCTGTTCCAATTGCATTTGTGCCAACAGCTGATTCCGTCCATTTTACACCTTCAATAAAATTAATATGTTTCGCTCGCTTTAACGTTTGTTTATTTCCACTTAACGATAGAACATAACCATCTGGATCGATTAATAATGCCATCATTTGTAGTTCATCAATGGTTTTTCTCATATTTTGTATTTGAGGTAATGCGATATCAAGGAAAATTTCACTCTTTTTCTTTTGTTCTTGAAAAATGTTAGAAGACAAAATTTTCTGACCTTTATTCATGTGAGGATTAACATTAGCCTGTTTACATCGATGCCACGATTCTGAAATTCTTTGATTTATGCGATTTGAATCAAGAACACCTTCATTAACAAACTTTTTCCATGTATGTAAGTAAAACGGTGAAGCTAACATTGTATCATCTCCCTTTTAATTGTTTTGGAGATTTATAAAACATACTTTTATTATAAAACTGAATAAAAGCGTTTTCAATACAACTAGCAAGACGACACAAATATGTTAATAATTTGAATATCTTAATGCACTTCTTTATTCTTTTTTAGTAGCACTATATTTTGTATAATGGACGCAAAGAAAATACATAACCAAAACCACTTTTGTGGATTACCATTTATAAAGAAAACAATCACGGCTATTGCAAATAAAATAGTGGATGCTAAACTAAAATATAATTTTGTTTTAATTTCTCTTATCCCTCACCCCTCTGTTACTTTACAGTACATACTAACTCTTCATTTTTCATCTCTACTATGTACTCCTGTAAAACATATTCTTTCCCGCCATGGTTTTCATACCATTCATGTATTCCTTTAATATGCCTCTCGTCACTTCTAATTTTCGATTCTATTTCATTATACTGTTCATAACTATCATATTCCCATATGGCAAATACTTCAGACGTACCATTCTTATTATCTTTCATCCAGCGTCCTATTAGCCTAGAACCATGCTTTAATTGATTAGGTAAGTTCGTGTGATTGAAATGATCATTAAATACTTCTATGAATTCATTTTTCACTACATAGTACTTCCTTCTGTAAAACATACTTCTTCACCTCTTTCATGAAAAGTATTAGTAAATCTTCCCATCACTACCGTATTATAATACTTTCCATCCGATAGTCTTTTGTCATTTTTCAAAATGCCTTCTACTTCAAAACCTAATTTTTTATAAAGATGAATAGCTTTCTCGTTTGTCTCTAATACTTGTAAAGATATTTTATTTACTGCATTTTCGTCAGCCCATTTAATAGATTGTTGTAATAGGCTCTTCCCCATTCTATATCCCCAAAACTCTTTTAAAATACAAACGCCAAACTCCACTTTATGAGATAATCTCTTAAAATTTGATCCTTCACATCTTGAAAATCCAACAATTCGATTGTGCACTTCTACAACTAAAAAGAGATTCTTCGTTTCTTCACTATCTGTTTTTATTATTTTTTGAAACCCTAGGTCATCTATAAATCCCTCTCCAGCATCTCTATCCATATTTTCAGTTTCTCCATCAATCTGAACTCTAATTTTCGATAACTGCTCAGCATCTTTTTCAGCTGCAGAACGAATTGTATAAGTTAATCCATTTATATGATACTCTTGCTCTTTTACAATCATGTCAAACTCCTTTCAAATCAATATAATGGCGCTATTACAACTTGTTTACCTTGTTTCTCAAATTCCTGAACAGTTTCTTTACTAGCCTCTTCGTCAGTTATAATAAGGTCAACTTCTTTTAGAGACTCTCCTCTTATAAAACAATCTATTCCAAGTTTATTATGCGGAGCTAAACAAATATTTCTTCTAGCAATTTCACTTACTCTTTTACTAAAATAAGCAACTTCAGGTGTTGCAGTACTAATACCTTGTAATGAAATGCCTCCACCTGTAGAGAAATAAAGATCAATAGAAAATCTACTTATCAATTCAGAGGCAAATGTATCAGTAATATTTCCTGAAGGCTTTACTTTTCCACCAATTAAATATGTATCGATGTTCTTATATTCTCTTAGATGACCAGCTATTTCTATAGAATTCGTAATAACCGTAAATGATACTTCCGGTAAATATTTCAGCATCGCATTATGAACGGGAGCCCCGCCAATAAAAATAGAATCATCTTCTTGTATATAAGATGCCGCAACTTTTGCAATTGTGTTCTCATATATTGAGCTATCACTATAACGTTTAGCTGGTTCCGCAGCTAAGTTCCTCACTCGCGTAAGTTCAATTGCACCTCCGTGCGTTCTTTTTAATAAACCATCCTTTTCCATAATAGACAAATCTCTTCTTATAGAATCAATAGACATTTCAAATCTTTCCGCAAGTTCCTTTGCGATTACTCTTCCATCTGTATTAAGTAGTTCTAAGATTCTCTCTCGACGTTCTTCAGTAAACATGTTATCACCACCGTTATTGAAGATTCAGAAACTTAAACTTTATTTTAATTATATGTATGCCTCTTCTGTTTTACAATATTTTCAGTTCTTATTTATTCCGTTTTATACAGTCTTCTCCCGCTTTCTATCCCATTAATTTGCCAACCGAATAAATGTATATCTGTATATTACGCAAAAATACTTTCATTTACCTTCCTGTTGATGTAAAATTATTCCTATGTTTTACTTTTTAATACAGAAAGGGATTACTATGAAATCATTAATCAAAACGACATGTACAGCATTATTATTTACTGGAATATTAACAGGATGTAATAGCAATACTACATCAAAACAAGAAAAGAGCGCTCTCGAAAAGAATGCAATGCACTATGGAGAAATAGTTAAAAACGAATACTATAGAGCGACAGTTGAAAATGCAAAGTTTGAAAAAATAGACAAAGAGCGACGCCTTACTACTCGTGTTATGATTAATAATGTTCGGGACGATGGACAAACTATTGATCTTTCGGAAATAAAATATTTCATACAAGATGAAAAAACTGGTCAGAAATATGAAGGTGAAGCTCATCCGATAGATGACGAGCACTATAAAAATGTTCCACACGAATTCTCTTTAACTACTGACGTTGTGTTTGAACTGAAAACTTCACCAAAAGATTTAAATAATATGTATTTATACATAGATAGCAAAGCAGCGCCGTTAACAGATACATATTGGAAGCTTGATAATTTAGTATCTAAATAGAAAGACCAGTCTTACATGACTGGTCTTTTACATTCATACATTTAACTTTCATTAACACTTATATTCATTTTCTAATAACAACTTGAATAACATCAGCTAAACCAGTGTGCCCTTTCCCTTCAATTCGCTCTTGTTCGCCATTAAAGAAATGAATTACCTTATGTTCTTCACACCAAGTAAGGATATCAATTGGATCATACAGCATATCAACATCTTTTGGTCCACCAGTACCATAGTTTATTTGTTTTTTTGAGTAAACTTCAAACATAATTAAACCACCAGGCTTTATCGTTTGTATCATTTTACCTAATATCATTTTTTTATAATTATCATGAAAATGTCCAAATACCATAATTGCTGCATCATATTCATTTTCTGGCAAACTATCAGCTAATAAATCTACTTTTTTTGTATGCACGTTTACGTTATGCTTCTCTGCCAATTTTTTTGTCTTCTCTAATCCATCTTCCGAATAATCAATAGCTGTTACTTCGTTCCCTTGTCTTGCTAGAAATACAGCATTTCTACCTTCTCCCTCCGCGAAAGCTATTACTTTATTGTGATTTGCTAAACGAAATGCTTGTTCTTTAATAAATGTATTAGGTTCTTCCCCGTAAAAATATTCATCTGATTTATATCGATCATTCCAAAATTTAGTCATCATCTTCTCTCCTTCTTCATATCATTTTCTAACTACAATTAAAGATATCGAAGAGTCTTTTTATCCTTAATTAATTTAAAAATAAAAGCAGATTAAAAATCCACTTTTATTTTTTTCGCAAGATCTACGATTTTTTGATTTCGTAACTCTTCTTCCATTTTCTCTTCTGCTGCAAGCATTACTTCATTAATTAAACATCCAGGTTTGTCATGTAAACAACATTCAAACAATGATGTTTTACCTTCAATTGCATGTATAATATCTAAAAATGAAATATCTTCCCAATTCTTACTAAGCGAGTAACCGCCCTTTGGACCAGATGATGAATGTATCATCCCTTCCTTCGTCAACTTAGTTAGTATTTTAGACAAGTACGTTGGTGAAACATTTTGCATTTCTGCTAATTGGTGAACACTAACTAACTTATTTGGTGTAGCCTTTGCCAGAAAAAGCATTGTATGAAGAGCATAATTTGTAGCTTTAGAATATTTCATAATACAGCTCCTATTGTAGACTTCATGTATCTACAATAACTTTATTTTTTTATTATGTCAAACGTTTGTAATACTCCATACAACATTATTTCTTCACAAGTAATACATCTGCCGCGAAAATCGTCACTTCTCTAAATGGAGAGTCAAATAAAACACCTAGTTCAAAACCATCTTCAGTAAGAGCTATTTCATGATATAACCACCAAGCATTTTCAAAGTTTTCCGGCATAGAACACTTTGTTACTCCTATAAAGGTTACTTCAAGTTTATCAAATTCACTAAAAGTACCACTGCAATCTAATACGATAGACAAAGTATCTTCTGATTCTCTCTTTACTACTTTAATTACACTATCGTGTAGTGATGTCTTGTGTAACTGAGCGACGTTTGACGGAAGTTTTTTCTCAATGGAATTAAAATATTCTACGTATGATTGATCTAATTGTGCCACTCTTTTCTCATAATCTGTTGACCACTCTCGCATACGTTTTTTCAGTTCACCAGATGGGTATTTTGAATTAGTTGTGATGTTTTGTATAATTGAGTATATCGATTCAGGAAGGAATTTTAATAAATCTATTTTCCTTTCCTCTATTTCTTCCTTTAAACTTTTTATATCCATTTCTGACCATTCTTTTATAGACTCTATAAAACTTACAAATTCTAAAACTTGCATTTTTTTATACCAATCTCTTGTAAAATATTTCAATGACACCTCTCCTAAAACATCTTTACATCCAGTAAAAACAATATATCCACTTATTATATCATTCCAATAACTATTTTTTCTAAAGAAAAAATGTAAAACTGTAAATATTCCGCCTATTATTTCTAAAACTTCAGAATATTTACAAAAGTATAAAATTAGAATACATTTTAGCTGTACAAGATTCACCTGTACAAAAATTCAAACAAAAAGGGATGGTTATATGTTGAAGAAATTAGTAGCAGGAACATTAGTAGCGGGTTTTGCATTAACTGGAGGACTAGGTGCGGTAAGTGCTGAAGAAAAAAGCAACACAATTAAGTCATTTGATTATTTAAAAGTGGATGAACAAAATGTTAATTCATTTGCAAAATTAAATGATCAGGATAAGAAAAATATCCAAATTACTATGGTATTACCAGAGCAAAATGAAAATGGGGATTGGCTAGCTTACGGTTTTACTAGTCGTGAAACATTAGATGCGTATATTGAAAAGGATAAAAAAGCAATTAAAAATAAAATTAATCCTTTAGGTAGCGGTGCTGGTAGTACTGATTTTTATGAACATAAAGATAAAGGTGGCCAATATATTTACTGGAGTAGCGGCTTTAAAAACTTACCATCTAGCTGGAATGACAGAATTTCTTCTGTAAGTACAGCGTCACCTTCTGCAAGTTATTCAACGACACTTTGGGAGCACACTTCAACACAAGGATATGGAAAAGGCGTTTTATTTAAACATGCTGATTGGTACGGTAAAACTGCTAATTTAGCTGCTGATTGGAACGATATTACTTCAGCGATTGAAATTAAATAGTAATAAGACATTTAATTTCTTCTATAAAAATTCAAACCACTATTCTCTCTTTCATTTAGAGAATAGTGGTTTATCATATTTCTATTTAAGCATGTACAGCATGTCCTACTGCTTGCATTAACGCTTCATGAATCGCCTCAGATAAAGTTGGATGTGCTGCAATATAATCTCTCATTATATCAGCGGTAACTTCTGTATGAATCATTACGGTTCCTTGACCAATAAGTTCAGTTGCATAAGGACCGATAATAGAAATCCCTACAATTTCTTGGTATTTAGGTTCCACAATGACTTTTACTTTCCCTACTTGTTCTCCTAAAATAAGAGCTTTTCCGTTCGCTGTAAAAGGAAATTCTCCGATGAGAATATCACCATATTGTTCTCTTGCACCTTTTTCACTTAACCCGACACTAGCTATTTCTGGAGCTGTGTATATACATCGAGGCACAGCGTGATAATTTACTTTCACGTCTTCTCCACTTGCGTGTAATGCTGCTGTCGTTCCTTCATGGAAGGCAACGTGAGCAAGCTGAATTCCACCGATCACATCACCAGCTGCGTAAATATGTGATACGTTCGTTTGCATATGTTCGTTCACAGCAATCCCTTTATTTGAAAACTGAACCCCTGCTTTTTCTAAATCTAATTGTTGTACACGTGGTTTTCGGCCGACAGAAATGAGAACATATTCCGGGTTAGCTTCTTGGATACTACCTTCATATTCAAATGAAGCTTGCTTCTTATAATTATTTAATCCTTTTAAAGCAGCTCCTGTAAATATTTCTACGCCATCACTTTCTAATTTCTCTCTTAAAATATGTGCGATATCTTCATCTTCACCTGGTAATAATTGCGGTGCCATTTCAACAATCGTAACTTTTGTCCCAAGGCGACTATAAATACTTGCAAACTCACATCCTATTACACCACCGCCAACGATTAACAATGAAGATGGTACACTCTCAAGAGACATCGCATGGCTACTATTTAAAATCCATTTTCCATCAAACGGAGCGAATGGTAATTCTGTAGGTTCGGAACCAGCTGCGATAATAAACCTCTCTCCATCCACTACTTCTTCTTTATTTCCTTGTACAACTCGCACACGATGATCCGTTTCGAATTTCGCTTTTCCTTTTACAACTTTAATTTTATTTTTCTTCATTAAATATTGTATTCCTTGGACGAGTTGCATTACGATTTGTGATTTCCTTGCCTGTATTTGATCCCAATCAATTGATATACTTCCTGTATTAAGCGTAACCCCATAATCATTCGCTTTTCTCACAATGTCATGCACTTCTGCACTTTCTAACAATGATTTCGTCGGCATACACCCAACATTTAAACACGTTCCGCCAAGGTCAGCTTCATCAATAAGAGTGACCTCTTTTCCATTTTGAGCCGCGGTAATTGCCGCTACATATCCAGCTGGTCCGCCTCCAATTACAACTAATTTACTCATTCTCTCACCTTCTCTTTATAAAAGAATTGTTATAGGTTCTTCTAAATAATATTTAATTGTGCGTAAAAATGCAGCTGCTGGTGCACCGTCTAGTACACGATGATCGAATGTTAAACTTAAAGGTAACATACTACCTTTTTTAAATTTTTTCCCTTTATATACAGGAACATGTTCAATTGCGCCAATACCTAAAATACCAGTCTCAGGTGTATTTAATACAGGTGTGAAATATTCAATACCAAAGCTACCTAAATTACTAATTGTAAATGTCGTTCCGTGCATATCATCACTACTTAAGCTACCTGCTCGCGCCTTTTGTGCCATATCCTTAATCTCTTTAGACAACTCTACTAAAGATAAATTATTTGCAAAGCGAATAGCTGGAACGACTAATCCTTTTTCTAATGCGACTGCTATGCCTAAATGCACATGTTCAAATTGATGAATGGCATCATCTATATAAGCGCTGTTCATTTCTTTATGCTCTCTAAGCGCTAATACAACAGCACGAGAAACGAAATCCGTAATGGTTAGTTTGTTTTCGTATCGTTTTTGCACAACTTCCGCTATGTCTTTATGTAATGCAACTAAATCTGTAACATCTACTTTCATCGTTAACGTTAATTGCGCACTATTTTGTAAGCTTGCATGCATACGACTCGCAATTGCTTTTCTCATACCAGTAACAGGAACGACTGTACTTTCTTCTTGTTCAGGTACTTCTGGATTTGCTACTCTTTCTTCTAGCGCCTTTAATACATCTGCCTTTGTAATCCTTCCGCCAGGACCTGTACCAACTAATGCCTTGATATCCAGATTTTCAGACTTTGCAATTTTCTTCGCTACAGGTGAAATTTTAATTCTTTGCTTCGCTACTTCTTTCCCATTTGGTTCTTGATTTTGTACTTCTATATTAGATGTTTTTTCTTCTACCACATGTGTGCTTTCCTGCATTTCTACTTTTTCATTTGGTTTACCGATGTAGCAAATTACAGTACCAGGCGGCACTCCTTCATCTTCACTTACAGCTATATCAAGTACCGTACCATCAGCTGGCGCTTCAATTTCCGTTTCAATTTTTTCTGAATTAATACTAGCAATTAGTTCTCCTTTTGCTACATTATCGCCTGCTTTAATATTCCAGCTCGTAATAATACCTTCTTTCATCGCCATACCTAACTTCGGCATTACAACTTCTACAGCCATGTGTCTCTCTCCCTTCTCATCGTTTTATTACACATGTAATAAAGATTGGTCTCCAATCATTTCTGATACAGTTTCAATTACTTTTTCTGGCGTTGGCAAATACAACTTTTCAAGTGGTGGTGAGAACGGAACAGGTGTATGTGGTGCTGTAATTCGTTTAATAGGTGCATCTAACAAATCAAAACCTTTATCCGCTACAATTGCCGCAATATCTGTTGCGATACTACATCTTGGATTCGCTTCGTCAATAACGATAAGACGATTTGTTTTTTCAACAGATGATAAAATAGTATCTTCATCAAGCGGTGATAAAGATCGTGGATCAATTACTTCTACTTCAAGCCCCTTTTTCGATAATTGCTTTGCAGCTGCAAGTGCTGTATGAACTTGTTTTCCGATTGCGACAATTGTTACATCAGAACCTTCTCGTTTAATATCTGCTTTTCCTAAAGAAATTGTATAATACCCTTCCGGCACTTCACCTTTCATATTGTAAAGTGTTTTATCTTCAAAGAAGACTACCGGGTCGTCATCTTCAATTGCCGCTAATAATAAGCCTTTTGCGTCATATGGAGTAGAAGGAACGACAACTTTTATACCTGGAATGCTCGTAAATAAGGCATACAAACTTTGTGAATGTTGTGCAGCTGCGCTAAAACCTGCACCGTGCATCGTACGTACCGTAACTGGCACTTTCGCTTTACCACCAAACATATAGCGGAATTTTGCACCTTGGTTTAATACTTGATCAAGACAACTACCAATAAAATCATTAAACATTAATTCAGCTATCGGACGTAACCCAGTTGCAGCAGCTGCCATCGCAGCTCCCATATAACCCGCTTCAGAAATTGGTGTATCCAATATACGATTTCGGCCAAACTCTTGTACAAGTCCTTTCGTAACACCAAGAACACCACCCCAAGCTTCATCATCTTGCAGATGATCAACTTGTGCACCGCCTGCAACGTCTTCACCTATTAAAATTACATTTTCATCACGACGCATTGAGATTTTCATTGCTTCATTAATTGCAGTTGACATACTTACTGTTCTAGTCATATTTTTTCACCCTCCTCTTATTTGTAAGAAACGTATACATCTTTTAATAATTCTTCATCGTCTGGGTATGGACTATTTTCACTAAATTCAATGGATCTTTGTACTGCATCATCTACTGCTTTTTCCATATCAACAAGTTCAGATTCCGTTAATAAATCTTCATGAATTAAATGCTTACGGAAATTCACAATCGCATCTTTTTCATTTAAATGTTCTTCTTTTTCTTCTGATATTTTATATGTTTGCGCTTCACCTTCAAAATGACCGTAATTACGATATGTCATACATTCAATAATTGTTGGACCATCACCATTACGCGCACGTTCCACTGCTTCTGCAGCAGCTTTATATACAGCTAGAAGATCTTTTCCATCTACTTGAACGCCTGGAATATTATAAGCTTTTGCACGATCCGCAATAGAATCACAACTTGAAGCATATTCAAATGTAGTTGCTTCACCGTAACCGTTATTTTCTGCAATAAAAATAACTGGTAACTTCCAAATCGCCGCTAAATTAACCCCTTCATGGAATGTTCCTTCATTATTTGCTCCGTCACCGAAGAAACAAACACTTACATCTTTTGTTCCTTTATATTTAGCTGTCAATGCTGAACCGCAAGCAAGTGGGAAACCCCCGCCTACAATGCCATTAGCACCAAGCATTCCTTTATCTAAATCCGCAATATGCATGGAACCGCCTTTACCTTTACATAATCCTGTCGCTTTCCCGAAAAGTTCAGCCATCATACCATTTAAATCACAACCTTTTGCGATACAATGTCCATGACCTCTATGTGTACTTGTAATACTGTCACTATCCGTTAAGTGGGCACATACACCAACTGCTACCGCTTCTTCACCTGCGTATAAATGAACGAAACCTGGCAAAACGCCTTGCGCGAACAATTCATGTACCTTATCTTCAAACTTACGAATCTCTAACATTTTTTCATACATCCAACGAGCTTGTTCTTTCGTAATTTCATTCCCTTTACTTTCAGTTGTTTTTAACATGTCCATCCCTCCTATTTTCTTGATCATCTTTTATATTGCAAGTACCGTGCCAAATTCTAATCCTTGATTTAATAGGTTTTCTCTTTTCTTTCATAATAAAAAAGTGGACAAAATGAGACATCTGTCTCGTTTTGTCCACTTTTGTTCACCTAATTTGAGAACTATTATTTTATTCATTATCAAAGCTCCGCTGTAATTTTCGGATGTAAATAATTTGGCCAATATGATATGCATTATGAGTTGTTACATTCGCTAACACTTCCCACCACTTTGCAGAAACAGGAAATCCTACTACATCACTTTCAACCTTTTCTTCATTTATAAGATTTTGCCATTGTAACAGTTTTTCTAGTAGTTTTTCCCGTAATTCATCGAAAGTTTGATTATCTGAAAGCATAAAACTTTTGTTATTATCTCCAATAGCGGGTACTGCATTCACATTTGATTCTTTATACCTAGTTTGCCACGTTGAGTTCCAATACAGTAAATGTTGTACAATTTCAGCTATACTATTACACTCTTCATTCGGTTTCCAGAAAGCTTCCCTCTCAGATAAATCCTTAACTGCATCTGAAAATGGCATATACCAACTGGGATCATTCGCATTTGCTAATAACTGATCTGCTAATACATCTTTCACATGGACCATTTTTCTTCCCTCCTGTTAAAAAGATTCATTTCATGACAATACTCACTTCTCTAAATACGCTGAGTTTGTAAGATTTCCTCTTTTTAAGCATAACCCCATACATATGCACATAAAGAAACCGAAAGCACCTAATACATAAGCTAATGCATAACCACTTCTCCCAATAACCCAGCCCGCAATTCCAGGTCCAATCATTTGCCCAACTGCATAGAAAACAGATATAAAACTAATTGCCATTGAGACATATTTCGGAGATACTTGCTTTGAAGCTGCAACTTGAATTAATAATAGTATACCTCCGAGGCTAGAACCCCAAATAATTGCCGACACGATAAAACCAGTTATATTTCCAAATATAATTGGAGCCATATCACCTATAATAGCTAATAAAAGCGCACTACATAAACTCTTCTTTATACCAATTCGATCCGAAATAAATCCCCAGACAGATGCTCCTACGATTGAAAAGATGCCAGCAATTGCATAAACAGTCCCCGAAATTGATGCTGAGATACCACTATCAATCATAAAACTAGTTTGATATAAATTTGGAATTAAATATACAACACCAACAATAAAATACATCCATGCAATGATATATAGTTCTTTCGTTTTCCATAAAAACGATTTATTACTCATTTTTTGCTCATCTTCAGTAACTTCTGGATTTTTCAAAACAACTGAAGCGGCAAATACAATGATACATGTAATAACTCCAAACAAAAACCATGCACCACGCCAACTATACTCAGGAAATGTGCGCACTACATAAGGAACAATTATTCCACTAAATAGCATACCTATACCTGCACCGCTTAATAACAATCCCATTACAGTTCCTCTTTTGTCTGGAAACCACCCTACCGTTATTGACATGAGTGGTGTATATACAAGAGCACTACCAGCTCCAGCACATAGCATACAAAAAGCAACTATCCAAAATGAAGAAACAAACGCTAATCCCATTAAGCTTATAACGACGAACCAACTGCCTATTAATAAAACTGATTTTGCGCCAAAACGGATAGTAAATATTCCAGATGTTCCTACAGTTAATAAATAACCTAAAAAAAGTATGGTTCCTAGCATACCTGATTGAGCCGTAGATAAGTGAAGTCCTTCCTGCATAAATGGCAGTATAATTCCATATGCCATACGGGCGAAACCAGTTGTTGTTATAATAAGAAAGATTCCTATTAATACAAATATCCAAAAATGACTTTCATTCCGCTCTTTCATTTAAATTCCTCCATAAAAAATTATTTCCAATTGGATGTTGATTGTAATTATAATGATTATGACAAAATACAACTACCAAATGGTGGAGGAGTTTACGGTATAACGGATTTTTAATACATACGCAAAATTTCAGAAGGTTTCATTCCATATTTCTTTTTAAATGACTCTGAAAAATGACTAATATTATTGTATCCAACAGCAACTGCCGTTTCGGTCACATTACTAGTTCCCGAACGCAATAAAAGCATTGCTCTTTCCATTCGCTGTTCTCTTAAATATGCAAATGTGGACGTGCCAAATAATTCTTTAAAACCAATTTTTAATTTATAATCATTTAATCCTACTATTTTAGCCAATTCTAATAATGATGGGGGTGACTCCATTCTTTGAAGTAAAATTTCTTCAGCTTGTTTTATTTTATTTAAATCCTTTTTGGATAATTGGCTCCTTTTATTTGCATCACGATCATTCAGTAATACTTTCCCAAAGTATATAGAAAGCAATTCGAGCGCTTTACTTTCTATTTCGAGTTGATTAATACGATCCTTTTGGGGATTCTCTAACATTCTCTTAATAATATTAGATGTTAGGGCATCAATGGGGGTTTGAAACTTTTTAAAAGATTGATTTCCTATTATAGTATGAAAATCATGACTTTTTTCAATAGCACAATTTAGCATGAAATGATTAAACAACTGTACAGGAATTCCAATTGCTAATGAATATAGTGGAGTTTCTTTTTCATATTCAAATAGAACTTCAAAGTCATTCATAAAATATAAATAGCTATTCCCAGCCATTAATTTATTTGTAGAGTAACCAACTTGTACTTCCCCGGATCCTTGTAAACAAAAATTAAGTTCCACCATTGCTGCATCCGATGCAAATTGAATGCGATGGTTTTTATGAAACTGGTAATTTGATAGCACTATTTCCATTCCAGAAAACGAGCTCCACCTTCGCACTTCACCCATACCTATTGTTTTTGGCACATACATATATCTTTCTTCTACAACTTGTAACCCATGAAAATATTTACTAAAAATATCATGAAAACTGTTAGTCTTCATGAAATCCACACTCCTTTTATATACAAATTACAATCAATTGATAATTATTTTCAATTATAACAAATATCTTTATACAATAAATAGCTTTTACCTTTATATCTCGTTATGATAAAAGAAAAAGAAAGCGAGCCGACAATGAATAAAAAAATTGCAATTATTACTGGGGCTTCAAGTGGATTCGGCCTATTAGCAACGCTTGAACTTGCGAAAAAAGACTATTTAGTCATTGCTACAATGCGAAACCTAGAAAAACAAGGAACCTTACTATCTCAAGTTACTGAACTCAACTTACAGCAAAATATAAAAGTTCAACAATTAGATGTAACCGATCAAAATTCTATACATAACTTCCAATTATTTTTAAAAGAAATACAAAAAGTAGACCTTCTTGTTAATAACGCAGGATATGCAAATGGGGGCTTTGTAGAAGAAATTCCAGTAGAGGAATACCTCAAACAATTTGAAACGAACCTATTTGGGGCTATATCAATTACCCAGCTTGTCTTACCGTATATGAGAAAACAAAGAAGTGGAAAAATCATTAATATTAGCAGCATTAGCGGCCAAGTTGGATTCCCTGGTTTATCTCCTTATGTATCTTCAAAATATGCATTAGAAGGCTGGAGTGAATCACTTCGCTTAGAAGTAAAACCTTTCGGAATAGATGTTGCTTTAATTGAACCAGGTTCTTATAACACAAACATATGGGAGGTTGGGAAACAACTCGCTGAAAACCAATCTGATACAACATCTCCTTACAAAGAGTATATGGATAAAATACAAAAACATATTAATAGCGGCAGTGATACATTTGGTAATCCGATAGATGTTGCTAATAAAATTGTAGAAATTGCTGAATCTAAGCGTACAAATTTACGATATCCAATCGGTAAAGGTGTGAAATTTATGATCTTTGCGAAGAAGATTCTTCCTTGGAGATTGTGGGAATATCTTGTTTTGAGGAGTTTTAGGAAGTTGTAAATAAAAAGAGTAACTATCAAGATAAATAATGGTAGCTACTCTTTTTAAATATTCATCATAAAAAAACAAAACGATATTAATATGTAGAAAGAGGATCAAAATAAAGTAACATTGAAACCATAAAAACAAATGCAAAGAATCCAATTATAGAAAGAATATATTCCTTTGTTTCTCTGTTATACTTCCATTCCATCCATACGCGTAATAAGGAAATTGCTCCAAAATAAGTAAGTACAGCAATTCCTATATTAGCATTTTCTACTTTGAACAGATAAATAAAACTTACTATAAGATATATGATAAAAAGACCTATTTCTAATTTTACATGTAAACCATTTATATGTTTATATATCCAAACATTCCCCTTTGGCATATTTAATTTTTTCCTTAAAAACTTTTCTAAAAAATATCCTCCAATTATCATACTAATAACTATAATCCAAATAGTAGAGTTGCCCATTGCATTCCCTCCTATTAAATTAATTATGTTTTCGTAACAAAGTGGACTATATAATTTTTTAATGTTTCGATAATATCTTCATTTTCTTTATGCTTACTTCTTTAGTAGTAGTTTTATCAAGACATGTTTTATGTATTGTACAACAACAATCTATTTCCCATCCTTTTCTTCGGGATGTATAACTTTTTTCTTGCTATTTTTTCAAAATGAATGCAGATAGTACTCATAAAATTAATAGAGTTATTTTTCTAATTGACAAAAAAACTATCCTTTTATTTTCTTACTTTCATTTTCTCCGGCTGATCACTCGGATACGTAGCATTCTCTTTATTTTCAAAGTCCCAACTAATTATAGTCGCACTATCACGTCCCAACTGATGATGCACGTGTTCTAAAACATTGTGAATATTTTCTTTAAGTGTTTTATCATTTCTGTTCATAGCATTATACAAATTTACAGGTATTTCATATCGGCGTTCCCCGCATTCTAATACTCCATCTGTCACCATTACAATTCGGTTCTTTCCAGTACGTAATTCACGAATACCTGATGAATAGCAAGGAACAGGTAAATCAAATGTGTTTACATTTCCAATCCATTCGTAAAAATGACGTTGATTTAATGCATATTGTCCTAACTTATGTAACTCTTCATGAAATACATACACTAAACAATCACCGATAGAAAGCCACCATATATAATTTTCTTTCCTTACACATAGTAAGCAAGCTGTTTCACCTTTAATTTTTTTGCACTTTTCCTTAAATGAAGATGCCTGAAAAATTGTCAGTATATGATTTTCAACAGATTGAAACACTGTATTAATTGGTTCATTCAAAATTACTTTTATATTTTCATATTCTTTTTCGATTGTATTTACTACTAAATCAACACTTTCTGCACTATTATGTCCATCTAATATAGCTGCAAATTCCCATTCACCATTTGACCAAACTAATGCACCATCTTCATTCTTTTTCGCTCCAGCACTTTTATTCCCGCCATATTTACCAAGTACAATATCACCATATTGTTTAACTGAAATTTCTCCTAAACACATTTCTATATTTCCAACCCATGAATATTGTGTATTATTTGTTGTATGCATACTCATTTACCATATACTTTCGTATTCTTTCACATAGTTTTTTTATTTTCTCTTCGTCACCATATGGTGCGCCAGTCCATTTCGCTATCTCGGTTGGTGACCAAAACTCTTTTGGTGTATTCGGATAACGCGGAATAATGTGCATATGCATATGTGGTACACCATTTCCTGAAACAAAAGTGTAAATATGCTCTGCACCTTCGCTTTCTTTTAGCGCTTTACTTACTCTACTTGTTATAAGTCCGAACGCTTTCGCTTCTTCATCTGTTAGTTCAGCAAGGCCAGGTACATGTCTTTTTATATCTATCATTACATAACCCAGGTATGTTTCTTCACTATCCCAGTGGACATGTCCAACGTAAACGAGTTCATCTTCGTAAATAGCTCCACCTGGAACTATAATATTTCCTATATGTTTTTTGCAAATGAAACAGTTTTGTTCTATTTGATTGTTTGTTGACATATCCATCACCTTCCTTTTCATATATAATATCACAAAAAAAGGAAAAACAGGTTTAGTATTCCGAATTTTCATTCTTTTGATACAACAATTTTTGAAATGAATTTACATCTCATTATTTCTTCAAAAACGCAATCGGAATTATAATCCCAATTACAATTCCGATTACTAAATTATTTGTAAAGTGCCCTTGAAATACACCAATTACAACCCCTATACCGACACCTATTGCCAAAGCATCATTTCTTTTTTTATTTTTAGCCAAAATCACATCTCCTCCCACCATTTCTCCCTAAATAACATACATTTACTTGAATGTATTAATATACGCACTATCTCGCTTAAATATTTCCAAAAAATGTACTGTAACTTCACATATAATATTTTCCATTTTCTGTACATACTCCTTTTATATTGGAAAATTTTCAAGTAACTATTAATTATACATAGGCATTTACTATAAGAAAGCTTCGTAATTTATTGAAGGAGGAACGATTCAAATGTATCCTCATTGGAATCCAAATATAAATCAACAGTATGTTTATTCCCCTCATCCCGCAAGGAATACATTGCATCATGATTCACAATATATGATGCAGCGTATTGCAAGTCTTGAAAATCAATTAACTAAATTAATCTCATTAATCGAGGAAAATAATCAATTAATTAAATCAATGGAACAACAAAAAAACCAAGTTTGTGCACCAGCTGGAGGTTCTGTTATCGTTCGTATGTGATCTGGATGCAATAAAAAACACACTTTGTATTATAAAAGTGTGTTTTTTATTCATTATTTTCTTTTCGTATGGAACCCTTGTGTAATTCGATCTAATATAATTGCGATTACTACGATAGCTAATCCAGCTTCAAATCCCATTCCGATATTAACTTGTGTTACAGAGCGATATACATCAACTCCAAGTCCTGGAGCTCCTACAAGTGATGCTGTTACAACCATCGATAACGAAAGCATAATGCTTTGGTTCACACCAGCCATAATCGTTCCGGTTGCAAGTGGTAATTGTACTTTAAATAGTTTTTGTGATGCCGTGGATCCAAACGCATTCGCTGCTTCAATTAAATCTTCTGGAACTTGTCTAATTCCTAAGTCAGTAAAACGAATTGTCGGTGGCATTGCAAAGATTACTGATGCAATAATTCCAGGTACTACACCTACTCCGAAAAATGTAATCGCTGGAATAAGGTATACGAATGCAGGCATTGTTTGCATAAAATCTAATGTTGGTTTTAAAAATTTTGAGAAACGTTCATTTTGAGATGCTAATATACCAATTGGAATTCCGACAATAATTGAAATAATAACAGACGTAAGTACGAGTGCCAATGTTTGCATCGTTTGTGCCCAGTAGTTAATATTCAAAATAAATAATAATCCAATAAGCGTAAAAATGACTAAAGATAATTTCCTCGTTGTGTACCAAATGAGGAAACATAAGATAATAATCATCAATATGGCGGGTATTATTGTTAAAAAATTAGTGAGTAAATCAACAAATCCGCCAATAATATAAGAGAATCCTCGGAATAAGCCTTCAAAGTGCTCATATAAACTTGCAACAAATGAGTCGACCCATTCCCCTAATGGAATCCGCGGTATACTATTCATCGTCTTTCACCTCTTCCTCAATGTTTCCTGCAAGAGCTTGAATGACACTTTCGCGTTTAATAATTCCTCTTAGCCTTTTCTTCTCATCGATTACTGGTAACGGATATTTCATCTCTGCCATTTTTGCATATGTCTCTTCCAGTAAAGTATCCAAATACACATGCGGAATATCATTAAGTAATAAATCAGCAATCGGCCACTGTTTTTGTACTGCTTTACTCGCATCATCCGCAGTTAATATACCTAAAAACTCATACTTTTTGTTTACAACATATACAGTTGAAACACCTGCATTCCTCATAATTTGAAGGGCTACACGAGGTCCACGATCAATTAATAAAGTTTCTGGTCGTTTTAAAATAGACTCCGCCGTAATTACTTTTCCTAAATTCACATCCGCAACAAACTTTTCTACAAATTCATTAGCGGGGCTCATCATAATTTCTTCTGGTGTTCCAATTTGGACGATTTCTCCATCTTTCATTAATGCGATACGATCTCCAATTCGAAGCGCTTCGTCTAAATCATGCGTAATAAATATAATCGTTTTTTCCATTTTATCTTGTAACTCTAACAATTCATCTTGCATTTCTTTTCGAATAAGTGGATCTAATGCACTGAATGACTCGTCCATTAGTAATACATCTGGATTATTCGTTAGTGCCCTTGCGATTCCAACGCGCTGTTGCATACCACCACTAAGTTGACTTGGGTAATTATCTTTATGATGATCGAGTCCTACTAACTGTAGCGATTCTAACGCTTTTTTCTCTCGCTCTTCAACCGGAACTCCTTGTATTTCTAAACCATATGCAACATTTTGTATAACTGTACGATGCGGAAATAGAGCGAATTTCTGAAATACCATACTCATTTTCGTTCTTCTTACTCTCCGTAACTCTTCTTTTCCCATCGTTGCGATGTCTTCACCATCTATGTATATATGACCTGCAGTTGGTTTAATCAATTGATTTAACATACGAACTAGCGTAGATTTCCCGCTACCAGACAAACCCATAATAACGAAAATCTCTCCAGAGTAAACTTCAAACGTTGCTTTTTTCACCCCAACGTTCATTCCTGTCTCTTTTAAAATTTCCGATTTACTTTTTCCTTCTTTTAATAAGGAAAGGGCCCTTTGCGGATGTTTCCCGAATACTTTTGTTACGTTTTCAACACGCACCTTTGTATTATCCATGTCACTACTCCTTTTCTACCCATCTATTCACATAGTGTTGCGATTTTACAAAGAAATATTACATAAAAATGACATTCATAAGATTTCTTTAAAATTCTCGTTTCCGTTCATAATAAGAATGCTTACTTATACATTTATTTTATAAGGCAAACGTTACTTAGGAGGTTTTCGATGCGAAAGAAAATTTGGTTTATATGCCTTGCATTATTTATTACTATGATTTTCACTTCATGTAATGCAACAAATGCAAATTCGAAAGGAAAAATTAAACTTGGTGTAACAAGTTGGAAAGAAAATATTGCAACCGCAAACATGTGGAAAGTTTTATTAGAAGAAAAAGGCTACAAAGTTGAGCTCATGTATTTAGAAAAAGCCGCAATTTGGACTGGTGTCGCTCGTGGTGATGTTGATGCGAATTTAGAAGTATGGCTACCAGTTACAGATAAACCGCTAAACGATCGTTATAAAGATGATATTGTCTTAAAATCAAAATGGTACGAAGGTACTGGACTAGGTTTAGTCGTCCCTTCTTATATGAAAAACATAAACAGTATCGAAGATTTAAATGCTCATAAAGATGAACTAGAGAATAAAATTGTCGGTATCGAACCCGGTAGTAGTCTTATGAATTTAACGAATAAAGCAATGAAAGAATATGATATAAAACTAAAACTTGTCCAATCCTCTGAAGCTGCGATGATGAGTGAACTAAAGAAAGCATATACGAAAAAGAAACCAATCGCTGTTACGCTTTGGAATCCGCATTGGGGCTTTTCAGAATTTGACTTAAAATATTTAAAAGACCCTAAGAAAGTATATGGTGAAAAAGATGACATTTATTACTCTGTTCGTAAAGGTTTCGAAAAAGACCATCCGGATATCATAAAATACTTTGACAAATGGAAGATGAACGATGAACAGCTTGGTACATTAATGGTCGAGTTAAATAAAACGAAAGATCCCGAAGAAGCGGCGCGAAAATGGATTAAGAAGAATCAAGCGCTAGTTGATGAATGGATAAAAGATTAATAAAAATAGGCTAGAGGGTTAGCATATCCTCTAGCCTGTTTTTAACTTATTTTTTCGTAACAACGTTATCTACAATCCCATATGCCTTCGCTTCTTCTGCAGTCATAAAATAATCTCTTTCTGTATCATGTGCTACTCTTTCAATCGGTTGCCCCGTTTTTTCTGCAATCATTTTATTAATATCATGCTTTAACTTTAATATTCTTTTCGCAGTTATTTCAATTTCTGTTGCTTGCCCTTGTGCACCACCAAGCGGCTGATGAATCATAATTTCACTGTTAGGGAGAGCAAACCGTTTTCCTTTTGCTCCTGATAATAATAACAATGCACCGAATGATGCCGCAAAGCCCATGCATAGCGTTTGCACATCTGGTTTAATTAAATTCATCGTATCTAATATTGCAAAACCTGCTGTCGTTGAACCGCCAGGGCTATTGATGTATAAGAATATATCTTTTTCTGCATCTTCTGCTTCTAAAAATAATAATTGCGCTACGACACTACTCGCTACTTGATCATTAATTTCTGAGCCGATAATAATAATGCGGTCTTTTAATAACCTTGAATATATATCATAGGAACGTTCTCCTAATTTTGTTTGTTCTACTACATATGGAATTGCATTCATTTTAAATCCCTCCAATACTTGTTATGCTGCGTAAAGCATATAACTGTAGGAAGAAGGGTTTTTCACATTAAATAATAAGACTGGCTGTTTAGATGGTAATTTAGTAAAATCTATTGTCGGAAGAAGCTTCGTTAATAATTCTGGTCTTTCCTCACGAATAGATGTTACAACAACTTCAATATCCTCTGTGAATTCGACTATCTCAATCCCTTCTTCACTTACAGTTTTCAGCCTATTTCTACTCCGAAATAAAGAAGCTTTCACTGCACCTTCTGATACAGAACACACTTTAGCAATATCAGCGATACTATATTGAAAAACATCTTTTAATAATAAAATTGCGGATTGCTGTACATTTAATGAAGACAATACTTTCCCTACCATTTCATGCAAATCTGCAATGTTCTCATGTGGTTCTTCAAAAGTGATTTGTCCTCTTATTTTTTCATGAACAGACTTAGACTTCATCTGATCTAACCAACGATTTCTTGCTATTTTATAGACGAGTGTCATACAAATATCTTTATTTCTATATTTTCGAAGCACTTTACACACTGTTTCTTGGGCGAGATCTTCCCCATCCCATTTGTTTTTCGTTAAAAAAGTACAGTATCTTTTTAACTCTCCATATTGTTCAATTAAAAAGTTTATATTTGAATGATTCATATCGATATGATTCTTTAAAACATGAGTTACTTTTGTGCACAAAATAACCACTCCTTTTCAGCGCTTACTTAATAAACGATTCAACATTAAAAAAAGTTACGGGGATATAAAAAAATAATGTTTATGTTCAATAATTCGCGGTCATAAATATGTTATGTACAATTTTACGTGAGGAGGAACAAATTTGCCAAAATTAACAATTGAAGGTGCGGGAACTTTTGATGTGAAAGAAGGAACAAAGTTAGTATTAGCAATTGAAGATAGCGGTGTCAACATTCTTCATCGTTGCGGCGGGAATGCACGTTGTACAACTTGTAGAGTAGAAATACTAGCAGGTGATTTCTGTGAAGCGAGTGCGAATGAGAAACATGCAATGACGGAAAAAGGAATTGAAGATCATTTACGATTATCTTGTCAAATGCGTGTACATAAAGATATAGTCGTTCGTCCGGTACTTACAGTTGAAAATTCAGGTCTTGATGCTGGGCCACGCCCGGCGGAGTAAAGTGATGAATTTAAAACAGCTCGCTGGCGAATATGCTGCTAACTTTGTAAATGATGGCATGAAAATTGGGCTTGGTACAGGTTCTACTGTATATTGGACAATACAAAAATTAGGTGAACGTGTAAAAGAAGGATTATCATTTCAAGCTGTACCAACATCAAAGGAAACTGAAGCATTAGCACAGCAACTAAATATCCCCCTAATTTCGTTAAACGACGTACAAAGCCTTGATCTTACAATTGATGGAGCGGATGAAATTGATTCAAATTTACAACTTATAAAAGGCGGTGGTGGTGCATTACTTCGTGAAAAAATCGTTGCCTCTTCCTCTAAAGAACTAATTATCATTGCTGATGAATCGAAATTTGTAACACATTTAGGTAATTTTCCATTACCTGTTGAAATCATCCCTTTTTCATGGAAACAAACCGAAAATAAAATTCAGTCTTTAGGGTGTCAAACCACATTACGTTTGAAAAATGATGAAACTTATATAACCGATAACAATAACCTGATTATCGATTGTATATTCCCTAATCATATTTCTAATCCTGCCCATTTACACACCCAATTAAAAATGATTACTGGTGTAGTTGAAACAGGGTTGTTTATAAGTATGACGAGTACAGCAATTATTGGTACTAAAAATGGGATAAAGAAATTGTAATAAAAGCTAACTTTTTAAAGTTGGCTTTTTAGTATGTTCTTCTTCTCTTAATAGTGCTTTATTATGATATACTAGGAAAACGCAAACTGATTACACTAGAAAGGACTGAACATTTTGCAATCCAAACTTATAACAGAACTTGCTGATTTAGAAACTGCCTTTCATATTCGAAAAGAAGTATTTGTAAAAGAACAAGGTGTCCCTCTTGCAGATGAATTCGATACATTCGATGAAATCGGAGAGCAATGTAAACATATTTTAGTTTATTATCATGAACTTCCTGTAGGCACAGGTCGTATACGATTTGTTGATGGTGTCGGAAAATTAGAACGTATTTGTATTTTAAAAGATTATCGTACATACGGATTAGGTAAAGTCATCATTCAAACGTTAGAAGAACTTGCTCGTAACGAACAAGTTACGAAAGTGAAACTACACGGTCAAACACAAGCTGAAGGATTTTATAAAAAATTAGACTATGAAACTTCTTCTGATATATTTATGGAAGATGGCATTCCGCACATACTTATGACGAAAATGTTATCATAATAAAAAGGGTAGTATATGAATCTTATGTATTCATACACTACCCTTTTTTATTAATAGAAAAGTGAATTCTCAAGATTACCTTTTGCATCAAAGCCCATCATCTCTTAGTTCATACCTAAGTAAAGCTTACACTGTTTTCCATAATGATAATGCATAAATCCAGTTTGGATCACCATTTCCTTGATAACTCTGGACTGCTTCATATACTTTTCCTTCGTGTAAAACTCTATCTCCCTTTTTATATGCTTTTTTTGCATCCCACGCTTCATATGAAGCGCTTTCGGTTTTTGTAGTAATTGTGAATATATCACTCTGTACGGATTCATTTCCAGCTACATCAACAGCTTTCACTACATATTTATAAGTAGTATTAGCGAGCAGATTTTTATCCAAATAAGAAGTTGTATTGGATGTTGCAATCTTTTTCATTGATCCTTCTGTTTCTCTATAAATATCATAATGGTCTACACCAATATTATCGTCAGATGGACTCCACATTAAATCCACACTTGACGCTGTCGTTCCCATACTATGTAATCCTTTTGGTTGTGTTGGTGCTTCTGTATCAGGAGTCTCAACTGTCGTTTTTACTGTAAGCGCTGTACTTTCTGTCGATACATTGCCAGCTGCGTCAATTGCTTTTACAGTATAAGAGTATTCTGTACTTGGTTGTAACTTCTTATCAATAAAATGAGTCCCTGGTACTGTATCAATCATCTCTCCGTTACGGAAGATTTGATATCCTTTTACCCCTACATTATCCGTAGAAGCGTTCCATGTTAGTTCTACACTATTCGCTGTTACTTTTTGCGTCTGAAGTCCATTTGGAATACTTGGTGCTTCTATGTCTGGTTTCACATCATTAATAAGATTAACATCAATTACATTATAGAATGCATTTGCTGTATCAGCTACATCCCATACTGCTAAAATCACATGATATCCACTACGATCAGTAGGTACATTGATTTTATGAGTTAAATTATTTGAAGCTGCAGAACCATCATGTTGTACAGTTCCAATTGGTTCGAAATCTGCTCTTATTAGCGCTTTATTTGGATTCCATCCTTTTTTAGTAATATAGTAATGCCACTTACTCGTTAAGTGAGGCGCAGTATACTTCCAAGTAAATGTATTTTCCCCACCAGTGATTGTATTTTTAAACCAACGATTTGCTGTTTGTTGATCTAAAATACCACCAAATTTTCCGCCTGCTGAAGCAATTTGTCCATCTACTGGACCACCTTGTGGGAACCCTTTTGGAGCTTCTAAACTTTGTGGTTCATACATAACACTTCCACAGTTTACATTTAGCGCACCATAAGTTGGACTACATAAAGCGGATCGGCTACCGGGCTTTTCAACAAAACCGTGCGCATAAGCATTTTGAGGAATAAGTGTCGTACTAATAATTCCAGCTGTTAATGCTACAACTCCTAAACTTTTTTTGTTCATTTTCATATTTTGTAGTTGTTTTAAAAATCGATTATTCATGTTCATGTCCCCTTCTTGTTATACTTTGTAGTGGAATGTGGGCTTTGATGTAAAAGAATAACAAGAGACAAACTTGTACCGATGTATGTGTTAATTATGCATACACCGCAGTGAAAATATATTTTTTCCTTGTGAAATATTTCACTTTATGAATATATCATGACATAGAACTCGCCTAAGCATGTGCAGAAGTTGTGCAGAAACAGTGAAATTATTACTAACATATAAAACCACATCCTGAAATCATAAATTAAAACTTTAATTAGTTGGGGTTTTACGGTCGGTTAATACGGGATAAAATAAAAGTGTGCAGCAGAAATTGTAGACTTAGTTCTCAAAATTCACATTTAGTATTTTCATTTTTTCCATTTAAACAATTCTTCTCTTCCTACAACAGAAAAGTGTCTATATCATTTAATATAGACACTTTTTTCATGTATAACTTTATATTTATTACTGACCTACAAATGTAAAAATTTCATCAACAGCTTCCTTATATCCACCCGATGTTCGGAATGATTCCTTCAAATTCAAAGCAGCCTCTTTATATGAAGGGTTATTTAAAATTAACTCCACACTTTCACGCAATTTCTCCACGGTTAATTCATTCATATGTAATTGAACTCCTGCTCCAAGACTCTCCACTTGCTTTGCAATTGCTGGCTGATCTGCACTTTGCGGTATTACAACGAGCGGAACCCCGTTATATAATCCTTCATGCGTACTGTTCATCCCGCCGTGTGTAATAAATAGTTTCGTATAAGTAAGCAGTTCGGTTTGAGGCACATAGTTTTTCACAATGAAGTTTTTAGGGATTTCGCCTAGATCACTTATTTTTGTTTTATTACCAATAGACATAACAATTGTATGCTCACTATTCTCAAAGGCCTTCATACACAGTTTATAAAAGTCAATCGCTTCATTAAAAACAGTACCTAATGAAATATAAATCGGACTTTTTTCTTCAATTGAAGTAAAATCAACGTCTCTGTTTTTCATTTGTGCAGAGATAGATGGTCCTACAAATTTATATGTTTCATCAAACGTATCACCAAAAGGCTGAAACTCCTTAATTGTATACACAATAGTAAGAGGTGCAGGATTACAGAAAACTTCATACGATGATTTTATTTCAACACCATATTTTTCAGCAATTCCCTTCGTTAAGTTTTGAAAATCATTCTGTATTTTATCATGAATTTCTACTGGGATATTTTTTGACAGATGACCTAACATTTGCTCAAAGGATTTTTCATCCTGCGCAAAAGATGTGCATGAATTTATGGCTGGAAGTTTAAGAATTTGAGCAATTAAATGGCCACAACCAAACATAGAATCATGAATCATGTAATCAAAATGTTCACCTTCAATTTGTTCTAGAACGCTAGATATTACAATATCCGCTGTATGTAGAAGGCCGTTTATTCTTTCCTGTAAATAATTTCTGCCTCCAGATAGAAACGCTTTTATAAATTTTTGATCATCAATCGTTCGTACAGTAGCACCTGTCTTCTCAATCCGATCCCTGAAAGCTTCTATTGAAAAATAAACGACCTCTTCACCACGAGAAATCAATTCTTCTACAACTTGTAAAGTTGGATTTATATGTCCTTCTGATCCAGCGTTAATAAATAAAACACGCGCCATAATAAACACTCCTTACGTTAAATCGTTTCTATGTTGGCAAGAGTACGGATTTTCTCCATACTCTTTTCTTAGTTGTTCGTAGCATGTTCCTACTAAATTGACCTAGCGAGTCTAAAACCGAGATCATCTATATGAAATGTAGGATGGCTTCGACGACGACAAGTAGCGCCGCACCCTCTCGCTGTTTCAGCCCAACTACCACCACGAAAAATGCGGTATGATCCGTACACTGTTTCATCATACAAATCATAACACCATTCCCAAACGTTCCCTAGCATATCATAAAGTCCCCATGCATTCGGTTCTTTTTGGCCAACGTCATGAATCTCTCCATTTGAATTTTCATTATACCACGCTATATCATGAAGTTTCCCGTATGTATATCCGGTTGTACTTGCTTTACATGCATATTGCCACTCTGCCTCAGATGGTAATCGGTAGCCATTTGAATCTAAATTACATTTCACAATTTGACCACCATCACTAATAGAATAATATTCTTTTAATCCCGCTTTTTTTGAAAGTACATTACAAAACACAATGGCATCGTTCCATGAAATATTGACAACTGGTTTATGATTTTTATCAAAATTATTTAATGTACTATTTGTAATAGCATCATATAGTTCGATTGTTACAGCATACTTCGCAAGAAGAAATGGTTGAATTTGCACTAGCCATTCTTTTTTTATTCGATCATCTCTTAATACTACCTCTCCAGCTGGAATATTTACCATTAATGAATCGATTGTTTGAATTAAATCATTAGTCATTTTCTATTCCTCCAAACGTTCATTTTATATGAATTTATAGTCATATACTCATTACAAAATACAATTTTCAAAAAGCGTTAAATTTTTCATAATAAAAAACGATTAGTTTAATTAAACTAATCGGTAAGATCCAAAAAGAATTGTTGTGTCACATTCTATTATTATATGTGCTCTAAAAATTTCCGAACCTCATTTGGAGATTTTAAAACAATAACCTTTTTCTCTTCGGACAATTGCTCTAACCCTTTTAAAATTGTAGGTCGTTTAGCATTAGGATATTTCCATATCCATTTAAAAAATTGCAAATCAAATCTTTCTTCACATCCCGCGCCCATATCTGGTCTTGTTTTATTCCGGTATTTTACAATTCTTTTAAACGCACGATAAATACAAATTGTTCTATGAATATCAAGGAAGATAATTGTATCAGCTGCATTCAGTCTGATATCCATCGTCCCGCCATAATTCCCATCAATAATCCACTTCTCATCTTTAATTAAGTTATTTTGAACTGCTATTTGTTCTTCTCTCGGAACACCTTCCCAATTCGGTTTCCAAAATAATGCATCAAGATGATGCACCTTAATATTTAATTTATTTCCTAACTGCCTTGCTAATGTAGATTTTCCTGAACCACCAGAACCAATTAATATTATTTTTTTCATACCTTTACGATACCTTCTATAACTTCTTCAATAGCTTCCTTATTAGCAAAAATCCAGAAGAACATTTCTTCATTTAAATTTAATAAATCTGGTAACTGGACAAAATAAGCAATAAAGATAATTTGAATTGAAAGCATAACATACCAAATGGCTTTTAGTTCTTCTTTCGTTAAATCATTTTGTTTATAATAACCTTCAAAGACTTTGCTAACGATATGTAACCATTTCCCTCTTAATCTTTCATCACTAAATAGCTCGCTTAATATACTTGTACAGCAATAACATAAATCAAATATTTTTACATTATTTTCTAAAATCTCAAAATCTATAAACCCTTCCAGTTTATCATCTTTAAAGATTACATTTGATAGATGCATATCACGATGAATAATTTGTCTCGGTAATGAATGGACCGTTTCCTTGAAAGCTGCGTGCATTCGCTCCATCTTTTGAATTACCTCTCGATGAACATACTCATTCTTTTCTAAAATCGGTATAGCCCATTCAAATACCATCTTATATAAATCTCTTTTTATTAACTCATGGTCACTATTCACCGAATGTAATGCTTTGTGCAGATTAGCTATTTCTTCTCCAATTGTACTTGCTAGCCTTTCCAGCTTATCCGTATCTTTTATTTCTAAAACACTTCCGGCAACATACTCATATAAGCAATAACATTTTTCTTTATATAATACATATTGTTCATCATTTACTGTCTTTACTACTCTCTGTACTTTAATTCCCTTTTCATACAGTTGCTTCAAAACATCGAATTCAACTAGAAGTTGCTTTATCGATCCCGTTCTCTTTAAAATGTACTCTTTATTCTTGCATAAAACCTTCGCTACTTTTGGTTGCATTACAGTAGCTGTGACATGTTCATTTCGAAACCAAAGCTTTGCAATTTCCATTGCTTATTCCATTTACAAATACCCCTTTTACAATTCTTATTTCTTCCGAAAAATAACCTCACACAGTATTCCCACTCCAACACCAATTGTATAAGCCACTACATCACTCCACAAAAAACCGTATCCCAACACGAGTCCGCCCAAAGTCGTTGCACGAATGCTATCTATCCATTCCGCATGATACAATTGGCTCGCTTCAATCCCGTAGCAAAACATTAAACTAGTAAAAGCCAACTTCTTCGTCTCTGTTTTAGGAAACAAAAATCCAAAGCCAGTGAAAATCATTAATGCCCATAATGCATCACCTAAATAATCATTTAATAGATGTGGTAGTGCAAAAGCAAACTTTCTTGAGCTAAGACCTAAAATAATAACAACTATAGTAAATAGTGCATATACTACTCTATTTCGTTTCGTATTCATTTTAAAGTCTCCTAATATGTAATGTAAAACTGTAAATAGCTAGTAAAACAAAGTTATTTTACTAGCTATTTATTGATTGCTTTTATGATAAGAAAATGTGGATTCATATTTAAATAATGATATGATTTTTCGCTTACTTCTTTCATTTTTTCAATTGCCTTCGGTTCCACTATCTCTTCTAATACAAAATAATTTGTAGTTTCATTTAGTATGTCTTGTAATGATCTTCTAAAAAACTTGACTTCAATAGTAATATTCGGTTTAACCCAAGTATCTATTAATAACTGTTTTTCAAAATAATTTTCACATGGAAACTTTGTGAAATCCATAAAAGGATGATGAATAGAATAAATAAGTTCTCCACCTGGCTTCAATACACGACGAAATTCTTGAAATACTTGATTCCAATTTTCTATATAATGAAGAGTTAATGAACTTACAATCACATCATACGTATTATCTTCAAATGGCAATGTTTCTTGCAGATCATGACAAAGGAACGTCGCTTCTTCTCCTATATTTTCTTTTGCTGCTTTTACCATTTCAGGACTTACATCAATTGCTGTAACATTTGCTCCTCTTCCTATGAATTGAGAAGTATACCATCCAGCTGCACATCCAGCATCTAATATCTTTTTTCCTTCTAGTTCCTTTGGAATAAGCTCCATCATCGCCGGTCTTTCATAATAACTGTTATATGGATTTGCGAAATCTAGATTTTCTTTATATGTACTCGCTAATTTATCATACGTATCTTTAATCGAATCTTTCATTACACACACTCCTAATACATATTAATCCATTAACTCCTGCTGCTTTTTCTTTGAAAATGATTGTAGTACTAAATCATACGACCAATCAATCATTTTATTAATTTGCTCCTGCTCTATACCCTTATGAATATAAACGGTATTCCAATGTTTTTTATTCATATGATACCCTGGAATAATTGTTTCTGGATAATCTTCTCTTATTCTTAATGCGACTTCTGGATCACACTTCAATGTAATCGCAGCCTTTTCACCTTCTTCATGATTTACTATCGCAAATATTTTATTATTAAGCCTCATACATGTTGCACTCCAGCCATCTGGAGAATCTTCTGTCGCTTTTCTTTTCGATAAACAGTACGCTCTTGTTGCATTCATTTTAATTGGCACCTCTTATTCTTTCCCTGTTTGATTACGATGCATCACAATTTGCTTCGTTGCTTGAAATTGCTGCTCACCGTAAAACTTTATTAGCTTCTCTCCGCAAAATAGACTAACAATATCAATATGAGATATTTCTCGAAGTAATATTGTAAGCATTTTCTCTCCAATACCTTTATTTCTTACATTCTCATGTACGACAACATCTTCAATGTATGCTCGAAAAACACCATCAGAAACGACTCTAGCAAATCCAACTAATTCATTTTCTTCCCATACTCCAATGGCTATACTATTCTTTAACATTTTTTCAATATCGACTTCTTTTCTTTCTGGCCACCAACCGACAGAATCATAAAGCTTCTTAATTTTTTCTGCACAGATTGGTTGTTCTTGTTGCAATTTATACGTGTACATATGCTTTCTCCCATCAATCAGTATACATAATATTATTATAATCTCTTTTCAAAAAAGTGCTGACTATGACCTTTTGGATGATCTTCAACGATACCATACTCTCGGTAACCGTGCTTTTTATAAAATTCTGGCGCTTGAAAACTAAATGAATCTAGCAATATTAATCTGCACCCTTTTTCCTTCGCAATTTCTTCAATTTTATATAACAGTTGACTACCATAACCGTCATGACGAACTGATTTATCAACCCATAAAAAGTCGATATGAAGATGATAAAAATACATCGTACCTGTTACACCACCAAATATTTTTCCTTCTTCATTTTTTACTACGAGGCTTACTTTTTCCATCGGCTGTTTTACTTCATCTGTTAAGATGGACATATTATATTGAATGACTTTATTTTTAATGTATTCTCCTTCAATACGTGTACCGTTCTCTATATGTTTCATATACATTGCTTCCTTTCAACTTAGTAAGCTACATTTTATTTTTCCCCTTTAAAATACTAATCAAAACGAATCCACCATATGTAACAAAGCATGAAAAGCCAATTATCCCTGGTACAGAGACATAGCCTACCCTTATGTAATTTATAACTGCAAAACAAGCGATAGACAATAAAATAGATGGCCAAAATATAACAGCTATTTTTCTTCGCCCTCGTTTCGATGTACTTTCTTTCTCTTCAGAAACACGTGTGCCAAAAAGCAATACAATACAAATAAGGATCGCTGCAAAGTAAATTGTATCTAATGACAAATTGTGATCATATAGGGCGATTCCAACTTCAAGAGCAATAATCGTTAAAATTAAAATAATGATTGTTAAAGTCTTTAAGTTTCTTTTCAATCGCTCACTCCTAGCATGCTTTCACTATATTCTTTGTATATGTACTTTAAAACTACTGCAAAAGCTTCATCTACCTCTTTATTTTCACGGCGATTCGGTAAATCTTTTCCCCCAATCACATAAAGAAGTGGAAATTCGTTAAACATTCCTATTATACCAATAAATTCAATATCGAATATAAAAAACCTTTTCAGCAGCTCATATGAGCTATTAAAATAAGAAAAAGGTAGCATGAATTTTTTCTTGCTACCGAAAAATATTTATTCTTCTATAGGATTTTCAGGACCGTTAAGTTCCAGCTGATAAAAAGCTAAATCTAGCCATTTATTAAACTTATAACCAGCTTTTTTTATTGTTCCTGCATGAACAAATCCATAGTTTTGATGCAAGGCAATACTTTTCTCATTCTCTGCATCAATTCCAGCAATTAAGGTCATATACCCTCTTTCCTTTGCAATTTTGATTAATTCTTTCATTAATGAAGACCCAATGCCATTTTTTCTATATGCCTTATCTACATACACAGAATGTTCAACTGAATATTTATAAGCAGGCCACGCTCTAAATGGGCCGAATGTCGCAAATCCTACTACTTTATTATCTAATTCATATACGATAATTGGATACTCTTCAGCCTTTTTTTGTTCATACCAATCTATTCTATTTTCAAGGGTTACAGGTTTATACGCATATACAGCTGTTGTATAAAGTATCGCATCGTTATAAATATCTAAAATGTATGCTAAATCTTTTTTCGTTGCTTCCCTTATCATTATTTTCTTCCTTTCATCATGTTCACCTTATTTTACTATCTTTTTAATAGTTTTATTTTATCGAAATTTCCGATTTTTATCTACATACGAATACTAGCTTTTCGGAAACCATCAAATATATTTATTGCAGCAGATAACATGTAGAAGAAAATTCCTCCCCCAATGAGCCACGTTTTAAACTCCTCTGAGGAAATAGTAAATGCATTTGCCAAATACGTAATAAACCCTGCGTTAAATACATGTGGATTTACTACAATTACAATGAATACTATCGTCCCAGCTATTTGAAGAATAGCATTCCCAATCGCCAATCTTTGAGTCCATTGTCCCTGCACTAATTTATAAAGGGATATACATATTTCAAAAACGATCATAATTACAACGATTGGCCAGTACTGCAATAAAACATCTTGATTAAAAGTTGGCAAGACAAACTTCAGTCCATTTGCCGTACCATTATATACGCCAACAAGATGATTCGCATAAAAGTAAAGTGTAGCCCAAACTGCTGTCCACATTAAACCTCCAAAAACTTCAAACTTCGAGATTGCTTTTTTCTTTGGGATATACGAGATGTTTTTCAAATCATCTGGTGTCCATTTTTTTAAACTTGTCGTCAACGGCTCGATACCTTTGTCTTTATCTGTTCTTTCTAAAATAACAAACACAAGTGTCAACCAGAAAAATACATGGAGGCCCACTTCAAAAATTCCCCCAATGCCTTTACCTATCAATTGTAAAATAACATTTAATACCGCTTGATCACCACTATAGCCTATAAAATTTTCTGCAACCATTGATATGAGTGCAATGACAGCTGCGATTGGTATAATCATTTTTAACAACGTTGTATATACATCAAAATAACGTGGTCCAATTAAATGCATCGGTCTATCCAAATAACCATTAGCCAATGAAACCGGACTCCCCAATTTTTCGAGAACGCTCTTTACATCTTCCTCATTATAATCTTCAGGTAACATATCATCTATAGTTGACCTTAGTTCAAGTGTAATATCTTCACGATTTTTTTCAGGTAATCTCTTCGCAACCTCTTGGATATAGAGATCAATTAAATTCATTCCCTTCCTCCTCCTTTAATAAGTTATAAAGTTCTTTCGAATCTTTTATCCATTCTTTTTTCAACTGCAAAAATATTTCTAATCCATAATCACTTAAAACATAATACTTACGAGGTCTACTCTCCGTTTTATCCCAACTACTCGTCACTAATTCCTGCTTTTCTAATCGGCGAAGTAGTGGATATAAAGTACTTTGATCAATTGTAACCCCTGATTGCTCCAATAACTGGACAAGTGAATATCCGTACTGCGGCGTTCTTAATTGACTTAAAACAGCTAACGTTAATGTCCCTCTTCTTAACTCAGTAATTAACGAGTTTAATAAAGTATCCATTCACTCACCTCATTTCCATTACTATATGTCATACAGTATGTGTTTTATACTATGTATCGTACAGTATTAATGTGACAAAAACTATAATTTTTTACCAAAAAAACAGATAATGAACAGCGCAAATTATATGATTTGTGCTTTTTTAGCTAAGTTATATATAACACTCTATAAGGTAACAACCTTAACTACTAATTTTGAAGTTCCAGTAATGCTATATTAAGTTACAAATATCGTATACATATGATGTGAACATAACCTCTCACTATAGGAAGCTATAAAAACGGTGAATTACCATGGTTGAATGATTCCCGTTTTCAGCACCTAATCAACGTTATTTCCTTCATAAACTTCATCTTGTTCAAAATCTCTATTTTTGTTTGGTTTATTAGAGGAAAATAAAAAAACAATTAAATTAGGTTAATTGTTTTTCAAATACAAAATCTTTATTTTTTTAAATAACCTATGATATTCGAAAAGACAAATTCTCCAAATGCAAGTGGTATATAAATAAACCATAACTTTAATATTGCCTTTGTTTCTTTGTGATCAGAATCCCCCATTAAAACCAACCCTATCCTTTATTTTCAAATATTTTGATTTTAATTCCAATAATAAGAAGATTATACCATTTACAAATTTAATAGTCTATGTTTTCTAAAAATTAAATAAACATATTCCCTCAATATTCAGATAAATATAATAACTTTTTTACGTTTCATCTTCAAATTCAATAATGAGTCCTGTTAGAACCGCTACATTACCAATCGATTGGATCCCGTGACCAATAAAATCCATCTTAAATTCTTCCTACTTTAATTTATGTAATGATATAATAACACTAAATTTTCAACACGTGCTTAATAGATTGGGGACTTGTAATGGATAAACCTCTCACTGCATTACAAACTATTATTATACATATGAATACAACTGAGCATTGGCATGATTTTATTTGTTACTGTCAGCATCGCGAAGCGGGACTTCGAAAATTAGCTTTTAAACATTTAGAGACATTTATTACAAATGCAAAGAAATGGGAATCAAAAGATCAAGAAGAGTTTGCCATTTCGCTGTTTACTATTTTAGATGCATTAAACGAAAAAGATGAGGTCTTAACTTTCTCACTAAATAGTTTTCTAATTGACATTCTATATAGATGGACAGAAAACAACCCATTTGATTCAAGACCTTTTAGATGGATAGGAATTTATATGGACTCTAGCAATAAAGAAGACGATTTAGAAAAATCCCTTCGAAAAGCGATTGAATTAGGTGGTGATACCGAACAAGAAGCCTTGATATACCTAGTTTCTAATTAAATCAATACTTTAGAATTTGGTACACATGAATTCCCTTCAGGTTATTGCGGAGATTTAAGTGAATGTATAGAAAAACTTCCCTATATGCTTCAATTAATTGATAGAATTCAGAATAAGAACATAAAGGAGCAAAACATTGGGCAAATACAAGAACAACTACACCTTATTCTAGATTGGTTAAAACATACACAAACTCCAGTAGATGCCGTTCGTGTACGGGAAAAAGAACAAACTCAGGAATTAGAAAAGGTCATTGTATATTATTTACACAACAGCTCAAGTCGTTAATTCATCGTGTACAGAGATAATAAAGTTGTTTAAAAAACGCCAGTCATGTTATTCAACAATCGGGCTATATAACGGAATAAATCCTTGTGAAAATTAAAAACATTTGAAATAATCGTTATTAAGTTGAAGCAGAGCGATTGCAGCAAAAGGTGATACGACTTTTTCTTACTTAATAATCGTACGATAGTTAAAAAATTCAACTAATTATATTCCGAAAGGGTGTGTGTAGTATCTTATCAACTAATGTTTTTACTTATAAATCTAAGGATGGAAAAACAATAATAATTAGAGAAGCTAAAGAACGGGATGCAGAAAGAATACTAGATTCTGCTTCAAAAGCTTTAATAAGCGCTCCATACATGCTAAGTACGGTTGAGGATGTAAAAAAGGTGCGTATCGATGCTATTCAAAAAACGTTAAAAGCTTATTATGAAAATCCAAATTATGTACAGTTTATTGCTGAAGTTGATGGTAAGTTAGTCGGTGCAATAGATTTTAAGAACGGAAACAAAGAAAAAATTAGTCATCAAGGGGCTTTTGCGATGACCATACTACCCGAATATCGAAATTATGGTATTGGAAGAGCTCTTCTAGAAACGTTAATCAATTGGGCTAAAAATAACAGTAAGATTGAAAAAGTTTGTCTTGAGGTAATGGAAGATAATCTAGGTGCAATCCAGTTATATAAGAATCTAGGCTTCTTTGAAGAGGGTAGAAAAGCAAAGGGTGTAAAATTGGATGGTAGCTATCAAGATTTAATATTAATGGCTTTATTCGTTTAAAATTGAACATTAATTTCAATATAAAAAGAGGGTCTTCATAGTCATCTCCCTGTTAAGTAGACAGTAATAGAAACCCTCTTTTTATATTTATCCCACATTAGCTTGCAGTAAAACTCCCCACTGATTATAGTTTCACTTTATTTTAATCCTTTAATTAAAGGTGACGCTTCCCCACTATGGAAAATCCATAAGTCATGAAGTGATCTCGTACATCCGACATATAGTAACTTTGCATCATGTTTTGTGTTTTTGTAATGTTCCTCATCCACATCAATTAAAAGCACCGCATCAAATTCTAAACCTTTCGCTAAATAGACAGGTACTACTGATATACCACCTTCATATTTACTTTGGTTTGCTTCAATTACGTTTACCGTTAATCCTGCATTTGTTAATTTCACATATATATCACGGCATTCATCTTCTGTTCTTCCGATTACCGCAATTGTTTTCACATCTGCATTTTGCAAATGTTTTACCGTCTTCACAATTTCAGTAAATTGATTTTCCGCATGAATTACTTTCACATCTTCTCCACTGCGGAAGACTGGTGTTGCGAGTCCTACTGGGATTTCTGCATTTTTAATTATTTCATTTGCAAATTCAATAATTTCTTTTGTAGAACGATAACTTCTTGTCAATTCATAATAACCGGTTTCTTGGAATACTTCCTTAAAAGCATTCCAATCTTCAATTCCTTGGTAATCATAAATCGCTTGCGATAAATCACCTAATATAGTGAAAGAATTACCTAATGTAATTTCTTTTAATACATAAACTTGGAAAGGCGAAAAATCTTGCGCTTCATCAATAACAACGTGATGAAACTTCTGCCCGATTTCAATCCCTGTTATACGATGATGTATGTATATTAAAGCTGGTAAATCTTCTACATACACTTCTTTTTTACGACAACTCTTTTCTGTTTCTTTAACAAGTTCTTCAGGTAATACCTCGAGTATTTCTTTACTTTTTACTATTGAACTATACAGTGAAAGAGCACTCATTTTCGGCCAAAACTTCATATATGCGTTCAGTCTCTTAGTCGCTTCTTTTTTAAGTAATTTTTTCTCGTTTGTTTCCCCGAATTTTTTAAGTTCAATTTCAATCCAGCGCTTCATTCGTCCTACTAATCGTTCTCTTCTTTTCTGTAAAGGATAATGTTTATATTCAACTTGCATCCATTTTTTAATATCTTCTACTGGAATAATCGCTCTATCCCACGCCTCAAAATCTTTTGTCGGAACTAACTCATTTTCAAATTGGATCATTCTCTCTTCAATAAACGTCTTAAATTCCAACGTACCCTTTAATTTACCTAGCATTATCTTCTTTTCATCACGATTAATTGAAAATGCTTCTTTCAATTTTTCTTCTGTCTGCTTTAGTTTCACTGAATCATCTAACGTACGTAATGCCCAATCCAGAAACGTTGTTTGACTAATATTCCCTACACCTAATTCAGGAAGTACACTCGAAATGTAGTCTAAAAACAGACTATTCGGCGCAAATACGATCATTCTTTCTGCTTCTAGTTGTTCACGATATTCATAAATTAAAAAAGCAAGGCGATGTAAAGCAATTGTTGTCTTTCCGCTCCCTGCAACCCCTTGAATAAGTAATGGTAAATTTCTTTCCGCTCGAATAATATCATTTTGTTCCGATTGAATCGTTGAAACAATATCCTTTAGCTTATTATCTTTATTCTCACCTAATCGATATAGAAGAAAATCATCGGCATGCGATACATCTTCATTTCCTTTTACATATGTATCAACAACACGTTCAAGTTCTCTTTTTCGAATGGAAATGTTTCGTTTTAAATACACATCACCTTCTACTAACCCATCTGGTGATTGATAAAATGCTAATTCTTCTCCACCGGTAAATGAATAAAACATACTTGCGACAGGCGCCCGCCAATCAATAATGATTGGCTTCATCGTGTCCATATCCGAAACCCCTACTTTTCCGATATAAATCGGCATAACTTCTTCTTTTCCATCTTCCTGAAAATCTAACCTTCCAAAGTACGGCTCTTGCACACCAATACGTAAGTTTTGTCTATTAGACTCCCTCATACTTTCAAGAATTTGCTCTTTAAAATCTTCTCCATAATAAACCGGGGTTTTTTCAAGCTTATCCAATTGCTCATCCATCGTATGTAAAGTATCCTTCATTTTTTGTAACTCATCTTCAAATATGTTGCTCATTTCGACGATTCCCTCCTGTCCGTTCTAATTTTTCAGTCGAAGTATCATTGTATTAAAAACCCAATCATAAAGTCAATAGTTTCCATTTAAATTTTCCGAAAAAACTTACTTTTCATCTTTCTAATTTAAAAAGAATATGCAACATCTAAATCACACAAATACACATATAGTATAGTGATGCATACAAAAGATACTACTTTCTATTTGTCTCCTATTTAATTTATCTATTAAAAAACATTTTAAAAATGAAAGACTTTAATCAATGGGCGTTTTACTGCCCATAAATAGTAGGATAAATAAAAGTAAAGGAGGCTCTTCGAATGAATATTTTTAATATTTTGAATCCACCTCAAGATTAAATATGCTTTTATCTGGCTGTATCCTTATGGTTTGATGGTCAATTATGTATGTTGAAATATATAGACTTACAAAATCCGTCTGGCCATGTGTTATCATGCATGCAATCGAGGCTGCTGTTCCTACTGTTTTAGTTACAATAACAGGGATTATTACTCTTACAAACAGTAGTGATTTTTGGTTAAATCCTACTAGCGGGGTCGCTGCTACTGTTTTATTTCTCGGAATTGGAATCGTACTAAGAACTATAAGAATAAAAAGAGAACGCCAATTATTCACACAATAAAAAGCAGATAATGAATTCGTCATTATCTGCTTTCCAATTTTTAAAACTACCTTATTATATTTTTTGATACATAAGCCAGTCACCAGAGTCTATCACTTTCTTTAACATCTTTTTATTCTGAGCGATATACACATATGCCTCAATTTCCCTATCAGCAACATATACTGTTTGCGTGATTCGATCATATAAATCAGTCTCCGCATTACCTGTATATTCTTCTAGTTCATCTAACTTACACAATATCTCATCATTTACTACATAAATTTCTCCATACACCTGTTCTTCAATCGAATAAGTCATGGCCGGATATCCTTCGTTCGTATCAAATAATTTTCCATATGTCCAAGCTCTGTCTGCGATGCATGTTGCACCTAGCATATAATGAGCATTCATTTGTCCTCTTCTTAACGTTCCATAAACGAAAACATGATACATAAATTCTTATCCCCTTTATATGCCTCTACTTTCTTATTTGTAAATAAGCACGAATCATAAAGTAACTCACTTCATTCGGAAGCTGTTCTTTAATAGATTTCAGACCACCATCTGCATTTTGAACGGCAGTTTCAATAAGAGATTCATACTCTGCTGGAACAAAGCTTTGCCAATCTACTTCCATTCCATCCTCATAGCAGCGAATTAAATGGTTTTCGATTGTTTGTCTTGATAAGTTACGTTCTTTTGCAATCTCATTCAAATCAATACCTTGTTTATACATTTCATACGTTTCTAAATGAGAATTTGCGGACGCTTTTCCTGACTTTTTACGCTCTGAAACTACTTCTGTCTTAATCGTTTCAGCATAATTTGGATTTTCCTTAATAAAATGCTGAACTGCTTGTAAGAAGTGCGAGCCATATTTCACAAGTTTGTGTTCTCCGATACCTTTTACCGTCAACAATTCGGAATCACTTTGCGGCATTTTCACACACATATCTTTTAATGTTTGGTCAGAGAAAATAACGAACGGAGGTACACCTTCTCCTTGTGCAATTTCTTTACGTACTTCACGAAGCACTTCAAATAAAGGATGGTCTTGAACAATTTGTCTTGTCTCTACTCGTTCTTTTCGTAAAACATTCTCTTTACCAAGTAATACTTCTTTCCCTTTTTCAGTTACTTTTAACGTCGGATAAGTGCCATGTTCAACTGCAATTAACTCGTCTGAAATTAAAAACTCAATAAACTCACTGACCTCTTTTACACTACGGTTCGATAAAAGCCCATACGTTGGTAAAGTATGAAAATTAAATTCAATAACTTTCTTATTCTTCGACCCAGTTAATACTTGCGCTATCATTTGCTTTCCAAAGCGTTGGTTCGTTCTAATCATGCATGATAAAACCATTTGTGATTCTCTTGTCACATCGATGCTCTCGCGATTGTCTGTACAATTACCACAGCGTCCACAATCTTCTTTCGGTTCTTCTCCAAAGTATTGCAAAATGAATGATTGTAAACATTGTTCTGTATGACAGTAATCGGTCATATTTTGCAATTTTTCAAGTTCATTTGAAAAACGTGATTCTCCAGTTGATTGATCAATTAAAAAACGCTGTACTTGTACATCTTGAGAAGAATATAACAATATACATGTACTATCTAATCCGTCACGACCAGCACGTCCTGCTTCTTGATAGTAACTTTCCATATTTTTTGGAAGCTGATAATGAATTACGTAACGAATATTCGATTTATCAATACCCATCCCGAATGCAGATGTTGCTACCATTACACTTACTTCATCTCGTAAAAAGAGTTCTTGTTGCTCATTTCGATCACTATCACTCATACCAGCATGATATTTTGATACAGAAACACCTGCCTTCATCAAATCTTCATATAACTGATCGACTACTTTTCTAGTAGCTGCATATATAATCCCGGATTCCTTTTGATTTTGACGAATATAATCCGCCAAATATGCATTTCGATCTTGCCCTTTAATGACAGAAAACGATAAGTTCTCACGCTCAAACGTTGTCATAATTGTATTTTCTTGATTAATTTCAAGTGTGTTACAAATATCATCACGTACTTGCGGTGTTGCTGTTGCTGTTAATGCTAATACGAGCGGCTTTTCTGGAAGATAATCTAATATGCGATGTATATGTAAATAACTTGGACGGAAATCATGTCCCCACTGTGAAATACAGTGTGCTTCATCAATCGCAATCATAGGGATTTTCATATCAATAAGTTGATCAACAAACTCCATCGAATCAAGACGCTCAGGCGCCACATAAAGTAACTTGTAATGTCCTTGTTTCGCTAATTGAATTCGCTGATTTGCTTCTGCAATAGATATAGAACTATTAATATATGTAGCTGAAATGCCATTCTGTACCAATGTATCTACTTGATCCTTCATAAGTGATATTAGAGGCGATATAACCAACGTCGTTCCTTCAAATACTAATGCCGGAATTTGATAACAAATCGACTTACCGCCACCCGTTGGCATAATACAAACCGTATCTTTCCCATCTAGTACATTTTTAATTGTTTCATCTTGTCCTCTTCGAAACGAAGAATAACCAAAGTAGGACGCTAAAAGTTCTTGTGCTTTAGTAAACAAAAAAGAGTCACCCGCTTTTCTTTATCTTTCATCTACTTCTATTATATCAATCACTTATGCGACTTGAAAGGGATGATTAGATGCTTATTGTTTTTTCATTATTCTATGTTTCTTCACTTATTTAATATGAATTAGCATCATTATTTTATATGTTTTACAACATTTATAACGTAAATCCAGTACACAAGAAGAAAGAGTTTCAATTTAAATGTTCATTTTATTTCCCTTTCTTGAATACTACTAATCGTATACATATAAATTCAGGAGGTTACTATATGAAACATCGTAATATGAGTTCCATCAAGGCAAAAACGAAAACACAAAAACTCCAATTCTCTAATAATGATGCGTGGAAATATGAATCATACTATAAGTACCAGCCATTATTCTCTTATAAAAAGCTTTTTAATTTTCTTTCTCAACTTTTTAGACGTTAATATATGTGCAAAAAATATATCATTCACAGAATTTTTCTCAATATTAAATGTATAGACTTACTACAATTCAGTTGTTACCATATATAATAATCTGTTGGATAAACCCCTTAAGTTGACCTGCTTATATTAGCAGGTCTTTTTCATGATTACATACTTCTGTGTACCTCGATCTCACTTCCAAGTCTTTTCTCCATTTTATAACCATATTTAGATCCCAACAATTAATGATAATCATAAATTGTTGGGATTTAAATTGTTCACATATAATTATGCAATTCTTCTTTCTCAATACACAAAACACATTTTACTTGTTACTATAAAAGTACTCCAGATGAGTTTTTTGCTCATCGACATTATCTAGTTATTGGGGCCTGCCGCGGGAAGCAGGTCCCTTTGACTGTATGAAGGTCCCAATTTCATTTGGACACATTTACCAGGTTTTTTTAAAAGAATTTTATGATAACATTACGTAGTCGAGTCCGACATCTCGGCAATACCCTTTTGAGGGTCTGCAACTTCCCTTACAGACCCTCTTTTACTTTATATTCAATTTATTCATATATACCACAACACCATTCATTGAATTTCTCCATTTCAAATTCCCTAAAAATAATCTAGGACACGTAACTAAAAATAAATCTTCATCATACTTTGAGTTATACATGTTCAAAGGAGTGTTACTATTTATGTATTCTTATTGGCAATCGTATTACTCCCCCTACCATAACCCTTATGTAAACTATGATTTATCCGTACGGAACTACCGAATTAGTAAAAATGAGAATTTTTTAAAAGGGTATATGCGTTCTTTATGGGAACAACACGTCGCTTGGACGAGATTGGCTATTATAAGTATAGTATTTAATTTACCAGATGTTAATGTTACTGTTGGACGACTTCTACAAAACGCAACACATATGGGACTATCACTTGAACCATTTTACGGTGAGGATGCAGTGAAAAAATATAGTGCATTAATTAAAGATCACTTAGTAATTGCAGCGGATCTTGTTAAAGCCGCAAAAGCTGGTAATCAAAATGCAGCGGCCGCTATAGAGAAAAAATGGTACGCTAATGGTGACGCAATTATTGAATTCCTTAACAGAATCAACCCATATATAGATAAAGAAGAATTTAGAAAAATGTTTTATGAACATTTAGCACTAACGAAAGCAGAAGCACTTGCCTTCCTAAATAAAGATTATGAAGCAGGAGTAAAACTTTACGATAAAATTGAAAAAGAAGCATTAGAAATGGCTGACATGATAACAAACGCAATCGTAAAACAATTCCCGCAAGTATTTCAATAAAGTGAAACTTTAATCAGTGAGGGGTTTGTTCATCCCCCACTGATTATCAGCTCTCACCAATCGGCTTATTTAGTTTTCTCTCCATGATATTTCACCTCTCCTCTTTACATTTAGCTTATATCGATATATTTTATTAATATCCGTTTTTTATAGGAGGAAATAGTTTGATTAACGCGATTGGTCTCGTTTTTATACTTACAAATAAACACGAGAAAAAAAAGAAAGTTTACTTAAATGAAAAATTTGCACTAATAGATATTATTGATTCTAAAGAAGTATTTGATGATGAAGGGAATCCTTTAGTAGAACTAACATGTAAATACAGTATATATTTAGATGAAAAATATTACTGTAAATCTCTCGATGATTATACCGGACAAGTCTTTCCTTTCTTAAGTGCAAAAATAGGAAAAGGTCTTCTAAGAAACTTAAACTATTACTTTTCTTACGTTGATGCCTATGATAAGAAACCACCAGTTAAAGAAATAAGACCACTTATGAAACAAGTAACTAACAGATAGCCAAAAATACCAAAAAAAGAAAGCATCTAACCCTGGATGTTTTCTTTTTTATTAAAAACTCATTAACTTTCATCCTCTTCTAAAAGTATGTATCCAAGCATATTTTAAATTAAAAACATTGGAGGATTAGAGTGAATGAAATACTCAGAAACAATTATAAGCAAACGACTTCGAATACTTAAAATGACGGGTATGTTTTTCATGCTAGTGTTAATAGCATGGATTGGCTATACAAAATTACTTTATGAAAACGGCTTTCTTCAAGAAAAAAAGAATTCAGTAGAAGTAATGAACACTAGCATTACAGGAGAAATAGAGCAGCTTTTTCATATAAACTTGCAAGGTTATCGAAAAACAAGCCTTGATGCTGTTATAGAAGCCAGTAAAACCGATCCAAGTGAACTATCCTTAATTGAACTAGTCAACAAATCCTGCTCGCGAGATTGCATAGGTGAACCAGTTACATATGTAAACTCAAACAATGGATATATCTTTTATAAGGAATCTAATGGAACTAATGTAGCTATAACGGTTAAAAAGAAAGACACATGGGTAATTGTAAAGAAATCTGTTCAAGATGGAATATAATCACCCAAAAAAAGAGTACGCATCGTACTCTTTTTTATTATTAATACCCTTCCTCTTCATGCCTACAATGGCATTTCGCTTTTGTTTTACAATGACATTTTTCACACTCACACTTCGGTTTCTCTTTGCAACAACACTCGTGAAAATCATTGCGCTTACATCTACATCTCCCAAACATTAAATCATCCCAAAATTTATTACAATCTTGAAAATGTCCACAATGACAAGTATTTCTCATAAATATGCTTCCTCCTTGATAGAATTCATCATATTCTATGTTTGAAAGTATACAAAGGCTTGTTTATTAGTCTATTTTCTCCATATTATAAGTAGAGTTAAAAGATTAAATAAAAATAAAAACCGTCACATGACGGCTCTTATTTTTGCAAACTACTCTTTTGTATAAAAATATTTAATTCCTTTCATATCTAACCAAGCAGTTGCTTTGTCCAGTTCGTTCCCTTGACGATAATCTGTTTCGAAATACACAAGCCCTTGGTTATCTCCACGAGATATTATTTTAGAAGTATATCCAAGCTTATCCATCATTTGAATCATGTCAGAAATTAAATTTACACCAAATTCATAAGTAACTACTTTGCTATATTTATTCACTATAATTCCAACCCCTTCTTGTTTTTTTATCGGCTCAACAATTTGATTTGTAAACCAAGCTAACGGCTTATTTCCAATCAGCTTATTTAAATCACACTTGCCGATACCAGCCACATTGCCTGTCTCTGTGTATTGCCAAATATCACATGGATACGCCGGTTTGTTACCACCATAACGAGGAATCCATACAAAATCACAATTGACATTTTCCATTCCAAATGGAGCATACATATGATGAGCAATATATAAACCGACTTTCTTAGCTCCTAATCTGCGTAATTCATCAATAAAAGCTTGTGCACCCGCTCTCATATCGTTCATTGTTCTTACTTCTACGTCAGCTACCCAAACTGTTGCATTTTTATCACCACGGTTCCAAAAGTCTCTTGCTTCTATCCGTGCATCCTCTACTGAAACGAAACGACAGAACGCATAATTACCAAACGGAATATTCCTTGCTTTCATTGCTTGTACATAATTTTTATATAAAGGATCTACATAGTTTGAACCATCTTGCACACGTGCAATTACGAAATCTAATTGTGGTGCTGCGATATCCCAGTTAATGTCGCCATTCCATTTCGAAATATCTACAATATAACCCATTATTTAACATCTCCTTTTTCATTATTATATTCAAAGCTTGTTTTTTTGTTATTATCAACTAATAAATAGTATGAGAGGTATTATATTATTGGGTAATAATTTAAAATTCGGCTTATGTATTGAGAAAACAAAATATTATTACGGGTTTAATAAGTAAAGATTTACAAAACTCTAAACTATATAAAGTGAAACGATAATTAGTAGGAGGCTACGAGCAGTGTAATTCCCACCTAATTTCTTAGCTTCATCCGAATTTTGAGGTAAGAATTTTACTTCCCGCAAATAGCTTGATAAATAAAACCACCTTTCTGACAGGTGGTTTTGTGTACTAATTTACATATAAATTGTCCATATTTTTATAGTTACTTAATATACTTGTTAACTAAAAATAAGACAATTTTTAGTTTTTAATCAAACCAATTTTCGTTTTATCTCACGTACTCATAGTACCATTTACGTGCATCTAACCAAGCTGTAAATTTATCGATATTCCCGGACGGATAGCCATTCGTTATAGCATAACCAATGCCATCTTTTTGAACGACAATTTGTCCATCAATACCCGCATCAACCATAGCTTGAGCCAAATCTTGTAAATTACTAAATGCTACACCACCAGTTTTTACTTTGAGCAAATCCGCTGCACCTCCTCCAGTTTGTCCTGTAAGAGCAAATACAATAGAATTAGCGATTTTATCAACATTCCATTTTGCCATGTCGGATTCATTATCAATAAACCCTAATTCAATAAGAATAGCCGGTGCCTTCGTTCCATTTAATACTGCTAAATCTGTACGTTGTTTCGCTCCTCGATCACGCCATCCAATATCTTTTGCTAGTTGAGCTGAGATTTTAGCCGCCAAATCTTTCTGATCATAATATAAAACCTCAACACCCTGTCCATTTCCATCACTTGCATTAAGATGAAAAGAAATAACTAAATCCACAGCATGGGAATTGCTATTCCGAATGATATTATTTAAATTTTGTGATTGAGTTGCCCCTACCTCGTCCGTATCGTCATAAACCGTGTGTCCTAGGGCTCTTAACTTAGCCGCCACGGCATCTTTAACTTGCCTATCTAGAACGTGTTCTTTCCGATTCCCGAAATTAGCACCTTGAACAATACTATTGTGTCCTCCGTGCAAACTATATCTAGCCATTATTCATCAACATCTCCTTTCTTAATATCTTATTCAAAACTTGTCTTATTGCTATTCCCACTTACAATCTTAACTGTGCCCATACGTCCTACATTTTCTAAAAGTGACGCAATTTGTTTTCGATATAAAAAAGCTATCGCTTCATAAATCGAATGATTTATTCTCTAAATTACTTTTACATGAATGACGACACGAACAAAAAAGCATCACCCTTTCGGCGATGCCTAAAAACTCTATTTTACTTTTCAGCTCCCTAAATAAATAGAGTTTAAAATCACTGAAACTACACCTATATTTCCTCCCCTTCCTTCACAGCTTCTTTCAACCTCTGCAACATATACCCAATTCCTTTACACCCCTCTAGCGGATATGTAATCATTTCTTCTGGATATAACTTTGTCACTACTTTTTTATGCTTCTTCCCTGCTAGTAAGACGATTTCGTCAAACTGTAGTAAACTTTTATCTACCATCTGTTTTTGTAATTGCTCTATACTTATTACCTCATCGCTTTTTGAATCAAATGCAAGATCATAGTTTTCTAATACAATATCACTTGGTCTTAAAAATCCATGTTTCGCTGATAATATAACCCAGTTTTCGAAAAACATAGTTGCGTACGCCTGACATGCTTTTCCGAACGGACTAATATATACATCTTTTGCTTCCATCGGTCCGTAGTCTGAATGTTTATCCCAAATTTTCTTTTTTCCGCATGGAATTATACATAGCCTTTTCATATATATTTCTACTCCCTTTACTTTGGTAAATAAAATTCGTTATTTTGTACATTTTTTTCTCGAAATACTATATAATAATTCTGAAAGTTAAAATTACACATTTTACCATATACGTACTATAGATTACTCTCATTGCAAATATTATAATACCATAAAAAATCTTTCATTTTTTCTTCAAAATAACGAAACTAAATTATAATAAAAGTATGTATTAATAAAACAATAAAGGAGGTTCATAAAAATGAAAAATATTATCCCTGCACTATTAGTCTATTTTATCGTTTGCGTTATTTCCGTTATCATCCCAGCATCTGAAGGCTATAATTATGTCGGCTGGAAGTTATTTGTTGGGCAAGTGTATGCGATACCTATTTTCTTCATTACTACGATAATCACATTTTATATAAACAAGAAAAAATCTTACGAATAAACGATTATAAGGATAGCTAAAGCTATCCTTATTTTAATTCGTTAATCCAATCTAAAATAACCCTTGCAGTACTTTATATCCTTTCTTCTAAAAAGTTAAACGCAACATCTGTATTTCAGCGTTTAAACGCAGTTCCTCCGAAATCCAGCTCTCTAATTTTGAAACAGATGCAATATTTTTTCAAAAAGCCCCTGTAATTTACTTTTCAATACTTCCATATCATTAAGCATACACAATGCGACTGTTTAAAAGTTAAAAATTTCTGCTTATTATAAATAAAAAAGGACAAGTAGCCAATCTGACTACTTGTCCTTACTGTTCATCTGTACGCAATACGATTAAGCTTGGAATGCTTCTGTTAATACTGGTACGATTTGTTTTTTACGAGATACAACACCTTTTAAAGTAGCTGTGTTGTTTTCTAGTGATACGTTGTATGCTTTCTCAACAACGTTTGCTGCTTTACCGATCGCAAGACCGACAGAATCGTTAGTTAAGATATCAGTTACAACGAATAAGAATAGGTCTAAACCTTTTTCTTCTACTACTGCAGAAATTACTTTTTCAAGTTCCGCTTGGTGTACAAGAACGTCGTTTGTATCAACAGCGTTTACTTGTGCGATTTCAACTTTCGCATTACCCATTTGGAATTCTTTAGCATCAAGAGAGATTAATTGCTCCATTGTTTTTCCGCTTAAGTCAGCACCAGCTTTTAACATTTCTAAGCCGTAGTTATCTGCATCTACACCAGCGATTTCCGCTAATTCACGAGCAGCTGCTACATCTTGTTCTGTGCAAGTTGGAGATTTGAATAGTAAAGAATCTGAAATGATTGCAGATAACATTAAACCTGCAACTTCTTTACGAATTGTTACGCCATTTTCTTTGTACATTTTGTTTAAGATTGTAGCTGTACAGCCAACTGGCTCACAACGATAGTATATAGGATCGCTTGTTTCAAAGTTAGCAATACGGTGATGGTCAATAACTTCTAACACACGAACTGATTCGATATCGTTAGCACTTTGTTGACGCTCGTTATGGTCAACTAAAATAACGTTGTCCACTTCGCTTGCTACTGTCTCAACAAAACGCGGTCCTTCTACTTTAAAATAGTCTAACGCAAATTGAGTTTCACCGCTGATTTCGCCTAAACGTACAGGCTCAGCATTCATTCCTAATTCTTTTTTCAATTCTGCATAAGCAATTGCAGAACAAATTGCATCTGTATCTGGGTTTTTATGCCCGAAAACTAGTACTTTTTCCATGTTTTCCACCTCTTCATGAAAAGGATATCTTAAAGAAGCAAATATGACAATATTTAAAGCATATTTTTTTATAAATAATTGCACTTTCTTCTATATTTTTCATCATTTTCATAAAAAAAATCATCTAAAATGAATTAGATGATCGAAATGTATGTTTCAATTAAAATAGTGTAGGAGCTTGCACTACATTGTTAAAAGCAAAATTTGAGGATAAGCCATTATTCAAAAGGTTTACATCTATAACTTGATAAAACGCATTTCCAGTGTCTGCAATTTCCCAAACAGCTAAAATAAGATGGTATCCACTACGGTCAGTTGGTACATTCGCTTCGTGCGTTACTGTTGTCCCTGGTCTAGCTCCACCGTCATTTTTTACATAGAATGGCACTAAATCTAAATCTGATCGCGTCAAAGGTTTATTTGGATTCCAACCTTTTTTCGTAATATAATATTTCCACTCTTTCGTACTATGAGGAGCCGTTAGTTTCCACTTGAATGTATTCGTCCCGCCATTTAACGTAACTTTCTTCCACCTATCTACAGTTTGAACATCTAAAGCGGGAAAATGACCAGCCCCTGCAATTTGTCCATCAGAAGGTCCTAGTTGTGGAAATCCACCTATCCCTTCTACACTTTGTGGTTCATATTGAATTGGTCCACAATTTACATTTACACCTTGCTTACATAAATAAGATCGGCTCGCTGGTGATTCTACATATCCATGAGCTGAAGCCTTTTCTGAAAACCCAAATGTTAATAATCCCGTAAGTAATACGCCACCACTTAAAATAACTTTCTTCATCTTTTGTAAACTATTCTTTTTCATTCTTTCATCCCCTTCCCATAATAAAGCGAAAATAACTATAGTTGGCTAGTCATCTTCTCTACATTTATTATAAGACGAGAATCATTACTAAAAGAACCCTCTAAAAACTTTCTCAAATTCATTTAGTGCGTTAATTAGATTATAATTAACTATTTTAACACCGCCAGAAAAATATAGACGGTGTTAAAAATAGTCGTTTATTATTCACTTACTAATAATTAAGTACTCTCCCCGTTTGATTATAACTTAAATGTTTTTATAATAAAGAACCGTAGCATCTAACTTTCCATTCGGAGAAATTGCATACCCTGGTATTGTTCCAACTTCTTGGTAGTCTAGTGATTTGTACAATTTATTGGAAGGATCTCCTTCTCTAGTATCTAATACTAAAAGAGACCTGTTTTCTTGCTTTGCTCGTTCCTCTGCTTTTTGCATAAGCGATCGTCCAATACCGTTTCGTCTAAAGTTTGGATGAGTCATTAATTTGCAAATCTCAGCTCTATGAATTCCGTTAGGCTTAGTAACTAATTGTAATTGAATACTCCCTGCTACTTCGTTGTTTATTTTAGCCACATACAATATCACTTCTGGCGCTAATACTGTTTGCCAATACTTTGTTGCATCTTTTTGTTCCAGTGGAGGCAAAAAACCAATTGATGCCCCATCATTTACAACCATTTTCAAAAGTTTCGAAAGTTCTTCTATATCATTTTCTAGTTTCTTAATTTCTTCAATTACTAAATTTCGCATTACTTTTCCCCCTTTTGTTTCATTGTAACAATTTTTAAAGAAGGAATAATGAAATAATAAGAGGAATTTATAGTTAAGATATGATTTTTTGTGAAAGGATAACGATATGAAATATATATTAGATAGAACGTACGCAAAAGAATTACTCGAATGGGCATATGAACAAAACCCGGGCCCTTGGTTTGAACATTCACTACATGTTGCTCATGCAACTGAAAACATAATTATAGAACTTATAAAAAAAGGGTACAAGCTAGATGCTGACATAGCATATAACGCTGCCCTTTTGCATGATATCGGAAGATACAAAGGTTTTACCAAATCGGTCATTCATTCCTATGATGGTTATATGTATATGAATGATTTAGGGTATACAGGAAACGCTGTTATTTGTGTGACACACTCATTCCCATGCAAAAATGAACATATAGATATCGCAGCAGAATGGAGTCTCGTTCCTGACCATATGAGAAGCCGGTTAGTTGAAATATTAAATGAACATTGTAACTACGACTTATACAATAAAGTAATTACTCTTTGTGACGCTCTTGCTGATGCGGATGGCTTTACTACGCTGGAAAGAAGATTAATTTCTGTTGGTTTGCGTCATGGTACAACATCTCATACATCTTTACATTGGAAAGGGTTTTATGCGATTAAGAAAGAATTAGAAGCTTTAATCGGTAAGAGTATATACACAGTTCTTCCTGATGTAGAAAAATCTATTTATAAAGATATAGAATATTAAAGTAAATACAAATTGAAAACGATAAAATTTGTATGTATGTTTCTAAAAGACTCTTTCAAAAATGGAGGGATTTCTTATTAGTAAAATAGGATTTGACTTGATAAACCTTGAGGGGAATTTTGAATTTGGATATGAAGATATAAAAAAGATTTCTATGAGATGTAAATTTTCTAACTGTTCACATACAAACGAACCAAACTGCGCGGTTAAAAGAGCTATCTCTGACGGTGCTCTTTCTGAAGAAGTAGTTAACAGTTACTATAGAGATTTTAATGAGGCACATTATGTTTCTAAACAGAAAAATAAAACAAAAGCCATTGATTATATGAAGCAATTGAAGCTTTTTACAAAACCTTAAAATTAAATAAATAGTTGTTATTTCTCATTCCTACTAAATTTTAAATTCTCCCATTATTGTATAACCATAAATTGAACCCATCCTAGATAATTTTTATACTCAAATTTAATTTCACATAAAAAACGTTTTAAACATAAAGTTTAAAACGTTTTTTTATTCAATGCTTTTGATTTTTCAATTCTGTTAAACACTCTTGCACTAAAGTTACCGCTTGACTCATCGCAGCTCCGCCAGCAAATGCTGCTGAAACACCACATGCTTCTAGAATCTCTTTATCCGAACATCCTTGATCAAGACAACCTTTTGTATGATAAATTGTACAATACTCATCTTGCGTTGCTAAACTAATTCCTAATGCAATAAGTTGTTTTTCTCTTTTTGTTAAAGAACCCTCTTGAAAACAAGCTTGCGTGAACGCATTATATGTCTCAGCGATTTCAGGAATTTGATTTGTAAAACTACCTATACCTTCTTTATAATGATGTAGAATATCATTTATCGAACTATGTTGCTCATGTTCCATCTTATTCCCTCCAGTCATATTATCCATACTTATTGTAGTATGTGATGAAATGGAGGCAATATACCCTCTTTTAAATTAAGAATTTTCAATTAATTTTAGTTATAATTTTAAATTATCATCGACAATAACTTTTTCTCTAGAACTTTTTCTTTCAACCTCTTTACTTCTTTCTTCCCAAAATGTTAATCCTTCAATCCCCACATTTTTAGGATTAAATACTGGATCTTTCCCTTCTTTTTTCTGCGTTTCATAATCTTTTAACACTTTTAATGCGGTTTTACTTAAAAGTAAGATTGCGATTAAGTTTAACCATGCCATACTACCGATTCCTAAATCTCCAAGATTCCATAAAAGCGACGCTGATTCAACGCTACCGATGTAAACCATAATTAAAAATCCAAATTTCAAAACTGGTTTTAACCAGCCATACTTCAGTTGACGATCTAAATAAGTAAGTGTCGTTTCAGCGATATAGTAATAAGCGAGTAACGTTGTAAATGCAAAAAAGAAAATCGCAATTGAAATAAATATTGGACCAAACCCTGTTATCACAGTTTCAACTGCTTGTTGTGTATAAATTGGACCAGCTTCCACATTTCCTATGTTTTGTACAATGGCGGTTTTCCCTTCAGGTATAACATTATACATACCTGTTATTAAAATCATAAGAGCTGTCGCTGTACATACGACAATTGTATCGATATATACGGAAAACGCTTGAACTAATCCTTGTTTTGCGGGATGCGATACTTCAGCACCCGCCGAACTATACGTCGCTTCTCCGACACCAGCAACGTTTGAAAATACAGCGCGTTTTACGCCCCATGCAATAGCTGCACCAACAATTCCACTAAACATTTCATTTACACCAAATGCGCTAGAGAAAATTAAAGCAAACATCCTTGGAATCTCCGTTACATTCGCAATTAATATGATACATGTAACAATTACATAACCAATTGCCATAAATGGAACAAGCATTTGAGAAACGCCAGCAATTCTCTTTACACCACCAAAAATAATTGCTGCTAGTAACACGACTAAAAATATACCAGTTATATATTTGCTAATACCATTAGAGTTTTCAAATCCAACTGCGATACTACTAGATTGAATACCTGGTAATAACACGCCATATGAAAGTGTTACAACTACTGCTACAATGACTGCAAACCACTTCATTTTCAAACCTTTCTCAATGAAATATGGAGTACCGCCGCGATATTCATTCCCTACTTTACTTTTGTATACTTGAGATAATGTTGATTCTACAAACGCGCTCGCTGCCCCTAACAAAGCCATTGCCCACATCCAAAATACAGCTCCAGGACCGCCGAAAGCAATTGCTGTCGCTACCCCTGCAATATTACCAATTCCAACTCTTCCTGATAAGGCTAAACAAAATGCCTGAAAAGATGATATTCCCGTCTCTGAACTCTTTCCTTCAAATAATAGTTTAATCATCTCTTTAAAATAACGGATTTGCAAAAAGCGTGTTGCAATCGTGAAATATACGCCTGCCCCTAATGCAAAAACAACTAAACCGATACTCCACACTTGCCCTACTAACCATTCTACTAAATTCTCCATCCAAATCCCCCTTATCATTCTTTGGAAAAGTAATTTTGTATATAAAAAAAAACGGACAACTATTATCAAACTTTCTAGTTGTCCGCATCTTTCATTATTTCATCCCTCAATTTTTATCAGTAAAACGCCCTATTACTTTATATTTACCCAAACACTTTTCACTTCTGTATAATTATCAAGCGCATATGAACCTAATTCGCGGCCAATACCAGATTGTTTATATCCACCAAATGGTGTAGCTGCATTTTCTAAGTTATAATCATTAATCCACACTGTTCCTGCTTTTAATTTATTTGCTACTTGATGACCCGTTTTGATATTTTGCGTCCATACACCCGCAGCAAGGCCATAGGATGAGTTGTTCGCTCGTTCAATTACTTCTTCTGTCGAATCAAATGGAAGTACGACAACAACTGGTCCAAATATTTCTTCCTTAACGATTGTCATATTGTCTGTAACATCTGTGAATATAGTTGGCTTAACGAAATAACCTTTTTCAAGCGCACGTTCGCCACCAGCCGCAACTGTAGCACCTTCTTTCTTCCCTTGCTCAATGTAATTTAACACACGCTCTTGTTGTTTCTTAGATACGAGTGGACCCATTTCCGTTCCTTTCTCCATACCTGCTCCAAGTTTTACGTTGTTCGCCATTTTCACAAGTGCATCTACTACAGTTTCATAATGTTTACGATGAACAAATACACGTGATCCTGCGCTACAATTTTGACCGTGATTATACATAATACCTTGGAATGCACCATTTATCGCTTCTTCCAAGTCCGCATCTTCTAAAATGATATTTGGTGATTTTCCGCCAAGCTCTAACGTTACATGCTTAATCATTTCTGCAGATTGACGCATAATATACTTTCCTGTAACAGTAGATCCTGTAAAAGCAACTTTATCAATGTCATGATGATTTACAATTGCAGCCCCTGCTTCAGGACCAAAGCCTGATACAAAGTTTACAACGCCGTTTGGAAATCCAGCCTCTTTAAAGAGTTTCGCTGTATATAGTAAAGATAAAGGCGTTTGCTCTGCTGGCTTTAATACAATCGTACAACCTGTCGCCAGTGCAGCTCCCATTTTCCAAGAAGACATAACAAGCGGAAAATTCCACGGAATAATTTGTCCTACAACACCAACAGGTTCATGTCTCGTATAATTCAAGTAATCTTTTGAAATCGGGATTGTTTGCCCAATAATTTTTGTAGCCCATCCTGCGTAATAACGATAATTTTCTACAGTCGCTGAAATATCATCATCAAGTGCTACTTGATATGGCTTTCCATTATCTAAAGCTTCTAGTTGCGCTAATTCTTCTCTATGTTCTTCAATTAAATCTGCTAATTTATAAATAAGATGCGCTCTTTCAGCAGTAGCCATTTCTGCCCACGGGCCAGATTCAAATGCAGATCTTGCCGCTTTTACTGCAGCATCAATATCCTCTTCTTGCGCTTCACATACGACTGCTAGAACCTCTTCTGTTGCTGGATTGTACGTTTCAAACGTCTTTCCGCCAATAGCAGAAACAAATTCGCCATTAATAAACATTTTAATTTCTTCATTTAAAAACGCTTCCACTTTTGGTTTCAGCTCAATATTTGTCTTTAACATTATGTTCTCCTCCTTATTTAAACAGCTGCATGAGCTGCAATATTTGATAAAAGCGTTTGAAGCTTTTGATCTTCTTCTACAGTTAACCCTAGTCTTGGATAGCGAGAAGGTCCTCCCGCTTGCCCATGTAATTCCATAGAACGTTTAACGATTTGAACATATTTCCCTGATCCTTCAAGAAACTCGCAAAGTGGTAAAATAGCATCGTTTATTTCCCACGCCTTTTCTAATTCACCATTTTGAAAATGCTCATACATTTTTGTAACGAGACCGGGAACGATATTTCCTGCTACTGAAACCCATCCCGAGGCACCAACTAAATATGATTCCATAACTAAATCTTCAGAACCACAGAAGACTTGGAAAGCCCCTTCACTTTGTCTTACTAAATCTCTCGCTTTTCGAATATCTCCGCTAGATTCTTTAATATGTGTAACATTTTCACACTCTTTTCCAATACGGAGCATTAGCTCTGTACTCATATCAACACCAGAAGTAAATGGATTATTGTATAACATAATTGGTATATTTACAGAGTTTGAGATTTCTTTAAAATGAAAATAAATCTCCTCTTCCTTCGGTTTACAATAGTAAGAGTTTATAATTAATGCACAATCCGCTCCGTGCGCTTCTGCATGTTTCGTATATTCAATTGTTTCTTTCGTCGTCTCTGCTGCAGTTCCAACAATAACTGGAATACGGCCATCAATTTCTTTCAACACGGTTGCTACCATTTTAAATCGTTCTTCTTTTGATAAACTTACAAATTCTCCTGTACTTCCATTAATGATGATACCTGCAACGTTTTGTTCGATAAAGTAATTTACATTTTGCTTTACCCCATCCCAATTAATTTCCTGAAATTCATCCATCGGTGTTATTAATACTGGGAATGCCCCTTTAATTTTTTGCATATTTATCTCTCCTTATCACATTTTATTTTAATAAGAAACCTGCAGGAAATGGATCCGTAGAGTCTAATAGAAACGTCTGCATCCCTGTAATAAATCCTCTACTTTCAAAACGGAAAATGTATCCTAGTTCCTCCTTCTTCACTTTTTCCACAGTTATAAAACTATTAAATATACTTTCATTTTTAAAAGGTTTATCCGCCATATAATCATTTTTAAATAACGCATGAACATAGGAAACAATAGTAGAAACAAAACCTGGCGAACGTACGATAAAGTTATCTTCATGAAATGTAATCGACTTTATATGGTTCTTTTCTTTTTGCAAAGGATCTACTAAAATAAGCCTTTTTATTAGCGACTGTTTTTGTATAGCCTGCAGTGTAGCTTCTCCCCATCTTTTCAATTCAGAAATGTTTTCCATGCGAATTTCTGGCGAATACGCACCTTTTTCTACAACTGCATATACTTTATCTGCTTGTATAAGAGAATAACTTACATTACCAACCTGTAAATTTTTCTCAATCATATAGCATAGTTTGCTTTCAAACGAAACCGATATAACTTCATCATTCTCTACATACGCATGAACTAAAAATATTCCACATAACGTTTCAATTTTGTATTGATTGGACTCTCTCTTTTTTAAATACCCACTTTCGAGTAACATCGTTATTACTGCAACAATGCCTCCATAATGAAGCGGAACCGAACCTTCATGATTAAAAAATAATACAGCTGCATCCACTTCGTTATAGATAGATGGAACGACAATACACCCATTCAAACCGATAAAACCACGTGGTTCATTTAATAAAAGCTTCATCTCTTCTGCTAATTCACCTGAAAATTGTTCATTTAATTGCTCCAAACTGTAGTAGTATTTGCATGGTACGTCTTTCATTACACGAAATGCCTCGCCATTTACATGTACGTCTACTGCTGTATACATTTTTTGAATGTTCATTTTATATCCTCCGTTTCATGTTCCATCGGCGGAATTAGCAAAAATCCTTCTTTAAGTGGATCCATTTCATTGTAAAAAAATCTATGCATACCCATAAGCCAAGCTGATCCCGTAATTTTCGTTATGACAGCTTCAATATTTTCAACATGTGTCGTATTCATGACATATCCTTTAAATAAAGAACCAACGATACTCTCATGAATGAACTCTTCACCAATTTCGATTTCTTTCTGAGCGTATAATACAGCTAGCTTCGCAGATGTTCCTGTACCGCATGGAGATCGATCTATTCCGCCTGGTGGTACAACAACTGTATTTTTCACATGCGCACATTCATGAGTAGGATCTGTATAAAATTCAACATGTGTTAATCCTCTTATAAACGAATACTCTGGATGAGTGATTTCAAACTTCTCATTAATTGTGTTTCTTATATGAATCGCCTTATCGATGATTGTAGATGCATTTTCTGGTACTAATTCTAGATCTACTGATTTCGCATCAATAATGGCATAAAAATTCCCTCCATACGCAATATCAGCCTCTATAGTTCCAATGTCTTTCACTTGTACAGTAATATTTTTCAATAAAAAAGCTGGTATGTTACAGAAAGATACTTCTTTTGCTTTTCCATCTTGAACAGCAATATCTACTTCAACTAAGCCAGCCGGTGTATCTAGTTTTAAAGAAGTAATCGGTTCAACTACCGGAATTAAACCTGATTCAACTAACGCTGTACATACACCGATTGTATCGTGACCACACATCGGTAAATATCCACCTGTCTCTATGTATATAACACCTATATCAGCCTCAGGATGACACGGGTCTGTTAATAATGCTCCTGACATTACATCATGACCACGCGGTTCATTCATTAACAATTTTCGAATCCAATCATACTCCTTTTTCATATGTAACATCTTCTCTGCCATCGTCTCTCCAATCAACTTTGGAAGTCCACTAATTAATGTCCTCGTTGGATTCCCACCTGTGTGTGTATCAATCGTCGTAAAGACTCTTTGTGACCTCATCCGTTTAACACCCTTTCTGTAAAACGACTCAAACGAAGTGGTTCAATAGGAATAATTGTCTCTTTTTCATTTAATAACTCTTCAATTACTTTTCCAGTAACTGCTGCAAGACTAATCCCATCACCTTCATGTCCAGCGGCAATGAAATAATTCGGAATATGTTCCACTCGTGAAATAATCGGTAAATGATCTTCTGTCCACGGACGTAAACCAGCGTAAGAACGAATTACCATCATATCTGCCATTTTCGGATAAAAACGAATTGCTCTATTTGCGATACATTTAATGACTTCATTATTTATCCTCGTATGAAATCCTACAAATTCACGACTACTACCAATTAAGAAATTTTGACTTTCAGTAGGCTCAAATACGAGCGCAACCCCGTATTTTTCAGTTAAAGCATCCACTTTTCGTTTTCCGCCAAATTTAGAAATTAAATAACCGAATTCCATTACTTTACGGCATCCTACGTGTTGTTGCCTTGAAGCTACAATAATATGCCCTTTTCTCGGTTCAATTGGTATATTTATATTTAACATCTGACCAATCTTAGGAGCCCACACACCGGCTGCATTTACAACTTGTTGTGCTGTAAAAGTTCCATTCGTAGTTTCTACAACAAATGAACCATCCGTCTCTATTTCCATACTCTTTACTTCCGTCTGCTTAAAAGCTTTTGCCCCAAACTTTTGTGCCTCTGACAGAAGCGAGAAAGCAAGGAGATATGGATTCACAGTTGAATCCGTCGCACATTCTAAACCGCCTAATAAATCATCAGCAAAAAAAGGCGACTCTTCCCTTATATCTTGCCTATCAAGCATTCGAAACGGTAATCCAGCTTCTTTTTGCCGATTTACCCATTGCTGCGCAGCTTCCATCTCTTCGTCTGACTCACATACGAGAATACTTCCTGGTGCCCTATATTCAAATGAATGCTCTAATTCTTCACTTAAATCAGTTACTAATTTTTGACTTACTAAAGACATTTGACTATCAAATCCCGGGTCTTTATCAATGGCCAAAATATTCCCATCACACCGTGAAGACGTCCCGCTGACAAATTCCCCTTTTTCAATGATTGTTACGTCTCTTCCGTATTTTGAAGTGTAATAAGCGATAGAACACCCTATTATTCCACCACCTATAATTAAAACGTCGCAGTGCCTCACAATATACTCCTCCTTTCCTAGCCCTCTCACTTTCTTTTTATGCAATTGACGTGCCAATTCTGTACATATACAATTTTTATAAATAATATTTTTATTTGTAAAAATATTTTAAATTTATAGTAAATAAGTGTATTATTTTTTTATCACTGTCAAAATTTTTATACATAACAGGAGGACATTATGGAATTCTCATTTCCGACTATACAAGAATTTTTGGAAAGCGTTTTAATCAATCATACATGTAGCCTTGATCGCATTAAGAAAATAAACGAAAGGTTTTATTACCTCCCTTCTACTACAGAAGAATATAATTGCGCAATTATTTATGTAGATGACTCATTCACTGCATTAATTGACGCTTTTTCTTATGAATTAGCTGTTATCATCCTTAACGAAAACGATGAGCCGATATGCTGTATAACTTCTCAGCAAATGATTCCATTTCTTTATAAGTCCTACAATGAACTACAGTCATTTTATGACACTGTAATACAAACAACTGACTCTTCTGTTACAGTAATTGATAGTAAAGAATGCGTTCGAACTTGGACAGATGGTGCTGAAAAAATATTTTCAGTCAACCATAATGAGATTATTGGGCAACCGATTACTCGTTTTTTTGATTATAAAGACTTGGAAATTTTACAATCTTTACATGATGGAAAAAGCATAGTCGCTCAGTTCCATCAGCCTCGCCCCGATTTATTCGTATTAATTAATTCAAATCCAGTTTATTGTAATGATGAAATTATAGGAGCAGTCGTTTCAGAAACAGATGTTACAAATCAAGTCGCTTTAAATGAAAAACTATTTAATATGTCACATGAAATGCACCGTTTAGAACAAGAAGTGGCAAAGTATAAAGATGAATCCGATCCATTCCTTGCGATGAATGGAAAAAGTCCTGTTATACAAAGAACGATACAATTAGCTAGAAAAGTTTGTTCGGTGAAATCAACTGTTTTAATACTTGGGGAAAGCGGAGTTGGAAAAGAAGTATTTGCGAAAGCAATTCATGAAGCAAGTGAAGCAGCGAAGGCGCCTTTCATTTCGATTAACTGCGGGGCAATTCCAGAAGCATTATTTGAAAGTGAATTATTCGGTTACGAGCGTGGGGCGTTTTCTGGAGCAAATAGTAAAGGAAGAAAAGGTAAAATTGAACTCGCGCAAGGCGGTACTTTATTTCTTGATGAAATAGGTGAAATGCCACTTGATATGCAAGTAAAACTGTTACGTGTACTGCAAGAGCGAAAGTATTACCGAGTTGGTGGTGAAAAAGAAATTAATATTGATTTCCGTATTATCGCTGCTACAAATCGTGATTTACAAGAAGAAATGAGAAAAGGAACTTTCCGAGAAGATTTATATTACCGCTTAAATGTAGTTAGCTTGCAGATTCCACCGCTGCGCGAAAGACGCGAGGATATTATTGAATTAACCTATTCTTTCTTAAACGATTTTTCAATCAACTATAACAGACCAATTCGTGACTTACCTTCAAGCATTATGCATGAACTGCTTCATTACAATTGGCCAGGTAATATTCGCGAACTTCGAAACGTTGTTGAACGGCTTGTGGTATTCGCAACAGACGGAATTATAAAACAAGAATATTTACCATTTCATACGACTGAAACTTTAGACAACCATACAGCCCATTCCCTATTACTCAGCAACAATAATACAATCCTTTCTTTACAAGAAGAGATGGATGAGCATGAGAAAAAAGTTATTGAAAGGGCTTTACGAATTTTAAATGGGAATAAATTAGAATGCGCAAAACAACTTGGTGTAACAAGGGCTACTTTATATAACCGTTTAAAGAAACTTGGACTTCAATAAAGAATCAGTATGCACCGATCAGGCGTTTACAGGTAGCCCTCTCTCCCTCCTCTATATTGGCATGATTTTTGCATATATAATTTGTGAAAACCGAACTAGAGGAGGAATACATATGACAAATAAAAACAACTTAATCGTTTGTCGTTGTGAAGAGGTTACATATGGGCAACTTCAATCGACAATTGCTAAATATAACTGCTCGGCAAGAGAATTAAAACTAAGAACACGTGCTGGCATGGGATTTTGCGGTGGTCGCACATGCAGAATAATGATAGATCGAATGATTGAAAATGCGAATCCTGACGTAACTCTTAATGAACTACCGTTAAAATATCAACCACCAATACGTGCAGTTACTTTTGGATCGGTAGGTGAAAGTAAATGAGTAGAATTACACATCACCCTATTTTAGGTACTTTACAAAGTAGTGAGCGTATTACCTTTCAATTTAACGGTCATCAATACGGAGCATATGAACATGAAACGATAGCTGCTGCCCTGTTAGCAAATGGAATTAGGACATTAAGAGTTCATGAAGATAGCGGAACACCGCGAGGTATTTATTGTAATATCGGACACTGTTCCGAATGCCGCATGACAGTAAATAATCAAACAAATGTACGCGCATGCTTAACTGTTGTAGAAGAAAACATGGTTGTTGAAAGCGGGAAACAGCATCCGAATATCGTGAGAGAGATGGTGAAAAAACGATGAGTGATGTAATTATTATTGGTGCAGGGCCAGCGGGATTATCTGCTTCTATTTCTTGTGCTCGTTTCGGACTAAAAGTGCTCGTTATTGATGAATTTATGAAGCCGGGCGGAAGATTGTTAGGACAGTTGCATCAAGAGCCTACTGGAGAATGGTGGAACGGAATAAAAGAATCGAAGCGACTTCATGAAGAAGCAGAATCACTTTCAGTACATATCAGGTGCGGTGTTTCGGTCTATAATTTAGATAGAGATGAAAACAATTGGTTTGTACATACTAATATCGGTACGTTAGAAGCACCTTTCGTACTACTTGCTACTGGAGCTGCGGAATATTCTATTCCCCTTCCTGGCTGGACACTTCCAGGAGTGATGTCAATTGGAGCAGCTCAAGTTATGACAAATGTTCATCGCGTGCAAGTTGGAAAAAAAGGAATTATTATTGGTGCTAACATTTTGTCTTTCGCCATTTTAAGTGAATTGCAATTAGCGGGAATTACAGTGGATCATATTGTACTCCCTGAGAAAAGCGAGTTAAGTCAAAAAGCTGGTGAACCTGAAGAAGTTTTAAACTCTCTTTTAAATGCAGCACATCTCGCTCCTTCTGCTATTTTGCGAATAGGTAGCCACTTTATGAAATATGATTGGGTTCGAAAAGCTGGATTAACATTCTATCCAAACAGCGGAATGAAAATAAACGGAACGCCACTTCACCTTCGGAAAGCAGCTCTTGAAATTATCGGAACAGATCAAGTTGAAGGTGTACGTGTTGCTAATATTGACTCTAAAGGAAATGTTATTAATGGATCAGAGAAAATATATGAAGCAGATTTTGTTTGTATTGCCGGGGGATTATACCCACTTGCCGAACTTGCAGCTGTAGCTGGTTGTCCCTTCCATTACATTTCAGAATTAGGTGGACACGTTCCTCTCCATTCCGAAACAATGGAAACTCCTCTTCCTGGTTTATTTGTAGCTGGCAATATTACAGGCATTGAAAGCGGAAAAATTGCGATGGCGCAAGGAACAGTTGCAGGTCTATCTATTGCTAAATATGCAAGCAAAAAACGTGATATAGTCGACCAACAATTATCTCACGCCATTCAAAACGTTCACTTTGTTCGTCAGAAATCTGCAATTCAGTTTAATCCGATGGTAGATATCGGTAGACGAAAGATGAATGAAATTTGGCGTGATTACTCATCTACATATGCACATACTAAAAAGAGCTGCTGAGATTATTCTCAACAGCTCTCTTCTCTACTCATCTGAGTTATTAAATTTCGCTAATGCGTAAATGCCTTCTTCATCATCTAATTCAAGTTGTAATCTCGCTGCGAATGGATTGACATTATATTCTCTGTCAAGCAATAAGCGTAAAGCTTCGATTAAGTTTGCTTGAATTAAAATTTGCTGGCGACCATTTACCTCTACTTCCGCAGAGAAACCGTAGTCGTCATCATACATGAGTTCAACTAATACTTCTTCTGGACCCACTTGTCTTTTTTCAGCGATATATATACAAAGCGCATTTATAAGCTCTTGTTCAGAAATTTTTATTGTTTCCATGCTACTTCATCTGCCTTCTTCTTACGTTGGTCTTTGAAGTATTTAAATGCACGAACTGCTAACATTACGATACCAGCCATTACTAACATATTTACCATAAATGCTAATACAGAACCAAGAGCTCCCATATTTGCAAATAAGCTACCCATTAGTAAACCACCAAGACCACCTAGTAATAAACCTTTCATAAAGCTTCCTTTATTACTTTTTGGTGCCGTGTTTGTTGCTTTCGTTTTTGAATCTGGAGTCGTTTTTTGAGAATTTACATTTGAGTCTTTTTTGTTTAAATCAACTTTTGACTTTTGACCTGAACTTGGTGTAAATGATTTTTTACCAGATTTGTAACTTTTCGCTGCTGCATGATCTACGAGCATAAAGCTGCTAGCCCCAAAGATAACCATGAATGCTGTCATTACTGCTACAAGTTTTTTCAACATATTATATCCATTCTCCTTTTATATAGATATATGTGAAATCTATCTTTCTAGTAAATTCAGAATGATAGATTTGTTTTTAAGAACATTTTAAAGGTTCTTATGAACTTATTATATGAACTTTTGTCGAAATATGCAAGTATTATTTACTTTCAACAGTTTGGTCACAAAGGAAAAATTAAGCAAAACAGAATTGACTTTAAATGAAACAAAACATATTATAAGTTCATAAGAACTTTTTATTATTTTGGAGGTGAAAAGATGGAAACATTTCATCTCACACGAAACGAAATGGCTACCCTTCTTCTATCACTAAGAGGATGGAATACGAAAAAGCCTCTCGGTATTTTACAAGAAGCTTGGGCAAAGTCACATAAAAAAGATATTGAAAGCGGACAAAGCGTTACAGCTTTTATTACTACCGCACTTTCACCTATTTTTGAAAAGCTGATTAAAATTGACGATACTGATGTCGGTTTTTCTTTAAATGAAATAGTTGCGCTTGGCAATCAGATTGAAAACACAAGTTTCTCTGTAACTGCTATGCAAAACTGGGTGAAACGAGATATAAAAGAAATGATTGGCTCTCCTCAAAAAGGGAAAAAATATTCAATTGAACAAGCAGCCTTACTATTTATTGTCGAAGATTTAAAAACAGCACTTGATTTTGAATCCATTCGTAAGCTATTACGCCTTATTGTAAATGATCCAGCTGATCGAAGTGATGATTTAATCAATCCTGTTCATTTATATGTAGCATACTCTTCTTTATTTGAAGAACTCAATCAAGGAAATTGCTTACAATTAAATGCAACAGATACCGTTCATACAATTGAAAACATCGTAAAAGAAAAAGCTGATAAAATCGCAAGTAAGTTCGATCAAATTAATAACGAACAACGCGAAGCAATTCGTAACGCTATTATTATTGCGACCCTTTCTGTACATACCGCTTATGTACAAATGTTAGCAAAGCGTTACGTAACAGCAACTTTATTTTTACAGAACTTAGATGTGAAGCCTTAAAAAATAGGAGCAGAAATGCTTCTATTTTTTTATGAGAAATTTTTAATAATCTTTTCATTAACCCTTCATGAAAACGTAGCTTATATACTTTACTATAATACTTATGAGAGACATAAAAGAATTGAAATAGCAATCCCCTATGTAAATAAGGTATAATCTACATATAGTGAACCTTTTACGTAATTAAATAAAAGGTTCTTATACTCAAAAATTCATAAACTAGAAGGTGCAACAATGTTAAGTAGTTTTATTCATTCAGTATTAACGTTTTTTGAAGGATTAGGTTATTGGGGCATTATGCTTGGACTTATGATTGAGATTATCCCAAGTGAAATTGTCCTTGCTTATGCAGGATACTTAGTATTCAATGGAAGTATCTCATTTATAGGCGCAGTTGTATTCGGTACAATTGGCGGTGTTATTGCCCAAATCTTTATTTATTGGCTTGGACGATATGGTGGACGCCCTATATTAGAACGTTATGGAAAATATATTTTCATACATAAAAAGCAAATAGACGCTGCAGAAGATTGGTTTAATCGTTACGGAACTGGTGTCATTTTTACAGCACGCCTCATTCCAGTAGTGCGTCATGCGATTTCAATTCCTGCTGGTATTACAAAAATGCCTTTACTACGTTTCACTACACTAACAGCACTTGCGATTATCCCTTGGTCTATTATTTTCATTTATTTAGGTGAAAAGCTAGGTGAAAATTGGGAAAATATTAACGATATTGCTGGTCCGTATGTGAAATCATTCGCAATTGGTGGCGTCGTACTTATACTTTTATACTTCGTTATAAAAAAATGGACAAAAAAGCGTAAAAATCTTGCTTAAGAATATAACAAAAACCGCTATAAATTCATTCGGAGTTATAGCGGTTTTTTATTTATATATGAATTAATCTTCAAGAATTATATAACACCTTTCCATCTACATTTACATGGATAAGCAACCGTTTGATCATTTCTTTCGTATATTATCTCAAAAAGGAGTGATTCCCCTATGCATTGGCAGCAAAAAATACCATACTTAATCGGACGCCCTATCGGTATTTCCTTCATAAATGGGCAAGGAACTTCTGGTGTATTATGTTCAGCTCATGATGGTCAATTATATGTGTATGAATACCTTTATCAAGCCCAGTTCGCAATGAAACATTATGATTATAGACAGATTCAAGATATACATGCATTCCCAAATTGTCCTCACCAAAATCCTCTATACTAAAAAAATCGGAACGGCTTATAGCCATTCCGATTTCTATACTTTATTTCTCAGAATTAAATTTCTGCACTGCTTCATCAAAATAAATCCAACCTTTCCAGCCCAAATGAATCGTATCTTTTAAGAAATACTTATCATATTCATGACCAGAGAAATCAACTACTGGATATCCTGCTTTCTCAACCTGTTCATGAACTTTTTTATAATACACTTCACGGCGTTCTTTCGGGAAGCCAGTATAATCATACCAAGGCCCATTGACAGGTACAGAAATAAAGAGTGGTTTGACATTTTTCTCTTTAAATAAATCTAAAATAATTTGTAAATCATCGTATTCTGGTGATTCATCATATGTTTCATTTGCTCTAAAGTTTTTTAAACCTTTTAGTTTTTTCTTCAGATTATTCTTATGATAATACGGATTTTCAATTCCGAATGTATTTGTAGTAGACTCTGCTTTCCCTTCTTGTTCTGCGTGTTTACGTGCGTCTTCCCAAGAAATTGAACGAAGTCCGATATTTGTTTTCTCTTTCATCGGTTCGATTTTAAATAAAGAGTTAAATAAATCTCTATGATCTAAAATATTTCGATGCATATAAGCAAGTGGTTTAACTAAACCTGCTTTTATGTTATGTTTCGTATCATTATATACAATACCTTCTAATGAATTTTTTAATATATCATCTTCTTGAACAACTTTATAATCTAATAGCCGTTTCGCGATTTGCTTCTTCATTCCTGGATTTATCTCATCATTAAAAATAAAATGATATGCTTGTTGTTTGGAGAAATTATTAGTGAAATCCCCTTGTGATACACCAGTCTTTGTAAACCATTGTGGTGAAAGAACAAACACTACTTTTTTACCTTCTAATTCATCCATAGTAGATGTCATATTTAAAATATGAGCTAAACTTTGTGTACCACCAGTTCCAATTAAAAACGGTGTAAAACCAGCTGGATTTACTTTGAAATAATTAGACGGATGATATGCATCCATTCGTAAAAATTCTGATGAACCGTACATCGGTAAATACTGTGAATTCTCTAACATTTTTTGCTGTAAGAAAACACTTTGTAATTTCTCTTTTTGTAAAGAAGTTGCCGCATCTTCTACCTTCTTATCACTAATAAGCGATACTAAACTTTTCGATGGGATTAGAATGATAATGAAAAAAAGCACACACGCTAAAATTATAGGACCAAAAGCATGCTTCATTTTCATCTTCTGTCCCTCTTTCTATCGTTATTAAATTGTAACCCTTGTTTTTGACACGTCATCTTTTCTCTCCTTTGTCTCTATACATGTTCCATTCTATTTATCTATTATATACATGTATGTATTTCCTTCCTTGTTCTATTAAGCCCTATATAAATAGCGCAAGAAAATGTTTCCATAGAAACATGTTAATTATACAAGATTCTACATAAATTTCACACTGGAATTTTAGTAATAATTTTATTTTTTAACAATGAAAAAATATATGAAATGTCTAGAATTCTTTGGATGATGTATGGAGTTCAAAATATGATAATAAGCGCCCGCTATGATCAACTTCATGAGTATATATAAACCCGAGCTTTCGTAAAAGTTTTTTCGAGCTCTCATTTGCTACTTTAACTCTAGCAATTATTCTTGTTACATTCAAAGTCTCTATTGCATATTTAATGGAAGCCTCTGCTGCTTCTAATGCATACCCATTCCTCCAATGTTCTGGGTCAAGAAGATACATAATTTCTATTTCACCTGTTTCATCTACCTTTCTTAAACCACAATGTCCTAAAAGCTTTCCTGTTTCACTATTAAATAACAACCATACCCCGAAGTCATACTGTTCCCAATGTAAGATAAGTTGCCCAATATAATCATTTGTTTCTTCCTTCGACATTCCTCTTGATTTAGCCAGCCATTTGCCAACAGTATCTTTTTTTAATATGTTATAAAACTGATCAATATCTTCTACAATTGGTTTCCTCATAAATAATCTTTTTGTATAAATTACTTTCTCTTCTTCAAACATAGACATCATTTTCCCTCCAAATACTGTTTACAGACTAATAAATTATACCATGAACTATTTTTCTAACTTTAAATAAGAAAAAACAGACTATCACATACGTGAAGTCTGTTTCCCCATTCTTTTATTTTTGTAAATCTGCCCATTTTAAACTTGTAGCTGGACCAAATTGATGTACATATAAATCTTTCACATATGGTTTTTGTAAGTAAGATAATCCACGCTGGAATACCGGTGCAATTACTGCATCATCAAGTAGCATTTTTTCAGCATCTTGCATTGCTTTCCAGCGAGCCTTTTCATCATTACCTAATTCTGTTTTAATCTTCTTAATTAATGCATCATATTCTGGATTTGCATATTCTGTATTATTAACACTGCTTCCAGAAAGGAATACTTCTAAGTAAGTCATTGGATCTGGATAATCTGGTAACCAGCGTGATAACGACATTTCATATTCTTTCTTCTTCTCAAGTGCTAATTTTTGCGTATGCGGCTGTAATTTCACATTCACTTTTAATCCTGGTAAGTTTTTCTCAAGCTGCTCTTTAATGTACTCTCCAACTTTTTTAAAGTTTTCTAAGTCATAATTTAATAATTCTAAAGTCACTTCATTTGTACCTGTCTCTTGTTTTGCTTTCTCCCAATATTCCTTCGCCTGTTTTACATTTGTCTTATTAAACTCACCAGACGTACTTCTAAAATCTTTCTTATCTGGGCCCTTTAAAAATCCTTTTGGTACGTAATAGTTCGCTGCAACCGATCCATCATTTAAAAATGAATCTGCGAGTCCCTTCTTATCAAAAACTGTACTTAGCGCAAGACGTGCATTTTTATTTTTAAGAATCGGTACATTTTCATTAAATCGGAAGAAGTACATAACTGGATCTGTATATTGTTTTAGCTCTTTATTATTTTTATATTTATCTACGAATTCTGTAGAAATAACAGCTCTATCAACTTTATCTGTTTCATATAAATTTACCGCAGTTGAAATTTCTTTTACAATTTGATAGTTTACTTCATCTAACTTCACTTCTTTTTTATCCCAATACTTATCGTTTTTCTTCATTGTAAAGCTAGCTTCATGCTTCCACTCTGATAATGTAAACGGTCCATTATATACCGCTTTATTTGCTTCTAATCCATATTTATCACCTTGCTCTTTCGCATATTTTTCGTTAATTGGATAGAAGGATGGTAAAATTAATAATTTCGTAAAATACGGTACAGGATGTTCTAGCTCTACGACGAATGTTTTATCATCCTTCGCTTTTACTCCTAATTCATCTAGACCTAGTTGTTTTTTATTTATCTTCTCAGCATTTTTTACATCGTACGCAATGTATGCATATTGAGAAGCTGTATCTGGATTAATCAATTGTTTCCAAGCGTATACGTAATCATGGGCGGTTACTGGATCTCCGTTAGACCATTTCGCATCACGCAATTGGAATGTATATGTCTTTCCATCTTTACTCACTTCATATTTTTGTGCGCCGGCTTCAATTTCTTCATCATTTTTCGATAGACGAAATAGTCCTTCCATTACGTTATTCAAAACGTTAAACGAGACTGCATCTGTTACTTTCCCTGAATTTAACGACGGAATTTCACCCGTTTCTAGTAACTGTAATACTTTCTTCTCATCTTTCGGCTTTGTTGCAGTTTTTTCTTTTGCGCAGCCAACTAAAAATGAAGAAACTAATAGAGTACTAACTAATGAGTAACGAACAACTTTTTTCATTTAAAAACCCCCTCTATTTTTAAGGTACGTAACGACGAGCACCAGCGTATTCTTCTATATATCCTGGTGTATTTAGCGGTATAATCTCTACCGATCTTTCAGCTCTTGGTGAGTGAATCATATTGCCATCACCAATATACATTGCGACGTGATGGACACTACCTTTCCCTTGATCATGTGCAAAGAAAATTAAATCTCCCTTTTGTAGATTTTCTTTATCAACTGCAACTCCTGCTCTTGATTGCGGTCCAGAATCTCGCGGAATTGTAATGCCGTGCGATTTATAGATCGTATGCGTGAAGCCAGAGCAATCAAATCCAAAACCACTTGTACCAGCCCATATATACGGTAATCCTAAAAACATTTTCCCTGTGTTAATTAAATCATCGGCCGCCGGAGTTGGAATATCAGTTTGAGATTGGTAAACTGTTCCATCATTTTTACGTATCCATGCTTTTTGCCCATTTGGCAACAATACACGGTATGAAATTGTGTCTTCACTTAATAGCGGCAGTCTTGTATTATAACTGACTTCAAGTGATTTATGTTTTTCAGAAGGGTTTATATATAAAATCGCTGTTGGTTTGGTTATTAAGACAAAAGGTTCATTTGTTTTATCTGCAAATTCTTGATTATATGTTAATTGTTTTTCAGGCATCCAGCCCGGATAACCTTCTTCATTTCGGGGTGTTGGCTGTCCATGCACTAATACCTTCACCCATTCGCCTTTCTTATCAATAACAGTTACTTCTTGACCGAGTAACGCTTGTGTTTCTAATTTATTTGCATTTGTTAACCATAGTTTCTCGTCAAGTGTCATTGATTTCGTCCATTTCCATAGATCCACTGGATTTGTTGTACTCGGTGTATCGATTGGCCTTAATGAATCAGGTACTGTCCATAACGTTGCAGCAGATACATCTATAAATGCTTTATTATCCTTCTTTTCTTCAGCATTTGCCGATGTAAACGATGAAAATATAAATAAAGTTGTTAAAAATGCAGTTCCTACTTTTTTCATATTTATCCCCCTTAAAAGATAGTTTACTAGTCTCTTCTCCTAAGACTTACTATTCACTGTCGATTGAAGGTTTACCTTTGATCCAGAATAAGTCATTCCTTCTGGCTCTTCCATTAACCAAAGCGGTGCATCAAGATCAAAATAATGAATATTAGGATGCGCTGCCGCTAAATGCGCAACAGCACTAACGGAAAGTGAAGATTCCATCATGCTGCCCACCATACACTTCACACCAGCTGTTTCTGCGATATCTGCAATACGCCATGCTTCACGTATACCACCACATTTCATTAATTTAATATTAATGAAGTCTGCATATCTTCCTTGAACGAGCTTTAATGCGTCACTTGCTGAAAATATACTTTCATCGGCCATAATTGGCGTTTGCACACGATCTTTGACATACTTTAACCCATCCCAATCTTTCGCGTGTACTGGTTGTTCAATAAATTCTATATTTAAATTACGATTTTCCATCTCTTGAATAATAGAGACCGCTTCTTTTGGACTCCAACCTTGATTCGCATCTAAACGTAATATCGTATTTCTTGGTACCACATTTCGAATTGCCTCAATACGTTCCAAATCTAAATGCGCCTCTTTACCCACTTTAATCTTTAATGTTTGAAATCCTTTTTCTATATGTTTCTTCGCTTCTTTTGCCATTAATACAGGCTCATCCACACTCACTGTAATATCGGTATGAATTTCTTTCTTCCCGCCTAACAATGCATATAACGGCACATTTTGATATTGGCAATATACATCATATAAAGCGATATCTACCGCTGCTTTGGCACTTGAATTTCCAATACAACTCATTTGAATGCCCTGTAGTAACTGCTGAAACTGAATGATATTTTGACCAATTAAACATGAACGCATCGGTCCTAAAATCGCTTCTTCCATTCCGCTGGTGAAATCCCCCGTAATAACTGGCGTTGCGGCTGCAGCCCCCTTACCAATCACTCCTTCGTCTGTATGAATATAAACATCTATACTTTCAATTTCTGTTACAGTACGAAGCGCGGTTTTAAACGGTGTATGCAGTTTTACACGTCTACGATTTACTTTTACATCTGTAATTTTCATTTTGTTCATCCTTTCATTCTCCAATGAAGTGAAATTTTAATCCACCGGAGATTTATACCCACGGATTATTAGGTAAACCTATTGGGCATTTACTCTTCTATCTCTCTACTTTGTTTTCGTTCACTTTTGATGTAGGACGATAATGTGAAATAAAAAAATCCAGCCATAAGAATGATTCTTACGGCTGGATTTTGTCTATGATTGAGTAGACAAAGCAGCAATCTGATTATATTTTTTCTGTGCATCTTTTAGCGCTACAAGTAACGCTTTTTGAGAAGAACCGAAATATCGGTTCTTTACTTCCATTACTAACGCCGGGTCATTTATATTTTTATGTAGAAATAAATATTTAACAAATTGAGATGTTAATGCAATTGTCGCTGAGCAGTCTGCATCTACAATTTCCCCTGTATCCTTAACAAGTATAAATGCTACGAAATAGCTTTTAAACTTTTCAGTAATGGGATTATTTTGAGGTGCTTTCGCATCCCCTACGATATAAATTGTATTTGAGGCGTACACAGCTATCTTCCTTTCTTATACGAGGATAACGGGTTTCTTAATAGTCGTATGAGCGAGGAACTCAACGTTGATTAAAAAATGTATCCGCTTACCTTGTATTATAATATAATTGACAGAATTTTAACAACATTTATTTTAGTGCATATTCCATATTTATGAAAATAGCTTAAACTCTTCATTTCTACAATATGTGATTGTTCCTTGTACCATGACATTCATACATAAAAAACTGCACCCCCAATTGTTAGACGGTGTCTAACAATTGGGGGTGCAGTTCAATGGCTAACTGTTTTTATTACTTTGGCATCACAAATATAGTTTCATTTGACTTAGAAAATTGATACTCTTTTCTCGCTAACTTCAAAATTTCTTCCTCATCGTCTGTTAAATTTTCTATGTTAGTCTTTAAAGAATCTTTATCTTTCTTTAAAGATACTAATTGCTTCTTTTGATCCGTAATCGTATCTTTCTTTTTATCAATTACTTCTTGTTGTTTCGTTAAAATATATTGAACATATAGAGTAGTTGCCGCAATAAAAAGGACCATTAAAATAAGTCGCCTTAACTTCTTTTTATTTATCCTACGCTTGTCACTAGGTTGTGATAATTGCTCTGGTATATTAGGAACATTTACTCGCTCGAGTTTCCTCATTCAAATCCCCCTAACCCATATTTTTCACTACCATCGGCACGTTTTCTTACTAAACTAAATTCTATTCTTATAAAATAAACTCCTTCACAAAAATATCCCATAAATTAACCAATTAAAGATAGCATTCGACGACATTTCCATATTTACACCGATTTTTTTTATACATGCTGCTATAAAATAGTAGTTTCTGTAATTCTTTTTCTACTATTGTAGAAGAGTTTTTTCACACACAATATTCCTTCCCCACATATCCATGTTATAACATGCTTACAAGGAGGGGGAATATGCATTACCGCACATTAGGTAAAACTGGAATAACTGTTTCTGAAATAGGTTTTGGCGCATGGGCAATCGGTGGTGATGAATGGGGACCTGTTAACGATAAACAATCTATAACCGCTATAAAAAAAGCAATTGAGTGTGGTGTGAATTTTATTGATACTGCGGATGTGTATGGTTTAGGACATAGTGAAAAGTTGGTAGCTACCGCGATTAAAGGACATCGTAATGATATTATCCTATCAACGAAAGGTGGTTTAATCGGACATCACTACGACCCTAATGGAGTTCCTGTATATGATACTCCCGAAAAAATCATCGCCGTATTCGAAACAAGTTTACAACGTCTTCAAACAGATTATATTGATCTTTATTTTTGTCATATTTGGTGGCATAATCGTAGAGAAACAGAAGCATTTCTACGTGCATTTGACATATTAAAACGTGATGGCAAAGTAAGAGCAGTCGGTGTTTCGACTCATGATTTACAATACATTCATCATTTCAATAACAACAACGAAATTGATATCGTACAACTTGATTACAATATATTAAATCGAAAACCAGAAAAAGATATATTACCATTCTTACAAGAGAAAAATCTAGGAGCTGTTATTCGTGGTCCATTAAAAATGGGCATTTTAACTGGAAAATTCACAAATAAAACAATTTTTCCAGATGGAGATTTACGCAAAGATTGGCCAAATGAAACTTGGTTTCAAGAAGACTTACAAACCGTAGAGAAACTTCGGCTGCTCTCAAATAAAAATCAGACCCTAGGGCAACTTGCACTTCGCTATGTACTCTCTCATCCGGCAGTAAGTGTTGTAATTCCTGGTGCAAAAACAGGAACACAAGCACAAGAAAATGCAAATGCATCTGTTCGCCCTATTTTGAGTGATGAAGAGCTTAACTATATTCATTCAATATAAAAAGCCCAATCCGGGCTTTTTAATTTGGCAAACTAATATCATACTCCATTCGCTTCGCTGTGTCCTCCGCAACATGCACACCTAACAAGTTTTTCACAATATGAAATGCCATATTAATTCCAGCTGAAATTCCGGCAGATGTTATAATATGTCCTTCATCTACAAACTTTACATTTTCTATAACTTCAACATTTTGAAACTCATTTTTAAACTTTTCAATACTAGCCCAATGTGTTGTTGCTTTTAAACCTTCCAGTAAACCTGCTTTCGCCAGTAATAGCGCTCCTGTACAAACTGAAGTCATCAGCTTTACTTCTTTCATTTGTTGGCGAATCCATTTTATTACTATTTCATTTTTTATTTCATATTTTCTAGCACCTAGCCCACCCGGAATTATTAAAATATCCACTGGTGGTAAATTTTCAATACTATAATCTGGCTGTACCTTCAATCCATTCCTTGCTGTAATCATTTCCCCATTCTCGCTAACTGTATAAACAGTAAATGTTTTTTCTTCATTCACCTCAGTTACAGAAAAAACTTCAAATGGCCCTGCAAAGTCTAACACTTCTACTTCATTAAATAAAAATATACCAACACTCCATTTATTCATCATAAGTTCACTTCCTGTTTCAAATGATGTAAAAGGTGATTATATCCTTTTTCTAATGCAATATCATACGCTGTTTTCCCATCATTTTTCTTAATCATCTTATTAGCTCCATTTTTAAGGAGCAACATAATTATTTCTTCATTTCCTAATAATGCTGCTTCGTGGAGTCCTGTCCAGCCTCCACTTTGCATAATATTTACATCTGATCCTTTTTCAATTAAGAAAGCGACAAGTTCACTTTGCTTGTTCGCAATTGCCGCTTGCAAAGGTGTATTTTCATTTTCATTTTTCGCTCTACTATGTATATCTGCACCGCTTTCTAAAAGAAAACTCGCTATTTCTTTCTGTCCAAAATAAGCTGCTAAATGAAGTGGTGTCCAGCCATCTTCACTACATTCGTTAACAATACTTGGACTCGCCTTTATAAACTTCACTACTTTTTCCTTATTACCACTTATAACAGCTTGTGCTATTGATTGTAAATGCTCCATAATAATCTCCCATCCTTCAAAATATTTAAGCATCTCCTTCTACATGTTCTATTAATTATTATATTTTCCTTTTAAAATCTTAAGTTTACATAATAATATTATATATATTACTTTTTTGTGCTTAATGCTGAATAGCAATAATGTTAAAAATACTGCCTTTAAACAATGAAGACCATAATTTCATTAGAGTTACTGAAAAAGCAAGCAAAAAACTATACACATAGTTTTCATCATATTTGTTCATTTGCATAAAATAAAACAGGTAATGTCTATTCTGCTATTCATGCTTTCAACATATCAAATAATATTATTCCAATAAAAAAACAATCCATTTTAAAAAGGGATTGTTTTTTTATTTCTTTTTTATACTGTTTATTTCATTTTTGTATTTTCAATGATGAAATAATTACATTTACAAAAATGAAACGCTACTATCTTAACCCCTCTTATAGTAATTTTTTCGTTTGAAAACAAAAAACACACTTCCACCTTACGATTGAAAAAACATATGTAAAAGTCTCTAAAACAGCTGCCTTATCATACTAATCTATAGCAGTTCTGTCTTCTTCCCTTACCCGTTTCCTTTAACACATACGATTTTAAAACTAGCGCCGTTAATGAATCTGTTAATGTTTTATATGATAAATTTGATAATGCCAATAGATCGTTCGTATATAGCATTCTATGCTTCTCTAATAATAATAGTACTAATCGTTCAGACGGTTTTAATGCCTCATCACTTTCTAGTATAAAGTCTATATTTTTCATTTCTCTAATTATTACTCCTTATATCAAAAAATACTTTAGACGCTTATTTAATATAAAAATAATACATAACAAAATTATAAATATATTAAAATAGCACCATCTAAAAACACTATTATACTATAACATAGAAGTAGTGTTTCCCCAAATAGGAAATGCTTTTTTATATCGCTTATAAGATTCTTGCAAACCTACATAATATTTTGTACCATTACCCACCAAGTTTTCTTCTAATTTCGCTGCTCATCCTGATGTATTTGTAATCAATGAAGTTCTTCTAAATTTATAAACAAATAAAAAACGGTTCGTCTATCATGCCCTAAACATGAATGACAACCGTTTTCCAGCTTCTTCTTAATTAACATGTTCTATCTTAAATATTTCTTGCAATATGCGGCTTACTGTAATGACTTGTTCCACCGCCACCAACTACTACTTTACCGCCTTTTTCGAAAATTAATAATTTACTTGAACCATCTGCAAGAAGCACTATTACTTCAGCATTATTACTTGTTGCTACATAAATTACATAACCACTCTTTGATATACAAGTTTCCCAATTCGAATCAAATTCTGATCTTACTACACGATTTGAATACACTTGATTTTCAATTCTATCTTGTTCTACGTTTTCCAAATTGATTCCTCCCACTTCACTAAAATAGCATTTATAGGAAAATAACAGCCCTATATAAAATAGTAGCCGACTTTAACATAAATAGTATATGTAATTAGTAGGAGAATGCTTGGACAACGAAAACGAAATAGACTTCAAAAATTTCACAATTGAAACTTCTCTTTAATCATTTCCGCTACTTCTTTTGCACTCAAATACGTGTTATTAATTTTTATATACTCTTCTTTTTCAATTTCACCATGAAGAGAGTTTAATCTATGCTTTTTCATCGTTTCTTTCAAATTATTTTCAGACCACTCAATATCTCTTTTTTTCGGTTTATGTTCTAATCTATTCGGGCTTTTATTTCGTTCTAATCTTTCATCTAATTCCGCTTCCAGCTCTACAAAATGCACTGTCCCACCTTTTGATTCAAAAATACTTTCTACATGATGTATATAATCCCAATCCGCTTGGAGGTCAAATGCCCATATATACGTAAAAATCATTCCAGATAAATCACTTTTAGATACTTCTTCAAATATTTCATTACGAAATAAACTTACTAGTCTTTTTGCTTCTTTCGTACTGTAATCAAAAATTGGACTTACTAAATCAATTGTCATGTGGTTATGAAAAAGTTTTAAACCGGTTAATGTTGCTAATTCTTGCCCCACTGTCATTTTTCCAACTGCTTGTGGGCCAAATATTAATATAAGTTTCATTTATTTCCCTCCAATCTTTCTCTATAAACCATTACATAAAATAAAAAATAAGGCAGCCGATTTTAAATCGATTGCCTTATTTTTTATTCATAGTTTTAGTTCTATTCTTTTCGCACAGCTTCAAAAGTAATCATTTGATTTGCATTTGACGGTTCTTTTTCATAATCATATTCAGCAGAGCACGTAATATTAGAGAAACCTATACTTTCTAAAAGAAGTTTAAACTCTTCTATTCCATACCAGCGCAGCGCAAAGCGTTGTAGTTCTGTTTGTACTAACTGTCCTTTACTCCACTTTTCATATTTCAAATATGATACAGTAACTTGGTTCAGCCAATCTATTTCAATTGATTTATTTTCTAATGTGATTCCGTCTCCACTCGGCAAAGAGAAAGTCGATGTATGAATTTCCCCAGTCTTCCAGTCATGCGGAAGCATAATATCTACGATTAATCGTCCATCTGGATTAAGATGTTCATAAAAACATTTCAATGCATTTATAGAATCCACACGATTTTCAATTAAACAAAAAGATCCAGTAGGAATGATAATTGCGTCATATTTATGCGGAAGTGAAAATTGTTGCAAGCTTCCTTCATATAAATTAGGATGTAAGCCTCTCTCTTTACAGCGCTTACGGCAAGAATCTAGCATTTCAGGTGAATAATCTATCCCATCCACTTTAAAACCAGCCTCTAGAAGCGGAATGATGACACGTCCTGAACCTACTGCGGCTTCGAGGATTCTTCCTCTACAATCTTTTAAACGTTTTTTGTAATACTCAATATCACCATTTAAAGAATAACCGACTGGTTTTGTGTAATCATACAGTTCTGTACAAAGTGTACTATAAAAGCTAAACATTTATTTTCTCCTCCGTTTTTACGTACGGAAGATTTCAATTCAACTAATCTTCCTGCACCTCTGATTTTAATGATATTTCGAAAGAGCTGACTGTCATAATATATCACTCACTTTCCATAGAATATAATGATATTGTATTACATAACCTTCCAATTTGAAATATAAAAATTAAAAATTCAGACTACAAATTAAAGAGCTTACTTTAGTAAACTCTTTAGAAAAAATATTTATTTCACAATCGGCAATGTCACTTCACTTAATTTCACTGTAAGTTTCGTGCCAGCTTTCGGTCTAATTGTATAATCATAATCACTTGCAATTAAAACAACTCCGATTTGATGCCCCGCTTTAAATACATAATCATCTGGCTGCATGTCCCATGTAAATGTATAATCTTTGCCCGGTTGAATCGCTGTTGAATTTTCTATACTCTTTAAGTTTTGTGGATCCATCCAGCCTCTCGTTACGATTTCCGGCTTCGCTCCTCCATAGTCAACAAGTAATGCTGTTAAATTTGATACAGATCGATCAATATTTCCTGTAATTGAAATCTTTGGTGTACCACTTATACGCGTATCTTTTTGCAGTACAGGCATTGTATATACTAATCGATTTGCTACTTCTAATTCTGGGTTTGCTACTAATTGGTTTGATTTCATTTGTGCATCATCTAAGAATGAGAAAACTTTATTAGCCGCTCCCATACTTAATGGTAAATTGACTGATTTATTACTTAAATACATACGGATTTTTGAAGGTACAGCCGCTGGATCTGGCCAATTTTTTATCTTTTGCCACGTTTTATTTTCTCGTTGCACATCAACCATTGGTTCATCCATAATTCCATTTTCAATTCCGTACAACCAATAATCTAACCATTTATTTTGTGTTTGCTGCCAGTTATTACTTGATGTCCCACCATGACCACCTTGGTGTAGCCACATTTTACGCGGAACATTATTTTCTCCAAGTGCTTCCCACCATTGCGCGAACTGTTTTGTTTTAACATTCCAATCGTTTAAACCATGAACAACAAATACACTCGTTTTTACATTTTTAGCATCTTTTACATAGTTACGTTTATCCCAAAAATCATTATAATTACCTGTTTTTCGGTCTTGTCCAGCCGTTAACTCTTTTATAACTTGTCCGCAAACTTCAGGGTTTTCCCTTGTCAGTACTGCTTCTGCCATATTATCTGTATCTTCCCCTTGATATCCGCCTGGAGCAATGACTGCACCATTTGCACGATAATAATCATACCAACTACTAATTGCTGCGATTGGAATAATTGTTTTTAAACCTTCGACTCCAGTAGTCGCAACAGCATTTGGTAAAGTACCATTATAGGAAACTCCAGTCATACCTACATTTCCTGTAGACCAATTTGCCTGAACTTCCTCACCCTGTTCTGTAAATGCTTTCGCGCGACCGTTTACCCAATCAATAACAGATTTTGTCCCGAGTATCTCTTGTTCATCTCCAGTTGTAGGGCATCCATCTGATTTTCCAGTACCGATACTTTCGCCTAGAATAACTGCATAACCTCTTGGCACGTAATAGTTCTCATACGAACCAAGATTAACCGCTCCATACGGTTTTCCTTCATACGCATACAATTCTTCATCTACATTATATACAGGAACATCTTTTAATCCAGATCGATATGGACTCATTTCATAAATAACAGGAACTTTCACATTCGGATCTGTCTTTGGACGCATAACTTTTATCGATACTCTGTCTTTCTTACCGTCTCGATCACTATCAACTTCTGTCTCTACATATAAATTTTCGATAATAGCTTCATCGAGAGAATAAATCGGTTTTGTCATCCCATTTTCTAATTCAATTTTTGTACTTTTAGTCTCTTCCTTCTTCTCAGCATGCACATCCATAGTAAAGCTAGGTATAATTGTTGCAGATAGCATTGCTGACAGTGTAATTGCCATTTTCTTTTTACTCAAAATGTTCCCTCCCCTTATTCGTTCTCTTTTACTATATAACAAAATAACTGAAAATTCAGTTTTATTTTATATAAAAGTTGAGAAACTCAAAGATTTCTTATTAAGTAAAATTTAATGCAGGTATGAAAGTATTTTCCCACTTCCTCCTTCTTTATAAAGTGAAACTTTAATCAGCCCTCACCAATTGGGCGTTTAGGATCAGCAGGGCCACTTCTTTGCTTTCGCTGAATTTTGAGGTGGGGTCTTACTGCCCGGCAAATAGCGGGATAAATAGAGAAAAAGACAACCGATATTTCTATCGCTTGCCTTACATTCCATTTATTATTTTTCTAACTCTTTAAAGGTATCTTTCAAGTCTTTATCAGATACCTTTATATCTGCATTTTTAAGCAGTTCTCTAGTAACTTGTTGATGGAATTGAGGATCTTGTATACGTTGCTGTTCTAATTCTTTACGAATATTCTCTTTCTCTTCCTCATACGGTTTAAGCTCTTTTTTATCCGTTAGCTTAATAATATGATATCCGAAAGAAGATTTAACAGGTTCACTCAATTGACCAACTTCTAACTTATACGCAGCATCCTCAAATTCTTTCACCATCATACCAGGTCCAAATTCAGATAGTTCCCCACCTTTTTCTTTAGAACCTGGATCCTCTGAATATTGTTTAGCCAATGCCGCGAAATCTTCGCCACTATTTAATTTTTCTTTAATTTCTTTTGCTGTCTTTTCATCTTTTACTAAAATATGGCTAACTTGAAGCTTTGGCTTATAATGATCTTTAATATCTTTTTCCGTTACGGTTGCTTTAATAGCTTTTTCAAAAGCAAAAGTAAGCTTTAATTTCTCTTTCAACTGATCTTCATTTTTCACACCATTGGATTCCATATATGTATTAAAATTATCGCCCATCTTGTCTTTTAATTCTTTTAGTTGTTTCGTTACCTCTTCATCCGTAACTTTATATTTATCATTTAATACTTTTTCTACTACCATTTCAGATAAATTCTGTTTACCGTAGTTTTCTTTTAATTTTTTGTTAAAATCACTTTCTGAAATGCTTCCTGATTTTGTCGTTACAATATTATCTGATGAACCACATGCAGATAAAGATAACGTCATACCCATTAAAATGCTACCAATTACTAATTTCTTTCTTTTCAAATCTGAATACCTCACTTCATTAAATTCAAATATAACTATTTAAATATAACGTTTTCCTGTGAACTTCACGTGAATTTAATGAAAGTAGAACATTTGCTAATTCTCCATTTAATACATCAATTTTGAAAATTATGGTGATTCATCCTGTATCGCTAATCTCTAAAGCTGCAAAAAGGACTAATATTTTCATTAGTCCTTTTTCACATTTATATAAAATTGAATTTCTCCATCTATAGAGGAAACTCCATATTCAAAACCATGCCTTTCTAAAATACTTTTCACTATCGCTAAACCTAATCCTGTACCTGATTTTTCTTTACTACGAGAAGATTCTAGTACATAAAAAGGCTCCCAAATTTTCTCGATATCCTTAATTTTATCCGTAGGAATGCCATTTTTTATTTGGAAATATATACTTTTATTTCTATCTTCTAATGTAATTATTATGTTTTGATTTGCTGTATATTTTATCGCATTAGAAATTAAATTTTGAAACACCATTCTCATTTTATTTAAATCTGCATAAACGATTGTATCGCCCGCATTACAATTTACTTGCAAGTTAATTTCTTTCGAATCCAGTTCAATCTGATGCTTATCTAATATACTCTGGACCAGTGGTTCAATGGGGAATTCTTCTTTTTGTAAAATATCTCTTTCTAGTTTAGAAAATCGTAATAATTCTTCAATTAAGTTTGATATTTGATCTGTTTGTTTAATAATTGTATCTACATAAGTCCCATCATCTAATCCATCTTTAATCCCCATAGAGTATGCTTTTACTAATGCGATCGGTGTCTTTAATTCATGCGTTACATCACCCATAAATCGTTTTAAATGTTCATTACGATAAGTTAAGTCTTGATGTGCTTCATGTAGTTTTTCACTCATGATATTAATACTATTGGCCAACTCTCCTATTTCATCATTCGTTTTCACTTTCGTTCTTTTAAACTGCAAATGTGAAATATCCTGAGCCACATCACTTAACTCTTTCAGTGGTGTCGTTATTATTTTTGAAAGTATCCACACAAGTAAAATAATAAGAAGGAGCGAGAAACATAGGATATATAAGTAAAATGTATTTAACGTATTTATAATTTCATTTGAATTCGCAATGGAAGTCCCAATTAAAATTATCGTATCATCTTTCGCAATATATTTAGCAAAAAAACTCGCTTTTACCTTTCCTTGATCGTACAGTTTATTCGATTGCCCTTCCGTCTTCACTTTCATAACTTCGTCTTTCGTAATCCAAAGCTTATTTAACGTTACTTTCTTTTTCGTAAGTTGCATGCGTAACGCGTCGTTCATAGCATCTTCTGACTGATTAATTGGCGTATACGCAATTGTAACATTATTTTCACTTTCAATTGTATGAATAACATCTTCTAAATCATTGACTGGCGTATTTTGTATTTGAGTTGTAAATTCATTTAAGTTTTCACGTGTTTTATAAATATTATATTTCGGCAGGAGAAAGTTAATTAATAATAAAGAAATTGTAAATATAAGAATAACGGTTAAAGAAATGCTGAGAAATAGCTTTTTCCCAAGTTTATTCACTTTGTTCCTCCAAACTATAACCCAGCCCACGATGCGTCTTAATAATATTTTCTCCAATTTTTTTACGCAGCCTTCTTACATGTGTATCAACCGTTCTCTCTTCTCCAAAATAGTCAAATCCCCATACAATGTCTAACAATTTTTTACGAGTTAAAATAGTTCCTTTATGATTTAAAAAGCATTTTATTAATTCGAGCTCTGTTTTTGTAATTTCTAACTCTATATCATTTTTATATACTTTATTTTTGGCGAAATTTATCTTTACATCTTGTACTTGAATAATATCATCATGCTGAATAAGTTTTTTCGCTCGTGTAATTAGTACTCCTGGATGAAATGGTTTTTTTACGTACTCATCTGCCCCACTTTGAAGCGCTGCTAATTCATCTTCACTTTCACTTTTCGCCGTAAGCATTAATACTTTTACGCTTGAATTCTTTTTTATTTCCTGACAGACAGTAATACCACTATGTTTCGGCATCATCCAATCCAAAATAGCTAAATCAATTTTTTCATCATAAAATATTTGAAGTGCTTCCTCTCCGTCTTTCGCTAATAATACTTCAAAGCCTTCTTTTTCAAAATAAGCTTTTAAAATCCTTAACATATCTTGTTCGTCATCTGCAATTAAAACTTTCATATTTTTTCCTCCATTGCTTTTAAACAAAAACCAATTGTATCATACAACATCTTTGTTACATGAATGTGACAGAAAAATATTTAAAGCTTTTGAGGGGATAGTAATGGTGAGGTGTTGTACTATGATAAAAAAAATCGGGGTCATTTCTCTTCTTCTATTTCTATTATCAACAAATGCGTTCGCAAATACAAATCAACAAATTGAAGTATTTGATTGTCAAAAAGAAATGGTCATTCAAAAACAATCTTTAGATCCAGTAATCCAAAAAGAAGCAGTTCAATACGCTAAATCAATTACTGGTCCATTTAAAAACTTAAATGTCGTTCCAAAAGATGGCTATATGATAAAAATCCCTTTATCTAAGCCGGTTTCTATTACTAATCAATGGTTACACACTACAATAGACGAAGTACTTATACTACTCCCACTAAAAGAAAAGCCTTATATTATGCTTTATGATGATGAAAATAATCCGCATTTTTATTATGTAAAAGGTAAACCAGGATTATTATTGAAACAAATGAAGGTTAAAACATAATTGACTGAAAAGGAGTCACCTTATAAGCTAAATTTTAAAAGCTAAGGTGCTCTTTTTTATAATAACAATTTAGTAAATGAAATTATAAAAGTTGTCTTTTAATATAAGGATCGCAACTTCATATATCAGCGATTTTTAAGATATATCGATTTACCAACAAAAAAACTGTTCGTAGCTATTATTTGGATAGCAATCTCTATAATACTTTGTAGTGACTCGATCCCTTATATAATCCCCCTTTTACAAATCCATTCGCAGTATAAAACACATCACCTTGCTTCGTGTCAGTATGTAAAACAATCACTTCAAAATATTTTTCCGCATGACATAATAGTTGGTTTAATAATAAGTTCCCTAACCCTATACGCCGATAATCCCTTGAAATATAAAATCTCCTTAACCGCCCAATCTTATTGTCTTTTGTGTACGGATCCTCATTTAAACCTCCAACTCCAATTAACATATCACCTTGGAAAACACCATATAAACATTCTCCAGTTTTATTGAATACATTTATTTTGTTTTTATATTCATTTATTAGCCTTATAAGGAAATTAAAACCTTCTTCTTCACTTTCTTGAACGAGATGACTGAATTCATATTCCATTAAATTTTCTATTTGTTGAATATGTATATCTTTCAAGTCCATTCCCCCTAAGTATGAAAATACATAAAAATGCTCGAGAATCTTTTATTCTGAGCATTTTTATGGTTGTTACTTTATGTAATTTATAGCGTGCGTATTCTTCACTTCATATGTAAATCGATAATACAGTTGATTAATTTTATTATGAAAATATAAGAGCCTTGCTACAATCTAGTGTGTGATAAGGCTCTTTAAAGTTGTTTAATTCTTATCGAATTAAAGCATGTGTTTGTTTAAGTGTATACATTCACCATTTATAAATTCTCTCAAATATACTATAAGTTTATATATTTCTCATTCTTCTCTAACAGGTTCAAAATAAATTGTAATTTGTTAATCGATATGCTTGTGTAACCACTGTTCAAATATCTTTAACTGTTCTTCGGTATGAAAGTAATGTTCACCCGTCTCCATAACTTCTAATTCACAACGATGTTTTTCTGTAAAATAGTTAATAGTTTCAAGTTCACACAGTTCATCCTTGGCTCCGTACAAAATATATGTATCTATATTCCATGTATTAATCGGATGTTCTTTTACATAGCATAAATAATCCCAATGTAACTTTTGACCAATAGGTGTCTCTATAGTCATTTCTTTTTGCAAAAGCTCTGGTGTTACATTAAACCATTTCATCATATTTTCGATAATTCGTTCCATATTAACTACTGGTGATAAAAATAATGCCTTTTCTACCACATCATTTTGATAAGCTAAAAGGCTAAAATACGCTCCCATACTACATGCAAACACGTTTATTTCTTTCCAATGTTCTTTTGCATAATTCATAATTATAGATAATTCACTAACACAAATCTGTACTTTGCAAGGCGTATTATCATCTTTTCTTTCTCCATGCTCAGGTAAATCAAAGCTTAATACTTGATAACCTTTTTGTTTGGCTTCTTCAGCTAATATTTGAATAATTGTATCTTCCTTATTTGACATATTTCCATGTACTGCAATAAAAATTTTATCACTCTTATCTCCCCATAAAACCGCAGGAATATTACTAATTTTAAAATTATTTTTAATCATATTCCCTCCATAAACTAAGACATATAGGACTTGGCAAAAAACGCACACACTTTATTTACCTCTGTACAGCAGGTAATATCCCCTTCAACTCCATTAAATCATCTATTACTACATCAGCCTGAGCAAGTTCATCTTCTTGCGCAAAATCAAAATTACACCCAATTGCAAGTAAACCGTTGTCTTTCGCTGCATTTATATCAGATAGCCGGTCACCAACTACCGCTGCCTCTTTTATATCATATTTGTTCATAATACTTTTAACTAAGTCACCTTTATTTAGCGATTGTATTTGTTCAATACTAAACGTTTCAATCACCCACTTGTCTAAAGCATAATAAGTTACGATTGCTCGTAAATATTCTTTCAAACCATTACTAGCAATGTAAATGGAACAATTATTTTCTTTTATATATGTAAATATTTCTTTTACATTTGGATATAAAGCGCCTTTTCCGCTTTTTATGTTTTCAATAAGTCTATCTAAAAAATATGCATCTGTTTGTTCTCTTATTTCAATAGAATGGTCCGGTAATAAAGCTTCCCAAACTTTCGGTAACGGCACACCCATAATTTCTCTATATTTATCAATTGGTGTTACTGTATCCCATAATTGTAATGATCTTAAGTGATCAAAAGTATCATCTAATGATAATTCTAAAATTTTATCTGTTTGAAATAACGTACCATCCATATCAAAAATTAATGCTTGTAACATTCCTATCTCTCCTTTTGGACTATGGTTTTACCAGATATATTTTTAAGCATCTCAATAATAATTTCTGAGCAATAATTCGCAGCAGTTTTCGCGAAGTCATCATAAGAAATTTGAGCTTCATCATTTGCGCTGTCAGAAATACATCTTATAATGAGAAACGGTATATCATTTATATAGGCAACATGTCCAATTGCTGCCCCTTCCATTTCTGTACAATGAGGTGCGTATTCGTCTATTAATTTCGCCTTTAACTTTGAATCTTCAACAAAACATTCACCGCTGACAATTCTTCCTTCATGAACTGCAATCTGTAAACTACTACTAATACAAGCTTTACGTGCTAACTCTACCAATTCCTTACTTGCAATAAATTCTTCTTGGAACGGAAATAAGTTTTTCATTTGAGTTTTACTTACATCATGATGAGTAACATTCGTTGAAATAACTATATCGCCGACTTTTACATCTGAATGTAATCCACCAGCAACGCCCGTATTAATGATAGAGTCTACATCAAATTTATGAATTAATGTTTGCGCGCATGCAGCTGCATTTACTTTCCCTACACCAGAACGTGTAATAATTACTTCTGTTCCCATGAATTCTCCAATATAAAAAGGCATTCCCGCTATTGTCTGTTCCTCTTGTATAACTAGTTTTTCTAAAAGTAAATCTATTTCAATTTGCATTGCTCCAATAATGCCGATTCTGTTCATGTATGTAGTCTCCTCTTTATTTATAAGTCAGCCAATATATTATGTAATACACCATAATTTTCAGCTATCCAATTCATTTCATCTGCAAAGCGTGAAGGTGGTACACTATGCTGATCCATATTGGCATGGATCCACCAAGTACTCTCCATGTACCAAAGCATTTGAATTGCCCGAACAATATTCCCTACTGGAAAGTCTACTTCATTGCGGTACCCTTCTAAAAATGATGCAACAAGACTCTTATTTAATACTCCGTCACTTAATGCGCACGATATAACTACACGGCCAATATCTAACTCTACATAATCGTAATCCATGCGATCAAAATCAAGAATCGCTGATACTTTATCATTAAGAAACAAGAAATTATCTACCCATAAATCACGGTGCACCCATCCCCTTTGGCTATTATGAAATTGTTCTGTATTTACCAATTGTGTTGCTTCTTGTTGTAATTTTATATAAGGGAGAATGTGCTCTTTTCCTAGTTTCTCTACTTCTCTCCTTTTATCTTCCCAATGTTTCAATCTCGCCTCTTTAGTAGGTGGAACAAATTTAGGATTTTCTCCTTTTATTAAAGAGCCATCATTTAACAAGTTATGCATATAGCCTATCGTCTGACCAAGAGAGTGAATTTCCTTTTGATTCACTTTTCCTGGTGAAACTAAGCTACCTTCCTTATGTTCTAATACTATAAATCTTTCATCACTTTTTGATATATGCATTACATTATTTTTATAAATTAATACTTTTGGACAACTTACACCATTATTATGTAATCTTTGCTGTTGTTGTAATGCTTGTATTAAAAGGTCTGAGTTATACATTTTGTACCGTTCTTGATTATATTGCTTTAATACAAAATCCCCTGCATCCGTTTCGAGTTTCCACTTCAAATTTAGCCAACCACGATGAATAGGTATTGCATTTCGAATTTTAAATTCAAATAAAGTTTCACATTCTACTTTCAACTCTTGAAAAATCATTGTAGCTTTTTCATTAGATAACGGCTCTATCATCTTACTTGTCCTTTCTTAACTTGGCATTCCTTTCACTCTCTCTAACATAACCGATAATAAAAATTTCGGAAGTACAAGTTGTCTCTTTAATCTTTTCGGCTGTGAGAGTAACCTATACAGCCATTCAGTTCCAGTATCCCTCATCATTTTTGGTGCTCTTTTTACAGTACCAGATATTATATCAATCATGCCTCCGATACCAATAGATAGCGGAACGTTTAATGTTTGTATGTTTTCATAGATGAACTCTTCTTGTTTTGGTGAACCTAGTCCTACGAGTAGTAAATGCGGCTTGAACTGCTTAATTTTCATTTTTATTTCCTCTATTTCTTCACCATTTACAAATCCATGCTGTCCTTTAAATTGTGCTCCTGGGAACTGCTCATTTAATTTTTCTAATGCCTTTTTATTACTTTCTGGCGCAGCTCCAAAAAGAAAGACACGATATTCATTGTCGTTACAATATTTTATTAAATCGTGAGTTAAATCCGCCCCAGTAACACGTTCTTTCAAACTTCCTTTTAATATTTTCGAGCCAATTATGACACCAATCCCATCCGCTGTTATTAAATCCGCAGATAGTAACATCTTTTTAAATTCCTTTGATTTTTCCGTATTTTCCTTTGCAGACATAACAATTTCAGGATTTGCAGTTACTACAAACCTTGGTTTCTCTTGTTGTTCATGTAGCCAACCTTTTAATAAACTTATAGCTTTTGCATATTCTAAAGTTGAAAAAGGTATACCTTTTATAAACTGCTGATCCACTGTACTCTCCCCTTACATAAGCTGCAAATATTCATCAATGTCTTTAGAAATTTGAATAAAAGCTTTATTCCAAAATTCATAATTTCTTATATCTATTTCAAAATGTTTTTTCATAAGCTCCTCTACTGGAGCCTTTCCTGTTTCTCGTAAGAACTCTTTATATTTCGAATGAAAAGTACTTTTACCTTCTTGAGCTATTTCTAATAAGCTAAAACTTACTAAATATCCAAATGTGTATGGATAATTGTAAAAAGGAACATCTGCTATATAAAATTGAATATATTTCATCCATACAAACGGCTGGTATTCACTTAAAGCTTTTCCATAAGCTTCTTTTTGTGCAATTATAGATAATTTCTCAATTTCATCAGCACTTAAAGGACCCTCTTTACATTTTTCATAAAATGTTTTTTCAAACTGATACGATGCTCGTATTGCCATTACATAATTAAAACTATTTCTTATTTTCCAGCTAAGTAATGACTTTTTCGTATCTTTACTATCCGTTGTTTCAATTAGATAATTTAAGAGTACCGTTTCAAAGAAAATAGATGCTGATTCAGCCGTACTCATTGGCAAATAATCATCTAAAAAAGACGTAGATTGTTCAAAACTCATATTATAAAAGTGCCAAGCATGTCCTAATTCATGAGCGAGCACTCTTACACTATCTATACTCCCATCATAACGAATGGAAATTCTCGATTCTTTCTCACTGAAAAATGGAGCACAAAACCCACCTGGTGGTTTATTCTCTCTCGGTTCAGCATCTACCCAACCACTTTCTATCGCATTACGTGCAAATTCTGCTAATTCTTCATCAATATTCTTACATGCATCATAAACGTTTTGTATTGCTACTGAAAAAGGAATCATGATCTCATTACTTTCCTTTACCGTCATAAGTTCATGCCATGTAATTGAAGCTTTTCCTTTCTTATACACGTTTAAAGCACTTACTAATTTATCAAGATTTTCTTCTGTCGCATTCCACATTTGGAATAATACAGTTTCTGAAATGCCATTCGCATGAAAAGATTGTGTTAAAATCTCTCTATCTTCTATTTCATTACTCTTTGCATTACGCAATCTCCCTATTTGATTTAATACAGTAGCAAAGATTTCTTTTTCCTTATGTAAAGTACTTGTAAGTAACTCGAATACTTCTAATCTTTCCTTTTCATTATCACTATTCATTGCAATAGTATTTGCTTGTCCAAAGGATAATTGTTTATTATTGTGCTCTATTTCTATCCTATCCCGTAATTGTATGTACATATTTTCCCAAGCATTAAGCTCATCTTTTATTAACTTAGTATTATCTGAAGTTTCCACTTCATTATGTTTTATTACTTGCTGTAATTCATTTTTTAGTTCCTTCACTTTCACGGTCAATTTAGTAAGGTCAGATGGTACACTTTCTTCAACTGATCTACAGTACAAATAGTATTCTGTTTTCTCAATAGCTTGTATTAGCTTTGAAAGAACCTCTACATCTTTTGTTACAAAATATTTCTCTTTCAACTCCAAAATTGGAAATAGAATATCCTCATTCAAATACAAGCGATTTAAATCCCATCTAGCAATTTCTTGCATTTTTATAGTCGCCTCCTATTTTTACAAATAGTTACAGATATTTCTCCCCACACAATTATATATGAAATGGCAAAATTTTGATATCTTCAAATATTTAAATTCCTACAAATACATTCTTATTTATACTCTTTTCTTCTACCATTAAGTATCATTCCACATATAAAAAATACTCCCTCTACAAGAGAGCAATTCATATAGGAAAACTTCAAAGATTTTATCTTCACCAATACCATATCGACCGGTAATCACAGATTAAAGAAAAAAGGATTGATCAAATGATCAATCCTTTACTCTACTTCATTTAAGAAAAATAACGTTATAACGCCAGGTCCTGTATGTGCTCCGATTGCTGCACCAATTGTATTTACGATAAATACTTTACAACCGAATCTTTCCGTAATTAATGATTTTAATGCTTCCGCTGTTTCTAAGTCATCACCATGAGTGATACCGATTGTTTGACCTTTAAGGTCTTTACCACGCTCTTCCATAATATCAACAATTCGGCTTAATACTTTCTTTTTCCCTCTTACCTTTTCAAGTGGTACAAGTTTTCCTTCTTCCACGTTTAAGATAGGCTTAATGTTTAGTAAACCACCGATAAAACCAGCTACTTTACTTAAACGTCCACCTCTAACAAGGTACTGTAAGTCAGCTACAGTGAAGATGTGCTCCATATGGTTCATTAGAAAAGCGACACGGTTTAAAATATCTTCTTTTGATGCGCCGTCTTTTGCCATTTTAGCAGCTTCTAAAACGACAAGACCTTGACCAAGCGAAGCACATTTTGTATCAATAATTTCTAAATCTAAATCTGCATATGTTTCTTTTACTTCCTCTTTAATGACAACTGATGATTGATATGTACCAGACAGTTCAGATGAAAAAGCTAAATATATACAAGGATTACCTTCTTTTGCATAAGAAACAAATTTTTCTTGGAAAGTTTCAAGTGAAGGCAATGATGTTCTATAAACAGCGCCTTCTCTCATTTTTTGTAATAATGTAACTGACTCTAATGTTACTCCATCTAAATACTCTGTTTCTGCTTCATCATATACACGGAGTGGAATTAAATCAATATCATATGCTTGCAGCAATTCTACTGGTAAATCCGCCGCACTATCCGTAATGATTTTAACACTCATTTTTAAACCTCTATTCTGTTATAAATATAAAATAATAAAATAAAAATAGTACTTTTAAATTATATACGTAAAACTTAAATGAAGAAAGGAAAACACTTTATATTGTATGCACTATTCTTCAAAACTTGAACTATTAATGAAAATGATTCTATTTTAAACACCTTTTTCTTATTATTTTTCTATAACACGAGTAATTTTATAAGTATTTTGTATCCGTATATTTTACTTCTTTAACTTAATATTAACTTTTCAATTTTCATAAAATAACCAAACTTTATTTTCCATCACATTGTTTGTTTACATTCATACTTTGGTGATGTTGAATATTAGTCCAGTTATGATAAATATTTATAGCCTGTACTATAATTAAAACAGTGAATATTTACCTGTAAGATGCACTATATCTAAATAAGGTTAAACATTTTATAAAATATTTAATTTTACTAGTAAAGCTAATAAAATTTGGAGAAGAATTTGAACATTTACTGCTATGTCTGTATCTGTAGTCGTAACTGTAACATTTCTAGAATTTCTAATAACAGTTTCTTGTTTATTAATTTGTTTAATAGATGATTTTTGAAACAATTCTTGTGCTACACGGTCAGCTTTTTCACTATCTGCTATAGAAATACTTATTATAACCACGATAGCTGCTTGTAATGCAGCTTGAATAGATAACGCAGCTTTTGTATCTGTAGTAGTAACTTCTACATCTGCTGAATCAACTATTGTAATAGATTCTTCAGAAATTTGGTAAGTTTTACTTTCTTGTGCTGCAGCTTCTGAAACGGTAGCATTTTTAAAAGATGGATGAGGATTTGAGGAGTCTAATGCACTCCACCTTTTATTTTCCTCTGAATGACATGTTTTTTTCATACATTCACCCCCTTTCAATCTAAATAATTATTAACTTGTGATTGTATTTCAGAAACAATACTTTTAATTTGCTGCTTTTTTTCTGGTGATAAATTTTTTAGTTTTTCTTCATTTATCCCATGCCTATTAAAAATATCTGAGAGTAAAAGGTCTATAATTATATTCTTTTGATCCTTATCAAACTTAAAGGAAGAAAATTTATTTAAATCATCCATTTACAATATTCACTCCTATCAGTTTTATATAAAAATTTCAAATAACTACCAGCATTATATGCATTTAAATAAAAATTGCTTGGACAAGTAACTTAATCTTTTATTTTCACGGCTTTTTACTAATAAAATCAAAAAGCTGTCTTCTAATACGAAGACAGCTTTCCTTTACTTCACATATATAAGTTTTATTCACTGTTAAATAATAGGTTCACCTTTGTTATTGTGTAGTTTTCCACACTTAATTTCCCATCAATCTTGAATATTAATTCAGTCATAATGAGAAAGTCCAAGCTTGTACCACATATTACAACAAAAAATATTTACTTAGAGTGAACCCTTATAGCTAAATATAAATAGGATAGACACTTTATAAAATGTTTAGTTTAACTAGTAACGCTAATAAAATTTGAAGAAGAATTTGAATATTCACTGCAATATCTGTATCAGTAGTTGTTACGGTTACGTTTCTGGAATTTTTAATAAATGTTTTTTGTCTATTAATTTGTTTAATAGATGATTTTTGAAACAATTCTTGTGTTATTTTATCTGCCTTTTCACTATCTGCTATAGAAATACTTACTACAACCACAATAGCTGCTTGTAACGCGGCTTGGATAGATAGTGCAGCTTTTGTATCTGTAGTAGTAACTTGTACATCTGCTGAATCTACTATTTCAATATATTCCTCAGAAACTTGATCGATTTCATCTGTTTGTATAGCTTCTTCTAAAAAATTTGCATTTTTACTAAATGAATAAGAATTTACTGATTCGGAATCCTGTTTTTTTGGTTCAGAACCCCGATTTAATGGATCACGTTTTTTCTTTCTTCTACAAACTTCACAATCACACATAAAATCACCCCTTTTAGTCTAAAAAATTAGCAATATAAAAATATTGGCTAACTACTAGCATTTTATGTATTTTTAAAAAAATTGTTTGGACAAGTAACTGAATTTATATTTTATTTCTAATTCTTTTTTGTAATAACAAAAAGCTGCCTTCTAATAAGAAGACAACCCTCTTTTATTTCACATTTATATAAAAGACCCATACTTAAATACATTTAACTTCATATGATATATTGCATCCTTTCTTTTTAGAATGAGTAGTCGTTACTGAAGGGCACTTTTCGAAGTGCTCTTATCTTTAATCCCCCTCTTTTTCAGGAAGAATTTTTTTTACTAAATCCTAATATGATTTGTATCACTAGGGCTGGCGATTACCACATTTCCTTAATAGCTTCAATGAATACAGTAGCTACTAATTAAAATAACCCTATGATTTTCTCTACACTTAAACAATCGTGCGTTACCGAACACATAAACTAATTTTTATTTTGACTATGTAACACTAAATTCACAAGATTATTATCCTATGTTTGGTGAAGCCATCATTTCAATGCCAGCAATCCCACACTTTTAACTAATAACTTAAACAAATGTGCTATCTCAAGGTTCTTTTAATATAGTATCTTATGTTCTATATAATGAAGAGAGCGCTAGTATTCCGAAGGAGGATGTATATGAGTATTCAATTGGCCACATCTAACGATTTAGAATGGATTAATAACCAATATGACTCAATAGGATTTGTACGGAGTGATTTAAAGAGAGATAAAGTTGCAATTATTACATATAACAACGAGTATGCAGGCGTTGGCCGATTAGTCCAAATAGATGAAGATACTTTAGAAATGGGCGGAATTTTTATTCTGCCTCAATTTAGAGGGCTACAATTAGCTGGTGAGCTTGTTTTATTTTTAGTAGAAACTGCAAAAAAATCACAAATACAAAATGTATATTGTCTTCCTTTTGAGGAATTAGAAAACTTTTATAAGAAATATGGATATACTGAAGTCAATACTACGAAAGAAGCAGTCCATCCAATTATTCTAAAAAAATATAATTGGTGTTTGGAGAATTACGATAAACACGTTCTACTCTTCAAATTGTAAATGTAATAAAAAAATATATTCTCAATCGTTTTTCTATCAGTACTCCTAATCGGAGCTAAGGATTAATCAAAGATATTTTATCTCTCCTTTTATAAATGGCTGATTAAAACTCAATGTTCTGTCAATACTATAGGTAACATGATTGTATTTCTCCATTCCCCCTTGGAGAAGAGCAGTTGGCTTTTGCTAACTGCTCTTTTATTTTTTCAAAAAGTCACATAAATATCTTTAATTCCAAACATTCAAAAGATAAAATGTGATAAAATTGTCATGAAGATATTTACCAACTAATACATGCGCCCTAGACTTACGTACTAGGGCGCATGTATTTTTTAGTATGTAACTCCTTCACTCATCTATTATCTACAAAATAAGTATCATATGCCTTATCAAATTCATATCCTAACTTTTCTGCTAGTTTAGCAGATGTAGTATTCGCTGCGTCCCAGTTTGGATACTTTCCATTTTCTAAGCAATCCAATATAATAGCTGCACTAACTACAGTTGCCAAGCCCTCTCTTCTATGATTGTGATCAGTCGCAACTTCAATTTCAATCCCATCATTATAAATACTATAGGAGGATGCACCGCATACAACTTCTCCATTATATAAAATGCTATAACCTATACCACGGTTTATATAATCTTCTATCGAATGAAATTGACTTGTAAAATCTTCAGATATCTTATGTAATTTGGGGCTATTTGCGATATGCTCATCTATTCTTCTTAACTCATATTCTTTTGGAAGTGCTGATATAAAAGATTGTAATTTTGAACGATTAAAAACTTCTGGATTTCGTTTGAATTTATAACGTAAAAACTTATCTATTTTTCTTTCATGGAATGTTTCTAAGCGTTGTTTCCACTCTTCACTATTTACGATAACTAAAATTCTTTCTGGAATATTACGTAATAACTCTTCTGTTTCTTTCGTATTTGGGTCTCCAGCGTAAAATGTAAAAATCCCTACCGTAACTTGTGCTACTTTTGGATTTTCAAGGTCATTTACCCAAGCAGTACCCATATGCCCTTGTAAATAAGAAAGTAAAACAACGTTATTGAAATCCTCAAACATAGAAACTAGTTTTTTTCTTGTATGTATATTCGCTTCATATATCATTTACATTCCCGCCTTCTTTAGAATCAACTACTCTTAACATTTTCATGAGCGCTCCATAATTCGTATTCATATACATACCCACCTGTTCATCATAAAAGCAATTGACTATTAAATTAAAACTTCGAATATTTATAAAATATCAGTAAACATAAAATGATTATAACATCTACTAACTATGAAATGATCAACATATAAAATAAGTCAACAATAAATATATTTCTTACCCGTTAACAAACGGTTTGAAGGACCAACATAATTAATTATGTAACAACCCTCAACAATAGTTTGAGGGTGCATTTAAATACATGTATTATAACTCATTTTTATAAATAAAAGATTCCGTCTCACCGTTCTTATATACTTTAGTCAATTTAACAACTGATTTGTACGTGTTAACGTCATCCTCTATCATTTTTTTATCTCTTCTATTTCGGCATCACCAGTTCCGCCCTCTATTTTTAAACAGTTCGAAATGGAAAGGTATCCGTTTGATGCCAATATAAAAATAAAAATCGTATCAGGAAAATTAATAAATAATAATCCGTAGTTTAAAGGGTCTCCAGCTGGATGTGATAAAAGTAATCGAAAACCTACCAGTTCAGGTACTTGAACAAAATCTCTAGAAACTCTCGGTTCACAACCCACTTACACTCCATCCCTTCTCTATATAGAATTGCTACTACATATATATGAGAAGAAAATAAGAAAAGTTTGGACAATATAACTTTAACGTAACATTATCGTTACCTACTCGTACATTTATATGGAAATTACACCAATTTTGAGTAAGGACACATAATTTTTACTATAAATACATATAACAATTTCATCTTTCATAAAAAAAACGTTATAATGAGGTGTAGCCTCTACGATTACGTTATAAAGGAGATTAAAATTATGGCTAAAATTAAAGTGTACCAAGCAAAAGAAGAAAATATGGATGCAGTAAAAAATATCATTGATGTTGAGGAACAAAACCCAACTACTGAAAATTTACAAAATCTATATGCGTGTGTATTAGATACTGAAGATATGGCATTGCCTGAATCATATATTGAAGAAGATATCTTAATTGATTCTATTGAAGTTATGGTTAACGCTTCTCAAAGCAAAGTAAGAGACTTAGGCGCATACGATGTAATCGAAGTTCAAAACAAAGGCAAGAAAACGCAAATTTTATTACTTGCAGACGAAGAATACGAAATTATCGAAGGCTAATCTAACACCGTACATACGAAAAAGCTCCTTTCCAATTGGAAAGGAGCTTTTTCATTACGCTTTTGATGTTTCACTCTTTTTATTCATTTGTTCTTTCTTAATTACCATACGCTCATTTCCCATAAAGAAAATGAATATGAATGCTAATCCAGCTGGTACCAATGCCCACATGAATGTTTGAACAATTGAACTAGAAAGAGCGTCAATAATCTTATCTAATATTTGCGGAGGGATTTGAGATCTTGCCGATTCTGATAAAATGGCTCTTGAATCCCCTAATTTTGTATTCATTCCCCCGCTCATCCCTTTAAATGCTTCTTCTAATTGATCTTGGAAACCTGTTCTTTGGATCATTCCGAAGATTGTAATACCTAGTGTCATTCCTAATGAACGAATGAAGTTACTCGTTGAAGTTGCAGATCCACGCTGTTCCATACCGAAGTTATGAATTGAAGCCATACTTAGTACAGAGAATGAGAAACCTACTCCAAATCCGATAATAATCATATAAACCGTTAATAATGCACGACTTGTTTCTGGCGTTAATGTACTTAATAAGAATAATCCGATTAACATAATAACAGCAGAAATAATCATAATGTTTCGGTAGCTCAGCTTAGTCGTTAAAAATCCACCTAACTGCGCTGTTACGACTGATCCTAACATCATCGGTAAAAGTAATAATCCTGAGTTTGTTGCGGTACCACCGTATACACCTTGAATAAATAACGGAATGTACACAGTTGCTGACATAAATGCAGCACCGTAACATAAAGCAATAATTGTACTCATTCCGAATAAGCGCTGCTTAAACATCTCAAATGAAATGATTGGTTCTTCTACTTTTCGTTCAATAAAAATGAATGCGATCATTAAAATAGCGAATCCACCAAATAAGCTTAAAATGAAATTAGAATCCCAATCATATTTTTGTCCGCCTAGTTCAAGCGCAAACATTAAAGAAACTACTGCACCAACTAAAGTAATTGCGCCAAACCAATCAATCTTTTGCTTTCTATGAACGCGTGATTCTTTATAAAAGAATGTAATAAAAATAAGTGCTAAAACGCCAAGTGGTAAGTTAATATAAAATACCCAGTGCCAGCTAATGTAATCGGTAATATATGCGCCAAGTAATGGCCCGAAAATACTAGATAATCCAAATACAGCTCCGAATAAACCACCCATTTTCCCGCGTTTTTCAGGTGGAAAAATATCAAAAACGATAGTAAACGCGATCGGCACTAATGCCCCGCCGCCAATACCTTGAATAGCACGATAAATACCTAACTGTGTAATATTTTCAGCAGTACCACAAAGTGCCGAACCAATCATAAAGACGATTAAACCGAAAATAAAGAATCTCTTTCTACCATACATATCTGATAGCTTACCGAAAATCGGCATGCCTGCCATTTCTGCGACCATATAGGCAGAAACGACCCATACAAAGTTTTCGAGGCCTCCTAAGTCACCAACGATTGTTCCCATCGCCGTTACAACAATGGTATTATCCATCGATGCCATTAAAATACCTAGCAATAAGCCCGCCACAACAAAGCCGAGCTTATTATTCTTCTCAACCATATCTCTTGCTCTCCCTCATACTACTTATATTTGTTTATGTTCTTTTACGACTGCATTACCTTTTTGATTAAAACTAGTATGATATTCTACAACACTAATTTCACATCCAGGACCAATTGTGACGTTGTTGCCTCTTACAACTTCAGCAATCGTATGTTCTAAATAGATATCATCTCCTTCAACAATTGAAGTTTGGAGGTTTCCAGCATGACTAGTAAAAGGAATAAATCTCGCTTTTTTACGAACGGTAATTTTTTTACCACCAATTTCTCTTACCTTACTGCCTTCATAACGAAGTGAGATTTGAATATTTTCAGCATTAAGTAATCCATCACTTTCAAGACCACCAGTTAATGATAAATCTTCTACTTCAATATCTCCCTTTACATTTAAAGCACCTTTTACATCTACGAAATCACCTGAAAACTTTCCTTCAATATTTATCATACCTCTAACTTTTGTTTTTTCAATATGAGCATCACCATGAATTTGTGTATTACCATATACTTTTACATATTTCGCATCTACATTTCCTTGTACTTCGTTATCTCCATACACGACATAGTTTTTCACTTTCACATTACCGCGTACATCACTCGTTCCGTACGTTTTAAACTCATTGCAACTCATATCATTCGTAATTGTTCCTTCACCGCGAATCTTCACTTTATTATAATCTCCGCCTGCTGAATTACCAGAACCATTTACTGTGAGACTATGTGGATGTTCCATACTGATTTCTCCCTTTCGTTAAACCTGCTTAATTTCTTTTACATTTGCATTTTTATCAACAGTAAGAACACCGGTATATTCAATCAGTTCAATCTCACAGTTTGCTCCTACTGTAACATTGTTTCCTCTTACCGTTCTTATGTGAGCATAATCAATATCGATATTGTCACCTTCTAATAGTTCAGCTTCTAACTGCAAGCCAAATACTGTTTTAAATAGCCTACTAAATGTACCTGATCTATGTCTTACTTTAATCGTTTGACCACCAATTTCTTTCGCTCGACATGTACCGTGAATATTTATATTAATTTCATCTGCGCTTAATAAACCACCGATTGTAAATTGTCCTTCTGAAGAAAAAGTATCCACTTCACAATTACCGTCAATTGTAGCTTGACCATTGACTTTAAATTCTTCACCAGTGACATTTCCACCTATCGTACCTTTTCCTGCAATTTTTAAACTGTTTGCTTTTACATTTTGCGTAATTGTTGCTTTTCCATCAATTCGCATCGTTTCAGCATGAACTGTGCCATCAACTTTACCAGATCCGCTAATTCGTGCACTGCTACTTTTCAAATCGCCAGTAACTGCACCGTAACCGTTACATTCAAATTGCTCACATTCAACATTTCCATTCACAGTTCCTTTTCCGTTTAATTGCACTTTATGAAACTCGCCACCATTCGATGAACCGTAACCATTTATAATCAAATTATCTGTACGCATACTTTCTCCTCCACTACAACAATTTAGTTTTTAATGCTTCGGTATATTTCATAATCGCTTCGCGTAAAACGATTTTGGTGCCTTTTTCAAAAATTAAATCGTCCACGTTTGAAACCAATAAACATGTAGAAATACCTAACTTTCGGACAATAATTAAGTCACAAGTTTTATGTTTAATTGCTTCATAATTTTCACGTAAAACTTGCAAGACCATTTTTCCTTCTTCTAAACTAATCTCTCCTGATTGTAGTAATTCTTCTAACATGTACACATAAAGAATATCTACAAATTGAAACTCTGCTCTTTTATTCGTTTGTTCTATGAAAAATTGTAAAACTGGTTCTGATGCAATCCCCTTGCATAAAATGTCTTCCTTTGTTAAAAGAATTTCTCTCACACTCGGCGAAAACATGTTCGCTAGTTCATCAAGTGATAAATCCTCTTTCATCGTTTGGATTTTATCGATACGCTCTAATATCTTTTCTTTCGGAAAAAATGTCTCTTGACCTGTAAACGTTGATTTTCGTACAAACCAATCTTCCGGAATTAAATTTTTTCTTTTCCACCTATATAACTGTCCGTATGAAATACCAGTTAGTTCTAATAAATCTTTTTTTGAAATTAAATCTGTACTCAACTGTATAACACTCCTTCCTGATAACAATGTAACATAACACTGTTACGCTGTAAATAGACTTTTATCACAAGTAGCGTAACAATGTGTAAAACAAACCTATTCCTACATACAAAAAAGGCTCTTACACACCTTATGAAAATGTGCAAAAGCCCTTATATATCAAGACTTAAACCAAATATTATAAAAATCAATCCAACCTTGTGAATTAATCATTATATTTTGAACTTTTTCATGTGTACTTACCTCTTGTTTATTACGATATAAAGGAATAATATGAATTTGACGTAACAAAGTATCCTCGATATCGCGTAACAGTGTAACTCTTTTCTCTAATTCTTCTTGTCTAAAATAAGGAGACAACTTTTCATGAAAGTCCATGCTGCTTTGTCCATGAATAAAACTATTTTTTGTAAGAAACATATATAATAGACTATCTTCTATTCGTTCACTAATTGTAGCACTATCATGCATCATATCGGCCTTTTGTATCGTACTTACTTCCAATAGCTCTTCTATATCAAGAAAATTATTTTCTACACGAATCCCGTATTTCGCACACTCTTTTTGTATCCACTGTGCATCTTCAACATGATCTCGTCCTGTAAATGTGTAGAGTTGTAGCACTTCATTATGATAAGTACTCCTTTTAATTAAACTTTCTACATCTTCCTCAATCTCTACAATGCTTTCACCTGCTAATATTAGTTTTTTTGCCACTTCTCCACGTTCTCCGCCGAGTTCTTGAACGATTGTATAACCATGAATGATGTTATATAACGCTTTCCGAAATAACGCATCTTGCATTGGTCCTTCTTTCGTAAGATTACATGTTATATATGTCACGTTCGACTCAAGCCGAGACAATTCTTTATTATGTTTTTCTTTATCTTTATACTGCGCCTTTACTAAAACATCGTATGTACTTACACCTTGTTCTACATTCCACAACTCAATACGATCTAAAAAAGGTCTTTCACGAAAATATAAAGGATGTCCTTCTAAAATGAACAGATTTTCATTACTTTTATATAATTGAAAAGGCCCTGTTCCAATTAGCTCTCCTGCTTCATCTTCATTCACGATAGAACACTGTTCTGCACTTAGCATATGTAAAAACATTCGATTTTCCGTATGTAATTGAATTTCGAAAACGTAGTCATCCACTGAACGGATATTTTCAACGTGTTGTAACATCCATGCGTGTGCATTATTTTCCAGCTTCATAAATCGATTCAACGAGTATATAACATCATGTGCAGTAAGTTGTTTTCCATTATGAAAGTGAACTCCTTTTCGTAAGTAAAACGTCCATATTTTTTCAGCGTCATTATATTCCCAGTGAAATGCAAGTCTTGGCTCTATAATGTTTGTATTACCGTCTACATACACGAGTGTGTCGAATATATGTTTTACCATATGGCATTCTGAACGCATTGTAGCGTATACAGGATCTAATGTGATATCTAAATTCATTTGTACTTGCAACCGGAGTACATCTCTTCTCCCTTCAGATGTCATTTCAACCTTATGACCAAATATTGAATCCACCCAGGAATGATATTCTCCCTTTACTGATGGAAAATGTGAGCTATAGCGTTCCACAAATATACTTCCGCTTTTCACATCCCCTTTTTTCGTTATTTCTTTTCCTCTATCTAAAATTAAAGACATCGGGTGCTTTTGAAATATTAACTTAGACCGATTTCCTCTGCCGCGACCTGGAAACCACTTGATCCAATTTAACTCATCTAATTTTTTTATAATTAATTTACTATTGCGCTCTGTACAAAATAATGTACCAGATATATTTTGCACTGTTACTTCCAATCGTTCTCCCTCTTTTTTTCCTTTTCCATAAGCAATCCATAGTTCAATGTATTGATCTAAAATAAACATCATACTCCCCCTAAAAGGTGAAAAATCCTCCCTATAGTCTCTACCCTTTTTCCAACTCTCCTTTCATCTTATCATTTCAATATAGAAAGGAGGAATTAATATTGAATTATCTCTTACTTCGTTACAATAAACCTATTTTTATTAGATTGTGTGGTGAATTATTAACCCGAACGACTGAATCTATGTTAGCTCTCATTATGATTATTTACGTCAATAAAATGTTAAACGGCAATGTAATAATAACTATGCTAATTTTCGGATTACAGCCACTTTCAGACATTTTATTTACACCTATTGCTGGAGGAATTACTGATAAATATGGCCGAAAAAAGATTATGTTACTCGGATTATTACTACAAGGTGTTGCAATCGGCAGTTTCGTTTTCGCTCAATCTGTTTTTATATTTGCACTGTTATATGTCATTAATGGTATTGGCCGTTCCTTATACATTCCAGCTCAGCGTGCACAAATTGCTGATTTAACAAAACAAGAGCAGCAAGCAGAAATTTTTGCTCTCCTACAAACGATGGGAGCAATTGGATCCGTAGTCGGCCCTTTAATCGGTGCATGTTTTTATAATACTCACCCAGAATATTTATTTATCGTGCAAAGTGTAACCCTTACGATATATGCCGTTGTTGTTTGGACCCAGCTCCCAGAAACCGTTCCACCTATGAGTAAGTCGAAACAAACAGTTGAGGCAAGTTCACCAAAGCAATTTATTTTTAAACATTATGCCATATTCGGTCTTATGGTTTCTACACTTCCTATTAGCTTTTTTTATGCACAAACTGAGACGAATTATCGTATTTTTGCAGAACATGTATTTCCTAATCTCGTATTCATACTCGCATTTATTTCAACATGCAAAGCCATTTTGGAAATCATACTACAAATCTTCCTCGTAAAATGGTCTGAACGATTTTCTATGGCGAAAATCATCCTTATTTCTTACGCCTGCTATACAATAGCTGCAGTTGGCTTTAGTTATTCAACGACGATATTGTCGTTATTCTTCACCTTACTCTTTTTAGTCATTGGAGAAAGTATTGCTCTAAACCACTTGTTACGATTCGTTTCAGAAATTGCACCTCACAATAAACGTGGTTTATATTTTTCAATTTACGGTATACACTGGGATATATCTCGAACGTGCGGACCAGTTATTGGTGCAGTTTTATTAAGTAAGTTAAATGGAAGTATGCTGTTTTATATTTGTGCTAGTTTCTTATTAATTGGAGGTATTGTTCAAGCACTGTTTGTTCAAAATTTAGAACGTAAAAAAATCATGAACCAGCCTACACATAATTTATAGGTTACTACTTTTTCAGTAGATCAATATTTCTTGTTGGATGAATATTAAAAAACAAAAGTGAAGTATTTCGCGTATGAAAGTATGTTTTATATGGCAGGAGACGTTCCTTATTTACAACTAAAAACACCTCACTTAAGGAAAGTGAGGTGTTTTTGAAATCACTTAATTTCTTATCCTGCCATTTTATTAATACTATCCTCTGGTGAAAATACAGAAATATGATCTACCTTACCAGTCGATTTTGGAATGACAAATTTCAGCTCATACTGGTTATTTACTTTGTATACATATATTTTATCTTCACCATTCTCTTTAACTGAAGATGGTTTTCCTAATGCTTTTTCAATTTCTTGTAATGTAATCAATTTTAGTTCTGCATGATATGAGCGTACATCAAAAACTTGTGACCCTTTATTAAATCCGAAAACAATATTTTTATTTGTAAAAGTTGCGTACATTCCGTTCCCTGCATATTCGGTTTTATTTGCTTTCCCCCACGCTTTTTCAATTTCTTCAATATCCCCTGTATGGGCTCCAAATGGTACATTAGGTACTTTTCCTTCTTTTGCGAGTTCAAACAAATCTTTAACGTGGTTAATTGATTTTTGATTAAGTGTTCTATTTTTCGAATCTGGGTCAGGCGATGGTTTTGTTGTTTTTTCATTGCTTGGTTTTGCTTCAGGATTTTTCTGTTCTTCTGAAAAATTACTTTGTTCATTTTTATTATTTTCCGAGGTTGGATTTGTTTCCTTTTTTTCGTCTGTCCCTTTACATGCGACTAGCGCAAACATACATGTAAACACCAAAAATAACATAACTATTTTTAAATATATTTTCATCATTTTTACCCCCTATTGCATCTTATTCATTTCGTTAACCAACCCATTACATTACTTTTCAAATTATGTTTGTTCCAAAAAGTCAGTGCTTCACTCTCTCCAAAAGCTTGTACAAAATATATTACAAAAGCTGTTTCTAAAAAGTAACCAAGTCTGTTATATCCGAAGTAACTACCTCTTGATAAACGAAACCATTTTCATCTCCTTATTTAAACCTTCTCTTCTCAATGATAATATCCTCTATCTATAACTTAAAACATGCTCTCACAACAGCTCCTTGAAACAGAAAAAAACCAGTAGGAAGTGATTACTCTTTTCCTACTGATTGAAATAAAATTATACGGTAAATCTTAGCTTCTTAAAAAATGTAGCGATAGTATTTTTTACAGTTTCAAAATTATAAGCAAACGTGTTATCTCCACTTAATGATGAAATACATGTTAAACCTGCAGCTTTAATAAAAGCTTTTACATCTACAAGCATAGAATTAGCCTCCATGAATTTAATTACAATCATTATAACAGGTGTTTTACGATGCTAACATGAAAGTAATAAATAGATTTCTATTATTAATTTATCCCGCTATTTGCCGGGCAGTAAGATCCCCACCTCAAAATTCAGCGGAAACAAAGAAGTTAGGTGGGGGCTCTGCTGTCCGTAAAAGCCCGATTGGTGAGGGCTGATAATCAGTGGGGATGAACACCCCCCACTGATTAAAGTTTCACTTTATTTAGCTCACAGTACACCATTCCAATGTCATATAAAAAAGCTGCCCAAAAAGGGCAGCTTCAAATATGTATATTACACTTCGATTGATTTACCATCTTCAACAATATGATAAAGTAAATGCGCTAAATGATGAATTGGACCGTATTCTTCCTCTTCCTCATCTGTTTCACCTTGGAACTCAAGATCGTTTAAGTACAGTGCTAAAAATTGATAGTATAGTTTTAAATCAAATCCGTAGCACGCAGTTGGCTCTTCATGATCACCTTCGTATTGTAACATTAAGTATTGATCGTTTCCTTCTGCATCTTCTGCGTCAAAGAATACGAAGAATCCAACGTTTGTATCTAAATCAAATAGATGACGAGTGCCTTTTTCTGTTGCTTTGTTAAAGTCCTCTTCACTTAATTTATGTACTGTTGTCGCTTTAGCATTATCTTCTTGATGGAAATTTACTGTGAATGTTTTCAATGCTGACACCTCCTGATTGTATAATACTAGCATAACATATAAAAAGGACTGCTTACAAATGTAAACAGTCCTTACATTCATTTTCGCATTGCTCGTAATAAGAAGCTTACGATGAAAATTAAGATGATCGCACCGATTAAAGCTGGAATAATTGCATATCCGCCAATGACTGGACCAAAACTACCAAGTAATTTCGAACCAACCCAAGAACCGATAATACCAGCAATAATATTACCAATTACACCACCAGGTACGTCCTTTCCAGTAATTAAGCTCGCAAGCCATCCTAATATACCACCGACGATTAAAGACCAAATCATATAATAACCTCCTTTGCATTTCACCAATCAAAATATAATTAGAAACAATTGCTTACCATTAGTTATGTGACATTTTTCATAAGTTATTCATGTTGTTCAACTTTAAGATTTTTGAGAATAATACACACAGATTAAACCTTTTTTTGAACTAACGATTTATCCGACTTGTTATTACACACATTAAGGACAATCTGGCTTCAATATTGTTCGCATAAACTCTTCTTTAAAAGCTGCATAGTTAAAACCAACAGCAATTCTTTGAATCGGCCGATTATCAAACCTTGTTGGCTCAGCTATTTTTCTAAAGTCTGCTACACTTTGGCCCCTAGTCACATCATTTGTCGTACTAATCCACACTGCCGATTTTTTATATTCGAAAATACTTTCATTTATAAACGAGATAAACGGTAATAAATCGTGTATAGGACTCCCACCAATACCCGGATATTCTTTTTTATAAAAGTTCTCATAATAAAAATCAATCATTGGTTTAATGAGTTTCGCCTGTCCAGTTCCTTGTTTATCTATTATATTGGCCATTTCAGGTGTTATAAGCGCGCCCTGTGTTACATTTAACGGGTATATGCTAGCGTTTTTCGCATATTTCATAACAATATTTGCTGCAATTGGATCACCATAAAAATTCGCTTCAGATACTGGTGTAACATTACCTGGAAATAGGAAAGCGCCGCCCATTATATAATACGAACAAATACGATCCATTATATTTGGATACAATAAAAATAACGTAGCAAGCGTCGTTAGTCTCCCTGTCGCCACAATTATAATATCTTCTGGACAAGGTTCGATTAATTTGATTAATTCACAAAAATTTTCTCGTTTACAAATTCTCATCTCAGGTGGAATAATAGGACCTAAACCGTGATCCCCGTGGATTTCAGGGAAAAACAAAGGCTCTTCAGCTGTCATCGGTCTACTCGCACCTTCAATAATTTTCACTTGTGTAGCATAGTACCTTTCTAAAAAATAAACATTTTCCGTAACGATATCTCGTGATACATTCCCGTACTCAGCAACAATACCTAGAATATCTAATTTACATGTTTTATTTGCATAAATTAACGCTACGGCGTCATCAATACCAAAGTCTCCAAAAAAGATAATTTTCTTATTAACTATTCTCACCCCTCTTCAGCATAATCTACTATTATTATTATGTGAAAAAGACAAGGCGGTGAAACAGCGCAAACTAAAAAAGCCGCCTATTTATTGGCGACTTCAATCTTTTTATAAGACAAATATGCAAGTACATTTTTACTTGAATCGTATTTCGGGTTATTTCCTTTTCTCGGCTCTCTCATATGTGTCTTTTCAAATCCAGGAATGTCTGGCATTTCCCCCATAAATTCAAGCATTTCTTCCTCAGTACCTTCAATGCGTACACGAATCATTATAACTATTCCTCAATTCTCAGTTTCTCTGTACTAAGTATATCGTACTTCAGAAAGACTGCAACACATTTATCTTTTTAACGTTATACTTTTTTTACATATAAACATAGCCATTTCAGTATAGAACGATTCTACTTTATTATTTTTAAATTGAATATTAAAATATTCCTTCATTTCGTTTGGTGCTTTCATCATACATTCTGTTAATTTTTCACGCTTTTGTAAAGGGACATCCATCATATTACACCACCAGTCAAAATCAAACTTCTTATCAAAAGTAAGACATGACTGCATTTGCAAACCATTTTTTTCTAATAAAGTAAGCCATTCTGTCTTTTTTAGAGCTCGTTCATGACTTGGGTCACGCTTTTTTTCTATAAAATTATAAAATGTATCATATTCATTATTTTCTGGCGAAACATTATCTATTAAGATGAATAATCCATTATCCTCCAACGTACGATTTACTTCATAAATAAATTGAGCCGGACTCGTAAAATGATGGGCTGCAATCCGGCATGTAATTGTATCAAAAAAATGGTCTGCAAATGGTAAATTCTCTGCATTTCCTGCTACAAAAGATACATTTTCATGACCATTCTGCTTTATAAAAACTTTTGCTTTTTCTAACATCTGTTCTGTTAAATCAAGTGCAACTACTTCTTCAAACATAGGTGCTAACATATTTGCCACATGCCCGCCACCAGTAGCAACATCAAGAAGACGATTATTATGACGAGACTCAACTTGTTGAACTACATATTGTAAATCCAGTCCTTTAGCATGTATTTTACTATTTACATATTTATCTGCATTGCTGCCAAACTGTTTTTTCACAAGCTCTTCTTTACTCATATTATCATCTTCTTTCTATTGTTATTTACATATACGACTCATATAATTATTACAATTCTCTTAATGTATTTTCAAATCCTCTTTTCATCTCACTTCTTATCATATTTACCTTTCATTAAAATAATATAATTTTGCATTTTATTATTAAACAAAAAAAAGGCTATGGGAACTTCCCCCCTAACCTGAATAAATATTTACTACATTTTTATTTCTTCGTATATATCTATATAATATAAATCCTCTTTCAACTTCATAATAACATCTACTTCGTTATAAGTAGCCTCACGAGCATGTAAACCAAATTGATCCATACCAATCCATATCCACCCAGGTGTAAGATATAAAACATCTATATTAAAATAATCTAACTTAGTAAGCTCCGATGTAATAAATTTATCTTTATTAGCGATTTGTTTATCTATTAAACCGTATTCTTTCCCATTTTCAAATAGCGATATAAATTTCCCTACAATCGGATGTTCACGAACAATAAAATGATATTCTTTTTCCTCTATATTTACCACAATCAAACGAGAAACAGATAAATCAGGCCCTGAATTCGACATATTTGTTTATTCACCTCCTTATATAGGCTTCTTAAATATGATAACAAATGAATATTCAAATTAAGTTAATATAATGTGAAAAATAAAAAAGCTGATTTCCCTTTAGAAATCAGCCTTTATAATTTGATCAACTTTATTCTTTTACAAATTATTATAATGTTTCTTTTTCCTCATCATTTCCAGAAACTAAATTTCCTATAGCATCTGCTGTTACTTCCACTACAAATTCACAAATACCAGCTACAACTTCTCCAAGTATTTCATCCATCTTTTTACCCCCTTATTTTATGTAACCTATTTGCATTATAGAAGAAATTGGTAAATACAAACTATCGAAAAAGGTGACATAAACCTTACAGAATTGTAAGCTCTTTTATCCCTTTACTTATCCCCTTTGAAACTCCAAGTATTTTTAGCAGACATATAGGCCATCATAATATGAAGCAAGTAATAATCTAGTGTCAGGAGGCGTTTAATATGTATTACGTAAAATTAATTAAAGGTCAATCTTTCTACGCTTTTGATCATCGTTTCTTAGTGTCTGAAGAAGAAGAGGTTTCAGAGAAAATTTATAATTACTTGCGACGTAATGAATTTTTTGAAGTACGTAAAGAAGAATATTCTGCTTAATTACAAAAAGCATTAAGAAAAATATCATCTTATTGTGATATATTCTTAATGCTTTTATGTGAATTTCTTCTTTTCAATAATTATTGTTGACTCTATTAAATAATCCAGTATTTGTCCAAGCTAATTCTTCACTATTTTCATATTCTAGTATATGAGGAGGTGAAGAATATGACTCATATCATTGATTACCAAGCTACTCAGCCTATAAGTAAAACTGGTGAAACAACTTTTGCAATCCCAGCTTCTCCAAATAAAGCAATTTTAGCAAATTTGAAATTGAGAATTTCAAGTAGAGATTCACGTAATAATCGAGTAGAATTAATCGCTACAATTGGTGTAGAAGGTATAACTGAGACTTCACAAGTTTTATTCCGAATTTTCCGTGATAACATTGAAATTTTTAATGCACAAGTAGGTATTGAATCTACAGATTCTGAACAATTCTACGTACAAACATTTCAAGCTATAGATCAAAACGTTAGCAGTGGAACACACGAATATTCATTAACTGTTGAAAACCTTACTAGTGGTGCAAGTGCAGAAGTTGTTGGCCCACTATCTTTTAGCGCTTTAGCTATTGGACAAGAGCGTAAATGTTGCTAAGTGAATCTAATATTTAATTTTGTACTTGAGAAAAGCGAGGCGTAGTTATACGTTCTTGCTTTTTTATATGTATCCTTACTTTCTATTAGCTTTAATCATAAATTTTTTACGTTTTGATTCACTTATTTCATCAATTAACACATCAAATTTTTGACAAATCAAAAAGATTGAAATCCAATTATGAAACACGTAATATAGACTCTGACTCTAAAAAAGTTCGTATGAAAATAGTGCATAAATAAGGAGGTTTTATATACGAGTTTTTCATTTTTAAAAGACGGAGAGGTTTTATGTTATGTGGCGTAATAAAAACGTTTGGATTGTTCTAATTGGGGAGTTTATTGCAGGTCTAGGATTATGGCTTGGTATTCTTGGCAACCTTGAATTTATGCAAAAATATGTCCCTTCTGATTTCATGAAATCAGTTATATTATTTATCGGACTATTAGCCGGTGTTCTAGTTGGACCTATGGCTGGCCGTGTCATCGATCAGTATGAAAAGAAAAAAGTTCTTCTTTACGCTGGGTTTGGTCGAGTTTTAAGTGTTATTTTCATGTTTTTTGCTATTCAATTTGAAAGTATCGCATTTATGATCGCATTTATGGTTGCTCTTCAAATTTCAGCAGCATTTTATTTCCCTGCATTACAATCTGTAATTCCACTCATCGTACGTGAGCATGAGTTATTACAAATGAACGGTGTACATATGAATGTTGGTACAATTGCTCGTATTGCAGGCACTTCACTAGGTGGAATTCTTTTAGTTGTGATGAGTTTACAGTACATGTATGCCTTCTCAATGGCAGCATACGCCTTATTATTCCTCTCGACTTTCTTCCTACAATTCGAAGACAAGAAATCAACAACACCAAGTAAACAAGCTGCAAAAGATAATAGCTTTATGGAAGTATTTCGTATTTTAAAAGGAATTCCTATTGCTTTTACAGCACTTATATTAAGTATCATCCCTCTATTATTTATAGCTGGGTTTAATTTAATGGTTATTAACATTAGCGAAATGCAACATGATCCTACGATTAAAGGGTTCATATATACAATTGAAGGTGTCGCATTTATGTTAGGTGCCTTCGTAATTAAACGTCTATCTGATCATTTCAAACCTGAAAAATTACTATATTTCTTCGCAGTTTGTACTGCTTTTGCACATCTGTCATTGTTCTTTAGCGATATAAAATGGATGGCTCTTACATCATTTGGTTTGTTTGGGTTTAGTGTTGGCTGCTTCTTCCCTATTATGTCGACGATTTTCCAAACGAAAGTGGAAAAAAGTTATCACGGTCGCCTCTTCTCATTCCGTAATATGTTTGAGAGGGTTATGTTCCAAATCGTCTTACTTGGCACAGGCTTCTTCTTAGATACAATTGGGTTACAATATATGGTTCTCATCTTTGGAGTCGTTTCATTATTGATTATTTCTATTTCCCTTTCTAAGCAGAAACATTATGAAAAACAGCATTCGCAATCTGCAAATTTATAAAATAAACAAAGAAGTATGGGTCTAATATTGAATCCATACTTCTTTGTTTTATAATACGCCTATTTATTACGTTTATTGAAATTACCTAAAGGAGTATCCCCCTTTTATTTCGAATAGATTATAAAAAGTACTCTTTATAAAAGGAGTGGTAAAATGTCTGATGGCATCGAAGTATTTATTGTCCTGCTCTTTGCAATTGCTCTGTTTAGCATCCTAAACTTTTTAGCCATTTCCTTATCTGGACATAGTTTTAAAAAAAGAATCGTGGCAGGTTTCATATTTTTACTACTGACTCCCATTATCTTTTTGACTATCGCAACATTTGCTTCTATATTCGATAAAGCAGGATTTGGCGCAGGTACGTTAGCCTTTATGACCGCAAGCGTATATATATTAAATGGAATAGTGATTCTGCTTTCCTCTTTATTTATCCTCAAAAAAGACATAACATAGGCTATAGTACTAGCATGAATCTGACTTTACACTAGATTCATGCTTATTTAATTTCTCCTAAATTTTTATATGAAATTAAATAATTCTTTAAAAAAATTTAAACTTTATTTATTATAATATCCCTATCGTATTCGCACGTTTATTCAAATTTAAAAGAAAGGAGCACAAAATGAAAAAGGTTCTACTTACAATTCCTATACTAATCATCCTACTTAGTGGATGCAGCAATAACGATATATACGGTTCTTGGGAAGTCGTTGACAATAAAAAAGGTGAATGCCCTGTATATTATAAATTTGAAACAGTTGTCAAAAAAGAAAATAAAGAGGAAATTGTGCAAAATTTAGTAGAAATGCAAACAACAAAGAATAAAGACGATTTATATAAAGGCTCATTTGTCAAAAATTCTAATGTATATCACATTGATTATGGTAATTCATTTACATCGGACCAAACTTTAAAAGTTGCCGACGGTACATTAAATGTATACTTTTTGACAGCCGAAAAATTATGCACATATAAAAAGAAATGATTACATTTCAGAGGAGACGCAGAAAATATTTTCTGCGTTATTTCACTTTAGAAATCGTCCGCAAAAATAGTCCTTGTTTTCGTATTCTTTTTCATTCAAAACATGAGAAATATACTTAATAAAAGCTAGAAAATACCTTAAGTTATATAAAATGAATCATATAATACACATTTCAATTAATATATCTACGCTATTTACATCGTTACTTTTCAAAATAGGCTAATCCTCCCTCTAAATTTGTCAATCGTTTTAATTTTCATAAAAAAATGATAAAATGTAAACATGTGTTTTCAGAATAATTAAAAACGCAGAATGAAAGCACTGTTTTTAGGAGGGGTTTTGATGACTTACACGTTAGCAACTAGAATGAAAGCATTCCAATCTTCTATATTTAGTGAATTAGGAGCCTATAAAAAAGAAAAAATTGCAGCAGGTCATAACATGATTGATTTGAGCATCGGAAATCCTGATATGCCGCCCGCTGATTTTGTAAGAGAAACAATGGTACATACAGCGAGTGAAAAAGAGAGCTATGGGTATACATTATCAGGTATTCAAGAATTTCACGAAGCTGTAACTGAATATTACAACAACACTCATAACGTTTTATTAAATGCGGATAAAGAAGTTTTATTATTAATGGGTTCACAAGACGGGCTCGTTCATTTACCTATGGTTTATGCAAATCCAGGTGATATTATATTAGTTCCTGATCCAGGATATACAGCTTATGAAACAGGTATTCAAATGGCTGGTGCAACATCTTACTACATGCCTTTAAAGAAAGAGAATGATTTCTTACCAGACTTAGAAGTCATCCCTGAAGAAATTGCCGATCAAGCGAAGATGATGATTTTAAACTTCCCAGGGAATCCCGTTCCAGCAATGGCTCATGAAGATTTCTTTAAAGAAGTAATCGCATTCGCGAAAAAGCATAATATTATCGTTGTCCATGATTTTGCTTATGCTGAATTTTATTTCGATGGTAATAAGCCAATTAGCTTTCTCTCTGTACCTGGTGCTAAAGAAGTTGGTGTAGAAATCAATTCTTTGTCAAAAAGTTATAGTTTAGCAGGTAGCCGTATTGGATATATGATTGGAAACGAAGAAATTGTTCGTGCACTTACTCAATTTAAATCTAATACCGATTACGGTGTATTTTTACCAATTCAAAAAGCGGCATCTGTAGCACTAAGAAATGGCGCTGCATTTTGTGAGAAAAACCGCGATATTTATCAAGAACGGAGAGATACTTTAGTCGATGGATTCCGAACATTTGGCTGGAATGTCGATAAGCCAGCTGGTAGTATGTTTGTCTGGGCTGAAATTCCACAAGGATGGACTTCTCTAGACTTCGCTTATGCATTAATGGATCGTGCGAATGTCGTTGTTACACCTGGTCATGCATTTGGACCTCATGGAGAAGGCTTCGTACGTATTGCACTCGTTCAAGATAAAGAAGTGTTGCAACAAGTTGTTGAAAATATTAGAAATAGCGGCATTTTCGTCCTTGAAAAAGTAGATGAATTAGTTAAAAATTAGTTCCCACTCCCCTGCTTAACTTTAGCAGGGGTATTATTAATTGGAGGTACTTTCATATGCATATTAAAGACACGCTTCCCCATCGTTATCCATTTTTAATGATTGATAAAGTAACAAATGTAAAACAAGGTGAATCCGTTACAGGATATAAACTCATTACAAATAACGAATGGTTTATAAATGATAGTCAAAAACATATGCCTCATATGTTAATTGTAGAATCACTTGCCCAGCTTAGTGCATTTGTACATACAAGTGATTCTGAAGGACTAGGATTTCTCTCCTCTTTAGATGGAGTTGAATTCCACGGAAAAGCATATCCCGGTGATAAACTTGATTTACATTATGAGCTAACGCGCAATCGCCGAGGTTTTATTCTTGGTAAAGGTATTGCAACTGTAAACGACCAGCCTATTGTAACTATAGAAAAACTATTAATATATCAAGCAGATTAAAGTGTTCCTTATATCAGTTGGAAATATCTATTCTCAACCAATTAAGTAAATAGGAAAACATATTACGTAGTTAGGAGCAGGAAAATGGAACGTACTATCGGTATCGATGCTGGAGGCACATTAACGAAAATAGCTTATTTTAACGAAAAAAAGCTATTAACTTTTGAAAAATTTTATTCACATGAACAACATAAAATAATAGATTGGATTAAAAACAACAATGGCATAAAACAAATATGTATTACGGGTGGTAAATCGAAACTATTACAGCATCTGCTTACAGGTTCATATAAAATAATAGAGCTAAACGAATTTGAATCTACTCTTGCAGGTGTCCAATACATATTAAAAGAAGAAAAACACACTATAAACAATTTTATTTTAACCAATATCGGTACAGGTACTTCTATCCATTATGTTTATAATGAACAATATATTCGCGCTGGTGGAACCGGAGTTGGCGGTGGGACTATTATGGGACTTTCAAAATTGTTAACAAATATAGATCATTTTGAAGATGTAATTCCTCTAACAAAAGTAGGATCTAGAAAAGAACTAGATATTACGGTTGGAGATATTTATGGTGGTATTCTCTCACCTATTGATAATAGCTTAACTGCTAGCAATTTTGGTAAAGCCGCTATTTCAGAATCGAAATATAATAGCTCAGACATACTTGCTACTATACAAGGACTTGTCGGTGAAGTCGTTACTGCATTAAGCCTTCAATTCGCTGAAACAAAAAACATTAAACATATTATTTATATTGGTTCGACTTTATGTAATAACGTACAACTTCAACATATTATAAGTAGCTACACCGAATATCAAAATAAAACACCAATCTTTTTACAAGATGGTGGTAATAGCGGTGCAATTGGTGCATTACTTCATGCTACGAAATAAAAAGCTGACTTTTGTCAGCTTTTTAAAAATGGCACTTCAAATTCAATAATTGATTCCCCGTTCTCTTCAATTCGCTCCACGCTTATTCTATCAATCACACAATTTAACTTCCCATGAAAACTAGGAATCTCCTTCACTACTTCAGCAGCTAATTTGGCACTTTCTTTTCTTCCGACTGTTACATGCGGGATGTACGGAATGTCTTCTTTCAAAAATTGTAATAAAGGTCCTGTATACAGCCTATCATGTAGTTCTTCTATTTGTTTTCTTCCTCTATCAACTTCTAAAAACAAATAGTTTCCTACGCTAGTGATACGATTTGCAAACTCAATTTCAATTTTGCCTCCCCCTTTTGATACATTAAAAATATGAGATTTTAATTCATCATTTGAAATATTACTCTTAAACGGGAATACGATTGTTATATGCGGTGGAATTAATCCAAATAAAGGATCATGTTTATGTCTAATGTTCTCTATTTTATCGATGGACATGTTGTTTAGAAAAAGTAAAATTGTACGCATTTTTATCCCCTCAACTTTTCCTCATTATAATATGTATCATATTCTATGACAGCCTGCCCTTCAACAACTTGTTTTGCTTACCTATAAAAATAAAAAAACTTCTCAAATGAGAAGTTTTCATATAGCATGATTATTATTTTCCCGCCAAACTTTCCTAAACTTTATATAACAAGCAATTCTCCATGGAATAATATACGAGACAGCAACAACGTAAAATAATAAACCAATCGTTTGTTGATCTAAATCAACGATAAATTGTCTTGAACCATATCTTAAAACGACAAGTGCAATAAAAGTAATTAAAAAAGCTGCACTTTTTTTCGTATAAATATTCCCATCATCTCTTCGCTCATAATTTGTTAGTGCTATAAGTGGTACAGAGAAAAGAATCCCAATAAATGCTGCTATAGCCACTTGTAGTACAGCTGGATGTACGGGACCTAAAAACCATACAATACCTGGTGTTAAAAATAGTAATGGCCATAAAATACGTTTTCCCGATCCCTTTATTGGCTTATACATGGAGCGATAACGACGCCAAAATATTAGTAGTGCAATGCATAAAAAAACGGTTATTAATGAAGAAGTATCTCCCATTCACTCTTCCTTCTCCCCTAAAATAATTGTATTTAAATTGTATCTTCAAACGAAACCTTACGAATAAATAGAGCGCTAATTACAATATATATGCAAATAAGAACTATCGAAACTAATATGAAATTAGGTATTTCTAGTAACATTTTACTATTAATAAACACCAACTCTTTTATACCTATCCCTGCATACATTGTACTCGCCAATCCGAATAAAACTATTATACTAAAGGCCAATCCGAACCAATTAAATCTTTTCTGAACAATAGTTGTTGATTGGAATAAACAAGCTAATGTACTATAAAATATGAATTGTACAAAGAATTGTTCAATTGCAGATGCTCCTAAATTTACATGTTCTGTTTTATAAAATGTATCCTGTAAAAACAAAGCTTGAAGACATGAAAACAATGCTGATTGCAATAAATTAAAACATATTGAACCAATCAAAAATTGCAACCTAGTGACACCAAACGAGACGACTGTAGGAAAAATATCAAGTTGAATAAGAAACACGCTTATCACAATAAACATTACGATTACAATTGATGAATTATTGAAAATATCATGTAAAAATGCTACCTTTATTCCCTTTAAATCAGTTGCAGTCATTGTCCCTTTTATAAGTAATGCCACAGTCCAAAAGATAAGAATGGCTTTATACTGATATTTTATATGTAACTTCAACTGCTTCATTAACATCGTCATTTTATTTCACCACCAGTTATATGAATAAATAGTTTTTGTAATGTAATTCTATCAATTGATAACCCTTCTTTTTCAAGAGAGTAATAATCTTCATTAGAAAGTTCTTCCCATATAACAGAAATCCTCTTATTTCCATAAACTTCTCGATTTATTACTTTTTTATTGATTGAAAACTCATCCACTTTATCTTTTTTTCCTGAAATAATATGACCTTGTCGTAATAAATCTTCCACTGATGATTGAACAACAAGTGCACCTTCTTTTATGATGATTACATCTTCAATAACATGAGTTACTTCTTCTACTAAATGTGTTGATAATATAATTGTTCGTGGATGCTCACCGTAATCTTCTAGTAGTAGACTATAAAATAATTCACGGTGTGCTGCGTCTAAACCTGTAGTTGGTTCATCAAAAATAGTAATAGGTGCTCTACTTGCTAATCCTTGAATGATTCCGACAACAGTTTGCATTCCGTGTGATAATTTATGATATTTTTCTTTCAAATTAAGTTGAAATTTCCTAGCAAGTTCTTCAGCAAACTTTTGATCCCAGTTTTTATAAAACATGTTACATAAATTAAAAATCTCTTTAACTTTATTATTTAGATATGCAGCTTCTTTCACTTTAACAAAACAAATATTTTGCATCGCTTTACTATTCTCAAAAACATGTTCACCAAATATTGATATGCTTCCACTACTTGAAGTAATTTGACCTGCAAGTAAATTTAATAGTGTCGTTTTCCCTGCTCCGTTCCTTCCAAGCAAACCATATATTTTATGCTCTTCCAATGAAATCGTTACTTCATTTACAGCTATTTTCTTTTTATATTTTTTCGTTACATCTTTCGTTTCAAGTGCAATCATCCCTCTTTCCCCTCCTTCGTAATCTTTTGAATCATATCCATCAATTCATTTTTTGATATTTCTAGTACTTTCGCTTCTTCCCACACTTTAGGTAAATATTCAGTCATAAAAGTATTTTGTCTTTTTTTTAGTACGACTTCTTTCGCTCCCTTTGCAACAAACATTCCGATCCCTCTCTTTTTATATAAAATCCCCTCATCTACTAATACATTCACCCCTTTAGCTGCAGTAGCCGGATTTATTTGTAACATCTTCGCAAATTGATTTGTCGATGGAACTTGTTCTTCTTCAAGCAATATGTCTTTTAAAATATCAGATTCAATCGTTTCTGCAATTTGTAAGTATATTAATTTATTTTGCTCCAGAGTAGGTTTCACACTTTCACCACCTTAGGTTCATAGGTTCATTACTTATGTAATTAACCATATCACATAAAATGTTTTTTTCCATAAATTTCTTTTACAAAAAAAGAGAATCATTCGTTTAAGAATGACTCTCTTTCTAAAATTTCGAAGTTTCAACTCTTGTTCTCAAATTCTTTTCATTTATACCATTTTGACAAAAGTTAAATTGTTGTCCCTTTATTGACTTTGTACGATCTACTATTTGCCCTAAATGATAACTTGTATGCTCCACTAAATGTAATAAACTATGAAGATCAATATGCCTTTTTTCTTCCCATACTTGTATATATACTTTTCCCCACTCATCAAATATTTCTTCAACAGTTTTTAACAAAGTTTCGGAGCTTAAATGTTTTATTGGAAAATATTCTTCAATTCCATTTTCAAAAACTATATTGGGACCCTTATAACGCCTTGTATTTCTCTGTAAATGTTCACAAATATGTAGTACGATTCCACCAATTGAATTAACAGCGGTCTCTTGTTTCCACAAATCTTCTTCACTAACGAGCCTAATTGCCTGTACTAACTTAGGTAAATAATGATCCTGCATTCTATGATAAGAAATTTTGTATACTAACTCCATCTTCTCCCCTCCATTATTTCAACTGGCTCACTGGATATTTAGCAAATAAAGATTTCCGAAAATCTTTATCTTCCACAAGCATTTTAATTTTTTCTTCATTGCCGTTAAAGAACTTTATAACTTTATTTTTATCCCATATATCTTTTTCTTTTGGAAAATCATCGAATATTCTATGCAAAATTGATAACATTTCTTCCCTCGTTATCTTAAAGTTTTTATTCTCTACCTGAAACTCATAAATTTTTGCATTTGGCACTAAAATCACTAAATATATAGCATTAAAGAAAAAATTCTTCTTCATCGTATCCTTCTCATCAAACCAATACGTCTCAATCATTTCTTCTGTAAGAGCCCCACTTTCTTTTGCGCCATAGTTCACTTTTATATTTTCATTTTCTAAACTTATACTTTGAACTGTTCCACCACCGGGTAAATGATTAACAATTGCAACCACATCTGAATTATTACCAACGTATGTCCCAGTATATTTCTTAAAATCATCTGACCTAATATCATATATATCTTTTATTCTTTCTCCATTAGAACAAGCCGCAATGAATAAAAAAATTGTTAGCATAACGATCATGTTATGATGCATATATTTCATTTAGCATCCCCCATTTTTATCGATATTTCGTTAATTACAATATTTACTTTCAAATCCCTTTTAAATATACGCATTTTAATCAAAATTAAAAATTTTCATTTTTTATGTTTACAATTATCCATTAATTGTATATACTTACTAACGTAAGAAAAAAATTCTAAAAGGAGGTCGAAGGAAATGATGAAATTACAATTACATGCATTAACTTTAGCGTTAACTGCACCTGTGTTTTCTGGACAATTAAATATGAATTCGACCACCCTAATGGAGAATTGAAAATCGTACTTTATTTCATTTAATTCATAAATTCGCCACAGGAGGCCGTATACTTTCCTGTGGCTTTTTCACGCCCAGCCATAGGAGAACTGTATCTTCCTGTGGTTTTTTTGCGCGATTTTTTAGTCTCTTACATTATTTTTCTAAGAAAGGAGCAACATTCAATGACTATTAGCGTATTGTTTTTAAGTATTACGATTCAAAGAAATATAATTTCCAAAGATGAAATTCTTCATAATGAGCAAATTGAAAAAGCTATGAATGATGTTAAGGAGCGCCAAGCACTTTACTGTGATCACCTGTAATTCCTTTTCGAAAGGAGGAATTCATTTATGACTTTTCATATTTTCTTTTTTACGACTGTACTTCAAAAAAATAATTTATCTGAAAATGAAATCAATCGTAAACAACAGTTAAAACAACTGACTGATAAAATAACTGACATTAAAAGTTCATACTACACTCAAATGTATTAAAAATATATTTTAAAGGGGTAATATATTCATGAAATTTAAAGCATTCTTTTTAACAATCACTATTCAAAAACGTAAGCTCTCACAGAAAGAGATTTTACGTGAACAACACATTCAAAACATTATGGACGAAGTAAAAGAGCTTCAATCTTCTTATTACACTCGTCTTTTCTAAACCACTTATAAAGGGGTAATTATCCTATGAAATTTAAAGTATTCTTTTTAACCATTACCATTCAAAAAAATAAATTTTCCGAGTCTGAAATGCTTCATGAGCGACAAATTAATCAGGCTATGGATTCTGTAAAAGAAAGACAAAGTCATTACTGTAGTCACCTGTAATTTCTTATTACACTCGTTTTTTCTAAATCACTTATAAAGGGGCAATTATTTTATGAAATTTAAAGTATTCTTTTTAACCATTACCATTCAAAAAAATAAATTTTCTGAGTCTGAAATGCTTCATGAACGACAAATTAATCAGGCTATGGATTCTGTAAAAGAAAGACAAAGTCATTACTGTAGTCATCTGTAATTCCAATTCGAAAGGAGGAATTCACATATGAAGTTTCACCTATTCTTTTTAACGATTACGATTCAAAAAGAAACAATATCTCAAAATGAATTAAAACAAGAAAGACAATATAAACAAGTTATTGATGAAATTCGAGATCGTAGAAGCAAATACTACACTCACCTTTAATCGTTTAACTATATAGAATTGAAAGGAGTCGATTATGATGATGATAGCACGCTGTAAGGAAATGATTTGGATAGTTCAGAGGGATTCCACATAGTTTTATAGAGCTTATATCACACAAGTTCATCGCTGAATTTGATGTATAAAAAATATATAATAAAATCAAATCAACCCGCTTTTAATTATTTTTTTATAAACAAAAGATACACCACTTAAAAAGAGGTGTATCTTTCTCAGGTTTTACTATTTCCGATTACTTCTCTTCGTTTTAAACAATCTCACTAAGTTTGAAACAACTGTTTTTGTTACTGCATAAACTGGTACTGCTAAAATCATTCCGATGATTCCAGCAAAGTTACCTATCCCTAAAATTAGGATAATAATTGTTAATGGGTGGATGTTTAATTTCGAGCTCATAATACGTGGTGAAATAATATTACTTTCAAACTGTTGTACAATTGTTACGATAATAATTACGTATAAGGCTTGCATCGGAGATACGAACAGTCCTACAATAACAGCTGGTGCTGCTCCGATAAATGGACCTAAGTTAGGAATGATGTTTGTAAATGCTGCAATAATTCCTAAAACGAAAGCGTACGGTAAATCGATAATTAAATAACCGATAAAAGTAAACGCACCTACAAATATACAAACGAGCGCTTGCCCTTGAATATATGCAGATAATGTTTCGTTCGTTTCCTTAATGATACGAAGCCCCTCTTCACGGTAAGACTCTGGTAATAAACTTACCGCTTTCCCTGGAAAGGCATGTCCATCTTTAAACATGTAAAATAAAATGAACGGTACAGTAAATACAACTAATGCAACGTTCGTGATAATACCAAATAAAGCCGTTGCACTCGACGTAATTGTATTTGGTATATCTTTTAAGTATTCAATCGCATTTTTTTCAATTGTTTCAATGGAAACGTAGTTTTGTGTAGATAACCATTCAAACAACCTATGATGTGATAATTCTTGTATGTATACTTTTCCTTCTTTTATGTAGCCTGGCATATTTTTTACTAAGTCCATTAGCTGTTGTGAAATCGTAGGAACAACTACTCCAACGCCAACTGCAGTTAATGTTATGATAAAAAGATATAACAGCAATATCGCTAAATTTCTAGGTACTTTTTTATTCTCCAAAAAGATTAATACAGGATTAAATATGAAGTATAAAAAAAGCGCGATTAAGATTGGGAAAAATAATGTTGATATGAAGATACCAATCGGTTGAAATAAAAATGATATTTTTGTGCAAATAAATATGATTCCTACAACCATTAGCACTTCTAATGTCCAAAAGTGCACTTTTGATTTCAAAAAAATGGCCTCCTTTAAACTAGCACTTCTCTTCATTGTACCAAAATAAGTATGAATTTCACATAATATTTTCCTTTACAATATTCCAAAATACCAATAAATACACTACAATGAGATTACATACAAATTTGCAGGTAAAGGTGATAAAAATGACACAATGCATCATTTGCAGAAAAGATACGAAAGAACTTAGTGAACAATATGTCATTCCAGAAATATTATGTGGATATTATTTCACAAACTCAATTTGTGATACTTGTCATGAACAAATGACAACAAATATTGATCGTCCTTTAATTAGGCATAAATTGAGTCAATTTAAGATTGAACAAATGAAAAGACAAATTGATTCCCCACTCTATACGAATGAGCACGGTGAGGAACTTGCAGCTGCTGAGACTGATGTTGTCGAAGTAAGCGACGAAATTCTTTATTCTAATGCATTAATTATGAAACTATGTAAAAAGCACGATATTTCCTTACATAATGAAATTTGGAAAGAGGAACGTGTAACGAAAGTAGCCAGTTCTATTCAACGTGAATTGCTATTGGATAACCGTAAATATAAAATGAGTATATTAAAAATGGCTTATACATTCGCTGTACAAACAGTTGATGGCTACTTTGAAGATCAAGATGCGATTGATATCTCTACCATTCTCTCAAATGCAGATTTCGTGGAACTAAAAGAAAAAAGCATTGTACGTGATTTAAGCAAAAGTTCTTTATGGAATACGCTAAATACAAGTAGTGAAAATCATTACTTTATTTTACTTAGCGATAAAGACGGTCTGTTTTGCTTTATTCGTTTGTTTGACATTTTTGATGTTGTCGTTCATTTATCAGAAAAAAGATTTGACCTTCCATCACCCATTGTCGGTGTAAATAATGTGAATACGCAGAAATTTTATGTCCAAAGTTTAAAACAGTATATGGATGGGCTGTTTAAAGAAAAAGCACCTACTATATAACAGGAACCAGAACGTACGGTCTCCTTTCTTGATGAAAAGACACTGTGTTATAATGAGTATGAAAAGAACAATACAATCACATAAACCAATTATAAATTGTATATAAATAAAAAAGACTAGTGTGCGGCTACACACTAGTCCACGTAACTTAGCAGATTGGATTGTTCATTTATCCTATTTGTTTCTTACAAACAAAACAACCCACATTCTATAAGCATAGGTGGGTTGTTATTTTTTGAGCTTGTCTATTAAAACGACGACGAACGTTAACAATGCAACGAGAAACAGTCCACCTTGCAGTAGCAACGCTATTTCACTCACGTATTATCACCCCCCTCCTACTCGGAGAAGTGATAATTGAACAACCAACCGCACCTTAAGTTACCCTTTAATTTTACCATATTTTCTAATAATTTACGATGAAAACCCGCAAGCGAATAACTTGCGGGTTTTTTATCCCGTGTTAACAGGCAGTAAACAAAATGGAGCAATAAATAAGTGAAACTTTATTTCTCACTATTTTTTTAATGCATATGCATCAGCAATCATTTCACCAACAATTTTATTTTCTTCTTTCTTCTCGTCTTTCAATAATGGGAATAACAATTCTGCCACTTCATACGCTTCTTCTAAATGCGGATATCCTGATAAAACAAACGTATCAATTCCTAACGATTCATATTCTTTTATCCTTTCTGCTACTGTATGCGGATTGCCTACAAGTGCAGTACCTGCCCCACCTCTTACAAGTCCGATTCCAGCCCATAAATTAGGGCTTATCTCTAACGACTCTCTCGTACCTTTATTTAAATGGGTCATCCGTTTTTGACCAACCGAATCATATCTTGCAAATGTCTTTTGAGCAAGCTCAATTGTTTCATTATCCACATATTGAATTAAACGTTCTGCCTCTTCCCATGCTTCTTCTTCTGTTTCTCTTACAATTACGTGTAATCTAATGCCAAATCGCACTGTACGCCCCTTCTCTTCTGCAAGTTTTCTTACTTCTTCTATTTTCTCTTTCACTTGCTCTGGCGGCTCTCCCCACGTTAAATATACATCACTATGTTCAGCTGCTACTTCTTTTCCAGCAGCTGACGATCCTCCGAAATATATAGGAGGATATGGTATTTGAACTGGTGGGAATACAACTTTACTATCTGTAACTTTAATATGTTTTCCTTCTAAAGAGATCGTTTCACCTTGCAATGTCGATTTCCAAACTTTTAAAAATTCATCCGCTGCTTCATATCTTTCATCATGATCAAGATATAATCCATCTCCTTGTAGTTCAACTGGATCTCCTCCAGCTACTACATTAATAAGCAGCCTCCCATGTGAAATTCTATCAAATGTAGATGCCATCCTCGCTGCAACTGTAGGGGACATTAGTCCTGGTCTCACTGCTACTAAAAATTTTAGTTTTTCTGTTTCAGCAGCAAGAGCTGAAGCTAACACCCAAGGGTCTTCACATCCTTGACCAGTTGGAAGTAAAACACCCGTATATCCTAAATAATCAGCTGCCGCAGCAACTTGCTTATAATAACCATATTCAGCTGCTCTTCCTCGTTTTGTCGTTCCTAAATATCGACCATCTCCATAAGCCGGAATAAACCATAATAATTCCATACCTTTACACACCCCTTATTTATTTTGAATCGTATACTAACACATTCTATATAAATTACCCCTAATAATTTATATGTTAATTCCCTGTCTCACCTTTAAAGTTATCTCGCCATCTTAAAAACTTCACTTCTAGTAAACGTACTAGAGAGTCAGAAAACTTCCCAACAAATGCAAATATAATTATGCCGACAAATACGATATCTGTATTTGAAAATTGTCTTGCATCCATAATCATATAGCCAATACCTTCTGTAGACCCCATAAGTTCTGCTACTACTAAACTCACCCACGCAACACCTAACGATAACCTTGCTCCTAGTAAAAGGTTAGGCAATGCAGCTGGTAAAATTAGTTTCGTGATTAATTTTCTTTTACTAAACTCTAACACTCTCGCAACATCAAATAACTTTGAATCCACACCTCTAATACCTAAAAATGCGTTTACGTATAAAGGAAAAAATGCACCATCTGCAATTAATAACACTTTTGATGTTTCACCAAAACCGAACCATAATACGAAAAGCGGCGCAACAGCTAAATGAGGTACAGTTCTTAACATTTGCACAGATGGGTCTAAATATTGCTCACTTCTCGTTGAAAATCCAACAATCGTTCCTAAAATGATTCCTAAGCCCCCACCAATAAAGAAACCAGCCGCAACCCTGAATACACTAATACTTAAATGGCCGAATAACTCTCCTGTTTTAATAAGCTCTTGGAAAGCTAGAAAAATATCTAATGGTGTTGGTAAAACTGTTTTAGAAACAAGACCGAATACGCCAGCCAACTGCCAAATTATTAATATAATAACCGGTATAGTAATCGCCCTTACTAAAACTTTTACATTTAACTTTCGTACCTTCTTTATGCCATTTTTCTTAATCGTTATACTCGCTGGTTTCATAACAGCTTTCGTATTTTCCACTTTACAAAACCTCTTTTCACTTCGCTTTCAATGCTTTTTCTACGAAAGAATTATCTACAACTTTTTCCGTCTTAATTTCTTTCTTTATAGAACCGAGCTTATATTGAAAATCCGCAGTCTTTTGTTGTTCTGCTATTATTTCCTTAGTTACCGGAACTAAAATTGGTTTGTCGTGATTAAACACTTCTTTTACAATCTCTGCATCTATCTTTTTTACAGAAGTGTATACTTTTATTGCTTCATCTAAGTTAGCATCTTGCCATACACGTGCTTTCTCATAAACTTTGAGGAATTTCTCAACTAATTCTGGATGTTCTTTCGCAAATTTTGTCCTCGTAATTAAAAATTCTGGTGAAGAGACATTTAATGTTTCACCGTCTGCAATCACCTTCGCACCTTTATTTAACGTATGTAATGATATGAAAGGGTCCCAAATCGCCCATGCATCTACTGATCCTGATTCGAATGCAGGCTGCGCTTCATCTGGTTGTAATTGAATGACATTTACATCTTTTGCATCAATACCTTCTTTATCAAGTGCTCGATATAATAAATTAAAGGCACTACTTCCTTTTGCTACTGCAATTTTTTTACCTTTTAAATCTTTTACACTCGCAATCTTACTATCTTTTTGAACGAGAATTCCAGTTCCTTTTCTCGCATAACTTGTATTGGCGATTTCGGTAAATCCAATACCTGCTGCTTGCGCTGAAATGACTGGAGAATTCCCTACTTCACCAAAGTCTAGCCGGTTTGATGCGATTGCTTCAAAATAAGGAGGTCCACTTTGGAACTCTGTCCATTTCACTTTAACTCCTTCTTTTTTAAACTCCTCTTCAAACCATCCCTTTTTCTTTGCTAGTAATAGCGGGCTTAATCCTTGTTGTATACCAATTTGTATTGTTACATCTTCTTTCTTACTACTTGCTGTACTTTTTTCACATCCTAACAAACATACTGATATAGCTAAAGCAAAAGAAAGAATTTTTAATTTTTTATACATATAAAATCACCCTTTTCCTATATACTTGTTTGAATCAACCCTCCATATTCAAACTGCTGTAATACTTTCGTTCGAAGTTGTTGGAACGATTGAGAAGTTTTATTTCGCGGATAAGGCAAATTATTTTCAATCACTTTATGTATTTTCCCTGGTTTTGCACTCATAATGATGATTCGGTTTGAAAGATATATCGCTTCGTCTATATCATGTGTAACGAATATCATTGTTGTTTTCTTCTGCTCCCAAATATTTAGCAATACTTCTTGTAAATGACTTCGAGTAAAAGCATCCAGCGCTCCAAAAGGTTCATCAAGTAATAATACATTTGGATCTCTTAATAACGCTCTCGCTATCGCAACACGTTGTGACATCCCGCCTGAAATTTCTTTCGGATACGATTTTTCAAAGCCATCTAACCGAACGATTTCAACCCATTCTCTTACCTTATCTCTCACATACTTATCTTTTAACGATAAATCTGCCGCTATATTTTCTTCAACTGTTAACCATGGAAAAAGCCTATGTTCTTGAAAAATAAAACCTTGTTTCTTGCTCGTTTTTAAGATAGGCTCCCCGTCAATAACAACTTCCCCTTCAAAATCATTATCTAGACCGGCAACAATTTTTAGTAATGTACTTTTTCCGCACCCACTCGGACCAATTACTGTAACAAAATCCCCTTTCTCTAATTGAAAATTAATATTCTCTAATACTTGAACAGTACCAGTTTGTTTCAAAAAATATTTTGATACCCCATCAATTGAAACAGTCATTTCTTCTCCTCCTTAAAATGATTCATATAAATGAACAGATTCAGTATTTGTGCAATAAAAAAACCAAAGGCATTTTATCAACAGATAAAATGCCTTTGGTTTCTCCAATCAGCAATACGTTATGGAATTAAGTACATATTATACAAATATTTCCGATAAGTCAACTAGGTTTTATCAAAACATACATATGATTCGTTTGAATATTTTTACTGTTGTTTATTTGAACGATATCATTTACTTACTATTTTTTCTGATTTTTAATCCACTGTAACCAATAAGAAAACTCACACGCTAAATGCATTTGATGGGATTTAATAACTAAGCGACGAAATTTCTACAAAAAAAAGAGTAATTTCAAGAAATATGCTACTAACCTTAGATTTATTAAAAAAGTTAGATCATATAACTTGAGACTACTCATTCCCATTCAAAATATTTATGTAATTAAATTTTATTTCCTCTGCACCCTGGCTGTCTCCAAAACTATTGGTGGCAGCTCTTTTTGAATGATTTCTTTTAATCCATAAAGAGCTTTCCTCACATAACCACCTTCGAAATTCCCTAATGGTTCTGGTAATTCATCTTCATCCAATATGAAGTATTCTCCATTTGGAAGTACCATAATATCGATGATTAAATCTTCAAAGGAAACCACTTCATCTTTTATTTGTGTGTTTTTTACAATATTAAAATAGGAACCTAAATACTTTCCTTTTATATCTCTCCATACGTATAAATTGTACGGACGATCTTTCCAGTAATATGCGATTGTATAACTTCCTTTTGGGATTGTTAACTTAGTATCATTTGCAGTCATTGTAAATGAATACTGCACCTCGTGAAATAAAACGATACTTTGTGATTGCTTTTCAAGTAATAAGCAATTGTGATCTACTATTGTTGAGTTATACCGGATTTTTCTTTCTATAATTTCAATTTTCGATGTAAGTAACTTATTCATTATTTTGTTTCCCCTTATGCTAGTTCTATCCTCAATTATATCCATTTATGTAGTGATAAAGAAGTGTATAGTTTTTTATATAATGATTTATAAAAGTATATAATAAAAACTCCTTCTTATTTAGAAAGAGTTTTTCACTATCCATGTTTCATATTTTTTCACTTCTAACGGAAGCTCATTTGTTTTTATGTAACTAACAGCACTATTACTCATGTTTTAACTTTTCCTTAACCGCATCATAAAATTTTCGTTCTTCATCAACATTTAAGTAAACACGACTTACTGTTTTAGAAAAGCCGTATAACAACTGCGCTTTCACTGGCTCTTTTAATGTTATTTCAAAAGTAGCAGGTTCTTTTATGAACTCCATAACAGTTGCATCCAATACCTGTTTCCTTTCTTTTGCCGTTAGCAATTCACCCTTGTAGAACGCAATATTATCAATTTGTGTAAATGGCATAACAATTTTCTTTCCTAATCCGATTTGAATGACTACTTGTTCTTCTGTTACGACAAGGGGATTTTTGCGCATCGCTTGTATTTCAGCTATAAAATAAATCATCGCGTATACATTTAAAATAAGTAAAATCCATGCTATTACTGGATTCCACTGATGTAGTAAATAATGAAAACCAATGCTTTCAATTATTGTTGCATGAATAATCATGATATACACACCTATAGCACCAGTCTTTTTATGATATGAGTATACAGATTTACCTGTTGGTACTTTTTCACGCCACGATAAAAACGCATAATAGATTAACTTACACTCTGTTAGAATGACATCTACTAACTTACTTCTTTTCATAGTAGCGTCAAACGCTGCATCAATTGCATAAGAAAAGGAATAATTTTCTCTTCTATATTCTTTATATTTTTTTATTATTTTAGGAAGCACTCTAACAATTTTATAGAGAAGGAATAATTCTAGACCTACAAATGCAATTTCAGCCGCAACAATAATATAAGAGATGAATGAAAAAGCTTGTAAATAGTCACTTGGAATAATAAATCTCGCAAAAATATAACCAGCTATTACAACAGGAACTATATACGTTAACGAGTATCTTTTTCGAATAATGAAGAAATACGTGATGATTGGAATGACAAACATGCAATCTAATAATGACCCAAGCACAACTTCTTTCGGCGCAACTGGTACAATTGGAAGGGCATACAATAAATAGTTTGGTAGCATAATTAAAAAGACGAGTCCAATCCAAACACCTTTTCGCCTTCGTGATAGTGTAACCTCCATACGTTCACTCCTTTATTTAAAAACCTCATTTAAATGGTCTTTATAAAATGAAATGGCACGTTCAAATTCTTTTACTTCCTCTACTTTCACGACAGTTTCAAGTAATAATTTCATCGCTGATTCGTGATCGTTTACGTTATATTTTGCTAATGATAAAAATACTTTCATCGGAGCGTTCTCTGGGAATTTTTTCACCCCAGCTTCTAATACTGTAATTGCCTTTTCATATTCCCCTATACAACGATATGTACTTCCTAAACCAATATAAGCACCGCAAAGCGATTCGCCATCAAGTCCATTTGCGATTGCCTGCTCATAATACGGAACTGCTTCTGTTTCTAGCCCCATTACATCATGTATCCACGCACACTGATACAGTACTTCTGCATCCTTTGTAAAGTTTGTTAATCCTATAAGCATCTCTTTAGACTGCGCATATTTCTTTTCGTTTCTAAGTTTAATAGCTTGCTTTAATAAATGTTCCATAGAATCCACTCCTCACCAATTATTCTGTGTATAGCTCTTGATTGGTATACGCTTCACATTCGTGTAAAAGTAAAATTCCCACCAATTAAAGTTTCGCTTACTTATTACTATGCGGATTCATTCTCATCTAAAAACTTAATTTTAAAAAGCAGTGACACGATTACATAATAACTCTAAGCTTTTGACAATTTCTTTCGCTGTTTCATCTTTCCCATTACACAACTTCCCTTTACCATCCTGTCCAATTACATAATGCACAGCTCCGCGCGAATATAAAGAATGTGGTGAATTCGCAATCATTACATTCACCCTTGCTTCTTTCATTCTATTTTTTGCTCTTTCAAACAGTTCTTCTTCATTTAAATCACTTTCAAGTTTAAAACCAACAAGTACTGTTTCTGGGTCCCATTCTTTTATTTGTTTTAATACTTTTGGAGCCTTTTGAAAGTGAATAATCGGTGCTATATCACTTGAAATTTTTCCGTTCATATTAAGAACATTACCATCTTGATCACAAATTTTCTCCACAATCCAATCTGATCCAGCCGCTGCCATAATGACTGCATCAATCTTTTCATGTGATATGATACTTTTCATTTTATCTTGTAAATCAACGATTCCTTCAAATGGATGTAATTCTAACCCTCTATGTACATTACTCGGTTTCTCCGCAAAATAACCGTGTAAATATATAACATGTGCCCCTTTAGCTAGAAGTTCTTCTGCGATTATCCTTCCGATTGTACCTTTGGCCATATTCGTATGCCCGCGTACTTGATCCCATTTTTCTAGACAACCACCGCTCGTAATTAATACCTTTTTCCCCTTCATTGTAACCATCCCTTACTAATTTTTCTTACGAAACCATTCTGTTCCAAAGTCAACTATATCACGCTGTTTCATTAGACGACACGTTGCATTCCCTATCTTCCCATTTTTTACAGTTCCTTTTCGCTCAAACTCCACACCAATTTCTACAAACTTCTCAGATTCGTAATCCATTTCAAAAAACTCTTTCCACACTCTTTCACCGTTTTCTATAATAGGTGCTCCTACTTGTATTAACTCACATGCACCAGAACGCACCTCGGATAAATGAACAGACGTATTGGAATCATATCCAACACCAATTAATAATACGTACCCGTCTAAATCATATATTTTTCTTAATGGAGATTCTTCTCCAAAGCTCATTGATAACGAATGGTTCATTGTTATTTCTACTGCATGTTTTCCCCATGCAGCAAAACTTCCTAACGGATGATTACTACGTACTACATTCGGATATGTACGAAAACATTCAACTATTTCACCCATTCCCCTTGTTGGGGTTATACGTGAATCAAATGCTGGGACGTTATCTCGGATAATTTGCCACCAGTCTTCCGGTACAGGTGGTCTTGACCAATGTTTCGGATCGGACAAATCCGAAGATTGCGTTGGCATTATTATCGTTCCTTCTTCCGTAACAACTTTCATTAATGCTTCTACTACAGCAACCGCACCACCAGATATCCACCCGATAGAACTTAGTGATGAATGAACGATAATTGTCATTCCTTTTTCGACTCCTAATGCTTTTAAATCTTTTGTTATTGTTTCGATTGTATTTGGAAATTGTGTACTTGCTACTATTTCATTCATTTTCATATTGGTTCCCCCACTAGCTACGTAAATTTAAACTTTTATATAAATATATTATCATATTTTTCTTAATTTTTAACTTAATCATTTTTCACATCTATAAAAAATAGTAATATTATTACACAAAAAAATATTTAAATTATAATATTCAGATTTAAAACACAAAAAGAAAGTGAAGATTTTACATCCAACCATAAAAAGCTGTTTTATACATAGACGAAAGAGCTCATCACAAATGATGAGCTCTTTGTTTACTTTATCCTTCAATTGTAACCCCAGTAAACATTGATAAGTTTCCCGTTATTTTCTCACCTACACGTAAAAATAAGCCTGCTGCTCTTCCGCTTATACAGTGAGAGCCAATTAATAGTTTACCAGTATATGGACCATCCCATGTGTCAATGGTATAGTCAGGCATTTCTATGTATTGCTGGTATATCTTCCTTTGTTCAAAGTAATACTCTGTTTTATCTTCAGCTAATAATTCATCATTTTCGTATATAGATACTCCGCCACCTTCACGACCAAATACAGGTTTGGAAACGTATGATTCATGTCTTTCTAGAAATCGCTTATTTGAAAAATATGTTGGTAGAAAGTATTTATAAATAATGTCTTGCTCTTCTTCTGTAAAGAAAACACTTTCTTCATAAAGCTTCCAAATTAGTGCGAGTACACTTTTGTTTTGCATAACAAATGCGGCTGGCGGATTAATAATTTTCACTCTTTCTTGCGCAATATGATCTAAAAATTGTAAACCAATCCTTTTTCCATTCTTATCAACGTCCGTTACTAAATACTCTATTGGATACAGTCTATATAAATATTTTATTTTTTCTCCACTCGGCGTATATATACCATCTTCCGCAACGACAATGTCTTGTATTCCTACATAGTCCGTTGACTGATTTAAGCAATACGTTCTTAAAAACTGAACCGTTTGACTATCTTCATCGTGCCAATCATAACTAGTAAAATATATCGTCTCTTCAGGGCCTATATGATAGTCATGTTTAATTTGTTCCCATGCCTGCACAATATGCTCTTCTATATGGTTTGGGTGATTTACATCATGATAACGGCATAACACTTCATTTGCGACAGACGGTTCTAAATAGCCTGTTGGCGTATCACAATTTACTTCTATTAATTTTATATCGTCACCATTTACGATAAAATCAAACCTTGTAAAATATGAAAATAAACCATTATGTTTCATTCTCGCCATTTCCCACGCTTCAGCTGGGAATCCAAGTTTTTGAAAATCTTCTGTCGTATTTACAATATATTGATACGTTCTATATAACACATACATGATTTCTTCTGTCGCTTTTGAGATAGCAGTATAAGTTTTTGCTGGCATGCGATACATCCCTGTTGCCATATATTGATTCCATTCTTCATTCTCTAACAGACTAGGCCAAGTGAAACCATTCCTACTAGCCTCTTCTGCAAGTGAAAACCATACTTTCATATACTCTTCTTGCTCTCGTTCTGTATACATTACTCCATTACCCTTTCGTTTTAGGATCCTGCTGGCGCTTTTGCGTTTCCAATTCCACTTGAACCAGAGTTTACTTTCGGTGTTTGCGTAGTAGATGATTTTGGCGTATTTGTATCTGGTGTTACTTTATTGGATGGATTTGGCTGCTGTTTATTTAAATCTACTTTATTGGAAGTATTATTGTTACCGTTAGAACCACCAGTATAACCACCGCTACTACCGCCACCTGTTCTACGCTCATCTTTTTCACGATATGGAATAACATTATTTGCATACGGTTTCTTCATTAAATTTGGTTTTGCTGTATAATTCATATTTGAAGTTCTACTCGCTAATAAATATCCTGCTACAAATGGAAGTATCGGTAAATGAGAGTTTTCATGATAAGATGAAAATGACGGATTATTTTCCTTGCATAACTCATCTTTCTCTACATTTTCATTGGTTGGGGCTTTATCATCACAATTTAATGTTTCTTGTTCATTTCTTTGTTTTGCACCATCTGTTTTAACAGCTGTACTTTCTTGCTGAGCAGTTTCTTCTTCATAATCACCACAACCTGTTAATAAAAAAGATGACACCCCTATTGAAGTAGCTATTTTTATAAACTTACTTTTATCCATTCTCACTTGTTATACACCCATCTTCTTTTATCTATATTTTTCCAGATACCTATATTATATAATGAAATTATTATTTTTTTCAAACTATATTCAATATGTACAATTGTATATTTTCATGCTATTTTTCCAAGTAACAATGAAATCTTTCTATCCCTGGATATTTTTCTCCTAAACTTTTAACTTGAAAACCAATTCTTTTATAAAATTCTACCGCCCCATCGTCTGTCTCTGCTTCTATATAAGTCAATTGATATATCCTTACCACTTCTTTAATCATTTGCAGTGCAATTCCTTTTTGACGATAATCTGGAGCCACTGCTATATGACATACTCGTGCTTTAGTTGCTCCGATTACTTCAATACCTAGACAAGCTTTTTCTTCATATTTGTACAAAGTCCCTTTATTACTTTGATAAAATAATACTGCTTTCTTTAAGCTTATTTCATTTGGACCGACGGCATATTGTAGCACATTTAATATTGAATCTTTTTCAATTTGTTCAACGCGATGTAAATTCATATTTTCATCCCTTTCTATGAAAAAAAGACTAACTCTTAATAAAAAGAGCTAATCTCATTACGCCGTTATTTTTTCTTCTTTTTTTACAACGACAGCCACATAACTATGAAGTATCATTCCAATAATAACGAGACTCATACCAATCCAAGATAATGATGACGGAATTGGTGCAGATAACCAGATCAGCTCTCCTACTAGCGCAAATAAAACTTCACCAGACTGCGTCGCTTCCACTGTTGCTAATTTTTGCGGATCATCTTTCACAAGATCTGTTGCAAAGAAAAATAATACTGTCGCGATTAACCCAGAGCTAACTGCTACAATAAAACATTGAAAAACTTGGCTACTTGACGGTAATCCGCCTGTTGATACTTCGTAACCAGATAATAAAAACCAAAATGGTAAACTTGCTAATGTCATACCGAGTACTCGCTGAAATACATCTAATTCCCCTTTACAAACTTGCATCATTTTTCTATTTCCAAGAGGATACGCAAATGCTGCAATAAGTACAGGAACTACACATAAAACGGTTTCACGAATACCTAATGAAGAAGCATGTTCTGCTTGCATGAGAACAACACCGAATAAAATAATGCCCGACATAACTAATTCCTTCATCGGAAGTTTTTTATGTAGTGGATCCACCGCAAAAAATGGTGTTAACAAAATCCCTGCAACGATTGTAATTTGCCATGTTGATGCAACAAGCCAACCTGGTCCGAACGCTCCAGCAAAACTAAGCGGTGCATAAAAGAGACCAAATCCAACGATACTCCACACTAACCATTCTTTCGGATTGTTTTTCATATATTGAAAGAGTTGCTTTAAGTTCCCTCTATACATAACAATAAGTAATAGCATTGGAACCATAAAATAATACCGTAATGATGCACTCCAAATCCAGCTTCCACCTTCTAAGTCCATTGCCCGGTTTAAAACAAAGGTAAAGGCAAAGAAAAATGATGCCAGTATCCCTATAACAATTGCTTTCATTGTAAAACCCCTTGTATTTAATTTTTTATCTCTATGACATATATTTTAGTATACGCGATGAAAAATCTACATACAAACTTACATTTCACTTTGGGATGATGAAGGAATTGTAGTAGATTTACATGGGAATAAAGTGCATTGGTATGAAATCGAGGCCATTACATATCAAAATTTTCAAGGGTCAAAATCTACTTTAATCTCGACCCGCTATAAAAGATGGCTACCAACTATTGCACATTCAATTTACTGGTTTTCTATTGAGAAACCAAAAGATTATCATAAAAATTTAATGATAGCTTGGGAAGAAAAGCGAACGAATAAAAACAAACGCCTCCTTTAATTATTATTTAGGGGCGTTCGTTCATTCAAAAATTAAAGAATATGTAGTTTATATTCTCTGTATAATTTCCTCAAACGACTGATATGAGCTTGATGATACCGATTATGATCTGCTATATGCCATATTCCCCATCTTATTGTCGCAGTTTCGCCTTTTTCATACAAAACTTCCTCTCTTAAAAGAACAACACCATATGTTCATCATCATTATACACACCATTCATTTTTATAGCCCTTTTTTCAATTCCGTATGTTTTAAATCCCATTGATTCATATAATCGTTTGGCTGGTTCGTTCGTTGAAACAACCCCTAAATTCAATTGCTCTAGCTTCATCTCTTTTGCCCTTTCAATTGCTTTACGTATTAAATCACGTGCAAGACCACTTCTTCGATTTTCAGTATCTACATACATTGCAACGATATGTCCTTTATGCTTATATGCGTCTTTTTCTTCTGTTAATAAAGTAACAACCCCAACTAAACGATTTTCATTATTAAAAGCACCAAATGTAAAACTACTATTGGATGAAAGATTACTAGCAACTCGTTCAAGAGGATTTTCTTGACGTACTGCTTCTTCATAAGTCGTTATAAATGCTTCTGGATTTACTTGTAATGCTTGTAAACGTAACTCCCAATATTGTTTTGCATCCGCTTTTGTAAGTAATCGAATCATTTTATCTTCCCCTTTTTAATTTACATAATATTTTTATAGGCTACTTTTTTGATTCATACTCTTCTTTTAATATACTGTAACGATTGCGATGAATGAACTTCCCCTGTCTCAATCGATCATTTCTCATTAACCCTTCGCATACAAATCCGGCACTTTCATAACTCTTTTTAGCTTTTGTATTATCTTCATCTACACGTAACCAAATTTTCTCCAATTCAAACTGAGAAAAACCTATTTGTAACATGCTGTTTAGAGCTGCCATTCCAAATCCTTTACCCCAATAGTCTTTATTTCCAATCGCAATTCCTAGTTCAGCATTTTTATTTGTTTTATCAAAATTTTTAAGGTCTACCCATCCAATATGTATACCTGCCTCAGTAACGATTGCCCTTTGTTCATAACCATTTTTTCGGCTTATACAAGCTTCAATCCAGTTTCTCGTATCTCCACGAGTGAACGGAGGATATTGATCTGGTACGACTAAATGCTTTGTTACATCTCTATCTAATGACCATTGATAGCGATCTTCTACATCATCTAGTGTCAATTCTCTTAATTGAACATATGGTACATTCATTTTTCTCTCCCGTTTTATAAAAATGATCAAAAGCGGCTACAAATTTGTTTGCATATTGCTCATCATATCTTCTTAGCACTCTAATAAACCATTTTGAACTCCCAAGCCACTTACCATTTACTCTTAATACATATTCATGTACTAAATCCGCTAATAAATTAGCGATAAACAATTCTTCTTCTCTTTTTGTTGCACCAATAAAGTCATCTAAAGTATCCGTAATAAAATATCGCTTCTGCTTAATCGTTTTTTCGGTCCATTTAGCTGGTCCTTTATGTAGTAAATCATTCGCTTCTTTTTTTAATTTCTCAACAATTTCCTTTTCCCCTTTTAATGCAATCCCTTCCGAAACTAATTGTGGTAACGACGGTCTCCCTCGATCACAATCCATTTTGAAAAAGGTTTTATATGTTTCAAAATTATGAACAAACACCTCAACAGGCCATCCATTACTATAGAAAGATTCCCTATAGCAAGAAGTTAAACTTTGGTCAACTATTACAATATCAAGGTCAGATGTTTTCGTCGCTTCTCCTCGTGTAACGCTTCCGCCGAGTAAAGCTACATCACAATTAGAAAATTGTAATGTAATTATGTTTTGTGCTGCGTCAATTGCTTTCATAACCGATCCTCTTTTCTTATTTCACTTTCTTTTTTTCAGCTCTTTCTCTCGCTTTTTTTATATAGCTTTCTGCATCTGGTGTTTTACATGATGTTGCACCGTGATCAACCTCTACTTTTCCAATTTCACGTGCAATTTCAATCGCTTGTCGCTCTAAGTCTTCATTACGAATTCCTATTGCGATTAAAGCACTATTCATCGCTTCTTTTTTTCTATTTTTTTCATTATGTATATTTTCTTTAATCTCTTCTAAGTACGGAGAGAAGAAATCATCATGTAACGTTTTATTCTTAATCGCTATATTTGCTAATAAAGACCAGCCAGCTCTTCCAATCCATTCATCATTAGACTTTGTCCACTCTTCCATTCTTTCTATTGCAATTGGCGAAGTACATATAGATGTCATAAGAACATCCATCAAACAGTAATAATCAACATCCTGAATCCAACTATTAAGCTGTTCTGTCGTTATTTTTTTCGGGTCTAAAATATAAGTTGCTAATGTCATTGCATCCATATTTTTCGTTCCCCACAATCCAACTGCTAAATCGTGATCTTTTTTTATCTTCTTTTTTAACAATTTTAAATTCGCAAAACTAACTCCAAATAACGGCTCTTTCGCTCCGTGGTTTTTATACGTTTTTCGATTTTGTTCTGTTCCATATTCCTCTAGTTGCCGCATTACTTCCTCAAGTAACATATACCCACCTCTTTATCTTTTATGTTGACTGTATATATGTATGTACGATATATTCTACATTACTTTTTGGTTTTCCTATATTTATTTTTAAAATACGGTATGTGAAATTTTTAAACATTGCACAGCTACACCATCAAAAAACTATACATGTTAAACATACAGTTTTTTGATGGTATCAATTTTCCATAGAATAAGATATAAACTACGAAAGAACTTTTAATGAGATGTGTATTTCCAACATGTTTAGAAAACTCTTTAAAATGGTTTACTATCATACTTTTATACCTCCTTCATAAATTATGTTTACTACATTTATTCTTAGCCAAAATACTTTCTACATTTTAATAACTCTCTCAATAAGATTTTCTTATATAAAAATCCCTACAAACGCTGTAGGGATTTATGTCTAAATCATTTTGCTACACTCTATTTCATATGAAAATAGTTTCCTTATTCAGATGCATTCATAAGCACAATTCTCCAACCATCTGGATCCTCTATTGTGGTTCCTTTCTCTATCCAATATGGGTTTTCTGGTTCCACCTCATGATAGCCCATATTACTTAATCGATTCACTATCTTTTCAATTTCATCTTTATTAGGCATATAAAAAACTAGTAAATTATCTTTTGTCGGTGCCGGACATGGACTTCCATTAACATGTGTAGTAAACTCCAAATGATACTCTTCATCTGGTAATCCAAACATAACCCCGTCATATCCTTCGTGATTGTGAAATTCCCCTATACGTTTTAGTCCTAATCCTGTTTCATAAAAACTAATCACTTCTTCCAATTTATCTGTTGGTCTTGCAATTCTAAATTGAACCCAATTCTTCATGCAAATCTCCTCCTTTTCATTTTCCAAAGCTTTATAGTAATTAGTATAGGTTACATATATTCCCTTTAACATCCCTCATTAGTGTGAGCTTCCTAAGTTGAAAGACCTATTAGTTAATAAACAATAGGACTTTAGTATAAATTGCTATTTTGCATTGTTTCTAATGTTATCCATGACTGCCCAATTGGATTAACATATGGCCTTTCCTCATTACAAATTTTACAGTGAGAAGGTGCTTCTTCATTTTCGGGATACTGTACTCCACATGTAGTGCAAATATAATTATTCATATTCCCGCTCCTTTTTTCATATAATTGTTTCTTTACCAATATTTTAATAAAAATCAAAAATATTCGAATCAATATTTGGAACGAAAACGAAGTGATACGAAAGTATGATTTGGTGATTGAAAGTTTAAATAATAAAGTTTAAATTCATTCTATTTTTCAAAACTGCAATTGATATAAAATCTTGCATACTTTTGGGTAAACTTTTTTACAAGTGTAAAAAAGTTTCTTTGCATTTCCCTACCTATAATTGCTAATATAGTAGAGTAGAACTTTTATAGAGAGAAGGAAAATTATGCACAATGGAATTCGAATGACAACTTTAGTAAAAAGGGCTATGTTAGTTTGTGCGGGAGTATTATTCACATACGAAGCGGCTTTTGGATCAGTACATACTGCTTTAGCTAGTACAGAGGATGAAGCAAAATCTGTTCAACTTGTAAGTGAGGTTCAAACATCTCTTGCTCCGAAAGAAGCTCCAAAACATTATAACGGGCAAGTTAGAAAAGTCGCTTATTTAACATTTGATGACGGTCCTGGAAAATACACAGCTGAGCTTTTAGATATGTTAAAGAAAGAAAATGCAAAAGCAACATTTTTCCTAATTGGTTCAAACGTAAAAGCTTTCCCTGATCTTGTAAAACGCGAAGATGCTGAAGGCCACTACGTTGGGATGCACAGTATGACTCATAACTACAAAAAACTTTACACTGAAGGTCATTACGTAGATGAAATGAAGGAAGACCAAGGCTTAATCGCTGGTGTTTTAGGTAAATCACCAGTATTAACTCGTCCAGCTTACGGCTCTATGCCAGGATTAAACGAAGGTCTTCGCAACAAAGTTGTAGACAATGGCTTAAAAGTTTGGGATTGGACAATTGATTCTTTAGACTGGAAATATAACAAAATGCAAGTTGATGCTGCATCAGCTAAAATTGTAGAAAACGTTCTAGCTCATTCTACAAATCCAACAGAAGTTATCCTTATGCATGATATTCATCCACAATCAGTAAAAGCAGTACCTGGAATTATTAAAGGACTGAAAGAAAAAGGATATGAATTAGAAGCATATAATGAGAACGAACACTTCCCATTAAACTTCTGGCATGATAATCGTATGTAATGAAAAGACTTGATCCCCTCTAGTAGGTTATCAAGTCTTTTTTATCGTTTTTAGAATTTCCTTATAGAGAAAACCTATACACGCTTGCACCATATCAATATTATACGTCCCTTCCCTTTTATCAAATAAATTTAACTTTGAAATATCACATGCTATCTTTAACCTAGTTTAAATAAGTAGATGTTATATAATCGTATTTATAGTGCAAACTGAAGAAGCTTGGAATCAATTTAAGAAAGAAACGCGATAAGTAAAAAACTACAAAAGCGACTTATTCAAAATAAAAACATACATATCAGAATACAGTCAAAAAAGGATTGAATATACAATTTCAATCCTTTTTTATATTATCAACACTTTAGCACATATTACTCTTAAGGAGTGATATGTATATGGATTTTCTTTCACCTGAATATTTGTCTGCCTTGCTTGCCATTATTGTAATCGATTTAGTGTTAGCCGGAGATAACGCCATCGTAATTGGATTAGCAGCAAGAAGATTACCGAAAGACCAACAAAAGAAAGTTATCATTTGGGGAACCATTGGAGCAATCGCTATTAGGGCTCTCGCTACCTTAGTTGTCGTTTGGTTATTAAAAATACCTGGATTACTCCTAATTGGTGGTGTACTTCTTATTTGGATCGCTTACAAGCTGATCGCTGAGGGCAAAAATCATGATATTAAAGCCGAAGAAGGATTTTGGTCTGCTATTAAAACCATTATTATTGCTGATGCGTTAATGGGCATTGATAATGTACTCGCTGTTGCAGGAGCTGCCCATGGTAACTTTTCTTTAGTAATCATCGGACTATTAGTGTCTATTCCAGTAGTCGTATGGGGCAGCACATTAATTTTAAAATGGGTGGATCGTTTTCCTGTCATCATTACGATCGGAGCAGCCGTTTTAGCTTATACTGCCGCGAAAATGATTGTAGATGAGAAATGGTTCGCTGGATTTTTCGAAAGTAACCCTTTCGTTAAATGGGCATTTATCATTATTATCATCGTCGGTGTAGTTTTCTTCGGAAAGGCAAAACAAAAAGCAACAGCTGGTTTTGTCTCATAATGATGGTATATTTACAAATAAAAGGCGCTATTCATATGAATAGCGCCTTTTATTATTTATTTAGCTTCCCCTTCCGGAGTCGTTTTTACCTTCGTTTTGTTTTTATCACGGTTGTTATAGTTATACTTCGAACGATCTACTGGAGTGAATCCTTCCGGTGTGTAGAATCGTAATAAGTCACCATTTACGACTTGGTCAGAGTATTTTAGTGAGTTTTGAACCATTTGTTCATTTTTCTTTATTTCATCTGTAAATTCTACAGGTTTTCCAGTAGTTGTATCATAGTATTTGCCGTTTAGTGCAGTAACTGTTGGGCTTACGTAGTTACCGTTACGGAACGCAACGACTTGTTTATGATCTGGTGATAATAAATCAGAACCGAATTGAACATAATTCTTTGTATCTGTACCTAGTAAGTGTAATAGCGTTGGAAGAACGTCAATTTCACCACCGTATTGATGTTGTACGCCACCTTTCACTCCTGGTACACGAACGATTAATGGTACACGTTGTAACTGTGCATTTTCAAATGAGTTCATTTCTTTACCCATTACTTTTGACATTGCTGCATTATGATTATCTGAAATACCGTAATGGTCTCCGTACATAACAATAATTGAGTTATCATATAAACCAGATTGTTTCAAGTAATCGATGAAGCCTTTTACAGATTCATCTAAATAGCGTGCTGTTTGGAAGTACGTATCTACTGATGAATCACCTGTTGTTGCTGGTTCAATCGTTGCTTCTGCCTTATCAATTGGATAAGGGAAATGGTTCGATAACGTAATAAACTTTGTATAGAACGGTTGTTTCAACGTTTGTAATAACGGAATAGATTCATTAAAGAACGGTTTATCTTTTAATCCGTAGTTTACTACGTCTTTTTCATTCATATCGTAGTATGACGCATCAAAGAATTTATTAAAACCAAATGATTTATAAATATCGTCACGGTTCCAGAATGTTTTGTAGTTACCGTGGAATACTGCTGATGTGTATCCTTGTTGTCCTAAAATAGCTGGTGCTGATTGATACGTATTATGAGATTTCGTTGTAAAGACAGAACCTTGCGGTAAGCCAAACATTGAATTCTCTAACATAAACTCCGCATCAGATGTTTTCCCTTGTCCTGTTTGATGGAAGAAGTTATCAAAGTATAGTGTATTCGCATCTTTTGTAAATGAGTTTAAGAACGGTGTAACTTCTTGACCATTTAATTTGTAATCAATTAAGAAGTTTTGGAATGACTCTAAATGAATGTAAATTACGTTCATTCCCTTTCCTTTACCGAAATACTCAGGATTTGGACTTGCATAAGTTGATGTTAAATAATTTCGTACTTCTGTCATATTATCGCCATCCGCTAATGCTCGTTCTGTCGATGCTTTCGCACTTTGAATTCCATCATAAATTGTGTAGTTGTATGCACCTAAATATTTCACAATATAATTACGGTCAAACGTTCTTGTTAATAATTCAGGACGGTCAGACTCTGCAAGACCTAAGTTAACACTGAATAATAAAATACCTACTACAAATACTAGAGATAATTTATGCTTCGCAACACGAATTGGTTTTGGATTTGCAAATTTTGTTGCGACTAACACAATTAATATAATCGTGTCTAAGAAGTATAATGGATCATAAAGATGTAGCAACGCAAGAATACTACCACCTAAATCTCCAAAGTTATTCGTTTGTGTTAATGTCGGGAACGTAATAAAGTCACTGAAAAAGCGATAGTATACTACGTTTGCGTATAAAAGAATCGACAATAACAAATTAATGATAATTAACCAAATATAAGATCGTTTCCCTTTTGCAAATAATGCAAGTCCTAAAAATAGAACTGCTGAACTAAGCGGGTTAAAAAACAGCAAGAATTTTTGGATTGTGTTTGAAATTCCTAAATTGAATTCCGTTACATAAGCTGCATATGTTTTGAGCCACAATAAAATAACGGCAAACAGAAAGAATCCAAAATGATTGCTTAACACACTTTTGCTCTTTAATAAGAACTGTTTCATTTCTCCACCTCTTTTGATCATCCAAGGCTTATTTTTTTATAAGTCTGTCTCTCTATTCAAATTTTCTTCTTCAAATAGATTATCTTTATTTAACTATATGAAGAATATTAGTAATTATAATTTGAAGCTAGTATTTATTCAACTATTTCTTTCTAGACATTTTGACCTTGGTTTCTATTTAACAAAATAAATTTGTAACATTTCCTGTTTTCTCCCAAGATTCATCCACTAATTATGACACCCCATACTATATACCTTTATAAACTCATTCGCAAACTATTCTATCTCCAAATTTGGTACATATTTCACATGACAAAATAATACGATTTGATTATATTACTCCACTTACATTTCCCTTCTTCAACTAACTCTTTAAATCTTAAAGTCATTACATCCCTTCCATACATGAAAGAATTCTCCTGTTCATTAATATTATATTTGAATAATTATTCATTTGATCGACCAGCGATGTTACGTTTTCTCGACAAAAAACTCGCTCTAAAAAGAGCGAGTTTTTTCATTATATATTATTGACCTTTGTACATTGCATCTACTTGTTTTTGAAGTTCCTCATTTTCTAAGAACTCATCATAAGTAGCCTCTTTATCAATTACACCGTTTGGTGTTACTTCGATAATGCGGTTTGCAATTGTTTGCACGAACTGATGGTCATGAGATGTGAATAAGATTGTACCTTTGAATGCAATTAAACCGTTGTTTAATGCTGTGATTGACTCAAGGTCTAAGTGGTTCGTTGGATCGTCAAGTGTGATTACGTTCGCACCACTTAACATCATTTTAGATAACATACAACGAACTTTTTCGCCTCCAGATAATACAGAAACGTTCTTCTTAACTTCTTCACCTGAGAATAACATACGGCCTAAGAAACCACGTAAGAAGCTTTCAGACTCATCTTGTGGAGAGAATTGACGTAACCATTCAACTAAGTTGTAATCACTGTTCTCAAAGTACTTAGAGTTATCTCTTGGGAAGTAAGATTGAGAGGTTGTAACACCCCATTTGAATGAACCGCTATCCGGCTCCATTTCACCCATAAGAATTTTAAATAATGTTGTCATCGCAATATCGTTACGGCCGATAAATGCAACTTTATCACCTTTATTTAAAGTGAAGTACACATTATCTAACACTTTTTCACCATCAATTGTTTTAGAAAGACCTTCAACAGTTAATAAGTCATTTCCTACTTCACGCTCAGGTGTGAAGCCAACGAATGGGTAACGACGTGATGACGGTCTAATATCATCTAATGTAATTTTGTCTAATAATTTTTTACGAGAAGTTGCTTGTTTCGCTTTAGAAGCGTTTGAACTAAAGCGTGCAATGAAGTTTTGTAACTCTTTTACTTTCTCTTCTTTTTTCTTATTAGCATCTTGTGTTAATTTTAAAGCTAATTGGCTTGACTCATACCAGAAGTCATAGTTACCAACATAAAGTTGAATTTTACCGAAATCAAGGTCAGCCATGTGCGTACATACTTTATTTAAGAAGTGACGGTCATGGGATACTACGATAACTGTGTTTTCAAAGTTCATTAAGAAATTTTCTAACCATTGAATCGCTTTTAAGTCCAAGTGGTTGGTAGGCTCATCTAATAATAGAATATCAGGTTGACCGAATAAAGCTTGAGCAAGTAATACTTTTACTTTCTCTGCCCCAGTTAATTCTGACAATTTCTTATCATGAAGGTCTTCACCAATACCTAAACCTTTAAGAAGAATTGCAGCTTCTGACTCAGCTTCCCAACCGTTAAGCTCAGCGAACTCACCTTCAAGTTCAGCAGCGCGCATTCCATCTTCATCACTAAAGTCTTCTTTCATGTAAATAGCATTTTTCTCTTGCATTACTTTGTAAAGTTGCGTGTGACCCATAATTACTGTTTCTAATACTGGGAACTCTTCATATTCGAAGTGGTTCTGTTTTAATACTGCTAGACGCTCACCTGGCGTAATATGTATGTCACCTGTTGATGGTTCAATTTCTCCAGATAAAATCTTTAGAAATGTAGATTTACCAGCACCGTTTGCTCCGATCAAACCGTAGCAGTTACCTGGCGTGAATTTTATGTTAACATCTTCAAATAATTTGCGATCCGCGAAACGCAAACTAACGTTACTTACTGTAATCATTTGTGTCCTCCTACTAATACCGCTTATTTCAGCGTTTTCTCACCGATTGTCTTAAAAAATCGCATATTACGACTCAATTATTGTAGACTATAGCTATTATATAGTAGAAGCTGGATGAATAGCAACGGTTGATTACCTTTCTACAATGAAATCGGATAGTTTTTGTCCATTCCCCTAGCTATTGTATGTATATCATCGACCTCTTTCTCATATAACCTTTCACTGCTCATTCTGTAATATATCGGATTCATTTTCATCTGAAATATTATATACCGAAAAAACTGTAGAGAAATCATTCCCTACAGTCTCTTCTTATTTCGTATTTATTATTTTCTCTTTGTAACTCTTCATTTTACTCGTTAACCCTATTAACGCCGGTAATAATATCGGCATCACAATTAAAGCTAATAGAAGAAGTGCAACGCCAACTACTGATGCAACTTGTATAAGTGTTAATACACCTGATGGAATTAATGCTGCAAATGTCCCGCCTAAAATTAGCGCCGCTGATAATACAACTCCTCCTATATGACGAGATGCAGTTACAATTTTCGTTACCGAATCCCCTTCTATCTCGTTATAGCGCATCATTACGAAAATACTATAATCCACTCCTAAAGCGACAATCATAATGAAGCTAAAGAATGGAACATTCCAGCTTAATGAATCTACATGTAATACATGTGCACTAATTTGTTCGCTTATACCGAGTGATGCGAAGTACGCTAATAGTAATGAGCCAATAATAAATATTGTGTTTAGTAATGAGCGTGTAATTACGATTAATACAATCGCAATTCCAATTAACATAATTGTAGCTGTACGTAAGAAATCTTGCCCTGTTACTTCTTTTAAATCAACGTTTCTAGCTGTTGTTCCGCCAATTGCTGTTTTCGCATCATGTAATTCCGTTCCCTTTACAGTGCCATCGATTGTTTTATTGATTTCTTGAATAATTGGCATCGCTTCTTTTGAATACGGATTTACATCTAAAATGATAGTCATTTTAGCAATTTTTCTATCCTGCGACATGTACGTGTTCAATGCTTTTTGGAAATCTTCTCCCTCTAGCACTTCTTTTGGAATATAAAACTTCTCAGAGCTCTTCGATTCATTGAGCTCCCCTAAATATTTTTGTGCGTCATGCAGGCCATTACTTACTTTTCCAAGCCCTTCTGTACTTTTAGATAAACCGGATTGTAATTGCCCCATCTTTTCTTGCAGGTCTTTAAGGCCCGTTAAAAGTTGTCCTTGCCCATCGTTTATTTTCGTTAATCCAGATTGTAACTCAACTGATTTATTTGCAATTTGTTTTGAACCTGAAGAACCTTCATTTAATCCATTTTTAAGATCGTCTGCTCCCTTTTGTAACTTATTAACTCCATTGCTCATTTCTTTTAAGCCGTTATCCACTTTCAGTAACGATTGATTCGCTTCTTTAAATGAACTCATCGCCGTTTTGTGCTGTGTTGCTAATTGATTTAATTCATTTGAAAGTACGCTTAATTTCTTTTGAGCCTCTTTAGCAATTCCTATCGTTTGTTGTATGTTTGGATCATTCGCTAATTCTGGTTTCGTTTGAACGAAATTGGTCATTAACATTTCAATTTGTTCATATCCCTTTTTCGCACCATCAATCGCTTGAAAAATACTTCCGAAGAATTGATCGTAAGAGTTTAAACCTTTTTCTAACTGTGCATAACCAGCATGCAGCTGCGACGTTGCATTAGATAGAACATTTATATTTTCGTTTACTGAAGCTAAACCACTCTCAATTTGCTGTGCTCCTTGTGCACCGTCGTTTATGCCATTTGATAATTGATGTAAAGCTGTTCCTAATGCTGATACCCCGTTTTTCGCCTCGTTCGTTCCATCAATTAATTTTTGAACATTCGCAAGACTATTTGAATCATTACTTCCCATTTTATTTTTCGCATCTGTTAATCCATCATTAATTTCCTTTATGCCACCATCGGCATCTCCTAATCCTGTATTCAATTCTCCCGCTTGCTTATTTAAATATAATTCTTTTATCTTCTCACCAGTTGGACGTGTTGGTGCATATACTTCTGACACACCTTTAACTTTCGAAATTTTATCAGTTAATTCGTCTAAAATTTGTAGAGAAGTTCCTTCATCCAGCTTTTTATCAGATTGAATGACTAATGTACTCGGTGAAGAGAAACCAGGCGGAAAATGATCCTCTATTACGTTAATACCCATCTTGGATTCATACTTATTATCCACTTCAAATAAATCATTGTAATTAAGTGTATTAGAGTATTTTAATACGAAAGGAATCGATATTACGAATACGATGATTAAAGCGACAAATGGCCTTGCTACTGAGTTTTTCGCAAAGAATCCCCATAAGCGACTATCCTCATGACCTTTAAATGTTTTAACTGGATAAAACATTCCTTTTCCTAAAAGCACCATGAAAAATGGATTTAAAGTCGTTAATACGAGTAATAATACTAAAACACCAATTGCTACCGCTGAAGTCGATTGATATAATTTAAAACTTGCTAAAGCAAGTGATGCAAAACCAATTAGCACCGCTATTCCGCTATATAATACAGTTTTACCTGCTGATTTGAATGTTTCTTTCGTAGCTAAAAATGCATTTTCTTGTTTACTTAATTCTTCTTTAAACCTCGTATATAATAAAATGTTATAATCTGTTCCTACCCCAAACAGGACGACGACTACGAACACTTGTGTAAAGTTTGAGAATGGAAAATTAAATTGATCTACAAGCTGGGCAATAATCCCCATTGAAACTAAATACGATATACCAACTGTAAGAAGAGAAACAATTGGAACAACTGGTGAACGGAATACGAGGATTAATACTACAAGAATGAAAATGATTGAAATAACTTCTGTCTTTTTCACTCCCTCTTGAGAGGATTTAAGAAAATCACCCGCTATTAAGTCACTTCCTGTTAAATACGTTTTTACCCCTTTCGTTTGCACTTTTTCATGAAGATTATTTGAAACTTTTGATATTTCACCATGTTTTTTATCTATCGATATTTGCGTTAAAATAGTCGTATTATCTTTAGAAACTAATTGTTTCTCCAAGTCTTTATTGTCTAAATGTGAAACAACTTCCTTAATTCCTAATTGCTCTTTTTCATTTTGCAGGGCGTTGATTGTTTTTGTTATTTCCTTTTTTTGTTCATCTGTTAAAGCTGCCTTATTGCCACTATTAAAAACGGCTATAATTTCATACTTTTCAACCCCTTCTTTATCCATCTCTTTCATCATCTTGTCAGCAATACTGCTTTGCTTTGTATTAGGGATTGTAATTTTCCCTTTTTCTTTCACTAATTGATCCATATTAGGCATCGTTACGACCATTGTAATAGTAATAACTATCCATAATAGAAAAGATAAACTTCTCCAACTTTTTAACTTGCTCATTTGAATCATCTCCCGTTTTGAAAGTTTCACGTTAGTAACGGAATGAACGTTCATTCCTATTGTTCTATTACATTATTTTGTGAATTCTATTAAACTAGTCTTTCCGGAATGAATGTTCATTCCCTTAGTTACACAAACATCCTTTCCTACTCTCATTTTTTAAATCTATTTAGGAATGAATATTCATTCCTTTCCTTATAAAGCTATAGAATCAAATGATTCTAATAGCGTTCCAAGAGCTTTCTTCTAATTCTTTTACTAACTCTTTCGAGTATTCTAATTGCCCTGTTGCAATTACTTTCGTTAATTTTTCTAGCGGTTGATATACAATAATAATTAAAGCAACTGGAGGCAATGGACGAAGAAAACCTTTTGCGATTCCATCTTCAATAATATTCATAAAGAAGCCTATAAAATCATCAAATATTTTCTTACTCTGTTCATCAAGAAAATAACTATCACAGTGAGAATTTGTAAATAAAAAAGCATCTACATTGTTTCTCGCAAATTCAAATAAACGGTTGTACGTATGACTAAACTGTTCACGAATATTTGCTTCAACAGGAAAATCCGTTTTTATTATTTCAGAAAGCTCTAACATACTTTTTGAAAATAATGAGTTAACAAGTGCCTCTTTATTTTCAAAATAGCGATAAATAGTACCCGCACCGACTTTTGCCTTTTCAGCGATCATTGGAATTGTCGTACCATCGTAACCACGCTCTGCAAAAAGTTGCATCGCAGCATCAAAAATATCCTCTTGTTTGTTTTTAGCCATTTTTTCCACCTCTATTTCCAGGAATGAAAATTCATTCCGTTTTTAATTATAAATTACATGGATTAATAGTCAAGTGCGTGACAAAGTATAGTTACGTTTTAGTGAAAAAATTATATCAACGATTATTAGAATATATCAGCGCAAGTCTAATTATATCAGCGATTTTCAGAATATATCGGCGCATCTCCAATTATATCAGCGATTTTCAGGATATATCGACTTACCGACAACCAAAGAGAAAGCTGTCCCAAAAATTGTTTTTGGGCAGCCCAATTTTCTATTGAAAACTTAAAAGAAATCATAAATAAATGCTTCTCGTACCGGAACTATTTTCTCAAACGCTTGTATTTCCTCTTCACTTCCGCTAATTAATTCTAATTCATTCAGTTGTAACGGACGTTTATAGCCGAACATTATTGTAGATAACTCGTTTATATCCAGTTTGATGCCTTTATCTATTGTTTTTTCTTTTATTATTGTTATTTCATGATTTGCAAGTCTCACTGTTATGTTATTCCACGGAGCAAATGCGTCTGTAATGTTTAGGATCACTTCTTGCTGTACATTGCTCCAATTCAACTCATATTGTTTTAAGAACTGCTCTACATCTACAATTCTTCCCATAAAATATGGTTTTATTTCTGTCTTCACGCGCGGCTCTTGCAATGAATATAATAACGGTTCGCTTTCACTTACTGTCATTTCGATTTCTTTAATCATAGAATCATGCTGACAAATAAAGTTCCACAGACCATTTCGTGCTTCATTATGCAGTGGTACAAATTCTTCTACTGTCATTTTATAGTTTTCTATTTTGTATAACATGTAACCTGCTGCCTTTTTATTTTCATCATAGTAAATCGCTAATGTTAAATCATCATAAACCGCTTGTAACCACCAGTTCTTCTCTCGAACTAACATACATGAAAAACGTTCTGCAAATGCTTCATAGAGCTTCTCGACTTCTTCTGGATGATTTTCTTTATTAAAACGTTTCACAGTACCATTTACTTGTTTTTTCATCACTAAATCGCTCTTACTTATATGACATTTGAGTAGATTCGCACAAAGTTCCCAGCCGTATTTACGGTAAAACGAAACAGCAAATGGATGTAACATAGAGACTGTAAAGCCATCTTTTTTCATTGTTTGAAGTGAATGTTGAAGTAGCTCTTTTACATACCCACTTCTTCTGTACTCTGGATACGTCGCTACTCCTGCAACGCCACCCATTTTAAATTTTTCTTTACCTATGTAAATATGAAACGGGATGAGGTGTAGTTTTGCAGCTAAGTCTTCCCCTTCCATAATGCCGTATATTTCATGACTTTCCTTCATTTTTGTAAGTTGCTGCTGTAATCGTTCCTCATCTACTTTATATTGAAAAGCGTATTCTGATAAACGTAATGCTTCTCTAAACTTATCTTCTTTTAATTGTATGACATTCATATAATTCTCCTCCATTCTCTGTTTGAATTGTATCATAATTCTTACTATTATAGTTCGGTAAGTGAAATTACAAGGACGTTTTAACAAAAAAAGCAGATACATCACGTATCTGCTTTCCACCCTTTTTATTTAGCTAACTTTTGAAGTTCGTCAAAGAATGTAGGATATGATACACCTACTGCTTCTGCATCTTCAATAATTGTTTTTCCTTCTGCCAGGCAACCAGCAATTGCAAGCATCATTCCGATACGGTGATCACCATAACTATTTACTGTATTGCCTTTTAGAGCTGATTTTCCGTAAATGATCATACCGTCATCAGTTGCTTCTATGCGAGCTCCTAGTTTCGTTAACTCAGCAACGACTGTATCAATACGGTTTGTTTCTTTTACTTTTAATTCGTGTGCATCTTTAATTACTGTAATTCCTTCTGCTTGCGTTGCCGCTAATGCGATTACAGGAATCTCATCGATTAATCTAGGGATAATATCTCCGCCAATTTCAATTCCTTTTAATGAAGATGTTTCGATTGTAATATTTGCAGCCGGTTCTGATGCCTCTTCGTTAATTAGATCTACAGTGAACGTAGCACCCATTTTTTCTAAAACATCAATAATACCTGTACGGGTTGGATTCATTCCTACATTTTGTAATACTAGTTTACTATTTGGGATGATTGCACCTGCTACTAAGAAAAACGCTGCTGATGATACGTCACCTGGCACTTGAATGTCTGTTGCTGTTAATTTTTGTCCACCTGACAGCTTCACTGTTTTCCCTTCGCGAGTTACTTTAACACCAAATGCTTCGAGCATTCTTTCCGTATGGTCGCGTGAAATATGTGGTTCTGTAACAGCTGTTACACCTTCTGCACGAAGACCTGCAAGTAAAATAGCCGACTTTACTTGTGCACTTGCAACAGGAGAAATATATTCAATTGCTTTTAAATCGCCGCCACGTATTGTTAACGGTGTAAATGTTCCTTCTTCTCGGCCGTCTATGTTTGCGCCCATTTGTTTTAATGGGTTTGTTACACGCTTCATCGGTCTTTTTGCGATAGATTCATCACCTTGTACGCAAGAGAAAAATGGTGTGTTAGCTAATATACCTGACATTAATCGGATTGTTGTACCAGAATTACCAACATCTAATACAGCTTTCGGTTCTTGTAAACCTTCTAATCCTTTACCAACTACAGTAACCTCATCACCGTTTTGCGTAATTTCTACTCCCATTTCTTTAAAACATGAAATCGTACTTAAACAGTCTGCACCGGGCAAGAAACCTTTAATTGTTGTTTTCCCTTCTGCAATAGAACCGAACATAACAGCACGGTGTGAAATGGATTTATCACCTGGGATTGTAATGTTGCCATTCAATCCGTTATTAACAGGTTGTATTGTTCTTTCTTTCACGTTTTTCACCTTCTCATTTAAATTGTTTCATAAGTTTGGTATTCTTCTTCTCCAAGCGCTAGCTTTGCTTTCATACGATCTTCTTCCCTTTGGAAGCTAATACGTAATACCCCAAGCAGTCCTTCACGCGCTTCTAATATTTGCAAGTTCGTAATACTAATTTCCTCGCGCGCTAAAATACTCGTAATATGAGCCAATGCCCCCACCTTATCTAATACATCGACGTATAAGTCGTGATAGGCAGGAATTGCCCCTCTCTTTCTTACTGGTAAAGAATCACGGTATTCTTTCGCATCTGCAAAATAGTTTTGAATCTCGCCTGCATCTCCGGTAGAAACTGTTTTATATAAATCTTCCATTTCAGAGATCCACTCTTTTAATAATACCATTAAATGCTCTCGATTTTGCTTTACAATATCACTCCACATTTTTGGACTACTAGATGCGATACGTGTAATGTCTTTGAAACCTCCAGCAGCTAGTTGATGAATGAGCGGATTATCTCCTGCATGTTTCTCAACTTGCTTTACTAAACCTGCTGCGATAAGGTGCGGAAAATGACTAACGATCCCTGTTACATAATCATGTTCTTCCGTATTTAAAACAAGAAAATGTGACCCTGTTCCTTTTAACCATACTTTAAGGTCTTCCACTTGTTTATTTGGCACGTGATTCATCGGTGTTAAAATGTAAAATGCATTTTCAAATAAATGTGCCTTTGCACTTTCAACTCCCGTTTTATGAGAACCCGCCATCGGATGTCCACCAATGAAAGAAACATCCTTTGAAAATAAAGCTTCCGCTTCGTTCATAATAGACCCTTTTGTACTACCAACATCAGTCACTATAACATCTTCTCGTAAACGGAATGACGCAAGTTTGTGTAATAGCTTCTTCGTTTCTTCAACTGGAGAAGCAAAAACAATTAAATGTGCCTCTTCACATGCACGCTGTAAATCAACTCCTATTTCATCTACTACGTGTAATTCTTTTGCACGCTCTACTTGCTCTTTAAATATATCGTACCCTGTTATCGTTACATCGTGCTCTTTCTTAATTGCTAATGCGAGAGAGCCTCCTATTAAACCTGTTCCAATTAATACTACCTTTTTACGCATTTGCCTCATCTCGAGACTTATTTTTTTTATTTTCAAAGTGTTGTTTTAACACTGAAATCACTCCTTCATTTTGCTCCCTTGTTCCAACTGTAATACGGACACCCTTTGGGAATGGACGAATAATAAATCCTGCATGTGCACAAGCTTCATAAATCTCTGCAGCATTATCTACCGGTAAGAAGATGAAATTAGTTTGTGACGAATAAAATGGTATACCGTTTTCCTTACAGAAACTCTCGTATTGCTGTAATCCTTCTGTATTCATGTGAACTATTTCTTTAATAAACTCGTCATCACCAAAAGCAATCGTCGCTGCTTTTTGCGCTAATGAAGATACGTTAAATGGTAAACGTACGACATTTAATTTCTCAATTAGCTCTTCCTGTCCGATCGCATATCCAACGCGGAAAGAAGCTAATCCGTATGCTTTAGAAAACGTTCTAAGTACAAGAATGTTTTTATGTTTTTCTAAAAGCGGTAATGTCTCAGGGAAATCTTTTGCTGTTACGTATTCATAGTACGCTTCATCAATGACAATTAACGTATTTTCACTAATGCCTTCAATAAATTGAGTTAATTTTTGCTCATTCACATATGTGCCCGTCGGGTTGTTCGGATTACAAATCCATACGATTTTCGTATTATTATTTACCGCTGACGAAATTTCGTCTAAATCGTATACACCTTTATTTAAAGGAATTTCTTTCACTTCACAGCCTTCAATAATCGCATGATGGCGGTACTGCGGGAATGTTGCACCTGCTGTTACAATGTTATCTCCCGCTCGTAATACGGCGCGGCTTATCATTTGAATGATTTCATCTAAACCACTACCACAAAGTACTTGTTCCATTTGCACATGCAACTTATCTGCGATTGTTTGACGGAGCGTTGTAGCACCTCCGTCAGGATATAAAGCATGTTCCAACCAAGAGTTTTGCAACTCTTCTAAAACTCTCGGTGAACAACCAAATGGATTTTCATTCGATGCTAATTTCACAAACAAATGATCTCCGTACACTTCTTTCATTTGTTCTGGTGATTTACCTGGTTTATATGGTTGTAATGATGATAGTTGATCTTTTACTTGCACGTTAAACCCACCTTTTTATTAAAATTCTTTTGCGTAGTTATTGTGTTGCATAATGTTTTGTTTTAATAATTCCATACGATCTTTTCCGAATTGTTCGACTAGTGCATCTGCAAGTTCCCATGCCACAACAGATTCAGCTACTACACCCGCTGCTGGTACTGCGCAACTATCAGATCTTTCAATACTCGCTTGGAATGCTTCTTTCGTATCAATATCAACGCTTGCTAACGGTTTGTATAAAGTAGGAATTGGCTTCATCACGCCTCTTACGATAATTGGCATACCTGTTGTCATACCGCCTTCTAAACCGCCGGCATTATTCGTTTTTCTCGTGTATCCTTTTTCTTCATCCCACAGAATTTCATCATGCACTTTGCTTCCCGGTTGTCGTGCCGCTTCAAAACCTACGCCGATTTCAGCACCTTTAAATGCATTTATACTCATAATTGCACCAGCAAGTTTTGCATCTAATTTACGATCGTAATGAACGTAACTACCAACGCCAATCGGCATACCTTCTGCAATCACTTCCACAATACCACCGATTGAATCTCCACTACTTTTTGCGTTGTCAATCGCATTCATCATTTCTTGCTCTACTTCTTTATCTAAACATCGAACTGGTGAGTTTTCAGTAATTGTTTGAATTTCTTCAATTGATAAGTTTGAAATATGTTTTGCTTTTACTCCACCAATTTCAAGAACATGTCCTGCAATTCCCACGCCTAATTCGCTTAAAATTTGTTTTGCAACTGCACCAGCAGCTACACGAACTGTCGTTTCTCTTGCAGATGACCGCTCTAATACGTTTCTTATATCACGATGACCATATTTAATTGCTCCATTTAAATCTGCATGTCCGGGACGTGGTTTTGTAATTGTACGTTTCATGTCTTTACTTTCTTTTTCCGAAATTGGCTCTGCACCCATTACTTTCGTCCAATGTTTGAAATCATCATTTTTTACAATTAACGTAATCGGTGATCCAAGTGTCATCCCGTGACGAACACCACTTACAATTTCAACTGTATCTGTTTCAATTTGCATACGTCTTCCGCGTCCATGACCTTTTTGTCTTCTTAATAATTCTTTATTAATATGTTCCGCCGTAAGTGTCAAACCTGCTGGTACACCTTCTAAAATAACTGTTAACTGCGGTCCATGTGATTCTCCAGCTGTAATGTATCTCATTTCTCTTGCCCCTTTACTATTTTTTTGTACAAAAAAGTCCCTACTGAGCGCTCAGTAGGGACGATGTTTATCGCGGTACCACCCTAGTTGTAGACTTCTTTCGTCTACCTCTCTTCTTCTTTAACGATCGTTCGACCGTCTTACCCTCCAAAAGTTGTCGGGAAAGATGCTCCAAGGCTGTAATTCATGCTTACCTTTGTACTGATTCACACCGACCATCAGCTCTCTTTAACAGTGAGATAAGCACTACTGTTTCCTCTTCAATGCATATATGATATGGAATTAAGATAATTTATTTTTGAAACCTTTTAACTCATCCATGAATCTATGGAATTCTGGAATGTCCATTTGTTGTGCAGAATCTGATAATGCAACTGCTGGATCTGGATGAACTTCAGCCATTACTGCATCTGCGCCAATTGCAAGTGCCGCTTTCGCTGTTGGTAATAATAAATCTCTGCGTCCAGTTGAATGTGTTACATCAACGATAACTGGTAAATGTGTTTCTTTCTTTAAAATTGGTACTGCAGAAATGTCTAATGTGTTACGTGTTGCTCTTTCGTATGTGCGGATACCGCGCTCACAAAGAATAATTTGATCGTTACCTTGCGCAATGATGTATTCCGCTGCGTTAATGAACTCATCAATTGTTGCTGCTAATCCACGTTTTAATAATACTGGTTTGTTAACTTTACCTACAGCTCGTAATAAATCGAAGTTTTGCATGTTACGTGCGCCAACTTGAATTACATCAACGTAGTCTAATGCCATTTCAACATCGTTCGGATTTAAAATTTCACTAATAATTGCTAAGTCAAACTCGTCTGCTACTTGACGTAAAATTTGAAGTCCTTCTACTCCTAAACCTTGGAAATCATATGGAGAAGTTCTCGGTTTGAATGCACCACCGCGCATTAATTTTAAGCCTTGGTCTTTCATCGCTTGCCCTACTTGACGAACTTGTTCTAAACTTTCTACTGCACAAGGTCCCATGATGAACGTTTGTGTTCCGTTTCCAATCAATTCACCTTTTACATCAACAATTGTATTTTCTTGTTTCTTTTTACGTGATACTAGTAACGCTTTACGGTTATCATCTTCTTGTAACTCTAAGCTTGCTTTGAAAATCGTTTTGAAAATATGTTGAACTGTTGATGTTTCGAATGGTCCTTCGTTATGCTCTGCAATCATATCAAGTACTTCACGCTCACGTACTGGATCAAAGCGTTTCGTGCCTTGTACTTGCTTTTGCTCTCCAATTTTTTGAACAATTTCACCACGTTTGTTTAAAAGGTGTAATAGTTGTAAGTTAATTTCATCTACCTGTTTACGTAATTGATCTAATTCATGATTTGCCATTTGGAAATCCTCCTCTAATGTTTTAAAAGTATAGTAAGAGAATAAAAAATTCTCTATTTTCTGAACTGACTAATTATACAAATTTATAGTGGAATCGATACCTCTTCTTATTTTAAACTAATAATTCGTACAAAGACATGAACTACTAGTTAAAAACCCACTTTTTTGTACAAAAAAGCCCTACTGATTCAATCAGTAGGGACGATATTTATCGCGGTACCACCCTAGTTGTAGACTTCTTTCGTCTACCTCTCTTCATTGTTAACGATCATCTGACCGTCTTTCCCTTCATAAAGACAATACTATCTTTACTACGAAAAAGATGCTCCAGGACTGTAATTCGCTCTTGTTTATGTACTGGTTTGCACCAACCACCAGCTCTCTGTTACAGGGAAACAACAACTACTGCTTTTCCTTTCAATGCATGACTATTTAATTTTCAAGTTGAACCACTAAAATACAAAAAGTCCCTACTGAATAAATCAGTAGGGACGATATTTATCGCGGTACCACCCTAGTTGTAGACTAACTTTCCGTCTACCTCTCTTCACTGTTAACGATCAATTGACCGCTTTTTCGTAATAAAGACAAACTATCTTTATTACGAAAAAGATGCTCCAAGACTGTAATTCATGATTATCCCTGTACTGGTTCACACCAACCACCAGCTCTCTGTTACAGTAAGACTAACCACTACTGTGATCTCTTCATTGCACTTTGTTTATTCAAATGTTTTTGAAATTGAATAAGTATGATTCGTATTATAGAACGCTTTTCAAAACACTGTCAACAACTTTTTATATATTTTTTTAAATTCCACTTTCGTCCTATAATTCTTTTTGTAAATCACCCATTACAATTCCTATGCGAATTATTTCATTTTCTAGTAAATGTAAAACATATTCCTCTACTTCATACTGAACTAATAATTCTTTTATTTGTATGATTTCTTTTTCAAATAAAACGGCTTCGTGACATGTTTGTAGTAAAATAAAAAACACATTTGCAAACATTTCTTTATGCGCTTTCATACTTTCTTTTTTATGAAGCATTTCAATCAATAACCGCTTCATTTCCTCACCTGTACATTTACCATGTACACTTGAAAATGCACGAGACATAATACATAATCCTTTTTCTAATATTTCATCCATGTATAAAATAATACGTAAAAGCATCACATATTCTCTCGCAGTTATCTCACCCATTTTTGGTCGTTCTCGCAAAAATACGCTGAGCCAAGCTGTCCAAAACTTTTGTTGTTCTTTTACACTTAATGTTTTGACGTAATAGCATAAAAACTGCATAAACTTAATTTTATTTTCTTCATTTTCTAGTATGAGTAACGGGTATAACCAATTTGTTTTTTGCTCCCAATATAGTACACATTTAATAAATACAAAGCTAAGCCACTTCAAGAAAGCTTCTCTCGTATGCGGATGTAATACTTCCAAATGTTCTATCGCATACTTAATAAATCGCTTCATTTCTGTAAATAAAGGTAAATTTATTTGCGTGTAACATAAGCCGGCCCATGCATATTCCGTAATCTCATTTTGTTTTTTTAAATCTAAGTATGGTAACAAATATTTTCGGCACCATTGTTTTTCAATATGATATAGAAATGTAATATCTGCTATTAAACGAGCAAACATAAAGTTTGTTCGTTCCGAATTAACTCTTACTTGTTCTTCAAATAAAAATAAATATTCATATACATTACGATCGTATAAATGATCATATGATAACAACTTTAATAATACAGCCGTCATTTTTCCAACTGGATGCTGAATTGATTCATTATAAAAATCTTGTTTCCCAAACTTAAAGTCTGTATCACTCTTCATAACTTGAGGGAACACTGAAAAAGCAAATCGTTTTACAACACGTATACTATTCTCTTCTAACTCTTCTAGTCGATTACTAATTTCATATAGAAAACTACTAATTAACCAATGAAAAGCAGTATTTCTAACAAATTTCTGCAATAGCGGAATAATTTTTTGGATTTGCTCACTCGTCAATCCTCGATTATTTCGCCATTCTCTAATACAAACAAACCATACTTCATTACTTATTTCTTGCACTCCTACTAATTGGTATGCAAATGAAATACTCCACTCTGTGTTTAATTTACATGCTTTTGATAACATCTCTAAAAAATGACGTTGTTCAAAAACACCATCTTGCGAAAATTGCTGAACTTGCTTCATAATTTCAACATCTTTCAGCTGCAATAATCCGTCAGCAGTTACATTACAAGTAATGCTTTCTGCTGTATCTTCTTTCTTTTGTACACTGTATCGTTCAGAATGAAAATGAGGATGCTTTTGCTTCATTAACTCATACCCATTTGCCGTAGATGGGCTATTCGAATCACACTTGAATAATAAGTCTAATACGAGACATGCATCAAATACCCTCTCTTCTGTAAGATGCTTTATTACAGTTCGAGTGACTTCTTCTTTTGTTTTTTCTAAACAATGTGCATAATGCCTTTTTAAAAGTTGAAAAACTTCGTGTTTATAAGTGAAATCTAAAAGAAGTCCTTCATGTAACAACCATTTCATTTTGTCATCTACACGAACAAAAATATTTTTATTCATCGCATCAATTGCAATTCGCTTTTGAAGTACACTATTTGCTTCTATCATTTCTGTAATATAATAATCCGCTTTTTTTTCATTGTTTTCGCATAAATAAGTTAGACACTCTTTTACAATTCGTATTAAAAATGCAAGATCATTTTGATGAAACTCTTTCTCTACATTTTCCTTATTTCTTTTTTTCAGTGCCGTTTGTCTTAACGACAACATTCTCAATTTTTCTAATCCAATCATCATAATTGGAACAGCATAATAAGCGATATATGGCCTCATCTTTTCGTTCCAAATTTGCTCCACATGAGAAAATGTAGATACTGGTAAGCGACTCGATTCCTCGAGTTCTATTGATTCTTGCGTATCATTCCCCCATTTTCTTACACGTTTCAACTTCAGTTTTCCGTCTAAAATAAAAGTTAGTAACAATAAGGCAATTTCTTTATGCTCAGGAAAAGAACATTTTTGCAGTAACTTAGAAATCTTTTCTATAGAGCTACTATCTTTTTCAGCTGTTTCTAATAAAAGGAGTGTCCACCTTGCAAACAACAGCGGGTCCATCTTACTCTTCGTTTCGTTTAAGTAGTTACAAATTGTTCTCCATAATAACGGTGATATTTTAGAATAGTTTTTATAAATTAATTGAAATAATTCTTTCTGATGACTAAAAAGAAATTGTTCCACTAACCATTCTGCAAGTAATTCATCTACTTCATTATAGTTTGGCGTAAGCATAAACAAATTTTGTAATTTACCTTCTGCTTCTAACCATTCGACCCATTCATAATCATGAGCAAATTCCACAAAGTAACGTACTGTTTCAATTTTTTTAATCGATTGCTTTATGTATGATAATTGTTCCTGTTCTACTGACGGGGGAACCGTTACAATATCCCGAATACGCATTCTTTTCGTAATATAATTATCACCCATTAATTCAGCCCAGCGTTTTACTGCTTTTACGAGGGATTGATGATTATTCACCTTATTCGGATACACAATTGGTCTTATCCCTAAATGTTCCCAGTGGTACGTATTTTCTCCTTGTGCGACAAAAGCAAATCGTCTTGTACTTGGTGGTAAACCAGTTGCTAAATATTTCATTACTGGGTCATTATGACTATATCCAATGAATAAAACGGTGTAATTTGAGAATAGATCAACTAAAAATCTTCTCGCCCACCCTTCCGTTAAGTAAGCCCTTCCAAAATCACCATCTGTTAAAATTAAAGCCTCTTTCTCCTGTTCTACATTACCATGTATATAAGCAAGACCTTTAAAAGCTCTCCCAGTCGGTAAAGCTGGAGCGTAATAAACATTGATATCTCTATTTATTTCTTTAATTGCTGTTGTAAAATGTTGATCAAAATTTGTTGTTACAATGCGGATATCTGTATCTAAAGGAAATAGCCTTGGAATTGCATAATGCAATGGATTCGGTTTTGATTTCTCTATATGAACAAGATCTCTTGCGACTTGATGTACATCTTTTGTTTTCGCAATTTTACCAAGATAATAATCATGTGGTTCTGTTATTTCACGTTTTTCGACATATAACGTTTTTGCAATTTCATCAACTAAATCATCAAAATTCGGTAAGTTTGATTTCCCTTTCATAGAAACTCCCGCTCCAACAAATAATACTAACTTTCCTTGCTCAAGGTGATCAATTAACTCATCTGGAATTTCTACTTCTGAAGTAATCCACATCCTGGATTCCCCCTTACCTAAAAATGTCATACACTCTCATTTTACTATAACATTTTTTCATTGTTTTTATAATATTTAGACTAAATTCCGAACATGAAAAAGTTTTATGTAAATAAATCCGTTACAATGTATGAACTCCAGAATTTATTGAAAAACTATGTATAAATCGGAGGTGTAAATTTTGAATGATTTCACAGTAGTGCTTATCAAGTTTATATCGTGCATTATCGCATTTAGCATTGGGCTTGCTTTATTTTTCCCTGCAACGTTTGTTCAAATTATTTCATTCAGTCTCTTTGTTACAATCGTATCCTACATGTTCGTTGATAAAATCATTTTAAATCGAATTGGCAATACTGGTGCCATTATGTCGGATTTCTTATTAACATATTTAAGCGTATGGATTTTCGGTAATATTTTATTAGACAACTATATGCAAATTGCATGGGGCAGTATCCTTTCTGCCATCGTCTTCACTTTATCTGAAGTAATCGTTCATCGCTTCTCTAACTCTCATACAAGGCACAATAATGATAACATTCGTATTAATCGCCGCTTTGCATATGGTACAGAGTTTGCTGAAGAACAAAATATATTGGATAAAGATAAGAAAAAGTAACGTTTTAATGCAGGAGCGCCCTTTTTAATTATGTGGTGCTCCTTTTTTGTATTTTTTCATTATGGTACGTGAAATTATATAAGTGATTATTTCAAAATACCGACCTACTAACAATATTTGACGCTATTTTTTCTAATAAAAAACTGCCTCTTATTTAGAGGCAGCCACTTTTAAGTCTTTTACTGCAACAACATCCGCAAACGCTCCCAATACTGCGTTATGATGTTTCACAATATCTTCAGCACGTAACACTTCTGTATTAAATGTACTATGTGCATCACTCACTAACGTTACTTTATATCCTTCACTACATGCTCTGCGCGTTGTCGTATCTACACAATACTCTGTTTGCATTCCCGAAAGAATAACGTGTTCAATTCCTTTCTCTTGTAACACTTCACTTAAGTTTGTATTATGGAATGAATCTGGAGTCGTCTTTTCAACTATATTATCTCCTTCTTGCGGAGCGATGGCCGCATGGATTCGCCATCCATCCGTACCTTTTTCTAACGGATGATCTTTAGGACCGTTATGTTGGATATAAATAACTGGAATATCATTTGAACGACATTCCCTAATAAGCTCTTGCAATGTTTGTAAAAACTTTCCCCCATTATGTACTGGCATTCCAGCTGTATACATACCCGCTTGCACATCAATTACGATTAATGCTTTTTTCATTTCACACATCCCCCTTTGTTTGTATAAGCCATTATTATTGTTTATATTCCATCATCCAACAATCTTCTAATTTCCCCTCATGCAACTCATGTTCCTTTAAAATCTTTACTTTTTTAAATCCACTTTTTTCATAACACTTTATTGCCCGTTCATTATTTACTTTCGGATCCATTGCAATTGCTTCTGCTCCCATTTCACCCATAATATATGTAATTGCTGCCTGAACGAGTTTTGTTCCAATTCCCTTTCCCCAATAGGCTGGTTCACCGATAAATTGGTCCATACCCCATACATTTTGTGATTCTTTATAGCCATATAACGCTTTCCACTCTGAATCCACTGGATACATTTGTATGTAACCAATCGGAATGGTATCAAATTCTATTAAACATCTTTTTTCATTACTGTTTGGACTATGTATAAAATGATCAAGCACCTTTTCTACAGATTGCGGATTATCTCGTCCTTCGTAATACCGCAGGACTGCTGGGTCCGTTAACCATTTAGAAATGATAGATGCATCATCTTCCATTACGTATCTAATCAATAAACCTTCTTTTTGAAAAAGCATATTATACCTCTATTATTCCTTTATATTTTTTCTTGCTGTTACATCTTTCATTGCACCTACTAATGCATATGGTAGTAATGTAATCGCAAAAAATGCTGTAAATACGTTAAATTGCGGGATTGTATAGAGTGTGAACCATTCAGTGAAAAATTGAGAATTTAATATTCTATTAAAAAACTCTCCGCCTGGCCTAAAGTTTGGTACCCACCCAGTTATTTCACACAAAATAAAGTGAAACTTTAATCAGTGGGGGTTTTGTTCATCCACCACTGATTATTAGTTGAACCAATCGGGCTTTTACGGACAGTTGATCCCCCACCTAACTTCTTCGCTTTCGCTGAATTTTGAGGTGGGCGTCTTACTGCCCGTTAATGCGGGATAAACAGTAACTGAACAATAAAAAATGCCCCTATATAACGAAACCAAGTCCGTTTCCATATAGGTTGTGCATTTTTTAATATATCCCCCATCTTACCCCCTCCTTAAATATCCATCATATTGATTATACACTTTCCTCACTTTATTTGTTAAAATTTTCTATATAATTAATGCTGTTTGGGGGGAATACATTATGTCTAATCCTATATTTACATCCACTTTAATCATTCTTAGAGGAAACTCCGCAAGTGGTAAAACAACGATTGCAAAACAACTACAAGAACATTTCGGACAAGGGACACTTTTAGTATCACAGGATGTTGTACGTAGAGATATGCTTAGAGTACACGACACAATGGGTAATTTATCACATGATTTACTATTTGAAATTACGAAGTACGGAAAAGGAAAATGTGAATTTGTTATTTTAGAAGGTATATTGAACAGTCATAGGTATGGTGAGATGTTAAAAGAATTAATTCGTTATTTTGATGAAAATGCATTTGCATATTACTTTGATTTATCATTAGAGGAAACTATTAGACGACATAACACAAGGGACAAACGACACGAATTTGGTGAAGATTCCCTACAAAAATGGTATAATCCGCACGATACTATTAAGGTTGCCAGAGAAACTATTTTTACAGATAACTTTACGCAAAAAGATATATTTGATGCAATTCTTAATGATGTTGCGATCAAAAAACAAGCCTAACATATTATGTTAGGCTTGTTATGTATTTTGTATTTCAGTTTTTATAATTAAACAATCTATACATAAATAATAGTATATATTCATTTCCCCAAACTGGAAATCAACTACTGAAATAAGTCCACGTTCCTCAATATCTTGAGTAATTGTAGCAACATATTTCATCTCTTTCGCACAAGTTGGACACGCCAAATCCTTTGGAAGATCATCATATAACGGTACCCCTAATAATCTACATACATATTCAGAACCGAACAAGTCAAAAGCTTCCCAGTAACTATCTTCATCTATAGGTATATCTTCATTTTTCATATTTATAAGCTTTACCGTTGTTTTTGGTAATGAAACTGGTAACTTATATTCCTCTTCCATTATCCATTCTTCTGTATTTTGCTGCTGTATGATTTGAACTGTTTTCCCTCCATCACTTAACTGAAAATATTGCGGTTCCCATACCATCGCGCAGTTTAAACATGAAACGAATGGTAAAATATTTAGTTCATTACTTTTAAGTTCAGCAAGTCTCCCATCTTTTAAATCAAAACAGAGAATTTGATGCATCTTTTCACCGCATAACTTACATACTGGCAAATTACAATCTTGACCGCCAAAGTAATGATTATATGAACCTCTTCCTTCAATTACTCTATACCCTTTCCTTTCTTTGCAATGTGCACCATATAATTCTGTTGTCATATTCTATCCTCGCCTTTTATAAGAGTGATTCACAAAATGATAATAATTAAGACTAAAAAGCATCGTCTTCCTGAATAGCTTCCATAATAAATTCTTTTAAACTCGGACATATTTCTTCCATTTCGTCATCCGCGTGATACCAAATATATATTTGATCATCCATTTTTCCATTATTTATTTTAAAGCACAATTTATCCCCTGAACCATCGTCACCAATTATGATAAGGTTTTCTGAAATATACTCATCTCTCATGTCAACATTTTGTCTAACTATATCATCCCAAGTTTTCGTTACATTTCTATTATCTTTAATCGGATATAGTACCCATTCCCCTATTTCAGCATTATTAACTAATTTAATAAGATCCCTATATTGATTTGGGAAAGCAGCACCTAACTTTTCTTCAGTTTCTTTTATTTGCAGCGCCAATACACCTTGTTTCTTTATTTCAATATATTCTCTTACTTCTTTCATGAAATACACCTATCCTTTGAACTTAATTACACTATTATGAGTAACAGTGTTTAGTAAACGATTTGATCCAATTTATACATTTCATTATACGTTAATCCTTCGTTTTCAACATACTACTCTTCTCTACTTCTCAATAAACTTCTGTTCTACTTCCTTACCTCATTCTTAATAGTTTTATTTTCTAAACATCATACATTTTTTATGTTTTGTTACAGGTTTAGTAATAAGCCATTTAAAAATCCTATTATCCTTCTACTAAAAAAATAAAAGCCAGCCTCAATAAAGAGAACTGACTTCTATTTGGATAATTATTGTTATTATAAAATTTTCACTTTAACAGTTTGTCTTCCCCAATTCATAGCTTTACTTTTTGAACCCATTAAAACATCAATACGATTACCTTTAATTGCACTTCCAGTATCACCAGCGATAGCTTCTCCATAACCTTCTACCCATACTTTAGATCCTAATGGGATTACTTTCGGGTCAACTGCGATAATTCTCATATTCGGATTTTCCGTTAAATCATGCCCCATCGCAGTTAAAACGCGTCCACCATATGTACCATTTTCACTTGGATCAGCAGTATACGCTGTCGCTACTACCGTTAATTCACGTTTAGCAGACTGTATGTTGTTTTTAGATGCTTCTTTCGCTCTCTCTTCTTCTTTAGCTTTTGCTATTTCTCTTGCTTTTTCTTCTTCTTTAGTTTTTGCTATTTCTCTTGCCTTCTCTTCTTCTTTAGCTTTTGCTATTTCTCTTACTTTTTCTTCTTCTTTAGCTTTTGCTATTTCTCTTGCTTTTTCTTCTTCTTTAGCTTTTGCTTTTGCTATTTCTCTTGCCTTCTCTTCTTCTTTAGCTTTTGCTATTTCTCTTGCCTTCTCTTCTTCTTTAGCTTTTGCTATTTCTCTTGCCTTCTCTTCTTCTTTAGCTTTTGCTATTTCTCTTGCTTTTTCTTCTTCTTTAGCTTTTGCTTTTTCTCTTGCTTTTTCTTCTTCTTTAGCTTTTACTATTTCTTGCGCTTTCGGTTCTTCTTTGACTTTTGCCTCTTCTTTAGGCTTTACTATTTCTTGCGCTTTCGGTTCTTCTTTGACTTTTACCTCTTCTTTAGGCTTTACTATTTCTTGCGCTTTTACTTCTTCTTTGACTTTTGCTTCTTCTTTAGGCTTTACTATTTCTTGCACTTTCGGTTCTTCTTTAACTTTTACTTCTTCTTTGACTTTTAACTCTTCTTTAGGCTTTACTATTTCTTGTGCTTTCGTTGTTTCTTTCGCTTTTGCTACTTTCTGCGTCTTTACTTCTTTCTTTTCTTTAACTGATTTTTGTACTTTCGCTACTTGCTTCGTTTTCTCTTCAGTTTTCTTTTCAGTTGGTGCTGTACTTGATAGGAAAGAAACGTTTGCATAAGCAGTTTTTCCTTTATACTCAAATTGCAGCCATCCGTCTTTTACTTGATGCGTTGATTCAATTACATCATCTTTTTTTAGTCTGCCAAGAATTTCTGAATCCGTGTTTGCTTCAGTACGTACATTTAACAAATTCGCCGTTACATGATACACATCTTTTGTAAACTCCGAACTTACAAACACTTCTTTACCGTTCAATTCAATTTTTGACCAGCCATCTTCGGTATTTATGACTTTTAACTCTTGCCCATTCTTTACTTTTTCGACCACTTTTGATTCTGTAGTCGGTTTTTCACGTACGTTAAGTACATCTGCTGTTACAATTGTTTCTGCGGTAGCAGTTGTGGTAAACGCCCCCAATCCAAAAACAGTTGCTGTTGCTGCGCCAATTACTTTTTTCATATTAGCCTCCATTAAATTTTTTTGAATTTTACCAAATGCCTTCGTAAAATTGTATAATCTTACATAATATCAAAACATTTGCAACAGTATATTAATATTGTTTAATATACTGTTATTAAAACTCCTTACTCCAATACTATCAAATTCTCATTTCTAATTCTATATATTATAAATCTCCTTATCTTTTATAAAAGCTCCATGCCCTTCTTCACACTAAATAGTTGTAGCAATTCCCGCCAAAAATAAACTTACGATTGCTAAAATTTGAGTAGCGACTATAGCCCCTCTTAAATGAAACTTATAATCTTTATATCCTTTCATACCTTCCGTACTAGGAATCACAACAAACCTTGGAGTAATCCAGCAAAAAATTAGCCAATCAATTATAAGTAAATCTACTAAATTGAAAATCATTAAAATACCAAAAGTGTGTAAATAGGCATCCATATACATTAATTTTTCATGCTTATGTAGTATATATGTAGAAATGAAAGGAGTACCGAAAAGAATAGTATTATATAAAATATTAAAATAAATGGTTTGCTTTTTTTCATGAATCGATTTTGGAAAAACTACTTTTTGAATATCTTTCGGATAATCAGTTAATGAAAGTCGAGGATTATAATATAAAGACCCTAAAATCATTACGGATAGTACAATAGACATGATGACACCAACGTACATCATTTGCTCAAATTGATTCATATGCTGTATTCACCCTTTTCTGTAATTACTATGATGGTCATTCACTTAATTACATATTGTATGTACGTACATAATCAAAAATTAACAACTAGCTTTAATAGCAAAGCAAAATTGTTGCAATGCAAATGCAAATTTAATACAGTGGAAGCCTAATTGATACAGATAGGATTGGTGAAACCTATGAAAATTGAACATATTGCAATTTGGGTAAATGACTTAGAATGTATGCGTGATTTTTATATAAAATACTTTAATGGTAAAGCAAACTCGTTATACCATAATGAAATGAAACAATTTGAATCTTATTTTATTACGTTCGAATCTGGAGCAAGGCTTGAACTTATGCGTAAAAAAGGGGTTGCAAATAAGCCTAATTTAAACATAACTGGCTATGCTCATATGGCTTTTTCTGTCGGTAGTGAAGAACGAGTGAATGAACTGACAAAGGTGATAAAAGATGCTGGTTATCCTTTATTAAATGGACCACGTTTTACTGGAGATGGCTATTATGAAAGTGTAATAGGTGATCCAGAAGGCAATCAAATAGAAATTACGATTTAACTTACCCTTTTTTACCACCTCCATATTTTCCCACGGATTAGGCGGTGCTGTTGCTGAGGTGCCAAATGGGGCAACTGCTTACTTTTACCGAAAAGCACTATCAAACATGTCAATATTCGCTACTTGGGAGCAACCAGAAGGTGCTGGTGGAAGTATTCGGTGGGTTGAAGACTTCCGCTTGGCAATGCTTCCATTTACAAAAGGTGTCTACGTTAATACGCCTGACCTATCCATTAAAAATTGGCTAGATGCATACTTCAGTTGTAACTTTGACCGATTAATGAAAGTAAAAGCAAAATATGATCCGAAAAATGTTTTTAACTTTCCGCAAAGTATTCCGCTTTTTTAAAATATACACTCCACCTAATCTATCTAAATGCAAAACATCCATTTTTTAAAATGGATGTTTTGTAAAAAGAAGTTTACATAATATAATTATCAATTGCTTATACCGAATAACTATTCAATCATCGAAAGTAAAACGTTCTCAAGCTCTTTTTTAGACAGCATACTATCATTTATATACACTTGATATGCATTTCTCCCTTCCCTTGCTGGCACAACTATTTTCATTGCCCTTACATTCGATTCTTTATACTCACCGAATGTAACGTCATAGCCATTTAATTTATATTTCTTTATATCTCCAGTAAAATTAGGCCCTCTTTCAGATGGTTTATCAAATGGTCTATCAATAAAGTAATCTTTATATTCTCCTTCAACAATTTCTAATTGATAAATTGTAAAACCTTTTTGTACAACTTCTACTAATTCACTTCGTGTTTCTTTATGTAAAATAGCTTCATCCATTATGTAAGGCCGATCTTGTTCATACATTTTCTTCTTTTCAAAGATTCGAAATCGTCGCCACGATTTACGACGCCAATCCTGTACTTCCTTGACAACTAGTCCATGTAACCAAAAACGAAATGAACGATTTATATCATAGTTTGTTATGGACTTCCACATATTGATGTACACTTCATTAACTATATCGTCTACATCTTGGTTTTGACTTCCTACTAAAAATACTACTGTTCTATAAATATCTTTACATGTATATTCATAAATAATTTGAAAGGCTTCTTGGTCCCCAGACCCCATTTTATATAGCCATTCCTTTAATTGTACTTCATCAAAAGCTCCGTTCCCCTCTCATGATCTTTCACACTATATTCGCTCGTTTTTCACAAAAGGTTCATTTTACATGAAAATTTATTTATTACAATAAAAATATAAGGTATATTTTTATGAAAAGGAGGAATTCAAGAATGAATACAGAGGATAAAATTTACGCTGAAAAAGTGTTGAAAAATCTCTTTATCGGATCACAAGTTGATGGATTACAATTTGGTATTTCTCCAGGCGCTATAAAGATTCATTTCACAAACTTTCACGACTCAGTTGATTATGACGGACAATTATATATCAATATCGAATCCAAATGGTGTTTATTTAATAAACCTCAAAAAAGCTACCCATTAAATGAAGATGAATTTGAAGTTTATTCTGAGAAAGAAGAATATGAAAGAATATTTAAGATAAGAAGACAAAAAGTTACCGATATACAACTTGGCTTAGAAATCCCTCATTTAATTATTACATTAGATAGTGGACAAATTATTTTTTTAAATGGTTTTCATGATTATTATGAATGTTGGCAAGCTGGTGTCCTATGTGAGCAATGGCTTGTAGTCGCTGCACCTGGGAATGAAATCGCCACTTGGACTCCTGATGAGTTTATCGATAAATAAACTGTTTTCACGAAGAAAAACCGAAAATATTTTATGAACTACATAACTATTTCTATTACACTTAAACGAATAGACATTTTACTTTAATAGAAATCATTTTATTAAATTTGAAAGGATAATAATGATGGCATGTGTCCATGATTTTGGAATAATTGACGAATTTAATTCTCAAAAAAGTTACAATGATTATACACCAGAGAAATATCATTGTATTTCTGTTAATGATGATATTATCAGTAGTTTAAATCAAAATTTATCAATTATGAAAACTTACTTTCATACAGTCAAAAATCAGGAATACGGTTTAGCTTATTGTGGTATTACAATTATCCCTCCTGAATCTTTAGCAATTTTCTATGAAACAGTTACATCTTCAAAGTTCTTCAGAAAATCTGATGAGCTGAATGAGTTAGCTTCAAAAATTGTACAAGCTGCAGCAGAACAGAAGTACATGATCCATTATGGGGTTTAAATGTAATTCAAAAAATGCTTAGGATTTCTCCGAAGTATTTTTTGTATGTTACTAATACATTTATTCCTTAACCATTTAGTCAATGCTTGAGCCTATGGTCCCTTCTTTTACAAGTGAGGGCGCCCCTATTAATCTAAATAAGCGTCTCATTTCCAATCTTCCAGCTAAACCATCTCCCATGCCCTTCTGTTTCTCCAACCGTTTCACGATATTCGTTTCCGTTAATATAATAATCAATATGAAGGTCACGATCCCACATGTTGTTATACAGGTGGAATACATCACGTTTTGCGCCAATTTCTTGTATTTGTTTTTCTAACTTATGTTTTACTTGTTCTGGTATTTGATTTGCGACGTGTGTATGGAAAATACAAATAACAGCTTCTTCACTTATTTGTTCAATAATAGATGATAATAGCTCTACACCGTCTCCTTCTATTAATTGGACAGATTCATTTTTCACTAAAGATGCAGCTTGATCAAACATCTCAAGCCTTTCTTTATGTTCTGGCCAAATTAAAGCACGTAACCATAAATAATCTTCCTCATCATGTAAATCATTCACATGTAAGTCCAGTCCGATTCTTTCTACGACAGATGGGCTTTCTTTTAGAAAATGTGGTACATTCTCCCCTCTTATTTCAGAAGTTACATGCACATTTGAATTTATATTTCCGTACATTTCATCCGTCCCGTACGAATAACAATATTGGTCCCAGAACAGTTGCAACCCAGAACTTGTCCCAATTTCAATTAACGCTAACGGCTTCTTCACTTTGTTAAATATGTAGCAGAAACTTGGGTATAAGTATGCGCACCGTCTTACTTCATTTGTTTGAACGAGTTTCGTTTGTAACAAAGTAATGATTTCTTCTCGGTACTCTTTACAGAAATCTTTAAAATGATTAAAAGCTTTATCTAAATTTGTAGCAGCATTTTCAACTAAACTACTATAATACGTTTTTAAATGATGTTCTTTCCCTGCTAGCAATAAATAATGTACTGCACCTAATAGTAAGTTTGGGACTGGTTGACCTACCTGAGCATAGGACGATAGTGTAAGTACTTCCTCATCTTCAGCAATTTTCATTGATAAATATTCATATAAATCACTTGACCCTTTACATTCCTTTATTGAAAAGTTTCGAAATAAGTTTGAAATTTGTTCTTTTGTACACATTAGAGTCCCTCCTTTTTATTTTTCAGAATAATCTTACCATTACAGAAAGAATAATCCCATAAAAAGGTACTCGATTTAGTCACTTAAGGATACGTAAGCTTTTTCGAGATAATTTCAAACTGTAATTTTTTTCTATTTATCACCTTAAAAGAGCTTGTTAAATAAGATTTTTAGCGAATAAAACGTTAAATAGTTTAAAATTATCAGATAACACTAGATATTTTAGTCTATTAATTATTATAATAGAGTATGAGATGGTTATATAATTGAGACAAAAAAGGTATACACCTAGGTGGGGCCTAGGCGGTGTTTCTCTTTTACGGCTTAGACATAGAAAACACCTACACTTTTTTGCCAATATAGGGGATGGAGAGATTATCATGAGCAACATGCAGCAAAAAACAGACGTTATCTTAATTGGTGCAGGAATTATGAGTGCAACGTTAGGCTCATTACTAAAAGAATTAGCACCAGAATGGGAAATTAAAGTTTTTGAAAAACTCGCAAGTGCCGGGGAAGAAAGCTCTAACGAATGGAATAATGCAGGTACAGGGCATTCTGCGCTATGCGAACTGAACTATACTTCCGAAAAAGCTGACGGATCTATAGATATTAGTAAGGCTGTAAAAGTGAATGAGCAATTCCAGCTTTCAAGACAATTTTGGGCATATCTTGTAAAGAGCAAATTAATTCGTAATCCACAAGATTTTATTATGCCACTACCTCATATGAGTTTAGTACAAGGGGAAAAAAATGTTGAGTTTCTAAAAAACCGTTTTGAAGCGCTTTCAAAAAATCCACTGTTTCAAGGAATGGAATTTTCTGATGCTCCTGAAACATTAAAAAAATGGCTTCCACTCATTATGGAAGGTCGCACATCTAATGAACCGATGGCGGCAACGAAGATTGACTCTGGAACAGATGTTAACTTCGGTGCATTAACACGTATGTTGTTTGATTACTTAAAAACAAAAAATGTCGAGCTAAACTACAAGCATAGTGTCGAAAATATTAAGCGCACGAAAAATGGTTTGTGGGAAGTAAAAGTACACGATATGAATAGTGGTAAAATTGAGCATCATACTGCTAAATTCGTCTTTATTGGCGGCGGTGGCGGTAGCCTACCTCTACTTCAAAAGACTGGTATCCCTGAATCAAAGCATATCGGTGGCTTCCCAGTAAGTGGACTATTTATGGTATGTAAAAACCAAAAAGTTGTAGAGCAGCATCATGCGAAAGTGTACGGTAAAGCTAAAGTTGGCGCTCCGCCAATGTCTGTACCTCATCTAGATACGAGATATATAGACAATAAAAAAGCTTTACTGTTTGGACCATTCGCAGGCTTCTCACCTAAATTCTTAAAAACTGGCTCAAATCTTGACTTAATCGGTTCTGTAAAACCGAATAATGTCTTAACGATGTTAGCCGCTGGTGTAAAAGAAATGGGACTTACAAAATACTTAATTCAGCAAGTTATGTTATCACATGAAAAACGTATGGAAGAATTACGCGAATTCATTCCGAACGCGAAAAGTAAAGATTGGGATATTGTAGTTGCTGGACAACGTGTACAAGTAATTAAAGATACTGATGCTGGCGGTAAAGGAACACTTCAATTTGGTACAGAAGTAGTAAGTGCAGCTGACGGCTCAATCGCCGCATTACTAGGCGCATCACCAGGTGCTTCTACTGCTGTTCACGTCATGCTCGAAGTATTAGAAAAATGTTTCCCAAGCCGCATGGTAGAATGGGAAGAAAAAATAAAAGAAATGATTCCTTCATATGGCATTTCACTAACTGAAAATCCAAGATTGTTCCAAGACCTTCACACTTCTACTGGTCGTACACTTGGATTAAACGAAAAAGAAACTGTTCATAATTAATGCAGAAATAAAAAAACGTCCGATATATTCGGACGTTTTTTTGTCTACTAAAAATTATACTTATCAATATTATCTTTCGTAAATACAACTCGTTCTGGTAATACGATAATTCCGTTCCCTTCTGCCTCATAATCATATCCTTGAATGGAGTTTGGCTCTACTTTCACTTTTCCAATTCCTTTTACTTCGAAGCTATCCCCTACTTTTAACTTCTTCCCTTTTACAACAATTTCATTTGCTACATACGTTGCGAGAGCACCTTGTTGTTTTACATCCCATAAACCAAATTGTTGTACTGTTCCTCGTTTTACATAATCACGCATAACGTTCGGTGTAGAAAATCCAGTTACCACTACTTTTTTATCCATTTTTAAGTTTTCAGCTGCCTGCGCCATTGCTGGGAGTGCTGTTGCATCTGGACAAATAACTGCGTTAATATCTGGATACGTTTTTAATATGTTCTCCCCTACGGATAAAGATTTTTGTGCATTATTTTCACCGTACTGCGTCGTTACAATTTCCCAGTTCGGATATTTCTTTTTAATAATTTCTTTCGCTTTCGTTACCCATTGGTTTTGATCCGTTACTGTCGGGCTAGAATAAAAGAATGCTACTTTTCCTTTATCTCCAATTTGCTTAGAAGTCATTTCTATTAATAAGTTAGCAAGTTGGTCTGGTGTTCCTTGGCTTATATAAAAAGAACGATCTTTCGGATTCACATCAGAATCCCATGTTAAGACGGTCATTCCTTTTTTCTTAGCACGTTGTAGTGATTGCGATAAACCATCAACTGATGTAGAGGAAACCATAAGTGCATCATAGTTTTGGTTAATAAAATTATTTATATACTTTACTTGCCCTGATACACTCGCTTCAGACGGCCCATCATATTTCACTTGTACGCCTAGCTTCTCTCCCATCTCCTTTGCTCCTTCACCTCCCGATGTGAAGAAACCAACTCCTGTTAATTTCGGAATAAATGCAAATTTCACATCATCAGCCTTTTTCTTATCTGCCGTTTGGCTAGAACACGCAATTAAACCGATTAAACAAATACATACAATCAATACAATCCCTAGTTTTCTCTTCATGACATTTCCCCCTTATGCAAACTCTGTCTTTTCCCCGCTAAAAATTGATGTAATTTGAAATGTCTCATAATAACTGAAAGAATAAGGATAATACCTATTACTACATTGGATTGTTCATTTGTTAAACCCGTCATTTGCAAGCCATACTGCATGAGCCCAATGAAAATACTCGCCAGTACAGTACCGAAAATACTTCCTTTTCCACCTGTAATAAGTGTCCCGCCTAATACAACTGCTGTAATAATTGGTAATATTGTTTCGCTTCCTATATCAGCACGTGCAGAACCGAAATATGCAGTTAAGAAAGCTCCTCCTAATCCACCTCCTAACCCAGAAAGTATGTAAGCAATGATTACTACTTTCTTCGTCTTAATCCCGGTGTATTTTGCTGCATTTTCATTCGCGCCTGTTAATTTTACGTGGCGCCCATATATCGTTCGGTGAAACAAAATCGTGCATACAATTGTTAATAAAATAAGTAGCCATAATAAATTGGGTATTCCTATAAAACTACCATTTGCTAGTTGTACATAAGTATCAGGTAAGCCGCTTATCCCTTCATATCCAGAAGCACCTGCCCCTCCTGAAATGACGAGTGCAATTCCTCCGTATAAAAACATCGTTCCGAGTGTAACGACTAGTGGTTCTACATCTGTCAATTTTATAATAAGCCCATTTAAAGCTCCTGCTAAGCAACTGACTATAAGTGCCATTATTACTGCTAGTAAAATATGAATTCCATTCATCCAAAACACACCAATTAAAATCGAGGTTAGCCCCATAATTGATCCTACAGATACGTCAATTCCTCCTGTTACAATAACGAAAGTCATTGGAATTGCCGCGATTGCTATGAATAGAAAATCATTTGTACTAAAAAGGAGATTACTAATATTTAAGAAATTGCTGTTTATAAAACTAAAGAGAATGAATTCTATAAGAAGTAATATGATTAACACACCTTCCCATCTGTAAAAATACTTCATAGATTCATTCTCCTTTCTGCTTTCCACTTCTTCATGACGCTATCTAATATGATAATAAGTAATAGTAAAAAACCTGAAATAGCATTATTCCAAAATGCTGGTATTTTTAAAAAGATAAGTGAACTGCTTATCACTTCTAAAAACAATGCTCCTAGTGCAGCTCCAAATATAGAACCTGTTCCTCCTTTTAGATGAATTCCTCCTAGCACAGCAGCTGCAATCACCTGTAGTTCCATTCCTGTACCAGTTTGATTTGGAACGAACCCGATATTCATAACAAATATGCAACCAGCGAGCGCAGCGCTTATGCCTGAAATCATAAACGCATATATCTTCACTTTATTAACAGGTATACCAATAAGCCTCGCGCCATCTTCATTATCACCTACCGCATAAAAGTATCTTCCCAATGGCACTTTTCTTAAAAAGAAGTATAGTAGTAGTAAAATAATAAGAACGAACCATACAGTTATAGGTAAACCAAGAATGATGATAGATGACAGCTGCTTAAAATCGTTTGGAATATCTTCAATCCACTTCCCGCCTGTGAAAATTAACATTGCACCTCTAACAATTCCTAACATGCCTAATGTCATAATAATGGCTGGTACCCGAAACTTCGCAACTCCAATACCATTTACGAAACCGATAATGGCCCCAAGTATAATAGCTACAAATATCGACAAGAATGCACTATACCCATTCGTTAACATCATTCCGCAAACTGCTGCACTTAATCCCATGCTTGAACCAACTGATACATCTATATTTTTCGTAAATAAGACGAACGATTGACCGATTGCTAGCACGACTAAAATAACGCTTGATTTCATCAGTAAAGATAACGAGGTAAATTGAATAAAACTAGGGTTTATCATCCCTACAATAGCTATATAAATTAGTAGTAACATTATGATAGACGTTTCGTGCATTTTATACATACGTTTCATTCCGTTACACCTCCGTATGCAAGGCGTGTAACTTCATTCACACTCAGTTGTTCTTTTTCCATATGAGAAACAAATCGCCCATTTCTCATTACATATACACGGTTTACTAATTGGATAATTTCTTCAACATCTGAAGAGATTAATAAAATTGCGAGTCCTTCCCTTTTCATTTTTTTTATCGTCTCATACACTTCAAGCCTTGCTTTCGCATCAATTCCGCGAGTCGGCTCATCAAGAATAATAATTTTAGGATTACATGCAAGATACTTCGCAAGCACGACCTTCTGCTGATTACCTCCTGATAAAGATGCCAATTCTTTATTCATATTCTGTACAACAATTCGGAACTGTTCTATAAACGATTTAACTAAAGCGCTTTCTTTTTCTTGATTTATAAAAAAGCGATTATTTTGATATAAACTTGCTGCTGCAATATTTTCTTTAACAGAAGCAATTGAGAAAATTCCATTCCTCGCCCTATCCTCTGGCACATAAACTAGTCCTTCGTCTAGCCTTTTATGCAAAGAACACGTATCAATTGATTTTCCCCCCAATAAGATAGACCCTGATTTTATAGTTTTCAATCCAAATATCGCTTCTGCTAATTCCGTTCTGCCAGATCCTATAATGCCAGCAACACCTACAACCTCACCCGCATGTACAGTGAATGATATATTTTCGAATGCGTGACCATTTATATCAACCACTTCTAATATTTTTTTCGTCTTTGCTGTCTCTTGAACTACTTCTATTTTCTCTTTCTGTTTATATCCTTTTGGCAATAGTCCCTCCATCAGCATGTCATATGTATAGTCACATACATCACCTTGGCTTACAACCATTCCATCACGTAGTATTGCTACTTTGTTGGCAATTTCAAAGATTTCTGGAAAACGATGCGTAATATAAATCATCCCAATTCCTTTTTCTTGTAAACTTTTCATCAACACAAAAAGACTCTTAATTTCGTGTGTTGTTAATGTCGATGTTGGCTCATCTAGAATAAGAATCTCAGCTTCTCTTATTAATCCTCTAACGATTTCTACTAACTGTTGTTGCGCAATAGATAACGATTCTCCCTGTTCATTAAGATCAATATCCCAACTTAAACTGTCAATTAATTGCTGAACTTTTACTTTAAGCTTCTTTCTATTCCCCTTTAATCCAATACATATATTTTCTTCAATGGTCATATGCGGAAAAATGAGCGGTTCTTGTGGTATTAAATAAATCCCTTCTTGGTGTGCTTCTTTTGGATTTGCAAACTGCTGTCTCTTTCCTTTCACATACATTTCTCCACTATCATACGAATATAACCCCGTTAATATTTTCATTAATGTCGATTTCCCGGCGCCATTTCCACCAACTAAAGCGTATATATCACCATGCTCTACTTGTAAGTTCACTTCCTTTAGCACAAGTTGATTCGAAAACGCCTTACTCATTTTCTTCACTTGTAATAAGGGCACATTCTCCACATGATGTCACCTGCCTTTACCCAGAACATTTTTTGAGAAAATGATTATTTGTTCTACTTGTTTTGTAGCATTTTATATTCCTTTTTTCATATCTAGAACACTTTTTTCAATGTACTATTAATCGTTTCAACTGGAATAAACAAAATATGTGACACATATGTTTAAGCATTGGTCAATTGTTGAAAGGGATGAAGAGTATGTCACAGCTGAACTTTGAAGAAAATTTATTAACTAAAGTAGCCTGGTACTATTATAAAGATCAATTAACACAACAAGAGATTGCTTCACTTCTTCATATTTCAAGAAATAAAGTCGTCCGGTTATTAGATAAGGCACGCAGTGAAGGTATCGTTACATTTCACGTAAAAGGAACCGGTTTGCATTGCTTGAGCATTGAACGTGACTTAATGAAAAAGTTCCACTTAAAAGATGCTTTCATTATCCCTACTCCAATAAACAATTATGCTACTTCTCTCGGAAAAGCCGCTGCACAATATTTAGAAACTCATCTCCAACAAGGTGATTTACTCGGCATCGGCTGGGGTGAAACGATAAGTAAAATGCTAGAAAACATTCATTTTGAAAGTTCTATTAATCTTTCATTCGTAACGCTAACAGGCGGAGTAAACCACTATCTCCCAAGAAAACAAAACTATTTACACTACATGCAAGGCGAACTTCACATTATCCCTACGCCGTTTCTAGCGTCTACAACCGAAATGGCACAAAGTATTCTATCAGAACCGAGTGTAAAAGATATGCTTCAAGTCGCTTCACTTGCTCATACGGCTGTTGTCGGTATTGGGGGATTATCTCAAGACGCTACGATTGTAAAAGAAGAAAAATTAACACTACGTGAGATGACATATATTCGTAGTCAAAACGGTGCTGGCGATATTTTAGGACAATTTTATAATACAAATGGCGATTTATTAGAGCTCTCGCATCACAATCGTCTAATTGGCACGCCCCTCTCTATTTTGCGCAATATGAAGCATGTCGTCGGTGTTGCTGGAGGTACTGAAAAGATAGATGCAATTTATGGTGCCTTAAAAGGAAAGTTTATTCATTCATTAATTACCGATGAGGAAACTGCCCTCTCCTTATTACGAAAGGATGGTGATTGTTAATGTCCCATTTATTAGCTTTTGATGCTGGTACAGGGAGCATTCGAGCAGTTCTTTTTGATTTACATGGTAATCAAATTGCAGTAAGTCAAAAAGAATGGATTCACAAATCTGACCTTCGTTATCCAAGCTCTATGAACTTTGATGTAGTAGAAAATTGGAAGCTAGTACAAGAATGTACGAAAGAGGTGCTTCAAAAAAGCAACACTCCTGCCTCTTCTATTCTTGCTATTAGCGCTACAAGTATGCGAGAAGGATTTGTTTTATATGATCAAGATGGGCAAGAAATATGGGCGTGTGCAAATGTTGATGGGCGCGCATCCGTCGAAGTTAGTGAATTAAAAGAAATTCGGTCACATCTTGAAAAAGATTTATATACAAAGTCTGGTCAAACTTTTTCATTAGGTGCTTTACCACGCCTACTCTGGATAAAAAAACATGAACCCGACGTCTATAATAATATTTACTCTTTTACAATGTTAAACGATTGGATTTTATATAAACTAAGCGGCGTACTACAAATTGATCCCTCAAACGGATGCACGTCAGGTATTTTTGACTTACAAAATAGAGTGTGGGATAACGATGTCGCTAAGGAGTGCGGTCTATCTTTGCCATTTTCACCAACAGTAAATGAAGCTGGTACAGTAATTGGCAACGTTACAAAAGAGTGTGCAGCATTAACTGGATTACGTGAAGGGATTCCTGTCGTCGCCGGGGGTGGAGATGCTCAAATGGCATCGCTCGGAACAGGAATCGTGAAACCGAATCAAACGTTAATATGCGGGGGTAGCTTTTGGCAACAAGAAGTGAATGTTACTGAGCCAATAACAGATCCACATGCTGCGATTCGAGTAAATTGTCACGTCGTTCCGAACCTATGGCAATATGAAACAATCGCCTTTTTCCCAGGTCTCGTTATGCGCTGGTTTCGAGACGCTTTTTGCCAAGAAGAAAAGAAACTTGCTGATAAACTCGGTGTAGATGCTTATGAATTACTAGAAGAACAAGCGAAAGACGTACCTGTCGGTTCACATGGCATTATCCCTACTTTTTCAAACGTTATGAACTACATTTCTTGGCGTCATGCCGCACCTTCTTTTTTAAATTTAAGTTTAGACGCTGACAAATGCGGAAAAAAAGAACTGTTTCGTGCTATTGAAGAAAATGCAGCCTTCATTACACTTGGAAACTTAAAATTAATAAAAAATCTAACTGGCACATTCCCTTCTGAAGTTATTTTTGCTGGCGGTGCCGCTAAAGGAAAACTATGGCCACAAATTCTATCAGACGTACTCGGTATTCCTGTAAAAGTACCTGTTGTGAAAGAAGCAGCTGCTTTAGGAACTGCGATTGCTGCTGGAGTTGGTGCTGGCATATATTCATCTATGGAAGAAACTGCCGAAGAGTTTGTACAGTGGGAGCAAACATTCGAACCAGTTACTGAAAATCACGAACTATATAAAGAGTTCTATGAAACATGGAAAACTGTATATGACAGTCAGCTCGCTTTAGCTGATAAAGGGCTCACCTCACATATGTGGATTGCGCCTGGTGCACTGTAACACATTACATAAAGGAGTGAACTGTATGTTAAAAGCGAATGAAAATGACTTCTCCTATCGCTTCGGTGATAACGGGCCGAAATATTTAATACAAGGTCCAAATATTGATCTTGGCCTTGTTGTCATTCAACCGGGCCAGGAGTTTCAAAACCATTATCATACGACGTGCGAAGAGGTCTTTTATGCATTAGAAGGTGAAATAGATTTCTATGTGAATAATGAAAGAGTTCCAATTAAACAAGGTGATGTCCTGCAAGTTCGTCCTCATGAATCTCACTATCTTATTAACCATTCTGACAAACCTTTTAAAGCTGTTTTTATTAAGTCACCACATTTACCAAATAAAGATACTGTACAAACGGAAAATCCAACATTAACGAAGGAGTGATTTGGAATGACTTGGGGATTTAAAAATCGATTAAATACAATTTTACCTGATGGCAGAGCGGTAATGTTAGCAATAGATCACGGTTATTTCTTAGGACCAATTCACGGACTAGAACAACCACTTGAAACAGTTAAAAACTTACTTCCTTACACGGATTCTCTCTTTTTAACGCGTGGTGTACTTAGCTCCTGTATTCCTGAAAACTGCAGCACACCGATGGTTATGCGTGTATCTGGCGGCGCTACTGTCGTCGGTAAAGATTTAGCGAATGAAACAATTGTTACACCTGTAAAAGAAGCAGTGAAGCAAAACGCAATTGGCGTTGGCGTTTCTGTTTTTGTCGGATCAGACTATGAAACACAAACTGTTTCGAATCTCGCAAATGTAGTCTCTGAAGCTCACGATTACGGCCTACCTGTACTCGGCATTACCGCAGTCGCAAAAGAATTACAAAAACGTGAAGCTCGCTTTCTAGCACTTGCTTCCCGCGTATGTGTTGAAATGGGTGCTGATATTATTAAAACGTATTACTGCGAAGGATTCGAAAAAATAACGAGCACATGCCCTGCCCCAGTAGTCATCGCGGGTGGCCCAAAACTAGATTCAATTGAAGACGCATTAAACATTACGTACAATGCACTGCAAGAAGGCGCAATTGGAGTAGACATGGGCCGAAACATATGGCAATCCGAGCACCCAGCTGCGATGATTCAAGCGATACATGGCATTGTGAAAAATGGATTGAATGTGAAAGAGGCACTTGAACTTTATGATGATGTGAAGAATTAATGTGAAAAGACAGACTATTTATTAGTCTGTCTTTTTTACTTTACAGTGAAACTTTCTTAATCCGTCTTCTAATATGATACATACTTAAATTCTATACACCTTCAAATGATTACTCTTGATGATTACTATTAAGCTTGGAAACTTTCTTATCTTCTCTATAATCAAGACAAGACACTTCAATTAATAAGCCATTAAATACTGTAAAATAAAAACCATAACTACTACCTCTCATCGAATAAGGTTCCTTGTCTATTTCAATGCCGCCGGCTACTAAACGATTATATGCTTGATCCACTTCACTTGATGTATCCACTAAAAAACCAATATGAAAAGCTTCCGGATACGTAACTTCCTTATTCCCTTTAAATGATTTTGGATCACTTAGCACAAGTATAAATCCACTCTCATCACTCATGACTACAAGTGCTTTCCCTTTTTGTTCCAAAAATTGAAAATCAAAAAATGTTTCAAAGAAATGTCTCGCTTCCGATAAATCATCAACACATAAATTTAAATGATTCAGCTTCATGTACTCATCTCCTTTTAAACTGAGGGTATATGGATTCATTTTTTTCATAACACTTAAATATGTAAGGAAAAATATTCAAGCGTTCCATCTAAGACTATGCTTTATAAGTCTAATATTTTTTTCTATAGCCTAGAACGTTTTTTAAATGAATGAAAGATTTCCTATCATTCCCATCCCCCCAGTAATAAAAAAGAGGATACATGTTTGCTTCTACAACATGTATCCTCTGCTTGTATATTACAACTGTTGATAAGCCGATTTCGATGATTTCACATAATAAACCGCATGATCCACATTAATAATATGATCTGGTTTTGGTTTACCACGTCCCGCTCTATGTCCAGCTAAGTGTTCTTCACTTGTTTCCCAGTTTTTCCATGCTTCTTCCGATTCCCAGCGAATCATTACGACAACTTCTTCGTCACCGCGTCTTACTTTTTTAACGAGAACACTTAAATCGATGAAGCCTTCAAATTTTTCAATTATGCCTTCTCCAGTAAAACGTTCTACAACTATATTTGATGTACCTTCTTTTACTGTAAATGTTTTCGTTTCGATAAACATATATCCCACTCCCTCTTCGTAATACGAATACTAGTATTCTTCTATTATAATTGATTATGATAATTATTTTCAATTGTAAAGTTTTAATTTTTTGAATTATGCTGATTTCTTTTCTATCGCCTCATCTAAAAATTTGAAATATGGAAGTAACATCCCTATTAAAGATGTAACACATATAATTGCACCGATAATTACATATAGCGCTCTTACTCCCCACATTTCACTCAATATTCCCCCTACTAACACACCTAATGGCATAGCGGATCGTATAAAAAATAAACGCACTGAAAATACTTGTCCTATCATATTATTTGGGACGATTTGTTGACATATTGTTGTGTTATGAACATTGAAAAATGCAATACAAATCCCTGCTATTACTTCAATTAGTATTGCAATGATAATACTATGATTGAATCCTAATGAAATGTATGTGAGTCCCCCTATAAACAATCCTCCAAGCATAAGTATACGCCGGCTTTTATATGTTACTTTTCCGACTAATACTGAGCCAATTACGTAGCCAAGTGGAAAACCTGCCATAAAATAGCCGTACTCTGCATATCCCGCTAACAGCTCGTCTTTTATATAAGGAAGATTTGTGACCATCGTTACCCCTACTCCAAACTGCACGAAAGTAAGAAATATACCGAGCCAAACGATGATTGGTTTTGTAAAAAAATATGTAAAACCTTGAAGAAATTGTTCTAGCCACGTTTTTCGTATATCTGTTGTAGTTCTCTTTTCTTTTATATAAAGTAAGAAAGCACCACTAACAAATAGACAAATACATACGAAAGATAATGTAAGTTCTGTTCCAATGAAATGAATGACTACTCCGCCCAATACTGGCGCAAGAAACATCATGAGACGAGTCATTCCATCAATATACGCATTTGCGTCTTGAAGTTGTCCTTGACTTACAATGCTCGGTGTAATTGCTTGACTTGCAGGTGTATAAAGAGGTGTAATAAGTCCCACTACAATTTGAACAACATAAATGTGCCAAACTTCTATACTACCTGTAACTAGCATCACCAAAGGTAATAAGAATACGGACGCCCGTATCCATTGTGAAAAAATCATAATCCACTTCCGGCTCCATTTATCAATAAATGGGCCACTTATTAATTGCAGTATGAGTGATGGGATGAAATATAATAGCCACATACTACTTAAAGCCATTTCCGATCCTGTTAACTCATATACTAGAATTGAATTACATAACGTTCCGAAAGCCCCTCCTAATTCAGAGATTGCACTACCAATCCACATAAAAAAGAACGAACGATTTTTCAATATATTTTTCAATTTCACACACCAACTTTTCTTTTATATTCCTCCCTTTATGTACATTCTCGTTGTTAATTATCTATTCAAAAACATATCTAATTCTTTCGCTAAAGACTGTACTGCTTTCTTTCTTAATACATATTTTCCGTCATGTATATCAACTAACTTCGCTGCACGTAACAATTTCAAATGATGGTGTACAGTCGATTTACCAAGCTGTAATCTTTCCGTTATTTCCTGTAATGTACGTTCTTTTTCAAATAACATTTTTACAATTCGCAATCTCGCCTCATCCCCAAGAGCCTTATGTTTTTGAACTAAAAAATAATTCGGTTCATACGGATCTTCAGGATGAATGCTTTCATTCGCAACTGGATAATGAAATACTTTCGTATCATCAATATCCGCTTCAATATTCCACGGTCTGTACGTCATTTGCGGAATAAGAAGTACGTGATGAACACTTGGCTCTGGCATATAGTTCACTCCGCCAGTCGCCCACTCGACAAACTCTTCCGGCTTCATCTTTTTATTCATTTCATTTTTCGCTTCATAATCTCGTTTTAATATAGAAAGTATTTGTTCTTCCTCTCTTTTAATAACACTCTCATACCAACCTGTCATAACAGCGATTAAATGCGATTTCAGCACTTGTACATCTACATTACATATAAAGCTAATATAAGTAGAAAAAAACTGATGATTATCTGTTAGTTCCTTTAGTTCGTGTATTGCACATACAACTCCCGTTGCAGCTAAACGTCTTTTCTCTTCATACTTCTCTCCTAAAAACGGTAAACATATAAATTTCAAATCTTCTTCTGAAAATGAATCAATTTTAAAATTAAACTGCGATAAATCTTGAAAATCCTCTTCATACAATAACTGGAGTAATGCTTTCCACGTATTATGTTCTTCTACAAACTGTAAGTGTTCTCTCATTTCTTCTGTTAATGCTTTCTTAATTTCTTCCCATTCACTTTGAGTCTTTTCAAGAGTATCAATTAACCTTTTATGAGTAATCGCTGCAATGCCAAGTGCACATTCGAAAAGTATCGAATATTTCACCTGAACGTTGTATGTTTCCCTTTTTCTGCTCGTTATGTGATAGACCTCCATTTTTATCCCCTCCTTGTTTGCTATATAACATATTCTATTTTTATCGAATTTTACCTTCTATATTTTTAGAACCGTTTTGCAACTTTAAAAAAACTTTAATCAATGAGCAAACAGAAAAAGGTTTATACTCTTTTCATTCTGACTCAATGAAAGCCTTGATTATTAAATATCATATTAAAAATGAGATTTTTTAATGGCTCAATTATACGTTGTATTTCACTCTCTTGTTCAACTATAGAGAAGGTTTATTGAAGAGAAAAGCGAACGCTTCAAGTACATGATGCCTTACAATCTTCATTAACCGCCCTTCAAGAAGCAGAACTAAATCAACTAAGTCCTTCTCTACCAGTTTGGCAACAATATATGAATATCCTTTTGCATGATGCTTATCATACAGGACAAATTATACAGCTTCGGAAACTTCAAGGTTCATGGCCAACTCACCGTTCTTATTTATAAAGTGAAATTTTAATCAGCTCTTACCAATCGGGATTTTGCGGGCAGCCCATCCCCACTTCACTTCTTTGCTTTCCCTGAATTTTGAGGTAAAAGTCTTACTGCCCGTTAATCCGGGATAAACGATGTTTAAAATCGCATACGTTTAATATCCAACAAAACAATTGAAAACAACTAATTGTTCGATAATTACTGCGATTGCTCAAAATAAAGCAAATTAAAATACATTGATTCCTAACATAACTTACATGCTTCATAACTTCTAATCATAATCCAAATTTGGAAGAATAGATGCTTTTTTATATACAAATAATAAGCCTCAAGGAGTTGTTGACATGCATTTCATATTGAATATGTTAGGGATTTTCGTTGTCATATTAATCGTTTTCTTATGTTCGCCTAATAAAAAACATATAAAATGGAGACCAATTGTAATTCTCATCCTATTGGAGCTTTTTATTACATGGTTTATGTTAGGCACAAAGCTCGGCAGTATTATCATTAATAAAATTGCGTCATTTTTCAGTTGGCTACTAGCATGTGCGAATGAAGGTATTCGATTTGCATTTCCTTCAGCTATGGAAAGTCAGCACATTGATTTCTTCTTTAGTGCGTTACTTCCTATCATTTTTGTTATTACTTTTTTCGATATTCTATCTTATTTCGGAATCTTAACTTGGATTATTGATAAAGTAGGTGCAGTTATTTCAAAGATTTCTCGTTTACCAAAGTTAGAAAGTTTCTTTTCGATTCAAATGATGTTTTTAGGAAACACCGAAGCACTTGCGGTTGTTCGTGATCAATTATCTGTGTTAAAAGAAAATCGATTATTAACTTTTGGAATTATGAGTATGAGTAGCGTTAGCGGATCCATTCTTGGCGCTTATTTATCAATGGTGCCAGCAACATATATTTTCAGCGCCATTCCATTAAATTGTATTAACGCATTAATTTTAGCCAATGTATTAAATCCTGTGGAAGTTTCGAAAGAAGAAGACGTTGTTTACACACCTTCAAAACATGAAAAAAAGGATTTCTTTTCTACTATTTCAAACAGTATGTTAGTTGGGATGAATATGGTTATCGTTATTTTAGCTATGGTAATTGGTTATGTAGCTTTAACAGCATGTTTAAATGGGATTTTAGGATTTTTTGTAACGGGGTTAACAATTCAAAAAATCTTCTCCATTATCTTTAGTCCTTTTGCATTTTTACTCGGTTTATCAGGCAGTGATGCTATGTATGTAGCTGAATTAATGGGGATCAAAATAACGACGAATGAATTTGTTGCAATGATGGATTTAAAATCAAACTTAAAGTCGCTACAACCGCATACGGTTGCGGTTGCAACGACATTTCTAGCTTCTTTTGCTAACTTTAGTACAGTAGGTATGATTTACGGAACTTACAATTCATTATTTGGCGGAGAAAAATCATCAGTCATCGGTAAAAATGTTTGGAAGCTTCTTGTTAGCGGGATGGCTGTTTCTTTATTAAGTGCTATGCTCGTTGGGCTATTTGTATGGTAAATAATTTTTATAATAAAAGACACCCAAGCCAATTGAGTGTCTTTTATTATTATTTTCGAATTTGCCCATTTCCACGAATCACATATTTTGTAGAAGTTAATGCTGGAAGCCCCATTGGTCCTCTTACGTGTAACTTTTGTGTACTGATACCAATTTCCGCTCCGAATCCAAATTCGGATCCATCTGTAAAACGAGTCGATGCATTATGATAAAGTGCCGCGGCATCTACAGAAGTAAAAAACTTGCTGACGTTTTCCTCGTTTTCAGTAATAATCGCTTCAGAATGCATAGATCCATACGTATTTATATGATGAATCGCTTCTTCAACAGTGGAAACCACTTTCACTGCTAGTGTGAGAGATAAAAACTCAGTTTCCCAGTCTTCTTCTGTCGCAAGTAAGATAGAAGGATCAATCGCCACTGCTTTATTATCACCACGTAGCTCCACTCCTCTTTCCTTCAAGGAAGAAAACAACTCGCTACCATATTGCTCTGCCCAATTCTCATGAAGTACAATCGTCTCAATTGCATTACATACAGATGGACGCTGCGTTTTTGCGTTTATAATAATATTAAACGCCATTTGTTTATCTGCTGTTTCATCAATGAATATATGACAATTTCCCGCACCTGTTTCAAGTACTGGAACAGACGCTTCTCTCACTACTGTATCAATTAATTGTTTACCGCCTCTTGGTATAAGAATATCCAAGTACTCGTTCAATGTAAACAACTGTTTTGCACTATCTCTCGTTGTATCTTCTATGAGCTGTACACTTTCTGAAGGCAAGCTAGTTTGCTTAAGCACCCGGTGAATAACGCTAACGATAGCTTTGTTAGAATGTATAGCAGAAGAACTACCACGTAGTATTACTGCGTTTCCTGTTTTTAAACAAATTGTAGCAGCATCAACAGTTACATTCGGTCTTGCCTCATAAATCATTCCGACAACACCAAGTGGTACGCGCATCTCCTGAATAGATAGTCCATTTGGTCGTTCCCATGCACTTACACATTCTCCAATAGGATCACGTAATTCAATTAACTGCTTAATACCCTCTGTCATATCAACAATTCGTTGTTCATTCAGCAAAAGGCGATCAAGGAGTGAATGAGAAAATCCTTTCTCCTTACCTTCTTCAATATCCCGTTTGTTTTCTTCTAAAATATAAGCTGTTTCTACTATCAGCTGATTAGCAATTGCAGCAAGTGCTTCATTTTTTTGATCTGTAGTTTTAAGCACAAGTTCTCTAGCAACCTCTTTTGCTTTTATCCCCTTTGCCAACACTTCATTCATTTTTATTTCCTCCTTTTTAAAGTGAAACCCAATGATCCCTATGGATGACTTCATAACTATGTCTCTCGCCTCTTACTTGAATATCATGGCTTTGCATACCTTTTACATCTCTTAGTTCCTCTGCACTATATGTGCATTGTCCTTTTCCTATTACGCGCCCTTGTTGCGTTACAACCTCTACAACTTCACCCACTTGGAAAAATCCTGATACATTCGTAACACCAGCTGGAAGTAAACTCTTCCCATGCTGAATGATGGCAGTAGCTGCCCCAGCATCTACTTCAATTTGTCCGCTAACAAGCGAATGCAAGGCAATCCATTGCTTGTTCATCTTCATTTCTTTTTGAGGAGCATTACCAACATACGTTCCATCACCCTTACCCTTCAAAACATCTACAAACTTTTCCTGTCCACGTCCTGTTCCGATAAATACACTCACACCAAGAGAGAGTGCTGTCTTTGCAGCATCGATTTTTGATTTCATACCGCCAGTCCCAAGTTTTGAGCCTGCATCTCCTGCAAGAGAAGAAATTTCTTCCGTAACTTCAGGAAGAAAATAATATTTTTTTGCATCCGCATTTTTCTGAGGATTTTTGTCATATAACCCGTTCACATCCGTAAAGATCATAAGCATATCCGCCGAAACAAGCCCGCTTACTAAAGCTGACAGCATATCATTATCACCGAACGTTAGCTCCTCTAAAGAGATGGAATCATTTTCATTAATAATTGGAAGAGCGGAACGGTTTAATAATTCTCCTAACGTAGCGTAAGCATTACTATATTGTTCTTTTCTAGAAAAATCACTTCTCGTCAGCAAAAGTTGCGCAGTAACGATGCCATATTTACGGAATTCCTCCGTGTACGCCTGCATTAACAAACTTTGTCCGACAGCTGCTGCAGCCTGTTTCCCTTTAATCGTTACAGGTCTGCTAGGATATCCTAGCGCTGAAAAACCTGCAGCGACGGCTCCAGATGTAATTAACACAACCTCGTGCCCATCTTCTTTCAACCGAGCCAATGCGGCAACGTGATCTGAAAGCTGTTCTGTAGAGATGCCTCCATGACTATCTGCCAAGGAACTACTCCCAATCTTTACAACAATTCGTTGTTTTTTCACTTTTTTATCCCCCAAGTCTAAAATCAAAGTTTTTTTATAAATTACACTTCATTCACTTTGTAACTATATCTATTCTCATCAATGCTGCACTGAAGTATTTAAGAGCAAAATAAAAATGACCGCTTCGCCCTTAATAAAATAAAAAGGACGAAACGGTCATTGTTCCGCGGTACCACCTTAATTGATATACATAGATATCCACTTGGTGCCTATAACGCAGGCGAACGCCTAAACTTTCATTTAAGACTCAGGGATAGGTTCGATATATTCTATACGAGGAATCTTTCAGCCGGTGAATTCCACTCTCTTTCGCAAGAAGACATATGTACTAATTCCCTTCAACGATTTTCAATCTAATTTTTTTATATTATGCGATATAGTTCGATTCGGTGTCAAGAGGTATTTTTAAAAATAAATAGAGCCACAAGTTATTTGTATGAAATTATCGCCCTACTGAATGAAAATACAAAATGATATAAGTTTAACTCATATTCATAAACATAAAACCTTACATTATAGTGTATATATTTACATAATGTCGAATATAATTAATTTTTGTCTTTTAGTGTTGCAAAAAGGAATATATTCTCTTAGAATGTTTCTTTATATTGCACAGGGATGTTATTCTTATTCTAAGAAAATAATATCAAACCGATATAATTGATTATAAAAGGAGCAAGATTGAGTTATTATGGATAAACAAATTGGATTCATCGGTTGCGGAAATATGGGAATGGCTATGATTGGCGGAATGATAAACAAAAATATAGTGTCTTCAAATCAAATTATTTGTTCAGATTTAAACACTGCTAATTTAAAAAATGCTAGTGAAAAATATGGGCTAACTACAACTACCGACAACAATAAAGTAGCTAAAAATGCTGATATTTTAATTTTATCAATCAAACCAGACCTATATTCATCAATAATTAATGAAATAAAAGAAGTAATCAAAAACGATGCTATCATCGTTACGATCGCTGCTGGAAAAAGTATTGAAAGTACTGAAAATGCCTTTAATAAAAAAGTAAAGGTTGTAAGAGTAATGCCTAATACTCCTGCTCTTGTTGGAGAAGGAATGTCTGCATTATGCCCTAATGAAATGGTGACAGAAAAAGATTTAGAAGATGTACTAAACATTTTCAATAGTTTTGGTCAAACAGAGATCGTAAGTGAAAAATTAATGGATGTTGTCACATCCGTAAGTGGTTCTTCACCAGCTTATGTATATATGATTATAGAAGCGATGGCAGATGCTGCTGTACTAGATGGTATGCCAAGAAATCAAGCATATAAATTCGCTGCTCAAGCTGTGTTAGGCTCTGCAAAAATGGTACTAGAAACAGGAATACATCCAGGTGAATTGAAAGATATGGTTTGTTCTCCTGGCGGAACGACAATAGAAGCTGTAGCAACATTAGAGGAAAAAGGATTACGAACAGCGATTATTTCAGCTATGCAGCGTTGTACGCAAAAGTCTGTTGAACTATCTGGTCAAACTAAAAAATAAAACTATAAAAGAGATTACGTTAGCTATGAATTCACATAATTTTAATTAAAAATTCACTACATGATAAACGGCCAAACTCATATAAAATTGAGCTTGGCCGTTCTACTTTTTAATTATATTAAAATAATTTTATTCGACTCTTCTTTAAAGGTTCTGTTTTATCCCTTACCTATTCCCTACTATGATTGTGTAATTTTATTAGAAACTAATAATTTTTCAATGCATTTCGGTAACATATCTAATAGTGTTTCAAATGCGTAGTTTACATCTAGACGTTCTGTCCATTGATGTGCATCTTTTCCTACCGGTCCCATATTTAATACTGGAACATCAAACTCTTCTAATTCCTGAAGCGGAATTGAATAGCCTTTATCCCATAATGGCATATTGTCTACAAGCGAACTCATTGAATCCAGTGGATACTGCAAGCCTACATAGCTTAAATCTGAAATCCCCCCAAAATAATTTTGGTTTTCAAATGTAATTTTATGATTGTAATGTGCATACTTTTCCATTTCTACAACTACCTCTTTTATTAAAGGATTGCTGCGTGAACTCACAGCTGGATAGTACGGCGGAGCGAAGAAAAGTACAATCATCGGTGCCTTTTCTTTACATAAAATCGCTAATTTATCTACTAAATCAATCGTTACCGCACGATCATCTTTATCTCCTCTATTTTTTATAATATTAGATTGAATATGATCTATTTTTTCTCGTCCATGTTGCTCAATTGCATATGTGATAAGCTCTTCATAAGTTAATACATTTACTTTGAGATTAGGTGGTATAAATGGATTATATTTAGAAAAACGATATGCATGTTTTTCATACGACTCTTCTATTTTCTCTGCTACTTTTGTTACTTTTTGACGTAACAATGAAACTACATCTGTCATTGATTTTTCTAATAAAAACAAATTAAATAATGTGACTGCACGATGCGGAATTTGTACAGAATAATCCTCTTTTAAGTCCCTTTGAAGTAAGTTAGTTGGCGGCGGACTCGCTTCCCCTTCTACAATATCACAAAGGTCTGTGTTTAACTCTAAGTCTGCCGTTATTAATGAAGCCATATAACTCCCATTTAAACCTGCAAAAGGTTCACCTACATGTGTCTCTTTTCCGTAGCACAGAAAACCAGGTAACACTTTACCAATAGAGCCAGTGTAAATATACTTATTTTGGTCACCAGGATGTCTTGAAAACATAGGCTCTGAGTTTAAGACCGTTTTATAATCTAAGTTATGCTCTCTTGCTAAATCTAACAGTCTCGGAACAGCGGCCCTCATCCCTACCGAATTCACTTCCTCATCTGGTACAGCCAATAAAAGAACATTCCCATCGAATCTTCCTTCACATGCTTGTTCAATCATTGCCATTTGTAATGCGAGGCCACATTTCATGTCCATTGTTCCTCTACCAAACAGCCAATCTCCATGTTCTATATCTTCACGTACATGGTCTGGAAGTTCATCTTTATGAGAATAAAACATAGATGTTAACTTTTTAGGATTAAATGCATCTTCTTTCCACACTCCGTAATCTTGTACATCTACAACATCAAAGTGACTTACTATAATTACAGTATTTTTTGTACTATCGCTTTTCTTTACTAGTGCTGTAACAAAAAATCGTCCGTCCCCTGTCGGATTTTTTTGTAAATGATGCGGGTTTTCTTTGAAGTACTGTAAATCAGATAACTGTTCCACAACAAAGTCTGGCAATATTACTTCAGCTTCTGAACCAGTAATACTAGGAATTTCAACAAGACCGCTTAATAATTGAATCAATTGTTCTTTTGATTGCCACTTTGACATATAAATCCCCCTATTTTTCCACATTATGAAAACGAATTCCAGTATATGAATAAAAAATGACGACAGCTATCAAAATTATAGTTCTGATGTACTGCCGATTTTTATTGATATTTCATGAGCTGCTTGTTTTACCTTGCTAATAAGAAAAGATAGTCGATCATCATTAATACGATGACTAATTAACCCAACACTTAATGCTCCTACTACTTTATGATTAAATCCGATAATAGGTGCAGCTACTGAAGCTGTCCCTTCTGTTTTTTCACCATAACTGACAGCATATCCTTCATTTTTTATTTGCTTTATTTGATTAAGAAGAATTTGCTTTTGTTCTGGTAATGAAGAAAGTAAATGCTCTACAATATGTTCCATTTCATTCGTTTTCATATTGGCAAGCATCGTTTTATTTGCGGCACCAATTGAAAGTGGAATTTGTTCCCCTAGATTATCAATAACTCGAATTTTTAAAGGACTATCAATTCTTTCAATGATAATAGAATGTGTTCCGTTTGGAATATTCAAATAGACACTTTCTTCCACTTCAGCAGCCAAACGTTTCATCACTTCTCTTGCAACAGATCTATAGTCTACCTTCTCCAATTGACGCAACCCTATTTCCATCCACATTGGTCCAATTTTGTACTGTTTTGTCTCTGAAATTTGTGTAACTAACCCATGCTCCATTAGAGAGTTAAGTAATCTATGTACTGTACTAACCGGGAGATGTGTTCCATCAGCTATATCAGAAATAGCCCAATACTCTTTTTCATTTGTAGAATTCAATAATTTAATAATACTTATCGCTCGATCAATGGACTGTACCATAACTCGCCTCAACTTTACTCGTAATATGTTAGTACGCTTAATTAACTATCAATTTAGCAAACATTCGAAATGAAATCAATCTATTTATTTAATTTTCTAACAATAAAAACATATCACTAACAATGAATTGAAAACGCAAACAAAAAAATATTGACTTTTCTTTTTAATTGTCTGAAAATTATAACAAGATTTCACATCACGGAATACATTCCATAATACGGAAAAACATCAAACTTTATTCTATCAACTACGAAAGTGAGGAAAACAATGGCGCAAGTAAACAATACAAACAATGAATTAAAACGTACGATGAAAAGTAGACATTTATTCATGATTGCACTCGGTGGTGTGATTGGAACGGGGTTATTTAACGGATCTGGCTTTATAATAAGTCAAGCTGGACCTGGTGGATCCGTACTTGCCTTTATGGCCGGTGGATTATTAATGTATTTCGTTATGCTATGTCTTGGTGAACTCGCTGTAGCCATGCCTGTTTCGGGTTCTTTCCAGGAATATGCCACTAAATTCATCAATCCTGCAACTGGCTTTACAATCGGATGGTTGTATTGGTTAAGCTGGGCGAATACGACCGGTCTTGAATTTACAACTGCCGGTATTACAATGCAGCGCTGGTTTCCTGATATTCCTGTTTGGGTTTGGTGTTTAATATTTGGCGTTACAATCTTTACTATTAACGCATTATCTGCTCGTAGTTATGCAGAAACAGAATTTTGGTTTTCAAGTATAAAAGTATCTGCCATTATAGCTTTTATAATTCTTGGTGGCGCCGCTATGTTCGGCTTTATTGATTTAAAAGGCGACGAACCAGCTCCACTTCTTTCAAATTTCGTAAATCATGGTGGTTTATTTCCGAATGGACTTGCAGCTATTCTATTAACAATGGTTACAGTCAATTATTCCTTCCAAGGTACAGAGCTTGTCGGAATCGCAGCAGGTGAAAGCGAAGATCCAGCAAAAACTTTACCTCGTTCTATTAGAAATATTATATGGCGCACAATGTTTTTCTTCGTCTTAGCAATCTTTGTTCTTGTTGCTTTAATTCCTTGGGAAGAAGCTGGATTAACAAAGAGTCCATTCGTTGCTGTTTTTGATAATATCGGTATTCCATATGCAGCTGATATTATGAACTTTGTTATTCTTACTGCTGTTCTTTCTGTTGCAAACTCAGGACTATACGCTGCTACTCGCATGCTTTGGTCTTTATCAAAAAACGAAATGGCTCCAGCATTTTTAAAGAAATTATCATCACGTGGGATTCCTCTCAACGCTTTAATCATGACAATAGCTATTTCTGCTTTTTCTCTTTTAACAAGCGTAGTAGCTGCTGAAACGGTTTACTTATGGTTAATTTCCATTTCTGGAGTCATAACAATTATTGTTTGGATGTCAATTTGTGTTTCTCAATTCTTTTTCCGCAAACACTATTTAGCTGAAGGTGGAAAATTAGACGACTTGAAGTTCAGAACTCCACTCTATCCCCTTGTACCAATTCTTGGTTTTGGATTGTATGGCATTATATTAGTAAGTCTTATCTTTATCCCAGATCAAAGACTAGGCATTTATTGTACTGTACCATTTATCATCTTTTGCTATACTTACTATCACTTTAAAGTTAAGAAAAGAATTGCAACTAACACTCAAAGTGAAACTAAAATTAGCGAAACTTCGTAATATTGTACGATACAAAAAAGACAACACGTGGCGTTTCACTTCATGTGTTGTCTTTTTTTATTATTTAAATATGAGTTCACCTGAATTTAATGGATTTTTCTCTTCTCCTACAAAAGTAGTAAAATTTTCATTTGAACTTGCTACCTCAGTTGGATTTATCGTATTTCAATTTCGATATAATAATAAATAGGTATATCAGATATAGCTGTACATTATTAGAACTACATTCATTACTCAACTGGTAGTTATCAAGAAAGAAAGGAATGATCATAATGATACAGAACATATACGAAACTCATTTACATGTAAGAAATTTAGAAAAAGCGATAAATTTCTATCAAAACAAGCTAGGATTAACCTTAGCAAGAAAACTCTCCAAAAGAAGAGTGGCTTTCTTTTGGGTCGGAGAAAATAAAAAACAAATGCTTGGACTATGGGAAGTAAATAATATCGAAGACTTTGAGCTGAGACATTTTGCTTTTGGTGTAAATTTAGAGTTTTTAATGACTTCTAAAGCGTGGTTAGAGGAGCGTGGAATAGAAGTGATAGGAAGTCAAGGAAAAGGAAATCAAGAGCCAATTGTCCAAAGGTGGATGCCCGCTGCAAGTGTATACTTTCTAGATTGTGATAGAAATAAATTAGAATTCATTTCTATGTTACATGACAATCCAGATGAATTAGAATATGCATCCTATTTAAGTGTATGGAATGCGGAACACCAAGAAAAATGAATGAAATTTCCGTTCAAGTCTTTTCTAATTTTTTAGATATACTGTTGTACGATCCCCCTTTTGCTATTAATTTTCGTCGGATTTATGAACAGTTATCGTAATGGAAAATTCATGATAACTCCACTTGTTAACATAATGCATTTATTGTTATCTTGTATTTGTACTTACGTACTAGCAATTCCTAATCTGCTTCCATTACAATTTGAAACATTTAATTTTTCTTCTTATCTGGCATCTAATCTTTAAACAAAAACTCCCCTTAAATCGAAAATGATTAAGGGGAATTTTATATACGATGCAATTATAGTTCAGATTTCACCCGAACAGAAACATTATTTTTAATTATATTTTTGACATCTTTAAAGCTAACAAAATTGTTACTTTTCTCATCCCAAAGACGGAAACGGAGTGAACGCAAGCTTGTAGCAAGCGTAATTGTTGGTACATTTTTTAAAGGAAGGGTATTGTTGTGTGCCTCTTCTAGTTTATAGTTAGGTACTCTTGGACTTAAATGGTGAACATGATGAAATCCAATATTACCCGTTAGAAATTGCAAAATTTTTGGAAGTTTATAAAAAGAACTTCCCTCCACTGCCGCTTTCACATATTCCCATTCTTTATCTTCTTCAAAATAAGAATCCTCGAATGTGTGCTGTACGTAAAACAGCCAAATCCCTATTGAACCTGCTATTAAAAATATAGAACCATGTACTAAAAGAAACGATTGCCATCCAATTGCCCAGCAAAGCATTCCTACAATAGCAACGATTAAAATATTCGTTAAATAAGTGTTCATACGTTCTTTTTTTCTAGCACCTTTTCGGTTAAATCTATTTTTAAGCAAGAAAACATAAATCGGGCCTAACCCAAACATAACGAATGGATTGCGATATAAACGATATGCTAAACGGAGTCTAAATGGTGCTGCTACATATTCATCTACTGTAAGCGTCCAAATATCCCCTGTACCCCTCTTATCCAAATTACCACTCGTAGCGTGGTGAATAGAATGCTCATGCCCCCACTGATCAAATGGGAATAATGTTAAAACACCCATACACGTTCCAACTATTCTATTTGCACGTCGACTTTTAAAGAATGAATAATGGGTACAATCATGAAAAATAATGAAAATCCTTGTCATAAATCCAGCGGCTAACAGTGCTGGAACTAATGTTAACCAATAAGAAACTGACAAACTTTTATAAGCAAGGTACCATAAAATAATAAATGGCACGATTGTGTTGATCAGTTGCCAAACACTTTTTTTAATCGTTGATTTTTCAAAAGGAGCAACTTGTTTTTTTAAATTTTTAGTATTTTCTAAGGTCATTGTTCTAATTCCTTTCCTTTTTGTTGCTAATTCATATTATAGCACACTATTAGTATCAGGTGTTAAAAGTAGCTATAATAAATATTTTATACTATGAAAATCTCTTTTTTCTTACTCATTACTTACAAATTTCTTACGTCCAAAATAGCTTCTATAATTGGACAGACGGAGCATTTTATGTATCAAAGAAACTTCATATTTTTCCAATAAGTACATAAAAAACAGCGAGTTTTTTCACAAGAAGAAAAAAGCTGCAATCAGTCAGTTTCACCGACTTATCGCAGCTTCTCTTCTTTTTACCTTATTTTATCGATGAAGCCAAACTGCACCTGCAGACTTGTCTTCAGCTTGGCCTACCACTTCAAACTTCAGTCCTAGCTTCGGTAACTTACGTCCTGCATCAGGAATAACGCTGTTGATGTATTGCTTAGAATCATCAAATTTTGCCACTCCTGGTAATCCTTTATAATCAAAGATACCGCGTGTTGGTGAATTTACTTTCCATGCTGGTGTTTGATCAAATGAGAATGCCGCATCGGCAATTTGATAACGCGTACTGCTCTTCACAGTAGGTTGTCCGTTTAATGTCCCTACAATTGCCTCTGGATGAGAATCTACTACTCCTAAGAACCCTTCACCTGGATGAACGCCTACCCAGTTATCTGTAAAGCTTTGATCCGCATACCATACAACCATTCCTGTATTAAATACTGGGCCACGTGCATATTGTAACGCAGTGTCAGAACCAGCGTAATTTCTCCACTCTACATAGTAATTATGTTTTTTCTGTTCAAATCCGTTAGACACAGTAAAGCCTTTTAACGTCATTGCGGGCTGACCTTCTGCATCATCAGAGAAAACAACTTTTCCATCTACAGTTAAGGCTGCATTATCTAACGCAAATCCTTTATAAGCTACTGCAATATCTGTTAAGTACTCAAATTGCAGTTTTACTTTTTTTCCTTTGAATTGGCTTAAATCGTATGATTTATCAACCCACTTACCATCAGTTGTATCCGCGCCGCCTTTTATATCTTTTTCGCCCATTCTATCAATGCGTGTCTTCGTTCCATCTTCTGCAATCGCATATACGTCAAGGAAATCATACTTCGCTTCAAGTTCGTAAAATGCCTTATAATCGAACTTAGCATCCTTTGCATTTGTTAAGTCAAATACTGGTGTCTCAAGTGTTGTATGAATGTCATTTCCTTTTGTACTGTAATAGAACTTCTTACCAAACGCTGATTCGATATTTTTTATATCTTTGTCCGGCAAGTTAACACGAACAATTCCAGGTCGTTTAGATTTTGTAGTACTTTGATCTACATATGTTGCAACACCGATTCCTTTGCTAAGTTTGTCATAATCTACTTCAAGAATATTCGCCCAGTTCCCCTTCATATTCTTTTGGAAAAACTCTTTATTTTGTGGCGAGAAACTCGTTGGCTCTGTTCCTGCAATTTTTCCAGCCCAGCTACCACCACTCATAATAGACCATGACTCAACAGGTTCACCTTGTCCTGAGTACTTTGTATCATATTCATCTGGTAAGCCTAAATCATGGCCATACTCATGTGCAAACACACCAACTGCTCCGTCTTCAGGCTCGATTGTATAATCATATGCAGCCATCTTTCCGCCCCAGTTCGAAACAGAAGATTTCGTGCCATCAATTGCATATGGTTTTGAACCTAGTTTTGAACGATGTGACCAAATCGCATCATCTTTCAATTTACCGCCGCCAGCTTCTTGACCAACGCCAGCATGTACAACCATTAAATGATCAATAATGCCATCTGGCTCATTTTTATTTCCATCACCATCTTGATCGTATTGATCAAATTGGTCATAGTCTGCTAAATTGATTCCTTTTGCTACCGCTGCTTTTAATGCTTCTTTCACAAAATCTTTTGGTCCTAAAGGCCCCTTGTTATCATGCCCAGTACCCGCATCAGCACCATAATCTGATGCTTTTCCTGGAACAGTAAGCCATTCTGTTACAGTCCCATCAACTGTATAGCTACCACCAGATTGTTCTTCATAATATTGCTTAAATGTGTTAATTTTCGATCCATCAAATAAAGTAAATGGTTCATCACCAAATAACATTTTTTGATAATGTTCACGATTAAAGTCCTTAGAATACATGTATCCTGGCTCTTGATCAATATTGTTATGCTTAAAATCGCTAAATTCTACAAGTAAAACAAGTACTTTATCTTTTCGAACAGCTCCATTGTATTCTTCTTGCTTCGCTGATGTAGTAGGTACTTTTCCATTTAATTTCCCAGGGTTCAATGCTGCACCTTGTCCAGCTACTGGGCCTACTTCAGGCTGCTGCGCCTGTTCATTTTCCCTCATTTTTGCATCTTTTACTTTTTTCATAAAGTCAGAGGCTTCTTGCGTAAGACTATCTCCTGTTAAGATTTCTTTCCCAGGGTTTTCCCCTTTCTTTTTCTCAACATATTTTTCGACAGCCTTTGAAGTCTCAGCTTGTGATGCAGATTGATCAATTACCCCCCGTTGTTTTAGCGCTTCAGCCAAACGCTCCTCCGGTATTAAGTGCTCATCTATTGGTAGAGATGATGTTGGTGTCTCAGCATACGCTGCGTGACCTCCAAAAGCAAACGTACTACTTAGTACTGCTGCTGTTGTTAATACCGCTAATGGTTTTAATTTCTTTTTCTTTTTCAATGTATTTCCTCCCCAGTGTCTGCAAATTATCGTTTTTTGCCGATAACAACACAATATTCGTTATAATACGAATATTCAATCTTTTTCAACAAATAAAATGTTGAGAAATATTTTTTTATGCAGGGTGAAATACATAAGATATAAAAACAAACAGACTCTCCTATAAATAACAGTGAACTTTTATATGTTCTTAGTTACAATCAAAATCCAGTAAATCTGGGATTCATACTTTTTTAATAAAAATAAGAATTAAATATTTTCTATACTATTTAATCTATGGATTACCATATTACTAACTATTCTCATTATTACAAGGTAATAGTGGTTCGTACATCATTATAGCGTGATTCTCTGTTACATATTGATCTTCTATTAACTGTTTCTGTTGATTATATATTTTACGTTGAATCACATTATGTCGTATATAACCGCCCCAGTATGCCGGTTGAATTGAGTGTTCTTTCTCATACACTTCATATTGATAAAGTTGCGGATAGACTGTTCTCCATTCACCAACTAAATGTTCATCTGTCATATAAAGGTGAAGTTGATACGGTTGGTCCGTTTCATTTTTAATTTGTAAATCCAAATAGTTATAGGAACAAGTCGCCCCACTCCCAAACGGTTGAGTTCGCCTAGAGTCAGGAAAGACATCAAAGCTATGACGATATCGTTCTGTTACTGTCAGTGGTGTATGTAAAGTCATCCAATATATTAAATTCGAAAGCTGACAAAGACCTCCTCCAATACCTGTTTGAAAAGATCCGTAATGTAATACCATACCTTCTACATACCCTTTTTTCCTCGTTGGCTTACCTATTAAACGCCAGTAAGAAAATGTTTCTCCCGGTCTAATGACGATACCATTTAGTTTTTTAACAGCAATTTTCAAATTAACAACCTTATTCTGTTGATACCACATATCTACATCTTTGAGCTTACGAAGTAATATCGTTCGGTGCTGAATTGCTGTACAAGGTAGCTTTTCTTGTTGGAACCTTTTTGCATATGTTTTTCCATCTGCCAACCACTGAATGTACCTCTTTGTAGAGTAATACCACTTCCCTAGCATAATGCGATACTTAGACCGCTGTTTAGGACGTAAGTGCACTATATTCATTTTATTCCCTCTCTCTTTCTTCAAGTAAATTCTAATATATTTCTAATTCAATAAACTACAGTTTTCTTAGCTGCATAATAATTTCCGCAAAAAAATAATAAATTTACTCTAGTGGAGATTTTATTTTGATGATTGCTTTATAATTATATAAAACTGAGCTTCAATACAATAAATTGAAATAAACATATTATAAATATAACGGATAACCTTAAATAAAAAATAATGAACATTAAAGAAATTCTAAAGTATTAATATATTTTTCGTAAATATTAATTGATAACACATTAGACTTTCTATATGTATAACTTCTTATTCTACAAAATGAAATTTTTTAATGTAAGAAAAAATATAATTTCCCTTTAACATTTATACAAGTCTCATATGGAAAACTTTACAAAACAATTCGAACACTTATATTTAGAATAAACACAAAAAATTGCCACCAGTTAGCTTAACTGGTTGGCAATTTTTTAACGAGAATGCTTTACAAATAGTTGAATTGCTTCTTCTGGTACATAGCACTTTCCATTACTCTCTACAATAATACTTCTTAATTCATACCCTTTACCATTGATACGAATTATATTTTTGTTACCAAATAATTGTGCTTCTACTTTATTATGTTTTACTACGAGTAACGGGTTTGCTCCTTCGATTTTGTCGGCTGTTACAGTTGCACCGATTTTCTTAAAGGCTTGTTCACTCTCTAAAAATATTTTATTCGTTACTTCTTCTAAGTTAAAGCCCATCGCTTTCGCCATCGTCTTCGCAATGTCTGTATTTTGGATTAAGCCTTCTGGTTTTTGAGGTCCATAAGAATGTAAGAATACATCCTCACCTGTATGTCCTCCTGTCGTAAAGCCGATATTTGCACGATTAGCCAATAATGTAGTAAGAATTCGTCCTACATCCATTTTCTTTTTTGCCACTTTTAATTTTTCTTTTTCATCATGAGTTAGATTATCCAAACCGTATAGTTTAGCTACATCTTCTACATTTGATAAATCAGATTTCAGTTTATTTATAGTTCCTTCAAGTGTCATTTTCGCCTTTTTCAATGGATCAATGTATGCAGAAACCGGTGTAGTATTGTATCCTTTTGTCGTATTCCTATTCCCTATAGAGATGCCGCTGTTACCATGATCAGTTAAAGCGATGAGCATCGTATCCCCATCTTTCTTCGCAAATTGTAACGCCTTTGCTATCGCTTCATCAAATGCCAATACATCACTAATCATCCCAATTGGATCATTAGCATGAGCTGCCCAATCAGGCTTACTACCTTCTACGAATAAAAAGAAGCCATCTTTATCTTTTGATAATGTTTGAATTGCTTTTTCTGTCATTTGAGAAAGTGTTGGTTGTTCTGGATTTGTTGCTATACGATCCATATCAAACGCAAGAGCATGATGTGAGAAAGAGCCCCAAATTTTATTAGATTTGGAGTTCAATAACGCATCTTTCGTTTCAACGAAATCGTATCCTTTGTCTTGAATCACCTTTACTAAATTTTCACCATCTTTTCGGATTCCATTACTTTTCATAGGTAACAGCGCCGCTTTTCCCCCGCCTAATACGACATCTATATTTTGATATACTTGCTGCTTCGCAATTACGTCAAAATGTTTGCGATTGACATGGTGAGCGGAGAATCCGGCCGGAGTAGCATGCTGAATTTCAGATGTAGCAACAATGCCAGTTGCACGACCAGTACGTTTTGCGCCTTCTAATACGTTTGCGACCGGCCGTAACTTGTCTTCTTCTTTTATTGGCTGTAAGCTAGGCGAACTTACAATAGAAGGTAATACACCTACATATCCTGAATTCGATTTATTTCCAGTTGCTAAAGCTGTTGCTGCTGGCGCCGAGTCTGTAATAGCTGATTCCGCCGAAAACGTACGAACACCTCCTGTTACAATTTGATCTAACGTAAGCGGTGCCCCTTTATACCAGCGAGCCAATGTTATCGCCGTTGAACTCGTTCCGTCCATAACCATCATAATTATATTTTTAGGCTGGTGTTCTACTTTTTTCACCTCAGCTTTGGCCGCATGATAATTCATCATACTTTCCGTACTTAATACGCTTACTATTATAGCTCCCACTAATAGTAACTTTTTCATCTTCACACCATAATTCAACATGATTGTTCCTCCATAAACTTTGCATTCATTTCAATACACCTTATTTCCTTTTCCATACCAAAACCTACATATGTTTTATTAGTTCCCAATTCTCATAAAGCTAACAATAGTTACTTTCTCTTTCTTTAATTAAATATCGATATGTATCATTTATCTTATAAAAAAGATTTAACATCCTTTTCATTAATTACTTGTTTAACAATAAATCCTCGATTAAAAGAAATAAAAATTTATTGTTAAACAATAAATTTCATGTTAAATTAATAAGATATTAAATAAATGAGGTGCTTTTTATGAAACAAGGATCCACACTCTTTTTAAAGACCGTTGTAATTCTGATCGGAATCCCCGTTCTTGCTATGTGCATTTTTTTAGTCCCTAAAATAGGAAATTTCGCCGCAGAATTATATCCAGATATTGCATATATTAAATATCTTGTATTTATCAATTTATACGCAACAGCAATACCTTATTACTTCGCACTGTACCAAACATTTAAGCTTTTAAACTATATTGATAAAAATAACGCATTCTCAGAGCTATCTGTTCAAGCTTTAAAAAATATTAAGTACAGCGCATTGGCAATTAGTGTATTATATGTATTAGGTATGCCACTTTTCTATCTCGTGGCAGAGAGAGATGACGCCCCTGGCATTATTATTATCGGGATGATTATGATTTTTGCTTCAATGGTAATCGCGGTCTTTGCTGCCGTTCTCCAAAGACTATTAAAAGATGCTATAGATATAAAATCAGAAAATGATTTAACGGTCTGAGGTGAATAATATGGCAATTATTATTAATATTGATGTAATGTTAGCAAAAAGAAAAATGAGTGTAACAGAACTTTCGGAGAAGGTTGGAATTACAATGGCTAACCTTTCTATCTTGAAAAATGGAAAAGCAAAAGCAGTCCGTTTTTCAACTTTAGAAGCAATATGTAAAGCATTAGAATGCCAACCGGGGGATATTTTAGAATATCAACCTGAAGATACCGAGTAAAAAGAGTCCTTCATACGAGAAGGACTCTTTTTATTACACATTACGGTGCAAAACTAATTTGACCAGTAAACAATAGGATAATTGTTATGATCCAAAATATAAAAAATGATGAGGACAGTATTAATGAAAGAATAGCAATTCCCTTCTTCTCTGTTCTTTTCGTCATTGTGATTATTGAAAGCATGATACCTACACCTGTAAGGGCAATTGTAATATAATCCCCAACTATATTACCTGCATTGGCTATCCTTGTTGGCGTTATAAAAACGAATAGAAAACACAGAATGCCGATGAGTAAAGATACATAGCTTATTATACTGTACTTCTTTTTAGGAACTATTTCAGTTTTCATACTAACCCCACCCCTTCTATATAGCTATGAGTGCATATTAACATGAATAACCATAATTTAGTTAAAATAAACTGGCCACTTCCTTAATAAAGATGGACGATTATCCTTTAATCTCTAGTAATTATTATATACAGAAAATAAAGTGAAACTTTAATCAGTGGAGGTTTTGTTCACCCTCCACTGATTATTAGTTGAAGCAATCAGGCTGCCCGTTATTACGGAATAAAATGAAAGAGTTCTAAAAAATAAAGACTGTACCTTTAAAATAAAAGATTCAGTCTTTATTAATAACTTTTTTTATAAAGAAAACTCTCTATCACTCACTATCTTAAAAAACTCCGAGTACTGTGATAAAGAATAATCCGCTACATCACAATTACCTTGAAACATACATGTTAAAATACCTAATTCTTTTGCAGGTAATAAATCTAATTCTCTATCTCCAATAGCTAAATCAATATTATGCTTTTTATGTAAATGATTATAAGCTAAAGAGTTGGGCTTTCGGGGAAAGCCATCGTCAATTGTAACCATATCTACAAAGTATTTTTCCCAGCCGTAATATTTTAAAATGTCCATAACTCCTGCCCTATGTTTATGGGTCATAATCACATTTTTATCTGCAAATTTCAAAACCTCTTCGACACCTGCAAAAGGTTTCATATCTTTTGGCGTGAATTTTCCCTTCAAAACTTTAATCTTTTCTTCCTGCTCGCATGAAATATTATAATACTGAATTGCATGAGAGTATGATATTTTTAAGTTTTTGTATATTTCTTATTTTTCTACTGAGTCACCTAATATTTCAGAAAGCATTATTGTATATGCAGGATACGTATCAAATAACGTCCCATCAAAATCCCATAAAATATTCATTCTATTCACCTTCTATTTTCAAATCATTGGATGACTAAATCCGCCCTATCCCTAGGCAATTCCGTTTCTAAGTAATAATCCTCTGCTTTCCAATACCTATTTTCAAACTTTGAAAGGTTTTTCTGTGTCTCCTCACTCTCACGTAGAAACCTTGTCTCTCTTGGACAGTCCAAATAGACCATATAATGAAAGAAATCTCTCCATTCTTTTCGCTGCAGAAAAACTCCTTCAATAACAATTACGCCTACAATAGGAATCTGTACTTTTTCCATTTCACATATATCTGTTTCTTCATGAAAAAAAGGTAATTTCAATTTTGTTTCGTGTTGTAGCTTTTGAAAAAATTTCTGCCTTAGCCATTCAATGTCCCATTGTAAATAATAATACTCGTACCATTCTTCATATCCAGTATGATATCGTTTATTACGCTCCACTATATGATCATCAATATGGAAAATATGAAACGGAATGCCTTCTTGTTTCATATTTTCTTTTAAATTGGCTACAAATGTTGTTTTTCCAGATCGACTTAAACCATCTATACCTAAAATGAATCTATTTTCCCTATGCTTCTTCATAATCGTTATAAGTTCGTTTGTACTCATTACTTCTTCCACTCTTCTTTTAATAAAGAATATAAAATGGTATCATGAGCAACTCCATTTTGAATCATATGTTTTCGAAGTAATCCTTCTTCTTGAAATCCTGCTTTACTTAATAATTTTTGAGAAGCTTTATTTTCTACATATACAACAGCAGCAACTCTAATAAGTTGCAATGTTTCAAACCCGTAAGTTAAAATTGCCTGTAACGCTTCCGTTGCATACCCTTGTCCCCAATATGTATCGTCTAATTCATAACCAATTTCAGCTCGTTTATGATGATTATTAATTAAATGAAATCCGCACGTTCCGATTAATTGGCCCGTCCCTTTTTTCTCGATTCCCCAGCGAAATACACTGCCCTCTTCATAACGATTTTTAAACGTTTGAATCGTTGTTTTCGCTTGCTCAATATTTTCAAAAGAATCCATTCCGAAATAACGTATAACTGATTCTTTCGAGAAATATTGGAACAGCGTTTCTGCATCTAATAGTGTAAGTTCTCTTAGTCGTAAACGTTCTGTTTCTAGTTTCGGAAATCCCATCTCTCTTTCTCCCTCTATTCTAATGAACTGCAAATTTCAATATAATTTCCATCTGGATCAGCAATGTAGGCAATTGTTTGTCCCCACGGTTTTACAATAGGTTCAACTAAAATCTTGATTCCTTGTTCTCTAAATTGCTCAATCGTTTCTTGTACATTCTCAACAACGAATCCTAATTCGAAATGAGAAGACTGTAATTCACCTTCTGTAAGCGGTAGTCCTGTTAATTCTTTCACATCTTGCCGCGTATTCATCGCTAAAATGGTAGTTCCAGTATTAAATTCAATATATGTTCCGTGCTCTGCTTTTATAGGTAACTGTAAAATATCTTTATAGAACCTTAAACATGCCTCAAACTTTTCTACATATAAAATGATGTACTTCATTTTCAAATTCATTTTACATCCCCCTTTATATCCATCCCTAAAATTTCGACAAATGTCTCATAAAAACCTTGTTTCTTATAGTAACGAGCACAAAAAAATGAGGCCGATTTCTCGGCCCCCCAGCTTATTGGCATAAAACAGGAGATTTGGTTTGGACATAACCAGTTCGTACTTTTATTATATTTTATTTTTTCTGAATTTTAAATGCATTAAACACCTATTTATATTGAGAAAGTTTTTTGCTTGCATAAAATTAAAGATTTTAAGAAATGATACAAATGGAGGTGTATACATATGGAACCAATGCTATGTCCAAGCTGTAAAACGAACCGTACTCGCTTTAATATTCTTGAGCAACAAGTAAAACCAGTCAAATTAAATCCACAAACTGGTCAAGTAGAAGAAGAATACACAAATGAAACGATGAATGCTTTTCATATGGCCTATCAAGGACCTACTTATCGCGTCCAATGCGCTGTATGTGGGCTTGTTGAAAACCCAGAACAATTTATTAAACCTGCTCAAAATCAGTCTTTCTAATAAAAACATGATTATCCCTTATAGAAATAGATTTTTCTATAAGGGATTTTTTCGTTTAATAAGTTAATTAAAAATGGATTTCTTCCTTATTATATATTAAACTTCGCACTATTTTGCTAATATTCAAAAAAGGGCAATACATCAAGTAATATTAATATTTAGGATTTCGGATCATTTTAACTAGTGGTTTATTATTAAGAATCATTTCTTATTCATTTATGATTTTTATTTGGTTATAAGATTTTAATACTTAACTAGTAGTTCTACACCTTAATTGCATAGTTTTTATTATATAAAAAAGAGTGAGCAAATTAAGTTTATATAGAAACAAAAGAAGTTGATCCCGGTTTTCCCTCTCATCAACTTCTTTTAAACTCCACTCTTTATTATAATATTTCACTTTTTAATTTTTTGATTTTCCAAGAGAGTCTTATAAAAAAGTACATCCACATACAACCTGAAAGACCTGTCGTAACTTTCGCCCACATTGGCAATCTTGATTCCATCGGGCTTAAAAATAGGTTATACATTGATGGTAATATACTTGCTGATATAATAACAAGGAATAGCAATAATTCATTTAGTTTTTGTATCCTCGTCTCTTTTTCTGAGTAAATATCAGGCAATTCATTAACCTCTTCTACTTCTTTACAAAAATAATTCCATCTTGTGAAACTTGTTACGCGTTTCCAACCTGACATTTCGTATATTTCGAAATACTCTTGTTGTTGTTCTTTCGAATCTCTATAAACTAATCTAAAATCAGCTTTGTATATTACATCTTTTGGCTCAGTTTTCTGAAACGTATACATTAAATTATATTTTTGTAATGCCCAACCTTGCTGATGCATCTTTCGTAAAAAAGCTTCTTCTTTTTCTAAATTCCATGCCGTAAAAAATTTAAATACCCTTTTTGTCTCCATCTTCCATTCACTCCCCTAATATACTGTTTCCATTCTTTACAGACCGCTGTAATCTGTTGTACTCCAGTTCCAGTACTTCTCTCCCAAACGGCGTTAACTCATAGCACTTCTTTCTATCTGTAGAGGCAACTTCAACAATTAATTTTTCTTTAAGTAATTTCGTCGTATTCCCGTATAAAGTACCAGGACCGAGCTTTACTTCCCCATTTGTCATCTCTTCTACCATTTGCATAATTCCATATCCGTGCATTGGTTTCACTAGTGATAACAATATGTAATATGTCGCCTCAGTTAACGGAATATATTTTTGCGCCTTCCCATTCATTATAACTACCTCCGATACATCGCCTTATGATATATCGACTTACGATACATCGTATATCGATATTGTATAATCATATTCCAAAATATGCAAGAGTAATTTAATAATTAAATATCCATTTCTTTGAATTAAAAAACCATACAAATTTTCTGAATAATTTGTTAAAATATAGAAATATTAGCTCTTTTATAATGAAAGGAATGGTACATATGATAAATAAATTGAAAGAAAACATCGGATCTGTGTTTGTTGGGAAAGAAAATGTTATTGATCTACTGCTCGTTTCACTTCTTGCTGATGGACATGCACTACTCGAAGACGTGCCTGGTACTGGGAAAACGTTACTGGCGAAAACCATTTCCAAAAGTATTGGTGGTAGTTTTTCTCGCGTTCAATTCACCCCCGATGTACTTCCAAGTGATATAACAGGTATTGAATACTTCAACCCAAAAACAAGCGAATTCGAATTAAGAATTGGACCAGTTATGACAAACATTTTGCTGGCAGATGAAATTAACCGTGCAATGCCGAGAACGCAGTCGAGTTTGTTAGAAGCGATGGAAGAACGACAAGTGACGCTCGAAAAACAATCTACGCCTCTGCCGAAACCGTTCTTTGTTATTGCGACGCAAAACCCAATTGAATCACAAGGGACTTTCCCTCTTCCAGATGCACAGCTTGATCGCTTTTTAATGACGATTTCAATCGGTTATCCTACTCCTGAAGATGAGCTACAAATGATGCGACGTTTTCGGAACGATTTACCATTAGAAAGTGTCACATCTGTCATCTCATTAGAAGATATTTTAGAATCTCAAAAACGAGTAAAAGAAATATTTGTTTCGGAACCGTTAGAACATTACATTATTAAACTTGCTCATGCTACAAGAAATCATGATTATATCGCTAACGGTGTAAGCCCACGTGCCACATTAGCTTTAGTACGTGCTGTTCAAGCTTTAGCCTTTTTACATGGGAGAGAATATTGCACACCAGAAGATATACAATTGTTAGTTCCTTCTGTTTGGAATCACCGTATCGTCTTATCAATGGAAGGTGCATTACGTACGACAAAAAATGATATTATGAAAAGTATTTTAAAAGAAGTTGACGTACCTGTGGAGATTGAGCAAGCATGAATGGACAGCGTGTTGTAACTGTGCCTTTATTTTTTCAACTCCATATTATTCAACTAACCGTTCCAATCGCGTTACTTTTCACATTCTTTTTCCCGCAACGAATGCTTATGTTTCTCTTTTTCTTCTATTATATATTTGCGATTTTTATTTATAAATATGTCGCTTTCATAGAGAAGAAGTTTCAAATCATAAATGAGAAACAAACTACACGGCTTTTTCCTGAGGAATCTGGACAGTTTTTTATTCATTTAAAAAATGGAGCCAGCATACCGCTCGTTAATGGTGTTTGTTACTTTCATTTAAATTCGTCCCTTATACCGCATAAAGAGCAAGGCATTGAACAAATATCAAAAACATTATTCTCTTTCCCATTTTCACAACCTGCAAATTCGGCACAAAAATGGGGTTTAACATTAACCGCAACGAAGCGTGGTGTGTTTCAAATTGAACAGTTTGAATGTGTATTAAAAGATCCATTTCATCTATTAACTGTACATTTACCTGTTTTTGATAAATTAAGGACTGAAATTATTGTGTATCCTTCTCCTAAAGAAGTAGCAGGTTTGCAAGAACTTCAGCAACTTTTGAATGGATTTTATCGAACGAATTTTTCTTTTTACAATGATGAAACATCTATTATCGGTGTAAAGCGATATGAGCGTGAGTCTTTCCGCTCTATTCATTGGAAGGCATCTGCTAAAATGCAACAATTACAAGCGAAGCAATATGAACCTGTAAAAAATTATAGTTGGACGATTTGTCTTTCTTTAGCTGCCGATCGTGGATTTGGTTGGAAAGATAATGTAGAAGAACTTATTTCATATGCAACATACATTTTCCAGTACACAACGAAGCACCACATTCCGTTTGAATTGTTTATTAGTGTATTAGCAGAAGGCGGTGCATTACATGTACCGTTAAATGAAGGACAAACACAATATGCAAAAGCTTTAGAAGAATTAGCCCGTATTTCAGATGATAGTACGTTACTTCCGAAACAAGGATTCCTTCATTATGTAAAGAGAAAGAGAGAACGATCGTCTACAATGATATACATTGGTTTACAAAGAAATGAACTCCCTCTTCTCTCGCAGCCAACGTTTCTCATTACTAGTGAAGGGATGGTGGAACCAGTTGAAAACTTGGCTATATCACATTCATGATTTCATTCTGCTCCTCCTGCTTTCATTATTAACAGAAAGAGATGAACTAATTAGTATTGCAATATTTTTAACAACAGGCTATATTGGAGTATTTCTTATTCATAAATTTATGCAGAAAAAAACAACAGGATTTGTAATACTTTTAGTTCTTCAAATCGTTCTTTTCTCTTTATTTTTACCTTTTTCTCTTTTTGGCACAATCATATTACCACTATTTTTCTTTATCGTACATGCGATCGAACCTGGATATCCAGTTCAAAAATCTTTAGGTGGTATTGTATGGTTTGTTGTTTCAGCTATATTTTATGCACCCTTTCCACCGTTGTGGAAACTATTAATGTTAGCCTTGCATCTTATGATTACATTTTGGTTAACCGGGGCAAATCGCAAACAACAACTATTACGTTTTGCTTCTATCATTACGATTGGCTTAATGAGTATATTAATTGTTCAAGTATTTCCTTTCATTCGACTTATTTTTGGTTTTATAACGGAAGTAGTCGCATTAGGCGTCGGCTATGCTTTAATGCCATTAATTAAAGCAGCGGAATTAAAAGATACTGAAGATGTTTGGGCAAATAAAGGACATCTCTTAAAACCAAAAATTGAAGACGGAAAAAAATTTCCTGATTTTGATCCAATACTCATAAATAGCGCTACAATAATAGTCTGTACAGCTATCGCTATTTACGTCGTTTGGAAAATAGTAAAAAAACGAAAACATTTAAGTTTACCAAATATGCCCGCCTTCGAATCTACTATCATTACTGATAAAGAAGGAATGAGCCAAAATCGTTTTAAACGAAATAAACCGCCGCATAACGAAATTCGGAAGGAAATTTTCAAGCTAGAGAGTAAGTTAACCCCTCCTTTAAATAGAAAACGGGGAGAAACTGTTGAGGCTTGGCTAGAAAGAATAAACGATGAAGAAGATGTAAATATTCAAAGTGATATTATTATAGATGCTTATAATACTGTGCGGTATTCAAATGGTGCAAACACTGTACTTCTACATGAATTTAAGGAAGAGATTCATAAGCTTTATGCATATCAAAAAAATTTGAAGAAACGAAAGAAATAACGTAACAAAAAGACTCCTATATTCATAGGAGTCTTTTTATACTTCTACGTTGCTTTTTAAATGGAAGCATTCTTCCCTGCTTCAATTTCTAATGACTCTTCATGCCACCAAAGTGTTTCTTCAGGGTCTTCTTTAGCGATTAGGTGTGCTTCTTTTTTCGTTTCTACTGTAGGATATGAACCTTTTAGCGCACGCCCTGAAGTCGTAACGAATAGTACACTAAATACAACTAATCCAATAATACTTACACCTGCTAAATAAAATGCCGGTGCGAGCGGGTTACCAGTTGCATGAACTAAGTATGAACATACGAGCGGTGTTGTTCCACCGAATATCGATACAGAAATATTAAATGAGATCGAAAGTGCTCGATAACGTACATCAGTGAAAAAGAGTGATGGTAATAATGAAGGTAATGTTCCTTCATATACACTTAAGAAGAAACCTAGTACGAAAATACCTGCAAATATAGCTGCAATATGTCCGTTACCTATTAGTAAAAATGCTGGAATTGCAAATACAGTTAAACCAAGTAAACCAATTTGCACAACGCGTTTATTACCAATTTTATCACTTAATTTACCGAAATATAGTGCTAGTGGAATCATAAGTGCCATCGTAATAGAAATAATTAATAAGCCTGTTGTTTCTTCGACTTTAAGTACTTGAGTTAGATAAGAAGGAATATACGAAAGAATCATATAATTTGTAATATTAAAGAAGGCGACAATTACTGTGCTTAATAAGAAGTCTTTTTTGTGATATTTAATAATATCCATAAATGAAAATTGTTCATTGTCTTCAGATTCCTCTTGTGCTTTTTCCATCTCTTCAAAGATTGGAGATTCATCTAGATGACGGCGTAAGTATAAACCGACCAAACCAATTGGTGCAGCTATTAAGAACGGAATACGCCATCCCCAGCTGAGCATTTGCTCATCTGTTAACAATAACGTCAAAATGGTAACAATTACCGATGCAGCAATGTAACCTGAGAGTGTTCCAATTTCAAGACCACTACCGAGTATACCACGCTTTTTATCTGGAGAAGATTCTGCGATATAAACCATTGCTCCTGAATATTCGCCGCCTGTAGAGAAGCCTTGAATCATTCGGGCAACTAAAAGTAGTATTGGTGCCCATACACCAATTTGTTCATAGGTTGGTAGTAATGCGATGAATAATGTAGAAAGTGCCATTAAAATAATAGTAGTACTTAACACGATTTTTCGGCCGTACTTATCTCCTATTCTACCAAAGAATACACCTCCGATTGGTCGAACGAGAAAGGCTGCTGCAAATGTACCGAATGTAAGTACAAGTTGCAATCCACTATTATCAACACCTGAGAAGAATAATTGACTTAAAATTACCGCTAAATACGCGTATAATCCGAAGTCAAACCACTCCATTGCGTTCCCTATACCAGTAGCAATTACTGCTTTCCTGGCTTGTTTAGGATTGACAATATTAACGTCTTGAGGTTCAAAATTTAAATCATTATTTTGTTGCATATAATAAAACAGCTCCTTATTTAATTTAACTTCTTTAAGCACACCTTCTCTTATTGAATAAAATTAATTCGAAGCACTTAAGGAAAAACAACGTCTCCTTATCTGTTATTATTATTTCACATAATTAATTATTTGTCCAATTAAATGCTCTTTTTATATAAAATTAAACCCTGTTTAACTTGTTATAAAATGACGTTTAGCTTATATAATATATACCTTTACACTACAAATGAAACTTTCATTTATTTATATTTATAACGTTTCTATAATTGCTTCCTCTAACTTAGAAATCAGTAACTTTTACTTAAGATTTGCATATATTTAAAAAGTGAACTCATTAACTCGAATTCTGTTTTATTACATTTAACTATAATATTATTATAGTTTTAAAGGAGGCTCTTTTATGTTGGAAATAATACTTTTACTTACTACTGTTTCTTTTCTCTTCATTATTTCTGGATTTTTCATTACCTTAAAACAATATAAAGAAATAAAAAATATAAAGACTATATTAACTACAAAAAAAGAAAATGAAAAAACTACATCCGAAAACTCAATCCCTATGCAATTAGACCTTAGCGTTCTCAATAATTTACTCGCGTCTGGAATAAATAAAGGTTCCAATTCAAGTAATGAAAATTCTAAGTCTGATAAAACTAAATAGTCGTTACGTATATAATAAAATATATATCTCCTATTTTATCTAACCTTATTAATAACTACCTCTGATTAAAAAGGAGACTACTTATGTGTAAAAATCCGATTTCTATTATTATTCGTATACAGCATAACATAAAAGTTTTACCTGAAATTTTGAAAGCCTGTGAACAACTACAGCCTTTAGAAATTATCCTTACTATTAACGGATGTATCGATGATTCCATTGATATTGCACAATCTTACAATTGTAAAATTATCACATTAGAAGAACCGACAGAATCAAATAATTGTTATGTAATTGGTGCCAAAAAAGCAAAAGGTAAGTACCTCTTATTTTTAGATGCAAATTACAATATCCCCCCTTCCTTACTTAAACAATTTCTTCAACCATTACTAGATAAATCAGCTGACTTAGTATTAAACAATTTAGATGATTTTTTTTATCAAAAGCAAAAGCCAACTATAGAAATGATTTGGCAGCAAGTTACGAATCATTTCTTTCATCGTCCAGATTTACATGTTAACTCACTATTATTTCCTCCCTACGCGGTAACAAAGGAAATTCTTGAAGCAATTACTCCAGAAAGTTTATTAAATCCGATATTAGCACAAATGAAAATTATTAAAAATAATTTTCGCATTAGCAATCATTTTAAAATTTCTATACCGCAAATTCCCTCCTTCCCCTCAAAACAACTCATTCGTTATCACCTAGAAGCAATTGAAAATTGGGTAAATATATTACAAGATTCAAGAGGAAACCATACTGATAATAATCGAAGGCGGGATATTATTTTAGAACTTCAAAACGGCGAACAAAGAGCTATATCCAAAATAATTACAGGTAAAGAGTTTTATTCAAATACTTATGGAAATAAACAATTATCCATCATTATCCCTGTTCAAAATGAAGAAAAAACGATAGAATCTATCATTTTTGAGGTGCAGAAATTAAAACCTTTAGAAATCATCATTATTGTTAATGGATCAACAGATAAAACAGAGGAATTGGCGAAGAATTGCGGTGCAACAGTTATTACTTACAAAGAAGCACTCGGCATTGATACCGGACGTGCCGTTGGTGCATATTTTGCAAAAGGTGATATATTATTATTTATTGATGGTGATCTCTTAATTCCTAGTTCTGATTTATTACCATTTGTACAATCTGTTCAAAATGGAACCGATTTAGCTTTAAATAAATTAGAGCACTACTACATGTATCGTGTTCCTTATACTATCGTAACTGCATGTAAGCATGTTGTTAATTTAGCATGTAATCGAAAAGATTTAGGTATGGGCTCCACAACTGCTGTCCCTCATGCTTTTAGTCGAAAATGCATTGATACAATTGGGTTTGCTTCTCTTCTTTCACCAACCTTAAGTCAAGTTAAAACAATTTTAGCAGGATTGCATGTACAAAATGTTCATTCTATCGACGTTGACAAGATAAATCGAGTTCGACCAGAAAAACACTTCTCGCAGGAAGGCTACCTTTCATTAGCAACGCAACAAATCATTGGTGATCATATAGAAGCAATTTCTTACCTCATCGAACAAAAAAAGAAACACTGAATGCTTTTAATTGTATATTCTTACCACCAAATAATATATGAATTTATTTTAAATATATAGCAAAATAAAAAAGATGGTTGTAACCATCTTTTTTATTTTTACATTAGATCAAAAGAGAAGTAGCAGGCAGGCTTTTCATTTCTGTATCTTTCTTAAGAAGTTTGAAAATAGAGGCTTGTTAATGAAGAGTCAACACTTAAATCATCTTTTAGTGCAATTGAGAAACATGCAACTAATGGTAAAGTAATAACAATTGATCCACTAGGACTAATTACAATAGTAGGACTTGTCCCACATGTGCCTCCACAATCGACTACTGCATCAATTCCACTACCAGGGGTAATTGTAATTTTAAGACACACATCTAAACAAACATTATTCGTAGTACATGCCATAACTCTCCCTCCTTTCTTTTAACAATATATGCAGTTAATCAAATTCGGACACGACTCTCTTACTAAGTCTTGTAAATTAGATGCTATTTTACTATTCGTTTTATAGGCAATTAACGTTTGATTAAACTATCTAAATTAACTAAGAAACTCAAATCATCTTTCACTGCAATAGAAATACATGCGATAAATGGTATTACATTAAAATTAGACAAACTTTCATCATTGCACCTTACGAATATTTCTGCGCCACCATTTGGATTGACTTTAGTTTCTAAATAAATCTTAAAATACCTTTTATTAATGTAAAAAAAGGTATTCTCGCCTTTCTTACATCTAATATTAAGTTAATTTCGTTACTGCTTTATTTACTCTTTACTTTATATACTTATAATAAATTGAAATAAAAAAGTAAAAACTTCTTCATGTATTTGAAGAGGTTTTTACTTTTCACTTACACTGAATTAAAAAAGCAATTTTAAAAATTTTGTTTTTATTCCAATACGTAACTCATACTTTATCCGTTGCTATTTCAAGCCGATTAATAAAGTGACTTCCAAATTAAAATAAATCTTTAAAATCCCTATTCTTTAGTAAATAAGAAAACCCTTCTACATGATCCCCAGTAATTCTCAATACAGCTGGTGGATGTCCTATCGTCGCAAAATGCTCTTGTGGCCGAATACGATTTGGTTTCATTACATCTACAAAATGGACACATCCGACTTTATACCCTTCTAATATTGCCTTTACTTGTGCAACACACGCTGTGTGAAGAGTGTCCCAGCCAATTCCCTCTAAACATTTTCTACTAATAGCATGGGGAACAGCAATTGTAGATCCTACCCCTAAATCTTTACGGTTACAAGCAATATTCAAAATATATTTATATAAACTTACAATATATAGAGGAAATCTAAGATTTAAATTTAAATCATTTAAAACCATATCAACACCATCCGCAACAGCTTGCGTTAACGGATGAAGATCTTTTGCTGGAATAGCAAAATCAGCATCAATAAAGAGAAGTATATCCCCTGTGGCTTCTTGTGCACCAATTGCCCGTCCTACATCATGCCCTAATCTTTCTTCATAAACAATTACTGTTGCCCCTGATTGCTTCGCGATTACTTCTGTCTGATCTGTTGACCCATTAATGACAACAATTATTTCTTTCGGTTCAATTTTTCTTGCCTCAAGAATAACTTCTTTAATCGTTGATTCTTCATTTTGTGCTGGTATAATAATTGATAACTGTTTTCCATTATAAATTGATGAATTCATTCCCCATCCTTTATGGAAACGTGAATAATTCTTTTGTTTTTTTAACTGCTCTATAATTTCTCTTTTTCTTCCTCCATCTGTATAGTTACCTCTATCATCTTTTCGTTGTAACCAACTCTCCAAAGCTTTTATATTTTCTTTAATCTCATATACTTCTAATTTAGTTAATTCATTTTTATAGAAAGAGGTTTCGTTTGCGGGCATATTATTCAAGGAGGTGTTAGTGATGGCTGACGAGGATTGTAGTCGCCACCCTTTCTCAATAAGAGTGACTTGGGACAGAATAGGGTTCTGCAAGATATCATATCCAATGTCTTCAATTGCTTTTTTAGTAATAGCATATGGCATAGATAACATCGAATCATATTTTAAATCCATACGCCCCAATACATCGTTTACTATTTTTCTATACACCATAGCAATACTTGGCCATTCTACTCTCATCTTTTCAAAACATACGGAGTCTATGTTATTTAAGATTACATCCTGTTCCTTTTTCAGTATCGGTTCTATAAATCGCTCTAATTCTACCGAAAAAATAACATCTTCCCCATCTAAAAATAAGACTACATCACCATTGGCGATTTTTGCCCCATGAACTGGTGCTTTCCGTTTACTTTTCTCCTCAATCACAACAACGTTACTTTCAACAAATGTTGGTATAGATTGTATCGCACTCATTCTATCATCAGCTACAATAATAATTTCTATTGGTTTTATATGCTGCACTTTATTTAAAATTTGATTCAATTTTGATTTTTCTTCTCCTAAAACTATAACGACTGATAGGTCCACTTCTTTTTGTTCTTCTCTTACAGTCTGATGAGGTTTTACTTTTTTTATATATTCAATTGTTTCACTCTTCCCTACAGCTGCATGCCCTGCTTTTTTATCAAAATATAAGTCAATTATAATTTGATTTACTTCCGTGTCTTTATCAAGTTGCTCTAATTCAGAAATAAATGGTAGTAAATGATTTTGCACATCAAATTCACACGCGAAATTTTGTAAAAAATAAATATTCGGTACATATTTAATGTGATTAAAAAATTTCACAACATTAATTCTTTCGCCAAATTTCTCCTCAATTTCTTCTCTTGATAAATTTGGATAAGACAAATCGAAAACTAGATTTATTGGTACAGGTATCCATTTTAATAAATTTGTTTGAGGATTATTAATTAAAGCTGTGGAGCCCTTAACGAATCCAGCTAAAATTAAAGACATAAATCCTCCCCCGGAACTGCCATAAAACAACACATTTTTCGAATCAACTTTTAACTTTACAAATACTATTTCTAAAATATTTGCTATATCTTGTAAATAAAATCTATTTAACTCTCCCTGTCCCCAGCCTAAAGATAATTTTCCAAGATATAACGTAGGGTCATTATAATATATAACAGTATCTTCAAATTCATCCATCCAAGAATGTCGATGAAAAATAGGTGGACCAATTGGCTGTTCTTGAAACCCACCTGCTCCGGATCCAAAAACAATAGTGTTAGAAGCATCGGGCTTAATACGAATTAAAAATTCATACGTTACTTTATCCCAATCAACCTTGAGTATAAATGGTTCTGTAATTTGAAAATCCATTTGCCATAATTGTTCATATGAAATGTTAATTTTTTTGTACTGGTCTAACAGTTTAATCACCCTTTCCATCTATTTCAAGATGTTCTATTAAGTAAGAGAGAGCTTCAACGTGATCACCAATTATTCTTAATACTGCCGGAGGATGTCCATTGTGACTTACATTCTCCATTAAACGAATTCTATTCGGTTTTACAACATCAACGTAATGTACACATTCTACTCTATACCCTTGTAATATAGCTTTTACTTGTGCAAGACTAGGGCATAGTAAGCTTTCCCAGCCTATTGCATCTAAACATGATCTACTCATAGCATGTGGAATTGCTACTAATGAGCCATTGCTTAATTCTGGACGATTATATGCTAAATTAAGCATATATTTTACGACGTCTACAACATAAAACGGAGGATGTAACATCGGATTCAAATCATTTAATGCTATGTCTACACCAGCTGAAACTGCTTTTGTAAAATGATGCAAATTACTTCCTGAAACACTAAAATCACCATCAATAAATAAAAGAATATCTCCTGTAGCTTCAAGCGCTCCAATAGCACGTCCAACATTATGACCAAGTCGTTCGTTATATTCAATAATAGTAACACCAAGTCTTTTAGCAATATTAGCCGTTTGATCTGTCGAACCATTTACAACGACAATTATTTCTAGTGGTTCTATTTTTCTCGCCTCAAGTATTACTTGTTCTATAGTCTCTTCTTCATTTTGTACTGGTATAATGACAGAAAGTTGTTTCCCGTTATAAATTGAAGAATGCATTCCCCAGCCTCGATGATACGAAGGATACTGCTTGCTTTCACCTAATCTTTGAATAATATCTCTTCTTTTTCCTGCATCAGTAAAACCTACTCTTCTTCCCTTTTTCTCTATCCATTTGGATATACCAATTAAATATTTTTCCACTTTCTCTTTTTCATTTTCTAATAATTCTTTTTTAAATAAATACCCTTCTTCTTCGAACATTTCATCTTTAGATAACGTTCTTATTGCATATTGATCGTTAATCCGCCACCCCTGATTCACAATCTTCATATAAGATAGAACGATATCTTCCATATAATTAAAGCCGATGTTTCCCACTACTTCCTTCGTAAGCGCATATGGTAACGAAAGTATTGAATTGCTTTTTAAATCTGGTCGACTTAAAATTTCATTTAACATTTTTCTCCATACAATATCCATATTTGGACATTTATCAACTTCTATAAATTTATCTATTTTGTTTAATACTACATCAGCCTGATTTGTAACGACTGGCTCAATAAAATTCTTCATTTCATTTGAAGATAATAAAAAATTACTATCTACAAATAACAATACATCTCCTTTTGCTGCCTTTACAGAAGCTTCATACCCATCATAATACGTACTATATTTATCCATCAAAACAATATGGCATTTATGTTTCTTTGCTATTTCATACAAATTACTTCTATCGTTAGGAACGAAAATTATAATTTCAAGAGGATTTAGCTTCCATATAGATTGAATTGACTCTTCTAATATTTGCTCTCTTTCACTATACAAAATAATAACCGTTAACGATTTCATTACACGCCCCCTTTACACATCATGTGACATAAAATATTAAGTATTACCATTTCCTGTGAATTCGCTACTTTATTAACATATTCAAAAGTGAATTATACTGTGTAAAAACAACCGTCTATTTTTGAAAATATAAGTTCTGCACTTACCTCTTTTCTCTTATCATTGTTTGTTACAACTCTCACCATTTAAAAATAAAAAAAGTCCTAATTTCTTTAGGACTCTTTTAAATAAACTTATCAATATTATTAATTTTATATACTACCTTTTTCCATGTTATACCGCGATCTTTTGTAGTAAATATTTCTTTTTTATTACACGCCCAACCTTTACGCCGATTAAAAAAATGCAAACAAAATACATTTTTTAATAATAGATTACTTGATACTTTGATCCATTTTGATCCTTTTTTTATTATTTGATATACACTTCCATTTTCACTATTTATAACCCAGCCATAATAGGAACTAAAAAACGAAACAGCCACTTTACTAGTATTTATTGTTTTATTTGAAATATGCCACGAATTCCCCTTATCAAATGAGTAATTCATTAAAAATACATCATCATTCATTTTAGTTGGTATTACTAATAATTTATTTTTATAGATTGCTTTATAAGCCATAGCAGTCCCATTATTAATTCCTTCAAGACTTGGAATATCTTTTATAGGATGCCAACTTTCCCCACCATTTATTGTTTTAAATACCGTTGATGTTTCATAATGTTTTTGTAGTGAAATAAACCCAATTAGATCGTTTATAAATGTTATCCCTGAAATACTATCACTAATACTTATATTTTTTATTACTTTCCAAACTTTCCCTTTCGTTTTCAAATAGTATAAATTATGTTCAAATTTATTTGATGCAAGCTTTCTAGATAATACAATCCATATACTATCCATATTCGTAGCATGCAATTGAACTTGAACATCAGTCGATTTCTCCCAATCTTCTTCAACCGGTAAAATAAACTCACTCCATCTTTCTCCTCTATTAACTGTATAAAATATAGCTGGCAATAAATCGTCATTCTTTTTTGTTAAACCATATGCCCAAGAGCTTCGAGCGTTTATTGGATACCCAAATAATACAATTGAATTAAGAGGATTGACAATATCCCATTCTACTCCTCCGTTTCGAGTATATAAGATAGCCTGCTTTTTATTTGTATATTGAATACTAGCCCAACCATATTTATCCGTTCTCATTTGTAAAGAAGTAAATTGAATATCATTATTTTCCAATATATCACCTCATTCTTATTATTTATATATTCGTATGCTATTATTTTCAAAACGTTCTATCATTAGTTATTTAAACCACCCGCTTTATCTACTATCTTTATACTTACTTTCCCTTTTCTTCACCACTCAAATATAACGAAACTCCTTCTATTTTTCCGTTATCATATACAAACGACTATATTTTACAAAATTCAACTATAAAAAATGCACCCCAATTGTAAACTATCCCCAACAATTAGAGTGCACTTTATATAAAATATAGCTTTTAATTTTTAAGCACTTACTACAGTAGCAACCTTATCCATACAAGTAATAAATTGAGTAATAAATGTATCAATTTCTTCTTTTGTAATTATATATGGAGGAAGTAAACGGATAATATTCCCTTGTGTTACGTCAACTAATATCCCTTTTTCCATTAGCTCTACCTGTAATTTCTTCACATTTTCATTTGTATCATTTAAACTAATTCCAAACATCATACCAGCATGACGTACTTCCTGAATATAATAAGAGTTTTCTTTCTGAATTTCTTGTAATTTATCATTTAAATATAGTGACGTTTCATACGCTTCGTGCATTAAACCATCTTCAATCAATGTGTTTAATACCGTTAACCCTAAAGCCGTTCCCATTGATGAATGAGCAAACGTTGTCCCGTGATCTCCTGGTGAAAATACATCACATAACTTTTTGCCTACAATAATTCCTCCTAGCGGTATCCCGCCTCCTGCTCCTTTACCAATTTGAATAATATCTGGTGTAATATTAAAATTTTGATAAGCAAATAGTTTTCCCGTTCTACCCATACCACTTTGAACTTCATCAACGACAAGAAGTACATTATATTTTTCACATAAATATTGAACACCATGTAAATATTCACTTGATAAAGGATAAATTCCTCCACTTCCTAAAACAGGCTCTAGCATAATCGCAATTGGTTTTTCTTTAATAATAGTCTCCTCTAATTGGTCTATATTTTCGCGCTCTACTTCATATACAGGAATCGATGTTTTAGGGAAATTTTGATATACACTTTCTTGTCTCGTAAAATGAAGTGCCCCTAACGTACGCCCATGGAAACTATTCTTCAGCACTACAATTCCTTCACGTTCTTCATTCGTATTAGCTCTATATTTATCAATTAATTTCAAAGTTGTTTCTGTCGCTTCCGTACCAGAGTTTGTAAAAAAGACCTTTCCGTTTTTTAATGAGCAATCCACTAATTTCTTTGCATATTCAATCGCAACTGGATTTAAAAAATGAAACGGCAGATGCAACGATTTTGTAACTTGTTCCATTGTCTTTTGTACAATTTTCGGATGATTATACCCTAATACGTTCACTCCGACTCCAGAAAATAAGTCTACATACTCTTTACCATCTACATCATAAAGCTTGCACCCTTCTCCTCTTTCTATCGCAACCTTCGTACGACAATACGTAGACATCATATATTCTTTATCTAATTGAAACCAATCCGACATGTTAAATTCCTCCTATTTATTTTCCCTGTTTATTTCTGTTCATTCTCTATAAACTCATGTATAAATTCATTTTTCAGATTAAAATTTTAATAGTAATTTTCTTCACAATATTCATTTTTCCATAATTTCTTCTATTTCAACAGGTCCACTACATACACGTTTTTTTCATCTAGCGGTCTGTTACTACTTTGCATATCATACATAATCAAGGTTATAAAATCATATTTAGTAACAATAGACGAAATAAATTTGGAGGCTATATCGATGAATGAAAACTATGATAAACAGGGGCAATCTTTACTAGGGAATCACTTTAATGAAAAAGGCGAACGTAATGAACAAGCTACCCTTCACTCACAAACAGTTGGTTCACGTGGACCTGTTCTAGAGCAAGATAGTGTACTTCACGAGACGTTACAAGAATTTATTCATGAAAAAATTTTAGAAAGACCTGTTCATGTAAAAGGATTTGGTGCGTTCGGTTATTTTCAAACGATATATTCGATGTCTGAACATACTAAATTAAGTTTTTTACAAAATTCTAATGAGAAAGTTCCTGTTATGGTGCGATTTTCGTTAGCTGTTAGTACGAAAGGAACACCGGATACTGCTAGAAATGTACGCGGTTTTTCTACAAAATTTTATACAAAAGAAGGCATTTTTGACCTTTTATGTAATCACATTCCTGTTTTTTCTGTCCGTGATCCGATGCGTTTCCCTGAAACGATTCAAGCATTATTGCCTTCACCTAAAAATAACTTAATAGACCCTAATAGATTTTGGAGTTTTGTCGCTAAAGCACCTGAATCTATTCATTTTGTTGTCCGTTTATACTCTAATAATGGTACGGCCAAAAGTCTTCGCCACATTCCAGGACATAGTGTTAATACATATGTATGGAGAAATGCGGAAGGTAATCGAAAGTATGTAAAGTATCATTGGTACCCGTTTGAAGGTGTACAGTACATTACTAGTAAAGAAGCAATTAAACTAGCTGCCGAAAATCCTGATTATAGCGGGAAAGATTTATATGATGCTATTGAAAATGGTAAACCAGTGGAGTATGGTTTATACGTCCAGCTCATGGATCCGAAAGATGAAGCGCACCTTTCTTATGATCCTTTAGATGACACAAAAGTATGGGATGAACAAACGTATCCTCTCATACCAGTCGGGAAAATGGTATTAAATAAAAATCCTGAAAATTTTATGGAACAAGTAGAAAAAGTCGCATTCTCCCCTTCTAATTTACTGGATGGTGCAGAACTATCAGATGATAAAATGCTGCAAGGGCGCGCTAGCATTTACAGTGATTCACAAAGAAGAAGAATTGGTCCCGAATTTCGCAAATTAACGATTAACCAGCAGCAAGATTGGACACCTGCTAATCAAATTACAACCGGTGAAGGAAGGTACGTTGAAGGTAAACTTGAAAGAACTTCTATAACGAAACAGGATAACTTTACGCAGGCTAGTGAATTTTATACGAAGTTACAGCCAATAGAAAAAGAACATCTCGCTGAAAACTTAGCTAGTGATTTGAAAGTTATATCCGATGATATTAGGAAGATCATTTTGGGGTATTTCAATCGAGTATCCACTGATTTGAAAACAAACATTGAGACAAAAATGAAAGAGCATTAAGAAGATTAAAACATGCTTTACGAATGAGAATTCAAATCTATATTAATTATTTTCTTATCAAAATCCAATGAGATTATTTAATTTAAAAATGTAAAGCCAATATATCCCTGTTCTATAATTAGAACAGGGATATGTTGAATTAGTTTAATGTTTAACATTAAATACTTTATTTCGCTAAAAAATGCAATAAGTAGCCTTTCAAAACAAACTATAGTAAACTATTTTACTTGTACCGTATAATTCCCTGTTCCACCACCATACTTATATACACTTAAGTAATATTTCCCTGGCTTTGCATTATAATTTCCAAGCAATTTGTTTCCATCACGTTTTGTTGCATAAGCTACATAATTATTTAAATCTGATTCAGAATATAATACCCAGTTCAATCCAAGATTTTGTTCGTTCGTAACAGAAATTTGTAAATCTTTTTGATCCTTTACATCAATAACAAATTTATCCCCCTGATCTTGATCGCTCAAGGTTCCTCTTAACAAAATATTCAAAGATAGTGGGTTTGCTGTTTCAAATGAATTATTTGGTTCTTTTTCTACAGCCGTACCTTCTTCCGTGTTCACTCCGCTAAACACAACATCATATTCAAATTGCCCAGCATTATTTACACGGTAATTTACAAAATAAGCAGTCAATGTTTTATATCCAGTCCACTCTTTTCCTGAAAGACGTTTCAACATATCATTTGTTGTTTCATTCATCACTTTCCAGTCCTCAACTTCTCCTTTAGCCGCACTTCCTGTATATGTCCCCTGTAGTGTAAATGTATTAAAGAATTGTGATTTATTCTTTGTTACTTTCACATCTTTTAATTTCGCTTCATTCGTAATATCTGAAGTAACGTCCGAAAGCGATTTTGGATCATGCTGAGTTAAATACTCATCTGATACTTGTGGAATTGTATACTTATCACGATTATCAATAAGCATTTGCATATATGATTGATATTCTTCATTTAACTTATTATCTTTGCTTAATGTAGCACGGTATGCATCGTAACTTGAAACATCATTTGCGCGAATTAAATCATGTACTTTATCGAACATTTCTGGGCGCTTATTATACATATATGATTGCAGTGCAAACGAATAATTATAAAAATCCCACGTTCCATATTTCGCATTTAATGTTTGTGATGCTGTATAACGTTTTGCAGGATCATTAGATAACCCACCAATTATACTTTTTCGTGGTACTACACTATCTAATCGCGTTGCACCTGCAAAGAACTCTGCATTCCCTTCTTCAAACCATGTTAAACGTTCATTTTGATACATTTCCCCTTGGCCCCATAATCCCTGAACTTCGTACCTTCCCTGTAAGTAGTGCGTAAATTCATGGCGGAACAATTCTTCCAGACTATAAATACTTTGCTCTGGTGTACGTTCATATGTAAAGAAAGTCCCTGTCCCTTCAATATAAATCCCACCATTATTCGTTTCATATCCGTACAGTTGACGATTAAATTGATACTCATCTGGGCTATTATAAATAACCATCGTTAACACATCATCAGCATGTCCGCTTTCAAGTGGTTTATCGCTACCAACTGTACGATAAAATTGAGAACGCACCTCTTTTGCCGCCCAGTATAGACGTTTAATTTTCTCTTCGCTAACTTTATCCCCAGCTTTAAAGACAATTGCACCATCATCAAACGTATACGTTTTCGGTAAATATTTCTTTTTACCCTCTTCTCGAATTTGATCTAAATTTACAGTTTTGCCGTTCGCATCTATTCCTCCATAATTTGTAGTAATTTGTTCTGCCGCAACAAAGTATTGCTCTCCTAAATATGGATAAATTCGCATTGCATCTGTAACAACTTGTTGTCCTTTTGTCGGCGTGCTATGAAGCTTGCCCAATCGGCCAGCATAGTAAATTCCATTATTAATTAACCATCCGTTTTTATTTGTTACTGTACCAAGTAGTGCAAAACGATTTATTTCATTAATAAAGTTATCAATATTTCGATACCACATCGTATCTTTTGGCTCTTTGCCAGTCGTGTACATATCCGTCTGAATATCAAAGTCAATTCCCTTCATCAACTCATATATAGCGTCTCCTTTTGTTCGGTCTTCAATGAAAGTTGCAAGATTATCGTTATATTGTTTAAAAATTTCACCTGCATATAAAACCGTTTCAACATCTGCTGATGCATTTCCAATTAATTTTCCATATGATGCAATTACTTTATTTTGTTCTGATGTACCAAGTTTGAAATTTGGATTTTTTGCAATTGTTTTTAAAGCTGGTAAACATTTATCATGGTAGCTACGCTCATTTAGTTTGCTTAATTCATCATGATAAAAACCTAAATAAAATGCTGCACGTAGAGCTTCTACTAATGTTTCAATTCCTTTTGAATCATCTTTCGTATAAGTTTGTCCTTGTTCTTCTAGTTTATTAATAATTGCTTGCATTCGACTATCATCTTGATAGAATTTAAGACTATCACTATTAAACTGAAATAATTCCGGAATTTGATACCATTTAATTGTCACAAGAAGATCAGTTAATTGTTTGTTATTTAATTGATTTAACTCAGCCATTGAATACTTTTTTTCTTCAGCTAACGGTTTAATATTATCGGTTGGTGCTAGTGGACGCTGCGATAAATCCGCTAATTTTAACCGTTTTGTAAAAGATGCATTTTCTTGTACTTTTGAAGAGTGCGCCAATTCATTAACAGATTTCTGTATTCCTACCGGCTCCATTTGTAATACGTTCTTCACGTTTTTCTCTTTTGTCTCTGCTTGAATTTGCAAACCATTACATGTTATTGTCACTAATCCAACACCAAGAATCCACTTAGAAATTTTCGAATATTTAACCATACCATTGCCCCCTAATAATTTAAAAGAAAATTCAGAATTTCAAAACCAAAAACCCACTTATTTGTATGTATTTACAGTTCTGCTATAAATACAACTATGATTAATAATGCAATAGTAGCTTGTTTTATACTATTACGAGTACAGATTCCTTACATACAATCTCCCTTCCTTACATGTAATACAAGCAAAAACCGTGCCAATCATATTTCTTATGAATAGCCAACATTCTTTTATAAATACTGTAGAATAAAATATACATAGGTGTTTCGGCAATGTATAAATCATTTGACACAAAATCTAATGTTTATGAAGAACAAATTCATTGAATGCTATAAGCTCATTAGCCAGTAAATAAATTTCAACTAACAACATCCCCAATTTTTAAATCTCTCAAACAAAGGTAAACAAACATATTCCATAAAGCTAATATGTTCGTTTACCTTTGTTATTTCATATCAACAGCAAACTATCGTTGAATAAAATAGCATGAATAAGTATTTTGTTATTCATTTCTCTTTTTCATATAATCTTTTTCACATTGCAACGGCTTGAATTTCACTTTTTTCCCTTTCTTCTTTTTCGTTTTTATAACGAGCCATTCCCCTTTTTCAACGTCTAGTTTTAGGCTTTTCATTACATTGATATTATCTTGTTCTTTATAAAGTAAAAATGCTTCTTGCGCCCTCACAAATAGGCTGGGCTGTTCGCTAAATCTACCACTATCATAAATTTTAGTTAGCGAATTATAATAAGAATCATTTTCCTTTCCACCATACATCAAATGGGCAGCCTCCAGATCTCTTTTACTTACTTCCCAAAAACTATGTTCATCAATATTTAAATTAAATGTGGATTTAATGTCCTGTATTATATTTTTCACATACTTTTCATCTCTAACTTTTCTTTCTTCGAGACAATCCGAAGATAACTCTGGTGCATCTGATTGGGAATGTACAACGTGTTGTATCGATACACACAGAATAAATACACTTAAAATGTAAAATATTTTTTTCATATTTACATATCACCTCAAATGATTTAGATACTATATCATTTGAGGCTTACAATATTCTTATGCTAATAATAAGAAAGATCCTATAAAATAAAATTTTTATAGGATCTTTCCTTTTAATATTGCTTTATCAAATTCACGGGCGGGGCAACTACCTTACTACTTTTCACATCATATAATCCTATAGGTGTTACTCGTATAAAAGGCAAGTGCGTCGCAGAAAAGAATAAAATTGTAAATGCTGGATCATCATACGCGTAGCCACGCTCTTGTAGTAATTTCACCATCTGTTTCTCTTCCTGTATTAATTCTCTCATTTTTAAATTAGACATAATCCCGAGCAATGGTAATGCTATTTCGTGTAACACTTCATTGTTTTCTACTATGACCATTCCACCACCGAGCTCTTTTACTCTACGAAAAGCTGTAAGCATATCTTCTTTTCTTTTTCCTATAAGAATGATGTCACCTGTACCAGAATAAGAGCTAGCAAGCCCACCTAGTTCTTTTGCAAAAGCTTTCACAGCTATATTCACTTGCCAACTGCCATCACGAGCAATCATCATAAGGAAACATTCATCATGATCTGTGGACAATTCATCACAGTCTATATTGATTTCACTAGTGTATGGTTTTGTAATAACGTTATTTAATAAGTGTATCCCCGTTTTATTAGAGAAAATCATATCCTCTTTTTCTATTGACCAATCTAATGATAATGGAGTTACTTTATGTTTACTCCAGTCTATATGTAATGCCTCATGTGTATTTACACCGTCACGCTTCACCCATTTCCCCTTTGCAAGGACACTAATTGGTACTGGGTTTTCTTTACTTTCTAAAATATTGATATTAGCAATTCTACCTGTCGCAATCGAACCATGTACATGTTCCATATTATAATAACGAGCAATATTATAACTTGCCATATCGTATGCATCTATTACTGGCACTCCTTGTTTTATCACGGTAGAAATCATAACGTTTGTCATTCCATTCTCATAAAACGAAGGATGTGAGCCGTCTGTTGTAAAAAAGAATCTATCAAACTGCTTTACACCTAGTTCCAACAATTCTTTCAGTAAAACTTCTAAATCTGGGCGGATTGAAGAATTTCTTAGGGAAACAGTGTAACCTTGCATAAGACGAGTGAAAGCTTCCTGCCCTGTCATCGCTTCATGATCACAATCTGTACCTAACAGTTTTAACTTCGCTAAAGTCGTTTCAGATGCACCTGGAAAATGTCCTTCTACTTTCTTCTGCAATCGCTTCGTTTCCTGCATCCAAGTTAACATTTCATCATCGCCATGTAATAGTTTTGGCCACGCTGTTAGTTCGCCGCCTTGAAGAACTGCTTTATGCTTAAGCCATTCTATTATTTCTTCACGATTAAATAAAGTTTCCCCGTTTTGCAATTCAGTTTGTCCATCAAAACGACACCACCAATACATACTTGCTGGAATCTTTTCAAATTCATCTAATAAACGAAATGCTTCTTCACGTTGTAATGTGAAAAATAAAGTTAAATTATCATTAATAAAAGTTGTTGTCCCAAACTGCATCGCATGATTCGCTAAAGTTTCAGGATTATATAATTGATATGGATGTGCATGAGGTTCTATGTAACTTGGAACTACATACTTTCCATCACAATCAATGACTTCACATTCATGCAGTTGCGCTGGCAGCTTTTCCCCTACATAAACAATCCGGTCATCATAGATCCAAATATTTGCTTGCATCCACTCGCGCATATAGGAATTTAAATAAGTTGCGTTCTTACATAAAATGTGCGGACTTCTTTTACCATCTATTACTTCAACATGCTCTCGTAATTGTTTATTACTCCATTTATAATGATTTTCCCCCATTGTATTCAACTCCAAATCAACTCATAATTATTTTGATTAAAACGAGAAATACTTAACTAACTAAAGTATTTTCCATTCATAACTCCCCAATTGGCGCCCCTATATCCTTCATTATATTTAATAATTTTAAAAATAACAATTTTCAGAACTACATACCTTTTTTATCCAAAATAAAAAGAATGTCATGTAACTGACATCCTTTTTATTTTTATCGTAAGCATTAAGATTGATTTTCACTTTGAAATATACTTGATGCCATATCATAAATGCAACTACTGTCCATAGTTGCGAACTTAAAAAAGCACCTCTTTTAAATATAACTATAACAAAATTCCATTCACTTTCTTTTCATCTATTTATTAAATTCAATTTGCATCATTTTATTAAACTGCGGAACAATATCGACCCCACCTATAGAGTTGAGACTGATAGCCAATGTATGTTTGCCTCCAATTACTCCCCCAGCAAAAGTTGTAAATCCAGGAATTCCTCCTCCATGCCCCCAAACTGAAACACCGTTTGGAAGTTTAGTCTCATAGATTCCAAGACCGTATGCGTCACCAACCCCTTTTCCTTCTATAGGAACTGTAGTAAGCATTTCTTTTAGCTCGCGTTCCTTCAGTAACTTACCACCGAGTAAAGATGAAAAGAACTTATTTAAATCATCCGCATTAGAAATCATATCTCCAGCTGCATTAGCTAAACTTGGATTATAATACGTAATATCTTTCAACTCGCCTGTTCCTTCCATTTTCACATATCCACGAGCATGATTCTTTCCTGGGATGACGGGTGAATTTCCTGGTAAAAACGTATTTGATAGGTCCAAAGGTTCAATAATTCGCTTTTCGATTTCTTCCGCATAACTATTTCCAGTTATTTTTTCAATAAGCATTCCTAGTATTACGTATCCTGTGTTTGAATACAACCAGTCTTTTCCCGGCGAAAAATCTGGAGGCAGCGAAAGACCTATTTTCACTATTTCTTCTGCTGTATACGTTTTTTTCGAATTCATTATGTCCGCGTCTTTTGACTTTAAGTATTCAGCGATACCACTCGTATGATTCAAAAGTTGTCGTATCGTAATTTGATTACCATCATACCCATTTCCTTGCACGAGACCTGGTAGCCACTTTTCAATTGGATCGTCAAGTTGTAAGCGATTTTCTCCTACTAATTGAAGCACAGTCGTCGCAGTAAACGTCTTCGTCACACTACCAATTCGAAAGCGATAATCCGAATTCACCGGTTTCTTTGTACTTAAGTCCGCCACGCCAGCAGTAAAACTACTAGTTTTTCCGTTGTTAGACGCCTTAGCTAATATTCCTACAGCACCAAGCTGTACTGTTTCCTGCATTACTTGTTTCCAGCCATTACGATTCTTTTGATCATGTACTTGTGACGAACTAGAAATATTTTGAGTTGACTCTGCAGTCACAGTAAAACCAGGTGTAAATAGAGCAGTACCCGCTAATAAAACTGCAAAACTTGCTAACTTAATTGAATTACATTTTTTCATAAGGCTTTCTCTCCTCCATTAATATCGGATTGATTCAAGCTATACTTTCATCCTATATGATAAATCTCTCTTTTTTCTTATCCATTCCTTACGAAATACTTACGTTTAAATTTAAATACGGTAAACTGAGGAAGAGTTATGCATGCAAATAAAAAGAGAACATGTTTTCATTTTTTATGTAAACATGTTCTCTTAAACATTTAAAATTCTATATCAACTTTTCATCCTATTCTTTACACAACTAATTTATATTCCTTTTTACCAGCCCGCACTAGCATTCATACCATTTCCAATAATAGAAAGTAATAGCGGCCATAATACTGGTCCCAATGTAAGAAATACATTTAGAAGTATGAGCATTCTATATCCAACGGTGAAATTGTGATTTTTACGATTAACAAATACTAAACTGATTAATGATATTATAGTTGTTAAAAATAATACTAACATTAGCAACCAATACCACACCATTAAACTAAGACTCCATGGTGTTAATAGCTCATGTATGATACAAAATGTGATTCCTAATACAGAAAAACTAAAACTAGTCACCGCTGTTTTTATAAGCCATTTATTTATTTTTTTATCGTATGTATTTTTACAATATAAATCTATTAAAGTATATAAAGATAAATATGCCATTAATACACCTATCCAAGACAATAACCAGTCTCCGTCCCCTTTGAATAATACGTACAGTAACCAACACATACCTACTGCTGAAAAAACAAAGGAAATAAGTATGCTTTTTAATACCGATTTCATTACATTTTCACACCCTTAAAAAATCAAAAATTAATTATGATTTATAAAAATTAAGTATAGGTTAACATGTAATGAAGTATAAGTAAATAAAGTTAATTTTATTTACCTATTTGAATACGGTTTCATATAAGAAAATAATTCATGTTAATCAAATTTCCATATAAAAAAGAAAAGGTGAATATTTATGTATCCACCTTCCCATCTCCCTCTACCCACTTCATTATTTCTTCCACATCTAAATCCGTATACGTCTTTTCACCATAACGAACAGACTCATATAACGAGATAATATCCCTTGTTCTACAAATTCTTTTTAACCATTGTTGCATCGTTTCATAGGACCTTCTCTGTTCATGAAATGGTAATGTTCTTTCCCATTCAACTAACGTTTTTCTTATCTTATCTGTCGGTAACGGCTGTTCTAACTGATGAATGACTTTTTCATTCTTTATGCTTCTTACCGCAGTTTGCTTTGTAATCAATTCTTTCTCCTGTACTATTTCTGTTTTCGTCAATTTTTTCCTAATATACTTGTAGATGGCATATATAATTGATATTGCAATTATCACATAAAAAGCTATAGTAATCCATATATTTGAAAGAACAGAAAGCACGTCACTCCATAGACTTTCTCTTTCGAAAGGTTGAAATTTTTTACCCGTTTTCGTTCTTATACCTGTATCTTCTACTTCTTCATATTCATCTTCATCTATTTTGGAATCATCAAAATTTTCACCTATACTAGTAAAGTCATAATTTCTTTCCGATATTGTCTTAGTCTTACTGAAAAAACGCTCTTTTACTATGTCCTGTACATACACAACACCTTGTGATAACGTTATCGCACTAATCGCAAAGAAAAGTATGATTAAAGTTCTTACACTCCATAACTTCACTTTCATATGCCGCTTTTTATTCACCATGACATAAGCCCCTTCTTATTCTTTCATTACAATCCATTTATTCGTTCTACTGTATTTCTTTGGTGAAGTACCAATAATTAAAGGAACCGCATCCAGTTCCTTTCGACGAAAGCCTGCTGTGTAAAAGTAAGAAGAAGATATAGGCGTATCTTGGTCTGATATCGAGGCAAGTACCTTTAATACATTTTGCAAATGTTTCCGATTATCCCCATTTTTTATATGTAGCAAACCGTTATCTTTTACACTATTGATCCATACTTCAAACGAACAGTTTTGCATAAGAAGTTGTTTGCATATACCTGCTGTTAATTCAATTAGTTCCTCTATATCATTTCGCAAAGAAACACCACTTTTATTTTGCAAGTTGAGATAAATCGCGTATTTATCACATTGTGTTCGCTCATACTTTTTCGCAGTTATCGTCCCTGTTTTCGCTGTTGCACTCCAGTGGATGGAACGAAAATCTTCATTTTCATAAGACTTTACTCCCATTACTTTCGTTTCATCATATAAGGGTGAAGACATCGCTTTTCGAAATCCTCGTGACCATTCTTGTAATTCAGGAACTTGTATTTTCGGAACAGCTGGTAAGACTAAATAAGAGGGCGTATCAACTTGTTTATATGTTATATGGTTCGTTATAAATCCAAAGAGATCAGTAATAACAATTTCAACTTCTTCCCATTTCGCGATGCCTCTTTTTAACGCTACAGCTTGCAAATCAAATGAAACTGACTCCCTTCCTTTTAAATTAAAATTCATATAATAATTTGAACCTGTACTATGATTTTTGTTTATTTCATCATGATTCCAAGTTAGCTTATTTTCACATTTAAATCGAAATACGATATTAAGAATAGGAAATATCGACTTGTTTGAAATTTTCATTTTGCACATATTCGTTTCACCTATAAAAACGTTCGAATTCCCTTGACTGTATTCCCATTCAACACGAGATACTTTACGTATATATACATGCATAGCACCTATTAAAATTACATATAAAAATACGAGAGATAAAAACAGTAGATTACTTGAAAATACACTTAAAATAACGGCTACAACTGACATAACCCCCATTACGAAAGGCTCCGCTAAAGGTGTATACACAAGCTGTTGATTCATCGTACATTCTCCACTGGCACACTAATCGTATGAAGAATTTCTTTCATAATTTGTTCTTTCGTCGTTTTCATCTCTCCCTCAATCGTTAACGTTAAACGATGAGCACAAACGGATGCAGCGAGCGTCTTAATATCATCTGGCGTACAGTAATCTCTTTCATTTAATATTGCCCGTGCTTGAATTGCTCTCATAAATGCCAACGTTCCCCGAGGGCTTACACCAATTTCAATTAACTCATGGTTACGAGTTGCTTCAATAATTTCAAGGAGATAATCTTGCACATCATTCCCTACTAACACTTCTCTTGCACGCTTTTGCATCGTAATAATTTCTTCACTTGAAATAATAGAATGTAACGTTTCTAATGGATCATTCATTTGAAACCGATTCATCATTTCCTTTTCAGCTTCTCTCGTAGGATAACCTTGGCGTATTGTGAGTAAAAACCGGTCTAACTGAGCATCTGGTAACGGAAATGTGCCCGCTGATTCGAGTGGATTTTGCGTTGCTATAACTAAAAAAGGTTCTGGTAATGAATGTGTCTGTTTCGCAATTGTAACAGTACGCTCTTCCATAACCTCAAGTAACGAAGATTGTGTTCTCGGTACAGCTCGATTAATTTCATCCACTAATACGATATTTGCAAAAATGGGTCCTAACCTTGTTTTAAAATCCGATTCCTTTACATGAAAATATTCAAGACCAATAACATCTCCAGGCAAAGTATCCGCTGTAAATTGTATTCTTTGAAATTTAGCGTCCACACTTTTAGCCAAACTTTTCGCTAATGTTGTTTTTCCTGTCCCAGGTACATCTTCTAATAAAATATGTCCCCTTGCTATAAGAGCTATAGCTGCCAGTTCAATCGATTCATCTTTTCCTATGATAACTTTCGAAATATTATTAGTAATCTTCTTTAATGTACTCATATAGTATCTTCCACCTTTTAATTATCTAAAAATTAAGAATTTTTTTCAAATTATAACATGTAATTCGAAGATGAAATAGAGTGAAAATGAATCTTTTATTTTTTCTTCATTGCACGCAAAAAAGCACCTATTGTCGTATATTGACAATGAGGTGCTTAACTCAATCCAACACCCTTCTTTCCCTCTAATTTTTAGTATCGATACATCCTTTTTTCTGCCACGCATGCATTGTTTTCAATTAACTAGTAAAATGCATTCTAATATTACATATAATAAAAAACATTTCGATTTGTTCGTTATAGAACTTCCTCTACATCGACACTCTCTATCTTTACTTCATACATATTTGGGATACTTGCTTCTTTTGGTACCCATACATAATAATTTTGATCATTTTCTAATATAAATTGAACTAACTTTGTTTCTGAAACATTCCAGAAATTTTTAAGATTATCAATGTAGTCTTCTAAATCGTCTTTATAGTCCAGTTGTAATATATAATCTCTTACCGTCAGGGCAAACACAATTAAACTTCCTAATAGATTTTTTTGCTCATTTTCTTCTTCATACTCTTGTGGTAAGAACCACACTTGACCTATTCCTATCGTTTTTTTGTATTTTTCATAAAAACTACTATCATCCATATTCTCATAATCATGTATTAATTCATTGACCAATGAATGCCATTTTGGCGGAATAATATTTTCCAATGCAGGATTATGTTCAATTCCTTCTACTATATCCTCGATTTCTTCTGTCTCATCTTCATAGTGATATTCACTTAGGTCTATATGCTTAAATTTCATTTCATTTTTATAATGTGCCAAATCATATGGATAATGGTTATTACCTTTTAAACTTGTATCATCAAGTTCGAGTATCTTTACTATTGCAGCTGTCTCAAAGCTCCAATACCCTACATATCCAGGTTCTTTATGCGCATTTTTCCATTCATAATCATAATGGCCTTTAAACCATTCTTTCTCCATGTACGTTTGCAATCTTTTAGACGCTTCTTTTTTATCTGTTTGTGCAAATTCTATAATCTCTCTCATTTTTGCATATGGATTTTCTTTATAATATCTATTCGTCATTTTTGTGTATCCGATATCACTAGCGCATAAGAGGAAATCGATTACTGCATCATTCACATTTTTTTTATCAACTATCTTTTTTAATCTTTCTATATTCTTTTTATCCGTTTCTAACAAAATCCCTAAGGAAATCATCCAAATCAGACTTAAATATCCAATTTCCCTACTTCCTGTATTCTCTAAATCATAAATTGCATTATGAAAATCTTCTTCTATTACACTAACATCTTCCCCTAAAGAATACTTTGCCCTAATATCCTCCATCTCATATCTAAAATTGGCTAGATATGTCCCTTCTATAATACTCTTATTATCTTTAGAATATCTTTGAATTCCATTTTTAGTATCTTCTTCTAAACTTTTAATATCTTCTCTATTTTCCTCTATAAACTCTTTATGATATTCAATTCCTTCTCTACACTTTTCTTCTATACATAAATAATCTCTCATACCATTCAATTCCTCCTAGCTTCTAAATTATGGCCATTCTCCAGCGATGTTACCCTTTGCATCTATCTTAAATGTTTTAACCTTTCCGCTACTATCGACTTTTGATAATACTCTTTCTACCTTATCTCTCTCCAACGCTTTTGTAATCTTATCTGCTAATTTGTTATCTCCATCAACAGCTTTCAATATTCTACTTTTTTCAGTATTCACACCTGTCAACCAACCATCTGACATTTGTGGTCCATCTTTAGTTTTTCCTAATTGTGAACTACCAAACTTTGCTTCATCAATAACATATTTAATATTTGAATTTGGATTTGCATTTTCGTATAATCCATCAATCCCTTTTACTATTTTATCATTTATGCCTGATGGTGTACTTTTTCCGACTGGCTTTAAATCAAATCCAGCTTCTTTTAAACTTTGATTATTCAATAAATTGTCACTAGATTTTATTTCACCATAATTCCCTTTTTGCTTATTGGTAGCTGTTTTTGCATCAAAATTATCTACAGTTGTGTTTTTGTTACTGCTAGGTTTACCCTTACCACCATCTTTAGACTTCGCAAACTTATAATAAGCTTCTATCAATTCACCTTGTGGTATTTTGGTTATGATAGTTCCACCAACACTAGAGAATGCATAGGAAGCCTCTCTCTTAAATGATTGTAACATTTCAAGCGTAGGCTTCAATTCTTTTGCTAGTTTTACTGCATTAGCAAATGTACTTACTCCACTTGATGCTTTTGCTCCTTTTGTGATATGGCCTACTTTATTTAGTGCCCTATCGCCTAATATTGTGGTAGCTATTTGTGTTAATCCATAGGTAGTCAATTCTGTACGACTCTCTGCATCTCCCTCTATCATATCTCGTTTTATTTTATTTGAAAATGCATGCCACATATTTTTTGCAGTTTCATCCAAATGGAAAAGTGCATAGGTTACATTAATAAAAGTTCCTATGTCCATATTACTTAAAGCTATTGCGGACTCGATTTCATCACCAATAGCTTTCCCCGATCCTCTTTGAATAGCTTCCCACATCTTTTTCGCTGTTTCAAACGTGCCAACTATACTGTCTGTCGCATCGTCCCAAGCATTTCTAACCGGAGATTTCTTCTCAATTATGTTATTTGTTTCTATATCTTTAATTGACTGATCATTTTTTTGAGCTGTTTCTTCTATAATCCCCTGAATCGAACTCACCCAATCCATATTCAACCCTTGTGTACTAAACGTACCACTCACAGGACTAAATCCTTTCCCACTTTGCACTTCAGCGAGTCCGGCTGTGATGCTAGCTGCTAATTGGAGAGCGGTGCTGTAGTTGTTGCTGGATGAATGATTGAATTCATATAAATGCTCTAGTTTTTCTTCCAGTTTTTTTCTCATTGCACCTAATACCGTTACAATTGCACCTACTCCGGGCATTGGTGTAAGTACTTCTATTGCTTCTATACTTGTAATCGATTGATTAATTCCCCTTATTTGTTCTCTTATTTCTTGTTCAATCACATCTGTCGAAGCAACTTTCGCTTGGAACTCATTTGGAAATGCTTCATTTTGGTGAATTAATTCTTCACATAAGCATATGATTCCTTGCGCTAATGGCCGAAATGTTTGGACAAGGTAGGCTTTTGCACTACTGTATGTTTGTCCTTGTAATACTGTGTCTATCGCAAATGCATCAATAGATTGAATGGCTTGTTCCATACTTTGAATCGTAGCATTACATATAGCGTTCATACTTTGAGTTTGACTTTGTACTTCTCCCAAATACATGTTTAAACTCATGTATTGGCCTCCCTTTGTAGTTGCTGCTGTTCATAGGAAAGGTTGTTTTCTTTCTCGCTGAGATGCCGTTTTTCTTTAAGCAACGTCTCTTTTTCGTTTTCTAATTCGAATGTAAGTTTTCTTTCGTACTGCCCGATCTCTTGCCGCATATTCGTAAAAAGGTGAAACACTTCTTTGTCGTCGTGCCAAGTTTCTAGTATTCGGTTAAATAAACGATTGCTTCTATTTTTCCATTCATGAAAACTAGCCTCAGCTCGTTCTTGATTTTGCAGCGCGATTCGGTTTTCATTTTGTTCTTCAAATATAATTCGTAATTTTTGATTACATTGACTGATTCTCGTTTCAATTTCTTGACTCATCTTTTCTCCCTACCTTTTCCCCTTTACGTAGGTTGTTACATTATTGAAAAGTCTTTTGAAGTCCAGTATCCATTTTCTCAAATTCATTTGCTACGGAATGGATATTATCAATCGTTTGTTGAAAAGTAGCGCAAAATTGTTTCGTGATTTGTAAATTTTGTTGATTTGCTTCTTGTGCTTTGAAGTTCACAGATAGTGTCGTACGCGTTGCCTTATTTATAGAGCGACTAGTAGCACTTTGCATCCTATCTGAAGCATTTCTCATTTTCGTTGCAAGTTGCGTTGCCGTATGCAAATTACTTTGAAATTCTCCCATTACTTACTCCCCTCTACCTTTTATTTACAAGAAAATTATACCACGGAAAAATATCCCAATAAACCGAATGTTCGAATTTAACACACAATTCAGCACTGTTACTGAGGATGCGAGCAACGCTTATCTATCAACATAACTGAGTCCAAAATGGATTCTACTTATACAAAAAAGATGACTTCAGCCATATGCTAAAGTCATCTTTTTCTACCTTATTATTTTACTAATTCTCCATTATAAGCTTTTATATTAAGCGGAGCAGTTAAAAATTGTGCTGCTTTACTAACGAAAGATGTGAAGTGTTCACTCGTATTATGGCTCGCAACTGCTGCTTCATCTTTCCATACTTCTACCATCGTATAAACACTTTCTTTTTCTGTATCTTTATATAAGTCATAAGATACATTTCCACTTTCTTCTCTTGAACCATGAATGAGTGGCTGAATTTCTTCTAAAAATGATTGTTGTTTTGCTGGGTCTACTTGAAATATTGCGTGAATAATAATCATGGTGCTTCCCCTCTCATTTTTCACTAATTTTTTCAAACTACTTCCACTCTGCAACTTTTTCAATTGGAAGACGTACTGATTGGTAACCACTGTCAGCAGCTTTCCCGATTGAAATTAGCATTACTGGTACGTAGCGTTCTTTATCTAGTCCAAATGCTTCTGCGATTTGGTCTTTTTCAAATCCACCAATTGGACAAGTGTCATAACCGTGAGCACGAGCTGCTAGCATAAATTGCATTGCTACAAGACCACCGTCAATTAATACCGTATCTTTCATTACTTCTGGTGTAACCATTGAGAAGTAAGCTGAAAGTTTTTTCATTTGGTCTTCTTTTACTTCTGCTGGCATTAAACCACGCTCTACTGCTGTACCGTAAATTTCTTCTGCGTTATCAAAGTTGTTTAAATCACCAAATAAAGCAATCATTGCTGAAGATGTTTCTACTTGAGATTGATTGAATTTCGCAAGTGGCGCAAGTGTTGCTTTCGCTTCATCACTTTCAATCACTACGAATCTCCATGGTTGCATGTTTACTGAAGATGGTGCAAGTGTTGCTTCTGTAAGAATTTCTGTCATTTCTTCTTTGCTAATTTTCACTGAAGGGTCGTACTTACGAATTGAACGACGTCCTGTTAAAATTTCGTTAAAATCATTTGTTTTTACTGAGTTAGTCATAGTTGTATTCTCCCTTTTTTATAATTCTTTTATATTTTCTTGAATGTGATTTAACATATTTAAAAGATTATCGCGTTCTTCCTCACTTAATCCTTTAAATGCAGATGCTGCAAAACGTTCTTTTTCCTCTTGAAATGCTTGAATTTTATTTCGTCCCTCTTCAGTAAGAGAAACTAACGTAATTCTGTTATCATCTGGATTTTTACGTCTTACAATCATTTCATTGGCCTCAAGCTGCTTTAAATGCCTTGTTATCGCAGCATTATCAATATTCACTTCTTGTTGAAGTGCTTTTTGACTAATTTCACCTACTTCATATAACTGAAGTATAAGCTCTAATCGAGACTGGCTCATACCCGTACACCCTTCAAATTTCGAACTTACTTCTTTATTTAGAAAGTGTAATTTATATAAAATAATCGCTTCTTTTGAGCATGAACTTGTCAAATTAACCCTCCTTTACAATCAAAATAAAAACATTTGATGTATCAATAGTTGATATGTCAATTAATATAATATATATCGATTTAGAATGCAAGCATTTTGTTTTCATTTTATTTTTTCCAAATTAAGGCGCTTTGTAGCGTTACAAATAATGTTAATTGCACTATAATAATACTAATTTAAAGAACTGGAGAGTGATTGATAATGCGGCAATATACAAATAGAAATGAGGAATTGAAAATAGAAATGAGGAATTGAAAATGGAAAATGAAATGAGGATATTCACAAATGACAACAATAAATATAGGGATTGTCGCGCACGTAGACGCTGGCAAGACGAGTTTGACTGAGCGTATTCTTTATGAAACGAATGTGATTAAAGAAATTGGCCGAGTAGATAGTGGTAATACACAAACTGACTCAATGGAATTAGAAAGACAACGCGGAATTACGATTAAAGCATCTGTCGTTTCTTTCTTTATTGATGCTGTAAAAGTAAATGTCATTGATACACCTGGACACGCTGATTTTACCGCTGAAGTGGAGCGATCATTCCGCATTCTAGACGGTGCGATTTTAGTTATCTCTGCCGTTGAAGGTGTGCAAGCACAAACAAAAATTTTAATGCGAACATTACAGAAACTAAACATACCGACTATTTTATTCGTTAATAAAATTGATCGTAGTGGCGCAAACACTGAAAAAGTTATGAAACAAATAAAAGAGGTTCTTTCAAACGAAGCATTCCCCTTCTACTCTGTTCTAAACGAAGGAACGAAAGAAGCCCGGATCATTGAATACAAATCATATGACGATTGTATGGAACTGTTAGCACCATTTAATGAATCGTTACTTGAATCATATGTAAATAACGAAATAATACCGGACGCACTATTAAGAGAAAAACTAGAACAGCAAATACAGCAAGCGAATGTGTATCCAATCTTTTTCGGTTCAGCAATGACTGGTATGGGCGTAACAGAACTTCTTGAAAAACTTCCGGCTCTCATTCCAGCTCTTACATCGGCACAAGAGGAACCATTATCCGGTGTTGTTTTTAAAATTGAACGTGAACCTTCTGGAGAAAAGGTTGCTTATATAAGAGTTTTTTCAGGTAGCTTACATGTTAGAAAATATGTTAATATACAGCGCAGTAAGTCTCTATTCCATAAAGAAAAGATAAAAAAAATGTGCCTATTTCATAATGGAGATACCGTTCAAACTTCTACCGTTCCTAGCGGTGAGTTTTGTAAAGTGTGGGGGCTGAATGATATTAAAATTGGTGATATTATCGGTGAACGTACGGATTATATAAAAGATATTCACTTTGCCGAACCACAAATGGAAGCTGCCATTGATGCGGTACCTAAAGAGCAAATTCATAATTTATACGCTGTTCTTATGGAACTATGTGAAGAAGATCCGCTCATTAAAGTTTGGAAAGACGATGTTCATAATGAACTATATATTCGCCTTTTCGGTGAGGTACAAAAAGAAGTAATTGAAACAACACTTTATGAGAAATATAATTTGCAGGTTACTTTTTCAAATACGCGAGTTGTATGTATCGAGAAACCAATTGGCGTAGGCAATTCTGTTGAAGTAATGGGTGAAAAAGAGAATCCATTTTACGCAACAATCGGATTCAAAGTTGAACGTGGTGAACTTAATTGCGGTATAACATATAAATTAGGTGTTGAGCTCGGCTCACTACCTTTAGCATTTCATAAAGCGATTGAAGATACGGTATTTCAAACGTTAAAACAAGGATTATATGGATGGGCAGTTACAGATATTATCGTCACGTTAACACATACTGGTTATGCTAGTCCTGTTACAACAGCGAGTGACTTTAGAAATTTAACACCGATCGTATTAATGGATGCTTTAAAGCAAGCTGAAACATATGTATATGAACCAGTAAATGAATTTGAATTAACTGTACCGGAGCACGCAATTAGTACTGCAATGTATAAGCTTGCTGCCGTTCCAGCAACTTTTGCAGAGCCTATATTCAATAACAATTCTTATCAGTTAACAGGATCATTACCTGTTGCGAAAACAGAGAGTTTCAAACGAATACTACATTCATTTACAGAAGGAGAAGGCATATTTACAACGAAGCCAGCTGGTTTCACAAAACTTATGGCTCCCTTCCCTACTCGAAAACGTGTTGATTATAATCCGCTGAATCGTAAGGATTATTTACTTCATGTTTTGAAGGCTTATTAAAGTAAAAGAGGTGCAATTCGCACCTCTTTTGCATGTATTAATAGGTTAGTTTGTCCTAACAACTTCTTTAAGTTTTCCTATTATTTTCGCTATAGCCTCAATTGAATTTTCCGTTTCATATCCCCCAATATTTACAGAATGATTTGCATTTTTGACAACTTCAATCTGTAAATTCGTTTTATATAACTGATCAATTTGATCTGCATTGTATTGGTGATCTTTATCCCCAATAACTAAAAACCCTTCGTGTCGACTATGTAAGATAGAATCAAAAATTGTATCAAACGTCAGTAAAGGTGTAAGTAGTATCATTTTTGACTGCGCGAATTCTTCTCTCTTCATTAAATCATTTGCAATCGGAATTGTTCCGAGTGACTTCCCTAAAAACATAGTCTCGTTGTATTGCTCATCTTTTAATACTTCATTTATTACAGGATTAATATCATCCATCATTACTTTCGTTACTTCTTCCATTGGTTTATTCATTAATTGTCCATCATAAGAATAATGAATATGTACAACATCTATTTTATGTTCAAGCATTAACATCGTTGCGTAATAAAATAACGGCTTATCATAATTGTATCCTGAACCTGAAAACATAAAGCAAACGGTACTAGAACCTTGTTCGATATGTGTGTAATAAATTACTTTGTCATTTATATGTACCTCTTTTTTAGTGCCCTTCACCATTTTCCCCTCCGAATACATTTACTTTTGTAATACGATATGTTCTGTGTGAACTGATACATCCTTTACTTTCTCTTTTATAAATGCAGGCTGTAAGTTATATGTATGCAGTTCTTCTACTGGCACCCATCTAAACAAATACGTTCTATCCTCTTCTTCCAAAATATATTGATCCGCTCCACTCACAGGTAACTCATGTAGCTCTACTTCATAATAAAAACTAATTTCATGAAACTTTCGCTCAGAAAGTGTAAAGAAATTTTCTACTGACCATATTAACCTTTTCCTTTTAATAGGAACACCTATCTCTTCCGCAAGCTCTCGTTTTAATGCATCTTCACTATTCTCTAGCATTTTTACTCTACCGCCGGGTACATACCAAAAATCTTCACCGTCACCTTGCAGAATGAGTATTTTATTATCATGTTTACAAATTGCTCCAACGCGGTAATTAAAACATGTTTCCTCAACTTTAAACGTAAGATCCATCCGTAACGCCCCCTTATATAAATATCGAATTATTACAAAACAATTATGTAATTACTGTACAAATAAGGTTACTAAATTTATCCACTCCATTCAATGGTTTTTGAATTTTCTAAACTATTATTTTTCATCATTACAAGTGTATATACATATGTTACAATCATATTGCACACTAGAAAACATTATGGGGGTACGGATGGAAACGTTATTAATCCAGCAAACTGAGAAATCAAATAAGTTTTGGAAAATCGTTGTGAAAGAAAAAGACTATGTTGTGTTTTACGGAAAAATTGGCACAGCTGGCAGTGTGAAAGCGAAAGAGTTTGAAACAGAAGAAGAATGTATGAAAGAAGCTAATAAACTAGTTGCTTCCAAACGTAAAAAAGGATATACAGACCCGTTGCCTGGGGAAGATTACATAAAAGAAAAAACAATAACCGAAGAAGAATTTTGGGAGCTACTTCATCGTGCAAAAACGAAAGGTGAGGACCAAGAAGAACAAATAGAATGGCTTACTTCTCACCTTGCTAAACGTACAGTACATGAAATTGTAGCTTTTGATACGCATATGCATCGCCTTTTGAAAGACTCCTATACCTCCCGTTTATGGGCAGCAGCCTATATTATTATGGGTGGCTGTTCAGATGATACTTTCGATTACTTCCGCGGATGGTTATTATATCAAGGAAAAGAGACATACGAAGCTTGTATTGAAGATCCAGAACGATTAATTCCTGTATTAGAAAATTTGAGTGAGTATGACGTCCCAGAAATAGAAGAACTTTCTTTATATTTCGGTTTCACTGTATATGCAGAAAAAACTGGTGACGAAGATGATACTTACTTTACACTTTACCATGTCTTATCTAATGAAGAATTCGACGATGTAGATTTTGAATTTGACTGGAATGAAGACGATGAAGAAGGTTTAAAAAAGATGTTTCCTAAGCTATGGGAACTGTATGGAGAAGAACCGTTTGAGTGGTAGATTCATTATTCGTGAAAAAGTGCCTTGTTTCTTTAGTAACAAGGCACTTTTTTTGATACTATATTTAAATTATCATCTTTCCACTCTCCCACCACTCCATAAAAGTCTTTAAAGAAGGAGCAACCCACGTTCTACTATCATTTTCATGGTTCCATACATATATATCATCTCTTTGTACTTTTCCATTCAAAATGGAATAGCCAAACAAATCACCATTTCCCCCATCAGCAAAAAATAATAAACAGTCAAAAGGCATGTATAAATCTTTAAAATCAACTATATTTCTCATACTCATATTTTCAGTTTTAATTTTTGAAGCAGACCATATAAAGTCACCGTATTCACCTTCTATACCGTTTGTTTCCTGTAATAATTGATATAAATCATTCGGTAACTCCACATGTAAACATTTTTGTATATCAGTAAGTTCATCCTTCGTAGCTGGGTTTTTCAAGCTTAAATTTGATGAGATACTGTGAATGGTGTCTTTCCACATCACCTTTTCCTCCTTATGTGCAATCAAGCATATTCAAAGAACTCCGCTAAATTTATTGATACCATCTTTCTAACAATTCCTTCTCCCTCTCGCCTGAAATACCTGCTTTTAATTCCCATTCTTCCGTACTCTCCATCCACTCATACACATCTGTAACTGTCTCGTCTATTCTTCTAAAAGTAAGCCCTTCATTAACCGCACTTTCGATACAAATAGAAAACCCGCCTCTCCACGGCTTCGTCTCACCATCTAATGGGAAAGTTTCTGGAATCCACAAAGGCATTTCTGTCCAAGGCTGCACATTGTGTTCACTCATAAACGATTCGTCTACCCAAACAAATTCAGCATCGCTATTCGTAACTTTTTTACACGTATTTAATAGCTCTTCCATCGTCAATTCATCATTCGGACCTGTTATATTGAATGTACCTGCTTTATTATTTTCTGCCATGTTGAGTCCAAATCTCGCGACATCTTTTATATCAACTATCTGCACTGGACGATTTTTTCTTCCTGGAACTAACACGTTACCTCCTTTTGCTACACGCTGAATCCAGTATGGAAGTCGATCTGTATAATCGAACATTCCTGAAAGAAGTCCTGCTCTTACGTGTAAAACACGCCCCGGCCAATACTTCTCTGCTTCTTTTTCGCATAATACTTTCAGCGCACCATAATGCTCATAAGGAGATATTTCACCATTCTCTACAGTCTTTATTTGCTCTTCCGTCGGTTCAGGTTGTAATATATAGTCTTCTTTTATGTCATGCGGAATCCAATCTTTATATACGGAAAGGCTTGAGATGAATATATAGTGTTCAATATTATCTTTAAGCACTTCTCCAACATTCCTAATATGATGTGGAGAAAATCCACATGTGTCTATGACAACATCCCACGTTCGATTTTTTAAACTTGATACATCGTTATTTCTGTCACCGGTTAACTGCTCCACATTAGAAAAAATTTCTTTGTTTGTTCCTCGGTTAAATAACGTAATTTCATGCCCTCTCTGTAAAGCCTCATCTACAAATGCTCTACCTAAAAATCGTGTACCGCCTAGAATTAGAATTTTCATGGTTCTCCCCCATTCGTGATTAATAACCCTTCCTAATGTTTAACGATTTTTTATTGAGGAAAGTTACGGGGAGCGTTTAAATTTTTCTACAAGTTCACCATTACTCTTTTAAAAGTATATACTCTTTGATTAATCTCCATCTATCCTTTGTTTCTGGCACAACTTCAGAAGCCATCACCACCACCAATTCCTTCTCTGGAATACAACAAATCATATTCCCACCATCACCCATAGCACAGTATGAAAAGATTCCATTTTCTTCTCGTAACCACCATAAGTAACCATATTGATTTTGGTTCATTTCTGTTGATTCTTTTATCCATGATTTTGATAGTATTTGTTTTCCATTATGAATACCTTCATTCAAATACAGCTGTCCAAACTTAGCTATATCCCTAACCGTTAACGTTAGTCCCCAGCCGCCCGTCGAAATACCGTTTGGATCGTGAACCCATCCTTTCACATCTTTTCCGAATAAGTCATCGAATCCAAATGCTTTCATATTGTAGTTTGGAATTTCGCTCCTGCCGAGTGGTTGAAATAAGTACTCATTCGCAAATTCACGTGCACTTTTCCCTGTTGCATTCGTAATCATTGCTGATAGTACATGCGCTCCTGCAGATGAATATTTAAAAGCTCCAATCTCTCCACCGTTCCCCATTCTATGAAGTGTATACTGTACCCAGTCTGGTTGTGTACATAATTCTTCTAACGGTTCCTGCCAGTCTACAAAAGGGTATGGAGCTGTCATTGTAAGTAGGTGTCGCACTGTTACTTCAGATGACTTTACTTTATATTCAGGGAAAAACTCTATTACTTTTTGATCAACACTTTTTATATAGCCCTTATCTATACATATTCCAATTAGCGCAGAGATTATCGTTTTTGTAACTGACGCTACATGAAATGTATCATTTTGTCCGTAATCGTTATAATATTTTTCAAAAATAACATTACCTTTCCGCACTACTAACATACCATTCATATTTTCATATTCTTCTTTTATAATCTGATCTAACTTTTCAGCAGTTTTCATTATTCTTTCCCCTTTAACCTATGATTAAAAAGGTTCGATAGGTACATATATATCAACTATATGTTTATGCTTTGGATGCTGCTTTGGATTATTTCTATATACTTCAAAAGGATACGAGTCTCTCGGTTTATATCCGCTATTTGGCAGCCATTCACCGTATAAGAAATCCCATGCTCCTTTATATTCATCTTGGAATATTTCAAAATGTCCTACTGCATATTTTCCAGAAGGTATTACCATTATTCCAACGTCGTTCGTTTCTACTGTGGATTCATCTGAAATTGTTACACATAGACTTGTTCTTAAATGATAGTCCTCAGTAAATTCATGATGATCGTGGTAAATGGTTAATACTTTCGTATCCTCAAATACATGATAGTTTTTCTTCGCCGCGTAACGAAATAATTTTTCTATCATTTCTGGAAAAGCTATAGCTAACTCTTCATATGTACCTGTATGTCTTATGTATGCGACGTTTATATCGTCCGCTGTTACAATTTCAACATTTCCTCGAACCTTCTTACATTCATTGTATTGAGGAATTCCCCTTACGTCTTTGCAATTCTTGCTATTATCGTTTCGATATTGAGACGGACTTACACCGTAATGACTTTTAAATGTTCGGGAAAAAACTGCTGAATCTGTGAATCCGAAGTGATACGCAATATCTGTAATCGTCATGTCTGCGCGATATGTAAGTAGATGTGTTGCCCTTTCTAGTTTCAAGCGATTCACATACCGAGATAATGGCTCATCAACTATTCCTTTAAAAATCCGATGAAAATGATACTTCGAAAATCCTGCTATATCAGCTAGCTCTTCAATGGATAATGAACTGTCTATGTTTGATTCTATATAATCTTGAACCTTATGTATGCGTCTTACATACTCATTTCTACTCTGTTTATTCTCCATACTCTTTATCTCCTCACAACAAAAAGAACCATCCTAGAATACTTTTAGGACGGCTTTCTATTCGTAATAGATTCTTCCATATTCTATTGTTAAATCGATATAATTTCACTATATTTTTTAAATTGATGGTAATGTGGCAGTATCCCGATTTAATTGAAAGAAACAACTATTTTTTTATAGCCCTACGCAAATTAATAATATTATTGGGATTTAGCTCCCATTGTCTCATAAGTTCTTTTTGTCTTGTTTTTAAGTCTTCAAATGGTTCTTCCACTATGTCGATTTTATTAAATTTCCCTTCGAAAACTAAAGCATTTTTTATCTTTTTATATCCACCAAAACCTAAGTCATCATTTAGTAACCAGACTACTCTCTGTATTTTTGCGAATAAAATACCACCTGTACACATTGGACACGGTTCCAACGTGCTATAAATAGTAAACTTCTCATTTTTTATTTTTGCATCAAACATTGCTTCCCCTGCATTGCGAATAGCGTCTATCTCTGCGTGAGCTGTTATGTCTTTTTGTGGATGCACTCTATTTCTTCCTCTTGCAATGACATTATTATTTCCATCAACAATAACTGCTCCTACTGGATATGTGTTTTCTTTTAATGCCTTTTCTGCTTCTTCCAATGCCATCTCCAAAAAATATCTATCTCTTTCAAAATGCATATAAATCCCCTTCTTTTGATGAAATTATTTTACAGAAATTGCTTTTGACATCCCACTCACTTCTATCAAATTAACAAAATAAAAAAAGATATCATTATGTCTGCAACAACAGGGCAAGAATGGTGTTTTGATATAAACTTAATTTAATAGAATTTGTGATACAATCCAATCGCCATTAAGCTAAGAAAAACAAATACCCTAAAACGAGAAATTTTAAGGGATCATAAAATTTTCAAATTTTTAATTCTTGTTTTGACGTTTCTTTTGTATGCTCCCTATAACCCCAAATACAATCGCTACTGCTAAACATACGATTGAGAAAGTTTGTAATACGTTTGTCGAAAAATAGCCTACCCCTAACACTACTGCTAAAACGATTCCTGCTACTAACATTCTCCGTTGCTGCATATCCATGCAATCATTCCCCTTTTATCTACACATTTTTCAAAAATAAAACTCTACTCCCGCCATTCCCATCATAATTTGTATGTACCGATACACCCTCTACCTCATCATCCCCAGCCTCAATTCGAAAACCGATTTCTTGATGAAACTGTATCGACTTTTTATTAGTTGGTGACGTAATTGCTTTTACAACTTTACGATTATTTGCACGAGCGACATCAAAGAAATAAGAATACAATGTCGATGCGATTCCTCTTCTTCTATACTTCGGATTTACACCGATAAAATGAACGTATGCTTCATCTTTATATGTTTGTGAAAAAAATCCACATAAGAAACCTAACGTTTCTCCTTCTTCTTCAATGATAAAACTCGTTTCTTGAAAGTGAACGAAAAACAATTTTGGCAACATGGCAGCCATGTCTCTCCCGCCCCACCAATCATTTAAAACAGAATGAATCTTTACATAATCTTCCCCTTGGATGTTTCTTACTCGCATATGTTTCTCCCTCTCACTCACTTCATTTTTTCATAAATTTTAATGACTGTTTCTACTAAAAGGATAAATACCCATATCCCGCAAAATACGAGAACGGACTGAAATATAGAACCTAGCATAACAATACTTATTAAACCTAATTCTGATCCTGAAATGGATATTTCATCAAACCCAAGATTATGTATAAATGGACCAGTAGAAAAAGCCATTAAAATAGAGCCTATTAAATAAATAGCACTCATTATTTTTAATATTTTTATAGAAAGATACGTAGTTTGTTTTTCTTCTACTTGTGATAATTCGATTTCTCCGCTTGCAATTCCTTTTTGCAAACAGTCCTCACATAGAAATTCTTCCTTAATTTTTTACCACCGTGCAATGTACCTGTAATTTCTTTACAGCGCGTACACTTTCGATTTATCATTTTGTTATCACTCCAATCTCGTAAGATTATACTTATACAATTTTATTTTTACCTTATTATTCCTTTTATGTATTTTATAGAGAGGTGACGTGTTTTATGATATCTAAACTTACTTTTGGCTATAAAAAGCCTACTGAGCAATATGTATTACGACCTAGTTGTTATGCAATTATTTTCAACTCAACTTCTTCCAAGATTGCTGTTATCCAAAAAGGAGACCGCTACTTTTTACCCGGCGGCGGTATGGAAGGTAATGAAACAAAAGAAGAATGTTTGCACCGTGAACTACTAGAGGAATTAGGATGGGCAATTAAAATTGATCAGTATATCGGTAATGCGGCTCGATATTTTTATGCAGAAAAGGAAGATATATTTTATTTAAACGATGGATTTTTTTATATTGCGAATATGGTGCAGAAACAAACTGAAAACTGTGAGGAGGATCATGTTCTAAGGTGGATGTCTCCATTGCATGCTATAGAGCTTCTCATACACGATCATTAAAAATGGGCCATTGAACAAGCGCTTTTATTACAAAAACAAAAAGGATCTCCTTCTATATGAAAGAGATCCTTTTTATTGTTAACTTACTTTTTTCAAATTGAGAGCTGGCTTTTTGATTCCACCTTTTTTTACAACATATAAACCGATGAAGATAATAAGCCCGCCAACTAGTTGCATCAAATTAATTTGCTCTCCAATGGTTACTGCCGCAAAGATCACTGCAAACAATGGCACAAGATACATATAAACCATTACTTTCGTTGAGCCTATTTTACTAATACCGACATACCACATTGCAAGTCCGAATATGGTCGCAAAGACGATTGAATATGCTAGTGATCCCCAGCTTGGCATATCTACTGGCCACGTTAGTGTGTTTACATTGAGTAAACAGTATATAACGAGAGGTACAATTCCAATTAAAGTAGACCATGATGTAACTCTCATTGCGGAGTATTTTGTAATGAGTGGTTGCGCTAAAATTGGATACCATCCCCACGCAATTGCTGCTACTAATCCAATTATATTTCCGAGCCACGCATACTCGTAAGAAGCTCCTCCTGTATGTCCTGTTAATAAAACGAATGCTGCACCAATAAAGGCTACGATTGAACCAATTTGTACTTTCATCGAAAAACGTTCTTGTTTGTGCAATACTGCTAATATCCCTGTAAAAATAGGGGACATCGCAATTAATAATGAAGCGTTCGTTGCTGAAGTATATTTCACAGATAGCATAAACATCGTTTGATACATTGTCGTTCCAACGATGCCGACTGCTACTAATCGTAACCAATCTTTTCTTTCAATACGTAATGAGCGTTCCATCATAAAAGTAATAAGTAATAATACCGGTGATGCTACTAAAAATCGTAAACTATTAAATTGAATGGATGACATATATGCCACGCCATACTTTCCTATTGTATAATTTGCTCCCCATACTAATGCAACAGATACTAGGAGCCATTCCATTTGCCATCGTTTCATCCGAATCTCCCCTTCCGTATTTAGCATAGTAAAATTGGCTGGATATAACACCGTCCAATTGGCTGTTTTTTTACCCAGCCAATTTGCTATACTGGATTTATATAAGAGATACGGAGGCGTTTTTTATGGAATGGAAACTAGATAATGACAGTAAAATCCCTATTTATCAGCAAGTTGTTGACTTTATTGAAAAACGTATTACATATGGAGAACTTCCTCCAGGTAGCTTCCTCCCTTCCGAACGGAAATTAGCTACACAGTTAAATGTAAACCGAAGTACAGTAACGACTGCTTATAATGAACTACGTGCTATGGGAATTGTAGAAAGTACGACTGGTAAAGGTACACGTGTAAGTACACATATGTGGGGAGTTTCTCCAACATTAACACCCAACTGGAGAAATTTCGTAGAAGGTGGTACGTTTTTACCAAACTTACCGTTACTTCGCCATATTCGGGCAGAAGTACAGCAAAATGAAAACATTATAGATTTCGCAAACGGAGAACTCGGTTGTAATCTCTATCCTCATGATCAACTACAAGCGATTTTACGTGAACAACCGTTAACGCATTCATTAAGTTATGATCATCCGCAAGGCTATCTCCCGCTAAGACAAGCGGTCGTAAAATATATGAAAGAATATTTAAAAGTTGAGGCGACTGAACAATCCATTATGATTACATCCGGCGCCCAGCAAGCACTTCACCTTATCGTACAATGTTTATTAAATCCAGGTGATGCTGTTGCTTTCGAAAGTCCTTCACACTGTTATTCCCTGCCTCTATTCCAATCAGCAGGTATTCGTATTTTCCCGTTACCTGTCGATGAACATGGTATTAATCCGGATGATGTGCAAGAATTATATAGAAAACACCGTATTAAAATGATCTTTTTAAATCCAAATTTCCAAAATCCTACGGGAACGATGCTTCATCCAAACCGTAGAAAAAAACTATTATCACTTTGTGCAGACTTACGAATTGCGATCGTTGAAGATGATCCGTCCAGTTTACTTACGCTAGAAAAGAAACAACCTTGCCCTACTTTAAAATCGATTGATGAAAATGGAACAGTTATTTATGTACATTCTTTATCAAAAATGATTGCGCCAGGATTACGAGTCGGCTGGCTCGTCGCTCCGCAATCTGTAGTAGAAAGGTTATCCGACGCAAGGCATCAAATGGAATTAGGAATGAGTATTTTCCCGCAGTGGCTTATGCAGCAGTTTTTCGAAACTGTACCATTTCAGTCGCATATCGTACCGTTACGAAAACAACTAGCAGAAAAAAGAGACGTTATTGTTCGTGCTCTAAACGAGCAACTTCAGGATAAAATCTCTTTTTCAAACCCTACTGGTGGTATTTACATATGGGGAAAATTAAAAGAACCGATAAACGAAAAACAACTTATTATGCAAAGCTTAAAACAAGAAATTACTTTTATGCCAGGTAGTATTTTCGGCGCGAAAGATGGTTATATTCGTTTATCTTATGGAAAAGTGGATATTGATCAAATTGAGGAAGGTATTTCTCGTTTGCGGGAGGCTATTTTGGTTTGTGGGAAATAAAATAACTTTTTAATACATTTAAAACTTCTTTATTCATTAACTCCAGATAATAAATAAGCAAAAAATAATGAAAAGAAGCTTAATTCCAAAATTAAATTATAAGAAAGCTCCTGATGATTGATACAGGGGCTTTCTTTTCGAAATTTTTCGTTTTTCTTTATCTTTCTTCCCGACTTCTAAGAATGATTCTTATAAATTGTAACTCATTATGATTAATTCACCTTTCCGCCCCATCCTTCTAACCCCATTATCACAAAAACCACATTTTTTATATAAAGATTGTGCAGCTACATTTTTAACGTTTACTGCTAAAATAATTTTATTTATACCTAAGAAGTTATTTCGGACAAAGTCAGGTAATATCTTTAAAACTTGTTTTGCATATCCTTTCCCTTGATGGTGAAAATCTGTTGAAAATGCTCTTATTAAAATAGATTTTTCATTATTTGTATATGGTTTAACCCCGTCATTTTTATGTAAAACAAAAAACGTTACAAGCTCATTATCTTTCATAGCTAAAATTGAATGCCGATTTGAATCCTCACTCGATAGTTTTACAAGCTTTTTAGGTAAACCTGTATAACAAAGCTGCTCTTCTGACAATGTATATTGATTTATTATATTTCTGAAGTTTTCATTATAAAAATATAACTGCATATAAATATCGCTCTCCTCAATAAATGGTCATTTCTATTTCGTTATCTACAAGTTAAATAATAAAACTCACCCCCTATTTTCTGTAAAATATTCCTCTTTAATATTCTTAACTACATATTTATTATAAATAGAGAAAAGCAACTCTCCATTCTCACAATCTAGCTGTATACTTAATAAATATTATGGGATTTGAAGTTTTTATCTCCACATTCTCACCCTCAAATATATACATTTGTTTATTTTCGATATCAATAAACGCCATAAGTCCATTCTCATTATATGCTTCTGAATATTCACCATCTATTTTTATTCTTTCAAAAGAAGAAAAAGGAGAATGTACTACTTGATATTCGGAAAGCTTCATTATTCGCTTTTCTTCCGGTACGTGCACAATTTTCGGATCATCATCAGATAAATATTCTAGCCCAATTTTATTCGGCGCAACAAAAATTAATAGATGCAATGGTTCTGTTTCATTATTTTTATAGCCATGTATATGGTTCTTCCACCCAAACACTATCTCTCCTTTTGATGCACGAATCATTATTTTATTTGAAATATAATAATCCAAATGACCTGACAACACAACCGCACAATCTTCTCCAAATGGATGGCTATGAGGTGGTATGCCTTCATGCGATTGAAAAATCACTTCATACACCCAATACTTATCATCATTCGTTTTATGAATAAGATCATTTTTTGATATATTAATAGTTGTTTGTGATAAATCGAAACTCCTCATTCGGCCCTCCTGATTAATTTCAGACTTACTTATCTTTTGAAACCATTGCATAGAGCAGTAACATGAAATGATCCTCTAATTTAAAATACATTTTATTTATATATATTCTATTGCTATTTTATCCAAATAAACACTATTAAAAATCAATCCGCAGAATGAAATTCAAATAAAACTTCCTAATACTTTCGTATTAAGAAATTTTCAAATCACTACATATAACCACTTATTAAAATCTATAGTATATTCGTTATTTAGTTCGAAATATTCGTTCATTTTATACAAATACATATGTATTAAATTGTGGAAGATATTACATGTTTGACAAAACCTAAATCTACCATTATCATCAACACGAACCTAGTTATAGGAGTGATAAAAATGAAAATTTACGTTGATGCAGATGCTTGTCCTGTAAAAGATGTAATTATTTTTGAAGCTACGAATGCAGAAATCCCTGTAACCCTCGTTACTAGCTTTTCTCATTACTCTAATGCTCAGCAACCTAAAGGTGTGGAAACAATTTATGTTGATTCCGGGGCAGATGCTGCAGATTACCGAATTATGCAGTTAGCAAAAAAAGAAGATTTAATCGTAACACAAGATTACGGTCTTGCTTCGCTCGCTTTAGCAAAAGGCTGTATCGTTCTACACCATAAAGGCTATAAGTATACGAATGATAACATTGAACAATTGTTACAAACACGATATTTAAGTGCAATGGTTCGAAAAAGTGGTAAACGTACAAAGGGACCGAAACCATTTACAGCAGAAGATAAAGAGAAATTTAGAGAGCTCTTTAAAAGTATGATCGCACTTTAAAAATGAATCGTCTATTTGCAAGGAAAACTTCGCAAAACAAAGAAGAGAATATCGTAATGAACATTCTCTTCTTGAGGTTTACCCTTTAAAATGAAGGTAAATTATCTAAGTTATTTTCTTTTATTCCATCAGGTTCACTACGTATAATATCTCTGCCATACTTATGAAATACGTCCACATGAGCTAACTTCCCTGATTTTGCTTCACTAAGAGCAGTCATATAATCTAACTCTCTCCCGCTACTTGTTTTAAAAGCAATCAAATCACCTTCATCATTTTTTCGAACAGCAACAATTTGTTCTGCTCCTGAAGTAACTTCCTGAGCTATTTCAAATTGAGCTTGCTCTTCCCCTTGATGTAAATAATCATTATATACTTTTTCAAAGTCTTTTTTGTCCATTAAACTCACCTCCAAAACATTTTATTAGTATGGTTGGGAGGTGTTGGTTTTATGTAATTTTCTGTTAGAAAAACGAATTTTTAATACCTACGCAACCCCTTCAAAGTCTCCAATATATCATCTGTAAAGGCTGTACTACCTTCTGTCTCTAAAGCTCTGAAATAAAAACTTCTTAGGAAAGTTCTAATATTTTGTACTAAAATAGCATGCTGCGGATGTCGGATGTCTTCAACAGTTGCTATACTATGTAACCAGTTGCTCCACTCTTCTTCAGTTAAAAGATTTTGGTTACGTAAAGACATAATTGGCTTTACTAATCTCTCATCTTCAAAGTGTACATATACGTAATCACTTAATCGAACCTTTTGACGAACAGCTGCAAGAATTGCATATGAAAACTCACGATTTTGTATAGTACGCACTAAAGCATCTAGTGCATCAGCAGCGTGTGCAGTAGAATGTGCCCAGCCTTTTCCTTCTACGTAACCTCTTACATCTTCTTCTAAATATACATATTCCAGTACTTGTTCTGCCACACTGTACAGTTGTTCTTCCGATAACAACGGTTCTCTTTCATGAACAGATAAAATAAGTGGTGGAATTAATACGGAGAATGCACGTTTAAATACAGAGTCTGTTCCCTTTTCACCAATTTTATAAAATAAATAATCAGGACTAATTGCTTGTAACATTAATCCTCTTAACTCTTTTTGTCTAAATACATCATTTGTAATCCATGTGTGAAGCGTACTATAAATTAAATCATCACGTAATTCAGCATCAGGTGATCCGATATAATCTAGCATCCACTGCGCATATGGATATGCATCTACGTCTTCTGGTACAGCATAATTATTATTTTTAATTTGTAGTAGTTCTTCTTTTAGTTCTAGTACTTCATTCATTCTATTCCCTGTCCCCTTTTTACGTTTTTTTATTGCCTTATCCCCCGTTTTTTACTTTCTAAAGTTAATTTAATTATACGAGAATTATAACTATAAATAAAAGGCTATACATATAATTTTGATTATGTATTACTTTCGCTCTTGAAATATAACTTCTGGATTTGCTAAATCACTATTCCGAAATACAACATCCGCATAACTTTTCGGATTATGCTCATTTATATACATCTTACATGCCGCATGATACCTGTTTAAAAACATCTTCTCTGCTTCTTCATAACTTCCAAAAGCTTCAGTTTCCCGCTTAGCACCACGTTTTCTCGCAATCTCAAAATTTGTATCTACAAAGATTTTGTAATCAAATAAATGCGCAACGTCTTTTTTCAATAGAAACGTTCCATCTACTATTAATATCATATTTTTCGTGGCCAATAGCGGCTCATTATGTACAGGCATATCCGTTATTAAGTTATGAGAAATCGTTTCATATTGTAAATTCCCGTTAGGTCCTAAAGGCATTAATAATCTTTCTTTGAAAGCTGTATAATCGTGTGCATCTTCATAATACCCTCTTGCAGATTCTTTTCCTTTTGTATAGCGAATCACTCTTGGATTATGAAAATCATCAATGCTGGCGCGTGTTACTGGTAATCCTCGTTTTTTTATTTCTTCCGCTAGTTCGTTTGCAAATGTTGTTTTTCCTGAGGCTGTAATACCGCTTACTCCAACTCTTATTGGATGGGTTAAGTTTAGCTTTACAATATGATCTGCAATTTCTTTGATTCTTTGTTTTCGGTTCATGATATCTCCCTTTATAATTAGTTGACATAATATAATTATAGATAATAATTCATGTCACTATTTGTCAGTAAATTGATATCCTTTCTCGAATCGCTGATATCTCGAAAAAATCATTGATATATTTTAAGTTATGATAGATATATTTGAAAAATCGTTGATATATTATTAGCTTACTTTCCCTTAAACCCTCGATATAAAGCAGTCCGTAATTCTTGTTTGTATTCTTCAATTTCTGGCATTTCGAGTTCTTCTGCTAGTCTGATAGCTAATTCAATATCATACGGTACTCGTACAAGTTGAATAGAAAAGCTCGCTGCTTCTTTTTCATTGTAAGTCCCTTCAAATATTAAATAGGAAGCTTGCGTTATTTCAAGCGGGTTTCCTACGCTACCGGCATTACATAACGTTTTCCCTCTGAAATTTTGAACGAACGCTTGGTGAACGTCACCGTAACAAACGACATCTGGTTTTCTTTCCCCTTCTATATTTTCCGTCAGATCACTATTTTCGAACATACTAATACGTTCTTCTCTTGAAGCGTGTGGTTGAATTCTTTCATATAAACTTCTCGGTGAAGCGTGAAACATACGAATGAATTTCCCACTCATATAAAACTCGATTGAAAATGGTAAGTTTCTTAAATAGTCATTTTGTTCTTCCGATAATTGGTTTTGATGCCATTTCAATGCTTCAAATTCAGTCGGCTTTGTAATAAAATCATCCCAGTTTCCCATTACGACTACTTCACATTCTTTACGAATGATTTCAATTGCTTCACTGGAATGAGGTCCTTTTCCTACTAAATCTCCAAGGCAAATAATGCGCTCGATTCCTCTTAATTTAATATCATTCAACACGGATTCTAATGCTTGAATATTACCGTGAATATCTGAAATTACTGCTATTTTATCCATATAAATTACTCCTTTATTTATTAAATTCGCTTGATTGATACCATTTTGGAATATAAGATGAAAAATGATTATGATCTTCTAAAATTCCATTTAATCTTTCCTTCATATCATCTAATAAATATGGTGTGCTTCGGTTTGTCCATACGATATCAGCCGGGAATATCATTGCTGCATATAATGAGTACAGTTTCCAAAAATGTAGATCAGGTTCTCCTCCGCAATAACCGTGAACTTGTCCAATCGCAAATGGTTTGCTTATTCTTATAGTAAAAATCGCTACGTTATAAAAATCGTGTATTGGATCACCAAAATCATATCCACCAAAATCGATAACGATAAATTCCTTATTATGAATCATGCTATTTGCTGGATGGAAGTCATCATGTAAAAATCTTATTGGACGATTTCCCAATAAATCTTTATGATTTTCTACAAAGGTTAATACTGGCTTCAAATCCAGAAAATTCACCTCGTAATCTGTTAGTGCCTCTATGTATCTTTCGTATTTATTCCATCTAGATGTTTCCCATTTATTACTTGCACTTTCTCTTTCAATTGAGTGAATCCTCTTTAATACTTCCCCCGCTTTTCTTCCTGCCTTATACTGTTCTTCCACCGATAACTTCGTTAAACCTTCTTCACCATTTATACCTCGGGTCCATTCAAATACTTGAACACATTTATTTAATTTCTCAATTATTATGAAATGAATTAACTTGGGTGTTGGAATATGTAATGACTCTAATTGTTTCATATACGTATATTCTTCTTGTTTACGTTCAAAATGAACAGCATCACATACTTTTACAAAATAGGTTTCTTGATTCTTTAATTCAATTTTATACTTCTCTTCATGTGAAAAACCTTTTGAAATAGCTGTACACGTTGCAATACGAGGCCATTCTAGTATTCTCTCTATCTCTCTAAGCATTTCTTCCACAACGTTCACCTCTATTAATATATGTACAAACTACCTCGCACTTCATGCTCTCGTTTATTTCCACCTTTAAACTCTACTGCAAATGGATATTCACCATTCTTATTCAAATGTTCTAGCACTAGCCCTTCTCCAATCGGTTCACAAAACTGCACATGAATATCTCCAAATACTACACTTTGACACTCGGCATTCCATTTTTCATTTTTCACAACTGAGCTTGTAGATAGCTCCATTACTTCTTTCCATTTCCGTACTGTTTCTCGAACATTTTTTACTGCGTAATGAATCGTTTCAATTTGTTGCACTTTGTTTTTATGTTCAGTAATCGTCCCACTGTTACGTAAATCGTTTCTTCTTTCTTCGTCCGTTTCATTCCACTGTATAAAGAAAGGTAATTTCGGTCCGTTCTCTTCTTGCTTAACGAATAACATTTTCCATTCTAAAAGTCGGCCATCTTTTCTCATACGTTTCCCTTCAAATGGCCCTATCGTATGTAAGCCGTACTTATTAAAGTTAACTGCTAGCTCCTCAATTGCATCTGTTCGGATCGCGATTTGTAGCATTCCTTCTCCATTTTGTAGTTTCACCACTGTTTCTTGTACTAATGGATTTTCTGCTTCTTTCGCTTTTTCTTCATGTTGAACTGCTAAAAATTCTATATATGATAAATCAAAATAACTTAAACTATTCCAAGTACCCCAATTCGTATGCTCTCCGCCTAATACAGTATGAAATCCAAGTTCCTGCATTTGTTTTGCCGCTTCCTCCGGTGTACCATAAACTGTGTGAACGAGATGATCAAATCGTAACATGTCTTTCTCCCCTTTCTCTCCATCCTTTTATTGTATATTTTATTTTTCTTTCATTCAATTCAAAAACTTTAAAACCTAGTTGATTTATACGATTAATATGTATTATAATGAAACAAATTTAATTATTGCTGATTGGAAAAACCAAAGGCACTTTTCTCATACGGGAAAAGTGTCTTTTTCATTTATTATTACAGGGGGATTATTTATGCAGAAATTAATTGTCTTTGCTATTATTGGATTTTTCGCTCAATTGATCGATGGAGCACTCGGAATGGCGTATGGGGTAACGTCTACTTCACTATTATTAATGTTTGGTATTGCACCGGCTGTAGCTTCCGCATCGGTTCATTTAGCTGAAGTCGTTACAACTGCAGCTTCTGGCGCATCTCATATCAAATTTGGAAACGTTGATAAATATACAGTTTCCAGGCTTACATTACCTGGGGCAATCGGCGCATTTATTGGGGCATGTTTTTTAAGTAATTTGCCTGGAGATGTAATCAAACCGTACATTTCCGTATTTTTATTTACTTTAGGGGTTTATATTTTATTACGATTCATCATTCAAAAACAAATTGTCACTTCAAATAAGCGTATGTCTGCCAAACAACTTGTGCCGCTTGGTTTATTCGCTGGATTCGTTGATTCAACTGGTGGCGGTGGTTGGGGGCCGATTACGACACCCGTTCTTCTAGCAAGAGGAAATGAAGCTAGAAAAGTTATTGGATCTGTAGATACGAGTGAATTTCCTGTTTCACTCGCTGCAACAATTGGCTTCTTCATCTCACTTGGCTGGGAACAAGTAAGCTGGGTTTGGGTATTTGCCTTAATGCTCGGCGGTATTGTCGCAGCTCCAATTGCTGCATGGTTAGTCCGCATCGTTCCGCCCCATTTACTTGGCGTATTAGTTGGTGGTCTTATTATCTTCACAAATATTCGTACACTGCTTACTACATTTAAAGTGGATCCAACTATTATTTCACTTTCTTACGTTGCAGTTGGTCTTGTCGTTATTATTTCTATTTTCATTGCTGTTCGAAATCATTCCAATCGTCCTAACGCATCAACGGCTGAGTATCCAAATGATCAGAAGCAAATGCTACCATAACTATAAAAAAATACCGCTCAATTTAGAGCGGTATTTTTTATTTTTCTATTTTCCAATTAATCATCGTTTCTGTAGCATTTACTCTCTTCATATGTAACTTTTCTAAAACACGCATCGAACTATAGTTATCTAGGAGTGTCTCTGCAATTATTGTTTCTACCTCTCCTGTTTTGAAAGCCCAATCGATTAGTTCTTTTACAGCTTCTGTTGCATAGCCCTGATTCCAATATTTCTCAATAAATCCATAGCCAATTTCTACTGTTTGATCCTCGTTTGGTTTCCCTTTAAATCCAATATCACCTAAAACGCTATCATCTTCTTTCCGAAAAACATACCACGCCCCCCATGGTAATAAAGCCTCATCTTGTTTCACATTCTCTACATGCCCTACAATATGCGGACCGCTATTATATCCTTGCTCGTTAGCAACTTGAATCCTCTCTTCTGTACACGGCACTATATAGAGCCTTTCTGTTTCTAATTTCATTTTGATTTCCCCTTTTTGCTTAAACGTTACTCTAATTATAACAAATAATATGACTTTATCATGAATGTCGAATTATATTTTTCTGAATTTTCTTTTTATTTAGAGGGTTTTTCAATATTTTTTGCGAAACATTTGTATAACAATTTTTTCTTTGCTTATTGCTACATAATAGTAGGTTCGGGTGGAGTTTTGCAAGCGTTTCCTATACAATAACCGATATTTTTTGACTTTTCCTAACAAAATATCTTGCAATATATTCAGAAAGTCATTACAATTGCCATATATTAAAAATCTTAGCAATATATAAATCCTCATCAATCCGATGAGGTAGAGGTTGCGACTTTTAATAGTAAAACGGACGAGACACAGAGAATGTCACTGACTCCGTTTGAAAGGAAAAGTTGCCGAAGTTTATATTTCTTCTCTGGAAATATGAGCTGGGGCTGTCTCCGAAAGGAACAGAACTGTCACGTTTACAAAATTACCGTGTAAACGTGGGGTGCTATCTTAACGGAAGGGTATGATGGGGTGGTTATTTGTGAAACGTTCCGCCAAATTCCTTTGGCGGTTTTTTGTATTTTTCTCCCCCGCTCCTTCCTAACCTACAAGAAAAGGAGTGTTGAACATGAATAGCGCAACAAATCAATCTACCTCTAAAACGCAAACTACACAAGGACAAGGTGAATTAAAACGCGGATTAAAATCGCGTCACCTTACGATGATTTCTCTCGGTGGTACAATCGGTACCGGACTATTTCTTGCCAGCGGTGGTGTAATCCATTCAGCTGGTCCTGGCGGTGCACTAATCGCATACGCCGCAATTGGAATTATGGTATATTTCTTAATGACAAGCTTAGCTGAACTTGCAGCTTACATGCCTGTTACTGGATCTTTTAGTACGTATGCAACAAAATTTGTTGATCCATCACTTGGTTTTGCACTTGGATGGAACTATTGGTATAACTGGGCGATTACGATCGCTGCTGAACTTGCAGCCGTAACATTAATTATGAAATTTTGGTTCCCAGATACCCCTTCTCTTATTTGGAGCGGATTATGTTTAGCTATTATTTTCCTTTTAAACTATTTATCTGTTAAAGGGTTTGGTGAATCTGAATATTGGTTCGCACTTATTAAAGTAGTTACAATTATTATCTTTTTAATTGTCGGCTTTATGATGATTTTCGGAATTATGGGGGGCGAAACTGTTGGATTCAAAAACTTCACTGTTGCAGATGCACCATTTAACGGCGGTATCATGGCAATTATCGGTGTATTTATGGCAGCTGGTTTCTCCTTCCAAGGAACTGAATTATTAGGAGTAGCTGCTGGTGAAACATCTGATCCAGAACGTAATATCCCAAAAGCAATTCGTTCAATCTTTTGGCGTATTCTTTTATTCTATATCCTTGCGATTCTCGTTATCGGTTTATTAATTCCTTATACAACTGAAAGTCTTGCTGCAAGTGATGTAACAGTAAGTCCATTTACACTTATTTTCGAAAAAGCGGGCGTTGCCTTTGCTGCTTCTGTTATGAACGCTGTTATTTTAACTGCTGTACTATCTGCTGGTAACTCTGGTATGTATGCATCAACTCGTATGCTTTGGGATTTAGCTCGCCAAGGAAAAGCACCAAAGTTTCTTGGTAAATTAGATAGCCGCGGGGTACCTGTTAACGCATTAATCGTAACATCGATTGTCGGTAGTATCGCTTTCATTGCTTCTTTATTCGGTGACGGTGTTGTATACATTTGGTTATTAAATGCATCAGGAATGTCTGGCTTTATCGCTTGGGTCGGCATTGCAATTAGTCATTACCGTTTCCGTAAAGCATATATTGCACAAGGAAAAGATTTGAAAGACTTACCATATAGAGCAAAATGGTTCCCATTCGGTCCACTCTTCGCATTTACACTTTGTATCATCGTAATTTTAGGACAAAACTACGGGGCGTTTATGGGTGAGTCAATCGACTGGAACGGCGTACTCGTTTCTTACATCGGTTTACCACTCTTCTTAGTACTATGGTTAGGATATAAATTTACGAAAAAAACAAAAGTGATTCCACTTGATAAATGTGAACTAAAATAAAGTGAAACGAGCAAACAAATTTGTTTGCTCGTTTTTTGTTGCAAACCTCTTTGCTTCCCTATTGCTCCTGTTTTTGCCATAATAGAAGAAATATAATTAAAGGTTGGGATACAATGAACATTCGCATTACTGATGAAGCAAAAGCAGCTATACATAGATTAGAACGTGAGGACAAAAAGATCATTCGCATTAGAGGGACAATGACAAACTCTTGTAGTATTTTCGTTGATGTCAATTTAATTTGGGATACATATAACGCAGATGATGTTGTATATGAAGATGCAGATCTTATCGTACAAATGGATTCATTCACGAAAGGCTACACTGGTGATACGGTGAAACTTGATTATAAGACGACAGGTTTTAGTATTACGACTCCGAGTGAGACGTTAGTTTATGGATTGTCGATTAAAAAATAAAAATTGTTTTCATTTGACCACCGAGGTGAAAAAATGGGTAAATATGTTCCGTTAAAATTTTTATTTAACGAAGAATTAGCAGAAAAAATGGCTGATTCTATTTGTAAACACGATCCTACTTTCTCTAAAAGAAACTTTGTATCTTCCGTAACATGTAAAGTTGAAAATTTAGAGTTAAAGCAGCGTATTGAAGTAATAGCAGATGAATTACATAATGCATTACAAAAAGATTTTAATGAAGCAATACATATATTACTAAAAACATTAGGCCCAGAAAATACAACAGAAGTAGGCACATTTACAAACGGATATATGTACATGCCTCTTGCAAAATACGTTGAAAAATATGGACTTAACAACTTTGAAACCTCATTCAACGCCATGTATGAAATAACGAAAAGAAATACTGCTGAATATGCCATTCGGCCTTTTCTTGAAACATACCATGAAGACACACTAAATATATTACAACAGTGGATTTATGACGAAAACAGCCACATTAGAAGATTAGTTTCTGAAGGTACAAGACCAAGGCTTCCTTGGGCTAAAAAAATAGGAGCTCTAAAAGATGATTTTAAGTACAATTTACAGCTTCTTGAACCATTAATGAATGACCCTTCTAAATATGTTCAAAAATCTGTAGCCAATCATATTAACGATATTACGAAAGAAGATAAAGAACTCGTTTTTCAGTGGTTACAGCAATTACGTGATAAACAGCATCCTATTAATCCTTGGATTATAAAACATGGACTAAGAACAGTAATAAAAAGTGGTACTTTACCAAAAAATTTTTCTTTTTAAGTATTTTAAACAAAACCGCTTATGCTTCAAAAATGAAGCATAAGCGGTTTTCCTTTTGAATACAGAAATAACAAACATAAAAAGTACTTTAAATTTCTTCTTTATATCATTATTTTACTAACTCTTCTATGTTATTACTTTCCTTAATTTTTTCGGATGATAGCCAGAGTGAATAACTTGTTCCATCCTTGTTCCTTAAATATATGTTAAATTCCTTATTATATAGTTCTTCTTTAAGAATAGTGACTACCTTTCTCAAATCATCTATTACATATGGATCATTTCTATACTTTATCTCACTGTCATTGAAAACTAATGTCAATTCATACTCTAGACAATTGCCGTCTTTCGGGTGTGGACAAGTAATATCCTCAATTTCAAAACGATCATTTTGAATTTCATTTAACCTTACGCCTACTTTTGTTTCAGTTTGAACCAAATATGTCCAATAACCGCTTACTGTGTTTTTCATTGTTAAAAGCAGTTCTTCTTTCGTTATAGCTTTTTGCACATTTTGAAAAGGCAAGCCTATAGATTCACCATTATAATCCTCAATTTCAAGTGTTGTTATCTTTCTATTACTCTTCTGAATGAATTGGATTAGAGCATATAAACGATCTAATTCTTTTGATTCAAATTGACTGTAATCAATCTTGTCACTCGTTTTTAAAGTTAATAATAACTTATCCGTTGGTTTCTCCTCTATATCATCATCCACTATATATTGAAAAACATTTTTATTTTCAGGTTCCACGTAACCTAATTTTTTAATTTCTTCTAGCATTGGTTTAAATTTCTTATATTCCTCATATGTTTTTTTTCCGTATTGATATTCATCACCTTTTATTCTTGAATATAAGAAGCCATCTACCTCTACTCTAAATTGAATATTTTTGTTATTTTTTGCTTGAACAGTATGATATGTATGCCCCATATTCCCTTCGTTTATAGCACCCCAATGTGTTACAATCACATCAATTCCGTGCTTTTTTTTCACATATTTTTTCACCTGATCGTCATCTTTATAATTACACCCACTTAAACATAAGAAACATAACAATAGTAACATTACATTTTTCATTCTTTTCATATAGCACCTTGCCCTCTTTTCGCATAAACAAAATATTCCATATATATAGAATACTAAATCGCTGAATGTTTTCAAAGAATTAAAATATTTTTACACTCGATTTATATATCTATTTCTTTTATTAATGGCTCTAATAAGTTTTAATATTGATAATCGAATATAATAAAAAGAAACCTAAATTTAAGGTTTCCCATTTTTACCAACAATTTAAATTTTAATAGATATTTTTTAGCCAAGTAATAATTCGTAGTACCTGAAACGACTCAAACCAAGTAATGAAAAACAGGACAACAAAGAAAGAGATAAGTGATATGAATTTTAATCTTCCATCTTCACGTCTAGCAATCGCTATAATACTCAGAACCAATCCAATTAAAAAAGAAATATACCCTAATAGGATAATAGGCTCAGAATAGCTATCTATTATCCTATTTAATCCAAATAATAACATTCCAAAAGTCATCAAGGTTATTGAAAATACACTAAATTTTTTCATAATTCAACCTCCAATATAATTTTACTATTTTATGGAGAGAATAATTTTTTTATGCGTATGAATGAACAATTACACTATAAAAGTAGATAACTCAATTTATTTTTTCATTAAACAACTGCCTTCTTTTATACCCTCAAAGGATTTTCACTCAATTAACCCGAATATATAAATAACAATTCTCACAAGGAGTAACTTTATATGAATCTATTCGAACACGAAACATAAAACCGTTCCACTTTAATAAGAGGTCCTCCCTTTTTCTTTTCTCATCATATCATCCATTAAAAAAATAGGAGGACATAATTATGAAACGTGATCCATTATTTTTAACTTTATTAGAAAGTGCAAATACACATTTTAGCGGCTGGGATTTTTCTTTCATTTCAGAAACAGGTCGAATGAAGAGCGAGCCTTTATCGTGGTCATACGGCAGTACTGCTTTTCAGCTTATGCAACGTGCAGAATCAATGCTCGATATGGGTACTGGCGGCGGAGAGTTTTTATCTATGTTACAACCGTTCCCGTCAACTATATTCGCTACTGAGGGCTACGCTCCAAATGTGCCAATTGCTCGAAAGAAATTAGAGCCTTTAGGGGTTGCCGTTGTAGAAGTGACCGATGATACTGCTTTGCCATTTCAAGATGGTCAATTTAATTTAATTATAAATCAACATGAATCGTATGCTGCTTCTGAGGTAAACAGAATTCTTTCTCCAAGTGGCGTTTTTCTTACACAACAAGTTGGCGGTCTTGATTGCGCGGAACTTAATGAGCAGTTTGGCTCACCACTAAATAGCGAATTTGCAAGTTGGTCTCTCGAAACCGCATGCAGTGAGTTAAAGCAAAATGGATTTACTATCTTAGATGCAAAAGAGGAATTCCCTTTCCAACGCTTTTATGACATTGGCGCTATCGTCTATTATTTAAAAGCGATTCCGTGGCAAATTCCTGATTTTACTGTTGAAAGGTATTGTGAGGAATTATATCGTATACATGAAATCATCTTACAAAAAGGTTATTTTGATGTGAAGCAACATCGTTTTATGATTAAGGCGATTTGTAGCTAACAAAAAGAGGTGGCAAAGCCACCTCCTTTTTGCTCCGTTTACATATGTTCTCTACTCTTTCATAATAAGAAAAGTTATATCATGCATATTACAATTATGACCGATGAATTGTATTTCTGAAACATATAATCACCTCGCATATATGATGAGAGCAAAAACGTGATTTTTCACTTTCCTCTTCTATTGAGAAATGAGTTGTTTTTCATATCGCTTGTTCGCATCATCTTCTGTCAAACATGCAGTTGTGTAATGAATAATATTCCGGTTATCATACGTAAACATATGTTCTAACTTATTTTCTTCTGTTAATACTGTCGGTAAGTATTTTGGTAAATTGCTAACTACTCCTCTATTATCACCATCTAATATCCAATCAATTTCTTTCCATTCTAATAGACCTTCAGCCGTACGTAATGGTGTATTCATTTGCATTCCATCTGGCAAATCAGCAACGAACACATACATTCCTTCACTAGCCTGGGGCTCATCTTTACCCTTAAAACCAACAGTCCCTTTATACGTTACACTTGAAAGTTCTATGCCCGTTTCCTCAAATGTTTCTCTAATTATTCCTTCGTATGGCGTTTCATTATCTTCTATTTTTCCTCCAACACCATTCCACATCCCCATATTCGGCTTTTTATTTCTATTTAATAGCAGTATTTTATCGCTTTTTCTAATAAAGCAAATTGTGTATTTGTACATACGATCATTTCCTTTCATTTTCCACATGAGTTATTTGGCTTATTTTCAAGTATCGACGAGTCTAAACATAAATTTTTCATATCATTTAATCCAAAAGGTTTTTTAAAGAAAATAAAGTGAAACTTTAATAAGTGGGGTTTTGCTCCTTTCCCACTTATTCTATTATTTTCATTTTTGAAAAAGGATAATATACAAATTCCACCTTGCCAATTATGTTATCTTCTTCAATATATCCTAAGCCATTTCGACTATCTCTACTTACTTCGCGGTTATCTCCCATTACAAATAACTTATTTGGCGGAATTTTTGTCTTTTGAAAGTTATAAAACACTTGTGTGTTGTTAAATAAATCTTTGTTTGTATATGGTTCTTCTTGCTTTTTATCGTTCACATATACCTTTCCGTTCGTTATGTTAATTACATCACCAGGAAGCCCTATTACACGTTTCACATAATATTTCGATTCATCCGCTTCCTTTATAATGACAATTTCTCCGTGTTGTAAATTAGAAAGACGTACTACTGCTTTATTTACAAATACGTAGTCTTCTTCATATAAAGTCGGCTGCATCGATTCCCCTTCCACCTTACATAAAGTAAAAGAATGGTAGCCTATGACTATCACCAATATAAATAGTATGTACTTTCCCCAGCCTCTCTTAATCTCCTTTTTCATATCCATTCCCACCTTATAAAGCGCTTTTTAACTCAAAAAATATATCACTGCACAATATGTTTCCATGCAGTGATACTATTTTTACTGTGCCTTGTTCGGTTGTTCTACTGGAATTGAATTTGTATTTGATCTATTTGTTTTTAATTCAAAATACGCATCCAAAATCTCTTTACCAATCGCAGAATTAATTCCTGATTTATCATCATTCACCCATGGTACAACAACTGAAAAAGCTACTTCCGGATCAGCATCATATGGTGCATAACCGGCAAGAGTTAAATTATAACATTTTTTCCGGTTGTTGTTCTCATCTCTTCCAATATCACTTTCTCCACCATATACTGTCTCAGCTGTTCCTGTTTTTCCCGCTGGTTTATATGGTAGACCTTTAAACGTTCCGGTACCTGTTCCGTCAGCTTCTTGAAAAACTCTTCTAAATCCTTCTTTTACATGATTAATGTACGAAGTGTCCATATCCACTCTATTTAATACAACTGGTTCAATCGACCGAACGACTTTTCCTACATCCTCTGGTCTATTCGGTTGCTCTCTAACTTCTTGTACAATTTGTGGCTTCATTCGGTAACCGCCATTTGCAATGGTTGAAATATATTGTGCAAGCTGAAGCGGCGTATATGTATCATACTGTCCAATCGCGTAATCAAGTAAAAATCCGGGTATGTTATCAGTTCTACCTACTTGACCAATTGATTCATTTGGCAGGTCAATACCAGTCGACACACCTAGGCCAAATTGTCTAAAATAGTAGCGCATTTTATTAAATGTTTCTTGTTTAATATCTAATGGATTGTTTGGGACATAATTAATGCCTGCCATTTTTAAAGCCGTATTAAACATATAAACGTTCGATGACACTTGCAAAGCTCTTAAATCATCAATATCCCCAAATTCTTTCCACGATTTCTTCGGCTTAGAACTTCCTTTAAAATACATTGGTGCATCAAAGAAATGTGTATACGGCTTAATCGCTTCTGTTTGATATCCAGTTAATAAAGTAGCACCTTTTACAGTTGACCCTAACTCATAAGAACTTGTCATCGTTCCTAATGCATAATCTTCTATTTGCATACCGCCATCTTTATTTACAATTTTCTTTCCTGCCATTGATAAAATTTGACCGTTTTTCGGATTCATCATTACTACGAACGCACGATCCATCATCGGCTCTGCAGCATGAAAGGCTCGTAAATTCTTTTCAAGGCTTCCCTCTACTCTTTTCTGTAAATCCATATCGACTGTTAACATCAAGTTATTTCCACTTTTTCCTTCAGTCACTTTTTCTGTTCGAACAATCTTCCCTGCTTTATCCATAATATTTTTAGACTGTTCTTTCGTTCCATGTAGTGCATCTTCGTATTGTTTTTCAATGTAACTTTTACCAATACGGTCGTTTCGATTATAATCACGAACTAAATAATAATCTAATTGTTCTCTTGGCAACCCTTCATTTTCATTAGAAACGCTACCTAGTATAGAGCGCAGTATTTTATCATTTGGGTATTCACGTTCCCAATCTACTGTCGTATCTACCCCCGGTAAACTTGCCAACCTTTCACTAACGACAGCATATTCATTTTGACTTACATCTTTTTTAACGATTTGCGGCGTCATTTTATATCCCGCATTCATTTTGCTTTTAATGGCTAGTACTTCTAGGTCTTCTTTTGAAAGTTCACTTAATTCTTCTTGTGTAATTCTTTCCCTACGTAACTCTTCAACTTTTTTATCTAATTCTTTCCCTTCTATCTCCTGCTTTCTAAATTTACTCTCATCTTCTTTCGTTACTTTCGCTGCTGCCCGCTTTTCATTTAACTGCATCCAAAAATCCTTTTTATCTGTTTCTGTTAACTTGTCTATGTCCTCTTGCGACATTTCAATTAGCTTAGCTAAATCTCTTGCTACTTGTAAAACTTCTTTCGAGTCTACTCCTCTCATTTTCGTATATGTAACGGTTCGCAATGGTTTATTATTTACAATAACGTGACCTTGCCGATCAAACATTTTCCCTCTAGGAACGGGAGTGCTTACCGTTACATCTTCCTTTTTATTTACTTCATTTCTATACGTTTCTCCATCAATGATTTGTACTTTACCTAATTGAATTATAATAGCTGAAAATAAAAGAAAGACAATAAAAAATAGTACATTTAACCGAAATGGAATATGAGTCTTTTTCTTTTTCGATAGTTTTTTCTGCTCCTTTTTCTGTCTCATTTCGCTCCCTCGCTTCATTCTATTAACATTTCTACGCAAAGTCATTATGTATCAAATTTATTTATATGATATATATAGAATTTTATATTAATTATAAAAGAAATAAAAGATTTAATTTTCAGTTTTTTATTTTTATATCCTATTTATTACCATTCCCTTAATGCACAATAAAATGAATATTATTCTAAAAGAAAAATGGAGCAAATTTATTTTTATAAATTATAGAGATGTTGTTACTACATTATCAAAATGTTTTCATATGGCTTAAAACAGCGATTACTCAAATAAAAAACTGAGGTAGATACCTCAGTTTTTTCGTTAACTTATTTCATTGAAGATAACCCTTCAACAAACTCACCAATCTTATTTTGAAAAACAAAGTCAAAGTTATATTCCTGTCCTGTTAACTCTTCATTTACTAAAATAGTTGTTGCCCCTACTTCTCTCTTTGCGATTTCCGGGAATGAAGCGACAGGTTGTACTTTTAATGACGTTCCCATAACGAGAAGTACATCTGTTTCATATAAACGTTTCATCGCATTTTGATATTGAGGCAGTGTATCTCCGTATAAAACAACGTCTGGATTTAAAATGAAATTACACTTCTGACAGCGCGGTACTTCATGATCAATCATATACTGTAAATCATAGCCTGATTTACATTTTGGACAATGTGCTGTTTGAAGTGTTCCATGTAAATCAATAACATGCTTACTGCCACCTAATTGATGTAAACCGTCAATATTTTGCGTTAAAATCGTAATATCTTTCCCTTGTTCTTCTAGCTCAGCTAAAAAACGATGTCCACGATTTGGTTTATATTGATGGAACGTATTAATTTGAAAGATTTCTTTATAATGCTTCCAAAATTCTTTCGGACTTCGGTTATAGTACCCTCTTGATAAGTACATCTCCACATTCGCATCAGCATACAATCCATTTGCTGAACGAAAATCTGGGATACCACTTTCCGTACTTGCACCAGCGCCTGTTAATACTGTAATTTTCTTCGCTTTTTCTAAAATTGAACGTACCTCTTCAAATTGTTGCACAAAAATCACCTCTATGTATTTTCCTATTCTTATTATACCAGTTGTTTACAGGCGGTGTTGTACAATTCATTTTACTTAATGCGTTGCGCCGCCAACCTCTACAATATCTACTTCAACTGTCATCGTTACTTCGATTGCCAATTCTATCCCCTTACGAATAGTAGAAAGTGACATACTCGGTTGCCCTGGATAGTTACTCGCTTGTTCTGGTAAAAACGGAATATGAATGAATCCGCCTTTTATTTTCTTATCATGTTTCTCTAGTTCATGCATAAGTCCATAGAATAAGTGATTACAAACGAATGTGCCTGCCGTCTGTGAAACAGATGACGGTATGCCCTCTTCGCGAAGTTTTTTTACGATTGCTTTCATCGGAAGTGTAGACCAATACGCAATCGCTCCTTCTTCTACAACCGGTACATCTACTGGCTGATTCCCTTCATTATCAGCAATTCTTGCATCATCAATATTAATTGCGACACGTTCTATCGTAATATCTGGTCTGCCCCCAGCTTGTCCGATACATATAATAATTTCCGGCGCTAGTTCTTCTATATACTCTTTTAATACGCTTATTGATTTATGAAATACAGTTGGTATTTGTTTGCTTATTATCTTGTATTCTCCAATTGTTTTTTCATGCAAACCTTTTGCTACTTCCCAAGCTGGATTGATATTTTCTCCGCCAAACGGATCAAACCCTGTTAATAATACTATTTTCATAGTTTTATCCTCCTAATTAAAAACGATATACAAGGCCGTACATAATAAACATATTTATGATAAAAATTGAAAGAGCAATTGGTACTTGTGCTTTAATAACTGCATTTTTATCCTTTAGTTCTAAAAGCATTGCTGGTACAATATTAAAATTTGCTGCCATTGGCGTAAGCAGTGTTCCGCAATATCCAGCAAACATACCAAGCGCTGCCATAATCGCTGGGTTTCCGCCGTGCATTTGAACTATTAAAGGTAAGCCAATTCCGCCAGTAATAACAGCAAACGCTGCGAATGCATTTCCCATTACGACTGTAAATAGCATCATTCCTAAACAGTACGCCATAACAGCAACGAACGGATACTCTGTCGGTAACACTTGTCCGACTAAGTCTGAAACAACTTGTCCAACGCCAGACTTCGCGAATATACCGCCAAGTGCTGCTAACATTTGTGGTAAAATTACAGCCCAGCCAACAGCTTGTAATAGTCTGCTTCCTTCTTGTACAGGCGTTGTTATTTTTGATTTTGTAATACGCATCGCCGCGACGAATGCGAGTAATGCACCAAGCGCTAATGCAACTAATGTTACTTTATCTGGATCAACAAGAGAGACATTTCCCCATCTAATTTTCCCTAACGTTAACGTACCGATAATTGTAAAAATAGGAATTAATAGTGCAGGCATAAAAATTTTATTTTTTAATTTCTCAGCATGTTTCACACGTTCTTGTACTGGAACTTCTTTTTCCTCTGATTTTGTCACTTTATTTAGCGAGGCTAAAACGACCATAGCGAGCACGATACAGCCCACGTAAAACGAAGGAATTACATTTCCAAATAAAAATGTAACTGCAAACAATGCCCAAAATAAACTAGAACCGAATCTGTTTGGATGTTCACGATCGAATGCGATACGAACAGCGATAAAAGCAACAATTATCCCTAATACATAATAGATTGTATCCATTGTGATGATGTTCATATTAGATTGCCTCCTTCTCTTCTTTTCCTTCTGCCTTCATTGTTTTCTCTATATATTTATCAAACCTTCTAAATCTAATCCAGCTTACAATAAGTGCAGATATTGCTGTCGGAATGCCCCAAAGTGCCATATCCCATACACCGACATGCATACCTACTGAATCGAAGAATCCTTTCATTAATAAAATAGCACCAGTTGCGATGAAAATATCTTCTCCGAAAAACCAAGCTGTATTTTCCGCAGCAGCTGCGTTTGCTTTAATCTTTTCTCTTAATTTTTCAGGAAGTTTACCGTATTTACCTTGCGCAGCCCCTTCTGCCATCGGTGCAACGAGCGGCCTTACTGTTTGCGCATGCCCACCAATATTAAGCCCTAGTGCTGCTGATGATTCTCTTATCGTAAAATATGACATTAATACTCTTCCAGTTGTTGCTCCTTTTGATTTCGTTATAAGTGCTTCGGCTCTTTCTTTTAAACCGTAACGCTCTAAAATTCCGATTACCGGTAAAGTTAATATAATTGGCATAGACATATATCTATTTTCTATGAAAAATTTACCGAACATGCTGATCACATCATAAAAACTTAATCCTGAAACCATACCAGTAACAATACCTGCAACCATAACTACTAAAAGTGTATTTAATCTAAATAAAAAGCCCACTGCCACTAATAATATCCCGATTAATTTCACCAATTCCAACACTTCCCCTCATTTTTTATTTCGGTGCACATATAGAAATACCATTATGTTCGAATATTCTGTATATTCTTTCTGCAAATTGCACTGCTTTTTCCCCATCACCGTGTAAACAAATCGTTTGCGCCTGAACTGCTACTTTCTCTCCATTGATCGAATTTACATGGCCTTCTTTCACCATTTGAAGTACTTGCTTTATCGCTTCGTCGTCATCTTTTATAAGCGCATTTTCTTCTGTACGGCTCGTTAATGTACCATCTTGCTTATATGTACGATCCGCAAAAGCCTCTTGTACGAGAGTTACATTGTATTTTTCTGCAGCCTGTATAAACGCCTCGCTATTTGCTAATCCGTAAAGTAATAGACTTGGATTTATATGATAAATTGCCTTTGCGATTGCATCTGCAATTTCCGGATTAGACGCCGCCATATTATATAAGGCACCGTGCGGCTTTACGTGCTGCATCTTCCCGCCTGCCGCTTTTACAAATGCTTCTAATGCGCCTGTTTGATATAAAACATAATCGTATACTTCACTTGCTGAAACATTCATGTTTCTTCTACCAAATCCAATTAAATCAGGAAATCCAGGATGCGCCCCTATTGCTACGTTATGCTCCAAAGCTTTTTCAACAGTTTGACGCATAATAGACGGATCACCCGCATGAAAACCGCAAGCAACGTTTATAGAGGAAACGAACGGAAGAATTTCATCATCATTCCCCATTTTATAAGCTCCAAAACTTTCTCCTAAATCACAGTTTAAATCGATTGTAGTCACAATGTATTCCTCCTAATTCCAGCTTCGTAAAGCGATGAATTTCTTTAATAGATTCATATTTACTTCCTGTTCTATGTACAATTGTTGCGCTTCTTCAAGCGTAATTTTCTCAAAAGAAACATAGTCCCCCGGCTTTAGCTGGGCAAGAAGAGGTAAATCTACTGAAATGATATTTCCCATTCTCGGATAGCCACCTGTCGTTTGCCTATCTGCCATTAATATAATCGGCTGTCCGCCATTAGGAACTTGAATGGTTCCAAATGTAACAGGACTCGATAAAATCTCTTTTTCTTCAATCCTATTTAAAACTTCTCCCTCAACCCTATAGCCCATACGGTCAGCATAATTAGATACCTTATACTCTTTCGTAAAAAATACCTTTCTACTTTCTTCTGTAAATTGATCGTATTCAAAGTCAGCTATGACACGAAGCTTAGGATGTTTCTTATACTTTGGTAGTACGCTGTTGCTAATTACCCATTTCGTTTTTATTCGCTCATCTTTTTGTAAGTCTTGAATGAAACGATTCGCCATTTCTGAGTACGTACCAATTTGAAAACAATCTCCTTTTTTCAGCATTCTTCCTTCTATACCACCAATCGCAGCACGTATGTACGTACTTTTGCTTCTCATTGTACGCTCAATATGTATACCACCCGCAAAAGTCACATACGCTCTACAACCACTTTTCACTTTTCCAAAACAAAGCATACTACCTTCTTCCGCTAAAATGGGACGCCATAATGGGATACGTTCTCCATTTAACAACGGTTCCATGTCTGCTCCGCCAATCGCAAGTAAAGTCGTTTTCTTTATTAACAATTTAGGTCCCATAATCGTCATTTCGAGTCCCGCTTCATTCTCTTCATTACCAACTAACATATTGATCATCCGAAGTGCACTTTGATCCATCGCCCCGCCAACTGGCACACCGTATTGTTGATAATGAGATCGCCCTAAATCTTGGACTGTTGTAAACATTCCCGCATGCAAAACTTCTACATCCATTCTTTAACCCCCTCAAGTGATACGTACTCTTCCTTCGTTATTGGAATAAATCGTAAATACATACCACTTTGAATATATGTTGGTATTTCTTCTTCCGGATTAAATAATGAAATAGGAGTTCGGCCGATAATATTCCATCCTCCCGGTGTTTCAAGCGGATATATACCTGTTTGATTTCCCCCAATACCTACTGAACCAGGAGAGATTTGTAACCGTGGTGTTTCTTTTCTAGGTGTTTCTAATTCTTTTGAAAGTCCTCCTAAATACGGGAACCCTGGTGTAAAACCTAGCATATATACAAAATATGTAGTTTCACTATGTATTCGAATCACATCTTCTACTTGTAAACCGTGATAATGCGCGACCTCTTCTAAATCAGGTCCATATTCTCCCCCGTAGCACACTGGTATAGAAATATGTTTCACATCCTGTTTTACTTCTTCTTTATAAAAATCACACAGCTCCTTTATATACTGGCGAACGTAATCATGTGACCTTTCACTTCTCTCATTTCCCTTCCATACTTCGTATACATTGTAGTAAACAGCTAATGAAGTAAACGACGGAACGCACTCTATCATTCCTGCAAACGGATGTTGCTGCAGTGCTTGAAATAACCGCTGTACTTTCTCATATATACCCATCTTAATTTCTTCACCAAATGTAACAATAATTGCTTGATCCCCTAACGCAGAAAATTTCATCCTACTCCCTCTTTCTATGCCAAAAAGCCGAGTTCTTTCGAAATGCGATGCGCTGTTTCTTTCACCTTCGCAATAAAATATGAAATGTTACTTTCGCTGTACTCAATTGCTAATCCTGAAATACTAATGCCTGCTACAACCGTTCCATCGCTCGCGAAAATGGGCGCTGCTATTGCGGCTGTATGATTTTCTAACTCAGAATAACTAATTGTGTAGCCTTCCTTTTTTGCCATTTGCAACACTTCTAGCAATTGTTCCTTATCCACAATTGTTCCATCTGCAAACTGTTTTAAATCCACTTCCTCTATGTATCCCCGTTTCTCTTCCTCAGAAAAATACGATAGTAAAATTCTTGGACATGCACCAGCATAAAGCGGTGCTCTTCTTCCAACCGCCGTATACACGCGTACTGGCTGAACACCTTCCATCTTTTCAACATAAATTGCGTCATTACCATCTTGAATTATTAAATTAACTGCCTGTCCTAAACTATCCCTAAGTTCTTTCATATAAGGAATTGCTATATTTCTTACTGATAATCGGTGTGAAACAAGTTGACCGAACCGTAAAAATACGACCCCTAAACGATATTTCCCCTTTTCGTTTTTTTGTAAAAACTCCATCTCTTCTAACGAGCCAATTAAACGATAAACAGATGTTTTCGGCATATTTGTAAGCTGAACCATCTCAGTTAAACTTAGCTCTTCATGCTCATAAAACAACTCTAAAATATCCATTGTCTTAACTGCCGTTTTATTTATACTCATTCTATCTCCCTTTCGTTCCGAAAAACGGAACTTAAATTCCGTTTTTCGAAACAAACATATAATTTAAAATTATAAAATATTCTTTCAATTCAATCAATAGATTTTAAGCAAATAAAAAAGCATGGAAGAATATCTCTCCCATACTTCACTACACTTTATAACGCTCTTACTTGTTTCAACGGCCAGAAAACAGCTTGTCCTTTTCCAACAATTTCATCTTCTGAAATAAAGCCAAACATGCGACCATCCTTAGAAACTTCACGATTATCCCCTAAAACAAATACTTGGCCTTCTGGCACTTTCGTTTTCCCTGTGATTTGTTCTAACGTAAAGTCTGGAGTTAATACACGGCCTACTGCTTTTTCTTTAAACTGTTTTAAATATGGTTCTTCCATCGCTTTTCCGTTTACATATAAAACATCATTTTTATACTCAACTGTATCGCCTGGCAAACCAATTACTCGTTTTACTAAATCGTAACCTTCTTTTCCGTGGAAGACGATAATATCAAAGCGATCTAATCCACTTATACTATAACCAATCTTATTCACGAGAACTCGTTCGTTATTTTCTAAAGTGGGCATCATCGATTCACCTTGTACTAAAGAAGGTGTAAATAAAACACCGCGAATAATAGCAATTAATACAAGGGTAAACCCTATCGTTTTAGCCCATGAGAATAATTCTTTCTTCGTATTTTCCTTCATCGTTTCTCCTCTTTCTTAAGCACTTATTTTATTATTTCAACTAATTCTTGTACTAAATTAGGATCTATTTCAGAAAAACATGATTTTCCTTCTCTTACCGCTGTACCGACGTGAGCTTGCGAAATCCCAGTTTCATCTAGCAATCGCTTTATATTTTCTTTCGTCACGCCAGCTCCAGCTACAAGCTGAATTTGACCATCGCTTACCTTTTGCATTTCTGTAAGCACCGGAATATTCTCTACTATATTTCCTTGTCCACCTGAAGTTAAAACGTGAGTCACTTTATGAAACTTCTTTAAAGTTCTCATCGCTTCTACTGGATTTTCTATATCATCTATCGCACGGTGGTACGTTACATTTATTCCATCTACAACAGATAGTAAGTCCGCTAATTTCTCTTCATCCACTTCATTTCGTTCATTTAATACGCCTAATACTACACCAGCTGCTCCTAACTTCTGTGCAACTATAATATCTTCTTTCATCATTTCAATTTCTTCTTCCGTATATGTAAAAGACTTCGCATGCGGACGAATCATAACATGAATTGGTATACTTACCGCTTCTACCGCTTTTTTTATAAAAGCATAACTCGGTGTTAAACCACCTTCTGTATAAGATGAAATTAATTCAATCCGCTTCCCGCCAGCGCTTTCAATTCGTTTTACATCTTCTAAACATGTTGCAATAACCTCTAGCATGAGATGACCTCTTTTCGTGCTTTTTTCTTATTATAACATTAGTAAAAATAAGAAGCCTAGCTTTCTCCTTTAAAACTTAAAAAAGAAGAATGAAAAGAAAGATTTTTTTATTGGCAACAATTATTGGTAACATCCTATTATTCATGTACACTCCTACCATAATGAAAAAACCCGTCATTTTGACGGACTTTTCTAATTTCAAGCTTTTCTTTCCTCAGTTTTCATATCAATGCCTAATTGATCTTCCAATAACTTTACACCTTTCTTTGTAAGATGGACAGCTCGGTTCTTATCCATTTTCGTAATCCATCCCTGTTCAAAAAGCAGTTTTGCAATTGCAGACCCTAACCAACCAGAAATATGGTAACGCCGTTCACTCCAATCAAGGCAAGGTTTTGCAAATACCCTCCTTTTTGTATCTGCCTCATCAACATTTATTCCAAAATTCAGAAACCATCGCTTACCTTGTTCCGTTACAATGTATTCTCCATCCTCTAAAATTATAAATTGCCTATCTAGTAATTTTTCAGTTATCTCTACACCGAGTTTGCCTGCAAGATGATCATAACAAGTTCGAGCATAACGAATTTGTTTTAGTTGACCTGATTGTTTTAAAGAGCGAACTTGAACTGTTGGTGCGATTGTCCCTAACTTTTCAAGCACTTCTGCAACTTCTTGATTAGCGAGTCGATAGTAACGATGTCTACCATGTTGTTCAACTGTAAGTAAATTCCCTTCTACTAATTTAGAAAGATGAGAACTAATTGTTGGATGTGACACTTTTGCCATATAAGCCAATTCACTAGCGGGTAGTGCCTGATTATTCATTAGACAATCTAATATGATTGCTCTTGTAGGTTCAGCAATTAGTTTAGCTATATATGAGATATTCGGATATACATTCATATTTCGATGATACCCTAACTATTAAATTGATACAATTATTTTAAGTTTAATAGTAAAGGAGAATTTATTATGAATGCAATTGATCTTAGTATATTAAATTTGAAAGAAACGAGAAGGCGCTCAGAAAAATTATGGAATTCTCTTCCTAATAATTTTCTTAATTGGAAGCCTGATCCTGAGGCTATGTCTTTTGGTGAGATGATTCGTCATGTATGGAGTTCAACTTTTTACTACCATATGATTATAAAAAACAACGGTTCAATAAACGACATACGTATCACGTATGATGACGAGCCGATTACTTGTGTAAAAAAAGAAATTGAATTGGCACAATCATACTTTACTGACTTCATAGAATATGTTCAATCAATAAGCATAGCCGAGCTAGATTCAAGACTTATTGATAGAAGCGATGTTGGCTATCAACGATATTTAGGCGATATGCTATTACGAATTGCCTATCATGATGCGGTCCATGCAGGTCAATTTTTACAATATTTACGAATGGTAAACTTAGAAAGACCATTAATTTGGGATTAAATACGAAAAATGTTTATACAGCCTCCAAACTGGCATTACAATAAGAATTTTTCAACAAGAAACAATCACAAAACCATGATAATCATTTATATTAAAAACCTACATCTCAACTAAGTACTTCATACACATAAAAAGCACGGGTTTGATTACTAATCAAACCCGTGCTTTCAAAACAACTATAATATCCACAAACAATAAAATGTAAAATTTAAAAACTACGACCGAAACGCCGCATCCGCCAACATAGACAATGTTGCATCATCCATCGGTGGATTATGCAGTCCTGCTCTGACGTTTAAATAGTAACGATGGAGCGGATTTTTTTCTGATAAACTTTTTGCTCCTACGATGCGCATCGATTTATCCACTATAGATATCGCCGCATTTGTTACAGCATATTTCACGGCTGCTAATTCTGCTTGCAGTGATAGTTTATCTTCTGCCTCATCGTACTTTTTCGCAATTTGATATAAAAAGACGCGAGCTTGCATAAGCTCGAGTTCTAATTCTCCAACTAATCTTCTAACATTCGGCAATAAACTAATAGAATGGTTTAAACTGTTTGGCTTGTATGATTCCGCAAATTGAACTGCATAATTTCTTGCTGATTGTGCAATTCCTAAATAACATGCTGGTATATGTAGCAACCAGCCAACACCCTTTTGTTTTACTTTCCCGCCTTTTATATCTGTAAAAAAGCGACCTTCTATCTCTACATTTTGTAAGACAAGGTCGTGGCTAGCAGTCCCTCGCATTGCAACGCTATCCCACGTTTCTTCAATAGATACACCGAGTGTATTTCTTGGAATAACAAACTCACCAACTTCTTCTTGGCCCTCCATACTTGCTGAAATAATAAAATAATCAAGTACTGGTGCCATCGTTGTAAAAGTTTTTCTTCCATTTATAACCCACTTCTCGCCTTGTTGAACCGCTATTGTTTCTGGTTTGCCGCCACGCGTCGGACTCCCTGTTTTCGGTTCTGTTGCTGCCCTGTTAAAGAGCGCACCATTACGTACTTCTTCGCAAAACCATTTGAACATCTCATCATTCCAAGAGCGATTTTCCGCTAGCTCTTTCACAATGCCAAGATGCCAGCCAATCGATAATGCAGTAGCTCCGCAGCCTTCCGCGATTTTCTCTTGAAATAAAACAAAGTCATATAAAGAAATCGCACTACCACCAAATTCCTTCGGTAACGTTAATTTCGTATATCCGATATCTTTCAAATCATTTATATTTTCATACGGAAATGATCCTAATTCACTTAGCTGATGCTCCCTTTCCATGAACTTCGGAATCAATTTATTTATTTGTGCAATAATGAAAGATTGTTCTTCTGTTTCAACAAATGAGAGTGCCATACTATAATCTCCTTTATGTTCGATTCATCAACCGCTCACTTTTTCATTATGATTATATGAAGCTACCTCTCTATTGTTTCACTATTCCGATAAAAATACAATGTTTTTGACTAATAAGAAAAGTTCCTATTTAAGGATAGGTTCTTTTCTTATGTTAATCTCCCTTCAATGCCTTTAATGGCAAAGAGGTTACATATCCAATATACGAGAATAATTCTTTAAAGAAGAATGGAATTTCTGTGTCTAACGTTTTATATGCTGATGTCGGCGTTGGTGAAGCATACGCTTCAATATTAATATGTTTTGCAATTCTCATTGCGCGTTTCATATGAAGTGGATCACTTACAATCGTGTATGTGCGTATTCCGTTCTCTATTCCAACTTGCTTCGCATTTTTTAAATTTTCTTCAGTGAAAAGGGATTTAGTTTCAATTAAAATATCTTCCTCTTTTACACCTTGTTTCATTGCATATACTCTTGCAGTACGTGCTTCCTCAAGTTCTGCCTCGAACTTTGTACCACCTGTAAAAATAATCTTTTTAATATTTCCGTTCTTATATAAAGAAATCGCATGATTAATTCTTTCTTTAAATACAGGAGATGGTTTTCCGTTCCACGAAGCTGCTCCTAGTACGATACCAGCATCCGTTTTCACGTCATCATTTGCTTTAAAACGATAACTCCAAATATCGTAAGCTGCATAACTTACATATAAAATAGCAGAACAAATCATTAGTAAAAATACTTGAAAGATTCGTCTTTTCTTACTCTTCTTATTTTCTTTCATTTGTAATTGCCTCCGTACATCATCCATACTTCTATAAAAAACATTTATATCAAATCGTTTTGTTTGAGTTTATTTAAAAGAAGGAACTTTACTTGTTATTTATGTATAAAAGGGTTTTCATTTAAAATTGAGGATTATCAATTCATTTTCATTTGCGGTTTTCATTACATTTTTTAAATTCATAAGTTTATTACCATACAACTACATTGTAACGAATTTTTTCTCAGAAGGGAACGATGAAACAAAAGGAATTAAAATAAAGTAGCATTTTGTAAGAAAAAAGGTATATTTTTCATATCTCACAAACAATATACCTTTCAAAACACGAATTATAACTTTTCTTTATACAACTCTAATTTTTCTAACAATTGTTCTTTTACGCCTGGCCATTCACTCGAGATAATACTGTACACCACCGCATCTCTCACATAACCATTCGGTAATTTTCTTTCATTTCGAAGCACACCCTCTTTTACTGCGCCTAACCTTTCAATTGCTCGTTGTGCTTTTTCATTTCTTGCATCCGTCTTAATTTGTACCCTAAGCATATGCAGTTTTTCAAAAGCATACTGGAGAAGCATATACTTACACTCTGTATTTATACTTGTACGTTGCACACTCGGATGATACCACGTTTGTCCTAATTCAACTGTCTTATCTTCTACTGAAATATTATATAAACGTGTACTTCCTACAATCTTATTCGTCTGTTGATCTACAAAGGTATTTGAGTACCTCTTCCGTAACCCTTTATCGCTTTTTGAACGTATTGTTGCATATCTTGCACACTATCCATTTTAGAGATTAAATACGCCCAAATATCCCGATTTCCTTCTACAATCGAAAACAAAGTTTCGACATCAGTATTATCCATTAACCGCAACTTTGCTCTTTCGTGAATAATTTCCATTTTTAAGCCCCCTTTGTTGTTACTATATCATAAGAACAAAAACGTATTATAATAATATAAAAATATAGAGCGAAGAATTCTTTTCAAATATATTCTTCTCGTATAAGGTAGGAAGACTCATCAGTAACCCTTAAAAAAGAATTTTTTGGTAATTCCCAATAAATTCTATATAATGATAAACGGGAGGGGATAAAAAATGCTAGATCAAATTACTTGGGGAACGCCAGGCAGCTTATTATGCTTAGGGTTCTTTTTTGCGGGACTAGGAATCTTCTTAAGAAGCGTTACGTCATATACGAAAAATAAATAAGAATATCCCGCTTTTAAACAAAAGAAGCCCTCTTTTTACAGACGGCTTCTTTTTTATAACTTTATCTTATTAAAACTTTAAAGCAATAAATAAGCAATCGGCGTAATAATAAGTAACGTTAAAATCGTTCTCTGCACATATAAAATAATAAGTTCAGATACTTTTAACGGAATATCTGTTGATAATATACAAGGAATGGAAGCGGAGAAAAACAAAATAGATGATACGGAAACAACTGCAATAACAAACTTTGTCACAATTGGTGCACTTACTACTAATAATGACGGTAAAAACATTTCTGCAATACCAACTGATGCGGCTTTAGCGGCTAAGTCTGCTTCTGGTAATTGTAATAGCCATGTAAACGGATAGAAAATATAACTGATCCAATCAAATATTGGCGTAAACTTCGCTAAGACGATACCAATTAATCCTACTGACATAATGGATGGTAAAATTCCCATCGTCATAATAAATCCGTCTTTTAAATTTAATGCAATATTTTTCATAATGCTCGGTGCAGACTTTGATACTTCTAACGCATCTTCCCAAGCACGTTCTAACATTTTTTCTTTATAAACAGGCTCTGGGAACCCTTCTTCTGTTACATATGTATCTGGTTTTCTACTGAGGGGCGGGATTCTTACGGTGATAGCAGTCACGATGAATGTTACAACAAGCGTAGTCCAAAAATAAACATTCCATAAATGCATAATATCTAATGTTTTTGCGATGATGATCATAAATGTAGCGGATACTGTAGAAAATCCTGTAGCGATAATCGCCGCTTCTTTTGTCGTATACTTTCCTTCTTTATACACGCGATTCGTAATAAGGAGAGCAAGCGAATAACTTCCAACGAAGGACGCAACTGCGTCGATTGCCGATCTCCCCGGCGTATTCCATAATGGCCTCATAATCGGACGACAAAATGTACCGATAAATTCAAGCAATCCATATCCGACTAATAACGCTAAAAACGCCGAGCCAATTGGAACGAGCAAACTTACTGATATGACTAGCTTCTCATATAAAAACGGTCCAACATCTGGCGCAAAGAACCAAGCTGGTCCTACTTTTAAACAATATAATATGCCAAATACAACGCCAACTACTTTTAAAATAGAAAAACAAATGTCTACGATAGATGCATTCCATTTCTTCGTATAAAATGGATAAATCGCACCAATTGCCATAACAAATAATGCATAATAAGGTACTATGCCAGGAACCGAAGCCCTAATCCACGATACGATATGATCAATCATAATAGACGATGCACCGTTTATCGTAACAGGAACGAAAAACATAAACACTCCAACGAGACTAGCAAGTATAAACCGAAGAATAATTCCCTTCTCTTGCCCTGTCTTAATTACATTACTCTTTAATTCAATTTCACTCAAAATTCGACACCTCCTATTATCTAAATATTCTGTATAATTATGTTGGATTCCTTCTTTCCATTTCTACTATTTCATCATATAAAAAAAGCCTATTTTAAAATAGGCTTTTTCTACTACCTCTCATAATCATCCACAATCACTTGAATGATACGATACGATTCTTCTGCTACTTTTTCATTACTATCCCTATTCGCATCATATGTAATTAACGCCTTCCAAAGTGCCCATCCTCTCGCTCTATTCCACGTTTCTTCATCCATGCGTAATACTTCATTAAATACATTTCTACTATTTTCATCAAAAAACGTCCACGCCATCGCCGCATCACAAGCAGGATCTCCTACACCTAAAATACCAAAATCAATTACAGCACAAAGTTTTCCCTCTTTAACGAGTAAATTCCCCGGTGCTACATCTCCATGAATCCAAACTGGCTTACGGTCCCATGTTGAACTAAGTGCTACATTCCAAAGGTGCTTTAATAATGCCTCGTCAAAAACATCCTTATTATTTTCAATAGCAACTCTCGCCTCTTCATCATATACAGATATAAGTCCGCCTCGGTAAAAATTATGTGTTCCAGCTAAAGGTCCGTTACTCGCATTAATAGATTGCAATTCTACTAAAAAAGATCCTAAGTCCGCCGCAAATTCATTTAAATCCCGAACGTTTTGTTTCGTAACTGTTTCTCCCTCTATCCACTTATTAATAGACCAAGGCAATGGATACGCTTCAGACGGATTTCCTTTCGCAAGTGGGGTAGAAATCGGTAAAGAAAGCCCCTTACTTAATATAGGAAGCCAACTATTTTCTTTCTCTACTTGCGGTGCATATGCTGCATCACTTGGCAATCTTACACTCATCTCATACCCTAAGTGAAACGTCCTATTATCATGCCCACTAAACTTTACAGGTTTCACTTCTAAATGGGCCCATTCGGGAAACTGTTCCTGTATTAACTTTTCAACTAAACTTACGTTAATTGGATGCATTCACATTCTCCTTTTCTTTTGAAACTTACTAAGCCCATCCGTACTTCCAACATATTCAAAACCATTTTTCTTATAAAAATCATTTAACGTACGATTATGCCCCACGCAATCTAACTTCAAATACTCTTTATCACATTGCACATTCTCTTCTACCCACCGTAAAACCCTCTCTCCTATTCCATTCCCCTTATATTTTCGTTTCACCGCAAATCTATGAATATATAATGAATTAGAAACTTCCTCTTTACCAAAAATATGTTCATCCCATTCATTTTGTTTAGGAGAAACTGTAATCGTACCAACTATTTCATCTTCTTTCATAACAATATACGTATATTTCTCTCTTATACATTCTAGTATTTCAGCCGTAGCTTCCTCTCCTAAAAGATACTGCCACTGATCCACTTCTTTATATTGTAGCCATTGTGCTACTTCTTTTAATAAAATGATAATACTATCACTTTCATTTTCAGTAGCAATTCGAATTGCATATTCTTTACTTATATTTCTCTCCATATTGCCGTTCCCCTTTCAAATTGCTACCATACTGACAAACGAGTCCTTCCATCATTTTCATCTGTAATATATTCTACATAAAATCCTTTATTCACTGCGTTTTCATACATCATTTCAATCTCTTCTTGGTTTTTCGCATAAATTTGTATATACTCACCATCCGCTACTAATACGACTACTTCACACTTACTCTCCTTAAATTCTTCAAATGTTGCAATTTCTCCTAGTACCTCTCCTTTTGGACATGCTTTTAGATCTAAAAATAAAAGATAATATATGTTATCTTTTATTAGCTTTTTTAATTCTGATCCTTCCATGATCTCGTTATCTTCTGAAAATAATTCTGGACCTAATTCATTCCCTATTATTATATAAGCTTCCTCCCTTCCCATGACTTGCCAATCAAATACAGTAATATCAATTGGCTTTAATACTTTCCAAAGTAAATTATCATATCCATCTAGAATATCTACTGTAATCCCTCTTTTCATATGCTTGCTCCTAACTTATTCATTTTCGTTTCATACATTATATATCAAATGTAATTACTATATTTTGTCGATACATATGTACATCATAAAAAACCGCTCCACTACTAGCGAAACGGTTTCCTTTTGCTTACATTTAAATATTTCATTCAATTGTTGCACTGCCTTTTAAAATAATTTCTAATATATGCACCACATTAGCCGTTCATTCTTAATGCTCACTTCGACTTTACAAAGTAATATAAAAACCATACTGCATGATTTTGTTCATCCGCAGCTATTCTCCGTAACAACTCTTTCAAATGTACATCCGATGTCTCATCTGAAATTTCCAAATAAAAATCTACTGTTTTTTGTTCATCTTGTATAGCAAACTCTAATCCTTGTAAATACGTATTTGGGCAGTCTTCAGTAATTTGTGGTTTCGGCTGCCTTCCAGTTAAGTTCGTATAAATTTGTACAAAGTTGTGGAAATGCTTTATTTCATCATTACGAATTTCAAGAATTTGTTTTTGTTCTACTTGATTTGGAGCCATATTCGCTAATTTTGCATAGCAGCTTATGGCGCTATACTCTCCATTTATAGCTTTTTCAATATCACTAATCAACTTATCATTTTGCCTATACCAATCATAATAATTTGAATTATACATCGTATCCCCCCATACTTTCGCTTAACATTTTATGCATTTAGAAATAGTAGGAGCCTGTGTATTTAACGGGACGGCTTTAGAATGAAAGAAAAGTTTGAGAAAAGGGTCTATTTTGCAAAGGAATTGCTTATGCATAAAATAATACTATTGTATACTGTTGCTATAAACTCTCGCGGGAGTTAAGAAAATAAATTCGCGAATCAACGATTGGTTCAACATGATGCGGTGCGAAGCTATTATGAGTTAAGTGACATAATTAGGAGGTTCCACTATGCCATCTTTATTTAAAACTATGGAGTTCCAGCTAAAAACCGAACGACTTGACCTGAGTATGTGGGAGGAATCCGATTCAGTTTGGATGAGGAAATTAATTGGCGAACGTGGTGTGGACATGCCGACCCTCGACTCCGTTCGTAAACGGCTTATTGAGATGCGTAAGAAGGCAGATGAAAATGGCATTTCCCTTCTCACTATTCGAAGAAGAGACGAAGGCGATTTCATCGGATACTGCGGCTTGATTATCGGTCGTTCCACACTTGAAGAGCCGGAGATTGCATACGAGTTGTTCCGCAGCGCTCATGGTAAAGGTTATGCGACTGAGGCGGCATCTGTTGTACTGGACGCGGCGATTGCTACTGGGCGCCAAAGACTTTGGTCGACTGTAGGTGCTTGGAATATCGCTTCCCTCCGGGTACTAGAAAAGATAGGATTTAAGCGTCATCACAGTACGTGGGATGACGAACGTGGTGAGATTGTCTGGAATGTACGTGACCTTTAGAGATCCCGACTTAATTCTAAACATAACACTTTTCAACAATTAGGTGTTTACATTGAGGAAAAGCCAGAAAAATTAACAAACTTTATTATCAGCAAATATTCATTCTTCAGCTTATAGATTTCATCAAAAAAAGCCGTTTCACTAATTAGTGAAACGGCTTTTTTTTAAGCGTTCAATTCTGTTTTATGCCCTTTTACTACACTACGTTTGAATGCAGTTGCTAATATAGTAACCATACTTACTATACCAATCCAAACGAGTACAGTAACAGGAGTATTCCAACTTAACCCTTTTCCGAAGAAGAAGATTTCTCTTAGGCCTTCAATCATAAATTTCATTGGTAACCATGAGTAAACCCAGTCTTGATAAAACGGAGACAACATCTCAGGTGCTAATGATAGTAACGGCGCCCCGAAGAATAGTAATAAAGCGAATAAACCGATTCCTTTTAGCCCAACCAATGAAAGTACCGCAGATATCATTAAGAAGAAACTAAAAGAAGTAATGGATAAGAATAGAGCTGTATCCGTGAAGTTCGAAATATTTAACCCTACCATCCCATCCGCAATCCATGTAAGACCAAATCCAATTACAAGTGTCGCAATAGCTCCTGTTACGATTTGGTTTACTTTTAACAGAAAGTTTTCTTTTCTTGAGCTTACTGGCATTTTACAAATCGCAATAAAAATAATCGCTGCACTAGCTAAACTTGCAATCCATAACGGCTGGAACAATGATATTGGTGAGTTACCGTTCGCACTATTTTTGCCGACCTCATTCATATTTTTCACGTTCTTTACAATAGGTGTTACTAATTTCGCAGCTTGATCTGTTGTTACAGTATCTCCTTTTGCTTTTAACCCTTCTAATATTTGCGTACGAACATTATTGTTCATATTATCAACAATCGCAGTTCATGGACCTTTTTATGCGGCTGGCTTAAAGAAATAAGTCAGCTATATAATAAAAGAACATCCACTATAATAGCGGATGTTCTTTTATTTCATTACAACACTTCAATATACCCTTCTGTTCCATGTACCCGAATTCGTTGTCCGTCTTTTATTAATTTCGTAGCATTCTCTACTCCAACGACTGCCGGTAATCCATATTCACGTGCAATTACTGCTCCGTGCGTCATAAGTCCGCCAACTTCAGTGACTAACCCTTTTATAGACACAAACAATGGTGTCCAGCCCGGATCAGTAAAAGCTGTAACTAATATATCGCCCTCTTCTAAATTCGCTTCTTCCATGTTTAAAATAACGCGAGCTCTCCCCTCAATCACTCCTGAAGAAACAGGCAAACCTACAATTGCTTCGGCCGGGAGATTTTCTCGTTTATATTTACCTGTAATGATTTCTCCATCAGACGTCATAACTCGCGGCGGCGTTAGTTTTTCATATAATTTGTACTCATTTTTTTGTTGATGAATAAGCTCGTAATCTAGTTTATTTGTGCGGACGACTTCGTGAAGTTCTTCAAAAGTTAGATAGTATATATCTTCTATTTCATCCAGAACATTATTTTTCACAAGTTTCTCTGCTTCTTTCAGTAATGCCTGCTTATATATGAAATAACGATGAATCATGCCGTATTTCGGATATTCACGATAACCGATGAAATTGCGGAGGTTACAAATCATTCTCTTCGTCTCTTCTACTTTTTGTTCCCCACCCGGCAAGTGCTGCAATCGCTCTAACAGCTCTTCTTCTTTTTTCAAAGCTTCCTGCAGCCCTTCTTCAAACTTCCGTTTACTAGCACCATATTCAAAGTCCCTTATATGATTTAAAATCATCGGTATAATTGTAGCTGGCTGTTCACTCCAGCGCGTTTTCGTAATGTCGATTTCTCCGCTGCATCTCATTCCATATTTATTTAGAAAGGCATCGATTGCATCCCGAACTGTTTCCCCGCCTTTAAACTGAATTAATTCATCTAAAAAGCTGTCATCTTCTACATGCTGTAAATACGCAATGACTTCTGGATACGGCCGAATCACATCTGCAACATCTAATAATGCTAAACCCATTTCTGAAGTAATATTATTTTGTACAGATTGTGAAAGTACATCTGCTGCATTCTTTTCCCCTAGCCATTGTTCCATCTTTTCATTAATCCATGATGAAGCATTCATACCTGCCATAATAATAGCTATACTTTGCGAGTTAAATAATACTTTCTTTAATTGCTGAATGTCTTCTAAAATAAAATGGAGTACATCCAGCCCTGATTTCGTTTGTATGTTTCGTTTTAACTCTTCGATTGATGCTTGACTATTCTGTATTAAATTTGTAACGATTGCCGGATCATTTTCAATTTCTGGTTGAGAATTTGCAGGTGGCACACTTTTACCAACACTCTTCCCTTTTTCATCATCTGGTAATAATTTAATAAAATTATCTCGCTCAACTATAGTCGTTAATGCATCTCTTACGAGTGGATCCGATTTTCCTAAAGTGTTTATTAAGTAATCTCTGCTAGCAGGTAAAGCTAATTGTTGCGTAGCATCGACAAATAACCTGCCTCCCGCTTTACGCATAGGGGCACTAGTTGTTAACAAGAAAAAAGATAACCCAAGTGGTTTCATCGCATCGGTCATCATTTGTTGGTGACCAACTGATATATACACGTGATTTTCCCCATCATTTACTTCTGGAATTGGATATAAAGTCGTAATCGGTCTGCTTTGGACTATATAAATTGTATCATCAACTAAGCACCATTCAATATCTTGCGGACAACCAAAATAAGCTTCGATTTGTCTTCCGATCTGTGCTAGTTGTAAAATTTGTTGTTCAGACAATGTTTGAAGTTTTTGCTGAACCGGATCAATCTGTTTCGTCTCTGTTCCGCCCTCTTTTACAGCATAAATAGCTATTTTTTTAGTCGCTATCATCGTTTCTGAAATTTCGCCTTCTTTTACTTTATAATTATCGGCAGAGACCAGACCCGATACTAATGCCTCACCAAGTCCAAAACTGGCATCAATTGATAACACCTTTCGGTTAGAAGTAATTGGATCAGCCGTAAATAAAATGCCCGAAGCCTCAGGGAAAACCATTTTTTGAACGACAACACATATAGAAACTTGATTATGTTCAAAACCATTTTGCATGCGGTACGTAACTGCTCGCTCTGTAAATAAAGACGCCCAGCACTTTCTTACATGCTGTAAAATCGCTTCTTCTCCGATAATATTTAAATACGTATCTTGTTGACCTGCAAATGAAGCATACGGTAAATCTTCAGCCGTCGCACTAGAACGCACGGCATACGCATGTTCATTTCCAAAACGTGAGAGATAATGAGCTACTGCTTCCACTACATCAGTAGGGATTTCTACTGCCATAATGACTTCTCTAATCTTCTTACTCATTTCACCAATTTGAGCACGCTCTTCCATTTTCAACTTTGTTAGCTGCTGCAACAAAGTTTGAAGCTCTTCATTTTGCTCGATAGCCTTTTCATATCCTACCGTTGTAACACAAAAACCTTCGGGTACTTGTAACCCTTGAACGCTTGATAACTCCCCTAAATTCAAACCTTTTCCACCGACGAGCGAAAGCTGCGTGTTTTCTATTTCCTGAAAATCGAGAACGAAAGAACTCATGTAACATCTCTCCTTACTATGCATGTGTTCTTGATTGTAGCAGGAGTCAATACGAATAAACAGTCTATTTCGAACTTGATTTACATGATATAATTAAGTTAGGAAGAGATAACTATTTTTATTTCTCCCCCTCTAATCCACTTCAATTACATCTCCAAACTTAAACATTCTTTGATTATGAAAAGCATCCGTACAAGTAATCGTCTTATTTAATGGATTTATATTAGCTACTGTTATGTAATTTTTATATAGATAGCCATTCTCTAAAATTTTTATAGTGTAATCCACTTTCAATAAAAGTCAAAAAAATATGTTCGTCAATTAAATCTTCACAAATATTTAATGCTTATAAATTAATATTCATCTCATATATAAGTTCTAAGAAATTTAGATAAAAAAGACATTATTTTTGATGATCTAAACTAATTGAAACTTTAATTAAATTATATATCTATAACAACATAGAGCAATGTCATAACGAATTGAAACCGAAAGTTTCTTAAAGTAGAAAATTCGGCTTCTTTTATATCGAAATTTGCTTAGCGTATATTTTCGTTAAAATGCGGGTAGTACCCCATCGCTATTGAGCTAAGCTCATACACCATCAATTATAGTAGAGGCTACGTGTAAAGAATTTAAAGACCCCTCAGGAATCAATGAATTCCTAAGGGGTTGCCTACGTGATATAACATATTTACAATTACGTTACGTTTAAAATACGTATCTTTTTCATTTACCTTATAACCACCCTATTTAAGTTTATAAGAACTATGCTTTTGAGATAAAAGTCATTACTTGTTTTATAAACTCGTAACCAAAATAACCACTAAATCCGAATAGGACTATTGCGGCAAATATAGATACTCTTTTAATAAAGGTTGGATTTAGAAAACGTCTAGTAAAATGAACAAAGCTTAATAAGATCATATCATGCATAAAGATACCTAATAAAATACCTACAGCTATTAATATAAATGTAGATGTACTTGCATTACCTAATGAAGAAACGAGAACCGGGCCAAAGACCCCTATCCAAAATACAATATTAGCCGGTGATATAGCAATCATAAAACCAGATAAATAAGCTGATAATAAAGATTTATTAGGATCTTCTCCATCTATGTTAACTTCCGACTTTGCTTCTTTAATGCTTTCTATTCCAATAAACATTAAAAATATAAAACCTAGGAGCCACATAACTGTTTCTACCCACGGATTGGTTAATACACTAGAGAACCCTAGATAAATCAGGACTATTAAAGATAAATCTACAGTCATTCCTCCTATACCTACAAACCAACCATGTACGAAACCATTTCTCATTCCTTGTTTCGTCATTTGGACTGTCATAGCACCTGCGGGTATTGCTAAAGATAAACCTAACAAAATATATGTGAAAAGTGTTATAATCATAAAAATTCTCCTATTATAAGTATTGTAATAATCAAACCCTTTTTCTTTTTCCTCGGATTCAGCAAATAGAACTAGAGCACGGCGACTTTTCACATTACTTCTAGCAAGCATCAAAAACTCATAAGAAGATAAATGCCTAAAATCCCATAAGATCCTTTACATGTTCAGCATTCTTTTTAGATGTTAATTTTTCAAGTAATAAAAACGCAACATCAAAAGCTGTGCCTGGATTTGATGATGTAATAATATTTCCATCTTGTACTATTAAATCATTTTGTACTATTGCACCAAAATTCTTTAACTGCTCTTTTCGTTTACTCGTTGGATGACTGTATGTGGTAGCTTTTTTACCTACAAGAATTCCACTTTTTCCAAGCGTTAATGATGCAACACAAATACTGGCAATAGGCTTCTGCTTGGCATAAAAATGTTGAATAACATGTAAGAATTCTCTACTGTATGCATCCCGATAAAAACCAGCCTCTTCAAATCCTCCTGGAATAGCTAGTGCATCAAATTCATCTAATTGAATATCATCAACCGTTTTTTCCGGTATGACAGTAAAATTCCAAGTACAAGTTAATTTATTCCGAAGACCAACTGTTACGACCTCGGTTGATCCATCTCCCTCCCATTTATTCCAGCCTAGTACATCTGTAAATACACTAGCTTCTACTGCTTCAAACCCGTCAGCTAATAATAATAAAATCTTTTTCATATCGTAAACCGCCTCCTTCTACCCTTATTTTATACAAGTATAGAAGGCTGATAAATAAGTTCAGTAAGGATATTTAATTGTTTTACTTTATTTTATAAAGAATTTAGGTTATTCTATTTTATAAAAAAAGGTTGGATATTTTATGGATCAAATTGATAAAAAAATCGTGGGACTATTACAGTCAAATGCAAAAATTTCAATGAAGGATTTAGCGGAAGCGGTTCACTTATCTTCCCCGTCAGTAACTGAGCGAGTACGAAAGTTAGAGGAACAACAAATTATTGAAGGTTACCATGCACATGTTTCTCTAAAAAAAATAAATCGTCCAATTTCTGCACTTATACTGTTTAAATCAACAAATTGTAAATCATTATCTAACTTTTGCTACAATCATCCAGATGTACTTGAGTGTTACAGAGTAGCAGGAGAAATTAGCTATATTGTCAAAATAGCAACACATTCTGTAGAAAGTTTAGAACAATTTATTGATGATTCAATGCAATATGGTACGCCATCAACGAATATTGTGTTATCTTCTTATGAAAAAAAGATAATTACTCCTTTTATTAGTGAAGAATAAAAATACTGGCATAATCAATTAACTATTGCTTATGCAGAAGGATAATTTTTGTATGTTATATTATTATATTTTTTTAAAAGGAGTGTAATTACAATGGATTTTTCTAATAAATCAGTGATCATAACAGGGGCTGGAAATGGAATCGGGAGAGGAATCGCTTTACACTATGCAGAAAAAGGGGCCAATGTTATTTTAGCAGATATAGACGAAAAAGCAGGTGCAAAAACAGTTACTAAGATGAAAGAACAGGGTAAAGAAGCACTTTTCGTACAAACAGATGTAAGGCTGGAAACAGATATTATTCGATTAATGGAAGTAGCTAATCAAACATACGGTCAGATAGATATTTTAATTAATAATGCAGGAAAAGAGTTATTCAAGTCTCCTTACGATATTTCGCTAGAAGAATGGGACGATGTAATAAGCACAAACCTAAGAAGCGTTTTCTTGGGTTCACGTGAAGCAGCAAAGTATATGCGTCATAACAAAGAAGGTGGATCTATCGTGAATATTGCCTCTACAAGGGCGATTATGTCTGAGCCAAATTCAGAATCTTATGCTGCCACAAAAGGTGGGATCGTTGCTATTACACATGCGCTCGCAGCCTCATTTAGCGAAGATAGGATTACCGTGAATGCTATTTCCCCAGGTTGGATTGAAACAGGAGATTATTCAAAATTAAGTAAAATTGATCATGAACAGCACCTATCAAAGCGTGTAGGAACACCAGATGATATTGCACGAGCCTGTCTGTATTTAACAGCCAGTGAAAATGATTTTGTTACAGGTATAAACCTTGTCGTAGACGGTGGAATGACGAGGAAAATGATGTATGAGGAATAGGCGGTAATCAATCAAGAAATACAGATTCGCTATCAATAAAGCCTACTTTATCCAAGGTGATTTACCGAATCATCATGTGAATTTGAAATACAATTGAACTGTTTATAAAAAAGATGAACCGGAATTTCCTATCTCTAATAAAGAAGGGATTTCCGTTTTTCTTTCGGATGAAACATGTGAAAATGAATAAAAACCATGAAGTACTTAATGCAAGGACACCAGCTACACTAAGAGCGTTAGTTAGATAAAAAAATAGAATATATCATATAGCTAGTAAGAGATATTAGTATCACTGAAAGGGCTGTTAATAGCTATTGAAAAGCATAATTTAATCAATCTCAATTACATCACAAAACTTAAATATCCTTTGATTATGAAAAGCATCGGTACAAGTAATCGCCTCATTTAATGGATTTCTATTAGCTACTGTTCTGTATTCTTTATAAACCTACATTAAAATATTCAGATGAACCTTTTATTAACTCATAACCCCTCCTCAAAAAATAGTAAAAACTACACTTGTGAAATCAATATTTTCTGTTTGCACTTTATATAAATTGATATGTCTCCACCTTAATTTTTGTTTTTTGTAATCCCCACTAATTCTTTTCTCAAATCTCCCAAAATGGATTTGAGAAATTAGGGAACTATAATGTCGTATTGAAACATATTAAGGGGGATAAAAGGTGAACAAGGAAATGAATTATGGAAGTGATTACAAGTTTATTCCAGCAACTTCAATTGAAAGTGGTCACGGCATCGAAGTATTGCCTGATTTATTTTGCTACACGATTCAAATCGTCAACATATGTTTTGTTGGGAATCCGCATACCGATGATTTTGTTTTAGTTGACGCTGGAATGCCTAAATGTGCAAATGAAATTATCTCTGTTACTGAGGAGCGATTTGGTACAAATAGCCGTCCAAAAGCAATTATTTTAACTCATGGGCATTTTGATCATGTTGGAGGAATAATTGAACTCATTAAATATTGGGATGTTCCAGTTTATGCCCATCAAATGGAGATACCGTTTTTGACTGGACAACAAAGCTATCCTGAACCAGATCCAACAGTTGAAGGTGGTATGGTAGCGAAAATGTCTCCCCTGTTCCCTAATGAACCGATTGATTTAGGAAATAGCGTAAAAGCACTACCTATCGATGGAACTGTTCCCCATATGCCAGAGTTTAGATGGATTCATACACCAGGGCATACTCCTGGGCAGATTTCATTATTCCGAGAGAAAGACCGAACTTTAATTGCTGGGGACGCTTTTGTTACAGTGAAACAGGAGTATCTGTATAAAGTAATAACTCAAGAACAGGAAATAAGCGGTCCTCCTCGTTATTTAACAACAGACTGGAAAGCCGCTAAAGAATCAGTCATTAAATTAGAAGAATTAAAGCCTCTAGTCGCTATTACTGGACATGGGATACCAATGTCAGGTGAATTGCTATCAACGAGCCTCAAAACACTGGTTCAAGAATTTGATAAAATTGCTGTACCTGATTACGGAAAATATATAGATAAAAAGATGCATTAAATGCGGAAATACTTTGTTTATTTTTATATTAATGAATCAAAACACCAACGAATATTAAGTTTAATATGAAAAAACACTGTACTTAGGCAACATCTCTATTATAAGAATGGAACTACCCTTTATGAATAAAGCTCGATATTCCGCAAATACTATCCATAGTATAAGCCTGCTTCTTACCCAGGTTGTACTTCTTACCATTAAGGGGTGATTAAAACGGGTTACGCTATATAAAAGCATAATCCGTTTTTAATGAAATATTGTATTCCATATACGTTTAAACAATGGAGGAAAATGATGAAACATATTGTTGCCTTATTAATTAAATACACAGCGATAACTGCAGTATTGCTAATCATGCTCAGTATCTTTCAAGGCATTTCAATTCCTAGAGTATTTCTAATTTCTCTTTTTCTTACGGGAGCTGCCTATTTAATCGGAGACCTCTTCATTTTACCTAAATACGGAAATATGATTGCTACAATGGCAGATTTCGGCTTAAGCTTTTTCGGAACTTGGTTACTAACATCCTTGTTTACTAATTTAGATGCTACTCGTAACATTGGACTTTCTTCATTTATAGCCGCTTTAATTATTGGTGGAACAGAAGTTTTCTTCCATATTTATATGAAGAGGCTAGTGCTACGTAACGACGATGAATTAAAAAATCGCAATCATATTCATCATGATAAATATGCTATGGAAATATCAGATGAATATATAGATTCTTCCACAATAAATAAATCCAAGCTTGAGGATACATCTAAAAAATAAAAAAGTGGCCAATGCCACTTTTTTATTTTTGTTTATTAAGCTTGATCAGAATTTCTTACATGTAACGGAGGTGGAACTACCCACCCTTTTTTCTTACTTAAACGTAGCAGAGTTACACCTGCCTGCGCTTTTTTCATATGAAATTGGCCAAATAGCATCCCTACATCTTCTCGAAGACATTTTCCCATCACTTGACTACATGTCACAAGCCCAGCTGCTAATCCTGTAGAAACAGCTGCTGCTATTTCAACATCATTAATACGTGCCCCTGGGGGAATGTCTTCGATAGATGCAACTGGTCGTTCTGGAGGAGCAGGCGGTAATGCTACGCCATTAATCTTTAAAAGAGCTTTTAATTCTTCTATTTCCGAATTCATATCATTTTCAATTAAGCCTTCTAAAAACTTCTTCAAATCTTCATCACCTGTATGATTCATAAATACTTGATGACTTGCAATTGCACCCTGTGCAGCAAGAAGATAACTCCAAATGTCAAATACTTCACCGTAATGTAACGGTTCATTTTGAGGATTTCCACTTAATATACCCATTTTTAAATTCCTACCTTTCGAAAATATCATAATAAATATTGATTTCAATATTGAAATCAAATTTTTAAGTATGCTTTTTCCTGCAAAAGATTTTCTACTATGCATGGAAAACACCTTTCCAACACCGCGTGTTTATTGTTTAGGAAAGTAGTTTACAAATTAAATACTCAAAGATTATGAAAGAAGATTATCAATAATCTTTGAGTGAGTATCTGTTTAATATAAGGTTTTTTATTTTTATGAATACACAAAAGAAATTGATTTACATATTTGCTATATTTTAAGCCAATTTACTTAGCGGTTAGCTCTACCACCAAGTTGTTGTTCAGCCATTGCTACTAAACGTTTTGTAATTTCGCCACCAACAGATCCGTTTGCACGAGCTGTTGTATCTGCACCAAGTTGTACACCAAACTCTTGTGCAATTTCATATTTCATTTGATCAAGAACTTGTTCAGCACCTCGAACTAACAATTCATTACGACTTCCACTATTATTGTTTGCCATCTTATTTCACCTCCGATGTTTTTAATATGCTACAAATTATGAAATAATAATTATCCTTTTTATGGAAATTAGATTATGAATAAAAATTGATTTTTTTCTTAAAGTAGGGCAAAACATATAAGAAAGAATAACTGATATAACATACTTTCATAACAACACTATGTATACTTCCTAATTCCCTTCAGTAAATAAAAGCAAGATTTCTATTTCAACAAGAAATTAAATAAAATTATGTTTTGAGACATAATCCAAAAGGAGATATGAGATGAAAGCTGTAACCTATCAAGGACCAAATCAAGTACAAGTTAAACAAGTTGATGATGCAAAGTTAGAGAAAAAAGATGATATTATTGTAAGAATTACTTCAACCGCTATTTGCGGTTCTGATTTACATTTATATCAAGGTAACATGCCCTTACCTCAAGGATACATTATCGGCCATGAACCAATGGGAATCGTTGAAGAAGTCGGGCCAGATGTCACTAAAGTGAAAAAAGGCGATCGTGTTGTCATCCCCTTCAACGTTTCTTGTGGACATTGTTTCTATTGCCAACATGAAATGGAAAGTCAATGTGATAACTCAAACCCTCATTACGATTCTGGTGGATACTTTGGTTATACGGAGAAATTTGGTAATCATCCAGGCGGACAAGCAGAATATTTAAAAGTTCCATTTGGAAATTTTACTCCATTTGTTATACCGGAATCATGCGAGCTTGAAGATGAATCCCTACTATTTTTATCAGATGTTTTACCTACAGCCTATTGGAGTGTAATAAACGCAGGCGTTAAGCCAGGTGATACTGTTATCGTCCTTGGTTGTGGACCTGTTGGATTAATGACACAAAAATTTGCTTGGATGCAAGGCGCTAAACGTGTAATTGCAGTGGATTACTTAGATTATCGGATGAATTATGCAAAAAAGATTAACAACGTTGAGGTATTTGAGTTTACAAAATTTCCAGATATGGGAGAACATTTAAAGGAAATTACACATGGCGGTGCTGATGTAGTCATTGATTGCGTGGGAATGGATGGAAAAAAATCGCCACTAGAATTTCTGGAACAAAAATTGAAATTACAAGGCGGAACTCTCGGCCCTATTCAAATTGCTACGAAAGCTGTAAGAAAATATGGAACGGTTCAAATGACTGGCGTTTATGGTGGCAATTATAATGCATTTCCACTCGGAGCATTTTGGGTTAGAAATATTAATCTTAAAATGGGACAAGCACCTGTCATTCATTTTATGCCAGAACTATTTGAAAAAATAACAAATAAAGAATTTGATCCAAAAGAGATTATTACACACAAAATCCCCCTTGAAGAAGCGAGCTACGGTTATCAAATTTTTAATAATCGTGAAGATGATTGTATAAAAGTCATTCTGAAGCCTTGAAGCTACAATTCATTATTCTTAATGAAAAGATAAGATTACATTTCGTAATCTTATCTTTTTTTATTAAATGCTAAGTATCTATCCCCTATTTTCATCTCACATCTAAAATAGTTATTTTCAAAAATTTTTCATTTTGAGATAATAATTAATTGGTAAAAACATGAATTAAAGTATTAAGTAACCAAATAGCGGACACGATAACAATGTTAACTAACTTAAAAGAGGTGTACTTCATGTTTTATTATAAAGAAGAACTGATTAATATTATCAAGCCGGACAAACCAGATCCAGCTGCCGCAAAAGTTTTACAAGAAATATTAGGTGGGCATTATGGCGAAATGCGTACAATGATGCAATACTTCTTCCAAAGCTCAAATTTTAGAGGTAAAGAGAAGCAATATCGTGATTTACTTCGAGGTGTTTTTTTAGAGGAAATAAGCCATGTAGAACTTGTACAACATACAATTAATCAACTATTAACTGGATCTGGTGAACCTACGCCAGGAAATGCTGGTATTGACAACGCACCACTTGATGAAGCGGTTAAACATGCAAATCCTCACCACTTTATTGTAGGTGCTCAAAGTTCATTGCCTGTTGATGCAGCTGGCAACCCATGGAATGGATCTTGGGTATATAGTCATGGGAATTTAATTAGCGATTTATTAGATAACGTAGTACTTGAATCTACAGGTGTACTTCAAAAAACTAGAATTTATGAAATGAGTTCCAATCAAACTTTTAGAGAAACACTTGCATTTTTAATTGTACGTGATAATGCACATCAAAATGCTTTCGCAAAAGCTTTAGAGACATTGGGTGTTGAATGGGGGAAACTCTTCCCTGTGCCGAACTATGATATTAATAAATACCCAGAGTGCAGAAAGTATGTAGACATGGGATTCCATAACGCACAATTTAATTTTAGTTTAGATCCAACAAGAATGGGAGAAATATTCCAAGGTGAATCACCAAGTAGAAACAAAGGAACATTAGCAGTAACTGACCCGCCAAAAGGTTTTCCTGTACCAGAACTTCCTGAAATACCAAATGAGCATAGTCCTGGATTAAAAGATATGGGTCTTTAAGATCATTATGGCCAACTATTGATTCATGGCTGGTCATAGTTATTTATAAAGATTCATGTAAACTTGTTGTTAACATGATAGGATATTTTAATAAATCCTCTTTATTTAAAAGTGGTGTTGATCATATTTCTGCTCCTCTTAATTTTGTTTCTATAAACCATTAAACGCCACTGTATACTTACTTATAATCTTCCTATATTGTAAACAAAGAGGAGGGACTTGTCCCCCCTCTTCTTTTAATTTTTCTTTAAAAGAATTGCTCCTGCAATCCCTGGGTGTGTCATTTCGAATGGATCTAGAATTAATTCTAAGTCCTCTTGTGACAATACACCATTTTTCACACAAAGTTCTCGAACGGATTGACCTGTTGCAATTGCTTCTTTCGCAACGCGAGCTGCTGCTTCATAACCGATATGAGGGTTCACGGCTGTAATAATTCCTACACTTTTCTCAACATACTCTTTTAAGCGATCTTCATTCGCTTCAATTCCTTTTAAGCAATTATCTGTAAAGGCACGGAAACCGTTATTCATAATGCTAATCGATTGAAGTAAGTTGAAAACAAGTACTGGTTCCATCACGTTTAATTCTAACTGTCCTGCTTCTGAAGCAAGGCAAATTGTATGGTCATTACCAATGACTTGGAACGCAATTTGATTAATTACCTCTGGCATAACAGGGTTTACTTTCCCTGGCATAATAGATGAACCTGGTTGACGAGCTGGTAACATAATTTCCGCTAAACCAACACGTGGACCTGATGCCATTAAGCGAAGGTCATTCGCAATTTTAGACATATTCATCATACATACTTTAAGTGCTGCAGATACTTCAGTATAAGCATCCGTATTTTGCGTCGCATCTACTAAATCTTCTGCACCAACAAGCGGTAATTCACTAATTGCAGCTAAATGTTTTACAACTGCTTCAATATATTCTGGATCTGCATTTAAGCCTGTACCAACTGCAGTTGCTCCCATGTTCACTTCATATAAGTGTTGACGTGATTGCTGAATGCGTTTCATATCACGTTCAAGTACACGTGAGTACGCTTTAAATTCTTGTCCAAGGCGAATTGGCACAGCGTCTTGTAAATGTGTACGTCCCATTTTAATCACATGATCGAACTGTTCGGCTTTTAATTCAAATACATCATGCATATAACCCATCGTTTGTAATAAGCCTTCTAATGCATTTAACGTTGCGATATGAATCGCCGTTGGGAATGCATCATTTGTTGATTGGGCCATATTTACATGACTATTTGGACTAATATAGTGATAGTCTCCCTTTTCCATTCCTAATAATTCAAGAGCACGATTGGCAATGACTTCATTTGCATTCATGTTCATTGAAGTACCCGCTCCGCCTTGGATTGGATCTACGATGAAATGATCATGCCATTTTCCATCAAGAATTTCTTGAGCAGCTTCTGCGATCGCACCGCCCTTGTTTAATTCCAATCTTCCTACATCTGTATTCGCAAGCGCTGCAGCTTTTTTTACAATTGCGAACGCTCTAATTAAACTTTCATGAATTTTATACCCTGTAATCGGGAAATTTTCAACAGCGCGTAAAGTCTGAATTCCGTAATATGCCTCAATAGGTAATTCCTTTCCTCCCAAAAAATCATTCTCCACTCGCACGTTCTTGTTTGTCATTGCCATTTTAATTTCTCCCCCATATTAAATGTAAAACCTAAATAAATCATATGAAGTCATTACCAATCCTTATCAGATTTTATTGTTAAATCGTAGACTAAAGGCTCTTCAATAATTTTTTTAATCTCTTCTAATTTATTAGTTTTCCCAAGCGCCCACATCAATTTTGCTATGATGGCTTCCGTATTCATATCTCCAGACAATATTACTTGATGTTGTGCCACTTTCCGTCCTACTTCATAGAGAAGTATGTCTTCTCCTTCTTCCAGGCATTGAGTAGTAATCACTACAGCAATCCCCATTTCAGTCAACTCTTGAATTTTCGAAAGCAAGTTCCTTCCTTCAAAAGGTAATCCACCGTTTCCAAAACTTTCAATAATAATTCCTTTATACAAATCTTTTAAGCAATCAAATATCTCTGGCTTTGTACCTGGATACAATTTCATAAGAAAAACATCCGTACATAAATTAGTATTTATTGAAAGTTCATTATGGGGGGACGTTGGCTTCCAATGATATTTCACTTCATCTTCATTTACCTCAGCAACATATGGATAATTCACACTTTCAAATGCATCATAACTTTTTGTTCGCATTTTAACTGCTCTCGTCCCAATAATCACCCTACTATCAAAAACAATAAACACACCGCCAACATCCTCACAGGCAAATCTAAGAGCATCAGCTACATTTTTCTTTGCATCTGTCTTTTTAAAACTAATAGGTACTTGTGAGCCTGTTAAAACAACTGGTTTTCTTAAACCTTGCAGCATATAAGATAACGCGGAAGATGTATAAGCTAACGTATCCGTTCCATGTGTAATCACAAACCCGTCATAGTCATCATAGTGATTAAAAACAGCATTAGCTATTTCTTTCCAGTGCTCAGGTTGCATATTGGTACTATCAATATTCATTAAGATTTTGCAATCTATTTCTAAGTTTCGAGAAGACTTCGAAAAATAATTCAATAATTCCTCAGCAGACAATCCTGGAACAAGCCCCTCATTCCCCTCCACAGATGCAATTGTCCCACCAGTTGCAAGTAATAAAATTTTCTTCATACACAACCCCTCCATAAAATAAACAACGATATATCGTTCGCGTAATGCGTATTTATATTTATCATTATAGAACTTAATTTGAATTAATCAAGATTTTGTATTCAATACGCGTACTTTTTTTCTATTCTTGATTCTTTTTCTATGCTATAATTAATTTAATAAAATTAGATGGGGTATGAGACGAATGCTGGAACGTTTATCTAAATTAAGAAAAAATCAAAAATGGTCCTTACAAGAGACAGCAGATCGACTTGGGATTGCGAAAAGCACCTATGCTGGTTATGAAAATGGTTATAGATTACCTTCATTACAATCTTTATCTAAAATAGCCGATTTATTTGATACATCTGTAGATTATATATTAGGTCGAATTGAACATTCACATCAAAACAAAGATGTAATTGATATTACAAGACTCCTAAACGATCCAGATGCAACACTTTTAGTAGATGGAGAAGCACTGTCAACAGAAGAGATAATAGATTTTATTGCTTTTGTGAGAAGTAAACGAGAACTAAGTTCCAAGAGAATAGAAAATATTGAACCAACATGTAAAAGTTAATTCAATAAAAAACGAAGACACTGCACTCTTTAAACTTAGAAATACTTAGACAATTAATTTGTAAACGGTTTATATAATGGATTCTTAGCAGCTGGCCTCATTTGGGGACTTATACTTGGAAACAATCCCATTGGTTATATGATTCAATTATTTTTCATCATTTGTGTGGGGTAGCAGCTATTTTCGGAGGTCTCACATCCAATAAATCAATTATCATGAAACAAGGACTTCTCGCTATTTTAGCATTGCTTGCCCTTTTATCTGTCATATAGAACTAAAGCTTTTCAATAAAGGAACTCACTTTTGAAGAATACGCCATTCTTTCTGTAGATTTATAAGAAAGAATGGCGTTTTTGTATGTCTATTTCTGTATCGAGAGAATTTGAAAGTATAACAGAATTCAAACAAGAATTAGCAAAGTATATAAAGTACTATAATCATGAAAGAATCAAGGAAAAATAAAAGGGAATGAATCCGGTATTGTACTAGGCTCATTCCCTAGAGGCTACTTAACAAACCGACCTTTCTAACTTTCGGGGACACAGTCTAGTTGAAGTGCTACAAGCAACGAATTTACTATTTTAAAGTTAAGTATTTAACCTTGAAGTACTTAATTCTTTTTTCCAGACAAAGCATACATTATATCTTGATGCTTTATTGTCCTCTTATAATTATGTGGTATCGGGAATTTGTTTCGTTGTTCTTTTATTATAATTATGATTACTATAAGTGATAAAGCTACAGGTATAAAAACGATTAACAAAGCATCTTAATGTTTATGAAATTCTTTGTTAATCGTTTCTCTTCTCCCTAATCTCCTGCGAGACTATATTTTTTATTAAAATTTCCCATATCTTATTTGATTTATTCTGTGACACCAGATTGGGTTACTCTTACATCAGCTGTTACACGAAAACGTAAATCTTTATAGGATTCTTCCCATTCTTGACTGTTCCATTTTCTTACGTGAGTTCTACCAAGCTTTCTAAGTCCTATAGGATCTGTGTCTTTTTTAATAAATCTCTTTATCAATGTAGTTGCTTTTTTTTCTATTTCTTTTTCCATAATTTTTTCTAATTTTTTTATTTCTTTAGGATTATCTAGATTTTTTGTTTTTGTAAATTCTTGAATTTCAGCTTTAACTTGAATATGAGCATTTACGAATGGATGCTTACTATTCCCCTCCATCTTATATTTTGTTCTAGCTTTTATATTCTCTATCGTAGCGTAAGTATTTGAAGAACCAGGTAGTTTGAATTGGTATGTACCTTGTTTAAAATTATCTGTCAACAATTTAAATACAAATAAATCTTTAGGGTTCACTTTATCAACCATTTTACATCTTTTAAAAAGTGCTATTCCATCTAACTCCAACACGTTACCTTTTTTAGATATTATCGGTAAATAGGAATCTCTCGCATCATCATTAAGTTGGTTTAAAAACATAAAAAAATTTGTTTTGGGCTGCGTTCCATTGTCCATATTTTGCTCCAGTAAAGAGGATAGATAGGAAGCAATTTCTTTTTCTTTAGAATAGTTCCCCTTTAATAGTGATTCCCCTTTTACATTTGTAATTGCTAAATAAATTGCATTTCCTACACTAGGATTTCGGTTCAAAGTCTCTAAAATTTCCTGCATTCCCTTTTCAATTATTTTTTCATTAAATATAATAACACGCAATTGCCCCAACTCTAGAGGTCCAGAAGATTTTTCGGATGCTCTTGCAAGAACTTCTCTACCAGTCTGGCCTGATGCTGAATAGATTTTTGTTTCACCTTCCCCGCCTCCTTTATAAGCTGAAATCGCAAAGGTTCCTTTTAGCTTACCTTCTGCTTCGGTATCATATGCCGCAACTTGAACTAAGTCAATGTCATCCACAATTTTCGTTTTAGCACAACCTATTAAGAAGACACTTAATATAAGGAAAAGTATCCATCGCTTCATGTTTATCTCCTTAACTTTATTTTAGCCGTTTGAATTAGCCATAGTACAGGTAGGTATACATATATATATACAAAGCCCATTTGACCTGTCCAAGTATTTAATAAGTTAATTTTATTACGATTATTCAAGAAAAATGATAAAACAAAGATGAATAGGATGATAACTGGCAAAACATATTTTTGCTTTATTCCCAGTGCCTCTTTTATACCACGACTTACTCCCCATAATGTAAAGGAAACATTGGGTAATATAAAAAAAGCCCAAACAGAAACAATAATGTATTCAAACCGCTCTATAAAGGGAAATTGTATAATTTTAATCATGCTTAAATATGCCCATATCGCACTCGCTAGTTGTTTTTCACTAAAAAATGCAAGAGTTAAAATCATAAGGTATGTGTAGACAATAGTCGTTACTAAATTTGCATAGTGCGCATATTTTTGAGACGTTTTTGCCTTTTTAATAAATGGGTAGTACAGCAATAACATTTCAAATCCAAAAAAACTAAACATATTTCCTTTCATTCCTTTCATAATTTCTAGGAATGAATGCTGTGCAATTGGAAATAAATTCTGGAAATCTGCATACTGCAAAGGATAAAAAAATGTGAAGATTAGAATGCTTGGGATAACGATTCCAAAGAAGCCGATTCCGGCAACTACACGAAATCCTCCAGTAACAATGTAATAACATAGACCCAAAAAAGCCCCTGCTATAACCCAAGATGAAATTGAAGGAAACATCCAAACATGTACTACTTCGATATAAGTATGTAGTGTTGTTGCACCTAACAATACAATATAGGATAAAAAAATGAAGTTGAGCAATCCACCAATCCATTTTCCAAGTACGTTTTGATTGATTGCAATGATGTCTCCATTACCCTGATTTAAAATCTGATATATGATCCAAATCATAACATTAACAGATATTCCAAAAAGTAGCGTGCTAATCCACGCATCATTTCCAACTAATTTTGCACTAATCCTTTCAAAACCAAGCATACCAACTCCCAACTGTATAGTAATAATTAAAAAAAATACCATATATGGCGAGACTTGATACTCAATTGGGATCTGTTTCATAATGCTCCTCCCTGTTAAATTCAATCATCAAAATCATTTCGTGATATGATTTTATTTTTCTCTACCTCTTCTGGATTAAAGCGAAAACGCTGTTTAGACCTTGAAAAAATAGGACGTCGAAACATCGCTGAGATTGGCATACGTATAATGCTGTCTTTCCAATCTGTAGGACGTGTAGGATAAAAAGGGAACAAATAAGGACGTCTTAATGATTCTGTACGTAATAAGCGTACTAAAAGGAAAGAACTTGTTAAAACAATTCCTAATAAGCCCAATAGGTGTGCAGATATTATAAAAGGAAAACGAATTACTCGAATTGTATTACCAATTCGATATATTGGTGCTGTAAATGAACTAAGAGCTGAAAGTGCAACAATGATAATAAGTACGTTACTTGTAAGACTTGCTTCTACCGATGCTTGTCCAATTACAATACCACCTACGATACCGACAGTTAAACCCACTTTAGTTGGTAAACGTGCCCCTGCTTCTCTCAGTAATTCAATCGTTATTTCTAAAAAAAGTGCTTCAATTAATGGAGGAAAAGGTACTTTACTTCTCGATATGATTAACGTTTCAAGAAGTTCTTTTGGGATAAGCTCGTAATGATATGTTAAGATCGAGACATATAATGGCGTCGTTAAGACAGAAAATATAAAAGCAAAAAGCCTTAATAGACGAAAAAAAGAGGCTATAATCCAAGGCATGGTGTAATCTTCTGTCGTAGAAAAAAAATCAATTAATGTTGTTGGAAGAGTGATGGCATAAGGCGAGCCATCTACAAAAAGTGCAATTTTCCCTTCTGCTAATACAGCTGCCACACGGTCCGGACGTTCTGTATTCAAAAATTGAGGGAATATAGAATTTGGGTTGTCTGCAATTAACTGCATCAAATAAGTACTATCCAAAACATGGTCTGTTTTTATTTGACTTACCCTTTTTATAATTTCTTGTAGATTTTGATCATTTACAATTCCCTCAATAAATACAATCGCAACAGTTGTGTTAGAGAGAGAGCCTACTTTCAATTCCTTCATTTGTAAATAAGGTGTTGGGAGCTTTCTACGTACTAAATTTAAATTTACATCTAAATCTTCGACAAATGCGATTTGCGGACCCACAATATTGTATTCAATTTCAGCTTTTGTAATATCCCTTTTTTCTTTCTTTGACACATTTACTAACAAACAATTTAGTTTATCTGTATCGAACTGAATAAGTATATAGCCATTTAAAATACTATCCTGAATATCTTCAATTTGATTTGTTATTTTTGAATTTTCAAAGGGTAAGACAGACCGAATATCTTGTAATGAATCGCAGCTCTTCTCTTTTATATAAGTTAAAACCTCTTCATGAAATATATTTACATCGATTAAGGTTCTAAAATATGAAATGACTATAGAGGATTTGTTTGAAGCGATCTCCAACGTTATAAAATCTTTAGATTTTTTTAGTAATTGCATTAATTCCTGCAAAGATTTTATAGAGTGAACAGGTACTTTTTCATGTGGTTTCAATTGATAATACCCTTCCTTTCAAAAAGAACCTATATATAGTTTTTAGAAATTTCTATTTTAAAAATGAGGGATATTTATATGTCAATATGCTCATTAAAAATAATGCCTTTTTAACTAACTTAACCAAAATTGGTTAAAAAATGTATTACAAGTAAAAATTTGAAATATCTCTAAGAAAAATTACAATATTAAAAACATCCTTTCTTTTGGTTCTAAAGAAAGGATGTTTTTATAACAGGCTTTTTCAAGTGTCTATTCTATAGGGTACATTTACCAGTGTTCTTCTCTTTATTATTTCATTAAGTAACATTAGCATTACATTTTGTATGGTTTCTTAAAAAATTTCAGTAAAAGAACATATTAATTTTGAAGTGTACAAATAGGGAGAGTGACTTCAACTGTAGTTCCCTTATTCACTTCACTCTCAATAAATACCTTTCCCTGATGTGTTTCAATGATTTTATAACAGATCATTAACCCTAAGCCAATCCCCTCTTCTTTAATACTATAAAAAGGTTCTCCGAGGTATGGTATACGTTCTTTTGGAATCCCACACCCTTGATCGATAAAACGAATACTTACTTGATTATTATCAAGTATATTTAATTGAATGAGAATTTCTCCTCCCATCGGCATAGATTCAATTGCATTTTTTAATATATTAACAAATACTTGCTTTAATTGATTTCCTTCACATGAAATCAATGGAATACCAGGGTTAAGATCGATTCTAATTTTTATATTATTCATCATTGCTTGAGGTTGTAGTAGCATTAAAACTTGATCCATTAGCACACTAATATCATTAGGTTTTATTTTTACCACCTGTGGTTTGGCTACCGCCATAAATTCAGTTGTAATACTCTCTATACGCTCAATCTCTGATGATACTATATTTATATAACCTTGATTATTTTCATTTTCCGTTGATTTTAGTAATTGCATGAACCCTTTCATTGTAGTTAATGGATTATTAATCTCATGAGCCATTACAGTCGCTAATTGTCCTACAACAGCAAGTTTTTCAGATTTTCGTAATAATTCTTCTGTTTTTAGCCGTTCAGTGATATCACGAGAAATACTTAGGAAAACTTTTTTACCATTTAAGTTAAAAACACGAACACTAAACTCAGTTGTTATTACTTTTCCTGTTGGAAAAACATATTCATCTTGCAAAGTGAAGGAAGTTTGTCCCTTTTTAATTTTTTCTAATAACCTTACGATTATTTGAGAATCTTGTGGTACTATATTTGAAAATGATAATGAGAGCAACTCTTCTCTACTATATCCAAATCTTCTACACCCAACAGGGTTTACCTCAATAAATCGACTTGGAGCATTATCTTCATTCAGCTCTACTACATATACCGCATCAGTTGCTTGTTCAATTAGTGCACGGTACTTCATTTCACTATCTCTTAATTGCTGGTGTAATCGATGTCGTTCTCTTTCTGCTTGTTTTCTTTCAGAGATGTCTCTACATATTGCTGATAAAGCTATCACATTTCCTCTTACATCTAGTATAGGAGAAACTGTCAGACTGACATCAAGAAGACTCCCATCGCTCCTTTGTCTAACAGTTTCTAATCTAGTAACCACAGATTCACCTGTTAGAATTTTCTGAATATTTTTAAGCGATTCTTCCATTAAAAAATCTGGTACACAAGGTAATCTCTTACCTATGATTTCTTGTGATGACCACCCAAATATCTTTTCATAAGCTTTATTCGCTTGTAAAATATGCCCTTCTCGATCAGAAATGGTAATAGCATCTAGATTGTGCTTTATAAATGATTCCAATAATTCTTTGGTAGCGCTTAATTCTGATTCTACCTTTTTCCTTTCGGTTATATCAACTGTAGAACCAACAACTTCAATAACTTGTCCATTTCGTTTAATCGGCCTAAGCGCAATAAGAATAATAGTTTTATCATTTGGCCAAGGTAATTCAAATATAATTTCTTTTCCTTCCCATGCCTGAAGATAGTACTTCATCAATTGTGGAACTAAATGTGGAGGAACAATAGAAGCATCAATAGTACGTAAGCTTTTTCCTACCACCTGTTCAGAATAAAATCCGTTTTGATAATAAAACTGTCCATCACATAAAGTGTGTATAAAGTGCTTACCCACTTTTTTAAATTTAAAAATTCCTCCTTGAAGCTCATGTACGGTATCTGCAAGTTCTTGCTTCGATTTTTTTAATTCTCGATTCATTTTAGATAAGTCCTGTGTTAAATAATACAATCTCTGGTAGGCTTCCATAAGAAATAGCCCAATTAAAAGTCCTAACGCTATATATAATAAGCCTCCTGTGTAAAGTAATGTAGTATTAAATAATACGCCAACTAACCACTTTATTCCAATAAAAACAGAAAAATATAACGATGCACTTTTAAAAGGATGTAGTTTTTTAAAATAAGTTTTAAAGGTAGAAAATAGAATCCCCATACCTAAATAAGCAATCACAGGAGGTTCCCAGTACCCTCCTGTGTAAAAGATACGCATTACAATTATGCTAATTAACGTAATCCAACCAGCAATACGACCAAAGTAAATAAAAGATAGAATAAGAGGAACAACTCGAAGATCGTAGGAAAATCCCATGTATGGAAAAGAAAAGAACATTAACGTAACTGCAATAATCCCTCCATAGAGCTTTTCAAAATATCGACTAGAATTAATTGTAAACACTTGAATAAATATTGCTGCGCTAACTAATAAAGAAAAAATAGAAAGGTTGATGAAATAATCTTTAATAATCATGTAATGTCCCTCCTTGCATTAAGTGTATTCGACAAAAAAACTAAAAATCCTACAAATTGTATAAACAGTTCAAATGCATAAATTTTAAACTAGGATAAAATCTAGAAAAGTAAATACGGAGCACAGCAGATGAGATATTTTAATGAAAAATAGTTCAAAAAAGATAATAGTAACCGTTGACTACTATTATCTTTTTTCTTTAATTTATCGTAATATGTCTGAAACTCTAAGGGACGTGGTATGTCATTTCATCAAACAATGATTATATGCTGAGTGATGAATATAGAAATTTCAGCAGTAATTTTTGAAAAATAACATAAAAAACAAAACTATCTTTAAAAATGGAAAAAAACTATATAAATGTCAACTAATCTATGTACAAAAACGTTCACTTAATTTTGCATAAAATCACTCAACTTAGGAAGCTAAGTAGTTCTTCAAGGTCGATAAGAACACCTGTAGATGCTTCAGGATAACTACATAATTGTATGAGTAATGTACTTGAAACCTTTCGGTAAAACCATACACATAAGACAACTAACTCCTTGGTTCAATATTTACTTTTTCGCTGAACAAATTCTTTTTCTTGAGCAAAATATTCTAGGATATAAGGAGATTTTTCAATTAACTTGTTGTCTAGTTTATTGTCCAGCTCCAATTACTTCGTTACTTTCAGATTCAGTTCATTATATTTTGTACTTTGTCTTTATACACAACATATTCTTTACCATCCACTACTGCTACTACCGCAAATTCATCATTTGGATTGAATGAAAGCCAATCAGCCCACATGTTAGTATTAGCCCCTCCACTCCACATATTATGAACAGTGTTTTTAGTTAAATTCATAACTTTATAAGACGCATTTGGCGCATTTGTTCCAGTCTTTATTTCAAAAGTGTATGCGTTATGAATTTTTTTATAAAAGTAGAAAACGTTTGATGGACGAAGCTGATTCAAAAAATCCTGTTCTTTTTTCTCTGCAATTTTTATCCCTTCTTGCAAAGTGACAACATCTGTTTTTAATGTTTTCCAACTGTTTTTCGCTGCATTCAAGCTAGGGGTTAAGAATTTATATTTATTTTGATCAGCTTTTTGATCAGCTTTATCAATATGTCCCAGTACACCCGAATATTGAGAATCTAAATCCTCCCATTGCGTAGACATATAAGTAAGAGCAGTGATAGCACTATCAAGCATACTATGCATATCACTAATATTATGAAATGCAACTCCAACTACACGATTCAATGTTATTTTATAATCTACAGTCTGACGCAATTTTTCTAATTCAGGTTCTAGCCAACCTAACTTACCTCTTGCATCACCTATCATTATGCCACCAGCAATCAAGGTTGGAATAAAGGGGATTTTCACCATGTCTAAGCCCTTAGATTCTATGTCTTTCTGATATTTTACTTGTCCTAAAAGGTCCTCTAGACGCTTTTGGTCAGCCTCCACATCAGCACCTTGGTTTTTTAAAATCGATTGCAATGTCTCTTTATGACTTCCAAATGTTCTAACATCTTCTCCAATAGCATTTTTTAATTGAATTAATTCTTCTATTAATGCTTTTGCAGACTTTTGATTTTGTTGAATTCCTCCCTGTAAATCTATAATCCCTTTTTTTAAAGTATCTCCATTTCCAGTATTGATCGCCTCTACTAATGTTTCATAATAATTTTCAAATTTTGTATCGTATTCTATAATGCCTGTCAATGTATCAAAAAGCTGTTTTTTTACTTGTGTATTCCATGTAACAGCATGTGCTCTTGCATTCTTTTGATCTTGTACAATTTTACTAGGTAAATCTGCATTTCCATTAATAGTTATTCCTTCAAAACTCACATCTGGATTATTAATTAGCAAATAAGAATATTCATTCATAGCTTTTGCAAATAAACCAGCATCTTGCAAAGCTTTTTTCATCTGTTCTTCATTTGCTGAAAGAGACATATTTTCAGTGTTCGTTTGTTCAATTTCAATTGCAAAAGTTTCTAGTGGTATGACTGCATAAGTAGTTGTTATAGTTAAAAATGCTGATACAGCGAGTAGTTTATGAGGGATTTTTTTCATCATTTCGTATTCCTCCTATATAAGGTATGGTTTCAAGTTCTAATCTTATTAAAAAGCGATGTCTTTCAAAATGAGTTCTACATCTTTTATCAGTATCGTTTGAACTTTCTTTAGCAGCCTTCAAATCATTAAGTATTAAAGAAAATGTATATAATCTGCTTCAAATTAACCGATTCTGTTGCAAATTTTAAAAAAGCAATTAAACTACAAGGTTATTTTTTATTCGAATCATACTTATATATAATTGAAAGGCGAAGTCTTTAATGAGACTCCGCCTTTCTGTTATATAAGGATTTATTAATTATTACTTTTCTGTTTAACAGTGTAATCATAGACTTTCTATGTTTTAGTTCACTTTACAACAGAATTAATATTTCCCTATTTTTGTGGAGTAACAGTTTCCACTTTTAATTCCTTTATTCCTTCTTTTAATGTAACAGCATCTGTTCGTAATGTTTTCCAACTGTCTTTCGCTGCATTTAAATTAGGTTTTAAGAATTTAAATTTATTTTGATCGGCTTTTTGAGCTGCATTCTCAATATGCCCTAGAACGCCCGAATATTGAGAATCTAAATCATGCCACTGCGTGGACATATAAGTAAGAGCGTTAATAGCATCATCAAGCGCCTTGTGCATTTCATTAATATTACTGTAAGCAACTCCAACTACACGATTTAAGGTTACTTTATAATCCACGGTCTGACGTAATTCTGCTAATAAAGGCTCTAACTTACCTAAATTATCCCTTGCTACTCCCACTATGATACCGCCAATTATTGGTAGACCCAAAATAGCACCCTTCATTACATTAAACCCATCAGATTCTAATTGTTTATAATAGTTTACTGATCCTAATACTTCTTCTAGACGCTTTTGATCAGCATCAACATCTGCACCTTGATTTTTTAAAATTGACTGCAAGAGCTCTTTATTACTTCCAAATGCTCTAACATCGTGTCCAATAGAGTCTCTTAATTTAGTTAATTCTTCTATTAGTTGTTGTGCATACTTTTGATTTTGTTGAATTTCACCTCGTAAATCTGTAATCCCTTCTTTTAAAGTTTCTCCATCCCCTGTATTAATCGCCTCTATCATTGTTTCATAATAATTATCAAATGTTGTATCGTATTCAACAATACCATTCAATGTATCTAAAAGCTGTTTTTTTACTTTCGTATCCCAAGTAACGGCATGTGCCCTTGCATTCTTTTGATCTTGTACGATTCTACCAGGTAAATCTACATATCCATTAATGGTAATTCCCTCAAAATTCACATCAGGATTCTTAATTAACATATAAGAATAGGCATTCATAGATTTTGCAAATAATCCAGCCTTTTGCAAGGTCTCTTTCATTCTCGCTTCATTTGCAGAAAGAGCCGTATCTCCATTATTCGTTTGTTCAATTTCACTTGCAAAAGTTGTTACTGGTGAAACTACATTAGCAGTTGTAATAGTTAATAGCGTCGATACAGCGAGTAATTTGTAAGGGATTTTTTTTATCATTTCATTTTCCTCCAATTTAGGTTTTAAATTTCAGTTCTACTCCTGTTTAAAAGCAATATCTTTTGAAATGAATTCTGCATCTTTATGAATATCATTCCAACTTTCTTTAGCGGCTTTTAAATCATCTGGTATTAAAGAGAATTTGTGGTCTTGCATAGAATCGATATTATCCAATAAATCTGTATAATTTGCGCCCATTGTATTCCATTGCTTTTGAATATTTGTTAGAGACAATATCGCTTGATCTACAGTCTGGTATAAATATGCCAATGTTTCTTTCGCGTTAGTAAGCGAAAGAACTGCTTGATTAGCACGATCTGCTTTCATACTTAATTCTCCGATTTTGTTAGAAATTTCATTATAGGAATCCATATGCTTAGATGCTGTGACACCAGCCGCAGTTCCTAGACCGATACCAGCTGCGCCAAGAGCCGAGAGTCCGCCAACAACAGCCGGTGTTGCTGTACCGCCAGTTACAACAATAACTACCGCTCCTCCAATAGCTGCAATAACTAAAATAGCTGCTCCCAATCCACCACCAATTGACCATGCTAATACATCATCAAAATGTTTTTTCTGAGTAGAACGAAGTTGCTCAATTTCAGCTTGAAGTTGTGGAATCGTTGCCTGTTGACCTGCTAATATTGCAGTTAATCCACCTTTCCCATCTGGACCACCAACATTATTTTTAAAATCTGTAGAATTTTGATATAGTTTCCCTTTGAAGTCTTGTAGCATCTTAATCACATCTGTAACTTCTTTTGAATTTGTATTGATTGTAGTAATTAAATCATTTATACCCTCTTTTAGACCTGCCTTATCTTTCTTTTGTACAGTTTCTACTAATGTGTCGTAATAATTTTGAAATTGTTCATCGTAATTTACAATATTACGAGCAGTTTTTTGAATCTGTGGCTTCGCTGTATCTAACCAGTAATTCGCATTGATTCGTGACAGCTCTTGATTAAGGTGAATATTTTTGAGCAACTCTCCCCCCTCTGAGCCTAAATCGATATTAGATAAATTTACATTTGGTTGCTTAATCATTGTTTTTGCGTATAAATCCATTACTAGAATATGAGACCCTGTTTCAGCTAATGCTTTCTTCAGTCCTTCGGGGCCTAATGCATAATTGCCTACTTTTTGTTCTTGAGCGGTCGTTTCTTGTGCAAATGCATGAATAGTGTTACCGGTAGTAGCAGTTATAACTGTTGCTAATGTAGCTAAAGTTAATACTTTGAATGGAAATTTTTTCATGACTATTCTCCTTCTTTCGCTAAATGCTTATAATCTTTATGAATTTCCAAAAAACGCAATATTAAAATTTGTATACTTGTTCTTCAAGGTAACTTATTACATTTTTTAATTGTCTTAATGTATCTTTTTGAGACTGCTCGTTAGTTGTATCAACATTAGTGGATAATTTTGTAATGCTATTTTTTATTAGATTTAAATCTTCTTTATAGCGCTTTAGTAGATCCAGTTCTACATCTACTTGATTTGCAAACGTATGCAAATCATTTTGTGTAAGAAGAAGCATTGATTTTTGTAAATCAGCTATTGATAATTTCGTTGTTAAATCATATATTTTTTGATTTTGTTTCTCTAAATCATCTAAATATGCTCGCTGTTCTGCTGTTAATTTATTTACTTCAGCAAAAACGCCAAATGTTTTCTTAATCTTTTCGGTATCAATGACCTTCATCAGGTCATACTCTTGTGTTTTTGCTGCGGCTGCGGCTGCTATTTCACCTTGTTTGCTTTTCTCAATTGCTTCACGAGCTGCTTTTTTTGCTGCTTCAATCTCTAGAGCAGTTTTACCTTGTTCTGTCGCTTCTTGCGCCGCTTTTTTCTCCGCTTCTAAAATAGAGTTGTTAATTTCTTTTCCTTTGTTATACGCTGCCACCCCTGCTTGAGCAGCCGGTTCAATAATTTCTTTTGAAAGACTATAAACTTCTTTGAATATAGCAAATCCCTGTTCATTTAAAGCCCCTGGTATTAATGCAATTTGCTGTAAATCATTTTGAATTGCTTTTTTGGTATTTAATATTTCATTTTTTAACTGATCTATTTTTCCTGTTCCATCTGTACTTAGTATGCCTTGCGCAGTTGCCACATTAGTATCAAAATCTTTTAATTTTTTATCAAGCTGTAATTTAAGATCTGTTAATTCATTGATTTGTCGTTGCGCATTTTCTTGATTCGTCATAGCCATTTCTTGAAGTACTTCAAGTCTATCCGAAAACCCTTCTCTATCTTCTTTATTGTCTACAAACGATTTTAATGTCGGGTAATAACTATTAAATTTTGTTACAAATCCTTTACTTTTTGAATTTAATAGAATTAACTGTGGATAGAGTTCCGATGACCATTCCTTCATATCTTGTTTGATTAGGAATTGATTGGTATTTAAAGCTGGGACTTCCTCTAGCTGTACATTAGGACTCATTAAAGATTGATCAATATACGTTTGGACTAATTTAGAATGCGCACCTAATTTTCGTAATGATGAAGAAATATCCATGTTTTCTTGTTGAGTTTCTGCTTGAACGATTGGTGTTGCGAGAGTATTGATAGGAATAGTTGCTCCAGTTACAATGGATGTTATTAAAAATCCTGTCATTATTTTAGTTTTCATTCCGTACACTCCTTTACCATTGTTTTTATAACTTAATTCATATAACTTGTACGACCGCTCTCTTTGTAAACTGGATAAGAAGGAGAAATCTTTCAGATACGTTAATATCGTTGTTTTTTACTTCTAATAGGATATAAGGATTTTATTTATCTCTCATTTCGATACTCTATTTTTTAAAATATAAATAACAAAAATTTATTAACTATATTTGAATCAGGCACCTTATGAGTAGTAAATTATTAATTCTTTCCTAAAGTTGCGGTTTAACTTACAGAATCGTGAGGATCAATAAACCAATGCTTACAGTTAATCTTGTCATAACATTGTTTAATTTCAATTTGATAATATCCCTCTTAGTTTTGTCAGCAAACTCCTTACTAGACAACAAAAGATGAAATTATACTGTACATTGCTTATACTTTTATTGCGGAATAACTTCACTTTTGTTATGCAGAAACTTAGAACACGTTTATTACCAATTTGATTCTTGACCTCTTGTGAATAAATTGACTATTTAGAAAATTATTAAAGACATAATGTTACTTACAACTTCACTATAATTCCTATTAGCGTAACCTTCTCCTTTCTGTCTGGTCATACCAGTTATGTTGTTCATTAAAACATTAAATTTTTAATGCGTAAATAGAAAGATTTTGTCGATTAAGCTCGATAATTCACTGTTAAATAAAAATATGTCCCGGAAAAAATTATATAAATATAGTTATTCGTAAATTTCATTTCTGTAATTGGAATGATTACAAATTAATGTGTATACGGTTAAAAATAACTATTTTAGCTCAACCAAGAAATTTTATTTTAGAAAAAATACTTATAGAATAATATAATAGGTCTTTTTATACTTTTTTACCTTTATTTAGTTATGTATAATTGCATAAAATGTAGATATATTTAGTAATATATGTTATATTATTGATTTTTCACAAAAAATCCTAATATCATTATTAATAAATATCCAGTATGAAGATATTAGTCTATAAACTTATCTTCGTTATAAACATAGGTTTTAAATTACAAAAAAGCTGCAAAGCTTCCTTGGAACACTTTGCAGCCTTCTGTCTTTTTATTTCCTTTAGCAAAATAACGGTTAGTGTATTTTTTCAAATTAACAATATGGTACAAAGATTTCCATTGAGCTTTTGCTCACATATGTGTTTATAAAGTCTTCAAGAGCTATTTGTTTGAGCTGACATCAGACTAGTTTATCTGATTCAGAACTATACCGATAAAGTGCAACTTTAATCAGTGGGGGTTTTGTTCATCCCCACTGATTATTAGCCCACACCAATCGGGCTTTTACGGGCAGCCCGCCCCCCCACCTAACTTCTTTGCTTTCGCTGAATTTTTAGATGGAGGTCTTACTGCCCGGCAAATAGCGGGATAAATTCAGCACATGATTGTTATTAAAAAAATAGATATACTTTGTTTCTCCATTATTTTTCTAACTCCTAAAAATTGAAACTGTTCCGCTAACAAGATAATATCTGGTTAATCTCATACGTCTATTTGAATACAAGTTCTTTTTCTAGACAAATCACAAACTCTTTCTAGAGTAATAAGTCCAGTATTTTCATCTTTTGGGATACTTACACCCATGTTTAAGTCTTTACATTGGAGACAGCAAATAACAAGCTTATATTATTGTATATTTTTCACGGTACTGCCTAGGAGTCATGCTAGTGATTTTTTTGAAAACTCTTATAAAATAACTTTGGTCATTAAAGTTAAGCCAAGCACAGATATCTGATAACGAATAAGTAGTGAGGGTTAATAATTTCTTTGCTTCTTCCACTCGTTCCCTTTGAATATATTCACTTAAAGTAATTCCCATTTCTTTTTTAAATAGTTTAGACAGATAAGTAGGCGTAATTTCTAAATGATTAGCAAGCTCATTCAGAGATATTCCATCGTAAACATTTTTATTAATATGTTTTATACATGTAGTAACCGCGTAAGAATACTTTTTTGCATTGTATTCTTTCACACGATCTGCAAAGGTACGTAAAGCGTCCCCTGATAATCGCTTTACAGATTCTACATTATCTAATTGTTCTAGGGTTTGTATATATAAAATACTATGGGCAAAAGCAATATCTGGTGGCAGATTTCCTTCTATTGCATATCGAGTGGCTAAGGTAATCGCAATAATTCCAAGGTTTTTTTGATTCCTGAGCGGATCCTCTACTAGCATAAGTTCAACATCTTCTTGCGAAACCGCATACATATACTGTATTAACTTTTTTTTATTTCCTTCTTTGATAGTCGAAAAGAAATCATTTACTAATGCCATATTGTGCGTTTTAGGTTTGTTTTGTCGACGTTTTAAAATATATAAATCAGGTTTCACATTTTTATTAGGAGTTTCCTCTAGTACTTTATTTTTTTCCAAGACAATATCTACATCTAACTTTTCATTGAAAATCATGTAATGTAATAAAATTCCCATATCAATTAATGTAGTTTTTTTAATCTCAGATAAACACTGATAATAGGCAAGTCTTTCTTGAATGTTATCATTTGATTTAAATTCTTTCTGAAATTTTATGATCATATCATCTGAATCTTTTGAATGTATAGTAGGACCGATTATAATAGTCCCTTTAATATCATCATGATTTTCTATATGAATTAGAACAAAATTTTCAAGATAGTTGTTGCTTCGAAAAAGTGGCAAGTTACAGGGATCGTTTTCTTGATAAATATCACTAAGATGTTCTTCTTTTGAAGAATAAAAAGGACTATAAACATTATCAGATGTAGAATGATATAAAATTTTTCTGTCTGCAGATAAAATATGTACAGGGGCATTAAATGCTTTATGTGTAAGATCACACAAGTGTTGTATATCGATAGAAGTATTCATTACATTCTCCTTTATAGATCCATAAAATATATTTTGTTATATATAATTCACGACAAATAATACTATAAAATATCAAATTAGTACAATTCACAACAAAATATTACTATATCTTTTTTATAAAAATCATATATTATTTAATTGTAGTTAGCATCTAAATATCAGAGTAGATAAGTAAAGGAAATACACTAAGTTCTTTTCTTAATTCTACAAAATATAATTATTGAACTTGAGAAAACAGTGAATTACTTCAAAATACAGTGGTAGTCAATGCGAGGACCAAGCTGGAAAAAGATTTAAAATAAAGCGAAAGTAACAGGAGATACTGTACCACCGCAAGAAACAACAGTCAAAGTTCCAATTCAATCATTTATACAAATTGAATTCAAAAAATAAATACTGCTAATTTAAATGTGAAACTGAAAAACTATTTTGCTCCAAATTTTAGAAAAAGATAATAAAGAAGTTGTGAAATTGGAAACAGATGAAAGCGATACGGCTATTTTTGAAGCACTATGCTTTGAAAAGTACAAGGTGGAGGAAATTCAAGTACTCAATTAAATATTTAATTGAGAGAAAGGTCTTTTCATCAACTAAAAATAAAAAACGAATGGAATATTCAAAAACATGACACTATATTACTGGTCGTAACAATAGTTTTACTTTCCACAAAAGAGGAAAAATATATAGACTTTACAAATACTAAGAATAGCAAACTAGATAGTTTTATTACCGCATCACATAAAGTGAAACTTTAATCAGTGGGGGTTTTGTTCATCCCCCACTGATTATTAGCTCTCACCAATCGGGCTTTTACGGGCAGCCCGCCCCCCACCTAACTTCTTTGCTTCCGCTGAATTTTGAGGTGGAGGTCTTACTGCCCGGCAAATAGCGGGATAAACTTATTATTAATTTCCAAATACAATAGTTGTTAATCAACAAAAAAACTTCAATAATTAAGGTGCACAGTAAATTGACCTCAAAACAGTAATTACTACAATATCAGTTTTTACTTATTCTATAAAAAAGAAATATCACTTAATAATTATTACTTTATATCAATTTAGACATAAAACATTTTATTATATCGGCTTAAGTATTATGAAATTAAAATTACAAATAACACCAAAACTCTTTTAAGGGCTCATACATCGTTCATATCGGGTTGATTATCTTTTGATACCTATGTCATTAATACAACTAAAAAAGTTTATTGCAAAGGAATCTGAGAGGTTTTTTCAATTTCGAAATTTATTTTTTTGTAAATTAAGGGAAAAATAATCCATATATATATACGGATTATTTTCTTAGTGTACTCTGTATTGACCTGTTAACTGTTTTTCAGCCATTCGAACTAAGCGTTTTGTAATCTCTCCACCGATCCGAACCATTTGCAGATGATGTGATGTATCAGGTCCCAGTGTGACTCCTAGTTCAAAAGCAATTTCATACTTCATTTGCTCAATAGTACTTGTAGTAGCAGAAATAAGAATTTCATTTGTATTACTTTCGCATCTTTGAATATTTATAAATAACATGTACCTAATTATGCTATTTATGCATGAGCAACCTAATTTATTCCAGTATTTTTATAGGAACCCTTTCCCTCCCCTTATTCCACCAATTAAATTTGAAACACAAATGTACATTGCATTTCAATATAACAATAAAAGCTACAAAAGCAACGAATTTACTATTTTAAAGTTAAGTGTTTAACCTTGAAGTACTTAAATTCTTTTTTCCAGATAAAGCATACATTATATCTTGATGTTTTATTGTCCTCTTATAATTATGTGGTATCGGGAATTTATTTCGGTGTTCTTTTATTATAATTAAAGTTTGAAGTTCTATGTTCAATACTTTTGCGAGGACATGATAGTTATATCCATTGTTTAACAGAGAAATTATGTCATAAAACATAGTTTTTCCACCCACTAATTTTACTAATTTATTCTTTAACTCATCCCCTTTTTCTTTAGCTTCATCAATTTCTAACAACATAGATTTTTTATTTGTCTGCTTAATGTATTGAGTATACAACTCTGGGAATTCTTTTTGTACTTCTTTGTTTAATACTGGTTTATATTTAATCATATAAGTAACTTGTAACAATGAGCGTTTTAACAAACTATCTTCAATGAGATACGCTACTTTATTAAATAAATGGACATATTCCTCAATATTGGAATAACTATTAAAATGAGCTAATACTCTACTTTTTATACTAAAAGCCTTGCCTACATAAATAATATTGTCATTATAATCTTTAATGAAATAAATACCACTGTCAGATTTTTTCAATTTATTATCTAATTCTTCTATACTCATAAAATGCAATTCACTCATACTTCTCTCTCCTTAGCAGTTTTAAATCGTAAAAAACAAGCAAGGTTTCTAAAAAAGTACTTAGCTGCCCTAGCATCTCTGATTTTATCTCTTGCTAAATGTCAAAAAACTGTTTCTATGTTCCTCAACTATCAATATGATTATTAATAAAATTTTCTATCGTTATTATCTCGCAATTTTATCATGTAATTTCGAGATCGTTTCCTCATTTAAATTACTGTGTTTTATCGAATAAAGGAAATATATTACTACCCCAATAGTAATCCAAATACTAAAGTACACCCATGTCCTTAACGGTAAATTTAGCATTAAAAACAAACAGCATACAATTGCAACGCATGGTAATACAGGTACAAAAGGTACCATAAATCCACGTTTTAAATTTGGGTGTGATTTACGTAGAATAATAACTGATAGACAAACTAACGCAAACGTCACCAAACTACCGATATTAACTAAATTAACTAATTCTTTCAAATCAATAAACCCAGCTATTATAGAGCTCCCTATTCCTGCCAATCCAGTTATAAAAGTGGGTGCTCCAGTTTTCTTATTAACTTTCGCAAATGATTTCGGTAACAATCCATCACGACTCATTGCAAAGAATACTCGTGTTGCCGCATACATATTGGAAAAAATAACAGCCATAAGGCCAATTACAGCACCTGCAGCAATTGCACCAGCGACTTTTCCTTGTCCTACAACTTCCATTACATAAGCCATCGCCTCAGGAACATTTAATTCTTTATAGGAAACCATTCCTGTCATAACAAGGCATACCATAACATAAATAATTGTACATATGATTAATGATGCAATAATACCGATCGGAAGATTACGTTTCGGATCTTTTACTTCTTCTGCTGAAGTTGCTAATATATCAAAACCCGTAAAAGCGAATAAAATAGCTGCTCCACCCGTAAAAACTCCACTTAAACCGTATGGTGCAATTGGTATCCAGTTCATTGGTTTTACATAGAATATACCAACCGTAATAAACAACAAAATCATTCCAATTTTAATCAATACCATTGTATTATTGATTCGTTTACTTTCCCTCGTACCACGGGATAACATCCATGCTAATATCAATGTAATGATTACTGCTGGTAGATTCACAATACCACCATGCGAAGGAATCGTTACTAGAGCTTTAGGTATCTCTAATCCAAATCCCTTTATTAAATTGTGGAAATAGCCTGTCCATCCAGCAGCGACAGCCGCTGTTGCCACGATATATATTAATAGCAATGACCAACCTACTAGATGAGCAACAAACTCACCAATTGTTGCATATGAGTATGTATATACACTACCAGACGCCGGGAGTGTAGAAGCAATTTCCGCGTAACATAATGCTATAAATCCACATATAATTGCTGCAAGTATAAATGAAAAAACAACTGCTGGGCCAGCATTTCTTGCTGCTACTAATCCAGTTAACACAAGAACACCCGTTCCAACTATCGAGCCTACCCCTAACATAATTAAATCAAATGCTCCTAATGTTTTCGTTAAAGTCTTGCTTTGATTATGCTCTAACAATTGTGTAACGGATTTCTTTTTTAGTAAATTACTCATATTTTCTGTATCCCCTTTAAAATAAGGTTTATTCTTCTCGTTAGTGTTGTATATAAATTTACTTAGTTATTAACTAGCCTCATAATATTTCTTTTACATTAAATAGATTTAAAATATTATATAAATTCGCTTCTCACTTACTAGTTAAACTAGACATTTCCATAGATTTTTGCGTACAACGTTTCATAGCTGAAATGATAGCTGTTCTTAAACCTTTTTCTTCTAGCGTTACTACAGCCTCTATCGTCGTTCCACCTGGAGAACAAACCATATCCTTCAATTCACCTGGATGTATTCCTGTTTCCAATACCATTTTTGCAGAACCTAATACAGCCTGAGCCGCAAATTTATAAGCTTGTTTTCTCGGCATACCGCCAAGTACAGCAGCATCTGCCATGGCTTCTATAAACATATACACATATGCTGGAGAAGAACCACTAATAGATGTAACAACATCCATTAGTTTTTCATTTATGACCTCCGTCTGGCCGAAAATATTAAATATGTTCAGTACCTCTTTTATATCTTTTTCTGTAACCATTTCATTAAAACATAACGCAGACATTCCTTCTCCAACAAGTGCCGGTGTATTAGGCATTACTCTAACAACTTTTAACTTTCTACCAAATTCATTCTCAGTGCTCTTAATACTTTTCCCTGCAGCAATAGTTACAACGATTACATCATTTTTTATTTGATCTTTTATTTGGTTAATTACCGATGAGTATAAATCTGGTTTGATTGATAAAATTAAAATGTCAGCGCTGTTAGCGACTTCATTGTTGTTAATAGTTATAGTTATGCCATATTCATTACTAGCATTTTTTAAATTAATGACATTTAAATCTGAACAAATTATTTGATCTGGAGAAACTATATTTTTTTTAATCATCCCACCTATCATAGCAATACCCATGTTTCCACATCCGATGAATCCTATTTGTTTATTCATAATAATTTGCTCTTACTCCTTCTACTCTAAATTTTATTGATTTTGAAATTATTATTCTAAATAAGGGCTATTACAATTACTTGGTTTATCAATAGAATTTCAAAATTCTCCTTCCTATATAGAGCTTACATATACCTCTAATAACTTCTTTGCTTTCGCTGAATTTTGAGGTGTGGGTCTTACTGCCCGGCAAATAGCGGGATAAAATCATTTCTTTAATCTATAATAAGAAGGACATAAAAAAACAAAAAGTTACAAAAATTTTCAAATTAAAACTTTTATAACTTTTTGTTTTGATGTAAATATAATTTCAATTAATGTATCTCACCGTTTTAAACTTGACGCTCCATAATCTTGTATAGTTACATTTATATGATATTTAATCGGTACTTTACTAAATGTTTGATCCCAATCTTTTTTGACTTTCTCCCATGTTCTCGGGTGTTTAATTCTTAATTGGTTGCCAAAACCCGCAATATCGACTTGGTATTCTTTTTGTATTTTTTTTGTAACATGATGTACTAAGTGCTTTACTTCTTTTTCAATAGCTTTTTCTTCCCTTTTTAAAAATTCATTTTCAAAATCTTTTCCTGATTGCATCCAATTTTCAGACAAACGCCCTTCTGATTCAATGTTTACATCAAAGGAAATATTATTTCCGTTAACATGTGGTATGATTTTGCTTTTTATTGACTTTATCTCGTATATAATAAGTTTCTTTGATTCTTTATCAAAAGTTTTTACCACACCACCATTCCTTTTTCCATTTATCCATACTACTCCTTCCAATTCCTGTTCATTTAAAAAGCCCATCAACTTTTTTGTCTTCCCTTTAATTACAGCAGCTCCTGCAAATTTTGTTTCTCCTTTTATCGAGATTACATTTTGCAAAAGAAAACTGGACCCTGACCGCATCTTTCCTTCCAATTTAGCGAGCGATACAGGAGGTAAAATCCTTGTTGTTCTATTTCTATTATCTGCAATTCCAGACAAACGAAATGCTGGGATTTCTCCTTTTTTGTTTGATTCCAGTACCTCCTTCGCTAGACCCTTGCTAATTAAGAGCATACAGCTAAGCCGAACTTCATTGTCACGGAGATACTGTTCAAGTAATTGTTCTAAACTGAATGTACGTACAAGACTATCACTAATAACAATGTTTTTTAAATGTGGGCTGAACATTGTGCTCTCTCTTTTCAATGAAAACTCACGAACAATTTGATGAATGGAATCACCGGTCTCAGAAACATTTATATAACGTTTTTGTTGTCCATTTCCTTTACTTTGTGCTTGCGAACTAACAATTTGATAAGTAGCTGTTATAAGATTTCTTTTAGGATAACCTCCTTCCTCATCCTCTTTCTCAATTGTTGAATCCTTCCCTTTATCTAGTGCTATACCTGCAGTTAAACTCAACTCTTCTACTTCTTTACTGCTCCAACATCCTGTTAAAAATAGAAGCAAAAGCGTCCATAACAAAGCCAAATAGAACCGCATATAATTAAATTTATTTTTCACACTACTCCTCCTTTTAATCGCGTAATAATAAGAAGAAGCAGTGGCAGTAAACCAAATAAAAATAAAGCAGCATTACCGAGCATATCCCCCAATTTAAGCAAGTCATTTATATTTTTCGAAGTCATAGCAATGATATAAATGATTGGAATCAAAGCAAAAATAAACGGATGAATTCTCTTTTTAAAGAGTTGTGCTAATCCTAATGCAGCTGCATAATAACTAATCGTATAGGTAGCAAATATTTGCATAATCCATATTACAAGCAGTAAAGATTCAAAACGTTCAAATATTAACCCAGAAATTTCAAAACTGCGCATAAGGTCAATTGTCGGCCATGTTCTTGTTACAACCCCATCAATTGATAATGCACCAATGACCATTACAACAGTTATTACATAAAAGATTAACGGAATAGAAATTCCAACTAAAATAGCTTTTACTGCTTTATTTCGTTGTTCCATAAATACCAAAAGAATTAACATAATTTCAGGACCTGTATATGCGAGAGACGTTGTTTTTATCCCATCTAATACTGGTTTAATTCCCAAACCTAATACGGGACGGAGATTATCTATCTCGAATATTCCGATGCTCATAAAGGAAATGATTAAAAAAATAAAAACAGTAATAGGAAATATTATTTCAAACATCCGTGCAATTGAATTAATACCACTCATAATCAAATAGAGACCTATCCACATAAAAGGCATAACAATAGCCCATGTGGGGGTTCCTTCGAGCAAAAAAAAGCTTATTACTTCTGCCATTGAACGAATTTGAAATGCTGAAGTTGTAAGAAAATACCCTATAATAAGAAAACTAAGTAATCTGCCTATCCATTTCCCTACAATATCTTGACTGTATTGGTAAAATGTTTTTTCTGGAAACTGCTGACTTAATTTGACCATAATTACTCCTGAAACCATTGCCAGTATTCCACCTAATATCACACTTAGCCATACATCTGGTGTTTTCACTTTTTCCACAGATGCTCTGGGCAAAGTGAGGATTCCTGTCCCAAGTATGTAATTTACAATAATAACAACTGCTTGCGAAGTTGTTATTCGGTCTTTAAGTTTAGTAATCACTGAAGGCCACTTCCTTTCGTCATCAGCTACCTTTTGCGGATATTTTTTTTGGTATGCATTATTTTCGGTCGACGTCTCATTATTTTTAATGGCATGCGAACCATAAAATCTTTCCAGTCACTAAATCGATATGGAACAGCAGGGCTGGTATAAGGAACGCCAAAACTTTTCAGTTTCACTAAATGACTGCAAAGTAAAAGAAAGAAGAGAATAACTCCATACAAGCCAAATATCGCAGCACAAAACATAGCTATAAAACGAAGAATGCGTAACGTAATTCCCACACTATATTGCGGAATAGTAAAAGAAGAAATAGCTGTTACCGCAACAACGATAACCATTATTGGACTAACAATTCCTGCTTCTACGGCAGCCTGACCAATTATTAAACCACCCACAATTCCCATTGCAGGCCCAATCGGTTTAGGCAGACGTAAACCTGCTTCTCGCAAAACTTCGATAGCTACTTCCATAATTAACGCTTCTATTAAAGCGGGAAAAGGAACTCCTTCTCGCGATCCGATAATAGAAATAGCGAGCTTAGTGGGAATTAATCCTGGATGAAATGAAATAAAAGAAATATATAGTGCTGGAGCAAATAATGAAACAAAAGCTGTCATGAAGCGTAATAAGCGGAGAAGCGTACCAGGAAGCCACCTTTCATAATAATCTTCTGGTGATTGCAGCAGCATACTAAATGTAACTGGAGCAATTAAAACAAATGGTGTTCCATCTAACAAAATAGCTACTCGACCTTCCATTAAAGCACTAATAACACGATCAGGTCGTTCTGTATTTTGAATCTGCGGAAAAGGACTGAGATAATTATCTTCAATAAGTTGCTCTATATAACCAGATTCGAGTACACTGTCTATGTCAATTTTCTGAATTCTGTTTTTTATTTCATCCACCAATTCTGTACTAGCAAGATCTTTAATAAATGCGACAACTAACTCTTTCTTTGCACGTTCTCCTACTGGTAGCTTTACTAATGATAAGTTCTCATCCGCACAGTGTCGTCGCAAAAGTGAGGTATTATCACTTAATACTTCAGTAAAACCGACCCGTGGCCCTCTGACTAATGCCTCCGATACTGGTTCTTCAATATTTCGTTTATTTGCTTTTGTTGTACCAAGAATAAACACATCTGCTAAACCATCAATTAAAAGAGCTGTTGAACCTATCAATACTTTGGGTATTAAATCTTTTATGTAATGGACTTCTGCTACTTCACTAATTGTAAGAACTTTATTTTTAATATATTCTTTTGAAACAGTCCCCTCCACATAAGAAGATTCATTTTTATATTCATCAGAAAAATCATCCATTAGTAATTTCATAATATGTTTGTCAATTATCTCTTTATCTGATAGACCATCAACAAAAACGATCCCAGCTTGAATATCTGTGCGTCCAATATTAAACTTTCGAAAGCGAACATCAGAATTATGTCCGATTTGTTGCTTTATAAGTTCTAAGTTAGAGGCAAAATCATTTGTGAAATGAACGTTTGCATTTTGAGATAGTTTATGCTCTTGTTTCGTTTTACTTTGAATATTATTTTTTTTCACTTGTTTGTCTCTTGACTTCCACCAACTCATTCTTCCCACTCTTTCTCTGACATACGAACCCAATGAAAAAATCTTGAGATAGTATACGGAATTAAAAACAAGATAAAAGCTTGTACAAAGACTTTCCAATCTGGAAGATAAGAAGTAATTATGTTCCACATTTTTATCACCCAATTTATATACTCTGCTAGGATTGAGATTTCTAAAAAACGATATGTACTTAATAAAAAATAACTATAAGATTAAAGAGCAGAAAAGCGAGACATTATGCTTATTTAGTACAAATAACCTAATTGGTATAAAAACATTTCTGACCTAAAATACCATTTCCAATTATAATTTGTTAAATATTATCTCCTTTTCCCTTATTTATATGCCCGCATTTGAATTTCAAATAATATAAGGATCAATGATATTTCCTCTTAAAGAAAAAAAGATGCTAGAAGATAGCATCTTTTTTTAAATTCAACTTACTATGTATTTATATTTTATTGTGAAAATACTCGTTTTTTTTAATGAATATTAATGTTTAAAAAAATAAAAAATACATATTCTTTTGTTCTAAGTTCATACACTTCTACCAAATCGATACGGAATTTTCTGATTTTAAAACTAATATGAAATAAAGGAGAATAAAAAGAAAAACTATTATCAATCTATCAATTGAAAATAATACTTAGCAAGAGTTTATCATCTTAACTCCAAGTGTATTCGTTTTGCTTCAAAATAAAGAACTTGAATAAATTTTTTCGTATCAATACGAGCAGGTAATGTTGGTTCATTATTCAATTCTGTCATCTTTCTCCTTACGGTAGTAAAATCAAAAAATCTAGAAGCATAATTTTCGAACTTCGGGTTTAAAAAATCAGTAAGTCCAAGGGATGCTAAATGGTTTAATGATTGATAAATTGCTCTCCGAATCCGTTGTTTGGAAGCTTCTATGAACCTTTTTAATTCGGCATCTTCAGCTGAATCCCCAAGTTTTTTTTGAGCCAAATTCATAAAAATCTCTTTTAGTGAGGGAAAGCCTTGTTCCAACGTGTTATCTTGTTCATATTTATATAAATAATCTAGCATATCCATTAAATCTTTACTTCCACTTTCACTGGCTATTCCTAATTCAGACAAAAGAAAATGAATGGAATTTTGAAAATGATTAAAAGTATTTAAATGTTTTTCATTACGGTATTTTTCTTGCGCACTTGAATTACTATCTAATTTTAGTACCATATTAAGCGATTCTTGAATGTTTTTTATCGATTTTTCCAAACGAATTCGTTCAATGACTTTCCGAACAACTGTTAATACTTCAATCCGGTTAATTGGCTTAATAATATAGTATTCAACACCAAGAGAATAAGCTTCAGCAATTAATTCTTTTGATTCTACTTGAGAGACCATGATGATTTTCCCTTTAAACGAAGGTTTTATTTGACGGATTGTTTTTATTCCATCTTGAATCGGCATTAACAAATCGATAAATAAAATGTCTATATTTTTAAGGATTAGCATTTGTTGCTCTAAAGATAAACCATCCTCAGCTTCTCCTATAACCTCCCCAAGATCTTCATCCTCGATAATTTGAGCCAACATTGAGCGAACCGCTTTTTCATCATCTACTATATAAAAATACATAGAATCACCCTTTCGAAATTATATGATCAATCCCTAATCTAATTATAAAAATTGATCCTTTTCCTTCGGTTCTGTCCTCAAGCGTAACATCACCTTCAAGTTGTTCGACCATTTCTTTAACATACGATAATCCGATACCTGTCGATGGGTTGCCTAAATCATCATATTTAGAAGTAAACCCAGGCTCAAAAATTGAATCTTTATATTTTGAAGAAATACCAGGACCATTATCGCCTATTTGAAATTCAACAAAATGGTGGTCTTTATTAATGTCAATTGTGATGGTTCCCATACCTTGGATAGCTTCTACAGCGTTTGTAACGATATTATTTATAATAGATAAGATTGTGTAAATATGATAATGAGGATGCACACCATCAATTTTATACACAAATTGGATATCTTTCTCTAGCAAGCGTGCATATTTCGTATTTGCCCGTATAATGATATTTACTAGTTCATGTACAGACATATAATCTGTAAAACTTTCATCAGAAATTAGTTTTGAAAGCCCCGCAAAAATACGTTGGTTATCCTTTTTAACGTCATGGACCTCACCAGCAATTTGTAATGCCTGTTGCCTTAAATCCCCAAGCTGAAAATCCATCTGTTTGTGCTCAAAAGAGTCTAAGGTTTTATATAAATCATAGGATTTTTTTGTTATATTCTCAGCATCTTGTAATGTTTTTTTTAAATGAACAGCATCTTCATATAAATTAGAGATAAGCATGAGCATGTGTTCATTTTGCTTCTTTATATGTCTCTCCCTTGATTGCGCTTCATACAATTTCATCATATTGAAAAAGCTTAGAACTATAAAACTATGGGAACATGCGATAACAATAATCTCATTTATTGCCTCGGATGTGATCGATGTTTTTAATACGAAATATTGAATCATTAATTCCACACAGTCTGACAGTATTTCAATCATGCAACCAATAAAACCAATCATTAGTGGTTGATGATAAAAACGTTTGATTTTTGCTAAATGAAAGAGATACGAATAAGTAAAATAAAAGAAAAAACTAGGATAGTGAGTATGAAAAGCGGCTAGCCAATCCATATTTCCCTTTATAATGACATCCATTGAGATACGAAATACTACCACGACTATCGCTGTTAAAAAACCCGGTAAAAATGCTGGAATTCGTCGAAACAATAACAAAAAAAAGAAAAATGTTGGTGCGCCAAAGCTCATTCTAAATGTTTCATTTAAAGGAAATGACTTTATTTCACCTACTAAGGGTACTGTAAGTATCATTAAAACGAGAATATAGATGTCTTTTTTTACTAAATTACTAAGATTCAAAATAATCACTTCTCACTTTCGCCTAACAGTCAGTATACAAACCTATTTGCATTAATACAATACTTACTCTATTTTTTTCAAAAACTGATAAATAAGATATAAACGAAAGCATTATAGATTGTGAGTATTCATTACACCCTTCTACTTTAGAAAGATACTTTATAACTCAAAAATGTTCAGACACAATATAAGGTCTGAACACTTTTGGACTCGCTCTAACACCAAAATATCTGTGCTCCTTTTTAAAATATACTTAAATCCCATTCTTTTGCAATATGTTCTAACAACATAATTCCTGGTAAACTATTCCCATATTCATCAATGGCTGGTCCGTAAATACCAATACCACATCCATCTTGGAACGATAAATCCTTCCTAGATTTTGAGGGAACAAGTGTCATAATTCCACCGGATACCCCACTCTTAGCTGGTAATCCAATGAAAGCAGCAAATTTTCCAGAAGCATTGTACATTCCACAAGTTAGCATTAAAGCTTTTGTTAACCTAGCTACTTCTTTAGGGAGCACTTGTTCTTTGCGAATAGGATGATATCCATCATGTGCTAGTATAAGCCCTATTAAGGCAATATCTTCTGTATTTATTTCAATCGAACATTGTTTTAGGTAAACCTCTAGTGTCTCCTCCACATCTGATTCTAGAAAACCATTCTCCTTTAAATAGTATGCTAATGCTCTATTACGATGAGCCGTTTCCCATTCTGATTGAAATACTATTTCATTAATAGCGGGACGCTTCTCTATCATTTTTTCAATTAATACGTATAGAGATTCTAATTTTTCTTGCACCGATGTCCCTGGCAAAAGTGAAGCTATCGTAATCGCTCCAGCATTGATCATAGGATTAAAAGGTTTTCCTGGTTTATGTATCTCTAAACGAATAATTGAATTAAAGGCATCTCCAGTTGGCTCTACGTCAACTCGTTCTAATACATAAGAAATACCGCGACTTAAACAAGCGGCTATAAAACCGATTACTTTTGATATACTTTGTAATGTGAAAGGTATCTCCCAATCTCCTGATTTTATCATTGTTCCATCTGGCTTTACTATACAAATACCTAACTGCGATACATTTATTTCCCCTAGAGCGGGAATATAACTGGCGCTTCGTCCCTTAGCTGCATACGCTCGATAATGAGCTACCCATTGATCTAAGCAAACTTTTTCTTGACCCTCAACTTGAACGCTAGAATCCTTTATCATTTAATCATATTCCCCCGTACTATTAACTTTATATAGAATGAATTTTTCTTTACTATAATCAATAATATTTGCACTAGAACCAAGAAAAATATTCAGACATATTGCAGTCTGAATATCCTTCTTATTACACACTTTTCTTTTTTGAAGTTTTCTCATAACTATCCCAACATTCAATATTTTTAAGCCCTTTAATGTTTTCTTTATAAAAAATAGGATCTTTACCAGCTTTTTTCTGGTTTATATAATCTTGTAACGCCGCAAATGCTACTTTTGAAAGTAAGGTAATAGCAATTAAATTAATAATAACCATAAAGCCCATAAATAAGTCCGCTAAATCCCATACAATTTGAATCTTTGCAACAGAACCAAATACAATCATAGCCAACATACTTATTCTGTATATCATTAACCACACTTTACTTGTATGTAAGAAGCGAATATTTGTTTCACCATAATAATAGTTGCCAATTAACGCACCAAATCCAAATAAAAAAACAAAGATAGCAAGACAACCCGATGCCCAAGGACCTATGTGTTCACTTAATGCTGCTTGTGTAAGTGCAATACCATTTAACCCCGGTTGTTTATATGCATCAGACAGCAAAATAATAAAGGCAGTGCTAGTACAAATGATCAGTGTATCCGTTAATACACCAAATGCTTGAATCAGTCCTTGTTTCACCGGATGACTTGTTGTTGCTGTTGCGGCAACGTTTGGTGCACTTCCCATACCAGCTTCATTTGAAAATAAACCACGTTTAACTCCATTCATAAGTGCTGCACCAATTGAACCGCCTGCTATTTGTTTAAAACCAAATGCGTTTTGAACAATAAGAGAAAGAACTTCCGGCATTTTTGATATGTTGGTAACTACAACAAATAATGCAACTCCAATGTATAATACCGCTAAAAATACCACCTTGTATTCAGCCATTTTTGCAATACGTTGTACACCACCAAAAATAATCGCAGCGAAAGCAATAGCCATGATTATCCCAACTGTTAGACGATCTGTACCAAATGAGTTTTGAAAAGCAATTGTAACTGTATTTGATTGTACTGAATTGAATACAAGACCAAAAGTAATTGTGATTAAAATAGAGAATAATACTCCCATCCAACGTTTATTCAACCCTTTTTCCATATAATAGGATGGACCACCGCGGAAACCAGTTTTATCTTTTACTTTATATATCTGTGCTAATGTGCTTTCGACAAAACTGGAGGCCGAGCTAATAATAGAAATAATCCACATCCAAAATACAGCTCCAGGACCACCTAATGCAATTGCAATCGCAATTCCTGTGATATTCCCTGTTCCAACGCGGGCTGCCATACCAATACAAAACGCTTGAAAAGGAGAGATTTGATCTTTAGAACCACTTTTCCCCTCCATTAATACACGGACCATCTCTTTGAACATTCGAAACTGTACAAAATTCAATTTAAATGTAAAATAAATTCCGCAAATAACAAGCATAATAATTAACAATTTAGACCATAAAAAATCATTTGTTGATCCGACTAACTCTACAAAAAATCTTTCCATATTATCACTCCATACCAAAAATTTATCTATCATAATCTATATAAAATCACCTATATTCCTTGGCATAAATACCTCATTCATATTCAAATACAACAAGGATAAAAATTTTCTATATTAATAGAATTGGCCTGTTTAAACAAACATCGCAACACGCAACTGCGAAACTGAATTTTCTAAAAACTTACCATTTATACACAAGATGCTCTATCCCCTTCTGCAAAACTAATATTCTTATCCACTAATGTTGTTGTACTATTATGTTTGTTTCGTTTACCGGTGATTTACATTTTAATCATAATAATCAATAGTGATTAACTGGTTTTTTGTTAATTTTCTTAAAAACATGGAAATATCTCCTTTCTTACTACTAATCTCAAAAATAGGCTAGGTAAAAATTTCACGAAAAATCTATAAAGCGCTTTCAATCTTTAACTAAGAGAAGTTTGTCTTTAATTTATAATTAAAAGTACAGAATGTTACGAAAAAGTACAGATTTTTATAAAAACAAAAAATTTTTTAAGATTTTTCATCTAAAAAAACAGTGAGATTTTGTGAATTTTATACAGTATCCAAACGTCGCAGATTTTGTTCTATCTATCCTTTGACAAGTCTCTATTTTCTTCATATAAACATGCATACTTTTTCTCTTTTAGAAGTTCATATAAATTATTTGAAATCAAGAATCAACGGAATATTATAGGAATATTTAAAAAATAAAACATTTAATTTATTTATGGTATCATACAAAAAACATTTGTTTTCTCAATTAATCCCCCTAGCTGGATTCGTCTATATTGCACATATTTACAACATGAAAGACACTAAGAAAAAAGGATTTTGTTGAAGGGATGAAACATTACAAAACTCTTATTTAGGACCTTATGTCATCCTCTTTTTTAGCAATATCGAGTTATCCCAAAAAACGTATATTTACTAACATAAATTACAGGTGGTGTATTGTGAAAGAAATAGTATTTGTTCAAAATAAAAAAAGACTCCTTATGAAATTCGAATTTTTAAAAAAGGATTTAGTACTTACCATTTCACTGATACTAGCAATTGTCAGCTGCTTAATACATTCGCCAAAGATCGAATATATTAACTTTGAAGTGTTAATTAGCTTATTTAATCTGATGGTAGCCATTAAGGCCTTGGAACAGCTAAAGATATTAGACAAACTTGCCGTTGCGATTTTAAATAAATGCAATAACAGCAGGTCAATATCTATTATTCTAATTTTGTTATGCTTTATTTGCTCCATGTTTGTAACAAATGATGTCGCTCTCCTCACTTTTGTACCAATAACACTTGTCATTAGTAAAAAAACACAAATGAACATGATGGATACAATCATCCTGCAGACAATTGCGGCAAACATCGGTAGTAGCTTGATGCCTATGGGAAACCCACAAAATTTATACCTATATTCTTACTATGGAATTAAGCTCATCCCATTTTTAGGTTCAATCCTGCTTTTAGCTGTACTTGGAATTAGTTTGTTATTTATATTTACTCAAAAACTTCAAAAAACAGATTTGAAAATAGAACTACCTGTTATTACCGTGAAAAATCGAAAAAAAGCTACCGTCTGGATTTTGATACTTATTACTATCATTGCATCTATTTTTGGTGTTATTAATTATTACATTGCGCTAATAGTCACACTGATAGCAGCATTTACGTTAGATAGAAACTTACTATTTAAGATCGATTACTTTCTTCTAATAACCTTTGTCTGTTTTTTTATTTTTATCGGAAACATTTCCCATTCCGATGCACTGGGGACATTTGCTCGCGCTAATTTAAGAGGAGATACTTCAGTCTTCTTTAGTTCCATATTTTTGAGTCAATTGATTAGCAATTTTCCTACTTCAATTCTTCTATCAAACTTTACTTCTGATTGGAAAACTTTATTACTAGGAGTAAATATTGGAGGGCTTGGAACAATTATCGCATCTTTAGCCAGTGTAATCTCCTATAAACTATTCATTCAGGCCAATGTTAAAGAGAGTAAGGCGTATTTAATTAAATTTAGCATTTACAACTTTGCATTTTTAATCATACTTACATGTATACAATACTTTATCTTTAAATTTCTAAAAATTTTTTAAAAAATTGATTCCTTTAGAAAAACCCAAATTTCTCAGCATTAAATTGAGAAATTTGGGTTTTAATATAGGTATGTTCACTATTTTGAGATGTTCCCAAAGCGAAACTCTTTTAGCTTTTACGTTATTTATTAGAATTCGGTTCATTTTTTATGCACTCAGTTATATAATAAATGACTGAATTTATAGGGTAATAACTTTCAATTAATAATAGAAATATAGCTTATTACAATGTTATTTCATTTTTGAAGTCCTCTTCACAAAATCCTTAATGTCCCTCAAATTTTTCCCGCTAATATTATCTTTGATGGTTAAATTTAGTTCAATTTCTAATTTTGCAAATACTGCTCCTACACAATTATAGATACTTAATCCCTCTATACTCTTTCAAGCGGTAATCCATTCCGATAGAAATTACAAATGACAAAATTTATCCGTTTTTCCTACTTGCTAAATTCAGCAAGTAAAATGTTTTTAAAAACTTCTGGGTTATTAAGGTTTAAACTGTTCGAATTGATAGCGAGTGTATGTTTACCTCCAAGTGTTCCACCAGCAAAAGTGGAAAACCCTGGAACGGCCCCCCTGTGTCCCCATACCGAGACACCGTTCGGAAGCTTAATTTCAAGTATTCCAAGACCATATCCGGTTCCCTCTCTATTTGTAGGAACTGTAGTAAGCATTTGTTTTAACTGCTGTTCCTTCAGTAATTTGCCACCTAGTAAGCAAGAGAAGAATTTGTTTAAGTCGTCAGCAGTAGAAATCATATCTCCATCCGAGCTACCTGGGTTAATATAAGTAACATCTTTTAGCTCACTCGCTCCGTCTAGTTGCAAATAGCCACGGGCATGCTTGGTGCCTGGAATCACGCTTGAATTACCAGGTAAAAATGTATTTGACAAATCAAGCGGTTCAATAATCCGATTTTCAACCTCTTCCGCATAGCTGTTTCCTGTTACTTTTTCAATAAGGATTCCTAGTATTACATATCCTGTATTTGAATAAGACCAACCCTTTCCTGGGGCAAAGTCTGGGGGAAGTGAAATCCCCATCTTTACAAATTCTTCAGCCGTATACGATTTTTTTATATCCGTAATATCAAAGTCTTTTGAATTTATATAGTCAGCAATACCACTTGTATGATTCAATATTTGCCGGATCGTAATTTGGTTACCATCATATCCGTTTCCTTGAATAACACCAGGTAACCATTTTTCAATGGAGTCGTCTAGATTCAAACGGTTCTCTCCAGATAATTGAAGTAGAACTGTTGCAATGAACGTTTTCGTCACACTGCCAATGCGAAAGCGAAAATCTGCTTTCATTGGTTTCTTAGTTTTCAGATCCGCTACCCCAGCTGTATAACTCCAAGTTTTACCCCCCTTAGAAATTTTAGCGAGTATTCCTGGGTATCCAAGTTGCAGTTCATCTCGCATTGCTTTCTTAACGGAAGTACGATCGCTTTGCGTACTTGTTTGTAACGAACTAGATACATTTTGCGTAGGTTCTGCTTTTACAATTAATGTTGGTGTTATGTATAACAGGGAACTTCCACCTATTAAAAGTGCTAGACTTGCACATGTAATTTTACTGCGTGTTTTCATAAAGAATTCCTCTCTTCTATTTAAATTGTATTGATGGCTGATAGCTGTCTCATATACTAACCACATAGCTATCAACTCTCCCAATGATAAAAGTCAACACTGAATTTGCAATCAACGTACTAATCATTATTTTCACAAACACCATTGTGTTCTAACAATCTCTAAATCACTCTTTTTCCACATACATATTAACCATAGAAATTACTTCTTTTCCTTAAAACACTCTTGTTACTGATTATTTGTTTTATATGTAGGCCGTACTTGTTCCCCCCTTCATGCCTCCTTATATTTTTATCCTACACAATGAAAATCTCTTTTTTCTTACCTATTCCTTACAAATTCCTTACATACAAAATCACTTCTACAATAGGACTGAAGTAGTATCTGTGCCCGAAAGCGCAAAAAACACCAATGCTTTTCGCTTCAGTGTTTTTGCGCTTTACATATTGTAAGATTCGTTTTACTCTTAACAGGTTAAACTGCTGATTTTTTCTAATGCGATTATTCTTCTTGCTATATAAAACAAATTTCATTGTGTTATATGAAATTTGTCATTAAGGCACATGATTCTAAATTTATTGATGTACTTGAGATGGACTCACTTTTTGAATTTGAACAAGTATATCAAACGCTTTACCTAATGATATATCAACAGTTTTTGGTATATCAGGCCCTTCGGTAGTTATTCCAGCGAAAATTGGCTGTTGTTCGTTTAACCAAGTTTTTGTCACGCCGTTCGCCTTACGTAAATCAATAAAAAATTGATCTTTTTTGACCTGTCCAAAAATGTAGTTATAACTGTTTGGATCATCCGATTTTAATGTTCCATAGGGGCCAAATTCACCATTGCTATTCTTCACATTGTATTGTCCTTCATAAACTGACGTTCCAATAGATACGTACCGTTTTCCGTAATATTCTGCTAAATGCTGCCCTGCTACTTTAGGGTATATAAAAGAAAGCATATTTGTTTTCGAAACGTGTCCATTATGTCCCCATACAATGGTTTTTCCTAAATGTTCTTCAGTCCACTTCGCATTTTCATACATTGCAATATCATGTTTCAAATAAAAATCCGCTGGTTTATCAGGAGGTGTCGCTAACATTGTAGTAAACTGTTCAATAATACGAGCATTTTGCTTTATCCATACGAACTCTTTAGATTTCCCATTTAAATGACTTTTATTTTCCTCTAATAAAGCACTAATTTGTTTAGCATCTAAAACATACTTTTCTTTTTCTTCTTTCGTAAGGCTTTCAAAAGTATTCATATCCTTTGTTACAGGAATAAGCCCTTTTATCTTCTCTTCTACTCTAGGCAACAGTTTTGAATTGTTCGCTTTAATATATTCTATTATATTATTATAAACATTTTCGTTTACTGATTGAATGTCCATCCCGATGACACGTACTTTCGATTTATGTTTTGGATTAGCATTATATTGCCGAATCCAATCAAGTAAATCTAGCATTTCTTTCGTCTTAAATACAGGTGTTAGGTGTTGGCTTGGGTTTCCCTTACCAGTAAGAACATATCGATCAAGTTCCAAGGCCCTGTCCCATCCCTCTTCTAAAACTAGATTGGTAAAGCCCCTTTCAGATACTAAATACTTAACAATGCGGTGTTTCATCGTAAAAACTTCATGAGCCCCATGCGTAGCTTCACCTAAACCTACAATTGAAGCTGAACCTACCATATCCTTAAGTGGTTTCAAATCATTAAGAGATGCAGTTGGATTAGTTGTTTTTAAAGGCTTTGCATGTGCTTCTAACCATTTCGTTATTTGATTTGTATTATAGGGAGCTGTAACAGAAACCTCTGTTTTCGAATCTGCATAAGTATTTCCTACAAAATGAGTCATTGTTATAGCAGAAGCAACAATTGCAATAATTATTTTCTTTTTCATAAAAAACCTCCTGAAATATTTACTTATAGCTTTTTGACATACTCTGCCAACTTCCGTTTAAAACATTCATTTTCTTATTACTGTTAAGATACATTTATTCTAGTTCCTAAAACTCACTTATTTCTTAATAGGTTCTTAAGAAATTCTTAATTCACTTATACGAATATAAAACTAAATAAGCTTCAATTCATTGTATTGTAAATTCCTCATTGCATAACATTATAATGTACAGATATTCGTTATAAATGATGTTATCTAAAGTATTCAATTTCAGTATGTATTATTAACGTAATTAATATATGGTTAATATGAAGTTCCAAATTTTGATTGTTTGTAGTCTCTTTATCATAGAGTTAATTTAGGGGTTATTTTTTGTTCACTTCATTTTTTTCGGCACTCTGCACCTAGACGGTATACCCATTGGCCACAGTTAGACTATTTCAAATCAAAAAAATAGATTACCTGCACACGAAAAAGTATAGTGCACAGGTAATCTATTTGTTTTTGAGATTAATAAAAACCTAATTTATCTTTTGAATTCTTCCATCAATAATAGACTGAATTGGTTCTTTTGATTTTTTTATATAATCTACTAATGCTTCAAAATCAGTTGGTCCTGTTTCAGCATCTTTACCGTTTTTAAAGGATACAAATCCATCTCCCCCTGAAGCTAGAAATGCGTTAGCAACGACGCTGTAAGTTTTAGAAGGAATAATTTCTTCTCCATTCGTTAAGCGAATACTTGTTACTTTTTCTCCATTGGGCTTGTTCGCATCCCAAGTGTATTGGATTCCTGAAATTTGAAGCATTCTTGTTATGTCTTTTTGCCATTGTTGATTTAAAATATCACGAATGTCTTGACCTGTTAAATTTACTTTTATTAATTGATTTCCGAATGGTTGAATACCATATATCTCTCCCCATGTAATATCACCAGCATCTAAGTCATTACGAATACCACCAGGATTCATAAGTGCAATTTGGGATTGCATTGTTGTACGCTGGGCATCAGCAACTAAATTTCCAAGAGTAGATTCACCAGCCGTATTGAGTTTGCGATCTAGTGGCGCAATAGACTTACCTACAACTTCATTAACAAGAGGTGCGATTTTTGCTTGATATTTCTCCATCTTCTTCTTTATTTTTTTATCAGGCTCTATGCCTTCATGATAAGTTGTAACAATTTCTGCTTTTTTCTCAACAATATCTTGTGTTTTACGATCAATCTTTACATCAACATCAGCAAAAGCCATACCATATGAATTTGCTTGTACGACAAGTTTATTATTAACAGTTCCATTTACATAAGTGTGGCTATGGCCACCAAAAATAACATCGACTTCTGGATCAGTCTCATTTGCTAATCGGACGATATCACCATTTGTTACGCCGTTCCCATCTGTTATACCTCCGTTATGTGCAAGAACAACGATAGATTTAACGCCTAGTTTTTTTAATTGCTTTACGGATTTGTTAATAGCTTCAACTTCATCTGTAATTTCTACATTCTTTAGCATAGTAGGCATAACAAGGTTAGGAACATCCGTTGTTACGACTCCGATAAATCCAACAGGAACTCCTTGTACCTTTTTTATAGTGAATGGTGGTAAAAATAAACGACCGGTGGATTTATTATAGAAATTTGCAGCAACATATGGGAATTTTGCCCCTTTAAAATTTCCTGTTTTCTCATGGTATCCACCATAAATAAGGCGGTTCATTTCTTCAACACCTTCATCAAATTCATGATTCCCTATCGTTCCAACATCGAATTTCAAATCATTTAGAAATTCAATCGTAGGTTCGTCTTGTAATAATGCTGAAACAGGAGTACTTGCTCCAACAACATCTCCAGCATGTACCTTTAATGTATTCGGATTTTGTTTTTCACGATCACGTAAATAAGCCCCTAAGTACTCAATTCCCCCTGCATCTTTATTGTTAATTTTTTTTACAGTGTCTAGTTGCCCATGAAAATCGTTAATACCGAGCATTTGTACATCTATGTAGCGGTTTGGTTCTGTACTTGCTTGGGCTGAAGGCATAGCAAATACACTAGTAAAAGTAACTGTACTTAATGCTAAAGCAACTGGAATGATTTTTTTCAACATAAAATTTCTCTCCCCTAATTAAAATCTGACATAATACGATGTTATTTTAATATATTAAGAGAATTATTTCCACAAAAATTCTACCAATTATAAAAATTAATAAGATTTTATTGTTTTCTGACAAGATGTTTCTTCCTCAAAAAATGTATATTTCTTTGTTTTGAGGATTATTCAAAATATTATCTTGATAGTAATATAACAATACTTCTAAGAAATCTAAAAAACTCTAATCAATATATTTTAGCTGTTAAGAAGAGTATTCAATCCAAAATTAATGGAGATTTATCAACCTAACATCTCAATATCACCATTTAAAAAGATGCTCCTGGATTTATCCAAGAGCATCTTTTATAAAGCTTTATTTTTTACTTGTTTATAATTTATCAATTAACAATTAACAATTATATAGTTGTAATCAGTCATTTAAAAATAATAGGAGTGCTTCATTAAATTCTTTGGCATGCGTTGCATTTAGCCCATGTGGACCACCCTTTATTAACGTTACTTTAGAATTAGGAATTGCTTCATGTGTTAATTTCCCACTATATTCAAATGGTACAGTTGCATCAGAATCACCGTGAATAATAAGAGTAGGTATATTAAACTTCTCCAAGTCTTTTCTAAAATCTGTCTTACTAAAGGCGGTAATACAATCAAGTGTTCCTTTAGGTGATGCACTGGCTGCAATATCCCAATTATATAAACGGAATGGCTCACTAACTAAATCTGTTCGATTACCAGCTGCGAAAAATCCCTTAGTAAATTCATCAAGAAATGCAAGGCGGTCATTAATCACACCACTTTTGAACGCTTCAATTGTTGCATCATCTAATGCCCCTTCAGGATGATCCTCTGATTTGTATAAATATGGAGGTACTGCTCCAGCAAAAACAGCCTTTTCAATACGATCTGTTCCATACGTACTAATATACCGGGCTACTTCGCCTCCACCCATAGAAAAACCAACAAGTGTGACATTTTGAAGCTCTAAATGTTCTAATAGTTGATGTAAATCAGAAGTAAAGGTATCATATTCATACCCTTCCCACGGCTGAGATGATTTTCCAAATCCTCGACGATCATATGTTATAACTCTGTATCCAGCCTCAACAAGAGCGGGAACTTGGTATTCCCAAGATCGACCACTTAACGGCCAACCATGAATTAGTACAACTGGTTTTCCTGTGCCATAATCCTCATAATATATCTCAATTGGTTCTTGATTTTCGGTTCCTACAGTAATTTTAGCCATGCTTCTACCTCCAAAAAATATTCTAATATGTATCCTTTTCTTCAATAATCCGGATGAATGTCATAACCTATTCATGCACGTTTATGTTGTGAACTCTAAGTATGAAACTCTATTGTTCCAATGCATTCATTTTCTCCTTTTGGAACAATCCCCCCTCTAATACCTTTTTCATCATAAAATAATTACTGAACATTACTCCTATTCAATTGTAATAACAAAAATAGGTGACTATCAATATTGTTCTATCTATAGGATGTATAGGTAAAACCAATCTATTTTATAGTGAAAACAACTATAGTTACGACCTATACGAATTATAGATAATTTAGAATTGATTAACGAATCAGTTTTCAAATACTATAAAATTGTATAGCACTTCATGTTCTGTGAATGCTGCTATAACCAATATTATTGGTCAGCTTAGTTATAAACGAAGAAACTTATGATAGTATTCGACTATTTAAACTTTCTTCGATTACTTAATTTTTAGGAGGAATACATAATGACTGATCTCTATTCTCGTATTAACAAAGATGATGCTGTCGTGCTTTTAGTAGATCATCAAACTGGTCTTATGTCCGGACTAGTACGTGACTATGGTGTTGATGAATTCAAGAACAATGTTTTAGCTCTTGCTCATACTGCTAAGTTTTTTGATTTACCAGTTATTTTAACAACAAGTTTCGAAAACGGGCCTAATGGACCTTTAATGCAAGAATTGGTTGATCTCTTTCCTCATGCACCAAAAATAGCTCGACCTGGACAAATTAACGCATGGGATAATGATGATTTTGTAAAAGTAATCGAAGAAACTGGAAAAAAACAACTTATCATCGCAGGCGTAGTTACGGACGTTTGTGTTGCTTTCCCGGCACTTTCCGCTATAAAAGCTGGATATGAAGTATTTGCTGTTACGGATGCTTCAGGAACTTTCAGTAAACAAGTTGCAGATGCTGCCAATACTCGTATGGCACATAGTGGTGTGCAACTTATGAACTGGTTTAGCGTAGCTTGCGAATTACAACGCGATTGGCGCAACGATGTCGAAGGTTTTGGCAATTTGCTTTCTAGCAATCTTCCAGGCTATCAAAATATAATTGGAAGCTATAGGGGAGCTCAGCGAGATCTTAGTAAACAAAATGCATAAAGTGAAACTTTAATCAGTGGGGGTTTTGTTCATCCCCCACTGATTATTAGTTGAACCAATCGGGCTTTTACAGGCAGTTGATCCCCCACCTAACTTCTTTGCTTCCGCTGAATTTTGAGGTGGGGGTCTTACTGCCCGTTAATGCGGGATAAATGTATTTCAAAGAAATAGCTTTAAATCACTTTCAAAAAAATGGATAGTATACATTTAGTGCTGATTAAATCAGCACTCTCTTTTAATTTAAAAGGTATAGCAAAAATTTTATTTTTACGATTACAATTTTAAACAATTAAAAAAGGAGCGTTTTATTATGAGTAATTTAGAATTGTTAAATCCGGAGAACAGTGCATTAATTTTGATTGATTTTCAACCTCAAATGACTTTTGGAGTTGCAAGTATTGATAGACAAACATTGATTAATAACGTTATGCTACTTGCTAAATCAGCAAAAACTTTTAACGTACCTACTATTCTTACTACAGTTGAGACACGCAGCTTTTCTGGTTATTTTTGGCCACAAATTCTTGATATATTCCCAAACCATGAAATTATAGAACGCAGTTCAATGAACTCTTGGGAAGATCCAAAATTTGTTGAAGCAGTTAAAGCAACAGGTAGAAAGAAATTAATATTTGCAGCACTTTGGACTGAAGTTTGCCTTGCATTCCCTGTGCTTGAAGCAATGAAAGCTGGCTATGAAGTGTATGCAGTTGATGATGCTTCAGGTGGTACTAGTCTGACAGCACATAACGCTGCTATGCGTCGTGTAGAACAAGCTGGTGCAATTCCAGTGACAGCAATTCAAGTTTTACTTGAATACCAACGTGACTGGGCACACAAAGACACTTATGATGCTGTAATGGAAATTGTAAAGGAGCACACTGGCGCTTATGGTCAAGGAGTAGAATACGCATATACTATGGTGCACGGCGCGCTTCCAAGCAGGAAAATATGAAACAAGAAGGAGTAGCTGTCGAAGAGACTTATACAGGGAACACGATGGATGCTGCTGATCCAGTAACAACGATTGTTACATGGGAAATTCAACAAGGTAAAGAAAAACAGTTTGAAACATGGAGACATGAAATCGAAGCTGCCGCTACTAAATTCCCAGGGCATTTAGGTGTAAATCTAATAGTCCTAAATAACGAATCGAGAGAGTATACTGTTATTTTTCGCTTTGATACGTATGAGCATCTACGTGCTTGGCAAGAATCAGACATTCGCCGGGATTTGTTAAAAACGGCAGAACAATTTCAAGTTACTAATCCGAGTTACAAAACTGAAAGTAGTTTGGCTTATTGGTTTGTTACTCCGAAAACGCCAGTTCCACCGCCAAAATGGAAAATGTCTATCGTTACCCTTTTGGGTGTATGGCCTCTTAGCATGTTAGTTCCTAAAGTGATAGGACCTATTATAAAACATATGAATCCTATTATGTCGGCCTTTTTTGTTTCAGTATGTATAGTGTCCTTGCTATCATGGGTAGTCATGCCGATTTTCGGTAAATTATTTCATCCATGGTTACAAAATAATAGAAAGTAGACGAGGTGTGAACATGAATTTACCGGATATGATTTTATATAACGGAAAAATTACTACCCTTGACCCTTCTCAGCCTGAGGTATCTGCTATCGCCATAACTGATGGTTTAGTCACTGCAGTAGGTGGAGATGAGCTTCTTAATAGTGCCACGGAAAAAACAAAGAAAATAGACCTTAAAAGAAAGAGAGCTATTCCAGGCCTGAATGACTCTCATATACACGTTATTCGTGGTGGTCTGCATTATAATATGGAATTACGTTGGGAAGGCGTGCCATCACTTTTTATTGCTCTAGAAATGCTCAAAGAACAGGCAAGGCGTACACCTGCTCCTCAGTGGGTAAGGGTAGTTGGAGGTTGGTCTGAATTTCAATTTAAAGAGAGACGGTTGCCAACTTTGGAAGAAATTAATGCCGTTTCTGAAGACACTCCTGTATTTGTGCTACATCTTTACGATAGAGCACTTGTAAATCGTGCTGGGCTGCATGCACTGGGATATACAAAAGATACACCAGACCCTCCAGGCTGCTTAATTGAGCGGGATAAACGAGGTAATCCAACGGGCCTTTTAATTGCGAATCCTAACGCTTCTATTCTTTATTCAAGTTTGGGTAAAGCACCAGCACTTAATTTTGACGACCAGATTAATTCAACTCGCCATTTTATGCGCGAATTAAATAGATTAGGTATTACAAGTGCTATTGACGCAGGTGGTGGATTCCAAAATTATCCTGATGATTACAAAGTTGTTGAACATTTAGCCGAGAAGGAACAATTAACTTTGCGTATTGCTTATAATCTATTTACGCAGAATCCAAATCATGAATATGAAGACTTTGCTTCATGGGCAAAAATTGTTTCTCCAGGTCAAGGAACTGATAAGTATAAAATGAATGGTGCCGGAGAGATGTTAGTATTCTCAGCAGCCGATTTTGAAAAATTTCAAATGCCACGGCCTGAACTAGCTACGATGATGGAAGCTGACTTAAAGAAAGTAATTTCTCTATTGGTGGAAAACCGTTGGCCCTTCCGTTTACATGCAACTTATGATGAGTCAATCACACGTTTCTTAAATGTATTCGAGGAAGTTAACAGTGAAATTCCTTTTAATGGTCTACGATGGTGGTTTGATCATGCAGAAACAATCTCAGATCGTAGCATGGAACGTGTTAAGGCTTTAAATGGCGGTATTGCCATCCAAGACCGCATGGCTTTTCAAGGTGAATACTTTGTTGATTTATACGGAAAGGAAGCTGCAAAGCGTACTCCTCCGATTTATCGTATGTTAGACCTTGGTATACCTGTTGGCGCCGGTAGTGATGCAACTAGAGTTTCCAGCTATAACCCTTGGGTCGCTCTTTATTGGATGGTTGCCGGAAAAACCATTGGTGGACTTTCGATATACGATGAAAAAAATAAACTGGATAGAAAAGTAGCCCTGGAATTATATTCAAAAGGAAGTGCGTGGTTCTCTGGTGATGAAGGTAAAAAAGGAACCCTTGCAGTAGGTCAGTTTGCTGATCTTGCTGTATTGTCTGCTGACTACTTTACTGTGCCAGAAGAAGAAATCAAAAACCTTGAATCATTACTCACAATTATGGGCGGACAGGTTGTGTATGGAAATGATGAATTTAAAAATTTATCACCTGAATTGCCGCCAGCATCACCTGACTGGTCACCGACGGGAGTTTATGGTTATGGCGGTGCTAACCTAGCCAACACTATACTTTCTCACGATGCCCATGATAACAAGTTACATAGTTGCAGTAACCCTCTCCATCAACACACTCATACCGTAATAGGAAAAGATGGAACTAAATGGGGTATTGGTTGTACTTGCTTTGCTTTCTAAATCAAAACCACCGGTATAATGCCGGTGGTTTTCTTTCTGCAATAAGGATATGTAGATTCGAAATAGCATTGTATATCTCTATTGGAATCTATTACTATTTAATAGGACAAAAGAGTTGATAGCTTAAACTTGATTTGTTTTTTACATCCTTCTCTCCTTGCAAAGCCTACCCCTTTCCCTTAAGTAAAAGTCAAAAATCGATCACACCACACATATAAAGCCACTGCCCTTTGACTTTAATATTTGCTTTATCTTAAGACTTATAGATTTTTTCAAATTTCACACTAGAATCATTATTATTTCTATTACACTGATACTTTTTGCGAATCATTTAACTTCTGCATAAAGATGCGTGCAGCAAAACTTAAAAATTTATCATCAAAGTGAATAAGATTAATATCTTGACTTGGTGTTGGATCAGTAATACGAACTATGCTCAAAGTATCATTATTAACAAAGTTAACCAGTGAACGAGGTATTATGGCAACCCCATGTCCATTGTATACAAGGCTCAATAGAGAAATAGAAGATTTTGTTTCTATATTTGCTTCAGATAAAGATAACCCTAAACTCTCACAATATATTTTAATAGATTCACGACAACTACATGAAACCATTATTCTACTCAGCCCTACTAATTCTCGAAAAGAAACAAATGATTTTTCATTCAAAGGATGATTTTTTGGAATGACAAGGACGAGCTCTTCACTATACAAAAGGGTGTTTGTTAATGTGTCTGGAATTTGAGCACTACGTGTAATCCCAAAATCAATATTTTTGTCAACGATTTGATTTACGGCAACTTCGGATTCTACAATTTTCACTACGATGTTGGGATAATGTTGTTGAAACTTCATAATATAAGGTGTTAAATAAGTAAGGTCCTCTAATAGACCTCCTATAGTAATCACACCTCTTTTTACACCCTTTAATTCAAAAATTTCATTATAAACGTCATCAAATTGTTGCATGATAAATTTTCCTTTATCAAATAGCAGCTTACCCGCTTCTGTCATTTTGATACCTCTTCCAACTCGATGAAACAAAGGTGTATCAAGTTCACCTTCTAACACACGTATTTGTTGACTTAAAGTCGGCTGTGAAATACCTAGAACTTCCGCAGCTTTAGTAAAACTATTATTATTACAAACTTGAATAAAATACTCTAAATGACGTAACTCCATTCTTGATACCCACTCTCCGCTTTATGAAAGATTTATAATGAAAAGGACGATATGTATACGTGAACATAACAACTTTATTTCCTACTATATTAATTGCAATTACATAATTTCTTTATTTTGTACTACAATACATTTACTACTATTTATTAATTTTCCCTCCTATTTATTTAATTTATATTTAATTAGGATATTACTAAACAGAAATAACATCTAAAAACTTACACTTTCTGTGCGTAATATCCTAACTTTTTCAACTGTTTACTTATCATTTTTTCTCAATATAGTCCAAACTACCAAATATTTGCCGAATCCCCTCTCTATGCTGTGGAAAAATTAGTGTCACCAATTCAATACCTTCTGAAATAATTGATGCATACGTGATACAAAAACTTACAAGTAATATTTTGTCCTCAATTTTTTTATAGGCCGATCAGCTTTACTGTATAGTAGCTCAAGCACTGCAAATTCAGTTGCATTAAGTCCATAAATTTTTAGATCCTTTTCATACGTTTAGTGATTGGCTGTAATTCCCTTGATAATATAACAAATAACTTTAAAGATAAGCTCTCATAATTACCAATCCTTTACAAGTTATCTTGAATTCGAGATTTATTATATTATCGTCGAAATATTATGTCAATAATTCATTTTAGCGTTATCAAGCCACTTATAATTTATTTCTCAACATAAGACATATAGAATCGTTAGAAAATAACTGTTAATATATAGATATCTCAATTACGTTATTTTTTAGAGGGCTTGTTGTCTAGCGCAAGCTCTCTTTTTTCATAGTCTAAATGGAATTCGGACACATTTTATATGGTGAGTTTTGCCCTCTTTTAGCGATAGAGACAAAAAATCTGGTTGTGATGTAAAAACTTCAAAATAACCGCAAATAATCTATAAAAATCAGACATATTAATGAATATGCATTCAAGCGAATCCGGTCTGTTTAAATTTGATTATTGAACTATTTCTCTGTGGCAAAATAAAGCAGCGCTATGGTCGGAAAAGCGATTCCGATCCACAATGCTACACTCCATCCTCCGAAAAAGGATCCAACAGCAACACCCAAAAAGAAAATAGACATGAATAATCCATTTAAGCGACTACGAACTTCTGGTTGCAAAGAGAAAATCAAACGTTGACTTAAAACTGGAAGAGGAATATCGCACTCGATGTTTCCAGCCCCGTCGACTGCAAGCAAAGCAACTTCTAGAGAAGGGAATTCAAAGAGGAGAATTGAAAGAAAACCTTGATATTGAATTATCCATCGATCTCATTTACGGACCAATTTTTTAATTATCCATCGATCTCATTTACGGACCAATTTTTTATCGGTTGCTAGTAACCGGTGATAAGTTGGATGATTCCTATGTACATCACTTGGTAACAAGCGCATTCGATGGAATACGATAAACATGAATAACATTCGAAAAAAGAATTAAATGCGCCTTCCTCCTATACGAATAAAATTTCGCTTAACTTAATAAATAAAATATCTAATTATTTAAGCTGATGTATATGAGTCGGTCCCCCACATACATCAGCTTAAGAGTTGAGAATTACCCTAAATGAATGAACATGCAAAAAAATTTATTCTGGGGATTTTACGATATTTTATTTAATCGAAATGTGACATAACTCCTAATATTAGTCTTATTAAGACGCAAGCTCCCTCTCTTCTATTTTTTAATTGAATATTTTAGGTTTATAATGATTTATTTTTAAAGATAATTACCTAATTTATTAACTTATTTTAGAGTAAAAAATAGGAGAAGTCTATCGTGACAGACTCCTCCTAAAAAACAACCGTTATATACATATTGAAAATAAATTTATTTTATTAATAATGAATATTCACCAGTGTTATCATCAAATTTATACACATTCAAATAATATTTCCCTGGTTTCGCTACGAATTTTCCCTTTATAGCATTTCCTTCATCTTCACCACAAGCTACGTAATTTTGCATGTCTGATTCATGATAAAGTACCCATGTCATCCCAATGTTTTGTTCATTTACCACAGAAATATCTACTTCTTTTGGAACTGTAACATCAAACGTATAAACATCTGTTTGATCAGGAGCGATCAGATTTCCTTTTACAAGCTTATTAAACGGGAGTACCTTTTCCTCTTCAAGGGATCCACCTGTTTGCGGATCTTGTTTTACAGTAACTTTTGTTTGTTCTTTACTTTCTTTTCCTCTACTATCTTTCACTGTTAGTTCCACAGTATATGCTCCTTTTTCTCCATATACATGGGTAGGGCTGACTTCTGTACTTGTTGTACCATCTCCAAAGTTCCATAGATAAGAAATAATTTTTCCATTTTCACTTTCTGTACCATCACTATGGAATTGAATTCCTTCATTTACTATCCCGCTATATGGTCCATTCATATTTACTATAGTCGTTGTTTTTTCTTTTTCCTCTGTTGCAACACCATGGAAAACAATATCATATTCAAATTGATTGGCTGCATTCACACGATAGTTAACAAAATAGGCTGTAACTGTTTTATAGCCGCTCCATCCTGTTTGAGACAACTGCTCCAAGGTTTGATTGACTTGTTTACTCATTGTTTTCCAGTCTTCAGACTCACCTTTTGATGTACTACCTATGTACTTGCCTTCTACAGTAAATGTGTTAAAAAATTGAGACTCATGTTTTGTGATTTTTGCATCTTTTATATTAGTTACATCGACAATTTCTTTCTTCACTTCAGCTAACGGCTTAGGTGCATGTTGTATTAAGTAATCATTTGTTACTTGTGGTACATTGTATTTATCTTGATTATCAATCAACTGCTGCATATACGTTTGATATTCTGTATTCAGCTGTGCATCTTTACTTAATGCTTCACGATACGCGTCATAATTTTTCACATCGTTTGCACGGATTAAATCCTGAATCTTATCAAAGGTTTCAAAGTGGTGATTATATAGATAAGACTGTAGTGCAAAGGAATAATTATAAAAATCCCATGATCCATATTTTGCGAACAAAGTTTGCTTTGCAGTATAACGGCTTGCCGGATCAGATGATAAGCCACTTATAATACTTTTACGTGGAACAACATTATTTGTACGTGTAGATCCTGCAAAGAATTCTGCATTCCCTTCTTGGAACCAAGTTAAGCGTTCATTTTGATATAGTTCTCCACTCCCAAATAAACCAGGAACCTCGTATCTTCCTTGTAAATAATGAGTGAATTCGTGACGGAATAACTCTTCTAGACTATAAATACTCTGTTTTGGTGTACGCTCATATGTAAAGAAAGTACCCTTCTCTTCAATATAAATACCGCCGTTGTTCGTTTCATATCCATATAATTGTCTATTTAATTGATAATCATCTGGATTATTATAAATTACAATTGTCAGCACATCATCTGCGTTACCTGATTCTAGTGCTTTATCATTTCCAATTACACGGTGATATTGTGCCTTTACTTCTTTGGCTGCCCAATATAACCTTTTAATTTTCTCTTCTGTTACTTTATCGCCTGTCTTAAAAACAATAGATCCATCATCAAATGTATATGTTTTAGGTAAGTATTGTAACTTCCCTTCTTCACGTATTTTCTGTAAATCTACTGTATTTCCATCATAATCTTTTCCACCGTAGTTTGTTTTGATTTGCTCTACCGCTATAAAATAAGGTCCACTTAGGCGAGGATACATATTCATCGCTTGTGTAACAACTTCCAATCCTTTGTTTGGATTGCTATGAAATTTCCCTAAACGTCCTGCATAATAAATCCCATTATTAATTAGCCAACTATTCTCAGTTGTTAAATTCCGTATGAGAGCAATTCTACTAACCTCATTTATAAAGTTATCTATCTTTCCATACCACATTGTTGCATTAGGCTTTTTATTCGTTTCCTGCAAATAAGATTGTATATCATAATCAATACCTTTTACGATTTCATATACAGCTTGTTCTTTCATATAATCATTAGCATACATAGAAAGGTTATCATTAAACTGTTTTAAAATATTTGCCGCATACTGTACTGTTTCAGCATCACTAGAAGCATTACTAATTAATTTCCCATACGCAACTACTACTCTATCTTGCTCAGCTGTACCTAATGTAAAGTTTGGATTTTTTGCAATAGCTTTTAATGCTGGTAAACATTTGTCATGGAAGCTTCTCTCATTTAAGTAACCTACTTCATTATTAAAATATCCCACATAAAAAGCAGAACGTAATATCTCAACAAAAGTTTCAATTCCCATTGAGTCCTCTTTCGTAAAAGATTTCCCTCGTCGTCCTAATTCATTAATGATAACGTTCATACGTTCTCTATTTTGATAAAAAGCTTTCGTATCTTGATTGAATTGAAATAAGTCTGTAATTTGATTCCATGAAACTCTTGATAGCGTATCAATGAATTGACTATCAGGCATTTTATTCAGTTCTGCCAGAGTATAGCTTTGCTTTAATTGCCTGTCATTATGTTTCATCACCGAAGTTGGCCTTTGTGAAAAATCACCTACTTTTAAACGCTCTTCAAAAGTTAAAGTTCCATCCGCTTTTGTAGCATGTGCCATTTCATCTTTTGAAGTTTCTGTTCCAATTGGTTTCATCTGTAACGTATTATAGGGTGCTTTTTCTTCTGCGGATACCTGTGTTTGAATACTTCCAAATGATAATGCCATCGTACTAATACCGATCATCATTTGAGTAAATTTTAAATTCTTGTTCATAACATTTCCTCCATTTATATATTCCACCCAAAAATATAACATTTTATCTTAATAAATTATCATAAAATGTATTATTACATATTGTTTAATATACATTTATGTATAAATTAATATTAAACAAATCATTATTGAATCTCTTTCTTTTTCCATACATACTCATGAATTGAGTAAACTTTTTGTTTGGAATTTACAGGTTCGTTGCACGAAACCAGACTCTCTTGCAAGATTTCTTAAGATGTTCGGGGATAAATAACATTGAATTTCTTGAGCAAATAGTTGTAGTTCATCAGATACAAAAATAGACATAAAAAACGCTATCCTTTCCTAGGATTCTAGAGAAAGAATAACGTTTTTTTACTCGTTCAGTACTTAGTAGGTATAACTTTTTATATTTCAAATGACTTTTCTCTCTAAAATTATTTTTCATACAAATTTTCAGATTCTAAAAAATCTATAAATTTCTTATAATGTGTCACTGTTCTTTCTAAAGCAATCATTAAAACAAATATAAAATAAATTGCTTGAATTCCATTCATATAATTAAAGAGTGATTCAAATATATATACAATACTTGCAATCATAGAACAAAACCATAGATAAAATTTCATTTTCAGTTTTTTAATTTTTTGCTTAGTTGTCTTACAAGGCTGGCCATGAACTCTTATAAACAAATAAATTGCTGTATGCAAAATAATAATTGAAAATTGGAAACTTCGATTGTCCTCTGAACTAAATTCAGAGAAACCTATTTCTAATGAATGTAATACTATCCAAATAGAAAACAAAGATAGCACGAAGACATATAAAAAACCAAATAATAATTCAAAAATAAATAACCAAGGTTTATTTAATATTGAGTAAAATGGATTTAGATATTTTATGGTTAATAAAAATTTCTTCACTAAATCAGTAATAATAATTGATGTATTAGTTATATTCATATAGAAAAGTAATGTTATTGGAACCAATAACATTATAGCAATGCCCCAAATGGTAATCTTAATACCGGATAAAAAGAAAACAGCTCCAAAAATTACAACTGAAAAAATAAAAGTTGATATTGGAACAAACATTAAAAATATAAGAGTTCTTATTAAGATTAACTTCCCTAAAAAATCTTTTATTATGAAAACATGTATTTTTTCCTCCTTGTAATTCTTCACAGTTTCAACTATTTCTTTCTCGGATAAAAGAAAATACTTCAATCTATTAAACATAAAAAAACTCCTTTATATTAATTTAAAAAAGATTGCCCTCTGTATGCTACAGAGGGCAATCTTTCTTGATGATTAAAATATATACCCAACTGTTAGCAAATATATTAAAAGACATTGTCATCAATTCACTTTAAATTTCACTTCTGGGTATTTGGAGTCCAATTTTTCAAGCGCAGAGCTATCGTCTACCTGTTTCACATATCGATCAAAAAAAGCGAGACTGAATTCGTTTATAATACGGTGAACGTATCTTGGATCTTCATCTAAGCTTCGTAACAAAGGAGAGAACAAATGAAAATCAGTGAAACTCGTATGATTGGTATGGGGAATAACCATTGACATGCCACCACCTGCAAGTGCATGGTCACTACGAACTTTTCCCTCTAAAAAATCTTCCGTGGAATCATCACTAGTCTCTGCATTCATAATCAAAAACGGTTTTCCAACTCTAGATTTCGGAACATTTTCCCCATATAATGTACCATCCATATTGATGGCTGCTTTGACACGGGAGTCTTCCACTAACACTTGCGCAGCTGTAGCTCCACCATAAGAATGTCCAAACATTCCAATTCGGGATGTATCCATTCTTCCTGTAAAGCGATTATCTTTATCGCTTTGGTTAAGCTTCTCTATTTGATTAAGTACAAAAACAACATCTTCCTTCCATAATTTGATATGGCGATCTCGTTCGGCAAAATCAGTTAAATTGATCGACTGTACAAAAGCGGTTCTGCCATCTGGAAAGACGGTAGCTGCAGCATCATAGGTATGATCAATTCCTACGACGATGTAACCTTGGCTGGCCAACTCCTCCACCTCAAACGTGTTTTGATTGCGAAAACCGCTTAAACCATGGGAAAAGAGTAGAACCGGATAACGTTCCTCTAAATCTGACAATTGAGCTTCCATGAATGCATTCGACTTCATCAAGCCTAAATGGTGAAACGCGAATGCTGGAATAGACAATGATTTTTCCAACCCCTTGGCAATCTCATCCGAGTTATGGATATAAGGTGCGCGATTCATCTCTCCTTTTTCTTTTGCAGGATACCAAACCTGAACCATCAGCTCGCGCCGGCCGTTCAAATCTTTCATATAAGGTTCTTCTCGATTATAATCAATCCAATGATAAAGTGTAGTACCAACCTTGAAGGGACCGCTCGTTTTTTCAAATAAAACTACCGGCATGAGGGAAGGAAGCATGACCGCAATAGTCAAATAAATGACCAGTAGCGATGTCTTGACTGTGAATGCCCCACAACTTTTAACGTTCTTTTTTGATTCAGCAAATAGATAGCAGCTTGTTAAAATAAATGGGGACAAATAAGCAGGAATCATCTGCCAGCGATACCCTTCTACGATAAGCTGCACACCAACCACACAAAAGGCAACTGTTAGAATGAAGACAGACCATTGTTTTATTTTCTCACTAAAAAACAATATACAGCCTAGAATACTAAAATTCACAATGATTATAACAGTCTCAAAAAAATCCATTTACATTCCTCCTATACCCGTATTTTATCTTCAAGGACATCCCAGCCAAATTGAAAAAACAATTTAAAATTACAAACTTTTCGTTTCCATCTCTGATTACCTTAATTCGTACCTTCAGTACCAAAAAATTATTTTCGGTACTAATTTTATATTATACCGAAATCTTCCAGACTGTAAAGTATAATTACCCTTAAGTAAAATCGACATAAAGTGAAACTTTAATCAGTGGGGTTTTCTTCATCCCCCACTGATTATCAGCCCTCACCAATCGGACTTTTATGGGCAGTTGATCTCCCACCTAAATTCTTTGCTTTCACTGAATTTTGAGGTAGGAATCTTACTGCCCATTAAAGCGGGATAAAAATAAAAAATGAGCGGGGCTACGTTAACCTGTATGGTTATTGTGACCCTACTCATTTTTTATGTAGAAGTACTATTTAATCCTTACTTGTGATTCCATGCAATATGATATCGGCCATCATTGCAAGTGACTCTTGTAGAGTAATTTGGTTAGAGGCTATACTCCCCTGTTCAAAAATTGATTTCATTAACGTTTTGAGTGTTTGGATTAGTACTGGAATGTCCATTGAACGTAAAACACCGCTATTGATGCCCTCTTCAACTAGCCCAGTAATTACCTCCCATTCTTCATTTATGCCTTGTTCTATTTTTGCCCACTGCTCTGGATGGTAACGTCGCAGTTCAATCAGTAAACGTACGAAGCTGTGCTGAAAATCCTTAGGCACAATTAAAAGAATCCCTTTTAATTTTTCCGGTATGGTCAAATTCGAATTATCGATAATTTCCCGAAAACGTATTTGGGCTTCTTCATTTATTTGCTCAACTACATAACCAATAAGCTCGTCCTTAGATGGAAAATGCTCGTAAAGCGTACTTTTGCTTACACCTAGATCACGAGCTAAATCACTCATTGTGAATTTTATTCCCCTTACATGAAAAAGCGCAATAGCAGTTTTGGCAATCCGATCTTTCATCATTTATTCACCTCATACCAAAATAGTAAAGTTATTATCTCTCCAGTACTATAATAGTACTTCGAGTACAAGAATAGTTTAACTTTTTATTTCTTGAAGGTCAAACGTGATGAAGATGATGACATTTCACCTCATAGCCTTTAAATGAAAATATTATGTTTTTTATGGAAACCAAGTTTATTTTTATCATTGCGGGGACATCAAAACTTTAACTTGATAGGGATATGGCACTACCCCAATTAATAAATATTATTAACTATATGTCTATCATATTTTTTATAAACAGGACTAATTAGATTTAAAAAAAGACTTCTTTTTCTTTACTCGTAATAAATCACCTGTCCACCCTTTGAATCGCATATACATATACATACCCCCTGTTGTGAAAATAATAAATAAGAGAGCCATTAAATAGCTATATTTCCATTCAAGTTCAGGCATGTATTTAAAATTCATACCCCATAATGCTCCTAAGGCTGTCAAAGGCGTACTTACAGCAGTTAATACAGTAAGAGCTTTCATAATTTCATTCCCACGATGAGAAGAAACAACTTCTTGTAAATGAATCATCGTGTCTAATTCTTCTTGGTACTCTTTAACGAGTTGTAATCCACGCTCTAATTTTACGTGCGTTTGTTTATAACAAAGGGTGTTTGTTAGTTTTTCTAACCAAGCTTCCTCCAAGCCTTGTAACACTTCTTGTATTAAGCGAAACACATGTGTGTTCATAAATAATTCATGACGAATATGATAAATCCTTTCTAAAACTGCTATGTTATTATGATGATAAAAATCCCATAACACATTTCTGAAATTGTTTTCAAAATAGTCAACCTTTCGTAAATAGTGAGATATAAATATCGATAAGATGGCACATAGTCCTTCAGCGGAACTATTACAATTTTTTATACCTATAGGGAAATTATGTATTAATTCTTGAAAATCTTCTTCCTCTTTTTCTTGGACCGTTATCAGTATCCCATGAGCTACGAAATAATGAAGAAATTTTTGAATTTTGGCGTCCTTTTTATCTTGATCATATAAAAACGAACCATATACACAAGTTTGACTTGGTGATAACGTATAAACATATAATCCATTTTCACAAGGAGAACTTATTTTCTTTACAAATTGAGAGAAATAAGATGTTACATCACGGGGGATTATAGAAGAAATTTCTTCAAGCTCACTAGTTTTCACATGATACCAACTCCATTTCGTCATTTTTATGCATTCCATATTATTCTTCCTTTCTAAATAGTTTTATGTTTGATCGAATCATATCCGTAATATGAAATTTGTATGTAGGTATCCATATCTTGGAGGAAAAGTTTTTAAATCATCTAAATTACAAAATAAATGCATAGGAGGTCTTATTCTTTAAAAAGGAAGACCCCCTATATATTAGTTATTTTTATTCTCAATTTTAAACATTTCCTCTATACAAGCACTTTTTATCTTTTCTTATTTATATTTGGAAAAGAAGCCACACAATTTGGCACGTCTATTCAACGAACTCCATTTCGGTCGTCATTATAATTTGGATTTATATGCAGATTGATTGGTGATGTCCTCAAATACTTGACTTCCAATAATATAGTATCCATGAAGCGCGGCCTCTTTTGAAGCGTCTACCATACGGAAAGAAACAATTTCACCTTGCATTTTTTCAATTTGTTTTTTGTGGAGATCTACTATTCCTCCTGTCCAAATAATAGTATCATACTGGTCTAACTTAAATTGTTCTTGTAATACACGCATGATGTCTTGGAAATGTGTATCCAACTCTTTTTGAATTAAAATATCCACCTGACTTGTCTCATAATTTTCTTCTTTATCTCCATATCCTTTTTCTAATATTTTTGGCATGTCATTAATATGCAATTGATTACTTTCACTCGCATGATTCTGCAGGATATTCTTAATATTTTTCAAAGGCTTGCTACATCCTAGTTCCGTCTCATAATGATTTAAAATGACATTCTGTTTCATATCTGTCATTTCTAATGTACGAAATCCACCATCAATAATTAAGATACGATCTTGTTCCTGAATGATTCCCTCTTTTAAGAAATAGGCATGTAAAGCGACCGGTTGCTGAAGAATCAAAACATTTTCCACCGTAATATTAATAAATTTCCCATCAATTTGTACGGAAGTTTCTTTTTTTAGTGCACGTTGTAATTGCTCATGCTGACTACCAAAACAAGTAACGGGAAGCCCGGTAACAACTAAAGGTAACACGACATTTTCTTTATAATCCTTTGCAATGCAACCAAATATTTGTTGTTTAAACTGTTCGCTTTCATAATAATTTTCTATTTCTTCTTCAAATGGAGGAAGAAATGAAGCGTCAGATTGATGTGCTTCATTTCCCATGTAGTATGCAAAGTCTAAGTCTATAAAACTTACCTTTGTTAAATCTTCACTTTCAGCATGATTAGGTACGGGAGCTAGTGTGGCAGCTTCACTCTTAATCGTCACCTCAGAATCTACATCCTGTCGATATGCCCGCTTAGTAAAACCAATTCCTACATCAATTGCATACAGAGATTTCATACTTTTTTCCTCACTTTCTATTTTTAGAATTAAATCTAAGCACTCTCTTCTTTCCCTTCTTTCACATATTTCTTTTCATTTTCCGTTTTTTCTCCGTCTAGGTTCTTACTATTTTGTTTTATTTCATTATCCTTTTCATCTTTTTTCTTTTTGTTATTTTCGTTTTCTGTTAAATCTTTAATAGTAGAAATGACAACCGGTGTGGCTGTAAGCAGTTGTGGTAATGTTTGTTTTGCAACATTAGCTGCAGTTACAGAGAATTGTTTACTTGTCTCGGTTACCTTCTCTAATGTTTCCTTTATGTTTCCTTCTTGTAGTTTGTCTTTTACGCTTTTTCCTTTTGTTTGTATAGCTTTCCGATTTTCTTTTTTTAACAGAGATACCATGACTCCGGTCGTAATCCCAATCACAGCATATTTAAATATTGTATGTTTCATTTTTCTCACCCTTCTCTACTTTTATTTTCTTCCATGCTACAACCTAAAATAATTAACTTATCTATTTATTAGATATTGCAATCTATTAGAGAGAATGATAGTTTTGCGGCTGCCTATCACTCGCCGTTAGTGTTTCATCTGTTACTAGAAGTAAAATTCTCCCTTGATCTAGTTTTTCTTCATATAAGTTAGCTTCCTCCTTCGACAACCCCATTTCCTCCATTTGATTTCGGAGCTCGTCCCCTTTTTTGGAGAAAAAGTTGATAATACTTGTGCCCAACCCTTGTTCTTTTACTCCAATCGTATTTGTGTTTGTATCATCCGCAATTCTTTTTGTTATATGTTTTTCATGTGTTAAGACGTAAATGTCATCTTGGCGAATCCCTTGCAATTCTAGCTTTTTTACTTTCATAACTACTTCCTGTTCATTTTGATATTCATAAACCACCGGTTTTCTTTCATTCTTATGCATCGTATTTTTCCTCCCTTAGATTTTTTATTTTCTTATTTAGTTGTTATGTAATATGTAATACACCTATTTTAAAGATGTTAAACCTAAATTTTCAAAAAACTTAACATAATAGGTTATTAATGTTTTTGAATATCAAGGAAATGTCACGAGCACTTTGCTTTGATAACAGTGTTACAAATAACGCTTTATTTGGAAGATAAGTCCATTATTTTATAGAAAATTTCTATTTAAAAAAGTTACAAAAGGAGTACAAGATATTTTTTTCGTTAATTAAATCAAAGGAAAATAAAAAAACACTCTTTTTAAAAGAGTGCTAACAAACATATAACCTAATAATGTTTCTAGTTTGATTACAGAAAGAAAGTCTTTATTAAAACATATAGTTGCTAATTTAATTGCGATCTTCCTTGCACCCAAGCAGCAATATCATTTATAACATACTCAGGAATATTAGCAGGACTATAATATTCATCCGGTTTACTTATTTCCCCATCGCCCTCTGTAAAGAAATGATTTAACTTTGGATATAGCTGGTAATCAACGTTATTTCGTTCTTTTAATTGTTCTTTCCAAAGAGGAATTTCGATTTTTGATTGAACTTGATAGTCTCTTTCTCCTTGAATAATAAGAAGTGGTGTCTTTTGTTCTTTTGACATTTCTGCTGCTTTAATTTTCCGAATAGAATCCCAAAATACTGCTGATCCTAAGTAAAAATCTTTTGGAGGATTCTGACCAGAGAAATTTGGATCATTTAATAATTCAAATTGCGATTTGTAGAATTTATATTGCTCCTGGTTCATTGCTCCAATAGAAAAAAGATACTCAAATTGATCTAAAACAACGTCTTGAATCGTACGAGCTGGTCCACCCATTACAATTGCCCCAGCAATATTTTGATTTTGGTCTTTTTCAATCATTTTCGGAAGCATCATTCCACCTTGACTATGACCAAGAATATATATTTGATTCTTATTTATTAGAGGCTCATTTTTAAGAAATTGAGTTACAAGAAGAGCATCATCTGTTGTCTCTTTATCAACTGTATAGAAGGGACTGAATTGTGTTTTCAGCCCATGTTCATACGTTCGTTTATTATAGCGAAGGACAGCAATTCCCTTCGATGCAAGACCTTCAGCTAAATCGCGAAATGGTTTTAAAGCAAACGCTGTTTCATCCTGATCAGTTGCTCCTGATCCTTGAACAAGAACAACCGCTGGAAAAGGACCATTTCCTTTTGGAACCGACAATGTTCCTGGTAATGGAAATGCACCACTTCCAACTACTACTTCTTTATCAACAAATGATTCAGGCTTACTATATGATGGACGCTCAGCAACAGGACTAAACGACATGCTTAGTTGAAAATCGTCTATTTTTCCAGATGGATCTAGTTTAATTAGTAAAGGTACAGTCATTTTTTCAAAAACTAATTGAATCTCCACATTTGTATGAACAGGATTTGTCTCTTTTTGTGTAACCTCTCCAATTTCTATAAAAGAACCTGCTTGTAATTGAACTGGCAGTCCCTCCCAATAGCTCTTCAACCATTCTTCGGATATTATTTTCTGTAATGACCTTGAGGTTAAATCAAATGCAGATTTATAATCTTCACTATTCATATAGCGAATAAATGAAAGAGTAGTAGATATAACAGGATTTTCATCATCACTATTGTCTATTTTTTTTATATTTGTGTTTACTTCCTTTAATTTTGAAATAAATTGGTGGTTAAATGGATTATTATATGTATTAGGATATAAATTTGTTTTCAAAATTTCCGTATTCCGTGCCTTATACAAATTTGAAGAACTCTTAAAATTTTCAGGTGAAATTACTTCCTCCGCATATGAGACTGAGGGAATTGCTATTGTAAAAATTGCACTGATAAGTAATAACTTATTACTTATTCTTCTTTTCTTACCCATACCTATTGATTCTCCCTTCAAAATTTAAAATTTCTAATACAATATGCCAACTATAAGGAAAATAAAAATTACCAAAGAGATTAATAATCTATTTTACGATCCCCCTCTCAAGTTAAAAATCTATCATTAACAAACTTCAATAAAAAACGCCTTCCCCCTCTTTTTTTATTGTTGGATTTTCCAATGACCTAGAAGCACAGCACGAAATTACATGTAACCGACCCATGAGATTCTCTGTTTCAAAAGAAAAAAGCACCCCACTAGATGCTTTCTTTAATTGTTCTCACTATCATTTATTCAGGTAATTCTCTTATTACTATAAGATAAATTCATTCTATTTCCTAAACCTCACTTATTTCTTAATTCACTCATACCAATATAAAACCTAATAACCTACCATCAAAAAATAAAGAAAATAGGTTATTTGGCTATTCATTTCGTAAACTTAATGCTCAAATTAGTTTTTTTCACAAAGTTAAACTTTATTAAGAAAAACTTAAAGAATTTCCCTCTATATTCATAAGAACTTTTTTCTATACTCAAAATGTAAATAGACAAAAGGAGAAACGATCATGAAGAAATTTGTAATTTGCATACTAGGAATAGGCCTCCCTATATACTTACTACCTTTTATATTACGCGGAGATTTAGACAGATTTAATCCGATTGCTGAAGAAAAAAATGTATATGCCGTTGCGAAAGGATATGGTGTTCCAGATTATCATCATAAAGGAAAAGCTATGTACTCACTAAAAGCTGTTGACGAATTAAGTAATGAAAAAGAATATACAGTTGGAACGAACACGCCTAATGATTTTATAAGAAAAACTTACTTAAAAATTCATGTGAAAGGAAAATATGTGTATTCTTACGATATTATTTCTAAAGAGGATATTCCTGAGAAAATAAGGGGACAATTGGAGATAGCAAATAAATAAAAGAGCCAATTCATACGATTTGGCTCTTTATTCTCTCTCCCATCTACCGTTTGGATAATTCTTTCGGTAGATTTATTAAATTCGTTATCATTGTTCCAATAACCATTGTTCAATTACTTTTACTGTTTCATCTCGTTGTGCTTTTGCCGTAATTAAACTCGCATTATCACCTTTTTGCTCACCATACATGCCAAAATGAGCATGGTTTCCCCCTTTTATCATGTGCATAGTTGTATTTTTCGACATTAACTTTTTATTGTTCTCTATTTTTTCTAGAGTTGCTAAAGCATCTACTTCTCCATAAATTGATAACATCGGAATCGATTTTGTAGAAAAGTCATCTGCAGGATACGAACCTAAGAAAATGATTCCGTGTACCTTGTCTTCATGCTGAGAGGCATACTTAGAAATCATAGCTCCGCCCATTGAATGCCCAGCAACATACCATTTTTGAACTTCAGGATACTTTTCAATTACACTATCTACCTCATTTATTCCAAATATCGCTAAGTTTAATGGTAACTTAGGCATTACTACAAAGTGCCCATCTTTTGCAAGAGCTTCTCCTAAGTAACTATAAGCCTCAGCTTCTACTTTAGCTCCTTGATAAAAAATAACCCCTACTTTCGCATCTTTCGCTCCAAAAACGATATTATCTTCATCTTTTTTATCATCTACTAACGACAAAGCCTCTTTAGTCGGTTTATAAGTAAACTGAGACCAAGTCAAAAAAGTAATACTTCCTATAATTAAAATAGCTAGTAAAGAGTACAGCATAATTTTTATCCATTTCTTCACAAAGATGACCTCCCTAAGATGTATATATTCCATATTTCGGATTATCATTAACACATATAAAAACTCGAGCATTTTTATTATGCTCAAGTTTTTAGTTCCGTCTTTAATTTATACTATAAATTGTCCAAGATAAATATGTAGCAAATGCAGACCATAAAAAATACGGAATTAGCAACCATGTCGATACCTTAGATAATTTGGAAGAAACTGCTATGAGAAGTAACGTAGTAATAGCGACAAGTAAACAATCTACTGTTGCTAAAAACAAATTCTTTTGGCTAAATTGAAAATAGCTGAACGCTTGATTGAATATATAATTTAAAAGGAATAAAAACCAAAATGTTTTTGGCTTGAATCCATAGTTGTTGTAAATAATTGCAACTGATAATGCAATAAGTCCAAATAATACAGCCCATATCATTCCGATTGTCATACCAGGAGGTGTCCAAGACGGCTTTTCTAACGCATCATACCAAGTACGATCAATAGGGAATAAAACACTAGAAACATAAAACAAACCATATGTTAGTAAAAATACTATAATACTAGATTTTTTCATAAACATTCTCCTTTTTACTAGAAGATTATAGAAAATTTATATGATTAGTATGTCCTTATAATGGATAAAATTCTAAATACATATTGTTTAACCTATTTCATACAAGTTCTTTCATACTTTTATATGCGCAAAGCGCTCTCTCTCGTGCTGCCTTATGGTCAACAACTGGCAAAGGATATGTATGACCAAGCTTAATATTGGCCTTTTGTAAAATATGCTCAGGTGCTTCCCAAGGTTTATGTATATACTTATTCGGTATATCTCTTAATTCTGGTACCCATTTTCTTATATACTCTCCATTTTTATCAAACTTTTCTCCTTGTGTGATAGGATTAAAAATACGAAAGTACGGTGATGCATCTGCTCCACTTCCAGCAACCCATTGCCATCCCATTGTATTATTTGCAATATCAGCATCTAGTAGTGTATCCATAAACCATTTTGCACCTTCTTGCCACGGAATTAACAAATGCTTTACAAGAAAAGAGGCTACAGCCATTCTTGCCCGATTATGCATAAAACCGGTTTGCCATAGTTCTCGCATTCCCGCATCAATAAACGGATAACCAGTTTCACCCTTCTGCCATACTCTTAATAACTCCTCTTCCTTATTCCACGGAAAATGTTCAAAGTTTTTATTAAGAGGTTTATATACTGTAAACGGATAGTGATATAGCAAATAATAAGAAAACTCTCTCCAAATTAATTGGCGTATAAAGCTATTAACTTGTTTTTCAAAAAGACTACATTGTCTTTCGGTACTTTTATTTATTAAGTAATGAAACATTAGCTTTACTGATATTTGGCCAAATGAAAGATATGGCGCTAACATTGAATGAGCATTTTGATTTGGAAAATCTCTTCCTTCACTATAAGAGACTAATTTACTAGAGAAAAATTTCTTAAATGTTTTGTATGCCCCTTCCTCTGTAGGCTCCCATATTGCTTCCATATGAGATGTCCACGGTATAGTCGGCAACAAGTGTAATTCTGAAACAGATAAGCTTGCTGGCAAAGAGCTTCCCCACTTTATACTCTGCACTTTTCTAATAGGTTTAGGTATTACCTGCTTTTGAAATGCATTGTAAAAAGGCGTAAACACCTTATATTCAGTGTTATCCTTCTTTTTTATAATCCACGGTTCTAATAATAAATGCGAATTAAATTCCTTACAAATAATACCTTTATCTTCTAATATCATTTTCATTTTTTGATTAGATTTTAACCTGTCTGGATCATAACAACTATTCCAATATACAGCCGTTATATCTAATTGTTTTATGAGAGAAAGTATTTCTTCCTGTGTATTTCCTTTGCGGATTATTAAAGTAGAGCCCAATGCCTTAAGTTGCTTTTGGACATCTATTATAGCATGGTGTAACCACCACTTTGCCGCACTTCCTATTGAAAAAGTTTCATCTTGTACATATACCGGAAGAACCTCCCCGGACTGAACAGCCTCAAATAGAGCTGGGTTATCATATAAACGAAAATCTTTTTGAAACATAACGATAATTTTGTTTTGCATGGCTACCTCTTCTGATTCTTAAAACATAATAAAATTTATTATACAACAGCAATTTATACATAAGAATTTATTTGTCTTTAATAGATTAATTAACTTTTTCAACTATTTTATTAGTAGCAATTTTAACAACCATTTCTGTTTCACCTGTTCTATCAATCCTGAAACCATGAACTTCAATATCAGAAGGTACTAATGGATGATGACGGATCATATCTATACTCTTTTCAATATTTTCACTAACATTTTTTTGTCCACTCAGCCATTGATTAAGGCTACCACTTGAAAATTCAGGCATGCAATTTTTAAAGAGATAGTCTAATTCTATATTATCTTTTATGAAATCACGTTGAGTTTGTAGATTAACTGAAGAAGTTTCTTTATCCTCTATTCCGACAACAAAAATTTCTTTAACATTTTCTTGATAAATAGCAATAATAATAGATCTCATTATATCTCCATAAGGATGTACAATTACAGAATCATAGCTGTGTATAGTCAACATGTTTTCTTGTTGAATGTTAGTTACTTGTTGGATACTAGGCTCTATTCCGTGTTCAATGTCTGTTAATAATAAAACTTTTTTATTCTTTGAATTCATATGGAGCACTCCTTCTTCATTATTGTATTTATGAAACTTTTAAGCTAGTAACAATAATAATTGTTACCAGTTTTTCCAGCGTCCCTCTGGATCAACACTTGCAAGTCTAACCCATCCATTTTGGACTTTTTCTCGAAATGTGAAATCATTATTTAACAAACGTTCTATATATTCAATAGGTGCTTGAATGACAATTAGTAAACGAAGTGGTGAATGATACGTCTCACTATCTGACTGCATAACCGATTGCCAAGGTAAGCCTGGCAACAGGTCACTAGCATTCCCTTGCATAACACCGAGACCCGCCGTTACGGTTTGGGTTGTTTTATTTCCACTACCATAATAATGAGGAGCTACAGTTGATGCGTAATATTGTAGATTTATCCACTGTGCAACTGTTCCTGGTCCTGCAATAATGTTAGCTAATATATCGCCACTTTCATCCTGTTTCCAATCATAATTATGAAGGAAAGCCCTACCTTCTAAGTCACAATCTTGAGTTAATTCACGCTTTCCGATAATAAAAGATGCATTACGCGCTAATCCCCATTCTGGACGTATTTCACTCCAATCTTCTGCAAATCGATGCGCCTCTTTACTCGGATTTTTTATTTTCGTTTTAAAATTAGGTAATTGCGTTAAACGTTCTCTATTTGCATGTTGGCTCACATTTGGCATAATCGTCTCGATACAATCAAACGCTTCTTGCGCAGTTTTCGAAAGTTCTGGGACGTAAATCCATTCCAATTCGTCCACTGTTGTTTTATGTTCAGCTGCTGCAAAAATGGTATCCTCAGGAATGTTAATGCCTTCAGCAGACAACGCCTCTCTTACTTCTGGAAGATTACATAAAGTCACAAAAACTCTTGCATTGAATCCCCCTGCTGCGCCTCCACAAGCACCACACTCAAGTGCTGCCGCATAAGGATTGTTCGTACTTTGACTACTATGTCCACACATTACAACTAAAGGAGCAAATTTTTCTGTCAGTCCCACCATTTTTAAAGCTTGACGCACATAGTTCACTTTTTCTTCTTTCGTAAAACCGATAGGTATCTCACCTTTTGTGTCATGAACATGATTAAGCGAGAGTGTTGTATCAGGTTTTTGTAACATAGTTTTACGAAGTTTACGAATGAAACCACCAACTCCTCTTGGCACAAAACTCCTTGTCACCATCTGTAGACCAAGTAAAGGGCCACTTACCTCAGGTAGTAACATACTTGTCAGTACATTTTGTTTCATCGTTTTAAATGTATAACGCACCGAACTGCCTACCCTCTTACGTTGCTCATAAGATTTAAATTCATTTTCATCTGTGAGCTCTTTTATTTGATGCTTCGGTTTTAATATAACTGGCAAAGAAGGATGGCTGTCATTACTACCTAGTTCACTAGTCGCAATTGGTAACCCAAAGAAACCAGCTATTCCAAACGTTTCAAACGGACCTAGTTTTTCTAAGTGGCGACGAAACGGTTCTGAACGTACATCAATACAAAATGCTAATTGAGCTAATACATGCTTTTGATCATTAGTTACACGCTGTTTAGAAGCAATCTTCTCCCTTAATTGCTCTGCATGCGTCTGTTCCCAGGCTTCGAGCCAAAGTTTTCTGCGAATATTTTCATCAAAACGATATGCAAATGCTAACAATTCACTTTGTTCAGCTGCAGGCATTCGTAACCATTCCCGTGTTGAAATATCTCCCCAATAGATCCAAGAAGCTATAAGTGGAGCAATCAAAACTTTTTTCTCAACCTTTTGATTTACTACAGATAAATAAGGTTTTACAATAGTCAACTCCATAGAAATTCGAACTGCTAAATATTCCATTAAGAGTTCCTGTTCCTGAATTGATTGTTTTGAGCGCCATCGTATCATTCCTGCCCACCCAGGCAAAGAAAGTAAGTGCCCTTCAAGATAAGCTTGAATGTTAGATTTAGAAATTCCTAGTTCAGATAATGCTCTCGTTAAAGCTAATCGGGCATCTTGTGGCCAATCTTTTAAAACTTTACGCTCATTTTTGCTGAGCGCTGGATCAAATTTAATAAGGTGTTGCCATGCACGATAAAAACCTTTCTCTCGATTTGGCATCGTCCAACTTGACTGGGAGTCATCAAGATATAATTTACACCATTTAATGATATGATAATTAAGAATATCAGATAGGTTTTCACTATTTTGATTCTCTATAAGCGAACTTATTGGCTGCATAACAGAGGCTTTCATATTTGCTGTATTTATATAACTCATTTCTTCTGCCAATTTATTTAATTCTGGCGATGATAATAGACTAGAAGGTAATTTTTCTAACTTTAAAGCCGCTTGGCAAAATCGCTCTACTTTCTCTCGCGGAATATGAAAAGATTGTGAATCCAGCCAACGAGACAAACTCATTTGTAAAAATGATTCCTCAATCTCACCTTTCGCTTTTGCCGAATGAATCATGGAGGCACTAGGATACATATCCACATTACGAATTTCTTTTAACCAATTTGCAACTTGATCAAATGATTGCTTTTCAAGTCCCATCCAAGGATGGTGAGCTGCAAACGTAGAGATAGGCCAAAGTGGTGCAATAACTCTGCTAGCAGATGCAACTAAATCATTTATATTATTTTTTTGTATATCAATGTTTGTATCTTTCTTTAATATTGACGATATGCTCATCACGAATTACCTCCCTTTGATACATAATGTTTCAGATAGCTTGGGTGACTTTCTACTGATTTTCTTCTCGCCTCACCTACTCGAACTAACCAAAGATAAAGTACAGCGAATAAAGTAGAAGATTGATTACGAGTAACGAAAGTACTAATAGCACTACTAAATAGTAAAATACATATAACAAAGATAACGGCTGGAGCTGAAGGTTGAACACTTTGATAAATGTCAGTATGCAACCATTTATAAAGAGAATTATGAACAGTAAAGTAAATGAGAGAACATCCAATCAAAACAATTACGCCAGCAATTCGTCCCATTCTTCCCTCTCCAAAAACAACAAGCTGTTTCCATGAAAAATATAATGACCACCCTAAGATTAACGCACTAACTAGCTGATATCCCTCTCCAGAAGTCATAAACCAGAAAGTAATTGCTATAAATAAGCCTAAAACACGCCCGACTATAATCCATAAATTTGACATCTTTTCATTAGACTGATTCACTACCCCAAAACGTTGCACTGAAGAACCAGCTTGTAAAAACAGTGTAGCTTTAAACAAACCATGTAAAATTAAATGAATAATAGCCGCTAAATAAGCGCCTAATGCACATTGAATAAGCATAAATCCCATTTGTGCAATAGTTGAACCTACTAGCTGACGTTTATAATCAACTTGGACTAAACTAATTCCTGTTCCGATTAAGACAGAAATACTAGAGAAAATAAGTAAAATGATTTGTGCAATATCATCATGAAAAAGAGGTGAAAATCTAGTTAACATGATACCGCCAGCATTTACTAAACCCGCATGCATAATAGCTGAAACAGGAGTTGGAGCAACGGCAGACTCAATTAACCATCTTTGAAAAGGCCATTGTGCTGCTGGAATCATCACCGCTAATATAATTAATAAGTTAATTCCTGTTCTCTCCAATGTTCCATGTAGCGCTACATTTTCATTCGTTAAAACTGATGTTAATTGCCACTGTCCAGTTACTTGAAAAAGCCAAATGATAGCTGATAGCAACGCAATCCAACTTATTGTAAATAAATAGCCAGAGATTTTAGTTGCTTCACTAACTACTTTCCACCCTTTATTTAGCCCTATGAGTAGAACCAATCCTATAAGCGTTGCTCCCCAACAAATGATCATGAAACGAAGATCATCACTTAACCATGCAACCGAAGATACACCTGTAGTAAATGTAAAAAGTAAAAAATATTTTCGATATGAGCGGTCTCCCATTAAGTAACGTACAGAAAAACGCTGAATGATTAAACCAATTGTAAGAACAAAGAAAGCCATTAACCAAGCTAAAGTATCTAGATGCCAAGGCCCCACAACTCTATCTCCATTGTTATTAACAAGTGCGAGTAAAGAAATCAATGAAGGCAAAGCAGCGATACCAATATGGATATGAACAAAACGTAAAGGCATCCTTGCATTTAAAAACAATAATCCACTTAGCCAAGAAGCACTAAGCGCCATAAAAAATAATGTTAACAGTGTTGATGAACTCAGCGAAATTAACATGTTAAATACTCCCTTCTAAGCGAAAATAACCTATAAAATTCCTTTTAATTAAGATGTTTTTTTAAATTTCAATTTTCATTCACTCTTTTTAGTGCATCGTTTTTTCCCATAAAAAAAACCGACAACTTCCATAATTCAATGATTTTATATCATCATTGAATTATGGAGATTGTCGGTTTCCCTTCAACTAACTTCAATAAAGTTTTTTGAAGAGCTCCCATTTTATAGAGAATAATAATGTATGTATTACTCCTGTTAAAAAGAAATGTATATTTCTGATCTCCTAGATTATGCAATCAATATATCAATTTATGTTATACGCTATCTTTTAATTAAGAAACTTTTTCATTTAGTCAATATTACATATTAAAAAAATGCTAAAGCCTTAATTATAGCAAGCTGTTAAAATGAGCGTCTATCAATTTTTTAAAACAATTATAAGATAAACCATATTAAGCAGTTTGTCAATTTCTTTATCCATTTTTTAAGAGTTATTTGAATTACGATTTATTATACCTAAATAACTTCAAGTTTTTAATTATTAGCCTGTTAATAAAGTGCAAAACTTGTAGGTTTCTTAATCCTTCCACTAACCTTAAGGTATTTTTAAAATTTCTCCTCAAGATTATGAAGCAATTTAAAAATCATCACTCGTTCGCCTGTACGGGAGCTTATATCCGTATGAAAGCTTTTCACTTTCTCTCCAGTTAATTCTAGTATAATCTCTTTCAGATCATCAATTCCAGATTCAACTAGCTCCGAACGATTCTTCTTTATCGTTAGCATACCGTCTTTTGTTTCGCAAACACTATATTCAGCCGGCGTTAAAACACCTTGTAAATTTACGATAATCATATCCCGTAATATATCTGTCTTAACGGATATAGACCCGCGTCCTAGGTAGTCCTTTTCCCAGTGAGTAATTGCTTTGCTTATCTCTGATTCAATAGAGCCTTTTGAGCTTTTCATCTATGTATCCTCCTTCAATAAAATAAATTTACAATAACAATATAATAATCCGGATTGATTTTATTTTCAATTATTGAGAAGAATTTATTGGGATTGTTGTATGGTATCCTTTCATATCATAGCGATTTTTTATATTACAATATAGATTTTTTTGATCATTCCCAACAAGATACTCTTACTATAAAGGCTCTGTTGCATAGATTTCTAAAAAGGACATTCCGGAGAAAATAAGGAAACTCTTGTGACATAATACATAAACGAAAGAGTCGATTTCTTTATAAAATAGGAAATCGACTTTTGCTTAATTATTGATTTAGTAATAAAAACGCCTTTTAAAATAACTATGTTTATACTATAGACGTTGATCTTTTTGGAAGTTTAGACGAAAATGATCCTCGTCATTATATACACCAAATTCATACCCTTTCTCTTTATAAAATTTAATAATTTCAGGAAGAGCTTGTAATGTTTGCGCCTTTTCATGCATTAAAACAACTTCTACTTCTTCTGTTGTCTGTTTCTTTACATTATCGATAATCTGAGTTGGATTATCTTTTAATTTCCAATCATTTGAGTCTATTGTCCAATCCCAAACTTTTATTGCTGCTTCTACAATTTGGTTACGAATTTCCTCGCCCTTTAATCCTGGTGCAGATCCATATGGCGGACGAACTAATTTAGGAGTTGTACCCGTAATATTATGGATAAGAGCTAACGTTTCTTTCATCTCCGGTACAAATTGTCCTTTTTTGTATAACTTATCACTATTATGTGTCATACTATGAGCACCAATATAATGCCCTTCTTTTACTGCTCGCTTTACGTTTTCCTGAAAACCTGTATTTTGTAAATTGCTACCTTGCATAAAAAATGTCGAGGCGACATTTTGCTCTTTTAGTACATCTAAAAATTTCCCAGTTAGTTCGCTAGGACCATCATCGAATGTTAAATAAACAACCTTTCCCACCGGTTTTCCATCAGGTCTTTTCTGTTTTGCTGGTGGTGTTTCTTTTTTCTTTTCTTGTTGTTGCGTGTTAACTTGATTACTACTTTCGTTAGCTATTCCCTTCGCTGGGATAGAGTTCCATTTTCCAATTAAAAAGAAGGTGAAAAAGGTCGTTGCTAAAACAACTCCTAAAGATATGATTGCCTTCGTTACTACACTTGTTTTTTTCTTACTTTTCGATTCTTTCATGATTTTCCGATCCTTTCCCTATTAATTTTCATTATTTATAAGGCTGAGCCTTTATTCGACTGAATCATTCGTTTCAACCGGTGTTTACAATAAATAGATTAATAGAGAGAGGTAAAGATAAAATGCAGATAGTGTCGAAATCAGTTAAAGAATAAGTTTAAGTTAATTCTTAAATTTGAAAACTGGGTATACACCCAAAATAAAAAATACTATTCTTTCTAATTAAGATTTAGAAAGAATAGTATTTTTCTATTTACCTATTTTATTACATCGTAAAATAATTAATAATGCCATCCACAATACCTTGTTGCGATTTTGCTTGGAATTCTTCTGAATTCATTCTTTTTTCATCACTCGCATTAGATGTAAACCCTAATTCAATTAAGATAGCCGGAGAAGGATTTTCTCGTAAGACAAGAAAATCACTTCCATGAATGCCTCTATCACGGCTGTCTATATTTTGATCAAAAATAGCTTCTTGTACGGTCTTAGCTAACTTTTTATCTTTCCTTTTATTAGATCCAAAATGAGTTGTTATTCCTTTTACATTTGTATCCTCAAAAGCATCATGATGAATGCTAATATAAAGATCCGCCACATGGTCTTTCGCTACTTTGACACGTGCTTGTAATTCTTCCTTTTGCTTTGTTTCTGGAAGTAAGCTCGTATCTTTTTCACGTGTTAATATAACTTTTGCATCCGTTCTTTCTTCTAATTCTTTCTTTATATTTTGTGCTACTTTTAAATTAAGCTCTTTTTCAATCGTTCCTAATTTCTTTCCTTTCGTCCCTCTATCTCCTCCACCATGCCCTGGATCAATTACAATAGTTTTTCCTTTTAATCGTAAATCCTCTTTTGATATGTTTTTGTGCCCTTTAGCATGTATGAAACTAACGCCTGTACCCATTATTATTATAATAAGCAAAAGCAATATCGCTCTTTTTTTCATTTTAACAATCTCCTTATCAACTTTTCATTCTCTTTCTAATGAAAATAGTAATGAATGCTGATAAAGATAAAATGCAGATAGTGTCGATTTTGTTTAAAAATAATAAAAACGTGTAGAAAAAATTCTACACGTTTTTATTTAAATAGAAATAAAATAATACTCCATCTTCTGTATTTGAAACACCATATTCCGCATCATGTAGCTCTAATATATTTTTTGAAATAGCAAGTCCCAATCCTGTTCCACCTTTTGAACGTTGACGAGACGTATCCCCTCGATAGAAACGATCCCATATTTTCTCTAAATGTTCTGGCGCGATATGAGCCCCTTTATTTTCTACACATACTTTTACACGTTCATTCTCTTCTATTGTAGAAATAATAATATTCTCCTGTTCTGGTGTGTAACGAATCGCATTTGTAATAAAGTTCGTTATAACTTGTTCTATGCGATGCTGGTTTGCAACAACTTCAATTTTAGAAAGTTGTTTATGAACATATAATTGCTTAGCTGTTATATCCGAGGTTAATTGCTCACATATGTAATCGATCATTTCATCAATATGGAAAACATCCATTTCCATTTTATATGTACCAGATTCGAATTTCGCTAACTCCAGCATATCAATAATGAGCATATCCATTTTATCTACTTCTTTTGACATTGCTTTAAAGTAATACTCCTTTTTATTACTAGCAACACCATCCTCTAAAATTGAAATACAGCTCTTCATAATACTTAAAGGTGTTTTTAACTCATGTGAAACACCAGCGATAAATTCTTTACGTGTATTCTCTAATTGCTTTTCTTTTTCTATATCTTGCTGCAATTGATGAATATACGAATGCAAAGCTTTAGAAAGTGTATTAATATTTTGTGATAAATCACCTATTTCATCCTTTGTAGTAATAGGTATCGTCTCAGAGAAATCTAAACCCGCGATTTTTTTTGTAGTATCATTTATTTGTAATAATGGCTTGGCGATTTTTTTTGAGTAATAGAACGATATCAAAACAATTAAAATCAATACAAAGATAATTAAATATACATAATAATCCTTTATCATTTGTACCGCTTCATCAACTGGTTGCAATGATGTCATAGCAAATATATAGTTTGTCTTACCCCCCGCGTCTTTTGTTGGCTTGATTAAAACTTTATATTTAATATCATTTTCTTCGTAATCCATTATTTCTGTAGAAGTAACATCATTAGATTTTTGATTCAATAATAAATCAACCTGAAATTGTTTTATTCTATCTATAAGCACACGATTTCCATATATAAAGTTCGTTCCTACAGTCCCCTCCGGTAATTGCACGTTTTGAATGCTTCCCGCTAAATATAATTGTGAACTTTCTTTTGAAGATACGGCTTTTGGCCCATACAACCTTTCTGACAGTTGCTTGTTCTCTAGCCCAACATTCTTCTCTTTTATTGTTAACATCGCAGGGACTACTATATCCCCCTTCTGTACTCCGTCGATAATAATATGACTCCCTTGTTCTAAACTATATTTCATCCTCTGTATATCTTCTAAATTGATAAAACTATACAACGGTATGTGAATGGAACGTTCAGAAAATATCTTATTTTCGTTTGGGTCTAATTGAATTTCTATAGAAAAATCATTTGCATATTTTATATTACCTACACTATCTAACGTTGTAATCCATGTCGCATTCTCTTGATAGAAATTTTGTTCTAATTCTTGAATTACTTTCGCATCATCTCCAGCTTTTATATATGCTTTTTCAAAGGATTGAATATTTGTTTTAATATCATTAACTTTTCGATTTGCGTAGTATTGCTTAAAAAATATAGTTTGTCCAATAAAAATAGTTACTAAAATAAGTGTGCATAATGCTGTTGTTAACATAAATAACTTTAATACAATTCCTTTTTTCATACTTGTCCCTCAAATTTATAACCAGCTCGTACAACCGTTACAATACAAGCTGCTTTTTGTCCTAATTTATGACGCAAATTACGAATATGACTATTAACAGTGCGATCATCCCCAGCGAATTCATAACCCCAAATTTTATTGATTAGTTGTTCTCTCGAAATTACAATTCCTTGATTTCGCATGAGATACGTTACTATTTCAGATTCTGTATGAGTCAAATTTATGTCTTCCCCATCTATAGTTACTGTACGAGAAGGAAAATGTACATGGATACCACTACTCGTTAATGTGTCTTCAGCTGGTACATTAACAGCTGAAGAATATCGGCTTTCCATTAATCGTTTTGCTCTTGCTAATAAAATAGGAGGACTATACGGCTTTGTAACATAATCATCTGCTCCTAGTTCAAATCCAAGTAAAGTATCATCTTCATCCACCCGAGCCGTTAGCATAATAATAGGTACATTAGATTTCTTCCGAATTCGCCGACAAACCGTCCAACCATCTAATTCCGGTAACATAATATCTAAAATAATTAAATGCACCTCATGCTCTTCAAATATAGATAACGCTTCTTTCCCATCCATCGCCTCTAAGGCGTTATACCCTTCGTTTAATAAGTAATCTTTCATAATTTCACGTAAAATATCTTCATCTTCTACAATTAATATTGTTCTTTGCATCTTTTATCTTCTCCACGATTTATTTTAGTTAGGAAGAAATAGTTCATTTTATATGTTAACCAATTAGAAATCTTTCACTATTTCCGTCACTACTACATACAACATAATTATATCAAGATAATAGCATACCGGTATAAAGATAAAATACAGAGATAGCCTTACTATTGAAATATTATTATGTGGAGGTGCCCCGATGAACCTTGTAATTAGAGAGTTAGAAACAAATGATTTAGATAATCTCCCGGAGATTGATGACAGTTTTATAGTGAATGCTCGGTTAATTCTTTCTCTTTCCAAAGGAAATAAACGTATAGAATATACAGTAGAAGACGTTCCGAGTTATGAAAAAAGTTATTTACAAAATCAAGATGATAATGAAGAACTGGCTTACAATGAATATATAAATAAACCTAATCAAGTCATTTACATAGCACTGTTACATAACCAAATCATTGGATTAATGGTATTGAAAAAGAATTGGAATCACTATGCTTACATAGAAGATATAAAGGTGGATAAAAAATATCGTACACTCGGAGTTGGTAAAAGATTAGTTGATCAAGCAAAGCAGTGGGCAAAAAAAGGAAATATGCCAGGTATCATGCTTGAAACGCAAAATAATAATGTCGCAGCATGTAAGTTCTATGAAAAATGCGGATTTGTAATTGGTGGGTGTGATTTTCTTGTTTATAAAGGTTTGGATATTGAAAATGATGAAGTTGCAATTTATTGGTATTTGCATTTCAAATGAAACTGTTTTTAACATTAAATAAAGTCAAAATAAAAACCCCAATCTCTCTATATTAAAATTGAGAAACTGGGGTTAAGTTATTTAACCATATTTTTTATTTAAAACAAATAACTAATTAATAATCCTGCTGATAATAAGAAGCCAAAAATCGTATTTGTCATCGCTGTTGATTTCATTGCGATGCGCATATACCCAGGATCCTTTGCCCCTTTTTGGAAACTTTGAATCGCAGAAATTGGCTTTCTCAAACCTAGGAACATAACTAATGCCCAAGGGCTTATATAACCCATTAATACAATTACGGCAATCCATAAATACGCAATGAAAAAGGCTACCGCTAGTGTTACCACAGCTTTCTCTCTCCCAAGGAGGATTACTAATGTCTTTCTTCCACCTTTAATATCTTCTTCGATATCTCTGATGTTATTCGACATATTGATTGCACCGACTAAAATTCCAATTGGAATGGAAATCAATACACTTTCAATCGTTACAGTATTCGTTTGAATAAAGAAAGCAATGAGTACAAAACATGTCCCCATTAACAATCCAGAAACTAATTCTCCAAACGGGGTGTACGCAATTGGTAGTGGACCACCTGTATATAAATAGCCAACTGCCATCCCAATTAAACCAATAACCACTAACCACCAACTACTATTCATACAAATATAAATGCCAATAAAAGCTGCTACTACATACAATAAAAGCGCAACTGTTAACACATTTTTTGGCTTCAATCCATGACGGACAATTCCACCACCGATGCCAACGGATTCAGCGGTATCTAATCCACGTTTGAAATCATAGTACTCATTAAATAAGTTCGTTGCTATTTGCAATGCTAAACATGCAACCATCATCGCAATAAATAACAGCCAATCAATTTTGGCAATATAAAGTGATGCCACTGTTCCTAAAATTACAGGAGAAAACGTCGCCGTTAATGTATGTGGGCGCGTCATCTTCCATATTAATTTAGCGGAACTAATTTCTTTTTCTGTCCCCATAACTCTGTTCAATCTCCCTACATTTTAAGTATAAATTACTAGCAGTATCTTTCTATCTATTTCCTGCCACGCATCCATTCATTATATCAATAAATGATTATCCTTTCTAACAAATCTACTTTTAATAAGGTGAAAAATTATAAAATGAAACTTTAATCAGTAGGAGTTTTGTCACCCCCACTGATTATTAGTACATATCCATTGGTTTTTTACGGGCAGCCCTCCCATTCGTTGAATTTTGTGGTGGGAGTCTTACTGCCCGTTAATGCGGGATAAAAAAGAAGTCAAATTACTTCCAAACAACACCTCGCCTCTCATATTCCATTCTGTATTCAACGGCAGCCGCAATTTTAGGGCTTGCGAATCTTTCCGTGATCCAAAGTCCCAAATCAACTCCTGAAGTAACTCCTCTTGCAGTGATAATATCCCCTTGATCCGCAATTCTGTAATGAAGAAGCTCTGCCCCGTATTCACTCATTTCATCCTGTGCCAAATAGTGCATCGTTGCCTTTCGACCGTTCAATATACCAGAGGCAGCTAATAGCATACCTCCTGTACACACACCAGCAACAATTGTTCCTGCATTGTGCATCTCGCTAATCATTTCGGTCAAAGTACCAAGCTCTGCTTGCTTTCGTGCCCCATGTTGAGCTTTATGATTCCAGCCACCACCAGGTACAATTAACAAATCTGGCCTATTATCCATTCGTAAAAAATCATGTAGTTTAACCGTAACTCCAAATGAAGTCGTAACTTCTTGTTTTTGTTCACTCGAAACGAATTCAATTGTAAATGGAGCCCCTTCTTCTATCGCTCTTTTCAGTACCTCAAACGGTGCGAAAGAGACAAGTTCTCCGAAACCATCAAACAATACTATTTGTATTTTCATTTTCGGACACCTCATATGCTTTCTTTTTTAAATTGTAGATATATATAATGATTGGGCAACCTCAAAGTGTAAATTGTAAAGTATACCTAGATTATTCAAATAAAAAATAATATCCCACATAGTTAAATACATTTGTAAACCCTACATTTTCCACAACTGCAACAGAAGGCTTGTTCAATTCCATACAGTCCCAATATGGAATAATATCATTCTCCAAACAATCTTTCACAAAACTATGCGCTATCTTTTGAGCTAATTTTCTCCCTTGGTGACCTTTTATCGTTTCAATATCTATACAATGTATATTTGCAAATACAAAACCTGAAAAACATACACTTACAATTAGATCATCATAAACAACGCAATAACCGATTCCCTCATCGAAAAAACAATCCGGTGAAGACCAAAACTCTAAAATTTTTGATTGTAAAAAATCAATATTCTTAAATGTATTGTTATTATTTTCATAGAGAGCTTTACTCATTTTCAGCACAGTATATCCCTGTTCAAATTTAGGCTCATGATGATTGTCATAATCCTCTTTTCTTAGCGTATACACTCTTTGATTCCAACTCTTTAATTTACGGTGCTGAAATATTCTTTCAATTGTTTTGTTCCATTTTGAATGATTACCGATTCCTTCAAAGCAATCTAGTCCTACCTTCCTCGCCTCAGGTACTATTACATTATTAATAAAATGATTCATTTCTTTATTAAACTCTTCATTTGCAGAATCTCCAATGAAGAAGAATCCATCATTATTACCTAACCAAATAAGTCCCGAATTAGGAGCAGTACTATTATCTACAAATATACGACCAGGGTTCACTCCTGCAATTACAGCACGTACCTCTAATTGACCTTGTTCATTCACTAAACTATTACACCTATAAAAATCATTCTTGCTTAGTTCACAGATCATACGTTACATCCCCTTTTTTAAACTGTTCTATTCTAACTTTACCACTTTCACATAATATTCTGTATTATTTTCAAGAGTGGTTTTAAAGCGATGCGATAAGTAAATGAAATACATAATAAAAAAGAGCCAATCCCCTATAAGATAGAAGATTGACTCTTTCCTTTATTTACTCCCCTGTTTCAGAAAATCGCTTTATACGTTCACCAATTTCATCACGAACACGTTGAAATTCGGACCACTCTTTTCCTGCTGGATCATCAAATCCCCAATGAACACGATTTACATGCGGCGGAGTAGATGGACAAACAGAATCCGCATGACTACACAGCGTAACGACTAAATCAGCACTATTTAAAATGTTTGCATCAATTATATCTGATGTTTGATTTGTTATGTCGATATTTACTTCGTTCATTGCTTTAATTGCATTTGGATTTACTCCATGTGCTTCAATTCCTGCAGAATATACATTCCATTTATCACCTAAATATTGTTTGCCCCATGCTTCTGCCATTTGGCTTCGGCATGAATTTCCTGTGCATAAGAAATAGATTGTCTTTTTGTTTTCCATGTTGTTTTCCGCCTTTGTTTTTAAATTATGCTGGTTGATCATTAAAATATTTACGCTTAAACCAAAAAGCGACGTTTACAAGTGCAATCATTACAGGTACTTCAACTAATGGTCCGATAACTGCTGCAAATGCTGCGCCTGAATGAATACCAAACACCCCAACTGCTACAGCAATTGCTAACTCAAAGTTATTACTACCTGCTGTAAATGCTAATGTTGTCGTCACCGGATAGTTTGCACCAATTTTTCTTCCCATAAAGAAAGATACAAAAAACATTACAATAAAATAGATTAATAACGGAATCGCTATTCTTACCACATCTAGTGGCACGCTAACAATCATCTCTCCTTTTAAAGAAAACATAATGACGATCGTAAATAGCAATGCAAGTAATGTAAGTGGACTAATTTTAGGTATAAACACCTTTTCATACCACTGTCTTCCTTTTAACTTAACTAGTACAAAGCGTGTCAACATACCTGCTATAAAAGGAATTCCCAAATAGATAAATACTGATTTTGCTACTTCTATCATTGTAATATCGACAATAGCACCTTCAATCCCTAACCATTCTGGAATTACAGTTACAAATACGTATGCATAAACTGAGAAAAAAAGCATTTGGAATACCGAATTAAAAGCAACTAAACCTGCCGCATACTCTTTATCTCCATCGGCAAGATCGTTCCAAACAATGACCATCGCAATGCAACGTGCTAACCCAATCATAATGAGACCAACCATGTATTCTGGTTTATCAGGAAGAAAAATAATTGCTAACCCAAACATAAGTACCGGACCAATAATCCAGTTTTGTACTAAAGATAGAACTAACACTTTTACATCTTTAAATACTCGGCCCATTTCCTCATAGCGAACTTTCGCTAATGGTGGATACATCATTACAATTAAACCAACAGCAAGTGGAATAGACGTCGTTCCAACCTGTAATGTATGTAGTCCGTCTACTACACTAGGAAACACAAACCCTAAACCAATCCCAACAGCCATAGCTAGAAAAATCCATAGTGTTAAATATCGATCTAGAAAAGATAAACGTTTCATTTTATTTTCCATCTCCTATTAACAACAAGAATTTTGTTCTACTACGTTAGAAGTCGTACAACAAGATGGATCTTCAATTTTATGAACATCACTCTGTGCTTTTGTATAAAAGAATTCCCACTCGTTCCCGTCAGGATCTGTTACCCAAAACTTATCTTGTACTGCATAGCAACAAGTCGTATCCATCTCATCACGTGCAAAGAACCCTTCTTTTTCTAATCTTTCTTTATGCAATGTAATCTCTTCAGCTGTATCCACTTGGAAACCGAAATGATTTACTTGGTTTCCCTTCACTTCATCTCTTACGTTCAGCGTGAAATTAAGTCCTGGCGTCTCTAATAAAAATTTTGCATAATCTGTTTTCACTTTAACTGGTGATACACCAAATACCTTTTCGTAAAATTCAATAGACTTCTCTAAATTCGTAACGTTTATACCGACGTGAACATATCTCATACCTTATTCCTCCTCTTTATATATTATTAATCAATTTTTTTTGATTAATGACTCAAAATTTTAACAGCAACTACCTTTACCTGTTTTTCTAAAGATACAGCACAATTCTTCTGATAACAAATTATTCACTTCCGCATCATTTAAATCATAATAACTCCACGTACCTTTTGTTTCTTTTACAATTAAACCTGCGTCTAATAAAACCTTTAAATGATAGGACAACTTAGATTGCGTCATTTCAAAAACTTCTGTTAAATCACATACACACGTCTGGCCCCGCTGGCAAAGCTCATACATGATTTCTAAACGTTTTTGATCAGCCAACGCTTTAAACTTTTTCTCATATAACTGAAAATTTTGTGCCACTGTAGTTCACTTCCCTTCATCAACTTTTTTTGATGTTTATAGTATATACGCTAGTGAGTTTATTATGCAACTTATTAATCAAATTTTTTTGATTTAGAAAAACTTCCTCCCATTATATCTTTGCTACAACTAAAAAGCACCCTAGCCTTTTCAAAAATGAAAAACTACGGTTCTTTTTACAACTTAATAGTTACAATATTTCCGAGAAATGGAGTCTCTATAACTATTTTAAATTTTAATTTGATCATTATAGAGTAGTGCCCCATCACCATCAATCTAAGAAAAACAAATACCCCAAAATGAGAAAAATCGATATAACTCTTGTTTTTGGTGCATATTCATAAAAATAGTTTAAATCCTTAAGTTGATGGTTGTGGGGCGGGCCCCATGCCCATCAAGCTAAGATTTTAAGACACCCCCATAACGAGAATTTTACTTTTTTACAGTTATTTATGAAAATTCGGCTTGTTTTTTTCATTTTTGGGGTGCTAGACCTAAAACTTCAGCAATATGCATAGACTGAAACATCTAGTTTTCACGATATAATTCTCAGCTAAATTCGAAAAAAAGAGCTTGAATTCCCAAGCTCTTTTAAATATTACTTAATAACTTTATAACCACCATTTTTCCTGTGGAATTAAAACTGTTTCAATATCAAAGTTATTCTCAAACCATTCCTTCATCAATGTTTTATGGACCAGATATTCTGATGCAGAATGGGAAACGCCGATTAAAGACATCGAAGTATTAGAAACATAACCCATCATTTGTTTGTATCTTTGTTTACCATATTCGTTATCAATATGGCAATGGATTTCGCCAGTGATATAGGCTTGAACTCCTCTTTTTTCAGCTTCCTCCATCCAACTTACTTTGTCGCCACAACCTGCAACGATAGCTATTTTCTTTACGTTATTTATGTTCTTACCTTCAAAATTAACATATGGAATATCGAATATTTCTTTTAAGTGAGAAGTTAGTTCACTTGTACTCTTTTCTTCAATGTTACAAATTAGAACTAGGTCTTCATTATTTACATAAGAAAATAGTAACGTGTTTTTAACTTAAAAAATAGTCTAAAACCTTAAGGTGACAGAAAGCGATCTAGTTTCTTACAGAATTAAACTAAGGACATTGTTTAACACATGTATTGCTATGATATATGCAAGGGATCTTTTAGAAATAAGATAAGCCACAGTAAATATCACCGAGCCTGGTAAATAAATAGCAAAATCGGAAAGGTTTTGTGAATGAAGAACTGTAAAAATTAGAATGGAAATGATTGATGCAATAGCAGTACCAACATAACTAGAAAATTTATTTACTAATATATGACGAAATATAATTTCCTCGACTATTGGACCTGCAACACCAACTAAAATCAATGCAAATATAAAAGGTACCTCTGAAGCGGCTTGATTAACGGCATCTTGATTCACGGACTGATCTGTATTTACTAGAAATTTCGTAACAAATTTTTCTAGAATTCCCGTAAGTAAAACCACCATAGGAATACTTACTACTTTCAAAATTGTTTTCTCTTTAAAATAAGAAAAACTTTGAATAATTTCTTTCCTATAGAAACTTATACCTATAATAGCAGGTACAATAAAAGCGGCGGCAGTATTGGCAAATTCTGATTCAACTAAATTTACATTAGTTAAAAGTGATACTCCTACTAATATGAGGACGCCAATCTGAAGTATTACAAACATTGTAAAAACTACTAACATAATAAGATCTTTTTTATTCGTTTTTATAAAGTTCACTTTATTATCCCCCTAATTAAATTGCCTAGAATCTTTAATTTTTCTTTCTGCATAAATTTCTCCTTTTAAATATATTCACACATGATTCCGGACCATTCGGTCCGGAATCTAATGATACTATATGTCTCTAATTTTTTAAACCCCTTTTTAAATTATTAACGATTAGCCTTTTATAAATTGAAGTGAAATTAGGAGTAGTTTAAACCCTTTAGCTCAATATATTTATAAAAATTATATATATAAATAAAATACATATACGTTAAAATTAACTTTATTTTTATATTTTCGACGATTATAGGGGTCCCACCCCATCGCTATCAAGCTAATAAAACAAAATTCCCCCTAAAATGAAAAAATACGCTATTCTTTCTATAGAATCATAGGAAAGGATGGCGTTTTAGTATGAATTTATCGATTTCTGATGAATTAGAATTGTTTTCTAAAGAATTGCAACGATATATGTCACCTGATGCTTTAGAGCAATTAGCTAAAAATGTAGGATTTGTTAAACGAAAAAGTAAATACCGCGCACAAGATTTAGTGGCTCTATGTATTTGGTTAAGTCAAAATATTGCCCATACTTCATTGGTACAATTAAGTAGTCGATTAGAAGCTAACACAGGCATTTCTATGAGTCCAGAAGGACTCAATCAACGTTTTAATTCTCAGGCTGTTCAGTTTTTACAACAACTCTTAGCACATTTACTTCACCAACAATTTTGTTCTTCTAACAAGATTCCAACTTTGTATACAAACTATTTTCGACGTATTCGTGTATTGGATTCTACACATTTTCAAATTCCGGATAAATTCACTTCTATATATCAAGGTTCAGGTGGTAGTGGTCAAAATGCTGGTGTGAAAATTCAACTAGAGTATGATTTACTAAGTGGTCAATTTCTTCATATTCATGTAGGATCGGGAAAGCACAATGATAAAACGTATGGTTCTACTTGTTTAGCGTCCCTTCAACCGAACGATATATGTATACGTGATTTAGGATACTTCGACCTAAAAGACTTACATACTATAGAAGAGTGTAATGCTTATTTTATTTCAAGATTAAAGCTCAATACACGTATATATCAAAAGAATAATGAGCCTGAATACTTTCAAAATGGAACAATAAAAAAGCACTCTGAGTACATCCAATTAGATATGGAGCAATTCATTGACCAATTACAGTCAGGTGAAACATATGAAATTCCCGAAATTTATATTGGAATGTATCAAAAACTTCCTGCAAGACTCATTCTGTACAAATTAACTGAAACACAAATGAAACGTAGGCAAAAGGATTTAGCATCTAAAGAACATAAGAAGCAAATTACCTATAAAGAACGTAGTAAGAGGCTTAGTGCAATTAACTTTTACATTACAAATATTCCTTTAGAATATCTACCAAAGGAACAAGTATACGATTTTTACTCCTTACGCTGGCAAATTGAACTTATTTTTAAAACATGGAAATCATTTTTTCGTATTCATCACTGTAATTCTGTAAAATTAGAACGACTAGAATGTCACTTATACGGACAATTAATAAGTATCCTTCTTTGTTCCTCCACCATGTTTCAAATGCGCCAATTACTCCTCATCAAGAAGAAACGAGAATTAAGTGAATATAAAGCAATTTATATCATCAAAGATTATTTTCCACTTATTTATCAATCTTTACAAAAAGACACCCAAGAATTAACAAAGATTCTCTTTCGTCTGTTTAATCTCTTACAGAAAAACGGACGAAAATCCCATAGGTATGAGAAGAAAACAGTCTTTGATATCTTAGGCGTCGTATACAACTTTTCTATGTCTCACAGTCATGTAGCGTAATCCAAAAAACTGAAACCTGATAGGGTTTATTTGGCATGCAAATCTTTAAAGAACTTACATTTGTGTTTAGAAAAACGAAAAAATTTCACGTGAAATTAAACTTATATAAGCTTAGCTTGATGGCGATGGGGGCGGGCCCCAATAAGAACGGTATCTAAGATTGTATGAAAGGTGTTAGTTCCATTCAAAAGGCCTCAGCCGACGATTAACTCAAGTACCGGTTTCGGATGACTCCCATGTGATGAAGTTCGTGTCCTGCGATGCCGTACGCGAGGGCGCGCGCCGTAATGCTTAGGTTGTTGGCTGTACCCTTGCGGTTCCACGCCTCCGCCGGTAGCCCGCGCAGCAATGTGATCGTTGATTGCCGGACGGCCTGGTAGTCTTCGGCCAGTTGCGCGATTGTCCAGCTTCCGAAAGGAGGCATGAACAATTCCTGATCGAAACCGGTCAGCGGCGTCTGGTCCCCTCTTGCGAACCGGAGCAGGCGGTAGGTCATGACACGTTCCGCGTCTGTAATGTGGCCCACAACTTCTTTCAGTGTCCATTTTCCTTCCGCATACCGATATGCGGCCTGGCTTTCGGTCAACGATGCCAGGAGCTCGGTCATTTGCTTTTCCTGAGCGAGCAGAATGTCGATGATGTTACCGTCTGGCACCAAACGGATATATTCGCCGGAGCTCCCAGCGTATTCTTCTTCTGATGGTCTTTGATTCATGCGTAGTCACCTCTTTATGTATATATAGAAAATTATAGCACTCGTCTATGTCTAATAAATTCGCGAAATGATAGAACTTCCCTTCTAATAATTGAGGCTAAGCAACTATTTAGTCGGTCGCCACACTATCCTGATTCCTTAGCGCAATAAGCAATTCTAATCAATAATGCATAAAAATTAGAAGTTATACAATATTTCAAAATTATTAATATATATTAGTTTATTCCGAAACACACATAAATATATTTTGTCGAAACTATTAAAAAGGGAGAATTTCTCTAGCTGAAGAATTAATAATTGTGTTACCAATATGTAAAAATCTCAATTTAAAACTAAAGGAGAACAAAATGGGACAAATAATTGTATCGATGTACCTCTCACTAGATGGTGTCATGGAGGAACCAGCTTGGACTGCTCCATACTTCAATGAAGAAGTGGCAAAGTTTCAATCCAATTTACTGTTTGAAAGTGAAGCTCTTCTACTAGGGCGAGTAACCTATCAAGGTTTTGCAGCTGCTTGGCCTTCTATGACTGATGAAGAAGGTTTTGCTGATAAGATGAACAGCATGCCTAAATTTGTTGCTTCAACAACTTTGGAAAAAACCGAATGGAATGCAAATCTTATCAAGGGTAATATTGTAGAAGAAATATCGAAACTGAAGGAACAGCCTGGTCAAAACCTTTTAATCTATGGCAGCAGTGACCTTACACAAACATTAATGCAACATGACCTCATTGATGAATATCACTTTATAGTCAATCCCGTTATCGTAGGGAGCGGAAAGCGTCTCTTTAAAGACCAGAACAATACAAAAGCATTAAAACTTATAGAAACAAGAACGACCAGTTCAGGTGTCGTTATTCTTTCCTATCAGCCGGAGAAAAAAGAATAATTATTGATAAATTATATAAACAAAAAAACTCATCAGAATAAATCCTGCTGAGTTTTTTTATAAGATAATACATATATTAATTTATAAAAATTACACGGGTTAGTACTTTATCAGTCATACCTACATAGGCATCGGATATTCCATATGTTTGTCCTATTTGGAGAGAGCTCATTAATACCTCCATATCTAGCTGTATATACTCTGTACCTTTCTTTATTCTTCCATCCTGAAAATAATCAGGTTTGCAATTTTTACAGCCCATACAAAGACAAGGATCCAGAGAGTAATGATAATAATGCCTGTTATCCAATTCTTTGGTTTGCTTATTGTCTGTCTTTCCTCTACCTTTCTTTTACAATCCTCCAACACTTCTTTAGGAATAAGTTTTAATGCCAAGTATACACCTAATGGTACAAGAATCAAATCATCAAGATACCCCAAGATTGGAATGAAGTCTGGGATTAAATCTATAGGACTAAAAGCATACGCAACAACAAGCATTGTAAATAATTTAGCATACCAAGGGACTCTTTCATCTCGATATGCCAAATAAAGTACAAGAAGTTGTTTTTTTAAGTTTCTAGCCCATTTTTTCATTTTTTGTATGATAGATATTTTTTCTTCTGTTTCTATCGGTTTATTTTGATTCAAATTATTCCTCTCCCATTTTATTACTTCGTACATCTTCTCAGAATTGTTCTTATTAACTGTATAATAATTGCGTAGCTACTATTGAGTCTAATACTTTATTTTAATAAAAACTATTTATAATATAAAACCTAATGATCAGTCTACATTTTAATAATCAATAAATTAGAAAGATAAGGGATAAGAAACACGTTTAAATCAACTAGGTTTAATCTAATCCAGTTTTTAAATGGGAACAAGCATGTGAGGGAGGGATCCCCAGATTTTCGTTCTGGGGTATTCTTTAATTTTAACCTGATAGACATAGGAGAAAACTTCTAATTTAGTAATTTGTGTAGTACAAGCTGTAACTAAATCTATTAATCTGACATACCATATAAATGTAACTTTAAATCAATAAAAAGTTGCAAAGGAGGCGAATATAAAATGGCATCATTTGAAATTGGTGCAAGATCTCTTTTTAACTTTCGAAACGAACGCTTTTTCTTATTAGTTGAAGATGAAATTACAATTCCAGATAAAGGTGTAGAAATTGATCCAGTTAATATCTATGAAATTGACGAGCAAACTTTCGATTTTATCAGAGATGAAGGAGATACACCTGTAATTGAACCATTTGATACACTTCCAACTGTACCACCTGAATTTAAATTAGAACGAAAATGTATTTTCACAGTCGATAATTCATACTTTGTAATATACGATTTAGAAGATGGCACTGATAACAACGTCCTATTAAGAATCAGTGCAGCATTATTTAATTCATTAAGAAATTCTGGTGTTCGTGAATGTTTTCCTCAAATTTTCATTTAAGAACTTAAATTAATTAGACCTCAAATGGAATACTCTTTGAACAATTTAACCCCTCGTAGTTTTCTACAAAGGGTTAAATTGTTATGTAAAAAGTTTTTTAATTATTAGCAGTTTTTGGCGGTTCGACAGGTACGATTGCTAGTCCAATTCGAGCAACCTAAGAAAAGCAAATACCCCAAAACGATAAAATTAGCATCTCTAGGTGAAAATGTACAATTTTTTGTTTTGGGGGCACTTTAAAATGTTAGCTTGATAGGCTTGGGGTGGGACCCTATGCCCATCAACTTAAGAAAAATAAATGCACCAAAACGAAAAAAAGAGCTGACTTTTCAAAGTAACTACCTGTAGAGAAAGAAAATTTTCGTTTAGGTGTATTTCAAAAAGTTAGCTTGATGGGTATGTGGTGCTACCCCACATCCATCAACTTAAGGATTCGGACTATTTTTGAAATTAAAAGCACGTTACTATTTTCTTATATTAATGAGAAAGGGTGACGTGCTTTTTATGAATATGCATCAAAAGCAAGAGTTGTCTTTATTTGCCGAAGAGTTATATCGATATATGTCTCCCGCTACACTTAATCAATTAGCTATAGAAGCAGGCGGGATGAAACGAAAACGGAAGTGCCACGGGCATCATTTTTTATCTTTGTGTGTATGGCTAAATCAACAAGTCGCTACTACCTCTCTTACCCAACTATGTAGTCAATTAGAAACTTCAACAGGAGTTTTATTAAGTCCGGAAGGACTTAATCGGCGATTTAACTCGGCTTCTGTAGCCTTTTTTCGTACTGTATTTACTACACTTCTACAGGCTAAGATTGGAGGCGTATCTAAGATTTCTCATTCTCTTTCTTCCTACTTTGAGCGCATTCGTATCCTTGATTCTACAACCTTTCAAGTTCCAGATCGATTCGCAGCTATGTATCCTGGTGCCGGAGGATGTAGTCATAAAGCTGGTGTGAAAATTCAACTAGAGTATGACTTGTTGAGTGGAGAGTTTTCTGATGTGAAAATTGAACCAGGAAAACGAAGTGATCAGGCGTATGGTGCGACTCGAACAGACATGATACAAAAGAATGAGCTGTATATCCGTGACTTAGGATATTTTCGTCTACAAGACTTTAAGTCTATTCAAGACAAGCAGGGGTATTATTTATCCCGTCTTAAGTTACCGACTAAAATATATAGAAAAGAGTTCGAAACAGTCGTATTTAAAACAAAACCTCCTCAATTGAAACCAGTATATATACAAATTCATTTGGAAGACATTATGAAACAATTAAAACCTGGCCAAGTTTATGAATTACACGATGTATATGTAGGGAGTAAAGATAAACTGCCTACTCGTATTGTAGTTTATAAATGTACCGAGGAGCAAAAACAGAAACGCTTACGTGACCGAGCTATTCGTGAAAAGAAAAAAGGGATTACATATACAGAGCGCACGAAGCTTTTACAAGGTATCACGGTATATATGACAAACATTCCTACGGAATGGGTACCAAAAGAGAAAATCTATGACCTATATTCATTACGTTGGCAAATTGAGCTGTTATTTAAAATATGGAAATCTTGGTTTCAAATTCATCGTTGTAAATCTATTAAACAAGAGCGATTAGAATGTCATCTTTATGGGCAACTCATTAGTATTCTATTATGTTCTTCTACTATGTTTAAAATGCGAGAACTCCTATTACGTAAAAAACAGAAAGAACTAAGTGAATATAAAGCAATGTATATAATTAAGGATTATTTTTCACTTTTTTACCAAGCATTACACAAAAACACCCAAGAATTATCAAAGGTTCTCCTTCGTCTGTTTAACCTCCTACAGCACAACGGACGAAAATCTCATCGGTACGAGAAAAAGACAGTCTTTGATATTTTGGGTGTTGTTTATGAGTATACCACTTCTAATCCTCAGGTAGCATAGTAAAAAATTGAAACCCGTCAGGGTTTATTTGATATGCCTACTTTTATAAAATCTATAAAAGATAATAAAAAATTATATAAAAAAACCACATTTTGTTTGAAAATATCCCTTAAGTTGATGGATGTGGGGTGGGACCCCAAACAGTACGATTTTATTTCAAAGACAACGATCTTACTACACACTTTTTATTTATCTCACACTCTCATATGCTAGTATTACTATTTTTTATTACTAATGTTGCCGTTTCACTCGGATGGCTAAGAGGAAAATGATGGCCATATGGAACAAAATCAACTTTACCAAGATGCGATGGAGCAGAATAGGCTCTGTCATAATCCCCCCAAATAATGTGAAGATTATACTTTGTTACTTCATTGAAATCACCTTGATCGTTTTTCAGTAGTAAACTGTTAAGCTGAACCGTAGTATTTAAAATTCTAGGAGAAGTAAAACTGTTTCTTATTTTTTCAATATAATGTTCAGGGATGCTCTCCATACTTTCAAACAAACCATTACTTAATAAATATCGCTCTATGAAATTAGTAGTTGCCAGTTTTAATGTCCATTTGTTCATAAATTGAGGAACATTTAGCGATTTAGCATTTTTTTTAACTACAGGTGGCTGAAGTAAAGTGATTGCATACTTCTTATCTATGTACTCTTGTACCAATGCTTCCAGAAGAATAAATGCACCGAATGAATGACCAATTAGATGTGCACCATTCGTAGCTTTCTCCAATAACTTTTTCACTACATTCAAATAGATATTTAGAAGATTTTTATCTCGTTTAAAAGGAGAATGCCCCAAACCTGGAAGATCCAAGATCCATACAGGTTGACCAGTTTTTTCATGAAGCTCTTGTGCTAAAGGAAATAAATCCTCTCCATCACTCAATAAACCATGTAATAAAATAAACGGTTTACCCTCTCCTTGTAATTGGTAAAGGGTATTGTTATCGAATGTTCGTTTAAATACATGATTATGCTGGCCATTTTGATACATCATTCGATAATCCAGATCAGCTACTACGGCAGGGAAAAATTTCATTACACTCGTCTTCCTAAACCAATCTCCTCCCATAATTTTTTTCGCTGAAACATTTGAAAATTTTCGTTTTGTAATAAAATTCAGTCCATCAGAAGGAATTTTTGTTATTTTACTTACTCCACTATTCATAATTGTTTTCATAAGCGGCATTGGAACCGAGATTTTTGGTGCCCTCATATTCATACTTTCCGACATAATACTTAATAATTCAGCAATGTTCTGATCGTGCTGTTTGTCTTCAACAAGTGTATATGTTTGAATAGTCGGTTGCTCCAATCTGAAAACCTGCACAATAAACTTCGCAAGCTCATCGTTTGAAATAAGTGGTAACCTATATCCCTTACCTCCAGGAATCACTGGCATGAGCCCTCTTCGCATACTCTTCACAAGCAAACCTAATCCTGCTATCTGCTCTGTACTCCCTGTTTTACTACTACCGACTACAGTTGGCGGATTAATTACAGAAAGCGGATAACCTACTGCTGATGCCTGCTGACGGATATAAAGATCTGCTAAAAATTTTGTTCTCTCATATGGATTTTTTATTTTCAAATAATTATTCCCTTCTTGAAACACATCAATTGCAATCTTGCTATTTTTATCATCAAAGGGACTCATATAACCTACAACATGAATAAATTGTTGCAAGCCCTTCAATTGATGAATACTTTTAGCTAATTCACTAATATGTTTGGCGCCATTTAAAAATACGGAAGCTACCTCTTTACTTGTCGCTTGAATATCCATGGGGCCTCCTGCGTGAATAATCACATCCGTTTTCAATACCCTCTCCTTATCTTCAGCACTTAGACCTAAATCTATTTTCGTCAAATCACCTTCAATAAAGTGCATAACTTCCTTTTTTAAGATACCTCTTTCTTGAAAAAGGCGTATTGCTTTACTTTTCGACCTCACTAAAAGAAGAATTTTAACATCCTCTTTGGTTAATTCTTTCACTAATTGCTTTCCAATAAAGCCTGTTCCACCAGTTAAAAATACTGTTCTCATATAAAATCCCCCTTTTTAGTACTATACAGTACTAATTCGATGTAAAAAAAATGCTTCTTTTATCGAAGCAATTTTAAAAAATGATCTGCTGTTTTCGTGATTACAGTTGCATCCTTCAATGTTTCTGAAATAAATAACGCTCCTTCAAGATTTGTAATAAAAAGTGATGCAACCTCATCAATATGAATCGTATTTCTAAATTCTCCATTCTCTACCCCTTGTTTAAGTAATAGAGAAACTTTCTTTTGTAATCCTGTAAAAAAAAGACCTATTTTTTCTTTTATTTGCGTGGCCTGTTTAGGACTTTGAATATAAAGAGTAATAAATGGACAGCTCCCCTTATACTCTCTCGACTGAACTCCTTGTGATAATTGCTTTAAAAACAGTTGGATACGATCTTCAACTAAAAATTGATTCTGAGAAAGTACGTCATCAATTGCAGATTGATACATTTCAATCCAATAATCAACGACCGCTTCTAATAATACTTCCTTATTAGAAAAGTGATAATACACATTAGACTTTGAAACTTTGCTTACACGTACTAATTCATCCATACTTGTATAAGCAAACCCTTTTTCTAAAAATAATGTTGCGGCTACTTCAATCACACGTTTTTGATTCATTAATTTTACCTTTGTCATAACTAGAACTATATAGTACTAATTTAAATATTACAAGTATTTATGTTAATTTAAAAAAAAGTTTGATTAAAAAAGTTCCACTAACATTGATTTTACTGCAAAAAATCTTATTTTGAATAAAATTGAACTGACCCCCAAAATTGTTAATTCACTATCGTCTAATAGAGATCACCATACATACCCATCAACTTAAGAAAAAGAAATGTCCCCTAAACGAAAAAATGAGAGACTTCTCAGAATAGCTATCTGTAGAGAAAGAAAATTTTAATTCAGGGAGATATGAAAGTATTAGCTTGATGATGATGTGGCGGTACCCCATATAAAGAAATTTTAAACCTCTTAATCTACATTTCCTTTATGTAAATATGGGAATAACGAAATTACCCCAAGGATAGCTAAACAAGCTCCAATCCATAGAGGAGATACAAAACCATATCCTTTACTGATCCCAAGACCACCTAGTGACGAACCAATAACAATACCTAGCGTAATAAAAGAACTATGAACGGTATTTATCATTATTCCATTACTAGCTGTCTTCATCACCCTCGCAACCATAGCTGGATTCAATGCTACACCAGTTAAACCAATAAAAATCGTAGAAATAACTGCAATGTATTTATTCTCTGCACTTAAAGCAAATAAAGACAACGCTATGATTAATATAATTAATCCACCCATAAGTATTTTCATTGTAAATTTATCAGCGAACTTGCCAATTATTATATTCCCAATTACCGTCGCACTACCATAGAGAGCAAGTAAATATGGAATACTTGCTCTTGAAAACCCTGTAACATTTGTAAAGATAGGAGTGAAATAACTAAATGCTGCAAACGTACCACCAATAATGAACATACTTGTTACGTACGCTGCCCAAAGATGAATATTCTTAAATCGCAGAAGTTCATCTTTCCAATTTAATTGCTCTTTATTTGAAGAGGATGGTAACAACCGTTGAATCATAATTGCTGATACTAGCACAAGAACAGAAACAGCCCCAAAACTAATACGCCAGCCAAAATATTGCGAAATAACGGTTGTTATAGGTAAACCTAATACAGTTGCGAACATTAAACCTGCAAGTACAATTGATGCAGCTTTTCCCCTTGAATCAGAGTGAACCAATGTCGCAGAAAAGGAAATCGCAACTCCAAAAGCTGAAGCTGAAGCAATACCAGTTATAATACGTGAAATCATCATAATATCATAGTTCCAAGCAATAGCTCCGAGCGATTGGCCAATTAAAAATATGAACATTAAAAACAATAATGCTTGTTTGCTGCGCATTCGTAAGAGGATTGCAGTTAAAATGGGGCCTCCTATTACCATTGCTCCTGCATAAGCTGAAATTAAATACCCAATGGATGATACAGAAACCTGGAATGCAAGAGCAAGTTCATTCATCATACCTGCAACCATAAATTCTGATGTAGTCATACAAAAGATTGCTAAAGCTAATAAATAAATAATCGATGGCATAAAAACACTCCTTATTCATTACTGTAATGATCGGTACAAAAATAGTGCGAAAAAAGGGCGCACTAAGCGCCACAAATAGACTCTACTGTTCCTTTGATAACTTGTTCAGACAACATCCGATTTTGCATCGATACATTAAGAACACGGAATCCGTAATAACTGCTTAAAAGCAGACTAGCTAATTCTTCAGCTGATTGCTTCTTTGAAATTTCACCTGTTTGCAATCCTTCCTCCATCACTGTTTCAATAGCTTGTTTAAGAAGTTCAACATGCTTCGAGAAAATTTCTTGTACCATTAAATCGTTTTTAGCACGTTCTATACTGGCATTAATCAATAAACATCCTTTTTGATCCATATTCTCAAAGTCTTCTTTCAATGCCCATTCAAAAAAATTACTTAATCGTTCTTTAACTGGAATTGGAGTATGTAACAATTTCTTTTGTTCCCTAATCCCAATTTCATGGTAGCGTTCTAATACTTGTTTATACAGTTCATGTTTACTACCGAAAGTATTGTATAAACTTCCTTTTCCAAGTCCTGTATCACTGCATAAATCTTGTGTAGAACATCCTTCATATCCTCTTAACCAAAATGTTTTCATTGCAACATCTACAATTGAGGAATAATCAAACTCTCGAGGTCTGCCGCGTTTATTCAATCGTATCCTCCTCTCATTTTAAAGATAACATGAATAGAATACCCTTTTTGTACCATACGGTCAATAATTTTGTTTTATTGTTACTGTAAAATAAAATTTGATTATTTTAGATTACGAATAATGAAAAATAGCCCCTTTATTCAAATTTCCTAGCGAAAAAATCACGTTTTAATAAATTTCTTTATCATCTCTACCTTTCTATAGATTACTAGTTATGAAACGAGGATCGTTTCATAACTAGTAATTTACTTAATTAGCTTGCTGGTTATGGAGTAGTGCCCCTATAAACAAAACCCTCCAGAGACATCTATAATCTGCCCTGTTACCCAGCGGCTATCAGAAGAAGCAAGGAATGCTACTACATCTGCAATATCTTCAACTTGCCCTATTCGTCCGAACACAGATGAATTCGTAGCAAAATTCCGTATTTCTGAATCATCTAGCAATTTCGCATTCATATCTGTCTTCGTATATCCAGGCATAATTGTATTCACTGTTATACCTCGTTCTCCAAGATGTTTAGCTAGAGGAAGTGTCATCGTATTTAGTGCACCTTTACTTAAACCGTATGCAATGGACCCTGTAAAACCAAGTCTTACTTCCGCTGATGAAATGTTAATAACGCGCCCTTCTACTCGTAGTAACGGTAATGTTTGCTGAATTAAAAAGAATGGCGCCTTAATATTTACAGCCATAATTTCATCAAAAACTTCTTCTGTCGTATTTTCAATCGTCCCTTGTGTACCTATCCCTGCATTGTTTACTAAAATATCAATCTCTGATGTACCAACTCTTATTTGTAATTCATTCTTCAATTGTTCTACTATTTTTTTGACACCATCCATTAAATTGAGATCAGCTTCAATTAAGAATGCCTTTCCTCCATTAGATTCAATCTCACTAATTGTTTCGTCTGCAGCTATTTTATTTCGGCCGTAGTGAATCGCAACTAATGCACCGTCGTTTGCCAATCTCATCGCAATCGCACGACCAATGCCGCGACTTGCCCCTGTTACTAATGCTACTTTCCCATCAAGATTCTTCATTTTTTCCATCCTTCCTAAATTCCCTTTTGATAAACCCTATACTTATATTTTCATGCAAATACTAATCATTTTAAATATAGATTTATAGGTAATTTAGTTCGTTCACTTATGATATTATAGTTATAATTTGCAATTCACTTTAGAAAACATAACAAGGAGGCTACACAATGCAAAACGCTGTAAAATTGGATGAAATCGATCATAAAATTATGAACCTGTTATATGAAAATGCGAGAATTTCTGTTTCAGAAATAGGACGAATTATATCCATGACGCAACCTGCTGTAAAAGAACGTATTAACAAGCTTGAAGATCAAGGAGTTATAGCGGCTTATCGAACGAAATTTGAGCCTGCAAAAATTAATAAAAACATTCAAGCATTCATCATGTTTAAAACGAGCCAATGCTCTGATTTTATTCAATTTTGTAATGCCGCTCCTGAAGTAACAGATTTATACCGAATTAGCGGGGAATTTAATTATATGATGAAGGTCATGAGCGATTCGATGGATTCTCTCGCTACATTTTTAGACTCTTTAATGCAATTTGGATTATCGTCTCCTTTAATTGTTTTAAAGAGGGAGTTTGAGGAGAAATTGTCGTTCTAATAAAGGGATACGTATTATCCCCGGCTAACAGTAAAAGTTTTTCCTTTATGAGAAAAGCCAATGAAATCAATGATTAGTAAACAAAAAAAGAACATTGATATTTCAATGTTCTTTTTTATATCTCTACTTATGAATTAGATCTCTATTCGAAAAAAGCACCTTAATCCCCTTACCCTTGATTCCTCTGCGCCTCTCTAAACTCCTCCTTCACCTTCTCTAACAACCCTTCTTCCGTAATTAATCGATACGCTGTATTTGCTAATGCTTTTGCCGATGTAATTAATGCTTTATCTCCAAGTTCTGAACGTGCTGCTTCTCTAAATTCATTCGTATGTGCAATTAAATCATCTGGTCCGATTTTAATGTACGGATGAATTGTCGGTACGACTTGACTTACGTTTCCTGCGTCGGTTGAACCAATCCCTACTCTTTCTTTACGATTTACATCTTCACCTAATAGTTCTAGTTCTTCCGCTACGATATCGTTATATGTTTTTGTTACGAGTAATTCATCGATTTCATTTTGAAATTGATGGATTTTTACTTTTGCACCTGTTGCTAATGCTGCTCCCTGTGCAATGTTTCTTACTTTTTCTGTTACTTCCGCGCATCTTTTTCTCGTTGCTGCACGGATGAAGAATCTTGCTGCGGCATAGTCAGGAATAATATTAGGTGCTTTTCCGCCCTCTGTAATGACACCATGAATTCTCACGTCTGACGGGAGTTGTTGGCGAAGTGCGTTAATACCGTTATAGAGCTGAATAACCGCATCTAATGCGTTAATCCCTTCTTCTGGCGAAGCTGCAGCGTGAGCTGTTTTTCCGTAAAAATGAAAATCAAGTGGATCGACTGCTAGTGAAGGACTCGTTGTCGCTGTCTTTCCGCTCGGATGAATCATAAGCGCCGCATCAATGTCTTTAAATAAACCTGCCTTTACATAACTTGATTTCGCGCTACCATTTGGCCCGCCTTCTTCTGCTGGCGTACCAAACACGACAACTTCCCCGCCAATTTCTTCAAGCGTTTCTGATAATGCGATTGCTGCTGCAACGCTAATTGTGCCAATTAAATTGTGACCACACGCATGACCTAGTCCTGGTAAAGCGTCGTACTCCGCTAAAAATGCGATTGCAGGTCCTTGTTTTCCAGAGCTTTTTCGCGCGATAAATCCCGTTTCATGTCCAGCTATATTGTGCTGCAACTGAAATCCTGCACTGCCTAGCAATAAACTTAACGTTCTAGAGGCATAAAACTCTTGGTTACCAATTTCCGGATTCGCATGAATATCATGACTTGTTTCTATGTACTTTTCCTTATTTCTTTCGATACTCTCTTCAATTGTTTTTCTTTGTGACGCTACTCCTGTCGCTCCCATTTTTCTTCCTCCTTTTATTTTCACAAAAAAAAGCCTCTTTCTAAAAGATAGAAAGAGGCTTCTGTATATACAGTCAAAATGAGCTTCTTTCTTATCTTTCAAGTTACCTTGCTGGAATTGGCACAGTATTCATAACGAATCCGCTGCCGAGGTATCATAGGGCCAGTCCCTCCACCTCTCGTGATAAGAATTTTCATAAAATTATATTAAATTATTTTTTATTCTAAGTTCATTCCAAGTAAAAGTCAAGGAATTCCTATCCGAATTTACCGAATATCTAAAAATCCTTTTAATACACCAATTGTCTCAGGTGCTTGCAGTCTTGCACATACGTACGGAAATTCCGTACTACCTTCAAACATCATTTGAGATGTAAGCGGTGCGCCTGCCCAGAAGATTTCATCATCAATTACGATAAACGGGAATGCTTTATTTTGTCTTTGTAACTTTACATTTTTCATTGGAACTGGTCCATCACTATAAACTGTTATTTGCGCATTTGTACGCATTAACGCTTGCCATACTCGTTTATCCACTTGTTTTGTACTTGGAAGTGAAATAATAATTTTTCGTTTTGAGGCTAAAATATCTTTTAATACCCCTTTCGTTTCCTCAAGATTCATTTCCATAAACCAGCGTAAACGTTTCGAAATTTTCCGTTCCCACAATTGTCTTGATGTCGTACGATCATACACATCTCCGTGACGTTCTATATGAGCTGTTAATTGTGATAACGCTTGTTTTCTCGAAAGGTTTTTACGCATATAATGGCAATCAGATAATTGAATGAACTTCCCTCTCGCCCTTGTCACTGCTACATTGACGAGGCGATGGTTTTTGTGATCAAAGAATAATACGCCAGGTCGTTCTTGCGGATAACTGTCAACCGTATCAAAGATCATCATATCTCTTTCAGAACCTTGGAACTTATGAACTGTCGCCGCTAAAACTGGTATGTTTTGATATTTCGTTCTCTGCAACATTTCTCTAATACACGTTGATAAAAAGCGTGACTGCGCCCTGTAAGGTGTCACAATACCAATTGATTGCACACCGTCTAACAATCCGATTAACATCATTTGCATTGCTACTAAACCAGACATAATGTTAAAACGTGAACCAGAAGCAGCATCTTTTAACGAAAAAGCTCCCATTTGGCTCGTATCAAATAAAACACTCGCCTCATTTGCGAACGGTTGTAGTTTCGCAAGTTCCTTACGTTCTGAAACAGACGGATGATCGTATACTCTATTTTTATAAATAAACGAATTCGTAAACTTCGATATATCCGCATGCATACGTCTTTGTTCCTGCAACATAAATAGGTTTGGGTGTGCTTCTGATTTATTAACAGACTCAACAATCCCAGCATGGTAAAATATATCTTCCCCAAGCCATTTGCGAACGAGTTCATGATTTGCCATAGCAATTGGAGGTAACTGTAAAAAGTCACCGCAAACGACGATACGTTTTCCAAGTGAAGCAGCTAATGCAATTTGCGGAACATATGCCATACTTACTTCATCTACAACAACTAAATCAAATGTACGCTCATAAATAAGTGAATCAATGGCACATTTTGATAAAGTTGCGCCGATTACTTTTGCATTTTCAATATATTCTTTTTCTACTTCTTTAATTTTAGCCTTTTGCTTTCGAAGATCACTTTCAATCTCTTGTATACGCTTCTTATCAGCAGATGTTGCTTTATACGATAAGATTTTTTCACGAAGATCTTGTCGTGTCTCTTCTAAATAGAGTCTTTCCTCACCCCAAGATCCGTTCGTCGTTTCAACTAACTTCGACGCAAGTAACGTTTCATGATTTCGTATATGTTCATGTTGACTATAACCGTAACGAACAATTTCACCAGGCGTCCATTTCTTTTTCTTCTCAATTTGCTTCGTTACTTCACTCATTAATACGTCTACTGCCGCATTACTATGAGCTAACACAAGTACCGATTTTCCTTTTTGATAATGAGCCGAAATAATACGTGATAAATTGTAAGACTTCCCTGTTCCCGGCGGTCCCCATACGTACGTTGTCGGATTATAAAACGAACGATATGCCAGTTCATTTTTTGGATTTTTCATCTTCTCAATATGTTTCGGACTGCTCGTCCCATCAACAAGACGCTTTATACGATTACGTTTCAGCTTATCTTTACGTGCTTCTTTCAACCTCTCTTGTAGTTGCTCTAAAAGTTGCCACGGTTCACTATATAAAACAGCTTCTCGTATTTCACCTTGTATATAATCATTTAATTTCAGTTCTATTTCTAATCCATGTACAGACAATACTTCTCCTGTCGCTTCCTCACCATCAAACTCAATTCGAATGGGTGAACCTTCAGGTAAGCTTACTTCCGAAATAAGCTGAAATACGTATACTGTACTTTCATAATCTGTATATAAAAAACGACCATTCATGATAGAAATTTTACTACCACCTATCGTTTTCCAATGTTTAATTTCATATGCTAATGCATAATGCCACTCTTTCATCGTTTCCGATAATGAAGGAGTTTGAGTAGTTGTATTCATCGTATAATCTCCTTCCTTCTCCCCAAACATACTTTCTCACTATACCATATAACACGCTAAAATTTGTAAGGTTTTTATCTTGCTTATTTTCTTAATTTTCAATAATATATTGTATATAATTTTCAGAAAGAAGGAATCTACATGCCAGTTAGAAGAATTGAACACGTTGGACTTATGGTTGCAAACTTAGAAACATCTATTTCATTTTATGAAGAAGTAGTCGGCTTACAGCTCATGAAACGTATGGGTCATCCGAATCCAGACTTAAAACTCGCTTTTTTAGGTGTAGAAGAATCAAAAGAAACGATACTAGAACTCATTGAAGGCTACAACTCTTCTCTTCCGGCAGAAGGAAAAGTACATCACATTTGCTTTAAAGTGGATTCATTAGAGGATGAGATCGAAAGACTAAAGAAACAAAAAGTAACCTTTTTACTAGGAGAAGAAATCGAAACATTACCAGATGGAACACGTTACATATTCTTCGCTGGCCCTGATGGAGAATGGATTGAGTTTTTTGAGACGGAGAGATAAAGTAAGACTTTATTTTGCGGGATAGAAAAGGAGCCGGAATTCCGGCCCTTGTTTTTAACCAGTAACAATGAAACATACCTCCAACCTAAGAATTTACCAAGATTAAAAACACAATCATTTTGTTAGGAGGAGAGAATGGGAAATACAGTCTTTATTATTGTTTTTTGGATACTGATACTATTTCCAATCCTTTATGTAATCAAGATAAAGGATTGGAATATAAAAACAGCTACCTTATTTGTTGGAAGGGTTCTATTAAGCATTGTCTATTTCATAAATGGAATGATGTTAGGACTGCAACGAAATTGGGTAGAACCTCCCTATGAAACAGAATGGGATTTCTTTGTAAAGTCTTTACTAAACGGAAAAACTGATGCACTTATACACTTGTTACTTCTAATTATTATCATTACTTTGGATCTATTCTTTACATTTTATTATATCAATAAAAAGAAATAGGATATTCTATCCTATTTCTTTTTTATGAGTAGCGCCATATCGCTATCAAACTAATGTTTTACGCTGCCCCTAAACAATAATTTTTTACATTTTTACTATGAGAATGTCAATTTTACTATTTTTGGGGTATTTATTTTTACTAGCTTGATGGACATGGGTTTGATTTATTTTCTTAGGTTAGTAGACATGTGGTGCTATCCCATTGCTATTAAGCTAAGAATTTAAGTGTAATATCATTTAAGGTAATACTTAAGATACAAATAAAATATCTTTTCCATGTCGCACTGTTTTATTGAAGTCTATCCCGAGTTGTAGCTAGTTCAATGCGACTGTAAATTCGGAGTTCGGTGCGCCAGCAAATACAACCGTTCCGTTCTCTGGTAGTTTCACTTTGTTATTATTACTAACAACGCTAAAATTGACGCATACTCCATTCCCATCATACACCGCGAATGAACTTCCTGATGGCAACTCCACATTCATCGTTTTCCCTGCTGCCTCTTGCGGAATCGTAAACCATTTCGCATGCCCATTTTTTTGCAGTGTAACTTTTGATAATTGACCTGCATCAAGGGATTTTACGTTAGATTCACTGACGTATAAAAAGCTGGCCATCTCCATATATTCAGTACCATTCTCTGTATAGAAATGAGCTTCCTTCGTATCCCTCCCATTCATCACAGGAATCTGAATTTGATGCGTCGCCGTATTCGGACCTGTAATTTTTTTGCCGTCCCAATAGCCATCCTTGATCGTAATTTGTGTGTTAAGAGGTATTTGTTGTCCTAGATAATTTATAGAATTAAATTTTTCGTTAACAAGGTAGAACTTGCCGCCCTCGCGCTTCGCCCATGCAGCAGCTGTTTTCTTCGGTAACACATTATTTTCTAATTTCTGAGCTAAATAGTGAGTCAGCACATTTTGCCCCAATCCCGGTGATAATTCATATGTGCTCTCTCTTAAATAAACTTTTCCATTCTTCTCAGTGACGAAGTTAAGCTTGGAAGTACCCTTTTCATTTATAAAGCTTCCATCCGCCGTATATACATATTTTTCTTCCGGTTTAGTTGGTAAAAACAGTTCTCCCTTCTTCGTAATCTCTATTTTGAAATGGCTTTGGATATTTCCATACAATCCTGCTTTTTTTACCACATCTTGAGGCACTTTAGCCTTGACTGGCTTGCCGAAGGATTTATCTGGTTTTATATCCTTAATTGCCCCTTTCTCTTTAAGCCTAGCTAGCAGTAATTTATTTGCCAACAGTTGATTTGTCATGCTGCTCCCACCGGAGGACAATACAGCTGCTGCCATCTTCTGTTCTGGAAGCACGACCAATGTAGCATGTTGCAGCATCGTATCCCCACCCTTAGTCAACGCTTTTATCCCATATTCACTGAATGGGTATAGTTTCACACTATCCCAGCCAAGACCATAGTTGAACATATTTCCGCTATCTCCTGGCCACATTCCTTTTTTATATTCTTCTTGTTCCATCGCCTTGACTGCTTTATTAGAGAGAATTTCTTTTCCCTGTCCCATAAATATTTGTGAGAATCGCACCACATCTTCTGCAGTAGAGGAGATTCCTCCCGTACCAATCACATTTACCATTTCACTTGGAAGCTGTCCCTGGTATGTCGGAGAATACTGTCCAGCCCGCTTTTCGTCTTCCCATTTGTCTTGCGATGTTATCGTTTGATTCAGTTTTAATGGCTCTGTAAACTTTTGATGTAGAAATTCAGTAAAACTCATACCGCTGACTCTTTCTACCAAGATCTCAGCCAGCGTAAAACCGTCATTACAGTATACTGAAAACGCGCCAGGGTCTGCCTTCAAGTTTTGGTTGGACAATTGTTGCAACAAGATATCATGGGCATAAGCATCATTATCTTTAAATAAAAATGCATTATTGAACGTCGAACCTTGCAAACCTGAGGAGTGATTCAACAGCATACGTGGTGTAATGCGTTTATATCGTTTATCTTTCATTTTGAACTCAGGAATATAGCCAGTAACAGGAGCATCCAAATCAACTTTTCCTTCGTCTACTAGTTTCATAACAGCCGCTGCTGTATATACTTTACTGGTTGAACCAATTCCGTATAAAGTATCTTTAGTTAATGGTTCTTTCCCTTCTATGTCGTTCTTGCCTGTCTGCCCCGACAAAATAAGTTTACCATTATCAATCAGCGCATACTGCACGCTAGTCGTCTCATAGGACTTCGTGAGTAGTTCAGCGTTCTCTGCAGCAATCTTCTCCAAATCTTTACTAGCAACTTCTTGGCTAGATACAACCGGAGCCTTACTGCTAGAAGACGCTATCGCTCCTGTTGGCAAGCTCATCGTTAGGGCCAAAGTAGCGGCTAACACCCCAGATAATTTATTTTCCATAAAAAAATGCCTCCTTAGATAAATGATTAATTTCATCTTTTATTTGTTCAATTACAAACATCACATAAACTACTATTCTGGCTTTATCCCTACTGTTGTAACAAACGGTAAAACCTCTCTTTTTCACATGTATGTTAGTACCATAAATGATTTTTTTATTTAGAATGCGCTTGTTACTAGTTTGGTTTTCGTATAAATAAACCCTATTTATCCTCCCTCTTTTGTGCTTCTCTATATTTGTATCCTACATAATAAAAATTTCTTTTTTCTTATGCATTTCTTACAATTTCCTTACGTTCAAATCACTTCTATAATTAGGTAGATTTTATTTTAAAATCTCCAGGATAATAAATGCTTATATAATCCCACAATTTCATAGAAGATGGATTCATAACCCTGCGCCAAATCATCATGCACATCTCTCATATTTCCTTGGATGCCCCCCTCAACCTTTACAACAGTTCCAACTGGCATCAACACTTCTTCACGTTCTTATAAATAGTAATAACTAATCAACTCCTTACCTGAAAATAAATGAATATAGAAAAAGAGAGATAAGGTTAAAATACCTTTATCTCTCTTTTTCTTTCACAAATTTTGCAAAGATTTTTTTTGTAAGAGTCCCCCTCACCGTCAATTTAAGAATTAAAAAAGAGGGGATTATCCCCCTCCTTTTTACGCTTGCTCCGACTGTCGAAATTATTTAATATACCCACGATTCAGTTCCGTTAATTTTTCATTGATGTTAAAAATTCTTACTCTAATATCTTTAACACCAACTGCTTCAAGTCTGTTCTTGTGCATTTCAGCGTATTTTTCAGCATCTTGTTTTTCCTCAAATACATAAATGCCTCCAGCTTCTTTTGTTTCTTCATTCTCAGTCCATATTTTCCAGTGAAATCCTTCTTCTTCGTTAATACTATTTGCTAAATCCCAAAATGTTTTTTCCATTTCTTCACCAAAAGGACCTTCAAACGGAAAATCAACTTGTAGTAAATATGCCACCTTCACTCACTCCTATTTTAATATAAAATTCTTCCCATTCTTTTACTGATTATGATTCAAATGATAGTAATGTCTAAATCCGTATTGCTATTATTATTCAAACACTAATTTGAGAATCCCCCTATTTGTAAAATAATCACATAATGATAGTAACTTGAACGCATAAAGTGAAAGTTTAATAGTTTTCGGTTATTTTTAAAAAATGTGATACAAACTTATCCCTAAACTAAGGACAAACAAAACAAGTGCAGGTATCGCTTTCTTAAAAGGATTTCTCGCTAATACAATTAGAGTTAATGCGGCTGCAAGCATCGTACCACCTAATAACACTCCTGCCCATAAAGCTATTACTGGAATCCAGATTCCTATCAACATTCCAATCGCTCCTACAATCTCAAAAGCTCCAGTTAAGAAATTAAAAAACGAAGGTAAACCAAATCGTTTGAACTCATCTGCCATTTTCCCGGATATAATTTTCGTTCCTGTCATTAAAAAGAACAGAAACAACACTACTTTTACAATATTGATGAAAATTAAAATAGTAATCACACCTTTCTTATTATTTGGTAAAAACTCAGTATTGTTCAGATAGTAGTCACTACCTTTATCCTATTTCCTGAGATTACCCGTATGGAAGTCGCTTCAATTTACATTACCCTTTTCAATATTAAAGGGCCAGAAATTACATGCTATAGCATATATAATACAAAAAATTTGATTGGCACTAGGCAAAAAAGTGACCCTGAATCAGATATCATACAAAATAAAGTTATCTTCCTATTCGTCCAAACAAAAATTATATGCTATAGCATATATAATACCTAAAACAAAGTTTGTTCCTTATGAATAGCATAGCATCAATAAGGAACAAATATTAATAGTGTGTATCATACAATTTGTTTAATAACGATTGTAATACTTTAATTTCTTCCTCGCTCAAATTACTCGTAACGAAATGGTGAGCGTCTTTCACTACAGGCAAGATTGTTTTCTTTAACTCGTCGCCTTTTTCAGTTAAAAAAAGGTTATGTGAACGCCTATCTTGGTCATTCAAAGCCTTCCTTACAATCCCTTTTCTCTCCATTGACTGTATCATTCTAACAACAGTAGTTTGATCTTTATCAATAGCTTCCGCCAACTCTTTTTGAGTAGTGCTCCTTTGGCTACAAAGAACACTAATAATCCCCCACTGCTCTGGCGTAACTCCATACGGCTTTAATTTCTTCGTAAAATAATTGGTCATTTTCACATCAGTACGGTGAACAAGATAGCCTATTAAATCATGTAAGTTCATATATCACCTCTATAAATTAAGATATAAAAGGATACAGCATACCAGTCAATCATTCACAATGAATGTATTTGTTTCACCATATATATGCTATGGCACATATATTAAAGTAGATTATTTTAATTGTCAAATGATTTACCTATTATTTTTCGAAAACAAAATCGTCCCTTTAGATTATAGAAGGAATGACTAATTTGACGTATTTCTCTGGCGATTTCTCCCTTATCGTTTTATGATATGCTAACAACATTTGATAAAATGCGGTATCTATAGACAGTCAAACACCTTTAAAGATACCTCGTCCAGTTCTTGCTGTTGCAAGATAAACAGCATATAATCAGTTAACCACCCACATTAGTAACGAACACATAAAGAAAAGGCATTCCAAATATGAAACGCCTTCTTTCGTTTTATAAAACCATCCAACACGCTGAACTTTTCAATTTAATATAATCACTCGTTTAACTAAAGAAATTGATTACGTGCATAACGCTCTTCTCACTTTTCTTGCAAAATTTAGTGGATCATCAACGTCTTCGATATTAACGTAAATTAAATTTGGATCATCACATAACCACTCATTGTGTATAGACGAAACGATTATTCCTTGTTTAATAATTGTCGCCACAAATTCAGTGACTTCTTTTTGTAAGAGTGCTACTCGGCCTAGGCATAATGCCCGTCCAGTTTTATTATCTCGTGATTCGAATGAAAAGGAAGTTGTTACTCTAAAACGTTTTCCCAAGATTGTTGCTCGTATTTCATCTCGGTTTATTGTTGCCACGCATTTCCCACCGGCGAATCCTTCTTGACCGCCAATGATTCTTGCAAACTGTTGGCAAATTGATTCCTCATTAACCGCCATACCTTTAATCATTCCTCCTTTTACTATTAGATTATGAATTCATACATAGGTCTGAAACGGCAATGAATCTAATCTATTATAAAAAAATGATGGCGATCTACCGAAAGCTATTAACTCAATTATTCTTGATCGTATGAATTGTTATCAGAGTTTAAATGGTGCAGAATTTTTATTTTATGCTGAATGGACATCGGAGACTGAAAGCAAAACTCAGCTATTATAATGGTAAGACATTTTTAAAGAGCATAAAAAAGACACCCTAAGGTGTCATCCTCCGACTTGAGAATCGTATCTATGTATGGAGAAATTTATAAAAAAACTAATACAAATGAAAAGTTTCTAACTATAATCTATAGAGCACTTATTCCATGAATTATTTTCAGGAAGAAGAATTTCAGTTACATTATTTTCTGAACAGTCTCGTTAAAGCCATCCCAAGAAATCCAGCACCCATTCCTATTAGCCATCCAGTTTGGGCATTTCCTAACATAGATCCCACTCCTCCACCAAGAAACATACAGCCAACGAATACTAATCCTCCAATTCCCCAATTCGGCCGTTCCATAATTCAATCACATCCTTTCAATAAAATATATGCGATTAGCTAACTCAACTTTCTTCCTTAAGATAGTTCATTACTTTGCTTAGGTTTAGCACATCAGGGAATTCATAAGATGCGAAGCTTGAGTCATTTATATAGATTGTAGAAATACGGGTATCAATCGTTATTAAAAATAACTGACGCATTTTAAACATCATCGATTTTATCATTTTGGACAACCTATTCTGTTAAATTGATATACATGCGAAAAAACTATCAAAATAAAACCCCAGAAATCCAAAGGTCTCTGGGGCTCCATTATATATTTAGCTCTTTTTGCTTTTTGTTTTGTTTATGTCTATACAGCAATTTTCGGCTTATTAGAGAAATCACTAATAAGGTCAGAATTAATAAGATAAGTTGCATAAATGATAAATCAAAATATTTAGCACCTGTAACGATTAAAAGTGTAGAAATCGTGCCTTTTACAACGAAAAAAATAATAACCCATAATCCGCCTTTTTTCCAGTTCATTTTATATTACCCTTTCCTACGTTTAAATTCTTAAAATATTTAATGATAGTTCTTAAATGTGACAACTTAATAGAAATCTATTATATTAACAAAAAATTCATGTCTAATTAAATGCAATGATTCTATATTAAGTGAAAATGATATTCATTGTCAATTTTATTGACTATTTGAATACTTATTATTTCTTTCTACTTTGTTTCTTATAAGCAATACGCTCTTGTATTCAAACAAAAACACCTCCATTGCATTTGCACACTTAGTATGCGAATGCAAGAGGTGTTTTTTCATATACCATCAGGTAAGATTTCCTGCTTTGTTTATTTCTTGATACGTAGCTATTTTTTAATACACAATAACTGGATCATACGTGTTCAAACTATCATATACAGTTTTTGCAACATTAGGAAGAAGGTTCACACACCCACCTGATCCTCCTGTTAAATAAGCATTATTTCCCCAGTCTTTGCGCCAGCCGGCATCGTGGAATCCTTGACCACTATTTGTGAATGGAACCCAGTAATCTACTTTAACCGCATAATCAGCTTTTCCTACTGCGTTACCTCTTAGCGTATATGGTGTTCGTTTATATAGGACGTACCACACACCTGGTGATGTATCTTCACCAGTACTATGTTTACCAGTTACTACATTTGTTGTAACAACTAATTTTCCATCTTTGTAAATCCAAATTTGTTGCTCTGCAATTGAAACTTCTGCATACGTGTCTCCGATGCCATTATTCGATGTTGTTTTATAACCGATACCTTCCTTCTCCCAACCATTCCCGTGAATATTAGAAGCAGAAAGCGATTTTTCGCCTTTCTCAAAGGCTTGTTGAACTTGTTTAGTTTCTTTTTCAACATCTAGTGCCCAGCCGTATCCTTCTCCTTTTACTGATATGACTGAACCGGAATGAGTTTTAAATGAGAAATCTTTATTTAATGTTGATTTGGCATTATTAATTTCAGTAATTTTCTTCTTAATGTCACTCGCATCAATTGTAACTTTCATATCCTTTGACATAGAGGCATTTTGAATTAAATCTTTCGCTTTTAAAGGATAAACTTCATCCTGCACTTTATACTCAACAGACTGCCCAAGAAGATTCTGTAGTGCTTTCTCCTCTTTTTTGACAATCGGATCGTCTTCTTTAATAGGTTTTATGTATGCAGACTTCAGATGAATTTCGCTTTTATATTTTTGCTTATCATAATCTTTCAGTAGACTAGTAACATCATACTGTTTTCCTTCAACACTTTTCGAAATAACAATTTTCCCTTGTTCTAGCTTCGCCATAGCATCTTGAGGCGCTTTTAATTTCTCATTCATAGAGATGAGCTTTTCTTCTACAAGTTTTTTCATCGTTTCACTACGATACTGATCTGCCTTCTCTGGTAGCAATGAATAATTTTCTCCCTTTGAGGAAGGGAAAAATGTCCACTGGTTTTTTAATAGTTTCTTAACTTGAGGCAAATCTTTTTCCGTAAGTTCCGTTTTTGTATCTTTTTCATCTAAAATTTGTTGTTGATCAACATAGACTTTGTTTGCTAGTCCAGATGTCTTTAATTTCTGTATTGCCTGATCAGCGCTCAGACCACCAACTTTTGTGTCATTAATTGTAACATTCGAATTGAAGTGAGTTGCCTGATAATAACTCATTCCCCCAATAAGAAGTGCAATTACACCAATACCCGCTGCAATAAACTTCCAATTTGTATAACGTTTTTTTGATCTTACTCGTTTTTGATCAATTTCTTCAACTGATTCATTTGTTGTATTGTTGTTCATCAATCTTTCCCCCGTATGCATTAACGTCAAACGATTTTCAACTAAAATCATAAACTAGTGTACCTTATTTTTCCTAAAATTTCATTATTTCCGACCACATTTTATCGCAATTTAATGATTAAATTTAGATTTTTCAATAGTACGATGCATTGCACAGCCCTTTACAAGTTATAAAATGAAATTTCAATCAACCGTTATACCAAAGGAATTAACTACATCTTTTTCGAAAAACTTTTTCTCTTTACGTAAAACACGAATTATATTATCCATTTTATAAACATCACCTCCTAATTTTGTCAAAAAAATAAACGATAGTCCTTCTATCTAAAATGTAGAAGGACTATCATTTTTTCAGTTAGAGTATTTGTATAATCGTTTAACTTTTTATTTCCTGAAAGTCAAACTTGATGAAGATGATGAAATTTCATCTCATAGCCTTTAAATGAAAACATTATGTTTTTTATGGCAACCAAGTTTATTTTCTTAGCTTGATGTACCCACATATCCAGCAGCCTAAGATAAAGTAAGAGTCTGTTCAACTAGATTTTTTCTAATATTTTTAGGAGCATCTTATTTCGCCTCGTCATATTTCACTAATTGAATTTAAAACACATCCGTATGCTATTTAGTAAAATTTACGATTCGAGACGTAATTATTGCAGTAATCAAGATAATACTAGCGGTTATCAAGCCAGATTCTCCAATCCAAATCTCAGTTTGATACCCTGTACTTGCACGTGTGAAAGGTCCTTGAATAATGGCATTCCAAGTAGCATGGATGATAACCGAAGGCCAAATGCTACCTGTGATAAGTCGTAAATAAGCTATAATATAACCGAATGGTACAATACAAAGATAGATACCAAGTACTGAAAGAACGACAGATGGTCCCGCTACATATAGACCAGCAATAACTATTGGAACATGCCACGTTGCCCAAATCAATCCACTAATAAGGATGGGCCGTGAAAACTCTGCATCGACTAGCCTTGTGAGCATATAACCTCGCCAACCCATTTCTTCTCCCAAAGCTGGGATTAAGCCAAGCAAACTTCCGAAAATGCCGCTCAATACTACTAGATAAATGAAGCTGAATGGTGCCGTTACATACTGAAGCCCAAGCATATTGTAGATCGGTTCTAAAATAAACATACCAACTTCGGGATACTGAAACCCCGCAATTCCGCTCGACCAGGCGATAGAATAAGTAATTCCACAAATAATCATAGGGATTAGCAGAGCAAAACCAATCCCTTTCCATATCTTTAAGTTACCGAGACTAAAAGATACATCTTTAAACCCTTCTTTCAGTATTATGCGAGTCAAAATAGAAGATAATGCTGGGGTAAACATATATACCACAATAAGTGGCATACTTTTCGTAATTATTACTACTACATTTAGGATAATTGAAGTAATGATTAAGATACTCAGAAAAAGTTGAAGTCCTATTTTAGCACGTTGGATTTTATCTTTATTGTGGAACGATTTTGCGTGTAATATCATTTTAATCCGCCCTTCCCCTATAATTCACTTGTTTATCGAATATACTTCTTGTCATTTCCACAGACACAACTTAGAATAAAAATATTTTTGTATACAAATTCATTCATCTTTAAAATCCCTCCCCAATTTATAATCTAGTCTTACTTACGACTCATCAATGTAATTATTATTTATAAGTTGTCATAGCGGATAGTACAAAAGTGTAATGATTAGTCTATGACCTGTGTCAATTAACCTTATGACAATACGTAACTAGAAAATATGATATGGGATAGATAACAATTGAATTAAGGCAATTGATTCGTGCAAGTACAATGAATCAATCTTGCTTTTACAAATAATTTAATTGAGGTGAAAAAAATGAATAAGAAAAGAATAATTGCAATGGTTAGTACAGCTTTATTAGTCACAGGATATGTAGAAGTAGGAAAGGCTCAAACAGTAGCAGTCGAAAATTCAGATCAATCAATACAAAAAAATATAGTTAAATCAATACAATCACAGGCTTACCCATTAAAAACGATAGAGCCGTCAAAATCATTTGAGGATTTAAAACCACTTAAGAAAATGATTGGGAGCGCACAATATGTAGGATTAGGAGAGACTACTCATGGAAGCTCTGAAATTTTCACTATGAAGTTTCGGCTTGTGAAATATTTGGTTACTGAGATGGGTTTTACAAATTTCACAATAGAAGAAGATTGGGGTAACGGCTTAAAACTAAATGAATATATCCAAACAGGAAAAGGAAACCCTAGAGAATTTTTAAACTTGTTATATCCTACTGATGAAATTATAGCCATGATTGAGTGGATGAAAGATTATAATGCTGATCCATCCAATAAAAAAAAGATCCAATTTATTGGGCTCAACTTAAAGGAGTTGGACCAAGGCTGCTTTAATAAAGTAATTGATTATGTAAGGCTGCATCGACCAGATTTGCTGGCAGAAGTAGAAGAAAATTATAAAGAATTGTCGGCTTTTAATGGAGGTTTACAGGAATATATGGACCTTGCTCCTGAAATAAAGGAAAAGTTCAAAGCAAACGCTGAGAGAGTAGCCCAATTACTAAAAGATGAGAATGGGCAAACCAACACAGAAATAGCTTCACCCGAATACATCTGGGCCAAAGCAACGGCAAGTGCAATAGAGAAATATACAACAATGCTAATTCCTAACGACTATCCAAGTATGTTAAAGCTACATGAGCAATACTTGGCCGATCATGTAATGTGGGCACAAGAGACATTGGGTGGTAAAACGATGGTATGGGGACACAATGTTCATATAGCTAAAGGAATTTTCGATGAGGAATTATACCCTTATGTTGCCGGGCATAATTTGAAGGAACGTTTAGACAATAATTATGTCACAATTGGCAGTACAACTACGGAGGGGAATTTCACCTTATACAACGACACCGGAGATAAGATTATAACAGATCCGATTCCACAAAATGTAAATAGTTTCAATTATACCTTTGGAAAAGTACCATATAAAATGTTTTTATTGGATAACCGTCACCTTAAAGGACCGGCAGAAAAATGGGTTAAAACAAAAAGACCATTACTAAGTATAGGGGCACGACTCTTACCGAACCAATTGGCATACTTTGATACGTCATTGCTTGAGCAATTTGATATTATTTTTCATATTCGAAAAACAAGTCCATCTCATATTAAATAAAAGTACAAAACAATCCCTTCTTGCATCTGCAAGAACGGGATTGTTTTATGGAGATTAATACTAACCAGAAGGAGGTTACTCTCCCCTTATTAACATCATTTAGAGATGTCATATGACACTTTTACACTAGTGAGAATGACAAAAAAAGCAGTACAATTCGGTTATTATATAGATAGGAGCGATGAGCTTTATGAAATCAAGATTCATCCAGAATGGTTATTTTTTATTGCTAACTTTCGTTACAGGATTGTTTTATTTTTGTTTTTATCTAATAGCTCTGCTATTCAGTTTCACCCTTTCATTTACGGTAATTGGGATTCCACTAATTATACGTGTACTACAGACTACTACACCTTTTATCCAATTCGAACGCATACAGACGAAAATTTATACAGATATTTCAACAGACTCTTATGACAGAAGTATAACAATAGATACATCGAACTGGACTCAGGGGAAATTAGTGCTTACTGATCGTCGTACTTGGTCTGCTGTCTTTTGGTTAATGCAGAAATTAGTGATTGGCATTTTCAGTCTCATTAGTACAATCATTTTTTATGTAATGCCACTTATGTTCCTGTTGGCACCACTACTGTATCGCTACATTGAAATGAATATTATATTCATACAGATAGATACTTTTGCCAAGTCACTCTTTGTAATGTTTATGGGTATAGTATTTACCGCCATAAGTATTAGAATAGTAGAACGTTTGACAAAGAAAATTGGTGGCTATACCCGTAGCATGATTCGGCAACTAAATCGATAGAAGTTTGCCTTCTGTGAGAAAATTGTAGTGTAAAATTAAAAAGTATAACAATGTATGAAGGATTAATTTATAATATAGGAAGTAAAATGGTAGGCTACTTAGGGGGGAATAACTTGTTAGATATGGTTAAGTATTGGTTTTGGTACGATTGGATTATGTTAGGAGTCCGTATACTTGTTAGTGTCTCTATCGTCGTAATCACGTTAGATTTTCAGAATAGTTTGACACTACCACTTTGGATTATTATTTTTTGGGAGGTTGTTGCCTTCTCTATTCCATGGGTAGCCTTACTGTTCAATTACAAATATTACTTGTTCACAGAAATACTGCTATATGGTGGACTGTGTATATATTTAACCTCCTTATTTCCGGAAGCTAACAAGACATTTCTTATATCGGTGTTTCTAATTGCTGCGAATAGTAAGCATTTGTCCTATTATTGGACAGCTCCAATAACAGTTTTTATAACAACTGGAATTTTCTATGCGCTTGCGCCAAGTAATAACTATTGGATTATGGTTACCTACTATGGACTTGCTTATGTAATGGGCTTCGCTTTCCATTTATTAATCGTCAATCATAAGCAAAATGAAGCAATTCGTAAACAAAACACGGTACTTGAGCAATATATGTCTCAGATTGAACGCATTACACTGGCAGAAGAACGGAACAGACTGTCGAGTGAGCTTCATGATACAGTTGGTCATGCTTATACTTCTATTATTATGGGGATGGAAACGTTGCGCACCGAACTTGCTACTGAAATGGGTATACAGAGGCTAGATTCTCTGCTTGAAATGGGACGTAAAAGTATTGAGGACGTGAGAGGTTACCTACATCAAATGAATTCTCCGTGTCAATCGTCTTCCTTGATTCAATCTCTACAAAATCTTGGAGCCGAATTTCAGGAGCACGCTCAGGTAAATGTAAGTTTTAGGACATTCGGAGAGGAATATCAACTATCTCGGCAAGCAAAGATCGCATTCGTTCGTTGCTTACAGGAGTCCCTTACGAATGCAGTACGTCATGGTCAAGGGACTGAAATTATAGTTTCATTGCAGTTTGAACAACAATATACGAGGTTAGAAGTTCAAGATAATGGAAAAGGAAATGTAGAATGGCAGGAAGGCTTCGGTATGAATGCGATGAAAGAACGGGCAATGAACTTGCAAGGTCATTTGTCTGTATATACAAAGCCAGAGGAAGGAATGCTTGTTACATGCACCATACCGCGACAAACTGAAATAAAAGATGGACTTATTCGTTTGTTAATTGTAGACGATCAGCCATTTGTTCGGGAAAGTTTGAGGACACTACTCGATAGATATGAAGATTTAAATGTAGTCGGCTTGGCTGAGGATGGCAATCAAGCCATCGATTTGTGTGGGCGCCTTCAACCCCATGTTATACTTATGGATTTAGATATGCAGCACATGGATGGAATCGAAGCCACCAAAAAGATTAAGCAACAATGGCCACATATCCGCGTATTGATTTTTACAACGTTTCAAGATACCGAACAGGCAGTGGAATCACTTCGCAACGGTGCGGATGGTTTTTTACTTAAATCTATTGAAACGTTGGAGCTAGCCAATACGATCCGACTTATTCACAAAGGTGGAACGCTGATTGATCAGGGAATGTCTCACAAAATATTTGAGAAGTTCGATGAACAAAAAGAGACACCACAATCAAAAGCAGCCGCTTATGAGCTAACAGCTAGGGAGATAGAAATATTACAGCTAGTAGCAAAAGGACTTCGTTACACTACCATAGCATCAAGGTTATATTTGTCAAATGGTACGGTCAGAAATTATGCTTCTACAGCTTATACAAAGCTAGGAGTCTCTAACAAAGAAGAAGCTGTTCAAAAGGCTCTAGAAATTGGAATTATTGAATAAAAAAGTGTTTTTTGTTTCTTTACAGCAAGATGAAATGTAGTTACAAAATACATAGAGGATAAACTTATGAATTTAATTGGATATCATTTTTTATAGGTAAATTTCTTGAAAAATTTAACCCTGTTTAAAAAATTTAAATAGCGTTGCTACATATTGAATGTAGCAACGCTATTATTTTCTATATTAGAAATTAGACATCTTTATTATTGCTATAGGGAAGGCTGTTTCAGGTCTTTTCACATGAAGATTCCTCTAAGCCAAATGCCCCCTCCCTAATACACTTGTTGCCTCTGAAAATAACTATTTAAAAATATGGTTGCTAATTTCATTTCAATCTTCCTTGCACCCAAGTGGCAATATTATTTATAACATACTCTGGGATATTAGCAGGCTATAATATTCATTCGATTGACTTAATTCTCCATCTCCTTCTGTAAAGAAGTGATTTCACTTTCGATACAGTCGATAATTAATGTTATCTCTCTCTTAATTGTTCTTTCCAAAAAGGATTATCTATCATTCTTTATGAATAACATCATTACATTGATCTTTTTTTCGAGAGTACAATTCCTTTATATAATTGAACTGTAATCAAGTAATAAATCGAATAAATTACTACAAAAATAACAAGTGGTAACCAAATACGAGAGTACGGATTGATTAAAATAGGACTAAACATGTTCATACCAAATAATATATGAGTAATCCCGACAATTGCTGGGAATAAAAATATGAAGTATAACTCTTTATAGATTGAGTTTGTTAATAATTCTCGGCGGACAACAATTTTACGAAACGTTTGATAACGTGCCACATCTTTTGATGCTCCCGACAGAACTTTAAACATTAAGCAACTTGCCATCGTTGCTAAAAATGCAACTCCAACGAAGAACCCCATAAACATTAGTCCGCTAGCAAAATCATGACTCACAATATTGTGACGAAAAACCGGGAAAATAATAATAACTAGTTACTATTATTATTTATTTGTCACTTTTAAAGCATCTAGCACTATCTTGGTTGCTTCTGCAATAAGCTTATCATCGTATTTAGCATCCTCTTTATCATGATTAGAAAGTATCGCAAGAACAATTGGTTTTTTATTTGGTGGCCAAATAATTGCGATATCATTTCTGGTTCCATAAGATCCCGAGCCAGTCTTATCAGCTACTTCCCATCCTCCTGGAACTCCGGCACGAATTAAGTTGTCTCCGGTAGTATTCCTTTTCATCCAATCTATTAATAAATCCCGTTTCTCAGTTGAAAGTACATCTCCTAGCGTAAAAGCCTGAAGACTAGTAGCTAATGCCTTTGGGGTACTAGTATCACGTACGTCTCCTGGAGGCACTTCGTTTAATTCTGGTTCAAAACGTTCAGGATTTGTAACGGTGTCTCCTACTTCTCTTAGTGATTTTTTGAATTCACTAGGTCCACCTAATTGTTTAAGAATAAGATTTTGTGCAGTATTATCACTATATCGAAGAGAAGCATCTGCAAGCTCTTTCAGGGTCATACCACTATCAACATACTTTTCTGTAATTGGATTGTAATTAACAAGATCTTCACGGGTATACAAAACTCTTTGATTTAGATCTTCTATTGATTTCTTTTGTAAAAGTACTCCCACAGCTAAAGCTTTGTGGGTAGATGCGTATGCAAACCGTTCATCTGATTGATAAGTAACGGTTTGATTCGTATCAGTGTCCAATGCATAAATACCGAGTTTAGCATCAAATTCTTTTTCAAGTTTAACAAAAGAATCATTACCAGTAATTTCTTGTTTGATTTGATTTGTTTGTTTCGTTTGTTTAGGTAATTCAGATTGAGTATTACCATCGGAACAGCCTATAAGCGTTGCACATGAAAGAAATACTACAGGTACCATCTTTTTGTAATGTAAAATGTTAAAAAACTTGTTTAAGACTATCATACATTTTCAACCTCTTTCAAGAATATATGTTTTTTTAGGTGTTATACATATCGATACAATTAAAGAGTGTATCGGATATCACTCTCTTGCATCTCACTTTTCATAAAATGAGTGAACTATCATGAACCCCTGTTTTATACGTATACTTAATAGACAACCTAAATAACAAGTTTGTTCCATTTTTATCAGTAGTCGTATCTAGAAACCTAAAAAAGTCCATTTAGAAAATCTAAATGGACTTTTTCACTCATATAATCCTATCTATAGTTAAACGAATAAGATTAAATAAATTTAATTTTTCTTATTTTATCTAATAAACTGTTTAGGCATTTCTTTAACGTGCTTATCGTCATCACGCCAATCATAGGTTTCTTTCTGTGAAACATCTAAAGTTTGATCTCCAATTCTAACAATATTCTTATTTACCCATTCAATATATGGATCTGTATCTGGATAGTTCCAATATATATTTTTCTCTGAATCTGTATCAAGGTTAACTAATTCACCCCTAACAGCATCCGCACTTAATGATCCTGCATTATGAAAATAAGTCTTGATGAGATATTTTCCATCTGGAGATTTCACTGTTCGAATGAATTCCCCTTTTGGAACACCTTGCAAACTAAAAAGTTTCCAATATCCAAATCCAATTATAATTACTAACATAGTAAGTATAGTTAGTAATACTTTTCTTTTTGTTTTTTTAATTTCACCTTTTGTATTTATAATACTCATTCAACTCCATTCCACAGAACGCATACCATATTATACCATTAAATAAATGGTATAATATATCAAAAATAAAAATCCTCCCGTAATAGCATTATAAAAAGGGCATGTGATGGTCTCCCTATTTATAAAGTGAAACTTTAATCACCCTCACCAATCTGGCTGCCCGTTAATGCGGGATAATCATGAAAATTCCCCTTTAAGAAAAAAATAAAAAATCAGACAGTATACTTGAATTGCTCTTCGCATGAGAATATACTAATAAAGCAGGCTATGACGTTCCTTCCTTCTAACTTCTTTGGCCAAATAGGGATGTTACTTTCCTGCTAAACACATAGGCTATGACAATTCTTCCTTCTTTGTAGAAATTTCAAATTGTTTTAGAGTTGTCAATTCCCTATGAAAAATAATTAGACTATAAAACCTCTTTCTTCTTTGGGATTGCATAAACTTTAGTTTATCAACCATTGATGTAGAGGTTTTCTTTTCTTAATTAACAAATTACCACTTAACAACTAAATGTTATATCCCTAATTTTCCACTAAAAAATAGCTATGTACCCTCTGTGCATTTTTCTACAATTAGTGTGTTTATACATATAAAAATAAAAATCTACCACTGAAAGGAGGACAGTCAGACTATTCCCCTCTTTTATAAGGCGTGAATAGCTGGCGTTCTCATGAAAAATTCTATTTACATAAGAAGAAGTTTGAAAGTAATTATAAAAAGAGAAGAAAATAAACTACCGAACATTTATTTAGCCACTGTTTTAAAAAAATTGGAAAATTTAGGATTTACTTTTTCCGAGCCTTTAATAGAAGAGTTGCAAACACTTTCGGTTGATGCATTCACATCGTTTTACAAAGAGTTGGTAAAACATTTAAAAGAAATGGTTGGAGCACATATTCAGTTTACTCCTATGTATCCAAACTTTCCGCAACAAATGATGGATTTAAGTGACGCTGATTTATACATTAATGCCATTATTCATTATGTGACGTTGCGCCTACCTGTATCAAAAGTAGAAGAACGACTCCCTCTTTTAGATAGAGTTGATTTGAAAGTTATTGACTTAGGAAGTGAAGAAGATTTCAATCAAATGATTTCTCAATTGATTAGTGCAAACAGCTCTATTTCCTCAACTGATAAGACGGATGTAGAATGGGCTATTACACACACTGAAGATGTTTCCTGTTTTCTACCTAATGTAATTCCTCATAAGGAAAATATGTCTTTTATAATTGGGGTTTTATTAATAAACAGAAAAATATCAGCCGATGCTGCTGCAAAGTATTTTAAAACAGCAACTGATGTTCTTCGCCTTGCAGTTGCTTTATCTGAAGGGGATGTAAGTTTAGCATCCTCCGTCCGATTCAAGAAGTTTAACCGAGCAGAAAGACGCTTCCTTTTAGGATTGTTAGAGCAATGCGGAAACATTACCGAAGATATGCTTCGATACAAAAAACGTTGGATTCGTTTAGGTGAAATTCTTCATCCAGCAGAATATCATACTCGTTTCCCAAAAACCCACCGAGCATTTGAGATTCTTCGCAACAACATTAAAGTTGAAACATTTAATGGAAAAATAGAAGCAACTTTGTTGAATCGTGATATCATGACAGCAAAAAATCTTTTAAAAACTCGTCCGGGGGAATTTGCCAGACGCTTGGATCATTTAATCCGTTTATGTAGTGATAAGTCAACAGATGTTTTCGATATTCTCGAAGATTTTCTAAGTATAATAGGAAACGTTTCTACTCCTGTATTACTTCAACTCACAGCTCATTTTAAGCATCGAAATGATAAAAATGAATTTCGTACCTTTTTTCCAAAGGGAAATGTAGCAAAAGCTATAGGTATTGAAAATACACTTCCATTTATCTCAGAGGATATTTGTTTAATGATTGTAAAAATGTGTGAAGATGCTTTAAAAAATCGCTTCGCAGAACTTCCAAGTCTCGGAAAAGTATTTTTGGATGAACAGTTAAAAAATCACTTAGTTCCCTTCTCTCAACGTTCAGCCAGCAAAGCGCTTCGCACATTATCTCGAGGAAGTAAAGTAGATTTGCCAGAAGGAGATACGATTCGTTTTTTCCTATGGTGGAAAGAAGGCTATGTGAATGGACAACATACAGGACGCGTTGACATTGATTTATCTGCTGCAATGTACGACGAAGATTGGCAATACAAAGAACATGTATCCTTCACGAACTTACGTTCAAAAAATTTCAAAGCCTACCATAGCGGAGATATTACTTCTGCACCAAAGGGGGCATCTGAATTCATTGATTTCGATATTCCGTCTGTGCTGAAATATGGTGCACGCTATGTAGTCATGACTTTGCTTTCTTACACAGACCAACCGTATAAAGATTTACCAGAATGCTTTACTGGTTGGATGGTTCGTCAATATCCTGGTTCAGGTGAAATATTTGAACCTTCTACTGTTCAAGATAAAGTGGATATTACTGCCGACACCCAAATCTCTATTCCAGTTATTTTAGACTTAAAGGAACGAAAATTGATTTGGACAGATTTGTCTCTTACAAGAGATCTAACTTATGATAATACCATCGAGGCTAATCAAAAAGGTATGATACTAGTTGGAAAGGCTTTAACTAATTTAGTTAAACCGAATTTATATGACTTGTTCCGATTACATATTGAAGCTAGAGGTGAACTCGTTCAAGACATCGAAGAAGCAGAAAGCATTTTTTCTTTGGATAAAGGGATTACTCCTTTCGATATTGAAAAAATAATATCTGATTTTATAGCTGACTCAAAAGGCTAACTACATTGCAAACAGTGATAATGCGTGGAAAATATCGATGTATAATGTCTATGTGAAACAGGACCTGATAGATGCATATCAGGTCCTGTTTTTTATTTAGTAGATACTAAATAGTCCGGTTAATCACTATTCATCTAAATACACTATACTAATAAAGTGAAATTTATTCGAAAGAAGTTCATTAGTTAATATGTATCTAATTAAGAAACAGTCATATACCAGCCCAAACATCTTTTCCATATCGCCCTTCATCTTGCACACGATCCAACCAATTTCTTGCTTCTTGTTCACTGACTTCATGAATTTCTTGATACGCTTGACAAAGGGTATCTTCTACATCCGGAGCCATTTTACTTCCATCACCACATATATAAAGATGAGCTCCATTATCTAATAACGAAATTAAATTGATTCTATCTTGTTTTATTAAATGCTGTACATATGTTTTTGGATGTCCCTCTAGACGAGAAAAAGCTGTGTGTAAAGAGATTAATCCATCTCTTTCATCATTTTCTAGTTCTGTACGATAAAGATAATCTTTTTCAGGATGACGACAACCAAAATATAGATGTGCTTCTCCTAAGTTAATACCTTTTTGCTTTTGAACACGACGCGCTTGCAAGAATCCACGGAATGGTGCAATTCCAGTACCTGGCCCAACCATAATAATTGGTGTTTCTGGATCTTTAGGTAATTCAAAGTTTGATTGTGGCGTTCGAATGAAACAGATAATCTCATCTTTATTATGACGCTGAGCTAAGTAATTAGAAGCGACTCCTTCATATGTCCCTTCCCCACTCCATGCAGGCGCATTAACAACACCGACCGTAATGCTCAGACGATTCTGTACAACGAGTGGAGAGCTTGAAATAGAATAGTAACGCGGTTTGAGCGCAGGAAGAAGTTCTAAAAAGCGTTCAAATCGGATTTCACAAGCCTCATACTTTTCAAGAAGGTCCAACATTGAAATCCGTTTCTTTAGTATTTGTTCATGGTAAACTCCTTCTTCTAATAATGCTTCCAATTCTTTTTTATGAGGAGGACATGCTGTGAATGTTACCATTTCTCGTATTTGTGCTCGAGTGGCTGCTTCTTGAACTTCAACACTATAACTAAGAAGGTCCAATAAACTAACAGGACTGTCTAAAGGTATGTGATTTATACTTCGTCCACTTGCACTCAGTATAACTTGATCCTTCCCATTTAATCCAAAGCGTCTTAAAATTCGGTTGATATTTTTCTCGCTATTAACTGGCAACACTCCAAGGTGGTCTCCTTCTTTATATGTAGCGCCTTCTGGCAAGGATACCTCGATATGTCGTGTACTTCTATCACTGTTGGATGATTGGAGTTCACGATTTTCTAGTACAGACGCATAAACTGCTTCATATGTTCGTGCAAGAGGAGATCCTCCAAGACGACTGACAAATTGCAGACTCAAAGTACTGCGCTCTTTTTCCATATTTTTGTTGAGCTCCAATCCAAATGCCTTCATCGCATCAGACCACATGCTTTGTTTCCATTGCTCGAGCTGTTCCTCGAAATCACCACTTGCATCTGCTTCTCCGCGTTTAGAAAATCTTGTTGCTCCTTTTTGAGCCATCTGCTCATCAATGTATCTTGGAATCCGTTGATAGGTGCTAGCCCAATTATGATCTCCACAACCAAAAACTGCGTATTGAACCCCTTTTAGCTCATCCGGTTTTAGTTCCTCCAACCATTGCACAAACTGCCCTGCATTACTTGGTGGTTTTCCATTATAAGAAGAAGTCACAATAAGTACCGCTCCTTCTTTTGGCAAACTTCCAATTCGATCGTTAAGAGCTACCACTTCCGTTTGAACCCCTTCTAAACTAGCTGTATCCGCTAATTCTCTTGCAATACCTTCTGCTACCCCTGTATCCGAGCCATACAGAACAAGAAGTGAAAGATTATCGGCCCCAATAATAGAAGGTGTCTTCTGAACGTGCTGCTTAATTTCATCGTTTTTCAGCTTGTCCTCTGTAGGTGCAAGAGCAGTAGGATGGCTAATAGTTTGTTTTCGGGGTAGAATCCTAATCTTAAAATCACCGGGCTTTAGCGTTAATGTTTGTTTTACGTCCAGCTGATAGTTTTGATAATCAATTAATTCAAAATGTTGAAGAAGCATTCCCATTACAAGAGTGGCTTCATGAAGTGCAAATTGCATACCGATACATGCTCTCTGGCCATTTCCAAATGGCTTATAAGCATGATGAGGAACCTTATCCAGCTCTTCAAATCGTTCAGGTTGGAATTCTTCCACGTTGTCTCCCCATGCATCTTTATCCCTATGTAGCTGTGGAATAAGAACAGAAATACGATCTTCTCCTTTCTTAATTGGGTATTTCCCGCCAATCACTGTATCTTCTTTTGCATAGAGACTGAATGCTGGAGCGGTAGGCCATAGACGCAGTGATTCATTTAAAATCATCCGTATATACTTCAGTTTCATAACTTGTTGGTATGTTGGAGTAGGATCTGTCAAAACACGGTCTACTTCTTCATAGGCTTTTTTCAATTTATCCGGATTCTTTAATAAAAAGTAAATTGCAAAAGATAACAATCCACTTGTTGTCTCATGCCCAGCTATTAAAAAAGTGATAATTTGGAAACGAATGTTTTCATCATCTAATTTTTCACCAGTTTCCGGATCTGACACATTTAACATACGGGAAAGTAAATCATTTTCTTCCTGATCTCCACTACTTTTACGTTCAGCAATAATATTATCTACTAAAGAAAACATAGATTGGATATCATGCTGAAATTGACGTTTCGTTCTCCACATAAGTTTGTCTTCTATATCCAGCCGCTGCAATTGGTGCATCGCCTCATCTAGAGCACGGGTCATGCTAGTAATAAAAGGATGAGGGGTCTCACGATAAAAGCTATTAAATCGGTAATTAAAACCACATAGACCAATTGTATCTAACGTAAGACGAGTCATATCCTCCGGAACATCCACGTTTTCATTCGGATTAAGCCGTGCCCATTTTTGAACGAGTTGTACAGCAATATCAACCATCATAGCATGGTAATCTTTCATTGCCCGTTGGCTAAATGTAGGCATCAAAATATTATGAGCTTTTTTCCAGTTAGGCTCGTGAGTCTCGCTTGTAAATAATCCGTCTCCAGCAAAGGCGCGAACTTTTGCTAAAGCACCCTCTATACTTTTATCGAACCGTGTTTCGTCACAGACTTCTGCTACCAGTTCATGTCCGGAAACGACAATAATGGTATCACTTAAAGTTTGAATTTGAAAAATGGGACCATACTCTTCCGCTATCTTGATAAAGGATAGGGTCGGTTTATCTTTATCGATTAATGGGAGATTACCCAGCGGTCCATATGTTTTCGGCTGAGGAATGGCAGATACTTTTTTTTCCATTTAAAACACCCTTTCAAAAAAGCATGAAATAACATATCCCATTTAATAAAGAGGAAATAGCAACTAATCGCCTGGGATAAAGATATGTAATTGATTACCTTATTTTATCTTTTCCCTAACTATTCATGATTATGATATTACGTATAAGCTTGGCAATTAGATTTATAACTTGTAGAAAAATACTAAATTAAAATGAAGCGAATAAATATAGTTGGAGCCTTTTAATGTTGGTGTTAAAAGATAATCTAAACTTGTAATGTTTATGAGAAATTGCAAACGGATCTCATCTCTTGTATTTGTTTATAAAAACGATTATTTTGATTCATTTTCTTCTAAAACACCCCAAAAATAGAGAAGTTGACGAGCTTAAGATTGTAGTATTCGAAAAATCAGTAGTTTAGTTAAACCAATACGATAAGCAAGTATACCGTGTTACTAATGAAAGAGGACCTGATATGAACATCAGGTCCTCTTTTACTATATAATTATTTCCCTGCTTCTTTTAGTTCTTTTCCAGCTTTAAATACCGGCGCCTTAGCAGCAAAAAACTTGTAGGAATCATTATCAAGCGTTTTATTTTTCTCTACCGATTTAGCTTCTCGACAGCTTCCGCACTTGTATCTACACGTTTAACGAAAAAAACTAATAGTAGTGCAACAACATTCATGCCAAGCGCTACATAAAACGAATATTGAATTCCAGATAATAAAGCCTTCTGAGTTACTATTGCCTTCGTAGTTTCTGTAAAGGTTGTTGGATCTATATGAGACATTAAACTTTCAGCTTTTGTTTTTGTTACAGAGTTCATAATCGTAACAAGAATAGCAGTACCAATCGAACCGGACACTTGTTGAGCCGTATTATTAACAGCTGTACCGTGCGGGTTTAAGCGAGTTGGCAATTGATTAAGACCATTTGTCATAAGTGGCATCATAACCATCGCCATCCCAAACATCCGCAGTGTGTAGATAAGAATAATATGTGTGTGACTAGAGTCAATTTGCAGACTTGCCAACATATAAGTTGAAACAGCTGTAATGGAAAGCCCCACTATGCCAAGAATCCGAGGACCATATTTATCAAATAGTTTACCTGTAATTGGTGACATAATCCCCATTATAACCGCACCTGGAAGCATCATCAGTCCAGAGCTCAGCGGAGAAATGCCACGGACGTTTTGTACATAAGCTGGTGTTAAAATCATACCCGAAAACATGGCCACCGCGTTGACAATTGCAATTACAGACGCAAGTGCAAACATTGGGTACTTGTAAACACGTAAATCCAATAACGGCTCATCCATTTTTAATTGACGAATAATGAAAGCAATTAGGGCAATTGCGCCTATGATTAAGGTTGTTAAGACAACTTTATTTGTCCAACCATCGGAGCTTGCAGAACTGAATCCATATAACAAACCGCCAAAACCGACAGAAGATAATAGTAATGAGAGATAATCAAGTTTTGCATTTTTGTTTTGTTTCATGACATTCTCAGATTTCCAAATCCCTAACAGTAAGCTAATGATTGCTAAGGGTAAAATCATTTCAAAAAGCAAACGCCAGTCATAATACTCTACAATATAACCTGATAGTGTCGGCCCAATTGCTGGAGCTGTAATCATAACTAGTCCAAAAATCCCCATTGCTGTTCCCCTTTTTTCTCTTGGAAAGCTTACTAGCATAATATTCATTAACAAAGGTCCCATAACTGAAGAGCCTGCCGCTTGAACCATCCGACCAGTAAGTAATAAACCAAAGTTAGGTGCTACAGCCGCTAAGGCAGTACCAAGAATAAAAATCACCATAGATGTAATAAATAGGCTCCTATTCGAGAAACGCGTTATTAAAAATGCTGAGGCCGGAATTAATATACCACTTACAAGCATATACCCTGTAGAAAGCCACTGGATCGTTGAATAATCTTGAATGTTTAAATCTTTCATTATTGATGGCAAGGCTACATTTAAAAGGGAGTTATTTAGAAATGAAACAAATGCCCCAATAAAAAGGATTACAAGCATTACATATGGTGGTTTTCTTTTATGTAATGTTTCACTCATATATTTAATTGCCCCTTCATTATAAATTTCATTGATTCGTTTAAATCGTTTACATATTTGCACAAGAAAACATTACCCTTACAGTATTTTGCCAAACTCTTCGAATGGATATTCTCTTTTTAGCAATTCCACTTGCTCAACATACCATTTTAAAATCTTTTTGTTGATTAAACCTTTATAAAAATGTTTGTTAACGGAATTTAAATTAGGCTGAAATACAAAAAAGAAGCAACTGAAAATCCCCTTCTAAAATAAAGTGAAACTTTACATCAATGGGAATTTTACAGGCAGCGAGAAAAATCAAAAAGACTACGCACCCATTCCTTTAAATACAGGCTTGTAGATCTAGTTATGTAACCATCCATAAAAAGGAATATTACATAGGCTAAGTCTAACATTACATTTTTAAAGTGAGGAGAATAAGCGTATGGACCAATATTGGTATTTGAATTCAAAGGGAAACGGGGAACAATATACTAACCAAATTTCATTATATTCACAGCCCGAAATAACTACATCTGAGGTAATGAATGATTTGAAGATTCCTGAGAATTGGAGTTACCGAGTCTATCCAGTTAGTTGGGATTCATCAGCCAATTATACGGGGTTCAATCCCCATCCCCCTCTCTTCTCTTGGGGGCAGCCAATTAATTATGCAGGGATAATGCCCCAAGGTCATCCTGCTAATTGGACTCCATTACCAAGTCATGCAGGTTTTAATTTTCAAAAACCTCCCTTCCCCTGGGCGCAACCATTCAATCATACAGGGATGTTCGCACAAGGTCATCTCGCAGCTTTACTATCGCCGCCAGCTAAGGCTTTTCATTTCAATACCAATAACTCGGGTGTTTTTGGAAACCCTCCAGGATGGGGTGGTCCGTGGGCCCCAATGGGATGGGGAAATAACGGAGGTAACGGTCAGCTAGGAATGCTTGGAAACTTACTTACAGCAGGAAAAGGCACCATGAGTGGAATAGGAATGATCAGTAGTCTAATCGGGATGGGGAAGTTCTTCTTTTAGTTAATTAGAACAGGAGAATGTGGCTGTAGCTTTAATCAGCCACATTTAAGGACAGTAATCTCCCACCTAACTTCCTAGCATAGCATTCGCGGAAATTTTAGGTGGATATGTATTGTTACAAGTTACTGTTTTACTTTGAGTGCTCCTTTACTTTCTTATCAAGTGCCTTACTATAAGCATCTTTGTTTTCCTGTGATAACTCATAAATTGCTTTTTTCCAATGCTCTCCGTCTACACCTGATAAAAATTCAGTACCTTTCATTGTAGCTTCTTGAATCTTCTGTTTATCTTCTTTACCAGCATCCTTAATTAACTTCGTTGCTTTTCTTGCCTCTGTTACCCCTTCTTGTATGGATTTGTGAATGTCTTTGTATGTATCAGGTACTTTTATGTGTTCCATATTGTCTAAAATTTTATCTATCTCGTTTGATGTTTTTAAAACAGCTTTTGCTTTTGCTTTTTCTTTGTCCTTTAAGGATTCTCCTAAGTTTAGTAATAGTTCATCCTTCTTAAATTGGAACTCTACCACTTGCTCACATATGTAGTACGGATACTGTTGTTCAGAAATTACTGTTTTCGTTATTGCTTTACTAGTTTGCTCAGTCTTATGAGTAGAATCTTTATCTTCTACCTCGCATCCGACTAACAGCATAAATGGAACTGCTAACGTTACTAGTTTCTTTGCTCTCATTATGTATTCTCCTTGTAGAAAGTATTGTAAGTAATTAACATATCAAACTATAACATACATTACATTATGGTTCACTTCCATTACGATTTTAAAATATAAAATACGAATACACCCCATAAGCCACAAATAAGATTAATAGAATAGAAATGCCGAGTACCGTATATATAATCCATTTTAAATTTGAGTTCATATAATCCTCCCACCTCTCGACAATTCCAGTATATAACAAAAAAGCATTGGATACCCAATGCTTTTTACACTTACGCAAATAAAGAAGTATTCGCATATAAAGCTGGTGAACCACCTGAATGTACGAATAAAATATTGTCTTCCTTATTAAATTTATCTTTTCTAATTAAGTCGATTAATCCCGCTACTGCCTTACCTGTATACACTGGATCAAGTAAAATACCTTCTGTTTTCGCAAGTAACTGAACTGCCTCTACCATTTCCGGCGTTGGTAACGCATAGCCTGGTCCTACATATTCATCAAAGCACGTAACAGCGTCGCGCGAGATAAAGTTTGGAATACCAACATGTGCTGAAGTTTCATCTACAAGTTTTGCTACTTTCTCTTCTTGCTCAGCTTTTCCTCTACTTACGTTAATCCCGATTACAGGAATATGGCTTTGTGTTCCAGAAAAACCAGTAACTAAACCAGCATGCATACCGCCGCTACCACTTACACAAACAACTGAACTGAAATCAATTCCTTGCTCAAATGATTGCGCCATAATTTCTTGCGCACAAGCAACGTATCCCATAGCACCCGTAGGGTTTGATCCACCAACTGGAATTACATATGGTGTATTACCTTTTTCACTTACTTCTTGTGCTACTTTATGCATTTCTTCCATAAGATCTGCTCCGTTCGGTACAACAATGACATTTTCAGCACCTAATAAGTGATATAAGAAATAGTTTCCGTTAAAGTCTCTCTTCTCTTCTGGCTCAAGCCCTTCCTCTAATACAAGGATACATTTCATTTTTTCTTTTACCGCAGCTGCCAGTGTCAGGCGGCAATGATTTGACTGAATACCACCAGCTGTAATTAACGTATCTGCACCATTTTCCTGTGCATCTGCAACTAAAAATTCTAATTTTCTCGTCTTATTGCCACCAGCTGTTAAACCAAGTAAATCATCTCGTTTAAAATAAATAGTCGGGCCACCAAGTGCTTCAGAAAAGTTGTTTAACTTTTCAATTGGTGTATATGATTCTGTATATTTTTTTCTCGGGAATTTAGCTAAATTCATTGTAACGCTCCTTTTGTACTTCTTTCACAATATATGTAACGTTACTATTATTACACGTAAAAATGGTGAAGTCATCTTTCTCGGTTAAAAATGTATTAGAATTTCATTTTGATAAGTAAAACCGTATTAATGATTTTAACTTAATTACGGTACATGAAATTTATATCAACGATTTTTTAAATATATCGTTCATTCCTTTCAATATATCAACGATTTTTCAAATATATCTATCGTAACTTGCAATATATCAACGATTTTTCAAATATATCTATCGTAACTTGCAATATATCAACGATTTTCTTAATATATCGATCTATCGACAAAAAACGACAGACAGGCAACCCCTTCCTCATCAACAAAAAAAGAGCCTACACATTCAAATGCAGACTCCCTCCAATCACTTATTTACCGAAAAACGAAGTAACTGTGTTAATCCCGGCTCTAAATTCATTTCACCTTTATGGCGTACGTATACGACTTTATCCCCATCAAATTTCGGAGGGTTTGCTTTACTATACGTATGCCACTCATTCGTTCCTTCTATAGAATACTCCATATATTCAGTTGCACCGACAATTATATTTTCACTATCATCTGCCGTTACATTTGGTGCCATCTGCGCAATTTTTGAATCACTAATTAATAACTTCTTTATATCCTTATCACGTTTGTAATCGTAAGCTGTCACAATTACATCGTTACCATATGCTTTCACTTGTAACCCTTGTTTAAATGAATAGCCATCTGGAGCAGTTTTCTCTCCTCCATTTGGTCCTGCTGACATCCAGCCCGTTTCAATCCCGCCCGTATTTACAACAGTAAATCCTTTTTTATCTCCGCCTGCAATTTTCTTTTTACCAGCCCAGTCCGGTAAGTTTAAATCCCAATGCGTATGACTCGTAAAGAAAACGACCTGCGGATAGTCTTTTAATATATCGTACAATTTATCCACGTTTAAATAATCTTGTAAATATGGTGATTGTCTTGATCCAGATACTGTATCAGGTAAAACGTGATGAGAGAAAATAAAGATTGGTTTATTTTTATCTTTTTGACTATACTCTTCTAAATTTTGTTTTAACCAACCTAATTGCTCATCACTCATATATACTTCATCCCACATTTTTGAATCGTGGTATTTCATATATTTTTCAGTTCCTAAAAATAAAAGTGGATAGCCATCTAATTCTTTTTTATGATATACCTTTTCTTGTCCACTAAATTTCAGATAGCGGTTAAATAAAGTTTCCTCAGTTACACCATTTGGCCATGTACTTTGAGAGAGTTTCCCATCTGCTGTCCATTTACCAGCATAAAACTCATGATTCCCAACAGTAGACCATACATTTTCTGGATGCTTATTTTTATTTAACACACGCTTTACATCATCATATTGTGACTGTTGTCCAGTCGGCGTTATATCCCCATTCATAATAAGCGCTCTAGAAAGTGGCGTTACTTTATTCATATCTTTTAATACGTGATCAAAATCTCCTAAATCACCTTGAATGTCACTAATAACATTAAAAGTTGTAGCTGATTTTCGAACTTGCTCTTTCCCTTCCGCATGTGCTGAAAATGTCGGTAATAATGCCGCCATAACTGCTAACGAAGCAACTGTCTTTTTCATACAAATTCTCCCCCTAATAATAGAATGTACAAACTGACATATTCTGCTTTCTCTTAGGTGCTTGTCCAATTCACATTATAAGGGGAGATTGTAAAGATTAATGGAATAAAAAATTAAGTGTTTTTTAAGAGATTTTGTCTTTTCTACACACTCCACAATTAGCAATTCGCGCCAATCTAGCTTTCTAGTCTTTAACATTACATAAATGTAAATGAATATGATGAATCTCTTAGTTTAATATGTTGTCTTTTTAATCTCTGTTATATAACCGCCACAAAATATGCTATCTTTTCAAGTTCTCTTTCTTTAATAAACGTTACTCCTCTTTTAATTAGCCTTAAAATTGTAAAGTGGCTTAATAATATGTTTAATATCAATTGTTTCTTTTGTATTCTCAATAATTTCATCCATTGGCTTATATACCATTGGTGCTTCATCTAAAGTACTTTCTGCAACAGATGTAGTCCAAACCTCTGTCATTGTATTTTGAAAATCCTCTAAGTTAAGTACTTCTTTCGCCTTCTTGCGACTCATAATACGCCCTGCTCCATGAGGGCCAGAAAAGTTCCAATCTGGATTTCCTTTACCAAATGCAATGATTGAACCATCTCTCATATTGATTGGAATGATTACTCGTTCATCTTTCTGAGCTGAAATAGCACCTTTTCTTAGAATCATATTGTCCATATCGATGTAGTTATGGATTGTAGTGAATTGATCTGTTACTTTCCAATCCATTGTAGTGACGATTTCATCAATCATTGCTTTACGATTTAACTCCGCATATTTTTGTGCAATTTTCATATCATTCATGTAATCTTTAAATCCTTGTCCTTCTAAATAAGCTAATTCTTTACAAATCACCGGTTTCTTAATTTCACGTAAAGCTTCATGTATTTCTTGTTGTCTGCCTTCTTTCGTTAAACGCTCAATAATTTCTTCTTTAATAGATTTAACGTTTATAAGTTGCTCGTAAGCAAAGTTTTGATAATACTCTGCTACTTGTTTCCCTAAATTACGCGAACCACTATGAATAACAATGTATACATTTCCTTCATCATCCTCATTCAGTTCGACAAAATGATTGCCCCCGCCAAGTGTACCAATACTTTTTTGAGCACGTTGCAATGTAAACGGGGCTCTTACACTATCAAAATCAATCATTTTTGAAAATCTATGTTCCTTATCTCGAATACGAAAACCACTTGGGACAAATTTACGTATCGTTTCGTCTAAGTAATCGAAGTTGATTTCCTCTTTTTTCTTATTAATTATAACAACCTCCATGCCACAACCAATATCGTACTTACCTCCCAGTTTCCTGAAAGTGTGGACTATACCTTCTCTACAGTCATCGAGATATGCAGTCTCTACTGTAGGCTCACCGTATTAATTATTCCTCTTCAACTCAAAATGGATGAGGAATAATTCTGTACCTTAGTCTGCTAACATGGTGCAAGTCTCTGAACCATTCGATTATGTCACCATAACCACTGGCTGCTGATTGCCCTCGTCTTTTATCGTTAGGGTTTCCAGTCAATTGAGTGAGTAGTTTAAAGTCTGAGCCGATTAGTTAACCCCGACTAAATTAGGAACAATCTTATCTTGAACTGTCATTGTTGTCCCAATCGTACAACCTGCGCCCGCATGTGTATCTGGCATAATACGGATCTTGCTATCCTTTACGAATTCTTGGTTACAAAGATCAATAATTTGACCTGCTGCCATTTTTTCTACATTCGTAGTATATACTTTCGCTTCATTGTATTTTCCTCGTAATTTCAACATCTTCTATTTCCCCTTTCCTTTAGTTTCTACAAAACATTAATTTATATATATTTATAATTATATTTTCCACCACTACAGCTCATTTCCTTTTTTATAAAAAAAGACACAGAGATTCCTCCCCATGCCTACTAATTTCCTACCTTTTCACCGCATGCACATAATGCACTGTCTCAAAAGCTTTCAAATAATCGTTTCGTCCTTCAAAATATAATTTATTTATGTCTTCTGGCGATAAATGCTCATAAATAAGTAAGCCCGCCTTCTCAAACAGTGCTTCCATTTCGGCATAAGAAAAACATGATTTCATTGGTTCTCCGCCTACCGCAGCCATTTTTACCATATTTTCAACTCGATTGGACAGTCCCTTTTCCGTAAACAAATTTTCATCGGGATAATCAAAAACGATAGAACTACCTGCCGGAACCATCTCGAATAAACATTCTAATAAACTAGCAAGTTCCTCTTTCGTTAAATAGTACGTTACACCTAATAGACTAAAGAACGTCTTTTTATTTTCAAATCCTTCATTCCGTAACTGCTCATAGAAAAATCCTTTCGTAAAATCCATTGAAACAAAATGAAGGTTATTTGGAACTTCAATTTCTACTTCTTTTATTCTTTCCTTCTTAAACGCCTGCGTAGAAGGATGATCCACTTCAAATATTTCTATTTTATTTTCTAATTCTCGGTGTCTAAAACTGAACGTATCTAAGCCTGCACCGAGTATGACGTATTGTTTCGCTCCTAATGTAATTTCATGTAGTAATACTCTTTCACAATATGCGGCACGTGCTAAAGGTGTTGGTGATAACTGAACTTGCGTAATCCATTTTAATATTTCTTTTGGATTGTCTTGAAACTGCTCTGCAATTTCTTTATTGAAAAAGTGAATCCCTTGAACCATATTCGTTTCAATATTAATTCGTTCTTTTGGCGAAATGAACTCTTTAGCTACATAATCATCAAAGATTTTCGGATTATCAAATTCACTATGATATGCCCTGCTGAAAGCTGATACTAACGACGTTACACTTGCTTCACCTTGTTTCACGCACATACACTCTCCTTCATTTTCACAACAAAAATAGGGTTCCCCTGGCCAGGAGAACCCTATTATACACCTTATTTTTATATTGGTAAATTATAGCATAAATAAGTTTTTTTGTCAAGTTTTCAGCCTACTAACGCTCCAACAATTTGTGTAATCTCTAGCAGGAAGATTTCGATCTACACCGAATATTCCAGTTCATAACAATACAAATGGAGGCCAATATGAAACGATTCGTCATTATTACTGTAGGAAAAACACACAGCGGTAAAACTACATTTGCAAAAGCTTTAGAAAAAGAGTTACCCCACTCTTTCGTTATGGATCAAGATAACCAAGCTGAATTTATTAACACGCATTATGAAAAATTACAGCCGGCTGAAGGTGCTAATACATTTAAGCACGGTCTTTCAAAATTCATTGTTGATTATGCGAAAGAACATACAAATTTACACCTTATTATTTGTAATTCCAATCGCAGTAAAAGCGGAAGATTCTATTTACTAAACGAATTATTTCCACAGAATGAATATGTACGCATATTAGTTCATTTTGACATTCCAGATGATGTACTTTACGAAAGAGTGGCTCGAAGCACGCGAAGTACGAATATTTTTAGAGGTGGATATTCTAGTTTCAAAGAAGTACTTGATCGACAACAAACTGAATCACTTCACGATGATGTGGTAGATCCTGTAGAAAACGAGGCTGATTATTTGTTTGTTATTCGCAATAATAAAGATGTAAGCTTTACTATAGAAGAAATTGTTCATCTAGCTAAAGGTTTATCCCCTACCCCAAATAAGAGATTATAAAAATTACATAATCATAGATTATTATGCAAATCCTTCCTCTAAGCGCCTAACATAGTATATAATAATAAGATAATCTACTTCTATATGCTCATTTTTACACAAAACAGTTCATGCATATGAAAGAAAAGAGGTACAAAAATATGAAAACAAAACAAACAATTGCTGCGTCTACACTAGCTTTAGCAATGATTGCTGGCGCGAACTCTGCTCATGCGGAAGTAAATGATGCTACTCCTCAGCAAAGTACGGGAGATCGATTAGCTGAAATTAAGCAACATAAACAAGAGTTAGATGCAAAATTGCAGCAACACAAAGAAAACGTGGATCAAACATTAAATGAACTTAACAAGGTTAAGGAAAATGTTGATACGAAGGTGAATGAACTACATGAACGTAAACAAGTTGCTGATGAAAAAATTAACGAAGTTAAACAGCATAAACAAGAACTAGATGCAAAACTGCAGCAAGACAAACAAATCGCCGAAGATAAAATCGCTGAAATTAAAGAGCATAAAAAACAAGTAGAAGATAAAGTTGCTGAAGTAAAAGAACATAAGCAAAATATCGATAACAAAGTGAATGAGATTAAAGAACATAAACAAACTGTCGATGAAAAAGTGAATGAAATGAAGCAACATAAAGAGAACATTGATCAAAAGGTTAATGAACTTAAGGAAGTTAAAAAACAAGTAGATGAAAAATTAGCTGAGTTAAAGAAAGCGAAACAAACTGCTGAGGACAAACTCGCTGAACTAAAAGAAAACAAGCCGAATACCGGTAACACGTTAGAGGAACTTAAGAAAATTAAAGGCAATTTAGACAGTCTTTCCGCTAACTTAGAATTAGCTAAACAAGATGTAAAAAACAAACTAGCTGTTTTACAAGAAGCTAGACAAGATTTAATTAATAAAATTAACGAAATTAAACAATCGAAACAAACTGTTTCAGATGATTTATCAAAGAAAAAACAAGACTTAGATATTAAAATCAACGACTTTAAGCATACTGAGAAAAAAATTGACGACAAATTAGCTGAGTTACATACAACGAAGCAAAATGTTGATAACAAGATTAATGAAGTATCACAGTCTAAACAAATGCAAGCAGATAATGGTACTAAAAACAATAACGCTAAAGAACTTCCTAACGCTGGTAGCGAGCAATCAAACAATATGGCTCTAGGAATGCTATCTGTATTAGGCGGTGTTTTATTACTTACTCGTAATAAAATTAAAACGTTATTCTCTAAATAAGTCCATAAAAAAAGGAAAACCGCACATACATGTACGGTTTTCCTTTTTTTATATTAACTGTCCATCTCGAAGCGTCAATATACGATCACATACATCAAGCATTCTTTCATCATGTGTAATCATAATTGCTGCTTTTTGGCTCTCTTTCACTTCGCGTTTCATCATTTCAACAACTTCACGTGCGCGTTTTGAGTCTAAGCTTGCCGTTGGCTCATCCGCTAATATTAAATCTGGGTTGTTCATGAACGCACGAGCGATTGCTACCCTTTGTTTTTCCCCGCCAGATAGTTGATTTGGATAATGATTCTTTCTTTCTCCTAATCCAAATGCCGCTAATAAATGATCTGCACGCTTTTCGGATTCTTGTTTACTTTCTTTTTTTAGCTTTGCAATGTAAAGTAACTGTTCTTTCACATTTAAATATGGAACAAGGTTTGCAAACTGGAAAATGAAGCCGATTTTTTTCAAACGAATGTCTGTCATTTCCTTTTCTGATAACTGTGTAATATTTTGCTCACGAATGTAAATATCCCCTTTTGACGGTGATAATAATGCACCCGCGATTGATAATAACGTACTTTTCCCTGATCCAGAAGGACCGACGATTCCGATAAATTCTCCGGCTTTCACATCAAGCGATATCGGATGAAGGGCTGTTACTTCCGTATTCCCTTCTCCGTACACTTTACTTACTTTGTCTAATTTTAATAATGAAGTCATTACATCCCGCCTCCAATTGCTTCTAATGCATCAACTTTTAATACTTGGTATAACGAAATAAGTGTTCCTAAAATACTAATTACGATAAAGATTGCTGCATATTGCGCAATCATCGGTGTTGTTAATAAGAACGGCATACCTGCTGGTAAAATTTGTTCTAACCCTTGTACAAGAACGATACTGATTACCATCGCAACGACTGATAAGAATAACGCCTGCACGACTAAGCTATTTGCTAAATACGAGTTCTTTGTACCGATTGCTTTTAATACACCTAATTGCTGTGTTTTTTGCAGTGTAATAACGTAGAAGAATACACCGATTAGTAATGCAGCGATAACAAGTAAGAACGCAATGATCATCGTTAATGTTCCTTGTTCTTCTTTAAATCCTGGAATACTTTGTAGCACTTCTTTTTTGTCAATTACGTGTGCATTTTTAATCTCTTTATCTGTGTTAAGTGCAATTGCACTATAATCTTTTTGGTTTGGTTGTGAAATAGCACCCCATACGTCTTCATTTACATAAACGACTGGTGTATGGCTAAACATTTGATCTTTCGTAAATCCAACGATTGTAAATTCTTTCTTTGAAACAGGATCAATAATTGTATCTCCAATATCAATTCCTTTTTCTTTAATTGATTCGTCAGCAACCATCTCGTTGTTTGCTGTACCTAATTTCTCCCCTTTTACAATTTTCGGTTCTAAAAATGAATCCCGTTCACTTGAGAAAATAGCGATATCAACCTTTTTCGAACTATCTTTCTTTTCATATGTTGAAACTTTCACACGAAACGGAACGGCTTCTTTCTCGCCTACTTGATTTACTACGTTATCTACATCGTCTTTCTTAATTTGTGAACGAAGTAATTTATTTTCCGCATCATCTGCTAAAACGAACTTATTTGCCTCCATATTTTGAATCGATGAAGCATTATCATATGATAGTCCATTTGCTAATCCTGAAATAACAAGAACTAAAAATGATAATAACACCATAATCAGTCCGATTAATCCGTATCTTAATTTTGATTGTTTCAATTCACGCAGAGCTAAAAACATTTCGCTCGCTCCTTCCTCTTTCTTTCTATGCACTTATCATAAAAAAGAAATATGAACGGAATATGAACAGAAGATTACAGAGGGGAAGATTTAATTTTCAGAAAGTATTGAAAATAACTAAAATCCTTGATACAATTCAGTCAAATAATCTTGACCGAGTAATTCCATTTAAGGAGTTGATCATTTTGAAGCCCATGTTAACACTCACTACTTATAGCCAACTAAAAGCAATAAGCGATCCACTACGTGTCGAAATGATGATGCGTCTATGCGAACGTCCTTATACAGGACAATTACTATCTGAGAAATTCGGCATTCCAAGGGCGAAAATTCATTATCATTTAAAAGAATTAGAAAAGAATGGTTTTATAGAGATTGTTTATACAGAAGAAAAGAATGGCATCATTCAAAAGTTCTATCAATCTGTCGCTAGAGGCTTCACTCCTGCTGCAGACCTATTACCTCATTTAGAAATGTTAAGCGAATCAGGTCGCCAAATCTTTTTACAAATGGCAGAAACAACGAAAAACCATATTCTCGCTGCTCCTGAAGAAGCTTTTATATTACGAAAAGAAAGCGAAGACCCGGCTGAGTGGAATTACGTTTCATCTTGCTGGGAGTTTGATGCTACGCCGGAACAATTTCAAGTGTGGGTAAAAAAGTTTCATGAATTGATGGCTGAATTAAATGATATCGCAAAAGATGCGGATAAAGATCCAAATAGTAAATCTTATTACATTTCTACTACTGCACTACAAATCGACGAACGAGCAATGCAGCGATTTGTGAAAAAAGAAGAAAAATCGTAATACGATTTTTTTTACACTAACGGTCAAATTTATTTTACCGAATAAATTTATTATAAAGGAGTAGATTAAATGGACATATTGAAAAACCGGAATTTCCTCTTATTATTTTTAGGGAGAATTTTTACAAACATAGGAGATAGTTTGTATTATGTAGCCGCGATGTGGCTCGTATATAAGCTAAGTGGTAATCCTTTTTATTCTGGATTGGCTGGTTTTCTTACATTATTACCCTCTGTACTTCAATTTCTTACTGGTCCATTCGTTGATAGATGGTCCATTAAAAACACCCTCGTCCTTACACAAGTTCTGCAATGCATTCTTATTTTAATCATTCCTATTACACACTACTTCGATCTATTAACAGTCCAACTACTACTCATCATTATGCCAATCGTAGCCTTTATCGAACAATTCGCCTATCCCGCACAATCGAAAGCTTTACCACTTCTACTGCATAAAACACAATTATTAAAAGGAAACTCACTCTTCTCATTTGCGTATCAAGGTATTGACTTAATTTGTACGACGATTTCTGGCATATTAGTAGCACTACTTGGCGCCATTACTTTATATGTGATCGACTCTTTCACATTCGCGATTACTGCCCTTTTGTTCTTTTCATTGAAAATGCCAAAGCAAACCGAAACGGGCACATCACTTTCAACAAAACAATATTTCTCAGATTTAAAAGAAGGTTTTTCAATTGTCTTCCGTTCCTTAATGGGCGCATTCTTAATCGGTTCAGTTGTTGCTAATTTCTCAATCGGTATGACGATGGCGATACTCCCTTCTTTCGCTGATTCTTTAGGAGGCGTGAAATCATATGGCTTCTTCTTAGCTGCTATATCAGCAGGTAGTCTCATCGGTGCATTATTCAGTTCATGGGTTGGCAAACGTAATGTTGGCCGCACTTCTATTATTAGCTTTGCGACTGGCGCTATCTTTTGGTTTCTCTCTACGATTGTACCGTTTCAATGGCTGTCTATTTTTTTATTCGGCCTAGCTTGGATCCCAATTGGTGCCACGAACATATTATTTGCGACAATTAGTCAAATTGTAATTCCAAATCAATATATCGGACGCATCAATTCAGTCATGCGAAGTATGGGCACAATTGCTATGCCATTCGGTTCTTTAATTGGCGGATACACCGCAAATGTATTTAGTAGCCAACTCATTTTTGCGCTCGCTAGCATCGGGATTTTCTTTATCTCTCTCGTATGGCTGCTTCATCCGAAATTACGGGCTTTGCCGAAAGCTGATGAGATTACAGCGGATACTTTTGGGGTTCGGTTTAAGGAAGAGCGTGGGAAAGGTGCGGCTTTATAGCAAACCAAACATAACCCCGTTCTAAATTGGGGACGGGGTTAAAAATATAGTTATTTCATTTTGGATGTAAAATAATTCACTAAAAATATAACAATAAAGTCGTTTGAATATCTAAATTTTATTCAACAATAGTACCAACTTATAACGGCAGTTAACGCTTTGATGGCCAAGCACCCTGCATTTTCCTTAATTGAATAATTTGTCCTGTATGATAAGCATCATGAAGCATGATATCCAGTAATTTCCCCTCTAGTGAATTTTGCTCAAGCTCTCTTTCGGAAATTGCACTTAATGCCTGTCTTAAATTACACTGAGCATTTTCAGAACGTTCAACGACTTTCTTCCATTCCATATCATCATTAGATTGCTTAGTAAGATAAAATGTGTCATTTCCGTCAAGATTATGTGTCCATTCACGGCCTTCCAAGTTTGCAGCAAGCCTCTCTTTGTAATAAATGAGATGATTAACGTTCTCCCAAATGGTATTCGTTTCCTCACCAGATGGTTTCCACATAGCCTGTTCGGCTGTAAGTCCTTCAATAGCATGTTTAAACGGTGCATACCAACTCTCTTTATCGAATGTTGAATCTAGTACGTTTAATAACACGTCAATTCGTTTCAAAGTAATTTCCTCCCTAAATAGTTACAGTTTCAATAAAATCCTTATAACTATGTAGAAATTCTACATTTCCAAACAAACTTCCTCCTGATTTCACTCCACAAACTCGTCCGAGTATGTAATGAAAATGACTCACATTTTTTCACTTTACACGTATACTAGAGACCAAAAAAAAAGAGGCCGTTCCGAAACAGCCTCTTTCTTTCCATCTATTTCGGAAGCTCCACCCGAACGGTCGTTCCTTCCCCCTTCGTACTATACACCGAAACGTTTCCATGATGCAGTTCAACAATCTTCTGCACAATCGACAATCCTAAACCGCTACCTTCTACGTTTCTCGTCCTTGCTGTATCTACTTTGTAAAAACGGTCAAAAATACGATCCATTTCTTCTTTTTCCATACCGATTCCGTTGTCTGATATAGAAATAATGACACTAGACTCTAACTCTTCGACGAAAAACTCAATCGTTCCACCATCGTTTGAAAACTTAATGCTATTCGTGAAAATGTTACTCCAAACTTGATGAAGTAAGTTTTCATCACCTTTTATAGTGATATCTGGCACATTAAATTCAACGGCGATATCTTTTTCCCGCCATTTCCACTCAAGCATAAAAATGACGTCTTTAATTTGCTTCTGCAGATTGAATTCTCTTATTTGTAGAACCTTTTCCTCTTTATCTAATGAAGCGAGCGTAAGTAACTGTTTACATAAACTAGACATTCGCTTACTTTCACCCTCAATAATTTGTAAGTAATGATTTCTTTCTTCCTCACTCATCTTTTCTGTTTGCAACGTCTTTGAAAAACCTTGTATGGAAGAAAGTGGCGACTGAAATTCATGTGAAACGTTCGAAACGAATTCTTGTCTCATTTCATCTAGTTCTTTAATACTCTTCGTCATCTTTTGGAAGCTTGTAGATAACGTTCCTATTTCATCTTTTCGTTTTACATCTAATTCAATTTCATATTCCCCACTCGCAATTTTTTGCGTAGCCTTCGTAAATTTACGGATTGGGCGAACGATGTAACCTGCTGCAATCGCTATAAAAATAATACTTAATAGTACGATAAACCCTAATAATACCGCTAGAAAAATTCTCATCTCGCCGAATTGTTGTTGAACGTCAGGGCGAATGAATAAAGCGTACTGTTTATCACCGTGTTGTACTGGGACACCGACGCTATTAATTAATTCATTATCGAAAAAACCTGTAATAAAGAGGCGCGTTGGATAAGTAGAAACACCATTAAATGTCTCCCCCTGCAATACTTTATGAACGGTATCATCACTTATTGTCGTCTTACGAAACGCATTACCGATACGCTTTCCATTCTTTTGATCATCAACAATGTAAATCTCATACCCTAATTTTGCAATAGAATGCAAATACGTCTCTTGATTTTCTTCACTTTGCTTTTCATATAACGATTTAACTTCTTCCGCATACTTTAAAATCTTTTCACTGTTATATGGTTTTAACTTCACTTGATAATATACGTTCGTTAATAAAAAGCCGATAATACTACTAAGTAGCATAATGCCGACCGTCATAAATACAAATCTAGAATATAGTGATTTCATCTTATTTCAACTCCAACTTATACCCGAGGCCGCGCACTGTTGTAATTTGAAAATCATCCGTTCGTTTTGAGAAACGATCTCGCAGCCTTTTCACATGAACATCAACTGTTCGTTCATCTCCTTCAAAATCCATTCCCCATACTAATTCAATTAGCTCTTCTCTTGAAAATGTTCTTCCAGGATAACTAGCAAGTTGTGATAATAACTCAAATTCCTTTAAAGGAAGCAAAATCGTTTGACCGTTACACTTTACTTCTACACCTTTTCGATCAATTGTCGTTCCGTGCAACGTAATAATATCTGCACTCAGCATTTGATAACGTCGTAATAAAGCTTTCATACGGAAAATCACTTCAGCTGGTTCAAATGGTTTTACGATATAATCGTCCGTACCAGAAATGAATCCTTTTTCTTTATCAACTAACTGATCTTTCGCCGTTAATAAAATAACTGGTATATCATGATACTTCCGGATTTCTTCACATAACGTATAGCCATCAACGAACGGCATCATAATGTCTACGATCGCAAGATGAATATTTTCCTTCTCTAAAACGTCTTGCGCTACCTTTCCATCTTCTGCTTCAAAAACTTTAAACCCCTCTTTTTGTAAATGGTAATGCAACAACTCTCTAATATGCTTATCATCATCAGCTAATAAAATATGTATCATCTTCATTAAACCCTCTCTCGTTCATCCTTCTACATCACTACATTAAGAAACAATTGGATTTTTTGCAAGAAAAAGAAAAAGAATCTATTTTGAAAAAAGATTATTCAAAATAGATTCTTACGTTTTAGTATTAAGATTATTTTAATCAAAAACAATTTCTAAGCCTTCGAAATATCAACAAATCCTTCTCCGAACACATCACGAACATCGTGTATAGCGATGAACGCCGCCGGATCCGTAGTTTGAACAATCCGCTTTAGCTTCACTACTTCTTGCTTATTAATAACAACATAAAGAATTTCCTTCGGAGTTTTCGTGTAATAGCCATGCCCTGAATATACAGTAACCCCTCTCCCCATTAAGGTTGTCACCTTCCCGGCAATTTCATCTGGATTATCAGAAATAATCGTAATAGCCTTCTTCGGATTTAACCCTTCAATTACAAATTCCATCACTTTCGTTGCTACATATAGCATAATAATTGTTATCATCAGTTTTTCTGCACCAATGATGAAATAAGATGAAAATGCAACGATTAAATCGAAGAACAGTAGACCGTAGCTAATGCTCCAGCCTAAATATTTATGTGTCATCCTTGCTAAGATCGTAGTACCTGCAGTTGTTCCGCCAACGCGAATGATAAGACCAATACCACACCCGATAAATATTCCTCCGAAAATGGCATTTACAAGCATTTCATCCGAAGCAATCGTCCAGCCTTCTGTTAAATGAAGAAATAGCGAGTTAGTCACTACAGCGATAATCGTATAAATTGTTGTGATTTTATTTAAAAATTTATAACCGACTATTAACAAAATCGCATTTAAAATTAAGTTAACTAAACCTGGTGACCATTCAAATAAATAGTACGTAATAATCGTGATACCTGTTACCCCACCCTCACCAAACTCGTTCGGGATAACAAATAAATTGACACCTAAAGCAAAAAGAAATGCACCAATAATAATAAAAATAATGTCTGTCGTTCTTTTTTTCATACAGTACCTCACTTCTTATGTAAATATTTATTCTGTCATAAACTCTCACCATTATATCGTGGAATATTCAAATCGAACAGTGGTTTGTTTTTTATTTTAATATAGGATGATAAATCAACTTTATCCTATATCCACTTGTAATTAAGAAAGTAAAATAACTGTATTTATTATGTACTACAACTAAAGTTTTGATTTCACATGCAATTCATGCTAAAAATGAATAGGAACACGTACTCGCATTAACTTCGAGTACAAAACAAATAGGCGAAGCTATAGAATAGGCTTCGCATCAAACGTGTGCTCACAGAGATTTATATTCATAAATCTCTGATTTTTTCACTTATCTTTCTCCATATACTCTTTAATTTTTCGTTCTTCCCATTCTTTTCCGAATATCCCAAATGGAAAAGTTGTTAAACCGTGTATAACGATACCAATCCCCCAACCTCCAAGTGGATATAAAAACCATAATTTACTTGAATCAGAGCTTATATTTATGAAAAAAAGCATTAAGTTAACTAATATATAGACCGTTAAATGAATGTAAAACGCTTTTAAATTCTCCACTCTTTTTTTAGCTCGTAAATAATTCTCATCTCGCTCCATATATAAACACCTCTTTCATTATTGTATTTTTTAACTCGCTCTGATTTAAACATCATATTCTAGTCGGATATCCCTTATTCTCAAAAAATACAAAGCAAAAAAGTATCCAGCAAATGGTCATACACATCACCATTTGCTGGATACTACATGATACATTTGTTATTTACAGGATTTTAATTAAGACCAAATCCATACACCATCATTATTTTCAGCGTTCGTCTTTGCTTCATGAACTTTTTCAATATGGTCAACTGTGTTCCAGTTAATAGAACTTCCGCCCCACCCTACATACTTCATATCAATTTTCACTTTCTCACCCGCATTAAATACTTGTCCCTTTGTTAAGAAAACATCAATAATAGCTTTCTTCCCATTTAGCGATGGATACTCAACTACAACATATTTAGTAGCACCGTCTCCCTCATCTTCCATCGTTCCTACTTTTGATACTTCTCCAATTACATAATTAGGTGAGCCATCTTCTTTCATGTGCATACCTAACTTGTTTGTTGTATTTTCAACTGCAGTTGCAACCATATATTCTGTAAAATTACGCATCATAGATCCAGTAGCTTTTACTTCATCTCCTACTTTCACATTTGAAAGTGAATCAATATACACACTAACCGGTTCCTCATATTGCTTAGATTTTACAACAATTACACCGTTATCTACTTCTACTACTCGTCCTTCTAACGTCGAGAAATTCGATTCAATAGAAGCTGCACTCGCTTTTGTTACTTCTAGTCCTGGTAAATTTATTCCTGATAATGCTGCGATCCCTAAAGCACCTGCTAAAATTAATTTTTTCATACCCATTATGAAACATCTCCATTCACGATGATTTTATTTTTTTGATTGGTATCGACCAACCTGTAATCATTATAGTTACAGGCAGTAAAAATAACAACCGTTTTCCTCATGCAATGTTGCATACTTTGATTTTCAAATATAAATCGGTTATTCCTATATTCAACACTAAGACTGAATTCTTGAATCCCAGCAGGTAAACGGATTGATGATGAAGAAACTAATGTCATACATCATGTTTTTCAATGATACAGTTTGTATAATCGTAGTCCATTACATTATGTAGGAGCGGAGTTAACATGTAAAAAAAACAAAGAGATTACAGCCAGGAGATACCGTGGCGACAGTAAGTCCTTCGTGGGGAGGAGCAGGTGATTCTGAAATAAGATAACGATATGACAGGACTCAAATAAATAAAAACACTCCTATAAGATATGACTGTGAATTGGTACTTTTCAAATGATATGAAGATTACTTATCTAATGATAAAGGGGGATTTACGTGTATGGACGTAACATTTACAGTAAGTAAATGGGATGAAAAACTAATTGATGATACTAGAAAAGATTTCCCTATTAATATTGCCCATGTTGAATATGATATTGATGGAGAATTAAAAGGAAAAGCTTTTGTTGAATACTTATTATATTATCTAGACTCAAATATAAATGATGGTCACTTGGCTACGGCTAAAATTTCTGGATTTTTACACTTTGAAGGAATTTATAAGGGGCAACAAGGGACATTCACAGCTATAGAGCAAGGAATATTTGATAAAGGAAATTTAGATTCCCCAGGAACAATTATTAAAGCTACCGGTAACTTAGAAAATCTGAGAGGGTCCTATAATTATCAGTTTACAGGTCAAACTAGTAAACTAATTTTAGAATTTGAACGTTAGCAAAATACCTTATAATTTAGTGGAAAGGACATTTCTTGTAATACTAGGAATGTCCTTTTTGTCAACGAGCTTATTCAAGTTAAAAATGAACAGAGTATATTATCAATATACAGCAATGCATATCATTTTCGTTATGGTGGAATTAAAAACCTAAGCCCGAGTGACATGGCCCCCACCTATTCATTACTTTTCCTACTAACTAAAGAATAATCCCAGAAAAACTCCCCTTCATAACTTCCTTTTCAAGTTGATTCCTACATATAAACATCGCAGTAATATTTGTACGATTTTTTTCATCGGGTTCAAATTGTTCAATGGTTAAGTCACAACGAATTGTGTCACCACTAAACACAGGACGTAAAAATTCAAAATCCATCTTGCGAGCTAGTACGTTATAATCACCGCCAATTTTTGTAGGTAGTGTTGATGTTAAAAGCCCTTGTACAACAAATCTCCCCTGCTCATCTGGTGTAACATGATGAACACCTTCATCTTTCGATACTTCCGTAAATAACGCAACATCTTCTTTTGTAAACGTTCGTTCAAAGGTGATTTTTTCGCCTACTTGTAATTTCATCCCATGCCCCTCCTCAAAAACTCTTTTAAAATAAGAAAAACCGAAACTCAAATCATTTCGGTTTTTCAAAACTATAGAAGTCAATATTTACTTTAAAGAATGAACAAACAACCCACTACGCAGTTTCGGTTCAAACCACGTTGATTTCGGCGGCATGACTTCTCCGGCATCTGCGATTGCTAATAAATCTTCCATAGATGTCGGATATAATGCGAATGCTGCTTTGTATTCGCCGCTGTTCACAAGGCGTTCTAGTTCTTCTAACCCCCGTATTCCGCCAACAAAATCAATGCGTGAATCAGAACGCGGATCATGTATTTCAAGTACTTGGCTTAATAAATGATCTTGCAGGATAGATACATCTAAACCTCTAACAAGATCATTCGCATCAAATGTTTCTTCTTTCACAGTAAGCTTATACCACTTCTCATTTACATACATTCCAAATGTTTTTGGTTCATTTGGTTTATACGGAGAAACAGGTGCTTCTTCTACATAGAAGTATTGCTTGATTTGTTTTAAAAACTGTTCTTCTGATAAACCGTTTAAATCTTTCACAACTCGGTTATAGTCCCAAATCGATAATTCATCATGAGGGAATAGAACCGATAAGAAGAAATTAAATTCCTCTTCTCCTGTGTAATTTGGATATTGTTCTCTTCTCATAAGTCCTACTTTTGCAGCTGATGCAGAACGGTGATGCCCATCTGCAATATAAAGATTAGGAATATCTTCAAATGCGTTTACTAAAGTCGTAATTACATCTTCATCTGCAATCTTCCACGCAACATGCTTAACACCGTCTTCTGCTGTAAATGTATAAATTGGCGCATGCTCTTCTTTCCAGCTTCTAATTAAATGCTTTACTTCATCTTTTGTACGGTAAGTTAAAAATATCGGACCTGTATTTGCGTCACACACATCTACGTGGCGAATACGATCTAGTTCTTTTTCATGACGTGTTCTTTCATGTTTTTTAATTGTATCATCTTCATACTCATCAATAGATGTACAAACGACAAGGCCTGACTGCGTTCTTCCTTGCATCGTCAGTTCATAAATATATAGCGCTGGCTCTTCATCTTGTATGAACACTTCTTCTCGTATAAATTGCTTTAAATTGTCGCCCGCTTTTTCATACACGCGATCATCATACGGTGACAATTCAGGATCTAAATCAATTTCTGCTTTATCAACATGCAAGAAAGAATATGGATTCCCTTTTACAACTTCCCTTGCCTCTTCACTATTTAATACGTCATACGGTAAAGCTGCCACTTGTGCCGCTTTTTCCTCTACTGGACGAATGGCCCGAAACGGTCGTATTTTTGCCACATTCCTCTCTCCTTTACACAATCATTCGAACGGCTACAACACCTGTAATTTTGCTTATATTTTCTACAATATTCTCTTTTATTATATCATCAATTCCGTTATCGATATCAATCATTGTGTATGCCCAAGAATGTTTACTACGATTAATCATATCGGCAATATTAATATGATGTTCCGCTAAGCATCCTGTAATTTGCCCTACCATATTCGGGACGTTTTGATGCATAATTGTAATTCGTTTCTTTCCGATATACGGCAATTCTACGTTTGGATAATTTACTGAGTTACGAATATTTCCTGTCTCTAAATATTCACGTAATTGACGCGCCGCCATTACTGCACAATTTTCTTCCGATTCAGACGTTGATGCACCAAGGTGAGGCGTCGCTGTTACATTTTTCATCTTTATTACATTCTCATTCGGGAAATCCGTTACGTAATGTGTAATAATATCTTCTTCTAATGCTTTTTGAAGAACCTTTTCATCTACAAGTTCTCCTCTAGAGAAATTAAATAGACGCATCCCTCTTTTCATCTTCTCTACAGCGTGTTCCCCAATGATCCCCTTCGTTTGATTCGTAAGAGGAATATGCAGTGTAATATAATCACACGTTGCAAAAATTTCATCAAGGCTAAATGCTCTTTGCACATGTGTAGAAAGACGCCAAGCTGTTTCAACTGAAATATAAGGATCATATCCGATAACATCCATGCCTAACGCTAACGCATCGTTCGCAACTAAAGCACCGATTGCGCCAAGTCCGATAACACCTAGACGTTTCCCTGCAATTTCTGATCCAACAAATTGTTTTTTTCCTGATTCAACAAGCTGTGGTACTTCTTCACCCTCTAAGTTTTTCGTCCAACTTACACCATTAATAATGTTGCGTGAAGACATAATAAGACTGGCAATAATGAGTTCCTTTACTGCATTAGCATTTGCCCCCGGCGTGTTAAATACTACAATTCCTTTTTCTGTACATCGCTCGACAGGAATATTATTTACACCAGCGCCAGCTCTTGCAATCGCCTTTAAGTCTTTTGAAAACTCTTCTTGATGTAAAGAGTAGCTACGAAGCAAAATTCCATCTGGATGATTGATTCTATCTCCTACTTCATAACGTTCTTCAGTAAAAACTTGCAAACCTTTTTCTGCAATTTGATTTAACGTTTGAACACGAAACATATTCCCATCTCCCTATCTATTCTCAAGCTCAAATTCCTTCATATAATCTACTAATCGTTTTACGCCGTGTGCTGGCATCGCATTGTAAATACTGGCACGCATACCGCCAACTGAGAGATGTCCTTTTAACGTAACAAGGCCGCGTTCCTTCGCTTTTTGTAAAAACTCATTGTTAAGTTCTTCTGACGGTGTTGTAAATGGAATGTTCATAAGTGATCGATACGCAGGATCAACTGGTGAAGTAAACAATTTAGATTCATCTAAAAAATGATAAATAAGTGAAGATTTCATTCTATTTTGTTCTTCAATCGCAGATACTCCGCCTTGCTCTTTCAACCACTCTAGTACAAGTTTTGTTACGTAAATACTAAAGGATGGCGGTGTATTATATAAGGAGTTATTTTTACTGTAAGTTTCATAATTTAACATTGTCGGACAAGAGCGATCTGCTCCCCCAATTAAATCTCTTTTTATAATAGCAATCGTTAAGCCCGCAGGTCCTAAATTCTTTTGCGCCCCCGCGTATATAAGACCAAACTTCGAAACATCATATTGTTCTGACAAAATATTTGAAGACATATCCGCAACGAGCGGCACTCTTTCTATATGTGGAATATCCACATATTTTGTCCCCTCAATTGTATTATTCGTTGTAATATGTACATAATCTAGTTTTTCATCGCTTAGTAAACCGTCCAGTTTAGGAATCGTAGTAAACTTCTCTTGCTCGGAAGAAGCAATTACTTGTACTTCCCCAACTTTTTCGGCTTCTTGCAGTGCCTTTTTAGACCATGAGCCAGTTAGTACGTATCCAGCTTTTTTATACGTATTCATTAAGTTCAGTGGTATCATAGAAAATTGTAATGACGCACCGCCTTGTAAAAATAAAACTTCATACTCATCAGGGATGCTCATTAATTCACGAAGTAAGTTACTCGCTTCCTCTATAATACTTTGAAAATAAGAAGATCGATGACTCATTTCCATAATAGACATGCCTGTCCCGTTATAATTTACAAGCTCCTTTTGCACTTTCTCTAAAACTGGCAAAGGGAGTATTGATGGTCCTGCTGAAAAATTATAGACTCTCTCCATTACCCTCATAACCTCCCTATTTCTCATTTTTATTAATTTTTAAACTTTCTGAATTATAACCCAAAATATAATACGTGGTCAATTTGTTTTCTATTATTACGGCGCAAGACGCGATGGAATCGCTTGCATGTGCAAACTATTTTTATAAACATACAAAAAAGTGTTAAGTACATAATCGTACTTAACACTCTAGTAATAAAGTATAATTGCTAATTATCCGTGAAGAACCGATCAAAAATTTGATAAATAGCAGAAAGACCAATGAGCCAATAAATAGTGTCCACAAGCGCCGGCATAGAACCAAACCATTTCTCAACTACATTGTAATCTAACGCTACAAACAACCAATTCAAACCGCCGAGAATCACCAAAATTACTGTAAGGTAAGACAAAAATTTCATTATGATTGCCCCCTAGGTGATAAGATGGTGAAAGGCCTTTCACTAGAAATATATGTAGTAAACTTCAAAACTTACCTATTTTGTAAAAATTATTTTCGGTACCAGCCGTTAATAACTGCCTCCGCTTCTTTACTATGTATTTGATACGGATGTGTACTATCATTAGAGCCAATAAACCAAATTGAAAAACCTTTAAAATATGGTTTCGGTTCTAATACATCGCGGTAAGCACGCCATCCATTTAATTGTACATCTTTCGAAAACACATTAGAAACATCTGGATTCCACGGATTTTGCAGTCCAAGTTCACGCGCTGGAACGTTAAATCCACCAAAATAAACGGGCTTTCCTGTTGCATTATGTAATTGTTCCAATTGCTGAACAACATTTTGTCCACGGTTATATACTGTCGTCGCAAATAAACTTTGCTTCACTTCTTCATATGACGGATTTCTTTTTCCAGAAACTTCAAACCAACTATCGATACTAACAATATCTACCTTCTTTAAATACGGACGGTTTATTTTCTCTATAAACTTCGCTTCATAAGAAGGATCCCAGCTTGCTGTTAACCACCAGTTCATTTGATACAAAACATTTCCTTTATACTGATTACGAACAAAATCAATTGTATCGCTCCAGTATCCTTCTGCATACTCCATATTCACGAAATTAGAAGCAATCTTTAGTCCATACACATTGTATTTACTTGTAATGGAATTAAAAATATCTTGCAGAATAACCGTCTTCCAATTCCAGAAGAAATCATTAATGTTACTTGGGTTCCATTCTGTCTCTCCAACATTCCCCTGCTGAATATACGGGAACGGTTCCACTATAACTTGAATATTACGCTTTAATAATTCTTGAATTAAAATAATAGCTTGTTGCTTTTGCGCTTGATTAATTACCATGTTAGTAGAAGTCACATTTGGGATATCTACTTGAATCGGTACATTTACTGTATTTAAATTTAAGCGCTCCACATCCGCTAATACTTTCGCTACATTTCCAACTTCCCATACTGTTACGTTTCCTGATTTGATTTTTCCAGATTGAACAGTATTTACATCTGCCTGTACATTTCCTTGAAAACAAAAAGAAAACAACATAATAAACACTCCTAAAAAACTTATTAAACTCTTATTTTTCTTCACAACTTTCCCCCTATAATTTTTGGCTTTCTTGATTATTTTATACAACGTTTCACATTTATTCCAGAAAAAAAATGAAGTTCCGTTCAACTATATTCATATAAATCTTCTAAAAATAGTAGGAAAAATAAAAAAGGAGCAGATTTCCGCTCCTTTTTATCCTTTTACGATTGAAATTATTGAATCCCTTCTGGTAACTTAATTGAATCAAACTTTTCATATGAATCAATCTTTATACTCACAACTGCATCCAATTTTTCCTTATCTGTACTAGCTTTTTTATCTGAGTTACTTTCACTCACTTTTATAGTTGTTCGCATCTCTTCAAATTTATAATCTTTTGTTATTATATATTCAATATTAAACGCATCCATATTAAATCCTTCCGTTAATTTTTTCATATCTCCATTAATTTTTTGTAACGTATCTACCGCTTCTTTTCCCTTTAAATCAAGTGTAAGTTTATATGTGTCTCCATCTTTCTTTGCTTTCATTTTCTTAGCCAAAGCTTCCGGTAAATCTAACTCATTAAGTAAATTTTTACTGACCATTACATCATTTACATTAAATTGATCATTAGGTATCGTAACTAACTCTCCTGTATCAGGGTTTTTCACTTGAGCAGCGACCTTTCCATCTACTTCATACGTTACAATATCTGTACCACTTATTTTCATTTCAGCTCTAGAATTCTTCAGTTTCGGCTCCATTTGTATTTTCATTTTAATTTCTTCTGATTGGCCGCTCCCCTTCATTGACATAAGAGATGTCAATGTAAGATATTCCTCTTGTTTTAATCCGTCAGCTGCTTTTTTAAAAATATCTTTCGCTACTAACTCTTTTTCTTTTTTTACAGATACTGTTTTAGGTCCACTTGTTTTTTCACTGCTACAACCAGTTGTTAAACCTACTATTAGCGCCAAACTAGATATTACAACCATTTTCTTCATACTGATTCTCCCCATTTCCCACTTAAAAATATTTTCATCCCATGTATAGTAAATCAACTGAAATAAATATATATACAATAATTATTTAACCTCTAAACGAAACCAGTTATTCAATCCGTATACTAATGTAACTAAAGCTCCTATCATACCAAAAACAACAATATTTATACCAATTGACGAACCAAATAAAACAGCCATCATTGACACCATCAGTAATAGCATAGCAATACTATTTATCTTAATTTCTACTACATCGCCATCCTTTACTTTCTTTTCTTTACTTCCAAAAAAGAATTGTTTTACTTTAATATTCGCTTCATCTAATTCAAAAGGAAGCGTATATTCTTCGTTATTCTCAAGTTTCATTACTACTTCGTTATCTACCTTTACAGCAACTCTTGCTGCTCCTCCCATTACCCCTGTTGCTCTTATTACTTTAATACTCATGCTAAATCTCCTCTCCCCCTATGACTTCTCCATGTCATTCATTTTTGTAATTCTTCTCTTATGAAATCCTTGAATGTAAAACAAAAAATGTATTTGTATGACACCGAAATCTTTTACGCTATACACCCATTTCTCGTTAAACAAAATATTCCAACAGAAATTATAACAAGTTCCTGCAAATTTTTTTGTCAAATTTTGTCGCGTTTACAAAAAAAGAGACTCTTACATATAGTAAAAGTCTTTTCTATCATTACCGTGGCTGTAACGTTAACATTTTCCCTTCTATTCCCGCTGTATTCAGTGTAGTCGTATGATAAATCATCTATTTGATCATGATACCAATCCCTTCTAAAAGGATAAAAATCCTCTTCCCCCTAATTCGCTTCTATTATGAAAGAACCTTTTGAAACATTGAAAAACCCCCTTCATTTTCCTACCAATGAAGGGGGTTTTTCTTATCGTTCGCTACGCCAACTTTCATTATGCCCAAGATTTGAATCTGTCGCTACTTGCACATCATATAACATTTCACTAAAGAAGCGTTTATCTACTTCTTTTGGTACAATGCGTCTTTCATCATCAATCTCATCGTATTCATATGAACCACGATTCACTGTACCTGCTTTATAAAATTGAATGTCAAATACACATACATCTTCTTCATCTTCATAACCAATCGGCGCTCCGCTAAATGACAATTGCACGCCTAATCCGGTACGAGTATCTTCTTTGTAAAATGTATAATACACACCGCCATCTTGAACAGACCCACGGATCCATCCAAGCTTCGTCATCTTACCGAATAACGAACGACCATTTAGTAAAATACCGCCAAATCTCTCAATAGCACTCTCATCATTCTCTTCTACTACAAACACTGGACGCTCAATTTGTAGGAACGGCTGAACAATTCCCGCACTTTCTAATTGCTCTTTCCATAATTCCTTCTCCGCCCCAGACAATTCTAACGGATGAACGAAACCAATAACAGTGCCAGATGAAAGTTCATAACTCTTCCCGTCAATTGTACAGAACACGCCACCTTCTGCATAACGGAATGCCTTCAGCAACTTCCCTTCCTTATACTCACCCCAAATGAGTGAAATAGAAAATTGCTTCATAATTGGATTATCCATAAATACAGACTTCCATGCATTATGTGACCAATAACGCTTTAATGAAAGTGCCGTTTCCAATCGTTGTTTTTGCATGGAAAGAGTATTTCGGAGTTCCTTCTTTAAAGAGGCTAATTCTTTTTTAGCCTCTTCAGCCTTTTCTACATCATCTTTTGCATTCGGCTTTGGAAGTGACTTCATACGTTTTCCTTCTTCTGTCTCTAATTCAATTTTTGACTCTGTAGTTAAAATGGCAGTAAAACTTCGATTCCCGAAATCAATTATTTTTTCACCATGTATAGTAAAGCCGAGGTCCGGCACCAATTGATCTTCCAGCTCTTCCTCTGTTATACCACGTGTTTTCGCAGCAAGACTTAGCGCTTCTTTTGCTGCATTACGTACTTGCTTATGTTTATATTTAAATGCTATTGCATGAATAGACATAAGTGCAAGCTTAGATGAAGACAAACCTAAAGCACGAACGGCATCCGCTGCTATCTTTCCTCTCATTTGAAGCACCCATTCATCAATTTGCTTTATAAGTATGTCGACCATTTTGTCGTCACTATACATTCCGTATAACGAAAGAATTCCACGTTTCTTCACATCTGCGTCTTGAGAAATCCATATTTGATATATTGTTTGCACATATTCTTTTAAGTCCTCTTCATTTAAAGCTCTACCAATTACTTCTGCTGTTTCTTTCTTCTCAATAACAGCATCTGAAATATACTGTTGTAAATAGGCTAACGGAATTGCAGCATCAGCAATTTCATCAGAGTCACGTAAACGGATTTGTGGCTCACCCCCAATCAATTGCAGAAGTGAATTTCTTGTTTGTTCAGTTAAAATACGTGCACATAGCTCTTCTATCTTTTCTTCCTCCGTTTGAAATAAAAACGAGAATTTTCCTGCGAAAGATTCATTTTTACTTTCTTGCAAAGCTTCCTGTACAAGTTTCGTATATTTTTCAAGCTTATACTCTATAAGTATTTTCATCACATTTTCACGAACAATTTTCTTTTTATTATGAAGTTCAACTGCTACATCTGCTGCAGCTTCTACATCTTTTGAAAGCAGTTTAACTACAGACTCACGCATTTTTTTAGATGAATCTCCTAAGCTTTTAATTAAAATTGGACGTATTTTAATCATGTTATCCTTTGCTAACTCTTCTAAAATATATGCTTTGGCCACAGCAGAATACTCATCAAATCGTTCAATGATGTACGCTTGTTCTTTTACAATTACACAAACAAGCGCTTCCTTCGCCTTATTTCGCTCTTCACTGTAGCATGCAGCTTCTTCAACTGCATAAGCGATAAGCTTTTCCTTACTTAACCCATACGAAAGCAGATCTTCTAATACTTGTTTCGGTTCTACTCCTCTGACAGAACATTCGTAAAGAAGTTCGTATAAATTAACACTATCTTCATCTCCAAACTGTAGTGTAAGTACAGCTTCCCTCTTCGCTACATCATCTATATCCCAAAGAAGCGCAACCTCTAACACCGGCATACCCCAATACATACTTCTATATTTCGGATTTTTAAGTATTTGCTCCATATCCTCAAGTGACAATTTCCCTAGTAAATAATCACGATATGTATCCCGCACTGTAGACAATTTTATTTGCAAAGCAGCAACAAAAAATTCTTCTCGCATTTTCCCTATATTTAGCTCATATCCTTTTTCAGCTAACGTTCGTGCGATGATGAGATAATTCATTTTACTTACATATTGCAAAGTACGTTGAATAAATTCAGGATCTTCCTCCAACATAAAGCATAGCAATTCATATTCATACGTCTTACAAAAATCCTCACTATTCAAATCATGTTGCCTTAGACGATGCGCAAAAAATCGTTCCTTAGAAATCCAAAACTGTGTACAAAAACTTTGAATTTCTTCATATGTTTCTCTATTTACACTACCAGTTTTTTTGTAGTTTTGAGACTGACCGAGAGTGTGACACATATAACGTGTTGCATAGTTTATAAAACCCCAAACATTTTTCTTCGCCAATATTTCAATATATCGCCTCGCAACATTCGAATATTTATGAACACAAAATAATAGCCGCCAAATATGTTCCGGTAAATTCCCACCTATAAATACTTCACTATCATCTTTACCTTTTAAATACCGTTTAACTGCTTCAACCTTTTCCTTTTCCCCTAGCAGTTTCAATATAAATTCTGTATGTTCTTCTAACCTCTCATTCAATAAAGAACTATATGTACGAAACTTTTCATAATCTACATCAAACATTACAAGAAGTAATGTTACTTGCTGGTTAGTTGGTAAAGTATGTAATTGTCCCTCTATATAGTTCGGATTCTCTCTTGTTAACTCTCTAAGAAAAACATCTGCTTCATTCACATAACTTGAAATACTGGATAAATATTTACATGCGATTGCTACAAGTTTGTCCAAAGGAAGTGCACTTTTTTCTAAATAAATCTTCATTTTAGAAAAACTGACATGCGCAAAACGGACTACAAGAACATTTAATAATTGCTCCTCGAGTATATGGTAAAATAATCGAAAAAAATCCGGATCTTGTTTATGCACTTTCCTAAAATCGTTTATAAATCGCTCCGCAAAATCGCTTCTTTTTTGATCACGAATTGTCGTTAGTTGAATATCTTTTAAAATCTCTTCTTCTTTTGTCTGTAAATATCGTTGTGATAATTGTTTCTGTTCTTCTGTCATATTAATATATTGAAACAACTCAGATGTACTAGTAGTCAAACTTTGTACCCCCCGCATCTTTTTATCTATTATAAAATACCCTTATTTAATGGTAGTATAGCATAAATCCCACAAAAACGAACATACATTCTATGTTAAGTTAATGGAAATTAAAATACACTACTCAAAATACATTTCCTTCTCTCTAAACTTCCCATTACGCACTTCTCCCCACTAAAATCCTTTAATTTTTCACTACACCAATTCCTCAAAATCCCCTTCACATAAGCTAACGTTTTCTTATTATTTTCAAACGCAATTTTAAGTGCCTCTAACACTTTCTCTCCAGAAAGTCTTTGTATCCAATTCTTCAATTCCTTCACAATATATGGGGATAAACTACTAATATTTTGTTCATAAAACTTATAAACTTCACTATTTGGAACGTCCTCTTCTATGGTTTCCACCTCTATCTCTTCCGCTTCTTCTTTCTCTTCAATAACTACTTGTGAACTACTATTATCCTCTTCTTTTGGCATACCAAAATGCTGCAGTACTAATGGAATCTTGTATTCTTCTTCAAGGCATTTACGTAAAAATATATGTATGAACTCATTACTTTTTACAGTCTTTAACTCACGTAATACGCACTTCTCCACATTCGTATTTGAAATAGGATTATAGTATAACCAGTTTATTATGAATACCTCTTTCGTTTCCGTATCATATAAAATCTTTCCATACTCAACAAACCTGTTTAGCAACTTCTCAACAGTCTCCATACTATAACCTGTTTCAAGCTCTGCCACACGCTTCGGTAATATGTAAATACCACATTGCTTTGTTTTCGTACCAGTTAACAAATATATGTAAAAATAACGCTCCTCTGGCGTTAAATCTAATATGAATTCATCTTGCCAAAAGTTCACCTGCACATTACGGTATACCGCCATATGTTTCCCTCCACTCTTTGCTAGTAAATAGGAAAATTTTAATCCTTCATTATAAAGATAGGCATGTGGGAATGGTTTTGGCATTCGAATTACAATTTTTTTACTACTACAACGCCGGTTTCATTTTTTCGCGCTTGTTTTGTTCTTGTAGTTGTTTTTGTTTTTGTTTTTTCTTAGTGATTTATTACTTGGTAGGGGCTTATGAGGGGCTTGGAAGGGCATTCTACATTACATACAATTTGTTCTTCCTACTAAATAGGAGCTATTCCAAATTATTATTTTGGATAGCTCCTTTCAAATTCTTCTTATTTTTTACTTCTACCAATGTCAGCTTCTACATACCATTTATTCTGCTATTTGCGGGCAGTAAAACTCTCATTTCAAAATTCGGTGAATAAACTGCTCAATTGCAGTGCGAGTGGCCCTCACTGATTAAAGTTTCATTTTATTTTTGCATTGAATCTAACATCTTCACAATAAAGGCAGCTGCCTGACCACGAGTTGCTGTACCTCGGGGATCAAACTCATTATTTCCAATACCATTAACTACCTTTAGACTGTATAATCGTTGAACCGATTCTTTGTATGTTATTAAATGCTTATCTGTAAATGGTAATGCTACTAACTCACCTGTAATTCCTTTATATCGTAATGCTTTGTCAATCATAATAGATACTTCTTCACGAGTAATTGGTGAGTTAGGATCAAAAATCCCTTCACCACGACCATTAATAATTCCTGCACTTGCACAACGTTTAATACCGTCATGAAGTGATGGATGTGCCTCATTAATATCTACAAATGACTTATTTCCCTCTGGTAGTTTAAGAGCATTCGAGATTAATTTCGCAAACTCCGCTCTCGTTACATTTCGATATGGAGCAAATACACCATTACCTTCGCCTTGCATAATACCTAGACTGTTTAATTTACGAATATGCCCTTCAAACCAGCCACCTGTAATATCATCTTTTGGTTTTTGTACTTCTTCCTTAGGCTTTTGTACTTCTTCCTTTGGTACATTGTAGTTAATTTTAATCCAACTTGGGTCATAGAAAATCCATTCTCCATTACCTACTTTATACCAACCATTTTTAACGGCTAATACTTTGTAACGATCTCCGTTTGAAGCTTTACGTACAACACGATGTTCAATACCCGCATCACTACGTACATTGATGCCACTACCATTTACCACTAGTTCCATGCTAGGTTCAGCTGGATTATTTTCATTTGGATTAAATGAGTCATTTTTATCTTGTAAAGGCGTATCAATCTGCGCATTTATATTTGCATACCACTGAATTCCTTGTACGAAACCAGCCCAATTACCACGTGAAATTAAAATGTCAGGACATTTTTTCCCGCTCCATTGTTGATGCTTGTAAATATGATCTGCACCAATTCCTTCTTTGTTCATTAAATAACCTGCAAGTCGTTTTGCATTTTCTAACGCTTTATTGTAATCACCGTCTTGGTTAACCGCGATCTCAATACCGATAGACTCCCTGTTTCCTGAACCATCTCCATCTCCTGCATGCCAACCATTTTCGTTTGTTGGTAAGTGTTGATAAATTTGTTTATCATCTACAGTAAAATGCCATGAAGCTGTTCGGAAAGTGCCTTCAGTTGCTTGCTTGTATAAATATTTCGCATGATTTTCAGCATTCGCACCAGCGGCTGTATTTGCGGTCTCATGGATTGTAATGTAACGTGCTTTCATCGGATTTGCAGGACGAATATCAGGATTTCCTGCTGGAACAATCCACTCCACAAATGGAACTCCTGCAAGTGTTCCATATTTCTTCGTACTCTGTGCACTATATTGAATACCTCTTGGCTTTGCAACAGGTTTCATTTGACGATCAGATCCATCATTTCGACCATCTACAGATTCAAATGCCTTTTCAATGTTTGAAATAGCTTCCTTTTCTGCTACTTGTCCCTTCTTAGCATTTTTCATTTTGTTTAATTCTTCTGTTTCATCATGTTTATGCTTATATTCTTCTAAAAGCATTTTTTCATTTTCAGATACTTCTGCTTCGTTAATTTGTACATGATTAGGAACTTCCAACTTGAAATTAGAATAATTTAATCCGCTCGTTCCGTGTTCTCCTTGGGCAATATTAAGTTGATCAGTTTGAGATTTGTTGATCTCTTCTGCTGATGCTGATAAAGATACGCTCCCTAAAATCACTAGACTTGTTGATAGTGCGATTACTTGTTGTTTGATTGTCTTATTCATTATTATAATAAACACATACACACTCCCACCGTGTATGTATCTCAACCTCCCTTTATTGTTACATTAATTTTTAAAAATATGAATCTACTATGTACTCCTAATATATTTTATTTTTATTTATATATTTAAATTACCATATTTTATAACCATTAAGAAAATATTTATATGTCATCCCTACAGATGAATTTCATCTAACATACTTTTTATAAAATTCATCAACAAACATTATTTTACAACTAATTACAAATACCGTCAAAATAATCAATTTAAACTTAGACAAATAACTGGCATACAATTTCATAATAAGAGATCCTATACTATCGACATACATCTATTACAAATTCCCTTTAACGTTTTCAACAATCTCATTTATCGTATTCCGATCAAACTTATCACTAATTTCATATGACTCACGATCTCCTACGAATTGCACGCCTACGATATCATTGCGATCCTTACCGTATTGCACTTCAATAATAGATCCACGCTCTATTTGCTTCCAAATGAGACCTACTTCATCTTTATTATCTAAAATAATGCAGTCTTCAATATTTTCGTCAATCCCAATTAACTTATTATCATCCATATATCCAATCTCGTATTGTTGCCGTTCTTTCGCTTTGCCACTTACTAATATACCTTTGCTACCATATGAGTAATCCATATAGTCCTTTTTCTCCGTTTGTACCGCTTTCGGCTTTTGTGCTTCAGTTTTTTCAGCAGCCCCACAACCTGTAATAAGACTGATTGGGATAACCACTATTAATACTAATCTAGTAAATTTCTTTATCATTTGTAACCAACCTCATATATTTAATGCAAAACTCCATTTATTACTCTATTAAAGAATAACATGATACTAAGTAAACAGAACGAAAGATAACATATTATTTACATACTCGCACTTTAATGAAGGACCAGGCCATTTAAACCTAGTCCTTCATAACTTTAACTTTGCTTCACATACTTAATTGTATTAAATGACGTCTCATTAAATAATCGCAAGTTTTCCCCATCATAATCTTGAACTTTATATGCTATTTTCTTTTTTTGAATTGTATCTTCTACACCGTCTACTAAACGTTTATTGAGATGTAAATAGATTGTAAAAGCTTCCTTATCATATTCCCAAGTTCCTTCAATATAATTCTTTTTATTTGGATACTCACCTTTACCATACGTTTCAAATGTCTTATCACCTTTTAAAATGAGTGACATATTGAAACCGTCTGTTCCTTGGAATCCCCAATTACCGATTAATTCCGTACCATCCTTCACATTCTTCATAACGTTATCTGTATTAATTCCAGCTTTCTTATCTAACTCTTTCAAATCTTTCATTGATACTGTACCGTCACCGATTTTAATATCTCCTTCAAGATCTTTGAATGCCTTAAGCCAGTAAATATCTCCTTCTTTCACTAGCTTTTCAGATTTCTCTATTAACTCTTTATCAGTCTTATCACCTTTTTCTCTTTTTTCTTTTCTGGTAAATACTTCATTTATTAAAGAAAAAGACTCTCTAAAATAACTAATTGCTTTTTCAAAATCTTTTTGTTGGTTTACATACTCTGTAGGGGGATCTATCGACTCAAATTTATCTAACACTTTATTTAATTCTTTCACACTATCTACTATATCTGATTTCTTTTTCTTACCGTCAAAAACCTCTCTTGTAATATTGTTATGCTCCGCAAACAACTTATCAAACTCTACCCCTAATTTATACACTTTATTAGGATAGTCTTCCTTTGAAACTTTTTCTTTCTTACTATTAGACTTCGATTCTTTTACTTTAGACTCTTCCGTTTTCTCCTGTTTAGAAGTGTTCGTTTTCTCAGAAACTCCACAACCAAATAACAACATGACCGGAACTGCTACCCCTAGTAGTTTCTTTGCATTCATGACTAATTTCTCCTTCTACTTGAATAGATTACTCTTGCTATACCCATCCTCTTTTTTATCTTGTAATTAAAGTTACAATCGCAATAACTCCTAGAATCGGTCCCCAATATTCCATTTTTATAAAAAATAATGAGTGCTTTTTGTTAAACATAACTTTTTCACCAGTTTCGGTATCTATATAAACTTTCCCATCTGGCTTATTAATATATTTACCTAAATACCAAGACATAACCCCTGATATAATAAACATTACCGCCATTGGCCAACTATGGTCTTGAAAATATGTAGCGTCCCCCGTTATAGATCCAAAGATAGCCTTACCCAAAAGAGTATTAATAATTACAATAATTGCGACTAAAAAACCCCAACCAGACCAAATAATCATCTATTTCTCCTCCTAAAGCGTACAACTTTGTACTTTATGTTAATTTGAACTGCAAACGAAAATGTTTAAAAAACCGAATATTCAGACGTTAATAATTATATTTAGCTTACATTCGATTCTAACTTTAATGTCCTAAATGCAAATGAACCAGATATAATTTGTAAAATTGTCGGAATAAGTAAAAAGAATAATGACATAAATAACATAACTATAGGAATCACAATCATACAAACTCCATAAACTTTATTATTAACCTTGTTTACTAAACACGATAAAATGAACAATCCTATTTGAACCGTTAAAATAATAGAGTAATAAGCTAAAAGTTCGTAATCAACACCTTCCATAATATTAAACGCTACAACTATTAATATTATGGAAATAATAATTCCCAAAATGCCACCAATTAAACCTAATACGAATTCAGGTGTTCTTTTCAATTCAATCCCCCTTTTATGAACCACTAACAACTTGTATATTTTTCCCATTCACCATCATACCAAATATTCACTGGAAAAACTATACATACTTTTCATTCTTCCTTACCTTACAGTGACCTTCTTACCATTATAGATAGCTTGTAGCAGTCACAAAATCAAAACCTTCAAAATTACTAACCGGTTTCGATACTTTTAGAAAGTAGACATACCTCTTGAATACAATTAGTATTAACATATGAAATATGAAAAGCTTAAAAAGGCTTTTACATGATGAAAGGAAGTTGCACAACTATGGATTTTAAAACAGTTATGCAAGAACTTGAAGCTCTAGGTAAGGAACGAACGAAAAAAATATACATATCTAACGGTGCGCATGAGCCAGTATTCGGAGTAGCTACAGGTGCTATGAAACCAATCGCTAAAAAAATAAAATTAAATCAAGAATTAGCTGAAGAACTTTATGCCACAGGCAACTACGATGCTATGTACTTTGCAGGTATTATTGCCGATCCAAAAGCTATGAGTGAGTCTGATTTTGATCGCTGGATAGACGGGGCATATTTTTATATGCTATCCGATTATGTGGTGGCAGTAACTTTATCAGAGTCAAATATCGCACAAGATGTTGCTGATAAATGGATTGCAAGTGGGGACGAGCTTAAAATGTCTGCAGGCTGGAGTTGCTACTGTTGGCTTTTAGGAAATCGCAAAGACAATGAATTTTCCGAAAGTAAAATTTCCGATATGCTTGAAATGGTGAAAGATACAATTCATCATTCTCCAGAACGAACAAAATCCGCTATGAATAATTTCCTAAACACCGTGGCAATATCATATGTACCACTACATGAAAAAGCAGTCGAGACTGCAAAAGAAGTTGGTATAGTTGAAGTCAAACGTGATAATAAAAAAAGCAGTTTGCTAAATGCTACAGAGAGTATTCAGAAAGAACTTGATAGAGGAAGACTTGGTTTTAAGCGTAAGTATGTAAGATGTTAAAAGTATGAAGGTGTCAATCTAGGAGAGATTGACACCTTTTTTGTGGACATTACTAGACTAACGGAGCTGCAAGTTAAAGGGAACCAATCATTCATCTCCCACTATACATCTCAAACTTCTTCTTTCAATTTATATACCCTATCTCTTTTCTCATCATCTTTGATAAAAATAAGTTTTCCTTCTGTAACAAAACCTTCTAATAGTAAACATACTTGTCCATATGCTTTAGGCTTATTCGTAGTGAATCTTTCATCGGGTATTTTACCAGATCGTATTAATCGTTCACATAGCTCAAGCGCACTTATTTCTTCAGAATCAATTAATTCTAAAATATCTTTTTGTAATGGTGATAAAGGGGCTGGTACCTTACATACCTCAGCTACCTCCACCTTTTCTTTTTCTTCTTCAAATAAATCTTCAAATGAAATTTGATTCATTACATCTGTTCCTTTCTAACAATTGATTTATATAACATGAATTGAATTCTATAGGTACGAAAACTTTAAATATTAGCCATTGTTATGTAGTGCTTACCTCATTACATGAATTTCAAACTCATGTACATCATTTCATATAGTATATTTTGATTATACCAAACATACGTTCTGCCTTCTATTGTAGAATTTTTATAACAGAAATGAAAGTAATAGCGAACATTTTTCTTCTCTTTAGTTGTATAGAAAACTATGTAAAAATTTTACATAATAAAATTATAATGATCTGTTAAATTTCTATGCAAAAAAGAAGCACTTGTTGCCTCAAGTAGACAATCAAGTGCTTTAACTTCATATGTTTTTTAAGTAACATTAAATTTGTAAATTTTATTGTAACAGTTTGACACCTTTTATATGTCGTGACAACTACTACGTTAAAACTTACGAGTTTGTACGAGCTCGTTAGTTTAGTATACATTTCGTGTGTTTATATTCATCGCCAAATAAAATACTATCTCACTTAAGCTTTTACTTTATTTTCTATTCTATCATTGCACGTAATATCTATAATGGTACAACCATCATAGAGTATATACTTTTTAACAGCCTATTCTTTTTCTGTCCACTTCAAAATACATTATTTTCTATTTTTCTTATATGCTTTTGTATTTATGGTTTTAGAACCATGAGCTTTATCACTCGCTTATGTTGCTTTACTAACACAAGCTTTTAACATATATTTTTAAAATAATAATTATTAAGACCAATTAAACTTCGTCAGACAAAGCATCATCGTAATCCTGTAATTCTTCCATAATTTCTTTTAACCGGTCAATATTATTTATAAATTCACCGTAAGAAATTTCTTGGTAATCGAAAATCCCTTCACCGTATTCATCGCTATCAAATATTTTCACTTCCGCACCTAACTTCAACAAGTTATCAACTAATCCCTTTAAATTTTCCATATCATCAATATCATTTGCATCTGTTTCGGCAAAAAAATCTTTGTTTTCAATTTTATTTTTTATCTCTGTAATTCCTAAACCAGTGTACTTTCTTAATGGTACTACACATTTACTAAATAAACCATTAGAGCTTATTTTAATTGCCATTTTACTCATCTATTATTCTCCTTTCCATTAAAATTCTTCTAAATAGTTTGGATTAACAGGTCTACCAGGTGCATTTTTACTATAGCTTCCGCCATGCCAACCCTTTAAATGTTCCCTGCCAGTTACAGGATAAATTAATTCTCCTCTATTACATATATGTGGATAATTCATAGCATTGTAAGTATGATGTCCAATTATTGATTTCCCATTGTATTGAGGTTTTTTTCCTTTTAAAATCTCTTGTATCTGTTCATTAGTCCAATCCCTTGTTGTAGGTTCTCCATCTAAAATTCTTTTCTTTTCTTGCTTCCAAAATTCATTAACCCCTGCAGCTCTTCTTTTTGAAAATCTTTTATCCCATTGGTATCTTTTATATTCTTCTTTTGTTACTGTACGATTTTCAATCTTTTCTTTTATTTTTTTCTGCTGACCCCTACTTAAAGATTTGTATGGTGTAAGTTTTGGTGTTAAATCAAGTTCTGCTTTCAGTACCCTTTGGGCAATAATCTCTTCTCCTACTGCTACTTTTTTATTCCCTAGAGCTTCACCCGTACCCTTAGCAAATTGATAAGCGTCATCCTTAGCTGCCGTACTTGCCTTTGAAAACTTTCCGGCTACTTCTCCAACAGTTGAAGATTCTATATAAGGAAGCTTCATTCCTATTCCAGTATCCACCGTCCTAACTGCTACTGGAATAGGAGTATTTTTCATAGCATCTAGTGCATTCTTTAAAGTCTTATTTTCCTTAAGCGATTGTACCACATTTTTACCCAAATTTGGATTAAAACCAGGCATTCCTTCTTTGAATTTTAATAATTTGGCTAAATCAGCTAATTCACTCGTGCCTTTGAATGCTTTTACTCCTTTTCCTAATAGCCCTACAGCTGGGATTGCATCTAATCCGCCAAAAATGATGTTTCCTGTTCGTTCTTCTTGGCTCAATTTCCGGTGTGTTCCCCAGTCTTCTCCGTCGATACCGCTTTTTATTTGTACAGCGCCGTATACAACTGCCGCAGCGGTTCCGAGTGGTGGACAAAGGATTGTTGTGATGATGATTCCTACGCCTATTCCTATGTCTCGCACCATTTCTAGTTTTTTCTGTTCATCTTCTATCGATTTGTATTCAAATCCTCGTGTGGATGGGACTACTTTCTTGTATTCTTCATAATTTAATTTTGCATCTGGATTTTGTTTTTTTAGTTCTTTGTATTCTGCCCTAAGTACGTTATCAAATGCAGGAGAATCTCTAAAAATATCTTCTACTGTTATTTTATCTTTCTTCTTCTGTATTGTTTGTGGTACACTTCCGTAGCCTGCATGCGCACCTGGTAATACTGTCGTTGTTGTAGAGCCAATTCGGTTATTTGTTTCAAAACTGAGAATAGATGTATCTCTCATTTTTTGAGCGAATTTATCCATTTCTACTAAAAAAGGTTTATCTATATGTTCAGAGACTAATCGCCCTGCTTCTCCGCAATATTTTTGTAATGTCGAATAGCTATCAAGTAATTCCCCGATTTTTTGCGATTGATCTTTAGGATTAAAATGTATACTACCATCCGAGTCTAAATCTCGTATTCTTCCATCAATTCTTTTTAATGATTCATTTGCTTCCCGTAATTTTATGAGTGCATCTTTTGTAATTCGATTCATACCATCCCCCATGTTTTGCCATGGTTCAGGTCTATATTTCACATCCATCTCGTTTTCATCCCCCCAGCCGTATGGTGATTTCTACAACTTACTTAATATTTCACGTAATTGTTCGTCCTTTTCAAGCATTTCTACACATACATTTCCTACAACTGTCGCTGACCTAGAATAGTGTTCAGCCAATTCTAGTGTTTTGTGTAATATATCAGGATATTTTTCAATTACTCTCATCGCTTCACCTTTTTGATAAAAATCACAGCTTAATAAACTCTCAATATTCGTTCCAATGACGTCTACATGGATTTTATATATATTTTCTAACTTCATTACTATATCAAGTAGTTCTTGAAAATTAACTAATACTTCTTCTCCACCACCAGAACCACTATCTCCCATTGATACTTGCATTATTGAATACCTCCTAACGAGAATTGTCTCGGGTCAATTAACTTTTTATATGGCATTTTTAACACGTCATACAATTTCTTATTAACCGCATAGAGGCTCACCCAGTCATATCGATTACGATCTACATCTATTTGAACGAAATCTTCTCCTTCAGTAAAATATAAGAAACATTCCCATTTTCCTCCTCTATTACTTCGAGGCCTCGTATACGTTTCTATCGCTATAACGTCTTTATTTGATAAATCTTTTTCCTCAAATGTTTGTTGTTCTGCCTCTGTCATTCTCTTTGAGAAAAATGTATCTTCTATTTCCCTCGGTTCTCTCAATAAGAAAGGAATGCGTGTTAATAATGAAAAATATACGTCCGGTTTTGGTATGTAGTCGATCTCGTATTTTTTATTTGGTTCTATTTCTGTTAATACAGCCACTCGGTCTTTATCCTCTTTTAAAAAGCCAATTAATACATTATTCATTCTCGTGTATTCATGACAATTTTCATATTCCTTTAATAGTTCAATTATTTGAAAAGCTGCAGGGGTAATTCCATTTTCACTTGTAAGTAGGCCTTTTTCTTTTAAACTCGTAGTTGCTTTCGTGACACATTCTGCATCAAGTAAAATAATTGCGTCACGGTTTGGCAATCCAAATATATCGGTAACCCCAGCTGCACCTGCGAGAACATATAATTCAGCAGGTGCAAAACTCATTTCTTTCCCCATTCTTTTATCCCTCGTTTCTCCATCACAGTTGTTTTATCTCCCTTACTTCCGATTTATCTCCGTACGTTTGAATGCTTTTATCTAACTCTTTCAAAGCTTTCGTATGTCCTTCAAATGCCTCTACCATTTCTGAATTATATTGAATGATCAAATCAAGATAACTTAAAAATGCATCTCTCGTTTTTCCATTCCATTTCGCACCTGTGACATATGCTTTTAAGTCTTTCGCTTGGTTTAAAGAATCCTTCATACCATTTTCAATGTTTTGTGCGTAAGAAATGGCACTTGCAGTGTTACTTCCTATAATTTCAACCTCTTTACCACTCATGCTGGTTCCCTCCATTCTTTGTATGCTTAATGGATAAGTTTTTCAAATTCCTTTTTCTTTTCTTCAAAAGCCTTGGTCGCTGCAGCGTATGCTGACGCTTTCTCCGATTCTGCTTTCGCTTTATATTCCAAATACTTTGCATAAGCTGTACTTTTTGCAGATCCAACATCGCTTAATGCACTTTTAAAATAGGATACTAATGTATGTAATTCTTCATCCTTTTCATGACGTTTTTGTTCAAATTCAACTGCCGGAATTTTATTAGCTTCTAAACCATTACTTTTACTCTCATAATCTCTCTTCGCTGATTCAGCATCTTGAATGAATTGCTTTAACTCTCTTTCTTTATCTTTTAAATAATCATGTAAATCATCATACCGATCTCGTTTCCTCGCACTTTCTGTAAAACCAGACGCATTTAAAAAAGCATTGTACAATTCATCTAACATCTTTCTCCCCCTTTAGCACAATAACTATGTAGTTAAATTCGTATATTTAAACATGAATATTCATTACATTAAGAATTAACAAATAATTATTTTTACATATTGCTATTTTATCAAAGGGATTTTAACATTTCCATATTTTATGAATGGCTTTCGCATTTTTCTTCAATAAAGTGAAACTTTAATCAATATGACTATGTATTTATGTGCAGAAATAATAAAAAACACTGCCAAGCGCAGTGTTTTTTATTATTACCTTTTATCCAATTCATTCGTATTAAATCCTTGCTTGAGAGTAAGACCAGTTCTTTCTTATTTCATAAACAACTATTTCTGGATAATCCCAATGAAGCGTACGAGTAGGCTCCCGGACTCGTTTTACTATTCCTTGGGCTGTTTTGTTTCTATATTCATTCCAATATTTTGGCTCAGTCGCTCTTAAAAGAACGATAGAAAAAGGATCTGATATGAATATCAGATCCTTAACTTTAATTTCTTAATACATACATCTTTTTACACGATAACTGGTTCGTACGTGCTCAAATTATCATACTCAGTTTTTACAATACTAGGTGGAATGTTAACACATCCTCAGATTCACCTTTTCTTGTAGCAGTGCATAATGTTTAATAAAATTAAAGCATATTTTTACTTACCAGACTTAATTTTTTCGTTATATTCTTCTAAAGTTAACCCTTTTTCTTTTAGATAAACGGCAACTTCTTTTCCTACATAACGATAGTGCCATGGCTCATACTTAATGCCAGTAATATTCTCTTTATCTTTTGGATAGCGGAGAGTAAACCCATATTCTGCAGCATTCTTATCTAACCATTTGAATGCATCGGTAGTTTCAAATTTTGCATTTAAATCTTCTACAGTATTTTGCCATTCAACTGAAATAATGTCTAACGCTAATCCAGTATGATGTTCACTTGCACCAGGATACTGAAGATATTCCAATGCCTTAGCACTAGCCTCTTTATCCGACAAGCCTTGAGATTTATAGCTTTTAACTGAAGCATCATAATAAGTTTGTTGTAATTTTATAGCTCGATAACCTGATCTTAAATAAAGATTGATTCCCTCTTTTTTTGCAGCTGCTACCATATCCTGATAGGAAGTTGCAATTCTACTATCTATTTTCATATTTGGCTTCGCATTTTGGGTGATACTTGTTAATTCAATTCCTAGTTCCTTTGATAACATATGCTCTCTATTTACAAGGATAATTCTCCAATCATTAACATCAGAGATAGGTAAAACATCTTTTTTCTTCGCATGTATTTCATTTTTATTTTTATCGTTATTATTAGTAGTTGCCTGAGATGTTTGCTTTCCACTACAAGCAGCAAGACTCCATCCCATTGCTAATACCAATGCTAAAATTATAAATTTTTTAATTGTATCTCATTCCCTTTTTGTTTATTAGTCTTTATACCAATTTCCCAACACGTCTCTAGGAATCTCCTTGAAATCCTTCAAAGAAACGGGACCGACAAATTTTTTAATTCCATGTTTTTTAGAATTTTCATCCGAATAATCTTTTAAAAATTGAATTTTAAATTGTTTCTTACCATCGGCATAGTCGGTTACTGTCGGTACGATTGCCGCTTGTCGTATACCAAAAGTTTTATCTTCATACTTAACAAATTGTACATAAGATAATCCTCCAACTAATGTTTCTAATTTTTCTTGCGCAGAAATAAGATTTCCAAGAGAATAATAGATTAGCGTTTCATGTCCATCTTTATTTTGTTTCCACTCAATTGGTTGAATTACATGTGGATGATTTCCAATTACTACATCTACACCTAAATCTGTTAAATATTGAGCAACTTCTTTTTGTTGCTTTGAAGGTGTTGAGGTATATTCTACTCCCCAATGCACCATAACAATCACCATATCAGAGCTACTCTTTGCCTTTTCCACATCATTTTGTATCGCTTTTTTATCAATTAAATTTAAAGCCCAAGACTTATCAGCTGGAATTTTAATTCCATTCGTACCATATGTATAATTTAGTAACGCAAAACGAATACCATTTTTTGTAATCGTTTTTATTTCATTACGCTCGTTTTTACTCTCATTAATACCTACCGGGATAACATCCGGATATTTCTTCCAGTATTCTCTTGTATTCGCAACACCTTTAATACCCATATCCATAGCGTGATTTGTCGCTTGCGTCACTATATTGAATCCAGTGTCCACTAAAGATTGGCCTACTTCTTCAGGTGTATTGAAAGTCGGATATCCCTGTACTTTTAAATTATTTCCGGCAATCGGAGTCTCCTGGTTCACTATAGCAAGATCACTTGATTTAACAGCTTTTTTGATATTTTCATAAATATAATTATAATCATATGAACCGTCTTTTTGTTTGCCATCTTTAATTACTGCGTCATGATATAAATTATCACCCGTAGCTATTAAATTCACAACCGATTGTACTTTTTTATCTTCCGTAAAATTAGGAGACTGTTGGATAGGACTTTTCTCTACCCAATTTGGTGCTTTTAATGATGTATCTATATTGGATTCAGCCGGTGGTAATGAAGCTTTAGACGTCTTAACATCTGTATTACCACAAGCGGTTAAAAGCACTAAAAAAATAAGACATACTAAAAAAAACTTTTTACTTCTCTGTAAAGTATCTAACATGTGATCCTCTTTTCTGTTTTATTCCTTATAACCAGTTCTAACAAATCATTCTTTAAAACAACGTATTTTGGTTTTACCCTTAATTATGGAAGGACACTCTGTTACACCTGCTTCGGAATATACTAATAATTGTTTTCCGCTTTCTAGCAATCTATCGATTCCATCAGAAGTGATAGGTTACTAGAAAAAGATGATCCATCAGGATGTCGACTAGTTTGATATACCTATTCCAATTGCAATAACTCGTTTAATATTTAAACAAGATAGGAGAATCGTTCATATAGCCTCTTCTCTCGCTTTATGTTTAAGGTGCCTCCAAAAAAGGGATCGTTGCTGTACCCCTTTGCATAGTGCGAAATTTTTGTAACTAATTTCTTTCATTCAAGCGACAAACATTATACCGATAACAATAAGTAAGACCCAAGAACTTATTTTACCAATATACGAAAAAAGTAGCAATCTTTTGTCCCATATAAAGAAGCCCATTAGGAGAAATGAACGAGAGATTCATTCTATTCAATTCCTTCATTGATTAATAAAAAAACAAGCCACCCAACTATTGGATGGCTCTATACTATAAAGAGAATTTGTTATTGGATTACTTCAATTTCCCTTCAAAAACAATCTTCCTACCGCACGGCTCAACTACTGTTTTGCCGTCTTTCTTTACTTCATGAAAGATTGGCTCTTCCATACGACGAGACGGAGCGTAGCCTTCTTGTTCCATACGTGCTAAGCAGTCTGTAATTGTTTCATTTTCAAGTACTTCAAATTTCTTTTTATTAGGTTGTTTTGTCATGCCCTAACCTACTTTCTATTTTTCTTGATGCAAATTGATTTTTCATGTAGACCATATATAACATTGCGAGAATTCCCATTATAATCATAACCGCAATAAAAAAGCTTGTATACTGTATTTTTTCTATAAATACGCCGCCTAATACAGGTCCCATAATACTTCCTAAACTAAAAGCGATTCCGGATAATATATTACCTGCCGGTAGTAAATGTCTCGGTAATAAATCAGTCATAAATCCGAGCCCTAAAGAGAAGCACGATCCAATAACCATACCCGCTAAAAGCATGCAGGCAAAGACGATCCAGTAATATTGATCAAATACGGCGGCAAGTAGAAAAATGCCCGTACTTATGCTAAACGTCCACGTTAATATACGGTCCCTTCCGTATTTATCACTCAATATACCGAGCGGAATTTGTGTAATAATACCCCCAACTGCAAATGCTGGTAATAAGAAGGATACATCTGAAACAGACCACCCTTTACGAAGTGCGTATACTGGTAAGTTACTGTTTAGCATTGCTTCAAGTACGCCATATGCAAGTGGTCCTAGCAGTGCAATCCATCCTAATCCAACAACTTGTTTATAACGAGAAAATGATGATTCACTCTTCACTTCTCTTTCATCTTGCGCTGGGAATGCATTTTTTGTTGGAAGTAGTAAAAGCCAACCTATTAAACAAAGTAAAGTAGATATAATAAATGGCGTTGCAAGACCGTACTGCACAGTGCTTGCTAAATACGGGCCAACGGCAAAACCAATTCCGAAGAATACACCGTATATCGATACTTGTCTCCCTATTTTACTTGGGTCTGATGTTGTCGTGATCCACGTTTGTGTTCCGACATGAAGCATATGATCTCCGACTCCAACTAGAAATCTAAGGATAAACCATACCCAAAACGAAAATGTTTGTGTAAAAAAGAATAATGAAATAATAACGAGAAACCCACCTATAACAATAATCGGCTTCATTCCAAACCTTTGCATCGGTTTTTCAAGAAACGGCGAAATGACTAATATCCCAATGTACAATGCCGTCGCATGAATACCATTAATACTTGAACTAACCCCTTCTTGTTCAAAAATCATTGCAATGGCCGGTAAGAGCATTCCTTGTGATAAACCCGAGATTGCTACAATCCCAACCATAATCCAAAAAGTAAAACGCATTGACATCCCTTTCCCTCTCCTTCTCACGCTTCCACTTTTCATTATAAACTGTTTCTGCAAATGCGTGTACGAATATTCGCAATAAAAAACAAGCTAAAAGAATGAATCTTTTAGCTTGTTACCTTATCCTTCCCAAACTTGTGCTTTCACATTGTTATGAAATTGCTTAAAGTATGGATGTTTATAAAAAGCAGTTTCATATAAGTATTGCTGTGCGTTAGCGATTGGTGGCTGCGGATATTGCATTTGTAAAGGAACTACAGCTGGCGAAACTTGCATATACAGCGGGTTTATCATCATTTTTGTATATGCGTAATGATTATATGGCGAATAAGCGATGAAAAATGGTTGATGCATTGATAATCTCCCCTTTTACCTACAATGTTATAGTATATGCAATACTGTTCATTTCGGGGATTATTTCTGTTCTAACCAATTCTCTACATGTTTTATAAATACATCTAAACAATCAATAAACGGCGAGTGTCCGCAATCTTCTAATACCTTCAACTCTGCATTTGGCAAATGTTTCGCTAATTCCTCACCGACTACTTGCGGAACGACATAATCTCTATCGCCTTGTATGACGAGTGTTGGCGCTTTAATACGATGAATTTGCTTACTTCCCTCTACAACCCCATTATATTCATCTGAAATATTAAATGTAATGAGCGCATAATTCACATCTACGAAATTACGTTGCGTTAACATATCATCTAAATACTTTTCATAACGGTCCGGTTCAGGTTGGTTATGCGTATATATTAATAGATTCCATACTGTACGGTAATATAGTTTGTTCATATTTTTTATCGCGTCTAATACTGGAGCGATTTGTACTGGATCTTGTGCAATTTCTTCTTTCGTCTTTACTAAACTTGATACAATCGGCTGCCCATTCGTATCTTTTTTAAAGATTGGGTAACCTTTCATTCCTACTGATTCTACTAAAATTAACTTTTCTACAAAATTTGGGTAATTCGCTGTAAATTGCATCGCAACGCCACCGCCCATTGACCAACCCATTAATGAGAATTTCTCTAGCTTTAACTCGTCGATAAATAATTTTACATCTTCTGCAAAGTCTTGTAATGAATCTATCGATTGATTATACGTTGATTGTCCAAACCCTCTTAAATCAAGAGCGTAAATATGGTATTGATCTTGCAACTTTTCAATAACTAAATCCCAATGTTGTGACGATGTCATGTTCCCGTGAATGAGTACAAGAATATCTGTATTTCGCCTTCCAACTTCCTGATATGCAATCGTTTCTCCGTTCGATAGTGAAACAAACTCCATTGTTGCAGGCTTAATCATCACAAGTTCCCCCATTCTATTTAATAGAAAGAAAATTCTTTACTTAATTAAAGAATAGCACGTAGAATGTACGTTCGCAACATAAAACCTATAAGAATTTTTTACATAAATCAACATGTCTATTACTAGACAATTATTATAAAAAAGTATATAGTTAGCTAGGTAACTAATTTGAAAGGATCAAAATACATGGACGAAAAACAACATTTTTTTCACATCGTCAGCCAGACTTCTCGAAAGTTTACGAAGAAATTTAATGAACGTGTATCTCCAACAGGGTTATTTAGTGCGCAATGGGCTGTTATTTTCCGCATTAATCAAACTGGTTCTTGTACGCAAACAGAATTGTGCCAGTATTTAAATGTTGAATCACCAACGATGACTCGTACGTTAACACGTATGGAAACGATGGGATGGATTATTCGTACAGAAGGTAAAGATCGCCGTGAGAAGCTCATTTCTTTATCCGAAACAGCGATAAAGATGATTCCAATATGGCAAGAAGAAGTTGATACTTTCGAAGAAAAAACGCTAGAAGGTATTAACGAAGATGATTTACATCAAGCATTTCAAGTGTTACAACAAATTATTAAAAATTTAGATTAAATTGGAGGGATGACGATGCAAAGTGAGAAACTTTGGACGAAGGATTTCCTCGGAACTTGTTTTAGTAGTCTATTTCTCTTCTTAACATTTTACATGCTTATGACTACTCTGCCTGTCTATGTAATAGACGGCCTAAAAGGAAAACCTGAGGAAATTGGTTTAGTTGCAACTGTGTTTCTTATTTCTTCTGTTTTATGTAGACCATTCACAGGAAAATGGCTCGATGATTTAGGAAGAAAGAAAATATTATTTATTTCACTTTCATTATTTTTAGCCGCTACTGTTATGTATTTCGGTGCGCAAAGTTTATTCTTATTACTTGCCCTTCGCTTCTTACACGGTATTGGGTTCGGGATGGCAACGACAGCTACTGGTACGATCGTAACTGATGTTGCGCCAGCTCATCGACGAGGCGAAGCACTTGCATATTTCGGCGTATTTATGAGTCTGCCGATGGTAATTGGTCCTTTTTTAGGTTTAACAATTATTTCTCATTTTTCGTTTACTGTGTTATTTATCGTTTGTTCCGTATTTTCATTACTTGCATTTTTATTAGGACTACTTGTAGATATTCCACACGAAGCACCTGTTAGCAAACAAAAACGTGAAAAAATGAAATGGAAAGACTTAATCGAACCATCTTCTATTCCAATTGCACTTACAGGATTTGTTTTAGCCTTTTCTTATAGTGGTATTTTATCCTTTATTCCTATTTATGCGAAAGAACTCGGTTTAAGTGAAATTGCAAGTTACTTCTTTATTTTATACGCACTTGTTGTTGTCATTTCTCGTCCATTTACAGGAAAGATTTTTGATCGCTTCGGTGAAAATGTACTCGTTTACCCTGCTATCATTATTTTCACAATCGGAATGTTCATATTAAGCCAAGCACAAACTTCATTTTGGTTCCTTGGCGCAGGTATGCTAATCGGTTTAGGTTACGGAACATTAATTCCGAGTTTCCAAACGATTGCGATTTCTGCCGCTCCAAACCATAGACGTGGTTCTGCGACAGCTACGTATTTCTCATTCTTTGATAGTGGTATTGGCTTTGGTTCTTTCATTTTAGGTATTGTCGCAGCGAAATCCAGTTATCATAATATGTATTTTATCGCAGCTATTATCGTTGCGTTCACTTTACTTTTATATTATGGATTACACGGACGAAAACAAAAATTCAAGAAACAACCTACAGACGGAAAAATTTCCGCTTAACGTTAATAAGGAAAGTAAACTTCCCCGTTTACTTTCCTTATTTTGTATTTCTTTCAAGACGAGCGTATACTTATAGTAGAAATAAAAAGGAGGGCCATATATGAAACTAAAAAAATCTCCCCTACTCTTACTTATACTAACATTCATATTTGTAATTACAGGGCTTGGGTTTACTTACTTCAAACAAAATAAAACGACCCCATCAAAACATAATGTGACAAAAGAAAACTGGTTAAATGACCCTTACTTACGTTGGTCATATACCCATATGAAAGAATTCACTTTAGTTAATAACGTAAAAAACAACCCTGACCAAATTGCTCACTTCCCTTCCGCATTGCAAAACTTAGACGATTTTGCTGTGGAGCGTAGATTCGGAAATACAACTCCTCTAAAAAAACTTTTAGACGATAACAAAACAGATGCTTTTGTCGTTGTACATAATGGACAACTTGTTTATGAACGATATTTCAATGGGTATAAACAGAATGAACCTCATGGTATGGCATCATTAGCAAAAGTCTTTACCGGGGCGATTATACAATCTCTCGCTGAAGAAAAACGTATTGACTTAGAAAAAACAGCTGACACTTACATAAAAGAATTAAAAAACACACCGTTCGGTAATGCCACACTTCAGCAATTAATGGACATGCAAGTGTCAGCTGAATATCCTACTCATGGATATGAGCAGCCTGGGCTAGAAAATCAAGATGCACAATTATATTTAGCTAGCAATATTTTACCCCGCGGCAAAAATTACGACGGTCCGATGAAAATTTATGATATGTTACGAGAAGCCGAAGAAACTGCACCGCCTGGTTCTTCCTTTTCTTACAATAACGGATCAACAGAAACGCTCGCTTGGATTATTAGAACTATTACTGGTAAATCACTAGCTGAAAATGTAAGTGAACGAATTTGGTCTCAAATTGGTATGGAAGAAAACGCGTATTACGTTACAGATGAAACAAAAGTAGAACAAGCTAGTGCTGGATTAAATGCAACTGCTAGAGATATGGCGAGATTCGGGCAATTACTATTAAACAACGGGGAATATAACGGAAAACAAATTCTCCCTTCTTCTATTACAGAAAGTGTAAAAAATGTACAAGAAGGTGAACTTGAAATTAGTAGTGGCGCTTCTATTTCTTATCATAATCAATGGTGGATTCCCCACAATGAACAAGGTGCTTTCGAAGTGTTAGGTAGTTACGGACAAACACTTTACATCGATCCGAAAGCAAATATGGTAATCGCCCACTTCTCTTCTAACGCAACGCCAAGTAATGAAATACATTCGGTTTATTCAAATATGTATATTGATATTGCACATTATTTAGAAAAGCTTCCACAGTAGTGGAAGCTTTTTCTTATTTCGGTGTTTTATTTGAATCCATTATATTATTCCAGGTTTAAAAGCATTCGTAAATCTACTATCCTCATCATAGTTATTCATAATTAAACTTTTTATTAGCAATCCAATAAAAAGTTACGAAGAGTGTCAATAAAATCCAAATAATCGTTAGTAACACATTGGCTATTGTGTTTGAATTTACTAATCACGTAATGAATGTTTCCATCATAAAAGAGTTTGATTATTTTTGTGACCTCTCCTCCATTAAAGCGCTCATTTGCTACAGTTTAATTTTCATTATGCTGTTTTGCCGAGTCCAATGCTTTTTTTAGTTCGTCCGGTTTTTGAGTACCTATTACAACTGAATTATATATCAACTTTAACTCTATGCCTTTCTTTCCATTCATGTTATAGACTTTTTCACCCTTAAAATTAAAACGAATTCCCCATCCTCCAAATCTTTTTAACGGACTGTAAGTAATACTTTCATAGTGACGTATATCTTTGAGGAGATACTCCCTATATTGAAAATGAAAAGGTACAAAACGAACATAAAGACCTTTTCCACGAACCTCAATAATTAGCTTCAATACCCCAAGCATTAATATAGGAGAAGCAATCCCAAAAACTAACCACAAGACAATTAATGCACCATTAGGAGCTGGTTTATCTCCAAACGGAATATCAAAGATAATTTGTTGAATAAATCCATACCACATCAGTATGGCGATCCCTAATATGAGTATCCATATCCAAATTTGTTGTGGCCGCTGAACCTCACGAAAGATAACTTGTTCTTGTTGTTTCATTAGCAATTCCACCTCCTAAATGGCTTATTTATTTGATTTCAACACATTTTATTCAACAATCTGGACTGATTGCTAAACAACAAAAAAATTGTACAAAAATTCCGTTCTGGGGTTGGTATAAGATTTTAACTTGATAGGCATGGAGATACTACCATTACTTCAACAATTCGAGTATCCAAAATTTAAATTAAATCTGAATTAACTAAAGCCGACAGCAATTGGATAATATTCATACTCTGACTGGCTGTCGGCTTTAATTTTAAAGTTTAATTAAAAAAATTTTTCTTATTATTTTTGATATAGTTAACGACAATTACAAAATAAGTAACAGCTATGAGATTAATTATACTTAATATTAGACCTGATGGATTGGACCAAGGAAGTACAAAAAGCCAAAATACTACCAAAATCGAACTCATTACATATAACCATTTGAATTGATCTGTCATTTTTAATTCCCCCCTTTTCCCTTCTTTGATGATTTTATCTTTCAAGAAATCATCTCCTTTAATTAATTCGTCAATGCTAATATTGAATAAATCACTTAATGTAATAAGTGTTTCAATATTCGGATAGCCTTTTTCAAGCTCCCATTTAGAAATTGATTGTCTGCTTATGTTTAATTTAAGAGCTAGTTCTTCTTGTGATAAGTTATGCTTTAAACGTTCTTCTTTTAGCTTTTTATAAAACTCCATGATTTTCAACTCCTATAATTTTATTTTTACTATAGATTATAAAAATTCATAAGAATAGAGAAGTAGAATGATGTAACCTAAGAGTAGCAAATGTTTGAAACCGGTGGTTGCATTATACTTCGATGCAAATGAAATAACATTTTTATATATAAGGACAATCATTGTAAATTTCAGAATTTTCTATACGTTTAAAGGTTATCTCTCAAACAACCTCGAATAATTGTACTACATATACATAAGGAGGGTGATCTATTTTGTTTCGTTCCTTTACAAATGGTTGCGTCGCCTTAGTGCAACGCTTCTTGCCAGAACCGTTTATTTTATCATGTTTACTAACTGTTTTTGTTATCTTCTTTGGTATGTTTGCGACTCACCAAACCCCTGTAGAAATGATTAATCACTGGGGTAATGGAATTTGGGGACTCCTCGCCTTTTCTATGCAAATGGCACTTGTACTCGTGACTGGATCTGCTTTAGCAAATGCTCCTCTTATTAAAAAGGGATTAACGAAAGCTGCCAGACTACCAAAAACGAATGGACAAGGCATTATTGCCATTTCAATTGTAAGTTTACTTGGTGCATACATAAACTGGGGCTTTGGAATTGTTGTATCTGTTTTATACGCAAAAGAAGTGGCAAGGCAGCTGGACGGATTAGATTATAGACTAGCAATCGCCTCTTCTTACTCTGGATTTCTCATTTGGCATGCGGGTCTTTCTGCCTCTATCCCTCTTACGTTAGCAACAGGCGGTGAAACGTTAATTAAAACGACTGCTGGAAGTATTAAAGAGGCGATTCCAATAACAGAAACGTTATTCTCACCATACGCTCTCGTTCCAGTTATTATTTTTCTCATTACGATGCCTCTCATTAATAAGGCGATGCATCCAGATGAAAAACATACGATCACTGTAGATCCTAGCGTGTTCCATGAAGAAGCCGCTGCTCAAGAAGTAGAAAAAAATACATTCGCTGAAAAGATGGAAAATAGCATTATTATTACACTTTGCGTTGGATTGTTAGGTCTCATTTATATTTTCAATTACTTTTATACGAAAGGTTTTAACCTTACTCTCGATATCGTGATTTTTATGTTATTAATTGCAGGTCTTATTTTCCACAGTACTCCGATTCAGTATATTCGCGCTTTTTCAGACTCTACGAAAAGTGCTTCTGGCATTTTACTTCAATTTCCGTTTTACGCAGGAATTATGGGCATGATGATTGGAGCAAATAGTGAAGGACTTTCACTTGGAGGAGCTATTTCTAATTTCTTTATTAGCATTTCAAATGAAACGACTTTTCCGCTCTTTACATTTTTAAGTGCTGGCATTGTTAACATTTTCGTTCCATCTGGCGGCGGTCAATGGGCTGTGCAAGCACCAATTATGATTCCAGCTGGCGCTGAACTTGGTGTACCTGCTGCAAAAACAGCAATGGCAATTGCATGGGGCGATGCTTGGACGAATTTAATTCAACCTTTCTGGGCATTACCAGCATTAGCGATAGCTGGTTTAGGTGCTCGTGACATTATGGGATTTTGTGTTGTGAACTTACTATATGCGGGTTTTATCATTAGTCTATGCTTCTTATTTATTTAAACGAAAAGCTAGTTTTATACTAGCTTTTTTACATAATAAATCACTTATTTCCCATGCAATTTATAATCTTCTCCCACTCTATCTCCGTAAGATGTAATGACTCAAATGCAAAAAAATCTTCGCAAATTTTTCCGATCAAGTGTGGATGTTCACTCAAAAAATTCCACTGTAACGCTTTAGGAAGAAAATATGTTTCATATTCTTTACTTCCCCGTACTACCTCATCAACTTCTCTTTCACAAATTCCTCTTATCAAGTAGTCATTTCTTAACTCTATTTGAATTTGCTGAAATGTTTTACTACATTTTTTCAATTGAAGTAAACACGTAACATACTTCCGAAAAAGTTCGCCGTCATACTGAATACAGTTTATAATACGGTCGACTTCATTCATAATGTACGAGCCTTTTCTTCTATTTGTAATAACCATTTTTCACGCTTTGATACTTTACTCGTTTTCACAGATTGAAACACTGAACGTTTTATATCGCGAATGCCACAAAAACGTAAAACACCTCTCTTCATCATAATCCAATCTGCTGATCGATATAATAGTGCGACGTACCATAGGGGCGAGTCTAACTTATTAATAACCCATGCTTTTTTCCCTTGCAATAATCCTTTCGGCAGAGCCCCTTCATATTTATAAGCAAATCCAGCTACGAAAATACGATCGATAAATCCTTTTAAAATTGCTGGCATCCCCCACCACCATATTGGATAGATGAATAAAAGTGTATCTACTTCTTCTACTAACGTTCTGTACCGAGCTGTTTCTTCTTCATTTACTAAATCACGTCTTTTCTTCTCTTCATTAAATACGAGGACTGGATCAAATTGTTCTTTGTATAAATCAAGCAGCGTAACTGAATGATTTGTTTCCGGTAGTCCTTTTTGCACATGATTGAAAATCGCCGCGTTAAAACTTGAAGGATTAGGATGAGCGTATACAATTAGTACGTTCACTACATAACAACTCCCTCTATACATTAAAGTTTCTCCTTCTTTAACATCTTCTCTACAATTTGCACGTTTTTCGAACTTTGCAATAATCGATTCAATAATATAAGTAATTCTTCTTTTTCTAAATCTTTCAGTTTCTCTTTAACTGCACTCTCACCAGCACCTTGAATATCATAAACAACTGCCGCCATATGCTTACAAAGATTCTCATATGGACATTCGCAGCTACTTTCTGAAAAATCTTCGAGATCGATAACTACTTCATAATTTCCTGCATTTCCAGTAACGAAAGCAAACACTTTTTTATCATGTATTTCAACATCTTCTACATGTCCATCTTCATAATATTCATATCCCTTATCTACAATGTACTTTGGGATCCATTTCGTTATATCTTTTAATAAGTAAGCGTACATAATTGTACCCCTTCCTTTAATTCCCTTTTGACTTCAAAAATCCTGTATGTTATTCTAATAACTGTCAAATAGCAAGTCTATATGACAAAACGACTGACACCTATTCGGCGAAGGTGTCTCTTTTCATTTGCAGCCGATATGAATTGCCTCTTTCAGGCACATTCAATTTTTGACACTACACACTCAACACCATTCCCTGTATCAGGCTGCTTTAGCAGTCTTTTACTCTACATACTCCGTTATTTTAAGAAAAAAAGAGAGCTTAGCTCCCTTTTCTCGCCTTATACAATACTCCTTTTTCAGCATAGAGATATTCATCAGCTAATGTAATTTTCCCATCCAGTTTTAGTTCGTCTAATAATCTTGATAAATAAAATTGATGCAACATCTTTTTCGTGAATTTTCCTTCATGATGCGAAACGATATGTTCTTGAATATCTAACAATGATATCGGCTTATCTTGCTCTATCATATATTCATAAACTGTACTACGCAGTTTTACGTATTTTTCGAGTGTCACAGTAATGCGCAACCCCTTTCTTCTTAATATAAATTTTCGTAATCGGTTTTTTTGCAATAAAAAAACCTCTCCGATAAGAAGAAGTTACGTATATATCTTCGTCTTATCTCCCAGAACAAATATGTTCTGCTGGAATTAGCACCTGCATCGCGGTTGCTGGGTTTCATCGGGCCAGTCCCTCCACCTCTCTGGATAAGAAAATATTCACTTAATTCTTACTATACGTAATTCCACTTTAATTGTCAAATAAATATAACAAATTATATTTTCTTCCTTACTGTTCATACTACCCATATACGAACACGCAAGGAGGATTATGAAATGCATCAAAATGCTCGCGGATATGTACAAGATTCTTTTCAATCATTACAAGAAGCTAAAAATTGTTTAGAAGAAGCGCTCGAAACAGTTGAAAAAGATTTTAATCGCGCTCGTATTGAACAATCACTTTATGCTGTTGAACAAGCTATTCAACGTTGCGAGTACACCGTTCACATTTTAGAAAAAGATTAAAAACTTCCCATCAATTGATGGGAAGTTTTTTCAAATGGCATACTTCATAATTATTGCCGTTATAATTAAAAAATATACAGAATTAGCAATTTCTAAAATTCCTACTTTTATAATAGAAATTTTTTTGCCATACAACACAATTGCTCGAATGACACTTGGTATAAAAATAAGAGAACACCAGGGATTAATCACAAATATGATTATTGTTAATACGATATGATATCCCCAAGATATAAGACGATACTTCGGGTTATTTTTTTCACGAATCATCGTTTTCACATAGAACGTACTACCTAAAAAGTATAAAAATGAAATAAGTGCAATGAATATAGCTGTATGATCGATTTGCTTCATTGAAAAGGAATAACTAATTAATCCACCGATACAAAACACAATAATCGCACAAATATCATTTAATAGTGCTCTTTCATTTTTTTGACGAGCGTAATACATATTCACTATAAATAATGGAATCATTACTATTACGAATAAAAGAATTCGCCACTCATATAATAAAGAAATCATCCCAAATAGGAACGCAATGCTGAAATAAACAATGGCAGCTTGTAAAAACTCTTTTTTTCGTCTTTGCTTTATGTATGTAAGAAATGGATACGTGGCTAAATAGATAAAAAACCACGCTAAAAACAATGGAATATGATAAATAGTAGGTTTCCCAAGTATGACACTTAATAAAAAAGGAATAACAAGCATAGCCCATGCACCATGTTGCTTCGGAATAACTAACTTCATTAACTATACACCTCCCTTTTGAAAAAAGTTCTCACCTACCATTATACAAATAATTTTATATAATAACGGATGTATATTAAATCGATTTTTTGACAAAAAAATGCTCCTTACAATATGTAAGAAGCATGAAAGAGGCAAACGAATATGTAAGTCGCGACCCTACCTTATATGAGTATGCTTTTCTATGTCACGTTATGCTCATCTAATATACCGTATTTCTTTTTAAATCTTGTAAGAATCGTAATCCATGAAGTACTAAATAGTAATAAGAAAATAACATTCGAAATCGCATGGCTCAAATCAAAGTAAAAACTTGCGATATAATACGAAATGACAGTTTCCCACGTTGCTTCTCGTATAAAACCGAGAAGGCCCCAGAAATTCATAATCCAGCCAAATAAAAAGCCAACAATTACTCCGTAAAGAAGTCTTCCCCATAGCTTTTTCATAAAAAATGTATTACGAAGTAAACCTGCTATAAAACCAATCATACCCCACGAAAACATTTGCCACGGTGTCCATGGACCTTGTCCTAAAAAAATATTAGATACGATTGCTGCTGTAGCACCAATCATAAAACCAGTTTCACTTCCAAATACAATTGCAGAAACGATAATGACAAAAGAAGTTGGTTGTACACTTGGTAAAATAGAAAATGGCACCCGGCTTACTGCTGCAATTGCCGCTAATACAGCAACGAGAACAATTTCACGTGAAACAAACGCCTTTCTTTCAAAACGGATATAGAAAGGTAACATAATAACCGCTAATATAAACAAACTACTTAACATGTAATAACCGTCCATGACAAGTGTCGTAAAGAGTAATGTGCCGATTATTACTGCAAAGATACATATTATGAATGCAACATATCGTTTGGACAAGCTTCGTACACATCCTCCCACGTTAATGCATATGGCAATTCTTTTCGAATGAATCGGTTAATAGATGTTGTATAAAAGAAGTTGCCGCTAAAAAATTCTTTCGGTGCATCATTCATAATGACTGTTCCATCAAATAACATCATACATTGATCAACGTATTTCGCTGCAAATTCAATGTCATGCGTCGCCATTACAATTGTTGTTCCTTCTTTTTGTAGCTTCCTAAATAGCTCTCCTACTCTTTCTTTCTTCCATGGATCTAACCCCTTTGTCGGTTCATCCAGTAATAATAAAGTCGGCTTTGATAATAACGTCGTACATAACGCAAGTAATTGTTGCTCTCCTCCGCTACAATCGTGCGGATGGCGTTCTTTAAGCGAATACAACCAAAACTGTTTTAGCCTATCTTCTGCTATTTCTTTTCCTTGTTCTCCGTATAATTCACGTGCACGTTCATAAACCTCGTCCCATACTGTATCAAATGTAAAATGATAATACGGATGCTGCGATACATACCCAATACTTTTAAATCGTTCTTTCGAATCAATTTTATGTATCACTTTTCCGTTCCACTTTACTTTCCCTCTTCTCGCTTTTTGTAATCCTGCTAAAATCGTTAACAGTGTAGACTTACCTGTACCGTTCTTCCCAACGAGCGCTACCCATTTTCCTTTTTCAATCGAAACTGATAAATCATGTAAAATAAGCGGACTATTTTTTTCATATTGGAACGAAATATGCTCTGCGCTTAAAATTACCTCTTGCTTTTCACTTTGTGCTATTGGCTCATTTACATATGATATCGCTGCAAAATCATTCATTTTCATTTGCGCCTCTCGCACTGTAAACGGAATATCTCTCACATTCCACTCTAAAAATAGCCTTGGAATTTGCGGAATAAATGGACGGAATGATTCTACTCCCCACATATCCGTAATAACAATTTTAGGACTACCATCATACATAATACGGCCATTATCCATACAAACAACGCGTGTTGCAAGCGGGATAACTTCATCTAAACGATGTTCACTTAAAATAATCGTAATTCCAAGTTCTTCATTAATCCGTTTTAATAATCCTAAAAACTCTTTTGCAGCGATTGGATCTAACTGCGCTGTCGGTTCATCTAATAATAGCAATTTCGGCTGCATAACTAATACCGCAGCTAAATTAACAAGTTGCTTTTGCCCACCAGATAACGTGTGAACAGATTGATGCAATAAATCTTGAAATCCTAAAAAGCTAATAAGCTCTGCTATTCTTTTTTGAATAATATGTGATGGTAATCCGATATTTTCTAAAGAAAATGCTAATTCTTGAATCACTGTATCCATAACGATCTGATTTTCTGGGTTTTGAAATACCATCCCAATTTCTTGGGCAGATAACAAATCAGCTACTTCCTCTATTAAAACACCCTCATAAAATATCTCTCCAGAACGCGTACCAATTGGAAGTAACTCCTTTTTAAAATGTTTTAATAAAGTCGTCTTCCCAGATCCCGATCCTCCAGCAAGTGCAATAAACTCACCTTTTTGAACAGAAAGAGAAATATGCTGTAACGCGTATTCGTTTTCATCAGCATATACAAATGATAAATTGTTTATTTCTGCATGCGCCACCATATCCATTCCCTTCCTTCCATCATAATTGGTAAACTAATAAACAGTGTAAATAATACAAACATCATTCCATCGTATTGCTGGAATAAAATAGATTCGACTTTCGGATAAATAATCAATTTCCCTCCGCCATAATTACTACATACAATAGCAGCTATAAATAGAATGATTAAATAATTGAGCGTATACCAATCGCGCCTTTCCATTCTATAGCGAATATACGTCGTACGCTTCGTTACACCAAATCCACGAGCTTGCATAGAATCTGCCGTTTGCAGTGCATCTTCTAATGAACAAATTAATAATACTTGCAGTAATTGCATACCATTTTTGACGCGTTCTATTATCGAACCTGAATCTACCTGCACACCTTTCGTCTTTTGAACGAGTGTGATTTTCTTTAATCGCCTCATAAACAAAGGAACAAATCTCACTGTAATCATCGTTAACAATGCAACTTTCGGTGAAATTCTTGAAAACAAATATAAAAATTTATGACTGGAAATAATATCATTGTATGACGCAAACGTAAACATAACTGCAACTAGTAATAACCCCATTACTATTCCAAACATAATCGCCTCAAGCTTAATACGGCTATCACCTAACCAAAATAACGTAGTTCGACCTCTATGCGTTAATAACGAATTAAATAAAATTACCATAAAGAAGAAAACAATTGTGCTCGGTAGCATCTTTCTTATCTTTTCGCTATTTCCTTGCATCACATTTAACATAATAATTAATACTATTGCTCCAATTAAAAAAAGAGGATGAAGACACATCGTACATAGTATCATCACCCCGATATAATAGAAAAAATTCACAAAAGGATGTAAAGAAGAAAAACTTATTTTCATAGCCCTTTACCGAATGCCTTTCTTATTGTAATACGTATACCCACTCAATTGTATCTCCTGGTTTTACCGTAGCTACACCAGCACTATGGTTTGGAAAAGCACCGTTCACACGATATTTCCATCCACTAGTATCCGCAATATCTTTTTCATATAAATCATTAATACCTTTTACATAAATACTATCTCTAGATCCGCTTGCATCAACATCTAATCCTGTACGTTGTAATACTTTATACACAGTATCGCCATCTTGTACATCCATCTTTTTCGCACCCATTATATATCCGTTATTTCCTTTTACCGAGATTGTTACTTGTTTTGCTTGCGGTTTCGGTACTGGTACTGGATCTGGTTTTGGTGGTTCAGGTTTTGGTACTGCCGGAGTCGGTATCGTTTTCTCCTCTTTATTCGGATCAACTTTTTGCTCCTGCTTCGGTGTTTCTTTCGGCTGATTCACAACCTTTGCTTCTTCTTTTACTTCTGGTGCTTTCGGTTGTTGTTTCTCTTCTTGTACTTGTTGCTGCTCTGGTTGCTTATTTACAGCAGGTTGCTCTTTCGGTTGTTCCTGTTGTTTCTCTTCTTTCTTTACCTCTGATTGTGCCTGCGGCTTTTCCTCTTTCGGCTTCTCTTCTACTTTTTGTTCTTGTTTCTCTTTCTGCTCTTCTTGCTGCTTTTGCTCTGATTCAGCTTGCTTTTCTTCTGTTTTTTCTTCCGGCTTCGCTTCATCTTTTTGTTCTTCTTGTTTCGCTACCTCTTCTTGCTTCGGTTCTACCTTCTTCTCAGGCTTTACAGCTGCCTCTTCACATCCGGCAAGTAGCCCGAGCGAAAGCAGTAAAGAAATGAACCATTTCACCTTACTCATCCTATCTCTCACCTTTCATACGAAAATTAGGAGCAAATATTTGCTCCTAATTTTTTGTTAAGCTGCTTTACGTCTCCATAATACATATGCAGAAGCAATACATAATACACCCATACCTACTTCTGTTGCTGCACTATGAGAAGATGCTCCTGTTTTTGGTAGACTGTTACCGTTTCCGATTTTTTTATTCTTAACCGGTTCGTTATCTACAACTACTTTTAGATTTTCATCTTTTGTTTCTTGTTGTACTTGGTCTTGTTCTTTCGGTTCTTCAGTAACTTCTTTTTCTACTACATTATTTTCTGGTTCAACGACCTTTTCTGGCTCTTCAATCGGTTTTGGCTTAATTACATCACCAGCGCCTACATTAGACCAATCATAAATAGATTTTCCCATTTCCTTAAATTGAAGTAATGCTAAAAGAGCCTGTTCTGTAGCCATTCCGTTACCATTTTGATCACTTGGTAACCATTTAAATTCACCATTTGAAAGTTGATATGATAATAGGTTTTGCATTGCCTTATGAAGACGATTTTGATCTACATCTTTAACAAGCGATAATCCAATAATTGCTTGCGCAGTACTATTTGAATTTTCTTGTCCATCAGCTGAAAAACCGCCATTTTGCAGCTGTTCGTTATATAAATACGCAACAGCTTTTTGTATAGCTGGTTTCACATCTGATCGCTCTTGATAAGGAGCTAATGCTGATAAAACCATACCTGTTACATCAACGCTACTAGCACTATCTTTACTACCTGAACTATTATAAGTCCATCCACCGTCTGTATGCTGATTATTTAACAGTGCTTCCACTAGAGCAACTCTATTCCATTTTGATTCAACTGGAATCTCATACTTTTTCGTATCAAATGCAAGTAAAGCAAATGCATAACCTGTAACAGAATTCACTTTATCTGACTCATACAATTTTTGAACTAAATTATGTCCACCTACATTTTTAGGGTCTGCACTCATTGCATTCATCATAATAATTGTTCTAGCTAAATCTGTCGCTGAAAAACGGTTAATACGCTTTTCTACTTTTTCAGTTACTGACTTAACATAATTTAATTTTGCCTCAATTGGCACATTCTTTCCAGAACGAGAAAGCGCTACAGCTACCCAGTCACTTTCAATTCCATCTTGTAACATCTTATCTGATGTTTTAGAAATGGCTTCGTTTAATTGTGCACTTGGATCTTGAATGTTCTCTTGCTTTGGTTGTTCTGGTTTTTCATCATTTGTTTTTGTACCATCTGGTTTTTCTTGTTTTGAACCATCCGTCTTTGGTTCTTCTGGTTTTTCTTGTTTTGGATCATTCGTCTTTGGTTCTTCTGGTTTTTCTTGTTTTGGATCATCCGTCTTCGGTTCTTCTGGTTTTTCTTGTTTTGGATCATCCGTCTTTGGTTCTTCTGGTTTGCCACCGTTAGGTTCTTCTGTTTTACACGTCCCGAACTTATCTAACGTTTCTTTCAATGTTTCCTGGCTTATATTGCTCCAGTCTGAAACAAAGCGAAAGACAACAACATCTCCAGATTTTAATTTATAACTATCTGCTCCGACTTCTGCAGACTTATCATTTACATCATACAGCCAAGCACTTGTAGCCCCGGCCATTAAACCATCGATGCCTTTTACATATGTTCCAAACGACATCGTTTCAGATTCTACCTTGTCCCCCATGACCTTTTGCAGCAAACTTAAAGCTGTTTCCCCATCTTTAATTTGCTCTTCTTTCGGACATAACATAATGCCTTTTTGTGATTCCCCAATAATTGCAAGTTTTGCTGTATTTTCTTCAGCAAACGTAATATGTACTGTATTCGCAAAAGAAACAAATACAAGTGTCACTGCCATTAACGACGTAAGCAGCCACTTTTTCAACATTGCCATCCCAAAATTTCCTCCCTTACTACCATTTACACAAAAAAAGGCCCTTCAAGGGCGTGCGATTGACACTCTCTTTTTGTAAGTGTCGAACAAAAATGTACAACACCTCCTACCCGCATTATTCGCGGCTATATTTGTATAGGAAAAATAATTTTGTTTATGAACGTATCATTGTGATAACATTCACTTTTCTTGGCACAACTTACTTCCATTTAAGTTATCGTAAAACGATAAACCTATACATTCTGTAAATTTTAAATTTCTGTATTATTTTACTATTGACAAAGAATTTTGTCCATGCTTTATCGGATTTATTTTCTAAGAATAATAACTTATTAACTCTTAACTATGTAAACTCTTTTCACTAATAATGACGCCATCTTCATCCGCATAGACATATTCATTTGGATTCCAATCCACTTGTCCAAAGTGCAATGAAATATTTCGTTCTCCTTTTCCTTCTTTCACACTTCTATTTGGCATCGTTCCTAACGCTAAAATACCAATATTAATATTCTTTAGTTCACTAGAATCACGAACATACCCATTCACAATAATTCCTGCTAGCTTTCTTTCTTCCGCAATAGCTGCCAAATTATCACCAAGTAACGCACAATTAGTAGACGCTCCGCCATCAACAACTAATACTGTTCCTTCTGGTAATGTTTGCAATCCTTCCTTCACTAGTACATTATCATCTTTCACTTTTACAGTTGCAATTTTCCCGTGGAATTGTTCTTTCTTCCCAAAAGACCGAAAAGACTGGCGACATATTTGTAATTCCTTTTCAAACTCATCACATAGATCTGTAGTTTTCCACATCTTGTTCCCTCTTTTCCTTTTTCTTTCTACATAACATATTCTTGGCTTATTATCGTTTCCCTGTCTAATATTGCAATAATTTGTATGTACGGGAAAAGGATACAAAAACTATTGCCTTAAGAAGCTACCTTTATTATAATCTATTTCACAGATTGAATTCAGAATATTAAAATTAATAAAGTGAAGAAGGAGGAATTTTATGCAAATACAAACTGAGGCAAAAAAACAACCTAGTAAACAAAAGTTTAAAATGCCTGATGCGTACGTACTACTATTTTTTATTGCCTTACTTTGCGCCATTGCTACGTATTTCGTTCCTGCTGGAGAATTTAAAAGAGTTACAAACGGGACCGTTACAACGACAATACCAGGTAGCTATCATTCTGTTCCGCAATCACCTGTAGGATTTGTTTCTTTTTTTACCGCTATTGAAAAAGGAATGACACTTGCTGCTCCGATCATCTTTTTAATTTTATTTACAGGCGGTGCCATTGCCATTCTTGAAAAAACAGGTGCTCTTGACGGTTTAATCTATCATGTTATAAACAAATTTCGTAATCAGCAATTACTTTTCATTTGTATCGTTGCCGCACTTTTTTCTATTCTCGGAACGACTGGCATTATCGTTAATTCAGTTATCGGTTTTATCCCCATCGGTATCATCGTTGCACGCACATTAAAATGGGACGCTATCGTAGGTGTAGCAATTATTTATTTAGGCACTTATGCTGGTTTTAACGCTACTATTTTATCCCCCTCACCTTTAGGCATTTCACAAAAGATCGCAGAACTTCCGATGTTTTCGGGAATTGGTTTACGCACAGCTATCTATATATCTTTTTTACTTGCCACTATCCTTTATATTAATTGGTATGTAAAGCGCTTGAAAAAATTGAATAAAGGAAGCATTCTTGGCGACAACTGGTTTCCAAGTAACGCTCTTTCAAGCGAAAAGGAAGCAGAGAAAAAAGAAGTTCCTTGGACGATACGTCATAAATTAATTTTACTCGTTTCAGCTTTATCATTAATTGCATTTTTAATAGGCGCTTTTCGTCTACATTGGACGGACGCAGAAATGACCGCTACTTTTATTTTCATAGCAATTACAGCCGGAATAATAGGTGGCATGAAAGCAAACGATATCGCTTCTACTTTTCTAAATGGCTGCCAAAACCTTATCTATGGTGCTTTAATTGTCGGAATGGCTCGCTGTATTTCAGTCATTTTAGAACAAGGCAAATTACTTGATACTATCGTTAACCAGCTCGCACAGTCTCTTGAAGGACAAAGCCCTGTATTTGGTGTTATCGGTATGTACGTAAGTAGTGCCGCATTACATTTCCTTATTTCATCCGGAACAGGAGAATCGGTTATTTTTATTCCGATATTAGCTCCATTAGCTGATTTCATGCACATTACACGCCAAGTTACAGTACAGGCTGTTATGCTCGGCGAGGGTGTAGTAAACTGCCTTAATCCAACTTCCGGTGTTTTAATGGGCGTTCTCGCAGCGAGCGGCATTTCTTATGGAAAATGGATTCGTTTCATGGCTCCACTTGCACTCATTTGGTTTATCATTGGACTTGTTTTTCTTATTGTTGGGGTAAATATTGAGTGGGGACCTTACTAAATACTTAACTAGATAAATAAGTACTATCGTTCCATATAAATATCTATTCTATTTCCCTCACTAGTCCTATAAAAATCATTTATTCTAGTAAAAATATAAGAAGGGATTGATCATAATGATCAATCCCTTTTATCAAAATATAATACCTTTAAAAATCTTAGTTCCAGATTTTATTTACCCATTCTGGATGATCAATAAAAGGATTGCGGTTATGTTGATATTTTGTAAAAATCACTTCATTACGCTTTCGCTCTAAATCATCGACCGGGTCTTGTTCATTCCATTTTAATAAGACAGATAGTTTCCCCATGTATGGATCTTTATTGTTGTTTACTTTTTCATTCAGTTCTAAATCTATTTCGCCGTTGTCTCCCTCGTAACGAACAGCCATATAAAACAGCATTCTAGCAATATCTCCTTTTACACTATCACGAGGTTCCCAAGAATCACTATCATATTTACATTCTGTCGCCTCAGAATGATTCACACCACCATTATCAAAATCTAGATTTCCACGTGAACTATTTACAGATACATCCGTCGCTCTTAAATGATGTAGATCTGTTCCAGGTCCTGCAGTCGTTCCAAAGTCACCGTGAGATTTTGCCCAAACATGCTCTCGGTTCCAGTTATTTACTCCTGATCCATTCGTAAGTTTCCCTTGCGAACGACCAGTATATAAGAGTATCACATTATTTTTATTATTTGGGTCCTCATCAGTATCTCTTAGCGCTTCCCAAACCGCACTGTATGATAGCTTTGTATGATTATCAATAATATTATGCAGTTCCTTCTTTAATTCTAAACCCGTTTTTCCTATTGCGTTATTATAATATGTATCGTCATAATTTTTTACAATAATCTCCTGTGCTGATGCAGGAGCTACTTCACCGTGTATAGTATCTGTGAATGATAGCGATGCAGAACCTAAAATAAAAAATGAAGATAGTGTAACCATAGCAATCTTTGTATTTCGAAACTTCATATACCCATTCCCCTTTTCTGTTTATTTAATACAAGACTCTATCCAGTCTGTATCACTTCTAAACTTTTTATTTATTCACATTCCAAACAATTTCACTTTTTACAAGGAATATCCTTCTCTTATAAAGATTATTAACATATTCTTTACAACTAAAAAGTAGTTTAATATTAACTTATAAATTTTAATTTATTTATGCAATAATGCATATTTGATAAATACTTAAAAAAACAGTTTGAATAAAAAGCATTCAAAGAAAACCGTGCAACAAAACAGATACAGTCTAAGACAGAAATAATAAAAATCAAGATGATAACTCGACTTTTCCCTTTTCCATAACTGTCTTTATTTTTGTGTAAAACCTTTCTTTCTCTGAATAATACGTACAAAAATAGATTGGATACCATGTAGGCACCAATCTATTTTAATTAAAGAAACTGTGTCAATTCTGAGTTCACAATACGTTGTGCAGTAATGATAACACTGTCAGCTGTTAGTCCATAAACACTATATAGTCCACCAGGTTGATTAGGAACAATTTGAACTTCATATTCAAATGCTTGTCCAAAAGCAGGATGAACTAAACTTAGAGTTACAAAAGTAGAAGCGTTAGAATTCACATTGAAGTTTACCTGTTCAATTAATACTAATGAACCGTCAAGTCTAAAAACTCTAGCTACTCCAGTAAGTGGGCCCGCAGTACGGTTAAGGATTTTCACCCTAACTCTATTTGCATTAGCAGGTTGATTTCCTACGTTTTCAATTGGTCCTGTAGTAAGAGCCATATAACATCACCTCCATTATATTATTATGATATTCAACGATAAACATTAATGTTATAGTCTAATTACCCAATTTATTTAAAATAAAAAAATGTTCGTTTTTATCGCGTTAATTAATAAAAACGAACATTTTATAATGAATGAATTCGCAAAAAATAAATTCATATACTAAACTAAATCAACCTACAACAACCGTTTTTTTTACAGACAATTACTCTCCCTTCCGACTTCCTCACTTTCGCCTAATATTGAACCGGAACTCTTTCTACCCGCATGTTGCGAGATAAAATGCGTATCCATCCAATTCACAATTATTTCTTCCAGCTCTGGATGAAGGGGCTTTCCCGCTCCTTTTTCATAATTCTGTTTAAACTCTAAAGCTTTGAACTCCCCCTCAAAACTTTTTAAACTATGATCCATATCTTTTATTACATGTACTGCAGAATCACCCTTCACATACTCACCGATCCGCTTCGCTCTTTCAGGATCAGCCTGAATATCTTTATCACCAGCAATAGCTAGTACTGGACATGTTACTTGTTGTAAATCTTTATAAATATCATGCTGAAAATGCTCTCTAAACCATTTTGCATTCATCGGTTTAAAACCAACTTTAATCGTATCTTTTTCTGTGTTCATCATTTTCTCTTTTATTTTTTCCATCTGCTTTTCTCCACGTTTCTCCACATTGAGAAGACGCATTAACTTTCCTTTTATTCCTTTCTGCGCTTTTAATTCTTTATAAGCAATCTCTCTTTGTCTTTTCGAAGCCTCTTCTAATGATTCCGCAGCTCCGGTAAGAAGGATGAGCCCATTAACTGGTGTTCTTGCATTGACTACCGTTGCCAACATACACCCTTCACTATGACCAGCCAAAATGATATTTTCTGGATCAACAAATGGTTGTTCTTTTAAATACGTAATCGTAGACTCTATATCACTAACTAAATCCCACATTCCAGTCTTCAGAAATTCTCCGTCACTCTTTCCTACTCCGCGCTTATCAAAACGAAGCGTCACTACTCCAAGCTTCGCCATTACATGTGCTAAAGCTTTATATATGTTCGACTTAAGCTTTAGCGGTACTATCGTTCCATCACGATCAATCTCTCCAGATCCAGCAATAATGACAACCGCAGCACACTTCCCGTCGGCTTTCGGTTTAGTAATCGTACCGCGCAAAGTAAATTCATTATTTATCGTTACTTCATATTCATCAAAGGTCATTATATTTATCCTCCCTCTAATCTGTTATATCCAATTTAAACTTTAAACTCGCTATTATATTTTTGTACTCTCTTACATCCTTCATCGGAGCGAAAACTGGATTCTCTGCAATACTTTGTAACATGCTTCGCTTTATAACCTCTTCACTCCTAACAGTTTTAGTACCGAGCGGAAATTCTGCAAACCATTCATCAATTGCATCAAAATATGAATCGCCGTGTAAATGCAGGCTATTTACTGTGAAACTAGCTGCACAAACTGTTGCATATTTCTGCAACATTTCTAATGCTCTTTCAAAATCTCCTAGCATACAATATACTTGCGCAGCAGCATAGTATACTTTTAAAGTCATATTAGGATGTAGTTTTTCTATTTCATATATATCTATTAACAGGAAAGCTCTATTTAAAATTACCTCTACCTTTTCAGTGTTTGAAGCATTTACTACTATATAATTCGGTATTGTCGCAACGAGTTGTATTAAATGTTGGTACATACTAATTTGCATCATTTCATTCGCCTTCTCAGTATTTCCAAGCATTTGATACGCTTGTGCGATTAAATCCTCTTCTGGAAAATTAGGACGTATCGTTTCGCCAAGTAATTGAAGCACCTCATTTGGTTTATTGAGTATAAGATAGCAAGTTGCTTGAAACGATATCGCCTCTTTCACAAGTGAAACATCATCACTTTCTTCCTGCACCCTGCTAAAAAGAGACATTGCTTCTTCTAAAATTTCAATTTTTTTATCCGTATCCTCAGTTAACATATGGTGATTAATAAAAAGAAGTCCCATTTGAAGTAATAACGGAAAACAAGAATAATATTTTTTGATTATTCCTCTGCACTCTATCATTACTTCATCAAACGTTTTTTCACTAAAAGCTTCTGCGAGTCTATGATATAAATTTTTAATATCTTCCTGTTTCATTTGCGGTGTATAACTAATTAGTTCATCTATACTAATGTTAAAGTATGATGCTAACAGTGGTAAAAATGTTATATCCGGATAACTCTGTCCTGTCTCCCATTTGGAAACAGATGCCTTCGTAATACCGATATACGTCGCTAACTCTTCCTGCGTAATTCCCTTTTCTTTTCTCTTATCTGCAATGATTTTATGAATATGAATTTCTCTCACTGTATCACCTCATACTTTTATTATATGTTTTTTATTTCACACAAAATATGGATTTAAAATCAACTTTCATTAACAAAATCAACCGCTAGGAAACATCCCCCTAAAATAAAAAGAAGTCCCATAAAATCAGAACTTCTTTTTCTGTGTATATTTACTTCGTTATCTCACCAAACTGCGCTCTCGTCACTTTCGCCAAGTCATCTACTTTAAGCTCAATTTGTATACCGATTTTCCCTCCACTTACAATGATCGTATTAAGTGATTGGGCACTTTCATCAATACATGTAGAAAATAGCTTTTTCATTCCGACTGGCGAACACCCACCGCGAATATATCCTGACACTTTCGTAATATCTTTAACGGGAATCATTTCAATTTTCTTTTCACTTACTGCTTTTGCGGCAGCTTTTAAATTTAGTTCCTCATCTACCGGAATGATAAACACATGATAATTTTTACTATTCCCTTGAGCAATTAACGTTTTATATACTTCTCTCACTTCTCGTCCAATTTTCTCAGCTACTGATACGCCATCAATTTTTCCATCGTCTGGATCATATGACATCATCGAATATTCAATTTTTTCTTTATCTAATATTCGCATCGCATTTGTTTTATCTTTTTTCATAACGTTCTCCTTAAAAGGTTATTTCATATTATTAAGTTTTATTATACACCCTTTTCCATTTCTCCTACATAACTTCACGTATATTTCAAAACTAAAAATATTGATAATTCAAAAATCATCTGATATAATTTGGAAAAACTTACGTTAAGGAGAGATTTGTCATGCGAAATGTTAATACTTCTTTCCAACTTCATCATCATACGTAACGCCGTGTATCCGAAGAAAAATTTTTCTTCGTGGGTACAGGGCTTTTCCTGTTGACCCACGAAGCGTTCATAAAGCTATGTGGGTATTTTTATACCTGCATAGCTTTTTTTAATTTAAAAAAGGAGTGATTATGATAGAAATGAGAAATGTAAAAGGAACGAAAGACTATTTACCAGAGGAGCAAGTGCTGCGAAATAAAATTAAAAGAGCTTGTGAAGATACGTTTGGACGATACGGATGCAAACCTTTAGAAACGCCGACGTTAAATATGTATGAGCTTATGTCTTACAAGTACGGCGGTGGTGATGAAATATTAAAAGAAATATATACACTTCAAGATCAAGGAAAACGTGATATTGCCTTACGATACGATTTAACTATTCCATTCGCAAAAGTTGTGGCAATGAACCCGAACCTCCGCCTCCCTTTTAAACGTTATGAAATTGGGAAAGTATTTCGAGATGGGCCAATTAAACAAGGAAGATTTCGTGAATTTATACAATGCGACGTTGATATTGTCGGTGTAGAATCAGTCATGGCTGAAGCGGAACTCATGAGCATGGCGTTTGAGCTGTTCCGAACATTAAACTTAGAGATATCGATCCAATATAATAACCGAAAATTGTTAAATGGTATTCTTCAGGCCATTAACATCCCTACTGAATTAACAAATGACGTCATTTTATCATTAGACAAAATCGAAAAGATTGGGATTGATGGTGTACGAAAAGATGTATTAGAGCGCGGAATTTCTGAAGAAATGGCTGATACAATATGTAATACTGTATTATCTTGTCTAAAGCTTACAATTGTTGACTTTAAAGAAGCTTTCAATAACCAACTCGTTGCCGATGGCGTAAACGAATTGCAACAATTACAGCAATATTTAATCGCTCTCGGAATAAATGAAAATACGATATTCAATCCGTTTTTAGCAAGAGGACTGACAATGTACACAGGTACTGTATATGAAATCTTCCTAAAAGATGGCTCAATTACATCTAGCATAGGTAGCGGCGGCCGTTACGATAACATTATCGGAGCATTCCGTGGTGATAGTATGAACTATCCAACAGTCGGTATTTCATTCGGTTTAGACGTTATTTATGCAGCACTATCGCAGAAAGAAACAATCTCATCTACAGCGGATCTATTTATCATCCCGCTCGGGACAGAATTACAATGCTTACAAATTGCCCAGCAATTACGTTCTACCACTTCCTTAAAAATCGAACTCGAACTAGCAGGACGCAAATTAAAACGTGCCCTTAATTATGCCAATAAAGAGAATATCCCTTATGTGCTTATTATTGGTGAAGAAGAACTTAGTACAAACACTGTTGTGCTGCGGAATATGAAGGAAGGTAGTGAGATGAAGGTTCCGCTTACTTCTTTGAAAAATAATACATTGAATAAATATTTTACTACGCCTACTACGTTATGACTGTGAAGTATTCTCAAAATGTAAATCAGGTAAACAAAAAAGGGCTGTCCGCGCATGACAGCCCTTTTCCCTTAATGAACAACACCTTCATAAGTGAAATTATATTAACGATTTTCCGAATATATCTATCATAATTTACACTATATCAACGATACATAGATTTTTCATTTGATAGATAACCGGGCAATTAGTTTACATAAAATAATTATACTCAATTTAATCTTACAAAACTTTAACATCCAATTACCTATTTTAATAATATATGGTTTTCTAATTTCACTACCAATTTAAGAAAAATTCATATCCTTCTCTACTATACCACTTTTATCTATTAACTTTTATTTTGTGCATTCCTACTCTCCAAAACTTTCTCCATATTATGAGTTGCCCATTCCATCATTAATAGAATCATTGGACGAAGTGATTCACCAAGCTCGGTTAACGAATATTCTACTTTAGGTGGCACTTCACGGTATACTTCACGATGTATGATGCCATCTGCTTCAAGTTCTCTAAGCTGCAGTGTTAACATTCTTTGTGTGATATTAGGTTTTAATCTTTTTAATTCATTAAACCTCTTTTTCCCATCTAATAAATGATACAAAATAACACCTTTCCATTTTCCACCAATCACCTCAACCATAGCTTCAACTGGACAAGAATATTTATTTAAAAATGGGTAATTTATATTATTTTCATTTGAACAATCCATAATAAATCCCTTCCCTTAACATTAGTATCTTTTTTGATACTATACCACATAAATGTGCGTACTTGTATCTATGTTACTTTAAAAATATAATTTACTTACAAAATAAATTAAAGAAAAGAGGAACTTTTATGACAAATACAAACGAAATTACAAAAGAGAAAATTATGGAGGCTTTTCATTTCAGACATGCATGTAAAGAGTTCGATCCTATGCACAAAATTTCAGAAGAGGATTTTAAATTCATTTTAGAAACAGGCAGATTATCTCCTTCTTCTTTTGGATATGAACCTTGGAAATTTATTGTCGTACAAAATAAAGAATTAAGAGAAAAACTACAACCGTATTCATGGGGCGCTGGTGGGCAACTTGCAACAGCTAGTCATTTTGTCATTGTTCTTTCAAGAAACATTAAAGATATGCATTATGATGCAGAGTATATTAAATATATGATGAACGATATTATTGGATTGCCTGAAGACACTCAAAAAATTAGATATGAATTCTTCAAAAAGTTCCAGGAAACAGATTTTAACTTATTACAATCCGATCGTACTGTATTTGATTGGGCATCTAAACAAACTTATATTGCTTTAGGTAATATGATGACGAGCGCAGCTCAAATCGGTATTGATTCTTGTCCGATAGAAGGATTCGATAAAGAGAAAGTAGACTCTTTACTTCGTCAAGAAGGCATTATACAGGGCGATAATCTTGAAGTATCTGTTATGGTTGCCTTTGGTTACCGTAAAGAAGATCCAAAACGTGATAAAACAAGACAGACTATGGATACAATTGTTGAATGGATTAAGTAATATAGCACACACAAATAATGCTCCTAATAGCTGGATACTTATACTAAAGAACTATTAGTCGTTTTTCTTATGTATGAATTTGGTTTTTCATGGAAAGATATATTAGTATGTATGCAGTTTGAGCACTCTATTTTTTAGAGTCGAACAGGAGGAGAATGAATATGTCTGATATTGAAGTTGGCGAAGTGTTTACTCTTAGTGATGAGAATAACGAAGAGCAAGAAGTAGAAGTACTTGGAGCGATGGATGTCGAAGGCGCAGAATATATTGCAGTTGCCTTTGTTGAAGATATCCAAACAGAAACTGAGGAAGACATTGATATTTTCTTTTTAAAAGTAGAAGAAGATAATGAGTTTTCATACATTGAAAATGATGAAGAGTTTGATAAAGTATCTGCTGCGTTTGAAAAGATTTTGGATGAGCAAGAGCAAGAATAGTATGAATGAAAAACACGAGGGCGGATGCATATCCGCCCTCTTTTTATTACTCATCCAGAGACTCACGCAGTAATTGCAGTACATCTTTCATCGCAAAAGGTCCATCTTTTTTAACATGCTCCGCAAATTCTGAAACGAGACGTAATGTTCTCACACTTTCGATTGGATGTTCTCCTGATGCACTTTCAGCTGAAAGCATAACTGCATTCGTCCCGTCCAGTACAGCTTGAAACACATCAGTCACCTCAGCCCTTGTTGGAATAGAATGATCTACCATAGATTGAAGCATTTGTGTTGCTGTAATGACATATGTATTCGTTCGATTACATTCCTGAATCATCATTTTCTGTAAAAGCGGAATGCATTGATACGGTAACTCTACTCCTAAATCGCCCCTTGCAATCATAATTCCATCTGCTTCTTTACATATATCCTGAAAATTCTCGATTGCTTCCATCGTTTCTATTTTTGCAATTACATTAGGTGACGTTTCTTTATACTGTTGTATAAAATCTCGTATTTCTTTTATATGACTAGGTTTTCTTACGAAAGAACACGCGATAAAATCAACATTCTCTTCTAAAAGAAACTGAATATCTTTTTTATCTTTCTCTGTAATAGCTGGTAAACGAACAGCCGCACCTGGTAAATTAACTCCTTTATGGGATGAGATATTGCCACCTGTTTTTACCTTTGTTTCTATTTTGTCCGTACTTATCTTTTCAACAATTAATTCAACTTCTCCATCATTAATTAAAATTCTACTGTCTACTTTCACATCATTCGGTATTCCTTCATAATCAACGCTTGCTTCTGTATTACTCCCTGTAACTGGTTGTGTATGTAAAATAAAAGAATCTCCTGCCTGAAGTGTAATTTGCTCTCCCTTCACTTCACCTAATCTTATTTTAGGTCCTTGTACATCACCCAAAAATTTAATAGAGTCATCTAATGATTTCACTAAACGAATGATGTCTTTATGACTTTCATGCGTGCCATGCGATAAATTCAGTCGAACAATTTTCATACCATTCTTTATTAACTGTGCTAATGTTTCTTTATTATTACTTGCGGGTCCAATTGTACAAATTCGATCGATTGTCATTTTTGTCACCATCCTTTTTTTAATAAGTTTCCCATATGAACTTAAAAATAACAGAGATTCTGACATGAATAGATTTAAATTTACATGAATTTCATAAAATTAAACCTGTATCCCTTGCTGGCTAAGCATTAGAAGATATATTCGCTTTTTTGCAAATGAAGACATGTTGAATCGAAAGTAAAAGAAAAGTTAAGTATGGGATAAACCATTGAGAGTTTCGAAATTTTCATATATTGTATGAATTGAGTTCGAACTCAAAAATTTAAAAAGGTGGGAAAATTAGTGAATATGAAAAAATCTTTATCGGTGACAACTTTAGGGTTAGCGGTTTTAGGTTTTGGTTTTACTAATAACGCAAGTGCTTCAGAGATCGATACTGTAGACAAGCAGCCCGTTTTAGTTGACTTTGATACAATTCAATCAACAAAAACATCTAGTGTTCCTAGTTTGACTATTGCAGCTGCACCTAAGAATGACTCTAACATTAGCGTATATACTCCCTTTTTTGGTAACCCATATGCAGTTGCTAAATCGAAATCAACTACGACCGAAGACTATGTTTATGCAAAAGCAAGAACTTTCAATGGCGATGGCTCATTAGTAAATACGAAAAGTAATAGTGCAAAAAAATCATCCTTTGTAAGTGCTACAGCGACCAACACAAGCATTTATTATGGAGATGATTACGCTATCGGTAATCATACCTATAAATTAAGTGGTTATAATGATGTGAATCACGAAACAAAAGCTTTCTGGTAAGAAAGAGAAAAAAGATATGCATCTTGCATATCTTTTTTCTCTAATATTTTACATATATTGAGGTGCTATTTATGAAACAAATATATATTATTAGCGGTGTTTTACTTATTTCATTACTTACAATTTATATTTTGTTCAATACTTCAATCATACAACCTCATCCACCTTCCATAGAAAATAAACGCGAGCAACAAACCAATACTATTTCTTACGGATTGAAGGATAATCAAGGCCAACATATTAACAATGGCAGTACAATTACTAGTGAGGATAATAAAATTAATGTAACATTATCATTCGTACATACTATTAATGAAAACCGAAAATATGGATTAATTGTTCTAGAAGATTACGAACAAAAACCTTTTAAAATAGAAGATACTACTAATGAAATATCACACTATTTTTTTGATATGAAACCAAACAGTTCAATGACTACGAAAATCTCTTTACACACTTCTCCTAATGCAAGTGAATTAACCTTTTTAATAATAAAAAAACCTGAATACAAATTAAAAGATAATAACTTAAATAAAGCAGCTATTTTAGAAGATATTCTAAGTATGCGATATTCAATGCATCCTCTTCAGAAAGAAAACGAAAAAATAAAACTCCCCCTTATAGATCCAGATGCTATTTTAAAAGATGGTCTTTACGAACCAGTATTTGTTACGAACCGTGAAGAGAACTTACAAACTGTCTTCTTTGAAAAGGAAGGCAAGCAATTAATTTTATCAAACGGTAATGAAACAAATGATGAAATGACCTACGCAATCGTGGCTTTTAAAGATTGGAAACAAGTTGAAATATTTAACAATAGAAAAGTCGTTTATACTAAGGTTGCACCTGAAACAAGACAAATCTTTAATTTCACATTGCCTTCAGTGGATCAAGAAAGTAATTTTCAACTCGTCGCTTTTCCATTTCCTTATAAAGTTAGCGAAGAAGATTATGTCAGTCAACAAGCATTCAGTTCCTTTCGCATCGTAATTGAAAATGAAAATAAATAAGTTATACTGTGCACATTACAACAACCTAAAAAAAGCCTACTCACAGGAGTAGGCTTTTGAAACTATGAAAGTTTCGTCAATAACTGATTTAAATCTTTTTTCGTTTTCGTCGTTAATGATTTCATTTTATTAACATCAATCTTTTCCTTCTCCGCCCCTACAATTAACGGATACATACTTTGACCGATTGTTTTAGAATCCGTCGGATGTGATGCTTCTAGCTCTTTTTCAATCACATCCCACTTTTCGTTAATTTGTTTGCCAAGCTTATTCACTGTTTCCAATTTCGGATTAGCAGCTAACTGCTTGTCCAAGCTATCAATTAATGCTACAACTTCTTTAACATTCGTTTTCACAGCAACACTTTTCTTCGGATCTTTCGTTGCCTTTCCGTTATTGTTTGTGCTTGTACTTGTGCTTTGATCTGCTGTTTTCCCGCTAGTCGTTTGATCATTCGTTTTTCCTGTCGTTTCTTTTTCTTTTGTTTTTACATTTTCGTTTTGAGTTGACGTTTTGCCGTTACTTTCTGTTCCTGATGATTCTTTCGTATTTTTTGCATCCTTATCTGTTTTTTCATTTGAAGAAGTATTTGTTTCTTTTTCAGTATCTTTCGTTGTTTTTGAAGCTTCATCTGCACTTGTCGTTTTTGCTTCTCCATCCTTTTGCGCAGTTACTTGCTCTTTCTTTTCCGTTTCTTTATCTGCTGAAGGACTACAAGCTGCCATAGTAAGCATTGTACCAATTGTAATCGATGCGATAGCGACCTTTTTCATTTTCATATAAATCCCCCTATGTTTTACATAATTTATCCTCCCCTTTACGATTCGATTTCCCCTTAAAAAATCCCTTTTCACATGAATTACCATCTTTCCGACAGTAATCTTCATAATAATACGGACAAAAACTGATAAACTCATTTTAATATTCGAGTTTCTTCTACTTCATTTTTCTGCTCGCAAGTAAAAGAAAAAGAGTATATTGTCACATTAAGAATCACTATCTTCATATGACGATATACTCTTCTATCAAATTTTTATCTTTCTTGACATTTTATTTATACAAAAAAATAAAATTTTCTTTCGTTTTTTGTTTCTCAACATTTGTTAACATAATATTTTTATGAATAACCACCATTCGAGTGAATGACTTGCCCAGTAACCCATTTCGCTTCTTCACTTACTAAAAAAGAAATTAAGCGCGCAGCATCCATCGTTTCTCCAACTCTACCTTGCGGGAATTTCCATACTAAATAATGTTTTAATTCCTCTGTAATCCACCCTGTATTTGTTGGTCCTGGATCAACAGCATTAACAGTAATCCCCTTCTCCATCGCTACTGGTGCCACTGACTTTGTAAATGCTTCAATTGCCCCTTTCGTTGCTGCATATGCTAGTTCATCTGGCATTGGACCTACTGACTGTCCTGAAGTAAGATTAATAATACTCCCGCCCGTTTTAAGTGAATAATGTTTTATAAACAATGAACTTAATAGCATAGTAGCCCGAACATTAACTGTATAATGTTTATCCAACTGCTCTACATCTAATTCCTCAATCCTCGTATGAGTAGAATATACTGCATTATTAACTAGAATAGATGGATCACCTAACCGTTCTGATACCATATAAAACAAACGATTTGGCGAATAAGACTGCGATAAATTGATTTCTGCCATTTCACATCGAACATCGTAACTTTCAATTTCCTTTTTCAGCAAAAAGGGTTCTTGATCACTCATTCCCCATGGCATCGCTTTATCATACTTTGGCCAGTACGTGAAAAAAATGTCTATCCCTTTTTGAGCAAGCACCTTGCATACAGCTGCACCAATTCCATTCAGACGAGTTGCCCCTGTTACAATTGCTATTTTCTTCACCTTTTTCTCCTCCATCTATACACAGATCCCCTGCATGAATACAGAGGATCTATCTTCTTATTGAATATTTGACAGTATACGTTCAGCACCTAATTTTAACATTTTAATAAAGATATAATTTACAATCGTAAACATTACAAATAAAACGATAAACATAACCCACAGTCCGACATGAAGGAAGAAGTATAATACACTTACTCCCCCCACAATAATTAAAGCTATTAAAATATTAGCTAAAAAATTCCACAAAGTTGTATATCGACTTTTAAATAATTTCTGCTCTGTATCCCAATGAATATCTGCAGTTTGCGCGTCCCAGCGTGTTCCGATTAAATTAATTAATAACAACCCGTTCGCACTTAGTAAAAACCACAGTATCATAAAGACTGGAGAAATCCCAGCTACAACTGCCATCGTAATACCGAATACTGCTAAAATGATCACATTAATTAACCAAGCAGTGATTGCTTTCGCAAAAAAGATATCCGAAGCCTTTACTGGTAAATAACGATTCACAAACCAAGAGCTTCCATCTCGCGAAAATGACGTTGTTGCAATGACGTTACTACCCATTAAAAATAACGATGCACAAAGGCCAACACCAATTGCAAATCCCGTTGTCTCTGGATTGTTAATATACTCTGTAATAAACTTTAAATTTCCATCTTGCACAAATAAAATAAAGAACAACATAATTGGCATAACGAAAGTTTGTACAATGCAATTTAAGAAAAATTGTGGTGTACGGAATAACGTTTTAAATTCTTTTTTCACATACGCTTTTAAATGCGAACTTTGTACTGTTGATTTCTGTAAACCTTCCGCCGAAATAACTTGTTTCTTTGCTGTACTCGTTGAAAGTCCAATAACCCCTTTTAAATATGTACGCTCTGCTATGTAATAAAACAACACAAAGAAGACAAATGAAATAACTGCAAAGATTATTACATATAAAGGTCCCTTCCAATTTGCATTTTCTACTAATGCTACTGCTCCAAAATATGTAGTTGGAAAATAGTTTGTCATTTGTACTAAAAGAGAAGACTGGTTGTTTGCAAGGTAATCCGCAATTGCATCTTCAGAAAACGAACTTTTATTTTTCCACTGCAAAAATACGTTAATTCCTACAATAAATAGTATACTTACGATTCCAATAAATATATTTCCTCGGTCTTTATTTTTCGCTATATTTGTATACCTCATAATAACTGTCATCAGTAACGAAGCTAGTACTAACGGCACAATTGGGAAGAGTAAGTAAATGAAAATCATATATATGTAATATGTAATAAATGCGCCACTTTTTAAACCGTACGTAATAAAGATCGGTAATAAAATAAATGAACTCATTACGTATTGTGTAATTAATACTGTTAAAAATTTGGCTGAAATAATTTGCGCTGGTTTTAATGGTAATGGTAATAACATTTCAATGTCATTGCTGTAGTAAAATACAGTTAAAATGTTCGTAATACTCATTAAAAATACCCATATACTCGCAATCGCAAGTCCCATTGCGATAATCATTCCTGGATCTTGCCCTAAATGTATCATTCCCTCATACATTGCATGCGTGATAGAACCAAACAGTAAAAAGCCGACAAATAAAATAGCTGCAAATGAAAATACATACGCCCATCGCTTCTTCTTATCTGTTATAAAATCTGCATAATTTAATTTCAATAATACTTTCGTTAACGTCCAAATTTTACTCATTGCCCGTCATCTCCAAGAACATTTTTTCAAGTGATTCATTGGATTTAAAATGATCTCTCATTTCATCTAAATTCCCTTTAAACTGAAGGTTTCCCTTATTAATAATCGCGACGCGGTCACATAATTTTTCTGCCACTTCTAATACGTGTGTAGAGAAGAATACAATCTTTCCTTTATCCGCATGTTCTCTCATCATTTCTTTTAAAATATATGCAGATTTCGGATCAAGCCCAGTTAATGGTTCATCTAAAATCCATACATCTGGCTCATGTACGAGCACACCAATAATAACGATTTTTTGTCTCATACCGTGCGAATAACTTTGAATTTGATCAGATAAAGCATTATAAAGATCAAACTTCTTCGCTAAAGACTCTATTCGTTCTTGTCGTACTTCTTTCGGCACTTCATACATATCGGCCATAAAGTTTAAATATTCAATTCCTTTTAATCGTAAAAACATATCTGGACTATCTGGTACATAACCAAACGTCTTCTTCGCTTCCATCGGCTCTTCCATAATATTTTTTCCGTTAATCGTAATAGTCCCTTTGTCCACCCCGTGAATGCCAGTAATCATCTTAATTGTCGTTGATTTACCCGCACCATTCGGTCCTAAAAATCCAAAGATTTCGCCGCTAGGTACAGATAAACTTAAGTCTTTTACTGCATAGGTAGACCCATTATAACTTTTTGACACATTCGTAATTTCAATCATTCCATCCAATCCTTTCCTTAATTACCAAATAACTATATTGATATTATAGCATACTTCTATTTTAAGATTTTTACATTTTTCAGTTTATTTAACCTTTAAAATAAATATACACCCCTAATCCAACAACTAAAACGACAGCTAGTATAATATAAATCATTGTTAAGCGTTTAATATTCCCCTTTGTCGCTTTGCTATAATTTGCATCACCATTCCGCCCAATTAACACCGTCGCAATGACAGTAATCACTACAAGTAATACAACGATCATGATCCAAGTTAGCATTTCTTCCTCCCCCTCCTTACAACCATTTTACAATATTATCCTCTTTATTTCGCAGCATATTTCCTCTTTTTACTATTATTATGAAGCAAACTGGAAAACTATTATTACCATTCCTATCCAATTGCGATATATTTATAACATAACGTGACTTATTTCTAACAACATAAGGAGGACCTATCATGAAAACAACTTGGATAAAATATTTAGGATTTCTCGGTTTCTTCGGTTTCCTCGGATTTTTTTATGAAAAAGGATTGTTTACTATGTTCTGTTTCTTCTCCTTTTTCACATCGTATAGAACAGTTCAACACGATGAACTGTTTGAACAAATTGTCAATAAATCGTGTCGCAATGCATTTATCGTTACGTTACTAACTACCACAATCATTATGTTTATTGAAATGTTATTTCCAAACCCTACGCTACAAGAGATTGATATCGCTCTTATTTTCGGCACACTCATTCTTACATTCGGCTTTTCTATGTTCTTTTTCGATAAACCAATTGATGAAATGGAAGATGCACCATGGCGTTCGTAACGAGAATAAAAGAATACCGTGCCAAATTGAACATGACACAAGAAGATTTAGCGAAGAGCGTTGGTGTGCGACGTGAAACAATTAGTCATCTCGAAAAAGGTAAATACAATCCTTCCTTACAACTTGCTCACGATATAGCGAAGGCATTACATAGTACGATTGATGAGATTTTTATTTTTGAGGATTGATTAAAGACGTCCAGTCACAAGAATCACATAAAAAAATACCGTCATTCTTTCCAAGAAGAATGACGGTATTTCTCATTGATTATCCATATAAAACCGCATGAAATACGCCTAATAGCAAGTATTGATCCTGCATGTAATCTTCATCATATACATTCATCTCAATGTAATACATATCTTCCTCAAGACGAATATTCCAATCTGCAATTACATAGCCCTTTCGTAATAACTTTCCCATTCCAAATGAAGTTTTATGAACAACATATTCTTCTGCCTTATATGTAAAGGTAAATAAGAAATTTGCATCCAATAACTTTCCGTCACATACAAGTATTTCATGCTCTGCATCATGATTATCTTTGTACGTTACTAAAATCCTTCTTTGGCGCTGCCTACTTACATCCTTTGCAATGACGCGAATATTGTCCTTACTATCCTTTATTTCATAAATAATATTACTACCAATTTTTGGAATGAAATCCAGCACTCTCATCAGCGTATTTTTATAATAGCCCCTTACTACGCCTACTTGCTCACTTCCATTATAAACCTCTATCGGTGTCGTATCTGCTTTGCTATCACACGGTCGTTTGTAAGAGAGCTGCATCATTCGCTCTCCTCTTAAGTACTGATCAAACGTCACAGGATATTCTATCATGCGCAGTTCTTTATTTAGCTCATACAAATAGCGTTGAACACTCTCTATTAATGTTGTAGTAGCTATACGCTCTTGAAGTTCAAATTCTTGCCAGCTGGAAAAAACATTCCATTGATTATGATCCTCTTCATAGAAGAAACCAAGAATTACCTCTTCACGGTCAGCCGTTTCATATTTCATAGGCACGTTCTGCCCATGTTGAACTTGTTCCATCCACTGACCTAAATAAATGCCCAGCTCTGCAACCTTCATACATGATTTTTGAAAAAATACGCTGTCACTCGCGCAAATCGTTACATCTCCTTCGATAAAGCCCTTTGAATAAGCATCATACCGTGGCTCATCCTTCTGCGGGATACTCTTATCTAACTCAAATAAAAACGTTAACATCCTTTATTCACCTCTAGTTGTTACACTAATCATACATGACATCGCATCACTCTGAGAGACTATTTATATACGCATATTTAATTCACGCATTATAACACGTGAATGATCTTGTATAGTAGCGCTATTTTTTGTTCTATATCTTAGTATATGAATTTATATGAGCGATTTTTCAAATATATCTATCACAACTTACAATATATCAACGATTTTTCAAATATATCGATTTTTCGACAAATATCAGCACAATTAAAATGAAGCTACCTTTTCTTCAGCCACTTCTACAATTTCTAAAATTTGTAGCAGACTCTCCACTTCATAAGTCGGATTAACACTCGTCTTATTCTCTTTCAAACTCGGATTATACCAACACGTATCAATGCCGAAGTCTTCTCCGCCTTTCATATCAGAAGTTAGCGAATCTCCGACCATTAGTACACTTGATTTATCCGTAATTCCAAATTTCTCAAATGCATAATCAAAAATCTCACGCGCTGGTTTTTGATGACCAACTTCTTCAGAAATAATAATGTGATCAAAGAAATTACATAAAGGCGAATTTCCGATTCTTGATTGTTGCACCTTCGTATATCCATTCGTAATAATACCTAACTTGCAATCTTGAAGATTTTCACATAATTGTACTGCGCCTTCTATAAGATGTACTTCCTTCCCTAAATTTTCAAGGTATACATCACTAAATTGCTGCGCATCTACGGCTATATTATGAAGTGCAAATAATTGTCTAAATCGCTCTACGGCTAATTCACTTAGCGTAATCATTTTATTTTCTAAATCTCTCCATAATCCATTACTAATCTCTTTATAACTTGCAAGATGATCATTATACCCTGTAGGCATGCCAAACTGTACAAACGCATTATGTAATGCGTGTCTTTCCGTTTCAGGGAAATCTAATAATGTATCGTCTACGTCGAATAATATAAATTTGTATTTCATGATGTTCTCCTCAATTCCTATTTTAAAAGCTTCGTTCTCATTGCTTATAAGTTTTTATATATGTCGTGATGAAGCGCTTTAACCCGCTCTTTATAGAATACACCTTTATCTTTTATTTTCAAATGTGCTATAAATAAATTTGCTAGCATGACTGCTGTATCTAGTCTATAAAATAAACTAAGAATATGAGGAGTAACATTAAAGATACTATCATTCTTATATCCATCTTTAAATTCATCCCAACTAACCTCATTTGTTTCAGCTATTCTCATAAGCTCCAGCAATGGATGACCAATTAAAGCATTATCCCAATCAACTATTGCTTTAACTTCTCCATTATACCCGATTAAATTGGCTGGTCGAATGTCCATATGTAATAAACATTTTACATGATCTGCTGTACTAAGAATATATTCAATTGTTTTTGTATCCGGAAGATTAATTTTGCAGTTCGTGATTGTATTAAACCCTTCTATCCGTTTCACAATTCGTTCTGCTATATACTTACTAATAGGCTCTCTAATATTTTGTTTGTAATACAAACCATCAATTGGCATACTATGAAGATTGCTCACTAACTCCCCTATTTTGCATGCGGAAATTGGCATATGATCAGCATACACACAATCCGAAATTAAAAAATCAAGTTCGGTTGAAAGATGCAATCCGTGTATCCTTGGTACTGGAATACCTTTTGAATGACAATACTTAGACAGCTCCGCTTCCTTTTGCAACGAAATCCGACTGTTAAATAAGTCTTCATTTATATTTTCCACTTCTCTTTCCCACGGTACTCGAAATGCCAAAGACCCCTTTTCTGAATCTCCTTGAAAAACAATATTTTGCACTCCCGTTCCAATCACCTTTAAATCTTGAATAGCTAGTTCCTTATACTCTTGACTTAGTATTGTTGCCAGCTTCTCTCTTAACCCCTCTGCTTTTACACGTGTATGAATCATTTTATCCCCCGATTCTTAAGTTCTTTTCATCCATTTTCTCCTCTGTGCACAACATCCTCATTAACAAAATTATAGCAACAATAGTAAAAGGAGGCTAATCCGCTCAGCCTCCTTCTCATTATTAATCTTCTAGCAATAACTCTTTCATTTCCTCTAACGACTCTTTCGTAAAGCCAAGAGCTTTTTCAGCGTATGCTTCAACTGATCCGTATTGCTTTTGAATTTCACCAATCGCAGCTTGCAAGTATTCAGCACGTGCTTCAAACATTGCACCTAATATCGCTCTGCTCTCATCGTTTTGTAATTTCGCACCTAAAAAGGCCATCATTTTTTCATTTAGCTTTTCACGGAATCCGTTACTTAGTAAGTAGTCTTCCATTACTGTTTTTTCTGGTACACCTAGTAAAAGTAGTAATAATGCTGAACCAAATCCAGTACGATCTTTTCCAGCTGTACAGTGGTTTACTAACGGTAAGTTTTCCGGGTTTTGCGCTAAGTTTAAGAAGCTCACGAATGCCTCGTTACCACTTACGAAATCTTGATTCATTTTCACAAGATACTCACCTGGTTTTCCTAACATAGAAAGGTCACCAACTTGGAAAAACTCATTTATATTTAAGTCTTTCGCTAAGTCTTGCATAACTGGTAAGCACACTTGACGAGCACCCGTAATTTCTGGATTCGGCTTATGCTTCACTTCAAAGTCTGTACGGTAATCGCAAATTAACTTTAAACCAGACTTTTGTAAATAGGCAATATCCCATTCAGTTAGCCCTGCTAATTCTTCAGAGCGGTATAATTTGCCCCATTTTACTTTACGGCCTTCAGTCGTTTCATATCCTCCCATATCACGGAAGTTAAACGCACCTTGTAATGGCAATCTACGCTCGGCTACTGTTACTGCTTGTCCATTACTTCCTACTAATCTAAAATATGGACGTTCATTTTCACTGGGGTTTTCAATTGTATATGATAATTCCCCATTTACTGTTGCAAGTAATTCTCCATTTTCTTCAATATGATCTGGTGAAGTACTCCAATAAATACGAACTTCTTCTATATTATTTTCCCACTTTATTTGTAACGTATTATCTTTATTTCTTTCTACAGTTGCTTGTAACCAATTTCTTTGCTGTCCCATTCTTTCACCAACGCTTTCTCATATAATCGAATCTCACTCTATTGTATTATACAAATATCTACTTTGTCGTTCTCATTTTTCTTTTTATCTTACAAACAGGCGAAAAGTTCTTTTACTTGTTCAAAATTTGTACATGGATTACCGCGAAATACGTATGCGATTTGTTCATTACCTAAATCTTCGTATACAACTGTTCCGCGATTAGGGTGCGGATAAAACTCTAACCCGTTTATAATTTGTTTTGGGCCATAGTTCATTGTCCATGAAGAAATAGGATAATACGCTTTGTTTTTATGTCTACAAACCCAAAGTGCATATAGTTTATTAACTTCGTCCCAGTATACATACTGCGTTTCGTCATTTCCGAAACCGACCGATTCAAGTTTCCAATTTAGTTTTTCATGAATTAACAAATTTACATAGGATACGTCATCTGGAGCATTCCACTCTCTACATCTTCCTATCTCACCCATTTCACTTCTCTTCGCTTGAAAGCTTAATAAGTGAAATGATGTATGTAATATCGTTTTCCCAAGCTCCATATTTACTGGTTGTAATTCAAATAGAAATCGTTCCATTTCGTCTTGGTTTACATATCCATGATCAACAGAAATTTCAACTTGTGTTTTCCATATAGATGTAACGTAACTTTCTTTTCCTTTATAATTTATACCTTTCCAATACACAAGCCCTTTATATTGAAAAGAATCTCCTTTTGCTTGAGAAATACAGCTATCCAGAAATGCTGGTTCCATTATATCGAGAAAAAATTCCTTTACTCGAAACATCCCAGTTGGAGTAACAACCTGAAACCAAAAAGTTCCCCACTTTTCACCTTCATAACGTTCTGAAACTTTTTCAACATTCCAGCCTTCTAACAATACATTTGGATACAATAACACGAATGAATGCATGGATTGCTTTAACATATATAGTCCCCTCCCGCTATACGAGTTCGAGAGTATACATCATTCATCCTCCTAAAACTTTCTCACATATCTCTCAGTTGAACTAAGCAGCTGACATCCATTCTTTTCAAAAACATCCTTCATCCATTCATTTTGTATATTTGTCTCACCAATATAATAAGATGCACCTATTTCCTTTAAGACAAACATCGCACCTGCAAATAATGCCGCTTCATATCCCTTATTACGCATATTTGGAGTAACTGCGAAGTACATAAGTTTCCCTTCTTCTAACGTACCTCTTTCAATATGCGGGATTACAATTCCTATCGGCTCTTCATCGACACTCGCTGTTAAGCAATGTTCTTTCCATTGCTCACCAATTTCTTGTAGCATCATATGCACAAATTGATCATGAGCGACTGGTTCTCCCGTCGCTTCATTCCACAGTGAATAAAAAGCCTCTTCTCCAACTTCTTCAATAAGCTTAAAATCCATTTCACTTTCTACATCTTCTACTTCATATATATCTTTAAATACAATCATGTTTTCCGTAACATATTCAAATGAATACGTTTCAAAACATTTTTTATACACATCATAATTTGGACTTTTTGAAGAGATTTCAAAATGTAGTTTTTCTAATTCACTTTTTTTAGCTTCAGCAACGCAATATTGCATCATTTCCTCTAATTGCTCTTCTGTAAAAATCTCTGCATTATTTTCTTTTATCATAATAGAAGAAGCACTTCTTCTTATTTTAAAATGTTTTTCTAACTGTTCTATCGTCGTCATATTCTTCCCTCATCTATATCATACTCGAATTTCTAATCGTTCTCCTTGCATGAGCAGGATTGTCCTTGAATATATAGAATACTAGAAAAGATCGCATCTTTAAAGTGCGGAGGAGGTTCTCCAGTGGATATTACAGCATTGCAACAACAGTTAGAGCTTATACAACAAAATGACTATACGCAACTACAGCATATAGACGTAAATGAGTTAACTTTGAACATGCTTCAGTATATCGGAACGACTGATAGCTACGTTCGTTACCAACTTATATATAAATGTTTTGCGCATTTCATTCATCATGAATTCCTTATGGACGATCAGCTGAAATTACTTCTGCAAACTTGTTTAAGTGATGAGTATTTATATTGTGACATTTACTCCCCACATACAGATGGGGTTTTCACACGTTCTTACACTGTTTCGTTAATTGCGTTAATACTCCAATTCGCTAATTCGCACTACTTTTGTACAGAGGAGGATATCGAAGAAATAAAAAATAAACTCATTACATACACAAACTTAGAAACGGATTTTCGGGGCTATATCGAAAATAAAGGATGGGCTCATTGTCTTGCTCACGTATCTGATGCCTTTACTGAAATTGTTCATAATACGTATACAACTTTTGAATGGTACGAAGAATTAATTCATTGTTTATTAAATAAAATCTTTATTCCATCTGACCTTTTTCATAATAACGAAGATGAACGCATTGTTACTCCATTACTAGCAATGCTGTATCATGATTTTCCTCAAAACGAGTTAATTTCTATTATTCATAAAAAAATAAAAAGGCTTCCTCAAATTAGAAAACGCCTTTCGCTTAATGAGTATTGTATTTTATGTGCCAATATTAAAACCTTTTTACGCACATTATTTTTCAGAACGAAAGACGACCATAACTTAGCCTTTACAGCACGTAAAACAGAAAGAATGTTAAAAGAAATTCCTAACTATTATTAAATATAAGGAGCAATGACATGGGTTATATTGAAGATATGAGAAATCTAGTAGGAAATCATCCACTTATTCTAATAGGATCACACGCCATTATATTAAATGAAAAAGATGAAGTATTGCTGCAGCTCCGTACAGATTTTAACCGCTGGAGCATTATTGGTGGTGCCCTAGAATATAACGAAACGTTAGAAGATGCTTTAAAACGAGAAGTGTTTGAAGAAACTGGACTTATTATTAAAAATCCAGAACTATTCCGTACATACTCAGGGCCAGACTTCTTTCAAATCTATCCAAACGGCGATCAAGTACACGGTGTACTCGTTGTTTATATTTGCCGAGAATTTCATGGTGAACTTGTATGCGATCAAAGTGAATCAAAAGAACTACGCTTCTTTTCACTTAATGAATTACCTAATAATCTTCCCTCTGTTATTGAGAGGATTATTACAGATTATCAAAAAAAATAAGGGAACGCTTAACGTTCCCTCTCAAATCCAATCCGTTTTTTAATTTCCGCTAAATTTACCTTTGCAATAGCGCGTGCCTTCTCAGCACCGTTTTCTAATGCTTCATATAATAAATCCGGCTCATTCATATACATTGCGTACTTTTCACGAGGTCCAGCTAACTCTCGATCTACAACGCGAAACAACTCTTTTTTTACATCGCCCCATCCGATTCCAGTCTCATATTTTTCACGTAATGACTGTATTTCGTCTTCTGTCGCAAATTCTTTATAAATTGTAAATAAGGTTTCTAGTTCTTTCGGTTCATTTGGAAGTGAAGAATCTGTTTTGATTTTAAATATTAACTTTCGTAGTTTTTCTTGCTCTGCAAATAATGGGATCACATTTCCGTAACTTTTACTCATCTTCCTTCCGTCAAGACCAGGTAAAATAGCTCCTTCTTCTTGTATGACATACTCCGGAAGTGTAAATGTCGTGCCAAATGTATGATTAAAATACGTCGCAATATCACGCGCAATTTCAATATGCTGAATTTGGTCTTTTCCAACTGGTACATGGGTAGCTTGAAATAATAATATGTCAGCTGCCATTAAAATCGGATACGTATATAACCCCATATTCACTCCTGCATCGACCTCTAACCCCGCTTCTTTATTTTGCTCCACCTTCGCTTTATACGCATGAGCACGGTTCATAAGACCTTTCGGAGTTAGGCAAGCTAAAATCCAAGCTAATTCTAGAATTTCTGGTACTTCTGTTTGCCGATAAAAAACAACATCTTCCCCAAGTCCAAGCGATAACCAAGTAGCTGCTACCTCTTTCGTATAACTGCTGAACTTTTCTGAATCATGCACAGCATTTAATGCATGATAATCAGCTATAAAGTACAATGCTTTTCCTTCATTATTCTTTGACATTTGTAATGCAGGTTTAATCGCACCAATATAATTCCCTAAATGCGGATAACCTGTCGGCTTAATTCCTGTTAACATTATTTTTTCACTCACACTAACTCCTCCTTTCGCAAAATAAAAAGAGCCCCTCATCCTTAAAAAGGACGAGAGACTCCCGCGGTACCACCTTAATTAGCTATCATTAGCTCACTTCATACTTCAATAACGTGAAGTAACCGTCTTTACCTACTCATTTCAGTTAGAAGCTCCAGAGTCCATTCCATATTCATCCCTTACTGATTCTCACCACATATCAGCTCTCTGAAAAGTTTCGAATATGTACTCTTCTCTTTCATTGCTTTTTCGTTATTTTTTACAGTTTATCACATTTCACTTCCAAACAAACCCGAATTTTCTATTTTATATAGCAGGAATTTCCACTTCAATTGTCTAATATTATATAGGTTTGCAGAAATATTCGAAACAACTTTGGAGGTTTTTTCATGGTAAAATATATATCCATTTTAGGTTCCACAGGATCCATCGGCACATCTGCATTAGATGTCGTTTCAGCTCATCCTGAACATTTCAAAATCGTCGGTTTAACCGCAAATTATAATATCGATCTTCTTGAGCAACAAATCAAAACGTTTCAACCTCGTATTGTAAGCGTTGCAACAAAAGACTTAGCAGACACGCTTCGTACGCGTATTTCAGCGAATACAAAAATCACATACGGAACTGATGGCTTAATTGCGGTAGCTACTCACCCTGATTCAAATCTTGTATTAAGTTCTGTTGTCGGAGTTTCCGGACTACTTCCAACGATTGAAGCATTAAAGGCGAAGAAAGATATTGCCATCGCTAATAAAGAAACGTTAGTTGCAGCTGGACATATCGTAACTGAACTAGCGAAACAAAACGGATGTCGCTTAATTCCAGTAGATAGCGAACATTCAGCTATTTTCCAATGTTTAAACGGAGAAAATAATAAAGAAATTGAGAAATTAATCGTTACAGCTTCTGGCGGTGCATTCCGTGATAAAACACGTGATGAAATGCAAACATTACAAGCAAAAGATGCTTTAAAGCACCCAAACTGGTTAATGGGCGCAAAACTAACGATTGATTCTGCCACATTAATGAATAAAGGGTTCGAAGTAATGGAAGCGAGATGGCTATTTGATATTCCATATGAAAAAATTGATGTAATGATTCATAAAGAAAGTATCATTCATTCTTTAGTAGAATTTATTGATGGATCAGTTATGGCACAGCCCGGTGCTCCTGATATGAGAATGCCGATTCAATATGCGTTTCACTATCCTACTCGGCTACCTTCTTCCTATGAAAAATTAAATTTATTAGAAATCGGTAGTTTACATTTTGAAAAACCAGATTTAGAGAAGTTCCCTTGTCTACAATACGCATATGAATGTGGCAAAATCGGTGGTACTACTCCCGCTGTATTAAATGCAGCAAATGAAATTGCGAATGCACTATTCTTAAAAAATGAAATTGCCTTTTTCGATATTGAAAAAACAATTTACAAAACAGTTGAAGCTCATCATAACGTAAAAGATCCTTCACTAGATGCTATATTAGAAGCGGATCAATGGGCACGCCAATATGCAAATGAATTGTTAATAAAAAAGAGCTAAAACAGATAATACTGTTTTAGCTCTTTTTTCACGTATTCAACTTAACAAATCTATAACCGTGCGTAACTAACACTTTTAATATCGCATATCCTGGAATGGCTAAAATAATGCCCATAATCCCGAATAAGTTTCCGGCAGTTAAAATGATAAAAATGATAGTAATCGGATGAATATCTAACTTTTTACCCATAACTTGCGGAGAAATAAATTTACCTTCTGCTAATTGTACAACCATCATAACGATAATTACTTTTAACACCATTGCTGGCGAGTCGATGAATGCGATAATTAACGCTGGTGTAATCGCGATAATTGGTCCTACGTACGGAACGATATTTACAATCATCGCTAAAATCGCAAGTAATACCGCATATTTAATACCAATAATAAGATAACCAATTAATAGCATAATACCGATAAATAAGCTCACGATAATTTGACCTCTAATATACGAGCTAATCGCATAATGCATATCATCTAGTATTCTCATTGCTGCTGGTTGTCTTTGCTCTGAAATGAACTTTAAGAAGTGATTCGGCAATTGTTCACCATCTTTTAAAAGATAGAACAATATAAATGGAACCATTACAAATGTTAAAACAACCTCTGTAACAGTACTCAAAAATCCAGTTACATTCCCAGTTACTGATGATAATGACTTTGTAAAATCAACTGTATAGTCTTTTACCATATTCGCAACATTAATATTTAAATTCTCCTGAATTTTACCGAGTAAATTACTTTCCCCGAATCTACGTGCTGCTTGTTCAATCTCATGGCCAAAATACGGTAAGTTATCAATTAATGCATCAATTTGATCTTTAATAATAGGGATAACCGTTACAACTAAAAATACAAATAATCCTAGTACGATTAAATATATAGAAGCTATCGATACGATTCTTGAAACACCTTTCTTTTCTAAAAGCGAAACGAATGGATGTAAAATATAGAATAGTACGCCTGCTAATAGTACTGGGAAGAAAATTGTTTTTAAAAATACGATAAACGGTGTAAAAACAAATGATATTTTTGTTAGCAATAAAATATTAATGAACAATAACGCAAATCCAAGTAATACCGCCAAATAATTTTGTTCTCTAAAAAACTTTCTTAACTTATCTCTTTTTCTTATATTTATTTTCTCCAATGAAACCACCTCTTCGAATGATGAAAAGCCCTTATTCAGGGCTCTTCATCATAATCTATATATCTATTTCTTTGCAGCTTTCACTACAAATGATACAATAAAAATTAACACGATTGCACCTAATAATGCTGGCACTACATGAATCCCACCAAATGATGGCCCAAAGGATCCAAATAATCTACCACCTAACGAAGCACCTAATAAACCTGCGATAATATTTCCGAACATACCACCCGGGAAATTTTTACCCGTTATAGAACTAGCAATTGCACCTATAATAGCACCAACTATTAATGTGATAATCCATCCCATTTTTAGCCCTCCATTTCTATTATAGTTTGTATGATTTAATACAAACATATGTATTTATCATTGCTAATCATATTTCACTATAGAAATATATTTACTACTATTTTACATATGGAGATACATATATTATATGCAAAAAAGAAAAATATTGTCAAACTCACCCATAAAGCAATTATATTCATATACCATATTTAAAGGAGGCTTCATTATCTATGATTCTTAAGTTAAATTCCAGTTCTTTTGAAGTAGCAACATCCATTTTACAGGTTCAAATTCCAGCTTATAAAGTTGAAGCAGACTACTTAAATAGCACTGCCATACCTCGTTTATATGATACTGTAAACGATATTCAAAGTTGTGTTGAAACATTCTATGGATATTTTTCTGAAAATAAACTTGTCGGTTTTATTTCTTTTGTACAAGAAGAAAAACTAATCGATATCCACAGGTTAGTTGTATCCCCCGATTTTTTTCAAAAAGGAATCGCAACAAAACTCCTAATTTATATATTTAACATGTTTCCCTCTTCAATGACATACATTGTACAAACAGGTAAAGCGAATACCCCTGCTATTACTTTATATAAAAAACACGGATTCATTACAGTATCAGATACAATACTTCCTGACGGTATGATTCTTGCGCAATTAAAAAAGACAGAATACACAAAATAATTTGACTTGTTCGCTTCTTTATGTTATTTTTTACTTTATAAAACCTTTTGCTGAGTCCAAATTTTGGAGCGGGGGAACCATTTTTGTAGCTATGCTACTTGGGGCGAATCTTTTTTAAGTAGGGAAACTCTCACTTCCCGAGTCCGACAGCTAACCTCGTAAGCGTAATGGGAGAGGAAGGTGCTTTTTGCCTATGTTACACATTTTGCCTCCTTAATTATAAATATGGGATCGATATCAAATAGTCACCTATATTTATAGAAAAGGAGAATGTATTATGTTACGTTTATCTGATCACGCAATTAAAATGATGGAGCAAAGACTTCGAATTGAAAAACAACGCACATATCAAGCAAATAAGGTTGTAGATAACTTACATCACAAATACTTCTTTCAGCATATTTTTCAACCGAAAAGATAAAGAAAATGTTTATTTAATATTAAAAAACACAAGGTGTGTCTTACAAAGACATTCCTTGTGTTTTTTATATTCTTTATAAAATTCTCACTACATTTAAGCTTGCTGTAATCGCACCTGCTATAGTAGTCACATGCCCTACACCTAACGGGCCATTTTGTAATATTAATGTTGAATTGGCACTCGTCACATTCACAAGAAGTGTATTTGAAATGGCTGGTTCGATTACTACAGTTGATGTCGTTACGTTTTGTATAAAACTCCCTGTTAGTTGCGTTCCATTTAATAGCAATCTAACAGATACTGTCTCATTCCCACCATTTGCATCCCCTTGAAAATAGTAGCTTACTAAATATATTCCTGGCGTCGTTACTGTGACTGTCGTAGCACTAGTTAAAGATACACCAGTTCCATATACAGTGGATCCAGAATTAATTGGGATGTTGGCACTTGCTGCAATTGTGCTTGTTGATGTAGAAAAGAAATATCCGCCACCTGTCGATATAGCAGATGATCCTGTTGCTCCAGTTAAGCCTGTTGGACCCGTGGCACCTGTTGGGCCTGTTACTCCTGTTCCCCCTGTCGCTCCTGTTATTCCTTGTATGCCTTGTATTCCGGTCGGTCCAGTTGCACCAGTCAATCCCGTCTGGCCCGTTACTCCTGTTGGACCCGTTATCCCTTGTGGACCTTGGATTCCTTGTGGACCTTGAGGACCCGTTGCTCCCGTCTGGCCGGTTGCTCCCGCCTGCCCCGTTACCCCTTGTGGTCCTTGGATTCCTTGTGGACCTTGAGGACCCGTTGCTCCCGCCTGGCCGGTTGCTCCAGTTGGACCGGTTGCTCCTTGTGGTCCTTGAATTCCTTGTGGACCTTGAGGACCCGTTGCTCCCGCCTGGCCGGTTGGACCGGTTGGACCGGTTGGACCCGCCTGACCAGTTATTCCTTGTAGACCTTGAGGACCGGTTGGACCAGTTGGGCCTTGTGGACCTTGCACGCCTTGTATCCCCTGAATTCCTTGGGGGCCGGTTGGACCAATTGGACCTTGTATTCCCTGAATTCCTTGAGGACCCGTTGCTCCCGCCTGGCCGGTTGGGCCTTGTGGACCTTGCACACCTTGTATTCCTTGAGGACCGGTTGGGCCTATACTTCCTTGTGGTCCCTGAATACCTTGTATTCCTTGAGGACCAGTTGGACCTGTTATGCCACTCGGACCTTGTACGCCTTGCACTCCTTGAGGACCGGTTGGACCACTCGGACCTTGGATTCCTTGTAGCCCCTGTAAACCAGTTGGACCGGTCGCTCCCCTTACTCCTTGCTCACCTTGTATGCCTTGTATCCCTTGAGGGCCGGTTGGACCGATTGGCCCCTGTGCCCCTTGCACTCCTTGTGGACCAGTCGGACCGGTTGCTCCTACCGGTCCCTGGATTCCTTGTAGACCTTGCGGACCAGTCGGACCGGTTACTCCTTGTATCCCTTGTGGACCTTGAATGCCTTGATCACCCGTTGGACCCGTTGCCCCCATTGGTCCCTGTACTCCTTGCAAACCTGTTACACCAGTTGCTCCGGTCGGTCCCTGTATTCCTTGTACCCCTTGAATTCCAGTCGCTCCTGTTGCTCCGGTCGCTCCTGTTGCCCCTGTTGCTCCAGTCGGACCAGTTGGACCCCCTGGTGATCCTGCTGGACCGGTTGGACCAGTTGGACCTCCTGGTGGACCAGTTGGACCGGTTGCTCCAGTCGGGCCAGTTGCAGAACCTGTCGGACCAGTTATCCCAGTGGCTCCTGTTGGGCCAGTTGGGCCGGTTGGACCATTTTCTCCTTGCACCCCTTGCACTCCTTGTATTCCTTGTGGGCCGGTTGGACCGATTGGACCTTGTACGCCTTGTATTCCTTGCGGTCCAGTTGGTCCACCTAAAGCACCAGTTGGACCGGTTGGACCAGTGGGCCCCGTAATACCTGGCGGTGGAAAAGGAATAGGTGCTTGAAACTTACTACACTTATCTTGATTCTTCACAAGCATCTCCCCCGTTATAACTAACGTATCAAACTATTTTTAATACATTTAAACTAGCTGTTATCACACCAGATAATGTCGTTACATGCCCGATAGCTAACGGACCATTTTGTAAAGACAAAGTTGCATTTGAAGAAGTAACTTCAATGACCATCGTATTCGAAACTGCTGGTTCTAATATAAAAGTACCTCCTGTAACATAAAAAATAAAACTCCCTGCGACTTGTATTCCATTTAAAGTAAGCCTCACTGAAATTGTTTCATTTCCGGCAGTTGGATCGCCTTGAAAATAATAGCTTACTAAATAAATTCCCGGCGTACTTAACGTTACAGTTGTTGCATTTGTTAAACTGACATCAGAACCAAAAACTGTAGATCCAGAATTAATTGGTATTAACGCATTCGCTGCAATTATACTCGTTGAAGTAGAAAAGAAATAACCTCCCCCGCTAGGTAAGCCCGTCGCTCCTGTCGCTCCCGCTATTCCCAAGAAACCTATTGAACCTGCACTACCAGTTACTCCTGTCGGTCCCACCACGCCACTTGGGCCCTGACTACCTTGTGCTCCAACTGGGCCTATACTACCACTAGCACCTGTCACCCCACTTGCTCCAATTGGGCCTTGCAACCCTTGAATCCCTTGTATACCTTGTATTCCTTGCGGACCCGTTGCACCTGTATTGCCTGTCGTTCCCGTTATTCCTTGTATTCCCGTAATCCCTTGAACACCTTGCACTCCTTGTAGTCCAGTTGCCCCAGTTGCTCCTGTGGCTCCAGTTTCGCCCGTTGCTCCTGTAATTCCAACATTTCCTTGTGGGCCTTGTGAGCCTTGACTACCTTGCGCTCCTTGGACTCCTTGTGAGCCTGTTATACCGACTTCCCCTGTATTTCCTTGGGGACCTCTAATTCCTTGTGCACCTGTTGGGCCGATAATTCCTTGCACTCCTTGTATTCCTTGCACTCCTTGCGCTCCTGTTGGACCCGTTATTCCTTGTAATCCTTGAGGACCTTGCAAACCAATAGCTCCAGTCGGTCCTATTATTCCTTGCACTCCTTGAGGACCTTGGGCACCTTGTGTACCTGTCAATCCGGTAGTCCCTTGTATCCCTTGAACACCTTGAGGACCTTGTGTTCCAGCTGCTCCTGTTTCCCCTTGAATTCCTTGAACTCCTTGTATACCTTGTGCTCCAGCAGGACCAGTTGCTCCTCGGATTCCTTGTGTTCCTTGAGCTCCTTCCGCTCCTGTAACACCAACTGGACCAGCTATCCCTTGTATTCCCACCATTCCTTGTGCACCTGTTGGACCTATCACACCTTGTATACCTTGAATACCTTTAGGACCTTCTGCACCAGTTGGACCAGTTACTCCCAGCGGACCTTGTATTCCTTGAGAACCTTCTGCACCAGTTGGACCTGTTATACCTTGGTTACCTTGAGGACCTTGTGCTCCTTGTACTCCAACTGCTCCAACTACACCTTGGGAACCTTGCGCTCCCCTTACACCTTGAGAACCTGTTGGACCTGTTATACCTTGCACTCCTTGCGCTCCAATTGGTCCTATCCCTCCGCTTACACCTGTTGAACCGGTCGCACCCGTTGGACCTGTTGGACCTCCTGGTGGACCGGGTGGGCCAGCTGGTCCAGTCACCCCACTAGAAGGGCCAATTGGACCGGTCACTCCCGTCGGACCGCCCGGTGGTCCTTCTGAGCCTTGAGTGCCAATACTACCCGTCGCTCCTGTTATACCTCTTATTCCCTTTATCCCTTGAAAACCTGTTGCTCCCGTTATACCTTGTATTCCTTGCACACCTTGTGGTCCTTGTAAACCTATTACACCTGTTATCCCCTTTATTCCACTTATACCTTGGGCACCTTGCATTCCAGTAGAACCAGTTGGACCCACTTCACCTTGTATTCCTTGAGCTCCTTGTGGGCCTTCTTCTCCAGTAATTCCTTGTATACCTTGGAAGCCGTCTTCCCCTTGTATACCAATAGCCCCTTGCTCTCCTTGTATTCCTTGAACACCTTGAGGGCCTTGTGGACCAGTTATACCCGAGACTCCAGTTATGCCTCTCTCTCCCTGCATTCCTTGTGCCCCTGTTTGTCCTCGCTCACCTATTTCCCCTTGTATTCCTTGTATGCCTTGTATACCTTGACTACCAGCAGGACCCGTAGCTCCTTGTATTCCTTCTAATCCTTGTACTCCAATATCACCAATTAGACCTTGGTTACCAATTAATCCTTGAGCACCTTGGAGACCAGTTGGGCCAGTTATACCTTGCTCTCCTGTATCACCAATAACCCCTTGTATTCCTTGTGCTCCTGTTGTCCCTCGGGGACCTTGTATCCCCCTGATACCTTGAGGACCTTGGGGCCCAGTTGCTCCCGTCGGTCCAGTCACCCCTGTAGGACCAACAGGACCTTCATGCCCTCCAGTTGGACCGATTGGACCACTATTACCTGTCGGACCCGTTGCTCCTAGAAGCGGAAGAGGCAGTGCCACTCCAAATTTTTTGCACTTTCTATGATGACGCACAACAATCCCCCTTCCCCAAAATAATTACACCTTTTATATGAAATGCATTTTTATAAGAAAAGTACACATTTAACCTGAATTTTATTAAAATAAAGAAGCCTATCATTTGTTTGAAATGATAGGCTTCTTTTATAAAAACAGTTTATTTTCTAGCTTTAATAATAAAAGTAGTCGGCACCATTCTAGCTTTATATAAAGAATAATACTTCGTAGACGGCTCAGCTAGTTCTCCATCAAACGAGCTTGATGGTTCAGGCTCTTCTATTCTCTCAATTTTAAATCCCGCTCTATTTAACTCATTTATGTATGTACTTATTTTTCTCTTATATAATGTCGCTTGTACATTTTCTCCTTTAAATGTTTCAAACGTAATGGGCGTTTCCTCATGATAAGAAGACTTTATAGCAACTTCTTCTGTACCATACTGTAAGTTTGAATATATGGGATGCTCCCAGCTAAAAATAAAACTTCCTCCTGGCTTTACATACGAATAAATCAATTCCAACGTTTTTCTTAAATCCGAAGTCCAGCCTAATGCATAAATGGAGTATACAATATCAAAATAATCTTTCGGTATATCCCCTTCTTCTTCCATTGCTCCACATATTAACTTTGGATTCCAACTCTTTAACGTTTCATTCGCTATTTTAATTTGTTCACTTGAAAGATCCAGGCCCCATACTTCCTCTGCTCGATGTTCCCCCATATATTTCAGCGAATGCCCACTTCCACATCCAATATCAAGTACCTTTTTATCTTTAATTGAATCGAACAAATGAATCTCATCTTCAGACGCCGTATAAGGACCATATTTCGGTAAACAATCCACTTGAAAGAAATAAGGTGCAACTGTATCCCAACACTTTTTATTTAAAGCTAACATTTGTGTACCTTTCATATGCTACATTCCCCCATCCATTTTCTTCCCCACTATTAATTACACATCATAACCCGTTCTTCCTTTTCTCTTCGCTCGGTAATTTTTCACTTTTGCAATTGTACCGCACGCTCTTCCTCCTTCTTCTCCAGCATACATACCGCACCATCTTTTACTTCCATTACGCGAATGATCATAAAATACCCAGCGGCAATCTGGACATGCTTTTAACCTTCCCCACACATTTTCTTGAATTGACATTAACACAATGCTTAACACTTTTGTATACACATTCTCTTCATATACTGGTTCATATGTAATACCTTTCATATCATCCTTTATATGTACATGAAATGGGTATTTCTCTAACCACTTTTGCAATGATTCTCCGCCTTCAATTGTCATCCGAATATCTTCTCGAAAACCTCTTAATTCCTCTATCGTATGAAATGGAAACTCTTCATCAAAATATTCTTTCATAAAGAGCTTTATATCTTCTTTTGTTTGCAGCAAATCAATTGGCTCTCTCGTATCGTTTGGTATTCTCCATGTATTTAAAAATTCCCGAATATATTCTAGTTCATTTGGAGCGTTTTGATTCAATTCGATCCACCTTCTTCTTAAAATTTACTTTTTTCTGACTTTATGTATAATTATAGTATAAAATAGTTAACCATCAAATAATTTTACTGGTTACATAATTAGGAGGATTTCTATGAAAGGTTTCTCAACACCGATACGTTTCATGCTTATTTCTTCATTTTTTATGTCTTTTGGGTATTTTGCAGTATACGCATTTTTAGCTATTTATCTATTAACCTTTCTTCATTTTTCTGCTGTCCAAGTAGGAACAGTGTTGACGATTATGACAATTACATCACGAGTTATCCCATTATTCTCAGGGTTAATTGCTGACAAAATAGGCTATATCATTATGATGATAGCCGGATTATTTTTAAGAGGAGTCGGATTTATCGCTTTAGGAATATGCTCTGATTTCTATACAATTTCTATTTCTTCTGCACTTATTGGCTTCGGAACTGCATTTTACGAACCTGCCGCTCGCGCTATATTTGGCTCACAGCCAGCTCATTTGAGAAAAAATTTATTTACATATTTAAACCTTAGCTTTAATTGCGGTGCAATAATCGGACCAATTGCAGGAGGATTCTTACTCTTACTCGATCCACTCTACGCTTTCTCTCTAACAGGATCTCTTATGCTGTTATTTGCTTTTATTTTTTACTTACTTAAAAATCACTTCCAAGTCACTACTGAAAACACGTCTATTACATTAGGAATACAGGTCATCTTACAAAACAAATCTTTCCTTCTGTTTTCCTTTATCATGATTTTCTTCTATATTATGTTTACTCAGCTTACTGTCGCACTTCCACTTCATATGAAAAACATTAGTAATAGCAATCAACTTGCTACACTCGTTATTACGATAAATGCGATAACAGGCGTCATATTTATGGTATTATTCCGAAAATTATTCCACAAATACAACACACTTTCGATTATTAAATACGGTGTTTTATTAATGAGTATTTCCTTTTTACTCATTCCTTTATTTCAACACCCATATTGGCTCTTTATTTGTGTAATTTTATTTACAATCGGTGAAACACTCGTATTACCTAACGCTGATATCGCTATTGCAAATTACAGTAATGAATCATATACAGCCACTTTCTTCGGATTTTATCAACTATCACTCGCATTTGGTTTTATCATTGGTAATTATACCGGTACATCTTTTACATCCAACTTAAGCAGAATGTATACACCATGGCTTATTTTTGGCGGAATAGGACTTATTGGTTTTATTTCACTACATATTTTGAATATAAAAAAAGTGGCCTCTAAAGAGGATATACACCTATGTAATACAAGCGACCTATAACGAAAAAGATTCGACCATCATATGTGACAGTCGAATCTTTTTATTTTTCATATTCAAGGTGATTATGTCTTTTACAACCAAATAAATAGCAAGCCCCTATATGATCAGTTTCAAACTCTAATCCTGGAACGTATCCAGATTTGATACGTTCTACCATTGTTTTATAACAATTATTCTCTTCTGTATATTCCTCAATTAACTCTTTCTTATCATTTTCTGTCCAGTTTTCTTCTACTTCTTCACTCTGAACATCTTCTATTTCTGCTGTTTTCGCTTCGATAGATTCCCGTATAACTTCATTTATACGGGAGAAATTATTCGTTTTATATAGAGCATACACAAATCTACCAATCCAATTAGGACTTTTCCAGCATTCTTTATATCCCTTTTCGAACCATTCAATTGCTTCTTTATAGCAATTCAATTCAACATATAAATCTGCTACATTAATTTCCCCTAAAAAATTATCAGATTCCCTGTTAAAAGTATCTAACTTCTCTTTTGCTTCTGTCGTTCGTTCTAAATCAATTAAACATTTTACATAGCTATACATGATATAGTCCGAATCCCCTGCAACTCGTAAAAAAAATTCCGAAGCTTTTTCCAGCTCTCCAAGGTTATAATGAGCTACAGCTACATTATGATATGCTTCATCCGATGGTTGAATCGAAATAGATTTTGTAATACTTCTTTCGCTTCTGTCCATTTTTCTTGTTTCATGTAAATGTCCCCTAAGATGTTATAAGGAAAGTATGAAGAAGGATTCAACTTAACAACTTCTCTTATTAATTCAAGAGCTTTATCATCATTCTCTTCCTCATAGAAGTACATCCAAGCAAGATTATTGAGAGATTGTACGTCTCTAGATTCATGTACTGCTTGTTGAAACAGTTCCATTGCTTCCTCATATTTATTTTGTTCAAACATTTCAATTGCCTTCTCGTTAATGTTCAAATAACTACCTCCGAAGTGAATAAATTCATCTACGCTTTATCATTATTTTAAGATGTAAAAATTGAAATTTCTATAAAAAATTTCTTTATCCTGTCTACATTTCGATTGAAATAGAAGCTAAAACACACGAATTTACAACAATGAGTAAATTTTTCAATCTCCCTTAAATTGGATATACATCCTGTTTTATTTTACATATTATGGTACAATCAAAAGGGTACTAACTAAACATTTACGCTCCACACTAGTAATCTAGCAATACCAAAATCAAAATTCACATGGAATTGAGGGATGTTATGAAACAGAAATTAGCTGTTCTTCTATTCACTGGAATCATATTATCAGGATGTTCAACTATAGCAGAGAATTCTTTAGAAAGCGGGAAAGGCAGTATGGAATTATTAACACCAACGATCACAACAAAAGATAATGAATTAGAAATTAAAACTAAAGGCATTGATGAAAATAAAGTAACTTTTATTTATGTTGCTAATAAAAAAGTGTTGGAACAAAAGCTAAAGAATGGTGAATCCTACAAGCTTAACATTAAAGATATCGAACACGCTCATAGGACGGACTACAAACCAAAAGTTCAACTTTTGCAAACGAAAGATGATAATGATGATGGAGAAATGGTAACCTTTAAACAAGTTCGATATACAGTTAAGAAAAACTAATTTTATAGTTATTTCATTATAAATGTAACGAACGAAAATATCCTTTTAACAGAGTAGAAATGTAAGGGGTGCTAACATGAAAAAACGATGGATTTCTTGGTGGATTGGTAACATATTTTGGATTATCGTTTTTGGAATATGGGCCGCTATTATTTGGCTACGAGATGTTGATGGGGCTGGTGTTATTCAAACACCTGAAATTAAATCAATATCACTTATCGTTTTATTAATTGCGTTTATCATACCGGTATTTTTTCAAATTATATGGCTAATCATTAATTTGAGAATGAGTAAAAAAAATAATTATACGATTTAGTTTTTTTGAATTAATAGATGAATATTTTTCATAAAAAAAGAGAGAAATCTACATCAAAATAGATTCCTCTCTTTTACATTTGGACTTATACTGCACTTTTACTGCAGCACTACTCCTCTTTTTTTACGATGCATGTTCATCTTTCTTTTTCATTAACGCTCTTTTCTTCATCGCCTTCGTTAAATATCCACCTTTAAACGAGCGAATTTCATACGAAGACATAAACGCTTTCGGTGCAATTTCATTAATGATTTCTAAAAGCTCTTTCTCTCTAGAACGCTTTGCAACGATATCTAAGCGATAACGTATAGAATTAATACCTTCGCCTTCAAATACTGTAACACCAAATCCAGAGTGACGTAATTCATCTACTAATTCATTACAACGGTCTAGTAAACTAACTTGATACGTAATATAACCAATTGCTAATTTATTCTCTATATAACCGCCTAATAACAGTCCCGCACTAAAGCCAATGACATAGGCAACGATGTTCATCCAATTTGATAAATCTTGAAACACAATACCTAAACTGACAATGTAAATAGCTCCTTCTAACAATCCAACACCAGCAGCGGATCTTGTTTGATTCTTTACAAGCAAAATCGTACGGATTGTTAAAATGGGAACGTAAATAATTTGAAGCACAAAAATAAGTAGCGCTTGTAACATTGGTATCCACCTCTTTCAAAAAGTCTTTTGTCATAATAACATACATAACCTTTAGAAATCGATGGGTTTTTTAAAAAATTTTTATTATTTTTCATAGTATTGAAAAACACAAAAAAGAAGCGTATTATATTTGTCGTTAATTTGGTTACTTGTATCAAATTACTAAAATAAAAAAGGAACCCGATTAGGTCCCTTTCATCATAGCTCTATGTTTTTCGAAGCATGTTCCCTTTGCTTCTCTTCTTCTTTCACTAACTGCATATTTGCATACGCTAAATTTGCAATCATTAAAAAGTGACCACCTAAAATACCTGTACCGAATGCCCACATTTCCATTTCATGCTCAATTTCATACATGATGATAGCTCCTAAAATAGCAGCTGCAAATCGGTTTAAAACTCCTAATCCAGGAGCCTTTTCCTTCATTACGATACTTTTTCCGAGTTTCTCCACTCTGCGAGCTAATAACCAAAGACAATAGGCGCTTACTGCTAATCCAATACCGAACCCTGTCACTTGTTTTCCAAACGGAGTAATCGTCCACATAAGTAGTAAACCACTAAAGATCACATACAATTGTAATCGATATACACGTAAGGCTTCTTGAATCAAAATATCCGCTCCTAAGTTCTCATTTTTTGTACTTTAGAAGAAAAGCAGCAACTTACACAGTTGCTGCTTTCTCTTCTTCTTGTTCTTGTTCCATCTTACGAATTTCAACACGTTTAATTTGGTAAGCGTCTTTTTCTAACACTTTAAATTCATAACCTTCCGCGTCAACATGTTGTCCTTCTTCGATTTCATGATTTTGCATCATAATCCATCCACCGATTGTATCCACATCATCTTCTTCGATGTGTAATCCAAATAAATCTTTCACTTCTGAAATAAGCACTTTTCCATCAACAATGATATGTTGCTCGTTCACATGTTGAATTGGCGGTGCCTCATCTTCATCATATTCGTCACGAATTTCGCCGACGATTTCCTCCAAGATATCTTCAAGCGTTACAATTCCGGCTGTTCCTCCGTACTCATCATATAAAACAGCCATCGGAATTCGCTTCTTCTGCATTTGAAGTAATAAATCGTGAATTGGAGTCGTTTCCATCACTTCAATAATCGGACGCATATACGAGCGAATAGATGATAAATCTTTTTGATCCTCGGTCATATATCGAATAAAGAAATCTTTTACGTTGACCATACCGATAATATCATCTTTATCTTCTCCAAAAATCGGATAACGTGTGTATCGCTCATTTTGGATTACTTTCATGTGTTCTTCTACTGAATCTTCCAGGTAGAAACCAACGATTTCTGTTCGCGGTACCATAATCTCTTTTGCAATACGATTATCAAATTCAAAAATGTTATTTACATACTTGTATTCAGCTTGATTAATTTCGCCACTTTCATAGCTATCTGAAAGGATAAGACGTAATTCTTCTTCTGTATGAGCTACTTCATGTTCTGAAGCTGGCTTTAAACCGAATAAACCAGTTATCACACGAGCTGAACCGTTCAATACCCAAATAAATGGATACATTACTTTATAGAACATCATTAATGGACCTGCCAATAATAACGTTACCCTTTCAGCCTTTTGAATTGCCATCGTTTTCGGAGCTAATTCCCCTACTACAACGTGTAAATACGTCATAATCATAAAAGCAAGCCCAAATGTTAATACTGATGAAATAGAAGGATTTAAGTTCCATTTCTCAAATAACGGGTGTAATAACTTTTCAATTGTCGGTTCACCTAACCAACCTAATCCCATAGCTGTAACTGTAATACCTAATTGACAAGCAGATAAATATTCATCTAAATTTGTTGTTACCTTTTTCGCTGCTAAAGCACCGCGTTTTCCTTCCGCAACAAGCTGATCGATACGGCTTGAACGTATCTTTACAATCGCAAACTCTGCTGCTACGAAAAATCCAGTAAATGCGATTAAAATCGCAACCATGACTAAATTAAATATTTCCAATGAATCCCCTTAGTTAAAAAACTAAGGTGTCCACCTCCTGTATACTATAATGTTTTCTTATTTGTTTGTTAGAAAACATAGCCCGATACAAAAATTAAAGAGGTCGGATTTCACTTACTCTATAATAATAGAGCAAGTGTCTGTATTAAAGCTGTCGTTTGACCAGATAAAGATTTCGATATTTTTTCACGTTGTGAATCAGTCAATCCATCTAAAAGCGGCTTTAACTCAGTAAGCTCCACTTCTAATTGATGAATATGGTCTGTCACTTCATTCACTTGTTTCGAAACGTGTTCATTGATACCGAGCAGCTTCTTCTTCTCCTCGATTTTCTCTTTAATCTCACAAAGCGGCATATGCATTTCTTTGCACTTCTCAATAAATTGTAATGTCTCAAATGCTGTTTCGTCGTAATAGCGATAATTAGATTGAGATCGCTCCGCTTTTAAGATACCTAGATTCGTATAATAATCAATCGTTCGTTTCGACACGTGAGCCATGAGAGCCAACTGTCCGATTCGATACACCTTCCCAACGATCTTCCCCCCTTGTTTATATTACTTACATCATACAACACATAAACTGTACAGTCAAACGTGACGGTTTATTATTCACAATTTATACAAAATTCCAATCTCCTCCTATGATGATTCAATACGAGTAATCTACACTTATACAATAAAATTACTAAACTACTACCTAATCACTACATTGTCTGCCACTTTTAACCTTTCTTATTTAAAAGCATATCCTACTAATAATGATTGCTTGTATAGGAGGGAATTAATATGAAAAAGACAATCATTTCTCATTTTTATAATGAAGAATACCTACTTCCATGGTGGCTTATGCATCACACGAAAATATTCGATCACGGCATTTTAATTAATAGAGGGTCTACAGATCGTTCCGTAGAGATTTGTAAACTATTAGCACCCCACTGGGAAGTACGAAATTCAAGATTTCTTGAGTTTGATCCAACTAATACTGATATTGAAGTGATGGAAATTGAAAGAGAAGTTTCAGGTTGGAAAATCGTTTTAAATACTACTGAATTCTTTTGTTGTAATAATACTGAAGAATTTTTTTCATCTCTTCATACACTAGGCCAAAACATGTATGCGATTAGAATGATTTTAATGATAGATAATCATAATTATAATTATTCAAAGCCTAGATATTCTATCCCCTTAGTAGAACAGCGATACCACGGTGTCTTCCCTTATAACCCAAATCTCGGATGTGCTTGGAGATTTATTCACAATCATCTAGACGGTGCATATTTACCTGGTAGACATCATTCGCGGCACGGATATATAATTTATGACTATCCTTCATTTATTTTAAAATTTTATTTTAGCCCTTGGAATGAACAATCAAAGGCAAGAAAATTACAAATTACACCTACCCTTTCAAAAAGGGGTGTTCAAATGGGACTTCAAACACATTACGGTCAATCTCCTGAAGTACTGGACATACGTTTTTTAGAGCTTAGTAACCTAACACAAGACCTCCGTCATAACCCTGAATATCAAAAATTATTTCCAAAATTCAAACCGTAATATTTTCTGCATCGTCATCACCTCAAACATTTTCATTCACTTAATCAAAAACAATCTCATTTGCATAAAATATGAATACTGTATAAATAATAAATTTTTATTTTAGGAGGAAAAAATGAAAGCTGTTATTCTTGCTGGTGGGTACGGTACAAGAATTGGGGAAGAAACACATTTAAAACCGAAACCTATGATTGAAATTGGAACAAAACCCATTCTATGGCACATTATGAGTTTGTATAGTCATTACGGGATTACTGAGTTTATTATTTGCTTAGGCTATAAAGGATATGCAATTAAAGAGTTCTTTCTAAATTACAACTTACACATGTCTGATTTCACAATACAGTTAAACGATAATACAATTACTACCCATTCTCATCGTGTAGAACCATGGAAAGTTACACTAATCGATACTGGTGTAAATACCGAAACGGGTGGCCGAGTGAAAAAGATTCAAAATTATGTCGGAGACGAACCTTTCTGCCTCACTTATGGTGATGGATTAAGTAATGTAAATATAAAAGAACTTATTACATTCCATAAAAAACATGGAAAAATGGCTACTGTTACTGCCGTACAACCTCCTGGTAGATTCGGTTCTCTCATATTAGATAAACAGTCTGTAACATCTTTTCAAGAAAAACCATTAGGTGATGGCGGATGGGTTAACGGTGGATTTTTCATTTTAAATCCTGAAGTTTTCAATTACATTAGTGGAGATAAGTCTGTTTTTGAAACAGACTCTTTAGTTCAGTTAGTAAATAAAAATGAATTGGCCGCATATCAACATTCTGGTTTTTGGCATCCGATGGATACATTGCGCGATAAAAATAAATTAGTCGAGCTATGGGAAAGTAATAACGCTCCGTGGAAGGTTTGGTAATATGGCTTCATCATCTTTTTGGAATAAGAAAAAAGTATTTATTACGGGACATACTGGATTTAAAGGCTCCTGGCTCACCCTTTTCTTAAGTTCTTTAGGTGCAGAAGTAGTAGGCTTTTCTTCTCATCCCCCATCCATTCCTAACATTTTTGAACAAGGTAACGTAGCAAAAGAGTGCACGACAATGAAAGGCAATATTACAGATTACCATTCTTTATTTCATGCCATGAAGCAGCATAAACCTGACATAATATTTCATTTAGCAGCTCAGCCAATCGTAACCGCTTCATACAAAAACCCTATCGATACATTCAAAACGAATGTTTTAGGTACTGTTCACGTGCTAGAAGCAGCAAAGTCCGTCGAAAGCGTACGTGCCATTATTAATGTGACAAGCGATAAATGTTATGAGAATGACGGTAGTGGCGACCGAGCGTTCGTGGAAAATGACCGACTAGGAGGTTTCGACCCTTATAGCGCTAGTAAAGCTTGCGCTGAAATAGTGGCAACATCCTATCAAAAATCATTCTTCCGCACTAATACCCAGAAACTCGCCTCAGTCAGAGCTGGTAACGTCATCGGCGGTGGTGATTGGGCAGAAGATCGATTATTCCCTGATATCATTCGGGCATATTTGCACAATCATACTTTGTGTATTCGAAACAAATATGCCGTCCGTCCGTGGCAACATGTTTTAGATCCTCTACATGGCTATATCCTTTTAGCTGAGAAACTTTGGAATGATGCTAAATATGCAGAAGCGTGGAATTTCGGCCCAATGAATGAACCTAACAGAACCGTTCATGATGTCATTGAATCTGTAATAAAATTATGGAATAACCCACTAACAATCATTTCCTCCTCTACAAATACTCCTTATGAATCACCTGTTTTAACACTCGATAGTACAAAAGCAGTAAACAAACTCGGCTGGACTCCTAAGTTATCAACAGATGATTCTATCGCTTGGACTGTTGATTGGTACAAAAAATATGCATCTGGTGAAAATATAGAATCTTTCACACGACAACAAATCGATGCATTCAAAAATTTATAAAGGGGCTATAAAATGGAACAGAAAAAATGCCGTTTTTGCCACTCATTACTAACCAACACTTTTTTAGATTTGGGCGTTTCCCCTCTCGCTAATTCATTTGTAGCTCCTGAAAGCTCATATAAAATGGAACCTTTTTATCCGCTGCACACATTTGTTTGTCACTCTTGTTTACTCGTACAGCTAGATGAATTTGAATCCCCGCAAAATATTTTTCATAACTATTTATACTTCAGCTCTTACTCCTCAAGTTGGCTACTACACGCTAAACAATATGTAGAAATGGCGATTAAGCGTTTCAACTTAACGAAACATTCAAAAGTGATTGAAATCGCAAGTAACGATGGGTACTTATTACAATACTTTAAAAAAGAAAATATCGAGACATTGGGAATTGAACCCGCGAAAAACGTAGCAGAAATTGCTATCAAAAAAGGAATTCCTACTCATGTGAATTTTTTCAGTAATGACTTAGCAAAAAAATTGCCACAAGCTGATTTAATCGTCGCAAATAACGTATTAGCACATGTTCCAAACTTGCATGATTTTGTTGCTGGTTTAAAAACACTATTAAAACGTGATGGCACGATAACAATCGAATTCCCGCACTTATTAAACCTTATATCCTTTAACCAATTTGATACCATCTACCATGAACACTTCTCCTACTTCTCACTTATAAGCCTTCAAAAAATTTTAGCTCATCATCATTTACAAATTGTTGATGTAGAAGAGCTTTCAACACATGGTGGTTCATTACGTATTTTTGTAAACCATCTAAGTTCCCAATCCACTATCCATTCCAACGTTACAAACTTACTCCAAAAAGAAGTCAATCACGGACTCGATACATTAGATTGCTATCTCCTTTTTTCTAAACGAGTGGAACAATTGAAAATAAATATTTTAAAGTTTTTTATCAAAGCAAAAGCTTTAAACAAACAAATCATCGGCTACGGCGCTCCGGCTAAAGGAAACACCCTGTTGAATTATTGCGGAATAGGTAAAGAATTTTTAGCGTATACAGTAGATAAAAATCCTCACAAACAAAATCTCCTTTTACCAGGAACTCGTATTCCAATAAAATCTCCAGCAGAAATTAAACGTACAAAACCGGATTACATTCTCATACTTCCTTGGAATTTGAAAGACGAAATTATAAAAGAATGCTCTTTCATTCGTGAATGGGGCGGTAAATTTCTAGTGACAGTTCCAGAAGTTGAGGTGATTGAGCCATGAAGAAAGTTGTTGTAACAGGTGGTAGTGGCTGGATAGGTAAATATGTTGTAGATTCACTTATACAAAAGGGATACGAAGTGCACGCCACGTATAATAAAAATAAACCCTCTCACCTCCCTTGCCACTGGCATAAAGTAAACTTGCTCCGCAATGACGAAGTAAAACAATTCATTTACGACGTTCAGCCTAGCCATCTCATTCACCTTGCTTGGGAAGCAGTGCCACCAGCATGCTATGTATCTATTAATAATTACTATTGGCTAAAGTCTAGTATTTCATTGATTCAGCACTTTACAACATGCGGCGGAAAGCGTGTTGTCGTTGCAGGTACTGGCGCAGAATACGAATGGTTTAACGGCGTATTATTTGAAGATTCACCGCTCCTTTCCTATAAAACCCCGTATTCTTTATGTAAAAATGCACTGCACTCCTGGCTAGAAACGTATGCACAACAAACAGGCCTCAGCATGTGTTGGGGCCGCATTTTTCATATGTATGGACCTCACGAACAAGGTAATCGGCTCGTTTCTAACATTATCACTTCCTTATTAAAAAACGAGGAAGCACTATGTACACATGGAAAACAATCGAGAGATTTCCTCCATGTGAGTGACGTCGCTGACGCTCTCGTAACAATATTAGAACACGGCATTACAGGCACCATCAATATCGCTTCTGGTCAATCTGTACAAATTAAAGAGTTAGCTTCTATCATTGCTAAAAAGATAGGAAAAGAACATTTAATTAAACTAGGTGCAATCCCTTTCTCTAAAGATGAACCTTTATTTGTCGGGGTTAATGTAGAACGTTTAAAAACTGAAGTAAACTGGAAACCAACATACGATCTAAATACAGGAATAGAAGAAACAATTTTATGGTGGAAATCATTTATACAAAAACATAACGATATGCATCATTAAAACGTAAATCCTTCGTTCCTCTCGCTAATTCCTTATACCATTCTTCTAATCTTTCCGGCGTAACAATATGATGCGTACCCATTCCTCCATGCTTACTAGCTTCAGAAAGAGTCGGACCAATTTGTAACTTTCTCTTTCTCATCGCATCATTCCACGGACTAAACCCAAACCATAATATACAGGCAAGAGGTGGATAAATCATCGATTCATGCGCAGATAAATGTCTTCCAACCGTATAACTTCCATGCTCATGATTATGAATAAATCTTCCCCTTCTCCATAGTCTCCACTCCTCTGGTAAATAACCATGAAATCGCTGTTTCATTAAAGGTATTCCAAAGTTAAGTTCCGGATAATTATAGTTAGGATCATCGACCATAATAAGCCCTTCTAGCCAATACATCCTACCTCCCAATTCATCTAGTGATTTCCAAAACTGATTTTTATCTTGCATGCAAAGAAACTCAGTCGTATTTAAAATCATTTTCCATCCTTGTACTTCTTGTTCTATCCTCATCACTTCATGATCTGTCGCATATGCATCAAACTCTGGATTTACAGAATCTCGCACTTCCCAATGCGGTGCGAATTTTTTACAAATCTCAACGGAACGATCTGTTGAACCTTTATTAATTAAAATACCATGATCAAAAAGTTTCGTATGATGCATAAGCCACCATGGCAATAAATATTCTTCATTGTAAAAATGCGAAATAACGGTTGTAGTTATAATAATCTCCTCCTCTTTCTCTATTAATCTACTTTTTATCCTACAACCAATATACTCATAAGCAAAAATATGTTTCCTAATTATTGATCAAATATTATTATTAATATTTTTGTAAGTTTTCCTTTGGTACCCAGCCCTTCTCACCATCTCTTCCTTCGCCCCAAACCCATCCATTGAATTCTTCTAATCCAATCACTCTTTCTCCAATACTCACATTTAATTCTTTCGCAGTATATTGTTTTATAATAATTCCTGTTCCATTCATATCTTTTTTTATAATTTGCTCCGGAACCCATCCTTTCCGGTCATATTTCTCTTCGTGACAAAACATCCAGTTTTCCCAGTTTTCCGGACCAGCGTAACTCTCTATCATTTTCACTACATCCCCCTCTTCTAAGCGAATTGGATTAGGATAATTGCTAACATGTGATTTTATAACGATATATTTCATAACAACCTCCAATAATCAGAAAATTAAGTTATAATATCATTATAACTTAAAGAGGAGGAATGCACGCATGTACTACAACACTTCATTCGAAAACGATCAACCTGTAGGCCGTCTATAAACTAAGACGGGCAATCATATAACACATACACTACGCCTCGTCTTAGGGAACTCATAATACCCTAAAAATAGACGGAGGTACTTTACATGAAACAAACAATTTTAGGAGCTATATGTTTATCACTAGCAGCAAGTATATGGGGTGGTATGTATGTTGTTAGCAAATACGTACTCGATTTTATCCCACCACTAACACTCGTTTGGCTACGCTTTATCATTGCTTTTGTTGTTTTGTATGGCATTTTGAAACTAGCTGAGAAAAAACAAAAGAAAAAAGTAAACATTCGCAAAAAAGATTGGCTCCTCTTCGCTTGGATAGGATTTATTGGATATTTCATTTCAATCACATGCCAATTTATCGGAACAAAATTATCCGACGCTCATACAGGCTCGTTAGTTACATCAGCTACGCCTGCATTTATGGTTATATTTGCAGCGCTCATTTTGAAAGAAAAACTAACCGCTCGTAGACTTTTATCTACTATAATAGCGACAATCGGTGTCATTATCGTAATCGGATGGGATATTGAAATTGGCTCCTATTTTATCGGAACAATCATTTTAGTTGGAGCCGCTATTACGTGGGCCTTACTATCTATTTATGTAAAAATCGCTTCAATCCAATTTTCATCCTTAGTTATTACAACGTATGCCATATTCTTTTCACTCTTTTTTATTACACCTTTTATGATATGGGAACTACAAGCAGCCTCTATCGGAACAGTAAATACGTACGTCATATTAGGCGTATTATACTTAGGAATCGTCTCAACAGCAGGTGCCTTTTTCCTTTGGAATAAAGGATTAGACTTAATGGATGCAAGCATCGGTTCCTTATTTTTCTTCTTCCAACCTATCGTTGGATCATTACTTGGTTGGCTCTTATTAAATGAGACATTAAATAGTAACTTTTTCATTGGTGGTATTCTTATTATCTGTAGTGTTTTTATTACTACTTTTGAAAAGAAATAAAAAGCAGGCAGAGATTCTTAATCTCTGCCTGTTCGCATAATTGGGTCTTGGTCGTGAAAACCAATACAAATCGATGCATATCATAATACTTCGCTTCTATTTGCTCTACTGCTAACGAAAAGACATCCTCTTGCATCTCTTCTAAATACTGAAATATATCCATACTAAATACTCCCCACTCTTTACGCACTCCAATGCGATGGACGAGACAATAATTTCGGCAATTTCGTATGCTTATCCCCTCTCGCAGCATTAACTTGAACTTGCGTCAGAAAAATACTATTAGTAAAATCAGCCCCGCGAATATCTGCATCTCGCAAATCTGCTCCGATGAGATCTGCTCCTCTTAAATCTGCACCATTTAAGTTAGCCGCAATTAAATAAGCTCCTCTTAAATTTGCACCTTGTAAATTTTTCTTTTTCAGATTCGCTCCCATAAGGTCTGCTCCACGGTGTATGATTCGTTTCTTACGCGCAGTATTCATTTCCTTCCATACTAGTTCGCTCGTTTCTAAAAGGAGAATGTTCACCTCTGCCCTATGCATTGGAACATTTATTTTCATTAACTCATCTGGATTTAAATTCGAAAGTCGCTCTGTCTCCTCAATTGCGTTCTCCAGCTCTTTATGAATTGGCTGTGTTGCCTTTAAAAGAATCGCCTCATTCAAATACCAAAGCATTTCATGAAGTTGATGCATAACTGGAAAAGCATCGTACATTTTTCTTGCATGCCTTGCATCTTTCCGCCAATCAATCCCTTTAAACGTACCCTGAGAAATCTTCTGTCCAGCACCGAAACACTCAAATACTGTACAACCTTTATAACCTTTTCCTCTAAGATTTTTATGTATACTACATTTAAAATCTGATTGTAAGTTGGAACATGGTTTACCACCATCTTTATTCACTGCAAAATCTACCGATGCTGCGAACGGTAATGCAACGCAACATAGACCGAAGCATTTTTCGCAGTTTGCTTTTAAATGATCGTTATGATTAGTCAAAATCTATACCCCCTGTTGTCTTTTGACTATTTCATAATATTCCAACTGTAATAAATAATCAATTTTAAAATAAACCAGCATCTTTCGTTTCAATTCATAACTTTATCATTCGATTTCCTTTCAATTGAAAAGGACTATTTCTATTTAATGAATTATAATTAAATTATAAATTTTCTAACTAAAAAGGAGACTTATTATGGCACTAGAAATGAAAACAAACTGTCAAATTTGCGATCAATCGCTCGAACAAGATTCTGAAGCATACATTTGTGTATATGAATGTACATTTTGCGCACCATGTACAGAAGAAAGACATAACGTTTGTCCAAACTGCGGCGGCGAATTAGTACGTAGACCGAAAAAGAAATAATAAAAAGCAAAGCGATATCGCTTTGCTTTTGTTTAGGCATCTGAAATTATATATTTAAAAACTTCACACAAACAGGCTCTGGCACAACAACATCAGATTGTAAAAGTGTTAACTTACCTGTAGATTCATCTCTTGAAAATAACACAAGATTATGTGACTTTTCATTTGTAGCAACAAGAAACTTTTCAGTAGGATCTAATACAAAGTCTCGTGGCCAATTTCCTTCTGTAGATGTATGTTCCACAAATGTAAGCTGGCCTGAGTTTTGATCTACGCTATAAACAGCGATACTATTATGACCACGATTACCTGCATATACAAAGCGGCCGTCAGAAGAAATATGGATAGCACTGCCTTGACTATTTTCATCAAATTGTTCTGGAAGAGTAGAAATATACTGTAATTCTGTAAAGGATCCTTCTTCCGAGTTATATGTTAGCGCAATAACCTCTGAACTAAGCTCCGTCATTACATAAGCGTATTTTCCATTTGGATGAAAAGCAATGTGTCTTGGTCCACTTCCCGGATTCACAGACAGGCTATTCACTTCTATTAATGTACTATCTTTTACTTCATACGTAATTATTTTATCTATCCCTAAATCAACGCCCACTACATATTTTTCATCAGGAGTGTACCCCGCGTAATGTGCATGTGGTTTTTCTTGTCTTTCTTTATTCGGACCTGAACCTTCATGTGCCATAATAGATGAAGCAGGATTTACAGTTCCATTTTCTTCATTTATTTCAAAAGACTCAATCGTTCCTTTATGGTAATTCGCTGTAACTACTGTATGATTTCCACTATCAACACTAATATGACAAGGAGAAGCACCTTCTACTACTTGTCTATTTTTCGCTTTTAGTTCTCCAGTATGACTATCAATGGAATAAGCAGCTACACCGCCAGATTCGCCTTCCTTAACAACAGAATAGAGATATTCATTATTTCGGTTAATCGTTACATATGTAGGGTTATCCAACTTAGCGGCAAGTGTTACATTACTAATTTTTTTTGCTTCTACATCTAGCGTAAATTTATATATTCCTTCGCTATTTTCTTTCGTGTAAGTTCCAACATATCCAATAAACTCTTTGTTATCCTTCATTTTCATAACCCTCTCTCCCTATATTTTTCGTTCATCATGCTTCTTAAAATATTTTATGTTGAAAGAGTATCCTAAAAAAATCGGAGTACCTCTTTATACGTTACCATATTTTCTTGGTAAATAGCTTTTAAACCCACTTTTTTTGATACGCTGCTATACTTTCATATTCTTCTTCCAATTGACGGGACAGACGGATATAGATTGGCGTTAAATCTTTATATTTTTCCACACTTTCCATGTTTGGCTCATGATGGAAATCTGCACCTACCATTTCAGAAACTACAGATAATGTATCTATTTCACCTAAACTATATAAACCGAGGATTGCAGCTCCTAAGCAAGAGCTTTCGAAACTTTCCGGAACATATACGTCTTGATGGAAGATGTCCGCCATCATCTGTCTCCAAAGTTCCGACCTTGCAAAGCCGCCTGTCGCTTGAATTTTTTTCGGTTCGCCAATTAACTCTTTTAAAGCGAGAAGAACCGTATATAAATTATAAATTACTCCTTCTAAAACAGCACGGATAAGATGTTCTTTCTTATGATGCAATCCGAGTCCAAAGAAAGATCCTCGTGCATTTGCATTCCATAAAGGAGCTCTTTCCCCTGCTAAATACGGGTGAAACAATAAACCGTCAGATCCAGGATTCACTTTTGCTGCTATTTCAGTAAGTACTTCATATGGATCTTTTCCTAAACGCTTTGCAAGCTCAATCTCTGAAGTACCCAATTGGTCACGAGCCCATCTGAAAATCATACCGCCATTATTCACTGGTCCACCGATTACCCAATGGTCTTCAGTTAACGCATAACAAAAAATTCTACCTTTTGGATCTGTTACAGGACGATTTGTTACAGCACGTATCGCACCGCTTGTACCAATTGTAACAGCCACAACGCCAGGATCTATTGCATTTACACCTAAATTAGATAGTACTCCATCACTCGCTCCTACTACAAAAGGCGTAGAAACAAGTACATTCATCTCTTTGGCAAGCTCTTCATCTAATCCTGTTAAACTGTGCGTTGTTGGAACAAGTTTAGAAAGCTTTTCATCTGTAATTCCCGCAACATGTAAAGCCTCTTCATCCCATTTTAAAGATTTCAAATTAAACATCCCTGTTGCTGACGCTATAGAATAATCAATTACATACTCTTTATATAACTTGTAAAAAACATATTCTTTAATAGAAATGAATTTATAACTTTTTGCGAATAACTCTGCCTGCTCATTCTGTAGCCAAACTAATTTCGAAAGTGGTGACATCGGATGAATTGGTGTCCCAGTACGAAGGTAAATTTCATGACCATTCATATCATTCTTTATTTTCTCCGCCCAGCTTGCACTTCTATTATCTGCCCAAGTAATACATCCCGTTAATGGATTCCCCTTTTCATCTACAGCAATGAGACTATGCATTGCCGAACTAAAAGAGACACAAAGAATATCACTTGGCTGTACACTACTTAATCGTACAGTTTCTTTAATCGTATTTATTACTGCACGAAAAATTTCTTCTGGGTCTTGTTCCGCTGTTTCAGGCGTAGGAGAATATAAAGGATATTCAATTCCATGACTAGCAATAACAGATCCATCAGTAGAAAATAGAACTGATTTTGTACTAGTTGTCCCAATGTCTACACCAATCATATATTTTGAGCTCACCATTTCTTCCTCCTAACAAAAAATTGTTACAGTATCCCACCATAAAAATACATTCCTTTTATCTATTGATAACGTTGTATGCCACAATTATCTAAATAGAAACATCTTTATCTTAAACAAACATATCGAGTAGTAAAACTCCTCCAAAAGCGATAAATGAAAGTAACGTTTCTAATACTGTCCATGTTTTAAATGTTTCTTTCACTGTTAACCCTAGGTATTCTTTTACCATCCAAAAACCAGCATCGTTTACGTGTGAAAACATTAATGCTCCTGCACCTGTTGCAATAACGAGTAACTCTAAATTCACACCTGTCGTATTTTCAACGATTGGTGAAACGATGCCCGCTGCTGTTGTTAAAGCGACTGTCGCTGACCCTGTCGCAATTCGAATTAATCCTGCTACTATAAATGCTAATACAATTGGGGATAGAGCTAAATGCTCAGACATTTGAGCAATAGCATTGCCTACACCACTATCGATAAGAATTTGCTTAAATCCCCCGCCAGCACCAATAATCGCAACAATTGAACCGATTGGTAATAAGCTATCTTCTGTTACCTTCTTAATAGCCTTTTTATCGATACCTTGGCGAAATCCAAGAAAATAAAACGCTGCAAAACATGCAATCAATAGTGCAATGATAGGACTACCGATTAATGTGACAGTCTTCATCAAAGTAGTAGAAAGAGGCACATAAGGAGCTGCTGCAGCTAAAACCATTAACATAACAGGTAACAAAATAACTAAAAATGAAACTCCTATTCCTGGTAATTTCGTTGATTTTGTGTTTACACGAATCAATTCTGGCTCATTTTCGGGAATTACACGTTTGTGAATCCATTTCGCAAATATAGGACCTGCAATAATCGCTGCAAAAAATGTAATAATGAGTGAATACAATAGTACCTTCCCAAGATTCGCTTTATAAATACCAATTGCTACAATTGCCCCTGGATGCGGAGGAACAAGGCCGTGTACGACAGATAGCCCAGCAATTGCTGGTAATGCTATCAATAAAATATTTTGTTTCGTTGTTTTATGAATTGAAATTACTAACGGCAGTAATATTAAAATGCCTACTTCAAAAAACACCGGGATTCCAATAATAAAACCTGCAATTAACATAGCCCATGGTAAGTTTTTTATCCCAAAGGATTTTATAAAGAACTCTGCCACCTGCATTCCAGCACCTGACTCTGCCATCATTTTCCCTAAAATTGTACCTAATACTAAAATACCTACTAAATGCCCGAGAACACTTCCAACTCCCGTTTCATAAGCACTTACTATTTTATCCATTGGCATTCCAGACATAATTGCTAAAAACAAACTTGCAATCGTTAAACTAATAAACGCATGCCATCTCCACCACGATACCCCTAAAATAACAATTACAATTGATAATAATGTAATAATTAAAAGGTACATATTCATACTCAATCCCCCTTTATGTAAACCCTTTCATAATTGCTATATAATTAAAAGAACCTATATAGTTCTTACTTGAGTAAAAGATACCTTTACATATTGCTATACGCTTAAAAGCATCTTCACATCATAATGATTTATATAAAAAGAATCTCCCTTATTAGAGATACACTTTAAATCATCTCTCTAATAAGGGGATTTCTCTTTCATAATTATAATGTTATTGTGATAAACGCTTCGCGCGAGCAATTTTTCCTTTTTTAAAAGTGAATGACGCTTTCATCTCTGCTTTTTTCACGTAGTAAGACTACAAACTCAGGATCCAGTTTAAACGATGAAGTTACTTAGGATTTGTCCTCTCATGAAAAGCAATTTTCGGAAAGCACCTTCACTTTCATGCATTATAATTTAGGAGCTTTCGCCCAATCCGCAGCAAATTTCTCAATACCTTGGTCTGTTAATGGGTGCATAGCAAGTTGCTCGATTACTTTATAAGGGATTGTTGCAATGTGAGCACCTGCCATCGCTACACGAGTTACATGATCTGGATGTCTGACAGAAGCCGCAATAATTTGTGTATCTAATTGATGAACATCGAATAATTCAGCAATTTTAGCAACTAATAGTACACCATCTTCAGAAATATCATCTAAGCGTCCTAAAAATGGAGAAACGTACGTTGCACCTGCTCGAGCAGCTAAAAGTGCTTGGTTCACAGTGAAAATAAGTGTAACGTTCGTTTTCACACCTTTTTCAGTAAGATAGCGACAAGCTTCTAATCCTGCTAGCGTCATTGGAAGTTTTATCGTGACGTTTTTATCGCCACCGTTAATTTTAATTAATTCTTCTGCTTGAGCAATCATTTCTTCAGCTGTAACAGCATCTGGCGTTACTTCTGCCGAAACAGACTCAACTTTAGGTACTGCCTGACAAATTTCTGCGATACGGTCTTCAAACTTAACGCCCTCTTTTGCTACTAAAGAAGGATTCGTTGTAACACCAGCTAAAACTCCAAGTTTATATGCTTTTTTTATGTCCTCAAGATTTGCAGTATCAATAAAAAATTTCATGATCAATTCCCTCCAGTTTTTAAACGTTGATGAGTTACATGTTTAATATGCTTATCCCGTAAAAGCCCGATTGGTATGGAATAAAGCCCCTACTTATTAAAGTTTCACTTTATTTCTTTTCTACTGCATGTCCGCCAAATTCATTGCGCAGAGCTGCTACTACTTTTCCTGTAAATGTATCATTGTCTAATGAGCGGTAGCGCATTAATAACGACATTGCGATAACAGGAGTTGCTGTTTGAAGGTCTAATGCTGTTTCTACTGTCCATTTTCCTTCACCAGAAGAATGCATAACACCCTTAATTTCATCCAGTTTTGCATCTTTAGAAAATGCATTTTCTGTTAATTCCATTAACCAAGAACGAATGACTGAACCGTTGTTCCATACCCTTGATACTTTTTCATAATCGTAGTCAAATTCACTTTTCTCTAGGATTTCAAATCCTTCACCAATAGCAGCCATCATACCGTATTCAATTCCGTTATGAACCATTTTTAAGAAGTGACCACTACCAGCTTTTCCAGCATATAAGAATCCATTTTCTACAGCAGTATCGCGGAAGATAGGTTCAACGATGTCCCAAGCTTCTTGATCTCCTCCGATCATGTAACAAGCACCATTACGAGCGCCTTCCATTCCGCCAGAAGTTCCTGCATCCATAAAGTGAATGCCATCTTTCTTTAATTGCTCATATCGGCGGATAGACTCTTTATAATGTGAATTACCAGCTTCAATTAAAATATCTCCTTTTGATAAAAGTGGTGTAACCTCATCAATAACAGAATCAACAACAGCGTGTGGTACCATTACCCAAAGAATTCTTGGTGATTGTAATGACTGAACAAGTTCACTTAAACTAGATGTACCCGTTGCCCCGTACTCTTTCATTTCTTCTACTGCGCTCGTATTTAAATCAAATGCTACTACTTCATGTTTATGATCCATTAAATTTTTCCCTAAATTTAATCCCATTTTACCTAACCCAATTAATCCTACTTGCATAATATAATTCCTCCTCAAATCATCTTTTATTAAAAATCCATATCACTACAATCTGGAATACCTTTCAGCACTGAAATGTTAGTATGTACAGAAAGGTATTCACAGTCATAGCTTAAGAATTCAACACATTTTTTGTAATTTGAACAACATTTTCTGTCGTAAATCCAAATAGATTCATGACTTCAGCTCCAGTTCCTGAAGCTCCAAATGTTTCAATTGATAGTACTTTTCCTTCTTGTCCTACATAACGTTCCCAACCTAGAGATACACCCATTTCAAGAGATACTCGTTTCGTTATAGAAGACGGAAGAACGGATTCTTTATATTCGTTCGATTGGCGATCGAATAACTCCCAGCTCGGCATTGCAACGATGCGAACAGAAACTTGATCTTCTTCTAATTTTGCTTTCGCACTAGTAGCTAAGGATACTTCAGAACCTGTCGCAATTAAAATTACATCCGGATTTTCATTCGTTTGTGTTAATACGTAAGCTCCTTTAGAGAGATTCTCTATGTTCGCTTTCGTTTCATTAAACACCGGTAAATTTTGACGGCTCAGTACTAAAACGACTGGACCATCCGTTTGCTGTAAAGCATACGCCCAAGCACTTGCTGTTTCATTTGCATCTGACGGACGGATAACTGTTAGACCAGGAATTGCTCGAAGCGCTGCCAATTGTTCAATTGGTTCATGCGTTGGACCATCTTCTCCTACAGCAATCGAATCATGTGTAAATACGTAAGTAACAGGTAACTTTTGCAGTGCAGCCAGTCGAATCGATGGACGAAGGTAATCATTAAATACAAAGAATGTACTTACGAAAGGTTTTACTCCTCCATGGAGAGCCAGTCCATTCGCTGCCGCGCCCATTGCGTGTTCACGTACACCGAAGTATATATTTCGTCCAGCATATGATTCTACTGCATATACTGCTTCACCTTTTATATCTGTCATCGTAGAATGAGAAAGATCCGCACTTCCACCGAAAATAGAAGGAATCGATTTCACATAATGATTAATAGCTTCCCCACTTGCAACACGAGTGGAAATCGTTTTTTCAATATCAAAGGATAGAATGTCTTTCGCTTCAATTAAAACATCACCTGTAATCGCTTTTTCTAATTCATCTGCTAGTGCAGGGTTCGACTCTCTGTATGAATTGAACTGCTCATTCCAGTCATTTTCTTTTTCAATACCTTTTTGTTTCAGTTCATTAAAATGAGCTTTTACTTCTTCAGGTACAAAGAAATCTTCCTCATAACCCCAACCATACACTTGTTTTGTCGCTGTTGCCTCTTCTACTCCAAGCGGATTACCATGTGCTTTGTTCGTTCCAGCAACTTTTGGACTTCCATAACCTATAATAGTTCTAATTTCTATAAGAGTAGGTTGATCCGTATTTTCTTTCGCTGATTGAATAGCTTTTGTAATAGCATCGACATCGTTTCCATCTTCAACTCTTACATATTGCCAATGTACAGATTCTGCCCTTTTCTGAATATCTTCAGAGAAAGCAATGCCTAATTCACCATCAAGTGAAATTTCATTTGAATCATACAGTACAATTAACTTGCCAAGTTTCATATGTCCTGCCATTGACATCGCTTCATAAGCGACACCCTCCATTAAGTCACCATCTCCGACTAAAGCATACGTATTGTGATCTATAATAGAGTGACCACCCTTATTAAACTTTGCTGCTAAATGAGCTTCTGCCATTGCCATTCCGACAGCATTCGCAATTCCTTGTCCTAACGGGCCTGTAGTCGCTTCAACTCCAGGAGTATGACCAAACTCAGGATGTCCTGGTGTTTTACTATTTAACTTTCTGAAGTTTTTCAAGTCATCAATTGAAACGTCATATCCAGCTAAATGAAGTAGGCTATATAATAGACTAGATCCATGTCCCGCCGATAAAACGAAACGATCACGGTTAAACCATTCTGGGTGATTAGGATTGTAATTTAAATGATTCGCCCATAATGCATAAGCCATCGGTGCTGCTCCCATTGGAAGACCTGGATGACCTGAATTTGCCGCATTAATAGCATCAATTGATAACGTACGAAGTGTATTCACTGCTAATTGATTTATGTTTTGTGTCATAGTAATAGTCCCCCTACATGCTTTTATGAAAGAAAGTACTTATTTTTCCGTTTCTTGATCTAACCACCATTTAAATCCACTTTCTTGCAATAGTTCATTCGACGCATCTGGACCATATGAACCAGACTCATATTCATGAAGTGGTAATAAGTTTTCCTCGAATGCTTCAAGAATTGGTTGTACCCATTCCCATGACAATTCCACTTCTCTCCAATGTGCAAAGAATGTAGCGTCTCCACTCACAGCATCATGAATGAGTCTTTCATACGCTTCAGGTACTCCCACATCCGCTTGCTCACAAGTAAAGTTAATACGCATCGGTTCAATTTCTCCATTTTTCAATGGATTTTTACTATTTAACTGTAATGAAACATTCTCACCTGGGCTAATTTCAATTATTAATAAGTTAGGTGCTGCATTTGGATTACTATCTTGATATTGCTGTTTTAACGTATTTTTAAATTCGATTACAATACGAGTAGACTTTTCTTTCATTCGTTTACCTGTTCGTATATAAAATGGAACGCCAGTCCAAAACGGATTATCGATCCACAATCGAGCAGCAACAAATGTGTCTATGTTAGAAGAAGGATTTACTCCTGGTTCCTCTTTATATGCTACAACTTGCTCGCCTTTTATCTCTCCTGAAGCATATTGTCCGCGAATGATATGGTTTTGAACGTCTTCTTTTTTCACTTTACGAAGCGTCTCCATTACCTTTCGCTTTTCCTCTCGAATTTCACATGCATTAACCTTTTCCGGCAGATTCATAGCAGTCATCATTAATATTTGTAACATATGATTTTGAACCATATCTCGAATGGCTCCTGCCTGATCATAATATCCTGCTCTTTCTTCAACCCCAACTGTTTCACTAGCTGTGATTTGTACATTCGCTATATGTTCTTTATTCCAAATAGACTGGAGAACAGGATTTGCAAATTCTAGTGCTTCAAGATTTTGAATCATCGGTTTACCTAAATAATGATCAATACGGTATATCTCGTCTTCTTCAAACGTGCGACTAAGCTTATCATTCAGCTCACGAGCAGATGTAAGGTCGTGCCCAAACGGTTTCTCAATCATTAGGCGTTTCCATCCATCCGTTTTATCAAGTCCGCTTTCCTTAATATTTAAAGCGATTGTCTCGAAAAATTCAGGAGCAACGGAAAGATAAAACATTCTATTACCTTTTATATGTAGTTCTTCTTCCCTTTCGCGAACGACTTGTAATAATCTCTCATAGTCTTCCGGCTTACTCACATCTAATGGACAATAGCGAAAATTATCTAAAAAACCTTCGAGATCTGAAGTCCCTTCTTCTCTATGGCGAGAAAACGTCTCTATTGATTCTTTTATTCTTTTTTGAAAATCTACATGAGATACTTCACGTCTCCCAAGCCCGATAACAGATATTTGCTTTGGAAGCTTTTGATCTCTATATAAGTTATATAGTGCGGGGTAAATTTTGCGTTTCGCTAAGTCCCCTGTCGCTCCAAATAAAACAAAGGTCATTGATTCCAAGTTCAGTCCCCCTCTTGTTGTATAATCCTTGTCAATATTTTAAAAATGAATTGTACAGAAGCCCCTGTTTTTATAAAAAAACAAAGAGTTATCAAATTCCAATTCCTTTTATACCTTTCGCTTTCTAATTGTCCCCAATATTAATAGTGGCAATTCAAAGCATTTCTACCACAGATTACTTATTTATCGAACCTAACAAACAAATGTATATTCGATTACTTTTAGTAATTAAATAATCTTATGTCTAGTATATTAACCATATAAATTATTATCGTCAATAAAAATGTCTTGCATTACATACTATTTATTTCGTAATGCTTTTCTAAGTGTATTCCTAATTACCATTCATTTTCAAAGATAATGATTGATATAACAAATGTCAGTTTCATCAAAATATTCAATCATTTTTTCATTAAACTCACGAGCAGACGTTACATGATAACCAAAAGGCTTCTCTATAATAAGACGACGGTTCAATCCTTTTGTAGCCCACAATCCACTTTCCTTAATATTTAAAGCAATGACATCAAATACTTCTGGTATAACAGATAGGTAAAACATGCGGTTTTCAGGAATGTTTAATTCTGTTTCACGCCTCTTTACAAGACGCAACAAATCTTGATAGTCCTCTATATTCGCTGTATTTAATTGACAATAACGAAATGTGCTAATAAATTCTTCTACTCCTAATTCATCATCAGTAGATCTTCTAGAAAATGTAGCAAGGGATTGTTCTACCTTTGTTTGAAATTCCACATCTGACATTACCCTTCTGCTGATACCGATAATCGAAATAGATTGTGGTATATTTTGATTACTAAATAGCTTATATAAAGCAGGATAAATTTTGCGTTTCGCTAAATCCCCTGTCGCTCCGGATAAAGTGAAACTTTAATCAGTGGGGGTTTTGTTCATCCCCACTGATTATTAGTTGAACCAATCGGGCTTTTACAGGCAGTTGCCCCCACCTAACTTCTATGATATCGCTGAATTTTGAGGTGGGGGGCTTACTGCCTGTTAATGCGGGGTAAAAGAAATGTCATTGAATCCATTTGTTCTCTCCCTTTTAAAACAATTGCTAGAATAGAATATATAAGTTCATTCGCTACTTAGCACAATACTGTCTCTAAAACCTCATACTTTACCAATGTTTCTTCAATACAATTTTCCCAAGAGCACGTTCTGACTCACTTATGTGGTGTGCTTTTTTTACACCTTCTACATGTAAAGGCAACACATGCGTGACAACAGGTTTAATCTTCCCGCTCTCAATTAATTCTGTAATAAGAGAAAGTTCATATCCGTTAGGTTCAGTAAATATATGGTCACTCTCAATATTTTTCTCTCTTGATATCTCGGTTTGCGGAATTTTCATACCTTTCGGACCATAAATAGACGCTAACTTTCCATTTGGTGCAAGTACTTTATAACTATTCTTTAGTACATCCCCACCTAACACATCAAATACAATATTGTAATTATGCAAAAGCAAAGAAAAGTCTTCCGTTTTGTAATCGACGACAGTATCAGCGCCTAGATCCTTTACAAATTGCATGTTTTTCGTACTAGTCGTAGTTGCAACATGTGCACCGAAACTTTTCGCTAGCTGAATAGCAAACGTACCAATCCCGCCAGATCCAGCATGAATTAAAACCTTATTACCCTTTTGAACATTAGCGAATTTCACTAAACTTTGCCAACTTGTCAAACCTACTAGAGGGATTGATGCCGCTTCCTCAAAAGATAGATTTCTCGGTTTTTTCGCTACATACTTCTCATCTACTGCCACGTACTCTGCATACGTACCATTTCGTTCAATATCTGGACGACTATATACTTCATCCCCCACTTTAAATGCTGTAACGTTTTTTCCTATAGCAGCAACTACACCTGCAACATCCCATCCTAAAACGAGCGGGAAGTCATAAGAAATTACGTCTTGAAGTAAACCCTCACGTATTTTCCAATCCACAGGATTTACACCAGCTGCATATACTTCAATCAGTATATCGTTGTCTCCCAATAGCGGTGTCTGCATTTCAATCTCTTGTAGTACACTTTTATCTCCATATTGCATAAGTCCTATTGCTTTCATTCTTTTCACTCCTTTACAAGGCTGGGAAATGCGGTAGCACTTCTTCTCCTAGCTCATCCAATACTTCGTCAGCTGGACGTTGACCATCAAATAGAGCAAGGAATAAATGATTCACACCAATACTTTTATATATATCAAGTAATTCAATTAGTGCCTTACGCCCTGTACGGTAACCTAAACGTATCGGTGTAGGACGTTCATTTGGATCTTCAGATAAATCTAAATGCATCGGTTGTATAAATGGTTTGAATACATCTGGATGATAATCCTCTACTAGTTCTCTCCATTGTCCAATTGCTCCCGCCTGATGCACCGGACTACGTGGATAATACATCCATCCATCTCCATGTTCAGCGAACCATTCCATATTTTGCTGACTAAAACCTGTAATAAAGGTTGGAACACGTTTAGACGGTTTTGGAACTAAATTCGCACCATGAACTTCTCCTAGTTTCGACTGGATAGACGGGAAGTTTTTATACAAAATTTCTTCCAAGTAAGCAAATGCTTCTCTAAACTTTTCACCTCGTGTTTCATGGCTAACACCTAACGCTTTGAAATCGGCACGTCTGTCACCGGATGAAACGCCAAGCATAATTCTTTCTGGAAATAGTTGATCTAATGTAGCAATTTCTTTTGCTACACGCAATGGATGACGAAGTGACAACACTGTTGCCGACGTTCCAAATGCGATTTTCTCTGTCTTGCTTGCTAAATACGTCAAATAAATCATCATATCGTAAATTTGACCTGTTGCAGGATCACCAAAATCAGGGTCTTGCAGCAATACATCGCGAAGCCATACACCTGTAAAACCGTATTGTTCCGCTTTTTGTACTAACTCTACTTGTTTTTCCATCGTTGGAGCATGAAACTGATAATTTTCAATCGGAATGTGAACTCCTAACGTAAGTTGATCTTTCGCAAACATACGATTATATCCAAAATGGTTCGCAAACTTTTCCATGTGTTTCACTCACTTTCCCTCATTCATATAAATCTATACTTTTCATATTTCTTCTCAAAATTGATAGGCAATACTGTAATACCACATTGTTGCCGATTGTCATCGTTATAACTTTCTTTGTGCTACGAGTGTTATTATAAATCGGTCATAACATGAATAACAGTACGTACTTTAAAGTGATGTAGGCACTTTAAAGTACCTATACTAAGTGAGTAATAATAAATCATGCTGCAAAAATAACATCTACCCTTTCTTCAAAAGCTTTACAGTAGTTTTTAGAAGTACGTTACATTATTTCATTTCATGCACTTTCCTCTTCTTTATATAAAATTCTCACTAACCAAATTCAAAATATTATACTTATTTTTCGTACTTTGCTATGCTATAACCACAAACAGGAGGTATAAACAATGAAAGCACAAATTATCCATTCTTTTGGGGATTCATCTGTATTTCAATTAGAAGAAGTTTCAAAACCGAAACTTTTACCCGGTCATGTTCTAATTCATGTAAAAGCAACAAGTGTAAATCCAATCGATACGAAAATGCGCAGTGGCGCTGTTTCATCAGTTGCTCCTGAATTTCCAGCTATATTACACGGGGATGTAGCTGGTATTGTCATAGAAGTAGGAGAAGGCGTTTCAAAATTCAAAACTGGTGATGAAGTATATGGATGTGCCGGAGGTTTCAAAGAAACTGGTGGTGCACTTGCAGAATTTATGCTTGCTGATGCACGACTGATTGCTCACAAACCTAAAAACCTAACAATGGAAGAAGCTGCTGCTCTACCATTGGTTGCAATTACAGCTTGGGAATCTTTATTTGATCGTGCAAATATTAAACCTGGTCAAAATGTTCTCATTCATGGAGCTACTGGTGGCGTAGGACACGTAGCCATTCAACTAGCTAAATGGGCAGGCGCTAAAGTTTTTACAACCGCTTCTCAGCAAAGCAAAATAGACATCGCCCATCGTCTAGGAGCCGACATAGCTATTAATTATAAAGAAGAATCTGTTCAAGAATATGTACAAAAACATACGAACGGAAACGGATTTGAAGTTATATTTGATACAGTAGGCGGCAAGAATCTTGATCATTCTTTTGAAGCTGCTGCGGTCAACGGAACTGTCGTAACAATTGCAGCTCGTTCAACCCATGACCTCTCTCCTTTACACGCAAAAGGACTCTCTCTGCACGTTACTTTTATGGCGTTAAAAATATTACATACAGATAAACGTGACGCTTGCGGGGAAATTTTAACTAAACTAACGCAAATAGTAGAAGAAGGACACCTTCGACCATTGCTAGATTCTAAACCTTTTACGTTTGATGAAGTTGCACAAGCACATGAATATTTGGAGTCAAATAAAGCAATTGGGAAAATAGTGTTGAAAAACGTTTGGTAACTTTCACTAAATAATACAAATAACAGCGGGATTGCTTCGCCTTATCTTTGTCTTAAGAGGCGTGCCACAACCTTAAAAACTTTCCATCCTTTACAACAAGTAAAAAAAGAACAGCCGAATTTTTCTTATAGTAGAAAATTCGGCTGTTTGCATGTCGCAATTTGCTTTTTATATATTTCCATTAATAGATAAAATACAACTCATTTGCCTTACCATCTTTACCTTCAACAGAATATTATGTTGTTTTTAATTTTTTAAAACACACTACGTACTAATCCCCCGTCTATTCGCAACGCGGAACCATTAATTGCTGAAGAAAGTGGGCTGCTTAAGAAAATGACAAGATTGGCAATTTCTTCTGGTCGAATAAGTCTTTGAATAATAGAGGTTGGTCGATTCTCTTTCATAAATCGCTTCTCAACTTCTTCTATTGTCAATTGCTCATTAGGATAAAGACTATTTAACATAGTCTCCACTCCTTCCGTTAAAGTCGAACCGGGCATTATAGTATTAACAGTCACATTCGTTCCTGTCGTCAGCTCAGCTAAACTGCGAGAAAGTGAGAGTTGCATCGTTTTAGTCGCACTATAATGAGCCATTTCTTGAGATGGCATAATAGCTGCTTCGCTAGCAATAAAGATAACTCTTCCTTCTTTTCTTTCAATCATTTTTTTCAAATACGAGCGAGTAAGTCGAACACCACTCATAATATTGACTTCAAACAATTTAAACCAATCTTCATCAGGGATATCAAAATATTCTACAGGTTCAAAAATTCCTAAGTTGTTAATAAGAATGTCTACTTCAGGGTACTTTTCAATCACGTTTTGGCACCCTTGTTCTGTTCCTAAATCAGCTACGACAGGTTGAAGGATAGCATCCGGATATTGCGTTCGAATTTCGTTTATCGTTTGATTAACATTTTCTTCACGGCGTCCATTAATAAGTACAGTAGCTCCTTCCGCTACTAATGAAGTGGCAATTGCTTTTCCAATCCCTGCCGTAGATCCAGTAACCAGTGCTGTTTTTCCTTTTAATTGCATATGCATATAGATCCCTCCAAATTCATGTGCTACATGATTGACTTACGTTGGAATAAATAATTACGTTTATATTGTGGTTCACTTCTCTTATCTTTAACAGAAAATAAGCTGATCCACCCTTTTTCGAAAGAGTATAAACGAAAATTATGTAGCTATTGCACTCTGTACGGAATTAAAAATCGAAATTATCATCATTTAGATCTACTCGATAATTCTGATTCTAATCATTGTCATGTTAAAAAATCACATCAACAACAGAGTAACGCTAAAACCAACTAATAAATACCATTATGATATATATTAACGATAAAGAAAATTACGCACTTTAAAGTTCCATAGGAACAAAAAAGTAACCCATAAACCATAATTTCTAACCCTTTACATTTACTAACGTAGTATCCTTTTCTATCATAGAAGAGGTTGTAAAATCACACATTCTTACATACAGTTATAAGATTATTTTTATTCTAATTAACTAAAAACCATATAACACATTTGTAAAATAAAATTCTAAAAAAACCTTGCAGAAAAATTCTACAAGGTTTTTGCCTATACACACAAATTAATCACTATATTAAAATAAAAGGGTTTATAATTCATCGCAATATTATTAAATATAAGCTGCTTTAAAGGCTTGTTGGACAGCTTGTACTTCTAATGAGTCTTTACCATATAAGTTCGTTGCTACACGAATACAAGCTTCTTTTAATTCTTTAAAGTTAGAAGTCATATTTAATTCATCCGTATTTGCATAATAGAAAATATCAAACATTTTATCTTCTCCAATGCCATGTACGTTTACTCCATTATGGTTTCCACCACTAGCAATCAAGTAAGCTACTTTATTAATAATGCTAGAGTTCGTGTGTACACCACCATGATCGTGGTCAGCATCAATAGGTAAGTTATTATAATGTCTATAGTCCTCCGGATATCTAGAAGAGATAGATGATGGGTTTTTCATATCTCTAAAAATACGACCTGATTGTTCTCCCATTGTCCAATTGAACTTTCCGTTATTAGCATACTTTTCAACTGCTACTCCTAAAATATCAGATAGAGCCTCATTAATTGCACCAGCTTCTCCTGCATACTCAAGTCCAGACTCATTTCTTGTAACCGCGTGTGTAAATTCATGTCCTGCCACATCAAATGCTCTAACAATTGGATCTCCGTATACTAGCATAGCTCCATTACTAAATGCATTAAACCACTGCTTAGGATTTCCTTTATTCGTACCATTTGTGTTCCAACCATGAACGACAGAAATTACTTTTTGTCCGTTATTATCAAAGCTGTTACGGCCATATTTTTCTTGATAAAAATCATATACTTTCGTTGCTAAATAATGAGCACTAACTGCTTTAGGATCAGTAAAATTTGTAGAATTACTTGTTACTAAATCATCGAGATAACCCCATACATTTCTTCTATAATTATTATAATCTTTATAATTAGCAGTATATGTTTCAATTCCCTTACCACGAGAATAATCTGCAAGCATGTACGTTCCATCACTTCGCTGCGTAATTCCAAACGTACGATTAATACCTAAGTCATCTTTTCCTGTACCTGTTAATCTTGAAGAATCTTGTGATTTATTTGCTGTCGCAGATTGGACAATACTACTATCTACTTGTATACCCAATTTTTGAACGAGTTCTTTTAATAGATTACCACCAAAAGCATCAATTAATACTGTACCAGATACATATTCAGGTGTAGATGCACTAAAAGTAATTTGATATGCGTTTGTAGCTTTATTTGTATTTTCATCTACATATACCACTTGTTTAATTTCTGGTTCTTCAATAAATGTGAGATCATTTCCATAGATGTTGAAAAGCTGTTTTTTTGCATCCTCTTCTGATAAAGTAATAGGTTGTTTCAAATCTTCCTGTTGTTGTAGATCTTGGGCACTATCCCCTGAAACGCTCGTAAGTACACCATCATCATTAATATGTGCTGTTAGTTGATATCCGTATACATCACGTCCTTCATACGTTTGTTGAAGACGTACCAATGTAGTACCATCATAAGATTTACGACTTTGCGTAACATTATAATTAACTTTGGATTCCGTATTAACTTGCTTTGATGATAATGCTTGTTCTGTTTTTCCTTTTAGTGCATCCTTTGCTACATTTTCTGCCGAATTTTGAGAAGGTGCTGTTAAATTACCTGTTCGGAACGTATCTTCCTTTGTGTCCACTTTTAAATCTTCTGTTGCCGCATGTACTCCTCCATAAGGCATAATCGCCGATAACACCACTCCTGTAGTTAAACCTACCTTTACGAAATTCTTCATATTTTTACTCCTTTTTAATCTTATTATCAAGTTAAATAAATGTTTTTCAGAATTGGAAACATAGATATTTCAAACTATCTATGTTTATCTACTGTTTATGAATTGTGATTCCTCATAATATAGATAGATTGCGTCGTTACTTTTAGATTCATTTCATTTCTCAAAAATCACTCATTATATAAGCTATCTTTATATTTATTTATATACGTTATTTTTTGTGGTTCTGATAACATATTTATTGCCATCCACACATTCTTTTTCATTTCTAATTTTTGCATTGGTATCTCTTTTAAAACAGGATTACTTATAATTGCTTCCATTTCTTCATCAATTCTTTGTATAAGATTTTTTTCTGGATTATTTTGCAAATAAGTATTTATCAATCCCCATTTTGTCATTATAAATTCATTTGTTTTATTCATAGGATTAATAATAGTAGCTTTACTAGTTAATCGTTTTTTTACTTCATCATGATAGATTTTAATTCTATATCCTTCTTTTAGTGGAATGATATCTTTTACAACGATTACATTTGTTCCTTCCATTTCCTTCGTATAAATTTTTTCACCTTTCTCATTAAACACCTCTATTGATGCATATTTTTCACCTGCATAATAGCTATGAGGCGTTTTAGTAGTAACCGTAAAAACAGCTCGCTTTTGCTCTAAGTCTGTATTTAATTCGGCAAACTGATCATCTCCTAATCCTAGGAATTGAATCGTTTCATTTACCAAATTGCTCACTTTCATTTCGTTAACATCAATCGTTAAACTATTATCCTTTTCCTTTACATAGGCATAATACGTACTGAAATGGTACATACTATCCGTTTTTCTACCTGAAATCTCAACCGTATAGATTCCATTTGGTACGTCTTGTAAATTGATATCTGCTGTTTCAATTGTTTTTTCTTGAATAACTGTATTCCCTTCTTTTAATTTAATCTTCCCTCCTTTCAATGTATCTATTTCATTTGTATTTAAATGGATATGCAAATTCCCTTTTAACCCAAGTGAAGCAATTTGCTGATTCGTAACTATTTCAAAGTTAGAGTTTATCGGAATATCAGGATCAACTAGAGCTCTCGCCTTAGCTAATTGTGATTCAGGCACTATATACGCTAAAGAAGTAACTGCCGGATAACCTTTCGCCCTATTCATCTCTATTTGTTTATGATTAAGCTTAAAGCCCCATCTTTCAAAAACGGGTGTAAAATCAACTTGTACATTCTCGCTATAAGACTGATTCATTAAATCTGGTAAAGAATGGTCACCTTTTTTAAAAGCAGCATTGCTAGCTAGTTTTCGATAACCTTGATACATTTTTGCAAAAGCTTCATTTCCAGCTTTTTGTTTCGCCATCGTTAAAAGAATAAGTTTTTGTCGTAAATCTAAGTCATCATAATTTTTATTTTCTTTCATTAAAGCATTGTATAAATTCCGTTCTACCTGTTCCTTCTTCCCAAAATTAAACAACCAACCAACTTGATCTGCTTTTTTACCATATTTACTATATTGATATTGAACACCAAATAGATTATTAGAAACTTCTCCTGTAAATATTCCTTGATTATCAAAACCTGCTTGATATCCATGAGCGATTTCATGTAAGGTTCCCCAACTTAGTTTATCTAACCACATCTTTGTACTATCTGTACTATTCGCTGTCCAATTTGCGCCATAATAGGCACCGCCAGCACCGGATATATCTGCTTTTAAGAAATAACGATTTTGACTTTTTTTATTTTCAACCGTTGAGCCATCTAAACCAATAATGGAATCATACATCGCAAAAATATCCTCATAATATGCAATTAACTCATCCAACGATTGAAAATCTTTTAAAGATCTTACTAACTCTTTATCTTTTTTAGGTATAAATAATTGGAAACTCTCCCCTTGAATTAATGCATACTCCCCATCAAATTGATCCCATGTACTAAAAAATTGAGATACACTTCCTTGTGATTTATAAACTGGAAGAGGTTTAGTAGCACTTTTACTCTCTACTTGGTACTCAAGTAGGGCAGGCTCTTCACCATACGGAGTATCTATGAAAGGAACTAAAGGCGTATCACCTTGAATCGTAACCCATTCATTTCCTACTTGTATGGATTTTTCATTTTTTGAGTCATTGGACAATAAACGTACTGTTAATTTGTTTTTAAAATTAGGATTTATTTGTCTTACCTTTAATGGTGTATTTCTCTGCAAAATAAACCCTAAATCTTGTCGATCATGATATTTCCCCTTACTTATGCCCGCCTGAAATATCCACTTAGGTTCTTCTAAGCTAGTAATTTCTTTTACATTTGTTCGTTCATCAGCATGTAAGTGTATATTTCCTGTAAGGAAAAACATTGTATACATTATGCCTATAACAAGTAACCTTTTCATTTGCATATCTCCTTTTCTATTTTTTATATACAAAATACAATAAAACCCTCCTTCTTCACTTATAACTATCTTCAGTAAGTTACTTATCAGTGTAATTATTATAGTTACATTAACTCATGATTATCAATCATTAAATATATGTAATTTTGCATATAAAAATAATTAACATTAAGTGTTTAAATATCATCTAATTTCACACTTTTATTTCTTCTTTTTCATACATGAATCAAAAAACACGAAGACTTAAAAGTCTTCGTGTTTTTTGAAATATACATATTGTTACACTTGTCATTGAATTCATAACTAGAATCTTTTTACTCATAAAAAAGTCAACTTTCTTCTGGATAATATCCATACCTAAACTTTTTAAATTTATTAATTCTATGTCTTAGCTCTATTTGATTTGCCAGTTAAATCCTCACATTTCTTTCTTTATAATATCTCCTAACTCCGTCCAACTTGTAATCCGCGGGATGTTGAGATGTTGATTGTAAGAAGTAGTTTTTGCATACACATTTATCGGTTTTCCTATTAACGTTTCTAAGACTGCCGGCTTATCATCAAAGAAATAGTTTAATTTTATTTCTTGTATGAAGTGTATTTTTTCTTCATCCTTCATTCCATAGAAAAAGCGATCTTCATGTACCGGAAAACCTTTTTCTATTAACCATTTTTTTGTTTGCTCTCCATGTTCTTTAGGCCGTGCTGTTATATAGTATATTTCATGTCCCTGTTTTTCTAATTCTTGTAATGTCTCTACTGCATATGGAAACGGTGAACAAGAAGTATAATAAATCTCATCCAGCAAACTATTCCACATATAACTGCCTTCCTCCGAAGTCATGCCAAATGCTTCATGAATTTCAATTGTTTTTAAAGAATGAAATATATCCAATCCTACTTTTTTGTTTAATTTTTTATTATATAAATGAAAAGCATGCTGCCTTAAATCAATTAACGTATCATCGATATCAAATCCAAACTTCACTCTTCATCGCTCCATTCTGCCATCTATTTATCGGAACATATAAGTAGTTTTTATTCTCCTTATATTTTCCGATATTCTGGATAGCCAATAAATCTATAATCTTTTCCAGCCTGGGTAAATGATATATCCTTAAATTCAATTGCATCTTGCATTTTAGTAATACCAGTCCCCTCTACAAAGCTAGGCGCCAATCTGCCCCCAATAATTTTTGGTGCGACATATAATATAAGTTTATCCATCAATTTATTTTCAATAAACGAAGCATTTACCTCTCCACCACCTTCAATAAGCAGGGAGGAAACTCCTTTTTGCCCTAAAACATCAAGCATTTCATGTAAGTTTATATGCTTTTCTCCGCTAGTAACAAATACTTTAACTCCTGCATTTTCTAATGCTTTCTTTTTTTTCGCTGCATGATTACTTGTTGTAAATATCCAGGTAGGAGCTTCTCCATCTGTAACAACGTTAGCTTCCATCGGTATGCGTAATGTCGAGTCCAATATTATTCGAATTGGATTTCGTCCATTTGGAATACGCGTTGTCAATGATGGATTATCCTTTTGAACAGTATTCGCTCCTACTAAAATAGCCGCATTTTCGTTTCGTATTTGGTGTACTTCTTGTCTTGCTTCTGTAGATGTAATCCACTTACTATCCGATGAAGACGTAGCGATTTTCCCGTCTAATGTAACTCCTGATTTAATCGTTACAAATGGACGCTTTGTCAAAATATATTTATTAAAGACTTCATTCATTTTTTTAGATTCTTCTTCACACACTCCTACAAGTACTTCAATATCTGCATCTTGTAGAATTTTAATTCCACGTCCAGAAACAAGCGGGTTTGGATCAAGTGTAGCAACTACTACCTTCTTAATTCCTGCTTGTACAATTGCTTCAGCACAAGGCCCTGTTCTACCATGATGAGAACAAGGTTCAAGAGTTACATAGATTGTAGCACCACGTGCCTGTTCTCCAGCCATACGTATCGCATGTATTTCGGCATGTGGTTCTCCGGCCTTCATATGTGCTCCGACCCCTACAATTCGATTATCATTTACAATCACAGATCCAACCAATGGATTTGGAGTCGTTTGTCCCTTCATAGCCTTGGCATTTTCTAGTGCTAGCTTCATATACAATTCATGCTCAAGCATGTAAGTGTCCCCCTTCAAAATGTCCAGAACGCTGAATCTTCGTTTGCAAATATTTCTCATTAAACTCTGAGACATCACCCCATAACGGTTCACGACTCGTAACATTTAATCCAGCTTTTTGTAATGCTTCTAATTTTTTCGGATTATTTGTAATAAGTTTTACAGGTTTTGAGCGTAGCGCTTTTAATACTTCAATTGTATCATCATAGTTTCGAACATCATCTTCAAAGCCTAGGTTCAGATTAGCTTCTACTGTATCTAACCCATTTTCTTGCAAGAGGTACGTCATAGCTTTACTAAACAAACCAATTCCTCTTCCTTCATGATTCGCTAAGTAAAATAAAGCACCTGAACCATGTTCTGTAATCATTTGTAAAGACTGCTTTAATTGGAATCCACAGTCACAACGTTTACTACCAAAGATATCACCGGTGTGACAAATACTATGCATACGAATTAGGGCATCTTCAGAATTCTCAAAATCACCATATACAAGCACACTAGATTGCTGCATATCAGCTAAATTAATAGATGAAAGTTTTTCAATAATCCCTTCTACACTATTTGTACCCTCACTACATTGTAACCAAGAATACCATTGAAAAACTTTAGTCTCCCCATATAAATTAATTGGCAATTTGATAGGACCTACTAAATAAATATCCTTTCCATCTTGATGTATAAATTGAATTTTATCTTCTAACACATGAATTGTATCTGTTGTAACCATTAGGTACCTCCTAGTATTGAGCATCTCTAAAAATTCTCTTCCATTGTTATATTTTTTATTGTTTAACTTACACAACGTAAGTGTTTTTACAGATGCTATTCTTTTTTCTCTCAGCTTATATGCAATATGTATCATTACAACTTTGGCCATTTAAAGAAAAGAGTTTTAGTTACATAAAACAACTTAGTTACTTTATGTAAGTGAGTATACATTCGTAATTAATTTACGTCAAGTAATTAATTATAAAAACATTTGTTACTAATAGTAAGATGTTATATAATTTGTTTTAGGAGGTGAAGGAAAATGAATGATTCTACATTATGCCCTCGCTTTGAAAAAGGAATGAAATTTTTTAGCCAACGATGGACAGCACTCATTATTTACCAACTTTTTTCTGGATCTCAGCGCTTTTGTACGCTTGAATCTTCTCTTCCTGTTAGCGGAAGATTACTTTCAGAAAGATTGAAAGAATTAGAACTAGAAGGAATTGTCGAACGTAAAGTCTTTCCTGAGACACCAGTTCGTATAGAATATTCTTTAACTCAAAAAGGATTTGCTTTAGAAGCTATTATTCGCGGAATAGAAGAATGGTCACAGGAATGGATAGAACTTGAGGAATAACATAAAAGCTTTTTCGTATATAGTTTTAAGTAATCAAATTACAGATACCTATTATTAAAACGCTAGGTTTTCAAGCATTTATGAAAACCTAGCGTTTTTTAATAAATAAAATGTAAGAAATAAAGCAAGGTGATCAAAATGATCACCTTGTTCCCTTAAAGATTAAAATAGTGTTTTAAAACCTTTTTTCATACATACTCAATTAATAAAAAGAACGAATAAGCTTTTTTTTATAACTAAACAGTTTTATTTTCACAATACAGTTAGCTTCCCCTGCTATTTGCGTACAGTAAGACCGCTATTAATTAAAGTTTCACTTTATTACATTATAATGTTACTTATGAAATTTCACACGCTCTTCAAGTGGTTGGAATTCTTTTTCACCTGGTGCAGCTGTTGGATTACCAAATGGCATTTGTGCAATTAGTTTCCAATTAGCAGGAACATTCCATTCTTGTTTTACCTCATCGTCAATTAATGGATTATAATGTTGTAAAGATGCCCCTAATCCCTCTGCTTCTAAACCTGTCCACACGACTAATTGGTGCATACCTGATGCTTGGTGTGACCAAATTGGGAAGTTTTCAGCATATGCAGCAAATTTTTCTTGAAGCGATTTAACGATAGCCTCATCTTCAAAGAATAGTACTGTTCCATAACCAGCTTTAAAAGAATCCATTTTTTGTTGCGTTCCTGAGAAATCTCCATCTCCAACTACTTTTCTTAATGTTTCAGTTGTAATATCCCATAATTTATCATGAGCTTCACCAAATAATACAACTAATCGCGCAGTTTGAGAATTGAAAGCTGATGGAGTATATTTCACAGCAAACTCCACAATTTCTTTAATTTTTTCATCCGATACTTGTACCTCTTTGTTAATTCCATAGTAAGTACGTCTTTCTTTCAGTGCAGTATAGAAATCTTTTGTCATAATTCATTTCCTCCTAAGTTTTAATATTCTTCAAAATGATACATTGCGAAGATAATATGAGTTGAAATGAGTTCATTTTTGAACCATTGAACACCATAACACCAATTGCTAGTCATTCTGAATCTAAACCACTGCTTCTTGCTTCAGTTTCCCTAAAAAAACACTTATAGCATCATTGATACAATCTAGTGATCATTCGGTATTATTTTACCCATTCTCTATTCATGTATCCTGCTTGTTTCATATTTACACAAATATGAAAATAACCTTAAATTGCTGGTCAAAAAAGCCAGGTAGCATGAATAACACATTACCTGGCTTTTTACATTTTTAATTTAAATTCAACTAAATATTACCAATGAATAGTAGTAAAAACTATACCCGCCACTTATTTAATAATTAACATCTCATAAGGATGTTGTTCCATAAATCTATTCTCCCAAGGAATCTCTAATGATGTCCAATTTGAACCACCGTCTACTGACTGATACACTCCTTTATTGCTAAACAGATAAAACGTTCCATCACTTGTTGCCTTTAATACTGGTATGATTGTGCCTTTAGAAGTCGGTAAACCTACATTCATTTCTTCCCAAGACTGATTTTTTTCTTTCTTATAAATAAATGATTCACAATTTCCATTATTGTAATCATGCGCTACGTGTGGATTTGAAGATGTCGCGATAATAATATTTTCTGGATCATTTGGGTTAACTGCCATTTGATATGCGTAATGATGCTTTAGCCCGCTACACATATAGTTCCAAGTCTTACCTCCATCATTACTCTCCGCATACTCTTGACCTGGTTCTTTCAAGAATGAATCACCTAACACCCCGTATAAACGATTTGGGGCATTGCGATGTGATTTAAGAATGTGAATATCTTGAGGATAGTTCCCCTCTTTTTCCTCAGTCCATGTCTTACCTCCATCTACACTTTTAATTAATCCGCCTACCTCAATAGTCGTATAAATAGTTTCTGGATTATTAGCATCAATTTCAATATGTTTTACATGGTGTGTATATGTTCTTTGAGGAAAGAACCATGATGCATATGATGGCATTTGTCGATAATCAGTTAGCAGCTCAAAACTGTCTCCTCCATTTTTGGATACGAACATTGCGCTCGGTTCAGTTCCTACATATACAATCCCGTTACCGTCATCCCCCTTCGCTGGAGATACAGAAACTGCTGTAATAGCTCTCATATGAATAGCATTTGCTGGGAACACTTCACCAAAGGAAGGTAACGCACCAATCGCTTCCCATGAACTTCCTCCATCTTTACTTCTCCATAATCCCCTGTCAAAAGTACCACAATATATTCTTTCTGGATCGTATGGATCTGAAGCTAACGCAACCGGATTCGCACCTACAAACTGCGATTGGACGCTCCATGTTGAGTCTTTTTTTTCTGCAATTACAAGTTCTCTATCAAACGCTAATATGAATTTTTCCATTACTAAAATCTCCTCGCTTCATGAATTTTCTACTATGTTATTTAAATTTTGAACATTACAAGTTAAGAGGCGCATTTTATATGCTATAGCATACAAAAGATAAATTTTATAAGCAATATGTGATTAAAAACTTACATTATATAATTTGTTAACTTCACATCAGTATAATGAACAAGATGTCCTGTTAACTCATATAAGTCCATATGCCACCTCTAAATAAATCACAATTTACATGCTATAGCATATATAATATAGAATCCATTATTTTATGTCAAACTTTAATACTGTTAATCAGTTCTTTAGCTCACCTAAAGTAATTTAAAAGTCATAATATAAACAGAAACATTTTATTGTCTATTCAATAAAAAAAGAGTGCAATTTTTGCACTCTTTTTACTCATTTCTATTAGAAATCAAAGTTATCAGGATCTGGACCAACGCGGTGATTTTGATTTAATGCATCGATTTTTTCCATATCTTCTTTCGTTAATTCAAAGTTAAATACATCTGCATTTGCAATAATGCGGTGCTCTTTCGTTGATTTTGGAATTGTGATCACTTCATTTTGAAGATCCCAACGTAAAATTACTTGTGCTGTTGTTTTACCATGTTTCTCAGCAATTTCTTGTAATGTTTCGTTATCTAATAATTGACCTTGCATAAGTGGTGACCATGCTTCCATTTGAATACCTTGTTCTTTACAGAAAGCTTGTAATTCTTTTTGTGTTAAACGAGGGTGGTATTCTACTTGGTTAATCATTGGTTTAATCTCTGCATCTTTCATTACATCTTGTAAGTGATGAATTTGGAAGTTACTTACACCAATTGCACGTACACGCTCTTCTTTATAAAGTGTTTCTAGCGCTCTCCACGTATCTTTATATTTTCCTTCTACAGGCCAGTGAACAAGATATAGGTCTAAATAATCTAGCTTTAATTTTTTTAAGCTCTCTTCGTATGCAGCAATCGTTTCTTCATATCCTTGATCTGCGTTCCATACTTTTGAAGTAATAAATAATTCTTCTCTTGAAATACCAGTTGCTTCAATACCGGCACGAATCCCCTCACCTACAGCTGCTTCATTTCCGTAAATTGCAGCTGTATCGATGCTGCGGTATCCTGCTTTAATTGCTGATTTAATCGCTTCTACAAGTTCTGGTCCTTCTTCTACTTTAAATACACCTAAACCAAACCAAGGCATTTCCACACCATTACTTAATACTGTTTTACTTTGTAAATTTTTCATTTTATTTTCTCTCCTTTTATTTTACTTGATCTCTTTTTTCTAATGTCATGCTCCATGCTGTTAAAATAACAGCACCTACTACCATAATGCCGCCTACCCAAGCTGTATGGATTAACCCTAACGAGTTCGTTACAATACCGCCTAAATAAGCACCAAGAGCAATCCCAGCATTAAACGCCGCAATATTAATTGCCGATGCAACATCGACAGCACTCGGTACAAATCGTTCAGCTAACATTACGACATATACTTGTAACCCTGGAACATTCATAAATGCGAATAGCCCCATTAAAATAATTGTGATTAACCCAGCTACCTTAAATGGTGCCGTAAATGTTAAAACAAATAATATAATCGCTTGAATAAAGAACATGTAGAATAGCGCTCGAATTGGATTATGATTCGATAATTTTCCGCCAATCACATTCCCTATCGCAATGGCGATCCCATACACTAATAAAATGATAGTAACCGTATTTGCTTTAAATCCTGTTACCTCTTGTAATAACGGAGATAAATACGTAAAAGTTACGAATGTTCCCCCATATCCTAATGCAGTAATAATGAAAACTAGTAACAGTCTTCCGTTCGTAATCAGTTTAAATTGATCGCGGAATGATACAGACGCACCTTTTTTCATATTAGATGGAATGAGAATACTATTTGCAATTAAGGCGATAATTCCAATTACTACAATTGCTAAAAATGATGTTCTCCAGCCAAATTGTTGACCAATAAATGTTCCAATTGGTGCACCTGTAATAGTCGCAACTGTTACGCCAGTAAACATAATTGCAATCGCGCTAGCCCGTTTATTTTCTGGGACAAGTGCCGCAGCAATCGTTGAACCAATTGACATAAACACACCATGCGAAAGTGCAGAAACAATTCGCGCAATAAGTAGTACAGTGAAGCTTGTTGCTACCGCTGCGATTCCGTTACCAATAATGAAAATAATCATAATCCACATTAATAACGTTTTTCGTGACATATTAGCTGTTAATGACGTTAATACTGGCGCACCAAACGCTACACCTAATGCATATAAAGAAACTGTTAAACCAGCTGTTGTAACCGAAACATGTAAATCTTCCGAAATAGATGGTAATAAACCGACACTAACAAATTCAGTTGTCCCAATCCCGAACGCACTAATTGCTAACGCTAGCAACGCAAATATACTTCTTCGATTCGTCTGAACTTCTGAAGACGATGCTGTATATGAATTCAATTGAGTTCCCCCTCTTCCCTATAATTCCTATCATAATAGTGCGATAAAAAGGCCCTTTTATCTTCTAAAAAACATATTTAATCTCTACAAACGCTATTATGAATGGTTTCATTCTTTTTTTAAAGAACGCACTTTAAAGTACTATAGGTACTTTTTAGTACCGTAAAGCTTGTCTCTCTCTTACATGTACTATTATGAAATATATTCAATACAATGAATAGTACGTACTTTAAAGTGCTGTAGGTACTAAAAAGTAACATAGTTAGTTACCAGTACCGTAAAACTTGTTTCTCTCTTACATGTGCTATTATGAATGATAATCACCCTAATAAAAAGTACGTACTTTAAAGTACTATAGGTACTAAAAAGTAATATTTATATAACCTAGCTTATTTTGCTCAAAAATTGAAATCTACATTCCATGAAAAAGACTTTCAAATGAAGAAATACACTTTCCCGTAGAGGCAACTTTAGAGAACATTACTTAAACATATAAAGGATCATGTTCATTACCACAGACAAATAATAAAAAGGCAAAAACGAACAGAAATGTGTTCATTTTTGCCTTTTTTATTTAATGATTAAAATGTACGACTTTTGGAAAGGAAATCTGCATTAGCTCCTGTTACACCACTTTGTCCCCAGTTCCCTGGAATCATTTCACGAATAAGAATTAGCACTTTATCCAAAGGTGCATGAGTATATTTAGATGTTACTTGTGTAAGTTCTTTTACCCACTTATCCTTTGTCTCTTGATCAAATGTATTCCATATATCAATCTTAATAATAGCCATTCCATTAACGTTACGACCTAGTGTATCGTAAGACTCTTTTGTCTCCCAATCGGACACCCTACTTTTCACAGCAAAGGTAGCATCACTTGCTACAGCCCCAGCTTTCCCAAAATTTTCTTTCTCAAGTTCCGTTATCAACACTTGAATTTTGTCAGGGACAATTTTTAATAGTTTTATTGTAAGTTCCGTTACATTATAAATAAATTCCTTCTTTTCTTCTGTTGACATGGTTGGCCAAGTATTTAGCTCAATTAATGGCATAGTGTTGCCCCCTAAAATTAATTATCTATTGACTAGTTACAACTATTGGTTCAAATGATTTTTAACTGCTCTTACTACCAATTCATGATCTTCTTCTGGTGGTAATCCTGAAACTGTTATCATTCCAATAACCCCTACGTTTTTTATTCTGATAGGAAAGCATCCACCAAACGCAGCATATTCCGAAGTATCTAAAAGATATTTTTCATTATATGAAATTCCAGTTATTTCACTTTGTATCTGCATATAATACGAGCTACGATCATGCAGGGAAACGACTCGTTTTTTACGCTCAATCCATTTCGTATTTTCCTCATTTGTCCCTGTCATCTTGAAATGAAATAATTGCACACCATTTTTCGTTATATCAACAGCAATCAATTTTCCCTCTCGCTTTGCTGTTTCAACGATAAATAAACCTAGTTGCAAGGCATCTTCATTTGTAAAAGAGGAAAATTGAAGTGTTTCCTCCTCTTTTAAAATTTGTTTACTTATTTCATTCAAATTTGAAGTGCTCATATCTTTAACCTCCATAATTGTTTTATGCCACACCGACATTTTTTCGAAATTATTAGGCCATATAGTACAACCCTTCAATCAATCTGATTCTAAATAAACTGCTGTAACATCGTTGGTAACTAGTAGTACCGTAAAGCTTGTTTTCTTCTTACTGGTGCTATTATGAATGATATTCAAAGTTATAAAAAGTACGCACTTTAAAGTGCTATAGGTACTTTAAAGTACTATTCTACTTATCCCTATCTTACAGAGACTATTATGAAATATATTTAACATCTTAAAAATGTATGTACTAAAGAATAATATTTTTAATCACTAACTTTTTTGATCAGTCGTTATAATCCAATTTCATCAAAATTTTTATCAATTATTACACTATCCAACAATAGGAGGAAACAAAGATGGATGAAAATATATCCAAAAGCTGAAAAGCAGTTGAGTCCCTTGAGGAAATAGTTATAATTCACTACTTATAGAAATAGACATACAAAAACGCCATCCTTTCCTATAATTTTAAAGAAAGAATAGCGTATTCTTTTCAAAAATGAGTTCTTTTATTGAGAAACTTTAATTCTATATCATACATAAAAGAGCAACCAGTGCTAAAACAGCTGGAAGTCCTTGTTTCACAATAATTGATTTATTAGATGTGAAACCTCCGAAAATAGCTGCTATCACCACACAAATCACGAAAAATAATTGGACCATATAACCAATTGGATTGAGCCCAAGTACAAGTCCCCAAATGAGACCAGCCGCTAAAAATCCATTATATAAACCTTGGTTTGCAAACATAATGGCTACGTTTCGATCTCCTTCTAAATGCTTCGGTAATTTGAAAGCACGTTTCGCTACTTTTGAATCAATAAAAAACATTTCAAGGATCATGATAAACAAATGTTCTAATGCTACGATCCCGACTAAAATAGCTGCGATTATTTCCACACTATTCTGCCCCCTACACTCTCTATTCTTTAATATTCTCTACATTTTTTTGCATCTGTAATAGAACATGAATAAGTATTTTGCGTTCTTCTTCACTGATATTTACGAACATTTCCTTCATAAAATGTTCCTTTTCTTTCTTAGAAGACTCGATTTGTTCTCGTCCTTGCTCACATAAACGAACAAGTGTTATACGGCCACCCTCAGGCTTCTTTCTTGTCAAAATATTAATTGATACATCAATTGTTGATATATCAATTAATATACATCTCTCTTTTTATTTTTGCAAGTTTTTTTGCTCAATTGGTTTTATTTTGTTCCAGCAACTTTAAACCAATTCAAAACATCAGTTCGCATTTCTAGAAATCATAATTACTTTAAGTTCATTCTGACAATCATATTTAACTAAATATATAAAAGAATTGAGTTATATCTCCATCAATTTATAAAAATTAATTTTTTCTAAAAACAGATACTTTACGTTTTTTATAGTAATAAAAATCATTTTTTTGTTTCAGAGGCAATCCATTTTGTTAGCCTGATGGGCATAAGATAGCACCCATATGGAGAACCAATTATCTTTCAAGAAGATGGCTAGAAATCTGGAATTGGTACAGGAGTTGCCTACTTCCCCGATTCAGATGGTACTAATTTAGAGCTAATTGCTCCAAAAGGTCCATTTAGACGTGAATAGTTAAAATAAATTAATACCGAAACAAGCCACCTTCTGCCTGGAAGGTGGCTGTTTGTCGGCAAGTTGATAGAATGACTAAAAAAGGACAAACTCTCCAATGTGAGAAGTTTGTCCAAAAAGTTTTTCATGTTAACTATTTTTACACTAATACGAATAATAGTGAATTAGAATAATGACTTAATACTTGCTAAGACAGTAAGTACACCTACAATAATAACAAATACGTTGCTCATTTTCCCTTTGTATTTAGCTAGTACTGGCACTTTTTGAATCGCATACATCGGTAATAGACATAAGATAGCAGCAACTAAAGGACCGCTTAGAGAATCAATAAGTCCAAGAATACTTGGATTTGTATAAGCAACAAACCAGCATGATAATACAACAAAAGTAAGAATTATTGTCTTAATTGTTTTTTCTTCAATATCTTTTCCACGTGATTTACCAAACTTAATAATCATGTCACGCATTACTTCAAATGCTCCTATATAATGGCCAAGGAAAGACTTTGTAATAGCCACAAAAGCAATAATTGGAGCTGCAATAGTGATTACAGGCGAATTAAGCTCATTAGCAAGATATGAAAGAATTGATAAGTTTTGTTCTTTTGCCATTTTTATATCATCTGGAGTCAAGCTCAATGCGCTACTCCAAACGAAGAACATAACAACAGCGAATGTCATGATATAACAAACCTTTTGTATTTGCGCACATTTAGCATCAGTGGCTTCGATTCCATACGTAGCTCTCTGTTTCACAACAAATGATGAAATCATAGGTGAATGATTAAATGAGAATACGATGATTGGTAGAATCATCAATATCGTCCCAAAATAGCCTGTTCCTGTTGAAGCAGTTGAAACAGCTGAAAAACTAAGCATTGACGTATTCCACTGTGGAATTAAAGATATTGCGATAAAAAGTAGAGAAACTATGAAAGGATACACTAACATACTCATTACCTTTACAGTAATATCTTGACCAAAATTCAGTATAGCGATAAGACCAAGAACTAATACAAGTGATAAAATAGCTCTTGGAGGTTCTGGCATGTGCAATTGATGCACGATAAAACTACTTGCAGTGTTTGTAAGCGCAACCGAATACATTAGTACGATTGTATAAATTGAACCGAAATATACGATGTTAAAAATGATACTCGCTTTATTTCCGAAATACTCTCTAATTGTACCTGTGATCCCCTCATCAGCAGAATTAGAAGCGTATATCATTTTAGCAAGTGCCCTATGTGAGTAGTACATAACTGGATATGCAAGCAATGTAATTAGTAGTAAAGATAATAAACCACCTGAACCTGCATTAATCGGTAAAAAGAGCACCCCTGCTCCAATTGCAGTTCCAAATAGACTGAGTGCCCATGTAGTATCCTGCTTATGCCACTTTTTCGGATCTGCATATTGCTCATTTTTTAGTGCAGTATTTTCAGCTTGAACTTCTATTTTCTTTGCAGTATTCCCGTTCATATAATAACTCCCCCTTGTATCTATTCCTGCATCTCTCTTTGCACCTAACAAATATTCCCTTTTTGGAAAATGAATTCCTTACAAGTTGCCCCACATTGTATGTCCTTCATCATAATGAATCCAAATTGAAACATTCGCTAATTAGCGTCCTAATATAATTGTTAGCGTTCACAAAAAAGTTTACTCGTAATATCCGCTCTTTATATAAAGACCCCTTAAGAGAACAATATAGAATAGACTTCATAAATACGTTGCAACATTTCTAATAACAGTGTATTACTTTAATGGTTTCTCTTTTTTACTTTTAAAAGTAATTTTAGCTAAACCGGCCTCTCTTCATTTGCGAGGCGTTTCTTTCTCAATTCTATACATTACTTTCATAACTTCGGTAGCACTGATGATATTGCTTACACAAGCCACTGAAGCACATTACATACATTTCGCCTCTAATCACACACCTTTCTTACTAATAATCGCATTTTTTATATTTACTCCAGAGATAATAAAATTTCTCTCGACGCCCTCATTATAACGTGTATATTTATAAAATTAATATTTTTATATTTTCAGAAATATTAAAGGGGAATAATTTTATATGGATAATATTTTACAGTTAGCATGTAGCCATTGTTTTTATCGCTTAAAGCTGAATTAGTTAGTAAAAAAATACAATAATACATTGTTTTTCTAGGTGACTTATTATAAAAATACTTATATCCCCTTTTATCAAAAAATTTTATTTTAAACATAAAAGATATTCTAATAAATAATTAATGTAGGTAAAAAGAAAAAAATCCCAAAATACAAAAACCAAATTTTAGGATATATATTATTAATATTGAATTCATATACAATTTAAAAAGCTACACTGAGCAAAAAACAAAAAAGCTGCCCCATATGGACAGCTCATTTACATAATTATCGTTATCAGGAATACACAAACAAATCACTTCAATATCATCTTAATTGTAGTTTGTTCGGCTCTTCTTCAGGGATATCTCTATGTTTGTAATGAATCGTTTTTACATCATTTCCTTTTATGCGAAAAGTAATTGTGTCCCATAAGGCGGATTGTGTGCACCCTCAAAAGTTTAAATTTTAAAATCCCTCATTAACTAGCTCTTTTATCGAGTTTAATTTTGAAGAAAGCTCGATAAACCATTCTTCATCCCCTGTTAATAATGCAAGATCTATAAGATAAAGGATTTGTTCCTTATTTATTACCTTTGATTCAGGGAGTTTGTTAACGTGTTTACTAAAGAGTAAAATCGCTTCGTTTATTGTGTACTGGCCGTCACGTTTCACAATACTAACTGTAACTATATCCTCTACATCATCAAGTGATACAATATAACCAACTATTAATTCACCTTCATTTGATATTCCACGAACCCAATCTCCTACTTTTAAAACATGATTATTATTTGACATCATACCGTTTCACCTTCCTATAAATATTTTTTGTGACGATAAAAAAGATATAAAAACAAATTATACTGTAATATTTTTCATTACATTTAAGTATTAAGAACTCACGGCTATATAATAATTAAGCCGCTTAACGCTCTTGATTGATAAGGTCAACAACTTCTTTCATTGTATAATTCTTTAAGTATTCACCTAGATGCTCTTCAGCACCTAAGAAAATAGCGAAAAGAACTTTTCGCATATTCGAACCTACAACACACTGATTGTTTGATTCTGGACACTTCGGCTGCAAAGCACCTTCAGAGGTTATCTGATAAATATGCCAAAGATTAATTTCATCTAAATCGCGAGCGAAAATAAAACCGCCACCAGTCCCCTCTTTCGATTGTATAAACTTATGTTTTTTTAACAAACTTAGTACTTTGCGAATGCGTACTGGATGAACGCCTGCACTTTCTGAAATAGCATTACTTGTTGACATCCGGTCTGGCTGTAAAGCTAAATAAGTTAAACTGTGTATGGCCAAGGTAAAGTCGCTGTTCATGATTTTCCTCCTACGATTAAAAATATTGTTTCTCATATATTAACATACTGTAGCCATAAATATTACAGATTGGTTAGAACGTTAAAACATGTGGACTGCTTCTTGCCATAAAAAATTAATTCCCTTATATTCTATCCCGTCCCACCTATATCTGATAACTTCATTTAGCTTTTTAAGTTAAAAAGAAAATTAAACACTCCACTGTTTCTTCACTTGTTCTTCTGCCAACTGTTCAATTTTTGTCCAAATCGTATCTTTACTCACAATAACATTTGTTTGATAATTTCTATCATTATAATTAACTGTAACACATACTTCAATCATCTTCTGCTTCCTCCTTTCAAGAAAATTTCTTATTTATATTTAATACCTGAAAAATTTTGAATTTAGTTATAATCTCTAGCATATAACTTCATTTTTTTAAATAATTAAGTTTAAAAACCCCACTGTTTCTTCACTTGTTCTTCTGCCAACTGTTCAATTTTTGTCCAAATCGTATCTTTGTTCACAATGACATTTGTTTGATAGTTTCTATCTTTATAATTAACTGTAACGCATACTTCTATCACCTTCAGTTTCCTCCTTTCAAAAAATTTCTCTTTCATACTATTACTTATTAATTAGCCAACTTTTGCAGTTCAATGTTTAAAAATGTTCGGACACTACGTGGTAAAAATTTGCGAATTTCTTCTTCGTTAAAACCAATTTGCAATCTTTTTTCGTCCAGCATAATCGGGCGACGCAACATTAGTGGATGCTCAATTATTAATGTATAAAATTCATTTAGCGAGAGCTCATCAATATTTATATTTAAGTCCTGAAAAGTTTTGGATCTAGTTGAAATAATTTCAGTAGCCCCCTCTTCAGTTAAACGAAGAATCGATTTAAGCTCATCAACTGTCATAGAATTTGATACGATGTTTTTTTCAATATAATCAATTTGATGCTCTTCAAGCCATGCTTTCGCTTTTCGGCATGAAGCACAGCTTGCTGTTGTATATAGAATTACCATATTTAACTCACTCCTTTAATGTTATTAAACGTACATTTTAAATATCGCTTATTGAAATGTATTAAAAAAAATTACAGTTTAGAATCAAATTCACATAATGTTAGTTATTCAGCAATGTTTCATTTATCTCTATTATTCATGCTACATTTTACAGACGTTAACAACTCACTTTTAAAAATCTTACTGTAATTTTAAACTTTACAGTTCAATTAATCAACTATTAAGTCTTGGATTAATTTTAATAACACAACAAATTATTCTCATGTAAAATTCCCCATAGCATGATGGCTCCTTCAAAGCACATTTCACGCATTTCTTGCTTACAAGTGCTATTATGGATTATATTCATCCTAATAAAAAGTACGTACTTTAAAGTGCTATAGGTACTAAAAAGTAACATATGCATTTTCAAGTGCCATTCTGCTTATTTCTCTCTTACATCGGTTATTATGACCGATATTTAGCACAATAAATAGTACGCACTTTAAAGTGTTATAGGTACTAAAAAGAAATAATTTTAGTATTACAACGGATGTAGGCTCACAACTGTAATCTAAATTCATCAAAGGAGTTTTTTTATGAAGACATATAATATTCCTGTAGAAGCGACTTTAGAAGTTATTGGTGGAAAGTGGAAGGTTGTTATCCTTTGTCATTAAAAAAAAGGAACAAAAAGAACGAGTGAATTAAAACGTTTAATGCCTGGTATTACGCAAAAAATGTTAACGCAACAATTACGGGAACTAGAAGAAGATGGTGTAATCCAAAGGAAAGTATATGACCAAGTACCACCGAAAGTAGAGTACTCTTTAACGGATTACGGTTCGTCTTTAGGAGCTATACTTGATTCCCTCTGTTCCTGGGGAGAAGTTCACCTTGAAAAAACCGGGAACACATCCATGCTGATTACTGCTGATGAATCATAACTGTAGAAGACATAAAATAGGTTGAGACAATACTTGCCTCAACCGTTTTTTATGTCTCTTTATAATTTTTTGCCGTAATGACTGTTTCAAACTCAAAGGTTTCCGGTAAATGATCTGCGTAAGAATATTCAAAAGTTCGTCCATCCGTTAAGTAAGCTACTTGCTCAACTCGCATTAGGAAATCCTGATTTGTTAAGTTCATAAACTGCTTTTCCCTATCATCTGGGCGAATTCCTTTAACCCTGACAACAGATGTCCCTACTTCAAGACCAAGTTTATTTTGAATATGTGAGTATATCGACTCCTCTAAAACAGAAGCCTCAACACCTGGGATAACCGAAATTGGCATCCATGTATGCTCCATAATCGTCGGAATGCTGTGAATGATGCGAAGGCGAATGATTTTATAGACGAAATCACCAATTGAAACTCCCAATTTCTCAGCAACTACTTCATCAGCACCTACAATCGCAAACTCGATAATTTTACTTTCTACCTCACTACCGTAAACAGCTTTCGTACCTGTTAAAGTTTGAATCATTCGTGCCTTTTCCTGCTGATGCCAATCTTGTACCACGGTTCCACTTCCGCGCCGGCGGATAATGTAGCCGTCTCTTACTAATAGATCCAGCGCTTTTTTAATCGTAAGTGCTGAAACATCGAATTCTTCAGCAAGGACGGAGCTACTCGGAATTTTTTCGTTGATTTTATATTCACCGTCTAAAATTTGCTGTTTAATCTTTTGATAAATGCCGAGGTATTTTACTTGTGTTGATCCGCTTGCCATTTCCATACCTCCTTTATACTGCAAACCCTCTTCTATTCATTCAAATGTAAAGCCTCAAGTTTGTAAACTGAAGGTGATGGGGCAGCAAATCCGTTTTCCAAGATTTCAATATTCGTTACTGCTTCTTCATCTTTCACAAGTTTTGGTGCACCATTTACAATTGTGTTATACGCTGCATCATAGAAACGACCGTAATCACCAAGCGGCGTTTTAATTTGTTTTTCAATCCAGTCACCATTTGCATTACGATATTTAGCAATTCCATAATACATCGGTGAATCTTCACCAAATCCTGCACTCTCAGGCATAATACCCGCTTTCAAATCATTTTCCTGCTGATCTTCACCATATTTAATAAATGATCCATTTGTTCCATGAACGATAAAGCGTGGATAATCTTTCGCTACGACATGGTTCGTTTTCAACTTAATCTTCAACTGATTTCCGTAATGTAAACCAACATCGAAATAGTTATCAACCGCACCGTCCATTTCATTATTACGAATATCGTATGTCACCGTATCTGGACGGCCGAATAGTGAAATCATGCGGTCCATCGTATGAATACCTAAACTATAAAATGAACCTTCTTCTTTTGGAGCTTCATGAGTGATTGAACCAGGACGGAAATAATCAATATGTGATTCAATCTCAATAATATCGCCAAGGAATCCTTGTTCAACTACTTGCTTTACAGCTAAAAAATCACCATCAAAACGACGGTTTTGATAAGGCATAACGACTACACCTTTCTCTCGTCCTAAAGCTAATAATTCTTTCGCATGTTCTACTGTATCGCAAAATGGTTTCTCAACGATAACTGATTTTCCGGCTAATATAACTTTTTTTGCTAATTCATAATGCGTATGTGCTGGCGTACAAATCGTCACAACTTGAATTTCTTTGTCATTCAACAATTCGTCTAAATCAGTAGTGAAGTAAACACCTTTTTCCTCATATGGAGCCGCTAATTTTTCATTTATTTGACGTACAAAAATTGTTTTTACTTTTATATTATTACGTGTCTTTAGATAAGGTAGGTGATAACGGTTAGCTGATTTTCCAAATCCAATAAAGCCCATTGTTAATGTCATGTTCTTCAACTTCCTTGCTCATAAATTTTCGTTTCTACATTTATTATATATTTTTATCTTTAAAAGTATATAGTTTTAATTTCAAAATTATATATCAAAAAGTCGAGAAAGAAATCATTTTCTGATTCCCATCTCGACTTTACGTTATAGACTTATATCCTATCATCATTTTATTTATACTCAATGACTTGAGAGCTACTTAGTTATATACTCTTATTCATACATATAAGAACGTGTCATCGGAATTGTATCATTAATCCCTTTTGTAAATACAAATTGATGTAAATCAATATTACCTGTAAAGAACGAAGCTGCACATGCATTTAAATATAAACGCCACATGCGGATAAATCGCTCATCTTTCGTTTTGCGAACTTCCTCTAGTACATTTTCATAATTTCGAGCCCAATGTTGTAATGTATTCCCGTAATGTCTACGTAAGCTTTCCACATCAACAATGAAAAATTGTTCGTTTGTCATGTTCGTGATTAATTCGTTAACAGCAGGAACATACCCACCAGGGAATATATATTTTTCAATCCAACCATTCGTAGCACCACCATTAGCCGGAGAAGTAATGCAATGCAGCAGAGAAATCCCGCCATCATTTAGTAGTTTGTTAACTGTTTCAAAGTATTGCGTAATGTTGTCTTTTCCTACATGTTCGATCATACCTACACTAACAATTTTATCAAATTTACGATTCTTAATATCGCGGTAATCAAGTAAAGATACTTCAACTAAATCCGTAAGTCCCTCTTGTTTAATTCGCTCGGAAGTCTTTGCAAATTGTTCCTCGCTTAATGTTACTCCCATCGCTTTCACACCGTACTGCTTAGCGGCAGCTGTAATGAGCTCACCCCACCCGCAACCGATATCTAATAGCGTATCACCTTTTTGAAGGTTCAACTTTTTCAAAATATGATTCACTTTATTATGCTGCGCTGTCGTTAAAGAATCTTGTTCATTTTGGAAATACGCACAAGAATATGTCATTGTCTCATCAAGCCATAATTTATAGAAATCGTTCCCAATATCATAATGGTGAGCAATATCTTCTTTATTTTTTTGTTTTGAGAAATTCCATTTACTTTTGAAATATTGCAACTTACTATCACCTAAAAAGCTATCCTGCCTTTTATAAATAGATTGAATTGCTTTTTCAAGATTACCCTCTATTTCAAGGTCTCCATTCATATATGCTTCACCGAATGCAATAGAAGGATCCTTAGCAATTTCTTTTTTTGAGAGCGGCTTATGGAATGTTATATGAAATTGAGGTTCCCCTTCGCCATATTGTATTGTTTCTCCATTCCAAAGTGTAATTTGAACTGGATCTGAAAACAGATTTTTAAGTATTTTTTTATAAAAAAGTTCTTCAACCATAAAAACATCTCCTACTAAAAAATTGAACAAAAAACTATACTAGTTAATAAGTCTTTTTGAACATAGCTTAAAATCGTTATGACTTCTTGCTACGAGTGTCATTATAAAACGGTTATATTATGAAGCATAGTACGTACTTTAAAGTGATGTAGGCACTTTTAAGTACCTATGACTGAAACAGGTCCTCAAAAATTTTACTTTTCATCATAACAACTTTCTAAAGTTTTAAAACGAAAAACACCACCTCGTCATTAGGTGGTGTTTTCAATATTACATATAGAGATTTCACTTAACTTCTGTGTTTTTTCTATCTATGCATCGTTCTCCCCACGCGGTTAATTGATTTAATACATTTTGTAAAGACCACCCATAATCGGTTAGGGAGTATTCTACTCGAGGGGGAATTTCTTTGTAAATTTCACGTGTAATCACACCATCTTCTTCCAGCTCACGTAGTTGCTGCGTTAACATTCTAACAGAAATTTCAGGCATCAAACGTTGTAACTCACTCGTTCGCTTCTTCCCTTTTGTTAAGTGACATAAAATAACGACCTTCCACTTTCCCCCGATAATTTCTAAAGTTGCTTCTATAGGTATATTATATTGTTTCACGCGATCTCCTCTCCTTTTTTATAAATTCCTTCTCTATTGTTACGTAAAAATAAATAATTTTCTATACGGCATATTTTAGTTCCTACAGCACAAAAAAGTACCTATATTACAAAAAAGTAATTATGCTGCTTAAAAATCTCCCTCTATACAAAAAGAAAAAACGAACATATTCTCGTTCGTTTTTTCTTTCTTTATTTAGCTGCTGTTATAAGCATAGACGTGTTACCATTCTTTTCAAGATGATTTTCTCCCCAGTTACAAAGAGAATCGAGTATAGCATCTAAAGAATGACCGTATTCGGTTAACGAATACTCTACTTTTGGCGGCACTTGGTTATACACTTTTCTCTCGATTACACCATCTTCTTCTAATTCACGTAATTGTTGCGTTAACATCTTTTGTGTAATACCAGACATTAATTGTTTTAATTCGCACGTTCTCTTTTTGTCTTTCTTTAAATGACAAAGGATAACTACTTTCCACTTTCCACCGATAACCTCTAAAGTTGCCTCTACAGGAATATTGTATGTTTTCATATAAAAATCTCCTTTAATAATTTTATAAGACAAATAAGCTAAAATATTTAAATATTACTTTTAAGTATCTATAGCACCTTAAAGTACGTACTTTTTATTGTATTAAACATGTTTCATAATAGCATACGTAAACAGCAGATGAGTAGTACGGCACCAAAAAGTACCTGTATTACTTTTTAGTATCTATATCACTTTAAAGTACGTACTTTTCATTATGTAAAATACATTTCATAATAGCATTTGTAAGAGTTGAGTGAGTCATGCAGTATTAGAAATAACCTTTTGGTACCCGTACTTTAAAGTGAGTATTTTTATCATACATTTTGTCAGACGATGAAATGACATGTTTTCATTTTCACATCCATTTACAATGATGAATTCATTTTTAAATACATTTTAGGAGGATATCTATAATGAGTAAATTACTAAAAGAAAAAATCGGTTTTGGTACAGCACCACTAGGAAACATGTACCGTAATATTCCTGAAGAAGAAGCAATCGCTACAGTGGATGCTGCTTGGGAGAATGGCGTTCGTTACTTTGATACAGCTCCACTTTATGGATCTGGCTTAGCGGAGATTCGTCTTGGTGAAGCACTATCAAAAAGAAATCGTGATGATTACTTTTTAAGTACGAAAGTAGGTCGAACTATTTCGGATGAATTAGAAGATCCATCTGCACGTGATTTAGGTGAAAAAGGCGGGCTTTTCGAATTTGGTCGCAAAAATAAAATGATCAATGACTATAGCGCAGATGCAACACTTCGTTCTATCGAGCAAAGTTTGAAACGTTTAAAAACAGATCGTCTAGACTTTGTTTTCATTCATGATTTAGCACAAGACTTTTATGGTGATGCGTGGATTTCACAATTTGAAATTGCTCGAACAGGAGCATTCCGTGCGCTAACACGTTTACGTGAAGAAGGAGTCATTAAAGGCTGGGGGCTTGGAGTAAACAAAGTAGAATCAATTGAACTTATGCTTGATTTAGAAGAAGCGAAACCAAATATATCCTTATTAGCTGGTCGCTATTCATTATTAGACCACGAACGTGCATTGCAACGAGTAATGCCTGCATCTGTAAAGCATAATATGGATATTGTTGTTGGTGGCCCATATAGCTCAGGTATTCTTGCTGGAGGCGCTCACTTCGAATATCAAAAAGCATCGCCAGAAATTATTGCAAAAGTTGAGAAAATCAAAGCTCTTGCAGATCGTCACGAAATTAGCATCAAAGCTGCTGCATTACAATTTTCACTAGCAAATCCAGCAGTTGCTGCCGTTGTTCCTGGTGCAAGTAAACCGGAACGAATTGTAGAAGACCAAAACGCCTTAAATACAGTAATTCCAGCAGCATTCTGGGAAGAAATGCGCGAACAAAAACTAGTAGCACCTAATGCACCACTACCAATCAACGTAAAATAATTTGAAACCTTAATCAGTGGGGTCATCCCCACTGATTATTTGCTCGCAAATATCGAGATAAAAAGGAGCGTAATGAACATGGCACATACTACTACATCTATGGAAATTTTCGGTTCACCTGAACAAGTATGGCAATTAATCGGAGGTTTCAACTCCCTTCCAGACTGGTTACCTTATATACCTAGCAGTAAATTAACGGAAGGCGGTCGTGTACGTCATCTAGCTAATCCAGATGGCGATACAATTATAGAACGCTTAGAAGTATTCAATGATAAAGAACGCTACTACACGTATTCAATCATGAATGCACCATTCCCAGTCACTAATTATCTATCTACAATCCAAGTGAAAGAAGGTACTGAAAGTAACACATCGTTAGTAGAGTGGTCTGGTACATTCACTCCTGTTGAGGTTAGTGATGAAGAGGCAATAAATCTGTTTCATGGTATTTACAGCGATGGACTGAAAGCATTACAGCAAGCATTTCTAGATTAATTCATGTAATTGATTGAGACGAGAAAATAAATTAACAGTCAAATATTCGATTTTTTTAGTTAAATTCATTATGAAAGATAAACAAATACAAATTTCATGCCTGCTTGTTATTGACAAGAAATAAAAAAATACTACCTCCAAATGGAAGGTAGTATTTTTTTATTAATCAGGAAAAACAATTAATCCCTCTTCTTTTTCCTCCTGTTTTAAATCTTCTTCTGGGAAGGTTACAGTTGAATTTTTATCACCTGTTCTTTTTGTTTCTTCACCTGGAAATACGAAAGTTGAATTTTCTTTTCCTTCATTTTTTTCTACGTTATCTGGAAATACCATAGGATCATTGGTAGTCAAATCACTATGAAATCCAAGGTTAGACAAAATTGCTTTTAAATCTGGTAAAACCCCTATTTTATCAGATGATGGGTTATTAGACTTTGTGCCTGTATTAGGATTACTTAAAATTGCTCTCAATTCTTTTGGTGTATATGCCTTACCTAAATGTTCTTTAGCAATCCCTTGAATCGATACAGCAGCCCCAGCAATTATAGGCGAAGCGCTAGAAGTACCACGGAAATTAGAAGTATAACGATTAGTTATGTTCTGATCTGTAACTTTTTGTCCTTTACTATTTTGATTTTGATATGTATCTAATGTATCAACATACTCTCCCCAACCATATACATCAATTCTACTACCATAGTTAGAGAAAGCTAAACGTTTATGAGGAACTCTTGCAGTAGATGCTCCAACTATAATAGCTCCTGAATCTTTAAAGTCTCGACTATTTCGATTTAAAATCTGCTTACCATTACGGTCTTTAAATTCATCTAAATCAATCCCACCATTACCAGCTGCTTCTACAATAATAATGCCTTTATCTGTACCTTTGCGAATTGCGTTAAATATACTCGGGTATACTTCTACTGGTAAAGGGTCATCTCCATATCCATCATATTTAAAGGATTCTTCTATTAATAAAACATCTCCAGCCTGTAAAGAATCTACGGCACTTAAAATAGCATCTCTTACATCGATTCTCCCATTATCTCGGATCACTGAAATTACTTTCGCCTTTGCTTTTGGTGCAATCCCAATATTCCCAATCCCATTGTCAGCTGCAGAAACAACACCTAGAACTGAAGTACCGTGAGAAAGATCATTACTCATTTTTCCAGACATAAATTCAATATTTTGACCGACTAAATCTTCATGATTTAATAACCAGCCTTCTTCCAAATCTACAAAAGTTGCTCCCTGGCCATTTCCTCCTTTAATTCCCCAAGCATAAGGAGCATTAATTCCTAAAGGTGCCTCTTCAAGATATCCCTGTCTTGAAAATCTAGGTTCATCATAAGGATTGACTGATAATACAGGCAATCTCGAGCCAGTTGTTGTGTTTATACTCTTATTAGAACGAACTAGTATTTTACTAGAATTGTCATTAGCAGCATATACTGTATTTGTTACAAATGTCGTACCTACCCCAGCAAAAGTTGTAATTGCAAGTGATGATATCAACATACCTTTAAAATTTTTCATCTTTCCACCTCTAGTTTTCTATTAGAATTAACATATTTAATAATGTGTATGAACCGAAAAGCTTTTTATCTTATTATAAAAATTAATAGATTTTTATAACTTTTTGATTTACATAAAAAACTCCTTTCATTCTTGTAATTCAATGTGTATATTTCAAAATAACAAACTCATTGTAACTATTATAGTTACACCTTTATTGATTTTCAACTACGAAATATAAATTTTTAAAAATAAATTTATATTACTTTAAAACAGAGCTAACCTTTTACGCATATAAAAAAACAAAATATCTGTGCAAATTACAGCGGTGAATAAGTTTATAGACTGCAAAAAAACAAGAAAAAGCAAAACACTAAGTGCTTTGCTCCTTATAAAATTCCTTTTAACTTTTCACCAATTAACCTCGCTACATACTCATAGCCTTCTGGTCCAAAGTGTAATCCATCTTTTTCACCATTTTCTACAAATCTTTTATAATCCCGTTCTTGAATCATTTCAGCGAATACGTTTAGAAAATAACTTCCTGTTTCCCTCGCCACTTTCTCCACCACGTCTGCATACTGACCAAGCACTCTATTTGTTCTATTACGCTGTCTTTCTTCATCAACTGGTGCAGGACTAATCAGTAGTACTTTATCTGATGAAATATGGTTCACAATCTTCTCTAAGTTTTCTTTATATGCTTGTAATGACACTTGAGAAAAAGAAACTGCATCATTCGTACCAAGAAAAACTGTTACGAAATCTGGTTTATATGATATTACATCTTCTTCAATCCTATTTAACGCATCGAATGTATTATCCCCTGGAACACCTGCATTCACTACTTTCCACTTCGGAAACATCTCTTGCAAACGTGGTGTTAATCTCGGCATTCCATCAAAAAATGTTTCATCAGCTGTAATACTATCTCCAAAGCATACTAACGTTTTCATTAAGCTACTCTCCTTTTACGTATGAAACAACTTTCCTTCTATTGCTTTTATATATCTTTCAGCAGAACGTTCAACTGCCTCATCTGCATTTTCTTTTACTACTCGATGAAAAGCATTGTATAAACGATTAAACTGTAACGGCTTCACTCGGTTCACCATTTCTTCCACTTTTCTCGCTGGTAATGGAATTAAGTTTGGATAGCTATACATAAAACTTACCCACCGCTCATCCGCTACAACTTGAATAATATCACCTGTTAACAAAATCCCTTTTCCATCATTACCTTCTTCCCAATGCAATACAGAACCACCACTAAAATGTCCTCCAAGACGATGTACAGTAATCCCATCCGCTAATTGTAAAGACTCACCAGACCAATAAATAATACGACTACTTGGGCGCATCACCCATTCTTTATCATCTTCGTGTATATAAATTGGTACATCAAATGTCTCTGCCCATTCTACTTGCGTTGAATAATAATGAGGATGAGACAATGCAATCGCATCTAATCCACCAAGCTCTTTTATTTTCGCAATTGTCGTTTCATCTAAATACGTAATACAGTCCCATAGTAAACGATATAACTCTGTTTTCACTATAAATGCCGTTTGACCGATCGCAAATCCTGGTTTTGTCGTAATACTATAAAGTCCATTTTCCTCTTCGATTATTACATTTTTATATGTATCATCTGTTTGCAAATTTTCTAAAGTCGTCCAAGACTGCCCTTTCGGATTCACATATTGCCTCTCTTCATCACAAATATGACAACTCACCGGTTCCTCTACACTCGCTGCATACTGCACACCGCACGTTGTACAAACGTAATTTTTCATCATAATTCCCCCTATCCCTATATTTTTATTAAACTGATTTTTGTTGATAATAATCTACTTTTTTATTTTCAATTAATAAACTTATAAAAGTAAGTAAATAAACAACTGTAACTGACAATGGAATTACAGTAAATCCTTTTTGGCTTCTGCAACATTCATCTCACTATCTCCCCCCAAATATTTGTACTATAAAGTCACCTCAACCTCGTCCATCCAATAACGCCAAGCTGCTAAATAATCTTCTAAATCTTTCGGGTGGTGCCGTAAACATGTATCTATACGCAAATATAGTCCTATGACTATTTCTTCATATAAATCACGGTCTTTTTTATAAAATACACATTGTTTCATCGCATAATCGATTGTTTCTTTTGTTAAATCTTCCGGGGTTGAACAGAACGCATAAATCAAATCATATATAGGATCTCCTAACACTGGTAAAGGATCAATTACACCGTGCAGTTTATTCCCTTGAAATATAAAATTATGAAATCCAAGATCACCATGCAATAAAAATGGCTGATTTATTCCAGTCCCCCTACTTGGACTATTTGCTAACTTAAAAACCGTTCTATACTCTTCCTCACTTATGTAACGTCTTACATTTTCATGAGCTTCCATCACATTTGTCGTTAAAAATTCATTCCAAGATTGAACTGGGCTTTCTTTCCATCCCCAGCCATCAACCTCTGTAGCTACTTCATACTTATTGATAACTTCCTTTACAAGTTTACTAAGAACACTCCGTTTATGGCCTAGTTTGCAAGAAGTTGTGCCCTCAAGGAATGAGTAAACAATATAGCGATTTAAAGGTTCCTTATATAAAAGCTTTGGAAATAATTCGTCCTTTTTATAAAACTGAAGAAAATAAGCTTCTTCACGTATGACATCCGATTCATTCAACTTTATAACGTATTGTTCATCTAACAAATATATAGTACTTGTCGTTCCCCCGTTTAATGCTTTTACGCTATTTGGATAATGTGAAATAACTTTTTCCTTAACTAGTTGTGCAGTGATTATTGAAATGTCCATTCTCTCACCCTTCAACTCCGAATATTTCCTTAATTCAAAAGACAACTTTACTATCATTTGACAAACAAAAGTAAAATCCTTTCAATCGCCCTGATATAACAAACAACAATTTTATTTTATTACAATGACTTTCTTCAATATTCCATTTATGATAACGTGATTTTATCACTCTAAATGCTCTTCATATACTCTAATAATTTCTATTGCAGGGTCTCTGTCTTGTAATTTATGAGCCAAACTTTCTACACCAAACACTTCTGTAAACGTATGACTACCTACAATTAAATTAATTCCTTTAAATTTCGCATGTTGCACTGTATATAATGTTTTTTCACCTGTTATGTACGTGTCACATCCTTTTTCTAATGCACGTTCAATCAAATTTGTATTATTTCCTGCACCGGTTAAGATTGCAATCCGTTTTACTGGTTTATCGTGATTTCTCCAGCTCTTCACTTTCTCTTCCATTTTTTCTTCAAGTTTTCCAACTAAGTTTGAAAAAGGAATGGCTTCTTTATATTCTCCTATTCCTGGTAGTTCTTCTTCCTCATAGGTTGAATATTCCAGTATTGTATCTATCCTAATTTCGTTAAATAACGATGTACACGTGCCAAACTTTACAAAATCTAACGGCAAATGAATCCAAAAATGATTCATTTCATATTGCTTCAATTTCTCAATACATGCCTCTTCCATACCAAATAAAAAACTCCACGGCGCATGATGTGTAACTATCATATCGACTCCATTTCGATACGCTTCTTCAATAGTTTCTAACGTTAAATTTGTTGTGTAACCGATTTTGTGAAATTCATCTTTACTTATATAAGTAAAACCATATTCATCATCGCCATATTTATGAAGATGCTCTCCAAATAGTGATGTTATATGTTCATTAAATTGCTTTATATTCATTTTTATTTCTCCTTTCATTTACTTTTATATTTCATAAATAAGGAAATACTAAATTACAACGTTACATACATATAGGAGGACAATATGAAACCTGAATTTTTAAAAGCTGTACATGATGCAATCGGAAATGTCGAACACATTCATATAGAGGAAAGCGGTGCTGACAGCTTACTTATTCATCATGATGATGCACAGCAGTTACAACAAGTTGCTAAGGCGTTAGAAAATAATAATTTCCGCTCCGCTTTAAGAACAACTGGAAATGCTTCGTACATTGAAGTATTGAACAGATAATGAAAGTCCGGATGTATTCCGGGCTTTCTTTTTATCCCGCTATTCACCGGGCAGTAAGACCCCCACTGATTAAAGTTTCACTTTATATTGAAACTTCAAACTCTTTCACATACACCGCTGTTCCAGCAATATCTATTTGTAACTTCTCGTTTTCTATCCCTTTCGTTACATAAACAGTTACACGACCATCTTTATTTATTTCCTGTCCTTGCTCAACGATTAAACTCAATTCATGTTCAAAACCTTTCTCTAAATACTCCGCATAATACGCTCCCATTACACCTGAAGCTGTTCCTGTCACTGGATCTTCAATCGTCCCAGCGTAAGCTGATGAAAAATGACGGCCGTGCATTTGTGCTAGTTCATCATAAGTTTCTAAACAAATTGGGTGAATAGAAGCATTAGGTATTTCTTTTAATACTGATGGAAATGCAGCATTATTAGGTTTCATTCTCTCACATGCATTAAGATTTTTAATCGGTACAATTACAGTCCAATTACCAGTACTTCCATATACAATCGGTAAACTTACATCTAAATCATTTATTTCTAAACCGATACTATGAGCTAATTCTTCTGTTGAACCTGTAAATTCTTTAAACTGAGGTGCTGCCTGTCTCATTTTAATAAAGGTTTCTCCATTTTCATTTACACCTATTTGCATCGGTAAAATCCCAGCCTTCGTTTCAATCGTAAGGTTACTTTTCTCTTCTAATAAACCTTTTTCGCGCAAGGCAAATATCGACCCTACTGTCCCATGACCACATAAATCCATTTCAAAACCAGGTGTAAAATAGCGCATTCTTATATCTCCTACTTCTGAGGAAAGAACAAAAGTTGTTTCGTTATATCCAACTTTTTCAGCAATAATTTGCATTTCCTCTTCCGTTAATCCATCTGCTTCTAATACAATACCTGCTGGATTTCCCTTATTTGGTTTATTCGTAAATGCGTCGTAATGAAATACGTTTATAGTCTTCATTTTCTTTTCCCCTTATTTGTCCATTTCTTTATTTTTATAATCAATAAGAAAATCGATCTAACCAACTTTCATAATCAGCTTTTTGAAATGGACGGATAATGAGTCTATCCGTCTCTACTTCTAATAACGATAGCTTCATTTAATTTCATCCCTCGAAATATTAATTGAATTTTCTTTATTATCTTACACAAAATACAAAATCTAGTAAATTATTATGTTTTTGATAAACATGCTTCTATTAAAATACAAAAGGAAACCCTGTTCTAAAGGGTTTCCTTTTGTCATCACACTACCAAACTTATCTGTAATTTAAAACGTTGTATTCTGTCTTTAATATTCCATAAATATCAACATCTTCATATGTATTTAATAAAAGTCTATTTTGTCTCAATGTGCCTTCTTTACGTAAACCCGACTTCTCTAATACTTTAATCGACGATCTATTTCTGGAAATGGCAGATGCCCAAATTTTGTTTAGACCTAATTCGATAAAGCCAAATTGAATCATTCTGTTTACAGCCTCAGTTGCAAAACCCTTTCCCCAATAATTCTTACCAATCCAATAACCAAGTTCACCTCTATTGTTACCCTTGTCAATTCTTAGTGTAATTGTACCTACAATTTCTCTTGATTCTTTAGAGACAATTCCTAAAGGATATTCGATTCCTTTCCTAATAAGTTCTGGTTGCATATCAACCCAATCTTGCGCGAACTCCAATTTATATGGATGCGGAAGCCCAAGAATATTAGCTAATTCCTTGTCATTAGCCAATTCTTTAATTCTAAAAACATCATCATTGGTAAAAGGTTCTATACATAAATGCTCAGTTTCTAATTTTATAGCCATCTTTTCTCCCCCTTGTACTGAAATTAGTTAGATCCCTTTATTTTCAATATTATACCAAAAACACAAAATTTTTAAAATCTTTATGATATCTACTAACAGAACCATAAACAAAAAATCCAGTTATGCTTTGTACATAACTGGATTCCTCATTATCTAATAGTTTTTTATTTTACAAGTACATTTTCTCTTAATTCCCTCTTTAACACTTTCCCTAAAGCATTTTTCGGTAACTCTTCTAAGAATACCACTTCTGGAATTTTGTAACTTGCTAACTTCTCTTTACAATACTGAAGAATACTTTCTTCTGTTAATGTTGTTTCGCCATCCTTCACAATGTAAGCTCTTGGAACCTCTCCCCAAAAGTCATCTGGAACTCCAACTACTGCAACTTCTAAAACACCATGTATTTCATGAATAACATCTTCTACTTGATCTGGATATACGTTGTCACCACCGCGTATAATAACGTCTTTATATCTTCCCATAATATGCAGGAATCCATCATCATCTATCATGCCAGCATCGCCCATGTTAAACCAGTTATCTTTTACTACCTTCTTTGTTGCCTTTTCATTATTCCAATATCCTTTAAACATGTATGGACTTTTCACATGAATCTCTCCAACTTCATTTGTTGTTAGTTCATGTCCTGTTTCCGGGTGAACAATTTTCACCTCTACATTTTTCAAGGTCTTTCCTACAGAAGACATCTTTTCTTTTCCCATCATTGGATGCCATGAGGTTACAACCCAACCTTCTGTACTACCATAGCCTTGCACCATATATATGCCTTTTTCCATATATTTTTGAATGAGTGTTTCTGGCACTTTTGTACCACCGCTTTGTGCTACTTTAAAGGTTGAAATGTTACGTTCTTTTTTATTTAGTTCATCAAGCATGTAACTATAAACAGCTGGGAAAGCAAGCATCGTAGTAATTTTCTCTTCTTCAATCTTATCCCAAATAAGAGCAGGATTCGAATCAGCTAAGAAGATCATCGTAACGCCATGATAAATACAATTTAAAATAGAAAGCACGCCACTCATATGAAACAATGGATGCACAGATAAAAAGCGTTCACCTGCTGGGATTTCTCTTTGTCCCGCAATTTCAGCAAAATAATGATGTAAGTTTTTATGTCCAATTACACATGCTTTTGCCTGTCCAGTCGTTCCTGATGTAAACAAGTAAATGGCATCGTCTTCTTCATGAACTTCTACGTTCGGTTCTGTCGTTGGCTGTTTTTGCAACTCTAATTCAAATGAACCAAAGTCTTCTTTTGTTGTTTGAATTACATAAGGAATTTCTTTAACAGCATCAACCTTTAATAACACTTCATTAAATTCTTCATCAATAACTAACACTTTTAATTTCGCTTCTTTTACAATCGTTTCTAATTCATAAACAGTCAGCTGATGATTTAGCGGAATAAATACCGCTCCAATTTTTAAACTTGCCATCATAACGCTTGGAAATGGGTGATTATTTTTGCATAGTATTCCTATACGATCTCCTCTTTGCACACCATTATGTAACAAATAATGTGCAAACTGATTTACTCGTTCATTATATTGCTGAAACGAATATCTTTTCTTCCCCCCTACAAGCGCTTCCAAATTTGGTGATTGCATTGCTCTCTTTTGTAATAATTGTCGCATCGTTCTCAAGTAAAACTCCCCTTTATATATGTTAGGTTTTTTATTTTACCAGATTAACTATTAATTTACTAAAGATTACACTTAGTGAATATAAGAAGAATATAAAATATCCATTTACTTTACAAGTAAATGGATATTTCCCATTATATATTAGAATACTTCTTGTTCATCACATATTGCACATACTCAGGTGCACTTTTATCAATCTCTTCATCGCTTAGTTTATATTCTGCACCATATAAATAAAAGGAAGGTATAAATTCCATACCTGTGTATAAGCATGTAGCTTGGAATGGTTTCGTCAACTCATCCATTGTAATTCCACTATTTTCATAGTCTTTTTCTAATCCACCTATAGAAATAGCTACACCAAATTCTTTCCCCTTCACTTTATCTCCTTTAGATCCGTACGCAAATCCATATGTTAATACATCATCGAACCATTTTTTTAATAATGGTGGTGAGCTGTACCAGTAAAGCGGAAATTGAAATATATATCTGTCATGTTCTACTAATAACTTTTGCTCTTCTTCAATATTAAACTCCCAATTCGGTGCCACTTTATACAATTCATGTACCGTAATTTCATCCGAATATTTCTCAAGTTCTTCAATCCATCTTTTATTAATTTTTGATTTTTCAATATCAGGATGTGCTACAATTACAAGTGTTTTCATCTTTTTTCATCCCCTTTATAAATTATTCAACCCTTTACGTATTAGTATGAATGAGTCACATATAATTGAAAAGTACGTACTTTAAAGTGCTATAGGAACCTTAAAGTACCTGTGGAGGTGTTATATGAATCAAAATGATAATTGCCCAATTGCAACAACACTCGATGTAATCGGTGGAAAATGGAAAGTTCATATTTTATGTATTTTGTCGGATGGAAAAATGCGAACAAATGAAATTAAACGAGAAATCCCAAACATTACACAAAAGGTTCTTACACAACAACTTCGGCAACTTGAAGCTGATGGGATTATCTATCGTACCGTATATCAAGAAGTTCCACCAAAGGTTGAGTACACACTAAGTGAATACGGAAAATCTTTAATGCAAATAATGGATAATCTGTTTGAATGGGGAAAAGATCATCAGATTAAAAGATTACATGACTAAAAAAGCACTATATACTTTGTTTAATCCTCTACGTTCATATTTTTTATTTCTATAAAGTTTATTTTCATCATTTTTTAGCTAACTTGTTTTCTTAGATTGATGGACGTGACCCCACATCCATCAATCTAAAAAGATACAATTAGAAAAATGAGATTTCTATAAAGTTTCGCATATAAACACTACTTCCGCCTCATTAAACGCTCGCTCTACTTTTTCTAATCTCAATTGTACGTAAGCTATAAAGAAGCACCCCTAAACCGAGAATTTTTTCATTATTAGACGCATTAGAACCTAAGGTAATAGTAGGTACATTTAAACCCATGAACCTTTCACTCCATTCTATAGGCATATATCCCTGCTTACCAATCGCTAATGTACGTCCGTCTATTGTACGGAGAGTACTTTGAATAAAATCAAACTCAACTTCTACATCTGACAATTTTGTGGCTTTATCTGTCATCAAAGTACCTCGTATCATAGTAAATCCTTGTATCATTTTTTCTTTAAACATACCAATTTGGTTATAATTCGAGTCATAAATTACCCAATCATATCCGTCCACTTCAGTATGAAAATAAGCTAGAATTTCCCCGCTACTCGTTTCTAATCCGTAAACATCTTTATTATGTAAAAAAGGTATTACTGAAAAAAGAATATTTGATGAAACCATCTTTGTTCCTGCTATATACTTACCATCAGGATGATATAAACCAAATTGCTTGTTTCGTTTTGGTAATTCTAATACAACTAAAGTATCAACATCCCAAAATGTTGCATTACTTTTTATCATATTCTTTTGTATCAACTTTCCTTTTCTTAACTGCCAAAATCCAATTCCCAAAAAGATAGAAGCAGCGATAACAAAAAATATAAACTGCCCCCAATTAATATGTCCCCAATCTTCATATACAGCGCATAAAGCAAGAATAAAAATACCCGTCCCAATTAACAGTTTCATCTTTCCTTTTCGCTTATAGTAATCAAATAATTCCATTTCTATATCCCCCTTATTTCTGTTCCCCAACTATTAATATATCAAAAACATAGAATGCCCTCTATTCAAAAATATAAGTTCTTCCACTGTCCAGTTCATTGGAAACAAAGTGATAGTCGACCTTTTGAGCTCAAACCCCTGAGAAAGAATAAAAGCGAAATCAATATTTTTGTATTTTAGAGATAATACCCTTTCACCATCAAGCTAATAAAAAGATACTCCTTAAAAATAAAAAACGCTATTCTCTCTGTAAAATCATAGAAAAGAATAGCGCTTTTTATTTTGAAATAGAAATCATCATTTAAACTAAACATGCTAATATTGATTTTGTGCGATTGTCAGTTACCTCATAATAAATTTCTAATCCTTTCCGAGTACCTGTAATCATTTTAGCAGCTTTTAGTTTAGATAAATGTTGACTAATTGTACTTTGAGGCATTTGTAAATCCCCATACATTGTTGTTACATTAGTAGGACCTTTTGCAAGCATTATTTTTACTAAAGATAGACGAACTGGATGCGCCAATACCTTTAACACCTCAGCGATTTCTTGAAACATTTCTTTTTTTTCTTTCATCTTATTTCTCCCCTTTTATATACATATTTATGTTATCCATATATATAATTCGGAGGTATATGCGTTTTTGTGTCCGTCATTTTAAAAAAATATAAAAAAACTTTAATCCGAAACTAAAGGATTAGCTTAACATAATGTCTCACCATTAATGATGAATAGGAATCTCATTATAGAAGCAGCAGTTTTTATACTACAACTCTACATTCAACTAACTAAAACCAATGAAAAAAAGAGCAGATAGTCTGCTCTTTTATGATGCCTCCTTATGTTCCGTGGAATGTTTAACACTCCCCAGTCTCTTTAGTTTATTCCACCCTACCGCTACTCCTCGAAGCGATGAGAATATAGATTTAATGACAACATAAGTCATAAATTGGCGATAAATAAAACGTTGTAAAATTAACCATGCCAATGGTTTTGGGTTCTCTTCCTCTAATTTAAATGCGAACAGAGAAGCGAGAAGATCCATTAAAAAGAAAACAAGATAAAATCCTAAAACTTTTAGCGGATTACTACTAAATAGTCCTATAATCATTAATATATCTGCAAAAGGAGCAATGAATTGCAGCACATATTGGAATAACCACATATTAGGCAGTGCAATAAATCCTAATGTTTTATGCTTTGGATTACATAACGCTTTTCGATGTTTCCAAAGACATTGAAGTGTACCATATGACCAACGATACCGCTGTTTAATGAGACTTTTCACATCTTCAGGTGATTCCGTAAAAGCATGCGCTTTTTCTTCATATACAATTCTATGCCCTTGACGTAAAAATGTAATAGTAAGATCCGTATCTTCTGCTAACGTATCTTCGCTTAAATATCCAGATTCAACTACATTCTTTTTGCGCCACGCCCCAATAGCTCCTGGAACTACTGTAATACAATTTAACTCATCAAAAGCTCTACGTTCTAAATTAAACCCTGTAATGTACTCAACATGTTGCCAAGTAGTTAACAAATTCCGTCTATTCCCCACTTTGACATTACCTGAAACTGCAGCTACATTCTGATTTTCAAAGTGTCTAACCATTAGAGAAATGGCGTCTTGCGCAATAATAGTATCCGCATCTAAAGTGACAATGATTTCTCCTCGCGATTGTTGAAACCCTAGGTTCATTGCCGATGATTTCCCGCCGTTTTCTTTCTGAATGAAACGAACTTTAGGGTGTTTATAAAATGTTTCTTTCATTACTTTTGACGTACCATCTGTCGATCCGTCATCCACAACAATAACTTCAAATTCTCTATAATTACTATCCAAAATTGAGTGAATTGTCTTGGCTATCACCTTTTCTTCATTATATGCTGCTATGACAACACTAACAAAAGGTTGATAGGACGAATTAATATAGCGAGATAACGTTTTTCTTTTCTGCTTCCATGCAAAATAAATTAAGAATAAAAATCGAAAAATCCCTAATCCAATAGCAATATAAAAAATAGTTGTTAATATATGCTTAAAGTATCCTGCCCCTGAAAAGACAGCTTTATTGTAAAGCAAATATTGCTTCCCCTCAGAAGAAACAGGAGGCATGATTTCATCTCGTTCTTTATTCATTAAATCTGAAATTGTTACAAAACTATATCCATGCTTTTTTAGGTCTTTAATAATAATTGGGAGCGCCTCTACTGTATGTGTACGGTTCCCTCCCGCATCATGGAGAAGAATAATATTTCCCTCTCCCTTATAAATGGGATTAAGAGCACGCTTTACTAATTCATTTGTTGATGGTATTGCCCAGTCTTCGGGATCAACTTTTTCCGCTACCATTGTATAGTTCATATTTTGTGCACGTAAAATAGGCAATATTTCATTTGATGAATCCGGGTTAGCATCCGCTTCATATGGCGGTCTAAATAAAACCGTAGAATGTCCAGTTACTTCCTGAATTAAACGTTGCGTCGTATTAAGTTCTACTTTCGTTCGTAGTAAAGACGTATCTGCTATGTTAGGATGCTTGAAAGTATGATTGCCAATTTCATGCCCTTCATCGTATATTCTTTTTACAATACTAGTATTTAGTTGCGCGTTTTCACCAAGTACAAAAAAAGCAGCTTTTATTTGATTCTCTTTTAATATATCTAATATTTCTGGCGTATATTTCGGGTCTGGTCCATCATCAAATGTTAATACTACTTGTTTCCCATTTGGTTTTCCATATCGTTGCACTTCATATGCAGATGGTAAGGATTGATATACTTCATCTGTAATATAATCATCTTTGCCTACTTTAAAATCTCTCAATCCATTTTTTCTTTCATTCTCAATCTGTAAAATTTCACCTTGTCCAGAATAATTCACTTCATCTAAACTACTGATTTTATGTAATACATTAGGATTTTTTTGTACCTCAATAGGATTTTTTAAAACTTTCCATATTGTAGGATCTTCTGCTCCTAATCTCCATAGCGCAAACCCCTTTGCATGATTGTCCATTGCGATTTTCACTTGATTATAAAGAGTAACACCGTCTAAGAACCAAGCAGTATGTTCTTTCTCTCCTGTTTTATATCTAAAATACGGATTTCCACTCACCTTATCCCATTGAATTTTTATATTTGAATCATGAGCCATTGCCATAACTTCTGAGAAAGTCATAGACTTTGCAGCTTCTTTACTATTTACTTCCCAATCATATCCATAGTTACCGAAAGCAACTATAAGTTTATTAGACGGAATATTCAGTTCTTTTAATGTATGTTGGAACCATTTATTTGAAGCAATTGGTCCTGGTTCCCCCGCTCCATAATGCTCATCGTACATCATTACAATCATTCGATCTATTATTTTTGCTAACGCACTATAATCAAAAGCCTTATCATTAGCTGGAACATCTTGTGTAACGAGCAAATCATGTTCATGAAATTCCTTAGTAAGTTCTTTCATAAAATTTGTTAAGTTTTCTCTATCACTTTCAGGTACGGCCTCAAAGTCAATATTAATACCTGAAAACTGATTTTTTTTAACTTGGATTACTAAATCATTAATAAACTTTGTCTTTACATCGTTTGAGGAACTAAGTAACTTATGAATTAGCCCACTATCAGGACCAGAAGCTTCCTCAGTATAGTTAGTAAGCAAAGGCATAATCTTCACTTGATTTTTTTCTGCCAACTTTACTATCTCAGGTTTTATCTCACTTCTAATCGTTAAATCTGCTTTTAAATGATACCACTCTGGTACTAACGTAGTTAATGAATCGATATTTTCTTTTAAAGAAGCGGTACTATTTTCATCCCAGTTTACATAAAAACCATACACTTCTTTAGGATGTTTACTATCCTTCGGCGGATTCACCAAATTTTTATTATCCTTCGTTTCGGTATTTGGGTTAAATGCTTCCTCCTTTAACTGCTGATCACTAAGTTTTTGATTAATTGGTACAAGTTTAGTATCTTGTTGTACAGCGGTATTCATATTTGGAATTTCTGGTGTTGAAAAAATACTTTGAAAGAAAAAATAAAATACAACACTTACACTAACTATTGAGATACATAGAAACCAAATAAAGGCTATGTTTCTCCTTCCTTTCGGATCATAAAAAACAGGTTTTTCTTTATCTTTCTCTTGTTGAATGTTTTTCTCCATTATATTTTTCACATACTCCTTCTTAATAGAACTATAGAATATTAAAGTGCAACTTTAATCAGTGGGGGTTTTGTTCACCCCCCCACTAATCATCAGCCCTCACCAATCGGGCTGCCCAGCAAATAGCGGAATAAATCCTTTTAGCTTTGAAGTGAATCTCTCACTTCCATATTCTATTGATTCTTCTTTTCATTCCCTTGCTGGTGGCCTCTATTTTCTTGTTGAGACCCCCTACCATTGTTCCCTTGCTCGTTTCCGTCATTTTCTTTCTGAAATCCTCTTCCATTGTTCCCTTGCCCATTTCCATTATTCCCTTGTTGAGATCCTCTTCCATTGTTCCCTTGCTGATTCCCATTATTTCCTTGTTGAGGATTTCTTCCATTGTTCCCTTGCCCATTTCCATTATTCCCTTGTTGAGACCCTCTTCCATTGTTCTCTTGCTCATTTCCATTATTTCCTTGTTGAGATCCTCTTCCATTGTTCCCTTGCTCGTTTCCGTTATTTCCCTGTTGAGATCCTCTTCCGTTGTTCCCTTGCCCATTTCCATTATTTCCTTGTTGAGATCCTCTTCCGTTGTTCCCTTGCCCATTTCCATTATTCCCTTGTTGAGATCCTCTTCCGTTGTTCCCTTGCTGATTCCCATTATTTCCTTGTTGAGCTTCTCTACTGTTATTCTCCTGTTGATTCCCTCTATTTTCTTGCTGAGATCCTCTTCCATTGTTTTCTTTTATTTGCTTCGATGGCTGTTCCTCTGTTTTCTTTTGTTCTTTCTGCTCTTGCTTTTCATATTTTTTTTCTTTTACAGGAGACAAATCGAGTGTTGCATCAGGAGATGACTCCGGGTGTGATTGCACCTCTTCTTCGTTTACCACCGGATTAGACGGGGTGACAGGAGGCGAAAGTGATTTGTTCTTCTCATTCTCTTGCTTTATATAAACACCTGTGCCAATTCCAGCTTTTCTAGCATTCTCTCGTATTTGCATTGTGCTACTTTGATATTCAACTGTAATATGTTTTAGCTCATATTCTTTCTTTAATTCTTTCATTGCCTTTTCCAAAAGTGGTTCTAGTGCCTTGTCCTTTGCAACAGCTGTTAGCATAACTTGCTTATCATTCGTTAAATACCTATCCTCTTGACTTTGCTTTATAATAGTACGTATTACTTCTTGTAATTGTTTATTTTCCCATTGCTTCAATTCTTTTAAAATACGCCTTCCATCATCATTACAAGCCTGCAAATCTATAACACGAAAATCCTTTGTTACGCTCACCTCTAAACTTGGATTTATATCAACTGAGACGTAAGCAAATACTTTTTCTTCTGGTTGGTTGTAGAAAAACAGCACTGCAAATAGAAAACAAGCAACAAGTATTGATGCAGGCTTTAAAAAGGAAGGAATCGAAAAATGCGATGCTTTTTGTTCTTGCTCATCAAACGAGATTTCCTCCCCGATTATGCAAGAATCCCCTTTTCTTTTACACGTAATAAACTCTCCATTTGGTGTTAAAACAACTACGCTATGCTTTTTTATATCCATCACAATTCCTTTATTCATCATGCTTTTCCCCTCTTATGTAATCCAGAATATATGTATAGTTGTTTGCAAAAATAATACACATTGCAATAATGTATTTTCTATGTCGTTCCAACGTTTTACGACTTACCCTAACACGCGGTTCAATCTGTTTAAGCGGTAACTTTTTCTTTCGGAACAGCTCTTCCATCATTTCCTCTTCTTTTATAATTATTTTCACAATTTCTATTAAGTGCTCACGTGTATCACGATGCTTAGGAGATTCTTTAGCAAGCTCTGAGAATGTGATTTTAAACTCAGCTAGCACACTTTGAAAATGAAGAATTTCCTCCTTACGGTTACTATTTTCCATCTCTTTCATATACTCCGTAAGCGACACTTGCATTTCTAACATTTCCTCTTGCTCATCTTCTTTTAAAAAGACAAAGTTATGTTTAGACTCCTTACGTATATAGTCAATTACATCTCTTTTTATAAGAAGATCAGCAAACGCTAAAAAGGATTTTCCTTTTGTATAGGAATACTGTTCAATTGCTTCGTTAAAAGCAAACAATCCAATGCTATATTCATCATCCTGTTCTGTAATATATCGACGGCAGACAGATGAGATTGATTTTCTAATAAAAGGCTGATACTGTACGATAAACGCTTCTTTGTCTTCTTCGTTGTTTTGTATGTTACATACGATATCTTCTATTTTCGGTTTTCTTAAGATCTTCATTACTAAACTCAACACTTGTAATCTCCCAGCCTCCTTCAAATAGCAAAATGGCCACTACACAAGTGACCATTTAACCAGATTTTCTTGGTACTTTTCTTCGGTCTTGTTTTCTTGCTGTTAGTTATATTTTTCGAGTCTAACTTTTCCCAACGTTTTCTTAATAATTTTCCTTTTCTCTCGGCACTAAAGTTAAGTTTGTATTTTTATCTACTTTCTTATTTTCTACCGTTCGTTTTGCTTATTCTCTTTCTATTTTATCTGCAATCCTTGAATAACTCTTCTCTATATAATTGGTAATTTCATCCTTCCATTTTGGATGCCACTTAATCTAGTAATTTTATTAATACTTCTATATTCTTTCATAGTCATTTTTCTTCTATTTATTTTTTTCACTATACATATTCGGAGGAGTACAAAGTTTTATGGGGGTCAAAAAATATTTTCATAAAAAAATACATATTTATTTCAAAAATAAAAACCATCAATTTGAAAAAGGGTAATCAAATTGATGGTTTTCTTATAATATCTATTAAATTAAGTTGGATTCTCATTATATCTAAAAAAGCACTAACTATTTTCTACCGGTTTTCTCCATTTTTATCTTTCTTGGTTATCATAATATGTCTTATCTGCGTATTTTCTATCATTTCCTTTTAGATAAGCTAAAATTACTTTTGGATTTTTAAGTAAAGTCCAGTCTCCATATGTATCAAATCTTCTGCATGAAGTTATCATTCCATTTTTAATAGTACCGAATTTCTTATTATTTTTCTTTCCCCATTCTTTTAACCGTTTAGCGAAATCTGCATCTTCTGCCATAAGCATGTTTTCATTAAATCCGTTAATTGCCATAAAGTCTTTTCTATAGCACCAAAAAATCCCTACAGATATAGCTCCGTACTTAAAAAGTAAGGGGATGATTATTAACATTGCGGAGAGAAATATTCCTAAAGATATTCTTTCAAACTTTCCATTTACCCCACCACCAATGTATTTACCTGAAGCTAAATATTTATCTACATTAGACAACATAGACTCTGTCATTATGGTATCAGCGTCTATAGTGACGATTATTTCTCCATTAGCTATTTTAGCCCCTGCATTTCGAATTTTAGATAAGTTTTTATCGTTATTTTTCAATGTAACACAATTATAAGATTTTGCTATTTCCTCTGTTTTATCTGTGCAACGATTTAAAACAACTATAACTTCCGTTTGCTCTTTATATGCCTCTGATGCCTTTGCAATTGAATCTAAACATTTTCTAATGTACTTTTCTTCATTGTGTGCAGGAATTATAATAGAAAACTTCACATCTTTTTTCAAATTGACTCCTGAAGATTCGTTTGTCTCAGTCATAATATGCCCCCCTTATTTTATAAGGTAAATATCTGTTATACATAACTTATATTAATATTTATTAGGTTATATTATAGAAACTGAAGGTAAAGAGGCTCTTACTGTCGACGTTCAAAAGCAAGACGTACAGCAAGCCCCGTTAAAACACTTGCCATAAGCCAACGCTGCCGTTGGGCGTGTGCATTTCGCAATTTTACTTGCTGTACATACAATTACAAGGTTAACTATAAAGCTAACAATGATTTGCGTAAGGCCCAAAACTGCACCTTGAAAAAGTAATGACCCCTTCTCTGGATCTTCAAATTGAGGTAGAAGTGATACATACAAAATAGCAATCTTTGGAGTCAAAAGTAACCTATCCGTAGAGCTACTAAAACTACTACAAATAAAGCAAAGCAACATGTAATATTTCGAACCCACTTTTGTATATCACCAAAATACCTTTCTATAAATATAGCGTTGATAGTAAGCATAAGAAATAAAACAAAGAAAGGCAGCGAGGTATAGATCCATTTTTATCTTCATGGCTGGAACTGTACTCCTTACCAAACTTCTAAATGAAATGTATAGCTCAGTAGTTACCTTATTTTTCAAAAAGACATTCTGATTATTTCTTTTTCACTTCTTCTACAAATTCCCATGTTTCTCCGCTATCTTTTGATTGATAAAGTGCACTACTATCGCCATTGTAGTCTCCATCTGCCCCTTGTCCAACTAACATATTAAAAACCCCATCTTTCTCATATGGCATACTAGGAGAATCAAAAGGACTTATTGTGGACTGTGTATGATCTAATTTCACTTCATGCGGCGGATATTCTACCTTTTTGAAAGATACTCCCCCATCATCTGTGCGATATAACTCTCCTTCATTACCAGAAGGCCTAATTGCTCCTAAAAACCCAAGTTTATCATTTATAAAAATGATTCCTGATACACTACCAATCCCCCCATTAAATGGGTCTGGATTGATAACCTCCCATGTTTTCCCTTCATCACTAGTCTTGCTTAATGAATAAAAGGCGCTCCCTAATGCTTTATCTGTCATATTTAGTTTATAACCAACTTCTTTCGATAGGAAAAACTGTTCTTTTTCATTCTTTAAATCTTGTTGTTCCTTCTCTTTAAGCATATCTTCTTTTGGAGGCGTCTTTGATTTACTCCAACTTGCGTCACTTATTAAATTATATCTAGCAGGGACTAGCTCTTTCTCTTTTCCAGGGACAAATATAGATACAGTATATCCAATGATATCAGAAGCTGCTTCTTTAACACTCTGCCTCTTACCATCCTCAGTAATATTAATAATTCCCTCTGTATTGGATCCCCAATTTCTTTTTCCATAATAAATCAACCCATACTTACTTTCATTCCATTTTTTGACCGTTTGCTTAACTGGGATCGCCTTAACCGTTTTAATTAAAGGTTCTACTAATTTATCATCATTATAATCAGGCTTTGCATATCCATCTCGTATTATAGTAATATCTTCTGATTTCTTCTTATTATAAGAGATTAAATAAGTTTCTTCTTTCCCATCAACATTTTTCCCATAAACAAATGTATCAAACGCTGTGATTGTTCCATCTGAATGAAATGTAAGATCAAAATCAGTTGCCATATACAATTTCTTTGGCAAAGGATATTTTTTATTTATATCTTCAAAAATACCTTCTACTCCAGATTTATATATATTATTATGTTTAAGTTTAACTGACCTTTCATGTTTTAACTTTTCTATAAACCACGCCAATTTTCCATTGTAATTTATTGCACTTTTATAAATCTGCATCCCATAAAATGATGTAATTGCAACAATAATGATAATAGAAATGGATCCCCATGCTATTGAATTTGTTAATTTTTTAAATTCATATTCTCTATTTTTTATCACCCGCATTGTAGTAAATGTAGTTATGGATATAAAAAGTACTATACATAATAACAAAATGTAAATATTATAATTCATTCTTCCGTACTTACAGTATAAGGCCAACTCATAGCAAAAGATCCCGTATACAATTATTAGTATTGGATTTGTTACTAATGACAGAAGTATCCTTTTTGTATTTTCTCTAAATATAGAAACCACTCCTAATTATATGAATTACTGATATTAAGTATACTTTATTGTAAAGTAACAAAAAAGCTATTTAATCTTGCCGCAAAAAATACAATAGACATATGAATATTATATTCATGTTAAAAAGGCCAACAATCCAAGATTGTTAGCCTCTACTTCCCATATTCGTATCTTTTATCACTTTACTTCCTTACAACTGGAATCCACATTTCACCAAACACTAAGCCGTTTCTTTTCCCCATCTCAACCGTCGTATTTGGTCCACCAACATAAGCAAACTCATTTGCATCTGGTAAAGCTTGACCGAAGGCGATGCCAGTCAACTTATTACTTAACTCTTCAGCTGTTTTGTCTTCCCCTTTTACTACTAAGTATTCTCCCCTCGGAAACTGAATCACTCTAGATTCTTCTTCTATTTGTGCTTCTGTCATGACACCCGCATAATACATCATTTTGTTATTCACCGCTTCGCTCACAGAAAAAATGTATTCATTTGTCGCTAAAGCTTTTAAAGTGTCCAGCCTTCCATCTTCTTTAACAGCCGACCAAAAGGCTTCCTTTTCTTTATTTATTCCAGCAAAGTCTGTATATTCACTCTTAATTTCAGTTCCAATACCTAACACAATAAAGCTATCTTTTTCTTCTATAGTATAATTTTTCATATGCAAAACCTGCCTCTTTTTTTATTAATCAAACGATTTATCTTTTCATCTGATACATTTATAATATCTTTAAACCATGTCAAAAAATGATACTGTTTAGGAGACCAAAATGAAAAAAATTGAACGTATTAATACAATTATGCGATATATTAACAACCGCTCCCACTTTACAATTTCTGAAATCATACGAGAATTTAACATATCAAGATCGACAGCTATTAGAGACATTAGAGAAATTGAAGCTATGGGAATGCCACTTGTCGCTGAAGTTGGGAGAACGGGTGGATATTTTGTTATGCATAATTCTATCCTGCCCGTTGTTCGCTTTACTGATAATGAAGTGAAAGCTCTTTTTATTGCCTTTATGGCTACGAGGAATCAACAACTTCCCTACCTAAAGAGTCGTCAATCTTTAGCCGAAAAACTACTAGGACTCATCTCAGAAACCCAGCAGGATGACCTTGTTCTTTTAAATCAACTCTTGCTGTTCCAAGGAACTAATCCTCATAATCCCGATCTACTTGAGCTTTCTGATCTCCCCCATCCTATGTTAGAAAAACTCATTCAAATCCTTCTTTTGGATAACCATTTATTGATTACCATTAAAAAAGATGAAGAAATTAAGTCTTATCCAATTTATCTATTACACCTTTATCAAGAAAAAAGCCATTGGATTATTGAAGGATTTGACTTAAAAGAAGAAAAGAAGTTAATGTTTCCTGTCGATGATCTCATCAATATCGAACCATACACGACGAATAAAAGGCTCAATAAGAAAAAGATTTTAGAAAAACTAAGTAAGAAGGCTGAAGCAATTAACCTTGTACTTGAACTTGGTCCGACAGCAATTGCCCAGTTCAAAAAATACCATCCTTTAAAAATTTCAATATCTTATACTAATCCTTACCAATCCACAGCCATTTTAAAAACTTTTATCAATGTTAACAATCCCGATGAAGTGACGGAAATAATAAATTGGCTGCTTTTTCTAGGGAAGGATATTAAAATCAAAGAAATACCCGATGAAGTATTAGCAGATTTACAAAAACGAGTGTGCTTATACATTCCATAAGCAGTGAGCCTCAAATATTAAGCTTTATCACTGGACAATTATTCTATTTTTAAATACCATTTCATTTACTACAATGAGAGCATGATAAATAATAAAAGCACGGAAAATCTCCCGTGCTTTTCTAAATATATATTATTCCTGAAGGTTTCGTTTATCTCGTTTCTTACCCTAACTGACTTTTAAATGCTTTACTGGCGAAAAAGTAAGAGATGACCATTATACCTACGCACCAAGCGAGCGCAATCCAAATATCGTTTCCAACAGTTCCTTCATATAAAAGAGCACGAATCGCATTCACGATTGAAGTTACAGGCTGATTCTCTGCAAACGCACGAACAATTTTTGGCATCGTTTCGGTAGGCACAAAGGCCGAACTAATAAATGGAAGAAAAACTAGCGGGTACGAGTAAGCAGTCGCCCCTTCCATAGACCTCGCTTTCAATCCTGGAATGATAGCGAGCCATGTTAGCGCCAGCGTAAACATCCCAAGTATCCCAGCTACCGCGAGCCAATCTAGAATATTAGCACTGGAACGGAAACCCATTAAGAGTGCAACAAGAATAACCACCACGATAGTAAGTACATTAGCAACAAGAGAGGTTAGAACGTGAGCCCACAATATCGATGAGCGCTTAATAGGCATCGTAATGAAACGTGCCATCAGCCCACTCTTTACATCCGTAAAGAGTCGCACGGAAGTGTAAGCTACACCGGATGCGATAGCCATTAGCAAAATTCCCGGCAATAAATAATTAACGTAGTTTTCCGTTCCAGTTTTTATTGCGCCGCCAAACACGTAGACAAATAATAGCATCATCATAATCGGTGTAATCGCTACTGTAATAATTGTATCCGGACTGCGCATAATGTTACGCATTAAACGACCTAGTAATACACCTGTTTTACTTTTCATTTACATCTCCTCCTTTTTGCCAATGATCGCAAGGAATATTTCTTCCAATGTCGGTTGCTTCTCGATATACTCCACTTTTGCTGGCGGGAACATCTCTTTTAGTTCAGCAAGAGTACCTGTCGTAATAATTTTTCCGCCATGCAAAATAGCGATACGGTCTGCCAGTTGTTCTGCTTCCTCCAAGTACTGAGTCGTAAGCAAAATAGTTGTACCGCTACCAGCAAGTTCCTTGACTGTATCCCACACTTCGATTCGCGCTTCAGGATCAAGTCCAGTCGTTGGTTCGTCAAGAAAAATAACTGCTGGCGCCCCAATCAAACTCATCGCGATATCAAGCCGGCGCTTCATCCCGCCTGAATACTGATCTGTCCTTTGGTTTGCCGCATCAGTCAGGCTAAATCTTGCAAGTAAATTGTCAGCAACTTGAGCGGGATTGGAAACACCACGTAATTTGGCGATCATTATCAAGTTTTCCCTCCCTGTCAGCATACCGTCTAAAGCTGCGAACTGCCCTGTCAAACTGATACTTTGACGAACATGGTCTGGTTGACGCTGTACATCAAATCCGCAAATACTTACTTCACCGCTATCTTGCTTCATTAGCGTCGAAAGGATGTTAACCGTTGTCGTCTTTCCCGCTCCATTTGAGCCTAGCAGCGCGAAAATTTCTCCACGCTGCACCTCAAAATCTACCCCTTTTAAAACTTCCTTGTCTTTAAAGGATTTTTTCAAGCCTTTTATAGAAATCGCTGCATTACTCATACTTTTTTCCTCCCTATAAAAATGTTTTGCGGAGATAATTTATTTACCTCTATCTATTTAGTACCACTGATATTCTGTATCACTTAGTACCAAGCTAAAAATATAACTGAATAGCTATGGTGGCAATTCATATGTGTAACCAGCTAATCAGTCGGTATTACTTATTCCATTTATTTTTTTCTCAATTTCTTCATAATACTTTCATTCAAATCTTCACGATACTTGGAGACGTAAGTTTTAGCATTTGCCACTAGTTCGTCAGCAAAGGAAGCCACGTCATCCCCAGTAATGTCAAGCACTTGTCTTCCTTCTGCTGCACCAGCTTCAAACAAATCGATTAATTCATACTGTATGTGTAACATATCCATCCCGTTACCCGCTGAGAAATTCCACATGTAGTTTTGAATTTTCTTAAATACAAATTGGTAGTCCTCTGGCAGAGCCTCAACTCGTGCCATCATCATTTTGTACTCTTTTTTATCACCAATTAACTTTTTAAACATTTCTAACATCTTATTTTCCTCCTTTTTTATAAAACCGAACAAGAAATTCCCAAAGTATCGGCCGGAACATTTTATCTTATGAACCTATTTTGACTTCAAGACGTTAATTTTTGACGATACAAAATCCCATTTTTTCCAAAACAATTCAAGCTCTTGGCGGCCCTCTTCATTTAATGAATAAAACTTACGAGGCGGTCCCATATCTGATGGTTTCTTTTCAATATTCACAAGCTTTTTCTTCTCTAATCGTACAAGGATGGTATACACCGTACCTTCCACAACTTCGGTAAACCCAAGATCATTCAGATGGCGGGTAATCTCATAGCCATACGTTTCACGGCGACTGATGATTTCCAGTACACACCCTTCCAGTGAACCTTTTAGCATTTCAGTTAAATTTTCCATGTCCTGATCCTCCTTTACCCCCTATTCTGTCTGACTTATATTCAGTATCACAGAGTACTAAGGCGAATTTTTTACTGAATAGCTTTTGAGTAAAACCACACTATTCAGTATTACTTATTACAACTACATTGTATGACTAAGTAGTTGTGGATGTCAACTTTATTTTCAAAAAAATTAAAAATCCGCTTTACCCTAACCGGATACAGCCTCCTTTTTTGTTGTAAGGGCCATCAAACTAGTAAAACAGAGCTGATTCAAAGTGTAATTTAAATCATCTCTGCTTTATTGTTTTCATACCGTTATATCTTGTTTTTTCACGATACAAATTGTTTCTCCCTACCATTCCCATTGCATATAAAGCATAAAGGCAAGTGCGGTCAGAGAAAATTTCCAGAGATTATCCGTACATGATACGAGCCTCCAAAATACAATTCTATTAGAAATCTGTTCTCTATATTCTCTTTTATTTTATTTCTGATAGTTGATTAGCAACACTATCTAAAAATTTTTCTACCTTTTCTTTTGATGTATCCGGCGCATGATAACCGATCGTAAATGTAAGCCTTCCATTATAAGAGCTTGCTCCCATTGAAAAGAATGGTGCATACATAATAGGTGATGTCATATACCCGTCCTCAGCTTGAATTTCACCAAACTGAATAGGTTCCTCAGCGATTACTCCCAAATTTGTCAGTAATGGCAACGCCATCCCCATCTGTACAGCCTGTTCATATTGCTGATTATACATTTCCTTCACTGTAGATAGCTTCATTTCTGCCAGTAACTCCATTCCTGCTGCTGAAGAAAGACCTGGATTTTGAGACTTTATTTTATCCATTGATTGTTTAACTCGAACAAGAGTCTGCTTAAATGTTTCATCGTCTTCCATTTTAATCACTGGCATTTCCATACCGGATAAGTTGCAAATAGCACCAGTTGTATTATTAGGCAGATATCGACGTAAATCAATTGTCAAGCCAATCATTTTTTCTGCAGTGCGAGGTTCTGCATACACAGTGAAATGTGATAAAGCTCGGAAGTATGCAGTCATGATTACATCATTCAAGGTAGCCTGTTGAGCTTTTGTCCATTGGGTTAAACGTAGAGTTTGCTCATGGCTCAATCGCCGTACGGACATTTGGGGAAATTTATTTTTGTTAGGTTGAGATGGAAAAGACCATAACGATGCCTGTTGTTCTTGGTTAGGACGATACGCACTTTTTATGTCCGATATTCCAGCGTATTTGAATACATGTGATTGATCTCGACAACTCTCATTTCCCTCATCAAATTCCTTTATAATTTGCTTCTTAGACCGTCCCAATGAAAGGTGAGTATATATCATTCCAAGCAATTTAATATATTCCTTGACTCCTGCACCATCTGAACATAGATGAGACAATTTCACAACTAACATATCTGTTGTAGTGCCCCGTAATAATTTCGTTTGAACCATAGGCCCCTGAATACGATCACCAGGTTCCTTAATAAAATCTATTGCCATTATTTCAAGTTCTTGATTATTTCCTTCTGCAAAAAAGCAAATAGATGAGTTAGTGTCAGATGAATGTTCCTCCCAGTAAGGAATATCATTTTCTACAAACCGGCTGTTCAAAACTGGTTGCAATTGCAACGTTATCCTTACTGATTCTTCAAGTATTTCCTTGGATATACCTACAGGAAAATAAAGAACTGCATTAATTTGTTGATCTGCAGAATAAAGACCTAATACATAATTCATTCGATCTTGTGGTGTTACTGAATACTTTCTTTTCTCCATAATTCCGTCCCCCTTTAGGACTTTTTGTATAACCCTATTTTCCATATGCTTATAATTTTTCTAGTCATTTTTCTTCAAGAGCTAATAACGCTTATTTTTCGAATTTTTAACGAAATCATCTTCTCCGTATTGGTTGCATTCTTTTTGCAGGTGATATATTCATTATTTTATTGTTATTAACACTGCCTAACCTCACAATAAAACCAAACAAGAATAAATTAAGTTTACATATACGTAAACATTTTATTATAACGTCTATAAATTATCAATATAGCAAATAAATCATTTTTATGTCTGTCAATAAAAAATAATATATTCAAGGGCCACTTCATCATAAAAGATTGATGTGCATGTAAATGTACCCATATCACTTTCAAAATAAGAATGAGAATTTTTTCAACAAAATAAGCTGCAGTTATTGATTTTACAGTAAGAAAAGCCCCTCCATTTTGAAAATGCGCAATCAAAATGAGTAGGGCTATTTCCAATTTAAATTTTATAAAAGAATGATTATCATAAATAATATTTTACTTTTTAGTCTACCTTATTATTTTCAATCCATTTTCCTAATAAATGAATGGATTTTATTCATATAATTTGAGGTGGTATCGTTGGTTTTTAAAAATAGAAAGCTTATTTTCAAATCAAATGAAAAAGAGGTAAAATTATAGATATTCATGTAGAAATTTCGTTTTGGGGATACTTAAAATCTTAAGGTGATGGGCATGTGGTGTTACACTTTAAAAGCTTTATAAAATTTATAGATATAGCGATTTTCTTTATTAATAATCATTTGTATGTACGTTTACTCACACACATACAAATGATTTATAAAGCTACAATTAAGTGAAAACATCTTTTCCGTTACGATAACATCATAGCCATGTCTTCTGCTGCATTTGTAATTAGTTTTAAACCAAATGTTTCTTGTAATACATCAAGCACGCCAGGTGAAATAAATTCAGGAGCCTTTGGACCGATGCGAATATCTTGAATCCCAAGACTAAATAGCCCGAGTAAAATGGCAACCGCTTTTTGTTCAAACCATGATAGCACAATACTTACTGGCAATTCATTCACTTCACATTGGAAAGCATCAGCTAAAGCAGCCGCTATTTTCACTGTAGAAATTGAATTATTGCACTGTCCTAAATCAATGTAACGCGGAATTTCCGTACCAGGTACAACACCGTAATCCACATCATTAAAGCGGAATTTCCCGCAAGAAGTTGTTAAAATAACCGTTTCTGGCGGAAGTGACGTTGCTAATTCACGATAATATTCTCCGCCTTTTCCCGGTGCATCACAACCGGCGATAACAAAGAAACGCTTTATTTTCCCCTCTTTTACTGCATCAATAATTTCTGGAGCTAATGATAATACTGTATTATGATGAAACCCTGTCACTAACTGTTCATCCGACTCCATATGTACTTCTGGAAGTTCTAGTGCTTTTTGAATTAATGGTGTAAAATCATCATTTTCAATTTTTTGTACACCTTCTAAACCTGCAATGTCATATGAAAAGAATCGATCAGAGTACGAGCCTTTAATTGGCATAACACAGTTCGTTGTAGCTAATATGGCACCAGTAAATTTTTCAAAAAGGCGTCTTTGATCATACCATGCCTTACCGATGTTTCCTTTTAAATGTTTATATTTTTTCAGCTGCGGATATCCGTGTGCTGGTAGCATTTCAGAATGCGTATAAATATTAATGTCTTTTCCTTCTGTTTGCTTTAATAGTTCTTCTAGTGCAAATAAATTATGACCCGTAACTACAATTGCTTTACCTTCTACACGATTTTGTGTAATTTGTACAGGCTCTGGCACACCAAAATGATTCGTATGTGCCTCATCTAATAATTCCATCACCCGTAAAGCTGATTTCCCCACTTTCATAGCCATATCAATATGCTCTTGTTCGTTAAAGTTAGAATTTGTTAATGTCATATATAAAGCTTCTTGTGTTGTAGCATCTACAAATGCATCCGTATATCCTAGCTGAGCAGCATGTGTGCGATAAGCTGCAATTCCTTTTAGCCCAAACACAATCGTATCTTGTAAACTCGCAATCGTTTCATTCTTGCCGCACACACCCATTACTTTACATCCGCCTGCTGGCGTTTGTTCACATTGATAACAAAACATATCATCCCACCCTCTCCCAATCATTCATTACACCTTAAGCATAATACCCATTGAAAAAAAGTGATGTGATATCAATCACAATAATATATAAAGATTTGTGACAGTTCATATTGTTGACATAATATTTTTATTGACACTAAAAAATATGCATTAGTGTGCACACATCTTTCGATACTTTTAAATAGCTAATTAATTTGGAGAAATATATACAACGAAAAAAATTTTTGAATCCCATGTACAAATAGTTGCAATTCATCACATATGAAAATAGACATAAAAATACGCTCTTCTTTCTATCATTCAATAGAAAGAAGAGCGTATTTGTCATTTTAAGGAACTATCATTTTTTATTAAAGTCTTTATTGTAAACCTTTTTATTTACAATACATTTACATTATCTTAACATTACTTACATTATTTATATGATATATTTATATAGAAGCTACTTAAGAAATTTCATATACATTTTATCTTTATGATCTCTTATCTAATCAATAAAAAGATCATGTTATATTTTTATAACAGGGGTGAATTACGATGACTGAAACTTTAAAAACACTTATAATGCTTGATGCTACTTATGTTGTTATAGCAATTATGACAGTACTAGTATTTGTATACTTGGAATTAAAATCTCAGTAATATATGCTGACGTAATCAACAGATTCAGCATTTAAATATAGTTAGAAGAAAGAGAGGAGAAAATTATTTCTCCTCTCTTTTGTATTTCTACAATTTCTTATTTTAATAAATCCAATGTATGTAAAAGTAATCCTTTGTTCCCTACTTCTCCATGACCAGGCACTACTGCATTTATATTTCTATATCGCTTCAGCACATTCTCAATCGATGTAGACCATTCATTTACATAAGCATCCGCAACGTTTCCTAAATCTTTCGCGGACGTAGATTTCACTAAACAGCCTCCAACTAAAATATTGTATTGCGGTAACCATACGACAATATTATCTTCTGTATGCCCTTTCCCTGGATAAAATGTTTCTACTTTCATATTTCCAAACTTCAAATTTGTAACGGTTTGTAAATCTCCAAGCGGTTCTTCATATCCATTTTTCTTTGCTAGTTCTGCAGTTAATGCTGTACTATGCGCTTTAATGCCTCTTTCTTTCAACGTTTTTATTCCGCCAATTCGATCAGCGTGCGCATGTGTAATAATGACATCCGTTACGCGCTTCTGAAATTTCTTTTCTACCATTTCTATTAGTTCCTTCGTTAATTTGTCATCCCAAGAAGAATCCACAAGTACTAACCCTTTAGAAGTATTAAGAACTAGACCGTTCGAAGGAACTGCTTCTCCATTAAAAGAACCTAACTCCGTATGAACCCATACATTCTTGTTTAACTGAGATATTGAAATGGTTCCCGTCTCATTTTTTATTACTATTTTCTCTACCTTTTGTGATGCTTGTACAGAAGAAATTGTGCTAACAAATTGAATTGTTCCTAGTAAACCTACACATAATCCTACTTTTAACAACGTATTCTTTTTCATGTTATCAACCCTTTCTTTCAAGCTAAATAGTTATTACCTATATTAGACAATTTATCTCAAATGTTTGTTCCATATAATTGGACACTTTATTATCGCCGCTTATGTAAATACACGCATGGTGCAGTAAAAAAGATCACCCAAATGGATGATCTTTTTTATAATTTATCAACATATTGCTTCGCTTCTAGTAAGGAAAAACCAAAAGCTTCTCTTACTCTCTTAACTGCTGTAACTTTTTTGCCTTCTTCTACAAGCTGGCGTAGTTCTTTATTAATTTCAGGTTCTCTTTCTACAATTCTCATTTCTTTCGTAATTAATTGTAATCTATCTTCAATTCTCTTTAAACGCGCATCATTTTTCTTTTCAATTGTAGCTAATTTTTCAGCGATATAAATGAAACCAAAGGCTAATATCAGTATAACCATCCAGAATTCCATAAATGTTCCCCCTTACTAACTTTCATTTGTTTTATTTCACTAACTTATCAGCTTTAGTTATTGAAATCATTCATTCCTTACAAGGAAAGGGTAAACTAAAACTTTCTCAAAAATTTGTACTAGACATGATTTCTCCTCAAGGTTGCTCAAAATGGACTGGATTAGGTGTTTTTCTTGATGATTCTAATGAAGAATTACAGGTTTATTCACTCGGATGGGGCGTCGGATTTCAATGTATGATGGTTTGTTATCCATACTGCGGGAATGGTGCTGTTATTATGACCAATTCCGATTTAGGTGTTCATCAAATGGAAGGGATCATTGGTGAGGTTGTAAAAACGTTATCCTTATAATGAAAATAAAGAAGCTGTTCCTTCCAGCTTCTTTATCTATATAACATTTTTCGCAACAATTTTTATATGTTCTGGTGCGATAATTTCCGTTATACTTTCTTGGAAATCTTCCCGCAACATTTCTTCCAAATGTTCTAACTGCACTTCAACATGAGTGCATTCTAAATTATGTATATTTAACAGTGCATAATGATCTTTTTTCTTAATTACTAAATATTGATTTTCCTCTGTCACAAGTACAGAACCTAATCGGACTCCTAATAAGCGTTGATCATCAAACTTCATAATTACTTCTCCTTCCCTCATATAAACAAAACTACAATGAAAATAATTACATTTATGAAAAAAAACGCTTATTTAGACTATATCATAATTTACTAAAATAGAAATATCTTTTTCTGTTTTAATAAAAATCCCTATTTTTTCATATATTTCGATACAAAAAAACTTTCTCAACATTAAATTTGAATTTTCAGTTTTTAACCCCATAAAAATCTATTATAATAAAGTTAATAAATGTTTGACCTCTCCTAATTCATGTACATATGGATGATCAGTAGTTATCGCTACTGATCTATTTTTTTGATTTCAGAAAGCAAATATGCTGCATCCTTTCCTACACCACAAATAAGTGCAGAACCCCTTTGAGATTGCCACGGCAATCCGATATAATACAATCCTTTTACTGGACTGATTCCCTTTATATGATTAGGAAATCCTTTCTCATTCACTGCTTGTTCAATTTCAATCCAATTATAATTTTGAACAAAACCAGTTGACCATATAACGCTTTCTGCACTATAAGTATCACCATTCTGAAACATGATGTTATTTCCTGATGCACTTACTACTTTTTCTTGCAGTTTAATTGCTCTATTCCGAATAAGTTTCTTACCCTCCAAACCGAAAATAGGGTCCTTTCTCTTCTGAAACCATCTTCCCCTCTTTGTATTTATTTCAGCGTACAATAAACCCACTTTTTCTAGCAGATTAAAAATACTTTTTCCAAAAAGTTGTAACGGTAAAAACGTTAAAGGATGACTAATAGACAACATAACTTCATGCGTTTTTGCAAGTTCTACTGCTATTTGCATTCCTGAATTTCCGCCACCTACTACAAGTGCCTTCCCCTGTGGAATTTGCGATGATGATCTATATTGTGATGAATGTATTTGAAAAATATGTGATGATAGATTTGCTGAAACTGAGGGAATAAATGGTTGCTGAAAACCACCTGATGCGATAATAACTTTTTTCGTTTGTAAAATTTCTGTAGGAGTATGTAATTCAAATATTTCTTTTTCTTTCTTTATTTTTAGAACTTCCGTTTGTAATTGTACCGGTAATTGAAAATGTCTTGCATATTCTTCTAAATAAGTCGCAATTTCATCTTTACATGGAAATTCATTTTTTTCACCTATTAACGCCATACCCGGCAAGCTACTGTAAGACCTTGGGGTAAAAAGCTGCAAAGAATCATATCGATTTCTCCATGAATCCCCAATTCGGTTTCCTGCCTCAAGTAATAAAAAATTATATCCTTCTTGCTTCAAGTAATATCCCATTGTTAATCCAGCTTGACCCGCTCCAATAATAATTAGGTCTTTCATTCTAATCCCTCCTTCCTTTACATATGAATACTTGTTCATATATTCATACGTTTCCATAATCATAACATTTTATTTTTATATAATTCAATATCTACTCAAAATAAAAAAGAGCAGTTTACCATAAAGTAAACTCCCCTTCATTCTATCTTCCCAGTCTTTAGCGCCTGTGCCCAGTCATATCTTTCTTGTTGAACAGCCAATCCAGCAGCTTCTTCCCAATTATAAGGAACTGAAATTTGTTCAATTGTCCATTCTCCCAAAACCTTTTCTATCACTACATATTTTGCATGCGGAGTTCCTGATTCCATTTTATGCATAACAGGTAACTCATCTTTGTATGCTGGAAGTCCTACACTTCCTGGATTTATAATGATCTTTCCGTTCGCTAAATAAACAACTCTAGGAATATGTGTATGACCACATACTATTATTTTTTGTTCTATATTTTGGAGTTGATCCATTATATTTTTTTCATTCTTTAATATTGCACCATTCTCATTCATCTCTTCTAACAAATACACTTCATCTGAAGTTGGCGTACCGTGACAACATAACATATCGTCTACAATAAATTGTGAAGGATGTTGTTTTAACCAACCTATATGATAATTTGTTAATTGATTTTGAACAAAAGTTAGTGTAGCAGATTGCTCTTGTATAGGTTCCCAAAGCATGCGATCACAATTGCCTTTAATATGTATCATCTCGCTACTCATTAATATTTCAATTGTCTCTAAAGGCTCTAACGGCCCATACACACTATCTCCTAAATTTATTATCATTTCGACCTTGCGACGTGTAATATCTTTTAATACCGATTTTAAAGCGTGACTATTTCCGTGGATATCTGAAATTATAGCTATTTTCATCTTAATCCCTACTTTAATATATTATTTATAAACATCTGCAGCCAATTCCCTCAAAACTTCTACATTCACTACTTCAAAACAACCATTGTTTTTCTTGATTATATTTTTATCACAAAAGAGATTCAAAGTACGTAATAAATGCCGATAACTCGTTCCTAACAACTCCGCTATTTCCGTTAAATTCCCACTAAACACAATTCTATTTTCATGCTGAACTGCTCGTTCTCCTGCTGCTAACATGTAACTCGCAAGTCTATTTTCAAGCGGATACAATAAATTAATTGTACTGTTTTTGGAAAGTCGGTTTAATTTATGTGCCAATGATCCGCAAATACATCTTAAAAATTTCGCATCATGAAATAGCTTATTTCTCACCTTTCCTAAAGGTAAACTCACACAATACGAATCTGCCATCACTTGTACGTTTGAAGTGATTCTTTGAGAATGAATTAACTCCACATCTCCAAGTAACTGCAAACTATCGTAAAAACATAATAATACCGATTTCCCGTTACTTAATGTGTTAAACGCTTTCGCTTTTCCTTCAACAAAGAAATATAAATAATCTATCTCTTCATTTTCTCTACAAATAAACTCATTCTTTTTAAAAAATATAAGTTCCATATATGGCTTCATATCATGACTAAAAAATGAATCAATATTATTTTTCTTCATATACTCTGCTAATTTAATAGAATTACATACTTTCTTCATAGTTCCCCACCTTTACAACTCATCCCCATTGTAATCAAAATTTTCTTCTTCCACTATGACATATGTCATAACAATACACAATTTCAGCATGATACATTCATTACAAATATGAAATATAAAGGGGATATTACATTGTATAACTTTCTTTCTGTCTTTATTGGTGTGCTCATCGCCGTTATGCTTCCATTGAATGGAATTTTATCCGAGTTAATTGGAAAGTATACAGCAAGCGTTGTCATTCACCTTGTCGGTTTAATTGCAGTTATCTTCATTTTAATCATAAACAAAAATAAAATTCGTTTCGATAAAAGTATTCCACTTTTTTTATATAGCGCTGGAGCGATTGGAGTATTCACTGTTCTTTTTAACAATATAAGTTTCTCCGTCCTTGGTGCTTCTATTACGATCGCATTAAGTTTACTCGGTCAATCTATTGCTTCCATCATTATCGATCATTTCGGCTTATTAGGAATGAAAGTTGCAAAGTTTGAAAAGAAAAAACTAATTGGATTATGTTTCATCTCTTCTGGAATTATAATCATGACAATTTATTAATGGGGGCAAGAAAATGTTATATATTACGATCGCTATTTTAGCTGGTGTTTCTATCGTTGTTGCTAGAATTATTAACGCGAATTTAGCAAAGGAAATTGGAAACTGGGAAGGCACGTTTTTTAATTATATTACTGGATTATTTTTCTCTATGTTATTTTTAATTTTCAGTTCAGATTCATTGTATATTCCAATGCAGACGTTACAATCTATTCCTATTGCTGTGTACTTAGGCGGATTAGTAGGCGTTATCGTTATTTCATTATCCAACTATATTACTCCTAAAATATCAGCCTTTTATTTAACATTACTCATCTTTATCGGACAATTATTTGCGGGGACTATTATTGATTTCTTCCTAACAAATGAACTCTCAATTGGTAAAGTTATTGGTGGCATTTTCGTATTAATTGGGCTCACTTACAATTTACTCATAGATCGCCCGATAAAAACTGTGAAACATAACCAAGTTCAACTATAATACTTTACGCTTACCTATCATATATTAATAGAAAAGCTCTTCACACGAAGTAATAGAGAGGAGAAAATCCTATTAAAAAAATTATTTTATTGCTAGGTAGTGTATTGATTATTTGTGGAATTGTATGGTTTATAAACTCGGGAAAATCTATTCAAGATCTCTATACTGCAAATAAACCGAAAAAGAAAGCTACTATTATTTCAAGCTCGCGAGATCCAAATGAGCCTCCTGTTTTTTTAGGTAAACAGGAAATAAAAGATATACATGTCGAATCAATTAAAACAAAACAGGATATCTTTCTCACAAAAACAGATGAATTAAAAACATTTATTAACAGTATGAATACCGCAAAAAAAGGCAAATTAACATTGGATGAAGAAGGATCAGATTTAATAGATTGTGATATGTGGATTACTTTCGAGGATGGAACTTATAAAAAATATTTCATATGGATAGTTGATCATCACAGCAGCGAAGTGATGATTGCTCAGCAAGATACTCCTGATGATGTAAACCTTACGTACTATCAGTTAAACGAAGATAGTTCAAAAAAAGTTTATAATTTATTTAAAAAAATTATTTAAACGAAAAAGTCATGAGCACGCGAACTCATGACTTTTTGCACTATATATACTCAGGGAACACTCTACAACCCTTTTCCTGCTCTATATCATGACCAAAGAAAACAATTGGTTTCTCTTTCGCCACAACTCCTTTTAAACGTTTAATTGAAGATAAAGCTAATTCTGGATCAAATCCTGCGAACGGCACTTCATCTTCAAAATTCTCTTTCGTGTACGATGCATCAATCGTTAATAAAACTGAACCGGATTGCTCCGTCTCAATGAATAGCGACTGATGGCCTGGAGAATGACCTGGCGTATACAATAATTGAACACCTGGTACCACTTCATAATCCCCTTCAATAATTTTGTAGTTCAAATGCGGTAATATACATTCTTTCATATATTCTTCTCTATGAAGTGCTGCCTCATATTCCGTTCGCTGCACAATAATCGGTGTATTTGTAAAAACACCGTTTCCTCCTGCATGATCAAAATGTAAGTGAGAGCTAATAATATATAAAAGGTCGTCCGGCTCATACCCTACACGCTTTAATATATTCACGATTCTATCTTCTTCAGTCATTTTCGGTAAAATCTGTCCTTCAACAAATGTACCGTTAAAAAGCCCTTCATTATTAACTGCACTTTCTGGCATACCTGTATCTACTAAAATAGGACCTTCTTCTGTCTCCAAAAGATAACACCATACCGGCAAGTTTAATAATTTTCCCGGTGTTAACGTACTGTTAACAGACGAATGATCCAACATACAACGACCTGCTGGGATGAAATAAAGTTTCTTTACTGTCATTATGTATCCACCTTTACATTTAGTTTGGGATAAAGTAATACAGTAAAAAATTCTTCTTTTTAGAAATAAACTCCTTCTAGACTATCAGTACAGCTTACATAAAAATGAAACATTAACACCGATTAACGCTGAAAACTTAAAGAAAGTACATGCACTACTTGAAAGCGGGCACACCATTGGGAAAATCGTATTAGAGAAATTTTAATCATGATAGTGACAGATAGTATGTGAAATTATATTAACGATTTTTCGAATATATCTATCATAACGTACAATATATCAACGATTTTTCAAATATATCTATCACAAATCAAATTATATCGATTTATCGACAAATAGCAACAATATGAAAAGGCTGTTCCAGATGAACAGCCTTTTCATTATTTACTTGAAATCTCTTTATTATTTTGAACGTCTAACGGAGCTCGCTTTCCTATTCCGAAAGCATAGAAACTAATTGTAACGATAGCTAAGAAAATAATACCTACAACTAATGAAATACGAGTATCATCGTTAAACCACATTCCGATTAATACCATAATTAAAAAGGCAATTGTTAAATAGTTTGTTACAGGAGCAAATGGCATTTTGAACGGATGATCTTTCATCTCTGCTCCCTTTTCTTTTCTAAAATTAATTTGACTAATTAAAATGACAAACCATGGTACCATTCCAGGAAGTACACTCGCACTATATACATATACGAATAAGTTTTTCGGTGCGATGTAACTTAAAACAACACCAACCGCCAGACCGATAATTACGCCAACTGTACCAAATAAAGGTACACCATTTCCAGAAAGTTTCGTGAAATATTTCGGTGCTTGTCCATTTACACCTAACGTATAAAGCATACGACCAGCACTATAAATACCACTATTACAACCAGACATTGCTGCTGTAATTACAACGAAGTTAATAAGTCCAGCTGCTGCCGTAATACCAACCTTCGCAAAAGTTGCTACGAACGGGCTACCAATTGTACTTAATTGATCCCACGGATACACAGTTACAATAACGAAAATAGCACCGATGTAGAAAATTAAAATACGCCAAATTGTACTTTGAATCGCTCTTGTAAGTGTCTTCTTTGGATCCTTCGCTTCACCAGCAGTAATACCGATTAATTCCACACCTTGATACGCTCCAACTACAAGTGATAATGCAAAGAAGAATCCTGAAAAACCACCTGTAAAGAAACCGCCATTTGACCAAAGATTAGATATGCCAATCGCTTCTCCGCCGTTACCAATTCCGAAGAAAATAAGGCCAAATCCTGCAATAATCATTAATAGAATCGTAACGATTTTAATCATCGCAAACCAAAATTCAAATTCACCAAATGACTTAACAGAAATTAAGTTAGCTGCACCAAGAATAACCATTGCAATTATACCTGGTATCCAAGCTGGTAAATCCGGGAACCAATATTGCATATACGCTCCAACCGCGATAATTTCTGACATCCCAACGATAACCCACTGGAACCAGTTACTCCACGCTGTCATATAACCAGCTAGTGGATGAATATACTTATGACCGAATGTCGCAAATGAGCCTGTACTTGGCTCCATATACAACATTTCTCCCATGGCACGCATGATGAAGAAGATGAAAATACCTGCAATTGCATAAGCAAGCATTACTGACGGACCTGTCCATTTAATTGTGCTGGCTGATCCCATAAACAAACCAACACCAATCGTTCCGCCTAAAGCAATCATTTGAATATGACGTGCTTCTAAACCTCTTTTCAATTCTTTGTTTGCCACTTCACTTCCCCCTCTTAGATGATTCATAGCCGCATTTTAACACAAGATGCTTTCCCCTAATTCCTTTCGGCCCTGAAAATGATGAAGCAAACGTCATTTTACACTAGCTTTAAAGCTATCCTAAAATCGTTTTGTGCTCCTAATAAAATTCTCAAAACCTTTCATCTTCCAATATTCTATAAATCTTAAAATTACTTATCTTATATTAATTCATTAATCTGAAAAATTCAATTATTTTTTCAATAAATTATTATACATAAGTCTGATTAATTTTTAACTAAATTAACAATAAAATACATCTATTCAATATGATTCCGGCATGTATATTATTACAATATAAATAACCGAGGAGATGCTATCTTCCTCGGTTTCATATCTCAAATACTTCAACCTTTATAGTTGATAACGTAATTTCCCACACATTCGATTCATATACCAATAAGAAATTTAATATATTAATAAACTACTAACTTCTTTACCCCAGCCAAATTTTGAGGCAGAAACCTTTCTGCCTCAAAACAACGGGATAAAATATAAAAGAGTCTCATTAAAAAATGAGACTCTTTTACAATTTCATATTTAAATCGATTTCGAAGTTTGCTTACCAAAGATAAATACCCTAGTAAACACTGCCATTATAACTACAATAACTAGAAAATAAAGTGGCATCACCAGTAACGAGCCCGTATGCAATTGACTCATTCCCCAAATTGTCATCGTTACAATTACATAGTATCCTAAGCTAAACAACGCTCCAGCTGTACCAATGACATCTTGAAAATCTACTAACGCTAAACTTAAACAATTAGGTAACGCTACTCCAATTCCTAATAGCAATATAAACATCGCTATTAAAAATACAACCATATATATTACATTCGGATTTGATCCCACAAACGTAATAACAGATAAAAGGATAGCTCCTCCTGTCATTACAAGACAACCGATATATATAATTTTCTCTGGTTTATAAGTAGCAAGTAAACGTTTTGAAATTTTCGCTCCAACAATAGAAGCAGACGCTACAACAATTCCTAGAAAGCCATACATACTAGGCGATAACTGAAAGTATTCAATAAAGATAAACGGCGCTTCTGCATAATAGCTAAATAAAACACCATTTGCTCCTCCAATTAATAGCCCATACGTTACCACTTTTGGATTTGTAATTAACCTCTTCAAGACTGAAAATACATTTATTTTATTCGTTACTGAGCCCGTTTTTGTTTCAGGAAGAGAAACAAACGTATACAGAAAAATACCGATACTCATAACTACTAAACTTAAAAATACTATTTTAAATCCAAACATTTGATCAAGAAAGCCACCAATTAACGGTCCTATCGCTGGTGTAAAAGCAATGACTGCTGAAATTTGAGCAAACATAACATGCCTCTTATGCCCTTCTACACTTTCACGAAGAATCGTTTGCGTCACAACTGATCCTGCACTTGCTCCAAACGCTTGAATAAAACGACTTACCAATAAAACTTCAATGGAATTTGCAATAAAGCACAAGAAACTCCCAGCGCCATATACGACAATTCCAAATAACATTGCCCAGCGACGGCCAATTATATCTGATAGCCATCCAATAAAAAATACACCTAAAGCAAATCCAGCAAAATACACACTAAGCGTTAACTGCACCTCATTATTACTTACATGTAACGCCTTTGAAATGTCAGGTAAAGACGGTGTGTAAATCGTTTCACTAATTTGCGGAAATGCGACAAGAATAATCATTAACAAAAGTGATGGTACTGAGACTTTTTTCATTTTTCATACCCTCCTATAACTTTGAAAATCTCAGAAATAAAAAGACTTTCCTTAGCTACGGAACAGGAGGGGCCATTATAGAAATCCGGTCATAAAACAACAAAGAAAACACCTCAATTACGTATGTTAATACTTATAGGAGGGTAATATTAACATCGATTTTTAAATATACTTTTTCAATTATATTACATATTAATTTTATTTTTCTAGTATTATCATTTCGAATGCTCTTTTTATATTAGTGAACAAATAATAAACGCCATAAAAGATAACAACTTGATATGAACGCCTTATTATGGAATAATTAGAAATAGTTTGAATCAATGAACCTGATTATAAAATGATAGACTCATATATTCCTAATGTCATAAAGTTGAACAAGTAGGAGGACTTTCGTAATGATTGAAATTTTAAGGACAGTAGTAAACTTCCTAATTTCTCTATTCTCAGGAGAATTACCCTTTGTGTATTATGTATGGATTATTACCCTATTCCTAATTCAAATAATCCAATCTACTCTGAACTATAAGCTTTTTAACAAGAAAAACAATTTCAGCACTTATATATCGGAAGGATTACTTGCTTTTATTATTTTATTGTTTGGAGGAATATTAGTATCTAAGTTACTTGCTTACATAATAGACGATTCTACTATTAGTATGACGAATTTAACACATTATTTTGTTTCTCTTATCATATTAACTATATTTGTTGTAATAACCTGTGTTAAAGACTTTATAGAGGCATCTATAAAGAATAAAAATACCTCTCTTTTTAGCTTTTTAGTAATTTCCTTCATAACAAGTATACTTTCATTCAAGTTTTTATCACCTTTAATTGAAGGTTCTTTTTCTCTTTCTAAATCTTTTATAACTACTTTAATCATTCTAGTAACTATATCAATCCCTCTATTAATTTCCTTAGAGGATAAGTATGCAGACGAAAAGGAAACGGAAAATTTATAGATTCTCATTTACATAAAAGAAAGAGGGAGCTCCCCTCTTTCTTTTATATCGTTCTATTTCACAAGACTAAATCATTCCTTTTAATATTAATCCTAAAACTGACATTATTATCGCGCTAATAATAATTCGCAAAATCCAAGTAGTGTTTGTACTTATTTTTTCTAATTGCTTATTGATTGTTGCTATGTCTTTCTCATTAATAGTGGTACGCGTTTCTAAATTTCGAATGTCTCTCATAATTTCTTTTTGCTCCGCCTTGAGATTGTCAATTTTAGCGTAAACATCTTCCATATATTCACACCCTCTGTTCATCTTAATAGAAAAATCTATATATATTATGAGACAACCCTCTTACCTGTGAATACATTGCGTATATCCGCGTACCAATTTTTTTGTACAATCTAATTGAATTACTCACATGTTTCCATTCTTCTATTTATAAATTAGCGTTGAGATACATTAAAATTAGAAAAGGAATCCCTTGTTTATTTAACAACAAACAAGGTGCAATCCACCATTCGGGAGCACCTACGATAATTTCTATTGTTTTCATATTTACAACTCCATATAATCAGTATGATTTTCTGAAGAAGCCAATTTTTGAACTGCTTAAAGTATACTAATATGAATACGAAATAGCTGTATTGATAAACTCTCTAGAACAATAAATATACTGGCTGAAACGGATCTATATCCAATATTTTTTCCAGTAACATGAATGGTTATTTCTGATAAATGCGTTTGTACATCATTGTTTTCAAAAATTTCATCCTCAACCTTTACAATATCTGCTTCACAATCTACTTCTTTAAAAGTTTTCAATAATTTTGTTTCCAATAAACTACAATCAAAGCTCTCATCTTTTATTACGGCAAATTTAACCTTCATATCGATTTCCCCATTTTTAACAAACTAAAATCACTAAATCAATATAAATATATATTATTCTATTAAATAATTCAAAATATACGCTTCTTATATACATTATTAAAAATAGGTTCTAAAGAATTAAATGAAAAAAGAAATTACATATACAAATCCCCTCTTTCAACCAATCAATATAGAATTCCCTTATGCCCAATGATTAAAATCTTTTCATATTAAAGCCGTAGATTCTAAGGACTTTTTGTTTTTATATTGATAAGTCATTTCTTGAATTTTGTATCATCGGAATTAATAATATAGTAAAACAAATTAAATATTAGGCGTTCAACTAATCTTTCATATAATTCGTCTCTTAATTATTTTGCTCATTGCGCTTTTTTATTTTCCTCACTATTTCAACTAAACTTTGTGTAATAATACATATTTCAAATACATTATTTCCTTTCACTCATACTTTTTTCATTGAGTTTTTATTCACAAATTCGTAACACATACATATGAGTTATCATGCTAAAATTAGTTTATTCACAAGAAGAAGTTCTTCTTAATAAATCAATCATTTTTAATACCCTGTTTAAAGCCTTGCCCCCCTGCAAGGTTTTTTCCTATTTAAATAGAGTAGTAGTTTTCATTATGCTTCTCTCCCCCTTGTTCCTTACCCTACAAATAATACTTCATATTTATTTTAATTTTTCAGCATCCGTACTCGCTCTGTTCGAGAGCTCTTTACCAAATATTCAATCTAATGATAAGATTGACCAAATTAATATTTTCGTCCATAACTGTATCAAAAAGTACACTAAAGAAAAAATAGCACTCTCACAATTAAGTAAACGCGAGCTTTTTCTTCTATCTACTTACTATTTAAGGTTAATAGTGATATAACCAGATTTAAAAATTCGACTTAAATTCATTGATGAATGGAGAGGTTTATATGAAATTGAAAGACAAAGTAGCAATCATAACTGGTGGTGCAAGTGGAATTGGCGAATCTACTGTTCGTCTTTTTATCGAAGAAGGTGCAAAAGTAGTTATTGCTGACTTTTCTGAACGTGGAAAAGAACTATCAGATGAATTGAATGCACATGGATATAATACGTTATTTATTAAAACTGATGTAACAAAAGAGGCAGATATTAAACAGCTAATTCATGAGACAGTAAGTACATACGGTAAATTAGATATTATGTATGCCAATGCCGGCGTTGCTGATGATGCACCAGCAAACGAATTATCCTATGAAAAGTGGAAAAGAACTATTGATATTAATTTGTCTGGGGTATTCCTTTCTGATAAATATTCGATTGAACAATTCCTTAAACAAGGTACAGGTGGTGTCATCGTTAACGCTGGTTCAATTCATAGTTTTGTTTCATTACCTACCCCAACAGCATACTCCTCTGCAAAAGGTGGTGTGAAACTATTAACTCAAAATTTATGTACTGCCTACGCTAAATATGGAATACGTATTAATGCGGTGTGCCCCGGTTATATTGACACCCCTTTACTTGGTAGTGTTAATCCTGAACAGAAAGAATATTTAGCTTCACTTCATCCACAAGGCAGACTTGGAACACCAGAAGAAGTCGCTAAAGCTGTCTTATTTTTAGCAAGTGATGATGCTAGTTTTGTTAACGGTACAACACTTCTTGTTGATGGAGGCTATACTGCACGTTAATTTAAAAATTTTGAAGCACCCTAAGAAATATATAGTCTTCAACAAGAAAAAGCGCCATCACAAGTGACGGCGCTTTTTCTATGTAAGAGCAACTAGAAGGTATCCTTCTAGCCTACTCCCATTTATAAGTCCAAAACTGTTCAAGTTGCAGCCATTTTAATGTTGCTGCATCTTTGTTTTTTATTTTTGCATGCGTGTCTTCAAGCATTGCTTCTGTTTGTGAACGGTGCGCACCTAATGCAGTTAATTTATGATCAAATACTTCACTAATGTTATTTACAACATCCGGTTCTCCTAATACTGCTTCACGATTTTTCGTAATCGCAACAGCATGGATAACTGGGCGCTCTTCTTTTGGCATACGTGATACAGCGCGAACGACAGCGCGGCCAAATGCATTATGATCTGGATGTACACCGTGCTCTGGATAAAATGTAATAATTCGAGATGGATTTACTTCTTGAATAATTGCTTCAATTTTGTCAGCAACGAAATCAACATCTTCAAATTCTAACGTTTTATCATGGAAGCCAAGCATTCTTAAATCTTTAATACCCATCGCTTCACAAGCATCTTTCAATTCTTTCTTACGGATATGTGGAATCGTTTCACGGTTAGCGAATACGTTCTTACCCATGTTACGTCCCATTTGTCCTAGAGTACCACATGCATACGTTACAGGTACTCCTTGATCTGTTAATAAGCGAATTGTTCCTCCCGCAGCATATGCTTCATCATCTGGATGCGGAAATACAACAAGTACATGTCTCTCCATAAGTTTCCCTCCTTCTTACTTAAATGGTGTTAAGCTTAACTCAAGTGCAACTGCTAGACGACCTAAATTATCATGTCCAGCTAATAATAAACGCTCTTGATCGTCTACTTCCCAGTGCGTAATACCTTCAGCATATACCCAACCGTGATCCATTTTCAAACCAACTCGGTATGGATTTGTTCCAGTTATCTTCCCGCGTTCAAAACGGATAATCGCATTTCGAATGAAAGCACCAACTGTCATCATCTTTTCATTTATGTGTGATGCATACGCTCCGTTTGTCGTTTCTAAATGAATATATACATCTTTATTTACAAAACGTTCAATTTCATTTTGAATAAGAGAACTATCTTTTACTATTTCCATCGGAATTCACCTCTTTAAACCATTTTACGCAAAAATAATGTAAATTGCTATCTCTATATTAGAGGACAACGCTCACTTTTCCTAATAATTTGCACTGTGTTTTTTATATTTTTTATATGATATGTAAAAAATACATTTTTTCCTTCACTTTGTTAAATAGTTTTCTTTCTTTTTTGAATTTGCTACAATATATTTTATCCCGTATTATTGCAGCGAGATACATTTCGACAATTGAATACATAATTTAAAGAAGGTGACATGATTGGAACAGTCAGCACATGAAGTAGCAAATTGGCAATATTATTTTGCAATTGCCGTATTTTTAATCACGTACGGATTTATTATTTCTGAGAAATTGAATCGTGCTGTAATCGCACTATTCGGTGCTGCTATTATGATTATTTTTGGAGTTGTAGATTTACATACTGCTTTCACATCACATATTCAATGGGAAACGATTACCCTTTTAATTGGGATGATGATTCTCGTACATATTACGAGTCAATCAGGCGTCTTTGAATTTGTGGCCATTAAAGCGGCAAAAGCAGCTGGTGGAAAACCGATTCGCATTTTATTATTACTATCCCTATTAACTGCTGTCGGATCAGCATTTTTGGACAATGTAACGACTGTTTTATTAATCGTTCCTGTTACATTATCCATTACACGTATTTTAAAAGTAAATCCTGTGCCTTATTTGATTTCAGAAGTGCTGTTTTCAAATATAGGCGGAACAGCAACATTAATCGGTGATCCACCTAATATTATGATTGGATCAGCAAACAAGCATTTAGACTTTAACGCCTTTTTACTTAACTTAGCTCCAATCGTAATTATTATTTCTATCGTGACACTTGGCATTATTTACTTCATGTATCGTAACAAACTAAAAACAACACCTGAACAAATCGAAAAACTAATGGCATTAAACGAAAAAGATTACATTAAAGATCAAAGCCTCCTTTTAAAATCTATTTCGATTTTAGGACTAACTATTTTAGGCTTCGTACTTCATTCGATTATTCATGTAGACGCTGCTGTTATCGCGATGACAGGCGCTACACTTCTTATGTTAATCGGCGTGAAAGAACATGATATTGAAGATGTATTTGCCCATGTTGAATGGGTAACCATTTTCTTCTTCGCCGGATTATTTGTTCTCGTTGGCGGGTTAATTGATATCGGACTTATCTCTTCACTTGCAAGAGAAGTAATCGACGTAACAAACGGTGACATCGGATTCGCAGCTATACTTATTTTATGGGTATCTGGCATCGCATCTGCGACAATCGACAACATCCCATTTGTCGCAACGATGATTCCTCTTATTCAAGACTTAGCTACAGGACTCGGACTATCTGTCGATTCTCCGCAAATCGAAGTACTATGGTGGGCGTTATCTCTTGGAGCTTGCTTAGGAGGAAATGGAACACTAATCGGTGCATCTGCAAACGTAGTCGTTGCTGGTATTGCAAAACGTGAAGGACATGGCTTCTCTTATATGGACTTCTTAAAAATTGGTTTACCATTAACTATTGTTGCACTCTTGTTATCACATGCTTATATATATTTACGTTATTTAATGTAAAAGTTGTATTGCATGAAATTATATCGTCAAATACAAAAGGTTTGCAGCATCCGTGCTGCAAACCTTTTTTCATCACCAAAATATACCGATAATTGCTAAACCACCTAAAATCATACCACCAATTTGTCCGACAATTGTTGGTGATAATTGAACACCTTTTCTCACTTCAACAACTGGTCTTTCGTGCCTTAGTTGCTGCACTTCACTTTGAAGTTGGTGCACACTTCCGTGTAACTCTTTAATAAGTTCTTTTAATTCGGCGACCTCTTCATTTACTGGTTTTGCCTTTTCTAAATTCATTTTACATGACTCCTTATAAATTCAATCAACACACTGTAAATTTTCGCCAATTACCATTATATCTCCTGCATACTACATATATAATTTCGAATGTACTTTCTAACCTTGCAGCTCTATCCATTCATCCCGCAATATCCCCATAATCATACGGTCAAAACACTTCCCATCTCTTTGAACCGCTTCTCTCATACAGCCTTCCATTTGAAAACCCATCTTTTTATACAATGCAATGGCAGGTTTATTATACGAAATAACATCGAGACCGATGCGGTGTAAATTCAATTCATAGAAAGCATACTTTAGAATAAGATGTATTGCTTCTTTCCCATATCCTTTTCCTCTATCATTCGCATCTCCTATACCAATGGCTAATAAACCTGTTTTGTTATTCCACTCTATACCATGAATCGCCACAAAACCAATTAAGCGATCTTCTTGAACTGTCCTTACCATGAAAGAAACACTATTCGATCTCCGTCCTTTTAATAACTCATCACTTGCTATTTCATTTAAAGATTGCGGGAATGCTACATCTGTATCAACATTTCTTAAATACTCACTATCTTCTTGCCACATAGCCATTACTTCAGCATCTGTTTCTCTCATAGCTGATAATTTAATCGTTTTATTTCGAAAAAGATTCATTGTCATTTCAAACTCCCCCTTTTAAATAACAGGGATACTTATTTTAGACTATTTATCCCCTTATTCCATAAACTGTTTCATAAACGGGATACTTACAATAAGCGCTGACATTGGCACATCTCCTCCATATTGAATTAACTTCATTGTATAATTTTTTATTTATTCTAACAATAATAGAAAGGCCCTCCAAATTTAGAGGGCCTTTCCTAATAGCAAAACTATATTATTTCGTAAACATTTTCTCCGCTTCATCCATTGCCATTTTGTTTCCTAAAGCAGAATAGTCCAGCCATGGTTGATCATTGATAATGTATACGTGCTTGCCTTTAACTGCTTTTAAGTCTTTCCAAATTGGCGTTTCTTGAAGTTGTTTAAATGCTGCTTTTGCTTTATCATCTCTATTTACAACAACGAAAATCGCATCTGCATCAAAGTCAGGTAATACTTCTTGTGAAATGACTTCGAAAGGGCGGTTTCCATCAATTTTCTCTACACCATTTGCAGGCTGTAACCCTAAGTCTTGGAATAAAATTGGTCCCATCGGTCTTTTCGTACTAAATACACGCAATTCTTTTGCAGTAACGCGAATTGCCATTACTTTTTCGTTATTACCTAGCTCTTTATCTATTAAACCTTTTACTCGTTTTGATTGCTCTTCGTAATCTTGAATATATTTATCTGCTTCTTTCTCACGGTTTACAAGTTTACCAACTTGTTTTAAATGATCTCTCCACGTACCTTCATCTAAATTGAAAGAATGTGTTTTTGCAATTTTTTCGTATTTCGCTACATCTTTACCAGCATATTTTTCATCAACATAAATGTCAGTTGGCTTTAATTGAAGTAACGCTTCCATATTCGGACCTGTTACAACACCAAGCTTCTTCGTATCTTTCAACTTCTCTTTAGCGTGCGGTAAGAAATCTTTTAAATCTCCACCAATAACAGAACCTACTGGTGTAATTCCTAATGCAAGTAAATCATTTGTTAAATGAATAGACATTGAAGCAATTTTTGGGTCATTACTTTTTTCCGTTTTTTTCGTTGCCTCTTCATTAGATTTCGTTTGACCACATGCTGCTAATACTAAAATACACATGATGCTAAATAAAATAGTAAGTTTCTTTTTCATATGTTCTCCTCTTTGAAGTATTTATTTTGTTTTTGTAAGTAAATAAAGAAAATACGGTGCTCCTAATGCGGCCACTACTACACCAGCCGGAATAGAATTTGGCTCAAATATAGAGCGACCTATCGTATCTGCTAGTACTAAAATAATCATTCCGATAATGCCAGCTAAAGGAAGAAAGTGTTGATATGTAGTACCTACTAACTTCCTCGCGATATGCGGAGCAACTAAACCGATAAAACCAATCCCTCCTGCCATCGATACACTCCCGCAAGATAATCCAACCGCTGTAGCTAAAAGTAATAACCGTTCTTTTTGAACAGGAACACCAAGTCCTGCTGCTACACTATCACCTAGTGACAATGCATTTAACGTTTTAGATTTTAACCATGCATACGGGGTAAGTATGCAAATCCAAGGTAATAACGCTAGGACATGAATCCAATCCCTTCCCCACACGTTGCCAACTAGCCATCTAGAAGCGAATGTATACGTCTCATCATTTAACTTGAGAGAGAAAAATAACGAAATTGCACTAAAGCCAGCTGAAACAGCAATACCAACGAGAATAAGTCTAATGGGAAGTAAACCTTTCGACCGATCACTCGCAAGTAAAATAATAAGAAATGCAGCTAATAACCCTCCGCCAAATGTAAATAACGGTATTAAAATCGATGCATTCTCATTAATAGAATGAAAGAAAGTAACGAATATAATTAGCCCGAAAGATGCACCTGCATGCAGCCCAAGAATACCAGGATCTGCAAGTGCATTCCGTGATAACCCTTGCAAAATCGCACCGGAAATACCAAGACCAATACCGGCTAACATCGTGATTATTATTCTTGGCATACGATAATCATATAGCACGGTTGCACTCTCAAAATTACCATAACCCAAAAGTGTTTCAATTACTCTAAGTGGCGCTATACTCAGTGTCCCTGTATTTAAACTAATTAAAATTACAGCGATACTTATACATCCGAAGATTGTAGTTACAGTAATAGCTCTCTTTTTATCCTTGTTAAAAAGATCCTTCACTTATAACTCCCTCCCAACTTTACGTGCTATATAGAGGAAGAATGGAACTCCAACAAGAGCTACCATAATCCCTATCGCAAGTTCCTTAGGAGGGTTTACTGTTCTTGCCCCTAAATCAGCTACAACTAATAACATAGCTCCTAATAATGCTGACATAGGAATAATGAGTCTATAATTAACACCAACTAATTTTCTAGCAATGTGCGGGATAACTAGTCCTACAAATCCAATAGAACCAACAGCTGAAACAGAAACACCTGCCAGAATAACTACTATAATCATCCCTAGTATTCTCGTTCGGTTCGTTTTCACTCCTAAATTTGTAGCAACATCATCTCCCATTGATATGAGTGAAATAGATCTCCCTAGCATTGTCGCGAAAATAATCGTTATAAGAATAATAGGGACTAAAAATTTCAAGTGTTCCCACTTAACCCCTGCAACACCACCAGCATACCAAAACGCTAAATCTTGGCTTAAATCATAATAAATCGCAACACCTGAACTTAATGAATGTAAAAGTGCTGCCATAACCGCTCCAGCAATCGTTAACCTCATTGGTGTTAACCCGCCTGATGTTGCTGATCCAATAACAAAAATAAGCACTGTACTTAAGACAGCTCCAATAAAGGAAACAATCATTAAATAGGAATACGGCATATGTGGGAAAAAAGCAAAACTAAGTGCTACTACAAACATCGCACCTGCATTTATTCCGAGTACACCTGCATCAGCTAAAGGATTTCGTGTTACACCTTGCATAACAGCACCAGCAACCGCAAAAGCTGCCCCTACAACTGCTGCTCCAATTACTCTCGGGAGCCTTAATTCATAAATAATTTGGTGCTGTGTTAGTTTCGGATTATAATCCAAAACCGCTGCCCACACCGTTTGTACATGAATATCTTTTGCACCAAATGAAATGGCTAAAAATATAGATCCAATTAAACATAAAATTGTTAAGCTCATGAAACATATGAACTTAATATGTATCCAGCGGTTATTACCAGCATGTACAGTAGACTTATGTAACATGTTTCATTTCATCCTTTATATTCAGTTGTTTTTTGTAATTATTTTTTATTTATAATTACTATTGATAATAATTATCATTTTCATTTAGATATTATATCCCCACTTTTTTTAAATAGCAAACTATTTTTTTACTTTTCTACTATTCATTGTTTTCACACACACATTTGTACAATTTTCATTACAAGGCGTTACATATAAAATGCCACTCGTTCTCTCCTTTTTCCTTATCGGTTTCTTCATTTGGATTGCAGAGAATATCGCAACATTTTTCGGAGCATGGCAATATCCAAATCAACGGGAAACATGGAATCTCATTCACTTAAGCAAAATTAGTTCATGGTTTTTACTCGTTGTTATTAGCATTATGATTGTCACGCAGCTCAAACATTTGAAGCAATCAAAAAGATAATGCTAATTATGTAAAAACAGTTAGCCCATCAATCATTAGAGAGTGATGGGCTTTTTTTAGTAATATTTTTTAAACCAACCTTATCAAAGGAGTTATAATTTACAAGAGTATAAGCAGTTGCACATTATGAACTACTACTAGCAGAAGATGTTGCTGCAGATGAAGCGGCAATCGTTGCCATCATAGCAGCCTGTTGTGCTTGTATGAGGACTTCTATCATTGTTTGTAAACCTGTGTTGGTAGTTTTACTTTCCTCACCTTTCTGACTTACGAACAGTTGAATAGCAATAAGAATATTTGTATCTGTATGCCAACGGAACAATTTATCCCCCTGCAATTTTTCAATAAATGCTCTAATAGAATGAATCTCTTTTTCTCCATCCTCGAGTAACGCTAGTAACCCGATAGCTGGGTAATGCATCTGTTTTACTTTTACCTTTTCTTGCTTTAACAAATTCCATATATTTGTGCATTTTGCGACTAACAGTTCTTCCCTGACATCCTTCTTTAGTGAAAGAATATGACTCAAAAATTGAAGATCATTCCCTTTATGCAAACCAGCTGTCGCTAGTTTCTGATAAAGGCGTTCCACTCGGTCCATAAGTGTGTCTACATTCTCTGATTGTCCTGCTAATAAAACCGCGAGCGGATAATCATTTGTACTTGTAAGAAAGAGGTGATCCTTTTTCATGCGTTTATATACTTGCATCGAGCGTTGAATGTGCGCGCCATGCTGTTCATTTTCTTCTGTTAAAAGTACAGCTGCTGCGAGATAAGTAAATATACTCCGGCTAAACCCACCAGTGACCAATTGTTCATATAAATCTAAAAACTCCCGAAAAGCTTTCTGGTAATCTGTAAAGTGAATATCTAATGTTGCGGCCACTACAAAACGATGATAAGACTTTAAGTATGAAAACATCCCTACCTGATTCTTAATATAACTACTAATTTCTAAAAAACGTCCGAGATCAAACAGTTTATCACTACCTGCATACATAGCAGCAATCATCATTCCTGTTCGAGAATCGCTCGTTTTCCATTTTAGTTCTCCCTTTAACTGTACATATGTATGTTTATATTGCTCCAACTTTTGCTCTAATGTAATCATAGTATTCACCCCTATTTCTAGTTCTTCTCTATCATTATACTTATATTCCATATTTAGGAATACTACAATTAATAATCACACCATAAAAATTATAAAATCCTCTTATCCTTCTTCATCAGCATCACGATGATAATCCCTAATCCTTCAAGAAGTTAAACAAAAAAGGTAGATAATAATTTATCTACCTTTTTTGTTTATATCATTTAACATTACACCTGTATTGCTTGTTATATGCAATTAAGACTAAAGAGCTTTAATAATACGTTCCATCGCCTTCATTTGTCCAATATGATCAGCTTCATGATAAAGCATCATACCGTAAAGCTCACCAACTGTTTCCAATCCTAGAAATGGCTCTGGCAGTTTATTTTCAAATGCTTCTGCTGGAATTTCTTTAATACGTTTTGCTTGTTCTTTTAATTGGACCGTTAACACTTCTAATGATGGTCCTTCTGTTGTCCATTTAGATGGTCTTGATCCATATCCAAACATACCTGGATATTCAGTTGGTAATTGTTTGAATTCTTTTCCAAACATGAAAACTTCTGCTGCCGTTAATACATGACCGATATGCCAACGAATTGTATTGTTAAAACCCTCTGGCTGCGTATCCACAGTTTTATCATCTAGCGTCTCCATAAATTTAAGTAATGCCCCGCGCGTTATTTCAAATTGTTTTAGACCAATTATTCTATTCATTTTATCGTTCTCCTTCTTCATGTACATTTTATTATGAACTAAGAATGTTCAATTCATTAAAGTTTCACTTTGTTTAATCTATCAGAAACAATGAAGAAATACATCTAATATGCTTAGTAAAAATAATAAAAAGGTTCACCTCTCGTACATATAGAATTACTTATTACACAAATAGTTTAGTAAATAAAAGAGGAGTGTTAATTTCATGTTACATGTTTTAAAACAGCAATATAATCTTATTAGCTCTACAAGAGAAACTCTATTTTCGTTTTTGGAAGAAATCCCAGTAGAAAAATTACATAGCACAGTTCCTAATTTCGGGAGCGGTAGCATTATAAAGACTCATATTCATGTAGCCGATTGCTACCGATACTGGCTTGGATCATTCGCATTTAAACAAAAGCGAGTAGACTTTTCATTTGCTAGCGATTACGAAATTGAGCATGCAGATGTGAAAAAAGTTCGCGCTAGATTTAAGTTAGTAGATGAGACTGTACAACGTTTTTTAGATGAATACAATGACCGTTGGCTCGAAAATATTGCAAATGAAGTAAAGTGGCAAAAAGAGCCTTGGAGTACAACTCCGCTATGGCTTTTAACTCATACGGAAACTCATGAGTTTCATCATAAAGGACAAATTGTATCAATGGCTAGGCACCTTGGATATACTCCTCCTGATACAGACCTTAGTTAATACATTCGTGTTCATTTCAAAGCGGAATGAGCAGCAAGAATAATAGTATGATCAAAAAACTCGTTGATACATTTTGTTGTGTATAAAACTTTTATTATTTGTTTTAGGTATACCATACCATTATAAAATTCATGTAACATCGAATTAAGGTTCATATTTTTTATGTAACTCATTGAAGAAAGTTTAAGTATTTATACATTCAATTACTAACTAAAGGAGAAAATTATAATGAGATTAGAGAGCGAAAGAATTTATTTAAGGCCTCTTTGCCAGCTAGATGCTCCTATTATATTAGAAAGTACAATGGATGATGAAATAAGATATATGACTGGAACTAAGTCCACTTTTTCATTGGAGCAAATTACGAAACATATAGATCATATAAATAATGATTCAAGTCGCTATGATTTCGCTATTTGTTTACAAAGTACTGAAGAGATGATTGGAGAGTTGTCGATTTTAGATATCGATGAGGAGAACAAAAGAGCAGGATTCAGAATATCAATGCTTTCAATAGCATTAACAGGACAAGGTTATGGAACTGAAGCTATTAAAATAGTTTTAAGGTTTGTTTTTGAACAACTATCATTAAATCGTTTACAGTTAGAAGTATTTAGCCATAATTTACGCGGAATTAAAGCTTATGAAAAAGTTGGTTTTGCAAAAGAAGGAACCTTACGTCAATCTTTATTTTATAACGATACATACTCAGATGAAATTATTATGGCCATACTTAAAAGCGATTATATAGAGAGACCTTTGTAAATGAATGTACTTAATCTATTAAACAATTTTAAAGAACCTTACCACAATAAAATGCAGTAAGGCTCTTTCATTTTTATATCAAATAACAGCTCTTAAAACATGTATAATCGTATCAATACCAAATAGTCTCCGCATAATTATATGCATCACTATTCGGAATTGCATGTTTCCCCTGTGCTTGTGCTTTTCTTGGATCTAAATCATATACCATTGGCGTATAGCATGATGTTTGCCCTTTATTTACAACACCATTTCCTCCAGCACTTCCGCAAGTGTATGCCTTTCCATCTGTTTTTCTAACAATCCTTGCATCAGCTTCATTATTATAAACTGCCAGGCGAGTTACAGTAACTTTTGCCCACGCTGTTTTACACGTCGTGCTAAATTTTAATTCCACATAAGAATTTGAATCAATCCACTTCTTTTCTTTCGTTACTGCTGATTGATCACAACTATTGTAATACGGACTTTTCCCATCATACGAATGGTCTTCTGCAAATGCTTTATCATTATTGGTCGTACTAAACACACTAGTTACGACGAGCAATGCCAGACAAAGACATGCGCTTACCTTTTTAATAAGTTTCACAGGATTCCACTCCTTTATTAATAACGTCCAGTTTTCCCGTAACCATTATTAATCGTCACTGCTTCGGCATCAGCTGTATAACCAAAATCAGCAGTTAAATCAAACACCATTCCTGTATAAGTGCTCGTTTGCCCAGTTTTAATTGCTCCATTACCACTATTAGAATCTACTGATTTTTGGAATACACCATTTTTATATTTATTAATAACAGCGTAAGCATATACTCCTCCAGAAACAGAAGGTGCTGGTTGATCTAAAACAAGCTTAGACCATGCCGCATGACATGTATTACTGTAACGTAAATACACTGTTCCTACTTTTTTACTACCTTCATAAACTGCTGTAGACTTTGCATTAAATCCATCTGCATCACATGTTGTACTTCCCCCGTATACTTTCGTTGTTGCTGGATTTTTTCCGTCATAATAGCTACTCAGATCAGTAGCTGCAAATGTACTTTCTTGAAAACTAAATAATACCCCTACACTCGCTACACTTAACACACATACTTTCATTAACTTTTTAAACATTTTTAATTCCCCCTCAAAATGATTATGTATACTAAACACAACCTATACTGCTGTGTTAGCCCTCCTTCCATGCTTCCTAGAGGCATCTTACAAAAACGAATTAACGTTGTAAATTCCCTTATGATTATTGGAATATACGAAGAACTTTACTTATCCTTGTAAGAAAAAAAGTTGAGAAATACACATTTTATAGCATCCTTTATTTAAAACATAAAAGAACCGATACTTGTTATATTCAAGCATCGGTTCTTTATACAAAATTGCCATTTTTTCTTTTATATAAAATAAATATTTCTCCACTTAATTTGTTGTAAAAAACTCCCTCGTTACATCAATAAATTGCTGCAGTGGTGCTGTCATCCATTTATCTTTATGCCAAGCAATTTGTGTATAAATTGGAGGTATTGTTTCGTTTAACATTAACTCCTTTAACGTCCCTTCCCGTATATCTTTTTCTACTACTATCGCTGGTAAAACGGCTATACCTAAATCTGCAATAACACATTGTTTAATTGCTTCCACACTAACAAACTCAATTTTATTTGCTGGATATAGATCTTCCCCGCGAAATAGCTCTTCAAATAAAGTTCTATATGAGCAGCCTAATTCTGTTAATAAAAGTGTTTCACTCTCTAAATCTTTTATAGAAACAGTAGTCTGTTCAAGTAAAATATGCCCTGGAGCAGCTACTACTTTTAATTCTTCTTTCATAAGTGGTTCCACATGTAAAACATCTTCTGTTTTACATTCGTCCAAAATAAATGCAAGATCTACTTTTCCCTCCATCAATTGTTCCTTCGCATCTTTATTGGAATGTGCTGGTTTAAATATAAGCTTTATTTTGGGGAATTGTATTTTAAACCTCTTTAATATAGAAGGCAGTCTGTATGTACATTGACTTTCTTGTGCACCAATTATTAACGTACCTGCTATTTCCTCATCATCTTTCACGGCCGTCTTTGCTTCGTTACTAAGTGCGATTATCTTGTCTGCATATAGTTGAAACTTTCTTCCTGCTTCAGTTAAGAAAAGACGTTTCCCTAATCTCTCAAATAGTGGTGTACCGAGCTCAGCCTCTAACGTTTTAATTTGTGCTGTAACGCTCGATTGAGCAAAGTTTAATTTCTTCGCAGTTTGTGTAAAGTTCAAAGTATCTGCTGCTACTTTAAATGTAATTAATTGTTTTATCTCCATTTATCATCCCTCTTTTTCAATCGATATTTCCGATTGATTTCATCGAAATAATCCTCTTTGTCTATTGATATTTATATTGTATGATAAAGAGCATCGACAAACAATAAAATGGAGGTATTCCATATGAAAGCACTTTGTTTCGAAACATTCGGAGATGCTGATGTACTTCAATATAAAGAAATCCCTGATCCAATCATTAATCCAAATGAAATTCTTATCCGCACGAAAGCAATCGGTCTAAATTTCGCAGATATTTATAGACGCCGTGGTGATTATCACCTCGCTGGTAACCCTCCTTATATATTAGGTTATGAAGGCGCTGGTATCGTTGAAGAAGTAGGTGCTAACGTTACTACTATCAATCCTGGAGACCGTATTGCATTTGCTGACGTTCCATTCGCAAATGCAGAATTAGTTGCCGTTCCAGCAGAAAAAGCAATCCCGCTTCCAGATTCAATTTCTTTTGAAACAGCCGCTTCTATCTTATTGCAAGGTCTAACGGCACATTATTTAACGAAAGATAGCTATCAAATAAAACAAGGTGATACAGCTTTAGTCCATGCTGCGGCTGGTGGCGTTGGTCAACTTCTTATTCAAATGATTAAACTACAGGGTGGAACAGTAATCGGTCTTACGTCATCAACCGAAAAAACCAAAGTAGCCACGTTAGTTGGGGCTGATCACGTATTTTTATATACTGAAAAATGGCATTCAAAAGTACTTGAAATAACAAACGGTACTGGAGTAAATGTTGTATATGAATCAGTAGGCTCTACACTTGAGGAAAGTTTTAACGCTACTAAAATCGGTGGTACTGTCGTATTTTACGGAATGGCCGGTGGTAATCCTGCGCCCATTGATCCACGTATGCTTATGGATACTTCGAAAACTTTAACTGGCGGAGACCTTTGGAACGTACTTACTACTTTTGAAGAACGTAAGCAGCGCTCTACTCAATTATTTGATTGGATCGCTACTGGAAAATTGAACATTGCAAGTCCTACTACATTCTCTTTACAAGACGGTGTCCGTGCACATGAATTATTAGAGAGCAGAAAAAGTACTGGGAAGATTTTATTGATCCCATAATTCATAAAATGAAAAGAAAGCTAGATTAAAATTTTGTGAAGACCTATAGTGAAAAAAATTGATAAATGAAAGGACATAACATATTTTATATAACTAATATGTTATGTCCTTACTTCTTCAAATAACGATCCCATGTATCACTCGAATAATTTTTGAGCTCTTTTCTCAATTAAAACTCCCTTTAATTGCATATGTTCTTTTATTTGTATATTGCTAGAAAATTATCATTTTTATTTATGAATAAGGCTACGTACCGATTTAAGCTAAAAACTAGATTTTGATCCTATAACAACAGTGGCATCTAATTCCTCATCTCTAGTCACTTTCGTGGTAAGCCCAGCACCAGCAAAGATTTCAAAGGTCTGAGTTGCCTGCATTTCACTCGTCTCTATTAAAAGATGCCCTCCCGATGCGAGCCAGAGAAATGCTTCTTTTGCTACTCTTCGCTGAATGTCGAGTCCATCCTCTCCTCCGTCTAGCGCCATTTTCGGTTCATGTAGACGGGCCTCCTGTGGAAGCAGCTTTATTGTCTCGGTAGGAACATAAGGTACGTTTGCAACTAGGGTATTCACATGGCCTTTAAGTGCGTGAGGCAAAGCTTTATACAAGTCACCTTCAAAAACATGGCCACCGAAATTTGTTACGTTGCGGCTAGCACATCGTACTGCGACAGGATCAATGTCAACAGAATACAATTCAATTCGTCCTAAAGCTGCCGCCAGAGCTACACCCACAGCACCTGAACCGCAACATAGATCAACGACGATATCACCAAAGCATAACAGAGCTTCTGCTTGGCGAACAAGAAACTCGGTACGTTGACGAGGTACGAAAACACCTCGGTCCACTTCTATCCGCAACCCACAAAATTCTGCGTATCCAACAACATATTCAAGTGGCAAACCATTGGCTCGCATTTCCACCATTCTCTTGAGGTCCTCTGGAGTTCGGGCTGCTGAAATAAGTAACCGGGTCTCTTCTTCTGCGAAAACACAACCCGCGCTCTGAAGTCTGTTAATTATACATTTTTCCGTTTTATTGTCCAAAAAGGAATTACATTCTTTTCCTATTTATCTCACCACTTTTTCTTATTTATAACCCTGTATTCGCTAAAAATTGGATGTATCCTTTTTAACAAAGTGGTCCTATTCAAAAAAATATGCCCTTATTCAATTAAATGACCCGATTGTTGAACAAAGAAACGTTCTACACAATAGAAAGTTTCATTATAATATCCCAATATAACCTTATAAATGATGCACTAAAAAATAAAAAGGAAGCTAGATTTTACTAACTTCCTTTTCTTATATCTATTTAAGATAGTATTATATTTCCACACTTTCTTTCCCTTTTGCAACATAACTCATATCTCCAACCGACTCGACTGTGTATGTTCCATCTTGATATACAATCTTCGTCACGCTAGCATTTTCCACTCCAAGTTTTGTTTTGCTACTGTCTAACATTTCTATTAAGGTAGTAATCAAAAGCCCATGAACGACAACTAAGACGTTACCGCCACCATTTTCAGCAGCTTCTTCACTAATTTTATCTATCTCTGTTTTTATACGAGTAGAAAACAATTCCCAATCTTCCGCCTGTTTTGTCGGATCTGCTACTCTAATAAGGTTAATCACTTCTTGAATAGAAAGCTTCAAGAGTTCTTCTGGTGATGCAACGCCTGCAGCTTTTCCAACCACATCCCACATATTCTCAAGTTTTTCACCTTCAAAAATACCGAAATTTAATTCTCGCAAATCTTTTCTTTGCTCAAGTTTTAATTTTGATTGCTCACTATATTTTAATACTAAATTAGCAGTTTCAATTGCGCGGCCGCTATCACTACTATACGCATTCATAAAATGAATATCTTTTAATCCTGTTCCTAAATTTGTGGCAACTTCAACACCTCTTTCTACTAAAGGAGAATCTGCCCAACCTTGCGCGCGATGATTCGTATTTAATATTGTTTTACCGTGTCTTGTAACATATAACGTCACTACATTCTCATTGCTATGTGTTTCTCGCTTATTCATTTCATTCTCTCCCTTTACGTTTCTATATCAATTTTACCACCTCAATTATTCATTGAGCAAAATATACGTCAGTAGATCCGCTTAATAAAAAAAGCTATCTTTCTGTATATCCATACAAAAAGATAGCATCTTTTATGATTACATTTCTTAACCGGTACTCCTATTCAGCAAAAGCACTCGAATATTGTACAATTCCTTCTACACCTCGAAGAGAATTTTCTGTTAATTCCATTATCATAAATACCTCTTCAGGCACTTCAAACGGTGCTTTTACATTCCACTCACTTGCTTTCTTAAAACCAAATTTCGGGTAGTACTCTGGATGTCCTAATACTACAACTGATCCGTATCCAAGTTGTTTCGCTTTTTCTAAAGCAGCCGTGATCAGTTTTCCACCAATTCCTTTCTTCTGATGGCCCCTAGCAACTGAAACTGGTGCAAGTGCTAACGATTCTACAGAAGTTCCACCTTGTTCTATTGTAATGTTCGATAACATAATGTGACCGACTATTTCTTCATCTATCGCAACGATAGATAACTCAGGAACAAACGCGTCACTTTTTCTAATACGTTTTACAAGTTCATGTTCTTTTTTATCACTAAACTCTTCATGTAAAAATGCTTCTTTTACAACTTCTTCTGTTTTTCTATAATCATTTTTTTGTTCTTGTCTAATCGTTACCATTTTAACTTATCCTCTATTCTTTCTTATTTCTTTTTGAATTTTACGAAGTGCTTTTTTCGATCCGCGCTCAATATCGTGTTGCATTTTTCTCTCTTTATAATCGACAAATAGTGTATTTAAATCGTATCCCTCTGGATATAACTCCTTCGCTGCTACCTCTAAAGTAATACGTTTTACATTTACTTCAACGAATTCACCGTTATAATATACAACGACGTTATAAAAATTATCTTTTTCCTTATAGATGATACCAAAATCATCATAATCTAATAAATTCACACGATCGCCGATTTTGTACTCATAATGAAATTCTCTTTTTTCTTGTACAAATTTCGGTTTTCTAATTTTACTTTCATTCACTTTTTCTAAAGCGTACTCTTTATTTCCCATGTACTCTTTCGCTCTTTTCAGCACATGTTCTTTTACGCTCATTTTATTCGCAATCCAAAGTGCATTACTTTCTCCTGATTTTCCGATAACTAATTTATAAAGCGGCTCTAGCGTTTCACTATTAAACTGCATCGCTGCATTCATAAAGTCATCGTGCATTTCTGAGAATCGTTTAATTTCTCCGTAATGCGTACTCGCAACGGTAATACATCCCGTAAGGTACAACTCTTCTAAAATAGATATTGCAAGTGCTGCACCTTCATTCGGTTCTGTACCGCTTCCTATTTCATCAAATAAAAGTAACGTATTATTATTTGACATCCTCATAATCTCAGAAAGATTTTTCATATGAGATGAAAATGTACTTAATGCGTTTTCGATACTTTGATTATCACCAATATCTACAAATACATTTTCAAAAATAGCGATTTCTGTACCTTTATCTCCTGCAATATGAAGACCTGACATTGTAGCTAATGTTAACAATCCAATCGTTTTTAACACAATTGTCTTTCCGCCCGCATTCGGCCCTGTAATAATTAAACTACGATACTCTTGACCAATTTTAAAATTTAAGGGTACAACTTGCCCTGTTAAAAGCGGATGCTTACAATTCACTAAATGAATGTAGCCATGATCATTTAACTTCGGTTCTATTCCATCAATCGATTTACTAAACTTCGCTTTTGCAAATACCATATCATACTGACTAATTAGCTCCATATTAATCTTTATACTATAAATGTTTTCTAACACCATTCCTGATAAAGTCGCTAAAATTTGATATTCTTCAACCGCTTCTTCTGCTTTCAAACCCGCTAGTTCCGCATTCAATTTCGTAACCGTATGCGGTTCTATAAATACAGTAGAACCTTTTGCCGAGGCTTCAATAATACTTCCAGCAACTTGGTTTTTATAGGAAGATTTAATTGGAATCGTATAACGGTCATCCTTTTTACTAATAAAGAATTCCTGAATGAATTTCTTATTTGCACTACTATTTAAAAACTTCGTTAAACGTTCTTTTATTTTCCCATCTACAGAATCGATATTATTTCGAATTCGTTTTAACTCTTTACTTGCAGCTGCATCAATACTATTTCCTTTAATTGAAAAGTTAATTTCCTCTTCAATACTTTTATATTCAGTCATTGAATTTGCATAAGAAGCTAATACTGGTGCAAAAAATTCTTTATCTAACATAAACTTTTTAATCTTTCTACATCCGCGTAAAAAGTCTGAAACACTGACTAATTCTTCTGGATCTAAAATCATCCCTTTTTCTAATTTTTGAATTGTACTAGCAATATTAGAAATGCCGAAGAAAGGAACATGCCCTTCTGCATCTAATATAGCTCGTGCTTCTGTCGTTTCATTCAACCGATTTCTCACTACTTTTATACTCGTACTCGGCTCTAATTTGTTTAATAATTCCTTACCTAATCCACTTACACAATAAGATTTCACTATATCCTTTAATTCGTTATATTGTAGCTTTTCAAAAGTCATCGTATTCATTTTGTTTCTCCTCACTATGATTGATTTTTATCATAAATGAAGATACCTACTCATTAGATTCCAATGAGTCATATATAAAATTCCATAATTATACAATAAAAATATATACAAAAAAGCTGCGGGGATACCGCAGCTTTTACATTTACAAGGCATTTGTAATAACATATGAGGAAATAAGCCATAAAAAATAGATGGCAGTCCCTTATTACACGCTTTATAAAGTATTGTAGGTATCTTCATAGGTTTTGAAATAAAGGCATGACAAAATTAGGGGTATGATGTACATAAAAATCCCCTGGTCTTATCCGATTTATTTCATTAAATTTTTCCTATTTAATACCTACCGCACTCACAAAAAGCACCTCTCATTAATTTATATTATAGTCATTGAAATCTAATTTATTGAAATCATCATACTATATGTTACGTGAGAAGTAAAGGTGTCATACTTTTATAACTATACAGAATGTAAAAAGGAAGAGGAAAACTTATATTTCAGTCTACCTCTTCTTTTTCATCACCAAATTACTGCTGAACATATATGGAAACTGATCCTCCACTTACTTGGAATTGTCCCCAACCATCCTTATTAATTGTTACAGTATTTGTTTGATTACCCGTAATATCGTACCATACTTCACCTGCGTTATTCTTCCCAACATCCATCCACTTTGACCCTCCTGGTCCATCAGAGATTAATGTTGCTAAACCAGAATTAGCATGTACACTATCACCTTCTCTTGTCCAGCCAATCACATCTGGATGATCAAAATAATCACGCTGCGTACCATATGCAAAGTTTTTTCGTGCCGTCAAAATCGGATCAATTTTATCCTTTAACGCTGGAATTTCATAGTTACTATTTCCTTTTGTACCATAGTAATCACCATAGAAAACAGAAGGATACCCCTCTGCACGCGTTAAAATAAATGCATATGCCAGCGGCTTGAACCAAGGGCTCACTACAGATTCCAATGACTGACCAGGCTGTGAATCATGATTTTCAACTAGAGTAACCGCAAGTGTAGGATGATTCGCAACTACCGTTCCTTTTAAAATATTTCTCATATCATAATTTCCATTTCCTGTTGAAGCATAATGAAAATTATAATGAAGTGGTGCATCGAACACAGATTGATTATAATTAACCTTCGCTAAATAATTATTTAAAGTCTGGATATCATTTTGCCAATATTCAGCTACTGTAAACATTTCTTTCCCTGTTTGCTGTCTAACGTGATTTACCCAATCGCGCAAGTATTCATGATCAATATGTTTAACAGCATCTAAACGAAAACCATCTAAATTTAATTCATTCGCATACCACGTTCCCCATTTTTTCATTTCATTCGCAACATCTGGATGATCAAAATCAAGATCCGCATACATCAAATAATCATAATTCCCATTCTCGCTAGACACTTCCCAGTCCCATGCTTTACCTATGCCCCTAAATTTATAAATTCGGTTTAATTTCCTTCCTTCATCCCAATCCGTTCCATCAAAATGATACCATTTCCATTTGAAATTAGAATAAGAATCTCCACGCCCTGGAAAGTTAAATCCCGTCCACGCACTAATTTCATAATCACCTGATACTTCAATATTCCGATTGCTCGGGTCTACCTCAACTGCTGTGACAGTTTCTGTATAATCAGCCCCACCTTTATGATTCATAACTACATCACCGTATACATTGATGTTTTTCTTATGTAAAGCGTCAATTGCAGACTTCAATTGTGCTTTCGTCCCATATTTCGTCCGCACTGTTCCCTTTTGATTGAATTCCCCCAAATCATATAAATCATATGCTCCATATCCTACGTCATTTTGCGTAGTTCCTTTATATGCAGGTGGTATCCAAACAGATGTAATTCCTTTTTGCGCTAAATTTTCAGCATCAGTACGCAAACGATTCCAATGATCTCCATCATTCGGAGCATACCACTCAAAATACTGCATTAACGTTCCATTGTTAACTGTATCTGCATATGCTTTACTCCCCTCATATATACTAGGTAAAAACATAACAACTGACAATCCGACTATTGTTATTCTTTTAAACATCTGTACACCATCCCTTCCGAGAAAGCGTTTGCATAGTTTATCAGAATTATTATAATATTCGTCCCACCGTTAGTAAAGTAGCAATCTCTCACTCTCTCATATTATTTTTAATCTAATTTCAAATATTCAACGTAGTTTTAATTTCACATCCTATTCAAGATTGTTTACAATTTACCTATAAAAGCATAACGGAGGGATTTCGATGACAGACTTTCAAAAACAATTTTTCGCACGATTACATATAGAAGAAAAAGACACAGTTTCATTTGAAGATTTATCTAACATTATGTACGCAATGGCACAAACTGTTCCTTTTGAAAACTTAAATATTCTCGAAAAGAATTTTAAAGAAATATCAAAAGAAAATTTGAAAGAGAAAATTTTAGTAAATAACCGTGGCGGTCTTTGTTATGAACTCAACCCTACTATGTATTACTTCCTGAAAGATTCTGGATTCGATGTTCATCTCGTTTCAGGAACAGTTTATAACGCTGCAAACTCCATATGGGCTGTTGATTCTGGCCATATCGCAACCGTTTTAACACATCATAATGAACTTTATTTAATTGAAGTAGGATTCGGATCATACTTACCTCTTGCCCCTGTCCCTTTCTCAGGTGAAGTCATTCACTCTATTACAGGAGATTATCGTATTCGTAAAGAAATGACCGAAAAGGGAAACTACATTTTAGAGATGCGGAAAAACAATGAGTTCTTGGATCAATCTTCTGCTGATGATTGGACGTTAGGCTATGCATTTTATATAGAAGAAGTGGATGAAGAAAAAGCAAATACAGCACAAAAAATTATCGTTGAACATGAAGGATCACCCTTTAATAAAGTACCTCTTATTGTAAAACTAACTGAAGATGGGCATGCCTCTTTAACGAAAGATAGCCTTACAGTAGCAAAAAATGGTAAAAAAACGAAAGAAACCGTTACAGACATGCAATATACAAACCTTTTACATTCAAAATTCGGAATTACACTATAAGTAAGTAAGCCTTGTTATTTCAGCAGGGCTTTTCAATTTTCAGCAGGGATTTTTTGCAATTTGTTGTATTTCATAGTTATATAGAAATATAACTACATGTTTAGAAAGGAAATGATTATGACAGAACTTAAAGATCGATTACAAGTAGCTGATATAGAAAAATGGGATTTAACAGACATTTACCATACAATTGAAGATTGGGAAAGTGATTTTCATAAAATTGAAGTATTAACGAAGGAATTACACGAGTTTAATGGAAATATTCACGATGGCAATAGTTTATTAGCTTATTTAACGAAGAGTGAAGAAGTTTCTAGCATAATATCTTTAATGTTCGCTTATGCACGATTACAATCTGACCTTGATACACGCGATACTGACGCGCAATCTCTTGTCGATAAAGTATCACAATTACACGTGAAAGTAAGTGCAGCGAAATCTTTCTTTTCCCCCTTCTTACTTAGCATAGACGAAAACACATTACATTCTTACATAGAAGAAACAGAAGGCTTACAATATTATAAAGAAGACTTATTTGAATTATACCGTTATAAAAAACACGTATTAAATAAGGACCAAGAAGAAATTTTATCACAAATGGGTGAAGCTCTTTCTTCTCCACAGCACACATTTGGTATGTTAAATAATGCAGATATATTATTTGGTGAAGTGACGACTGACGATGGAGAAAAAGTGAACTTAACACGCGGAATGTATGCAAAGTTAATAGAAGATACGAATCGTGAAAAGCGTAAAGAAGCTTATAAAGCATATTACAAACCATATGTTCAGTTAAAGAATTCCATAGCATCTACTTTATCCGCTGCTATTAAAAATAATGTTACTGTTTCGAAATTAAGAAACTATCCATCAGCGCTAGAGAAATCATTATTTGGCGATATGGTTCCAAAAGAAGTATATGAAAACCTAATTGATACAACGAAAAAAAACATTCAAACATTACATACATACAATGAAATTCGAAAAGAAAAATTAAACGTAGATGAACTAAGACAATACGACTTAGGCGTCGATTTAGTAGAAGGTGCAAAACAAGACATCCCATATAGTGAAGCATTTGACATTATGATTGCATCACTAGCTCCTTTAGGAGAAGAATATATTGAGACATTAAAAAGTTTTAAAGATAAAAGATATATAGACGTAAGAGAAACACCAGGGAAACGTTCTGGTGCTTATAACTTTGGTGTATACGGCGTTCATCCTTTCATTCTTTTAAATCATCACGATGATTTAAACAGCCTGTTCACTCTTACTCATGAATGCGGTCACGGTATGCATACGCACTATTCACATGGATACCAACCAAGAATTTCTGCACATTATTCTATCTTTGTCGCAGAAGTCGCTTCTACAGTAAATGAAGTGTTATTAATTCACTATTTATTAAAAGAAGCAAAAGATACGAACGTGCGTAACCATTTAGTTAACCATTTTATTGAGAAATTTAAAGGTACTTTCTTTACACAAATTATGTTTGCAGAATTTGAAAAAATCACACATGAAATGGCTGAACAAGGTAAACCATTACATGCACAAGTCTTCAGTGAAATTTATGAAAAGCTATTTAAAGAATATAACGGTGATTCACTTGTATTTGATGAAGAAGTAAAATACGGATGGGCTAGAATCCCTCATTTCTATCGCCCGTTTTACGTATACAAATATGCAACTGGATTCGCATCTGCCATTCAAATCGCTGATAAACTATTAAGCGGTGAGCCGAATGCTCAGAAAAATTATATTGAATTCCTTAAAGGCGGAAGTTCAGACTACCCATTAAACTTATTGAAAAAAGCTGGCGTCGATTTAACAACGCCAGAACCGATTGAAAGTGCATTGAAACAATTCACTCAACTTGTTGAGGAGTTTTCAGCTCTATAAAAAAGAGCCTCTCGCTAGAGGCTCTTTTTTATATTCCCTTTCCTTCTATTAAATCATTCGCCATTTTCCTAAATTCTTGATTAAATGCATCATTCATACCATTTTGGACGTTAGAAAATAATATGACAAACGTTCGTTTATCCCAGTTAAAATTATTAAATGTGTTCCAACCAGCTAATACACCGTGGTTATGATAATAATCTGGGTAAATATAGAAACTAAATCCATATTTTCTTGCAGGTGATGCAGAAAACATATCTGATACACTTTGTTTAGAAAGTAGTTTACCATCCATAATAGCTTCATCTAACTTTTTCATATCTTCAACAGTCGTATACATTTCACCACAACCATACAGCCAGTTCATTTTTAAGCGAGGTGTGGCTATTAACTTATTATCTTTTTTCGTATACCCTTCTGCTAAGAAAATATCTTCTGGGAGTGTTGCGCCCATTCCAGATTCATGCATTTCAACAGGATTCAAAATATTTTCTTTCACATATTCAGCAAGTGGTTTATTTGATATTTTTTCTACAATATATGCAAGCACCATATAATTATAATCTGTATATTTCCATCCTGTCCCTGCTGGAAATTGTAACGTTTGTGCCCCAATCCACGTTACTAATTTTAACCGTGATGCTGCGTCAACACTACCTTGTCCCTGTTCTGGTAATCCAGACGTATGCGTTAACAAGTTTCGTAACGTAATGTTTTTATCTGCTGGAAACGATGGGATATATTTATTTACATTGTCTTCAATGTTCAACTTCCCTTTTTCTTTTAGTTGCATAATAGATATTGCAACAACTGTTTTCGTAATAGAGCCAATGCGATATTTCGTTCTTGGCGTTGTTAGTACTTGATCTTTCACATTCGCATAACCGTAGCCTTTTCGTAAAATGACATGACCTTTACTTGCTACAAGAACACTCCCATTAAATCCTTTATCTTTTAAGTACTGATCTAGTTTTCCAGCTGCAATTTCATAACGCTTTTTCTCATTCGCATCAATTTCCTGCTTAACATCTTTTTGCTTACTATTTACATTAGAAAATGCCTTTGCATCATATTTTTTTCCTTTATTTGCATGTATTAGTGTAACAACACTTCCACAAAAAACAGCAAAAATAAAGAAAATGATTAACCATTTCTTTAACATACTAGGAGCCCTCTTTTATCTAGTTTCACTTAACGTACATCCATTCTATTTTATATCTTTTAATTATCAAGTATATTATAATATTATTTAATATTCACTCTGTTAAAACTAGATTCCTTTTTCTCACTTTCAATTTTGACTACTCTCTATTGTATTTCTTTCTTGCAAAATTTCCAACATACAATCGGATGCATTACAATATAATTTCAAATTCTTTTGTAACATTTGTTACATACTAAAAAGAATGGAGATGTAATATGAAAAACACCGATAAACGCAATCGTTTAGATGATAAGATGTTTCATTATCGGATAACAAAAAATAACATGTTATTAATTGAATATTACGGAAAACAGATTATGGCATTAAAAGGAAATGATGCTGAAAAATTTTTAAATAAAATAAATCATGCAAATAACAATAAAGAAAAACAGCTAATTATGGCTAAAATTACAGGTAATTTCAAAAGAGGTAATGAACGAAATTGAAAACGAATCTCATTTACATTTTGATTATACAACAAATAAAAAAAGAAATGTCGCTCATTCAACATTTCTTTAGACTTTCTTCATAAAAAATTTACATTGCTAACATTCCTTCATTTTCTATACTTCCTATATAAGCTAACCGCTGAAATAGTTAGTAATACAACTATGCATAACCACGCATACGTATATCCCTTCTTATCTACAATATAACCAAATAAAGCAGGCGCAGCAATAATAGCAATTTGATTTAATGTAAGTGCAAAACTCACTGTCATCCCTACCGATTCTTCACTTGCTGATTCCGCAACTTCAGTTATAAAAAGACTAAACCATCCAATTGAAAAGAACCCTAACAATGCACTTACACCATACAATACATTCGTTATTGTATGTATGCTCATTACTAATATTAGAATGAAGAAAATAGAAATACAAACAGTTATAAATAAGAGGGTACGCCGATTTCCCTTATAAAACAAATCACTAGTAGCTGCTAATATAACCCTACCAACCATTCCAGAAAAGAACATAACGGAAAATACTTTTCCAGCTAAAATTGGCGTGATTGATTGTTCCAATACTAAAAATTTTATAAAGTGTGCAACTAACACCATTTGCAATGAAATCATACAAATGCCAGTTATATAAATTGCATACAATTCTTTTTTACACATCACTTCTTTTAACTGCATCCAAAAAGAAAGTTTACTACGTTCTTGTTTAACTTTCTCTTGAATATATGGTTCCTTATAAAATATAAAAAATAAAAACCCTCCAATTATACAAATACATGCAATGCTATTTACCGCATAGGCCATATTATATTTTATTGTAAGAAACGGGATCAATACTCCCGCTAATGTACCACCAATCGGTATACCGGCTTGTCTAATCCCCATCGCTAACCCGCGATTTTCTTTTGAGAACCACTTCATTATCACCTTACTTCCTCCTGGCTGCGAAACACTATAAAACGTTCCTACTAATAAAAGTACAAAGAGTAACCCATTAAATCCATTGACCATATTAGTCAGTAAAAACGAACTTCCTAGTAAAAATGAACTTATCGAAATTAACAACTTTTCATTGTATTGATCAAGTAGCCGCCCGACAAAAAGCATACAAAATAGCGGTCCTATATTTACAACACTTACTAACAATCCAATCTCCGTATTCGTAAGTGCATATTCTTCTTTCCAAAATAAAGCAAACGCTCCAACACCATACGTTATAAGTGTCGCTGTTGTTTGAGCAACCGTCGCAAAAATTAACATAACCCACTTATAAGTACTATTCACCCTTTCTTCCATTAACACAATAATCCCTCCATCCCCTTCCATTGTATGAAAGTTCTGATATCATATAAAATAAAGATTTATCATGTAATCCATCAAAAAAAATGATACCTTTTCTGGAGGGATGATACTTGGATATAAAAGATTTAACTGTATTTTACGAAGTTGCGAAAGAAAAAAACATATCTCATGCAGCTAAAAATTTAAACTATGTACAGTCTGGCGTAACAATGCGTATGAAACAACTAGAAAACGAATTAGGTGTGCCTTTATTTTATCGAAACGGAAAAGGTGTAACTTTAACTTCTAACGGTGAGATTTTATTAACATACGCCAAACAAATTATCCACTTAATGGATCAATCTGTTAAAGCAGTTCAAAGTAATGGGATCGAACCAAGAGGCACTTTAAAAATTGGATGTACAGAATCTACAACCGCTGTAAGACTTCCATCTATATTAATGGCCTATTATGAGAAATACCCAAAAGTCGAATTAATTTTAGAATCAAATACGACGGAACAATTAATTAGGCTTGTACTAGAACGAAAACTGGACGGAGCGTTTATAGCTGGCTCTACTCAGCATGCCGAACTTCATACAAATATATTTCGTGAAGAAGAATTAGTTCTCATTAGCAAAAAGCCTTTATCTTCCTTTAAAGACATAGGAGACATGAATTTACTTGCATTTAGTCACGGGTGCTATTATAGAAATTTATTAGAAGATTGGCTTCAAGAAGAAGGAATTTCACCTAAGCGAGTATTTGAGTTTGGAACAATTGAAGCGATACTCGCATGTGTAAAATCAGGTATGGGCATAGCAATTATGATGAAGTCTATTTTAAATGGTCATAAACATGACATATCATTCAATCCTTTACCAAATAGCTTCCAAAAAGTTCCTACTACTTTTATTACTAGAAAAGATATATATCACTCTGCTGCATTACAAAAATTTATGGAGATGACTCACAATGCGTGAAAAGAAAATACGTGGTATGAAACGAAAAACAAACACTATGATAAAGCGAATTGAGGAACATACAAAAATGTTCCCTTCTACTTTCTATAACGATGAATATTGGAATATGCTATTGCCAGTTTCGCAAGCTTTTATTGACTCTCGTAAAACACCTAGAAAAGTAAAACGGTTATGTATTCAAACCTTATTAAATCAAGCAAATCATTTAATAAATATGAAACCGAGCGATACCCATACATATCGAGTTGTTGTTTTGATTTCTATAAATAATTTATGGGATTCGCAAATCATCATATTTAAAAATGAGGACTACTTTCATAATTTCTTTAATAGAGATAGTGAATTTCAAAAATGGATTCTTCTTTCAAATGAAATTGATTTTTGGGAGACATGGGAAATTTCAGTTTGTCATTCCTTCAAAACGCTTCACTTTCAAGAAATTATTTATGATGCAGATGAATGCTATGAAAAAGAGATTACGTTTATCGGGGAGTTAAATTAAAAAGGGTATACCTAAAACACTGGTATACCCTTTTCCACTTATTTTTCCTTTAATACACTATGTAATCGATCCGGATAATTTGTAAACATTCCTGTAGCACCCCATTTGATTAACAGTCTCATATCGGGTTTCTCATTAATTGTATAAGGGTGAATTAACAGTCCATTTTTCCTAGCCATTTTCATATATGACTCATCAATAATTAGTTCTCCGTTATCATTACGTAAGTTTGGTCCAATACCAGCTGCATACTTTTTAATTTCTTGAAAATCATCATTTGTTACACTTTTCGGTTCATGTGTAATACCAGACCATTCAACAATTTCATTGTTTTCATTTGGATAATACCAAAGCAATTGAACTAACGGAATATTTTCATTCATACTATGAATCTTTTTCAAACTATCTTTACTAAATGATTGAATCATAACACGGCTAGAAGACATGTTTTGGCCTACTAAATTATATTTTTGTAACAACGCCAACAATTTCTCTTCCATTCCTGGATACACATCTGGTGATTTTGTTTCAATATAATACTTCATACTTCTTCCATACTTTTGGAAGATTTCTTCAAGAGTTGGAACCTTTTGCCCAACATACTCTTGCTTAGCCTTTTCTGGATACGCTTTATTAAACCATGATCCAGCATCTAAACTCTTTATTTCGCTTAACGTTTTATCTCGTACTTCGCCTGTTCCATTTGTAGTGCGATCAACTGCTGTATCATGCATTGCAATTAATTGGCCATCCTTTGTTAATTGAATATCTAACTCTAAATAATCCGCTTTCATTTTTTTAACTAAATCATAAGAAGCAAAAGTATGCTCAGGTGCATGTCCACTTGCTCCGCGATGTGCAATATTTAAAAGCTTATTCGTATTCCATTCATGCTTCCCTTCTGCTTTCGCATGAACAGCTCCCCCAACAAAGATACTTCCCGTCATAAAGAAAATAACTAAAACGCTAATAATCTTTCTCATCCTTCTAATCCTTCCTACGTTGCAAATTTCAACAAGCTAATGAGATTTACACGAAATAGAAGACACACTTTCATTATTTTTATAAACCTATATTAAAATTCCAATCTTACAAATGTTTTCTATATTATTAATACAGAAAACTAGTATTATCCTATTTAATTTCTATAGCCCTCCTTTTCACATGTAACTCCCTATTTTGTACGGTTCATTCAATAAAAAAAGCCATAAATTATTTAGAATACACTCCTGTGTCCCTAAATAAATTTATGGCTTTTCTCAAATATCTCCGGCCTCTATTAACTTGTCGAATTTAATCATATCAAACCTATTGAAATTTGTGAATATTTTTTTCAGTACAGTGAAGCACACAAAACAATATTTCTGTAGTTACTCAAAAATCACATAATAAATTTCTCATTACCTCTTCCAATACTATATCTGGATTTACTACCGTTTTTTCCGAACGACATCCTATAAAGCCATCTGGTCTAATTAATACAGCACCTCCATTCTCTATACCATATAATTTGCTAAAAATATCTTCTGGAACAACAAAGTCTCCACTTAAGCCAACACGATACCCTTTTATATTTATTCCTAATTTAGCTGAAACAGTATGTGCTGCCTCAGCCCAAGAACTATTTTCTACTCCTGTAAGTAATACAAAACTGTTACCGAATAAGTCTAATGTAGAAACTTTCTTCCCCTCATACGTTCCCCATAAATGTGGCGCTCGCGTTCCAGGTCTTCCGTTCAACTCTATGCTATCCATTCTATGCGGAGTGACTGAATCATCTATAATCGCCTCTGAACAATACTGATATCCAACTGTAACAGCTAAACCATCCATATTATTCAAACTGCCTTCCTCTCTATTCGCAGCACGAAACAGTAAACTACTTGCATAAGCTGTCGTTAATTTTGCAACAGAGTGTCTCTCCTCATGATATGTTTCTAACAATTTTGGTTTTGCCTTCCCTTTTATAACAGCCGCTAATTTCCAAGCTAGATTGTGCGCATCTTGTATTCCTGTATTTGAACCAAATCCTCCTGTTGGCGGCATAATATGTGCAGAATCGCCAACTAAAAAGGTTCGATTTCCTTGAAATTTCACCGCTGTACTTTCGGCCGCTTCCCACGGTAAAACACTTAATATTTTTGATTCAACATTTGTACTTCCAATTGCTATTTGAATAATTTGTTTACAACGTTCTATAGTGAAGTCCTCTAGCCCCTCTCCTTTTAATGGATCGTAGGCTACATGATAAATCCATTTTTTTACGTTATCAACCGGGATAAGTGCACCAAGAACCTCCGGATGAAGTACCATCGAAAAACCGAATGCATCTCCTTGTATAAACTCACTTAAATCAGCTTCAAAATAAATATTCATATAATAGCCACCAATGGTTCCACGACCCTCAGTTTTAATCCCTAACTGCTCACGTATTTTACTTTTCGCTCCATCCGCTGCAATTACATAGTCACAATGTATGACACTTTCTTTTTCTGTTTCACGATTTCGAATCGTTGCTTTTACCCCGTTTTCATTTTGTTCAAATGAAACTAATTCATGATAAAAAGATAGTTGCTCGCCTAATGTTTTCGCTTCTTGTAACATCATCTCTTCTAAAATAATTTGATAACACGCAGTTTGTTTTGATGGACTAATCTTTTCTATTTTTTGAAGTAACTCTTCATCGTTTCCGTATTGCGTCGCTCTCATTTGTTCCAATTCTTCTTTATTCGCCTCAGCTATTGTATGAACCGCTATTCTTCCTCTGCAGTTCTCTAATGCTTTACCTGCCAATTTAATTCTTTTTTCCAAGCCTAATTCTCGAAATAACTCCATTGTACGTAAAGTAAGACCGCCTGCTTTCGGATGAATGGCAGTAGACGGATGCCTTTCAATAAGTAAGTACTCAATATTATGTTTTGCAAGAAATAACGCAGACGCTAACCCAGATAATCCCCCTCCAACAATTAAAACTGGTACATAATTCGATTTCATATATTTACCCTCCATATCATTGTTCTGAGCTCAGTGACATAAATATAATCAAAAAAAACATTAAAATATAGACTTATATTTCATTTTGAATTATCATATAAATAGATTACGCCCCAAAATTCCTTTTACCTTTTCATACATCTATAATCCACCTGAATTGTGTCTGTATGAAAGTGTAAAACAAAAGAATGTACTTTACGTTGAACCATGTTCTATCGTAAAAATCAAAAATAATACAAACATTATAAGCGGTCGTAACCTTATGGATTATACAAGGTTACGACCGCTTATTTTATTGTTACATCATTTTTTGTTTTTAAAACTTCATCTATTGTGTTATGTAATCCTTCCAATCCCTTTTCTATCTCCCTATAATTTTCAACAATAAAAAATTCATTCGTCTCGATTTTCTTTCTCAATATTGCACCTCATGCAACAATCATGTAGCATTACCGTATCGAAGTAATGGTTCATCATCTTAAACCTTTCGACTAATTACCTGGAGGCAAAGTGATTGAAATGAATAAACAAGAACAATTAAATATTATAAAAAAAGATTTTATTGATTCTCAAAAAGTATTATTGGCAATTGGTGATGAAACACGTCAAGCTATTTTATTAGTGCTAATGGAAACGGAATGTCAAACAGGATTACGTGTAGGAGAAATTACGAAGCAAACACACCTTTCCCGTCCAGCAGTATCACATCACCTTAAGATTTTACGAGAAGCTGGCATTATTTTAATGAGAAAAGAAGGTACAAAGAATTTTTATTATATTGATATACGTACAAAATTAGGTTTATTAAAAAATCTTGTATTAGATATTGAGAAGCTATTGCAAAACTTTTATTAAAACTTGGAGGTATAAGAAATGAAAGCAATGATAATTGATAGATATGGAAAAGTCCCAATGCGTATGGCAGAGGTACCTACTCCTGAAATTAATGAGTATGAAGTGCTCGCAGAAATTCATGCAGCTAGTATTAACCCAATTGATTTTAAAATACGTGATGGAAAAGTTAAAATGTTACTGAAATATGAAATGCCTCTAATCCTTGGGAATGACTTTTCCGGTGTCATCACGAAGGTTGGATCAAAAGTGACTCGTTTTAAAGTCGGCGATGCAATATATGCACGTCCAAGAAAAAATAAGATCGGTACTTTCGCGGAATATATAGCCATTCATGAAGATGATATAGCTTTAAAACCAAAAAATTTAAGTTTTGAGGAAGCGGCGTCGATTCCACTCGTTGGCTTAACATCCTATCAAGCACTACATGATATTATGCATTTACAAAAAGGACAAAAAATATTAATTCACGCTGGGTCTGGTGGTGTTGGTACTTTCGCAATTCAGTTAGCAAAAATAATGGGCGCTACCGTTACAACAACTGCTAGTGAAGCTGGTTCCGATTTAGTAAAGTCTCTTGGCGCAGATCAAATTATTAATTACAAAACAGAAAAATTTGAAGAAATACTCAAAAATTATGATGCAGTATTTGATACAATCGGCGGAACAACACTTGAAAAATCATTCAATATTATAAAAAGCGGAGGAAACATTGTTTCCGTTTCAGGTATGCCGAATGCTCGATTCGGTAAAGAATTTGGTTCAGGCTTCTTTAAAACTCTCTTATTTTCATTAGCCAGCAAAAAACTTACTGCACTTGAAAAAAAGCATAATGCTCAATATTCATTTTTATTTATGAAGCCAAGCGGGGATCAATTACGTACTATTGCAAACTATATTGAAGCCGGAAAAATCAAACCGGTAATCGATCGAGTTTTCCCTTTTGAAGATGCTCAAAAAGCAATGGAATATTCAGAGTCTGGAAGAGCAAAAGGAAAAATAATTGTAAAAATTAAATAATAATAAAAACCTCCATTTTCTTAAAATGGAGGTTTTAAATTTGCTGTTAAATAGACATAGTGCAATGAAGTCCTTACAATAGATTGCAAGGGGAAATATTATATTATACTTTTAGTTAACTTTACAAAGAATACATACGTACAAATACATAACTTAAAATACAAAAAGGAGGAGATACAATGACTAAAAATAATGAAACAGGTTGGAATTTAGATAATAGTTATACGACTTTACCACAATCATTTTATACAGAAATCCCCCCTACTCCCGTAAGTTCACCGGAGTTAGTTAAACTAAACCATTCATTAGCGATATCTCTTGGCTTGACCCCTGAAGAACTGAAAAAGGAAGCTGAAATTGCTATTTTCGCTGGTAATGCACTCCCAGAAGGAGCTCATCCATTAGCTCAAGCATATGCTGGCCATCAATTCGGACATTTTAATATGTTAGGCGACGGTCGTGCTCTTTTAATTGGCGAACAAATTACTCCTTCAGGTAAGCGTTTCGATATTCAACTGAAAGGTTCTGGCCCTACTCCCTATTCACGCCGAGGAGATGGTCGTGCTGCACTCGGTCCGATGCTACGTGAATATATTATTAGCGAAGCAATGTATGCACTCGATATTCCAACTACCCGCAGTTTAGCAGTTGTCACAACCGGTGAACCAACATATCGTGAAACAAAGTTACCTGGAGCAATTTTAACTAGAGTAGCTAGTAGCCATATACGCGTCGGTACATTTCAATATGCTGCAGCTCGTGGTTCAATAGAGGACCTGAAATCACTAGCTGACTATACGATAAAAAGGCATTACCCAGAAATTGAATCCCATGAAAACCGATATACTGCATTACTACAAGCAGTCATTAAAAGACAAGCTAGTCTTATCGCAAAATGGCAACTTGTTGGATTTATTCACGGTGTAATGAACACTGACAATATAACGATCAGTGGCGAAACAATTGATTACGGTCCTTGTGCATTTATGGACAATTACGACCAAGGAACCGTATTTAGCTCTATTGACACACAAGGTCGTTATGCATATGGAAATCAACCATATATGGCCGCATGGGATCTCGCACGACTAGCAGAATCTTTAATACCGATTCTGCACGAAGATGATGAAGAAGCACTAAAAATCGCTCAAGACGAAATTTCGAAATTTAGCGTACAGTATGAAAACAATTGGTTCCTTGGAATGAAAAAGAAATTAGGACTATTTAGCAACGAAGAACAAGATCAATCACTTATTGAGCAACTTTTAAAAATGATGGAGAAATATAAAGCAGATTACACTAATACATTCCGTTCATTAACTCTTGATACGTTAGAAAATATCCCTCTATTCGATAGTCCTGAATTTAAAGAATGGTACAAACTGTGGCAATCTCGATTAGAAAAACAAGAAGAATCGAAAGAAAACGCCTACGAGATGATGAAAAATAATAACCCATCAATCATCCCGAGGAACCACCGTGTAGAAGAAGCACTAGAAGCAGCTGTTACAAATGACGACTATAGCGTAATGGAGAAACTTCTTGAAGCTTTATCAAATCCTTATGCGTATTCTACAGATCAAGAAGAATACTGCATTCCGCCTGCACCGACGAATCGCCCTTATCGTACTTTTTGTGGGACTTGATTAAAAATTTGTTTTTATTTTAACCCAAAATTTATTAAGTTAACTATTAATCACAAACTTAAAAGTTGCTTTCAATATTGAAAGCAACACATTTAGTATCCAACCTTAAACAAGTCACAAATTATAATTTGTGACTTGTTTAATTACCCACGTTCAATAGAAGGTTTGTTTTGCAGGCATCGTTGTATCTTCAGAGACAGCATATGGATTTTCATTAGGTTTTATAATTATAAACGTTCCACCATATCCACTGTGAGCTAATTTATTGCAAAGACCTTCTACCATAAAACCCCATAACTCCAGCTGCTATTCCCATTATAGATAATCCAAGTTTTTTCTTTATTTTAATGCTTCTTTTTCAAATATTCTCTTTTTTATTTCATAACTCATAAAAAAATACTTTTCTGCTTTTTCTATATTACCTACTTTATGAAACTCTAATGCCAGACTTTCAGTATATTCGTGAATATACTCCGATAAATTTTTTCTTTCAAAGTAAGAAAAACCTTCAAGAATAATTTTTTCTATTTTTTCTACCTCTAAATGCTGACAAAATCCCTTTAGAATTAAAAAGTGATATCTATATTCATCATTTTTTAATTCCTCACAAACCTTCAATCCACTTTCAATTAATTCCTTCGCTTTTTCTATTTCACCTAATTTATAATATTCTCTTGCCTCTAAAAAGATTGCCTTATAATGAGTAGGCATTTTTTTAGAAACCTCAGATAAGTGTCTAATTGCTAAAACTGAAAGATTTTGACTCGCATACAATAAACCTAAATTATGTCTGATTCTTAATACTAACATTTCTGCATCATTTTTTTGTAAAATGTTTATTGCTGACGCAATATATTCCTCACCTTTATCATGCTGCTTTAATTCCGAAAAAGATAATCCTAATATATTTTCGCACAGCGCTATGTTCACTTCATACCCTGCTTGTTTAACAAAGATATCTCTTGCCTTTGAAGCGTATTCAATAGCTGAATATGCGTAATGCAAGTGGTATTTTAATATAGCAACTCTATAATTAAACTCTGCATATTCAATTTCATCTGAAATATGCTCTAATAACCCTTCAGCTTTTTCAAAATAGTTGCTAGCTTCACTATAATTAGTAAGAATTGTATAATGAATGGCTTTGAATAAATAATAATAATAATTAGAATATTCATCATTTGGTTTAGGCAATGCATCTATTTTATCAAAAGCTTTTTTCAAATTACCTAAACCATCTATTAGCACTTTATATCGAAATTCTAACAGATAATAGTGAAATGAAACCTTTATATCTGATTCGATAATATAAAGCTTTTTATCGATCTCTTCTTTTAATTTTTTTGCTTCACTTATACGTTGAGCTCTAATATCTCGATACCAATCATTCAGCATCTTATTAATTAATTCATTGCCAGTGATTTGTATATTCATCAAATCCACTCTCCTTCTTTTAATTATCATAAAAATAACATAATTCGATTATTTATATCTATCTATATATATATTTCTCAACAATTGAACGAAATTCATTCACTGAATTTTGTTCAATATTTTAATAGACCCGCTGTAAATATGAATACTTTTTCTTATAACCTCTGAATATGAGTATCCTTAAAATCCGTCTCATATTTCAATCCATATCCAAACATTCGATCCATTCCAATATGTGCTGTCCATATTAAGCCAATCATTATAACGATATCCATCTTAAAATAGACACCTATTAGAACAATTAATATGGATATGATATATGTGTGACATACATTATATATTTTCGCACCAACGTGATTATTAATCCCATATGCTAACATTGATAGATCCGGCGCTAAAAGGAATACAAAAAATATAATCCAACTAAACTCATATATCGAATACATATAAATTGTGGCTAAAAATACAACCATTCCTTCAAAATGTACAATACGTTTTTGCATTATTTATCATTCCTATTTTTCTATATTTATTGATACATTTTCATCGCTAAAAGTATTCTTTTCATTTTTTGCATTTTTTGACCAGATGGTTGCTAATATTGGCCCTGCAATGTTATGCCATACTGCCGCTAATACACTTGGGAGTGCAGCAACCGGTCCAAAATGCAAAATACTTTCCAGCTATATTACTTATCGCTTCTAGTACTTTCATCCACTCAGCCCCTATCTTTTAATTGAAACACCTTATTCGGATTCAAAATATTTTGCGGATCAAGAGCTTTCTTTATTTTCTCCATTACAAATAATGCCGCCCCATGTTCTTCTTCTTGATACTTTCGTTTCCCGATTCCAACGCCATGTTCTCCTGTACACGTTCCTCCTCGTTTAAGAGCATATTGAACGATACTTTCATTTATTTCGTCTGCCTTCTTCACTTCCTCCTTATCATTTGTGTCAATCATTAAGAGTACATGGAAATTCCCATCCCCAACATGACCGAGAATACCGCCAATAAGCCCTACTTTATCTAATACCTCTTTCGCATGTTGAATCGCTCCAGCTAATTCCGAAATTGGTACACATACGTCTGTACTCATTAGCTTTTTACCAGGATAACTATGCACGTAAGAGTACGCTAAGTTATGTCTTGCATCCCACAGCTTATTTCTCGCTGCTGTTTCCGTCTCAAACGCAATTTCTATACATTTATGATCAAGAACGATTTCTTTCGTAAATTCAATATCTTGCTTTAACCCTGCTTCATTGCCGTGAAACTCTAAAAACAGTGTCGGTTCTTCTCTGTAACTTGTTTCATTGTAATAATTTACTTGTTTCATAGATAATTCATCAACGAGTTCAATTCTCGCGATTGGAATACCTGCTTGTAATATGTTAATTACAGCTTCTACTGCATCATTTATAGTTGGAAACGATGCCCTCGCAGCCATAACATGTTCTGGTATACCGTATACTTTTAAAGTTAACTCCGTGAAACATCCAAGTGTTCCTTCTGATCCTACGAAAATACCATTTAAATGATAACCTGATGATGACTTCGCCGCTAAATTCCCGGTATGTATTACTACTCCATCAGCAAGAACGACTTCTAAATCTCGAACTTGATCACGCATTACCCCATACTTTACCGCTGTCGTTCCGCTCGCATTTGTAGCAGCCATTCCTCCTAACGTTGCATCAGCTCCTGGGTCTACACTAAAAAATAATCCATACTTTTTCAATTCTTTATTAAGCTGAGAGCGCGTCACTCCTGGCTGTACTCTCACAAGAAAATCCTTTTCTCTTATTTCAAGTATTTTGTTCATAAGAGAAAAGTCCATTGTAATTCCTTTTTCGTAAGGAATTACATGTCCCTCTAAACTGGACCCTACTCCAAATGGAACGACAGCTGTTCCGTGCTGACTCGCTATTTTCATTATCGCGCTGACTTCTTCGGTCGTTTTTGGAAAAACAACTACATCAGGTAAACTACTAACGTGGTAAGATTCATCTTTACTATGTAACTCTCGTACTGTCATATTTATTACTACTCGATCTTCAGGAAGTATGCCTTTTAATTCATTTACTACATGTTCAATTTTTATTTCCATAATCAACTCTCCTTTTTAATTTTAAAACAAGTATACCATCTTTATACAAAATAATTAGAAAAATAAGATTATTAAAACTGAACATACAAAAAAGAACCTGCAGCACACGCTACAAGTTCTTTTTCACTACATTTTAAACGATTTCTTTATTAACAACATAAACCAAATTAAAGTAACTGCCATCAACGAATGAGAAAACCCTACAATATAAGTTAACCCTTTAAAGTCAGCTCCATTTAACTGAAGAAGCCCTCTCGCTGCTAGCGAACCTAACATTAATATTAATGCAATGTTATGTAAAACAAACCACTTATTAAACCCTTGCACTTCATGAAACGCGAATACTTTTGCTAATCCTAAAGCAATTAAAAAGAAGAAAAAGCCAAGTACAAGTGTATGCGTATGCAAAAGATTTAACAAAGTAGACCCTAAAATCCCTTTATACTTACCATACTCCCTAGCGAAAATCCCTGATAATAAACCGATAATCAAATACGTAAACGATGCATTATATAATTTCTTCATTATGTACCTCCTTGAGTAGAATGTATAGTGTGTCATATTTAGTAATAATGATAGTTATATAGTAAAAACTCCTAGTCACCTAGGAGTCATTGTATAAGCATCTCACTCTTTACAATCAATCCTAATTATAAGATATCTCTCTATACAAAACAAACGAACTTTATGTGAACAAACACCCCCATTAAAATATGTTGCACTTTTGTTTTACACAATCCATACTAATTGTTATAACTTTTTAAAGGTGGTGTAATTATTGATAGTTCTTGAAACTGAACGTCTTAATCTTCGCTGGTTTGATATAAAAGACGCTCCTTTTATTCTTGAGTTAGTAAACGATCCTGCATGGATTCAGTTTATCGGTGACAAAGGAGTTAGTAACTTAGAAGATGCAAAAAATTATATTGTAAACGGTCCCATCGATATGTATAACAAACTTGGATTCGGCCTTTACTTAGTAGAACGAAAAAAAGATCTCACTCCACTTGGTATGTGTGGCCTTATTAAAAGAGATTCATTAGAAGACGTTGATATCGGGTTTGCCTTTTTAGAGACATTCCGTTCAAAAGGATATGGCTACGAGTCAGCTTCTGCGATAATCGAATACGGTGTACAAAAGCTCGGCATGAAACGAATTGTAGCAATTACTTCTGTAGATAACATCGCCTCAGGAAAGCTTTTAGAAAAAGTAGGATTACGATTTGAGAAAATCATTTCAGATTCAGGAGAAGATTTAAAATTATTTGGGTATAACGCATAGTAAAGAAGGTCGCCGTGAATGGTGACCTTCTTTACTATTTTACTGATCTCGTCATAATACTTTTAGTTCCATTTATAGTTTTGCAGTAATTCTTGTGATTACTACTATGCCTTTCATATCACATTTTTTGGAAATTCATAGAAATAAAACTTTCACATTTAAATAAATTATATTAATATATCAAATAAAGGAAGTGAGAATAAATGGAACAACCGCTATTTTTATTAGTTCTTCAATTCATTGCATTCATATTAATCATTTGTATCGTATATGGAATGTTGTACAATACCGTATTAAATTTAAATATGCCTAAATGGACTGCACATATAGTAGCTACGGTCTTTTCCCTTGGTATTACCTATCAAGCTTTTATAAATTTTATTTGAAAAACTTTTGTAGCAATTACTTCTATTGTTGATGCAGTAAAGCTTTTAGAAAAAGCAGGATTGCAATTTGAGAGGGTTATTTCAAGATCAGAAAACGTAACCATTTTTTATAAAGTCTTTCCAGCGCAAAATAGTGAAGAAGTTAGTTCCGCTGAAAGTGTGTTTGCATAAAAAGAAATGAATTTAATTGATGCTACAAAAACTTTATTTTAATTCTGGTTCTATTGTTTGGAATCGTTCTAGGGTACCATTTGTGTGGACTTTAAAAATTTTCATTTGCGCACCAAAATGTTGCGTTAAGTAAAATGTATCACCAGTTATTAAATTTCCAATCTTCCAATCAGGTTGATATGTACTTTCCATGGAACTTTCTAAATCCCCAATCATTATTAAATTGATATATAATGAAGATGAACTACTCAACATTTTCGTTAAAGATAGTCTATCAACCTCTAACTACCTAATGAACTCAAGTAAACACATCTTCAGTCATTTTAAGAGGTACAAAAGGCACCCTTTCGGGTGATTTTTGTATAAAAATTCTATTTTTTTATATTCGATACCAACCACGAACCTTTTTAAAATAATAGTATCATTATGTCTCCTTTTTAGAGATTATTTTTAATTACCTTTAATTTTTTGCACCAGAACCGGAAAATCCCTGACTACTCGAAATATCAACTATCAGGTGCTAATATTCAATAACGCGTACTGAAAATGATTAAACATTTTTATAAACCCGTGGAACATTTAAGAAATCAATTTTTCCCTTATCGAAATTTAATTAGCTTACAGTAATACAGTGGTCATATATTTTTAAGAATAACGGAAGAATATATAGAAATTGCTACAGAAATGTGAAGTTTAATTAATTTAGGAGGAACAAACTTGTTTAATCAGCTTGTAAAAGTTATACCGAATTTATTTACGATTGGAAATTTATTGTGCGGTGTTTTCTCAATCACCTTGAATATGAGTGAATATTTAGGAGCAGCCTCCATTCTCATTTTCTTTTCAGCTGTTTTAGATTTTCTTGATGGAAGAATTGCAAGAAAATTAAAAGTGAACAGTGAGTTTGGCATAGAATTGGATTCCTTAGCTGATATTGTTAGTTTCGGCGTCGCTCCTGCGCTTTTATTTCATACGATAGCAACACCTTCTATTTTAACTTCTTTGGCATTTATCCTATTCCCAACAATGGGTGCTTTAAGATTAGCTAAATTTAGTATTAAACCAACTATTGGATATTTTAAGGGATTACCTATTCCAGCTGCAGGATTATCATTGGCTGGTATGGCATTGTTTTCATATAGTAATGCATGGATTACTTTAATCCTCGCCCTCTTAATGGTAAGTCCCATTAGGTTTAAAAAATTTTAATGAAGGTCACGCCCAACGCCATTAAGGAGCATTTTAAATGGATTTAACGCGTCAATAAGTATAAAAAAGCGGGACAATAATATTAAATTAGGTGCCCTTCGAAAAATTAAAACCTTGTATTTATGGCTATTGGGTTAATCCATCGATATGTTATTCTGAAACGTCAGTCCACTTTTAACAGGAGCTCCCTTTATCAAGAGAGCTCCTGTTCTTATTTCTTCTTCTTTTCTGTCGGTTGGCTTTGTTTAGCAAAATTAGATGAATCATCAAAATTCGGTTGCTTTTTACCAGCATTATTACTTCTACCTTTTCCCATATGTAATGCACCTCCCCTCCCCCTTACTATTCCCAATAAAAAAATTCTCTTGCATCCAAGAGAATTTTAAATTGGGTTCTTATTGATAATACCTAAGTACTTCCAACACTGCCATTCCATAAAAGATGGATCCAATGTTAAATTATTTAATGCTAAAACAAATATTACATTTTCATATTTAACTGGATAATCAATTAATAATCCTAATGTATTTCCTGAATCTGCGACAATTATGATTCCCTTTTCTAACACGTCATCTATAACTTCTTTTAATTATTCTTACCTAGCATATAATATTTTCCTACACATTGAGATTGCATGTTGTATAAGGAAGCCCTTCTTCTTTCCATGCAAGAAATCCTCCCTTTAAATTCACTACTTCCTTTATACCAGCTCTTTGTAAAATACTAGCTGCTATAGCGGAACGTAATCCGGTTCGACATTGCAAAACTATTGGAAAATCTTTCGGTATATAATCTAGTTGTTCAAATAGATTACCTAAAGTGATATGTATTGCATCATGAAGGTGTCCTTCCTCCCACTCTTTTTTACTACGCACATCGATAACCTTAACGCTTCCACCTTTTATATGCGGATATAATTCAATCGATGTTTTTTCTTTGTAACTTTCAAATCTATCAAGTCTTTGTATTACTTTTAAGGGTGCAAAAGCAATAATATTATCTAACCCAATAGATTCAAATTCTCTAATAACTGCCTCTACTTTAACTTTTTCCTCATCTAGAATTATTAAAGTTTCTTTTTTATAATCTAATAACCATCCACACCAAGTTGTGAAAGAATTGTTATAAGGTATGTTAATTGACTTCTCGATATGACCTGCAGCAAAACTCTCTACATCCCTTATATCAACTATTTGATAAACGCTCTTCAAAATTTCTTGAAGTTCTTCTACTGTATTAATAGCAGTACTTTTTCTCTTCTTACGAATTGGCGGACCATACTTATTTAAATTCTTCATTAATGAAAAATACTTTGGAGGCTCTGGCTGTCCCGTCAATAAAGTCGATATAAAATCACTTTCTTCATTACACCGAAATGCCCAATTGAACATCTTTTCATAACCTAATGTAGAAGTTGGAATTGCTCCTAATGCTTTTCCACATGCGCTTCCCGCACCATGTGATGGCCATATTTGTAAATAATCAGGAAGTATTTTTATTTTTTGTATAGAATTAAATAATTGTTTCGCTCCTATTTTTGCAGTATCCTTAATACCGACTGCAGTTTCTAATAAATCCGGTCTTCCTATATCTCCTACAAATATAAAATCACCTGTGAATATTCCTATCGGTTTATCATTCGTATAATTATTTTGACTTGTATCAGTTACTAAAAAAGAAATACTTTCAGGCGTATGCCCTGGGGTGTGTATTACATTAAATTTTATATGACCTACTTTAAACTCCGTGCCCTCTCTAACCAATTTGTATCGACCTTCGTTAAGATATTGATATTTCCAATCACAATCTCCTTCATCGGATACATATAAATTTGCATGGTAAAGAGTAGAAAGTTCTCTAGACCCAGAAAGAAAATCAGCATGAATATGAGTCTCAGCCGCAGCAATTACTTCCATCCCCTCTTTCTTAGCAAACTCTATATATTGTTCTATATAGCGACTGGGATCAATAACGATTGCTACGCCTTCTTTCTGACAACCGACTAAATAGGAAGCATGTGCTAATTTTTCATCATAAAAATATTTTAAAAGCATAGCTATTCCCTCCAATTAGTTATTTCAAATTGATTTTCAATTTTTGTAACCATTTTTTATCTTCTCCTATAGAATCCCTTTCAACATTAAATTCCAATACATATATGGCAACATATATCTTTTAAGTAAAAACATACTATACCTTTCTTTCGCTTGATTAAATGGAAACGTTTCTTGTGGCTCATGTTCATAGTTAAATTCAGCGAGTATAAGACTTTTATATCCTGTAACAATCGGACATGATGTATATCCATCATATTTAGCCTGTAAATCTCTTCCGCTAAGTACATCCATAATATTTTGTTTTAAGACGGGTATTTGTTTTCGAATTGCTGCTCCAGTTTTAGAGGTAGGTAAATTGGTACAATCTCCAAGTCCAAAAATATTTTTATATTGCACATGCTGCAAAGTATAAGGGCTTATATCTACCCATCCCTGATGATCACTTATCTCACTCTCTTTAATAAAATTAGGTGGCCCCATTGGTGGAACAACATGTATCATACTATATGGTACGGTTTCTCTTTTTAGTGTTTGCGTATCTTCAAAAATTGCCTCTCTCTTTTCGGCGATAATTTCCACTAAATTTTTATTATAATTCGTTATAATTTGCTTTCTTTCTAGTACTTGTTCTAAAGTATTTGCATATCGTGGAACCTGAAATATGTTATTGTTTGCAGAATAAAACATTACTTCACTTCTGTTTCTTACACCACTATTACAAAAATACTCCTCTGCTAAGTACATAATTTTTTGTGGAGCACCACCGCATTTAATAGGAGTATTAGGGTGGGTAAAAAGCGCATTTCCTCCTTTAAATTTTTCGATTTCTCTCCAAGTAGAATCAACAGATGTATAAGAATAATTGCTACATACCCCATTAGTGCCAATAGACTCTTTTAAGCCTTTAATACTGTCCCAATTTATTTGTATACCAGCTGCTACAATAAGAATTTCATACTCAAGTAGCAGTCCGTCATCTAAAAGTATCTTATTTTCAGATGGAAATAACTTAACAACACTTTTAGGGATCCACGTTGCCCCTTTTGGAATAAGCGATTCCTGATTACGCATCGTACTTTCCTTTGAAACAATTCCTCCCCCCACTAAACTCCATAGTGGCTGAAAGTAATGTTTTTTTGATGGATCAATAATTGCTATACTTTCTTTAAATAGGGGTACATTTCGTAATAAATGTGCAGTAGAAGATAGTCCTGCTGTCCCAGCACCAATTACAATAATTTTATAACTATCTCTGGTCTTCATTATCCTCTTCCTATCTAAAATTGATTTTTAAATTAACTAATTAGTAGCCATTTTTTCATCGTAGTAACATTATTATAAGTTAAAAACATCATAGTTTTATCTGATTTAAATGAAAATTTTGTTAATTTTACCATTAACATTACTATATGCGTGAATCCCCTATGTTACTTCCATATTTTAGTTTTAATATTAAAACTAAATATTGTTATATAAAATAATACATTAAAATACTTTTCATGAATCCGGATAAGTAATGTTTAAAAAACAACAATTTTACTACAGTAATCAAGAACAGTTTTCTAAATTAAGTTACTGCAGAAAATATAACTCTGGCGCAATATCCCTACCAGCTTTCATTCCAATAATAACTCCATGATATAACGTCAAAGATGAAATCCCTCAACTTAGGTATTTGACTTTTTAAATTTATACAAATGTCTTAGCTCTATGTACTTTGATATATAGGTCCACATCAATATGTTATTGCATCATATACTGAACAGATAATTTAAATTACTTTTATAAAGGATGATGAGGATGAACCTAGAAGATATACAAAAATCCTATGGCGTAATTGTAAGTTTAGGAGGATTGTGTCAAGTCACCAACCAAATCAAAAGACACAATTTAAGAACATTTTCTGGACCTTTAGATTGGTTTTATTATCCATCACTTTCAGATGTAAACAGATTACTTCAAAATCGATTTAAAAAATTCATGAAGTTGGAAAATATGGTTATAGAAGGTTCCGAAAGTTACGGTCTTATTGAATCAGAATTTGATAATCAAATTAAATGGGCAGAACGAATTACCTACTGTATAAAGGACACTTATTATAATTGTTTTTCAATGCATGATTTTCCTATTAATTCAGAAAAGGATTTGAAATCAACCTATCCTTCTTTTAAAGCTAAATTAGACACTAGAATTAATCGATTCCTTGAAAAAATAAATAGTAGTGAATCCATTTTATTCATTAGAATTTGGGGAAATCGAGATGAAGCGGTTGAATTGCAAAACGTATTATCTAAAATTACAAATAAGGATTTTAATATCCTTATTGTTAATTTCAAGGAGGGTATATCTAATATTGTTGAACAAAATTGGGGAATATCGAGGGTTTGTTCAATTGAACTCCCACGTTATCAGGATAGATGGGAAGGTGATGATTCCGATTGGGATGTTATTTTAAACAAAATAACATTAACTTAATAATTTTCTTCTTACTTTTAACATGATTTGGCCCGTAAAATCAAATAGGTGTAGAGAAATAAAATTCCTGTCTAATTGATACACACTTAATTAACAAAACGTTCATATAATAATTCGTAAGTCCTTCTTTATTGAATAAATAGTTCTTTACAAAATTAGTTCCATCACTAGAGCACCTTTATGCGGTGCTCTTTTTTGAATTTATAAAATGTAAAAATAGTTGTTCCATTTTCCTTCAAATGACTAATTCCCTTTGTTATTCTTCTGTTGATTTCTGTATAATCATTTATGCGATCAGCATATTCTGCTTATGTAGTGCATTCACGACTACTTACTTCCATACTTTATCTTATATTTTGTCTTCTTGGATATTTCATTATAAGCTTCTTCAATTCCCTTGATTTCCTTCCCCTTCTTTTATCTTAAGAACAAGCAATTTCTTTCATTAATATTAAATAAACTAAAGCATAGATTTTAAAAGAACCTAATTTACATATAATTAATGATAAACTACAATGTGTATTCTCCACGTTTAATCAGCATCTGAATTATAAATCTAACATATTTTTTTTAGTTGATTGTCATTATGGTACAACCGTGTATACATTTACCAAACAAACTACATAGTTTAAATTAGTAAAATATATAGAGAGGAAGGAAATAAATCTATGAAAGTCATAATTTTGTGTGGCGGAAAAGGGCTTCGGATGCAAGGAATTTTAGAGGACATTCCCAAACCATTAGTTCGAGTTCAAGGAAAGCCTCTCCTCTTGCATATAATGAATTGGTATAGAAAATATGGACATTCTGATTTCATTTTGCCCTTAGGATATAAAGGTGAGAAAATTAAGGAATATTTTATGGACTTTAGCTGGAAAGAGAATGACTTTAGTTTGAATTTTAAAACCAGTCAATATACGCTACTTCAGAAATTAGAAAATTGGAATATACACTTTATAGATACAGGAATTGATACAATGACCGGGGCAAGACTAAAAAAACTTGAATCCTTTGTACAGGGTGAAACCTTTTTATTAACTTATGGTGACGGATTAGCCAATATAGATATTGATCAACTAATAGCATTCCATAAAGAAAAAGGAAAAATTGCTACATTAACTGGAATTAAAAAAAATAGTCAATACGGCCTATTGGCGGTCGAAGATGGAATTGCTATTGATTTTAAAGAAAAACCATTACTTGATGAAGTAATTAATGGCGGTTTTTTTGTATTTAACAAAGAAATATTCGATTATTTAAGTAATAATGATGATTGTGTTCTAGAAGAAGATCCTCTTCGAAATTTAATAAAAGACAATGAGCTCGCAGTCTATGAACACAATGACTTTTGGGCTAGTGTCGATACACCTAAAGATTTAAAAACTGTAAATGAAAGTTGGAATCCAAATAAATTTTAGTGGAGAGGACTGAATAAGCATTGAACTCTAATGATAAAAAAATAAGTTTACCTCGATTGTATATCCCCTCTAATGAGAAAATAGTTAACCCACTTTCAACAGGAATTAAAGCTTCAAATCTCTCCAAAAAAAATACTCAAAAAAGAATTGATCCCCAATTCTATAATCAACAACATGATCTAAATAATCATTTCTGCGTCATTGTAGGTAGTGAGTATGTCTTGAAAATTATTGCTTTACAGCAATCATTAATGCAGTACTCAGAAAAATTCACATTGTGGATTTGTTGTATAGATCCTTTTGCATATTCACTATTAAAAGAAATGAGTTTAATTAATGTAAACCTTTTACAAGTTGAAGAATTGGAAGATCGTGAATTAAAAGCAATTAAGAGAAAAAGAAAAGTAAATGAATATTGTTGGACTTTAAAATCTGTCTTGATAGAATATTTATTGGTCAATTATGATTTACCATCTATTCTATATTGTGATGGTGATTTATGCTTTTTCTCTGACCCTAATATTATTTTTGAGGAATGGGGTGACCATTCTATTTTCCTAACCCCCCAAAGAGATCGTGATTGGGTAGAAAAAATGTATGGAAAATATCAGGCTGGTCTAATTGGATTTAAGAATGATCTCTATGGACTAAAAAGTGTAAGATGGTGGAAAAATAAATGTATAGATTGGTGCAGTGCCGAGGCTGAGGAGGGAAAATTTGGCGACCAAAAGTATTTAGATTATATCCCTATATATTTTCCAAAAGTAAAAATTTCAAATAACTTAGGTATAAATGCTGCGCCTTGGAACTGTATATATAATAACGATTACAAAATTGACAAGACTAAAAACGATATATTTATTGAAAACGACAAACTAGTTGTTTACCATTTTGCATGTATTACTATCTTTACTGAAAATGATTTTGATCTTTGGTCTTTGGGAGAAATTTCAATACCCAATAATATATTAAACCATATTTACACTCCGTATTTAGAGAGAATTCAATTTGTTTTAAAGCAATTAAAGGATAAATTCAATAAAGATACTAAACAATTTTTAAGTAAAAAAGATATAAATAAAGCTCAAACTTTATATAAAGATTCACAATTAAGAAGAAAAATGAATCAATCCAATCATTTTATGAACTTTTCCATGATTATAAGTAAAGAGCGATTAATCCAAGGATTGACCTCTTATTATTCCTTAGAAAATTTCAACGCTAAATTTACTGTATGGATTTGTTGTATGGATGATTTAACGTATCAAATATTAGAAAAATTAAAATTAAAGCACGCCATACTAATTCCGGTAAAGGATATTGAAAATCATGAACTCCTCAGTATAAAAAATGATAGAAGTTTACAAGAATATTGTTGGACATTAAAAGCACCCCTATGTCTACATGTCCTTAGTCTTTATCCGGAAGTTGATCACATTATATATTGTGATGCTGATATGTATTTCTTTACAGCACCTAATATCATTCTTGATGAATGGTGGAAATACTCTGTATTCCTTTGCCCTCAAAGAAGCTCTACTGAAATTGAAAGCATACACGGTATATACCAAGCTGGTTTAGTAGGCTTCAAAAACGATCAAAATAGTAAAGAAATTTTAACATGGTGGAAAGATAAATGCCTAGAATATTGCAATAATCAATATGATGTTGAAATGAATAGATGGGGTGACCAAAAATATTTAAATCACATTCCTAACATCTTTTCTAATATAAAAATCATGACTCATAAAGGTATTGATGCAGCACCTTGGAATGTCATTTTAAATAGCAGTTCTATATCCAAAACAGATAATAAAGTTTTTATTGATCAAGATGAATTAATAGCTTTTCATTTTGGAAGTATGCAAATTATTAATCCAAATGAGTTCGATTTATGGAAACAAGAAACTTTAGAATTACCTCCAGCAGTTTTAGATTATATATACATTCCTTATATTGAACAATTGAACAAGACATGTCATACCCTTCATAATACTTTTCAAAAATCTCCCTCCTCTTTATTTGCTGACCAAATTGATACAACAACAATAAAAAATTATTTTAAATACCCCTCCCCTCATCACAATTAAGACTGATACTTTCCTTATTTAAAAATAAATCTATTTATTTCAGCAACTAAAAATACATCTTAATAAAGGATAGATTATCACTATGATTGCTTCATTTAAAAATAAAACTTTCCTTATTACTGGTGGATACGGTTTTATTGGTTCTCACTTGGCACGAAGACTTTTAAATTTACAAGCAAAAATTGTTCTTTTCATAAGAACACCATCAAACTCTTGGAGACTAAAGGATATTCTAAAATATATTGAAACCTATGAAATAGATATACGAGATAAAAAACAAGTACAAGATGCAATAAAGAAAATTAATCCCGATTATATCTTTCACCTGGCAGCCTATGGTGTAAATTCTGCCCATACAGATTACATCCATGCTATAGAAACAAATGTTATAGGGACTTGTAACATTATTCAAGCAGCAAAATTGGTGAATTGTAAAAAAATCATCAATTTTGGGAGTAGTTCTGAATACGGTAACAAGATGGAACCTATTCATGAAAATATGTTACTAACTCCTGTGGACATCTATGGAAGTACCAAAGCTGCTGCTACTATACTCGCCCATCAAATTGCTAGCGAAAACAATATTAATCTTATAACATTAAGACCTTTTGGCATATTCGGAGAAGGCGAAGAGCCGCATAAAATTTTTAGCTATATAATCTTGCGAGTATTACAAAACAAAGATGTAAATTTAACTTTATGTAATCAATTAAGAGATTATTGTTATATAGAAAATGTAATAGATGCCTGTATCCTAGCAGTAGAAAATACTACTGTACAAAATGAAATCTTTAATATTGGGAGCGGCACTATTCACCCCTTGAAACATTATGTAGAATTATTATTCAAACATTTGAAAACCAATTCCAGACCAAATTACGGTGCAATTTCCTCTAGAACAAATGAAAGATGGGTTCCTGAAGCGGATGTGCAAAAAATAAAAAACTCTCTTTCCTGGGAACCTAGAATTAATATTGAAGAAGGAATTATAAAAACTGTTAATTGGTATAAAAATAATAAACATTTATACCTAACTCCCTAAAAATAGGGTACTAAAGGAGGTGGACTAATTGTTAAACCAAAACTTTAATAATGCTTTTTACGGAAAAAGAATTTTAATTACTGGACATACTGGTTTTAAAGGTTCTTGGTTATCCCTATGGTTGAATGAATTAGGTGCTGCTGTAATCGGATATTCATTAGATCCTAAAAATAAAAATGATAACTTTAACATTACTAACCTTCAAAATAATATAATTGATATTCGTGGAGACATTAGAGATTTTAATAAATTAAATAAGGTTTTTACAGATTATAAACCTGAAATTGTATTCCATTTAGCTGCCCAACCTCTAGTTAAGTATTCATATGAATATCCTAGAGAAACATACGAGGTAAACGTTGTAGGAACTATGAATGTACTAGAGGCAATTCGATTACATGAATCAGCTAAAATAGGAATTATGGTGACAAGTGACAAGTGCTATGAAAATAAAGAATGGCCTTGGGGTTATCGTGAAATTGACCCTATGGGCGGCCATGACATATATAGCTCAAGCAAAGGATGCTGCGAACTTTTAATTTCTTCCTATCGTAATTCTTACTTTTCAGAAGAAAAATTTTCTCAACACAAGAAAATAATTGCAAGTGTTCGAGCTGGTAATGTAATTGGTGGTGGTGATTGGTCAATAGATAGAATTATTCCCGATTGTATACGAGCATTAGAATCAAACAAAAAGATTATTATTAGAAATCCTACTGCTATTAGACCCTGGCAACATGTACTAGAACCTTTAAGCGGGTATTTACTCCTTACAGAAAAAATTATAAATAATGGTATCCTTTTTTCAGGAGCATGGAACTTCGGGCCATCCCTAAGCAATATTGTTTCAGTAGAAAAATTAGTGACCAGTTTACTAGATATTTGGGGCTGCGGGGATTGGACAGCAGAAAATATAGGTCCAATAAATTTTCATGAAGCAAATTTACTAAACCTTGACATTAGCAAAGCAAAATTCAATCTTAATTGGCAGCCAAAATGGTCCCTACAACAGACTTTAGAAAATACAATAGAATGGTATAAACATTATAATTCTTACACCAGTTCTGAGATGAGAAATCTATGCATTAGCCAAATCAAACAATATTGCATGCTTTGAACTACTCCCACTTACCCATACTTGCTGTGAGTTCCTTATGGAGGGAGTCTTCTTGGTTAAAATAATAAAAGATACATTAATTTTTATAGTCTAAATTATAAACCTACTATACCTAAAATTATGTGATTGTCCATTAACAAAAATTTTATTTCTTCGGTTATTTCAAATCAACTATTGACATTATATTGAAGAATAAAGGAATCACGTATTTTTCTAGTGATTCCCTTGTTCTGAGAAAATAATGTCTTGCTTTAACGACAATACAGTATATGTGATTATTAATTTATTTGTTCTAGTTATGAAAAAATCTATTCCTGTCAAAAGAGCTTTCTTCAAAGAAAAACTTCCTTTTTTCTACTTATCCTACTCGAAAAGTAAATAATGTTATTTTTCAGATAATTACATCTACTATTTATAGAATTACACTGAGCTTTAACAAGTTTATGCTTATATATTGATTCTCTTATTTATTGTCACCAATGTTGATGAATTTATGCATAGCTTATTCTATACACAAATAGCTTTTTGAATTATCTTTTCAGAATAAATAAAGGAGACTTTCTCTTTTATGCACTTTCCCCTTACCAGTCTTAAATTTCCCTTTAATCAACAATAAGAACAAATCTTCAATATAGTACATCTTCTTTGAACTACCCCCACTTTCACTTCGTTTAGAAGTGAGGGATTCCTAAGTAAAGAGTTCTATCGAACTCTAATTGATTAGGCTAACCCTGCAGTCCTTGCGGTTAGAAGCCTTATCGCTTCACTCTTTAGATTGATACTTGCGTTAATATCCCTATCATGGTGTGTACGACAAGAAGGACAGTCCCATTCACGTAGGTTTAGATTTTTAACGTCTTTATTTTGATATCCACAATATCTACCAGAAGGGTTCTGTCTAACTGTAGCATTTACAATACGCCCCTCTACTTCGCGACTTTTGGCAAATCGAACAAGGCCTAGTTTCGGCAACTTTATTTTGTTCCCTACAACGGCAATGTTTTCATTTGTTTGTTTTGTGGTATAAGATTGTACGTTGTTCTTCTTAGATTTAAAGCGCGGTGCGCTGTTTTGTTTTTTGAAAAAGCGCGTATAAGCATCCGCAAGGTTGCGAACAGACGACTGAATCGCAATACTATCCACTTCTTTTAGCCAAACAAGCTCTTTCTTCATGGCAGGTAGTTTGGCAGAGCATATACCATAGGTCAAGCCTTTTCCTGTCTCTTTGTATGCGCGTGATCCCATAAGGATAAAAAATGATTGAATACAAAGCGAGAACACCCAATCGTTTTGTTGATTAGAATTGCTTGTGCTTGATTTGGATAGATACGAAACTTATAGGCTTTATTAATCATTATTTGATTCACCTCCATTTCGGTATATGACTATTACACACCAAACATACATTCGATAGATAGTAGAGTAATACTTTCTATATGCCGAACAATTAAGATGGCTTCCTGCCATCTCTTGTTCGAGGCCAATTCATCTCCCACCTACTCACTGGACTGTGACCCTTCACGCCCCTTGAGGAAGGAGTCTTCTTGGCTAAAATGATAAAATAAAACAAAACCATACGTAAGATAATTTTACTATTACAAATAATGACATAGTCTGTTTCACCTTTTACATTATCTAAAAAAGAACTTGTAGGAATTCTTACAAGTTCTTTTTTATTTCCTTTATTCTCTTCTTATTTACATACGCAAGATTTATACATTTGGTGGTGATACATACTATATTTATCCGATAAAACAATCTAAAAATTAATACATAATTGATCGTTTTAAGAAAAAGAAATTTTATAAATCTTCAATCACAGTTTCTTAGTTCACCTAATAGAACGTATAAAGACTCATATCATCTTTTGATTATTTTTGGATGTTTTATTCTACGTATATTCGACACGAATTGATTGTTTTTTATGAATTTTCTTGAAAAATATTGTAATATCACTCCATTTTTTCTTCTATTTTGTTATGATGTTTATAATTAAATTGGATTAGGATTTTTTTAGAAAATGGGGGCGTATATTATGAGTGTCTCAGTAAAAGGAAATGAGCAATTAACCTCTCTATTGAACGACTGGTATCGATCTATGCTATCTCAGCAAGTTATAAAAGCTACTAATCTAAAAAAGAAAATTGATGAAAAAATTAATAAGTTAAGCATTGAACCGAATCAAGAGCATCAGGATCAAAATTTGTTACTATACTATTCACTACTCGAATTTCGTTACAAGGTCTTAACAGATAGCCTTGGTATTCAACAAAATAGTTTTGATACTATTAGCGATTATGATATGCCTACAGATCAATTTCTACAATTCTATTATCATTTTTTCAAATCCATTCATTCCACTTTTATATCAAATTATACTGAGGCAGAGGAACATTATAAACTAGCAGAAAAAATATTGGTAGCTATACCAGATGAAATTGAACACGCCGAATTTTACTATAGAATTGCTACTTTCTATCACCATACCTATAACAATCTCGCTTCTATCGAATACGCAAATAAATCGAGAGCAATCTTTTCAAAGTACGAAGGTTATGAAGTAAAAACAGCCTTTTGTAATAGTTTGCTAGGTGGTTGCTGCATCTATTTAAAACAGTACGAACAAGCAGAAGAATATCTACATTGTGCAATTGATTTACTACAAAAAAATAGGGAAGAAGATTCCTTGTTATACGTAAAAAATACTATGGGGTGGCTGTATTCTGATCAAAGTATGTCTACTTTAGCTATTCGTCACCTTTCAGAAGTAACAGAGAAAATCCCTACACACTTCAAGGCCATCTTCCTACAAGCTAAGGAACATTATAAGTTAGGAGAACACTCAACGGCCAGCCAACTCATTGATAAGGGACTACAGATTTGCAGAGAGATTCATAACGAAGAATATACACACCACTTCTCTATTTTAAAAAAATTAAATGAAAATATTCCATTGGAAGAATTAGAAAAAATCATTCAAGAAGGAATCTTATACTTTGAGGAAGAAGAATTATGGGAATATGTTGTCGAATACGCCGAATTATTTGCCACAAAATGTAGACAATTAGAGAACCACCAAAAAGTAAGTGACTATTTCCATATTTGTTATCAAGCAAGACAAAAATCAATCGCAAAAGGAGTGTTAAAATAATGAAAAAAATTAGCTTATTATTATCAAGCATTGCTTTTATTGGGGTATTAACGGTGGGAATTTTTCAGTTTTCTAAAACAGATCAGCTTGCTACTCATGGGCATTATCCTGCTCCTTCATATAGTGTTGGCGATTATGGTGGTGCACCACCACAAATTTAATGTAAATGTATTTAAAAACCCTCCAAATGGAGGGTTTTTAAATGGCTTATCTGCCTGTTCAATACGCATAGAGAGTACATATTATACTTATTTACTATGTTATAAGATTTTTCATTTCCACTCTGTAACAAGATTCTAGCATTCTCTCCTAGAATCTCAACTTAAATCTTAAATCCACCAATTAACTCTTGAAGTTCTTCCGCCATCTGTGCTAATTGTATTGCTGAAGAATTTATCTCTTCCATAGAAGCATGTTGTTCCTCAGATGAACCAGCTATCGTTTGCATACTTGAAGAATTTTCTTTTACAGCCATAGCTATTTGATCAATCGATGTATCGACTTTCATTGCATCAGTAGTCATTGTATTAGATAGTTCCACCATATCATGCACTTTTGACACAATATCATTTGCAGATTTTGAAATCTCATAAAAACTTTGTTTTGTATCGTTAGCAACTTTAATTCCCGACTGTACTTCTACGCCTACTTCATTCATAGCTTTTACAGTCTCATGTACGTCTGCTTGTATTTCCTTAATTAAACTTCCAATTTCCATTGAAGATCCGGATGATTGCTCCGCCAACTTTCTAACTTCATCGGCAACAATTGCAAACCCTCTCCCCTGTTCCCCAGCTCTAGCTGCTTCAATCGCTGCATTTAATGCTAATAAATTTGTTTGTTCCGCAATATTTTGAATCGCTTCTAATATACTGCCAATTTGCTGTGATTTCTTATCTAATAATTTTATGACATTATCGGATTGAGAAACAGAGTGATGGATAGACTGCATTTGTGTTACAGTTTGTTCTACTAATTGTTCACCTTCATTGGCTTTTTGTTTAGTGTATATGGATGAAGCCGATACTTCAGAAGCATTCTCAGCTACGTATTGAATATTTCGTGTTACCTCACCAATTAATTCAGCTCCAGACTCAACTTCATTATTTTGAACCTCTGCACTGTTCGAGATTTCTTCCATCTCTTTTGTAATTTGTTCTGTCGCAACACTTGCTTGCTCTACACTAGCAGTTAGTTCCTCAGAAGACGCAGCTACATGTCCTGCAGATGTGTTAATTTGAGAAATAATATTACGTAACGACTCTGCCATTGTATTGAAACTACCACCTAATTGACCAAGTTCATCCTTTGAACGAATATCTATTTTCTCGGTTAAATCTCCTTGACTAATTCTTTGAGCTGAAATGACTAATTGTCTTAGTGGAGTAATTATAGATTTGAGTATGAATAGAATTACAATTCCACCTAACAATAATGAAGCACCTATTATAGTGAGCGTTTTATAAAAAATAGGATTGGTAGCTTCTTCAATTTCTTTCGTAGGCATTACGCCAGCTATTTTCCAACCTGTTTTTTTATTTGTCTTAAAGCTTATGTTTCGATCTTCACCATTGAGGCTATAAGTAATTACTCCATCTTCTGTCTTGTACAATTCATCCACTAAAGTTTTATCTAATTTCTCTCCAGGTTTTAGTGATGGATGAACAACTATAGTTTTATCTTGACTAACTATAGATACAAATCCTTGCTTCCCAATTTTTATCATTTTGGATGTTTTTACGATATCTTTAATATTCAAATCTACGCCAATGACACCACTTTTATCTGCATTCTGCTTTGCAATTGCAATTACCATATTTCCTGTAGACTTTGATTTATATGGAGATGAAACAATAATCTCTCCATCTGCTTTTACTGCATCCTTGTACCAACTGCTTTCTAGCGGATTAAACCCTTCTGGTATTTTTCCAACAGGTGCATGAATAAATTGATTGTTACTGGATGCCGTATAAATCGTTTCTATCTCTGGATGTAACTGTATATATTGATTAAATTTATTCTGTACATTTTGCGATTGTTCAGGATTATAATCCCCTTGTGTGAGTACCTTTGCAAAATGAGTGATATCTGTATGCTTATTTTCTAATTCATCATCAACAATCTTATCTAAAATACTTATATTATCTTTTGCTGATTGTAGAATTGTTTCATTAAGATCTGTTTTTGCTTTATTATAAGATGATACTCCTACGATAAGGCTTGGTATAATTAATATTGCTATAAATGCCATAGACAACTTCGTTTTAAGCTTTATTTGCCCCAATCTTTCTTTTATATTAAACACTAGCTACTTCTCCTTTTCATTTTTACTACTTATATAGTTTATTTAAATTTTTCTCCTTTACTTTTCCACATTCATTTATGGTACCATTCGAAATGAAACCACAATTACATCCTATTATCCGCACTTTATAATTTAGAGATTTAATTTTCACAGACAGAGTTTTATCTGCTCTCCTTTCGAATATGTTATTTTTCTAGATTCAGCAATTATTAGACTACGAATTATTCCAAATAAACTTGATGCAACATATACTTCATTTAAAAAATAATTATTGGATTTGTTTGGATAAAAATCTAGTTTAGTGCTAATCCAATCGGATGAAATTCTTACCATATTACATTCACTAAACATAAATAAGTAAATTTATTTCTTTTAATACTTATATTTAACTGCCTTTTAACCATTCTAACTGTATTATTTCATCGTTTTATCTATTTATTACAACCACTTTTGTATTATTGAATCACTAAACTATAAATTCTAAATAGGAGAATAAAATAAATTAGAGAATTACATTGTAACACATATATATAAGTTGTTAATATTAAAATTTAAAACTTTACTATTTTTCATATGCAATATTACATGCGAAAAGCCATAATTTTTTTGTTATACTATGCATGTGGATTTTTCATCCAAAATCCACCCAAACGCATATTTATGTATATGCCACCCTAATTGATGAAAGTGAGAAGAGTGTTTATCATTTTTCTCACTTTTTTATTTAGGCTCTGTTAATATTGATTATTGATAAAAAGTATAAAATAAGGGAAGACACCTTAGAGTTGGTGCTTCCCTTATTTGTTGATTATTCAAATCTAAAATAGGTATTTTCTAAACCTATTCTTTGCTTTAATGTTCTGCCCAAAGCATAATTATTTGGTAATTCTTTTTCAATGACACAAATAATATAACCTGCTTTTCCTGTTGTTAAATTAGTTAGTTGTAAGTAGTTAGTGTTGTCGTAGATATAAGAAATAATATATTCATAGAAATTATTTTCTTTATCTTCTCTATTCATACCAACATTGTACAACCTAACTCTTGTTCCTATCCAAATTTCCTCATCAACATTACTTAAAGGCATCCATTTCGAGTTATCCAATATTTCACCCTTTTCTTAATTCATTCGTTTATACACGAATGTTGCTAGACACAAACTATCATAAGCATCCGTCATTTCATTGATTAGACGACCACCGACAGAGAAAAAAGACTCAACATAGCTTTTTACCCATTGAAACACTTGCTCTTTTAGTTATTTTTACATTTTGAATCTACGAAAATGAATTCCCTTATAAAAACTCTAACAGAGAATCTTCCTTCCAAATTTCACCTAGGGAATTATTTGTTTTCCAAAAAACCTACCAACATCTTTATCAACTCATTTTAGAATATTTAAACAATAATTCCATATACATTACCTGCATAAATTATTCATTTTCTTTTATATAAGACCTACCTTTTTACTTTTGATAGATTATTAGACATTGGATTATTATACATAAATTCCAAAAACATGCGGTATTTTGTAGAATTTTGTCTATCAATATGTATGTACACCCTTTTGTAGTGGATATAGACTGTGAGGTGTAAGGAGATACCTTACAAAATAATAAAAAGGAGATTATAGAATGAGTAGATTAACAAAATTCTCAAAGTTAGTATTTGCAACTTTAATCGCGGGAAGTAGTCTAAGCACCTTTGTTTCGTCACACAGTGTACAAGCTGACACCTTAGATCCTAATTACCAAGACAATATAAAATTCATACCACCTTCTAGTGCTAGGCCAAAATTGGAACAAAAAAACACTATTGTTCCAGAAGCAAAAGTTGTTAAAAACCATTATGTAAAGTACTCTAAAGCACATTTCCAAACTAAAGAAAGTATACCAAAAGAGATTTATTATTCTTCAGAAGGCTTTAAGGGCTATATACAGGCAAGTACCGTTTGGGATATGGGAGATCATTTCGCAACACTATATTCCGGAACCGTTATTCGATGTTAGACTTTTAATCCATTCTCCCCTAATGCTTAAAATGGTTAATAACTCACTGCCAATACTGTAATATCTATTGTTCATAAAATAAACCACAAAATCTTTCGATTTCATGGTTTATCAAATATAAAGATAATGCTAAACGAATACTCTAACATTACCTTCCCCAAAGTTAATTATAGAGTATTTTCAAAAAAAAGACACTCTTGTAGTGTCTTTTTTATAGTATTTTAAAAAGAATTCCACCTACTAACACCTTTTTGTTGCGCCAATTCGTTTATTTCAATATGATACTTTTCCATCTCGTATATGCAATAGACAATGATAGCTAAACTCCAACTGACACTATAATAATTATGTGTGTAGAAGTCATAGCCCGCTTTAATACCTTTCTCTATTACAACTAATGTAAATCCTAAAGCCACCCATCTGTTAATTTTCATCTTTATAAACGTTAAAGAGATAATTATTAAAAATAAAATATTTGTAAGATGATTTATCATTAGCTCATATTTTTGAATGTATACCGCCATTATACAAGCAACGATATTAGTCGCAATGCCAAAGGCAATCACCGCTCCCCAAACCCTGTCCGAAAGTCCCACTCCTGAGTCAGTCCCTTCCTAAACAAATATCCCTTTCTTTAATTCGTTCCTACACCCTATTCAAGATATGCTAAATTATCCTTGTCTGATGAATATCTATTTATCTTTTCATATAGAGCAAACAAAATTTCTACTCATAATTTTTTCTTTATTAGACAAACTATGTCTAAGCCGTTTGAACTAGCGGCTTCACTCTTCTGGTAATGAGATAGCACAATTTATTGAATTGACTAACTCATTCAATCCACTGGCACCGGCAGGCAACAAAATAGTTGTCTGCCATTTTCATGTATACTTTTTCTAATTTCATTACAAACCAAATGTGTGCTGTACTGATTTCAAAAGGACAGCATTTCATTTTTAAAAATGTAAAAAAGATAAGATCCTGTCTACTTTTGGTATAGGACTTTTTCTTTTCACACATACTATTTTTGAACCTGTTTACCGATACGTGTCCTAATGGTGTCTTGAATTCCTCCTAAAAAGGGCTGCAGATACGACTGCATGCCCTTTTATTTACGTTGCTTCTCTATATTGAATAAAATAATTAAAAACTAAAAATATAATATTACATATTATTTCTGTTCAGATTATGTTAGGATTTACTTCGTAGTCGAATTATAGTTTCGTATCTAATTCAGCAATATGTGAACTGTTTACCTAAAGAAAAGACAACCAAAAGGTGTCTTTTCTTCTTTTAATCTAAAAAACATTTCTCCTATTTAGTAAGATCCAATTAGCCCTCTAACCTAAGCCTCATATTTAAAGGTAATTTAATCATACACTCAAGAATTTTCATCTATTTCAATATACTTATAACTTAATTTCCAATCACATTTCCAGCACTATATTTGCTTTCTTACAGAATTTCTGTCTTGTTCTTAATTCTGTCAAAATCCTCATGTAGCTATACAAAGAATATATGCTACTATGATATTAAGAAACTATGCGTTCCCTTAACCCTGTACCCGGCCCTGTATTTATTACAGGGTCTTTGTTTATTTTATTTACTTTTATTGGCTTATAAAGGTTAATACACAACCAATTTCAATTAAAATCGTTTAAATGTTAGTTAGAATTTGAAATAATATATCTATTAACTTTTTTAACAAATGAAATCTAATATTAAATTTCTAAATCTATACTGTACTATACACCAGTTAACACTATATAAATAGTATTAACTATCTTAATTGAATATTAGTAATAGTAAGTATAAACATTATCAATTTACTATATCTTACATTTATGTAAAAATAGATGTATGTTAAGCTTATTCAAAATCTTTCCCCTAATAAAGATTTGAAGTAGCATTTCATGATTCTCCTTACTGTTAATATGCCTTGAAAAAGAACCCTATAGGGTTCTTTTTCTTTTCATTATAACCTCAGTAAGTCCTTATTTAACATGCAAAAGGACTGCTAATTACTTGCAGCCCTTTTACATGTTAATATACACTTGTATTAAATACTTAATACTTTCTTGTATTAGGCGTTTATACAAACTAAACATGCCATTATTATTTAGATATATAACACTTCAAAGTTTAGAAGTATACAATAACAAATCTTTCCCAACTTCCAGCTACATAACTAGTAGCTGTTAATTCTCTACCACCATTTGCTGATATATATCTACCATTACTTAGTGCTTGTAATACATATATCCTATTGTCTCCACCATTATATAAGATAAACTTTTCCCATGCACCAATTGATGTACGATCTGCTACTACTCTACCATTTGACTCAAACAAAACATACTTCCCATTACTTTTAGTTTTTAAAGCGTACGTATATAATTCCCCAGTCGGAATTAATTCGAATTTCTCCCATTCATTAACTGCATTACGATTTGCTATTATATTTCCCGAAGGCTCAGCCGAAACATATTGTAAATTTGCTGCCTGTATAGCAACTGTCCAACTTCCATTTTACTTTAAAGGTTTAAACAATTGTGACCACATTTGTTTAAATCTCCACAATTTTTTCTAAGCTATTCTCTAAAAATCTTATTTTTCGTTGTAAATAAACCTGATTGGTACTCTTTATGCAAAAGAAAAGATGGAACCTTTAATTCAACTCCACCTTTTTTCGAAATAAAAAGCATCTAATTCTATTTGAATTAGATGCTTATATTTAGTCCTTAAACCTAATATTCTAAACTATTTACGCGTTTGTAAATCTTTTTTTATTACATCCCAGAGTGAATTATCTTGACGCATCGGTTTACCCTCTTCATCCCATTTTATTTTTTCTGTTCCCAATTCATAATTCATCCCTGTCCATGTGTCTTCACGGAATGCATAGAATGATTTATGCCATCCTTTTTGGTTAAAGATAGAAATAAGATCTTGCATGTATTGGGTAGCACCTGGAACAGTACGGTTAATTCCAAACTCCTCTGCAATAATTCGATTAGATGGTACATGATTTTTCTTAGACCATTGTTGAATTGGCTTCAAAAACTTCTCTAATCCCTGTCTATTCCACATTACAGGTTTCTCTAAATCCCCTACTTTTACTAATCCTGGATATTGATATTCCTTGTTTTGTTTTTCACCTTGGCTCGTTAATTCATATGGTTCATACATATGAAATGCGTATAGTGTTTTTTTATCCTCTACTGGTTTTAAATATTTAAAGGCCCATGGAGTAGCATATAAACCTGAATCTAAAATAATCGGTGTTTCTTTGTCCACTTCACGAATGGAGTTAATCACCTTTTCATAAAATCTGTTTAAATCAGCTGTCGTTCCTTTTACTTTTGCATACCATTTCTCGTAATCTTCCGTCCAAAAATCATTATATCTATTATTTTTAGCTGTTTCTGGATGTGGTTCATTTATAATATTATAACCAACCACCGCGGGGTGATCTTTTAGTTCCAGAGCGAGGTCCTTCCAAAATTGACTTGCTTGTTCTTGATACTTCTCTTCTTCCCATATTCTGTCGTCATTCTTATTATTATTAAATTGGCGCCATCGATCACCAGGTAAGGATAATATTGTAAGAACGACTTTCATTCCTTGTGATTGTGCGGCATCTAAATCCGCCTTTAATTTTTCTAGATCTTCCTTTACTAATCCCCGATAGTTATCTGCATTACCTATCAGAAAATCCTTTCCAGAAGTATCTGGTTTATCCTCAAATAGAAAATCTTTATCTTTTGCCCATTTATCAGGTGCTAAACGTACATATTCAATATTAGCTTCTTTTGCACTTTTATAGTTTTCAGGTAATGACGTACTATTCATGAAATTAGTACCCTTTCTTTTCGAATCCCAAAAACTAATTTTTGAATCGCCCTTGTGGTATGTATCAGCTCTTACATTCATTTCCTGTACTCCAAAACTCATCATGCCTAATAACGCAACAATTGGCAAAACTTTTTTCACAACTTTTCCTTCTTTCTCTTTATATTTAACACACATAACATACCTTTGTTTTGTTACAGGAATATGGCAATTTTCCAAAAATACCTTTTAAATTTATACATTGGTAGTTCATTCATAAAAAAAGAAAGAGATAATTAGAACGTTGCTTCATTTTAAAAGAAACAAAAAAGGAATCCGTAAAGGATTCCTTTTTGCAATGCACTCTTTTTCAAATGGTACATTTTGCACCTACTTTTAGTATAACTTATAATTCCCATAAAATAAATAAGATTAACTGAAATTCACTTCAAATTGTGATAAAAAACATAATTAAGAAGCGCAGATAACTAAATATCATCCCTTTATTAAATAAAAAAGATTAAATAATTCCCCCTCCAAACTAGGACCCCTTTACACTTTTTACAAATATTGTTATAATTAGATAAACTAAAGCATTATCCCATTAACAAAGGGACTCCATAATTGGAGTCCTTTTGTTAATTAGCTATTAAAAATGATAGCATGTGATTATTGTATAATTTCTTCCTTTTTTAGATCTGCATATTCTTCTACGAAATCCCATAAACCTTGCTTTTCGAAGTAAGAAATACTTTTTTCACTTCTTCTAAGAGTTTAATTGCTTCATCTTCATTAAGAGAACGTAAAATATTGAAATGATATACATACTCTTCATTTCCTAATTCCATACAAACTGCTAATCCTTTTTCAATAAGTTCTTTTACAATATTTGTTTTTCTTAGCTTATAGTGTTCACGCGCTTGTAAGAACACTGCTTTAAAATGGGCAATATTCTTCTCTGTGACTTCTGATAAATGACGAATTGCTAATTTAGATAAATTTTGAGTTGCATATAATAGTCCTAGATTATGCCTTACTATTAAAATCAATTTTTCTTCATTATGTTTTTGCAAAAGGTCAATGGAACGATTGAAATGTTCTTCCGCTTTTTCAAATTGCTTTAAGAATATACGAGCTGTCCCTAATGCGGTTTCACAAGAAGCAACTTTCACCTCATATCCCATTAGCCCTAAATACAAGGAATATAGATACTTATTTTACTTTCAAAGGCTGAAACCTTGCTGCATAACTACTGAAAATAAAGTGAAAAGACGTTCAAATCCATATGGATAGATCGTCTTTTCACTTTATTTCATACATATACTGATTTTTCACTTATTCATTTTGTATTGTACTTAAAAAACCAATAAATTCATCTTCATTTACAGGTTTACTGTAGTAATAGCCCTGAATTAGATAACATGCATTACGTTGTAACACTGTTAATTGTTCCTTCGTTTCTACCCCTTCTGCTATCACTTTCATGTTTAAAGTATGAGCAAGTGAAATAATGGTTTGTATAATTTCATCTCCATCAGTAGAAGTTCCAATCCTATTAACAAATTCTCTTGGAATTTTCAAAGTATCAATTGGATAAAGAGGCAGATACGCTAATGAAGAATAACCTGTACCAAAATCGTCAATTGATAAATGTACACCATATGATTTTAATGCTTTTAACTTCGATAAGGTTTCCTTTTCATCTACCATTGCTATTCGCTCTGTTAATTCCAAATCAATCGAATTAGCAGGTACTCCTATCTCTTCTATGGTAGATATAATGGTTTGAACAAAATCTTTCTGTTCAAACTCTATAGCTGATAAATTTATCCCCATCTTTAGATTTGAAAAGCCCGCAGAATGCCATTCTTTCAGTTGTTGACACGCTTTCTGTAACGTCCACTTCCCAATTGAAATAATCTGCGCCGTTTCTTCTGCGATAGGTATAAACTCAAAAGGAGAAATCAGTCCAAGCTCTGGATGTTGCCAACGTATTAAAGCCTCTGCACCAATAACCTTACCTGCCTTACTATCAATTTGTGGTTGATACAATAAAAACAACTCATTATTTTCAATTGCATTTGGTAAATCCTGTTCTAATCGTAATCGACGAGTTACTTTTTGAGATAATGTCTCGTCATACATACAAACAGCATTGTTACCTTTTTCCTTTGCGCTATACATAGCGATATCAGCGTGTTGTAAAAGTGTAGTAGTATTTATTCCTCCAAATGGATACACTGCTATTCCTATACTAAGAGATAAGTAAAAACTATGCTGATTTACTACAAATGGTTCTTCAGTTATACGAAATAGAGTTTTACACAAATCCAATAGCTGTTGCTCTGTTTGGTTATGGACAATGATCGCAAACTCATCACCACCTATTCTTGCTAGAGGAATAGTCGGTGACAGACATGTCCTAAAACGTTTGGCAACTTCTTTTAAAACCTTGTCACCAATCGAATGACCCAATGTATCATTAATAGTCTTAAAGCGATTTAAATCAATATACAGGAGCCCAAACTTATCCTGTGTTTTTTGTGCACGCTTAATAGATCTATCTAATTCTTGTTGGAAGAATATACGATTTCCAATCTCCGTCACCGTATCATGGAATGCAAGGTAATTTATCTCTTCCTGTTGTTGTTTCATCCTTGTTATGTCTTTTACCATTACATAGCTCCCAAAGGTTTGTCTTTCTATCATAATAGGAACTATAGTGACATACCAAAAGAGTATATCTTTCTCATTGTTATTTTTCACACGTAACTGTAGTGAAGATGAACTACATCGTTTCCCTTTCTTTATAGCTGCTTCCAATTCAGATTTATCTTCATCTAAAAAAATAGAGAAGCACTCTTTCCCTATCAATGCAGCACTTTCTTTTCCTAATAACATACTTCCAGCCTGGTTTATATTTAATACGATACCGTTTGAATCAATCGTTAAAATAGGATCCGGATGATACTCATATAATGACTTAAATCTCTCTTGATTTTTTACTAAATCATTAGATTTATTTATTAAATCCCTTGTTCTTTGAGATACTGTTTGTTCTAATTGATTATTAAACACTTTTAATGTTTTAGTTAACTCTTTGTTTTGCATTCGTACGATTGTATGACGAATCAGTACAAATACAAAAGCAATACAATTTCCCGTAATTAATGTAGCTGAAGAAGTTTGCTCTTTCAAAGTAAAGCCAATTAAGACTGCAACTGCAAGATAAGGGAATATACCAAGAAGTTTCTCTCCAAATGTCGGATTAATAATAAAATAATTTCTTTTAGAAGAAGTATTCTTTGGGATTGTAGCAGCAATAGCGATAAATAATAGGAAAACTCTATACAAACACCTTAAAAATATAACTGAACGCTCTGACAAATCACCTTGTAAGTAAAAATACAAATAGTCCGTAATAGCCAATCCAGTTAATACTAGGATAAAAATAAACAATTTACTTTTTGCATTGAAAATAGCAGGTCGAAAGATCAGTGTAACTCCAAGTAATAGAAGCAATAAATCTATAATCGGAAAAATAAATGAGAGAAAAACATCTCCAATTGATAAGAATAAAATATTTGCAGATGGTTTATTAAATAGGTACCACTCTAATGTAAAAATAGCAGTAACAACAATGCATAAATCACAAAGTAAATACGCTTTCTCCCATTTGTTACATTCCATCATAATTTTATAAAAGAACGCAAAAAGAAAGAAGAATAAGAAAAACAGTAGAAATACATCAGAAATATTAAAATTTTGTATTGGTAATTCTACATTAAGTACTTGAAAAGCGGATATGAAATTTCCTATCAAAAAACACCCTATTGCAATAGTAATGCAAACCCAGAATACTCCTAACTTAATTTTTTGGGATAATATAGAATACAGTAATGAGATAAATACAGTAGTTTCAACGACTAAAGATGATAGTCGGATATTAAAATCTGATACGAAATAATGATTCGGAAAAACAAATAAAAATATAAAGCAAAAGCTTATATAAGTTATTAAAGCCAATATCAATACATAAAATTGCACATATACATGTTTACGCAATGGATTCACCTTCTTGATTTTTCTATACTTTTATTAAAAAATGGCTTGATGGTGGCACAAGTCCTACTAATTAAAATGTGTGCTATCTATTATCCATATTATGACCTTTTTAAAAGATTTCTTTCTACACACAACAATCTTATTAACTTTTTGTAGATGTTTACAATTATCAATACTGAGGATTCTAAAAAGGATAAGCTGAAAAATGTAATTTTTTAAGTATTTGAGCATCGTAAATTTGGCGGGTACAACTTATCTACTCTTTACATATGAGATAGAATCTACTCCTCTATTGGATTATAGTTGCTATCTGTCACACTTAAAAAGGAATGAAAATATACTATCATTAAAATAGAAATTCAAATTAGTTTACGAAACCAACTGTAACTATTATAGTTACACAAAAAGTTGATGTCAATTTCATATCCTCCCTTTTTAACGGACAAAAGACATGACCTATTGAACAAAAATGTGATGTTTATAAAAAGGGCGGTAAAGTTTTATCTCCTTACTCAAAGAATTATAAATGATTTAGAATTAGATGAAATTGAAGCCAATATTGCATCTCCCTAAAAAGAATGTTACTCTAAAAATAGAATTATGAAAGGAATGATGGATGAATAATGATTAACTAATTTATATTTTAAGTTGAATTTTATAACTTCAAACTACAAAATATAGGGTTAGTCTATCCATTTTTAAAATTCAGTTCATACTTTATTTGTCATGATTCAAATGATTAATAAGTACTTATTAAGTATAGACGAAAGACTAATCCTTCCGATTACAAATTGGGGGATTTTTTTATTCCCGTTTGTCTTAGTTGAAACTTACTAATTGTTAAATGTACTTCACAAATAAAGGAGCGAGAAAAATGAGTACTTCAGATACTATTGTTACACATGTAATGCTCTATATAAGTCGTTAATATCCATCAAACTTATATAGAGGAATTAAAAAATGGATGGATGTTCCGACTTTATATGAAACGTTTCGATATATAAAGGAGGAATTATTATGTCAATGATAAAGGTCCAAGACTTAACTTTTTCATACCCAGGTAGCTTTGATAATATTTTTGAAAGTGTAAACTTCCAAATAGATACGGATTGGAAGCTAGGATTTATTGGTAGAAACGGACGAGGTAAAACGACATTCTTTAATTTATTGTTAGGGAATTATGAGTATAGCGGGAAAATCCTTGCTTCAGTAGAATTCAATTACTTCCCCTACTCTGTTTCAGATAAGAACAAATTCACTCATGAAATCCTTGAAGAAATTTGTCCCCAAGCCGCAGATTGGGAACTTCTACGTGAGATATCCTATTTAAATGTTGATGCTGAGGTCATGTACAGACCATTTAAAACATTATCAAATGGGGAACAAACAAAAGTGTTGCTTGCTGCACTGTTTTTAAATGCGGGTCAATTTCTATTAATTGATGAACCAACAAATCACTTAGATACAGATGCACGAAAGATAGTCTCCGATTATCTAAGGAAGAAAAAAGGATTTATTTTAATTTCACATGACAGAATCTTTTTAGATGGGTGCGTTGACCATATCCTATCTATTAATAGAGCAAATATTGAGGTTCAAAGTGGTAACTATTCTTCTTGGAAGTTAAATTTTGATAGACAGCAAGAACACGAGAAGGCTACAAATGAGCGTCTACAAAAAGACATAGGGCGATTAAAACAGTCTTCCAAACGTTCAGCAAGTTGGTCTAATGACGTGGAAGCTTCAAAAAATGGAACGAGGAATTCAGGCTCTAAGTTGGATAAGGGGTTTGTAGGACATAAAGCAGCCAAGATGATGAAAAGAGCAAAAAACCTTGAATCAAGGCAACAAAAAGCTATTGAGGAAAAATCAAAATTACTAAAAAATGTGGAAAAAACTGAGTCATTAAAATTGGAACAATTGCAATTTAAATCAAATGAATTGGTTACTTTAGTTGACGTGTCCGTTAAGTACAATGATCAAATTGTGAATGAGCCGATTAGCTTCATAGTTGAACAAGGTGACCGAATTGTACTTGATGGAACGAATGGGAGCGGAAAAAGTAGTATCCTAAAACTAATTCTAGGACATCCGATACAGCATACAGGCTTAGTTACTTTAGGTACAGGACTCATCATTTCCTATGTCCAACAAGATACTTCTCATTTGAAGGGATCACTATCAGGCTTTATTGAAGAGCACAAGATTGATGAAACCTTATTTAAGTCCATCCTAAGTAAGATGGACTTTGACCGAATTCAATTTGAAAAAGATATATCTCATTATTCTGGTGGACAAAAGAAAAAACTGCTTATCGCTAAAAGTTTATGTGAAAAAGCTCATATATATATATGGGACGAACCACTAAATTTTATAGATATCTATTCCCGCATGCAGATTGAAGAACTTATTCAACAATTTAATCCCACAATGGTTATTGTTGAGCATGATAAAATATTTCAACAAACAGTTGCAACGAAAACTATATCTATGTAGCTCAAAACGAATACTTGAAAATATAATCATTAACTTGAGTCTTTGAATTATAAAAACTTTAATGAATTGATAAAAAAAGCCTAATTTCTCTACAATACATTGAGAAATTAGGCTTTAAATAGTAATAATAGAATTCATAAACACTGAATAATTTACACATTAGGTTTATCTGTTAATGCAGTAACAATCCTGTCCACTAAGTCTTCGGGTAATCCATATTCCTTATTAACTACAGCCTGTATACTAGCAAAAGAACTTTCATTGTATTTTGATTGCCTTTTTCCTCTACTATCTTTCTCTTTATTTATGAAGTTTTCACGAGATTCATAGTTCATCTTATCTGATTCTTTACCAATAGATTGATTGGTGTAAATTATAAAGATACCTAACATCATAATTACACAAATGAAAATCCCTACTAATTTAAGTCTCATTATTCATTTCCTTCCTGCAACTCTTACTGTTTCTCGTTCATAATATCTCAACCATATCAAATTCATATTAATTTGAAGTAAAATTTTGTTCTTAACATATTTCTTAATAGAAAGACTGTATATCCCTCTATTTGTTTGACATCATTAAGATGCTCACAAATAGAAATAAATTCTATTCCTATATATAGATAAATAATCTAAAAATTTATATAATAAGATTAGAAGTGTAGCATATTATTATTATTGAAAGGTCTTGGTATAATGCTAGGCATTAATGTAAAAAAAACAAATGAAGAGTTAATTATTTCATGGCAATTGGCGGAGATTACAATTCCATTACGTGATGTAATTGAGGTTACCGAAGATGCTACCTATGCTGGTGTTGAAGAAGTAGATGTAATACGTATTGGAACAGCTTATGGGACAACAGACCGTATTTTAATTAAAACAGTAAAACAAAATTATGTATTGTTTACTACAAATAAAGTTGCTATTTTAAATGCCATTCACGCTTAAATATAGGAGTCTTCTTGGCTAAAATGATAAAAATAAGCACATCTTGTTATAAAAACAGATGTGCTTATTTTTTAATTTCTATGCATTTTTACGTTTTAAGAAAATCACTCCACCAACAATTAACAGTAATGCTCCTGCAGCCATAGAGATCCAACTTGTAAGATTAGTACCTGTTTGCGGTAACCATCCAATTTTAGATTGAATTTCTTTCTTAAGTTGTGGTTGTTCTTTTACTTGCTCGTTAGGTTGCTCTGGTGTTGTCGTATTTTTACCTGAATTTGGCTGTTCTGGTTTTGGTTGTTCCGATTTTCCCTCTTTAAATTTCACTGTTTGTCCCTTATCTTCAATTTCAGCGTGAATAGCTACTAATATATTATCTTGATACAGTTCTTCAAATACTACTACTTCTTTACCTTGTAATGCAGAAGCATTGAAAGTGAAGTCTAATGTGATAGAACCATTCTTCTCTTTAGCAGTAAACTTAGATTCTACTGTTACTTCTTTACCATCAACTAATAATGGCTTGTTTGTTGCTTTATCCACTAGTTTACCTTTTACTACGTACTCTTTACCCACGATTAAGTCTTTGTATTCCACTTTATCTTGGATTGTTACAGTTTTAGAAGCGTCTAACTCTTTAGAACCATCAGCTTTATTTGTAGCTGTCGTTTTAATAGAAGGCTCTACAAATCGAACTGTTTGACCTACATCGTTAATATCAGCGTGAGTTGCAATTACTTGCCCTTCATGTAATAAGTCTTCGAACACAACTACTTCTCTTCCTTGCTGTTCAGCACCAACAAAAGTAAAGTCTAATGTTACAAAACCGTTCTTTTCTTTTGCAGTAAATTTAGTCTCAGCTGTTACTTCTTTACCATCAATTAGTAATGGTTTGTTAATAGCTTTGTTCATTAATTTTCCTTTTACAGTGTACTCTTTACCTACAACTAAGTTAGTGTACTCCACTTTATCCTGGATTGTGATAGAATCCTTTGAATGAATCTCTTTTCCACCATCAGCTTTGTTTGTTGCTGTCGTTTTTACTGATGGCTTAACGAACTTAACTGTTTGACCTTTATCATTGATATCAGCATGTGTCGTAACAACTTTTCCGTCTTTCAGTAACTCTTCGAATACTACTACTTCTTTTTCTTCTAAACCAGTTGCATCAAAAGTGAAATCTAGTGTAATAGAACCATTTGCTTCTTTTGGTGTAAACTTCGTTTCAACAGTTACTTCTTTACCATTTACAACGAATGGTTTATTAGTCTCTTTATTCATTAATTTACCTTTTAAATTGTACTCTTTACCTACTTGTAGATCTTTGTATTCCACTTTATCTTGGATTGTTACAGACTTAGACGTGTGCATTTCTTTTGTACCATCTGTTTTATCAGTAGCTGTTGTTTTTATTGAAGGAATCTTTTCATCTTTGACAATGTGTTTAATGATTTGACCATTCTCTTTAATTTCAAAAGAGAACGTTTCTTCATTTAATACATAACCGTTTGGTGCAACAGTTTCTTTATATGTGTATTTTCCAAATGGTAGCTTTTCAAATTTAGCGATACCTTTATCATCTGTTTTACCTTTTACTACTTCTTTTCCTGCTTCGTTATAAATTGTAAATTCTGCATTTGGAAGCTTGTTATTTCCATCAGCTACATCTACCTTTGTAATTTCTAGATCACCTTTGATAAGATGATTAACTGCCAATAACTCAATAATCTTTCCATGTTCCTTTATTTCGAACGTAATCGGTTCTTTAACAAGAACGTAACCATTTGGAGAAGCCTTTTCTACAAATGAATATTTACCATACGCTAAATCTTTGACGTTAATCTCACCATTTTTATCTGTCTTATATTCCCCAACTACTTTTCCACTTGCATCTTTTAGCTCGAATGCTGCACCTTCTAATTTTTTACTAATATCCTCATTATCTACTTTTAGTAATTTTACACTACCTTTCACTTCGGTATTTTCCACTGTAAAAGTAAGTGTTTTATTGTGCTCTTTAATTTCAAAAGGATACTTTGTTTTATTTCCAATATATCCATTAGGTGTTTTTGTCTCTAAGAAATAATATTTACCATACGTAAGATCTTCAACGTTTGCAATTCCATTTTCTTTTGTTACTACTTTTTTCACTTCTTTTCCATCTTCAGTGAAGACTGTGAATTCAACATTTGGTAAAATCTTTCCTGAATCACTAAGCTTTTTAATTTCGATGTTACCTTTTACTTTGTTATTTACTATTTGGACAGCTCCTGTTTCCCCTGTCTTAACTTCAATAGTTTGTGGTTTATCATCTGAAACATAGCCTGTTGGTGCTTTAATTTCTTTTAATGTGTAAGTACCAATTGGTAAGTTGTTTAATTCTGCCATACCATCAGCACCAGTCGTGATTTTTCCGACTGATTCATTATTTGCATTAAAGACCTCAAATACTGCACCAGCTAAAACTTCTCCATTTTCTCCAACCTTTTTAATTTTTAAAGAACCAGCTGCTTCCCAATTTACTGCAAGATCACTACTAAGCTTTTCTTCATTTCTCTCTAATAGTACTGTAGCATTCTGAACAGTATCCGTACCACGATAAGCAATTGCTTGAACTTTAGTTAAATTAGCAGCAACACTTAAATTAAATTCACCCGTTTTTGTATTCTTAGGAATTTGGATACGAAATTTTTCTCCAACTAAAAGCTGATCTTTCACTTCTCCATTTTCACTAACAATTCTAACTCCATTAGGTGCATTTTTCGCTACTACCTTATAAGAACCACTCTTAGCATTTGTTTGTACTGAATATAGATTTGTTTCGAAGAATTCACCCTTTAATTCTGCTTTTTGCTTTTCAGCAGGAATCACATTCATAAAAACATCTTGAGTCTCTTCACTATTGTTAGCATTACTAATAATAGCCTTAGCTGCTTTTTCAACATTTTTATTCTCATGTTTTAATTCATTTACATCGAGTTGACCTAATGCATTCCAAACCGCAAGTTGCGTTGCATAATGCGCTTCATTTTTATTAGCTACTCCCAGCTGTTCAGCACTTTTTTGCGGGAAACCATTTAATAAGACTCTATATACTACATTATCTGTTTTCCCCATTTCAGGAAGATCTTCACCATTTGGTGATTTTAATCCAAGGGTTAAGCAATAAGCAATTTGACCACTTGAATTTTTAATCATTTCAGTGCGAATGTACTTACCTAGACTATTACTATAACTCCAGTCCATTGAATATTTCTCATGCGTCATAACCTCTGCACTAGCCCTAGGTAAAAATACATTAAGGAATAATGCCAGTACTGATAATAATGTAAAAACTCTTATAATGACTCTCTTACCCAATTTTGTAACCTCCCTAAAATAAATTAATCCGAGTATATATCGCAATATCTAAAACATTCACGATCGACCCAATTATCATTATAAAACAATAAATTACAAATATTAAATAATTTTAATAAAATAGTCAAAAAATTTACACATTTTATTATTTATCAAGTTTTTTAACGAATTTACTATATACAAATTCTAAAACACGCCTACAATTTAAAAGACAAATATGTATGTTAAATATATAAATAGCAATTCCTTTACTCCAGTTATTAAGCTTTCCCCTATTAAAAATAGCCTTTTCATTTTCTTGTTAACCTGAGTAATTTATACACCTCTTTTAATCTATTACACTCCTCCATTTAAATATAAAGGTGACTTCTCGTTCAAATAATAAAGTGAAACTTTAATCCGCCCGATTCCCACCTAACTTCTTTGCTTTCATTGAATTTTTGGGCGGGAGTCTTACTGCCCAAAAATAACGGGATATATTATGCAATATTGCATTTGATAATCATTTTCATTGTAACTATAATGATTACAGGATTACTATTAGTCTAATATTCTACATGGAGGTTTTATTATGTTTAAAAAAATTATTGTATCTTCTATGGCGCTTACTATGTTCGGTGGAGCTGCAACTATGCTAGAGGCACCTACTGCTCAAGCAGCTTCTTATAACTCAACGTCATCCTCTTACTTTGATGTCACTCCTGAAGAGGCTGTGGCTTTCTATCAATCTCAAGACTATAAAAAATTAAAAGTATTTTTGGATGACTTTGAAGCTAGAAACCCTTATACTCCAGGTGGAGGCTACGCTCAAGGGAGTGTACGTATGCAAAAATTCAACGATGCTCTTAGAGATGCCAAATTAACAAATGTCTACCAAGAATTTATTAGAATCTCATACTACAATCATTATCCAGAACCAAAATAATAACAACAGATTAAATGTTTATTATTTCTATAACTTAGCCTAATTTTAAATGTATAACCTAAAAATAATTACTAAAAACCACTCATATAAGGGTGGTTTTTCTATTTCCCCATATAATTTAGCGGAATGTTACATCATCTTTATTTTAATATCTTTTATAGTAGACATTCTCTCGTTGACACAATCTAGTAGGTTAGCAATGGGGATATCAAAATATATTTATAATTATTTTCTGTTTAATAGCAAAAAACGAACACCCTCTCACAATTAGATAAGGTGCTCGTTTTCATTTTTATCGGTAATTCTCAATTCATTTTAGCTTCTTTCCAATAAGCAAAGATTAAATTAACTTAAAAACAAAGCGTTTTAAATTTAATTCACAGATCTTACTGAAACTTGGAATTGCCCCTTAGAACCATCATCATTTGAAACGTAAATTTTATATGTTCCATTCGGTAATGGAGATAAAGCATTCCGTACATTTGTAACATTAATTTGTTGTTCTCCAGGTTTTATATAACCACCAACAATTAGCTCTGTATTTGGACCTTTTACACTATATCCCATTGTATTTTGACCATTATTTTTCATAGAGAAGCTTAAGTCAGTACTCCCATCATATACGAAAGAAGTTACAGCCTCGCCACTATAATTCATTGTTTGGGTTAATAATAAGTCTGCAGAAACATGTTCAACTACATGAATTGGATCATTCGTTTTGTGTACTTCTTCAGCATAAGTATTATTCCCTAACACACCAAGTGTTAATGCTGAAACTACTCCACAACTAAGCACTAGTTTATTTAACTTCATTTTAAGTTCCCCCTTGATGTTTGTATTCTATTACCATCATACATCCTTTTTTAAGTGCGTTTTTATGTAATAATTCATATCTATAAACCTATATATTTAAACTTTCCGCCTTAATAGTTATTGAGAAAGCCCCATAGATAAAGCTACAATATTACACTTCATAAAAAACATGTAAATTTTAAAGTCTTTTTCTAACAAAGTTTTATACGAGTAAGTACCAAAATACTCAAATAAATAGCATTTCTATTTCAGATAAAATGTACTAATAAAATTTTTCTAAAATTTCACTTTGTAATTTGATATATTCCATGTTAATATAACGAAGGCTACAAAACAGGAGTCACCACGCATATCTTTTTCACAGAATATTCATACTTTAAAAGACTTATTTTATCAGTAACTCAATCCAAATTTCACCTATACAAAAGTTAGTTTATGATTTCATATGTACATAAATTTAAATAGATTTTTTATCTATTATTTTTTTCTATTTTCCTTATCAATTTTAATACGAGTAATATAACAGCACTTTTCAAGTACCCTTCCTTTTTTAGATAAAAAGTCTACTAATACTAAACATCTATGTCCAACTCATACATAATTCTACTTACAAACTATCGGAGATGCAAAACTATGGGAATTTCTACTCTTTTATTAAATACCTTTATTATAATAATTTGTATCCTTAGCTATCACGTATTTTGGCTAGAGTTTAAAGAAAAAATAACATGTAATAATATGTTATTTTCTATCCTTTCCTCCATTGCTATTATTTTTTGTATGACTTTTCCTTTTCATTTACATGTGGGATTTATTTATGATTTACGTTTTATTCCTATAATATTAGTTTTTCTATATGGAAATACAAAAAACATTGTTTTTATAGGAATTTTATATCTTTCTTACCGGTTTTACTTAGGCGGAAATGGCGTTCTTCCATCATTTATTATCTTTACTATCATTTCTGTTATAACAATGCTCTTTCGTTACTTATTACCTATGTATTTTAAAGAAAAAAAGATATTATTAAGCTTACTTCTTATTTTAGTATGTACAGCTTCCCTTTCTATTTGCGGTATTGCAACTCAAATAAATACAGGAGGTAAAATAGACTCTACTCTCATAGAATTTTTATTAAATTATATAGTCATTAATATTTTCACAGTATTATTATCAGTTTATTTTATAGAGGAAATGATTGAGAAATATAAAATGAAAGAAAAACTGCAACGGGCTGAAAAATTTTATATAGCTAGCGAACTAGCAGCGTCAATTGCACACGAAATCCACAATCCACTAACCACGGTACATGGATTCACTCAATTATTAAATGAAAAACATGCCTCTAAGCTATCTCAGGATCAATACTTAGAAATCATGTTAATTGAAATGCAGCAAATACAATCTACTATTAATAACTATTTATCTTTAACCAAACCACAGAATACCCTAAAAGAAAAAATAGATATTAATCACATTTTAAATCAGGTGAAAGATACTATTTCACCACTCGCTCTATCATACAAAGTTGAAATCAAACAAAATAGTACAGATTCCTTTTATATAAATGGGGACCCCGAAAAATTCAAACTCTGTCTAAACAACATCATCCAAAACGGAATTGAGGCTATGAAAAATGGTGGATTATTACAAATAAATATACAAAAAGTAAAAGGAAATATCATAATTGATATTATTGATTCAGGAATTGGGATGTCATCTCAACAAATAAAACGAATTGCTTTGCCATTCTATTCAACAACAGAAAAAGGAACTGGGCTTGGTACTATGATTGCTTATAGTATTATTAGAGAATTAAACGGAGATATAGAAATAGAGAGTGAATTAGGTAAAGGGACACGCTTTTCTATTAGTATCCCTTGCTAATGTGATAACAATTTTCTGTTTAGTTAATTACATAAATGAATTTTAAGAATCCCGCTAGCTAGCTTACTTATTAATTATCTTAAATTCATATGCGTTAATTAAATATAATAAGGATCAGAGCCTATCTATTGTTACAGATACACTCTGATCCTTTAGTTTAATTCAATTAAAAACACTTAATATTTATAACTTTTCTTACATCGTGATGAAATACTAGTTCATCTATTTTATCTTATTTACTGATTAGATTGGTTTAATATAAATATAACATCTCGCGACACTTAATTTGTTATTATCATTAGAGACATTGCCTGCAGTTGTTTTTTCATTAAAGTACAGACCTTTTTCCATTCATTGAACAAGATAACTCCCCTTTTACTACTTCACTTCCACCGTATAATTCCCTGTCCCCCCGCCATACTGATACACATGTAAATAATACTTCCCTGGATACGTATAGTAACTACCTACTAGTTTATTCCCTTGTTGCTGAGCATACGTAACATAATTATTTAAATCTGCTTCAGAATAAAGTACCCAGTTCATTCCAATATTATTTTCATTCGTTACGTTAATTTGAAGGTTTTTAGCAGTCTCCACATTAATTTCAAAGAAATCACTTGTATCGCCATTTCCTAAACTAGCACGTAAAACTTGATTTAACTGCAATTTGTTTGCTGTTTGGAATGAGTTATTCGGTTCTTTTTCTACACTGTTATCTTCTTTCTTTTGAACAGTTACAGTCGCTGTAGCAGTATTAGTTGCTCCTTTATCGTCTGTTACCGTTAATTTCGTCGTATACGTTCCTTCTTTTGTATATACGTGAGTTGGATTTTGCTCATTACTTACTGCTCCATCACCAAACTCCCATTTATACGAAGTAATTTTCCCGTCTTCATCTTTTGATCCGTCGCTTGTAAATGAAATTGCTTCATTTACATTTCCGCTATACGGACCGTTTATAACTGCAACTGGTGCTTTATTCTCTGCACCTTCTTCTGTATTAATACCGTGGAACACAACATCATATTCAAATTGTCCTGATGTATTCACGCGATAATTTACAAAGTATGCTGTTACTGTTTTATAGCCTGTCCATTCCTTTGCACTTAAACGTTTTAACGTATCATTAACGTTTTGTGTAATTGTTTTCCAATCTTCATATTCTCCTTTTGCTGCAGTTCCTGTATATGTTCCTTGTAGTGTGAATGTATTAAAGAACTGTGATTTATTTTTCTTCACTGATACATTTTTCAATTTTGCTTCCGCTGTTATTTCTGCTGCAATATCTGAAACTGGCTTCGATGCATGATTCGCTAAATAATCGTCTGATACTAATGGCACATTATATTTCTCACGATTATCAACTAGCATTTGCATATAGTCCTGATATTCTTTATTTAAATTCGCATCTTTACTTAATGTAGAGCGATATGCATCATATGCTGTTACATCATTTTTCCTAATAAGATCATGTATTTTATCGAACATATCATATCTCTTATTGTACATATACGATTGTAAAGCAAAGGAATAATTATAGAAATCCCACGTTCCATACTTTGCATTTAACGTTCGCTCTGCCGTATAACGCTCTGCTGGATTTGAAGATAATCCTCCTATAATACTCTTTCTCGGTACAACATTATCCGTTCTCGTTGCCCCTGCAAAAAATTCAGCATTTCCTTCTTCAAACCAAGATAATCTTTCATTTTCATATATTTTCCCTTGTCCCCATAACCCTGGTACTTCATATCTACCTTGTAAATAATGCGTGAACTCGTGTCTGAATAATTCTTCTAAACTATAAATACTTTCTTCTGGCGTACGCTCATAAGTAAAGAACGTACCTGTTCCTTCTATATAAAGACCACCGTTATTCGTTTCATAACCGTACAATTGACGATTAAATTGATATTCTGCTGGGCTATTATAAATAACCATCGTTAATACATCATCAGGATTTCCTTTTTCTAAAGGTTGATCACTTTCAACCGTACGATGGAATTGTGCCTTTACTTCTTTTGCCGCCCAATATAAACGTTTTACTTTTTCTTCTGTCACTTTATCTCCAGCTTTTAAAACAATTGCCCCATCATCAAACGTATACGTTTTTGGCAAATATTTTTTCTTTCCATCTTCTCTTATTTGATCTAAATTCACCACTTTACCATTTGCATCTTTTCCGCCATAATTCGTTGCAATTTGCTCAGCAGCTACGAAATATTGCTCCCCTAAATACGGATACATTTTCATCGCATCTGTTACAACTTGTAACCCTTTAGTTCCTGTACTATGGAACATACCGAGTCTACCTGTATAATAAATGCCATTATTAATAAGCCAACCGTTTTTTGCTGTAATCGTTCCCATTAATGCAAAACGACTTAATTCATTAATATAACTATCTATTTTCTGATACCATACTGTATCTTTCGGTGCTTTCCTCGTATCGTACAAATACGATTGAATGTCGTAATCAACACCTTGCATAATATCGTAAATAGCATTTCCAGCTGAAAGATTATCTACTAATGTAGAAAAATTATCATTATATTGTTTAAAAATCTTTGCAGCTGATGTTATCGTTTCCACATCGCTCGAAGCGTTTCCTATTAACTTTCCGTATGATGATACCACTCTATTTTGCTCTAATGTACCCAGCTTAAAATTTGAATTGTTAGCCATCGCTTTTAATGCAGGTAAGCATTTATCATGATAACTCCGTTCATTTAATTTACTAAGTTCCGAATTATAAAATCCTAAATAAAATCCTGAACGTAATACCTCTACTAATGTCTCAATCCCTTTTGAATCATCCTTCGTATAGGCTTGTCCTTGCTGCTTCAATTTATCAATAATCGTCTGCATCCTACTATCATTTTGATAGAATGCTAGACTGTCTGTATTAAACTGAAATAGCCCCGTAATTTGCTCCCAATCAATTGTTACAAGTAAATCTACTAACTGCTGATTGCTTAATTGATTTAATTCGGCAATTGTATAATTTTTCGCTACAGCTAATTGCTTACTTTCTTTTTTCACCTCAGGTGGTCTTTGTGATAAATCGGCAAATTGTAACCTTTTCTCAAAAGACTTGCTTTCGAGCACTTTCGATGAATGAGCTAATTCTTGTACTGGTAGTTGTACACCGACTGGCTCCATTTTGAGCACATTTCGATAAGAAACTTGCTCTCCCTTAGTATCTTCTGCCAAACTTACCCCTTGAAAACTCCCTAACATTAAACTAGCAAAACTTACCCCTACTAACATTTTCTTTGAATAGCCTTTCATGCTCTCCCCTACCTTACATTTTTAGTGTCCCGCTCCATTATTTTACTATTTTTACTTTTTGTCCTGTATTGAGAAAAAATAAGGTAACGTTCACACATGTATCCATTCCATATAAAATTAACGCTTGACTTTCCGTGCATTTTATATCAAAAAAGATAGATAATAGCAAAATTCCTGCTACATCTATCCTCATTTTCAACACTATGATTTTAACTTTATAAATGTAACTTCCGGTAATGTTTGCATGTGCTGAATAAACTCATTCTTTTCTTCTGACGATATATTTTTCAGTTGCATCCCTACCTTATAAACAGTTTCTGTACTTTGCTGTGAAGCTTCCACCTCATATGAGAGTATTGGGATGCCTTTCACTTGTAGTGTTTCTAATATTTGTTGTACCGCTTCATGTTTATTTACAAACATTTGCACTGTTATATTTTGTGGAAATAAAAATTGCACCTTAAAAATACGACTTACAATTTCTAAACCAATTAAAACGAGAATCGTCGCTCCAATACCTACTACATACATTCCCGCTCCAATTGCTAATCCTATGCCGGCAGTAGCCCATAAACCAGCCGCGGTCGTTAATCCTTTCACCGCCTGCTTTTGAATAATAATTGTGCCTGCACCTAAAAAACCAACTCCACTAACGACTTGTGCTGCAATACGACTTGGGTCTAGAGACATATGCTCTTCAAACACAATATCTGAAAAGGCATATTTCGAAACAACCATTATTAACGCACTTCCTACCGCTACGAGGAAATGAGTCTTTAATCCAGCTTCTTTCGATCGAATTTCTCTTTCAATACCAATCATTGCTCCTAACAAGCCAGCAACACCGATTCGTATAATAAAATCAAAATCTACACTCACGGGCACTTCCCCCTTTCATTCATTATAGATAGATAAAACAAAAATTATCACAAACATCCTTTTATTTACATATAGGGGTACCGCTAAAATATACTTAATACTCCGACCGTTTTATGTTAATATTTAAAATATTAACATAAAATAAATAACTTCTAATTTTAAACCTTCACTAATTTTCTAAAAAATCAAAGATGAATTACGTGAAATTAGGTTGAGAAACTATGGAAAACGCTTTCAATTTGTATCGTAATTTTTTATAAAAACTATATAAATAAAGGAGCTTACTAACAATGAACGTCTCATTACTCACACCTACTACTGATTTACAAGAAGAATACTTAGATTTCTATAACGAATGGAAAGATAGCGGTGAAACAATGATCCCGTGGGTTATCTCAAAAAATCCTGCCAACTTCCCAGCTATGGTTCAAGAACTTCTCGATGCGCATAACGGAATAAATATCCCTGAAACTTGGGTACCAGACTCTACATATTGGCTTGTTACAGATGAAAATAAAATTGTGGGAGCTGTTAATATACGTCATAGTTTAACCAAACATTTATCTAACGCTGGCGGTCACATTGGTTATGGCATTCGCCCTTCTGAAAGAAGAAAAGGTTATGCTACGAAGTTACTAGCATTATCATTAGAAAAAACGAAGGAGTTAGACATCACGAAAGTACTTGTCGTTTGCGACGCTGTGAATACCGCTTCTGAAAAAACGATTTTGCATAACGGCGGGATTCGTGATGATGATTTCACTGAGGAAGATGGGAATATAGTAAGAAGATATTGGATTGAGCTATGAATAATCACAAATAAGCGAGAAAGTGATTATACACTTTCTCGCTTATTTTACACTGCTTCTATTTCAAACTGCACTGTAATACCACTTGGATCTACCACCACAAACCCATTTGTAGTTTCATTTATTTCATGTTGTTTTTCTATTAATCTTTCTTTCACTTCGTCTAACGCTTCTTTATGCGGTAGTACAATAGCATATACCTTTAGTCCAGTTGCATATACTGGTGGGTGTGGATTGTTTACTCCGTTCCACGTATTTGCACCAATATGGTGATGATATCCCCCTGCTGAAATAAATAAGCAATCCTCTTCACGCTGTTGTACTTCAAAACCTACTGTTTCCACATAAAATTCATGTGATTTCTCTACATCAGCTATTCGTAAATGTACGTGCCCAACGACAGTATTAGCAGGCAAACCATCAAAATCATAATCAACGAGTGTTGCCAATTCTTTTAAATCAAGTGGTGTACTTCCTCCTGATCCTTCTCCCCATTGATCACGCGGACGGTCTGCATAAATTTCAATACCATTCCCCTCTAAATCTTGCAAATAAAAAGCTTCGCTATATGTATGATCACTTGCACTATTAAACCTTGAAATTGGTAAAATTTCATTTGAATATGTATAACGCCCTTCTTGCTCATCCGGGCTGTCAATTACATTCTTATTACGAAGAACCCCAAATAGCGCAGAAGCAAAAGCTTCACGAGTCGGAACTAAAAAGGCTACATGATATATACCAGTCGTACGCGGTTCTTGCAGTACCCCGTTCTCTAACTTTTCAAGAACAAGTAACGCGTTCTTTCCACCTTTTCCAGATAAATATGCTTTATTCCCCTCTTGCTTAATTACCTCTAATCCTACAACATTCTCATAAAAAGCAATTTGACGCTCTAAGTCTTTCACTTTAAATTCAACATGACCAATACGTGTTTTCGGATGAATTTGTACCATGAATAACTCCATCTCCTTATCCCTATATTTTCCCATTACATATAACCGTTACTATGAAGGATACAACTAAAATCATCCTATGTAAATAAGAAAAGTCAGAATTTACATACATTTTTTATTTTCATAATAAAAATGCCACCTTTTCTAAATTTCAGAAAAGGTGGCTTTATAACTCTTATCTCATTTTATGTACTTCAGCAACTAGCTTTCCACCCTGAATGCCCATATAAAGCTTCACAGGTGCATCATTCGTATTTTCAAATACTAAATCTAAATATGGATATGCAATTGTAGCATCTCTTCCTTGTGGAACATAACCTACCGTTTTAGAATGTGTAGTTCTCTCCACCATTTTCAGGCCAGCTTGATCTGCTGCATTGTATAAAGTTGAAGATGTTTGACAAACACCACCGCCATATCCATCTACTAATTTACCATCAACTATTTCTTTTCCTAATTGATATCCTTTATCTGGTGTTGTATCACCGATTAATGAATTAAAAGAGAAACGGTCTCCTTTTGCTAACACAACTCCATTTATGCTCGCTGCTGACAAACGAATATTCTCAATACGGCCACCTGTTGAACCACCTAAGTTCGTTTCATATCTACCAATTACCGCACCATTTCCTTGCGCATCACTTAATGTTGCGACTGGTTTTTTCTCCACGATCGGCAACTGATACGTAGCATCCCACATACCAACATTTAACAATTTATCTACTAATTCTTTTTCCATTAATTCATAAGAAGGTTTTCCTTCTTGCCAACTTCCATCAGGTGCTATACGTGAAGGAACCATTTTTTTGTCGACGCTTTTTCCAATCTCACCAACAACCTTTGTGACAGACTTTTTAAATTTCGCTTCATCTTCAAAATAGCCTAAACTAGATAAATCTAATTTTTTCACTTCAGTACCAGTTCGACCATCAACTAAACTAATAGTATCCTGTACTTCTGCTTTAGCCTCTACAGTGTGCCCACCAATATCACTTACCAATGCAACATCACTTACTTTTGCACCACAGCCACTCATTATAGCTACACATAACACCCCAACTAATATACCCTTTACTTTACGGAACAATATACTCTCTCCCTTTCCCCAACATCACTATTATGTATTTATTTCATTTTTATGTATGTTTTGTTACAATCATTTTACAATATGTTTATAAAATGTTACAAGTTATTTTTCACTCTATATAAATTACTCTTTTCTTTTATAAATGTCTATACATATTTACATAAAAGTTTGAGTTTGATAGAATTGTAACTTTTATGTAAACTCTCCCTTTTATCCAGTATATACCATTACACAAAAGAAATACAAATCAAAAACTCTCAAGCTATTTTTTATAAAGTGAAACTGTAATCAGTGGGGGTCTTATTGCCCAGCAAATAGCGGGATAAAGAGAAATCCCGTCAACATAAATAGGTATTTGCCGTGCCACCGCTCCGCTTTTGCACATACATTATGGTGAATTCAACCTATTTTAAAGAAATGGAGGATGTTATTATGTATCCCTACAATCCATATGATCCATATAATCAATATGCGTACCAACAACCACAGTATGACTTACAAACACAATATCAATCTTATATAGATCAAGCAGAGCACACGAATCCATATGACCAAAATAGACAATTCCAACTTCCAATCTCTTTTCCTGGCACTGGAAATCGTCAATTAGAAAGACGCGTAAATGAGCTTGAACAAAGAGTTCGTCAACTAGAAAATACAGTTGAGCGCCATACACGTAGACTAAACCGCTTAAACCAACGTTTACGCACAGTAGAAAACAGACTAAACATTCCATTCGCAGCATTAGAAGACGGATTTTAATCGAGAAAATAAAGATTATATAAAGGAAGGGGCTTCCCCTTCCTTATATAAATTGACGAAAGTTTTTTCCATCTCTATACTGATAAGAGTTAATGAAATGAAACAAGGTGATAAATATGGATTTTGAAATAAATTATCTTTCCTTTTATGTTGTACAAGTAGAAGGAAAAGGTGAAGCAGTTGATAAACGCTACAAACATTTTCAAACTTTAGACGCTGAAGAATATGAAGATAGTTCCTTAAAAGAATTTTTGAATGGTGAGTTATTAAAAATATCGAAGCGAAAAGTAGAACGTCATGCAAAAACAGAACAAGCCCCAACAAAAATTGGTCGCTTTATTGTAGAAGAAGGGCACGAACTTGATTCAAACCCTCATTACAACCTTTTTAATCGTATTCGCTTTGCAGAAACAAAAGAAAACTTTAAAGATATGAGCGAACCTCTCGTTTATACATATCTTGACACAAGCGCTGTACGTGGTGGTGTATTTTTAATTGCTCAGGCAAAACTACGCAAATACTTTGATGATCCATTCGTATTCGTAATGAAATGCGACTTTGAACCAAAGGTTGCTTCTATTTCTGATGAATCAACACTGATTCGTAACGTTGAAATGGCCATCACAACAAAGAATATGAAATCTATCCAATATCCGTACATGCCTGAAGAAGGAATGGTTGAAGTAGGCGAACTAAAAATACATCAAGCATCACATGCCCGCTACTTTGAAGACTTCTTAAAATTCGTCGAATATGAACGCTCTATGCCTGAAATTATGAAAACACAAGTAATGGACATGGTATACGACCAAATTGAAGATGTATTTGAAGAAGGTACGGAAGAACGCGAACAATTCGACCAAGCGATGGAAGTATGGGCTGCCAGTCCGAAACGCGAAATTATGGAACAATTTTCAACTGAAGAAGTAATGGAAGCAACCGCTCAAATCGTCGAGCATGCTCCTGAAGTGGAATTAAAACTAAAAGCCGATCATATCTCTGTGAAGGCGTTGCTTGCGGATTTTGGGGATCAAATACATATTGCGAAGGTAAATGATCGATATGTACTTATGATTGAAGCAGACACACTTACATTTGAAAAAGGCTTCTCTCCTATTGAGTTTCTGAAGCCAGATGAGCTGCAAGATGTGATTGAGCGGATTGAGAATAAGCAGCAGTATTCGTTTGATCCGAGCGGTATTGAATAAAGTGAAACTTTAATCAGTGGGGTTTTGTTCATCCCCCACTAATTATTAGCCCTCACCAATCGGGCTTTTACGGGATAAATACTTCCATATAACTGTTGTTACTGGGCGCTTTTAATAAGCGCTCTTTTATTTATATAAAAAACCGATTCTACTAAGAATCGATTTTTCTGCTTTATAATAAAACATGTTTATTTTTAAATTTTTTTGATGCAAGATGACATTTGTTGCAGAATCAAATATATCCCTTCCTTGTTATACAGGCTTATTTCCATTAGAAATATCTACTTCAATATTTCTAGTTGACCAAGTCCTTCTATAAGTTGTTAAAATGCAAATTTCACTTTACTACCTCAAATTTATTGTACTCGTAAAAAGATAATTGAAAACGATATTCCGGATGTTCTCTCACCCAATCGTAGGCTTCTTCTAAAATTTCCATTTTGTTTTGCAAGTCATTAAGTTCACTACATTCGTCCCTTTTCTGTTTGCACAGAGGGCAGAATCCATTCACTATTTCCGCACTCGTCGCCCTAATAGTTTTACTTTCTAAATCAACTACTAGACGAAGAATAACAGAATGCTCTTCTTTTGTAGTCACCTTCATTTCAGCAATCCGATCCTCATTCCAAAAGACACCGTTTAATTCCATCTTTACTGTGACATCTTTAATATCCAAGTCTACCACTATCATACCTCCCTTGTACAAAACTCAATCTTACTCTTCTATTTTAAACTTTAATACACCACAACTTAAAGAGATATTAAGTTTTTTCCAATTCTTCTTTACTATGAAAGAAAGTGTAGTTAATGCTAATTGTGTGGTAAATATTATCCCAAAAACTAAAACAGTTAAAATGTTAAAGATTGTTTCCATTAAACTACACTCTTTTCTTTATATATATTTTTATTTTATTAATACAGTTTAAAACTCTTATTACGTCTTAACACTTCCAAAGCAATTATAATGTACAATCACAACAACAAGTTGATGCCTATTTAATATCAATACGCTGTTATTACATGTATGTAGTTAGAGATGGAGGAGCAATTCATTTAACCTCTGTATTCTCCTCCATCTCAGCCAAATACCTAATCTGTCGTTCCGCTTTTCTCACTGCTGTACGAAAATGTTTTTTCAGGAGTTCTACTGTATTTTCACTTATATAATATCTTTCCGTTATACTTTCCCACGTGTCACCACTTTCAAATGTACTCCATTCAAAAGGGCGTTCTGTATTTTTCTTTAGTTCTTTAAACACCCATTTTCGCATCTTTTTTTTCGCTTTTTCTGTTAGTTTTCCGTTTTTTACAAGTTCAAGTTCACCATGTCTTTTGTATCGCTTATTAATATCTCTCTCGCTATACACTTTAAGAAGTATATTTGCTGTATTTTCAGCATCTGCTAAAGCACGGTGCTGTTTTCCTTCCCACGTTAAAGCGAGCTGTTCTACCGCAAATTGTAAACTTGGCGTATGTTCAAACAATTCCTCATATGCTTGGAAAACAAATTTTTGCAAATCAATTCTATTTTCTTTTTCTATACTTGGGCATTCAACACCATATAATGTACAATCATGAGATAGAAAGCGATAATCTTCTTTTCCCCATGAAACAAATATAGAACCTTCGCCGATGAACTGAATAAATTTCTCTATAATTTGAGGGAATTTTTCTACACCCATTAAATCTTTTTTCGTAATACCGGTTAATTTTGTTGTATGACGAGTTAATCGTGCACTTGGTTTTACTAACTCCGAAAATTCTTCAATTATCTTCATTGTACCTATTTCTATTTTTACAGCTCCGATATCAACTATTTCTGATGGATCTTCTGATTTATACGGTCTGAAATTCCTTTCAATATCAAACACAATGAAATGTGTAGCGTTTTTCAATTTATTTACCTCTTTCTAAATTCCTTTTCACACAAACACTTTATTTTCAGTATTTATTTATTCATGTACTTTATACAAAAATACTCCGAATAAATAAATGAAAATTCAGTCTTGTTATGATATGTAAGTAGGAGGACATCTATAAAAGTGCAAAAAAAAAGAAGGGCGAGCCCTTCTTTTTTCAAAAATTACTTCTTGTTTACGTTAGTAGCTTGAGGTCCACGGTTACCTTGTTCTACTTCGAAAGTAACTTCTTGACCTTCTTCTAAAGTTTTGAAGCCTTCGCCTTGGATAGCTGAGAAATGAACGAATACGTCTTCTCCGCCTTCAACTTCGATGAAACCGAAACCTTTTTCTGAGTTAAACCATTTTACTTTACCGTTTTGCATGAAAAAAATCCTCCTACAATGTACCTATATGTACATATTCATTTTCAACCACCTTACAATAATAAGCCAGATATTAAAAAACTGCAACCCCTGAGGAGATTTAACATTGCTATCCTCCTCGGAAGTTACAGCTCATTTAAATCTCTATATTATTAAAAGTAAAATGGTTTAAACATACTATATCATATCAATATAATAAAAGTAAAGTTTTTTCTTAAATTATTTTTTGTTCCCACTGCATTGCTTTTAATTCACCTGATCCGGCTACTACATAACCCTCTTTTTGATTAACAATGCGCCATCCGTGCCCTTTAACTGAATCACATACTGTAACAATACCTTCTTCAAGAAGCACACGGCACACACTACTAATACCCGCCTTATTTTGCGTTGAAGTTGTATATAAAACATGTTGATCTACACTTAAGTCTAAATAACTACTTGCTTTCTGCTCACTTTGACATGTGTGCCAATATATTTTTTCACTTGCAATACTTTCATCTATTTTACAATAAGAAATATTCCCGCTAACTCCCTTGCACGATCCACTTGCCGCTACTAAATAAGAATTGTGTAAAGTCAACGCGGAGATCATTTGATTCATCGCAATTTTAATCCTCTTTAATTTACGTGTCTTCAAATCAAAGAGCCAAACACCACCATATTTAGCATGTATTTTCGTACCAATAAATAAGTAATGTTTATATAAAAATAACGATCGAATAGACGGTGCCGCACTGCCATACTCAAGAAACGGATGAATAGTTTCCCATGTCGAACCGAAATTATTAGAAAGATACAGCGTTTTTTCTCCATGAGCAACAACATTTCCTTGTACATTGCTACATACATTCCAACTCGTTGCTTTTGTTGGAAAACGCTGAATTGTCCAGTTCTCTCCACCATTCATACTACGAATAAAAATCCCTTCGTCACCTACACCATAAACTACATTATCTTCGCTATGTAAATCCCTAATTCGTTTTTGAAAACCATTTAAAATTCGTTTCCATTCTCCGTCTTGTTCAACAAATAAGCCATTATATGTAGTAGCTAACAACAGTTTTCCATCTCTTAACTTTGTAATAGCAGTTACACTTAACATTGTCTCCACGTTGACACTCCCATTCTTAGAACTTCTCAGCAAATACAATTGCAAAATTACTGCATTTTTCAACATCCTCTTCATCTTCTGGAGCTAATTCAATTTTTAGCCCTTCTTGTACAAGCTCTGCACCGCGCTCTACAAGACGTTCTTCAAATATCGTTACCGCTTCACAAAACAGTTCATACGCTGTATCACCCGATCCGAACACCGCTACCTTTTTCCCAGCTAAATCTATATTTTCTAAGTCATCATGAAAATCTTCCGCTTCAAATGGTAATTCACCATCGCCCCACGTATAAGATCCTAAAATGATTCCATCATAAGCTAATAATTCTTCAGCATCCATGCCTTCCATTTCTTGCAATACTACTTCATGATCAAAAGCATCTAAACTAACTTTAATTAAATCAGCAATACTCTCTGTATTTCCTGACATACTTGCATAAGCTATTAAAATTTTTGCCACTTTGGCATCCCCCTCTAACAATAAATGATTCTCATTCTCATTATATTAATAATGAGAATCAATTTCAATTGATTTTTTTCTACTTTTATTTACATTTCACATCTGACTATTTATATTTCATTTTAAATATCTACATTCATATTCAACTATTGCCAAATCTATCTTCAAACATTATTGTATTATCATCATTTCACATTACTTATTTCAAATAAAAAATGTTTTTGTATCATGCTCAATCTCTAATCAATTGTTCACTTTACAGAAAGAGGAGTCCTTATGATGAGAAAGTATTTTATTAGATTTTTAAAAGCAACCTCCCTTTTAACAATATTCTTACTAATAGGAGCTGCTATTATTTTATTCGGTACTTCATACGGTCATAATTTACGTGTTATCGCAGCCGAGAGTATTTTAACTTCTCAGCATCCACAATATGCAAAATTCACGTTATTGTCTGATGAAGAATTAAATAATATTTCTCAATCCATCACAAATCCAAAATGGAAAAATAGTGAATTTTTAACTTCTAAACTTTCAAAAAAAGAGTTAGAAAGACGAAAAGATTTACCACTAGATGTTTCTATTGAAACAATAAAGAAAAAATATAATGATCATTTTTTCGAAGGGAAATTAATGACAATTAGTAATCCATTCAACGTAAAACTTGTTACCCAGCAAGGTTCAGAAGGTAAAGACGTCGGAGAAAAAATATACGTAATGGCAAAGCGAAACCATGCAGTTGCCGCTGTCAATGCCAGTGGTTTTTGGGATGAAACCGGGCATGGTGGTGGTAAAACCGGAATCGGTATTGTTATTGAAAACGGTAAAGTTATAAACACGCCGAAAGATATTAATACCCCTACCCTCACTAGTGGTATTACAAAATATGGACAAATGGTTTCTGGAGAGTTTTCTGCTAACCAATTGTTAAATAAAAATGTTGTTTCCGCTGCTGGATTTATGCCTCAGCTAATTGTAAATGGAGAAAAAATGATTACAAATGATGGTGGTTGGGGATATGGCCCTCGAAGCATTATGGCTCAGAAAAAAGATGGATCGATTATGTTTTTCGTCATTGATGGTAGACAACCTCATAGCATTGGTGCTTCCTTGAGAGATTGTCAAGATATTCTTTATGAAAAAGGTGCTGTCAATGCGATGGCAATGGACGGTGGATCATCAGCAACATTATATGCAATGGGAGATATTTTAAATATCCCTTCCACCTTATCTCATAAATCACGCTATTTACCAAACGCATGGGTAGTTACAGCGAACCCTAAGCAACAAGTTCATGTAACAATAGACGGTAATTCTGCGAGCTCTCAAAAAATTTCTGAATTAACAAGGACGACTGCTATAGCTTTCAATAAATAAAAAAGCACAGATGACTATACAATCATCTGTGCTTTTTTATTACTTTTTAAAAATACCAAACGGCTTTCCAACTGGTAAAACAACTTTTCCGAAGTGTGTGTTTAACACTGCTGCTGCTGAACCATAGAAAGATAATAATGAAATAAGAAGTTCAGAATATGCTGCTAAATTATGCATTGCATGCGGCATAACACCTAAAGTACTTAATGAAAGACCGATAAATAAGAAATCAATAAGGACGAAAATCATAAATAATACTTTATGTGTTTCCATTGCACCAATTGTCATAAAGATTGTGAAAATCAAATATCCGATAAAGGCTACACCAAGCTGTTTTGAATCTGCAGCTTGTGCTAATTTTTCGCCAAATACTCCAAGTTGAATTAACCAAGTCATTCCAACACCTAGCCAAAATAGACCGTACGCACCGAATGCTGTTGTACCGAATGTATTGTTATGCTTTGCATCATGAATGCAAGCAAAGATTTGTGCAAATCCTCCTAAAAAGATTGCCCATGGTAATACAAGTGAAACGCCATCTGTTAAGCCTAACTTTTGAGATGATGCTACAAGTGTTACCATCGCTAATCCAAATAGACCAATTCCAGATGGATCTGCTGTTGTCATTTTCACATGATGTGTAGTAGTTTGATTGCTCATATAAACCTCCTGATTATAAACATACTCGAATACAATACTTAAATCAGAAGCCTATGTCAATGGTTTTTTTTGTATGTTGTCAGACGTTATATTTTATAATGATTAAATATATTTCCGACCACTTCATAAGGTTTTATATTCACTTTTTCCAACTCATTTATCGGTAGCCATAACGGAATATAACTTCCTCTACCTTCCCACTGAAATTCCTCAGCTGTTCCACTTCCGAACACTCCGCCTGTAATATAGGCAGCATAATAATATTCATTTCCTTTATATTTTACCTTTGCAATAAGGTGCTCCACTTTTATATGTACCCCTAATTCTTCGTATACCTCTCTTTTCGTTGCCTCTTCAGGCGTTTCACCTTCCTCAATCCCTCCGCCAGGAAACACATAATATGTTTCCTCTTCTCGAATACGTTTTATAAGAGCGATTTTTCCTTCCTGTACAATGATAGCCGCTCCGCGATTTCTTATCATTTTATTACCTCAATACGAATCGCAACTGTTCCCCACTCTTTTTCTTGTTCTTTCGTATATATTTTGTATGTACTTTCTAACATTTCCTCTAAACTATCATTTTCACAATCCAATAATTTTTTATCGATTTGTTCATACATGGCTTTAAAGCTCTCGTATCGCTTTATTTCCGTTACTTTTACCGTCATCATTTCTTTTGTCGTAAGATTCGTAAATACGATTTCATCGCCTTTGTTTATTAGTTGACGTTTTTCATCGTATAGGCGTACTTCATATACTTTTTTTCCTGATTGAATTGACTGAAACGGTTTATTATATAGACCCAGTTCGTATCGCATACATCCCACTTCCTTTTGTTCATTTCACCTATTAATACAGTTCACATTACTACATCTTGCATATAATATTCCATACGTATCACTTAATTGAGAAAGGAGGCTGAAGAAGCATGTTATATTTAAATCAAAAACCTGAATATAATAAATATGATATTGGTGATTATACTTATAGTAAAGTAGGGCCAACCATTTTTTCTTGGAACGATGAAACAAAATTAAAAATAGGTAAGTTTTGTTCATTAGCAGAAGAAGTCGTTTTCATACTTGGCGGTGAACATCGCGCAGACTGGATAACAACTTATCCATTTAATGCACTTTTTGATGAAGGAGCACATATTACTGGTCACCCTTCTTCAAAAGGTGATATCGTAGTCGGCAATGATGTATGGATTGGTTATCAATCCTGCATTTTATCTGGTGTTACAATTGGTAACGGGGCCATTATCGGCGCCAGGAGCATTGTTACAAAAGATGTACCCCCGTATGCAATTGTAGCTGGTAATCCTGCAAAATTTGTTCGATATCGTTTCCCGCAAGAAACGATTGACAAACTAGAGAATCTCGCATGGTGGGACTGGGACATTTCTGTTATAAAAGGAGCCATTCCATTACTACTCTCCGACAAAATCGACGAATTTTTCACCTCACCCGAAAAAGAATCTACATGATAAATACAGAAAGAGCATCCTTTTTTCCGGATGCTCTTTCTGTATTTATTTTTTATTTATTTTTTATTTATTGGCAAATGATTACACGGAGAACATTGAAAAGGAATTTTCCCTAAGCAATTAAGATTCGTTTCACAAATTTGTTCTATCGTTGGAACAAATGGAATGACAACTATGTTACTTTCTACCATTTGTGTAACAGGTGGCAATACTGTGCCTACTTGATGTTCGAAACGAATACTCGCTTGATTTATATAATTTCCTGAACCATTTGGCGCGCTCTGCACTACTACTTGGAACGAAACTGTCCGTGCTTCACCTGGATTTAAATTTCCTATAATAAAACCTGATACTGGGTTTACATTTGGCACTGGCGTATTATCAATCGTTACAGTTCCAAGGACAAATTGAACACTACTATCTAACATATCTTGAAAACGAATATTTTGTATTGCTGTATCCCCCGTATTTGTAATAACTGTCGTAAACGTAATAACATCGCCAATTGTTGCTGCCTGTAAATTTGCCGTTTTTACGACTGTCGTTGAGACATTTTGAGAAATAAACGGGATAACAACTGTATTGCTATCACCTTCAACTACTACTGGCGGCTCATTCGGATTTACAGTTGCGAGCCCATTTGCTATAGCAGTATTTGTAACTAAATTATTTATTTGTCCTCCTGTTATTACAACTTGGAAATTAATAATTGCTGCGTCATTTGGCTGAAAATCACCTAACGAAATACCGGTATTCGGATTAGCAAATGGAAGAGGTACATCATTTACCGTTACCGTGCCATTTATAAATAAAGTATTTGGATCAATGATATCTGTTAAAACAATATTCGTCACAGGAACTGTACTGTCATTTATAACGGCAATTCCATAAGTGACAACATCTCCTACCATCGCTACTTCAAAGTTTGCTCCTTTTGCAACAAATAAGATTGCAGTATTTACCGTCACTATAACTGTATTGCTCGTATCCATCACTGTAACTGGAGGCTCCCCTGGTACTAAAATATATTCTGCTAACGCCCCAGCAACGTTCACTACTGTGCCACCATCTGGAAAGCTCGTAATCGTAGCTTCATATGTTACAATCGCCGTCTCACCAACTGGAATGTCTACAATCGTAAATCCAACCTGCGGATTTACTCCCGGACGAGCTACTCCATTTACAGTTACACTATTTGGTACAAAAACAGCTTCCGGAGATAGGACATCGATAAATTGAATATTCATCGCATCAGCAGTACCAGTATTTAATATTCGAACCGTATACTTTACTGTTTCTCCTACTCCAACAATTGAATGATCTACTTCTTTTTGCATATCTAAACTGCCTCTATTTACTGGTGTGACTGTCGTATTACTTGAATTCGTAATTGTAAACGGAGGTTCTCCTGGAATTAATTCAAAATCACCCGTTACTCTTGCTGTATTCATAATGCTACTAGAAGGCGGAACTGCGATTACATTTACTTCAAATGTAATTAATACGCTATCCCCTACTGCAAGATTAGGCAATGCAAAGCCTACAAATGGATCTAAACCTACTTGCGGAATCCCATTTATTTGTACACTTCCAGGAACGAATTCTAAACTAGGTGATGGAACATCGCTAAACTGAACGTTCGTCGCTGTTACCGTTCCCGTATTTGTAACTTGCACACTATACGTTAACGTATCTCCTAATCGTGTCGCTTCTTTATTTACAGATTTTATAACGCTGAATCGTCCTCTATTCACTCTAGTTATCGTCGTATTACTCGGCTCTGTTACTACAACCGGTGGCTCTCCTGGCACTAAAGTAAAGCTTCCTGTTATATTTGCAACGTTCGTAATTGTTCCTGATGACGGGATGTTTGTAACTGTCGCTTGAAACGTCACTATAACTGTTTCACCAACTGGGATATCTCCAACTCCAAATCCAGTAATCGGATTTAAGTTTGGTTGCGGGGCTCCATTTATCGTTACACTATTTGGTACAAATGACGCACCTGTTGAAATCGTATCAATAAACTGAACATTGTTAGCTGTTACTGTTCCTGTATTCGTTATTTGCACTGTATACGTCAATACATCTCCAACTAGAGTAGCGGCTCTATTTACTTGTTTAATAACATTAAAGCGTCCTCTATTTACAGTTGTGAGTGTTGTATTACTTGGCTGATTTACTATAACTGGTGGTTCTCCTGGTACTAAAATAAAGCTTCCGGTAACATTTGCCGTATTGGCAATTGTTCCGTTTGACGGAACGCTAACAACTGTTACTTGGAATGTGACTTCTACACTTTCACCTGGAGTTATATCCGGAAGTGAGAAGCCAGTGTTAGGATCTAATCCAGGCTGTAACACACCGTTTATCGTTACACTATTCGGTACGAATGTTATAGAGGATGGTAATACATCACTATATTGAACATTCGTCGCTATCACTGTTCCCGTATTTTGAACTACTGTTGTATATGTGATTGTATCGCCTACTGCAACAACCGGCTGACTTACTGATTTTAAAACATTCAAACCAGATTCATTTATTTCTGTTAATGTCGTGTTACTTGTCGTCGTTTCAGTAATAGGCGGCTCTGTTTCACTTACAGCAAACGTAGCCGTAACGTCCACAAAGTTAACAACTGTTCCACCTTGAGGTATGCTCGTTACCATCTCTTGGTATGTGACAAGTACAAAATCACCTACAGGTATATCTGGAACTGCAAAGCCTATGAACGGATCTAATCCTGGTTCTGGCACTCCGTTTATACTCACACTTCCTGGAACAAATGCTACACCACTCGTACTAGAATCAAGAAATTGGACATTCGTTGCCGGTACCGTTCCAAAGTTAAAAATTAGTACATCATAGGTTAATATTTCCCCAACCGTTGCTGCCTCTTTATCTACTATTTTTACTGGAAAAATTGAAGCTATATTAATTGTCGTAACGACTAAATTCGTTAATATCGTTTGCGTAATCGGTGGCTCCTGCGGATTCGGTTGTGAAGTAAATGTAACGTCAGCATCATTTAATATGACTTCATTATCAGGAATTTCCGTAATGGTCACTTGGAACGTTACAGAAATACTCGCACCAGCATTTAATAACGGACTAACTGTAAAGCCTATTTCTGGATTTAATCCAGGTTGCTGTATTCCACCTATCGTTACACTGTTGTCAACAAACGTCGTCCCTTCTGGAATGACATCTTGGAAGAGTACATCTGTAACAGGGATAATTCCTACATTCGTTATTAGCACTGTATACGTTAATACATCCCCAACAGCCCCAGTTGCAATATTTACTGTTTTTATTGCTGTCACTTCACCAGGAGGAGGTAACGGTATTGTAACTACCGTTGTATTACTTGAGTTCGTTGTTGTTACAGGTGGTTGTAAAGGATTCAATAAGAAAGTAGCTGTAGCAGACGCTGTGTTTAGAACTGCCCCAAGCGTTGATGGTGCAACAACTATCACTTGGAATGTTACTGTCAATGATGTGCCAGCTGCAATATTAGGAAGCGGGAAACCAATATTTGGATCAAATCCAGGTTGAGGCGTTCCATTTATCGTTACACTATTTGCTACAAATGTTGTTTCTGGAGCAATCGTGTCAATAAAAGAAATATTTGTAGCTGCAACTGTACCTGTATTTCGTATAACAACAGAATATGTGTAAGTCTCTCCAAGTGCTGCTTGTTGTACAGATGAAGATTTTTGTATAGTTAGTCTCGCTGTATTTACTTGTGTTACTACAAAATTACTATTTGTAGTAGTCGTTATAGGAGGTCCTGCCGGATTTATAAGGAAACTTGCAGTAACATTCGATTGATTTCTTATATTTCCACCACTCGGAACACTTGTCACTGTCACTTGGAACGTAATTGTAGCAGTTTGCCCAACTGGAATATTTGTAACAGGAAAACCCACTATAGGATTCGCACCTTGCTGAACGACTCCATTAATCGTTACACTATTCGCTACAAATGTAGCTCCAGATGGGATTGGATCTTGAAAAATAATATTCGTTGCGGGGACAGTTCCTGTATTTTGAATAAGAATCGTATACGTTAACGTATCTCCTACACCTGCTTGTAGTGTATTTACACTTTTTATTACATTAATTGATCCTACATTCACTCGCGTCACAACAATATTACTAATCGTTACAATTGTAATTGGTGGCTGGAGAGGACTTACTTGGAAATCAGCAGTTACATTCGCATTATTCGGAAGAACTCTATTTGGTGGTACACTCGTGATTGCCACTTGGAAAGTAACTGTTACTATACCTCCTACTGGAATATTAGCAAGTGGAAATCCAGTTGTCGGGTTTAAACCTGGTTGAGGTGTCCCGTTTATTGTTACACTATTCGCTACAAAAGTGGTTCCAACTGGAATCGGATCAAGGAATGATACATTTGTCGCTACTACCGTTCCACTATTTTGTATAGCAACTGTATATGTTAGTGTATCTCCTACACCTGCTTCAGTAGCGCTTACACTCTTCATTACATTTAGTCCTGAGGAATTCACAACTGTCATAACAGTATTACTTGGAACCGTCACAGTAATTGGTGGCTCTGTTGGATTTACAAGAAAATCTCCAGTTACATTCGCGTTATTTACAACATTATTCCCTGGCGGAATTTCATCAATTAATACTTCAAATGAAATAATTACACTCGCGCCAGTAGGTAAATCATTTAATGGGAATCCTAGTCCTGGATCTGCCCCCTCTTGTAAAACACCATTAACCAATACACTATTTTCAATAAATAATGTCCCTGGCGGAATTGAATCTTGGAAAAATACACTTGTAGCTGGTACACTACCTGCATTTATAACTTCGATTGTATATACTAAAACATCTCCTACCGTTGCCACATTCGTATTCACTGCTTTCACAACTTCAAAGTTCCCTGATTGTACTGTCGTATTCACAACATTACTCGGTACATTGATTGTTACTGGTGGTTCATTCGGATTCACTTGAAAGCTTGCTGTTACATTTGCTTGATTTAAAATATCTTCATTTTCTGGATTCTGTACAATTACTACGTCAAATGTGACTACAACCGTTTGAGCCGCAGGAATATTTGGAAGAGAGAATCCTGTATTCGGATTTAGTCCACTTTGCTGTACTCCATTAATTGTTACAGAATTTGCAACGAAGGAAACAGCGGAAGAAATAGTGTCTTGAAATAACACATTTGTTAGCGGAACGTTTCCTGTATTTTGAACGGCAATCGTATATGTTAAAGTATCTCCTACTGCTGCTTGTGTTGTATTCACTTCTTTTATTACATTTAAACTGCCTGTATTAACTTGTGTCACAACTGTATTCGTTTGTCTATTAATCGTTATTGGCGGCTGATTCGGAATAACGACGAAATTAGCAGACACATTTCCGCGATTCGGAATCGTACCTCCTGATGGCGTAGAAGTTACTCGTACTTGAAATGTAACTGTCCTAGTCCCACCTGGAGATATGTTAGCAACTGTAAAGCCAGTTGCCGGATTTGCCCCAGGTTGCGAAATTCCATCTACAGTTACACTATTTGTGATAAAAGTCGTTCCAGTTGGGATTGGATCTTGAAAAATAACATTCGTCGCAAGTACATTTCCTGTATTTTGAATTGTTACCGTGTACGTAAGAACGTCGTTAACCGTTGCAAAAGCTTTATCCACTGTTTTTCTCGTTGTTATATCAGCTATATTAATTGTCGTAACTACAGTATTGCTTGTCGCTTGCCCTGAAACTGGTGGTTGACCAGGTACTGGAGTAAAGTTAAATGTTACACTCGCACGGTTTGGAATTGGATTGACAAGAGGGTTTGATGTCACTCGAACTTGAAAGCGCACTACAGTCGTTTGCGATGCATTAATACTTCCAAGATTAATACTACTTGCTGGATTCGCTCCTGGACGTGCTACCCCGTTTACCGTAACGCTATTTGCGACAAATGTTGTTCCAGCAGGGATACTATCAACAAAAATAACATTGTTTGCAGTGATGTTTCCATTATTCGTTACATTAACCGTGTACGTTAATACACCATTAAGTGTTGCCGTCTGTAGATCTACAGACTTTTGCATACTTATAGTTGCTTGATTCACTGTCGTTTGTACTGTATTTGAAGAAGACGTACTTGCAATAGGAAGGCTACCAACGAAAGGACGAAATTGGTAAGACACCATTGCACGATTTGAAATAGGATTTGGATTTGGAAACGATGTAATTCTTACTTGGAATGTAACGATTCTTTGAGCATTATTTGGTATCGTTCCTAAATTAATTCCACTAGCTGGATTCGCACTTGGTTGTGTTACTCCACCAACCGTTACACTACCAGCTATAAATGCTGTGCCGTTCGGAATACTATCTTGTAATATAACGTTGTCCGCACTTCCTGTTCCTGTATTCGGAACTGTAATCGTATAAGTGAGAATATCTCCTATACCTGCAACTGCTTTATCAACAGATTTGACAGGATTTATAATCGGTCCCGTCGCATCAATTTGAACACCAAAACCAGCCGCTGCATAACCATCACCATTTGTAACGAACCGAACGGTTGCTGACGTTTGATTATTTACTAATGATGATGAAGCATCTACGTTTGTAATATCCCATCCTTGTCTTCGAACAGCCAAAGCTATCCCTAATGGCTGATTCAAATCTCCAAACGTTCCGGTTGTATCTAATTCCCCAAAGTCATTACAAATTTGAGATTGAAAGAAATTATTTGCCGGATTTCTCGGTCCGAATAATGCAACTGTAGCATTTGGGTTTGGTCCAAAGCGAAGTTGATCTCCAGAAATGTTGGAATCTCCCTCTTGAACAGTTACGAGTACTCTTCCTGTAACAGCTCCTGTAGCTGGAGTAGCAAATCCTGAAATAGTAGCATCAACAGGCGGGGATGAAGCATCAATAATTTCTTGGCCTGCATAAACTGACAAATTCCGAAGAGGTAAACTTGCATTTTGATATACAACCTCAAGCGTCCAGCCAGCTGAACGACTGATTGTTGGATCAGCTGAAGTTCTTGCAGCGGGCACAGCACCTGTTGTATATGTGCCTGCCCCACCTGCACTAACAAGATTCGTTACATTAGCAGAGCGAGCATAATAAAACTGATTTCCTACTGAACCTTGCTGCGCGGTAGCGGGATCTGGCGTAACAGCAAACGTCCCTGATGGTGTTGTAAATGTAATATCATCATTTAAAAATGGTAAAACATCTTCCGTATCAGTCCGAAAAGTACCAGCCCAAACTAACTCTGCATATAGTACACTACTCCCCGCCGGAAGATTTAAAATTGCACTTGAAGAATTCAATTGCCATTCATCCGTCGTTCCTGCTGGGAACCCTGGTACTTGCAGCGCTGTATTTACCGTAGTAAATACAGCAAGTGTACCAAAAATATTACCTGGCGCAGGTGATGTAGGGCTAAGCCCTAACGTGTTCCCAGTGAACGTGACGGCACCAGGTACTGTTGTTGTAAAACGGTTTATAAAAGGCACACAATCATCTCATTTCATTTATAGTAAAAAGTGCTCTATACTATAAAATGTAGACAAACTATGCAATGTACGTTGTCCAACAAAATTCCGCACATACGAGAGGAGTTTATAAAACTATGCGCTACGTTATCATAACAGGAACTTCACAAGGTTTAGGTGAGGCTATTGCCACTCAGTTGTTAGAAGAAAGTACAACTGTCATCTCTATTTCTAGAAGAGAAAATAAAGAACTTACTAAACTTGCAGAGCAATATAACAGCAATTGCATTTTTCATTCCTTAGATCTTCAAGATATACATAACTTAGAAACTAACTTTAAAGAAATCATTTCATCCATTAAAGAAGACAATGTATCCTCTATTCATTTAATTAATAATGCAGGTACAGTTGCACCTATGAAGCCGATTGAAAAAGCAGAAAGTGAACAATTCATTACGAACGTTCACATTAATTTACTTGCACCTATGATTCTTACATCTACGTTTATGAAACATACGAAAGAATGGAAAGTAGATAAACGCGTTATAAATATTTCATCTGGTGCAGGAAAAAATCCTTATTTCGGATGGGGCGCTTATTGTACGACGAAAGCTGGTGTAAATATGTTTACACAATGCGTAGCAACTGAAGAATGGGAAAAAGAATATCCAGTAAAAATCGTCGCTTTTGCCCCCGGTGTTGTTGATACAAATATGCAAGCACAAATTCGTGAAACAGCTAAAGAAGACTTCACAAATTTAGACCGCTTCATTGCATTAAAAGAAGAAGGAAAGCTATTATCACCTGAATATGTTGCGAAAGCTATTCGTAACTTACTAGAAACTGAGGAATTCCCTCAAGGCGAGGTTATTAGAATTGATGAATAACAAAAAGGCGTGCTAAAATAGCACGCCTTTTTGTTTTACTTCTCTAAAAATATGAGCACAGATTCCGCAATTTGTTCATAACCAATTTCTTGATAAATTTTATTAGATGTCGGATTCGCTAGATCAGTATATAACGTAGTCGTCTGATAGCCTTCATCTAACATACGTTGACTAAGTGCTGCTACACAATGAGATGCATACCCTTTTTTCCTTGCTTCTTTCGGCGTATATACGAAATTGACTGTTATATTATTTTTAGTTGGTCTCGTTTTTGCAGCTACAGAAACGAGTTTCCCATCTACTTCCAAACCAAACAGTCGATTTGTAATTATTAATGTATACGCAGTTTGTTTTGCTTCTTCTTTCGTAGTAGGAAGCTTTACGTCTTCACAAAATTGATATATCCACTGTTCTATTAATGGTAATTCATCATTATTTACCGCTCGGAAAAGTCCATTCGCATTACACTTCTTCTTTACTCTGTTCAGCTCATACACACCTTGCTCCATTGCAACATTCGTTTTTTTATTTTCTAATACGGCAATCTCTTCCGCTAATTTCTGTACAATTTTCTTATTACCGATCAATCCAGGAATATCCGGATATACTTTCGTTAATTCTTTTGCAAGTTCCTCAATAGTTACTCCCGCAATTTCAGAAGTTGCAACAATGATTTGTTTCTTCTCTTCTGTTTGCAGAAATACAACCGCAATTTCTTCTCCTTGTTTCGCTATCCCCATAAATATCGGTTCTTGGACCATTTGTAATACACCTAATATGAGATTGTTTTCCTGCTCATTCTTTTCTAGAAATGGTGTAACATCTTCTTTAAAATGAAAAATCTCTTCATATACATGTAATTGAATCATCGACAATCTCTTCTCTCTATTCATAGTTTAATTAAGTATTGGCGATTAATTCATCAAATCCCTCTTTTACGATTCAATAATATTCAAAGCTAATGTATTCAAAGCATTTTCAGCTTGTAAAATTCTCTGTTTTTCCTTTTCAAATACATCTTCTTCTTTTTGAAATGACTCTTTTCGATTTTTGATCATGCGCTCCATCTCTTTTTTACTCGGTCCACCGTATACATTTCTTTTTTGAATAAAAGCTTCTGGCGATATAATTTCTTTCCACTCTTTTTCTAATAAATTTATTTTAAAATGTTCTTGCAAGTACATATTTACCTCTTTGAAGTGTAATTCATGTAGTTCTTTTTTCTGCTCCAATGACATATTTGCAATAGCACTTGCTGCATGATGAGCATGCCGAAATGGAATTTCATAGTTTTTTGTTAAAACATCGGCGAAATCCGTTATCGTTATTGCATGTTTATAGGAACGACTTTTTAACGTTTCTTCTTCTACTTTCATCGTTCGGATCACTGCATTCATCATACAAAAAACACGAATTGCCTTTTCAATCCCTTTATATAAATATGGCTGCAAGTCATCTTCCGTATCGACAATATCACCAAATGGTGTATTATGAATCATTTGAAATACTGTAAATGCTTCTCCTAAAGCACTACTCGTAATTGCACGAGCATGTTCAATTGAAACCGGGTTTCGTTTTTGCGGCATAATACTACTGATTTGTACATATGACTTTGCAACAGTAATACCGTCATATTCTTTCGTTGCTAACAACAAAAAGTCATGAATCCATCTACTCGTATTCGTCATCATTACCATAAGTAGCGAGCTAACTTCTAATAAATAATCCGCTCCAGCAACAGCATCATATGAGTTCTCAATTACATTTGTAAATCCAAGTAGATGAGCAACTCGTTCTCGTTTAATCGGGAAACTTGTTGTAGAGAGTGCAGCCGCCCCCATTGGAGACTGATTTAAAAGCTGGTACGTTTTTTTCATTCGTTCTAAATCTCTTTGCATCGTATCATAAATTGCTAACGTATAATGACCAAATGTTGTTGGCTGTGCTGGTTGTGTATGTGTATAAGCTGGCATGATCGTTTCCTTATGATCAGCAGCAAGTTGCAGTACACTTTCTTGCAATAACAAATGATGTTCTATTAATCGTAATACATATCGCCTTAAACTCATGCGATACATCGTTACGCCCATATCATTTCTACTTCTACCAATATGCATATTACTTACAAAATCGCATTTCGCTTCTTGAGAAATTAAATGTTCGACTAAAAAAAAGAGATCTTCATGCTGCTCTGTATAGAGCAATTGCTCTTCTGGAATTCCCTCTACCTTTTTTAATGCGTGTAATATAACTTTAGCTTCTTCCTTTTTCATTAAATTTTCTTCCGTCAGCATCGTAATATGTGCTTTATGCACTTGAAACATATCTTTCAATAAGTAATTTCGTTGAAAATCAAATACATGTTGTAATACACAATCCACATATGTTTTCCCAGGGAAATCAGCGCCTTCACTCTTTATAAACTCTTCTTTACTTTGTTTCATCACCTTTTCCCCTCTCACCTAAGTATTACTACCCATCATACCCAGAGATAGAAAAAAAGTGCTTGTACATAAAAATAAACTCGGTGCTCTCTGCACCGAGTTTATTTAATAAAAGTCGCATCATACTTATCACTTTGCAACACTTGGAAATGCAAGTTTGCTAAATGTTTCCGTATTTCTGCACTATCGTCTTCATTTAAATTATTCGCCAAAAACACAATTTCTGTACAGTTTCCACGTTTATCCATAGCATAAACTGCTTTTGTAACCGTCCATGGTGTGTAACCATTCTTTTGCCCCGCATGTCTGAATGTTTTACGGTATTTCTTGGCACTCATGTCTGTTTCAACGATATTTGCCCACACTTTTTCTTCAGCCTCTGTCAAGCCACCTTTATGGTTTGCCTTTTGAAGTAATACCATATAATCATTTGCAGAAGCTGCTGGTAATCTATCTGACCAAATTTTGTCGTAACGTTCCTCTAAATAAAGCGGAATTTCCTTCTGTAATAATGGTCCCTTCTTCTTTAAGCGTTCATGAATAATCATCGCATATTCACGATATTGCTCTTGAGACATTTCTTTTAACTTTTTCTCTATTTTATATTTTGGAACATGTAATTCTTTATGCAAATATCCCGGGATATACAAAGATGAAACGATTGGAAATAGTGGTTGATGTGCAGGAAGTGATAAACTTTGTAAATTTCGATTGATGTTATCTAATCCTAACAATTCCATTAAGTATTCAGCATTTGCATTCGAACTAAACTTAACCATTCCTTTTGCCACTTCTTCTAAAGAAACCGCTCCTTCAGTTATCTTACCCGTCTTCTCCAAATACTTTTGCCATCTATCTTGTGCACCACCATCTGTATTCGGCACATAATAACGATTCACATCATTAATCGACACGAAACTAGAAGAATCAATTTTCCCTTCAGTAACTTGTTTCGTATATTCAAGCGCCACAATTAATTTCATCGTACTAGCAACTGGCAATACAACATTTGGGTTTACAGAATAAACAACTTTATCATTTCTCTTTACTAGAAGCGCACTATTTTTTTCATCTTTATGTTCTTCAATAAAAGATGCAATATACTGTGCATCATCATTATTTGAACTCCACACTTTTTTCACTAAAAAGTTACCCGATATTAGCAAAACAAAAATACCCACAATTACTGCGCATACTATAGTTTTTTTCAAGTAAAATTCCTCTCCTATTGTGTAACTCTTCTCTATTTATCATTTAAAAACAAAATAATGGAGATGGTCATTTAAATAACCATCTCCATTATTTTAACTTGTATGCTCCTATTATGTCTACGTCATAAATTTCACAAAATCCTCAAGAAACTTTTTATAATGTAACGACCAACCAATTCGCACCCAATTTTTTAATGCTTTTGCATCAGGTTGAGGCCGAAAATCAGCAATACTCTCTCCTTTTGCAATTCCAACTGTATCTACATCGACACGACGATATACATAATCTAAAAGGGATGGATTTGCCGCAACCATCATTGTAACGACGTCATGTACTGGACTTCCTTTTATTTTCGGATTTAACTTTCTATAAGCTTTATAATAGTACGTAAATATCGGCTCGATTAACTTATTAAAACTCGTTTTAGAGTGTTTCGTAATATATTTTACCATTTCCGGTGTAATAATTGCTTCAGATGTAACGTTAAGTGGCACTAATGTTACATTTTTGGCATTTTGCATAACTAATTGTGACGCAATGGGATCACCATGAAAATTCGCCTCTGCGACTGGTGTTACATTGCCAGGCATTAAGAAAGCACCGCCCATTATATAATATTCTTTCACATACTTCATCATCGGCTTTTCTAAAATAAATGCTGTCGCTAATGTTGTTGATCTACCAGCATCGACTATTATTAATTCTCCTTTATATTTTTCAAGAAGATCAAAAAATGTACAAAAAGGCTTTATATTTGGTGAAAAAGTTTTTGGAGGTTTAATTGGCCCTAAACCGTCTGTCCCATGAATTTCTGGATAATACGTCGTAATATCTCCGGATAAAGGAATTTTCGCACCATTAATAACAGGTATATCTTCCCGTCCTGCCATTTGCAATAAATATGCGGCATTACTTGTCGCCTTTTCTTGTGTTACATTTCCATATCCCGTTACTACACCAACAATATCAATATCAGGATGCAACAATCCATACATAATTGCTAAAGAGTCATCAATGCCTGGGTCTCCTAAAAATAATACTTTTTTCATCGACCTCAACTCCATCCCCTCAGTTGTTATTAATTTATGAATAACCGTGGATATACAGAATAAAAAATGAACAAATTCACACAAAAAAACGCAGTCTTATAAGGACTACGTTTCTTCAGCTAACCTATACTGTTTTTTTTACAGCACTCATACTTCCAATGATGTAAGCGATAAACGCAAAACAAATCGGGAAGACAACTGTATGTATACCGAACGGATTTGGATAGAAAAGATGAATACACATATATGAGCCTACCCCAACTAAAATAGACGCAAGCGCTCCTGTAGCATTTCCTTTCCTCCAATATAACCCTAATACGATTGGCCAAATGAATGCTGCTTCTAATCCACCGAAAGAAAATAAATTTAGCCATATTAAAAAATCTGGTGGTTTAATTGCCGCTGCATAAACGAGTAGTCCTACAATACCCGTAATCCACAAACTTCCTTTTTTTATCGTACTGTCTGCTGCATCTTTATTTATGTAATTTACGTATATATCTTTAATAATTGACGAGCTTACAAGTAATAATAAAGAGTTTACTGTAGACATAATCGCTGCCATCGGTGCAGCTAAGAAAACTCCAGCTAACCAAGGTGGCAACACTTCCATCGCAAGTAGCGGCATTACTTTATCTGGTACCGTTATACCTGGAAGTACTACTCTTGCAAATACACCTGTTAAATGCATACCGATCATAATTGTGCCAACGACAACGGTTCCAATTATTAAAGCTTGGTGCATCGCTTTTGAATTTTTATAAGACATGGCACGCACGCTAATTTGCGGTAAACCGACAACGCCAATTCCAATTAAAATCCAAAATGATGTAACATATGATTTCGTTAAACTGCCATCTGCTCCGAATGGTGTAATTAACTTTGGATTAATTTGAACAAGTTCCTGCATAATCTTTTCAATTCCACCACCAGCAATGACAGTAGCAATTAAAATGATTGTTGTTCCAACTAACATAATGATTCCTAATAATGTATCTGATAGAGCAACTGCACGAAATCCACCAATTAATACGTACACAAGTACAGAAAAAGTAAATAAAAATAGTGCTGTTGTATACGATAGCCCCGTTAGTGACTCGATTAATCGTCCACCGCCGACCCACTGGGCTACTGTCGCTGAAAATAAAAAGATAATAATACATAACGCAGAAAGTATAACAACTGCTTTATTATTGTATCTCCCTTTTAAATAATCGATAAGAGTAATTGCTTCCATCTTCCTAGCGATAATTGCAAACTTTTTACCGATAACCGTTAAAACGATATACCCTGTTACAACTTGAATCGCAGATAACAGTACCCATCCAAGACCCATATTGTAAGCAATACCAGGGCCACCAATAAAGCTACTTGCACTACCGTATGTAGCAATCATTGTCATCGCTAATAATAAACCGCCTAGCTCACGCCCACCAAGAAAATATTCTTGCAAAAATTTATTATGAGCAGTTGCTTGCACGCGTCTTGAAGCATATACACCAATTAAAAATACAACGATAAACGAAATTATCATTGGAATGATTACATACCAATTCATCTATTATTCCTCACTTTTTTCTTCCTCATCGAGTGAAATATCTTGAAATACAAAACGAACAACTAAACTAAGTAAAATAACCATAACGATAAATCCAACGATACAGCTATAAAAAAACCATGCGGGAAAACCTAATACATATGTATATTCATTCGGATTTTTACTACCAAGCCCATAAGCAAATCCGTACCAAATTATAAAATTAATAATAGCAAGTCCAAGACCAATTAACGCTTCTCTATGGGCTATTCGAAAGCGTGGATCATCATGATAATCTTTCATTTTTACCCCTCCTCTCACGATGTATTATTGTACCATTGTTCTTCTAGTTTTTCCTACTAGAAAGCAAAAACAAGCAGGATTTTTTATAATCATATAGAAGATTCTCTTACATTACATATTTTTTACAATTGTAACACAAATGAAATTTGAATTTTCAGTATTTATTAATTATGATTTTAATTAGAGGCTTTCCATCTAGTTTCCACATCCTTGATTTCGGAATAAGCGCCGTCTCGTACTGCGTTTACATTATATTTTCAAGGGGGTTATACAATGAGTCAACTAGCTGTAAATCTTCATGAAAAGGTAGAGAAGTTTCTTCAAGGTACAAAAAAGTTATATGTGAATGGATCTTTCATTGAAAGCGCTTCCGGTAAAACATTTAAAACACCTAACCCAGCAACTGGTGAAACACTTGCCGTCGTTTCTGAAGCTGGTCGCGAAGATATTCATAAAGCTGTAGTCGCAGCTCGTATGGCTTTTGACGAAGGTCCTTGGTCTCGTATGAGCACTGCTGAGCGAAGCCGTCTCATGTACAAGTTAGCTGATTTAATGGAAGAACATAAAGAAGAGCTTGCACAGCTCGAAACATTAGATAACGGAAAGCCAATCCGTGAAACAATGGCAGCAGACATCCCACTTGCAATTGAGCATATGCGCTATTACGCTGGCTGGGCTACGAAAATCGTTGGTCAAACAATTCCTGTTTCCGGTGATTACTTTAACTATACACGCCATGAAGCTGTTGGTGTCGTTGGTCAAATTATTCCTTGGAACTTCCCGCTTCTTATGGCAATGTGGAAAATGGGAGCAGCGCTTGCTACAGGATGTACAATCGTTTTAAAACCTGCAGAACAAACTCCACTATCTGCTCTATACTTAGCTGAATTAATTGAAGAAGCTGGATTCCCGAAAGGTGTTATTAATATCGTACCTGGATTCGGTGAATCAGCTGGACAAGCTCTCGTTAATCATCCACTCGTTGATAAAATTGCATTTACCGGTTCTACTCCTGTCGGTAAACAAATTATGCGACAAGCATCCGAATCATTAAAACGCGTTACACTTGAGTTAGGCGGTAAATCACCAAATATCATCTTGCCGGATGCTGATTTATCTCGCGCGATTCCTGGTGCACTTTCTGGTGTTATGTTTAACCAAGGACAAGTATGCTCTGCTGGATCACGCTTATTTGTTCCGAAGAAAATGTATGATAATGTCATGGCTGATCTCGTCCTCTATTCTAAAAAACTAAATCAAGGTGTCGGTCTTAACCCTGAAACAACAATTGGTCCTCTCGTTTCTGAAGAACAACAAAAACGTGTAATGGGCTACATTGAAAAAGGGATTGAAGAAGGCGCTGAAGTACTTTGCGGAGGAAGTAATCCATTCGATCAAGGCTACTTCGTTTCTCCTACAGTATTCGCTGACGTAAATGATGAAATGACGATCGCAAAAGAAGAAATTTTCGGTCCAGTTATTTCTGCAATACCATTTAACGATATTGATGAAGTAATTGAACGTGCAAATAAATCACAATTCGGCTTAGCGGCTGGTGTGTGGACAGAAAATGTTAAAACAGCACACTATGTTGCAAGTAAAGTACGTGCAGGTACAGTGTGGGTAAACTGTTATAACGTGTTTGATGCAGCATCTCCATTTGGAGGATTTAAACAATCTGGTCTTGGCCGTGAAATGGGATCTTATGCATTAAATAACTATACAGAAGTAAAGAGCGTTTGGCTTAACTTAAATTAATGAAAAGAACCTGACCTATCCGGTCAGGTTCTTTTCATTATGTATTCCTTTAAACTTGCAGTCCTCCGCTCACATTTAGTACTTCACCTGTAATATAAGATGCGTATTCTGATGCTAAAAAGGCTGCTGCGTTCGCAATATCTTCTGGCGTTCCAATTCTACCAACTGGAATAGCGCCAACCATCTTTTCTTTCACTTTATCTGGTATCGTTTTGGTCATATCTGTATCCATAAACCCCGGACAAATCGCATTACAAGTAATACCGAAACTTCCAACTTCTTTCGCTGCTGTTTTTGTTAATCCTACAACTCCAGCTTTCGTTGCAGCATAATTTGCCTGTCCAATATTCCCCTCTCTACTTATAGAAGAAATATTAATAATTCTTCCATATCCTTGTTGTCTCATATAAAGAAGTGCTGGTTGCATACAATAAAAAACACCAGTTAAATTCACTTGTAATACTTGTTCCCAAGCAGATTTCTCCATTTTATGTAACATTGCGTCTCTTGTAATTCCAGCATTATTCACCAAAATATGTAATGTACCAAATTTTTGAACTGCATATTCAATTAACGACTTTGCTTCATTTTGATTACTCACATCACATCGATATGAGCACACTTCATATCCTTCATCTGATAACTCACGTGTCGTTTTTTGTAGCTTCTCTTCATTTACATCGCTAATTAATACTTTCGCCCCTAGCTTTGCATAAACCCTTGCAATCTCTTTTCCAATTCCCTGTGCAGCTCCTGTTACAACAGCTGTTTTCCCATTTAAAAACTCCATTCCTATCCCCCATTTCTATTACTTATACTGTATATTTCGGCTTTTTACTTTCCAACTCCTCTTTGTATAAAAAAGTCTATTTGTGTCAAACTAACTTTGCAACGTCGCATAAAGTGAAACTTTAATTAGTGGGAAGTTTGTTCATCCCCACTGATTATCAGCCCTCACCAATCGGGCATTTACGGGCAGTTAATCTCCCACCTAGCTTCTTTGTTCCATCTGAGTTTTAAGGTTGGAGTTTTACTACCCGTTATGCGGGATAAAGTGCAAGGAGATTGTGTCGAATGAATAAAAAGAATTTCAAACAAAGCAAAGCAACGGATGGCATTGATGTTGAGTTCTCTCGCGAACTCGCTGACCACAATGACTTAGAAGCAAACGCACGTGCAAATGCCGCTGATGCACGTCAAAAGCGCCAACCAACCGAAAAATAAGGTACATCACAACCTTATTCTTTTCAAAAGGGACCTACTACCCAACAAAATAAACCGAGAGACATCTCTCGGTTTATTTTCTATATTTTTTTGCATAATGAGCCAAAGTAAGCAACGGATATATATGAGCATAACTATGATAACGAATATAAAACCCACCTGGTAAACCTGTTCCAGTAGGATATTTTTCATTTATATAAGGGTTGGAGAGCAAATATGAAATACCTTTTCGAATAACTGGCGTTTCTTTATCATAGTAAGAAATGAGGGCATCTAACGCCCATGCTGTTTGGGATGGTGTACTAAATGGCAAAGTAACAAATCTTTTTTCTACACTACTTTGGCAAGATTCTCCCCAGCCACCATCTTCATGCTGTATATGTTCAAGCCATAAAGCTGCTCGTTTCAATGATGGATCGCTAGATGGTATTCCTAGTGACCGTAAACCAGTCAACACTGCCCACGTACCATATATATAACAAATTCCCCATTTCCCATACCACGATCCATTTTCCTCTTGTACATTCATTAACCAATTTATCGCACTTTGTTTTTGTTTCTCGGGCAATTCATTTTGCGTATACGTTCCGAAAAATTCTAACACTCTTCCTGTAATATCTGGTGTAGAAGGGTCTGTAATCATATCACTTGCATTTTCGATTGGTAAATTTGCTAATATACGGCTCGTTACCCCTTTTTCAAAAGCCCCCCAACCACCATCATTATTTTGCAATCCTTTAACCCAATTAACCGCTCGCTTCCAAGCATTATCTACATGTTCGTTCCCTCTACTTCGCGCCAATGCTCTTAACACAGCAGTTGTATCATCAATATCTGGAATCGTCGTATTCACATCCGAAAAGCCCCAACCACCCGGGAAGAGATCCGGTGCATGTACACTCCAATCTACTTTCTTCGTTTGCTGTTTTCTTAGTAAATATGCTGATGCATTTTGAATCACTTTACTTGCTTTCGGAACTTGAGCTTCTTGCAAAGCATAACTGAGTAAAGCTGTATCCCATATAGTTGACGGAGAGTTTTGCAAATGGCTCCCTCTCTCCACCTTCCATATATAAGATGTAATTCCCATTATAGCCTTCTCAATAATTGGTGATTGAATAGAATGTCCTAATGCAAGTAAAGCATAAATCATATAAAACGAGGCAGTTGCGTAGCTATATAATGTTCCATTTTCATCAATACGCTCTTTCATAAAACGTTCTACTTCCTCATATCCTTTATGATGCAAAGAAAGTGGATACGTTATAATTTTCTTCACGTCACTTACTAACGTTTGAAAAACTGGAGACCGATCCTCTCGAAACCATTCTCCGCCCCCGCCTGCAATGTGATTTAAATTTGGCAATAACTTTTTCCCTACTCGAAATCTTTTATTTAAACACAACATCATCGGAATTAAATGAATACGTGCTGAGCTACTCAATTCAAATATACTGAGAGGGGAATCATTCTGCAGAAACATAATTGGTGTTGGCAAATGAAAAAGAGAAGGATATTCATATTCTCCATGAATCGCTAATAAAAACTTCGTCATAAAATGAGCACGTGCTACCCCACCGCGCTCATTTATAAACATTTCCGCTCGCTTCATATTCGCATCTTCTTTTGTGTATTTTTCCGATGCAAGTAAGGCGGCATAAGATTGAATGGTAGCTGATAAATTACCTCCCACCTCATCTTCATACAATTTCCATGTTCCTTCATTTGTTTGAAGTGATGCTAATCTTTTCACAAACGGTTCTATCTCTTTATCTCTACCTAATAATTTTAATAAAAAAATCATATGGCAATCTGTTAATGGAGCTCCTTCAAAACAAAACCGCCACGTACCATCTTGCCGTTGCATTGTTTGAAGTGCAGTTGTTCTTCTCGCTATTTCTTCATGCACTTTTTCATATAATAACAAGTTACTCACCCACCCTTTCGAAATCCGTATAACGATATTCAAAAAGGTAGCTGAATATGTATAAAAACAAAGAAAAGCAGAACATATAAAATGTTCTGCTCATAAACAATACCCTACTCCGACAATAATTCCTAATAAAGCACCGACTACTACTTCATACGGTGTATGCCCAACAAGTTCATTTAACTTCTTATATTCTGTTTCTCTACCGTGAAAAAAGTCATTCAATATTTTTGCTTGTTTACTTACTGCAAGCCTTACTCCTGAAGCATCATACATAACAATAATGGCAAAAATAGTAGCAACCGCAAACATCGAGCTTTCCACACCTTCCACTACTCCAACTCCTGTAGCAAGCGCTGTAACTGTTGAAGCATGAGAACTTGGCATCCCACCTGAAGCAAAAAACTTTGCAAAATCAAATTCACCTGTTTTAACTAATTTAAAGACTACTTTCGTTAATTGTGCTAAAAACCATGAAATTACAGCTGCCATAAGCGGATCATTATGTAAAATTGTTTCCATGTTCTCAGCTCCTTACTAGCTATAATGGAAATCCTATATAGTATCAGTATAAAGAAAAATGCGTAGAAAATACTACGCATTATGATACTTTTGCTGATTTATTTTTTATAAATTTCGGTTGTTTCTGCACTAAAAACTTAGTCTTCGCTACCGAGAATACAAATAATGCAACCCATATACAGAAAAATGCAATCATATGAGTAGATGTGAAATGTTCACCAAATACGAATACACCTAAAATTAAGCTAATTGTTGGTGCAATATATTGTAAAAAACCTACCATATAAAGCGGAATAAGTTGGGCTCCTTTTGCAAAATAAAAAAGTGGTAGAGCTGTAACAATACCCGCTCCTATTAATAGTAATGTCGATAACATTGAGATAGAGCCAAATGAGCCGAAACCATGTACTCCTGTCATTACTAGATAAATAATCGCAAACGGCGTTACTAACATCGTTTCCATCGTAAGTCCAATTGTCGCATCATAGTTTAACAATTTTTTCGTTAATCCGTATAATCCAAATGAAAGGGCAAGTGATAAAGAAACCCACGGGATAGCCCCGAAACGTACTGTTAAAATGATAACCCCCACTCCAGCTAAACCAACTGCAACATATTGCCAGAAGTTTAACTTTTCCTTTAAAACGACTGTACCAAGTAAAATACTAATAAGCGGATTAATATAATAGCCAAGACTCGCTTCAATAACATGATTATGATTAACGGCCCATATGTAAACAAACCAGTTTCCACTAATCAAGACTGAAGCTATTGTTAATGACATTAATAATTTAGGTCGTTTAAAAAGATTCACAAATTCCCCAATAAACTGGCGAAACCTCTTCGTAACACCTAATACGAGTAACATAAAAACAAACGCCCAAACGATGCGGTGTGCTAATATTTCATCTGCTGGAACTTCCTCAACCCATTTCCAATAAATCGGTAGGATTCCCCACATCGTGTAAGCACCAGCCGCATATAGTATCCCTTTTTTTTGCTCTGCTGATTGACTCCCCATCTTCCTTTTTCTCCTCTTCTCATTTTTTCTCCATTATACGGTCTCACATGCTCACTTTACCAATAATCAATCTTCATTTCTTTCGACATTTCTCATACAACGAATAATAAACATACCGTTATTACAACAAGTAACGGTATGCCGAAAACAAATTTCTTTTTATGAGTTTTATGATGAAACATATACATGCCAATCCAAGCTCCAACTGCTCCCCCAGCTGCCGCTGATAAAAACAACGTACTTTCTGGCGTTCTCCACTGTTTCTTCTTCGCTTTTCGTTTATCAAGCCCCATAAGGCTAAAAGCTATAATGTTAATAATAAGAAAATAAATCCATTTCATCGCTTTCTCTCCTTATGAAAAATTCGCTTAATGGTAACACGAAAAAACGACGGAAACAACTGAAGAACTCTTTTTATCCAACTAGTTTCATTCCTTTTTCTTAATTAGTTACCTTCATATTTACATAACCAACTAAAATCGCAGTTAAAGCATTTAATATAGAAAAATGTTATGAGCAGAATCCTATATTTCATTACATTCATCCACTACCATATCATCAAAAAAATTGCTCTCAATCACTTTCTCATCAAAACGAAGAACTACAATTAGCCCTACATATAAAGAAACAAAATTTAGAAACCATTCCCCATTCTCATCTTTCTTAGCTAAGCATTTAAATATCTCTTGAAATTGCATACGCTCATCTGTCGCAACAACCGGTCGCACGCCAAAATATTTCAATACAAGATGTAGGTTGAGCTGCACGGATAATGATAAAATATACTTTAATAACTCGGTATAATGAGCAACATTTTTTTGACTATATAACTTCACAAGCTCTTGATGTAAAGTAGAAATTGATAATTCTTCTTTAGTCACTTTTGTTGCTTCTATCATTTCAATCATCTTTTTCATATCCATTCCATTTACCCCTCCTGTTACAAAACAAAAGCCAAAGTATACTTATTTTATAATCAACAATAATTGATTATTTCTCGTCTCTCTTTCTTCTTCACTTACTAAGTCATACTTTTTTAAAAGATGAAATACATCATTTAATATTTCTTGTGAGTGATTACCTTGTAAAAAATTTTTTAACCCTTTAAAAATCTCTTCTGATAAAAAACTCTTTTGACTTTCAAGCTTATTCATCACATCTTCAATAGAATGATCAATGTTACATGCCATACTAAACTTCCCCCTCTATCCTCTATAAATAATATCCTCAGCTAACGATGTAAACACTTCTCCAACAAGAGAATCTTCATCATATACAGATGAACCATTATTTTCTTCACGTTTCGCAAAAGGTATTTGAGCAATTACTTCTGTTTGCAATTGTTCTGCAAGCATTTCGCCGCCGCCTTTTCCGAAGAGATAATTTTTCGATCCATCTTGTTCTTCATAATAAGCCATATTTTCCACAATACCTAAAATCTCATGCTTCGTATGTTTTGCCATTACACCGACTCTTGAAGCAACGAATGAAGCTACATTGTGCGGAGTTGTAACAATTATTTCTTTCGCTTGCGGAATCATCGCTGCAACATCGATCGCAACATCTCCTGTACCTGGTGGTAAATCAAGTAATAAATAATCTAATTCTCCCCAGTGCGTATTCGCAAGAAAATTTTGAATCCATTTATTTAGCATCGGTCCGCGCCACATAACTGGGTTATTTCCTTCTGTAAAAAATCCCATCGACATGATTTTAACACCGTGACTAATGACTGGAATTGCCGTTTGATCAATCATCGTTGGTTTCTTATTCGTTTCCATCATAGCTGGAATACTAAAACCATATATATCTGCATCTAATATCCCCACCTTTTTGCCCATACGCGCTAGTGCAGTTGCAAGATTAATTGTCACCGTTGATTTTCCAACTCCGCCTTTTCCGCTCGTTACAGTAATAAAACGTACTCCTGAATCCGGGCGAAGCATGCTCGGCATACCAGTTTCTGTTCTAGTATTTTTCTTTAATTTCTCTGTTAAAGCTGTACGTTCTTCTTGTGTCATAGAACCAAATGTTACCTCCACTTTAGAGGCACCAATTGCGTGAAGTGATTCTTCAATATCTTGTTGAATTTTTGCTTTTAACGGACAACCTTGGATTGTTAGTACTACTTCAAGTTTAACCTCTGTTCCGTTCATTTGTATATTTCTAACCATATTTAATTCTACAACACTTTTGTGTAACTCTGGATCCTCTACATGTTTTAATGCATTCATTATTTGTTCTTGAGTAAGCATAGAACTCATCCCTTCTCTTATTCTAATTTATATACAACATTTTCTTGGCGCTTCATCTGGTGAAAAAGCTTATCATCCACCGCTAACAGGCGGGATTAATGCGACTATATCTCCAGCTTTTATCATCTCTTCATTCATTACAAACTCTTCGTTAACAGCGACCATCACTTTATCCAACGATTGTAAACAATAGCTGGCTTTAAGCCATTCTTTTAATTGTTGCACTGTCATTTCTTGCTTTTCTGAAATCACTAATCGATCCGATCCAACTTCCTCACGCAAATTTGCAAACAATAAAATTATAATCATTTTCTCATTCTTCCTTCTTTGGTTTTCCTTCTGGATATGGTGTATTTTCAAGTTGATCTCCAATCCACATCGTTCCATCTTCCCAAAATTCTTTTTTCCAAATTGGAACAATTCGTTTTATACGTTCAATCGCGTACTCATTCGCTTCATAAGCTACTTTACGATGCGGTGATGAAACTGCAATGACTACCGCAATATCCATTATTTCTAGCCGCCCTACACGGTGCGTAATTGCTACTTTTGTATCCGGCCATCTTTCACAAATTTCTTCTCCAATTCTCATAAGTTGTTTTACTGCCATCGGTTTATATGCTTCATACTCTAAATGTAGCGTTCGTTTTCCTTTTGTTAATTCTCTCACCGTACCAATAAATGTTGTAATCGCACCTGCTTCTCTTCTTGCGACTTTATTCGTTACTTCTTCAACTAAAATCGGATTATCTACAATCTCAAATAGCACTTGTTCCATTAAAACCACCTCTCACTTTATGAAATGTCCAAGGCCATTCACTACCTTCGTTATCTTCTAATAAAAGAACATCGACAAACATATCTTTTTTATATCCTCTTGTCCCGCCCGGCAATACGATAAACGCGTTGGATTCTGCCAATGAAGAAACTGAGCTAGATTTATCAAACCCTGATGGATAAGCGATTAATTTCCCCTCATCATATTGCAATTTTGCTCGTACAAATCTTGTAAATGGATTCGGTTTTAGAAAATCTTCTCCTAATAACGCTTTTTCTCTTTTTAAATGTACTTTTTCACTAAACATATACGTCCGAATACACGGTCTTACGAATAATTCAAACCCTACGTAACAAGCTGATGGATTTCCTGATAAACCAAATAATAACTTGCCATTTAATTGTGCTACAGTCGTAACACTTCCTGGTCGCATTGCAACTTTATTAAAAAGAACAGATGCACCTAACTTTTCGTAAATAGCTGGTAAATAATCATAATCTCCTACTGATACACCGCCCGTTGTAATTAACATATCTACTTGGCCAAGCGCTTCTTTCACAGCTGTAAAACACGTATTAAAATCATCACTAAACTTCCCAAAATATTTTACTCTTCCGCCCGCTCTTCGAATTTGAGACAATATCATGTACGTATTACTGTTTCGGATTTTCCCTGGCTGTAATGAATCATTGACATCCAGTAATTCACTCCCATTCGCTAACAGTCCAATTACAGGCTTTCTCGCAACTGGTACTTCACTATAACCGAATGTAGCAAGAAGAGCTGAAATACCTGGATTAATGTACGATCCCTTCTTTGCAAGAACTGTTCCTTTACGAGCATCTTCACCTTGAAAAGAAATATTGTCGCCCGTTTTGAATGATCGCTTCACTTCCATATAATTGTTGCCATTCTTCTCATATTGACGAGTCAGCTCTAACATAACAACCGCATCACACCCATTCGGAATTTGTGCTCCCGTCATAATTCGAACTGCTTGAAACGGACCTACTTTCTCATGGAATAGCGATCCTGCGCCAATTTCACCCATTACTTCAAATACAATTGGCGTTTCATAACTTGCTAAATTAGTATCTTCTGCTCGAATAGCAAATCCGTCATACGGCGAACGATTAAATGACGGCACATCATGGTCAGCTACTAAATCCTCTGCTAATATACGTCCATAAGCTAATTCAATTGGTAATAGCTCCTTTAAGCCTTTATCAGCAAACCCCATCACTTTACGAACAGCTTCTTCAACCGTAATTGGCACTCTTCTTTCCATTATTGACACCCTCTCTATTAACCGAATACGCGATAATATAGTTGTTTCGCTTTCGAAATATCATTTGTACCATGAATAAAAACACGATCATCCTGAAAAACAACGATGCGGTAATCATCGAATCGGCAAGATAGTAAATACGGATTCCGATCTACTTTCCCCAATTTTTTTAATACTTTTTCTATATCATCAAAATTGTATTTCCTATTGTCTACTGTTCTAATTTGAACTGTATTTCTTCCGCATAAAACAGCTGCTTTCGTTTGGTTTTCGTATGATAAATAAGGATAAGTTCGATTTGAACCGCATGAGAGACAAGCGTCTGTTTTTATTTTCCCTAATTTTATAAAATGATTTTGATTACTCCATATATCAAACATGAAAAATGTTTTTCTAATTGCTGAGAAATCTTCCACTAAAATTTTGAGTGCTTCTGCCACTTGATATGCTGCGACGATTTGAACAGTAGGGCTAATAATTCCAGCGGTATCACATGTCACACCTGTAACAGGAATATTTTTAAGCATACAATGTAAACACGGTGTCTCTTGTGGAATAATTGTATAACTCATACCATACGATCCAACGCAAGAACCATATACCCACGGAATATTATGTTTTTGTGATAAATCATTTATTACAAATCGAATATCAAAATTATCTGTTGCATCAATGATTACATCTACATTTTTTAATAGACCTTCCATATTTTCTGAAGTTGCATCCATTACGAAAGCATGTATTTGTACTTCCGAATTAATTTGTTCTAACCGATTTTTTGCAGCAATTGCTTTCGGCATTTTCTCTCTCGCATTTTGTTCAGAGTACAATTGTTGCCTTTGTAAATTACTCCATTCAACGTAGTCACGATCAATAATCGTCAACTTGCCAACACCTGCACGTACGAAACTTTCGGCACTTGCACTTCCTAATGCGCCTGCCCCTACAATTAACACATGTTTATTTCGAATTTTTTCTTGTCCTTTACTCCCAATTGGTTTGAACAACTGTTGTCGTGAATACCGATCAGCCATTACATACCCTTCCTCTCAAGAACTCTATTTCATATTAGAATGTTGTTTCTGATAACAAGCAAAGTAAGCAAAACCAACAAACCCAGCTCCTCCAATTACATTTCCGATAAAAACAGGAACAAAATTTTTAGCCAGATCCATCCACGTTAGATGACCAGCAAAAATAACAGCGGAAATGACAAACATATTTGCTACTACTTGCTGAAATCCAATCACTACAAATGCCATAATTGGAATCCAAATTCCGATGATTTTTCCGACAAAATCACTCGTCCCGTAAGCGAGCCAAAGAGCAAGACAAACGAGCCAATTACAACCAATTGCTAAAATTAAAGTTCTCCCAAATGATTCATGTAACTTCCCTTCCGCTATCGCTACCGTTTTATTTAAATACTCTCCCTCTGTTAATCCGCCAAGATGCCCAAAGCAATACGCAACGAAAATTGCCCCAATAAAATTCATGAGAGTAATCCAAACCCAGTTATTCAGTACGCTTATCAATGTAATTTTCTTTGCATAAAGCGCCATAGACAGTGACATCATATTTCCCGTAATTAATTCTCCTCCTGCTAATACTACGAGCATGAGTCCAACAGGAAATACTGCTCCTCCTAAAACATTCACTAGACTTCCCCAGCGCTCAGGTAAATTCCCTAAAACTCGAATGTTAAGTAAAAAACCTATCGCAATAAACGCTCCTCCTAAAAAACCGAGAATAAGCATCGCTGGCAATGTCTGTCTTACTTTTTGAACACCGGCCTCAATGACAAGCTCAGCAATTTGTTCCTGCTTATGAAATGCCATTACCCATTCCTCCATTTTCTCCAAATAAAAAAGCAGCTTCAAAAAACCTCCTCAAAATAAAGGTTTTTGAATGCTGCTTAATTTCTCTGCACATCTTTTACAGAGATATCAATCATCACTTTTACTATAAAATAGAAAATCCACAACTCTTGTAAATTTTCCATTTTTCACTATGAAGCTAGCTTTATATATTAACCACCGATATGTGACATTTCAATTTTAGGTATTGTTTTCTTATTTGTATGATTTAAGCGTTCATCTGAATAACGATCTTCCCTATTATTCCATATATCGCGTACTACATCTGTAATGTCCTCATCTGTATGTTCAGAACGAAGCAATTCCCTTAAATCATTTCCTTTAGAAGCAAATAAGCAAGTATATAATTTTCCTTCTGCAGAAATACGAGCTCTCGTACATGATGAGCAAAAAGAATCTGTTACTGATGAAATAATACCTATTTCCTCATCGCTTCCTATATAACGATACCTAGTAGCCACTTCACCAGAATAATTTGCTTCTATCCGTTCTAACGGCATAACTGGATGAATCGTATCTACTATTTCTTGTTTAGAGACGACCTCTTTTAAATCCCAACCATTATAATTTCCAACATCCATATACTCAATAAAACGAAGAATATGCTTATTTTCCTTAAAATATTGCGCCATCTGCAAAATGTCCTGTTCGTTTTTTCCCTTTTGAACGACCATATTTATTTTAATTTTCATTCCAACTTCAGCTGCAGCCTGTATTCCTTCCAGAACCCTTTGCACTTTGCTCCTATTACCATTTAAATAGAAAAACCGCTCTTCTTCTAAGGAATCTAAGCTAACTGTTACACGTGATAGTCCCGCCTTATATAAATCAGGAGCAAACTTTTTAAGTAACGATCCATTGGTTGTTAAACCGATATCTTCTACACCATCAATTTTATTAAGGCGCTCAATAAGCTTTGGAAGCCCTCTTCGAAGTAACGGTTCTCCGCCCGTAATCCGTAATTTTCTCACACCTAAAGAAACGAAAATACGTGTTATCCTTTCAATTTCATCAAAAGATAAAATTTTATCATTAGACAAAAACGAGTAATCAGGACCAAATATTTCTTCTGGCATACAATATCGACAGCGAAAATTACAGCGATCAGTAACTGAAATACGTAAATCCTTTAACGGACGTTGCAACTTGTCTAATGTAACTGATTTCATCTTCATTGCCTCACTTTTATTTTATATTTAAAACACGTTCTGGATGGGTATATACATTTAAGGAGTGATTACGAATAAATCCTATTGTCGTAATACCTAAATCTTCCGCTAGTTGCAAAGCTAACTCAGTTGGAGCTGATTTTGATAGTATAATTTCACAACCGATTTTTGCAACTTTCAATAATATTTCCGAAGAAATACGACCACTAAAAACAATGATTTTATCTTTTATAGAAATATCGTTTCTTAAACAATAACCGTAAATTTTGTCTAATGCATTATGCCTACCAATATCCATTCGACTTAAAATAATACCATTCACATCACATAAAGCTGCATTATGAACCCCACCAGTATGATGAAACGTATCCGCAGATTGCTGCATTTCTTTCATTAACCGAAAACAATCCTCTGCAGCAACCTGTACATGGACACCCTTCATTTTTTTTGCACTTAGTGCATCATTTGCAAAAACAAACCCTTGCCTACTCATACCACAACAAGACGTAATATAGCGTTTATTTTGCATTTGTTCATAATACGGATTTACTTTTGTCGTTGTTACATGCACAAATCCTTCTTTCTCCTGCACCCATACACTATCAATATCTTCATACTTCCGAATGATTCCTTCAGACGCTAAGAAGCCTATTACCATATCTTCTATATATTCTGGAGTACTAACCATTGTAACAAACTCCTGTCCGTTCATTTTAATGGTGACAGGAAACTCTGTTACAATGCTGTCCTCTATATGCTTAAACGCCCCTTGTTCATAACGAAAGATTTCTCTTTCTACCTGTATCGGTTTCACGATCAGTATCCTTCTCTCACGTTATATTTTTATCGAAAACAAATACCGAAACTGCAATATCTTCTTCTACTTTCATATCTGAAAACAAATTCACTAATTTTGCTCCAACAAGTTCCTCCAAATGTTCACGGGAATTCGCAGCATACACCTCTTGAATCATTTTCGTTCTAGCCATATGAACCATTTCCGCACCGTCCATCGTACTTGAAATAAATTTTTCAGTAGGTGTTAAGTTTCCATAAAGAGTCGCTATAGCCATATTTTCTGCAAAAACAGTATGAATTCGTTCTGGTCCTTTTCCGAAAAGTTCTTTTCGAAGTTTTCGTATCATATCATTAAATTCATGTACTTTTTTTGACATACAATCATACCTCCCAAAAGCCTCATTTTACTTTATTATATATTTTACCAAAATGAGCCTTCCGCCCAAACTATTTCGTACAAATATTTAGGCGGAAAGGTTCACTTCATGAAGTTTATTCGTCTTTTAACCCTTTCCCCATACCTTTTAAGAAATGAAGCCCAAACCCGATAGCACGGTTAATATCTGGGTCTTTCAATACTTTCATAAGATCGAATACCCCTACTTTTTTATTACTTTCTAGATGTTCATTACCTTCTTCTAGTCCGACTAATAAACTACCTATAAGCTTTTTCGTAAGTTCTGGGTCAAGTTCAGTTAACGCACCTGCAGCACCCATCATATTATTAATTAAATTTGTAACAGGCTCACGAGTTACTTGACCTAGAACAATTTTCGCAATTGGTTCTTTCGCTTTTAGCATTGAATTTGCAGCTTCTAGCATTCCAATGTCATTTAATTCTCCTACTATATTAAACATCTGATTTAGAGCTTCCTCATTATTAGTTAGAAGCTCTTTTAAATCATCTAACTTTTGCTGTTTTATTTCTTCCTCAGTTAATTCTTGTTTTTGAATCATTTTTATAGGTGCAGCCATAGTTTTCTCCTCCTACTTATCCGTTAAATGCACATACCCTGGACGTGCCCACTTACGATGTACCTCAATGCCAGCTTGAGGGTGACGTTTTTTATTGCGTGGGTTCGCTTTTGGCATCGGATTTTCGCCGTCAACTTCTAACACTTCCATACGTACTTTCGTTTGTTTATACGCAGGTGTATTCGTACGTACATCCACAGCAGGACCTGTTAAGAAATTAATTGCTGTTTCGTTATCTGTAGAGTTCATCGGTAAATATAACTCATTCGCTTTTACACGATCTGTAACGAGTGCACGTAATTTTAATGCTCCAAAAGGAGAGACAAGACGAACTAACGAACCTGTTTTTACGCCACGTTCTTTTGCAAGGTCTGGAGAGATTTCAACGAAAACACCAGGTACTTTCGTTTGAATACCTGTTGATTTATTTGTCATATTCCCTTCATGGAAATGCTCAAGCATACGACCGTTGTTAATGTGAAGGTCAAACTCGGCTGGAAATTCAGCTGGACGTACCCAGCCAGCAATCGCAAAACGAGCTTTTTTATCTGGGAAGTTAAATCCATCTTGGAACAGAAGTGGTGTATTTGTTCCATCAAAACTTCCCCAATGGAAACTGTTCCACCCTTCAAGCACTTCATAGCTCGCTTGCGAGAACAATGGTGATAAACTTGCCATTTCAGCAAAGATTTCACTTGGGTGGCTATAATTCCAGTTTGCACCTAGTTTATTCGCAACTTCCTGGACGATCCACCAGTCTGGTTTCGCGTCTCCTAGCGTAGGAAGAACTTGATATAATCTTTGGACACGGCGCTCTGTATTTGTGAAAGTGCCTTCTTTCTCAAGAGATGGCGCTGCTGGTAATACAACATCTGCATATTGAGCAGTTTTAGAAAGGAAAACATCTTGCACAACGAAGAAATCAAGGCTAGATAACACTTCATGTACATGATTTGCATTAGAATCTACAAGAGCCATATCTTCTCCGACAAGATACATTGCTTTCATTTTTCCTTCGTCAATTGCGTGAAGCATTTCAATATTATTAAGACCTGGTTCACTATCAATTTTCACTCCGTAAGCAGTTTCAAATTTCGCACGTTCCATTTCGTTAGTAACGTGCTGATATCCTGGAAGCCATCCTGGTAAAGTACCCATATCACAAGCACCTTGTACGTTATTGTGACCTCGAAGTGGGTATGCACCTGCTCCTGGACGACGATAGTTCCCTGTTGCAAGAAGTAAGTTTGAAATTGCAGCGGAAGTATCAGAACCACCTGTATTTTGCGTTACCCCCATACCCCAAAGGATACATGTACCATCTGCATCACGAATCATTTCAGCCATTTGAATAAGTGTTTCTTTTGAAATACCTGTTACTTCTTCTGCATATTCAAGTGTATATTCTTCTAGGCTCTCTTTGAAATCTTCAAAGAAGTTTACATTCTCATTAATAAATTCCTGATCATGCCAACCTTGATCGATCATATATTTCGTAACAGCCATTAACCATACTTGATCTGTTCCTTGTTTTGGACTAATAAAGACATCTGATCGCTCTGCCATTTCGGTTTTACGAAGATCAGCTACAATTAACTTTTGTCCGTGTAATTTATGTGCACGTTTAATACGTGTAGCTAGAACAGGATGACCCTCTGTCGGATTACATCCCACAATAATAACAAGACCAGATTGCGCAATATCTTTAATCGTTCCGGCATCACCGCCCATACCAATTGTACGGAACAAACCATCCGTTGCTGGTGATTGGCAATAACGTGAGCAGTTATCAATATTATTCGTTCCAAATACTTGTCGAGCTAATTTTTGAATTACATAATTGTCTTCATTTGTAATTTTAGAGGAAGAAATAAATCCAATAGAACCTTTACCGTACTCTTCTTTAATAGCGCCTAATTTATTTGCAACTACATTCAGTGCTTCTTCCCATGTAGATTCAACAAACGTTCCATTTTTACGAATTAAAGGTTTTGTTATTCGTTCTTTAGAATTTACGAAATCCCAACCAAATTTCCCTTTTACACAAGTGGAAATTGCGTTAACTGGTGCATCTGAAGATGGCTGTACTTTAAGGATTTTACGCCCCTTCGTCCACACTTCAAACGAACAACCTACACCACAAAATGTACATACTGTTTTCGTTTTCTTCGTACGAGTATCACGCATGGCCGCTTCCACTTCTGATACCGCAAAAATACCGCTATACCCAGGCTCAACTTCTTTAATTAAATCTACCATCGGTTCAAGAATATCTGGTTTTAATCCCGTCATAAATCCAGCTTCACCGAGCATCGTTTTCTCCATTAAAGCGTTACAAGGACAAATCGTTACACATTGACCACAGCTAACGCATGAAGAATCATTAATATTTACTCCTTCATCCCAAATAACTCGTGGGCGTTCCGCTTCCCAGTCTATCGATAACGTTTCATTTACTTGTAAGTTTTGACACACCTCAACGCATTGACCGCATGCAATACATTGATTAGGATCATAGCGATAAAACGGATGCGTCATATCAACTTCACTTACATCTACTTTCGGTTCATACGGATATTTTTGATGTTCGATTTCCATTAATTCTGCTGTATTATGCAGTTTACAGTTCCCATTGTTGTTGTCACATACTGTACAGTATAATAAATGATTTTCTAGTAACCGATCCATCGCCTCTGTTTGTGCTTCTTTTGCGCGAACAGAAGCACGTTCAATGTTCATACCTTCCGTTGCTATCGTCGAACAAGAACGCATTAACTTTCCGTCAACTTCTACAATACAAGTGTCACATGTTTGAATAGGATCTACTTCTGGCACGTAACAAATTTGCGGATGTTCAATCCCGTTCTCATTAATAACACCCAATATCGTCGAACCAGGCTCCGCTGTATACTTTTTTCCGTCAATTGTAATATGAACCATGTTGTCATTCATGGTCTTTCCCCCTTTTTGAGAATAAAAAAACTCCACCACGAAAATATACGCACCACATTTTTGGCACGCTATCATCATGGTGGAGTAGTTTATTAGCACATCTTGCTAAAATACCAATCCATTTATTCATAAATAAAACGATAGATTCATAACAGGTCATATCACGATTCCATCTTTAACACTATAATTATAGCGTTAAAGTTAAAAATATACAATATAAAATTTAAACTACGCATATGTCAGCTTGTAACTATCCATAATAACCCATATAAAACATAACAAGGAGTAAGCGAACAAATGGGGTCTTTTAATAAATGGATTCGTGGTGAAAAATCTTTTTCTACCAAAGAGCAAGCTAATCACACATTAAATAAATCTATCTCTTCTTCCCTTTCCCTTAATTTAAAGCACTTGTCCAAACTGTTTAGCGGTATTCCAGAATTAATAACACGCACTTTTCCATTAAAAAACGGACAGGAAGCTGCACTTATATATATGGAAGGACTTGTAGACAAAACTGTTATTAACGTAAACATTCTTCGTCCTCTCTTATTTAAAGAGTGGAATGAAGACGATTTTTGGGAAGCCTCTGTTTCTATCGGAGATATTAAAAAAGTTCAACAGTGGACAGACATTGAACAATCTCTTTTACACGGCAAAAGTATTTTATTTATAAACGGGCAACTATCCGCTTTAGAGCTTGATACGCAAGCGGCACCAAAAAGGAGCATTGAAGAACCTACAACAGAGAGCTCCATAAAAAGCTCACACGAAGGATTTAATGAAGTAGCGAGCGACAGCCTTGCACTTATTCGTCGATATATTCCAAATCGCGAATTGAAAGTGAAGGAATTCACTGTTGGTGAACGAGCTACTTCAAAGGTTTTTTTGCTTTATCTAGCAGATGTTGCGAACGAAAATGTCGTAAAAGAAATGGCATCCCGTATCGAGTCAGTAAAAGTTGATGCGATTCTTACTACTGGTGAATTAGAGGGATTTGTTGAAGATAATTCCTTTACTCTCTTTCCGCAATTATCAATAACTGAACGCCCTGACACAACAGCACATCATATTCTAGATGGGCGAATTGCCGTTATTGTAGATCGCTCACCAGGCGTATTAATAGGACCTATGACCTTTTCATCCTTTTTTCAGACGATAGATGATTACAGCTTCAGACCTATGATTCCATCTTTTATACGACTCCTTCGTTTCACTGGACTATTTATTGCAATATTTGCTCCTGCTCTTTATATTGCTATGATTTCCTTTCATTATGAAGTAATTCCACTTAAATTATTGTTAACAATTGGAGAATCTCGAGCCAAAATTCCTTTTCCGCCTATATTAGAAGCACTTTTGATGGAATTAGTACTTGAAATGCTACGCGAAGCTGCAGTTCGACTTCCCGGTCCCGTCGGACAAACAATTGGCGTCGTAGGAGGGATTGTCATTGGACAAGCTGCAGTTCAAGCAGGAATCGTAAGTAATGTTATGGTTATCGTCGTATCTATTACCGCAGTCGCTTCTTTTATCATTCCCAATCTGGAAATGTCAGCAGGAGTTCGGATTCTTCGCTTTCCAATGATGATAATCGCTTCTTTATTCGGAGTCATTGGAATTATGGTTGGAATGTCAGTTATCATCATCCATATTCTTTCTATGGAATCACTTGGTGTTCCTTACGGTAGTCCTTTTTCTCCATCATTTGCTACGGATTTAAAAGACGTTCTTGTGCGTTTGCCATGGAAACTAATGAAGAAACGACCACTATCCCTTAACTTAAAACAAGAAAATCGACAACCGGATATAGAAGAAAAGGAGGAAGATAAGTGACAAAGCGTGTAAAGAGGGAGATTAGTTTATTTCAATACATTTTAACGATTAGTGGTGTTCAAGTAGGATTCGGTGTACTTACACTGCCACGTGAAGTGGCCCAAGGGGCGAATACAGATGGCTGGATGTCTATTATTATAGGATGCGCTATCACTACTTTAGTCAGTCTATGTATTGTAAAAATCATGGAGAAGCATCCTGGTTACCATTTACTTGATGTGCTAACTCGTTATCTTGGAAAATGGTTAGGAAGAGTAGGAATGATTTTTTGGATTTTATATGCTGTTCTTGCAGCGGTTTCTTTAATTTTTTCCCTCTTATACGTTATTCACATTTGGATTTTGCCTAGATCTCCAATGTTTTTAATCATGATGCTATTATCTATTCCAATGGTAATGCTCGCATGTAAAGGTGTTCTTATTATTAGCCGCTATGCTGTTTTTACTGTCTTATTTACACTCTGGATGCCATTACTATTATTTATCCCACTTAAAGATGGGCATTGGATTTATCTTCTTCCTCTCCTTAAAGAGGGATGGATACCAGTTTTCAACACAGTAAAATCAACTATTATTGCCTTTCTCGGATTTGAGTTTGCATTCGTCCTTTATCCTTACCTCAGTAATAAATCATCTGCAAAAAAAGGGATTGTTCTTGCGAATTTGATTACGCTATTTATTTATCTTCAAGTCACGTTTGTCTCTTTTGTTTATTTTAGTCCAGATGGTATAACAAAGTTTTTATGGCCGACTCTTTCTCTTGTTACACCATTTCACTTCTCATTTCTTGAGCGATTTGAAATTATCTTTTTGTCATTTTATCTCTTTATTATTTTTGATTCTTGCATTCCTTATATTTTTACTGCTTCAGATGGAATCAATCAATTACTTAACAAAAAAAGGAGTTCATTACCTATTTATGGTTTATTATTCGGGTGTATCTTCATCTTATTCTTTTATATCCCTTCCTCTTACCAAATAAGTGCGTTGCGAGAATTTTGGGGAACTGCAAGTTATTTTATCGTTTTTCTATTCCCGGTCGTATTTCTCTTATACATGACACTTTATCAGCATTGGAAAAGGAGAAGAGTTTAAATGAGGCGCTTTATTCATTTCACTATACTTTACTTTCTCATAACCTTTTTAACAGGCTGTGGAGATCGACTCGACTTAGAAAAACAATCGATTTCATTAATTTACGGCTTTGATGCAAAAGCAAAAGGAAAATTAATTGTGTACCACGTAAATCCTATTTTTAATGAAGACGTAGAAAAAAAGTACGAAACACATGAAGCGAAAGTACGTACACCTCGAGAAGCAAAAGCAACGTTTAATAGTTCAAGTGGCGGTTTAGTATCTACAGAAAAGTTACAGCTCATTTTATTTAGCACAAATTTTTTAAAACAAGAAGGGGCTATGCCTTACCTTGATGTTTGGTATCGTGATCCTAAAAACACTGGAAACATGCGCATGGTTGCAGTAGACGGTCCAATTTCTTCAGTTATATATAATAACTTTAAAGATAAGCCTGCCCTTCCCGAGTATTTAACAGATTTAATTAATACGAACAAACTGTACAATCGGACCGTTTTTACGACATTCCATGAATTTCACAGGCAAACGTTTAATAAAGGTATAACACCTGCTATTTCAGAAATAAAAAAAGGTAAAAAGGATGTTATCGTTACTGGTTCCGCGCTATTAACTTCTCGCGGAATTTATAAAATGTCATTAAATCGTTATGAAAGCGCCCTTCTTCTTTTGTTACAAAAGAAAGCGAATACACCGGTTTCGCTTACATTGAAAATCCCTTCTACTTCAGTTGAAAGTAATAGTGATTTAAAAGATACCGATGGCGGCGATTTCGTAACAATAAATGTTCTTAGCATGGATCGTGATATCCATACAGATTATAGCGATAACCACTTCAAATTTCATGTTAAAATGGATTTGAAAATTGCTGTCTCTGAACTTACATTCAATATGGATATAGACAAAGATAGAAAGAAATTAACTTCTCTTATTACAAAACAACTAAACAAAGATTTGAACGATTTAATCCACAACATTCAAAAACAGCAACTTGATCCATTCGGATTTGGTGATTATGCGAGAGCGTTTCAATATAAAGAATGGAAACAAGTCGAAGATGATTGGCCGAGTGCCTTTTCAAAAGCTAATGTGAAAGTGGCACCAACTATTAAAATTTTAGAAAATGGGATTATTAAATAGAAAAAACACGCTACTTGTTCTTATATGAATAAGTAGCGTGTTTTCATTTCCATTACAAGTATTATTTCAATGGACTATACTTTATTTCTATTTCTAACATTACTATGTTTTTTAGCATATACAAAATATATGAAAACCCCTATTATAATCCATGCCACAAAACTAATTAAAGTAAGCTTAGAAAGGTTCAATGCCAAATATATACAACTTACTATTGAAACGATAGGTAAAAAAGGTACTAGAGGGGCACGGAATGGCCTCTTCATATTAGGATGTGTCTTTCTTAATACAATGACAGCTATAGATACAAACACAAATGCTGTTATCGTTCCCATATTCACTAAATTAGCTAATAAATTCAAATCCACTAATCCCGCTAATAAAGCTGCTAGTATACCTGTAACCCACGTATTAAAAAATGGAGTTTGTAAACGTTTATGGACACTTGAAAGTCTTTTTGGTAACAGTCCATCTCGACTCATCGAGTAAGATACACGAACAAATGCAAACATAGCTACTAACAGAACTGTTGTTAGCCCTGCTATCGCTCCCACCGATAACAACCCAGCAATTCTATCTTCTCCTACAGTGCGCAACGCATATGCAACCGGATCAGCAACATTTAATTCCGTAAACGGAACCATTCCAGTTAGCACGAATGAAACACCTACATATAGAACGGTACAAATGAACAAGGAAACAAGTAGCCCAATTGGCACGTTACGTTGTGGACGCTTCACTTCCTCTGCGGCTGTTGCAACTGCATCAAATCCTAAAAAAGCAAAAAATACAGTAGCAGCGCCCCCTACCACACCGTGAAAACCAAACGGTAGAAATGGTTGCCAATTCTCTGGTCTTACATATTGTGTCCCTACAACAATAAATCCTACAATAACAGCCAGTTTAATAATAACCATTATATTATTAATTCGTGCACTTTCTTTTGCACCACGGCTTAATAAAAATGTAACAACTAAAATAATAAGAACTGCTGGTAAATCAATGATTCCACCCTTCCCCATTCCTGGTGCCGAAGCAAAAACCGTAGGAATGTGAATATTAAAACCTAGTAGCAATGACTGAAAATATGCTGACCAGCCTGCTGCAACCGCAGAAGTCGCTAATAAATACTCCAGCATAACACACCAGCCAACTATAAATGCAAAAATCTCACCTAGTGTCATATATGTATATGAATATACACTTCCCGAAACTGGAACTGTAGATGCAAATTCAGCATAACAGAAAGCTACACATGCACATATAATTGCCGCTAATACAAAAGATAATACAATCGCCGGACCAGCATGTTTCGCTGCTACAATACCAGTTAATACGAAAATACCTGTACCAATAATTGCTCCAATACCTAAAAGAGTTAAATCAATCGCTCCTAAAGTTTGATTCAATACTTTTTTCTTTTCTTCATCCATTGCTTTCTTTATGAAAAGACTCATTCTTTGAAACCTCTTTTTCAAGTTTATCTCTTACTTGTTACATTCTTTATTACTGTTCTATTTTAAAAATAAAAATATACATAGTTCACTTCCCCTATAGACTTAGTAACCCGTCTCAATAAAAACAGAAAAATCAATCTCTTTATACCGTATTGAATTTTCAAAATATTAACCATGCCAAAAAACCATTAAGAATGCTGATTGAATTTATCATACAATTAATTATATTGTCAATAATAAATCACTCAAAAATAATCGGCTGATTATGTATCAAATGTTATTTTTATACATAATTATTTTCTCAAAAACATTGTTGTTTTCCACCTTAATATTCATATGCATTTTATTACATTGATTTTCATACAATTTTCATTACATACAATGTAATGAAAATCATAATAACCTCAAATGAATTATTATTCAAAAATAATAATTCATTTGAGGTTATTTCACCATTTTAATACTAACAAAAAAGTGCAGATTTTCATCTGCACTTTTTTTATTCTTCCACTTCAGCTTCTGCACTACTATTTTCAAGATGCTCCTTCTGAGCTTCCTCTTGCAACTCTGCTGAAATCATCCCATAATAAAGTTCCGGATATAACCCAAATATTTGATATACACTTCCTAAAAACGGCATCAGAATCCCTCTTTTCTAAAGTTGTATTGCCACTTTTAAGGATTCCCTTTTCATTCACTATACATTCGTTTTTGGCGTTTCTTCTTCATCTTGAATACTTAATAAATTTTGCCATTTTTTATACGGAGCGCTATTTGGATCTACATATCCTTTCGCATGCGAGCGATCCCACAATTGTTTAATAAACATTTCTTTCTCTTTCTTTGCCACCATATCGGCACCTGTGCCGTAATAGTTCTGGAAATACAACTCGATTTCATCAAGGAATAGTCTTAATAATTCATCTGATGTTTCTTCTAACGTCGGATCATACTTCGCTTCACGGTCATACATTAAAATCATGTCTAAAAGATTGTGGACATGTTCTTTTCTAAGCCATCTTACATCTTGGGCTCCTAATACGAACGGATGTGTATATAAATGTCCACCTTGTATCATCGCCTTTTCTTGCTCTTCTTCAAATCGTGACAAGATGTTTTCATAAATAAACGGATTATGAAGCAATGCTCTGTGTAATTTATAACTTTCGCTTGAAATATTTTTTCCCATCGACTGAATTAAAAAGCTACGTCCCACACCGTTATATTGATACACAAACTGTCCATCAACAGCAACTAAACTAATCCAGCGATACATATATGCGTATAGTAATGCACGATTACATTTATCATAATCTAATTTTGTTTGAGTCGCATTCAAATCTGGCATAAAGGCTGGTAAGTGCCAATACTTATCTAAATGCGGCGTTAAACTAGATTTTTTACTATTTAATTTGTTTACACGGCGATAATACGATTGGAAATAGTCACCTTTATCATTCATAAATCCGTTTGAAATATGTCCTGATGATAATTTAGGAAAATCTTGCAGCGATAAGCCATAATGTGCTCGATAACAGATCACTTCAAATGGTGAAAAGGCTTCGTGTACTGTATCTTTTTCTTTAAACATTTCTTGAATCAATTCCTCTTGCAGCTCTTTCTTTAAAGAAGGATGTATACCCCAATATTGTAATTCCCTATGATGAGCAACTTTCGGAATGAACGGACTTGCTAAATGGAACAGGTCTTCAATTTTTTCACGCACGTATTCATCGCGATCACGTTTCTTATAATCTGCTTCTTTTCGCAACGCTTCAATAATATTCAATTCTAATTTATCACGATAGCGTACTTGCAGTTCGTCATAACAATAGCTCAGTATATGTTCGCGATAGAAATCCTCTACCTTTTTCGACTGAATCTCTTCTGTTTTCGCATCACGACAATATTCCCCGTACAAACTCATATAAATTTCCGCTGATATATCTTTCGGTAGTACACCTAAATTTAAATGTTGCTGCATATCTTGCCATATCTTTTCTTGCAGCTGTTCCTCAGCTAATACATATACATTCGTCGGGTTTGTTTTCCCTTCAAATTCCTTACTGCGCTTTTGGATTTCAAACAGTAAATTTTCACGTGTTTCATGTAAATTATCAAAAAATCTTTCCCAATATTGAATCATTTTATTAACTGCTTGATATAGCGATTGATATACAAGTTCTAATAGCATTTCTTTTCGATATTCATTTAATTTGTGTGCATATTGCGTTATGATGTCTTCAAATTCTCTTTTGAATAAACGTTGCTGATTATTAATCATTTTTCCAAACCAGCCTTGTTGTTGAGCAATTTCTACTCGGCGTACAGCCGTTACCGTTCCATCGATATTACCCACATTAAATTTTTTATCGTAGTTTTGAATTACATTTCGCTTTTGTTCATTATTTTCATGTAGTCGATTCATTTTTTCCACTAACTGCTTTCGAATTTCATATAACATAAAACGTGCTGCTACTGGGTGAACTGGATCTGTTTTCTTTAAAAACCATGTATTTAATTGATAGGACTGCCCTTCAGAACCACTTGGTGAAAAGCGGTCTGATTCAATCATGTCATATAAAAGTGTCGTTACATGTTCATGTACACGGCTCGGAATCGCATACGCATATAAACGAACCGCATGATCCACTCTTGCCACTTCACCTTTCATTTGTTCCATCATTTTCAGTTTCGCAGCTGAAATTTTACACTCATGTTGCAGACGATTTAATTCCTCATCTTTTTGCACCGTTCGTTGTACATAACTTTCTACAGCTTCTAAAAACAGTTTTGATTTCGCAACTCCGAGCTTACCACCCTCTGCTCCTTCACGTGTTTCATTGTACATTTGTCTATAGAAAATATGAGCTTGCTCTGGACGGGTAGCAAGATGTTCCAAGTCCTCTAAATAACTTTTACCTCTCTCCGGCTTTTCACGCTGCATCCCACGTTTTACATCTTGGTCATATCTTTGCTTCTTCTCTTGAAACAGTTGATCTAAATGAAGCCACGATTCATCTAAACCTTGTACAGCCCATTTTAAAGCACAATATTTTAACACATGCTCATACGGATAAATGAGTTTTGCCGTTCCTGCCCCGCAATATCGTCCTTTTCCGCTTGATTCTGCTAATTGCTGAATTTGATTGTCTTCTTGTGCAAAATGACTTGTGGACATCGGGCTAAATAACTGTAAATAAATTGTATTTGCCATCTGTTCCATATAATCTGATAAATTGTGTAAATGGTGTCCATGTAGGTTTTCATAATCGTATAAGAAACAATAATTGTACGGTAAATGATGTTGTTTAATTGTATGATTCGTTCTTCCGTCTTCATCTACTTGATCAGGGCGATACTCTAATTCAATTGTTACACCGCCGCGTTTTGATAATTCTCCAGTAGAACCGAGCGTAATAGCATGTAATTCTTTTAACGATGCATAGCCATTTGCTTGCACCGTTTCAAATTCTTTCGCGCTAACTGTTCTCGTCTTTACTAAAACATCCGGCATTAAAAACGCACCGCGTATTAAAATGTTATGATGCTGCAATTTCTTCCGAAGCATTTCACGTAAATATAATGCAATTTGCAGAAACATCCCTGAACCTGTTCCGCCTGCTAGTGATGTTACTATAATGACACGCACACCATATTCCGTTTGATCACTTGTAACCGGAAAAATTTTCTCGATTTCTTGCCAAAAAGACGTCAATTTATCTTCTTTCATCGCAGCACGTAACGCTAAACGTGAAATAACGCGTAACTGTCCTGCTCCTTCTGTTAATGGCTTATCAAGTATAGTCGGATCCATCGGAAACCACTCTGGGATCGTTGGATCTCCTGCAATATACTCCCTAGGCGTTTTACTAGAACTTGTTTGTGTCTTAAACTTTCGAATATGATCAAATTTACTTAATGTATTCACATCTGTATCAAATACGTGCATTGCTACCTTTTTTCGGCGCTCTTCAGGCAGTTTTTCATATATTTGATGCGTCACAGTACTACCGATTCCACCTAAACCAATTAATATTGTTGGAACTTGTAATGTCATGTGAACCACCTTCCTATTCTTGCTTGTTTGAAAAAAGGGAAAGAGAATGAATACTCCATCCCCTTCTTATCCCTACCTACTATTCACATTCGTACTTGTAAATCTCCTTACCATATCCTCTATCAATTAGTAAAAGTTCATTTGGATATAGTGTCTTATGTTCCATTCCTACTTCATCCTCTGTTATAAACATTCCATCAATAATCATTCCAACTACTTGTGATTCTTTCGCTACAAAGACAGATTTCGAACCTTTCTTCGCTATAAATGTAACGGATTGCACATTTTTTCTTTCTGCTCTAAATGGGATCCCAAAATAATGGTTCCACCATTTATTTCGAAGTAATTCTGGTTCAGATTGATATAGCCAATCTTTCGCTACCTCTTGATCCCATTCATAATACAGTAGTGCTTTCCGGTGAAATCTTGGCCGAACAATCCATCCTAAAACAATGATTCCTACTACTAACAGTAATAAAGTGATAGGAATGACAAACTTAAAAATAAGCACATATTTTTCATAAAACGGAGCATCTTGAATATGGAATGTTATGTTTTTCTTTACTTCTTGTAACTTTGAATCCTGCATTACGATGGTAGCTTCTACGGTGCCGGTATCTGTAAAATTAAATGTGTCGGAGTAATAGGGACGAGGATAAACATAGATTTGATTTCCATGTTGCTTTATTTCATAGTTGATTGATTGTTTAGATGTGACACCAGTAGATTTTAATAGTTTTTTTACAGCTTCTTCTGTCATCGACTTACCATCTAACTGTGGTTGTAAAACAAATGGTTTACTATTCTCTAAATTTGTCACTTTTTCTTCATAATCTTTTGTAACAGTTTGAAGTGATAATTTCGGTTTCTCAGCTGTTTCAATTTTAAATTCTTTCGTCTGTCTATAAAACCCCTTTATATTCATATGAACTTTCCCGCGTACTAACCCTTTACCAAGCTTCGTTTCGTAATAAAACACATGCCTTTTATCGTTCCACTTCATTGCATATTGTTTTCCGTCTATTTCTACTTCTGCCTGAAAGTAAGAAGACTGAACTGGCAACTCCGTAGGCCTTGCTTCAATAACAGCTGTCACACCTTCATACATTTCCTCAACATTTTTTCTATCCTTATCCTCTTTGTCATAAGTAGAAACAGTATAATTAAGTGCCGGTTCGACTAGTACTTGTAACCCTTCTTTCTCAATATCTCGGTCCACTTCTATCGTATAAGTTCCTGGTTTAATAACTTCCTCATTTTCCGTACTTATATGAACTATATTTCCGAACAACTTTGCTTCTCCTGGTGCATGTATGGAAAAAGAAGATTGTAATTGTAATGGTTTAGAAATTTGTGTGACCTGATAATCGGGCAGAGAAGGCGATTGTCGTACAAGCGTCATACGCTTTAACGGAAACGGTGTTGTAATCTCTACTCTTTTCCCCACTACTTTCGTTTTTACAATCGATTCAACAGAGGAGAATGGATCACGATTTGCAACTAATGCTGCCACTTGATTTACACTTTTTACAATGCCATCTTCTCCGCTTGACGGCATCGTAACACCATTTATCTCTTTCTTCCATATTTCCTTGAACGTATTTAGTTGTTCTTTTTCTTGTTGTCCTAAATCTTCTTCCATCGTAATTAAGACTGGATGTAACGATATCTTTTTTGCATCCATTTCTTTCTTAAACTGGGCTAATTTCCGCAAAATTTGTTCTTTTCCGCCAACCTTATCTTTCTCTAAATCATTAAATGCCCCGTCAGTTAATACAATAAGCCAAAATTCACGTTTTCCATCTATATCTGCTTCCTTTTTTATAGATTGCATCGCCGTTTCTACCGCGCTAAATGGAGTATTTAAATACGTTTTCCATGCTCCAATTCCCTCAATTTCTGTTTGCCTTTTATCCTTCGTTAACGAAATGTTTAATGGCTCATTCGGCTTACTCATTGGAACGTAAGAAAATTTATCTTTTTCATCCAATAGCGCAACTAAACTTTGCAAAGCATAATTGGCATATTTCCAGCGATCGTTATTTCTCATGCTGCCCGAATCGTCATATACAAGTGAAACGACCCTTTCCTTTGCCTCCTCTCCTTTTGCAAAAGCTGATAAAGGTAAACATATAAATAGAAACAACATGAACGTGGCACAAATTCGGATTTTCATGATGAGGCTTCGCCACCTTTGTAGACAAATTCCTATGTTTAAATTTATGAGAGGAAACAAGATATATGACTTGTATTTTAGGACAACGAACCCAGCATAATTTTATTATGTAAACAGTTATAAGAACTGAATATTATTCCTTCTAGCGTTTTCTATCCGATACTATAAGTAAAAAAGTCTGTTTTAAGCTCCACACTTAAAACAGACTTTTCCTACTTTTCATTTTAAAAACACATAACAAAAAGTTTGATTTTTGACTTAACACATCACTTCTATTGTAAATCCACCAGGTGCTTCAACGTAAAACGTATACGCATGGACATGCTTAGGAGGCTCGACCAAAAATCCATCTTCCTTCAATCTTTGATTTATCTTATCTACTTGTTCTTCACTTTCTTGTGGAAATCCTACGTGAAATGTTTTTGGATACTGAACTTCTTTTCCTTTCATTAAAGTTAGTATAAATCCATCATTATCACGCATAACTGCAAAGGCATTCCCTCTTGTTCCACTACAAATTAGACCAAAATACTTCTCTAAAAACTCTCTAGCTGCTGTTACATCTGTAACTGTTAAATTAAGATGTTTAATTCCCAATCCTTCACCTTCTTTCTCAATTTTCTAATATTTTATCATACAAATAAAAAACACGCCTTCCACAGCGTGTTTCATTGCTTTACATACACTTCAACAATCGGATTCTCTTTATTATCCGCATGCAAGCGTATATTCTCTTCACTTGTATTATAAATACTAGCTAATAACATTATCGTTAACACATTAGGTGTCTTCGCATCACTTCCGTATTTTCTCTCAAGCGCTTCCTTATATTCAAAATCTAAATCCCCCTGCACATATGTATACACTTCAAAACCATCTTCTAAATTGCAAACTACTGTATCAATAATATCTGTCCCTACTTGCTTCTTCATTTCCTCTCGTAACGCTTCAATAAAATCTTCCCATGGTACTTCGTATGTCTGAAACTGATCTGTAGATTTCATGCCTTTTCCTCCTTATATATCCTCTTCTTATATTTCCCCTTTCCTATAACAATTATGATAGATAGGGCATTCGTACAAGCCGCACTTGTCCCCCTTACATATCGTATTACTGTAATGCGGAAGGAGGAAAGAATATGCATAGACAAAAATGTTATGATACATGCCAACGTTATTTCGGAAAAGTTGTTCGGATTGAAGACCGTGATGGCCGTATACATTTAGGTAAAATAATCGATGTGACACAAAACTCTGTATGGATCGAACCAGTGCAACAGCGCTCATCTTTTGATTCAGGGTTCGGATACTACGACGCTTATGCAAACGGTGGTTGTGACCTTTGTGGAGGCCTTAGCAGGTGTGATAGTTGTGGATTCGGATGCGGTGGTGGATTCAGCAGCTGCGGATGTGGTGGTCGTGGTTGTAGTAGTTGTGGTTGCGGCGGCTGGGGAGGCGGCGGTTGTGGCTGGGGTGTTGAACTCGGATTTGGTTTCATCTTCGGAATTACATTAGCTGCATTATTTTTCATTTAACATAGTAAAGAGTTGGCTACCTTTAGCCAACTCTTTTTCTTTATTTTTCACATATAAAAATACGATGCCCTAAAATGTGTTGGTACATAAGCCGTACATTTTCATGCTGTGCCCACGCCTCATATAACTCATTCGGAATATGTGAGGATACATTCCATTCTGGCTCTTCTACATAGCCAGAGATCGTTTCTGCAATCGTGCCACCACCCGCAATTGTAATTCTTTTAAAATTTGCTTTCTGAAATAATTGTACCCACTCATTCTCAGTTAACAGTTCTTTCATGCCATATAATTGGGCGATTTTTTCTTCCTCACCCTTATCAATGTGCCTATCAATAATCATTTCAATGACAACAAGCTTACCGTCCTGCTGTAATACACGATAACACTCCGAGATAACCCTTTCTTTGTCTGTAAAAGCGATGATTGATTCTCCAAGTACGAACTCAAATGAGTTATTCAAACACGGTAAATGCTCTACATTTCCTTCAATTAATTGTATATCTAACCCTTCAAACAACCATCTATCTTTTGCCTTTTGAATCATAATTTCATTCTTTTCAACCGTTGTTACTTTATAGCCAAATTCCCTTGTCATATATGCCGCTGTTTTCCCCGTACCGCAACCTATCTCAAGGACGTTCGCTCCATATTTAAAAGGCAGTTGTGCTAACAATTGTTTTGTTAAAGTAAAGCCACCAGGATGAGCACTTCCTATTCCGTAATAAGCTAGGAAATCGATGTATGTGTTTCGTTTCATGGGATTCTCCCTTTTTTATTTTATATATTCGAGCACGGAAGAAAAGTGCATAGAAAAAAGGGCGTATTGTACGCCCCTCATCTTACTTATCCTCTGTAATATATGCCCATTTATAGCTGTAGTCTCCACCAACTGGATGGTGAACAATACCTTTTACTTTCTGTCTTTGAACGATAGCATCACCACGTTGATATAATGGTGCAATTACAGCATCATCAAGTAATATTTTCTCAGCTTTTAGTAAGCTATCCCAACGTTCTTTCGTTTTCGTTAATAGCTCGCCTTTACCTTTTTCTACAATTTCATCATATTTTGGATTTGAATATCCAGTTTGGTTATGAGGACCATTTGTAACGAACATATCAATGAATGTCATTGGATCTAAGTAGTCAGGTCCCCAACCAGCGTAAGATAAATCATAATCTAAATCTGATTCTAATTTTAATTTTTGTTTAAACGGTTGATTTTTCAAGTTCACTGTTAACCCTGGTAAGTTTTTCTCAAGTTCTCCTTTTAAGAATTCTCCTACTTTCTTCGCATTATCGCTATCGTAGTTTAATAGCTCAATCGTTACTTGCTCTTTTCCAAGTTCTTTTTTCGCTTTTTCCCAATGCTCTTTTGCTTTTTTCACATCTGTTTTTAAAATATCTCCATTTTCTTTACGGAAGTCTTTTCCATCTGGACTCTTAGCAAATTCTTTTGGTACTAAGTAATCTGCTGGTGTAGATCCGTCATTTAAAATAACGTTCGTTAAGCCTTTTTTATCATATGCCTTTGCAATCGCTAAACGTAAATCTTTGTTCTTTAATACTGTATCTTGCCCACCACGTTTTTGGTTTAAACGTAAGAAGAACGTTGATGGTGTTTTTTGTGTATAAAAGTCTGGATTTGATTTATATTTGTCAACCATTTCAGATGTAAGTCCCGCACGATCGATTTGTCCGCTTTCATATAAGTTTACACGTGTACCGCTATCTTTTACTACGTTAAAGTTGATTTCATCTAACTTAACTGTTTTATTATCCCAATATTGTGCATTTTTCTTTAATTTCCATCCTTCTTCATGTTTCCAGTCTGTTAATGTAAATGGTCCGTTGTATAACGTTGTATCTGCTTCTAAACCGAATTTTTCACCTTTTTCTTTTACGAATTTTTCATTTAACGGATAGAATGTTCCGAATGAAGTTAATTCTACAAAGTAAGGAACTGGATTTTCTAATTCTACCTCTAATGTGTAATCATCTACAGCTTTTACACCTAACGTATCAAGTGGTGCTTTCCCATCATTAATTGCTTTTGCGTTCTTTAAATCAAACATAATGTATGCATATTCCGCTGCTGTATTTTTATCTACCGCACGTTTCCAAGCAAACACGAAATCCTTCGCTGTTACAGGGTCTCCATTTGACCATTTTGCATTTTTATTTAATGTAAATGTATACTTTTTACCATCATCACTCTTTTTATATGATTCAGCAACTCCTGGTGTTGCTTTATTATCTTTATCAAGTCGATATAAACCTTCCATTACGTTGTTTAAAGCTAGAAACGATACTTGGTCTGTCGCTTTAGCAGAGTCCATAGATGGAATCTCTTGAGACTCTGTTAAATTAAGCACTTGCTTCGCCGCTAGCTTTCCGCCTTCTTTTTCACCACTTTTCGGTGTTGTGCTTGCCTTCTCTTTATCTCCTGATCCAGAGCAAGCTGTTAATGCCATACTCATTACTAAAACTGGTGCTACGACCGCTGTCAATTTTTTCATCTTTTTTCTCTTCATTTTTTGTACCCTCCCCAATTATATGTACGATATTAACATTTAGAATTTCTCTACTAACTTTCGTTATCAGAAAATTCTTATTAATTAATATTCTACTATTTTTTAAAATTTTGTAAAGTATTTTTGTAAATTTTCTAAATATTTATTTTTTTATTATAGTAACTTGTTGTTTTAACTACTATATGAATTATCCCCGTCTACTATATGTAAACATCCCTCCCCTTATTCCACTCTATTACTACGTTCTATATTTTTCTTATTAGCATGAGGTCTCTTACTATCATCTGTCTTACTACTTACTGACCTCTCTAAATCCCTCCGATAGAACCTTCCTAATTACCTACCCGATTCTCAATAGGCTAACGAGATTTATTCCCTTATACATACTAAAAAGCATTTCAAAAGCAGCTCAGCCACTTTTGAAATGCTTTCACTTTATTTTTTTCCGCCATCCTCAGTTACATACGCCCACTTAAAGCTATATTCTGGACTGATGTTATGTTTCACAATTCCTTTTACATTCGGTTTCATTACATACGATCTTCCTGTTTGATATAAAGGAACTAACCCTGCATCTTCTTCAAGGAATAATTTTTCAGCTTTCCCTAACGTTTCCCAGCGTTTTTTCGCATCACTCATTAATTCATTACCTGCTTTTCCTACCATTTCATCGTATTTTGGATTTGAATAACTCATTTGGTTGTACGGGCTCTTCGATTCAAACATATCAATAAATGTCATTGGATCCGCATAGTCTGGACTCCAACCTGCATAAGAAATTTCATAATCTTGCGCAGTTTCTAATTTTAATTTTTGTTTGAACGGCTGAATTTTCGTATTAATCGTTACACCTTTTAAATTTTTCTCAATTTGATCTTTTACATAGTCAGCAATCTTTTTCGCAGTTCCATCATCATAGCTTAGCAATTCAATTGTAACTTGATCTTTTCCAAGTTCTTTTTTCGCTTCTTCCCACGCTGCTGCTCCTTTTTTTGGATTATATTTCAGACCATTTTTAAATGTATCTTGATAATCTTTACCATCTGGACCTGTCGCAAGTCCTTTTGGAACCAATTGATCTGTTGCTTTTGATCCATTATTTAAAATTACATTCGCCAATCCTTTTTTATCAACTGATAATGCAATTGCTTCACGAAGTTTTTTGCTCTTTAAAGGCGTATCTTGTCCGTTACGTTTTTGATTTAAACGTAAGAAGAATGTACTTGATTCCGCATACTCACCATATTCTTCTTTGTTCGATTTATATTTATCTACAAACTCTCCTGATAGTAATGTAAAATCAATTGATCCTGTATCATATAAGTTTACTTTCGTTGCAACCTCTTTTACTACACTATAGTTAATTTCTTCTAATTTCACAGTCTTTTTATCCCAGTACTTATCATTTTTCTTTAGCTGCCAACCTTGTTCATGTTTCCATGAAGACATAACGAATGGACCGTTATACACAGTTGTATCTGCTTCTAAACCGTACTTATCACCTTTTTCTTTTACGAATTTTTCATTTAATGGATAGTATGATGGGAATGCTAATAAATTTAAGAAATACGGTACCGGTTTTTCTAATTCTACTTCTAGCGTGTAATCATCTACCGCCTTCGCTCCTAATTCAGTTACAGGTTTTTCTCCTTTATTAATCGCTTCTGCATTTTTAATATAGTAAGCAATAAATGCATATTCTGCCGCAGTATCCTTATCAAGTAAGCGCTTCCATGCGAAAACGAAATCTTTCGCTGTTACAGGATCACCATTTGACCATTTTGCATCTTTTCGCAGTTTAAACATATACTTTTTACCATCTTCACTTTTCGTACTAGACTCTGCCGCAGCGGGAATTGGCTTATTATCTTTATCAAGGCGATATAGGCCTTCCATCGTGTTCCCTAAAATTTGCGAACCTAATGTATCAGTAGATTTAGAAGTATCCATCGTCGGAATTTCTTGGTTTTCCGTACGATTTAATACTTGTTTCGCTGCATATTTAATATCAGATTTTTTTTCTTCCCCACTATTTGATGTAGTAGTCGTTTTCTTTTCCCCACCTGACCCAGAACATGCTGTCAATGCAACACTCATCGCTAAAACTGGTACTACAACTGCCGTTAACTTTTTCATCTTTTTTCTCTTCATTTTTGTACCCTCCCTAATTATATGTACATTACCAATCCTTGAGAGACCCCTTACTAAAGATTTATTTTTCAGAAAATTACAACTAATGTTATTCTACTCTTTTTTTCGTATTTGTAAATAGTTTTATTTTAAATATTCTGATTTTTTTAATTTAGTAGGATTTATCCCCCATCTACTATATGTACATACTATACACCTTATTCGCCTCTATTTAACCACACTAAAAATTAGTATTTTAAGCTCACAAAAAAAGCATTTAAAAGTAGCTAAGCCACTTTTAAATGCTTTTTCAACTCTATTATTTTTCAGTCACATATGCCCACTTAAAGCTAAATTCTGGACTGATATTATGTTTTACTACTCCCTTTACATTTGGTTGTAAAACATAAGAATCTCCTCGTTGATATAAAGGTACAATCGCTACATCTTCTTCAAGTAATGTTTTTTCAGCTTTTCCTAACTCTTCCCAACGTTTTTTCGCATCGCTCATTAATTCCGTTCCAGCTTTTTTCACCATGCCGTCATATTTAGGATCAGAGAAGCTCATTTGGTTATGAGAATGTCCAGTCTCAAACATATCTAAGAACGTCATTGGATCTGCATAATCCGGATTCCATCCGCCATACGAAATATCATATTGTTGTTCAGTTTCTAATTTTAGTTTTTGCTTAAATGGTTGAAGTTTAATATTAACTGTTACACCTTTTAAGTTCTTCTCAATTTGGTCCTTAATATATTCTCCAACTTTTTTCGCATTACCAGTATCGTAGTTTAAGAATTCAATCGTAACTTGGTCTTTTCCAAGTTCTTTTTTCGCTTCTTCCCAAGCTGCAGCCGCTTTTTTAGCATTTGGTTTCAAACCGTTTTTAAACGTCTCTTGGAAATCTTTACCATCCGGTCCAGTTGCTAATCCTTTTGGCACTAAGAAGTCAGCTTCTTTTGATCCATCATTTAAAATTACATTTGCTAAATTCTTTTTATCAATTGATAACGCAATTGCTTCACGTAATTTTTTGCTCTTTAATGGCGTGTCTTGTCCATCACGTTTTTGGTTCATACGAATGAAATACGTACTTACTTGTGAATATGTGCCAAATTCATCTTTCTTGCTTCTATATTTATCAACGAACTCTCCATTTAATAAAGCAAAGTCAACTTGACCGCTATCATATAGATTGACTAAAGTCGCAGCCTCTTTAACAACACTAAAGTTAACTTCTTCCAGTTTCACAGTCTTTTTATCCCAATATTGATCATTTTTCTTTAATTGCCATCCTTGTTCATGCTTCCAATCTTTAAGAACGAACGGTCCGTTATAGACAGTTGTATCAGACTCTAAACCGAACTTCTCGCCCTTTTCTTTAACGAACTTTTCGTTTAATGGATAATATGATGGGAATGCTACTAAGTTTAAGAAGTACGGTACTGCTTGCTCTAACTCAACTTCAAGCGTAAGATCATCTACTGCTTTTACTCCTAATTCAGTTACAGGTTTTTCTCCTTTATTTACTACTTCTGCATTTTTAATCGGGAATGCGATAAATGCATACTCAGCAGCTGTTTTTGGATCTAATAGACGTTGCCAAGCGTATACGAAATCTTTCGCAGTTACTGGATCTCCATTTGACCATTTTGCATCTTTGCGTAGTTTGAACGTATATTTTTTACCATCTTCACTTTTCGTGCTAGATTCTGCTGCTGCTGGAATCGGCTTATTGTCTTTATCAAGACGATATAACCCTTCCATCGTATTACCTAGCATTTGTGAAGATACTGTATCAGTTGATTTTGAAGAGTCCATCGTCGGAATCTCTTGTGTTACTGTTCGATTTAGCACTTGTTTTGCTGCTAATTTTTCCCCTGACTTACTATCTCCACTAGAGCTAGAATTTGTGCTTGTCTTCTTATCTCCACCTGATGTAGAACATGCTGTTAACGCCATGCTCATTGCTAAAACCGGTGCTACAACTGCTGTTAGTTTTTTCATTTGTTTCTTTTTCATTTTGTACCCTCCCTAATTCTTAACGATAGCTATTAAAGAATTTTCTGATAATTCTGTTTTTCTCTATATATTTATCAGACGATTCTTACTAATTCTTATTCTACTAATTTTTTAATTTTTGTAAAGTATTATTATTGAAAATTTTTAAAAAATTATTTTTTTACAGTAATATTCATAAAAATGCCATATGTTGTTCAAACCTTATTTCGCATTCATACACATTTGTTGTTTTAATCACTTTCATCTCATTTACCACTTGAATACTTGTTAATTATTGCTAATAAATAATGCATATATCTAAAAACATCTTTTCTACAAAAATAAAAAAGCAGACATTTCGTCTGCTTTAATTCTCCTCAATTTGCTTTTCACTTAATCCTAGATGTGTTCTAAGAGTATTACTCAAACTCTGTAGATCTTTTTTATTAGGATTATAATAATATACACGTTGCCCGTTTGGGCCATTAGGTAAGTATAAATCATCACCAGCTAATTGTATTTTTTCAACTGAACCGTTTAAACCGTATTTATAAAAAGATAAAATATCATCCATTACTAAATTTGTTTTAAAATCACCATCAACCGCCTCAACTATTTTTTCTAACTTCGTAATCGATCCTACACTTTTTAATTTACTTAAAATCGCTTCAATAACAAGTTGTTGGCGTTGTCCTCTCATTGCATCACTATCAATATGGCGCGTTCTTGCTAGTGCAAGTGCTTCTTCCCCATTTAATTTTTGTAATCCTTTTTTCAAATGAATCGCATCAGGTTCATCTTTACTATTTTGCTCCGTAAATTCAACTGGGACATCCACTTCAATACCATCTAACCCATCAACAATTTTAGTAAAGGAACCAAAATTAAATTTCACAAAATAATCAACAGGCACCTGTAACAATTTTTCTACCGCTTCCACAGAAGCTTGCGGTCCTCCATCTTTACCATTTTTAACGAAACCACTTCCATATGCATGGGTTATTTTATCTTTTTTCTTTTCAACTGGAACATATGTATATGTATCACGCGGTATGCTCGTTAATTTCACTGTTTTATCGTCTTTATTAAAAGTCGCTAACAATAATGCATCTGTATGAAATGCACCATTATATTCCTTTTGTCGTTCTTGATTTTCATCAATTCCCATAATTAAAAGTGAAACATGATTTGCAATTGGCTTTACAGATTTCTCACGTAAATTGGATTTTTCACCTCGTGCTAAATTCAAATTAGATTTTTGTACAAGACTAGAAGTTTTCATATATACATAGGCTCCATAGCCAATTCCACCAAATAGTAATACCGCCAGTAGTAAACTTATTATCTTTTTCTTTTTATATTTTTGCTTATTTTTCTCTTCTCTTAAAGATGAATGATTCCCCATTTACTCTCCTCCTGTTTCTATTCATCCAATATGTTTTTCATTTTTTCATATTTAGCGCTATCCTTTTGAAACATACTTTCTTTCAATCCCTTATCTATTTGTATCCATTCAGTCGTAACTGAATATTGAATCAAGCCTTCTTGAAAACTAAGAAATTTCAACATAATCCCTGTATTTTTCTCCACAACCATTTCGAATTTCCCTCTTAAATCTTCAGAGGTGCTAACAGGCATCTCTATGTTTATAACTCCTTCAATTTTGTAACAATCTAATCCAAGATATTTCGTTTCTTTATAATTCCAATCTTTATATCGAATTAATAAATCTGCGAATTCTGATTGAATACTATATTTAGCTAGCCCTACATATTCATCATCATATCTCTTTTTCTCATCTGATTTTCTCACTACCCTTTCCGTAGGATTTAATTTTAATAGTTCATTGTTTCTTTCTTTCGGGTTCCATTTTGTCTCTTTATAGGTATACTTCTCATCATCAAACTCTTTTTTCTTGCCCTCGTTATATATAATTGTTCGTTTTTTGGCTAGTTTATCTTCTTTTGAAGAGATACCTCTTTGTTTCTCCGTATCAATCGCATACTTATATGTTGTAGCAATTCTTGATGAGCTAGAATATTCCTCAAATTGTCCTGAAATATTTTTAAAATAATCAATAGAATCTAGCATTTTTTGATGAATCTTTTCTTTATCTGGATAATGTACATTCGATTTTATTTCTTCTTCATTTTCATAATCAGAAAACGCTTTTTTCTTTACATATTCAAATACTCCACCCTTTTGCGCAAAACTTTGTATAGAAAACTCAGACATAGATACCACTGAAAGTATACAAACCGCTGCACTAATTATCATCATATGAATTTTGTAACTCTTCTTTTTTACCTGAAGATTATGTAGCGTGCCATTAATTTTTTCATTTAACTCTGGAGGTACTATAACATTTTCATCTTTTATTCTCTTTTTTAATTTCTCATCAAATAATTTTTCATTATCCATCCTTTACACCCCCTATTCCATCTTTAATCGTTTTTGTAGTTGTTCCCTCGCGCGTGACAATCTTGATTTCACTGTTCCTTTCGGTATTTCTAACAGCTTTGCTATACTCTCTTGATTCATGTCTTCATAGTAATAAAGCACCGTAACAGCTCTTAATTCTTCATGTAACGATTGAATCGCATTACACAAATCTATATCTTCATACTGATCACACGCACTCATATTGTAATCATTCTCTTCTGTCACAATTACATTTTTATACGCTCTAATAATATTGTTACACTCATTTATTAGTATTCGAATTAACCAAGTTTGAAAAAATTCTTCTTTTTTTAATTTTTTTATATTTTCATAGGCTTTTAAAATTGTTGTCTGTATCGCATCCTCTATATTTGTCTCATCACGTAACATCGCCTTTGCTATTCGATACATCTTCACTTTTTCTGTATGTATAAGCGCTATAAAGGCTTCATGATCACCTTTTTTCGCTAAAGAAACATCCGTTTCTTCTTTTATAATCATTTTATATAAAGGGATTACTTTCACAATCGCTCCTCCTGTTTCATCCTCACTTCATCACTTCCAATTTAACTTTACATATATTAGACGTATGAACCTAGAAAAAGGTTCACTTTTTTGAATATTTTTTTAATTAAAAAGATAAATATCCTTTATAAGGATGCAATAAACATACTAGTTTAAATTTACAAATAAAAAAAGCCCACTTTCTCAGTGGACTTTCTACTCTATAACGGTAAATCCCTCTTCCTAAATACTACAATCGCTACGATAAAAATACAAAGCGCTACAGCAGTTAAACTTATACTTACCGGCCATATATTATATGATCCTTCAGCAATTTCTTTCGGACGAAACAGCGTGAATAATGATAGGTTTTTCATCCATTCTAACTTATCACTTAACTTCCCTACCATATCCAATACGAAAAATAAGATAGTTAAACTCGCTGAATAACTTAGTGCTTTTCTTTCGTCATTACATATACAAGAAAAGAAAAATGAATAGGCACTAACGACTAAAAATATGAGCCCTCCGACTACATTTATCTTCAAAAATAATTCTTTATTTAAGTTATTATCCTCTAAAAACCATTCAGCACCTACTATACCCGCTACATACGTAACCGCTACAATAATCAGTAGTCCTAATATAAGAATAGCCGCTTGCGTAATTGCGATTCGTACTCTAGATACAGGCGTTGCTAGCAAGTATGCCATTGCTCCTTTATCTACATGACGAGCAATTAAATGTGTCGCAACTGTTACGCAAAAAATTGTTAAAATGATAATAAACAATAGACTATAGTATTCGCCCGCTAGAAAATCCATTACGTTTTGAATCGGACTTTCCATACCAACGATTTTTTTCACACTATCAGGCATGGCACCTATTAATTCATTTAGCCCTTTTGCTGATACCATTGACGGGAATATCCAAATTAATAACCACAGATATAAAGCTGCACCAGACGCATAACTCAAAATACTTTTTTGTGTTTCTTTCAAACTAGCTAAAAATAATTGCTTATTCATGCGTTATCCCTTCTTTCTTATCGTAATAATGCATAAATAAATGTTCTAAATCCATCGCTCTCGTTTGAAGTGCCGTTACATTGTAGTTTGAAAGTGTTTGTAAAACAGTTTGATAGTTTCCTTGTACAATGATAGATGCCTCTCTGCCTTTTACCGCTTCAAATTGCAAATTACACTTTGTAAGAGACTCAATCTCTTCTTGTGATGATACTGTTACATCTATCACCTGTCTTCTCATACTTTGTAAATCGTGAATATTTTCAACCGTTACGAGTCGACCATCTTTAATAATAGCTACTCTGTCACAAGTTCTCTCAATTTCAGTGAAAATATGCGAAGACATAAGAATTGTTTTTCCTCTTTGCTTTTCCTCTAATATTAAATCTATAAACACTTGCTGCATAAGTGGATCAAGTCCAGATGTTGGCTCATCTAAAATTAACACCTCTGGATCGTGCATAAATGCAGCGACTATCCCTACTTTTTGCTTCATTCCTTTAGACATTTTGCGAATCGGTGTTTTCACATCAAATTGCAGACGCTCTATCAGTTCATCTCGTCTTTTCGTATCCTTTAATCCACGCATTCCTTGCATTAATTTTAAAAACTCTAATCCGTTCATTCCTTCAATAAAAGAAATTTCACCCGGTAGATAACCAACTTCCCTTTGAATTTTCGCTGCTTCATTCCAACAATCTAATCCAAAAATTGTCGCTTTACCAACTGTCGGTTTTATAAATCCCATTAAATTACGAATCGTCGTTGATTTTCCGGCACCATTCGGTCCTAAATAACCAAATACTTCTCCCTCTTTTACATCAAATGTAATATGAAACAAACCTTTTCCATTCGAAAACTGTTTTGTGACATCTTGAACTGAAATCATAATTCCACCTCATTTTTTGAAATATTTAATGTGTGATATTTCAAAATCATTGTACTCCTCATCTTTCATATTCGCAACAACTTTTTGAAATATTTATCAGTCCATATTTCAAAATTGTTGTTTTCCATTATTTTTTCTTGTATATTTTAAGTGAGGTGATTGCATTGAACGGCTTTGAAAGAGTAAAAGAAAAGAAAAAGCGTGCCATTAAAGAAGCAGCATTCTTATTATTTTCAGAACGTGGATTTAATGAAGTGAAAATAGAACATATCGCAAAAGAAGCAAACGTTTCTCAAGTTACAATTTATAATCATTTCGGAAGTAAAGATGCGTTATTTAGGGAGCTTATACAAGAATTTATCATATCTGAATTTCAATATTATAAAGAGCTTGCAGAAGAAAAATTACCTTTTCATGATATGATGCAAAAAATGATTGTAAGAAAAATGAATACTGGCGGATTATTTCAACCTGATATGTTACTACAAATGATGCAAAGGGACGAAGAACTCCGTAAGTTTATTTATAGTTATCAAAATGAAAAAATCCTACCCTGGTATTTAGAAATATTAGAACGAGCTCAGCGCAAAAACGAAATTAATCCACACCTTACTAAAGAAATGATGTTACTTTACATTCAAATGTTTACAAAATTAGGTGATGAATTTGGAGCACAACTTCTTGAAGGAGATCGGGAAAAACATATAAAAGATATCGTTACGATGTTCTTCTATGGTCTTTCTGTTCCACAAAAGTAATTTTTCTAAAGAACAAATAAAATCACCAAAAAGCCCTTTGGATATTTAAATCGCAAGGGCTTTTTCATATCAAAAAATGACTAAAACTAACTTTATCTTAAAGAAGTTAAATGCTGCTTTATAGATAACACCTTATTATAGATTAACTCTTTTAGCATCACAGGCTGAATTGAAATAATCGTTTCACCAAAATTTAGAAAATAACTTGAAATAAACTCAACTTCTTGCTTGTTAAAATAGCCTGTTATACTATAATTTTCATTTTCTTTTTGTATCCTCATGGAAGGATAATTCTCTTTATCAAAAATATCTTTTCCTTTTTGATTAACAATGACACTAAAATCAATTGCATCAGGTTTTCTGTGAAAGTTTGTAAGATAACTTAATAGTTCTTCAAGATTTTTTGAATTCGTGTTGCTTGTTTCCTCAATAGAAAGAATTTTATCACATCTAATTATTTGAACACCATTTGTCTCAAAATTAAAGATTTTAGCATACCACTGGCCAAATTTAGATTCTACTCGAATAAATTGGGCAACCAACGCTTGCTCCTCACCTTTTTTTAAATATGTTAAATAATAAACTCGCTCAGCAAAAATTCCCTGTAAAATTTCTTTTAAGAACGGACTAAAATTACTATGATTTGTTACTTCAAAGGAAAGCGTTCGTTCCATAATTGAAATATTTTTACTCACATTATCAGGTAATACATGTTTAAATTTATTTTCAAGCGCAATACTTTCTACATTAAATGGTTTTGTCTTGTATCCATTTAGCGTAAGAATCGAAAAGTATAACGCATACATTTCATCCACACTAAAATAAATTGGCGATAACACACTATTTTCTATAATTTTATAACTTCCATTTCTACCTAGTTCAGAATATATGGGTACACCTATTTCTTCCAATGATTGAATATCTCGTAAAGCTGTACTTTTAGAAATATCATATCTAGCCATTAAATCTTTTAAATTAAAATATCTTTTATTATTTAAGAAAATAAGCATGTCATTTATTCGTTCAGTTTTTTTCATATTTCCCTCCCAAAAAGGTATCATGTATTGAAACCTTTTTAGTCTATATTATAATTATTAACTAATAAAGGAGTTGTGAATTTATGACATTAGAAATAGCTATTTTTCTCTCAATGAACGGGCAAGCAAAGGAGGCGATTAACTTTTATACACGTAATTTAGAAGCCAAAAAATTAATGATTGTTACGTATGAAGAACTGGCGAAAAGAGATAGTTCTTTTAAAATTACAAGTGAAAATAAAGATCATATTGCTCACTCTGTTTTACAAATTGGGAATACAAAGCTAATGATAGCAGAAGATACAATGAATACTAATGAACGTTATAACGTTGGAAATAACATGTCACTTTGCATTCAAAGCGCTAATTTAGAAGAAATACAAAGGTTTTATAATAATTTAATTTCCGATAAGCATGTAAAAATAATCTCTCCGCTAGAAAAAAATATATTTAGTGAAGCATATGGTATTATTGAAGATCCTTATGGCATACAAATCCAATTAATGTATGATAAACGACTAAACTAAATAATTAATCATATTCACATATTCCTAATAAAAAAGACACGAATTTCGTGTCTTTTTATTTTATAGAAATGACTCTACCTTTTTCACTGCTTTCAATCGCTAATTGAATCAGTTTAATAACATCTAAACCTTCTTTTGCTGTTACAGGTAGTTTCTCACCATTTAATATACTATCTCGCACACCTTTATAATAATTGTCATAACAACCGACTTCTGTTGGAATACGCTCTAAGTTTTCTTCTGTTTCTAAAGTAGCAAAATTCTCTTCATCGTCTACTCCATAACCGTTATCACCTGGCTTCATTCCATTTTTTAATTGCTCTTCCTGCGAATCCATACCGTACTTCACGATAGAACCTTTCTCTCCATGCACTATAAAATGCGGTCCAGCTTTTTTCACATAACTGCTACTACGTAAAATGACACGTTTAACTCCGTAATGAAGTACTATGTGGAAATAATCATCCACCTCTGCACCTGGTCGTTGTTTTATTACATCTGCACTTATCGCATCTGGTTTCCCGAATATTGATAACGCTTGGTCAATTAAATGCGACCCTAAATCGTATAATATACCGGAGCCTGGTAGATTTTTTTCTCTCCATCGATCACGTACATGTGGACGGAAACGATCAAAATTCGATTCATATGCGTATACATTCCCTACTCTGTTTTCTCCTAACAATTTCTTAATTGTTAAGAAATCATTATCAAAACGACGATTATGATATACGCTTAACATTACATTATGCTGCTCTGCTAATGAAATAAGCTTTTCCCCTTCTTCAATTGAGACAACAAATGGTTTTTCTACAACAACATGCTTACCGTTTAAAATTGCTTCTTTTACATATGGAAAATGAGTTGTATTAGGTGATGTAATAACAACTAAGTCAACATCAGCTCGCTTCACCAATTCATCAATTGTACTAACAACATTAGCATTTGGTAATGTTTCTTTTACTACCTCTTCTTTTGAGGATAATACAGCACGAATATCATATTCTTCTATCGTTTGTAATAGTGGGATATGAAATGTCGTACTAGAAAAACCAAATCCTACAATCCCTACACCTATTTTTTTCATGTTGCCCCTCCATTTGTCCCGCTTTAACAGGCAGTAAGATTCCTAACCAAAAATTCAGCGAAAGCTAAGGAATTAGGTGAGAAATCAACTGCTTGTTAAAGCCCGATTGGTTCAACTAATAATCAGTGTGGATAAAGAAAATCCCCATTGATTAAAGTTTCACTTTATGAGAACGATTTCATTCAGTTATTATAACAAGATTATTATTATCTACATAATAAATTGCCTAGAAAAAAGCATCTTGCTATTATTCATAGCAAGATGCCCTCTTTATTCTGGTCTTTTCTTCGTCCACGTTTCTACTACTTCACCAGTATCATTAACATCTAGCACTAGGCTACCATTACTATACCGGTCTTTATTTCGATACGCTTTCGGATCAATCTCTTCTACAATGTTTTTCTCTGTCTTCATGTAAACTAATTCATCGTCCCGAACAATTTCAATACCGACAATGCGGTACGGATTACGTTTTAATTCTTTGAAAATAACAAGACCTCGTTTCGCCCTCGTTGATTTTTCAATTTCTGATGCTTTTAGACGTTTTACAGCACCGCGCTGTGTTACGAGAATAAGTTGATCTTTGTCACCATTTAACGGTTTACCAGAAGCGACATAGTCATCTTCTTTTAAATTAATTGCTTTCACGCCAGCAGCTCTTACACCGACTGGACTTACTTCATCTTCATGGAAAATAAGTGCATATGCACCGTGTGTAGCAAGAACGATATCACTCGTTCCATCTGTCGCAAATATATCGACAACTTCATCATCTTTTTTCAAGTTTACAGCAACGAATGCCCTTGAATAACGCTGAACTTTATATTGATTTAATTCTGTTTTCTTTATCATACCATTTCTTGTTACAAATACGATAAATCGTTTTTCTTCCTCAAAGTTCGGTACAACCGTTGCCCAAATGATTGTTTCATCCCGGTCGAGTGAAACGATATTAGCAACGTGCTGACCTAAATCTTTCCAACGAATATCTGGCATTTCGTATACTGGCAGATATATATAGTTGCCTTTATTCGTAAATAAGAGGACTGTCTCTGTCGTATTCGTATCGAATCGTTCAAGTAAGATGTCACCCTCTTTCATACCGAAGTCTTTGCCATTTGAGGCATTATGTGAGCGCCATCCAGTACGTTTCACATATCCTTCTTTCGTTACAGTAACGATGACATCTTCTTGTGGGATCATCACTTCTACATCGATTTTAATTTCCTCGATTTGATCTTCAATAATTGCGCGTCGATCATCACTATATGTTTTCTTAACTCTCTTTAAATCTGTTTTAATTACTTGAAGTAATCTTTTTTCACTTTGTAAAATTGCCTGTAGCTCAATAATTTTCTTATTAAGCTCATCTGCTTCTTCTTGTAACGCCGTAATGTCTGTATTCGTTAAGCGATATAATTGCAAGGAAACAATTGCTTCTGCCTGTGCTTCTGTAAAGCCAAATTTTGCACTTAAATTATCTTTCGCGTTACGTTTATCTTTTGAAGCTCGAATTGTTTCAATTACTTGGTCTAAAATCGATAATGCTTTCTTTAAACCTTCTACAATATGTTGACGATTTTCTGCTTTTCTTAATTCATATTGCGAACGTCTCGTAATAACCTCTTTTTGATGTCCAATATAAGCATCTAAAATTTTCGGTAATGTCATAAGTGTTGGACGACGATTATTGATCGCTACCATATTAAAGTTATATGGAATTTGCAAATCTGTATTTTTATATAAATAATTTAAAATACCTTCGGCGTTTGCTTCTTTCTTTAATTCAACAACAATTCGTAAACCAGTACGATCTGTCTCATCACGCACTTCAGCAATACCATCTAACTTTTTATCTAGACGTAATTCATCCATTTTCTTTACAAGATTTGCCTTATTCACTTCGTAAGGAATTTCAGTGATTACAATTTGTTGTTTCCCACCGCGCACTGTTTCAACTTCTGCTTTTCCGCGAATAATAATTTTACCTTTACCTGTTTCATACGCCTTTTTAATACCATCAATCCCCTGAATAATACCGCCTGTTGGGAAATCTGGTCCTTTCATAACTGTTAATAAATCATCAACAGTACTATTTGGCTTATCAATACGCATCATTGTAGCATCAATAACTTCTCCAAGATGATGCGGAGGAATTTCTGTTGCATAACCAGCGGAAATCCCTGTAGACCCGTTCACTAATAAATTCGGGAACGCTGCTGGTAATACAACCGGTTCTTCACTCGTATCATCAAAGTTTGACACGAATTCAACTGTTTCTTTATCAAGATCACGTAATAATTCAGATGCGATTGGTGATAAACGAGCTTCCGTATAACGCATCGCTGCCGCTGGGTCCCCATCAACACTACCGTTATTACCATGCATTTCAACTAAAACATTACGTACTTTCCAAGTTTGGCTTAAGCGTACCATTGCTTCATATACAGAGGAATCTCCATGTGGATGATAATTACCGATAACATTACCTACTGTTTTAGCTGATTTACGAAACGCTTTATCATGTACATTACCTTCTACATACATAGAATATAAAATACGTCTTTGTACTGGCTTTAAGCCATCACGTGCATCTGGAAGTGCACGATCTTGAATAATATATTTACTATAACGTGCAAAGCGATCACCTAACACGTCTTCAAGCGGGAGGTCATGAAACTTCTCTGCTTGCATGTTATTCCACCTCCGTCTCCATAATCATTTCATTTTCTAAAATATTTCCTTCTTCTTGCATACCAAACTGTACATTACGTTCAATCCATTTACGGCGCGGTTCTACTTTATCGCCCATTAATGTTGTAACGCGACGCTCTGCTCTTGCTGCATCATCAATTTTCACGCGAATTAATGTACGCGTTTCAGGATTCATTGTTGTTTCCCATAATTGATCCGCATTCATTTCACCAAGTCCTTTATAACGTTGTAACATATAGCCTTTTCCAACTTTTTTCGTTACACCGTCTAATTCCTCATCTGACCAAGCGTATTCAATTACCTCACTCTTACCTTTTCCTTTACTTACTTTGTATAAAGGAGGAAGTGCGATAAACACTTTACCAGCTTCGATAAGTGGCTTCATATATCTGTAGAAGAACGTTAATAACAATACTTGAATATGAGCCCCATCCGTATCGGCATCGGTCATAATTACAACTTTATCGTAGTTAATATCTTCAACATCAAATTCATTTCCTACACCGCCGCCAATCGCATAAATGATTGTATTAATCTCTTCATTTTTAAAGATATCAGCAAGCTTTGCTTTTTCTGTATTAATTACTTTACCACGTAACGGTAATACGGCCTGGAAACGTCGGTCTCGTCCTTGTTTCGCAGAACCACCGGCAGAGTCACCCTCTACTAGGTACAGTTCATTTTTTTGCGGGTTACGTGATTGTGCAGGTGTTAATTTCCCGCTTAACGTACCTTCTGATTTTTTCTTTTTCTTACCACTACGCGCTTCTTCTCTTGCTTTACGGGCTGCTTCACGGGCTTGTGCTGCTTTAATTGCTTTTCTCACAAGAAGTGTAGCTACATCAGGATTTTCTTCTAAAAAGTATGCTAAATGCTCAGATACAATGGCATCAATTGAAGAACGCGCTTCACTTGTACCTAGTTTCCCTTTCGTTTGCCCTTCAAACTGAAGCACTTCTTCTGGTACACGTACCGAAACGATAGCCGCTACACCTTCACGAATATCTGTGCCTTCTAAGTTTTTATCTTTTTCTTTTAATAGTGCTACTTTACGAGCATACTCGTTAAACACACGCGTCATCGCTGTTTTAAATCCAGCTTCGTGTGTTCCACCATCTTTTGTACGTACGTTATTTACAAACGATAAAATGTTTTCTGAGTAGCCATCGTTAAATTGAAATGCTAGTTCTGCTTCAATTCCATTTTGTTCACCAGTGAAATATACAACTGGATGAATGGAATCTTTTTCTTCGTTTAAATATGAAACGAAAGCTTCAATTCCCGTTTCATAATGAAATACATCCTCTAAATCATTTCGTTCATCTTTTATTGAGATTTTCATTCCTTTTAATAAGAATGCAGATTCACGTAATCTCTCACATAATGTTTCATAATTATAATTTGTTGTGCTGAAAATCGTTGTATCTGGTTTGAAATGCATCGTAGTACCAGACTCTTTCGTCTTCCCGATTTTCTCAAGCGTCGTTACAGGAACACCGCCATTTTCAAAGCGTTGTTCGTAAATATTTCCGTCACGCTTAATCGTTACGACTAACCATTCTGATAAGGCATTTACAACCGATGCCCCAACACCGTGCAAACCACCACTCGTTTTGTAACCACCTTGACCAAACTTACCACCGGCATGAAGTACAGTTAAAATAACTTCAGGTGTAGGTTTCCCAAGTTTATGCATTCCCGTAGGCATTCCTCGCCCTTTATCTATAACGCTAATACTATTATCTTTATGTATTACGACTGAAATTTCGTCGCCAAATCCCGCTAACGCTTCGTCAACGGAGTTATCTACTATTTCATATACTAAATGATGCAATCCACGGCTGTCCGTGCTCCCGATATACATACCCGGGCGTTTTCGAACGGCTTCAAGTCCTTCTAACACTTGAATCGCATCTTCATTATATTGGAACTGATGCTTCGCCAAACTCCTTGCCCCTTTCCTAATCCAAAATCAGAACATATGTTTCTATTATAGAATAACGCCTCGACTATAGTTTTGGCAAGTTATCTTATCTCTTTTATATACCATTTTCAATAGAAAAATCCTTGTTTTCTCACAAGGATTCCTCTAGGCTACTATTTCAGAAAAATAATCGTTTGTCAACGAGAAATGGATATGTATTCCAAGATTACACATTCCAAACCTTTATTATGATCCAAATGATCAAGATCCAAAATGGGATTACAAATAACAACCCCCAAAAACAGCCTTTAAAAAATCTCATGATGAACACCTCGTTCATCGGCCCTACTTATCTATAATGAGGGCTGAATCAATCTTTCTACCTTTAAATCTATACTATTTTGTCATCGCATGTTCTACTTTAATACAACGATCCATTATTACAGTATAGTCTTTTTCTTTTAAAAATTTGTATGTATCCTCATCTTGTACTCCTAATTGTGCCCAAAAAACATCTGCATCAATCTCTACAAATTCTTTTGCAACATCCATTAAAAACTCTGAGCGACGAAATACATTTACTATGTCAACGTGTTCCTTAATATCCTTTAGTGAAGAAACTGCCTTTTCTCCAAGCACCTCATCTACTGTTGGATTAACTGGAATAATGCGGTATCCAGCATCTTGCATTGCTTTTGAAACCATATACGATGTACGTTCTGGCTTATCTGATAATCCAACAACCGCAATTGTTTTGCTTTTCTTTAACACTTCACCAATTTCCGTACGAGTTGGGTTTTCAATTGTCATAATTAATCCCTCCTATTCCTTTAGTATAGCCGATAAAGAAAGTCTCTTTCAATATGAAAGAGACTTTCTTTTATTTCGATTATTGATTCTTTGTAGCTGAATTATCTGCTAAAGTAGCCGATTTCGTCATTTTTTGACCGTTACGGTAGAATGTAACTTCTACTTTCTCGCCTACTTTTTTCTTTTCATATAAATATTTACGGAATTGAAGCGCATTCTCTACTTTTTGATTATCTAATGCTACTACAATATCATATTGCTCTAAACCAGCTTTTTCAGCCGGTGATATTGGGTAAATTTTACCTAATACAACACCATTAGTTACTTCTTTCGGTACTTTCAATTGATTGACTGCATAAGCTTGCACATCTTCTAATGAAACGACACCTACTCCAAGGGCTGGACGTTTCACTACTCCGTCTTTTTCAAGTGATTCAATAACTGGCTTTGCGATATTAATTGGAATAGCAAAGCCAATTCCTTCAACTTCTTGTTGTGCAATTTTACTTGAATTAATCCCAATTATTTCACCATTTTGGTTAAATAATGCACCACCACTGTTACCAGGGTTAATCGCTGCATCTGTTTGAATAACTTGTGCTTGCCAATCTGGTCGTTTATCGCCATCAATATCAACTGGAATTTCACGTTCTTTACTACTGATTATACCTTCCGTTACACTTCCATCAAAACCTAGTGGGTTACCGATTGCAATTGCTTTTTCACCCGCGCGGATTTTACTTGAGTCACCTAAAGTTGCAACTTTATTCACATTAGCCCCGTCAATTTCAACAACAGCTAAGTCTAACCAAGGATCTTTCCCTACTAACTTTGCATCTACCTTTTTACCATCACTTAGTTTTACAGCAAGTTTATTTGCACCATCTACTACGTGGTTGTTTGTTACGATATATGCTTTATTCCCTGCTTTTTTATAAATAACACCTGATCCTGAACCAGCTTGTTGTTCTTGACCTGTCGGTTGCATTGCAAATGGATCAACACTTTGTTGCATATTAATAACACCTACAACAACATCTTTCGCCCCTTCAATCATACCAGGTAAATCAGTTTCATTTTTCGCTTTATTTACAACAGGATCTACAGTACCTTCTACTTTTGAATCCGAACTAAATGATGATACTGGCGCTCCATTATTTTGAGCCCATGGCATATATGGTGCTGCAAAACTAATCGAAACCGCTCCGACTACAGCCCCCACTAAACCTGTGAAGAAATAGCCTTTTTTACTACCTGATTTTCTCACTTCTCTCGTTTCACTATGCTCTTCATTTAAATTTGGTCCGTCGTAATATCCCATGTTTTATTTCCCCTCTCTGGTGAATTCGTATTTTCAGTATAGTCACGTTTTGTGTCCTTCTTGTGAACTCATCGTGAAATCTAATTAAAAAAATACTCCTATCTAACATTGTAGACAAAAAAAGTATTTTTTGTACATTCTACCTTCAAAAGAGAGTATAAAATCGCCATTTCCCTAGGCTAAATTACACAAATCGTTCTAGATTATTCTTCAAATTTATAACCAACTCGAATAACAGTACCGATATGCTTCGCTTTATCTCCTAGCTTATTTCGAAGTTTTTTAATATGGGTATCAACCGTTCTGTCATCACCGTAATAGTCATATCCCCATAACTGATCTAATAAATGTTGACGTGATAACACGATTCCTTTGTTCTCCATTAAATACACAAGAAGTTCAAATTCTTTATGTGTCAATATAATTTCTTCTCCATCTACTAAAACAGTTCTAGATAGACGATTTACTTCTATTCCAGCTAAAGACATAGCATTTTCTTCCGCTACTCCTACCGCACCATCCGCACGTTTCAATAACGTCTTTGCGCGAGCTACTAATACTTTCGGGCTAAATGGTTTCGTTACATACTCGTCTGCACCTAATTCGAAACCTAGCAATGTATCATCCTCATCCGAACGTGCTGTCAACATAATAATTGGTACTGCTGATTCTTTTCTAATTCTTCTACAAACAGACCATCCATCTATTTCCGGTAACATAATATCTAACATAATTAAATCAATTTCATGCTCTGCAAATAACTCTAACGCTTTTTTTCCATCTTCTGCTTCGATTACTTCAAAGCCTTCATTACGAAAATAATCACTAACAATTTCACGTAATCTTCTTTCATCTTCAACAAGCAATACTGTTTTATTCATATAATCTATCCCGCCTTTTTACTCTTTCAATCGAATAATACGTTGATTGGAGCTTCCGCGAAATGGAAGTGTTAAATCTTTTTTCTCAATTTCAAACCTTCCATCGACTAAAACATCCCCATAATGTAACAACTCTATCATATCATTATTTTGAGAACTCTGTATCTCTTCTAACGTATAACCTGTATACATCCATAGGTTTTTTTTCAAATCTTTCACGATTTTTGCTACCTTTTTCACTTCAGCAGCTTGAAAAAATGGATCTCCACCTGAAAATGTTACATCAGTTAATGGATTACTTGCAATCTCTTTCACAATTTCTTCTACTGTCATTTCCGTTCCATTGCAAATATTCCACGATTTCGGATTATGGCAACCAACGCAACGATGCGGACAGCCCGCAAAAAACACGACTGTCCGCAATCCTTCTCCATCTACTACACTATCATGAATAATATTCATCACTTTCATTTATGTTTCACCCGATCTATCTCTTCACTACGTTTCGCACTATTCCACTTCGACATATCTCCTACAAGATAGCCTGTTATACGGCGAATTCTTTCTATATTAGCCTCATCTTTATTCCCGCAACTTGGACATTCATTCCCAATAACCCCGTGATAACTACAGCACTTACAACGGTCAACAGGATGATTAATTGAACCGTATCCAACGCCATGTTCTGCCATGGCTTGTACAATTTGTTTTAATGCCTTTTTGTTATGCATTGCTGCTCCATCTAGTTCAATATAAGTAATGTGTCCTCCATTACAGAGAGCGTGGAACGGGCCTTCTAAACGGATTTTATTTATCGCTTGAATGTTATAATAAACTGGAATATGGAATGAATTCGTATAGTAATTATGGTTCGTTATACCGTTAATTTCACCAAATTCTTCTCTATCTTTTTTCACAAACTTCCCTGATAATCCTTCTGCTGGAGTTGCAATTACTGAGAAATTCAGTTGATGTTCTTCTGTCGCTTTATCCATTCTATCTCTCATAAAGGAAATAATTTCATACCCAAGTTTCCATGATTCTCCATCTTCCCCATGATGCTTTCCTGTTAAAGCTACTAAACATTCCGCAAGACCGATAAAACCAATACTTAACGTCCCTTGTTTTAAAATCGAGGCTACGGAGTCTTCAGGCTGCAACGTTTCTCCACCACGCCATACACCTTGTGAATATAAAAACTGAAAATCTCTTGCTCGCTTCGTACATTGATACGCATATCTTTCTAATAGCTGCTTAATTCCTAAATCTAAATAATAGTTTAGCGCTTCAAAAAACGCTTCTTTTGAACCACTAATTAACGCTAATTTCACTAAATTAATAGACGTAAATGATAAATTCCCTCTACCAATCGCTGTTTCTTCTCCATGTATATTAGACATAACACGGGTACGACATCCCATGTAACATACTTCACTTTCTGGTCTTCCATCATAATGTACTGCATTAAACGGAGCATCTAAAAATGAAAAGTTAGGGAACAATCGTTCAGCCGTTGTCTCTAATGCTAATTCAAATAAATCGTAGTTCGGATCACTTTCTTCAAAATTCACACCTTTTTTCATCTTGAAAATTTGAATCGGAAAAATCGGTGTCTCTCCTTTACCAAGTCCAGCTTGTGTCGCTTTTAAAAGTTGTTTAATTAACATTCTTCCTTCTTTTGATGTATCTGTTCCGTAATTAATAGAAATAAACGGTACTTGTCCTCCGCCCCTACTATGCATACTATTCGAATTATGAACGAAAGCCTCACACGCTTGATACGTATCATTTTCCGTTTCTTTCCATGCGAATTCTTCTATTTGTTCTTTCGTAAGCGGATATGATTGTAATCGTTTTTTATGTCTCTCAATTGTTTTTCGTACATAAGGTGCTAAATCAATATCAAAGAGTGCAAACGATTGACCACCATGCTGCATATTTTGATTCGCTTGAAAAATAATAGACGAAAGAGCCAATGCACTTTTAATGTCTTGCGGTTGTCTCATATGTCCATGTCCAGTATGAAAACCGTTAGCAAGCATTTGCGCTAACGGAATTTGTGAACAAGTCGTCGTTCCTGTTGCATAAAAATCTAAATCATGTGGATATAATATATTTTCATTTATCGCTTTTTTCACTTGATCTGACAATAAATTCTCAACAGCATAATATTTTGCACTCTCAGATGCGAACGTTCCCATTACGCCCATTGGAGAGCGGCCGTCTACATTTGCATTTTCTTGCATCAAATCTTGTTCATTGCCGTGGACTATTGTCTCAAACACTTTCATTAATTCTTCTTCTCCACGTGTATTATTTTGTAACATTTATAACCCTCCACCAATATGTTGTTATCTTTTGATTAAAATGTTACTACATATAGTCTTACTGTTTCTGTGAGAAATGTAACATTACTGTGAAATTTTTTTCACGAAATAATGAATTTTTCATTTACAAAAAAGAAATGTGCTCTTTACAAATGTATGGTACAATATACGGGAAAAACTCTTTTTACCCTTTATCAACACATTTGAATAAAGGAGACTGAACTTATGGTTACTACATATCTTTTATTTATCGTTGCCTACTTACTTGGCTCGATTCCATTTGCACTAGTTGTTGGAAAAATCGGCTACGGAATCGATATTCGTGAGCACGGGAGCGGTAATCTAGGCGGAACAAACACATTCCGCACATTAGGGAAAAAAGCAGGTTTTACCGTTACAATTGCTGACATTTTAAAAGGGACATTAGCAACAAGTCTACCAATGATTTTCGGATTAGATATTCATCCACTATGGTTCGGGTTAGCGGCTGTTCTTGGACATGTCTATCCAATCTTCGCGAAATTCCGCGGTGGTAAAGCAGTTGCAACTTCTGCTGGGGTGCTATTATGCTATTCACCAGTTGTTTTTGCAATATTGGCTGTTGTATTTTTCACCCTTTTATTTACAACAAGATACGTATCACTTTCTTCTATGGTAACAGCAGTTGTTGCTGTTATTGCATCCATTGTTAGCGGGGATAAAATCTTCATTATTGCGATGTGTTTATTAGCAGGTATGGTTATTTATAAACACCGTGCAAATATCGGACGAATTATAAATAAAACTGAACCAAAAGCAAACTTTTCAAAAAAGCAAAAATAAGATCGTAACCCACATAACGCAAAAAGAAAACGTGAAGCATATTAATAGCGTCTTTTTGCGTTATTTTTTATACTAAAGAAAAAGCAACATAATTTGGAGGAACTATACATGAATCTTTCCGTAACAAAAGAAGCAGCACAATGGTATAAAAATGAATTAAACTTACAATCAAATGAAACACTACGCTTTTTCGTACAATACGGTGGTTGCAGTACTGTGCAAAAAGGACTTTCTTTAGGGATTCGTAAAGATGATCCTGCACATCCTGCTGTTCAAATTCAAGAAGAAGGTATTAACTTCTTTATTGAAGGCGATGATGAATGGTTCTTCGATGGACATAATTTATCTGTTACACTTAACGAAGGTGACGACTTCCCACAATTTAATTATGAAAAATAAAAAAACGTGGCTTCTGCCACGCTTTTTTATTTTTTCTTAATTTCCTCATATTTCGCATACCACTCAGGATATAACTTTTTAAATGATACAGGGCGGAACCCTTCTTTTTTCGCACAAATATTCGTCGTACTTGCAGTAATACAAAGTTCACCATCACCATTATATATTTCATATCCATATACAACGCGAAGTGGGCTCACAGTATCTACCCATGTTTTTACGATTGCTTTTTCTCCGTAACGCATCGCTTTACGGTATGAAATTTGTAAATCTAACACAGGAGAAATAATTCCTTCTTTCTCCATTTCAACATATGAAAAACCTAAATCTTGTATAAGTTTCGTGCGACCTAACTCAAGCCACACTAAGTAGTTTGAATGGTAAACAACACCCATTTGATCTGTTTCCGCATAACGGATTTCAACTTCATGTTCTGCTACAAACATATGTATATTCGCCTTCTTTCACTTCTGCTACCTTGCATACATTTAATCATAATACAGTGACATCAAAAATAAAATAAAAATAGTGAATCTTTTCCCGAAAGGAGCAAGCATATGATTCAAATTGTAACGGTTCGTAGCGGTGATAGCGTATATAGCTTGGCATCAAAATATGGATCAACACCTGACGAAATAGTAAAAGACAATGGACTAAATCCCGCTGAAACGCTCGTTGTTGGTCAGGCACTTATCGTTAATACGAAAGGAAATAATTATTATGTACAGCCTGGTGACAGCCTCTATCGGATTTCTCAAACATATAATGTCCCCCTCGCCAGTTTAGCTAAAGTTAATAATTTATCTTTAAAATCTATTCTCCATGTCGGACAACAATTATATGTACCAAAAGGCACAAAACGAGCTGTAGAATCCATCGCTTATTTACAACCTTCCACTATACCGATTAAAGAGAGTTTAGTTAATGCTACACGTGCCATCAATCCATTTTTAACATATTTAGCTTATTTTAGTTTTGAGGCAAAAAGAGATGGCACATTAAAAGAACCTACTGAAACAGCTAAAATTGCTAATATTGCAACGCAAGGGCAAACAATCCCTATGCTCGTTATTACAAATATTGAAAATGGTAATTTCAGTGCCGATCTAACATCGGTTATTTTACGCGACGCAACGATTCAAAACAAATTTATTACTAACATTTTGCAAACAGCTGAAAAATATGGCATGCGAGACATTCATTTCGATTTCGAGAGTGTAGCACCCGAAGACCGCGAGGCGTATAATCGCTTTTTACGAAATGTAAAAACACGCTTACCTAGCGGGTACACATTAAGCACAACTCTCGTACCGAAAACAAGTTCAAATCAAAAGGGAAAATTTTTCGAAGCCCATGATTATAAAGCGCAAGGGCAAATTGTTGATTTCGTCGTCATTATGACATATGACTGGGGTTGGCAGGGCGGGCCACCAATGGCAATCTCTCCTATCGGTCCTGTAAAAGAAGTACTTCAATACGCAAAATCTCAAATGCCTCCCCCAAAAATTATGATGGGGCAAAACTTATACGGATTCGATTGGAAACTTCCGTTCAAACAAGGGAATCCACCAGCAAAAGCAGTTAGCTCTGTCGCAGCTGTTGCACTTGCTCGTAAATATAATGTTCCTATCCGCTATGATTTCACAGCTCAAGCTCCACATTTTAATTACTTTGACGAAAATGGCGTACAACATGAAGTTTGGTTTGAAGATGCGAGGTCTATTCAAAGTAAATTCAATTTAATGAAAGAGCAGGGCATTGGCGGTATTAGTTATTGGAAGATTGGCTTGCCATTTCCACAAAATTGGCGTTTACTTGTTGAAAACTTTACGATTACGAAAAAGGGCTGACAAAAGTCAGCCCTTTTTGTACATTTTGTTAAGATTCATCTTTGATTTCACTTTTTAATGAGTCAATACTTTCTAAACGTCTTTGATTTTTTGCTTCAATAGCAGCACGATCTTTTTCATTAGAAAGTTCCGCTGTTTCTTTTGCTTCATTAAAGTTATCAACTGTATTTTGCACCATTTCTTGTAACTTTTCAGCGTTGTCACTTCGATTATCTGGATTTGGCATGTACTTCCCTCCTAATATTGTATATACACACCATCTTAAATTACCTATCTTTCCTCAAATTTATACATAAAAAAGGAGAATGTAATATTCTCCTTTTCTTTAACCATTATCAACAATCGGTTGTTTACCTGTTTGATCTTGCATTTGCTTTCCTTTATTTCCACCAGCTTTTTTTGATTGTGTTCCAATATGATTCGGTGCAAAGTCTTTTGAATTTTTTTTCGGATTACCCATTACTATCGCCTCCTTAACACTAGTATCGTACTAGTGTTAAGAATTATTCAGCTTGCTTAAAAAGTTTCATTTCATAACGTTTTTCAATGCGCTCTTCAATGCGATCAATTGCCTCACGATCGCTTAATAATTGTTGTTTATTTTCATTTACAAGTTCTTCAAACGATTTACGGCGACTTCTTCTCATGTTGTTCACCCTCTCTCCTTCGCTTTCTTATTACATAGTATGAGCAAACAAAAAACTCTTTAATCAGATTTGCAAGAAAATTTTATGTTTTAGTACTCCTAAAAAACTCCGTGTACAATATATTGCACACGGAGTTTTTTATACCATAATATTTAAATACTCTTTCAACTTTTCATCTGCATTCATTTCATTTTCTTTATAATCATGAAGCGCCTGTAATACAAAATCATACTGCTCTAAAATATAACTTTCTAATTTCATAACATCCTCTAAGCTATTAAGCATAATTCTCGTATTACCAACTTCACTTTTTAACGCCGGTTCACATTTTAAACTTGTACATATTTCTTTCACATCTTCTTCTAATATCTCTGTTAATACATATTTCTTTCGCCCTTTTACCTTTAATCTCATAACTGGATAAAAAGCTTTTATATCTAAATAACTTCCTACGTTCATACAACATAGCCATTCTACATTACGTTTATTACATGCAAGTATTTCTTTCACCGCTTCATATACCGCAGTTTCATCAAGCATAGCCTTATTTACTTTTCGTTTCCCTTCTTCTTCAATAGCTGCACACTTTTGATAAACAGCAGCACACGTAATGCAATCGTCAAATGCATTATGAGAGCTTAAACGAATTCCAAGCATTCGTTTTAACGTTTCAAGTTTATGATTAGGCGCATGCTTCATGTATTTCTTTGCTAAAAATACAGTATCAATTACTTTATTTTTAGGTTCAGGCAACCCAAGCATATTTACATTACTTTTCAAAAAGCGCATATCAAAAGAAGCATTATGGGCCACAATAACATTTGTATGTAAAAATGCTAAAAATAAAGGTAACACTTCTTCAATCGTCGGTGCATCTGAAACGCGATAATTAGTAATACCTGTTAAACTCGTTATTCGGTCCGGAATTGGCCGCTCTGGATTCACGTATGAAACAAATTGATCTACTAATTCATGATTACGATATTTCACTGCTGCAACTTGAATAATTTTATCATTATAAGGGTTAAATCCTGTTGTTTCAAAATCAATTACAACATAATCTAACGGTAAGGATACATTCCCCACTCCATACACTCCTTTATCTCTAAACGGTTATATTTCTTACATCATATCATGAAGTGATTACTACTTGAAAAAGAAAAGGCAGAAATGGGAACTCTCCATCTCTACCTTTTCACCATTATTTTAATTTAGCAACTCTTTTCTCCATCTCTTTTTGTGTCATCGGCCCAATAAACTTATCTTGAATGACACCTTTTGTATCTATAAAATACGAAGTTGGAATCGTAATTACTTTATAAGCTGTTGTCACATCAATGTTCTTGTCCAATAAAATAGGAAAAGTAATTCCTTTTTCTTTAGCAAAATTGCTTACCTTCTCTTCCCCCCCACCTTTTTCTGAAGGCGTATAATTGACCGCTAAAATTTCTACGTTCTCTTTATGTTCTTTATAGAAAGCCTCCATATCAGGCATTTCTTGCTGACATGGTCCACACCAAGTAGCCCAAAAGTTTAAAATTACTTTCTTTCCTTTTAAATCCGATAACTTTACATTTATCCCATCTAACTTCGTTAATGTAAAGTCCGGTGCACTCTTCCCTATCTCAATACCATTCCTTGCGATAATCTCTTTCATCGCAGCTTCACTTTTTTCTTGCTTCACTTTTACCGCCTGCTCTTTATGACCAAACTGTTCATAAGCTGCATATCCCGCTAAACAAAGTAACACTACAATAATCGTAAGCTTCCGCCACATTTTATATCACCCTAACGTATTATCTTCTTTTAACACATTCATCAAAATACTATATACCTTATTTTAGCTTATACGGACAAGCTTGGAAATATTCACATTCTAAATAATCAGAATTTTTATAACTAATATGAAATATTTACCTTTTAATCATATAATTAGAAATACATAGAACATTTTACAATGAAAGGAGCTCTCATGAATTTATTTAAAAAAATACTTCTATATATTCTTAGTTTTATATTTTCCCCAATCGGAATTATCACATGGATTATCTCACTATTTAGTAAAGATCCTGAAAAAAAACAAGTTGGACATATTTGTCTCTATATCGCATTAATCTCATTTATCCTTTTGGCAGGCCTCGGCATTATTACTTTTTTCACGATGACTACCATTACTACTATAGAATAGCTATAGAAAGGATGATTGTTTTGGGAGAACACCCTATCACCAAAGAGCTACGCTATATACGAATATGCTTAGTTATTTTAGTAATCGTTCTTTTATTTTTCAACAGTGAAAAAGTCGTTGAAATTTCTACAAATCATGATTCCATAGAAAATGTTCCCACCAGTAATATGACACAAATCGCGGAAAATACATTCGCTATTCAAGAATATAATCCATTACTAAGTAGCGAACATACAATTAAGATTTTCAAATATAATCCAGATACAAATCAACTTACTCTCGTCAAAGAAGTTAATTCTAGTGATTCGAATTCTTATACTTATCAACTTAATGAGACCGAATAAAGTGAAACTTTAATCAGCCCTCACCAATCGGGCTGCCCGGCAAATAGCGGAATAAAGATAAGAGCATTACATATCTCTTATCTTTTTGTTTGCAACTCTTTGTACAATGAGTTGCAATTTAATAATTCTCTAGGATTCCCACATTCCACAATAGTCCCATTCTTTATGACAACAACACAATCTGCTATCATCGCTCTCTCTACATCATGTGTTGCCACAATTCTCGTTACATCTCTCCCTATCCCTTCAATCATATTCCAAACCAGTTCTTGATTGCCTGGATCTAACCCAGCCGTCGGTTCATCTAAAATAATAAGAGTTGGATTTGATACAATCGCGCGCAATAATGCAAGACGTTTTCTTTCGCCTCCCGAAAACTCTTCACCGCTTTTATGTAGCACAGTTTGACTCCCTTCAGGTAACCCTCTAATAATCGGCGTTGCATTTATAAGTTCACTATTTTTTTCTAACTGATTTTCTAAACCCTCTTCCCCGAAATACATATTCTCTGTTACCGTCGTTCGGAAAAAACGTGGTTCTTGCCACACTGTAGTCATACGAGCTTCATTACCATAATAAGCAATGCTACCGTTAGATGGTTTATACAAGCCCGTTATTAACTTTAAAAGCGTTGTTTTTCCTGCACCGCTTTCTCCCACAATCATAACGAGTTTACCAGGACGAATTTGCAAATCAATATTATGAATTCTGCATTTCTCTTCGTCATTCTCCTGAAATGAAACATTTGTTATCCTGATCCCCATCGCTCTTTCTACATTGCTATCTGCTGCTCGTTTATTTAAAAAGCAAAAAGCTCTATTTGCCGAAGCGACTGCAACTTGTGTCATTATTAATAAATCGCCCACATAACGGACAGGGAAAAAGAGCATCTCAATTGTCGCTAACACTGCAATGAGTGAACCAACTTCTATTTCTCCCCTCATTATTTTTTGTGCACCTATAATGAGAACAACAATATATGCTCCTGTTTCAATCACCGTTCCAACTACTCCAATGCAATGTTGCATCATCGTCTTCTTTACTTCTGATTTATACGATTGTGCCGTTACTTCTTTAAATAAGCGAATTGCCCATTTTTCTTTTTGTAAGCTCCGCAAATCTTGTATCCCCTTTACAAACTGTGACACCATCTCTACAACACTTGAGTGATTTTTTTGAGAAACGCTTGCAATATCTCTTACCTTTTCTCCCATCAGTATTGGAACAATTGTACTTAAAAATAAAAACGGAGTTACCCACAATATAAACTGTATATCTATATGTTGTAGTGCTATGAAAGCTCCAATAAATTGGGCAATAGCGTGTATATATTCTATTAATATAGAGCCATATAATCTGACCCAGTTCGGAATATCAGACACGACCAAAGTTTCTAACTCTCCTTGCTTAATCTTCTCACTCTCTTCAAACGGTAATGAGAAATAGTGACGCAATAATTCTATACGTTTCGTTTGTAATATACGTTGACTCGCTTTTGAACTTATATAATCAAATAAAAGATTGTTCGCCCACATTAAAAAGTGACTACCCGCAAACAAAGCTATATATACATACGCACCTTTTAGCTCCCTTTGAATAAGATTGTCTACAATTAATCCCATGAAAATTGGGCGGGATAAATTTAAAATGGCAGCAATTATCCCACTACATACAGCTGCTATTACTAATATTTTTTCTTTCTGTAACGGTAACAAAATTCTTTTATATTCTTTCATGACGTTTCCTCCATTTTTCGTAGTAAAAAAGAAAGGGATGAAACCATATGGTTTCATCCCTTTCCATAAAATAAGGAAGCTAACTATTGTTAGCTTCCTTATTATTCATTTCAATTATTTAGTTCGACACTTTAGACTCTTCAATTTTCTCACGAAGAACCATTTGCAGAATACCACCGTGACGGTAGTAGTCAATTTCTACTTCACTATCGAAACGAGCTACTACTTCAAATTGTTTTTCATTGCCATCCGCATCAGTTGCAACTACTTTCACAAGATCGCGTGGTCTAACTGTTTTGTCGATTTGAATTTCAAATGACTCGTTACCAACAAGACCTAACGTTTCAGCACTTTCGCCATCTTTAAATTGAAGTGGTAGTACACCCATTAACACTAAGTTACTGCGGTGAATACGCTCAAAGCTTTCTGCAATTACTGCTTTAATACCTAGTAAGTTTGTTCCTTTCGCAGCCCAGTCACGAGAACTTCCCATACCGTAATCTTTACCAGCAACAACTAGAAGGCCTGTGCCATCTTCTTTATATTTCATAGCAGCATCATAGATAGACGTTACTTCACCTGTTGGCCAATATGTTGTATATCCGCCTTCTGTTCCTGGTGCGATTTGGTTTTTAATACGGATGTTCGCGAATGTACCACGCATCATAACTTCATGGTTACCACGACGAGAACCGTAAGAATTGAAGTCAACTGGTTGTACGCCGTTTTCTAATAAGTAGCGTCCAGCTGGTGTATGCTTACCGATTGAACCTGCTGGTGAAATGTGGTCTGTCGTTACAGAGTCACCAAATTTACCAACTACGCGTAGGCCTGATAATGTTTCAACTTCACCTGGCTCTTTAGATAATCCTTCAAAGAATGGTGGGTTTTGAATGTATGTTGAATCATTATCCCAAGTATATAACGCTTCATTTGAAGTTTGGATTTCATTCCAACGCTCATTGCTGTTAAATACTTGTGCATATTCTTTCTTGAACAGTTCAGATGTAACAACACTTTGAACTACATCTTCAATTTCTTTAGCTGATGGCCAAATATCGTTGAAGTAAACAGCATTGCCATTTGCATCTTTACCGATTTCATCATTTTTCAGGTCAATATCAACAGTACCTGCAAGTGCATATGCCACAACTAGTGGTGGTGATGCTAAGTAGTTTGCTTTTACAAGTGGGTGGATACGCCCTTCAAAGTTACGGTTACCAGATAAAACAGATGTTACTAGTAAGTCGTTTGCTGCGATTGCTTCTTCTAATTCTGGCGCTAATGGACCAGAGTTACCGATACAAGTCGTACAACCGTAACCAACTGTTTGGAAACCTAATTGATCTAAATATGTTGTTAAACCAGACTTATCTAAGTACTCAGTAACAACTTTAGATCCTGGTGCTAATGATGTTTTTACATACTCAGGTACTACAAGTCCTTTTTCAATTGCTTTCTTCGCAACTAGACCTGCTCCAATTAATACGTATGGGTTTGATGTATTTGTACAGCTTGTAATTGCAGCGATTGCAATTGCACCTGTTTTCATCGTTACTTCTTTATCTTCTAATGTAACCTTCACTTCTTTATCGAACTCTTGCTCATTAAATCCAAGTCCTTGTGTTCCAACTGGTGCTAAAACAGCTTTGTGGAACGCATCTTTCATATCTGAAAGTGGAATTAAATCTTGTGGGCGTTTCGGTCCAGAAAGGTTAGATTCGATTGTATTTAAATCAATTTCTACAAGATCAGTGTAGATTGGATCTTTACTGTCTGCTGTATAGAATAAACCGTTCGCTTTACAGTATTCTTCAACAACGCGAATTTGTTCTTCATCTCTACCTGTTAAACGTAAGTATTCTAATGAAATATCATCGATTGGGAAGAATCCACAAGTTGCGCCGTATTCTGGTGCCATATTTGAAATTGTTGCACGGTCAGCTAAAGGCATGCTCTTTAGTCCATTACCGAAGAACTCAACGAATTTACCAACTACACCTTTTTGACGTAATACTTGCGTTACTTTTAAGGCAACGTCAGTTGCTGTAGTACCACTTGGAAGTGTACCTGTTAATTTCACACCGATTACTTCAGGTACTGGGAAGTATGAAGGCTGTCCAAGCATTCCTGCTTCTGCTTCAATACCACCAACCCCCCATCCAAGAACGCCGATACCGTTAATCATTGTTGTATGTGAGTCTGTTCCAACTAATGAATCTGGGTATGCAACTAAGTCACCTTCAGCATTTTTCACAGCATGAACAACTGGTGCTAAATATTCAAGGTTTACTTGGTGTACAATACCTGTAGCTGGTGGAACTGCACGATAGTTATCAAATGATTTTTGTGCCCAGCTTAAAAATTTATAACGTTCTTCATTACGTTTAAACTCTAAGTCCATGTTGAATGCAAGCGCGTCTGCCGTACCCGCTCTATCAACCTGTACAGAGTGATCAATTACAAGATCTACAGTAATTTCTGGATTGATTTTATCAGGATCTCCACCCATGTCTGCCATTGCTTTACGAAGCGAAGCCAAATCAACAACAGCTGGTACACCAGTGAAATCTTGTAAAATTACACGAGATGGTTTAAATGGAACATCGATATCTTGCACATCTTTCGTTCCCCATTTCGCTAAATTTGTAACATGCTCTTCTGTAATTACACGTCCGTCTACTTGACGAAGTACCGATTCAAGTAAAACTTTCACGGAATATGGTAATTGAGATACGTTGCCAACCCCTGCATTTTCAAGCGCTTTCAAATCATAATAATGATACGTTTTTCCATCTACTTCAAAAGTTGCACGTGATTGAAATGGATTATGTTTGACCATTATGTTTCCCCCCTGTTAAACGTGACTAAGTTGTCTGAATATAAAATGTAGACAAACTTTTCAATACCTTACGATAATATCTTATTACAACTTTCTAAATAAGTAAATAATAAGAAACTTATAGATTATCATAAGTTTTCTTTATGTTTCTAAATTTGAATAGTGTTTATGCTCCTTATGAATACTATTACCATAAAGTAAAGTGCTCTATTAGCGCTTTACTTATAGTTCATACACACTATGAACTGCTCATCATTCAACATACAAAAAAATGTTATAGAGGTGAAATAAAATGGGTAAAAGAAAAGCAAATCATACTATTTCAGGAATGAATGCAGCATCCGCACAAGGACAAGGTGCTGGTTATAACGAAGAGTTTGCAAATGAGCCTTTAACTCCGGCAGAGCGACAAAATAATAAGAAACGTAAAAAGAATCAGTAACGAAAAATCCCAAAAGGTTCATTTTCCTTTTGGGATTTTTTCTAATGTTTATAACGTAGTAATTCCGAAACCGTTACAAATCGATATCCTTGTTTTTTTAGCTCAGGTAAAATTTTTGCTAGTGCTGCTACTGTTTGACTACGATCATTTCCTCCATCATGTAACAATACGATATCGCCACTTTTAGCATTTTTCACTACATGATTTACGATAGATTCAACCCCTGGATTTGCCCAATCACGCGGGTCTTGATGCCACGACCATAGAACGGTTTGATAACCAGCTTCTTTCGCTGTTTTAAATACAGCATCGTTAATATATCCGCCAGGAGGACGGAATAGCAAAGGTTCTTTCACCCATTTTTCGAAAAATTTCTTTCCATCTAAAATATCATTTTCTAATTTTTCATCTGATGAATTACTCGCATACAAATGATTCATCGTATGATTTCCAATTTCATGTCCCTCTTTTAACACCTGTTTCACTAAATATGGATTGCGCTGCACTCGAAATCCAATCATAAAAAATGTTGCTTCTGCTTTATATTGACGTAATAAATGTAAAACTTGCGGTGTATAAGTTGGATCTGGGCCATCATCAAATGTAATGGCAATAATCTTTTCATTATTAGGTACTTCCCACGTTACATAGCCAGTTGGTTCTAGCTCTTTTCTGAGCAACATTTTCGCTTCCACTTTTTCAACTTGAAATATATGTACTGCGCATAATAAAGAAAAAACGAATAGAAAAATTTTCTGTTTTCGCATAATGTTCATTAAAGTAAGAGGTTGTCAAATACACAACAACCTCATTTACTTTTCTAATTGATCTACATGTTGCATAATATTTTGGAGATTATTTTCGTATTGCTCAAGTTGTGGGCGTTGTGTTTCCGAAGCTACTTCTAACGCATTTTGAATCTGTTCATACGCCTCCTGAACCTCTTGGCGTAACTCTTTTAAATCATGACCGTAGTTTGGATCATTTTTCACAATGTTGTTATATGCATGTTCTGCTTGTGTAACTCCTTGCTGCGCTGCTTGAAAAGCTTGCTGTTTATCTTTATGATATGGCATTATATAATCCCCTTTCCATAATAGTTAGTCCCAATTATCTTTACCTTTTTTTCTAAAAACATTCTCGTATAAATTTGCAAACTTCTCTCATTCTAAAGAGAAAGAGGAGGTGTCACATACAATGAGCAAAAACAATCGTGAAGCAAAAGAAAAAAAGGGACAACCTGAACCATTAAGCGGATCTCATAAAGTAAAAAACCGTAACCATTCACGCCAAAAACATCATGCACATCATGATATGTAAAACAAAAAGTGCACACTAGCTATCTTTTCCACATACAATGTTTATATTTTTCCATTTATTCTTCACCCCTAATTCATTCATGCATAACATAGTATGAATTGAGATTTTACGGAGGGTGTCTTACATGGGCAAGAAAAAGAAGGATTGTCTTTTTCATGTTGATGGTTTCGAAGAATGGATGGATCAGTTTTGTTCTGACTCTTGTAGTAACTTTAGTTTCCCAAATCAAATTCATATTGACCTTTGCGAAACTGAACAAGAATACATTTTGGAAACAGATGTACCAAATGCCAATGAACAAAATGTAGTCATTAAAAAGATGGAGACAGGCCTAAACATTTGCATACTTCATAAAAACATTTCTTTGCAGCGAACTATTCCTTTACCCGCTAATGTTATTTATAAGAAGATGCTAGCCTGCTTAGAGAATGGTTTTTTGGCCATTCATATTTCCAAAAATGAATTTGCTGATAAACATGAAAAGAAAGTTCTTTTTTCAAATTAAGAGTTAATATAATACAAACATAAGCCCCAGTTGGTACTGGGGCTTATGTTATTCCGCATGCATCTCTATATTAGAATTTCTATCATATCTTTTTTTCGATAAACCTTTTGTAACTAAAAGCACAGGAAATGCCACAGTTGAAAATATAGCTAGTGCTGAAAATACTGCAAACCCATTTTGGTACCCGTAGTAATCGAGAAGTACTCCTCCAAACCACGGACCTATTACTGCTCCAATTCCCGAAAAACCCATCGCACCGAAGTATGTTCCTTTTAGATGCGCAACAGCAATATCATCAATAAATACATCCGTCATTGAAAACATTAAGACTTCTCCAATTGTAAAAATAATTGTACAAACGGCAGCACCTAGCAGAGATTCTACTACTCCAAATCCAAATAATCCTCCGCTCACAAATAAAGTTCCCACCATAATGGATACTAACGGTGTATACTTTTTACAAATTTGAATAACAGGGTATTGAATTACGACTACAACAATCGCATTTAAAGCTAGCATATATGAAAATAATTTCACTCCATCCTGAAATATATGTGCATTTGCAAAATATTGAGATACTGTTGTCGTTAAATGAGAAAAACCACAATTACTCAAAATAATACCAACTAGTGCAACTAAAAATACGACATCCTTTCGCAAAATACGAATTGCCTTTAACATTGTGACAGGCTTTTCTGTATTTACTTTCTTTTTTTCAATCGGATACTTCTTAAATTGGAACGCTAATATAGCTGTATATAAAATGTATACTCCAGCTGCTACTAAAAACGGAATTGTTGATTTTGCGCTTCCAATCTGTAACCCGACAAGTGGGCCAATCGCTACTCCAACATTGATTGCACCGTAACGCAAATTATATACGAGTAAACGATACTCAGGTTTCGTTAAATCTGATAATAACGCTCTTGATGTTGGCTCAAAAAATGACCTACATAATCCATTCAAAGCATTTAATAAAAAGAAACTTAAAACATGATCTGCAAGTGAAAAACCAATGAATACAAAGACCCAAACGATCATGGACCATATTATAATCATATTTCGACCGAATCGATCTGATAAATTCCCTCCGATAAAACTAGCAAACACTCCAACAAGTGCACTCGTTCCGATAATAGCACCTGTCATTCCAGCTGATACACCTTTCACAGTCGTTAAATAAATTGCTAAAAAAGGAATACTCATTGACGTGGCGAACCTCGCAAATAAAGTCCCTATTATAATTGTCATTCCTAACGGATGAATATTTTGCAACTTCCCCTTCATCTTAAAAACCTACTCTCCCTGTTCTTACATAAAAAAAGAAAGCAAAGGATCTGCTTTCTTTTCCCTTTTTATACTTGCGCTGTTGATACCCGCGCTGTTCTCGTTATATCCATATCTATGCCATATGTAAACTGTAATTCTTTACAAACATCTTTAATTAATATTGCAACATTATACTTCTCATTAAATTGTAAAACGATGTTCTCCACTTCTTCATATGTATACTTATATTCGCCTGTAATGACACTTTTTAGATCAAAGCATTCGTTAATACAAAGTTGTACAAGTAGCTGGTCATATTTCTCTATTACATCTTCTTTCTTCCAAAGTAACTCTTTTACATATAACCGATCAAACTTCACACTTTCTCGATTACAATCCGTTAAAATCCGGGTCATTTCATTTAATTCTCGATACAATTCAGAAATATTTTTGCTTAAACTAAGCAGTTTATCTACGCCATTTTCATATAACATATTTATTCCACCCCCGCATTTTCTTCTTATTATAGCAAGAAAATTCTAAAAATAGTTTCTTTCTTCTGAAATATTAGGAAACTAATTTCAATTGCTTTACAATGAAACTAGTTAATGCGAGAGGAGAAAGAAAATTGGAGCACAAATTATATTACACTGACGCTTATAAGCAAGAATTTACTACTAAAATTATAAAGCAAGATTATGATAAAGACGGTAACTTATACGTTGTTTTAAACGAAACCGCATTTTATCCGACTGGTGGCGGACAACCACATGACACTGGAACTTTAAATGGTATTGCTGTACTTGATGTTGAAGAAGTCGACGAAGAAATCCGCCACTTCATTGCAGAACAATTACACACAGAAGACGTAGAAGGTAAAATCAATTGGGAGCGCCGGTTTGATCATATGCAGCAACATGCAGCTCAGCACATTTTATCTGCTGTTTTTTGGGACTATTTCAACATACCTACGATTGGATTCCATCTTGGAAAAGAAACGATAACAATTGATTTAGAAACAGAAAATCTGCATGCAGAAACGGTTGAAAAGGCAGTACAAATTGCCAATAAAATCGTTTTTGAAAACCACCCAATCCGTATAGAGTGGATGAACTTAGAAGAAGCAAAAACATTACCTCTTCGTAAAGAACCAACTATGACAGAGAATATACGTGTTGTTATTATCGAAAATTACGACTACAATGGCTGTGGTGGAACCCATCCGAAATGCACTGGTGAAGTTGGTCCTATTCAAGTACTAGGATGGGAGCGCAATAAAGGTGGTATACGCTTAACCTTTATCGCTGGTTGGCGTACACTTAAATTAATGGGGCAACAGCAACAAATTATGAAAGATGTTTCCAAACAATTAAACAGTAGCGAAACTGATATCCCAGCAAAAGTGGCACAGCTTCTTACCTCTCAAAAGGAAAACGAAAAAACAATACAAACAATGAATGAAAAATTATTATTTGCAGAGGCAAATGAATTACTGCAACAGCCCACCGAAATACATGCTGGGTTACTTATTTCTAAAGCATTTACAGATCGTTCTATGCAAGAAATTGCAAAAATATCAGCTATCATTACAGAACAACAAGAGCATGCAATTACGTATTTCGTTATTGAAAATGATGACAAACTACAATGTATTCTCGCTTGCGGAAAAACAGTAACGCTCGATATGAATGCTCTTTTAAAAAATGCTCTTCCTACAATTGAAGGAAAAGGTGGCGGAAATAAAAAGAGTGCACGCGGCGGCGGAAAAGCAGTTATGAACGGGGACGAGTTTTTAAATCAGCTTGTTTCTTCTTTACAGTCAGCAGTGTAAAACATGTTTATGAAGGATAGCTAACGGCTATCCTTCAACTATATTTACAGGCCTATATGTTGTTTCAACCCTTGATAACTCCCTGAATTTGCAAAACCGCCACTTATAAGATTGATAAAAGTTTCCGAAAAACCATAATAACTTAATTCGTTAATCGGTACCATTTGCACATCATGAATCGGATTATGATCGAACTCGTTAGAAGGTAGTGTAATTTCACCTTCAATCCTTTCAAGCAGAAACGTAATATGTAACAAAGATGGACTAGCATCTGGTTTATCACAAACATAGAGTAGCTTCTTAATTTTAACTTCTAATCCTGTTTCTTCTCTCATTTCTCGAATCATCGCTTCTTCTAACGTTTCACCATTCTCTACCCTTCCTCCAGGTAAAGACCAATCGCGATTAGCCACTTTTTGCTTTACTAGCAATACTTTTTCATCTTCAATTAAAATTCCCGTAACACGAACTTGCATTATATTTTCTATATATAACCTCCTCTTCCCATTATATTTACACATTAATCCTTCCATAAAAAGAACGTATGTTTTATAATTAAAGAAAATTATGGAAGAAAGTAGTTGTTACATTCATGCGACCATCTTTAACAAAAACTATATCTCTTACAGATTTCCAAAATTATTATTGGTTAAAAGCAGAACTGCAAACATTTTGTCGCGAGCATGGTTTGCCAGCTAGTGGCTCTAAGACCGAAATAACCGAGCGTATCTCACATTATTTAACTACGGGGAAAGTCTTAAAAAACAGCTCTGGTCCAAAAGCAAGTAAAACTTCCCTCTCTTACAAAGACCTTTCTCTTCAAACGATTATTACTAAAAATCACCGCTGTAGCGAAGATGTTCGTGCTTTTTTCAAAGAAAAAATCGGAACAAACTTCCGCTTTACAGTAGCTCTTCAAAAATTTTTCAAAGAGAATGTTGGAAAAACATATGAAGACGCGGTAGCTTTTTGGCATGAAGAAAACGAACGAAAAAAAGACCCTACATACAAAACAACTATCGGTGCACAATTTGAATACAATCGCTTTACTCGTGACTTTTTCAAAGATCCAAATAATAAAGGAAAAGCAAAAGCTGATGCGATTGCTGCTTGGAACGAAATGAAAGCGAAGCCTGGCAGCAATGTTTATGTTCCTCAAAAAGTAGAAAACTAGTTACCTCACTAGTCTTCTACTTTCTCAAATAATAGCGCAATCCCTATCCCGCCTCCAATTCCTAATGTAGCAATTCCATATTTCATAGACTCTCTTTGAGCCTGATAAAACAAACGTGTTACAAGCATAGCCCCAGATGCACCGTACGGATGACCGAGCGCAATTGCCCCACCATTTACATTTAATTTTTCATACGGAATTTGTAACTCTTTTGCGCAAGCAACAACTTTTGAGGCGAATGCTTCATTTATTTCAAAATAATCGATGTCCTCTACTTTTACATTCATTTCGTTTAATAATCTGTTCACCGCAAATATCGGACCAGTCCCTGGAAGATTGGGATCCACTCCCACTACAGTACTACGAACGAAACGAAGGACAGGTTTATAACCGAGCTTTAGGGCTTGTCCCTCTTCCATTGCAAGAACAGCACATGCCCCATCATTTACACCACATGAATTACCTGCCGTCACTGTTCCATTTTGTAAAAATGCGGGCTTTGTTCTTTTAATGATTCGTTCATAATTCATTTCTGGCTTTATAGATTCATCTAATAATCCATTAAAAGAAAATATTTCATCATGTATATATCCTTTTTCTAACGCTTGCAGTGTCCGCTTATAACTAAGACAAGCGTACTCGTCTTGCATTTCTCTCGTTATGTTATAACGCTCCGCAACATATTCAGCAGCTACTCCCATGTCAGGATCACCAATTGTTTCAGGTGAAAATCTTGCTCTTTTTTGAAAAGGTGACGTACTTGTACTCTCTACTCCTCCGGCGATATAGCAATTACCTGCCCCGCCTTGAATGAGATGACACGCAGTTCGAATTGCTTCTAAACCAGCACCACATTGCCGATCAATCGTTACACCAGGAATATGATAGCCAAGTCCTGCCTCTAAAGCAGATAATCTTGCAACATTCCCTCCTGGCCCAACAACATTTCCTAATATAACATCGTCTATCTCTCTCTTAATTCCTTTACTTAAAAACGTAAGAAGCGGCGTTGCTAATTGCTGAACTTCATACTCTTTTAATATCCCATCCTTCTTACCGATAGGTGTTCTTTTCGCCTCTACAATAACTGCCTTATTCATATGTTTTCTCCCGGTTTTCAATCATACTTTTTGCTTCCATACGAGCGATTTTCCCACTATTTGTATAAGGTATTCCATCTACAAAATGCCATTCTTTCGGTATTTTAAACGAGGATAATCGTTGTAAGCAAAAACTCTTTAATTGTTGTTTCGTAGCACTTCCTTTTACGATCGCGACGGGCTTTTCACCCCAGTAACTATCTTTCACACCAATTACAACTATTTCATCAACAGCTGGGTGTTCATGTAATACACTTTCTATTTCTTCTGGATAAATATTGATTCCTCCAAATAAAATTATATTCTTCTCTCTACCAACAATATATATAAAGCCTTCTTCATCTTCATAGCCTACATCTCGCACTGTCATCCAGCCATCTGCATTCAACTCCCGTGTTAAACCCCCATCTATTATGTATCCCATAAAAAACTGATCACTTTTCACATAAACAGTTCCTATCTCGCCTTTTTGTACTTCTTCGCCTGCTTCATTACATATTCGAACTTGCACATTGTGACAAGGTTTTCCTACTGAATTTGGCCTTCTTTCGCTTTCTGCATCGACTAGTGCTGTTACAAAACTTAACTCTGATGCACCATAAAATTCATATCTTTTCGCATAAGGAAATATATTCTTTATTTTTTCTTTCGCTTCAGCTTCCCATTTCGCTCCTGATGAAATAATTTTCATTTTATTTTCTATTAATCTATTTTCTTTATATAAAGATTCAAGCATTGTCGGAACTGTATACATAACCGATATATTTTCAGTTTCTAACTTATCTAATACTTGATTCGGAATGAACTTTCTCATAATGTGCACCGTTTGTCCTACATATAATGCACTTATTGCCCCGTATAAGAAAAGAGAATGAACGAGCGTCCCAGCTATTAAAATTGAATCCTCCGTTTTCATATGAAAGTCATGTACATTACAATCAAAACTATGAATCCACGATTGCTGTGCACGTAAAAATGCTTTTGCTTTTCCAGTTGATCCTGATGTAAATCCCATATAAAAGGGAGCATTTCGTAAACTTTCTACAGTGGAATGTGTAGGAAGATATTTCTCTATCATTCTTTTCCACTCATCAATTTCAATTACTCTTCCTTCTTCATGCGATAAATCATTTACCTTATATCTTTCTGTCACAATCATATCCGGATTACTGATTTCAATTCTTTCTCTGAGCTCATCTTGTTTCCACTTTATATCTAACGGAACACAAACCCACCCGGCCATAGCGGCACCAGCAAATAGTTGTAAAAACTCTATACGATTTTCTAATAGGATTGCTATTGTTTTATTCTTTGATTCTGTTGCGTGCAACCAGTTTGCTACTTTACAAACTGATTCGAACCACTCTTTATATGTTAAAACTCTATCATTTTCCTTTATCGCTATTTTATTTGGTTGTAAAGAGGCATGCTTTTTGTATTCTTTTGTAATACCCATATGAGACGTCCTTTCTTTACAAAAATAATAAAAAGAAACACGGAATTAACGTGTTTCTTCCCTTTATCATCCCGCATTTGTATATTTTCCATTCTTTAAAGCGGGCGTAATAATATGTTTCAATGAACGATGTAATTTTGTTACGAGAATCGCCGCAATAATTGCTTTTATACAATCCCCTGGTAAAAACACAGCACTCACTTTCATTGTCTCCCATACAGAAACATCCATTAAAAACGCTTGTACAGTAATACCAAATACATAAACTACGAAAATACCACCAATTATATTAATACATAATACTTTTATAATAGACACTTCACGTAAACGCTCAATTAAATAACCAATAACAAACGCTCCAATGATGTAACCAAGTAAATATCCTGCACTTGGCCCAACAAATACACCAAGGCCACCGCGTCCACCAGCAAGTAATGGTGCTCCAACTCCTACAATAAGTAAGAAAATAAGCTGACTTAATGCACCAAGGCGTGACCCTAACAATCCACCCGCAAGCATAACACCGAGTGATTGCAATGTAATCGGAACTGGTGTAATAGAAAGAGCAATCGGAGGTATTAACCCTAACACTCCCATAATAGAACTAAATAAAGCGACGAAAACTAATTTTTTTGTATGCATATTTTCTTCTCCTGTTTGTAAACTTAAAAGTGTTTTTAGGTAACATATCACGAAAATTATATTATCTTTCCACCCTTCTTTTGTCAACTTTTATTTCATTTAAGTTTACAAATAAGAATTCACTTATTTCTCTCTATGCAAATGCTCCAGTTCTTTCCGAAGCGCCTGTTTCAAAAACTTCCCAACAGATGTTTTCGGTATTTCTTCCATAAATACAATATCATCTGGTAACCACCACTTCGCAAACTGTGGTTTTAAAAACTCATATATTTCTTCTTTTGTAACCGTACTATTTTTCTTTTGAACGACGCAGGCAATTGGTCGCTCTTGCCACTGAGGGTGAGGAATCGCAACGACGGCCGCTTCAAATATAGCATCATGTGCCATTAAAGCATTTTCAAGATCGACCGAAGAAATCCATTCTCCCCCGCTTTTAATAACATCCTTCGTACGGTCAACAATTTTCACGCAGCCTTCCTCATCAACCGTAACGACATCTCCTGTATATAACCAACCATCACGAAAACCTTCGACAGTACGATTATCGTTATAATAGCTTTCAGCGATCCATGGCGCTCGTAAACATAGTTCTCCCATCTCCGTACCATCCCACTTCACTTCACCATTTGTACCGACTACTTTCATCTCTACACCAGGGACAAGATACCCTTGTTTTGATCTAATTTCTAATTGCTCTTCATACGATAATTCTGTTTCATAACTTTTTAAACGTGCAAGTGTTACGAGTGGGCTCGTTTCAGTCATACCATATGCATGTATGAATGGAACATTATGTTTCTGTTCAAATGCTTTAATAACGCCTTTCGGCGCAGCTGCACCTCCGCATAGTATTCTCGTCATACTAGATAAATCGTAACTATTATTTTCTAACTCTTGTAATACGCCGAGCCAAATTGTCGGCACACCCGCAGCTAACGTCACTTTTTCTGATTGAATCATCTCTAATAAAATTTTCGGGGTAAACATCGGTCCAGGAAGAACTTGTTTTGATCCAAACCAAGTAGCCGCAAAAGGAAGTCCCCAAGCGTTCACATGAAACATCGGGACGATTGCCATTGCTGCGTCACTTTCCGATAAAGCAGCTGTATCAGCTAAACCGAGTGCCATACAATGCAATACAGTACTACGATGCGTATATACAACACCTTTTGGGTTTCCTGTAGTCGCTGACGTATAACACATACCAGCAGGTGTATTTTCATCAATATCTTTTACAAATTGGAAATTGGGATCGCCTTCTTCTAATAGCTTTTCATAATGATATACAGGCTCCAGCATAGTATTTGGAAGTTCATCTTTATCAGTCATAATAATGTAAGCCTGTACAGTTGATAATTGTGATTGAATATTTTCAACGAGCGGTACGAGATCTTCATCTATAAGTAGAATTCGGTCTTCTGCGTGCTGAATAATGTATGAAATATGTTGAGGAGATAAACGAATATTAATCGTGTGCAAAACAGAAGCAATACCTGGAATAGCAAAATACGCTTCTACATGTCGATGATGGTTCCACGCTAACGTTCCTACACGTTCACCTTCTTTAATTCCAAGCTTTTTCAACGCACTGGAAAGTCTTCTCGTCCTTTCCCCTAACTGCTTATACGTTAACGTTGTAACTGTATCATGTGTCCGTGAAACAATTTCTTTCTTCGAAAACAGTTTCTCTGCTCTTTCCATCATAGAACTAATTGTTAGCGGTACATTCATCATCATATTGGTTATATCCCCCTTTAAAGCGTTTTCATTTTTCGTTTATTATAACAGAATTCCGCAAATGGTTGCGACATTTTTCTGTTTTTTCTGAATTATTTCTTTGGAAATAATTCAGAAAAAACATGTTTTGAATACATTGATTCGAAACATGTTTTTTATCTTTTATAAACTATCTACCTTTTTTCTTACTTTCTTTTTCAGTTTAAAAATAAAACGATTACTGTATTCCTTATTTTCTACTAAAATTCGATATATCTCCCATACTCCTAACACACGAACAAAAAGATAAACTCCGATAGCAATAAGTACAACACAGTACGGATAATACTGAACTAATTCCCCTGAAGTGATATGCTTTTTCTCAAACAAAAACGGGATCGCGCCTGCTGCTATAAAACAAAATCCAACGATCATTACCGCAGCATACTTCTTCTTAATAATCACATATCTTTTTGTCAATTCTTTTAGAAAGTTTTGATCAAATAGTAGTTCTTCCTTTTTCAATACATTGTATCGACTCTCTTCTATCGTTACAGGTGCCATCATTGCTCCAATTCCAAGAACAGCAATGATAATGACAAGAAATGTCGACATTGTTGCATTTTCTTTAAATAATAGATACGGTATTGTAGACAAAATAAGCAAACTAAACCCTAACGCTATATATTTTGAAATCTTTTGTCCGTACACTATATACCCTTCTGCCATTTCCTGACTTACGTAATAGCCATCCACATTTTCATTACTTTGCTCTGCAGTTTCTTTTAATAAATAGTCGAGTGATACCTCAAAAACATTTCCAATCATTATTAACTTTTCAGTTTCAGGAAAACCTTGACAGTTTTCCCATTTACTAACCGCTTGCCTTGTTGTGTTTAATTTTTCAGCTAATGCTTCTTGAGAAAGGCCCTTTTCCTTTCTTAATTTAAAAAGCTTTTCACCAAATCCCATATGTGTGCCCCCCTTTGTTTTCTTACCTAAATTGTATGTAGACATTGCCCTTATCTCTATCTTCCCGGGGTTACACTTTGTCAACTTACGGTTGCGATTGTGTTATTTAGTGGTTTTATAGACGATTTAGCTATTTTCCTTCTATGATTATGGCGTTAATAAACCAAGACCCCTTAACAACCAATTATAACAATTAAAGGTAATTATTGTTATAAAAAATAAAAAAACTCCTTTATTCATTTAAAGGAGTTTTTTATATGAAATATTTCATTTATCCATATATCTTTCTCGAGATATACAATATCTTTTCGTGTCACGATACTTACCTTTAATGAACATATCCTTTTGAATCGTGCACTCGTACTCCATATTCAAACGTTTCATTAATTTTTCAGATGCTTCATTTTCTGAATCACATCCCGCTTCAATACTATTAAGATGCAACTCATGAAAACCATAGTAGAAAAAAGCTAATGCAGCCTCCGTAGCTAATCCTCTTCCCCAATATTTTCGAGATAAGGCGTATGCAATTTCTGCTGTATGTGTGACCAAATCATATTTAATAAATCCACACGTGCCTATAAGTTTCTTCTCCTCTTTTAATACAATTCCAAGAGGTGCTACTTGCCCTCCATTGTACTGACCCACAATTTCTTCTATATAGTTATATGTGTCACATAACAATCGATGAGCATCCCATACAGTAAAAGTTGTCATCTCTTTATCTGTAGCATACTCATATATATGTAAACTATCACTCATATTCATTTTCCTTAACATAAGTCGTTTCGTATACAAAGTTGGATATGACCACTTCTCAATAATCATAACGGTTTCTGTTTAAACCTTTCATAATTCCTTACCTTTAGTAAAAGGATATTCCCACAATCTGTACAAATATAAGCATCCACCGGCGAAGATGTGAACATCGTTTCCTTTTTCCGTATTTGTGCATATCCGACAAACTCACCTTCTCCTATATTTTGAGAACCACAATTAGAGCATGTCTGCACGGCTTTTTGTTTCATGAGAGCACCACCTTTAATCTGTTTCTACTCCCTTCGACAGTTCACTTCCATTTCCCTTCCAAAAAACCTCTTATTCTCTCACATTTCAACAGGAATCTCAAAACAAAAATCGTATATGTACTATGAAATATATTTATTAACGGAGGAATTTTATGACTACTGTTATGACACTCGATATGGCAACAGAAATTGAAAATGCAGAAATTGATATGCTCTCTTCTAAATTAGAGAGACTACAAACAATGAGCGGAAACCCCATGCAAGTGCAAATGAAAAAATTCGGTAGTGCCACTGCCTTTTCATCAAAAATAATTGCTGGTCCTGCTTTTAATACGGTAAAAGGTATTACAAATGCAGATGCGATTGATGCAATCATTTCTTATTATGAATCACTACAAATCCCTTGTCGTTTTGAAATTACCCCAGCACAAGGTACAACTGAATTATTTCAATACTTATCTCAAAAAGGGTTTTATCAATCTAGCTTCCATACTGCTTTGTATAGTATACCGAGAGAGGGTTCATCACTTCTTCCTTCTAATATTACAATACGAAAACTAAAAGAAAATGAGTTTGATATTTTTGCAGACATTTATGTATGTGGATTTAATATGCCATCCTTTACAAAAGATAGCGTGCGCCAAAATAATGAAATTCTTTACAATGAACCAGGATGGCATTTTTTCATAGCTGAAGTTCAAAATATCCCTGCTGGTATTGGTGTCCTGTATATAAATAAGGGTGTCGCATCATTAGCTACTTCTGCTACTTTGCCAGAATTTCAGCGTAAAGGCTGTCATACTGCATTAATTCAAAAACGAATTAAGACAGCTATTGAATTCAATTGTACTTTAATAGTTGGACAAGCAAGGTTCGGTAGCGGCAGTCAAAATAACATGGAACGTGCCCACATGAAAATTGCTTATACAAAATCAATATGGACCGCAAAAGACATATTATAATTTACTTTCTTTCTCCTTCCGTTACATTTTTAAACATTTTATGACAATTCCTTTTCTATCCTATTAATCATTTGAATATTCCAACTAGATTTGTTACGCTATTACTAGATACATCATTCAACTTGCACTATGAAAAGAGAATTCTAATCAAACTACAAGGAGGAGAAATGTATGACTAAGCATGAACACGGTTTAAAAGAAAAAGTAGAAGGTGCCATTGATAAGGTAAAAGGCGAAGTAAAAGAAGCTGTTGGGAAAGTAACTGACAATAAGAAATTACAAGCTGAAGGAAAATGGGATAAGGTGAAAGGCACTGCTAAAGATACAGTTGGTAATGTGAAAGAAAAAGTACATGAATATAAGGAACATAAATAATAAAAAACACGTTGGATGAATTTTCATCCAACGTGTTTTTTATTTTACTTTATATACATAATGAACCAAATGACATATGATATATTTTTATTTCTCTATGCTCTTTGTAAGCGGTTCTTTAAAGGCATTTCTATTCCATACAACAAAAACAATAAGAGAAATAATAAAGAATGCAACAAGACATATACCCAGATAATCAAAATTAACTACTTGTATGAGATTCCAAAACGGGCCCTGTAAATTATAGCTTTCAATAAGCAAAGATAATAGTTGATATCCCCCTATTAAAAAAGCCGTAATAACAGATATTGAGGTAATTAATACATTATATGAATTTCTTATTCGACTATTTTCCATTGCCCACTTATAATTCGTATTCATGAATGTACTATCTAATGTATCCATCAATGACATTCCGGCAGCAAACAAAACGGGGAAAGCAAATATACTTACAAGTGGAATAGATTGACTTGTTGCAGTTACTGTAGAAAGAGCAATTAATCCAATTTCACTCGCTGTATCAAAACCAAGTCCAAATAAAAAACCGATTATATACAATTGCTTCTGACTATCAATAAACGTAAATAAGCGCTGTGTGAAACGATATATAAACCCTAAATTTTCTGGCTGTTTGTCCTCGTGGCTTCTCAACACTTTAATAAGGTACAACAGATTGGTAAGACCAATAATGATAAGGAATGTACTAGAAACGATTGTACCGATAATACCGCCTATAGTTGAAAAGCTCTCCATTCCATGTTTTGCCGTTTTTCCAATTAAAGCAATTAATACAATCATCGCAAATACTACCGTAGAGTGTCCTAATGAGAAGTAAAATCCCACCCCCTGTGAGTTTTTACCTTTTTCAATTAATTTCCGAACAGTATTATCAATTGCGACAATATGATCACTATCAAACGCATGACGCAACCCTAAAGAATATGCAATAATAGCCATTCCGATTATGCTATTACCTTTATATAGCGCCGGTAATAATAATAAAATTCCAAGCACATGAAGAAATATAATAATAACAAAAAAGTTGGTTGCCTTTTTCAGTTCACTTTTCCACATAGTTACTAACCCTTTCTACTTTAAATTGAATACTCTTGAAAAAGAAAAGTGCCATAATAAAAACTAAAATCGTTATAATAGTCGCTAAAATAATTACAAAATTATTTAACACGTCGGTATGATTTGTAAGTGTTAACAGAGCTGGTACTGTTGCAGTAATCCAAGATTCAATGAAGCAAACAATACCTACATAAATATGAATCTTCTTTTTCAATCCATCTTGTAGGAAAAATAAAAACCAAAGGAATGCCCAAAAGAACCAAATTATTGTACTTTGCAAACTACCACTCTCATGTAATTGATTCACAATTCCCATAACCGTTGCAATGATAGCAACCCAAAGAGAATAGTAACCTACACCTGAAGAATCAAGTTTTAATATATTCGTAAGACCAACATATAAATAAGTAAAACCAAATAAAAAAATAGTTCCATTAGATAGGATAGTCCACTCATCGGATTGACTTCCTGTAAATAATAAATATAATGGTGTCAAAGTTTGTAATGCCCCTACAAATAAATTAAAGTATCCTACACTTTTGCTATCAATAAGTTTAAAAGCTGCTAGTGAATTCATAAATAGAACTGCACCGACAAACAATAATCCCACATTAGTCATAGTATCCCCTTCTCCTACTTAATATTTTCGATAGGATGTTAATTCTTCATGTAGACAATTCTCTCTAACAAAACGATGACACTGAAAAAATATAGACTCCATATCCTCAGTATTATGACTAAGTATGCGAATGACAAAGCCTTTACATGGTGTAGAAGATATTCCAATTTTCATATTGTTAGTGTTAGAAAGTGATGTTTTCAATGTTGCAATTAAATCATTTGTAATGTTCTCATTAATAACTATGAAAGTACCATAATGGGAATATTGATTTAATATTCCCATTTGATCTAACGACTCTTTGAAAGGGTTTAGCAATAAATGATCGTATACTACAAGTTTATTTTCCATATATATTTTTGTTAACGAATCAAAATATTGGTATGTGAACTTCTCCATATTTGGCGACCAACCAGGCGTAACTGAATCGCATAAAATCAATGTAGAATTATTTTGCATATATATATTTGTTTTTTGCTTATATGCTGCATCCTTGTACATAATTAACGGGTCTGGTAAATACTCCATAACAGCATTCTCACCAATATAAAAATTCAATTCTTGCAAAGCATAACTATTTGGAGTCTTGTAAACTTTCGTTGCTGATTGGCTTGTTATATATGTTTTCGCATCTTTACCAACATTTATATTTATAGAATAGAAATCTCCTTTTAAATAGCCTCCACCAGAATTCATAATATAGTAATATGCTCTACCATACTCATCCAAATATATTGGCTGCGTTACTTTTAAGGCATCTTTATGATAAACCTTAATAGGTACGGTTTTATGTCTCTTTTCCATCATATCAATGTTTAAGACACCTGTAGGGGATTTCATTTTTTCAGTCCTTCTAACATAATGTTCTGTCTCATCCAATTTATTAATTCTTGTAAACCTTCCTCATCCTTCAAATTTGTAAAAAAGTATGGTTTATTATGTCGGTAATTTTTCGTATCCTGCTCCATAACTCCAAGATTAGCTCCTACATAAGGTGCCAAATCCGTTTTATTAATTACAAATACATCAGATTTGATCATTCCTTGTCCACCTTTACGCGGAATCTTTTCTCCCTGTGCCACATCAATAATATAAATTGAAAAATCCACTAGCTCCGGACTAAATGTGGCAGCTAAATTATCACCCCCGCTTTCAATAAAAATAATATCTAAATTATTATGTCTAATCATGAGTTCTTCAATTGCTTCAAAATTCATAGAAGCGTCCTCTCGAATTGCTGTATGCGGGCACCCCCCTGTCTCTACACCAATAATTCTATCTTCTGATAAAACACCTGTTTTCAATAAAATCTTTGCATCTTCTTTCGTATAAATATCGTTTGTAATTGCTGCAATTTCATAATCTGTATTTAGATGTTTTGTTAACTTTTCAACTAACATGGTTTTCCCAGCACCTACGGGGCCACCGATACCAATTTTAATAGGCTTTATCAATTTATTCTTCCTCCCTATGACATGAAGACCCTTACATTTACATCTTCATGTTGCATTTGATTTATTTCGAATTCAGGATCATTCAATCCAAAATCTTCTAATGAAAGTATTTGAATTCTATCAATAGATTCGCAGATTAATTCATGGCATTCTTGTAATAGTTTTTGACCATCTGTTTGTCCAAGAGGAATGGCTCTCACACCGTTTTGAATTATACTTCCAACACTTGAGTATAAGAAAACTAAGAGCGTTTCTTCTATTGTCATTTTCAATTCCGCCCCTAATATTCCGTATACAATACTCGGATGACCTTGTAATTTATTACCCATAATATTTTCTTTATATATATTTAAATTTACAAACGAGAACAATTCACACAATAATTTAGAAGTACTTTTACTAATCATTCTATTTGCTTTTCTACATTCAAAAGGCAATGTTTGTGCTGTTATTAAATCATCTAAAAATGTAATTTGTTCTCCCTCATTATTCTTAATGGCTTCGTAAGTATATTTGCAAATTAAGCCGTCCGTGTATGTTAATTGGACTTTTACATATCGATTAACCCATTTGAAAAACCCGTCTTTATTTGTAACTTGTCCCTCTTGAATAAATGTTTCTAATCCAAAAGAGTGACTAAAACTTCCTGTTGGGAAGTTCGAATCACTAATTTGGAGTAGGTTAAGTAGGTTAAATATGTTTGTGCGAAGCATGCTTGAACGGTTTTGGTAATACTCTATTTTCTTTTTGATAAGGAACACCTTCCTTTTTAAGTAAATCTTCTACTAAGTAGTCGTTCGCCAAAATCATGCACCCTTCATCGAATTGTGCTGGTAAATGTCTATTCCCTAAGTTATGAGCAATAATCCCCATTTCTTTTATTGATTTTGGAGTAATTACAATTACCTCTTCTGGTAATACTTCAATATACACAATTCGATTTTCATCTTCATATAAAATATCACCGTTCTTTAATGTTTCTCCACTATCTAAAGACACCCCAATTTCAAAACCAGATTCTGAATATAATTTCTGAACTCTCTTCAGTAAAAGCTCACTAGAAATTAATATCTTATCAAGATGCTTTTTTGTGTTTGAGAAATCATTCATATTGCATACGTTGTTATTAATTTTTTCAATAATCATTTTATCTCCCCCGTTATATCAAAATAAAAAATATCTTTGAGCCATAGGTAGTACATCTACTGCTTCACACGTGATTACTTGTCCATCAACTTTAACTTCATATGTCTGCGGATCTACTTCAATTTCTGGTGTTGCATTATTTAGCTTCATATCTTGCTTCGAAATCTCTCTCGTATTTTTAACAGGTAATACAACTTTATTTAAACCTAATTTTTCTTTAATATTATTCTCATAAGCTACTTTCGATACAAATGTAATCGAACTTGACTGTACTGCTTTTCCATATGCACCAAACATCTTTTTTTCATAATATGGTTGTGGGGTAGGAATTGAAGCATTCTCGTCTCCCATTAATGCCATCACTACCATTCCGTTTTTCAAAACCATATCTGGCTTAACACCGAAAAATTGTGGATCCCATATTACAAGGTCTGCATACTTTCCTATTTCAATAGAGCCCACGTATTCTGAAATCCCATGTGTAATAGCTGGATTAATTGTATACTTAGCTATATAACGTTGAATTCTATTATTATCGTTATATTCTTTATCTCCCTCTAAACTACCAATCTGCTTTTTCATTTTATCGGCGGTTTGCCAATTGCGAATAATAACCTCTCCAACCCTTCCCATCGCCTGTGAGTCAGAGCTAATCATGCTGAAAACCCCTAAATCTTGCAAAATATCCTCTGCCGCGATTGTTTCTTTTCGAATCCTTGAATCTGCAAACATTACATCTTCTGGAATATTCGCTTTTAAATGATGACATACCATGAGCATATCTAAATGTTCATCCAGCGTATTCACTGTATATGGCAAGGTCGGGTTCGTTGATGATGGTAAAATATTATTCAGCGCAGCAATCTTTATAATATCTGGTGCATGCCCACCTCCAGCTCCTTCAGTGTGGTACGTATGAATAACACGATTATCAATAGCTTTTATCGTTTCTTCCACAAAACCACATTCGTTTAACGTATCCGTATGAATAGCGACTTGAATATCATATTTATCAGCAATCTGTAACGAGTGATTAATTGCTGACGAAGTTGCTCCCCAATCTTCATGGATTTTCAATCCGATAGCCCCTGCAAATATTTGTTCTTCCAGGGCAGGTAAACTTGAACTATTTCCTTTCCCTAAAAACCCAAGATTTATAGGAAAAGCTTCTGCTGCTTCTAGCATTTTTCTTAAATTCCAAGATCCAGGTGTTATTGTAGTTGCCTTAGTCCCTTCTGCCGGTCCTGTTCCCCCACCAATTAAAGTTGTTATACCTGAAGCCAATGCCGTATCAATTTGTTGTGGGGATATGAAATGCACATGTGTATCAATACCTCCAGCTGTAACGATTTTCCGCTCACCAGAAATTACTTCCGTTGATGTTCCAATGATGATATCAATATTATCCATAACTGAAGGATTACCACTCTTACCAATTGCTGAAATCTTCCCATCTTTTATACCAATATCCGCTTTATATACTCCCGTATAATCAATAATAATTGCATTCGTAATAACAACATCCACAACCCCCTGTTCTCTTGTAAGTTGTGAATTTTGTCCCATACCATCCCTAATTGATTTTCCTCCACCAAAGACAGCTTCATCACCATATACAGTGGCATTTCGATCAACATGTGCGAATAATTGTGTATCCGCTAAACGAATAGAATCTCCTGTAGTTGGACCATATAAATCAGCATATTGTTTACGTGACATCTTAAAACTCATGCTATCTCCCTCTTTTTGTGTAAGATTGAATATCGCCATCCACTTTATTTTTAAATCCATATACTTCTTGTTCCCCTGAATATGGAACTAGTTCAATCGTTTTTTCATCTCCAGGCTCAAATCTTACCGCTGTACCTGCTGGAATATTTAAATGTTGTCCAATTGCTACACTGCGATTGAATTTTAACGCCTCATTCACTTCATAAAAGTGGTAATGAGATCCAATTTGAATGGGTCTATCTCCCTGATTTATCACTTTGACTTTCATTGCTTTTTTATTTCCATTACATACTATGTCTTCTTTCGCAAGGATATATTGCCCTGGAATCATAACATTCACTTCCTTTAATGAATTGGCTGATGAATAGTTACTAATTTTGTTCCATCAGGAAAAGTTGCCTCAACTTGAATATCTGATATCATGTCTGCAATACCATCCATAACATCTTCAGCACTTAAAATGTTTTTTCCAAGTTCCATTAATTCCGCTACATTTTTACCATCTCTTGCTCCTTCCAAAATTTCATACGTAATAATAGCGATACTTTCTGGATAGTTTAACTTAAGCCCCCTCTCCTTTCGTCGATAAGCTAAATCAGCCGCAACAACTACTAGCAGTTTATCAATTTCTCTTGGCGTTAATCTCATTACAATCTTCCTTTCTGAAGTATTTTAAAACTAAGAATATTCTAAAAATAAAAGGTGTATTTTCAATGTCTTTTCCGTGTTTTCCCTATGTTTTTTTGCTATCAATCAAATAAAAAAAGAGCCGATGGGCTCTTTTTTTATTTTCCTTCATTCTTCTCTAACACGTATAAATCTTCTTCGATATTCGTTAATTTCTCACTTACAAGCTTTCTTGCATCTCCAATTGCTTGATTGTATGCAAATGGTCCAACTAATTTAACCATTTCTTCTATTAAACGCTCTGCTTGGAAACGTCCAATTTCATCTAAATCTTCTTCAACGAAAAATTGCTGAATTTGCGCTACAAGCTCTTCTTTTTTATCATTTGGTATTTTTATATTCATCATCGTTGTTACTCCTCTATATTTAAGATAATATCTTCCTTAACTCTACCATAGAAAAACGATTACCAGGACAGCTTTTTGTAACTCCTTCTAACTCTCTATGACCTAGTATATTTTCTTTCTTTATAGCAAATTGCTTCATAAACATTTTGCATAAAGAATATAATGCATTCACTTGTGCAGGAGTTGGATCGTATTTATCGAAATTTCCCGTCATACATATTCCAATTGTATGACGGTTATGGTCTTTCGCGTGCGCTCCAATATGTAAACCTCGCCCTTCCACTACAGTTCCGTCCTTTTCGATAAAATAGTTGTAACCAATCCCGCTCCACCCTCTTACAGTTTGATGAAATTCATGTGTTTTATACACGTCCCATCCATCTTCAGCTGTATGGTGGATAATCAGTTGATTTACTTTTTCTAAAGGAACTAATTCATCTTGAAATGTTAGATTGACATATTTAATTTCCATTTGAACTGCCTCCTCTTAAAAATCAATCATAATAATCGTTTTATCATCTGGTTTTATTCTCTTTCCCCCTTCCAGCTTTTCAATGATTGCTACATATTCGTTTATACTATTCTTTCTTATATATGCAACAGTTTGTTCTAATGACCAATCTGGGTGGAATAACCCGTCTGAACAAATAAAAATTCCACTCACTTCATCTATATGTAATTCACCATGTTGTAAATAATGTATCGCTTCTTTCATTCCATTTGCAACTGAGTAACCATTTGGCATATTTGCAAGATAACGATTGTACTTTAATTGTTCTCGAACATCTTGAAAAACAGGTTCTTCCGGCACAGATAAACCTTTCTTACGATCTTCTTCCCTCTTCCTTTTTGCTCGTTTACTAATTCCTTCAACTGTGTCTTTCGTTAATACTTGCATCGTTCCATTTTGAAAAGTTGCGACAATCATACAGTCCCCAAGCTGCGCATATTCAATTTTCTCACCAACTATTTGAACTGCCGCGATACATGTGCACCACAAATGCTCTTTTTTTCTCGTGTCTACTTCATATTCTAACATTTTGCTTTGTAATGCTTCATTTGCTTTGGCAACTGCAAATTGTAAACTATGATTCTCTCGTAATGCAGTAAAATAATTTGCAAATAAATGCGAAGCGATGTATGCTCCATTATGTCCATTTTCATCACGAAACGGGACAAGTGGTGTTGCACCGTCACATACACCATAAATCTTTTTATCTTTATTACAAAAATAAGAATCCTCACATTCTTGCTTCAACGGGCTTTTCTGTTGATATGTTTTTATCTTCACAACTGTATCCCCTTTCAAATGATAAAATACTCAAATTCTTTCGATTAATCTAATTTACCAAAATAAACTGTTTTTACCCAAAACTTTCAATATCATATATAATCTTGAAATAATATGAATTTTTCAGTGAAGGACGGGAAAGAAATGGTCAGATTCCTTGGTGTTATTATCGGTTCTATTATTATTGCGGTTGCCTTTAATCTTTTCCTTATCCCCCACAAAATTTTAAGTAGTGGAATTGGCGGAATTGCTATTATTTTAGGGATTGTAACCCCTGTAAACACAGGCATTATTAACTTTGTATTAAACTTACCTATCCTTATTTTAGGGTACATAGGTCTTGGAAAAAAAGTAATTTTTAACACAGTTGTCTCTGTAGTTGTATTATCTGTTGCATTATACTACGTTCCAGTAAAAGTCGTAGCAACAGATCCATTGTTATCTTCTATCTTCGGAGGTGTCATCGCCGGAGCTGGTATTGGTCTTGTTTTTAACTGTAATGGATCCACTGGTGGATTTGATATTATCGGTATGCTTTTATCCCGCAAGCGAGACATTAAACTTGGCGGATTCCTTATTATTTTAAATGCAGTCGTTGTAATAATCGCAGGATTCTTCTTCACCTGGGATGTTGCACTTACAAGCTTACTTTCAATTTATGTAACTGGTAAAGTAATTGATGCTGTTCATACAAAACATCGTAAAGTTACACTTATGATTGTAACAAATGAAGCAGAAAAAATGAAAAAACAGCTTCTTTCAACTGTTGTACGTGGAATAACGTTACTTGATGGCGAAGGCGCTTATTCAAGCGAGAAAAAGCGTGTACTTATGACGGTCGTTTCTCGTGAAGAATTAGCAAGTATGAAACTTACAATTTCTGAAATTGACCCGAATGCATTCGTTAATATTACAGAAACTGTAGAAGTGTTAGGACTTTTCAGAAGAAGTTAAAGACTAGGTGGGAATACACCTAGTCTTTATTTTGCATAAATTCAATTCTGTTTCCAAACGGGTCTGATACGTAAAATCGAATTACATCTGGCCGTGCATAATCATCAATCACTTTTACACCTTGCTCTATAAGTGTTTGCTTAAATTCATTAATTTCATTCACATAAAAAGCTGGATGAGCCTTTTTAGCTGGTGTAAAGTTCCGCTCGACACCAATATGGATTTCTTGATTTCCACATTTAAACCAACATCCACCTCGTTTTTTCAACTCTTCTGGCTTTGGAATTTCTACCATACCAATCTTATTCCCATAAAAATCACGCGCCTCTTCTTCACACTCTACAGGTGCAGCTACTTGCACGTGATCAATCCCTTGAATATAATTTTTCATTTTCTCTCCCCCTCCTCTACCCTAATGTTATACGGAAAACAGCCGTCTGTAACTTACAAAAGGTTTATAAAACAATATAAGCTCCCCTTATTACCATCCTGCATTCACTTTGCAAAAAAATAAAAAAATAAAATTTATTCTATAACTTCCATTTTTTATAGAAATACACATCACATCTATATTATAGTTATGAATAGACAAATCTTTTTAGATGCTATTTGTACGGAGGAACTATTATGAGTCGTAAAAAATATTCACCAACTCAAAAAAAACGTCATCCGAACATTTCTAGACGTTTGCGAAACCATATACAAGATCGTTCATTAACAGAAATGTACGCATCTCTGTTCGAACATAATCCTGATAGTATTATTTCCTTAAATTTAGAAGGAGTTATTCTACATATAAATCCTTCTGCCGAAAGAATATTAGGTTACACTTCTTTAGAATTAGAACAGAAAAATATTACCTCTATTTTAGGAGCACATATTTCTGAGCAAGTATTACAAAATATAAAGAATACTGAAGCGGATAATCAACAAGAGTATATCTTATCTATTTATCATAAAAATGGATTCTTATTAGATGTTGTGACAAAACTAGTTCCTATTTTTGTTCAAAATCGTCTTACTGGCGTATACGCTATTATGAAGCCACTTGAAAAATCAGAAAGAATTGAGAATATGCTAAAAGAAAGTGAGAAGAGATTACGTACATTAGTAAACTCCATGCCTGCGTTTGTTATATTTAAAGATCATGAAGGGCGCTGGCTTGAGGCAAATGACTACGCACTTTCTTGCTTCAACTTCCATCATGTACCTTACCACGGGAAAAAAGATAGCGAACTCATTCAATATAATGAAGCATACCGAGAAGCTTTTTTACATTGTGAAGAAATCGATGAACTAGCATGGCAACAAAGACAAATTCTTCATGGCGAGGAATTTATTATACATAGAGATGATTTCGATTTAATCTTAAGTATATCAAAAGTTCCGCTTTATCATCCTGATGGTTCTCGCAAAGGTCTTATCGTGATGGGGAGAGATGTTACTGAGCTAAAAGAAACTGAAAAGTTACTACGCAAATCTGAGAAGCTCGCAGTAGTCGGACAACTGACAGCTGGAATTGCCCATGAAATTCGAAACCCACTCACTTCCCTAAAGGGTTTTCTAACATTGCTCCTCCCTGAAATAAATGAGGAGCAAAAATGGTATATCGATGTTATGTTAAGTGAGATTTCACAAATGGAATCCATCACGAGTCAATTTATGGCGATGTCTAAGCCACAAGTAATATCTATCCAAACTTGTAACATACAAACTTTAATTGAAGAGGTAGTTACATTTATTTTACCGACTGCAATTATGCATAGCGTTCATATCATCATGGATCATTTTGATTACGTATATGATATTCAATGTGACGGTAACCAATTAAAACAAGTTTTTATAAACATATTAAAAAATGCGATAGAAGCGATGCCAAATGGCGGAAATATTTTCATCCAAACAAAACCATTAGAGGATAATTTCATCTTAATACGAATTATCGATGAAGGTTGTGGCATTCCAGAAGATCGTATCTCCCGTCTAGGCGAACCTTTTTATAGTTTAAAAGAAAAAGGTACAGGACTAGGATTAATGATGTGTTACAAAATAATTGAAGAACATCATGGTAAATTACACATTTCAAGCGAATTAAATAAAGGTACAATTGTTGATATTGAGCTACCACTTTCTTCATCTCATCTTGCAATCCAGTCTTAAATAAAAAAGAAGCATCTGCTAATGGTTAGCAGATGCTTCTTTTTTAAAATACTTTGTCATACCACTCTTTTGCTTTTTCTACTTCACCCATCGTTAATTGATGCCCTCGATTTTCCCAATGCATTGTTACATTCGCGTTTGCATTTTCTAATAGTATCTTCAATTCCTCTGACTCTGCTGATGAACAAATTGGGTCATTTGTCCCAGCAGCAATAAACACAGATTTCCCTGCTAAATTTGCTAATTGCATTCCTCTTCTTGGTACCATTGGGTGATGAAGCACAGCACCTTTCAATGCATTTTCGTAATGGAATAATAAGCTTGCTGCGATATTTGCCCCATTCGAATAACCGATAGCTACAATGTTATTTCTATCGAATTTATATTCTTTAGCCGCTTCATCTAAAAATTCATTTAATTCCTTCGTACGGAAAATTAAATCCTCTTCATCAAAAATGCCCTCTGCTAATCGGCGGAAGAAACGCGGCATCCCATTCTCTAACACATTTCCCCTAACGCTTAATACCGACGCTTTCGGATCAACTATTTCTGCAAGTGGTAGTAAATCTAATTCATTACCACCTGTGCCATGAAGTAATAACAACACTGGTTTTGACGTATCTTTTCCTTTTTGAAAAACATGTTTCATCATAATCCTGTTCCCCCTTCAATCACTTTAATCTAAATTTCTCACTTCAAATGGTAAAAGCGTTTGTTCAATCTGTTTTCTATGTTGTTCATATTGTTCCGGTAACTTTAATTCCTCACCCATCGTCTCTAACGATTCATCATGAGCGAAACCAGGAGGATCTGTTGCAATTTCAAATAAGATTTCACCATGTTCTCTAAAATAAATCGCGTTAAAATAATTTCGATCTTGTACAGGAGTTACGTGATATCCAAAACGCGACACATGCTCTTTCCAGTCTAGCTGATCAGCATCGTCACTCGCTCTCCAGGCAATATGATGAACTGTGCCAACGCCCATTTGGCCACGACCGATTGTTGATAATTTCAAATCAATAATATTTCCAATGTCAGCAGAAGAACGGAATCGAACAAATTCACCCTCTTCTCCAATTTTCTCAAGACCCATAATATGTTCTAACAATTCAGCTGTTTTTTGAGGCTGTGTAGATAAAAGAACAGCACCTCCAAACCCTTTAATTGCTACTTCTGGTGTAACTTCTCCAAAACTCCAATTATTTAATTCGCCTTTTTCTCTTTCAACTAATTCTATATGCAAACCATGCGGATCATCAAATTCTAAATACTGCTCTCCAAAACGAGTCATTTTTGTATACGAAACATCGAATTTTTCTAATCTATTTTCCCAAAACTCCATTGCACCTTTTGGTACAACGTAAGACGTAATTCCTACTTGACCATCTCCAATAATACCTTGACGAGCACCTGCCCATGGGAAAAACGTAATAATTGTTCCAGGCTTTCCTCCTTCATTTCCAAAATAAAGATGGTACGTACCTGGATCATCAAAATTCACTGTTTGTTTCACTAAACGTAACCCCAATACACCAGCATAAAAGTCTACATTTTCTTGTGGATGCCCTACAATCGCTGTAATATGATGGATTCCCATTGTTTTCTTTTCCATTTCTTCCACTCCTTTTTTATTTCATTATAAAAATTCTTTTACATTTAAATTCATTATTCATTTTGTCCATGCTACAAAGTAAAATCCGTCATTATAATTTTATCTCGAATTCGAGATATTAATTACAAAATTACGTATCGGTGTCTAACCTATTGAATTATCTCGAATTCAAGATAATTCGCAAAAAATATTTGTTCGATTTATAACCATAATAAATTTTCATTATGAACATTATTTATCTCGAACTCAAGATTTATTATAAGTTACTTATTTTTTATTGTCAATAAGTCCTTACTTTCATTTTTCTTGTTTTCACTTATGGTTCCCTACCTTAACAAACATTTTTTGTTCTTTCAAGTGAACGAGCACTTTTCATTACATGTGAAAACCTTTATAAACGCCTTTATCCCAGTGGATTACAATGATTTTTCAAGAAATTAAAGTAATAATATCCAGAAAATTAAAGAGTGTTTTTTCACACCTTATTTTCATTCCTTTACCCGATAAATTTTAAAAACTAAAAGCCATACAAATGTATGACTTTTAGCTTATTGACGTCTCAAATTTTGCTTTCTCTACATATACTTTACGAAATTTCATATAGCATCCAATACGCCAAGGTACTATATAACAAACCGCAAGAGTGTAGAAAAGAATGCCGATTGACTTTGGATCTAGACCTTGTAAATGTCTTCTAAAATAAGCACGTAAAAGAACGATAACTAAAAATGTAGCAATAAAAGCGATACTTTTTTTCGCATAAATTTGACCATCTTCTCTGACTTCATACCCACTTAAAATAATAAGTGGAATTGACAATAACAGTCCGATCCCAGCAGCTATACCAATTTGCCAACCAGCAAGTTGTATCGGTGCTGCGTATAAAGAAAAACCTGGTAATAAGAAGAATAATGGCAATAGTAGTCGTCTTCCTTTATTATTAATTGGTCGATTCATAGAGCGCATGCGTCTAAATATAACGAGCCCTATGACGAGTAAAAAAATTGTAATACTGTACGAACCTTGCTGCAAGTGAATCTCTCCCTAAAAATAGTCATTTTCAAAAATACTTCCCTATTATACTCCTAATTTTTCCAAAAATATAATTATTCCTCTAAAAAATCTTACACATCAAATATACTTTTAGGTTTGATTTACTATAGGAAACAATTCCGAAAGAGGAACTACTCTCCCCACCTCGTCTTTAAACACAATATGCTCTCTAGTTAAATGGCGCGGGCTCTTCACTCCCGCCGCTGCCGCTAATGAAAATAAACTATATCTCATACTAATAATATAATTCATAACTCGCCACTTCTTCTCATACGGATCTAACGCTTTTTGATAATGCGGATTCGTCGTGGCTACACCAGATGGACATTGACCAGAATTACATTGAAGGGCCATAATACAGCCACTTGCCATCATAAACCCACGGGCTGAACTTACAGCATCCGCCCCAATCGCTAAAGCAATCGCCACTTTATCTGGTGTGATTAATTTACCCGATGCAAATACTTTAAACTTGTTACGGACACCATAATGGTTTGCTGTATCAATAAATGTAAGTAATGCTGGAATAAGCGGCAGTCCCATATAATCTGCCATCGATTTATACGTTGCCCCTGATCCGCCTTCTGAACCGTCGATTGTAATAAAATCTGGGTAAATGTTTAGTTCTTTCATTGTTTTTATTAAATCTTCCAAAGGCTCCTGCTGACCAATTACAATTTTCATTCCAACTGGTTTACCGCTGTTTTCTTGCAACTGTTGAATAAAACAAAGTGTATCCGCTGCATTCTTTAAAAATGAAAATCGATTCGGTGAATTAATCGTCTCTCCCTTTCGGACGTTGCGAACAAAAGCAATTTTCTCATTTACTTTTTGTCCCTCTAAATGACCACCACGTATTTTAGCACCTTGCCCAAATTTCAATTCGAATGCTCTAATATTACTTTCTTTCGCTTTCTCCATGAATTTTCCCATTGAAAAATTACCGTCTTCATCACGGTATCCAAATAACCCTGGACCAATTTGCGCAACGATATTCGCTCCTGTATGTAAATGTTCTGGAATAACGCCACCTTCACCCGTATTAATCCACGATCCGCCTGCCATTTTTGCTCCAAAACCACTCGCTAAAATATAATTTTCTCCAATCGCACCGTAAGAAGTCGCAGATGCACCAAACATGCCATGTAGCTTCCACGGATATTTACGGTTCTCGCCAACTATAATTGCATCTTCTTCTTCGTACAGCCAAAGATTCGTTGTATCCGCTGTCAATTTTTCTCTTCTTGAAAATAACCCTTCTTTATGAATCACGTACTTTTTACCTTCCCGCTCTTGCGTGAGATTCACACTTAATTCCTCAGTTAATATTGGAAATAATGTATTAGCAATATAATATCCAGAAGCTTCAAAATCTCGTTTTGATCCAAAACCAAGTATTTCAGAGCGATATTTCGCTAAAAACATAACACTTTGAAAATCATAACGTGAGAAAGGCTTTCCATCCGTATCATGATCAAACCAATATTGTCGAAATTCAGGCCCTATCTTTTCCAGTAAGTAGCGCATTCTTCCTAAGTACGGATGTAATTTTAAAATAGAATGGTGTGTTCGTTTTTTTATAAAAAATGTGATGATAAAAAAGACGATTAAAAGCAACATTAAAAATAGTAATATACTAATAATAACGAGTAGCGTTTCACTCATCCCGCTTCCCCCTATGAAATTCCATAATAAAAGGAGAACACTCGATGTGCTCTCCTTTTATCTTTATTCATACTAACGTAGCAAGATGCTCTTTCGCGTCATATTCAACTAAACTTTCAGCGTGTTTAATTCGATGAACAAAGTCTGGATTAGCAATTAACGGTCTTCCGAATGCTGCTACATCAATCGTTCCTTCTTGCAACGCTTCTTCGGCCTCTTTCGGATTCAAATTACCAACCCCAACAATCGTACCATCCCAATATTTTCTTACTAGTTGATGAAAATTCTTTCCGTCAGCAATCTCTTGCGTATAATTCATCGTTGAAGGATGGATCATCGTTAACCCAACCTCTTTAAACATATTTATGAACGTTTCAATTGCAAACTCAGGGTTTTCCCACATATAAGTAGGATTATCACCTTTGAAAGCAGAGAAACGAAGAAGTGTTTTATTAGCTCCAACAGCTTCTATTACAGCCGCCGTTACTTCTTTCATAAACGTTAACCTTTGTTTTAAATCACCGCCATATTTATCTGTTCGCTTATTCGCAAACTCATACGTAAATTGATCGATTAAATATCCGTGTGCACCGTGAATTTCTACTCCATCAAATCCAGCTTCGATCGCATTTTTCGCAGCTTGTGCGTATTGACCGATCACTTCTTGTATTTCTTCTAACGTCATTGCTTCTGGCGTATCAAACGGTTTACGAAAGCGTGGAACATTCCCCTCTGCAGCGATAGCCGACGGTGCTTGTGGCATTTGACCACCAATTATTTCATGATGACTCATACGCCCAACATGCCATATTTGAGCAATAATCGTCCCGCCTTCTTTATGTACTGCCTCTGTAACAGGTTTCCAAGAATCGATTTGTTCTTGTGTATAAATACCTGGTACTCCTGGGTTTCCTTTTGCTCTCGGACTAATGACAATTCCTTCTGTAATAATTAGTCCAATTCCATCCGCAGCACGTTTTCTGTAGTACTCCACTACATCAGCACCAACTGCTCCAGTCTCATTATCTGCAAAGCATCTTGTCATCGGTGCCATCGCTATACGATTACGAAGAGACCAAGTTCCAACTTGAATTGGATCAAACAACTTTGTTTCTTCAACGTTTTCAAAAAATCCCCCAGCATTTACATTTGTTCCTTCATAAATACTCGCTGCTTTATTACTTGAACTTGTCATTTTTCTTCCCCCTAAAAAATCTTACTATAATCGCATCATACTTACTTTTAGATAGTAACGTCAATTTTTACGACTTTACAATAAAAAATTCGAATATCCAAAAAATAAAATGCTATAAATAATATTAAAAAGGTTTCCTTAGGAGGAAACCTTTTTTGTTGACCATATATGGCTGTCAATTCGTTTATCTCTTTAATAAAAAACACCTTATCAATAGAAGTGAAAATGGTTCAGTATTCTTCTAAAAATAATAACTTATATACCTAAAACAATGAAAGCCCTACCTCTCTTTCATCCTTACGGCTCCTCGTCCGTGCCAGTGTGAATCAGGATTGCAAAAATCAAGTAACTATTTTATCGAAGTATTCAATTAAACTTCGAACATTCATAAATGAAATTAAAAAATAAAAATGGATTTGATTGTAGTAATAACAATAGAGGTAATGCTCTAAAAGTGGTTTGAAAGAGTTGAATGTCTTTGAAATGATAAATTTTCTATAATTATGTTCCCAAAAAATTCAAGATCTTTTTTGGGATATAATACATTATTTGTAATGAACCTTAACAAAAGCTTTTTATCTGATTTTCTGTGATACCTTCAATTAATCCCAGTTCACTAATCAAAAATTCATATGCGTTATCTAACATCTTCTTTTCGCTTGCATTAAGTGCTTTTTCTTTCTGTATACGCATTAAATCACGCACAACTTCAGCACCTTCTTGCATTTTACCCGTCTTTATTTTATCAGTGTTCAATTTATACCTTTGTTTCCACGTAAGTAATCTATCTGATTCCCCATGTTGAAAAATATCCATTATGTGTGCTAATGCGGTTATATCCGTAACTGGTCGTATATTCGAATTCAATATTCTCCCTGCTGGAATCATTAGTTCCATATTACTAGCCGACATTTTTATAACATAATACTGTTGTTTTTCTCCTGAGATTTCCTTCTCTTCTATGGCTTTAATTATACCTGCTCCCTGCATTGGATAAACAATATTATCACCAATTTGAAACAAATAATCCACCTCCATATATGGTAACCTTCTCAAGCTTAACACACTTTTAGTTTTTTAGCAAAATTTTTATTTTATCATAAAATTATTTTACGAGTCAATACTTCAGAGGCAAGAAATTAAATTTACACAATACACTATAAAAATCGCAATTCCATTAACGGTTCCACACACATTCATTCTCCTTTAACACAAAAACACATCACTACATTTAAGTAGTGATGTGTTTTTGATAAGGCATAAATAAATATCTACTTTTCCGTCTATATACTAACCTGTTTGCTAACTGTTTCCCTCGCTAAAAGAAAACTCATAATCACTTGCGCTGCTACTCTACTCGTCATATCTCTGAAATCAAGAGTTGGATCAATCTCTACTATATCCATCCCTTGAACGAGCGATTCTTTACCAAGGAATTCAATCGCATCTAGTAAAGTCGTACTATCCATCCCACCAGGCCCAATTGCTGGACAACCTGGTGCAAACGCTTGGTCTAGCACATCCATATCAAGAGAAATATAAATAGAAGTCACACCTTGATTTCTTAATACTTCAATACTTTCCGTGATAATATCTTTTATTTCTCGCTCTCGTACGTCTTTCATTGTATACACTGTTACACCATGCTCTATTGCATATTCATGGTACGCACGTGCATTAGAAAAATTACGAATTCCAATTTGAACAAGTTGTTTCCCTGCAATGACATCATTTTCTAGTAAACTACGGAATGGTGTACCATTTGACGGGCCTCCATCATCTAAATTACGTAAATCATGATGAGCATCAAATTGAATAATTCCGACCTTCCCTTTACTGTTTGCAAAACCTGTTATACTCGGAAAACTAATCGAGTGGTCACCGCCAAGAACGATTGGTATCATGTTCGGGTTTACTTTCGTTACATGCCCAACTGTTTTCGCAATTCGTTTATGACTTTCTTTTATATCCGTCACATGCATCGTAATATCGCCGCAATCATATAAGACACTTTCTTTCATATCGTGTTCTTCTGTAATTGCATATGTGCTATATGCATCTAACATCGCACGAATTGTTTTTGGCGCAAAACTCGCTCCTGAATGACTAATAGACGGTTTAGAAAGGGGTGCTCCAATTAAGGCAGCACCGAATATTTCCACACCTTCCTCCCAATCTTTAATCATCTCACTCCATTTCGTCACTTCACGATCAATAAACTTTGCATTTTTCTTTAAATAGTGGCCGTGCTCCACGATTGTTCACCTCTTGTATATGCAATATTACCATTCTTCCATACTGTATTCACATGACTTACGCCGTAATGATACGGTACGTAAGCATAATTGTAAGCATCCCATAAAACTAAATCTGCCTTACGACCAACTCTAATTTTCCCAGCTACATCACCACGGTTAATGGCATATGATGAGTTAACCGTTACGGCATTCCAAACTTCTTCTGGTGTCATTTTCAATTTTAGCATCGCAATGCTCATAATAAGCTGAATATTTTCAGTTGGACAGCTACCTGGGTTAAAGTCTGTAGCTAACGCAACTGCAACACCTTCATCAATCATTTTACGTCCACGAGCAAAGCTTTCTTTATTTAAATAGAAAGTTGTTCCTGGTAATAAAGTTGCTACTGTATTAGAATTTGCAAGCATTTCAATTCCTTTATCAGAAGCACCAACTAAATGGTCCGCTGATGCTGCACCGATTTCTGCCGCTGCTTCCGCACCACCAAGAGGGTCGATTTCATCTGCATGAATTTTCATATCAAAGCCAAGCTCTTTCGCTTTTAATAAAAATTCTTTTGATTCTTCTACAGAGAACACACCTGTTTCACAGAAAATATCAACGAACTCCGCTAATTGCTTCTCTTTCATTTCTGGTAGTAGGTCTAACATCCATTGTAAAAATTCTTTCGATCTACCTTTATACTCTTTCGGAACTGCATGAGCACCTAAAAATGTTGAAACTAAATCGATCGGATGCTCTTTTTGTAATTGTGCTGTTGCCTCTAATTGTTTCCATTCCGTCTCATCATCTAATCCGTAACCACTCTTCGCTTCTACAGTAGTAACTCCGAAAGATAGCATACGGTCTAAATGGAATTTCGCTTTTTGAACAAGTTCTTCTTTCGACGCCTGTTTCGTTGCATTTACAGTTGAAAGTATGCCTCCGCCTTGTTCTAAAATTTCTAAGTACGGAACTCCTTGTAGTTTTAGTGCGATTTCATTTTCACGAGATCCACCAAATACAAGATGAGTATGCGGGTCAACAAGACCAGGAGAAACCATTTTCCCGCCGCAATCAATAACTTCTCTCGCTTGTAATCCTTTCGCTTCTTCCGCTGTTCCAACGAAAGTAATTACACCATTTTCAATTCCAACCGCACCGTTTTCGATAACAGGAAGCGTGTTCATCGCTTCCCGTCTTAACAAGCCATCTTCTTGATCCATTGTTAGTAATTGACCGATATTTATTAGTAAAGTGTCCAGCATGTTTTCTCCTCCTTATTTCATCATCGGAATGTTAACGCCTTTTTCTTTCGCAGTTTCCACAGCTAAGTCATACCCTGCATCCACGTGACGAACAACACCCATACCAGGGTCAGAAGTTAATACGCGCTCAATTCGTTTTGCTGCTGCTTCTGTTCCATCTGCAACGATAACCATTCCCGCATGAAGTGAATAACCCATACCAACGCCACCACCGTGGTGAACAGATACCCAGCTTGCACCGTTTACACTATTAATTAATGCATTTAAAATTGGCCAGTCAGCTACTGCATCACTACCATCTTTCATCGCTTCTGTTTCACGGTTTGGAGATGCTACTGATCCACAATCTAAATGGTCACGACCGATAACGATTGGTGCTGATAATTCACCATTTGCAACCATTTCATTAATGATGCGACCAAATTTCGCACGCTCACCGTAACCAAGCCAACAAATACGTGATGGAAGCCCTTGGAATTCAACTTGTTGACGTGCCATACGAATCCAGTTACATAAATGTTCATTATCAGCGAACTCACGTAAAATTACTTCGTCTGTTTTATAAATATCTTCTGGATCACCAGAAAGTGCTACCCAGCGGAATGGTCCTTTTCCTTCGCAGAATAATGGACGGATAAATGCTGGAACGAATCCTGGGAAATCGAATGCATTTTTCAAACCTTCATCGAAAGCAACTTGGCGAATGTTATTTCCGTAATCAAATGTAATTGCGCCTTTTTCTTGCATAGCAAGCATTGCTTCCACATGTTTTGTCATACTTTCTTTTGATAATTGTACGTAGCGTTCTGGATCTTCTTCACGAAGTTTCGCTGCTTCTTCTAACGTGTAGCCTACTGGAATATAACCGTTTAATGGATCATGAGCAGATGTTTGATCTGTAACTAAGTCTGGTGTAATATTGCGCTTCACTAGTTCTGGTAAAATTTCTGCCGCATTTCCTAATAAACCAATAGAAATCGGTTCTTTCTTCTCTTTATACTCGTTCGCAACCGTTAACGCTTCTTCTAATGATTCTGTATACATATCACAGTATCTCTTTTCAATACGACGATCGATGCTGCGCTTATCAACATCAATAGCAATGACAACACCGCCGTTCATCGTTACAGCAAGAGGTTGTGCACCACCCATACCACCTAAACCAGCAGTAAGTGTTAATGTACCTTTTAATGAACCATCGAAATGTTGACGAGCTGCTTCACCAAATGTTTCATATGTTCCTTGTAGAATCCCTTGCGTTCCAATGTAAATCCAGCTACCAGCTGTCATTTGTCCGTACATCATAAGACCTTTTTTCTCTAGTTCTCGGAAGTGATCCCAGTTTGCCCATTTTGGTACTAAGTTTGAGTTCGCTAACAAAACGCGAGGTGCATCTTCATGTGATTTAAAAATGGCAACTGGCTTTCCTGATTGAACAAGTAACGTTTCATCGCTTTCTAACGTTTTTAATGAATCTACAATCGCCTGATAACTTTCCCAGTTACGAGCTGCACGGCCAATTCCGCCATATACAACTAATTCTTCTGGTTTTTCAGCAACTTCAGGATCTAAATTGTTCATTAACATACGAAGTGCAGCTTCTTGCACCCACCCTTTCGTTTGTAACTCTGTACCTCTTGGCGCGCGAATTGTTTGTTGTACTTTTTCCATTTCAATCTCTCCCTTTTCTCATTTTATAGTGCTGCGTTTACATCTAATCTTTCTTTTATCGAATAATTCGTTTTTAACCAATGCGCAATATTTTCAATATCTGTTGAGAATATACGGTCATTTTTAATAGATGGCACCTGCTGACGACCTTGATGGTAGAAGCTCTTCGTCACTGTACTCATGTTTTCAATTCCGCGATATTCTGCTGCTTGCATTGCACAAATCATCTCAATAGAAAGAACACGTCTTGCATTTTGAATAATTTGATGTGCATGGCGTGAAGCAATTGTTCCCATACTTACATGATCTTCTTGGTTAGCAGAAGACGGAATTGAATCTACACTCGCCGGATGTGCTAACGTTTTATTTTCAGAAACAAGCGACGCTGCAGCATATTGCATAATCATTGCACCTGACTGTAGTCCTGGTTCTGGACTTAAAAATGGTGGTAAATCATTTAATTGCGGATTTACTAAACGCTCAATACGGCGCTCCGAAATATTTGCAAGTTCCGCCATTCCTACTTTTAAGAAGTCCATCGCAAACGCAATCGGTTGACCATGGAAGTTACCACCTGAAATTACTTTTTCTCCGCCATCAAAAATTAGCGGATTATCTGTTGCTGCATTCATTTCAATTTCTAATTTTTCTTTTACATAATTTAAAACTTGCCAAGAAGCACCGTGTACTTGCGGGATACAACGAAGTGAATAGGCATCCTGCACTCGTAATTCTCCTTGTTTTGTTGTTAATTTACTATCGTGAAGAATGTCACGAATTCTGCTCGCTACTTCCACTTGCTCTTTATAACCACGTGCTTTATGAACATTTTCATCAAATGCATCAATAATGCCTTGTAACCCTTCAATTGTCATCGAAGCAATTAGTTCAGCTTGATACGCCGTTGCTTCTGCTTCTATATAAGAAAGAACTCCTTGTGCTGTCATCGCCTGCGTACCATTAATTAACGCAAGACCTTCTTTCGCTTCAAGTTCAATTGGCTCAAGCCCTTCTTCTGTAAGAGCAACCATTGCATGAACGCGTTTCCCCTTATAGAACACTTCACCTTCGCCTAATAATACGAGCGCAAGATGAGATAAAGGTGCTAAATCGCCACTTGCACCAAGTGAACCTTGTTGCGGAACGACTGGATGAATTTTACGGTTTACAAACTCAAGAAGCATATTTACAACAAGCGGCCTAACACCAGATACTCCTTTAAGCATCGTGTTCGCTCGTAAAATTAACATTCCACGCGATACTTCTTCCGGGAATGGATCACCAATCCCACATGCATGTGACTGAATTAAATTATGTTGAAGTGCCTTTACATCATCTTTTTGGATAAGCACATCACTAAACTTTCCAAATCCAGTTGTAATTCCGTAAACGACTTTTCCGTCCTCTACAATTTTCTCAACTACTTCGCGGCACTCCGCTACCTTTTGCATACTAGTTGGACAAGCTGTTACACCTTCTCCTTCCAGTAATAACCTCTTCATTTCTTCAACTGTCAATGTATGTCCTGTTAACGTAATCATCATTTTTCCTCCTTAAAAAGGCAAAAGGGGACCTTATCTTTTTAAGACAGACTTCTGTCCTAAAAAAGCAAGGCCCCCTTCTAACTAATAGACTATGGGCAAATCATATGTGATTAATTCCTAAACCAATCGCCTCATGCTCAGATCCTTTTACAGGTGCACCAATCGTTCCATATAATGCAACAGCAACCCATTCGCCTTCTTTTTTTCCGTCGTATGGTGTACCGCGCACAATCGCAAAACGAAGTCCTACTGTACGAAGAACGTCTGCTAACTGAATTTGACCTCTCGTCACTCCGTACAAAGCTTCCATAATTGCATGATAAAGTGCATGTGTTTCTCTGTAAACGTCTGTTTCAATAACTTGGTTGCTTTTAGCCGCTGTTTCCATTGCTGCGACAACCTTTTGCGAATTCATCGAACCCACTTTCCCCGTACAATACTTCCAACCTTTTGGAATGGATAATACAGGACTTTCATTCTCATCCGCAAGTGCCAACAGCATGGCCATACGACCAATTCGATGTGTTCCTTGAAGAAGCATGTGACTCTCTCATTTCTTTTGAATTATTTGAATATTACTTAATTTAAGAATATATGAAAACGTTTAAATCGTCAATAGTTTAAAATCATATTCAAACATTTTTTTCATCCCCATAATTTTGTGTACACAAATGATTTACACAAAATTTCCAGACGTGCTATAGTCTCACTAACAGATGCAAAGGGGCGAAATTTCAGTGACAAAACGAAAAGATATTCATTTTCGAATTGAAGAGAAATTACTTGAAAGGTTTGAATTAGCACTCCATTACGAAGGTTTAAAGAAAACAGATGTATTAACACATGCAATCCAACAATTTTGCACAAAGGTGGAATGTGACAAAATGAATGATGTAAAACGTCAATATAACGTTAGCAACCATTTACAAACACGCATCGACACACATACACATTACGAAGAAAAACACGTAGATTTAGATAAACTCGTCATTAAACATTTACAACTTCAAGGGGAAGAAAACATATTAGAGGTTGGGTGCGCTAGTGGAAAATTCCTTTCCCTTTTACAAACAAATGGTCATAAAGGCCCATTAACCGGGTTTGATCAATCCGAAGCTATGCTTGCTGAAGCTGCTAAAACAAATAACTTAATAGAATGGAAACGAGGGGATGCTAGTAAACTTCCTTTCGAAACAAATTGTTATGACCTAATAATTGCAAGACATATGTTATACCATGTGAAAGATGTTGAAAAAACAATTCAAGGATTCCATAAAGTAATTCGTCCTGGCGGAACACTTTTAGCTACAACAAATTCTAGCGTTACACTACCTCGTATAGTTGAAATGTGTAACCGTATGTTAGACGCATTTGATTTACCGAAAACAACATCATCAGTCACTCCATTTTGTTTAGAAAACGGTAAAGAGATATTACAATCTGTTTTTCCAACTGTTGAAGAAACAGTTATTCATAATGCTCTCGTTTTTCATCATGCTACTCCGATTGTAAACTATATTTCTAGCATGTTTCCGTCGCTAAATATACCCGATAATATGTATCTTCAAGCCGAGATGAAAGAATGGCTAACAGAAGAAATCAACCAGGAATTATCTCTCCATAACGGTATATGGCGCGATCCAAAAACGTTAGTAATTTATCGGTGTCAAAAAGAAAAAAGCTAGCATTTGCTAGCTTTTACACGTTTTCTCGTAAAAGTTTCTCCATTACTACATTGCCTTTACCACAATAAAAATCTGTATTATGTTCGTCTGCCACTCCAAAATAAGAGGCAATTGCTATTCCAAATGGTACAAATGCATGCCCTTGTGCTGTAATGATATTTGAGTGTTTCACAACTTCTTCATACACAAAATTTTCTACTGGAAAACAATCAAATTTTTGATAATCTATAGTCGCAGTATAAGAAATCCCTTTAAATAACCCTGCTTTTGCTAGTGCATACGGTCCAGCACAAATTGCCGCCACTAATTTTTCTTGTTCATGAAATTGACGAATGATTGAAAAAAGAGGTTTTGCATCTTCCAACTGTCCTTCTTCTCCACCTGGAATAAGTATCCCCTCATACTCATCTACACATACTTCACTTACTTCTATATGCGGCTGCACTTGCAATCCAGTTTCACTTATAACCAATTCTTTAGTTAAGCCCGCTGTAATGATTTCATATTTATTTTTCAGCAATGCCGTCGCTACTGTTATTTCAAACTCTGCAAATGTTGAGTATACAAATAAAAGTATTTTTTTCATAGCCCTCTCTCCTTTAACCAGTCCATAAAATATACCTCTAAATCGTCCACTGTTAATCTATTCGTGTCCACATAAGTTACAGGAAATTTTTTATACCAGTCTTTTTCAGTTTCTACTAATTTAAATTGCTCCTCAAACGTACTTCTGTTTCTTGTTCTATCATTATTTTTTCTATCATATACATTCTTTTTCGTAACATCTAAGTAAAAAATCACATCCGAACGGCATGCTCTTAATTTATATAATTCATCTTTCAATTCAGTTTCTATATCCCACTCTTCTCCTATAATCGTTGGATAAAAGAGTGTAAAAAACTCAATGTCTTCTGGTCCGCGATCAAAAATTACGACTGAATCTTTCACATTTTGAAACTCCTTTATTTTTGCTTCCATAAACATTTTTTGATTCATAATAAACCCTACTTTTGAATTCATGTCTAAATTCAATTTTTTTCGCTTCTCTACAATTGGATATGGATTTTCATATATAACTCGAAACCCTCTCTTTTCTAACCTTTTTGCTAATGTTGTTTTTCCGCTAGCCATCGGCCCTTGCAGTGAAATTACGTATGCCACACCTCTCATTCCCTTACACTTTAGTACACCTATAATATACAGAATCTTGAAAACTCTCAACATTATATATATCATCTTGTTTCTTATTCTTATCTAACTTATAATGAAAAATAGAGATTATGACGGACGCATCAATAATGTAAGCTTGGAAATCCAAGCTTACATTATTTTTTGCTTTCTCTTTTCTAACAAAAAGAGTATACTAGATTAGAACGTATGTTCTTAATAATTACATACAGTAAGGAGATAGAACAATGGTATACGACACAAAAGCAATTTCTTGGAATGAATCTTTAAAACAACTTCAACGCCGCTATACAAACAAACAAGTTGACCGAAAAGAATTTGAGGATATTGAACTGATGGAATTCTTCCGCGATAACGACTACATTTCTTTACCTACACATATAAGCGGCCTATCAAAAACACGTTTTACTTCTTACTCTATTTTCACAACTGAAGATAAAGATCGTAAAGTTGGCACACTTATTATTGAGTATGTTGAAGACGATAATAATAATTTATGTGTTGAACAACTATACTTCGTTTAAACTATAACGCTTGGTCAAAATGACCAAGCGTTCTTGCTTTCTATGAATCTCACTGTATATAATATGAATAAAAGAAAACCGCTATCATTAAGGGGGGATATGCTTGCTCGAAGGATGGTTCAGTTGGTTCATTGTATTATGGACGGTTATTTTATTAGGGCTTATGTCTATCGGTGGATACTTTATGTTCAGAAAATTCCTGAAACGATTACCAAAAGAAGACGGCATGTCCATTTTGGATTGGGAAGGACACTACATAAATAAAACGAGACATTTATGGGATGATGAACAAAAACAATTGTTAGAAGAGCTTGTAAGCCCTGTTCCAGAACTATTTCGTGATGTTGCAAAATCAAAGATTGCTGGCAAAATCGGGGAACTTGCATTACAAGAAAATGCCTCTCAAATTACACAAGACTTAATTATTAAAGGGTATATCATTGCCACACCAAAGCGTGATCATAAATTTTTAATAAAAAAACTACAAGAAAAAAAGATTGATTATTCTAACTATCGATCTTTACTCGCAAAGTAACTTCATATTATTTTCGATAAAAAAGACAGCGCCTTTGACGCTGTCTTTTTATTTGGTACATATACAGTTTTTAAGTTAGCTTCATATCTTTTTCATTATAAAAACCATCTTCTTTTTCCATTTCCTTCTGTAATTTCGTAAAGGAACGATACATTGCAATTCTCCATGACACAATCATCGCAAACGCAAGTAAGAAGAACATGCCACTAAGTTGTCCTAAATCAAGAGATTGACTTAAGTAGGTTTTAAATACAATCCGCACTACAAGTAATCCAATTAATATGAAAACAAAGGCTTTTGAACGCTTCAAATAAATCTCTTGTCCTCTAATTTCAAATTTAGATGTTTTAATAAGAAAAATAGAGAAAATCAAACCGACACCAATTGCTTCTAACATTTCTGCTGGAGTTAATCGAAATTCAGGAAAAACATACATCAATGCACCCGTACTCATAAAAAATGGTGGAAGTATAATTTTTTTCAATGTTGCAGGTTTCTTAGCTGCTTTTAAACGAATAAACATCGCACCGACAGCCATACAAACAGCAACGATACTTGATAAAAGAACTATGTTCATATTTTCTCATCCTTTTTTGTGGCTATATGCAAAATATACTTTCATTATATGCTTTTCCGTTAGTATTTCCAACATTTTCGCAGAATAATACTAAAAACCAGTAAAACCACCAAATAAACTTGAGAAATATACGATAATTTTCGTCATCCAGTTAAAGTATAGGAAGACACCCATAACAATCATAATATATCCTCCGACTTTCATGAAGGCCATACTATTTCTTTTAATCCAAGACATTTTCGTAATAAAGAATGACAGTACGAAAAACGGGATTGCAAATCCAAGTATGTAAGCAATCATATATATCATTGCTGATTCTGGATTTGTTGCTGCTAATCCAATTACAGACACTAGAATTGGTCCGGTACATGGCGTCCACCCTGCTGCAAAAGCTAATCCGATTAGTACTGATCCAAAATAGCCACTTGGACGATTTTTAAATGTAAATTTACGGTCTTGCATTAAAAATTTCGGCTTAAACACCCCGACAATAATTAAGCCGAACACGATGATAAATATACCACCTAACTGTCTGATTAAATCTTTATAGTCAGTAAAGATTCCTCCAATAAAACTTGTACCAAATCCAATTGCAATAAATATAATTGAAAATCCAAGTAAGAAAAACGCTGTATGTATCATACTTCTTTTGCGAAGCATTGCATTTTCTTCTTTCAATTCAGAAACCGACATACCTGTTATGTACGATAAAAATGCCGGATAAAGCGGTAAGCAACATGGGGAAATAAATGATAAGAACCCGGCGCCAAACGCTAAAAAAATACTAATATCTTGCATCATTCCACTCCTCTCCCTAAATATTGTAACAAAAACACATAAAAATACTATGAACAATTCGTGAAATCACTTTTACAACGTGGCAATAAGAAAAACCGCACTTCCTCACAGTTTCTAATAAAACGTTTTCATTTCCTTCTATTATATAGAAAAAACCCAAATGGATTATAAAACTCCTTTAATTGTTATTACCATAACAAAGGTAACATAGTTTCTCAAATAATTAGCACGTTACTAGTACGTCTATATACATATTGGTTTAAAAAATATTTTTTTCAAATGCTATCTCTATACAATGCAAAGTTTATTTTATAATACTTCTACTATTAAAAATTTCAAGATTATGCATAAATATCATACTTTTATTATTATTCTATAAAATGTCATACTTTTCTTTCATTTGACCCTTTATTTCTAATTTTGTATACTTCCCTCTAGTTATATATTTTCGATACGGAACAACTTCATATAGATGGGAGGAATTTTTCATGCTTCGTTATTCTCTTTTAGTTTTATTAGGAGCGTGTAGTTATGGAATTTTAGCTATTTTTGTTAAGCTTGCATATGCAGAAGGATTTTCACTTGGAGAGGTAATTGGCAGCCAATATTTGTTCGGTTGGATTATTTTGCTTGCTATTACACTTCTATTTTCTAGACATCGCGTTCCTTTAAAGCAAGCATTACTTTTATTCGTTGCAGGAACATCTGCAAGTTTTACCGGAATTTTTTATTATGCTTCATTAAAAACTGTACCAGCTTCTATTGCAATTATTCTTTTATTCCAATTCGTTTGGGTCGGAATTATCATTGAAGCAGTCGCAACAAAAACATTACCTTCAAGAGAAAAAGTTATTTCTGTTATTTTCTTACTTGTAGGGACATTTTTATCAAGTGGTTTACTTGAACAATCAGTAGGTGCTTTCGATACGACTGGGGTCATTTTAGGTTTATTATCTGCTGTTACATTCGCAACATACATTTTCGTAAGCGGAAAAGTTGCTGTTGAAGTACCTTCATTACCGCGCGGTGTTCTCTTAATGACTGGTTCTTTAACTTTAGTCATGATTGTATTCCCACCAACATTTATTTTTAATGGTGCCATTTCTCAAGGTCTTTGGAAATACGGTTTAGGATTAGGAACATTTAGTATCGTTATTCCATCTATTGCCTTTACAATCGGGATTCCAAAAATCGGTTCTGGCTTAGCGACTATTCTTGGTGCAGCGGAACTACCAGTTACAACAATTATGTCAGTATTCGTTTTAAAAGAGGCTGTACTATCTTCACAATGGTTCGGTGTATCACTTATATTAATTGGGATTGCAATCCCGCAAATTGCATACGCAATGCGTGGACGTTATCGTAAACATCATACGCATAAAAAAGTCGCAGCATAAAGTGAAACTTTAATTAGTTGAACCAATCGGGCTTTTATGGGATAAACGAGAGAGGATTTTCATTTGAGAATCCTCTCTTTTATTGTTGTATACTTATGATAAATATTTTGCTGAAGAAAGAAGGCATACTACATGGTATCTATTTCAAATCAACTAAAAGAAAAACTTATTTCCATCCGTCGACATTTACATGAGTATCCAGAACTATCATATGAAGAGTTCGAAACAACAAAAGCAATAAAAAATTGGTTAGAAGAAAAAAACATTACTATCATTGATTCCAATTTAGAAACAGGAATTATCGCTGAAGTGTCTGGTAATAAAAACGGACCAATTGTAGCAGTTCGTGCTGATATTGATGCCCTTCCTATTCAAGAAGAAACACATTTGTCCTATGCATCTAAAGTACGAGGGAAAATGCATGCTTGTGGACACGATTTTCATACAGCTGCTATTTTAGGTACTGCTTTCTTATTAAAAGAAAGAGAATCTTCCCTAAATGGAACGGTTCGCTTCATATTCCAACCAGCTGAAGAAAGTAGTAATGGCGCTTGCAAAGTTATTGATGCTGGACATTTACGTAATGCGCAAGCGATTTTCGGCATGCATAATAAACCTGATTTACCAATAGGTACAATTGGCATTAAAGATGGTCCACTGATGGCCGGAGTTGATCGATTTGAAATTGAAATTCACGGAGTTGGTACACACGCGGCTGTACCAGATGCTGGAGTAGATCCTATTGTCGCATCCTCTCAAATTGTGATGGCACTGCAAACAATTGTAAGCCGAAATATAAGTTCATCTCATAATGCAGTTGTTAGTGTTACAAATATTCATGCAGGAAATACGTGGAACGTGATTCCTGAAAAAGCTACGTTAGAAGGAACGATTCGCACATTCCAAGCTGAAACACGTGAAAAGATTCCAGCACTCATGGAGCGTATTATTAAAGGTGTATCTGATGCATTAGGTGTAAAAACGAAATTCCGTTTTTATTCAGGTCCTCCTGCTGTTCACAACGATAAAGCTCTTACAGACTTATCTACTCAAGTTGCCACAAAGATGAATCTTAATATCATCTCGCCTAGTCCGTCAATGGCTGGAGAAGATTTCTCATTTTACCAACAGGAAATACCAGGTTCATTCGTCTTTATGGGAACGAGCGGTACACATGAATGGCATCATCCTGCTTTTACAATTAATGAAGAGGCACTGCCTATAAGTGCAGAATACTTTGCTTTACTAGCCGAAAGAGCACTTAAACAATTCTCATAAAAAAAGCCGTTCAAAGTGCATCTCAGCACCCTGAACGGCTTTTCTTATTAAGTTAAATCACGTTTTAAAAACACAGTATATGAAATACATAAAAATACGAACAAATAAAGTAACAACATACATGATGCAAACGGGAATGTTACTCCATCAATAAAACTTCCATTCTTTGAAATACTATATAAATCTGTGTTTGCTGGCAATAAATATTTCGCCCAGTTATATCTAGTGGCTGCTAATAGCGCAATATTGCCTGATAAAGCAAGGAATAGTGAAATACCAATTGCACCTCCACTAGATCTTGTTAACACAGAAATCATAAATGCAAACGATGCGTACACAACCGTTGGTAACCACGATAAAACATAATATTTACTTGCTTCTACAAAAATGTTTTGTTTTATTATATTTCCATCTTGGAAAATAAACTCACTCCATGCAGGCTGTTGGAATTTATAAATAACAAGTCCACATAAAGCGGAGAAGATCATATTAAATATAAATAATAAAGCTGTAAATATAACAATTGCTAAAAATTTTGCTGTTAAAATTTTAAAGCGACTCGCTGGTCGTATCGTTAAAAATTTATATGTTCCCCAGCTATATTCATTCGCAAAAATTGTACTTGCATACACGAGGATAAATGGGAGCAAAATTGGAAATACGATAAAACCTGTATCTCTCATGAAAGAAAGTGGAGAACTGCTTGCCGGTGCTGTATCCGTATCTAAATGCTTCATCTTAAGCTGGTATTCTTTTACAAGCTCATCCCCTGATTTTTCTGCTAAAATAGCTTCTTTTTTCATGCCAAGCTTTTTCTCAATTTCTACAGTTCGTTCTGTATAATCTACTTTCCATCCTTTTGTTTCCGGTTCAAAATACTTTACCGTAACCCATCCTAATCCGATTATTAATACTGCAATAACTGCAAATGGAATAATCGTTCGCTTCCGCTTAAATATTTTATACAGTTCGTTATATACTAAATTAAACAATATCTTTTCCCCCTGTTAATTCTAAAAATTGCTCTTCTAACGTTTTTCTTTCTTCATATACACGATACACTTGAATATTTTTCTCAAGCAATGTACGAATAACATTTGGGATTTCTTCATCTTTTACATTAATAAGTAATTCATTATCTTTTACTAAAACATCATGCCCTAATATTTCTGCTGCTTTATTCGCATCATCTACACGTATACGGATCGTCTCCATCTCTTCGCTTTGGCTATGCTGAATATTTTGCGTAGCCACATATTCCCCGTGCTGAATAATGATAACTCTGTCACACATTAATTCAACTTCTGAAAGTAAGTGACTTGATACAAGTACAGCTTTTCCTTGTTCATGTGCAATTTTTTTTATGTACATTCTCATTTCATGTATTCCACTAGGGTCTAATCCATTTGTCGGTTCATCCAGTATCAACACGTCTGGATCGTGAATAAGTGCCTGAGCGATTCCTAAACGTTGTCTCATGCCGAGTGAATACGCTTTTACTTTGCGATCAATTACTTGTCCCATCCCTAACAATTTCACTACTTCATCGATGCGTTCTTCGGTCACATTACCATTCATTCGTCCGAAATATGTTAAATTTTCATAGCCGCTCAAAAAAGGATAAAATTCAGGTGTCTCAATTACCGCTCCAATTTTCGCAGCTGTTTTTTCGAATTGCTGTTTCACAGATTGACCATCAATCCATACTTCACCTTCTGTCATACGGATCATACCAACCATCATTCTCATTAAAGTCGTTTTTCCAGCACCGTTTGGTCCGAGTAAACCGACAACCTCGCCTTTTTTCACTTCAAAACTAATATTTTGTACAAGTGTCTTTGATCCGATTTGCTTCGTTAACCGATCGACTTTTACAATTGATTGTTCATTTGTCATTCTATACAACCTTTCCTTCCCATTCTTTGTCAGGTCTTTTCACTGTAACATGATTATTTTTATGTGTAAAATAGAAAAAAGCATGATTTCTCATGCCCTTTCTTTAAACCGCAACGAATTTCCATCTTTTAAATTTCGAACAAATCGATAACATTGCATCATCGATATTAAAACGACAGTCATCATAATTACACTAATAATTACAACTGCATATATTGTAATTGGCGCACTATTTATTCCTTGTATCCCTGCGACTTTCATAAAGATAACCGTGAATAATTTCAAAAATAGCATCCCATTAATTAATCCAAAAACAAATGCTGCTCCATAAATGAATAATTGCTCCTGACATAATACACATAGTACCTCTTTTCTTTTCATATTTTCTTCTACATAAGATATAAACTCCTCCCTCCTCACATGCAAAAGGGAGTACATCATTTTATATGTAGTAAAAATACATATGAAAATTAGTACAATAAAAAGTGTGTAAAAGTACATTTGAAATACAAATGCATTCCCTACTTTCAAAATAGCTCCTTCATTAAATTGTAACGATATCATAAAAAACAAAATCATAGTACTCATAGCAATCCACATAAATTGCTTCATCCTTTTGGTAGCAAATGTTATAATATTTTTTCTCGCTAACCGACATAAAGACATAAAATTCTTCCCCTACCTTATTACATACGCATTCTATACTACTAGTGTATAAAAATATGACATTTTAAACATCGCACTACAATCGGAATTTCTTCTAAGTCTTTAGTCCTAGAAAACGAAATGATAAAAAATCACATTTAGAATATAATTGTAAAAAGGAGGAGGTTGCATGCGTATAAAATTACTATCAATCTTGTGTTTATTATTACTCACAAGTTGTAGCCAAATAAAAAACAATGAAGTTGCCATTGTTGAGCCATACAAATTAACAAAAGAGCAAGCTTCTATTTTACAAATGACTCCTTTTCAAGAAGGAAATAGCATATTTTATAACGTTACGCTTAAAAATGATAAAGATGAAATAAATGCTACAATTGATTATTATAACAATGGTAAGAAAACAAAAGAAATTGCTAATATAGCTACCTCACATTTTTCAAAAAAGAAAGTAAAGCTTTCTTTTTTACCACCACATTTCCAATTTGATAAAGATATACAAGAAAAAAGGCAGTGGTATCTGAATATTGAAGGTGGTTCAACACTTGTTCCTGAAGAAGCGCCACCAAGCGTAAATAGCTCTGCAACTACTACAATCCAATCTATAAAAAATTTAAAATACAATCAAAAAACAACTTTAGCTGCTGTAATCCAAACCAGTAAAGAAACTGTAAGCGTCCCTACAATTGACGAAGAAAAGGGTATTGATTTACTCTTAAAAGAAAATGAACACGTTTATCTATTTAGTATCGAGCTAAAAAAAGAACAATAAAGCGGAAATGCAACTTAAGTTGCATTTCCGCTTTATTGTTTAATAAGGTGTACTTTTATGGATTTGAATCAAATCCATTTTCTGTTACTACTATTACTCATCTTCTACTTCTATTCTATTCTTTTCTTCTCTCTTGCAATTTTTAAAAACTCTAGCAGCTCTGGATTACTATTCATTTTTTTGTAAGCCACTGACATTTCTGCAACGAAATTAGAATCATATAACTCTTTATATACAACTTCTGTTTTATATAACTTATTTGCCGACACGGGTATTACTGTAATTCCAATCCCTGCTGCTACAAGCCCCATAACTGTTTGATACTCTGTTGCTTCTTGTACAATACGTGGACTAAATCCAACTTCTCTACAAAGAGATAAAATTGTATCATACAAAGCTGGCCATACTGGTCTCGTAATAAATACAAACGGCTCATCTCGTAAATCTTCTATATGTATTTCATCTTTCTCTGCAAGTGGATGTGCCTTTGGTAAACACAAAGTGCAAGATAACCTTTGAATTGGCTCTAATTCTAATAATTGCGTTGGAATTGGTGGACGTAAAAAGCCAATATCGATACGGTTATCATGAAGTGCATGAACTTGATCTGGTGTTGACAATTCATGTAATGCAACAGACACTCTCGGAAATTTCTTTCTATATTCCCTAACAATTGATGGTAAAATATCATATATCGCCGCACCTACAAAACCAATTGAAAGTGATCCTACTTCTCCCCTTTGTGCACTTTGTGCAACTTCTACTGCTTTTTCAATTTGTTCAAACGCCTTTTTTACTTCTTTTAAAAACATTTCTCCTGCTTCTGTTAGTTCAACCTTTCTTTTCGTTCTTGAAAATAATGTAACTCCCATTTCTTTTTCTAATTGCTGTATTTGTTGACTAAGTGGTGGTTGTGTCATTTGTAAACGAGCAGCCGCCCGTCCAAAGTGTAACTCTTCTGCCACAACAACAAAATATTGCAAATGCCGTAATTCCATTTTTGGACACCCTTTTCACTTTCGATTAATATGTCTTATATATTAATAACATACAATTTATATATTAGACAAATATTTTGAATGAACGTATAGTAGAAATTGTTAATTCTTTTTTACAATTTTTATGTAACAAAAGAAAGAGGTGGTTACTGTATGAAATGGTGGAAGTTAAGCGGACAAATTTTATTACTATTTTGTTTCGCTTGGACAGGTGAATGGATTGCAAAACAGGCACACCTCCCAGTTCCAGGAAGTATAATCGGTATTTTCTTATTATTAATTTCATTAAAATTTAACCTAGTTAAAAAAGAATGGATACAGGACGGAGCAGATTTTTTATTAAAAGAACTTATTTTATTTTTCATCCCTTCTGCAGTCGCTGTCATACGTTACAGAGATACACTAACACAATATGGAATCGATCTCATTTTAATTATTATGATTAGCACTCTTTGCGTTACCTTAGTTACAGGACTTTTAACAGAATTGCTACTAAAGCGGAAAGGATCAACGCAATGATCGGATTTCTTTGTTTACTATTAACACTATTCACATATTGGCTATCAAAAAAAATGTATCAACGCTGGAATTGGAGTCTACTTTCTCCTCTTCTCGTCTGTCCCATTATTTTAATTGCTTTATTGCTCGGATTAGATACACCTTATGAAACATATGAATCTGGTGGTCATTGGTTAACTGAATTATTAAAACCCGCAACAGTTGCTTTTGCATGGCCAATCTATAAATACTTTGATTTATTAAAGAAACATGGAATGGCTATCTTACTTAATGTCATTGTCGGTTCGTTTTTATCAGTCATTACTTCAGCACTACTAGCAAATTATTTTCAAATTGATTCATCACTAGAACATAGTTTAGCGCCACATATCGTAACAACACCAATCGCAATGGCTATTTCAGAAATGATTGGTGGCATGTCACAATTAACTGCTGTATTTGTCGTTTTAACTGCCTTAACAGGAGCATTGCTCGGTCCTTCTCTCATACGTATTTGCCGTATTAAAACAGCAATCGCAAAAGGTATTATGTTAGGAACAAGCGCAAATGGAACCGGTACATCAAAAGCATTCGAAATCGGTCCTGTGGAAGGAACAATTGCAAGTTTATCTATGCTTTTAACAGCAGGCGCTAGTTTAGTTATCGTTCCGCTTTTCTTGTCTTGGATACATTAAAGAAGCAAGTATTTACATACTTGCTTCTTTATCTATATATTGGCACAGCAATTCATAATCCTCTGGAAAAGCTAAACACAATTGTTCAACTTCATGTATCCCTTTCCAAGCAATTTCATGTATTAACTCATCAGGATCTTGGATTTTCATATTACCGCCTATTTGTTTAACAAAATAATAATGGACATACACTGGAACACCGTATGTAATACCCTCTTTTTCATATATTTTATTTACAACTTCCACATTGTAACCTGTTTCTTCCCAAACTTCCCTAATACAACATTCTTCTAGTGTCTCTCCCTTTTCAAGTCCTCCACTTGGGACAGACCACCTTTTTTCTTCTCCCTCTTTGCCCTGCAGTACCATTAAAACTTCCTTTCTTTCATTTACACATACCGCTGCACTACCTATCCATCTCTCCATAAACATCCCTCCCCTACTAAAATTCGCCCTCTTTTTTATTTTCCCCTTGAAAAAAAGAGGAAAAAAATAAAACAATGACGAAAGATTACATCAACTTCATAGGCAATCCCTTCTTAGAAATTAAAACTGGAAGGATGAAAATATGATTTCTAATTATGTTGTGGAATGTGTCTTTTGTGAAGAAAATCGAAAGCCTCGCCAAGCTATTGTCACAGTTCCCGCCACTACTCAGCTACTAGCCATTGAAAAAGTGCGTGCGGAATGCAAACGTCGCTTCGGAAAAACTGTATTATTACAAACAGAAATTAAAGAAAAAATTGTTTTTGAACAAAAAGAAAGCTGACCATCAATTGGTCAGCTTTCTTATCCGATCATATTTTCACATGAAGATTAGGGGCATCCTCTTTAAGGATCGGGATTTTCCCATTATGTACGTTCCATAATGGTCATCGAACAATATATTTCTATACAATTAACTATTGAATAGAATAGGGCAAAACTTGTTCGCATTTTTAGAAAAGGGATAGGGATATAATTCAAGTAGTACTTCGAATACTCGAACTTTACACTCATAATATTAAAACAAATCCTTTTATATGGGAAATATGAATTACCTACATAATTCATTCGTAAAATATATTAATAGTTTGCTATATTAATTTTATCCCGCTATTTGTAAGCAGTAACCCCCTACTTATTATAATTTCACCTTATTCCATCAATAGCATACATCCAGCTAAAACCGGTGTCATAATCATCGAAAACCTCAAAAGCATTCGCGGTGCATAATTTGTAAACTTCGCGCCAATATATGCCCCTAACATGGTCCCGATTAATACTTGCAATAACAATATATAATCTAAATATCCTTCCGAACTATATCCTAGCCCACCCCCAATTGCAATCGGTAATATAACAAGCATCGTTGTCCCTACAGATTGCTGAATCGTTAGTCTCAATAGAACCATTAATCCAAGCTGAATAAACGGTGCAGAACCAATCCCAAATGAACCAGCCATCATTCCAGTAACTAATCCAAGGCATATACATTTCAACAAGTAGTTCATGGAAAACTCTTTATGCTTATATAAAGATGACTGTTCTTTGTTTTGGAACATAATTAATTTAATAAACATAAAAATTGCCGATAAAAATAACATCCCAGCTGTAAACCAATGAAGAAGATGTGCTGGTATAAGTGAACCAAATTTAGAACCAATATAAGAGCCAATTGCGCCAAATCCTCCAACAATCCCGCCTATAATAAATGCAACATTGCCTTCACGGTAATGACTGACAACACCTGATAATGTCGTAAATGCCATTGCAGTTAAAGATGTTGCAAGAGCAACATGAATAGGAATATGAAATACTAAAGTGAGTATCGCGATAATAAACCCAGCTCCTCCAGCTCCAACAAATCCTAATAAAATACCCATTACTAACATTGTTATAATAATTGCCACAGACTTTCCCTCCAGTAACACAATTATCCATCATATTTATCCTTACATACAAATAAAAAGCATCCTAGACGGATGCTTTTTATTTCAAAAATATGTACTTAATCTTGATTAATCAAAATAACCGCTGGACCAGCGACCACTACTCCAGCTACTTCTATTTTTTCAAATTCCTTTACTGTAATAGATATAACTCCTTCTCTTTCCATCAATTCTTTACTCAGGACATCAGTCGGGATTGCTTTCACCGTCTTACCTCCTTTTCATTTATACAATATGATAAAGTAAAACTTTAATGAGTGGGGTTTTTGTCCGTACTTATTAATTATTACCCCTCACCAATCGGACTAATAATCACCCAATGCATCTATATATATGCATCACCTCCGCTTTCATTCCTTATTCCACTCAAAAACCTTCTCCCCCTTCCGTGACATATTGAAAAATAAAAAAGAAGCTATAACATATAGCTTCCCTCTACGTTTCTTTAATCTTTATGCACCGTATATTCCATGACTTTTCCATCTCTATCAAATTGGAAAACAAGCTGTTCGCTATCTATTGGAATAAAGCCACGTTCAGTCCCAAGATAATACAAAGTGGTAACTCCTTCTTCCCCACTTCTCGTTTCCGTTGGAGCTCCTAACAATTGTATAATTTCTTCATTTGATTTCCCTATTAATTTATATTTTTGTAATAGATCATCTACCATATATACCCGCTTATCTGCATGATTTAACCATCTATTTTGATTAAACTTTGATGTATATTCATTTACACTTAGTTGTACAGTGCACACTATTAATGGTATGAGTGCTACTATTAAAACCCCCAACATTTGCTTCTTTTCTTCATTACGATTTTTAGAAACATATAAAATAGCCCTTTGAATCATGACTAATAAAACAAATGGTATGAATACTACAAAAATGCTCCTTACACTTAAGGGTATATGGACCATATCAATGACGAATATAAATAGAATGTACATTACTATATACAAACAAAAATAGACATACAAAATGCCACGTAGCATAGCGTTCAGAAAGATCTCCCCTTTTAACTCACTATATAATTCATCCGGCTAATCATTTCTCGAATCTGTTCTAATTCTTGCACTGTATATACTACTTTCCCTGCTAAGATTTCATTTCTGAAGAACGTTACAATTTGCTCCCGATTTTTTAATCTAGGTGTTTCCTCACTAGAAAGATCTATTATTTCTTTTCCATTTTCATTATAAAAATATACAACTGGTTTTACCTTTTCTTTTATACTATTAGCCTGCATTTCTTTCAAACAATTGTATAAAATTTGAGATAGTTTCTTCGCCTTATATACTGGATTTCCTTCATTTTTCACTTGTATAGTTGACGAATCTTTACCTACTATATATTCAAATGTCTCTTCTTTATCAACTTCTTGTTGATACTTACCCATTTCATCAATCATAAATGAATATATACCAGCATTTTCTTTCGTTAAACCATGAATTAATTTCTCGTTCCATTCTTTCGTCTCCAGTAGATAAATACCAGTTTTGCACAAGATGAGATGATGGATTCTATTATCGTTTATTTCACTATTATTTTTAATAAAAACATTCGGCATGACTTGAAATTCAGCATCTAATATGATGCCTTGCTCTATGAATCCTCGCTTCATATAATGTAATGTTTCGTACGTATTCATTTCAGCACCGTTTTTAGTATATTCTCGTAAATTTGCAATTAATTTTTGAAACATATGTATTTCGTTATTATGTTTATTTTGCATTTCACTACGTTCTTTACTATACTGCATAGCTAATTGATTTTTCATCATACGCATATTTTCAATTTCTCTATTTGCACTTACTTGTAAATCATTGTATTTTTTCTGTTCCATATTTTTTAAATTATTTTGTTGTTCTTTATGCTCTATCACCGTAGCTGCAATTTCATTTTTATACGTTTCAATTGCTTGTTTCTTTTCAAATTCTACTTGCTGACTCTCTGATTCTAACTGTTTATTTTTATAAAACAGCACAAATACTACAGCTAATAATATTAAAACCGCACCTATTAGCACATAATTCATATTTTTACCCCTTTATTTCATTTTTGATTATTTTTTATAAATATATCTACTATAGTATACTATGGTTTCGATATAGACTTTGTAAAAGTTGTATATTTTTAATAAAAGGCACCTCTGACGGGGCACCTTTTATTTTCACTCTATTGTACACCATACTGAATATAACTCGGATCGTAGTATATCCATTGATTTGTCCCTAAGCAAAGCCATCCATCTTGCTTACTCCATACTCGATACGATTCACCATGATGTAACTGTCTTATAACATTTCCATTTAATGATGGAGCATCACGCAAATTTACATTATCACCAGTAATAGTCGCCACATAATGTTTATACTGAATATAACTCGGATCATTATATACCCACTGATTTGTCCCTAAACAAAGCCATCCATCTTGTTCTCCCCAAACTTCATATGTTTCGCCACGATTCAATTGGCGAATTACACTAGACTGTAAAGATGGTCCACTTCTCAAATTCACATTATCTCCATTAATTATAGCAACCCCGTACACTGGAGTTGCATTATTAGGCGGGGAAACATTACCTCCACCACTTGCTCCATTCCCTTTTAAAGCTTCTAATGAAACTGCAGCTGATACATCACAATTTCCTACGCCTGAAATTTGTCCAGAATCTGTGTACTGCCACGCTGTCCACGCTGTCCATCCACCAGCATCAGCAGGCGGTGTACTCGAGTATTTAGCAATCCAAAGCGGTATATCACTTAATCCGCTAATTCCGAACTCATTAATATACCAAACTCCTGTATATAACATTACATCTTTTCCAGTAGCCTGTTTCACATAATTTATGAAGCTTCTTGCCCAATTCGATATAGCGTTACCAGTTAAATTACTGTTGCTCGGATCTGTTGGTGATTCTAAATCCAGAACTGGCATTAAGTCTGTCTGGTTATTTTGTAATATACCCACAAAATATTTCGCCTCTGAAATTGCATCATTTTGTTCTGGGCGTGCAAAATGGTATGCACCAATTAATACATTCGCATTTCGTGCTGCTTGTACATTCTTAGTAAAAGTAGGATCAATGTAGTTTACACCTTCTGTCGCTTTTGCATACGCTGCTGGAATTCCAGATGCCTTCACTGCATTCCAATCAATATTCCCTTTCCAATGAGACACATCAATAAACGTAACATTTGAACTTGATCTGTTTTGCATATAAAATCTCCTATCAATTTTTTTACTTCGTATACATACAATATGTACAAGTTTCATAAGAGGACACAACATTTATGCTATAGAAACAAAGAGTAAACATATGTTGTATACAAAATAAAAAAGACCTTGTATTACAAGGCCTTTTGCAAACTCACTTTATTTTGTAGCAAGTACATATTATAATACAAACCTTGCTCACTTAGTAATTCTTGATGTGTTCCTCTTTCTACTATCTCTCCATCATGCATCACAAAAATTTGATCTGAATCTTGAATTGTAGATAACCTATGCGCAATGGCTATCGTCGTTCTACCTTTTCGCATTTGTTGCAACGCTGTTTGAATAGCCTCTTCTGTTTCTGTATCGATATTAGCTGTTGCTTCATCTAATACTAATACTTTCGGATTCGTTGCTATCGTTCTAGCAAAAGCAATTAATTGTCGTTGACCGCTTGAAAATGCTGCACCTCTTTCTACTACTTCTGTTTCATACTGTTTTGGTAACTTTTCAATAAACGTATTTGCTTGCACAAATCGAGCAGCTTCTTTTACTTCTTCATCCGTAATTTCTTCATTATACATACGAATATTTTGCTTTACATTTCCAGCAAATAAAAATGCATCTTGCAATACGAGTCCTATTTTCTTTCTAATTTCTCGTTCTTCAAATTTTTCTAAATCTACACCGTCTATTACAATATTTCCTGACTTAATATTATAAAATCGCATTAACAAATTCATAATCGTACTTTTTCCGCTACCAGTATGCCCAACAAAAGCAACCGTTTGCCCTTGTTTCACGTGAAATGATACATTTTTTAAAACGTCACGCTTTCCATCATATGAAAAAGTAACATTTTTAAATTCAATATCCCCATCCACAACTTGAGGATTCTCATTGCCTTTTTGAACCGGTGCTAAATCTTTCTCGTCCATTAAATGAAATACACGTGATGACGAAACAAGTGCCTGTTGGAAAAAGGACAATTTCATCATCATCTCATTTACAGGTTGGAAGAAACGATGTATATAGTTAACAAAAGCATATAAAACTCCTACTTCAACAGGGCTCTTTAAAGCATCAATCCCAAATAAACCTAGTACTAACGCAATAGCTACAATATGCACTAAATCCGTAGCTGGTCGTAAAAGTAATGCGTCTAACTTCAAAGTACGTCGCCCTGCACTATAATGTTTATTATTCACTTCTTCAAACTCTTTTCTCATACGTTTTTCTTGTCTGAACACTTGAACAATATTCATTCCTTGTATGGACTCGTTCAACTTTGCATTTAACACGCTTAGTTGATTACGTACTTCTAAATAAAAAGCTGCACTTTTCCGGCGATATAATACCATAATCGCAAACATTATCGGAATTAATACGAGAGAAAATAGCGCTAATTTTACATCTAATAAAAACATCGCTACTAAAATACCTACTAAAAAGACTACATTTTTCACAAATGTTGATAATACACTAACATAAAAATCTTTAATCGCTTCCGTATCATTTGTTATACGCGATACAAGTGTACCAATCGGCGTACGATCAAAGAAACTTAATGACAGCTTTTGAACATGTTCATATACTTCAACTCGCATATCTTGAACAATCTTAAAAGCAATGTTCTGAAAGTACAATAGATTTAAATACGTAAATAATACTTTTAATAAATGAGCAACTATGTAAATTACAAATAAAGTAACGAGCGCTGATCGTTCAAAATCCCGCGGTACTAGGTGTTCATCGAGGAATTGTTTAATTAAAAAAGGACCCATCATTTCCGTTACTGTCGCACCAACTAAAAAGATAAATGCTAAAGATAGCAACCCTTTATATGGCTTCATATAGGAAAGCAATCTACTTAAATCACTTCGCTTCTTCTCTACCATCATACGCCTCCTTTCTCGACTAAAGCTTCTAATTGCTGGCTTTCATACATTTCCTTATACCAGCCGTTTTCCTTCATTAATTCCTCATGTGTACCTCTTTGTACAATTCTACCTTCATCAACAACAAGAATAAGATTGGCATGCTGAATTGCACTTAATCGGTGTGCAGTAATAATCGTCGTTTTCCCTGCTCTTTCCCTCTTTAAGGCACTTAAAATCGTCTCTTCTGTTTTTGCATCTACTGCTGATAAACAATCATCCAAAATTAAAATTTCAGCATTTGTTAATAAAGCACGAGCAATAGAGATTCGCTGTTTTTGACCACCAGATAACGAAACACCTCTTTCCCCTACTACTGTTTCATATCCTTCTGAAAATTGGAGGATGTCATTATGAATACAAGCAATCTCTGCAGCTTGGGTAATTTCATTATATGTAGCATCCGCCTTTCCAAAGGCAATATTCTCACCAATACTTGCTGAGAATAAAAAATGATCTTGCGGCACGTATGAAATGGCAGAACGGACACCATGAAGTGTTATATCTCGAATATCTCGCTCCCCAATTTTTAATTCACCATTAAAATGATCATACTCACGGATTAAACATTTTAATAAAGTTGTTTTCCCTGCGCCTGTACGTCCTACAACTCCTAGCGTTTCGCCCTTCTTCAAATCAAAGTGAATATCGTTTAAATGTAACAATTCATTTTTCTTATACGAAAATGAATCAACGGCAAACGAAACATTACCGCTCGCTATTGTCTGTACAGCTTTTTCGCTATTTACTACATCTGATTTTTGTGAAAGAATTTTTTCTACACGGTCATATGAAGCACGCCCACGCTCCATAATATTGAATAACCATCCAAACGCTAACATTGGCCAAACGAGGGTACCTAAATATGTCGTAAATGTAACGAGATCACCTACTGTTAATTCACCTCTTACAACTAATACCGATCCATAACATACTGCGATTAAAAAAGAAAATCCAACGATAAGAGAGATTGTCGGATCAAATAACGAATCAATACGTGCAACTAACACATTTTTATGTACAACATCTTCTGATTTTCTTCGAAACGCCTGCAAATCTTCTTTCTCTTGTCCAAGCGAGCGAATCACTTTCATTCCACTCATACTCTCTTGCACTTTATCATTGATTTCCGAAAACGATTGCTGTGCTTTATGAAACCTTTTATGTAATAAAGTTCCATAATAATTTGTCGAAATAGCTACAATCGGCATTGGAATTAAACTTAATAATGTTAACTTCCAGCTAATTGTAAAACCCATCGCTACGAGTACACATCCTCCGACAGCTAATGAGTCAACAAGCGTCAAAACACCTGCTCCAGCAGTTTGCTGGATCGCTTGAATATCATTGGTCGCATGTGCCATTAAATCACCTGTTCGATTTGACTGATAGAAAGATGGACTCATCTTTGTAAAATGTTCATATAAATTTTTTCGTAATTGGCGAGCTAATTTTAATGAAGACCCGAAAATCATAATACGCCATATGTAACGTAATATGTACATCGTAATGCCTACAATTACTAATAGTACAACCCATTTTAGTAACTTATCGGTCGTCAATGTTCCATCATTAATTTCATCTACAACGATTCCAATTACTTTTGGTGCTACAAGTTCTAAAAGTGCAACGCCAAACAATAAAATAATTCCAGTTATGTACGCTCGTTTTTCTTGTTTAAAAAACCACGCTAAATTCATAAACACTTTCATTTTTTTCCTCCTCCCTTAAAATGAGCGATGTTTTCAGTTTACCAAAAATACAGAATTTTTAAAAGTTTTAAAAACTATAACTAACAAAAAGAAAGACACTCTTAGCGAGTGTCTTTTAGCGCTTATTTCATTTGTTGCTTGTTCATTGCGCTCATCATTTGATTGATTTTCTTTTGGGAAGGTTTTTGTCCCATTTGCATCATCATCATTTTTAACATTTGTTCGTTAATTGGTGGATTTTTTTGTAAGTAATTCATCATATATTTGCGGGCAATGAAAAATCCTAACGCCACGCCTGCTACTAGTGCTACTACGCCCACTAGAATACCTAACCAAATTGGCATATATTTTCCTCCTTCATGTTGTCTACCTTACAGTGTACTAAAACCTTTTCAATAAGACAAGATACAATTCGACATTTTTTACACATATGTTCGTACTTGTTTTAGAGGATTCAGCCATCCGTACTTTGTATTTTCATAATCCATAGCTAAAAATGTTAATTCACACTTTCTTAACACCTCAAAGAATGTTGTTTCCATAGAGACATTTCCAGAGGTATTCATACGAATATAGTGCGGTTTCACCATTATTTCGCCGTACTCCGCTCCCGTATAAAGTGTATGTGTATGATGTGTTCTATCATATTTACCAAGAACGCGCAAAGCTTGTTCTAATTTATGATGAATTTTCATTACTTGCAATGGCATCGTTATATACATCATTTGCTTATATAACACTTTTTTCTCCGAAAGGGACCCAGATTCTGAAAATCGAGCAAATAAATCAAAAAACAAATATTCACGACCAAAATAAGCTTTCGCAATATCCTCTTGAATTAAATACAATTCATACGTTTTCATTTTTCCACTCCCAATCTGGACAACCTTTTCTCTTCATTATATATAAGAAAATTTGCAATGATTGTCTGACTGCGGAGAGATAAAAAACTTTTTCTGTCGAAAAAACTCATTTACATAGAAAAACCTCTCCATGCCGGAGAGATTTTTCTGAAATCATTAAAGCATTTCTTTTACTTTACGAACAACGTTCTCTACAGTAAATCCATACTCTTCCATAATCTTCTCACCAGGAGCAGAAGCACCGAATGTATCGATACCTAACACATCTCCTTCAAGACCTACGTAACGGTGCCATCCGAATGTAGCACCCATTTCGATTGCGAAACGTTTTGTTACTGCTTTTGGTAATACAGATTCTTTGTACTCTGCAGTTTGAGCTTCGAAGCGATCCATAGATGGCATGCTGACAACCGCTGCGTCAACGCCGTCTACTGCTAATGCTTTTTGAGCTTCAACAGCTAGGCTTACTTCAGATCCAGTTGCAAGTAAGATTACATCAGCCGTTTCTTTCTTGCTTGCAGAAACTACATATGCACCTTTTGCTACTTTTTCATACGTATCATCTTTTGCACCTTCTAATGTTGGAAGGTCTTGACGAGTTAATACTAAAGCAGTTGGTTTGTTTGTAGATTCTAAAGCAAGTCTCCAAGCTGCAACAGATTCGTTACCATCAGCAGGACGGATAACAGAAACGTTTGGCATTGCACGAAGCGCTGCTAATTGCTCGATTGGTTCATGTGTTGGACCATCTTCACCAACAGCGATACTGTCATGTGTGAATACATACGTTACTGGCAATTGCATTAATGCTGCAAGGCGAATTGCTGGACGTAAGTAATCAGAGAATACGAAGAACGTACCACCGTAAGTTTTTAAACCACCATGTAGTGCAATACCGTTCATTGCTGCACCCATTGCGAACTCACGTACACCGTACCAAATGTTTTTACCGCTGTAATCATCTCTTGTAAAGTCTTTTTCGTTATTCATGTATGTTTTGTTAGAACCAGCAAGGTCAGCAGATCCACCGAAGAATGATGGTACAGACTCTGCAATTGCATTAATTACAGCACCAGAAGAATTACGAGTTGCTGCTTTTGATCCTAATTCATAAGTTGGTAGGTTTTGCTCCCAACCTTCTGGAAGTTGACCGTTCATTGCTGCTTGGAATTCGTTTGCTAATTCTGGGTATGCTTGTGCATATTCACCTAGCATCGTGTTCCACTCAGCTTGCGCAGTTTCACCAACATCTTGTACTGTTTTACGGAAGTTGTCATATACTTCTTCTGCTACGTGGAAGTCTTGCTCAGCAGTCCAAGCATATGCTTCTTTCGTTAATTTCGTTTCTTCTACACCAAGTGGAGAACCATGTGAAGCTGATTTTCCTGATTTGTTTGGAGAACCGAAACCAATTGTCGTTCTTACTTCAATTAGCGTTGGGCGTTTTTCGTCAGCTTTCGCTTCTTCAATTGCTTTCGCGATTGCTTCAATATCGTTTCCATCCTCAACACGGATTACTTGCCATCCGTATGCTTTGTAACGATCTTCTACACTTTCAGAGAATGAACGATTTAAATCGCCATCTAATGAAATATCGTTTGAATCATAAAGCACAACAAGACGACCTAATTGTAAATGAGCAGCTAATGAAGATGCTTCAGCAGAAACGCCCTCCATTAAATCTCCATCACCACAAATAGCGTATGTATAATGATCTACTACACTATACGCATCACGGTTATATTTAGCAGCTAAATGTCTTTCAGCCATTGCCATACCTACAGCAGTTGCAATACCTTGTCCAAGTGGACCAGTCGTTGCATCTACACCAGCTGTATGACCGTACTCAGGATGTCCTGGAGTTTTGCTTCCCCATTGACGGAAGTTCTTTAAGTCATCCATTGTTACATCATAACCAGATAGGTGAAGTAGGCTGTATAATAACATTGAACCATGACCTGCAGATAATACGAAACGATCACGGTTAAACCACGTTGGGTTATTTGGATTGTGTTTCATAAATTGAGTCCATAATGTATAAGCCATTGGTGCTGCACCCATTGGCATTCCTGGGTGACCAGAGTTTGCTTTTTCAATCGCATCGATGGATAATGTGCGAATCGTGTTGATAGAAAGTTGTTCGATTGAATGTGACATGCTATTCTTCCCTTCGCTTATATTAGTAAACGTTTTATACATTTATATGATAGCTTCCCACGCAAGATTATACAACATGTATCGACAAATATGTTGATATTTTTTTGGTTTTTTATAAAAAAATCAATGTTCCCGGGAATGTATGGGCATTCAATATGACATACTTTTTCATTATTTTTATTTTAAAAAGAAAGGGAATTATCTGTATATTTATACAAATTTCTTCTATACTTACTTTTTTTAATACGTTTTTAAAAACACAAAAAGCATCTAACTTCGATGCTTTTCAAATAAGTTAAACAATCCGTTTCCGAATCGAACTTGAAATCCAATCAATTATAATTACCATTAAAATGATACCTAATAAAATAATCCCAACACGAGACCAATTCCGTGAACTCAGCGCAAAAATTAAAGGTGTACCAATCCCTCCTGCTCCAATAACCCCTAAAATCGCAGCGGATCGTACATTAATTTCAAATCTGTATAACGTATACGATAGAAAATCCGGTAACACTTGTGGTAACACTGCATACCAAAGTATTTGAAAACGGTTTGCTCCTGTTGCTAGTAACGCTTCCGTCGGTCCTTTATCTATGTTTTCAATTCCTTCTGAATATAGTTTCCCTAACATTCCAATAGAATGTAATCCTAAGGCCAATACTCCTGCAAAAGAGCCTGGACCAACAGCTTTTATAAATAAAAGAGCCATAACTAATTCAGGAAACGTACGAACAAAACTAAGTACAAATTTCCCAGATCCTGAAGTTAATTTTCCACTACTCATATTCGTTGCCGCCCAAAAGGCAAACGGAACAGATAAAAATGCAGAAATAAATGTACCTAATATTGCAATTGCCAACGTATCAATTAATCCATGTAATAAATCTTCACCATCTGGCAAAGATACATACGACCAGTCTGGATTCAATATCCCTGTCATAATTGCTTTCGTGATTTCACCTGCTGTGTCCTTTATCCCCTCTAATGGTACTCCTGAAAAGGCCCATACATATACAACTGTAAGTGCTATTAAAATAATCCAGCGATATATACTCGGTTTCTTCGGTTTTGGCACAATCATCGTCGTTCTATTCATTATAGTTTCTCCCGTAACAATGTACTAATGTAGTCAATTAACAAAACAACAATAAGGGTATAAATAATTATAGAAGCAGTTTGTTTATATTGTAAAAATCCAAGTGTACGATCATAATATAGTCCAATACCACCTGCTCCTACTAAACCTAAAACAGCTGCTGCACGTACGTTCACCTCAAATGTATAAAGAACATAGGAGACAAAATGTGCTTTTACTTGCGGAATTACCCCATAAACAATCCATTGTACCTTAGTAGCCCCTACAGCTGTCATCGCTTCTAGTGGGCCAGGGTCAATTGATTCAATTGATTCATACAACAATTTCGCTACAAGTCCAATTGAAAAAAAAGTAAGAGCCAAAATACCTGGAAGTGGCCCAATTCCAAAAATCGCTACGAAAATAGCCGCCAATAATAAATCTGGTATTGTTCGTATAAAATTTAAAATCATTCGAGCTAGACTGTATAAAAATGTGTTAGTAAACACATTACTTGCTGCAAACAATGCAAGTGGAATAGCTAAAATCGCTCCTAAGGTCGTCCCAATAATCGCCATACGTATTGTATCTAACATCGCTGTTGTAATAACTTGAAAATAACTCCAATCAGGTGGCACCATTTCTTTCAATAGATCTACCATATTTGGAAAACCGCCTACCAGTTTTGAAAATGATGCATCTACTTGTACACTACTACTCCACAGCATTAAAATAACTAAAATAAACGTTAACATATGTTTCAATTTACTCGGCGGCTTCGGTATTTCATTTGAATATATCGTCACCTCATTCATTTTACTGCCACCTCTAATAATTCGCTTTTCTGAGCAACGTCCCCATAAATTTCAGCGAATTTTTCATCCGTTGCTTCTTCTACTAAACCGTCAAAAACAATTTCTCCTGCATGTAATCCGATAATGCGTGTCGCATATTGTCTAGCCAAATCAATAGAATGTAAATTTACAATTGTCGTGATTCCAAAATCTTCATTAATTTTTTTCAAATCATCTAGCACTTGCTTTGTCGTAAGTGGATCTAACGATGCAACAGGCTCATCTGCCAATATGATTTTTGCTTCTTGCGCCAATGCTCTAGCTATCGATACACGTTGCTGTTGTCCTCCTGATAATTCATCAGCACGTGCATATGCTTTTTCTAAAATATTCACTCTTTTTAACGCTTGAAATGCGAGCTCCACATCTTCTTTCGGAAACAAACCTAACGTTGTACGTAATGTGGAATGATATCCAACACGACCAGCTAATACATTTTTTAATACTGTTGATCGCTTTACAAGGTTAAAACTTTGGAAGATCATACCGATATCCCGGCGCATACGCCTTAATCCTTTTCCTTTCGCAGAAGTAATAGACTCACCTTCAATAATGATTTCTCCTTCGGTAATCTCATGAAGACGATTTACGGATCTGAGAAGTGTAGATTTTCCAGCTCCGGATAATCCGACCACTACAATAAACTCACCTTTTTGAATCTTTAAATTTATATTATTCAATCCCTTTGTGCCATTCGGATACATTTTGGAAACATTTCGAAACTCTATCACACATCTTACCTACCTTCTATGTATTCAAAACGGCAAACTAACTGAAAACATCCCCTTTCAGCTAGCTGCCATTTCCATATGTATTATTGCGTTTTTACTTTCTTCCCATATTCACGAACGATGTCAAATTTACTATCATCAGATTTAACATATCCTTCATGTGAATATACTTCTTTAATGATTTTGTGACCTTCCTCATTCTTTCCAATTTCAATGAAAGCATCTTGTAATTTCTTGCTCCACTCTGCATCTAAATCAGATCGTACAGAAATTGTATCGTTCGGAATTTTCTCAGTAAATTTCACTATTTTCGTTTGATCAAATATATTCGGATAATCTTTTTTTACAATATTACGAGCATCTTGGAATACAACAGCCGCATCTACGTCACCATTTAAAAGAGCAATAAGCGACTGATCGTGACCTTTTAATGTAACAGGTTTCACATCTTTTAACGGATCAATTCCCTCTTTTAATAGAACAGCTGCAGGCCACACATATCCCGCTGATGACGTTACATCTTGATAGCCAATTTTTTTACCTTTTAAATCTTTTACACTATTAATATTTGAATCTTTCTTAACAACAAACTCAGATTTATAAAAGTCTACTAAATCCTTTGTAGGGGCTCCCGTTTCATCATCTACTCCAAAACGTTGTGCTTGTAAAATTACATTTGCAGCCTTCTTTTCATGTGCTAATACGTACGCTGTTGGCGGTAAAAATCCTACATCTACTTGTTTAGATGCCATCGCTTCTACAATTGTATTGTAGTTCGTTGAAATACTAACTTTTACTGGAATATTTAACTTATCACTTAATAGCTTCTCAAGCGGTTTTGCCTTCGCCTCTAACGTATCTGCATTTTGAGAAGGAACAAATTGAACATTTAAAGTCTTCGGTACATACCCTTTTTTCGTATCTTCATTTTTACTTGATTCCTTCGTTCCACAGCCACTTAATAATCCCGCTGCTAGTACAACTGTTGTGCTCATTGCAAAAACTTTTTTCAACATATTAATGCCTCCATTTTTCATTGTTATAAAATAACCTTTCATAAACATGAAGAAATATATCACATATTTTTACAAATAATTGATTATTTACAGAATCTTTACACATTCTATACACTCACATTAAAATTCTCTTCACATATTTGATATGATGAATTGGAAGATAACAATAGAAAAGGTGAGTCATATTGGAACAAAATCAAACTGTAACTTTAAACATCTTATTAACAAGCGATATACATGGCACTGTTTATCCTATTCACTACCAAGATAACTCCCCAGCAGAACTTGGTTTAGCTAAAATTTCTACTCTTATAAAAAAAGAACGTTCCCAAAATACAAACGTTCTTTTAATTGATAATGGCGACTTTATTCAAGGAACACCATTTACTTATCATTATGTTACATACGAAAAAAACAAAAAAAACCCAATGTCCTTATTAGCGAATTACTTACAGTATGACGCTGCAATTATCGGCAATCATGAATTTAATTACGGGATGGATATATTAAATAATGCTGTGACTACTGCGAACTTCCCGTACCTATCAGCAAACATTTTAGATAAAAACAGTAAAAAACCTTATTTCGGGAAACCATATGTAATAAAACATATTGAATCAAATATAAAAATTGCTATTTTAGGGGTAACAACACATTACATACCAAATTGGGAACAGTCCCATCACATTAAAGATTTACTATTTGAAGATGCATTAAAGACTACAAAAGAATGGGTTTCTTATATTCGCAAACATGAGAAACCAGATTTACTAGTCGTAGCGTATCACGGGGGAGTTGAACGAGATTTACAAACCGGGGTACCGACTGAAGTGTTAACAGGAGAAAACCAAGGATATGCAATGTGCCATGAAATTGAAGGCATAGATATCTTATTAACAGGCCACCAACACCGTGAAATTTCTCACACAATGGCTAACGGTGTAACAATTTTACAGACCGGATGCAATGGACACTCAGTTGGAAAAGTAAAAGTAACATTCGAAAAAACGAAACATAAATGGGTGAAAAAAGAGAGTTCTTCTGAATTATTATCTGTACAAGGATTTGAGGCGGACCAAGATGTACTTTCATTGGTAGCCGATTACGAAAAGAAAACACAAAAGTGGCTTGATCAACCTATTGGAATCATTCAAGGGGACATGCAAATTTCAGATGCTATGCAAACTCGTTTGCATGATCATCCTTTTATAGAATTCATAAATAAAATACAGATGAATATAGCTAATGTATCAATTTCTTGTACAAGTTTGTTCCATAATACATCTCCAGGTTTCCCGGAACATGTAACAATGCGTGATATCGTTTCTAATTATATTTATCCAAACACATTAAAAGTAATTAAAATAACTGGAGCAGATATAAAAAATGCTCTTGAACTCTCTGCTTCTTATTTCACATTAAAAACAGATGGATCAATCACCGTAAGTCCTACCTACATAGAACCAAAGCCACAACATTATAATTATGATATGTGGGAAGGGATTTCATACGTATTAAACATTTCAAAACCAATTGGTGAAAGAGTAGAATCTTTACAGCATAACAGTGCTCCTCTTAATATGAATGAAGAATATGACGTTGTAATGAATAATTATCGTGCAAGTGGCGGGGGAAATTTCTTTATGTTTCAAAACAAACCAGTAGTAAAAGATATACCCACAGATATGTCTGAACTTATCGCTAATTATATATTGGAACATAAAACGATAGAAGCAACAGTTAATAACAACTGGAAAGTTATTAAATAACGATTTTTACAAATAAAAAAGATGGGCTTCGCCCATCTTTTAATTTAATTTTGCATTATCTTGCTTTTTTAAAGCTTTTAATTTCGTCGGTGTAACATCTGTACCTTCTTCGTTAACAACTTTAATACCTTTAAGTTCGTTTAACATATTTTGACGAAATCCTTTTAAATATTGTTCACGTAGCGATTGACGCTCACGTTGCTCTTCTTCAGTTAAACCTTCAGCTTTTGCTTTTTTCGCTAAGAAGTTAATGCGTTCAACGAGTTCGTGATTAATCATCTCGAATCCCCCTTCTAATCAAAACTGATTATTATCATACAATAGTTACTCTTCTTTATCAAGCAATTGCTTCGTATACTCTACATATCTACGATGTACAGTCGCCTTTGAAACATTATGACCAAATCCACGTAATGTTGCTGCAATTTCTTCAAACGTGAGTTCACTTTTTCGCAAACGTACAATTTCCTCAATTGGCACTTCTTTTTTCTCTCTTCCTACACTTAAATGACGATTTTTTAAATTTTTTTCTGGACGATAACCTTTTTCTACTGCACGTTGCATACCTCGTTTAATTTTCATATTATGAATCTTTCTTTGATATTCTTCAACAATACCAATAATATCTAATACCATCGAATCAGAATCCGACAATTGTAATTCACCATTATGTGTATGCGTATATACTTTTATGCCTTCTTTATGTAAACAATGCATTAACGCGATCTTCGCATTTCCTCTACCAAGACGCGTTTCATCTTGTATAAGTAACACATCAATTTGTTCGTCTCGAATTGTATCCAACACCTCTAATATACCGTCACGTTCAATTGTATATCCACTAGCCTGCTCTTCAATCACCTTAGTAACATTCATTTGATAGCGCTCAGCTAAATGCAATAATTCATCTTTTTGACGTAATAATGATGTTTCTTGCGCTTCTTTCGTTGTACTCACACGTGCATAAATAATTGCATTCATTTTGAACCCCTCTTTCTCCCTATTATTTCCCTATAGTGTAACATAAATCCGCCATTTGTTCGAACTTATGTTTGTAGAATGTTTTTTCACATGTTATACTTATTAATAAGAAAAATGAAAGAAAACGAGGTGTTAGAAAACATGGAAAAGTTAACGAAACGCCAGCAAGACATTCTCGACTTTATTAAGCTAAAAGTACAAGAAAAAGGATATCCACCTTCCGTACGTGAAATTGGTCAAGCAGTCGGCCTCGCTTCTAGTTCTACAGTGCACGGACATTTATCACGATTAGAAGAAAAAGGATACATTCGACGCGATCCAACAAAACCACGTGCCATTGAAATTTTAGGTGAAGACCGAATGGATACGGAAACACAATCTGTTATTCAAGTTCCAATTGTCGGAAAAGTTACTGCTGGTTTACCAATTACAGCGGTCGAAAGCGTAGAGGAACATTTCCCACTTCCAGCTAGTATTGTTGCTGGAGCAGACCAAGTGTTCATGTTACGTATTTCTGGAGATAGTATGATTGAAGCTGGTATTTTCGATGGAGATTTAGTTGTTGTTCGCCAACAACAGTCTGCATATAATGGTGAAATTGTAGTCGCTTTAACAGAAGATAATGAAGCAACTGTTAAACGTTTCTATAAAGAAAAAGACCATTTCCGTCTACAACCAGAAAATTCTTCATTAGAACCTATCATTTTAAAACAAGTGTCAGTTATCGGGAAAGTAATTGGCGTATATCGTGATTTACATTAAAAATAAAAAAAAGAAGATAATTACCTTATTTATATAACGGTAATTATCTTCTTTTTTTGTATTTTGATAGATTTCCATGCATTCTATTTCTTATTAACGAGTTTTAATCGTCACATCTCCAGCAGCCGTTTTACCACTAATCTTTTTACTACCATTTCCAATTGTTACGTTTTTATTTTCTTCATTAAAAATTGTTACATCTCCGGCAGCACTTTGCCCAGTAATTACCGCATCTTGTGGTTTTTCCGATAAAGTAATATCTATATCTCCCGCAGTTGAACTTGCTTCTAGATTATACTTAGAATCATGATCTTGAATATTTATTTCCCCACTTGTTGTTTTTGCGGTCACTTTCCCTAATACCTTCTTAAAATTCACCTCACCAGCTTTTGTCGATCCCTCCACATTCTTAGCCGTTATTTGTTTCAACTCTACTTCTCCAGCAAGTGTTCTAACACTTACGCTATCACTTTTCACATCACTCATTTCGATTTGTCCAGCAGATGAATTTACTTTTACATCTTGGTAAGAGCGTTCGGGCACAAGGAGAGTCAATTTAGACGTTTGAAACCTAAAATCGTAAAAAGAAAAATCAAATGAAGCACCTTTTTCTCTTTCCCCAATAACTTTTAATGTGTCACCATCTTCTGCAATGCGAATCTCTTGTTTACGTACATCTCCTGATTGCTTGATATAAAAAGAAGAGTCAGGAGATTTTTGGACAATAATATCCCCGGCATCTAACTTAACTTCTATATTTTTTAATGTTTCGTTTTTAATTACATTTTCTTTATCGCCTTTTTTAGCAGTTTGTACTGCTTTTTCATATGTTTGGGAAATTCCTATTACTCCAATAATGATACAAGCAATAGCGATTAAAAATAGTTTTTTCATCATTTACTCTCCTTTTATCATTTTGAAGTTCCATATTACATATCGTACACACAATCTCTTAAACCACTTTGTACTATAAAAAGCGATAATACATAACAATAAACCTACTCCAACAAACGTTATACTAACGAAAAGATCCAACCATATAAAAGTACCCATAAATACTTTTCCAATAACGAAAAATGGTGTTACTACACTAGCAATACCACCGATCCAAAAAGAAAATATAAAAGCAATAATTGCGACTAATGGGCCTAACACAATAATAAAATTAAACAAACTAAGTCCAATCGCTGCCATAACAGCTCTTGTCACATTTGAAGTCGATGGATTTTTTTTCATTTCATCGAAGCGATACATCGCAAGTAATTCTTTCGCGATTACTTTCGGAGAACCAAGGCCTTGTATTATTTCTGATTCAGTTTTCCCCTCTTCTAGTCCAAACTGAAAGTGCTCTTCATAATCCAATAAAATATCTTGCCTCTCTTCCTCTGGTAACTTTCTAAGATAACTTGATAATTCTTTAAGAAACCCTTCTTTACTCATCCAATTCCACCCCTTCAATAATTTCTTGTACCCCTTTCGCAAAATCACACCATTCTGTTACTAACAAATGAAATTGCGTCTCCCCTTGCTCTGTTAATTGATAATATTTACGAGGTGGCCCTTCCGTAGATTCCTTTAAATACGTTTGAAAATACCCTTCTTTCGTCAAACGACGTAATAAAGGGTATACTGACCCTTCCGATATTAAAAATTTATTAGAAATTTGCTGAACAAGTTCATAACCGTAACTATCTTTACGTTTTACAAGTGCTAATACACAAAGTTCAAGCACACCTTTTTTAAACTGAACGTTCAAGTGCCATCCTCCTTTCCTATCTTAGTACTGTTCAATACACGGTACCTGTTTTATCCATAATATACCACTTAGTATTATTTATTGCAAGGTACTAAACTATATTTATTCCCAAAATTTAGAAAATGAACTAACGAAATCCTGAATAAGACTATGTTATAACTAAGTATCATTACGTTAATACCATTGAGTAATGATTCGATTCACAAGCCACAAACTTACAGCCTTGCAGATGAGGACGTAAAAATCATTGGTCGCGTCGTACAGGCAGTAAAAAATTATTAAGTTATAGCACAAGTAATTAAAAAAAGAGAAGATCGATTCTATCGAAAAAATTTTCTTAGTAAAATGATTCAAGGAAATCAAAAACAATCCAATAACTTCACTTAAAAAAGCTAAAAAAGCCCTGATACCGTAGTATCAAGGCTTCTCTCTCTTAGTATAGAGACATATATTGATCGCGTTCCCATTGGTGAACTTGTGTTCTAAAGATATCCCACTCAATCTCTTTCGCTTCGATGAAGTGCTCAAGTAAGTGTTCTCCTAGTGCACCGCATACTACTTCATTAGATTGTAATGTAACTAATGCTTGCGCTAATGTTGCTGGTAAATCAACGATACCTGCTTCTTCGCGCTCTTCTTTTGTCATTACATAGATGTTACGATCTACTGCTGCTGGTGGAGTTAATTTGTTTTTAATTCCATCAAGACCTGCAGCTAATAATGTAGCCATTACTAAATATGGGTTTGCAGCTGGGTCAACACTACGTACTTCTACGCGTGTACTAATACCACGAGATGCAGGGATACGTACTAACGGACTACGGTTTTGTGCAGACCATGCTACGTAACAAGGCGCTTCATATCCAGGCACTAGACGTTTGTATGAGTTTACAGTTGGGTTTGCTATCGCTGTAAATGCTGGTGCATGTTTTAAAATACCTGCGATGAAGTGACGAGCATCATCACTTAATTGTAAGTCACCGTTTGCATCAAAGAATACGTTCTCACCATTTTTAAATAATGATAAGTTACAGTGCATACCTGAACCGTTCACACCGTATAGTGGTTTTGGCATAAACGTTGCGTGTAAACCATGTTTACGAGCAATTGTTTTTACAACAAGTTTGAATGTTTGAATGTCATCACATGAGCGAATTGCATTTGCATATTTAAAGTCAATTTCGTGCTGCCCTGGAGCAACCTCATGGTGAGATGCTTCAATTTCAAATCCCATTTCTTCAAGTTCAAGAACGATATCACGACGACAGTTTTCCCCTAGATCCATCGGCGCAAGGTCGAAGTATCCACCGTTATCGTTTAGTTCTAATGTTGGATTTCCTTTTTCATCAACCTTAAATAGGAAGAATTCTGGCTCTGGTCCAAGATTGAAGTCTGAAAATCCTAAAGCTTCCATTTCTTTTAACACACGTTTTAAGTTGTTACGTGGGTCTCCATCAAATGGAGTGCCATCTGCATTGTAAATATCACAGATTAGTCGAGCTACTTTACCTTTTTCAGCTGTCCAAGGGAAAATTACCCAAGTGTCTAAATCAGGATATAAATACATATCAGATTCTTCAATACGTACGAAACCTTCAATCGAAGATCCATCAAACATCATTTTGTTATCAAGAGCTTTCGTTAATTGTCTCACTGGAATCTCTACGTTTTTAATTACCCCTAAAAGGTCCGTAAATTGTAAACGGATATACTTTACATTCTCTTCTTTCGCCAAACGGAAAATATCTTCTTTTGTGTATCTAGACATTATAAATTCCTCCTTAGTCCCTCTAATCGCCTTCAGAATCAGTTATCTTTAGTGAAAAAATCTTGAAATGTCACCTTGTCGCAATGAAGTTCGATTGAATCTACCTGTATGTTGTAGTTCATCTCGAAGTATTTTGCGAAGCTCAGTTTTTGAAATTTCTTTCGTTTCTTCTTTTACTTTCACTGCTTCTGTTTGATTTTCTTTCATTAGTAACACTTGTTTAATACCAGCCATATTCAAGCCTTGATCTAACAAATCTTTAATTTCTAACAACTTATCTACATCGTTAAATGAAAATAATCTACGATTCCCCTTTGTACGGGTTGGAGAAACAAGATTATGCTCTTCATAGTAGCGAATTTGACGTGCAGACAATTGTGTTAAATCCATAACAATACCAATAGGAAACAGCGGGGCAGAACGTCTATCTTCTTTCATTTTTCAGTTCCTCCTTCGCCTTAACTGCTTCTCATTTTATACTATGTTATGTTTAGTGTCAATAGATGTTAGCTTTTCTTACATGATTTTTTATAATTTTTTTTATGAATTTTTTCATTCTTTTTTCTAATCGCATAAATCATTACTTTTATACGAAAAAAGCTGCCGAAATCGACAGCTTCCCCTTAAGAAATTGTTAATAATTCTTTTTCAATTAATGCATCAATTGCAGAACAAATCGCAATCTTCACATGTGAATAAGTTAACCCACCTTGGACGTAAGCAACATAAGGCGGACGAATTGGACCATCAGCAGACAATTCAATACTTGCACCTTGAATAAATGTTCCCGCAGCCATAATTACATCATCTTCATAGCCTGGCATATAGTTTGCATACGGAGTAAAATGCGAATTAATTGGAGATGCATATTGAATCGCTTGGCAGAAGGCAATCATACGGTCTTTATCATCAAATTGAACAGATTGAATTAAATCTGTTCTTGGTGCATTCCACGCTGGTGACGTGTTCATTCCTAACTTTTCTAAAAACGCAGCTGTAAAAATTGCACCTTTCAGCGCTTGTCCTGCAACATGTGGCGCTAAGAAGAACCCTTGATACATTTCTTGCAGACTGTATAAAGACGCTCCAGCTTCCGCGCCAATTCCCGGAGATGTTAAACGATATGCACACGCTTCAACATACTGTTCTTTCCCGACAATATAACCACCAGTTTTAACAATTCCGCCGCCCGGGTTTTTAATAAGCGAACCCGCCATTAAATCTGCACCAACATGACATGGCTCTTGCTCTTCAATAAACTCGCCATAACAGTTATCTACAAACACAACAACATCAGGTTTAATTTCTTTAACAAACGCGATCATCTCTTTAATTTGAGAAATAGTAAACGATGGACGAGTAGCATAACCTTTCGAGCGCTGAATACCGATCATTTTCGTATTATTATGAATCGCTGCTGCAACAGCCTCAAAATCAACAAGCCCAGCTTCAGTTAGCGGAACTGCATTGTAACCGATATTATATTCTTTAAATGAACCTACACCTTTCCCACGTACACCAACAATTTCCTCTAACGTATCATACGGTTTCCCAGTGATATACAATAACTCATCTCCCGGGCGTAAAATACCAAATAACGCTGTAGAGATAGCGTGAGTACCTGAAATAATTTGCGGACGAACAAGTCCAGCTTCCGCCCCAAATACATCAGCATACACTTTTTCTAACGTATCACGGCCAATATCATCATAACCATAACCTGTTGTCGGGATAAAATGCGAGTCACTAATTTTATGTTTACGAAAACTTTCTAATACACGAAACTGATTGCTTTCAATTACTTCATCCGCACGTTTATGTACTTCTGTAATCTGACTCTCTACTTCTTTTACGATTGGAGCAATTTTTTCTCCATTTTTCAAACGATCAAACATTTTTATTTTCTCCTTCTTCCACTAAAAATCTCTTTAATTGCACATTAAGCGATGAATGAGTAAAAATATACCCTGCACAATCATATACAAATTTATCTTCTAGAAACTCCATCTTTGCTAATAGAGTTTCCGTCTTTAAAAGCGTTAACAACTTACCTTCACTCGGAGGGATTTCCACTCGATAACGATCCATTTCTTTCTTCATCTTCGTTTCTATCGCTTCTTTTATACGCAATAAATCACTTTCTTCAAAAGCACTAGTCATTAAGAAATCACTTTTCGGAAACGGAATAAAGTTTTGATGTAATTCATCTTTTTTATTATATAACGTAATAACAGGAATATGGTTAATTTCAAGTTCTGATAATAATCTTTTTACTGTTTTTTCATGCCCTATGTAGTTAGGATCCGCGGAATCAACTACATGTAAAATGACATCTGCTTCCCCCGCTTCTTCCAGTGTTGAACGAAAAGCAGCGATTAATGAAGTAGGTAAATCTTGTATAAAACCAACAGTATCAGTTAGTAATACTGTATAACCAGAAGATAACGGCATCTTCCTTGTCGTTGGGTCTAATGTTGCAAACAGAAGGTTTTCTTCAAACGTATCAGCTTCCGTTAATCTATTAAACAGTGTCGATTTCCCTGCATTTGTATACCCTATTAATGACACTTGAAATACTTTATTATCTTTTCTTCTCTCACGATATCTTTTTCGATGTTCCACAACAACTGCAAGTTGTTTCTTTATTTCATCAATACGCGATCGAATATGACGACGATCCGTCTCTAATTTCGTCTCACCCGGTCCTCTTGTTCCAATACCACCACCAAGACGCGATAAGGACAATCCTTGCCCCATAAGACGCGGCATTGTATATTGCAACTGAGCTAATTCTACTTGAAGCTTACCTTCCCTCGACTTCGCACGTTGCGCAAAAATATCCAGTATTAGTTGCGTTCGATCAATTACTCTCGCATCTAATACTGAGGATAAATTCCGAATTTGACTCGGCGTTAATTCATTATTAAATACAATAACATCCGGCTCTAACTCTTCAGTTAACATTGTAAGCTCTTCTAATTTCCCTTTACCTATGTAAGTTGCCGGATGAAACTTTGGTCGTTTTTGCGTTGTTGACACTAACAATTCTGCTCGTGCAGTCTTCGCTAGTGATGCAAGCTCTTTCATGGAATGCATAAATTTTTCATCATCATCTTGTGGCAATTGACAGCCTACTAATATGACTTTTTCTTTTTCTTCCATCAAATATGTTCACTCATCCTTTTCGAAATTTAAACCTTCTAATATAATAGCAGAGGAAGCACATTTCATCTAGTTAGCGGGGGAGAAAATTCATGGCATGGGAGATTTTTAGCATCATAGGCACAATCGCTTTCGCACTAAGCGGAGCCATTGTTGCAATGGAAGAGGATTATGATATTTTCGGGGTGTATATTTTAGGAATGGCAACCGCATTTGGGGGAGGTGCCCTTCGTAATTTATTAATCGGTTATCCGATTGTCGCGTTTTGGCAACAAGACATGTTATTCCAAATCGCACTTTTATCAATGACTATTATTTTTCTTTTTCCAAATAAGTTAATTAGACATTGGAAAAAGTGGGAAAATATCACTGACGCTATCGGCTTATCGGCATTTGCTGTACAAGGAGCATTATATGCCCAAAAATTAAATTTACCAATTAGCGCCACAATTGTAGCAGCTGTTTTAACTGGTATCGGCGGCGGTATCATTCGCGATCTTTTAGCCCGCAGAAAACCTCTCGTTCTTCGAGCTGAAGTATATGCCTTTTGGACAATTTTAGCAGGTTTCTTAATTGGAGCTCAAATTATTGTTAGCGATTGGGCTCTTTACATTCTATTCATTTTAATTGTTTGCTTCCGCATGGTTTCTATTCATTACAAATGGCATTTACCGCACAGACGTATCGAAACGAAAGAACGTTCAATGCATAAATAGCAATCTAACCTCTTTACATATCGTAAAGAGGTTTTTCTTTTCTAACGATTTTTTCTTTATATAATGTTTATACTAATTTTTAAAGTGAGGTGAATACAAATGACAAACCACGTTAATAAAGGAGCTCAAAAAAGCTCAGTAAATCAATTTGGACACGATCCTAATTCAGCACACGAAAAGAGCGCTAAAATGGAACACTTCCATAAAACACACCAAGAAAAAGCAAAAAAAGAGTAAACGAACTTATACACAAAAATTGACGCACAGTTTATGTACTGTGCGTCTCCTCTTCGAGCATCAAATCCATACTCGATATTCCAATTAAATCATTTTTATCATACGCATCTTCTTGCAACAACCGCATCGCCTGTGTACGAATTGATTTTTCAACAATATTCCGTACATATCGCCCATTACTAAACGATGTAATTTGCGACGAATACTTCACCGCATGTAAATGATCCCTAAATTTCCATTCAGCTTCTTTTGATAACTGATATTCACGATCTTCATACATTCTCTTCCCAATTTCCAATAGCTGATTTACCGAGTAATCCGCAAACTCAATAATAAATGGAAAACGAGATTGAAGCCCTGGATTTAATGAAAGAAAGTGATTCATCTCTCTTGAATATCCAGCTAAAATCAATACAAAACCATGTTGTTTATCTTCCATATGTTTTACAAGCGTATCAATTGCTTCTTTTCCAAAGTCCTTCTCTCCTCCTCGAGCTAAAGAATACGCCTCATCAATAAACAAAATACCTCCCATTGCTTTTTTTATTAAATCTCTTGTTTTTTGGGCTGTATGGCCGATGTACTCTCCTACAAGATCAGCACGTTCAGCTTCAACCAAGTGGCCTTTCGATAGAATATTCATCTCAAACAGCAATTTTCCTATCATTCTAGCAACAGTTGTCTTCCCTGTACCTGGATTCCCTTTAAACAGCATATGAAGTACTTGCTTCTCTGACTTCAATCCCTTTTCTTGTCTTTTTTTATTCACATAAATCCAAGCATATATTTCTTTTATTATCTTTTTTATATCCTCCATCCCAACAAGCTTCCCCATCTCTTCTTCAATTCTCTGCAGCATTTCATGTTTAATTGCAGTTTCATTTGAAATTACCGTTTTATTTTCTGCGGCTGGCAAAGAAATTTTCTTTCGATGGTTTAACACAATATTAATTTGATTGTTGTTTTTCTTTCGCATCGATTGTTCCATACAATCACCTCATTTTATCCACTCACCAAATATTATTATTCCTGTCCCCCTTGTAAATGCCTATTTTCAGAAAAGTTTGCTATAATATAAGAAATAATTAAGGTGGTGGGACTATGGAGACAACGGAATTCCATGATACAATACAAGCCTTTTCTATTTTTTTATTGAATAAAGGCCGAAAACCCTCAACTATTAAACGTTATGTTTATGACATTGAAGACTTCGGACATTGGTTAGAAAAAAACAAAAAGCTCCCTTCCAGTAATATATGGGCTACACTTTGTACAAAAGACTACGAAGATTACTTTTCCGATTTAAAAACGAATCGACATTACTCAGAAAAAACGATGCATCGTGTATTTATTGTACTAAATAGAATGCATCATTTTCTAAACATTCCTAATCCATTGAAGAATATGGAAATATCTATTCAACCAGACCGTACACTTCGTAACGAAGATTTCATTTCACCTGATGAAGAAAAAAGGTTAAAGTATATAGTCACTTCATTAGAAGGACTTTCAGAAAAACAACTTCCTGTGCGCCCCTTATTAATGGATCGCAATATTGCTATTTTAAATCTATTGATTGACTACGGTTTATCCTTACAGGAACTTACAGCATTAACAATGCATCACGTTCACTTTGAAACTAATACATTATCAATCCCAGCAACCGCAGGTGTAGAAAGAACAATTACATTAGCAAAAGAAGACAAAAAACAACTATATAATTATTACAAAAGCATCCCAGAACCAGTTCGTCCTAAATACCATAGTGATGATCCATTATTTGTCGCATTCGATTTTAACCGTGGAACATACAGGTGGGTATATGAAAATGATGCACCAAAGGCATTAACGGAAATTGCTATACAAAAAATGATTCGCCTCGAAGTGGCTAGAGCCAATTTACGTAAAGGAATTTCAGGACAACATTTTCGTAACACCTATATTTTAAACTTAATAAAAAAAGAAACTCCTGAATCAGAAATTATAAAACTCGCTGGATTCAAATCAAAAATTTCCTTAAAGCGATATTATCAATACGCAGAAAATAGAAAAAACGCCTTATTGTAAGGCGTTTTTTCTATTTTTTCTTTAAACAAACGATTTTACTATGACCATTTAACTAATTTCTGCATCTACTATGATGAGTTTCGTTCACATTTTCGTGAGAAAGGAGAGATTTAATGTCTCGTTATAACGACAATCAAAACAAATTCTCCAAACCATGCTTTCCAAGTAGCGCCGGACGAATCCCGAATACTCCATCAATCCCAATTACTAAAGCTCAACTTAGAACATTTCGTGCGATTATTATTGATTTAACAAAAATAATCCCAAAACTTTTCGCAAATCCATCTCCCCAAAATATTGAAGACCTAATCGATACATTGAACCTACTGAGTAAATTTATTTGTTCACTAGACGCTACTTCCTCCCTGAAAGCACAAGGGTTAGCTATTATTAAAAACTTAATAACTATATTAAGAAATCCAACCTTTGTAGCAAGCGCTGTATTTATTGAGCTTCAAAATCTCATTAACTATTTACTATACATTACAAAATTATTCCGAATTGACCCTTGCACACTTCAAGAGCTCCTTAAATTAATAGCAGCATTACAAACTGCTCTAGTTAATTCTGCTTCGTTCATTCAAGGACCTACCGGACCTACTGGACCAGCAGGCGCTACTGGTGCCACTGGGCCTCGAGGTAACACGGGCGCTACCGGCGCTACTGGGCCTCGAGGTAACACGGGCGCTACCGGCGCTACTGGGCCTCGAGGTAACACGGGCGCTACTGGCGCTACCGGGCCTCGAGGTAACACGGGCGCTACTGGCGCTACCGGTGCCACTGGACCTCGAGGTAACACGGGCGCTACTGGACCTCGAGGTAACACGGGCGCTACTGGCGCTACTGGACCTCAAGGTAACACGGGCGCTACTGGCGCTACTGGCGCTACCGGTGCCACTGGACCTCAAGGTAACACGGGCGCTACTGGCGCTACCGGTGCCACTGGGCCTCGAGGTAACACAGGCGCTACTGGCGCTACTGGGCCTCAAGGTAACACGGGCGCTACTGGTGCCACTGGACCTCAAGGTAACACGGGCGCTACCGGTGCCACTGGGCCTCGAGGTAACACGGGCGCTACTGGCGCTACCGGTGCCACTGGGCCTCGAGGTAACACGGGCGCTACTGGCGCTACCGGTGCCACTGGGCCTCGAGGTAACACGGGCGCTACTGGCGCTACCGGTGCCACTGGGCCTCAAGGTAACACGGGCGCTACTGGCGCTACCGGTGCCACTGGGCCTCAAGGTAACACGGGTGCTACTGGTATAGGAGTTACCGGACCTACTGGACCTTCTGGCGGGCCTCCTGGACCTACTGGACCTCAAGGTAACACAGGTGCTACTGGCGCTACTGGACCTCAAGGCGCTCAAGGTAACACAGGTGCTACTGGTGCTACTGGACCTCAAGGTGCTCAAGGTAACACAGGTGCTACTGGTGCTACTGGACCTCAAGGTGCTCAAGGTAACACAGGTGCTACTGGTGCTACTGGACCTCAAGGTGTTCAAGGTAACACAGGTGCTACTGGTGCCACTGGACCTCAAGGTGTTCAAGGTAACACAGGCGCCACTGGACCTCAAGGTGCTCAAGGTAACACGGGTGCTACTGGTGCCACTGGACCTCAAGGTGTTCAAGGTAACACAGGTGCTACTGGCGCTACTGGACCTCAGGGTGTTCAAGGTAACACGGGTGCTACTGGCGCTACCGGTGCCACTGGACCTCAAGGTGTTCAAGGTAACACAGGCGCTACCGGCGCTACTGGTGCTACTGGACCTCAAGGTGTTCAAGGTAACACAGGTGCTACTGGTGCTACTGGACCTCAAGGTGTTCAAGGTAACACAGGCGCTACCGGGCCTCAAGGCATTCAAGGACCAACGGGTGCTACCGGCGCTACTGGCATAGGAGTTACTGGACCTACTGGACCTTCTGGTGGACCTACCGGACCTACTGGGCCTACTGGACCTAGCTTCCCTATAGCAACAATTGTTGTAACAAACAATATTCAGCAAACAGTACTGCAATTTAATAATTTTATTTTTAGTACTGCAATTAACGTAAACAATATTATCTTCAACGGCACAGATACAGTTACTGTTATTAACGGTGGTATTTATGTAATTAGCGTATCCATTTCTACAACTGCGCCAGGATGCGCTCCACTCGGAGTAGGAATTTCAATTAATGGAGCAGTCGCAACTGATAATTTCTCTTCAAATTTAATAGGCGACTCACTTTCATTTACTACAATAGAAACATTAGCAGCCGGTGCAAGAATCTCTGTCCAATCTACACTTAATGAGATTACGATCCCTGCAACAGGAAATACTAACATCCGCCTTACTGTATTTAGAATCGCTTAAATTTCACTATATATTGTTTATGACAAATAAAAAAAGAGCGAGGAAACTCGCTCTTTTTTGTTATGTACAATAATTCATTACTATTCTAATTCAATTGAAACATTTTTTTGTGGTACAAATGTAGAAATTGCATGTTTATAAATAAGCTGTTGCTTACCTTCTGTTTCCAGCAGGACTGTAAAATTATCAAATCCTTTAATTAGTCCACGAAGCTGGAAACCATTTAATAAGTACAGCGTAACAAACGTATTTTCTTTACGGAGTTGATTTAAAAACTGATCTTGAATATTGATTGATTGCTTCATGTCGAATCCTCCTCTTTTTCTCTACTTACTATTATTCGACTTTACTTGTAACTTTCCTTCTATGTATCGTAAAATTTCTGACGTTTTTTCACCGTTTGTAACATCAAACCACGTGACATCCATTTTATTACGGAACCACGTTAATTGACGCTTTGCATAACGACGCGAATTCGTCTTTAATTGTGATACCGCATCTTCTAAAGAAACTCGATTCTCAAAATAATCATAGATTTCTTTATATCCAATCGCTTGAATAGATTGACAATCTCGTATCCCTCTATTATACAGCCCTTCTACTTCCTCTAATAGGCCTTGTTCCATCATCAAATCCACTCGTAAGTTAATGCGATCGTATAGCATTTCTCGATCCATTGTCAAGCCAATTAATGAAACATCATAGAGTAACTCTTTTTCTTGTTTCTCAATTTGTTCACTCATTTTTTCACCCGTTGTGCGAAAAATTTCTAACGCCCGAATGACACGTCGTACATTATTTGCATGAATACGCTCCGCACTTTCTGGATCTACTTCTTGCAATTTTTTATGTACATATTCCACACCGCGTTCTAAAGCTAACTTTTCCATTTGCTCTCGGTATATCACATCACCAGCATCATCTGTAAACTGATAATCGAATAAAACAGATTGTATATAAAGACCGGTCCCACCAACTATAATTGGTAATTTACCACGTTCTGTAATTTCTCGAATATGCTTGCGAACACGTTCTTGAAATTCCGCGACAGAAAATGAATCTTCCGGATTTTTTATATCGATCATATAATGTGGAATTCCGTCCATCTCTGCTTTTGTTACCTTTGCAGTTCCAATATCCATCGTTCGATAGATCTGCATGGAATCACCACTAATAATTTCACCGTTCAACGCTTTGGCAAGATTGATACTTAACTTCGTCTTTCCAACAGCAGTTGGTCCAATGATGACAGCAACTTTTTCACGTTGCACTTCTCCCATATCATTCAACTCTCTTTATGTAATATACTCCATCTATTGATTATACCCAATCTTACCAATTTTAACGGCATGATTGCAAGTTCTTTCATTTCGGTACATGAAATTATACAGAAAAAAGAACATAGTTTGTCCAATTCTGCATATACATGATAAAAATAGTTTCGAGAGGATGAGTTAACTATGAAACAATCCACCATCAATTTTTCATCTTTGACAAAAGACCTCATTTTAGCTACTTCTATAAAAGAACAAAATTGTTCACAAGAGGAATTATACTTCGCCCTAAATTGTTTACTACGGGCTTTTCATTCTACCCTCCATGAAACAACATTACATCCAGAAAATAAAAATACAGAATATATACAAACGCAATTTTGCAGTGCATATAAAATTATTACAGGTAAAACTATTTATCCATTTCAATAATCCATAAAAAGCGGCTGCTTACATAATTTCAAGCAACCGCTTTTTATATTAATATCGATAACCTATTGTATAACTTTCACTTTTACAGATTTGCGCCCCCAGCTATTAGCACTACCATCTGAACCGACTAATACATCAATACGATTTCCTTTAATCGCACCACCAGTGTCTCCAGCAATCGCTTCTCCATATCCTTCTACCCATACTTTTGATCCAAGCGGAATTACTTTCGGATCAACAGCAATTACTTTCATATTTGGATTTGCTGTTAAATCATGCCCCATTGCAGTTAATACACGACCACCATACGAACCATTCTCACTCGGATCTGCTGTATATGCCGTCGCTTCTACTGTAATTTCACGACCACCAGTAGGCGCACTTGTTTCAGTAGATTTTGCAACTGGTTTTGCAGCCGGTTTTTCTTTTACCACAGGTTTACTTGATTCTACATTCTTAATAGAATCGTTACTCTTAACAGACTCTTTATTCTTAACTACTGTATTATTTTTAACCGGCGTATTTGTTCTAGCTGGCGCTTCTTCTTGAGCTACAACCTCTTTCTTTTCGATTACAGGGGCTGTTCCTGTTAAAAATGGCACGTGAACATATCCAACTTTTCCATTGTAGTCGAATTGTAACCATTCATTTTGAACTTGATTCGTCGTTTCAATCACATCATTTTTATTAAGTTTACCTAAAATTTCAGAATCAGTATTCGCTCCAGCACGAACATTTAATACGCCCGCCGTTACATAATATGTGCTCTTTGTAAAATCGGCACTTACAAACGCTTCCTTACCGTTCAACTTAATTTTTGTCCATCCATTTTCTGTATTTATAACATCTAGTGTATTCCCACTTAACACTTTACCTACAAGCTTTGACTCTACATTTGGGTTTTCTCTAACATTTAATACGTCTGTTGTTACAATTGTTTCCGCTTTAGCAGAACCCGCAAAAATCCCAAGACCAAAAACTGCTGCTGTTGCTATACCTAATAATTTTTTCATGAATAGCCTCCATTTGCTTTGTTTTCGTATTTTCATTATAGCAACAGATTTTTAGAATTTTTAGAAATCACACAATTACAAAGCATTCGTAATATACGATTAACGAGTTGTAACATAAATTTCCATATTAATAAAATGTATTTCTCATACAATCTCCAGTGGTTTTCATATATTTTTCATATACGAGCACAAGAACTTTTTTCCAGAAAAAATTACAGTGTTACTTTTTTGTTACAAAAAAGTAACAATTCGTTACATCTTTTACCAAAAAACATCAATATTTAATTGTTAACCTATTTTTTTGTAATAAAAAGAGAGCAGCTACTAAAAGCTGCTCTCTTTTCATTTGTTATTGAACTTTCTTTTTCCAAACACCTAGCATAATAGCCGAGACAATCGTTCCAATTAATATAGAGAAAATATATAGTAACGGTTTATTTACTAACGCTATTACAAATAATCCACCATGCGGTGCTGGTAATGTAATTTGGAATAACATAGATAACGCACCTGCAATACTTGAACCAACAACACAACTTACGATTACTCGAACCGGATCTGCAGCTGCAAACGGAATCGCACCTTCTGTAATGAACGATGCTCCCATAATATAATTTGTTAAACCAGATTTACGTTCCGCTTCTGTAAACTTTGATTTAAAGAATGTAGTTGCAAATGCAATCGCAAGTGGCGGTACCATACCACCAGCCATAACTGCTGAGTGCACTCCAAAATTCTGTGCTTCTATTGCAGCAATACCAAACGTAAACGCCGCTTTATTAATTGGACCACCCATATCAATTGCCATCATACCACCTAAAATAAGACCTAGTAATATAGCATTCGTACCGTTTAAACCATTTAACCACCCTGTCAACATTTCATTTAATGCTACTACAGGCGGAATCACTGCTTTTTGCATTACAACTCCTGTAATCAATAATCCAAAGACTGGATATAACAAAACAGGTTTAATTCCTTCTAATTGTACTGGTAGTCCTGAAAATAATCTTTTCAACCCTAAAACAACATATCCAGCTAAGAAACCAGCAATTAATCCACCTAAAAAGCCAGCATTCGCATTCGCCGCTAAAAATCCACCTACAACACCAGGCATAAAACCAGGACGATCAGCAATAGAACTTGCAATAAATCCAGCTAAAATTGGTACAAGGAATAAAAACGCACCTGTTTTTCCTCCACCAATTGACATGAACAATTCAGCTAAAGGACCTTCCGCCTTTATACCACCAAACGAAAACGCTAGCGCTATTAAAATCCCGCCGCCAACAACGAACGGAAGCATATTACTTACGCCATTCATTAAATGCTTATAAATTCCTAATCCTTTTTCTTTTTCCGTACTTTCTGCCTTTCCATCTTCTTTTACACCTTTAAAGATTGGTGCATCTTGCTTTACAGCTCGATTAAGAAGTGTTTCCGTTTTTCTAATCCCATCAGCGACTGGTACTTGAATGACATGTTTACCAGCAAAACGATTCATTTCTACTTGTTTATCCGCCGCAACAATAATAGCTGTTGCACGTTCAATATCCTCTTTCGTTAAACCGTTTTTAATACCTGTCGATCCGTTTGTTTCAACTTTAATCGCTATTCCTAACTCTGTCGCTTTTGCTTTTAAGCTATCCGCTGCCATATATGTGTGAGCGATTCCAGTTGGACAAGCTGTAACAGCAAGTACGTACGGTTCATTTACTTCTGGTTTTGCGACTTCAATCTCTTCTTCTTTTTCATTCTCTTTTTCATCAAATAGTTGAAGAAGCTCACTTTCATCCTTTGCTTCTAATAGTTGCTTGCGAAATCCTTCATCCATTAATAATGTCGATAAACGAGACAACGTTTCTAAATGAGTATTATTCGCTCCTTCACTTGCAGCAATCATAAAGAATAAGTGTGCTGGCTGTCCGTCAAGCGACTCATAATTGATACCGCTTACACTTCTACCAAAACAAATCGATGGTTGTTTAACAGCCTTTGTCTTCGCATGAGGTATTGCAATACCTTCCCCTATTCCAGTCGTACTTTGGGACTCCCGCTTTAAAATAGCTTCTTTAAATTCCATTTTACTATTTAAACGATTTGCCCCATTTAATTTCTCAACTAATTCATCTATGACAGCTTCTTTATTTGAAGCTGTCAAATCCATAATGACTGTATCTCTTTTTAATAGTTCTGTAATTTTCATATGTTGCTTCCCCCTATCGCTTAGCTACAATTACTTGCGACAATAATTCTTCTACTTTTTCCTTCTTACATAAATCAGCTGAAAATGCTGTTGCACTCCCTGTTGCAACGCCGTATTGAAATGCCTTTTCAATATCTTTTGTCTGTTCATATTTGCCTACAAACCCTGCAACAAGAGAATCTCCGGCCCCAACTGAATTAATTACAACACCTTTTGGAACAGTCGCTTCATATATACCTTCTGCCGTAAATAATAAAGCTCCCTCTCCAGCCATCGATACGATAACGTGTTTTATACCTTGTTCAATTAATTTTCTTCCATAAGGTAAAACGTCCTCTACTGTTGAAAGCTCCACTCCAAACAACTCACCAAGTTCATGATGGTTTGGCTTAATTAAAAATGGCTTATTTTTAATTACATGCTGCAGTGCACTTCCACTCGCATCGACTACTACTCGAATACCTTTTTCAGCTCCGAGCGCTGCGATTGATTCATAAAAGGTAGTTGGGATAGATGCAGGTACACTTCCAGCTAGCACAACGCAATCTCCCTGCTTCATACTTTCGATTTGTTTCATTAATTGTTCAAATTGCTCATTTGTCACATTAGGACCTTGCCCATTTAATTCTGTCTCTTCTTGCCCTTTTATTTTCACATTAATTCGGGAATCTCCGTCTACTTGGATGAAGTTTGTCATTACGCCTTCCGCCTGTAATACACCTTTAATAAATTGACCGGTGAATCCACCAGTAAATCCAAGTGCTATATTTTCCACACCTAAACAATGGAGAACGCGAGAAACATTAATCCCTTTTCCTCCAGGAAACTTCATATCTTTCTCTGCTCGATTGACTGCGCCTAAATCAAAGGAATTAACTTGTACTACATAATCAATAGATGGATTTAAAGTAACTGTATAGATCATTGTTTATCAGCCTCAATTACATTGGTTTGTCTTTTATATTTTTCTAAATCAATTTCTAAATGGTTTGTAATAATATTTGCTTCTTCAACATTTGCAATTTTCGCAAATGCAACTTCTGAAAACTTACTTTCATCAATTAAGAAATATCCTTCGTTTGCTAATGTTAATGCCATTTGTTTTAAGAGCGCTTCTTCTGGATCTGGCGTTGTAAAGCCAAGCTGTTCATGTACACCATTTGCACCTAAAAAACATTTATCAAAACGATACTTCTGCATACTTTCCTGTGCCATAGCACCGATTAAAGCTTTCGTCCTACTCTTCATCATTCCACCTAGTAAATACGCACGAATATTATTTTCAACTAAAGCTTCAATATGCATAAGTCCATTCGTAACGACAGTCACATCTTTATTTATTAAAAATGGAATCATTTCAAATGTTGTACTTCCTGCATCTAAATAAATACAATCACCTTGTTCAATAACGCTAGCCGCATAATTAGCAATTTGTTGTTTTATTTGAATGTTTTTGGATGATTTTTCAACCATCGTTGGTTCTTGCCCTTTTCCTGTTAAAACAGCGGCACCACCATGAACTCTTTTTAATAACCTTTGCTTTTCCAATTGTGCTAAATCACGGCGAATTGTCGACTCAGAGCTTTCTGTTCTTTCAACTAATTGCTGTAATTTTACAACTTTCTGTTCTTTTACAAGTTGCAATATCATTTGATGACGTTCAGGAGTTAACATTTTATTCACCTCTTCTTTGATTACAGTATAATGAAAACGGTCACAAAAATCAACCACAAACAATCAAAAATAATCAAAAACACCCATAAACATTTATAAACAGCAAAAAGAAACCTATTCGATTAAACAATCAAATAGGTTTCTTTTCTAAATTCACTTATAAAGAAGCTTTATATATACTTAAAACATCATCTTTATTTAATTTTTTAAAGTTACCAAATTCACCATACGCCATCGCTTTATTAGCCATTATATCAATTTCATTTTCTCCAATACCGTAATCAGCTAATGTTGCTGGCGCTTCAATTGAAGTCCAAAATTGACGCAGTGCCTTAATTCCTTCTAAAGCCACTTCTTTATCTGTTTTGCCATCTGTTTCTATATCAAATACACGAATAGCGAACTGTTTAAAACGACTTACATTTTCCTCTACAACATGTTTCATCCAGTTCGGGAATAAAATCGCAAGGCCACCCCCGTGTGGTATATCATGAACAGCAGAAACTGCATGCTCAATATTATGAGTCGCCCAATCTCCTTTTACTCCCATCGCTAAAATGCCGTTTAACGCCATAGTACCACAATATAAAATAGTTTCTCTATGCTCATAATTTTCTAAATCACTTAAAAGCTTAGGTGCTGTCTCAATTACTGTTTTTAAAACAGCTTCACAATAACGATCTTGTAGTTCTGTATTCGTTCCATGATGGAAATATTGTTCTAATACGTGCGACATAATATCTACCATACCGTAAATGGTTTGATCTTTCGGTACAGAAGTAGTATGAACTGGATCTAAAATTGAAAACTGCGGGAAAGTAACTGGGCTACCCCATCCATACTTTTCATTCGTTTCCCAGTTTGTAATTACCGAGCCTGCATTCATTTCAGATCCTGTTGCTGCAAGAGTAAGTACAGTACCAAATGGTAATGCCTCATTAGCAAATGTTTTTTTCGTTACAATATCCCATACATCTCCATCGTACTTACTACCAGCTGCAATTGCCTTCGTACAGTCGATCACACTTCCTCCACCAACTGCTAAAATAAATTCAACACCATTTTCTTTACAAATTTGAATCCCTTTCTTTACAGTTGATACACGTGGATTCGGTTCAACACCTGTCAATTCAAATACTTCTGCATTTATATCCTTTAAAATAGAAATTACATTATCATAAATACCGTTTCTTTTAATGCTGCCTCCCCCGTATACGAGAAGAACTTTTTTACCGAACTGTGGAATTTCAGTTTTTAACTGCTCTAATTGACCTTTACCGAAAATAAGTTTCGTTGGATTACGAAATACAAAATTTTGCATATTCCTTTACCATCCCTTCTATATGAAAAGCAACTATACTTTTGTATACCATATTTTTTTCATTTCACAAAAATATTTGCTTAATAAAAAAACCCCAGCCTACAGGCTGAGATTTTTTATTGGTAATAAGGTGAGATCATTAAGTAAACAATAACACCAGATAAACTTACATATAACCAAATCGGCATCGTCCAACGTACAATTTTACGATGACGTGTTAATTGATTTGTAAAACCAAATACAAGTGCAAACAATGCAAGCGGTACAATAATTGCCGCCAGGATAATATGTGTAATTAAAATGATGAAATACACATATTTAATGAATCCTTCTCCGCCAAAATGTGTTGCTGGCGCTAAGTAATGATAAGATAAATAAGAAACACAAAATAGCAACGTCGTTGTAAATGCTGCCAGGATGAAACCACGGTGCATTTTCACATTCTTCTTAATAATAGAGTATAGAGCTGCTAATAAGAATACGAACGTAAAGCTATTAAAAATTGCATTTAACATTGGTAAAATTGTTACATCAAAATGTAATTCTCCTTCATAGCCAACAGGTCCAAAGAACAAAAATAAAATAATCGCATTTACAATTACAGAAAGCGTTATCACAATAGGAGCATAGCTTTTCTGATTTGTTGATTGATCCACCAAAATGGTCACTCCCTCTTCCTTCAAATATGTATACGTAACCTCACTATTTTAACATACTATTCACAGTGTAAATGTGACAATAGTTTGACACAGCAAGATAAGACAAAGAAAAAATCCTTCTTAATAAAACTTCTTAAGAAGGATTTTATCGCTTTATTATTCAAATAGCAACGCGATTAGTTTTTGTTAAAAAATGTATCGCTATATGCTTGAAAAATTTCAGACACTTGATATCCCATTAAAGAAATTGCTGTTAATGAAAAGAAACCAATCATAAGAAATCGAAACCACATATAAATCTCCTCCTTGTATTTAGCTTAAAAAACATTCGCTATATTACAAGTTGAGTGGCACTCTTCATCGTCACTTTCCTTTTTCCTTACAATTGCTGTAATAAATCGAATCATAAAGAAAATAACAAAAGGAATTTGTTCGTAATTCACATTGGCATAGTTTAGCAACGGCTCGCGCTGCATATCGAACGGGGATGAGAAGGAATAGAACATACCTTGCTCTTCCATATATACAATTACAATTTTCATGCAAAATACGATTCCTAGAAACGAAACAATATCTTGCCATTCTGTCGTATATAACAGGTTATACAGCTCTAATACGTACTCTTCCATTATCATCCCCCCCTTCCTTTTTTACCATTTTGCTCGCCTTCGTATAAAAAGTCAAGAAAAAAGTTTATATCCACTATGACAATAGTAATTACTTGTTTCTATGATTATATATGATTCTTTTATAGCAATGACTGGGTGTAACTCTCTTCGAAAATTAGAAAATTAGAAAATTAGAATCGAACAGATTCCTCATTCTTACTTTTAGGATTCAAAACTGTGCTATTTTTATTTCTATTAAAAATAAAATAAGAAAGTATGATAAGAACAGTAACAAACATTGTTAAAAGTGCTTGTGAACGTAAAGTATCAATTGCGAACATCGCAACTAAAACTGCTATAATAGCAACAATTGTAACATACGTTACATACGGAAAAAGCCACATTTTCACTTTCAAATTTTGTTGTTCCACTTTCCCCATTTTTTTACGCATCTTTAAATGCGAAACTGCAATAACGAGATAAACTAGTAACGCAATCCCGCCAGATGCATTCACTAAAAACAAAAAGACTTTATCTGGAGAAATGTAACTAAACACAACGCCAATATAAGCGAAGAAAGTTCCAAATAAAACGGCCAGAACTGGAACACCACTACTGTTCAATTTCAAAAACGCCTTTGGAGCATCTCCTCTTTCTGCCATCGAAAAAAGCATTCTTGAGTTTGTATATAAACCCGAATTTAAACAAGAGAGTACAGCTGTTAAAACGATAAAATTCATAATTTGTGCCGCAGCTGGTATTCCTATATGTTCCAATACAGCTACAAATGGACTTTTTAATATGTTTGCTGAATTCCATGGCAGTAGCGTAACAACTACCGCTATAGACCCAATAAAAAATACAAGAATACGCCAAATCACACTGTTTGTTGCTGTTTTTACTGCTTTTACAGGTTCTGCAGATTCACCTGCGGCTACCGCTACAATTTCTGATCCCATAAATGAAAATATAACGACAGTAATTCCAAGCAGTACCGAACTTATACCGTTTGGCATAAATCCACCTTGTCCAATTAAATTCGAAGTGCCGGGTGCTTCTGTTCCTGGAACAAATCCTAAAATAACAGCAAGACCTAGACAAAGGAACAAAACAATACTTATTACTTTAATAAAAGAAAACCAATATTCAAACTCTCCAAATGATTTCACCGAAAAAACGTTCGTCAGCGTTAATAAAATTGTTAATATTAAACTTAATAACCAAAGCGGTATTTGTGGAATCCAATATTGGATAATACCAGCACCTGCTGTGGCTTCTATTGCAATAACAATTACCCAAAAAAACCAGTATAACCAGCCTATTGTATAACCCGCCCAAGGACCAATCGCTTCTCTTGCATACGTTGCAAATGAACCACTTGTCGGATTAACAGCTGCCATTTCTCCTAGCATTCTCATGACGAAAATGACTAGAAGTCCTGCTAATGCATATGAAACGATAGAACCTGGTCCTGCCGAATGTACAACTGCACCACTTCCAACAAACAAACCAGCCCCTATTACACCGCCAATTGAAATCATTGTAATGTGGCGTATTTTGAGGTCTTTCTTTAGATTTTTATCCAAATCTTGTACATCCCCTTCCAAACTAAATTTTGAAATTTATGTAAGAGTACTGTGCGAAAGATTTTGTCCTATACTTTAAAATATATCAAAATATTCTGAATTCAACAATTAAAATTCAACCTCCTTCAAAAATTATTACATTAGGTTTAATACTTTCCCATACACAATTGTTGAGAAAATTATAGTCCCTTTACAAAAGAAAGAATTTTCAGATATTATTAAATAAACAAGATTATACATCTAGACAACTTTTTGTATAGGAGTGTTGATATGTTAAACAAGTTCAAATTTTTTTGTTGTATTTTAGTAATGTTCTTACTTCTACCGTTATCCCCTTTCCAAGCACAAGCAGCAAACAATTTAGGTTCAAAATTACTCGTTGGATACTGGCATAATTTTGATAACGGTACTGGCATTATTAAATTAAAAGACGTTTCACCAAAATGGGATGTAATCAATGTATCTTTTGGTGAAACTGGTGGTGATCGTTCCACTGTTGAATTTTCTCCTGTGTATGGTACAGATGCAGAATTCAAATCAGATATTTCTTATTTAAAAAGTAAAGGAAAGAAAGTAGTTCTTTCAATAGGTGGACAAAATGGGGTCGTTTTACTTCCTGACAATGCCGCTAAGGATCGTTTTATTAATTCCATACAATCTCTGATCGATAAATACGGTTTTGACGGAATAGATATTGACCTTGAATCAGGTATTTACTTAAACGGAAATGACACTAACTTCAAAAACCCAACTACCCCTCAAATCGTAAATCTTATTTCAGCTATTCGAACAATCTCAGATCATTATGGTCCAGATTTTCTATTAAGCATGGCCCCTGAAACAGCTTATGTTCAAGGCGGATATAGCGCATATGGAAGCATATGGGGTGCATATTTACCAATTATTTACGGAGTGAAAGATAAACTAACATACATTCACGTTCAACACTACAACGCTGGTAGCGGGATTGGAATGGACGGTAATAACTACAATCAAGGTACTGCAGACTACGAGGTCGCTATGGCAGATATGCTCTTACATGGTTTTCCTGTAGGTGGTAATGCAAATAACATTTTCCCAGCTCTTCGTTCAGATCAAGTCATGATTGGGCTTCCAGCAGCACCAGCGGCAGCTCCAAGTGGTGGATACATTTCGCCAACTGAAATGAAAAAAGCTTTAAATTATATCATTAAAGGAGTTCCATTCGGAGGAAAGTATAAACTTTCTAACCAGAGTGGCTATCCTGCATTCCGCGGCCTAATGTCTTGGTCTATTAATTGGGATGCAAAAAACAACTTTGAATTCTCTAGTAACTATAGAACATATTTTGATGGTCTTTCCTTGCAAAAATAACAAAGTAAAACTATAATTAGCCCTCATCAATCGGACATTTATGGGCAATCAATGCAGGATAAAAACAACAATAGGTCCCTTTATAGGTCCTATTGTTGTTTTTTACTTATGAAAATTACTTTGTCACATCTAAAGTTTTAAGAAACTCTTTTCCATCGACCAACATCGCACGTTCCTTGGAATCATATTGTTAAATATTCTAGTTACTATTTTGCTTCAACACAAAAATTGAAAGTTCAGGTACACTACAAAATCTAACAGGCATCCTAGTAGTCCCAATGCCACGATTTACATATAAATATAACGGCTTACTCTTCCCCTCTACTTCATACATACCTTCAACGTAGTGCTCAGCTAGTTTGGTAGTAATTAACGGACCTACAAAAGGAATTTGGACTTGTCCTCCGTGACTATGTCCTGACAGTTGAAGATCAACTGGGTAACGATTTATTTTGGTTACAACATCCGGCTCATGTACTAATAACATGTTGAAATCATTTTGTTTCAAGTTTTTTAAAGTTGAATCTATTTGCGGCTTCCCTAATAGAAAATCATCCAAACCTGATATTATAATATATTTGCCGTTTTCCACTTTAATTTTCTGTACTTCATTTACTAATACAGAAAAACCAGCTTCTTCCATATATTTTTTGTAAAATAAACTACCGCCCCCGCCCCTATCATGATTCCCAAACACAGCATATTTCCCTAAGGGAGCGTAAATTTTCTGCAAAATAACCTTCGCTTCTTCTCTTTCCGCACTATAAGACCCAAATTTATCTATTAAATCTCCGGTAAAAACTACTATATCTGGATGTAATTCATTCATCTTCTCCACTAAATGTTCAAGTTGTTTCAGTGTAAACTCTGGTCCTAAATGTACATCTGAAAACTGCAATATTTTTTTATTATTAAACTCTTTAGGAATTGTAGAAGCTTCTATTTCATTCCACGTAACTGTTACTAGTTTTCGTTCTATTTCTGTCGCATAATAATACAAACTTACTGGTATCATTAATATACTTATAAAACTAATAATAAATATCTTTACGATTGATTTTTTTCGTTCTTTTTTTACATGATTCGTATTCATGTTTTCACCTCTAGAAACACTTTAAATCCTTATTGTTACATTCATGTGACAACATGAACAATGTTATCAATATGTAATTCCCTCTCTATTCACTTTGACAATTTTATACAGAAGTCATAACATATTTTTATAATACATAGATTTTCGAAATTTTTTCTATTCATTCCATCATTTTATTACGGAGGGGTTATTCATGTCTGTATTTACACCAGAAGAAATTACGGAACTTGCTGCTAATTCCGGAAGAAAAAAAGCTCATTTATCATTACTCCCTATGTTAATTCTCGGTTTTTTTGGCGGTGCTTTTATAGCATTAGGGTATTTACTCGATATTCATGTTATTGGAACAATGCCAAAGGCTTGGGGATCATTTACTAGTTTTCTAGGCGCTGCTGTATTCCCTATTGGCCTTATTCTCGTTATTCTTGCAGGCGGTGAACTAGTAACTGGTAACATGATGACAGTTTCTATGGCCTGGCTTCAAAAGAAAATTACTTTATTTTATTTCATACGAAATTTAGTTATTGTTACATTTAGCAATTTCATAGGGGCTGTATTTGTAGCCTACTTTTTCGGTCATATCGTTGGCTTAACTGAAGGAGCTTTTTTAGCAAAAACTATTTCTATCGCTCAAGCGAAACTACAAGATACACCATTGCAAGCATTTATTTCTGCAATCGGATGTAATTGGCTCGTTTGTTTAGCTGTTTGGCTCAGTATGGGAAGTAAAGAATTTATCGGAAAGATTATCGGTATTTGGTTCCCGGTTATGACTTTTGTTGCGATTGGATTTCAACACGTTGTAGCCAATATGTTTGTCATCCCAGCCGCCATTTTTGCCGGTCATTTCACTTGGGCTGAATATTTTCCAAACTTTATTTTTGTTTTCTTTGGAAATTTAGTAGGAGGTATGTTATTTGTAGCACTACCTTACTTCATATCTTATAATAAGAAACTACCTGCTCATCAAGAGAAGACTGAAATGAAGAACAAATCTCTGTCCGCTTAAATGGAATGTCTATAAAGTGCCCTAAAAAATATTACAAATTTCATTTTTTTTGCGAATATATGTACGTACACTTGTTCTCGAATGTTTTATACGTTATAATAACAACTTAAATAGCATTATTTACATATGAGGTGAAAAACATGAACAAAACAGAATTAATTAAAAACGTAGCACAAAATGCTGAGATTTCTCAAAAAGAAGCTACTGTAGTTGTACAAACTGTAGTAGAATCAATCACTAACACTTTAGCTGCTGGTGAAAAAGTACAACTTATCGGATTCGGTACATTCGAAGTTCGTGAAAGAGCTGCTCGTACAGGCCGTAACCCACAAACTGGTGAAGAAATGCAAATCGCAGCTTCTAAAGTACCTGCTTTCAAAGCTGGTAAAGAACTAAAAGAAGCTGTAAAATAATGAAAAATATCCTTCTCATTTATGAGAAGGATATTTTTTTCATAACATAATTAATAAAAATCTGACCATTATGTTGTTTCTTTTGTTCTTTTATGCAAATAAAACCTTTACTTTCAAAAAAAGGTTTTGCGGTAATGCTCGCCTCTGTATATATCTCCCTATGCCCTAGGTTCACTGCTTCTTTTTCTAACTTCTGTAGTATGTATGAAGCGACTCTTTTCCCTTGATAATCTTTATGCGTAAATAAACGATCTACGTAACGATCATCGTTATAATCCCCAAACCCCACAATCACACCTTTATGATCCGCTACATAGCTAATATTCTTTTCTAAAGACTGTAACCAATTTTCTCTATCTAGTCGCTCCGGTGCCCACGCCTGTAGCTGTAACTCATTATAATCTTTTGCATTAACCGTATGAACTGTTTCATAGAACAATTGTAATACTTGATCTAAATCTTCTTTCTGGAATGTTCTAATTATAATATCTTTTAACATATATAAGTCTCCTTACGAAACTACCTCTTAACTTTTCTACTACATACGATTCTATATTTCTGCTTTATTATATCGTTTTAATTTCTATACGAACAAAAAAACAATACTTATTCAAAGTATTGTTTTTTAATTCTATTCAATTACTTAATGTAGCTCTTTAAGATTTTAATTTAACTCTTTGTAATCGTAATGCATTTAATACAACGGATACAGAACTAAATGCCATCGCTGCTCCAGCAACCCAAGGGGCTAAGAAACCTAATGCCGCAATTGGAATTCCTAACGCGTTATAAGCTAATGCCCAGAATAAATTTTGTTTAATATTTCTTATCGTCATTTTACTCATAAAGATCGCATCAGCAATACTATTTAAGTCACCGCGGATTAACGTTATATCCGCTGCTTCCATCGCTACATCCGTTCCCGTTCCAATTGCCATACCAATGTTCGCTGTAGCAAGAGCAGGAGCATCATTTATCCCGTCTCCAACCATCGCTACTTTCTTACCATTTGCTTGCAGTTTTTTCACTTCTTCTGCTTTTCCTTCTGGCAATACTTCTGCAATTACGTGATCAATACCAACTTGCTTTGCAATTGCCTGAGCAGTTTGTGTATTATCTCCTGTAATCATCACAACGTCTAGACCCATTTTTTTCAGTCTTGCGATAGCTGCTTTTGAAGTATCTTTTACAGTATCTGCAACGGCAACTATACCAGCATATTCTTTATCGATTGCAATAAGCATTGCTGTTTTTCCTTCTCGTTCTAGCGCTTCCATTGATTTAGAAACTTCTTCAATATCAATATTGAATTTCTTCATTAATCGACGTGTACCAATTAATAAGTGTTTTCCTTCTACAACTGATTCGATACCAAATCCCGGAATCGCTTCAAACGCTTCTGAACTTGGGATATCAATTTTCTTTTCTTTAATTCCTTCTACAATCGCTTCTGCAAGTGGATGTTCAGAATTTCTTTCTGCTGCCCCTACTAATCTAAGCAGTTCATTTTCATTGAATCCATCTGCTACAATTACATCTGTTAACACCGGCTTCCCATTTGTCACTGTACCCGTTTTATCTAAAATAACCGTATCTAATCGGTGCGTTGCTTCTAAATGCTCTCCACCTTTAAATAAAATACCATACTCTGCTGATCTTCCTGATCCTGCCATAATAGATGTAGGCGTTGCAAGACCTAATGCACATGGACAAGCGATAACAAGTACTGCTATCATTTTCTCAAGTGCTCCGCCAAAATCACCAGGTGTAACAAATATCATCCATACTGCAAATGTGATAATCGCAATCACAACTACAACCGGTACGAAAATACCTGAAATTTGATCTGCTACCCTTTGAATAGGAGCTTTTGAACCTTGTGCCTCTTCTACTACTTTAATAATTTGAGCTAATGCAGTATCTCTTCCTACTTTAGTTGCTTTCACTTTTAAAAATCCATTTTTATTTATTGTCGAACCTATTACTACATCCCCAATTGACTTATCAACAGGAATACTTTCACCCGTTAACATCGATTCATCAATTGCTGACTTTCCTTCTACAATCTCACCATCTACTGGTATTTTTTCACCAGGCTTTACATAGACGATATCACCAGCTACTACTTCTTCAATCAAAATTTTTATTTCTGTTCCATCTCGCACAACTGTAGCTGTCTTCGCTTGTAAACCCATCAATTTTTTAATTGCTTCTGATGAGCGCCCTTTTGCTTTCGCTTCAAATAATTTACCTAAAATAATTAATGTAATAAGTACCGCACTCGTTTCAAAATATAAATCTGTCATATGTTTCGAAGAACCAATAGATTGAATACTTAAATATACACTATAGAAATACGCGGCCGACGTTCCAAGCGCCACGAGAACATCCATATTCGCACTTTTATTACGTAACGCTTTATAAGCTCCAACATAAAACTGTCCACCAATGATAAATTGAACAGGGGTTGCAAGTGCTAGTTGCACCCAAGGGTTCATTAACATATCCGGTAAATAAATAAACGACGTAAATGAGAAATGACTAACCATTGCCCACAATAATGGGAAAGATAAAATAAACGAAATAATAAACTTCTTCTTTTGTCTTTCAATTTCTTGTAATCGATGATCAGTTGATGCATCTTGATCATCTGGTTTCACTTCTAATTTATATCCTAGCTTCGTAATCGCACTCTTCATTTCATTTACATTAACTTCATCAGGATTAAAGTCTACTGTAGCTGATTCTAAAGCAAAATTTACTGTCGCTTTGTTCACACCATCTAACTTATTTAAACGCTTTTCAACTCTATTTGCACATGCTGCACATGTCATTCCTGAAACAGTAAATTCAGCTTTATCACTTACAATTCCATATCCTAACGATTCAACTTTTTCTTTAAACTGTTGCGGATTTGTTTTAGTTGGATCGTACATTATTTTTGTTTTTTCAAGTGCAAAATTTACATTCGCCTCATGAACACCTTCTACTTTTTTTAGACCTTTTTCAATTCTATTTGCACATGCCGCACATGTCATTCCTGATATTTGAAGATTGGCCTCTTTTTTTTCATTCATGTCTCTCACCTCTATATACCCTTATGAGGTATAATTATTAGCAAAATAAATCGTACTTCATTTAAAGTACGATTTATTTCCATATCTAAAAATAATTATTGAACATCGTATCCTTGGTCTTCGATTACAGCAACGATATCTTTTAATGTTACGGCAGACGAGTCGATAGTAACTTCAACAGTTCCTTCTGCTAATTGAACCTTCACTTGTTCAACACCGTTTAGCTCTTTCACACTGCTTTCGATAGCATTTACACAATGTCCACAAGACATACCTTCAACCTGTAATGTTAACTGTTCCATTTAAAATCCTCCTCTTGTTTATTCATTGTTTGTTAATCACAATTACATCTTACCATACCCCCCTAAGGTAATCAATGGGTTTATATCATGATTTTTCAATTATTTTCTAAAAGTTTATTTTACACACACTTTTTCACATCAATACGCCGAGATCTTATTATGAAGGTAAACAAAAAAAAACAAGCCAGTGACATACTAGCTTGTTTTTACGCTTTTGAAAAACGTTCAAATACAGTCATTAATTCTTCAATTGCTTCGTCACCATTGCCATCTTTAATAGCACCTGAAACACAATGACTTGTATGGTTTTTTAATACACCCATTCCTACTTTTTTCATCGCTGCATTAATCGCTGAAATTTGCACTAAAATATCCACGCAATAACGATCATTTTCAATCATATTTTGAATACCGCGGACCTGTCCTTCAATTCTCTTTAATCTATTTATAATCTGTTCTTTTTCTTTTTCTGATCTATGTGTTACTGCTTCATGCTCTTTATGATCCATATTATCACCTTCTTAAAGTTTCTCTTCACCCAATAAAACAATTGTTTTTATGAGTATACCAATTATAGCATTAAATATCTACGCACGATACCCCATAAGAGTATATTTACGCTTTATGATTATTCTTAACAATGCATTAGCTTCTTAATCTCAATTTTTAGTATACCCTTTCCTTTTTGTCAAAAAAATCATTATATCTCTCATCAAAATTCAATAAAGTGAAACAAGAATAAGCAGGGATTACCCGCCCCCGCTTATTCTTCATCTATAATATTAAAATCTTAATTTTCAGATATTTAATCCAAGAATTTTTTCTTTCCATATATAATTATTGTTGATCACATACTTTTGTATCATTCACTACTGAAGTTCCTTCAACGGTTACCGTATGAAAACAGTCATTTACTCGAACTGTTACAACATTATCTTGCCGGTCAATGATATGATATTCATTAAAATTTTTATTCAGAGCACTGCGAATTTGTTCTCCTTCATAAATTGGGATGCCATGCGATAGAACCCAAATAAGTCCAGCGATAGCAAGAATAGTTTTCATACGATCTACCTCCTTGGGAATATAGTGAACTTTTAATCCATACTTTTTCAGCTCTACAAATCATGATCGGAATAAACCGAGCCTTTTTGGAAATAAGTTCATTTCGTCTATTTTATGTTTATGCTAATTGTGACCGTTTTGTGACAACTTTTTGTCTCTTTAGACGAAAAGTTGAAACAAAACTTTCAAAAAGGACAATTCTACATATCAAAAAAGGTTATGGAATGTTTCATCCATAACCTTTTTTCCTATATGTAACTAATAAATCTCAACCCTTTACTTAAAGACGTCGGCACAACAGATGCATGATTCTCCCCTTCAGCTTCATAAAACTTAAATTTAAGTTTATCGTGGTTTACTTGGAGAAGGCGCTCTGATAATTCATTTGCACCTACAACCATATGCTCTCGTTCTAGTGACCCAACTGTAAGGAACACTCCTGTTTCAAACTTAGCATTGTTTAATTCATTTATAAGGTTCTCTTCTTTTTCAAGTACGGATTTATTATTCCACCATATAGATGGACTACTAATAAAATAATTTTGAAAAGCATTTAAGTTTGTAAATAGTATATGGAGAGCAAATAATCCACCTAAAGAATGCCCAAATAACGTTTGCTTACCTTTATCAATCTCAAAATTCTTTTCAATTTGTGGTTTCAGTTCTTCTTCAATAAAAGTAAAGAAATTATGTGCTCCTCCTGTTTTAGGCCACGGTTTACCGTCTGGTTTTAAAGGGGCATCTTTTGAAATTACGCTAGGCGTAAAATCATAACATCTTTCTTCCCCTGAAAATGCGCCTTCAATTGGATAACCCACTCCTACTATAACAGCTGGTGAAACACCAGTTTTTTCCGCTCTTACTGATTGTATTTTAACTGCTTCATGAAATGTTTGAAAAAAGGCATTGCCATCTAATACGTAAATGACAGGATATCCTGAATCCGGTGCTGGTTGCCTCGGCTTTGAAATATGAATTTGATATTCCTTACCTTCTAATTTTGAATACATTTTCCATTGTTCTGTATTAGATATTATAATCTGCTGTTTTTCAACTGTAGTATTCACCCTATCCCCCCTTTTTAACTTGTTACATATATTTCGATTTTTTCTTCTTGAGATACAACGCTATCATAACCGAAACAAACAGGAGCCCCGTTATACGGATCAATCATGACACGTGCATCAATATGAAATACTTCTTTTAATACTTCATTTGTAATGATTTCTTCTGGGCTACCAGTTGTAACAATTTCTCCTTCCTTCATTGCAATAATTTCATCTGAAAATCTTGCTGCATGGTTGATATCATGTAATACCATAACAACCGTACAATTATGTTCTTTATTTAACTTCTCCACAATTTGTAATACATCTAATTGATGAGACATATCAAGGTATGTAGTTGGCTCATCTAATAGCAACACTTCTGTCTCTTGTGCTAATGCCATCGCTAGCCATACCTTTTGTCTTTGACCACCTGATAAATTTGCAATTTGTCTCGTTCGAAATTCAGAAGTTTTCGTTATATTTAATGCCCAATCAATCATTTCTTTATCTTTTGTCGTTAACTTATTTACGTTATTTCGATGTGGATAGCGTCCATAAGAAATTAATTCTTCCACTTTAAGTTCACCTGGTGCAATTGGAGTTTGCGGGAGTAAAGCTAACTGCTTCGCAATTTCTTTCGTTGAAATTGTATGTAAATCTTGCCCTTGCAAATATACTTTTCCGCTTTTTTGTTTTAAAATTCTTCCCATTGTTTTTAACAATGTCGATTTACCGCAACCGTTTGGACCTATAATTGTCGTTACTTTTCCTTCTTGTATTTCCACATTTAAATCGCGAAACACTGTAAGCTTTTCATAACTTGTTTCTAAATTTTTTGCACTTAAAATACTCACTTTTATTCCTCCTCTTACGCTTTCGCCTTATAAAGTAAATATAAGAAATACGGTACACCGACAATAGAAATAACGATTCCAACTGGTAACTCTACAGGTGTGAAAACTGTTTTTGCAATAAAGTCTGAGGCAATTACAAGAAACATTCCGATTACGCCGCACGTAGGAATTATATACTTATGTTGAATACCAACAAGTCTTTTCGCTATATGCGGTGCCATTAAGCCAATAAAACCGATACTCCCTGAAACAGCAACACATGCACTCACAAGCCCGATACTGCTTAATAATAAAATCGATTTCTCTCTTTCTACTGAAACACCTAAACTTGTAATACTCGTTTCTTCCAATTGGAATAAATCTAATAAATAAGCTTTCTTTTGTATAAGTGGAATTAAGATAATAAGCCATGGTAACATAGCCACAATATACTTCCAGTTCGCACTATATATGCTTCCAGACACCCACACTGCAGCCATCTCGAAATCAGTTGACTTCATTTTGAGTGATAAGTACATAGAAAAAGCTCCAAATCCCGATCCAATTGCAATCCCTGTTAATAAAAGTCGCTGCGAATCTAATTTACCGTTTTTCCAAGAAAACAGATAAATGATGATAGCTGCACCTAATCCACCTACTAAACCAAACATTGGCATCATCATAATAGAAACCCAGTCTGTGCTTTTTAATTGTCCTTGAAAGAAAAACATAAAAATGACAATCGCTGTTCCCGCTCCGGCATTTACTCCTAAAATACCTGGGTCCGCCAATCCATTTCTCGTAATCCCTTGAATAACAGCACCTGCAACACCAAGGCCTAATCCTACTAATCCAGCAATTACGATACGCGGAAGACGAAACTCAAAAATAACTAAATCATGTTCTGGTACTGGATCAATTCTAAAAAGTGTTTTAAATACATCTGTAATCGTAATGTCGAACGTACCATTTGTTAAACTAATATAGATAGCACATAGTATTAAAAATATAATAATCCCCATCGTCATTCCGAAACGTTGACTTGAACTTTTAAGCATGTCTCTCTCCTCCTCTAGTACGGATTAAATAAAGGAAGAAAGGAATTCCAATTAAGGAGGTAACGACTCCAATAGGTGTTTCAAATGGATAGTTTACAAATCTACTCAAAACGTCACATAACGCTAAGAAAACGCCACCAATAACACCTGCACATGGCAAAATCCACTTATAATCTACCCCAATTATAAAGCGGGTAATGTGCGGAATAATTAAACCTACAAAACCAACTTTCCCCACTAAAGCAACTGCTGTTCCTGTTAAAAAAATTACCGATAAAATTGCCATCGCTTTAACTAGTTTTGTACGCTGTCCTAAATTAATAGAAACCTCTTCGCCTAATGAAAGAATGGTAATAGATTTTGATATTAACAATGCTAAAATTATTCCAATTATCCCAAACGGTATCGTGATTTTAATTATATTAGGATCTACTTGATCTAACTTTGCATTAAACCAAAAACTAACATTTTGAGAAATTTGGAAATACGAAGCCATTGCAGCCGATACACTGCTTAAAAATGTTCCAATAACTGTTCCTATAATCGCTAACCTAACTGGTGATAAGCCATTTTGAAGGAGCGAACCAAAACCAAACACGATACCGGCTCCGAGTGCAGAACCAATCATTGAACATATAACCATACCAATTGATGACATTCCTGGAAGAAAAATTATACAAAGTGTAATAACAAAGGCAGCACCATCCGTCACACCCATAATAGAAGGGGATGCAAGATAGTTTCTTGTCATCCCCTGCATAAGTGCTCCTGATATGGCTAGAAATGCTCCGACTAAAAGAGCTGCAACTACCCTTGGTAAACGTGAAGTAATAATAATATTATGATTTACATCACTTGAATCAAAATGAAATAATGCGTTCCACACTGTTTCAGCATCAATACTTTTCGCCCCATACAAAATCGAAAGTATAACTGTAAATAAGATGAGTATGGGTGCTATACATAATATAGTTACTGGTACTGCATTTGTTTTCTGCATATCATTCAACGCACCTTACTTATTGTATTATTTAGATAAATTTTTCACTGCTTCTTTTAAGAAGGCAGTTTTACTCCAAGCAGTACCACCTTGCGCCATTGGATCTACAACGTTTACAAATACTTTCTTTTCCTTCGCAGCATTCATACTTTGCCAAATTGGATTACTTTCAATTTCTTCTAACACTTTTGGATTTTTATTTTCACTTGCCTCATATTGTAAGAAAATATAATCTGGGTTAAGTTCAGCAAGTTTTTCAAATGAAATTTTCTCTTGTGCTTTTACAGTTTTCAATTGTTCTGGAGCAGTTAGTCCAAGATCTTTATAAATTACAGGGTTGAAGTATACTCCTTCTGGATATAGGAATAATTCGTTTGCTCTTAGTCTAATGACAAGTACTTTTTTATCTTTTAACTTATCTCCTAGTTTTGCTTTTGCTCTTTCAGCGTCTGAATTGTAGTCTTTAATAATTTTTTCTGCTTTATCTTTTTTACCAGTTAATTCTCCCATTAACTTTAAGTTATCTTCCCAATTTGTTGAAACGTGTGATACCGGGAATGTAGGAGCTACTTTCGTAAACTTTTCAGCTGTTTCTGCTGGGAATTTCGTACTTGATGTAATCACATCTGGTTTTAATTGTAGTAATGTTTCGAAATTGGGTTGCATTTTCTCACCAACAGATTTCGCACCTTCTAACTCTTTTTCCAGGTATTTTGGTAGTTTACCACCTACAGTAATGGCACCAACTGGTTTAATTCCAAGTACTGCCGCATCTTCCATTGACTCTAAACTAGCTGTCGCAATTTTATCTACTTTTGCTGGCACTGTATATTCTTTACCTAAATATGTAATTTTTCGTTTTTCATCTTTTTTCGTTTCCGTAGCTTTTGTCTGTTGTTTTTGCTCGCCTGAAGTTTTATCCGCACTATTACATGCCGCTAAACCTACACTTAAAACGGTAACCATCCCTAAAGTAAATAATTTCTTGTTCATCTTTATATGTCTCCTCTCAAATTTTCAAACTATATTCTCAATAGAATTTAACTATATGAATCTTATTCCATATATATATTTCATTAGATTAATAATTTTATCCAGAACTCATTCACGTTCACTTCCCCTAGACTATAATTCTTTTACGTCTTCATCACTTGATAATCATTTTCACTGATAATGATTATCGTTACTAAGTATATATTTAATATGAAATTATTTCAAGAATGATTTGAAAAATTTTAACAAACTGAATTAAAAAAAGAAGTATCTCCCTAATATTAGGGAGATACTTCTTTTTTAGAAATTTATATGTAATTCAACTGGACAATGGTCTAATCCCATCACTTCACTATTAATTTTCGCTTCTGTTATCTGGTCTTTCATTCTTTCCGAAACAACAAAATAATCTAAACGCCATCCGATATTTTCACCTTTGTAATCTTGCTCTTACATTTATGAATACATACATACGCACTTTATTCAGGTTATACTAATTTCAGAGGTGATGTTCTTTGCACAATGAAGGAGTTACATTAACAAATGAGTATTGGCAAGCAATTATTCATAACGATTCTTCCTATGATAGCAAATTCTTTTATGCTGTGAAATCAACTGGAATTTTTTGCAGGCCATCATGCAAATCAAGAATACCGAATAGAAACAATGTACGAATTTTTCATCATGCAGAGCAAGCATTAAGCGAAAACTTTCGCCCGTGCAAACGTTGTAAGCCAAATGGGATCACTTTACCTAATGAAGAGTGGGTAGAACAAATTAAAGACTATATCGAAAAGCATTATGACGAATCCTTAACTCTCGACATGCTTGCGGAAATGTGTCACGGTAGCCCTTTTCATTTACAGCGTACTTTCAAAAGAATAATAGGGCTAACTCCTATAGAATATATACAACAATTCAGGGTTCTTAAAGCAACCAAATACCTTTTACACACAAATCAATCTATTAAAGAAATTAGTACTGCTGTCGGGATAGAAAACCCAGAGTATTTCGCAACTTTATTTAAAAAGAAAACCGGATTTACTCCTACTGAATATCGAAAAAAGAACGAAATGAAAGAGGGATACGATAATGAATTCCTACAAAAATAATTATATATATTGGACGCTACTTACACATAAAAATTGGCGATTTCATATTGCTGCAACTGAAAATGGACTATGTTTCATTGGATCACAAGACGAAAACTTTGAAGAATTAAATATATGGGCTAGAAAAAAACTGCCCCAACATATATTGATTCATAGTCCAGATTACTTGCAAATATATACGCAAGAAGTTATCGAGTATTTAGAAAACAAGCGAGAAACTTTTACATTTCCTATCGATGCTTATGGAACTAATTTTCAATTATCTGTTTGGAATACGGTACGTGAAATTCCTTATGGAAAGACATATTCTTATACAGAAATTGCTGAAAGAATTCAAAAACCTAAAGCTGTGCGCGCCGTTGCTTCTGCTATTGCTGCTAACCCTCTCCTTATTACTATTCCTTGTCACCGTGTTATTGGGAAGAATGGGAAACTAACCGGATTTAGGGGTGGATTAGAAATGAAGAAAAAATTGCTTACATTAGAAAAGTTACAGGTGGAATTCATATGACAGCAGAATATAATAGCGCATTATCTATAGTAGTTCCAAAAGAATTTTGTTTCCAAGAAAATTTACGTTATCTATCACGTTCTAACAATGAATGTATGTTTCATATTGAAGATAACAAAATTTATAAAGTTATCCCTGTTCAAGATGTAAATCCTTTAGTTGAAATTAGTGTGAATACAGATGGCAATATTCAAATACGTTGTTTAGAAGAATCATATACATCTGAAAAATCGATACGTGAAACTGTAGCTAACTATGTAAAAGAATGGTTTGATTTAACTACTGATTTAGCTCCCTTTTATACATTAGCTAAACATGATTTACTCCTTCAAGGACCAATTGAACAATATTATGGCCTTCGTACTTTAGGTATTCCAGACTTATTTGAGGCACTTTCCTGGGGAATTATCGGTCAACAAATTAACTTAACATATGCTTATACGCTAAAAAGAAGATTAGTTGAGCAATTTGGCAGTTATGTAGAATGGGACGGTAGAAAGCATTGGATATTCCCATTACCTGAAACAATTGCAAATCTACATGTAGAAGATCTCCAACAATTAAAAATGACGACTAGAAAATGTGAATATTTAATCGGTATTGCGAAGCTTATTACAGAGAGAAAACTATCAAAAGAGGATTTACTGCAAACACAAGATGTAAAGGTTGCTGAGAAACAATTAACCGCTATCCATGGTATAGGACCATGGACTGCCAACTATGTTTTAATGCGTTGTTTAAGATTTCCTTCAGCTTTTCCAATTGATGATGTTGGTCTGCATAATGCAATTAAATTTATAACAGGTTCCGAAAATAAACCGACTAAAAATGAAATAAAAGGTTTCGCGGCAAACTGGGCTAATTGGGAGTCTTATGCGACTTTTTATTTGTGGCGAGTACTATATTAAAAAGAACCAAGTAGCACATTCGTACTACTTGGTTCTTTTTTAAGCTTGCTCCTCAAAACGTCTTGCAATTTCCACAATAACTTGAACGGCTTTTTCCATAGTATCTACCGAAACATATTCAAATTTACCGTGATAGTTTTCACCACCAGTGAAAATATTCGGCGTCGGTAATCCCATATATGATAATTGTGATCCATCTGTGCCTCCGCGAATCGGATGAATATTTGGTTCAATGTCTAAACTTTTCATTGCTTCATATGCAATATCAACAATTTCTCTTACCGGTTCAATTTTTTCAAGCATGTTATAGTATTGATCATTCATTTCTAAAACGACTGCATCTTCGCCATACTTTTCTTGCATAGTCTTCACAATATTTTTAACGTTATTTTTACGCGCCTCAAAATTTTCACGATCAAAGTCTCGAATAATATAATACGCTTTACTTTGCTCAACATCACCATTTAAAGAAAGTAAATGATAGAATCCTTCATAGCCTTCTGTATATTCTGGCGCCTCTTCTACTGGTAAATACCCGTTAAACTCCATAGCCAGTTTAGTAGCATTGCGCATTTTATTTTTCGCTGTTCCAGGATGTGTATTCGTTCCGTTAAACGTTAACTTAGCACCTGCAGCATTAAAACTTTCATACTCTAAACCACCTAATGGACCTCCATCCATCGTATAAGCGAATGATGCACCAAACGCTTCTACATCAAAATGCGCTGGCCCACGACCAATTTCTTCATCCGGTGTAAATGCTACTCTTATTTTCCCGTGCTTAATTTGCGGATTATGTATTAAATGGTTCATTGCAACCATAATTTCTGTAAGACCAGCTTTATCATCTGCTCCTAGAAGTGTTGTACCATCAGTTGTAATAATGGTATGTCCTTTATATGATGGTAATTCCGGGAACTGCTCTGGTGTTAACACAACATTTAGCTCTTCATTTAACGTAATTGCATTACCATCAAAATTTTCATGAATTTGTGGTTTGACGTTTTTCCCTGTAAAGTCTGTTGCTGTATCTAAATGGGCTAAAAATCCAATTACAGGAACATCCTTGTCCGTATTAGCTGGAAGTGTTGCCATTACATAACCATTATCATCCATCGTTACTTCTGTTAAACCAATTTCTTTTAGCTCTTCCACTAATAACTTACCAAACTCAATTTGTCCTGGTGTTGTTGGTACTGTATGGCTTTCTTCATTTGATTGCGTATCAATTTTTACATATCTCGTAAATCTTTCAATAAGTTCTTGTTTCAAGTTCATTCACTCCCTTTTATGTTTCTCCCTCCATTATAATCCTTAAAACGAAATATTTTAACTTTTTTGAATGTGAAGATGTATATTTCATTTACATTGTTAACACTTTTACATATTTTACATAACAAAAAGAAAATTAGTGAACATATTTAAAGTACAGCTTAATACAAATAAATTCACCCTATTTACGACTCTCATCGCAAATAGGGTGTTTCTGTTTTTATCTCGCAATTTAAGAATATATACTACTCATTTACAATAAAAGTATATACATCATCATAAATACAGCCATTTACTTTAATCACATACTTCCCAGGTTTATTAAAACTAATTGTGTATTTATTTAACTGAATTGCTTCTTTATCTCCAGAAAGAATATCAATACTTCTGCCACTTAATACATACAATTCATTTAGATTCATCGTTACATCAATTATATTGAAATTTTCTACTTTCACTTGCTGTGCTTCCGCAACGCTTACACTTGGTTCTAAAAACAGTAGTCCACTTAATCCAATCGTCCCCGCTAAAGCAACTCCCGCAAACTTTTTAATCTGTTTCATTACAATGACCTCCTTATAGATTTTGTGTAAAGGTGATGTCCTCCCTTACACCACAAAGCCTATATGTAATGAAATGAAAAGTAAACGGGGACTGTAAGACAAAATTCTACATCTTTTTCTCCTATTGAATATAAATCCAACGTTTGGAGTTTTGACACATTTAAAATTGTTTCCCTAAACCAATTTCTCCATAATTTATTCAAAGACTGAATAATTACTTATTTATTTAACATTCTAAAAATAGTTGATAAAGATGCTTTCTATTCAAAAAAAAAGACTTTGCTATAAAAGTAACTTTTACAACAAAATCCATGCAACTAATTTTATTCCTCTTTCCATAATCTCTCTACATTCATTAATTGTTCTTCTTTAAACTCCATCTTATATATATCCGGTTTTGACGTATTCATTAAAAATTCAAAACCATATTGTTTATCAAAATAGTTTATCATTAATGTCATGACAAGCCCATGTGTACCAATTACAATTTTGCATCCTTGAAAATCCATTAAGATTTCTTTTAATACTTTCACTACTCTTCTCTGGCAATCTGCATATGACTCTCCTTCCGTTCGTGCAAAGTCCGGATTAGAGAACATCTTCTGTACAAGTGGATACACCTCTTTGTCTGATATAACCTGATCCTCACTTGAAAACATACACTCTTTAAGATTTTCATATACTACTATTTCTTTTTCATGGAAATTAGCTGACTCCTCTATCGTTAGCACAGCCCGATTATAAGGACTTGAAATAAAAGTATCAATCCTCTCCGCTTTTAATATGTCAGTTACTCTACGGGCATCCATATGTCCCCTCTCAGTTAACCCGCGCATTCTTTCATTTCCTTCTAGTTTTGGTGATTCACCATGTCTAACCATATAAATATATGTGCTCATAATTTCTCCTTAAAATTTTTTATAAAGTGAAACTTTAATTAGCCCTTACTAATCGGGCTTTTACAGGAAAATAGCGAGATAAGTTAATAAATCACGTTCATTTATCCCATTTCAACACTTAGGCGTAATACTACAATACTTTATAAACTGTGCTGATTTGTTCGTCTAATCCATTCTCCTACTAAACTCTCAAATAATTCAGGCTGCTCAATTTGCAAATTATGCCCTGCCATATCTAACACTGCTAATGTTGCCCTTGGATATTCTTCAATAATTTCTATAATATTTTGATAACCTACTGATATATCTTGTCTTCCAGTCAGTAAAAGAACGGGATTTTCATATTTTTCATGCTGAAAATCCATAGTAAGAGAGTAATTCTTTTGCAACCTTTCAATAAATTCATCATTAGCAACATCTAACCCAGGCTTAATTTCTTCTTTAAATCGCTTATATGTATATTCATTTGCTATTAGCTAACTCACAAAATTCCTCTCTTTCTGTGGAAGTGAGCGTATTTAAAAATTCCTCATCTTGTACAATTACCTGTTTATCTAGAAGAATCCTTTTTTCTGGCTCCGCTACAACAACAGGACATACTAATAGTAATCCGCTAACTCTCTCAAACATCTTTGCAAGTATACCTTTAGCTAAATAGCCTCCATATGATTCTCCTACCAATAAAAATTTTTCAGTAGAAATGATTTCCTCAATAAATGTGATAAGCACTTCTACTATACGATCTGAACTATTTATCCAATTTTGAGCATTCGATTTTCCCATACCAGGTAAATCAATATATATTCGCTTATAACCTTCATACTTCTGAAATACTGATTCCATACATTTCATCATTAACCTATGGTCAGGGGAGCAGCCATGTATGATAATGACTGGTTTACCCTCTCCCACAATTTCATAGTATATTTCTGCATCTTTAATTCGATATATCATAAAAAAGCCTCCCTATTTAGTGGCAATACTATTCCACTCTGTAAGAATACACGTTCTTATTTTATATCCTTTCTCAACATTTTCACAAATGTTAATTTTCAGATTAAAAATAAAAATCTCACCAAAAAAAGATACACATCATTTTATATGCAATTTTGCATCTCCACTTACAAATCACTAAAAAAACTTTACAATTCAAAGGATGACTAAATATACAATTTCTATTTAAAGTCTTGATACAGTCTATACTATCAACCGCAATATTTTTTCAACCTTAAGAATACTTACACTCTTTAACACTTTCCTTATAAACATGATTTTTATAAGGAAATCTGATACAATTCTTAAATAATATTATTATGTATAGATATAACGAACATAGTGCATAATTAAAGAAGGTGATTTCATTGAAATTAAATAAAAATTTACAATTATGTATATTAATCGGAACATTAATATGCTATTCAATCTATTTTATGTTTTTCTATCTGTTCCCTACTCATTTTTCAAATTCAGATGTACGCTTCGCTTCACTTGTCGTTGAAGCCATTACATTTGTATCACTGATTTACTCTATATATTCTAAGAAAGTCAGTTCAAATCCGTTTTGGATATGTATTACAATAGCAATTGGTAGTTTTTTATTAGGAAAAATAGTATATACATATCAAGATAGCTTCTTCGAAATTCCAATACATCGTTTTACGGTTTCTGATGTATTTTACATGTTTTTTCTATTTTTCTGTCTTATCGCTTTCTGCTATAAAATCTTAAAGGAATGCAATAAATGGGAAAAAGCGTTCTTTATTTGTGATATATGCATAGTGCTTACTTCCATATTCACATTAGAATGGTATTTATTTAATCAACCAAATTTAAATATATTCGCTCTTTCACTAGGAGATGTTTTCCTTTCATTTTTATACCCAATTGCAGATTTATTATTTCTACTGCTAGGTGTTAGTCTCTTTTTCCGTCCAACAATTTTTAATTCCAAACGGAAAATTTATATCTTTATTTTTGTATTAATAAGTTCTGCAACTTTTAACTATATTTATTTTTACTTAAATAACCACTTATCAACTGAAACTATAATATTATTACGTCTTTTATATAGAATACCTATATTACTTATTGCAATAGCTGGCTCTATTTCAGAAGATCATAATAGCCATAAAAATTATTTCCTTGTAAACCCTATAATAGGAAAAAAAGCTTTAGTTGTATTTCCCTATCTTGCTGTTGCAATACTAATCGGGTTTACATTAAAAGAACAAACATCCTCTTCAACTCTCATTACAGGAAATTGTATTACTTTTATTTTCGTACTCATTCGTCATTCTATCGTACGTATGCAAAACAATTCCTTAACAAAACGTTTGCAGGCATTTAATGCCCAACTAGAAGAAAAAGTTACTTTACGGACGTCTGATTTAGTTCATAAATCAGAGGCTCTTTCTCAAAAACAGCAAAAGTTTAAATCATTATATGAATATCATCCTGACCCTATCTTCACCATTGATTTAAATGGAATATTCTTAAATGTAAATAAGGCTGGGAGTGTACTACTTGGGGCACCAACGGATGAGTTACTAGGTGAAACTTGTTTTTCGATCATTTTAGATGAAGATAAGCATAAGCTAGCATTGGCATTAGAAAAAGTGAAACAACAAGAATCGGCATTCTTACAACTTAGTTCTCAATATAAAGATGGCTTTACTTATTTTTTATACGTTACAATCATTCCTATTATAATAGACGGACAAATTTCAGGAAGCTATATTATGGTGAAAGATATTACTGCACTAAAAAAACAGCAAGAAGAAATAAAATATTTAGCATTCCATGACACTGTAACGAAAATTGGGAACCGTGCCTTTTTCCATAAGAAATTAAAGAGAGTTATAAAAAATGCTAAAATAACAGAAAGCGAGTTTGCATTATTATATTTAGATTTAGATCGCTTTAAAGCAATTAACGATACACTTGGACATTCATCAGGAGATTACATATTAGAAGAAGTAGCAAAGCGATTCCAATCATGTCTTCCATCACATACTCATCTTTCAAGAATCGGTGGCGATGAATTTACAATCATAATTGAAAACTATACTGACGAAGATTACTTATTCCAATTATGTAACCAATTATTTGAATGCATGAAAAAGTCATTTATCATACATGAGCATAAATTAACTTTATCACTGAGTATCGGCATCGCTATTTATCCACATTCCGGAATCGATACCGCTACACTTCTGAAAAACGCTAATGTTGCAATGTATGATGCAAAAGCAAAAGAGCTTAACTCTGTCTCTATTTATGACGATGTAATCGCTAAAAAAATTGAAAGACGATTACGATTAGAAAAAGATTTACCAAACGCACTACAAAATGAAGAATTGTTCCTTTTGTATCAACCTCAAGTTGATAGTGAATCTAATAAAATTATCGGTGCAGAAGCTTTAATTAGGTGGAATCATCCTGAATTAGGTATTATTTCTCCATACGAGTTTATTCCGATTGCAGAAGAAACACTACAAATTATTTCAATAGGAAAATGGACATTAGAGCAGGCTTGCAAGCAAATGAAACGTTGGCACGCACTCGGATATTCACATTTAAAAATAGGTGTAAATTTATCTGCTAAAGAATTTGAACAAGAAGATTTTGTAAAATCTATTTCTTCTACTTTAACAAATACAGGTTTACCAGCAAGCTCTCTTGATCTTGAATTAACAGAGCGAATTGCAATGATGGATGAGCGAGAAACATTGATAAAACTGCGTACACTAAAAAGTTTAGGGATTCACATTTCTATCGACGATTTTGGTACAGGTTATTCTTCGCTAGCCTACTTACCTTTGTATCCAATTGATACGTTAAAAATCCCGAGAGAATTTATTACAATGTCTGAAACATGTGATGATGGAATGGAAATTATTAAAACGATCATCACATTAGCAAATACATTAGGAATGTCTGTCATTGCTGAAGGTGTAGAAACGAAAGAGCACGTAAATTTCCTTCAAAAAAATAAATGTCAGTTTATTCAAGGTTATTATTACAGTAAACCTATTCATATTCATGCATTTACTGAGCTATTAGAAAACGGCATTCACCGATAGTACATAACTAATTAGAATAAATAATAATGAATTTGAACAAATATAGTAAAAAGGAAAGAAGATACCTTCTTTCCTTTTGTTTTTCTATTTACATTTCTATTACTCCACCACTTCATTTATTATATCTATTATTTGATGAATTCCCTCATCATTTGTTTTCTTATATCCATTCATGTTTTGAATATATTTCTCCTTATTTGTATACAACTTATTTACTGCATGTATAAATGTATTCGTACTTACTCTGTCTTGGAGTATAACTTCCGCATATCCTTGCCGTGAAAAATATTCAGCATTTAAAACTTGATCTCCCCTGCTGGAACTGTTAGTTAACGGGATAAGCAACATCGGTTTCTTCAAAAATAACAATTCAGAAATAGCAGTAGAACCCGCTCTGGAAACTACAACACTTGCCATATTTAGTATATGCGGCAACTCGTCGCCTATATATTCAAATTGCATATACCCCTCCATGCCAATAGATGGGTCTACCTTCCCTTTACCACATATATGAATAATATTAAAGTTTAATAGTATTGTATCTAAACATTCCCTTACCATATCATTTATCCACTTAGCACCTTGACTCCCACCCATAATTAATAATACTGGTTTATCTTGCTGAAATTCACAATATCTTCTTCCTCGTAATACGTTACCCTTCTCAATTTCTTCCCTTACAATTGGTCCTACATAAACCTTCTTCTCATTACTTACATTTTCTCCTGTCTGAGGAAATGTTGTGCATAGCTTTGTAGCAAAAGGTAATGCTATTTTATTGGCAAGTCCTAATGTGCTATCTGGTTCACGTATAATTATAGGCACACGATTTAACCATGCTCCTATAGCTACAGGAACTGAAACAAATCCTCCTGCTGAAAAGATAACGTCAGGCTTTGTTTTCTTAATTAATTTATAACTTTGTAAACAACCTCGTATAATTTTAAAAGGATCTTTAAAATTTTCCCAATCCCAATATCTCCTAAGCTTGCCCGTTGAAACACTATTGTATTTAACATTTTGCACTAATGATTTTTCAATTCCATTTTTGGATCCAATATACTCGACTCTCCAGCCTTTCTCTATAAATTTAGGAATTAATACAATATTAATCATAACGTGTCCGGCTGTACCGCCCCCAGTGAAAAGAATCGTTTTGCTCATAACTTATACCCACCTTTATTATTAAAAATCTAGCTTTATATTTACCTTTTAAATGTAAATAAAATTATTATTTTTTATATAAATCTTTAACTCCACCTCTATATCTTGTAAAAGATCTTTAATGAGTTCATAAAAATCATTTCCATACTCACTACACTCGTATTGAGCAAAGATTTGAATCACATATCTAGTTTCCGTCTCTAATGCTGACTTTATTTGATTAACCCTTTTTTCTTCTACATACGCTTGATATTTATGTATTGCCTCATAAAGACGCAATACATGCGCTTCTTCATCTCTCCAATCCAACGCATCAACAATTGAAAGAAATAGCGTATTTTGATTATCTATTATTTCATAATCATTCATATATTTCTTACACCCTTTTTTGTTTTTCATTGCATGCAGATGTCACTACACTTCGCATACTCAAGTACATCTTTTAATGATTGATGAAATTCAATTTCTGGGATCCAACCTAACCTTTTTATTTCCTCTATTGCTAAACTCTCATTTGAGTCGCTCCCACTTTTCTCTGTTTCCTCTATAAAAAAATTTAGCTGTGTTAATTCTTTATATTGTCCTAGTACATTTAACAAAGATCGTTTTACTCCTGATCCGATATTATATTGTTTTCCATTTATTCCATCTCGTAATAACACATGATACGCTTTAATCGCATCACGTACATCTAGAAAATCTCTACTATCTTTCAAACTGTTTACTTCAATAATGGCTTTACTTCTACCTGATTCTATATCTATCATTTTCTTTGCGAGAATCGAACAAATGCCATTCGATTCCCCTGGACCAATTAAGTTTGAGGGCTTTGCAATGATAATATTTGAATCCATTAATCCTCCCCAAGCCTCTGCAATAATAACTTGCATCGTTTTACTTAAACTATATGGATTTGAAATTTTTATTTCGTTCATACTATCTGCTTGCAAAGCAGATCCTATAACTAATGTTCTACAATGCGAGGCTTCTTGCTTAATTGCTTCTAATAAATATAATGTTCCTATTACATTAACCTCTATATATTCAAGGGCAGCTGTCCAAGATTCTATAACCGAATTCCTTCCTGCTAAATGCAATACGTAGTCTGGCTTTATTTGTTTCATTACCTTCATTACTTCGCTCTTATTAGTTAAATTACAAGTAATACCATTTCTAATTTTTTCTCCATATGCACGATTTTGAAACATAGGAATTACATGAAAGCCCTGCTGTAAAAAATAGTGGCAAGCATGGCGTCCTGTGAAACCATTTGCACCAGTTATTAAAAGGCTCGCATTTTTTTTCATCGCAAAAACCCTCCTTTTAATAGCATTTGTTTCACCTCATGTTTTGCAAGTAAATCTTGTTGAGAACTAAAACTCTTCACATCCACTAGAGGATAGCTTGAATAATATTGTTGAAGTCCTTGTATAGGAATAGTCGGTAGTACCACAAAATAATTTTGATCAAAACTTATACTTGTTTTACTCTCTACCTCAGATAGAAGCATTTCACTTAATTTTTCACCCGGTCTTATCCCTACCTCTTTTACCTTAACATTTTCTTTTCCGGAATCTTCAATTAATACTTCTGCTAAATCTGTTATTTTACATGCCGGCATTTTCATAACAAAGATTTCCCCGCCTCTACCTTGAGATACGGCTTTAAATAACAACCCAACAGCATCTTCAACTGTTAAGAAAAATCTAGTCATATTCGCATCGGTAATCCCTACTTGTGAAGATTTTTTAATTTGTTGTTTAAAAAGTGGTACTACACTTCCACTCGTTCCTAAAACATTTCCACCACGAACACAAATGAATTTTGTTTTCTTCGTTTGTATATTCGCATGAACCATTAATTTTTCACCAATTGCTTTTGTCATCCCATACGTATTTGATGGATCAGCTGCTTTATCAGTTGAAACATATATAACTTTTTCAACTTGCATCTGTATAGAGGCTTCAATTACATTTTGCGTACCATGTATATTGGTTTTTATAGCTTCATAAGGATAATACTCACATACTGGAACATGTTTTAAAGCTGCAAGATGGAACACATAATGTACACCTTGGCAAGCATAGACTAGTTGATCTTTATCACGAATATCTCCAATAATAAATTTTAACCTATCATCATTTATAAACTGTTGCTGCATTTCAAACTGAACCGTTTCATTTCTTGAAAAAATTCTAATTTCTTTCGGTGATTTTTCTAATAGTTGTTTTATAAGTTCATGCCCCCACGAACCTGTACCACCAGTAATTAAAATTATTTTATTTAACATTCTTCTTCCTCCTACGAAACATCTCAATTTAAATAATATTTATTGAATTATTTTCAATTGATTCAAATCATAATCGTCGTTTGTTACATTTAATTGACAAAATAAAAAAACAGAAACTATTAAACGTAGTTTCTGTTTTTCATTTCATCTCACAACAGTAAGATTTTTTATACTGTTTGCATGATAAATAAATTCCTTGTAAAAAAACACCGCTCATTTATTTCTTATACTCGTAATAAAATAAATAGAATGATTCATAGCCAATAATCATATTTAAATTTATGAAAAAGGGAGGTAACGGAATGGACCGAAGCAATTCAAATCATACATATAACGGACCTTCCAAAGCACTGCCTCTCTCCCTATTCGACGTAAAAAATGAATTGAAACAAAAAAGCAAACTTATTCCTTCTGACACCATGTATAAATTAACGAAAGAAGAACAACTCATCATCAACAAAATAAAAATACAAACAGAACAACTAAATAAAAATAATGTTACAAGAACACGCGCATACTACCAATTTTACATTCAATATCCAGAAATACATTGGGCACTGCTTGGGCATATGGTATCACGTAACGGCGGTTGGAATATGACTGATTTAAAGGGCGATTTATATACGAGAATTTTATCAGAGAAAGATCAATTCATATTTTTTTCTTTTTTAGAAAGAGGGAATTGGCTTATTTTCCAAGATGTATACCCTCAATTTTTACTTTACGAACAAAGTGTAAAGAGATCACAAAAGTTATTTCACCTTCTCCCTCACCTAAATGTTTCTACATTTATGGAAACGATGTGGAACCATTTTTGGAAAACAGGTAACAAAAAAACTTTAGCAATTGCAACTATTATTAATGAACAAAACTACTTAGAAAAAAGAGTAATTCAAAATGTACAATTTAAAAAGACTGTACTAAATAGTATTGGATTTAAACTCTTTGATTTCTTTCAGTTTAATCATATCCTTTTCCCATTCTACGAAAATGATAAGAAACAAAAAGTATTACTATTTGGTGATACAATGAAACATTTCACTTCCTTACATGAACGGATATTAATTGGAAAAAGATTGTACTCATTATTATTTCGAGATACACATGTTTTATCTCAAATAATAAGCTGGGCTCAACACCATCCACATACAGGATCTAGGAAAGATTACTGGCCCCATTTATTTTCAAGTGTAAATGAATCTTTTTCCCGTGAGTTTTATAAGCGCCGAATTAAGAAATGCCAGTTACGAAATGGCGCTTATCGTATATACAGCCCTGCACTCATCTATGCATGGCGAGATATGAAGCATGAAGAAGTTGACAGTGAAGATTGGTTTACCGATTGGCAAGTTGTAAATTACTTAGTTGATAAGGAGGAAAATATAAATGGACAAATTACAGAAGACTACTGCAAAACACTCGAAAAAATTGAAATCGCCATTCTCGCAAAGAAAAATGTCCTCCTCCGAGAAGAAGAATGAGTTTCTAGCATTAGTAGTTACAATCTTTCTCTCTTCTATTATTGCAACTTGCTTAGATGCCTTTTTTGTTCATAAACAAATATATTCCTTTCCGGCTAGGCCCTTCTCATCCACATTTTCGGTTAATATAGCTTTTACATTGTTCGTACTGCCGATTTTAACAGTTATCTTTATACACATTTCAAAAAAATTATCTAAAGTTTCTAGAATTTCATTTATTATTTCAATCGGTATTTGTGCTAGCCTTTTTGAACAGATTGCTGAAAGTTTAGGTTTATTTGTACATAGTGCGAATTGGAACCATACATATTCTTTATTTGGTTATATAATTTTTCATTCTTTTATTTGGAACGTATATAATTGGATAAAAAAATAAAGAGACCATTATAGGTCTCTTCTTAAGCATACTCCTCCGTTATTACTAATGGTGTCAATGTTTGAAGGCTTTTAGAGCGTAAACGATAGGCAACGACTTTCTTCTTATATTGCTTAATGACATCAACATGTTCCTCATAGCTATATAGCGAAAATCTAATCTCTTTACTCCCTTTCTTCGTATCAATGACTATTGGTGTCCCTTCTCCGTGCGGTGGGAAATAATGTTTATCTAAAAACAACGCCTCATTAAATTCATGAATAACTTGTAGTTTCATTTCTCCCTCTATATTTTTTCCATCTATCGATATAGAAGTATTTTCCGCCTCAAGCTTTTGATGCAATTCAAATCTACTAATAATTGATTCTACAACAGAAGTGGGCATGCTAGAAACTAATACTTTAATAGCTCCAAAAACAAATAATGTAACTATAAACCATGTTGGCATTGTTATCATCTCCATTACATTTAAAAAATAAATTTCGTTCCATACGGTATTAGTATACTAATAAGTATTCCAGTTACAATCATCGTTACCGAACCGATAGTCGCTTCTTTCTCGCCTTCTTTCACTAAACGACTCACACCGATAATATGTGATGCACAGCCCATTCCAACTCCTTTTCCAATCGTACTTGTTATACGGAAAAACTTAAGTACTGTTGGTCCGATCATAGCACCTGTTATTCCTGCAACAACTACAAAACTAGAAGTCATAGATGGAATACCACCAATTTGATCCGCTATTGAAAGGGCAATTGGCATTGTCGCTACCTGTGGTAAAGTAGTTAATATAAGTTCCTTATCTATATTTAAAATTCCGCCAATCACTACATTCATGCTCGTTACAGCCACTATACCTATCACTACTCCGATTAGTATCGATGAAAAATTTTTCATCAGTATCTTTCGCTCTTTAAATAGAGGTATGGCCAATGCTACAATTGCAGGGCTCAATAAGCTTGAAAGAATGTTTCCCCCATTTTCCCTATACTCATGATGAGAAATACCAAAAATCAAAAATAAACAAATCATAATTGCCGTAACTGTTAACACTGGTAACGTAAATGCAAACGTAAATTTTTTATATAGCTTTGTCGCCAAGAAATAAATTGCTACAGTAATAATAATTAAGACCATTTGAATCGTGCACCTTGTCGATTTTATTTTTTTGATGTGACTAATAATTGACTTATATACCCTGAAACAATCAAAGTTACTACAGTACTTGCAACTACTAAAAGGAATATAATACTTCCCTTACTGAAAAGAAAAGACCCGTATTCCATGAGCCCTGTTGTCGAAGGGATTAAAAATAACGGTAAAAATACGATTAACTTTTCCGAACCTAACTCAAACCATTTTAACGGTAAAACGCGAGTGGAAAGGAGCAGGAACAGTATTAACATCCCTATTAAATTCCCCGGTATTGATAGATGGAATATTTCCTGAATCCACGTACCCACTAGGCTAAATACATATAGCACGCCTACTTGAAGTAAAAGCGTCACGTACTTCATTTCTTTCCCTCATTTCACTATCACACATCCATATTATGAAATCTCATTTAGCGTGTCGGCAAACCGTTTAATTCCAAGTTGAATTTGTTCTATATTCGCTCTACCAAACGTAAATCGTATATATTCATTTTTCGAACCTAAAACACTGCCCGGAACAAATGCGACACCATTCCGTATAGATTCACCTAATAAGTGATATTCATCAAACTTTCCTGTTACTTTACACCATACATGTATTCCACCCTCTGGCGCGAAACATTCAACTCGTTCTCCCAATGTTCCTTCAAGCTCTGCAATTAATTCATCTCTTCTTTGCTTCAATTGTCCACGAAGTATCGTAATATGTGTATGGAAATCCTTTGATTCTAAAAATTGATTTGCTACCCACTGCGTAAATACACTATGGCCAAAATCAACTTGTTGCTTTGCATCTGCTAAACGCTCAATTACGCGTGTAGGACCAATTACCCATCCAATACGTAATCCTGATGCAACAATTTTTGATAGTGAACTTATATAAAGAACATTTCCATTTTGGTCCATTGATTTTAATGTTGGGTTCACTTCTCCATTAAAAGAGATTAAACTATACGGATCATCTTCTACAATTGGTATACCGAACTCAGAAGACAGTTCTAAAATTTTTTTACGTCTCGCTAATGAAAGCACAGTACCCGTCGGATTCTGATAATCTGGATTCAAAAATACCATACGAATGCGATGCTTTTTGTGCAAATCGATTAAGTCATCTGGATTCATTCCATGCTCATCAACAGGTAAATGAAATATGTTTAAACCGGCCGATTTAAACATTGGAAGCGAAAAACAATACGAAGGATCTTCAATCGCAATCGCATCGCCAGGTTTTAATAAACATTGAACGATAAGATTAAGCGCCTGTTGTGCTCCAGATGTAATAAGAATAGAGCTTGAATCTGCTTCAATTTGTTTATATTGCTGAACATGTGCTGCAATTGTTTTTCTCAACATCTCATTTCCAAGTGGATGGTCATAGCCGAGATTTTCCATAAATGTTTTCTCCGACAAAATTGTTCGAAATCTGTCACTTGGAATTAATTCTGGTGACAGTTCACCACTTGCTAAATTAATTAAATCATCTTTTTGTGTTTCCGTTCGAATTTGTTGAACGAGTGGTACGTTAGGTAAGAACGATCCATCCTCCACGTACCTACCCCAGTTCGGTATTCGTTTATGTGAGACACCCCATATGTCTGTATTGACCCGTGTTCCGCTTCCCTTTTGCCGTTCTACTACTCCAAGTGATTTTAATTCTTCATACGCAGCTACTATTGTACTCCGGTTCACCTGTAATTCCTTTGCTAACATACGCTCAGAAGGTAACTTACTATCAGAAGGAAATTCGCCTGAAGAAATGCCTCTTTCAATATAATCTGCAATTTGTTTATATACAGGTGTCTTATCTGCACGATTTGGTTTCCATTCCATATAGTTCCCTCCTTTCAAAACGAACTATCCTCATTTTTTACTAACAGTATTCACCGTAAAAATAGTATTAATTAGTCACATTTTCTTATCCGTAAATGGATATATCCAAAATGGTTCTCTTTCTGATTACTCAATAGCTTCTGAAATTCCAACTTCATACTCTCATTTCAGTTCTTTTACAAACTATTAAATCATTACCGCATACCATGTTACCCCAACTAGTAGAACAAAAAGAAGAAGAATATAGATTGCAGATAAGTTTTTCACATTTCTTTTTGTAGACTTACCGTAATTCTCCTCCACGTTTCTTGCAACTAGTACAGTCCCAAATAGCGATACAATTACAATAATAACGACTAGTGAAATTGCAAAACTCATTGTCTTTTCACCTCTCTAAGACCCATCTATTTTAATTAAAGAACTTACATAAAAACCTTCCTCTTTAAAACGTTGATAACATACTACCTTTCTTCTCTTATCATAATAGATGTTTGCAAAAAGCGGACCAACCACTTTCGTGTTTTTTTGCTCATCCACTTAAAAAATAAAAAGCAACTGATCACTTAGGACCAGTTGCTTTTTTCACACAATAATTTTTCATTTAAAATTAATTCGATTTAAAAGTTTCGCCTTTTCATAATGAAACATCGACTGAGATAACTCAAAAATTGTTCCATTTACAAGATACACTGTATTTTCAATAAGAAGCGCCGGATCACCTTCATTTAATTCTAAAAGCTGTGCATTTTCTTTATTTACTTTTTCACAACTAATAACTTTATCAGCAAAACCAATATTTAATCGTAAATCTTCAATGAAATAACTGTATACAGAGCTTAATGCTATTTCTTCGTTCAAATATGGAATAATATCCTTTTTGAAATAACTTACTTCAATAGAGAATGGTTTAGCATCTACAATTCTTAAGCGCTTCAAAAAATACAACCTAGTTCCAGCTTCGCATTGCATCTGCTTTGCTATCTCTTCGTCCGCATCTATTACTTCAAGCTCTAACACTTTCGTTTCAATATTTTGTGAAACAAGATTTTTCGTTAATCCACGTAAACTTCCTAAATTAATGTAATCTGTTACAGAAGTTTCGCGTAAAAACATGCCACTACCTTGCACTTGAAAAATATAACCTCTATTCACAAGCTGACTAATTACTTTACGTATCGTATTACGGCTTACTTCAAATCGATTCATCAACGCTTCTTCTGTAGGTAGTTTTTTCGTTTCATTAAAAAGCCCATCTCGAATGTTTTGCTCTAACACATCTGCAATTTGTTTATACTTTGCACTCATACACTTTCTCCTAAAATACTCTTTTATCTGTTATAACTCTTCCCCTCTCGTTTCGATCACACGTTTATACCAATGAAACGAAAGTTTCTTCTTACGTTTTAAGTTATCATTATGATCGACAAAAATAAAGCCATATTGCTTTTTATATCCATTTAACCAACTTAAAAGATCAATCACTGACCATGCATAATAACCTTTTAAGTTAATTCCCTCTTCAATTGCACGCTTCATTACTTTTAAATGCGCTTCAATAAATTTAATTCTCGGAACATCTACAATTTCTCCGTCAATGATCGGATCTTCATCACCAAGTCCATTTTCCGTTACATACATCTTTATGTCACCGTAACGCGTTTTCAACATATGCAATCCCTCTAAGAAACCTTCGGGAGATATTTCCCATCCCCATTTTGTATATGTTTTATCATCCATTTTAACTGTTCGATAAAAACCATCAAAAGAAGAGTTACCTGGAGCAAGCGTTGAGTTTTCTCGAGAATATTCCTCACTCTTTATATCCATATCATATCTTTCTACTCGTATTGGTTGATAATAATTCAAGCCAATAAAATCATTTTCTTCTGCATTTTGTTTAATGATTTCTAATTCTTCAACCGTCCAATTAGGAGTCCATCCTTTTTCCTTTAATTGTTGTACAACATAAGACGGATACTCGCCTTTTAAAATTGGATCATAATACCAATACGTTTCATATTCATTCGCATGATTTGCTGCTTGTATATTTTCTTTTTGATCATCCACACTATAAGCTGGTAAGAAAACATGTGTAATCCCAATTTCACCATATTGTTTCAGCTGCTTGTACACCGCAACTGTTTTCGCGTGTGCATAAAATACATAATGAGTAGCTTGAAAATACTTTGGAACATCATTTTGTATTCCTGGTGGATGTGCACCTTTTAAATAACCTAATCCACAAAACATTACGGTCTCATTAAAAGTAATCCAATGCTTAACTCTGTCACCAAATGCCTTAAAACAAGTTTCTGCATATTTTACGAAAGCCTCTGCTGTTCTTTTATTCGTCCATCCACCATCTTTTTCTAACGGTAATGGTAAATCCCAATGATATAAAGTGACAAACGGCACAATCCCGTATTTTAAACATTCATCAATTAAGTTGTTATAAAATTCAATCCCTTTTTCATTTACCTTTCCATCTCCAGTCGGCAATATTCTCGCCCAAGAAATAGAAAAACGATACGATTCTAATCCCATCTCAGCCATTAAGCGAACATCTTCCTTATATCGATGATAATGATCAACAGCTACATCACCATTTGTTCCATTGTATGTTTTGCCAGGAATTTTTGAAAACTCGTCCCAATTCGTAACACCTTTTCCATCTTCATTCCATGCACCTTCTACTTGATAAGAAGCTGAAGCAGCTCCGAATAAAAAATCATGTGGAAACTTCATAGTATATACCTCCATTTCATTACAACAAATCAAATTCAATCATACATATAAAATTTATAGGTACAAATTTTATATGTATGATTATATCTTATGTTTTTATTTTTTTCTATTATAAAAGTACAATTTATATTGTTGGTTATTGGAAAAGAAAAAGAAGCGATATATTTTATCGCTTCTTACTCTCATCATCTTTATTCTTTTATTAATGACTTATTCGCTCTTATAACTTCTTGATACAATAATGGTGACCACTTTTCATTTATGTAGTCTTGAATTACCCAGCCTACTCTCGCAGGATTCTTTTGTTTTATATGGTTTGCAATTTCAGGATTTATATAAGAGGCATAGTAATATGGACTATTCCATGCTGTACCACCAGAAGACAAGCTTGTAAAATTTATATATAGATGATTTAAATCCTCACTACTGTTCATCGTTTCATTCATCGTATCTTTAATAGATTTTACTTTCTCATCATAACTCACTTTATATTTATCTTGTACTGTTACATTTACATTTTGATTTACAGTTGTGGTAAACGTCTCATTATCTGGCCAATAAAAATTATTATATCCTCCAGATTCATTACTACCACTATATCTTTTTAGTAGTACAATTTTCCCACGAGCATCTCCAAGTTTTATATTTCCTTCTGTTTTTAAAAAGATAGGATCAACAAAATATTTTTTTTCAAACGTACTACTAAATGGACCTTCTGCCCCTTTCATATCCTCATACTCTTTTTTTAAAGACATAATAATCGTTTCACTCGGGTTATCTCTTAAAAATTGTTTCGCTTCGTTTATGAATTCATGCAGTGTTACATAAAGATATAATGGCCCATGATGAAGAACTATCGTATTATCATCTGTTAAACGTCCTCTTATATCAAAAATGCGAGCTCCATGGTCCATTTGATAGCGAAAATCATATTCTTGCGTCATTCCCCATACTTGCTTAATCGGATTTTGCAACTTGAACGTCCCACTATCGTGTGTTCCTGGAATTGAAATTCGTGCTAACGGGATATTATCAGGTATAGGTTGCATCCATTTTGACAAATTTTCAAACTCATTAACAGAGCTAGCTGCAACTACTCTCTTATCATGTAAAGCAAATACAAATGTGATAAATATTGTACTACATATGAATAATTTCAAAATTAACTTCTTATTGCTCATTATTATCCCTCTCTCTTTCTGTTTTTACATCAAACTTATTGAATATAATATAAGCTAGCTCAGAAAAAATAAATAACATTTCATCAATATGAAATATTGCATAGAAGTAAAGTTAAAAAATCATTCACATATACTAAATTAGAAAAATTTAAAGGAACTTCATCTGAAGTTCCTTTTACTTATTTTATGTTCAATACGTATGAACCATTTTTATTCTCATATTTATAGACGTATAAATAATATTTACCTGGCTTTGCATTATAAGTTCCTTTAACTACATTGCCTTCATTTTCACCATATGCTACATAGTTATTTAAATCTGATTCATGATGAAGTACCCATGTCATTCCGATATTTTGTTCATTTAGTAAAGAAATATTAATATTTTCCGGCGAATCAATTTGGAAAGTAAATACATCTACTCTATCACTATTATGTAGCGTTCCTTTCACCGGTGTATGAAAGTTAACTTTATTTGCCTGTCTAGGCTCATTATTTGGTTCATTTTCTGTTACTTGTAATTCATTCCCACCGTTTGGTTTTCTTTGTTCATAGCCTAAGTTTACTAGTATAGATTTCAAATCTGGTAAAACACCAATTTTATCTGCATATGGATCTTTAGATTTTGTTCCTGTACTCTGGTTGCTTAATATTGCTCTTAGTTCACTAGGTCTATATGGTTGTCCTAAATTTTCTTTAGCAATGCTTTGTACTAAAGTCGCTGCCCCAGCAATAATTGGCGAAGCACTAGATGTTCCGCTAAAGCTTGAAGTATAAAGATTTACAGCACTTCTACTTTGTTCAGCTGTAGTTGTATCTACATTTTCTCCCCATCCGTACACATCAATACGGCTTCCATAATTCGAAAACCACATACGTTCATGAGGGAAAGATGAAGAGCCAGCTCCTACCATAATTGCACCCGAATCTTTAAAATCTTTACTATTACGATTTAAGACTTGCTTACCTTTTCTATCTTTGAACTGGTCTAAATCATTCCACCCATTTGCTCCGGCCTCTATAATTACAATCCCTTTATCTGTGCCAGCACGAATTGCATCAAAGATATCTGGTTGTACTTCAACAGGTAAATATTTATCACCATATCCATCGAAAGATGCTTGCGCCTCTAACAATAAAACATCCCCAGCTTCTAACTGATTTACAGCACTTAATATTGCATCAGCCGTATTATACTGTCCGTTATCTCTTATTTGAGAGATAACCTTTGCTTTCGCTTTTGGCGCAATCCCAATATTCCCAACTTCATTGTCCTCAGAGGATACAATTCCTAGTACAGACGTCCCATGACCGACATGCTGATCTATATTTCTTCCAGACATTAACTCAATTTTTTGATGTAATAAATCCTCATGATTTAATAACCATCCGTATTCCATATCAACAAAAGTGATACCATTTCCATTACCGCCTTGAATTCCCCAGGCGAAAGGCGCATTAATACCGTATGGGGCCGCTTCAAGATAACCTTGTTTTTTAAATCTAGGATTGTTACTAGGATTAAGAGCTACACTTGATGATTGCACTTCAGGTGGCATTATTTTCTCTTGTTTCTTCATATACGCATCTTCTATTAAAGAAGATGCCTTTAACTTATCTACTATTTCTTCTTCATACCCACTATTTTGATTTTGAAGAATATAGTAGTTTAATAAACTTGTAGATACATGATTAGGTGCTTTCACTTCAAGGTTTTGTATTTGTTCCGGGCTTACAGATGTGAATAAACGAGTAAATGTTACATCTGGATATTCTGTCAAAAGATCTTTTATTACTTTATCATTCGTTTGAGATTGTATTTGTTTTTCAATACCATCTTCATACGGCAAATCCAAATCCGCTTTAAATTTTACAATGATTTGCTTATCTGTTTCTTGTTCTATCCCTGATTTAATCTGCTGTTCTATAGAATCAGCATGTACACTATTGATAGTACCTCCTGTTCCTAAAAGTGTTGTAATGATTACAGTTGACGCACACATTTTTTGAAATATTTTCATTACATTAATCCTCCTATTAATAATTAATCATTATATTAATCTATAATGATTTTATTTCTATAACGTATTCCCTTTCTACTAAATAGATTATAGTAATCAGAAATATGAACTTCAATGTATTTTCATATGCAATATTTCATATTCGGACTCTACACTACACGAATATGAAACTTATAGTGATTATTTATTTTATATGTGCTAATATACTTACATTAATATATTATGCATATACACATTCAAACTACATTACTTAATAGTTTCACCTTAATTTTTTGTTAGGAGGATTTACAATGAAATTACTAAAACTAAAACATATAATCCCTTTATCTGCAGCTGCAATTACATTCGTATGTAGTCAAAGCACAGCTGAAGCTTCTACCATTCATACAGTAAAAAAGAACGATACACTTTGGGGCATTAGTAAACAATACGGAGTTTCAATACAATCCATTAAACAGGCTAATAATAAAGGAAACGATCAAACCTTTATTGGCGAACAGTTACATATTCCAGGGTCCGTGAAATCAAATGAAATCACTGTTCCTCAAAACGCCAAGCCTGCGAACATTTCTGGACAAATTATTTATCAAGTTCAACCGGGAGATTCATTAGAAACGATAGCAAGGCGTTACAATGTCACTGTCCAATCTATAAAACAAATTAACAATATAGTCGGAAACAAGCTTTATACAGGACAACATTTAAAAATCAACTCAAGCATTTCACAAAAAGAAAAAGACTTAATGGCACGCTTAGTTACCGCTGAAGCAGGTGGCGAATCCTATAAAGGAAAAGTAGCAGTAGCGAAAGTTATACTAAATCGTGTAAATGCAAAAGGTTTTCCAAATACAATAACAGGCGTTATTTATGAACCTATTAAATACGGATATGCATTTACTCCTGTTACAGATGGAAGAATTAATCAGCCTGCAAGCGCAGAAGCAAAAATGGCTGTAGAAGAGGCTATCTCCACAAATGGAGTACATTCTGACTGGCTTTATTTCTACAATCCAAAAACATCAACAGACAAGTGGATTACGACACGTCAGACAGTAGCAGTAATTGGTAATCATGTGTTTGCTAAATAAGATTTAAAATCATTAACAGACCTCTTCACTTAAAAGGTCTGTTTTTTTTCTATGTAAGATGTTATTAATCATATGACATAGTTATTTTTTAAACTATTTCTTCTTTCAAATAAAAATTTTTGTATTTACTCCGCCACTCGTAGAAATTAATAAAGCATCAAGTTCAAAAACTCCCACTTTATTAATAAAAGCTATTTCTTAACTTCATAAAATTGTTATACACTAGAAAAATAAAAAACAAACTATTCGTTAGCAGGTGGAAGAATATGTATGATGTTACGATTATCGGCGCTGGAGTAAGTAGCATTTTTATGGCTTATTCACTAGCTAAAAGTAACAAAAAAGTTTTAATTCTTGATAAAGGTAAAGCGCTAGAAGATCGCCATTGTCCTTTAGACGAAGGAAAAGTGTGTAATTGTACTACATGTGATAAATATTTCGGGTTTGGTGGTTTAGGCAAATCTGAAGGGAAATTTAATTATACAAACGGATTTGGCGGAGAACTTGAGAAAAAAGTCGGTAAAGAGGGTTTTATACAACTCATGGCTGAAGTAGATGAAATTCTATGTCAGTTTGGTGGAAGTTCGGTTTCAAAATATTCTACTGAAAATTCAAGTCTCACTAAGAGAGCTGAAGCGTGTGGTTTACAAATGCTAACAACAGAAGTAAGACATCTTGGTACTGCACTTTCCAGTAACATTTTTCAGCAGCTCTATGAATTTTTACTGACGAAAATAAAGATCCAATTTCATATAGATGTACAACATATTCTGAAACAGGAAGATCATTTTACAATAGATACAAATCAAGGAACAGTTCAAACTAAGCAACTAGTATTTGCAACTGGGCGCTCTGGGGCCGATTGGTTAAAAGAAATGTGCAGTTCCCTAAATATTTCTCAGGAGCAAACACGTGTAGATTTAGGAATTAGAGTAGAATTGAAAGAACATCAATTACGTTCTATATTAAAAGATACTTTTGAAACAAAACTTTCTTATCAAGGTGAGCATTTCACAGCAACTACTTACTGTATGAATCCAAAAGGACGCATCATTCGAAAGTGCGAAGAAGGTTTAGTTATGCCTGACGGTCAAAATTTTCGAGAGCAAGGAACTGGCACTTCTAATTTAAATTTCACTTTATTTATTCCTCGCTATTTTCCAACTCTCAAAGAAGCAAATGCATACGCAAATTCAATTATTAAAGGCATTAACCAAGGACGAGATCGGATTGTTATACAGCGCTTAGAGGACTTACTAAAGAAACAACCTACGGCGGAAAACAGCATGGAACATAGCCGTATACAGCCTACACTACAGGGGGATTATGGAGATTTGAATCAAGAAATTCCTCAATTATATATTGAAGGGCTCAAAGAATTTTTATTACGTTTAGAACAATTTATACAAGAACCTATTGATCAACATACTTTACTATATGGAATTGATGGAAAGTTCTATGCTCCTACGATAAAAATTAATAATCATTTTGAAACTAGTATACATGGGCTATTTTTAATTGGAGATTGTTCAGGCGTTACGCACTCATTATCTCAAGCAGCTGCAAGTGGTCTGTATGTTGGAAAGTACTTATCTGACATTTAATTTCTATCATTAAGATTCTAGTCAAATATTCCTAATTTCAAAACACTTTACTTATATAGTAAAAATATATTAATAAGCCCCCTATCCTTCCCGGCTAATGATTAACCGACAAAAAATCGGAATTTTACAAGATACATATGTAATATAACTACATATTTAAAACTGTTGGTATTCAATTCTAATAAATTGAATGTCAACAGTTTTAAAAGTCTCTATCCATTTTCACTTTCATTTGTTCGATATTTTGTAACATCATCATAGTGTTTAATATGGTAGGATGTCTATAAGTCAATTTCACTACAACTACGACTTTTTCTGCCTGTTTCTCAAAAAAGAGTTATATTTATGCTACTACGCTTTAAAAATCCCCATTGTATATATATGAATACTTCAAATTATTCCCTTTAGAAAACAAAGTCTAAATGGTTCATTACACTCTAATAGTTATAAAAACATAATATATAACTTCAGTTAAATAAATTGTATAAAGAAGGTGTAAAAATGAAGAATAAAATAAATTTACAAATGCAAAATATAAGCTTTGTTATAATAATGGCTTTAGCAGTATGGTTAAAAACATATCTTATTACGCGATTCAGTTTTGATTTAAAAATCGAGTCTTCAACGCAAGAGCTTATTTTGTTTATTAGTCCTCTAGCCGCATCATTAGCATTTGTTGGATTAGCATTATTTTCAACTGGTGAAAAGCGAAATTATATAGCGCTATGTATTAATTTCTTGTTAACAATCGTACTCGTTGGAAATGTAATGTTCTATGATTTTTATAGTGATTTCGTTACATTACCAGTACTTGGACAAACCTCAAACTTTGGACAATTAGGCGGCAGTATTATAGAAATATTAAACTACAAAATTATACTCGCATTCGTAGACATTGTTTTCTTCTTTATTTTATTAAAAAAGAAATCATTGGTCTTTAAAACCGAACGTGTAACTCATTCTACACGCTTGTTATACTTTCTTTTAACAATTGGTGTATTCTTTGCGAATCTACATCTTGCAGAAAAAGAGCGCCCCGAATTATTAACGAGATCATTCGACCGAGTCATGCTTGTCAAAAATTTAGGCTTATATACTCACCAAGTATATGACTTAACACTGCAAGTAAAAGCCGGTTCACAAAAAGCGCTTGCTGATAGTAGTAAATTACAAGAAACTGAAAACTACGTAAAAGCAAACCAAAGCGAGCCAAACCCTAATATGTTTGGTGCAGCGAAAGGAAAAAACGTAATTGTCGTCACTCTTGAATCCTTGCAAACCTTCTTAATAGGCGCATCAGTCAATGGGCAAGAAGTTACACCATTCCTAAATGAATTCATAAATGAAAGTTATTACTTTGATAACTTTTTCCATCAAACTGGTCAAGGGAAAACATCCGATTCTGAATTTCTAATCGATACGTCGTTGTATCCATTAAGTCGAGGGGCTGTATTCTTCACACACGGTAACAATGATTATACTGCGACTCCAGAAATTTTACGTCAGCAAGGTTATTTCACTTCTGTATTCCATGCGAATAACGCAACATTTTGGAATCGTAATATCATGTACTCTGCTCTTGGTTATGATCGTTACTATAATGAGCTTGATTACAAAATTACACCAGAAACAAATTTAAATTGGGGATTAAAAGATATCGAATACTTTGATCAATCAGTAGATATATTAAAAACTGTTAATCAACCATTCTATGCTCGTTTCCTCACTTTAACAAACCATTATCCATTTACGTATGATGAAGATACAAAATTCATTGAACCATACAACTCTGGTAATGGCGTATTTGATCGTTACATCGTAACAGTACGTTACTTAGACGAATCAATTAAAAAATTTATTGAACGTCTAAAGGCCGAGGGGCTTTACGATGATTCTATTATTGTGTTATACGGTGATCATTATGGTATTTCCGAAAAACATAATCGTGCAATGGCACAGTTTTTAGAAAAAGATCAAATAACAGAATTTGATACTTTAAATTTACAACGTACGCCTTTATATATTCATATTCCTGGACAAACAGAAGGTCAAACTATTTCAAAGCCTACGGGACAAATCGATATGAAACCTACGATTCTAAATTTATTAGGTGTTGATTCTACGAATGATATTCGTTTTGGCCATGATATGTTTTCAGATGAATATACTGGCTTTGTTGTTTTACGTGATGGTAGCTTCGTTACAGATAAGTATGCATACAAAAACAACACTTTCTACGACCGTATAACAGGTAAAATTGTAGATTTACCAAAAAAAGAAGCTCAAGCCCTCATTAAACGTGCCCAAAATGAATTACGAATGTCTGACAAAATTATTGAAGGCGATTTATTACGCTTCTCAGAAAGCAATAAAATTAAAACTGGCGAAGTACAAACTAAAATTAAAGAAACAGAAAAATAATCTATATATGAAAAAGGGAGCAACTTATTACAGTTGCTCCCTTTTACTTTTATTCTACGCTTGTTTCTAAAGCTACATCCGTATAGGTATTATCATTACCTATATTTAAAATTACTTCACATTGACGCAATCTCAATTCAAAGAGCATGATAGAATCATGATAGATTTCAGGATTTGATTTCATCTTATGTAATATCTCTTGTTTTTCTTGTATTTCTAAATGCGTGTTTTCTACAGCTTGCTTTAAGGAGTTAAATGGATTCCTAAAGAATATATTAATATCTCGCTCTTGTGTGTTTTCAAACAGCTCAAATTGCAAGAAAAATTTCTTCATAATAGAAGCCGTTACTTCAGTATAATCTTCATTTTCTACATACTGTTTGTATTTGTTATATAGCATAGATTTATTTTTAGGAAGAACTCCAAATAATTTACCGGCACTTTTCAGTAAAAATTGTGCTGGCGTAAATCGACGTAAAATATTTACTTCATCCATTTGTATTCTAGTCGTCATCCTGTCAGTATCTCTGCGCCAGTCATCAAGCACTTTAAAGTCACATTCTAACTGTATTCTATTTTCTCCAAATAGTGAATTAAGCCCTTCACTAAGTTCTTCTAAATACGTTTGACTTTGAAGAAGCTCATTATTAGAAGTTGCAATCCAATTTTGCATAGAAAGAGCAAGATTAGGTAATACAGTTTGTTCTAAATATTTATGCACTCTTTCATTCATTGCTTTATTTAGTTCCGTATCCATGTGCCCGAAATCACTTTCTTCACTAATTAAATTAGAACAGCTCTTTAATATCTTCGGAATATTTTCGGTAAGATCATTTGTAATTTCAGTCTTCATTGAACGATATGATTGTGTAATGAAATGAATTTTTTCCCTTTCAAATGCAGTAAGGTTATTAATGCTACCGTTTAGTTTCACTAGCATATCTTCATTCCAATTAATAGCATCCACCAGGTTATTTTCTTTCTCAACACGTTTCTCCAAAAGATATGTAATTGTTTTTCGAATGAAAAATAATAACTTTTCAGTACGTTCTGCATCGATATTTTTATGATTAAAGTTAAAATGAATAAACTCGATTAAACCATTTAATTGTTGACTACTTGTATATAACGAGGAATAAGGGAAAATTCTCGCATACGGGAAATATGTATTTATTCTCGTTGCCGTATCATGTAATACCCTTTTCACTTCTGCTTCACTGTAAATGTTATCGATTTTATTTAATAAGAAATGAATTTGTAAATTTGGCGTATGTTCTTGAATACTTAATAGAATGTCACGTTCTTTATCAGTAAAAGGTGAATCCGCATTCAATACGAACAGTAATTCGTCTACAGAATTTAAATATTCGAATATCTCATCTCTAGTGTCGTTATTTCTATTAAAGCCAGGTGTCACTACAAATGTAAGTTTATTTTCATTTAAAAATCTGCATGGTAATTTAAATTCAACACACGCTCTATCTCTATATGTTTGATGGTGCTGAGACATCATATTATGGTAATCAGTGATATCTTCCGTTGTTGTAATTGCTGAGTCTGTTATAGCGTTTATTTCTATATGAGCATCATTTTTTAAAACTACTACATTTGAAATTGATTTTTCTAATATATTTTCTCCTAATATAGAGTTAATAAATGTAGTTTTTCCGTTCCCTGAAGTTCCCGTTACTAAAATACGATTTGTTCTTAAATCTGCGAGCTCGTCAACTAACCATTTAAATCGGTGACCTATTTCTATATTCTGCTTTTGTGCCCACTGTGTAATAGATTCAAAAAGGTGTAAGCTGTACTCTAAACCATTTACATGATTAATAGAATGTGACAGTAAGTTTTCCGCATGTTCTATATTTGCTGAATCTATTTTGGAAGGGAAAATCTCATCCCATGCCAATACAGCTGCAGATGGAAATACAGCATAAGATGGATTGACTACCTTTAACCAGTTTGCTAACAGATTTGGTATGATATCGTCTAATTGTCTAAGCGTATATTGACCTTGAATTAATGTAAAGTACGTTTCTTCGTAAAGAGCAGAAACTTTGTTCCATATATCGGACGAATGTATTTCAATATGTAAGAAAAATTCATTTATTGTATTAAGCCATAATAAATAATTTGGTTCATCTTTATAACTGTTCCAAAGTGATGAAACCATTTGTGTAAATTGTACTTGATCTACATTATTTAATGTAGCTAATGCATCATAAAAATAGTCTGGTGAAATATGTTTAGTAAACCCTTTATCGATATATCCTTTTAACACCTCAAACCACGGATACGACTCTATTCGAATTAACTCATTCACAGCAAGCTCTACTGCACTATCAAAATCTTGCTGTTCCTCATAAAAGGAACGGGCAATTTTTGTGACGTTCGGATAATCAGGATTTAAAGAAACTGCTTCTTTAATAACACCGAAAGCTGAATCAAAATTATTTTGCTCAATGTAAAGAGAAAGTAGTTGTAATCTAATTTCGGTCATCAATATTTTATTATCAGTAGTAATGGAAGTATAAATATTTTCAGCATATGGTAATTGATTAAGTTCGAAATAAGCATCCGCAATATTTTTTTGTGCCCATGGTGCTAATTCATTACTAACCTTCTCCCATTTAAAAATAGCTGCTTCAAAATCTTGATGACGATAATAAAATTCACCTTGTGCAAAACGAATATAAGACCCATCAGAAATCTCATTTCGTTCTTCGTTTACATAAGCTTGTCCAAGTACGTCAAGAATTGACTTTGTTTCATTCTCCATTAGGAATGTTTCATAATACACCTTTTTTATTAATTGTTTTTCTAATCTCATCTTTTCCCCCACTATATCTTGAAAATACATTTTTAAGATATGTCAATGCTTTTTGTATGTATGCTTTTTATCTTAACAAAGAATATCTTTTGGAAAATTTCATTTTCCTTTCATTTTTCAAGTTAGATTGAATTTTTATGAGAAAAGTTTCAGTTTTTTTTCAATTCCCTTTCAGTTATGAAACAGCATTAAATGTTCCTAATAACCTAATAACACTATAATATTCCACATTATATTATCAGGAAAACCCCATATAAACCATATTATAAAAACAATCTATAATGAATTTATATGCGCAATTCACTGTGCTGTCAAACAAAAAACAACAATAGGAGCCAACATCTATTCATACCATTTCTTTCTCAAATTGTTTTCCTTTAAAATGTTTCAGTAGTTATGTAATTAAATTCCATTAACCTATATAAATAACTAGTCCAAAAAATATCTATATGCATATCATGTTATAGTAAAGAATTTAGGAGATCCTAAAAGGAGGCATTTTCATGTTTGAAGATAAATCTAAAATAAATTACCCATATGAATTTACTGAAACTACAACAGTTCCTCTAAAGAACCCCATTGACAAAAAATTCAAGAACGGCACAGGTACACATAACTTCCCAATTAAGAAGCACTATAAAGAGCAAGTTCTATACACTGAAAAAATTAATAATAATAAAAATAAGTAATTGTATAGATCCTTATGACAATTGGCTAAATAAGAAGCAACATTTGGCCATGCATAGTTATTTAGTTAGTAATGATACAATTCATGCACCTTTTAAAAAGTGCTGTATACAGCGCTTTTTTATACATAGATAAATTTAAGTTAACGCAACCAAGAAATACAATACAAAATTACTCCACCATATTCTCGTTTACAATTAAATCTACATATGAAAAGGGAGCAACAGTAAATGTTGCTCCCTTTTCATATGTAATCTATTCACTCTACATAACCCTCTTAAACATCTTCTCCAACTCATAAGTAGAATGATGCACAAGAATTGGTCTTCCGTGCGGGCATGTGTACGGGTTTGTTGTTGTACGTAGTTCTTCCAGTAAAGCAAATATTTGATCGTTCGTTAAATATTGATTCGCTTTAATGGATGCTTTACAGCTCATCATGATGGCTGCTTCTTCACGTAACTTTTTAATATCAACTTTTTTTAGTTTAACAACTTGCTCCATCATTTCATCGATGATTTCTGTTTCTTGTCCTTTCGGGAACCATGTTGGATGCGAGCGGACGATAAAGGATTGATGGCCGAATTGTTCTAAAAATAGCCCGACTTTTTTTAGTTCTTCTAACTGCTCTTCGACACGTAAAAATTCAGTAAGAGATAGATCAATACGGTACGGTACAAGTAACTCTTGTACTTCTTGCGCTACTCTTCCTACTTTATCACGGAAGTATTCATAATTAATACGTTCCTGCGCGGCATGCTGGTCAATCATATATAATCCTTTATCATTTTGAGCGAAAATATATGTTCCATGCATTTGTCCAATTGGATAAAGCGGTGGTAAGTCATTCCCGTTCATCTCAATCTCTTTTATTTCCCGAACTTCTTCTTCTAATTCCTCTAGTTCAAAGTCCTCTTCATTACTGTCCCACGATTTCTCTTCTTGAATTGGCTCTTCGATTATCGGTTTAGTGGATGGTTGCCAACTTTGTTCTTCTCTCACGAGCGACTGTGGTGGTTGCCATTCTTGCTTCGGTGGTTGCCAAAGCTGTTTCACAGCCTGCGGTTCTTCTTGTTTTGCATCCATGCCAGTCGGTAAAACGATGTCCGGCATAGATGGTTCTTTCGGCTTCGCATGCTCAAACTGGAACTGTTCTTGCACACTTTCGTCTTTTTCTTTTTTCTTCGTTGTTACACCTGCATCTGGAATAAGCTGTATTTTTTTAAATGCAGCTTGCAATGTTTCTTCGATCAGCTTTAGCAATTCTTGTTCTTTACTAAAACGAACTTCTAATTTCGCTGGATGTACGTTAACGTCAACTAACATTGGATCCATTTCAATCGATAAGAAACCAATTGGATACCGGCCAACTGGCAGTAATGTATGGTATCCTTGCTGAATTGCTTTCATTAATACAAAGTTTCGAACGTAACGACCATTTACAATCGTTGACATATAATTACGAGATGCTCTCGTTACTTCTGGTAATGTTACATAACCTTTAATTGTAAAGTCTAAAGATTCAGCTTCAATTGGAACAAGCTTCTTCGCAACTTGAATACTGTAAATCGATGCAAGTACTTGTCTTACATCACCGTTACCTGACGTATGAAGCAATTTCTTTTCATTATGAAATAGTTTTAACGATACTTCTGGATGTGACATTGCAATACGATACACGATATCTGTAATATTTCCGAGCTCTGTATGAATGGTTTTCATATATTTAAGACGTGCTGGTGTATTAAAGAATAAGTTTTGTACTGTAATATCTGTTCCTTTTCGGCTCGCAGTCTTCTCTTGCTTTATAATGTCTCCACCTTTAATAATAAGGTGTGTACCAGGCGCATCACCTGTGCTAGTAATTAATTCTAATTCACTAACTGAGGCAATACTTGGCAATGCCTCACCGCGGAAACCGAGTGTTCTTATGCGGAACAGATCGTTTTCATCTTTAATTTTACTCGTTGCATGGCGTTCAAAAGCGACGATACAGTCTTCTTCTGCAATACCATCACCATTATCAATGATACGAATTTTCGATAACCCAGCTTCTTCTAAGTGGATTTCAATAGATGTACTATTCGCATCGATAGAATTTTCCACAAGTTCTTTTACGACTGAAGCAGGGCGCTCTACTACTTCCCCTGCCGCAATTAAGTTAGAGAGTTGGTCATCGAGTTTGCGAATTTTCCCCATCTACTTACTCATCCTTTCTTTAACTTTTTCTGTAAGCGATACAATTCGTTCATCGCTTCTAAAGGTGTCATATCAAGTAAATCGATTTTTTTAATTTGCGCCAGTACTGCTGTTTCTTTTTGATCTAGCAGAGGCTTTTCTTGTTTCTTCGAAGACTGTTCTCCTCCAAAGAAAGATAGTTGCGATTCTTCTTCAGTCTCTACTTTCGTTTCCTGTATTTCTGCTATTTCTTCTTTTACAACTACAGGTTCTGGAGTAGCTTCTTGTACTTTCACTTCTACTCGTTTTGGAATAATAATTTCTTCCTGTCCTTCTAGCTGTGCTAACACTTCTTTCGCACGAGCGATTAGGCTATCTGGAAGCTCCGCAAGTTGCGCAACGTGAATTCCGTAACTTTTATCAGCTGCTCCATCTTGAATTTTATGAAGGAATACTACTTTTCCATTCTCTTCAATTGCTGAAACGTGTACATTTTTCAGTTGATTTAAACTCTCTTCTAACACCGTCAATTCGTGATAATGCGTAGAGAATAACGTTTTTGCACCAATTTGGTCATGAATATGTTCAATAATCGCTTGTGCAAGTGCCATACCATCATACGTAGATGTACCGCGTCCAATTTCATCGAATAAAATTAAACTTCTTTCTGATGCGTTTGCAATTGCATTTTTCGCTTCTAACATTTCGACCATAAATGTACTTTGACCTGAAATTAAATCATCCGCTGCACCAATTCTCGTAAAGATTTGGTCAAATACAGGTAATACTGCTTCTGTTGCTGGTACGAAACAACCGATTTGCGACATAACCGTTACAAGTGCTAATTGTCTCATATACGTACTTTTACCAGACATGTTCGGCCCTGTAATTAAAAAGACATCCATATTCTCTGGCATAATACAATCATTCGGTACATACAATTTCCCGTTCAATACTTTTTCAACAACAGGATGACGACCATCTTTAATAAAGATTTCGCGCTTCGTTGTCAGTACAGGTTTTACAAACTGTTCTTCTTCACTAACTGTCGCAAAACTTTGCAGTACGTCTAATTCACTAATTACTTTCGCTAAATGTTGTAATTTCGGAATAAATACTTTTACTTCTTCACGAAGTGCTGTAAATAAATCGTATTCTAGCTGTACAATTTTTTCTTCAGCTTCTAAGATTAACGTTTCTTTTTCTTTCAGTTCATCTGTAATGAAACGTTCAGCATTAGCAAGCGTCTGTTTACGCTCATAGCGACCTTCTGGAAGTGCTGCAAGATTCGCTTTCGTTACTTCAATGTAGTAACCGAAAATACGGTTGTATCCGATTTTTAACGATTTAATTCCGGTAATATCACGTTCTCTTTTTTCAAGCTCAGCAATCCACGTTTTCCCGTTTTTACTAACGTAACGATATTGATCAAGCTTGTCATTATAACCATCTTTAATAATATCTCCATCTTTAATCGAAAGCGGTGGGTTTTCTTGAATACTTCTTCCTAGTAATTCTGTTAAGCTTTCACATGGATCTGCACCTTGAATTAATCTCGATGCATAAGCGTTATCTAACAAACTAATTGCTTCTAAAATAGCTGGTACTTGAAGCAATGAACGTCTTAATTGTAATAAGTCTCTTGCATTTACGTTACCAAATGCAACTTTTCCTGCTAAGCGTTCTAAATCATATACTTCTTTTAACTTTTCCTTTAAATCTTCACGTAAGAAGTAATCATTTACAAACGTTTCAACCATTTCTAAACGCTCTTCAATTCTTTCTTTTTGTATAAGTGGACGTTCCATCCACTGTTTTAACATACGACCACCCATAGCTGTTTTCGTCTTGTCCAATAACCATAATAGTGATCCTGTTTTTTCTTTCGTTCGAAGTGTTTCTGTCAGTTCTAAATTTCGCTTTGAATGTACATCAATTTTCATAAATTGATTCGAATAATAAATTTCTACTGGTTGCAAATGATCTAAAGAACGTTTTTGCGTTCTTATTACATAGTTAAATAAACGTCCAACTGCTTTAATTAATTTTGCTTGTGAAACATTTTTCACAAGATGTTCTAATCCTTCCGGAATTGCCGTTGCATCTTCATACGAAATCGTCATTTTCAATGTTTCAGTTAACTTGTTTAGTTCATCTTTAGAAAATGAAGAATCAACAACAATTTCTTTCGAACCAGTTGCATACACTTCTAATAAAATATCTTCTACTGAACCAGTCAATAACGTTACTGTATTTTGTCCAGTCGTTAAGTCGTTACAAGCTAATGCATATGATCCATCTTCAAAATGTGTTAATGCGGCTAAGAAGTTATTTTCTTTCTCATCAATTGTACGCCCTTCCATCATCGTTCCTGGCGTAATTAATTGTACTACTTCACGACGTACTACACCTTTAGCTGTTTTCGGATCTTCTACTTGCTCACAAACAGCTACTTTATATCCTTTTTCAACAAGTTGTTCAATATAGTTTTTAGCCGCATGATACGGTACACCGCACATTGGTATACGTTCACTACTACCGCCATCTCGGCTCGTTAATGTAATTTCAAGTTCATGAGCTGCTTTTACAGCATCCTCAAAGAACATTTCATAAAAATCGCCTAAGCGAAAAAATAAAAAGGCATCTTGATAATCTGCCTTAACCTTTAAATATTGCTGTATCATAGGCGTATATTGAGTCATACTTTTCCTCCATAATTCTTACATGATAATCTATTTTCATATATGTCGCATTTCACGGACACTCTTATCTCCTATTTCAGGAGTCTTTCTTCATTATAACATATTTCATAAAGAATCATGTTCATTCAGCCCCACTTATGTAAAGTAAAAAGCTAGGAAGAACTTCTCCCTAGCTTTCTATTACTCTTCTTCTGCATCAACTATAAAGTTCGGATCTAATTCTTCAAATTCATCATCAGCAATTTGGAAATCATCATCTGATTCTACGCAGCCTTCAGGATTTACACTTACACAAATTTTCGTTTCTCCAACTACTTCTGTTACAAATTCACGTTCTACAGTTACAACAATTTTATTACCATTTGGTGATACAAGTGCTTCTAAACAATTTGGCGGCTGAATAACACGAGCAATAATTTCTAAATCGTCACCAGAAAAGTTTTTATCACGATAACCAATACTTACTTCGTCCGTGTAGTTCACACGTTCTGTTACAACTTCAGTCTTTGTATTTCCATCAAATGAATACCAAGTGTTCACATCATAGAAACCTTCAATTTCCACATGTTTTCCATTCTTTCTTGCTTCGTACGAGTGGTTAATTACCCAGCACCCTAAAATACTTGTTGGCTCATTATTCGATTCACATGTATGCGTTGACTTTGTATACTTACGTCCTTTTCCAACCACTGCTTTTGTAATAATCTCTCTAAATTCGGACATTCGTAACCCTCCTCAATCACTATTCACTTAATCATATGCGTGACAATAGCGGAATGTGTCATTCTTTTTTTGAGAAGAACTTACGTTTAATCCACAAAAAAAAGAGATGTCAATATGACATCTCTTTAACAACCACAATTTCCTTTTTTACTTTCTACCGCTGCGCCAGTTTCACCCTTTAGTACATCGCCACCAGTTGAAATTAATATTTCATCTGTTACGTTGTTAGAAATTGTACTAGCAACTAACTGTAATAAGTCATTTACGTATGTTTGTGAAGATTTAAATTGTTGTACGACTGGAATACTGTCTAACTTATCTTGCAATGCATCAATTTCAGCTTCTACCTTTTTTAAAGCTTCCCATTTCCCGTAATGTTGCAAGTTTACTGCTTGTTTTTGCAGTGCTTTAATTTCATCGATTGCGCGCTTTACATTTTCATTTTTATGAATTTGCGCCTCTGCTTTCTTAAAAAAATCAACTTCTTCTGTTTCAGAAATCATTTTTGCTAATTCTTTCGCTTGTTCAACAATGTCATCTTTCGAATATACTTTCATCTATTATTTCACCTCAATCGGCTCTTCAACTAATTCCCCGTTAAGAGACCAAGTTTTTGCTTCCGTTATTTTCACTTTCACAAGCTGACCAATTAAAGATTTTGAAGCGACGAAGTTTACAAGTTTATTCGTACGAGTATAACCTGCAAGTACTTCCGGATTATTTTTACTTTCCCCATCAACTAACACTTCTACAATTTGACCTTTGTAACGACTATTCTTTTCAATTGCCAACGTATTTACTAGTGTATTTAAGCGCTGAAGACGTTCTTTCTTTACTTCCATCGGTACATTATCTTTCATTTTTGCAGCTGGTGTACCTTCGCGAGGAGAATAAATGAATGTAAAGGCAGTATCAAACCCTACTTCACGATATAACGACATCGTTTCTTCAAATTGCTCATCTGTTTCATTTGGAAAACCAACGATAATATCTGTTGTTAATACTACATCTGGAATTGCTTCTTTAATTTTTCTTACAAGTTCTAAATAATGCTCACGCGAATATTTACGTGCCATAATTTTCAGCATATCTGTACTTCCAGATTGAACTGGTAAATGGATATGTTCTACTAGGTTGCCACCTTTTCCAAGCACTTCAATTAAGTGATCATCGAAATCACGTGGATGGCTCGTTGTAAAACGAATACGGGCAATATCAACTTTACGAAGTTCGTCCATTAAATCGCCAAGACCGTATTCTATATCTTCAAAGTCTTTACCATATGCATTTACGTTTTGTCCAAGTAAAGTAATTTCTTTATAACCATTTGCAGCTAAATGACGAATCTCTTGGACAATATCTTCTGGACGTCTACTTCGCTCTTTTCCGCGTGTATACGGTACAATACAATACGTACAGAATTTATCACAGCCATACATAATATTTACCCACGCTTTAATATCACCACGACGTACTTTCGGAAGGTTTTCAATTACGTCACCTTCTTTTGACCAAACTTCAACTACCGTCTCTTTCGAGAACATCGCATCTTTTAGAATATACGGTAGTCTATGAATATTATGCGTTCCAAATACCATATCTACATGCTGATTTTTTTGCATAATTTTATTTACAACAGATTCCTCTTGAGACATACAACCACATACACCAATTAAAAGGTCTGGATTTCTTCGTTTGAGTGACTTTAAATGGCCTAGCTCACCAAACACCTTATTTTCAGCATTTTCACGAATTGCACAAGTGTTTAATAAAACTACATCTGCATCCTCAGTTGAAAAAGTTGGTTCATATCCAAGTGCTGTGAAAATACCTGCCATTACTTCCGTATCATGCTCATTCATTTGACAACCATATGTACGAATATAGAACTTTCTTCCTGTACCAAAATTGCGAAACTCTTCAGGTAAGCCAAAATCCCGTTCAATTTTAACTTCTTCTTTCCCACGCTTTTTCGCATCCTTTAAGGAAGGTGGTTGATATACACTTTCAAAGTATTTACTATAATCTTTCTCTTCTTTTTTCGTAGAGGAATTTGCTTGTTGACTTGCTAATCGTTGTTGCTCGTTCATCGGTAATCTCCTTTCACCCTTAACTATACACACTCTATAGTCCATTTTAATGCGCTTAGACTCACCTCAAAAATGGTTAGATAGCTGGAGAGATAACTTGTCCTTTGAAACTTGAGTAATCAATCTAATCATTCATAAGAATGAAGTCTTCCCCACGCAAATAGACATTCCCTTTTTATCATTTCTTGTTGTCCTACCCAAAAGCATATTGCTTTATCCCTATAAACATTACCATAGTATGACGTGTTTCGCCAATTTTAACAATACAAAGGCCTTTTATTACCTTACATTTCATAAGCAATGAACTTGCCATTTTCATACAACGATTTATATATTATTTTATCATTCTGAATTTTCCAAGTAAATAAGACTACCCTATATTTTTGTACATAAAAAAAGGTTGCCAAATCGGCAACCTTTTTTTCTTACATTACATAAATTCAGCAACAAGCTCATCAAACATTTTCTGATCCATATTTAAATCAGATTTCACTAAAGGCTCTTCACTATAGCCTTTAACAAGTTCTTGATATGATGGTTGCTTAGTATTTTGATAAATTAACCCTGTTACTAAACCGTTATTTTCCATTAAAGTTTGCATAGCCATCATGCGATTAGATGGATCATATCCCTCTACTGTGCTTAGTTTCGTTAAGTTCTCTTTAAACCAATCGTAAGTATTTACTTTATTGTAAGTAACACATGGGCTAAATACGTTAATTAATGAAAATCCTTTATGGTTAATACCAGCTTCAATAATTTGTGTTAATTCTTTTAAATCACTCGAAAAGCTTTGCGCCACAAATGTCGCACCAGCTGTTAAGGCCATTTCCATTACATTTAGTGATGGTTCAATTGAACCTTGTGGTGTGCTTTTCGTTTTAAATCCAGCTTCACTACGTGGTGAAGTTTGCCCTTTTGTTAATCCATAAATTTGGTTATCCATTACGATGTACGTAATGTCGATATTACGACGAATAGAATGGATTGTATGTCCCATACCAATCGCAAATCCATCACCGTCACCACCTGAAGCGATAACTGTTAAATCACGATTTGCCATTTTCACACCTTGTGCAATCGGAAGGGCACGACCATGAATACTATGCACACCATATGAATTAATATAACCTGAAATACGGCCTGAACAGCCGATACCAGAAATAACAGCAAGTTCATCTGGATTTAGGCCAACGTTAGCTGCCGCACGTTGAATTGCAGCTTGCACTGAGAAGTCTCCGCAACCTGGGCACCAGTTTGGCTTTACACTGTTACGAAAGTCCTTAAATGTTGCCATTTAATACAACCCCTTTTTTGCATTCGTTGTAAATCTCTTTCGGCAAGAATGGGTTTCCATCATATTTTAAAAGACTAGAAATTTTCTCACCATTACCAAGATTCATTTTCATAATGTTAGCAAGCTGACCTGTTGCATTGTTTTCTACTACTACAACACGCTTCGCCTTTTTCACAAGTGGATCGATTTCAGCTGTTGGGAACGGGTGAATTAAACGCACATGAGCATGGTTTACTTTCATACCCTCTTGTTCTAAACGCGTCATTGCCTCTTCGATCGCACCACGAGTTGAGTTAAATCCAACAAGCAATACGTCTGCTTCTTCATGCTTAACATTTTTATAAACAGGGGTATTAAACTTCAAGTTCTCCATTTTACGGAAACGTTTGTCCATTTGATCTTTACGGTTTATTGCTGATTCCGATGGTTTTCCAGTTTCATCATGTTCTACACCTGTAACATGGTGAACACCATTTTTCATACCAGGTAAAACACGTGGTGAAACCCCGTCTTCTGTTACTTCATAACGCTTGAAGTATGCTTTATTTTCACGTTCTGGTAATTCTGCTTCTAAATCAAGCTTACCACGACGAATTTCCACTTTATCTAATTTAAGTGGTTCTACTGTTTGTTTTCCTAACGAAAGCTGTAAATCTGTTAAGAAAATAACAGGAACTTGATATTCTTCAGATAAGTTAAATGCTTCTACAATGTCATAGAAAGCTTCTTCAACTGTACTTGGCGCCATTACGATTTTTGGAATTTCACCATGCGTACCGTAAATCATCGCCATTAAGTCAGACTGTTCTTGTTTCGTTGGTAATCCTGTACTTGGGCCGCCACGTTGTGTATCAACAATTACTAATGGGGTTTCTGTAATACCTGCTAAACCGATTGCTTCCATCATTAATGAAAGACCAGGACCAGCAGATGCCGTTAATGTACGAACACCAGCATAGTTTGCACCGATTGCCATTGTACAAGCTGCGATTTCATCCTCAGTTTGGATTACTGTTCCGCCGACTTTCGGTAATTTTTTAATTAAGTATTCCATAATTTCTGATGCAGGTGTGATTGGGTATGCTGACATAAAACGAGCACCACCAGCTACCGCACCAAATGCGATTGCATCGTTTCCAATCATAAACATGCGTTTTTTACCATCAGCTTTTTCAAGCTGCATCATGTTTACTTTCTCACCTAGTAATTCTTTCATATATTGAGAGCCGCGTTTAATTGCGTCCATATTCTTTTGAACGACTTGCTCTCCTTTACGACCAAAGATTTCTTCAACAACATCTAAATAAGCTGTTTCATCTAATCCTAATACTGCACTTGATGCTCCAACAGCAACCATGTTTTTCATTAATGATGTGCCTAATTCTGAAGCAATATCTGTAAACGGTATCACATATAGATTTACATCTGTATTGTCAGGTATTGTTGGATTAAATTTCGCATCCGCAACTACAATTCCACCTGGACGTAGTTCGTGGAAATTAAAATCAATTGTTTCTTGGTCAAAAGCAATTAAAATATCTAAATCATCTGAGATCGCTCGTACTTCTGTTGTACTTACACGAATTTTATTATTTGTATGGCCGCCTTTTATACGTGATGAGAAGTGGCGGTAACCGTATAGGTAATATCCTAATCGGTTTAATGCAATACAGAAGATTTCTCCTGTACTTTCAATTCCTTCACCTTGTTGGCCTCCAACTTTCCATGAAAGTTGACTAATCATCTCCTACACCCCTTTTGGCTGCATTCATTGTAGTGTATTTTTTTACAGTAATAGTTTAGCATTTTTTATGCAAATAAACTACAACGGACGCAAATTATGCCTCTTCTGATTTCCCTGAATCTTTAGTATAAAGCTATTTTGTTTTTCATTCTAGTATTAGGTCTTAAAAAAAGCAATAAAATCAAATGAATTAATTTTAATTTTTCTGAATTTTAAATCAGAATTTAAAAACTCATATGTTCTACAAAATTATCATATAAAAATCGTTCTACAGTAGATGTAGCATAGTGTTTACAAAGCTCATTCATTACATTTTCATAATCTCGATACGCTGATACATTTACAACTGTTTCTAAAATCCCATCAAAATCGGAACCAAATCCTATATTGCGCTCTCCACCTAATGAACAAATATATTCGATATGTCTTACTATATCTGCTACATTCGCTTGTTTTTCATTTGTTAGAAACTGCGGTACAAAAGTGACACCAATCATGCCATTTCGCTTTATAAGAGCTTTAAGTTGTTCATCGTTTAAATTACGTGGGTGCTCGCAAAGTTTCATACAATTTGAGTGGGAAGCAATAGGATTTTTTGCAATCTCTATAACATCCCAAAAACTTCTTTCATTCAAATGAGACACATCAGTCCATACATGTAACGTATTCAGTTCTTGTACAACATGTTTACCAAAAGTCGTTAAACCCGCCCCACGTGTCTCTAGCGCACCATCAGCTAAGAGATTGGCATAATTCCATGTTAGTCCAAAAGAACGTACTCCTAGGCGATACAACAACCGTAATTTCATTGCATCTTTTCCAATTGCTTCGCATCCTTCTATTGTTAATATCGCTCCAATCTCGTCCTGTTTTAATATGTTAATATCATCTTTTGTCTGAATAAACTTCACACCTTGTAGGGATAAAATTTCATTATAAAAAATATCTACCATTTGTAATGCTACTTCAAATCGGTTTTCATATGCCACTGTTTCTGGTACATATATAGCAAAACATTGTATACTTCCTTTTCTTCTCTTTAACTGTTCAAATGTAATATGTAATTGTGAATCATCTTTAAAATTCCTTTTCCCTTGTGCACTCCATAACTGAAGAAGCACGTCACAATGAGCATCAAAAATTTTCATTTTCATTCCTCCATTATAAAAACAACCTGTTTGCATACTGCAAACAGGTTGTTTAAACTTAACGAGGTTCTACAATTAATTTTATTGCTGTACGCTCTTCGCCATCAATCATAATATCTGTAAACGCTGGGATACAAATCAGGTCCAAACCACTAGGCGCTACAAATCCTCTTGCGATTGCTACTGCCTTTACAGCTTGGTTCAATGCACCTGCACCAATAGCTTGAATTTCTGCTGTTCCGCGTTCGCGAATAACACCTGCAAGTGCACCAGCTACAGAATTAGGGACCGACGTTGCTTTAACTTTTAATATTTCCATTCCGCGTTTCCTCCTCGTTTCTTTAAAAAGTATTAGCAATTATTTCACTTTAACTTATATTCACGAGGAATGGCGCGTATTCCTGCTAAATTTTCGTAATTTTTCTAAAAAATTAAAATATAATAACTTATCTAAAATTTAACGAAAATTTACTCAAAAAATGGTTGATCATCATTAATTAAAATACGTTCAATTTTCTTTGCTTTTCCTGTATTTGGATCCACATCAATTAACACTGCACTTAATTGCGTTCTACCATTTGTTACTTCAAATCGTACTGGTAAGTTTGTTAAAAACTTCTTCAATACTGCTTCTCTGTCCATACCTAATATTCCGTCATACGGCCCTGTCATCCCAACATCTGTAATGTATGCCGTTCCGCTTGGTAAAATACGGTTATCCGCTGTAGGGACATGCGTATGCGTACCTACTACTGCTGTAGCACGCCCATCTACATACCAACCTAGCGCTTGTTTTTCACTTGTAGTCTCCGCATGGAAATCAACAAATATAATATTCGTACGTTTTTTCGCAATATTAATTAATTCATCCACTTTACGGAATGGACAATCAATTGGAGGAAGGAAAGTACGTCCTTGTAAATTAATAACTGCAACTTCTGTTCCATTACAGTTCACAAAGATAAGTCCTTTTCCTGGAGTTCCTTCTGGGAAGTTAGCTGGTCTTGCAAGATATTTTGCATCATCGATGAATTCAAATACTTCACGATTATCCCAAGCGTGGTTTCCAAGTGTAACTGCTTGCGCCCCACATTCTAAAAAGTTTCGATATATTTTTTCGGTAATCCCACGGCCACCTGCTGCATTTTCTCCATTAATGATTGTTACTGTAGGTGTATATTTTTTCTTTAATGCCGGTACGTATTGTTGAATCATACCTCTACCAGGAGATCCTACTACATCCCCAACAAATAATATTCTCATATGTCTTACCCTTTCTATGTACTGCATTTTTTATTGCTATAGCATCAAGTAAATTCCTTATAATATCTTTATTATAAGTTTGTTTCACTTTTATGCTATATAGCTAACTGTCTTTATTTTATCCAATTCCAACACAAAAAAATAAAGTGGTGTTTCACCACTTTATTTTGCGTATTCCACTGCACGTGTTTCACGAATAACAGTTACTTTAATATGTCCTGGGTAATCCAGTTCATTTTCAATACGTTTTCGGATATCACGAGCTAAACGATGTGCTTCTAAGTCATCGATTGTATCTGGTTTTACCAAAATACGAACTTCACGTCCTGCTTGAATTGCAAATGATTTTTCAACGCCTTCATAAGACTCTGAAATCTCTTCTAACTTTTCAAGACGACGAATATAGTTTTCAAGTGTTTCACTACGAGCTCCCGGTCTTGCAGCTGATAAAGCATCTGCTGCTGCAACTAAAACTGCAATGATAGAAGTTGGTTCTGTGTCACCATGGTGAGATGCGATACTGTTTATAACTACAGGATGCTCTTTATATTTCGTTGCAAGTTCAACACCAATTTCAACGTGGCTTCCTTCTACTTCATGGTCAATCGCTTTTCCGATATCATGTAATAGACCTGCACGTCTTGCTAGTTTTTCATCCTCGCCAAGCTCTGCCGCCATAAGTCCAGTTAAATATGCAACTTCCATAGAGTGTTTTAAGACGTTTTGACCATAACTTGTACGGTATTTTAAACGACCTAAAATTTTAATTAAATCTGGATGTAATCCATGAACACCCACTTCAAACGTTGTTTGCTCTCCGACTTCGCGAATATACTCGTCCACTTCACGTCTTGATTTTTCGACCATCTCTTCAATACGCGCTGGGTGAATACGTCCGTCCTGTACTAGTTTATCAAGAGCGATACGAGCTGTTTCACGACGAATTGGGTCGAATCCAGAAAGGATTACCGCCTCTGGTGTATCATCGATAATTAAGTCAATACCCGTTAACGTTTCTAACGTACGAATATTACGACCTTCACGCCCGATAATACGTCCCTTCATTTCGTCATTTGGAAGATTTACAACCGAAACGGTTGTTTCAGCAACATGATCAGCTGCACATCTTTGCATTGCAAGAGATAAAATCTCTTTTGCTTTCTTATCCGCTTCTTCTTTCGCGCGAACTTCACTTTCTTTTACCATAACAGCGATTTCATGAGAAACTTCACTTTCTACTTTACCAAGAATAATTGCTTTCGCTTGTTCGCGTGTCAGATTGGAAATGCGCTCTAATTCTGTTTGTTGCTTTTGAACTAACTCTCCCACTTTGCTTTCCAACTCTTCAATCTGTTGTTGTCTCGCTACAAGAGATTCCTCTTTCTTCTCTAACTGTTGCTCGCGTTTATCGAGCGTTTCGTCTTTACGATCAAGGTTCTCTTCTTTTTGCATTAAACGATTTTCTTGTTTTTGTAATTCGCTTCTACGGTCACGAATTTCTAATTCAGCTTCTGTACGAAGTGTATGAATTTCATCCTTTGCTTCTAAAAGCGCTTCTTTCTTAAGTGCTTCAGCATCACGATTCGCTTCGTCTAAAATACGTCTCGCTTCATTAGCTGCACCATTAATCTTCGCTTCAGCAATAGACTTTCGAACAAAAAAGCCAACAACTGCACCGACTGTTGCAAGCAAAATGGAGATGAGTATCCAAACTGTACTCGTCATGATTTCACCTCCCCTTGCTATGAATGAAAAAAGACTGTCGGCATGTACATTGAATTACAACATACAGCAAAGACCGTCGTCCCGCTTTTTTAAGGGACTTTCTTCATTTCACAATTAAAATGTCATATTATTATTTCGGTAAGATTTAAACCTTACTCCGAATATTACTTCTCTTCTTGAGAAGAGTATATTGTATATAAGAAAAAATATACATTCTCATTGTATCTATCGTAATTTTCATTGTCAAGCGTTGTCTACTTTTACTTTCTTTACCTTCAGCCTTGAATGTGACCTAAATTTAAAAAGTAAGGAGCCTACTATACTGGAAAACCTTAGTAATTCCCATTTCTTTTCCTTAAAATATTTAAATATCCTTCTTTACACAACCCATTTGAAGTAAAAAAATAAAAGACACGAGGCCGTGTCTTTTATTTTTTTAATCAAGAAGAGTTGAATCTTCTGCGCCCTCAGCACCAGAATCTTCACTAATTCCGTGATGCTCACGAATAAAGAAGGCAATTTCTTCTCTTAAATCTGTATTTTCTTTTAAGAACTGCTTCGAATTTTCACGACCTTGTCCTAGGCGTTCTTCATTATAAGAATACCAAGCACCGCTCTTTTGAACGATATCAAGCTCAGAAGCCATATCCAAGATTTCACCTTCTCTTGAAATACCTTCTCCGTACATAATATCAACTTCCGCAACACGGAATGGTGGTGCTACTTTATTTTTCACTACTTTTACTTTTGTTTTATTACCAACGATGTCGTTACCTTGCTTTAATTGCTCCGCACGACGCACTTCAAGACGGACAGTTGAATAAAATTTCAACGCACGACCACCCGGAGTTGTTTCTGGGTTTCCGAACATAACCCCAACTTTTTCACGAATTTGGTTAATAAAGATTGCAATTGTTTTTGATTTGTTAATTGCTCCTGAAAGCTTACGAAGTGCTTGTGACATTAAACGCGCTTGTAAACCTACGTGTGAGTCACCCATGTCGCCTTCAATCTCTGCTTTCGGTACAAGAGCTGCTACAGAGTCAATTACGATAATGTCAACCGCACCACTTCGTACAAGTGCTTCCGCGATTTCCAATCCTTGCTCCCCTGTATCAGGCTGTGATAATAGTAATTCATCTATGTTAACGCCTAATTTTTGTGCATATACAGGATCCATTGCGTGCTCCGCATCGATGAATGCTGCTTGTCCACCTTGACGTTGTACTTCTGCAATTGCATGTAATGAAACTGTCGTTTTACCTGAACTTTCAGGTCCGTAAATTTCGATAATACGGCCACGTGGATATCCGCCTACTCCTAGTGCCACATCAAGTGCTAAAGAACCACTAGAAACCGTAGAAACTCTACGCTCCGCTTGTTCTCCTAATTTCATGATTGAACCTTTACCGAATTGCTTCTCTATTTGTTTTAACGCCATATCTAACGCTGCTTGACGATCACTCATTCAAAATTCCTCCTTAACTGAATTGCTAATCTTATTATACCTATTTTCAATTCAATTTGCCAACAAAAATCGAACATTTATTCGTTTTTTTATTTTCTATCAAATAATATCTAAATTTAACCGTAAAAAAAACTAGAAGAAACTTATATCTCTTCTAGCTTTTTATATAAATGATAAAATCCATATTTTACTGTTCGTTCTCTAATTTGTTGACGACTTCCGCTTAAATTAAGAGGAAAGACTACAGTTGGCTCATCCTTAATCGAAAGCCCAACAAATACTGTTCCTGGTTCTTTCTGTTCTGAAGCATCTGGCCCTGCTACCCCAGTGAAACTAATTCCGATATCCGCTTTTAATACATCCTTAACATTTTCAGCAAGATAACGAGCACATTCTTTACTAACTGCACCATCAGTATGCAATACTTCTTCAGGCACACGTAAAACATGTTGCTTCACATCATTATGATAACAAATGACACCGCCTTTAAATACAGAAGAAACACCAGCGTTTTCAGTTACTTGATTTCCAAAAAGACCACCTGTTAAACTTTCTGCACACGCTAAAGTTAACCCTTTTCTCTTCAATAACTCGATTGCCTTATAATGCAAAAATTCTTGGTCATATCCGTAGAAAAATTCTCCTACTCTTTCTAAAATCAAATCTTCCACATGTTGAATTAGTTTCTCCGCTTCGCTAACATTTTGATGCTTAGCGGTTAAACGTAATGTCACTTCTCCATCATTTGCTAACGGGGCAATTGTTGGGTTTGTTTGTCCATCAATTAAATCTTGCACTTTCACCTCTAATTGGGACTCCCCAATACCGAAGAAACGAAGCACACGAGAATAAATGTTTTCTCCTGTTGTAAAATTACGTAAAAAAGGCTCTACGTAACTTACATACATTGGTTTTATTTCTTTTGGCGGCCCTGGTAATAAAACATAAACTTTTCCGTTCTTATTTACCCCCATACCAGGCGCCATACCGTGGTCATTTGCAAATACTGTTGCTCCATTTAAAACGAGCGCTTGCTTTTTATTATTCTCCGTAAATTCACGGCCTGTACGCTTAAAGTAATTACTTATTAAGGCTAATGCCTTTTCATCATACACAAGCTCTTCATCTAAACTAGCAGCTATCGTTTCTTTCGTTAAATCATCTTTTGTTGGTCCTAATCCACCTGTAAAAATAAGTATATCAGCACGTTCTTCCGCAGCTTCAATCGCCTTTTGCAATCGCTTATTATTATCACCAACAACAGTATGATAGTACACGTTAATTCCGATTGAAGCTAACTTTTCAGATAAAAACTGGGCATTTGTATTTGCAATTTGTCCAAGTAATAATTCAGTTCCAACCGCAATAATCTCAGCATTCATCCCAATTCCCCCATAAACTTCTATTTTGAGTTTACAAAAGCAGCTCTATTTTTCCAGAAATAATCCCATCCTGAAATAACAGTAAAGATTAATGCAATCCATATGAAGATATCTGCAACTGGAATATGGATTAAATTTAAAGGTACATCGTGTAATAAATATGCTGCAATTGCAATAATTTGTGTCCACGTCTTAATTTTCCCTAGCTGGTTTGCTGCAACTACTTCCCCTGTTCCAGCAAGTACAAGACGTAAACCTGTTACCGCAAACTCACGACTGATAATTACAATAACAATCCAAGCCGGTACATATTGCATCTCTACCAATGTAATAAGTGCTGCCGAAACAAGCAATTTATCAGCTAACGGGTCAAGAAACTTCCCTAAATTCGTTACAAGATTATACTTTCTTGCGTAATGTCCATCAATCCAATCTGTAGCTGAAGCAATGATAAAGATAAGTGCCCCCACTAAATGTTGAATTGGCAAATCAACATCACCAATTTTGTATGAACCCCAATCAAAGGGCGCTAACATAATTACCATAAAAATTGGAATTAAGAAGATTCTAGATATTGTAATTTTATTTGGTAAATTCACAGCTATTCCTCCATCATATCAAAAACATTTGTTCATCGAAAAAAAGTCATCGAAGCGATGACTGTTATTGTGCTGGTTGCTCTATCCCTCGGTTTTTAATCACCAATCTTTGGTGATATTCTTTTTGTGGATCTAACGGGAAAGCAAGCACTTGGCCATTCAGTTTAATTTCAACATTCGGTGCACTTCCAATATTAAGTCGTACTTCTTTTAATGTTGATACATCGCGTTTCTCTGTTTGACCGCTTTGTACTGTAGTATTTAGAATTTCGTTACCCGCATCATCCTTAACATCTACATAACTTGTACCCTTAGCTGAAATTTCCAGTTCTAATGTTTTATTATTATGAATTTCCAAAGTAGATACCTTTCCAGTTGTTCCAACTACTTTCACTTCTTGCTGTTCAGTTGGTTGTGCTGGTTGCTCCTCTTTCTTTGGTTCTTCTTTCTTTGGTTCCTCTTTTTTTGGCTCTTCCGCTTTCACTTCATCTTTCTTCGTATCTAACGGAGAATCTTTCGCTTTTTGAACTTCAATTTTCTCACTTTGAGCGCTTGGAACTTTTTCATCATCTTTTCCAGTTAACGCTTGAAACACAAACCAGATTACCACTCCAACTGCGATGACTAACAGCGCAACTAAGATTTTCGGCATGTGATCTGCAATTGGCCATGATGAAGATTTTTGCATTGTTTCTTGTGTTTTTTGTCCCGTTGATACTTGTGGAACTTCACGCTTTTCAGATTGTGGTATCGTACTCTGATGTTCTACAAGCAGTTCCTCTCCATTTAATCCAACCGCATCTGCGTATTGTTTAATGAATGCACGCGCATAAAAAGCTCCTGGCAATACATCATAATTGCCTTCTTCAATTGCCACTAAATGGCGTTTTTGAATTTTTGTAATCTCATGCAGCTGATCAATAGACAAGCCTTTCGCTTCTCTTGTTTCTTTCAGCTTTTGTCCCAATTCCGTCACTACTAACACCTCAATATTTCTTTAAAAGTCAAACATAGAGAAATTATTTTGCGTACCTTGCTCAATTTCATCTACTAAATTATATTGTATTTCTTCATCATAATCGTTACGCAACTCGATAATATAATCAAAATCATCCAATGTGTATTCTGACTGACTCACAAATACATCAGGATGTTCCACAACTTTCGTTGCAGGCAATCTCATAATTTCACGAACGAGCTGCCAATGTCTTTCGTTAGCACGCTTCGTTGACACAATTCCATCTAGGATGAAAATATTGTCATCGCTATACTCATCTTCAATTAATTGACTGCGAACAGTTTGCTTAATAAGAGTAGATGATACAAATAACCACCTTTTATTTGCACAAACACTTGCAGCAACAATGGATTCTGTTTTTCCGACACGAGGCATTCCGCGTATCCCAATTAGTTTATGGCCTTCTTTTTTCATGATTTCTGCCATAAAGTCTACAAGTAAGCCTAATTCATCACGCACAAATCGAAATGTTTTCTTATCATCTGCATCTCGTTGTATGTACCTACCATGCCTAACCGCTAGCTTATCTCTTAGCTTGGGCGGACGATATTTCGTTACCGTTATGTTATCCATCGTATTTAAAATTGATTCAAGTCTAGAGATTTGCTCTTGATTATCACACATAAGAAGTAACCCACGTCGTGCATTATCTACACCATTAATTGTGACAATATTAATGCCGAGCATACCGATTAACGAAGAAACGTCACCAAGCAAGCCAGGTCGGTTTTTATGTATTTCATATTCAAAATACCATTCAATCATCCAAGATCACTCCCCTTGCTTACTTTACACCTACGTACTATATTATATGATTTCACCCTAATAGGGAAGCTAAATGTATAATCTATCCTGTGTAATTATTATACAAAAAAAGTAGAGAGGAGAATCTCCTCTCTACTTTTACTTATGTTGTACGAACTTAACCATTAAATTTGCAATTGTATGTTGCTCCTGTTCATCAGCAACTTTCCAAAGCTCAGCTAATAATTTCTCTTGGTCATTGCGTCCTTCTACTTCATTAGCAAGATAGTCGCCAACACGAAATGCCATATCTGATACCGCACCGCCATCTAAACCTTTGTCTTGCGCTTGCTCTAAACGTTCTCCTAAAAAGCTCTTCCACTGATCAAAATTATCTAATACTGACATAATTAAGCACCTCACTATTGAGTAATAAAATCATCCTTAATTTGTGCAACTATTCATTTTTTATGTAAGAATTTTTTAGCAGTGCCAACCGCCATTCACTCCGATAATTTGTCCAGTTATGTAAGACGCTCCTGGTGATACGAGAAATGAAACTGTTTTCGCTACTTCTTCTGGTAATCCTATTCTACCTAATGGTATATCTTCAGCAATTCCCATTTTATCTTCTTCAGAAAAAACACTTAACATTTCCGTTTCAATTGCTCCTGGTGCTACTGCATTCACACGTAATCCACTTAAAGAAACTTCTTTCGCTAAAGCTTTCACATATGAATTTTGCGCCCCTTTTACCATTGAATAAAGCACTTCACAAGAAGCTCCTATTTGTCCCCATATAGATGAAACAATTACAATATTACCACTTCTTCTCTCAATCATAGGCGGAAGTGCCATTGAAAGTAATTTATATACGTTCTTCACTTGAAGTTCTACCATATAATCTAATTCATCGTTTGTTACATCTGTTACTAATCCAAAAATACTCTTCCCCGCTGCGTATACAATAACATCAATAGGATGTTCAATTTGTCCCCACAATCGTTCTGCTCCATCACTAGAAGCTAAATTGGCTTGAACAGGGATAACTTCTCCCCATGCCTTCTGCAATTCCAATACCTTTTCTTTACTGTTATTATAATGAACATAAACTGTATATCCATCTTGAATTAATTGTTTCGAAATAGCAGAGCCAATCCCTCCGCTCCCTCCAGTTACTAACGCATACTTTTTCATAAATTCCCTCTCTTATCTCTACAACTTCAATTTTCACACAACTAAATAATACCCTCATCTTACAATTTTTCAATGATAAGATGAAGGTATCTTTAAAATTTTATTTTTTCGGTAACACCTGACAAACACTCATTTTTTCTTCTGATAACAATAATCCCGCTACTTCTTGTAAGTCTTGAACGGTTAGTCCTTCTAATACAGTCAATGCATCAAATAGGCTAGATTCATTAAACGCGTATCGTGTAAATTGATTTGCAATATATTCTGGTGAATTTAACGAGCGTAAAAAACCACCAATTTTCTTTTTCTTCACTCGTTCTAATGCCGTCGCATCTAATTGATCATAATCTGTTTTTAATAAAATATCTTTTAAACGATCTGCCAATTCATCAGGTTGTTTCGTATCACCACCAACCATTGCAAAACCGAAGTTATTTTCTTCTGTATAGTCATACGAGAATGAATCATCAATAAGTCCTTCATTATATAAAGCTTCGTAATGAACAGAACTTTTTCCAAATAAATAATCTAAAAGTAACGTAAGCGCAATTTCTTGTTTTAAAAGCGCTTGCCCCTTTTCTTTTAAATTAGTCGCTTTAATACCAACTAAACATTTCGGTGTTTGCACAGGCATTGAAATAATTTTTTTCTTTTCATTTACCTCATTTGGTTCTTCTTCAAATGAACGCACAATTTCTGGCTGGTTTTTATAATCTTTTTTCGCTTGATTTTCACGTACTAAATCCATTGTTTTCTCTGGATCAATTGCACCCACAACAAATAATAACATATTGCTCGGATGATAAAATGTTTCATAACATTCATATAATAAATCTTTCGTAATTTTACTAATAGATTCGATTGTCCCCGCAATATCAATTTTAATTGGGTGTTTTACAAATAAGCTATCAATTAACCCAAAGTACAAACGCCAATCTGGGTTATCTTGATACATTTGAATTTCTTGCCCAATAATCCCCTTCTCTTTTTCAACCGTTTTTTCAGAGAAATAGGGCTCTTGTACGAAGTTTAGCAATGTATTTAAATTTTGTTCTACGTTTGAAGTACCTGAAAAAAGGTAAGCTGTTCGTGTGAAGGATGTAAAAGCATTTGCCGATGCTCCTTGTTTACTAAACAATTGGAAAGCATCATGATCTTCTTTTTCAAATAATTTATGCTCAAGAAAATGTGCAATCCCATCTGGCACACGAATCATTTCTTCTTTCCCTAATGGTACAAATGTATTATCTACAGAACCATATTTCGCCGTAAACGTTGCAAATGTTTTATTAAATCCTTGTTTCGGTAAAACATATACATCTAATCCATTAGGAAGTTTTTCATAATAGAGTGTTTCTTTTAATTGCTCATAAACAATTTTCTCCACTTACTCTCCCTCCGTTCCTTGTAAAAAGTAAATTGTATCTAGTTCAATATTTTTAGCAACTTTTACAATTTCTTCTTTTGTCACACTTTCTATACCTGTAAGCCATTCTTCAACTGGACGTGTACGATCTGAAATAATACCATGATATAGCATTTCTACAAAGCCACGTGGTGTATCAATTGCCTCTAATATTTGATTTTGGATGACACTTTTTGTTTGATGTATTTCTTCTTCAGAAAACTCTCCGTTTTGCATCGCAAGCATTTGTTCTTTAATAATCTCAACTGCTTTTTCATAATTTTTCGCTTCAATTCCTGACATAACAAATAATAAACCTTTATGACTTTCAAAGCGCGATGCTGCATAGTACGCTAAACTATTTTTTTCACGCACATTTACGAATAACTTCGAATGAGAAAAGCCACCAAACAATCCATTGAACAATTGCAATGCAAAATAATCTTCATCTTTATATGTGACAAATGTACGATAACCGATGTGTAATTTACTTTGTTTTAATTCTTGTTTTTCAACAACTTCTTTTTCTTCATTATTTCGTCTATGAAGGAGTACATTTCTTTCTCTCACTGGACGAGCTGAAATAGAAAAATACTTACTTACAAGATCAACGGCGTTTTCTGAAATATCACCAATAATATATAGATCCATTTCATCTTCCGCTAACACCTTTTGATAATATTGATACAGACTTTCATTTGTAATAGACATAACACTCTCTTTTTTTCCATTTGCACTTAAACGATACGGTTCTACTTTGCACATTTCTTCAATTAAACGCTCGTTTGCATAACGCATTTTATCGTCATAAGTAGCTTCAATTCTCTGTAACAGTGCTCTTTTTTCACTTTCTACGATAGAAGATAGGAAACCGTTGCCCTCCGTTGCTGGATGTAACACAATATCTGACAACATAGAAAGCGCTTTTTCAAATAACGGTGGTGCATCATGTAAGTAAACTTCATTTGCAATGTCTACATAAATGGAGATAATATGGTCTTCCCCTTTTTTACTTACATCTACCGCTAAAGAAGATCCGTATAATTCTTCTAAATATTGACGAAGACGAATTACAGAAGGTAATTTTTCTGTCGCACTTTGCAATACGTATGGCAATAAGGCACGCTCTGTCACCGTCTCCTCATTTAAAGGCGCTTTAAAACGAAATACAAAGGTATTCGTTTTATATTTATCAGTCGGAATAATATGTACGCGCAAACCATCTAACTCATGTAGTTGTTGTTCCATTAGTTTCATTTATAGCCCTCCTTTACGTATATAGGAATATTCCTCTTCAATATACAGTTTTTAGAAATAAAAAATCAACTTTTCTCCCTTATTATGCTTACATATGATTCTTTCTAAAAACTTTAATATGTAAGGAACATAGTAAAATTCCGTATTAAATATATTCTATGTAAAAAAGCCCACACTAATGTGCGAGCTTTTTTATACTTATAAAATACTTATCGTTTTCCTTTTTCATAAGGAGTTCCTAATGCTTTCGGAGCTTCAGAACGACCTACAAAACCAACAAGCGCTAATATTGTGAATACATATGGTAATATCGTTAATAAAACACTTGGAATTTGATCTAATACAGGAATTGTTCCGCCCGTTACACTTAGAGATTGCGCAAAACCAAAGAATAGAGCTGCACCTAATGCACCTAGTGGATTCCACTTCCCAAAAATCATAGCAGCTAAAGCTAAGAAACCTTGTCCTGTAATAGTTGCCCCTGAGAAGTTATTAGAAATTGACATTGCAAAAATCGCTCCACCAATTCCAGCAAACACTCCTGAAATACAGACTCCAATATAACGCATTTTATATACATTAATCCCCATCGTATCTGCTGCCATTGGGTGTTCACCAACAGCACGTAGACGAAGACCGAACGGTGTTTTATAAATAACATACCAAACAACGAATGCTAAAATAATGGCAATATACGACGTTATTGGTACGTTCGAGAAAAATATTTTCCCTAAAACCGGAATATCCGAAAGGCCTGGAATATCAATCTTTTCAATACGATACTGAATAAAGTCAGTCTGCCCTTTATCAAAAATCTTCTTAATTGCAAATACTGTTAAACCAAGAGATAAGAAGTTAATGGCTACACCACTTACAACTTGATCTGCTCGGAATGTAATAGAAGCTACCGCATGAAGTAATGCAAATAATCCACTACCAATTGCCGCAAATAATAACGCAATCCATGGAGTCATCGTTCCCCAAGTATCACCCATTAATAAGTTTGTAACAACTCCAATAAATGCACCAAATAGCATTAGTCCTTCTAATCCGATATTTACAACACCCGATCGTTCACTAAATACACCACCTAGTGCTGTGAAAATGATAGGTGCCGATGTATATAACGTACCCGTCACAAGAATGGCTAATATATCTAAAAAGCTCATTTATTTCCCCTCCTTGCTCATGCGTGTAAGCGCCCATCTTAACACATAACTACATGCAACAAAGAAGATGATACATGCAATAATTACATTAATAAGCTCTGACGGTACATCTGCCTCAAAGTTCATTTGAGGGGAAGCACTTTTCAAACCACCAAATAATAAAGCTGAAAGGATTATACCAAACGGATTATTCCCTCCAAGTAATGCTACGGCAATCCCATCAAATCCTACTCCTGTAAACGAAGACATCGCTGTCATACTCTGGAATGTCCCTAATCCTTCCATCGCTCCACCAATCCCCGCAAATGCACCAGCAATTGTCATAGAGAATACTACATTACGAGAAACTTTCATACCTGCATATTGAGAAGCATGCTGATTAAATCCTACAGACTTTAATTCGTAACCTAAAGTTGTTCGATCTAATAAGAACCACATTAAAATAGCGATTAAAATTGCTACAATAATTCCCCAGTGTAGACGTGAACCGTCAGTAATAGAAGCAAGCCAGTCTGAAGATAGTGACGCACTCTCTTTAATATCATACGTTTTGTCATTACCCGCATGTAAGAAACGCTTAATGATGTCATACGTTACATACAACGCAATATAGTTCATCATAATAGTTACAATAACTTCATTCACTTGAAACTTCCCTTTTAAATATCCCGGAATGAAGCCCCAAATTCCGCCCACCAATGCGGCAAATAAAATCGATAATGGAATATGAAGGAACGCTGGTAGTGAGACTGCATAACCGAACCAAACCGCTGCAAGCCAACCAACTAACAATTGACCCTCTACCCCGATATTAAATAAACCTGTACGAAATGCAAACGCCACCGATAAGCCAGCAAGAATAAGCGGTATCATTGTACGGAGCGTTTCACCAATCGCACTTGCGCTGCCGAACATTCCTGTCCAAAGTGCACTATAACCAACAATTGGATCATAGCCACTAACTAGCATTACAATCGCTCCTACAAGTAAGCCGAAAATAACGGATAGTACTGGGACTAAAATATTTATCGTTCGTTCTGTTAAAAGTTTTTTAGCCATTTGTACCCACCTGCTCCTTCTTTGTTCCTCCAGCCATTAACAATCCAAGCTGTTGTTCATTCGTTTCTTTCGCATCAACTATTGCTACAATTTCCCCTTCATAAATAACAGCAATTCGATCGCTAACATTTAAGATTTCATCTAACTCTAATGATAAAAGTAATACACCTTTTCCTTTATCCCTTTGCTCTATTAATCTCTTATGAATAAATTCAATTGCTCCTACATCTAAACCACGTGTTGGCTGTGCCGCAATTAATAAATCTGGATTTCGGTCTACTTCACGTGCAATAATTGCTTTTTGTTGATTGCCCCCAGATAGAGCGCGTGCTAACGTTTGCTCACTAGGTGTACGTACATCAAACTGTTCAATAAGAGCCTTTGCTTTTTCTGTAATTTTGCTGAAATTTAAAATCCCTTTCTTTGAAAACGGATTTTTATAGTACGTTTGAAGAACTATATTATCTCTAACAGAAAAATCAAGAACGAGTCCGTGTTTATGACGATCTTCTGGAATATGACCAATTCCTTCTTCTGTTATTCTTCTAACAGGCCAATTTGTTATTTCTTTTCCTTTAATTGCAATAGAACCTGACTCAACTTTTCGTAAACCAGTAATCGCTTCTATTAATTCACTTTGTCCGTTTCCATCAATCCCTGCAATCCCAACAATTTCCCCCGCACGAACAGTTAAGTCAAGGCCTTTTACAGCAGGTAGTTGACGAGCATCGTGAACAACAAGGTTTTCAATTGAAAGTACCTCTTCTTTTGGCTTCGCGTCTATTTTTTCTGTTTTAAAATTCACTTGACGTCCGACCATTAATTCTGCAAGTTTATTTTCATCCGTATTTGCAACGTCAACCGTTCCAATCCCTTTTCCTTTACGAATAATCGTACAACGATCGCAAACTTCCATAATTTCTTTCAACTTATGTGTAATAAGAACAATAGATTTTCCTTCTTGTACAAGCTTTTTCATAATTTGAATTAGCTCATGAATTTCTTGTGGTGTTAACACAGCTGTCGGTTCATCAAATATTAAAATTTCTGCACCGCGGTAAAGAGTTTTCAAAATCTCAACACGCTGTTGCATACCCACTGAAATATCCTGTATTTTCGCATATGGATCTACAGCCAAACCGTATTGTTCAGACAGTTTTTGAATTTCTTTAGCAGCATCCTCAACAGCAATTTTCCCTTTTTTCTTCGGTTCATTTCCGAGAATAATATTCTCTGTAACTGTAAAATTATGAACAAGCATAAAGTGTTGATGGACCATTCCAATACCAAGGTCATTTGCTATATTCGGATTTGTGATTTTTACAGGTTTACCTTTAATTTTAATTTCACCCTGCTCTGGTTGGTACAAACCAAATAGTACATTCATCAATGTGGATTTCCCTGCACCATTTTCTCCAAGTAAAGCATGTATCTCACCCTGCTTTACTTGCAGCGTAATATCATCATTCGCTACAATGCCTGGGAATACTTTCGTAATGTTATTCATCTCAATTACGTATTCCATTGTGTTCCTCCTTTTAACAGGGAACATTCCCTATTACACTATTAACTTATTAAGCAATTCGGAAGTTTTATACATACAAAGGTTAGTTCTATGAACTAACCTTTGCTATTTCTCTATTTATTTTTTTAGAGAAGCTTCGTATTCTTTATACTCTTTATCTGTAGCTGGCACTTTAATTTCACCGGCTGTAATTTTCTTTTCAAGCTCTTCTACTTTTGTTAAAATTTCAGGGTTAACTTTTTTCACGTTATCAGTTGTTTTTGAAATACCAATACCGTCATCTTTTAAGCCAAACTCTTCAATTTTCCCACCTTTTAAATTTCCATCTTTTGCTTCTTTAGCTACTTTTTCTACAGCTACATCAACACGTTTAATCATTGAAGTTAATGTTACATTTTCAGGCATACCTTCTTGATGTTGGTCACGGTCAACACCGATTACCCATACATTTTCACCTTTTTTCTTACGGTTTTTCGCTTCTGTGAACACACCGTTACCTGTACCACCAGCAGCATGATAAATTACGTCTACGCCTTGACCATACATTGCTGAAGCAAGAACTGTACCTTTTTCAGGCTTATCGAATGCTTCTGCATATTCAGATACGATTTCAATGTTTGGATTTACTGCCTTTGCACCAGCTTTAAATCCATTTTCAAATTTACTAATTAAATCACTTTTCATTCCACCAACAAATCCTACTTTATTTGATTTTGTTGACATAGCTGCTACCGCACCTACAAGGAATGATCCTTCATGATCTTTAAACGTAATGCTCGTTACGTTCGGTGCATCTACAACAGTATCTACGATTGCAAATTGTTGTTTTGACGATTCTTTTGCTACTTCTTTAATTGCACCCTCTAATTTATAACCAATTCCGAATGTTAAATCATATTTATCTTTCGAGAATTTTTTTAAATTCGGAATATAATCAGCCTCTTTTTCAGACTGAAGGTAACGATAATTTGTCTTTTCTTTTAAACCATTATCTTTACCAAACTTTTGTAACCCTTCCCAAGAAGATTGGTTGAATGACTTATCATCAACGCCCCCAACATCCGTTACAAGACCAACCTTGAAATCTTTATTGTCTTTCGTGTCTTTCTTGTCACTGCTCGCCTTATCCGAGTTACCACATGCACCTAAAACTGTACTTGCTGCTAATGTTAATGATAATAAAAGGCCTGCTTTTTTCTTCATACTAGAAACCCCTCCAAAAATGATATATATTTATTTATTCTTACGCTGCTGTTCCTTACTTCTTGCTGTCACCTCCCTAAAAAGGAATTTACCTACATACGCTTTCTTAATACGTGGAAGCTAAATTTATCAGCTCTAAAGTAATTGATAGAATATAAGATTGGCTCATCATTTTGATCATAGTGCATTTGTTTTAATACAAGCAGTGCTGTTTCAGGCTCACATTCTAAAATCGGTGAGATTTTAGGGTGATAGCCAATTGGCTCAATGTGGGCAACCGCATATGTTATGCGCTTATGTGTGTTATTATGTATCACCGTTAATAATGATTCCTCATTGTAACCCGATAAATCTGGCAATATTTCTTTTGCAAGTTTATCGATACAATACACAACAGGTTCCCCATCTGCTGTACGCACGCGTTCAATCATCACTGCATTAAAACCATCTTCACTATTAAACTTCTCTTTTTCCTCTTCTGTTAAAGTTGTAGTAGATGATGATAAAAAGATTGTTCCTGGTGTTTTCCCCACACTAGAAATCATATCTGTAATACTAGAAAGTTGTTCTATTCCAGAAGAAAATAATGGCTTTGCATTTACAAATGTCCCTACACCATGTCTACGAATGACAACATTTTCTTCTTCTAAAATACGCAACGCTTCCCTTAAAGTCGCTCTACTTACGCCAAGTTCTTTCGCTAAATCAAACTCTGATGGTAACTTTTGTCGTTCTTTATAAGCCCCATCTTTAATTTTTTCTTTGATGTGATCAATCACCCGTAGATATAGGTGACGACTATCGGATTTTACTGACATAAGACTCCCCCGCATTTCAATTATTCGACCTCTGATGTAAGACTTCTTTTCTCTTTTTTCAACTTACAACATAGTACAAATGACTAAACACCAAAATAAGCGTAATTGTCGAATAAATAATAATAATTTTTTTTAATGAAATTTTCACTCTTTATTGCATAAAAAAAACTTTGCACCATAAACATTCCTCATTTCGAGAAAAAGTTCGGCACAAAGATCCTTTACATCCTTTGTTACACACTTTTCCCCTCATAGTCTAGCAATTCATGGTTGCCAGGTAGAAACTTATGGACCTTATCTCCAAGATTATATGAGGCAGTGATTCTTTTCGAAGTAATCTTACCACTTGCTCTCATACGTGTCAACAAAATCGAACATTTTTCTGCATTAAATATCGAACATTTACATAAAACATACTCAAAGTATTCGTATTCTAAAGAGCACTCCTGAATGTAAGCCCTTTCTTTATTACTGAGTATAGTATATAACAAAAACACTATATAAAAAAGCCTAATTGTAAAAACAATTAGGCTTTTTTTAAGAACTTTTTTCTTGTACATCATTAATGAGCACTTCTCTCGGTTTACTACCTTCATATGGACCTACTACACCATTCATTTCCATTGCATCAATTAGGCGAGCAGCTCGCGTATAACCTACTCTAAACCTACGTTGTAACATAGAAACAGATGCTGTTTGCATTTCCACTACAAGTTGAACCGCTTCATCATATAATTCATCTTCTACTTCCTGCTTCGTATCAGGAACATCTTGCGGAATCATATCTTCTTGATATTGTGCTTTTTGCTGTCCAATGACATATTCTACAACTCTCTCAACTTCATCATCTGATAAAAATGCGCCTTGTACACGTACAGGTTTCGATGCACCAATTGGTATAAACAGCATGTCTCCACGACCTAGTAGCTTCTCTGCACCACCACCGTCAAGAATTGTACGAGAATCTGTTTGAGAAGATACAGCGAATGCAATACGTGATGGAATATTTGCTTTAATAACACCCGTAATAACATCAACTGACGGACGTTGCGTTGCAATAATTAAATGAATACCAGCAGCACGAGCCATTTGCGCTAGACGCATAATCGCATCCTCTACATCAGACGAAGCAACCATCATTAAATCTGCTAACTCGTCCACAATTACTACAATATAAGGTAATTCGGGTTGTTTCGCTTCTGATTGACTATTATGCTCTTTTATATAATCGTTGTATCCTTCAATGTTACGTGTACCACTATGAGCAAACAATTCATAACGACGTTCCATTTCACTCACAACTTTTTTCAATGCTTGCGATGCTTTTTTCGGATCAGTTACAACTGGCGTTAACAAATGAGGCACACCGTTATATACATTTAACTCTACCATTTTCGGGTCAATCATCATTAATTTTACTTCATGTGGTTTTGCACGCATTAAAATACTAACAATAATACCGTTAATACATACACTTTTCCCGCTACCTGTCGCACCAGCTACGAGTAAATGGGGCATTTTATTTAGACGGGCTAATACAGCTTCACCTGTAATATCTCGGCCAAGACCAATTAACAACTTCTCTTCCGGATGGTTATTAGCCTTAGAATCAAGCACTTCCCTCAGTGTTACCATCGAAACTTCTGAGTTCGGAACTTCGATCCCTACAGCTGATTTCCCGGGAATTGGCGCTTCAATACGAATGTCCTTTGCAGCTAAAGCAAGGGCTAAATCATCACTTAAACTGACAATTTTGCTTACTTTTACCCCCATATCAGGATACACTTCATATTTTGTAACTGCAGGACCTCTATGTACTTTTGTTACTTTCGCTTTCACTCCGAAACTTTGGAATGTACGTTCTAATTTACGAGCATTCTCATAAATTTCCGCATTTTCATTTGTAACTTGCTTATTCTTTGGAAATTTTAATATATCAAGTGAAGGAAGCTTGTAATCTTTATTTTCTACATTTGAAAATTGCATAGGAGGTGCTTGCGCTTCACTCTCTAACGATTCAACAATTTTTTCTCCACGCTTTTTCTTTGGTTCTTCAATTGGCGGAGTCTCTTCAATAAACGGTGAAGTGATCAAATCTTCTTCCTCTACTTCGATTCGTTTATCCTCTTCTTCATTTACAGGATAATTCTCAGTGAAATTCGAAATAATCGGAGGATCAATTGAAATTTCTTCCATAGGCTCAATAATTTCTTCTTGTTCTGCAGCACGTTTGCTTCTTGTGCTTCTTGTTGTTTTTTTCTTTTCTGTTTGTTCAGCCGTTCTTTTAGCTCTCCAATCTTTATAATCCCCTTGCATCACTTGAAATTGACTTCTAAGAATTCTACCAACTGGCGCTAACACTTCTCCAATATGCTTATTTGTTATACAAAGTATACCGAGAATAACTAGAATAATACCAATGATATAAGCTCCTACTTCGTCAAATAAGAAGTAACATGTTGCGAACATAAGCGCACCAAACATACCACCACCTAAATGAACGCTATCTGGCCCCTTTTTCATTTCAAGAAAGAAGTTATCTTTCGTACTCACAATAACAGAAGTATTTTGCACTGCTCCATCTTTTGTAAGAAGGTTAAATAATGTAATATGACTAAACATTAATATCGCCAATACAATTAAATAAAATCCAATTAATCGTTTATTTAAAAGGTTCGGCCATCCGCGTTTTATAACAAAGGAAACCGATAAAGCTATTACACCTAACACACCAATTATGTACCACTCACCAAAGAAGAAGCGAAAAAATAACACAAACGATTTTCCTACAACGCCTAGCTGTAAAATCGTAATGATTGAAAGTGCAAAAAGAGTTAAACCGACGATTTCATAATACAAAGTTGGCTTTATCGTACGTCTTGCCTTTGCCTTCGTCCCTCTTTGCTTTTGTTTTGCCATTTCTTCACCTCGCGTTCTACATATAAATAAAGCTCCCCTCAAAACGCTCTATTTATATGTCTGTTTTCTCTATTTTTCAGGTCTTTATATCTTCTATTTTTACACTTCTTGTAAAATGCTAAATAAACAGAAGAAAGCAGCCTACTCATGGCTGCTCAACCGTCTTGTTTTTTATATTATACCATAGCTTCTAAACAAAATCCTTCTTTTTGCTAAAAGGTTATTTTCTGACCGGGCTCAAACTCTAAATAGTGAAGTGGGTCCGTACTTAGCACACGTACAATAGAATAACATCCATGTTCCTCTTCAGAAACCATTAATTCCACACCATTTATATTTACAACTTTTTGACTTTCACATTGTGAATAATCGGCCGGATACACAAGTTGCTCTGGCATAATTGTATATAAAATCATTGTAGCATTGTCCCTTCTGTACTATCTTCCGCGCGAACATCTATTAATTCGTTTAATTTTCGAATCGCATTTCCAATACCGCCAACATCATCTATAAGACCGTACTTTACTGCATCCCCACCAATTACATTCGTCCCAATATCTCGCGTTAAATTCCCTTTCGCAAACATAAGCTCTTTAAAACGATCTTCTGTTACTTTTGAGTGCTTCGTCACAAAACGAATGACTCTTTCTTGCATCTTATCCAAATACTCAAATGTTTGTGGCACACCTATGACAAGACCTGTTAAACGAATTGGATGAATTGTCATCGTCGCAGTTTCCGCAATAAACGAATAGTCAGTAGAAACAGCAATCGGTACACCGATGGAATGTCCCCCACCTAAAACTAGAGATACTGTTGGTTTTGAAAGTGAAGCTACCATTTCAGAAATTGCTAGCCCAGCTTCAACGTCACCTCCAACCGTATTTAATATTAAAAGCAAACCTTCAATTTTCGGATTTTGTTCAATCGCAACAATTTGCGGAATGATATGCTCGTATTTTGTTGTTTTATTTTGCGGTGGTAATTGAACATGACCTTCCACTTGTCCGATAATCGTTAAACAATGAATACGTGATTCATTCATCTGTGGTACATTTGTCTGTCCAAGCTGTTGAATTTTTTCGACTATTGAAGCCTCTTTTCCAGCTTCTTTTGGCTCAGCTTCTTTTTCTTCATTTGTATATCGATCACGTTCTGTCATTTCGCATCCCCTTTCACTCGTATATAACTATTATTTCTTAAGTTATAAATTTCATTCGATAGGGTTAAAAAGAAAAAAGATCACCCATAAGGGTGATCTTTTTTATACTTCCATAATAATCGGTAAAATCATAGGTTTTCTCTTTGTCTCTTCGTACAAGAACTGTCCTAATAATTCACGAATATTTTGTTTTAACATTGACCATTCAATTGAATATTCTTTAATTGACTGCTCAACAATCATACGTACAATCTCTGTAGAACGTTCAATTAACGCTTCTGATTCACGAACATATACGAAACCACGTGAAATGATTTCTGGACCAGAGATAATTTTCTTTTCATCTTTACCAAGCGTTACAACAACTACTAGTATTCCATCTTGAGATAACATCTTTCTATCTCGAAGAACGATATTACCAACGTCACCTACACCTAATCCATCAATTAAAACATTACCAGCTTGTACTTTACCGACTAAGTTCGCTTCATCGTCACCAAAAGCAATTACATCGCCTTTTTCTACGATAAAGATATTTTCTCTTGTAATACCTACATCTTCAGCTAAATATGCATGCGCTTTTTGCATACGGAACTCACCATGTACGGGTACAAAGTACTTTGGTTTCATTAAATTTAACATTAATTTTAATTCTTCTTGGCTACCGTGACCTGACACGTGAACTTTTCTTTCGCCGTAATAAACAACTTCAGCTCCAGCTCTAAATAACAAATCAATAATTTTTGATACAGATATTTCATTACCCGGAATTGGCGAAGCAGCAATGATAACAGTATCACCTTTACGAATTGAAATTTGTTTATGTGCTTGTTTTGCCATTCTAGATAGAGCAGCCATCGGTTCACCTTGACTACCTGTCGTTAAAATAGCTACCTTTTTCTCTGGGAAGTTGTCTACTTCTTGTAATGAAATAACCATACCTTCTGGAACATCTAAATAACCAAGACGTCTTGCAATGTCTACTACTTTCACCATACTACGTCCTACTACCGCTACTTTTCGCCCTGTTTCAGCAGCTGCATCAAATACTTGTTGAATACGATGTACATTTGATGCAAATGAAGCAACGATAATACGACCTTCTGCGCCATAGAACACTTTAGAGATTTCTACACCAACTTCTTTTTCTGAACCTGTATAACCTGGGCGCTCTGCGTTTGTACTATCAGATAATAAGCAAAGTACGCCTTCATTTCCGATTTGCGCCATTTTCCCAAGGTCTGCTCCACTATTTCCAATTGGAGTTTGATCGAATTTAAAGTCTCCCGTATATACGACTGCACCTTTTGATGTATGGAAACAAACGCCAACAGAATCCGGAATACTATGTGTCGTTCCGAAGAATGACACCGTTGTAGTGTTAAATTCTACTGTTGAATTTGAATCGATTGTTTTTAGGTCTACACGGCCTAACATGCCCGCTTCACCAAGTTTTTCTTGTATAAGTCCTACTGTTAATTTCGTTGCATAGACTGGAATAGATAATTTACGAAGTACATACACAATTCCACCAATATGATCTTCATGACCGTGAGTAATAAATAAACCTTTTACTCGCTCTTGATTTTCCACTAAATATGTAATATCAGGAATAACGATATCAATTCCAAACATTTCATCTCCCGGGAACATTAACCCTGCATCTACGATAAAGATTTCAGAATCAATTTCAACACAGTACATGTTTTTCCCGATTTCACCTACTCCACCAAGAGCAAATACTTTAACAGACTCATTCTCTTTTCTCTTCATGTTGTTGCCTGGTTTAAAAATCTTGCAAACACTGATTTCACTAAAATTGCAGAGACACCAGGGGAAACTCTACAACCACCATATTTTCACCGTCCAAGACGAATGTCCTTACCGTTATGCGATATCATGTCCTTGTTTATTTTTTAAACCAGGTTTCACCTCTCTTTCATTATATAAATCAAATATCTTATTCGATATGATATGAAAATTTAATTAAATTATAATTTTTCCCAATTTTGCTAAGCATACCCGTACTAAGCTACTTAGCCATATTATACCTGATACAAGAAATAGAACACAAGTTAAATCGTGCGAAAGAAAGAGTAAAAGAACGGAATGACAACAAAAGTATCGAAGGTATTTCCTTTATATTTACTTTGATTTTATACTCCATATTATTTTGAAGAACTAGCCATACATACGCTAAATTCATTTCATAATAGGGAGTTTCAAGATTTATTTTTCTAGAATCCAACAAAAACACTTACAAAATGGAGTTTTTTTATGAATTACGTCAAATTTGAGGGGATTTCTCTAAAAACAAACACCGTAGTTTATTACGTTTATTCCATAATATCTATCATTTTTTGACTCGGTTAAAGGAGTACGATTATTTTCTTATACACATAATGAAGAAGCGATTAATATTCTTATAAGAACACATATAGGTGAGAAAACGAGAAAAAGATTTGCATATAATAAAAAATGACCTAGTTCTACACTAGGTCATTTTTTATTAACGAGGGATAGATTGCATTACAGATTGTAACGTTACTCTTTCTTCTTCTGTTAATGGAAGAAGTGGTAAACGTACAGAACCTACATCTAATCCAACCATTTGTAACGCTGTTTTTACTGGAGTTGGACTTGGCGCCATAAATAATGAATCAGTTACTCTTACAAGTAATTGATGTAATTTTTGTGCCTTCTTAAATTCTCCTGATTGAAATGCTGTAATCATTTCTTGCATTTCGTTTCCGATAACATGAGATGCTACCGAAACGATACCTTTCGCTCCAACTGCCATAGCTGGTAACGTTAAACCATCATCACCGCTGTATACCGCAAAGTCGTCCGCTGTTTTTTCAATGATTTCTGTCATTGTTAACACATCGCCGCCGGCATCTTTAATAGCAACAATGTTTTCTATTTCTGATAAACGAACAACTGTATCAACGGAGATTTGTACAATAGATCGTCCCGGAACGTTATATAGCATAACCGGAAGCGGCGTACTTTCAGCAATTGCTTTAAAATGCTGATACATTCCTTCTTGACTCGGTTTGTTATAATACGGTGCTACTAGCATTACTGCATCCACACCAACTTCTGTTGCCTTTTTAGTTAAGTCAATAGAAGCATGCGTATTATTGCTACCTGTTCCAGCGATTACGGGCACTCTTTTATCGACAACAGATACGACATGGCGATATAACGCTACTTTCTCTTCTGAAGTTAATGTAGGAGATTCTCCTGTCGTTCCTCCTACCACGATTGCTGTTGTACCGTTATCAATTAAATAATTTACCAATTTCGTTGTCTTTGCAAAATCGATATTCCCGTTTATATCAAACGGTGTTACCATCGCGGTTGCAATTGTCCCAAAATCTATCATGGTCTCACTCCTTATTGTTCCAGTTGCTTTTCTTTTGAAAGCTCAAACGCACTATGTAATGCATTTACAGCCTCCACCAAATCAATTTCTTTTACAAGAACCCAAATTGTTGTATGACTATCTGCCGATTGCAGGATTTGAATACCTTTTTCTGCTAAAGCTGTAACGATTTTTGCAGTAACCCCTGGGATGCCTGCCATTCCAGCTCCAACGATAGATACTTTCGCACAATGTTCTGTCACAATTGGCTCATATCCAAGTTGTTTTAGCACTTCGACAGCACGAGCTGATACATTATCATTTACTGTGTAAGCTACACCAGTAGGAGAAATGTTAATTAAATCAACACTAATGCCTTCGTTTGCCATTTCTTTAAATACATGCTGCTGTATGTCGTATGCCGTTTCTTTTGCAAGTACTTTAATTTGCGTTACGTTCGATACGTGGGCAATACCTGTAACAGGACGTTCTTCTACATCCTGCCCTTTTGTAGCACCATCGTATGCTGCAATAAGAGTACCTTCACTTTCAGAATACGTAGAACGTACACGAAGTGGCACTTTTGCATGCATCGCAATTTCAACTGCACGTGGATGAACGACTTTCGCACCTTGATAAGCCATGTTACAAATTTCGTTATACGTTACAGTTTGAAGATGACGTGCATCTTTTACAATACGAGGATCCGCAGTCATAACACCTTCTACATCAGTGAATATATCGATATATTCAGCATGAAGTGCAACACCTAATGCTGAAGCTGAAGTATCACTACCTCCGCGTCCAAGTGTTGTCGTATCACCTTTTTTCGTTTGCCCTTGAAATCCTGTAACGACGATTACATCTACATTTTCTAACTCTTCATGTATACGATCGCAATTCATTTCAATAATCTTTGCATTCGTAAAGTCATCATTCGTTACAAAACCAGCTTGTGCACCATTTAATGCTGCTGCTTTTATACCGTTCTCATTCAACATATTAGAGAAAACAATTGCAGAGATTAACTCTCCGCATGATAATAATAAATCTTGCTCACGTTTAGAAATAGTAGATTCCTCTTGATTTACAAGACTTAATAACGTATCCGTTGCATATGGTTCACCTTTACGGCCCATAGCAGATACGACAGTAACTACTTTATAACCAGCAGCTAATGATTTTTTTATATGATGAAGCGCATGCTTACGTCCATTGTCATCACGTACTGATGTGCCACCAAATTTTTGAACAATTATTTTCATATTTTGCACCTTCTCTTAGCCGTTTACACTAATTGTAATTTTACTAAGCGCTCTGCAATTTGAACAGAATTCCATGCAGCGCCTTTTAATAAGTTATCAGATACGACCCAAAGATGGAATCCTTTATCGTTATTTAAATCTTTACGGATTCTTCCAACGAATACTTCGTTTTTACCTACTGCAGTAGCTGGCATTGGATATAACTGCTCTTCTGGATTATCTTGCAGAACAATACCTTCCGCATTTGCAAGTAAGCTCTTTAATTCTGCTACTGTTACGCCTTCTTTTTCTACTTCGATGTAAACAGACTCAGAGTGTCCTGATACAACTGGTAAACGTACACATGTTGCCGCTACTTCTAATTCAGGCATATGCATAATTTTTTTCGTTTCGTTAATCATTTTCATTTCTTCAAACGTAAATCCATTATCTTGGAATTTATCAATCTGTGGAATCGCATTAAAAGCAATTGGGAAATGCTTCTTATCACCTGATACAGGAAGAACATTTGCCTTAACTTCTTCGCCATTTAAGATTGCTTGTGATTGTTCATGCAGTTCTTCAATAGCTGCCGCACCAGCACCTGATACAGCTTGATATGTGGAAACGATTACTCGTTTTAAACCATATTGCTGACGAACTGGCTCAAGAGCTACTACCATTTGAATTGTAGAACAGTTTGGATTTGCAATAATACCATTATGTTCTTTTAAGTCGTTTTCATTTACTTCAGGTACAACAAGTGGCACGTTTTCTGTCATACGGAATGCACTTGTATTATCAACAACAATCGCACCGCGTTTTGCTGCTTCTGGCGCTAATTGTTTCGATACAGATCCACCAGCACTAAATAGTGCGATATCTACTCCTTCAAAGCTTTCAGGAGTTGCCTCTTGAACTGTAAATTCTTCGCCTTTAAATACAAGTTTCTTACCTGCAGATCGTTTAGATGAAAGTAACGTTAATTTCCCGATTGGAAATTCTCGTTTCTCTAAAGTATTTAACATTTGTTCACCAACTGCGCCGGTTGCTCCAACTACAGCGACATGAAAAGTTTTTTGCTTTTCCATCACTATGCCCCTTTCTAGATACCAATCCTTCTATAACTTAGAATCAGAAGGAGTATACAATACCCCTTCTGATCTTAATAACGTTAATTTTATCATATTCTACAGTAAGAATGATGGTTTCATCAAAAATTGTCCGTTTTTTTTCGTTTTTTAATTCATATATCTGAATTTTTCTACGACCACCGGTTGCAATTGCTTCCCTTGCAGCGCTTCTAACACTGTATCTTCCAGCAGCTCCATGCGAGCTACCATTGAGTTCGGTTTTTTCTCTGGTGCATCTTGGCCGAATGGGACGAAGTAGATGTTTTTTGTTGCCATTAGGCGCATGAGGTTGACGCCAACATGGTAGCGACAATATAAACATTTCTTTTTTCTTCTATTATATATATTCATTTCAAATCCTGTAAATTTATTTTGTATACCATATTCTTCACAGGTACCCATAAACGAATTAGACGATACTTTAGTAATTAAATGGAAAAGTTCTACTTTGATATTGAGTTTACTACAGCAGCATATTTACATATATATCCTTTAATTGGTATGATTTACTTGTTCGCATAAAAGGGGGGAGATTTTTGAGTTTAAATATGTATTTAGGGGAAGTACATGCCCAAACACAAAGTATGAATGCTGTATGTACAGCTACCATTCAAGCTATGGAACAAGCGATTCAGTCGATTGACACTTTTGCAATGGATACTGTGTTACAAGGGCAAACATATAGCAGTGCAAAAACCTATCTTGTTCAAACATTTCGGCCTTTGGCGCAAGGAATTATATATTTATGTGAAGAATTAATTCGTCAAAATGATGCGTTTCCAAATGATTTTCAAGCAAAGGTTGCTTCAACAGATGTTATCGAACAAGAAATAAGAGAACAAATCCAAGAAATCAATCAAACAATTGCAAGTATAGAAGCAATAGAGTTACTTACACCTATGCCTGGAGTAGACGCAATTGTGGCTGTTTTAGTTGAGATGAAAAAAAAACTTGTAGAAAAACTAGAGCATTTATATGAATTCAATTATACATCCAGTAATAACTACAGCACTGCTCTTCAATTAGCAGCTAGTATCACAGCCGGACTCGCTGAAGTGCAAAGTGGAAAAGGATTTAGTCCCGCAAGTGGGACGTTTAGCACACAAGGGTTGAATATGGAATGGACGACTTCCATTCAGGTGATTGAAGAAGATAGGAAGCGTCAGGCTGACAATCTTTTAAATGGTAGTTCAATTGAAGAAGGAGCAATGTGCGGTCCATTAAATAGTGAAAAAAAAGATGAATCTTTACTAGATACGTTTAAACATGGTGTCGAAGATATTTATGAAGGTGCTTTGGACTTTATACAAGGCGCTGGCAGTGCAGTAGCTGAAGACTATATTGGACTAACACCACCTGATAATGATAAATTAGAAAGCAAAGCAACTTATCAAGCTGGAAGATTTACTGGACATGTTATATCAACGGCAGGATCTATTGTAGAAATCTTTGAAGGTATTTCAGTCATAGGTGGGGCTAATTTCTTAACATTCTTCGCAGAAGTAGGAAGTGGTGGGTTAGCATCACCAATTGTTCTTCCATTAGATGCAGTTGCTACAGCGGCTGGTGTTGGTGCTGTTGTACACGGTGGATTGGTTTGGGATAAATCGATTCAAAATGCCCAGGATACTCTTCAAAAATTCAAGTCTTCTTCATCTTCTGGTGAGCGTGTTAATAAAGTTAAAGAGAATGGTAAACTTGATAAAGAGGGAAATGCAACTAAAAAAATAGATAATGCTGGTAAGGAAGCCAACGGAGCTAATTCCACAATCACACCCGAAATGGAAGAAAAAATTCTGTGGGGACAAAGAAAAAATCCTAATAAGAATGAGATTATTGGGGGACATTCTTCTGGAATAAATAATAATCATCATAACTATGTTGTAGAGGAAATTAAAATTAATCCAGATGGAACAAAGAACATTAAGTATACTACTCAGTTTCCAGATGGTAAATTATCTAAAATAAAAAGTAGTACAGTATTTCCAGATGGGTGGAGTGACACAAAAATAATAAATAGCGTTAAGAATATCGGGAATTCTAAATTAATTAGTACTAGAGCTAGGGACGGAGCAACTTGGCATCGAGGTACTATTGATGGTGTAGAAATAGATGTGATAAAGAAAGGAGATAGTGTTATTAGTGCCTATCCGACAGGTAAAGTTAATGCATTACCACCATCTGGATTTTAGAAATAAAGGAGGAATAAGAAATGTATGAAGAATTAAATGAAATATTATCCGAAAATAGTTCAGAAGATTCTTGGTATGATGATGGATTTATGTATGCTCAAGAACTGCTGAATGATTTTACTGACAAAGATTGGGGAAAATTATTTCAAAGTATTAATGATAAAAATGATAAGTGGAAAATTAGGCTGGCTTATTGCATTGATGATGATTTAGGAATAAATGGATTAGAATTACTATTGAATATGCTTGATGAAAGTGATGAAGTTGTTGAGACTACTATAGATTCTTTAAGGTCTTTCAATTCTGAAGAACATAAAAAGATGATAGTATCCAATAGTCGAGTAATTGATACAGCACAAAAATTATTGGAAAAGGCTAGCTTACCCGTCAAAAGAGTTCTAGAAGATTTTTTGAAAGATATTAAAAATTAATTTTTCGGGATATAAAGAAGAAGTAGCATAGGTGAAAGTAATTGAATTTGACTAGCTATTTTACTAGATTCTGAGCACAAGTAAAGTAGAGAACTTTTCGAGGAAACAGTTTTCTTTAAGATTGGATATTTCAATGAAGCATGTTATCTAGCTTGGATTAAGTGAAGAGAAGTTACATATGGAGAATAATCAACAAAAGAGACCTCACATTTGAGGTCTCTTTTGTAACTCTTACTTTACATACACATAAGCTTCAATTGCTGATACATAGTATGTTTTGCCCTTTCTATTTTGTACTTTGTATTTTGGCGAACCATTCACACTTACCTTTGCACCAATAGTAAAGTCTAATCCCATATCTATAGAAACAGCAACATCTTTACCCTACCAAAAAGGAGATTCATGGAAAGGAGAATTTTATATGTCTTTAGATAAGTATAAAAATATGTCTGATGAAGAGTTTAAACAATTGTCTACTCAAGAATTTCAAAACTATATAAGATTAAAGCAAGAAGATTTTTCAAGACATTATAGGAAAATAAATGAAATTACTATAGATGTGATGTTAAAACCTCAGGAAGCAATAGAAATTGCTAAACATTATCATAAGAAAAATAAATTAGATGGAGTAGTTACTGAAGATATCAACCACCTTTTCTTTGATGAGGCTTATACATTTAAAATTGAGAAAGAAAATAGAAACAACGATGATATAAGACCAGCTTGGAGAATACTAGTGGATTTACCAAAAAAACCTTTTCTTATGGAGGACTATACACTGATTGTATCTGATAGGGATAAAAAAGTGATGGGTATGCTCGATCCAAATGGGCATCCAGTATTTAAAGACAATGAATTTACAGATGAGGATTCTGAAGATTAATTAAGGTAATTATTCGTTTGTTTTTAAATGGTAATGGTAAAATTATTTCTGCATTTCCAAGACAAGTTCGATGATGAAGATGAAATTGAAATCTCTCTTAAAATAGAAACTATTATATTACGAAATCTAATACACATTTGGATAAATGATCACACAAAACCATCTGAACTTACTCCAGCAGAAAGAGCCAAGGAAATTCGGGAACATTGGAAAAAACGTGGTAGTGAGTATGTTTTACCAGGAGAAGGTATTTAAAATTAAAAATAGAGGTGAAAACAAATGAATTATAATGAAGTAGAGTCTATATTATCAAATATTCTAGAAAGAGAAACCGAGGTATTAGACAAGCCCACAGATAAAGAATGGAAAGAATTAAGTGATAAATTTAATTGCTCGTTTAGTAATGAATTTAAATATTTTATTGAGTTGATGACATTCTGGTCATTTCCAGGTGATATTTATAATATTTCAAAGGGGAAAACAAATGGAAATGATACACTAGAAGCGGTATATAATTATGAAATGAGTAATGGTAATTGGGATTCAAATATGCTCCCATTCTATGGTATTGGAAATGGAGATTATTTTTGCTTACATAGATTAGAATCGAAGGTGTATTATTACTATGATGATAAAGAGAAATTCGAAGAATATTGCGATAGCTTCAAAGCATGGATAGAGGATTTACCAAATTTTTTAGCTTAAAATCTGTTTGAAATGGACTTATTTAAAGTTACGACTCAAATACCTCACGAATTAGATGTGCACCCCAATTATATCTAACATTTGGGGCGCATTTCATAATAGACGGCCTTTTTCGTTAAATTAACGTACATTCACATACGTATCACTAGCCGTAATATAAAATACTTATATAGAAATCATGTTTTGTTAAATTGCTGTGATTTTATATGGAAGAAAAATTTTTATATAATGATACATTTATTAATATCAACTAGGAGGAACATTCCTTGAAAGTTGTACGCTCTATATTTAAGGGCTTTCGTTTAATAGGTTTAATTATAAAGCCAGTACTTAAAGCATTATCTAAAAGTAAATTTTAAATCTCATAAATATTAAAATCCCCTTCTGCATATAGGTGCAAAAGGGGATTTTTTTCAAATTATTCTATTCGTTCTACAGACAGTACTCATAGATAAATAAGAAACGGTGTATATTTACCCTAACATTTATAAAGATGAAAATCAATATATAATTATCTACACATAGAACCAGATAATAATTATTGTTCATAAAACTATTCTTTTGTTTTATTTTTTAATGTACTCGTACCACCAGTTTCTTTCATCCATCCAAGCTGTAATCATATCAAGCTCACCATTAGGTAGTACTTCAGTTTGTAAGTAAGCTAAACCAGTTAATGGATCAGAGATAACCTTCCCTTTTGTTCCACGCTCATTCATAGCATTTACAACTTCCTGAACTAATGAAATACCAAACCCACCAGATTTAACATATTGATAGCCGCCATTGACAATAGCTTGTTCTGGTTGTTTTTCTCCTGTAAACCAAGATAATGATTTACTGCCAATCAATTGGTTCAAATCACACTTTCCGATACCTGGTACATTTCCTGTCTCGGTGTATTGCCAGATATCACATGGATAAGCTGGTCTATTCCCACCATATCGGGGAATCCATACAAAATCAGCGTTTACTTTATCCGCCTGGAACTCTTTATATGTATGATGACCAACATATAGACCAACCTTTTTAGCACCTAACTGGCGTAGTTCATCAATAAAAGCTAACGTTCCAGCTAACATATTCCCCATTGTTTTCACTTCCACATCCGCTACCCAGAACAATGCATCTTTATCTCCACGATTCCAAAAGTCGCGAGCTTCTACACGTGCATCATTTTCAGAAACGAATCGACAAAACGCATAGTTACCAAAAGAAACACCACGTTTTTTCATTTCACCCACATAACTTGGATACATATGATCAACTACGTTAGAACCATCTTGTACCCTAGCAATTACTAAGTCTAATTGCAGTGCTGCTACATCCCAGTTAATATTACCATTCCATTTTGAAATATCAACGATATACCCCATTATTGAACATCTCCTTCAAATAGTTTTTGTTTGATTTCTGTTACATCTTTAGAGATAGATCCAAAAGCCTTTGCTTGCTCTTCTATTACTTGTTGGTTTCTATCAATTACTTGTTGATACTTTTCTTCACGCTGCTCATTCTTTTTTTGTGTAGTAAATAGCATCCACACAAATAACGCTGCAAATGCACCTTGTTGAATAACTGAGTTGAAAATTGCATCTTCCACTGTTCTCATCTCCTTTTTTGACAATAAAAAAAGACCAGCTTATGGCTGCTCCTGCTCTGTTTGTGTGTTATTTTCATTAGTTGGTGTTGGCGGTTCTTGAGATGGGTAGTTCCCTGTAAGTGATGCATAACACTCTAAACAAATATTCTTTTTCGCAAATCCCATATCTAGTGGGTACAAACGCGCTCCGCGTTTACATATTTCACACAACGTAGCAATTCGAAACTTTACTGTCCCATCCATTTCTCTCCATACTTCGACCCTGCTAACACCGTTTAGCAGACCTGCATTATTTAACATATCAGCAGGTATTTGAACAAAAATCCCTGTCTCTGTACGCTCTGCATCCACCAGCCTCCCCATAAAAGGAAAGCTTTCACCTGCTTGAAGTGGCATCATTTGATTCTCATCCATTCTTACTTCTCCTTTCTATCCAAGTGCATTAAATTTCCAACCACTTGGAGTACTCGCATAAAAACCTGCTCCAGCATTACCGTCTGTAAAACGAATATGCCCCCATTGTTGGAATCCACCCCCACCTAAGTTAACTCCCTGCATTGCTCGTATATTCCTAAAGATTTTAACTTCTTTTTCAGTACTTATATCAAACGTTTGTCCGTCTGGTGCTGGAGTTATATTATTATTCACACCACCTATAGCAAGTGCGTTAAACGGCTGAATGCCATCCGCTCTTTCTGCTGCTGCACGATCCCAATTATACATAGATGCATATTTGCCACTGTATAGCGTTACACCACTTACACAAATCGCTGTCCCTTGTCTCATGTCAGCACTTCCAGAACAAACTTTAATAATCAATGCATGTTGTTGCGGAATATAGTTTTTCGGCACTTTGAAGGTAAATGAATATCTTCTGATTTCTCCATAAAATGTAGACGGCTCAGGAAAGTCCATTTTTTGTTCATTCCATATATCGTAACTTACATTGTCTCGGAATTTAACACAACATACATGTAAGCGTGGTTTCCCTGTTTTACGTACACCATTTATCATAGATGCTCTAAAGTGAGCAGATACTGTGTATTCATTTCCAGGATGTATCCCATTATTCACGATCGATTCTGGATAGTTATACATGTCTACCCTTGTAGCATTCACCATTTGCTCGTAATCGAATATATGTGTATTCTTTTCTATTACGACATTTCCCCATGACCTCCAAGTAAGACCGTATCCACCTTCAAACCCATAATAATCGTTATGTCCAATGTTTTTCTTTGTAACACTAGAAAAGTCGGGATCTGCTATTAGGTTTCGTCTTGATACCGCAGTTGTTTTTGTTCCCCATTCGTCTTGGAATAGAAAATCTAGCATTTTAACAGTTACACCATCTTTATCAATGGTTATCTTATCACCGTTAATTCTAATAAGATTCGTATCAATACCTTTTGCTGTTAGCCATTTGACCATTGTATCTGCATTAATATCCAGTTTTGCAGCATTGATTGTAATTTTCCCAGGGGACATATTGATGGCAGTGACAATGCCATCCTTTAAAATCTGCGCTAAAATCCCTTCATCTAAAACTTCTAACTTAGATTCCGTTTTCCTTACATAGGCATTATAAGTCTCATTTATAAACGTTTCTTGTTTTCCAGAGATGATTGAAACGCCTTTTTCATTAGCACTAATACTTCTTTCTAATTCTGTAACTTTCTGATTGTATTTCTCAGTAGCTACTCTATTAGCTATATCTTCTAGCATTTTATCAATATCCGTTTGATCTTTCGGATGTAACCAAAATTCTGTAGCTATAGTGCCACGTTGTAACATAGGTGCAGCACACCATAAACGCCCATTTCTTGTAACGTAATAACGCCATCTCACAAACGCTGCATTAGCAGGTGCTTTATCTGAACATACAGCACGAACCCATGTATGATTTACAACCTTGATATTCGTTCTAGCTGTTTTAATGCGAGTTTTTTTGTCACCAGTCCACCATTCAATTTCAATAAATGCACCACCACTATCAATAGGTGTTTTCCCATCAGTATTGAAGTAACCTGATGCAACAAATTCTTCGTTAACCTGACACTCAAGGAATTGGCTTGTAAGTCCCCACCAACGATCTTGAGTCTGGCCAGTAACTGTAATTGCAAATGTATTCATACCTTTGTATTTTAAATTCGTATCAATAGAACCAGTAGCCCCATTACCACTATTCCAAAACCAATATTTCTGCGCTAACTTAAAATCAGCATCACGCAACTCGTTGACAGTACCTAAACCGCCTACATAATCCTCAACATCTTTCTTTTTCATTGTTAATTTCAATGCTTCAGAGTGTTGCTGTATCGTTGTGGCCGCCTGAGTTAATGTTTTCCCTTGCTCAGTTTGTGTTTCCTGTAATTTCTTAACACTTGCAGTTGTTCCTTCTGCATTCTTTTCTACAGTGTTAACACGTTCATTAAAAGAGGTTTGTGTTTTTTCTACCGTTTTTATACTTTCTTTAATACCATCCACACTTTTTTCAATCTCGGTTGTTTTCTTAGTGAATTCATCACTCGTTACTTGATTTTCTGGAGCTGGTGTCCAATCCTGTGGCTTATTACCTTTATATAAAGCAACCCATTCTACAATGGCTTTTGTAGTGTTACTTGGAAAGTTATACAGACTCAACTTTCTTTCATTTCCACTCGTTGCTGCTACAGCTTTAAAAGTTACATAGGTAATTCCATTCGCATAAACACTTGTTGCATATCCAACATTATTCGAACCGCCATTTTGCCAAATCCCGAACTTCTGCCCCTTCGGAACGCTACCTTTAATTACAAATGTATATTCTTCACCTGTAGAGAAATTTTCGGTTAGAGAATATGAATTGATTAGATAATCTGTTTTTTCGTATTTAGCATTTGAATCTAATAACAGATTACGTCCTCCAGCTTTATCGTTATTAACTTTCTTTTCTACACTCTCCAACTTCTCACTAATCTGACCAGCCTTTTCTGTAATTTCAGTTGTGGTTTTCTTTAAAGCATTTGTTGTTTGCTGCACCTCAGAGATTGTCTTTTCTGTACCTTCAGCAGTCTCTGCCACTGTATTTAATTTTTCAGTGATTTCACCGTCTTTTTTTGTTAAAGATTCAATAGATTTAGTAAAACCCTCGTTAGTTTGTTTCATTTCAGAAACAGTTTTATTAATTTCACCTTGAAAGTTTTGTACATTTTTAATAGTTTGCGAAACTTCTTGGAGACTATTTTTAACTTCCTTGAATCGTCCAGTGGTTTCACTTTGAGCTTCTTCCACTTTCTTATTTAATTCTTCTTCTGTAAGTTTGATATCTTTATTAACCTGCTCCATTGTTTCCTTCTTGATAGTTTCCACATCAGGAATAAGAAGCTCCCAACCTTTACCGTTCCACACTTTTAAAATACCAGGTTTACCGTTGCTAATATCTCGCCATAATGTTTTACCTACTATAAGATTATCGGTCGGTGGATTTTTAGCTTCAATAATATTTACCGCATTATTTTTAAGATTCTCTTGCACTTTTTCAGCCAGTGTTTTTGCTACTTCTGATTCTTTCTTAGCATTATTAGCTGTTTCATTTGCATCTTTCACTAATTTATCTAACTGATCTATCAGTTCTTGCTTACTACCTAGTGAACTAAGGATACGATTGTAAATCTTTCGTAGCTCATCATTAGGGTCAACAATTTCGCGGTAATCACCAAATGCGTATTTATCTTGCGAAGGATCAGTATGTGATTCATCACCAGCGATTGCCCTTGCTTCTAAATAAAGCTTAGGTGTGAATCCAACATCTTTAATTCGGATTGTATCTCCTTCATTGATTAACTCGTGGGCCAGCCCAAATACACGCCCTATACTTTGTGCTTGAACATCATAAGAGACAGAGGTATTCACGCGTTTTGCTAACTCTGTTTTCATAAGAGTCAATAAGCGTTCTGGTGTTATATCTTCTTCTGTTTCTGGAGTATAAAATCCAAATTTGTGTTTACCTTTTTCATTCCAACGTTGAAATGCATCGTTATCCACAATATATGGAATACCCTTATTTATATCTGAGATAGTGAGAACTTCTCCACCTTCTTTTTTGATAAATCCAATTAAAGCTGTACAAATGTTTTGTGAGTTCTCAATACGTTTGATTCCAATTAAATCTTTACCTAACGTGACTTCCTTTCCTGTTTCTCTTCCTCTTTTTTTCACCATATCTACATACCAACCTACGATTTTAGAACCGACCACTTCAACACGGTATATAATTTCTAATTCAAATAGGGAAGCAATCTTTTTTAAGAAACTCAACGGATCTATAAATTCTTCAATAGTCATAGAACGAAATCCAGCATACTCCGTTTTACCACGCTGCCATTTTACACCTACAAGAGCAATGTCCATAAATTCATTTACTGTCTTACCTTCAATTTTCTGTGGACGAATATAGTCATCTTTAGCAAGATTAATCCATGCACCTGATGCATAAGTAATTACGGATCTATCGTCAGGGTCTTTTTCTACTTCAGTGATTACATACGGAACAATACGCCCATCCCTTACTTCTTTTAATACTAAGTTTTGTTGCATAAGTGTTGCTGCATATTTCGTGTTATCAAATACTTTAAACTCTAAAGTATCGATATTATTCTTGATTTCCCAATGACGTTTATCATCCCAATAATCCTTTGGTTGTATAGCTGAAACGATTTGACTCGTTTTAAAATCAATAATATGTAAAACTCCACTTGGCGTCCTCATCTAAATCGCTCCCTGTATTTAACCTTTGCTGTTCCGATATCATAAGGCATGATTTCTAGTGTATTCATACCTTTATTAATGATAGGAAAATTACTGAAAATGTCTTTAATATTAATCGCATCCTTCCCTTCAATCGTTACATGACTATTTTCGGTATCAATTACGACTTTATCGCCAACATCTACTATATAAGGCGGTGTGTTTTTCGTATTTAAATTCACTTTCCAAAACTTTAAATCACTAACTGACATTGCTTCTACTGGCGGTACATCCTGCCATTGCATAATGCTAATCTGTATTTGAGCTGCTTTTTCCATATGATAGTTATTTTTATCTGTCCACCGTGCAAAACGCTCTGAATCATCTTTTTCTGTCCCAGGAAGAAATTTCGAAATATACGCTTCCCATACATTTCCTGTTCTAGCTATCCACAATCGTCCAAAATATTGATTCCATGTATTCGGATAATCACCACTCTCATAAATCAGCCCTGTTTTCCCTGGCTTGTTATCGTATCCAATAACCATCGTTCCAAAATTTTGTTCAGCTTGCCAAAAGAGATCATTCATAGCAATTTTTGAAAGCACCTTACTGTTTTCATCTAATATCGCTATCTCAACTCGGCCCATTTCATTGATTTTCTTACTCTTACATGTAACGTAGGCTTGCATAATAAAATCTTGTACTGGACCACCAGGTATACTCTTTTTGACAGCTGCACCGTGCCATCCTTTTCCCGTTCCAGTCCCAAAATCAGAACAATAGAATTGGTATTTATCTGATTTCATTTCGCCAACCGGTTCACCATCTTCCATTGAACTGACTTTACTCCATCCAACAGTAGTGGCCATTTCATCCCATACTATACGTTGATTCCTTTCCACAGGCTTTTCTACAGTTTTTAGTGGCATACCGATACGAAAATAATCTCGATCACTTAAGGATACCCCGCCAAACCATACATCTAAAAAAGTGTTTGGTTTCGTAATGTCAATCTCAATAATAGGATTAGAATGAACAGTTCCTTTGTTTTGAACGTTTGCCGTTAACCCAAGCGCACCTGTTTGAAATTCTACTGTTCGGGTAGGTCCTAATTTATAAGGCATTGGACAAATAAATTTCAAAGTGCCTTTACCTAACGTAACGAAATCATCAAGATTAAAATCTTCATCAATTATAGCTAAATATGTTCGATCAGGAGTTGCATCAAATACTAGCTCAACTGCTTCTTCTGTAATTAACCATGCTGCTATTTCTTCTTTTAACGTTTCTAAATCTGTTCCATCTGGAACGATAATTCCTACAGGGACAGGAAGTGGACGAGGGTCTGTATCCGTTCCTAATAATCTTGCACCTGGATATCCAGGTGTTTTTAAGAAATTACGTTTTAGAGGTGCCCATGTTGGTGGACTCCATCCCTTTTCTATTTGAATGTACTCCTTTCGTTGGTTGTTAAAAGTAAAAGAACTCATGCCAACACCTCATTTCTTTATAAAATAAAAGAAACCCAAACCTAAAAGGCTGAGTTTCTTTTTGCTTCTCTTTCTTGATACTCAGTTGTATAGCGATAAGTACCGCGTGCCACATCTCTTCCTTCTAAATTAACAGGCACTTCAATAACTAAATCCCCCCCAAGCATTGGAATAACTTCACCACTAGAAGATGAACCAGATCCGTAATTAATCACTTGATTTGATACGCTGCTTGCCATAGCTTGTCTACTATTTGACATGCTTCCATACACACCACTCATGACACTCTTTAATCCTGATAATTGACTCACAGAACTAGCCATCATACGGCTCATGTCACCCATTAGTTGATTTATTTCTCTCGGCATAGCAAATTGTTGTCGTGGCATGGCTGCCACAATTCCTGCACCAATATCTCCAAGTGTCTTTTTATTCAGAGGAAGCACTGCTTCTCGCCCCGCTTCTCCTGCACCTTGCAAGTTTCCGCCATTCATTCCAAAGATAGTTGGTTTAGTAAAGATACCGCCTTTCGCACGCCAATCAATATTAATTCCTGACGGAAATGTAATATCTTTACCTAAAACATTTTTCGTGCTTGTTTGTAAGCTGAAGTGTGGAAGAGGTGGCATTTCTGGTTTTGGAATTTTCAACTTCAAGTCACTAAAGAATCCTTTAATCTTTCCAATAAATTTTTCTATACCGTCAACTGCATCTTTAATTGGATCTATAATGAAATGTTTTGCCGCTTCAAATTTTTCTTGAGCTGCATTCTTAACAGAATCAAATTTTTCCCGTGCTGTGTTGTACATATCATTGAATTTCTCTTTTGCAGAATTATAAGCTGAAATAACTGGTTCAACGATGTATGTGTAAACCATCTTCCACGCTTCAAGTGTATAACCTTTTATTTTCACCCAAATTCCTAACATCCAATTGGATAAATCACTAAACTTTTCTTTTACTAAATTCCAAGTATCTTGTACAGGTTTTATAATATATTGTTTAAATAACCCCCATGCTGCTGATGTATATGATTTAACTGTCTCCCATTGTGAATTTAGCCAAGAAACTAAATCACTGAACTTTTCTTTTACTAAGTTCCAAGTGTCTAGAACAGGTTGAATAATATATTGCTTAAATAGTCCCCAAGCAATTTGTGCCATAGCTTTTGCAATTTCCCATTGTGTACCAAGCCAAGTGACCATTTCACCGATTTGTGTACTTATCCAGTCGTAAGCTTCCTGAATCGGTTGAATAATATATTGACAGATTGCCGCCCATGCAATTTGTGCACCTGCCTGTATTAACAACCAACCAGCTTCTAAAACGGTAGAAACTGCCGAAATAATTGGATCTAAAACAGTAAGAATTGTATCCCATGTTTCTTGCCATGCTTGCGTTAATGTTCCCCACAATTCAGACGCCGTTTCAACTAAAGAGGACCACCAAGAGGAAGCAGTTTCAACAATGCCAGACCATAAACTACTAAAGAATTCACCTATCGGATCAAAGAAACTGTGCATCATTTCTATGAAAGAAGACCATGCTTCAGAAAAGAATTCAACAGTAGAATTCCATGCATCGCTACACGCCTGCTTTACACCCTCCCATAAATCACTAAAAAATTGACCTATCGGATCAAAAAATTCATGCATTGCTTCTAAAAATGAAGACCATGCTTCACTACAGGATTGGGATATCCCATTCCAAAGCTCTATTAAGTACTCTTTAATAGAATCCCATGCTTCTATTGTCCAATTTTTAATATCATCCCAGTTTTTATAAATAGCCACTCCTAGAGCAACTATAGCGGCTATGATAATAGGAACAATAGCAACTATACCTAGTGCCGCGGCGGCCCCAATTTCAAATACCCCCATGACCGATACAACAATTGGTGCAATAGCCATAAGTGCCCCTGAAATTACTCCAATAGCCGTTGCAACTGCCGCTAATGTCGCTGCTAATTCTGGATTATTAGAAATCCAATCAGCAATACTAGCAACAACATCAGCAATTACTCCTAGTATAGGTTCAAGAGCCATTTGTAAATCGCCCATCGCTTTTTGGAACTTTACAGCTGGATTTGCATCTAATTTTTTAACAGATTCATTTAAGTTGTCTTGGTTTTGTTGAAGATCTTTTGTTTTCTTAGAAGCTTCAATTAAAGTGTTTGTTAAATTTTGACCTTGATCTTCAAACATAGTGGCTAGAACTTTAACCCCAACCTGATTTTTCTTAACTGGGTCTTCTATTCCGTCAATAGCTTTAGCTACTTCTACCATCGCTGCTGCGCCATCTCTTCCGCCTTTAGCGACAGATGCTCCCCATTTTTCTATTTGTTCAGTCGCAATACCAGAACCGTCAAGCGCTTCTTTTAAAGCCTTATCAGCTCCTTGTGCGAATTCAGTTAATTGAATCCTACCTTCTTTCAGTCCGTCTAAAAGATTATCAATATTCCAACTACCAGTTTCAACACCAGCTTCCATAATTGCTTGGACTTCCTCAGCTTTAAAGCCTGCACGGGTTAGCTGGCTACCATATTCAGCAATGATGTCTAACTGTTCTGGCGGAAATCCCATTTTTAACAAAGCATCAACCATACCAAGAGCACTATCTTGCGTTATTCCTAATTCATTTCCTATTTCATAGGTTTCTTGAATCAACTCTGTAAAATCTATACCGTCATAGGATTGCGCGATTGTTGCTGCACCTTTAACGATAGATGCATTCGCTTCATCACTAATATCTTTATTTAAAGCCCATTGCCTACGTACACCAGCAAGTGATTCTTCAGCATCCACTCCATAAGCTGTTACGCCTCTTATTGCTTCTTCTACTGATTTTTTCGAGGATTCAGGGACATCAAAAGATATATCAATTTTGGTTTTCAATTTTGACATATCAAGTGCTTTTTCAACAGCTGTTGCAATTCCACCACCTGCTGTTAATCCACCGATAACATTCTCTAATCCCACTTTTAGACCTTCAAACTTCTTCTCGGTTCTGCCAGCTTCTTGTTGTAAGTCTCTTAACTCATTTTGTACTTGTTGAATAGAGTTTCCGGCATCCACAGATCGGAGGGCGCGTTGTAATTTTTCAATATCAGCTTCAGTTCCTAAAGCTTCACGACCAATAAGACCAATTGCTTGTTCTAACTGTCGACTTGTAGCCGATCCACTTTTAATTGCATTTACAAGACGATTACCTAATGCGCTCGCAAAATCATCAACACTTTTTCCTGTGGCACTAAATAAAGTTTCTAATTGCCGTGTTGAACTTGCTACATTTTCTTGTTCGGCTTTCATATTACCGAGCTTGTTTTTCAGACCATCAAGTGACCCTTGTGTAAATTCAATTTCACGCCTAAATGCGCGATACTGCTCTTCTGAAATTTTCCCATTTTGAAATTGCTCTTGAACCTGTTGCTCCGCTTCTTTTAATTTATCAAGCTTTTGTGTAGTTTTTTCAATTTGTTGTGTAAGCAACTGTTGCTTTTGAGCAAGTGCCTCAACGTTACCGGGATCAAACTTTAATAAACGTTCAACATCTTTTAACTCTTTAGTCAAAGAATCACTTTGCTTATTCACGTCTTTTAAGGCATTTTGTAACGGCTGCGTATTCCCTCCAATTTCAATCGTAATTCCTTTAATTTTTCCTCCTGCCATTATCTCACCCCTTTTTCTTAGAAAGCATTAAAGTCTTCTTGAGTTGCTTTTCGAACTTTTTCTTTTCCTGGATTTTTCATTTCAGCATACTCAGCGATATAATCAAAACAATCACCAATCGTCATCACTTCTAAGTCCCAATATGTGAGCTTTGCTTCATAACAAAGAGCAAGGAACAATTCAGTGTTTAATTCTTCATCACCGAAAGTCCCTTGCTCTCCATTAATTTTCTTTACTTTTTTTTTGCTCCCATTGTTTTTTGAACCATCTCATTAATTTCCGGCATTATATCGTAAATAGGAAACTCATCAAATCCTTCTAACCAAGTCATCGGGTCTGGAATTTCAGGATCAGCTGTTTTAGCGTATAACCAAACTAAATCGTAACAAACTTCAAAATCTACTTTATCGAAATCTAAGTTGGAAAAATCAATAGTGCCTTCTGTTGCATCTTGCGAAGCGAATGTCCCTATAGCTCCTAATTTAAACATATCGGCAAATAAATCCCGTCTAAATTGCGCCTTATATCGCTTGGCTGATGCTGCATTAGCTTTTAATTTGACCTGTTTTCCGTCTATTATAATTGTCTTTTCCATTTACTTACGCTCCTTTTGGTAATGCAGGTACTTTTGTATACACTTTTTTGTACCAATTATTATAAATATCTGTTTTTGATTTAGTAGTAGTTTTCGTTTTAACCATACGTTTTCCATTAATATCAATAGGGCTGGACACAAATTTAAGTTCATTTGTATTTGGCTCCGCTGAATTTGTTTTCGTTTTAGATGCAAGTGTTGGACGACTTGCAGAACAGTTAAACATAACGTGTCGAGTTGCTCGTACATCGCCATCAAATTCAAATAATAATGCAAATGATTTTCCTTTCGCATCCGCTAACTCATTTAACACACCATCTTCTTCGTCTAATTCCTCCCCTAGTGCATCAATTGCAAATTGTTCCGGAATAGTCGCAATAGAAAGCGTTCCATCATACCCTTGGTTATTACTTGCAGCGTAATAAAGCATGTCATCAGCGTAGAATTCAATTAAATCCCCTCGTGGATCAAACGTTAATTCAACCGCACCAGGTAATGGAATTGGTGTATTAAATGTAACTACACCATCTTTAATATCGAAAAGCGCATAATGGACATTCTTTAAACCAAATGCTACTTTATTTTCATTCATTTATATCAACCTCGTTTCATAAAATTTTTGATACATATTTTCAGATTCAATAAAAGTCCCATACGAGTCATAAGGAATCTCGTGATCATCTAGTACTTGTTCTAACTTGGCTTCCGCAACTACATCTTTCTTAGTTGTATAAAGCTCTATATTTACATCATTTATCTTGTGATACACCTTGTTATCAGCCATTAAATTTGCTGACCCATCCACAAGAAAACAGATATACGGTGGCGCTGGAACTGGATTACCTGGTGTTGCTATGAAATGCGAATAAGCCACAGGATAGCCTGTAGCTTCAAGAATTTTTATAAATTCTCCTAATGTTAATGTCATGATTCAATTGCCCTTTCAATACGTTTTGGCAATTCATCAATTACATACTCTTCAACGGGACGAATATGCACTTTCTCCGGTACTCGGCCACCACTAGCTTTCGCATGGCCATTTTCTAAAAGATGCGTTAATTGCCCTTTTGTATTATGGATAACAACGGCTTTACCTACTTTTTTCTTACGCCAACCTTTACGATAACCACCTGTTTTTTTAGGACTATTTTGTCTTAACTTATTTACAGCAATATCAGCTACATCTTCTTGTGCATTTGTTAATTCTTCTTCCACAACATTTGCATACCTTTGCAATTCTCTAGCAAGATCACTCGCAAAATTACTCATATTAAACATGCTCCTTTGCGATAATAGTCAATGTTTGATACATTTCATCATCATTCATTGGCGGTTCGATAATGTCAAAGATACGATTCTTCATATTAATTCGCATTAATTCTGTAATACCTGTTGTATAAGGAATTACAAACCGATAAATTCGTGTAGACTGTGAAGCTGAAGCTTCAATATACTCAGAGCCTTTCACCGTTTTTATCATTGCCCATGCACTTTTAACTTCTTCCCAATTACCTGTTTCAATTGCTTGATTCAATTCATCTTTTATTATTTGAGGTTGTTCAATGCTAATTCGATTTCTAAAGTCACCTGTATTCAGTGGTTTTTTATACTGAAAAGGACGCATATTACTCACCGTCCAATTTGATTTCTTCTAATGCTTTTGCAATACCAAAACTATTAATTTCGGTTAAAAAGTTTTTAGTAAAATACTCAAGTGCATCATTATAAGCATAACGAGAACGTTCAAAAACTAATTCTTTGAACGTCTCATCTTTGTTTATGTCATACAATCCACATACTTTTAATAAAGCTTCATTGGATGCATAAAGGATGCGCTTTAGGTTATCGTCTTCATCATCACCCAAGTGCATCCTATCTTTGAACTGCTGTATTATTTCGTCTGAAATTACTGTTTCCATTTACATCACCCTTCAGTCGGTGGTGTTACTTCTTCAAGCTTTAGTGTGTAAACTTGTGAAGTGTATTTATCCTTCGGTTTACCTGTAGCATATTGTTTAGCAATATAAACAGTTGCATCTTCTAAAGCTAATGTTTCTTCATACTTCTTGATTGGCTCTGTTCCACCCATTGCTGCAACATATTGACCTTTAACAAAGAATAATACTTTTCCTTGAGGTACAAACACTGACTCTGTAAGAATTGGATTAAATGGCAAACTAGTTACATATACTCCAGCCGCATTCTGAATTGTCGCGTTTGCTTGAATATCAAAAGTATCAAAAGGATTAGTTACCATAACTACTTTACCAGCAATATTTTTTGGTCGATCTGCGTCTGAACCATCAGCATTTAATTTTTTAGCTAGTAGTTTAACAACACCTTTTAATTCATTGATTGTTTTGCGGCCTGGCTCGAACGTTAAAGTGCCTACTGGCTTTTTATCTGGATATACTCCATTCACAACACTTCCACTTGGATCTTTTAATAACCCAATAGGTTCATTTTTACCTGTACCAGCTACAAATCCACGTTCTAAACCTACTTTCATCGCTTCTGTAATCATTGTACGAACATAACGTTCTACCCATACAGGCCCAAGTTTCAACATGTCATTTGCTAATGGAATAAATGCCGTCAATTTAAGTTGGGAAATGCTATCTTTACGGAATGTAGCATTTAATTGACCTTTAATACCATCAAATAATGGTCCCCATACCGCTGCGCCTTCTGGATCTCCGTAAATAAATTCTGTTACTGCACCCAGATTTTCAAGACCGATATGTTGTAGGAAAGGATGATCTTCAACTAAATCATCAAAAATACGTTCTTGGGTTGTCTTAGGTAAAGTTTCAGTAGACTTAAAGCCGCCTTCTTCCACAACTGTATTAAAGAACGTCATTTCTTCACTTGTTAATACATTAGCACCGCGAGATTGCATAATAGAACGATCTACCATTGATTCATTCACTTGATTTAAAATATCTGTTCTTACATCTGTAGCAAGTGCTTCAATCATGGAGTTCAATGCTACTGATTGTTCTTCTGCTGTACCTTCCTGTGTAGTTTTTGCAAATGCTAGTTTCTTTTCTTCAAAATTACTAAACTTGATAACCATATTTTATTTTCCTCCTAATGTTAAAAAGAGCGTACTCAGATTCTGTTTTGTATTAACAGGCTCTTGAATAAGCTCTTTTGGATTTTGATTATTTTGTTGTTTCGTATACTTAGCTACTAAACTTTCTTTTAAGTTTTCTACAACTTCCTCCTCTTCATCCTCTTGCGTATCATCAATTTCAATTTCATCAGCAATTTCATCAGCTAAACCAAGAGCTACTGCTTCCTCTGCTGTTAGCCAAGTTTCATCTTTTAAAAGTTGTTTTAATTCTTCATCTGTTCCAACAAAACGTTTCTTATAAGATCCTGCTAAAGCTGAATCAATCTTTCGTAAATCTCTTGCTGTTTTTTCAAAAAGATCTGCGTTTCCATATTCAAAGGTACTTGCTTGGTGAATCATCATCATAGTATTACTAGGCATAATAATTCTGTCTCCTGCCATTGCAATTACAGACGCGGCACTAGCTGCCCAACCATCAATATGAACTATAATTTCTGCACTATGCTGCTTTAACTGATTACAAATTGCTACACCATCGAATGCGGAACCTCCACCCGAATTAATATGAACGTGAATTTTTTCTGCTTTAACATCTTGAATTTTTCTTCTTACTGCTTCAGCATTATTTTCACTAAACCATCCACCAATTGATCCATAAACAGTTAATTTGTATTCATTTTCACCTTTAGCTTCAAAACGAATGTCTCGTTTTAAATTCAAAAGCTTACTCATATTCACATGTTCCATCATTTCTCCCCCCCTTCAGATTCATTTAATTTTGTATAGTTCTTCGTAATATGATGGACATTTAGGTTTGGATCATCTGACTCTTCATAATCTACTTCTGAACGAATTTCATTTCCTGTAAATGCACTTGAAGAAATGAGCTTATCAATACTTGTCGCAAGATCAAATATACTTTGATAGGAAACAGCTTTAACCTCAATTTTTTGTCCCAAAAGATATTCACTCATTTCAAAGAATTTAACGTTCGCTTCATCAGATAGTTTTTTTAATAATGGTCGTACTGTGAAAAGCATATAATTTTTCGTTTGCTTTTCTACATCAGCCATTTCTCCATATATCAAAGCTATAGGAATACCGATTGCCATAGCTACTTGATTTAAGAAACCATTTGTTACTTTATTGATTTCTTCCACACTTGGACCATTTGCAACACCATTGTATATCTCGTTATAATTAATACCTTTTTGCTGTGGAACAATAGCTATATCTTTCGCACCAATTGACTTATACATGTTGTCTATAAACTCTTGTAACTTTGCTATTTGTTCCTCAGTTTTAGCACCAATCATATCCATATCAACTGTTCCACGAACTTGATTTTTACGTTTTTGAGAGTTTAATATTCTGCCGAACAAATCCCCATAATCTGCAAATAATCCATCAATAAGTGGGGTTAATTTATCATTCCGATACTTCAAATGAATAACTTCGCTTTGCTTAAAACTTCTCTTAAACGTATAATCTTTTACCCTTACATCCGTAAAAGTATCTTCAAACACAGCGTACTCATTATGTTGAAATCCATCTGCAATAAGTAAATCACTATCATCTGCTTGTATAACTAAACACTCATTATCATAAATAAGTTTTCGAACAAACCGTTCCCAAAAAGTACTTGCGGTCATATTCTTGTTTGGTCTTACGTTTAATCGATAATAAAGCTCATCCTTCTTAAATGCTTTACCATTTCTTATTCTAAATTCAGATTGACTAATCGTCCTTCCTAAGAATGAAACGCATGTATCAATTGCCAATCGTTTCATATGAAGCCTGTTTGCTGTATCAGTTATTATGTCCAGATCCAACATGAATTCTAGTTCTTTATTTCTTTTAAATACTGAGCCTAACCATCCAATGGTTATCACCCCCTTTATTAGAATTTAATATTGCCTATAACAAAATCCGTAGCTTCTTGTATCTCATCCGCCCGATAAAGAGCATGAACAAAACACTGAAACCCATCTGTTTTTCGACGAACGGGCTCTTTCTTTTCGTATATTTTATTTCCATCAGCTTTGATAACAACCAACACATTTTGCGTATACCAACGCATTAGTGGATTATCCTCAAAAACAATTTGTTTATTTGCAAACGCCATTTCAATACGTGGAGCTAACAAACTATGAATTGCTTTTGGGTTTCGTATAACTTCTATTTCAAATCCTTCTGCTACTAATAGTGGTCTTATTGCTTCCATACGGAAGTTATCAGCTATAATTTTTTTAATCCCATATTGTTCTCGCATTTCTACAAACCAATCAACAATGTGTTGAGGATTAATAGTCGGTTCATCAACAACTGTTAGTAATCCTTGCTCCTCCCACTCTTTTATAGGAGCAAATTTCTGTTTTTTAAATTCACCTGCTTTTTTAGAATATCCGTAATATATATCAACAAATTCTTTTCGCACGAAGGAATGAGTTTTAAAAATGTATTCCCCATTTTGTCTAAATAAAAGACCACATGCTGCAAAGTCCCGAATACTTGCAAAGTCTAACGCCCCTATGCATTCTTGAGCATATAAATCAGGAAAAGGACGATTTGTAGCAAGAATTTCTGACCATTTTGCAACGGACCGTTCTAAATTTGTAACAGGTAAGTTCATTCGCTTTGTCATGAACTCTTCTCGGTTACTTGGATCGTCCTCTAAATCCTCATACTCTTCTTTTATTGTTTCAAGTAAGCCTTCGGCATACTCACTTAACGGCTGAGATAACATTGGATTCGCCATTTCCCAATTATCGATTTCATCAACTTCTTTTTCATCATTTAATTTACAGATGAAAGGGAACAGCGCATTCGGACGGGCTTCACCCTTTAAAACTTTCATTGCCTTTTCTTTTAATTTATCTAAGAATCCATCTCTTACATATCCATCTGTACCAATGTAAAACTCACGCGGATTTTTCTTTTTTCCCAAACCACTGATGTGAACACGGACATCTTTATTGCTTTCATATTGATGGACTTCATCAAACATTACAGCGCCATCGCGAAGACCATCTTTTGTGTCTCCGTTTGATGTTCTAAACTTCACTACACTTCCAGTCGATTTCGAAATGGTTTGTGTTAATGTTGTTTTAAAAGCTCTTTGTAAAACTTCATTTCTTTTAATACATTTATGAATTTCATCTGGGCTTGTTTTCGCTTGCTCTTCACTGTTTGCGACAACGGAAATGTTGTATTCAGGAATTCCATGTAATTCGCTTATTAAAAAGTGAAGAATAACTGTCATTAAACCATTTTTACCGCCGCCACGGCCAAGCATCCACAAGAATTTACGATAAAATACACGACCATTTTTCTTATAAAATAAAAAGACGAATGCTATTAAGAATTTTTGAAATGATTGTAATGGGAAGTACCACTTTTCACCAAAGCGGATACACTTCTCGATCATTTCATCATCAAAATACAAGTCGTCTCTATTTAAAACGTATTTTTCCAGGTATTCAATTAACAGTTCTCTTTCATTGTTGAACTTTACTTTACCACTTCTATAAAGTTCAATGTATTCATCTACATATTTTTGCCTAATCATACTAAATCACTTGGACTGTAACCCGAATTAGAAGCACCAACTTTAGGAGAAAGTTTTATATCTCTTCCCAAAGCAATTAATGAACTGTTAATTTTATTCCTCTCACTTATAAGAGGGTGGGCTTTAACAAAAACTTGAGAACCATTTTTTATCGTTACGGACTCGCCTTCTTTATTAATAGTTTTATTTATTTTTCTAAATGCTTTTACAAGATCAATATATCTTTCTACCTTTTCAACTTCGACTAAATCTGTAATATCAATACTATTCATAAGCTGTTCTTTTAACTTCACAATACTAACAGCCATCTACCTACCCCCCTTACGTGCGTAAAATCGAAAAAAACCTGACAGTTAACCCCCTCCTCCGGTGCCCCTTAGAGCAATTTTTGCTGAATTTTTTTAGGGGGGGTGTTATTACCGAATCATTTTCACCACTTTTCATCGTTTTCCCATTTATTCGATTTCTTTTTGAATGTTCTACCGTGTTCTTTATTATGACAATCCACACAGACTGTTTCTAAGTTATCTATTTCTAATGCAAGTTCTGGATGATGTTCTAGTTCTTTTATATGATGGACAACGAGTTGAATCTTCTTACGCTTTGCACGCTCACTGTATTCGTTAGTGTCTGTTTGTACTCGACCATTTCGTTTACACTCTTGGCATTCATAGTTGTCACGTTTCTTTACTTGTTCACGTATACTCTTCCACTCACCACTGTCATAGAACTTACGCTTCTGTTGTTTTGTTTTATATTCATTCACTATTCATAACCCCACTCATCATTTTAAATTTCCTCTTTCATCCCTCCAAAATAAAAAAGCACCCGTTACGGATGCTTTCAACTAATCACAATAGGCATTTCATTAGTACTTAATCTTTTATAAAATCCCTCTAACTCGGATTGATTTAATGCGTTTGTTCTAATTCCATTTTTAAACTTTTCGAGATTAGCATATGGAGTTACAGATATACATTCCACACCTTCGTCATATGCATATTTTTGAAGTCTTCTAATATAGTAAGTAGATATCCCTTTTTTTCTTAATGAGTCTTCATGAACATATAGTAACTCTATATCTTTCCTCAAGTTCTTATGCTATTACCATATACGGTAAATGAAGTTTTATTCTTCTTCCAGTTACTTAATAATTTGTTTACAAACTATTAAGTAGCTGGAAGAAGAGCAAAAGCCCTTCTCCGTTTACAAAACGTGAATTGCAATTGAATGTGAAATCGAGAAACAATTGCTCACCCAATCTGCGACCATCGCCACCGGTTATGACAATCCATTTTCAGTTATAAGGAATTTTATAAGCAATGTTTTCCGCCACTACTCACAATACAAATATATCACGTTGATTCCAAAACAACCGGCAAATTTACTGCCAAAAAACGGTCGTGATTCTGCCAAAAATATTTTATTAAAATAAAAAAGCCCCCAAAATGGGCTTTTTATAAAAATGGACCAATTGCCGTTTTCCAAGTTTCATAGGCCGTGATTAGAGCTGGAGATTTTGTAATAAGATCTATACCCTTTTGTAGACCTTCTACAATTCCTTTTAACATAAATTTATTGGGCTTTCCACTTTCTACTTGCTGTTCTACCGTTTCAATCGCTTCTTTCATTTCTTGCTTAACTTCAGGATCTACACTCGCTTTTTCTAGTTCTTCTAACAATGTTTTAGTTGCATTTTTACTATTTTGAACTATATGACTAACATTTTGATGTTCACCAATTACAACTTGTCCATTTTCTTTGGCATCTATATTAGCATTACTAAAATCATATTTACTCAATTGATTCCCCTCCATACTAATGTTTATATTTATTATCCCTTGATTCCCCTCTAAAAACTTGCTCCACCCAGGACTTAATTCCTTAATTAATGCCAAACTTCCCTCATTATATAATCCAGAATCAATTACAGATGCAGGTTCTATAATATTTTTATTCATTTTGCTAGGGCGAACGCCCTTTTTTTTTTTCATCTCAGCTGAGTTTCTAATGTACTGTCTGTAATCTGGATTAAATTCAAAAATAGGGAATATTTGCTCTGCCAATAAATCTATATCGTCTTGGCAACGTGTGCAAAATACTGTTGAAGGAATACTCATAGGAAATTCATCTAAAGTCATTATAGTATAACTACAATCTGGACATCTAACTTCCCATTTTATATTTAATTTCCCACCTTTTACAAGGTGTAATAACCTTTCAAATACATCGCTTAAAGGAAGTTCCAACTCCCTTGCAACGACTGTTGGATAAAATGATTTAATAAAAGAATTCACTTTTCTATCAACCCAACTATCTACATCCCATACACTGGCCATAGCAGAACCTCCTCTAAGCTTTTAATCATTATTATATACTATTCTCTCCCGAATGTAATTTATTACACCTTCAGTTGCAGACGAGACAAAAAATATGCTATTTACTCTTAATCCTACACGTATAGTATAGGACTGCATTATACCATTATCCGGACACTTAAACCTTATAAATCCGCTTTGGTGTTGTAAATATGGACGTAAGAAATCATATAAAGGTTGTCCTCTTAATTCTTTATCTGATCCCATTGAAACTTTCTGCAAACCTGCCAAAATAATAGCTGTAAAAGGAGTTTCCAGTAAATTTTCACCAAAAACCTCTTGTGCTCTTACAAGATTTTCTTGTAAAACCTCAATATCATCTGTTGCAAAGAAATTATCTAATGCCCCTAAGATATCTACAGTGGCTTCTGCTTGCTCATGGCTAAAACCTTCAAGAAGATATTCAGGCTTAGAATTAGTATCGATGACTTCCCCTTCTAATTCATCAGCGAACGCCTCTACATTATCACCAAAAGGAGCCATTACTTTAACCGGTTCCATAAATGTTCTCTGATTAATTAAAGTAAAAATTGTTTTAGCAATCTCAGTTGCCATCCTTGGATCGGCCCTAACCTCTACAATTCCTCTTTCTTCATTAATATATGCCGTACATGCTCTTGTCTTCGGATAAGTTGCCATATCCCTATAATAATCAAACCCCACCCCATATTTATAAATAAATCGTAGGTAATACTCGTGATCATTTTCTCCATCAGCCGCACCAATTAAAACAGGAGTAGATGTTATAGCATCCTGAGGTGGGATTACAACTTGTTCAAAAGGATTAAAACGTGAATTATTTCTAATTATTAATTCTTTTGAACCAATTAAATTTTCATTAGTTGTACTATACCATGTTACTGAACTTTTCCCCGCTACAATCTTATCTTTTACACTTTCTAAAGACGTGTTCTGTAACTCCCTACTTTCTCTTACCATCCCCCAAATTCTACCTGCTAAATCTTTTATAGTTCCTTCAGTAGGTAAATTAGAATCTGTACATATTTCTTTCAACAAATCTTTAGGTAGACTTACTAAATCTTTTATCATCGCAAGATTTTGTATTGTATTCATTTCCCCTTCACATCCTACACCTTATATTCCTTATATTAGATTTTACTCTTTATGTAATCATTTATTTAGTTCATATGATATTCAAATACTACAATTAACTTATATACGTATTTCTATATTAACAATATTTTCATATTTTTGTAACCCCCAATTACCCATATCTTATATTGTGTGTAACTGATCCCTTCGTTGAATCCTTTGGTATCATTGATTTCATTTAACTTTCTCTTTTGAGTTACACAGTACGAATATTATGAGTAACTGTATAGTGATACCACCAACATTTTGCAAAATAACCTACTCTATGTGAAAAAATAAAATAAGCTGTCCATGTGGACAGCTTATTTATATAATTATCGTTACCAGAAGTAAAATTTAACTCGAAAATAGCTAATTTTATCAGTTGTGGAATGTCTGAAAAAAATCAAACCAATGATATTGTTGAGATCCTTTGGCGATTTCTTGCTGTGATGACTATCATAGTGACTTTTTCTCCAACAACAACTATTAGTAGCTAATTACCATAAGGACTTATTTTTGAAATTTGCTATTTTTTAGAAAGTGTGTTAATTTAAGAAAGACCTATTTTTGTTTGGCTTGAGATTAAGAATAAATTTTGTTTTTCGTCTAAGGTATTTGAGCAAGGGTAGTAACATATGTGTGGGTATCCACACTAGGAGGCAACAATTATGGAACAAGGTAAAGTAAAATGGTTTAATGCAGAAAAAGGTTTTGGATTCATCGAGCGTGAAGGTGGAGAAGACGTATTCGTACATTTCTCAGCTATCCAAATCGACGGTTTCAAATCTTTAGACGAAGGACAAAGTGTAACGTTTGAAGTAGAAAAAGGACAACGTGGCCTACAAGCTACTAATGTTCAAAAAGCTTAATATTAGCTGATGAAAGACCCTCTTGTAGGGTCTTTTTTTATTTTGTTACAATATTCCGCATACAACTTTTTCAAGGGAATTTGGGGTGCTTAACTTTTAATAAAAAAGAAGATGTTAGAAATCATAGTTTTAGCATTATGGGCTTTTTTTAGTTATCTTGCAATTACATTAAAAATACCAAAAAACGGATTATATAGTCGTAGGATTTCCAATCTTATTTGTTGGTGGACTTTTGATTGTGCATCTATTTTTGTTAAAAGCTTTTTTGGATAATTACGATCCTATTGGGAACATTAATTTTTATGGAGGTGATTGTAATGAATAATAACAAACAACCAAACAAAACTTCTATAGGAACAAATGCTGCATCTGCATCTAACAAATTTGGAACGGAATTTGCTAGTGAAACAGATGTACAAGCAGTAAAAAAACAAAACGCTCAAGCAGAAGCTAAAAAGAACCAACAATCTAGCCAACAATAACCTTAACAAACAAGGGATATTTTCCATAATCGTGGGAAATATCCTTTGAGCAAACTATCCAAGATGCGATAAGACGTCATTCATGAAACCCAATTACGTAATAGAAAAAGACTACTTCTTTTAACTGGGAAAAGGTAGTCTTTTTCTGTTTTTAAACTGTATATGGTATTCATGCTTGGTTAACATAACGTCTCATTATCGGTTGCAATGAAAAGGGGAAACCGTACGCTCACCAAGGAACCTTCTTTTTTGTTCTATGGATTTATGCATTTTTTTATACTTCCCTATCCTAGCGTGGTTTTAGGGTTCTTGTTTGTTACTGGAACTGTATAAAATCTTGCATACTCTTAGCTTGTTTTTTTCCAAAGTGCTGCGATACCCATAGATTTAAAAAGAAATAAGCAAGGATTAGATTTTAAACCTAGTCATTGCTTTATCCATTGCATCTTGATTTACACCTATATAACGTAACGTGACCTTCTCTGACGAGTGATTGAATATCTCCATGAGTAATGCTATGTTTTTCGTTTGCATGTACATGTGATACCCGTATGTTTTTCTTAACGTATGTGTACCTATTTCATCTAACCCGAACTCTGCCGCTGCTCCGCTTAATATCTTATATGCCATGCTACGACCAATTGGACGATTCTTACCTTGTCTGCTTTGCAATAAATACTCATTGTCTTCTCTTTCTATAATAAACCATTTAAGCTCTCTTTTCAGTGCTGCAGTAATTTGGATTCGTTTCTGTTTCCCTGTTTTCTTTTCCCGCATAGATATATGACTGCTTTTAACATCCCCTACTTTCAATTTCAAAATATCTGAAATTCTGAGGCCTGTATTAATACCCATAATGAAGAGAATGTAATTACGTAAGCTCTTTTCCTTAAAATACTCTTTTAACTGCTGTATTTGCTCTGGATCACGTATTGGTTGAACAAAATTCATTATTCATTGCCTCCAGTTTCTTCTGCCTCATATACTTCTAATCTAAGTGCAAAAGCTAGTTTATAAAAAGCATTAGATTTATTTCTTCTATACGTACGCTCACTCATACCAATTTCGTTATAAACCATGTAATCATAGACCTCTTCATCTTCTAAATATCGTTTTACAATAATATCCCTTTGGTTTTTACTAAAACGACTTAACGCCTTATCAATTTGAAAAGACAAACGTTGTAGTTTCACTTCTCTTTCACTCATAGCAACATTGGCTAAAGCGATATCTTCAGCTGGCTTCCCTACTATATTTGTCGGACCGTGATATCTTACCTCGCTAGATGCTGTAACCTTCATCTCATGTCTAATCATCCCAAATTGTCTATAGATACGAACGTTTTCAAGAATCTCTTCTACACGAACCTGCGTTGCTTTGCGATCAATTTTAGGTAAGAAAGTTAATTGCGTCATATATAAAAACACCCCTTATATATTTTGTTAATAAAAACAAAAAAGCGGACACCAAACTACAGAGCAATATCAATAATGCTCTTATAGTTCGATGTCCGCTGGTTCTTCCAGTAGGACTAAATGTGTAATTTGGATTATTATATCATTTTCTCATATTTTAGTAACCTTTTATTAGAAAAGGATTATTTTGTTAAAAATTTCACTCTAATTTATAAACACTATCTTTTTCTTATATTTTCCATTAAAATTTAATAGAAATATTCCGATAACAAAGGAGCAACCTATGAAACATAATATAAATCTATGGTCCTTTATTTTTTCATTCGTTTGCATTGCTTTTTTTCTTTTATATCTTGAAGTATGTACACCTGAAATAAATGCATCTTTTATAAACGCCGTTTATTTTCACCCTTTATTTTTCGTACTCATTTTTTCAATAGGAACTTTTTTTGCTGGTATTAAAGGATTCTCTAAAGTAGATAATTGGATATCAATGCTTAGAAGCTTAGAAGCATAGTAACAGTTCTACTAACACTGTTATTATCAGTGTTTTTAACACTAACTTTGATTGTGGGCTATGCATTAAGTTAATCGTAGTTCTTCACGAATAAAAACCAATATTCCGTCAATACTGTAGACACATGGTTATCTTTCTCCGATTTCCTTATATGAGCAGTTAGCTTTTGCTAGCTGCTCTTTTTTATTGAGTTGAAAATAAATATTAGGTCTTATTCCTTTTCTACATCATATATTTTTAACCTAAACATCCAGCTCAAAGTGTTACCTCCTATCTTAAAAAGCACTTATGCATGGTGCTCTTTTTTATTTTATTTTCTTTCATTTCTGAATAACATTTTTAACCCTGTTCATACTATTTTTGTAACTTAAAGTTACAAACTATTTCTGTAAGCGCGGCGTTTCTTTTGTATAACAAGCGGTTAGTTTTATTAACTAGCTGCTTTGTTGTGCAAAAGAAAGGTTTTTTTAAACTGCACATTTATTAAAAACATACATAAAATATCATGTGGTATTCTTTTTCAATTTTAGTTTTGGTCATGGAGCGCCTTAAAAAGCGCTCTTTATATTTGTTAATAAATAACCATTTTCCTCAAACATACTCACGGTTCATATAAATCAAGCATATATTTACATAGACAAGACATAGCTTTTTATTATACATGCGCAATTTTTGTGCATGTTTTTTCTTTAATACAATAAAAATTTTGTTCAAACCACCCTAGTTCCCACATTTTTCCAGAATATAATCCCATACATCTTTTGAATTATTTTATTTAAAGATTATAAAAGTCTAATCATGGATTCTATTATTTTCATACATATATAATAGTTTAACTTTTCTAGGGATGTCTTATCTAGCTTCATGTACAAAAAGGGATTTTTACTAATCTATGTAAAGAAGAGAGGTGATTTTTTGATTACTAATCTCATTATTAATGGTGGATTTGAAAATGGAACACTCGTACCATTTTTAACAGTGAATGCTTTAATTGATGGTACACATAGCCATTCTGGCCTTTTCAGTGCAAATCTTTTGGGCGGAATAGGGAATGCCGTTATTGTTCAAGAGGTACCTGTTCCCTCGAATCAAAGTTTTGAACTATTCGCTTCTCTTTCTAAAGTTGGAGCAGCTGCAAGCCCTACTATCTCGATTACAATTGCTTATTATGCAGGGGCAGTTATTGCAGCAAATTTTTTAGGGTATGGTCTATCTGTTATAATTCCGTCAAATCGTCTTCCAGATAACAGTCAAAATACCTGGTTGAATGTGTATCAAACTACTTCTGTAGCACCAGCTACAGCTACCAAAGCCCTTGTATCTATTTTTAAGTTAGGGCAGATTGGAAGTCCCGATGTAGTAGTAGATGATATATCATTGCTAGCATCGGAGCAATTTGGCGCAACTGGTCCTACTGGCGCAACTGGTCTTACTGGTGCAACTGGTCTTACTGGTGCAACTGGTCCTACTGGCGCAACTGGTCCTACTGGCGCAACTGGTCCTACTGGCGCAACTGGTCTTACTGGTGCAACTGGTCCTACTGGCGCAACTGGTCTTACTGGTGCAACTGGTCCTACTGGCGCAACTGGTCCTACTGGCGATACAGGTCCTACGGGTCCTACTGGCGATACGGGTCCTACTGGTGCAACTGGTCCTACTGGTGCAACTGGTCCTACTGGTGCAACTGGTCCTACTGGTGCAACTGGTCCTACTGGCGATACAGGTCCTACGGGTCCTACTGGCGTAACTGGTCTTACTGGTGCAACTGGTCTTACTGGTGCAACTGGTCCTACTGGCGCAACTGGTCTTACTGGTGCAACTGGTCCTACTGGCGATACAGGTCCTACGGGTCCTACTGGCGATACGGGTCCTACTGGTGCAACTGGTCCTACTGGTGCAACTGGTCCTACTGGCGATACAGGTCCTACGGGTCCTACTGGTCCTACTGGCGATACAGGTCCTACGGGTCCTACTGGCGATACAGGTCCTACGGGTCCTACTGGCGATACGGGTCCTACTGGTCCTACTGGCGATACGGGTCCTACTGGTCCTACTGGCGATACGGGTCCTACTGGTGCAACTGGTCCTACCGGAGTACTGTAATTAACAGCCGTCAACTATATTTATATAACAAATACTAATAATGCTACTGTATCTGTGATTGATGGTACAACAATTAGCGTAATCGCTACGATTCTATTTGGACATGATTCAGGAAGAATAGAAAGCAATTCAACACTTCAAATTCGAAATAACAGCCTCTTTAACAAGCAAAATATTGTAACCTGCTTTAGTGGTGTAAATGCTATAGAATAAATCATCCCTAAAAATTAAACTAATAAAAATATCCCTTCGAATACAGTTTTTATTACCCCATAAATGAAAAACCGTACTGTTCTTTTACTCAAACAGTACGGTTTCTCTTTTATTCTTCATATATTTACTCCATACCTTACTTAACTCTATATTCCACCATTTGACTACCTTACTATCAATAGTTTCAATTTCATATTCACCATCAGCCATGAATTTAATTAACTTCCCAACCTTTAAATTCTAGGATTTGTATAAAGAATATTTTTCGTCTAATACATCCATTCTATTATCTATCATTTTCCATTAAATTAATTGCGTTTTCCGCTCATCCATACGAGTTACTTTTCCATCTTTATATACAAACGACTGTTCACCATGACCAGTTGACGGCGGTTCAATTGAATGAATCTGTCCATCCTTCACAACATAAATCATATTTTCCACTAAAGAAATTTCAGCCTTCATTCCTACAATATTTTCTTTGATAATCGGCACCGAAACCACTCCCAAATGTGTTATAATTACTTTGTCGGAGTAAGTTGAGAGTGATCTCAGCTTTTTTTATTTGTCTATAAATACTGCACAACATTTTCCGGAACAAATGATTGTTCCAGTGATAGATGGAGCCGAATTGAAATCGGCTTTTTCTCATCCCGTGCTCGCTTACACATTTCTTCTGCTTCTTCCCATACAAATTGCTTATCCTCCGCTCGTTTGTAACGCCAAATCCCTATTACGTAATCTTCAAACAACTCATACCGCTCATCAGGCGCTGTTGTCAGTTTTAATTCATCAATTGCTTTAGCTTGGCGTGGTATTTGCACAACCACATCTGTATACCTTAATTTTGAATTCAAACGGTGAATATGAGCTTTCTTAGGATCAAATGATAAAACTGGCTCCACGTCAAAAATTGTTAATTGCTTTGGCATTGTTTTTCCCCTCCAATACCTGCAAGCTTGCAATTAAAATTCCTTCAAGCTGCGTTAACGTTAGTTGATCTAATGTTTTTCCGTTAATTTCAGTTAATCCTAATCCCAATAATTTACGAATGATTATTAGTTTTCTACGTTCTACTTCCTGACGTAACAACATGATTAAGCCTCCTGTTGATGGTTGAACTTTCTCTCTAAATTTACAAACTTACTAAATTCTTTAATAAATGCTAGTTCAACAACACCAACTGGACCGTTCCTCTGTTTCGCTAAAATAATTTCCGTTATGTTTTTATTTTCCGTCTCGCGGTCATAGTAATCTTCACGGTATAAGAATGCGATTAAATCCGCATCCTGCTCAATTTGACCATTCTCACGTAAATCTGATAGTAACGGCCTCTTATCTTGCCTACTTTCTACAGCACGACTTAACTGTGATAATGCAACTACACATACATTTAATTCTCTTGCCATCAGTTTTAACTTACGACTAATCTCACCTATTTCTTGCATGCGGTTCCCTCTATGCTTCGGATCCCCTACAATAAGCTGTAAATAATCAATTGCGATTAAAACTTTTTTATCAGGGTACTTACGCTTTAATTTCCTAGCCTTTGCATAAATCTCTTGTATCGTTACATTTGCTTTATCGTAAATTTCTAATGGCAAATCATTAATTAATCCCATTGCTTGACTAATCTTTTCCCAATCCTTTAAGTTACATAGCTTCTTAGGATTCTTTAATTTCGTAGCATCTATATTTCCGGTACTTGAAATCATACGTTTAAGTAACTGCTCCTCCCCCATCTCGAGCGAGAAGATTCCTGTTGCTGTATGAGCACTTGCTGCATGAAAAGCAACGTTTAATACAAATGCTGTTTTCCCCATTGAAGGACGGGCACCGACAATGATTAAATCCCCTTCTTGTAACCCTGCTGTCATTCTGTTCAAGTCGTCATAACCAGTTGGTATACCGGTTAAATCTCCTACATCAATTTGCATGTTCTTGTACAAATCAACAAGCGTATCTTTCAAGTTAAATTCATCTGAGTAACCCGTTTCTTCAATGGCGCTTAATTCATCAATTGATGTACTAATAGCACTCATATCCCTATCTTGCTGAAGGCGGTTATATAAGTTACCAGCAACCTCTTGAGCATGTCTCATTTTCCATGCTTCGATAACTAAGCCTTCGTGATACAAGAAATTTTTAGTAGTCGTAACAACTTCTGTTAAGTTTACAAAGAATTCGATTCCGCCAATTTGATGCATAAAACTTTCATCAAATTTTCCAATGAGAGCAACAAGATCTATCGGAACCTCAGCATCCTCTAATTCTCTCATCGCCTTGAAAATCACTTGATGCGTTGGTGAAGAGAACTGTTTTACCTTTAGCTGACAATCTTTAATTAAATCGCCTTCTTGGATAATGCTACCTAAAACACTTTGTTCAGCTTCTACGTTACGAATCATATCGTTACTCATTGGGCCAACCACGCATTCCGTTGGTTAAGTACTGCAAGTTCTTCTTCTGTTGGAATGTTCCGCTCCCATGCTTGTTGCTGTTGTATTACGTTTTTAGTAGTTTCCGATAAGCCCTTTTGTTGATAAGGTGCTTGTGTCTGTTGCTGAGATTTTGTTAATCGCTGAGCACGAAATGCTTTATCAGCTGCCTCAACATCAGTTACTGTTTTAAAGCCTTTAAGATGCCAATCTCTTAAAATCGTATTTACGTAAGACATGTTTCTCGTATTCTTCTCTAAAGCAATCTCCATAGCCTTAATAACTAGCTCTGCATTTAAATCATCTATCCAAGCATAAATACCATCTGCGATAAAAGGTGTAATGAATCCGAAGTTTTGCTCGTAAAAAGAAATTGGATTAACCTCAACAACTTCTTCCGCGCCTGCGCGTTCTTCTTGTTGTTGTTGTTCTTTTTCTTCTTCTTTTTCTTCTTCCTTGCTAGGGTCTTGGAAGCCCCTTATAAGCCCCTCCAAACGGACTGATAAATACTCCTTAATACGAGGAATTTTAAAATCTTGCTCTTTTTCTAATTGCAAGCAAGTTTCATAGAAATCAACTAAAAAATCCTGGTCCTTCACAGATTGAATCTCTTTTAAAACACACTTTTCAATGTTTACATTTTTAATTGGATTGAATTTCAACCAGTTGATTAAGAACAACTCTTTTGTTTTTTGGTTGTAATTAATTTTTCCATACTCAGCAAAACGTTCTAATAGCTTCATAACAGTTTCACGGTTATATCCTGTATCAGTTTCAATGATACGAAGTGGAAGCTCATAGATTCCTGATTGAGACGTCTTACTGTTTGTCATCAAATATAAGTAGAAATACTTCTCCTCCGGTGTAAGATCTAAAACAAATGAATCCTGCCAAAATGAAACGTGTACTGGTCTATAAACTGCCATATTATTCATCCTCCCGTTTACATATCGCGAATCCGTCCTCTACACGTAATAAGCGATAATTCTTATATCCTATTTTGAGATATTGTTTTACTAAGCAAATTAGGTGTTGCTCTGATGTTGCTTGTTGAAACACTTTAGGGTTCAGCAACACTCTATGTAACGATTTGTCTAAAAGTATGTAGCACACTCCGTTGTTATACGAATGCTAATTTGATATAATTAATCCTAAGATCTTTTGCAAGACCGTTTGTCTATCACTCTGCCAAGTGATAGATCTTTTTATTTTCTACGTGTTACTAACGAAGCGTTAACTCCTCTTGCTCTTAAATCTTTAATCACTACACGATAACTCATCGATGCCTCATGTTCCTCTTTCGTATCACGAAGCATTTTAAATTCCCTTATACATCGCTCCAGCTCTTCTTCCCAGTGATTTGATTCTTCGGTTGACTCTGCATTAAACATGTTATAAATACATTCACTCATACAGTTACGAAGTTTACTCGCAAATGAAAAATCTCCAGGAAGAACTAGATCATGAAGACAATTGTTTTTATCGTTCATGAATTACATCTCCTTTCTAATTAAATTAATGCTGTACGCATCGTTACAACCAGAAAGGAGTTTTGTAGGGGTAAGGGAGGAACAATCCCTTTCTGGTCATAACGACAAGCACAGTGCTTGTCTAGTTAATAAAAATATCTAAAAACCTATTATTTTGGTATAATCTTCCTTGAAAGGAAGGTGATAAAATGGATAAGTTAGAAAAAATTATTGACGTTCTTAAAGAGTTAAGGGAATCTTCTTTAGCAATCGATTCTGAATCAGATTTAAAATCAACAATGCAAAAGTACAGTATGCTTTTCTTAGGCGGCAGTTTTAATAAAATAACTTCTATGGAACTTCGCCACTGTCTACTGACTATCTTTGAATACGAGATTTCGGAAGAAGAGTTTCTTAAATTAATACCAGTTGCTTGCAAATCTCTAGGCATGGAAGTTGAACCATTATCGCGTTTGAAAGAACCTGGACAACTAGTTGGATATTACATTCAACTTTTTAAATAACCTCTCATGGCTAGGGTCTTCAATTGGCTCTAGCCCTATTAACGTTCTAGATTCTTTTAAAGATATTCTCCCTTGTATAAATAAATTGTTTATTAATTCATTTCTCCTATCCTGACAATCTATTTCAGGAGCCTTCTTTTTCGTTTCCATCATCTACACCTCATTTCTTCTTTTATGGATGCTGTACACATCGTTACAACCAGAAAGGAACATTGTAGAGGTATGGGAGGAACAATCCCTTTCTGGTCATAACGACAAGCACAGTGGCTTGTCCAAATGATTTATATAATGTTATAATTGCTTTACGATATTTTTCAGAGCTACTGTTGTCTAGGCGGTAGCTTTTTCTTTTGCCCATTTATGTTTCAAAATAAATGATGCTTCAATAATTTTGATTCGAATCCCCAACAATTTCTTCTCTTGCTTTAACTCAACTGTTTTTGAATCCTCATTGAGTAATTGTGCTATTTTAATTTCACCAGTTAGTTTTGCATCATAGCGAATTAATTCCTTATATTCTCTTAAACTAGGTTTCTTATAATCTACTGTCATTTTCCTTCCCCCTTTACAGCACCTTTGTTAAATTCATTAAGCTATCCACCGATTGAATAATAACGTTTTCTGCCATAGCCTTTTGCAACCAACTTCTTTGTATTTGTTCCATAATGCCAAAATGAACTTGTTCAAGAGCTTGAACTACACATTGAGTAGCTTGGATTGTATCGAATATTTCTTTTGCATGAACTGCGTACTCATGTTTCTTCTTCTCATCATGCTTCCATGACCTTGTTGTAACTTGTAGATTCATGATTTCTTTAGCTGCCGCAATTCCTTCTTCAGCTTGCTTAATATAGTTCATCAATTGTAGATTTACATCTTGAGTTAAGCGTGGATCTGTAGGTGGCAACCCAACACCATAAATATGTTTAATTGCTTGTTGATTCAACTTTGCTCCTGTTGCATGGCACCAATCCATCGCAAGTTCAAATTCTGGTTTAGAAAGTCCAGATTCAATACGGGTTAACCTTTCATGTGTAATACCCAGGTACTTAGATAACCCTTTCTTCGTTTTCAGCTGAACATTATCACAACATTCTCTAGCATTCTGTAATAATTCCCCTATTGCTGAATTGCAGTATATGCTTGTTCCCATATCTGTTCGCCTCCATATTTAGTTTTCAAATGGTTACAATGAACTTAGTACATATGTAACTTGTCTACTTTTCGTATAAAAAGAGAGGAACTATTCCTCAACATTTTCTTTTACTTGTATTTCTTTGATGATGGCCCAACCAGCCTTGTAATATGCTTGACGGATTTTATCAATATCCTTTTGTGATTTTGGCTCAGGAGCCACAACATGGACTTTCGTTTTTCCAAATTCATAAGTCGCCGCATATTCTTCTTGTTGGCTCATGGTGTCACCTCTTGAAGTGCTTTTTATATGTTTATGCGACGGTTCTGTTGGTACTGCCATGTTAGTTGATGGCATTTTCTCACCTGCTTTCCATCTATTAAGTATAAGATTCTTGTACTCTTGTACATCAAATTAAATCCTTTACATCACTACCAAGAATAGTGGCTAATCTAATAGCCTTTTCAAGATTTGGATTACTATAACCATTTTCCCAATTACTTATTGTAGATTTTGTAACTTGCATTTTTTTTGCAAGATCTTGTTGCGTTAACTTACTTTTTTTTCTAGCTCTAATTAATTTGATATTTTTGTTCACTGTCTCGCTCCTTGTATAAGTATTTTGTACTTTTATTATAGGTATAAGATTCTTGTACGTCAATACATTTGTACAATTATCTTGTACAAAGTTTTACAATCCATCTTTATAAGGTACAATATCTTTGTACTTTTTATTAACGGGAGGTGCTAAAAATGTTGAGACAAAGATTAAAAGAGATGCGTAAAACGCGTAAGCTCACTCAGCAAGGATTAGCCGATAAAGTAAATACCACTAAAGGCACCATTAGTAACTATGAGAATGGTCATAGCACTCCCTCAAACGAAATGCTAAAAGATTTAGCGAATGTTTTAGGAGTAACAACAGATTATCTATTAGGAAGAGAAGATGAATCAAGAGTGTCTAATACACTTCCTGATTTAAACAAAAAAGATACTCGTGATATCGCTCGTGACTTAGAAAAGACTTTAAAAGACTTAGAAAATAGCGAAGATGCTTTAATGTTTGATGGAGAACCAATAGACGAACATACAAAAGAAATGATTCGCATTTCTCTAGAAAACTCTATGCGCATGGCAAAACAATTAGCAAAACAAAAATTCACTCCAAACAAGTATAAAAAAGATTGAACGGAGCGAGAAATGAAAATTAAAGACTACGTAATGAAAATCGTAAAAAAACACGGCACAACAAACCCCTTTGAAATTGCTAAACGAAAAGATATTATAGTGTTGTTTGAAGACCTTGGGAATACTCTTGGTTTTTACAACACTTATAAACGCTTTAAATTCATTCATATTAATAATCAAATTAACGAAACTACTCAACAATTTGTTTGTGCACATGAATTAGGTCATGCTGTACTTCATCCTAAAGCAAATACCCCCTTCTTGCGTAACCAAACCTTCTTTTCAGTGGATCGCTTAGAAATCGAAGCAAATACATTTGCTGTAGAATTGTTACTTACCGATGAAATGATTTCTGCTTATAAAGATACTCGTTTATCTATTCAAGAAATTGCGGAGGCTCATGGGATTCCTGGGGGATTCGCTCGTTTAAAAACTTACGTTTATTAAGAAAGCAGGTGTAATTCTATTAAATTATGGAGGATTAATAATGAAAAAATACCTAATACCATTTACAGCGCTCTTTTTATCTATTGGACTAGTTGGTTGTGATACTAACAATCCAGTTAAAGAAGACGAACAACAACATCAAGAAGCTAAAGTCCAACGCCTAGCAGAGGAAAAAACGAAGCAAGAAGAACAACAACGTCAGGAAGCTGAAGTCCAACGCCAAGCGGAAGAAAAAGCGAAGCAAGAACAAGCAGCCAAAGCAGAACAACATCAGAATCAAGAAAAACAACTCGAAGAAAATGATTCCAGTAATCAGTCAGCACCCAAAATAGAAGGACCCGAATTGGAGCGATTCAAGGAGGAGCAAATAAGAAAACTTCAAGCCGCTGATCCAAAAGAGAAAGAGGAAGCTTTCGAGAGGGCGGCAGCCTCTCGTCGTGAACGATTCGAAAGACAAGAAATTGAAAAAATGGATTGCGATACAGCACGTTCTGCTTTATCTCAATTAGAAAAAATGGATGACGATCCGATTGCAAAAAAACAGGTAGTTTATTTTTACGATAAAGTAGCAAGGTGCAACAAATCAGGTAATTAAACAACTTAAAAAATTGTAAGGAGTTGTTCAAAAATGAATGACGTTTGGAAGTTTTTAGTTCCGTTTATTATTTCACTTTTCTCAGCTATTCCAATTATGTATCTCAAACTCATACATTTTAGAGAAAGGGATCGCTTATTTTTAACAAAATTAAACCAGGCTAAATTAAATTTAAGTAATTCAATTGGTATATATATAGTGCTCTTAATAATGCTTTATATCATTCCTGCATCAAGTTTTCTATTCATGGATGGTCTTAGTCTAATGACAAAGTTTGAAAATCAAAATAATTTCTTACTCTTTCTTACGTGTAGTTTGTTGATATGTTCCATCTTCTTATCGCTTACTTTGTTTGTAACAAAAAAATGGAACCCTCATAAAAAACTAATTATGATCCTAGCTTTTATAACTATAATTAGCTCTTTATTTTTTTACTGTCCAGTTTTTGCCTCAACAGTACTATATCTTCGTATTTATAGTGCTTGGGCTTTTATTATTGTAATCCCTATCGCCCTAACTGGTTTCCTGATGTATGTTGTGAATCAAACGACTGAAAAAAAGGAAATTCTATATTTATCAAGGATTGTTTCTGAAGAATATATTAAAGATTTAGACTTAATTCATTCTCATATGGTAGATGACAGTAGAGCATTACTATATGATAGATACCGTTCAAAGGAATATGTATTTTATATATGCGATTATTCAGCAAAGGTATACCTCGAATTTTTAGAAATTAAATCAGTAGATGATGACGATAACTAAAAGTAATAATACATATCAAAAAATTTTCATTAATTTCAAACACACTATGAAAATTTAAATTTTCGTTAGAAACTTCTACAAACGCTTTTAAGTATATAAAAGAAAATCCTTTAAATAGGGTTTTCTTTTATTATTCATTACTTATACTTCTTGAAAATAAACGCCTTTTATATAATAGTTACTAAGCTAAGGAGGTAATCTTATGAAAACCGCAATCTACTTAAGAAAATCCCGCGCTGATCTTGAAGCTGAAGCCCGAGGCGAAGGCGAAACTTTAGCAAAACATCGAACTACCCTGCTGAAAATTGCCAAGGAAATGAACTTAAATGTTTTAGTTGTCCGTGAGGAAATCGTTTCTGGTGAGAGTTTAGTGAAACGACCTGAGATGTTAGCACTGCTCGAAGAAATTGAAGATAACAAATATGATGTTGTTCTTTGTATGGATATGGACCGTTTAGGTCGTGGTGGTATGAAAGAGCAAGGAATCATTTTAGAGACGTTTAAACGCTCGAATACGAAGATTATGACACCTAGGAAGACATATGACCTTAATGATGAGTGGGACGAAGAATACAGCGAATTTGAAGCGTTTATGGCACGTAAAGAATTGAAAATTATTACACGACGTATGCAACGAGGTCGTGTCGCCAGTGTAGAGGCTGGGAATTACCTTGGTACACATGCACCATTCGGATATGATATTCATCGCTTAAATAAGCGAGAACGTACTTTAACGATTAATCCAGAAGAAGCCTCAGTTGTAAGAATGATATTTGATTGGTATGCAAACGAGGATATGGGAGCAAATGCAATTAGGAGCAAATTAAATGATCTTGGCTACAAAAGTAAGCTAGGTAATGAATGGAACCCCTACAGCATCTTAGATATATTAAAGAACAATGTGTACATCGGAAAAGTAACGTGGCAAAAACGAAAAGAAGTAAAACGTCCTGATGCTGTAAAAAGAAGTTGTGCACGACAAGATAAATCGGATTGGATTATTGCCGATGGTAAGCACGAGCCAATCATACCTGAAAGTTTGTTTGAACAAGTACAAGAAAAATTAAACTCAAGATATCACATTCCTTACAATACGAACGGAATTAAAAATCCTCTAGCTGGTATTATTAAATGTAGTAAATGTGGTTATAGTATGGTCCAACGTTATCCGAAAAACCGAAAGGAAACGATGGATTGTAAGCACCGTGGTTGCGAAAATAAATCAAGCTATACGGAATTAATTGAGAAGCGTTTACTCGAGGCATTAAAAGAGTGGTATATTAATTATAAAGCTGATTTTGAAAAACATAAGCAAGATGACAAATTAAAAGAAACACAAGTTATTCAAATGAATGAAGCTGCATTACGAAAACTTGAAAAAGAATTAGTGGATGTCCAAAAACAAAAAAATAATTTACATGATTTATTAGAGCGTGGTGTTTACACAGTCGATATGTTTTTAGAACGCTCGAATGTAGTTTCTGATCGTATTACTGAAATTACTTCCACGATGGAAAACTTAAAGAAAGAAATTAAAACCGAAATTAAGAAGGAAAAAGTCAAGAAAGATACAATACCTCAAGTGGAGCATGTTCTTGATCTGTACTTTAAAACAGATGATCCAAAAAAGAAAAACAGCCTCCTAAAGTCGGTTTTAGAAAAGGCTGTTTATAAAAAGGAAAAGTGGCAAAGGCTCGATGATTTCGAACTTGTGCTTTACCCTAAGCTCCCTCAAGATGGCGACATATAAGCGTTTATGCTTTGTCGTCACCTTGTTGGTGTAATTAGGTTTACTCCATTAAGCCCTAGAGCATCATTCGTCGAAACAGCCAATACGACAGGCTTGCCATTTCTTAACGTCGCTTTCGCTGCCATTAATACTGGAGAGTCTGTCATTGCATTTGCAAATTTACTCATAGAATTCCCTGTTAGTGGTGCAATTACCATACAATCTAGTGGAATTTTAGGTCCTAGTGGTTCTGCACCAACGATTGAATTAATTGCTTTAAAACCTGTTATTTCTTCAATCTTCTTAATCCACTCTGCTCCTTCTCCAAATCTAGTATTTGTTGATTGAACAGTGTAAGAAACAACAGGACGTACTTCTGCTCCCTCAGCAATTAATTTTTCTAAATGAGGCATTACTTCTTCGTACGTACAATGTGAACCTGTAAATCCGAAACCAATTCGTTTCCCCTTCAAACTCATTTCTTTTCCTCCTCCTTTGCAATTGCATCTGCTGCTAATAACTGAGAAAGAACATTTGCTAAAATTTGCCCAGCCGTTTTTGGGGCAACAATACCTGGTAATCCAGGTGCTAGCAATGCTTTGACTCCTCTTTTTTCCGCATATCTAAAGTCGGTACCGCCTGGTTTAGAAGCTAAATCAATCACTAACGTATGAGCTGGCATTTTTGCAATAACATTCGCTGTTACAACGAGATGCGGAATCGTATTAATTACAATATCGATATTTCCTACTTCTTTCTCTATGTCTTGCATATGAAAAGGAGAAAACATCATTTCTGTAATACGTGCAATATGTTCAGAGCGTCTTGCTCCAACTTTGACATGGGCTCCTAATGATTGAAATGCTCTCGCAACACTCATTCCTGTTCTCCCAAATCCTAGAACCATTACATTGGATCCATGAATTGTATAGTCGGTATGTTGAATTACCATCATTAATGTACCTTCTACCGTTGGAATAGAATTGTATATTGCTACATCATCACGATCAAATAATTTAACAAGTTTTCGATTCGTAGTAGATACGAGATTTTCCAAGTAAGGTGTACCAATACCTGAATATATAGTAAAGTGTTCTGGTGTATTTTCAATTTGTTCTTTCGTTATTGAAACTTTTTCATTTGAAAAAATAGTATCTACTTCTCCTTTGGCATTTGTACCGGCAACCGGCAAAATAATTGCGTCTACAGAAGTGAAATCTAAATTTTGTATACTTTCTTTTGCTGCCCCTGTGAAACCATGATCTAACTGATCAAAACCTATCAAAGAAAGTTTCGCATCCAATTCAACTAGCTTACGAATTACTTCTAGCTGCCTTGCATCTCCTCCTATGACAGCAATATGCATCTCAGTCAACATTCCCTAATTCACCTTCTTTTTCTGTCATTTATAAGAAAAGTGCCTACTTTTTCTTTTTCCTCCACATCATATGTAATGTACGAGTTTATGGTGATTGAAAATCCAAATGCACATATGATTTATCAGGTTTCTATGTAGATACAAAAAAAGATGACCAAAATGGCCATCCTTCACTCCGAATTTGAACGATCTATACTATCACAAAGAAGCATATCGTGTCCGACTTTCTTTATTTGACTCCATGCCACTCTTACTTCTTGTGGTTCCTTTTTAAAACCTCCCCACTTCCCTACAGGTATTATAAGTGTTTGTATTTGTCCGTCTTTCTCATTAATCTCTAAATCCATATAACCTAAGGCTCCCATTTTTTCCGCTTTTTCTATATCTACAACCTCTTTACCGCTTAATTCACTTAATCGCATACTCACTCCACTCCCCTACTAAATTTTTCATTTGCATTGTCTATAATTAGTACCTATTCTATATGTATAAAAAAAATAACCTTCTCTCATTTAAAAAGAGAGAAGGTTATTTTCAGATACATCGTAAAAGTTGATTATAGTTTTATTCCTTTTGGAAGTTTTCCATCTGGACTAATTAATGCTGCAGAGAATTCATCTGTAAACATGTTACGAATTAACCCATCTACATTTTCTTTTGTTACAGTGTTTACACTTTCGATAATCTCATCAAGTGAACGATGCTTACGAAGTAGCAATTCATTTTTACCATTACGGCTCATACGACTATTCGTACTTTCTAAACTTAACATTAAGTTTCCTTTTAATTGCTCTTTACTATTAATAAGCTCTTTTTCTGTAATACCTGTATTTTTCAATGTTTCTAATGTTTCTTGCATTGTTTCATACAGTGTATCTAATTGTTGACTACCTGTTCCACCATACAGTGTTAACATACCTGTATCTTCATAAGAAGAATGGTAAGAAAATACTGAGTAAGCTAACCCACGTTGCTCACGTACTTCTTGGAATAAACGGCTACTCATACTACCGCCTAAAACGTTATTTAATACAATTAAGTTATAAATATCTTCGTGTCCCATTTGTAAGCCTTTATATCCTAAACATAAATGAGCTTGTTCTGTTTCCTTTTTACGTGCTACTTTGTTAAAATGGAAAATTGGACTATGTACTTGTTCACGGTTTGTTGTTCCTTCATAACTACCGAAATATTGCTCTACCGTTTGTAAGAAGGCTTCATCAATATTTCCTGCAACTGAAACAACTACATTTTCAGGTGTATAATGATCCTTAATATATTGGCGTAGCGTATCACCTGTAAACGTATCAAGTGTTTCTTCTGTTCCTAAAATAGGATATCCAAGCGGATGCGTTTCATATGTTGCTTTCGTTAACATATCATGCACAATATCGTCTGGAGCATCTTCGTACATTTTAATTTCTTCACATACGACATTCTTCTCTTTTTTCAATTCTTCTTCATCAAATGTTGAATTAAAGAACATGTCAGCTAATACATCTAAAGCATATTTAGCATGTTCATCTAGCACTTTTGCATAGTAACAAGTGTACTCTTTTGAAGTAAAAGCATTCACTTGCCCACCAATACTATCAAATGATTCTGCAATTTCGCGTGCACTACGTGTTTCTGTCCCTTTAAAGAACATATGCTCTAAAAAGTGAGAAATCCCGTTATTTTTTTCATTTTCATTTCTTGATCCCGCATGGATCCAAATACCAATCGCAACCGATCTTACAGTTGGTATATTCTCCATAACTATTCTTACACCATTTTTACAAGTATATTTTTTAATCAAAAACTTTCCTCCTACTGCCAGTTTCTCTAAATAAGTGCTATTATTTAATGATAACAAGTTTAAGGATGAATGTCATGCAAATGTATTTAATCCACACGTTTTTCATCCAGTAATTCTGTTATATTCCCTACTTTATATCCTTGTTCCTTCAATTTTTTAATCATTGTATCTAATGCTTCTGCCGTTGACGAAGTAGGATGCATTAATACGATAGCACCTGGGTGTATTTTTCTCATTACTCTCTGCAATAGTACATCTGGCTCAGGTCGCTTCCAATCGATTGTATCGACAGTCCACATAATCGTTCCCATTTGGAAATCATCAGCGATTTTCACGACTTCATCCCGAAAACTTCCACTCGGCGGGGCAAACCATCTCACCTTTTGATTCGTAGCAGCTTCAATCATTCGATTTGTTTTTTGTAACTGCTCTCGTATTTCATCAGACGATAGCGTTTTCATATTAGGGTGCGTATAAGAATGATTTCCGACTTCTTGATTTGCATCGACAATCATTTTTGCAAATCGTAAATTTTCTTTCACCCAACGTCCTTCTAAAAAGAAAGTCGCCTTCACATCATGCTTTTTCAATATTTCTAATATACGAGGCAAATACTCGTTTCCCCATGCCACATTTATTGTTAATCCCACCATCTTTTTATTCGGATGCCCCCTATAAATTGGAGCAGGTGATAAATCTTCTAAGTGGACACTCGGTGATACTTCCTTAAATTCAAGGTGTTTTTGATCAAATTCCTTTAGCTTCTTCATATTGTTATAGGATGCTTCCATATCAACTTGTCTTCCATTATATCCTGGTGTTGCTTTCCATATCTTATCAATCATCGCATTTTGAGGTGCAATCTCATATTGTTTTGCATGCTTTTGAATTTCTTCATATAAGTTATCCTGTGCAAAAACAGAATAAGAGCCTAAACTGACATATAAAGAAAATATACATATGTATGCCAATATACGAACTTTCATATAAACCCTCCCAAATTAACTATATAAAAAAACATTTTCTTCTTATCTTTGTTAATTTGAGCGTTATAATGAAAACTATACCTATACTGACATAAAAATATATATAAATCATATTTTTACATAACAAAAAAAGCCAGTTAAACTGGCTTTCGCTTATTGCTGCTCTTGTTTGTTTTCTTCTTTAGCAGCTTCTTTTTCTTGCTCTTCTTTTAGCAATACTTTTCTAGATAGATTAACACGACCTTGCTTGTCAATCTCGATAACTTTAACCGTAATTACGTCACCGATTTTTACAACGTCTTCTACTTTACCTACACGCTCAAGTGCAAGTTCAGAAATGTGAACTAATCCATCTTTACCGCTGAATAATTCAACGAAAGCACCGAATTTCTCAACACGTTTCACTTTTCCTTCGTAGATTTCACCTACTTGTACTTCGCGAACGATATCTTCGATAATTTTCTTAGCTTTGTCGTTCATTTCTTGGTTTATTGAAGAAATGAATACTGTGCCATCTTGCTCGATGTCAATTTTAACGCCAGTTTCTTCAATAATTTTATTGATTTGTTTACCGCTCGGTCCGATAACGTCACGGATTTTATCTGGATTAATTGTCATTGTAATAATCTTTGGAGCGTACGCTGATAATTCAGTGCGTGGCTCTGGAATAACAGATAACATATGATTTAGAATGTGCACACGACCAACTTTCGCTTGTTGTAATGCCTCTTCTAAAATTTCACGAGATAGACCATCGATTTTAATGTCCATTTGTAGTGCAGTTACACCTTGTGCTGTACCTGCTACTTTAAAGTCCATATCACCTAAATGATCTTCCATACCTTGAATATCAGATAAAATTGTGTAATGCTCACCAGTTTTAACTAGACCCATTGCAATACCTGCAACTGGAGCTTTAAGTGGAACACCAGCATCCATCATTGCTAAAGTACTACCACAAATACTTGCTTGTGAAGTAGAACCATTTGATTCTAAAACTTCAGATACAAGACGTACTGTGTATGGGAAATCTTTTTCAGATGGAATTACAGGCTCAAGTGCGCGTTCTCCTAGTGCACCGTGACCGATTTCACGACGACCTGGTCCACGCATTGGTCTAGTTTCACCAACACTAAATGATGGGAAATTGTAATGGTGCATAAAGCGTTTTGATTCTTCTACACCAAGACCATCTAAAATTTGCACATCGCCTAATGCACCTAATGTACAAATACTTAATGCTTGTGTTTGTCCACGAGTGAACAAACCAGAACCGTGTGTACGAGATAAAATGCCAACCTCTGATGCTAATGGACGGATTTCGTCACCTTTACGGCCATCTGGGCGGATTTTTTCAACTGTAATAAGACGACGTACTTCTTCTTTTACAATTTTATATAAAATCTCATTTACTTGTCCTAATGTATCAGCGTCAGCTTCCTGCGCTTCGTAATGCTCAATAACACGCTTTTTCACTTCGTTAATTGCATCTTCACGTGCATGTTTCTCATGTACTTGAATTGCTGAATGCATATCTTCTTCAGCCATTTCACGTACAGCTTGGTTAAGATCAGCGTCAACTTCATAAAGTTTCACTTCTGATTTCTCTTTACCTACAGCTTGTACAATCTCTTCTTGGAATGCAATTAGACGTTTAATTTCGTCATGACCAAACATAATTGCTTCTAACATTGTTTCCTCAGGCACTTGATCTGCTCCTGCTTCAACCATGTTAATTGCATCTTTCGTACCAGCTACAACAAGGTGAATATCACTTTGTTCTTGCTGTTCTACTGTTGGGTTAATAACGAATTCGCCGTTAATACGACCAACTGTTGCACCCGCGATTGGACCTTCAAATGGAATATCTGAAATCGATAACGCTAATGAAGAACCAAGCATAGCTGCCATTTCAGAAGAACAATCTTGATCAACACTCATTACGATGCTGACAACTTGTACTTCGTTACGGAAACCATCTGCGAAAAGTGGACGGATTGGACGGTCGATTAAACGACTTGCCAAAATTGCTTTTTCACTTGGACGACCTTCACGTTTAATGAAACCGCCAGGAATTTTTCCGACTGCATATAAACGCTCTTCATAGTTTACTGTAAGTGGGAAGAAATCTACATTTTTTGCTTCTTTTGATGCAGTTGCTGTAGATAGAACCGCTGTATCGCCATATCTTACTAATACTGCTCCGTTCGCTTGTTTTGCAAGCTGACCAGTTTCAACTGTTAGCTGGCGACCAGCTAAATCTATCGAGAAGACTTGCTTTTCTTGACTCATTTAAGTACCCCTCTCAATTTAAAGTATTCAATTCTTCTATGTAAATGGATAGTATATCACAATATTCTACCTCTAGTATTGCCTAAAATTAAGTAAGCTATAAAGCGTAGAAGATATATTTTTACCTAACAAAAAAGCGGGAATATTCCCGCTTCTTTGACTATCGACGTAAGCCAAGCTTTGTGATTAATTCACGGTAACGTGTGATATCGCTATTACGAAGGTAAGTTAGTAAGTTACGACGTTTACCAACCATCTTTAATAGACCACGACGTGAATGATGATCTTTCTTGTGAGTACGTAAGTGCTCGTTTAGAGTGTTAATTTGCTCCGTTAGGACAGCAATTTGAACCTCTGGAGAACCAGTATCAGTCTCATGAGTTCTAAATTGTGCAATGATTTCATTTTTACGCTCTTGTGTTAAAGCCATCCTATTTCACCTCCTATTAATTAAACCCCCAATTACCTAGCAAGCGTCGGTGAGTCGCAATGCCAAGCAATGGTTGTCATAAAGTACATAACATAGAATACTACTTTTCATTTGAAAAAGCAAGTATATTCTTTTCGCTCACAAAATATTCTTGGGCTGTTTTCTTATCTTTTGCGATTTGTTCAACTAACTCATCAATACCGTTGAATTTCTTTTCTGCTCTTATACGCATATGCCACTCTACTGTAACATTTTGATCGTATATATCTTTGTTAAATTCAAATAAATGCACTTCAATTGATAATTGACGCTCATCTTCTTTAAAAGTCGGTTTATATCCAATATTACATACACCATCGTACCATTCACCGTGAACTTTTAATCTCACTGCATAAACACCTACAGGTGGCAATAAATACTCATCACTTAAACCTACATTAGCTGTTGGAAAACCAATTTGACGTCCACGTTTGTCGCCGTGTATAACTGTTCCCGCTACAGTATAGGCTCTACCTAAAATAGATGGAATTTGCTCCATTTCGCCATTTCGAATTAACTTTCGTAATGCTGTAGAACTTACTTTCTCTTCTTGAAATTCAACTTTTTCAATCACAGTCTGTGTAAACTCCCCTCTTGCATGAAATGGTAAAGTCTCCATCTTTCCTTTTCCTAAACGTCCATATGAATAATCAAACCCTGCTACTACATGCTTTACATTTAAACCAATAATATAATCATCTACAAATTGTTGCGGTAATAACCCTGCAAATGATTCATCAAATTTAATTACATATAATATATCGATTCCTAAGCTTTCGACTATTTTTTCTTTATCGCGCATCGGTGTAATATACTCCACATGCGCATCCTTTTTTCCTAAAACAACAGATGGATGAGGATGAAATGTCATAACTGCACTTTTATATCCTCGGTCGTCCGCTATTTTTTTCGCAGTTCGAATTACACATTGATGTCCTAAATGAATGCCATCAAAAAATCCTAATGCCATTACAGTAGGTGGTAATTCTAATTTATTTTGTTCATGTGGATGAGTTAAATGAATAAGTTTCACGCTTGAATTCACCTTTTTCTGTAATAATCCTTCCAATAATTCATTATAGCTTTAGTTCTTGATTATTCACAAGTACTTTCATCGGCTTTAACATACCAGGATGTTTCGGATGATGTTCATAAATTGCTAAGCAACGATCATTTTTATCAAACACTGTAATAAATGGTGCTGTTATTTCTAATTCATTTTTTAAGAACATACCATTCTTTATTTTCTCTGCTTGCTTTTCATCTACAACCATTTTTGGAAACTTACTTAATGCTTCATCAATTGAAATGAAGATAGACTCTACTGTTCCATTTTGCACGTTTTCTTCAATTTCTTCAAATGATATGCAATCTTCTAATAAAAATTCACCAGATGCCGTTCTTATAAGGTGCGACATATGTGATGGGAAACCAAGTTTTTCCCCGATCATTACAGCTAACGTTCTTACATATGTTCCTTTACTACACGTTACACGGAAACGGAATGAAATATTTTCTCCTTCAAAAACTTCACGATCATCAAGTAATATGAATTCATGAATTATAATTGTACGAACTGGACGTTCCACCTCTTGCCCTGCTCTTGCATATTCGTATAATTTTTTCCCGTTTACTTTTACAGCCGAGAACATTGGTGGCATTTGTTCAATCGTGCCTGTTAATTCCGCAAGGACTTTCTCTACTTCCTTACGAGTAATAGTACGATCTACATTTTTCGTTTCAACAACCTCACCAGAAGCATCTTCAGTTGTCGTTGAAAACCCTAATGTTACTTCACCTTCATATGTTTTCGTTTCACTTGTTAAAAATTGTGCAATTTTCGTTGCTCTTCCAACGCAAATTGGTAATACTCCTGTTACATCAGGGTCTAATGTTCCCGTATGACCAATTCTCTTTTCTCGCAATATCTTTCTTAATTTAAATACACAATCATGTGATGTCATGCCTTTTGGCTTATGTAATAATACTACACCTTCCATATATGTTCACCTCATCATAATTCTCTCGTAGTAAATATCCAAAACTTATTTTGCATTGAAAAAATGGATAGACAAATGTCTATCCATTATTCTTCACGTTTACCGTCTTTATTAATTTCATGTAAAAGTGTATCAATTCGATGACCATATCCGATAGACTCATCAAACTCAAAGGTAATTTCTGGTGTTTTACGAAGACGAATACGTTGGCCAATTTCTGAACGAATAAAGCCTTTTGCCTTCGCTAAACCTTTTAAAGTATTTTCTTTCTGTTCTTCATCACCTAAAACAGAAATATATACTTTAGCAATTTGTAAATCACCACTCACTTGTACATCAGTTACTGTAACAAATCCAATACGTGGGTCTTTAATTTTACGACTGATAATGTCGCCTAATTCTTTTTTCATTTGCTCGCCCACACGGTTCGCACGTAATTTCATAACTCTTCACCTCATTCAATACCATTCCAAATGTGTTATTGTACGTTCAATTTCAGGAAATGAATCGATGTACTCAAGTACACGATTCATTTCTTTCTCACAGATAACACGATTTGAGGATACGGAAACAACTGCAATTTCTGTACGTTGCCATACATCTTGGTGCCCAACTTCAGAAACAGCTACATTATAGCGCTGTTTTACACGAGTTAACACACGTTGTAAAATTGCACGTTTCTCTTTTAAAGAATGCACATCGTAAATCATACACTCGAATGAGAGTGAAGCGATAATCATCGCTTCACTTCTTCCATAATGTACGCTTCAATGATGTCCCCTTCTTTAAGATCATTATATCTCTCAATTGTAATACCACACTCATAGTTTTGTGCAACTTCTTTTACGTCGTCTTTGAAACGTTTTAACGTATCAAGTTGTCCTTCGAAAATTACTACGCCGTCACGGATAATACGTACGCCACTATCACGCGTAATTTTACCGTCTGTTACGTAACAACCTGCGATTGTTCCAACTTTTGTTACTTTAAACGTTTGACGAACTTCTGCTTGACCGATTACTTTTTCTTCGAATTCTGGATCAAGCATACCTTGCATAGCTGCTTCAATCTCTTCGATTACTTTATAAATAATACGGTGTAAACGAATATCAACGTTCTCTAATTCAGCTGTACGCTTCGCGTTCACATCTGGACGTACGTTAAATCCAATTACAATTGCATTAGATGCAGAAGCTAAAATGATATCAGATTCTGTAATCGCACCTACACCAGTGTGAATGATTTTAACTTTTACGCCTTCAACATCAATTTTACGAAGTGATGCTGCCATCGCTTCAACAGAACCTTGTACGTCTGCTTTTACGATTAAGTTAATTTCTTTTACATCGCCCTCTTGGATTTGTTGGAATAAATCTTCAAGGCTTAATTTAGATTTCTCACCACGTTGTGCAACTAACGCTTCTTGTGCACGTGATTCACCAATTTGACGAGCTTTCTTCTCATCAGCAAATGCCATGAAACGATCTCCAGCCTGTGGTACTTCGTTTAAACCAGTAATTTCAACAGGAGTTGATGGACCAGCAACTTTTACACGACGACCAATATCACTTACCATTGCACGAACACGTCCGAATGAAGTTCCAACAACGATTGGATCTCCAACTCGAAGCGTACCATTTTGAACAAGTAATGTCGCGATAGTTCCTTTACCTTTATCAAGCTGTGCTTCGATTACTGTACCAGTTGCATAGCGGTTTGGATTTGCTTTATATTCTTCTACTTCACTTACAAGAAGGATCATTTCTAGTAAGTTGTCAATGCCTTCGCCTTGAATTGCAGAAATTGGTACGAAAATAGTATCTCCGCCCCAAGCTTCTGGAACTAATTCATATTCAGTTAGTTCTTGCATTACGCGATCAGGGTTTGCAGCTGGTTTATCCATTTTATTCACAGCAACAATAATTGGTACTCCTGCTGCCTTCGCATGGTTAATTGCTTCAACCGTTTGTGGCATAACACCGTCATCCGCTGCAACAACAAGGATTGTAATATCCGTTACTTGTGCCCCACGAGCACGCATCGTTGTAAATGCTGCGTGACCAGGTGTATCTAAGAATGTAATCTTCTTATCGTTTACTTCAACTTGATATGCACCGATATGCTGAGTAATTCCACCCGCTTCGCCTGCAGTTACTTTTGAGTTACGAATAGAATCCAGTAATGTTGTTTTACCATGGTCAACGTGTCCCATGATTGTAACTACAGCTGGACGTTCTTTTAAGTTCTCTTCATCATCTTGCTCATCAATGAATGTTTCAAACTCAGTCTCGCTTACAATTACTTCTTCTTCTACTTCAATACCGTAGTCGTTAGCAATTAACTCAATTGTATCTTTATCCAAGTCTTGGTTAATTGTCGCCATAATTCCAAGCATGAAGAGCTTCTTAATAATTTCAGATGGCTCTTTGCTTAATTTTTTAGCAAGATCTCCTACTGTAAGGCTTCCAGAGAAAGTAATTTTATCTGGTGTTTCTACAATTTGAGTTTGTTGTCTACCAGCAAAGTTCTCTTGACGTTTGTCTTCGTTTCCTTTGCCTTTTTTCTTTTTCTTATTGCTGTTCTTTTTACTGCGAACAACTTTTTCTTCTACTTCAAACTCATCTGCAACAGAAGGTTTTTCAGTTTGATATTCATTATCTAATTTATTTACTACTTCATCGTCTAACATTGTCATATGATTCGAAACCTCGATATTCATTTCTTTTAGTTTTGTCATAAGATCTTTACTTGAGATATTATGTTTTTTTGCATATTCATGCACTCGAATTTTACTCATACCTTCACCCCCGGTAATTTGTATCGAGCATGCTACGCAGCTTTTTCGCAAAGCCTACATCTAACACAGCTACAACGACTCGCTCATCTCTCCCAATCGCATGCCCTAATTGTTGTCGATTTTCGACCTTTCTCATTGGTACGTTGTAGTACGTAGTTTTATCTGTGATGCGTTTTGTAGTATTTACTGACGCATCTTCAGATAGCAATACAAGTTTTGCTTTGCCACTTCGTACTTCTTTTAAAACGAGTTCTTCACCCGAAATAATTTTCCGAGCCCGGTTTGCTAGTCCTAAAAACGATTTCCAATCGGACACTTATTTCGACTCCTTCTCAACAAGCTCAAGAAGCTCTTCATATAAAGAACCGTCGATTTTCGCTTTTAGATGATGTTCCAAAACATTTTTCTTTTGAGCTTGAAGAATGCTCTCCTTGTCCTTCGACAAGTAAGCACCTCGTCCTGATTTTTTCCCAGTTAAATCAATGGACACTTCTCCCTCTTTGGAACGAACAATGCGAACGAGCTCTCGTTTTGATTTCATTTCTTGCGTTGCAACACATTTTCGTAACGGAACTTTTCGATTGCTCATACTCATCACCTCTATTCGATTTCGTCTTCCACTGAATCGAATCCAAATGCGATTACGCTATCTTCTTCTGTTACAATACCAAGTTGTTTCGCATCAGACTCACTCTTAATATCAATTTTCCAGCCTGTTAATTTAGCTGCAAGACGTGCATTTTGTCCACGCTTACCGATAGCTAATGATAACTGGTGGTCTGGAACAACTACTGTTGTCGCTTTTTCTTCTTCATCTACAAGTACTTTAACAACTTGTGATGGGCTTAATGCATTTGCAACATATTCAACTGGATCATTTGACCAGCGGACGATGTCAATTTTTTCACCTTTTAATTCGTCTACAATGCGTTGTACACGTTGCCCTTTTGGTCCTACACAAGAACCAACTGGATCAACATCAGTGTTCTCTGCATATACAGAGATCTTAGAGCGATCGCCAGCTTCACGTGCTACAGAACGAATTTCTACAGTTCCATCATAGATTTCAGGAACTTCCATTTCGAATAAACGTTTTAAAAGACCAGGATGTGTACGTGATACGTAAATTTGTGGTCCTTTTGTCGTTTTTTCTACTTTCGTAATGAATACGCGAATACGATCATGTGGTTTGTATTGCTCATTAGGCATTTGCTCACTTACAGGTAATAAAGCTTCTACTTTTCCTAAGCTTACATAGATGAAACGAGCATCTTGACGTTGTACAATACCTACCATAATATCTTCTTCACGGTCACTAAACTCAGAGTAAATAACACCGCGCTCTGCTTCACGCACTCGTTGTGTGACAACTTGTTTTGCAGTTTGTGCTGCAATACGACCAAAGTCTTTTGGTGTTACTTCAATTTCTAGTACGTCACCATCTTGGTAGTTTGGATTAATTTGTCTTGCTTCCTCTACAGAAATTTCAAGACGTGGATCAAACACATTGTCTACTACGTCTTTACGTGCTAAAACTTGAATTGTTCCCACTTCTGGGTTAAAGCTCACACGAACGTTTTGTGCTTGATTAAAATTGCGCTTATAAGCAGAGATTAAAGCTGCTTCAATCGCATCAATAATAATGTCTTTGCTAATGCCTTTTTCAGATTCTAATACGAGCAAAGCATCTAATAACTCAGTGCTCATGAAGATCCCCCTTCTAACTAAAACGTAACAGCAAGTCGCGCATTTGCGACTTTATCCATCGAAATTTGGATTTCTTTTTTACGTGTTTTAATTGTTAATAATAATGTTATTGTTGTACCATCGTAAGAAAGCAGTTTTCCTTCAAACATCTTTTCACCATCAATCGGCTCATATGTTTTAATTGCCACTTGTTTTCCTACCGCTTGCTGGAAGTCTTTTTCTTTCTTTAATGGGCGTTCCGCTCCAGGAGATGATACATCCAAAAAGTAAAGATGAGGAATTGGATCCTCTTTATCTAAAGCTTCGCTTAAACGTTCACTTACCGCACCGCATTCTTCAATGTCGACTCCCTTTTCAGAATCGATGAATACGCGTAAGAACCAGTCTTGTCCTTCTTTCACATACTCTACATCTACAAGTTCAAGATTTAACTCTTCAACGATCGGCTGCGCAAATGCTTCTACAACTTCTGTGACTTTCTTATCCATAAACAGCCTCCTTCCTGCCGTCATGTACCATTTAAAAGAAGAAGACCCCGCCACTTTAAAAACGGTCTATCTTATTCTTTCTCGTTAGCTAACAAAAGCCCCTGCTGTTCAGCAGGGATTATCTGTCTTAGTATTACCAAATTTAAGAAGTAAAACTTGTAACAAAATATGTATATACGACAGAAATCTTTTACCTATCTACGTAGAGAAAACATAGATAGTAACACGAAAGAGTGGGTTTCCCCACTCTTTTCTTTACACAATATACATGACATGGTTATCTCGGTTAATAGTATATCATAGGAAATGTTGATTTGCAAAGACTTTTCCTACCTACTAGAACAGTGATAACTGGTTTTGATCCGGTAAATCTCCTAAACAACCTTGACTATCTAAATACTCAATAATTGTTTTCGAAACCTTACTACGCTGCTGCAAGTCCTCTTTTGATAAGAAGTCTCCATTTTTACGTGCTTCCACAATACTTAAAGCTGCGTTTGTACCAAGACCAGGTACCGCATTAAATGGAGGAATTAATGTGTCTCCATCAATAATAAATTCTGTTGCATGTGAGCGGTATAAATCCACCTTTTGGAATGAGTATCCACGCTCACACATTTCAAGTGTCATTTCTAGTACTGTTAATAAACTTTTCTCTTTCGGCGCTGCATCCAATCCTTTTTGAGCAATTTCATCAATTCTTGCACGTATAGATGCTGAACCTTTCGCCATTGCCTCTACATCAAAATCATCTGCACGAACTGTAAAATATGCGGCATAGAATAACAGTGCAAAATGTACTTTAAAGTATGCGATACGTACAGCCATAAGTACGTAAGCAGCCGCATGGGCTTTAGGGAACATGTATTTAATCTTCTTACATGAATCAATATACCAACCTGGTACATTATTATTTTTCATGTCTTCTTCCCATTCTTCCGGTACACCTTTACCTTTACGAACCGACTCCATGATTTTGAAGGCTAATGATGGATCTAGACCTTGATAGATTAAATATACCATGATGTCATCACGACAACCGATAACTTCGCTCAGCGTACATGTACCGTTATAAATTAACTCGTTTGCATTACCAAGCCATACGTCAGTACCATGTGATAGTCCAGAAATTTGGACTAACTCTGAGAATGTCGTCGGTTTTGTCTCTTCTAACATCTGTCTTACGAATTTTGTACCAAACTCTGGTATACCAAGTGTACCTGTTTTACAGTTAATTTGCTCTTCCGTTACCCCTAACGATTCTGGACCAGAGAAAATTTTCATTACTTCTGGATCATCCGTTGGGATTGTTTTCGGATCAATACCACTTAAATCTTGTAACATACGAATAACGGTCGGATCATCGTGTCCTAGTATATCAAGTTTTAATAAATTATCATGAATCGAGTGGAAATCAAAATGCGTTGTTCTCCATTCAGCACCAATTGAATCAGCTGGGTACTGTATTGGTGAGAAATCAAAGATATCCATGTAATCTGGCACAACGATAATACCGCCTGGATGCTGTCCTGTTGTACGTTTTACACCGGTACACCCTGCTACTAAGCGATCAATCTCTGCATTTCGAATCGTTAAGTTATGATCATTTGCATAACCTTTTACATATCCGTAAGCAGTTTTTTCCGCAACTGTACCAATCGTTCCTGCGCGATATACATAGTCTTCACCGAACAGTACTTTCGTATAGTTATGGGCACGTGGTTGGTATTCCCCGGAGAAGTTCAAATCGATATCGGGCACCTTATCTCCTTTAAATCCAAGGAACGTTTCGAAAGGAATGTCATGTCCATCTTTTACATATGGAATATTACAAGCAGGACATTCTTTATCTGGTAAGTCAAAACCAGAACCTACAGAACCATCATTAAAGAATTCTGATTGCTTACACTTCGGACATACATAGTGTGGTGGTAATGGGTTTACTTCTGTAATTTCCATCATCGTTGCAACAAATGATGACCCTACCGATCCACGCGAACCTACTAGATATCCGTCTACTAACGATTTTTTCACAAGCTTATGTGAAATTAAATAAATTACGGCGAATCCATGCCCAATAATACTTTTTAATTCTTTTTCTAAACGTGCTTCTACAATTTCCGGTAGCTCTTCACCATAAATGCTACGCGCCATTTTATAACTCATATCACGCGTTTCATCATCAGCACCTTCAATTTTCGGTGTGTATAGATCGTCTTTTACTGGATGCACATCACCAATTAATGACGCAATCTTTTGTGTATTTGTTACAACAACTTCTTTCGCTTTGTCTTCACCTAAGAATGAAAAACATTCTAACATCTCATCAGTTGTACGGAAATGTACTGGCGGTAATGAATGTCGATTTAACGGATTGGCTCCGCCCTGCGAACTGACTAAAATTTTACGATACATCGCATCCTCAGGGTCTAAATAATGCACGTTTCCTGTAGCAACAACTGGTTTATCTAACGTCTCACCTAGTTTTACTAAGTTAGAAATAATTGTTTTTAATTGACCTTCGTCTCGAACAAGCTCACGTTCTACTAAATGACGCAACACCTCTGGAGGCATTACTTCAATGTAATCATAGAACTGGGCAATTTCTTCTACCTCTTCAGGTGCCTTTTGCATCATTGCCTCGAACACTTCACCTTTATCACAAGCCGTTCCTACTAAAATTCCTTCACGATATTTTTTTAATAGTGACCTCGGCACACGTGGTACACGGTAAAAGTAATTAAGGTGAGAATATGAAACAAGTTTATATAAATTTTTCAATCCAACATCCGATGTGGCAAGTAACGTCATATGACTTGGACGGCCACGCTTATACGCATCCCCTTGTCCCATGCTATCATTTAATTGATCGTGATATTCAAATCCCTTTTCAATTACGTCTTTCAACATTTTCACAAGTAAATATCCCGTCGCTTCTGTATCATAAATCGCACGGTGATGTTGTGTTAATTCAATATCAAGTTTTTTACACATCGTATTTAATCGATGATTTTTCATTTCTGGGAATAAAAATCGTGCAAGTTCTAACGTATCAATAACTGGATTATTCGTTTTTTCTAGTCCAGCCTTTTTAAAACCTACGTTAATAAAGCCCATATCAAAGCTCGCGTTATGGGCAACAAGTGTATGGTCGCCCATCCATTCCTCAAACTGTTTAAACACTTCGTCCACTTCAGGTGCATCAGTTAACATATCATCCGTAATACCTGTCAATTCAATAATCGTCGCTGATAATGGTTGATGTGGATTTGCGAAAGATTCAAAGCGATCAATAATTTCGCCACCCTTTACTTTTACGGCAGCCAACTCAATGACTGTATCGTATACAGCTGATAAACCTGTCGTCTCAACGTCGAAAACAACATACGTTTCCTCTGCAAGTAAACGATGCGCTTCGTTATACGCTATCGGTACACCATCATTAACTAGATTTGCTTCTACACCATATATAACTTTAACACCAGCCTTCTTCCCTGCAGAATACGCCTCTGGGAAGGACTGAGCCACGGCATGATCTGTAACCGCAATAGCCTCATGTCCCCATTTACCAGCTTGAGCAACAAGCTTAGAAACTGGAGTGACAGCGTCCATTTGACTCATCGGAGTATGGAGATGCAGCTCTACTCGTTTTTCGCCTTCTGGTGCTTTATCTTTACGAGACGGTCCTGTTATTTCATTAATATCATTTGCAATCATTACTAAATCTCGAACGAATGTATCGTTTTGAACAGAACCACGCGCTTTCACCCACATTCCTTTTTTCAAGGATTGCAGCATTGGAATATCTTCTTTGTCACGCGAGAACATTTTGATCATAATAGAATCCGTATAATCCGTTATTTTTAAAGTTAATAACGTACGCCCACTACGAAGCTCTTTTGTTTCTACATGGAAGACATATCCTTGAACCGTTTTTCTTCTTTCTTCATCTTGAATTTCTCGCATCGGTGTAATCTCTTCATCTGGCTTAATAAGATACCCGAGTGTAATCGGTCCTTCATACACAACGCTGCTTTCTTCAGCTTGCTTCTTCGCCATTTCTTCCATAGCTTGTATAACACGCTCACGGTCTTCTTGCTGCGTTTGTTCACGAAACTTTTGCATTTCTTCTGTATTTTGCTGTATATGTGTGTCTAACTGAAAACGCGGGAATCCAAAAACTTCGTATTGATCCCCTACTGGTTTCGCAACGTTTTTCTTTAAAGCCGTAGACTCCAGCTCGTTATTTACATTTATTAGCAACTTCACTCCATTCACCTGTGGAAGCTGCTTCTTTAAGTATGCGAACATAGGTGAAAATGTAATTCGTTCCGTACAAAGCGGCCAATACGCCCTCACTTCTTCTTCTGTAAATTGTTTATTCTCTGTTTCTAATGCAAATGTTGTTCTTGCAATATGAGAAAATGATTGCTTAAGCTTTGTTTCTAGCAATTCATATAATTCTGTAGGCAAAATACGTGGCACTTGTAAATCAAAATGCCAACTTTTATTCGCTTTATCAATAACGAGCCTTTCAATACCACCGCCTTGTAAATATTGATTTATAAGGTCGTCTGGTATTTGCAACTGCTGGAGCAAAATTTGAAATCGCTCTTGTTGTTCATTTGTTAAAGACATAAGCACTCTCCTTCCATTTGCTATTATAAATTGAAACGTACCACAAAGAAAGATTTCTCACCTCTTCTTTTACAAAATACGTTTACAAAGAAAGAGAAGGTACCCCATTACGAGGTACCTCTTCTTATTTTAAAATATTTGCAATATATGTTTGAAGTTCTTCTACTTTTACTTCTTCAGACTCACCTGTAGCACGTACTTTCACTTCTACAATACCTTCGTCTGCTTTTTTACCAACTGTAACACGAACTGGAAGACCGAATAAATCTGCATCTGCAAATTTAACACCTGCACGTTCTGCACGATCGTCTAATAACACTTCATAGCCTTGTTCTTGTAATGAGTTGTAGATATTTTCACCCATTTCACGTTGTGCATCAGATTTCATATTTACTGGAATTACATGCACATGGAACGGTGCTACCACTTTTGGCCAAACTAAGCCGTTCTCATCGTTAAATTGCTCTGCAATTGCTGCTACTGTACGAGATACACCGATACCGTAACAACCCATAATAAGTGGTTGTGTTTTTCCATTTTCATCTAGGAATGTTGCGTTCATTGCTTCACTATAACGAGTTCCTAATTTGAATACATGACCAACTTCAATTCCGCGTGCGAAAAGAATTGTTCCGTTTCCATCTGGAGATTGGTCTCCTTCTTGAATAAAGCGTAAATCTGTATATTGACTTACTTTAAAGTCACGTTCTGGATTTACATTTACATAATGGAACCCTTCTTCATTCGCTCCTGAACATCCGTTAACAATTGATGCTACAGCGTGATCAGCAATAATTTCGATATCACCTGTTACATTAATCGGTCCTAATGAACCAACTTCACAATTTAATAATGCTTTTACTTCTTCATGAGAAGCAAGCTCAACAACTGAAGCGCCGTATACATTTTTCACTTTCACATCGTTTACTTCGTGATCACCACGAACAAGTACAACTACTAATTTCTCATCTACTTTAAACACCATAGACTTAATGCACTTGTCAGCTGCAATGTTTAAGAATGCAGATACTTCTTCAATTGCTTTTTGGTCTGGTGTTGCTACTTTTTCAAGTGCTTTTTCTGCTTCGTCACTCTTCGTATACGTAGCTACAACAGGAGCCATTTCGATGTTTGCTGCATAATCAGATGTGTCAGAGTATGCAATTGTATCTTCACCAACATCAGATAATACCATAAATTCATGTGTATCTTTTCCGCCCATTGCTCCAGAATCAGCAATAACTGCACGGAAATTCAAGCCACAGCGAGCAAAAATGTTAGAGTATGCTTTATATAAGCGATCGTATACTTCATCTAAGCTCTCTTGTGTAGCATGGAAAGAGTATGCATCTTTCATTAGAAACTCTCTTCCACGTAATAAGCCGAAACGAGGTCTTTGCTCATCACGGAATTTTGTTTGAATTTGGTATAATGTTAACGGTAATTTTTTATATGATTTCACTTCATCACGCACAAGATCCGTAATTACTTCCTCATGTGTCGCTCCTAATGCGAATTCACGAGCGTTACGATCTTTCATACGCATTAATTCAGATCCGTAAGAATACCAACGACCTGATTCTTGCCATAATTCTGCAGCTTGCATAGCTGGCATTAATAATTCTACAGCTCCTGCGCGCTCCATTTCTTCTCGAACGATACGTTCTACTTTGTGTAATACTTTTAATCCAAATGGTAGGAAGCTATAAATACCAGAAGCATTTTGACGCATAAAACCTGCACGAAGTAATAACTGATGACTCTTAATTTCAGCATCAGCTGGAACTTCACGTAATGTAGGACTGAATACCATACTTTGTTTCATTTATTTGCACCTCTTCATTTTACTCTTACACGCAGTAAAACCCCTCACCTCGAGTTAGGTGAGGGATTTTATTCTACGAGCTCTATTTCATTATAAGTTTCACTTTATTTTACAAGAAAAACTTACGAATGTCATTCCAAGTTACAACTAACATAAGTAACATTAATAATGCAAAACCAATAAAGTGAACCATTCCTTCTTTTTGGCGATCAATTGGTTTCCCTCGTAACGCTTCAATTAAGAAGAAGAATAAACGGCCACCATCTAAAGCAGGAACTGGTAATAAATTAAATAAACCAAGATTAATGCTTAGAACTGCAGCTAAACTTAGTACACGCGTAAACCCATAATCTACAACTTGATCTGTTAGATTATAAATTCCTACTGGACCTGACAACTCATTAATAGAAAATTGACCAGTTACTAATTTAACAAGAGATTCAAAAATTAGTTTCGTCCATTGGTACGTTTGTTCAAATCCTGATTTAATAGAACCCATTACTGTTTTCTCTACAGGAGAATAAACACCGATTCTACCAACTTCGTCTTTTCCTTCTTTATCGAGTGTTGGCGTTACTTTCACATTAAACTGTTCATTATCACGCTTTACTTGTAACGTAATTTCTTTATTTGGGTTTTCACGTACAATAGTAACAACATCTTTCCATGTACTTGTGTTTTTCCCATCAATAGCTTGAATTGTATCATTCTCTTTCAATCCAGCTTGCTGTGCTGCACTGTTATCCATCACTTTTCCGACCATTGGTTTGTCAATAGGGACCCCTTGTACAAATCCAAGAATCACAAAAATAACAAATGCTAAAATGAAGTTCATTGCAGGACCCGCGAAGATTGTTAAAGCGCGTTGCCCTAGTTTTTTCGAGCCAAATTGTCTATTATACGGAGCAATTTGAATTTCTTCCCCCGCAGTAATAATACGAGCCTTTTCATTCACTCGGAATGTTTGAAGCTCTTCCTCGTACTCTTCATAGCCCGAAATTGTTAAATTATGCTCCAAATCAGCTTGTTCGACTTCAATAACACGAACATTTGGATACTTTTCATATCCATCAAAAACTAATTTCACAACTTCGTCTTTTTCATTTAATACAAGGCCAACCTTTTTCCCAGGCTTTAACTCAACTGTGTCCGCATCCTCGCCAGCCATTCTTACATAGCCACCAAGGGGCAGTAATCGAATCGTATACACCGTTTCATTCTTTTCAAATGAGAATATTTTCGGACCAAAACCAATCGCAAACTCGCGGCATAAAATACCTGCTCTTTTTGCGAAATATAGATGCCCTAGCTCATGGAAAAATACGAGTGCACCGAAAATTAATATAAAGGCAATCGCTGTATTCAATTCCATAACCACCTTTGCTAAATTTGTTCCATCACAAACCGTCTTGTGGCCGCATCAATTTCCAAAATTTCCTCTAAGCTCGGTCGTGCAATGACATTGTGATGGTTCATTGCTTTTTCAATGAGGTCTTCCACTGTTAAGAAATCAATTCTCTTTTGTAAAAAGGCTTCAACAGCTACTTCATTCGCTGCGTTCATTACAGCTGGCATACTTCCACCTGCTTTTCCAGCTTCATACGCAAAACGTAAACAACGGAATCGTTCTTGGTCCATTTTCTCAAAATGCAACGTCCCTATTTCCCATAAGTTTAACTGTTTTGTGTCTGAAAGAGGCAATCTATCAGGATATGTAAGTGCGTATTGAATTGGTACTCGCATATCAGGTGAACCAAGCTGCGCCATTACACTACGATCTTCAAATTCAACCATAGAATGGATAATACTTTCTTTATGTAAAACAACATCGATTTGCTCATAAGGGATACCAAAAAGCCAATGTGCTTCAATTACTTCTAGTCCCTTATTCATCATTGTAGCAGAATCAATTGTAATTTTCGAACCCATTGACCAGTTTGGATGTCGAAGCGCATCTTCTACGGTCACATGATGCAATTCATCCCTCGTTTTATCGCGGAAACTTCCACCAGAAGCCGTTATAATAAGACGAGAAATTCTTTTTTCATTTTCACCATTCAAGCATTGAAAAATAGCCGAATGTTCACTATCAACTGGAAGTAACGAAACATTATGTTTTCGTGCTGCTTCCATTACAAGATGTCCTGCAGTTACTAACGTTTCTTTATTTGCAATTCCAATTGTTTTTTTCGCCTCAATTGCACGAAGTGTTGGTAACAACCCTACGCTACCTACAACAGCATTTACTACAATCTCCGCATCTGGATGTAATGCTACTTCTAAAAGTCCTTCACTACCATATACAATTTTTGTATTACCAGAAACAGATTGTAATTTTAAAACATCTTCCTCTCTTTGCACAGAGACGATTTGCGGAGAAAATTCTTGAATTACCTTTACTGCGTAGTCAATATTTTTCCCTACAGAAAAAGCAACGAGACGGAATTGGTCTGGGTGCGAGCGTAATACATCTAAAGTTTGTGTACCAATTGATCCGCTTGCACCTAATAAACTAATGTTTTTCATGACTCCAACCCCTCGTTCATTTATTAATTATATTGTAATAAGAAGTAGAGAATTGGTAAAACGAATAACCAACTATCTGTTCGGTCTAATATACCACCATGCCCAGGTAAAATTGTACCTGAATCCTTTACGCCATAATGACGTTTAAAAGCAGATTGTACTAAATCACCAATTTGTCCAAAAATAGAAATAATAATTGTCAGCACAATTAAAATTACTACATTCGATTCGACTGGGAAGAACACGTTGTAAACAAGTGCCACAATAATTCCACAAACGATGCCCCCTAATGAACCTTCAATCGTTTTATTTGGACTGATTTCTGGCCACAATTTTCTCTTGCCCAATGCTTTTCCTACGAAATATGCGCCTGAATCAGTAGCCCATATAACAAATAATGCGCAAAATACATATTTAATTCCTAATATTCTCGTTTCATTTAAATATAAGAATCCCATTGCCACATATGTCGTTGCCATCAGTAAAAATGAAGCATTATCAAAAGTAAATGTATTCTTAGAAAGGACTGTATATGATAAAAGTAATAAAACAATCACAAATGTGATTTCCAATTTACCTAATCCAATCCATGTAAACAGTTCTGATGCACTACTTGGAATTAAAAGAATCCACAATAATACTGCAGCTAAAACTGTCGGTACTGAAATAAGCGTAAGCTTATTCATACGAATTAATTCATATAAACCTATAGAAGCAAGTGCATACACTAAAACCGTAAAAGGCACGCCACCGTATATTACGATGGGAATGAATAGCGCGGCAGCAACCACTCCAGTAATAATTCTCTGTTTCACTACCAAACCCTCTCTTTCTACACGCCTCCGAATCTGCGCCCTCTATGTTGAAAGTCAGTAATCGCATTTAGCAAATGTTCTTCTTTGAAGTCTGGCCAATACACGTCTGTAAACCAAAACTCCGAATATGCAATTTGCCATAACATGAAATTACTAATACGTAGCTCTCCGCTTGTTCGGATTAACAACTCTGGATCAGGTAAAGAACTCGTCATTAAGTAGGAGGAAAGCATTTCTTCACTTACCTCTTCAGAACGAATTTTTCCTTCCTCATTATCTTTCATCATATGTTGCACAGCAGAAACGATTTCATCTCGACTTCCATAGTTTAACGCGAAATTAAGAATTAATCCCGTATTCTCTTTCGTATCTTCCATGGCTTTCTCCATCGCTCTGCGTGTATGCGTAGGAAGACGATCTTTTTGCCCTATTACTCGGACTTGTACGTTTTCTTCAATCAATTCTGGTAAAAATGTACCTAGAAATTCTTCTGGAAGCTTCATTAAATAATCAACTTCCTTTTTCGGTCTTTTCCAGTTCTCAGTTGAAAAAGCATAAAGAGTTAACACTTTCACATTAAGTTTACTTGCAAATTTTGTAATTTTCTTTACAACTTGCATACCTTCATGATGTCCCGCAATACGAGGCATTGCTCTACTCTTTGCCCATCTTCCATTCCCATCCATAATGATGGCAATATGTTCTGGGATATATCCTTTTTTCACTTCTTCAACGAGATGATCAAACGATGTGTCCTTTTTACCTTTAAAAAAAGGAAAGTTTTTAAACATCATTCATACCCTCCAGCAAGCAGACGTATGCCTAAAAGTGTAAAAAGACCCCCTTAAGAAGAGGGTCATAATTGCGAAGTTATCGCTATTACACTTCCATGATTTCTTTTTCTTTGTTTTTTGCGATTTCGTCAACTTTTGCAATATATTTATCTGTTTCTTTTTGGATATCTTCAGTATATCCTCTTAAATCATCTTCTGTAATCTCGCCAGCTTTTTCAAGCTTCTTAAGATCATCATTTCCGTCACGACGTACGTTACGAACAGCAACTTTAGCTTCTTCAGCATATTTTTTCACAACTTTTACAAGATCACGACGACGTTCTTCTGTTAATGCAGGGAATGCAATACGAATTACAGTTCCATCATTAGAAGGATTTAAGCCTAAATCTGCTTTTAAAATTGCTTTTTCAATATCACCGATAGAAGTTTTATCATAAGGTTGAATTACTAGTAAACGCGCTTCTGGAACTGTAATGTTCGCTAATTGCACAACTGGTGTTGGTGCACCATAGTAATCAACTTGTACCTTATCTAATACAGACGCGTTTGCACGGCCAGCACGAACTGTTGCTAATTCACGAGAATAAGCAGCAACTGCTTTTTCCATTTTTTCATTTGAAGACTTCAATACTTGTTGTCCCATATTTATTTCCCCCTTACCACTGTTCCGATATTTTCGCCTAAAACGGCACGTTTAATATTACCTTTTTCCATAACTGAGAATACAATTAATGGAATATCATTATCCATACATAGAGAAGAAGCTGTAGAATCCATTACACCTAAACCTTCTTTTAATACGTCTAAGTAAGTAAGCGTTTCATATTTCGTAGCTGTTGGATCAATAGATGGATCCGCATTATATACACCATCTACATTGTTTTTCGCCATTAAAATTACATCTGCTTCAATTTCTGCCGCACGTAATGCTGCTGTTGTATCTGTAGAGAAGTATGGGTTACCTGTACCTGCTGCAAAGATAACAACACGTTTTTTCTCTAAGTGACGAACTGCTTTACGACGAATGTAAGGTTCTGCAACTTGACGCATCTCAATTGAAGTTTGTACACGAGTTTGAATTCCGATATTCTCCAAGCTATCTTGAAGAGCTAACGAATTCATAACTGTCGCTAACATGCCCATGTAATCTGCCCCTGCACGATCCATGCCCATTTCACTTCCAATTTTCCCACGCCAAATGTTACCGCCACCAACAACAACAGCAACCTCTACATCAAGTTCTGCAATTTCTTTTACTTGTTCCGCAACTGACTTAATAACAGTTGGGTTAATTCCAAATCCTTGCTCTCCAGCTAAAGCTTCTCCACTTAGCTTTAAAACGACACGATTATATTTCGGTTTACTCATAATGAACCTCCAATTGCTTACATCTTTATTTTAAAAAAGGGAACACAATGTGTTCCCTAATCTGTATTAGTTGCTACCTTTTACTTGGTTCATTACTTCTTCAGCAAAGTTGTCTTCGCGTTTTTCGATACCTTCACCAACAGCGTAGCGAACGAATCCTTTTAATGTTCCGCCTTTAGAGTCAACGAACTGACGAACTTTCATATCAGGGTTTTTAACGAATGCTTGGTCAAGTAAGCAAATCTCTTCGAAGAATTTGCCTAAACGGCCTTCAACCATTTTTGCAACGATTTTCTCAGGCTTGCCTTCGTTTAATGCTTGTTGTGTTAATACTTGACGCTCATGCTCAACTTCTTCAGCTGTTACAGCATCGCGGTCGATGTATTTAGGGTTAACTGCAGCGATGTGCATTGCAACATCTTTAGCAGCAGCTTCATCAGTAGAACCTTCAAGAACTGTTAATACACCAATGCGTCCACCCATGTGTAGGTAAGCGCCGAATGCATCTGCATCAGTTTTTGATACGATTTCGAAACGACGAAGTGTAAGTTTTTCACCAATTTTAGCGATTGCTTCGTTGATGTGCTCTTCAACTTTTTTACCGTTTTCCATTGTTTGAGCCATAGCTTCTTCAACGTTAGCTGGTTTGTTAGTTAATAAGTGAGCAGCTAATTCTTTAATTAGTGTTTGGAAACCTTCGTTTTTCGCAACGAAATCAGTTTCAGAGTTTAATTCTAAGATTAAAGCGTCGTTACCGTTTGTTTCGATGAAAGTTAAACCTTCAGCAGCAATGCGGTCAGCTTTTTTAGCAGCTTTCGCAATACCTTTTTCACGTAAGAAGTCAATTGCCTTCTCCATGTCGCCGTTAGTTTCTGTTAAAGCTTTTTTGCAGTCCATCATACCTGCGCCAGTTTTTTCACGTAATTCTTTTACCATTTGAGCAGTGATTGCCATACTTTTCATCCTCCTAAAATATGTATTTATACCTTTTATAAAGGTGTTTATACCTTAAAAAAGGTGATAAAAGGCCGAACCCCTTATCACCTTTCCAACTTTGTTACGCAGTAACAGTTTCTTCACCTTGTTTTGCTTCAAGGATCGCGTCTGCCATTTTAGATGTAAGAAGTTTTACAGCACGAATTGCATCATCGTTTGCTGGGATAACGTGATCGATTTCGTCTGGATCACAGTTTGTATCAACGATACCGATGATTGGAATGTGTAATTTGCGTGCTTCAGCAACTGCAATACGCTCTTTACGAGGGTCTACTACGAATAATGCACTTGGAAGACCTTTCATATCTTTAATACCGCCTAAGAATTTCTCAAGACGCTCTAACTCTTTTTTAAGTTGAACAACTTCTTTCTTAGGAAGTACTTCGAAAGTACCATCTTCTTGCATTCTTTCGATGTCTTTAAGACGCTTGATACGCTTTTGGATTGTTTGGAAGTTTGTTAAAGTTCCGCCTAACCAACGTTGGTTAACGAAGTACATACCAGCACGAGTTGCTTCTTCTTTAATAGCTTCTTGTGCTTGTTTTTTAGTACCTACGAATAAGATGTCTCCGCCTTCAGCAGCGATGTCGCGCATCGTTCTGTAAGCTTCCTCAACTTTTTTCACAGTTTTTTGTAAGTCGATGATGTAGATACCGTTACGCTCTGTGAAAATGTAACGCTTCATTTTTGGGTTCCAACGACGAGTTTGATGTCCGAAATGAACACCAGCTTCAAGCAATTGCTTCATAGAAATTACTGACATAATATAGTTCCTCCTAAATGGTTTTTGATATCCTCCGTTTACTTCATCTCTAAGCGAAACTACAAACGTAGCACCAACACTTAAATCAGTAAACGTGTGTACTTTGTACTGACACCACTGCTTACTATATCATACTGAAATATTACAATCAAGTCGAAAATGCGAACAATGTAAAACTTTCTTTGTTCATACTCGAATTCTAGTATTACCAACCTTCATTTCTTTTAAGCAAAAAAATAAATACAATTAATAGTTTTCTCAGAAAACACGCTTATGACACTTTTCACAAGCACCATCTATCCATTGCACATAAAAAACTCTCCTCAATCGAGGAGAGTTTTTTACAAATTAGTTTGTTTTTAATTTAGCAAGTTCCTGTAGAAACTTGTCGTTTAGCACTTTAATGTATGTTCCTTTCATACCTAAAGAACGAGACTCAATAACACCAGCACTTTCTAATTTACGTAGTGCATTTACGATTACAGAACGAGTAATTCCTACGCGATCAGCAATTTTACTTGCAACAAGTAAACCTTCTGTTCCATTTAATTCTTCGAAGATGTGCTCAATCGCTTCTAACTCACTGTAAGATAATGAGCTGATCGCCATTTGAACAACAGCTTTACTACGTGCTTCCTCTTCGATTTCTTCTGCTTTTTCACGTAAGATTTCCATACCTACAACAGTTGAGCTGTACTCAGCAAGGATTAAATCATCATCTAAGAACTCTTGACCAAGACGAGCTAATACTAATGTACCTAGACGCTCACCGCCACCAACGATTGGTACGATTGTAGTTAAACCTTGACCAAATAATTCTCTGTTTTCTACTGGGAATGCTGTGTAAGCACTGTTCACATCTAAGTTTGAAGATGTTTCTGTAATGTTGAATAAGCTTTGTGTATATTCTTCTGGGAATTGACGTTCTGCAAGCATTTGCTTCATGCGTTCGTTTTCGATTTGTTGGTGAATTGCATAACCTAGTAATTTACCACGACGGCTAACTACGAATACGTTTGCTTCGATTACTTCACACATTGTGTCAGACATTTCTCTAAAGTTTACAGGCTTCCCTGCTGCGCTCTGTAATAACGCATTTAATTTTCTCGTTTTTGCTAATAATTCCATTTCAAAAGTTCCTCCTACATGTTACTCACATATTTTTTCATCACTTGGAAACTAGGGCGAGTCACCTGATGACACTATTACAAAATAAACTGGCTCACATCTTTATTTTTAGCAATTGTTGCTAATTTCTCCTCAACGTATTGAGGTGTTATCGTTATTTTCTCTAACGTAATTTCAGATGCTTCAAACGATAAATCTTCAAGGAGCTTCTCCATAATCGTATGAAGTCTTCTTGCTCCAATATTATCTGTATCCTGATTAACTTGATAAGCAATCTCAGCAATCTTACGAATAGCTTCGTCTGAAAATTCAATTTCTATACCTTCAGTCGCTAATAATGCCATATATTGTTTAATTAACGCATTGTCAGGCTCGATTAGTATTTTAACAAAATCGTCTGTCGATAATTTTGTTAATTCTACTCGAATCGGAAATCTCCCTTGCAATTCCGGAATTAAATCCGACGGTTTAGACATATGGAACGCTCCAGCTGCAACGAATAAAATATAATCCGTTTTTACTGATCCGTATTTTGTCGCAACATTCGACCCTTCTACAATCGGCAAAATGTCACGTTGCACACCTTCACGTGATACATCTACGCTATTCGACTGCTTACCAGCAATTTTGTCAATTTCATCGATAAAAATAATCCCGAGCTGTTCAGCACGATAAACAGCCTCTTGTGTAACTTCATCCATATCAATTAAGCGCTGTGCCTCTTCATTTGTCAAGAGTTTTCTTGCTTCTTTTACAGAAAGTTTACGTTTTTTCGTTTTTTTCGGCATAAAACTTCCTAGCGCATCTTGGAAATTCATTCCCATTTGCTCCATGCCAGTTCCTTGTAACATATCAAACATGGAAGACTGTTGTTCAGTCACTTCAATCGATACAATTTCGTCTTCAAGAAGCCCTGCAGCAAGCTTTCTCTCCACATCTTGACGCTTCTTTTCGATTTCAACATCTTCTTGTGTATCAGACGTTTGATTCGAATTTTGAGTACCTCCAAAAAGCATCTCTAATGGATTTTTGAATCCAGATTGTTTCTCTGGACTCGGTACTAAAATTTCAACAAGACGTTGATTCGCTTGCTCTTCGGCTTTATCTTGAACTTTCACTACCATTTCTTCTTTTACGATACGAACCGATGTTTCCACCAGGTCACGTACCATTGACTCTACATCTCTACCCACATATCCAACTTCTGTGAATTTTGTAGCCTCAACCTTAATAAAAGGTGCTCCAACGAGTTTCGCCATTCGTCGTGCTACCTCTGTTTTCCCAACACCTGTCGGTCCAATCATTAAGATATTTTTAGGTGCAATTTCGTCACGTAAATTTTCAGCTAATTTACTGCGACGATATCGATTTCTCAACGCTACAGCAACCGCTTTCTTTGCGTCTTTTTGACCGATGATGTATTGATCTAATTTTTCCACAATTTGGCGCGGAGTAAAATGTAAATGCATATAAAATGCCTCCCTTACGATTCTACAATTCTTCAACAATTATGTTGTGATTCGTATAAACACAAATATCGCCAGCAATCTCTAAACTCGCTTTCGCAATTTGCTTCGCTGTTAAGTGTTCACTTGCATATTGCTTTAAAGCACGACCTGCAGAAAGTGCATAATGCCCACCAGATCCAATTGCTAAAATACCATCATCCGGTTCAATCACTTCTCCTGTACCTGAAACAAGGAGCATAGTTGTTTTATCCATGACAATGAGCATTGCTTCTAGCTGACGTAACATTTTATCGCCACGCCATTGTTTGGCCATTTCAACAGCAGCACGCTGCAAGTTGCCATTATACTCTTCTAATTTCCCTTCAAACATTTCAAAAAGAGTAAATGCGTCAGCAACTGATCCTGCGAAACCAGCTAAAACTTTACCTTGGAAAAGTTTACGAACTTTACGAGCTGTATGTTTCATTACAACAGCATTTCCCATTGTCACTTGGCCATCTCCAGCCATTGCACATTCTCCATTATGATGAACTGCAAATATCGTTGTAGCGTGGAAATTTCCCATAGAAAAAACTCCTTTATTTGTTTTTATAGCTTTTAAAGCAATTTATGCCCGCGGGTGATGCTTCATGTAAACAGAACGCAATCTTTCTTTAGAGACATGCGTATAAATTTGTGTCGTCGACAAATTTTCATGGCCTAATAACTCCTGTACAGTACGTAAATCCGCCCCTTCATCTAGCATATGTGTAGCAAATGTATGCCTTAACATATGGGGACTTATCCGCATTGTCAGCGAAGCCTTTTTAATGAGTTCATTTAAAACATAACGAACTCCACGACTTGTTAGCGGTTTACCTTTCGCATTTAAAAATACCATATGAGAGTCTTCGTCAGTCTTATTAACTAACTGTTTTCTCCCATTCTCTATATAAGTAATTAAAGAATCTTGCGCATAGCTTCCGAACGGAATATACCTTTGTTTTTTTCCTTTTCCCATTACTAAAATTGTTCCCACCGCAAAGTCAATATCGGTAAGTTGTAAATTGACACATTCACTCACACGGATCCCAGTCGCATACATCAACTCTAACAAAGCTTGATTCCTTTGACCTAATGGTGTTTCCGTGTCAGAAACTTCAAATAATTCCTCTAACTCTTCAGCATATAAAAACTTTGGGATTGACAATTCTTTTTTGGGGAGTGACGCAAGTGCAAACGGATTATCCTTTCGATAACCTTCACGCATCAAAAAACGATATAAACTTCGTAAGCTTGATACTTTTCTTGCGACAGATTTACGGGCTAACTTCTCATCGTGCAACGTCGTTAAGTACAAACGAACATCCGCGTATGTAACGTCTAAAAAAGAGGATATGCCTTCTCGTTCCATAAATTGCACAAAATGTTCTAAATCATTTTGATAACTTGCAATTGTATATTTTGAATAATTTCTTTCAATTTGTAAATATCCAACGAATAATTGTAACAATTTCTTCACATTCACACAACTCACCTCAATAAAGGCTACTAAATCGTATCACAACTTAGTAGCCTTTGCAAGAAATTTAACTAAATATTTACAAAATTTCGAATCGTTTCTAAAGCGCGTGCTGCGTACGCTTCATTTCGTTCTGCTTTCTTTTTAATCTTCTTCTCTAACGGTGCAAATAGACCGAAGTTCGCATTCATCGGTTGGAAGTTTTTAGCATTCGTTGCCGTAATGTAATTTGCCATGCTACCCATCGCAGTTACTGGCGGTAATACAACTGGCTCTTCACCTTGCACAAGACGCGCAGCATTAATTCCTGCTAATAATCCTGATGCTGCTGATTCAACATATCCCTCTACTCCAGTCATTTGACCAGCGAAGAATAAATCATCCCGTTGTTTATATTGATATGTTGGACGAAGCAAATTAGGTGAATTAATAAACGTATTACGATGCATTACACCATAACGTACAATCTCTGCATTTTCCAATCCTGGAATTAACTGTAGCACTTCTTTTTGCGGTCCCCACTTTAAATGTGTTTGGAAACCTACGATATTGTATAAAGTTCCCGCTGCATCATCTTGACGTAACTGAACAACAGCATATGGCGTTTTCCCTGTTTTTGGATCTTCCAATCCAACAGGTTTCATAGGTCCAAATACTAACGTCTGTCTCCCTCTACTTGCCATAACCTCTACTGGCATACAACCTTCAAAGAAAATTTCTTTTTCAAACTCTTTTAAAGGCACTGTCTCAGCAGCAATTAGAGCCTCATAAAAACGATCAAACTCTTCTTCTGTCATTGGGCAATTTAAATATGCAGCTTCACCTTTGTCATAACGCGATTTTAAATATACTTTATTCATGTCAATGCTGTCTTTTTCTACGATTGGGGCTGCAGCATCATAGAAGTAGAAATAATCTTCTCCTGTTAATTCTTTCAATTTTGCAGAAAGATCAGGAGATGTTAATGGACCTGTAGCAATAATTGTCGGTCCCTCTGGAATATCTGTAATTTCTTCATTCATTACAGTTACATTTGGATGGTTCTTTACGTATTCTGTTACTTTAGCTGCGAACTCATGACGGTCTACAGCTAAAGCGCCTCCAGCTGGTACAGAGCACTCATCCGCCGCACGAATAATTACAGAATCCATTAAGCGCATTTCCTCTTTAATAACGCCAACTGCATTTGTTAAAGTGTTTGCACGAAGTGAGTTACTACATACTAATTCAGCGAATTTATCTGTGTGATGAGCTGGCGTTTGCCTTACCGGTCTCATTTCATATAATCTAACTTGGACACCACGTTTTGCAATTTGGTAAGCTGCTTCACTTCCTGCAAGACCTGCGCCAATGACGTTTACTACTTGTGTTGTCATTTATATCACCTTTCCTTTTCTTCCCGAAAAAAATGTGAGCAGTTACGCTCACATTTGTTGTTCTTCTTCATAATCGCACGAAATACATTGTACTTGCACGCCTTTTTTCAACTTTTTCTCTACAAGCATGCCTTCGCACTTCGGACACTTACGACCAATTGGCTTATCCCAAGATACAAAGTCGCATTCCGGATACGTACCGCACCCATAGAAAAGGCGTTTCTTTTTATTACTACGGCGTTCAATAATTTGACCCTTATCACACTTTGGACAAGTAACACCGATTTCTTTCACAATCGGCTTTGTATTACGACAATCTGGGAAATTCGAGCAAGCCATAAATTTCCCGTATTTACCCATTTTAAAGACCATTGGGTGATTACATAATTCACAATCTTCCCCAGCTGGTTCATCTTTAATTTCCACTTCACGCATTTCTTTTTCCGCTTTTTCTAAACGCGGTTCAAAACCTACGTAGAAATCATCAACAATTTTTACCCAATTCGCATTTCCTTCTTCTACTTCATCAAGGCTTTGCTCCATATTGGCAGTAAATTCAATGTTAATAATTTCTGGGAAAAACTCTAAAATAAGTTCAATTACTATTTCACCAAGTTCAGTCGGAACGAAGCGTTTATTATCCAAGCCTACATACCCACGCTTTTGAATCGTTTCAAGTGTAGGTACATATGTCGACGGTCTTCCAATTCCAAGTTCTTCAAGTGTTCTTACTAGGCGAGCCTCTGTATAGCGCGGAGGAGGTTGTGTAAAATGTTGCTTTGGTTCTAAATCCTTTGAAAATACAGTTTCCCCTACTTCTAAAGGCGGCAACATCTTATCCTTTTCTTCAGCACCATCATCTTTTGACTCTACATACACTTTCATAAATCCCGGGAACTTTACAACCGATCCACTTGCACGGAACTGAACATTGTTATTAATGAGTCTCGCTGTCACAGTATCCATTATAGCAGACGCCATTTGACTTGCAACAAATCGCTCCCAAATCAATTTATATAATCGAAGTTGATCACGACCTAAGAAACTTTTTAGTTCCTCTGGCTTTCTCATTACCGAAGTAGGACGAATTGCCTCATGCGCATCTTGTGCATTTGACTTTTTCGTTTCTTTCTTCTTTTCTGTTCCTATGTATTCCGTACCATACGCTTCAGTGATGTAAGTACGAGCCTCTGTTTGAGCTGTTTCTGAGATACGTGTTGAATCAGTTCTCATATACGTAATAAGACCTACAGTTCCTTGTTTTCCAAGATCTATCCCTTCATACAATTGCTGTGCAAGCATCATTGTTTTCTTTGCTCGCATGTTTAACTTACGGGCTGCTTCTTGTTGCAAGGAAGATGTTGTAAACGGTAATGCAGGGTTACGTTTTCGCTCTTTGCGCGTTACATTTTCAACTGAAAACGCATTGTCTTTCATCTGTTCAATTATTTCATTCACTTGCGTTTCATTTGTTAATTGAACTTTTTCACCATCTACACCGTAAAAGCTTGCTTCAAATGTGTCTTTTCCTTTTACAAATTCTGTTTTAATTGTCCAGAATTCTTCAGGTTCAAAGTTTTGAATTTCCCTTTCACGCTCGATGATTAAACGAACTGCTACAGATTGTACACGTCCTGCACTTAATCCTTTTTTTACTTTCTTCCATAATAAAGGACTAATATTGTAACCAACAAGACGATCAAGTATACGTCTTGCTTGTTGTGCATCCACTAAATCCATATTAATTGCACGAGGATGTTTAAATGATTCTTTGATCGCATCTTTCGTAATCTCATTAAACACAACCCGACAATCTGATTCAACGTCCACATTTAACGTATTCGCTAAATGCCAAGCAATCGCTTCCCCTTCACGGTCTGGATCGGCCGCGAGATAGACTTTCTTTGCTTTTTTGGCCGCTGATTTTAAATCTTTTAAGACGGGACCTTTACCACGAATGGTAATATACTTCGGGGTGAAGTTGTTCTTTACTTCTATCCCCATTTGACTTTTTGGCAAATCGCGAACATGTCCCATAGACGCGACAACTTTGTATTTTTTCCCTAAATATTTCTCAATGGTCTTCGCCTTAGAAGGCGACTCCACGATTACGAGGTAATCTGACATGCTAGTGCCTCCTTAAGAGGTGGATTCAAGTCTTCATTAATCTTATTGATTTCTCTTGTTTTTGTCAATCAAGAATGAATATACCATACAGTGCCAATCTACCATTTGTCAATAATTGTTTAATAAAAACATAAAAATATAAGGTTAATTTAAAATCTCTTCCAAGATATCTTCTGCATTTCTTACTAGTTTTGCTCCTTGCTGAATAAGATGATTCGTTCCCGATGCCCCCTCTATAAATATAGGTCCAGGAAGCGCAAATACCTCTCTACTTTGCTCTAACGCAAGGTCCGCAGTAATAAGTGTTCCACTTCTCGATTTCGCTTCTACAACTAAAACACCTTTACTTATACCACTAATAATCCGGTTTCTTTTTGGAAAATACCATTTTTTCGGTGCATAGTGCGGCGGATACTCTGTCAATAACAATATATATTCCTTCCACATTTCATATAAAGGTCTATTTTCTTTCGGATACATAAAAGACAATCCATGCCCTAATATCGCAATAGTCGGGCAATGATGCCTTACTGTAATCTCATGAGACATTGTATCTATCCCTTTTGCAAACCCACTGACAATAAGCCACTCTCTTTCTAATAAAGGGTGTAAAATAAACTTCAAACTCTCATGACCATATAATGATGGTTCTCTCGTTCCAACAACTGCTAATTTATTTACTTTATTCAGGAAATCTTTCTCTCCTTTTCCATATAAAATGAAGGGAGGGTCTTGTATTTCACGTAATAATTGCGGATAATTTTCATCCCATATCGTTATATAAAAAATACGATTTTTCTCTAAATAAGATATATATTGCGGAAGATTTGAACTTTGAAGAAATTTTACTAGTTCTGAAGATTTTTTCGAGGATATTCCAGTGTAGTGTTCCATTTGTTTTTCGTTAAAATTATATATGTTCTCTAATTCTGGATCGACATATAGTAGCCTCTCCATCGCTTTCCAATAATCTGCTAGCAAGTAATGAAGATGTAATAATCTCTCTCTTTTCATCTTGATTCTCCTTACCCATAATTTTTATTATGTAAACAGAAAAAGTCTAAAAAGACACCCTCAAGTAAGAAGGTGTCTTTCAACAGATTAATAGTTTTTACAAGTCTCAAATAAACCTTTTTCTTTTAAAACAGAGATTAGCGTTTCTCCCATAACTGCTGGAGTTTCAGCTACTTTAATGCCACAAGCTTCCATTGTTTTAATCTTTTCAGCAGCAGTTCCTTTACCGCCAGAAATGATTGCACCAGCATGGCCCATACGTTTGCCAGCAGGCGCTGTTTGACCACCAATGAAGCCTACAACAGGTTTTGTCATATTAGCTTTTACCCATTCAGCTGCCTCTTCTTCTGCTGTACCGCCGATTTCACCAATCATAATTACAGCATGTGTTTCTTCATCTTCATTAAATGCTTTTAAAGCATCAATAAAGTCTGTACCGTTAACAGGGTCTCCGCCGATACCTACAGCAGTAGATTGGCCAATACCTTCTTGTGTTAACTGATGTACAGCTTCATACGTTAATGTACCAGAGCGAGATACGATACCAACATGACCTTTTTTATGAATATATCCTGGCATAATACCAATCTTACATTCATCCGGTGTGATTACACCTGGGCAGTTTGGTCCAAGTAAACGTGTATGTTTACCCGCCATATATCTCTTTACGTTTACCATATCTAATACAGGAATCCCTTCAGTAATACATACTACTAAATCAATTTCTGCATCAACAGCTTCCATAATTGCATCTGCCGCAAAAGCGGGTGGAACGTATACAACTGAAGCGTTTGCGCCTGTTGCTTTCACTGCATCTTCTACTGTATCAAATACTGGTACACCTTCAATATCAGTGCCGCCCTTACCTGGTGTTACACCACCGACAATTTTCGTACCGTATTCAATCATTTGTTTTGTATGGAATAAACCTTGAGAACCTGTAATACCTTGAACAATAACTTTTGTATCTTTATTAACTAATACGCTCATTTTTCTCCCCCGCTTTCTATTAGCCCACTAGTGAAACAATTTTTTGTGCACCGTCTGCCATAGATTCTGCTGCAACAATATTTAAGCCAGACTCATTTAAAATTTTCTTACCTAGTTCTACGTTTGTACCTTCAAGACGTACAACTAAAGGTAACTCAAGACCTACTTGTTTCGTTGCTTCAATAACACCTTCTGCAATAACATCACACTTCATAATGCCACCAAAAATGTTAACGAAGATACCTTTTACATTTTTGTCAGAAAGGATAATTTTGAATGCTTCTGTAACTTTTTCTGCAGTTGCACCGCCACCAACATCTAAGAAGTTAGCTGGGTCACCGTGGTAATGTTTAATGATATCCATTGTAGCCATCGCTAAACCTGCACCATTAACCATACAACCGATATTTCCATCTAAAGGAATGTAGTTTAAGTCGTATTTTGAAGCTTCAATTTCTTTTGAATCCTCTTCATCAAGATCACGAAGCTCTAAAATGTCTTTATGGCGATATAATGCATTAGAATCAAAGTTTAATTTTGCATCTAATGCCATAACTTTACCTTCACCTGTTGTAACAAGTGGGTTAATCTCAGCGATAGAGCAATCTTTTTCGATAAACGCACGGTATAAGCCCATCATAAACTTCACAGCTTGTCCTACAAGCTCTTTTGAAATATTGATGTTAAATGCGATTCGGCGCGCTTGGAAACCTTGTAAGCCTACTGCTGGATCAATATATTCTTTAAAGATTTTTTCAGGTGTTTTTTCTGCTACTTCTTCAATTTCTGTTCCGCCTTCTTCAGACGCCATTAAAACAACTTGAGAAGTTGCACGATCTAAAACTAGACCTACATAATATTCTTTTTTAATATCGCAACCTTCTTCGATAAGTAAGCGTTTTACTTCCTTACCTTCAGGACCTGTTTGATGTGTCACAAGTGTAGTTCCTAAAATGCTTTCTGCATATGTACGAACTTCATCTAAATTTTTTGCAACTTTTACTCCGCCAGCTTTGCCGCGTCCACCAGCGTGAATTTGTGCTTTCACTACACATACATCTGTTCCTAATTCTTTCGCCGCTTCTACAGCTTCTTCTACTGTAAATGCAACCTTCCCGTTCGGAACGCTAACCCCATAGCTTCTAAGGACTGCCTTACCTTGGTACTCATGGATATTCATGGTCCCATCCTCCCCTGTTTTCCTGTTTTACTCGAAAAGTTTTTTAATGTTTAAAAAACATTACATTGCCATTGTATAAGATGATTGGCACGCTGTCTACAATAAAGTGTCAGAAAACTGAAATCGCTTTATTCTTTTTCGAAAATAGTAATGTTTATATGCCAAAATAAAAAAATAAGCTGTATATTTACAGCTTATTTTTGAATCATATCTTTAATTGGTGCGAATGACTTGCGGTGTTCATCTAGTACTCCATGCACTTGAATTGCCTCTAAATGTTGCTTTGTGCCATATCCCATATGTTGCTCAAATCCATATTCAGGATACTTCTCTCCCAGTTCTTTCATCATACGATCTCTCGTTACTTTTGCGATAATGGATGCTGCTGAAATCGAAACACTTTTCGCATCACCTTTAATAATTGATGTTTGCGGAATTGGTGTAGGAAGCTTCATCGCATCAATTAATAAATGTTGGGGTGTACAAGATAAATTTGCAACTGCATCTAACATCGCTCGTTTCGTTGCTTGGTAAATATTAATGTCATCAATAACTTGCGGTGATACAATTCCTACTCCAATTGCAATTGCTTGTACTTTTATTTCATCATAAAAACGCTCACGTTTCGCTTCACTCAACTTTTTCGAGTCATTTAACCCTGGAATATAAAAATCCTCAGGAAGAACGACAGCTGCCGTCACAACAGGCCCAGCCAATGGCCCGCGCCCTACTTCATCAATACCCGCGATATATGTGACCCCTTTTTCACGCAAAGCATTTTCATACTTGGACATTTCAAAAAACTTCTCTTTTTCTTTCTGTTCTAACTCTTTTTGTTTATACCACTTCAAAACGAGCTTTTGAACACCTTTTCGATCATCTTTCATTAACAGTTGAAAGCGATCATCTTCTTCATTCATAATTTCTTTCAATACATTTTCTGCTTCTTTTATCGTCATAGTTTGCATTTATACAAGCTCCTTTTTAAACATATCCAAAAAGAAAAGACGCACAAACGCACGTCTTATACTTCTTCTATTTTTTCCACATCTTCTACTTGCTCTGCAAACTCTTCCGGTGTTTCAAACGTCATTTTTCCAAGTTTGCCACCACGAAGCTCACGAAGCACAAGCTCAGATGTCTTATCATAATCAATCATTCCGCCGCCCATTAAGCAGCCTCTATTTTTTCCAATTGCATCGAATAATTCCACAATATCTTCTGGAATCTCATTTAAATTATAGCGTTCTTTCAAGCGTTCTGGATAATGTTTCTCCATAAAACGTAATGCGTAAACAGCTACATCTTGTAAATTTAAAATTGAATCTTTAATTGCACCCGTTGTCGCTAAGCGAAGACCCACTAATTGATCTTCAAATTTAGGCCACAGAATACCTGGTGTATCTAACAATTCCATTTCCTTCCCAACTTTAATCCATTGTTGAGCTGTTGTCACACCTGGACGATCTCCTGTTTTAGCAATATTTTTCTTTGCCAATTTATTAATCAATGTAGATTTACCAACATTTGGTATACCTACAATTAATGCACGAATCGCTCTCGGTCTAATACCTTTTGCAACCATTTTATCAAATTTTTCTTTAACAAGCACTTTACAAGCTGCTGCAATTTCCTTCATACCTTGTCCAGCTTGCGCGTTAATCGAAATTGCCATATGGCCTTTTTCTTTAAAATATGCGATCCATTGTTTTGTTAAACGATCATCCGCCATATCCGCTTTATTTAAAACAACAAGCCTTGGCTTATGTGTAATGATTTCATCAATCATTGGGTTTCGAGATGATAATGGTAATCGAGCATCTACAAGTTCAATTACAACATCAATTAATTTTAATTTCTCCGTTACTTGGCGTCTAGCCTTCGCCATATGCCCTGGAAACCATTGAATTACCATGTTGCCACCTTCTTTTTCATTTATTTCACAATACGTGCGTCTTCTAACGGCCAATATAACATATTAGCTTTACCAATTACTTGATCCATTGAAATCGTACCGATTGAACGGCTATCTTTACTAAAACGACGATTATCACCTAAAACAAATAATTGATCTTTTGGAACGGTTTTCTTGCCTGTCATTTCTTCAAGATTAAAATCATATGTAAGCGGTCCGTCAGCAATTTGCTTTTTCTGCTTGTCTAAATACGGCTCCTCATAAGCTTTTCCGTTAATATACAGTTTATCATTACGATACTCTATTTCATCGCCTGGCAGGCCTATAATGCGCTTAATGTAATCTTTATCTTCTGTTGCTCGAAATACGATAATATCAAAGCGTTTTGGATCTCCAATGTGATAACCAATTTTATTCACAATCATTCGATCACGATCATGTAAAGTAGGTGCCATCGATACCCCGTCTACGAGAATTGGCGCAAAGAAAAACTGTCTAATAACACCAGCTAATACAACAGCAATCAAAATTGCTTTAATCCATTCCCAAAGTGAACTCTTCTCTTTTTTCATGCATTTCCCCTCCACGGTTATGTAAACTGCTCGTATTATACCAAAATTTCATATAGATTGGAAAAAGGGAGCTTGTGCATTTACAAGCTCCCATACATGTCTTATCGAATTTCTTTAATACGTGCTTTTTTACCGCGAAGGTTACGTAAGTAGTATAACTTAGCACGACGTACTTTACCACGGCGAAGTACTTCGATTTTCGCGATTCTTGGCGTGTGAACTGGGAATGTACGCTCAACACCTACACCGTAAGAAATCTTACGAACTGTGAATGTTTCACTGATTCCGCCACCACGACGTTTAATTACAACACCTTCGAAAAGCTGAATTCTTTCACGAGTTCCCTCAACAACTTTTACGTGTACACGTAAAGTGTCACCAGGACGGAATGAAGGAAGGTCAGTTTTTAATTGGCCTTTTGTAATTTCTGCGATTAATTGTTGCATATTAAATTCTCTCCTTTAAACAGATGCTCTTATAAAGTCTTAATAAATTACAGCGGAACATCGTTAATACGGCTACTGATTTCAGTAGCACAAATGTTATAATAGCATATTACTAGGCCTGTTGCAATAGCAAATATATGAAGTTATTACTGCTCTCGCTTTATTTCCTCAAGCCATTTTTTCTCTTGTTTAGATAGCTCTCTCTCATCTAATAAATCAGGTCTACGCGTATACGTTCGGCGCAAAGATTCCTTATGTCGCCATTCATCAATGTTTTTATGATTCCCTGACATTAATACATCCGGTACCTTCATACCACGAAAATCAGCTGGACGTGTATAATGAGGATGCTCTAATAAACCTGTACTAAACGAATCCTCTACTTGTGAAGCATGATTTCCTAGCACACCTGGCAAGAGACGTACCACACTATCAGTAATAACCATAGAGGCTAATTCTCCGCCCGTTAATACATAGTCACCAATAGAAATCTCATCCGTTACGAGATGCTCACGAATTCGTTCGTCATATCCTTCATAATGCCCACATACGAAGATTAAATGTTCTTCCCCTGCAAGCTCTTCCGCTTTCTTCTGCGTAAATCTTTCGCCCTGCGGACACATTAAGACAACTCTCGGCTTACGCTCTGTCTCTTTCGTCAAATCTTCTACAGCATCAAAAATAGGCTGAGGAGTAAGCACCATACCAGCTCCTCCGCCGTAAGGATAATCGTCTACGCTATTATGCTTACTTGTTGTATAATCACGAAAGTTAACAACACGAAGGTTTACCGCTTCTTTTTCTTGCGCCTTCTTTAATATAGAAGATCCAAATACACCGGTAAACATGTCTGGGAACAACGTTAAAATATCAATTTTCATTATAGCAGCCCTTCCATTACATGAATGGTTACTAATTTATTTTCAATATTAACTTGAAGTACAACATCATCGATATAAGGAATTAAGAGATCTTGACCCTTCGGGCGTTTAATTACCCAAACATCATTTGCACCAGGAGATAGAATCTCTTTGATTGTCCCTAGCGCTTCTCCTTCTTCCGTTACAACACTGCAACCAATAATTTCATGATAGTAGTATTCACCTTCAGCAAGTTCGCCTAACTGCTCTTCTGGTACTTTTATTAAAGAACCTTTAAACTTCTCTACTTCATCTACATTGTTATATCCTTCAAATGTTAATAAATCGAATGTCTTATGTTGGCGATGAGAAGTTACCTTCACCGGAAGATAGTCTGTGCCTTTCTCATTCGATATGTATAGCGTGTTTCCTACTTTATATCGCTCTTCTGGAAAATCAGTACGAGAAATAACACGGATTTCTCCTCTTACGCCATGAGTATTTACAATTTTCCCTACGTTAAACCATTTTGTCATAAATAGTATGTCACCCCTGGTTTCTATATAAATTAAGCATCTCCATTTCGCAGATGGAACATGCAATCTCTATTTAAATGTTAAAAAAGGGAGAGGAATAACTCCTCGCCCTTTTTACGTTTATTGAATTTCCAGTGTTACTTTTTCATCATTATGATGTCCCACTGAATACAAGAGCATTCGAATCGCTTTCGCAACTCTCCCTTGCTTTCCAATGACTTTTCCAACATCCTCAGGATGTACAGTTAATCGATACTTTATCTCTCCGTTGCAAAGTTCCTGTGTAACTTTTACATCTTCAGGATAATCGACAAGAGGCTTGACAATCGTCTCGACTAACTTCTTCATAGTCATTGCCTCAATTACTTACCTTGTTTAGATAAGTGGAATTTCTCCATGATACCTTGGTTAGAGAATAAGTTACGAACTGTATCAGATGGTTTAGCACCATTTCCTAACCATTTTAATGCTGCTTCTTCGTTGATCTTAACTTCAGCTGGTTGAGCAACTGGATTGTAAGTTCCGATTTCCTCAATGAAACGTCCGTCACGAGGAGAACGAGAATCTGCAACAACTACACGATAGAAAGGAGTTTTTTTAGCTCCCATACGTTTTAAACGAATTTTAACTGCCATTTATAAAGCACCTCCGAATTTATTTCACACAGATAATTATATTAGCAAAAAGACTATTGCTTTGTAAAGTATTTTTTCTTAACAGAGCCATCTTTTTTTCCTTACATGAATGGAAACTTCAATCCACCTAGTCCTTTTTTCTTACCTTTTTGCATTCCCGTCATCGTCTTCATCATTTTTTTCATGTCATCGAATTGCTTAATTAGACGATTGATTTCTTGTACAGTTGTACCGCTACCTTTGGCAATGCGCTTTTTGCGACTAGCATTGATTATTTCCGGTTGTTCTCGTTCTAATTTAGTCATAGAACGAATAATTGCCTCAATATGCCCAATTTGTTTTTCATCAACTTGCGCATTTTTCAGCCCTTTAATTTTATTTGCACCAGGAAGCATTCCTAACAATTCATCAAGCGGCCCAAGTTGGCGCACTTGTCCAAGTTGTTCTAGGAAATCGTCAAGCGTAAACGAAAGCGTACGCATTTTTTGCTCAAGTTCTTTTGCTTTCTCTTCATCAACTGTAGCTTGCGCTTTTTCAATTAACGTTAAGACATCGCCCATCCCTAAAATACGGGATGCCATACGCTCTGGATGGAACGCTTCAATTGCATCTAGTTTTTCACCCATACCAGCAAATTTAATCGGCGTGTTTGTTACAGCCTTAATAGATAATGCAGCACCACCGCGCGTATCACCATCTAATTTCGTTAATACAACACCTGTTAAACCTAACTGTTCATGGAAACTTTGTGCAACATTTACCGCGTCTTGCCCCGTCATCGCATCGACAACAAGGAAAATTTCATCCGGTTTCGCAACTTCTTTCACTTTCGCTAATTCATCCATTAATTCTTCATCAATATGCAGGCGACCCGCTGTATCGATTAAAACATAATCGTGATGATCTTCTTTTGCTTTTGAAATCGCTTGTTTCGCAATTTCAACAGGACTTACTTGATCTCCTAAAGAAAATACAGGCATGTCCAATTGCTTCCCTAATGTTTCAAGCTGTTTAATCGCTGCTGGACGGTAAATATCCGCTGCAACAAGCATCGGTTTACGATTATGCTTTTTACGAAGCAAATTCGCAAGCTTACCTGTCGTCGTTGTTTTACCCGCACCTTGCAGACCAACCATCATAATAACAGTCGGTGGCTTATTAGCAACAGCAATTTTGCTTTGCTCTCCGCCCATAAGTTCTGTAAGTTCTTCCTGTACAACTTTAATTACTTGTTGTCCAGGTGTCAAACTTTTCATTACATCTTGTCCGACAGCACGTTCAGACACACGCTTCACAAAATCTTTTACTACTTTAAAGTTAACATCCGCTTCTAAAAGAGCTAGACGAACTTCTCTCATCATTTCTTTCACATCGGCTTCAGAAACTTTTCCTTTGCCGCGGATTTTTTGCATTGTCTGTTGAAGTCGGTCGGCTAATCCTTCAAATGCCATATTGCCGCCCTCCTAATCTAATTTTTCGATAGCTTCAACAACTTGTTTCATTTCTTCATTCACATGCTCTTCTTCGCTGATTAGCTGTTTTAGCTTTGCAACAAGTCGCTGTCGCTCTTGAAACTTTTGAAGTAATACTAATTTTTCTTCATATTCTTCAAGCATCGCTTCAGTCCGTTTAATGTTATCATACACGGCTTGGCGACTTACATCAAATTCTTCCGCAATTTCACCAAGAGATAAATCATCTAGATAATAAAGCGACATATAACTTCTTTGTTTTTGCGTTAACAACGATTGATAAAAATCAAATAAATAGTTCATTCTCGTTGTTTTTTCGAGCATGTTGGATCATCCTTTGTTAAGTGATTTCCCTTTACATGAATTAGTTTACATGTAGTCCAAAAGAGTGTCAAGTTTTTTTCTTAACATCATATATTTTTTATAGAAAAAGAAGCGGAAATACCGCTTCTTTCGCTTATACTTCTTCTGTTTCTACTAAGTTCGCAAATAAACCATACACATATTGTTCTGGATCAAACTGCTGCAAGTCATCCATTTGCTCTCCTAATCCAACAAACTTCACCGGTACATCCATTTCGTTACGAATCGCTAATACAATACCACCTTTAGCAGTTCCATCTAACTTCGTTAAAACAATACCAGTTACATTCGTTGCTTCACGGAATGTTTTCGCTTGGCTTAAACCGTTTTGTCCTGTTGTTGCATCAATAACAAGCAATACTTCATGAGGAGCACCTGGTACTTCACGCTCAATTACACGCTTCACCTTCTCTAACTCTTTCATTAAGTTCACTTTATTTTGCAAGCGTCCTGCTGTGTCACATAGTAATACATCTACCTTACGTGCTTTCGCTGCTTGTACAGCGTCATACATAACCGCCGCTGGATCAGATCCAGATCCTTGTTTAATCACTTCTACACCAACGCGATCGCCCCATACTTCTAATTGTTCAATCGCTCCAGCACGGAATGTGTCTCCTGCCGCCAATAGGACTGACTTACCTTCTGATTTAAACTTATGCGCCAGTTTACCAATTGTCGTCGTTTTTCCTACACCATTAACACCAACAAATAAAACGACCGTTAATTGGTCCTCTTGCATATTAATTTCGTTACTAAAATCGCTGTCACCTTTGTAAATTCCTACTAGTTTTTCTGAAATAACAGCTTGTACTTCTTTTGGATCTTGAATGTTACGACGTTGTACTTCTTCTTTCAATTGGTCAATTAATTCCATTACCGTCGCAACGCCAACGTCTGCACCGATTAAAATTTCTTCTAACTCTTCGAAGAAATCTTCGTCCACTTTACGGTAACGATACACTAAATCATTCACTTTATCCGCAAATGAATTTCTCGTTTTTTCTAATCCTTGTTTAAATTTCTCTGTAACTGTATCCGTTTGTTTTGAAATTTTTTCTTTTAGTTTTTTAAAAAAACTCATACTTTCCCATCCTTCCTATTCACTTGCAATAAGTTCTTCTCCGGCGTCTAAACGAACCGAAACAAGTTTAGATACCCCCGATTCTTGCATTGTTACACCGTACAACACATCAGACTCTTCCATTGTACCTTTTCTATGTGTAATTACAATAAACTGCGTCTCATCACTGAATTTCTTTAAATACTGTGCAAAACGAGCTACATTCGCCTCATCAAGGGCTGCCTCTACCTCATCTAGTACACAGAACGGTACTGGGCGTACTTTTAAAATACCAAATAAAAGCGCAATTGCTGTTAAAGCACGCTCTCCACCTGAAAGTAAACCTAAGTTCTGCAGTTTCTTCCCTGGCGGTTGTGCTACAATATCAATACCCGTATTTAGTAAATCCTCTGGATTAGTCATTACTAAATCCGCTCTACCGCCTCCAAATAATTCAGAGAATACCGATTGAAACTCCATTCTAATGCCTTCAAACGTAGTAGAAAAGCGTTTTTTCATTTCTTCATCCATTTCGGTAATAAGCTGGTGCAATGTCGCTTTCGCTTCTTCTAAGTCGTCTCTCTGCTCTAGTAAGAATGTATGACGCTCCGCTACACGTTCATATTCATCAATTGCCCCTAGGTTCACTGTACCTAACTCTTCTATGGATAATTTGATTAATTTTACTTTCTTACGCGCATCTTCTGCAGGCATTGTCATTGTATATTTTAGTTTTGCCGCTTCAAATGAAATCGTATATGTTTCACGTAAATGTTGTAATCTATTTTCCAACTCTACATCCAGTCGATTTATTCTCACTTCTTGATCTTTCAACATTTCAAGAACATATTTATGTTTACCTGTCGTTTCTTTCAAATTGCGCTCTAAATGTTCTACTCTCTCTTGCAACGATACACGTTGTTCACGACGAGAGCGAATTAATTCTGAAGTTTGATTACGATCATATGCTTTCTTCTCAATCATATTCGTAATTTGCTCTTCACCACTTGAATTAGATGTCATTTCTTGTTTTAAGAACGCTAAATCCTCTTTCGTTTTTACAAGTGTCGCATCCGTTTCTTCTTTTTCCTTCGTCAATCGTTCAACTTTTTCTTTTTGATTAGATAAGCGTTGTTGCTTTTCAGCTGCCAGCACTTTTAACTCAGTCATTTCTTTTTGAACTTTTTCTTTCGAAGAATGTTGCTCACTTTTTTGTTTTGTTAAAGCTACAATTTTACTATCTAACTTAGTGATTTCAGCTTGAAGATTCGTTAAAACCCCTTCTAACTCCTCTTTACGCCCTTGCATTTTTACTCGATCTTGTAAAAACCCTTCAATCTCTAAATCATAAATAGACAACCGATCATTAATACGATGTTCTTCTAATTCTAAACGATTAATCTCTTCTCTTAATTTCTGCTCATCTACACGATCTGCTTCTACAGTTTGCCTTAGTTCGCGTATTTTCACTTCTTTTTCTTGAATCTCTTGTTTTACTGCTTTAACAAAGTTTTCTAACTTCGTTGTTTTTTCTTCCATATCAGTTAACTTGCGAGTCCACTCTTCCAGTTCACGTTGGCGTCCTAATAAAGAAGATTTCGCTTGCTTTACCGCCCCACCAGTCATAGAACCGCCAGGATTCACTACGTCACCTTCGATTGTTACAATGCGATAACGGTATTGCAGTTGTTTCGCCAACTCATTTGCTCCACGTAAATCTTTCGCAACAATAACAGTACCTAATAAATTTGAAACTACATTTTCATATTTATTGTTGTACTGCACAAGTTCTGCCGCCACACCTACAAACGATGGGTGTTGATTTGCAATGCGTAATTGCTCAAATGATAACGATCTGCTTTTAATAACAGCTTGCGGTAAAAACGTTGCACGTCCATGTTTATTTTGCTTTAGAAATGCAATCGCATTACGAGCATGTTCCTCTGTTTGTACAACAATATGCTGCATCGCTGCACCTAGAGCGATTTCCATTGCAACTTCGTATTCTTTCGGTACCGTTAACAGTTCCGCAACAGCACCCTCGATACCTTGCAACCTATTTTCTCTAGCTTTCAATACTTCACGTACACCTTGATAGAATCCAGAATAATCTTCTTGCATCTCTTCAAGCATTTCTTTTCGAGAACGTGCCTGTTGCACAAATTGATATGCTTGATACAGTTTTGTTTCATTTTCACTATACTGCGTCTTACATTTCCCAAGCGCCGCCTCTGTCTTCTGTATATTTGAGAGAATGCCAGCTACTTTTTCTTTCGCTTGTTCGTAACTTTCTACAAGTTTCGTCTTTTTCGCTGTAATTTCCATACGCATTTCTACATATTTCGCATTCTCTTCATCTAGACGCTCGTTTTTAGACGTTTGCTGTTTCGATTGTTCTTCAATCATAGATAATTCATTACGATGACTAGCTTGTTGATTTAAAAGCTCAATATAGTCACCTTTTAAATTCTCAATCTGTTCCTCTAAATTGTCAGCAAAAGTAGCAAGCAGTTGCTCATTATCATGCAATTTTTGCTCCAACTCTTTTACTTCATTCACAAATTGCATTAAAGATTCTGTACTTGACTCAATCTCACCATCGTAACTTTTAGCTTTCTCAGTTAATTCAACAATTAACTGCTCAAGTTGCGCACAATGCGTCGTAGCATTTTGCTTTCTTTCTTTTAACAACTCACGCTGCCCTTCTAGTTTTTCTAGCTCTTTACTAGAAAGAAGAAGTACTTCTTGCAACGAGTCTACAGACTCGTCTACCGCTTGTAATTGTCCTCGTAATTCCTCAAGCTCTTCTTCACTTTTTTGTAAATTCGTTGACATTTTAGCTTCTTCGTTTTTATTATGCCCAAACTGATTTCGAAGCGCTTCCCATTTCTCATGCAATTCTTCAATTTCATGAACAATAAGCGCAGCTTCTACTTTCTCTAATTCTTCTTTATTCTCAAGATAATCTTTCGCAATAGAAGCTTGTCTTTCTAAAGGTTCTACTTGACTACTTAATTCATGAATTATATCTTGTACACGATTTAAGTTTTCTTGTGTTTCTGCTAGTTTCCCTTCAGCTTTCTTTTTGCGAAGTTTGTATTTTAGTACGCCTGCCGCTTCTTCAAATACACCTCGACGCTCTTCTGACTTACTACTTAAAATCTCTTCCACTTTCCCCTGGCTAATAATTGAAAAAGCTTCTCTTCCCATACCAGAGTCCATAAATAAATCGATAATATCTTTCAATCTACATGATTGTTTATTAATATAAAAATCACTATCACCTGAACGAGATACACGACGTGTTACACACACCTCATTGTATTCAATTGGTAAACGTTGATCTTCATTATTTAAAGTTATTGTTACTTCAGCAACATTAACCGCTCTCCTCGTATCACTGCCTGCAAAAATAATATCCTCCATCTTTGCACCACGTAATGATTTTGCAGATTGTTCACCAAGTACCCAGCGAATTGCATCAGTAATATTACTTTTCCCGCTTCCATTAGGTCCTACTACAGAAGTTACACCTGGGACAAAATCAACAGATACACGCTCAGCAAAAGACTTAAACCCTGCTATTTCTAATCTTTTTAAAAACACGAAAGGCCTTCCTCCTATTCTCCGTCGTTATAAATGTTCTCTATATAAAAACAAGTATTATACGGATTTACCTTCTTTTTCTTTATAAACAAAAAGAAAGTTTCATTCTATGCATAAGGAATCCCCCTCATTCAAAGGGGGATTCCTTATAGTTGTTCTTTTAATTTTTTCAATGCTTCTGCAGCAGCTTGTTGCTCTGCTTCTTTTTTCGACCTACCACTACCAAGACCTAAAGCTACGTTATTTAACGTAACACGTGACACAAATTCTCGATTGTGAGCTGGTCCTTTTTCTTGCAAAATTTGATACTCAACATTGCCACTGCCATCACGCTGAATCAATTCTTGCAACTGACTCTTATAATCCATCACATGAGAAAAAGCACCCTCATTAATTTTCGGATATACAATTTCTTTTAAGAATTCCCAAACTGTTTCTAGCCCTTGATCAAGATAAAGGGCACCAATAAACGCTTCAAAGACATCCGCTAATAAAGCTGGTCGTTCACGTCCACCTGTCATTTCTTCACCTTTTCCTAATAAAACAAGGCTGCCAAATGACAATTCGTTCGCAAAACGAACAAGAGATGGCTCACATACAATAGCTGCACGTAGTTTTGTTAACTCTCCTTCGCTCATTGTCGGATATTTTTGAAACAGATACTGTGATACAGTCAGTTCCAATACTGCATCTCCAAGAAATTCAAGACGCTCATTATCTTCATGCGGTTTTTTTCGATGCTCATTCACATACGATGAATGCGTAAATGCTTGAATCAATAATTTTTCATCTGTAAACGTAATACCTATCTTTTCTTGAAACACTTTAAATGCTTCACGATATTTTGTTTCGTATTTTTTTTCTCTATATTTTCGGTACGGCATAGGTCCCTCCAGATATAAGCCAGAAAGCCCCGCTAAAAAACGGGACTTCACTTAAGCATTATAGATGACTCTCTATGTAAGTCACAGCATCGCCAACAGTAGCAATCTTTTCAGCATCTTCATCAGAAATTTCCATTTCGAATTCATCTTCTAATTGCATTACAAGTTCTACTACATCTAGGGAGTCTGCTCCTAAATCTTCCTTGAAGCTTGCAGCTGGTACTACCTCAGTCTCTTCTACTCCTAAACGATCAACGATGATTTTTGTTACGCGCTCTAAAACATCTGCCATTCCATTCACCTCCCCTCAAATATTATATTAAATATTGACCAAAAAAACTAGGTGAAATCGATTCTTTTATTACATTACCATACCGCCATCAACATTTAACGTTTGACCTGTAACATATTTGCTTTGATCAGAAGCAAAAAACATTACAGCATTCGCGATATCTTTCGCTTCACCAAATTGAGCAGCTGGAATAACTTTTAACATTTCAGCTTTAATATTCTCATCTAGTACATCCGTCATATCAGTCGCAATAAAGCCCGGCGCAATTGCATTCACAGTAATATTTCGACTTGCTAACTCTTTTGCAGATGTTTTTGTTAATCCAATAACACCCGCTTTAGCAGCAACATAATTAGCTTGCCCTGGGTTTCCTATAACACCCACAACAGAAGCGATATTTATAATTCTACCGTGACGTTGACGCATCATATAACGAGATACTGCTTTTGTACATAAGAATACACCTTTTAAGTTTGTATTAATAACTGTATCCCATTCTTCTTCTTTCATACGCATTAATAAATTATCTTTTGTTACACCAGCATTATTTACAAGAATATCAACTTGTCCAAATGTATCTACTGTTTGTTTCACCATATTTGTAACATCATCAGCATTTGCAACATCTGCTTTTACCGCAATTGCATCAGAACCTAATTTCTTAATTTCATCTACTACTTCATTTGCTTTTTGTTCATTACCTGCATAATTTACTACTACATTTGCCCCTTGTTTCGCTAAATCGATCGCAATCGCGCGACCAATTCCACGTGAAGCGCCAGTTACTAATGCTACCTTCCCTTTTAACATCAGTTTTCTCCTCTCAAATTTGAAATGGTATCTTTTAATGTCTCTTCATCATATATCGCATATGCTTTCACTGATGAATCAATTGACTTCATAAGTCCAGCAAGTACTTTTCCAGGCCCAATTTCAATAAATGTATCTACTCCCTGCTTCACCATACATTCAATAGACGGGTACCATAATACAGGCGAATAAAGCTGTTCGATTAACTTTTCTTGAATGTCGGCACCACGTGTAATAACATCCGCCGTAACATTTGCAATAACAGGAATGTTCGTATCATGAATTGTAATTTCATTCAAAACACTTTGAAACTTCTCAGCTGCCGGCTTCATAAGTGAAGAATGGAATGGCCCACTTACTTTTAGTGGAATTGCTCTCTTTGCACCATTTTCTTTCGCTCTTTGAGAAGCAACCTCTACGCCTTGCTTCGTTCCAGAAATTACAATTTGCTTCGTACTATTCATATTAGCGATTTGCACTGCATATCCTTCACTTGTTACTTCTTCTGTAACTTGTTTCAGCATATGTGGGTCAGCACCTAATATAGCTGCCATTGCACCTTCCCCGCCCGGAACAGCTTCTTCCATATATTCCCCGCGTTTCCTTACAGCATATACCGCATCTTCAAAAGTTAATGCACCAGCTGCTACAAGAGCGCTATATTCACCTAAACTATGACCAGCGACAAAGTCAGGTGTAATGTCATACTCTTTCAAAGCTGTCAAAATAGCAAAACTCGTTGTTAATAATGCAGGCTGCGCATTTGTTGTTAATGTAAGCTTTTCCTGCGGTCCTTCAAAAATCACTTCTGAAAGTGAATCTTGCAACACCTCATCTGCTTTTGCAAACACTTTTGCAACCTCTTTATTATTCTCTGCTAATTGTTTACCCATTCCAACTGCCTGTGAACCTTGGCCCGGAAAAAGAAATGCTATTTTTCCCATTTCAAATCCTCCTCTTATTGGAGTGACTCTTTCTCCATTACGCTTGAAATCGTAGGAATTACTTCTTTCGCTACCATTTCTCTCGTTTGACGAATCGCACTAAATATCGACTGGTCATTAGAAGAACCGTGAGCCTTAATGACAGGTGCTTTCAATCCAAATAATGCAGCTCCTCCATACTCCGAATAATCCATTTTATCTTTTAATACCATAAGTTTTGGCTTTAATACCGCCGCTGCTAATTTACTCGTAAATGAACTCATTAATTGTTCTTTCAACATAGAGAATAGCGCAAGTGCTGTTCCCTCTAATGATTTCAACGCTACATTCCCTGTAAAACCATCACATACAACAACATCTGCTACACCTTGCAATAAATCTCTTGATTCAATGTTCCCAACGAAATTAATTGGCGCATCTTTAAGCATTGCAAATACTTGCTTTGAAAGCTCGTTTCCTTTTCCATCCTCTGTTCCAACGTTTAATAGTCCAACGCGAGGATTTTCAATTCCTCTTACCTTCTCAGCATAAACAGATCCCATTACTGCATATTGATATAAATGAATTGGTTTTGCATCAACATTTGCTCCAACATCTAACATAACAAAACCTTTTCCATCTACAGTTGGCATTGTAGGCGATAAAGCTGGTCGCTCAATTCCTTCCATACGACCGACAACAAATAATCCAGCTGCCATTAAAGCTCCTGTACTACCTGCGGATATACAAGCGTCTGCTTCTCCATCCTTTACTTGTTGTGCCGCAAGCACCATTGAAGCTTGTTTTTTTCGACGAACCGCTCTTACTGGTTCCTCCGTTGATTCTATTTTTTCGTCTGTATGAAGAATAGTAATTCGTTCATCACTCGTTAAGTATTGACGAATTTCCTCTTCTTTCCCTACTAACGTAATATGTAAATCAGAATATTCCTTAATAGCTTTCATTGCCCCTAATACTACAGCCTTTGGAGCGTGATCTCCGCCCATTGCATCTATTGCGATTTTCATAAGTTGTTACCTTCCTCACTATAATTACTAGATCGATACATTTCAAAAGTGCCTGTAAAAACAAGTTCTTCTCCAACGAAGCTACGCACTTTGACAACCGTCCGTCCCTTATCATTCTCTACATCTTCAACGCGCGCTTTTGCAACAACACGCTCTCCTAATTTTACAGGGCGAATGTATCGAATGGTAGACTTTGCAGTTAAAGCTAATTCTTCATCAATAACTGCAACAGCTAGTGAGTTTGCTTGCGCAAACAGATGATGCCCACGGGCAATTTGATTTCTTTTAAATACATGTTCTACCTTTACTTCAAAGATAGAGATTGCATGTCTATCTAATTCAATATCAATAATTTCTCCAACAACCTCTTCTAACGGTAAAGATTTCACATCTTCTTCATGTTGCTTTGTAGCTACATGTTTAATTCTCTCTCTTAATTCAGGAATAGACAATTCCATACGATCAAGTCGTACTGTTTGTATACTCACTTGAAATTTTTCCGCTAAATCTTCATCCGTAATAAAAGGATTTGATTCGATTGTTTGTTGTAATAACTCTTGTCTTTCTTTTTTACTTCTTCTTTTTTTCATACCGCACCATCCATTTTTATGACTAGGTACTAACAGTAGTATATAATCATTAAAAGTAGAATGCAACAAAAACTTTTGTTGACTCCCTTTAATCGAGCTTCTCTCCTTGGAACACCCCTGTCCCATCAAGATACGTACGCAAGGCAGCGTACTGATCATTGTGCCAAAACGCTTCTGAATCTACTAGTATCGCCGCATCTTGCCTTGCTGTTTCTAACGCTCGATAATCATGTACCATGTCAGCAACCTTAAATTCTGGTAAGCCACTTTGCTTACTCCCAAAGAAATCTCCAGGACCTCGTAATTCTAAATCTTTTTCTGACAATACAAATCCATCATTTGTTTCAGTCATTATGCGCATTCTTTCTTTCCCTGTTTCTGATTTAGGGTCTGCTATTAATAAACAATATGATTGCTCACTACCACGGCCGACACGCCCTCTAAGCTGATGAAGCTGCGATAAACCGAAACGTTCTGCATCATAAATAACCATTACAGTCGCATTCGGTACGTTCACACCTACTTCAACAACTGTTGTCGATACAAGAATTTGCACTTTATTTTCACTAAACTGTCCCATTATCTCTTCTTTTTCCTGAGACGATAATCTCCCATGCATCAATCCAACTTGGCATTTCCCTTGGTAATGATGCGTCAGCATACTATGTAAGTCGATAGCATTTTGCACATCAAGTTTCTCAGATTCTTCAATTAGAGGACAAATAACGTATGCCTGTCTTCCTTTTTTTATCTCCTTTTCAACAAAACCGAGAACGCGATCTAACATATCATGTTTTGCCCAATATGTTTCAATCACCTTTCTACCTGCTGGCATCTCATCGATTATCGAAACATCCATCTCTCCAAATGCAGTAATTGCAAGCGTACGCGGAATTGGTGTCGCTGTCATAAATAATACATCTGGACTTTCACCTTTCTCCCGTAAAACTCGGCGCTGCGCTACACCAAATCGATGCTGTTCATCTGTAATAACGAGACCCAACCTATGAAATATAACTTCATCTTGAATTAAGGCATGCGTTCCAACAAGAATATCTATTTCTCCTTGTTCTAACTTCGCTAAAATTTCTCGACGTCTCGCACCTTTAACAGAACTTGTTAACAGTTCCACCTTCATACCAAAATGCGAAAACGTTTCAGCAAGCGACTGATAATGTTGCTCAGCTAAAATTTCTGTAGGAACCATTAAAGCACCTTGATAATGAGCTAATTTCGATGCATAAAGGCCAATCGCAGCAACAACTGTTTTCCCAGAACCAACGTCACCTTGCAATAGTCGGTTCATCCGATAAGGAGATGTCATATCTTTCAAAATTTCATCTACAACTCGGCGCTGCGCACCCGTTAATGGAAACGGCAGTGCATCGATAAATTCTTGTAATTCTACTGACGGAATCTCTTTCTTCGTCCCTTTTGAATTTTCCCTCTCCATTTTCCGGAGCGTTTGCATTTTCAGCTGAAATAAGAAAAATTCTTCATATACAAAACGGCGACGCGCTTGCTTCAAATCTTCCTGTCCTACCGGAAAATGCAATGCCCTAAGCGCTTCATATCTTGGTAATAATTTATATCGCCCTAACAAACCATCCGGTAACACTTCGACTATAGAATCTCCATATTCCTTTAACGCTTGAGCAATAAAACGACGCATCTGTTTTACTGTAAGTTTCCCCTTTACTGAATAAACAGGTTCCACTTCTTGTTGACGTACAACCGGCCCAAAATGAAGTTCTGATACAGCAATTGTTTGACGATGTTGATCCCATTTACCAGTAATCGTTACCGTTTCATCTAACTTTAATTTTTGCTTATAGTAAGGCCTATTAAAACATACCGCCGTAATTAAATAACGACCGACGAGAACACGAACTGTTAAACGCGATTTCTTCTTACCATAATATTGCAGCAAAGGAGCACTATGAATCTTCCCTTCAACCGTTACACGTTCATCATGCTTTACTTCAGCAAGATCTTTCATCGCATAATCTTCATAACGGTATGGAAAATGTTCTAATAGATGAGAAACTGTATAAATACCCATCTCATGTAGTAACTCAGATGTTTCTCCTCCGATCCCCTTTACATCCGTAACAGGAACTTGTACAACATCATTCAAGATTCTCACACCCCGTCACATTATTTTCTTTATTGCATTTTATTTGAGTACCAATTAGCATCTGTAATCGCTCTCTTTCACCTTATATATTCTATCATAGGCATTCTAAGAGAAACTACTCAAATCCCTTATATAAAACAAGTAAAAAAGAGCCTCACTATTAGCAGCAAGGCTCTTTTCTCTCTTCAATATGCTAGCCTTTTGAATAAAAACTAGTAATAAACTTCATATTACTACTTCTTATCCATTAGCAAGTAAGTAATCCATTTATTTTCAAAACGAATCTTATCTTATTCTACAGAGAAGATGAAAGAATACACTGGTTGGTTTCCAGCATGCACTTCTACTTCTGCATCTTCAAATTTCTCTTCTACAAATTCAACTAACTCCGCTACTTCTTCGTCAGTTGCATCTTCACCTTGTAGAATCGTTACGATTTCAGAATCTTCATCAATAAGCGCTTCTAGTAATTGCTTCGCAGCTCCTACTTTTTCAGCATTTGTAGATACAATTTTCCCATCTGCAATACACATGAAATCATCTTTTTGAATTGCTACACCATCAATTTCCGTATCACGTACAGCATACGTAATTTGACCTGTTTTCACATGAGATAAAGCTTCTTGCATGTTTTCTTCATTCTCTTCTAACGTTCCAACTGGGTTAAATGCTAACATTGCTGCCATACCTTGAGGAACTGTTTTCGAACGAACAACAATAACTTCTTGATCTACAACTGATGCCGCTTGTTCTGCTGCCATTACAATATTTCCGTTATTCGGTAAAATAATGATTTTTTCAGCATTTGCTTCTTCAATTGCCTTCACGATATCCTCCGTACTTGGATTCATCGTTTGACCACCTTCGATAACTTTCGTTGCGCCGATGCTCTCAAATAAAGTTTTAATACCAGACCCCATAGCTACAGTTACGATACCATATGGTTGTTTTTCTTTCGATTGAGCTGGTTGTTCAGGAACCATAGTAGGTTCATCTAATAAAGCAGTATGCTGTTCACGCATATTTTCTACTTTAATCTTAATTAAACTACCGTATTTTTGCCCGTAGTTCATAGCGTCTCCAGGATGTTCTGCATGGATATGAACTTTTACAATTTCATCATCAGACACAACTAGTAGAGAATCACCATATACACTAATATCTTCACGGAATTTTTGTTCAGAGAAATTATGCTCTTTCACCTTTTCAGCCTCTAATTTCACCATGAATTCCGTACAATATCCATACTTAATATCTTCTGTACTCAATTGGCTTTGTACACTACGGTGATGTTCTGCGCGTACCATTTCATTCATAGATGGTTGCGTCGGTGCATCAGAAGAAATCGTTTCTCCTTTTAAGTCAGCTAAAAATCCTTCGTATACCACTACAAGACCTTTACCACCGCTATCTACAACGCCAACTTGTTTTAATACAGGTAATAAATCTGGCGTACGATTTAACGATGCGTTTGCTTCTTTCACAACGTCTTCCATAAACAAAACAAAGTCGCGCTGTTTTTTCGCAACTGTTACTGCATATTTACCCGTTTCTCTTGCAACCGTTAAAATCGTTCCTTCAATCGGTTTCATAACCGCTTTATAAGCCGCCTCTACTCCAGCTTCTAGTGCTGCAGCAAAATCAACTGTTGTTAATTCTTCTTTTTGTTCAATGGATTTAGAGAAACCACGGAACAACTGAGATAAAATAACTCCAGAGTTACCACGAGCTCCCATTAATAATCCTTTGGCTAAACTTACGCCGACTTTACCAGCATGCTGTGAAGGGTTTGCTTTCACTTCACGCGCACCTGAAGTCATAGATAAGTTCATGTTTGTACCGGTATCGCCATCTGGAACTGGAAATACGTTTAATGCATCAACAAGCTGAACATTGTTTGTTAAATTATTCGCTCCTTGCATGATCATTTGTGATAAACGTTTTCCATCAATTTTTTGAATTGACACAGATTTTCCTCCTTAATGCACATTACAAGTTTATTACTTTAACTCCTTGTACGTAGATGTTTACAGAATCTACTGCTAGTCCTACAGTTTGATCTAATGTATATTTCACTTTCGTCTGCACATTATGTGCCACTTCTGAAATTTTCGTACCATAGCTCACAATAATATACATATCAATATGTACTTCATCTTCATCTTTACGAACAATAACACCTCTAGTGAAGTTTTCTTTTCGTAAAATGTCTGTTAATCCATCTTTTAACTGATTTTTTGATGCCATACCTACGATACCGTAGCAATCTACCGCGGCACCTCCAGCAATTGTTGCAATTACATCTGTACTAATATCAATTTGACCGTACTTCGTTTTAATTTCAATTGACATCTCGTTTCCCCCTTCATAAATGGTGAAAGTGAGCTAGACTACTTTAGTTACTATCATATAATCTTTTTAAAGAAAATTCCATCGTTCTTTCTTTTCACTCTCATATTTTATGTTTTAAATTACACTTTTTTATGATGAGCAAAATAGTCCATTGTTATTATACAACATGTACCACTATAATATGTCAAGCAATTTTTATGGATTTCAACTTTTCTTCATTGACATATAGTGTCAAGTAAATTTTCTTGATTTCTTTTTTCTACGGTGTTGCATTCTCTTTTTAGTTGTGTTAAATTATAGTAGTGTTTTTAGCATCGCATAAAAGACTAACATTGAAAAATTACGTATGGTAAGGTATCAAGGGAGGGAAATATAAATGGCTCGTGTTTGTGCTATTACTGGAAGAAAAGCTCGTTCTGGTAACTCTCGTTCTCACGCAATGAACGCTACAAAACGTAAATGGGGCGCTAACCTTCAAAAAGTTCGCGTACGCATCGACGGAAAAGTTCAACGTGTTTACGTTTCTGCTAGAGCATTAAAATCTGGCAAAATCGAACGTGTTTAATAATAAAAAAAAGAGCCGATAGGCTCTTTTTTTACTATAACAATGGAAAAAGCACCGGTGATAGGTGCTTTTTTTAATCTTTTTTGAAGGTATTTAACATTGCACGAACTATTCCACCAAGAAATTTAGGTAACTTAATTGTATAAAATCTCATGGTTTCCCTCCTAATCCCCATTACTCCACTTGGTCACTATATGATGTAAGGAGCAAAATTGTTTCTTCAATCAGTGCTTCTTATCAACATTAATATGCCAGAAGTAAATGAAAAAGTACCTTTTTCCTCAACGAGTTCGTTACTAATACAAAGTGTTGATCCCCACTCTATTGTTTTATTAGTAAGAGGGTACTTAAAACCAAACAATGTAATCCCTTCCACTATTTCAGTAACTGGTACAAAAGATACATAAGGAAAATTTTTATTTTCTTCAATTATATGTGTACCCATTTTTTTAACTGTTATTTCATTTTTATTGTCCACAATACACATTTCTATCTCTACTTCTAACCCTTTTAAAAGCATCTGTATATTTGCCAAACCGTGATCAAGCCTTCCACCAGTAGCACCAAAAATACGAATTAGTGCCGGCTTCTGTTCTAATGCCCAGTTGATTGCAATTTCTAAATCCGTTTGATCTTTTTCCCGCGGAACAATATGTAATTCGTTCGTTTGCTGTCCCATCCATACTAATTCTTCTTCAGTAACTGAATCGTAATCTCCAAACGCAACAGCCGGGGTAATCCCTTTCTTTAATAGACGGTATACTCCCCTATCAACCGCTGCCCACACTACTTCCTCATTCTCGTATCGAGCAAAATCTGCGCAATATTCCGAAGGTCCTCCTGCCAAAATATGAATAATCATTTTTTCTTCTCCTCCCATTGTAAAAAGGCAATCTGCCATTCGGTAGATTGCCTTTTTACATATTTTTATCCTATCCTATAAATGCCTTACTAGGATAAAAGTTCATCACTACCCACGAATTACGCGAATTGCTTCACCGCGGTCTTTTTGATTGTATACTGCTGACCCAGCTACAAGTACATTTGCTCCTGCTTCCACACAAAGTCTTGCTGTTTCAGCATTTACACCACCATCAACTTCAATTTCCACTTCTAGATTGCGCTCTTTCACCATGTCTGCAACTTGTTTAATTTTCGGTAATACAGAATGGATAAACTTCTGTCCACCAAATCCAGGGTTTACTGTCATAAGTAATACCATATCTATATCTTCTAATACATGCTCAATCACTGAAACTGGCGTATGTGGATTTAATACAACGCCCGCTTTAATACCATGAGATTTAATTAACTGAATTGTACGATGTAGATGCGGACACGCCTCTACGTGAACAGTAATAATATCCGCTCCCGCTTGTGCGAAAGTCGGGATATAGTTATCAGGATTTTCAATCATTAAATGTACATCTAATGGTAATGATGTAATCGGACGGATTGCTTCTACAATTAACGGTCCAATCGTAATATTTGGTACGAAATGTCCATCCATTACGTCAACGTGAATGTAATCCGCTCCGCCCTTTTCTACATCTTTAATCTCTTCCCCTAATTTTGAAAAATCTGCTGATAAAATCGATGGTGCAATTTTAATCATAACTAATACCTCGGCTTTCTCTCTCTAATTTCTTCTACGAATTGTTTATAGTTCTTATAGCGATATTCTGTAATCTTCCCTTCTTCAACCGCAGCTTTCACCGCACATTTCGGTTCAGAAAGATGTGTACACCCTCTAAATTTACAGTATTGGCTCGCTTCTTTCAACTCTGGAAAACAATATGTAAGATCTTCTACTTCTATATCAATGAAATCTAGTGAACTAAAACCCGGTGTATCTGCTACTAGTCCACTCCCAATTGCAATTAATTCTACGTGTCTTGTCGTATGCTTCCCGCGTCCTAAATGGGAAGAAATATCATTTGTTTTCAGCTCTAATTCTGGACGTAGCACATTAAGCATTGAAGATTTCCCAACACCAGATTGGCCCGCAACGACAGAAACACAATTTTCTAAGTATGGTTTTAATATATCAATACTTTCTGACGTATTAATAGAAGTAAATAAAACATCATAACCCATCTCACGATAATCATTCGCATAAGCTTCAACAGTTGCTTTCATCTTTTCATCTACTAAATCCATCTTGCTAATACAAATAATTGGCTTAATGTTATGATATTCAATCAGCACTAAAAATCGATCTAACAGTCCAGGATTAAAATCTGGTTCTACTGCAGAGAACACAAGGATCGCTTGATCGACATTAGCAATAGGAGGTCTAACAAGTTCATTTTTTCGATCAAACACTTCAAGCACATAACCTTCAGTTGGATTATCTGCCTGAAAAACAACTTGGTCTCCTACAAGTGGTGTAATTTTATTTTTTCTAAATACACCTCGCCCACGACATTGCGTAACCCCTTCTTCATGCTGCACGTAATAAAACCCACTTAAAGCTTTTATAATTTTTCCTTCTGGCATAGAATTCTCCTTTTTTGTATAAGGTGATGCTGAATTTAAAAATGAATGGATTTAAATTTTCCAAATAACGATTTCAAAACCTACCATATATACTTTCGCTAATATACATTGAATTTCCCATTAAATGCAAAAAAATATTTACAGCTGCATCACTTTACTAGCTTTTTGAATCATATATTTTTGCCTGCTATACCGTCCACTTTGTAGACAGCATAACAGGCAATAATAATAATAAGTAGACTTTCACTATTATTGAGTTGGATATGGTACTTCTTTATCAATAATCGTTACTCCATCCCGTACAATTTTATAGTGTCCCTTTGAACCTTCTTGAATTACAAATTCTAAAGAAATAGTCGCTGATTCAGTAATTGTTCTCGTTTCAACCGGTCTATCCATTTTTTGCTGCATGTCTTCTTTATAAATTTCTATTGTTTGCGGCTTTTTTTCACCTGTTACAGCAGGCTCATATGGGATAGAGATATTGTCCACTTTTACCGTTTTAGTCACTTTAGGCTTTTGACCATCAGAGATAATAATAGTTACTTTATCTCCCTCTTTTAATGGTGTACCTGGTTTTGGAAATTGCGAAATTACAAGTCCTTTTTCGACTGTATCTGAATACTCTCGTTTTATATCTGACGTTAGTTTTCTCTCATTCAAATAACCAGTTACACTATTTTCAGTCCACCCCGAAAAGTCACCTGGTCTAATTTGATAAGGCCCTTTACTTACCCAGATTTTCAGTTCTTGCTCCGCTTCTATAACCATCTGATCAGGCGTCGGAATTTGTTCTACAATTTCACCTTTCGGCTTATCATTTTCAATATAATTTACCGTAACTTGTTTATATTTTTCTTCTAACTCAGCTTTTACACTCTCAAAGTTTTGACCTGTGAAATTTGCCATCTTACTTTTCTTTTTTCCACCTGATTGATAGATAGTAATTTTAGCGTTTTCTTTTACGACTCTTCCTGCTACAGGGTCCGTTTTTATTACATCCCCAACTTCAACATCATCTGTATATACAATATTAGGCTCCGTCACCTCAAAGCCCTTTTCTACTAATGTATTTACAGCTGTCGTGTATTTCATACCAGCCACATCAGGAACTTTCACATCTTTCGGAATAAATAATCCTGGAATAACCGTAAGTGCTAATGTTATTCCTATTGCTAAAAATAAAAATGTTGAAATTAAAACTTTAAGCCACTTGTTACTCCGTTTTTTCTTCTTATCTAACTCAGCTGCTTCTGCTCTTATCGGTTCTTCCACCTTACTCCCTTTTAAAACAATCGTTTCATCACTTACATTTTCAAATAATTGTTCTTGTTGAATAATCGGAATCGCTTTCGTCGCTTCCATATCTTCCGGTATGTAAAATGGTTGCTCATTTATCCTCTCTGGATATAGCGCAGTTTCAATATCTCGCTTCATCGCATTGGCAGATTGATATCGGTGAAACGGATCTTTTGCAGTTGCCTTTAATATAATATTTTCAACACTTTGCGGAATATTTTCATTCCATCTTTTTGGTGATGGGATTTCACTTTGTAAATGTTTTAAAGCTATAGCAACAGCAGATTCGCCAGAAAACGGTTGTCTTCCTGTTAACAATTCAAACATAACTATTCCAAGAGAATAGATATCTGATTGTTTATTTGCTATCCCGCCACGTGCCTGTTCTGGTGATAAATAATGGACTGAACCGAGCACTGAATTTGTATGTGTAATTGTTGTTGCACTTGTAGCTGTCGCAATTCCAAAATCTGTTACTTTTATTATTCCATCAGCTCGAATTAAAATATTGTGCGGCTTTATATCACGATGCACAATTTCAAAATGATGGGCATGTGCCATAGCGGATGTTAACTGCTCCATAATATCAAGAGCTTCTCCTATAGGTAACATCCCTCGCTCAATTATGTATTGCTTCAATGTTTGCCCTGGTACATATTCCATGACAAGATAGTATATACCATCTTCTTCTCCGACATCATACATATTCACAATATTTGGATGCGACAACGTTGTAACAGACTGCGCTTCTCGATGGAAACGTTTAATAAACTCTTCGTTATTTGAGTAGTCGAGTCTTAATATTTTTACCGCTACATCTCGGCCAAGTATATCATCATGAGCTAAATATACATTGGCCATTCCGCCACCACCAATCATTTTCAGCAGCTTATAACGGTCATTTAAGCGTTTTCCAATCAGCACGTTGCACTTCACCTACTTTCGTTTGTCGAACCCGCATAATCAATAAGAACAAGTGTGATATTATCTTCTCCACCGCGATCATTTGCCAATTGAATGAGACACTGCCCTTTACCTTCAAGCTGTTCATTTAACTGTAAAATTTGTCGCATATCATCAATAGAAACTTTGTTTGATAACCCATCAGAGCAAAGAAGTAATTGATCATCTTCCTCAATCACCAACGTTTTAACATCTAACCCAACTTTTTCTTCTGTTCCTAATGCTCTTAATAACACATTCTTTTTCGGATGATACTCTGCGTCTTCCTTTGAAATTTCACCATGTTTCACAAGCTCATTTACAAGTGAATGATCTTCCGTTACTAGCGTCATTTCTCCTTCTGATACCATATAGCAACGACTATCTCCTATATGCCCTATTGTCACAAAGCTTGGTGTACAAACAGCTATTATAAGCGTTGTTCCCATACCATTACATTCTGCATTTTGCTGAGCGTATTCATATATACGCTCATTAATAATCCCAACACTAGTATGTAACCATTGTTCTACTTTTTTCGGCTCATTCATATTATGTGTTTGCTTCCAATAATCATGGAATAATTGAATGGCCATCGAGCTAGCTACATCACCAGCTCGATGACCTCCCATTCCATCTGCTACTACCGCTAATACATTTCCATCTAAATTGTGAAAAACTCCTGCACTATCTTCATTATGTTGACGAACTTTTCCTTTATCCGATAGAAATACGGCTTTCATCTCGTCACCTCGTCTCTTCTTTGCGCTCCTTCGCACGCAACTGACCGCAGGCTGCATCAATATCATGACCTTGTTCACGGCGAATCGTTACATTCACTCCACGATCTTTTAACGTTTTCTCGAACAAGAAAATTTGTTCACGTGGCGTACGTACATAATCACGTTCAGGTACGTAGTTTACCGGAATCAAGTTCACATGACATTTTACACCTTTTAAGAGCGCAGCAAGCTCTTCAGCATGCTCTACTTGGTCATTTTCTCCTCCAAATAATCCATATTCAAAAGTAATACGACGCCCTGTTCTATTTACATAGTATTTAATAGCTTCCATTAAATCTGGTAATTTATAAGCACGGTTAATCGGCATTAATTTTGAACGTAATTCTGAGTTTGGAGCATGCAATGAAATCGCAAAATTAATTTGTAGATCTTCTTCAGCAAACTTATAAATTTTCGGGATAATTCCACTCGTCGAAACAGTCATATGTCTCGCACCAATATGAAGTCCTTTTTCATGGTTAATGATGCGTAAGAATCCCATTAAATTATCATAGTTATCAAATGGTTCTCCAATCCCCATAACAACAAGAGAACTTACACGTTCTTCCGTTTCATCAAGCGCACGCTGAACTTCTACTACTTGCGCTACGATTTCTCCAGCTTCTAGGTTTCGCTTTAATCCACCAAGTGTCGAAGCACAGAACGTACACCCAATACGACAACCCACTTGCGTTGTTACACAAATGGAATTTCCATATTCGTGTCGCATTAATACCGTTTCAATAGAATATCCGTCATATAATTGGAATAAGAATTTAATTGTTCCATCCGAAGACGTTTGTTTTACTAACGTGTTTAAAGTAGTAATATCAAAGGAATTCGACAATTTATCACGCAATCCTTTAGAAAGGTTTGACATATCCTCATAATTTTTTACACGTTTTTTATATAACCAATCAAAAATTTGTCCAGCACGGAACTTCGGTTCTCCTTGTTCCTTTAACCAATCTTGCATTTCATGAAGTTGTAAAGAGTAAATTGATGGTTTCTTCGTTTCTAAATTTTTCTTTTGTTTTCTTACAGTCGTTTCCATGATGCTACACCTTCTTCCTTAAACAAGCAATATAAAAGCCATCCGTCGCAAAATAATGCGGTAAAATTTGTACTTGACCTTCATCAATATACGGAGTTAATTTTTCTGGCATACGCTCTTTAAGCGTAGTATCCCATTCAAATTCAGGATGTTCTTGTAAAAATTTCTCTATTACTTGTTCATTTTCTATTTTCTCAATTGTGCACGTACTATAAACAAGACGACCGCCTTGTTTTAATAATGGTGCTATTTTTTCTAGTATTGCAATTTGAATCGTCGATAATCTTTCACTATCGCCTTTATCTTTTCCTAACTTAATATCAGGCTTACGTCTAATTACACCAAATCCAGAACACGGTGCATCTACCAATATTTTATCAAACGTTTCATTTGCAAAGTGCTCTTGCACTTTTCTAGCATCTAGCGCTTTAGTTTCGACATTTTCTAGACCAAGTCGCTCTGCTTGCTGTTTAATTAAACGTACTTTGTGTGCATGTAAATCAAGGGACATGACCTTACCAGTTCCCTTTAATCGTTCCGCGATATGCGTTGTTTTTCCGCCTGGAGCAGCACAACTATCAAGAACTGCATCTCCCGTATTCGGTTCTAAAGCGCGTGCTACAAGCATAGAACTTTCATCTTGAATAGAAAGAAATCCTTTTTTAAACGCTTCTGTATGCGCTACATTTCCTCTTTCAATCTGAATTGCATCATCTGATAAGTCACCACTTTTTGCTTCTATACCTTCACTTGCCAACAACTCAATCGCTTCTTCTACCGTTACCTTATCAACATTCACACGCGCTGTTGGTACAGGGGGTAACATGTTTACTTCGCACATTTTTTCTGCAGTTTCTAAACCGTATTCTGAAGTCCACTCTTGGACAAGCCAAACTGGATGACTTGTTGTAATTGCAAGACGTTCTACTGGATCCTTGATTTCATCTACAGAAGGTACACCTTCTCTCTGAATCGAACGTAATACACCGTTCACCATACCAGCAATTCCTTTATGCCCGCGACGCTTTGCAATCTCAACCGCTTCATGAATAGCCGCTCTTTCTGGCACTCGGTCTAAATAAATCATTTGATATAAAGATAAGCGAAGCAATACTCTTACCCACGCCTCAACCTTCTTTTTTAAAAAAGGCTGTAAATAATAATCTAATGTGTCACGACGTTGAATCGTTCCATATACAATTTCAGTTAATAAACCAATATCTTTTCTATCAATTGTACTTTTTTCAATTAGATTATTTAAAAGTAAGTTGCTATATGCACCACTTTTTTCCACTTGAATTAAACCATCAAGAGCTAATTCACGAACATTTTGTCTCATGCATTTTCTCCTAACTTCGTTCCAATTTCAGGTTTTGTTCCACGTAAAAATTGTGAACAACTCATACGCTTTTTACCAGAAGGTTGCAATTCAGTAATTTTAACACCTGTTTCATTACTCGTTGCTACAACAAAACCATCTTCTTCGATTGCAACAATCGTACCTGCTTCAGCCGGTTCAGTTATAGGCACTTTTTCTCCCCACCATACTTTAACAACTTGTCCCGCTAAAGTTGTATAAGCAACTGGCCATGGATTCAATCCGCGAATGTGATTGTATACTTCTTCACCTGTTTTTGTCCAATCAATTTTCTCTTGCTCACGTTTTATATTGTACGCAAACGTTACTTCTTCTTCGTTTTGTTTAATCGGTTCTAACTTACCTTGGATTAATAAAGGTACTGTTTTAGATAGAAGGTGTGCTCCTGCTTCACTTAATTTATCAAATAATGAGCCTGTCGTTTCACGCTCTTCAATTTCAACTTCCACTTGCGTTAAGATATCACCAGCATCCAATTTTTCTACCATATACATAATTGTAATACCTGTTTTTTCTTTACCTTCCATAATTGCATAATGAATTGGTGCACCACCACGAAGTTCAGGAAGTAAAGAAGCGTGAACATTAATACATCCATACTTCGGTGCTTCTAAAATTTCATTTGGTACAATCTGCCCAAATGCAGCTGTTACAATTAAATCTGGCTCTAATGCCAATACTTTTTCATATTCATCTTTTTCACGAATTTTTAACGGCTGTAACACAGGGATACCATGTTTTTCCGCTTCAACTTTAACAGGTGTAGGTGTTAATACTTTTTTTCTACCTACTGGACGATCAGGTTGCGTCACAACACCTACTACCTCATAGCCATCTTCAATAAGACGACGAAGCACCGGCACTGAAAAGTCCGGTGTTCCCATAAACACTACTTTTATCATTTAAAAACCGCTCCTTTTAACACCTATTCTAGTTCGTTTTCTTCATAATATCTTGTCACTTTCGATGTAAATAAAACACCGTGTAAATGATCAATTTCATGTTGAATTGCACGCGCTAAAAATCCTTCCGCTTCTAATAAGAATACTTTCCCACGGCGATTTTGCGCTCTTACTTTAATATAATCGGCACGTTCTACTTCACCATAAAGTCCCGGGAAGCTTAAACAGCCTTCGGGACCTACTTGTTCACCACGTTTTTCTAATATTGATGGATTGATTAACTCGATTTTCCCAGTATCATCATCGACATCAACAACCGCTACTTGCAAGCTTACACCTACTTGAGGCGCAGCTAAACCGACTCCGTCCGCAATTAACATTGTTTCATGCATATCTTTCAACAATTTCACTAACTTTTTATCAAAGTTAATTACTCTTTCGCATGGTGTTTCTAACACTTCATTTGGATGCTTTATTATTTCTAAAACTGCCATATTTCCCTCCGCTACATTAACATTGTTGGATTAAAATCAATTGAGATTTGTAGCTCTTTTTGCATTTCTGCTTGATAATGTTCATTTACCATTTTGAGCACGTTCTTTAAGTTTGGTTCCCGTTTGTATTTTATCATGCATTGATAACGATATCTATCTTTTATCCTTGGAATCGCTGAAGCAACTGGTCCTAGCACCATTGTTTGCTGTGAGCAATGCGTTCGTAAATACGAGGCAATTTTTTCCGTCACTTGTACCGCTTTTAATAATTCAGGATGAGATACAGTTACGAGTACAACATAGTAATATGGGGGATATTGTCTTGTTCGTCTCATTTGCATTTCTTGGTCAAAAAACACATCATATTGTTGGTTCTTCGCTAACTCTATACTGTAATGTTCTGGCGTATACGTTTGAATCACAACTTCCCCTGGCAATTCATGTCTACCCGCTCGTCCACTTACTTGCGTCAATAGCTGATATGTCTTTTCACTCGCCCGAAAATCAGGTAAGTGAAGCATCGTATCTGCAGTTAACACCCCAACGAGCGTTACTTTCGGAAAATCTAATCCTTTAGCAATCATTTGTGTTCCGAGTAATATATCTGCTTTTTCTTCCCCGAACGCCTTTAATAATTTTTCATGCATTCCTTTTCGACTTGTCGTATCTACATCCATTCGAATGACTCGTGCCTCTGGAAATAGTTTTGTAATTTCTTCTTCTACCTTTTGTGTACCTGTACCAAAGAAACGAATGTATGTACTTTGACAAGCTGGACACTCAGTTGGCATATTCTCTTCGTAACTACAATAATGACATTTTAAACGATGATTCATTTTATGATATGTCAATGAAATATCACAATGCGGACATTGAACAACATACCCACAATCACGGCACATAACAAATGTAGAATGACCTCTTCTATTTAAAAAGAGTACCATTTGTTCTTTCTTTTCTAATCGATCTGCTATTTTTTCATGCAGCGCCTTAGAAAACATTGATCGATTCCCGTCACGAAGTTCTTCTCGCATGTCAACAATCTCTACCGTTGGTAAAGCTTGTTCATTCATACGTTTTTCCATTGTTAATAGTTCATAAACACCTTTTTTCGCCCTTGCAAACGATTCAAGTGTTGGTGTCGCACTACCAAGAACGATAGGACATTTATGATATTGTCCTCTCCAGACAGCTACATCTCTTGCATGATACCTCGGATTATCTTCTTGTTTGTAACTTGATTCATGCTCTTCATCAATAATAATAATCCCTAAATTCTCAAAAGGCGCAAAAACAGCTGAACGCGCACCAACTACAACTTTCACTTCTTTTCTTAAAATCTTACGCCACTCGTCATACTTTTCTCCAACAGACAACGCACTATGAAGAACTGCAACTTGTGAGCCAAACCTACCTTTAAAACGATCCACCATTTGGGGCGTTAGTGCAATTTCAGGAACAAGAACGATAGCTTCTTTTCCTTTCTTGAGCACTGCTGCTATAGATTGTAAATATACTTCTGTCTTTCCACTTCCTGTAACACCATATAGTAAAAATGGATTATAAGTTTCATTTGTAATTGATGATAAAATCGGTGTAATAACTTGTTTTTGTTCCTCCGTAAGTGGAAATGGTTTTGTTTGTTCAAAATCATCATCGTCATACGGATTTCGGTATACTTCCACATACTTTTCTGAAATGAATCCCTTTTTAACAAGTGCTTTTATTGGAGCATCTGTTATTTGTAACTCTTCTGTAATTACTTTCAACGGTGCACTTTTATAATTTTCCACAAAATAATAAAGTACATCTTGTTGTTTTTTACTTTTCAGTTCAAATGCCGCTAATTCCAATTTATCTTCTGGCAACTCCGGCTGAACCACTCTTTGCTTCTTCTTTTGTACTTTATCTTTCACTTGATAAACGACTTCAACCGTACCATTTTTAATTTCTTGTTGAATAGTTCGGTATAAATGTGGCTGTTGCTCGATTACTTCAAAATCAATTGCTTCTTTATCCTGAAATAAATATAGTATTTCAGGTGCTATTTCTTCCTGTTTACAAAGTTGTAGACGTTTTTTATACGTTGCTTTTATCGCAGTTGGAAGCATCACTTGAAAAGCTGAAATCATGTAGCATAACGTTTCACTTGTAAGCCAATATCCAAGCTTTAATAATTCATCATTTAAAACCGGTGTTACATCTAATATTTCATGGATTGTCTTTAACTTCTTACTTTCTACATCCACCGAATCTTTAATCCCAATAATAAAACCTTGCAATTTTCTTGGGCCAAACGGAACTACTACACGCATTCCTGTCTGTACAATATCTTCCCATTTTTTAGGGATAATGTAATCAAATGGTCGATCTGTCTGACGGGCAGGTACATCAACAATTACACTTGCAAATTTCATAAACGATCATCTTCTAACATCATTTCAATTTGCTTCAATATTTCACGAGCTACCTCTTTTTTCATTAAAATTGGCAACTCAATAACTTTTCCATCTTTTCTATACATTGTTACAATATTCGTATCCGTGCCAAATCCAGCTCCTTGCGCTTTTACATCATTCGCGACAATCATATCTGCATTTTTCTCACGTAGTTTTTTCGTTGCATATTCCTCTACATTTGTCGTTTCAGCAGCAAAACCGATAAGTAACTGTTTATCCTTTTTCTGACCTAACGTTTTTAAAATATCCACCGTTCTTTCAAGTTCAATGACAGCATCACCATTTTGCTTTTTCATTTTATTCTCATGAACATATTTCGGACGATAATCTGCAACTGCTGCTGTTTTAATGACAACGTCTACGTTTTGATAATGTTGAAGAACCGCTTCTAACATATCTTGTGCAGATTCCACTTGCACTGTCGTTACATGTAACGGTGGATTTAATGCTGTCGGTCCTGAAACGAGTATAACATCAGCGCCTAAATTCGCTGCCACTTCCGCAATCGCATACCCCATTTTTCCAGAAGAAAAATTTGTCATAAAACGAACTGGATCAACCTTTTCACGTGTTGGGCCAGCAGTTATTAATATTCTTTTTCCCTGCAATGGTTTGTGTTCTGAGAAAGCTTCCTCTAACCGTGCAATAATTGCTTCAGGTTCTTCTAGTCGTCCCTTCGCCACATATCCACATGCTAAAAAGCCTTCCCCAGGCTCAATAAATGTATATCCTAGCGTTTTCAATGTCATCATATTTTTTTGAACTATTTTATTTTCATACATATGCACATTCATAGCAGGCGCAATCCATACCGGAGCTGTAGTAGCTAACAAAGTAGTTGTAATCATATCATCTGCAATACCACCAGCTAACTTTCCAATACAATTGGCAGTAGCAGGTGCGACAAGTACAACATCCGCCCAATCTGCTAAATCAATATGAGCAATAACAGCTGAGTCTTTCTCATCAAATGTATCCGTATATACATCATGGCGAGAAAGCGCTTGGAATGTAAGAGGCGTAACAAACTTCATTGCCGACTCACTCATCATTACTTTTACAATCGCGCCAGATTGTGTCAATTTACTCGTTAACGCAGCTGCTTTAAAAACCGCAATGCCTCCTGTTACACATAGAAGTATCTTTTTCCCTTTTAGCATATGACTCGTCCTCTTTCTTTTTCAAACTTATAATACTGAAATAGAATTCTCAGCTCGTCAGTACCAATATTTCATTCCTTTCGTAAAAAAATAACAACCTACTTGTAAATAGGTTGTTACCGTTACATAGAAAATTATAAAGTCTATGTTTTATTTTGTCGAAGGCAAAGGCTTATTCAGCTACTTTATCTTCACTTGGTACGTAGCTTAATGCTTCTGCATCGATTTCTTCTAATGCTTTACCTACACATTTATGAGAAACAGGTTTTTCTACAACACAGTTATTAGCAAGTTGCATTTCACGCGCGCGTTTTGCAGCTACTGTTACTAATGTGTACTTAGAATCGATTTTTTGTAGTAATGAGTCAATTGATGGATTTAACATAATTATAGACCCTCCGTCATTTCTTTATAATATTTTGCTACCCTTTCGCGGCGGCAATGTTCGCCAACCACAATTGCTTTAATTCTATCACAAGCTAATTCAACTTGATCGTTTTCTACTACATAGTCGTAAGCGTCCATCATCTCGATTTCTTCTTTCGCTACAGTTAAACGATTTTCAATAACATCTTCAGTCTCTGTACCACGTCCGACAATACGGCTCTTTAGTTCAGATAAACTTGGAGGTGCTAAGAAAATAAATACACCTTCTGGGAAAGCTTTCTTAACTTGAATTGCTCCTTGCACTTCAATTTCTAAGAATACATCTTTTCCTTCTTGTAATGTTTTTTCAACATAGTCAATCGGTGTTCCGTAATAATTACCTACGAACTCAGCCCACTCAAGTAATTTTTCATTACGAATCATTTCCTCAAATTCTTCTCTTTCTTTAAAGAAATAATCCACACCATCTACTTCACCTTCACGCGGCTTACGTGTCGTTACTGAAATAGAGTACTGAAAACGTGTATCCTCATGGCTAAACAGCTCTTTACGAACCGTCCCTTTTCCAACCCCAGAAGGCCCTGAAAGAACGATGAGCAATCCTCTTCTACTTCTCATAAATATGTAAAACCTACCCTTCCTCACTTAAATCTTCTTTATTATTCAAACGATGTGCAATCGTCTCTGGTTGAATTGGACTTAATACAACATGCCCATCATCCATAACAATAACCGCCCTTGTTTTTCTCCCATACGTAGCATCAAGCAAAGCATTATGTTCGCGTGCTTCCTGTACTGTTCGTTTAATAGGAGCTGACTCCGGACTTACAATAGCAATAATTCGATGAGCAGATACAATATTTCCGTATCCAATATTTAAAAACCGCATGGCCATAGTTTGCGCCTCCTAGTAAGTCTATCCGATTTCTCCACCACGTATAACTTTATATATTTTTTGAAAGCTACTCAATATTTTGTACTTGTTCACGAATTTTTTCAAGGTTATTTTTCATTTCTACAACATATTTTGAAATTGTTAAGTCATTTGCCTTAGAACCAATCGTATTAATTTCTCTATGCATCTCTTGCACGATGAAATCCATTTTCCTTCCAACAGGCTCTTCAATCTGCAATGTTTCACGAAATTGCTCTAAATGACTTTGCAAACGAACTAACTCTTCATGAATATCACAACGCTCTGCAAAGATTGCGACTTCTGTTAGCAATCTTTGTTCATCTAGATCTTGATTATGTAATTCTTTTAAGCGATTTTCTAATCGTTCACGATATTTTTGTGTAACAATTGGTGCATGTGGAATAATTGCATTTACACAATTGCTAATCTCTTGTAAACGATACGCTATATCTTTATGTAATCGTTCTCCTTCGCCATCTCTCATCGTTTTCAACATATGAGCAGCTTGACGAACAGCCTCATATAAACTGTTCTCAAAATGTTCATTTACATTTTCTATTTCTTCAATTGCTGTTACTTCTGGCATTGCCATTAATTGCTGAAGTGTAATAGAATCTTGTAATTGAAATTTCCCTTTTATATCTTCCATCATCGATTGGTACTGCTCAAGAAGTGACCAATTCACACTTAATTTTCTTTCAACAAGTCCTTCACCCACTATACTAATAGACACTTCAATGCGTCCACGTCGAACTTGCTGTGCAATTATTTTACGAATTTTGTCCTCAAATACCATCATTTGCTTAGGAAGTCGAATACTCATCTCTAAAAAACGGTGGTTCACCGATTTCATTTCTACTGTAATTTGAAAAGTATCACTTTCTACTTTCGATCTTCCAAACCCTGTCATACTAGAAATCATTTTTATCACATCCAAGCCATAAAATAACTCAATGAAAAAGGTAATAGAGACAAGGCTCTACTACCTTCTGTAAATTATATCACATTTTCATAACATTGACTATTTCAAGTTTAATCCCTTCTTATATAATATCGGCTTTTTCTTCTTAGTCTTTTTCCCTGTTAATAAAGAACCTACTAGTAAGAAAGTCGGAATTGATGACAAACCTCCAATTAATAACCAATCTCTTGCTTGTATCGGCATTGTGCTAAAGATTGGTTGTAACGGTGGATAATATATAACCACTAGCATGAGTAGTAACGAAATAATAACCGCCCCTACTAAATACACGTTCCCAAATGGATTACGGTGAAAGACAGAATGCTCACTACGACAATCAAATACATGAATAAGCTGAGCAAGTACCAACGTCGCGAACGCTACAGTTTGTGCATATTTCAGTTCATTTGGATGTTGGTTATACGCAATAATAAACGCCACTAACGTCACTGCTCCAATTAAAAACCCTCGACTTATTATTTTCCACGCAAGCCCTCTAGCGAATACCCCTTCTTTCGGGTGACGCGGTGTTCTCTTCATCACATCTCCTTCAGCCTTATCCAAACCTAATGCCATCGCTGGTAAACCATCAGTAACTAAGTTCACCCATAAAATTTGAATAGGAACCATCGGCAGTGGTAATGCAAGTAACATCGCAAATAACATAACTAAAATTTCTCCAACATTTGACGCCAATAAGTAGCGAATGAACTTACGTATGTTCTCATATATATTTCTTCCTTCTTTAATTGCCGATTTAATTGTAGCAAAATTATCGTCTAGTAAAACAAGTGAAGAGGCTTCTTTCGCAACATCTGTCCCTGTAATTCCCATCGCTATCCCAATATCCGCTGTTTTTATCGCTGGAGCATCGTTCACTCCATCACCTGTCATCGCTACTATATGTCCTTGATTTTGCAGTGCCTTAACAATTTTCAATTTATGCTCAGGTGATACACGAGCGAATACATACGTATCTTCTACAACATTTTCTAATTCCTCCACATCCATATTCGCGAGTTCTACTCCTTCAACAACGCGTCCATCTGGTGGTAAAACTCCTAATTGTTCAGCAATCGCCATTGCTGTCACTTTATGATCACCTGTAATCATTACTGTTCGAATACCAGCTTCTTTACACTCTTTTACCGCCTGCGCCACTTCTGGCCTTGGTGGGTCAATCATACCTTGTATTCCAACCAACATAAAATCTTTTTCAACGTCTCTTTCATGTTCAATAGAATCCGTGACTTTTAAAGGTTTAAACGCAACTGCAATTGTTCGAAGCGCTTGACTACCTAAGCTATGAATAGCCGCCTGTACTTCTTTTCTATATAGCTCACTTAACGGCTGCTGCTTATCCCCCCATAAGATTGTTTGACTCAGTTGCAAAAGAACATCCGGTGCTCCTTTCGTAACAATAAACTTTTTCCCCTCTCGATCTCGTACAATAACACTCATCATTTTTCGAGTTGAATCAAAGGGGAATTCACGAATAATTTCAAATTTCCCTTTCAATGCCTCACGTGTTATCCCAGCTTTCATTGCTGCAGCTACAAGCGCTCCCTCTGTTGGATCTCCATCTAATACGTACGCCTTTTTCTTTTGAATAATATTTGCATTGTTACATAGTGAACCAAATGTAAGTAGCTGATAAAGTGATTTTGTCTTAGCTGGATTCACTTCTTTTTCACCTTTCATAAAAGAGCCATTAGGTTCATATCCTTGCCCTGTCACTTTCCACAATTCTCCGCCTGACCACATATGTGTTACCATCATTTTGTTTTGCGTCATTGTTCCCGTTTTATCAGAGCATATAACAGAAGCGCAGCCTAACGTTTCTACGGCCGGTAACTTCCTTACAATTGCTCTCTTTTTTATCATACGCTGTACACCAAGTGATAAAGCTACTGTAACAATTGCTGGCAATCCTTCTGGAATAGCCGCAACAGCTAGCGATACGCCAGCTAAAAACATATGATATACTTCATTCCCTTGATACACACCAGCCAATACAACGAGCGCTGTCAAAATAAGAGCTACAATAATTAATATTTTTCCGAGCTGTTCTAACCTTCTTTGCAGTGGCGTTTCCATTTGCTCTGCATTTTGCAACATATTTGCAATTTGCCCCATCGCTGTATTCATACCAGTTGCTACAACAACTCCTGTACCAGATCCTCGCGTAATCATTGTCCCCATAAAAGCCATATTTTTTTGATCCCCAATTGCAACATCTTGCCCTTGCAATGCTTCTACCTTCTTTTGTACAGGTACGGACTCCCCTGTCAAAGCAGACTCTTCAATATATAAACTTGATGCCTCAACAAGACGCACATCAGCCCCAATACGATCACCACTGGAAAACTTAATAATATCCCCTAAAACAAGTGCTTTAGATGGTGCTTTTACCCACTTTCCATTCCGCATTACAGTAACTTGCGGAGCGGCTAGTTCCTTTAAAGCTTCCAATGATTTTTCAGCTTTTCTTTCTTGAAAAAAGCCGAGAATACCATTGATAATAACAATGGCAACAATAGCAATAGAATCAATGTATTCACCTAAAAACGCAGAAACAATTGTTGCTCCAAACAAAACGAGTACCATGAAATCTTTAAACTGTGCTAAAAATACCATTAGTGCAGAAGGCCTTTTTGCTTCTTCTAATTCATTAGTACCAAATTTCTTTACTCGCCCTTCTGCTTCTTTCTCTGTAAGTCCAACCTTTACATTCGTATTCGTTCTTTCTTCCACTTCATGTGCTCGCATTCCATACCAGTTCATCCTGCTATCGACCTCCTGATTCCAGACATACTCTATTGAAAGCTTATTCAGCCTCGTCCAAAAAAATGCTATAATTAACATTTAGTTAGAAAGGAGTGTTCATTTATGGCATTCGATGGATTATTTACAAGAGCAATTACACATGAAATTGAAAATTCTCTTTACACAGGAAGAATTTCCAAAATATATCAACCTTCAAAATACGAGATTTTATTACATATTCGAGCGAATGGAAAGAACCAAAAACTAATTCTTTCATCTCATCCTACATATGCGCGTATGCACTTAACGAATCAAAACTACGATTCGCCAGCAATACCGCCGATGTTCTGTATGCTTCTTCGCAAACATTTAGAAGGTGGATTTATTGAAAAAATTGAACAAATCGACTTAGAACGCATTATTCAAATTACAGTTCGCAGTCGTAATGAAATCGGAGACGAATCATTAAAAACATTAGTAATTGAAATAATGGGACGACATAGTAACATTATCTTATTAGATACGAAAACAAACGTGATTTTAGATAGCTTAAAACACGTTTCATTAGCCGTAAACCGTCACCGAACTGTATATGCTGGTGCTGAGTACGTCGCGCCACCAGCCCAACATAAAATCAATCCTCTGCAAATTGAAACCGCAGATGATTTTATTAGACCGCTAGACTTTCTATCTGGAAATATGGATAAACAACTCGTCGGTGCTTTCATGGGAATATCCCCATTATTTGCAAAAGAAGTAGTAAAGAAAGCCGGTATGGCAAACGAGAAAGCATTATCAGAAGCATTTTTCTCTATACAAACACCATTACTATCTCATGCATATACACCTACAATGATTACTGCAAATGGAAAAGAATTCTTTTATCTTTTCCCTCTTACACACTTGCAAGGAGAAGAAAAAACATTCTCATCAGTGAGCGAATTGTTAGATCGTTTCTTCTTTGGCAAAGCAGAACGTGATCGTGTAAAACAACAAGCTCATGATTTAGAACGCTTTATGCAAAACGAAAAAAACAAAAACGAGAAAAAACTCATTAAACTCGAAAAAACACTGCAAGATGCTGGAAAAGCAGATAAATATCAACTATTTGGAGAGCTACTTACAGCCAATATGTACGCTTTAAAAAAGGGCGATAAAGATATTGAGGTCGTTAATTATTACGATGAGAATGGTGGAACTGTAAAAATTACATTAGATCCTTTAAAAACACCATCTGAAAATGCACAACGCTATTTCCAAAAGTATCAAAAAGCAAAAAATTCAGTTGTTGTTGTAGAAGAACAAATCGAAAAAACAAATGAAGAAATTCTTTATTTTGATAGCTTACTTCAACAAATGGAAGCTGCTTCTTCAAAAGATATTGAAGAAATTCGTGAGGAATTAGCTGAAGAAGGTTATGTGCGCAATCGCAAAACGAAAAACGCAAAGAAAAAGCCTACTAAACCAGTATTAGATAAATATGTAGCAAGTGATGGCACAGAGATTTTCGTTGGTAAAAACAATAAACAAAATGATTATTTAACAACGAAGTTTGCCCGCCGTGATGAAATTTGGTTACATACGAAAGACATACCTGGCTCTCACGTTGTCATTCGTTCTTTAGAGCCTGCTGAAGAAACTTTACTAGAAGCTGCCAAAATTGCTGCCTATTACAGTAAAGCGAAAGAGTCTAGCTCTGTACCTGTTGATTTCACCAAAATACGCCATGTCAAAAAACCGAGTGGTGCAAAACTTGGTTTTGTTACGTACGACAATCAGCAAACCGTATATGTAACACCAGATGCTGATATTGTAATGAAATTAAAAGCGTAAATAAAAAATGCGTTGCTTATAAGCAACGCATTTTTTTATATTCGTTCACACTAATTCATATACCCATTTACTAATTCATAACACCTTGCTTTTGTCATCTTATATTTCTCTTCTGAGGCTTCGATACGCCTCATCGTTCCGTTATTTGTATCAGTACCAATTGCTTTAACTTTACTTTCTTTTTCTTTAACCCACGCAATTTGTTTCGTTTTTAACGACTGGAACGCATCAGCTGACATCGTACTTTTTAATGTACTGTAAATTTCATTTAGTTTATTATCCCACAGTTCATAATTTCCTTCTATTTCATTTACTATATCATTGGTTGACATAGCATTCGTATGTTTTTCTTGTTTATCTATAGCAGCTAATTCGCTTAAAACATTTGCTCTATCTATCTTTGAAGAAGATTCTTTTTGCGATTGTTTCTCGTCTTTTGAGCCTGTATACGCACTGGAATCCTTTCTCTGTACTTGTTCTGTTTCTTGAATATTTCTTTCTTTCGTTACTTTTTCATACCTATTTTCATCTACATTGTATGAAATAAGAGATGTTTTCGCATTTACAGTAATTAATCCGTTACTATCTTTGAATATATATTTCTTATCGCCACTATTTTCTTCACTTACAAATGACACATTCTTATCGTCTGGCATTTGTAAAATTCTATTTGCTTCTTCTTTTGTAAGTTTTAAATCTTCAGGAAAAACGAATGACCATTTATCCATTAACCATTCCCCTTCTTTATACACCAAATGAAATTCCCATTCTTGGGCCGCATGACCTATTTCATCTTCTAAACTTAATGTATGTACCGTTAAATTTTCTTTATCTTGTGAAGAAGAAAATCTTATTTCAGATTGAAAATAATTTGGGAATGGTAACATATCAGTCTCTCTCGATCTATTAAAGTTATTAAGCAATTCAGGAAGCTGATTCTCTACAAACTTTTTTGACACTAATCCCTTAACTCCTTTTTTAACTGTCTCTAAATCCCCAGGATTATTTCGGCTCCATCCATTTTCTTTTTCCATCTCACTAAACGCGTTTGCTATTCCATCTACACTCTTTCTTACAATCTTTTTTGCTTCTTTTTCTGTCACTTCTGGCGCTTCATCAAGCTGGTCAATCATTTTATTCACTTGAACTTTGTTTTCACTTGTTTCACACCCCGTTATAACAAGCATACTAGCGGCCAAACAAAATGACATTACTTTACTTAATTTCTTCATACATTCACATTCCTTAACCCAATTTTTTCGTTACATCTCTTTACCTACAAAAAAACGTAACAATCCCTTATTATACCAATTTTTTAATTTATTTATACAAAAAATATAATATTTAAATTAAAAAGATTTTGTTTGCAAGTTTACATTATTGTTCATTCACATAAAAACTTACTGTAAAAATTTTATATATATTTATTTTACATCCGTCTAGTTTTTTTGACACACAGCTACCCTCTTCTCTTTTATTCTAAATAAATATATTGGCACAATTCTTGCTTTATTAATGTAAAAAGGAGGAATTAAAATGAATATAAGAATAACTAACATCCAAAAACAACTACATAATTACGGAATCGACGGGTTACTTATTACAAAGAAAGAAAACCGTCAATACGCAACAGGCTTTACAGGTAGTGCTGGCGTCGTCTTAATCTCTGCCGATCAAGCTGTTTTTATCACTGATTTCCGCTATGTAGATCAAGCGAAATCACAAATAAAAGATGCTGAAATTATTATGCATAAAGGAAATTTAGAAAAAGAAATTGCACATCAAGTATCGAAATTAAACATTCAAAAACTTGGAATTGAAGAAAACAACATGACATTGCAACAATATAAAAACTTGCAAAAATACGTACAGGCGGAAATGATTCAAGTGTGCGAAATTATCGAAAATATTCGTATCATTAAAGACACGCCTGAAATAGAAACAATGAAAATTGCAGCTAATATCGCGGACGAAGCATTTCACCACATTCTTACGTTTCTAAAACCAGGAATAAGTGAAAATGCTGTACGAGATGAATTAGAATTTTTCATGCGAAAAAAAGGGGCTACATCTTCTTCATTCCAAATCATTGTAGCCTCAGGCGTTCGTTCTTCACTTCCCCATGGAGTTGCATCAAATAAAATAATCGAACGAGGGGATATCGTTACATTAGACTTCGGTGCACTTTACGACGGATATTGTTCCGATATAACACGTACTGTAGCAATAGGGGAACCATCGGAAGAATTCAAAAAAATATACAATGTTGTACGAGAAGCGTTAAAACGTGGGACTGAAGCGATTAAGCCTGGAGAAACTGCGAAAAGTATCGATGATATAACGAGGGATTACATTACAGAACATGGATACGGTCAATACTTTGGCCACTCTACTGGGCACGGTCTTGGGTTAGAAATACATGAACCTCTTCGCTTATCTCAAGAAAGTACGGCTACTTTAGAAGAAGGTATGGTTGTTACAGTTGAACCTGGTATTTACATTCCGAACTGGGGCGGTTGTAGAATTGAAGATGATATCGTCATTACAAAAGATGGATATGAAGTTATTACAAAATCAAATCGAGAACTAATTGTTATTCCTTGTTGAAATCACGACCTTTTTTAAAGGAGTTTTTCGTTGCACATAGAATTCTTTCTCTGGAGTCATCGTTTAAGAGGGGGAATTTAAATTGAATTTTGTAATTGATAAGATAGATGGGTTACAGCCTGAATTTTCAAATCTTGTTTCCATGATGAATTACGCTCGCTATACAACAATGCAAGGGGTGGAAGGTTTAACAATTGAGGAACTTGATTATTTATATGATAAGGACACAAATTCAATTGGCATGTTATTGTACCATATGGCCGCTATTGAATTTTACTACCAGATTCATACTTTTGAAGACCGTGAACCAACGGAGGCTGAATTAGAACGCTGGTTACCTGGCATTGAATTAGGCGATCTTGGACGTGAGAAAATAAAAGGAAACGCTATAGAATTTTACATAAATACATTACAAGAAGTACGTTCCAAAACAATCGAGACTTTTCAATCGTTACCTGATGAATGGTTATTTAAAACGACAGACTTTTGGTATGACAAACCAGCAAATAACTATTTTAAGTGGTTTCACGTTTTTGAAGATGAAATCAATCATCGTGGACAAATTCGTTTAATTAAAAAGATGCAAAAAGCTCATGCAGTAAAATAAGAAAGTGCCACCATATAAGGTGGCACTTTCTTTTATTCATTTTTTAGGATTAACTGTATTGTAACATCCATTTATCGTTCTCACCATTACAGTACATGAAATTTTTTTCTTTTTCCTATACTCACATACTTTCACTGCTTTCATACAATACACTACACGAATGCCTAAAGGATGTGAATGTTATGGGAGTTGAATTAACGCTATTACACGCTCTCTACATTATTTGTTTACTCACTATTATTACCTTTTTTATTCTCCGAAAAGATACGACTATCATTTGTATCGTTTTTATCTTTTTATTAGCATTAACTGCAACAAGTTCTATCCCTCTTGCCATTAGCGGAATTTTTCAAAGTTTCATTTACGCCATTACTGAGCTATTACCAACTATATTAATCATCTCCATTATCGTATCAATGAGCAATTTACTCGTTCATACTGGCATAAATGATACGATGATTTCACCATTTACAAAAATGATTCGTACACCTACACTCGCCTACTGGATTATCGGCCTTTTAATGATGACCATTTCTTTCTTCTTTTGGCCTTCTCCAGCTGTCGCCTTAATGGGAGCTATTTTATTACCGGTTGCTGTACGTGTCGGCCTTCCTCCAATTGGGGTTGCAATTGCTATGAACTTATTTGGACACGGCATCGCCTTATCTGGAGACTTCGTTATTCAAGGTGCACCGAAATTAACTGCAGACGCGGCTGGTCTCCCTGTTTCCAGCATCGTATCTGCAAGTGTTCCACTCGTTATCGTTATGGGCATTGTGACAACTTCTGTCGCTTTTTTCTTCTTACGAAAAGAGTTTCATACAGGCTTATCTATACAAGAAGCTATTCCATCAACTGAGTCTTCTAAAACGCTCACTTCATTATCTTCTCGCATAAAAAAATGGCTCGCTATTTGTATCCCTATCATATATATCATTGATATCCTTTGCATGATTCAATTTAAATTACAAGGAAGCGACGCAACTGCACTTATCGGCGGAACGACTGTTATTATGATTATCATCATTTCCCTCATCGCCTACAAAGGAAATGGACTGAATAAAACGACCGATTATTTCATAGAAGGGCTCCAATTTGGCTTTAAAATTTTCGGACCAGTTATTCCTATCGCTGCACTCTTTTATTTAGGAGATAGTGGATTTGTAAAAATTATCGGGGACTATTTACCGAAAGGTTCACACGGAATCATTAACGACTTAGGCATCGCTTTATCTCAAACTGTTCCTTTAAATCAATATGTATCGGCAGGGACATTAACCATCGTTGGTGTCATTACCGGCTTAGATGGATCAGGTTTTTCAGGTATATCACTTGCTGGTTCCATTGCCAATCTTTTTGGAACAGCACTTGGCCATGGAACAGCTACATTAACAGCACTCGGGCAAATTGCAGCTATATGGACCGGGGGCGGGACGTTAATTCCTTGGGCACTTATTCCTGCTGCTGCGATTTGTAAAGTCGATCCATTTGAACTTGCACGCCGAAACTTTTTACCGGTTGTTATCGGTTTAATTGTCACCACGATCGTTGCGATGTTTATTCTATAACGTAAGCAAGTGTTCTCTTGCTTACGTTTTTTGCTTGTAAAATTCATCATGAATTATCAGTTTTCAAGAGGGATTCGTTATTACTTAGCGAAATTATATTAGGAGAGTAATTATTTCAAAACGTTTACGAGAAACAGATTACTGCAATTAGAAAAGGGGACATACCTATGAATGAATTGATTTTCGTCTTATTAATTTGTCCATTACTTATCTTTATCGTTTCTGTTATTGGAACGCGCAAGACGAAAACGTATTACGTAATGCCGATTGTAACGTTTGCTAGTTTTTTAATAATAGGTGTTATCGCCTTTACTCCAAAATTTTTCTTTTGGGTTGGCATGTACAGCATCTTCTCATTTATTGTTTCTTATATGACTTTATTGTTTGTAAGAGGATATGAGCTTGCAGAAAGCGCTAAGTAGTTAAGGAGATTGTAATATGATTTTCTTTGATATTGATGGAACTTTACTTGATTATGAGGCTGCAGAAAGAAATGGTATTATAGATTTTTTTCAAATATATAATACTATTTTTTCAGGCAATGAATTAGAGGCAACGAAAGTCTGGCATGAATTATCAGAAGAATATTTCAACAAATTTTTGTCCAAAGAATTATCTTTTCAGGAACAACAAAGGATGCGAATGTATCATTTATTTAAAGCATATGGAGTAAACTTATCCCCCGAGGAATCTCAGCATAAATTCAATCAATATATAGAACTATATAAGAACAACTGGACCGCATTTGAAGATGTAAACTATACATTACAGACCTTGCAGGAAAAAGGGTACTCATTAGGTATCATTAGTAATGGTGAATATGAGCAACAAGTCGAAAAGTTAACTACTCTAAACATTCTACAATATTTCAAATATATATTTACTTCTAGTGAACTTGGGATATCGAAACCAGATCCTGAAATTTTTCACAGAAGTGTATTACAATCGAATCTTGAAATGAAAGATTGCTATTATATTGGCGATCGATTAGAGACTGATGCGATTAGTAGTACAGCAGCTGGGATGCAAGGGATATGGTTGAATCGGGATAACTCACAAATCAAGTACGATATTCCTACTATCTGTTCGTTACATGAAATTATAACAATGATATAAAAAAACGACCGCGTTCCCCCGCGGTCGTCTTTTTTCGTGTTACGCTGTGATCCAAGCTTCGTTAGCTGGATTTTTACGCCACTCTTGTAATTTCTTCGTTTCAGCTTGTCCAATCATACCTTTTTCTGCTGCAACTTCAGTTAATGCACTGTAATCACTTAAAGAATATGATGCTACGTTCGCTGCTTCTAACTTTTCTTTTCCTGCTTCTAGCTCGTATGTGAAGATTGATACGATCCCTAATACTTCACAGCCAGCTTCGCGAAGTGCTTCTACACATGTAATTGCACTACCGCCAGTTGAAATTAGGTCCTCTACTACTACTACTTTTTGACCTTTTTCAGCTTTTCCTTCGATTTGGTTCCCTTTACCGTGACCTTTTGCTTTACTACGTACGTAGCACATTGGTAAATCCATACGATCGCTTACCCATGCAGCGTGCGCAATACCAGCAGTTGCTGTTCCTGCAATAACTTCTACAGTTGGGAAGTGCTCTTTAATCAACTCTTCTAATCCAGCTGCAATCGCTTGACGTACTTTTGGATAAGATAAAGTTAAACGGTTATCACAATAAATTGGTGATTTCATACCTGAAGACCATGTGAATGGATCGTTCGGTTGTAAAAATACTGCTCCAATTTCTAATAAATGCGATGCGATTTCTTTTTTCATACTGTTACACCTTCCCACTGTTGTTTTACTGTTTTATACGCTTCAAGCGGATTTTCTGCTTTTGTAATACTACGTCCAACTACGATGTAGCTTGAGCCAAGTTCCCTCGCACGTTTCGGTGTTGCTACGCGCACCTGGTCATTTACATCATCGCTTGCAAGACGAATCCCCGGTGTTACTGTTACAAATTCATTTCCGCATACTTCACGTAATTTTGGAACTTCAAGTGTTGAACAAACAACGCCATCAAGTCCACTTTCTTTCGTTAGTTTTGCATAATGAGCAACCGCTTCTTCTAACGTTTTCTCAATGCCGATCTCTTTTTTCATCATAGCTTCCGAAGTGCTTGTTAGTTGTGTAACTGCAATACAAATCGGTCTCTCTTTTCCTTCTTGCTTACCTTCCTCTAATCCCTCAATCGCAGCTTTCATCATACTGCTTCCCCCTGCGGCATGAACATTTACCATATCAACATCTAGACTAGCTAGGCTACGCATAGCGCTTTTTACTGTATTCGGAATATCATGAAGTTTTAAATCTAGAAAAATCTTATGTCCTTTTTCTTTTAAGTACGTAATAATCGCAGGGCCTTCTTTGTAAAATAACTCCATACCAACTTTGACAAATAACTCTTCCCCTTCAAAGTGGCGCAAAAATTGTTCTACATCTTGTTTCCCTGGAAAATCTAATGCAACGATTAACGACTGTGACATGTTTGCTTCCAGCTCCTTCCTTGACATTCCGAAATGTGATCAAATCCTAATTCATCTAGTAATGCTGGTAACTCTTCAATAATTGTCGGACATACGAACGGATCAATAAAGTTCGCTGTACCTACTGCAACTGCGCTTGCGCCAGCATAGAAGAATTCAATTACATCTTCCGCTGTCTCAATACCACCCATTCCGATAATCGGAATGTTTACCGCTTGGCTTACTTCATGTACCATACGAATTGCTACTGGCTTAATCGCAGGACCTGATAATCCACCTGTACGGTTTGCTAAAATTGGTTTAGCTGTTTTTAAATCTAGACGCATACCAAGCAATGTATTAATCATCGTTAAACCATCTGCACCTGCATTTTCAATCGCTTTTGCAATTTCCACAATGTTTGCCACGTTCGGTGACAACTTCACGTATACAGGTACTTCAGAAACCTCTTTTACTCGCTTCGTTAAATCAGCAGCAATTTCAGGATTTGTACCAAAGGCGATACCACCTGTTTTTACGTTCGGACAAGAAATATTTAATTCTAGTGCATGGACATTAGGCGCTTTAGAAATTTCCTTCGCAACCGCTACGTAATCCTCAGCTTGTGAGCCTGCAACGTTTGCAATAATTGGAAGGTCAAATTGTTCTAACCATGGTAATTCCGAATTCATTACTTTGTCTAATCCCGGGTTTTGAAGTCCGATTGCATTTAGCATGCCGCCTGGTGTTTCAGCAACACGAGGCGTCGGATTTCCATAACGTGGTTGTTCTGTCGTCGCTTTAATCATGATTGATCCTAATACACTTAAATCGTAAAACTGTGCATATTCACGACCAAACCCAAAGCATCCAGATGCCGGTATAATTGGATTTTTTAATGATAATCCTGGTAATTCAACTTGCAATCTGTTCATAGTACAACCTCCCCGATTGGAAATACTGGTCCGTCGCTACACACCTTCTTGTAAGAATGTCCACTTGGATCTTCTTGTAAGTGGCATACACATGCGAAACAAGCTCCAATACCACAGCCCATACGTTCTTCTAATGAAATATAGGCTTTTTTCTCTTTGTAACGTCCTTCTAATGCACGAAGCATCGCTAACGGACCACATGAATAAAGAATATCAAAGTCAATTCCGTAATTATCAATTACATCTGTGACAAATCCTTTTGTACCGTGTGTACCGTCTACTGTTGCAACGTACGTATCACCAAGTTCTGCAAATTTTTCTTCATAGAAAACTACATCTTTCGTTTGAAAGCCTAAGATGTGAATAACACGTACACCTTTTGCAACGAGGCGCTGTGATAATTCATAAAGTGGTGGTACACCAATTCCCCCGCCTACTAGTAAAGCTGTTTGACCAGCTTCTGCTTCTTCTACAGGAAAACCGTGTCCTAATGGTCCTAGTACATCTACCATTTCACCTTGTTTTCTAGTTGCTAATGTTTTTGTCCCTTGTCCTTCGGCACGATATAGCATTGTAAATTCGTTCTTCTCTTGATCTACATTACAAATACTAATTGGGCGGCGCAGAAGGGGCGCAATGCCCTCTGCTACCTTAATGTGTACAAACTGCCCTGGTTCGTTCATTTGCTGTACTAACGTTCCTTGAAGCACTAATTCGTAAATATTTTTTGCGATTTCTTTTTGATTAACGACGATCATATTTTGCTTTTGCATCATGCATGTACCACCTCGTGACGCTTTGTTTGCGTAATTTCTTTCATTGAATGAGCTGAGAATGTCATAGATTCTAATACTCGTAAGATTGCTCTCGTTGTATCAAGTGATGTTAAGCAAGCCACACCATTTTCTACTGATTCACGGCGAATGCGGAAACCATCACGCGCTGGTTGTTTACCTTTTGTTAATGTGTTAATTACAAACTGTGCTTTTCCTTGACGGATAATATCTAGTAAGTTGTAGTCTTCAGAATCAATTTTGTTTACAACTTGTACTGGGATATTTTGCTCTTCTAATGATTGTGCTGTTCCAGCTGTTGCTAATAAGTTATAGCCGATTTCGTGGAAACGTTTTGCAATTTCCATTGCTTCTTCTTTATCTTTATCAGCTACAGTAATGATTACTGAGCCGTGCGTTGGGATGTTAATTCCAGAAGCAACTAATCCTTTATATAATGCTTTTTCAAGCGTTAAGTCTTTACCCATTACTTCCCCTGTTGATTTCATTTCAGGTCCTAATGTTGTATCAACTGAGCGTAGTTTCGCGAATGAGAATACCGGAGCTTTTACATATACTTCTTTCTCTTCTGGGTGATAGCCAGTTCCGTATCCTTGCTCTACTAGGTCTTGCCCTAAAATAACTTTCGTTGCAACATTCGCCATCGGTACGCCTGTAATTTTACTTAAGAACGGTACTGTACGGCTTGCACGTGGATTTACTTCAATTACGTACACTTGATCTTTGAATACTACAAACTGGATATTTAGTAATCCAACAATGTTTAATCCTTTTCCAAGTGCAATTGTATGTTCAATGATTTGTTCTTTTAGTTTTTCAGATAAACTTTGTGGTGGATATACTCCAATTGAGTCACCAGAGTGAACTCCAGCGCGTTCAATATGTTCCATAATACCTGGAATGAATACATTCTCACCATCCGAAATTGCATCTACTTCAATTTCTTTACCAACCATGTAACGGTCGATTAATACTGGGTGATCTGCATGAACTTTAACTGCATTTTTCATGTAGTGCAGCAGTTCTTCTTGACGATATACGATTTCCATTGCACGTCCACCTAGTACGTAAGATGGTCTTACTAATACTGGGTAACCAATTTCTTCTGCGATTGCTACCGCTTGTTCTACAGTCGTTGCTGTTTTACCAACTGGTTGCGGGATGCCAAGTTTTGTTAAAGCAGCTTCGAATTTATCACGATCTTCTGCACGGTCTAAGTCTTCAAGTGATGTTCCTAAAATTTTCACACCGTGTTCTTCTAGTTTCGCTGCTAAGTTAATTGCCGTTTGTCCACCGAACTGAACGATAACACCTTCTGGTTTTTCTAAATCGATAATGTGCATTACATCTTCAATCGTTAATGGTTCAAAGTATAATTTGTCAGAAATACTGAAGTCTGTTGAAACTGTTTCTGGGTTGTTGTTAATGATAATTGCTTCATATCCAGCTTCTTTAATTGCCCATACTGAGTGAACTGTTGCGTAATCAAACTCAACACCTTGACCAATTCGGATCGGACCAGATCCTAGAACTACTACACTCTTACGATCTGTTACAATCGATTCATTTTCGTCCGCATATGTGCTGTAGTAATATGGCGTTGCAGATTCAAACTCTGCCGCACAAGTATCTACCATTTTGAATACTGGCATCATATTATTTTCTTTACGCATATCGTAAATTTCGCGCTCCGTTTTGTTCCAAGCTGCTGCAATGTAGTGATCGCTGAAGCCCATTTCTTTTGCAGTTTGTAGTACTTCTATATTTCCTACATTCGCTTTTACTTCACGTTCCATATTTACGATGTTTTCAACTTTTTGTAAGAAGAAGAAGTCCATTTCACACCATTCATTGATTTCTTCTTTCGTTACACCTTGGCGAATTGCTTCTGCTACAATAAACAGTCGTTCATCATCCGCTTTAATGATACGTTTTTTCATCGTTTCTTTATCAAGTTCTTTTAAGTGGTCTAATTCTAAGTGATAAATGCCAAGCTCTAAAGAACGAACTGCTTTTAGTAATGATTCTTCTAAGTTACGTCCGATTGACATAACTTCACCAGTTGCTTTCATTTGTGTTCCAAGCGTTCTGTTCGCTGATTCAAACTTATCAAACGGCCAACGTGGAATTTTTGAAACAACATAGTCTAACGCTGGCTCGAAGCAAGCGTAAGTTTTTTGTGTTACTGGGTTTACAATTTCATCTAACGTTAAGCCGACTGCAATTTTTGCTGCTAATTTCGCAATTGGATATCCAGTTGCTTTAGATGCTAGTGCAGATGAACGACTTACACGTGGATTTACTTCGATTACATAGTATTGGAAGCTATATGGATCAAGCGCAAGCTGAACGTTACATCCACCTTCAATTCCTAGTGCACGAATAATTCGTAATGAAGTGTTACGTAACATTTGATATTCACGGTCGCTTAGCGTTTGGCTCGGTGCTACTACAATCGAATCACCTGTGTGAACACCAACTGGATCGATGTTTTCCATGTTACATACTACAATCGCGTTATCATTTGAATCACGCATTACTTCATATTCAATTTCCTTACAGCCAGCAATACTTTTCTCTAATAAACATTGTGTTACTGGACTATGTTTTAAACCACTTGTTACGATTTCAATTAGCTCTTCTTCGTTATGGCAAATTCCGCCGCCCGTTCCTCCTAATGTGAACGCTGGTCGAACGATTACTGGATAACCAATTTCATTTACAAATCCATATGCTTCATCAAGGTTATGAATAATTTCACTTGGTGGTGTTGGTTCATTTAAATCTTGCATTAATGTACGGAATAAATCACGATCTTCCGCTTGCTCGATTGCTGATAATTTTGTTCCTAAAATTTCAACTCCGCACTCGTCAAGTACGCCTGATTTTGCAAGTTCAACAGCCATGTTTAAACCTGTTTGACCACCTAATGTTGGTAGGATTGCATCAGGACGTTCTTTACGAATAATACGGCTTACGAATTCTAATGTTAATGGCTCGATGTATACTTTATCTGCTGTTGCAGTATCCGTCATAATTGTTGCTGGGTTAGAGTTAACAAGGATTACTTTGTAACCTTCCTCTTTAAGAGATTGACAAGCTTGTGTACCAGAGTAGTCAAACTCCGCTGCTTGCCCAATTACAATTGGTCCTGATCCGATTACTAAAATTGTGTTAATGTCTAGGCGTTTTGGCATAACTCTTCCCCTTCTTTCTTGAAGTTTTCAATCATTGTTAAGAAATCTTCGAATAAATCATTTGCATCTTCTGGTCCCGCTGAAGCTTCTGGATGGTATTGTACTGTAAATGCTGGGAACTTCTTATGACGAAGACCTTCTACCGTTCCATCGTTTAAAGCAACATGTGTAATTTCAAGATCTGTATTTTCAACTGATTCTTCTTCTACTGCGTATCCGTGGTTTTGAGATGTAATTGCTACTTTTCCAGTTGCAAGATTTTTTACTGGATGGTTTAAACCACGGTGACCAAATTTCAACTTACTTGTATTTGCACCTGATGCTAGAGCGAACAATTGATGTCCTAGGCAAATTCCGAATAAAGGAACTTTACCGATAATGTCTTTTAACATTTCAATTGCTTCTGATACATCTTTCGGATCTCCAGGTCCATTACTTAACATAATTCCATCTGGGCTAAGGCGTAAAATTTCTTCTGCTGTTGTGTTGTAAGGAACTACAATTACATCACAGTCACGCTTATTTAATTCTCGTAAAATACCATGTTTCATACCGAAGTCTACTAGTACAACTCGGTGACCACGACCTGGGCTTGGGTATGGATCTTTCGTTGATACGCGTTTTACATGATCTGTAAATACTGTCGCTTTTAATTGACTTACAATGTACTCTACATCTGCATCCATATTACAAAGGCGTCCGCGTAATGTACCGTATTGACGAATTTTTCTCGTTAATTTTCTCGTATCAATCCCTGCTAATCCTGGGATATTTCTTTCTTTCAAGTAATCATTTAACGAAATTTCATTACGGAAGTTTGATGGATGATCACAAATTTCGTTTACGATTAAACCATTTACAGATGGGTGAATGGATTCAAAATCGTCACGGTTAATGCCGTAGTTTCCGATTAATGGGTACGTGAATGTTACGATTTGACCGCAATATGATGGATCAGATAATGTTTCTTGATATCCAGTCATTCCTGTTGTAAATACAACCTCACCTGACTTTTCGATTTCGCCTCCGAAACCTGTTCCAATTAATACTGTTCCATCTTCTAAGATAAGTTGTCTTTTCATACTAATGCACTCTCCTTTTGCCATGCGATCTTACCACCAACGATTGTCATTACCGGCCATCCTTGGCATTTCCAACCTGCGAATGGTGTATTTTTTCCTTTTGATAAGAATGTTGTTGGGTCAATCTCTTCTTCTTGTTCTAAATCAATGATTGTAATATCAGCTGCTCTACCTTCTTTTAGGCGACCTGCTTCTAAGCCGAATGTATCAGCTGGCTTTTCTGTTAAGAATTGAATTAACTGTTCTAGCGTAATAACTCCCTTTTTCACAAGGTTTGTGTATAGAAGCGGGAATGCTGTTTCAAAACCAGTAATTCCAAACGGTGCTCTTTCAATTCCTTGTGCTTTCTCTTCCGCTGTATGCGGTGCATGGTCAGTTGCAATCATATCGATCGTTCCATCTAATAAACCTTCAATTAATGCTGCATGGTCTTCTTTTCCACGAAGCGGTGGGTTCATTTTAAAGTTAGGATCAGCTGATGGGATATCATCTTCACATAACACTAGGTGATGCGGTGTTACTTCTGCTGTTACTTTAATTCCAGCGCGTTTCGCATCACGGATTACACGTACCGAACCTTTCGTACTTACATGACATACGTGATAGTGGCAATCTGCTGCTTCAGCAAGCAGTATATCCCTTGCAATATGTACAGATTCACATACTGATGGGATACCGTTTAATCCGTGTTTCTCAGAAAACTTCCCTTCATGTACACAACCTTTATTAATAAGCGTATTCTCTTCACAGTGCGCAACTACTGCCATATCTAATTTTGCTGCACGTTTCATAGCCGCTAACATCATGCTCGCATCTTGTACGCCTACGCCGTCATCTGTGAAAGCAAATGCTCCAAGTTCTTTTAATGTTTCGAAATCTGTCATTTCAGAACCAGCTTGACGTACTGTAATTGCTCCGTATGGTAGTACGTTAACATGAGCTTTTTCTTCAATACGTTTTTGCAAGTCTTCCATATGTTCTCTGCAATCTGGTACCGGGCGTGTATTTGGCATTGCGCAAATTGTAGTGAATCCACCTTTTGCCGCTGCTAGTGTACCTGTTTCAATTGTTTCTTTATGTTCACCACCTGGTTCACGAAGATGTACGTGTACATCTACTAATCCAGGTGCGATTAACTTTCCGTTCACATCGATTACTTCAGCATTATCTGCCGTAATATTTTCTGCTACCTTAGCGATTTTACCGTCTTGTACGAGAAGATCCGTTGCTACGATTTTTCCTTCTTCATTCATATAACGACCATTTTTAAACAAATAATTCATGTTTCATTCCTCCTAATACATTTGGTAAGGCGCGTTTTAGTACAGCCATTCTTACGTAAACTCCATTTTCCATTTGTTTAAATATGCGTGAACGCTCACACTCAACAAGTTCACTTGCAATTTCAACATCACGGTTTACAGGAGCTGGATGCATAATAATGCTTCCTTCTTTCATACGCTTTTCTCTTTCTACTGTTAATCCGTGTTTCTCATGATATTCTTTCATAATGTCTGTTTCATAATGATCATGACGCTCATGTTGTACACGGAGTAACATCATTACATCAACTTCTGGAACAAGTTCATCTAATGGTTTGTATGTTCCAAATGTGTTGTCTTCATCTTTCCACTCTTCTGGACTTGCAAAGTAAATTGTTGCACCAAGCTTCGTTAATGCTTCTGCATTAGAACGTGCTACTCGGCTATGACGAACATCTCCTACTATTGCAATCTTCAAACCTTCAAATCTTCCAAACTCTTGTTTAATTGTAAGAAGATCGAGTAGGCACTGCGTTGGGTGGTTTCCGCATCCATCTCCAGCGTTTAAGATTGGAATATTCACCTGATCTTTTAGTTCATCGAAGTAGCGATCTTGCTCGTGGCGGATGACCACTGCTTTTGTTCCGATTGATTCTAGTGTTCTTATCGTATCGTATAAAGTTTCTCCTTTTTGTACGCTAGATGCATCAGCTGAAAAGTTTAAAACATCAAGTCCTAATCTCTTCTCAGCAACTTCAAAGCTAAATCTCGTTCTCGTACTATTCTCAAAGAACAAGTTCGCAACAAAAGTTTGCTCTGTCGTTTTGCTCTCTTTTCCATTCGCAAAATCTTCTGCATCTTTTAGGATTTCTGAAATTTCTACTTCCGATAATTCACTCATCATTAACAAATGGCTCATCGTCATCCCTCATCTTTCTGATTTTTATGTTACCACTTTTGAATTTTTATAACAACCTTTGCATAAAAATACCCTAGTCATGTGAGACTAGGGTGCAAGAAAGAAGCCACCCTTTCCGGTCTCACAGGACTGAATTAAAAGGTTATTATTATGAAGCAATCTGCTTAGATTGTTTTATTTGTTTCGTTTCCGGTAGTAGTAGATTTAACAGTACACCTACAATTGCTGCTAGTGCCATTCCTTCTACTTGGAATGATTCTCCTACGTGAAGTACCGCTCCACCAATACCGATTACTAATATTACTGATGCAATCATTAAGTTTCGTTTGTCACTTAAATCTGTTTTATCATCTACCATCATGCGTAATCCGCTTGATGCGATTACACCGAATAGTAAGATTGATACACCACCCATAACTGGTGTTGGGATCGAATGAATCAGTGCAGAAATCTTACCGATAAACCCGAACATGATTGCGAATACTGCTGAACCGATGAATAAGTATACACTGTATGCTCTCGTAATTGCTAGCACACCGATGTTTTCACCATACGTTGTATTCGGTGGCCCACCGATTAGTGACGCAATTAATGTTGCTACTCCGTCACCGAAGATTGAACGGTGTAAACCTGGTTTTTCAATTAAATCTCTTTTAATAACATTTCCAAGAACAATTTGATGTCCGATATGTTCTGATATTGTTACTAGTGCAACTGGTACCATCAAGAGTACAATCTTCCATGAAAACTCTGGTGTATATGTTACAAATGGTACTGTGAAATCTGGTACAACAAACCATTTTGCCTCAGCTACCGGCTTTAAGTCTACTAGCCCTTGGAAGTAAGCGAAGATATATCCGCCGATAATGCCAAGTAACACTGGTATTATACTGAAAAATCCTCTTCCAAATATCGAGCATATAATTGTAATTGCTAATGTTACTAATGCTACTGAAAAGTGTGTAAAGCTATATTTGCCATCCGCACCGTTCATCGCCATGTTAACTGCTGTATGTGCTAAAGCTAGACCGATTACCATTACTACTGGACCAACTACGATTGGTGGTAGTAATTTCATAATCCACTCTGATCCTGATTTCTTAATTCCGAGTGAGATTAAGATGTACACAAGTCCTGCTAGCAAACCACCAAGCATTGCTGCTCCCGGTCCACCTGCCGTTTTCGCTGTTATAATCGGTGCGATAAAGGCGAATGATGATCCTAGATAGGCAGGTACTTGACCTTTCGTTATAAGAAGGAACGCTAACGTTCCTAATCCACTTGATATTAATGCTACTGATGGATTCAATCCTGTTAAAAACGGAACAAGCACTGTTGATCCAAACATCGCGAACAAATGTTGTATACTTAAAAATAACCATTTTCCCGGTTTCGGTACTTCATTAACGTCTAACACTGGCTTTTGTTCCATTGTTACATCCTCCTTCAGTTTAAATCTTTGCAATAAAAAAACTCTTTGTGCCTGTGCACAAAGAGTCCTACACTTTCGTATGCCAAATTTGACATATGAAAGCCAAGACCCTTTGGCAGCCTCACAGGACTACATTTAAAAGGGCTTTACTTATCGTATATGCTTACTCGATCTTGTTGATCTGTCTCTTGCAAATCAACTTCGATACGCTCTTCACTTGATGTTGGAATGTTCTTCCCTACATAATCAGCGCGAATTGGTAATTCGCGATGACCTCTATCAACAAGAACCGCCAATTGGATTTGAGATGGTCTACCTAAATCCATAAGAGCATCCATTGCTGCTCGAACTGTTCTTCCTGTATATAATACGTCATCCACAAGGATAACTTTCTTCTTCGTAATATCTACAGGGATATCAGAACCTTTTACAAGTGGTTCTTTATTTTTCGATTGTAGTGTTAAATCATCACGATATAACGTAATGTCTAACTCTCCAACTTCCATTTCTTTTCCTTCAATTTGACCAATTCGTTCTGCCAAACGTTGTGCAATAAAAATTCCACGAGTTTTAATTCCGACAAGAACACAATTATCGACACCTTTATTTCGTTCCACGATTTCATGACTAATTCGTGTTAAAGCGCGGCGAATCATTTGGTCATCTAAAACGACAGCTTTCTCTTGCATGCTCTACACCTCCAAGCTTTTTTCTTGCGTGAGAGTAATGGTATAAAAAAAGTCCTCTCAGCGTGTGCGAGAGGACTTTTGAAAAAAGGGTACAACATACAACATACCCTAAGTATTTCAAACCGTTACCTTCTCAACCTCACGGGGCTGTGTTAAAGGATCATTATTTAACTGTTGTCAGTATCTCAGTTTTCTTATGATTTGTCAATACTATTTTCGTAAAATATTTAATACGTCTTCAAACACTTCTGGAATCGGTGCCTCAAACTGAATATATTCACCAGTACGAGGATGATCAAAGCCTAAAATACCCGCATGAAGTGCTTGTCCATTCATATCTAACGTTTTCTTCGGACCATACTTCGGATCTCCTGCAAGTGGATAGCCAATATATTTCATATGAACACGAATTTGGTGCGTACGTCCCGTTTCTAAGCGACATTCTACAAGCGTAAAGTCTTTAAAGCGTTCTAACACTTGGAAGTGCGTAACAGCGTTCTTACCATTTTCATCAACTGTCATACTTTGACGCTCTTTCTTATCACGAGCAATCGGAGCATCAATCGTTCCCTTATCATGCGGAATCACACCGTGTACAATCGCTTTGTAACGTCTCGTTACTGTTTTTGCTACAAGCTGATTTACAAGCGATTCATGTGCCATATCATTTTTAGCAACCATTAATAGTCCAGATGTATCTTTATCAATACGATGCACGATACCTGGACGCATTACACCGTTAATGCCTGATAAGTCTGTACAATGGTGCATAAGGCCGTTTACAAGTGTACCACTTGTATGCCCTGGTGCTGGATGTACAACCATACCACGTGGCTTATTTACAACAAGCACATCTGCATCTTCATAATAAATTTCTAAATTTAAATCCTCTGGTTGAATATCTAACTCTTCTGGTTCAGGAATTGTTACTGTAATTTCATCTTCTTCTTTTACTTTATAATTCCCTTTTACCGCTTTTCCGTTTACTGTCACAACGTCATCTTTAATCCATTGCTGCACTTGCGTACGTGACCATTCGTTATTTATCCCTGCAACGAATTTATCAATTCGCTCGTTTTTTTGCTCTGCTGCAACTGTTACTTGTACTACTTCACTCATTCAATTACTCCTTCGCTTTCTTGCCTTCTAATAATGTTTGAATAATAATTAATACAACACCAATACATAATGCTGAATCAGCTATATTGAATACTGGATAGTTGTACGAGAAAATATACACGTGAATGAAATCCACTACTTCTTGTCTAAATACACGATCAATAAAGTTACCAATTGCCCCGCCCAAAATTAGGCTTAACGAAATACCTAGAAGCTTGTCTGTTTTCGCATACTTTTTCATATAAAATACAATAAACACTACAAAAACAACTGTAATAATGTAGAAGAACCACATTTTATTTTCTAAAATACCCCAAGCAGCGCCTCTATTTCGATGTGATGTTATGTATAATACATTGTCGATAATCGGAATACTCGTACCCAATTCCATGTTCTTTACAATTAACCACTTCGATATTTGATCGATAGCAATGACGAATAACGCTATTACATAATATATCATTTTCATTTCCCCCACAAAGACAGTGTACCTCAAAATTTTAGCATAGCTGCTACCTTTTCACAATGAACCTTTATAGAAGAATAAAATAAATTAAAAAAAGGTAATATAATATCGTTGTGCGTATTCATACATTTACCTTTTCGTAGAAGAATTCATGAATCGTACGGGCAGTCGGCATTGTCTTCATTTGCTTTGTCGAAATTAATCTCCCCGTCTCTTCACAAATACCATACATGTCTATTTCCATTTTAAATAATGCGCGTTCTACATCCTTTAAATCCTCTTTTATATCATGTAATAGCAATTTTTTCTTTATCTCTTCCTTAATTTCATATCCAAGCTCTTGGCTGAACTCGACATCATATTTGTGCATTACTTCTTTAGCTAGTCTCTCTTGCAACTCTTTTCTCATCAATTGCAATTCTTCTTTTATTTCCATGTAAATTTCATTCACGTGTACATTCCTCCTAGCTGTAATGTACAGTTAGTGTGTCCGAAATTTATTTGCTTACCTCACACACATTTTTCCTTCACAGGAAAGAGTCTGAAAGTGATCTTGATATACCATCAACAAAAAACTGACCGCATCAATAGCAGTCAGTTTTTTATTATTTTACATAGTTTTCTTTAACAACTGTTGCACAACGCTCACATAATGTTTCATGTTCAGCATCTTTACCAATTGTTTCTGAAACCACCCAACAACGTTCACATGTTTCACCAGTTGCTTGAACAACAACAACCGCTGTATGTTCATACTTCGGTGCATCTGCTGGCGCTTCATCCATCATACCACCAAGTTTATACTCAGAAACGATGAATAATTGCTTTAAGTCTTCGCTAATAGACTCTAACATAGCTTTCATTTCTGCAGTTGGATATAGCGTAATGCTTGCATTTAGTGACTTACCGATTACTTTTTCATTACGAGCTACTTCTAGTGCTTTTAACACGTCATCACGTAATGTCATAAATGCATCCCATTTTGTTTTTAACGCTTCCGCGTCATCTAATTGTACAGCTTCTGGCATATCAGTTAATTGTACACTTTCTTCTGTTACGCCTGGAATATATGGCCATACTTCATCAGCTGTGTGCGGTAAGATTGGTGTTACAAGTTTCGTTAACGCAACAAGAACATCATATAATACAGTTTGAATTGCACGACGATCTTCGTGGTTTGCACCTTCAATGTATAAAATGTCTTTTGCAAAGTCTAAGTAGAATGAACTTAAATCAATTGTACAGAAGTTATGAATTGCATGATACACAGCAGCGAAGTCGTATGTCTCATATGCTTCTTTAACTTTTGTAATTAAGTCATTTAATTTTACTAACATGTAACGATCTACTTCACGAAGTTCAGCTACAGCTACTGCATTTTCACTTGGCTTAAAGTCGTCTAAGTTTCCTAATAAGAAACGGAATGTGTTACGGATTTTACGATACACTTCTGCTACTTGTTTTAAAATATCATCTGAAATACGTACGTCAGATTGATAGTCAACAGAAGATACCCATAAGCGTAAAATGTCTCCGCCTAATTGATCCATGATTTTCTTCGGTACGACGATGTTTCCAATCGACTTACTCATTTTACGTCCTTCACCATCTAGTACGAAACCGTGGCTTAGTACGCCTTTATATGGAGCTTTACCTGTTACAGCAACTGCTGTTGATAATGAAGAGTTAAACCAACCACGATACTGGTCAGATCCTTCTAAATATAAATCAGCTGGACGCTGTAAATCTTCGCGCTCTTCTAATACCGCTTGGTGGGAAGAACCTGAATCGAACCATACATCCATGATGTCTGTTTCTTTACGGAATTCACCATTTGGGCTACCTGGATGTGTAAATCCTTCTGGTAATAGATCTTTCGCTTCACGCTCGAACCATACGTTAGAACCGTGTTCACGGAATAAATCTGCTACATGGTTAATTGTTTCATCCGTAATAATTGGATCACCATTCTCAGCATAGAATACCGGAATTGGCACACCCCATGCACGCTGACGAGAAATACACCAGTCACCACGGTCACGAACCATATTATGAAGACGAGTTTCTCCCCATGCTGGTACCCATTTTGTTTCTGCTACAGCTTCTATTAATTCTTTACGGAATGCTTCGATAGATGCAAACCACTGTGCTGTCGCACGGAAAATAATTGGTTTTTTCGTTCTCCAATCATGTGGGTATGAATGTGTAATGAATGTTAGTTTCAGTAACGCGCCTACTTCTTCTAATTTTTCTGTAATTGGTTTGTTAGCTTTATCATAGAATAAGCCTTCAAATCCAGGTGCTTCATTTGTTAATACACCTTTATCATCGACTGGGCAAAGTACTTCTAATCCATACTTTTTACCAACAACGAAGTCATCTTCCCCGTGTCCTGGTGCTGTATGAACACAACCTGTACCTGCATCTGTTGTTACGTGATCTCCTAGCATAACTAATGAATCACGATCGTAGAATGGATGTTTTGCAACTGTATACTCAAGTTCGCTACCTTTTACTGTTTTCACAACTTCAGCATTTTCCCACTCTAACGTTTTTGCAACTGTCTCAAACAGCTCAGAAGCAATGATATATTTCTCATCATTTACTTTTACAATGCTATATTCAAGCTCTGGATGAACAGAAATACCTAAGTTTGCAGGTAATGTCCAAGGTGTTGTTGTCCAAATGATGTACTTTTCATCACCTTCTAATACGTTCTTTCCATCTTTTACAGGGAATGCTACGTAAATAGATGCTGATTTTTTATCTTGATATTCAATTTCAGCTTCCGCTAAAGCAGATTCACTCGTTGGAGACCAGTAAACTGGTTTTTGACCTTTATAGATATAACCTTTTTTCGCCATGTCACCAAACACTTTAATTTGTTGTGCTTCATAAGCTGGCTCTAAAGTAATATATGGATTATCCCAATCTGCACGTACACCTAGACGCTTAAATTGTTCACGTTGACGTTCTACTTGTTCATATGCATACTCTGCACATAACTTACGGAACTCAGCAACTGTCATTTCTTTACGTTTTACACCTTTATTTGTTAAAGCTTGTTCAATTGGTAAACCGTGCGTATCCCATCCCGGAACATATGGCGCACTAAAACCAGTCATTGATTTATAACGAACAATAAAGTCTTTTAATACTTTATTTAATGCATGTCCCATATGAATGTCACCATTCGCATATGGAGGTCCATCATGCAATACAAATAAAGGACGACCTTTTGTATGTTCTTGTACTTTTTCGTAAATATTCATTTCAGCCCATTTTTCTTGCATTGCAGGCTCACGTTTTGGTAAATTCCCACGCATTGGGAACTCTGTTTTTGGCATCAGTAATGTATTTTTGTACTCCATGCTCAATTCCTCCTTACATGTATAAAAGAAATACTTAAAAAACGGAATAAAAAAGAGACCTTCTCATCCCCAAAAGGGACGAGAAAGTCTCCCGCGGTACCACCCTAGTAGATCATATACATATGTATAGAATCCTCTTTATATTCTTAACGCGAATACACGCCTACGCTTACTCTATTTGTTCAGCGCGGAACTCCAGGGTGATATTCCCACTATCTCCTTATCCTGAGCTTACACCATCCTCAGTTCGCTATATAAGGTTTGAAAAGGTACTTATCCCTATCTTCGTTTTTCTTAATAAATATGTTGTTTAAAATTATATGTAATAATGAGAAAAACGTCAAGCTTACACTGTTTCTTCTTTTTTCAACAGTTCATCTACTTCGTCTTCTAATTCAATTAGTTTATCCCAATCATCGTTGTTTAACATCTCAAGCTGTGTTTCTAATAACATACGGAAACGAGTTCGGAATACTTTCGCTTGTTTCTTTAGCTCTTCAATATCAAAAGCAACTTTTCTTGATTTTACTAATGCTTCGTTAATAATACGATCAGCATTCTTTTCAGCTTCACGCACAATTAATTTCGCTTCTTTTTGCGCATTACGTTTTACTTCTTCCGCTGCTTCTTGTGCAACAACGATAGATTTGTTTAACGTATCTTCAATATTAGAGAAATGATCTAACTTCCCTTCTAACTGCGCAACTTTTTCTTCTAAAGCTTTTTTCTCACGAATGACCAATTCATAATCTTTGATAATTTGATCAAGAAACTCATTTACTTGATCTTCATCATAGCCACGGAATCCGCGACCAAATTCTTTGTTATGAATATCTAATGGTGTTAACGGCACAACGCCACCTCCAAGTAGTTATCTAAATTTCCTCTTTCAATTATATCTTTTCTTCGACAAAATAGGAGGATTTCCTTCTAAAAAACCAATCATTTTAGTATACCATACAAAATTCTCCATTTGTCGCGTTTTGTTCTACCTTCTACAGAAAATAACTTACTTCGGCCATATCCTCTAACAGAAAAAACATCTCCTGGATAACATTCATAAGAAGTTTGCTCCACTGTTTTCCAATTGACTTTTACTAAACCATTTTTTATGAAAGGTTGTACTTTCTGTCTAGATAAATGTAACATTTCAGCTAACATAACATCTAAACGAAGTGAAGAAACCGTTCCAGATTTCTCTCCCCACGTTTCATGTATCTGTAGAATTTGTTCTCCTTGCACTGACGCTAAAGAGACTTTTACTTTCCCTATTGATTGTAAGTTCATCTCAATATACGATACAATTTCTTTCGCAACTACAATTTGGGCACGATTTTCTTGCAGCAAAATATCACCACATTTTTCTCTTGTTAAACCAAGAGACATAAATGTACCTAATATTTGCCTATGTTCTAGCGTATAAAACTTGGAAGGATAGTCAATTTCTAATACTTCTACTTGAAATTCTTCTTCATTTAATTCTAGATAGTCTGGATAAATAAGTGCTCTTTTACGCTCTGCATTAGGCGTTGCACCACCAAATTGCACAGCAACATCACCTTGTCCTATTACCATAGAAACAATTTGTTGTTGCCTAGGATCAAGAAAATCCGTTAACTTCACTTGATGGTACTCCGCCGCTCGCTTCCACTCTAGCACTTTATCCACAAAGACCTCCTCATCAGGCCTAAAATGTTCGTAGATGCTCATGTATTTACCTTCTTACTATAAGAAATAGCTTAATAAACTGAACAAACCAGTTTTAGCAAGTTTCAACGCAAAGATTGCAACGATTGGAGAAATATCAATCATTCCAAGCGGCGGAATAAAGCGGCGGAATGGTTCTAAATACGGTTCACAAATACGTGCCAGGAACTCTCCAAAAGATGATTCCTTTGCACCAGGAAACCATGATAGGAGAATGTAAATAATAAGTGCCCACGAGTAAATCTCGATAGCATAACTTAACACTATAAAAACTGTTGTCATGGCGTATTACCACCTCTTTATATTTGTTTCTTCTTCTTCACCGAATAACTCTGAAATCGCACCAACAATATCTACATTTTCAGGTGTACACATAAATGTTTTCGGCCCTATTTTTTGAATGTCCCCGCCTATAGCGTATACAGTACCACTTAAAAAGTCAACGATACGTACCGCTTGATCAGTAGACATTCTCTGCAAATTAATTACAACAGCTCGTCTACCTTTTAAGTGGTCCGCAATCCCTTGTGCTTCCGAATATGTGCGTGGTTCTAATAAAACAACTTTTGAAGATTGTTTTGCTGTTTCAATACTCACAACATTTTGCTTCGGTTGCGCTTTCGGAAACGTAACGTCTTGTTGTTCTGGTGGATCTTGCTGCTTTTTCATGTCTGTTTGCTCCTTTTCATAACCATATTGAGCTGCTTCTTTTTCTTCCGGTGTATCAAAAAAGAAGTATTTTACTTTTGACCAACTCATAATAAGATTCTCCTTCCTTTTACGCTTTTCCTACTAAAATCGTTCCCAAACGAATATATGTAGCCCCTTCTTCAATTGCAATCTTGTAATCGTTGGACATTCCCATTGATAATTCTTTACATGGCGCATGTAATAACTCTAGCTCCTGCACCTCTGTTTGCAGCATACGTAATTCCTTAAAACAGCGTCTGATTTCTTCCTCTTCTTCTGTAAATGGAGCCATCGTCATTAGTCCAACCACTTCAATTTTATCGAATTCTTGCAAACTTTGAATAAAAGAAACAACCTCTTCTATTGCCAATCCTTGCTTCGATTCTTCAGATGAGGTTTTCACTTGAATAAAGCATTTCACTTTCTTATCAGCACGTTTCTGAATTTCTTTCGCCAGTGAAAGACGATCTAACGAATGTAAATAATCAATTTCATTAATGATTTCTTTTACTTTTCTCGTTTGTAATGAGCCAATAAAGTGCCAATTAACTTTTGAACCGAAATGCTCGTATTTCTGTAAGAAACCTTCATTTCTATTTTCACCTAAATCGATAACTCCAGCTTCAATTACTTCGTTTGTTTTTTCAATCCCTACAGTTTTTGTAACTGCAACAAGTTTAATATCTTGCAACGAACGTCCAGCTCGAGCGCAAGATTCTTTAATAGCTTCGTTTACAATTACTAAATTTTCTTGTACTGTCACTTGCTTTCTTCCTCCTTAAAACCTATGAAACTCAACATTCTTCCTGTCTTACCTTGATCACGACGATGAGAGAAAAATAGTTGCTCTTCACAGCTTGTACAAAGAGATGACATTACAATATGCTCTTCTTTTATGCCTGCTTGTACACATAATATACGATTAATTTCTTTTAAATTAATTGCGTACTGCCCGTCAGAAATTTTTTGATGAGGAACAGCACCCCTAACTACTTCCTGTGCTGCTGTTAATACACGATCATCCACAACATAACAACAAGATCCGATCGACGGCCCAATTGCAACATGAATTTCATCACTTGAAATACCTTCTGCATTCCACTTTTGAATCATTTCCTTTGCAATCTCTTGTACAGTGCCTTTCCATCCAGCATGCGCAAGTCCTATCATACCATGTGATGGTGCATAAAAATAGAGCGGAACACAATCCGCGTAACAAGACGTTAACAGAACATCTTCATTACTCGTATAAATGCCATCTGTTTTTGAAATGCCGTCCTCATATGAATAGACACCACTTCCCTTTTCCTGTTGCCCTACTTTTTCAACATGATGAGCATGAACTTGTTCAGAGCAAATCCAATTTTCTAATGGTTTTTGTAACTTATTTGCTAAAATGCGTCTGTTTTCATGAACGTTCTCCACGATATCATTCACATGTAATCCTAAATTCATCGCATGAAAGGAGCCCGTACTTATCCCACCATCTTTTGTCGTAAATCCAGCAGTAATGTTTCCAAGTTCTTTCCACGCTTGTAAATACAGTATACCGTCCACATATTTAAATGGTTCTCTCATAATAAAGCGGCTCCTTTTAATTAAAATAACAGAAAAAAGCATGGTACTTCCTGTCTATTTTACCATACTTTTATTTTTTCATAATCCTAACAGAAAAAAAAGAGGAATTTGTAATATTCTTTATGAAATTGTCGGTGTTTGTATTGATTCTGTTACAGAATTAACAGGATTTACTCTTACAAGTATGACATCTTCCCCAATTTTCACAATTTCCTTCCAAGGAATTACAATCTCAACATCTTTTCCAAAAATACCTAGCATACGTGTCTGTTTGGAAATAATAACAGAACAAATTTTCCCTGTGTTCATATCAATTTCAATATCTCCAATATTCCCAATCCTTTTTCCATCTGAAATATTTATAACATCCTTCATCTGTAACTCTGAAATTCGTATCACCATTTTTATCCTCTCCCTTATATGACAAATTGGAAACTGTTTCTCATATTTACAGGAAGCCACCTACACGAAACACCATGCTAGTTTCATTATATGAACACAAATCCCCTACTATGAGCACAAACCATATTACATATAAAAAGGTCTCACCATAATTGGTGAGACCTTATCCTTGAATCGTTTTATTCATTTGTTTAATGGCTGACTTCTCTAAACGTGATACTTGCGCTTGGGAAATCCCAATTTCTTCTGCAACTTCCATCTGTGTCTTTCCTTGGAAGAAACGTTTTCTAATAATCATTTTCTCTCTATCATTTAAACGCTTCATTCCTTCTTTCAATGCTAATTCTTCAACCCACTGCTCGTCCTTTTGTTTTTCATCACTTAACTGATCCATAACAAAGATAGGATCTCCCCCATCATTATAAATCGGTTCAAATAATGAAACTGGATCTTGAATTGCATCTAAAGCAAATACTATCTCTTCATGAGTTACTTCTAGCACTTTTGCAATATCCATTGCTGTTGGTTCTTTTGAATTTTCTGCAATCAACTTTTCTCTTACTTGCAAAGCTTTATACGCAATATCTCGCAATGAGCGCGATACGCGAATCGGATTATTATCACGCAAATATCTGCGTATTTCCCCAATAATCATCGGCACAGCATACGTTGAAAATTTTACATTTTGGCCTAAATCAAAATTATCAATTGATTTCATAAGTCCGATGCAACCAACTTGAAATAAATCGTCAACATATTCTCCTCTGTTATTAAATCTTTGGATGACGCTCAGTACAAGACGTAAGTTTCCATTCACTAATTTTTCTCTTGCGCTTATCTCTCCACTTTGCATTTCACGAAATAATTTACGCATCTCTTCATTTTTTAATACTGGAAGTTTAGCTGTATCAACACCGCAAATTTCTACTTTGTTTCTCGTCAAAGTGTTCCCTCCTATCGGGAGTTGCTGTACAGTGTAAAGTATTTCCTTTGAAGGGGATTTTATGCATGTGGTTTTTTCACGATTTGTTATTTAAATTATCTTTCCTAATACAACTAAATAGAATAAGACCAGCCTACATAACGGCTGGTCTTATTCTTTACACCATTTTATTAAATTCTTTTCGTAATCTTTTTATAATTCTTTTTTCTAAACGCGAAATGTATGACTGTGAAATCCCAAGCATATCAGCCACATCTTTTTGCGTCTTTTCCTCTCCTCCAGCAAGCCCAAACCGAAGTTCCATAATTTGTTTTTCACGATCATTTAATTGGTGTAATGCTTTCATTAAAAGGTGACGATCTACAGTAGCTTCTAAATCTTTTGTAATAATATCATCATCTGTACCTAACACGTCAGACAATAACAGTTCATTCCCATCCCAATCAATGTTTAGTGGTTCATCAAAAGAAACTTCCGAACGATTTTTGTTATTTCGACGTAAATGCATTAAAATTTCATTTTCTATACAACGCGATGCATATGTTGCTAATTTTATTTTCTTTTCTGGATTAAATGTATTTACCGCTTTAATAAGGCCGATTGTTCCTATACTAATCAAATCTTCAATATTTATCCCTGTATTTTCAAACTTTCTTGCTATATATACAACGAGCCTTAAGTTACGTTCAATAAGTAATGACCTTGCTGCCTGATCTCCTTTTGGCAATTTATTCAAAAGAACTTCCTCTTCTTCTTTTGTTAACGGTGGTGGCAACGCTTCACTTCCACCAATATAATAAATTTCATCGGTCTTAATTCCTAATTTCAGCAATACTTTATACCAAAGGTATACTAAATAAAATTTTAATTTCATCATATTATCCCGCCTCTCATTATTAAGCGATTACCATTTTTTGCGAAATCAACATTTTTGGATGCACAATACATTGATACTCCCCATTAGTAGAAAGCTGTTGTGTATTTAATCCAATTAATACTTTGTTTACAACAATAGAACTACCTTCATGGTCAACTTGCACACTGTCAGGCTTAATTGCCCACAAAAATTGACTCTCTACTCCTACTGCACGGAAAGGAATTAAGCGTAATTTTGTCGCCCAACCAGAATCATTTTCTGGTATTTGAGGAATTTCTGTTTTGGAATAAATTTGTTCTGTTAACCAAGATGGTAAGCAATGTTCTAATGATGAAACATGCATAATCATAACGGGTGTTTTTGTTAATGGGTCATAAAGTTGGTTCCCACTGTCAATAAGACCTGCCAGTTCTAGTTCTTCTTCTGCTAATTGAATTTTTACTTTCACAATTTGATCATAGTGTATTTTCGTGACCTCTACGCTTTCAATACGCTTTTTAGAAAAATAATAAATTACTGGAAAACCAAAAATAACAAATAACCAACTAATTGGATCACCGTAAGAAATTGACTGAGATTGAACCAATCCATTTACCATTTCATTCGTTTGCAAAAAGAAATGAGTTCCAATTAATCCTCCGCCAACCATAAAGGTTACAAAGTAAAAAGTAAAAACAGTTTGTGCATAATTTCTAAATGTTGTAAACCCAAATGCTGTATACACAATAAGTAACGAGTACAGTAGTTTCATAATTGGATGTGTCATCATAGAAGCAAAAGGAGTAAAGGCAAAAATAACAATAGTTGAACCTATAAATGCCCCTAACACAAGCCTCCATTTTTTGATTTTCTTTTTTAACACGGTAGCTGTTAATAAAAGCAAAAGAAAATCAATGCAGGCGTTTAACAACCAAACAACGTCGGCGTAAACAACCAAACAATTCACCTCTTTTTTCAAGTTGAGACTAGTATAATGCATATCCAATAGGAAAGTGTGTCAATTTGCGGAGGTGTTTTTTTGTTATTTTGTGATTTCTAGACATAATCTGTCGGTAAAAAATAAAAGTACAAATTCATAGAATGATATACTCTTATTTTCACCAACAAAATATACCAAATAAAAAAAAGACCTGCTTAGCAGGTCTTTTCCATTTAAAAAACAAAAAAGGAGCATGAAAGCTCCTTTTTTTATCGTCTACGACGGTTACGTAAAAATGCTGGAATATCGATATCATCTGAATCTGAATGACGCTCATGTACAACTGGCTCTTCACGCTTCATTTCACGTTTTACTTCACGTTGTTTTGAAGGTTGAGCTACTGGTTGTTGCTGTTGTTGCGTGTGGTTCGCATTCGGGCGAATAATTGGTTTTGGTGGTTGAGTTGCAATGCTATCATCAAAACCAGTTGCAATTACAGTTACAACGATATCATCTTTTAATCCTTCGTTAATAACAGAACCGAAGATCATATTTACTTCTGGATCTGAAGCTGAAGCTACGATATCTGCCGCTTCTTGTACTTCATATAAGCTTAAGTTAGCGCCACCCGTAATGTTCATGATAACACCTTGAGCTCCATCAATAGATGTTTCTAGTAATGGACTAGAAATCGCTTTTTTCGCAGCTTCTGCAGCACGATTTTCCCCGTTACCAGAACCAATACCCATTAAAGCAGAACCTCTATTAGACATAATTGTCTTTACGTCTGCAAAGTCTAAGTTAATTAAACCTGGCGTTGCAATTAAATCCGAAATACCTTGAACACCTTGACGTAATACGTTATCAGCTTCACGGAATGCTTCTAACATTGGCGTATTTTTATCAACAATCTCTAATAAGCGATCGTTTGGAATTACAATAAGAGTATCTACATTTTCTTTAAATGCTGCAATACCAGATGCTGCTTGCGTCGCACGCTTACGTCCTTCAAAAGTAAATGGACGTGTTACAACACCAACTGTTAAAGCACCTAATTCTTTTGCAACTTGAGCAACAACTGGAGCTGCACCAGTTCCAGTTCCACCGCCCATACCGGCAGTTACGAAGACCATATCCGCACCACGAAGTGCTTCTTGGATCTGTTCTTTACTTTCTTCTGCAGCTTTTTTCCCTACTTCAGGGTTTGCGCCTGCACCAAGTCCACGCGTTAATTTTCCACCAATTTGCATTTTTGTTTCAGCTTTTGATAGATTTAATGCTTGTGCATCAGTGTTCACAGCGATAAAGTCTACACCTTGTACACCGTGTTCAATCATACGGTTTACAGCATTGTTTCCGCCACCGCCGACACCGATAACTTTTATATTCGCTAATTGATCTTGAGTAGTATCAAACTCTAACATGTCGAAATCCCCCTAGAACCTCATTTTTCGTGTCCAATTTTAATCCCATAAATAACGGAATACACGTTTTACTTTTGACATCATGCGGTCATCATTTTGATTATTATTGTTTTGATTACGAGTTTTTTGTTTCGCGGGTTGCTGTTGTACCGGCGTTGGTGCTGGTGCTGGTACTGGTTCAAAATGCTCTTGCTTTTCCTGCACATTTTTCCCACGTAATTTAGCTTTTTGATAAGAATGTTTAATTAATCCAACTCCACTTGTATATTGGGGCTCACGCACACCAATATAATCAGGAGTTGCTACACGAACATTTTCATGTAAAATATCATATGCAAGATCAAGAACACCTGGCATAGAAGCAATTCCGCCAGTTAGTACATAACCAGAAGCCACTTGCTTTACTCCTAACTTACGCACTTCATCTTGAACAAACATTAAAATTTCCTCTACACGAGCCTCTATTATATCCGATAATTCCAACTGAGAATATTGTTCTGTTTGATCACTTCCCATAATAGGAACCGTAAACATCTCTTCTTCAGATGCTGTATCATAAAAAGCATGTCCATATTTCAACTTAATTTGATCTGCATTTTCTGTTGAAGTTTTCAACCCAATCGCAATATCTTTCGTTATATGGTCTCCACCTAATGGTAATACGCTCGTCGCTTGTAACTCTCCATCTTTAAAAATAGATAAAGTTGTAGATCCTCCCCCCATATCAACAAGGGCTACTCCTCTATTTTTTTCATCTGAAGATATAGCAACTGTTGCAGCCGCTAAAGGTTGAAGACAAATATCAACAATTTCAAGACCTGCTTTTTCTACACAACGAAGTAGGTTATGTAGTAAAGTTCTCGAGCCTGTAATAAGTGTACCTTCCATTTCTAATCTTACACCGATCATCCCGCGTGGATCGTTAATCTCGTCAAGACCGTCTACGATGAACTGTCGAGGTACCACATCAATAAACTCACGCTCTGGAGCAATTGACACAACTTGTGCTGCATCTAGAACGCGTAAGACATCTTCATTCCCGATTTCACGATCTTCATTTGAAACAGCGACTACTCCGTGACAAGGAAGTAGCTGTACCTGGTTTGCATTGACACCTACTACAACTTGCTCAATGTGGATTCCCACCATGCGCTCAGCTTGTTCAATTGCTTTTTTAATTGATCGAACAGTCTCGTCTATATCAACTATCGATCCCTTCTTTAAACCATTTGATTTTACATTTCCAACACCAATAATGTTTAAGCTGTCATTAACCATTTCACCAATGATGACTTTAACATTGGATGTACCGATGTCAAGACTAACATATATTTCATTGCTGTTCATTCTTTGGCACCTCCTTCTTTATTTATACCATACAACTCAATATATGGAACAACAATCGCAACTTTACTATTTATAAGAAAAATATTCAACGTCTTTATACGTTTCCCTTTTTTAACCCTATATTTTTCTTATTTTTATTTAGCATTCAATTAAGAATATCGCAGTAAACTATGAATAACTGCTTATCTTGAAATAATTCTATTTCCAGTGTAAAGTTTACCGCCAAGTATAAGTCTACACTAAGATGTACTCATAGAAAAGTGAAACTTGTACCAATACTAGTATGAATCTAAGAATTTTTACATATTTTTCATCAAATGAACCATTCTTCTAAATTCGTATACATATAATAGAACATTCGTTTCGTTTTTTCTGCTATAAGCAACGAAAACTACCATTCTATTCTTTTTTGTCTTCCGCACCTAATTCTTTCGTATATGCACCTACTTCTAAGTCAATTAATACCTTCTTACCTGGCTCAATTGTTTTTAAAATAAGTGGATAGGCTTCCATACGTTTTGCGAAATTTTGAATCGTAGTGCTCACTTCATAACCTTCATTCATATATAAAGTAAGATGATCTTCATTCGCATTCGTTGGTGAATAGCGAATCTCCGAAATAGATTTTAAAATAGCTGGTGTTAATTTTTCTAGTTCAGCGATTAACTCCTTCATTTTCTCTTCTTTAAAAGGTTCGAAAATCGGTGCTGCAACAGGAAGTTTTCCATTAGGTAGTACATCAAGCGTTTTTCCATTTTCTAATAACGGTTGTAGTTTTCCCTCTTTATTTATATAACCAATCGTTAAATATTCTTCGATATGAATATCAATCTTGTTTGGAAAACGTTTTTTTACATTTACTGCTTTAATTTCTTTTCGCTTCGTTAAGTTTTCTTCAGCTTTATGTGCTGTCACTCGGAAATAACTTGTATCATATGTCACGCCTGAATCCTTCATTACTTGCTCATCCGTCATATAGTGATTTCCAAACACACTAATCTTTTTTATATTACTAAGCGGAGACCGAAAATAAATTAAAAAGAGCACTAATAAAAATAAAATTGATATGTATAAAATCAATCGATGATTAACATTTTTTTTGTTTTTTTTCTTTTGATTTTTCAATTTTGGTACACGATCTTGTAGTTTAATCACTTTACTATTATTCATGTACGATCCCCCTATGTAACATAAAGAACGGCATGTTCCTCATGCCGTTCTTATCTTCTTATTATAACATAAATGATAATGAGCGGAACGAATAACCGTTATCTTCCAATGATTTCTACTTCTGTGTGCATATCTACATCAAATTTATCCTTAATTGTATGTTTTATTAATTCAATTAAAGACAATACATCTTGCGCTGAAGCTCCCCCGGTATTAACAATAAAATTGCCATGCATTTCAGAAATTTGAGCTCCACCAATCCTATAACCACGAAGCCCTGCTTTTTCTACTAAATCTCCTGCAAAATGTGGGATTGGATTCCGAAATATACTTCCTGCACACGGATGATTCCATGGTTGCGTTTCACGGCGGTAGTCTTTATTATTTTGCATACTACGTACAATTTCTTCACGTTTTCCCGCCTGTAATTGAAACTCCGCTTCTAAAACAATACCAGGACGTTTCGTTTGCAATACAGATGACCGATAAGAAAACTCCAGTTCTTTATTCGTTAACCAGGCAATTGTACCGTCTTCAAACAGAATGAGAGCCTTCGATAATACACTCGATATATCCGATTTATGTGCACCTGCATTCATATATACTGCACCACCGACACTTCCTGGAATACCGCTCGCAAACTCCAATCCAGCTAACCCTTGACGACTAAGTAAAGTTGACAATTTAATAAGAGGATATCCACTACCAACTCTTACCTTATGTTTTTCGACCTCTAAGTGATCTAATCCTTCTCCTAAACGAATAACAACACCTTCTATGCCTTGATCAGATACAAGAAGGTTTGAACCGCGACCAATTACAGTCCACTTCGTTTTGTATTGCTTTACTAACTGTAATGTTTTTTCAATACCGGCTACATGCTTTGGCACAATTAAAATGTCCGCTGGTCCACCTATTTTCATAGTTGTATAACGTGCTAACGGCTCGTTAACTAAAACACGACCAACGTCTGCTTCTATAAGCTCATTTACTAATTGTTCCATAGACAATCTCCCCCATATTAAGTCTCCTTATGACAATAATATGCAGGGCGTTCATCTAACGTTATCCCGCTATTTACGGGCAGTACAGCTCTTAAATCAAAATTCGGCGATAACAAAGAAATTAGGCGGAATCAGGATGTCAGTAAACATCCGATTAGTGAAAGATAATAATCAACGAGAGAGAATCACTCCCCACTGATTAGAGCCTCACTTTATTTTTTTACAAGCTTATTCATTACTTCATACAGCTTATTTGCTGCATCTGGAATACCTAGTTGCTTAGCCGCTAGCTTCATATTTTGTAATGTTTGTGCATTCAATAAAATCTCATCAATATCACGAATAAGCGTTTCAGCTGTTAAATCTTTTTCAAGTAACATTTTTGCCGCTCCTTTATCAACAACTGAACGTGCATTCTTTTCCTGATGATTATTTGTTACATATGGACTCGGTATTAACACACTTGGTTTTCCTAACGCTGTTAATTCTGCAAGTGTTGTTGCCCCAGCCCTTGAAACAACAAGGTCTACACCAGTTAGTACCTCTGGCATATTATGAATGAACGGCTTAATAATAACATTGCTTGGGTTCCCTTTTTGCTTCACGGCTTCCATCACTTTATCATAATGTACTTCACCCGTTACATATAGTATTTCGTAGCTTTTGTTCCCAAACTGTTCAATTGCTTCAACGAAGGCATCGTTAATCGGTCTAGCCCCACGACTTCCACCAAATATAAGTACAGACTTTTTAGGAAGAGAAAGCCCAACTGAACGTTTCCCCTTCATTCCATTTTGATCCATTACCTCTGATGCTCGTGGATTACCTGTCATTACCACTTTTGACTCTGGAAAATGCTCTATAGCTGCTTCAAAACAAACAGCAACTTTATCAACATAACGGCTTAAAAACTTGTTCGTTACACCTGGTACACTATTTTGTTCATGTACAATAGTTGGAATACCTAATTTGGCTGCAGCGTATACAACTGGTCCACATACATATCCACCCGTTCCAATTACAATATCCGGATTAAAACGACGAATATATCGTTTACTATCCTGTACACCTTTTAGAAAACGCATTACTGTTTTCACATTATCTAATGATATTTTTCGTTTAAATCCACTTATAACAATAGATTGAAATGGTATACCTGCTTTTGGAACGATTGTACTCTCTAGTCCATTTTCCGTACCAATATATAAAAATCTTGCTTCTGGATTTAACTTTTTTATTTCTCTAATTAAAGCAAGAGCTGGATAAATATGACCACCAGTACCCCCACCACTCACTAATACACGCACTACTAACTCCTCCGCTTCTCTTTTCTTATTTCCATTATATTTATTTCTATATACATATTGCATTTTTACACACATACGAAAAACCCTGTCTTATAAACAGGGTTTAGTAGCGAGAATGGCGACTTATATTTAATAATACACCTACTGCCATTAACATTAATGTCAAACTTGATCCACCATAACTTAAAAACGGCAAGGTAATACCCGTAACAGGCATCAGTCCTGTTACAACACCAACATTAATCATTACTTGAATCGCAATCATCGCCACAATACCTACTGCTAAAAACGTACCATATAAATCTGGCGCTCCTAATGCGATACGAATCCCGCGCCATAATAATAGACTAAATAATAATAACACAAATGAACCACCAATAAAACCTAATTCCTCGGATAAGATCGCAAATATAAAGTCAGTTTGCGGTTCAGGTAAATAAAGAAATTTTTGTCTACTTTGTCCAAGTCCAAGCCCAAATAATCCACCAGGTCCAATTGCAAGTAATGATTGGATAATTTGAAATCCACTTCCGAGCGGATCTGACCACGGATCTAAATATGATGTAATGCGTTTCATTCGATACGGTGCTGATGCAATTAACCCTACAAATCCTGCTACACCAATCAAACCAAACATTGCAAAGTGAAAGACCCTCGCTCCCGAAATGAATATCATAATGATACATGTCCCAACCATTACCGTTCCTGTCCCAAGGTCTGGCTGTAACATAATCATCCCAAAAGCAAGAAAAACAAAACTAAGAGCCGGTAATAAACCACGTTTAAAAGATGTAATCAATTTTTGACGTTCTGCTAAAAACTTTGCCAAGAAAATAATCATCGCAAACTTCATAAATTCTGACGGTTGAATCGAAAATGCTCCGATTCCAATCCAACTTCGTGCTCCTCCTCGAACAAGACCTACTCCAGGAATAAGAACGAGAATAAGAAGAATGAAGCAAACTAGCAAAATCACTTTTGAATACGTACGCCACACCCAATAATCAATTTTCATAATAAAAAACATAGCTACTACACCAAGACCCGCAAACAGTAATTGTCTTTTTGCAAAAAAGAATGAGTCCCCCATTTTATAAGAGGCCCAAACTGCACTCGCACTATAAACCATAATCATTCCGATTGTCAACAATGAAAGTGTTACGATGATGAGAATAAAATCAGGCGTTTTCTTCATTACCCACAAACACCACCTCTTTAGGCAGAACCTTTTGCCCTATGTAACAAAACATCAGTAGGTGTTAGCCTACTGATGTTTTGATTTACTTTATATAAGTTTATGCACAGCTTGTATAAAAATGTCTCCTCTTTCTTCAAATGTTTTAAATTGATCCCAGCTTGCACACGCTGGAGAAAGAAGAACGACATCGCCATCTTTAGAATGAGCATAAGCCTTCACCACTGCTTCATCTAAAGTATCGACACTTTCAATTATATCTAATCCCGCTTTTTCTGCCGCTCTTACTAGTTTGGGAGCTGTTTGTCCAAATGTTACAATCGCTTTTACATTTTTGAAATACGGAATTAAATCATCGAATTCATTTCCGCGATCAAGCCCACCTGCTAGTAACACAATCGGTTGTGTAAACGCAGATAGTGCTTTCTCAGTCGCTAACATATTCGTTGCTTTTGAATCGTTATAAAACTTACGGTTGTTAATCGTTGTTACATATTCTAAACGATGTTTTACACCCGTAAAACGTTTTAACACGACCGTAATTGCTTCATTAGAAGTACCTAATAATTTCGCAATACTCATCGCAGCTAAAATATTTTCTAGATTATGTTGACCAGGTAAAACGATATCGCTTACTTCAACAACTTTTTCACCTTTGAAATAAAGAGCGTTATCTTTTATACACGCGCCATCTTCAATTTCTTTCGTTGTCGAAAACAGGATTTTTTGACCTTTAGAATACGCAGACAAAGCCATCACATCTGCATCATCCGCATTTATTACACTATAATCATTTTCTGTTTGGTTTTTAAAAATATTTGCTTTCGCTAAACCATATTCTTTCTTCGTCCCATGATAATCTAAGTGGGCCTCAAATAAATTTAAAAACGCAGCAATTTTAGGTTGGAACAATTCTACTCCCATCAATTGAAACGATGAAAGTTCTGTAACTACAACTTCATTTTCTTTTGCATCCTGTGCTACTTCACACGCTACAGTTCCAATGTTCCCTGCAATTACAGGATGCTTTTGTCCTTCTTTTAGCATTTCAAATGTCAGCATTGTCGTCGTCGTTTTACCGTTAGACCCCGTAATCCCAACAAATGGTGCTTCTGAAATACGATATGCTAATTCAACTTCCGTAACAATCGGAATTTGCTTTTCTTTCGCAGCAACTAATATTGGATTAGAATACGGGATTCCTGGATTTTTTACTACAAGAGAAATATTTCTCTCTAATAATTCTAAAGGATGACCACCGCATACAACGTCCATTCCTTTTGCTTGTAATTCTGCAGCAAGTACATTCTCTGCTAAAGGCTTTCCGTCATTTACAATAACATTTGCCCCTAACTTTTGTAACAATGTAGCTGCTGCATAACCACTTTTTGCAATGCCTAATACAAGAATATTCTTATTTTGAAATTCAGTTACAGTTTTCAATTACATCCACACCCCGATATAAATTCCTAACACAGCTAATAAAAATCCTGCAGACCAAAACGTCACAACAACACGCCACTCTGACCAACCACATAATTCATAATGATGGTGTAATGGACTCATTTTAAAGACACGCTTTCCTGTTGTTTTAAATGAAATGACCTGAATGATAACCGATAAAGTTTCCATTACGAATACTCCGCCAATAATTACAAGTAGCAATTCTTGTTTTAATAAAATCGCTACAGCTGCAATGGCTCCACCTAAAGCTAATGAACCTGTATCTCCCATAAACACTTTTGCTGGATTCGCATTGAATACTAAAAATCCAAGTACAGCTCCTACAACTGCCATACAGAATATCGCCACTCCAAATTGCTCTTGTGCCACAGCAATAATACTAAATGCTCCAAATGCAATAGCAGCTGTTCCTGATAATAAACCATCTAAACCGTCAGTTAAGTTAACTGCATTTGATCCACCAATAAGCATAAATAGTACAAGTACGAAATACGCCCAACCTAATTCAAACTTAACATCCGTTCCCGGAATCATGATGTATGTGTGGAACGCTTGCCCTTTTCCAATTAAAAAGAATGCAATAGCAATAACAAGCTGACCTACTAATTTTTGTTTTGATGTTAAACCAAGATTTCTCTTCTTAACTACCTTTATGTAGTCATCTAAAAATCCAATCAAGCCGTAACCAAACGTCACTAATAGTAATAACGAAACCTCTGCACCTAAATAATTAAACTTAATCGCCATAATAAGTGAAGTTACCATCATAGATACGTATATGACGATACCACCCATTGTCGGTGTCCCTGATTTTTTTTGATGTGACTTTGGTCCCTCATCACGAATACTCTGTCCGAACTTTAATTTTCTTAAAAATGGAATAAACAATGGCGAAAGGGCAACAGAAATTAAGAATGCTACCCCAGCCGTTACTAATAAACCTTGCTCAAGCACATGTAGTCCTCCTCTCACGTTGTTACTCTTCGTTGCTTAAACGCCCTTTAATTGCTTCTTTAGCAACTTCACGATCATCAAAATGATGAACTTCTTTACCAATAATTTGATACGTTTCATGACCCTTACCAGCAATAATAATGATATCATCTGCTTTCGCTTTAGTGATTGCATGGTGTATCGCTTCTTTTCTATCAATAATCACTTCATAATTTTTCCCACTTGCACCATGTACCATATCATCTAAAATAGCCGCTGGATCTTCACTTCTTGGATTATCTGATGTGTAAATTGCATGAGTTGCATATTTTGTTGCAACACTTGCCATTATCGGTCTCTTCGTTCGGTCCCTATCGCCGCCACAACCAACGATACAATACACATCACCTTTTGCAAATTGTTTTGCAGTTTTTAATACATTTTCTAAACTATCCGGCGTATGGGCGTAATCAACAATAACTGTATAATTTTGTCCTCCATCAACAACTTCAAAACGCCCTGGAACCCCAGCTAGTTCTTTTATAACAGCAATGATTGTTTCTAATTTCACACCCGAAACAAGTCCTGCTGCTGTTGCTGCAAGTACGTTATATACATTAAATTTACCTATTAATTTCATCGTAACATTTACACTTTCATATGGTGTGACAAGCGTAAATGTAGTCCCGCCACTCGTCATAACGATATTTTTTGCCATAATGTCACTTGTTGTATCAATACCATATGTTACAACTGTTGCTGCAGTACTTCTCATATACTCTTCTGTTACATTATCATCGCTATTCAGCACAGCGTACTTTTCACGATTATGATTATAACTATTGCCAAGCTGTGCAAATAGTAACCCTTTTGCATGTTTATATTCTTCCATCGTTTTATGATAGTCTAAATGATCTTGTGTTAAATTCGTAAACACCGCTACATCGTAATCACATCCGTGTACACGACCAAGATCTAACGCATGTGACGAAACTTCCATTACCGTGCTGTCCACACCTTGTTCAACCATTTTTGAAAACGTCTGTTGAAGTGTTAGTGCATCTGGTGTTGTATTTTTCACCTCAAATGTTTCATCACCGATTTTCATATTAATCGTTCCAATTAGCCCTGTTTTATGACCATGTGCTCGCATAATCTCATCCATAATATGCGATGTTGTTGTCTTTCCATTTGTACCTGTAATTCCGATTAAATGTAACTTGTGTGTCGGTTGACCATAAAAATAATCAGCTAAAACCGCTAACGAACGAAAAGTATTTTTCACAAGTACAACTGGAACGTCAACATCAATTGGTCTTTCCGCAACAATAGCAGCCGCTCCTTGTGCCGCTGCTTGCTTAGCAAAATCATGGCTATCAACCGTATATCCTTTCATACATACAAATAAGCTTCCCTCTTTCACTTTACGTGAATCAGCTTCTATAGATGTGATTTCTGGATTTTCTTTTGGAACAACTGGAAAATCATGCAAACATGATACAAGTGTATGCAACTTCATTTCACTAAACCCTCTCTACATTGTTTATTTATCTTTTTTCAGTAAGCAACACATTACCTCCTATATAAGGAGGTAAGTGCTACTGACCTATTTATGAATGAGACACTTACTGTCTCAAATTAAGTAACTGTTCTATAAAGAACTCACTTCCACCAATTGTACCATAAAACGTACTATGTTACCTTTAATTCCCGAAGTAAATTCTAATTTTTGAGCCTTCTTTTACTTTAGCTCCCGCTTCTGGTGATTGTTTAATTACTTTCTCTCCATCTCCACTTATATCAAGCTTCAAATCGACGAGTTGTGTTTGTAAGTCTTTCTTTTTCATTCCAATTAAATTCGGAACTTCCACAGTTGGTGTATCGCCCCATTTATATTCTTTCTCAACTTGTTCTTTTCTCGGTTTCACTCCCATAACAGGAAGCGCATCTCGAAGGATATTCCCGACAATCGGAGCTGCTACCACTCCACCAAACTGTGTAACCCCTTTTGGATTATCAACAGCTACATACACAACAATCTCTGGATCATCCGCTGGAGCAAATCCGATAAAAGATACTATATAATTATTCTCTAAATATTTACCATCCTTCACCTTTTGAGCAGTACCCGTTTTTCCACCTACGCGATATCCATCAATATAAGCACCTTTACCAGAACCTTTCGCTACAACATTCTCTAATGCATAACGAACTTTTTCTGAAGTTTCCTTGGAAATAACTTTTCTTTTCTCAACAGGTGTCTTTTTACTAACAACTTGATTATTTTTCGGATCAATAAACTCCTTAGCTATATACGGCTGATACAATGTTCCACCATTTACAGCCGCCGCTACAGCTGCTACTTGTTGAATCGGCGTAACAGAAACTCCTTGGCCGAATGAAGTTGTTGCTTGCTCTACTGGACCAACTTTATCTAAATTAAATAAAATCCCACTGCCTTCACCTTGCAAGTCAATTCCAGTCTTCTGCCCAAAACCAAAATTACGAATGTATTTAAATAATCGGTCTTTACCAAGGCGATCACCAAGTTCAATAAATCCCGGGTTACATGAGTTTTGAACGACTTCTAAAAACGTTTGACTGCCATGACCTCCTGCTTTCCAGCATTTCAATCTAGCTCCACCTACTTCAGCTGCTCCATCATCATAAAACGTATCCTTCTCTAAGTCTACTAAATTTTCATTCAATGCTGCAGCTAATGTAATGATCTTAAATGTTGAACCAGGCTCATACGTACTCCATACAGGTAGATTTCTGTTATACACTTCTGGAGAGACACTTTGAAAATCCGCTGGGTCAAAACTCGGTCGACTAGACATCCCTAAAACTTCACCATTTTTAGGGTTCATTGCAATCGCAATCATACCGTCAGGATTATAAGTTGACTCCGCAATATTCATTTCTCTTTCCATAATCCTTGTAATACGCGCATCGATTGTTAATCCTAAATTTAAACCGGCTTCTGGCTTTTTGAAATCATCACCAACATTAGGCATCCTTTGTCCTTTCGCATCTGCAAAAAAACGCACATGACCTTTGTCCCCATTTAGCTCTTTATCATAATATTTTTCTAGTCCCATAAGACCTTGGTTATCGCTACCTGCAAAACCTAATACATGTGATAAAAAGTTTCCAAATGGATAGTACCGGATAGAATCCTCTGCGATATACACGCCCTTCAGACTTAATCCTCGTACTTCTTTCGCTTTGTCATGTGATATTTTCCTTCCGCCTTTATCTAACCTTACAATCGATTCTTTTTTTGTAATCCTTTTATAAATCTCATCTTTTTCCACACCTAATACTGCAGCTAACTTCTCTGCAGTCTCCGCTGGTTTTTCAATTTGCCTCGGTACAACAAAGACAGTTGGAGCACTTTTATTCGTGGCAAGTTCCACACCATTTCGGTCTAAAATTTTCCCACGTTCGGGTTCAAAAGTAATATTACGACTCCATGAATCTTTCGCACGATCCGTTAACATATTCCCAAGAAAAAATTGCACATATCCAAGACGAATATCGATAATCGTGAAAATAAGTATACCTGATATAAGTATAAAAATAAGTCGTTTTCTAACTGTTACATTTGATACACGCATATTGGAACAAGCCTCCCTTACGCCTAGCTTGTTCCAATATATGCTTGTACTTATTTAATTAGAACTTATTCTCTTTTACCATTACGGCTTTTCTGCTTCTTGCTGTGGTTCGAGTGGCGGTACGAGTGTGACACCTAATTCTGTACCAGGTTGTAATAATGTTCCTTCCGCCACACTTTGTTCTGTTACGTATCCTGTACCAGAAGGTTTCAAGTTAAGCTGTAATGTCTTCGCTAAATTCATAACATCACGCAGTGCCCATCCTTGTATATTTGGCATTGTAGGCTTATCTCCTACCAAGAAGACTCGGTCGCCTTTTAATGTTTGTTCAGTCGCTTTTGGTACTTGTTGCTGTACTTTCCCTTCACCTAGTACAATTGGACGAAGTTTTGCTTTATCAATCGCTTTCCCCGCTTCAGCCATCGTTTTACCATTTACATCCGGAACAGTAGTTTGTTGTTCTTTCAGATGTTTTTTCGGATCTTTAACTTCATTTGGCTTAATCTTTAAATACTCTAAACTATTTTTTGTTACATATTTAAAAATATCAGCTAACGGTTGTGCACCGTTCTCATCATCTTTTAATTTAGGCTGTTTAACAGCTACATACACAACAAGTTGTGGATCGTCCATTGGTGCCATACCTAAGAATGAGAATATATAATTCTGTCTCCCTGTCATATAGCCGCCTTTTCCATCCGGAATTTGCGCTGTACCTGTTTTACCACCAACTGAATATCCATCAATTTTATAAGCTGTCCCTGTACCTTTCGGAGATGTAACAACACGTTCTAATAATTGTCTTACTTGCGCTGCTGTTTCCTTTGTAACAGGTTTTCCTACTTCTTCTGGCTTATGTTCTAATTTTACTTTGTCTGTTATCGGATCTACAATTTTATCAATTGCATAAGGTTTCATCATTTTCCCATCATTTGCAATGGCCGTTGCAGCTTGTACAAGCTGAATTGGTGTTACAGTGGAACCTTGTCCAAAAGCTGTTGTCACTTGTTGTATTTGCTGATCAAATAAAATTGTATTCGATCCTTCACCTGATAAATCAATGTTCGTTTTTTCATCTAATCCAAAACTATGAATATATTTTCGGAAACGTTCTGGACCAAGTTTTTGATCTCCTAAAATTGCAAACGCTACGTTTGAAGAACGCTCTACCCCTTCATCAAACGTGATAGAGCCCCAACCAGCACCACCGTTATGATCTTTTATTTTCCTATTTCCGACTTGATATGTCCCGGACTGATAATAATCTTGGCCTTTGTACACACCTTCATTAATAGCTGCCGCTAACGTGAAAATTTTCATTGTTGATCCAGGTTCAAATGCATTGGCAATTGCGTCATTGAAGAAATATTTAATTTGACGATCATTAGGGTCATAACTAGGTTTAGTAGACATCGCTAATATTTTCCCAGTTTTCGGATCTGCAACAATCCCTATTAAACTTTCTGGCTCATATTGCTTACTTGCTGCTTTCATCGCGTCTTCTAAATAACTTTGGACACGTTGATCGATTGTTAAATAAGCGTTATCTCCATTTTTAGGTGCCTTTACATTAACTTTTCCCCCATCAAGGGACACACCTTTACGATCACCTGTATATGCTACTTCTCCGTTCGAGGCACTTAAGTATTTATCCAAGCTTTTCTCTATGCCAAATTGACCTACCGAGGTTCCATTCTCATTTGGTTTTGCATGACCTATAACGTAAGATGCAAAATCACCGTTTGGATACACCCTTGCATTTTCTGTAATAAAAGATATTCCCGGCAACTTCAACGCTTCTATTTGTTCCTTCTTTTCTTTCGTCAAATCCTTGCCTAACGTTCCAAATTCGACTTGACTTCTACCTTCCTTATTTAAAGAAGCTAAAATATCCTCTTCGCCTTTTCCAAGTACTCCTGCAATTTTCTTTGCAGTATCTTCTTTATTCTCAACTGAGTTAGCACCTTTTAGTGCAGCTACCATTTTGTAAGAGTTTGCGTCTTGCGCTAACACATGACCGTTTTGATCATAAATGGTTCCTCGGTTCGCTTCAAGAACTCCTTTTTTACTATGCTTTTGTTTAGCAAGTGCATCTAAATCCTGATTATGAACTGTTCCTGTTGATTGTATGTAAAAAAATCGGGCTAATAACAGCAAAAAGAGCAGGAGGAAAAATATCATAAAATAACCTGCTCCCTTATTGGTATGAAATTTAGTCATATTCTTCTTCATCGTTCCTTCACACCTATTGCCTTATTTGAGGCCTTTCACATTATTCGCATTAATTTCTAGCCCGTGTTTTTTTGCAACTTCAGCGATTCGTTCATAGCGACTTAACTTCTCTACTTCAGCTTGTAATTCTTGATTTTCTTTTTGCTGCTGTACAATTTTTTCTTCTATCGTCGCTGCTTCTACATTAACTTGATAAAGGCCTGCTTTATTTCCAATAAACGCGACACAGGCATACAATAAAAAGCCAATAAACGCTACATACAACAGTTTTTCGATTCTTGTAATTTTCGCTTTAACCTTCGGCTTAGCCATCTGCTGTGGGGGCGTTTGAATTTGCACCTCTTCTTGCGCTTGTTGTTTGTACTTTACAGCTAAATTAGTCATACCTCTCTCTCCCTTTTATCGTTTTTCAGCGATTCTCAACTTCGCAGAACGCGCACGATTATTTTCTTCTAGCTCTATATCAGAAGGTAAAATCGGTTTTCTTGTAATAAGCTTTAATTTCGGCTTAAATTCATCAGGAATAATCGGTAATCCTGGCGGCAATTGTGGCGTTGTACTATTTCGCTTAAACGTTGTTTTACAAATACGATCTTCTAATGAATGGAATGTTATAACACTAACTCTTCCACCTGGCTTAACCATCTCAATAGCAGATTCCAATGCTTCTTCAAATACTTTTAATTCATCATTTACAGCTATACGAATTGCCTGAAACACTCGCTTAGCAGGATGCCCACCCGTTCTACGAGCTGGAGCCGGAATACCTTCTTTAATTAGCTCTACTAATTCTCCTGTCGTTTCAATAGCTTTATTCTCACGATAAGCTTCAATTTTTCTTGCAATTTGTTTTGAAAATTTCTCTTCACCGTATTGGAAGAAAATCCTTACAAGTTGTTCATATGACCAGCTATTTACAACATCATACGCTGTTAATGGGGCATCTTGATCCATCCGCATATCTAGCGGTGCATCATGATGATAACTAAAGCCTCGTTCTGGTGTATCTAATTGTGGGGATGAAACACCTAAATCAAATAAAATACCATCTACTTCTGTTATACCTATTTCCTGCAGTTTTTCAGCTAAATAACGGAAGTTACTCTTTACTGTTATAAACTGTTCACCGTATGAAGAGAACTTTTCTTTCGCGTTTTGAATCGCTATCTCATCTTGATCAAACGCTATTAATTTTCCACCTTCAGTTAATTGGGATAATAAATAAGAACTATGTCCTCCTCCCCCCAGTGTACAATCTACATATGTACCATCTGGCTTTATATCTAAGCCGTCTACTGTTTCCTTTAAAAGCACTGTTACGTGTTTAAACATTGTTGCACCTACTCTTTTTCCAATTAATTATGTTGAATGTATCCCTTCCTCTAAACACATATTTCACGCTTAGAGAATGAAATAATACGAAAGAACGACTCATTTAACTTACCAACAAAGGCAACATACTATACAAATCGCTATTTTCTTTTATTATATACTAAATTTTATCATCTTTTGCGGGAATTTAAATAAAAAACTGTCGAAAAAGCGAATAATACGTTTACATTTTGTGCTATTTTGTCATATATTTAAGTATCCAACACAATTGCCATATCTAACATTTTTTGATTGATAATTCAGAAAAAAATCACTTCACAGTAAATTCAACGGAATAAAAATAAAATCCTGCTCCAAAGAGCAAGATTTTATAGTTTTATAACATGATGTTTTCCGTCCCAAGAAAAAGGTTTTTCCATTACACGATCAACGAAATCCAAACCAAACTGATTTAAATAATAACATACATTCCACACACGTTCTTGCGGCGCACCTAATGGACGAAGTGCGAATTGTATACGGCGGAATTTATTTAGCTGAACCTCATACTTTTTCTCAACATTTCTTTTCAACATTCTTTCCAACAGTTCAATTTGTTCATTAATTTTCAATTCGTTTTTCCCTGCAAACGCACCTAACCCTGGCTCTATTTTCTTTACAAATTGCTGTAAAGATGTATGAATATCGGCAATTTCTTTTTTCGCCTTTTCAAAATGATCATCAATCGGTTCCTCTATTTGATTAGACAACCAGTTTTCACGCAGTTTATCGACATCATTTAAAAACGGATCAATTTCTCTCAATTGCAGATCGAATAAATCTGTCGCTATATCTCTCTCCACATAAGTAATTGTAAGACGAGGAACGACAGGTGGCATCTGAAAACCGACAGTATGGAATACTTGTTGTAATTCACTCCAATAAGCTAATTCCCCTGGACCTCCAATAAATGCGAGCGTAGGAAATACATACTCTTGCATAAGAGGACGTGTTACAACATTATTACTAAAACGTGCCGGATTTCTCTCCATCTCTTCAATCAACTCTTCGTATGAAAAGGAATACGCCCCATCCTTTCCAACAAACTTACCTTGATGCTCTTCAAGCAATACTCGTTCATTATCTATTTCCATGAATATATGCACTGCATGAGACTTCGTTTCAATAATCGGTTTGTATCCTAGTTCTTTAATTACTTCCTGCTGATTACGAAGGCCCTCTTGCACCTCTTTATACTTACTTATAATTCGCTTGAAAAATGGAATTTCTAACTTTCTTAATTCAGGATGATGTGAATCAACAAGGATTAAACCAGAATTAGCAAAGATTTTCGTAATAAGATGAGCAAAGAAATCTACATACGTATTCGATTTTTTCAAAGCATCATCAACAAATTTTAATACATCTTTTGTAAAATTTGTTTCTGGGTATGTTTTAAAAATCTCTTCAATCCAATTTCTACAATCTTCCACAGAAAGTTCAGACTCAGAAGCACTTGCCTTTTTCGGATTACGGTCATAAAAAATAGTTTTTTTCATCTTTTTATTTTTCGCTACAAAAGTATGATTAATCTCATCCATATCATGGTCTTCACCCGCAATCCAGAAGACAGGGACAACTTTAACTCCTAAACTTTCTTCCTTTTCCTTTGCAAGCTGTAAAATTGAAATAACTTTATGAATTGTATAAAGCGGTCCAGTTAATAACCCCGCTTGTTGTCCAGCTATAACAACATATGTATTTTCATCTCCAAGCGCTTTTACATTTTGAAGTGTAGATTCTCCCGCTTGTAATTTTGTATTATATTCTAATAAATGCGCTACTAAATCTTGGCGGAAAAACTCCCTTTCACGCAAATCATGTAAACGTTGTTTAAAAGCATCTTCTGTTAACATATAATCAAAACATGACTGTATCTCTTTTTTACCGTTCATATAGTCCGCTACAATACCTTGTTGCGGAACAGAGATTTCTTTTATCTCCATATAATTCTTCCTTTCGTATCCAGTTCTCTCACCAATCCACATTGTAGTCAATGTTTCACGTAAAAGCAAAGAATAACACTTATACTCTTGTTTCTAAACCTTTTATTGCATCGAACAAAAATTGAAGTGTCGGAACTGGTCGTTGCTGTTTCTTAGCTTCTTCTAATACATATCCAACAATCGCATTAATTTCCGTCTTTCTACTCGCTCTTACATCCGCTAGCATAGAAGATGTATTACGAGACGTTCCTTCACACACATTTCGTACCATTTGCCATACCATTTCTTTTTCTCCTCTAATAAGAAATGCTGCCTCCTGAAACACTTGCTCCATCATTTGATAAAAAAAACGATTCGTGATTAATTCACCATTCTTAACTCCCAATAGCGCTGTCAACGGATTGATACATACATTTACTACTAATTTTTTATGCATAATCTCTTCCCAATCCGTTTCTATTTGAACTGGAAAATAAGCAACAGGAAAATAATTGAATATTTTTTTAAAATGTATAGATTGACCACAAACCACTCCAAATTTTGTTACCCCTATCCCAGTATGATGAACGATATGCCCTCCCTCTTTTTTCGCACCATGTTCTACAATACCAACAGCTATATTTTTACTCCCTATGTTCAGCATCTTTTGAAGATGCGACATTCCGTTTTGCAAAAAGATTAATGATGATGCCCCTTCCACAAACGGTAGTACGTCATCTATATGATATTGCTTCACAGCAATAAATATATAATCTAAATTTTGCGCTACCATACTTTCTATCGGTAAAACAGATGGATATACTGTTTCACATCTTCCATCTCTAATACAAGTTACACCTGTTTCATTTAATTCTTCAGCTTGCTTAGCTGTTCTTGTAAACAACGTAACATCTTGGTTATTTTTTTGTAAATAAAATGTATACAATAGACCAATAGCACCTGGTCCGACAATTCCAATTTTCATTTTCACACAAGGAATTCACACTAAGTGCCCTTGCCTTCCCCCCTTTATATCTTTTTAAAGCACCTGAGCACGCCCTATAATTCCGCTGTCCTCTGCCCAACAAATATACTCTCATTTTTCACTATGTATGTACCACCTATTAATACGCTTCTACTCTTAGTTTAGCAAATCCTCAAAAAAATAAAAAAAGAAATATACTATCTTCTTCATAAAAATAAAAAAATGAGTTATACTATTATTATAAATATTTTTACTTTTCTGCATTCAACGAGACAAGAAAAGGATGTGATGTAATGGGATTCCCAAAAGTTGAGCGCTTGCTCATCAATTATAAAACGTTAGATGAATTCAAAAAATTTAAAGGGTGCGGAGCCCAGGAACTATCTATGCTGGAAGAATTACAAGCAAACATTATTGAAAACGACAGTGAATCTCCATTTTACGGTATTTATTATGGCGGATCACTAATCGCACGTATGAGTCTATATATGAAAAGAAACGGCGGAGAACCATTCGAAATTACAGGTCCCTACCTAGAACTTTATAAACTTGAAGTATTACCAACTTTTCAAAAACAAGGATTCGGGCAAATGCTTGTAAATCATGCGAAACAAATGCAATTTCCTATTAAAACGATAGCACGTATTCATTCAGCTGGTTTTTGGGATAAATTAAATTTCAACCCCGTATCAGTAACTGATGGAGATTTTTATATTTGGCATCCAGAAGCAAATTTGAATGCGGTTACAAACGAAGAATCGGCTTAAGAAATAAAAAAACAGCTGTATAACAGCTGTTTTTTATTTCTTAAGCTTCTCTAACTTCTCATTCGAGCGAGCATTGTTTCTTTCCGCTACCATTACACTTCTTTTTTGATCGATATAATCAAGTAGTGTTCTATACTCTTCTTCATATACTGATAATCGCTCCAGAAGACGCTCTCTTTCTGTTTGTAATGATTCAACTTGTTGTTGCAACACCGTTAAAGAGTTTTCATCTTTATAATTTTGCAAGAAATCAATAACATCATTCAACGTAATTGACGTAGGTTCTAACACCTTTGTCTCTTTCACTTCATAATTTTCTACTTTACGAAGTTGCTTTGCTTCCTCAATACGTTCTTTATATTGCTTTCTTACGTAAGAATTCCATCTAAACCCACATGCTGCTGGTGTACGAGATAAATTTTTCCCCACTTCCTTAAAGGCAGAAAGTTGTGTTCCACCTTCTCGAATATGCCGGAGTACTACTTCTGCCAGAAGCAAATCTTCATCATCAGTCCAAGCATCTTGTCTTGTTGTCGCCATCTCTCTAGTCCTCCCTATGCATTTTTTATTAAGCATATGCAGTTACTAGAAAAGATAGAATACAACAACTAAAGATTAAGACAAAAAAAATAAACGCAGAAGATACCTTCTGCGTTTATTTTCCCGCAATTACTTGCTGATTACTTCTTTACCTTTGTAAGTACCGCATGCTTTACATACACGGTGAGCTAATTTCGCTTCACCACAGCTTGGGCACTCTACCATACCAGGTACTGATAATTTGAAATGCGTACGACGCTTTCTTTTTACTGTTTTAGAAGTTCTTCTAAAAGGTACAGCCATTCTTCCCACCTCCTTAAAAGAAATAGTTATTTTCATATGAAGGCCTGAACCAGTCTTCCGATTATTTGTCAAAAAACTTTGCAAGTCCTGCCAATCTTGGATCAACAGTCTTTTCTTTGTCTTCTTCCGAAATCACTTGCCAGTCTTGACCTTGCGTCGGTGCTCCACCAGAAACATCATCACTGAAAATTTGCATTGGAATCTCCAAAAGTATATTTTCCTTGATTACGGGCAGTAAGTCAAGTACTTCTCCTTCTAAAGAATGAATTTCAGCTTCAGTTTCAAATTCTTCTTGTGAAGTTTGGAACACCTCAGTTGTTTTAATGTCAAATGGTAATGTCACATCTACTAAAGAGCGAGAACATGGTAAAACCATGCTTCCAGTTATATGTAGATGAAACGTAAACTTACCGGAGCCAAAATCAACTCTTCCCGTTACATGAACAGGATTAATTTCACGAATATCTTTCTCGACCTCTTTTAGCTCACTTACATCTACCATCTCATCCAATGTCAATCCTTTATTTCTCAATTTATTCAATTGATGGATGGACCATTTCATATCATATCACCTCAAGGCAACAAACAAAATTATAGCTAGCCATTTTATATTTGTCAATGTTTTTTCTTTACACTATAATGAAGTCATCATAGTAAATAATATATAGAGTATCACGTTTTTCAAAAAGATGCTACATCGAAAGGAGAGATTACCATAAAAGCTGGTGGTATTGTTGTTGAATATAACCCTTTTCATAACGGTCATCTTTATCATGTGCAACAGACAAAAAAGTTAACACAATCCGATATAATAATTGCCGTTATGAGTGGTCCTTTTTTACAGCGTGGTGAGCCCGCACTCATTTCCAAATGGTATCGCACTAAAATGGCCTTAGCAAACGGCGTAGACCTTGTTGTAGAGCTTCCATACGTCTTTGCAACACAAAAGGCTGAAACCTTCGCAAATGGTGCTATTTCCATTTTAAATGCCCTACGTGTTTCTGAAATTTGTTTCGGTAGTGAGGATGGACAAATCGAAAATTTTTATAATACCATCTCCGTACAAAAAAACGAAGATGAGACTTTTAACTGCCTTGTAAAACAATTCATGGACGCTGGTAATAGTTATGCAAAAGCAACATCGGATGCTTTCTCACACATTTTAACATCTGAAAAAAACATAGATATGTCACAACCAAATAATATTTTAGGCTTCCAATATATGAAAGCAATTCTGTCACAAAATAGCTCTATACAAGCTCAAACTATAAAAAGATTTGCCTCTCATTATCATGATGAAACATTTAATGACCAACATATTGCAAGCGCGACAAGCATCCGAAAACAACTCTTTAGCGAAGAAGGATCATTTACAACAATTGAACCTTTTCTCCCACAGGCAACCACTTCGCTTTTAGCAAATTACAAACAAAACTATGGGATATTACATAATTGGGAACAATACTTTTCATTTTTTAAATATAGACTCATGACGATGTCTCCAGGGGACTTACGACATATATATGAAATAGAAGAAGGTTTAGAGCATCGTATTTTATCAAAAATACAAAACAGTTCCTCCTTCTATTCATTCATGGAAGCATTAAAAACAAAACGTTATACATGGACTAGATTACAAAGAGCTTGTACACACATTTTAACAAACACAACAAAAGAGGAAATACGTAGCGCAAATATAGAACAACACGCACCATATATTCGCCTGCTAGGTATGTCACAAAAAGGACAAACTTACCTTTCAAAAAACAAGAAAAAAATCGAACTTCCAATCCTTACTCATACAAAAACATTCGACCATGCCGCTTTAGATATAGAGAAAAAAGCAAACTCTGTATATTTCTCCATCATGCACGAACCGTTACGCACACAACTATTAAAACAGGATATAACACACCATCCTGTTCGCTATGATGAAACAACTACAAAATTCCTATAAAAAAACCTCTCTATTTCAGAGAGGTTTTTTCCTTATCCATCTTTTCTAAATATGTTAACGCATCATCCAGCGTATCTACTGGTACAATTTTCATTTTTGTTTTAATATCCTTTGCAGTCTCAAGTGCATCTTTATAGTTCGATTTCTCCGCACCTTTTTCATTTGGCGCAAAGAACACTTCAGCCCCGGCATCGCTAGCAGCCACCACTTTTTGATTTATACCACCAATTGGGCCCACTTCTCCTTTTTCATTAATTGTACCTGTTCCAGCTATTTCATGTCCTTTCGTTAAGTCTTCTTCCACAAGTTGATTATATATTTCTAATGTGAACATTAAACCTGCGGATGGTCCACCAATTTCATGAGAATTAATTTTCACTTTCGGATCGACCACTAATTCTCTTTCCGTAACGATAGAAACACCTATGCCGACACGCCCATTCCCATTAGGAATCGTCTTTACATTTAAATTTTCTTTCAATTGTTTTCCATTTCTCATGTACTCAATACTTACAGCATCGTTTTCTTTTTTCCCTGTCATATATTCAATAAATTGCTCCGTCTTTTCAAATGTTTTTCCGTCAACAGCTATAATAACATCACCAAGCTTAAGCTTTCCTTCTGACGGCATTCCTTTTGCCACACCAGCAACTAATACACCTTTATTTTCAAAAGATACTGAGCGATTTGCACGTTTATATGCATTATAAATTGCTGCATTTTGCGAATCTTTCATCGCATAATTTTGGCGAAATTGATATTCTTCATCACTCTCACCTTTTTGCAATATTTCTTCCGCTTTCGAAATATGTGTATATTTATTAAACTGTGCCGCTATTAAATTCACCACATTTGCTGGTCCCATTGAAACCGTAACAAGCATAAAATCACCAGATTCTTTCGTTCCACCCTCAACTTGAACATAAGGCTCTAATTTGGCAGCCATTCCTGGTTTTGTTATATAATACGGTAAACGTACGTAAACAAGTAACATCGCCAATATAACCCCTATTAAGATTGCATATATAAACCGAAAACGCTTAAACATTATGTTTCTCCTTCCACTGCTCAATTAATAAATAAATATTTGAAACATGTTTTTCTGCTTCTACTTCTCCAACTCGAATAATGTCTTCAATGTTTGTAAAAGCACGTGAACTAAATTGCTCTACAGCTGGTCGCATCATTAAATCCGATGCAATTTGCCGATTCATTACAAGCTCATGCTGCATAATTTCAATACTTTGCATGATTACGTCATAAATGGACGTAACATCGCCATTCACCTTAATTGGAGATACATCAACAGCGATAACAATATCGGCCCCTAACTCTTTCACAACCGATACTGGGATGCGATCAATGACTCCACCATCCACTAATAATCTTCCATCTATTTTTTCTGGTACAAACACTCCAGGAACAGATATGCTAGCCCTCACCGCATCTGCAACTGGCCCACTTGTAAAAACCACTTTTTCCCCCTTCAATATGTCAGTAGCCACAACAGCCGTCGGGATATCTAACTCTTCTAAATTTTTATTATATGTAAACATTTTAATCATATCTTTGACACGTTTTCCAGCAATAAATCCCATTTTCGGTACCGTGAAATCTAAATAATACTTCCGCTTAAAAACAGATGCCAATTTATACAATCTTTCAACGTTACTACTTGCCGCATAAAACGTACCTATTAGCGCCCCCATACTACTTCCTGCAATCATGTGAATAGGGATACCCGCTTCCCTTAAAACCTTTATTACACCAATATGAGCAAACCCTTTCGCTCCTCCAGACCCAAGTGCTAAACCAATCTTTGGTTCTTTCATTTTTCTCACCCTTTAATTTTTTTCATTCCTTTTTCATACTTATGGTCTAAATTCACTACGTATCCACGTATACTGAAATGAACGTTTTTTGGGACAAAGGGGGATTTACTTACATGTATGAAAAATGGAAAACCGCTTTCCTTACCATATCAACGCTATTTTTAACCTTTTCTCTTGTACTCCACCCCCAAGCCGCTTTGCAAGCTTCTATTCGCGGGTTAAATATATGGTGGGAAGTTGTATTCCCTTCACTACTACCGTTTTTCATCATTGCGGAACTTCTAATTAGTATCGGTGTTGTAAAATTTATTGGCGTTATATTAGAACCACTCATGCGCCCACTTTTTCGCGTTCCAGGGATAGGCGGATTTGTTTGGGCGATGGGAATGGCTTCTGGTTTCCCTGCAGGCGCCAAATTAAGCGCTAGACTACGAAAAAGCAATCTTTTAACTCAGATTGAAGCGGAGCGCCTCGTTTCTTTCACAAATTCTTCCAATCCACTTTTTATTTTCGGTGCTGTGTCTATCGGCTTTTTTAATAATCCGAAATTAGGAATTATATTAGCCGCTGCCCATTATTTCAGTAACTTTGCTGTCGGATTAATTATGCGTTTTTACGGCGATAATACCGCTTACAAAAATAATACACACACTACAAAAAAACGTCGCTTTCAAAACCCTTTTTTAATTCTTCACGAGACACGCTTACAAGAAAAAAGACCAATTGGTAAATTACTTGGGGATGCCATTGTTTCTTCTATTCAAACATTACTTATGATTGGCGGATTTATTATTTTATTCTCTGTGTTAAATAAAATGATTACTGTATTCCACATTACAGCAGCTCTTTCTTTTATTATGCAACATATTTTATCATTCTTCCAACTAAGTACAGATTTTAGTATACCTATATTATCAGGTATTTTCGAAATGACACTCGGAAGCCAAATGATTAGTCAAATAAATGAAACACCGCTCTTACAACAAGCTATGGTAACAAGCTTCATTTTAGCATTTAGCGGCCTTTCTATTCAGGCACAAGTTGCTAGTATATTAGCTGAAACAGATATCCGATTTAAACCCTATTTTTTCGCACGAATTATTCAAAGTATTCTTGCCCCTATTTTTACATTTGTATTTTGGACACCATTTTATGAGAAAGTGAGTTCTTTCTCACCTATGCCAAAAGATATTCCTGTATTTTTATCCGAGCATCCTTCTATACTACATGAAATTTGGACATCTTTTATACATTATGGACCAATTTTTACATTATTTTGTCTATACTTATATGTTATTTTATTATTTTTGCGCACGTATAAAGAAAAACCCCGTTCACTTTAACGGGGTTTGAAACTTTTCTTTTAAAGCACGCTCTACAATAGGAGGTACAAGATCCACTACACTTCCTCCATACCTCGCAACTTCTTTTACAATACTCGAGCTTAAAAATGAATATTGGTTGTTTGTCATAATAAAAAATGTTTCAATATTTTCATCTAATTTTCGATTCATAGAAGTAATTTGCATCTCATATTCAAAATCAGAAACTGCTCGTAAACCACGTAATATTGCATTTGCATTACGCATTTTTGCATACTCTACTAATAGCCCACTATGCGAATCTACCTTTACATTCGGGATATCCTTTGTCGCTTCTCGAATTAGTTCTAATCGCTCTTCAACTGAAAAGAATGGTTTTTTTGATGAATTGTTTAAAACGACTACGTACACCTCATCAAATACTTTTGCTCCCCTTTTAATAATATCCAGATGCCCAAGGGTAATTGGATCAAAACTTCCTGAAGAAATAGCTATACTTGTCATTCTGTCCCCTCACCTTCATACTTATAAATCGATATTGCAGTAATCCCATAATTCTCAGCTCGTACTTTTACAAGCCTTCCTATTGAATTAGGTAAAACTACATCATTACCATGCTCTGCCATAATTAATCCATCACTATGTAGCAATCCATGTTGATCCATTACACTAATTAAAGATACAATTTTTTGCTCTTTATATGGAGGATCTATTAATATAAGATCGAATGACATTTCACGTTTTATTAACGCCTTTACTGCACGTTCAGCATCATTTCGATATACTTCAGCTTGTTCCTGTACTCTACAACTTTCTAAATTTTGATGAATTACTTTTATCGCTTTACTATCCCGATCAACAAAAATTGCTTTATCGATCCCTCTGCTCAAAGCCTCAATTCCAAGACCACCACTACCACCAAATAAATCAAGGGCGATACCACCATCAAAATAAGGACCTATCATATTAAAAATAGATTCTTTTACTTTATCTGTCGTTGGACGTGTTGTATTACCAGGAACCGCTTTAAGTGGGTGTCCTTTACATTTTCCTGAAACTACTCTCATCTGTTGTCACTACCTTTATTTCAATCTATCGAGCGATTATAGAAAGCCATTCCCACTTCGGTAACCGTTAACAAACCACATTCACCTAACTATAGAAAAACTCGGCCTCAAATAACCTCTCGTTATTTTTATGTATTCATCTCATCATTCACTAATATGAACCCAATATGTATATTAGTTCCACTTTATCTTTTTTATCCTATCACAAAATAAAAAAAAGAAAAATAAAAAGCCCAACATAAAATTTAATTTCATTATGTATATCTTCATTTAGATTGGACATAAATAATTATAACAACATCACCTTCGATGTTGTTGCCAACCGCGGAGAAGACTTACGTTTCCCCATAAGTTCTTCCTCCGGTTTCTCCTCTCCCTTTGCCTTCTTACTAGTACATGCTAGTATAAGAAGGGCCCTGCTATGCAGGGTTTTTTTTCTTTGTGTGCTTTTCATTTAAAAAGTGAAATGGTACAGTAAAAGAAAGAGGAGGAAAAGATATGATTCAACGCTTTATAGAACTTGGAGAAGGCTACTCTGATTTATATGAATTACTTGAAATTGCCAAAACAAATCAAGAACGTATAGCACATATGTTACAATTTGAAACGATAAAAAACGATAAAAAAGTGTGTTCGCTTGTTGTAATATTAAAACCAACTACTACTGGTGATTTCCAACCATTATACATATGTCGTGAAGGCATTCCTGTATTTGAAAATAAAAAAAGTAAACGTGTCATTTTATTTGAAGAAACGGCAGAACAACTCGGGAAAAAAGTGGCTACCTTTACTGTAAAACCATCTACAACTTTCCCAGAAAAAGAACTATTTTTTAATCATTTAATTGGTATTTTACGAATGAACAATTTCATTCCTCCGATGAAATAACACGTTATTTCAAGTGAAAAATCCCCCGCTAAATTTAGCAGGGGATTTTTTCTATTAGCTATAATCGTATTCTTTTGCTCGATCAGGACGGGAATTTTCAAATTCCGTTTTTAAATACGGGCGATACGACTGTTCTATCTTTTTCACAAAAGGAAGTTTGTTCAACTTATGCATCATATGCTCAATTTGTTCCATATCACAATATACTACAGCATATTTTAATCGTTTTGATATGTAATGTATGTTACCATATTTCCTTAAAATCTTGGCATGTTTCAATGAATGTAAATAAACAATCATACTTTGTCGTTGCCCGAACATAATCTTCTCCATCTTCTCCTTTTAAAAACATATATTTTATATTCTATGAAAACCAATCAGAAATTTATAACATTACAGGACAAACTCTGTATACGTTTTCTTCCAACTTCTAAAAAACGGGGTACATCACCCCGTTTTTTTACAACCACAACCTCCGCCAGTACCACAACCTCCACCACAGCCACCAGCATCAAAGAATGGATTTCCTGTTGGCACTTTAATGGAAGAAGACACTTCCGAACCGATTGCTACACTAACTTCGTCTAATAACTTCTGCAAAGCAGTTTCTGCTCTTTTAAAAGCTGCAACCTTATCATGTAAGTCCACAGAACGCTTTAATTCTCTCATTTTCATCGACACGGTAGTATAGTCAGGATGGTATTTTCCAAAACGCTGTACTTCCTCATACCGTTCTTTCATCGCTGTAAATTGCTGAATTAGCGTCTGAAGTTCCATATCTTCATGTAATTCTCTATAATACTTACGATAATCTTCTGCTATATCTGAACAGATAATCGCTTTTGCAAGCTGCTCTGCCTTATCTAATATTAATACGCTTTCTAGCGTCGCTACAATCATGAGAGACACCTCCGAGTATCCATCATACCACATTTAGATTAGAACTACTAATTGAAGTGACTTACTCAAAAGAAAGATATAACGTAACTATTTTTACACTATATCCGTACACACTTATACATTAATATGTTCCGCTATATTATATTTAAGAACATCCCATTTTCCACTATTTTGTTTCACATAACTAATACACGCATTTTTTAATGGTGTCTTAAATGTAATTTCATCTGGTTCAATGGCATGTAAAATCGCTTTTATCGCGTGTGAGTGAGCAACAATAATAATACGTTTGCCAAAATGAGTTGTCGCAACATCTTCTAAAGCAGCAAAGCAACGAGCTACAATCTCTTCATCTCGCTCCATACCTTCTACTTTACCCTCAGCAATCAACTCTCTAACAGCCGCAACCGGCTTCCCTGAAGCTTCTCCAAAATTCCGTTCAACAAATCGCTCATCTAATAAAATCGATTGTAATCCAACTGCCGTTGCGATTTCATTAGCCGTTTCTTGCGCTCTAATTAACGGGCTACTTATAATGATATCCCACGTTTCTTCTTGTAAAGCAGCTGCACTTTGACTCGCTTGCTTCTTACCAACTTCATTAAGCGGAATATCTTCTCGCCCCTGAATAATTTCTTGAAAATTCCAATCAGTTTGTCCATGTCGTACTAAACAAATTTCCGTCATGCTGCAACTCCTTTTTAAATAATCAACTTCTATTGTAACAAAAGTTCTGCATGACGGACATATTTTTCACTTCCAATTAGGTTGCGTTTTGTTGCTTCATATACTGAAACATATCAATCATGATCGAAGCAACGGCCAATTGATTTTGAAACTTTTCCACTTTATCTGGTATCGTTTTTTTGAAATGTTGCATCGCCGCTAACTCAAAAGCCTCTTTTTCTTCAGGATTTCGTGTTAATTTTCTATACCAGTACGGTTGCTCTCTAATATAACGAGATAAATCCTCATCAGCCTTTATAAACTCCATAATTTCTGCTCTCATCATCTTTCCCCCTAATCCTTTTGAAAGAAAAACGGGTTATTTTCTGAAGTACTTTGCTCTTGCTGCGTACGGTTACCTTGAAATTGCTGAATAACTTGTTGCACGCTCCCAATTGCACTCGTCACATTGGCTAAATGGTTCTGCATTTGTTCCACGTCCAACTTTTTAAAAAAAGAAAGCATTTGCCCCATCACATCAGCAGTTTTTTCCTCTTCAGTTCGATTATCTTTTTCTTTTTTATTTTCTTTTATCGAAGAAAACGCAGGCGCTCCATCCGGTCTATAAGTTGCCCATATTGGATCTTCTTCACCAAGTAAGTACCATTCTTCATAAAATTGTTGCCATGTTTTATGACCACTTCTAACCTCATGAACCATTTTAGGGTGATGGTTTACAAATTCTTTAAACTGTTGAACCGATGGATGTAACGGTCCTTTTGTTGTTGGCATAATCCTCACCTCTCCATGTATATCTACTATATAGTAAGAAAAAAAAGGCGCATGGTTCGCCTATTTTTAGACGATTCATGCACCTTTTTTTCTGCTATTTGCATACGGTCACATTCCCACCTACAATTCAGTGAATACGAAGTAACTAATTAGGTGATGTAACACCCCACCGCTTACAGTTTCGCTTTATTTTCGAATAAAGTTTTGTGTATAAAATTTATCGTATACACCAACACCTAATCCTGTAAATTGTTCATTTAATAAATTCTTTCTATGCCCCTCACTATTTAACCAACCTTGCACTGCCGCAATTCCATCACTATGTTGCGCCGCTATGTTCTCACCAGCAAGTTGAAATCCTACTTTCCCGCGCTGCAAACGATCTCCTAGTGTACCTAATGTAGGTGAGTCATGAGAAAAATAATTATTGTCTTTCATATCTTTACTGTGACCAACAGCAACATCTGCTGTTTCCTGATCCCATGTTAATAATGGTAATTTATGACGACTTCGAATGATATTTGTTAAATCAAAAATTTGTTGCATATTCCCATTTTCTACTTGTTTTATTTTTTCTGGAGTCAATGGTTGTTCTGCTATTAATTCACCTGAATAAACGAGCTGATACGGTCTTTGGCGTAATAAAGTTTCATCATCCATATAACGAACACCAACAAGCTCATGTGTAAATTGATCAAAATACAATTGCGCCCATCCATCTTCTACAGGTATTAACGGTTGTTCCATGACTTCGGTATCAGATAGCTCAAATTGATAACTATTTTTCCCTCTTTTTAATGAAATTTCATGCGAAAGCGGACTTTTTTTATATACTTCTTCATATTTTTCATTTATATAATAAGGTGGAACCTTAACTTGTTCACCAGCTGCGTATGCCGTTACAACTTTACGTTCAGAAACTCCAAATTGAACATACTGAGTTAAATCCTGGTTGTATACCCACCATTCATATCCGTATGCAGATGGCTCTATTCGAGAGGGTTCTCCCCACTTCGCTAATAGGTTTTCAGAGTCTTCACCAATCATATTTAAAACAGTGTCTGAGGAGTCTTCCTTAATTTGCTTTTTCTTTTTCACAATTTTATTTTCTTGCTTTGATTGAGATGGGGTTAATATATATTGTGAAACGAGTAATTTCCCGTATAAATCAACAGCTAAAATTAAAAATGTAATCATTACGATACGCAATAATTTCTTCAAACGATATACCTCCTGAACAAAACATAAAATTGAGATATACACAAATCCTTTTCTTTCTTTTTGTGTGTACCGTACTCTTTTCACTATATCATATTTTTGTGAAAAAAGTCTGGATTATCCCTTTTCTCTCAATATGAATTGCACTTTCTTATTATTCATACTATTATAAAAATAATGGTGTAACATTAAAAAAGGAGGTATTATATGCAATTTACAAATACGAAATTTAATGGAGCCGTCGTTGAATTAACTCTTTTAACTGAAATCATGGAAAACAACCACTTCGTACTTGCCGGACAGTGGGATTATGAACGAGTTACATACGATTATAAATTTGAAATATTAAAGGATGTTTATTATTTACGAGTGCAAGGAGTTGCTGTTGAAGGTGACATTGGCAGTAGACACGCTGAAGTAAAACTACTCCCCCCCTTATTAGGAAAACATTATTATCCTCACGGCGTTGAATATGGTGATGATGAGACTTTCCCAACGAATGTACTTCAAAAAAGCGAACAACTCCTACAAAATGTCGAAAAAGAGTTAAAAGAATTTCAAATTATTGATTAACAAAAACAAGCGCATCAATATGATGCGCTTGTTTTATTTCCCTTCCCTAAGAATGAATCGTTTTTTTTACTGGATATCCATAAATAGATCCATCTTTTACTTTAATCTCATCTTCCCAAGGGACCTTATATTTACCTTCAGCTAAATCTTTTACAAACGTATATGGATTTTCTTTCACCCCACCAGGAGTTGCTACATATCCTCTTGAACCTAGATTATATATATTATTTTCCAATCCCCATCCTATTCTAGCCTGATCTGCTAGTTCTGGATATACTTCAGCAGTAACAATCTCCCAAGGATTTCGATGACCCTGTACTAAAGTAGTCCCATCAAAATTACATACTTGTCCTTCACCAAAGTAATAAAATACACCATCATAACCCGCTAAGTTTACCGACAATGTATACATTAAATTTTGCCATGCATTTGAACGATTCGTTAGCATCCATTGTTCACTAACTTGTGTACTATATCCAGAAATACGAATTAAGACATTTGCACCTTTATAGGCCGCTTCACGAGCTACTTCAGGGAACATGCCATCATGACAAATACAAACAGCTAATTTACTTCCTCCAGGTCCATCACAAACAGGTAAGCCTAAATCTCCAGCTTTCCAAGGCTCGACTGGCACCCAAGGATTTAGCTTACGATACTTCAAAATCATTTCACCTTGTGGATCAATAATAACTGCTGTATTATATGGCTCTCCACCATCAGGATTTTTCTCCATTATTGAAAAAACACCATATACTTTAGATTCTTTACATGCCTCAGCAAATAAGTCTGTTTCTGGCCCAGGCACTGTGCATAAAAATTCTTCTGTAGTCCATTTTTTTGTATTGAGCCCTTGTGTACTATATTCAGGAAATACTATCAATTCTAAACCAGGGTAACCTGATTTGGTCGAATGAATTGTTTTTATGATTTGTTGAATTTGTTTATCAATGTCTGCACGCGATTCTACTACTGGTACTGGATATTGAATTAGTGCTGTCAAAAAACCACTAATCGGCTTTACCATACTTCCACTACTACCCATTTAAACTCCCCCTTAAAATAGTTCGTGTTTATTAAAGATAACAATATATATTTGTAACTCTCTAAAAAACTTGCACTACATATGGAATTATTACGCATGAAAGCTAGTAGTAAATTTTATCTCCACTTTTAGTACACGCCTACACTAACTTAACATAAAAAGTTAGAAAATTCAATCTTTTTAAGGTAGCTAAAAAGAAAAAGCGCATGGAATCCCATATACTTTTTTACTTAATCTGTAAATACGGCGGCAATTGTTGCAACTGCTCCTTATCCTTTTCACGTTCTCTACGTGCCCATCTAAAGAATACATAGCCTATAATTGTACCGTACACTATTTCCTGGACAATTTTCATTATGATACCACCAGTTTGCTGATCTTGTACGACTGGCATCCAGTGCAAAAATTCTGGTCCCGTTATATTTAAATCTGATAAAGTGCCCGCTGGTACACATAGTTCCATCGCTTTCATCCAAGCAGCCGGATCCGTATACGTTGCAAATAACGGGGCTGTCGCAAAAATGATTAACGCACATGCAGGCGTTAATAATATGCCGTTAGCAAACATATAACCAAGTTTCTTTATATCACTTAATGTTTGATATTCTGGTAATGGATTTAACATCGGCCACCACATCATGATTGCTGTAAAAAACAATATAGCGAGACAAATAGGATGAGCTATTTGACTTTGTTTTACTGTATCAAAAACAACTGGTAAATGATAAAAAGAAAACAGGCCGTTAAATACAAACAACGCAATAAGTGGTTTAGCAAATGCCTTTAATATAATTTGAACGAACTTAAAAGAAGTAATGTAACGATATAACCAAATTGGTATACCAAGCAACAGTAACGGTGGAACTGCAATATACATGACTGCCATTTCAAACATATGAGCACTAAATATAATATGGCCAATTAAATCAATAGGCCCTCCCTTTACAAAATACAAAAGAACAATACCAGTCGTAAAATAAAAAATTTGCTTCTTACTTACCTTCGTCGCATTTTCAAATCGCATTCTATATGGTCCAATAATTAAGAAGTACCCAATAAGAATCGAAAGCATAAATAATAAAAAGATTGGACTCCATAAAGCCTGAAAACCAAATATCCACAAGTTACTCATTTTCACACCTGCCTTCGTAAGGTTATCTCATAATATGAAGAGGGAGCTGTGACAACACAAGCTCCCTTATTTTTCACTTTTCAAATCCACACGATTGTCATAAAAGCTAAAATTGTAATTAACCCTATTAGCAGACCAGAGTAAAGAAAGAAACTTGCTGCTTCATGTCCTTTATGACTCATATGCATAAAATAATACAATTGAAAAATTACTTGTACCACTGCTAATAGTAAAATAAACGGTACAGAGAAAATCGGACTAAAAGTTTTTGGATACGCCACTGCTACAAATGCAACTAATGTTAAAAAAATCATTAATGCAAACGTAATAACTTGATGCCTCATTTCCTCCGCACTTTTTCTCTTCCGATAAACAAGATCAACTTTAGGATTATTCGTTTGCTTTATCGCCATTGTTTATCCCACCATTCCCATTAAATATACTACAGTGAAAATAAACACCCAAACTACGTCAATAAAGTGCCAATAAATCGATGCAACATAAAACTTCGGTGCATTGTATAAATTTAGACCTCTCTTCGCATTTCTAAAGATTAATGTTAAAATCCAACATAACCCAAACAATACGTGGAGTCCATGTGTACCAACAAGAGCATAAAACGCAGAGCCAAAGGCACTACTTCTCATAGTATGCTTAAATTCATGTGTATAATGATAAAACTCATATATCTCAAATCCTAAAAACCCTAAACCTAGCAATACTGTTACTAGTAACCAAAGCTGCATTTTCTTAAAGTTAAAGTTTTTCATGTGATACATCGCATATACACTCGTTAAGCTACTCGTTAATAAAAGCATCGTCATAATGAAAACGAGTGGCATTTGGAACATCTCTTGAGATGTTGGTCCACCATTTGTAGAATTCTTTAACGCTAAATATGTTCCGAATAAGGAAGCGAACAACACTGTTTCGCCTCCAAGAAATAACCAAAAACCGACAAACTTATTTTTCCCTTCAAGGGTTGCTTTTTCAGGCTCTGCTGGAAATGTTTCATTCGTTAATTTTTCATCTACATGCATTATGCCTTGCCCCCCTTATCCTCTAAATCTTCTTTATGAATATGATACCCATGATCATCAATTACTGAACGTAGGAACATTGTGCCAAATGTAATGATTAAACCAATAATTGCTACTAATAACCAGAACTTATCTTTTCCGCCCTGCATATACATCGCACCAAATGCCGCTATAAACAATCCGAAAGAAATGACAAATGGTGAAAACGAAGGATTTGGCATATGAATATCACCAACTGGTTCCGCTGCTGTCATTTCTTTATTACCTTCACGTTTTTCAATCCAAAACGGATCTAATCCGCGAACAAATGGTAATTGTTTAAAGTTATATTCTGGTGTCGGTGCTGGCATTGTCCATTCTAATGTACGTGCATCCCACGGATCACGACCAGCTTTTTCTTTTGATACTGTCGTTTTAATTACATTGAATAGAAGAACAATCGTTCCAAGAGCCATAAACACCGCTCCGATGGAACTAATCATATTCCCCATTTCCAACCCTTGCCCTTCAAGATATGTGTAGTAACGGCGTGGCATACCAATCAAGCCAAGGAAATGCTGAATAAAGAAAGTTAAATGGAAGCCGATAAAGAATAGCCAAAACGTTATCTTTCCTAATGTTTCATTTAATACTTTATTAAACATCAGTGGCCAATAATAATGAGCTCCTGCAAGTAAACCAAATACAACACCGCCAACGATTACATAATGAAAATGCGCTACTACGAAATAGTTATCATGAAATTGATAATCAGCTGGTGCAGATGCTAGCATAACCCCTGTAACTCCACCCATTACGAATGATGGAATGAAAGCTACTGCCCACATCATTGGTGTCGTAAAACGAATACTTCCGCCCCACATTGTAAAGAGCCAGTTGAATATTTTGATACCAGTCGGAACCGCAATCGCCATTGTTGCAACTGAGAAAATAGCATTAGCAACTGGACCAAGTCCAACAGTAAACATATGGTGCGCCCATACCATAAATCCTAAAAATCCAATTAATACAGTCGCAAACACCATCGATGAATAACCAAACAATCGTTTTTTCGAAAATGTTGCGAATATTTCTGAGAATATTCCGAAAGCTGGGAGTATAAGAATGTATACTTCTGGATGACCGAAAATCCAGAATAAATGCTCCCATATAATTGTATTCCCGCCCAATGCCGGATTAAAGAAACTTGTTCCAAATAAACGATCTAACATTAAAAGTCCTAATCCTACAGTTAACGGCGGAAAAGCGAATAATATAAGCGAAGATGTTACAAATGTTGTCCATGTAAACATCGGCATACGCATATACGTCATTCCTGGAGCGCGCATATTAATAATGGTTACAAGGAAGTTAATTCCTCCAATTAGTGTACCAATACCTGAGATTTGCAAGCCGAGTACATAGAAATCAACACCATGACCTTTAGAGGCTAAAGCTAAAGATGCATAAGATGTCCATCCTGCATCAGGTGCTCCACCTAAAAACCAACTTAAATTTAAAAATACTCCACCAAAGAAAAATAACCAAAATCCGAGTGAATTCAAAAACGGGAACGCTACATCACGTGCACCAATTTGAAGTGGTACAGCGGCGTTCATAAATGCAAACACGAGTGGCATAGCTGCGAGGAAAATCATTGTTGTACCGTGCATCGTTAATACTTGATTATAAGCATCCCCAACAAGAAAAGCGTTGTTAGGAATCGCTAATTGAAGGCGAATAAATAGAGCTTCTATTCCGCCTATTACAAAAAACAATCCACCTGCAATTAAATAGAGAATGGCAATCTTTTTATGGTCTACTGTCGTTAAATAATCCCATATGACAGCACCCATCCCCTGTTTTTTTGCTACAGAACTCACGTTTTCAACCTCCCCTTCGCGAATAGTCCCTCTTTACTTTTCAACTTTTAACGTTTGTAAGTATGCATTTAATGCATCAATTTGATCATCCGTTAAGTTGCCATATTTGCCAGTCATTTTGTTTCCTGGCTTCATATTTTCAGGATCTTTCAGCCATTTTTTTAAGTTTTCTTCATTGTTTTCGGCAATACCGGCAACCATATCGCGATCCGCAAAGTTTGCTAAGTTTGGTGCGATACGAGCGGAAGGTGGTCTACTATCATTAGATCCAACTGCGTGACAACCAATACAGCTTTTATTAAATATTTCTTGGCCCTCTTGCGCCTTTGTTGAAGCTACTTCTTTCTTCCCATCAATCTTCTTCATATCAGCAAGCCATTTTTTGTACTCGCTTTCATCTAAAGCTTTCACTTTAAATTGCATTAAAGAATGTGATGGGCCGCAAAATTCTGTACAAAAACCATTATAAGTGCCCGATTTATCTGCCTTTAACCACATTTTGTTCACATTGTCTGTATTTGTATCCATTTTCCCTGCTAAAGATGGAACCCAAAATGAGTGTTTAATATCGGCACCCTTCAAATTTAAATACACTTTCTTACCTGTGGGGATGACCAAATCTTGCGAAGTTACTATCTTTTCTGATTTATAAGAAAATTCCCACCAATAAAGATTCGCTGTTACATCAACAACGATAGTATCTTTATCAATATTCTTTTTCTCCATCGCACTTACATCAGCAAGTTTGAATGTATATGTAACTGTTGGAACAGCTAAGATTAGTAAAAGAATAATCGGAATAACTGTCCATATAATTTCTAGCTTGTGATTCCCTTCAACTTGCTCTGGAATATAATCTTCCTGACCTTTCTTTTGTCGGAAACGCACAATTACATATAAGAAAATAATAGTAACTACTAGTACTACTCCTACCATGATTGCACTCGCCAGTAGAAGTAAATCATATTGCATTTTTGCTACTTCTCCTTGCGGAATTAAAGTAGATTGAAAGGCTTTACCGCATCCCCCTAACAGTAAAGCCAGCAGTGAAACGAACGAAAGCAGTCGCCACTGTTTCTTCATACAAACAACCCCCACTTTCCTTGTGAATTAGATTGTACTTTATAGTTAAGTAAAGTAAATCTCAACGTAAAGAAATCCAATTATGTCGTTGTCTTAGAAGAATGTAACTACAATCATTGATACAAATAAGATTGTTAAATAATTTAGGGAATAAACAAACATTTGCACGGACCATTTGATGTCATCTTTCTTACGGAAGCCATAAAATCCTAAAACGATCCATCCGATGTTAAGCAGTGTTGCAATTACCATAAATGTTATCCCTAGTCCACTCATATAAAATGGTAGTGGTAATAAACATACTGTCCAAATCATAATTTGGCGTTTCGTAATTTCAAATCCATGAACTACAGGAAGCATTGGAATTCCTGCATTTCGATATTCATCAACACGTTTCATTGCTAATGCAAGGAAATGTGGGATTTGCCAAATAAACATAATTAAAAATAACATCCAAGCAATTGGATGGCCTAAAGATGGATCGATTGCTGCCCATCCAATTAAAGGAGGAACTGCACCAGATATACTACCTACAACAGTATTTAGTGTATACTTTCTCTTTGTCCATAAACTATATAGAACAACATATGTGAAAGCACCAATAAATCCCATTAAGACTGCCATTGGTGTTGTTAATAATAAAAATACAAAACCAAGAAGTAATATGACTAGTCCAAATGTAAGTGCAAATCCTGGTTTATACTTTCCAGTAACCGTTGGACGGGTCTTTGTTCTTTCCATTAATGGATCGATGTCTCGATCAATGTAGTTGTTTAAACAACATACCCCTGCCATAATTAATCCTGAACCAACGATTGTAAAGAATAACTTATCCAGATTGTCCATTACACTTAATCCATTAAAGTGTAATGCCAACCAAAATCCTGTAAATACAGTAAGTGTATTTGAGTTTACAATCCCCATTTTAACGAGTGCTTTTAAATCTTGTAACCGAGTTGTTTCCGGTACACTTGTAACAGCGGACTCATCATGCAGCTCACTTGTTGCATGGTTCATCACTCTAACCCCCTCTTAAAACTTTCATCTTTCTTTTTGCGCCTATTTCAAATGAAATAATTCGCTTCTATATAGCAATATTATTACAGTAGAAACATTGTTAACCCATTCTACTACTAATCTACGCCCATACTCCAATATATTAAATCATATTTCCCGAACATTTTGTGAAGAAAACATGAACTTTTTGTGTCGAATATAAAAAACTTCATTCTGACTTGTCCTTATCATAACATGATGTTACCTTCTATAATAAACTATTTTGTCCTATTTAACACGTATTCTCCCCATTTCTTTTCAAAATAGCCTATTTTTCACCCAAAATTTTCCTTGCGAACCCTGTTTTTACACCTATTTTCTCTCCCTTTCCTTCCCCCTCCATTTCTTTGCTATTTTATTATTTTTTATATATCATAGGAACTAGCGCGTTTTATTCTATACATAATGGAATGAAAATATTTCGCAATAACTTCATAGCAGAAAGATGGTGAAAGAGATTGCAACGCTTTATTAAATGGTTAGCAGTCATTACAAGCCTTGATTTATTAATAGTTTTATTAGGAGGCGCTTTAGTTACAAAAACAGGTTCTGGTCAAGGTTGTGGTAAATCATGGCCACTTTGTAACGGTGAATTTGTTCCATCTAATTTATCAATGGAAACTATTATTGAACTTAGCCACCGATTAACATCAGGATCAGCTGGAATTCTTGTCACTCTACTTTGTATTTTGTCCTGGAAATATTATAAACATGTGCGTGAAACAAAAACGTTAGCAATTTTATCCTTCGTATTTTTAGTTGCACAAGCATTAATGGGAGCAGCAGCAGTTGTTTGGGGACAAATGCCAGCTGTACTTGCTATCCATTTCGGTATTTCCTTAATTTCATTTGCTTCTGTCATTTTATTAACGTGTCTTATCTTTGAAATTGACCAAAAATTTGATGCACGTTCACTTATTATGGACAAAAAAATGAAATTTCATATTTATGGTGTAACAATTTACAGTTATATCGTCGTCTACACAGGTGCTTTAGTACGTCACGAACGAGCTAGCTTAGCCTGTCCAGACTTTCCTTTATGTAGCAAAAACAGACCTATGCCAACTCAACTACATGAATGGGTTCAAATGGGCCATAGAGTTGCAGCGATGTTAATTTTCGCTTGGATACTATACGCCATGATTCTCGCTATTCGCCATTACAAGCAGCAACCTGTAGTATATTGGGGATGGATCATTTCATTTATCCTTGTTACACTTCAAGCTGTAGTAGGAGTTTTAGTTGTATTTACAAACGCTAGTTTAGCGATGGCATTGTTACATTCTCTATTCATTTCTTGCTTGTTTGCCGTACTATGCTATTTAGTTATGTTAGGAACAAGAAGTAAAGTGAATGCCAAAGAAGCCGAATCAACTTCTAAACAAACAAAATAATTTAAAACTAAAATCCCTTGCCAATTCGGCAAGGGATTTTTTGCAATAAAAAAGAGCTGTATTTACACAGCTCTTTTCTTATTTTAGTGATCTAATTCAATAAGTAAATCACCCGTTTGAATCGCATCACCATCGTTAACATATACTTTCTTTACTTTACCATTGAACGGCGCTTGAACTGTCGTTTCCATTTTCATCGCTTCTGTAATTGCCATAGAATCGCCTTTTTTCACTTCGTCGCCTTCTTTTACAACTACTTTAATTACCGTTCCTGGCATCGTTGCACTAATATGATTTGGATTCTCACGGTTTCCTTTCACACGTTGTGCAACTGTTGCTTTTACACTCTCGTCTTTCACGATAATTTCACGTGGTTGACCGTTAAATTCCAAGTAAAGAACGCGGTTTCCATCCGGCTGAGGTTCTCCAATTGATACTAGTTTAACCATCAATGTTTTACCCTGTTCAATTTCTACATCAATTTCTTCACCTAGTCTCATACCATAGAAGAACGTCGGTGTATCAAGTACAGATACATTTCCATAAAGCTCAGCAACTTTTTCATAATCCATAAATACTTTTGGATATAAAGCATATGCCACTACATCAAAAATCGTTACTTCGCGTCCAAGTTTATGGAATAATTCTTCTTTTAACGCTTCGAAATCTACTGGCTCTAGTAATTCACCTGGTCTTACTGTTAATGGCTCTTTCCCTTTTAAAATAATCTTTTGTAATTCTTTCGGGAAACCACCGTACGGTTGACCTAAATCACCAGAGAACATTTCAACAACAGATCCTGGGAAGTCCATCGCATGTCCACGCTCTAAAACATCTTGTTCTGTCAGATGGTTTTGAACCATAAATAATGCCATATCACCAACAACTTTTGATGATGGTGTTACTTTTACAATATCTCCAAACATGTCATTCACACGGCGGTACATTACTTTCACTTCATCGAAGCGATCTCCTAAACCAACCGCCTTCGCTTGTTGCTGAAGATTACTATACTGCCCACCCGGCATTTCATGCATATATACCTCTGTATGAGGCGCATTCATACCACTTTCAAACGGTGCATAGTATTTGCGTACATCTTCCCAATAGTGAGATAGTTTTTCTAAAGAATCTATATTAACATCTGGTTGTCTTTCGTTTCCGCCTAACGCATAGTATAGCGTGTTCGCACTTGGTTGTGACGTTTGACCAGCCATAGAACTCACTGCTACATCGACGATATCAACACCTGCTTCAATTGCCTTCGTATACGTTAATATACCATTTCCACTCGTATCGTGCGTGTGCAGATGAATTGGAATCGACACTGTCTCTTTTAATGCAGAAACTAAATCATATGCTGCATTTGGTTTTAGTAAGCCCGCCATATCTTTAATACCTAAAATGTGAGCTCCTGATGCTTCTAACTCTTTTGCTAAATTTTTATAATAATTTAAATCATATTTACTACGCAGTGGATCATGAATATCCCCTGTGTAGCACATTGTTGCTTCTGCAATTTTACCAGTGTCTCGTACAGCGTCAATTGCAACTCTCATGCCTTCCACCCAGTTTAAACTATCAAAAATACGGAATACATCAATGCCTGCTTGAGCAGAACATTCCACAAATTTTTGAATTAAATTATCTGGATAGTTTTTGTATCCAACTGCGTTTGAAGAACGAAGTAACATTTGGAATAACACGTTCGGCATTTTTTCACGAAGATCTAGTAATCGTTCCCATGGATCTTCTTTTAAGAAACGATACGCAACATCAAACGTTGCACCGCCCCACATTTCCGCTGAGAATAGGTTCGGTAACATTCTCGCTGTTGGCTCCGCAATTTGATGTAAATCTTTTGTACGAATACGAGTTGCAAGTAATGACTGGTGTGCATCACGGAATGTTGTATCCGTTAAAAGTACACGTTTTTGATCCTGTACCCATTTTACTAATCCGTCCGCTCCACGCTCGTCCAAAATTTGTTTCGTTCCATTTTGGATTGGCTCTGAATGTTTTAAACATGGAATACGAGCATCTGGGAATATTGGTTTTTCTTTTTTCCCTACTCCTGGGAAACCATTTACTGTTACTGTACCAATGTAATTTAACATTTTCGTTCCACGGTCTTTACGTTTCGGGAACAAGAACAATTCAGGTGACGCATCGATAAATGAAGTATCATATTCTCCTGATAAGAAGTTTTTATGCTTTACTACATTCTCTAGGAATGGAATATTTGTTTTAATACCACGAATACGGAATTCTTTTAAGTTACGTTCCATTTTTGCAGCAGCTTGCTCAAAAGTAAGTGCCCAAGTTGTAACTTTTACAAGTAAAGAATCGTAGTACGGTGTAATAACTGCACCTTGGAAGCTATTCCCTGTATCAAGACGCACACCAAAACCACCACCTGATCGATACGCCATAATTTTTCCTGTATCCGGCATAAAATTATTTAGCGGATCTTCAGTTGTTACACGAGATTGAATTGCAAATCCATGTACAACTACTTCCTCTTGCTTCGGAACACCTACCATTTTGCTATGTAATGAATGTCCATCCGCTATTAAAATTTGTGATTGAACAATATCTACTCCCGTAATCATTTCTGTAATCGTATGTTCTACTTGAACACGTGGATTTACTTCAATAAAGTAAAACTCATCATCTTTTACAAGGAATTCTACTGTTCCTGCATTTAAATAGTTTACATTTTTCGTTAACTTCACAGCAGCATCACAAATACGCTGACGCAGATCATCTGAAAGTGATACACTCGGTGCAATTTCTACAACTTTTTGATGACGACGTTGTACAGAACAGTCACGCTCGTATAAATGAACAACATTGCCTTCTTCATCTGCTAAAATTTGTACTTCTATATGTTTAGGTTTTTCAACGAATTTTTCGACGTAAACTTCATCATTACCAAAAGCTGCTTTCGCTTCTGATTTCGCTCGATTATATGATTCTCCTAATTCCTCTCTAGTACGCACAATACGCATACCACGACCGCCACCCCCAAGGGATGCTTTAATAATAATCGGGTAATCATACTTTTCAGCAAATTTTTCGACTTCTTCTAATGAATTTACTGGACCATCACTACCAGGTATAACCGGAATTTGTGCTAGCTGCGCTTGTGTTCTTGCTTTCACTTTATCTCCAAACATATCTAAATGCTTACTTTTCGGACCGATAAAGATAATTCCTTCTTCTTCACAACGTTTAGCGAATTGAATATTTTCTGACAAGAAACCATATCCAGGGTGGATTGCATCTACATGATTACTTTTTGCAATCTCAATAATGCCTTCAATATCTAGATAAGCATCAATTGGTTTTTTTCCTTCCCCAACTAAATAGGACTCATCGGCTTTATAGCGATGATAAGAACCACTATCCTCTTTAGAATAGATTGCAACTGTTTTTAATCCAAGTTCCGAACAAGCTCGAAACACACGAATTGCAATCTCTCCACGGTTAGCTACCAATACTTTTTGAATACGTTGCAGCTTTGTCATGATTTTCCCCCTCTACTTTCCTACCACTCTAGAGATAAAATATATACACACCTTAAAAAGCGTGAAGTTCTTCACTTTCCACATTATATTATACTTAGAAAGCTTCACTTTATTTTTATCCATCATACCTTATTTTCTAACAAATGATAAGTTTTCTGTGCAATTTGTTTCACAAAAATAGTATAGCATACCTCTTCCTTTTCTAACAACTTAATTGTATATCACATTTAAGTTAATGTGATATATCTTTTTAACTGAAAGAGAAATTAGTACATCATATTTAAAACTACTTAAAAATAAAAAACACATCATGCTCTAAAGCACAATGTGTTTTTATTTTACAACTACAAGATGTGGTCCATTTTGTTCTCTTTCTTTCATTAGACCATTCTGTTGTTTCTCTTGTCGTTTCACGTGACTAGCAATATTGAGTAGTATTCCCATTGCAAGTAGATTAGCTAATAAAGAACTTCCGCCGTAACTAACAAACGGTAATGGTACTCCTGTAAGTGGTATTACTCCAGACATACCACCGACATTGATAAACGTTTGAACTCCAAACAAGCTTGCAATTCCGATAGCTATTAAACTTCCAAATGGATCTGTACACTTTTGCGCAACTCTAAATGACCGAATAATAATAAGTAATAAACAGATTAAAATGATAGCTACACCTATAAAACCAAGTTCTTCAGATATAATTGCCATTATAAAATCCGTTTGCGGTTCTGGTAAATAACCATATTTTTGTACACTATTCCCTAATCCTCTACCATTAAGCCCTCCAGAAGCGATTCCAATAAATGAATTCACTAATTGAAACCCATCCTTTTGAGGATCATTAAACGGATCAAGGAAAACAGAAAAACGTGCCTTTTGATATGGATTTAATGCATAATTACCAAGAAGATATAGTGCCGGAATCCATACTATAGAAGTTAAAGCAATTCGTTTAATCCATAAGTTAACCTGTACTCCCGAACAAAGAAACATAATTCCTACTGTTCCTGCAATTAACAAATCAGTACCTAAATCATTTTGCTTTAATATTAAAAACATGATTATTCCAACACCAATAAGTACTGGACCTGACCCTTTGAAAACAGGTGTATTCGTTTCTTGTCTTTTCGCAAAAAAATGAGCTAAGACGAGAATAACTGTTATCTTAACAAATTCTGCAGGCTGTATTCCAAATATCCACCCGTTTGCACCGTTTACTGACTTAGTGAAAAAGGCAGCTGCAGCTAATAAGGCAACACTAGCACCGTAACTCCCCAACAAAAAAATTCGTTTTCTCCAAACTTTATATGGGATAGTAGCAATAATTATTAATACCATTGTCCCAACAACTAAAGTAATTAATTGTCTTTTAAAAAAGAAATTTGCTGGTTTATCAAATCTCGAAATCGCAACAATGGAACTCGAACTATATACCATTATTACCCCCAGCACACATAAAATAACAAGAGGAAGTAACAATGAATAATCCATTGATTTCCATACTTTTTTCATTTCATTTCCTCTTTCTGTTTCAATTTAATTATTGTTGTATTCCATATGTACATTGATTCTTCCTGCTTTATTATACAAATAAAAAGCTCAAACTAATTTAGTTTGAGCCCCCTTATTTGAACCCGTTATTGTTGTTTGTTTGTAAATGCTTCATGAAGTGCAGATAACTCACGTTCGAGCTCACCTAACATTGCTTTCCCTTGTTCTTCTGCAATAAGACCAAGGCGAACCGCAAAATCGACCTCGCGGGATAGTCCAAACATTTGTGTGTCTAACACTTCTTCATATAATGGACATTGCGGCATTGTAAGATGGTCCATTTGCACCTTAATAAGTCTTAAAATCTTCTCTGCATCCGCTTGTAGAAGGGCTAGTGCCTTTTCCTGATGATTTGCTACTGTCTCAGACGCCAAATTGATTCCCTCCGTTTCCGTCCTACTCTCCTCTATCCTATCTATTAATATTAGCGATAGTTTTAATAAATTGCAATAGAAACATTTTTTGTGACAACAGTGTCTAATACTATTATACTGAAAAGTGGGAGTATAACACAAATGGGGGAACAACAATGAGCGAAATTTTATTTATTAACGGAAAAGTACGTTTTCCAATCACTATTGATCCAACTGTTTGGATCTTTGATGATCGAAAAGTAGATTTGACAACTTACTTTGATGAAACTAGAGAAAACACGTCTGAACTAGAAACTTATTTAAAAAACACTTCAGAACATTGGGATCGCGAAATCCGTGATGGTGCCGCTTTTCCTCCAATACAACAAAGTGTGAAGAAATATAAAAAAGAACAGCTGATTACTGGAACATTTGGTATACCATTTCATCCATTCCTTGCTAACGCTGAAATTTTAGAGGACGCTACGCAAGTTAAAATTGAAACGGTAGATCATACAATGACACTTCCATTAGAAACTGTCAAAAATGCTATACTAGGCTTTTCAAAAGAAGGAAAACCATTAAAAGAAGACGGGCCTGTTCATCTCTATTTCAATGATGGATCTAATCAACAAAATCCAATCCGTAACATCCGTAAATTTACAATTATTTAAAGAAAAGGAGTGAGCTTAAGCTCACTCCTTTTTACAATAAATCTGCTGCTAGTTGAGCTAAATTAGATCGCTCACCTTTAACAAACTTCACATGACCACTAATACGCTGTTCTTTAAACTTCTCTACAACATATGTTAAGCCATTATTATATTCATCTAAATATGGGTGATCAATTTGCTGAGGATCTCCCATTAATACAATCTTACTCTTTTCCCCTACCCTAGTTAATATCGTTTTCACTTCATGCTTTGTTAAATTTTGTGCTTCGTCAATGATAATGAACTGATCTGGAATACTTCTCCCGCGTATATAAGTAAGGGCTTCTACTTCAATCGAACCCATTCCAGCTAAAATAGCATCTAACTCTCCTGGCTTTTTCGTATTAAATAAATACTCTAGGTTATCAAAAATTGGCTGCATCCATGGTCTTAACTTTTCTTCTTTTTCTCCTGGTAAATAACCGATATCTTTTCCGACTGGAACAATTGGTCTTGCCACAAGTAATTTTTTATATAACCCTAAGTCTTCTGTTTGCATAAGTCCCGAAGCTAACGCAAGTAACGTTTTTCCTGTGCCGGCTTTCCCCGTTAACGTTACAAGCGGAATATCTTCACGAAGCAACAATTCTAATCCCATAATTTGCTGCACGTTTCGTGGTCGTATCCCCCATACTTGTTCATTGTGAAAAATAAGTTTCTTTACCTTCTTACCTAAGTGATCCACAATGCCAAGAGCAGAACTAGAGCCCCCTAATGCATCTTTCATCACTACAAACTGATTTGGGTAAAAAGGATGATTCGCAATTTCAGATAGAGGCAATTCACCTTTCTCATAAAAATAATCCAATTGTTCTTTTGATATATATCCTTCTAAAAAGCCAGAATATATATTTTCTACTTCAATTACGCGATCACTTAAATAATCTTCAGCCTTCAAACCAATTGCATCAGCTTTTACCCTTACGAGTACATCTTTACTTACTAAAATAACAGACTTCCCGTCCTCTTTTTCCTGTTCTTCTAAAGATAGATTTTTTGCTACAGCTAAAATTCGATTATCATTTGTTTTTTCTACAAAAATATCTTGTAGTTGAACAAATGAACGATGGTTCAATTCAATACGAAATGTTCCGCCGTTTTCTAGCGGGATACTTTCATGCAGCTTTCCTATTTCACGAAATTTATCTATTAACTTAGATACATAACGAGCGTTTCGTCCTACTTCATCCATATAACGTTTTTTCGAATCAACCTCTTCTAATACAACTGCTGGAATCACTACTTCATTGGTTTCAAATGAAAAAATAGATAAAGGATCCTGCAAAAGTACATTCGTATCTAACACATAAATTTTATCCAACCTGTTACCCCCTGACTCCACTTTTAAATTTGTAGAACAAGGGTTTCATCCATACAATATGGACGAACCATTGTTATAATTATATGTACCGTGTAAACGAGGTAGAATCGAAAATCATAGTCATTAAACCTTTTATTTATTCTTTATTCATTTCTATTCAATATATTACTTTTTATTATAATTATTAACGTTAAATCACAATAACCGATTACAAAAGTGAATAAACGAATTTCCTATTTAGCATCTTTATAATTCTCTTATCCCTACTAACACTTCATTATCCAGCTTTTTCGCTGCCCGAAGATCATATGTTTTTTCATATGTTGGTTCAATTGCAAGTTTCGCTCCATAAAACATAACATCACGCACTTCTTGCACATTTACTTCTATTACAGTTAATTTTAGAGAAATACCTTCCATTCTATCTGTCAAAATTTCACCTGCACCACTTATAGAAAATACGGATTCATTCGCCATTATAGTCAATACCACACCTGTATTATGCCGTATATTTTCCACAATACGTGAACGTTGATCTACTGCAAATCGAATACTAGTTTTACTCACTGCATACACCCAAGAAATAGCACTTACGTTAGGAACTTGCTTTTCGAAATCTGTCGTTGCTATCATAACAATACACTCTTTACGCAACGTTTGTACTAAATCCTCTGTTAAGGTAGGCTCTACTACATTCGCCATATTTTCACCTCCAAACATACTTGGTATATCCTTATCATAACTTATTTTTTGAATTGCGAAAATATTATTTTTTCCCACTATTATTCAAAAACATTATACTTCCATGATATACTTATACTGATAGAATTCGTATTGAGGTGACGAAATGAGAGTCAAATGTATGATTTGTGATAAAAAAGATATGTTAGATGATGAAAATCCTATGGCAAAAAAACTGCGTAATCGCCCTATTCATACATATATGTGCATGGAATGTTCGGAACGAATTGCAGAGCGTACAATGGAACGTCATGCAAGTGGTAATTTCCGATTATATCGTGATAAAAAAATCGAAGATGATTGGTAAAATGTAAATAAGTCCTTACTCATATAGATAAGGACTTATTTATATTTTTCTGGTTCACGATTCATCTGATCCAAAAAACAATCAATGGCTTCTAACGGAAACCTTGCAGATTTCCGTTCTCCATTCATTTCATATGTAATTAAATACATTTCCTCGTTCTTTTCGACTTCCACATTTCTTAATTTATGTTCTTCATATATCATATTTTGAAATAACAAATATGTTTCTTTTGCAGCACTATCATCTGGGCGTGCTTCCGCAACTGTTTTAATTGTTAACCAATTATATAGTGCATCTTGTACTGAACGCATGAAAACTCCCCTTCCTTATCCTGCTTTTTGTTGTTTCGCTTGACGCAAACGCAATCTATAAATTCCAAGTACAATTGCCGCTACAACAAGTCCTTCTCCAACAGGTAAAAACACAGCAAAAAAGGTTAATACTGTGCATCCAATTGCTAATGATATGTATATCACAATATTTTTTAGTACAGACAACTTTCTAGCAAACCCTAAATTATAAACGAGAGCACTTAATATAATAATCGTCCCATAAAGTAACCACATTCCTAACTCTGGATTTTCATCTACCTTACACAATTTTGCAAAAAAAGACATCCTTTCTAACACACTCTTCCCCCCCTAGCAGTAAAATGCAATTTTCTTTATACACTTAATACAAGAGTAACTCGCAAAAAAAATACTGTCCACAAAAATGAGTAAATATTCTAAAAAATAAACAAAATAAAAAAACAACACCCTTTATAAAGGGCGTTGTTTTTTTATTTTTACGCTTCGACAGATTTCTTTTTCTTAGCAGCTCTTTCGCGCTCACTCTTATCAAGAATCTTTTTACGTAGACGAATTGATTCTGGAGTTACTTCACAGAACTCGTCATCGTTTAAGTACTCTAATGATTCTTCTAAAGTCATTAGGCGTGGTTTCTTCATTGTTGAAGTTTGATCTTTCGTCGCAGAACGAATGTTAGTTTGTTGTTTCATTTTCACAACGTTAACTGTTAAGTCGTTCTCACGAGTGTGTTCTCCTACAATCATACCAGCATATACTTCTGTACCTGGTTCAACGAAGATTACACCACGGTCTTCAACTTGCATAATACCGTATTGTGATGCTTTTCCTGTTTCAAGTGAAACTAGAACACCTTGACGACGTCCACCAACTTGTCCAGCGTGTACTGGTTGGTAGCAATCGAATGTATGGTTTAAAATACCGTAACCACGAGTTAATGTTAAGAATTCTGTTGTGTAACCAATTAAACCACGTGCTGGAACCATGAAAGTAAGGCGAACTTGACCGTTTCCGTTATTCACCATATCTAACATTTCACCTTTACGTGCACCCATAGATTCCATAATAGAACCAGTGTATTCTTCAGGTACATCGATTTGTACACGCTCTACAGGCTCACATCTTACGCCATCAACTTCTTTAATGATTACTTCTGGCTTAGATACTTGTAATTCATAACCTTCACGACGCATGTTTTCAATTAAGATAGATAAATGTAGTTCCCCACGTCCAGATACGATCCACGCATCAGGAGAATCTGTATTATCTACACGTAAACTTACATCTGTTTCTAATTGTGAACGAAGACGCTCTTCAATTTTACGAGATGTAATGTATTTACCTTCACGACCTGCAAATGGGCTGTTATTTACAAGGAACGTCATTTGTAGTGTTGGCTCATCAATACGTAATAATGGTAACGCATCTTGATGTTCAACTGGACATACTGTTTCACCTACGTTAATGTCTTCCATACCAGAAACGGCTACTAAGTCCCCTGCTTTTGCTTCTTCAATTTCTTGACGTTTTAATCCCATGTAACCGAATAATTTCGTTACGCGGAATTGCTTCACGCTTCCGTCTACTTTCATTAAAGCAACTTGTTGTCCAACCTTCATTGTACCGCGGAATACGCGACCAACTCCAATACGTCCAACGTAGTCGTTGTAATCAAGAAGTGCTACTTGGAATTGAAGTGGCTCTTCGCTGTTATCAATTGGTGCTGGAATATGTTCGATAATTGTATCGAATAATGATTTCATATTCTCTTCTTGATTTGCTGGGTTTGAATCTAAGCTTGCTGTTCCGTTCATTGCTGATGCAAATACAACTGGGAACTCTAATTGATCTTCGTTTGCACCAAGCTCAATGAATAAGTCGATTACTTCATCAACTACTTCATCTGGACGAGCGAAGTCACGGTCAATTTTGTTTACAACTACGATTGGAGTTAAGTTTTGCTCAAGAGCTTTCTTTAAAACAAATCGTGTTTGTGGCATACAACCTTCATATGCATCAACAACAAGTAAAACACCATCAACCATTTTCATGATACGTTCTACTTCTCCACCGAAGTCAGCGTGACCAGGTGTATCTAAAATGTTAATTCTTTTATCTTCATAGTGAATCGCTGTATTTTTCGCTAAAATTGTAATACCGCGTTCTCTTTCTAGATCATTTGAATCCATTGCGCGTTCTTCAACGTGTTCGTTCGCACGGAAAGTCCCCGCTTGACGTAATAACTGGTCAACAAGTGTTGTTTTACCATGGTCAACGTGGGCAATAATTGCTATATTACGTAAATCTTGTCGTTTTTTCAACATGTCCAACTCCTAATGTCTTTTTAATCCTTCTCTATTATAAGAGCGAAGGGGATACAATAGCAATTAAAATAAAAGCAAGAATGAAAATATAGTTGTATTCTTACTTTTGTGAAAGTAAAATGAGATTGGAGGGTGAAGAAATGGAACACATTCAATATCGCTTTTTATTAACTGCAATTATCGGTGTTATTTTCTTAATCGGTATCGGCATTATGATTGCTGAAAATAGTCCAATCGGTATTATTATTTGCATTATCGGCACATTTGTTACAGTTGGATACGGTTTTGTAACAAAAAGAAAAATGCGCAAATCACAATAACGCTAAAAAGTAAGAAGCTTATACACAGCCTCTTACTTTTTTTGTTGCTCTCATATAAACGATAACACTTCTTCATACACTCCTGGTTTTGCAACTAACACACTGCTCTTCTCTATGATAGAAAGTGGCGCTCCAGAGAATGTCGTCACCTTACCTCCAACTTCTTCTACAATTATCTTTCCTCCGCCAAAATCCCATGGTGATAATCTCGGCGTTACATATGCATCTATTCTTCCTGTTGCAACGTATACCATCTCTAACGCTGCACAGCCATATGATCTTGTGCCTCTTGCTTTCTTAACAAGTGCCATCATACTTTCCATATTAAGCAATGGATTATCTGTAAGCCATATCGCATTTAAAGCTACAATACCTTGCTCTACAGTTCCTTTTTTCAGTGGAGGAATTGATATATCATTACAAAAAGCTCCAGATCCCTTGACTGCATGATATAGTTCATCATGCACTGGATCATATATAAGTCCAATCTTTCCGATACCGTTCTCATAAATCCCAATTGAAATCGCAAAATTTCTTTTTTGATGAACAAAGTTCATCGTGCCGTCAATTGGATCAATTAACCAAACAACCCCGTCAGAAGACGTTATCTCGTCTCCATAACCCTCTTCTCCTAAAATATTATGATTCGGGAATGTTTCTTTAATTTTCCCAATTAAAAACTGTTCTATCTCTCGGTCCATATTTGTAACTAAGTCAGCTGCATTTGATTTTGTTTCTATAATAAGTGCTTTTTTCATTGATGCCATTAAATGCTCTCCTGCATCCCGAATCCACCGTTTGGCGTGTGCATCAATGTCTTTCCATACTTCTTGCATGTTTAAACACTCCGATCTATACTGTTCACAGAAAAAACGAACCCTTTATAAGGTTCGCACCAACTAATTTTTTATACATATACTATTATTACGCTTCTAAACGAATCATTTCAAGTCTTAACACTTCTAACTTTTGTACACACTCTTCTTTTTTCTGTTTGTCATCTTCCATCATCGCATCATATAAAGTTGCTAATTCATAATCTAGCTCCAAACGTAGCACCGGTATTCTCTTTTCAGCATCTGTTCTCTTTAACGCATTAATCACCTGTCTCATATTATTTGCCTCCTCCCAATATTCGTCTGCCCTCGGACTAGAATTAATTCAATTTTCTGATTTTTTGTTTTATACTATACTATGTTGGATAAATCATCTATGCAACAAAATTATATTTTTTTATTTAAATTTTTTTGTGCTGTTTTTTTTATGAATAGTACAAGCTATGCTAAAATAAAAGCAAAATAGGAGTTGGAGGAACAATCATGACAATACAAACATTCAAGTCAACTGATTTTGATGTCTTTACAGTTGATGGTCTCGAAGAACGAATGAGTGCAATTAAAACGAACATTCATCCTAAGCTAGAAGCTTTAGGGGAACAATTTGCAGAATACTTATCCAAACAAACTGATGAGAACTTTTTTTATCATGTTGCAAAACACGCACGCCGCAAAGTCAATCCACCAAACGATACTTGGGTTGCTTTTTCAACAAATAAACGAGGATATAAAATGCTACCGCATTTCCAAATCGGCTTATGGGGTACTCATGCCTTCATATACTTTGGTTTAATCTATGAGTGTCCACAAAAAGTTGAGACGGCTCATGCCTTCTTAGAACATTTAAATGATTTAAAAACAAATATTCCAAATGACTTCGTTTGGTCCATTGACCATACTAAACCAAGTGTGAAATTACATAAAACACTTGAAACCGAAGACTTACAAAAGATGATTGAACGATTAGCTACTGTAAAAAAAGCAGAATTATTAGTTGGTATTCATATATCACCAGAGGAGTTTTCAGCAATGACCAACGAACAATTCCTTGCTAAGATTGAATCTACGATGCAATCACTCCTTCCTTTATATGCACTGTGTAATCGATAGTAGAAAACGGACAATTTATATTGTCCGTTTTTAGTTGTTATCACATTATATCACTTCAGTTTTTATTTTTCAAAATATTTTTTACATTTTTACGAGCTTTTGTTCTTCGACTTCTTTTGCTCTTTGAATAGCACGATATATAGAGTATCCACTTACTTCTTGAAATTCTTTATCAATTTTCTTTTCTTCTGCTTTCGATGGAACAATCTCTTTAAAACGACGATATAAACCCATTAACTCTTCTCTTATAATCCCTTTTTCATAAGCTTTCTCAATCGCTTCATAAAACTTAACAATTGTAACCATTTCCTCATTTGACCAATCATAATCTAACGGATATTGATATTCCATTTCGCACCTCATTTATCATTTCTTCTTGTTTCATTATGCTATCTTAAAGAGAATATTTTATTCTTCATTATAGCCACTCTGCATTATACACTATTTATTCATTTTAATGGAATTGTCTTCCTCTATTCATTAGTTGAGGCTAACTATTAAACATACTCACCTTAAAAACATTTTTTTCTATACATCTATAATTATTGGTGATATAATGCTTTTGTTTTATAGAAAATAAAGTGAAGCTACCATCTCAAAAACGATTTTTTGAATGGCAGAAAAACAAGCCTTATTCTAAAAAAGGCTACACTTTTTTAGAGCAGGATTATATAAAACAAATTACACTAAATATTATGAAGAAGAAGGGGTGTATAGATTGTCCCAATACGAAACACCATTGTTTACCGCTTTAGTTGAGCACAGTAAGCGAAATCCAATTCAATTCCATATTCCTGGTCATAAAAAAGGACAGGGCATGGATCCTACATTTCGCGAATTTATTGGGCATAATGCATTAGCAATTGATTTAATTAATATTGCGCCACTCGATGATTTACATCATCCAAAAGGTATGATTAAAGAAGCACAGGATTTAGCAGCCGCTGCATTCGGTGCAGATCATACTTTCTTTTCTATTCAAGGTACAAGTGGCGCTATTATGACAATGGTGATGAGCGTTTGCGGTCCTGGTGACAAAATCCTAGTACCACGAAACGTGCATAAATCAGTAATGTCAGCTATTATTTTCTCAGGTGCAAAACCGATTTTCATGCATCCTGAAATCGATCCGAAGCTCGGTATTTCTCATGGAATCACAATTCAATCTGTCAAAAAAGCACTTGAAGAGCACTCAGATGCAAAGGGCTTACTTGTTATTAACCCAACGTACTTTGGGTTTGCTGCAGACTTAGAACAGATTGTACAATTAGCACATTCTTATGACATCCCTGTACTAGTCGACGAGGCTCATGGTGTTCATATTCATTTTCACGATGAATTACCTATGTCAGCGATGCAAGCTGGTGCGGATATGGCAGCAACAAGTGTTCACAAATTAGGAGGCTCTTTAACTCAAAGTTCTATTCTTAATGTGAAAGAAGGCTTAGTGAATGTAAAGCATGTCCAATCTATTATTAGCATGCTTACAACTACATCAACTTCTTACATCTTGTTAGCATCCCTTGATGTTGCGAGAAAACGTCTTGCTACAGAAGGAACAACACTCATAGAACAAACAATACAATTAGCTGAGCATGTTCGTGATGCTATAAATTCTATTGAGCATCTTTACTGTCCTGGAAAAGAAATGTTAGGTACAGATGCTACCTTTAACTATGATCCTACAAAGATAATTGTATCTGTAAAAGATTTAGGTATTACCGGCCACCAAGCTGAAGTATGGCTTAGAGAGCAATATAACATTGAAGTAGAACTCTCAGATCTATACAACATACTATGTCTTATCACTTTGGGAGATACAGAAAGTGATACAAATACACTTATTGCAGCTTTACACGATTTAGCAGCAACATTTAGAAATAGGGCAGATAAAGGTGTTCAAGTACAAGTAGAGATTCCAGAAATTCCAGTGCTAGCACTTTCTCCTCGAGATGCTTTTTATTCGGAAACAGAAGTCATCCCATTTGAAAATGCAGCGGGTCGTATTATAGCTGATTTTGTTATGGTTTATCCGCCAGGGATTCCAATCTTTACTCCGGGGGAAATTATTACACAAGAAAACTTAGAGTATATTCGGAAAAACTTAGAAGCAGGTTTACCTGTACAAGGTCCTGAAGATATGACATTACAAACATTACGTGTTATTAAAGAGTACAAGCCTATCAGTTGATAGGCTTTTTTTTCACCTTTTTTCCTTTTCTTCATACGATACTTAAGAATGTAACGTATAGGTGGGGATACTATTATGATTGTAATAGGCCGTTCTATTGTACATCCTTATATTACAAATGAATATGAGCCATTTGCAGCAGAGAAACAACAAATTTTATCAATAATGGCAGGAAATCAAGAAGTTTATTCCTTCCGAACAGCTGATGAACTCAGCTTTGATCTCAATTTACGAGTTAATATTATTATCTCTGCACTAGAGCTTTTTCAAAGTGGATTTCAGTTTCGCACATTTCAACAATCCTTTTGCAACCCCCAGTATTGGAAAAGAACATCCCTTGGAGGATTCGAGCTTCTTCCAAACATACCATCTTCTATTGCCATACAAGATATTTTTAAAAATGGAAAACTATATGGAACTGAATGCGCAACCGCTATGATCATTATTTTTTATAAAGCTTTACTATCATTGTATGAGGAAGAAACTTTCAATCGTCTATTTGCAAATCTTTTACTTTATACATGGGACTACGATCAAGATCTAAGGCTCATAACAAAAAACGGTGGCGATCTTGTTCCAGGTGACCTCGTTTACTTTAAAAACCCACAAGTGAATCCAGCTACGATTGAGTGGCAAGGAGAAAACACAATCTATTTAGGAAATTTCTTTTTTTACGGACATGGCGTGGGTGTAAAAACAAAAGAAGAAATTATTTATTCATTAAATGAACGAAGAGTCCCTTACGCTTTTATTTCAGCTTTCTTGACTGATACTATTACCCGTATCGATAGCCGTATAATGAGCCAATATGCTTCTTCTAGTACACCACATACATCCATAAGCTTTATTCCAATTAGAGATGATGCAATCGTTGCAACAGTTGGTCATACAACTACAATTTATTAAAAAAGCGCCTACACATGTAGGCGCTTTTTCTTATTATTAAGCTTTTGTATGTTCTTTATGGTCACATTCGCAATGAGATCCACATTTCCCGTATAGTACTGTTGATTTTTCATCTTCAAAATGTCCAATTGTTCCTTCACATACTTGGCATACGATTGTTCCCATTTTCATTTCCCCCTGAGTTTTAATAGTAATCTATTTATTTATCATTAAGCTTTCGCATTATCTTTTCTAGCACAGTCACAATTTGTTCCACATTTTCCGTAAAGTACCGTCGTTTTCTCATCTTCAAAATGTCCGATTGTTCCTTCACATACTTGGCATACGATTGTTCCCATTTTCATTTCCCCCTAAGTTTATGGTCCTAAAAACTTTTAGCTGTCCATTTCCTATCAATTATTGGGCTTTTGTATGCTCTGTGTGATCACATCCGCAAGATCCACATTTCCCGTAAAGTACCGTTACTTTCTCATCTTCGAAGTGTGCAATTGTACCTTCACAATCTTGACATACGATTGTTCCCATTTTTCATTTCCCCCTAAGTTTATAATCCCAAAAACTTTTTGTAACCGCTTAACTTTCTGTCTTCATTTTAATATGTTATACTTTTTACGTCAATAGGTTTTTAGTATAACACATTAAATATTTTTAATTTAAATTAGTATGCGATATTAAAATAAAAAAACAGCCATATTTATAAGTACGACTGTTTCACATTAATTATTCTTCATATTCCGCATGTAAAGAAGTTGACGGAACTAGAAATTTGAAAAACTGAGCTAACTCCTTTGCTTCCTCTTCTGATCCTAATTTAAAAATCTCCTGTATATATTGAACATTCTCTACATCATCTCGTCCGAGTAAAGTAGACCTTCCTGTTTGCATACAAACAATGAGCAGCTTTCCAAAAAACATATTTGTATAAATAACACCAAAATCATAACGTGTATCATGTGTCATAAACCCTAAAAATCGTACCTTCACACTTTCATGCTCATCATACAATTTTTCAAACATTGGTTTCCACCTTTCTACATCACGTTTCATTAATAGTATATTAAACAAAACATGTAATACTCCTTTTAATTGTCAAAAAATTCAGTAGGATGTAGAATGATAGTATTCTACTAAGCTAGGGGGAACTTATATGCAACACGCCTTTATTACGCTTGTACCGAAATCCAACCAACAATCAGTTTCAATAGATGATATAAAACAACTTTTTCATTATTATAAAACAGTTACTTCTAAAACTGGTGCCCAAATTAATTACACGTATACAAATACCGCTTTTCCTTATGAAATTTTAGATACATCTACAACAACATTAAAACTTCAATCCACTCACGACCGGTATGACTCAATTTATATTGGTGTTGGTATAGAAAATGAACAACCTTTCATCCAAGTTTCTTTACCACCTAATGCAACATTTGGTGACAAAGGGAAAGCAAATGAATTTTGCCGTTTTTTAGCGAAGAAATTAGAAGGAGAGTTACAATTATTTAATGGAAGAACAATGTATTTTTATAAACGCTAATTTAAAAAATAGATAATATGATTAAAAATAATATACAATTCGAACATGTAAGAAATAAAGCTTGCTTTCTTACGTGCAATACAAAATATGCTATTACATAGGCTAAATATAGAAATACGAAAAAAAGAATAACTTTATAATGAAACTTATCACCATTCGATAATGTTAATACAGTGGAAAAGCCACTCCATAGTAGTAAATGATAAAATATAACATGTAATATTTTCATGGAACCTTCTCCTTTGACATGCTCTATTTTATTAATATATGGGGGTAAGTTTGAATCAATTACATATTATAGGATGATATATATTACCTTCGAAGTAAGTTAAGCCTGAATCATTTGTTAAAGTATTATATATTCATTCGACAAGTACGTTTAAAGACCTTGCAAGTCATTTGATGAAAATAAAAATAGCCCCTCTCTTACAATAAGAGAAGGGCTATTTACATTACTTAAATTATTTTACAATGTGAATTGGCATTCCAAGAGCAACTTCAGCTGCTTCCATTGTGATTTCACCTAATGTTGGGTGAGCATGGATTGTTTGAGCGATATCTTCAGCTGTCATTCCAGCTTCGATAGCTAAACCAATCTCAGAAATAATATCAGAAGCACCTGCACCTGCAACTTGAGCACCTACAAGAAGACCATCTTCTTTACGTGTTACAAGTTGTAGGAAACCGTCAGTGCTGTTTAATGATAATGCACGACCGTTAGCAGCGAATGGGAACTTAGATACAGTTACAGTCATTCCAGCTTCTTCAGCTTGTTTTTTAGTGTAACCAACAGATGCTAGTTCTGGATCAGTGAAGCATACTGCAGGAATTCCGATGTAATCGATAGCTGATGCATGGCCACTAATTGCTTCTACAGCTACTTTACCTTCGTAAGAAGCTTTGTGAGCTAATGGTGGTCCAGGAACGATATCACCGATTGCATAGATGTTTGGTACATTTGTACGACATTGCTCATCGATTTCGATGATGCCGCGGTCAGTCATTTTAACTCCAACTTGCTCAAGACCGATTTCTTGAGTGTTTGGACGACGACCTACAGTTACTAATACGTAATCTGCTTCTACAGTTTGGATTTCACCTTTAACTTCAAAGCTAACTTTTACGCCAGTTTCTGTTTCTTCAACGCCTTTAGCCATAGCTTTTGTATGGATATTTACGTTACCTTTTTTCTGTAGAGCACGTTTAACAACAGAGCTCATAGCTTTTTCGAAACCAGCTAAGATTTCGTCGCCAGCTTCTACTACAGTAACTTCTGTACCGAAGTTAGCATATGCAGTACCTAATTCCATACCGATGTAACCGCCGCCGATTACAACAAGTTTTTTAGGAATTTCAGGTAAGCTTAAAGCACCTGTAGAGTTGATAACACGTTTAGAGTATTTGAATCCTGGAATTTCGATTGGTGTAGAACCAGTTGCAAGAACAGCATTTTTAAACGTATAAGTTTGAGCTGCATCTTCAGTCATAACGCGTAATGTATTAGCATCTACGAAGTAAGCTTCACCGCGAATGATTTCAACTTTGTTACCTTTAAGAAGGCCTTCAACACCGCCAGTTAATTTCTTAACTACGCCGTTTTTCCATTCTTGAACTTTTGTAAAGTCAACTTTTACGTTTTCTGCAGTAATACCCATGTCATCAGAATGCATTGCATTCTCATAACGATGACCTGCATTGATTAACGCTTTTGAAGGAATACATCCAACGTTTAAGCATACGCCACCAAGGTTAGCTTTTTCAATGATTGCTACCTTTTGACCTAATTGTGCTGCACGAATTGCCGCAACGTATCCACCAGGACCTGCACCAACAACGACTGTATCTAATTCAATTGGGAAATCTCCTACTACCATTGTTATTACGCCTCCATTACTAATAATTGTGGGTCATTCAATAGACGTTTAATTTGGTTTAACGCTTTTTGAGCAGTTGCACCGTCAATTAAACGATGGTCAAAGCTTAGAGATAATGCTAATACTGGAGCTGCAACGATCTCACCGTTTTTCACAACTGGTTTTTCAGCGATACGGCCGATACCAAGGATTGCTACTTCTGGGTGGTTGATAACTGGAGTGAACCATTGTCCACCTGCAGAACCAATGTTTGTAATTGTGCAAGAAGCACCTTTCATTTCAGCTGGAGCTAGACGACCTTCACGTGCTTTACCAGCAAGATCATTGATCTCGTTAGAGATTGTGAAGATAGACTTACGATCTGTATCTTTAACAACTGGTACTAATAGACCTTTGTCTGTATCAGCTGCGATACCGATGTTGAAGTAATGTTTATGAACTACTTCTTGAGATGCATCGTCTAAAGAAGTGTTTAACATTGGGTATTCACGTAATGCAGATGTTAAAGCTTTAACAACGTACGGAAGGTAAGTTAATTTAATACCTTTGTCAGCTGCTACTGCTTTGAACTTCTTACGGTGAGCAACAAGTTCTGTTACATCTACTTCGTCCATTAATGTTACGTGAGGAGCTGTGTGTTTAGAGTTAACCATTGCTTTCGCAATCGCTTTACGGATACCACTCATTTTCTCACGAGTTTCTGGATATTCACCAGCTGGGATTGGTTGTGCTTTTGGTGCTTCTTCTTTCGCTGCTGCTGGAGTAGCTTCTACTGCTGCTGGAGCCTCAGTTGCTGCTACAGTTTGTCCACCATTTGCAAATGCATCGATGTCAGCTTTTACGATACGGCCATTCTTACCAGTACCAGCTACTTTATGAATGTCTACACCTTTTTCACGAGCGTATTTACGAACAGATGGCATAGCAATTACGCGCTCATTTACTACTTCTGCAGTTGCTGCTGGAGTAGCTTCCGCTGCTGGAGCTTCTACTGCTGCTTCTTCAGCTTTTGGAGCTTCATCATGATCGTCACCTTTAAATTTAAGGTTTTCGTATCCAGGAGCATCAAATTTAATTAATGTATCTCCTACGATTGCAACTGTTCCTTCTTCTACAAGTACTTCAAGTACTTTACCTTTAACAGGAGAAGGGATTTCTACTACTGCTTTATCATTTTGTACTTCAAGAAGTACATCGTCTTCGTTTACTTCATCGCCTGGTTTAATAAACCATTTTACGATTTCACCTTCGTGGATACCTTCACCGATATCTGGTAGTTTAAATTCAAATGCCACGGAATTCAGCCCCCTGATTCATTTCATTATTATGGAATATGTACAAAAGAAACCAGCATGTGCTGATTTCTTTTGCACATGAAAAGCTAAAAATTAGAAGTTCATTACTTTGTTTACAGCTTCAACAATATCTTTGTGGTTTGGTAACCATACGCTCTCTGCTTGAGAGAATGGGAATACTGTATCAGCAGCTGCAACACGTACAACTGGAGCTTCTAAGTTTAAGATTGCACGGTCGTTAATTTCCGCTACAACGTTAGCTGCAATACCAGCTTGTTTTTGAGCTTCTTGAACTACAACTACGCGACCTGTTTTTTCAACAGAAGCGATGATTGTTTCGATATCTAATGGTTGAACTGTACGTAAGTCAACAACCTCTAAAGAGATACCTTCTTTTTCAAGTTCTTCAGCAGCTTTTAATGCAGCGTGAACCATAGCACCGTAAGCGATAACAGATACATCTGTACCTTCACGTTTGATATCAGCTTTACCTAAATCAATTGTGTAATCACCTTCTGGTACCTCTTGACGGAATGAACGGTACAATTTCATATGCTCTAAGTAGATAACTGGATCGTTGTCACGAATCGCAGAGATTAAAAGACCTTTAGCATCGTATGGAGTAGATGGAATAACAACTTTTAGACCAGGTTGTTGAGCCACTAATCCTTCTAAGCTATCAGCATGTAGTTCAGGAGTATGAACACCACCACCGAATGGAGAACGAACTGTTACTGGAGCAGTCCAACGTCCACCAGAACGGTAACGCATACGAGCTAATTGACCAGAAATTGAATCCATTACTTCATAAACGAAACCGAAGAATTGGATTTCTGGAACTGGACGGAATCCTTCAAGTGCAAGACCAACTGCAAGTCCACCAATACCAGACTCTGCAAGTGGAGTATCCATTACACGATCTTCACCAAATTCAGCTTGTAAACCTTCAGTAGCACGGAATACACCGCCGTTTACACCAACGTCTTCACCAAATACAAGTACGTTAGGGTCATTTTTCATTTCAACGCGTAAAGCATCAGTGATTGCTTGAATCATTGTCATTTGAGCCATGGCTTACTTCGACTCCTTTTCTTTGTAGATTTCATATTGTTCAGCTAAGTTGTAAGGCATTTTTTCGTACATGATTTCCATTAAATCAGTTACTTTTTGTTTTGGAGCTTGGTCAGCCTTAGCAATTGCTTGTTTGATATCTTCTTTTGCTTCTTCGATTACTGTCTCTTCAACTTCTTGAGACCATAGGCCTTTAGCTTCTAAGAACTTACGGAAGCGTACGATTGGGTCTTTTTGTTCCCATTCGTTTTCGATATCTTTTGTACGGTAACGAGTTGGGTCATCACCAGCCATTGTATGTGGACCGTAACGGAATGTTAAAGTCTCGATTAAAGTAGGGCCTTCGCCATTTACTGCGCGCTCACGAGCAAAAGCAGTTGCTGCGTATACAGCTAATGGATCCATACCGTCTACTTGAATTCCGTAAATACCTGCTGCTACTGCTTTTTGTGCTACAGTTTTAGCTGCAGATTGCTTTTCTACTGGAGTAGAGATTGCATAACGGTTGTTTTGAACAACGAAGATTGCTGGAGCTTTGAATGCACCTGCAAAGTTCATACCCTCGTAGAAGTCACCTTGTGAAGCACCACCGTCACCAGTGTAAGTAATTGCAACAGATTTTTTACCACGTAGTTTCATACCTAACGCAACACCAGCAGTTTGGATGATTTGCGCACCGATAATAATCTGTGGAGCTAATGCATTTACATTCTCAGGCATTTGGTTACCCATGAAGTGTCCACGAGAGAATAAGAATGCTTGGTATAATGGTAATCCGTGCCATACTAATTGTGGTACATCACGGTATCCTGGTAAGATGAAGTCTTCTGCTTCAAGTGCGAAATGACTTGCTAATTGAGAAGCTTCTTGTCCAGCTGTAGGTGCGTAGAAACCTAAACGTCCTTGACGGTTTAAAGAAATAGAACGTTGATCTAATACGCGAGTATACACCATACGACGCATTAATTCTTTTAATTGATCATCAGATAATTCAGGCATAGCTGCTTCATTCACAACTTCACCGTTTTCATTTAAAATTTGTAATGTTTCAAATTGAGCTGCGATAGCTTTCATTTGCTCATCAACATTAAATAGGGTCTTTTTTGTTTTAGTACCCATTCCGTTCACCTCTTCCTCTCTTGAACCATATTCTGAAACGCTTTCACTGGCTATTTTCCAGTTTAAAAAGCGCAACGATGTAAACCAACATGTTTGTATGTCGGTTGAGAATAATTTTGTGTACCTAACAATCTGTACTAATGTTTTTTCAGAAACATATTAATACAATCTTGATCACGTTTTTTAGTTTACAACTATTCTAATTACGATGTCAATTACTTTGAATACGTTTTTTTATAAATAATATGCAGGTTTCTACTACACAAACGTGTTTTTATTTTTTACATCTGTATTAGTAAGCATTGACCTACTGTTATATTATTCCCTTTTTCACTTATTTTTTCTCTTAGAATAATATGTAAACGATTTAATTCTCTTTAGTTTTTCTCTCTTCGTAACAAAAATATACAAACTACTCTTCCTTTTTTAGGTAAATACCTATACATTTCTACCCTCTCTTCCATACATTATAGTAACCGCAGTATTAGCGGGAAATGATAAAGGAGGTCATCTCATGTACGGATACTCATATTGCTATCCAACTTGTTCATATCCTTCCTACGGTTATGGCGGTTCTTGTGGCGGGTCTGGACGCGGCTTCGCCTTAATCGTTGTGTTGTTTATTCTTTTAATTATCGTTGGTGCTGCTTGCATTCGCTAATGTAAAACGAAACAACTATGGAAAGAAAAAGACGGCTTTGCCGTCTTTTTCTTTTTATCACATACATAACTACTCTATAATAGAACAATTTCCAAAATGCCTTCCCTTTCTTGCCGATGACTTTTTCCATCTCCTTTGGTAGACTAAAGAGGAAAGGAGAGATTACATATGCTTACAATGAAAGATGTTATTCGCGAAGGAGATCCTATTTTGCGCAACGTTGCAGAAGAGGTGTCATTACCGGCAAGCGAAGAAGATACAACTACCTTAAAAGAAATGATTGAATTCGTAATAAATAGCCAAGATCCTGAAATGGCTGAAAAATATAGTTTACGCCCTGGAATCGGATTAGCGGCTCCGCAAATCGGTGTTTCAAAAAAAATGATTGCAGTTCATGTAACCGATGCGGATGGTACATTATATAGCCATGCATTATTCAATCCAAAAATCATTAGCCATTCTGTTGAACGTACATATTTACAGGGTGGTGAAGGCTGTCTGTCTGTAGACCGCGAAGTACCTGGTTATGTTCCTCGTTATACAAGAATTACAGTAAAAGCAACTTCTATTAACGGAGAAGAAGTAAAATTGCGTTTAAAAGGTTTACCAGCAATCGTATTCCAACACGAGATTGATCATTTAAATGGCGTTATGTTCTATGACCATATCAATAAAGAAAATCCTTTTGCCGCTCCTGATGATTCCAAACCTCTAGAGCGATAATAATAAAAAGGCGGAAGTTAATCTTCCGCCTTTTTATTATGAAATGGGTTCCATATTCACTTATAGCAATCCAGCCCACTTTAGTCCATGATATATACCGTCTTCATTAACATCCTTTGTCACATGATTTGCAAGTTTTTTCAAGTCTTCATGGCCATTTCCCATCACAATACCTGTGCCAACGGCTTCGATCATTTCTAAATCATTTAAGCCATCTCCAAATGCATACACTTGATCACGATTAAAACCTAACTTTTCAATGTATTTCTCAATTCCTTTTGCCTTAGAACCACCATTCGGAATGATATCCATTGAATATGCATGCCAACGAATAAAATGAAAATCTGGATAATGATTAATAAACTTTTCCTCTTCATTTACTTCACAAAAAAGTAGTGTTTGATAAATATTACGTTCCTCATAAAAATTAGGCTCATATGCTGGATGCTCAAAGTTTAAGCTTCCAAAGCCTTCTTTCACATAATCATGATATTCCACTGATGCTCTCATATCTTGATGGTCAAGATATACAAGTGGATATCCTTCTTGTTTTGCAAACTGAGTAAACCTATGTAAAGCATCTGGATGTAACGGATTATTAAATATTACCTCATCTTCAAAGACAACATATTGTCCATTAAAACTAACATAATTATGTATATTAAGTTCCCTGCGAATATCTTCGAACATAAATGGCGCGCGCCCTGTCGCAATTGCTACATGTACACCTTTTTCTTGTAACTGTTTTACTGCATCTCGTGTAGATTGCGGAATTTTTTTATCATGATCTAATAATGTTCCATCAATATCAAAAAAGACAATTTTATCATTCATTTGTCAAAATCCTTTCTGGGACTCTATATTCCTATTTTGAATATCACTTTTCAAATTCTAAAAAAAAGTATAACATATTAAACATCTGTGAAGAAAGCGTTCCCTTTCTGACCTTATTTGTAAACTTTGCATATATATATTAGTAAAACATGTAGATACTTGTTCGGATGAATTTTCTTTTCCATTCTTCCTCATACTATACCTATAACTAACGGCTACTGATCGTTACTATAGAATAACTTTCACTGTATGGGAAAGGACAAGATTCACCATTCACTTTTGTCCTATCTCTTATATCAGAGATAGAGTTTTCACTAGTAATAGGCATGTTTAAAATAAGGAAAGGAAGGAGTAATCATGCTGAAGAAGCTGAAGAAAAAGCTCAAGCGTTATTTAAACGGTCTAGTCCGTAAAAAGACAATCGCTTAAATTGTGCCCATTTCGGGCTTTTTCTTCATTCTCATTCGAAAAAACATGAAAATCGTGACTGTTTGCTTTATAATAAGTAACAGATAATGCAAAACATAGACAAGGAGAGGTTTTCCAAATGATTTTTAAAGTATTTTATCAAGAAAAATTAACTGAGGTTCCAGTACGTGAAAATACAAAAGTTTTATATTTAGAGGCTACGTCTGAAAAGGATGTTCGTACAAAGTTAAATAAGTTCGCATATAATATCGAGTTTGTTCAGTCTGTTACTGGCGCTCATCTTGAATATGAAAAAGAAAACGCTGATTTAACATTAGCGGAAATCGTATAGCGATATGAAATTTCTAAAAAACGACCAAGTTGCTGTATTTGCTCTCGGTGGGCTTGGTGAAATCGGTAAAAATACATACGCTGTTCAATTTCAAGATGAAATTATTATAATTGATGCTGGAATTAAATTTCCAGAGGACGAACTTCTCGGGATCGATTATGTAATACCAGACTACACTTATTTTGTGCGAAACGAAGATAAAATTAAAGGGTTATTCATTACACATGGTCACGAAGATCATATCGGCGGAATCCCTTACCTATTACGTCAAGTGAACATTCCGATTTACGGCGGAAAATTAGCAATTGCACTCATCAAAAACAAATTAGAAGAACACGGCTTACTTCGTAAAGCAAAACTTTACGAGATTCAAGAAGATGACGTTATTAAATTCAAAAAAACGTCTGTATCCTTCTTCCGTACAACTCACAGTATTCCAGATTCGTACGGCGTTGTTGTGAAAACACCTCAAGGTCAAGTTGTTCATACAGGTGACTTCAAATTTGACTTCACACCAGTTGGTGAACCAGCTGATTTAACAAAAATGGCTGAAATCGGTAAAGATGGCGTACTATGTCTATTATCTGATAGTACGAACAGTGAAGTTCCAAACTTTACTATGTCTGAGCGTCGCGTTGGTGATAGCATTCAAGACATTTTTCGTAAAGTAGAAGGACGGATTATATTCGCAACCTTTGCATCAAATATCCACCGCTTACAACAAGTTGTTGAAGCTGCTGTTGAAAACAACCGTAAAGTAGCTGTGTTTGGTCGAAGTATGGAAGCAGCGATTGAAATTGGACAAAACCTTGGTTATATTCGTTGCCCGAAAGATACATTCATAGATGCATCTCAACTAAACCGCTTACCAGCTAATAAAGTTGTTATTTTATGTACAGGTAGTCAAGGTGAACCGATGGCAGCACTTTCACGTATTGCAAATGGTACACACCGCCAAATTCAAATTATTCCTGGAGATACAGTTGTTTTCTCTTCTTCACCAATTCCAGGAAATACAATTAGCGTAAGTCGTACAATTAACATGTTGTACCGCGCTGGCGCTGATGTAATTCACGGGAAACTTTCAAATATCCATACAAGTGGACACGGTGGACAAGAAGAACAAAAGTTAATGTTACGTCTAATTAAACCGAAGTACTTCATGCCAATTCATGGTGAATATCGTATGCAGCGTATGCACATGAACATAGCAAATGATTGTGGCATCCCTGAAGAAAATTGCTTCATTATGGATAATGGCGATGTTCTTGCTTTACGTTCGGATGAAGCTAGCGTAGCTGGAAAAATCCCATCTGGTTCGGTCTACATTGATGGAAACGGTATTGGAGATATTGGCAATATCGTATTACGCGATCGTCGTATCCTTTCTGAAGAAGGACTTGTAATTGTAGTTGTAAGCATTGATATGAAAGAATTTAAAGTTGCAGCAGGACCTGATATCATCTCACGCGGTTTCGTTTACATGCGTGAAAGCAGCGATTTAATCAATGATGCACAAACATTAATTACAACTCATTTAGAAAAAGTAATGGAGCGTAAAACAACACAATGGTCTGAAATTAAAAATGAAATTACAGACACATTAGCCCCATTCCTATATGAGAAAACGAAACGTCGTCCAATGATTTTACCAATCATTATGGAAATATAAGAAAAAGGACAATGCCATGAAGGCATTGTCCTTTTCTTTTCTCTTATCTTAAAAAGTGTTTAAATCGATCCACTTCATCGTCATGACCAATGACAATTAATATATCTCCTGCTTGAATATTCTCCGTAGCTCGAGGGGATACGATAACTTCTTTGCCTCGTTTAATTGCTACAATATTCAATCCAAACTTCGCACGAATATCTAATTCAATTAAAGAGTGCCCATCAATTTTTTTATTCGCAATAATCTCTACAATACTATGCTCATCTGAAAGCTCAAGGTAGTCTAGCACATTGCTTGATGCAATATTATTAGCAATCCTTTTTCCCATATCACGTTCTGGATGCACAATATGATCTGCACCTATTTTACTTAACACTTTTTCATGATAATCATTTTGAGCTTTTACAGTAATATTTTTTACACCCAACTCTTTCAAAATCAAAGTCGTTAAAATACTTGAATTTAAATTATCTCCAATAGCAACGACTACGTGATCAAAATTTCGAATACCAAGGCTTTTTAATACCATCTCATCTGTTGAATCTGCAATTACAGCATGCGAAGCTATATTTGCAAATTCATTAATTTTATCCTCATCTGAATCGATTGCCATTACTTCCATACCTAATTGAGCTAGTTCTCGGCAAATACTTCCACCAAAGCGACCAAGTCCAATGACAGCAAATTCTTTTTCTTTCTCACCCACAAGAATTCCTCCAATAACTTCAAGTACTATTTATTTTCAGTGTAACACACTTTATATGCGTCACAAAAACTATGATTAGCTCTTATTTTTGTTTTTGTATATAAAAATATTGTTGCAAGTAAAAAGCGATACCAACAAGTAGCATAGCAAATACAAATATATTTCCAAAAGAACTAAATGTTTCAAAAACGAATAATAATGTTTCTTGACCAAAAAAGGCAAATAGAAGCTGTGTGAATGCAAATAACAACGCCCATATGTAATGATGTTGATGGAATAAATAATGCGTTGCACCTAAAAAAGCAATAAACGAAAAGATAAAGATCCACCAATTTTCTAAAAATAGTTGCCAATTAGAAAATTGATATCCATTTACTAATATTGCAATAAGCGCGATAACTGCCATCGTCGGCACACTCCAAAATAATGCCCGTCCTCTAAAGAAACGAGTGCCTTTAACATCTCCTTTTTCATGTGCAATATATGTTAGTACTACTGTGCTTATATACAAAACAGAAAGAATTGTTAAAACGATAATAAGCCAAAAATGTAATTGATAATATTCATGCTCTATATTTGTCACGATTGCAGCTAACATGCACGGAATTAACATTCCCGTCCAACCATCTACTTTTCTTTCATTCCAAAAGACCGTATTACCAATCCTTATTCCTAACAACATAAAAATAATGATACCCAATACAAATAACGTAGTTTTATTCCCTACTAAACTCGTTGAGAAAGCAATTAATCCAATAAATAAAAAGAGCACAAACCCATTCATAATTTCTAGTACAGGTGATAAATATCTCTTCACCCATTTGTATGTTTCGTCATATTCATTATTATCTACTAGACGATAGGCATAAAAACTTATCCCAAAATAAACCGCCGCAATAATAACATACGCATATAAGACGAAACATAAAATCGCACTGCTAATTTGCACGTAATTCCCCACCCTTTTTTCTATGTTTCACATTGATTTTACACACTTTTCATACTAAAAGTAAACATATATAAGTTAGTCAAATAATTAATAATGAGCAGTGGCTAAACCCCCTGCTCATTATTAAAACAGTACAATTAACTTTAATTCTTCCATTTGTATGTAAATGTCTAAAATCAATCTATACGAGCGTTACTTACACCTCAGAACAAAAAGTTTTTTGGAACCTTCAAGAGAGCGGAAGTTTTATTTTCTATTCCCTTTCCACTTTACATATTGGCTTAAAAATGTGATTGCCTTTTCAATCACTTCTTCGTCTGGTTTTAATTTTGCATGATGTAAACCATATTCTGAATTTACTCCAAGCCAAAACATAAATCCAGGGATTTCTCGAAGCATATAACCAAAATCTTCACCCGTCATTGCCTCAGTACATGTAATAACATTCATATCAGTTTGTTTATGTACAAATTCCATAAACTCTCTCGTTAACTCTTCATGGTTATATACTTGATGATACATTGCTCCGTAATCTATAATCGCCTCACACTGGAAAGAAGCTTCGATACCTGCAACAATTGACTCAATTCTGCTTTTCACACGCTTCATTGATTCCACTGATAATGTTCGAATCGTTCCTTCTAAACGAGATTTTTCTGCAATAATATTTTGAACCGTACCACCTGTAATTTTCCCGATTGTAATTACTGCACTATCAAGAGGATTTACATTGCGACTAATAACGGATTGAAGCTGTGTAACAAGGTGACTCGCTGCAACAATCATGTCATTTGCAGTATGCGGATAGGCAGCATGGCCACCTTTCCCTTTTAAATCAATATATAATTCTGAAGTATTGGCAAATAACAGTCCTTCTTTCGTTGCAATTGTCCCCACAGCGTATTCTGGTGCAATATGAAGACCAAGAATTATATTTGGTTTCCATTCTTTTAACTCTTCACTTTCTAACATAGGAAGAGCACCGCCTGGTCCTTCTTCTGCTGGCTGGAATAGAAATACAAGGTCATCATCTATTCTTTCGCTCACAGCTTTCGTTAGAAGGCCTAAACCGATTGTTGTATGTACATCATGGCCACATGCATGCATCATTCCTTCATGAATAGAAGCAAACTCGTATCCAGTTTCCTCTGTAATTGGTAAACCGTCTATATCTGCACGATAACCTATTATTTTTTCGGGATTTTTTCCATTTACTTTAACGATTACACCCGTTTTCCATGTCTTCACTTCCACAAATTCATGAGAAAGTGTTCCTATATAATCTAAAATATACTGTTGTGTTTTCCATTCCTTAAATCCGATTTCTGGAATTCTATGTAAATCTCTACGAATTTGGATAAATTTGCTTACTGTCATTTTTGCACCTCTATCTATAAAAAGCGTAAGAGCCCATTTACGCTCTTACGCTTTTTTTACTTTTTATTTCTCTGGGTTTAATTGACGAAGCTCTTGTTTAATTTCTGTTTTTGCTTTTGTCTTCTCATCAATTTCTTTAATTACGCGTGCTGGAGTACCTGCAACAACTGTGTATGGAGGCACATCTTCTGTTACAACAGCTCCTGCTGCTACGACTGCACCTTTCCCTACTGTAACACCCTCTAAAACAACCACGTTTGCACCGATTACTACATCATCTTCAACGATAACTGGTTTTGCAGAAGGTGGCTCAATAACACCTGCAAGTACAGCACCTGCACCTACGTGACAGTTTTTACCGACTGTTGCACGTCCACCAAGTACTGCGTTCATGTCGATCATAGAACCTTCACCAATTACAGCACCAATGTTAATTGTTGCATTCATCATAATTACAGCGTTGTCACCAATTTCAACATGGTCACGAATAATAGCACCTGGCTCGATGCGAGCTTTAATACCTTTTAAATCAAGCATCGGGATTGCAGAATTACGACGATCGTTTTCTACAACGTAGTCAACGATGTGCTTATTATTCTCATCAAGAATTGTCTTAATTTCAGACCATTCTCCGAATAATACACCTGACTTTTTATTCACAAATGCTTGTACTGTTTCAGGGAATGTTACTTCTTTTAAATCCCCTTTTATGTATACCTTTACAGGAGTTTTCTTTTCACTTTTTTGAATAAACGAAATAATTTCGTTAGCGTCCATCATTTTCATTCTTGTTGCCTCCTAAATCCATTTATAATGTTACTCTACCAAACGAAAGAGCGAGTAGCAAGATAATAATCTTATTTTTCCCTTTGAATTTCTTCTATAATTTCTAAAAATGCTTGTACTTGCTTCAACTGCCTTGCCGAGTCACTTGTTAACAACCATGTTTCTCTCGTCAGTTGAACAGGTGTTTTATACATATTTTCCTGTACTTCCTTTAAAACAGTAGAAGGTAAAAGGGCATAACCTATACCATTTAAAACAAGTTGTTTACATGTTTCAATTTGGTCAACTACAATCGTTCGCTTAGGCGGATTAGAAAATAAACCATACCACCAATTTTGTATTTGTCCATAATAAGTCGAATCACTTTTAAATTGAATGAACGGCCTATTTGTTTCTTTTAACATCGAAATATCTTTTATTTCTTTATCAACTAAATACAGTTCATCTTCAAATAATTGTTGCTTCTGACCTTTATATTCTTGTGTTCCCCTCAGTATAGCAACATGAACGTCTCCTTCATAAAACTGCTTTTGCACTTCACTACTCCATCCAGTAAACAGCGATATCTTGACAGAAGGATATTTATGCACAAACTTTTTCAAAACAGGAGGGAGCCAATATTGACCAATAACTGATGCAACAGCTATTTTTAACGTTCCATGAGTTTCCGTTCTGAAAACAGCTAGCTCACTTTTTATATCTTCTTCCCTTTGCAACATTTCTTTAGCATAATTTGCAATTTTTTCCCCTTCAGGTGTAATTGTCAATCCTTTTTGTGAGCGAATAAAAAACTTCATTCCCCATTGTTTCTCCATAGATTGTAATCGTTGACTCAGCGCAGGTTGGGAAACAAATAAACGTTCCGCCGCTTTTCTCATATTTGATTCCTGAGCTAACACAACCATCATTTGAAAATCATCAATTTGCAACTTTCTCCCTCTTTCCTTAGCTTCCATACACCTTATTTCAATAAGCTTTTCATCCTTAATTTACCCGAATGCTTTCATTCAGAAAATACAATTGTCCAGCGCAAACTTTCCTTATGTTTTATGTCTTTTTAAATATAATACATACACAAGTGATATGCACGAAAAAAAAGTGACTTCTTCGTTTCTATGAAGTCACTTTTCTTACGTTATCGATTATGTTGCCTTACTTTCTTATTCAACAATTTTAAAATAGCCCGACGTGTTAAAATCCCCTCAAAATAGCCTTCTTCATTAACAGCGCAAATAAAAGGATGATCAATTGTCATTTCTAAAGCTTTTGCAAATGAATCGTCTAATTTAAGAACAGGTATATCTTCTTTCATCACCTGCTCTACTTTCATATCATCGAGTCTTTCAAACTCAATACGTTCTAATCCTAACATACCATCTAATATCATGGCAGTACTAATCAAACCATGTAGTTTATACATTGGATCTAAGACAGGTATCGCCGAATATCCAGATTTCACAAGAACGAGTAAAGCATGTTCTAAACTATTTCCAATTTGGACATGAGCTACTTTTTCCGATGAAATCATTAAATCCTTCACAAGAATTTGTTGAAATTCGTCTTTCGGAATACTAATCATATTACATCCCCCATTTTCCCTTTTTCCTGCTTATGTTCACAACTCTATTCACATTTTATGACAGCGTTTTCATATTATTATTTTGTCCTAAATTTATTTCAATAAAAATACAATCACACAGCTATTTTAGCATACAGCACAAAAAAAAGACTACCATTCCGGTAGCGCTTAATACCCTTTATTTTTTAATCTGTAAAATAACCTTGTGATTTTTTTATATTGCATCACATCTGTCTGTTTCAAACCATTCTCAATATCTGTAAGTTCCACAGCTAAAATTTCACTTGCGTAATTTTGCTGAAATAAAATATCTAGTAGTAAACTTTCTTCTTCCTTCGTTAAAACAACTTCCCTTTGCATATACCCCTCTCCTTACACTCGCATCGTTACTCTTATTATATAAAAAATTCAACCTATTTAATAGATGTAATATTCAGTTTTTATTAAAAGATATGTAGCAATCGTATACATACAAAAAAAATCATTTCGTATATCGATTTGCATAGCTAAACGCCGCATAAGCATCTGGCTTAATTTTTGCAGTTAATCCCATCGCTCGAATTTTTTCTGTCATATCTAAAATAAATTCTTTTGTTAAACCATCATTCCCAATGTCTAAATGAATTTCCATTATGAATCCAGCCCCATCTTGAGCATAAGGATGCAATAACTCCCATATTGTTTGTATATGAGTAGGCGTAAATAGACATGCTATTTCTTGACTAAACTGCGTTTCTAAATATATTTTCTCACGTAAGGTTGCCGGCTTATCTTTTACTGATCTATGGTGTAAACAGCCCCAGGCACCTTTTCCAACACGATGAATATGGATTGCTGTAATAAACCTCGTATCCTTTTGATGCGCTTGTGAGTCTGTCCCAATGGATAATCGATATAAATTTCGCGGATCCTTTTCAATGAAACTACAAATACGGTTAAAGACCATATCAAAATTTAAATGTCTCTCTGAAACATTGTAAAATTTATGTGCACCGTCCACAGAGTCACGTCCTTTCAATTAGACAGACTTTTCGTATTCTCATTGTATGGGACAAAAACTAAAATTATAACTTCCTATCCTTTATTCGTTTCAATATTTCGAATTACAAAGTGACAAACTTGGCACGTATAAATTACATTTTGATTAGATTGAGCCGTTAATACATGAATAATCTCAGCAGAACTTTGACAATTAGGACAAATCACAACTGGTAAACGTTCCATACGATAACCTCCTAGTTATATTTCTCCCGCTATTTGCAGAACCCAGCGATTGTGAGAAGTTTAGCTTCACATATTCACCCGGTTGACGGGACTCATTTTCCACATGGATAAGCAAACTTGCACGGATTAAAATTTCATTTTAATACCATTGTAGGAAAAATAAAAAACTTCTATACATTCCACTAGAAAGTAATAGAACTAAAAAAGGTACTGCCACATGGCAGTACCTTTTTTATATGTATCAAGAAATGATATCGTAAATCTCAATTGCAACCATGTCGATATTATCGAATTGATACACTTGAGGTTTTTCACCTTGTTGATACACTTCTAACTCATACATTTCACTTTTATCGAAAAATTTCACGCTACATTTGCGCTCACCGTTCACTTCAAAATAGCGTTGTGCTACTTCACCGCTTTCAGCTTGTTCTTGTAGACTAACAAGTCGAGTTAAAATTCCTTGGAGTAGAGACATGAAATCTCTCCTTTCTCTGATCTTCCTACCAATAGGTTTTACAGCTATACTCATTCTATCCGTCATAACAGAAAAAATGTTCCACACTCTAGGATAAAGGTTATTGGCCAGAAACTCAACTAAAAATTTGTCGAAATGCGAAGGAAAAAACAGAAAGAACATATTTCCCCTTCTTTATTGCGGTTTTTATACTGGAAGAATATAATAAAAAACAGAAAAAAGGAGGAATAACAATGAAAAAAATTGAGGTTTATACACAACCCGATTGTCCACCCTGTGTTATTGTGAAAGAATTTTTGAAGCATAATAACGTTGCATATGAAGAATTTGACGTAAAAAAAGACGCTGCTGCTCGCAATCGTCTTTTATACGACTATGATTCTTATTCAACTCCAACAGTCGTAATTGATGGCGAAGTAGTTGCAGGGTTTCAAATTGAAAAGTTACAACAACTACTCAATATAGAATAGGAATAGGTAAATACCTATTCCTATTCTTATCCCGCTATTTGTGGGTAGTAAAACTCCTACCCCAAATTTAGCTACAGCAAAGAAGTTAGATGGAAGAGTAATCCCTCCCACTGATTAAAAGTTTCACTTTATAATTGTTGCAACCTTTTTATTTCAGTTAAAAGTTCCTGACTTTCATGATATCCTGCTAGCTTCCATTTATCTTGATCCCTTTTCAATGTTACAATTTGATACTGTCCACTTTTTGTCCGCTCATATACATATAAATTTTTATGTTCTTCATCATACGACATTTTCGTTTCTGAATTAAAAGAAAACGGTGCTTCTTTTGCCGGAAGTAAATATTCACCACTTTGTTTATCACTTCTGCTATTTTCATCTGTAAATACTTGAAGGAAATTATCTGTAAAATACGGTGATAACGTCTCTATCATCTTATTCATCGGCAAATGCTTCCCACGAATTGAAAACTGGGTTTCATAGCCTTTTTGTATCGTTGTAAATACTTCTTTCCGATCGACTTCCACTTCCTCTTTTCCTAAAACAGTCGTAACACTATAACCAACTAGAAAGGCAACACATACAAATAGAACAAGCCATATTCCATATTTCCTCATTTTTTCACCTTCCTTTTAAAAGAACTTGTCTTTGTAGTATTCATTGTAACAATGATTATGCAAAGACAGGACAGATTTCGTTCGTAAAATCTTTACAACGATAGACAGCATTTTCATCACCATTTTCACTATTACCAATTTATGATAAAAACAAACAAAAAATGCACGAATCTCTTCGTGCATTAAAATAAAACATCTTCTTCATATAAATATTCATAAGATAAATCTATAAATAAAAAGTTGTCATCATCAATCGGGAAAGAAAATGTTCGTACCATTTCTCCCGTTTCAATATCTGCATATAAATCTGAAAGCCTCGCCTTATTCTCAAAACGCATTTTCATGATATTCTCGAGAAAATACGGGCGCCAACTCCAGTTCTTCATATAATAATCCGGCATCACAATCCATTCTCCATCTTTTTTCATAACATTTCCTGATTGTTGGAAACCATCTTCATTACAAATAAATATACGAAAACTACACTGTGATACACTTTGACTAAATTGTAATAACCAATCATTTATATCTTCATTCTTTTTTTGTTTTGATAAAACATCGCCAATGCGATCGCGTAACATCTCTGTTAAATTATAAATTTTTTGTAACTTCTTCTTTTCATGCTGAATAAACTGATGACATTCATTACCTAGTCGCTCTTTCAAAACATTCGTTTCAATAAAATCAGGTAAACATTCTTTCAAATAATTACCTTGATAATATCTTCCGCCGTTCTTCCAAGCATATTGCAGTTGATAAAAAGCATCTATTTCTTCATATAACAAAGTTGCACCAATTCTTCTAGCAAGTAATGATAAAGAATATAAAATATCTTGATAAGATTGTAAAAGTGCTGTTTGCCTTAAGTTCGTTAAATCTACTTTTAAAATATCAGGTGCTAACACGCTAATACGCTCTAAATTACTTGTGCCCGTTCCGACTTTATTAATCGAAATTTGAATACCATATGTACGATAATACATAAGCAAATGATTAAATTGCTCTATATCTTCTTTACATTCATGTTCTGTAATCTCTAAAACAATTTGTTTTAAATTTAAACCTTGTTCTTCATACCTCAATAAAAGTTGAAGCAAGCTTTCATCATCATCATTCATTAATACATTAGCATTCCGATGTATAAATAATAATAATTTTTGATCGCTTTCTAAATAACGATTTAAAGCTTTTTCTACTATAATATTATCCGCTTCCAGTTGAAATTCACTTGGAATCGAATCATCGTGAAAGAAAGAAGCTAAACTTTGTATGCCCTCTTCTGTTTGAATACGTCCTACTACTTCGTATCCAATTACAGTATGCTCATCAGCACTAAAAATAGCTTGATAATAAGGAAGGACTTTATCCAAGTTACTCATTACATCTAATGCATCTATCAACGTGCTTCCCTCCCTTTACTTTTCAAAAATTATAACATGATATTTACGGAAAAATAATAAAAAATCCCTTCAGTTTTCCTGAAGGGATTAGAGGGGTAAAATGCTAAGGGGAATTAGCAATTCTACTATGAAGAAAAAAGAGGTCTTAAATATAACGTATATATGACCTCTTGTAAACACTTTTCTTTCATATGTCACAATTCCGTCACATTTAGCCATAAAAAAATGAATCAAATATTCATTTTTTTATCCCTTTTAAAATGGATATTGATGTAAATGTTGTCCTCCATCCATTGTCATGCAAGTTCCATTTATGTACGCAGCTTCATCTGAACATAAATAATAAGCTAGACCAGCGATTTCTTCTGGCGTACCCAGCCTTCCAAGCGGAACACTTTGTATCGTACGTTTAGCCATTTCTTCTGAAATCCATAATTTATCAGCACCGCCCGTACGTTCAATTGGTCCTGGCGCGATAGCGTTAACTCGTATTCCATATTTACGTCCCCACTCAACAGCGAGCGTCTTCGTCATCGCTAATACTCCTGCCTTCGCTGCAGCCGAATGAATAACTCCTGGACCAGCATCCCATGCATATGTTGCTACCATGTTAATGATATTCCCTTTTATACCTTTTTCAATCCAATATTTTCCGACAGCATGACTACAGTAAAACGTACCGTTTAATACAATATTAATGACTGAATTCCAGCCATTCACAGATAAATCTTCTGCTGGACAAATAAAGTTTCCAGCTGCATTATTTATTAAAACATCAATTCTACCAAACTTCTCATCAATCTGTTCAATCATTTTCTGAATGTCATCCGTATTTCTTACATCCATTTGTACAGGTAATACTTGCCCTGGAAATTGTTCAATTTCCAACTTTGTTTCCTCTAGTTTTTCCTTTGTACGTCCTGTAATAACAACTCGTGCCCCTTCTTTTGCAAAACGAGTCGCCATTCCTTTTCCCATTCCACTCGATCCACCTGTTATAATAACTACCTTTTCTTTCACATACATCCCCTCCAAAAAATGAATACACATTCATTTTATCACTTTATTTAATAGAAATCTTTATATTTTTAAACTTTTCTGATATTTTAGCGTAAAGAACTTTCTTTTTATTCATTTTTTTTCGTAATCTATACTACTTTTTATTATGTAAAGTATATTTTAAATAAACTGAAAGGAGATTTGAGTAGCCTATAAATGGAATGAAAACATTGAGGTATACTCATATTTTTATGAAGCACATTACAAGAAGAAATTTTTTAAAAATTGGTATGCGTACTTGTCTCTATTCATTTATAACCAGTAGCATCGGATACTACTATGCTAAATATATAGAGCCCCATTTCATTTCTTTTACACAGCACACATTAAAATCACAACTCATCCCAAAAAGTTTTCATGGTATGAAAATTCTTCAATTCAGCGATTTACATCTCGGATACTATTTCTCGCTTCAACATTTATCTAAAGTTGTTTCTAAAATTAATGCTGTAAATCCAGATATTGTCCTTTTTACCGGAGATCTCATTGATAATTATCAAACGTATACTGACACTCCTTTCGTTGCATCCATTTTAAAAAATATACAAGCCCCCTTTGGTAAATTCGCTATTTATGGTAACCATGATCACGGTGGATATGGAACTGAATACTATGAGCACATCATGCGTGAATCAGGATTTGAGCTATTGCTCAATAGTGAAAAAAGAATTCATCTAATGGATAATAGTGAAATTTCTATTTTCGGTCTCGATGATATACTATTAGGCAAACCAAAAATAGAGAAAACATTAGAGCATGCACGGCAAAGTACTTATAACATTGTTCTTGTTCACGAACCAGATATCGCGCCCAAAGTTTCTAAATATCCAATCAACTTGCAACTTTCTGGTCATAGTCACGGCGGACAAGTACAAATTCCTTTTTTAGGAGCTATTATTACACCTTCACTCGCCAAAGACTATATTGAAGGCTTCTATACAATTCAGGATTTAACTCTCTATGTCAATCGAGGCCTGGGAAGAACACGTGTCCCATTTCGCTTTATGTCAAAACCTGAAATCACAATTTTCACACTCCAACATTCGTAATAATTCGCCTATTTTCTTACATATCCTTTCTTGTACGCGCTCATCCACGTTTTGTTTACCATATGATAAAAGTGAGTCCAATAAAGGAGGTATGTTCATGTATCCATATTATCAACCAATTCCAGTCCGTTCAGCACCTATTGGTCCAGTAGGCGACTCACGCTTCTTCCCGTTTTTTGGCGTTCCCTTTCTAGCTGGAATTGCTGGTGGATTGCTCGGCGGAGCATTAGCTTTCGGCCCTCGACCATTTTATCCACCTTATCCACCACCTTTCCCGCCGCCAGCACCTTATCCTTGTTACGGTGGACCATGTCAGCAACCATACTATTACTAAGTTAAAATAACGATTCTTTCAAATATTATTCTCTCAACGAGCCATCTCATTACACGCTTATAATAAAACTATTGTTTCTACTCATCCTTCCATTTTTGGAGCATATGAGTAGAAAAAAGTAAAAACCTCTTATTGACATAAGAGGTTTTTACTTTTTTCATTATTCAGCGTCTGTATTTTGATATGCCATCTTAAACAACTTCACTTGGCTATCAATTTCTTCTGTACTACTATTAATAACATAATAGTAATCACCATCTTTATTTTGTTCACGTGTTTTCACATTATCAGCTAATGTAAGCTGTAAAATCGCCTTAATTCGTGCCTTCATTTCAATATCTAATATCGGGAAAGATATTTCCACTCGCTTCTCCATATTTCGCGTCATCAAATCAGCTGAAGATAAATATATTTTCTCCTCCCCATTATGATGGAAATAATAAATACGGCTATGCTCTAAGTATCTTCCAACAACACTAACTACACGAATATTTTCACTTACATTTGGAATGCCAGGTCTTAAACAACATGTCCCTCGAACAATGAGCTCTACCTTTACTCCAGCTTGTGATGCTTCGTACATTTTTTTAATTAATGGTTTATCTGTTAATGAATTCATCTTAGCGATAATATATCCATTTCCATATTGCCTATGATAACGGATTTCTTCATCTATTAAATCTATAAATTGCTCTCTTATATCAAATGGAGCAACCGATAAATGATGAAAATGTGGCTTTGTTGTATAACCACTTAAATAATTAAAGAAATTGGTTGCATCAACCCCAAAGTCTTTTCTTGATGTAATATATCCAAAATCAGTATATAACTTCGCTGTTGCATCATTATAGTTTCCAGTTCCGAGATGTACGAACCTTTCGATTTTTCCGTTTTTTCTTCTTACAACTAATGTAATTTTACTATGTGTTTTCAAGTGACTTACACCGTAAATAACATGACAGCCTGCCTGTTCCAATTCTTTAGCCCAATGAACATTGTTTTCTTCATCAAATCTTGCCTTTAATTCAACTAATACTGTCACTTGTTTTCCCTTTTCAGCCGCTATCTTTAACGCCTGAATAATCGGTGAATCACCACTTACACGATATAACGTTTGTTTAATCGCAAGTACATTCGGATCGTCCGCCGCATCACGGACAAAATCAACTACCGGCTGAAATGATTCAAAAGGATGATGTAATAAAATATCATGCTCAATTGCTTTTTCAAATACATCTTCTTCATCACCTAAATCTTGAGGTGGTTGCGGAATAAGAGCCGGATATACAAGATGTTCATATAAAGGAGCTAGTTTTTTATATAAAGAAAACAAACATGTTAAATCTAATGGACCATCCATTATATATACATCTTCATCTTTTACTTCCAGAACCTCATATAATAACGCTAGTACTCTTTCATCAATGTGTTCTTTCCCAACTTCTAAACGAACAGCAGCCCCCCACTTACGCTTTTTTAATTCTTTTTCAATTACCTTTAATAAATCTCTCGCACCTTCTTCATGAATCGTTAAATCTGCATTGCGTGTAATACGGAAACGAGTAACAGATGATACTGTATATCCCGTAAATAATTTATGAGTAAAGCTACTAATTACGTCTTCTAATAAAATAAATTTATGCTTTTGCCCTTCGCTCGGTAAAATTATGAAGCGCTCAAGTAATGAAGGAACTTGCACAATTCCTAACTTCGTCCTGTTTTCCTCTTCCGCTTGCTTCTCATCATATAAAAGAGTAGCCAAATTCAAACTTTTGTTTAATAACATTGGAAATGGGCGATATGCATCAATAGCTACAGGAGTTAACACCGGAAAAATTTGCTCATCAAAATACTCTTCTATAAATTCTCGCTGCTCTTTCGTCAAATCATTGAATGTTAAACGTTCAATTCCCTCTAACTCAAGCGCTGGTAATACATAATTTTTAAATGTATCATATTGTACTGTCATTAGTGCATGGGCTTTTATCGCAATTTTATTTAATTGCTTTTTTGGTGTTAAGCCAGCTTTATTTTCTGGCTGATTAAATCCAGCACTCACTTGATCCTTTAATCCCGCTACACGTACCATAAAAAATTCATCTAAATTCGAACTAAAAATACTAATAAATTTCAATCTTTCCAAAAGTGGATTATTTGCATCTTGCGCTTCTTGTAAGACACGTTCATTAAATGCTAACCAACTTAACTCTCGATTATTGTAATAAGCTGTATCATTTAAATTTACTGCATTCCCCTTCAATAATTCCATTCTCTTCACACTTCCCCTTGAAACTTTTTCACTATAATTTAGTTACTTTTATTTTAGCAAATTACAATATTATAAAGTGTAAATTTTTTGTAAAGACATCCGTACAACCTAATGTTTTAGTTCGAATAACAAGTTAATATTCGTTTTTAACACTCTTTCTAACTGTTTTTTTTGTTTTTCAGCCTGCACTTTTTCCGCTAATGCCGATTGTTCACATAAAGCTTTAAATGTTAATCCTTCTTCGTTTTCTGTTATAGATATGGTATCAATAAGCGATCGTTGCCTTACATTTAAAGTAGCTGAAAATTGTAAAACAGCTCCTAACAGGCGGATTTTTTTTTGTTCGCTTTTATCAAACCAACCTTCAAATGGAGATAAATGTTGTTTAAATAACATTTTTGATTTATACGATGCAATAAGCGCTAGCCTTACTCGATCTTTATGCATCATGCCATCAATTGTCTTATTCGCTAATAAATAAAACGTATGTAAACGACTTGCTTCTTCGTCTATATATTTGCCTATATTAAATACTTTCGCTGCTTGATGGAACACTTCCCAGTCTTTTACTGACATAGAAATAAGCCCTATTTCCTCAAGTTGTTTGCAAATTAGTCTTCCATGTTTAATAAGCTGAATAACAAATTCCATGTCCATTTCGTATTCATGTGATAGTAAATGCAGACTTTCTTCAACTACGTTCGGATAATATGAAATCCCCAAATCTTTTGTCAACTCTTCATAGAAAACACCTTCTCTTAACCCTTTTCTACTTAATACAAATGCCGGTGCCTCTATAACATTAACAAGTGTATGAAATACTTCAACCGCTGGAATAATCGTATCTGCTCGATCTTTTGCCAATCCTTCCAATTTCTGAAGTTCTATGTACGACAATTTTTCCAATTCATCTTTTACACTTTCAATATCTTCTTCTTTCATCTTGTATAAATGTAATCCTGCTATAGGATAGCATATTAAATTTTGATGGATTTTCACTAAGTTCCTAGCACTACCACCAATTGCAATAAGAGGCAATTTCTTATTGATTAACCATGGTAACGTTCGAAATTGAAACTCTAAATACTGTTGCATTCCCTCTAACTCATCTTTAGTAGGAATATCCCCTTTAATAAATTGTTGCTTTAAAGAAAGTGCCCCAAATGGAAAACTATGGTACTCTAAAATCTCTCTATTTCTAAAGTATGTAACTTCTGTACTTCCCCCGCCGATATCTACCGTTATTCCTTCTGAAAACGATGTAGAATTCATAACCGCCAAGTATCCGTAACGCGCTTCCTCATACTCTGATAATACTCTAAGAGTAAAGTCCGTTTGTCCTTCAACAAGCTTTTTAATTTCCTCTTGATTCTCCGACTGTCTAATTGTTGCTGTTGCAACACAAAGTACATGATGCAACTGATGGAATCTTGTACTTTCTTGAAATTGAAATAATGTCTGTAATAATACTTCTATTCCCTCTTCATTCAACACACCATCAATTAAGTAATTCCTTAACCTAGCAACAACTTTCGTATTTTCAATCTCTTTATAAAAACCTCCATTTTGCTTTTCATAAATAACTAAACGCATTGTATTAGATCCAATATCTATAATGGCATACTGTTGTTTTAATATTTCTTTCAAACTTCTCACTCTTTCATTATCAAATTTCAAAAACATATTCTATTACTATTATACAAAATAGTTGTTTTTTGTAACAATATTGCTTTAATATTGAAAATATATACAATCACTTTTTGCGTATAATAAATACCTATTTTATTTATGGTATAATAATGAAAAATTGAAAGGAGATTCAATATGAAACCTTCACAACCACAATCTCAATTACAAAACCAACATTCTATTAATCGACTAGCTCAATCTATTTTCGTTGTGAATCGTCATGCTAAAGCAGCTACTAATCCTAAATATTTATACTGGTTAAAAAAGACAGCTTTAGAACGTTTGATTGCTGAAAAAAAAGCAATTAAAGAAGGATTACATTTTTCTAGAAACCCACGTTTTAGCCAACAACAATCTGATGTCCTTATACGTTTAGGCGATTATTTTTTCCACATCCCTCCTACGAAAGAAGATTTTCGAATTCTACCGCATCTTGGTCATCTTGAATCCTCCTATCGAAATCCGAAAACAACCTTATCTTTAACAGTGGCAAAAAAAACAATTCAAGATTATATTGGTCCTGAAGCATTAAAACAAGAAAAAAAATTAAGTGAACCTGTTCCATGGTATAGTCGTACTTATACAAAAAAATAAAACAGTTTGGCCAAGTGTAGGCCAAACTGTTTTATTTTTTCTCTTCTTTAATTTTAATATTTGCTTGTTTATAAAAAGCTACTTTTTCTGTATTATAAGACTTTGTGAATTCATTAAATTTATCTTTTTCTGACTCAATATCCTTATAAGATTGATTTACTACTTTTACTTTTTCACTAATATCTTTTAATTTAGTACCTTTATCTTGTAACATTGTATATAACTCTTTTTCTTGTTTTAAAGATTTGTCATAGCTGTCATACATTTTATTAAATGAATCGTGTCGTTTCTCATACGTGCTTTTCACTTTATCAGCTTGATCTTTCAATTTCTTCTCTTCAATTTTCTTCACATACTTATCAGCTGACTTCACTTCTTCTTGCGCTTTATTTAAAACTTCTTTTTCTTTTGCAAGCACTTTTTCTCGTTCAGTTGTATTTTTCACTGCTTGATTCAGTTTTTCTTTAACAGTTTGATTATTATCTTTTCCTTCTTGAACAATCTGGTTATATAATTCTTGTCCTTCTTTCTCTAAAGTCTCAAGTTTTTTTGCATCTTCAAACATTGTTTTTTCTTGTTTAGCAGCGTTTTCAAACGCTACATATAATTCTTCTTCTGGTTTCGGACCGAAACAACCGGCTAATAAAATCATTGATAATGCAGTTACAATTGCTAATTTACTATATTTCAACATCTCTTCCTCCTACTTATAAATGACCATCGTGTAATATAAAAAAGTTATAAAATATGTAATTGTTCTATACACTCGCATCTTTTTTACGAAGATCATTAATATTGTTTGTACAAATTATTACTTGATATTACATTATTCTTTTTGAATTATTTAGCAATTCCATATCCATCTTTAAGTATACTACTTCGTGTTTTTTAAGGCCTGTTCACACTATGTATTACTTTAATGTCCACGGAATTTCACCTCAGTCTTAATAAGACTATAATAGTTCACCTGATAAAAGGTGATCGCTCCGCTCTCACGTCTATCATTCCCTTTCCAGCTTTCTATCAATTAATCTCTTTGTTCATTTTACACAGTACAATCGATATCTCGCAACAACTTACAAATATTCTTTTCATTTCCTAAAAAGGAAAAGTGTAGAGCTTGCTTTCCTCTACACTTTTAAAATAAAACACACTGTGCAAATTGCATTGACACTACCATCATAATTATATGCTTATTTCATATATTTTTAAAGACTTTTATTACAAACATGGCGTTTTTTTGTAATAAAAGTCAAAAAAATGTTACAAATAAAACATCTTCCTATCATATATCTTCAAATCAAAGCTTCACTCATTTTCTTGCAAATTTCTATACTGGTACAATTGATTTTGCGACTTTCTCAACAGTTCTTCAAACGTTTTTCCTTCTACTGGATAGCTAGCTGCTCCAAATAAAAGAGTGACACTGAGTAAATCACCTTCTATTTCACTTTCAATATTTTTCATTAATCGTTTTGTTATTGTTGATGTTTCATGACCATTATCAATTGCTACAATAACGTACTTATTTTCATCCCACTTTGTAACAACATCGCCCTTCCGAATTGTCTTTACAATGGTACTCTCTAATTTTTGTACTAATACTCCCAACTTTTTTTCTTGCAACGTGTCTTTTAATCCTTCCCATTCTTTTACAGAAAGAATGTACACTGTAATATTACGAGAATCTCTTTCAGATAAAGCAGCTACTTTCCCAAAAAAATCAACAACAAAATCATTGCTTGCCATTCCTCCTACTTCCATACCCATACGCTCGTTCGCTCTTTTATCGTACCAATGTCCAAAATAATAACTTAGTATCATTTGCAATATATAAATAATAAAGACGGTATAAAATGATCGTGAATCCAGTTTTGCAATTACATCCTGAAGTGCAATCCATTCTGTAACTGCCACAGTATTGCCAAGCAATAATCCACTAATTTTCCCTTTATGTTTCATACTTTTCCCCCTTTTATACCAATATATGTTTCTATATCAATAATGTTTTTCTACAAAATAAAAAATGTACATATGCAATGTACATTTCTGCTTAAGCTTGTATACCTTTTCTACTCTATTTCATATATATATAATATAACTTTTATAGAAAGGAGTAATCTATATGCTACAAAAAGAGAATCTATCAGATGCTATGCGTTTACTAGCTGGTTTTCTATTATCATTAAAATTATTATTTACCTCTTTCGGCATACACTTTATTACAAACGATCAAATCGACGCTATTGTTAATGTTGTTTCATTTTTATTTATTCTATACTTTGGCTACAAAAATAACTATGTAGGAAAAAAAGGAATAGAGCAAAAGAAAATACTCAAAAAACACAACCTTCACTAAAAAAGGAACCTTTTGTACAGGTTCCTTTTTATCATTGACGCACAACAACTTCATTTGTTTGCAGTGGGCCATATGATATCTCTTTATCTTGAAATGTATATGTAGCCTGAAAGAATGTTTGTTTAAGAGCTTTATCTTTATTAGCTTTTATTTTACAACGTAGTTCCACCTTCTCATTCGGTAACAAATCATCAATTCGCCATCTAACAAGCTGGAATAAAAACTCACTTATCCCCTTATCAACTTTTAAAGAATTAGGAATATAAGCAAAGTAATCTCGAATCATATGACTTACAACAACTCTCGAAATCATTTCTACCCCTTTATTTTCCACTTCAATTCGCATAATAAGTATGTCGTTTACATCGTAGGTCAATTCATACGAAAACTGTTCTGTATACATACTACCAATTTGTAATGTAACGGCTACTTGAGGAAATTCGTTTTCCTTTTTCGATCCGTCAATCCACAATACTGGTTGTAGCGGTATTGAATACTTTCCTGTATCCGAAATTCGTCCCCATATTTTCATAATATATATTCACCTCATTTCAGATGTAACATACACACAATGAATTCCCCAAATCACTAAAGCTTGCTACAAGCAATGTTTAATATTTCTCTTCCTTTTATCCTATTCGACAATATGAAGAAAAAACCATTTTTCATCTATTAACAGAAGGTGTTCTTTATGAAATTTTTTTACAATTTACTTCATTTCCTTTATAGCAATATTCAGTATGGCTCACTCGTTCTCTACTCATACGAAAGAATATTTTGACGGAAGAAAAAGTTTGCCTTATAGTCAAATTTGACTATAATATTCTTTATGGCATATCAGTGCACTTATGGAAAAGGAATTAAAATCAACTATACATTTAAAATTTTTTATCCACTGCACTCAAAACTTAATATAGTTTACTTATTTCTAAAGGAGGGTTATATTTGGAAACTCAACCATTAAAAAAAGACGCCAACAAGACAAAATTTGTTGTTGCTGGTTTACTGCTTGGTATATTAATGGCCGCAATGGATAATACAATCGTTGCAACCGCAATGGCAACAATCGTTGGAGACCTAGGAGGATTTGATAAGTTTGTTTGGGTCACATCAGCTTATATGGTAGCAACAATGGCAGGGATGCCTATCTTCGGGAAACTTTCTGATATGTACGGGCGGAAACGTTTTTATATTGGCGGCCTCATTCTTTTCTTATTCGGTTCTGCTCTTTGCGGAACAGCTTCAAGTATTGAGCAATTAAGTATTTATAGAGCTATTCAAGGTATCGGTGGTGGTGCCCTTATGCCTATCGCCTTCACAATTATGTATGATATCTTCCCACCAGAAAAACGCGGGAAGATGACAGGACTATTCGGTGCTGTTTTTGGGACATCTAGTGTATTCGGTCCTTTATTAGGTGCTTATATTACTGACTATATAAGTTGGCATTGGGTCTTCTATATTAATATTCCATTAGGACTTATCTCCTTTTTCTTCATTACTAAATACTACAGTGAGTCTCTAGAATTTAGAAAACAAAAAATTGATTGGGCTGGTGCTATTACACTTGTCATAAGTATCGTTTGCTTAATGTTCGCATTAGAACTTGGTGGTAAGGAATATGCCTGGAATTCCACTGTAATTATTGGCTTATTTACAACAGTATTTATTACGCTTATTATTTTCTTCTTTGTAGAACGAAAAGCAACCGAGCCTATTATTTCGTTCCATCTATTTAAAAAACCTTTATTCGCAGCTAGCCAAGGAGTTGCCTTTTTCTATGGTGCCGCTTTTATTATCTGTACAGTTTATATTCCAATCTTCATTCAAGGCGTTCTTGGAGGTTCCGCCTCTAATGCTGGATTAATTTTAACACCAATGATGGTTGGTTCTGTAATTGGAAGTCAAACAGGAGGACAATTAGCTTCTCGAACAAGCTATCGTAACATTATGATGGTATCTGGTGTCTTCTTCGTTCTTGGTATTTATTTATTAAGTACTTTAACAATGGACACACCTCGTTTACTCGTAACACTATTTATGATTCTCGCTGGGCTTGGTGTTGGTTTCTCATTCTCAGTATTAAGTATGTCTTCTATTCACAAGTTGGAAATGCGGGACCGTGGTTCGGCGACATCAACAAACTCATTCTTCCGATCACTCGGTATGACTCTTGGTGTAACGATTTTCGGTACAATTCAAAATCATATTTTTACAGATAAACTAAACTCTGTATTTCCCCCTGAACTAGCAAAATTAGCTCCAAAAGGCGGAGACACAAGTTTCTTATTATCACCAGGCGCTACCGCAAAAATTCCTGCTGAAATATTAGCGGGTATTAAAGAAGCTCTCGCTACATCTATTGCGAATACATTCTTCTGGGCACTCATCCCGGCTGTACTAAGTATTATTTGTATTTTACTTATGGGAAATGAACGCCTCTTTACAGGCCCTAAAAAGAAAGAAAAACAAAAGCAAGTTAGTTAATATAAAAAAGAAGCGGCATATTCCTTTATGAAAAAGGATATGCCGTTTATAATATGTATAAAGTGAAACTTTAATCAGTGGGGGGGTGTTCATCCCCCACTGATTATTAGCCCTCACCAATCGGGCTTTTACGGGCAGTTAATCCCCACCTAACTTCTTTGCTTCCGCTGAATTTTTGGGTGGGGATCTTACTAGATAAAGTTTTTATATACAGGAGTTGAGACAGCATGAGCATGAAATTAGTCATTCTCGGCTTGCTACTCGAAGGAGATAAACATCCATATGAAGTGCAGCATATTATGAAAGAACGACAAATGGATTGTTACATTAAATATGCTAAAGGATCACTTTATTACGCCTTCGAGCAATTAGAAAAGCAAGGCGCAATTCATATTACAAATGTAATTAGAGACACAAATCGACCTGACAAAACGATTTTTCATATAACAGAAGAAGGCAAAAAACTATTCCACACTTTACTATTAAAACAATTCGAAGCCAAAAACCAAATATATAAACCTATTTATTCGGCCTTATCTTTCGCTCACTTTAGCAATGATCACGAATTAGTTCCTATTTTAGAAAAAAAGAAAAACGATACTCTTCAATATTTACATACTATGCAAACGATATATGATTGTAATAAAGGAAAGGTTCCACGTGCACAACTATATATTTTGCAAAGTGTAATTGAGCATATTACAGTTGAATTACAATGGCTAAACACCCTCCTTAAAGATGCTATAGCAGGCCGACTTTCAGAAGTTGCTATAGATGAAAATTGAGCTATGAAAGAAGGCATCCCTACTTCTTTCATAGCTCAATTTCTCTTTTTATACTGTAATATTATTAGTTAATCCAGGATGAAAAGTCATAATAATAAGAAATAAAAACTTTTGAATTTTCTTATTTCAAAACAGTAGACAAAATTCCAAAAATTGTGTTAGAATTTGTTTCAATATCATATCGCTTGTTAAATTCCTTTCAAAAGGAAAATAGGTACACGAAAGTTTCGTTTCGTGTTTAAAAGGGAAGCTTGGTGAAACTCCAACACGGTCCCGCCACTGTAAATGCTGAGATTTCTTTTTGGTGCCACTGTGAAAACGGGAAGGTGAAAGAAATTATATGAAGCATAAGTCAGGAGACCTGCCTGTTTTAACAACACTGATAGATTCACGGATGATGATGAGGTGTTAAAACAAAAAGGAAGGCTTATTTTCTATGTCTTTGTACTTTTTGTTATAGGTATTTCCTAGTAAACGGAAATGCTTACTTTCAATTAGGGAGGAATTTAAAATGGCAATTCAAACAAGTAACTTAGGTTATCCACGTATCGGACTACAACGAGAGTGGAAAAAAACATTGGAAGCTTTTTGGTCCAATAAAATCGATGAAGAACAATTTTTAACAACAATGAAAGAAATTCGCCTTCAACACGTAAAAGTACAGCAAGAAAAAGGGATTGAACTCATTCCAATTGGCGACTTTACATATTATGATCACGTTTTGGATACTGCCTATATGCTAGGATTTATTCCATCACGTTTTTCTGAGTTTACATCTTACCTTGATGTATATTTCGCAATGGCGCGTGGCTCTAAAGATCACGTAGCTTCCGAAATGACAAAATGGTTTAACACAAACTATCACTATATCGTTCCTGAATATGAAGAGGGATTACAAATCTCTTTAAAAGATAATCGCCCACTTCGCTTATACGAAGAGGCAAAACAAGAATTAGGAGTAGATGGAAAGCCTGTTATTTTAGGACCATATACTTTCTTAAAATTAGCTAAAGGCTATACACAAGAACAATTTCCTAACATTTTAAAACAGTTAGTTGCACCTTACGTACAACTGCTTTCAGAACTACATGCAGCTGGGGCACAAGCCATTCAAGTTGATGAACCGATTTTCGCTTCTTTAACTAAAAAAGAAGTTCAACAAGCAAAAGAAATTTATGAAGCTATTCGTAAAGAAGTTCCAAATGCGACTCTTCTTTTACAAACATATTTTGATAGCGTAGAAGAAAACTATGAAGAAATTATTACATTCCCGGTATCCGGTATTGGATTAGATTTCATTCATGGTAAAGAAGGTAATCTAAATGCTATTTCAAAATATGGATTCCCAGCTGATAAAACTTTAGCTGTCGGTTGTATAGATGGCCGTAACATTTGGAGAGCTGACCTTGATGAAGTTCTTGAGTTATTTACAACGTTACAAAAACAAGTCCAAACGAAAGATATCATCGTTCAGCCTTCTTGTAGCTTATTACATACACCAATCGATAAAACAGAAGAAACTCACTTATCGACTGAGCTGTTTGATGCGTTAGCATTTGCAAATCAAAAATTAGAAGAGTTAGTTCTTATTCATTCCGCTCTCACTCAAGGTACAGAAAGCATTAGTAATGAGCTGGAAACATATCGAAACGTACATCATACAATTCGTTCATCTGCTGCACGTAACCGAGAAGATGTCAAAGCAGCACGAACAGCACTAAAAGAAGAAGATTTTTCACGTCCTCTTCCATTTGAAAAACGATACGAATTACAACAAGTTGCTCTAGAGTTACCGCTATTACCAACAACGACTATTGGTAGCTTCCCGCAAACAACTGAAGTTCGTCAAACGCGAAAAGAATGGCGTAACGGTGTTATTTCAAATGACCAATATGAACAATTTATTGAAAAAGAGACAGAAAAATGGATTCGTTACCAAGAAGAAATTGGGCTTGATGTACTTGTACATGGTGAATTTGAAAGAACTGACATGGTCGAATATTTTGGTGAGCGCCTTGCTGGTTTCTCATTCACTAAAAACGGTTGGGTACAATCATACGGTTCCCGCTGCGTAAAACCACCTGTTATTTATGGTGATGTAGCCTTTATTAACGGCATGACTATTAAGGAAACAGTTTATGCACAAAGCTTAACAGAGAAAGTTGTAAAAGGAATGTTAACCGGACCTGTTACAATTTTAAATTGGTCCTTCGTTCGAAATGATATTCCAAGAAAAGAAGTTTCGTATCAAATTGCACTAGCTCTTCGTCACGAAATTGAACTACTTGAATCTTCTGGAATTAGAGTAATCCAAGTCGATGAGCCCGCACTTCGTGAAGGAATGCCACTAAAAGAAAAAGATTGGGATGCTTATATTACATGGGCAGTACAATCCTTCCTTTTAGCAACTTCTTCTGTAGCAAATGAAACACAAATTCATACTCATATGTGTTACAGTAACTTCGAAGATATTGTTGACGCGATTCGCGCATTAGATGCAGATGTAATTTCTATCGAAACATCAAGAAGTCACGGAGAATTTATTGATACATTAAAACATACAACATATGAAAAAGGCATTGGCCTAGGTGTATATGATATTCATAGCCCACGTGTACCGAGTAAAGATGAAATGTATAAAATCGTAGAACAATCTTTAGAAGTATGTGATCCTAAATATTTCTGGATTAATCCCGATTGTGGTTTAAAAACGAGAAGAACAGAAGAAGTTATTCCAGCTTTAGAACATATGGTGCAAGCAGCGAAAGATGCTCGTTCCCTTTTAAAAACAAACGCATAACAAAAATGGGTTATCCTTTTCTCAGGATAACCCATTTTTTATTCTTTACTTTCAAAAAAGAATTCATATTGTATTTTATATAATTCATCATCCGTTGGCTCTTCAAGAGGAATTGCTTGTAATACAACTGTATACTCACCATTTGGAATAGGTATTTGAAATTTATTAGAAAGAATACTCGTTATAACGATACTTTCATTTTCAACTGTAAAAGGAACCGTAATCGTTCTAACTACTTCTTCTTTTTCAATATGTTTCCCTGGGGTCACTTTCACTTCACAAGTATAATCAGAAAGTGCTTCAAAAATAACAGTTCCATCTGCCTTAGCATAACCTCTTTCAAAATCTTCATCAGTCCAATCTACATAAGGCTGCTCACCGTCATAGTTCATCAACATTAATTGCGAATAAGAAATCGTTAACTCCATAGTTCCCCTTCTCCTTCATTATGAAATATACAACTACTACTTCACTTCAAATTTTACTCGCGTACCATCTGGGTATTTATCTAACTTATTCCCTACCCAAGAGCCTGCTCCACGGTTATCCGCCGGACTTATATATTCAATATGTGCTCCTTTTCCGCCTTCCTTGCACATCGCCATTGGCCATTCATCACGATCATACCCTTTTTTTGATGGATATGGTGCTAACGACAATTTCCTTCTATCTGCAGCACCACCACGATCGATTGTACAAACTTCTGAATGCCCTTCTTTTATAGCATCCGTAATATGTTTTCCTGTCTCTGGATAACGTTCTTTCGGAAATTCTAACACTTGATCATACGTATTCGTTTTCTTTACACTTGTTTCCTCTGGCACAAGTACTTCATAAACTGCTACTAAAATAGACAGAATTGCGATAATTGAAATGATAATACCTTTTAATTGCTTCATGTATACCTCCATGTTTCTACCAGTTTCTTTTCCTCCGTTATTATAACAAACTTCTCCTGTATATGTTTTCAGACATTATTTTAGTTATTCCTTGCCATTCCGCCAAAAATTTTCATTTTTTCACTAATGCTGTAGAAAACTAATAGCCTTCCGACATTCTTTTTCAAAGGAAGTCCTCATAAAAGATTGAAATGATATATACGATACTTTTTGGGGAGGAAATATGATGGAAGCTACCTATAAAACGAAAGATGTCACGAATAAAACAGGCATCCCAAAACATATAGTTCGCAAATATAGTCAGCTGTTAGAGGAACATGGTTATATGATTTCCAAAACAGCTGATGCTCGTATTTATAAACTTGATGATTTAAAACTATTGAAATCTATACACGAAAGAGCTGCTACATTACAAGAAGATATTTCAGAAACGATACCGATTATTTTAAAAGAAAAAGAGGCCCCACCTGTACCAGTTATACAAGATAAGCAAGAGATACAAACGAAAGAAAAAGAAGATGGGCGTAACTTTGAGGAGTTCATGTTAAAACTTGAAATGCTAGCTCAATTAAATGAAGCAATTATTCATCAAAATTCTACTCTAATTACACAAAATCGTTTAAAGGATGAGAAACTAGACGAATTGATGCAACAAGTTTATGTAAAAGAAGGCTCTCAAGAAAAAATGCTTCAAGAGTTAGTCGATCACGCCGCTCAAACAGATGCACTGCAAAAAGAAAAGATGGACTTATTAATGAATCATATGTATAAACGAGAATCCAAACAGGAAGAAAAAATGAATAAACTTGTTAGTCAAATTTATAACAAAGACAGTAACCGTGATGCACAGCTTATGCAAGTTATTCGAGAAATTCAAGAAACAAAAAGAATGGTTGCTGCCTCAAAAGAGCAAAGCTTCTTTCAATCATTTAAAAGTTTATTTAGCCGAGCAAAACAAGAAAAAACAAATGAATAAACAATATAAATTAAAAAGTTACCTTTCATCGGTAACTTTTATTCCTTATTTTGTACAGCTGGTAATATAATAATTGCTTCAGTGCCTTTTCCACTTTCACTCTTATATTCCAATGTACCATTATGCGCTTGTAAAATACTAAATGTTACCATAAGTCCTAATCCTGTCCCTTTTTCTTTTAAAGAATAATATGGTTGCCCAAGCCTTGCTAACTGTTCTTTCGTCATACCAACACCACTATCTTTAACTCTTATTATGATTGTTTCATCTTTTTGAATAGCTGTTACTTTTAAATATCCTTTATTTCCTTGAATTGCTTCAATACCATTTTTAACAACATTCATAATAGCTTGCTTCAATTTTGTCTTATCACCAATCGTATAAAGGCTTTCTGAAATTTCAACTTGTAAATATACACCTTGCATCGCTGCAAATGACGACATAAGAGTGGTCATTTCTATTAATTGGGCTGATAAACAAATGTGTTCTTTTTTCTCAATTTGCGGCCTTGCTAAATTTAAGTAATCTGAAATAATTTGTTCCGCCCGATCCAATTCAGCTAATACAAGACGCATATAATCCTTATTCTTCACATCTTCCGTACTTTCTAGCAATTGGATAAATCCACGAACAACAGTTAGTGGATTTCGAACTTCATGTGCCACACTTGCTGCTAACTCACTTACAATATTAAGCTTTTCTGATTTTTGCATCTCTGTACGTAGCAATGCATTTTCATTTAAATATTCAGTTAAATACACCTGAAATACCATTGTCATGACCATGATAAGCGAGGCAAATATAAATCCGCTATATATTTGCGAAATATACGGTGTAAATCCTGTTTCCAAAAGAACATTAATCATGCCTAATACTAAAGAAACAAGCACATAAAATGATGAAATCATAAATGCTAAAATTAATTTCTTATCCCTTGAAAAAAGAGACCATTTCTTTGATAAAAATAGCGGAACTATCAATAGAAATATTACTTCTAAAACTGGAAGAAAGCTCATTCCCTTTAGTAACCATTCATATGCAACAAAAATAACCGCTGGGATTAAACCAACAATCCCACCATATAAAAAACCACTGACAATTGGAATGGGGTGAAAGTTATACCCACACACATTGCCAAAACAAATAGAGTATGTCATGGAGAGAACGAGCGTAACGCTAGATAAAAACATAATAAAGTAACGATTTGGCTTCGGAGGCATTTCTTGATAGCGATTTAAACGAATCGCTTCATATAAAAATAGTGGCAAAATTATGATGGCAATTTGAATCAATAAATCACGGATAAGCTCCATAACCTCTCATCCCCTATATGTATTTTGATATGATTATATCATTTTATAGGTGTATTTGTTTTAAAATTTTGATTTTTCTTAACATATTTGTTAATTCTTTGTTAACAACTCATAATAATTGTTACAGATTTTCGAAATGATTGTAAACCCTGTACCAAATTTCCTTCGTGCAGTATACAATGAATACGGATTACAAAGAAAATATAAAAATACTTTTTTAGACGGACAATTATAGCAAAATACAGCATATAATCCATACTATCTATGTTTACAAATAAGTGATCATTACTTTAGTAGGAGGAAGATAAATATGGCGGGTACTACGCTTGTTTTAAAAGAAGAAAATTTGGTTGTTCTAGAAAATGTTGAAAAATCAGTATATGAAGAGTTACAGCATAAAGCGGGAGATGAAAACTGCACATGTGCTGTAAACGAATCAGTCGTTCACCTTGGCAAGGTATCCTCTGTACTCTGGAATGAAGATGAAATAGATTGGGAATACGGATATTAAAAAGTCGCTTATAGCGGCTTTTTTTCTCTTTTCTCTCTCTTTCTAAATAACATATACAAAGCGTAATCATAGAAAATATGATAAAATGAACTTAATTTTCAAACGGAAGAAAGGGAGATACAATGGAACAATTCATTAACCCTAGAGTGAAGGACATCCAAATTTCTGGAATCCGTCAGTTCTCTAACATGATTCAAAACTATGATAATTTGATTTCTTTAACAATTGGACAACCCGATTTCCCTACACCTTCTCTCGTGAAAGAAGCGGCTAAACGGGCTATTACAGAAAACTATACAAGCTATACACATAACGCTGGTTTACTAGAATTACGTAAGGCAGCTTGTAACTTCGTAAAAGATAACTACGATTTACATTATTCACCTGAAAACGAAACCATCGTTACAATCGGTGCTAGCGAAGCAATTGATGTTGCATTCCGAACGATTTTAGAGCCAGGAACAGAAGTAATTTTACCTGCTCCTATTTATCCAGGCTACGAACCTATTATTCGATTATGCGGTGCAACGCCTATTTTTGTAGATGTTCGTGAAACTGGATTTCGTTTAACAGCTGAAGCGCTTAAAAATGCTATTACAGAAAAAACAAGATGTATCGTACTACCGTATCCTTCTAACCCAACCGGTGTAACTTTATCAACAGAAGAGCTAAAAGATATTGTAGATGTTTTAAAAGATAAAAATATTTTCGTCCTTTCAGATGAAATTTATAGCGAGCTTGTATATGAACAAAAGCATACATCTATCGCTCATTTCCCAGAAATGCGTGAAAAAACAATTGTCATTAACGGTTTATCTAAATCACATTCTATGACTGGCTGGCGTGTTGGACTTTTATTTGCACCAAGTTATTTAGCAGGACACATATTAAAAGTTCATCAATACAATGTAACGTGTGCTACTTCAATCGCTCAATACGCTGCAATTGAAGCATTAACAGCAGCTAAAGACGCACCAAAAATGATGCGCCACCAATATAAAAAACGCCGTGATTACGTATATAATAGACTCACTCAAATGGGATTAACAGTTGAAAAGCCAACAGGTGCATTTTACTTATTCCCATATGTTGGTCATTTGACATCTTCATCATTTGATTTTGCACTTGATCTTGTCAAAGAAGCGGGACTAGCTGTAGTTCCTGGAACAGCATTCTCTGAATACGGTGAAGGCTACCTTCGCTTGTCCTATGCGTATAGTATCGAAACTTTAAAAGAAGGCTGCGACCGATTAGAAGCCTTTCTAATGAAAAAAGCTAAGAGTTAAACTCTTAGCTTTTTTATGCATAATGATCACAAGTTTGACGTTTTAGTAATTTATGAGGAATAATGATACACTTTGCAGTGGATTCTGCATTCTCTACTTTATCAACTAAAGCTTTTGCTGCCTCATATCCTAGCTGATAAATATTCACATCAACTGTCGAAAGTGGAGGGCTCGCAATTTCTGATAATAAAGCATTATTAAAGCTTACAATAGAAACATCTTTCGGTACAACGAATCCTTTTTTAGAAAGAGCACTTAACACACCAAGTCCAATTAAGTCATCCGTTGCCATAATTGCCGTTGGCGGTTGCTGCAGTCCCATTAATTCCTCAACAGCTTGTTGACCACTTTCCCTCGAAAAATCAAAATGTAAAATATATTCTTTTGGTAATACAATGTCTGCTAATTTCAAGGCATCACTCATACCAGCTAAACGATCTCTCGTTACAAGTAAATCTGATCCACCACCAATGAACGCGATTTGCTTATGCCCTAATGAAATTAAATATTCTGCCACTTCTCTTGCAGCTGTATAATTGTCATTATCTACATATGTAATTTCATCTTTTCGATCATATGGTTTTCCTATTAAAACAAACGGGAAATTTTGTTCATGTAAATATTGAATAATCCGATCATTCTCCCTTGAATATAAAAGAATAATGCCACCAATTTGGCGTCCCTGTACCATCTTTACGACACCATTAAAAATTTCTTCTTCCGTTTCACCTGTCGACATGTAAAGCGCATAACCTTCTACGTGTGCAAATGAACTAATCCCTCTTATAACTTCTGGGAAAAATGGATTTTGAAAAGCTTTACTTGCAGAACTTGGCATAACAAGACCAAGTGTTTTCGTCGTTTGGTTCGCAAGATTTCTCGCATTTAAATTGGGATGATACCCTAATTCACTCATCACTTTCCTAACACGGCGCTTTGTCTTTTCACTTATACTTGGATTATCAGCAATTACACGAGAAACTGTTGATGGTGCAACATTCGCTTGCTTCGCCACATCTTTAATTGTAACTGTCATAAAAATCCCCCTCCTCTCATTTCTCTGCCATTTTTCATATATTTTATCTCGCACTCATTGCAAGTCATAAACTTTCATTTCTTATATCTTGCAAAACTAATCCTATTCTCCCTCTTCATGTATTGTAAGGGATATAGCTATTTTTTCCTATACTATAATATACTATTTATTTCACTTCTTTTCACATGTGATGTCAAATCTCTTTTCATCTCCCTATAAACTTATTTATAGGGAGATGAAAAGAAAAATGGGACGTAATGTCCCATTTTTCATCCTTTTGTACCTCCAGCTGTTAAACCAGAAATAAAGTATTTTTGTAGTGATAGGAATAAAATTGAAATTGGGATCGCAATTAACACAGAACCCGCTGCAAACGTTGTAAATTCATTACCGAATTTCTTCGCAACCATTTCATATAATCCAACTGCTAAAGTATAATTTTCTGGTGTTCGCAAAATAATACTCGCTAAAATGAAATCTGTAAATGGACCAATGAAAGTAAATAACGCTACAACCGCTACGATTGGCTTTGCAAGTGGCATAATGATTTGCCAAAAAATACGAAAATGTCCTGCTCCATCCATTCGAGCTGATTCATCCAGTTCTTTCGGAATCGTATCAAAATACCCTTTCATAAGCCATGTATTCATCGGAATAGCCCCGCCTACATAAATTAAAATTAATGCAAGGTGTGTATCAATTAATCCTGTTAATTGAGCTAATACGTATAAAGCAATTAACGCTGCAAAGTTTGGAATCATTTGCAGAATTAAAAATGTTAATAAACCATTTTTTCTTCCAACAAAACGATATCTCGAAAATGCATAAGCGGTAAAACTAATTGCTAACACTGAGAAAATCATCGTTAAAACACTTACTTTTAATGTGTTTTTATACCATAGTAAGTAATTACTATTCTCTAGATCTAATAACTTACGATAATGATCTAACGTTGCATTTTGTGGAATAATACTTGATCCAGATAAACTATCACCTGGATTAAACGATGAGCCAATAATCCATAATAACGGATAGAAAATGATGGCACACATTACGAAAATAACTAAATAACTTAATGAGAGACGTAACATCTTCTGTCTTTTAATATTCATTTACATCATATCCTCTTCTTGGAATGATTTTGTTCTCTTAAATTGCCATAACGCAACTGTAATAACAATTAACGATAATATCATTGTAAGAGCTGCTGCTTTTCCGTACTGCGCTGAAGTCATCGTTAACTTATAAATCCATGAAATTAAAATATCCGTTCCACCTGCGTCTTGTCCAGCTACAGCAGGACCTCCACCATTAAATAGATAGATGATACTAAAGTTATTAAAGTTAAACGTATATTGCGTAATTAATATTGGTGCTGTTGCATATAACACAAGTGGCAATGTAATTTTACGAAACTGTTGCCAAGCTGTCGCTCCATCTACTGTAGCCGCTTCATATAATTCTCCCGGAATCGATTGCAGTATACCTGTTGTCATCGCAAAGATAAACGGGAACCCAAGCCACGTTTGAATCATAATTAAAGCAATCTTCGCCCAAAATGGATCTGTCATCCAAGCAATCTTTTCAATTCCGAATAAAGCTAATACTTGATTGTTAATCGCTCCGAATGTTTCATTAAACATACCAGAGAAAACAAGAATAGATACGAATGCTGGAACCGCCCACGGTAAAATGAAGATTGTTCGAATAATCGCCTTTCCTTTAATACCAGGCTGATTTACGATAATCGCTAAGAAAATACCAAGTGCAACTTGTAATGTTGTTGCAACGAATGTCCAAATGACAGTCCAAGAGAATACACTTACAAATGTCTCTCTCCACATCGGTAAAGTGAAAATATCAATAAAGTTTTTAAAGCCCACCCAATCTACTAATTTAGCTGGAGGAGAATGATATAAATCATAGTTTGTAAATCCAATTAAAATTACGAAGATGATTGGAAATACGACCACAAAGATAAGTAGTAGAAAACCTGGTGAAACCATTAAATAAGGAAAACCTTGATCTAACAAATTACGATATTGCTCTTTTACAGAATTTAACGGTGTTCCGCTATCACGTTTCTTTCCATTTTGGTATGCATCATATAAGTTAAATGCATATATGCCTAGCCCAAAAGCGATAACGATAAGGGCCAAGATTCCTTCTACTAATAGAAAGACAGAATGGTCACGTGGAACTTCTGTACCAAGCGTTACAATACCCCATAATCCCATATTTAATAAATCAGCAAAGGCTACAATAAAAGAACCTGTTAATACTAGAAAAATAAGACCTTTTACAAATTGTTTATTATACATTTGGCCCACGCCTGGAATGATTGATAACATGGTTGCCATTTTCCTATGCTTTGAATGGTTTAACCCATTTGCTGGTTCCATAGATGTTTGCATGTTCCTTCCCCCTTTTTTCTTCCTACATGGAAGGGAGAGAATTCGTGCCTCTCATATTAGAGGCACGAATTTCACCTTATTTTTTCTTGTTATGATTTGCCTCAATATTACCTTTAATTTGTTTCACTGCACTATCAAGCGCCGCTTTTGGTGCCTCTTTATCTGTAACAACTAATTGAAGCGCATCTCCAGCTGGTTTCCAAACTTCTTGCATTTCTGGAATGTTTGGCATTGGAATTCCATTTTCAGATTGCGTTGCAACTGCTTTTGCAGCTTCGTTATCTTTAATAATTGGATCTTCCATTACTGATTTTACTGGAGGAATTTCTTTTGTTTTCTCAAATCGAATTTTTGCGTTTTCTTCATTTGTTACCCACTCAGTGAATTTTGTAGCTAAATCATTTTGTTTAGAGAAACTTGTTACATGCCATCCTTTAACCCCAACAAACGTTTTCATTGGTTGACCATTTGGTAATTTCGGCATTGGAGCAACGCCATAATCAATCCCGTTCTTTTCCATTGCTTGGAACGCCCATGGGCCATTCATGATAGAAGCTGCTTTTCCTTCATTGAATAGTCCATCAGCAGCAGGCCCACCTGATTCACCGATAATACCTTTTGGGAATAATTTTTCCTTGTACCATTTTTGAAGATATTCAGCACCTTGTACTGCTCCACTATTATTTAATCCAACATCACTTGCATTTGGCTTTCCATCTTTTTCACCAAATACATAACCGCCCATACCTGCCATGAATGCATTAGCAAAGTAGAAGTTATCTCCTAATGCTAAAAATCCGTACTTGCCATCTTTCGTAAATTCTTTTGAGAAGTTAAACAGCTCGTCCATCGTTTCTGGCGCTTTTGGCATTAGTTTTTTATTGTAAATAAAGACTGGTGTCTCAATTGCTTTTGGTAAACCATATAATTTTCCATTATATGTCTGTGCTTCTATTGATGAATTAGTAAATTTACTCTTTACAGCATCATCTGCTTTCACTTCAGAAAGTAAACCTTCTGTTACTGCATTTCCGATTTGATCGTGTGGCAATGTTACAACATCTGGTCCAGTCCCCGCTGGCCCATCAAGGCGTAACTTCTTCACTTGATCTGTCATTTGCATTTCAACAACTTTTACTTTTACTTTATATTTTTCCTCAAAGCTTTTCACTGCTGGTTCTAAACCAACACCTTTTTTATCATCTTCCCAAACAAGAAGATCATAGTCTTTTTTCGCTTTACTTTCCTCTTTTTTCCCTGAATCTTTCGGTCCACATGCAGATAACATACCAATAGATAATGCTGAAACCGTTAATAATGATAATGCTTTCTTCATCCCAAAAACCTCCCTAAATTGTCTATGTACCTCAGTAACTGAAAACGTTTGCATTTAATAGTTTAATTGAAGCGCAAACAATATCTCAATCTATGAAAACGTTTGCGCTATTTGTCTATCATTATACATTCTTTTATTCATTTTGCAAATATTAATTTAAAAATTATGTCATTATACTCTTTATACATTGACTTTATATAAAATGAATACTACTCTTATAAGCAATATTAAAGCTACGAGAAAGGCAATCGTTTGCAATACAGGCTTTATTATTACACTTAAGGGAATACTATGTATAGAGATATTGAAGGGGGATTTTCTATATGTTTAAAGAAGCCATTTATCATAGGCCGAAAGATAATTATGCATACGCTTATGATGAACAAACAATTCACATCCGAGTACGTACTAAGAGAGATGATATTCAAAGCGCCGATCTTATTTACGGTGATCCTTACGAATGGAAAGACGGGAAATGGATATCAGCAAGTACACCCATGAAAAAAACGGGTTCTACTGCATTATTTGATTATTGGTCCATTGCAATTGAACCAAAATTTAAGCGCTTACGTTATGGGTTTGAATTAAAATCTGAAACAGACACTCTTATTTATGCAGAGCGAGGATTCTTTTCTAGCATTCCAAATGATGATGTTGGTAACTTTTTCTGTTTTCCATTTATTCATGCAGATGATGTATTCAAAGCACCATCTTGGATTAAAGACACCATTTGGTATCAGATTTTCCCTGAGCGATTCGCTAATGGCGATAGTACGCTGAATCCAGAAAACACCCTTCCTTGGGGAAGTGCGAATCCAACTCCAACTAATTTTTTCGGCGGAGATTTTTCTGGTGTTATTCAAAACCTTGATTACCTTGTTAAGCTTGGCATTTCCGGAATATATTTCACACCTATTTTCAAAGCTCATTCAAACCATAAATATGACACAATTGACTATATGGAAATTGACCCACAATTTGGGACGAAAGAAACTTTTAAAGAGCTCGTTGAAGAATGTCATAAGCACGGTATAAAAGTAATGCTCGATGCTGTGTTTAATCATAGTGGATACTTTTTCGAGAAATTTCAAGACGTACTAGAGAATGGTGAGAAGTCCGCATATAAAGAGTGGTTCCACATTCATGAATTTCCGATTATAACCGAACCACTTCCAAATTATGATACTTTCGCCTTTACACCGTATATGCCTAAATTAAATACAGCTCATCCAGATGTAAAAGAATACTTACTTGAAGTAGGACGTTATTGGGTACGAGAATTCAATATAGATGGCTGGCGCCTTGATGTCGCCAATGAAGTCGATCACAACTTTTGGAGAGAATTCCGAACTGAAATAAAGACACTAAATCCTGAAGTATATATTTTGGGAGAAATTTGGCACGATGCCCTTCCGTGGCTACAAGGCGATCAATTTGATGCTGTCATGAGCTATCCTGTTACAAATGCTCTACTTTCTTACTTTGCTAACGATTCCATTAAAGCAAGTGAATTCATGAAGCAAATTACAGAATCTCTACATTCCTACTCTATGAATGTAAATGAAGCAGCATTTCATTTATTAGACAGCCATGATACTCCAAGAATTTTAACAACATGCAACGGAGATAAAAATAAGTTGAAATTGCTCTATGTATTCCATCTTTCTTTCATCGGCTCTCCTTGTATTTATTACGGGGATGAAATTGGTATGGATGGCGGCATGGACCCTGATTGCCGTAAATGTATGATTTGGGATACTAAAGAACAAGATCATGCATTATTTACCCATATACAAACATTGATTTTATTACGTAAACAACATAAAGCATTTGGAGGACATGGTACTTTTCAATTCATCGAAGCAAATGATGAACATAATTATATTTCTTATACGAAAACATATGAGGATGAAACTATCTTTTTCGTTTTAAACCCTACTAATAGTGAAGTTACAGTTTCACTCCCTCTTCATGTTACTGGTAAGAAAATAATTAACATTTATACAAACGAAGAATTTTCAGCGGAAGCAAGTGTATTACAAGTTACACTTCCTCCATATGGATTCTCCATATTAAAATGGTAATCCAAAAAAGCCTTATGCCAAGTTCGAAATGGCATAAGGCTTTTTCTTATTTCAATTTGAACACTATCGCTTCATACGGACGTAATGGAATGTTATCTATTGATCCGATTTCTACATCGTAATTGTGTATAAATAACTCTGATTCACTATAACTAATATCCTTAGGCATTTCAAATACACTTTCATCCGCAGTAAAGTTTGCAATGACAAGTAGTTTTTCATCTCCATATGTTCTTACATAAGCAAAAATAGAAGGGTCATTATCTAATATTAAATCATATGATCCATACACAACTATTTCATTATTTTTGCGTAGTTCAATTAATTTCTTATAGTAATAAAAAATTGAACCTTCATCTTGGATTGCTTGTTTCACATTAATCTCTTTATAGTTAGGATTTACAGTAATCCAAGGTTCACCTTTTGTAAATCCAGCGTGATTCTGATCATTCCACTGCATCGGAGTTCTAGCATTATCACGACCCTTTATATAAATAGATTCCATTACTTTTTCTATATCTTCACCATGGTCTATCACTTTTTCTTTATACATATTTAACGTTTCAATATCTCGATATTCATCAATTGATTGGAATCGAACGTTCGTCATTCCAATTTCCTCTCCTTGATAAATATATGGCGTTCCTTTCATCATATGAAGAACTGTCGCTAACATTTTTGCTGATTCAATGCGATACATTCCATCATTACCAAAACGAGATACAACGCGAGGCTGATCATGATTATTCCAATAAAGGCTATTCCATCCGGTATGCTCTAATGCTTTTTGCCACTTTGTTAAATTCTCTTTTAAAGTAAGAAGTGAGCATGGTTTTACATCCCACTTTCCACCTTCTCCTGAATCTAAATCCATATGTTCAAATTGGAATACCATTTGCAACTCTTTTCGTTCTTCTCCAGTATACAATTTCGCTTCTTCTGTCGTTACACCAGGCATTTCACCAACCGTCATAATATCATAATGCGATAATACTTCCTCATTCATTTCATGTAAATATTTATGAATGTTTGGACCGTTCATAAAATGCTTATGACCTGAAACATACCCCTCTTCTTCTGTTTCAACAGCTGGTAATCCCTCTTCTTTAGAAATAAAATTAATAACATCCATACGGAAGCCATCAATTCCTTTTTCTAACCAAAACTTCATCATTTCATAAACATCTTGTCTTACCTTTTCATTATCCCAATTTAAATCTGGCTGTTTTTTAGAAAACAGATGTAAATAATATTCATCCGTCATTTCATCATACTGCCATGCAGATCCACTAAAAGCAGCTCCCCAGTTGTTCGGTTCTTTCCCTTCTTTTCCAGGGCGCCATATATAGTAATCTCTATATTTATTATCTTTTGATTTACGTGATTCAATAAACCAATTATGTTCATCCGAAGTATGATTAACAACTAAGTCCATCATAAGTTTCATATTACGTTCATGCATTTCATGTAATAGCTCATCCCAATCTTCCATTGTTCCGAACTCGTTCATAATTTTACAATAATCGCTTATATCATAACCATTATCATCATTTGGAGATTCATAGACTGGTGATAACCAAATCACATCAATCCCTAACTCTTTTAAGTAATCTAGCTTTGAAATAATCCCTTGAAGATCTCCTATACCATCACCATTACTATCCATAAAGCTACGAGGATAAATTTGATATACTACACTTTCTTTCCACCATTGTTTTTCCATTATGCTACCCCATTTCATTCATCATTCATTTTTCTCTTTTTTAAGGCGCAAACGTTTTCATTAATGAATGATAACAGATTCTATCTCAATTTAAAATAGCGCTTACAATTTTTATTGTTCTTTTTCTAAGAAAACATATGAAAACCACTAATAAATCTCCAATAAATGAAAACGTTTTATTTTTTTATTTATTTTTTGAATCTATTCGTTTATAATGAACTCAAAGAAAACGTTTGCATAATTATTTCTAGGGGGAAATACCATGGCAGAACTTAAATTAGAAAACATTTATAAAATATATGATAATAACGTAACAGCTGTAACTGATTTTAATTTACACATTCAAGATAAAGAATTTATTGTATTTGTCGGTCCTTCTGGATGCGGAAAATCTACAACATTACGAATGGTAGCTGGACTTGAAGATATTTCAAAAGGCGAGTTTTCAATTGATGGTAAACTAATGAATGATGTTCCTCCAAAAGATCGAGATATCGCTATGGTATTCCAAAACTACGCTCTTTATCCACATATGAGTGTATATGATAATATGGCATTTGGATTAAAACTTCGAAAAATACCAAAAGATGAAATCGATCGTCGTGTGAAAGATGCAGCAAAAATTTTAGGACTTGAACAATATTTAGATAGAAAACCGAAAGCATTATCAGGTGGACAGCGCCAACGTGTTGCGTTAGGTAGAGCAATCGTTCGAGATGCAAAAGTTTTCTTAATGGATGAACCATTATCAAACTTAGATGCTAAACTCCGTGTTGCAATGCGCTCAGAAATTTCTAAGCTACATCATCGCCTTGGAACAACAACAATTTATGTAACACATGACCAAACAGAAGCAATGACTATGGCTTCGCGTCTTGTCGTTATGAAGGATGGAAAAATCCAACAAATTGGAACTCCAAAAGAAGTATACGAAACGCCAGAAAACATTTTCGTGGGTGGATTTATCGGCTCACCAGCGATGAATTTCTTCCGTGGTAAATTGACTGAAACCGATTTCGTTATAGACAATACTATAAAAATTAAAGTATCTGAAGGAAAAATGAAGATGCTACGTGAACAAGGCTATGTAAATAAGGAAATTGTTTTAGGTATTCGTCCAGAGGACATTCATGATGAACTACTATTTTTAGAAGCTTCACAATCTACTGCCTTCACAACAAAAATTGAAGTCGCTGAGTTATTAGGTGCTGAATCCATTTTATATATGAAACTTGGGAATCAAGATTTTGCGGCACGTGTAGATGCAAGACATACGTTTTCACCTGGTGACCAAATTAAATTAGCATTTGATATGAATAAAGCGCATTTCTTTGATAACCAAACTGAACAACGTATTCGCTAAAAAATTTATCTTTACTATACACATACAAAAAACCGTCCACATATATTGAGGGCGGTTTTCATTATTATACTAGGGCTTCTACTGTATGAAATGATTGTCCTTTCGTGCTAATAATACCGAAAATCGGTAAATCACTAAGCACCACTTCTTCTTGCTGTTTCATAAAAGATGACGTTAATTGTTTTATCTCTATCCAAACGTCATTAATACAAAGTACATTGGAATCGTTCTCTTGTTGGCGAGAAAAAATAGAATCTATTTTATATAAACCTGCATTTTGAAAAAGCATATCAATGCGACTGAATGCATTCAAAGTAATGCTAATAACGCGTTGCCAATCTCCTTGCTTTCCCATATCATAGGATACAAAAAGTGCCTCTCCGCCTAGATTCATAATTTCCTCCACTGTTGCTTGTCCACTCTCTTGATCAATGTCCGTCACAATAACTTTTGCGCCTTGTTTAGCCAACAAAAGAGCTGTATTACGTCCAATACCGATGCCACCGCCAGTTACGATAGCAACTTTTCCTGCAAGCTTCATTTTCATTACCCCTTCTATAAGTCTTACCGTCATTCAGTATACTCCTTTATAAGATTAATCTGCAAGCAAGAAAAATTGCTATTTTATTTGTAAACGTTTACTTTTTATCCTTCTTTTTTCTTATTATTACGCTGATCGAAAACTAAACCGATGAAAATTAAAATCCCCCAAAAGATTACACTACCTCCAGTCATTTTAATCTCCCCCTTATTATATAAAGTGAAATTTTAATCAGCCCCAATATGGCGGAATAAAGATATTATTTTTAATCATTATATCATTTTCTTAATTTTCAATCTATTATAAATAGAATTAACACATTTTAGCTTTTCCTTACTGTAAACATTCCCCATATACTTATAAAATCAAAAAGACCCTTTTATATATAAAAAGGTCTTTTTTTCATTATACAAGACTTATTACTTTCGTTTTTGTAATTAAATCCTGAAAACCACAATTATCTTTGCGGAACAACATCATATATATATTACATATTAATGGAATTCCTAATAGCAATACGTTCGGCAATAACACTACAAAAAATCTTATAATTAATGTTTGCAACGTTAGCTTTTCGCTCTTCAATGAAATTAATTTTATTCTCGTTACCTTTTTTCCAAGTGTAACACCGTTCCAAATAAAGGGTAACACAATAAAATAAATCGCCATTAATATAAAAACTACTGCGAAATCATATCTAAAATCACCTAAGCTTATATTAAAGCGCTTAAACATAGCACTATAGTTTCCAGTCATAATAGCTACTACTGCACCATACATAACCGAGATTAAAAACATGTCAATTAGGGAAGCACCTATGCGATTCATTACAAGCGCTGGACGATGTATCTTTAACTTCATTTTATGTCGACTCCTTCATATCCTTCTTTACCCGTCTCATCGTACCACTTCTAAAAAACATTGTAAACTAGCGTTTCTCTTACTTTTCTTGTACAATTTGTTACAATAGCATTATAAAGGAGGTTCCCATATTGAAAAAATGGATAATCCTATTCGTCGCCTTCCTATTAACTGGTTGTGCAGGAAACACAGGTCACTTAACTTATACGGTTAACGATGAATACGAACTCATACGTACTTCTGGAAATGCATTTGAACTTTTCCCCTCGCAAGATGCTGTATATGCCACACAATACATCCCTGCAAAAATTACAAACATTGCTTGGGATGATAAATACATTATTGCAAAACAAACCGAGGAAAAATCAGATCCGAATAACCCTGACGCAGCAATTGCAAATAAAAAAAGTGAACATTATTGGATTATTGACGTAAAGCACAATAAACGTTTCGGTCCCTACAATGAAAAGCAATTTAATGAACAAAAAGATGCGTTTAAAATTAAGGTGCCTTTTCAAAATGTAGATTCATACATAAAAGAAATAAAAAAACAGTCAGCATAATATTTGAATGCTGACTGTTTTGCCTTACATTATTTTAGTGAGATGTTAAACGTTTGTGGCTCTTTTACAACATCTTGTGTTTCTGAATCTCCTGCAAGTAAATCATCAGTTGTAAACTGAATATCCTTTACCTTGTCTTTTCCATCGTCAAGTATTAAACCAATAATACCATCTCTTGTTTCACCAGGCTTATAGTCTTCTCTTGATACATTTTTTGTACCAACTAACGTATCTTCGTCATATAAAAAGTTTTGAGTGGCTACTTTAAAATGTTGCTTACCATTAATCATAACATCATTCATAGAGAAAAATTGCATATTTTTATTTCCGGTATTCTCCACTTTATATGTAATCTCAACGTAACGAATTGTATTACTAATCTCTGTTCCACTTAGCGATGCATATAATTCTGCATCTTCTTGGCTTACTTTATCTCCTAATCTCCGTTTTACTTCTTCAGGAGTTAGTGCCGTGTATACTTTCAATGTTTTTTTTGCCTTTTCACTCATCTGTGATAAAGAAATTACTTTCACATCTTGTACGTGAATTTTCATTGGCGCTACTTCAAATGTTTGATTCACAGAATGCATCTGCTCTAACTTGAAAGTACCCCATCCTGTTTCTTTCACTTTTTGTCCTACTTTTTTCAGCTCACGCCCACCATATTCTTTTGTTTCAGGAATAGATTCTTTCTTCTTTGGTTCAGCTTTCTTTTCTTCTTGATGGAAGCAACCACTTAACATAAGAAGAAAACTACATAAAACAAAAATACTTTTCCATGCTTTCATCATTTCATTTCTCCTAACGCTATCATTCATGAATATAAAATTAGTCCCTGGCTTTGTAAACTATAGAAACAATGACAAGTCCACAAAATGAACTTGTCAGTCCAGATACTATTATACCTCCAATTTGGAAAATATGAAAATAGGGATCTAGGAACGCGTGCACGATAAATATAATAGTTGCTACAACAATTACTGAAACCCAATACTTTCTTTTTTCCGAAGCTAAAATAAGATCTTTACCCATTTCATTTCTATACTTCCATAAAACGTATACTAATAGTAGAACACCAATACATGTACTTCCATGTTGCATATATTTATAAACAGAGATACCGTACCATTCTCTTTGTAATAATGGTATTTTCATAACGAAATAGCCTGTCTTATGAGTGAATGCATCCCAAACAACATGCGTGAGCATACCGAATAATGCAGAATAGCAAAATACAAAGAATTCTTTCCAGGTATGTAGCCCCCACCTCTCATCTATTGCATATGAATAATAACCAGCAAACGGTTTAGGTAAATGCGTTATAAACGGCTTTTTTAAAATGTAGTGATATATGTATGCGAGTAGAAATACAAGCGGTAAATTTAAATATAAGAACCCGAGCCATTTATGGCCAATAACACCATACGGTCTAAAGTGTAAAAAATATTCAAAGTCAGGCGCCATACTACCTAATATAAGAGCCGTTACTGAAATATGTTTAGAATGCTTTTTCGCAAAAGGAAGAACTGCTGCTGGATGTGCAAATGTAAACGGCATACTTTAACTCCTTCTCACATTTTCAATAGAATACCATATATCATAACGAGAGAATGGATCTTCATGCAATATTTATTTTCACATTGGAATATGATAGTTTAAATGATATAATCCACATAAAATATTCAGAAAATAAGGAAGGAATTCAGGTGTCATTAACACTTGTATTTGCCGCCTTTTTAGAATCAAAATCCGTTATGAATTGAGGTTTATATATTGATTGACGTACCCTTTTTACAAAATGTTACATTAAAAAAAGAAAATATCCCTAGTTTTTCCGCATATCCTTACTGCTTACCTGCTATCCGAACATTACAATCACTAGTTTTTCATCCAAATGTAACATTCATTATTGGAGAAAATGGAACGGGTAAATCAACATTACTTGAAGGAATTGCAATTGCGTTAGGCTTTAATGCAGAAGGTGGAACGAAGAATTTCCGCTTTAGCACTAACGATTCACATTCATCTTTACATGAATACCTTCGAATTTCCAAAAGTTTCAATACACCAAACGACGGTTTCTTTCTTCGCGCTGAATCATTTTATAACGTTGCTTCTTATATTGATGAAATAGATGCTATAAAATCTTACGGCGGCGTTTCACTACACGAACAATCTCACGGCGAATCATTCTTTTCCTTATTTATGAACCGTTTTTCAGGACAAGGTTTATACATTTTAGATGAGCCTGAGGCAGCTTTATCACCAATGAGACAACTTTCCATGCTTATTCGAATGCATGAGCTAGTGGAACAAGGTTCACAATTTGTTATTGCGACGCATTCTCCTATTTTAATGGCCTACCCTGAATCCACTATATATTCTTTAACACAAGAAGGGATTCACGAATCCACATTAGAAGAAACTGAGCATTACCAAACGACGAAACTTTTCTTTGAAAATCGTGATCGATTATTTCATCATCTATTTGAGTCGTAAAAAAAGAAGCAGCAATAGCTGCTTCTTTTTTATAGTGCTTCTATAAATAAGGCAACCCCGATACCGCCACCGACGCATAAAGAGGCAATTCCTTTTTCTAACCCACGTCTTTTTAATTCGTGAATTAAACTTACTGTAATACGAGCCCCTGTACAACCAATTGGATGCCCAAGTCCTACGCCACTACCGTTTACGTTCACTTTTTCACGGTCTAAGCCTAACTCTTTCTCTACAGCTAAATATTGAGCCGCGAAAGCTTCATTAATTTCAAGTAAATCTGCATCTTCCAATGACCAATCTACTTTTTCTAAACCTTTACGAATTGCTGGTGCTGGTCCAATACCCATAATTTTCGGGTCTACTCCAGCTACTGAATATCCAACAATTCTAGCTAACGGTTGTAAGCCTTTTTCTTTCGCTTTTTCTTCGCTCATTAATACTAGAACTGCACTTCCGTCATTCAGGCCAGATGCATTACCTGCAGTTACAGACCCATCTTTACGGAATGCTGGTTTTAACCCTGCTAATTTTTCCGCTGTAATATCTGCACGTGGATGCTCATCCTTCGAAAATATAACTTCTTTTCTACGTTCTTTTATTGTAATAGGAACAATTTGATCGTCAAAGTGTCCAGACTCGATTGCCTTCAGTGCCAATGTATGACTGCGAAGAGCAACTTCATCTTGTTCCTCTCTTGTAATTTCATATTGTTCAACTAAATTTTCCGCTGTTTCACCCATCATAATATGGTGAATCGGATCTTCTAACACTTCCCACACCGTATCACGAATTTCTCCGTGCTGTAGACGTTGTCCCCAGCGGTGCTGTTTCAATGCATAAGGGCTCGAACTCATCGCTTCTACTCCACCTGCAACAACAACATCACTTACACCTAATTGGATTTGCATTGCAGCTGACATAATTGCTTGCATACCTGAAGAACATTGACGTTGGATTGTATATCCCGTAACTGTGTCAGGAAATCCTGCCGCTAATGCAGCTGTTCTCGCTGTATTTGCTTCATCAGTTCTTTGAATACAATGACCTAAAATTACTTCATCAACTTCATGTGGTTCTACCCCGCCTCGTTTTACAGCTTCCTGAAGTACAGGAACAGCTAATTCTACTGGCGTTACATTTTTTAGCGCTCCTCCAAAAGTTCCAATTGGCGAACGAACTGCAGCTGTAATAACAACATTATGCATTTTGTACTTGCCCCTCTCTTATGTACCCTAGTAAGTTTTTAGGTGAAATTCCATAAGATGTATATCTATAACTATCATACTATAAACATACTAAAAAATCAAAATATTTAATATAATAAAAATAGAAGGAATTAACCTTCTATTCTGTCAGTGCATATAAAAACTTTTGCAAAATTTTCTCTGTCGTTTCATTCAATTTTGGCAACTTATCTACTGGAAAATATTGAAGTTTCAACCCTTCATGATCGAGCTTTAATTCCCCGCTCACATGATGTGCCTGATACAGATGAATGACATTGAAAATTTCATCGCCATTCGGATAACGGAAATATACTTCTTTTCCTGATAGAACACCAAGAAATTGCATTATTTTTGCAGTTAACCCCGTTTCCTCAAATAACTCTCTACGTGCCGTTTCTTCTGTCGTTTCACCCAGTTCCATCGCCCCGCCAGGTACACCCCAATCATATGTATCTGAACGATATTGAAGCAATACTTCTTGTTTATCATTTAATATAATGATTGCTGATCCTACGAGAATAAGCGGTCTTGTACCAACGACTTTTCGTAACTCTTCAATATACCCCATATGTAAATTCCCCTTTCCCTAACCTCCCTTATCATAACAAAATTTCTCTCTTTTTGTTCATGTAATTTTAAAGAAAAAAAGGAAGCTTTCGCCTCCGTTTTTTCATCTTTATTTCTTAAAACTTTCATATTTTACAGCTTCAAAAGCTTCCTCAATTTCATCATTACGATAATGGACATATGTAAAACGACCCAATTCTACTAATCTTGCTATTTCCTGTAACGCTTTATGCTGCTCATATGTTTCTTTCAGCTTAATATGTACATAAAACTTCATTAAAGGATGTTCATATAAAGGTTCTCCCACCTCTACATATACATCTTCAACCCCTTGTACAACTCTTACATAACTCGCAAATTGATAAAGTGCTTCTCTGTCTGAAACGATTTTTAATGTATACATATATTCTCCCCCTTTCCTTTACTATATCAAAAAGACGACCATACCATGTTATAGAACTATGAAATTTTTTCGACTTGTCATCTACATATTCAATAAAGAAGGCGTTTATCCATACATGACATCTTTTCCCCACATATATTATAGGAAGAACTTTTTTTCATTTGAGGTGTTCCTTATGGATCCATACGTCAATATATGTATTTGCATTACTCCCGGCGCCGATATTTCTGATGACCGCATCGCAAAAGATTTAGCTGTTGCAGAATCAATTTGGCACCCCATTACATTTCAAATTCAAGAAGTAATTGTATTAAATGAACTTTTCCGTTTTTTTGACCGTGAAATCAGTTATAAAAATTCCATTCAAAGTCAAGAAAAGTTGGCATCCTTTTTCCAAACATGTGTAAATGAAGCTCCTGAATGCGACCTTTATATTTGTTATATTGGCAGTGATTATTTCAAAGAAACAGCAGTAATTGCCTGCGCTTATTCTTTAGCAAAACAACAGCAACTTACTGGCTATATCGTTTTAACAAATTCGGCTGCCCCTATGAAAAATATATATACGCTCGCTCACGAAATCGGTCATATTTTATTTACAAGACGTATTCATGGAAAACTTACTCATGCAGATCCTCATTCTCCAACCGGCTCGGAGCACCACCCTTCTCCAACAAATCTTATGTATCCGATAGTCCCTCGTCCAGAAAACGTTCATATTCATTCCTTATTAACAGCAGAACAAAAAGCGCTCTCTTTACAAAGCTCTTTATTACAAAGAAAAAAACAGTAACCCTCATGTTACTGTTTAAAACAACTTATTCCAATCAACAAAACAAATCCCGGCTGCTAGAAATAAAAATAGACAACTAAATGTAAATGTAATCCCTCTAAAAATCCCTATATAATATTTCTTTGGAAATAATTTTTGGTATATCCAGAGCAGCCGCTTTTTATTGAATTTCTAGTTCATACTTTTTCTTTCTTCAATTTTTAAAGACCATTTCATTAATCCATATATACTTCCATACATAAGTAAGACCTTTGTAATTCCCCAAAATACATTACTTTCTTCTAAGTCTTTAAATAAGAACATAATCATAAGAGGAACAATTAGTACAAAAACACCCATCCAGCCAAGAACATATACTTCACCAATAAGAAGTAATAAAAAGATAATTGCTGCTAATATATATGTTTGCATTGTCGCCAATTGCAATACAGGTGTCCCATACCATTTATTCATAAACATCAATAACACCAATAATAAAATAGGAACCATTACTATTACATAAATCATTCCAAATTCTACTAATTTACTTTTAAAAGAAGACATTCTAAATGCAACAATCGTTCCAATAATCGTAATGATTAAAACGATAGGATAACCAATTAACTGTACATTTGTTAACGTAAATTGTTGATCGGGGCTTCCAAATAAAATATTTGTCAGTAACCAATATCCACCAATACCAATAATCATCCCTAAAATACTTTTTATGCTCCCGCTTTTATCCTTCTCCATCTCTTTCGCTAATTCTTCCGCATACTCTTTTGGTGAGTCACCAAATATGTCACTTACTGTCTTTCCCTTTTTTTCACCTTCTATTAAATGAAGCTCTGCATCTTCTAGAAAAGCGTCCACATCTTCTTCTTTAATCCCTTTTGTTATTAAATATACTTTCGTATCGATTAAAAACTTTTCACCTTCTTTAGAAATCTTCATTATAACCCCTCCCTTATTTAACCATTTCTCTTCTATTCGTCTTCATCATAATTTCAAGGAAGATTAAAATAAACAAACTTCCGTATAAACATATAATTTGAAATAACATTGGCACGAGATCTTCAGATGTAAATGTTTTAAATAGTAACATAATCGAAAGTGGAATAATTAAATATAAGTTTTTAAACCATCCATCAAAATACATATTTACCGCTACTGTAATGATAAAAATACCACCAGCCAATAAATAACTTTGCATTTGATTGAATATAAACATTTTTGTAGGATATATCACATCTAGTACCATAATGACTCCCATTAAAAACATTGGCGCTATCATTACTAAAAACCACATAGAAAACCACGTTTTTGAAAAACTTGTTACAAAAGTCATTTTGCGAAGTAGAAAATTAGGACCTATAACAACTAAAATAAATGAAAAACTATAACCGATACACTGAATAAGTGAAATCTATAACATTCCATGGTTCACTATTAAGATAGAAGCAATAATCCAAAACGATACGATATTCATTACTGTAAAACCAATTTGCTTCCACGTTTCCTGTCTATCCCTTTCCATCACTTTTACAAGTTCATTTGCATATTCTTTCGGTGAGCTTCCGAAAATATCTTCTACACTCTTCCCCTCACTCTCAGCTTCTATTAAATGCAACTCTGCATCTTCTAAAAAGTTTTCAATATCACTTTCTTTTACACTCTTTGCCGTCAAAAATAATCTCATATCTAACAAAAACTTTCGCGCTTCACTTGATAGCATTATTTTTTTCTCCCCTTCCCTTCAAGTAGACGCTCTACACTACTTTGCATCGCTTCCCAGCGATCCATAAATTCACCAAGTGCTTCCTCACCTTTTTCTGCTAATGTATAATATTTTCTCTTTGGACCAGATGGAGATTCCTTCATTACGCTTGTTATTAGTCCTTCTTTTTGCATTCGTATTAATAACGGATAAATACTTCCCTCACTCGCCATTGTAAAACCATACTTCGCTAGCTTTTCACTCATTTCATAACCGTATATTTCGCCTTCAGAAATAATAGCAAGTAAGCATCCTTCTAAAATCCCTTTCAGCATTTGACTTGTCGACATAATTTAAATCCTCCTAACGATATTTTTTTCCAAATGTTTGCAGGAATTTCATTATAGCTTCTCTAAATAGAGCACTATGAAAACTTTATTATGAAGGGATGTTTTTCATCATGGTTACAAATCGAGTTGTCTTTTTAACAGGTGCTGCAAGTGGTATTGGTTATGAAATGGGAAAGGCTTTTGCAAAAGAAGGTGCAAAAGTTGTGATTACCGATCGACTTGAAGAACGTGCAAAAGAAGCTGCTGAACAATTACAAAATGAAGGTTTTCAAGCTATCGGTTTAAAATGTGACGTTACATCTGAAGAGGAAATTACAGCAGCAATTTCTCAAACAGTTGATCATTTCGGTTCATTACATATATTAATTAACAACGCAGGAATGCAACACGTTTCACCCATTGAAGACTTTCCAACTGAAAAGTTCGAGCTACTAATTCAAATTATGCAAATTGCTCCGTTTATCGCAATTAAGCATGCCTTTCCGATTATGAAACAACAAAAATATGGTCGTATTATTAATGTCGCTTCTATTAACGGCCTTGTCGGATTTGCTGGAAAAGCTGCCTACAATAGTGCAAAACATGGCGTAATTGGATTAACAAAAGTTGCTGCTTTAGAAGGTGCTACGCATGGTATTACTGTTAATGCCCTTTGCCCTGGTTATGTCGATACCCCTCTTGTACGTAATCAACTACAAGACTTAGCTACTACACGAAATGTACCACTTGAAAATGTTTTAGAAGATGTTATTTATCCACTCGTCCCACAAAAGCGCTTATTACAAGTACAAGAAATCGCTGATTATGCGATGTTTTTAGCGAGTGAAAAAGCTAAAGGTATAACGGGACAAGCTGTTGTTATAGATGGTGGTTATACCGCTCAATAAAAATAAAGTTTGCTCAAGAAGAGCAAACTTTATTTTTATTCCCGAGGATCTTCGTACTTTAGTAATTGCCGCGGGAGCTTCTCAATTGCAACAATTCCCCCCTCTAGTTTACTTTCAATACGGTGGAGTAAATATAATGTTACAACAATCGGAAACCCTACATTACCTATCATCTTGATCCACTCTTCCATCCTCTTCCCCTCCTTTCATTATATAAGTAAGAGAAAACACTGCATTTAGGCATAAAAAAACAAGCTATTATGTATTAGCTTGTTTTTCAAATAATGATGCAATTTCTCGTTTATAGTCCCCGCGTATAATACCTTTCTCAGTAATAATTCCTGTAATTAATTCATTCGGCGTTATGTCAAATGCTGGATTATAAACATCCGTTCCAATTGGTGCTACTTGTTTTCCAAAGATTTTCGTAACTTCTGTTTCATCTCTTTCTTCAATAATAATTTCAGCTCCAGTTTCTTTCGTAACATCAAATGTTGACAGTGGAGCAGCAACGTAAAATGGGATATTAAAGTGCTTTGCTAAAATAGCTAAATTCATTGTCCCTATTTTATTTGCCGTATCTCCATTTGCGACAATTCGATCCGCCCCTACAATAATTGCATTTATTTCTTTCGTTTGAATAGCATGAGCTGCAGTATTATCTGTAATAAGGGTCACATCAATATTTGCTTGCTTCAATTCCCAGGTCGTTAAGCGACCACCTTGTAAAACTGGTCTCGTTTCACACGCATATGCATGTAAACGCACACCTTTCTCTTTTCCAATATAAAAGGGAGCTAATGCAGTTCCATATCTGGCAGTTGCGATACTTCCAGCGTTACAGATTGTTAAAATATTATCGCCATCTTTAAAACATGTTAACGCATATTCCCCAATATTTCGGCACACCTCTTCATCTTCCTGCTGAATGCGAAGCGCTTCTTCTTCTAATGTTTTTTGTGCTTCTTTTATTGTAGTAATCTCTCGAATAGATTCTCTCATACGATCAATTGCCCAAAATAAATTTACTGCTGTCGGGCGTGACGTTCCTAAATAATTACAATCTCTATTAAACTTCTTTTGAAATTCTTCAATATGTACAGTGTTATATTTTTTTGATGCAAGCGCCAAGCCAAATGCAGCTACAATTCCAATTGCAGGCGCTCCTCGTACTTCTAACATTACGATGCTTTTCCAAACCTCTTCAATAGTCGTCAATGTTTTGTATTCTGTGCTATGCGGCAATTTCGTTTGATTTAATACCGCAATTGCATCACCTTTCCAGCTTACAGATCTCGGAACAGTAACAATTGTACTCACGCTTTTACGCCCCCTGAAACTGTCTGTTGAAATAATATTCGAAACAGTTGAATATCAGCACTTTTAGATTCATATTTTATTAGTTCTTTACCTAAGGATAGCGCTTGTTTCTTAGCTTGAATTCTTGTTTCTTTATTTTCTATTTCATCTAAATCTGCTACATGAGCTAAACCAATTGTTCTACGAATCAGTTCACATCCGGCAAATCCAACTGCATCAGTAAAGATATTTTGCAAAATAATTGGTAACCATTGTTTTTCTTTCGTATATGCTTCTACACCTTCTCCAATCCATAACTTTGTAAAAGTTTCTACAAAATAACTCCACGTCTTTTCTATATGGAAAAATAGTACACTTCTTTTTTCTTCTTCTCTAGATAAAGCATTTAATAATAGATTTGCAATAAATTGACCTATGTCAAATCCAAATGGGCCATATGTCGCAAATTCTGGATCAATCACTTTCGTTTCAGAAGGTGACGAAAAAATACTACCAGTATGTAAATCACCATGAATAAGAGTTTCTTTTCTTGTTAAGAACTTATATTTATATTGTGCTACTTTTAGTTTTAAAGTTTTATCACTCCAAAGTTCATCAACCACGAGCTGTAAATCTGGCTCATAATCATTTGTATCATAATGTCCAAACGGATCTGTAAACACTAAATCCTCTGTAATTTTACAAAGGTCCGGATTTACAAAGGTACCTTCTAGTACCCTCTTCTCTTCTGACTGTAAACCAAAATCTGAAGTATAAAATAAAACATGTGCTAGAAAACGGCCGATATGCTGGGATAAAAGCGGATATTCTTCTCCGTCTATTAATCCTTTTCTTGTAATTGTTAGTCTTGATAAGTCTTCTATTACCGTTATCGCTAACTCTTCATCATGACTGTACACTACTGGAACATAATCCGGTACATACTGCGCAAAAATTTGTAATGCCTTGCTTTCAATCGTTGCTCTTTTTATAGACAATGGCCAGCTTTCACCAACTACTTTCGCATAAGGCAGTGCTTGTTTTATTATAATGGATTTCTCTCCATCATCTAATTTGAACACGTAATTTAAGTTTCCATCTCCAATTTCATGACAAACGACATTTGCCTTCGCTTCAAAATAGCCATGATCTTTCGCATATTGTACAGCTGTTATTTCTGTTAATGAATAATATCCCATCGTCTTCTCCCCCTTTTTAAATTCAGAGGTTTTTCTAACATAGAAAAACCTCTTTCCACTAAGAAAGAGGTTTGAAGTTTATCTTCTCCCCTCTTATCTGCCAGAAAGTTTTACTTTCTGCTGGAATTAGCACCGTGCCTTTTGGCGTAATAAACGCCCCATTTCACAATGGTATTACGGTCGGTTGCTGGGCTTCATCGGGCCAAATCCCTCCACCTGCTCTTGATAAGAGTTGTATAATTTTTTGAATTTTTAACTTTATGTTGAAGACTATACCAAGAATAAAAATCACTTGTCAATATTTTATTTGTATAATTCTGGACGGCGATCCGCAAAAACCGGAATTCCTTTACGTACTTCTTTAATTTTCTCGAATTCAAGCTCTCCAAATAAAATTGATTCCTCTTCATTCGCCTCTACTACAACTTCACCCCAAGGGTCCACAATTAAAGAATGACCCGCAAATACATTATTTGGATCCTTTCCTGCTCTATTACACGCAACAACATAACACTGATTTTCAACTGCTCTTGCTTGCAATAGCAAACGCCAATGTGCTAAACGAACTAATGGCCATTCTGCTACAACAAATAATACTTTTGCCCCTTTAGCAGTATGGACACGCATCCACTCTGGAAAACGAATATCATAACAAATTGTTCCAGCGCATTCGACATCATCTAGCTTAAATTCGCCCGTACCATTACCGGCTATTAAATATTTATGTTCATCCATAAGCTGAAATAAATGTACTTTACTATATTCGTTGACTAGCTGTCCTTCATTATTTACAACATACATCGTATTTGTAACGCCTTGCTCTGTTTGCTTTGCTATAGAACCACCAACAATATGTATATCATATTGCTTCGCCCATTCTATTAACTTTTCTTTCGTTTCCACTCCATCCCTATCTGCAATTTCAGAAAGTCTCGTTAAATCATATCCTGTTGTCCATAGTTCTGGTAAGACGATAACATCTGGCCTTTCCTTCATAGCTTCGCTTATTTTATTTTTAGCATTCTCAATATTTTTTTCTACATCTCCAAAAACAATATCCATTTGAATACATGCGACTTTCATTTTTTCAGCCCCATTCTTATTTTTTTCTTTACAAAATACTGGAAAGATTATATCATTTGTCACTAGAATTGTAACAACTTTCAAAAGAGGTGGAAAGTATGAAATTATTTCAACCTTCTGAGATAGTAACATCATTGCCAACACAATTTTTCGCTTCACTTGTTGCAAAAGTTAACAAAGTCGTTGCAGCTGGTCACGATGTTATTAATCTAGGTCAAGGTAATCCAGATCAACCAACACCGCAGCATATCGTAAAAGCTTTACAAGATGCTGCCGAAAAGACCATTCATCATAAATATCCGCCATTTCGCGGACATGAAAGCTTAAAGGAAGCCGTGGCTACATTCTATAAACGTGAATACGGCGTCGAATTAAACCCAAAAACTGAAGTTGCTATTTTGTTTGGCGGGAAGGCTGGACTAGTAGAATTACCGATTTGTTTTACAAATCCTGGTGATACGATTCTCGTTCCGGATCCAGGTTATCCAGATTATTTATCCGGAGTTGCTTTAGCAAAAGCACACTTTGAAACAATGCCGCTTATTGCAGAAAATAACTTTTTACCAGATTATACGAACATTGATGACTCTATTGCAGAGCGTGCAAAATTAATGTTTTTAAACTATCCAAATAACCCTACCGGTGCTACTGCATCAAAAGATTTTTTTGATGCAACCATTCACTTTGCTAATAAACATAATATATTAGTTGTTCACGATTTTGCTTATGGCGCTATCGGATTTGATGGTCAAAAACCTGTTAGTTTCTTGCAAGCAGATGGTGCGAAAGATATAGGAATTGAAATTTACACATTATCAAAAACTTTCAATATGGCTGGCTGGCGCATCGCTTTTGCTGTAGGGAATGAAAGTGTGATTGAAACAATTAACCTATTACAAGATCATATGTATGTTAGTATATTCGGTGCAGTTCAAGATGCTGCTCGAGAAGCGCTATTAAGTTCACAGTCTTGCGTAATAGACCTTGTAAATAGTTACGAATCTCGAAGAAACGCTCTTATTTCAGCCTGTCACTCAATTGGTTGGAATGTAGACATTCCAAAAGGATCATTCTTTGCATGGCTTCCCGTTCCAAAAGGATATACCTCTGAGCAATTTTCTGATATTTTACTAGAAAAAGCACATGTCGCAGTTGCTCCTGGTGTTGGATTTGGTAAGCATGGGGAAGGGTATGTCCGTGTTGGTCTCTTGCATGCAGAAGATAGATTACGAGAAGCCATTAATCGAATTGATAAATTAAATTTTTTCAAAAAGTAATTGACAACACGAAAAATATCTGACAAAATTCAGTTATCTTAAAAATTTAAACATTTCTAAATACTTCTTATCAAGAGCAGGTGGAGGGACGAGCCCGACGAAACCCGGCAACCGATCTACAATTGTAGACACGGTGCTAATTCTCGCAGCATTACGCTGACAGATAAGGAGCTGGTTGTAAAAAAACCTCTCCTTAGCTGAGAGGTTTTTTTATTTAACTAGGAGGTTATAACAATGAGCGGAATTATAGCGACGTATTTAATCCATGATGATTCACATAACTTAGAAAAAAAAGCTGAGCAAATTGCACTCGGTTTAACAATTGGCTCTTGGACTCATTTGCCACACTTATTGCAAGAACAATTAAAGCAGCATAAAGGCAACGTCATTCATGTTGAGGAATTAGCTGAACATGAATATACCAATTCGTATTTACGTAAAAAAGTAAAACGCGGAATTATTAAAATCGAATATCCGCTATTAAACTTCAGTCCAGATTTACCAGCGATTTTAACGACTACATTTGGAAAGCTATCACTTGATGGCGAAGTAAAACTAATTGACTTAACTTTTTCAGACGAGTTAAAAAAACATTTTCCTGGTCCAAAATTCGGGATAGATGGTATTCGAAATCTTTTACAAGTGCATGATCGTCCCCTTTTAATGAGTATTTTTAAAGGAATGATTGGACGAAACATTGGGTATTTAAAAACGCAATTACGCGATCAAGCAATTGGTGGTGTAGATATAGTAAAAGATGATGAAATATTATTTGAAAATGCATTAACACCACTTACGAAACGCATTGTATCTGGAAAAGAAGTTTTACAATCTGTCTACGAAACATACGGTCATAAAACGTTATATGCCTTAAATTTAACAGGACGAACTTTTGATTTAAAAGAAAATGCTAAACGTGCAGTGCAAGCTGGAGCTGATATTCTATTATTTAACGTATTTGCTTACGGACTAGATGTACTACAATCACTTGCAGAAGATGATGAAATCCCAGTTCCTATTATGGCACATCCTGCTGTAAGTGGTGCTTATTCAGCATCCAAGTTATATGGAGTTTCATCACCATTATTACTTGGAAAGCTACTACGTTATGCTGGGGCTGACTTTTCATTATTCCCATCTCCATACGGAAGTGTTGCGCTAGAAAAAGAGGAGGCTCTTGCTATCTCAAAATATTTAACTGAAGACGATGCATTTTTCAAGAAGAGCTTTTCTGTTCCGTCTGCTGGTATTCATCCTGGTTTCGTTCCCTTTATTGTACGAGATTTCGGTAAAGATGTTGTTATTAATGCTGGCGGCGGGATACACGGACATCCAAATGGAGCGCAAGGCGGCGGTAAAGCTTTCCGTACTGCAATTGATGCTACTTTGCAAAATAAACCACTCCATGAAGTAGACGACATAAATTTGCATAGTGCACTACAAATATGGGGAAATCCCTCTTATGAGGTGAAATTATGAGTATTCAAGTATTTTGTGATTTCGATGGCACGATTACAAATAATGATAACATTATGTCCATTATGGAAAAATTCGCACCACCAGAAGCCGAAGAAGTAAAGAATAAAATTTTATCACAAGAACTATCCATTCAAGAAGGTGTTTCTCGATTATTTCAATTAATACCTACTAATCTGCACGATGATATTATTCAATTTTTAATAGAAACTGCTGAAATCCGTAGTGGTTTTCATGAGTTTATACAATTCGTAAAGGAAAATAACATTTCTTTTTACGTGATATCAGGTGGAATGGATTTCTTCGTCTATCCACTCTTACAAGGAATCATTCCAAAAGAGCAAATTTATTGTAATGAAACAGACTTTTCAGCAGAGTTTATTACAGTTAAATGGCCTCATTCTTGTGATGATCATTGTCAAAATCATTGCGGATTATGTAAATCATCATTAATCCGTAAATTAAGTGATACAAATGACTTTCATATTGTAATTGGAGATTCTATTACTGATTTACAAGCCGCGAAACAAGCTGATAAAGTATTCGCTCGCGATTTTCTTATTACAAAGTGTGAAGAAAATCATATTGCTTATACACCGTTTGAAACATTTCAAGATGTGCAAGCTGAATTAAAACTTTTGTTGGAGGTGAAGGCATGAAACAACTTTTTCGTCAATGGTATGACTTAAGCGAGTTAAAAAAAGAGTTAACAACACGAAATTGGTTTCCAGCAACAAGTGGTAATATTTCTATAAAGGTTAGCCATGAACCACTTACTTTTCTTATTACAGCAAGCGGTAAAGATAAAACAAAAACCACTCCAGATGATTTTCTATTAGTAGATCATGTAGGAGTTCCCGTTTTAGAGACTGAATTACGCCCTTCAGCAGAAACAATATTGCATACACACATTTATAACAATACGAATGCCGGGTGCGTACTTCATGTTCATACAACTGATAATAATGTCATCACAAATTTATATAGTGATGCAGTCACCCTTCAAAATCAAGAAATTATTAAAGCACTCGATATTTGGGAAGAAGGTGCAACAATTCAAATTCCTATTATTGAAAACCATGCCCATATCCCAACGCTTGGAGAAAACTTCCGAAAGCATATACAAGGAGATTCGGGTGCAGTATTAATCCGTAACCACGGTATTACTGTATGGGGCCGAGATAGCTTTGATGCAAAGAAGAGATTAGAAGCTTATGAGTTTTTATTCCAATTTCATATAAAACTATTATCAATTCAAGGAGGCGTTTCTAATGGCGCAAATTCGTATTCATGAAGTAAATACTCGTATTGAAAATGAAGTGGAAGTATCTAAATTTCTACAAGAGGAAGGCGTTTTATATGAGAAATGGAATATTTCTAAACTTCCTACTCATTTAAATGAAAATTATTCGTTAACAGATGAAAACAAAGCTGAAATATTAGCTGTGTTTTCAAAAGAAATCGCTGATGTTTCAGCACGCCGTGGTTATAAAGCACATGATGTAATTTCACTTTCAAATAGCACCCCTAACCTTGACGAATTATTAATTAATTTCCAAAAGGAACACCATCATACAGATGACGAAGTTCGCTTTATCGTCAGTGGTCATGGCATTTTCGCTATTGAAGGTAAAGATGGGAAATTCTTTGATGTTGAACTTGAGCCAGGCGATTTAATATCTGTCCCTGAAAATGCAAGACATTATTTTACCTTGCAAGATGATCGCCAAGTTGTAGCTATTCGTATTTTTGTGACAACTGAAGGCTGGGTTCCAATCTATTAAGGTAGTTAGTTGAATAAAAGGACTTGGACCCCCTTTTCCAAACTTTTATTCACTCTACATATATACATCCTCCTATGGAACAGGCTTATTTCATTTTGAAATAAGCCTGATTTTTTATTTACTTGAAAGTACTATTTCATCACAAATTTAACATCTTGATTTTTCAAGTGCATTTTTCGAACATTTTTTGAACATTTATTGAATTTTTTCTGAAAATTCTGTTTTATATGTGATATACTACAATTAACTAAGAAGGAAAATAATATCGCAAACAGAGGGGGATAATCATGAGCTTACTTATCGCACTTATACTTGGAGTTACATGTGGAGCATTTCCTGTTATTTTAGGAGCTATTATGGAAGAGTTAGAAATTGGTGTTTTAGGATTTGTCGCATCTTGTGTAAGCGCTTTATTATTTGGTTTATTCGGCGCTATTCCTGTTTCAATTCTGTGTGCTTTTTATATAATACGCCATGCTCGTACAAAACAATTTGGCCCTAATCACATCGCACAAATTATCCCGTTCCCGGTTGAACGATGCCGCCGGGCTTCTAACTTATAATTATAAAAATTAAAGATGACTAAATAAATAAAAGTCCTCATTTGAGGACTTTTATTTATTTTCTTCTAGAAATTGAAACAATTCTTGTAGATGTAGGGCATCTTCACCATAGCTAATAGATACATAAAATATGCCGTCAATCTCAGCTTGCATATAAAGATCCACTCCATCACGATCATATTTCAATGCTAAATAAAACTCCATTTCTTCTAACATCTTTTTTGAGGTTCGAATTACATAATGCCCCTTCTCATCTCTTCCATATTCAAATTCTGGTTCAAAATCATATTTTTGTTTAAAAGCTTCTTTTTGTCTTTCATTAATTTGCATACAAGTAGCTCGCTGTACAGTATCAATCATCTCATCAAACTTTTGAAGGTCCACCTCGTTTACCCCCTTATATATTTTTTATATAATACTTGTGTTCCACTATTTTCTTCGCCATCCTTAATTAACTCTTCATACAATTCTTTCGCCAAACTTAAGCCTGGGACTGGTAATTGTAATTTTTCTGCTTCCTCTAAAGCAATTTTCATATCTTTCATAAAATGCTTTACATAAAATCCTGGCTCAAAGTCTCCTTTTAACATTCGAGGAGCTAAATTACTTAATGACCAGCTACCTGCTGCTCCTGTTGAAATACTCTCTAACACTTTATCTGGATTCAGTCCAGCCTTCTTCGCGTAAGCAACAGCTTCACATACTCCAATCATATTGGAAGCAATGGCAATTTGATTGCACATTTTTGTATGTTGTCCACTCCCAGCTGGTCCTTGTAATTGAATGTTTGTTCCTAACTTTTCAAGTAAAGGTAAGCATCTATCATATATTTCTTTCTCTCCACCTACCATAATTGCGAGTTTTGCTTCTTTCGCGCCAACATCTCCTCCTGAGACAGGTGCATCTAACGTATATATTTTTTTGCTTTTTGCAACTTCATTAATACGTTTTGCTAAAGTAGGTGTAGATGTCGTAAAGTCAATTGCTATCGTACCTTCTTTTGCATGTTCTATAATTCCTTCTATACCAAAATACACTTCTTCTACATCATGTGGATATCCAACCATTGTCATTACAATATCAACTTGCTTCACTAACTCTTTTGGCGTATTACACCAATGTGCACCAGCTTGCACTAAAGAATCTGTTTTTGCTTTCGTTCTATTATATACATATACTTTATGACCATCTTGCATTAAGTGATAAACCATACTTTTTCCCATTACGCCAATACCAATGAAACCTATTGATACAGTTTTATGTTCCATTTTCTCATCCCCTTTGTTCTAATAATTCATTTACCATCTTTCGGAACTCTTTATTAAAGTCATCATCCATACTATTTTTCACATTTGAAAATAACATAACAAAAATTCCTTTTTCTTTATTAAAATTATTGAAAGTGTTCCAACCAGATAACACACCATGATTATGAAAATAATCTGGATATATATAAAAACTAAATGCATATTTCCGTTCTGCTGAAGGCGAAAACATTGCTTGTATACTTTGTTCAGAAAGAAGTTTTCCATTTATAATTGCTTCGTCTAACTTCTTCATATCTCCAACTGTCGTATACATCTCACCACAACCATATAGCCAATCCATGCCTAACTTCTGCGCTGGTACAAGCTCTTTATCTTTTTTCACATAACCCTTTGCAAAATTTTTATCTCCAGGTACCATATTTCCCATACCGGATTCATGCATATCTGCTTTTATAAATATGTTTTCTTTTATGTAATCTCCTAAAGGTTTTTTGGAGATATGTTCTATTATATAAGCAAGAACCATATAATTATAATCTGTATATCTCCAACCTGTTCCTGCAGGAAATTCTAAATTTTGACGTCCAATCCAATTAATTAACTGTAAACGGGAAGCAGCATTCACATTTCCTTTCGCATGTTCAGGTAAACCAGAGGTATGCGTTAATAAATGATATAGCGTAATATTTTTATTCTCCGGAAATGAAGGAATATATTTATTTACATTATCTTGAATATTCAATTTACCTTGTTCTTGCAACTGTAAAATAGATGTGGCAACAACTGTTTTCGTAATAGAACCGATACGATATTTTGTTTGAGGCGTATTTTCTATTTTATTTTGAACATCAGCATACCCATATCCTTTATTCAATATAACATGCTCTTTATCTGTTACCAAAACTGTTCCATTGAATTGCTTTCCGACTAAATATTGATCTAATTTTTGAGATATGCTAGCATAATCAATTTGTTGCTCTTCTTTTTCTTCTATATTCCCTTGTACTTGCGATTCAATAGTAGGATTCACTTTAGTTGTTAATACAGTGTTTTCCTTTATATTGGGGCTAACAAGAAAATAGTATACTCCGCCGCCAACTATAGCAGACAGTGAAGCCATCACCATTACTTTTTTTATCATATTGATCCTCCATAATTCCTTCGCTAAAAATTATCCCCCCTATTCTATTATCAAACAATAAAAAAAAATCGCAACAATTTGTTGCGAAAAATTACATTTTTTCTTTTCTATACACACATACTTGATTCTTTCCATTTTTTTTCGCTTCATATAATGCAATGTCCGCTCTTTGCATTAATTCTTCTCTTGTAGTTCCTTGTTCATATAACGCAACTCCAAAGCTAGCTGTTAACTTCGAAATTCCAGTAAATTGCTTTGTTTCAATAAAGAATCGTAATGACTCCGCAACTTGAAATGCTTCCTTTTCTACTGTATTTGTCACTAATATAATGAATTCTTCTCCTCCCCATCTTGCAAATACATGTTGCTGCTCCACTTTAGATTTCATAAGCTCTGCAAGTTGTATTAATGCTAAATCGCCAAAATCATGACCATATGTGTCATTAACTGTTTTAAAATTATCTATATCAAATAAAATGATTGCTATTTTCTCATCACTACGTATTACCTTTTCCCATTCTACCTCTAGTATTTGTTGAAACTTTAAACGATTATAAATCTCTGTCAATGAATCTATCATAGCAAGTCTTTCTTGTTCTTGATAGATTTCATCTAATTCTGTAATTTCCGTGCACTTTACAATAAATCTTGATAAATCTTCTGGCAATGGTGTCGCACGTAATAGAAAAGTAGATACTGCCCCTTCATAATTTAACATCTTAATTCTTCTACCACTAGATAAAGTATCGTCTAGCCATGTTATATCATGCGTCGTCGAGTAGTATCCATTTTCTCTAATAAAATGTTCAGCAAATACTAAATGTTGCTCACGATAGGCAAACAAATTTTCATATCCGAAAAAAGCTAAAAAATTTGTATTACAATCAACTATTTCATCATCTTCTACTATAAATAATAGATCATTTTGAAAATCAAACATCGTTTGAAGCAATTCCTGCTGCAAACTAACTTGCCTTACTAAAGAAAGTTGATACAAACTCTTATTCACTTCCTCTAACACTGCTTGCGGAGTTACAGGAGCTATTACAATATTACGTATTCCTAATGCAAGTACATCTGTGAATTCTTTTGTTATTTGTTGATCCCAAATGACAATGAATGTACTGTGCGGAGTGTACATATTCTTTATATATTTTATTTGAGAATAATCTGTTACATACGTAATGATAATGTGTGGTTTCGTTCTTTGAAATAATAGTTCGCCCTCTTCAAAACTATTTGCTATAAACATACATTTTGGATGGATATTTTCTACCGTTTGTTGATGCTTACATCCATTTTCTATATAAAGGACATTTAACTGCAGATCTTGTAACACATTTTGGAAAACCGTATTCTCTAATAAAAAATGTAGTATGTTCATCACTAGTCTTCACTCACTTCATATATCTTGTTCTACTGAATTCCTCACAAACTTTTTTAAAAGACTGGTCTCCAATAAACTTTAATTTGTGAGAGATACATATTAACAAGCTAATTGAGAATGTTATCTTCGCTTTTCACTCTATAAATTCCTTTTTTAGTGTATGATTGTAGGAATTGTATCGTTTGTATGAATGCCCTAGCTAATTTTTAAAACTTGACAATTAAAATAAAGATATTATATTCTTAAATTCGATAACTTACAAAATGTAAGTAGTGTATATTATTTTTTTGAAAATAATTCGATATACAATTTGGAGGATATACAATGACAAACGACAACTTTTTTGACGTTCTATATGAACGCACATCTACACGTGCATTCAACCCAAATAAAGAAATCTCATCTACAGAATTACATGAGATTTTAAAAGCCGCAGCACAAGCACCTTCCGCTTGGAACTTACAACACTGGAAATTCCTTGTTTTTCAAGGCGAAGATGTACAAAAACGATTACACCCAATAGCTTATAACCAACAACAAATTCTTGATGCTTCTGCAGTAGTCGCTATTTTAGGCGATTTAGAAGCTTATAAAAATGTTGAGCCGGTATATGGTCCAATTGTAGAACAAGGATTTATGAAAGAAGAAGCAAAAGAACGCTTAGCTAAAAATATTGAATCTGCATATGCTCGTGAACAATTCCCAAGAGATGCTGCCTTTTCAAATGCATCTTTAGCAGCAATGCAACTTATGCTTGCAGCTAAAGCAACTGGTTGGGATACTTGTGCTATTGGTGGCTTCAATCCACAAGCACTGACAGACGAATTTAACGTTTCATCTCGTTACGTTCCAATTATGCTTATTACAATTGGTGAATCAACTTTAAAAGGCCACCCTGCACCTCGCATGAGCGTAGAGCAAGTGAGTGAGTGGGCAAAATAATAAAAAACGAAGGTAACTACGTTGCCTTCGTTTTTTTATTTCCTGTCATACTTTTGTAATATTACTACAAATCATTCGACATTTATACTTATGGGAAAGTATATTCTATTCCCTCCTCATAAATAAACGTGACGTTTCGTGTCGAATTTTGTTAAGGTGTTGAAATATACCCGTGTATTTTTGTTACAATTGTGATACAATGATAACAAATAGATAACAAGAGAGGGATTTTCATTGAGTTCATACGGAAGCTTTATCGCACTTTTATGTTACATAGTAACTGTACTGCTTCTATATTTTATTGGTGATGCCGCAAACATCTCCATTTTACAATTTCCAAAAGAAGAAGCATTCCAATTAGAATCAGAAAAACATACTGCACGATCCATTGTGCCACTACTCCTAGCTCTTCCTGTATATATCATCGTTTTATATAAAAGTAAAAAAGTGTAAAGGCTACCCATTTCATTTATTTCGGTGGTTTTTACATTTTTTTGTTATATTCCCCCTATTTTAAACATCATTCCATACTAAACACCCAGCTAGTCATTTAAAATGAGAAAATCCCCTAGAAAAAATTCCACTCTCTGTCCAGTCACTAACTACCGAACTTACATAGATTATAAGTGTGAAGGGGGTGATGAGGATTATGTTTGGATCATTTGGATGCTGTGATAACTTTAGAGACTGTCATCATCGTGAAAGAGAGTGTGACCATCGCGAACATCGCGAGAAAGAGAGAGAAGTAGTTAGACCACAACAACCAGCTGTATGTAACGTACTTGCTAGCATTTCAGTTGGAACAGAGCTTTCTCTTTTAAGCATTAGAGGTAATGGCACTTTCAATAATGTAATTTTTGAAGGTTTCGCTAACGGTGTTGCTCTTTTCTCTGCTTTAGCTCGTAATAACAAAGATAACAAAGATAACAATAAAGACGATAAGAACAATCAAAATCGAAATACTTTTACTGGTATTTTACGTGTATGCCCAACTGATATCGTTGCAATCGCTATCTAATTCTGTCTCTTATCCTCGATAGTAAGCAAATAAGATTTACTTTTCTCATAGAAAAAACCTGAGACCGATTTCAAATCGGCTCAGGTTTTTTTATTGATTATATGCTTTTAACTAGTTCAACAACTTCTTCAGCAGTTGACATCATTAATGCTTTTTCTGCTAATGTTTCCATTTCTGCTTTTGACAACTTGCTTAGCTGTGTTCTTGCAGGAAGAATAGATGTTGCACTCATACTGAACTCATCTAAACCTAATCCTAATAATAATGGGATAGCAAGTGAATCGCCCGCCATCTCACCACACATACCAGCCCATTTGCCTTCTTTATGAGCAGCATCGATAACCATTTTTACAAGACGTAAAATAGATGGGTTATATGGTTGGTATAAGTAAGATACTTGTTCGTTCATACGGTCTGCAGCCATTGTGTATTGGATTAAATCATTTGTTCCGATAGAGAAGAAGTCAACTTCTTTCGCGAATTGATCTGCTAATACTGCTGAAGCTGGGATTTCAACCATCATACCAACTTCAATAGAATCAGAAACAGTTGTACCCGCTTCTACAAGTTTCGCTTTCTCTTCTAATAAAATCGCTTTCGCTTGACGGAACTCATCAAGAGTTGCAATCATTGGGAACATAATTTTTAAGTTACCGTATACGCTAGCACGAAGTAATGCACGAAGTTGTGTACGGAACACATCTTGCTCATCAAGACATAAGCGAATTGCACGGTATCCTAAGAATGGGTTCATTTCTTTTGGTAAATGTAAGTATGGAAGCTCTTTATCTCCACCGATGTCAAGTGTACGAACAACGACTGGTTGACCTTCTTTTACACCTTCAAGAACTGCTTTATACGCTTCGAACTGCTCTTCTTCTGTTGGAAGATTGTCACGGCCCATGTATAAGAATTCTGTACGGTATAAGCCAACGCCTTCTCCGCCATTATCGATAATACCTTGTACATCATTTGGTGTTCCGATATTTGCAACAAGCTCAACGTGATGTCCGTCACTTGTTACAGTAGCTTGGTCTTTTAATTTAGCCCATTCAGCTTTTTGCTCTTCAAATTTCGCTTTCTTTTCTTCAAACGAACGAAGAGTTTCTTCTGATGGGTTTACAATTACTTCTCCATCTAAACCGTCAATGATAACGATATCGCCGTTTTGGATTTTCTCCATAACAACTTTCGTACCAACAACAGCTGGAATTTCCATAGAACGAGCCATAATTGCAGAGTGAGATGTACGTCCACCGATATCAGTAGTGAAACCTTTTGCATACTTACGGTTTAACTGAGCTGTATCAGATGGTGTTAAATCTTCAGCAATGATGATTACCTCTTCAGAAATTGTACCAGGATTTGAGAAGTTAATTCCTAGTAAATGTGCAAGAACGCGTTTTGTTACGTCACGAATGTCCGCAGCACGTTCTTTCATATATTCGTTATCCATGTTTTCAAACATAGAAATAAACATTGATGCAACTTCATCCATTGCAAATTCAGCATTTACTTTTTCGCTATTTACTTTATCTTTTACTGGGTTTACTAGTTCTGGATCATTTAACACTAATAAATGTGCTTCAAAGATCGCAGCTTTGTCAGCACCTAGTTCAGCAAATGCGTGGTCCTTAATAGCTTCTAATTCAGTTTTTGCTTTCTCAAGCGCAGCGTCTAAGCGTGCAATTTCTGCAGCTTCGTTTGTAATTGATTTCTTTTCGATGTTAAATTCAGGATTTTCAAGTCTGAAAGCCTTTGCAATAGCAATCCCACTTGATGCAGCGATCCCTTGAATGTTAAGAGTCATTATTCTCCTAATCCTTCGTTTTTCATAGTTTCTTCGATAGCTGCTAGTGCTTGAGCTGCATCATCACCATTTGCAGTGATTTTAATTTCTGTGTTTTGTTGAATGCCTAAAGACATAACGCCCATGATTGATTTTAAGTTAACGTTCTTTCCGTTATACTCTAAGTTAATGTCAGAACCGAATTTGCTTGCAGTGTTTACAAGTAGAGTTGCTGGACGAGCATGAATTCCTGAGTCGCTAGTTACTTTAAAGATTTTTTCCATGATAATTTATCTCCTTTAAATTACAGTATTTTTTAGTTGTATAGACGTGAGTACTACACCATCTATTGTATATAATAGGCGATGTTCGGTCAACCACATCGCCTATTATAATTATAAACATTTTGCGTCAAATTCCTACTGAATGTCAATAATAGCGGTTTCGCCCTTCTTAACATTTCCATCTTTTTTCAATTCGACTTGTTGCCCTTGTTGTAAGTTTGTAAAGACAATTGGTGTAATGATAGATGGTGCATTTTCTTTTACAAATGCAAGATCTACTTTTAATAATGGTTGGCCTTGTTTCACCTTGTCGCCTTGTGCTACAAGCGCTTCAAAACCTTCACCATTTAATTTTACAGTATCAATACCGAAGTGGATTAAAATTTCTTTTCCGCCTTCAGATTGAATGCCAATCGCATGTTTTGTAGGGAATACATTGACAATCTCACCGTTCACTGGAGAAACTACTGTTCCTTCAGTTGGTTCAATTGCAAATCCGTCTCCCATCATTTTTCCTGAGAATACTTGGTCAGGTACTTCTGTAATTGGTAAGATTTTTCCTTCGATTGGTGATACAATTGTTTCATTTTCATCAACTTTTTGAGGAGTTTCTTCCACTTTTACAGGTTCTTCTTTTTCAACATGAGGTGTACGACCTGACATAATATCATGAATTTGTGATTTTAATGTGTCAGATTTCGGCCCGAAAATAGCTTGAATGTTATTTCCAACTTCAAGTACACCAGCTGCTCCAAGTTCTTTTAAGCGGTCTTTGTTTACATTCTTTTGTTCGTTAACTTGAACACGTAAACGAGTAATACAAGCATCTAAAGAAGCAATGTTTTCTTTACCACCAAGTGCTACTAATACTTCACGAGGAAGTTCGCCTGCTTCTGCTTTTCCTGCGCCGTCATTTGCATTTGCCACTTCACGACCAGGTGTTTTTAGATTCCATTTGCGAATTGCAAAGCGGAATCCGAAGTAGTAAATAACTGCTAGTACAAGACCAACAATAATTACCCACCACCATGCTGTACGGCCTGGTAATACACCGAATAATAGGAAGTCAATTAAACCACCAGAGAATGTCATACCAATTTTAACACCTAAAATTTGCATTGTCATAAATGATAGACCAGCAAATACAGCGTGAATTCCGAATAATACTGGCGCTACGAATAAGAATGAAAATTCAAGTGGCTCTGTAATACCTGTTAAGAAAGATGTTAATGCTGCAGAACCTAAAATACCTGCTGCTAATTTTTTATTTTCTGGACGTGCTTCATGGTACATTGCTAAAGCTGCTGCTGGAAGACCAAACATCATGAACGGATACTTACCAGTTGTAAATGTACCTGCTGTTAATTCTACACCGTCTTTTAACTGTGCCATAAAGATTTTTTGGTCACCACGGATTAATTCGCCAGCTGCATTTGTATACTGACCGAATTCGAACCAGAACGGTGAATAGAAAATGTGATGTAATCCAAATGGAATTAATGAACGTTCAATTAAACCGAATATAAATGCTGCGATTGTTCTATTTGCATCAATCATTTGATGTGAGAACGTGTTTAAGCCACCTTGAATGTATGGCCAAATGAAGCACATGATAATACCTACTATTAAAGAGAATGTTGCAGTTGCGATCGGTACGAAGCGCTTACCTGCAAAGAAACCTAAGTATGATGGTAATTCAATGTTGAAGTATTTATTATAGCAATATGCCGCTACTATACCGACGATAATACCACCAAATACTCCTGTTTGTAGCGTTGGAATACCTAATACGTTTGCATACGCTGGATCTGCAAATCCAATTTTTACTGGGTCTGCTCCAGAACTTGTTACTTTCACTAGCTTATCTACTTCTAAGAACACACTCATCGTTTTGTTCATAATTAAGTAGCCGACGAATGCTGCTAAACCAGCTACTCCGTCTCCACCAGCTAAACCAATTGCTACCCCAACTGCGAATAATAATGCAAGGTTAGCGAAAATAATATCACCAGATTGTTCCATAATTTTTGCAACCATTACGAACCAATCTGCTTTTAAAGCAGGAATAACATTTGTTAACTGTGGATTTTGAAATGCATTACCAAATCCAAGTAAAATACCTGCCGCCGGTAAAATCGCTACTGGAAGCATTAACGCTTTTCCGACTTTTTGAAGAACACCAAAGATCTTCTTAAACATGGAAACCCTTCCTCTCTTATCTATATTGATACCTTCCGACAAACGCCAAAAAGACATGAGGAAAAAAAGATAGAACGATAGCTATACAAAGGGTAGTATATCCCTTTCTCTAGCTTACATTCCTTACTTTTCTCCACTCATGCCTGATCGAATCAGTAACACGTGTCAAAAATAGGTTTACGTATAAGTTCACTATAATTAAGGCAAACGTTTTCGTTACTCACCTTAATGTGTTTGTCGAAATTTGTATAACTTTGCAATAGTTATTATACATAACTATTGTAAGCGATTCAATCATTTTTTTTAACGTTTTCATTTTAGACAAAAATATATGACTTTTTACACATGCTCTGCCTTTACTAAGCGTTGCAAGTGCATCGTTAAATAAATACTTTCAGCTTCATATACAGGTAGTTGCAACTCTTTTTGCATGACCTTAACTAGCTTCCAAGCCAAGTTATAGCAAACTGGATACTCCGCCTTTAATAAATCAGCAAAACTTTGCGATTCCTCTACTTTTTCTCCTTTTTTCACCCTCTCAATAGCATATTGAAGATGACGAATAAGACGTAAATAATGAATGCTCTCTTGATCTAATGTAATTTGTAAGTTTGTCTCAATTAAAGATACAAGTTGTGCAATAAGACGGGAGTTTTGATTAACTGAAGATAAATCAGAATTTGTAAGCGAACTGTAAATGTGAAGTGCAATAAAACCAATTTCTCCTTCAGGCAATGTAATTTGCAAACGAGAATTTAAAAGTTCTACAACACCTTCCGCAATTTCATATTCCTCTGGATAGAGCATTTTTGTTTCAACTAAAAAAGGGTTATCAATTGTAAGTCCTTGTTTTAACCTTTTAATCGCAAATGAAATATGATCTGTTAACGCAATATGAATATGTTCATTTAGTGGAGATTTCGCTTTTCCTTGAATGTACAGCATAATATCGTTCATCAATTCAATTAATTTTTCACTAATATGCGGCACTAATAATTTGTATTGTTCACGATCACGTTCATTTTTTAAGACAAACATTTTTTCGATTTGTTCTTGCTCCAATACATCTTTCGCTTTTTTCCCAAATCCAATTCCTTTACCAATCACTACTACTTCCTCGTGTTCCGGATGGCTAGCAATGATGACATTATTATTTAAAACTTTTTTAATTTCTAGATAATTACTCATATAACACCACCCTCGTACTTAAATAGCCTACTTTTATGTTACAGAATATTCTTCTTTGTCGTCAATGTAAAACATCTGCCATTTAATAAAAATTCATTTTTTAGACATGTTTATATATGATGCGTATAATGTAAGAGCAACTGTACATAGAAAGGAGATAACAGCATGATTAAAATGTTTGTAAGTGATATCGATGGTACAATGATGCAACACGGAGGTCTTATTGATGAACAAGATGTTGCGGCACTGCGCAGCCTTGCCGAACAAAATGTTATTCTTTGCTTCGCTTCCGGAAGACTTGATAATGAAATTGCAGACTTAATGAAAGCTGTAAATACAAATTTTCATCGTATTAGTGTAAATGGTGTTTTTGTATATACACATGAGAATAAACAACTATTATCTGCAACTTTTGATTCCAGCATACTTCCCGATTTGTTAGCTATGACGAATGAAGATCCTTATTTCCGTTATGTAAGTGATGAGCATAATTATTACATTGAAGAGAAAACACCTTTTATTCAAGAACTTGAACAACAAGTAACTATGACTTCTGTTGAAGAACCAAACTTACTACAGAAGATTGATGATACAATTTTCCCAAATAAAATTTCTGTCGGCGGAACAAAGGAGAGCTTACAACTCCTTCAGAAAAAAATTGATGAAAAATTCCACGGGAAAGTTAGTACTTTCATCTCAGCAGAACAATGTTTAGATGTAATGCCACCGAATGTTAGTAAAGGCTCTGCCATTTCTGTTTTATTAAATGAGTTTCAAATAAAACCTGAGGAAATTGCTTGTATAGGGGATTCTTACAATGACATTCCTATGTTTTCTTTAACTCCTCACAGTTTTGCTATGTCACAAGCAGATGATGCAGTAAAAAATCACGCTCACTATGTAGTAAATCACGTCAAAGATGCTGTTAACCACGTAATTGCTCATAATAAAAATACGACTCATTCCTTATAAGGATGAGTCGTATTTTTATTTCTTTACATGTTAACCATTTTCAATTCCACTGTACTTCACAAACTGAAATATACTATTTGTTACGTGCGATATTCGTAATAAATTTATAACGATCTCCACGATAAATACATTTCACGTACTCTAGCGGTACCTCACCTTCTGAATATGACCATTGACGCATTACAAGTACAGGCGCCTTTTTAGGAATATGCAGATGTTCAGCTTCATTTTCCGTCGCAACGGAAGCTTCAATTGACTGAGTAGCGCTAACAAGTTTAAAGCCCAGTTTTTTCTCTAAATGTTCATATAAAGATTGTTGCAATATCTCTTCGTTAATATCTTTTACAAGAGCTGGCGACAAATATGTCGTCTCAAAAGCAATCGGTTCATCATCAGCTAAGCGAATACGCCTCACTTCATAAACCGATTCCCCCTCCTGTATTCTCAACCGGTCTGCTATTTTCGCAGTAGCTGGAACTAGGCGGAAACTAAGTAATTGACTACTTGGGTTCATCCCACGAGAAATCATGTCTTCTGTGAATCCCGTCATTCCTTGCAATTTTTGTTCCACTTTCGGAAGTTGGACAAATGTTCCAATTCCACGCTTCCGATATAAATAGCCCTGTTCCACCAAATTATTAATCGCCTGTCTGATTGTCATTCGACTCACTTCGAACTTATCACAAAGTTCATTCTCAGATGGGATTTTATCTCCCGGCTTCCATTCGCCGTCCTCAATTAGCTGTTTCACCCACTCTTGAATCTGATAATAGATCGGAAATGGTGAATACTTGTCGATGTTCATCAGCAATCGCCTCACTGCATAAAGATAGAGCTTCTTGATCAGCGATTACGGTTACATTCGGATGACGTTGTAAAACTGTAGCCGGACACTCTTCACTATATTCACCTTGCAATAATTCTTTAACAGCTTCTGCCTTTTTAGAACCCATAGCAACAAGTAGAACTTGTTTCGCTTTCATAATGCTTCCAATTCCCATTGTAATCGCATGAGTTGGCACATCTTCTTCTTTTTCGAAGAAGCGAAGGTTTGCTTGGCGTGTAGATTCTGTTAATTCAACAATGTTTGTTGGAGAATTAAACGGCGTTCCTGGCTCATTAAATCCGATGTGACCGTTTTCACCGATTCCAAGAATCTGTAGGTCAACTGGGTTAGCAGCTAGAATGCTCTCGTAACGTTTGCACTCTTCCTCTAAATCACTTGCCATCCCGTTTGGTACATAAGTTTGTTTAAATGGAAGATGATCAAACAACTGTTCTTGCATGAAATAGTGATAGCTGTTTTTATCTTCATGTGGTAAATTTACGTACTCATCTAAGTTTACAGTGGTTACACGGCTTGTATCAAGTTTATTTTTTCGCATTTCTGCATAAATACCTAATGGAGAGCTTCCTGTAGCCATTCCTAACGTTGGATTTTCTTTTGTTTTTACAACTTCTTCAATTAATTTATAACCTGCTTCTGCTAGTTCTTCTGGAGTTTTTACAACAAGAATATTCATTTAATTACTTCCCTTCCTTCATATGAATTCCTAAACGAACCGTATCATATACATGTAAATCTTCATTCATCACAACAAAGTCTGCATCTTTTCCTACCGCTAATGCACCTTTATTATTTAATCCAAACTCTTCTGCTTGGTTAACTGATGTCATCAGTACTGCATCTTCGATTGAACAACCTGTAAATTCAATTACATTTCGGAAAGCTTGATCCATTTTCAAAATACTACCAGCTAACGTTCCATCTTCTAATCGAGCACTACCATCTTTTACATGTACTGGCTGTCCGCCAAGCTCATATAATCCATCTTCAAGACCCTTTGCACGCATTGCGTCAGTGATAACACTTACTTTTTTTGGTCCTTTTAACTTATATGCTAATTTCACCATATCAGGGTGAATATGAATGCCATCTGTAATTACTTCAACCATTACATCTGGATTTAATAACACATGACCAACAACTCCTGGTTCACGGTGATGTAATCCACGCATTTGATTGTATAAATGTGTCGCATGTGTAATCTTTCTATTTTTTAGTTGCGCATCAATTGCATCTGTATGCCCCATTGTGCCAACTACACCAGTTTCAGCAAGATATTGTTCAAACTCTAACGCTCCCTCTTCTTCTGGTGCATATGTTACTAATTTAATTAAATTCCCACTTGCTTCTTGCCATTGTTTAAATTGCTCAATATTTGCAGGAACGATATGTTCAAGTGGTTGTGCACCTGCACGTTTCTTTGAAACATAAGGTCCTTCTAAGTGAATATATTCGAAATGCGCTCCTTTTTCTTTTGCTTCTTTTGCAGCAGTTAACGCTGCTTCAATTGCCTCTGGAGCTTGTGTCATTGTTGTTGGGAAGTAAGTTGTAACCCCTTCTTTTAACATTTCTTTACCTAGAGTTACTAACCCATCGCTATTTGCATCCATCGCATCAATATCGTATCCACCATGAATATGAACATCGATCATACCTGGAATTACAATCTTCCCTGTAGCATCAAAAACAGTTTCATTTTCTTGTGGTACATATTGAGCCATCAAACCAATTTCTTTAATGGTTTCTGCGTAACGAATAAATCCGTTTTCCACTATTTCTTGACCTGTGTAAATTTTGGCATTGATGACAATTTGCGTTTTCATTTTCATCGATCCTTTCCCATGAATTACCTACTTGTTATTATTACCTTATTCGCCTAGTTCCATCTTAATATACGCACGAGTAGTTGTCTATACATTCTAATGAAATTTCCTTTTTATTCAACAGAAAAGGAAATTTCTTACGTCTCTTATAATTATAATATATATTATTCATTTTTCCAAAAAGGGACAGTATCGCCCCCTAATCTAGAAATCACTTCAATAATGGCATTAACCCGCTAGACTCTAACATAATATGTTCACCATCTGTTTCCATTTCTACTGTACGTTTATTCGTTCTATATACCATTATACCGTGCCTTTTTAAGCGTTTCACTACACTTTGGTGAGGATGTCCATACGGATTACTACTCCCGTACGACAAAATAGCAAACTGCGGTTCCACTTTTTTTATAAACGTTTCACTTGTTGAAGTATATGAGCCGTGATGCCCCACTTTTAACACATCTGCATGGACATCAAATTGTTTTAATATTTCATGTTCTGTCCGTACATCCGCGTCACCCATTAATAAAAAATCCGCTTTTCCATATCGCACCTTTAAAACAATTGAGGATTCATTATTTTCATCTTTTGATTTCCCGTTGTTTAATACTTGTATAGAAACATGTGGATCCAGCGGTATATATTGTCCTTCCTTTACTGAAACGAAAGGTATCCCTCTTTTTTTAATATTATTCCGATACGTATGATAAGTAAGAGAACTATATGTTTTTCCGCTATCTAATATAAGCGATACCGGCATTTGCTCTACAATTGGAATTAACCCCCCTATGTGATCCATATCGGGATGCGTACTGACAATTACATCTAAATGATTAATCCCTTTCTCAATTAATTTCTGAATAATAACCTCTCCTGCTTCATAAGGTCCTCCATCAATTAACATTGTTTGTCCATTTGGCATTATAATAAGTGTTGCGTCACCTTGCCCCACTTTTAAAAAGCTCACTTTCATTTTACTAAGATGTTGCCGATGCATATGTAAAGGAGACGTAGTATGAATGGACATCATATACCTTTTAGCTGATGCGCTATTTAAAGAAAAACATAATAAAACAGAAACTAATAATAAAATAATCCGCATACCTCTCATAACTCGTCTCCTTTTTTCATTTAGTATGGCACTGTAAATAATTGATATACAAAAAAAGCTTAGCAAAATGCTAAGCTTTTATTTCGATATCTCTTGTAAGGAACCGAAGAATAAATCTGCTTCATTCATTTGTTCATTCTCTTCAGAAAGCAGTGGTAAATCATCTAATGTTTTCAATCCAAATGTGTCCAAAAATTCTTTTGTTGTTCCGTATAAAATAGGACGCCCTGGTCCTTCTGCTCTTCCCATTTCTTTTATAAGTAAATGTGAAACCAACGTTTGTAACGCCTTATCGGTTTTAACTCCTCTAATCTCTTCCATTTCAGTCCTTGTGATTGGTTGGCGATATGCAACAATCGCTAAAGTTTCGAGGGCAGCTTGTGAGAGTGAAGTAGCTGTTGGTGTATCTATTAATTTTTGATAATATGAAGCATGTTCTTTCTTTGTAGCAAAACGATATACTTTTGCATACTGTACAATTTGCAAACCACGGTTTGCACCTTCACATTCTTGTTGCATTTCTTCTAAAATATTAATTACTTCATTCATTTCAATTTCAAGAACTTTTGCTATTTGTTCTGGATAAATCCCTTCATCACCAGAAACAAATAAAAGGCCTTCAATAATTGACTTTTGTTCTTTCCTATCCATTTCACGAGCTCCTTCCTTCTATTTTCCCATAAAAATACACATCAAAAAACCGAATCACAATTAATGCGTTCGGTTCAATATTTTTTCTCTTGTTCCAAACGATACATTAAAACATAGCATGAGATAAAATGTTTCTATCCCATTTTCACATACTTGCTCTATGCAGATTTATTAGAGCTTGATACGAAAATTTCATCAAAATTATGTTCTTGCTCAATTATGATTTGTTGATTTTTCATAAGTTCCAGAACTGCTAAAAATGTTACAACCATTATTTCACGTTCATCATCAACAAACAAATCGTAAAAACTTTGGCGACCACCCTTTATTTTTAACTGCTTTAAAATATCAGTCATTCGCTGTTCAATTGGTATTTCTTGACGAGTAATACGTGTTGTTACAGGTTTTTTTGCCTTTTTACGGCGCATTAATTTTTGAAATGCTGCTAGCATATCATATAACGTAACATCAAGAGGTAAGCTTGTCTCCTCTTCTTGTTGCAACGATGTAAAGTCAATTGGTGGACGTGTATATAGCTGTGCTCTTTCTTGTTCTCTTTCTTTTAACTCAGTAGCAACTTGCTTATATTTCTTATATTCAATTAACCTCTCCATCAATTCTTGACGAGGATCATCTATAAAATCATCACCGTTATCAAGTACATCTTCTTCATGTTTCGGCAACAACATCTTACTTTTAATTTGTAATAACGTTGCAGCCATTACTAAATACTCACTTGCAACATCTAATTGAAGTTCTTTCATCGTATGCACATAAGATAAATATTGCTCTGTAATATCTGCTACAGGAATATTATATATATCAATTTCATAACGATGTATTAAATGTAACAATAGATCTAACGGCCCTTCAAAAGCCTCTACTTTAAAATTATATTGCACAAAGCATCCCACCACATTTTTTCTATAACAACATAAGTATAGAGCATACTCATGTTCTATCCAACCTTTTTAAGAAATTTAATTAAAAATAGACCGATGCCTATGTCATCATGCCCACCACTTCATATGATAACAGTGTAGTAAGAACAATGTAGGAGGTCAAAAAACTATGGGTCACGTTGATTGTGGTTTTAGCGGTGGGTTCGCATTACTTGTTGTACTGTTTATTTTACTAATTATTGTAGGAGCAGCTTGCTTCTGCTAATATGAACAATAAACGGCTAGGGGGAAACCTCCTAGTCGTTTATTGTTCATATTTCTATGATACACTTATATGTATAACCGTTAGATAGGAGCGAGAAAACATGTATCCTACCGAATACATACAATTTTTAATTCATTTCCATGGAGATTATGACTATTTTGAATGCCACGAAATACTAGAAGAGTATTGGAAAACAAAACCAAGAGGTAATCGTGATCATTACTTAGTTGGTCTCATTCAAATCGCAGTTTCTTTATACCACCAAAGACGTGCTAATTGGAATGGTTCCACAAAAATGATGAAAAGCGCAATCACAATTTTAGAAAAAAGCGGTGTGCCTTTACAACGTTTAGGAATTAATCAAGTACAACTTCTTTCCTTGCTCAATGAAAGATTGCAATCTATCCATAAAAAAGAACGTTTTTTACCTTTATTTTTACCCTTATCAGATCCATCGTTAGAGAAGCAGTGCATAGAGTTATGTCAAAAACAAAACCTCTCTTGGAAAGACTTGAATGCTATCCCAGGTGAATATATTATAAACAAGCACACTTTGCGTGATCGCACAGAGGTCATTACTGAACGAAACGAACAATTACAAAAAAGAAAGCAGAGATAATAAACTACTTATCTCTGCTTTCACGAATGTATATTTTGTTCTAGCCCTTTACATTTTTCGCAAAAACTTGCCGTTTGCTCATTTCCGCAAATTGTAAACTCAAGAAATTTACTCTTTAACTCTTGAACCATCTTCGTCCCAATCCCCACATGACGGTGAGACGGGTTCACACTCAAATGCTGAATTTCTAATACTTGATTCTCTTTTTTTACAATCCCCATTATTCCAACAAAATCTTCATTTTCTTTCCACAAATACAATTGCCAATCATCTTTTGCTTCATATTCTTTCATTGTCAATTGTAATGTTTTCACATCTTTTTCAGTTGGCATAAACGAAAGAAGCCCCATTGCAATTTTTTCATAACTTTTTTTAAAACGAATTAACATAACCCTTATCCCTTCTTACAAAAGTTACAAACTAGTAATCCCCTCAATCACTCTTTTCATATCACATTCATTTTACAATATTTTCAACAGAGTGAGAAGAGTCTAAAACAACTTGATAATCATACAAAGCGAAAAGAAGAAAGTCAAATCTATGTTTCAGCACTATTCCTTTAATAAATAGAGTTAAAAAAGAAAATTTTATATGGAATGGAAAGAAACATATCATTCAATAGCACTTCATTCATAGTTACCCTAAAGCAGCACAATTCTAGCAAAATTAATATAACAAAAAATATTTATTGAAACATATAATGTAATGTATTCTATGTAATTGGTTAAAGGTTTGTTCTCACAAGCAATATATTTTAGCAACAATACTACTTGTATGATGAGCTGTAGAAGAAGTACTCAATCTCATTAAAAATAAAAAAGAGAGCAAAAGCTCTCTTTTTCCTTACCTTATTCTTCCCAAACTTTAACTTCTTTCATTACATCGCCTTGACGCATTTTTAATACTGTTTCAATACCGCTTGTTGCTTTACCAAATACAGTATGAACACCATCTAAATGCGGTTGTGGCTCATGAACGATAAAGAATTGGCTACCGCCTGTGTTACGGCCAGCGTGAGCCATAGAAAGTGATCCTACAAGGTGTCTATGAGGGTTTCCATCAGTTTCACATGGAATAGAGTAACCTGGGCCACCTGCACCTGTACCTGTTGGGTCTCCACCTTGGCTTACGAAGCCAGGAATAACACGGTGGAATGTCACACCATCATAAAATCCTTGCTCTGCTAATTTTTTAAAGTTTTCTACTGTTTTCGGTGCTTCTTCTGGGAAAAATTCCAAGTCGATTTTTTCACCGTTTTCCATTAATATGTATCCTAAAGTTTTCATGCGTATATGTCTCCTTTCAATTATCTCAGCACTATATTACCACATTCATGACTAGAAACAAAAAGAATCCGACAATCTAGATACTTCTTTTTTGAAATGTGGAAAAAGCTAGGTGACAAATAAGAAATATATACTATAATAACTTTGTTGCCCGAAAATTTTAGAAAGAGAAAGGGAGCGATTTTTCGTGAAAACGAAATTATTAGCTCTGCTATTAGCTGTAACGGTATTTATGATGCCAACAGCTTCATTTGCAGACATCATCGAGGGAGAATCAATTGTTACATTAGGAGAGAACTTATCCGAACAACAAAAACAAGATCTGTTAAAAGAAATGAAAGCACCAAAAGATGCTACAATTATCACTGTATCTAATGCGGAAGAACATAAATTTCTAGAAGGCATTGTTCCAAAAGCACAAATTGGTACGAGAGCAATTTCTTCTTCTATGATTACATACACAAAACCAGGATCTGGTCTTATTGTACGATCAAAGAACATTAACTGGGTAACAGATGCAATGTACACTAACGCTTTGATTACAGCAGGTGTAAAAGATGCAGAAATTCAAATTACTGCACCTTTTAAAGTTTCAGGAACTGCAGCTTTAACTGGATTAATGAAAGCATACGAAACTGCGTCCAATAAACAAATTCCTGAAGAAGTTAAAAAAGTAGCGAATGAAGAAATGGTACAAACAGCCCAGCTTGGTGATAAAATTGGTGAAGAAAAAGCAGTTCAACTTGTTGCAAAAATTAAAGAAGAAATTGCAAAAGAACAGCCAAAAACAACAGAAGATTTACGTTCATTAATTAAAAAAATTGCTGATCAACTCGGCATTACATTAACAGATGAACAGTTAGATAACTTAGTATCGTTATTTGATAAAATGAAAAATCTTAATATCGATTGGAATCAAGTTGGTAGTCAATTAAACAAAGCAAAAGAACATGTTTCTGCCTTTTTAGGATCTGAAGAAGGGCAAAGTTTTCTAGATAAAGTGAAAGATTTCTTCTCAAGTATCATTGATTTTGTTAAATCTTTATTCAAGTAAAAAAGAAGCCCGCCAATGACGGGCTTCTTTTTTATACAAGTAACGGTAATTTCATAACAGCCTCTTCAACCGAACGCACTATATGATTTGCTTTCTCCTTTACATATGGATGGGCATGATGAAGAGTAAATGAATGTGGGGTTACTTCAAACATAGAAATATCATTGAAAGAATCTCCAATACAAGCAACTTCATTTGCTTCAATTTGCAAATGATCCATTAGTCGCTTTAGAGCACTCCCCTTACTCACGCCTCTTGGCATAATATCAACATAGCGTTTACCTGATATAAAAACTTCCGCTTCGCCTTGAAACGTGTCTCGTAGCTCTTGATCTAACGTCACAATTTTCTCTTCTTCTCCAAAAACAAACAATTTTGCAGGGTGTACAGTCTTACCAAACTCTTCTTCTAACGCTTCAATTTCAGCGATATGCACGCCCATATATGCTTCAAAATTATGGTGATGTTCATTCTTCCTTTTTGTATATCGCTGCTCATTTGCACAAACAATATCCGCTAGTCCTTTTTTATGTATATATCGATATATTTCCTGGGCAACCACATTTTCAAAACTCGATTCATGAAATAAATTTCCATCCGGAAGTAACATTGTCGCTCCATTTAAGCCAGTTGTGTAATATGGGAATGCAAACCTTTTTACAACTTCATCAATTCTGTGTGTAAAGCGGCCAGAGGCAAAACAAATATTTGTCCCTTTCTCAGCTAACCAACACAGCGCACGTTCATCTTCTTTTTGCATATGATTCACATCGTAAACGAGCGTGTCATCTAAATCACTTACAAATAATTTAATCATGTCCTCTTCCCCTTTCATACACAATATCTACTCTAAGTGTACACAAAAAATGTTTGATTTTTGTTAAAAAATAATAAATTTTTTGCTAAAAAAAATAAACGGGTGTATAATCCCGTTTATTTTTGTCTTTTTACATTTTGAGGTCTTACAATACTTGGTCGTACTTTTAAACTAGACATCGTTGGACGGAGTAAAATTTTTGTTAACGCGCCCCAATCAAATGGTAAAAACGGCCATAAATAAGGTGTTTGTAAACTTTTTATAGACGTTAAAAATAAAATTAATATCGTCATACCAATTACAAATCCCATCTCATGGAAGAGACCTGTTAAAATAATAACAAACAATTTCCCAACCTTATTCCCTAATCCTAATTCATAACTCGGTGTTGCATATGCACCAACCATCGAAACTGCTACATACAAAATTACTTCTGGCACAAACAAACCTACATCAATTGCAATTTGACCAATTAATATAGCGGAAATCAACCCTGCTGCAGACGATAACGGCGTTGGAGTATGAATGGCTGCCATCCTTAAAAACTCAAGTCCGACCTCTGCCATTAACACCTGTAATAAAATTGGTAAATGCGTCATCTTAGTCGGTCCAATAAAAGCAAGATTTGCTGGCAAAAGAGTTGGATCAAATACAAACACTAACCAAAATGGTAATAAAAATAACGAGAATATAACACCTAAAAAGCGCACCCAGCGTAAAAATGTACCGACAGCTGGATTTTGTCTAAACTCTTCCGCGTGCTGTAAATGATGAAAATATGTTGTCGGTGTAATCATAGCACTTGGCGATGTGTCAACAAGTACTAACACATGTCCTTCCAGTAGATGATTTGCTGCTACATCTGGCCTTTCTGTATATCGAATAAGTGGGAATGGGTTATAGCTTTGCTTTACAACAAATTCTTCTACTGTTTTATCCGCCATCGTAATTCCATCTACATCGATGTTATTTAATTCTTGTTTTATAATCTTTACTAAATCTGGATTTGCAACATCTTGAACGTATGTAATACAAATATCCGTTTGCGATCTATCTCCTACTCGAACCATTTCATTTCGAAGACGTGGATCTCGAATTCTCCTACGAATTAACGCTGTATTTACAACGATATTTTCAACAAATCCATCCCTCGCACCTCGTACTACCTTTTCGGTATCTGGTTCTGTCGGTGTTCGCCCTGGATAACTACGAACATCGATCGCGAACGCTTCCGTTTCACCTTCCACAAATATCACGATGAGTCCTGATAATACTTGGAGCATTACCTCATCCATCGTTTTCACTTTACTTACTTGTTGATGGATTAAGCGATTCTCTAAAAGCTTCACTGTATCTTCTTCTACATCCCTTATCTCATTTGTATCCACCGCTTCTTCTAAAATAGGGATAATATAATTTGTATCACAAAGTCCGTTTACAAATAACACACCAATTTCTTTATTCAAAATTTGAAATTTACGAATGCCAACATCGTATGTAACGCCTAGTCCAACTGTCTGCTTTAAATAATTTTCATTGTCACTTATGAAAGTTGATATAGGGATATCCACTTTTTTAGGCTTCGTCATAAAAACCACTCCTTTCCAAAATTAATTGAATTGCTTTCTTTGTAATAGGTGACCCTCTCTCCCATTCATCATTTCCGCACATTTTACCAATATCACCAACTCCAACAATGACAGGAACATTTAAATCGTCTAAACAATATATTGTATCTCCACTAATCCTGCCAATTTCACCATCTGGAAGTCCAAATTTATCAACACCATATTCGGTTAAATTCCCGTTCCGATCTACACTTACATCTACACGTGCCCATTCCCAATGATGCGTATTAGACGCCACTGCTAAAATACCGAGCACATCAATTTGTTTATGGGTAGCCACATATTTTAATGCCTTTTCACCAGATCCTTCTCCAATAAATCCACTGTCATCAAACATGACAAATACAGGGTCATATGGCGTTTGCATAATAAGCTCAACAACTTTTTTCCCTGTCAATTTGGTTGGATTACTTTGTGATGCTGAAATACACCTTCCCCCAAATTCCTTCGTTAAAAGCTCAATTGTCCGCTTTGCATATTCATCTCCATCTGTGACCAAAACAACCCTTCGTCTCATTTGATTTATCCTTTCGGTTTACATATAAGTGCTATAAAAAATGAAAACAATATCGCTGCGGAAATGCCCGCAGACGTTAAACTAAACATGCCAATACCAATTCCTAAATATCCATGTTTTTCTGCTGCATGCATTGCTCCGTGCAATAGTGAATGTCCAAAACTTGTAATAGGGACTGTCGCTCCAGCACCTGCAAATTTTATTAGTTTATCGTACAATCCAAATCCATCTAAAATTGCTCCGATGACTACAAAAGTTACCATTAAATGAGCTGGTGTTAACTTTACGAAATCTAACAATAGTTGCCCAATTAAACAAATAGCTCCACCTACAAGAAATGCATATATAAAATCCACAATTCACTCTCCTTTAACTCTCTCAAATACGACACCATGTGCAATTGTTGGAATCGTTTCCTTCTGTTGCATCATCATCGGGCTTAATAATGCACCAGTCGCAACGACAAAAATTCGTTGTAAATTCCCTTTTTGCATCTCGTGTAATAAATGGCCATACGTAACAACTGCTGAACAAGCGCAACCACTACCACCTGCAAACACTTCTTCTTGACTTGATTCATAAATCATCAATCCACAATCATTGTATATATGCCCAAGATCATAACCTTCCTCAAGTAAAAGTTGTTTCGCAATCGGCGTCCCAACAGCTGATAAATCACCCGTAACAATCAAATCATAATCATCGGCACTTCTTCTTAAATCTTCAAAATGTTGTTGAATTGTATGAGCTGCTGCTGGAGCCATCGCTGCCCCCATATCCAAAGGATTTGTAATTCCTAAATCTTGCACTTTTCCGATTGTAGCTGACGTAATTTTAATTGCACTTTTTTCATTGCTAATTAATATAGATCCTGCACCAGTCACAGTTGAATTTGCTGTCCCTGGTTTTTGCCCACCGTACTCTGTTGGATAGCGAAATTGTCTTTCAGCCGTTGCATTATGACTGCTTACTGTAGCTAAGACACGATTTGCAAATCCACCGTCTATAAAAGCTGAGCCAACTGCTAAAGTCTCCATAGACGTTGCACAAGCGCTAAACATTCCTAAAAAAGGAATGCCCCACTTACGCGCAACATAATTTGCTGTCACTGTTTGATTTAATAAATCTCCCGCTAAAAAGAAATCAATTTGCGATGTTTTTATATTCCCTTTTTGCACTGCTTGTTGAATTGAGTCTGACATTAATCTTCGTTCGGCGAGCTCCCAATTTTCTTCTCCACAATGCAAGTCATCATATGAAATATCAAATTTTTTCCCAAGAGGGCCCTCAGCTTCTTTCGGACCGACAGCAGTACCCGTTGCATTCACATATATATCATTTTGAAATACCCACGTTTGTTTTCCGGTCAACCTCATACTAGCCCCTCCTTTAAGACATAAAAATTTTAAAGGTATACCTTATTAACCCAATGATATATGCACCAACAACCCCAAATACAATCACACTTCCTGCCAGTTTAAACATATTTGTAGCAATCCCTAGAACAACCCCTTCGCTCTTATGTTCTAAGGCAGCGCTCGCCATAGAATTTGCAAATCCTGTTACCGGTACCGCTGATCCTGCTCCAGCAAATTGACCGATTTTATCATATACACCACACCCTGTTAAAATCGCGGATAATAAAACAAGGGTTGCAACAGTTGGGTTTCCTGCCTCTTGTTCACTGAAGTGAAAATAATGTATATAAAATTTCATCAATACTTCTCCAACTGTGCAAATGAGTCCACCTACAAGAAATGCTTTGATACAATTTAGTAAATAGTTTGGCTTTGGATGATACTCCTTCACTTTATTTATGTAATCATCCTTCAATTTCTGACTTGTCATTTATATACTGCCTCCTACTTTACGAAATAAATCCAGTGAAACAACGATCCTATTACTTTCCCAAGTACAAGAGCAACGAGTAAAACAATAATCTTCCCCTCTACCCCTACTCGTTTCGCTAAAATAGGTAGAACATTTAACACCTCTGTTAATGCTGCAGCAAGCATTCCAATGAACGTGCCACAAAATATCCCTAATATAACGAGCCAATATTGCGACGTTTGAAATGTAATGTTTTTCAAACTGCACCAAGCCCCTGTTAAAGTACCTGCAATGACTGCCCACTCAAAATATTGAATATGCTTTCCACTTCTCGTTAATTGGGCTAAACGGGGGATTATACCAAGTACAGCTAAAAATGCGACATATCCGCTACCTACCGCAATCCCTCCAGCTAAACCAATTAAAATAACAAATCCATACTCAATCATCGGTAAGTTGTTTCATATTATCCTTGTTTTCATTAACGATTACATACTGATCAAGTGACTGTTGGTATTGAAACATCTCAACTTCTAGCGGACTTGGCTCTTCATTAATTCGCTTTTGAAATACATGATTAAAGAATAAAACCATCCCTAAACCAAGACCTAAAGAATAAGGAATTTGAAATAAAAGTGGTTGCGCATTAAATTCTCCAGTAATCATGTAATATAACCGTTGATGTACTTGTTGCATACTTACATCTTCATGGAAATAAATGATCGCAAGGGCCGCTCCAATGAAAAGTAATAGCCATACAAGCCCGAAAAAAATTGGGTGTGCCTTCTTTTTTTCGTATATAATTTCAACAAGAGTTTGTCCAGAACCGAGTAAATTAATTTGTAGATGAGATGCTTTCTGTTGAATAATCTCAATTACTTTCATAACATCAATTACAACATGCGTCTTATCATGCGCTGTTATTTTGTAAACTATCTCATTTTGTAACAACTCAACTACGGAAGAATCTCCGGCAAGTTGAGCAACATCGCCCAGCTTTACTTCATAAGTAGGAGAAACTTTTAAACGATTGCGCATTTTAATATAAATCGTTTGTTCCAACTTTCATTCACCCCTTCACTCTTCCTCGTAGTTGTAGTATGGTTATTGAATTTTTTTCTAATACAATTTTTTCATAAAAAAACATCTGCACCATTTCGGTACAGATGTTTTTTACTTATGCCTTTTTCTTAAATAAGTTTGCAATACTTAATGCAAGCCCTCCCCAAATGACTACTATTCCAATAACCATCATCATAATTGCTGATCCACTCATTATGAAACACCTCGATCTTTCCACTCTTTTTCAAGCTTGGCAGAATCCGAATGTATTTGTGCATTCCATTTCTTTAGACTAATAATTAGCGCAACGATAAGGAAGGCTGCTGCTATCGACCAACCATACGTTACAACAAACTCAGTCGGATAATCTCCATAATTCTTTTTAATGTTTTGGATTGTACCATCAATTAGCATATACCCTAACATAAGCGGAGTAATAACGAGTAAACTTACTCTCCAAAACGTTCCTAATTTAATATCAGATACAAAGTTTGCATGATTTTGATAAACTGGTAAACGACGTAAAATGAGCCCTATCGTCACTACTTCCGCAAGTGCAATTGTAATTAATCCGAAATTATTAGCGAAATAGTCGACAACATCTAAGAACATAAGCCCACCACGTGTTGCAAATACAAGAGAAACTAACACGAGAAGGGTTCCCATAATTCCAATGGTTTTTTCCCGACTTAAACTGAATTTTTCAGATACAGCGGCAAAACATACTTCCGCGAGTGAAATAAGTGATGTGATTCCAGCAACCGTTAACGATAAGAAAAATAATACACCAAACAACGGTGACATCGGCAATTCATTAATAATTTGCGGAAATACTACGAACGCAAGCCCAACGCCAGCACTTGCTACTTTATCAACCGGTACTCCCATATTATTCGCCATAAATCCAAGAGCTGCAAAGACCCCAATACCTGCTAATAATTCAAATCCTGAGTTGGCAAATCCAGTAATAAAGGCATTATTTGTTGTATCCGAGTTTTTCGGTAAATAACTAGAATACGTAATCATAATTCCAAATGCTAAAGATAAACTAAAGAATATTTGACCATAAGCAGCAAGCCATACTTTCCCATCAAAAATACGACTCCAATCTGGTTTAAAGAATGCATCTAGTCCTTGCATAGCACCTTCCATCGTCACTGCACGAACGACGATAATAAGGAACATAACAACTAATAAAGGAATAAATATACGGTTAACAACTTCGATTCCTTTTTTAACTCCTTTAAATGCAACGCCAAGCACAATAATCCAAACGAGAGCTAATGGAATTAATACTTCCGGTACAAGTCCTCCAAATTGCCCTGGCTTATCTGCAACATGTAAGTACTCTTTAAATAAAAATGATTGCGTGTCTTTTCCCCATGCTCCAGTAATTGCAAAGTATGTATACGATATAGACCAAGCAATAATCACTGCATAATATGTTGAAACGATAAATGTTACGCACATTTGCCACCATCCAATAAATTCGGCACGCGGGCTAATACGGAAAAATGTAAGTGGTGCTGAACCACGATGACGATGACCAAGGGCAAACTCAAACGCTAACAATGAAATACCAGTCGTTAATAATGCAAATAAGTACGGTAAAAAGAATGCTCCTCCTCCATTTTCATACGCTGTATAAGGAAAACGCCATATGTTTCCTAATCCAACGGCAGATCCGACCGCTGCAAAAATAAATCCAGCTCTCGTTCCCCATTGTTGCCTCGTTTCCATGTTTCCTTCCCCCTTTATGACAAGTTCATACTTGGATTATATTTTAAATTGACTAAATTATCAATAAATTCTGTTAATTTTTGCGAAAATTAACATCTCTCTCCTATTAACGGCATAAAAAAATCGAATAGACAATTATTCGTCTATTCGATCTTTCATCTGTTTTAATATTTTCTTTTCAAGTCTTGAAACTTGTACTTGCGAAATGCCTATGCGCTCTGCTACTTCTGACTGTGTTTGATCTTTATAGTAACGCAAGTATACAATTAAGCGCTCTCGTTCATCTAGTTCTCTAATCGCTTCTTTTAAAGCAATTTTATCGAACCATTTCGTTTCAGATTGATCTGCAATTTGATCTAAAATAGTGATTGGATCTCCATCGTTTTCATATACAGTTTCATGTATAGACGAAGGGGCCCGGCTCGCTTCTTGTGCTAGAACAACTTCCTCTGGCGTTAGTTCTAGTGCCTCTGCCACTTCATTAATCGTTGGAGCCCTTCCGAATTCTTTCGAAAGCTCATCTCTCATCTTTCGAATTTTGTTTCCTGTTTCTTTTAAAGACCTACTAACTTTCACTGATCCATCATCACGTAAGAAACGTTGTATTTCACCAATAATCATTGGAACTGCATATGTTGAAAATTTCACGTCGAAAGATAAATCAAATTTATCTACCGATTTCAAGAGCCCAATACATCCAATTTGAAATAGGTCGTCTGGTTCGTATCCTCGATTAAGAAACCGCTGTACAACCGACCAAACGAGGCGCATATTACTTTGAACGATTGTATCTCTCGCTTGTTGATCTCCATCTTGACTTTTTTGAATTAACGCTTTTAGCTCGTGGTCCTTTAACTGAGGTTTCTTCTTCTCATTTTTGACCTCTATGTCCATAGGCTATTCTCCTTAATTGCATAGAGCGTTACTATTTGATAAGTATTTTGTCAAATGGATTGTTGTCCCGAAAGATTCGTTTGAAATAACTTCTACTTCATCCATAAAATTTTCCATGATAGTAAATCCCATTCCGGAACGCTCTAATTCAGGTTTAGTTGTAAAAAGGGGTTGTCTCGCTTCATCTAAGTTAAAGATTCCAATCCCTTCATCTCGAATCGTGAGTTTCACCATTGCTTCTTCCAAAATTACAGAAATATAAACAATACCTTCTGCATTTCCTTCGTATCCATGAATAATTGCATTTGTAACCGCTTCTGACACAACTGTTTTAATCTCCGTTAATTCTTCCATCGTTGGATCTAGTTGTGCAATGAAAGCCGCTACTGTAACGCGAGCGAACGATTCATTTTGACTTAATGCTGAAAATTGAAGGTTCATTTCATTTCTCATCTATGCCACCCCCAACGTCGCGAGCGCGTGCGCTTCACTTTCTTCTAAGCGAACGATTTTGAATAAGCCCGACATTTCAAATAAACGCTTAACAGGCGGTGAAATTGCACAAACAACCATTTCTCCACCTAATCCCTTTACGTGTTTATATCGGCCTAATATAACACCTAGACCAGAACTATCCATAAAAGATAAGTTCTCTAGGCTCAAAACAATATGATGAACACCATGTGTCTCAATCATATCTGTTACTTTCGTTCGCAACTCTTCAGCCGTATGATGATCTAATTCACCCTCTAGTCTCACACATAGGACGTCACGTTTTACTTCTAATTGCATGGAAAGACTCACACGATTTCCTCCTTATGCTCAAACTTTACTTATTCACATACATAAAGATTTTCGTGATACAAAATAAGAATCCTTCCTGCTGACAAAAGAAGAACTATTTCGTCATAAAGTGAAACCTTTCAGCATTATTCACTTACATACGAATAGAAAAGCGGCAAAATATTTGCCGCTATTTTGATGTTGAAAACATCCCAAAACTTCTTTTAAATAACTCCCACCAGCTCGCTGCAGCAACATCTTCTTTTGCTACAATTGTTTGTTTTAATAAAACATCTTTATCTTTTTTAATAACAAGTGTACCAAGCGCGTCACCTTTTTTAATCGGTGCTTTTACTTTCTTTTCAGCAATTACTTCTTGTTTTACCTTGTCCATATTCTCGCCCTTCTTCATAAGAAGAGAAACATTATCTGATGCAACTAAATCTACTTTTTCTTTTTTCCCTTTCCCTACTTGAACTGTCTTAATTTTTTCGCCGCGCGTATACAATTTCTTTGTCATATATTGACCAAATGCGTAGTCAAGAAGCTTCGTCACTTGGTTGTTCCGTTCTTTTGATGTTGGTGCTCCCATGACAACTGAAATGACACGCATGCCATTTTTTTCAGCCGATGCTGTTAAACAATATTTCGCTTCTGTCGTAAAACCTGTTTTTACTCCATCTACGCCAGGATAAAAACGTACTAGCTTATTCGTATTAACAAGCCAAAACTTTTTATCCGTATCTTCACGTAAATAATCTTCGTACTTACCTGTGTATTTACGAATAAGTGGATACTTCATCAATTCTCTCGCCATTATAGCCATATCATTTGCTGTCGAATAATGGTCTTTGGCCGGAAGACCTGTTGGGTTTTGAAAATGTGTATTTTTCAGCCCTAGATCTTTCGCCTTTTTGTTCATCATATTTACAAATCCTTCTTCTGAACCTGCGATATGCTCGGCTACTGCAACAGATGCGTCATTTCCAGATGCAATTGCAATACCCTTTAACATCTCGTTTACAGTCATCTCTTCCCCAGGTTCTAAAAAGATTTGCGATCCACCCATTGAAGCTGCATGTTCGCTCGCTCTAACTTTATCGGTCAGTTTTAGTTTTCCTTTTTCAACTTGTTCCATAATTAAAAGCATTGTCATAATCTTTGTCATACTAGCAGGTGGTAATTTTTCATTTGGGTTTTTATCAAATAAAACTTTACCTGTATCTTGCTCAATTACGATTGCTGACGACGCTTGTTCCGCTAACTTCGGTGTTGTTTCTTCTGTTTTCTCCTGCTTCGTTTTCTCAGATTGTGCGAAACTCACTGAAGTTCCAGAAAGCAATAACATGAAACAAACAAGTATTCCAAAAACTCGCTTCATGACTAACCCTCCATTCTATATCAGACCTATTTTTTCCAATTTACCTTTTTTTAATACCAAATTTTTCTAACATTTTCAGTTGACAAATATATTCGTCCCCTATATTGTATTAAGTGTATTACATACAGTAGTACACTTAATACATATGAGGAAGGAGACATTGCTCTTGCATATTCAACTTGACCCAAGAAGCAACACTCCGATATGGGAACAAATTGTTCAAAATATAAAAGAACTCGTATTGAAAAACATGTTGGCTCCAAGTGATAAACTTCCTTCTGTGCGCGAACTCGCTTCTTTACTCGTTATAAATCCAAATACAGTGAGTAAAGCGTATCAAGAGTTAGAGCGACAAGGAATTATTGAAACGTTACGAGGAAAAGGAACATTTGTATCCCAATCGATTACCCCAACATTAGACGAAAGGAAAATCGCTATGGTTGAAAAGCAATTTCATCAATTACTATTAGAAGCCTCTTATCTTGGTATTACGAAAGATAAAATTCATGATTGGATAGATTCATACTATAAAGAGATTGGAGGGAATACGGATGTTGAAAGTGACAAGCTTGAAGAAAACAATTGATAATCAAACAATTTTAGACGATGTTTCTTTCACATTGCAAAGAGGGAGTATCATCGGATTACTCGGAAGAAACGGCGCGGGAAAAACAACTTTATTGCGAACGATGGTCGGCATTTTGGACCCAGACGAGGGAACTGTTACATATGAGGATATCGACATCCATAAAAATCCTGAAACGAAACAAAAAATCGTATATGTTCCTGATTCTACTAATATACTGAACGGCTATACGATAAAAGAAATCGTAAAGTTTTATAAAGAAGTTTATACCGCATTTGATGAAACACATTTCTATGAACTGTTAGAACGTTTTAACTTACCAAACAAACGAATTCGTAGCTATTCAAAAGGCATGAAAGCACTGCTCGCCATCATTTTAGCCGTTTCTACAAAGGCAGAATATATCATTTTAGATGAACCGACAAATGGACTTGATCCTATCGTGAAAAGGAAAATTTTACAGTTTCTCGTTGGAGAAGTTGCAGAAAAAGAGATTACCATTTTCATCTCCACTCACCATTTAGATGAAGTAGAACAAATTGCAGATACAATTATTATATTAAAAGGCCATACTATCTCGTCTATTACATCACTAGACGATGCAAAATCACGATTTGCTAAAATACAAGTTGCTTATGAACGTTCACTACCTCAAAAACTAGAAAACTTAAGCAATATTAAAATATTAAATCAAACAGGAAAAGTATATACAATCTTAATCGAAGGAAATGTGGCAGCTACATTAGAAAAGTTTCATAAAGAACAGCCACTGCTCATTGAAGAATTAGCCATGTCGCTCGAAGATATTTTTATCACAACGTTTGAGGAGGATTCGCATGTTTCATAAAGCTTTATGGATAAGGCAATGGAAGCAAGGAAAATATATAATTCTATTATTTTGGTTAATTAGTTTATATCAACTACCTTATAAATATTATCAAGAAGCGCAAATGCAGCTAAAACAATCAAAAATGAAGTTTGATGACTATGCATATTACTACTCCTACTATTTTCACGCATCTGATGGTGCCGTCCTCTTTCAAGGAGTTACTCTTATTGCACTTGCTTGTCTTTTAATTGGGTGGGAACGTAACAATCAATCAACTGATTTTCTCTTCTCAATGCCTTTTAAACGAAAAGATATTTTTTTAACAAAATGGTGGCTTGGTGTTTTGAATATTATTACAGTGCAAATTGTTTGCTGGCTTAGCATGTACGGAATAAAGAACATGTCGTTTCACAATGAGTATCAAATCTTTACTCCGTTCTATAGTTACTTTCTATATGCTACGGTTGTACTTATCGCTATTTATACATTCACCTTATTTATCGGAACCATTACTGGACATATATTCTCTCAAAGTAGTTTAGCTATCATTCTATTATTTTTACCATACGGTTTTGGATTGTTAATTTCCGGATTCATTTATTCCCATACACAATGGTCTTTAGATGCAATGGGAGAAATAGAGCAACGTACTCATGAGTACTTGCAACATATAGATATCATTTCACCATTAGAATCTTTTTCTATTACTTATGATTACCACCCGATAGAAACATTTGATAACTATGGCAATAAACTTTCTAGTGTACCACAGGACAATCCAATGGAGCATACTTTTGTACCTTCTCCTTGGACACTATTAACACCATCTGCTTACATCATTATCTTTTTATCAATGGCAACCTTTCTATACACACGTACACCAAACGAACAAAACGGAAAAATACTATTGTTTCCTAACTTGCAAAAATGGTTCATGATTTGCACTGTTCTATGCTTCGGACTGCTTGGCGGTAGAATATTAGGTGGACGAGATGCACTTCTGTCTTATTATGTTGGATTTTTCCTATTCGCTATCATAAGTTACTTCATTTTTACACGTCTATTAAAATTGAAGTTTGCTTTTGGAGGGAAATAAACATACATTAAGGTGATGAATACATGTTTCAAAAAGCATTATAGATGTGAAACTATAAAAACGGAACAATGGCATTAATAGAAGCTGACAAAAGAAAGATGTTATGAATTATTTAACTCTTATATTAACTAAATAAAAAGGCATTGCACAAGAGCAATGCTTTTTATTATATATGTCCCTATCTAAATAAAGAGGTTATTTCACATTCTCTCTCCTATCCCCGTACACCATCTCTTCTTTCATCCCAAATCCATCACCATTTTGCACAATTTGCTCTGTCGGTGCAACTACACTTTCAGCAATTTTCCATTCCCCACGCTCTTTCACGAATACTTGTAGAAAATAGTTCATGCCATCTAATTGATATGCATTTTCTTTTTTCACATTATAGTGAATCGCAATGTAGTACACTTGAATATTTTCTTTTCCTATTTTTGATACGTATTGCGATAGTCTCGGTATATAGAGTGCTGCTTTCTGAAAAGATAGTTGCTTCGCTTTAACAAGCGATGAACTTGTTACATTACGTAATGTGTCCTGATTACGAATATTATCGCTATGGTGGAATAATACTGCGTTTTGCATAGAACGAACCCATAATTTCGAATATAAGACTGTATTATCGGTTTCAATGTACTTCACTTCTTTTCGTACCACTTGGATAGGCGTATCTGCGTACGTAAATGTTTGAAAATAGAAAAAACCACCAAATAAAATGGTAAGTGCAGCAATATATTTCATAATCTTTCCTCCGATCTTTTAATTAAAGTATCGGAGTTTCAAAATATTTTTATTCAAAAGAAAAAGGATAGGAATGCTTTCGCTTCCTATCCTCATTTATTATAATACGCGGCCAAATAGTTCTAAGACCATTTCTATTTCTTGGTCGCTCCAACCTTTAAATCTCTCTTTATAATATTCTTTACGCACAGCTTCAAGTTTTTCAGTTACTTCTCTTCCGTGCTCTGTAATTTCTAAATACACGATTCGACGATCTGAATTAGAACGTTTTCTTTCTACTAATCCTTTTCGTACGAGACGATCTGTAACAGCTGTAATATGACTGGAGGTTACGTTTACTTCACTCGCAATTTGCGAAGCCATCTGTGGACTCTTTAAAAATAACGCACGTAATACAGAAAATTCATTATATGGCATATGTTCTGCAAAACGTGTATTAATATCATTTTGTAATAAACGTATCATTTTTCGAAATGATGCAGATAAATCTAAAATCAGTGTTTCTCTTTTTTCGTTCAATAGCCTCGTCCCTTTTTTATCATATTTACACATATTATAATCTATAAATACCTATGTTGTACATGCTTTCTTTCCTCAACATTCTCATTTATGTAACTTTTTTCATATAAATTTCTTTTTTGTTCACACATATACATATAAAAAGGATGGTGATGGAAAATGCAGGGTGGAATGAATCCTTATTTACACAACGTACGCACAGCTAATACTGGTAAAGAAGCTACTATTACTGTACAAGGCGAAGGCGTTGTCAAAGCAAAACCGAATGTTGTTATATTAACGCTTGGCATTCGAACAGATGATAAAAATGTAAAACAGGCTCAAGAAGAAAATGCAGTGCAATCCAAACAATTGCTGGATGCACTTAAACAGCTTGGTATTGCCGATAAAGATATAGAAACGATTTCTTATACAATTACTCCTCAATACGAATATGTAAATGATAAAGCATTGCTACAAGGATACCGCGTGGAGCATTTGTATGAAATTACCGTTTTAAATGTACAAAAAGCTGGGGAAGTATATGATATAGCCGTTTCAAATGGCGCAAATGTAGCAAAAGGTTTACGTTTCCGAGTATCTCATCCAAATAAATATTATGAGCAAGCTCTCATTCAAGCTCTGCACCAAGCAGTAGAAAAAGCTCGTGCTATTGCGAGTACATATAATTTAAATATTAATCCTGTTCCCCTCTCATTCGTCGAAGAATCTGCCCAATTACCACGGGAGGTTACGTCTTATGCTACTTTACATGCGCAAGCAGCCCCTCCCATTCAATCGGGTGAATTAGAAATCATTTCATCCATACGGGCTATTTTTACGTATTTATAACGAATTCTCTTTACAAGTAAACGTTATCATTTTACTTGTTGTAAAAACATGATGTTCTGATATAATAAAGAACGGTGAGCTCTTACATAAGAGATATCACGGGTGGGAGAGGGATATGAAAAAGAAGGTTTAACATGAAAGGAATACTTGAAAGAACATTTAAATTAGGTTTACACGAAACATCACCAAAACAAGAAGTATTAGCTGGAGTTACGTCATTTTTCACAATCGTATATATTATGATTGTAAATGCATCAATCTTATCAGATGCTGGCATTCCTCTTGAAGCTGGAATTTTAGCAACTGTTTTTAGTTCATTTGTCGGATGTCTACTCATGGCATTTTGGGCAAATGCACCTGCTATTCTTGTCCCGGGTATGGGTGTAAATGCATTCTTCACGTACACAGCTGTGCATACGCTTGGACTAACTTGGCAAGAAGCATTGGCTGCTGTCTTTATCTCTGGTATTATTTTTGCAATTGCCGCTTTTACACCAATCGCTCGCGTGCTATCAGTATCAATTCCAAAGTCATTAAAGGAAGCGATTACTGTCGGCATCGGATTATTTTTAGCGTTTATCGGATTGCAAAAAGGTGGTTTAGTCGTTTCGAACCCAAATACTGCTGTGGCAATGGGGAAATTAAGTAATCCTGTCGTTCTTGCGACATTACTTACTCTTATAATTGCACTTGTATTATTTATTCGTAACGTACGTGGAAACTTTTTATGGACGATTGCAATAGGAACTGGTATCGCCTGGCTATTTGGTCTTGTGGATACGAGTCAAGTGGGAAATAGTTCATTCTCATTCGCTAATTACGGTGATGTGTTTGGAGCTATGTCATTTGGGAAACTTTCTTCCTTACCATTTTGGATTGCAACATTCTCTTTAAGCATGGTGCTTATCTTTGAGAACATGGGACTTCTGCACGGTTTATTAGAAGATGATCGTAAATTCCCACGTGCTTACCAAGCCAATGCAATTTCAGCAATGACATGTGGTCTATTTGGCACAAGTCCTACCGTTTCAACAGTAGAAAGTGCCGCAGGTATTACTGCAGGTGGTAAGACAGGTCTGACGTCTATCGTTACTGGGTTGCTATTCTTTGCATCACTGTTTGCTCTTCCATTTGTCAAATTAATTCCTGATAGTGCCATTGCACCAATCTTAATTATTATTGGCGGTCTGATGATTACAAGCATTCAACAAATTCCTCTGAATGACTTTTCAGAAGGATTTCCAGCATTCTTAATTATCGTTATGATCCCGCTCACATATAGTATCGCTGATGGCATTGCGTTCGGATTTATTGCTTACCCTATCTTAAAAGTTGCTCTTGGAAAGCGTAAAGAAGTCGCACCATCTATGTATATCATTACATGCTTATTCTTAGCTATGTTTGTATTACATGCTATTGGTTAAAAAAACACCGAGGAAATCCTCGGTGTTTTTTTACTTAAACCATCCTTTTTTATAAAACCAGGCCATCATTCCGCCGCCAATTAGTGCCATAATAAGTAGACAAATAAAATAACTATATTGTCCACCAAGCTCTGGCATATGCGTAAAGTTCATTCCATATACTCCCGCAATAAATGTTAATGGCATGAAAATAGTCGAGAATACAGTTAATGTTTTCATAATGTTATTCATATGATGTGAGTTTAATGAAAAATAACTATCCCGAATATCTGCTGTTAACTCTCGGCTTGCCTCAATCATTTCTGTTAGTTTAAGCAAATGATCATGTATATCTTTAAAGTAAATTTCATGATCACTTATACCGTAAAAACGAGTCGAATTTAAAATACGATATAATAAATCACGCATCGGAATGATTGTACGCCTTAGCTTTGATAAATCTGTACGTATATCAAATACCTCTTCTAATACACTTCCTGCTGTCTCCCCCGTTAAATTATCATCAATTGCATTTAAATGATCCTCAATGTAATATACAGGCGCAAAATAGTCATCTACAATTTGGTCGATAATTGTATGAGCTACGTGTAAAGGACTATTTTTAATACGCTTCTTTTCTCCAAGTGTTTTCCATACTCTTTCGATTGCATTGTTATGAGAAAAGTGGAAAGAAACAATATAACGATCACTAATAAATAAATCGATTTCGTGCGGTTCTAGTCCATCTTCCCCAAATGCATGAAGTACTAAAAAGTTATATCCATCATAAAAATCAACTTTTGGCCTCTGTACATATTCTATACAGTCTTCAATTGCAAGGGGATGGAACTTAAAATGGTCTTGCAGAATATATGTATACTCTTCTTTCGTTGGCTTATATAAATCTAGCCAATACCATACAATATGGTCTTTCTTTGTTTCTTCTAGAGAAACATCATATAATACTTCATCTGTTTTTGTTACTGCACAAATTCTAATCATAATTTCACCCATTATTATTATAAACAAAAAATAGTAAAAAAAGCCAAGGAGAAATCTCCTCAGCTTTTTTTTATTACTTCGTTACGATACCGTGTACTAAAGTTGGTGCATCTACGTGTTCTTTAGAGATCTTCATGTTCTCATAAATTTTCGCTTTTACATCTTCAACATTTTCGCGGTTTGCGTAAATTGTAACGAGAGATTCACCTTGCTTCACGCTATCGCCTACTTTTTTGCGCAGCATTAGACCAACTGCTAAATCAATTTCAGACTCTTTCGTTGCACGTCCTGCTCCTAAAAGCATTGCTGCTGTTCCGATTTCGTCTGCAACGATTTCTGATACATATCCGTCTTCTTTCGCTTCCACTTCAATTTTAAATTGTGCTTGTGGCAATTTAGAAGGGTCATCAACAACAGATGCGTCGCCGCCTTGCGCTGATAAGAACGTTTTAAATGATTCTAGCGCTTTTCCGTTGTTCATTACTTCAATTAGCTTTTCACGTGCATCTTCTAAAGATGAAGCTTGTCCAGCAAGGTACACCATTTGACTTCCAAGTGTTAAACATAGCTCTTCTAAATCTTTCGGCCCTTTACCTTGTAATGTATCAATTGCTTCTTGAACTTCTAATGCGTTACCGATAGCTTCACCGAGTGGTTGACTCATATCAGAAATAACTGCCATCGTGTTACGACCAACGTTATTACCGATGCGTACCATTGCTTCTGCTAAACGTTTTGCATCTTCGTCCGTTTTCATAAATGCACCTGCTCCAGTTTTTACATCAAGAACAATTGCATCTGCACCAGCAGCAATTTTTTTACTCATAATCGAACTTGCAATAAGCGGAATTGAGTTTACTGTTGCTGTCACATCACGAAGTGCATATAGCTTTTTATCAGCAGGTGTTAAGTTACCACTTTGACCGATAACAGCGATTTTGTTTTCATTTACAAGACGCATGAATTCATCGTTTTCAATTTCCACATGGAATCCTGGAACTGCTTCTAATTTATCAATTGTACCACCAGTATGTCCTAAACCGCGTCCAGACATTTTCGCTACTGGTACATCTAAAGCGGCTACTAATGGACCTAATACAAGTGTCGTTGTATCACCAACACCACCTGTTGAATGCTTATCTACTTTTACACCTTCAATAGCTGATAAGTCGATTGTATCACCGCTATTTACCATTGCCATCGTTAAATCGGCACGCTCTTGATCGTTCATATCTTGGAAGAAAATTGCCATTGCAAGTGAACTTACTTGATAATCAGGAATATCACCATTCGTATATCCTTCAACAATAAAGTTAATTTCTTCTGTCGTTAATGCATGTCCGTCACGTTTTTTTGCAATTAGGTCCACCATTCTCATTGTGAAGTCACCCCTTCATTTGTTTTACGATTGCTTTTACTAATGCTAAGAAGTTAGCTTTAACACGTTCTGTCGTTTCAATTACTTCATCGTGGTGAAGTGGTTGATCTAAAATACCAGCTGCCATATTTGAAATACAAGAAATACCTAACACTTTCATACCAGCATGACGCGCTACAATTACTTCAGGTACTGTTGACATACCAACTGCATCTCCGCCAAGTGTACGAAGCATACGAATTTCAGCAGGTGTTTCATATACAGGACCTGTCATTCCTACGTATACACCTTCTTGTACTTTAATATTTAAGTCTGCTGCAACTTGTTTCGCCATTTCGCGAAGTTCTACTGTATATGATGTAGACATATCAGGGAAACGTACGCCCATTTCAGAATCATTCGGTCCGATTAATGGATTCGTACCCATGAAGTTAATGTGGTCTGAAATTAACATAAGATCGCCTGGCTCAAATGATGTATTTACACCACCAGCTGCGTTTGTTACAACTACTGTTTCTACACCTAGTTCTTTCATAACACGAACTGGGAATGTTACTTTTTGCATGTCGTATCCTTCATAGAAGTGGAAACGTCCTTGCATTGCTACTACTGTTACACCTTGAAGTGTACCAAATACTAGTTGACCTGCATGGCCTTCTACAGTTGATACTGGGAATTCAGGGATTTCACTGTAAGGTACTGTTACTGCGTTCTCAATTTCGTCTGCTAATACACCTAGTCCTGATCCAAGGATTAGTCCTACTTGTGGTGTCTCTTGAAATTTCTCTTTTAAGTATGAAGCTGATTTTGTAATAAGTTCACGATTCATTTGTTTATCCCCCTATTTCTTTAGCTCGTTTAAGAAGCTTGTTCCGTATTCTGGCATTTTCACACCGAAGTTTTCTGCTACTGTTGCACCAATATCAGCAAATGTTTGACGAAGTGGTAATTCTTGTCCGCCTTCTTTCATGCTTGGGCTATATGCCAATAATGGTACATATTCACGTGTATGGTCAGTACCAGGGTGAATTGGATCATTACCGTGGTCTGCTGTAATTAATAATAGATCATCTTCTTTTAGTTTTGCGAATACTTCTGGAAGACGTGCATCATATTCTTGCAGAGCTTCTCCGTATCCTTGTGGATCACGGCGATGGCCGAATAATGCATCAAAGTCAACTAAGTTTAAGAAGCTAAGACCTGTAAAGTCCATATTTAATGTATCTACAAGCTTATCCATTCCATCCATGTTAGACTTCGTACGAAGTGATTCAGTTACCCCTTCACCATCATAAATATCAGAGATTTTACCGATAGCAATTACATCGTAGTCACTATCTTTTAATTCATTCATTACTGTACGGCCGAATGGTTTTAATGCATAGTCATGACGGTTTGGTGTACGTGTAAAGTTTCCAGGTTCACCAACGAATGGACGAGCAATAACACGACCTACCATGTATTTCTCATCTAATGTTAATTCACGTGCAATTTTACAGATTTTATATAACTCATCAAGTGGCACTACTTCTTCGTGTGCTGCAATTTGCAATACGCTATCAGCAGAAGTATAAACGATTAAAGAGCCTGTTTCCATTTGCTCTTGACCAAGTTCATCAAGAATCTCAGTTCCAGAAGCTGGCTTATTACCGATAATTTTACGGCCTGTTTTTTCTTCTAATTCATCAAGTAATTCTTTCGGGAATCCTTCCGGGAACACTTGGAATGGTGTATCAATGTAAAGGCCCATGATTTCCCAGTGACCTGTCATTGTATCTTTACCAGTAGATTTCTCTTGCATTTTTGTGTAATATCCAAGTGGTTTCTCTACTTTAGAGATACCTTTCATTTCTCGAATGTTACCAAGACCTAATTTCACCATGTTAGGCATTTGTAACCCATTCATATGTTCAGCAATGTGACCAATTGTGTCAGATCCTAAATCACCAAATTGCTCAGCATCTGGTGCTTCACCGATTCCCACAGAGTCCATTACGACTAGGAATATACGTTTATATTTATTCATAACTGCGCCCTCCTATAAGTTCAGTTCTACTTCTTGTAGTATGTTCAAAACGCTATAAAGTGAAACTGTTATCAAAAAGAATTCTCATTGTCAAACAGTACTTCTTTAAATCATTTTCTAACCTATTTCGTTTACTTGAAACGATTCAAAAACATTTCTAGTTTTTCTAAGTCAGATGTCAGACATCTGATACTGATATCATAACATGTTTACGCTTTCTTTTTAATACATTTTCGTAGAATTTCTTATTTTCTTCACACTTCTATTGTAATCCATTCTGCAACGAAGTGCTAATTTTTTTATGATTTATTTCTTCATATTAAAAATAAAAAGTAGCTCTAAAGAGCTACTTTTTATTTTACTTCTATTGTTTCTTCTTTATGTTCATGCAATTCGCCTTTTCTTACATGTACTTTCACTTTGTAAGCACCGTTCTCTTTGAAAGTATGTTTCGTTTCATACTCTCCTTTATTTCCTTCTTTCGCTGGAATAAATTCGTGTTTTTCAACACCATCTTTCCAAATCTCTAGTTGTACTTCAGCACCAGTTAATGCTTCTTCTTTTTGCTTTAAATGAACTTTCATTGTAGATTCAGCATTTGCCTTTATGTCTCCAGCCATAAGATGGATCATTGTGTCACTTTTATGATCTCCATGTCCTGCACTGTGATCACTATTTTCTTTTTTTGCATCTTCTACTTTCGCATTTCCTACAGCAACTTTTACTTCTGGCATAACGTGCATTTCACGTGCATTTGTGTGAGCGATAATATGGTATACTCCATCCGTTTCGAATGTTTTCTCTACTGCATAAACACCTTTTCCTTTATGCTTACCATCTAACATCTCGTGTTTTTCGTCGCCATCTTTCCAAATTTCAAACTTTACATCATCGGCATCCGTTACTTTTTCTTTCCCTTGTGTAACAAGTGCTTGTACTTCTGTTTTTTCACCTGGTTTAATTTCTTTCGGATTTGTTTGTACTGCTACTTTTACAGCTTCAAGTTTCTGTTCTTTTTTCGGTTCTTCTTTGTTTGTATTACAGCCAGCCAACGCTAGCATCGCGATAAATAAAGTTATAATCAGTTTTTTCATCATCATTTCCTCCTTTATACTTTATTTAGTATAGAGGAAATACATTGTAATATTCCAGTCTTCTGCTGAAAACAATATACGAAATGTTTGTGAAGTTTCTGTGAAGCGGTCTTCCCCTCTTAATCTATGAAAAAAGAGCATAGTAACTATGCTCTCGGATGAAACTGTTTATATACATCTTTTAATCTAGTTTTTGAAACGTGCGTATAGATTTGAGTCGTTGAAATATCTGCATGTCCAAGCATTTCTTGTACAGCACGTAAATCTGCTCCATTTTCTAATAAGTGCGTAGCAAACGAGTGACGCAACGTATGAGGTGTAAGCTCTTTTTCAATATTTGCTTCTTTCGCTAATCGTTTTAATATTTTCCAAAATCCTTGTCTTGATAAACGATTACCATGATGGTTTAAAAAGAGTGCATCTACTACTTTTTTCCCCATTAATTCTCTTCTTCCTTTTTCAATATACTTTTGAATCGCTTCCGTTGCTAAACTTCCTAGTGGAATAATTCTTTCTTTATTCCCTTTCCCTATGCAACGAACAAATCCCATCGTTAAATGTACATCTTCTAAATTGAGTGCAATCAATTCTGAAACACGAAGTCCTGTCGCATACAGTAACTCTAGCATCGCCTTATCACGAATCCCAAAAGCACTTGTCATTTTTGGTGTTTGAAGTAACGCCTCTACTTCATCAACTGATAATACTTTTGGTAATTTCCGTTCCCCTTGTGGCGTTTCAATATGTACGGATGGGTCGTGTTCTACCGCTCGTTCACGAAGTAAAAATTGGTGGAACGAACGAATTGATGCGATATGACGCGCCAATGTTTTCGAAGATTTTCCGTTCTCTTTTAAATACTGCAAAAAATTAACAATGTGTAAACGGGTCACTTCATGAAAAGTTTTCGTCTGTTCCACATTTTGCAAATACTTTACGTAGCTTTTTAAATCCCGTTCATAAGATACTACTGTATTCTTTGCTAATCCTTTTTCGACAACCATATAATGAATAAAATCTTTTAATTGATCTTCCACTCTACACTACTCCCCATTTTCATAGAAAAACATCATTCTATTTACGAAAGCATCCTTTGCCGGTTCTTCATTCCCTGATACTTTTTCTACAGTCTCTTCTTTAGGTTTTTCATAACGATGATAGCTTTCATATTCTTCATTTATCCATAGTATAGCGAAATAAAACAAAATCGTACAACTTGTAAATAATAAAAATACTTTTATTCCATCAAAAGTTAATTTTAAAGCTCGGCGCATTGTAAATTCCTCCAAAATATAAGTTATTACAACATATGCCAAGCTTTCACCAATTTATACCTTATTCAAATAAAAAACCTCTTCCTAGATAAATAGGAAAAGGTTATTTTTCATCCGTTTCATTTTCTTGACAATTTTTACAAATCCCATGGAATGTTAAACGATGATCTTTCACCTTAAAGCTCCAGTCTCGTTCTACTTTCCTTTCCACTTCACCAAGTAAATCTTCTTGTATTTCTTGTACAGCACCACATTGTGTACAAATCAAATGATGGTGGAAACGCTGCGCACCTTCTTGGCGTAAGTCATAGCGTGAAACACCGTCTCCGAAGTTAATCTTATCGACAACTTTTAACTCAGATAATAGTTCTAAAGTTCGATAGACGGTTGCTAATCCGATCTCTGGCGACTTTTCTTTTACAAGGAGGTAAACATCTTCTGCGCTTAAATGATCTTCTTCATTTTCTAGCAGCACACGAACTGTTGCTTCACGTTGCGGTGTTAATTTGTAGCTCGCTGCATGTAATTGCTTCTTAATTCGTTCAATTCTTTCTTCCATTCGGTACTACTCCCTCCTCGCCACTCTTACACCATTATATCAGAAGAAGGGCTTCTGTCAAAAGAAAAAAACAATAAAAACAAATTGATAATTATTCTCAAAAAGTATTTATTTTTTATTAATAGCCTCAACGACTTCTTTCATTAAAACTGGTGATGCGTAAGCCTCCACACTAGAAGCAAGTGCTAACACCACTCCAATTACGAGAAAGAAGCATGTATAACGGATTAATAATGGTAATAGTGGCTCGGTTATTTTTCTAATAAATTGATGCCTAATCATCCGTAAAGAAAAACTTGCAGCAATTGTTGTCATAACGAGAAAGACTGGAATGATAATTAAATTTTGTGGCAAAACAGATACAAATGCTAATAATAATCCATTCCATCCATGCTGACTTACTAAAAAACCAACTGTAAATCCAACGACAACTCCTTTTACAAATAATAAAATAAAAATAAGTGGTAATCCAATAATTGAAATCCCTAAAATCCAAATAAATCCGATGTATTTTAATTGCGAAAAGTAACTTTCTCGAAACATTTCGCCCGCAATGGCAAATTCTCCTTTAGAGACTTGTCCAAAAAAACGTTGTAAATAAAATGATAAATCTTGTTTTTGATTGATTTGTAAACTATTCACCAGAATAGCTCCGAATATTACTCCCATCAATAATAAAACGGCGTTAAATATATATAATGAAGAGTTTTCCTGTATGTGAGACATTACACGGTCTTGCCAATTTTTTCGCCACATTTTTCTTCCCTCCGTTCACACTCTTATTAAAAATGTATGAAAGAAAGAAAAAAGTATGACGAATTAACATTGAAATTCCGCTCTACTTTGCTAAACTAAAAAGTAGAGAATAGGAGGGATTTCTCTTGAAACCATTATTATTAGATTTTCCAACATTATTTCAAACTGAACGCTTGCAAGTTCGTAAACCATTTCCAGGTGATGGTGCAGAAGTATATGAAGCAATCCAAGCTTCTCTAGAAGACTTAGTACCGTGGATACCAATTAACGCTGAAACAGAAGAGAGTGCTGAAGAAATTGTTCGCGAAGCTCACGGACAGTTTTTACTTCGTGAAACACTTGATTTTCACTTATACGATAAAGTATCTGGTACATTCATCGGAGCAATTACACTAAAGCCTGAAAACTGGGATATTCCAAAGTTTTCACTTCACTTCTGGCTACATAGTGCCTATACAAAACAAGGCTATATGACCGAAGCTGTTAAAGGTGCAATTCAGTTCGCCTTTGATAAACTAGGCGCTAGAAGAATTGAAATTCGTACTGATGCAACAAATATAAATGCATGTAGCTTAGCAGAACGTCTAGAATTCATTCTAGAAGGTACAATGGAAAATGATTTCCTAGCACCAGATGGTAGCTTACGTGATGCACGTGTATATGCAAAAATCAATTAAAAAACACTCGCCTTTGGCGAGTGTTTATTTTTGTAGTTGTAAATATTGTACTGCAAACATCGTCTTCGCATCATGAATACGAAGATCTTTCATAAGAGTAATCGCTTCTTCTAACGATACTTCCATTAATTCCACAAACTCATCTTCATCTAACTCAGCTTTATTTTCTTTTTTTGTCAAACCTGTCGCTTTATATACATATAAAATTTCATCTGCGAATCCTGGAGATGTATAGAAAGAAGTAATGAGCTCCATATTTTCACATACATATCCTGTTTCCTCTTCTAATTCACGAACTGCTGTTACCTCAGGTTTTTCACCAGGTTCTAACTTACCAGCTGGAATTTCTATAATCGCCTTTTCAAGCGCTTTACGATACTGCTCAACAAGCACAATTTTCCCCTCATCAGTAATAGCAATAATAGCAACTGCACCAGGGTGATTTACAATTTCACGTTTACTCATTGCTCCATTTGGTAATACTACATCATCAACACGAACTTTTATAACTCTACCATCAAAAATCGGCTCAGTTTTTACTGTTCTCTCTGCAAGATTACTCATACTACTTCATCTCCCTGTTCTATTTCCTATTCTTTCCTCATACATTTTACCACATTGAAAGGAGCGTGATAGAAATGAAAGTTTATATTTTACCAAATCGCGTCACTTTAGTCGGAAAAGCATGGCAAATTCGCCATAAGCTAAAGCAATATAGCAAAGAGTATACAACTGTACAAGAGTGGATTACAGCAAATAAAGTGAAACATTAATCATGCTTTTACGGGCAGTTAATGCGAAACGAAAAGTAAACGTTTGTCAACCTCTTTTCCCTCTCGTACAATAAAGGTAAGGAGGTTGACCTATGAAAAAACGTCAATTAGGAAACTCAGATTTATTTGTTACAGAAATGGGCCTTGGCTGTATGTCTCTCGGTACATCTGAAACAGAAGCTATGCATATTATCGATGAAGCAATCGATTTAGGAATTAATTTTTTTGATACAGCAGATTTATATGATTACGGATTAAATGAAGAATTTGTTGGAAAAGCCTTGAAGGGAAGAAGAGACCAAATTGTTCTTACAACGAAAGTTGGAAATCGTTGGACAGAAGAAAAAAATGGCTGGTCTTGGGATCCTTCTAAAGCTTACATAAAAACTGAAGTAAAGGAAAGTTTACGTAGACTTCAAACTGATTATATTGATCTTTACCAACTTCATGGGGGAACGATTGAAGATCCAATAGATGAAACAATTGAAGCTTTTGAAGAATTGAAAAAGGAAGGTATTATTCGCCATTATGGTATTTCTTCTATACGCCCAAATGTCGTTCGTGAGTATGCAAAACGCTCAAACATCGTTAGTGTACTAATGGAATATAGCCTTTTAAATCGTCGTCCAGAAGAATGGTTTCGCCTTCTGAATGAACACCAAATTAGCGTCATTGCCCGCGGGCCACTTGCAAAAGGAATTTTAACTGACAACAATGCAATAAAAATAGAAAGAGTAAAGGACAAGGATTATCTCTCTTATTCTTACGATGAATTACATACAACTCTAGCGAGTGTAAAAGAAACGATTGGAGAACGCTCTTTAACAGGAACAGCTATTCAATATTGCTTACATAATAAGACTGTTGCAGCTGTTATACCTGGTGCAAGCTCGCTTCAACAATTACAGGAAAATATACGAGCTAGCCAACAGTTACCTTTAACGAAAGAAGAATATATACAACTTCAAAAGATTGTTAAATATGACACATATGCTTTGCATCGTTAAAAATATCGAATTACCGATAAACAGAAGACTGTCTCCAGTATTAGGAGACAGTCTTTTTTATAACGTATCATATTTATCAGGATTCGTTCCTACATGTAAATCACGATTCAACGTGTTAATTTGACGTATCTCTTCTTCAGTTAGTGCAAAATCAAAAATAGTAAAGTTTTCTTCAATACGAGATGGTGTAACAGATTTAGGAATTGTAACAATTCCGCTTTGAATATCCCACCTTAATATAACTTGTGCAGGTGTTTTTTCATATTTGTTAGCAATAGCCTGAATGATTGGATGCTGGAATACTTCTCCGCCCCTCATTAACGGACTCCATGCTTCCATTTGAATTTGCTCATCTTGACAATAATTGCGCAACTCAAATTGCGTCAACATCGGATGAAGTTCCACTTGGTTTACCATCGGCTTCACTTTGCAATTTGGTAATAATAGTTCTAAATGATGTTTATGAAAATTAGAAACACCAATCGCGCGCACTTTACCTTCTTCATACAATTTCTCCAAAGCTCGGTACGTATCAACATACTTCCCTCTTACCGGCCAATGTATTAAATATAAATCTACATAGTCCATTTGTAATTTTTTCAAACTCTTTTCAAACGCCTCGAGTGTCTCCTCATATCCTTGATCGTCGTTCCATACTTTTGTTGTTATAAATATATCTTCTCTTGGAATTCCTGATTCACGTATCGCCTCTCCGACACCGCTTTCATTTTCATATACAGTTGCTGTATCAATCGAACGGTATCCAACTTCTAACGCTGTTTTTACTGCTTGCTTTACTTCGTCTCCTTCTTTCGCTTTATATACGCCTAGACCAATCATCGGCATTTTCACGCCATTATGAAGTGTAGTTGTTGGAATATGCACAGTCGTCTCCCTTTCATTGTTACATTTTTTATAAGCCACAACTTTATTTCAACAAGATTCATCCCAAAAGTCAAAACATACGTACAGTTTACATAACACTTTTATATAGCTAAAAAATAACGTGAACTCATTCATTTAAGTTATTTTCTCTCCATTCTTTCGCTTTTTCATCCACATTGCGCACAAACTCATTTTTCCCTTCCGTATATAACGTGCCATCATATGTATACTTTTCGGCTAATTCTCTCTTTAAGGTTGCATATGCCTCTGCTTCTTCACAATGAGCCATCATATAATCACGAAACGCTAAATGCCTTACAATCTCTGGATTTCCTTTTTCAAACACGTGTAAATGATACGAACGTTTTTCTTCAGTTCCATGAATAAAATATCGGCGTCTTGAAATACCATTTTCCCCTTTTACGATGTAACCAAGCTCTATAAATCGTTCATTCCACCCATCTACTCTTTCGATATTTTCTACTTCCATGATCATATCAATAATAGGTTTAGCTGCCAGTCCGGGCACTGACGTACTTCCAATATGATGAATTTTCACCGTTTCTGGCATCGCTGTTTTTAATCTTTCAGCCTCCATTTGAAATTTTTCACTCCAATGGTTTTCATGTGGAACAACGATAATTTTTCTCATTCTAACTCCCCTTTTCTTACAAGCTCGTCAAAAAATGATCAGTGAAATACCACTGATCATTTTTTATTATTTAAAGTCTTTCCAAGTAAGGTTACTTTCACTTAGCAGTTCTTCAAATGATTTATTCTTTTCACGTTCTTTTTGTTCTTGGCGCTTTCTTTCCAGTTCAGCTGCCTCTTTTTCCTCTTCCCTCACTTGCAACTCTTTCTTCTTACTCTTTAATTGTTGCATGAGTGAATCATTTAATTGATCGCCTAATGTAAGTGTTTCTTTCTTCGGTTGATTCACTTGTGATTGTCTTTGTATTTGTCTTTGTTTCTTTTTCTTCATGCTACTCACCTTTTACTTTTTTCTCCATTATAGTAGATACACGATGAAATCGACAATAAAAAAAGGTCTTCACTCTATTATTCACTTTTTGTAAATATGTTAATTTTTCGAAAAGACTAAATTTTTATGTAGCTATAATCCTATGAATCTATTAAAATTATGTCGTATGATGTCAGATTATAAAAAAAGGAGAATTATATTATGTGGAAAAAAATTATTCCTGCCGTTGCTGTTTTAAGCACCATTACTTTTTCAAGCGTATTTGCCGCTCCCCCATCTCAGAATCCAGCTGAACAAAACCGCTACATAGACGTACAAATGCTTGGTATTAATGATTTCCATGGACAACTAGATACTGTTAAAAAAATCAATAATAAAGAAGCTGGTGGCGCTGATTACTTAGCTACTTATTTAAAAGAACGTAAAAAACAAAACCCTAATACACTTCTCGTACATGCTGGTGATATCGTCGGAGCTAGTCCACCAGTTTCAGCATTATTACAAGATGAACCGACAATTGAATTTTTAAATGACTTAAAATTTGATGTCGGTACAATCGGAAACCATGAATTTGATGAAGGTATTGATGAAATGCAACGCCTCATTTACGGTGGATATCATGAAAAAACAGGGAATTTCAAAGGGGCTAACTTCCCCTATGTAGCTGCTAACTTCTACAACAAATCAACTGGCCGCTTATTTTTACCACCGTTTACTGTAAAAATGGTAGATGGTGTTCCTGTAGGATTCATTGGGGTTGTTACAACTGATACACCAAATGTCGTTATGCCTACGATGCTTAACAATGTACAAATTACTGATGAAGTAGAAGCAATTAATAAATCAACACAACAATTAAAACGTCTCGGCGTTAAATCTATCGTCGTTCTTGCTCATGTCGGTGGAACAACCGATGAGTCTGGGGTAACAAATGGCGATCTTACTCGAATTGCAAATGAAACAGACCCAGAAGTTGATGTTATTTTCGGTGGACATAGTCATACGTATGTAAATGGTACAGTAAATAATAAACTAATTGTCCAAGCAAATTCATACGGAACGGCTTTCTCAGACGTGGATGTAACAATTGATCGTAAAACAAAGGATATTGTAAAGAAAAAAGCTGAAGTTGTTACAACCTATCATGAAGGTGTAGAACCTGATAAACAAGTAAAGAAAAAACTAGATCAATATAAAGAAAAAATTGCACCACTTGTAAATGAAGTAGTCGGAAAATCTACAGCACCTATCGACCGTAAACAAAATGATGCTGGTGAGTCCACTCTTGGAAATTTAGTTGCCGATGCTCAGCGTCAAACGATGCAAACTCAAATCGCCCTCATGAATCCTGGTGGCATTCGTAATGACTTAGATGCTGGTGATATTACGTGGGGTGAGTTATACGGCATTCAACCTTTTGGAAATCAATTAATTAAAGTAGATTTAACAGGTCAAGACATTCGCGATATTTTAAATCAGCAATGGCAAAAAGGAACAACAAGAATGCTTCAAATTTCAGGTATTCAATATACGTGGGATGCAAATAAACCAAACGGTGAAAAAGTTACAAATATACGTTTAACAAACGGAGAAGAATTATCTCCATCTAAAATGTATAGCGTAGTTGCAAATGCCTTCTTAGCTTCTGGCGGTGACGGATTCGTATCATTTAAAAATGGTAAAAATGCAGAAACTGGTCCAAACGACTTTGAAGCGTTAGTCGATTACGTAAAACAATTAAAAGAACCAATTCAGCCAGTTATTGATGGAAGAATTCAAAAAGTAAATTAAGTGTTTCTCTAATAATAAATTTCATTTTTCACGCCATAAAGGATTTATACTGATCCTCTATTTTATACGTAATATACATCATAAAAAGGATACTCGTTCTTCCAATGAACATAGTATCCTTTTCTTTAGTTATTAAAATGTGATGTTTTGTCAACTTCATATTGCTGTAAAAATTGGTGCAACGCCTCTTCTACAAGTTTAGATTTTTGAATTCCTTTCGATTCTGATATAAGGTCCAATTGTGATAATATTTCTGTATTAATAGAAAAGGTTCGTCTCTTCTTCTCTGTACTTTTACTCATAATTGGTACAATTACTTCTTCTCTTTTTCTTAATAATTCATAAATGCTTTGTAATTGCTCATAAATTAACAATTGATAATCTGTTTTCTCATATTGAAGGGCGGTCGCTTCTTGGAGTTGTAAGTGACGTGGTTCTTCTCCATCTCCTACAAAAATACGTTTCTTCTGCTCTCCATCATATTCGTATCCAATCAATCTTAATTTCTTCGATAATGTATACGGGCTTATTTCAAGACGTTTTGCTATAATAGCGATGGGTTCACGTCTATTTAAACCATCTATAATTTCTCCAATCGTCACAATTTCCCTCCTCCCGTGTTGAAATGACACTAGTATGGTATGTTACAATGATTTTCTAACAGTATATGCAAAATGAATAGCCTGTGCGATTCATACGATTTCACAAAAGGAGGTTTTCAATATGCTTTTTCGTAGCTACACCCCTCAGTTCTATAATGAAAACAAACAACTCATTCCTAACAGTATCGCTACGATAGAAAGCGTTATGATTAATAATCGAAAACAAACTCTCCTTATGCGTGGACAAAACGTAGAGCAACCTATTTTATTATGCTGTCACGGCGGACCTGGGATGGCACAAATCGGATTTATTCGCCATTTTCAAAAAGAATTAGAGAAGCAATTTATTGTTATTAATTGGGATCAGCGCGGGGCTGGTAAATCCTTTTCAATGAAAGATTTCGGAGCAAATTTCACAATCGAACAATTCGTTTCCGATGCAAAAGAAGTGATTCAATATGTACTTAAAAGGTTCAACAAACAAAAACTATTTCTCGCTGGTCATTCTTGGGGAAGTATCATTGGGCTTAACATAGCACATCAATATCCAAAGTATATTGAGGCTTACATCGGTATTGGGCAAATTGTACATATGAAACAAAATGAAGAATTGCTATATCAACATTTAATTCGTTCTGCAAAAAAACATAATCATAAAAAAGCATTAGCTTCCCTTTTAAAATTAGGAAAGCCACCATTTTTAGATACGAGACGTCTCATTATTCAAAGAAAGTGGCTTGGCACATTCGGAGGCGCAATCCAAAATGGATCTTCCTTTTCTTTCATACGAAAAGGTTTCTTTTCTCCTGAGTACACGCTATTAGATTGGTTCAAGTTTCTCGCAGGAAATTTAAAATCTGGCGTTTTATGGGAAGAAATGCTGACAATCGATTTCTTTTCTTCTATCTCAAGTTTATCTATTCCAGTTTATTTTTGTTCTGGTCGCTATGATTATCAAACTCCTTATGCACTCGTTCAGGAATATTGCGATATTATTGAAGCGCCTATAAAAAAGATGATTTGGTTCCCAAACTCAGCACATTCTCCTGATCTAGAAGAACCAGAATTATTCGCCAATTCTTTGCAATCAATTAAACAAGAGCTAGCTTTTCAGCATTAGTCACAAAAGGCTCTTTTACATTTCATAGAAAACATTTTATAATAATATGTCGCAAGTATGTATAAACATAGCAAAATGTTTCATATGTACTTGTCTTAACAGAATAAAAATTTAGGGAGATTACATTTATTATGAACGCTGTACTCGTCGCAGTAGCAATTATGCTATTGCTTAGTTTGTTACGTGTCCAGGTCATTGTCGCCATCATTGTTGGAGCTTTAACAGGCGGACTTATCGGCGGACTCGGTATTTCAGAAACGATTAACACTTTTACAACTGGTCTTGGAAACAGTGCTCCAATCGCTTTAAGTTATGCAATGCTTGGTGGTTTCGCTATTTCCCTTTCCAAAACAGGACTTCCAGATGCTATGATTCAAACTGCATTAAAATGGATTGGCAATGAACAAGACACGAAAAAACAAGTTTATTCTAAGGTACTTATTTTATTCATTATTTTAATGATGGCTTGTTTCTCACAAAATGTGATTCCTGTTCACATTGCTTTCATCCCCATCTTAATTCCAGCACTTTTAAAAGTATTAACTGAGCTGAAAGTGGATCGCAGACTTGTCACATGTATTATTACATTTGGATTGATTACTCCTTATATGTGGATCCCTGCAGGGTTCGGAAAAATTTATCATGACGTTTTGCAAACCAACGCTGCGCAAAGCGGTCTTACATTTGATGTCGCACTTATTCCAAAAGCAATGACTATTCCAGCAATCGGTATGATTATTGGATTATGTGTAGCGGTATTCATTACGTACCGAAAACCTCGTACGTATGAAACAGAACAAATTCATACTACCGAAAATGAAATCGTTCCCTATACAAAACGTAGCATTACTTTCGGGTTATTATCTATCATTGCTACATTAACTGTTCAATTAACAACAGAATCAATGATTTTCGGTGCTTTAGCAGGTATTATCGTCTTATCAGTTAGTGGCAGTCTACCACTTAAAGAAGCAGATGCGATATTAACAAGCGGAATGCGTATGATGTCCTTTATTGGCTTTGTTATGATTGCTGCCGCCGGATTCGGCGCTGTTCTTCGAAAAACAGGACATGTTGAATCTCTAGTGCAAACGAGTGCACATCTAATCGGAAATAACAAACCACTCGCTGCATTTCTTATGCTCGTTATTGGACTTCTCGTTACGATGGGAATTGGTTCATCCTTTTCAACCATCCCTATCTTAACAACCATTTTTGTACCTCTTTGCATTCAGCTTGGATTTAGTCCAATGGCCACAATTGCAATTATCGGTACAGCCGGAGCGCTAGGTGACGCAGGATCTCCAGCATCGGATAGTACCCTTGGACCAACATCCGGTTTAAATGCTGATGGTCAGCACCATCATATATGGGATACATGTGTACCCACTTTTCTACATTACAATATACCGTTACTTATATTTGGCTTTATTGCCGCAATTACATTATAAAAAGGTGCGTATAAAACGCACCTTTTACTTTTTTATTTTTCCTTTTAATTGTTGAAAAGCTACTTTTCCATTATCTCTGACATAGCTTTCTATTGTCGGTAGTGATGAACCTCTCCATTCACACTCTATACTCCCATTCGGTCCAACAATTTTTAATTTATCTGGTATATGTATATTTAGAAATCTCGCTGACCGAATTAAATCAATAGCAATCTGATCACTTGAGGTTACAATTCCATCTATATACGGATTGTTTTGCAATAATGTAATAAATTGTTTATTTGTATATCCTTGTACACATTCTTCTCGATAAGAGATTCCTTCATCCCAAACAGCGTCTAAAAACCCTGCTATATGATCTTCCATTTCTTCACTTTCTTCTCCCTCACCGAAATATGCAAGAAAGTGACACCCTTTCTCTTTTAATAAAGAAACAGCACTCTGTCCACTTTCATAATAATTTCCATGTGATTGTTGCTTATCAATCACAACAAACGGAAATGGAATTTCTCCTATACTTTTAAAAACTGCTCTTGTCAAAATAACACCTGCAATGTTATTTTGCTTCAGCATATGTATGTATCTATCTTTATTCTCTATATTACAAATAATGATTTGATAGCCTTCTTTATATGCTATTTCCTCAATACAATGTAGCAAAGTGATGTTTGATGGGTTACATAAATTATCTACAAGTAATGCAATTATCGTTGAATTCTCTTTAAATAGTGGCTTCGTTGCACTGTTTGGCCTATAACGTAATTCTTTAATTGCTTCCTTTACTTGTTTTACTGTGTCCTCATGAACGTATCCTTTTTCATTCATAACTCGTGAAACGGTTGCGACTGAAACACCTGCCAATTTTGCAACATCACGTATAGTTGCCACATCGTCACCCCTTAATATGGTAATAGATTACAATTTCACGGTAACCTAAATTACACTATCCGTCAAGATTAATAACTCACATTTCTGAAAATTGTTACATCATTTCACCAAACGATATTCCAACTGAATTTCATGTAAAATTGGGATATTATCATATCCCATACGTGGAATTTCTTTCTTAATTTTTCGTGCCTCCTCTACCGCATTCACATATAAATTAGTCATTACAAAATTACGTTTTTGGTAAAATCGTAACGCATTCATATTATCATTTGTTGTAATAAGCCAAACCTGTCTGCACCGTTCTTCTTCTGCAACTTGTAATACACAATCCACAAGTTTCGTCCCTATTCCTTTTCTTTCTTCAAAGCTATCTAGCGATACAATTTCGCACATATTTCCGGTCACTTCATACGTTATAATTCCGATTATTCTGTCATCTGAGAGCGCAACAAATCCTGGCAACTCTTCTAACTGATGTCCCTTACCACGTGAAACCATCAATGAACTTCCCCAATTCCCACACATGAACATTCGGATTGTTTCTTTCATCGCTGGCGTAATTTTTTGTATATGCAGCATTTCCTATTTCTCCCCTTTTATATCATTGTGATACAATATAAGTGTATCACATGTAACGGTATTTGGAGGATGAGGTAAAGTATGAAACGTTTTTTTGCAGCATTGTTTACTATACTAGGTGCAATAACTGCCCTTGGGATTTTCTTTACAAATAAAGTGATGTACTTAAAGAAAAAAACAGAGGAAGAAGTACTCGAAAGAGAAACGAAAAAACATTTTCGTATAGAGGATTTTGATGCTCTTCATAAAGAAGAAATTCATATCCCTTCACAATTCGGATACGACCTTCACGGATATTACATTCCTGCTGGTCATTCCACCAATAAGTTTATGGTTTTTTGCCACGGTGTAACTGTAAATAAAATAAACTCTGTAAAATATGCAAACTTATTCTTAAAAAGGGGATATAACGTCCTCATTTACGATCATCGTCGTCATGGTAAAACTGGCGGAAAAACAACAAGCTATGGATACTATGAAAAACATGATTTAAAATCCGTAGTTGACTGGCTAAAAAACCGTTTTGGCACCAATATTACACTTGGTATTCATGGTGAATCTATGGGAGCTGCAACACTTCTTCAATACGCAGGACTTGTAGAAGATGGTGCTGATTTCTATATTGCAGATTGTCCTTTCTCTGATTTTCACGGACAATTACAGCACCGTTTAAAGGTTGAATTCCATTTACCAAAATGGCCTTTATTACCTTTAGCAAACGCATTTTTGAAAGTTCGTGACGGTTATACAATTCGTGAAGTTTCACCAATCGACTGTATAAAAAACATTAACAATCCCGTTCTCTTTATTCATAGTAAAGATGACGACTATATTTTAGCTGATATGACAAAAGCGTTATATGAAGCGAAAGAAAATAATAAGCAGCTTTATATTGCAGAACACGGTGCACACGCTTGCTCTTATAACGAAAATAAAGAAGAGTACGAAGCAGCCGTCGATCAATTTTTAAACACATATGTGAAAGAAACAAAAAACAGGCTTGCATAAGCCTGTTTTTTATTGCGCTAAAACGTCTGTAACTTGTTCCATATTTTCAGAAATCCATTGCATTGCATCATCTAACGTTGGGAATTCTGTCGTTTGAAATGTTACTTCATCTTGAAGTAACCAAACATCCTTTGCCTCTTGCCCTACACCTGCAATGGACCAATGTAACAAACTATATGGATGATTATCATTCAAAAATGATGCCCACGTGCGCTCATTTGCAATGTTTCGTAATGTATGTAATTGTTTATCCATCTCTCGTCACCTTACTCTAGTCAGTTATGAAAACTATTATAACACTCTCTTCTTTCTCAAACAAAGTGCTCTTTTTTCTCCGCTATTTGTGGGCAGTAAAACTCCCACCTCAAAATTCGGCTGAAACAAAGAAGTTAGGTGGGAGATTAACTGCCCCTAAAAGCCCGATTGGTTCAACTAATAATTAGTGGGGGATGCCTCCCCCACTAATTAAAGTTTCACTTTATATTGCCAAGCACCTCCCTTGATTATATGATGAAATTAAGCGTTTGGGAAGGAGGGATAACGTTGGCAAAAGTACAAATTAAAGTAAATGATAATGGCTCTTTTCGCGTTACAGGGGACGTGGAATTAGTCGACTCACAAGGGAATGTATTCCCAGCAAAACCGGCATTTTCTTTATGCCGTTGTGGTTTATCAAAAAATATGCCTTATTGCGACGCTTCGCATAAAGGTAAATTCGAGTCTGTTGTTAGAGCACCAGAGGCAGAATAATTTTACATGTGACATGCACATTTTTTTGTGCATGTTTTTTCTTTTTAGCAACTCCGTTATACCCCTTCTCTTTACAACATTTCTAATACTTTTATTTCCATTCCAGCCTGCATATATTTTCACACAATTCTTCACATTCGAATATTTTTTACTAGCCTTTTATTTTTTTTGTGCTATAATTTGAGCAAACAGCATCCTTCGGGGTCGGGTGAAATTCCCAACCGGCGGTGATGAAGTGAAAACTTCTAAGTCCGTGACCCGTTTTCAACTCGAAAACGGTGGATCTAGTGAAACTCTAGGGCCGACAGTATAGTCTGGATGGGAGAAGGATATGTTTCTAGTTTTTTATATAGTGAATACACTTTTATTTCAGTATGCATATTTTTAAAGATTCATTTTGATTCTTTATATATGTTTAATTTTCTATACTTATTTTTTATACTGAAATAAAAAGAGACAACTAGCGTTTAAAAATTCGATATTTTGCTAGGTTTTTTCCTTATGCAGAAATATCAATTATCGTTAGGTTTCTTTCCTATGCTTTCGTATTCAAACTATATTTCTAGAAATCACGTCTCCCAAACCCCAAGGATATTAAATCCTTGGGGTTTTTTGATTTTTTTAGGAGAGGTGAAGAAAATGACAGATCAAGAATATATGAGGATTGCCCTGCAGTTAGCAGAAGGGACATCAGGACAAACAAGTCCAAATCCTATGGTTGGTGCTGTTGTTGTAAAAGATGGAAACATCGTTGGTATGGGGGCTCATTTACGAGCTGGTGAAGAACACGCAGAAGTTCATGCCCTTCAAATGGCTGGTCAGAACGCCAAAGACGCTACCGTTTATGTAACACTGGAACCGTGTAGCCACTTTGGAAAAACACCACCTTGTTGTGAATTGCTCATCGAAAAAGGAGTTAAGCGTGTTGTAATTGCTACTCTCGATTGTAATCCGCTCGTTTCTGGTAACGGAAAAAGAAGATTAGAGGAAGCTAGAATTGAAGTAACTACCGGTGTTCTTGAAGCAGAAGCAGTTTTATTAAATCGCTACTTTTTTCACTACATGAAAACGAAACGCCCTTTCGTAACAATCAAAACAGCGATGAGCTTAGATGGAAAAACAGCAACTGTAACTGGTGAAAGTAAGTGGATTACAGGTGAAGAAGCACGTGCTGATGTTCACCAATATCGCCATACACATGATGCAATTCTTGTTGGAGTGAATACAGTTATAGCTGATAATCCTCATTTAACAACAAGAATTCCAAATGGTGGGAAACATCCTATTCGCGTTGTTTTAGATACCCATTTACGAACGCCACCATCTTCTCATGTTATAACAGATGGTTTTTTAGCACCAACATGGATTATTGTCGGTAAGGATGTAAAGAAAGAGAAGATATCTTCTTATGAATCTAAAAATATAGCTATATTCCAAATGGAAACGAAGTATATAGAAATCGAGGACCTTCTTTCCTTTCTTGGAGAGAAACAAATTCTTTCTCTATTCGTTGAAGGTGGCCAATCGATTCATGCAAGTTTCTTAAAAACAAACAATTTTAATGAAATTGTAACCTATATAAGCCCGAAATTAATTGGCGGGAAAGATGCTCCTACTTTATTTGGAGGAAATGGTTTTTCAAAATTACAAGATGCGCTTTCCTTGAAAATTCAAGAGATGAAACAAATTGGTGATGATATAAAAATCGTTGCGAATGCCCGAAACGAGGTGACGGAATGTTTACAGGAATTGTAGAAGAATTAGGAACGATAGCAAACATGCAACAAAGCGGAGAAGCGATGAAATTAACGATTCATGCAAAGAAAATTTTATCAGATGTTCACTTAGGTGATAGTATCGCGGTTAACGGTATTTGCTTAACTGTAACGAGCTTTACAACTACTTCATTTACAGTTGATGCAATGCCTGAAACGATGCAGTCGACATCACTTCGCATGATTAAACCGCACTCTAAAGTAAATTTAGAGCGAGCAATGGCTGCAAACGGACGATTCGGTGGACATTTCGTTTCAGGACATATTGATGGCATCGGAACAATTTTAAATAAAAAACAACATTACAATGCCGTCTATTACAAAATAGCAATTTCTGATGAACTACTGCGCTATTGTTTGCATAAAGGATCCATTGCTGTTGATGGAACGAGTTTAACGATATTTGCTATAGACGAATCTTCCATAACGATTTCACTCATCCCGCACACAGTAAGCGAATCTGTCATTGGGGAAAAAAATGCCGGAGATATCGTAAACATTGAGTGTGACATGATTGGTAAATATATCGAACGCTTTATTACTAAACCTACAAAACGAGTAGGTTCAATGACTGAAAGCTTTTTACAAGAAAACGGATTTCTATAAGGGGGAAGCACAATGTTTCATCGTATTGAAGAAGCTCTAGAAGATTTAAAACAAGGTAAAGTCGTTATCGTATGTGATGATGAAAACCGAGAAAATGAAGGCGATTTTATTGCTTTAGCAGAGTACATTACACCAGAAACAATTAATTTTATGATTACACATGGCCGTGGTCTCGTTTGTGTACCGATTACAGCAGGGTACGCAGAACGTCTACAATTAGAACCAATGGTATCTCATAATACAGATTCACATCATACTGCGTTTACAGTGAGCATTGACCATGTTTCTACAACAACAGGGATTAGTGCTCACGAACGTGCAACTACGATACAAGAATTGTTAAACCCTGCATCAAAAAGCACTGATTTTAATCGGCCTGGACATATCTTTCCATTAATTGCGAAAGAAGGCGGTGTCCTGCGTCGTGCAGGTCATACAGAAGCTGCTGTTGATTTAGCAAAGCTATGCGGTGCCGAACCCGCTGGAGTTATTTGCGAGATTATAAATGAGGACGGCACGATGGCACGTGTACCTGATTTAATAGAATGTGCAAAACAATTTGATATAAAAATGATTACAATAGAAGATTTAATTGCTTATCGCCGCCATCATGAAACACTTGTGACGAGAGAAGTGGAAATTACATTACCTACAGATTTCGGTACTTTCCACGCAATTGGCTATTCTAACTCATTAGATACGAAAGAACATATCGCACTTGTAAAAGGCGATATTTCAACAGGTGAACCGGTACTTGTACGTGTTCATTCTGAATGCTTAACAGGAGATGTATTCGGTTCACATCGCTGCGATTGCGGACCACAACTCCATGCAGCACTTGCTCAAATTGAGCGTGAAGGAAAAGGTGTTCTTCTTTATATGAGACAAGAAGGAAGAGGCATTGGGCTTCTTAATAAGCTTCGCGCTTATAAATTACAAGAAGAAGGATTCGATACTGTAGAAGCAAATGAAAAACTCGGCTTCCCTGCTGATCTTCGTGATTACGGTATCGGTGCTCAAATATTAAAAGATTTAGGTTTACAAAGCTTACGATTATTAACGAATAACCCAAGAAAAATTGCTGGCTTACAAGGTTACGATTTAGAAGTAGTCGAGCGTGTACCGTTGCAAATGCCGGCAAAAGAAGAGAATAAATCGTATTTACAAACGAAAGTAAACAAATTAGGACACTTACTAAACTTATAATTAAAGGAGAGATTTATTATGGTATTCGAAGGTCATTTAGTTGGTACAGGATTAAAAGTTGGAGTTGTTGTTGGACGTTTTAACGAATTTATTACAAGTAAGTTACTTGGCGGCGCTTTAGACGGATTAAAGCGTCACGGTGTAGAAGAAAATGATATTGATGTTGCTTGGGTTCCTGGTGCATTTGAAATTCCTTTAATCGCTAAAAAGATGGCTAGTAGCGGAAAGTATGATGCTGTTATTACATTAGGTACTGTAATCCGAGGTGCTACAACGCACTACGATTACGTTTGTAATGAAGTAGCAAAAGGTGTTGCGTCTTTATCACTACAAATGGACATCCCAGTTATTTTCGGCGTATTAACGACAGAAACAATTGAACAAGCGATTGAACGCGCAGGTACGAAAGCTGGTAATAAAGGATATGAATCAGCTGTTGCTGCAATTGAAATGGCTCACTTATCAAAACAATGGGCATAAAAAAAGAGGCTGCGGCCTCTTTTTATTTTTTCACCTTTTTTTGTACATCTTTTATTAATTCATTCATCGTTTTTCCTTCTGTTTTTATATGAAGAGCTTGTGCTGTTCTCCATACATTCTCTCTTTTTTTCGCTTCTTCTATAATAGTAATTTCTTTTCTAACTTCCTTTAAATCTTTTCCTTCCGTTTTCAATCCAAAATGTTCAGCTTTCGTTCGAAAGTGTTGTTCGATTCTTTGTTGCATCTCTTTTTGTTCAGGATTTTCGGCAGCCTTAACTGGATCAGAACTTATTGCTTTTATTAAAATTAAACAAGTCATAATCGCTAATATGTATTTGTACATGTAAAATCCTCCAACCCAATATAAATTACATATTTACTATGTACAATTAGGGCTTGGAAAATTCGTCCACAAAAATTCTTTTTTTCGCTCAAAAACCAATAGTATCAAGCGTTCACAACTATTTATTACATTTTATTTACAAAAAAGCAAACTCTTTTACAAGTTTGCTTTTTCATCTATCTTATAATGCACATTCTTCAATCTCAAATCCTAAATCTGCAATCATACCCCAGTCCGCAGTCGGCTCTTGTCCAGCTGTCGTTAAGTAGTCCCCGACAAAAATAGAATTTGCTGCAAATAAACCGATTGGCTGTACAGAACGTAAATTGATTTCACGTCCTCCTGAAATACGAATTTCTTTTGTTGGGTTTACAAAACGCATCATTGCAAGTACTTTTAAACATTCTACTGGCGTTAACTCTTTTTGCCCTTCAAGAGGTGTCCCCTTTACAGCAACAAGGAAATTACAAGGGATAGAATCTGCATCTATACGTTGTAATTCAAATGCAATTTCAGCACGCTCTTCAATTGTTTCTCCCATGCCAAAAATCGCTCCAGAGCATGGTGAAATACCAGCTTGTTTTGCTTTTTGAACTGTATCAACACGATCATCATACGTATGAGTTGAACAAATACTATCGTAATTATTTGCATGTGTATTTAAGTTGTGGTTATAACGGTGCACGCCTGCTTCCGCTAAACGTCCTGCTTGATCTTCATTTAAGAAACCTAAACAACAACAAATCTTCAAGTCTGTCGTTTCACGAATTTCCTTAACTGCTCCAATTACGTGATTTACCTCTTTATCCGTCGGACGACGACCAGACGCTACAATACAATATGTACCTGCTTTACGGCGTATTGCTTCATGTGCCCCTTCTACAATCTTCTCCTGCGTTAACCATGCATATTTATCAATCGGTGCTTCTGAAATAATAGACTGTGAGCAATATCCACAATCTTCAGGACATAATCCAGATTTCGTATTAATAATCATATTCAATTTTACTTTCTTACCAAAGTGATGATGGCGAATAATGTAAGCTGCATTCATAATTTCTAAAACTTCTGTATCATCAGCTTCTAATATCGCTATTGCATCTTCTTTCGTAATCATTTTCTCTTCCACTACGTCGTATGCAAGTTTTTTCCAATCCCTTTTTGTTTGTACTTGTTTCATTTCATCTCTTCCCCTCTTTTGTTATATGTATAAATAAAGCATGATACGTTGCCATTATCCCTTCATTTCCCGTGAAGTCTCTTTCGTATATGCGTAGCATCGCACGAAAGAGTGAGGGACTTTGACAATATGATCCTTCATTGCTATTAGTTGCTCCTACTTTTCGAATAGAATGCAGAAACTCCTTAACTTCTGTAAAACTCTCTATGTAACATGTTTCAGAAACATGCACATCCCCTGTTTCTATCTTACATATATGAAGCAACTGATCTTTTGAATAAAAACGTTGACCAATCGATATTTCATTTTTTATATTTCTTTCTTCTTTCGCACGTTGGAACGAAGCATGCAATTCTTGAAATGTTTCATGTCCAAACGTTGAAAAGAGTAATATCCCATCTATAGACAAATGTTGAAATAAATTTCTTAACACTTGTTGTAAATTATTTAACCATTGAAATGTAGCATTTGAAATAATGACATCATATGATTCTTCTAATCGTAATTGCTCAATATCTTCACAGTGAAACGTTACATTTTTTACATTTTGTCTAGTTTGCGCAATCGCAATCATACTTTCAGCAAAATCAACTGCTGTAATATGTGCTTTCGGAAATAACTTTGATAATTGTTCTGTTACATACCCCGTCCCGCATCCCAGTTCTAAAATACGTATTGATGCCGTTTCACTATATCGTTCCTTTAAGATTGAAAGTAATGAATGTGCCATCTTTTTTTGTACATTTGCATATCGATCGTAAGATACGGCTGCCCCATTAAACCGTTTTTGTAGTAACGTTTTGTTGATCATGTCGTATCCCCTCTACAAATTGAATTATCTCATTTGCACAATATTCAAAATTCGTTACACATAATGCATGCCCTGCTTCACTTACTACTTTCAGCTCGCTGCTGCTATTCTCCGTCATACTACGTGCCGCAGACAATGGGCATATTACATCCTGTTCTCCGTGAATAAGTAGTATAGGTACTTTAATTTCTTTTAGTTCTTCTCTCATATCTGTTTCTATTAAATAATCCAAACCTAGTTGTAAAGACTGAATAGAATCACCTTTAAAACGGTCTACAATGTCTTCAAAGTTTTTATTCCCTTTTAGCTCATCTTTCGTAAACATATTTTCATAAAACCGCTTGAGCGTATCTTCTTTCCTTCTCGCCAAATTCCTTTTCAGCCGTTCTACATGCAAAGCATTCCATCCATTACTATAGTCGCTCGTATTTGTAAATTTAGCAGTCCCACCAATTAATACGATGCCTTTTGCCTGAATCTTTTTATAAGCTTCAACTGCTGCTAACGCTCCTAGTGACCATCCAACTAAAATTACGTTGTCGTTATGCGCTACATCTATAGTTCGTTCCGCAAATTCACTTCGTTCTTTCACATTACGCCAATCTACGCATTGAACAGGATATCCTTTAAAATACGGAAGTACTAAATCCCAAATATTCTCTTCCATTCCCCATCCGGGGATAAAAATAATCTTTAGCTCGTTCATACGAAAATCTCCTCTTCTTTCGCAATGTGAATAATTCGGTCAATAGCCCATTTTAAATCAGCTATTGTATGTTGCGATGTAACTGCAAAGCGAATTCGAGAACTATGAACCGGCACAGTTGGCGGACGAATTGCAATGGCCGCAATCCCTGCCTCTTGCAACCTTTTACTAAATCGTAAAGCATGTTCATTTGAACCGACTACAATCGGTACAATATGAGTTGAACTATTCCCAATATCAAAACCAGCATCCCTTAATTTAGTTCTGAAGTATTCTCCGTTTGCTATAAGGTTCTCTCTTCTTTCGTTATCTTCTTTTACAATTTCAATTGCTTTTTGCACTGCTCCTAACGTACTTGGTGGTAAAGCTGTAGTAAAAATAAAGCTTCTCATCATATTTTGTAAATACTCTATATAAATTTCATCACCTGTCAAATACGCACCATAACACCCTAAAGCCTTGCTAAACGTCCCCATATGTATATCAATTTTTTGAGCAAGATTTTTTTCTATATGAGATAACCCAGCTCCGCCGATTCCATATATTCCACTCGCATGTGCTTCATCGACTATAATGATTGCCCCGTACTTCTCTTTCAGCTGTACTAAATCTCTCAAATACGCAGTATCACCATCCATACTAAAAACGGTATCTGTTACGATTAATTTTCTGTTTTCAGGCGAAGCCATTTTCAACAGCTTCTCTAAATGATCCAAATCATTATGACGATACCTTTTATGCTCTGCCCCGCTTAATATGATTCCATCAACAATACTTGCGTGATTTAACTTGTCACTAAAAACAATATCGTGCCGAGAGGCCAAAGAAGATATGGCACCTATATTTGCCGTATACCCACTATTTACAATTAAAGCTCTTTCAGTACCTTTCCAGTCACATATGCTTCTCTCAACCTCTTCATATAATGGATGATTTCCTACAACGAGACGAGAGGCAGTCGCTCCAGTTCCATATCTTTTTGTACAGGCAATAGCAGCTTCTTTTAACCTTTCATCTCCAGCTAACCCTAAATAATTATTTGACGCTAAATTTAACATCCTTTTTTTATCTCGAATAAGCCAAGTCTCTTCTGCCTTCTCTGTTACATGCAAATCACGATACTGCCCTTGCTCATGTAATTGTTGTAATTTACATTGAAGGTGCGCCCGCCACGTTTGATTCATTTTGGATAAACTCCTCTAATTTTGAAATCATAATATGTTCTTTTGCAGATTCTAATACTTCTTCTTTCGTAAACTCACCTTCAAAGAATGGTAATAATCCTAAAACTGGTACCCCGCTCAGCTCTTCAATCATCTCTTTATTTTCTTGCGCTCTTTCCATTTCACATTCTTTGCAACCTGATAAAATGACACCCGCTACGGTTAAGCCATGCGCCTTTGCGTAAGCAATCGTTAACACTGTATGATTTACTGTTCCTAATATAGGACGAGCTACTACAATAAGAGGCAACTGTAATTCTTTTGCAAAATCAATTACTAAAGCATCTTCTGTATATGGGACAGCAAGCCCACCTGCCCCTTCTACAAATAAGCTATTAAACTCTTTTAATAGTTCATTATAGTAATCAGTAATTTCTTTTAACTTTACTACTCTTCCAGCTCTTTTCATGGCAAGTCTCGGAGCAAGTGGTTCTTCAATAGAATAAGGGCAAATTTCATTTTCTTGTGTCGGCACACCTGATAATGCTTTTAACCTTGCCGCATCTCCCTCAGGGTTTGATGCAACATGCCCACTTTGCAACGGTTTATACACCCCTACGTTATATCCTAATTGTCTAAATACACCTGCTATAGCACCTGCAACTACTGTTTTTCCAACTTCAGTATCAGTTGCTGTTATGAAAAAACCACTCATTATTCTCCCTCCGTAACATCCGAGATTGCCTTATATAAAATGCGTAACATATCATCAATCTCTTCAAAAGTAGAAGCAAGTGGTGGCATAAATACAATCGTGTTACCTAGCGGTCGTAAAATCATACCCAGCTCTCTTGCGCGTTTACATACTTGAACACCGACTCTTTCTGTCCAGTCAAACGCTTCTTTCGTTTCCTTATTCTTCACAAGCTCAATACCAACCATTAATCCGCACTGACGAATATCACCTACATGTTTATACGCAAAGAGCTTTTCTAATTGCGCTGCCACATAATCCGTTTTACGTGCCACTTCTTCTATTAAATTTGTTTTTTCATATAGTTCTAGATTTGCGATTGCTACGGCACACCCTAACGGATTGCCTGTGTAGCTATGTCCATGGAAAAATGTTTTTTGTTCTTCATATTCTCCTAAAAAGGCATTATATATTTCATCTGTCGTTACCGTAACTGCAATTGGTAAATATCCACCTGTTAAACCTTTCCCAGCAGTTAAAATGTCTGGCGTCACATTTTCATGTTCACACGCAAACATTTTCCCTGTACGCCCAAATCCAGTCGCTACCTCATCTGTAATAAATAATACATTGTACTTAGTACATAAATCGCGCAGTCCTTTTAAATATCCTTTTGGCATTGTAATCATCCCGCCAGCACCTTGCATTAATGGCTCTACAATGATGGCAGCTACTTCTTCATGCTTTTCTTTCAACAATTCTTCCATTTCTTCTAAATGGCTTTTTACAATTTCCTCCTTATTATTTCCGTAAGGAGAACGATATGTATATGGATACGGCATTTTAATCGCATCAAATAAGAGCGAACTATACACTTGGTGAAACAAGTCTATTGCTCCTACCGAAACAGCTCCAATTGTATCACCGTGATATGCTTCTTTTAATGTAACGAATCTTTGTTTCTTTCGTTTCCCTTTATGCTGCCAATATTGGAAAGCCATCTTAATTGCAATTTCAACAGCGGTAGAGCCTGAATCAGAATAGAATACCTTCTTCAATCCATCTGGTACAACCTCAATAATTTTTTCTGCTAATAAAATAGATGGAACGTTAGCAAGTCCTAACATAGTAGAATGAGCAATTTTATTTAATTGCTCACGAATTGCTTCATCTAATTCCGGTACTTGATGTCCGTGAACATTTAACCATATAGATGAAACACCATCCCAATATTCATTACCATTTACATCGTATAGCTTTCTTCCCTCTCCACGTTCAATAATGACAGGATCTTCTTCTAAATAATCTTTCATTTGTGTAAATGGGTGCCATACGTAAGCTTTATTTTTCTCTGCTAATTCTTCATATGTATAAGATGATTTTTCAATCGTTTTACTATTTATTTTCACAATTGTCACCCCTAATGTTAACTTGTTTATAAATATAGTTAACATTAAATCTGAATGACTGTCAATTATTTTAAAATCAAATCGTTCTTAAAAAAGAACAACTTATCATATGATAAGTTGTTCTACTTTCCATGCTGTATCTTTCCAATTTCTAAAATAATTTCTTCATCTTTTTTCCCCTCTGTATCAATTCCAAGTTGCTTAGCGTGCTCAATTAATAAATCATGACGCTTCTCAAACCTAGCGGTATTTACTTCTTTCGTAACCTTTTCTTTTGTTTTCCCCTCAGTAGAAACTCCTAGTTTTTCTGCTGCTTTTTCCATTGATTTCTTCTCTTCTATTTCTTTTACTTTCTTCACTTCTGACTGTTGTATTTGCTTTTGTTTCAACTGCTCTGATTCAGCCGCAAAAGCTGTGTAAATTCCAGCACTTCCTCCAATAACTAATAAAGTGGTAAAAAGAATTATTTTTTTCTTCACTCTTTCCTCCCCCTTTCAAATTCATTATAACGTACATTTTTACAGCGTTAAAAACAATTATCCTTTATTTCCCTAAAAAAACATTTAATATTTTTATTGACATGTAAGATGAAAATATGATAAAAATTTAACTAACATCATATGAATCGGCGTTGATAGGATTTAGTAGTATTTCGATTTCTGATTTCAGAGAGCTGGTGGTCGGTGCGAACCAGTACAGAGCGAATTATGAATTACCCCCTGGAGCTTCTTTTACGAAACGTGAGGAGTAGTGAAAGACGGTTATAGACCGTTATGTCTAAAGAGTGGTGAAACGACACTGTTTCACAATTTAGGGTGGTACCGCGAATTTTTCGTCCCTGCATATATTGCAGGGGCGTTTTTTATTTTATAAGCGCATATCATATGACCCTTTATTTTGTGATACATTCATTTCACAAGCTAGGGTGGTACCGCGATTTCTTCGTCCCTGCATAATTATATGCAGGGACGTTTTTTTATCCAATCATTTCCGCATCATATAGAAGAACTAACAATTACCGGTAATTTGTCACAAAATTCTAAATTTTAGAAGGAAATATACAATATTGGCGAATTTTATATAAAAAAGAGCTATTTCACATTACTTAGGAGGGGAAAACAATGGTTTCAAAAATTGAGTCTGTTCTTTTAACAATTTTTATCTTTTTCTGCATTGGCTTTAGTGTTATCAAATTAGAAGTTTCACCACACATCCCGATTTTATTTGGCATCGTTCTTTTATTAGCGTTTGGATTTATGAAAAAAATTGATTGGTCTACTATGGAAAAAGGAATGATAAGTAGTATTTCAGCTGGTATTCCATCTATATTTATTTTCTTACTTGTAGGCGTATTAATTAGCATTTGGATCGCAGCTGGAACTATTCCAACTTTAATGGTATACGGCTTCCAACTTGTATCTCCAAAAATTTTCGTTCCAACTGTTTTTGTTGTTTGTGCAATTGTTGGAACGAGTATCGGTAGTGCATTTACAACTGCTGCAACTGTAGGACTTGCCTTTATGGGAATGGGTACTGCCCTTGGATACGATCCAGCTCTTATTGCTGGGGCAATTATTTCTGGGGCATTCTTCGGAGATAAAATGTCTCCTTTATCTGATACAACAAACTTAGCGCCTGCTGTAACGGGTGTAGATTTATTTGAACATATTCGTAACATGCTTTGGACAACAGTGCCAGCTTTCATTATTGCTTTTATCGCATTTTTCATTTTAGGAAGCGGATCTGGTGGAAACGTTGATTTCTCAGCATTTATTAACACATTAGAAAAAAATGCAACGATTTCTATCGTTACACTGATTCCTATTTTATTACTGTTCCTATTCGCATTTAAAAAGGTACCCGCAGTTCCAACATTACTTGCAGGAATTGTGGTAGGGATTATTATTCTCTTTATTTTTAAACCTAGCACTTCTTTAGCTGATTTAATAAAAATTATGCAAGACGGTTACGTTTCTAAAACTGGTATCAAAGATATTGATAGCTTATTATCTCGCGGTGGCCTGCAAAGTATGATGATGTCAATTGCTCTTATTTTCCTAGCTCTTTGTATGGGAGGATTATTACAAGGAATGGGTATTATAGCGCAGCTGATGAATATTATCTCTAGCTTCGTAAAAACTAGTACACGCTTAATTATTTCTACTGCTTCAACTGCAATTGGTGTAAACTTCTTACTCGGTGAGCAGTACTTATCCATCGTTTTAACAGGACAAGCATTTGCTAATAAATACGATGAAGTCGGTTTAGAACGTCGTAATTTATCACGAGTATTAGAAGATGCTGGTACAGTAATTAATCCACTCGTACCATGGGGTGTAAGTGGCGTATTCTTAACAAACGTTCTTAGCGTTCCAACATTCGATTACCTGCCATACGCAATCTTCTGTTTAGCATGTCCAGTCGTAACCATTATCGTCGGCTTTACTGGATTCGGCCTTTCATGGAAAAAAGAAAAAGCAGTACCAGTTTCATAATATAATAAAAAGGATTACCAAATCGGTAATCCTTTTTATATTTCTCGACTATCTATTCGCTTTCTTTCTTCTAAATAACATAAGTAATCCCGCTCCAACAAACGCAAGACCCGCTCCAATTGTAGAAGCAATACTTGCACCTGTTTTCGGTAAATCACGTTCATCTTTTTCAGCTTCTTTATTTTCACTTACAGTTGTTGTTGTTTCTTTTGTATTTTGATCATCTGTTGTAGTTTGTCCAGATCCAGTATTGTTTCCATCTTGTTTTGGTTCATTACCATTATTACCTTCTTCTGTTGGTGGTGTTGGGTTTTCTCCATTACCTGTTGGCGGTGTTGTTGGATTTTCTCCCCCACCTGTTGGCGGTGTCGTTGGATTTCCTTCACCAGTTTCTTTATCATCATTTTTCTTCGTTATATCAATTGCATATTTAGCAAATTCATTTTCAGATGGTCCAACATATGATATGTTCCCATCTTTCTTTATATACTTTTGTGCATTTGGTGAAGAATCAAATGTTGTATGTAATTTATCTGCAACAATCGGTTTAAACGTCCAATTTTGATCAGCTGCTGGATCAATATTTTTTATTTTTTGCATATACTTCACAATGATTTGACGTGTTTCATCTTGTGATTGGTATACAACCTCCCCTTTACTTACACCTGGGAACGTTTGACTACTTCCACGATAGTTATTTGTAGCGACGATGAACTCTTGATCATCAGCTACTGGCTTACCTTCATATGTCATATTTACAATACGATTCGTATTTGCATTTACAACTTTTCCATCTTTATCGTATTTCGCCGGTTGTGTTACATCAATTTCGTATTTTAAGCCATCTAAAATATCGAAGTTATATGTAGGATAGCCTATATTTACTAATGGCTGTTCTTCTGTTTTCTTTGGATCAATTGTATTAAACTGACCTGCAGACATTTCAAGCCATTCTTTCACTTGTGCCCCATTTACTTTTACAGCATATAACGTATTTGGATACACGTATAAATCTGCAACGTTTTTAATTGCTAACGTTCCAGCTGGAATATCCGTATAATATGTAGCACCGTTTCGGCCACCTGCTTTAAATGGTGCGCCTGCAGATAAAACCGGAATATCTTTAATCTTTTCGTACTCTGGTTTTTTAAGTTCTTGTTCTACATACCATTTTTGCGCATTTGTCACAATTTGTACGGAAGGATCATCTTGTACTAATGAAAAATAACTATTAATTGGTGCTTTCGTTTCACCTACAGGTGTATTTACATAGTCTATTGTCGCTTGATGCTCATCTTTAATTTCATTAACTAATTTTTGATCAGATTCTACTAATGGGGTACCTTTACTATTAGCAATCGGGCGAAGTTGTGGCTTAGATTGATCTTTTTGTACTTCCCATTTTCCGTTTACCTTTTTCAATTGCATATCAATAATACCTAAGTTACTACCAAAAACACCAGGCATTACAACTGGAACACCATTAAATACATCCTTCACTTCAGTATGTGAATGTCCCATTAATACTGCATCTACGCCAGGAACTTGTGTTGCTAAATGATATGATGCATTTTCCATTCCTTCGTTGTATCCACTCTTATCAACACCTGAATGCGCTAGTGCAACGACAATATCTGCATGTTCCTCATTTTTCAGTTTCGGTACTAATTTATTCGCTGTTTTGACAATATCTTTCGCTTTTACTTTTCCTTCTAAATTTGCCTTATCCCAGTTCATAACTTGAGGTGGGACAAATCCTATTACACCAATTTTTACTATTTGTTTTTGGCCTGCTTCATCCACTACTTCTTTCTCTAAAATATGATATGGTTTAAAATAATTTTCATCGTTCGCTTCATTATTATCATGATCATCTTTATAAACATTCGAGTTAATAACCGGGAATTCCGTTTTACTAATTACTTTGTTTAAATAGTCTAAGCCGTAGTTAAATTCATGATTCCCAAGAGAGATGACGTCATACTTCATTAAATTCATTACACGATATAATGGATGTGTATAACTAGGATCCACAGGATTCTTCGGATCTTTTATTTTATTTGCTACATAATCTCCAAGCGGTGTCCCTTGTAATGCATCTCCATCATCAAATAGGACAGAGTTTTTCGCTTCTTCACGTGCTTTATTAACGAGTGTTGCAGTTTGCACGAGACCTACTTTATTATCTGTTTTCGTTTGATAATAATCGTAATTCATTAAGTTAACGTGAATATCTGATGTTTCTAGAATTCGTAAGTTAACTGTACTCTCCCCAGTGTTCTCATCTGCATGAGCTGTTGTTGGCATTACTTGCGGTGCTATAACACCAATCGCAAGAGTTGCTCCAGCTAGCATTTTTTTTGACTTTTTCACAAAAAATCCCCCTTATACAATTACCAGAAATAATGAAATGAATCCCTATCTGTCTCTAACCACATACCTTTTTTCTTCTATTAGAGACACAATTTTCATTTCACCCTGCGCTAACGAGTAGTCCCCTTAAACGCCCGATTGATGAAGACTATTAATTAATAGGAAATAAAGCTCCCACTCATTAAAGTTTCACCTTATCTGACATTATCATATATAAAGTTCTTTCCTATCGTCAATATTTTTTGACAAACTTCAACAAATTTTCTGTAAAGTTATTATAAACTTTTCATAAACATATAATATGCCCTTACATTGCTAATACTGCTGAATATGATACAATTACCAATTACAAGGAGGATGAATTTATGAAAAAAGTCATCTTAACAATTGTTTGTCTCCTCCTTCTGATCATTTCTTATTCTTATTTTGAAAAGAACGACGAGACAAAACAAAATGAATCTGAAGAAAAAACAGAAAAAACATCTGCCCCAAATTGGATTGATAAGCAAACAAACGAATCTTTTTATCATCTTGTATTAGGTGATTCACTCGCTAAAGGATATGGATCGACACAAGGTGGATTTGCTGAATTAGCTTCTAAGCAAATAGAAGCACAAATTCATAAACCAATTACAGTAGAAAACCTTGGGGTAAACGGTCTTACAACAGATCGTCTCGCTAAAAAAGTTCAATCAGAAGATGTAAAGGAAAAAATTAGAGCAGCAAATATAATTACAATTAATATTGGAGGAAATAATTTATTTCGTTTAAATCGTGATGTTGGTGTTATAGATGGTATAAAAATGTTAAATAAAGAAAAAGCCCATTTTGAAGCGGATATAAAAAGTATTGTAAAGACAGTTCGAGATCAAAATCCGGACGCTTTACTCATTCTCTCAGAACTCTATAACCCGTTACAACTCGATGACTCCATCGCAAGTTATGCAGATATGTTTTTAGATGGCTGGAATGAATCTGTTTATTCCATTTCCAAAGCAAATCAACCATCTATCGTTTTACCAATTCGCAAATTAATATCGAATGATAAAAAAGAGTTATTATTTGACCAAGTACACCCAAATGATAACGGCTATGCAATTATTGCCAATACATTTACAAAGCAAGTGTTATCCTACAAATATTAAAGCGACCATGAAACAATTCTATTTTTATAACATGTCTTTTTTGTTACAATGATAGTGGAAGGGGGCCTTTATATGGAATCACGCGAGTGGGAACGTATTGTTGATCATCTTCTTTCGCTAGTGCCTCTTTTTTATCGCAAATTTATGCTTCCTGGAGAATTTTCTTCTCAAAGACATATGCCGCCATCACATACACAAGTATTACTGCTTTTGCATGAAAACGGCACATTAGCAGTTTCCGAAATCGGCAAGCGGCTAGCGATTTCACGGCCTAACATGACACCTCTATTAAACAAACTTATTCAAGAAGAACTAATAGAGCGTCATTATAGCGAAAAAGATCGACGGGTCATTTTAATTTCCCTAACAGCTGAAGGGAAATTATTAGTAAATCAGTATCAGCAATTCATTTTAGACAAACTAAAAGAAAATTTCCAAACATTATCTGAGGAAGAGCGCGAAAAGCTCATTCATTCTCTTCAAACCATTCAAAATTTAATTTTGAAAACAAACGTATAAAGCTGCTTCTAAATAGAAGCAGCTTTATGATTCGTAATAATTACCATAGTATACATTGGAATATGGCCATGTTGTTAAATATGGTTTTTTTTCCTGTGTAGGCTGTTGTGTTGGTAATTGTGGTATTTGTGATAATTGCTGTAATTGTTGTTGCCGATATAATTCGTATTGTCTACTCGTATCATAAACCGGATAATAATTTACATATGGATATACTTGAGGTACGTAATAATAATACATTATCCTCTCCTCCTTTTTCTTAAACATATTCAAAGGAGAAAATGAATGTGACATTGTTTATAATTGTACAAGTGGTTCTCTCACTCGTTTCTTCCTTTTCTTCAAACGTAACTTACGGTTCTTTTCGTATAAATAATGCACAACGAAATATGAAATGAGACCAAACACAACTCCTAAAATCGTCATTCCAATTAATACATACACTTCACTTTGTAATAAGCTCTTTAATATCGTAAAAATGTGACTTGAAAACAAGTCCGATATCGTAAATGGTTCATGATGAATTTTCTGTACATGAAATGGATAAATCATTTTTCCTAGCGCATACGCAAGCGGAAATAAAAATACTGGGAGAAACGATATTTTCCCAATAATATTGCCAATAACTGCCGCAGGAAAAGATCCCTTTGCTAACCTGACGATTGGATAAAATATTACATATACGAGCGATGCCGTATAAATGACTAACATTTCTAAGCCGAATCCTATAGCAAACCCTAACGATACTTTCTTTGCGCCTTCTGGCGATCGAAGCAACTTATAATATTGAAACTTTAATATTCTCCACATCCGCTGGAAAAACGAATATGTTTTCTTAGTTGTTTTCACCCTCATCATCTCTTTAACTATATTTTTATATGTAGTATGTCCTTACACACTCTGAAAAACAAATTTAGTTTTCTCTTTTATTATAAATGATATCGAAATGGTTAACCAAATATACATCCGACATTTTAATATAAAAAAACCTCCCTTTTAGGAAGGCTCTTCTACATTTTTAAATAAACTCACTAATAACGCTTTTTGAGCATGCAATCGATTACCAGCTTGCTCAAAGACGATAGACTGCGGTCCATCTATAATTTCTCCTGTTACTTCTTCTTCACGATGGGCAGGTAAACAGTGTAAGAAACGATATGTTTGCTTCGCATGCTTAACAAGTTCGTTATTGATTTGGTAAGGTTGAAATAAAGTATACTTCTCTTCTTCGCCCTCTTGCCCCATGCTCATCCAAACGTCAGTATAAATGAAATCTGCTTCATTCACCGCTAATTCAGGATCATGCAAAACTTCAATTTCAGCTCCTGTTTCCTTGGCAATTGCTAACGCTTTTTTTACAATCTCTTCATTCGGTTCATACCCTACAGGCGTTGCCACAGTCATATGCATTCCGACTTTTGCACTCGCTAGCAACAATGAATGACATACATTATTTCCGTCACCTACGTAAGCCAATTTTATTCCTTTAAATCTATTTGTTTCTTCGTATATCGTCATAAGGTCTGCCAATGCTTGACAAGGATGATGATCATCCGTTAAACCGTTAATAACAGGAATACTCGATTCTTTTGCAAGCTCTTCTACATCCGCGTGTGAGAATGTACGTATCATGATCCCGTCAATATACTGCGATAATACTTTCGCAGTATCTGAAACGCTTTCTCCTCTTCCCATTTGCATCTCTTTCCCACTTAAAAACATACCATGTCCCCCGAGCTGTACCATTCCTGCTTCAAAAGATACACGAGTACGAGTTGAATGCTTATCAAAAATAAGCCCTAATATTTTGCCTTGTAATAAAGGCTCTTGCTTATTCTTTTTTAAATATATAGCGAACTCAATTAAAGAAATAATTTCTTCTTTCGTTAATTCTTCTAGTGTTAAAAGATCTTTCGTATTTAATTTCGGTACTTGTACAGTTGACATGAAACTTCCCCCTTATATGATTGATACGTTTTTTGTACAAACTACTTTTTTTATTATATATACTGCCTGTTCTAACTCTTCATTCGTGACAATGAGTGGCGGTAATAGTCTTATCACATTAGGACCTGCTTGTAATACGAGAAGTCCTTCGTTTTCTAGTTGTTCTATAAAACTTGCAACTTCATGCTTACACTCAATCCCAATCATAAGCCCCTTACCACGTATATTTTGAATACATTCGACATGCTGTAATTCCTCTTGCAACTTCTCTAATACGTACTCGCCTTTTTCTTGTACTTCTTTTAAAAACGATGGTTTTTCACTTACTTGCAATACTTCTTTCGCTGCAGCCATCGCGATGTAATTCCCGCCAAAAGTTGAACCGTGTGATCCTGCAGTAAACGACGCTCCGAGCTCTTTCCGGCCAATCATTGCTCCGACAGGAATCCCATTCCCAAGCGCCTTTGCAACGGTAACGATATCAGGCTCTATTCCCACTTGTTCATAAGCGAATAGTGTTCCAGTTCTTCCTATCCCCGTTTGTACTTCGTCTATAATAAATAAGGAACCGAACTTATTACATAATGTTTCAATCTCTTTCAAAAAAGATAGATCAGCAGGTATTACTCCTCCCTCTCCTTGAACAACTTCTACCATTACCGCCGCAACTTCTTCATTCATTACTTCCTCTAATGCTTTAATATCGTTAAAAGGGATATGTAAAAAAGATGGAAGTAATGGACCAAATCCTTCTTTTACCTTATCTTGGCCCGTTGCACTCATCGTTCCAAATGTTCTACCGTGAAAAGACTGCTGGCATGTTACGACGAGAGATTTTCCAGTATGCTTACGTGCTAACTTTAAAGCCGCTTCATTTGCCTCTGCCCCACTATTACAGAAAAACACATAATCTAATTCTCTATTTTCTGTTAATAATGACGCAACTTCTTCTTGCAAGCTGTTTGTAAACAGGTTAGATATATGCCATATATCATCAAGTTGCTCTTGTACACCTTTGAGAACAGTAGGGTGACAATGTCCTAAATTACATACGCCAATTCCTGATGTGAAATCTAAATATTCCTTACCGTTATTATCAATAACTTTCGTTCCAGTTCCCTTTACAAACTCAATAGTTCTTCTGCCATACGTTTGAAAAAGATGACTCGTCATGCAATACTCACACCTTTCGTTACCGTCGTTCCAATACACTCTCCCGTAACCTCAGTAAAATCTTTTGTACCATTCACAATACTTATCTTTTGCACTCCCATTTTTAATGATGCTAGTGCCGCCTGTACTTTCGGAATCATCCCACCTGTAATAACACCTGTTTCTATAAAAGTAGCAATTTCAGATTCATCCGTTTCCTTTACCAAATTCCCTTCATGTAATATTCCATCTACATCCGTAATAAAAATAAGCTCTTTTGCCCCTAACGCAGCCGCTATCCCAGCTGCAGCATTGTCCGCATTTATGTTATAAACTTCATTACCATTTACCCCGATTGGAGCAATAACAGGAATATACTCCATATTCATTAATCCTTTTAATAAGGCTGTTTCTACATAACTTACTTCCCCCACATATCCTATCTCTTCACTGACAGGTTGAACTTGAAGTAAATTGCCGTCACATCCTGAACAACCTACCGCAAGTAAATTATGCTTTTGTAAATTCATTACGAGTTTTTTATTCGTACTTCCGCATAGCACCATTTGAACAACATCCATAACTTCTTTTGGTGTTACGCGTAATCCATCTCTTTTTTCTACGTTGATGTTACAATCTTTTAATTTGGCATCAATTTCTGGCCCACCACCATGAACAATCACTACTTTATACTTCTGTTGCAATTTCTTTATACATTCAAAAAACACAGCTTTTAATTGATTCAACATACTACCGCCGCATTTCACTACAATATATTCGCTCATCTTCTCTCTCCTTATGTACGATAACAAGCGTTTATTTTCACATATTCATAGCTTAAGTCACAGCCCCAAGCTGATCCTGTCTCTTCTCCTAAGTGTAAGTACACATTAATGACTATTTCATCTTCTTGTAATCTCTCTTTCATTTCTTCTTCAGAAAATGTTTGAGGCTCACTATTTTTTAATACCAATATAGATTGAAGAGTAATGTCAATTGTATTCGGACTAATAGCTACTTCACTTTGTCCAATACTGCTAATAATTCGTCCCCAGTTTGGGTCTTCACCATGTATTGCTGTTTTCACAAGACTCGAACCGACTATTTGCTTTGCAATTTTTTTTGCCTCTTCATTCGTTTGAGCTCCTAGCACATTTACTTCTATTAACTTCGTAGCGCCTTCACCATCTTGCGCAATTTTTTTTGCTAAATCTTCACATACCTTCTGTAAAGCACATACGAAAGTTTCCCAATCTGTATGTTCCATATTTATCGGCCTTGTTTCTGATAATCCACTTGCCATAACGATGACCATATCATTCGTAGAAGTATCTCCATCTACCGTAATTTGATTAAATGTATGATTCGTAATTTGGGATAATGCCGTTTGCAATACGTCATGCTCTATATGAGCATCTGTCGTAATAAAACTAAGCATCGTTGCCATATTCGGATGAATCATCCCTGAACCTTTTGCAACACCCGCAATCGTCACTTTCTTCCCATCAATAATCATTTCATAGCAAGTTTCTTTCGTTATGAGATCCGTCGTTAAAATTGCTTCAGAAAAAGAATATGCTTCACTTTCTTCCTTCGTCGGTATAAGAGTTGCAACTCCCTTTCGGATTATATCCATCGGCAGCGGAACACCAATTACACCTGTTGAAGCTACTGCAACGTAATTTTCTTTCAATCCAAAATGTTCCGCCCCTAATGTGCGCATCTCGTATGCGTCTTGTAATCCTTTCATTCCAGTACAAGCATTTGCATTTCCACTATTAACGATAATTGCTTGTAACTTCCCTTCTGCCGTTATACTATCCTTCGTTACTTGCAAAGGGGCTGCTTGTATTTGATTCGTTGTATACACAGCGGCACATGATGCTGGTACGTCACAAACGATTGCCCCTAAATCCTTTTTCTCCTTTTTCAGACCATTTGCAGTACCAATTGCCGAAAAGCCTTTCGGCGTTACAATTGAACCATTTTCTAATTTTGTAATAGACGCTACTTTAATCATCATGTCCCCCTTATAGATAAAGCGGCATATGTTGTAAACCTGTTGTCTCTTCTAGTCCCGCTATTATGTTTGCATTTTGAATCGCTTGCCCAGCCGCGCCTTTCATCATATTGTCTATAACAGAAACGACCGTAACTCTTTCTGTTCTTTCATCGTAAGCTATGCCAATATCACAATAATTTGAGCCTCTCACTTCTTTTGGACTTGGAAATTTCCCTTGCGTACAAATTCGGATGAAAGGCGATTGTTCATACGTTTCTTCATACAATTTTTGAAGTTGCTTTATTTCCATCTTTTGTTTTACTTTTGCATAAAGTGTAATCATGATTCCTCGTGATATCGGTATTAAATGTGTGCTAAATGTAATTGGCTGTAATTCACTATTCCATTCTGTAAGCATTTGCTCAATCTCTGGAACGTGCTGATGCTGGTTTACTTTATAGATGTGTAAGTTATCGTATAGCTCAGGAAAATGAGTCATTGTTGTTGGTGTTTTACCTGCTCCTGATACCCCTGATTTCGCGTCAATAATAATCGAATCTTCTTCAATCCTGCTACTACGTACTAACGGTGCTATCGCTAGCAATGTGGCTGTAGCAAAACATCCTGGGTTTGCAATTAAATTTGCCTTTTGAATCTCAGTCCTTTTCCATTCACTTAACCCATACACTGCTTTTCTAAGAATTTCTTCTTTCGCTGCTGGCCTTTTATACCACAGTTCATATGACGAAGGATCTATCATACGAAAGTCTCCAGATAGGTCAATTACTTTTAAACCTTCTGCTAATAACTTGGGAGTTAACTCCGCCGATACTCCTGCTGGTGTTGCTAGAAATACGATTTCTGCTTCTTTCCCTATTGTCTCCACATCAATTTCTTGTAACGTATGAACGAGGACATTTCGAAGATGCGGATATACATTTGTTATACACTCACCAACTTGTGAAAAAGAATGAAGAGATGCTATAGAAAAATATGGATGTTGTTCTAATAAACGAATTAACTCAATGCCCCCATATCCAGTGGCTCCAATAATTGCGACTTTCATAAGTTCCTCCTCAAATCGATTCTTTAAATTAAGTATGATTATAATATTGTATATTTATAGAGTCAATTAAATATTTATAAATTTCACAAACTTAAAAAACTTAATTTTACTAGAAAAACAATATACACAACCGGATTTTTATACAAAAATAGTGCACGGTAGTTTTTTTATTTCACTTCAAGTACAATAAAACAATACATACGTACATACAGGCGGGAAAAAATATGAACGAAAAATTAATTGAGAAAATGATTATAAAAAGTTTTCAGCAATATCAATGCAGTCCAATATCAAAAGAAGATCAGGAAATGCTAGTGAAACATATTCAAACGGTGACTCATTCAAATATTGAAATTGATTTATACGAGGAGATTGAGGATATTGTTTATGATTATGTGACTGGAAAACAATAAAAAATAGGAGATTTCCATGTGGAAATCTCCTATTTTTTACTTAATGATTTACCTGCTACACGTTCAAATAAACCTGGAAATAAAGCATAAAGTTTCGGGCCAATTCCCATCCACTTCGGTAAGTTTACTTCACGTTTTTTCGTGTGCATCGACTTTACGATTTGTTCTGCTACGTATGTTGGTTTTAACATGTAACGTCCCATATTCTTTACATAGGTACCAGATTGATCCGCTATTTCAAAAAAGTTTGTATCTATCGGACCTGGATTAATTGCTGTAACATAAATATCTGTATTCGCTAATTCCATGCGTAAACTATTCGTAAATCCTAATACAGCATGTTTCGTTGCTGCATACGCACTTGATTTCGGAGTTGCAATTTTTCCGGCAAGGGAAGCAATATTAATAATATGTCCTTCGTTCTTGTTTACCATATAAGGTAGTACCGCTTTCGTACATGCTACTAATCCAAATACATTTACTTGGAACATATCTTTCACTTCATCCATTGACGCATCTTCAAACGTTTTAAAAATACCAAATCCCGCATTGTTTACTAATATATCAATACGTCCCACTTCTTGTAATACCTTTGAAAAAACAGACTGTACTTCCATCTCTTCACTTACATCTAATACATAATAATAGCAAGGCGTATTATAAGTTTCTTTAATTTTGTCTACTAACGCTTGTAGTTTCTCTTCTGTTCGAGCCATTAATACGGGAGTCGCTCCCCGTGCTGCAACTTGCATTGCAACTTGCTCACCAATCCCACTAGAAGCACCTGTAATGACGATTACTTTATTTTGTAAACGTCCTGTCATTGCTGTCACCTACTTTGCATAATAAATCAATTGTTGCGATGATTCATCAATCATCACTTGTTGATTATATGCTAAATAGTCCAATTGTCCAACCGTTTCTGAAATAGTAAGTGGTAATTGTTCTTTATATAATACCGGAAATAGTTTTACACATACTTCAAATGCTGTCATTGGTTTTTCCTTTAATAACTCAAGCACTTTAAAAGCACGTGTTTCTTGCTTTTGTAATCTCGTTTCAATAAGTTGTTTCACATTTAGAACATCTTCCCCATGCCCTGATAAAATGCGTGAAATATTCATTTCGCTTAAACGCTGTAATGTTTGATTATATTGTAGTAATGGGCGTGCCCGTTCTGTTTGCCCTTCATATGGTGGTTCTAGTATTGGATTCGAAGAAATATGACTGATGAGAGCATCTCCACCAATTAATATTCCATCAGATTCTCTATATAAAGAAATATGAGTAGAAGCATGACCTGGTGTTTCAAGTACTATAAATCCAGGCAAAGAATCAATACGATCTCCTTCTCTCACAGTATGCGTTAACGATCTATTACAAGAATATTTAAGTGTCCTCGTCGTCAATAACGACTCGTCTTTCAAAAATGCTGCTGGCACACCAAACTGTAAGGCCGTCTCTCTAAAAAATTCATGATACCGCTTTAAAAATTCTGGATTTTGTGTGATCCAAGGCTCATTCCAAGGATGTCCAATAATATTCGTCTTCTCAGAAAATATATTTAAAAGTCCACAATGATCTGCATGATGATGCGTAATGACTACTGTTTCAATATCTTCTATCGTATGTCCTAATGTACCTAATTGACTTTCTAACGCATTCCTTGCCTCTTCTGTATTCGTCCCTGTATCAATTAATGTTAATGTCTCCCCCTCAACTAAAAACACATTCACAGTTTCCACTGCAAATGGTACAGGAATCTCCATTCGGTGAATCGCCGTCATGCTTAGCCCCCCTGTCTCTTTCCGGTTCAAAAATGAATACTTCTTCAGTTTACAACTTCTATATATATTTGTCATTATTTTCAGATAAAAAGAGGTGTTTCCTATAAAAAAACGAATGTATGTACATTTATAAGAATTTCTAACCAAAATTAAAGGAGGAACATCATGTCTATTCAAAACATTTCCTTTCTCGGTGCAGGCTCTATTGCCGAAGCTATTATTGGTGGCTTGTTACATGCAAATGTCGTTAAAGGTGAACAAATTACTGTAAGTAATCGTTCTAACGAGACAAGATTACAAGAGCTACATAAAAAATACGGTGTCAAAGGTACTCATAATAAAAAAGAATTACTTACTGATGCAAATATTCTTTTTCTAGCAATGAAACCAAAGGATGTTGCAGAGGCGCTTACCCCTTTTAAAGAATACATAAATAATAACGTGCTTATTATTTCATTACTAGCAGGTGTTTCTACTCACTCAATTAGAAAACTACTTCAAAAAGACGTTCCAATTATTCGTGCAATGCCAAATACATCCGCAGCCATTTTAAAATCAGCTACCGCTATCTCCCCTTCAAAACATGCAACAGCGGAACATATTCACACTGCAACATCTTTATTTGAAACGATTGGTCTCGTCTCTGTTGTAGAGGAAGAAGATATGCATGCTGTCACTGCATTATCCGGAAGTGGACCTGCTTATATTTATTACGTAGTGGAAGCTATGGAAGAAGCTGCAACAAAAATTGGTTTAAAAGAAGATGTTGCAAAATCACTTATTCTTCAAACGATGATTGGTGCTGCTGAAATGTTAAAAGCAAGTGACAAACACCCTTCTATTTTGCGAAAGGAAATTACTTCTCCTGGTGGAACTACTGAGGCAGGTATTGAAGTATTACAAGAACATAAATTTCAACAAGCACTTGTTTCTTGTATTACACAGGCAACGAAACGATCACATAATCTTGGAAAAACATTAGAACAACTAACAAAAGAAAAATAGAAAAAGGAGCTCAAGTTTATTTGAGCTCCTTTTTCTATAATTACACTTAGTTATTGTTCTTCCCAAAAATCTCTTCTTGCAGGCGACGACCAGTCGGCGTTGCTGCAAGTCCACCTTCTGCTGTTTCACGAAGTGCTACTGGCATCGTTTGTCCGATTCTAAACATTGCCTCAATTACTTCATCACATGGAATTGTACTCGTTACACCAGCTAATGCTAAATCTGCTGAGATCATCGCATTTGCAGCTCCTGCTGCATTACGTTTTACACAAGGTACTTCTACAAGTCCTGCAACAGGATCACACACTAAACCAAGCATGTTCTTTAATGAAATTGCCATCGCTGTAGCTGCTTGATCTTGTGTTCCACCAGCCATCTCAACTGCAGCTGCAGCCGCCATTCCACTTGCTGAACCAACTTCAGCTTGGCATCCTCCTGCCGCACCAGAAATACAAGCGTTATTCGCAACAACCATACCGAAAGCTCCTGCTGTAAATAAGAATTCAATCATTTCTTCACGTGTAGGCTGCAATTTTTCTCTTAGTGCAAATAGTACACCTGGCACTGTTCCAGCAGACCCTGCTGTTGGTGTTGCACAAATAATTCCCATCGCTGCGTTTACTTCATTTGTTGCAACAGCTTTGCTTACCGCATCCAAAATCGTATCTCCAGATAAGCCTTTTCCACTCTTCATATACGCTTGAACTTTTACAGCATCTCCACCAGTTAAACCAGTTGGTGATTTCACGCCGCGAATACCACGTTCTACTGCTTGCTCCATCACTACTAAGTTCTTTTCCATACCAGCAATTACTTCTTCACGTGAAATACTTCTTGTTTCCATTTCACATTGAATCATAATTTCTGCGATTTTTACATTTTGTTCTTTAGCTTGCGCCACTAGTTCCGCTGCGTTCCGAAACATGGTGTGTCCCCCCTGCAATTATTCCATAATAGTTACTTGACAAATATTTTGTTGCGCTTTTATTTCTTCAATTACTTCATCTGCTAATAATTCATCTGTTTCGATGACCATAAGCGCTCTTCTTCCTTTTTCTTTACGAGATACACTCATCGTACTAATGTTAATCTCATGTTTCGCAAGGATTGAAGCTACCGCTGCAATAGCACCAAAGCGATCGTTATTTACAATAAGTAGTGCTGGGCTCGTGCCTGATAATTGAAGATCGAATCCGTTTAATTCTACAACTTCAATTTTACCGCCACCAATTGAGCAAGCAACAACTTCAATTTCATCTTCACCTTTATACAAACGAATTCTCGCTGTATTTGGATGAGGTGCATTGGCATCTTCTTTAATGAATTCCACTTCAATTTCGCGCTCTTTTGCTATTTCTAGCGCCTCTGGAATACGTAAGTCATCTGTTTCAAATCCTAATATTCCACCGATTAGTGCTACATCCGTACCATGCCCTCGATACGTCTTTGCAAATGATCCATATAACGAAATGCTTACTCTTTCTGGTTCATGACGAAACAGCTGGCGAGCAACTTGCCCCATTCTTGCCGCGCCTGCTGTATGTGAACTTGATGGTCCAATCATAACTGGACCGATAATATCAAATACTGAGCGATACTTCATCATAACTCCCCCTAAACCTCTATGAAAAAAATTTATTCTACTATTCTATTAAGCTGCTACATCTGTCGCTTTTCCAGTTGTACCACGAATTTGTTCTGCTATACGAATTGGATAGTTTTTGAATAAAAGTAATCCAATATAACCTGAAATAATACCAGTTATCATAATACATAAGAATCTTAGCATTATTTTCATTTAAAAATGATACAAGATAATCCACAATAAAGTCTGGTAGCAATCCAAAGTTTAACACAGAAGCCATTGCAAGCATAGCATAAACAAGTGATATAACCATTGCTAATGCAACTAAATTTGCACCCGCTATTCCACCTAGACTACCTGCTGATGTTCTGAACTCTTTTAAAGAGTGGTATACCAATTAAATCTCCACCACCTTATTAATAAAAAGCTTCAACTAAGGAACTTGCAATAGATACACTCGCTAATCATATCGTTTAGCTAAAAAGTGAAAAAGACTTATGACAAATAATAGTAATATCTTTCCTATTATAATTCTCGTGTTACTCTCTCATGATTTAGTCAACTTCACTTGTTACGATAATGACTAAAATACATGTGACTTATCATAAATTATAATCTGCCCTCATTATAGCTTGTTTTTTATAAAACGCTTACTTTTGTTGAATTTTAAAAGTTCTGAATAAAAGTCCATTTCTGCTATTTGTATCACTTGTATGTCATCTGACTTATATAACAGTTTTTCTAAATAATCATTATTTCGTATTTTTATCCTATATATTCAAACCATCCTAATTTTCTGTATCATCCAAGTATAAGTATAAAATAATAACAGTTTTATTTTTAAATTTTTTTAGACATAAAAAAATGGTAACCCGCCGTTACCATTTTTTATAAAATTATCATTTTTCTACTGGGAATGATTTCAAATCCGTCGCTATTTCTGTATTAGAAAACAACTCTCTAGCCTCTTTCAATAATTCCTTATATGTATCTCCTTGATAGCGAGAACTAATGTGAGTTAATATTAGTCGCTTCGCATTTGCCTGAAGTGCAATGCTCGCAGCTTGCTTAGATGTAGAATGAAAATAATCATACGCTTGTTGCTCATCTTCTGCTGCAAAAGTCGCTTCATGGACAAGTACATCTGCATCTTGCGCAAGCTCCCTACTCGCTTCGCAATATCGCGTATCACCTAAGATAGTAATAATTCTTCCTTTTTGAGGTGGGCCGATAAACTCATTTCCATTTAATATCGTGCCATCCTCTAATTCAACTGCTTCACCATCTTTTAAACGTTTAAAGATTGGACCTGGTTTCACACCCATCTCAAGCAACTTATCAACTAAAAGAGCACCTTGTATATCTTTCTCTACAATACGATACCCAAAACATTCTATACCGTGTGACAATCTTTTCGTTTCTACATAAAATTCATTATCTTCAAATACGGTACCTTCTTCTGTTATCTCCACAACTTCAAGTGGATATTTCACATGTGTCGTACTTACCGATAATGCCACTTCAATAAATTGTTTAATTCCTTTCGGTCCATACACCGTTAAAGGCGTAGTTCCTCCTTGAAATGAACGGCTACCTAATAAACCAGGCAATCCAAAAATATGATCGCCATGTAAATGCGTAATAAATATTTTTTCAATGCGGCGCGGACGTACAGATGTATGTAATATTTGATGTTGCGTGGCCTCGCCACAATCAAATAACCAAGTTTGTCCTCGTTCTTCTAACAATTGTAAAGCAATTGCTGAAACGTTCCTTCCTTTTGAAGGAACACCTGCACCAGTTCCTAAAAATACAAATTCCACTTTCTTTCCTCCAGCTCTAAATATACTCTATCTCTCATCTTACGGAATGTTATTTCAAATGGCAAATTGAATTTACATAACCAATCATCTAGACAACTATATAACACGAACGTTATACTTAAAAAATTTAGCCATCGTTCGTGTTTTATGGTAAAATGATTATACTACATTTTAAGGGAGCGTTTTATTATGAAAGAAGTATTTCGTTTACAAACTGATTTTTCATCTTCATTTGATCGCTGGGTAAGTTCTTTCGTGTCTGATCACCCAGCACAATTAGAATGGACAACTTTAAAGGAATTAATCCATGAATATACAACATCACATACAAATGATACGTTACCAGCATATATTTCTTCAGCTTTAACATATTACGCCCAACGTGTTTCAACTACAAACAGTTCAGAGATTGTTATTTTTGAAAACCCTACAATCTCGTAATCTATAATAAAAAAGCACTGGTTACAGTGCTTTTTTATTTATACTTATTTAACAAATGATCATATTCCGTCCAAAAGTCGGTATACATACTTCGCTCAAACTCATTTGAAATTATCTTTTCACTTGATTTATTAAATAATTCTTTTGCTTGTAGTGCAAAAGAAGCAATTTGTTTTCTATATTCATTTTCATTCAATTCTATATGAAGTCCTTCATAGTAGATAGCCTTTTGATTAGTAGAAATAACTTTGACAAAGTCCTTTAAAATCACGTTTTCACCTATATGGTTTATAGTCCAATGAATTGAAATTGGGCATCCTAACATGAGCATAGTGCCACATCCGTGCAAAATAAGCCCCGCTTCATTTTCAATATCACAAATATATTCTTTATCTAAAGTTCGTAACAAAGCTAAAGCTGATTCACTTATTCCCCATTCCTCATCCATACCTGTCTGCGTAATAATCGTTCCAGCCACATTTAAATATATTTCTCCATGAGAACATAAATCTTCATGCTCATTAAACAACCATTTTTGATTCTCAATATTTATAATAAAATTTTGTGGTCCCATTACAAATTCCCCTTTTATAAAAATATTTTTTCCATATTATTCATAATCAATATCATGCATTTCATCCCACATATCTATTATAAATCTGTTTAATATTTTAAAAACACAGATAAAAAAGATATTGACACTACGATTTTACAGTGCTAACATTCAACATGTAATTGAATATGGTCTCTGTTAGGTGAGGCTCCTGTATAGAGAAACGCTGCTGCCCAAAAATGTCGAGAGACGCCAATGGGTCAACAGGAAAGGTCGGAATGAAGGCCTTTTTTAACGTAGCTGGTTTCAGTACCTATGCTATACAGTGCTAAAACTCAACGAGGGAGAGGTGCATGTATTTTGTCATACACAAAAACTGTTTTTATTTATGTCTACTAACAGTCTTTGTTGTGGACTCTTTTAACTGCGAATTCAGACCTTTACTCGTTTTGAGTAAAGGTCTTTTTACGTCTATATGCACCTTACTATGAAACAAACATAGCATATTCAGAAACTACTAAATTGTACGGAGGTGAGGAACAGTTGGCAATTGATGATTCGGCCCAGATACCCATACGTTTTACATTCATATTTCATCATGTAGGTAGGAAAGAAACTGTTCCTCACCATTTCAAATAGTTAGGTAACAGATTGTTTCCTCCTTCATGACAGAGGAGGAACTACCGATGTTTAATTTACAAAGACAAGAAACAAAGCATGCTTATGAGCAAGATAGCATGAAAACAAATAACGAATTATTAGTGGAGGTTGCAACACAAGATGTAAGCTCTGCGTTAAAACTTTTAGAAACAACACAAGGTGGATTATCTAAACAAGAAGCGTCTCGTAGACTTTCTTTATATGGTCCGAATGAAATAGCTCATAATAAAATGGCGCCGTGGTACATTCAATTTCTATTGGCATTTAAAAATCCATTTATTTTCGTTTTATTAGCTCTTGGAGCACTCTCCTTTTTCACAGATGATATGCAAGGAACGATTGTCGTATCTGTAATGGTCCTACTTAGTGCAACGATTCGGTTTTCCCAAGAATTTCGTTCTCAAAAAGCTGCCGATAAGTTAAAAGCTATGGTTCGAACAACTGCGAGCGTATTTAGAATAAATGGATTTGTACATGAAACAAAAAATGTAAAGAATTTAAACCGAAATTACACAACAGAAATTCCAATTGAGGAACTTGTACCTGGCGATATCATTTCCCTTTCAGCTGGTGATATCGTTCCAGCTGATGTGCGTGTTGTATCCGCTAAAGATTTATTTGTTAATCAATCTTCTTTGACAGGGGAAGCACTTCCTGTAGAAAAATACGAACACTGCTACCATACAGAAAATAAGCATATCTTACCGAAAAACATGAAAAAAAATTACAATCCACTCGATATGGAAAACCTTTGTTTCATGGGAACAAATATTGTAAGTGGCAGCGCAAAAGCTGTTGTCATCTCAACAAGTACCGATACGTATTTCGGCTCTTTAGCAAATAAGGTAATTGGAAAGCGTGTAGAAACAAGCTTTGATAAAGGTGTAAACAAAGTAAGCTGGCTCTTAATTACATTCATGCTTATTATGGCACCTATTGTCCTTCTCATTAATGGATTCACAAAAGGAGATTGGCAAGAAGCTTTCTTCTTCGCTATTGCCGTTGCTGTTGGCCTTACACCTGAAATGTTACCAATGATTGTAACTGCTAATTTAGCTAAAGGTGCCGTTAACATGTCTAAACAAAAAGTAATTGTAAAACAGCTAAATTCTATTCAAAACTTAGGTGCTATGAACATTCTTTGTACAGATAAAACCGGAACTTTAACAGAAGATAAAGTGGTCCTTGTTCGTCACTTAGATCCCAAGGGAAATGAATGCAATCGCGTCTTGCAATTTGCCTATTTAAATAGTTTCTATCAAACTGGATTGAAAAATTTAATAGATAAAGCTGTTATTAAGCATACAGAGGAAAACAATAAATTTAATCCATCAGCTTTTCAAAAGCTAGATGAAATTCCATTCGATTTCGCCCGCCGGCGTATGTCAGTTATCGTAAAGGATATTTCAGGTGAACATACAATGGTTTGTAAAGGTGCCGTAGAAGAAATTTTATCAATTTGTAACTACACTGAAGTGGATGAAAAAATCGTTCCACTCACCGAGGAAATACGTTCAAATGTGAAAAAACTAAGTGAGACACTAAATAGTGAAGGTATGCGGGTTATTGCTGTGGCTTATAAAAAAGATAGAAGAATAAATGATACAGAGTACGCAGTAAAAGACGAAACTGATATGATTCTCAGTGGATATATCGGCTTTTTAGATCCACCGAAACCATCTGCAGCAGCTGCAATTCAAGCATTACAAAAACATGGTGTACAAGTGAAAATTTTAACTGGCGATAACGAAATTGTTACAAGAAAGGTTTGTAAAGAAGTTGGATTAGATATCGGCGAACCAATCCTCGGTTACGAGATTGATTCTTTACCAGATAAAGCATTAGCAAAACTTGCTGAAGAAACGACTGTATTTGCGAAGCTTAATCCAATGCAAAAATCTCGTATTATACACGCATTACAAGGAAATGGACACACTGTAGGTTACATGGGAGACGGCATTAACGATGCTGTAGCATTACGTGAAGCTGATGTCGGAATATCTGTTAATACTGCTACTGATATTGCGAAAGAAGCTTCCGATATTATTCTACTCGAAAAAAGTTTAACTATATTAGAAGCAGGTATTTTAGAAGGACGTACTACATTCGGAAATATTTTAAAATATATTAAGATGACAGCTAGCTCTAACTTCGGTAATGTGTTTAGCGTGTTAGTAGCAAGTGCTTTCATTCCTTTTTTACCGATGCTTGCCATTCATCTTTTAATTCAAAACTTACTTTATGATATTTCACAACTTTCTATTCCATGGGACAAAATGGATAAAGAGTTTCTAGAAAAACCACGAAAATGGGATACTGCAAACTTACGAAGCTTCATTATTTGTATCGGCCCAATTAGTTCCGTATTTGATATTATCACATACGTAGTCATGTGGAATGTATTTGGTGCAAATACACCGAGCGAGCAATCATTATTCCAGTCCGGTTGGTTTGTCGTTGGATTGTTAACACAAACTTTAATTGTTCACATGATAAGAACACAAAAGATTCCATTTATTCAAAGCACTGCATCAACACCAGTCGTTTTATTAACCGCTCTTATTATGGCAATCGGGATTTATATTCCATTCTCACCACTTGGTGCAGCCGTTGGTTTGCAAGCATTGCCACTTAACTACTTCCCTTGGTTAGTAGGAATACTATTAGGCTACGCTTTTTTAACACAGTTCCTAAAAAAGCTTTATATTAAAAAGTTTCATAGCTGGTTGTAAAAATAAGAATGAGTGGGTATTCCCCGCTCATTCTAAAAAACATAACACATATTTATATATGGAGGTGACCATGATGGTATGGTACGACATTGTATTCAGATTAGTTATCGCAATTATTGTAGGAGCTTGCATTGGAATGGAAAGACAATGGAGACACCGAATGGCTGGGTTACGGACAAATGCTCTCGTATCACTTGGTGCCTGTATATTTGTTTTATTATCCGTCATGCTTGATCATGATGCTAGCCCATCCCGCATTGCTGCTCAAGTCGTTAGTGGCATTGGCTTTTTAGGGGGTGGCGTTATTATCCGCGATGGTTTTAGTATTAGAGGGCTAAATACGGCAGCTACTTTATGGTGTGCAGCTGCTGTCGGTACTCTTACAGGCGCCGGTTTCCTCGTTGCAGCTATATTAGGTGCAGCCGGCGTGTTACTAGCAAATATACTTCTTCGCCCAATTGCTCTTTTTATGAATAAAAAATCAAAAGAAGAATCACCAGAACAAACGAACTACTTACTTTCCCTTACTTGTTCAGAAGAACATGAAGCACATATTCGTTTTTTACTTATGCATATGGTAAGTACAGAAGGGCTCCGTTTAAAAGAATTGTATAGTGAAGATGTAGATTCTAATCAAAAAGTTTGTATACAGGCTACATTACATTGCAAGACAAATGCGGCTATCTTAATTGAAAAAATAGTAAGTAGAATGCTATTAGAGTCTGGCGTTACTGGAGCTGGATGGAAGACTTCTTTAAATTTAGAAGCGAGTTAAATAGGAAAGGTGTCATGATTTTACTACTTCATGACACCTTCTACATAAACTTATTTTCTAACTTTTGTTGAAACGACTTCTCTTGCTTACGTAGTAGTTGACTACCTCGTTGTAAAATCGGTGTTCCATACTTATCATTAATTTGATCAATGACAGCAAGTAGTGGCTCTTTTTTCGCATCCTCTTCAAATGAAAACAAATCTAATTGTTTCACCGATTCTGTCTTCCACTCTATTTCAGTAGCTGTAACACCTAGTAAACGAACGGAATCACCATCCCAATGTTGCTTCCATAAACGGGATGCTGCTTGAAAAATATCGCGTTCTTCCCAAATTGCATTTTTCAATTGCTTACTCCGTGTTACTGTTCGCCTATCATGGTATTTAATCATAATTTGAATATTATAGCTGACAAGGGTTCGCTTTTGTAATCTTTTACTCACTGATTTTGATAAACGTTCTAACATATCAAGCAATTCTTTCTCTTCATCCATATCCTTTGAAAAAGTCATCGAGTTACCGACACTTTTATGTTGGCCCATTTGACTCGGATCCACTTCCCTATCATCCGTACCTTTTGCACGCTTTTGTAAATCAATACCGTGCTTCCCAATTTTAGCGCGAATGATATGCTCGTCTCCCTTCGCTAACTGTTCAATTGTATGTATATGAATTTCATTTAATTTTTCAGCTGTTTTTTCTCCAATCCCATGCATTGCTTCAACTGGAAGTGGCCAAATCATTTCTGGAATATCACGTTTTCGAAGTACGGTAATACCGAGAGGTTTTTTCATATCAGAAGCTGTTTTTGCTAGGAAAAGATTTGGAGCAATTCCGATACTACACGGAAGCTGCAACTCTGTTAATAGTGCTTGTTGAATCATCTTTGCTATTTCAAGAGGCGAACCAAGTGCGTAGCAATCTGTAATATCTAAATATCCTTCATCTATTGAGACTGGTTGTATCTTTTCTGTAAAACGGGAAAGGACTTGAAACATTTGAAATGAAGCTTCGCGATATAATGTGAAATTAGGACGCCTTACAACTAATTGCGGGCATAACCTTTTCGCTTCCCAAAGGGGCATCGTCGTACGTATTCCGTATTCTCTCGCCTCATAACTACATGTTATAATAATTCCTTTTCTCTCTTTTTCATTTCCAGCAACCGCTAATGGCTTTCCTTGTAATGATGGATCATGAGCAATTTCAACAGATGCGAAAAAGCAATTCATATCTACATGTAAAATAACACGACCATTTTTCGGATACATTTCTCGCATAGTACTCACTCCCTAATCAGAACGTTCGTTCTTTCATTATATCAAATTTTGCACAATAGTTATAATAATTACTTGTTCTTTTTTATAATCGATATAAAGAGGATATATATGTGAAAGGGTCTGATTATGATGAGATCAACTAATAAAGTGAAACTTTAATCAGCCCTCACCTAAATTCTTTACTTTCGCTGAATTTTGAGGTGGGGGGGCTTACTGTCCGGCAAATAGCGGGATAAACTCAATTATACATTCCTTGTAGTTATATTAATCATTGCAATTAATTATTTACTACTTCCGATTTTCAATATGAATACGTTAGGATTATTCCTTCGTCTAGTACATGTAGCAACAACGTATATACTTCCATAGGTTTTCTTATATTGGCTTATACGTCTTGTCAAAGCAATCGAATCAAAATAAAAAGCGTGTAAATCACAATTGATTTACACGCTTTTTCTATTCCATTACTTCGCTACTTCTTCAATAATTGCAACAACTAATTCTGCTGTTTTTGCTAATTCTTCAACAGGAATCTTCTCGTTTGTTGTATGAATTTCTTCATAACCAACTGCTAAGTTAACTGTTGGGATACCATGTCCTGCAATTACGTTTGCATCACTTCCGCCACCACTTTGGTGAAGAGAAGGTGTACGACCAATTTTTTCAGCTGCACGTTTTGCAACTTCTACAACATGATCACCATCAGCAAATTTAAATCCTGGGTACATAACGTTTACTTCAACGTCTGCATGCCCGCCCATTTCTTTTGCAGTTGTTTCAAATGCTTCTTTCATTTTCGCAACTTGTGCTTCCATTTTCTCATTGATTAAAGAACGAGCTTCTGCAAAGATTTGTACATGATCGCAAACGATATTCGTTTGTGTACCACCTTCAAAACGTCCAATATTTGCAGTCGTTTCAGAGTCAATGCGACCAAGTGGCATCTTCGCAATTGCTTTCGCTGCGATAGTAATTGCAGATACACCTTTCTCCGGCGCTACACCAGCGTGAGCTGTTTTCCCGCGAATAATTGCGTTCACTTTCGCTTGTGTTGGAGCTGCAACAACGATTTCACCAACTTTTCCATCGCTATCTAATGCGTAGCCATATTTCGCTGTAATACGCTCACGGTCTAATGCTTTTGCACCAACAAGACCTGATTCTTCTCCGACTGTAATAATAAATTCAATTTTACCATGAGGGATATTTTTCTCTTTTAAAACACGGATTGCTTCGAACATTGATGCTAATCCAGCTTTATCATCCGCACCTAAAATTGTTGTACCATCTGATACGATATATCCATCTTTAATAGAAGGCTTAATTCCATTACCAGGAACTACTGTATCCATATGAGAAGTAAAGTAAATTGTATCAACACCATCTTTTGTTGCTGGTAAAGTACAAATTAAGTTACCTGCACCATGACCAGTTACAGCCATTGTGTCATCTTCAAATACTTCTACACCTAAATCTGTAAATTTCTTCGTTAATACTTTGCAGATTTCTGCTTCAAATTTCGTTTCAGAATCTACTTGTACTAATTCCATAAATTCATTTACTAAACGTTCTTGATTAATCATAAGACTGCGCCTCCTGCACTACCATTATGTATGTAACACTATTAATTATAACAGAATTTCGCAAAAGTTTCGAAATACAAGACAAAAAACAGATGGTTTACATGTCTAGATAACCATCTGCTTTCTATTACTCATTTAACAATACCCAGCGCATATGATCTTCCCACACGCCATTTACCATTAACATCTTCCTAGATACGCCTTCATATTGAAAACCTATCTTCGTTACTACTTGTATAGATGCTAAATTACGAGGCATAATCGGAGCTTCTATACGATGTAACTGAAATTCCCCAAAAGCAACTTGAATTGCTTTTCTAAGCGCTTCTGTCGTATACCCTTTGTTTAACTCTGCTTTATCTAATTTATAACTGAGTACACAAGATTGATAAATGCCACGAACGATTAAATTAAATGAAATACACCCAATTATTTTCGTATCATCACCCTTTTTAAAAATCCATAGTCTGATGATTTTCCCTTCTTCGAACTCTTTTCTATCCTTTTGCAACTTTTTCTTTTGATAATCTAGCGTAAAAAAATCATCCGGTCTATACTCTTCCCAAGCTTTTAAAAATTCACGATTTCTGTCGTAATATTGAAGAACTGTTTCAGCATACGACTCATCAATTTCCCTTAAGTATAAACGATCTGTTTCGTATATTTTCATCATCGTATCTCCATTCTTCAGCTTGCCCAACTAAAAATTAACAATATACCCTTTTACTATATTCTCTACACACTCTCAAATTTCCTGTTATATTTTGCAATCCCCTCCCGAATTTTGTCCTCACTCTCCCCTTGTCCATAATTTCATTTCTCGTTACAATGAAATTGTACTGATTTGCAAGGAGGTATAACGATGCATAAAAAAGCTCAAAAAGTTATGGTTTATGTGATGCTAATTTCTATGCTTGTAACAACATTACTTGCTGGCGCGAGTATGTTTTGGTAAAAAGGGCGATGTGTTCGTCCTTTTTTTACTTTTTACACATAACAAAATAAACCATCTCGACATCGAGATGGTTTATTTTATATAAAACACAATCGCTACAATACTAAAGGAAAATGACATTACAAGCGCTATTACAAAACTTGTATATTGTTTCTGCTGAAATGCCCCAATAACAAAAGTGAGATTAAGTAATGCCATACATACAATCGCTACAAGATAAGAACATATATTAAAAGTTGCCAATATGAATGTAATAACAAATAGAAATCCCATAAAAAACTGCATATACGAAAGTTTTGGATTCAAGTACATATGAGCAACCCCTTTATCTAATTTTATCTTTCTATACTCTCATTAACGCACGGTTATGTACACATGTCAAGACAACTTATTATAATAGAAAAAGCCAACCTTTTCGTTGGCTTTTTCATATGCAACGGCTCCTTTTTCTTTTGCCAATTGCTGAAATGATTTTTTCGATTTCACAATCCATACTTTCGTTCCAATTGGAATGCGATCAAACAAATATTCCACATCGTTTTTCTTCATTCTTATACACCCTTGTGAAATATACTTTCCAATTGAACTCGGTTGGTTTGTTCCATGTATTCCATATTTACTTCCATCAGTTCCTCTTGCATTAAATCCAATCCACCTTGACCCAAGTGGATTTTTTGGCGATCCACCTGGAATATCCTTCGCAATGTAATACGGATCCTTTGCTTTCATTACAACATCAAAAGTTCCTTCTGGAGTTAATTCATTCGTTTTCCCTGTCGCTACTGGAAAAACCTTTTGAATCTTTCCATCGTCAATGTAAGCTAATTTATTCGTTGCTTTATTTACAATAATAAAAGGATCTCCGGCACGTGGATTATCCCCAAGAGGCCAAATCGGTGATAAAGAAAGACATAATATGATAGAGAGAAGATACGGCATAGATAATTCCTACCTTCTATATAAGTTCTTTTATATTATCCTTTCCCTTAAAGCGACTTTTAATGAGTAAATATTGTTCCATTTCATACACAAGTTGAACAAGTTTCGCACGTATCTCAAATTCTTCGCGTGTAGCTGGCAATGGCATGTCTCTAAATAATTCCCTCATTTCTTGAAGCTGCCTTAAGGAAATAACGCCAGTACTCTCAGGGCTAATAGCATTACCAATGTTTTCAACAACATCTGCAATCATGTCAGCTTGTTCATATGTCCACGATAAAGAAGCTGCTAGTGGTATCATTCGCTCTAAAATTTCGAATTGTTGCATACGCATATTAAAATAACGATAGTAATAATCATCTTCTCGCATAAATGCATTCTCAAGTTTTTTAAACGATAAATCTCTTGCTTCATTTAACATATTCTCGGTTTCAATGAGTTCTGCTCCACTCCAACTACTTTCTCGATTTCGTAAATACACAACCATTTCAAACAAAATCGTTTTAAAATTATTCTCTATTTTATCCTGATACTCTTTTAGCTTATTTTCACTACTCGGCATATACATATTTACTAATAACGCCACGCTAATCCCTATCGTTAATATAGCAATTTCATTTCCAACTATAAGCCATGTAATTTGCTTCAATGAATATAGATGCATAACAATAACTGAACTCGTGACAATACCTTCTTGAATTTTAAGCATTACTGCAGTCGGAATAAATGTAAGTAACAATATGCTAATTGCAAGTGGTGTATAGCCAATCGTTTCAAAAATACAAAACGCGAATGCCATTGATAATACACACGCTAGAAAACGATGTAACGACACTTGAAGTGATTTGCGCTTCGTATTTTGTACACATAAAATAACTAAAATGCCTGCTGAACTATAAAATTCTAACCCTAATAACTGAGCAATAAAAACTGCCGCACCTGTCCCTATTGCTGTTTTTACTGTACGATATCCAATTTTAAACATATCATTACTCCTATATGTATAAACGTATTTACAGCTAGTATAAAAAAAGGATGACACAATGTCATCCTTTTCTACTTATTATTCACATAACCTTTTCATATTACAATATTTTTTGTAAAAATTGTTGCGCACGTTCACTTTTCGGCGCTGCAAAAAATTCTTCTGGCGCACTATCTTCTACAAGCTTTCCTCCGTCCAAGAAAAGAACACGATCTGCCACTTCTTTTGCAAAGCCCATTTCATGTGTAACGATAGCCATCGTCATTCCTGTCGTAACTAACGATTTCATAACTTCTAACACTTCTTTCACCATCTCTGGATCTAGCGCCGATGTCGGTTCATCAAATAACATAACTTCCGGTTCCATCGCTAACGCTCTTGCAATTGCTACACGTTGCTTTTGTCCTCCCGAAAGACGATTTGGATACGTATCTTTTTTATCTACTAATCCAACCTTTTCTAAAAGTTTCTCAGCTTTCTTTTCAGCTTCTTGCTTCGTTACCCCTTTTACATTGATAGGAGCATACGTAATATTTTCTAATACAGTCATATGAGGAAATAAGTGAAAATGTTGAAATACCATACCGACATTTTCACGAACATGCATAACATTCGTTTTCGGATTCGTTACTTCTTCCGTCCCAATCCAAATGTGACCATCCGTTGGTGCTTCTAACATATTCATACAACGTAAAAATGTTGATTTTCCTGATCCAGAAGGCCCTATAATTGCGACTACTTCCCCTTTTTCAATTGTTGTTGTAATTCCTTTTAATACTTCGTTTTTACCAAATGATTTATGAAGGTTTTCAATTTTAATCACTTTTCTTCATTCTCCCTTCAATTGCCTTCCCGACTAATGTAAGAATAATGACTAACATATAATAAATCAGTCCAACAAAAAGTAATGGTTCAAGATATTTAAATGTCTCACCGCCTACAATGTAAGCACGACGCATTAAATCAGTCGCGCCTATTACTGTTACTACAGCCGATTCTTTCGTAAGTGTCGCAAATTCGTTCACAAGCGCTGGTAATATATTTTTTAATGCTTGAGGGAAAATAATATTTCTCATCATTTTTCCGTACGGTATCCCTAAAGCCATTGCTGCTTCTGTTTGTCCTTTATCAACCGCTTGAATACCAGCACGAATTACTTCTGACATGTATGCACCTGAATTCAAGCTAAATGCAAGTACAGCAGCTAAGAATGCTGGTATTTCATAACCAATTATTTGTGGGACGCCGAAATAAATAATCATTAATTGCAATACAAGGGGTGTACCACGAAAAATTGATGTATAAAAATCTGCTGCTATATTTAATGCTCGTATTCTAGCAATTTTACAAAGTGCTAATAGCGTTCCTAAAATAAATCCTGCTAAAGCTGATACTGCTACAATTTTCAAAGTAACTTCTAAACCTTTTAGTATATATGGTATCGAAGGCGTAATCGCCGAAAAATCTAAGTTCATTCTTTTCATTCCCCTCACAGAAAAGTGAAAGGCAGCTTATTTTCCGCTGCCAAACCATTTCTTCACTAATTTATCCATTTCTCCATTTTCTTGCATTTTTTTAATTACTTTATTAAATTCAGCTGTTTTATCACTGTTTTTCGGAAGGGCAATTGCTGCTCCAACTTCTTCTGGTGCTTCTTTAATTTCAATTCCTTGTAAATCTTTCATTTTCTCTAAATAATTTTTAGCAACTGTATCTTCTATAATTGCAGCGTCAAAACGACCAGCTTTAATTTCTTGTACGATTTCTGGTATACGGTCACGTCCCTCAACTTGGAAATCTACTTGTTTTTTAAATTCTGAAGCTTTCTCTTCTTGAATAGACCCTGTTTGTACCCCTACTTTTTTCCCTTTTAAATCCTCTACAGATTTAATGTTAGAATCCTTTTTAGAAACGACCATATTTTTCGCAACAAAATAAATATCTGTAAAATCAACATTATTTTTACGCTCTGCAGTTGGCGTCATACCTGCCATTACAAAATCAACTTTTCCTGAACTAAGAGATGCTAATAAACCACCAAAATCCATATCTTTCACTTTCACTTCATACCCAAGTTCTTTTCCGATATATTTAGCAACATCAACATCAAAGCCAATAATTTCATCGCTCTTTGACGCATCTACATATTCATAAGGTTTATAATCTGCTGAAGTTCCCATTACGAGTACTTTTTTATTTCCTTTTGTTTCTTTCGATTCCTCATTACTACAAGCGCTGAATATACTTACAATTAAAATAAGTGCAAACGATATTGATACTAACTTCTTCATCTTTCTTCCCCCTAATAATGTATATTTAAAAGTTTAATAGAATATTTATTCGATGTTTGTATTGTATCAGCACTTTTATTTTTATGCAATATATAAAATAAAAATAAATAACGAAACAATATAAACGCTGTTTGTTATGTATAAAATGATGCATAAAACAACATAACTATGCATATCTCAGAAATTTTAATAATAAATAAAAAAGGCGGCACATCCACTTGATTGTGGACGTGCCGCCTTTTCTCTTATTTTTTATAGTTCTTCACAATTCTCTTCGAAATATGATTGTAGTTTCGCAATAACTTGCATCGGTTCATGACCTTCAATTTCATGACGCTCTACCATCGTTACAATTTTTCCATCTTTTAATAAAGCAAATGATGGAGAAGAAGGTGGGTACCCTTCGAAATATTCACGCGCTCTTGCTGTCGCTTCTTTATCTTGACCTGCAAACACCGTTACAAGGTGGTTAGGACGTTTATCATAATGTACGGAATGCGCAGCAGCAGGACGAGCAATACCACCTGCACAACCACATACAGAGTTTACCATTACAAGTGTTGTTCCATTTCTTTTAAACGCTTCTTCTACCGCTTCCGGCGTCGTCAATTCTGTATATCCAGCAGAGACAATCTCTTCACGCGCTTGGCGGACAACATCATTCATAAAAAAGTTAAAATTAATCACTCTTTTCCCTCCTCTAAAACTACCTATTTGTATCTTACCAGTTAATGTTTATGAAATACAAGTAAGTTTACTTGTATTTAAGTATAGAAAAGGTGTTAGAGCTCTTGCTCTAACACCTTTTCTTTAATGACCACGATGTTTTTGCTTTGCTTTTTGTACTTTCATTAAACGTCTTCTTTCTTTTTCAGCTTCTCGCTTCTCTTTAGACTGCAGTTTCTTTTCTTGTTTTATGCAATTCATAAGATAAACTAATCGCCTCTTGCGCCTTAGTAAAACGTTTAATAGTTGTTTCTTTTGCTGCTTGTCGTATGATACGCTTTATGTTTTTAGGACGCTGTTTTTCTTTAACTTCTACACCACATTTTGCAAAGTGCTGAAAATGCTCTAAAAGTGAACCATTCACAAACATAAGCACTTCTTCATCTGACGGTTCCGCCCCAAAAATATACCTCGCCCCATACAATTTCCCTTTTTCTTTACATGTAATGATTCCAACAAAAAATTGGCCATCGTGATATACTGTCAAATCCATTGACAGCCCCTCCTTTAAAAGATTAGAAATACGGGACATCCCGGAGGGGAAGGTTACTGACATGAAATCATGCGTCTGGACTACCAACCAGAGCTGTGTTTTTGTATTTCTTTCACTATTATTATATCTTCTTTTCCATAATCTTCATATATTCAGCAATCATTTTTTTATGCGATCCTACAATATAGTCAGGTAGTTCTGTTACTGAAAAGAATTTAAGCTGAACTGCTTCTTCTTTATTCATAACAAAATCCCCTTCGTATTCATCCGTATAATAGGCGGTTGTTACAGATTGAAATTCATCACCGTTTTCTAATTTTGTAAAGTAGTTCGCTCCAGAAAATACATTGATTAGTCGCAAGTTCTTCACTTTTATTCCTGTCTCTTCATATACTTCACGATAAGCTGTTTCTTCTGGTGATTCACTAAGCTCCATTAGCCCGCCAGGTAGCCCCCATTTTCCGTACGGCTCTGTCCGCTGCTGCAATAAAATATATCCATTTTCATTTATAACGAGTACAACAGCACCAACTAAAATTAAAGGGCGATGACCAACTATTTTTCGTAATTCTTCTACATATCCCACCGTATCGCCTCCTTTTTCGTTGTCCACACTATTGTATCATATGTACGAAACGACAAAATGCGTATATTTTTCATTTTTTTAACAAAATATTTATTTTATGTGATTCATCTACTGTAGCTAACATAATAGATTCGACTTCTGTACTCTCCTCTAGAAATTCTCTCGCCCACGCTTCTGTTTTTCCTAATAATGCAAGAACATCTTTCTGTATCCTCCCATCCTTTACTAATACAAAAGAAACTGGAGATTTTTTTCCCGCCACTTTAAGATCAAGCCGCGAAACTGCTTCATATTCTGGATACCGAAATATAGAAACGACACCGTTTGCTTCCCATAATGCTAATTTAATCGTTTGAATATCGCTCACATTTCGCATACGAAGTTCCGAAAACAAATATTCCAAGGTAATTCTCGCCTTTTTCAAATTGCTAAAATTAATGGAACCATTGTGTATAAGAATAATAGGTGCAGGCTCTAAAAAACGTCTCCATCTATCCCATTTCAGCATTAAAACTGAGCTTATAATATGAAGTACAACAAGTATGAACGTTGTAATCATCGATCCCAGTAACCCTACTTTTTCATCAGACAATGCGTTAGAAATATTCCCACCAAGCAATAACACTAATACAACATCTAAAAAACGAAGTTGTGCGATAGACCTTTGCCCCATCGCTTTCGCAACTAATATTAAAAATATGTATGCTATAATAGCCCGAATAACCCATTCACTATTAGAAAGATGTCGTGCTCCTTCAAAAATATGCATATGCATCACTTTGCACTCCTTACCCGTCTCAAACTGCTATCCTGTTTTAGTTTGCAACGTTTATGAGCATATATGTAAAAAAGCTGGTTCGTTTAAAAACGAACCAGCTTTTTTTACTTAACTGAAAACATATATTTTTTATACGTTTTCCGTACCGATAATATGAGCCCCATCATAATCATATTTGAGAATAAGGAACTTCCCCCATACGATAAGAAAGGTAATGCAATACCTTTTACAGGCATTAATCCAACGATCATACCGATGTTTTGGAATATTTGAACTGTTAATATACCGATTGATCCAGCGCATAATAATGTACCAAATAAATTATCAGCGGAATAACCAATAATAATTGTTCGATATAGTAGTAATAGGAACAAGAAGACAACTAAGGCTGCTACGATAAATCCACCTTCTTCGGCAATTGTAGCGAAAATAAAGTCAGTATGCTTCTCTGGAATATAGACGCTTCCTCCCCCAAACCCTTTACCTTCCATTCCTCCACTACCTACAGCTAAAATCGATTGCTGTGTTTGATAACCTTGATCTGCATTTTCAAATGGATTTAACCAACCTACAATACGCGACTGTTGGTGAGGCTTTAGTAAAGTAACTAAATTATTATAGAAAAAGTCTTGATACTTAAAGAAAATAAATATTAAAGCAGATAATATGGTCAACGGAATAACTGTACATAATGCTATCAATTTCTTTTGAATACCTGACATAAATAAAATACATGCAATAGCAGCAGCATATAAGAACACCATACCTGTATCAGGTTGACTATATACAACCGCCATAGGTGGAAGTGACACTAGCATAATTTTACCTACTAGCTTTAAATCTGTTTGGAATGTCCTTGCCATATACTGTGCATTATGTTTCACTGCTATACTCGCTACTACAAGTAGCAATGCAATTTTGAAAAACTCAGACGGCTGAATTTGCCCAAATACTGGGAAAACAAACCATCTTTTTGCACCTAATTTTTCAGGTGTAAAACCTGATGGTGGTAATACTTTCAAAAGAATAAGTGAAGCAAATCCAGCAATATAAAGCGGCCAAGATAATTTTTGCAATTGATCTAAGTCGATGCTTGCAACAAGAAGTAACAATACAACCCCAATTATGTAGTTAACACCTTGTTTCATAGCAAAGTTTGCAGCTCCATACTGTCCCGTTTGCTGACTGCTATATATAGCAGCTATACTCGTCACACATAGTGCACACAAAATTAAAATTAATTTTACATCTAAACTTTTTAGAAACTCGGTACTTCTTTTCATGACATCCTCCTGAAACATTGTTACGGCAAAAATAAAAAACCAGGAGTCAACATTCTTCATGTTTTGACGACTGATTACACATTATCTATAAAACACTTATATAGAATAACTCTCTTTTTCATACAATACAATATATTATACTACAGTTTCATCAGTAAGATTTGCCAAAAAAATTATTCTTTTCTTATTTTATATCCATATACCATATATCAGCAATGTATTTTCGTAAATTCCTAATACATAATCGTTTATTGTAAGATTACTGGGAAAGATATTTATACATATAGTAGGATGTAGATGAAGAAATAAGATAATAAAAAGCTCGCATAAGCGAGCTTTTTATTAATATACAGATGTATTATTTTCTGACATGTTTTCTAAAATTTCTTTAACACGTCCTAAGAACTTACCACAAATTAAACCATCAAGTACTCGGTGATCAAGTGATAAACATAAGTTAACCATATCACGAGCACCGAACATACCGTTATCCATAATTACTGGGCGTTTTACAATTGATTCAACTTGTAAAATAGCCGCTTGTGGGTAATTAATAATACCCATAGATTGAACAGAACCGAATGATCCTGTGTTATTAATTGTAAATGTTCCACCTTGCATTTCGTCTGCTTTTAACGATTTCGTACGTACTTTTCCTGCAAGTTCTGTAATTTCACGAGCGATACCTTTAATTGTTTTCTCGTCCGCTTGCTTAATTACTGGTACAAATAGTTCTTCCTCTGTTGCAACAGCGATAGAAAGGTTAATATCTTTCTTCTGAACAATTTTATCGCCAGCCCACATTGAATTAATTTGAGGATACTCTTTTAACGCTTGTGCTACTGCTTTTACGAAGAAAGCAAAGAACGTTAAGTTAAAGCCTTCACGCTTCTTAAAGTCACCTTTAATTGAGTTACGGTATGACACAAGGTTTGTCACATCTACTTCAATCATCATCCAAGCATGTGGTGCTTCGTGTTTACTACGTAACATGTTTGCTGCGATTGCTTTACGCACACCTGTTACTGGAATTTCGATATCTCCAGGCATTGTAGGTACAGAAACTGGTTTCGCAGCTTCTACTTTTTGCGCTACTGGTGCTGCTTTTGGTGCTTCTGGGCGAGCTTCTACTACTGCCGCTACAGCTTCCTCTTTCTTCGCCGCACCTGCTTGTGGGATATTTCCAGATTCCACTAGCTTTAAAATATCTTTACGAGTGATACGGCCGTTTGCTCCCGTACCTTCTACTAGATCTAAATCAACGTTATGCTCACCCGCAAGCTTTAACACAGCTGGTGAAAAACGTGGTTTTCCATCAGTTGGTTGTTTTACTTTCGGTGCTTTTTCAGACGTAGCTACTTCTGCCTTTGATTCTTCTTTAGTTTTTTCCTCAACAGCTGTTGCTGCTACTTCATCTGCGCCTTCTACTTGAATAACACAAACTACTTCACCTACAGCTAACGTATCACCTTCACCAGCGATTAACTCTTTCACAACACCCGTGAAAGAAGATGGTACTTCAGCATTTACTTTATCAGTCATTACTTCTGCAAGCGGATCATACTTATTTACGTGATCGCCAACATTAACGAGCCATTTACTAATTGTGCCCTCTGTAACGCTCTCCCCGAGCTGAGGCATTGTAATATTTTCTACAGCCATGTATAGTCCCCCCGATTAAAATTCCGCAAGTTCACGCATTGCTTTTTCAACTTTATCTGGATTTACCATAAAGAATTTTTCCATTGTTGGTGCATATGGCATTGCTGGAACGTCTGGACCTGCAAGACGTGCGATTGGCGCATCTAAATCAAATAGACAGTTTTCAGCGATAATTGCTGCCACTTCACTCATAATGCTTCCTTCTTTATTGTCTTCTGTTACAAGAAGAACTTTACCTGTTTTAGAAGCTGCTTCAATGATTGCTTCTTTATCTAATGGATATACAGTACGTAAATCAAGAATGTGTGCAGAGATGCCATCTTGTGCTAACTTTTCAGCCGCTTGAAGAGCAAAATGAACACATAATCCGTACGTGATAACTGTAATATCATCACCTTCACGTTTTACATCTGCTTTTCCGATTGGTAATACGTAGTCATCCTCTGGTACTTCACCTTTAATTAAACGATATGCACGTTTATGTTCGAAGAATAATACTGGATCTTCATCACGAATGGCTGCTTTTAATAAGCCTTTTGCATCATATGGTGTAGAAGGGATAACGATTTTTAAACCTGGTTGGTTTGCAAACATCGCTTCTACAGATTGTGAATGATACAATGCACCGTGAACCCCCCCGCCAAATGGTGCACGGATTGTAACTGGACAAGTCCAATCATTATTAGAACGATAACGAATTTTTGCCGCCTCAGAAACAATTTGGTTTACTGCTGGCATGATGAAATCAGCAAACTGCATTTCAGCGATTGGACGCATACCATACATTGCTGCACCAATTGCTACCCCAGCAATTGCAGATTCTGCAAGCGGTGCATCAAGCGCACGATCTTCACCAAATTGATCATACAAACCGTGTGTCGCTTTAAACACGCCACCTTTTTTACCAACATCTTCTCCTAAAACGAATACTTTCTCATCGCGTTCCATTTCTTCGCGCATTGCTAATGTAATAGCATCAATATAAGACATTACAGCCATGAAACGTTCCCCCCTATTCTGCGTATACGTGCTTCAATGCATCTTCAGGTGCTGCATACGGAGCATTTTCTGCATATTCTGTTGCTTCATTTACGATATGCATAATTTCGTCTAACATTTGTTTTTCGGATTCCTCAGTTAACACACCAGCTTCTTTTAAATAAGCTGCGAATGTTATAATTGAATCTTTTTTCTTTGCTTCTTCTACTTCTTCTTTATCACGATAAACACGATCATCATCGTCACTAGAATGTGCTGTTAAACGATATGATACTGTTTCAATTAAAGTTGGTCCTTCACCACGACGACCGCGATCTGCTGCTTCTTTTACAGCTTTATATACTGCAAGTGGATCGTTTCCGTCTATTGTATATCCAGGCATACCGTAACCAATCGCACGATCTGATACGTTTTTACATGCTAATTGTTTTTCAACTGGAATAGAGATTGCATATTTGTTATTTTCACACATAAAAATAACAGGTAGTTTGTGTACACCAGCAAAGTTTGCCCCTTCATGGAAGTCACCTTGGTTTGAAGAGCCTTCTCCAAATGTAACGAACGTTACTAAATCTTTCTTCTCCATTTTTCCAGCTAGTGCAATACCAACTGCATGTGGTACTTGTGTTGTTACTGGAGATGAACCTGTAACAATACGATTTTTCTTTTGACCGAAGTGACCAGGCATTTGACGACCACCAGAGTTTGGATCCCCAGCTTTCGCAAAAGCAGACAACATAAGCTCTTTAGCTGTCATACCAAATGCTAGTACAACACCCATATCACGGTAGTATGGTAATGCATAATCTTTCTCTCTATCAAGAGCGAACGCCGCTCCAACTTGTGCAGCCTCTTGTCCTTGACAAGAAATTACGAATGGAATTTTACCAGCGCGGTTTAATAACCACATACGTTCGTCAATTTTACGTGCAAGTAACATTGTACGGAACATTTCTAATACTTGCTCATCACTTAAGCCAAGCTCTTCATGGCGCTTTTCTTTTACTTCTGCCATTTTTCATAACCTCCTAAATCCACATTTTTATGCGTGTAACGCTCTTCCATCTACAGCAAGTGCTGCTTCACCAATCGCCTCAGATAATGATGGATGCGGATGAATTGTATGTGCTACTTCCCAAGGTGTTGCATCAAGTACTCTTGCAAGACCCGCTTCAGAAATCATATCTGTTACATGTGGTCCAATCATATGAACACCAAGAATGTCATTTGTCTCTTCATCAACTACAAGTTTTACGAAACCATCTGATTCTCCGTATACAAGTGCTTTTCCGATTGCGCGGAATGAGAACTTACCTACTTTTAACTTATAGCCTTTTTCTTTCGCTTCTTGTTCTGTTAAACCGACAGAAGCAACTTCTGGACTGCTATATACGCATTTTGATACCATAGAGTAATCAATTGGTGTAACTTCTTTCCCTGCAATATGTTCTACTGCAGCAATTCCTTCATGAGAAGCAACGTGAGCAAGTTGCAGGCCACCGATTACATCTCCAATTGCGTAAATATGCGATTCTTTCGTTTGATAAAACTCATTTGTTTGAATGTATCCTTTTTCCACAACGATATCTGTGTTCTCTAAGCCAATATTTTGCGTATTCGCTTGTCTTCCTACAGATACAAGCATTTTTTCTGCTTTAAATTCTTTATTTTCACCGTTGTGTTCAGCTTGGATTGTTACTCCATTATCTTTTACCAATGTTTCTGGTAATACTTTTGCACCAGTTACCACTTTAATACCTTTTTTCTTGAATAGACGTTGCATTTCTTTTGAAACGTCTTGATCTTCTAGTGGTAATATTGTTTTTGCATACTCTAATACTGTAACTTCTACACCGAAGTCAGCAAGCATAGATGCCCACTCAATACCGATTACACCGCCACCAACGATAATAATCGAACTAGGAAGCGTTTCCATTTTTAGGGCATGATCTGAAGACATTACGTACTCTCCGTCTAATTCTAAACCTGGTAATGAATTTGGACGAGAACCTGTTGCAATAAGTACATTTTTTGGAATTAACATTTCATTCTCTTCTCCACTTGCAAGTTCAACTGAAATTGTCCCTGGCATCGGAGAGAAAATAGATGGGCCAAGAATACGGCCAATACCTTCAAACACATCAATTTTACCTTGTTTCATTAAGTGTTGAACGCCTTTATGAAGCTGCGTTACAATCTTCTCTTTACGCTCTTGTACTTTCGCAAAGTTTAGTTCTACATTGCTTGCAATAACTCCGAACTCTTCGCTTTTTTTAGCAGTTGCATATACTTCCGCACTACGTAAAAGAGCTTTACTAGGGATACATCCTTTGTGTAAACAAGTACCACCAAGATTTTCTTTTTCGACTAGTGCAGTTTTTAACCCTAGTTGTGATGCACGAATTGCAGCAACATATCCACCAGTACCGCCGCCAACGATGACTAAATCATATTCTTTTGCCATTATCTCAACCCCTAGCTACCGTTTCTTTTTCACGTACAACATATTCTTTTGGAGCTTCTTCTTCACGTAATACACGAAGTGCTCCTTCTGCTAACGCTTCTAACTCATCTTCGCCTGGATGTACGATAACATCTGCAATCCAGTCCACTCGCTCTTTTATTTCATCGACAAGAATTTTACTGTATGCCAGTCCACCAGTTAATACGATTGCATCGATTTTCCCGTGAAGTACAGCGCTAGCTCCGCCAATCTCTTTTGCAACTTGATATGCCATTGCTTTATAAATAAGAGTTGCTTCAGGATCACCTTTTTCAACCATTTTCTCTACTTTAATCGCATCATTTGTACCGATTAAACTTACAAGTCCACCTTGTCCGACAAGCTTTTTAATCATTTCATCTCGGTAATACTCACCAGAGAAACACATTTCTACTAGTTGCCCTACTGGTACTGTACCAGCACGCTCTGGACTAAATGGTCCTTCTCCGTTTAAACCGTTATTCACATCGATTACTCTTCCTTTTTTATGAGCACCAACTGTAATACCACCGCCCATATGTGTAACTAATAAATTTAAATCCTCATATTTGTGGTTTAACTGTTCGGCTACTTTACGAGCAACTGCTTTTTGATTTAATGCATGGAAGATACTTTTACGTTCCATACCAGCAATACCACTTATACGAGCAACTGGCTCCATCTCATCTACAACGACAGGATCCACAATAAATGCAGGAATGTTTAATCCAGAAGCAATTTCATATGCTAAAATGCCTCCAAGGTTTGAAGCGTGATGACCGCTAAACCCATTTTTTAAATCTTCTAACATCGCATCGTTTACTGTATACGTACCGCCTTCGATTGGACGAAGTAATCCACCACGTCCACAAACAGCGTTTAATTTTGAAATGTTAATACCATGAGAATGTAGAACTTCTAAAATCGTTTCTTTTCGAAACTCATATTGGTCGATAATTCGCTTGTATTTCCCAATCTGTTCTACGTCATGACGAATCGTTTCTTCTAAAACGGGTCTTTCATTATCAAAAACACCAATTTTTGTGGATGTACTACCTGGGTTAATAACAAGAATTCGATTTACAGACAATGTTGCTACCTCCACTAATAAATTCAAAAGGAAGTGGAAACCTCATAAGAGGTAACCACGCCTTTTGTAAAAGTTATATATGAATGATTAGCGACGGCTAATAATATCGTGACCGTTGCGTAAGTAAGTGCTACGAGAATTTTTCAAGCTTGCAATGCGCTCTTCAGCTAGACGATCTGCCGCTACATAAGTTGCTATGCCATCGCGTTTTGAAATTTCGATTACTTTTGCAATTGTGTCATAAATAGACTCAACACGTTTTAGTGCACGTTCTCTATTGTATCCATATAATTCGTCTGCTACGTTAATTACGCCACCTGCATTAATTACATAATCTGGTGCGTATACAATACCCATTTCATGAATGATGTCACCGTGACGATTTTCTTTTAATTGGTTATTTGCAGAACCTGCGATTACTTTTGCTTTAAGTTGTGGAATAGTTTCATCATTAACTGTTGCGCCTAATGCACATGGTGCGTAAATATCGCATTCAACACCGTAAATTTCATTTGGTTCAACTGCTGATGCACCGAATTCTTCTACAGCACGTTGTACAGCTTCTTTATTAATATCTGTAACGATTAATTTTGCTCCTTCAGCGTGTAAATGTTTGCATAGGTGATATGCTACGTTACCAACGCCTTGAACAGCAATTACTTTTCCTTCTAAATTGTCAGTACCGAAAGCTTCTTTTGCAGCTGCTTTCATACCACGGTAAACACCGTATGCAGTTACTGGAGATGGGTTACCAGAAGAACCGAATGATGGTGAGATACCTGTTACAAAGTCAGTTTCTTCATGGATAATATCCATATCATCTACTGTTGTACCAACATCTTCAGCTGTAATGTAACGTCCGTTTAGTCCTTGGATATAACGTCCTAGTGCACGGAACATTGCTTCGCTCTTATCTTTACGAGGATCACCGATAATTACTGTTTTCGCACCACCTAAGTTTAAACCAGCTGCTGCGTTTTTGTATGTCATCCCTTTTGCAAGACGCAATGCATCTTCAATCGCCGCTTCTTCAGAATCATATGTCCACATTCTTGTTCCACCAAGAGCCGGTCCAAGTGTTGTATCATGAATTGCAATAATTGCTTTTAAACCAGATTCTTTATCTTGACAAAATACTACTTGCTCATAATCATATTTTTCTAAGTATTCGAAGATTTCTAATGTCATTGTCGTTTCCCCCTAATGTTTTACCCTTTTTGGTTTATTTTGAAGCAGTCGCAACTGCCAATGCTAATGAATATACTTTTGTTTCTGCTGAATCAGCACGAGATGTTAAAACAATCGGTGCTTTTGCGCCAGCAATCATTGCTCCTACTTTTGCATCCGCAAAGTATACGAGTGATTTATATAGCACATTTCCAGCTTCAATCGTTGGGACGAGTAAAATATCTGCCTTACCTGCTACATCACTTACTATGCCTTTATGCTCTGCTGCAATTTGTGATACTGCATTATCTAAAGCAAGTGGTCCATCAACGATACAATCTTTAATTTGTCCGCGGCGATTCATTTGTGTTAACATCGCTGCATCAATTGTCGCCTGCATCGCTGGATTCACAACTTCTACTGCTGCGATTGGTGCCACTTTGGGCAAGTCGATTCCTATTGCCTGGGCAACTTCTACAGTATTTTTTATAATAGCAGCTTTTTGTGTTACGTCAGGTGCGATGTTCATCGCTGCATCTGTAACGAAAATAAGACGGTCGTAATTTTGAACTTCAAATGCTGCTACATGTGAAAGTACGCTCCCTTTACGTAGGCCCCACTCTTTGTTTAACACAGCCTTCAAAATATTCGCTGTTGGGATGTTCCCCTTCATAAGCACATCTGCTTCACCATTTCTCACAGCTTTAACAGAAAGTTCTGCAGCTTCAGCACTAGACATTGCTGCAATCACTTCAACATGTTCTGAAGTTTGTAAACCATGTTCTTGTAGCATCCCCATTATTTTTTCTTGATTTCCATATAGACGAAATTGAGCTAGCTGTAATTTAATTGCTTTCGCTACAGCTTCAATTACTTCATGATCTTCAGCTACTGCTACAGCCACAGTTTTTTTAGGCTTTCCTGCTGCTTGATCAATTAAGTATTCTAACTTCATATTTTGTAATCAACCCTTTCCGTCGTCCCTCGTCTATTTATAAAGCAAATACCGTGCCAACTTTTAAAAGTGGTCTTACCAATAATGAAAACGCATTCAAAATGCAGTAAAATCAATACTTTGGAAAACAACGAAAGATTCTGTCTTATTTTGTCGCTTTTTGTATACCATGCAATAAATTGCACGGTACGCAATTTATTGCATGCTATTTTTTGCATGGTCATACTTTTCTAGCTTGTAATATAAATTTCGAACGGAAATTCCTAACGCTTTTGCAGTTTGTGTTTTATTCCCATCAAATCTCTCCAAATATTCATAAATAATATTCCCTTCAAACTCTGTCACTAAATGTTCAAGTGGCTTTTCTTCTAATTCAGGTAATAAATGAGATTGCTTTGACTCCACCTGCTCTTCGTTATGTAATGGCGGTAAATGGTGTACATCAATATAGGTCTCGTTATAATTCATAAAGATAATAGCTCTCCCCAAAATATTTTCAAGTTCCCTCACATTTCCTGGCCATTCGTATGATTGTAAATATAAAACGGCTGAATCAGTGAGCCCTTCTACATTACGACCGTAATCTTGATTAATTTTTTGAATCAATCTGTCCGCAATTGTCGGTATATCTCCTTTACGTTGACGAAGAGATGGAATTTGAATTGGAATTTTATTTAATCGATAATATAAATCCTCCCTAAACTTCCCTTCTAGAATAGCCTTTTCTAAATTCACATGTGTCGCTGCAATTACTCGAACATTAATAGGTATCGCTTTCGTTCCACCAACTTTTACAATTTCTTTTTCCTGCAATACACGAAGGAGTTTCGCTTGTGTATTTGCAGACAACTCCCCTATTTCATCTAAAAAAATACTACCGTTATTCGCTTCCTCAAAGAACCCACGTTTCCCGCCTCTTTTCGCTCCAGAAAACGCCCCTTCCTCATAACCAAATAATTCACTTTCTAACAACGTCTCCGAAATGGCCGCACAGTTTACACGGACGAACTTATTGTATTTTCGATTACTTCCATTATGGATTGCATGTGCAAACAATTCTTTACCAGTCCCAGATTCCCCGCGTAACAGTACTGTTGCTGGTGTATTCGCTCCTAGCTTCGCCTGTTCGATAGCTGCCGTTGTTTCATCTGAATTTCCGACAATATCATCAAATGAATATTTTGCTTCTAATGTACGAATAATTTGCCTTGCTCTATTCAATTCATTTGTTAATTTTTGAATTTCCGACACGTCACGGATAACACCGACGCTTCCTTTCAATATTCCATCCACAATAACTGGTGCTACGTTTACAATTACATCTCGCTTTTTTTGCCCAATCTTCATATGTATTCCGCGCACCGCACGACGCGTTCGAAGTACTTTCATATGCATACTTTCGCCTTCTACAATATCAGTTGTAGCAGGCTTCCCAATAATATCTTCTTCTGTTAAACCCGTTAATTTCGTATATGCTGGGTTAATGACTAAACCTCTTCCTTTTTCATCCACAACCGAAATCGCTTCTTCAGATGAGTTAATAATTGCCTCTAATAGTGTTTGAATTTCTTTTAAGTCTGTAACTTCTTCCGCAAGATCTACAACTTCTGTTATATCTTTAAAAATTGCAAATGCCCCTTGTACCTCTCCTCCTTCTTTTAATATTGGAATACGCGTTGTAATAATTTTCTTTCCATTCTCTAATGTCAGTTCATAATTTACTTCTATTTGTTTCGTACGTATAATGCGAAGTAATTTACTAGTTGGAATGACTTCTAAAATATACTTTCCTATCGCCTCTTCTTTTTTATATCCGATAATACGCTCTGCACTTTTATTAAAAAGACGAACTTGTCCCTCTCGATCAATTACAATCATGCCGTCATGTGTAGAATTTAAAATTAATTCTCCTTGTTGCGTCTGTTCCTCTAACCGCCCAATTAGCCCTTCCTTCTCATGCGCTAATCCTGTAACAATTTTTGCGATATCACCTGGTATAAGAAGAGTGTCTTTTTTCTTTTTTTCTAATAAAACTTTATGTACATCATCTTCACCTGTCATATCAAATATTACATCGATATGCATAGAAAGAAATGGAGTTACACTTTCTCCAATTGCAATCCCGTATTCCTTAGCAATTTGTAGTCCTTTTGCCAACGGATTTATATCAATAATCCCTATAATTTGAAATATATTCGAACTTTGTAACAGATTCAGCAGCGCGCTCCCGCCTTCACCTGCACCAACAATTAATACTTTTTGTTTCATATATTACACTTCCTCTCGAAGTAACTCTGCAAATTTTTTCACACCCTTATCTTACTCGTTCAGCACCCTCTTGACAAACCCCCTTTCCGTATAACATCATTAAAATATACGAAATAATCTGAAAAGGAGCGTTATGTATGCAGCGTTACGTTGCTCTACTATTAGCACTCATCCCTATTTCATTAGCTGTGTTTGGTATAAAGTTAATGAGAGATACTGTATTCGGGATTCTATTTCCACCAATTTCTATACTGTGGTTACAATTTTTAATCGGCGCTCTCTGCTTCGCGCTCGGGTTTTATATCTTTGGTGGCTTCGTCTTGCACCGAGATCGCAAACGAAATAAAGTACAAGCTCGCTTTAGAAGATAGGAATACCCCACTATTTATAAATAAAAAAATGAGACCGTTACACGCGGTCTCATTTTTTTATTGGCAATAACGTTCTTGCCGTTTCAGGGTAATCAGTAATAATCGCCGATATATTCATATCAAAATATTTACGCATAAGCGTTTCTTCATTAATTGTATAAGGGCGAACTTCTACACCACTTTCCATCGTTAGTTCGGCAATAGCATCTTGAAGATAACGATAATTCGGATGTACTGCTGTAGCCCCCATTTTTTTCGCGTATGCCCACGGACTATGCAAACCTTCGCGATATAAAATTGCTGTTTGAATATCAGGAGCCATCATATGGCACCGTTTCATACTGTAGTGATTAAACGAAGAAAATATAACACGATCCTCTAGACTAAATTTCCGTACAAGCGTTATAACTTCTTCCTCTAAACCTCTGTATGGAATTTTATTATTTTTAAGTTCAATATTAAGTAGCAAACTCGTTTGTTCAAGCCATTCTAATACCTCTTCTAAAAGTGGTATTTTACAAAAACCTACTTTATCACCAAATTTATAACTTGCATCTAACTTGCATAAGTCCTCATATACATAATTCCGAACCGCACCTTTTCCATTTGTTGTCCGGTCCACCGTTTCATCGTGAATGACGACAACTTTTCCATCTTTCGTTAATTGAACATCAAGTTCAATTCCATCCGCTCTAAAAGACTCAGCTGCTTCAAATGAAATCATTGTATTTTCTGGGTACGTTCCAGCCGCACCACGATGTGCAAATATAAGAGTCATCCTCACTCCCCCAATCTTATGCTATACTATACGAAAAAGGAGGTACTTCTATGAGACCATTACAAATCTCTCCAGATACTGCAGTCCGCTTATCAAAAGCACTAGGTGTTCCACTTGAACAACTCATGCATATGCCGCAGCACATTTTAATTCAAAAACTAGTTGAATTAGAAAAACAAAATAAAGACGAAGAATAATACAGTCCTGTTTTGCAGGACTTTTTATTATTTTCTATTATATCACGGATGCCTTTCCTACTAAAATCCTTTAACAGATGTACTACGATGTGATTTAGCCGTTCCTTCATCATTTAATAATGAATTACATCTTTTCTTTTTTGTTACACGTCATAAAGAAAGCAGACCATTTATTTATAAGTCCCCATTGCGTCCTAAAAACACGATCATAAAAAAACTAGAAGCCCTTTATATTGTTTTTATTGAACGTGCGGAGCATCCCCTGATTCGTATAGTTCTTTCGCTTTTTCCTCCCCGAATGTAGTTAAAATATAATGTTGCTCTTCTAACGCATCCATTGCTCTAGTTGCTTTACAAACGCTATCTTCTTGAGCATCTGAGAAATAATTGTGATCTTCTACAATTTTACTAAAATCTTTTTTCGCCCATCTATCAGCAATTGCTAAAAGTTCATTTTTCTTCGCAAAGCTACTCTTATTTATAATTTCTTTTAATTTTTTAGTATTACTTTGAATCATTGGGATAGAGCCCGATTTTCGTTCTGCCACCACTTTTTGATGAGTCATGCGATGCATCGCTGTAATGACTTCGCTTTCAGTAGAATTTTCAGTAACATACACATCAACAAAGACCCCATCTACCTCTCTACCTACTATTGTTTGGTCTTCTTTTTTATCTATTTGAGCACTCACTTCTTTATCTACGGGATTATCTGCAAGTTCTAACATTCCAAATGTAACTGCAATAGCAAGAACTCCCATAGCTGCTACTATTCCTAGCCAAGTTGAAATTTTATTTTCCATTCCCCTTCTCCCTATCTATATCTATTTTATTGCCTTATAAAAAACTCACTTACATGTAATATTACTAAAAATAGGTTTTATTTTCCATACTATCAAATAATCTCTTTTTCTCAACAAAATAAAAAGACCAACGAATTATAACATTCATTGGTCTTTAAATAAAAAGTTCATTGGTTTTAAATTTGATATCGAGTATCAATTTCAAGAATTATTAAGCTTTACTAAAGCTTAAATCCCTTACTACTTTTACTCTCAACTAGCTTTATGTTCAAGTCTCAGCTTATCCGCAACCATTGCGATAAACTCAGAATTCGTAGGTTTTGCTTTTGACATGGATACTGTATAACCGAATAAGGACGAAATAGAATCAATATTCCCACGGCTCCAAGCTACTTCAATTGCGTGACGAATTGCGCGCTCCACACGGCTTGCTGTTGTATTATATTTCTTTGCGATATCTGGATACAATACTTTCGTAATCGATCCTAATAATTCGATATCATTGTATACCATGGAGATTGCTTCTCGTAAATACATATATCCTTTAATATGAGCGGGTACACCAATTTCATGAATGATACTCGTAATACTCGCATCTAAGTTTTTCGGTTTTCCATCTACTGTTGTGGCTGATCGGAATGATGGTAGTGGACGCTTAATCATAGTGTTTGCTTTACCACTCACTTGACGAATATGACTCGTTAAATTCTCCATATCAAATGGTTTTAATATGAAATATGAGGCACCTAAGTCAACTGCTTTTTTCGTCACATCTTCTTGGCCAAATGCTGTCAACATAATTACGCTAGGCTGTTTTAACCTTTCAATATGTCGCATTTTCTCCAATACAGCTAAACCATCTAAGTGTGGCATAATAATGTCTAAAACGAGTACATCAGGTTGCTTATCTGTTAATAAGTTTAAACACTCTTGACCATTATAAGCAGTACCGATTACTTCCATATCATCTTGAGCGGCTACATAGCTCTCTAACATTGATACTAGTTCTTTATTATCATCCACAAGACATACTTTAATTTTCTCCACAGCTTTTCCTCCCTTACCGAATCGATTCTCCGACATGTGTATCCTTCTAGGCTACATGAATTGTTCGACAATTGTGTGAAAATTCCCTTTTAAAGTTTCTTACTTTCCGATAAAATCACAAAAAAATATGTTTATCGTTCATTTATTCCCTTTCGCAACACATTCCATCATAGAAATACAACGAAACGTTCAACCCTTTCCTTTTATTTTACAACAAAAAACACCTCTTGCGGAGCTTTTACAAAATTTCAACGAATTTTTCAACAGAAAAAGCGAGCTAATAATATATATTAGCTCGCTTTTTTCTCTTGATCATAAATATTAATTCCAGCTTGATGTAACATCCATTCAATATGAACACCATATCCTGATGTTGGATCATTTACAAATACATGTGTAACAGCACCAATTACTTTTCCATTTTGTACAATTGGACTTCCGCTCATTCCTTGTACGATACCGCCCGTTTTCGCTAATAGACGTTTATCTGTTACTTTTATTACCATACCCTTTGTGGCTGGGAATTTTTGCTGCACTGTACTAACAACTTCAATATCAAACGCTTCTACTTTATCTTGATCAATAACTGTTAATATTTTTGCCGGTCCTTCTTTTACTTGATGAGATAATGCGATAGGCATTGCTTTATCCATTATACCGTTTTTCATATTCGTATTTAATTTTCCAAAAATACCATATGGACTATTAATTGTAATATTGCCAATCACTTCACGGTCTGGTGAGAATCTTGCTAATTTCTCCCCTGGATTCCCATGACTACCTCTTTCAATTGATGTAACTGTCGAGCGCATAATTTGTCCATCTTCGACTTGAATCGGCTTTTTCGTATCATTATCAGAAATAACATGACCAAGTGCCCCATATTTCATAGAATCTGGATGAACAAATGTCATCGTTCCAATTCCAGCTGCCGAATCACGGATATACAAGCCAATTCGATAAGACGATTCACCGTTGTCTTTTTGTGGAGTTAGCTTCGTACGAATATATTTTCCATCTCTTAACAATACAAGATTAAGCGGTTCACCTGTTTCTCCACTATTATGAATAAACGGTGCTACATCACTCATTCTTTCAATTGTTTTACCATTAATTTCAGTAATCATATCTCCAATTTGTACACCTGCTGTTTCACCAGGAGATATTTTACCTTTTTCAGTTTGAATTAAATGATGGCCTACAACAAGTACACCTTTTGTATTTAATTTCACACCAATTGATTGTCCACCTGGAATCACTTTAAAATCTTTTAACACTTTCACATTTACTTTTTTCACTGGAAAACCAGCAAGCTGAAATACCATATCAGCTTCACCATTTTGATGAGAATTTACCATAAGTCCTTGTTTTTGTTCATTCGAACTCACTGTAAATACATGACGATTTGTGGATGAAGCTTTGAAAACTGGTAATGATGATATTTCTGATTGTTGCCCTTCAAAAACAACAAGTTGTTTCGGTGATGAAATAAACGTTCGAAGCGGTTTAAAACATCCAATAAAAACTAAAGAAACAAGGAGACAAAGACCTATTATTTTTCGAAATTTTTCTAATTTCAACTTGTTCACTCTCCTCGCTCCTACCCCACATTCAGCCTCTTGGCTTCACTTTTTAATCTCTCCTTGCAGTGCTTTATTTATAACCGGAAGAATTAAGAAATCGTCATTTGAGAAAAAAAGCTATCCATTACTGGATAGCCTCTGCTGTCTGTTTAAAATGATGCGCTTGCGTAAGTAATTCTTTCGCATGCTCTGTCGTTAAATCTGTGATTTCCACACCAGAAATCATTCGAGCTATTTCTGTTACTTTATCCTCCATAGTTAAAACAGTAACTGATGTAATTGTCCGATCATTCGCTACTTGTTTTCGAATAAATAAATGTGAATCCGCCATTGAAGCTACTTGAGGTAAGTGCGTAATACAAAGTACTTGCGAGTTTACTGATACTCGATAAATTTTTTCCGCAATAGCCTGTGCGACCCGGCCACTTACACCCGTATCCACTTCATCAAAAATAACAGATGCAACCCCTTGATGCTTAGAAAAAATGCTTTTTAAAGCTAAAATGATACGAGATAACTCTCCGCCAGAAGCAACCTTTGAAAGTGGTTTTAGCGGCTCTCCTGGGTTCGTTGAAATATAAAATTCCACATGATCGTAACCATCCGCCGTAAGTCTTACCGGCGCACCTTCCACAAGGGGCTCTTCTGCATTTCCTTCTCTCTTCATAATTCTCACTTCAAATTTCGTTTTTTCCATATATAATTCTTTTAATTCCTGATGAATTGCATTTGTAAGGTGTTCTGCAAGCTCATGACGCATATTACTTAACAACGTTGCTTCTTTCATAATAACACTTTCTAATTCCTTCAACTGTTTCTTCGTCGTTTCAATATGAACGTCTTTATTTTCAATCGTAAAAATTTCCTGTTCAATTTTATCAGCATACGCTAAAATCTCTTCTACATTATTTCCATATTTTCTCTTTAGCATACGAATTTCATTCAAACGTGTTTCAATTTCATCTAAACGATTTGGATCATATTCCATCATATCGAGCTTTTCCCTCAGTTGATAGGCAACCTCTTCTAATAAGTAATAGCTATTTGCAATTGAATCATGATTCTCTTGATACACTTCATCTAAATGTGTAATACTTTCCATTTGCCCCATTGCACTTCTTACATTATCTAATCCTTGTCCGTCGGCACTTAAAGAACGATATGCATCACCTAACGCTTTATAAATCTTTTCAAAATTAGAAATTTGCAATCGTTCCTCAGTTAATTCATTTTCTTCATCCATCTTTAAATCCGCCTTGCGAATTTCCTCGTGCTGAAATTGAATTAAATCTAAGCGATGTGCCATTTGTTGCTCATTTTCACTTAACGATTTCAATTGTTTTTTTAATTTTTCATAGTCAGCGTATACGTTTTGATATATGTCTAATTGTTTAACGATTCGATCCCCATCAAAGTGATCAAGCATAAACAGATGTCGTTCTTCATTCATTAAATCTTGCGTTTCGTGCTGTCCATGAATATCAACAAGTGTTTTCCCAATTTCTTTTAATATGCTAAGTGTAACAAGCTTCCCATTTACACGACATACACTCTTCCCGTTCGCAGCAATATCACGCTTTAAAATAATCATACCATCTTCTATTTCTATATCTAACTCTTCTGCCTTTTCAATACATGGATGCTTCTCATCTTCAACATAAAATAGCCCTTCAATCTCAGCCTTTTCTGTTCCATATCGAACAAATTCTGCTGACCCACGGCCACCTACAAGTAAACTAATTGCATCAATAATAATCGATTTTCCGGCCCCTGTTTCACCGCTTAAAACCGTTAAACCTTTTTGAAAAGAAATATTTAATGCTTCAATAATAGCAAAGTTTCTAATCGATAATTCCGATAACAATGCCCCATTCACCTCGTTATAAAATAATCCCTTACTAAAGGATTTTCTCAGTTCTTCATTCAAATAATCATGCTATATATTTGTATGTATATACTCTTCTAACCCGCTTCATTGTACCAAACATTTGTTTTACGGGTCAATCCATCTATTTTTTAACTTTATGCAAACAAAATATTATATTACAATTGAAAATTCATATTTTTAACCAATAAAAATATCTTGTTCACTTTCCACTTTACGATGGAAAGCAAACAAGATTTTTTGTTACAACATATTTAAGAAACGATCAGAGACAACACCTGTATCGTCAGGTGTACGGCAAATAATTAAGCAAGTATCATCACCACAGATGGTTCCGATGATCTCATCCCACTCTAAATGATCAATAAGTGCTCCAAGTGAATGAGCGTTACCAGGCAATGTTTTTAGCACAAGCATATGTCCTGCCGTGTCTAATTTTACAAATGAATCCACTAGATTTCGTTTTAATTTTTGTAACGGGTTAAATCGTTGATCTGCTGGCAAGCTATATTTATAGCGCCCATCATGTAATGGCACCTTCACTAAGTGCAGTTCTTTAATATCGCGCGATACTGTTGCTTGCGTTACATTAAATCCCTCATTACGTAAAATATCAACTAATTCATCTTGTGTTTCAATTTCTTTGTTTGCAATAATTTCCCTGATTTTAATATGGCGCTGACCTTTATTCATACATTTGCACCTCACACTATCTCTTACCATAGTTTAAACATTGGTATACTTCACTTATTTATGTTAACTTATAATTCGTTTCTTGTACACAATTGTTTTTACAATCATTATACAATTACAGCAAAAAGAGGAACAACATATGTTATTCCCCTTTCCCTTTTTGTTTTAGAACGTCATGCGCTTCTGTAACAACTTGCTCTATAGAAATCGGAGAATGATTTTCGCCATTCTCACGTTCACCATGCCATTTCAGATGAATTAAAAATTCAATATTACCATCCCCACCCGTAATTGGTGAGAATGTTAAACCTTCCACATCATAGCCTTCTTTTAAAGCAAACTCGACAATCATTTCTACAACAGCTTCATGTACTTTTCTATCACGAACGATACCTTTTTTCCCAACTTGCTCTCTTCCAGCTTCAAACTGCGGTTTAATTAACGCTGCTACATCTCCGTTAGGCATAAGCATTGTTTTTAAAACTGGCAGTATAAGCTTTAATGATATAAATGAAACATCAATACTTGCAAATTGAGGTAAACCACGTTCTAAGTCTGCTGGTGTCACGTAACGGAAGTTTGTTCGTTCCATTACAACAACACGCTCATCTTGACGTAATTTCCACGCTAGTTGATTGTATCCTACATCTAATGCATAAGATAATTTCGCTCCATTTTGAAGCGCGCAATCTGTAAAGCCACCAGTTGATGAACCAATATCTATCATAACTTTATCTTGTAAATCAAGATGAAATGTCTCTAATGCCTTTTCAAGTTTATAACCACCACGACTTACATACGGCATAACTTGTCCCTTCACCGTAATCTCAGTATCTTGCGAGATTTTCTCTCCTGGCTTATCAAGTCTCATCTCATTTGCATATACGAGTCCGGCCATAATGGCGCGCTTTGCTTTCTCACGCGTTTCTATAAGTCCTCGCTCTACTAATAGTACATCTACTCTTTCTTTTTTTACGCTCATTTGTTACGCCCTTTTTTGTTTTGATGGAATCATTGTATGAATACGGTCTACAACAGCATCTGTCGTTAAACCAATTTCTTCTAATAATTTTGTTACACTTCCGTGCTCTATGAAGCGGTCTGGAATACCCATTCGTTCAACTAATGCACTATGGTAACCATTTTCAGATGCAAATTCAACTACTCCTGTTCCAAAACCACCGATTAAACAAGCTTCTTCAATCGTTAAAATCGGTATATTCTTTCCTAGAAGATCATGTAAATATGCTTCATCCATTGGTTTAATAAAGCGAGCATTCACTACTTTCACTGAAACCCCAGCTTTTTCAAGACGCTCAGCTGCTTCCATTGCCATTGGTATTGTCGTACCAAACGTTAAAATAGCTGCTTGTGTCCCCTCTTTTAACGTCTCCCACGTACCGATTGGAATCGCCTTTAATTCTTTATCCATATGAACGCCAAGTCCATTACCGCGAGCATAACGCAATGCGATTGGTCCATCTTCATATTGCATCGCCGTATAAACTAAATGTTGCCCTTCATTTTCATCTTTCGGCATCATAAGCACCATATTCGGCAAGTGACGTAAGAATGAGATATCAAATACGCCTTGATGCGTTTCACCATCTGCTCCTACTAATCCCGAGCGATCTATTCCGATGAAAACATTTAAATTTTGGCGGCATATATCATGAACAACTTGGTCATATGCTCTTTGTAAAAATGTTGAATAAATCGCTAAGAATGGCTTCATTCCTTGCGTTGCCATACCTGCTGCCATTGTTGTAGCATGCTGTTCTGCAATACCTACATCAATCATACGATCTGGGAATTCTTTTTGGAATTTCTCAAGTTTTGATCCAACAGGCATTGCAGGTGTAATTGCTACGATACGCTCATCCGCTCTCGCTAGCTTAAGTACTGTTTCACTAACGACAGCACTCCATGCTGGTGCAACTTCTTTCGGCTTAACGAAGTCACCTGATTCAATTTTATAAGGTCCTGTTCCATGCCAAGTTCCAATAACGTCACTCTCAGCCGGTTTATAACCTTTTCCTTTTTTCGTAATAACGTGAACAAGCACTGGGCCTTTTGTTTTCTTTGCATATTGCAACGTTTCGAATAACTTTTCATAATCATGCCCATCGACTGGACCTAAATATGTAAAGCCTAACTCTTCGAAAAAGACACCAGATACTAGTAAATATTTAAGACTATCTTTTATTTTCTCTGCTGTCGCAGCCACTTTCCCGCCAACTGCTGGGATTTTCTTTAATATATACTCTAATTCATCTTTTACCCAGTGATATTTTCCTGCGGTACGTAAACGACCGAGCACATTATGAAGCGCACCAACGTTTGGTGCAATTGACATTTCATTATCATTCAAAATAACAATCATGTCTGTTTTTTCATGTCCAATATGGTTCAATGCCTCTAAAGCCATTCCGCCTGTTAAAGCACCATCTCCAATAATTGGTATAACATATTCTTTCGTTTTCTTTAAATCACGTGCCAGAGCCATTCCCATTGCAGCCGATAACGAAGTCGAGCTATGACCAGTTTCCCATACATCGTGCTCACTCTCGCAACGTTTCGGGAAACCACATAGACCTTGATATTGCCTTAATGTACCAAACTCTTTCGCACGTCCAGTTAAAATTTTATGTACATAGGATTGATGTCCTACATCCCATAAAAATTTATCTTGCGGGCTATCAAATAATTTGTGCAGAGCAATTGTGAGTTCTACTACACCTAAATTAGGTGCAATATGTCCACCTGTTTGAGAGAGCTCTTCAATTAAAAACTTACGAATATCCTCACTCAATCCCTCTAGTTCACTGATAGACATATCTTTCAAAAAACTAGGGTTTTGAATTTGCGTTAGATCCACATGGATCACTCACTTTCATTTCATAATCTGTCAACATGTCAAATATTATAAAAAACATTTACACAAAACAAGAAATTCTCTTTTCTATTTTTCGTCTTGTCCCGCTATTAACCAGTCTATTGCGCCCTAATCCTATTATAAACCATATTTCTTTAGGCGATGAAAAAAATAGCCGCTAACACGAAGTGATAACGGCAATGTAATCTACATATATTTTTGCCAATAACAAGAAAAGAAAAACCTTTTCCTACATTTATATCATAAAATGATGAATGACTCAACAAATGAAAACGCTGTTATATTAGTTATTACGTTTTGCAATCAAATCACAAATAGATAGTAAATATTCATCTTGTAATTGCAAGGAACTAATCGCACCTTTTGCTTCTGCAATTGTTTCTTCTAAAATATCCTTTGCTCTATCTACAGTAAACAACGTTGTATATGTGCTCTTTTCATTAGAAAGATCGCTACCAATCGGTTTTCCAATCTCTTCTTCAGTTCCTTCGACATCTAAAATATCATCTCGAATTTGGAAAGCTAGACCGATATATTTGGCAAACGTAAGCAACTTTTCTTCTTGCTCTTCTGTCGCATCAGAAAGTATCGCACCCGCAAGTACAGCAAATTCAAGCAGTTTTCCGGTCTTATGTTTATGGATGTACTCCAATTCATCAATCGTAAGGCGTTTCCCTTCAGCTTCCATATCTGCCACTTGTCCGCCAACCATTCCTTCTGGTCCTGCTGCTTTTGCAAGTTCAAGTACAAGTCTTACTTTTTTTTCGGCAGAAATTTCTTTTTGCTCATATGCCATAATAACTTGAAAAGCATACGTCAATAAGCCATCTCCTGCTAAAACTGCCATCGCTTCACCAAATACTTTGTGATTTGTGGGCTTTCCTCTTCTTAAATCATCATCATCCATACAAGGTAAATCATCATGAACTAATGAATATGTATGAATCATTTCAAGAGCACAAGCTGCACCTACTCCAAGATTTCTTTCTTTCCCAAACGCTTGTAATGTTGCAAACAAAAGTAACGGGCGGAGACGTTTTCCACCCGCTTCCAAAGAATATGCCATCGCTTCACGAAGTACATTTGGACATTGTAATTCATTTGCATAGCTTACAAGTTTTTCTTCTACGAAAGTTTTACTTTCTTTCAAAAAAGTATCAAAAGCAATCGTCACTATGCTTCATCTCCTAAAGCAGTAAACGGTTCAAGCTCTCCATCTTCCCCAAGAATAACTGCCATTTGTTCTTGTACATTCTTCAGCTTCTCATCACAAAGCTTAGATAATTCCATACCTTCTTTAAAATAAGAAATCGCTTCTTCTAAAGGTACGTCACCTTGTTCTAGCTTAGAAACAAGATGCTCAAGTTGCGAAATTGCCTCTTCAAAGCTTAATTTATTTTCCATTATTCAATTCACGCTCCTCTATGCCTGATACGCTACAATCTAGTATTCCATCTTGTAATTGAACTGAAACAGCATCTCCAAGGCTTACATCTTTCACACTTTTTAACACTTGCTTCTCTTCATCATATACAAGCCCGTACCCTCTCATCATTACTTTAAGCGGACTTAACGCTTCAAGTTTTTGAGCAGCTCTTACAAAGGCAAATTCTTTCGTTTGAAGTAACGTTTGCATTTCACGTTGTAATTGCTTTTGCAACGTTTCAACAGCTACCTTCGTTTGCATAATTTTTTGAGATGGGTGGTGCTTCTCTAAATAAAATGAAAGTTGCTTTAACTGATTCACCTTTTTATCAATATAGCGCTCTTTCGCTAAAACAAGCTGTTCTAGCGCTCTATCTAATTGCTCTTCCTTTTGCTCATATACTTGTCTTGGATAACGGAACGCATACGATTTTTGCAACACTTGTAGTTTTTCTTCTTTTTTATGTACTAACTCTCTCATTGCTCTTTGCAATCTCAGAGTTCTTTGTAATACCTTTTCTTGTAACTCTATAATGTTAGGTGCTGCCAGCTCAGCTGCTGCAGTCGGTGTTGGCGCGCGTAAATCTGCAACAAAATCTGCGATTGTAAAATCCGTTTCATGGCCTACTGCCGAAATAATAGGAATTTCACTCTTAAAGATTGCTCTTGCAACCATTTCCTCATTGAAAGCCCATAATTCCTCAATAGAACCTCCACCACGACCAACGATTAGTACATCTATCTCTCCCATTTCATTCGCTGTACGAATCGCTTGTACAATCGAGGGAGCCGCTGACTCCCCTTGTACAAGTACCGGAAATACAATAACATTCCCAATTGGATAACGACGTTTAATCGTTGTTATAATATCACGAATCGCTGCTCCTGTTGGCGACGTAATCACACCTATTGTTTTAGCGTAAGGAGGAATCGCTTTTTTATAAACTTGAGAAAAAAGTCCTTCTTCTTCTAAACGAACTTTTAACTGTTCGTACGCTAAATGTAAATTCCCGACTCCGTCAGGCTGCATGTCTTGAATATAAATTTGATAAGAACCACTCGCCTCGTAAACAGAGATTTTCCCTTTCACGAGTACCTTCATCCCATTTTCAGGTTTGAATTTAATATTACGATTATGGCCCGCAAACATAACCGCTGCGATTCTTGCATTTTCATCTTTCAATGTAAAATACATGTGGCCACGGCTATGATTTTTAAAGTTGGAAATTTCACCTTTTAACCAAACAGACTGCAAATGCGGATCATATTCTATTTTTGTTTTTATATAGCGTGTTAACGCTGTAACGGTTAAATATTGCTTCTCCATTTCTCTCTCCTCATAGCCGACTCAAATTATTTACAAACGACACCTGCACGTTTGGCAGATTCAACAGTATTATGAAGAAGCATTGTGATTGTCATTGGACCAACACCCTTTGGCACAGGTGTAATGTAACCCGCAACATCTAACACGTTGTCAAAGTCAACATCACCACAAAGTTTTCCTGTTTCTAAACGGTTAACACCAACGTCAATTACAACCGCTCCTTCTTTAATATAATCCGCTGTTATCATTTTAGGTCGTCCAACAGCTACGATTAAAATATCAGCTAACTTCGATAACTCTTTCATATTTTGCGTCTTAGAATGACAATATGTTACAGTGGCATTTTCATTTAAAAACAATTGTCCCACTGGTTTACCGACAATATTACTTCTTCCAATTACTACTACATGTTTTCCAGAAATATCAAGATTTGTTTCTTTTACTAATTCTACAATACCATGCGGTGTACATGGAAGGAATGTATCTTGTCCCGTCATCATACGTCCCACGCTGATTGGGTGAAATCCGTCTACATCCTTTTCTGGTGAAATTCTTTCAATGATAGCTTTTTCTTCAATATGTTTTGGTAAAGGTAATTGCACTAATATGCCATTAATACGGTCATCGCCATTTAAGCGATCGATTTCAGCAAGCAAACGTTCCTCAGTAATTGTTTCAGGAAGTTCAATTAGCTCTGAGTAAATCCCTACTTGTTCACAGCCTTTTTCTTTTCCTTTCACATAAGAACGAGATGCTGGATCTTCTCCAACTAAAATAACTGCTAATCCTGGTACAATACCTTGCTCTTTCAACTTCACAACTTCTTCTGTTAATTGTGCTCGTTTTTTCTCCGCAACTTCATTTCCTTTGATGATTACTGCTACCATTTTAAGATTCCCCCTTAAAGAATTTACAGTGTATCTTTTATATTAGATAAAACGCCGTTAATAAAACGACGAGATTCCTCATCCCCAAATGTTTTTGCAATTTCAATTGCTTCGTTAATTGTTACGTTGTGTGGAATTTCTTCCATGTACTTCATTTCATACACAGCTACACGTAAAATACTGCGATCAACAATACTAATACGCTCAAGCTTCCACTTTTTTAAGTTTTGACGAATCGCTTCATCGATTGCTTCTTTATTTTCTACAAAACCTACTACAAGTGACTCTAGAAACTCATTTGTTTCTTCGCCTTCATCCAGCGTGTTTTCCACTGCTACTTTCGGTTCTAATTCACCTGTAATATCCATTTGGTATAATGCTTGCATTGCTCTTTCTCTAGCCGTCCTACGTTTCATTGTAACTCTCCTTTATGCTTCAAGTCTTTCCTTATACTTTGTTATATTATTATAATTTATAAGCCGTCAATTCACTTACTCTTACAGTTTTCATTGATTTTCCAACCTTATAATACAATGATAATAACACAATTTATCGTTTCACACACGGGTTACAAGGCTGAAAAATAATAAAAAGATTAACTTCAAGTTCCATATCTTATCACAATGTACGTTTTTTGGAAAAACGACACATTTTCTTGTTTATTTCTTATTTTTTGAAATAGTATAATAATTAGAGGGTTGTAATTTGTGAAGAAATGAAACGATAAAAAAGATGCCTATGTTACTAGGCACCTTTTCATTCTTACACTGGTTCGATTTCTGTTTTTTGTGTTTCGAATGTTACGCCAACGATGTGAACATTCACTTCTTTTGGCTCAAGTCCTGTCATTGTAAAGAGTGCTTGGCGAATATTGTCTTGAATCTTTTGTGCAACAACTGGAATTGCTACACCAAAATACATTACAACATAAAGGTCAACGATAATATCTTCGTTTGCTAATTCAACCTTTACACCTTTACCATGATTTTTCTTACCTAACTTCTCAACAACATCTGTAGCAAAATTACCGCGCATTGCCGCTACACCTTCTACTTCAGCAGCTGCAATACCTGCAATTACTTCAATTACTTCTGGTGCAATTTCTACTTTACCAAGAGTTGTATCTTGACCCATATCTAACATATGTTCAGCCATGAAAAAAACCTCCTTTAATGTATCACTGCGTCACAAGTTCATGCTCTTCCAAAAATTTCGTATTAAACTCACCTTTTACAAAATCAGGATGATCTAGCAATTGCAAATGGAACGGGATTGTTGTATGTACGCCTTCAATGACAAATTCACTAAGTGCGCGCTTCATTTTTGCAATTGCCTCTTCACGTGTTTTTCCGTGAACAATTAATTTAGCAACCATCGAATCATAGAAAGGTGGGATTGAATATCCCGGATATACAGCTGAATCGACGCGAATACCAAATCCTCCTGGTGGTAAGTACATTTCTACTTTACCTGGAGATGGCATAAATTTTTTGGCAGGGTTTTCCGCATTAATTCGACATTCAATTGCCCAACCATTAAATTGTACTTCTTCTTGCTGTAACGATAACTTTTCTCCTGAAGCAACAAGAATTTGCTCTTTAATTAAGTCCATTCCCGTTACCATTTCAGTAACCGGATGCTCAACCTGAATTCTCGTATTCATCTCCATGAAATAAAAGGTTTTCGTTTTATATTCATAAATAAACTCAACCGTACCAGCACCTGTATAATCAACCGCTACCGCCGCTTTAACTGCCGCTTCACCCATCTGCTTGCGAATATCTTCATCAAGTGCAGGTGATGGACTTTCTTCTAGTAGTTTTTGCAAACGGCGCTGAATTGTACAATCACGCTCTCCTAAATGAATGGCATTTCCGTGTGTATCTGCCATTATTTGAATCTCAACATGGCGGAAATCTTCAACGTACTTTTCTAAGTATACACCAGGGTTCCCAAAAGCGGTACTAGCTTCTTGCTGTGTAATTTGAATTCCTTTTATAAGCTCTTCTTCATGGCGTGCAACACGAATACCTTTTCCGCCGCCACCTGCAGTCGCTTTAATAATAACTGGATATCCAATTTGATTAGCAAGCTCGATCGCTTCTTCGGTATTTTTAATAATCCCTTGTGAACCTGGTACAATCGGAACCCCTGCTTCTTTCATTGTATCACGAGCAACGTCTTTTGTGCCCATCTTTGAAATAGCTTCTGGACTTGGACCGATAAAAATCAAGTTACATTCACGGCATAATTCTGCGAAATCTGCATTCTCTGCTAAAAATCCGTATCCCGGATGAATAGCATCGCAGCCTGTTAACTTCGCAACGCTAATAATGTTCGTCAAATTTAAATAGCTTTCTTTCGAAATCGTTGGTCCTACACAATACGCCTCGTCTGCAATCTGTACGTGAAGTGACTCTTTATCTGCTTCTGAATAAATTGCAACTGTTTCAATATCCATTTCTTTACAAGCACGAATAATTCGTACAGCAATTTCCCCACGATTGGCTATTAATACTTTTTTTATCATCACAAAGACTCCCTTATTACGCTTTTACAAGAAATAGCGGTTGTCCATACTCAACAAGCTGTCCGTTATTAACAAGAATTTCAACAATTTCGCCCTCTACATCAGCATCAATTTCGTTAAATAACTTCATAGCCTCGACAATACACACGATAGAATCTTTCGATACTCTATCCCCAACACTTACATATGGAGGTGTATCAGGCGAAGAAGAAGAATAGAATGTACCTACCATCGGTGATGTGATTTTATGTAGGTTTTCATTTTGAACAGCCTTCTTCTCTTCTTGTTTTGGCGCTTCTGCTTGTGCTGCTGCTACTTTCGTTTCAACTTCAACAGGCGCTACTGGTTGCATAGCTTGTTTTGCTGCAGGTGCTTGCACAGCAACAACTTCATTACCACGCTTTTTCATTTTGATTGTTGTACCGTCTTTTTTGTATTCAAATTCATCAATATTAGAGCTATCAATTAATTTAATTAATTCGCGAACTTCTTGAATTTTAAACATGTAAAATCCACTCCCATACTCTTGTTTGTCCCGTTTTTACAGATTCTCGTCACGAAAACTAGATTGACTGTAAAAATACGATGTATTCTATTAGAAAATATATTTCATTAACTAATAGAAATATTTACTATTTCCATCTTACGATAAATTTTTTAAACATTCCAATTTATATTTCTTTATAATAAATCGAAACTCCTGTAAAAATATTATTCCAATAAAAATTTAATACCTAGTAATAATACCAAGTTTCACACGAAATTGGCAAGACCACTTCTTAAAAAACATTCACTACTTTTTCAAAACGTTACACAGCAAACATGCCATTCCCTCTTCACTCTTCACCACACCTATAGTCAATAACATATTTTTACCAAATATTTTTTTTTGTTTACACACCGTTCATCATTCCTTCATATAAGAATAGTATGTTCAAAGTGTAGAAAATATATTGTGTCGAGGTGTGGAAATATGATATGGCTCATTCTCTTTTTACCTGCTGTAATCGTTTGGGCATGCGTTCTTTGCATCCACGTCAAATCCGGAAAAAGTAATCATCAGTACCATGAACCATTAATCTTTTACTCACAACGTGTTTCTCCATTCCGAGCTGAACATAGTAAAAATAATTACAAAGACGCAATAGAAAAAAGCTATCGAAAATGATAGCTTTTTTCTATTCACACGTACTTGCATACTCTTTTTACTATTTGCATACCCTTTGCTTAGTAAAAGATAATAATCCGTAGGGAAATCCCTACGGATTAAAGTTTCACTTATTTCGCTGGTGGATCAAATTTCACACCTACATCTTTTGATCCGCCTTCACTTCTTACAAGTTGAATAATTTTATTTGCTTCTTTCTGTGAATGTTTTGCCGCTTTAACCGTTACTCTAATATCAGTACCATCAGCTCTTACAAGAGCATCTGGATATCCTCCTTGAGATTTAATTACTGTCTCAAGTAATTCTTGCTTCGTTTCCATTGTCGTAATGGCATCAAAATTTTCTTTCGCTTTATTCTTTTCTGTTGCTGAAGCTTTTGTTGAACTCATCACTTCTTGTAATTTTGCTTTTTGTTCACTACGCTGATCTTCCATTTGCATACGTAAAGCTGTGAAATTCTCATCACTTGATTGAACTGATACATTGCCCTCTTTTTTACTTGTTTCTTTTTTTGCATTTTCTTTTTTGTCTGTTTCTTTATTTGTTGTTTCTTTGCTTGTATTTTCTTTTTTCGGAGTTTCTTTAGGCGCTTCGTTTGTTACTGCTTTATCAGTACCTTGTTTTTCTTGTCCAATCTTTTCACCTGTTGCTGGCGATGCTGTATTCATTTTGTCAGGAGTTGTCACGTAATACACAGATAGTACAACAACTAAACTTAACATCGTTAATAACCAAACTGTTTGTTTTTTTAACACTTTATTTCCTCCCTATCAATTTTTCGGTGAAACTGAAACGCGATGGGCCGGTACATCTAGCAGCCTTATCACAGCTTCTTTTACCATTGCTTTAACTTGTATATTATCCACTCCCTTTGCTACGACAAGAACACCACGTACTTTCGGCTTCTCTGTTCGTAAAACAACAGGAGTTTCTTTATCCCCTTCACGTATAATGACAGTCTTTTCATCAAGAGACTCGTCCTCTACTTCTCTCTTACCGCCTGTTTTATCTGTTTCACCTGTTGTTTGTGAGCGTTTCACTGTATTTTTTTCTAAAATTTTTTCTTCAGATGAATCTAAATTCACTTTAATCGTTACGTCTTTTACTCCTGCTATTTCTTCTAAAGCAGTTTTTAATTCTTGTTCATACGCTTTTTCATATTTTTCTACATTTGACATACTATCATTACTTTTTTGTCCGAAAGTTGGTACGTCTTTTTCTTGGTTTTGAGTTTTTTGTTCTTTAAATACAGGTACTTCTTCTTTTTTACTTGAAAAGAGACTACTAGAAAACATAAGCAAAATTCCAAGTATGAGTAGGACAAGTAAAAACTTAGGTGTTACCTTTTTACCCTTCTCGTTACTTTCTTTTTGATCCCCATTCAATAAGTTTCGAAAAAATGAGAACTTCGAATTTTTATCTTTATTGTCCATTTACTCTACCTGTCCTCCCTTCCATTTGAACTTGGATTTGTTTACCCTCTAGTTGCCACCTGCTTGAAAAGAAATCTTTCATTTCTACATTCGTTTCTTCCACTTTTTTTGGAGGCTCTTTCGTGTTAATTTCAATTGGCTTTACTGTTTCGATTGCATCATTTTTACTACGTTCTTTTTCTTTCAACGTCACAACAACAGATTGAATATCTTTCGCTGACTTTACTTCTTCTATATTTTCTGCTGCGACTATTTGTATTTCAGAGACAGCCATACCATACTTTTTCTCAAACTCTTTTCCTACTTCTTTTTTCATTTTGGTAGCCATCTCTTCTAAACTATATGCACGTGTTAGAGCTTGTATTTCTTTTTTCTTCGAATCTATTGAATTTTTTACAGATCCTTCTGCTACGTACTTTTCTTCATTAAAATTTGCAATTACTTCATTTACATCTGTCTGCAATAGTTTAAAAAGGGGTGTTAAAATTAATACGACTAACAAAAGACTTACAACAAATTTAACGTATTTTTGCAAATTCGAATTTGGAAGAATAAGATGAAGCATTGTCGCTAAGAGCAAAAAAACGATAATATTTCTGATCCACTCTGTAACAAATTGCATACTCTTCACCTCCTACCGCATCATAAGTGTAATATTCCCCGCAGCAATAATAATTGTAATACTTAAAAAGAACATAAATGATACGATAGCTAAGCAAGCAAATACGTAAATGATGCTTCTTCCAATAATGTCTAAACATTGAATAATTGCTCCGCCGCCAACCGGTTGTAATACTGCTGCTGCGAATTTATAAATAAATGCAATACAGAAAATTTGAATCGCAGGAAAAGCAACAATTAAGCATAAAATGACGAGCCCAATAATTCCGACTGTGTTTTTCAATAATCCTGATGCGCTAATAACAGTATCTGCCGCTTCCGTAAACATCCTTCCAACTACTGGAATGAAGTTTCCTGTTACAAATTTAGCAGTTTTCACAGCTATGCCATCAGCAACGGCTGTCGCTGTTCCTTGTACAGATAATACCCCTAAAAAAATCGTTAAGAAGATACCGATAATCCCAACGCTAACGTTTTGCAGAAGCTTGGACAATTTTGTAACTTTATATTGATCACTCATTGTACTTACAATACTTAATATCGTTGCCAGTAATAAAAGCGGTAGAACGATATAATTCATAAGAAGCCCGCTTGTATTCATTAAGAAAATGATAATCGGATGAAAGAAAGATACAGATACAACCCCGCCACCAGTCGCTATAAGCGCCAATAAAATTGGCAATAGCGCTAATATGAAATCTACCATTGTTTGTATCGTTTCTCTTGCATATGTCATAACGACATAAAAACTATTTAAAGCAAAAATAATAAGTACCATATATACAACAGCATCAGCAATTTTACTTACACTACTTTTTGAAAAAGCGGATTGCAGTGATTGCAACAATGCACTAAAGATTGTGAGCATAATGAGTGTGCCAAGCAGTTTTCCATTAGCTGCAAGCTCATGAAATAAATATTTTAATAACCCTATCATCCACTCTTTTAGAGAGAATTCTTTTTCTCCCTTTACAAACTCCATAAAACTCCCTTTTTGACTCTCTGGCAAATAGCCACCATATTTTGTAACAAGCCCGTCCCAAAATTGCTTCACATCTTCAATTCCGAGCTTATCCAATTGTTGATCAACGACGTTTGTTTCTACAGGAGAAGCTTGTACAACAACCGGTAAAGAAAAGAAAAGGAAGCAAGCAAATAGCAGCTTAGCTCCAAACCTCCTCAACATTCACTCCCCCTTATCCCGTCGGTAAAAATCCGAGAATAGTTTCAATTACAACCGTCAAAATAGGAATTGCCATAACGAGAATTAAGATTTTCCCAGCAAGTTCAATTTTCGAAGCGATGGCACCTTGACCAGCATCTTTTGTAATTTGAGCTCCAAACTCGGCAATATAAGCAATTCCAATAATTTTTAGTAACGTTTCCACGTAGACGTTGCTAACTTTCGCTTCACTCGCTACTCTCTCAATCATTTGTAAAATAGAATGAATTTGATCGATTAAAATAAGAAACATCACGCTACCTACGAACACAATAAATAAAGATGTAATACTAGATTTATGCTGGTTCAAAACAGCAGCTAAAAACGTAGCAACGAGGCCTAATCCGACAATTTGTATAATTTCGATTCGAACCGCCTCCTTTACTGGAAGAGAAAGACACTTTTAATCTTGTCGAATAGCGTATTAATTAAAAATGCAACATGAAATAAAATGACGACAAAACCGACAAGGATAACCCAATTTGCAATATCCTCACGCTTCAATTCTTTTAGTACAGTATGAATGAAAGCTAAAACAATGCCGATTCCGGCGATTTGAAATATTAATCCAACATCAATGGACATCGCCTTTCTCCCCCCTATAGCAGTAAAATTACAATAAGTAGCCCTGCTAGTACCCCTAAGCTCTTAATCATTTTTTCGTATTGCAGTTGTAAAGCTTTCGCTTCCTCTTCTTCTCTCTCCAAATGTGTAATACATAAGCGAATATGTTTTTGTTGTGATTCACGATCATGTTGCCCGAGCGTTTCACCAAATTGCTGCAGTATTTCATACTCGGTTTGTTGAAAAGCCGTCAACTTCCAATTCTCTTTCAAACTATCTATCCAAGCTTCCCTTACTGTTTGTTCTCCACTTTCTAGTTTTTTAGCGAAACTTTGAAATATCCAATTTAATGGCTTTGGCATTTGTTTAACTAATCGCTCGGCAGCCTCAGATAAAGGTGTGTGTCCATACATAATTTCTGCCTCTAATGATTGAAGTGCTGATTTTAATAACCTAAGTTGCCTCGGTCTCTCACTGTATCTTTTAGCGTACGAAAACCCGAAAAAGGTGCTGACCGCAACGATTAACACTGCACCAAATATTTTCACCATACGCCCTCAGCCTTTCTATTTGATAACACTGGTTTTCCATATTTATCTTTCACCTGCATAACCGTTCCTGGACCCCTCGCTTTTGACAACTCCACAAACCTATCAAATATACCAAGCTCTAGCACTGCCTTGAGCGATGGACGTCTCACAACATCCTCATAGGAAAATCCGTGTGCGCTTATAAAAAGCTGGACACCTGCATGCACTGCCTCCATAATTGCTTCACTATCTTCTTTACGGCCAATTTCATCTACGATCAAAATATCAGGACTCATAGAACGAATCATCATCATCATTCCTTCTGCCTTTGGACATGCGTCTAACACATCGACTCGGGTACCAAAATCATATTGCGGGATCCCTTTCACACAACCAGCAATTTCTGACCGTTCATCAACGATCCCCACTTTACAGGAAGGAATTTCCGAAGCACTTACCCCTTGACTCATGCAACGTGCTACATCTCTTAAGAGTGTCGTTTTTCCCGTTTGGGGAGGGCCAATTACCATCGTGTTTAACCACCTTTTTTCATACAAATATGGCAAAAGCGGTTCAGCAATCCCTATTTTTTGACGAGCAATACGAATATTAAAGGAAGAGACATCACGAATCATTTTCACTGCGCTTTTTTCTGTAATGACTTTTCCTGCTAACCCGATTCTATGCCCTCCGCGAAGCGTCACATACCCACGTTTTAATTCCTCTTCCATCGTATAAATTGAGAATTGACTTAACTTATTCAATAAGTAAATAGCATCCTCTGCAGTAGTGATATAGTCATAAAAAAACACCTTTCCGTGTGCAATACACTCTAGCGGCCTTCCAATTCGAACACGAATTTCCTCTAAAGCATCGTATTGCTTACATTCTTCAATTAAGTACTTCATCGTTTTTGGTAAAACTTCTAATACCTCTTTCATCGGCTTCTCCCCACTATACTCGACTTACTATTTCAGTAATGCGATAAAAATACAGCAAATTCCAAGCGCTAGAAAAAAGAGCTTCAAGAAAGAAATTTCACTTGCTACACTCGCTATCCCAATTGTCATTGTTAAAATTAATACGGTAGGTCCAACAAACGCCAACATACCATTTATAAACAACGCTTTCTTCGCATCATTCACATAAAGCATAAGCAAAGCAGCAAATATCTCCGCACTACCTGAAAATAATCGAAGTGCCCCCATAACAAGCACGGATGTTTCCATTGCCGCTAGCCACTGTTTCATTCTTCCACCTTCTCCCGTAACAGTTACTAACTTCGTATTCTAAAAAAGAATATATTTGTACAACCATATGCAGAGGTTGTCTATTTCAGAAGTAAAAACATAATTTTTCTCTAAAGTCTGAATTACAATCTGAATATTCATATTATTTCATGGTATATTATGGTACATTTAGTTTAAAAGAGGTTTAAACCATGCAGCACGTCACTTTATTACCACTAGATTTATGCTATACAAATGTGATTTTCGAGCTATCAAGTGATCCACATATAAAAAATGCATTGGGGATAACGGTAGAAAATATCGAAGACACGAAAACATTTCTTCTTTTCGCAATAGAAGAAGAGCGTCAAAAGAAATCCTTATCGAGAATGATTGTGAATGAAGAAAATGAAATAATTGGCCTCACCACACTTAAACATATTAATAATGAGAAAAAGCAATCTCACATTGGTAGTTGGCTCGGCTATCCGTACTGGGGAAAAGGCTATAACGAGGCTGCTAAAAAAGAAATCTTTAAAATCGCCTTTTTAGACTTACAACTTTCCTACGTATTTGCTGGTGCTAAAACGAATAATATCCGCTCTTTAAAAGCACAAGAAAAACTACCTTATATTTCATTGCATGTGGAAAACAAGTTTCCAGACGAACACGCTGCACTAGAGAAAGAAGTAAAGTCACCTTGCTCTCTGCATGTCGTGTCACGTGAAAATTTTTTAAACTGGTTGAAATTAAAGAATGAGGGGGAAAAATATGAAGGCATTGAAAGTTAGTTTAACCGTTGTAGTAGAATTAGCTCTTATTTATCTTTTTTCATTATTGGTCGGTTGGTCATTTATAGAGACCTTTTTCCTTGGTAGTTTAGCAATATTTGCAATTATGTGGTTAATTATTATGAGTAACCATAGAAATAACATTACAGATCACGCAATAAGTAAAACATTAACTGGCGTTGAGACTGGCGAAATAAAACCATTTCAAATTGTTTTGACTCCATCTATTATGGGTACTCTTTCACTTGTTTTAGTCAGTTTTATAATAACAGCTATTTACTATCTACCCTATTTCCTATAAAAAAAGCACTCGTGAATTATCACGAGTGCTTTTTTACTATGCACGAGAAACGTATTTACCTTCACCAGTGTTGATGATAAGCATTTCGCCTTCGTTAATGAAGATTGGTACTTGTACAACAAGACCAGTTTCTAATGTAGCTGGTTTTGTTACGTTAGAAGCAGTATCACCTTTAATACCAGGCTCTGTTTCTGTAACTTGTAATTCAACTGTGTTTGGAAGTTCAACACCAAGTACTTCGCCTTGGTAAGTCATGATTGCTACTTCCATGTTTTCTTTTAGGAATTTAAGCTCGCGCTCGATTTGTTTTTCACCAAGTTCGATTTGCTCATAAGTTCCGTTATCCATAAATACGTGAGCCTCACCGCTTGCGTATAAGTATTGCATACGACGGTTTTCGATGTGTGCTTTTTCTACTTTCTCACCTGCACGGAATGTTTTCTCTTGAACAGAACCTGTGCGAAGATTACGTAGTTTAGAACGAACGAATGCAGCACCTTTACCTGGCTTTACGTGTTGGAAATCAAGTACTTGCCAAAGGGCATTGTCCACTGAAATTGTTAAACCTGTACGAAAATCGTTTACTGAAATCATGTAAAAAAATCCTCCTGTGTATTACAAAATAATAAGTTCTTTTGGTGATTTCGTAATTACTTCATTACCTTCACTTGTCACAATGATATCATCTTCAATACGTACGCCGCCAATACCTGGAATATAAATACCTGGTTCTACTGTTACAGCCATACCTGGTTCAAGTACTGTATGAGAACGGAATGCTAAACCTGGTGCTTCATGGATTTCAAGACCTATTCCATGACCAGTAGAGTGTCCAAAGTATTCACCATATCCTTTTTCCGTTATGTAGTCACGCGTTAGCGCATCAGCCTCGCGACCTGTTAAACCAGCTTTAATACCGTTCACACCACGTAGTTGTGCTTCTAAAACGATATTATAAATTTCTTTTAATTTATCAGATGGTTCACCGACTGCAATCGTACGAGTAATATCAGAGCAATATCCTTTGTAATAAGCGCCGAAGTCTAATGTAACGAAATCTCCTGTTTCTATCACTTTTTCAGATGCCACGCCGTGCGGTAATGCCGAACGAAGACCTGAAGCAACGATAATATCAAACGAAGAAGATGTTGCTCCTTGTTTTCTCATGAAAAATTCAAGTTCATTTGACACTTCAATTTCAGATACTCCCGGGCGAATGAATGATAGAATATGCTCAAAGGCAGCATCTGCAATCTGTGCAGCTTCCTTTAATATCTTAATCTCTGAATCAGTCTTTATCAAGCGTAACTTTTCTACAAGTCCAGAAGTCGGGATAAATTCAGCATCAATCGCTTCCTTATGCACTGAATAAGAACTATATGTAAGAGTATCTTGCTCAAAACCAAGCTTTTGAATTCCAAGCTCTTTCACTTGCTTTGCCACTTCATCAATGATCAATCCTGCGTGCTGTACAACCTCATATCCAACCGCTTGTTTACTTGCCTGCTCGACGTAACGGAAATCTGTAATAAATTGAGCACGATCTTTTGAAATAAGAACAACGCCTGCTGTTCCTGTGAAGTTAGCCATATATCTACGACTATGTTCATTTGTTAACAAAATACCGTCAATACCAGCCTCATCAAATGCACTTCGTAATCTTTCAATTTTCTCCATTACTTTATGCCTCCCTCAATTTCTCCATTAATGCAAATAACGCTAACTTATAGCCATAAAAACCAAATCCTACAATTTGACCTGCACAAACAGCTGCCGTCACAGATTCATGACGGAACGATTCACGCTGATGAATGTTAGAAATATGTACTTCAATAACAGGAATCGAAATGCTCGCAATGGCATCACGAATCGCATAGCTATAATGCGTAAATGCTCCCGGATTTAAAATGATCCCTTCATATATATCTTCCGCTTCATGAATAATGTCGATAATGGCACCTTCATGATTCGATTGGAAACATTCTAACTCCACTCCCATTGTTTCTGCTTCTTGCTTCATATCTGCTTCAAGTGTCGTTAGCGTGCCCTTTCCATATACATTTACCTCACGAACACCGAGGCGATTTAGGTTAGGACCGTTTACGAGGAGTAACTTTTTCATATTCTTAAAACTCCTTAATATTAAATATCTATACAATATTTTAACATAGGAGTTACTTATTTGAATAGTTCGTCTTCTCTTACCCTTCTTGTTCTGCTTTATTGCTATTTACTGCGTAAGAAACAGAATATGCTATAAACACACCATACAATATAAAAATACATATTGTCGTCACAATTGTCTCTTTTGGTAAATGGAGCGCACTTTTAATAACAGGAGCCATTAAACCCATCCCCAGAAACAGTAGTGCCCACCAAAATAGCCCATAAATAATTCCCGCTATAATCCCTTCAAACTTTGCAAAAAATGCTTTATACAAAAAGGCAATTAAAATTGAAAGAAGTCCCATACACACTATTCCGAACACATTGCCCCATACACCCTCTTTCCAACTTCCAAACGCAAATGGTAAAAGGAAATAATTCGGGCCCGCCTCCGTGAATGAAAATATATGAAGGAAATACCATATCCCGCCCCAAAAGATTCCACCAAACAAACCAATCTGCACAAAATTCCTTGTTCCTAATTGTTCTTGACTCACATCGACACCTCCGCTCAATAGTATGCCCGAAACTATTTTGAAGCATGTTTAAATCCTGCGAAATTTGTCTATAAAAAGAATAAGAAATGTCCGACTCTCATAACATTTTCCCTTGTCATCTACTTGTATTTGCCGATAAAATAAAGGAAACTCGGTGATTGTCTTATTTCAAAACGACAGAACCCAGTATGACAATTGCCTCTTTTTCTACATAAGAGAGAAACAAATACAGGTTGGTGTTAACATGGCAGAAGAGTCAAAACAAATATATGGCGGGCAAGCGGTCATAGAAGGAGTTATGTTTGGCGGTAGAGAATATACTGTTACAGCGGTTCGTCGTAAAGATAAATCGATTGAATTTTATCGATTACCACGCGTTCGTAATAAAGTACTATCTACCCTAAAAAAAATTCCATTTTTACGAGGGATTGCCGCTATTGTGGATGCAAGTGCGAATGGAGCAAAACATTTAAACTTCGCTTCAGAACGATTTGACGTCCACCCAGAAGATGATGAACAAATTGCAAATAAAAAAGAAGAACAATCAAAATTAACGATGGTATTAGGAGTTGCAGCTGTTGGCGTTTTATCTTTTATATTCGGTAAAGTCATTTTCACAGCAGTTCCTGCACTATTAGCTGAATTAACAAGACCGATTTTCCCGTCTCATACTGGGCAAATCATTGTCGAAAGTGTCATTAAGCTCATGCTATTATTGAGCTATATATACTTTATTTCTTTAACCCCACTTATTAAGCGGGTATTTCAGTATCACGGTGCAGAGCATAAGGTAATCAATGCTTACGAGAATAACCTTCCTCTGACTGTAGAAAACGTTCAAAAGCAAACTCGTCTCCATTATAGATGTGGCAGTAGCTTTATTATATTTACAGTCATTATTGGAATGTTCGTTTATTTCCTAGTCCCTACAGATCCTCTTTGGGCACGAGTTATAAACCGAATTTTATTAATTCCAGTTGTACTTGGTATTTCTTTTGAAGTATTACAATTTACAAATCGATTACGAGATATTCCCGTATTACGCGTACTTGGATATCCTGGATTATGGCTACAACTATTAACAACGAAAGAACCAACAGATGATCAAGTGGAAGTAGCAATTGCATCGTTTGAAGAATTATTACGTTTAGAGAACAAACAATAATTATTTAAAAATGGTGTTCAACTCCTTTCCTCATCGTTAATATACTAATTTTAATATACGTTTTTAGGAGGTGTCCCTTATGAACGGTCGTTCGTTTACTTTCGCTATATTTGTGCTTATTATCGGATTGGCAATATTCGGCCTTGTTTCATCTGTTATTACAAATCCCATGGGTGTATTAAGAAATATCGGGTACATGTTACTTGTTGTTGGTATCTTTTACTTGCTATACAAGATGTTTACAAATTCCAATGGTTCTGCAAATTCACAAAGCTCATATAAGCGTGCGGCAAAACAATCGAACCGCAAACATGGGAAACAAAATGTAGCACCCCTAGGCAATTCTTTCTTTAAGTCAAATACTTCTAATGACAAAAGTAAAAAAGGGAATTCTTCCACTTTGAAACGAAAAAGAAAACAGTCTCATTTAACTGTCATTGAAGGCAAAAAAAGCAAAAAGAAAGACCGTGCTTCCTTTTAGGAAATACGGTCTTTTTTTATACTTTGAAGCACTTCTTTTAAACTTTTCTCTCTCATACTTTCAATTCGAAGATGATGATTTTCAAATGGTAAATTCCGTGTCACATCATTAGGTACCACAACGCACGTTAATCCCGCTGCAACTGCTGCTCTCAATCCATTTAATGAATCTTCAAATACAACAGCTTCAGACGGCTTAATTCCTAATTCTTCTATTGCAACTCGATAAAGAGCTGGATCTGGTTTTACCTTCTCAACATCTTCTCTCGTTTTAATTACTTCAAAATATTCTCGAATTTGTAGCTCTTCTAAAAAATGAATAACCCATTCTCTAGAAGAACTAGAGGCTAGTGCGATTTTTAATCCCATTTCTTTCGCTTCTTCTAAATATTCTTTTACCCCGTCACGAGCTTCTGGTATTCTCATTTTCTCTTTATGTAAAGTTGCCACTTTTTCTTTTAATGCACTTTTGTTAAACTTCTCTTTTAATTGATCATTTAAATATGTATAAAGTACCTCATCTGTTGTTCCAATGCATTTCGCAAATTCCTCTAAAGGTAGTTCCCCGCCGTATTCACGAACAGCATCTCTGAAAGAGTGAAACCATATCGTTTCTGTGTCCACAATTAATCCATCAAAATCAAAAATAATTGCTTTCATAATTCTCCCATCCTTTTCGAATTGAAATAAAAAAGGAAACGCCATACGTTCCCCTTAATTACTTTTCTCTTCATTTGCTCTTTGAACACCACGAAGTGTTTCCACTCGGACTGCATCTTGTTCAAAGTATTCCACTAAATCACCAATGCGATCAATTGCTTCCCAACTTAAATGATGTTCAATTCCTTCTACATCATTGTAAATTTTACTTTCATCCACACCGATAATACGCATAAATTGCTCTAGCAAGTCATGACGATATACGAGACGTTCTCCGATTTTTTTACCTTTTGTTGTTAATACAAGCCCTCTATATTTTTCATAAATTAGATATTCATCTTTGTCTAATTTTTGCACCATTTTTGTTACAGAGGATGGATGTACACTAAGCGCTTCAGCAATATCAGATACGCGGGCGTAACCCTTTTCATCAATCAACAAATAAATTTGTTCAATATAATCTTCCATACTAGGGGTAGGCATCGGTTTCCTCCATCCAAGTTCATTTTGCTTATTCCGTACGAAGCAATCAATAAAATGATACACCAGAAAGAATAACGTGACAAGTTGAAAACGAGCCTAAATATATAAAACAAAAAAGAATCTGTATTTGCATACAGACTCCCCTTAAGTAAAATATTGTATTTCTGCATTAGGAAAAAACTCATTTCTATAACCTCTTATCGTTTCTTTTAATACTGCTGCATCATCTTTTTTATATACATATTTTCCGATGGTTTCGGAAAACAATGCTGAATCAATTCAAACGTTAAATTTGGTATCGTCATATCTTTGTCGCTCAAATAGTTTACGGTATCCTTCTTCCCATTCTTCATGCATTTAAATTGGCGCAACTATAAAACCAAGTGGATATTCAAGTGCCTTTCGTTCAAAGTAAACGAGCTTTGGCATAAACGGTCTCATATAATTTTCGCCCTCTCGTTAGTATGGGGGACATTAAAGTTTTCCACCCCAGTAACTTGCATTGCAAGTTACTGAATGTTATAATTTGGATACCAGCTACCTTGCAACGCAAGTTACCTGAATAAAAGGTGGTGAAATCATGCACAGCCAAATGTTAAAAGGCGTGCTCGAAGGGTGCATCCTATACATCATTTCACAAGAAGAAGTGTACGGATATGAACTGAGTACAAAATTAAATAAACACGGATTTACATTTGTAAGCGAAGGAAGCATATATCCATTATTGTTACGTATGCAAAAAGAAAAATTGATTGAAGGAACATTAAAAGCTTCCTCACTCGGTCCAAAGCGAAAATATTATCACGTAACCGATAAAGGATTAGAACAGCTTGAAGAATTTAAACAAAGCTGGGGGATGGTTTCAACTACGGTAAATAACTTATTACAGGGGGAGTGATAGGGATGAATGCACAAGACATGATTGAATTGAATAATAAAAAACGTGAGCTTCTAACTTCCGAAAACGAAATTGCTTATGGTGATATGCTAGTATATCTTCGGTTATCTAATGTACCCGAACATCAAGTAGAAGAACTTTTGTTAGAAATATTAGATCATCTTATCGAAGCACAAGTAGAAAATAAAAATGCTTATGACATTTTTGGTGATGACTTACAATCTTATTGTGATGAACTTATATCAGCTTTACCAACCCAAACAAAGTTAGAAAAAACTTCTTTAATTGGATTTTCTGTTAGCTTACTTCTTGCTATACAGTTTGGCATAAATGCAATTATTTCTTTTTTTATGTTTCTCTTTGAAAAAAATAATACATTATCAAGTCCGCCTTTTAGCATCCTTGGAACTACTTTGTCTGTTTCAATAATTATACTAGGTATACTATTTATTTTATATTTATTAAAGCGTTACTCCTTTGATCAGAAAATGAATTGGAAAAGAAGAATTCTATTTGGATTCGCATTTGCTACTCCATTTTGTTCCGCTGTATTCTTAAATATTTATTTCCAAAAGCAACCTTATCTCATTTATCATCTAACCTTTTGGCAAAATGCTTTAATCGCTATCCTATTTTACGTTTTATATAAATTATTATATAAAAAATCAAATTTTTAACAGCCCTTCAAAAGGCTGTTTTTTCTTCTGTCTAATTTTACAAATTGAAAAATTTCATAAAGAAAATAAGAAAAATGCAAAATAATTAAAGTTAATTGTTGACGTGATGCTTTTATTATCGGTATCATAAATCTTCGTGAGCAATTATTTTTCGTTATACGATTTTTTTATTATTACTGAATTTTTGAGAGGAGAAATTAGATGTCAGTTAAGAAGAAAACGCAAGTACGCACCGGCAAAATGGTACGTGAACTAATGTTAGCAGACGAAGATGTAAATGCTTCGCTAATTATGGTATATAGTGAAAACGGTGTAAACGCAGAAATTAAAATCGAGGGCTTAACGCCGAAATGTAACGAAGAATTATTTTTGAGCGGAAACGTGGATTGGAACAAGAGTGTTATTTATAAAATTGTTGATTTCACTGGAAACGCTGAAGTTGGTAAAGTTACATTAACAGCGATGAACAAAAACAATGTTTCTCTAGAAATTGAACGCGTTATGTGGAGTAAAGAAAATAAAGAAGCTGCCGAGCAAGAAGAAACACAGGTAGAAGCAGCACCGAAAAAAGAAGTAGTTGTAGAAGCTCCAAAAGCAATTACGCCTGCTCCTAAGCCTGTTACGCGTGTGGAAACACCTGCTATGGCACCTAAGCCTACTCCGGTACCGACACCGAAGCCAGTAAGCGTAGAAGCAGCTGTAGAACTAGTTACTCCAGCGCCTGTGAAAAAAGCAGTCCCTACTCCAGTTACAAAGCAAGAGACAGCACCGGTTGCTCCTGCAAAACCGAAGCAGCCTGCTTTGACTGAAACAAATTCAAAACTACAAGAAAATTATGTTAAACTCGTGAAAAAGACAATTGAAGTTTGTCAAGATTACGAGCTTGGCATCGACATAGATGATTCTATTGAAAGCTTAAAAGAAGAACTACAAAGCCAAGGTATTAGCGTTACATTTGACAAAGAAATTATGGACGTTGTAAGTCGCCTTCGTTCTTTACAAGATAAAGGAATCAAAGTAGAAAAAGTACTTAATTTACTATAAAAAAATAAGAGGTGGCTATCGCCACCTCTTATTTTTTATAATTCCACTCATTACTTTCATACTTTTCTTTCGCTAACGTTTGAACTTCATGTAACTGTTCTTCTGTTAATTCATATGGAACAAGTTCTACATCCAATCCTTTTTCAAAGCCAACTTCAAACGCTTTAATTAACTGTTCTATCGTAAATGTACGGTCTGTTAATTCATTAATTGCTACTGCTTTAGAAGAGAACATACTCTTCATACGTTCCTTCACACGTTCATTTGGGAATAAAAATAGATCATATAGTTCATCTAAATCAATTTCTAATGGAATCGATCCATGCTGTAAAATAACACCTTTTTGACGTGTTTGAGCACTACCAGCAATTTTTCGTCCTTCCACTACAATTTCATACCAAGATGGTGCATCAAAACATACGCCTGAACGTGGATTTTTTAAATTTTCACGATCTGCTTCTGTTTTTGGAACTGCATAATATGCTTCTAACCCTAATGCCTTAAAACCATCTAATAAACCTTGCGAAATAACACGATACGCTTCTGTAACTGTTTTCGGCATATTCGGATGATCTTCAGACACAATAACACTATACGTTAGCTCTTTGTCATGTAGTACACCCCTGCCGCCTGTTTGACGACGAACGAATCCATATTTCTTTTCGTTAACTACATCCATATTAATATCTTTTTCAACACGTTGAAAATACCCAACTGTTAATGTTGGTACTTCCCATTCATAAAAACGAATTGTTGGTGGCATTTTCTTTTCACTTTGCCAATTTAATAAACATTCATCTAACGCCATATTAAATGCCGGTGAACATTGACCAGAGTTAATATAACACCATTTTTCTTTTCCCATCCTGCACCTCATATAACCAATTATTTTTCACATTCTCTAGTCTACCAAATTCGACAAAATTTGTGAAAGAATACGAAATTTCTTCTTATATGCAAATGAATCTGTTGCATAAATACATAAGGGCATTATAATATTGAAAGTAGGATAAGAAAAAAGGGAGCGATAGAATCGTGTCAACAACTTGGATTATTTTATTAGCCGTAATCGTAGCATTTATCGGCTACACTGTATGGATGTACTTCTATCAGAAAAAATTAATTAAAACTCTTACAGAAGAAGAATTTCGCGCTGGCTACCGTAAAGCACAGCTTATCGATATTCGTGAAGCAGACGAATATAACGCAGGGCATATTTTAGGTGCACGTAACATTCCGTTATCACAAATTCGCCTTCGCCATAAAGAACTTCGTCAAGATCAACCTGTTTACTTATATTGCCAAAGCGGATTCCGTACAGGTCGTGCAGCGCAATACTTAAAAAAACAAGGCTACAAAGATTTCTACCAATTACAAGGTGGATTTAAATCTTGGACAGGCAAAATTAAAAAGAAATAATAACATACAAAAAACTAGCTGAATAAATCAGCTAGTTTTTTCATTTCATCTTATTCGCAATGTATAATAAATTCTGCTTGATTACCTTTTCATCGTTCTCTTCTACATTCCGATACAGCAGTTGATATTCAATTCCTTTCTCTTTCCATATAAGCGTAGCAAATTCGTCACCACGTTCATAATCATCTTTATTTTTAAAATAAGCAGACGTTCCATTATTCAGTTTCATTTGTTCTTGAAATCGCTTCTCTTCCACAAGATCCGGAAAACTATAAGGAAAGTTCGCGACATTTAACTCAATATACTCATTTCTACCTGACTCCTTCTGTTTATATTTAATCGTTAAGACAGTGTTCTTTTTCCCAAGCGTTCTTACTTCCCCCTTCACATCACTTGTAATGTCGTACGGTAAAAACGTTGGAACTTTAAACTTCACCGGAAAATATTTTGGAAGTTCCTTTAGCGGAATAGGATCCGTAACACAATCCATAGCTCCTCCTGTTGTTCCCACAAAGTGTTTTTCTTCTTGCATCGTTTGCTGAAACGAACACGAACTAAGCATGAAACTAGAAAACACGAAACAAATGATTCTTTTTTTCAATTTGTTTCCGCCCTTTCATACCGCTCTCTTAACGAACGAAGCGTTGATATTCTCTTCATATTCGCTTTGTCACCAAACTCCACCTTTGAAAACTTTCCACGTTATTCTCACACATTTTGACAACACTTTTTGCAAACAAAAAAGACCCCTATCATTCTTACGCCCAAGTGAAAAGGTTACGCGAATAAAAAGAAGTCTTATTAATACCATAGTTTGTGAAAAGCTTTTCAGGTCAAGATTTTTTCTTTCTTATTATTTTCCCTTTATAATAAGGGAAAGAGGTGATACATATGGCCAATATAAAACAAATTGCTAAAACTGCTGGTGTATCGATATCAACTGTTTCTCGTGTCCTGAATAATCACCCTTACGTAAAAGAAGAAAAGCGTAAGCGTGTTCTAGATGCTGTTGAAGAATTAAACTACGCAAAAAATATAAATGCTGTCCATTTAATAAGAGGGAAAACATATACAATTGGCGTTATGCTTCCTTTCATTAACCTCCCCTACTTCAGTACGATTATTGAAGGAATCGGAAACGAAGCGTTAGCTGCCGGATATCACATTAATTTATGTCAAACGAATTACGATAGCATTGAAGAAATTCGTGTTCTTGAAATGATGAAAATGAAACAATTTGATGGGATGATTATTTGCTCCCGAACGAGCTCTTGGGAACAAATCGAACCTTTTGCAAAATTTGCCCCTATTATTTCATGTGAAAAAATGAAGCATCCCCTCATTTCATCCATCTACGTAGATCATTATGAAGGTTTCCGTCTCGGTACTGCCTATTTACTAAGTAGAGGCCATGAAAAAATCGGAATTTGTTTAGCAAGAAAAACAAGTGTAAATTCCATGGAGCGCGAAAAAGCGTTCGCCGATACACTTCGTAACGAAGGGAAAACGTTGCATCCTGAATGGATTTTCCACCAATGCTATACAATGCAGGACGGAGCACAAATACTCCATCATATTTTAAATATGAAAAATCGTCCAACTGCTATTTTCACAGCGAACGATCAAGTTGCAGCTGGTTTATTAACAGAGGCTCGAAAACATGGTATTCGAGTACCTGAAGACCTTGCTATCCTTGGATTTGATAATCATGAAATTTCAAAGGCATTAGAAATTTCCACAATTGAACATCCCGGTCTCGCAATGGGCTCACATGCTTTTTCTTTATTCCATAAGCAGATCCAAAGCGAGCAAATTGTCGGCAGTGCAAAAGAACTTTCATTCCATTTAATTGAGCGAGAGACTGTCTAAAAAGAGCGTTACCTATAATGCTCTTTTTCAGCTCTTCACCTATTGACATTATATTTTTCATCTCATATAATGAACCTAACGAACGGTAGGTAGGGGATGAAAATGACAGCAAACCGCATTAAAGCTGTAGCACTTTCTCATTTCGCACGCTACGGCTATGAAGGAACTTCATTGGCAAATATTGCTCAAGAAGTTGGGATTAAAAAACCATCGATTTACGCACACTTTAAAGGAAAAGAAGAGCTATATTTCATATGCTTAGAATCTGCTCTTCAAAAAGATTTGCAGAGCTTCACAGGCGATATCGAAAGCTTTTCCAATTCGTCCACTGAAGAATTGCTTTTAAAATTATTAAAAGGGTATGCAAAACGATTTGGTGAAAGTGAAGAATCAATGTTTTGGTTACGAACTTCTTATTTTCCGCCTGATGCATTTCGCGAACAAATTATTAATAAAGCAAATGTACACATTGAAAACGTCGGAAAACTTTTATTCCCTGTATTTAAAAGAGCAAGCGAACAAGATGAGCTGCATAACATTGAAGTAAAAGACGCCTTAGAGGCTTTTCTATGCTTACTCGACGGTCTTATGGTTGAACTATTATACGCAGGTTTAAATCGTTTTGAGACACGTTTAGACGCTTCTTGGAAAGTATTTTGGCGCGGACTTTCAAACTGACGGATTGCCCTTTGCAATGCGTCGTTTTTAAGCCCTTTACCTAACGACTGGTAGGAAGGAGAAATGACATATGGCATGGATTTATGTAATCATCGCTGGTATTATTGAAATCTTTTGGGTGATTGGACTAAAAAAAGCAGAGGCACCACTTGAATGGGCTGGTGTTGCTCTATTAATTACAATTAGTTTCGTCTTATTATTTAGAGCTTATAAAGATTTACCTGTCGGCACTGTATACGCAGTCTTTACAGGAATCGGAGCTGGTGGAATCGTTCTTACAGAGATTTTCATCTTCGGAGAACCTTTCTCTATCGTAAAAGTTTTATTAATCGGTTTAATCTTCTTCGGAGTAATTGGTTTAAAACGAGTAACAGAAGAAAAAGAAGCGAAGGAGGCCGCATAAAATGGCTTGGGTATTTTTAATTCTAGCTGGTATTTGTGAAATTATTGGTGTACTCTTTATGAAAGTAGCCACTGAAAAGAAAGGCTGGGCACCAAAAGTTATTTTAATCGCTAACTTCGGCGTAAGCTTCTTCTTCTTATCTCTTGCGATGAACACATTACCGATGGGAACTGCTTACGCAATTTGGACTGGAATCGGAACTGCTGGAAGTGCACTTCTAGGCATTCTCATTTTCCGAGAATCAGCGGATTGGCGTCGTCTTGCTTTCTTAAGCTGCATTTTATGCGGCGCTGTTGGCTTAAAACTATTAAGCTAACGTGAGGTGAATGTCATGTGGAAAGAACAAGGAAAGAAAATATTAGCATGGATCACACTTTGTATCGTCATTCTATTACAAATAAGTTTTCATATAATAGAATCATTGTTTCATAAAGTATTATCCATTCTCACATTCCTTCCTAACATGACACTTGAAATTATATCGATTGTTTGGTCCATTATCGCCTCCATTGCAATCGTCATTATATGGAGTATCGCCAAACTATGGAATAAGTTATTTAAAAAGGACAGTACTTCTGAAAAAGAGTAACTGTCCTTTTTTATATTCATTCAGACTTTCTGTAGAAGTTAGATGTGATAAGACAAAACAGACCAATTATAACAATACTTATACCAATTCCTTTATGCAAATTAGGAAACGGTGATGGTATGTCTGAATAAAAATTTGATAACAAAAGACCTATTGACAAAAATAATACTCCTATTTCAAATAACAATTTTCGTTTCCCCATTGTTCCCCCTCCAATTTTTTTCATACATTCCTTTCTTTTGGACATACTACCCAAAAAAAGGAGTGGATAATATGCAAAATTCTATACATAAGCAAATCCTATTTTTATTTTTCCTATTTCTTATTCTCATCATCGTTTTCAGCTTTATATTACATACTCCGAAAGATGTGCCAAATAGCGTTTCTTTTTATAAACTACTGCTCTCGTATTGTCGTTATTGAAGAAGGTGCCTTTTATAGGGCACCTTTTAAAATTCTCTCTTCTCATACAATTTCACTGAAACGAAGATAGATGCTATGAGCATACATATTGAACCAATGAATAACAAGGTATTATATAATTGAATTTGTTCCAAGTTGATTTGAAACAAAGTTTCTAAAATAACAATCGGCGCCATGAATATTACTATTGTAATAAGAATAGTTTTTTTATATCCTAACCAAAAAGATATTGGTAGAACAAAGCTTAAATACACTAAAATAAAGCTAATACTAGCAAGCAATGTCGTTTCAATAAATTCAAATAGGTTAATCCCATTCTTCATTCCCATCGTGAAACAGCTGACCGTTACACTTATAAAAAGAATAATAATTGCTACTATATATTTCGCATACACAATTTGTTTTCTCAATATTGGTAAACTATTTACTATAACTTCACTCTCATTTTTACTATCTGCTTCAAATGTTTTTACTGTTGCCCCAATTGTAATAATTACTGACATAATGATGAATAAATTTTCCGTATCTGTTAAGGCCATATAAAAGAAAACAGGATACAGTATGTACCAAATTAAAAATTTCCATTGAATGATGAAATCTTTTAAAATTAGTTGCTTGATCATGTATTACACCTCCTAATATGAAAATGTCCCTTCTATAACTCTGCCTCCTGAAACATTTTCATTGAGAGGAACATGGATACGAATATACTCACTAATACTCCGATACCAAGAACACCCATTGCTTGTGTAGCCTCTTGAGAGTGAGGTACTTTTAACATAATTGTTTTATCACCAAAAATATTGCACATAAGACCAATCATACCCATTAAAGGAAAAAGCATAATCAAATTCAAGACAGTAATAACTTTATATCCCCCAATGTAATTAGTCGGTATCGTTACTGCACAATAAATCAAAGTTGCTACTATTGCTGAAAATATTGCATATCCAGGCATAACTATATCTCTGTTCAATAAAATATTCCCTAATATTACGACTATAAAAGTTACACTCAAACCAGCCATAATAAATAATGTGCTTGAAATATATTTAGCTATAATTATCTCTTTTCTCGTTATAGGCAAACTCACTAATACTTTTTCTGCTTTACTTTTCTCGTCATAATAAAAAGAAATATATATAATCGTACTACATGTTATAAATACTCCTATTGCAATCCCCATTGGTTCGACGGAATTCTTAAAAATAGATAAAATAGGGATTAAAAAGTAGAAAGGAAACATCTTCTTCTGTAAAAAAAACTCCTTCAAAATCAACTGTTGCATATGAATTCTCCTCTCTATAAATCACGCGTTTCATAAATTTTAATTGTAAGAAGCATAGAAACGATATAGACACTAGCTAGTGTGATTAATCCAACTATAAATATGCCAAAATGTAATGGATTCATAATCCAATTAATGAATGATGCCGTAACACTTTCTCCGTCACCAATAAACATTCCAACAATAACACCTATTCCAGCGGCTCCACCTGTAAATATTCCACGTACTACTTTTGATTTTGTCCCATAATAACTCGGGAATAATGCTGTAATATAAACTAAAGAATATACAGCACCTCTGACTACTACATACCAAGGAATTTCAATATACAAATTGGGATGATAAGCTCCAATATCACCAATGACAGCGATACCTCTTATAAGAAAAACAACTAGCGTAGTAGAAATCATGCCACCTACAATAAATATTACACCCGAAATATATCTAGCAATAATGATATCCTTTCGTCCAACAGGTAAACTATTTATAATAACATCACTTTTATTTTTTTCATCCATCGCTATTAGTATCATAGAAGATGATATCGTTATGAGTAAGCAACTCATTGGAAATAACAATTCACCATCTGGATCTAATCCAAAGAAAACAAGAGGCATAATAAAATACACTAACCATATAACCCGAAAAAAGAACAAATCTTTATAGATTAGCTGACGCATAGGCACCTCTCCCTTTCGCAGTGTAAACGATAATGTCATCTAATGTAGGCTTTTCTAGTACAACCTCATTTCCAAACCAATCGATAATTCCTTGTTTATCCTTCGCTAAACCTTCAAAACCAAACTTACTTTTTCGTAATCCAACAAATAGTTCTTTTCCTTCTCGATCTAATAAATCATTACTTCCTTTTACGATTACGTAGTTCTCCATTAAGTCTTCTTTTTCACCAGTAAATATAATTTCTCCATCATTGATGAACGTAACATAATCTGCAATGCGCTCTAAATCTGTTGTAATGTGCGTTGAGAATAATACGGATACTTCATCTTCCATTACAATTTCTTGCAACATATCAAGTAATTCACTTCGAACAACTGGATCTAACCCTGCTGTCGGTTCGTCCATAATAATAAACTCTGCGTGGTGCGAAAGTGCGATTGCAATCGCAAATTTCATTTTCATTCCTTTTGATAATTCTTTAATTTTTTTATACTTTGGAACTTGTAATCTATGCATATACGATTGATACTGCTCTTCGTCCCACTTTTTATATAACGGTGCAATAATACGCTTCATTTGTTCACACGTTAAATCTTCGTAATAATGATTTTCATCATATACAAAGCCGATATTTTGTTTTATTTCCTTTTCAGCTTTCTTATTGTCCTTGCCAAAAATTTTTATATCTCCGTTATCTTTTTTAATTAAATTCATAATCATTTTGATCGTCGTACTTTTCCCGGCCCCATTCGGTCCGACAAACCCCATAATATATCCGCGTGGTAACGTAAAACTTATATTTTTCACTGCGAAACCTTCATAACTTTTACAAACGTTTTTTAACTCTAACATCTCTCTCATTCCCCCTTATATAAAAACGCAATCATCTGCTGTAATTCTTCAAGTGAAAGCTGCAACGCTTTACTTTCATTCACAATCTCTTCCGCTTTACTTTCCAATAGGCGAAGCCTTTGTTCTTTTAATAGTTCATTATTTTTACGTGAAACATAAGTCCCCTTCCCAGCAACAGTTTCTATATATCCTTCTTTTTCAAGCTCCTCGTATGCACGCTTCGTTGTAATGACACTAATTTGTAATTCCTTCGCTAAGCTACGAATAGACGGTAATTGATCTCCACCCTTTAAACCGCCATTTAAAATAAGCTGGCTTAATTGTTTTCTTATTTGCACATAAATAGGGTCTTGGGAAGAATTCGAAATAATAATATTCATGTTTTCCTCCAGTTTGTGTATATACTGTGTATACCTTATATATACAGTATATACACACCATCCTATTTTTGGCAAGAAAAAAAGACCAACATTTTCCTGTTGGTCTTTCGTATATGTATCACTTTTCAAAGCGATCTAACATCTCGTCTCTCATTCCGAAACTTACTACTGCAATTCCTATATACATAAACAGAAGGAATGCCGGATGAACTGTGTTGTACCAGCTGCTGTCAACGATTAAGTAAATCGTTAATGCCACAACAAGAACAAACGCTAAGATAAACATATAAAAGTGTCTTGTACTACCCATGATAAACTCCTCTCTTCTCACTTCACCATTCAACAGTTTATTTTATCGAATAATTCGATATGACTCAAGGTTAACTTTCTGTTATGTAATCAAGTTCCACCTTTACAATGTCCTCACATGCTATTGAAATGATTGTTCCTTGTTTATCAATCGCCGTCACTTCTCTATTATCCATTACACGATTTGCTACTCTTTCTAACACTTTTCCTTGGTCTCGATAGCAAAATTCTTTTACATCTTTAATTGTTTCTCCATTTTCTAAATGGTATACCATTCTATAACATCGATATCCCAAAATTTCACCCCCGTCTTGTTCGTTTTTTCACATATACATAAAAATGAGTAATCTTTGCCTCATCACATCTTCTTAATTTCAATAAAATTCTAACAAAAATAAATACTTTTATCAAACCGACTTTTTCAACAAAACTACCTATAAAACTACACCTTTACACCATTAGGAAACAAAAAACATATTTTTTTAACATTTTCTTCACTATTTCTGCATAAAGTGAAACTTTAATCAGTGGGGATTTTTGTTCATTCCCACTGATTATTAGTTGAACCAATCGGGCATTTACGGACAGTTTATCTCCAACCTGGCTTCTTTGCACCAGCTAAGTTTTGAGTTGAGAGTTTACTGTCCGTTAATGCGGGACAAATTATCCATACAAAAAAAGAACCCGCCTCAGCGAGTTCTTCTTTTGTTATTTTAATCAAACTTGTACAGGAGCTGGCTTCGCATAACGTAAAACTGGTTTACGTGCAGCCATCGTTTCGTCTAAACGTTTAATGACTGTCGTATGCGGTGCTTCTTGTACAACTTCTGGATTTTCTTCTACTTCTTTAGCGATTTGAATCATCTTATCAATGAAACCATCTAATGTTTCTTTTGATTCTGTTTCTGTCGGCTCAATCATAATACATTCTTCCACATTTAATGGGAAGTAAATTGTTGGTGGATGATAACCGAAATCAAGCAGACGTTTTGCAATATCTAATGTACGTACACCAAGTTTCTTTTGACGACGACCTGATAATACAAATTCATGTTTACAATGTCTATCGAATGGAAGATCGTAGAATGGCGCTAATCTTCTCATCATATAGTTCGCATTTAATACCGCATACTCAGTTACTGCACGCAATCCATCTGGACCCATAGAGCGAATATACGTGTATGCACGAACGTTAATTCCGAAGTTACCATAGAATGGTTTCACACGACCAATTGCTTCTGGACGGTCGTAGTTGAAGTGATAACCATTTTCGGTTTTCTCTAAAATCGGTTTTGGTAAGTACGGAATTAAATCAGCTTTCACACCTACTGGACCAGAACCTGGGCCACCACCGCCGTGAGGACCTGTAAATGTTTTATGAAGGTTTAAATGCACAACGTCAAATCCCATATCTCCTGGGCGTGCTTGGCTTAATACCGCATTTAAGTTTGCACCATCATAGTATAATTTACCGCCTGCATTATGGACGATTTCTGCCATTTCTAAAATATTTTCTTCGAATAAACCTAATGTATTAGGGTTTGTTAACATAAGTGCTGCTGTTTCTTCGTTTACAACACGTTTTAAGTCTTCTAAGTCAACAAGGCCATTTTCATTTGATTTTACTGTAATTGTTTCAAAACCAGCTACAGTTGCAGATGCTGGGTTCGTTCCGTGAGCAGAGTCAGGCACAATTACTTTCGTACGGTTAAAGTCACCATTCGCTTCATGGTATGCACGAATTAACATTAAACCTGTCCATTCTCCGTGTGCACCAGCTGCTGGTTGTAAAGTAACAGTATCCATACCTGTAATTTCAATTAAATGCTCTTGTAAGTCGTACATTAATTCCATTGCACCTTGTACTGTCTTTTCATCTTGCAACGGATGAATATTTGCAAATCCTGCGAAACGAGCTACACTCTCATTAATTTTCGGATTATATTTCATCGTACAAGATCCAAGTGGATAGAATCCAGAATCCACACCGTGGTTACGGTTTGAAAGTGCTGTATAGTGGCGCATAATATCAAGTTCAGATACTTCTGGTAGCTCTGCATCTTCTACTCGAATATAATCGCTCTCAAACACATCTTCTAGTTTCACTTCTTCTACATCTAATTTGGGTAAGCTATATCCTATGCGTCCTTCTTTACTCACTTCAAAGATAAGTGCTTGGTCTTGGTTCTTCATTGGATAGCCCCCATTTCGTTTACAAGTGTGTCAATTTCCTCTTTTGTACGAAGCTCAGTTACTGCTACAAGCATATGGTTTTCATGCTCTTTATAATCACGGCCTAGATCGTAACCACCGATAATATTCTTTTGTAATAATGCATCGTTTACTTCTTTCACTGGACGTTTGCAATCTACAACAAACTCATTGAAGAATGGTCCAGCAAATGTTACTGTGAAGCCTTTCGTTTCAAATTGACGTTTTGCATATTGTGCTTTAGAAATGTTTTGACGTGCCATTTCTTTCACACCTTGTTTGCCAAGTGCCGTCATTGCAACAGAAGCTGCTAATGCATTTAACGCTTGGTTTGAACAAATGTTAGATGTCGCTTTATCACGACGAATATGCTGTTCACGTGCTTGTAACGTTAATACAAATCCACGTTTACCATCTGAATCTACAGTTTGTCCAACAAGACGTCCTGGAATTTTACGCATAAATGCTTTCGTTGTTGCAAAGTAACCACAGTGCGGTCCACCAAACTGCGTTGGAATACCGAATGGTTGTGCATCACCGATTACAATATCAGCACCAAATTTCCCTGGTGGTGTTAATGCGCCTAATGATAATGGATTTGAAGAAACGATAAATAATGATTTTTGTTGATGAACGATTTTTTCAATATCAGCTAATTTTTCAACTTGTCCGAAGAAGTTTGGATATTGAACGATTACACAAGCAACTGTATCATCTACTTCACTTTGTAATACGTCTAAATCTGTTACACCATCTTTATGATTAATTTCAACAACTTCAAGATTTTGACCTTTTGCATACGTTTCAAGTACTGCTCTTGATTCTGGATGAACCGCGCTAGATACAAGAATTTTCTTTTTGCGAGTATGGCCAGCTGCTAACATTGCCGCTTCAGCTAAAGCTGTCCCCCCGTCATACATAGAAGAGTTTGCTACATCCATTCCTGTTAATTCACAAATCATTGTTTGGAATTCAAAGATTGCTTGTAATTCCCCTTGTGAAATTTCCGGTTGGTATGGTGTGTAAGCTGTATAAAATTCTGAGCGAGAAATAACATGATCTACAATTACTGGAGCATAATGATCGTATACGCCTGCTCCTAAGAAAGAAGCGTATTCTTTTAAGTTAGCATTTTTACTAGCCATTTGAGATAGCTCTTTTAAAAGCTCTGGCTCTGATTTTGCTTCTTTAATTTTTAAATCCCCTTTAAAACGAACACTCTCTGGAATATCAGAGAATAATTCATCGATCGTTTGAACGCCGATCGTTTGTAACATTTCTTTTTTGTCTTCTTCTGTCATTGGAAGATAACGATGCAACATGAAATCTACCCCTCTCCCCGTTACTTTGAACGTTTGTAAAATGGTGTTGGAACAACTACTGCTTTGACGCGTTTATTACGAATTTCAATTTCTACTTCTGTATCAACTGCTGCGTATTTTACATCAATTAGTGCTAAACCAATGCTTTTCTTTAACGTTGGAGATTGTGTACCACTCGTTACTTCCCCAATTTTTTCTTCACCAATAAATACAGGGTAATGCGTACGAGGAATTCCACGTTCGATTACTTCGATGCCGACTAATTTACGAGGCGCACCGTTTTCTTTTTGCTCTTTTAACGTTGCTTTTCCAAAGAAGTCTGCTTCTTTATTTGTTTTTACCGCAAAGCCAATTCCAGCCTCAATCGGTGTAATATCTTTTGATAATTCTTGTCCATAAAGTGGTAATGTTGCTTCGAATCGAAGTGTATCACGAGCACCTAAACCACATGCTTTTAAGCCCTCTTCTGCTCCAACTTCAAGAAGTTTCTCCCAAAGTTTTGCAGCATCTTCACTCTTACAGTAAATTTCGAATCCATCTTCACCTGTGTAACCTGTACGAGATACAAGTGCTGGAATTCCATCTACAAGAATATCGTTTTTAAATTTAAAGAACTTAATTTCTTTCAAATCTTCTGACACAACTTTTTGTAAAATGCCTTCTGCTTTTGGTCCTTGAATTGCAAGCTGTGCAACTTCACTAGAAACATTGACTACTGTCGCATCGCCAATTACATGACTTGCTAACCATTCGTAATCTTTCTCGATATTTGATGCATTGATTACTAATAAATAGTCTTCTTCACCACGTTTGTAGATTAATAAATCATCTACTGTACCACCATTTTCGTAGCACATAGCTGTATATTGTGCGCCCCCTACCTTTAAGGTAGATACGTCATTTGTAACAACACGTTGTAAAAATGCTAAACTATCTACACCTTTTACTTCAACTTCTCCCATATGAGACACATCGAACAAACCTGCAGCTGTACGTACAGCTTCGTGTTCTTCTTTAATGCTTGAAAATTGAACTGGTAATTCCCAACCACCGAAGTCGATTGTTTTTCCACCATACTTCGCGTATACATCAAATAACGGTGTACGTTGTAATGTAATCATGCTCTCTCCCCCTTATGCTTTGACAAATCAATAAAAGTTGCTTCCCTTTTCTAAACATTTTCATTCTGAAAAGATAGGATATACGGAATCTCATTATATTTTTTTATGAAAGCGTAAATAAAAAATCACTTTCTTGGATAAAATACGAAAGATTCCACACATTTCACACCATTATCCTAACATCATTCGCTATATTTCATCAATATTCTAGCATAAAAAATAATTTAGAATTTTTTATGTTAAAACACAATAAATACAGCTTTTGAGATTTAATACTTTATTATTGTCTATCATATAGCCTTTAATAACGATAATTATGCCTTCTTTTAAGGCAAATCATCATACATTAAAAAATAATTACTTTAGTTTATAAAAGGTGGGAGAGTTGTAATGAATGTCGATATTTCCGTAGATCGGACATGGCAAAACAATTTTTTAAATAGAATTGACGAAGATGGTCCTTGGACAAACTGGGATTTATATCACTTAGCTTATGAAACAGAAAAATCGTTACTTGTTCCTACTTTTGATGGACTACAAGCACCGAAACATTTATCCCATTTCACACCGCTTCCGCATCAATTAGAAGTCGCTCAAAATGTGATTGAACAAATGAACGGTAAAGCGATTCTAGCAGATGAAGTAGGCCTTGGAAAAACAATCGAAGCTGGACTTATTTTGAAAGAATATATGGTCCGCGGGCTTGTGAAAAAGGTACTTATACTTGTCCCAGCTTCTCTCGTATCACAATGGGCATACGAACTGAATACAAAGTTTTTCATTCCCGCTGTAGCACAAAAGAAAAGCTACTCATGGGAACAAGCTGACGTAATCGTATCATCAATTGATACTGCGAAACGTTCACCACATCGCGATATCGTGTTGAACTTGGAATATGACCTTATTATTATCGATGAAGCACATAAACTGAAAAATAATAAAACAAAAAACTATGAATTTGCACAACGATTAAAAAAGAAGTTTTGTTTATTACTAACCGCTACTCCTGTTCAAAATAAGATTGATGAAATTTTTAACCTTGTTTCTTTATTAAAGCCAGGACATTTAGGCAATCAATCCAACTTTGAAGAATATTACGCTTCCAAAAATCGCTCAGCCGAATCAGATGAAGACTTAAAAGCTCTCATTAATAAAGTAATGGTGCGAAATAGACGACATAATACCGGTATCGATTGGCCGAAGAGACATGTACGTACAATTTTTGTTGAGTTTAATGAACAAGAACAAGCTCTATATAATGATATCGAAAATTGGCGAGGACAAGACGCCTTCACATCTGCTTTCTCATCGTTAACTTTAAAACGGGAAGCGTGTAGTAGTCGTGAGGCTGTTTACTATTCATTGAAAAAGCATGTAGAAAAAAGACAGAAAGAAAACGAACATTATATAAAAGATCCACATATCGATGTGCTAATGGACAAAATTAATCATATTCCTTTCAACTCAAAAGCAAATAAAGCTCTTGAGCTTATAAAAGAAATTGACGATAAAGTCGTTATCTTCACAGAATATCGAGCGTCACAAATGTACTTACAATGGTTTTTACAACAACACGGTATTTCTTCCGTTCCATTCCGCGGCGGGTTTAAACGCGGGAAGAAAGATTGGATGAAGGAGCTTTTCCAAAACCACGCACAAGTATTAATTGCAACTGAAGCTGGTGGTGAAGGGATTAACTTACAGTTTTGTAGCCATATGATCAATTATGATTTGCCATGGAATCCAATGCGTCTTGAGCAAAGAATCGGACGTATTCACCGTCTCGGTCAAAAAAATGATGTTCATATTTATAACTTAGCTACAAAGCATACTGTTGAAGAACATATTCTGAAACTGTTATATGAAAAAATCAACTTATTCGAGCGTGTTATTGGTGAACTCGATGAAATTTTAACGAGAATTAATATGAAAAACATCGACGCGCACATTCAAGAAATTTTCGCGCAATCAAAAAGCGAAGGTGAAATTAGAATTAAGATGGAAAACTTAACATCTATTATCGACTTTGCGAAACGAAATGAAGCTGAGGTGCAAGGCTATGCAGCAACATGAAATTCATAATTACTTATACAATTTCTTTGAGGCGAATAACTGTGAAATTTTAGAACGTTCTCCCCATTTATTAGATGTACAGTTAACAATTGAGATGGATAAATTATTAATGAATCGCCCTTTTTATTGGCACTATCTTGAGAAAACAGGAGGCGTACCGAATCCGATGCGCCTTACTCTTATTACAAATCCAGAAAATGAAGAAAATGATGGTGAGCTTATTCACTACGGTTCACCACGTCTACATCAAATTTTCCAAACGACAAAAGAATTAGGCTCATACATACGTTTATATGAGGATGTAAGACATAATGGGGCAACACATACACCGCTCCACCCTTGGCTCGGTATTAATATAAAAGTTTCCTATCAATGTGATCGAAAAAAAGACATCCTTCACTCGATTGGTATTCATCTCATTTCTGGAACAATGATGGCAAACTTTCATGAAACATTAACAAACATTAAACTTACACCAAAAATACCTGATTTTTGTTTTACGCTCTCGCCCATCATTAAACCTCAAAGTGGTTTACAACGCATAGAAGACGCTTTAAAAAATATAATTGCAGAAGATGACCATACGTGGGCAAAAGAAGCAAGAGTGCGTTGGAATCATGATTTAGACCTTTTAAACCGTTTTTATGAAGAAAGTGACGAACTTCCTGAGAGCTATGAAATTGAAAAACAAGCTCTGCAAGAACAGTATGAACCACGTATTACAGTGCAAATTATTAACGGTGGACTCTTTTATGTTACCGCGAATCATTTTCTATCGAAATAAAGCTCCTTCTGCTTTAGAAGGAGCTTTATTTCGAGTTATTCTCTATCCTCATTACGCTCTTGTTGTTTTTGCTTTGCCATGCGTTTTTGATACGCACGATCCTTCGCGCTCACATGATTTGCATCAGTTGGAAGATTTTCTTTCGAACGTCCAATTCCATTGCTCATCTTTCCCACTCCTTTTTACGTTTTTCAGAATACATGTTTATTTTCAGCTAGAGTTACAATCCTTATACAAAAAATAAGAGCAGCCATTGGCCACTCTTACTCGCTCACATATTTTTGAAACATATCATGGATGCCTTTATTTACTAGGTTCGAGATCTGCTCGTCAGATTTATTCGGATAACGATCACGCAATCTGATAGATGCCTTCACCATTAAATTTTCTAATACAGAACGGCCACCTTCTCCATAAATAATTTCAGCATATTTAACAAGCCTTCCATCCTCTACTGTTGCTGGATTATGATTGAAGAAAAATTTACTCATTGTCTCCACCTCTCTATTTTGATAACGTTTACATTTATATAGATTATTTATGTTATTTATTTCACAATATTGTATGCATGTATATTTAATTAGTTTCATTATAAAGCAACATATCGATAGTAAATATGTGATTTTCCGTCCATTTTGTGAACAAATTAAAATGAAAGCGTTTCCTTTATTATATACTAAAAAAACTTACTACGCTAGGGGCAATTTTTTTCAATCTACTCCCCCCTCGAAAATTGATATATTTTTTCTTTTCCCATTAAACCTTATACAATTTTCAGAAATTATATTATAAAATATATATATGACTTAAGGAGGCTTTGTATGAATCAAAATAAAAAAGCTATATTAGATCTTGTCTTTTATCTCGTAATCCCATTCCTCATTTGGAAATTTGCAAAACCTTATATCGATCCTTATTACGCGATGTTACTTTCCTCTGTTCCGGGGATTATTTATACACTGTATACCTTTAAAAAAGAAAAACAGTTTAACGTGACAGGGTTCTTTATTTTAATTACACTCATTTCTAATACAACGGTAGATTTATTATCTGGGTCAGCTGAACGAATGTTGTGGAATGATGCATATTATCACATCGTACTCGGTATTATCGTCATATGTACAATTTTTATAAAGAAACCACTTATGTTATATTTCGCTGCGGATATTGCCGCACTGCAAGGCCATGATCGCGATAAAAGTCGTGAGCTTTATCGTGATAGTCGTATATATCCAGCACTGCAATATTTAACGTTATTTTTCGGACTGCAATTTATATTAAAAAGCTTCTTAAAAATTTATTTCATCTCTGTTTTTGGTGTAGATGGCTATGGTGAAATGAGAGCCATTATGACCGCTGTCGGCTGGGGCATTTCTATTTGTATCGGAATAGGGTTCGTATGGGTGAACAATAAAATACATGCCGTTACGGAAGAACAAGAATCCGTGCAGTAAATAAAAATCCCCTAGTGTAATACGACACTAGGGGATTTTTGGTTTGCTAAACATATGACTAAAATTTAACATGATTTTTTTCTTTTACTTTTTACATTTCGGTAAAACAAAGCAGCACTCAGCGGCATAACACCAAACCACTTATTCATAAATGGCTCTTTTTCAGCACGGCGTTGTTCTTTCTTTTGTTTTCGATCTTCTTTTGGAGCATCCATATACGACACAAACTGCTGCGTCACAAAGCGAACATAATCATTAGTAGACATATTATCATCACCTCTACTTGATTAGTATGTCCACTTTTTTATACATTAATCTTTTCCTTTAATTCATTCATAATTTGCTTTACAGACTTATTTGTCGTATCGATATGAATATGAGCCTCTTCATAATAAGCTCGGCGTGATTCAAATTTCTTTACGAATGCATCTATATCTTTCTTTTGAAATAGTGGACGTGTCGTATCTTCACGAAGCCTTTCTGCAATTACATGCGGATCACAATATAAATACACGACAGTTCCGTTCTCTTTCATCCACTTGCGATTTTCCGCTCGTTCAATAATTCCCCCACCAGTTGTAATAATAACATTATGGACTGGTAGCGCACGTAACATTTCGCTTTCATATTCCCGAAAAGCCATTTCGCCTTCTTCGGCAAAAATTTTTCGAATTACCTTCTCTTGCTTCTCTTCGATTTTTTGATCAGTATCTACAACATCCATTTGAAGTTCTTTACTTAACGCTTTTCCAATTGTTGTTTTCCCTGCTCCCATGTAGCCGGTTATGTATATAGATTTCATTTCTTGTCCTCTCAATCGTCATTTATTAATTGTTATTATAACGAAAGATGCTACTTTGTTTAATAAAAAAACGTTTTGTTCTTATACTATGAAGAACAAAACGTAACACTCGCTTTTACTTATAAGTGCCTCTTCTCACCCACTGCGTTGCAATCCATTTCTCGCCTTTCGTTACAGGTGCCCCTCCGTGTAACGTAAGCTCGTTTAATGATTGATCTTGATAAAAATACTCAAAGTATACTGCCATTCCCTTTCTAGGGTGTACAGAAAGATTTAATTTTGGGAAGTACGTTTCTCCGCCTTCTTCTACATCATTTAAATACATTACAAGCGTACTAATACGATTGTTAGCAGCTGATCTACTATGTTCCGCAAAATAATCATAGTGTGCTTTATATTGTTGATCCACTTCATAATTTAAAATGTGCAATCCTTCTCCGTGCGCCACCGGAACATTCATGATAGATGAAATTCGTTTTTCAATCTTTGAAGTAAGTTCATTGTCTTCCAAAAATGCACCGCTACTTGTTCGAATATCATTTACATCACGTGATGAACCAATTTTAGAACGCTCCATTTTATTTTTAGACATTTCAATCAATTCATCACACTCTTCATCACTTAGTACATTTGCTAATACGACAATAAGAGGTTCTTCGAATTTTGAAATAATGTGTATTTCTCTATCTTCTGTCATAATCGTATTTCCTTTATGATCAAAAATAGTTTGTTCCTTATTTTCACCTATTTGATTGTTGTTTGTCATTTCCCTATTCTCCCTAAAATAATGATTGGATAGCATGAATATATCATATTCTTTCTACCTTTCTCTTTTTTGAGAAAATTTAAACTTTTAATCATTATATTTATCTATTTCTTCTAAAAAATCAATTCAATTTACAATAGGAAATCCTGGTTTATCTATATATATATTTTACATATTATCCTTCTATCCAATCGACTATTTTCCCATCCTTTTTTCTATACCGAAAACTCACCGTATAGAAAGCTTCCTGTTTGAGTGTACACTGCAAAGCAACGAGAATTAAATCATTTTCAAAGACATAATTCCCACTCGCTTCTCCCTTTTCATACTGAAAGAAAAATGTACCTTCTTTTTCTTTTTGCTGTAAGTCTTTTTTTATATCTGTAATAGATCGGTTAAGTAATTCATCCAATAAAAATTTTTGTTCTATTCCTATATAAAAATTTTTATCTGTAAACAACATATTTGTTTCGTATATAAAAAAAGAAGTTAATAAAATAAGAAAGATAATCGTTCCAGGCATTGTAAATCCCTTTTGCTTTCTCATACGTTTATTCCTATTTCGCTATATCGCATAACTACACCTTCATATATTTTCCCACTAGTATCTTTCACATTTATAATGAGTACATGAGGTGTTAGTTTGTAAGAAACCGTTCCAATATTTTGTAAAACAACTTCCCTCCCGCGCCTATTTACCTTTCTTATAAGACGACTATTCTCTTTTTCATACGATACTTCACTCCCATTACGCGATCGGAATTGTAAAATACTTTCTCCATTTTCAAATGCTAGCTGTTCTCCAGATGATACTTCACGAAACTCCAATTGCATTTGCCCTAAATACACATCCCACTCCCAATCATTTAACCCTTTCGACTGTTTATTTTCCATTTCAATGAAATGTAGGCGGGGAAAGAGCAAAAAAAATATTGATAATAGAAACAGACATACAATCATTTCTATTAATGAAAAACCAAATTCTAATTTATTTTTTCTCCTACATAAAAGCATTGTTCCATCATTCTGTCTTTCACATCTTTCCACATGGTACAAACTTCATTGCCTCCCCAATATGTGTAATACACAATTCCATTTATATTCTTTTCTATTATTCGCTTTTCTTCATTTCCATACATATATATAGCTGCTTCTTTTTTTAATAATCCAGTTGCCTTATAACGAATTTGTATATTTTTTCTTTCTTGCATAACTAATACTGTTTGCGGTAGTAGTAACGATACAGCCATCATTAAAACACTTAACGATACAATCATTTCAGCCATTATGGATCCTTTTTGACATTTCACGATACGTAAATCTCCCTCTTCCAAGCTGAAATACAATTTCATATTTATAATTTCTATACGAAATTATAATCGTACCACCTCTATTAATATTTCCACTTGGATTATATGTCATCGGATTTGGAAACGTATGCAAATCAATTTGTATATCTTCTTCATACTCTCGCTTGACGATATAATACTTTGTACCTGACTCTTTTATAGCATACATATTTCTATCTTTATGCCAACGTAATGTGTAGTGCTTTTGATGGTTTATCGCTAATTGCTGCATATACAAAATATCATTTGAAAACTGTCTCAAAAATTGTTCAACTTTTTGTCGCTCGTATAAGGAATGAACACTAAAATACGTAATTATACTTAATACAGAAATAACAAATAAAACGAGTAACATTTCTAAAAAAGTAAACCCTTGTTGTTTCACAATGCCCTAATTGATACTGTGCCATCATCTGATATATGAATAGATTCGCCATTCGGACACTTATCAGTTGTAATATACTTTTCATCTGCCAGTTCTTTTAACGATGGAATTTTATTATGTTGTAATTGATATACTTGTATTTGCGCTTCTATAGATTTCACGTAAGCTGCACACCCTTTTCCTTGGACCGATGAACGCTGTGTAACTACATTTGGAATAATTAATAGTAATAATATAGTTATGACAACCATTACTAATAGCATCTCTAACAGAGTAAATCCTTCCTCATTCTGCATACAAATGCCCCCTAAATAGAATTCATCATTTGAAACATCGGCATAATCATCGCTAAATACATAAGGACAACGATTCCTCCAATACATGTAAATAAAATAGGCTGAATGATAACTAACATATGTTTAATTTTTCGTTCCATCTTTTCCATAATAAGATCGCTATAGTCACCTAATTCAATCCCTAAATTGCCATTTGCTTGTCCATGCGTAATAACATAAGAAAGTTCTTTCTCGTAATACCCACTTTTAGCAATGATAGATTGTAACTGTTCTCCTCCAATTAATTGTCTTTCAATCCGATTCGCTTCATATTGAAAGAACGGATGATATCTTTGCTCCATCATTATTGTTAAAGCTTCGCATACTGATAGTCCACCATTTAATAAACCACTCAACTGAGTAGCAAAATAATGTGAATGCTTTAAAATAAGAAATGTTTTGATGAGAGGAATACGAAGCATGATTTTTACCTGTCTAATATGTGGAAGTTTCCTAAAATACAACATGTATAAACTACATCCAATAATAACAGTTAAAATAGCGGTTAAAATAATGTATGGTAGCAGTTTTATTGCACTTAAAATGTGTTCTGTAAGTAGTGGTGTATTAGAACCGAACGAACTATAAACCATTTCAACCTGAGGTAATAAAATGAGGTTAAAAATAAAAAGCATGATTAGTAGAAAAAACATCAAGAACATAGGATACTGCATTATTTTCATCATGTCTCTCCTATACTTATCTTTCTTATAAAGAAGTACACTTCCTTGTTGCAAAGCAAAAGAAATATCACCATGTTGCTCGGCATAAAATAGATAACTTAACATGTCCTGATGAAACTTTAACTGATGAAAAGAATCGTGTAGACTTTTCCCATCTTTTAATCCCTCAATCATGCGCTGCAATTGTACTTTCTTTTCTACAGGTAATTGAAACTGTAAAAATTCTAATGCTTGTAAAAGAGAGTAGCCTTTTTCTAATAATTCTCCTAAACGTTTCAACAATACTACTTGATCACTTAAACTCCAAGTTTTCTTAAACATAAACATCTTCTTCTAAAAAACCTAAAGCATATCCTTTTCGTATTGATGATTCTAAAGTCTCATGTTTGTAAGTAACACATTCTCCATCTGCTTCTTTAAGTGCTTGTTTTAACTCATATCCATATAGCAGCTCATAAATGCTTGCTTGCCTTACTTGCCTCATTGATTTACATAAAGTTGAGCACTTTCCTCTGCAAAACGGACACTTCAATTCGACAAGTCGCTGTGCAGCTACAGCCAATAAAGACTGTTCAATCTCTTGCCTCGTTATACCATAATCCATGAAACGAATGATTGCTCCTTTCGCATCATTCGTATGCAGCGTTGTCATTACTAAATGTCCTGTCAAACTTGCTCTTATAGCTATTTTTGCTGTTTCCTCATCCCGGATTTCACCGACTAAAATAATATCTGGATCATGACGTAAAATAGCCTTTAATCCTGTTTCATATGTGAGACCCGCTTTTTCATTTATTTGAATTTGTAATACATCGTCACTTCTTTTTTCAACCGGATCTTCAAGTGTAATGATGCGACGTGTTTTCTTTTTTCTAATTACTTCTAATAATGCATACATTGTCGTCGTCTTCCCAGATCCAGTCGGTCCAGTAAACACGAGTAGCCCCTGTGAATAGCGTAAAAACGAGAGTAGTTTTGCTGCCGTACTTGGAAATAACGAAAGATGTGATAAGGGCTGAACAGATGCTTGTAAATGAAGGCGAATAACGAGACTTTCTTGATATACTGTTGGAAGTGTTGAAAGGCGTAAATACACTTCTTGTCCATCAATTTGCAAATACAGCGAACCATTCTGTGGCTTCCGTTTCTCTCCTATGTCCATAGATGCTAAAAATTTGAAATGTGAGACAAGTTTTTCTCCAAACTCCTTTTCAATACACTGGCTCGTCATTAAATCTTTTCCTATACGTAGTTGCACCGCTACATCCTTCTGCCGGGGCACAATATGTAAATCTGACGCTTGTACCCTACACGCTTCTTTTAAAATTGTATTCGCGAAAATTTCAATCCCATTCATCACTTTTCCCTCCTCACTATGTATATAGCATGAAAACATTCGCAATAAAAATTTGGACTTTTGTATTTTCAATAGAGGAAAAAGGAAAAATATGTTTGTGAAATTATGAACAATTTCCGAATTATTGTCTGAAATTACCTATACTCATGTTTATCTGTATTATAATGTTATTATCTTGGATAAAGTGATAAAGGTGGAGATCCTCATGGAACAAGCTTTAAAAATTACAGGTGTATTATCTGACCCAACTCGTTATTACATTTATAAATATATTTCGCAAAAACATAGTTACGTAACGGTACAAGAAATTGCAGATGAGTTTGACATTCATCCAAACGTAGCGCGTTTACATTTATCTAAATTAGAAGATGTTCATATGCTAAAATCGGAAACGAAGAAAACTGGAAAAGGCGGACGACCGAGCAGATTGTATGTCTTATCTGAAGATGTTATCCAATTACAATTTCCATTCCGTGATTATCAATTGTTAGCAAGAATCGCATTTAATTCTTTACTTAGCCTTGGCGCTGCTGGTGAGAAAGCGCTATACGAAACAGGAAAACAATTCGGAGCTGAATTAATGCAACAACATATGCAACGTTTAAATGTGAGTGAAGATGCTTTAACAGTGGAACAAAAAGTTCAAATTGCAAAAGAAGCTTTCTCAACAGCTGGCTTATCACCTGCATTTGAATTAAGTGCAGATGGAACAAAAATTTTCTATGATGTACACAATTGTCCATTTAAAGAAGTTGCTGTTCATCATCCAACTGAAATTTGTAACATGCACGGAGATATGATGAAAGGAATTTTTGAAATCCTATTCCCTAACATGGAATTAACTCGACATGATAGTCTATTAGATGGATGTAAATCTTGTAATTATAAACTAACAATTTAATTTCTCATATAAAAAGAAGCCAATAATAATTGGCTTCTTTTTATATGAACGAATATTTACAATAGTAAGAAAAATAAACTATAATGAAAAGAGGTTTTATTTTTTCTAGAAAAGGAGGGAAATGGCATGGATCGCATGTTTCGCGTTCTCGGCTTTTGGACTGGAATTTTCTCGGTTATGTTTTACGTAGGAGATATGCAACAGGCTGCACTACTATTTTTAGGACAAACAGGTTTCTTCGTACTCTTAAGCTATTTAAAATTGACAGAGCGTATGTATATATACGTATTCGGGGCATATTTAACTGTTTTCTTCATAGGATTTACATACTACACGACGTTTTTACTTGTCCCTGGGGCTGGACATTAAAAGATGGCATTTTGCCATCTTTTTTTAATTCCGGAATTTCCTAGTTGACTTATAGGTTTTATTGCCTTATATTCTATATAACAGATTGGAATTAGGGGGAATCAACATGAATACACTGCTTGTCGGAATTAACGTTGCAGTCATGCTCATTTTAGTTGGCGTATTATATTATATGCAACGTAAGCATGTATCTTTTAATAAACGTGTATTTACTGCTTTAGGAGTCGGAATTATATTCGGTCTTATATTACAATTTATTTATGAACCAACTTCTAAAATAATTATTGAATCAAATACTTGGTTTGGCTTAATCGGTAACGGTTATGTGAAATTACTTCAAATGATCGTTATGCCACTTATTTTAGTATCTATTATTTCAGCCTTTACAAAATTACAGTTAACGAAAAACCTTGGTAAAATCAGTGGTCTTATTATCGGAATTTTAATTCTTACTACAGGAATCGCTGCAGCTGTCGGTATCGCTGCAAGTGCAGGATTTGATGTATCTGCAGCAGGCTTGCAACAAGGTGATGCAGAATCTGCTCGTCTGAAACTAGTTGAAGAAAGATTTACTTCTATTGAAAAGACAACAATTCCAGATAAATTATTAGAGCTATTGCCTACAAATCCGTTTCTTGATTTAACAGGCGCTCGTCCAACATCAACAATTTCTGTCGTAATATTTGCAGCCTTTATCGGCATTGCCTTTATAGGTGTAAAACGAAAATATCCAGAACAAGCAGAACTATTTAAGAAAATGCTTGATGCTGTATATGCAATCGTAATGCGTATGGTAACATTAATTTTACGCCTTACTCCATACGGCGTATTAGCTCTTATGGCAAAAACAGTTGCTGGTAGCGATATAAATGCTATTTTAAAACTTGGTAACTTCGTGTTAGCCTCTTACGTAGCACTTATCGTAATGTTTATCATTCACTTATTATTAATTGCATTGTCTGGTTTAAATCCAATTCAATATTTGAAAAAAGTGTTCCCTGTACTAACTTTTGCATTCACATCTCGCTCTAGTGCTGGTGCGATGCCATTAAATATTGAAGCTCAAAAAGAAAAGCTTGGTATTTCCGAAGGAATTGCAAACTTCGCAGCTTCATTTGGGGTATCTATCGGACAAAACGGTTGCGCAGGTATTTATCCAGCAATGCTTGCAATGATGGTCGCTCCAACTGTAGGAATTGATCCATTACAACCACAATTTATTTTAACTTTAATCGCTGTTATCGCTATTAGCTCATTCGGTGTTGCCGGAGTTGGTGGCGGCGCAACATTCGCAGCTTTAATCGTACTATCTACAATGAACTTACCAATCGGTATTGTTGCTCTAGTTATCTCGGTTGAGCCATTAATCGATATGGGGCGTACAGCTCTTAACGTAAGTGGTTCTATGACAGCAGGTCTTATTTCAAGTAAATGGCTTGGTGAATTAGATCAAGATACGTACAATCAAGATGATACAAAAACTGGTGAAATTGCTTCATAATGAAAAAAAGACGCTAACATACAATTGTTAGCGTCTTTTTTATTCCGTTCCCTCTTTATAGATTTTATCTTGAGAATTCTTACTCCAAGTATTCTTCTAGTTGCTCTTTTAACTCCTCCTCAATCTCATAACAAGATTCATCAACAAGTTCCCCTACTTTCTTACTCCCAAAAATGTTTGATTGAATTGACATTCCTAAAAAGATTCTTTCGCATTTCCAAATTGGAATATAGTGAAATTCAATCATCTCTTTTTCTTCATCTAATATAGCTATGGCAACTGATGAATAATAACCCACCTCAAAGGGATTCTCTTTTTCTCTTGCAAATCCCATATCTAATTCCATGTGTTTTTCTATGTATAAATGCGCATACTCTTTATGCAGTTTAAGTGATATTCGCTCTATTTCCTTCTCCATACATTGAATGTTCTCTTTTAACTCCAACGTAAACCCCTGTTCTTTATATTTCATTTTCGCCTCCTGAAACATAGAAAAAGAGAATATGATAACATATCCTCTTTCCTCAAATATATTTCATTATCTCACAGCCCGTCCTTTTCACAAATAACCATTTTGTTCGCACCATTTATGAAATTGTCCTACGTCTACTCCAACTAACACGATATCCTTTAGCTCTACATCAATGATTTGTTCTCCAATTACAATAGCAAACTGCGATGCTAATTTTGTCTCGTTTTTCTTTACAATTCCAATTCGGTTCCGATGCGGTCCATCTTTTATATATGCTTTTTGTCCTACAATATCAAAGTTCAAAATTCTCACCTCTTTTACTGCGCTCAAATTGGAAATACGATCTCCACCTCGGAAAATTTCCTTTCATTGCACTATTTCTCTATATATATGACGAAACAATAAAAGAGTCCTTCCTTCTTTACAATTATTTTTTCTTTGTTTCATTTTTGTGATTGAAACGTAAAGTTTATAATAAAATACACTTGGAAGCGCTTTCTATGTAATTTTTTATGTTATAATATATAAGTAGAACTTCGTAAAGAGGGTTAAAAAATGAATACAAAAATGATTAAAAAAGTAATTGAAGCATTAAAAGTATATGGCTTTCAGGATGTATCATTCTGTGACAAAACGAAGCAATTTTTATTTCATAACGAAACCGATATTATGAGCGGCTATGCAGAAATAACATATAGTAGTCAATTTGAAAAATTCAACGTACAAATTCATCCAATTGAAACGCATCACCAAGCAGAGTTACAAGAGATTGAAAGACATATACAAGCTTGTATAAGAAAAGTGGAATATTTAAACGCACTTCTTACCGGGCAGACAAAACTAGATGATAAAATTATTATTATGTAAAAAAAGAACGTGATCCAATCACGTTCTTTTTTCATTATACGTTCATCTTTTCCTTTAGTTGTAATCCTGTAACAGATTCTAATACATCCATCGATTCTCCAAATGTCATATCAAAAATTGTCTTGTCCTCTATGTATGGAAACTGTCTGAAACGCTTTTCTAACACCTTCACAGCATCTGATGTAAAGTTTGCACTATCAATGCCAAATTCTGTTTCAAGAAGAACGATCCAATCTAGCACATGAAAACCTAATCCATTGACGAATGAAATAAGTTTTTCTTCTGGATTTGAAGATAAGAATACTTGGCGTTCCATCTCACTAAAAAGTTCTTCTCCTAAGATTTCAGCTAACTCATCATCATGTTCACGTTCAACAAGTTCTTCGTAGCCGTAATCATCCACAAGCTCTTCTACTTCTTCACTATCCTGACAAAGCAATTGACTAAGAAGTGCCTCTTTCTTAAATTCACTATTTTGTACGACTTCTAAAAAGCTCGTTTCCCATCCATTTTCTAATTTCATATTATGTACTCCTTTATATACGTTTCTTATCATCACTGTACCCAAAAGATCACTTTTATAACCTTTTAGGTAGTTACTATTATTTCACATGATTCATAACATAAGATGCAAACTCAGCTACATCTCCTTCAAAAATATTTATTTCTGGCAAGTGATAGAACGTTGTTTGGAGCGGGTTTCCTGCATGATATACATATATCGTTTTCTCTAGTGCAATCGCCATTCCAAACTCTGTATGGCTCCCGTTTCCGCCATCTAATATAAGTAAAAATACATCCGCTTCTTTTACAGCATTTCGTTCTGCCTGACCACAATTTCTCTTAATTGTTCTTCATTCGCTGCTCTTTCATTTTTGGTCCAATCATATGTATGGTGCCATCCTGCATGTTTCAGTTCATTTGCTACAGAATGTACAAGATGTTTATTTTGGAAACCTGAGGCGATATAAAAATTCATTTATATACACTCCTTCATTATGTATGGGGAAACTCCTTTTTAGCGTTATTTGTTATAGCTATAATAAAGAACAACTTCAAAAAAAATCCCCATCTTTAAAACTTATTTGCGTTTAAATGATGGGATGCTTCATGGTCTTCTTTTATTTTTTGTTTTTTATAACTTTCATCAGCTAACATTTCTAGTTCAGCTGTTATCTCTGACTTTTCAAGCTCTCTTTCTTGCGAAAATTTCCTTGAAATATAAACAATAACACTACCAACGTACAACACAAAGCATATAATAAGTGCAGTATTTTCATAGAGACTTAGCTCCAACACAGTCACTCCTAATCCATTCGTATTTTCACGCCTCATTAATTGGAATTTCCCTATTAACCCATTTGTTATCCCGCTATTTGAGGGCAGTAAGACTCCCTCCTCAAAATTCAGTAACAGTAAAGAAGTTAGATGTGGGATGAACCCAACTGATTAAAGTTTCACTTTATTGTAACATAAAAATATCAATTCTTGGAATCTTTCACCCTACTAAAAGAGGCATGATTGTTTTATCATGCCTCTGAAATATTTTGAATGATTGTTTTAATTGCTTCTTTTCCATTATATTTTTTTAGTGCTATTTTATACTTCTCATTATTTTGATTCAATTCTTCGACATACTTTATAAGAGATTTTACAGTTACATCTTCTTCATATAATACGGAGGCATACCCTTGCCTTTCAAAGGACTCTGCATTTAATATTTGATCTCCACGGCTTGCAAATTTCGATAATGGAATTAAAACCATCGGCTTTTGTAATGTTAAAAATTCAAAAATTGCGTTGGAGCCCGCGCGTGAAATAACAAAATCTGTTACCGCTAATATATCTGGCAGTTCTCCATGTACATATTCAAATTGTCTATATCCTTCTTTATTTTGTAAACTTTCATCAAGGTTACCTTTTCCGCAAAGGTGAACAATTTGATATTTTTTAAGAAGTTCTGGTAATGCTTCTCGAGCCGTATCATTAATTTTTTTCGCGCCCAAGCTGCCTCCCATAATCGTAATAACTGGCTTTTTACGTGAAAAACCTAAAAACGCTAAACCTTTTTCACGATTTCCCTTCAGCACTTCTTCACGTACAGGAGATCCCGTATATATTACTTTTTCTTTCGGTAAATGTTTCGCTGCTTCTTCAAATGTAACAAATATTTTCGAAGCAAAACGAAGCGCAATTTTATTTGCTAGTCCTGGTGTCATATCAGATTCATGTAATAAAACTGGTACTCTATTTAGCCATCCTCCAATTACGACTGGTACAGATACGAAACCGCCTTTTGAAAAAATTACATCTGGTTTTAGTTTTCGAATCCTTACATACGCATCCATAACACCCTTCATTACAAGAAAAGGATCTTTTATATTTTTCAAATCAAAATAACGACGTAGCTTTCCACTCGAAATACTATAGTAGGGAATGTCTTCCTTTTCTATAATCGTTTTCTCAATACCTTGATGAGAACCAATATAAGAGATATCCCAGTTGTCTTCCTGTAAATATGGGATAATGGCTAAATTAGGTGTTACATGTCCTGCCGAACCGCCACCTGTAAAGACTATTTTCTTCATACGTCTCCCCCTTCTAGACTATAATACACTAAAATATCTTGCCTCAGGGTGAGAAAATACCATAGCCGTTACGGACGCTTCTGGCTCCATCATGAATCCTTCTGTTAATGAAATACCTATTTCCTCTGGATGAATTAAGCGAAATAGCTTTTCTTGATCTGCAAGTTCTGGACACGCCGGATAACCAAATGACACTCGTATTCCTCTATATTTCGTACGGAAACGTTCTTCCATCGTCAGTTCAGGTGAGTCCGGAATGCCCCAGCGGTCACGAATGAGCATATGTGTTTTTTCAGCAAGTCCTTCCGCTAATTCAAGCGCTAACGATTGAATGGCATGACTACGTAAGTAATCACCTTTCGCCTTCCACTCTTCAGCAATGTCCCGAACTCCTTCCCCAACCGTAACAGATAAGAAAGCAACATAGTCCATCTCATCTCCTATTGGGCGCAAATAATCACCTAAAGTACGATAGGGAGCCTTTCCTTGTCTAGGGAATGTGAAACGCTCTATAACACGCGTATGATCTTCTGGATCATATATTACAATGTTTTGTCCGTCGCTTTGCGCTGGGAAAAATTGATACACTGCTTTCGGCTTTAACCAAGATTGTCCTTCCTGCAATAATTCATCTATTAAATCATTTAATTCATGTGCTCTCTTATCTCCCTCTTTCAAAAGCTTCTTCACATTTCCTTTTAATCCAAGGTGATGCCCAAGTAGCATTTGTCTATTTAAAAATGGAGCGAGATGAAGGGCCGGAATATCGCGTAATACAATTCGTTTTGTTGAATCAGGCACGATAACTTCAGCCTTCGGTAATGGCTCAATTACTGCTGGAATTTCTACTTTCTTCTCCTCTTTTTTTACGATATGAAGATGACGTTCTTTTTTATCCTGTTTCATCTTCTCACGCTCTTCTTCTTTTTGAAGCTTATTAATAATATCGAGCCCCGTCATCGCATCACTCGCATAACAAACGAGCCCTTTATATGATGGTGAAATCCGATTATCTGTAAACTTTCTCGTTAACGCTGCACCACCTACAACAATGGGAACATCAATATTTGCTGCTTTTAAATCTTCAGCAGTCGTTACCATTTGTTGCGCTGATTTTACTAATAAACCGGAAAGGCCTATAATATCCGGCTTCTTTTCTTGTACTTCTTGAACAATTCGATCCGAACGTACATTAATTCCTAAATTAATAATCTCATATCCGTTATTTGCTAAAATAATTTCAACGAGATTTTTCCCAATATCATGCACGTCACCTTTTACAGTTGCTAATAATACTTTCCCTTTTTTCGCACTATCACTAGATTCCATATGTGGCTCTAAATAGCTTACAGCAGCTTTCATACTTTCAGCACTTTGCAATACTTCAGCAACAATAAGTTCATTATTATTAAATAGTCGTCCTACCTCATCCATCCCTGTCATAAGCGGACCGTTAATAATATCAAGAGGTTTTCTTCCTTCTTCAAGCGCAAGACTTAAATCCTCGTGTAATCCTTGTTTCGTACCTTCTACAATATAATTTGCTAGTCTTTCATCAAGCGTTAACGTTTCTTGCACAACGATATCTTTCTTTTTAGCAACTCGGTAAAAGTTTGTAAATTCTTCTAACGTCTCTTTCGTCGTTTCAAACAGTAGTGCATCTGCAAGGCGTTTTTCTTCCTCTGGAATCGACGCATAGCGTTCTAATTTTTCCGTATTCACAATCGCGTAATCTAACCCTGCTTTCGTAGCATGATATAAAAAGACTGAATTTAATACCTCACGTCCAGCCGGTGGTAAACCAAATGATATGTTACTTACCCCTAAAATCGTTAAACACTCTGGTAACGCTTCTTTAATAAAGCGAATTCCTTCTATAGTCGCTGCTGCTGAACCAATATATTCTTCATCACCTGTCCCTACCGGAAACACAAGTGCATCAAAAATAATATCTGACGGGCGTATCCCATACTTCTTTGTAAGTAATTCATAGCTTCTTTTCGCAATTTCTATCTTTCGCTCCGCACTAACCGCCATACCGTCTTCATCAATTGTTCCTACAACTATAGCAGCACCATACTTCTGAAGAAGCGGTGTCACTTTTTTAAATCGTTCTTCTCCATCTTCTAAATTAATTGAATTAATAACAGCTTTTCCTTGAATATAAGTAAGAGCTCGCTCCATCACATTTTCATCTGTTGAATCAATCATAATCGGTACTTTTAAAACTTTCGTAACTTCTGCTAAGAAGTTTTCCATATCTTCTATTTCATCGCGATCAGGATCTGCCATACAAATATCAATAATATGAGCATTTTTCTTCACTTGCGCTCTTGCCACTTCAGCAGCCTCTTCAAATTTCCCTTCTGCTACTAATCGTTTAAATTTACGTGACCCAATAACATTCGTTCTTTCACCTACAAATAACGGTCTCATAGACTCATCATATTGCAGTGCTTCTAATCCACTAATTCCATGTCCTTCTCTCTCATGATGGTCACGAGGCTTAAGAGATGCTAGCGCGGATTTCATTGCTTTTATATGTTCTGGTGTCGTGCCACAACAACCACCAATAATATTAACCCACCCTTCTTCAGCAAATCGCTTCACCTTTTCAGCAAGAGAAGATGGAGATTCATGGTAATGTCCATCTTCATCAGGAAGACCTGCATTTGGATAACAAGAAATGTAACACTCCGATAAATCAGATAGTGAACGAATATGGTCCCTCATAAACTCCGGACCAGTCGCACAGTTTAACCCAACAGATAATGGTTTCATATGTTCTACTGATAAATAAAAAGCTTCAATTGTTTGCCCAGCCAGAGTCGTTCCCATTGGCTCAATCGTACCTGAAATCATAATAGGAACCGTTTTTTTCAGTTCTTCAAAAGCAGCTTGAATTCCAATATAAGCTGCTTTCACGTTACGCATATCTTGACTCGTCTCAACGAGTAATACATCAACTTCTCCTTTTAATAATCCTCGTGCCTGCCTTGTATAAGCCTCAATCAATTCTTCAAAAGTCACACCACCAGTAACACTAATTGCTTTCGTTGTTGGTCCCATCGCTCCCGCAACATATACTTCATTCCCGCTTTCTTTAACAGCTTGCTTCGCCAAAAGTGCTGCCTTTTCATTTAGTTCTTCATCTAAATGAGACAGCTCATAATCACTTAGTACAATATTCGTTGCCCCAAATGTATTTGTTTCAATAATATCCGCTCCAGCTTCAATATAAGCTTTATGAATCTTTAAAATAACGTCTGGTCTTGTTTCCACTAAATATTCATTACAGCCCTCGTACTCTTCTCCTCCGAAATCTTCAGCAGTTAAATCCTCTTGCTGAATCATTGTCCCCATTGCACCATCTAATATTAAAATGCTATTTTTCAATTTTTCTTCTATACACTTCATCAATTAATACCTTCTTTCATTTCTTGCTTTTCTCTTACATATTTAACAAGATGTTCTGTAATTTCATACTTTAAAAATGGTGTAATAAGATAAATACCATTAAAATATTTCATCGCTGCGTCGACCAATTCTTGTGAAATGCGAATCCCTTCCTCAATTGCTGCCTCTTTCGTTTCATGTCCATCCATTCTCTCTCTTATTTCTTTAGGAAGAGTAATACCCGGCACCTCAAAATGAAGAAAATCTGCATTCCGCTTACTTACTAACGGCATAATTCCAATAAAAATAGGTTGTTCCAAATGCTTTGTCGCTTCATACACTTCTTCAATTAACTTGATATCGTAAATTGGCTGAGTTAAAAAATACTCCGCTCCAGCATCTATTTTTCGTTCCATTCGCTTAACCGCTGCTTTTAAGTGCCTCACGTGAGGATTAAATGCGCCGCCTACAGAAAACCTTGTCGCCGGTCCAATTGATTTCCCTAAAATTGAACGTCCATCGTTCATTTCTTTAATCATTTTAATAAGCTCAATAGAGGATAAATCATATACAGAAGTGGCACCGGGAAAATCACCAACGCGCGCTGGATCACCAGTTAAAGCTAACACTTCTTCCATCCCTAACGCCGATAAACCTAACAAATGAGATTGTAGTCCAATGACGTTATGATCTCTACACGTTAAATGCGTCAATACTGGGATATCATGCTTCGTTAATAACGCACCCATCGCCATATTAGAGACACGAGGCGATGCTAATGAATTATCTGCTAGAGTAATAGCATCTGCTCCCGCTCTTTTTAACGCTCTTGCTCCTTCAAAAAAACGCTGTGTATCTAACGTTTTCGGTGGATCTAATTCCACTACAACTGTCGTTTGTTTTTTTGCTTTCTCTGCTAGAGTGACGTGAGCCTTCGAACGTTTCTCATGCGTATGAACGACTTTTGGCCTTTGAATCGTTTCTTTTTCTATTACAGGGGTAATATTCGCAACAGCGCGCTTCATACTTTGAATATGTTCTGGAGTCGTACCACAACAGCCACCCAATAACCGAATACCTTGCTCAATAAATTTCGGTGTCATTGCTTCAAAATAAGCTGGACTTCCCTCATATACGTAACGTCCCTCTACATAATTCGGGAGACCTGCATTTGGGTATGCTGATAAATAGCCATTTTGCGGAATCGATATCATTTTGAAAGCTTCCGTCATATGAAGCGGCCCCAGTTGACAATTCAATCCAACAACATTTGCACCGTAATCTATAAACTGCTTTAATATTTCATTGACATCATTTCCATTTTGAGTCGTACCTGCTTCATGTAACGCTAATTGCGCAACAATCGGAATATTCGTTTGCTTACGCAACACTTTAACAGCATGAAGTAATTCAAATTCATCATAAAAAGTTTCTAATAGTAATCCATCAACCTGTTCTTCTAGTAAAGCCCCCGCCTGTTCAAGTAATATAAACTCCCTTTCCATATCAGTCGTTGTAACAGCTCCGATATGTTTCATACCACCAATTGTTCCTAAAATTGCATTTTTATCTGTCACAGATGCTTTCGCCAATTTCACTGCCGCTCTATTAATTTTTGTAACTTGATTTTCTAAACCATACATACGTAATTTCGCCTCATTTGCTCCATACGTATTCGTTTGAATTACATCTGCTCCAGCAGCTACATATTGTTTATGAATGGATATAATTAGATCTGGATCAGATACGTTCAATTCTTCAAAGCTACTTTGCAAACCATGTGAATGCAATAACGTTCCAACCGCACCATCACCTATTACAATTCCTTTTGATAATAAATCTAGTAATTTCACGAATCTCCCTCATTTCTATCAATATAAAAACCCCCTCTTCACTTTGAAGAGGGGGACATAATTGTTCCTCCTCTTATTATGCAAAACATTCGTTTTGCAGGTATTAGCACCGTTTCAAACATTTCGTTTGAAGGTTGCCGGGTTTCACAGGGCCTTTCCCTCCACCGCTCTCAATAAGAGTTGTCTTTATTATTTTATTTATGTAGCTAAAAGGAAATGCGTTCCCCTTTTAACAATGTTTGTTAATTTTTTAATAAATTTAGCATGCACAAAATTAAAAGTCAATGACACTTGCGGAAAAATAAAAATTATTTAAAATAAAGTTGCAATTCAATTATCTTTTATTGTAAAGTTAAAAACATAATAAAAATTTCATACGAACATTCTTATCTAGAGAGGTAGAGGGACTGGCCCTGTGACGCCTCAGCAACCATTAACATTTTGTTAATAAGGTGCTAATTCCAGCAAATTGTGAAAGATTTGACAGATGAGAAGAAGACTCTATTCAAACCGAAAGCCTTCTTCTTAGAAGGCTTTTTTTATTTTATATTCACTTAATGTTTCAATTTAAAAAGGAGGAATTTTCACATGTCAACAATCGAAACAAAACTAGCACAAATCGGAAATCGTAGTGAAACTACAACTGGAACGGTTAATCCACCAGTTTATTTCTCAACCGCTTATCGCCACGAAGGAATTGGTAAATCTACTGGCTTTGACTATTCACGAACTGGCAATCCAACTCGCGGTCTTTTAGAACAGGCGATCGCAGACTTAGAATATGGCGAACAAGGTTATGCCTGTAGTTCAGGGATGGCGGCTGTTCTCCTCGTCCTTTCTCTATTCCGCTCTGGAGACGAACTTATTGTATCTGAAGATTTATACGGGGGAACGTATCGATTATTTTCTGAGCATGAAAAAAAGTGGAATGTTCGATGTAGATACGTAAATACACAGTCTATTAAACAAATTGAGCAAGCTATCACAACTGAAACGAAGGCTATTTTCATAGAAACTCCAACTAATCCATTAATGCAAGTTACTGATATTGCTGCTGTCGCAACTGTAGCGAAAAGGCACGGACTACTTCTTATTGTAGACAACACATTCTACACACCTTATATACAGCAACCATTAACAGAAGGTGCTGACATTGTACTTCATAGCGCAACGAAATATTTAGGGGGACATAACGATGTACTAAGCGGGCTTGTCGTTGCAAAAGGAAAGGAACTTTGCGAGGAAATCGCTCATTATCATAATGCATCAGGTGCAGTTTTAAGCCCATTTGACTCATGGTTATTAATTCGCGGTATGAAAACGTTAGCGCTTCGCATGAGACAACATGAAGAAAATGCGAAAGCAGTTGTTGCGTATTTAAATGATGAAGACGGGGTGACAGATGTATTTTATCCAGGAAGAGGCGGCATGATTTCATTCCGCCTTAAAGATGAAGCTTGGATTAATCCATTCTTACAATCTTTATCCTTAATTACATTTGCCGAAAGTCTTGGTGGTGTAGAAAGTTTAATGACTTATCCAGCAACGCAAACACATGCTGATATTCCTGAAGAAATTAGAACAGCAAACGGCGTATGCAATCGTCTTCTTCGATTCTCAGTTGGCATTGAAAATAGTAACGATTTAATTCAAGACTTAAAGCAAGCCATTAAACTCGTAAAAGAAGGTGTAAGAATATGAGCTATTCTATAGATACACTCTTACTACACAACCAATATAAACATGACTCGCAAACAGGCGCTGTGAACGTTCCTATTTATAACACATCAACTTTTCACCAGTTTGATGTAGATACGTTCGGAAAATATGACTATAGCAGGTCAGGAAATCCAACTCGTGAAGCTCTTGAAGATATCATTGCTTTATTAGAAGGCGGAACAAAAGGATTCGCCTTTGCATCAGGCATTGCAGCGATTTCCACTGCATTCCTCCTTCTTTCACAAGGTGATCACGTACTCATTTCAGAAGATGTGTACGGAGGCACTTACCGAGTGATAACTGAGGTACTCTCCCGTTACGGTGTTTCACATACATTTGTTGATATGACCAATTTAGAAGAAATAAAACAAAACATGAAACCAAATACAAAGCTCTTTTATGTAGAAACACCTTCTAACCCACTTTTAAAAGTGACAGATATTCGCGAGGTTTCTAAACTCGCAAAATCTATTGGCGCTCTTACTTTTGTTGATAATACATTTTTGACACCACTATTCCAAAAACCACTTGAACTTGGAGCTGATGTCGTTCTTCATAGTGCTACAAAATTTATTGCTGGTCATAGTGATGTTACTGCCGGATTAGCAGTAGTAAAAGATGCAGAACTCGCTCAAAAGCTTGGATTTTTACAAAATGCATTCGGTGCTATTTTAGGACCTCAAGATTGTTCTCTCGTACTTCGCGGTCTAAAAACATTGCACGTACGCCTCGAGCATTCAGCTAAAAATGCCAATAAAATCGCACATTATTTACAAGAGCACGCTAAAGTACAAAATGTCTATTATCCGGGATTACAAACACATCTCGGATTTGATATTCAACAATCTCAAGCAACATCAGCTGGAGCGGTCTTATCGTTTACTTTGCAGTCAGAAGATGCACTCCGCCAATTTTTATCAAAAGTAAAATTACCTGTTTTTGCAGTTAGTTTAGGAGCTGTAGAGTCAATTCTTTCTTATCCAGCAAAAATGTCACATGCAGCACTGTCGCAAGAAGCTCGTGATGAAAGAGGAATCTCTAATTCATTACTTCGGTTATCAGTCGGTCTTGAAAATGTTAACGATTTAATATCCGATTTTGAAAATGCCCTTTCTTATGTAGAAGAACCTGTAAATGCATAGAGAAAAAGAAGATATGAGATTAGGTTTTCATATCTTCTTTTTCTGCGTTTTAGTTATATTCATTTGAATTTCTTCTTTTCTTATAGTCCATAAAAAAATAAAAGTATATCATCTATTTCTAAATAATGGATTAATTGATATATTAAGAAATAAAAAGGGGTGAAAATAATGGATATTTGTTCAGATATTTTAATCGTTATCGATTTACAAAATGGCGTATGTTATAGCGAGGAGCATTTATTTGATTTACAGAACTTACTAACAAAAGTAAATAAAAGAATTTATTCATACAGAAAATTAAATAAACCAATCCTTTTTGTTCAACATTGTGATGATGATTTAGTACCCGAGAAAGAACTTTGGGCTATTCATACCGATCTAGATGTTCAAGAACAAGATTTTTTTGTAAGAAAAACACATGCAAATTCATTTTATAAAACAAACTTAAAAGAAATTTTAGATCAATTATCTGTAAATTGCATTGAATTTTGTGGCGCCCAAACAGAGTACTGTATGGATGCTACGATTAAGTTTGCCCACGGACTAGGATACGAAAACTTTATGGTACAGAAAACAACCTCTACGTTGAATAATCCTTTTATGTCCGCAAAAGAGACAATTGATTTTTATGAGAACATATGGAATCACAGGTTTTTAACGTTGCTAAAAGATGAATTTTAGAATAAATGACTAATGACTTGATCATCCTAAGATTTATCAGCCGTAAGCAAATATTTCATTATCACCATAAAGAAGCGAATTACATTCAGCTTCTTTTCTTTTAACCTGTTTTATATTCTATATATATCATTATAATTCCTTTGTCATATTATTTTAAAAATTTCGTATATTCATTTGAAAGAATAAGAAAATCATGATAAAATTGTGTTACAAATATATCTATATCTTTCAATTTTTAAAACGCATCGAAATTTTCACCCAAAAATGTCATTTTACAAAAACATGCTAATTTACCTATTTTATTTACATCAGGGTCTCTTTTCTTACAATTTCTTTACTTTAGGACTTTTTTTCTGCAACAACTATTTTCTTTTCTTTAAATTTTTGGTATGTATAGTATGGTATAATAGCTCACACGGAGGTGGAAAAGAACATGTTAGAAACCTTTCAAAAAGAATTAGAACTATATGAAAGTAATGCAGAATTATTAAAAGTGCTAGCTCATCCTGTTCGTTTATGTATCGTAAAAGGATTAATCGAGCGCGGTCCAAGCAACGTTTCTACAATGTATACTGGCTTAAACATGCCACAATCTACAATTTCACAGCATTTAGCAAAATTAAAAAGCGCTAAAATCGTTTCTAGTGAAAGAAAAGGATTGGAAATTTATTACAAAGTAGAGAATGAAACAATCATTCAACTCGTTCGCGTATTATTAGGTTAGGGACTAATAATCGAAGAAAAAGAACGTATTCTATATTTTTCATCTCATATCTTTAATATAAATATATATCATGAGAGGAAATATATAATACTACATAAGTCGTATTAAAAAACAAGACACAGTATATACTGTGTCTTGTTTTTTATATTGTTACATATCGATCCAAATGTAAATGTTGCATATCTTTTGTATGTATAACAACATCAAATGCACTCCCTACTCCTCCATTCAAAATCATAGAACGAACGGCTCGATTTTGTTTTTGCGTTTCAGAAAAAGGATTCATATCTTGATGGCTCGTAAGCTGTTCTAATATCCCTGCAGCTAACAAGAACTCAGATTGTTTCTTATGCCATACTGCACTCATTCCTTGCATACTAAACATCTCCTTTAGCTCGTCCCAATGAATATGAGTAGTAAGATCCATTTCACCTGGATGCGCTAGTGGGTTACGTATTAGCTTATGCTGATAATACCCTCGCAAACTTCCTTCACGGTGTGCTGGATGCATCCATTCTTCTTTTGTGTATCCGTAATCAACTGTAATACATATACCTTTTTGAAACCATTTCGCAATTTCTTTTATATACTCCTCCATCACAATTGGTACTTCAAAACGTTGCCCTTCAGCAATATGAATATTATATTTCAATAAATAGCGACCAATTCTTTTATCTAACGGCCTACATACTTCTGAAAGGTTTCCTTCCTCTGTATATGTAATACGTACTTCATACAACATACCATTTCTTTTCTCAATTATTTCAACAGGAAATGCATCAAACAACTCATTCGAAAAAAGAATTCCCTCGAAAGAATCTCCCATTTCACTATAGGAGGTATAGTACGATACATTAGAAAATGAGCCAAGGTGCTCCTGCTGTAATTTTCTATGAAAAGGGCTCACTTCAATCATTGAATAGTTTAAATCAATAAAGGTTTTTGGAGATAATTGCTTCCATTCTTGTAAAACATCATAGGCAAACTTCCCTGTTCCTCCGCCAATTTCACAAATATTCGGAGCAACTTCACCATTTTCAACAAGACGAATAAAAAGTTTAGCAAAAGTTTTTGCAAACACAGAGGATACGTTGCTACTTGTAAAAAAATCCCCTTGTCTTCCAATCTTTTCACGTTCTTTCATATAATATCCATGACCTTCTGTATACAATACAAGGTTCATATACGTACTATATGAAATTGAATAATCCTTTTCTTTCCCCATCCATTCTCTTAAAATGAGCTCCATTCCCATAATGACTCCTTATTGTAAAAACGGATTATTTTCTTTTTCAAAGCCAATGCTTGTTTCTGGACCATGTCCACATAAAACCGCTGTTTCATCTGGTAATACAAATAATTTCTCTTCAATACTTCCAATTAATTCAGCGAAACTTCCACCAGGTAAATCTGTTCTTCCAATGCTCATTTGGAACAATACATCTCCTGAGAATACAGCATTCGCCTCTTTACTATAATAAGAAATACTTCCTGGAGAATGTCCTGGTGTCTCAAAAATTTCAAAATTAAATGATCCAATTGTTAATGTACCTTCTGCATCAATAATATGATCCGCTGGTTTTGCTGTAATACTGCGGTTCATCATAAAAATTTGAGAGCCGTTTACAGTTGCATCTCCTAACCAATCTGCTTCTTCTTTATGTACGTACACAGGAATATGAAAAGTGTCTCTTACCGCATCAACAGCACCGATATGATCAAAGTGAGCATGTGTTAATAAAACAGCTAATGGTTTTAATTGTTCTTCTTGTAAATATGTAACGAGCTTTTCACCTTCATGACCAGGGTCAAAGATAATGCACTCTTTTTGATCGTTCATTAAAATATAAGCATTTGTTTGTAATGGGCCTAACGGCATTTGTATCCATTTCATATGAAAATCTCCTCCAGTTATTAAACTTACTTTTAATGATACAACATTTCTTTCTCTGAGGAAAAGAAAGGATGCTATCTCGACAATCATTTTTAAAACATGTACAATATAAAAGAGTAAATATTCCAAAAACTCATAATAAGAAATGGGTAGACAGAGGAGGATATTGTATGGGCCTTGTTATTATTTTTACACTTGTCACTCTGTTAGCTGTATTTGCTACGCTTAGAACACTTCGTGAAAAAAACTTTTTCGCGAGCGGCTTTGCAATTGCAACTGTACTCGTTTTCGGATGGTTTACGATCATGACTGTTCTATATAACGGGTATCCACCAGCAGCTTAATTCGTTTACACTTTATTCTTCATCGAGATTTCACACAAAAAGAGGAAGGGTTCCCCCTTCCTCTTTTCATATTTCACAACTTATATCATCTTCGCTTCGTATTTGTGCTTTTTTACAAGCCAAGCTCCTCCGATAACACCTGCATCATTACCAAGTGTTGCAATAGCTAACTTCGTGCTCTTTACAGCACGTGAGAAAGCGTATTGCTCGAAATAGCGTTGAATTGGTTCTAATAGCGCATCTCCAGCTTTAGACACGCCTCCACCAATAACAATTTTCTCTGGGTTCAATGTACTAGAAAGGTTCGCTACAGCTAATCCTAAATAAGAGGCTACTTTTTCTACTACTTCACCTGCTAATTCATCACCTTGTCCAAGTGCTTCAAAGACATCTTTTGATGTAATACGTCCTTCTTCAGCTAACATAGAACGCAACATGCTCTCTTTATTAGTCTCTTGTATTTTTTGCATAGCAACACGTACAATACCTGTCGCAGATGCTACTGTTTCTAAGCAACCAGACTTCCCGCAATTACATGGGAAAGCATTTTCTGTAACGACTGTAATATGTCCAATCTCACCAGCAGCACCACTCACGCCGTGTACAATCTCACCATTGGCGATTACACCACCACCAACGCCCGTACCAAGTGTCATACAGATTAAATCTTTTGCACCTTCACCAGCACCTTTCCACATTTCACCAAGCGCTGCTAAGTTTGCATCATTATCAATAACAACAGGTAATCCTGTTTCTACTTCTAATAAATCTTTTAGCGGATAGTTTTTCCATCCTAAATTAACCGCTTCATAAATCATTCCAGACGCCACATGTACAGGACCAGGAGCTCCCATACCAATACCAATTAACTTGCTCTTCAATTCGCCTAATTCTTCTAGCTTTTTATCAATTGCTTTCGCAACATCAAGTGTAATATGTTTTCCTTGCTCACCTGTATTCGTAGGGATTTCCCACTTATGTAAAATTTCACCGTACACATTAATAAATGCTAATTTAATCGTTGTACCACCAAGGTCAACACCAACTAACCATTTCTCTTCCATGTTGCTTACCTACCTTTATCTAATTCTTATTTAGCTCTTTTTGAATTTCTTGCTTCAATAAAAATAAAGCTGTTTGATAGTCTTGTGGATCGATTAGCTGTGATTGATTTAATTCACGCAATTCATCTTGCATTAATTGTAAATCTGCAATTCGATCTCCCGTATAAATAATCGTACCAAATTTCTTTAGCAATTGCTGAATATCATAAATAGATACCATTTCATCACCCTCTATGCTCACTTACTATAAAAAATTATAATAAGAAAACGTTCACATATTTTATTATAATCAAGAAGAAAAAGTCTCGTCAATTTTTATTTGTCTATACAAGCTTATTTGTAAGCAGTGTTCCTTTTTCTGTAATAATTTTTTCTATGTTTTTATCAAATGGCTCTACCGGAATGTGTTTTACCATTTGAAAATCATACGCTAATGACAGCGTTTTCCCTTTATAATGCACGAGATAACGATCATAATAGCCACCGCCGTACCCAATTCGCTCTCCTCGTTCTGTATAAGCTACGCCTGGGACAATTTGAAGATCAATTTCATCCATATTCACTTCTTCCGTAAGCCCGGGAATCGGTTCACGTAAATTCATATACACCGTTTCTAATTGATCAAAATTATTAATTTGCCGGAAGGACATCGTTCTTGTTCCTTTATTACACTTAGGAACTACAACTTTCTTTCCTTCTTCCCAAGCTTTTTCGATAATAGGATATGTATTCACTTCATTTTCCATTGAAAGAGTAATTCCAATTGTTTTAGCTTCAACCCACTCTTTTTGCGCATACAACGAAAATGCAATCTGTTCTGATAAAGTTGTATACTGTTCTTCTGATAAAGAATTCATGTGTTCTATTATTTGTTTACGCAAACGTACTTTCTCTGCTTTCACACATTCTCCCCCTTACAGTGACACTTTACTCTATGCTGATAGTGTATCACTTTTAACATAGGAATCGAATAAAAAAAGAAACAGTAGGAAAATATTCCTACTGCTTACTTTGTTTCACGGTGTAACGTAGACTTCTTGTCACGCTTGCAATACTTTTTAAGCTCGATACGCTCAGCGTTGTTACGTTTATTTTTCTTTGAGATATAGTTACGATCTCCGCATTCTGTACATGCTAGAGTAATATTCACACGCATTCTTATTTCCCTCCAGTACTAATAACTTAAATCAGACTATACTATAATACCACTTTTAAAATAAAAATTCTACACCTTTTGATATTGTCTAATTTTTTCTATAAGATTTTTCATATTTTCCCTTGCTATTACTGGGTTTCTAGCATGTGAATACACCAAAAATTTTGGTTGTTTTATGTCAGAAACGATATAAGACCACTCTTTTTCAGTATATTTGAACTGCACTCCTTCAAATATCCCTTCTCCCTTCCTTTCTATATCATCCAATAATTTCCTCATAATTTCCCCTTTTTCATTCCATGAACATACCACTTCATCATAAAGTAAATAGAGCGGAGGTGATTGCTCTACTATGCTGAGAAACGTTTTTCCTTGCAATGCTATTAGCTCGAATAATTTTCCAATCCGATATAAAATATCTCGCTTCCACCTCACTTGAAACGATTTTCTTTCATCCTGCGTATAAAATAGAAGATAACATTCTCCTAACTTCAAAGACATTGGGTAAATATTTCCTGTCGATTCGAGCAAGAAATCTGGAATATCTACCTCTTCAAAATCTGTACCTTGGTAAATATTACTATGTTTATCGTATAACTCGAAATGATTTCCTTTCTCCGAAAACATAAGAGCCATATTCGCTTTACTTGATTTCATCAAAGCTTTCACATGATCTTTTTGTTCGCTTGCATAAATCCATGTAACTGTACAACCAAGTCTTTGCAGAAAGAGCATAAGTAAATGTTGCAACGTATCATTTCTCTTATTAATAAGAAGATGAAACTTCTGCATCTGTATTTTCTCGATATCAATATGCTCCAATATAACTTCTATATACTCATTCATAGAAACATGAACGAGCTTATTACGCCCCATTTCTTTCTCCTGCACGTAATAAAACAATTCGGACATATATATTTGTTCTATCTCTTTTTGCTGCTTATACGTTAACGGCATGCCAGCTTGACCGTATAACTTTATAACAATCTCATTCTCATTCTCCACTTGAATGAAAACACCACCTGCACATTGCAAATGATGAACACTATATTGAAAAAGTGACTCGTTCATTTCTTTACATTCCATCGTATGAATCCCTATACCATGAATAGCATGTAAAAATAAATTTTTATAAGAGGTTGTTTCTATATTTTCTTGACTTCCAATTAATATACTTTCTCCTTTTTCAAAAAGAGAACCATACGCCATCGCAATCTTCACGATAAACTGGGGAGTAATTTCAACATTCCCTCTTCCTACAATGCGGCTTTTTTGTAACCACCCTGCACTCATTTCACTCTCTTGAATACCAGCCGCTCCTACTATCGAATGACTATCAATCGCCTTATAAGGCCATAGTTTTCCTTTTTGCTTAATTACCGTACTTCTCCCGATATGACAGTGATCCGCTACAACACTTTTTTGAAACAGTGTAACATCATCTTCAACTATTGTACGCTCTCCTATTGTCGTTTCTAATAGTTCACAATACTTCCCAATGTGGGCATTCGCAAAAACAATACTTTTTTGAAGATGAGAATAACTTGAAACGATACTATTTTTCCCAATAATAGAATATGGCTCAATTACAGCTCCTGTACCAATCTTTGCTCCTTCTCCAATAAAAGAGGGGCCATGAATTTTCGTCCCTTTACCAATCGTCACCCCTTCCCCCATCCATACCATAGGTAATACTTCTGTATAAGGAATAGGTACTTGTAACTTTTTCGTTAACAAATCAAATTGTGCTTGTCGATATTGATTAAATGTGCCGATATCTAACCAATAACCTTCTGACAAATATGCGAATAACAAATTTTTGTTTGCCAATAACGGAAACACATCATGACTGAAATCAAAAAATTGCCTAGGCGGTATGTAAGAAAAGATTTCTGGCTCCATAATATATATGCCTGTATTCACAACATTAGATACTACCTCATTCCAGCCCGGCTTTTCTATATATCGTGTAACCTCCTGGTTTTTATTCATTACAACCAATCCAAATGAGAGTGGATTTTCTACTTCTTTCACAAACATTGTTACCATTCTTTTCTTTTGTTCATGAAACCTAATTCCTTCTGATAATTGAAAGTCAGTTAATGCATCCCCGCTTATCACAACAAATGTTTCATCTAAAAATTGTTCTGCTTGTTTAATACTCCCTGCTGTGCCAAGCGGAGGAGAGTCTTCAAAATAATACAAGTTAACTCCCCATTTACTACCGTCACCAAAATATTGCTTAATGGTCGTACTCATATATTGAACAGTAATTGCAATTTCACGAATACCATGCTGACGTAATAACTCAATATTATATTCTAAAACTGGTTTTTCTAATAATGGTAACATCGGCTTTGGAGTATTACATGTTAATGGTCTAAGGCGTCTTCCTTTTCCTCCAGCTAAAATAACCCCCTTCATATACTTCAGCCTCCACTTATATAATGTTCAGTAACTCCATATACCATATGTATATTCCCTATCCCACATGAACTAGCAGCATAAACTTGATTAGTTAAACAAATCCTCATTTAGAAGACCATATAATTAAATTTCTCACCTATAAAAACGTATGTTTCAAACAACAAGAAAGCGCTTACTATAAATTGGTAAATAATACTTATTAACGACAAACATATATACTAATTTTTCCATTACATTATGATACATCTTATCATCATAAACTAAAGGAAACAACGAGCTTTTTTTGTCATGTTTTGACTAAAAAAAGCAGGTGATTTCTCATCACCTGCTTTTATTCCTACTCATTCAATAAATAATGCTTTCCTTTTACTAAATAAAAGACATTTTCAGCAATATTTGTAATATGATCTGCTACACGCTCAATATATCTCGCGACAAATGATAATTGTGTAATTTGCGTAATTGCTTCTGGTTGTTCCGGAACCGACGATATAAACTCACGAATTGCTTTTCCATATATTTCATCAACGGAATCATCCATTTCAGCAATTTGTTTCGCAAAAGTTAAATTTTCTTGTTCATATGCTTCTAACGCTAAATGCAACATCTCATTTGCAACCGCAAACATTTCATCCAGGTTGTGCAAACTAACAGCCACTTCTTTTTCCCCAAGACGAATTGTAGCCTTTGCAATATTAACAGCATGATCTGCAATACGCTCTAAATCTGTCGCTGTTTTAATTGAAATAAAAATCCTTCTTAAGTCACTTGCTACAGGTTGCTGCTTCGTAATGAGCATAAGCGCAAGATCGTTTATTTCCTCTTCTAAATTATCCATGCGGTAATCACCATCAATGACCTCTAACGCTTTCTCTACATCCCTTGTATGCAGACCTTCCATAGCCATCAATAAAGCCGCATTTGCTAATTCTCCAAGCTCGATCACCTTTTGCTGTAACGCTTTTAAATCACCTTGAAACTGTTCTCTTACCATTTTTCTTCCCCCTCAATATTATGTGCCATTATATAAAAGTGAAACTTTAATCAACCCTCATCAATCGGGATTTGATAGGCAGCAAGATCCCCTCCCTAACTTCTTTGCTTTCGCTAAATTTTAAGGTGGGGGTCTTACTGCCCGCAAATAGCGGGGTAAATCTCCTACATAGCCTCTTGCGCTTGTAATAAACCTTAAGATAAGGAGAAGTATTAGTTCTCTATTAACAGTAAGATAAAATAAGAAATGCCCTCTGTTAAGAGGGCATTTGCTCTTAGCTTTGAAACGATATCAACCAAAGCGACCTGTAATATAATCTTCTGTACGCTTATCTGAAGGAGTCGTAAATAATTTGTTTGTATCTGTATACTCCACAACTTCCCCGCTTAAGAAGAAAGCTGTTTTGTCTGAAATACGCGCTGCTTGTTGCATATTATGCGTTACGATAACAATACTAAAATCTTTCTTTAGCTCTTGAATTAATTCTTCTACTTTTAATGTTGAAATTGGGTCTAATGCCGATGTTGGCTCATCCATTAAAATAACGTCTGGCTCAATAGCTAAGCAGCGTGCGATGCATAGACGCTGTTGCTGTCCACCAGATAAACCGTATGCATTATCGTGCAAACGATCTTTTAACTCATCCCAAATCGCTGCTCCACGTAAACTTTTTTCAACAATTTCATCTAATGTCTTTTTGTCACGAATACCATGGATTTTTGGACCGTATGCTACATTCTCATAAATAGATTTTGGAAATGGATTTGGCTTTTGGAACACCATTCCTACATGCGTTCTTAATTCTTCAACTGGATATGATTTATCAAATATATTGCGTTCTCTATATTCAATTACACCTGTAGTTCGAACAATCGGTACTAATTCTACCATGCGATTTAATGTTTTTAAGTAAGTTGATTTACCACAGCCACTTGGACCGATAATGGCTGTAACTTCATTCTCATGAATACTTAAATTAATATCTTTTAAAGCATGGTCTTCCCCATACCATAAATTTAAGTTTTTCGTATCAAATACTACCTTCTTTGGCGCAGTCTCGATTTTCTCTTCGTTTTTCACCTGTACATTTACTACTGTTGCTACCATTTGAATTCCCCTTTCATCCACTTCCAACTTATTTTCGATTTCGTAACCATAAAACAAATATATTAATAAATAGCAACAAACCTAACAAAACAATCATCCCAGCTGCTGCTACATACTGAAATTCTTCTTGTGGCCTACTCATCCAATTAAAAATTTGAATTGGTAGAACTGTAAATCTATCAAACATACTAAATGGAACATAATTTGCAAACGCAAGTGCCCCAATAACTAATAGTGGTGCAGCTTCTCCAATTGCTCTTGATATCGCTAACGTACAGCCCGTTATAATCCCTGGGAAAGCATATGGCAATACAATTTGATACATCGTTTGCCACTTCGTAGCACCTAATCCGTAAGAACCCTCTAATAATACACTTGGTACTGATCGAATTGCTTCTTGACTCGCCACAACAACTGTTGGTAAAACGAGTAGACTCATCGTCAGTGCTGCTGCAACTATACTCTCTCCTAAATGAAGAGCATATACAAAAATAGTTAAACCAAGCAATCCAAATACAACGGATGGTACTCCTGCTAACGTTTGATTATTAATCTCTATTATTTTTTTAAATAGAGATTCCTTCGCATATTGCTCTAAATAAAGTGCTGTTCCAACTCCAAATATAAAAGAAACAGGTATAACAATACTCATAAATAATATTGTCCCTGACAAAGCTGCAGCAATACCAGCTTCTTTCGGATTACGTGAAGCGAAATTTGTAAAGAAATTTATTGAAAGATAACTTATACCTTTTTCAACAATTTGAAACAGTAACAAAAACAAAATTACCATTGAAAATAAAATTGCTATATAAAATAACAATTTGTAAATTCGATCTTTTAAAAAGCGTGATGCCATGTTTTTTTGTATTTTTTTATGATTCAACATTCGCATATTATGTCATCCTCCTAAAACGGCGCATAATAGACTGCGAAATGATGTTCATAATAAAGGTAAACAAAAATAACGTTGCACCTACAGCATACATGCTGTAATACGTAATCGTTCCATGCGGAGCATCACCTAAACTTACTTGCACAATATAGGCTGTTAACGTTTGAATAGAATGTGTCGGATCAAGCGATACATTCGGTGTGGATCCTGCTGCAATTACAACAATCATCGTTTCACCAATTGCACGAGAAGCCGCTAATATAATTGCTGCCATAATCCCTGTAAAAGCGGACGGAAACACCACTTGTTTTACCATTTCAAACCGCGTCGCTCCGAGTGCTAATGAAGCTTCTTTCGTCCCTTTCGCCACAGCTCTCATCGCGTCTTCAGATAGAGATGCAACTGTAGGCATCATCATAAATCCGATAACGATTCCTGGACTAATCGCATTAAAAAACTGCAAATCTGGTATAAGCCTTTGTAAAAGCGGCGTAACAATTGTTAATGCAAAAAAACCATATACAATTGTCGGGATACCTGCTAATAGCTCTAACATCGGCTTTAATATTTTCCGTGCACTATTTGAAGCATATTCGCTTAAAAATACGGCACACGCTAAACCGATAGGAATTGCTACAAACATAGCAATTGCAGTTATAAGGAACGTTCCACATATGAGTGGTAATATACCGAATTTAGGGTCTTCAAAAAATGGTAACCATTCTTTCTCCGTCAAAAAGGAGTATAATGATATTTTTTGAAAAAACATGATTGTTTCATTAGAGAGCGTAAAAACAATTCCAAGTGTCGTCACAATAGAAACGCTAGCAATTATTTTTAGTAATAAAGGCACTATTCGATTGATTCGCTGCGTTTTTTTTCTTTGTTTTGTATTTCTTTCAATCAAATGTTGTACAGAAAATGTAATTTGACTTTTGTCATTATGAGCCAAAGATGAAAACCCCTTTCCACCCTGACATTACCTTTTTATTTCTGTTAACATACGCAGCTGTTCATTGTATTTTTCTTTTCGTAATTTTACATACCCGACCTCTTCAGCGAGGTTACCGACATGCTGAATCATAAACTCAACATAGTTTGCTACATTCATTTTATTTCGGATAGATGCATTATTCACATAAGCAAGTAGCGGCCTAGATAACGGCTTATACTTACCTGATTGAATGGTCTCTTTCGTCGGAAATACACCATTTACTTTTATTGCTTTCACCTTATCTCGATTAGCCATATAATAAGCATATCCTACAAAAGCAATGGCATGTTTATCATTCATTACCCCTTGCATAATAACTTGATCATCTTCAGACAAAGAGACTTTTTTTACAATGCGATGATTTTGTAAGATGACATTTTGAAAATAATCATACGTACCAGAGTCTACGCCTGGTGCATAAAACTTCACTTGTTCACGTGGCCATGTTGAATGAATTTGTGACCATCGCTTCTCTCTTCCATCTTCACTCCAAAGTAGTCGTAACTCGTCTACTGACATATCGTCTACCCATGTATTATGGCGATTCACAACAATCGTAAGACCGTCGTTAGCAACCTCAAAAGGTGTGAACTGAATAGAGTTTTTCTTCATTTCATTTTTCTCGACTTGTTTCATTACTCTCGAAGCATTATTTATATCTACTTCTCCTTTACTGAAACGATTAAATCCTCCCCCAGTTCCAGAAATACTGATGGAAATTTTCACGTCTGGATGCACCTTTGTATATTCCTCCGCTACTGCTTCTATAATAGGAAAAACCGTTGAGGATCCATCAACTCTCACTTCTCCCTTATCATTTAAAGCAAATGCAGTAGACATTTCAAAACAGAGGAACCATATTGATAATACGAAAATCTTAATCGGTGTACGCATCCATTTCACGTGTTCTTCCTCCTAGAAGTAACCGAAAATAACAGGATTACAGATATAAGAATACTGCTAAACTATTAATTCGGTTTTAATTGTTTGTAAAAGTTTTGTAAAGTTCCACAAAAATCAACATACGATACAATTTTAATTCAGTAGTAGCTATTCATTTCCTCTGATGATTTCCCTATAAAATATTTATCCCCTATCCCACCATATACAAGTATCATTTATAGGGCCGCGTTTTTTAAATGTTGTATACTTGTCCACATTTATTACACGATATGCATAAACCATAAAAAAAAGCACACTATCTTTTCATATAGTGTGCTTTTTTACAACTTTTTTATTCATCATCTTGATCTTTGTTTTTATTGTCTTTATCATCTTTTGGAGCTTCACCATTTACTTCTTTGTTTTTCAAATCAAAGTAAGCGTCCATAATTTCACGACCAATATATCCATTAATACCAGTCTTATCATCATGTACCCATGGAACGACAACAGAGAATGCTACTTCTGGATCTTCAAGTGGCGCATAACCTACTAATGTTAAGTTATATGTTTCCACACGTTCACCTTTTGCATTTCTACCAATCTCTTTATCTCCACCATACACAGTTTGAGCTGTACCAGTTTTCCCAGCAGCTTTATATTTTGCACCTGTAAAGTACTTTGTAGCTGTACCACCTGAATCATTATACACTTGTCTAAATCCTTCTTGAACACGTTTAATTTGCGATTCTGGCATATCAATACGATTTAATACTTTCGGTTCCATAGATTGAACAACTTTCCCAACTTCATCTGGTTTCACTGCCGGTTGACGAATTTCTTTTACAACTTGTGGTTGCATACGATATCCACCATTGGCAATCGTCGAAATATATTGCGCTAATTGAAGCGGTGTATACGTATCATACTGTCCAATTGATAAATCTAGTAAGAAACCTGGTTGACTACTCTTACCCATCTGACCAGCAGATTCATTCGGTAAATCAATTCCTGTTTTTACACCAAGTCCAAACTGTCCGAAATAATAACGCATCGTATCAAATGCTTTTTGAGGTATATCTAACGTACCACCTCTCACATATGGAACACCGGCGATATTCATCGCTGTTTTAAACATATAAACGTTAGAAGACATTTTTAAAGCTGTAAGGTCATTAATGTATCCCATCGTTTTCCAAGACGACTTCGTAGGTGTACCTTTTAATTTAATTGGTTCATCCAATTGTACTGCCCCTGGTTGAATCGCACCAGTTTGATATCCAGTAAGTACTGTTGCACCTTTTACAGTTGACCCCATCGGATAAGAACTTGTCATGGTACCTAATGCAAAGTCATTTACTTTCGTTTGACCATCTTCGTTAACTAATTGTTTCCCCGCCATAGATAAAACTTCACCATTTTTTGGGTTCATCATTACAACAAATGCGCGATCTAAAAGAGGTTCACTTCCTTTAAACCTCATTAAATTCTTCGCAAGAATATCTTCCACGCGCTTTTGTAATTCCATATCAATTGTTAAGTTCAGGTCATTACCACTTTGTCCTTTTGATACATTAATCGTTTCTAAAATATTACCGTTTTTATCTGTAACATTTCTAACTTCTGCTTTCGTACCATGCAGGCTATCTTCATACTGTTGTTCAAGATAACTTTTTCCTACTCGGTCATTTCGATTGTAATCACGAACAAGATAGTAATCTAGTCTTTCTCTCGGTAAGCCTTCATCAGATGTCGACACCCCACCAAGTACACTTCGGAATAAATCATCGTACGTATATTTTCGCTCCCAATCAACATTCGTATCTACACCTGGTAATGCTGCTAGGTTTTCACTAATAATCGAATATTCCTTTTCTGTAGCATCCTTTTTAATAACTTGAGGTGTCATTGCATATCCGCCGTCCATCTTACTCTTAATCGCTAGTATTTCTAGATCTTTGGCGGATAATTGATTAATCTCTTCTTCTGTCACACGACTTCGCTGACGCTCGTCTAATTCTTTATCATCAATTTTTTTATCTTTAAACTCTTGACGATCTTTATTCGTAATTTTTTCTTTAGCTTCCTCTTTATGCATAGCAAGCCAATAATCTTTTTTATCGCGATCTGTTAATTTATCTGTCGGTACTTCAATCAAATCTGCTAGCTTTTTCGCTGTTTCTAAGCGATCCTCTGCAGTTGATCCTTTCATTTTTGTAAATGTAATAGTACGAATGGCTGCATTATCTACTACAGGTCGCCCATAACGGTCAAATATTTTCCCACGCGGTACAGGATTACTTATCGTTGAGTTTTCTTTCTTCTCCACTTCATTCTTATATTCTTCACCGCGAACAATTTGTACATATCCGAGCCTTACAATAACCGCGGAGAACATTAAAAACACGCAGAAAAACAACACGTTTAATCGAAAAGGAACGTGGGTCTTTTTCTTATTTTGCTTCTGCTTCTTGCTCATACAAACCCCCTCTACCAACAGCTATGTAATGTGAAAGGGACACCTTCATACAGGTGTCCTCACTGCTGTCTTACATCTTTTTCTATTCTAGCATAAAACAAACGAGAAGTTAACCTTCTGGTTCAGTTTGGTTTTGCGCGTTCCCTTGCGTTACAACACTTGTTTTACTCGCATTTCCCTCATCATATTTGACATTTTTAACTGCAAAATAAATAAGAAAATGTCCAGCACCTAAAATACATAATAAGTAAGGTAAACTTTTTTCAGGTGGAAAGAATAGTACAGCACATAAAAAACTTAAAATGGAACAGATTCTTCCGGCGTTTAACCATAACTCCCGAACAACGACATATTCCACACGCCATTCTCTCGCATTTTTTGCTCTACCAATTACGTCATATGTCATTGATCCGTACGGAACAAGTAAAATAGGGTATGCAATCGCAATACATGCTGCATAAATAAGTAATTTCGTGTATGTAACATTGAAAATAACTAAAAAGACGACAGCATATAAAATAATGCCTCCAAGTAAAATTGCTTTTTTTCGCCACTCTTTCTTTAACATACGAGCAACTAAGTAATAACATACAAAGGATACAGCAGAGTTCACTAAACTGTATTTCCCTAATGCGAACTCACTATTAGTTGCTAAATAAACATATACTGAAATGACAAAAATAAACGTTCCTTCTCTCAATCCTTGGAAAAAATGAGCTCGTGTAATCTTTCCCCAATTTTTATCAATCCGTCGTTCTTTCAATACTTGCACGATTTCATAACGCCCTTCACATTCTCTTTTAGATAAAAAGAAGCTTAAGACGATAGCAATTGCAAATAGAACTAATGAAAGAAAGAATATAACAGTATAACCACTCCATTTCTCCATACGTGAAATTGTGTATCCTGCTGCTATTGGTCCGATCATCCCAGAGAAGGATGTAAGAAGTCCAAGAAACCCATTAAAGAAATCTCTTGTTTCTGGTTCTGTAATTTCAAATGTCAATAAGTTAAAAGCCAACCAGTAAAAACCGTATCCTACTCCTAAAAGAGCCCCCATTAATAAAATATACTGAGAAGCACTTTTTCCTGCTACTAAGACAACGATAAAAAAAATTGCGAGCGTTCCTACCCCTATTCGTAATAAAATCGAGCGATCGATACGTTTCGCTAATTTCCCCCCTACAAGAAATGTGAGAGGCTGTAATACCACGCTTGCTAAATTATACAAGCCAAGATTCACATAATTTTGTGTTTGTTTCCATAAATAAATATTTACAAACGTATTCGATAAAGAAATTGCGAGCGTGTATAAACCTCCTATAAGGAGCAATAACACTAAATCCCGATTCACTTCAACGTCACCAATTATATGTTTCCATTTCATACACAACTCTCCTTTACTTCATGTTCTAGTCTTCCAAAGACAAGCCCAATTATGTAAAAGGAAAGCATAGAAAAAAGCTAGGGGCTCTCCCCTAGCTTTTTCTATATTTATTACAATTATTTTGCTTCTTGGTAACGTTTTTCAGCAGCGTTCCAATCTACAACGTTCCAGAATGCACCGATGTAGTCTGGACGACGGTTTTGGTAGTTTAAGTAGTAAGCATGCTCCCAAACATCTAAACCGATAACTGGCGTTTTACCTTCAGTTAAAGGAGAATCTTGGTTTGGAGTGCTTGTTACTTCTAACTCACCATTGTTTACTACTAACCAAGCCCAACCAGAACCGAAGCGAGTTGCGCCAGCTTTTGCGAATTCTTCTTTGAATGCATCGAAGCTACCGAATTTTGCTTCAATTGCAGTTGCAAGTTCACCTACAGGTTGTCCTCCGCCATTTGGAGATAGGATTGTCCAGAAGAATGTATGGTTAGCATGTCCGCCACCATTGTTACGTACTGCTGTACGGATTCCTTCTGGTACTTCGTTTAAGTTTGCAACTAATTCTTCTACGCTTTTGTCAGCTAATTCTGCATGACCTTCTAAAGCAGCGTTTAAGTTTGTAATGTACGTGTTGTGATGTTTTGTATGATGGATGTTCATTGTTTCTTTGTCAAAGTGAGGCTCTAAAGCATCATACGCATAAGGTAAATTTGGTAATTCGTGTTTTGCCATTGTTATATTCCTCCCAGTTTATGTATTGCCACTTAAGTGACATACAACTTCATTCTACCCTAATTGCCATAGGGTGCAAACAAATAAATCACATTGTCTTGCTATCATTAAAGTAGCAAAATTCCCACTTCTTTTCAATTAAAATGCTCATATATTCCGTAAAAAAAGCTTCCTTCTACAAGGAAGCTTCCTGCTAACATAATAAACATGTGAAATGGATATGGACCCTGTAGGACTCGAACCTACGACCGGACGGTTATGAGCCGTCTGCTCTAACCAGCTGAGCTAAGGGTCCACAATTATGTATGTAACAATATATCAAATAAAGGAATTCCTATCGGATATGCTCTTTAAGAAATGTAAGATAAATTTACCATATAGAAAAGAAAAGTGTCAATTGTATTTTTCTTATTTAAAAGAAGAAAGTTAATAAAAGAAATTTAGTTATCTCCACTATATGTAAATATAATATATCTTGAGATTCTCTAGATTACTACGTTACAATGATTTTATACATACATAAAGGAAGTGAATCTATGTCCATATTTACCCAATTCGTAAAAAGCATATACTCGCCTAAAGATATGGCGCTATTCCGTTTTCAAAAAATCGGTAAAACCATTTTGTATATTATGCTACTTTGCTTAATTACTACTATTCCAAGAACTTTTTTGTACGGTAGTTTTATCCAAGATGGTGTAAGCATGGTAAATCAAGTCATCGATAAAGATTTACCTGATTTTAAAATTGAAAATGGCGAACTAAAAGCCGATATTGATCAACCTATTGAAAAAGAAGAAGGAAATGCACTTTTCGTATTTGATCCAAATTCAACAGACCTAGAAAAATATCAAAATAAAACAGGTTTATTTGTTTTAAAAGATAAAGTAGTCTCTATGGGAAATGGTCAAATACAAACGTATTCTTATAACGATTTGTTAGGTGCATCTCTTGAGAAAAAAGATCTACAAGAATTTATTTCTTTATTCGATAATATTTATCCAATTTTATTATTTGTTATTGGATTCTTAGTGTACCTATTCCAATTATTCATCACTTTTGTAGGTGTGACTTTACTTGCGTTCATCGGTTCTGCTATGAGCGGTCAACGTAAACTATCCTATAAACAAGTTTGGACACTAACTGCATACAGCTACACAATCCCAACAATCTTCTTTATGATTATGGATGCATGTAAGATTGTCGTACCTGGATCAACATTCATCTATATCGCAGTTGTTTTAATTGTTCTGTACTTAACGATTAAAGAAGTTCCAAAACCGAAAGAAAAATAAGAACGAAAAAAAAATGCCTAAATAGGCATTTTTTTTTTGGACAAGCATATATTCCTAGCAAAGGAGTGAAGAATATGAAGAGATTAGGTATATTCCTATTCGTGCTTGTTCTCGGTTATATATTTTATTACGATATAAAAATCGGTACTTTACCGATGTTAAGTTCATATAAAAAAACAACTGCTGCTCAAACGATTAAAAAAGAAAACACAGACAGTCAACAAAATAAAGAGAACAAAACAGAAAAAGAAACGGATGTATCTTATAAAACAATTGAAGTAAAAACTGGTGAGACAGTTCTTTCTATTACAGAACAAATTAACAAGAAAAAAATTCCTTCCATAGAAAAAGTCATTGACGACTTTAAACAATTAAACAAAAGTACATCTGCTACAAAAATACAAATTGGAAAGTCTTATAAATTCCCCTTATATCGATAAGCTATCACTTAATCCTTGTCAATTACATAAAGGCGCTGATACAATAGTAAAAGTGAAACCGAGTACTTCGGTTTCTATAGCCCTATATCACGTATACTATCATTGATATGAGGGACTAAATAAGAAACTTCTTTTATAAGGAGAGCGATCTATTCGTGAATGAAATGACTCATCGTACAAAAACACGTCCAGTTAAAGTCGGTAATTTAACAATCGGCGGTAATAATGAATTAATTATACAAAGTATGACAACAACAAAAACACATGATGTTGAAGCAACAGTTGCTGAAATTAAGCGTTTAGAAGAAGCCGGCTGTCAAGTCGTCCGCGTTGCCGTTCCAGATGAACGCGCAGCAGATGCTATTGCTGATATAAAAAAACAAATCAACATTCCACTTGTTGCTGATATTCATTTTGATTATCGCCTTGCTTTAAAAGCAATTGAAGGCGGCATTGATAAAGTACGTATCAATCCAGGTAACATTGGTCGTCGCCATAAAGTAGAAGCTGTTGTAAATGCAGCAAAAGAGCGCGGTATTCCAATCCGTATTGGTGTAAACGCTGGTTCATTAGAGCGTCATATTTTAGAAAAGTATGGGTACCCAACTGCAGATGGTATGGTTGAGAGCGCGCTACATCATATTAAAATTTTAGAGGACCTAGATTTCCACGATATTATCGTATCTATGAAAGCCTCTGATGTTAACTTAGCAATTGAAGCATACGAGAAAGCTGCTCGTGCTTTTGATTATCCATTACATTTAGGTATTACAGAATCTGGAACATTGTTTGCCGGAACTGTAAAAAGTGCTGCTGGTCTTGGAGCAATCTTAAATAAAGGCATCGGAAATACACTACGTATTTCATTAAGTGCTGATCCAGTTGAAGAAGTAAAAGTTGCTCGTGAACTATTAAAATCATTCGGTCTTGCGTCTAACGCAGCAACACTTATCTCTTGTCCAACTTGTGGTCGTATTGAAATTGATTTAATTAGCATCGCTAACGAAGTGGAAGAATACATCTCTACACTTCAAGTACCAATTAAAGTTGCAGTACTTGGTTGCGCTGTAAATGGCCCTGGTGAAGCTCGTGAAGCTGATATCGGTATTGCCGGTGCACGTGGAGAGGGATTATTATTCCGTAAAGGGCAAGTCGTTCGTAAAGTACCAGAAGAAACAATGGTAGAAGAACTGAAAAAAGAAATCGACGTAATTGCTGCTGAAATGGCTGCTGAACGAGAAAAAGAAAAAGAGACACAAGAACAATAAAAAGAAGGTTGCCACAATATTTGTGAGCAACCTTCTTTTCTACGTAAAAAAGCTCGTCAGTTTAACCGACGAGCTTTTACTTTGCACATTTTGGACAACGACCATATATTTCAAACTTATGACCCGTTACTTCATAACCGGTAAAATCTTTATTCATAAAATCCATTGGGCAGGAAGTAATCTCTTTCGTTCCCCCACAATCCAAACAAATAAAATGATGATGATGTTCCATAATAGAACAAGTAAAACGAAAATGTTTTTCACCATTTAATTCCGTTTGTTCTAAAACACCAATCTCAGCAAAAACTGTTAAGTTACGATAAATCGTATCAAAACTAAGCCCCGGATAATCGTCCTTCATATGCTCTAAAACGTCTTTCGCAGTTAAATAACGATTATGTGCTGCAAATAATCTGAGCATCTCTTCTCTTTTTCCAGTATGTTTGTATCCTTTTTCTTTCATTAGGCGTAAAGCTTCTGTTAGATTCATACCTATCCCTACTTTATGCAGTTTTTTTCTTCTTCCATAAAATCGCACCGATTAAAATAAGAACTGCTATCATAACAATTGTACCACCTGGCGCTAGATCAAGTTGATACGAAGCAAACATTCCACCAATTACTGCAATTTCACCAAATAAAATGGAAAAGAAAATTGTTTGTTTAAATCCTTTAGCAATACGAATACTTGCTGCAACTGGTAACGTCATTAATGATGATACAAGAAGAACCCCCACTACACGCATTGATACTGCAATGACAAGAGCAACTAATATAATGAAAATAAAGTGAATCCATTTCGCTCTTAAACCAGTTGATACTGCGTATTCCTCATCAAATGATAATAGAAACAGCTCTTTATATAATAAAATAATTGTCGCAACAACAACAATTGCTACAATCCCAATAATAATTAAATCTGTACTTGTTACAGCACTGACACTACCAAATAAATAACTAAATAAGTCTGTGTTAAATCCATTTGCAAGTGAAATGAAAATAACTCCAACCCCCATACCTGCCGAAAGGATAATTGGAATTGCTAATTCTTGATAGTGCTTATATACAGTTCGTAACTTTTCGATTAGTAGCGCTCCACCAATCGAGAAAATCATCCCCATATATAAGGGGTTTAAAAACCCACCTGTAAAAATGGTTTTTTCAAGTAATAAACTTGCTGCAATACCCGATAACGTCACGTGACTTAATGCATCCGCAATAAGAGATAAACGACGAATAACAACAAACACACCAATTAGCGGTGCAACAAGTCCAATTAAAATACCTGCGTATAAAGAATTACGTAAAAAGTCATATTGTAAAAAATCTTGTATCATTATATCCTCCCGTGATGCTCATGTTCGTGTTCTAAACGATGAACATGATGTCCATATAAGACGGACATTTCTGCATCTTCTAACTCTCGGAACTTCTCTACATTTCCATGGAAATGTAGATGTTGGTTTAGGCATGCAACATGTGTTACTTTTTCAGTAACAGCTCCCATATCATGAGTAACAAGAATTAATGTGATCCCGAGCCTTTTGTTTAAATCCTCTAATATTTCGTAAAAACTTTCCACATTTTTCACATCGATTCCAACAGTAGGCTCGTCCAAAATAAGCAATTCAGGATCACTAACGAGCGCACGAGCAATAAATACACGCTGTTGCTGTCCACCAGAAAGCTCTCCAATGTTACGACCTTGAAACTCACTCATCCCTACATCAGCAATTGCTTTTTCTACCTTTTTCTTATCCTCTTTTGTGAAAAAGCGAAAAAGCCCTTTTTTCGAAACAAGTCCCATTGACACAACTTCAGAAACAGTTGCTGGAAAACCAGAATTGAAACTATTTGCCTTTTGGGATACATAACCAACTTTGTTCCATTCCTTAAACTTCTTACTATCAACGCCAAACACGCGAATGCTTCCTTCTTTTGGCTTTAAAACACCTAATAAACACTTAAGTAAAGTTGATTTACCTGAACCATTCGGTCCCACTAAACCTAAAAAAGCTCCCTTCGGAACTTGCAAATTAATATTTTCTAACACATTCCGATCTTCGTATCGGAATGTTAAACCTTCAATTTCTAATATATTATTCATAGCATCTCACCTATTTTAATTCAGAATGATTCCGATTTATATCTATTTGAATTATAGTACAGCTTATTATAGTTGTAAACCAATCTGCCTAAAATATATCTATTTTTTCAAGAAACCTTACTATTATAACAAAAAGCAGAGAAAAATTCTCTGCTTTCGAAAAATATTCCTATAAACTTTTTAGTGAATAGCCGATTTAAACTTACCACCATTTGTCTCTTGCGTGCTCATAATCGTAACAAACGCATTTTCATCAATTTCATGCACAATTGATTTTAACTTCGTCACTTCTAGACGCGTTACAACTGCATAAATAACTTCTTTTTCTTTATCCGTGTAACCACCTTTCGCTACAAGCTTTGTAGTTCCACGGCCAAGACGATGCAAAATCGCGTTTGATACTTCCTCATATTGATCAGATACAATTAAAACCGCCTTCGTTTCATCTAGCCCTTGAATTACTGTATCGATCGTTTTAAATGCGATATAGTACGTCATAACAGAATACATCGCTTGTTCCACACCAAACACAAATGCTGCCCATGCAAAAATAAATAAGTTCACAAACATTACGAATTCACCAACAGAGAACGGTAATTTCTTCGTTAATAAAATCCCCATAATTTCAGTTCCATCTAGCGATCCACCATGACGAATTACAAGTCCTACACCAAGACCTAAAATAAGACCACCAAACACTGTCGCTAAAATAGGTTCTGTTGTAAATGGTGGTACCGCATGTAACGTTGACTCAATGAAAGCTAATGCTACAATACCAAATGTCGAAGATAACATAAATGTTTTTCCAATTTGCTTATAACCGGAATACATAAATGGGATATTGAGAACAACGACTAAAGTAGAAAAACTTAACCACCAAATGTTAGGAGTAAGATAATCTAATATAAGAGAAATACCAATAATTCCACCATCAATAATTTTATTTGGCATTAAAAATAGTTCAATTGCTACCGCCGCGCATGCTGCTCCAAAAATAATCATAACTAAACGATAAATGAGATGAATAACACTTTCTTTTCGATGTTGCTTTTGCTCCATAAGTCCTCCCTTTACTCTTTTTCTGTAGTTTTGTCCTTATATTATAACATACGCTTCTTTTCCTCATGAAAAAAGAAACTCCATACGAATATGTACAAGCTATATGCTCATATATTTCGATAGAAGAACGCGTGAAGGAGGATAATAAGATGAACCTCATTAAACAAATTGTTAATAAAAAATTAAATCATATTTCTACAAAAGAGTTATTAAAATATAGCAAAGAATATGAAGTTCCCATTACAGCCGCACAAGCTGATCAAATCGTTTTACTTATGAAGGGTAAAAATATTAATATTTACGATAACAACGAGCGACTAGAGCTCTTAAAACAAATCGCAAAAGTAACTTCCCCTGCCACTGCCCAACAAGTAAATACATTATTTCAGCAACTACTAAAATAAGGAGGGGATTTCCCCCTCCTTATTGCGCTTTAATTTTTTCAAGAAGCCCTTCATCAAAAGTGCCGTTTTTCAGCATTTCGATTTCCAATTTGTATGGCGGCTTCTTATCTTTTTTATCTTCCCCTACATACGGTGTTTCAAGAATTTTTGGTACATGCATTAACTGTGGATGATGTACAATGTGATGCAATGCTTTATACCCAATGTGACCAAATCCAATGTTTTCATGACGGTCTTTTCCTGCTCCGCGTATATTTTTACTATCATTAATATGAAGTACTTGTAAACGATCTATACCAACGATCTTATCAAATTCGTTTAATACGCCGTCAAAGTCATTTACAATATCATATCCTGCATCGTGCGTATGACATGTATCAAAGCATACAGATAGCTTTTCATTATATTTTACACCATCAATAATTTTTGCAATTTCTTCAAAGCTACGACCGCATTCTGTTCCCTTTCCTGCCATCGTCTCTAACGCAATGTTAACCGTCTGTTCTGGCGTTAATACTTCATTAAGCCCTTTAATAATTTGTTGAATACCAGCATCCGCTCCAGCACCAACGTGCGCTCCTGGGTGAAGAACAATTTGTTTCGCTACACCTAATGCCGATGTTCTTTCAATTTCCATGCGAAGAAAGTCTACGCCTAATTGGAATGTTTCTGGCTTCGTCGTATTCCCAACATTAATAATATACGGCGCATGGACGATAATTTCCTCAATTCCGTTCAGCTCCATATGTGTTCTTCCTGCTTCTATGTTCAATTCTTCAATTGGTTTTCTTCGTGTATTTTGCGGTGCACCTGTATAAATCATAAACGTTGTTGCACCGTATGAAACAGCCTCTTCACTTGCTGCTAATAACATTTTCTTACCACTCATGGAAACATGAGATCCAATCTTTAACATACAATCACCTCTTCAATATACAATAGATATAATGATAGCATAATTTGTAGAAATATGTAGTGAATTGTTTGTTCACAAAAGATGCACTACACAAATTTATATGACTATTTATACAGACTATACTTTTCATTTAAATTAGCTGGATTAAGTGAAACTTTAATCAATACTTTTCTATCCATATTGATTACACCTCCCACAAATAGCGGGATAAAAAAAAGATAAGGGAAACCCCTTATCTTTTTTTATTGCCATATTTTTTCTTCACTTTGTCACGTTCTGTTGCAAGTTTACGTTTATAGTTTGGTTTTACTTTTTTCGGTTTTTTAATAACTTTCGTTGCCATAACATCAAGTTCGTCATTTGGTTTTTTACGGCTCTTACGACGACGACGCTCACCTAAATCGGCCCACTCATCTCCGCGTAAATCTACATGCTTGAACTCAATATGACGTTGTTTTTCTAAACTATCTAACGCTTCTTCGTTTGCTGGATCATATATCGTCACTGCAATACCAGAATGCCCCGCACGTGCTGTTCTTCCAACGCGGTGAACGAAGAAATCTAAATCTGATGGTAGCTCATAGTTAATAACATGGCTAATCCCTTCAATATCAATACCACGTGCTGCTAAATCAGTCGCAACAATATATTGGAATTCAAGGTCACGAATTTGTTTCATCATTTTTTTACGATCACGTGGTGATAAATCCCCGTGAATTCGTCCAACTTTTAAGCCGCGTTCCATTAATCCATCAGCAACTTGGTCTGCCATCTTTTTCGTATTCGTGAAAACAACTGCTAAATACGGTTTAAATTGAAGTAGCATTTTATGCACTAAATCAATTTTATTACGATGTTTAGAAGGCACTAAATAGTGTTCAATGTTTCCAGCTGCAACTTGTTTTGGATTGATATGAATATGCTCTGGATTCTCCATATACTTCTTCAGAAACGGTTTTAGTTTTTGAGGAATTGTTGCAGAGAAAACTAACATTTGCAAGTTTTTAGGCATGCGTGCTGCAATTTTATCTACATCATGAATGAATCCCATATCAAGCATTAAGTCTGCTTCATCGACAATAATCGTATTTGCTTTATGAACAAATAATGCTTGCTCTTCTACTAAATCTTTAATACGTCCTGGTGTTCCAACTACGATATGAGGTTGTTTTTTCAACTTTTCAATTGAGCGTTGTTTATCAGTTCCACCAATTAAACAACGTGCTGTAATCATTTGGTCTTCCGCACAAAACTTTGTTAATTTCACGATTTCTTCGTAAATTTGTTGTGCTAACTCACGAGTAGGCGCTGTAATAACAAGTTGTACTTCTTCACGACTTGCATTAATTCTGTTTAATGTAGGAAGTAAGTATGCATGTGTTTTCCCAGAACCTGTTTGGGATTGTCCAATTACACTTACACCTTTTTTCACGACCGGGAAAATTTTCTGCTGAATTCCTGTCGGCTCTGTAAAGCGTAGTTCACGAACTGCATCTATTAAAAATGGTTTAAAATCATACTGTGTAAAAGTTTGTTGTGTCATAAGTTACACCTTCTTTCTAAAATTTCTACTGCGCGCACAAATCAGTCAAGTCTACATTATATCGAAATCTACAAGTAAAATCCATCTTTAGTTTAGGTTTTCACTTCAAAAACTAACCTTCTTCCCTTTTATTGCATATTGTATGTGTATATACCTAACTGAAGAAAGGAGGATTTCTCACATGTTTCCGAAATCCCCTACAAGGCAAATGTATCCGAATCCAGGGCAACAACCTTATACACCATATCCAATTCCACAACTACCACCAATGGCACAAAAAAAGAAAGGTTTTCTTGCTAAGCTTTTTAAAAAACACGATCCAACCGAGCCTTTTATGCAAATGGTTCCACCTTACCGACAAATGGAAGGGCAACCGATGATGCATCAGCAACCACCACCGCCACAATATCAACAGCAATATCAGCAGCAATACCACCAACAATATCAGCAGCAACATCCACAATATCAACCATACATGCAGCAACACCCTGAGCAAATGATACCGCCTCAAATGTATGAATCAAATGAAACGCGCGGCGGCGCAACTACAGCTGCGGCAACAGCAAGCAGTGGCATCGGCAGTTTCTTTTCGAACTTAATTTCAAATCCCACTAATATGATAAACAACATCGAAAAAGTATCCCAAGTCGTTCAATCTGTAGGTCCTGTCGTCGAACAGTATGGTCCTATTATGCGTAGTCTACCAAGCATTGTTAAAATCCTCACCTCTGGAAAAAGTACGGAAGAAAATCAAACGGAAAATGTAACAGAGCCAGTTGAGGTAGAAAGTCCGCCTCCTGCACCTCAAAAAAAGAAACGAAAACGAAAGAAAATAGTGATTGAACCTGTAATAGAAAAAGAGTTACCGAAAGAACCAGTTCAACAAACAGCAACAAAACCAAAACTATATGTGTAACAATCCTTTGTTTTCTATCCACTCCTCCTTTATAATGTAAAAGACTATGCACAAAAGTATCCCTTGTTTAGAAGGAGAGGATTACTCATATGAAAATTGTTAAAATTTCCCCTCGTGGTTATTGCTACGGTGTTGTCGATGCAATGGTAATTGCACGTAATGCTGCATTAGATAAATCATTGCCGAGACCCATTTATATTTTAGGTATGATTGTTCACAATAAACATGTTACAGACGCTTTTGAAGAAGATGGAATCATCACATTAGACGGTCCAAGTCGCTTAGAAATTTTAGATAAAATTGATTCTGGTACTGTTATTTTCACAGCACACGGTGTTTCTCCAGAAGTTAAACAACGCGCAAAAGAAAAAGGTTTAACAACAATCGATGCCACTTGCCCAGATGTTACCAAGACGCATGACCTTATCGAAGCTAAGAAAGCGGAAGGGTATCATGTCATTTATATCGGTAAAAAAAATCATCCAGAGCCAGAAGGCGCAGTTGGTATTGCACCTGACATCGTTCACCTTATCGAAAGAGCCGATGATTTAAAAACATTAGAAATCCCAACAGATAAAATTTTAGTAACAAATCAAACAACGATGAGTCAATGGGATGTTCAACATTTAATGGAGGACATTCAAAAAAAATTCCCAACAGCAGAATTCCATAAAGAAATTTGTTTAGCTACTCAAGTTCGCCAAGAAGCTGTCGCTAAACAAGCTGATGTTGCAGACTTAACAATTGTTGTTGGTGATCCGAAAAGTAACAATTCAAATCGCTTAGCACAAGTATCACAAGAAATCGCGGGTACAAAAGCATATCGAGTTGCTGATGTAAGCGAAATTCAATTAGAGTGGCTACAAGGTGTAGAAAACGTAGCTGTTACAGCAGGTGCTTCTACTCCAACGCCAATTACGAAAGAAGTTATCGCTTTCTTAGAGCAATATGACCCAATGAATCCCGCTACATGGGAAAGAGTTCGAAAAGTACCGTTACAAAAAATATTACCTCGCGTGAAAGTGAAAAAAGAACAATAATAAAAACCGTTGCTTACATGAGCAACGGTTTTTATTTTTCTTATACAAATATAAATGGATCTGTATGTAACTGCGAAGCATGAATGTGTACATTGAGTTTCTTTGCATCCACTTTTTCTTGTAATTGCTTTTGCACACCTTGTTTCATTACTTTTTCAACATTATGTCCCGGGTCAACTATATTTAAACCGAGCATCATCGCATCATGAGCAACATGATAGTACATGTCACCAGTTACATATACATCTGCTCCTTTAAATTTCGCTTGGTTTATATATTTATTACCATCTCCACCAAGTACAGCTACTTTACGCACTTTATCATCTAACTTACCGACAACTCTTGCCCCATTCACGTCTAATGATTCTTTCACATGTTCTGCAAATTGACCAAGCGTCATTTCTTCTTGTAAGTATCCTATTTTCCCCAGGCCTAACATTTCACCTTTATTATCAAGCGGGTACACATCGTATGCTACTTCTTCATATGGATGTGCCGTTACCATTGCTTTAATCACTTTCCGCTGTAATGAAACTGGAATAATCGTTTCGATTCGCACTTCTTCTACACGTTCTAACTGTCCAGTTTCCCCGATATAAGGGTTTGTCCCCTCTTGAGGTACAAATGTGCCTGTACCCTCGCTACTAAACGTACAGTGGCTATAATTGCCGATATGACCAGCACCTGCGTCTCCTAATGCTTTCCTTACTTCTTCTGCATGAGTGACTGGCACAAACACAACAACTTTTTTCATTTCTTCTGCATATGTCGGTGCTAGAACTTCTGTATTTTGCAATCCTAACGCCTCAGCAAGTAAATCATTTACCCCGCCCTTAGCAACATCCACATTTGTATGCGCTGCATAGATTGCAATATCATTTTTAATACACTTTTCAATAATTTTCCCATACGCCTTATCTGTATGAATCGCTTTTAACGGGTTAAAAATTAAAGGATGATGAGCAATAATGACATTTGCCCCTAATTGAATTGCTTCATCCACAACTTCTTCCGTTACATCTAACGCAATCAATACGTGCTGCACGGGTTTATTAAGCGCTCCAATCTGCAGGCCAATCTTATCTCCTTCCATCGCCAAATGCTTCGGATACATACTTTCAAATAAAGAAATAATTTCATGGCCGTTTGGAATTTTACTCATGATAAAACCTCCCCTATCATTTTCATTTTCGCTTCTACTTCCCCACGCTTCGCTTTTGTTTCTTCAGAATCAGCCGCACGTTCCAACTGTTTTAAAATATTTTGGAAGTTTTTTAATTCTCCTTCCCATTTTTCAACGAAAGCCTCACTTTTTTCTTTTATTAAAAATGGTCCCATAAACAATTCAGCTTGTTTATTTTCAGAGTAAGGCGCTACAACATTTCCGCGCTCCCCTACTAAAATTTCGTAAATTTTCCCATCTTCTTTTACGATTTTTTCATGGATAAGCTCCCAACCATTCTCAATAAACCATTCACGAATATGATGCGCTGCAATATTCGGCTGTAAAATTAAACGTGTTACACCTTCTAATTTTTCTTTACCACTTTCTAAAATGTCACGAATTAACGCTCCGCCCATTCCGGCAACCGTAATTACATCTACTTCTCCTGGCGCTATAACAGCTAATCCATTCCCTTTACGCACATCTACTTTATCTTGTAAACCACTTTCAGCTACAGTTGCTTGCGCAGAGCGAAATGGTCCATCTACAACCTCTCCTGCAACTGCTTTTGTAGCAATATTATTTATAATTGTATAACACGGTAAATACGCATGATCCGATCCAATATCAGCAACTGTAGATCCTACTGGTATTTCACGTACAACTTCTTCTAATCGTTTTGAAAGCTTTACTTCATTCATGTATTTCCATTACTCCTTCTCTTGTCAGTCTGTCTCCATGATAATGAATTTACAGTAGTTGTTGCAAGCCCATAACAACAATTCACCGCTCTATCATTCATCGTATTTTAGAAAATATAGAAAAACAAGCCCTTTGCATAAGCAAAAGGCTTGTCATACGGAACTTTATTTTTTCTTCGATAACCAATCAGCTACTTTAGCGGCTTGATCAGCTGGAACTATATTGGCAGGCATATTGCCTTTTCCTTTCGAAAGAATTTCTTTAATTTCATCCTTTGAAAGTTTCCCACCAATTTTTTGTAAGTTAGGTCCAACTGCCCCTTGTAACTGATCACCATGGCAGCTCGTACAGCTTTGCTTCACAATATCCTCTGGCTTTGATGCTGTTTGTGCTGGCTTCCCGCCATTTTTTGCATCAGCTAACTCTTTAGATTTATTTAGCCCCTGAAATGAAAATACAAACATAACGATAATACCCAATGCTGCAATAAGAGCGAACGGAATCAGCGGATTACGTTTCATATCTCTTCTCCCCCCTCTATACCCCTAAATAGTTAGATGATTCAGTCATTTCCATTGTACTTGAAAACGCTCTATCAGAAAAGAGTAAACTACCACTTGTTAAAAATATTCCATAAATTCAGTTTATTGTTTTTTATTGTCATATCGCTTATTATTTCGATAATTATTAACGTTTCTCATCATATTTTTCGCTTTTCTACATATATTTTTGTATATAATAAACAAAATTAATCGAAAAATCGAAAAATGAGCATTTGCAAATCAAAAGACAATTCTGTAAAATAAATTACAAGAAATTGTAATCGTTGCCCATAGCTAAATTTTAACAAAAATTAACAAAATAAAAAAGTTTACTTCACAAAAGTGAAGTAAACTTAAAAAATAACCTATTCTAAGAAATCCTTAAGACGCTTACTACGGCTTGGATGTCTTAATTTGCGAAGTGCTTTTGCTTCAATTTGACGAATACGCTCTCTCGTTACGCCGAATACTTTCCCAACTTCTTCAAGCGTACGAGTTCGTCCATCATCTAAACCGAAACGAAGACGTAGAACATTTTCTTCACGATCTGTTAGTGTATCTAACACATCTTCTAATTGTTCTTTTAGCAATTCATAGGCTGCATGGTCCGCAGGCGATGTTGCTTCTTGGTCTTCAATAAAGTCACCTAAATGAGAGTCATCTTCTTCACCAATTGGTGTTTCAAGAGAAACTGGCTCCTGTGCAATTTTTAAGATTTCACGTACTTTTTCTGGAGCAAGATCCATTTCCTCACCAATCTCTTCAGGAGATGGTTCGCGACCTAAATCTTGTAATAATTGACGTTGTACACGAATTAACTTATTAATCGTTTCAACCATATGAACTGGAATACGAATTGTTCGCGCTTGGTCTGCAATGGCACGTGTAATAGCTTGGCGAATCCACCAAGTTGCATACGTACTAAATTTGAAACCTTTACGATAATCGAACTTTTCAACAGCTTTAATTAGACCCATATTACCTTCTTGAATTAAGTCTAAGAAAAGCATACCACGGCCTACATAGCGCTTTGCAATACTTACTACAAGACGTAAGTTTGCTTCTGCAAGACGACGTTTCGCTTCTTCATCGCCTTCTTCAATACGCGTTGCAAGTCGAATTTCTTCTTCTGCAGATAGTAAGTCTACACGACCAATTTCTTTTAAATACATACGAACAGGATCGTTGATTTTAACCCCAGGTGGTACACTTAAATCATTGAGGTCAAACTCTTCTTCTGTTTTTGTAATTTGGCGATTATTAGGGCCTTCTTCGTTGTCATTATCACCAACTAAATCAATGCCTTGTTCACCTAAATATTCATAGTATTCATCCATTTGATCGGATTCAATTTCAAATCCATTCATGCGTTCTGCAATCTCTTCATATGTAAGAACGCCACGTTTTTTTCCGAGCTCAGTGAGTTGTTCTTTCACTTGCTCAAGGGTCATTTCAGTTTCAATTTGTTTAGAACGAGCTGGTTTGTCAGCCATCTGTTCCCCTCCTTACGCGAGATACAAACATTCATTATACTAAAACTTTATCAAAAAAGCTATTTTCTCGCTTTTTGATTTTGTAAATATGCTACATAATATTTAGCAGCCTCTACAGGATCTGTTTTTTCCATTTGTTTCACTTTAAAGATAATTTCCATCTTTTCAAGTTTTTCCTGATGCCGTCTAAGCGTCTCCAAATGGCCTTGCAACACTTCTTCTGTGTATTCTGGATTAATAAATTCATCCGTCGAAATATCAGTGATAATATTTTTCAACTTTTCATCAGAGAGCCAACTTAAAAATGTTCCAACTGAAGGTTCATTTCCCTTTTCATAATATGCGTATAGTTCATATAAAATCCCTTTATGTTCTTCTGTATGAAAATCTTCTATATGGGATTCCATACGAACAGCTACTTCTGCACTTTGCAACATATGGTAAATAATTTCTCTTTCCGCTCTTTCAAAACCTGTTAACTTCGGTTTTGTTTGAACGACTTGAGACGGTTTAGCAACCTGCTTTATTTGTTTTTGCTGTACCTTTTGTTCTTTGCGATATTGGTGCAATTGGTTCAAAAGTGTTTCCATTGAATACGAAAATTCTTGCGATAATGACTTCAAATATGACTCTGCCTGCATCGCATCTTGTAACAACGATAACTCTTTTAAAACACTCTTCACATATTCTTCTTTGCCAGACTCATCTTGCAAATTTTTCCCTAAACGCAAATAATTTATTTTAAAACCAACAAAACTCACACTTGATTTCACAAGATTTTCAAAAGCAGTAGTCCCATATTGTTGCACATATTCATCAGGATCAAGCTTATCTGGCAAGGATGTGACTTTCACTTGGCAACCAACTTTTAGCAATAATTGCCCTGCTTTCATCGTCGCTTCTCGCCCTGCTTTATCACCATCATAGCAAAGAACAACAGTTTCAACGTTACGTCGCAGAAGTTTTGCTTGTTCTTCAGTTAAAGCTGTTCCCATTGTCGCAACAGCTTCTTCCACACCACTTTTTACCGCAGCTAGTACATCGGCATATCCTTCGAAAAGAACCACTTGCCCACGCTTTCTAATAAACGGTCTTGCTTGGTGGAAGTTATACAACAATTTACTTTTGTGAAAAATCGGTGTTTCAGGGCTATTTAAATATTTCGGAGTGTCATCTCCTAACGCCCTTCCACTAAACGCTATCACCTTACCTTGTAACGTATAGATCGGGAACATAACTCTTCCACGGAAGCGATCATAATGACTACCATCCTTCTCACTTCTTATTAGAAGGCCAGCTTGTTCCATACTAGACAGCGATAAACCTCTTTTTTGTAAAATTTTCGTCGCTGCATCCCAAGCAGGTGATGCATAACCAATTTCAAACTTCTCAATCATCTCTTTCGTAATACCACGGTTTAATAAATATGAAAGTGCTTCATTTCCCTCTTCCGTATTTACTAATAAATGATGATAATACTTTTTCAATAATTCATGAGCTTGTTGCATGATGACAGTGTCATCAGATATGTCTTCTTGTTGTCCTTGCCCTGATGTATACTCTGCAACCGCAATTCCATTTCTTTCGCCTAGCTTTTGAACAGCCTCGGTAAAAGCCAGTCCTTCCATTTTCATTAGAAAGGAAAATACATTTCCACCTTCTCCACATCCGAAGCAATGAAAAATTTGCTTATCAGATGAAACAGAGAATGAAGGAGAATTCTCACCATGAAATGGACAAAGGCCGAAATAGTTACGCCCCTGTTTTCTAAGTTGAACGTATTCACCAATGACTTCTACAATATCGGATGATGTCCGAATCTGTTCAACAACTTCTTCGGGAATTCTGTTCCCCATAACTCCATCTCCGTGTCGTATTTTGTATTCGATATAAATTAAAAAATTCCTTTATAATTCGACAATATTTTTCTAAACTTGTTAGAAAGTGTTGCCGATTACATTGTATAAACGATTTTGAACCTTTCCTATAGGTCCTTTATCTGCATAAATCGCATATACATACTTGCTATATAAAATTGTATACATTTGCTCATCTGTTACAAATGTATCTCTTAGAAACAATACATATACACCTTTTTATAAGAAGAGTAGCAAGCCACATATACTGTTTGATCTTGAGATTTGTAACTTTTTCATGTTGATCCATATAACGATCAACTCCATTTTGTTCAGTATCTACAAAGATCCAATTGCCTTGCTATTTCCTTAAAGGATGAGCATATGATGCGACAAACAAAATTCCGACATGAAATTCCGCTCCAACTTGCACAATTTCAGCCTTCACGGGATATACATCTACACCAACTAATATGTTGTTGATGCTTTGCATATTTCTGTATTCTACATCCCTTCTGCGAATCCTTCCATAATGTGCGTTTTCTTGTATAGATTTTGTCGATTTAACGTAATTACATGTCTTTTTCGTAAATCCTATCCCTAGTTTATTCTGAAAAATTAAAGTCTAAACGTAAAATATAGGTTTTTATCACAATTTTTTATTATAATATATTTTCTTCAACTACGCTACATATCCCTTTATTTTTTCATCTTACATTTCAGGATGACAAACTCACACCTTGAATATACTAAAAGACAAAGGAGTATAAGTATAACCATTACACTACAATCTATTACAAAATCCATAGGTATCATATTTCACACGAGCGAAAAAAGCACATTCACCTTTGGTAAATGTGCTAAAACATTTTTTGGTTTTGCACTGCATTCACAATAATATTTGCTGTTTCTTCAATCGCTTTATTCGATACATCGATTACTTGGCAATTTATTTTACTAATTACTTCCTCAAAATGATTAATTTCTTCTTGAATACGATTAATATTTGCATATGTTGCTCCATCACTTAATCCAAGTGATTTTAATCGTTCTTTTCGAATATGATTTAACTTATCTGGCGTAATTTTCAAACCGAAACATTTTTCTTTTGCCACTTGATATAGTTCTTCAGGTGGGTCAACTTCTGGCACGAGTGGTACATTCGCAACTTTCAAGCGTTTGTTATGAGCTAAATATTGGGAAAGTGGTGTTTTTGATGTACGCGAAACACCAATCAACACGATATCCGCTTTTAAAATACCTCGTGCATCTCTGCCGTCATCATACTTCACAGCAAACTCAATCGCTTCAATCTTTTTAAAGTATTCTTCATCTAACCTACGGACAACGCCTGGCTCATATCTCGGCACTTGCCCCGTAATTTCTTCAATTTGATCAATAAGAGGGCCGATAATATCGTATGCCTCTACCCCTTCTTTTGCAGCCTCTGTTACTAAATATTTGCGCATATCAGGCTTAACTAACGTAAAACATATAAGTGCTTGATTACTCTTAGCAATCGAAATCACTTCTTTTAGTGTCCCTGTATCTTCTACATATGGTACACGTCTAATATCAGGAGCAAACGGGAATTGCCCCATTGCTGCTCGAACAACCAAATCAGCCGTTTCCCCTACAGAGTCAGATACGACATATACGATTTTATTATCCATTACATTACCTCACTTTAAACAAATTACACTTATTCGTTATTTACTAAATTTACAAACGCACGTGTAATATTTGTTTTTGTAATTCGCCCAATCACTTCTAAACCTTGTTTCGTATCTTTTACAACTGGCATTGCATCAATCTGTCTTTCTATTAATTCCATCGCAATATCATATAAAGAATCCTCTCTACGACACATCGCAATGTTTGGCATCCTTGTCATGATAATATTAACCGGAAGAGAGGTTAAATCCTGCTTTCCTAAGCTCGCTCTTAATAAATCTTTACGAGACACAACACCAACTAATAGAGTCATCTGATCTACAACGAACAATGTACCAACGTCCTCTAAAAACATCGTACAAATTGCATCGTATACGGAAACATTTTTATCAATTACAACCGGTCTAGATTGATAATCTTGTACTTTAATTTTCTTAACAGCTTCAGATAATAGCTGCCCCCCAGTTTTACCCGTATAAAAATAACCTACGCGTGGACGTGCTTCTAAATAACCAGCCATCGTTAAAATTGCTAAGTCTGGTCTTAGCGTCGCACGTGTTAGACCCAATTGCGCTGCAATTGATTCCCCTGTAATAGGACCGTGATCTTTTACAATCTGAATGATATGTTCTTGCCGTTTATTCAGCTCTATGATAATCACCACCTTTAATGCACAACGAAAAAAGTTATACTATCTCTTAAATATTATATACTAAATATGCTATTCGAAAAAGAAAGTATGTAAAAAGGACCGTATACGGCCCAAAATTATATTTGAAACTTATCAAGTTGTTCTAAAAAACGTCTTGATTTCAAATAAATTCCGCAATATTCATCATAATATGTATTCAATACTAAACGCATTTGTTTTTTTGTGCTATCCTTTACCGATACATTTCCGAGCCTATGTAAATCGAAATGGAAGAAAAGACGTAATAATTTATGAACAGCTTCTCCTACCGGTATACGATACGGGTCTTGCTCTGCATGACGTGAGCACAGAAAACCGCCTTCCCTAACGGAGAAGGCGACAAAGTCTGTTTCTTGATGACAAATCGCACATGTATCAAAGTACGGGCGCATCCCTAATACCGGAAGCATTTTCGTTTGATAAATTAATGATAATACTTCTGGATCAACACCCTCACACATATAATGCAACGTTTGATATAACATTTCAAATAAATACGGATTATGTTTTTTATCTTCTGTTGCTTTATCAGTTAATTCAACAATAAATGATGCATAAGCAGTTAAAAATATGTCCTCGCGAATTTCTTTCATAGTTGAAATAATCTCGCCTTGTTGCAATGTTCCAAGCCCAGATCCCATTTGAATAAGAAACTGGCCATGTGTCATTAATTGCGACACAGATGCTAATCGGCTTTTCGGTTTTTTTGCCCCTCTTGCCATTGCACTTACCTTACCAAGTTCTCTTGAGAATATTGTAACAATCTTGTTCGTTTCTCCGTAATCTGTCGTACGGATAACGATGCCCTCAACTTTTTGAAACATGTTCGTCACCATCCAAGGTTTGAACAAAACGGGTCAAGAAATTGGAGAGTCTAGATGCGCTAGCTCCTCTTCATGTTGATCCATCTCATCGTTTACGTCTTTTTCCATTTCTTTCAAAAGCAAGTACGTTTCAATGCTTCCTGTTTTGGAGAAAAACTTCCAGGTAAAATCTAGCATAAGAATCCACCTTTCTCAATAAGCGTAGCCTATAAACCAATTTCCTTTGTTGTTATTAAATTGACCCATTTTGTCCATTTTCATGTGAGAAAAATTTTTCCTAATTTATCAAAGTTCATAAAAACCAATAATCAGTGGATGAACCAACCATCCACTGATTACAGCTTGACTCTATTTTAGTACTCATCCTCGCGGAAACCTAGGTCACGAAGCTGAGACATTTTATTACGCCAATCTTTTTGCACTTTTACCCATACTTCTAAAAATACTTTAGAACCAAGTAGCGCTTCAATATCAAAACGAGCTCGCTTACCAACTTCTTTTAACATTTTCCCTTGTTTTCCGATGATGATTCCTTTTTGTGATGCACGTTCAACAACAATCGTTGCATTTATATAAACTGCCCCGCCCTCACGCTTTTGAATCGCATCGATAACAACAGCCACAGAATGCGGCACTTCTTCACGTGTTAAATGTAGTACTTTCTCACGAATAAGCTCTGCAATAATAAATCTCTCCGGATGATCCGTTACTTGATTATCTGGATAGTATTGTGGTCCTTCTGGTAAATACTTTTTAATTGTTCCAATTAAAGCGTCCACATTATTACCGTCTAACGCAGAAATTGGTACAATTTCTGCAAACTCATGTAGTTTACGATATTGATCAATTAACTCTAGTAATTGCTCTGGATGAAGTTGGTCAATTTTATTAATAACTAAAAATACTGGTTGTTTCGTTTCTTTTAACTTCTCGATGATGAATTCTTCACCACGACCAAAGCCTTCGACAGCATTAACCATAAACAGAACGATATCAACTTCTTTTAATGTCGTTTGCGCCATCTTCACCATGAAGTCGCCTAGTTTATGTTTAGGTTTATGTATTCCTGGTGTATCAATGAAAATAACTTGTGCATCATTTTCTGTATATACACCTTGAATTTTATTACGAGTCGTTTGTGGCTTATCACTCATAATAGCAATTTTCTGGCCGATAATACGATTTAAAAATGTAGATTTCCCAACATTCGGTCTGCCAATAATAGAGACAAAACCTGATTTATAACCTTTTCTATTCATGTAAATCCTCCGCTAAAAATGCTCCTGGTAACAATTCTCCGACTGTCGTCTCTTGAACGTCACCATGTAAATTTGTTAAGTATACTTTCGTATCCTGTTTACATAATTCTACCATAACTTGTCGACATGCTCCACAAGGAGGTACTGGGCGCTTTGTATCTGCTACAACCGCAATGGCTACAAATTCTTTATCTCCTTCAGAAACCGCCTTAAATAAAGCTGTTCTTTCAGCACAATTACATAAGCCATATGATGCATTCTCAACATTACATCCACGATATACTTTTCCATCGCGCGTTAATAGTGCTGCACCTACTTGAAATTTAGAATATGGTACGTACGCTTGTTTACGCGCTTCGATTGCTTCTAGAATTAATTGTTTACTATTCATATTCCCGCATCCTTCCTGTTCACAGCTATGAAGAGGTACACTCTCTCATTAAAGCCCCTTACGGCACTTCCAAAGCTTAATAAAAGCTTCGGAATGCAACTATACCATATACGGTAAAAAGATAATAGCACCAATTATAACAGCTATAATTGCAAACAATAAAACCGCTCCTGCGGCAACATCCTTTGCAATTTTTGCAAATGGATGAATATCGGCAGTCGCTAAATCTACTGTTTTTTCCACAGCCGTATTTACCATTTCTAAACTCATTACACTCCCTATTACAATAAGTAATATCATCCACTCTGTTCTCGTAATATGGAAATAAAAGCCGCAGCATATAACAATGACTGCGGCTAAATAATGGATTTTCATATTTCGCTCATGACGAAAACAAAAGAATATACCAGCTATAGCATATCCAAAACTATCTATAAGTTTTCCTTTTTTCATCGTCCTAATCCAAAAGCTTCTAAAATTTCTTTTTGTCTTCCGAACATTTCTTTTTCATCTTCTTCTGTCATGTGATCATAACCAAGTAAATGTAAAAAGCCATGTAACGCCAAAAATCCAAGTTCACGATCGAAAGAATGTCCGTACTCTTCAGCTTGCTCTTTCGCCCTTGGAATAGAGATAATAAGATCACCTAACATGCGCGGCATCTCTGCACCAACAATCTCCATTTCTCCTTCTCCCATTTCTTCCATCGCAAAGGATATTACATCTGTAGGTTGATCTTTATCTCGGTAATCACGATTAATTTCTCTAATGCGCTCATTATCTACAAATGTCACCGATACCTCCGCACCATCCTCGATATTTTCCATTTGAGCTGCTTTTTCTAACACTTCACGAATTAAACTCATATACGCTTCTTTTACTTCTTCTGTTTCATCAATAAAATCAATTAACAAACTCATTCTTTCTCCTTTTCTTCCGGAAGTTCCGGATATGTAATACGCGAATGGAAAATACCATTTAACGTTTCACACAACGTTTTTCCAACGATTTGTAGTTCCTTAAACGTCAAATCACATTCACTAAATTGACCGTCTTGTAGTCGATCTTTAATAATACTTTGCACCAAATTATTAATTTGTTCTGGCGTTGGGTGATTCATAGAACGTACCGCAGCTTCTACACTATCAGCAATACCAACAATTGCCGATTCTTTCGAAGTTGCTTTTGAACCTGGATAACGGAACATCTCTTCTGTATATTTTTCTTTATCTTCTTTAATAGCTTTATAATAAAAATATTTCAGTAACGTTGTACCGTGATGTTGCCCAGCGATATCAATAATTTCTTGTGGAATATGATATTCTTCGAGCATTCTTACTCCATCCGTTACGTGAGCAATTATAATATCTTTACTTGTTACAGGATCTAATTTATCATGCGGGTTTTCAATTCCCATTTGGTTTTCAATAAAAAATTGCGGTTGTACTGTTTTTCCTACATCATGATAATATGCCCCTACACGCGCTAATACACCATTTGCCCCGACTGCTTCACAAGCAGCCTCAGAAAGATTCGCTACCATTACACTATGATGATATGTCCCTGGCGCTTCTAACAAAATTCTGCGTAAAAGCGGATGATTTGGACTTGATAGTTCCATAAGCTTCATGCTTGATACGATTCCAAGTCCACTTTCTAAATATGGTAAAATCCCCATAGCCAAAACGGATGATATAATCCCTGAAAGTGAAGCCATTAATAATTGCGTACCAATTTCAAGAGGCGAAAAATTCCCATTACGTAATAATAAGAGCGCCGCCAATACGACTACATTTAATACAGAAACGAGTATACCAGCTTGTAAAATCATTGTACGACGATTTTTTTCTCGCAAGAAAATACTAACCGATAATGAACTTAACAATACGTAAATCCCTACACTATAATTTAATGTACTCGTTACTCCTTCATTAAACATAATACTTCCGCATACAGAAAAAATCATACTCGTTAAAAAGACAAATCGATCACCAATCATTAGTTTTACAAGTATTGTTCCCATCGCAACTGGGACAACATATGCAATCCCCGCGTATTCAAGTTTTTGAAACAAACTAATGATTTTCATTAAGACGATTGTGATAGACAAAATTGTAATATACGCTAAAACATACGGTCTATCTTCTCTTTTTCTCTTTAAAAATAATTCAAATTGTTTATGCATAAAGTATAGTAACACACCAATGAGTACCGCTAATCCAACATAAGGTTGAAAGCCGTTCCCTTTTTCTAACAAACCAACTAATTTCAACTGATTATACACATCACTTGAAATTGTTTCACCTTCTCTAACAAGAACTTGTCCTTGAAGAATATAAACAGGTGGAACTAAATCTTCCTCTGCTTTTCTCTTCTCTTTCGTTAAGATCGGGTCATAAAAATAGTTTGCTGAAATTGCATATCTTCCTAGCGCCTTAATTGACTCTTTTAAACCATTATCAACATTAACACTATTCATCTCACTTACATATCGTTCTTTCGCATCTTTCAATTCGTCCATTTTAATATGCTCAGTCATGATACTATTAATCGCTGTGACCGCAGCATCTTTCGCTAATACTAATTGGCTCGAATCTGCATTAATCAAACTTAGTAAGTTTGAATCAGATAATTCTTTCGTTAAGTCAGCGGGTAGTTTCTTTTTTAACTTCTCCACTTTCTCAGCATCAGTCATCTTTTTTTGATCATCCGGTCCAACAGCTTTAATCTCTTGCACCACTTCATCCACTTTAGCAAAGACGTCATTCACAATATCAACTTTGTTTTGTTTATACTCACTTTTATATGTATATTGATCTTCAACTTTTGTAGCGGCTTCTTTTTTCTTTTTATCCGTTGTAACTTTATCTTCAATTTTTATAGGAGAATGGATTGTCTTTTTCGCAATAGAATACATATTAACATCTAATTGCTCTGGTTTTACATTATTCATAAGCGCAAAAAACAGCACTGCTCCTAATACAACGTAAGAAATCCAACTTAGTTTTTTCGAATGTTGTAAATTACGAAACCACTTAGAAATTTCTTGAGATCTTGACATGATTTCAATACCTTCTCCTCTCCAGAAATAAAGTGAAACTATTTATAGCTTTCATTTCTTCTACCAAACGATACTTTGAGGCAACATTTTATACACTAGTACCTATAGTTTATTTTCCTTATCTTTCATGATAGTAAAAAATATGACGTTCGCCAACCTTATCATACAAAAAGAAATGATCCTGACAAATAGGATCATTCCATTTTATCATATGCCTCAATAATACGTTGCACCAATGGATGTCTCACAACGTCCGTTTGTTCTAATGTAATAAATGACAGACCTGATACACCAGATAAAATATTAGCAGCTATAGATAGCCCTGATTTTACCCCTTTTGGCAAGTCTACTTGTGAAGGGTCCCCTGTAATAACCATTTTAGAACTAAAACCTAATCTTGTTAAAAACATTTTTATTTGAGCACCCGTTGTATTTTGAGCCTCATCTAAAATAACAAATGAATCATCAAGCGTACGCCCCCTCATATAAGCAAGCGGCGCGATTTCAATTACTCCTCGCTCCATCATACGCTGCGTATATTCTTGTCCAAGAATATCATGTAAGGCATCATATAATGGGCGTAAGTATGGATCTACCTTCTCTTTCAAATCCCCTGGTAAAAAACCTAAATTTTCTCCAGCTTCTACAGCAGGTCTTGTTAAAATAATTTTCTTTACATACCCTTGTTTTAAAGCCCTCACAGCCATTACTACAGCTAAGTATGTTTTTCCAGTTCCTGCAGGCCCTATCCCAAAGACAATATCATTCTTCTTCATCGCATGAATATATCGTCTTTGCCCCATTGTTTTTACACGAATGGATTTACCTTTTGCAGTCTTGAAAATTTCTTCTTCATATAACTCTTCAAATTGAGCAATTTTCCCTTGTTGTGCAAGCTGAATTGCATACGCAACATCTCTCTCTGAAATTGATATACTTTTACGAATTACAACAAGTAATTGCTGTAAGATTTTTTCTACGAGTGTCACCGTTTCAACTGCCCCAGATACATGAACAGTTTCTCCTCTAGTTACGATCGATACATTCAGTTCTCGTTCAATTACTTTTAAATGTGCATCATTGACTCCAAAAAGAGCGATTGCTTCGTTAGTATTTTCCAATTGTTGGTTCATTTCTACTAATTGTTCTGCCATTACTCAGTCTCCTTGAATATCGGATTCGGATATTGGTTGTGGCTCTGCAATATTTTCAACCACAGTATAATGCAATGTGACCTTTAGTTGACCCGCCTCAACCTCTTTACTCAAAATCTTATCACTTACAATCATAGCATGTTCATCCAATTTTTTCTTTAGTTCTTTTTCGGCCATCTCTTTCGCTACTTTCAGCGCTTGCTTTTCTGTATATTCTCGATTCGCTTCTTCCTCTTCTCTCACAACATCTTTTTCATATGCAATCGGCAGTGTAAAACCAAATAATTTCACATCATGCTTTACACTTTCAGTACGAGAGCGTTTATACTTATCATGCTGAAATCCCCATATTTTTATTTTCGTATCCCCAAATTTAAGAAAATGTTCATTGTATACATTACCAGTATACACTTGGAATTGCGTCTTTAACGGGACATCCACCTTAGATGTATACCACGTTTCTCCATACACAATACCTTTCGCTGAAACAATCGTCGGACTTTCCTCATTACCATATATTCCTGATACGAGAATCTGCCCTTTTTCTACATGATCATTTTTCAGTACAACCGGCTTTCCAACTTCTACGAACGTCTTTGTAATAATCGCTTCTTTTTTTGCTACTAAATTTTGCGGCCTTTGTTCCTTTTCTTTCTTCGGTTCGTTTTTTTCAACAATTTTAAAATGATACGTCGTTCCTCTTACTTCTAGTCCCGCCCAAGTAATGGCATTAATATTATCTGTCAAATGGCGTTGTACATCTTCTACATTCGGCATTTGAAATTGTAGTTTCCCTTTTTTAATACCCATTTTATCCAATTCTTTCATCAATATATATTCCGTTTCAGGTTTTGCTCCTGTAATTTCAATTTTCCAAACCATATTTGACATTGCAATCACACCAAAAAAGAAAATTAAAAAACCAATTAAAAATCCACTATTTTTAATTAAACGCTTATTCCAAAAAGGAAAACCATAACGTCCAATAAAATATAATTTACATTCATTTTTTCTATAAATTGGTTTTATTTTTTTCACATCGCGTAACAACATACAAAAAACTAACGTTTCATCAGCTATCTTTTTAACATCCCAAACTAATAAATTCCTCCGTACACATTCATTAACAAACCGTTCCGCTCCTCTACCTTCAATTCGCACTTTTACATATCCAAGCCACTTTATAAACCATTTATTTTTCATTTACCACCTTCACTACCTTTCTAAAAGTAGATATACTACTTTTTATTTGAAACATTAAAATAGCTCGTACTAAAATGAAACCGAGTAAAACTGTAATCAGTCTCTATCAACGGAACTTTTACAGGATAAAGAAGAAAAACTTCACAAATGGAAGTTTCACTTCAATCACCTTTTTTTTCATTTTCTAAAAATGTTACTTGCTCAATTATCCCTTCGAGCAAAAGCTCTTCTGGAAGAATCGTTTTAATAACAAAGGATTGTCCTTTAATTAATAATTGACCGTGTTTTAAAAGCAATCGCACTTCTTTATCTGAAAACACTAATAACCCCCGATGATTTTCTATATAAATATGTATTTGCCCAACAAGAGTAATCCGAGGTAGATCCATTAATACATCCACTGGTAGGTCTACTTGTTTTGTCAACCAATTTTTCATTTGTTCTAATTTCTTCATCTCGAAAGACCCCCTCTCATCCCATATATATGTATTTCTTCACAAGTGCCTATCGTGTTATAACGACTTCACTAACATAACTATATTCTGTAAGAGTTCATATCATGTTAATTAAAACAGTCGCTATATGAAATCATATTTGTCAGGACAATGATGGATCAGAGGATGTTACCTTTAATAATAGAAGTATTAATACAAGAATATGCGCCCCTACAGAATATCAGTACAAGTTACATTAAGAAATTGAGCCTAGCGAGAAGTTAGAAACTTGAAAAAAACTGTTACAATTCGTTCTGGATGTGACATACTGACCATAGAATAAGTAGTTGTCATTTATTGGACAAATGAGATAAAGTGAAACTTTAATCCCCCCTCACCAATCGGGCTGCCCGTTAATGAGGGATAAAATCAAAAAAAAAGAAAATTTCTCCACTCTGAATGTTACGTTGTAAGTAAGAATATTTTATAGATGGTTGTTATATGAATTTCAAAAAATATTAGGGTTCATTAAAAAATGAATTAATAAATGAGGAAATACGAAAGTAAATTGGCTTTAGTCAAGAAATTTCGAATGTTATAAAACAAATTATCGACAGTAATATCCGGCCATTTTATGCAACTGATGCAAAATCTAAAATAGTTAGAATCTCTTTCGTTACCTTTGAGGATTATGCTGAAGAGCAAGCTATAAAACTTCAATCTGATTTTCAGAAGGTTCGGTACTTAGCTTTTATTTGCGAAAGAAGTTTTAGTCAAGGAAGTAAGAATAGGTGTAGAATCGGAATTATACAAGGAAATAATAAATTGAAACTTTAACTAGAGGGGTTTCTATCACTTATAGAAACCCTTTTTAAGCAATATAGCGTTTCTCCTTAATAAGAACAATAAAAAAACGTCTCATACGAAATGAGACGTTTTTTTACGCTAATAGCTGGATAACCAGCTTATTCACAAGTGATCCGTCTGTTTTACCTTTTACTTTCGGCATAACAGCAGTCATCACCTTACCCATATCTGCTTTAGAAGTCGCACCAACTTCAGAAATAACTTGCTTGATTACATCAACTAGTTCTTCTTCAGTTAATTGCTCTGGCAAATATGCGCTTAAAATCTGAATTTCACTTTGCAGTTTATTAACAAGGTCTTCACGACCAGCTTTTTTAAATTCAAGGAGGGAGTCCTTATACTGTTTTACTTCACGAGCTAAAACTGTTATTTCCTCTTCTTCAGTAAGAGTATGTTGCAGTTTAATACCTTCATTTTGTAAAGCAGCCTTAACCATACGAATAACGGTTAATTTTTCTTTTTGTTTATTCTTCATCGCTTGTTTCATATCATCGTTTAAACGACCGAGAAGACTCATAACTTACACCCTCTCTTAGAATTTACGCTTTCTTGCCGCTTCAGATTTCTTCTTACGTTTTACACTTGGTTTTTCATAAAACTCGCGCTTTCTTGCTTCAGCAAGTGTACCAGTTTTAGAAACCGATCTTTTAAAACGGCGAAGTGCATCCTCCAAAGACTCGTTTTTACGAACGACTGTTTTTGACATTCTCTTTCCCTCCCTCCGAAACATCACACTTACATACTAACTTCAGCATGCAAAAAGAAACACTTCTTCAGCATGTCTTTTACGATTATAATACATTTTATCACTTCAGGTCAACTATTTGGCAGAATAAAAGAAGAATAGAAGCATTTCCTTTTCAAAAGTTATGCAAATAGCTAGTATCCTTTACTGATGAAGACAACTATATTTTTATCATTTCATCTTTTTTCATACAGGGATGCATGAAACGCCTCCCCACCTTATAGTACTTAACCGCTTCAAATAAAGAAAGCATGCAAACCGTTTCCGGTTGCACGCTCTTTTTATGCGCTAGCTGATTCTTTTTTTACATCATCTTCAAGAACACGAACAAATTGCGCTTCGTTATATGGATAACCAGCTTTCGTAATTTTCACTTTCACTAGCTTACCAATTAATTCTTCTGATCCTTCAAATACAATTTTCAAGTAGTTATCTGTATACCCTACATATAACCCTTCACGGTCGCCGTCTTTAAATTGCTCTTCTGGAATGATTTCAAGCACTTCACCTTCAAACGCTGATGCATATTCTTTCGCTAATTGATTAGATAGCTCAATTAAACGATGAACACGATCATTCTTCACATCTTCAGGAACTTGATCTTCCATGCGTGCTGCAGGTGTTCCTGTACGTTTTGAGTAAGGGAACACATGTAACTCAGAGAAGCGGTTCTCTTTAATGAAATTGTATGTTTCCATGAATTCTTCTTCTGTTTCACCTGGGAAACCAACGATTACGTCAGATGTAATCGCAAGGCCTGGTAACGCTTCTTTCAAACGATCTAAACGCTCTTGGAAGAACTCCATCGTATATTTACGACGCATACGTTTTAATACAGTATTAGAACCAGATTGCAACGGAATATGCAAGTGGCGTACAACTACTTCAGATTTATCTAACACTTCAATTACTTCATCTGAAATTTGACTCGCTTCAATAGAAGAAATACGAAGACGTTTTAATCCGCCTACTTCCGCTTCCATATCACGAAGTAATCCAGCTAAGTTATAATCTTTTATGTCTTCGCCGTATCCACCTGTATGAATACCCGTTAATACGATTTCTTTATAGCCTGCATCCACTAATTGTTGTGCTTGTTTAATAACTTCTTTTCCATCACGAGAACGCATTAAACCACGCGCCCAAGGAATGATACAGAATGTACAGAAGTTATTGCAACCCTCTTGTATTTTTAAAGACGCACGTGTACGATCCGTGAAATAAGGTACATCAAGTTCTTCGTACACACGTGTTTTCATAATATTACGGACAGCATTAATTGGTTGACGCTCTTTACGGAATTCTTCGATGTAACCTAACATCTTTTCACGATCCTGTGTACCAACTACAATATCTACACCCGGAATCGCCATAATTTCAGCTGGAGATGTTTGTGCATAACATCCCGTTACGCAAATAACTGCATCTGGATTTTGACGCACAGCACGTCTGATTACTTGACGGCTTTTTTTGTCCCCAGTATTCGTTACTGTACATGTGTTAATAACATATACATCAGCTTTCTTTTCATATTCTGTTCTTTCATAACCACCTTGTTTAAACAATTGCCAAATGGCTTCTGTTTCATAGTGGTTTACTTTACAACCTAACGTATGGAACGCAACAGTTGACATTGATCATCACCCCATCAATTCAAAATGATACGAAGCAGCACTTAACGCGTATAACGGCGCCGTTTCTGTTCTTAAAATTCTTGGTCCTAAACTACATGGTACAAATTTATGTTCACGAAGCGCTGTAATCTCTTCCTCAGCTAAACCGCCTTCTGGGCCAAATACAATCAATAGCTTTTGACCTGGTTTCATTGTCGTTAAAGCTTTCGCAAAATTAGATTTCTCACCTTGTTTTGCTTCCTCTTCGTAAGCAACAAGACAAACATCATACTCACCACTCATTGAAAGCAATTGCTTAAATGATGCCGGAGCATGTACTTCTGGAATTTCACTTCTATGTGATTGTTCCGCAGCTTCTTTCACAATTTTTCTTAAACGCTCAACTTTTTTATCAGCTTTTTTCGCATCCCATTTTACGATAGAGCGAGATGCTTGAAATGGTAAGAATGCAGCCGCCCCAAGCTCAGTTCCTTTTTGAAAAATTAACTCTAGCTTGTCTCCTTTTGGCAGTCCACTTGCAATCGTCACGAAAACAGGAAGTTCACTTGACGCCTCTACCCATTCTACAATAGCCGTATTAATAAATTCACTGGTAATTTCATCAATTGAACATACTGCTGTTTTTCCGTTTACACAGCAATAAATATGATCACCAGCTGACATACGCATCACTCTTGCGATATGATGTACGTCATCACCTACAATGCGAATACTTGTCTCATTTACATATTTCTCTTCTACAAAATAACGTTGCATATAATCACCTTAGTAGAGTTTCGTTCCTTTCGTAAGTCAACACTTACGAAAAGAACGAAACGTTATCATTTTTCATATAACAAACGGCAAGTCTCTCACCTTATAGTGAGAGACTCCCCTTTTCATTATAGACTAAAATCTATATTACGCATTTCGTGCAATAATTGCTACCCAATCTTCCATTCGTAACACTTCTTCAATTGTAAATCCAGCTTGTTCTAACGCCTCAGAAATTACTTTTTCCTTCGCAGCAATAATGCCCGATGTAATAAATAATCCACCTGACTTCACAACTCTTGCTGCATCTTCAGGGAATAATAGAATAATTTCTGCTAATAAGTTAGCTACGATTAAATCAACAGGACCTTCAATGCCTTCTAAAAGACTATTTTGTCCAACAGACACGATATCATCTGTTTTATTTAAACGTACATTCATTTCTGCACTTTCAACCGCAACCGGATCTAAATCATATGCTTGAACAGAAGACGCACCTAATTTTGCAGCCGCAATACTAAGTACACCAGAACCTGTTCCTACATCAATAATAGTGTCACCTGGCTGTACTGTTTTTTCTAAAGCACGGATACACATCGTTGTTGTCGGATGAGTTCCTGTACCAAACGCCATACCCGGGTCTAATTCAATGATTTTTTCATCAGGAGAAGATGGTGTATATTCTTCCCAAGTCGGTACGATTGTGAATGTATCAGAAATTTGTACTGGATGGTAATATTTTTTCCAAGCAGTAGCCCAATCTTCTTCATTGACTTCGTTAACGGTAATATTTCCAGTACCAATTTCGATGTCGTAAGATGGAAGCACATCAATAGATGATTTTACACCTGCAATCGTTTCATGTAAAGAATCCGTTTGCGGGAAATACGCTTTTATTAATACACCTTCCGCCGGATATTCATCTGGGTTCAATGCATAAATTTCACCATATTGTTGCTCGCGCTCTTTCGTTAACTCCGCTGGATCCTCAATCGCAACTCCACTAGCACCAGCTTCATGTAAAATATGAGAGACAGCTTCTACTGCTTCTTCTGTTGTATGAATACTAATTTCTGACCATTTCACAATTTACCAACTCCATTTTTTATTTCCATTATTCCCCTTTGAAAGCACGTTTAAGCTTTCCGAATAAACTATCATCCTGCTCTTCTTGTCCTGCAAATTCACGTAATAAATCTTTTTGCTGCGAAGTCAATTTCGTCGGTACAACAACACGAACGACTACATATTGATCTCCTTGGCCGTATCCACGTACGTTCGGAGCACCTTTTCCTTTTAAGCGGAATTCTGTTCCAGTTTGTGTTCCTGCTGGAATTTTCAGCTTCACTTTACCATGAACAGTAGGAACTTCCACTTCATCACCAAGCGCCATTTGCGCAAATGTTAATGGCATTTCGCAAATAATGTGATCTCCTTCACGCTCGAAGAATTCATGATTTCTTACATGAACGACAACATATAAGTCTCCTGCTGGTCCGCCATTTACGCCGGCTTCACCTTTTCCAGACACACGAATTTGTTGACCATTATCGATACCCGCTGGAATTTTAACATTGATTTTTTTACGTTTACGAACTTTACCTGAACCGTGACATGTCGTACATTTTTCTTTAATAATTTGTCCAGTTCCTGAACAATGACCACAAGCTTGACGGTTTACGATACGACCAAACGGTGTGTTTTGTTCTACACTCACTTGACCAGAGCCTGAACAATGTTTACATGTTTCTTTTGAAGTTCCTGGTTTTGCTCCACTACCTTTACAAGTATCACATGGATCTTCTACTGGAATTTCCACATTTAATTCCTTACCAAAAATAGCTTCTTCAAAATCTAAAGTGACTTGATATTGTAAGTCAGCACCTTGGCGCGGAGCATTTGGATCACGACGTCTGCCGCCGCCACCGCCAAAGAAAGAACTAAATATATCTTCAAAACCGAAGCCACCGCCGAAGTCTCCTCCGCCGCCAAATCCACCGAATCCTTGATTTGCACCAGCATGACCAAATTGATCGTACTGTGCACGCTTTTGATCATCACTTAACACTTCGTATGCTTCTTGTACTTCTTTAAACTTTTCAATTGCATTTTCTTCTTTGCTTACGTCTGGATGGTATTTTTTAGCCAAACGACGATACGCTTTTTTAATTTCATCTGTTGAAGCGCCCTTGCTAAGTCCAAGGACCTCATAATAGTCTCGTTTACTCATAAATTTACAACCCCCGAATCTTTCACATAAACGTAATTTTAACACCGAAAGAAAGTGCTTTGCAACAAAGTTTCCTCACTTACAGTATGCAAAGCGAAAAACTTAAGATTCTCACACATCGCTTCTCATTCGTGAAAAAAGCCAAAGTCAAGGCACGCTTGACTTTGACTTTTTGTCATCTTACTTATTATGTTTACAGTTGAATTACTTGTCTTCTTTTACTTCTTCAAACTCAGCGTCAACTACATTGTCTTTCTTTGCGCCAGCGTCTTGTGCACCTTGCGCACCTTCTGCTTGACCGGCAGCTGCTTGAGCCTGCTCGTATAATTTAACAGTTAATTGTTGTACGATTTCTTGTAAAGCATCTTTTTTCGCACGAATTTCTTCAAGCTCGTTTTTCTCAATTGCAGCTTGTAATGCTTCTTTCGCTTCTGTTGCTTTTGCAACTTCAGCTGCATCTACTTTACCTTCTAAATCTTTTACAACTTTGTCTGTTTGGAATACAAGTTGGTCAGCTTCGTTACGAAGTTCTACTTCTTCCTTACGTTTTTGGTCAGCGTCAGCATTTGCTTCCGCTTCTTGTACCATACGTTCTACTTCTTCATCAGAAAGACCTGAAGAAGATTGGATTGTAATAGCTTGCTCTTTGCTTGTTCCTAAGTCTTTCGCACGTACGTTAACGATACCGTTCGCATCAATATCGAATGTTACTTCGATTTGTGGAATACCACGTGGTGCTGGTGGAAGGTCAGTTAATTGGAAACGACCTAACGTTTTGTTGTCAGCTGACATTGGACGCTCACCTTGTAATACGTGAATGTCTACTGCTGGTTGATTATCAGCAGCTGTCGAGAATACTTGTGACTTACTTGTTGGAATTGTAGTGTTACGCTCGATTAATTTCGTGAACACGCCACCCATAGTTTCAATACCTAAAGAAAGTGGAGTTACGTCTAATAATAGAACGCCTTCTACATCACCAGTAAGTACGCCACCTTGAACTGCAGCACCTAATGCTACAACTTCATCAGGGTTTACACCTTTATATGGCTCTTTACCAGTTTCACGTTTAATAGCTTCTTGTACAGCTGGGATACGAGTAGATCCACCAACAAGAATAACTTTATCTAATTCGCTTGGAGCAAAACCAGCGTCTTTTAATGCACGACGAGTTGGCTCTAATGTTCTTTCAACAAGACCTGCTGAAAGCTCTTCGAATTTCGCTCTTGTTAACGTTAATTCTAAGTGTAATGGACCAGCAGCTCCAGCACTAATGAATGGTAATGAAATTTGAGTTTGTGTTACACCAGAAAGATCTTTTTTCGCTTTTTCAGCTGCATCTTTCAAGCGTTGAAGCGCCATTTTATCTTGGCTTAAATCAATGTTATTTTCTTTTTTGAACTCAGCTACTAAGTGATCGATGATAACTTGGTCAAAGTCATCGCCACCAAGACGGTTGTCACCAGCAGTTGAAATAACTTCGAATGTGCCGTCTGCTAACTCAAGGATAGATACGTCAAATGTACCGCCACCTAAGTCATATACTAAGATTTTTTGTTCTTCGTCTTGTTTTTCTAAACCGTAAGCAAGTGCTGCTGCTGTTGGCTCGTTAATAATACGCTCAACTTCTAAACCAGCGATACGACCAGCATCTTTCGTTGCTTGACGCTCTGCATCGTTGAAGTATGCAGGTACTGTAATAACAGCTTTCGTTACTGTTTCACCTAAGTATGCTTCAGCAGAAGCTTTTAAGTTTTGTAAAATGATTGCAGAAATTTCTTGAGGTGTATAATCTTTACCTTCAACTTCTACTTTGTAGTCTGTACCCATATGACGTTTAACAGACATGATTGTATTTGGGTTTGTAATTGCTTGGCGCTTTGCAACTTCCCCAACTTGACGTTCTTCATTTTTGAAAGCTACAACAGAAGGTGTTGTACGGTTTCCTTCTGGATTTGGGATAACCTTTGGTTCTCCACCTTCCATAACAGCTACACAAGAGTTTGTTGTACCTAAGTCAATACCGATAATTTTACTCATGGCGAATCCTCCTAGTTTTATGTAAATTATTGATTTACTTTTACCATTGATGGGCGAATCACACGGTCTTTTAGTTTATAACCTTTTTGGAATTCTTCCACAACCGCGTTTGATTCAAATTCACTATCTTCCACTTGCATAATAGCTTGGTGTTCATTAGGATCAAACTGTTTACCAACAGCTTCAATCACTTCCACACCTTCTTTAGTCAGCGCTTCTAACAATTGACGATGCACCATTTCCATACCTTGTAACAAGGATTTCGTTTGCTCATCAGTCGCTTCCACTTGCATTGCTCTTTCAAAATTATCAAGAGCTGGCAAGATGTCTGAAACTAGACTTTGTGCTCTATATTTTTCAGCAGCCTGTTTATCCATTTGGACACGGCGCTTATAATTTTCAAAATCAGCTTGTAGACGTAATGTGCGACCTTCCGTTTCCGTTAGTTTCGCTTGTAGCTCATCTACTTTTTCTTGTAAAAGAGCAGCCTCACTTTTTTCTTCTACAGTTTCTTCACTGTTTTCTGGCGTGACAGCTTCTTCAACTTGCGCTTCTTTTACTTCTTCTACCACTTGTTCGTTACGCTCTTCCACAATATTCACCTCCTTAAAAGGTATTAGGTATCATGCATAGCATGATTACCTAAGCATTATATATTACACACAGCAATGAAAATTTCATCACTTGAGCGAATGTATTACTCTCATTTACTTTTTAAGTCCATCAGTAAATTGTCTCGTAAATAACTGTAACAAACTAATTACACGAGAATATTGCATTCTCGTAGGACCTAAAATAGCAATTGTTCCAAGTTGCTCTTCGCCGATTGAATATGTTGCAGAAATTAAACTACAATCCTCCATAGCCGTCGAAGAGTTTTCCCTACCAATTTTCACTTGAATCCCGACTTGTTTATGACGCAAAATGTCATAAAATTCGGCTTCATTATCAATCATGGTAAGTAAAGATCTAACCTTTTGAATGTCATGGAACTCTGGCTGCGAAAGCATATTTGCTTTTCCTCCAAAGTATATCTTTTCCGATAACGGAACTTGAAATGTACCATCCAACATTTTTATTGCACTATCGTAATTATGAACATACCCACGTAAAACTGTAACAATCTCCTTAAAGATTTTATTATGAAGTTCTTCCATCGGTACGCCAGATAGCTTTTCATTTAAAATATTAACCATTTTTTCTAAATCTGATAAATCAACAGATTCCGGAACGGTAATCGTTTTACTTTGTACATGCCCTGTATCGGTTACAATAATAGCGACAGCAGTTTGACGATCAAGCGGCACAATTTGTACATTTTTAAGTTTATTTGTACTTAACTTCGGTCCAAGAACAATGGCCGTATAATTCGTAAGTTCTGATAAAATTTGAGCAGATTGTTGTGCAATTTTTTCCGCTTCAAAAATTCTTTCAGCAAATAAATCTTTAATTTGTACAATTTCAGCGTTCGGTAAGTTTTGCGGTGCTAAAAGATGGTCTACATAAAATCGGTAGCCTTTCTCAGAAGGAACACGTCCAGAAGAACTGTGCGTTTTTTCAATAAAACCTAATTCTTCTAAGTCCGCCATTTCATTTCGAATAGTAGCTGAACTAAATGTAATTTCATCTTTTTTAGCCAACGTTCTAGACCCAACGGGCTGCGCTGATCCAATAAAGTCATCAATAATTGTTTGTAAAATTAAGAGCTGACGTTCCGTAAGCATCTCATCATCACCTCTGTTAGCACTCTTTGTCTTTGAGTGCTAAATCTATTAATAACTTACCAAAATTGACATTCAATTGTCAACGGAAACGTCACGAAATAATGAAACTTTTTCACGCCTATGGAACATTTAATTAGTCAATCAAAAATGATTGGAATACTTCATTCCCTAATAATTTTCCTTTTCGCGTTAAACGCACATGTCCATCTTCCTCTTCAAGCAATCCCTGCTCTTGGTTGCTTTGTAACTGCTTCGCGAAAACTTGATCCATCTCTACATTAAATTTATTGCGGAACGCCGTTTTAGAAACACCTTTTGTTTTTCGAAGCCCTAAGAACAGCTCTTCTTCCATTCTTTCTTTCTCCGTCACTTTGTGAACATCTAAATACGGAAATCCTGTTTCATCAATTTTATTAAAATATTGCTTCAGCGGACCTACATTTTGAATACGTTCCCCGTTCACATAACTATGAGCTCCAGCTCCAAATCCATAATACTCTTCATTATTCCAGTATGTGAGATTATGTCTACTTTTATTGTCACCTTTTGAGAAATTACTAATTTCATACTGGTTATAACCGTGTTTCTCCATTTCATCCATTACTATTTCATACATTTTCGCTTCATGGTCTTCACCCGGAAGACGCAATTTCCCTTTGTTCATTAAGTTATAAAACACTGTTTTAGGTTCCACAATTAATGAATATGCAGAGAAATGTTGTACACCAAGCGTAAAAGCAATATCTAATGTTTCTTTTACATCTTCTATCGTCTGTCCTGGCAAAGCATAAATAATATCTACATTAATATTTTTAAATCCTACTTCCTGTGCTTCTCGAATCGCGAGGAATGCATCTTCCCTCGTATGCTTGCGCCCGATTTTCTCAAGCAGTTCATCACGGAACGTTTGCACACCAAAACTAATTCGATTCACTCCACCTTCTAGCAGTACATTCAACTTCTCTTTCGGCAGATCTCCTGGATTCGCTTCAAATGTTAATTCACAATTTGGGGCGAACGGACGCAAATGACGATTAATAATCTCGAGTAATTTTTTTGTCTGTTCCATATTTAACGCTGTCGGAGTTCCCCCGCCCACAAAAATCGTTTTTATACTATCAAACGGAACTTTTTGAACCGTATTTATTATTTCCTTCTCTAAATAATCTAAATATTGATCAACCGGTTGGCGTTCAATAAACACTTTATTAAAATCACAATAGTGACAAATGTGCTGACAAAACGGAATATGAATATATGCAGCTTGTACCAAATATAACTCCTACCTTTCTAAAAAGAAAACCTCCGCACTCCGGAGGGTTCTCTACTTCTCTAACGTATTACGAATTTGTTCCATTCGCATTTTTCCCCAATCATACATCATTTCAACGATCGGTAAAAGTGACATGCCTAGTTCCGTCATATAATACTCAACGCGAGGAGGAATTTCGGGATATACTGTCCGATCAACAATTCCATCTTCCATTAACTCTTTTAATTGGTTCGACAAAACTTTATGAGAAATGCTTGGGAATAACCGTTGTAATTCACTGAAACGATGTGGTCCTTCCACACCAAGATGCCACAGTATCACAACTTTCCACTTTCCACTAATAATAGAAAGCGTCAATTCCTTTTCACAATTAAAATTACCATTTTGTATTTTATCTTGAATATCTTTTCGAATATTTTCGGACATTAACAATCTCCTAACTCTATATGAACTAAAAAGCTCTCTCATTATTGTAAATGAGAGCTGCTCAGATGTCTAAAAAGTAATTATACAGAAAAAAGAAGCCGCACAAACGACTTCTTTTTTATTTCAAATATTAGTTGTCATCCATTTTCAGTACAGCCATAAATGCCTCTTGCGGTACTTCTACAGAACCAACAGACTTCATACGTTTTTTACCTTCTTTTTGCTTATCAAGAAGTTTACGCTTACGAGAAATGTCACCGCCGTAACATTTTGCAAGTACGTTTTTACGCATCGCTTTAATTGTAGAACGTGCTACAACTTTATTTCCGATAGTCGCCTGAATTGGCACTTCAAATTGTTGTCTCGGAATTAATTCTTTTAATTTCTCTACGATTACTTTACCACGGTCATACGCTGAATCACGGTGTACGATAAATGATAAAGCATCCACTTGTTCATTATTTAAAAGAATATCCATTTTCACAAGTTTAGATGGTTTATAGCCAATTAACTCGTAGTCAAATGATGCATACCCTTTCGTATTTGATTTCAATTGATCGAAGAAGTCATATACGATTTCTGATAACGGGATTTCATATGTTAATGTAACACGCGTTTCATCTAAATATTGCATATCAATAAACGTTCCACGTTTACCTTGGCAAATCTCCATTACAGCTCCAACATAGTCATTCGGAACCATAATTGAAGCCTTCACAAACGGCTCTTCTACACGATCGATAGACTGTGGATCTGGCATATTAGATGGGTTATCAACAATAACATCTTCACCGTTAGTTAAATAAACTTTATAAATAACGCTTGGCGCTGTTGTAATTAAGTCAATCTTAAATTCACGTTCAATACGTTCTTGAATGATTTCCATGTGAAGAAGCCCTAAGAAACCACAACGGAAACCAAATCCTAGCGCTTGAGATGTTTCTGGTTCAAACTCAAGAGCAGAATCGTTTAACTCTAATTTTTCTAATGCATCACGTAAATCGTTATAACGAGCAGAGTCAATTGGATACAGACCACAGAATACCATCGGATTTAACTTACGGTAACCTGCTAACGGCTCTGCAGCTGGACGTTTCGCATGTGTAATCGTATCACCAACACGTGTGTCACCAACATTTTTAATCGATGCTGCTAAGAAACCTACATCACCTACTGTTAACTCGTCACGTTGCGTAGTTTTCGGTGTAAATACACCTACTTCTGTTACTTCAAATTCTTTACCCGTTGCCATCATACGTACTTTATCGCCAACTTTTACTGTTCCATTTACAACACGGATATAAGCAATTACACCGCGGTACGGATCATATAAAGAGTCGAAAATCATACATTGTAATGGCTCTTCTGAATCACCCGAAGGAGCTGGTACTTTTTCAACAATTTGTTCTAAAATTTCTTCAATACCAATTCCAGCTTTCGCAGAAGCAAGTACCGCTTCTGATGCATCTAAACCAATTACATCTTCTACCTCTTGACGTACACGTTCTGGATCCGCACTTGGTAAGTCGATTTTATTAATAACTGGTAAAATTTCTAAATTGTTATCAAGCGCTAAGTATACGTTTGCTAACGTTTGCGCTTCAATACCTTGCGCTGCATCTACTACAAGAATCGCGCCTTCACAAGCCGCTAAACTACGAGATACTTCGTACGTAAAGTCGACATGTCCTGGTGTATCAATTAAATGAAGAATATACTCTTCACCATCTTTTGCTTTATAGTTTAATTGTACTGCGTTTAATTTGATTGTAATACCACGCTCACGCTCTAAATCCATAGAGTCAAGCAACTGAGCTTTCATTTCGCGTTGTGTTAACGCGTTTGTTTTCTCTAAAATACGGTCTGCTAACGTTGATTTTCCGTGGTCAATATGAGCAATAATAGAGAAATTACGAATTTTGGACTGTCTTTTTGCTCTTTCTTCTTTATTCATCTATGTTCTCAACTCCTAATAGTCTCGCCAATATACACTAGCACTGATTATATCAATAGAGCAACAAAGATTCAATGAAAACTCGTGCTGCTTACGATACAAATCATTCTATCTATATCTTATGCGAATAAACCATAAGAGACAAACCCTTTTCAAATTTTAAAACGGCTGTCTTACAAATCAGTAAAACAACCGCCTCCCATGTTACTCTTAGCTAAAAATTCCTTTTATTTTCCCAACAACTATATCTGTCCCGAACTTCGTCATTTCATAAGCTACACTTGCTACCGCCATCCCAATTCCTTCTACAACATTAAAACTTCTTAAACGTTCTAATTGCTGTTGTTTTTCTGAGGCCGAAAACGAGCTACCCAAAATTTCTGATTCAGCACCTGTACTTTCTGTCCCTGTCATATGAGCTATTTGTTCATATGACAATTGCTGATAGCCTTTCATACTTTTCAAACCATGGTTAGCAAGTGCCACTCCTGCTATCATCATAAGTAAACATAAAGCTACACTACATATACACAAAAGCGCAAAGCGACTCAAACCATAATCATCTGTTCCCCTCAATGTGTATATGCTCCCGTATTATCTTGATCAATTTGATGATGTAGCGCTGCATTTAAACCACTCGCTATTACATTCGCCATATCCTCAATAAAAGTATCTACTTCTTTTGGGGTTACCATTAAATTATGACCAAGAGGAGATAGCACTTCATAAATCAGCCTTCTTTTTTCTTCTTCTTCCAATGTACCAACAGCACCTAAAAACATATTTCTGCTCTTTTCATCCGGCATATCTTCTTCTGTTAATTTTTTCTTTTCTCCAAATGAAAATCCCGCTGGTAACAAAGATCGTGAAGGTTTATTTCCTTCTTTCATCTCTCGACCAAAATGTTTCAAAATAAAATCAATCGTATCACTTGTAATCGAAACAGCATCGACCACAGTCGGAACACCAATTGCGATAACAGGGATACCTAATGTGTCTTTACTTAGTTCTTTACGTTTATTCCCAACCCCCGATCCAGGATGGATTCCAGTATCAGAAATTTGTATCGTGCTATTTACTCGTTCAATAGAACGGGCAGCTAATGCATCAATTGCAATTACAAAGTCCGGGTTCGTCTTCTCAATAATTCCATAAATAACATCGCTCGTTTCGATTCCTGTAATCCCCATTACCCCCGGCCGAATTGCACTAACAGGCCTAAATCCTTCTTCTACACTTTCAGGCTGCAATTGAAACAAATGTCTCGTTACTAATACATTTTCTACAACTATCGGTCCAAGAGCATCTGGTGTTACATTCCAATTCCCAAGACCTACAATTAAACAGCTTGCTTCTTTTGTAACTCCAACCTCTTCTAAGAAACAAGAAAATTCTTTTGCAAAAATACGCTCCACTTTTTGTTGAAGTTCTGTATCTTGCTGACGTATCCCTTGTACTTCAAGTGTTAAATAATTTCCAGGTTTTTTCCCCATCGCTTCAGAGGCAGCTTCATCAATCGTTACTTTTGTAATTATAGTACCTTCTTCTTCTCTCTCTTTTACAATAACTCCCTGTATCCCTTTTTGTTCTTCTTGGCTTTCTTGCAACATTTGATGAGCTTCTACAGCAAGGTCAGTTCTAATGCTATATTTACTTAAATCTAATGGTTCTTTCATCGTATCTCCTCCGTAATTCATAGTAAATATCGTTAGATTTCCCAAAGTTATATAAGGTCATTCTTTCCTTTACGTGAAATTTCATGGATATACTATTGCAATTCTCTTCACCGTTTGATAGAATATCACTTGTTCTATGTAAGAATCGAGTCATTCGATTGCACCAGGGAGGTGAAAAGTATGGCAAACATCAAATCTGCTATCAAACGCGCTAAACTTAGCGAAGAGCGTCGTGCACATAACGCTTCTATCAAGTCTGACATGCGTTCTGCTGTTAAAACTGTAGAAGCTTTAGTTACTAATAACGATCTTGAAAATGCTAAAGAAGCTTTCAAAACTGCTTCTAAAAAACTTGACAAAGCAGCTCGTAAAGGTCTTATCCACCAAAACGCTGCAGCTCGTCAAAAATCTCGCTTAGCGAAACAAGTAAACGCGTAAGGCGTTTAAAAAACGATCCATTTGGATCGTTTTTTTATATACAAAAAAGTTCATACACTAAGTGCATGAACTTTTTTGTGTCATCACATATGATTTAATCGCATTAAGAAAAATTCGAGCACAAGCTTCTTATCCATCTTTCCCGTCTTCATACTATAATCAGCTTCCGCTAATTCTATAATCACTTTTTTTAATTCTTCAAAAGAGAAAAACTTCGTTTGATTCATTGCTAACTTTACACGATACGGATGTACACCAATATGAGACGCAATTTGATTTTGTCCATAACCACGTTGCTGTAGCTCTTTCACTTGATACAACAAGCGGAATTGACTCACTAATAACGCAAGCAATTTAATCGGCTCTTCCTGCTGCGTAAATAATCCATCCAAAATTTGCATTGCACCTGCAATATCTTTTTTCACCACTTTTTCTGTCAAAGCAAATACATTTTGCTCAACTGATTTTGGCACAAGCTCTGCAACAAGTTTCGTCGTAATCTCTCCGCCCATACCAACGTATAACGTTAACTTGTCCATTTCCTTCGCCAACATCGTTACATTACTTCCCACAAGCTCTAGCAACAAACTAACAGCCGCGTTATCAATATGCACATGCACTTCATCTGCACGAGCAACAATCCACTTCTGAACATCCTGTACTTGCATTGCATTCGCTTCTACTACATCTGCTGTTTTCTTTAATAGTTTTGTAATTTTTTTTCGCTCATCAAGTTTTTCGTAAGGCGCAACAAAAACAAGAATAGAAAATGGAGAAGGTTCACCAATGTATTCTTCTAAAATTTTTATATTTTGCTCTAACTTTTCTTTTTGCGAAGTCAAAAATAGCGGTGATTTTATTAACAGTACTTTCCGTTCTCCGAAGAAAGGAAGCGTACGCGCATCCTCAACCACATCTTCTAAATACGCTTCTTCTAAATCGTATGTCACAACATTAAACTCTCGATCTTCTTCTTCAAGTGCTTCTGTCGTAATAAGCTTTATCGTTTCATTTATAAAAAAAGCTTCCGTTCCATATATTAAATATAACGGAGCAAACTGTTTCTTTTTAATTTTTTTATGTATATCACTCATACTTTTTCCTACTCCCTAACTTGGCAATATATATTTATACTAATGCCCTAGCTTTTGTTTTACAAGTACAAAGGAACAGGCTTTATAACCCGTCCCTTTATTTATATTAAACGCCACGCAATAAGCCCCGGGTTTCTTATTGGTGTGCGGTAATCACCTTCCCTTTATTATTCGCAATAAAAATTTGAGTATAAGTGCCAACTGTTAACATGCTTGGAAACGAAAAACTCACATTACTTCATGATTTACAAGTAACAAAAAAGCTCGTTTTCTCTTCATATGGAAATTGTAGATTTTTTTCTGACAATATTTTATACTAAAGTGGAATGTTGGGGAGGGATTCTAAATGAATGATTTTGAACAAAACGTTCAAAGTAAACGCAATGACGCTATTGATTCAGGGGTAGGATTTATCGTCTCATTTGGTTTTTTCGCAACACTTTTCATCATTGCAACTGTTATTAAATTTATCGGTTCTTAAAGACTGCCACTTCATGGCAGTCTTCTCTTTTTCATCTATTATGTGTTTTATCATATGTGATTTTACTTTTAAAGGTTCCATTTTTCCCTTTAAAAACATAGGAAATAGCACCTTGCTTGTCCGTGCGCCATATCGCACTCCCCATCTTCTCAAAACGCTCTATCACTTCTTTATGCGGGTGTCCATACCTATTCTGCTTACCAACAGATATAATCGCTACACGAGGCTGTATGACGTTCAAAAAAGGCTCTATAGATGACGTATCACTCCCATGATGAGCAACTTTTAAAACATCTACTTGTAAATCTGGATATGCCTCTACTAAAATCTTTTCCCCTTCTTCTTCCAAATCGCCTGTAAATAGCCACTTCAACCCTCCAAATTTTGCCCATATTACAATTGAAGCGTTATTTTCACTTTTTTCTTTTCCTTTTGGAGCTAAAACAAAAAATTCCGCTTCATTTACACTCCAACTCTCCCCTTCCCCCACTTCAGTTATTTTCATTTCCTTTTCTAATGCCTGTTTCTTGACTACTTTTTCTAATACTGCATCTTTTCCCTTTCGGCCAAATACCACTTCTTTTACAGGTATATATGATAATAATTCTTGCGCAGCACCTATATGATCTGCATCTCCATGCGTTACGATTAATTTATCAATTGTTTTAATACCTTCTTTTTGTAAAAAGGGTATTAAAACATCATTTCCAACAGAAAATTCATGCTTTTTTTGTTGCCATTCTTCCTTATTCACACGAAGCGTTCCACCTGTATCAATAAGATAAATCCCTTTATCATACGGAAGGCGAATTAATATTGCATCACCTTGTCCAACATCAATAAATGTTACACTTCCGCTTCCTCTAAAATATGGATATATATAATGACATGTGCTAATAAAAAGAAATACACTCGCAACTATACAAACTATTTTTTTCGGCGCTCTCCGTTCCCAAACCATCAATATGCTGACAATACTCGCGCAATATACAGCTACAAGATTGAAGGGCGTTTCCCCGAAGATAAGCTGGGTAAATGGTAAACTTTCACAATAACTTAGAAAATCATTAGACATACTCAAGCCTATTGATAATACATCGGCAAATCCTTTTGCGAGAAACGGGACAATTGGCATACACAGTAAAATAATAATGCTACATGGTAATACAATGATAGATAAAAACGGAACGTATAAGAGATTGAGGAGAATGCTATATGGAGAAAAATAACCAAAGTGATATAACAAAATCGGAGTACTAACGAGCTGTGAAATGATAGAAATATAAATAGAATTCCGGATTACTCCGTTGCTACTTCCTAACAATAACGGAGCAGACAAAAGTAAAGCGAAGCTACCTACAAAAGAAAACTGAAATCCAATATTAAAAACAAGATAAGGGTCATATATAAGCATGCATATAGCTGTTACACTTAAAGCATCTAAACTAGACAAACGAATCGAGCACATAAAAGCAATCAACATCAAAACTCCTGTTATAGAAGCTCTTATAACAGAGGGTGACGCCCCTGCTAAAACCATATACAAAGGAATACAAACGATAAGGCAAATTGTTGCTACCTCCCTTGTCACACCGCTTCTTAGCAAAATAAAATATACTATCACCATTAACAATACAATGTGCGAACCTGAAATTGCTAACAAATGTACAAGACCAAATTGTTGATATTGCTCTTCCACTTCAAACGTCATTTGTTGTCTATCACCAAATATTAATGCATTCATAAAAGCACCTGATTGCTCTGGAAACATTTCTGTAACTTTCGAGATTGCTTGTTGCCTCAAAAGAAGAATCCATTGCGTGAGCGACAGTGATGTTTTATAGCATTCAGAAATATATGTAGCCTCAAATGTAAAATGAATATGTTGTTTGTATAAATAATCACGGTAATTAAAACCATGAAAATTCCGAGCTGTTTCCGGTTCTTTCCTCTCACCCTCGAATACACATGATATCCCTGCGTATAATTGTTGCATTTTTTTCTTTTCCAAGACTGATTTGATTCTATAACTTAACTGCACTATATTTTTATTCTGATCTTCAAATTGAAAAGATAGGCGATCCCCATTAACAAGCGGTGTATTTTGTATAACCCCTCTTGTAACTCCATAGGACTCCCCTAGAGGCTTATTCCACGTTTGAACATAGGAAGTGTATATAGCGCTACTAAAGTACGCTACAATACAAAAAATGAAGGTTTTACGCGAAGTGCGATATAAACAGAAGAAAACATTTAAAAAGAGGCAAAAAACTATCAATAAAAGTGACGATGAAAAGGCAATTGCAACCCCTATTATAAACGAGATTGCAACATACCCCCATTGTTCCTGCAACTTATACTCACTCCTTATAGCATCATTTTTGCTTTCGTGAATACATGCTGTAATTCTTCCATTGATAAATTATCTTTTTCTAAAGACGCAAATAATTCTTTCAACTCTGTATAACGTTTTTGCTCCTCTAATGCAGCAATATCATATTCTAGCGGAACGTGCTTCACTGTTACGTTCGCTTGTTCAAATAACTCTATGGCGTATGGATGATTTTTATAATCCTGTGCATAATAAACCGCTGTAATACCACTTTGAATAATTGCCTTACAACATTGTAAACAAGGGAAATGCGTAACGTAAATTTCTGCTTCCTCTGTTTTCGCACCAAACTTGGCACATTGTAATAAAGCATTCATTTCGGCATGAATTGTCCGAACACAATGATTATCGATTACGTAACAACCATCATCTATACAATGTACGCCACCTTTAATTGAACCATTATACCCACCAGCAATAATTCGTTTATCGCGAACGATTGTCGCTCCTACCGCAAGCCTTGTACATGTACTACGCAAAGATAGTAGATGGCTTTGCGTCATAAAATATTGATCCCATGAAATTCGTTCCATATTTTTCACCTACTTTTTTGTCTACTTGTAGTGTAGCGAAAGAAGAAAAACTTCGTCAATCTTTTACGGAATAATAATTTGACCTTTTATCTTTTCAAGAGACTTCGCACCAATCCCATCAATCTCTAATAAATCTTCTATTTTCTGAAACGGACCATGTTCTTCTCGATATTTCAAAATACTTTCTGCCTTTCGAGAGCCAATCCCTGTAATTTTTTCTAGTTGTTCTTTCGCCGCTGTATTTATTCGAATCTTGCCATCTTCCTTAGAAGAAGTAAGCACCCCTTGTTCTGACTCATTTTTACTCGGTATATAAAGAAGCATTTGATCTTGTACAATTTGTGCTAAATTTACTTTTTTCATATCTACTTCTGATAAAAAACCACCAGCCTTTTGAACCGCATCCTTTACGCGATCTCCTTCCTTCATTTCATATACCCCTTCTTTACTAACCGCTCCTTTCACATCAATTATAATTGTTCTTTTCTGTTCCTTTGTATCCGATATTTTCGGTTTACCCTTTTTTTCTATCTCCTTCTCTTGTACATTCATTGTAATAGGCGTTCGTTCTACATTCTGATTCGTTTTCCAAAAAACAAGAAAAAGTAAAGTTCCAATAATAGCTACTAAACCTAACCACTTTTTCGGAAAATCCCACATCATTTTACACCTCTAATCATAAATTTATAACATCATTCATATTGTTTAGGAGAAAGCTGTTACGAAGGAGGGATGAAACTTTGAACATAGGAATTATAGGGACAGGAAACATGGGAAATATACTAATCGATGCATTTTTAGAAACCCGTGCTGTCAAACCTTCTTGCCTTACAATCATTAATCGGACGCCCGCAAAAGCATATCATATAAAAGAAAAATACCCTTCTGTTCAGATAGCAAAAACAATCCCGGAAGTAATCGAACAATCACAACTTATTTTTATTTGTGTTAAGCCGATAGATATATACCCTATCCTAAAAAAATACGCTGAACATTTTTCTGATGAAACGTGCTTAGTTTCTATTACAAGTCCAATATCTCCATCACAATTAGAGACTCTCGTACCTTGCCACGTCGCGCGTATCATTCCAAGTATCACAAATCGCGCTCTCTCTGGCGCCTCACTATTTACATTTGGAGATAATTGCTCTGAAGAATGGCAACAAAAACTACTTCGTCTATTCAAAAACATTTCTACACCTCTTGTAATAAAAGAAGATATAACGCGCGTTTCATCTGATATAGCAAGTTGCGGTCCTGCTTTCTTTAGTTATTTACTACAATGCTTCATTAACGCTGCTGTAGATAAAACAAATATTACACACGAAGAGGCTACTACTTTAGTAAGTGAAATGGTCGTGGGGATGGGGAAATTACTTGAAAAAGAAATCTTCACATTACCTACCTTACAAGAAAAGGTTTGCGTGAAAGGCGGCGTTACTGGGGAAGGCATTCGGGTTTTAGAAGAACACGTTGGAGATATGTTCCATAAGTTAATCGAGCGAACACATGAAAAATTTGATGAAGATTTAGAATGCGTTGATCAGCAATTCAATAAACACACATAATAAATACGTCATTTTCATTCCAAATCCTTTTTATAAATACTTACTTTTTTACAATACATTTTCACTTCAACTACTATTCCCACACTTTACGCATACGATCTTTAGATTATGCTAGAACTAAAAATACATCTTCTTTATAAAACAAAAGCAACCTTCTCGGTTGCTTTTGTTTTTATCCGTTTTTCTTCGTCATGAAGAAAATACGCTCTGTTTGTTCTGTAACTTCAAGTCGCTCAAAATCACCTGTTACACGAAGCACTGTAAAACCTGCTTCTTCAAGCCATTTCGTTAACTCTTCCACTTGATATGCACGTTGCACGTGACATTCGTCAAACCGATGGTACACATCTTCTTCTGGATCTTGAACAAAGAATGTTAAATCATGCTCTACACTATTTGATTCTTCACCAGGGAAGCAATTCCAAATAAGAGATATTTCTTCTCCATTCACTGTATACGTTTCATTTTGAAATACATGATGTATTTTATATAAAGAGTGTACATCAAATAAAAACAAACCATCTTGACGTAAATGGTGAAATACTCTTCTAAATGTTTCTTGTACTCCATCTTCTTGCAATACATAATTTAATGAATCACAAAAAATCGTTACACAGTCAAACTCACCCGGAACATCAAGCTCGCGCATATCTTGTTGGTAAAAAGGAATAAAATGCCCTTCTCCGCCTAGTTTTTGCTGAGCGACTGTTAACATTTCTTCTGAAAGATCGACACCTATTAAATCGTAACCCTTTTGCACAAGCGGCAGGGTTACATTACCTGTACCGCATGCTACATCAAGAATTTTTGCCTCTTTCATACCTGCCTGCTGTAAACTTCCCTCTGTAAATTCCACCCATTTATCATAAGGGACATCATTCATTAGTTCGTCGTACAACAATGCAAATTGTTCGTATTTCATTGGCCTAACTCTTCTGTAATATCTTCACGTGGCACATCGCCCCATAGACGCTCTAAATTATAGTGATTACGCTCATCTTTATGGAATACATGAGCAACTACATCTCCAAGATCAACTAATACCCAACGTGCTTCGTCAAACCCTTCCATACGTTGTACGTCGATTTGGAACTCATGTGCTTTTGATTTAATTTCACGTGCAATTGCTTGCACTTGTTTATCTGAATTTCCGTGACAAATAATGAAATAATCTGCAATTGGTGAAATACCTTGCATATTTAGGACAACCATATCTTCTGCTCTCTTATCATCAGCTGCTTTTGCCGCTAATACTAATAATTCTTTATCGTTCATTTACTCATTTCCTCCTTGATAACTGCATTGTATGTTTGGAATGTTAATGGATAAATCGTCTGATCTTTTTCCATTAAAAATTGAATTGTTCTCTTTAACGCAAATAATAGGGCTTGATTTATATCCGTATATGCGAGTTTACGAGCCTCTTCCACTCCTGGAAACTTTCGCCCAGGTTCAATGTAATCAGCTACATAAATCACTTTATCTAACATCGTCATATTCTCATGACCACTTGTATGATATGTAATAGCTTGCAAAATTTCAGAATCCGTAATGCCTACTTCTTTTTCTACTAAGTATGCCCCAACAGGTGCATGCCATAACTCTTTGTTATAGCAAAGTAAATCTTTCGGCAAATCTTCACGTTTAATAATCTCTTCCATTTCTGAAATTGCTCTACATTTCGCATAATCATGGAATATAGCTGCCATCTCTGCTTTTTTCTCGTCCACACCGTATAACTTAGCAAGCTCAATCGCTGTCTCCATTACACCAATTGTGTGTATATAACGTTTTTCATGCATTTGTTGTTTGACAATATGCAGTGCATTCTCACGATTCATACAACCCATTCCTCTCGATATATACCTGTACTTTTTCAGGAAGTAAATATTTACACGTTTTCTTCTCTTTATATCTCTCACGTAATAAGGATGAAGAAACTGCAAATTCCGGAATTTCCACTGTAGTAATCTTATATGGTGTATGCAATGTATACCCAGGTCTTGCAACTCCAACAAACGTTACAAGATTAAGTAAAGCTTCAATGTTATACCACTTCGGTAAATATTCAACCATATCCCCACCAATAATAAAGTGAAACTGCACATCCGGATACTTCTTCATCAATTGTAACATAGTGTCATACGTATAAGATGGGCCCTTCCTACTTAGCTCTTCTAAACAAATAGAAAAGTGTTCTTCTGCCTCAGTCGCGAGCTCTAACATATGTAAACGACTTTCTACACTTGTAATATTCCGCCCTTGTTTATGTGGGGGAATCTGGTTTGGCAAGAACCATACTTCTTCCAAGTTCAAAGCGTGATATACTTCATTTGCAATTAGCAAATGTCCATAGTGAGGCGGATCAAATGTACCGCCAATGATGCCAATTTTCCTCAAAAGAAACGCCCCTTCCTTTTATATACAGCAACTCTCCTCGGTTAGAAATGAAGAGAGTTGCTATTAATAAAAGTTCAATTGGTTTCGCTCTCTACATCATTACGCATCAGCGATAAAAATAGCCCATGCTAATCTTTTTATCGAGGAAGCTTAATTTGTTTATTTTCTCTTGATTCTTTGTATAAAACGATTGTGCTTCCAATTACTTGAACGATTTCAGCACGTGCACCTTTTGCAAGTTCTTCCGCAACCTCACGGCGATCAAATTCACAGTTTTGTAATACACTTACTTTAAATAACTCACGAGCTTCTAAAGTATCTGCAATTTGTTTAATCATATTTTCATTTACTCCGCCTTTTCCTACTTGAAAAATTGGTGTTAAATGATGTGCTTGTGCACGTAAAAATCTTTTTTGTTTTCCTGTTAACATATATGTTAGCCTCCAAGCTTTTCTATAACTAATTGTTTCATTCTCTCGATATTTGGCGTGCGTCCTGTCCACATTTCAAATGCAAGTGCTCCTTGATAAACAAACATATCAATACCATTTTGAATGATTGCACCTTGCTCTTTTGCCTCACATAAAATTTTCGTTTGAAATGGATTATAAATTATATCTGATACAATCGTTCCTTTTTTTAACGAACAAATTTGTAATGGCGTATATTCTACGTGCGGATGCATACCTATCGTTGTCGTCTGAATGATAATATCATAATTTCCTTGTTCTTCTGTCGCTTTTTCTAACGACAAAGCAACAGAATTAACATCGGCCGTACGTGCAGCAATAAGTTCCTTCGCCTTATTTACTGTACGATTAGCTACATCAATATCTTTTACACCTACATCAGCAAGAGAAAAATAAATAGCTCGGCTAGCACCACCTGAACCAAGTAACAAAATACGTTTCCCTTGAAGTGGTTCATTACTAATTGACTGCAGCGCTCGAACAAAACCAATCCCGTCTGTGTTATAGCCAATTAATCTTCCATCCTTATGAACCACTGTATTTACTGCACCGATTTTCCTTGCCAATGGGTCAATCTCATCCAAATACTCCATAATAGCAACCTTGTGCGGAGTTGTTACATTAAATCCTGAAATACCTAATGCTTTTAAACCTCTTACTGCTTCCCCTAGCAATTCCTCTTCAACAAGGAACGCATGATAATGGGCATCCATATTCAAGTGTTCAAATGCATCATTATGCATAACGGGTGATAATGAATGTCCAATTGGATTTCCGATTACACCATATAATTGTTTCATAAATCCCTCTCCATATTAAATTAAAGATTTACGTAGTGAAACACTTACTCCTTTTGGTACGTGTGCAACAATTTTTGCTCCTGGTTCGTTCACAGTAACCCATCCTAATCCAGAGAATACAACATCCGTTTTAGGTTCACGAATATTAAATTCGTATTTCACTAGCTCAGGCATATTTGCTAATTCTTCTGGCGTTGGTGGGCTTAGTAAATCCCCGGCATGATTTTTATATAATTCATCTGCTTTCTCAAGCTTTGTACGATGGATTGTTAAGCGATTCGAGAAGTGACAAGTAAATGCACGACGACCACCACTTACATAATCAAAACGTGCCAATCCACTAAAGAATAACGTTTGTTCTTCATTTAATTGGAATACCATCGGCTTAATTTCTTTTGTTGGTGTAATAAGCTTTAAGCTTTGCTTTCCAACATAATGAGCCATTTGGTGGTGGTTAATAATACCTGGCGTATCATATAAAGAAGACTCTTCGTCCAATGGAATATCAATTAAATCCAGTGTTGTTCCTGGGAAATGAGATGTTGTAATTACATTTTCAGTCTCATCACTAAATTCTTTAATCATACGATTAATAAATGTCGATTTCCCTACATTCGTACATCCAACAACATAAACATCTTTGCCGCCGCGATAATACTCAATAGCATCTGCTAGTTCAGCAATTCCTTGTCCCTTCGCTGCACTAATTAAAAAGACATCTTCTGGTTTTAATCCTAGCTGCTTTGCACTATAGCGCATCCAATGTTTTACTTTATCATGTTTTACTGACTTTGGAATTAAATCAGCTTTATTTCCAACAAGTAATACTTTATTATTCCCTACGAAACGATGTAAGCCAGGTAACCAGCTACCATTAAAATCAAAAATATCTACAATTTTGACTACTAATGCATCTGATTTTCCAATTCCATTTAAAATGCGTAGGAAGTCATCATCTGTTAACGATACATCTTGAATTTCATTGTAATGCTTCAAGCGAAAACAACGTTGACAAATGACTTGTTCTTTCTCTAAAGATGAGGCAGGAGCATACCCCACTTCGTTTTTATTTTCTGTTTGAATTTCTACACCGCAACCAATACATTTAATTGTTTCAGTCAAACTTTATTCCTCCCAGTTAATTAAACCTTTTTTCTTCATATTTTTCATAATTCTTCGTTCAATTTTTCGATTAAAGCGCGTTACTAATCCGTCCGTTTGTGCTACCGGTACAACTAAAATTGTATGAAGGCCTACTCGGTTTCCACCAAGCACGTCAGTCAGTAACTGATCTCCAATTACTACAACTTCATCTGGCTGCAAACGCATCTCTTGTATCGCACGCTTAAATGCGCGAACAAATGGTTTACGTGCACTATGAATAAATGGAATACCTAATGGATCAGCAAAATCTTTCACACGTTGCTCATTATTATTTGAAACGACCGTTACTTGAATGCCTTGCTCTTTCATTTCCAAGAACCATTTTTCAAGTTGCGGCGTTGCATTGGGACGATCCCATTCAATTAAAGTGTTATCTAAGTCAGTAATAACGCCTTTAATCCCACGTTTTTTTAAATCTTCTGGTTGAACATGATATACATTTTTCACATATTCATTTGGTAAAAATAGTTTCAATTTCTTTCACCTCTTTGAGGATTTTTCATAAAATTTTTCGACAACATTTTTCGATATATAACCTGTGGATAAAATTGTACACATTTTCCACATTAATTTTTCAGTTAATTTGGAATTTACTAACAAACTATACACACTTTATCCACCTAGGTATGTGGATAACCACTCGTTTGTGACTGTCATATTTTTTTGGTACATTAAATGCATCAACGAATCAATCCTTATATTATTAGGAGGTGACTCACCTTGAAAACAAAACATATGGAACAGTTATCCACTGAGTTACTCACTGAGTCTTATTATAAAGCAAAAGAACTAAAATTAAATCCCGACTTCATTTTACTTATAAAACAAGAAATCATTAGACGCTCATTAGAGGACAAGCTTGTCAAATCATCTTGATTACATATAAAGTGAAAGTTTAATCAGCCCTTACCAATCAAACAGTTACAGGATAAATTATTAGATGCCCTGTAAAAAGAGCCATCCTACGATGGCTCTCGAATAAACAAGTACTCCCATCTAGGGGATTTCATCATTAAGTATCTTTGCCCATAACTCTTACTTACGGTTATAAAAGCTTTTCTTTATTTATGAGCTAAGCGAGTAGCTATTTTTTCACCAAGACGAAGCTCTTGTCCACTCTTTAATTCCTGCACTACTTCTATCATATCTTTTTCAAACAATAACACAACTGTTGAACCAAATGTAAAGTATGCCATTTCTTCACCTTTTTGAACAGTGTCTCTCTCATGCAAAAGCTCAATACTATTAACAAACATAGCACCTACTTTTACAAGAGCCATATGCTCGCCATCACTGCTTACTTCTGTAACAGAACGATAATTTTTTGACAGTGGTTCTTTCCCGTATTCCATACCAGCTGCATTTACCGGATATGATTTTCTACCGAGTACAAATCTTTCAGTCACAGAACCAGAAAGCGGACTATGAATGCGATGATAATGACTTGGACTCAAATAAATTACCATATATGTACCGCCTGCATATCGCGTTGCACGTTCTTCATTACCTAGCATATCCACAATTGAATAGCGCTTTCCTTTTATATCAAATGTTTTTGTATCCTCAATAGGACCATGATCTGCAAAAACACCATCAACAGGACTAACAATACTCGATGCATCTGTATCAATACTACGCTTTCCTTCTTTTAGCTTACGCGTAAATAATTCATGCAATGTTCTATATTCCTTCAAACCCTTTTCCATCTCATCTTGATTAATTTGAAAAACTTTCGCGTACGATGGAATAATGATAGAGCTCAAACGAGATTGTGCAAATTTACGTAATATATAAGAAGTAAAGCGACCATTTGTAAGTTCTATCATAAGTCGATATAATGTACGTCGCAAATTGCGAAACCCCCTAATCAGTCTATAACTTTAGTTTTCCCTTCTTTTCTTTCTATATCATATGTAAAATTGGTTCTTATTCCCACATATCATATAAAGTAGCCTTATTATATATACAGAAAACTAAGTATGGTATTATTCTTAAATTATTTAGCACCTTCTAATATTACAGATAGAATCCGTCATTTTCAACAGTGAACATGTATTTCTTCTTAGCATAACGCGTTTTCTTTTCTTATTTACAATAAAAAAAGCAGCCCATTTTAAATATGGCTGCTTCTAATACACTTTACTCTTTCGCTTTTTTCTCTTTCTCTGCCCTTACAAACTCGTGGAACATTTTCATTAAAGCACGCTTTTCAATCCGTGATACGTAGCTTCTAGAAATACCAAGCGCCTTAGCGATTTCCCGCTGTGTTTTCTCCTTATCTAGCCCAAGTCCAAAACGTTTCACAATCACTTCTTTTTCTCTTTCGTCTAAAATATCGATATACTCTTTAATTTTTTCTAACTCCATACTAAGCTGAATCATATCAATTACATCTTCAGACTCTGATTTTAATATATCAATAAGCGATATTTCATTGCCCTCTTTATCTTGCCCGATCGGATCATGAAGTGAAACATCTTTTTTCGTTTTCTTTAGTACACGTAAATGCATCAAAATTTCATTTTCAATACAGCGTGCTGCATACGTCGCAAGCTTCGTTCCCTTTCCTGCAGAATAGCTCTCGATCGCTTTAATGAGCCCGATCGTACCAATTGAAATTAAATCTTCTGCATCTTCTCCTGTGTTCTCAAATTTTTTAACGATATGAGCTACAAGCCGTAAATTATGTTCAATTAAAAGATTTCTCGCTTGAGCATCACCTTGCTCCATTAACTCTAAGTACTTTCTCTCATCATCTGATGATAACGGCTGCGGGAACGCATTGTTCTTCACATAAGAAACAAAGACAAACACTTCTCGAACCATATATCCAATTGCGGCGAATAGACTCAAACCTTTCACCTCCGCCAAAATAGTGGTCTTTATTATGTGTATGTGGGCGTGAGGTTGTTTGTGTCTGTACAGTTTATTTATAAAACTCAACACTTCTAACATTTAAAATATTTTATCGTTATATTATAATTAAATAAAATTGTTATTTATATATGAATATGCTATTAAAGGGGACACTATTCATGATTACATTAGAACGATTATTAAATGTAACAATTTATTTAGGGGTATTTTTACTTTTCATTTCGTTCATTACTTTTGTTATTAAAAGAGGGCCTGATTTATTATTTTTTCAATTTGGAATTTCTTTATTTTTTGGAGCTCAAATTATAACTGGAATAAAATTTTTTCATAACTATGGTTTCTCCTTTCACTCAAAACTAGAACTACTTATCTTTATTTTCTATGTAATTGGAATTATTACATGTATACTATTATTCTTTCACTTTCAAAATCCGTATCGAATTTTTTTATTAATCTGTAGTTGTTTATTTTTAACTGGATCCAATTATTACTTTAAAGAAACATTAAATTTTAGTAAAAAAATTCCAAATCAAAACAAAACTTTTTTAAGTACACAAGATGACTCTTTTCCAAAAGAAGTTCGTAAATTTTCAGAGGATTACAACAACATAATAAGAAATGATTTTTATGAAATACCGATGATTCCTACTGAATTACAGATTACAAGCAAAAAAGATTCTTCCCATAGTACATCTTACTTAGTTGAACTTCATAATAGCGAGAATGAAATTACTGATGACTCTGTACAATTAACTCCATCAGACCGTTTTTATGTGCTGTTAAATAAACAAAAAACAAAAATATCAAAAATAGTATATGAAGGGCAGAATTTTTTCACATTTACAGTCACACTAAAGGCTCTTAATTTACAGCAAGAACCAGAAATTCATAATATGTTTTTAGAAATAGATAAACGTAGAGCGATGAATCTTCTTAATTTTGAAATTAAAGCCCATACTAAAGAATGGAAAGTAATATTTAAAAGTGATAGTTCTTATTCCAATCTTCCTATCACATTTACTTTTGAAAAACGAACAGGCAAAGTATAAAAATAAAAAGAGTTATTTTTTCTTTGAAAAATAACTCTTTTTATTTTACTTACTCCAAATCTTTCTCCCCGCTTGGGCATCAATATAACGAATTTCCCGCCTACAATCAAAAGGTTCTTTATGTTTTTCATCTGTCGTTTGTTTGTAAAGTAGTTTGTATTTCGTTTCCTCTGCATCATGATCTAAAGACCATTCTAATTTAACTCGGATAGCCTCTCTGTATATTTCTAACGCTTTTTCTTTAGTTACTTTTGGTGTTATTTCGTATGTGAGCAATTCTTTTATAAAGTTGCTAGACTCCCCCGAGTAGTGCATAACAGCACCATTTTCTGCATTGATGTTAATCATAAATTGGTTATACTCTGCCGGAATATCATTTATATATACAGAAAAGATAAATCTTTCAATCCCATCTTCTGCTTCTTCACGTTCCTCCCAAAGACGCAGATATTGTGTGATATCTGGAATAACTCGTTCTAAAAATTGAAGTGCTTTTTGTAAACATTCCTCTCTAGACAGTATTTGCTTTACTTCTTTATCATCTGTCAGTTTTATAAAACCAGTTAATTCATTGGTTAATTTATCAATTTTAACGCTAACTAAATTATTATATTTCAACATCGGTAAATGCTTTTTAAAGAATTCATTCATTAAATATGGATTCTTTTCTTCTTTCTGTTTTTGTAATTCCTCTTTCGGAACAAATTTCATCCTTATTTCATCATCATTTTCTGTCTCATCTACTTTTGTAAAACCTTCTTTATTCCAGTCAAATAATTCGAATACTTCACCTCGTTCGTTACCTTTTTTCGATTTTTCAACAGCTACAGCCGAAGGCAATTTATAATGATCTGGTCCAAATAAATCTTTACCTGTACTTGCATCAATAAACGCATGACTAGGCTCTGGTTCATATACAAGATGGTACCCTTTTACTTCTTCCCCGTTTTCATACTCACATGAAGAGTATGTTAAATCTATAAATACAAGTCTCATATCTTGTCTAGCTTTCAAATTTTCTAAAACGATATTCTCCTCAACAATTTCACTTGGCCATAACGGTTTTTTCTCTATAGCTTTTTGTCCATTGTAATGAAAATGCACAACATTACCTGAAGAGTGCACTCGCACAACGCACCCTGTATTCGGCAATGGATAGCTATTCACTTCTTGCATATAATTTACTTCTTTCCAACCGCGCCTGTCGTCCTTAACCGTTACATATGTATAGAATTCATATCCTTCTTTTGTATATTTTTTCAAGAACGCATTTGCAATCTCTCTTGCCTTCTTCTCCTCTATCGCTTCCTTGCCACTTGAAAAAGAATTTTCATCATCTATCTTAAATTCAATTAAATTACCAGTATGTCTATTTAATGTAATTTGTATCTGTTTCTCCTCATCATCTTTATGTGCCCACCACAATAAATGATACGGGTCATCAACCCCTTCTTGATCATCTACAACAAGACTATATTCATCTGGAATATTAATAATATGAGCCACTTGCTCTTTTCTTTCTTTATCTTTTTGATTCATCATACCGCTCCCTTTATTACAATTTAAGGTAATTATAACAAACAAAACCAAAGAACTATAAAAAAAGACTAGAGATATCTCTAGTCTTCTACTTCGTTTCACGATGTAACGTTACTCGCTTTAATCGTGGACAATATTTTTTTAATTCGATGCGTTCTGGATTGTTTCGTTTATTTTTTTTAGAAATGTAATTACGATCACCGCACTCCGTACAAGCTAATGTAATATTTACACGCATATTTAATTCTCCTTTCTTTCAAAAATCGCAACTAAAACGTAATGATTACGATTTATATATTATAAAACTTCATTCCATTTGTCAATTGCAAAAACAAGAAGATTCCATTTAGAATCCCCTTGTTTTTATAGTTAAATAAATTTTCTCCCGCATTAACGGGCAGTAAGACCCCCACTGATTAAAAGTTTCACTTTATTAAAACGATTCGTATGTAACAAACTCACTAATCGGCTTTCGATATCCTCGTGGGCGAGTTTTAGTCGTATCACTTTTTCCTATCGTAATCATTAAAACAGGTACTATATGCTCCGGCATATTTAATTCACTTTGTACTGCTTTTTCATCGAAACCAATCATTGGACATGTATCATAGCCATAATATTTAGCTGCGTACATAAAAGTCATCGCGCTTAACGAAGCATTTCTAATCGCTTCATCCTCCATGAAACGCTCTCCTTTTCCTTCATATAAACCTTTCGTTTGCCTAATTGTATCTTCATATTCACATTCATCAATCATTTTTAAAACTTTCATACCGAAGTAAATATTTTCAACATTTTGGTATGCTTTTTTATCACCACAAACGAGCACTACCGCTGATGCACTCGATACTTTATATTGACCGAAAGCTAATTCTTTTAATCTTTCTTTTCGCTCTTGATCACGAATTACAACATAATGTGTGTGCTGCAAATTATAGCAAGATGGAGAAAGCTTAGTTAACTCAAATATTTTTTTAAAATCCTCATCAGGGATTTCTATACCTTGTATAAATTTCATTGCAGAACGTCTAGCAATTGCTAATTCTTCAAAGTTCACCATATATCCTCCTCGATAACTGTAAATTTAAATATACATTAATTTATACAAATAGATAAATCAAATAAAAACACTTTAAATCCGAATAATAATTATGATTAACAGCAAAAAAGACAAAAAGCTGAAACAATTAGTTCATACGAAATTCACACGAATCTATTACTATAGAAACTGTACATAGTGAACTTATTAACAATCACGTTTATTTATATAAAATCTTACTCGAAAGGAGTTGAAAGTATGAAAACTAAATATCGCTTTATGATCTCATCATTTGCTGCTTGCGCTTATATGATTTGGTATTTAGTATAATAACGACCTCACTTGCAAATAGGAAAAGGTGTGTATATAAATGGAATATAATCAATCAACAGTTAACTACTGGAAAGCTTTTGTATTACCATATACATTTGCTTTAGAAGAGTTAAAAACTAAATTTGAAATTATGAACCGGGAAGCTCAATTTCTAGAGGATTACAACCCGTTTGAACATATAAAAACAAGACTAAAACAACCTGAAAGTATTATTAAAAAACTAGAGCGCAAAAGCTTATTACCAACAGTTGAAAATGCTCAAACACATTTACAAGATATTATTGGTATTCGTATTACATGTTGCTTCGTAGAAGATATCTATCATTTGAAAGAAGTCATTCAAAAACGCGAAGATATGGAAGTCATAGAAGTAAAAGATTATATCGCTAACCCAAAACGAAACGGATATAAAAGTTTACACATGATCATTAAATACCCTTTATCACTAAATTCTGGTACAAAAGATGTATTTGCAGAAATTCAGTTACGTACACTGGCAATGGACTTTTGGGCAAGTTTAGAACACAAACTTTATTATAAATATGAAGGGAAAATACCGGAGTATTTAAAAGATGAACTACATGATGCAGCAATGAAAGCTGAAGATCTGGATAATAAAATGGCCACAATTCGTCAAGATATTGATGATATTGAGGCATGTTCAAATCAAATTATGCTACCACTATAAAAAAAGGTTCTCGCCAATGAGAACCTTTTTTCTATCATTTTTGGGAAGTACGACTCCACACTTATTAAAGTTTCACGTTATTTTTTCTCTATTGTTCGAACCTCTTCAATCTTCCATTTATCCTCTTCTTTTCCAAGGGCATACTGTACTTTCTTTTGAAGAGTAATACTGTCGTCTACTTCCTTTTCTTTCGTTTCAACAATAACATACCCTACTTTACTAACTTTCATATCTATATGTTCCAATTCAATTTTCTTATTTCCCTTTTGAAATGCGGCTTCTTTTTGTGTTTTTAAGTCTTCAGCACTAGGCATCTTCTTTGAAAATAACTCCATATGTTCTGCAAGATTTTTTTCATTGGTCGTTCGCACAAATGTATGAATAACATCTTGAATAGATTTCTCTTCTTCTTTTGTTATTTGTACCTTTTCCTCAGTTTTTTTAGTAGTAGATTTTTGTGCTACATTATTCTCTTCTTGTTGACATCCAACTAGTAATACTACAAATGCTAGAAGGAATCTTAATTTCGCAAATATTTTTTTCATATTTCCAACTCCTAAAAAGAAAAGCGAGGCAGTTCGCCTCACTTTCGCTCTTAATTAGCGTCTTCCTTTATTCGGATCACCGCCACCAACAATATCAAAGACACGTTTCGCTATATTTGTATTCTCTTGAACGCCAGAGAACAAGTATTTACCTGGACCAAATGCATACACGTTCACATCTTCCCCTGTATGTCCACCTGTTGTCCAGCCTGTAACCGAGCGCTTATTGAAAATATCTTCAATTGCATTATCAATCTTTGTTACATCTTTTGACGGAGCTATATCATTTACAGCTTGAATTTCTTCTGGAGTTAATTGTAAATCAATATACTTTTTCAATGTTTCTTCTACATTTGCACCTTTTGCAATCTCATTTGCCATAAAGTCTGGTGTGCGTTTTGCAGCTTTAATTGGATCTACTTTAAAGTTATACTCGCCATTGGCACCTAAAGATAAGCCACCAGTAGCGTGATCTGCCGTTGCAACAACTAACGTATTTTTATCTTTTTTCGCAAACTCAATCGCTGCTTTGAAAGCTTTTTCGAAGTCTTCCATTTCACTCATTGCACCAACAATATCATTATCATGTCCAGCCCAGTCGATTTGACTTCCTTCCACCATTAAGAAGAAACCATTTTTATTTTTGTTCAAACGCTCAATTGCTGCATTAGTCATTTCTTCTAATGAAGGTGTTTTCTCATTGCGGTCAATCATTTTATCTAATCCACCTGGTGCAAATAAACCAAGAATTTGATCATTTTTATCATTTAACAATTGATCTCGATCCGTTACATAGCTATAACCAGATTTCTTAAACTCTTCTGTAAGATTACGATCTTTTCTAACAAAGTTCTTTACGCCGCCGCCAAGCATAACATCTACCTTATGCTTCCCTTTAATTTTCTCATCAAAATAATCATTTGCAATTGCGTCCATATTTTTACGGCTAATGTCATGCGCACCGAAAGCAGCTGGTGTTGCATGTGTAATTTCAGAAGTTGCAACGAGTCCCGTTGATTTCCCTTTTTCTTTCGCTTGCTCAAGAACTGTTTTCACTTCCGCTTTATCATTATCAACTGCAATTGCAGCATTATATGTTTTAATTCCTGCTGACATAGCTGTTGCTGCCGATGCAGAGTCTGTAATATTTTCATGTTCATCTTCTGGGTATGTTTTTTGTGTTCCTACAAGATGCTTATCAAATTCTGTAGATTCCATTTCAAAGGTTTTGGGATTATCTTTCATATAACGGTGAGCCGTCATATATGAAGGACCCATACCATCCCCAATTAATACGATAACATTTTTAATCTTTGCATTGCTTCCGTTCTCATCTGCATTAACCTCACTAGAACGAGTAAAATTCCATGTTGCTACCGAAGTAACTGCTAATGATGCCACAACTGCAAATGGCCATGCTTTTTTCACAAACTTTTTCACTGTCTTGTCCCCCTAATTAGGTTATTCATTTCCCACTATCAAATTTAATGGAAGACTATTAAGAGAAAATTAGCTGTATGTAAATTTTTTGTTAACTTATGTAAATATCAGTTATAATTTGTATAAGTTTGTCTTTTTGTATCAATCATTCCGCCCTTTACAATTTAAATATAAACAAGTTGGATTTCATTTAACGTAAATCTCTTTTTTTACATTTTGACTCTATGTTTATGAAAATAAATAGAAATGCGGTGAGCCTTTATGAAAATAGTAAAGCTAAATGAATCTTTTATTTTTGAATTACTTAATCTTTGCAAATCTGTTGGATGGTTACACGATGAAATTTTTATGAAAAAACAATTCGAAATGTATCTTTCTATCGGCACACTTGTAGGTTACATTCATGAAAACAAACTCATTGCGACTGGAGGAGTATTTCCCTTTACAAGTAACTTCGCTTCCATTGGTATGTTAATCGTTCACCCTAATTTTCAAGGACGCGGAATAGGGCGCATGTTGCTAAATCATTGCTTGGAACAAATTCATCCAAAACAACCCATTGCACTTATTGCGACAAAAGCTGGCGAACCTCTATACACATCATGCGGATTTCAAACAGCAACAACGATTCATCGTTTTGAAAAGCAAACTATTAAGACGTACCCTTCTCACTTACAACAAGTACAAGAAGAAGACCTTATATTTCTTACTTCTCTGGATCAAATTGCAACTGGTATGAATCGTTCTCTACTTTACTCTTTGCTATTACCAAGGGCCGTACACTCTTTTAAAATTGAAAGAAATAACTGTATAGAAGCTTTTTCATTATGCATACAAAAGGGCAATATATTATGTATCAATCCACTTATCGCCAAGCAAGAAGAAGATGCTATCCAATTATTAAAAAAGATATGTGAATGTTGGAATGGTATAGTACGAATTGATGTTCCACACTCACAATTTACATTTCGTCAATTTCTTCAAACAGAAAATTTCCAAGAAATGCTCCTTTCACCTCTTATGATAAAAAATGGTAGCCAACTTCCTGGAAATCGTAATATGCTATTTGCTATGATAGATACAGCGTTATGTTAGAAAGGAGACACCTAATTGAAGCGATTTAGCTATTTTATGGTAGGTTGTCTTACTCTTACACTATTAGTAGGATGTAGTGCAGCAGAAAAGCCAGTAGAACAAGTAAAACAAGTTAAAAATACAATTACAGCGAAACTAGCTACCGAGGAAAAAATGGTAGAAATAGATGGTCAAACCATTTACTTTAAAAAGATTGGTAATGAAAAACCACCTTTACTTATGATTCATGGCTTTGGAGGATCATCAGATGGTTTTCAAAAGATTTACTCCGATTTAGCAAAAGATCATACAATTATTTCTGTAGATGCTTTAGGATTCGGGCGCTCATCTAAGCCAATGGATTTTTATTATTCTTTTCCAACTCATGCAAATTTGTATTATAAATTAATGAAAAAACTAGGGTATGATTCATTCGCAATACTGGGGCATTCCATGGGGGGAGAAATTTCTCTAAATTTAACATATTTATATCCTGAAGCAGTTACTCACCTTATTTTAACTGATGCTACAGGTGGCCCTCATACATTCGTTAATAAACAAGGCTCACCAAAACCACAATTGTCGACTGATTTAAATGCCGTTTCTTCTATTACAGATTATGATGAAAGCAAAGTGAAATTCAAACGTAATGATGAAGAGCATTATAATAAAATGAAATTATGGCCTAGACGTCTTAAAATTAATGCAAATGAAATAAAACAGCCAACTTTAATTATATGGGGCAGAAATGATAGTAGCGTTTCCTGGAAAGAAGGAGAAACGTATCATCAATTCTTAAAAAATAGCACTTTACATATTATTGAAAAAGGTTATCATGCACCATTTCGCCAAGAACCACAAGAATTTGTCGGGTATGTAAAAGATTTCTTTAAGAACAATCCGATTAAAGTTGAAAAATAACATAAACGGGTATCTCAAAATGAGATACCCGTTTTCATATATTAAGCAGCTTGCTTTTGGCGTTTTGGAGTTTTTGATCCTAATACTTTCGGGATAACGAAGCCATCCATTCCAAATTTCCCAGCGTTCATACCGGAAACAAGAACAAACATAGATAAGATAACCATCTCAGGGTTCACACCAATTGACCCACTAAACATATAGGAAAAGTTCATTACAAGACCAAAAAAGACCGCTGTTTTTGTTAAACAGCCTACAATTAAACCAATTCCGACTAAAATTTCTCCCCATGTTACAAGTGTATTAAACAAATCTACATTTGGAATTGCAAATTCTTGTAAGAATGATGCCCACCAAGATTGAACAGCCGGTTGTGCACCTTTAGATTTTTCAATTGCCCCTTGCAAATAACCTGTTGCATCGAATCCTTTTCCTTGTAGTTTACCGATTCCAGCCATTAACCATGTGTAACCAAGATATACTCGAATTACTGCTAATGCAAAAGAAACTGCTTTGTTTTCTCTTAAAAATTGAATAACCATATCTTCCTCCTAAAGTTGTAATTAAGTTAGTTACAGATAATATAATAACATTAGTTACTTATTTTTCAAACGTTAATTATGAATAATCTGTGACATGCGTATGAAACATTAAAAACTAACGTTTATATAGTAACTTTTATTACCTGTAAAAACTTGAACATATCATACCACAAGTGATAACCATTTTCATTGAAAAAAATGTAAAAAAAATGTGAGTTAAATGTGAAACACGTTTATTCGAATATAGAATAAACGTGTTTCACACTAATTATAGAATCGAAATGTATGTGTCTCCTCATCAATTAAACTCGCTTCTTGTAACGCTTCTTCTAACGTTTTCCCATGGTTAATAACCCCATAAAATAAGCGTATAGTAAACATAAGTGCTGCATTTCCATCTACATAATCAATCGATCCAATATATGATTTCGCACCACTATGTAAAAAAGATTTTGCTAGATTTTGCTCCCCTAACGTACACCCGCTATTTACAATATGTGTATTATGCAATTTTGCATATTTATAAATTTCTTCTGTACCAAAATACCCTCTCGGTTCATCTTGTTCATATACTTCTTCGCCTAACTCTTCCATGACAAACTTCCCTTCTTCACCATGAAAGCAAAAAATAATATAATTAATATTGTTAAATAAGTTCTTTCCAGAAAGAACTTCCACAAAATCTTTCGGTCTACCAATCCAATATGTCACAACCCTTGCACCAAAATATTCAAGAGATGCTCGAATTGATTGCGCTTCTAAATCCGAATTAAAACCAACTACTAATGCAATATTCAACATACAACCCCCATCCTATAATCAGCCCTTATCAATCAGAATTTTATGGGATAAATCCATTTCATATATGCCCGTTTCTTTCAAAAAATCTGATCTAGTTAAAACGACTTTCTGTAAATATTGCCTATATGCTGTAATTGTTCCATCGTGAGATACAATGCAAATTCTTTCAGCACCCAGTTCATAACACCAAAGAAGAAATTCATCTACTATTTGCTGAAAACTATTCTCTGAAATAGTGTTTATACCTTCCTTCCATAACTGATTATTTGAGCTTTTCTCTATCGAAAAATGCGGAAATAACTTTGTTATCATTCCCTGATCTACTATATAATCGCACGGTAATGTTTTCGCTCCTTCTCGATAAGGAAAAATACGTGGGGATACATATGGATGGACTAGTTTTTGACAAGCAACTTTCGCACTCCATATTGTCGCCGTTTGCAAAGTTCTAAGTGTAGGACTAACAATTAATATATCCGCTTCTTGTAATGATATATCACGTTGAAGTAATTTAGCTTGAGCCTTTCCTACTCTCGTCAATGGTGGGTCAAACACTTGTAAACTTTCTGGTAAATCCGTTGTATGTTCACCTTCACCATGCCGAACAAAAACGATTTTCATATTCAGCCTCCTCTTACTATAAAATCCTCACACATATTTCTTCCCTATTGCATTCTTTATTCCTGCTGTATAAAAACCGATATGTAAAAAACATTTGACACTAATCTTTGTAAAATATTACAATATTACATGTAAAATACTTTTTACACCGAAAGGAGAATTACATATATGAAATGGATAATTGTCTTTATTGGAATGATTGTATGGGGATATATAAACGGCTTCTTTAGTAGTGATCAAACTGCTAATCCCTGGATTACAGATGATGAACGTGAAACAAAAATTAAACAAAAAGCAATTACGGCAAGCTGGTCCGGTGTTTTTATGTTTTGTACCATTAGCCTCTTAAATAAATGGTTAGGTTTAAGCACAAACGATAAATCACCGTACTTACCAGACCCTATCGCAGCTATTTTAAAGGAAAATGTAGAGTTACAAGTTTTACTCATGCTATTTGTTATGTATGGAATATTTTACTTACATTATCGAAGAAAATTAAGTGCCTAACTTCTAACTCATGATTATCCTCCTAAATGGTTATAGTAATTAGGACGAAATGAAAGGAGCGATAGAAAAATGAGTAACTCGAATGAATTTTTAGATACACTACATGAAAAACAAGCAAAAGATGAACAAAATAGAAAGCGCCAAGGGAACGGAAACCCAGCGAAAAAAAAGCCAAATAAAACGCATAAATAACAATAAAAAACTGCCTAAAATGATCTTTTAGGCAGTTTTTTATTGTTATTTCACCGAGATGACATTTTCCCAATTCCATTTCTCATAATACCACGCTGGTACATCTATATTTTCAATCCACTTCTTTTCCTGTTTCCCATCTTTATGAGCAAGCCATACATCCGCTTTCTTACGGTCTGAACGTATCCAAATTAATTGATTACTCTTCTTCATGAAGATCGGGTGGTAATCCCCTTGCTTGTTCTTTTTCTTTGTGATTTGATGCTGTGCATTACTTGTACTATCGACCTCATACAAAGATGGTAGTGGCCTTTTTTCTGGTGGAGTTTCTATCCCTGCCTCCTTTGCTCGTGAAACGATAATTATTCTATCGTTCTTCCATACAAAATCCCAATCAACATATCCTTTCGGCGTAAATATGTTCTGCTGAAGTGCTGGCAATTCCTTTACTTTTAAATGCTTATTTTCTAATGCAACTCTTCCGCTCCCTTCAATATAAGCTAATATATTTTTTGATGGTGCCCATTGAAACCATTGTGCGTTTAGTAACATTTGATCTACTTTTTCAAACCGACTGCCATCTGCACGAACTAAGCAAAGCGTATTACTATCAGCTGACCATGAAGCTGTCGGTACTGCTAAAAATGAAATCCACTTTTGATCTGGTGACCACTTAAAGCCACTTGCTACTAGCGCTAGGAAATCATCATGTTCATTTGGCAATGCATACAAATGCTTCATTTTGTGAGGATTCATATGTGCATCTTTTTGCACTTCATATAGCTGAGCCCCTGTCCATCCTGTTGGAAGTAAGTGCGCTTCAGAGGATACAAGAAAGTTCTTTCCATCGGGGTACCATGCATAATCCCCTACACCAGCCGATACATTTTCAAAATCTGCATTCTTTTTTTCTACATCAAATGTATTTAATGTACCTGTAAATATAAATGCAATTATATTTTCTGTTGGTGACCATTGATAATTCGATGCTTCTGAGTGAAACGGCGTAACTTTCTTTCCATCTTTCAGCCGATATAACTCAAGAATATTTTGTTTCTTCCCTTTTACATATGCCAGCCATTCTCCATCATGTGACCACTTTGGCCCTGTTATGTTCTCTCCTTTTGTAAGTTGTTTTTCTTTCCCCTCAACTTTAATCCAAAGGTTATGATGACGAATAAAAGCAACTTTCACACTATTATTTTCTGCGCTAGTAATAGTGATAGAACACAAAAACATAAACAACACTACACTACCACTTACTATTAGCCTTTTCATACCATCACTCCATTTCCCTCATAGCATTCCTCACTTTCTTCCTACAATATGTGAAAAATATCGATTCGACATAATCAGAAAAAATTTCCCAAGAAATTTTCAATTCATAGAGGATTGGTATGAATTATGTCGAAAGTATAGTTTCGCCAACATTTATATTTATAAGTTATAACTAAAATGCAAGATTTCGTTTCTGAATATTGGCACTTTTTATTAGGGGGAGTATCAATGAAAAAAACTACATCTACACTATTAAGCATGGCGCTTGTCTTTTCTAGTTTTGGAGCTTTAAGCGCTCATGCTGAATCACTACAAAAGGAGAAGCAATTTAGTCCACAATTAAAAACAACGATTGAACAGTGGGGAGAACATAAAATTGCTCAAAATGTTGAAACGAAAACAACAAAAGAAATATCAGTAATTGTAGAATTGCAACATGCACCTCTCGCTGCTCAAAGTAATATTCAGCATGCTCCAGATTTACAACATAGTAATGCTCAGTCTTATCATGCTGAGCTAAAAAAAGCACAAGAAGATACGACCAAGAAAATAAAAGAAAAAGCACCTGGTGCAAAAATTAAAGAAGTGTATAATACGTTATTTTCCGGATTCTCTATTTCAGTTCCTGGAGATCAAATTACCTCTCTTGCCTCTTTACCTGAAGTAAAAGCAGTCTATCCGAACTTAACATATAAATTGCATGAAACATCAAAAAGTACTACTAACGAAGAAGCACCAAATATCGGTGGACCGACAATTGGTGCACCTGAAGCGTGGAATTTAAAAGATCCATCTGGCAAACCGCTTGATGGAAAAGGCATGAAAGTAGCCATTATCGACTCTGGCGTAGACTATACACACCCTGACTTAAAGGCAAATTATATCGGTGGATATGACACGGTTGATGAAGATAGCGATCCAATGGATGGTAACGTACATGGTACTCATGTAGCTGGAATTATTGCGGGTAATGGAAAAATTAAAGGCGTTGCTCCAAACGCTTCTATTCTAGCCTATCGTGTAATGAATGACGGTGGAACTGGTACAACAGATGATATTATCCAAGGGATTGAGCGAGCGATTCAAGATGGTGCGGATATGTTAAACCTCTCCCTTGGGCAAGATTTAAATGTACCTGATCAGCCTGTAACATTAACGTTAGAACGAGCAGCGAAACTTGGTGTTACTACTGTCGTTTCAAATGGAAATGACGGACCAAAACCTTGGTCTGTTGATGCTCCCGGTAACGCAAGTAGTGTCATTTCTGTTGGAGCATCTACGGTTTCTATCCCGTTTCCAACATTCCAAGTAGCTGGTTCCAGCAAAACATATCAAGGGTTACCGTTATCAAAATCCGATTTTCCAATAGGAAATGATTCCCCTCTTGTATATGTTGGTTATGGCAATCCAAGTGATTATGCAAAACAAGATGTGAAAGGGAAATTCGCACTTATTTTACAAGGTACTTCTAGTACATTAGTAAAAGCAGAACAAGCGAAGCAAGCTGGGGCACTTGGTGTGTTATTAATCTCTAACGAAAAAGAAATTAATATGATGCCGGAATATTTTTCACGTGAACATCTGGCTATCCCAGTAATGCAATTATCAAATACAAATGGGGAAGAATTAAAAACTTTAATCACAAAACGAAAGAAAAATATAAAAATTGGACAACCAAAGCAAACAGAACTTATCGGTAACTTTAGTTCAAGAGGACCATCACAAGGAAGTTGGCTAATAAAGCCTGATGTTGTTGCACCTGGAGTACAAATTACTAGTACAGTACCGCGAGGCGGCTATGAATCGCATAACGGAACAAGTATGGCTGCTCCGCAAGTAGCTGGAGCGGTTGCCCTCTTGCGTCAAATGCATCCGGATTGGACGACAGAACAATTGAAAGCGGCTCTTGCTAACAATGCAAAAACATTACATGATGTCAATGAAAATACATACCCTGTTATGGCACAAGGATCTGGTTTAATTAACATTCCGAAAGCAGCTCAAACAAATGTATTAGTAAAACCTAACAATGTCAGCTTTGGTCTTATTAAGCCAAATAGCGGAAAAGTAAAACTGACGCAAAATGTTACATTACAAAACCTTTCTAGTAAAAAGAAAAGTTTTTCAACTCGTGTGGAATTACTAGATGCCAACACAAAAACAAAAGTAAAAGCTTCTGTCCCTTCATCGATTAGCATACAACCGAATAGTAGTACCGAAAAACCATTTACTATCACGGTAGATAGCTCACTACCACAAGGTGTGTATACTGGAAATGTATATGTAAAAGAACAAGGGCAAAAGAAGAAATTCGAATTCCATTCACATTTAGTATCGATCCTAAAGATTATAAACGTATCGATGGACTTGAAATTATTAATTCTACTTTTAGCCCAAATGGCGACCACGTACTAGATGATAATCTCATCAACTACTATTTAGTTGCGCCTGTGGATGATGTAACATTACATGCAAATTTAGTTACAAAAGAACGTGTAACGTATCAAGGGATTATCCATCAAGCTAAAAATGCAACTCCTGGATGCAAACCTTTCAAATGGAATGGTACAAAAGCAGATGGCACTCCTTTAGCTGACGGGCTATATCAAATCGAAGCAGTTGCTTCTAATTCTGGTGGAGAAACAAAACAAACAGCTGCTGTATTTCTTGATCGAACTGCACCTAAGTTAACACACGAAGTTGACCAAGAAAATCTCGTAATTAGAGGAAAAGTTGATGATATTCTACTAGATTGGATGTCAGAATCTGGTTGGATAGCACCTGGTATTCCAGTGAGAATGCAATATGAAATTAACGGAAATGGTGTATGGGAACAGGCATTCCTGAACCCTTGGGAGAAAAGCTATGACATTTATTTCGATCGCACTCAATTACACGAAGAAAAAAATACTATTCACATTGTAGCAACTGATGCAGCTGGCAATACCTCTAATTTAACTGTTAATTTAGAAGTGAAATAAAGTGAAGCCTTAATCAGTAGAGATTTTGTTCATCCCCACTGATTATTAGCCTTCACCAATCGGGGGTTACGGGCAGTTATTCTCCCACCGAATTTTGAGGTAGGAATTTTACTGCTCATTAACACGGGATAAAAAATTTTTGTTGACAATTTTTTTAATATAGTTTTATAATACAAAACATAGTTTAGTTTAACGAATTATATATCGGCTTTGAAGGAATGCTAGTAGCGACTTATATCACTGTCCCAGAGAACTGATGGTTGGTGCGAATCAGTACATATACAAGCGTGAATTACAATTCTGGAGCTTCTTTCCCGTAATGCTTTTTATGCATGAAGAGAAAGACGGATCTTTCCGTTATCGTAAAGTGAGTGGTAAACAATTAGTTGTTTACAAATAGGGTGGTACCGCGATTTTTATCGTCCCTATCGGATTTTCCGATAGGGACTTTTTTGCATCCATCCTCTTACACAATTTCATATATACGCGTTGAAAGAATCGCAGTAGTATCTTATATCCCTGTTACAGAGAGCTAATGGTCGGTGGAAATTAGCACATATATAAGTATGAATTACAATTCTGGAGCTTCTTTTTCGTAGTGCTTTTATGCATGAAGGAAAAGACGGAATTTTTCCGTTATCATTAATTGAGATGTAAGTATATTTTCACTTACAAATAGGGTGGTACCGCGATTCTTTCGCCCCTATCGGATTTTCCGATAGGGGCTTTTTCTATTTATCACAGAAACATATGTTAAATAATTCCGAATCTTATGATAAAATTTTATAAGCGCTTACAAAAAATGAAAGGGGGTGATACAAGCTATACGAAATCGATATTCAATTTTATTGAAAAAAAGGAGGATGTCTAAATGACAAAGAAAACAGAAATTCCATCGCATTTAAAACCATTTGTATCCACACAACATTATGATCAATACACACCGGTGAATCACGCTGTGTGGCGTTACATTATGAGACAAAATCATAGCTTCTTAAAAGACGTTGCTCATCCAGCCTATGTGAACGGACTACAATCATCTGGTATTAATATAGATGCAATTCCAAAAGTAGAAGAAATGAATGAGTGTTTGGCACCAAGCGGCTGGGGCGCTGTAACAATTGACGGACTTATTCCTGGCGTAGCATTCTTCGATTTTCAAGGACACGGATTACTACCGATTGCAACAGATATCCGGAAAGTAGAAAATATCGAGTACACACCAGCTCCAGATATCGTACATGAAGCCGCAGGACACGCACCGATTTTACTTGATCCTACATATGCAAAATATGTGAAACGTTTTGGGCAAATTGGTGCAAAAGCTTTCTCTACAAAAGAAGAACATGATGCATTTGAAGCTGTTCGTACATTAACGATAGTAAAAGAAAGCCCTACTTCTACTCCTGATGAAGTTAAGGCTGCTGAAAATGCTGTAATTGAAAAACAAAAGTTAGTTTCTGGTTTATCGGAAGCTGAACAAATTTCACGTCTTTTCTGGTGGACAGTAGAATATGGATTGATCGGAAATATAGATGATCCAAAGATATATGGTGCTGGTCTCCTTTCTTCTGTTGGTGAAAGCAAACATTGCTTAACAGACGCTGTAGAAAAGGTTCCATTTTCTATCGAAGCATGTACAGGGACAACTTATGACGTAACAAAAATGCAACCACAACTATTTGTTTGTGAATCCTTTGAAGAATTAACAGATGCGCTTGAAACATTTTCTAAAACAATGGCCTTTAAAACAGGTGGAAAAGAAGGTTTAGAAAAAGCAATTCGCTCTGAGAACTATGCAACAGCTGAGCTAAATAGTGGATTACAAATTACAGGTACATTTAGCGAGACAATTGAAAACGATGCAGGTGAATTAATTTACATGCGAACAAATTCGCCAACGGCATTAGCGCTTCATAATAAACAGTTAGCGAATCATTCTACTTCTGTACACAGTGACGGATTTGGAACACCGATTGGATTACTTACTGAAAATATTGCATTAGAAAATTGTACAGACGAACAACTACAATCATTAGGAATTAAAATTGGAACTATCGCTGAGTTTACTTTTGCAAGTGGTATTCATGTAAAAGGAACAGTAACAGATATTGTGAAAAATGATAAGAAAATTGCTCTTATTTCCTTTATCGATTGCACAGTTACTTATAACGCCCGCGTTTTATTTGATGCTTCATGGGGCGCATTTGATATGGCTGTTGGCTCACAAATCACTTCAGTATTCCCAGGTGCCGCAGATGCAGCAGCATTTTTCCCAATGGATGAAGAAGTTCAAGAAATTCCTGCTCCGCTTGTACTGAATGAACTCGAGCGTATGTATCAAACAGTTCGAGATATTCGAAGTGAGGGGATTTTACACGACGCGCATATCGATCAATTAGTAGCAATCCAAGAAGTATTAAATAAATTTTATGCGAAAGAATGGTTGCTGCGCCTTGAAGTATTAGAGTTACTTTTAGAGCATAACAAAGGGCATGAAACATCTGCAGCATTACTACATCAACTTTCTACTTTCACAACTGACGAAGCTGTAACACGCCTTATTAACAATGGTCTTGCGTTACTTCCAATAAAGGATGTGAAAAATGATGCTAAGATTAACTGAAGAAGAAGTTCACGAGGAATTATTGAAGGTAGATAAATGGATGGTAAAAGATGAGAAATGGATTGAACGAAAATATATGTTTTCCGACTACTTAAAAGGAGTCGAATTTGTCTCTGAAGCCGCCAAACTATCAGAAGAACATAATCACCATCCATTTATCCTTATCCAGTATAAAGCAGTTATTATTACTTTGTCATCTTGGAATGCAAAAGGTTTAACGAAACTAGATTTTGAGCTTGCAAAACAATTTGATGAACTATTTTTACAAAACGAAAATGCAATTATAAGAAAATAAAAAAGAGAAGCCTTTTTAGGCTTCTCCTTTTATTTGGAAATGGATACAATGTCCAAATGGATCCTCGACTTGTAATATTCCATCTTTGTACGTAGCAATCTTACCAATATTTTTTAAGCTTTCACATACTTGCTCTTTTTGTTTTTCATCCGCTAATACAATTGTGAAATATTTCAAACCAACAGAACCTGGCATTTGCGGTGGTACCCCTTCACCTTGCCATGTATTTAAACCGATATGGTGATGATAGCCACCTGCTGATACGAACAACGCTCCATTACGAGCTGGGATTGTTACTTCAAAACCAAGACCATCAACATAGAAACGTTTCGCTTCCTCTAAATCAGCTACATGGAAATGAATATGCCCCATCACAGTACCAGCTGGAAATCCACTCCATGTACTTCCTTGCTGCAATAATTCTTCACCAGCTAACGGGTTACTAACAAATGGGAGCTCTCCATTCTCATCACGCCAAACTTCTTTTTGTCGATCATGATAAATTTCAATCCCGTTTCCATCTGGATCAGCTAAATAAAGAGCTTCACTAAAGTAATGATCGGCCCCGCCATGTAGTGGATATACCATTTCTACAAGATGACGAAGAACATTCGCTAAATCCTGCCTACTTGGTAATAAAATTGCGTAATGATATAACCCTGTTCTTCCTCTTTGCTTCGGAAAAGCTTCTTTCTTTTCTTCAATGATAAGAAGTGGTTCATCATTTTCATTCCCAAATGTAACGACTGCTTTTTCTTCTTTTAGCACCTTCATACTTAGTACTTCCGTATAAAACTCTAGTGATTTCTTTACATTAGATACGTATAAATGAACAACATCCAGTGTTGTATCGGGATGAAGTTGAAAACTCATCTTGTTAGCCCCCCATTTAAATTAGTTCTTCTTTGACATTTTTTCTTTTAAGAAATTATCTACAAAACCATCAGCTTTTGCAACAAATAAGTATGCACCCATTGCTAATAATGCAAGTTCTAATTCGAAACCAGGATTTTTTCCATCTCCCAATAAACCAGCTGACCATTTCACTTTTACGATTGCTCCAACCATAACAAGTGCAAATAATAATCCAATATATCTTACACCTAAACCTAGAATTAATAATAGGCCTCCAACTAATTCAAATGTTGCTACACCGTATGCAAGTCCTCCTGGTAAACCAATGCTTGTAAACCACCCTGCAATATTGTCAATTCCTGATTGGAATTTTGTTAAACCGTGCATGAAGAATGTTACCCCTAACACGATACGAATAATTAAGTTACCAATATGTTGATTCATTTCTTTCTCTCCTTTATAGTTTTCTTATACAAAACTTTTATTCACATTACAAAACATACACTAATTTTTTTTATTCGTCAATTCATTTTCACTGGGAAAAAATATATTTTTTTTGCTATGATACAAATAGTTGTTTACAAAAAGGAGCTTGATTTTATGAATATTGGTTCTGCAATACGTGAAATTCGTCAACGTAGAGGCATAACAATCGCACAAATTTGTGAGGGAACAGGTCTTTCTAAAGGATTTATGAGTCAGGTTGAAAATAATAAAACATCACCATCTATCTCAACTTTAGAAACGATCTCCAATTTTTTAAACGTTCCCCTTCCCTATTTATTGTTAGAGCAAAAAGATCGATTAAAAATTGTCAAAAAAGAAGAACGGAAATACAGTGTATACGGCAAAGATGAGCAAAGAATTGAACATGTTGCGGAGCAAGGGGGCCTTCGCCTATCTTTAGTAGAAATCCCTACTGGATTCCCGAAAGAAAACTCACCAAATGCCCATGAAGGGGAAGAATGTCACCTTGTATTACGCGGAAAACTAGAAGTTCAGCACGGTGAAGATATTGCAATTGTAGAAGAAGGTGATTCTTTCTCATGGAATGCATGCGTTCCTCATATTGTTCGTAATATAGGAGAAGAAACTGCATTACTACTCATCTCTAGTTATGCGGAAAATCGAAAACGTGTTTACTAAATAATAAAAAAGAAGCCTGCTAAACAGGCTTCTTTTTTATCCCCTTATAATTCCATAACTTGTCCCCACTAGTACAGTCTTTTCGTGTTGATTGCGATAAACTGACTCGATTGAAACTTTTTTATAGCCTTCCATTTGCTCAACATTTGTTAAAGTTAATTCACAAGTGATTGTATCTCCTGTGAAAACTGGTCTAATAAACTCACTTACTAATTCTCTTGCTATGTAATGTAATTCTTCGCCTACTTTCGTTCCAATGCTAGCAGTCAATAAACCATGGACCATTAATCTTCCATTTTCATCATATTCCACATGGTGTCTACCTTTATCTCCGGTAATATTTGCAAATTCAAACACCTCTTCCTCAGTAAATCTTCTTTCATATTTAAATACATCCCCAACTTTTATACTCATTTTTATCCCCCTAATAATAAACAGAATTTTCTTTTATTTTATCATAAAATGTGCCTCAATCCATTCTCTATTATCAAATCCTCAAAATTACCTCGCTAAACTTTTACTTTTCATTCATTTATCGGTGACCATCTCTTTTCGCGACTTGATATCCATAATACGCACATGTTCCATTTCTCGATAGCTCTCTAACTTCAAATCCACAGCTTCTATAAAAATCAAAATTGTTCGCAGAAGTATGTGCAAACCAGTCACCATGTGGTAGCTTTTGCAAACAAAGAGCGACAAGTTTCTTACCTAATCCCTTCCCTCTATATTCACATTTCACAACTAAATTTACTATGTTCGCGACCATGATTCCATCAGAAATGACTCTAACCATGGCAATCATCTCTTCTTCATCCCAAATTGTGAATGCCCATGTTGAATTTTCAAATGCTATCGTGAATTTTTCAATTTGCCAAGAAGGGATATTATCATTGCTCCAACCGGCATCTTCGAATAAAGTCTTAATTGCATATGCAGGTACACCATTCGTCCCCTCACGAATAATAAGTCCATTATGATAAATGTACATGTAATCCCCCCTTTATTTTTATATACCATTCTTCAAAAAATGCAATTAACCTTTTTTCATCCAACGCGCCTAATGGAATAAACGAGAACATCCATCCCATGAAATGAAGTTGTTTTCTCATAACTAAGCCCCGTTTTTCTAGCAACAAAGATTGAGGCGGGGTGGTCCGGATTAATAAGAGAAATCAATTTATTCATTCGTAACGCTTGGAAGCCATAGTCTCGAAATGCTGCCGCTGCTTCTCTCGCATAGCCTTTTCCCCAATACTGAGGTAATAACCAATAACCAATTTCAATTTCCTCTTTTCCATCTATCTGCTGCTTTACTAATCCTGCATGACCAATCCGTATCCCCGTTTCCTTTTCAATTAATACAAATAAACCGAGGCCGTTTTTATAGCTAGGAATTACCCACTCTTCCAAACTTTTTTTACATTGCATATATGTTTTTAAATTCCCATTTCCAATATAGCGCATTACTTTTTCGTTTCCCCATAGTGAAGCGTAGAACTGTAAATCATCCATTGTATATTTACGAATTTGTAAACGGTCTGTATGAAACATTCCTTCACTCCTTTCTACTAATTTCTTCTTAATTTCACAATCATATTTTGTATGCACAATAAGTGTTACCATTTATTGTAAATGAATCAACCACATAACACAGAATATTCAATCTTATAGAAACAAAAAAAGCAGTAGACAAATATTGTCCACTGCATCCATATCATAACTAGCATAAAGAAAACTACAATTGAGGGGGGTGTAGGATTTTCAAATATACTAGATACTTATCCCGTTCTAACGGGCGGTAAACTTTCCAATTGTTTCAAGTGAAAAGTTTACCGCACATAAGAACTTCCTTCGTTCATTAAGATAGTATTGCTAAATAATCATATACACGCTTAGATTTCTCTCCACCCATTCGTGCATGTTGAAGAAGAGAAATACCATGAGGACCAGATGCGCGCAATGCTTCTGGTTGAGCTACTAAAATAGCTTGTACAACTTCTAATTCACCAAGCATAGCTGCTGCAAAAATATCCATCCGAGCACCCTTTTCTAGTAAATAAAGAGCAATATCTTTACGACCTACATGTGCCGATGCGCCTAACGCACTTTCCCAATCTGATCCACCCCAATTATAAGAGGCGTGAAGTAAGCTTGGTGATTCAACCAATAGCTCTTGTACTTTCTCTAAATCCCCGTGAGCTGCCATAACAAATTCTCTTACTAATTCAATGGTAATACGCTCTTCTGTTTGCATCGCTCTTCTCCCCTTTTAGAAATTCGTTTCGGTGTAAAAAAAGGCTTGTCACTTCCCTGAAAAATATCTACATCTATGCCAAATACATGTTGAAACATTTCATGGCATAGTACTTCTTCTGGTATACCATCATACTGAACTTTTCCTCGCTTTAATACAAGTAAACGATCGCTATATTGAGCAGCTTGGTTAATGTCATGTAAAACCATTATAATTGTCATTCCAAACTCCTCATTTAATCGTTTCACAAGTTCCATTACTTCCAACTGGTGAACGATATCTAAAAAGGTTGTTGGTTCATCCAATAATAAGACATTTGTACGTTGCGCTAGCGTCATCGCAATCCAAGCACGTTGCCGTTCCCCTCCTGATAAAGAATGTAAAAGACGATATTCATACCCTTCAAGATTTGTAACAGACAATGCCCAATCAACAATTTCTTCATCTTCTTTATTTAAGTGGCTACTCCATGATTTATGTGGACCTCTTCCGAACTCAATTAGTTCTTTCACTGTTAAATCTAATTGATGATCATGCATTTGTGGTAACATTGCTAATTGCTTCGCTACATCAGCACTCTTCATCATATGAATATTTTTCCCATCTAAAATGATGTCCCCTTCGCTTTGTTTCAGTAGCCTTGCTATTAAACGAAGCAAAGTAGATTTTCCCGATCCATTCGGACCAATTAAACTAACGATTTCTCCAGCCTTAATATGTACATTCATATTTTGCATTTGAAATCTTTCAGAGTGTGCGTAAAACACTTTGTTAACGGAAATCACTTTGTTTTCCTCCTCTATGAATTAAATATAAGAAGAACGGACCACCTAAGAAGGACAGTAAAATACCAACAGGCAATTCGATTGGGTCAAACCAACTTCGAGCTATTGCATCCGCAAAAACAAGTAATACCCCGCCGCCAAGGCATGATAAAGGTAGCAAATATCTATAATCATTTCCAACTAATAAACGTAGCATATGTGGTACGACAAGACCGACAAATCCAATAAGACCAGACACACTTACTGCAATTCCAGCTAATAATGTACTTACTACGATTAAATAAAACCGACTTTTTTCCACGTTATGTCCTAATAACTTTGCCATTTCATCTCCAAGCATTAACACTCGAATATGCTTAATACCAAAGAAAGCTAATATAATGGCGAATATTGCATAATAAATAATCATATTTAAATGTGCCCAACTTACACCACCAATACCACCCGCTAGCCACGGTAACACCGATTGTACTTTGTCACTATGTAATAACATTAATGCTGACGTTGCTGCACCAATTAATGCATTGATCGACACCCCTACTAAGACGATTTTTGAAGGTGGTGCCCCTTTTTGCCATGATAAAGCATAAATAACCATCGCTGTTATGAAAGATCCTAAAAACGCCCCTAGTGGTAAAAAAGCTAGATGCTGTGGGAATAAAATCATGATGACAATTGCTACAAGGCCTGCCCCAGATGAAACTCCGATAATACCAGGATCTGCAAGAGGGTTTCTCATAACTCCTTGTAGCAGTGTACCAGATGCAGCTAAACATGTTCCTACTATAAACCCAATGAGCACTCTCGGTATGCGAAGATCCCATACAATTCGATGAACTGTCGAACCTTCATCTTGTATACCCGTTAGAATATCTCGTACAGAAAAGGATAAACTTCCTGCGAAAAGACCGTAAAAGAGACCTAGGATTGTTAATACAACTAAAGTAACTGCTATTATCCATCTTTTTTTCGCAAAAGGATGTTCCTTTTCTCTTACTACTTCACTACTTTCCATAGTATCATTTCCTTACATCTTGTATACTTTTATACATAAAGTCCATTGCTTCTGTAACTTTTGTACCAGGATTAGATCCAAATAAATCAGGTGGCAAAATAACTACGCGGTTTTGTTTTACTGCCTCTAAATTTTTCCACGCTTCATTTTTCATCATTTCGCCTTCGAATGCTTTTTTCACACTTTTTGGATCTCCGTGTGTAATTAAATAAATCACATCTGGATTCGCCTCAATAATACGTTCTACACTTAGCTGTGCATATTGCGGATATTCTTTCGTTTCTGGAAAATCAGAAGCAATATTTTTTCCGCCTGTTTTTTCTAAAATATCACCTGATAAAGATGTTGGTAATGCCGCTAAATAAGTTCCTGGTGCGCCATACACTAGCAATGCTTTCGCATCGCTCTTTTTCTCATATTTCTTCATTTGATCATTCATTTTTTGATTAATTTCTTTTGCTTTATCTTCTTTCTTCATTACCGTTCCATATAATTCAATATTTTTTTGAATATCTTGTACAGAATTCGCAGAAGAAATGATAACTTGCGTTCCTTGTCCTTCAACCGTTGGCACATTCTTTTGGAATCCATTGTTAGCAACAAGTACATCGGGCTTTAAACTAGCAATTTGCTCAAAATTCGGTTGATGTGCATTCCCAATTACTTGTGCTTTCTTTAGCTCATCTGGAAGAGTTAATTTCGTATCCGGGCGACCTACTATTTTTCCACCTAAAGCATGAATAATATCCATGTCCCCCATACTTAATGTTGCAAAACTTTCTGGCACTTTATCGAATGTTACCTTTCTTCCTGATAGGTCGGTAATTTCGATTTTCTCTTTTCCTTTTTCTGTTTTGGTTGCAGACGCTTTTTCGTCCCCTTTGGCACTGCAACCTATTAACAAGAAAAAAATAGATAAAATCGCTGTAAATAGCGTAATAGATTTTTTCATTCCTTCACCTCTAATTGATAATGATAATCATTAACTACTATTCTACTTTAATTGATAAGGATTATCATTGTCAACACGAAACGCATATATTTTCCTACAAAAAAACAAAAAGCGCGACAAAAAGATTTTTTCTTTTCGCTGCGCTCTAGTTAACAATATTATTCACATTCATTTTCCTCTAGCTGGTCACGCATCACTTTCACACGCTGAAAGAAAAAGAACGATAAGCTTAAAAATATAACGATGCTCCCCATCATAACAAAAAATTGGATTGTCTCTTTTGCTCCACTCGGAATCAATAAGCCAACCATTAACAATGTACTTACAGCGAGAAGCATTTGTCCAAACCGAGTATAATCTTCTATTTTTCCTTTTAATTCTTTCATTATATTCTCACTCCTCCATTTCACTGTATCATATTCTATGAAACTGAAAGACCAGTAAATACAGCCATTCTGGGAGATGTTTTCCAATAAAAAAAGAGCCGCTTTTACTGCGGCTCTTTTTTTATCATTATTCACCTTTATATGCTTCCATATAAATTTCTTTCAGCTCTGAAATAAGCGGTAACTTTGGATTAGCAGTTGTACATTGATCTTCAAAAGCTCTTTCTGCTAATACTCCAACAACCTCTTCAAATTGCTCTTTATCGACTCCTTGTCCCGCAATACTCATATTAATATTTAAGCTTTTTCCAAGCTCAATAATTGCTTGGACGAGTGATTCCACCCCTTCTGCTGCCGAACTTGCTGGAAGCCCGAGCATTCTCGCTATATGTGCATATCTTTCATCTGCCACAAAGTGCTCATATTTTGGGAACAATGCGTGTTTTCTTGGCTTAATAGCATTATAGCGGACTACGTGCGGCATTAGAATGGCATTTGCGCGTCCGTGCGGAATATGGAATTCTGGTCCAATCTTATGTGCTAAGCTGTGATTAATACCGAGGAAAGCATTTGCAAATGCCATCCCTGCAATTGCAGAAGCGTTATGCATTTTTTCTCTTGCTTCTTCATCATTTCCATCTTTATATGCTCTCGGTAAATATTTGAATACGAGATCAATAGCTTTTAATGCTAATCCATCTGTATAGTCATTTGCCATAACAGACACATACGCCTCAATTGCATGTGTTAAAACATCCATACCAGTATCTGCTGTTACATGTGGTGGTACTGTCATTACAAATTGTGGATCAACAATTGCTACATCTGGTGTTAATTCATAATCTGCGAGCGGATACTTTATATTATTTTTCTTATCTGTAATAACCGCAAATGGTGTCACTTCTGATCCCGTTCCTGATGTCGTTGGAATCGCAACAAACTGCGCCTTATTTCCTAATTCCGGATATTTACATGTACGTTTTCTTATATCTAAAAATTTCTGTTTAATACCATAGAATGTCGTTTCTGGATGCTCATAGAATAACCACATTCCTTTTGCTGCATCCATAGCTGAACCACCACCAAGTGCGATAATTACATCTGGCTTAAAACTTTTCATCATTTCCGCACCTTTGAAAACAGTTTCATCTGATGGATCTGGTTCGACCTCAAAGAAAACTTCAACTTTCACATCATTTGCATGCTTGTTTAAATAGTGCGCGACTGTATCGACATAGCCATGTTCAACCATTCCGGGGTCCGTTACAATAAATGCACGTGAAATGTTAGGCATATTTGCTAAATAAGCTGTAGCATGTTTTTCAAAATAAATTTTTGGTGGCAGTTTGAACCACTGCATATTCTTTTTTCTATTTGCCAGCCTTTTTATATTTAATAAATGAGTCGCTGTTACATTTTGGGAAACTGAATTCTTTCCGTATGAACCACAACCAAGTGTAAGTGATGGAATAAATCCATTATATATATCCCCTATTCCACCTTGTGATGAAGGTGCATTTACAATGAGACGGCAAGCTTTCATACGTAACCCAAATTGCTTTTGCACATCTTTATTTGTAGAATGGATAACTGCTGAATGTCCTAAACCACCGAGGTTCAACATTTCTTCGCAATATGTAAATCCTTCTTCTAATGAATTTGCCTTCACACAAGCTAATACTGGACTCAGTTTCTCACGGGATAACGGATATGCTGCTCCGATACCTTGAATTTCAGCTACAAGCATTTTTGTATGTCCAGGAACAGTGATCCCAACTAAATCGGCAATATACTGTGCTGATTTCCCTACAATATCACTATTTACTGCACATGTATTTTCATTTATAACGAGCTTTTCTAATTTTTTTCTTTCTTCTTCTGTTACAAAGTAACAACTGTTTTCAATCATTTCTGTTTTAACATCATCATAAATTTCTTTATCGACAATGATTGCTTGTTCCGATGCACAAATCATACCGTTATCAAATGTTTTTGATAAAATCAAATCATTAACAGCTCGTTTTACATGTGCTGATTTTTCTATATAACACGGTACATTACCAGGACCAACGCCTAACGCTGGTTTTCCAGTAGAGTAAGCTGACTTCACCATACCAGCGCCTCCAGTTGCTAGAACGAGTGCTACACCATCATGGTTCATCAATTGTTTCGTCGCTTCAACAGACGGTCTTTCAATCCATTGAATACAGTGTTTTGGTGCACCAGCTTTCATCGCTGCATCATATACGGTTTTCGCTGCTGCCACAGAACATTTTTGTGCGGAAGGATGAAATGCGAAAATAATTGGATTTCTTGTTTTTATCGCAATTAACGCTTTAAACATTGTTGTCGACGTTGGATTCGTTACTGGTGTTACTCCAGCTACTACACCGACAGGTTCCGCGATTTCTATTATTTCTTCATGAGGATCTTCGTGAATAATCCCTACCGTTTTATCTTGCTTTATACTATGCCAAATATATTCAGTGGCAAAAATATTTTTAATGCATTTGTCTTCATATACACCACGGCCAGTTTCTTCAACTGCCAATTTTGCTAGCGGCATATGTTGATCAACACCTGCTAATGCCATTTCATGAACAATGTTGTCAATTTCCTCTTGTGTAAAACTTTCTAATGCTTGTAAAGCTTGTTGACCATTATTAACTAGCGTATCAATCATCTTTTTTACTTCCTGCATTTCATTTACAACTTTCTCTTTGACTACCATGTGAATTTCCTCCTATTCTACTATTACGGTCCTTATATGTCCCTGTAGGTCAAAATAAGTCCCAAATAACACAAAAAAATAGAGATGCTTTCCTACATGAATTTCATTGTTTGTGAAAAGTTTCACAAGTTTGTTCGTGAGTAACGTTTCCTGAATTCAATATACATGAAATCATTTCGTTTGTGTATGTCTATTTTGTGAAATATTTCACAAAAAGACGTAATAAAAAAACGCACTGCTAATATAGAGCAGTGCATTTTTTATTATGCTAGCGCTTGTGCTAAATCTTCAATTAAATCTTCACCATCTTCAATACCGACAGAAATACGAATTAATGTATCTGTAATTCCTAATTCTTTGCGGCGATCAGCTGGGATTGATGCATGTGTCATTTGAGATGGAATAGAAATTAAACTTTCTACCGCTCCTAAGCTTTCAGCAAGTGTAAAGTATTGTAGTTTCTCAAGTACTTTATTTAATGTTTCTTCACTATCTACATCAAATGAGATAATAGCACCAAACCCGTTTGCTTGTTCTGTTGCTAATTCGTGATTTTGATGTGATTCAAGACCTGGGTAATATACTTTATTTACTTTTGGATGATTATTTAAGAACTCAGCAATAGCACGTGAATTCGTTTCATGTTCTTCCATACGAATTCCTAATGTTTTTAAACCGCGAAGTAGTAAGAAGCTATCTTGTGGCCCAAGAATACCTCCTGTTGAGTTTTGTACAAAGTGAAGATCTTCTGCTAGTTGTGGGCTATTTACAACTACTAAACCTGCAACTACATCACTATGACCTCCTAAATATTTCGTTGCACTATGAAGCACAATATCTGCTCCTAAAGAAATCGGCGACTGCCAATATGGCGTCATGAATGTGTTATCAATAATTGTTAATAGGTCTTTCTCTTTAGCAAGAGTAGATATTTTCTTAATATCAGTAATTTTTAGTAGTGGGTTCGTTGGTGTTTCCACATAAATTGCTTTCGTATTTGGACGAATCGCTTCTTCAACTTCCTCTAAGTTTGTTGTATCTACAAATGTATGCTCAATACCGAAACGGTTTAATACTTTCGTAATAACGCGGTATGTTCCGCCATAAACATCATCTGTTAAAATAACGTGGTCACCTTTTGAGAACAACATAATTGTCGCTGTAATAGCAGCCATTCCTGAACCAAATGCAAATCCAGCATGCCCATTTTCTAATACAGCAATCATTTCTTCTAAAGCTGCACGTGTTGGGTTACCTGTACGTGAATATTCATATCCTTGATGCTTACCAACTGCTTCTTGTTTGTACGTACTTGTTTGATAAATCGGTACGTTTACAGATCCAGTTGAAGGTTCTCCTATGCGAATACCATGAATTAACTTTGTCTTTGCTCTCATTTTTTATTCCCATCCTTTGTATATGTCTTTACTTAAATAGCGCTCACTGCTATCAGGAAAAATCGTTATAATATTTGTACCTGGTGCTGCCTTCTCGGCCTCAAGTAAGCTCGCATGAAATGCTGCTCCTGAAGAGCTCCCAACGAGAAGTCCTTCTTTTTGCGCTAATTCTTTCACTCGTAAAAATGCATTTCGATCAGAAATCGTATGAATTTCATCAAAATAAGATGTCTTCAAAAATGGCGGGATAAATTCCAGTCCAATTCCTTCGGTCTCATGTGAACCAGCCTTACCACCATTTAAAATAGATCCTTCTGGCTCTACGATAACTGTTTTAATATCTATATTTTTTTCTTTCAAATAAGATGCAGTCCCCATAAACGTACCGCCAGTTCCTGCTCCAGCAACAAATATGTTAATCTCTCCATTCAATGCGTCCCACAGTTCAGGTCCTAGTGTTTTAAAATATGCACGAGGATTTGCCTCATTTGCGAACTGACTTGGAGAGTATGAATTCGGTAGTTCATTTACTAACTCTTTTGCTTTAGCAATTGCACCGGTCATTCCTTGCTCAGTCGGTGTATGCACGACCGTTGCACCTAGTGCTTTCATTAATTCTTGTTTTTCAATACTAAATTTCTCTGGTACACAAACAATAACACGTAAATCATGTTCTAATGCTGCAAGTGCCAGTCCAATACCAGTATTCCCAGCAGTCGGTTCAATAATTGTTCCACCCTGGGTCACAAGCCCTTTTTCTAGCGCATCTTCGATTAATTCTCTTCCTAAACGATCCTTAACGCTTCCGCCTGGGTTATAAAATTCAAGCTTTGCAAATAAACGGACTCCTTTCGGAAGTGAAAAACGAGTAATTTCTACAATTGGTGTATGACCAATTAACTCATGAACTCCACGATATACATTCATCGTGTTCTCCCCCTTGTTTGCCAATAAAGAAAAGGCAACTGTATGTATTTTCTTTATATGAGACAGTTGCCTTTTTGTTACATTACTTTAACTCTTCTAACACTTTTACGATAAAGTTTGTAGAATGAAGAGCTGCTTGATCTAAAAACTGATCAAATGAAACATTTGATTCTTTACCAGCAATATCAGAAAGTGCGCGAATGATAACAAACGGAATTTCATATTGGTGGCATACTTGTGCAACAGCTGCTGCTTCCATTTCTACCGCATAAAGATTTTCAAATTTATCACGGATGGCTGCAACGCGGTTCGGATCACTCATAAATGAATCACCTGTTGCAATCATACCTTTTACAACTTGAATATTTTCTTCAGCCTGCATACATTTCTCAGCTAATGCAACTAACGCCTCATCAGCTTTAAATCCAGGCGGCATTCCTGGTACTTGACCATATTCATAGTTAAATGCTGTTACATCTACGTCATGGTGACGAACTTCAGTGGAAATAACTACATCACCAACGTTTAGAGAATGATGGAATCCACCAGCTGAACCAGTATTAATTACTTTTTCAGGCTTATATTTTTCTAATAAAATTGTCGTTGACATCGCTGCGTTTACTTTACCAATACCAGACTTTAACAAGATTACTTCATGCCCTGCTAATAGCCCTTTCGTAAATTCACAACCTGCAACCGTTTCTGTCTCTGCTTGTTCTAATTTGTCACGTAAAATACGTACTTCTTCTTCCATTGCTCCAATTACAGCAATTCTCAATCTAATCCCTCTTTCTATTGCTTAGTTGCCTCCATTACCCAAACGAAATGATTTAATCTCGTGAACGTTACATGGAAGCCATTGTTTTCAAAAATAGTCTGCATAACTGGAATACGTGTATAGTATTCCGTTTGCAAATCGTTTGCTAACTGGTGGAAACCTCTTTGTTTTGCTGTTTCAACAGTTTTATCATATGCATCTTGATCTGCAAATATCGTATCAGCAAACACTATTTTACCACCTTTGTTTAGCAATTGACTATACTTCGCAATCGCTACATTTTTTTCATCATCTGTTAAATGATGAAATGCATAGGTGCTTACAATGGTATCAATTGAATTTGGAACTTCAAACGAAAGAAAATCACCGTCTGTAATTGAAAATTCTTTTGGCAATTTCTCTTTTGCAATCATGCGCATTTCACGCGACGGTTCTATACCGTAAACTGTGCGGCCAGCAAGTAATAATTTATTTGTTAAATTACCTGTACCGACACCAAATTCTAATACATTACCAAATGACTTGTTAACTACATCCTCTAGAATGTCCTCATAATGGGCGAAAACTTCTTTATATTGTATATCTTCGCCTTGTACAAATGAGTCGTACGTATGAGCCCACTCATCAAATAAACCATTAAATTCTGTACCCATAAAAATTCCCCTTTTTCTTATCGGTTTTATCAGTATGATATTCCCTCTTTCTAAAAATGTCAATTGAAATGTACATGGTATTTCCTTCTTTTCTTTGTTACACTATAGTTGATTACATAGGAGAGGGGCCGTCTTCATGTCATTTACCTTTGAAATGTTAGAAGATAAAGTAGAGTTTTTTGAAGCGGGAGACTTAGCTTCTTTAGAACGAAAAATTAGTGAACAAATTGATAATAATAAAGCACTTATGCTTGAAATTCATCACATCTCACATCAAATGGTTATGGATCCTGAAAGCAAAAGACCGTATTATAGCGCGGTTGTTCATTTTAAATTAAAGAAATTGCGTTAACAAAAAAGAGAAGCTCCTAAGGAGCCTCTCTTTTTTAGTTTAAAGTTTGAACAAGTACTGGTTTCCAGCCCTCATTGTCTACCCAATCAATATTTACATAATATCTTTTCCCACTTTGCTTATCTTGAACATCACCATAAGCTTTGCTCTTTCCAGTTTTGTCTCTTCCAACAAAATGGAATACTAATTGCTCTTTCGGTACTTCAACACCTGCAGCAATTGCACTTTGCATCTCATTCCAATCTGATGAACCCTGTTTAAACGTCATCGCTGGTGATGAACCTTGTTCTGTTCCTACAGCTTTCCAAGAAGGTTTTGTATACGCCTCTTTTGCCTTAGATACAGTTTTCTCAGCTGATACTTTCTCGTTAGCTTTCGCTTCTTCTTCAGCTTTTTTCTGTTCTTCTTCAGCCTTTAGCTTCTCTTCTTCAGCTTTTTTCTTAGCTTCTGCTTGCTCTTGTTCTTTTTCTTTTTTCTTAGCAGATTCTTTATCTTCTGATTTTCCAGCTTTCTCATTCTTTGTTGTTTGTTGAGAGACTTTCTTATCAGTAGAAGATGCTTGCTCTTTCGTACTAGGAACGAACAATTGATATGCTACAATAGCTACTAATAGTAATACAATAGCGATTGCAATATTTAAAACACCGTTTTGACGACGTTTTTGTTGTTTCTGTTGGAATCTTGATCCTCCTGCCATTCTCCAAACCTCCATGCAGTTTTTCCTAATTGCTATTGTAACATTAAATCTAGAAAGGTTGAACATTTACAATGATATTTTCATGAAATGAAGACATTTCACTATAAATTGCAAGATTACTTTTCATTCTCCAATTGATAGATTGCTCCTACCATATCTTTAAAAATAGGTGTAACTTTATTCACTTTGCTATCAGTCTCTAGATCAACAACAACTAAAGCATATCTTGGATTCTCATACGGAAAATAACCTGCAAACCAGCGATTCACCCTCGTCCCTTTCCCTGTTTGCGCTGTCCCGGATTTTCCAGCGACACTTAGTGGCAACGAACGGAATGCCGTTCCTGTTCCTTTCTCCCTTGTTACAACGCCTCTTAATAACTTTTGTAATGTTTTCACTGTTTCATACGAAAGCTGTTTTCCATTTAACGTATGGCTCTCAAATGTAAAAAAATCCGCTCCATTTTTATATACTATTTTTTCAACTGCTTTCACTTCCATCTTTTCTCCATTCCTCGCAATCGTCGCCATCATATTTGCAATTGCTAGAGGTGATATACGTACATCTTTCTGTCCAATTGCTGTTTGTTCTACCGCTTTTTTACTATTTTTATTTTCTTCATTCCCCCAAATAGTAGTACCCTTTTCTTCTGGCATTTGCTCAAAATGAGGTGTATGAAATACAGAACCTTTCCATCCAACCTTTTCATTTGCTCCTAAAGCTGCTACGTATGTTTCTAGCACCGTCTTATCCTTTTGTAATAGCTCGTTACCTAACTCGGAAAATGTCCTGTTACAGCTCCTAGCAAAGCTCTCTTTAAAGTTAAGTGTACCCATCCTAACTTGCGGGTCGTTTTCACCGTATAAATCTTTATTACAGTTAAATGTCCGATTAAACAAATTTACTTTTTGATCAATGACTGCAGCTGCAACTACTGTTTTAAAAACAGAGCCTGGAAAATGTGGCGTTAACATTTGATTTTCAAGTGTAGTTTTATATAAATTCTCATCCCTTACTTGTAAAGACGGCTTACTAGCCATCGCTAATATTTCATTTGTCTTTACATCAAGTAATACTAGTCCCCCCTTCTTTATTTCGTTCGCTTCAATCACTTCTTCTGCTTTTTGCTGCAACTCTTTATGTAAAGTAGTTTGAATCCTAACTGGATAAAATGGATTTCCTGGTGAAGTGTATTTCGCTTGCTTTCCGAAAATTGGTTCTCCTTGCCGATCTACTTGATATAATACTTTTGCCTCTCCATCAGTCAATAGAAATTCATCAAATGATTGCTGTAATCCTGAAATACCTATCGGCGTTTGTTTTGAGATTCTTTTCAATTCTCCATATCGCTTTTGAAACTCCCTTTCGTTCTCCCCTACATCACCAATTAAATGATTTATCTCTCCAGTTTGTTTTAATCGCACTTCAGCTGCTACAATACCTAATACATGTAATTCATTTACCTTCTCCATCTGCTCTCGTGTCACTCGAAATGGAGCAGTTTCTCCTTGTAGTGTAAATGCATTTTTATTATTTTTCATTTGTCTTCTAATCTCTTGTCTCGACACACCAATGATATGCGCGATTTTCTCTAACATGTCATTTTTTATTTGTAAAAATGGAAAAATAATTAAAACAGGATATTTTTCCTCACCTATTTTTTTACCATTACGATCTATAAACTGCCCACGTCCATCGTCTACTGTAATGGATTGTGTGCGTTGCGTAACACTTTTTTCAATTAAATTTATTTTGCGATCAGTAAATGATTCTGTATCTATAATTTGAATTTGGATTAAACGACAAAGCAATACAAACATAACGCTCATAAAACAAATTAAAACAATTGTAATTCTCCGTTTTATTTTCATAAAAAACACCTCGTCTATTGTAGTTTAGACGAGGTACTATTTTATTTATACAATCTCCAAAACAAAAACAGATATTATATAAGGCTATTATTGTTTCTTTGGCTTCTCTAAAAATTTCATAAGAAGCGATCTAAATTCAGTTTCATTCACTCCAGTGTTTTTAGCAACTTCAATTACAGTGGTTGTTACATTAGCCGCTATTTTTAAATAATCCTTACTAAGATTATCCATTTCATTTCTTTTTTCTTTTGCATTCTCAACTGTTACAGAATCAATACAAGTAATCATCTTATCTACAATATGTAAATAATTATTTTGTGCATCTATTATTTTTTGAATATCATCTTTATTACTTACTTTCGATTGTTTTAAATATGTATATGCTTGATTCACTTCATCTTTTAAAATTTTATCATTATTCTTCGCCTGTTCTTGTAACATATTCTTCATATCATCTATTGTTTTTTGATCCATCGAATCTCGCAATAAATAATCTGGATTCCCAATTGCGTAATCATACTTAATCGTTACATCTTGAAATATTTTCATGACAATTGCTAATTGATACGCTACATCAAAATCATTAAATTCCTTTTTATCTTGTGGATTTTCTAAGGCTTTTGAACTCTCAGTTGCTTTAATATCCTTTTTTTCTTCTTGCTTCACTTTTTCTCCCTTTGATGATGTAGTTTCTTCATTCGTTCCGCATGCAGCAAGTCCTAATATGGAGATACTACAAACCAATCCTGTAAAGATTTTATGTTTCATAATTAGCCCCTTTTCCCTTTTAAAACCTATGGTCTCTAATTATGATATCAAAGCTTAAAGTGTTTTTTTGACATTTTTTGTCGAATCACTCTAAGGTTTACACAATTTTTTTCATTCTACAGAAAAAAAAGATTCTCCCGATAGGAGAATCTTTTTTTTATTTTACAGAGACAATCTCTACTTGCATTTCTCCGCCTGGTGTTTGGATTGTTACTTTCTCACCAATTTGCTTACCTAATAAGCTTTTTGCGATTGGAGAATCGTTAGAAATTCTTCCTTCGAATGGATCAGCTTCCGCGCTACCTACGATTGTATACGCTTCTTCATCTCCGTTTGGTAATTCTTTAAATGTTACTGTTTTACCTAATGTAACAACAGTAGATACTTCGCCAGTATCTTTAATGATAACTGCGTTACGAATCATATTTTCTAATTGTGTAATACGTCCTTCTACGAACGCTTGCTCATCTTTCGCTGCATCGTACTCAGAGTTCTCAGAAAGATCCCCGAAGCTACGTGCGATTTTAATACGTTCTACTACTTCTTTACGTCTTACTGTTTTTAATTGCTCAAGTTCGTTCTCTAGTTTTTGCTTACCCTCTTGCGTCATAGGGTATGTTTTTTCTGTTGACATATTTTCCACTCCTTTTATATACCAATCCCCCGAAAAAAAAGAGGAGTTCCATATGAAAACTCCTCCGCTTCCATTGTTAGCGGAGGTTTCTAGTACCCTTGCACTAGCGGAGTTGTCACATACAACCCCGTATTTCCAATTCTTCTTTATATAAAGAAGATATGTATGGAAAGTTGATATAAATATGCCCTCACCTATATATAGATGAGGTTGCATGTTTCATTGTATTCGATAAGAAGGGAAAAAATCCCTTCCTACCGTATATCTTTTACTATGCTATTACAAATTTACTTTTTGTTCAAGAATTGTTGAAATTTTTGTCACCATAATATCAATTGCAACGTGGTTTTGTCCACCTTCAGGGATAATAATATCCGCAAATTTCTTAGAAGGCTCAATAAATTGATTGTGCATTGGACGTACAACATTTACGTACTGATCAATAACTGAATCCATCGTACGACCGCGCTCTTTAATATCACGTTGCATGCGGCGCAGAATACGAAGGTCAGCATCCGTATCAACGAATAATTTAATGTCCATTAACTCGCAAAGACGTGGGTCTTCTAAAATAAGAATTCCTTCTAAAATAATTACATCTTTCGGCTCAACCGGAATAATTTCTTCTGAACGCGTATGCAATGTATAGTCATATACAGGCTTATCAATTTGCTCATATGCAAGCAACTGCTGCAAATGTTCAATTAACAGATCATTATCAAACGCAAGCGGATGATCATAATTTGTTTTTAAACGCTCTTCCATTGGTAAATGGCTTTGATCTTTGTAATAATAATCTTGCTCTAAGATTAAAATAGAATGACCTTTAAAATGGTCAAAAATCGCTTTCGTTACACTCGTTTTACCTGATCCCGAACCACCAGCAATTCCAATTACAACAGGCTTATTCGTCCCCATTCGACTATCACTCTTTCTTATTGAAGTATGCTTTTGCGCATCATATTATTCACATACACTCGTTGATCCACTTTGAATTTCACGATTTGCAACGGATGTCTCGCTGCATCTAATTCGTTTCCATCCTCATCCCAAATTTTCTCCACCGTTTGCGTAAAGTTTTCTATTTCTGGTCCAAAGAACTCCACTTCATGTCCTGGTTTGAAATGATTACGTTGCTCAATCGTTACGATGCCCGTTTCTTCATTATAATCTAACACTAAACCAGCAAAATCATACGTTGTTTTCTTACTATGATTTCCAAACATTTGCTCTTGATGTCCTGGAACCCCTTCAAAGAATGCAGGAGCTGTATCACGATTTGCACATTTATCAAGCTCATCTAACCATTCTTGTTTAAACTCAAAGTTATCTGGATCCGCACAATACGCATCAATTACTTTACGATATACAGTTGCTACAGTCGCTACGTAATGGATTGATTTCATACGTCCTTCTACCTTTAAGCTATCGATTCCGATTTCAATCATTTTTGGAATTGATAAAATTAAATTTAAATCTTTTGGACTCATCGCAAAGTGAGCATCTCCTTCTTGGAATAGAGGAAGCTCTTTTGCATCTTTATGTTGTGATACTGTTTGAACTAAATCATAATCCCAGCGGCAAGATTGGCAACAACCACCACGATTAGAATCACGCGCTGTCATATGGTTACTTAATGTACATCTTCCTGAATATGCGATACACATTGCACCATGGACGAACGCTTCAATTTCAATATCCACTTTTTCTTTAATTTCTTTCATTTCTTCATAGCTTGCTTCACGAGCTAATACAAGACGATGTAAACCTTCTTCTTTCCAATACTGTGCTGCTTTCCAGTTGGATAGTGATTGCTGTGTGCTTAAATGCACCTCAACAGAAGGCGCTACGCGTTTACAAGTCTCAATGATAAGCGGATCAGCAACGATAATTCCCGTTACGCCAGCTTTTTCAATCCCTTTTAAATATTCCTCTAGCCCGTCCATATTTTCATTATGTGCAAAGATATTTGTTGTTACGTATATTTTTGCTCCATACTTCTTTGCAAACTCAACGCCTTCTGCCATTTCTTCTAGCGTAAAGTTACCTGCATTCGAACGAAGACCAAATTCTTGTCCACCTAAATATACAGCATCTGCCCCGTAATGGATAGCTACTTTTAATTTTTCTAAGTTACCCGCAGGGATTAACAGTTCAGGTTTCTTCACAATAACACGTTTGCCATCGATCACTCGTGAAATTTCTTGTACAGTCATTTCCTACACCCTCCTCGTTTAGTAAACCGTTTCTTTAAAGAAGAATCCTGTATCTAACGGACGATTTACTGGTTGCATTTCTTCTATTTCTTTATATAGATCATCTTTCACGTCATAATATGCATCACGATCTTCTACGCATAAATCAATCGCTTGACGATATTTCTTCGTTACTTCAATAATGTATTCAGAGCTTTTTAGTACACCGTCGATTTTTAAGCTATCAACTTCAGCATCGATTAGTTCCTCTAATTCATCGATGAAACAAATGTCGTTCGGACTCATAATGTGAGTACCATTTTCATCTTCATAAATTGGATATTTATTGTTACGCTCTGGGTCATATAAGAACATATTCTCTTCATATTTTTTCTTTTCAATGTCAAGATTACGTCCTTGATACTCAAAGTAGTTTCCTACTAATGAACGCTTCGATTGGAACATACAAGTCATACCGTGAATTTGTACTTCCAGTTCCACTTCAGCATTTTCTTTTAAATCAACAATTTCATCTAAGCTAAGCTCACGAGCTAATACAGCACGCTTTGATCCTCTTTGTCCCCAGTAATTACAAGTGAACCAGTTTGTTGCTGTCGTTTCTGTATTCCAGTGCAACTGCATATTTGGTGCTACTTCACGAACAGCCATTAATACCGCTGGATCTCCGAAAACAATTGCATCTACATTTACTTCGTTTAAAAATGAAACGTAATCTGTTAATTCTTCTACTTTATCGTTGTGGAACATAGCGTTCATGGCTACGTATACTTTCACACCATTTTCATGTGCAATCTTCACAGCTTGTTTTACATCTTCACGTGAAAACTCCCCTGCTAAACGTAAACCAAACTTTTGCTCACCGATCATTACCGCATCTGCTCCTGCTTTCGCAAGTTGTTCGATATCCGCCACCGCTCTTGGCGTTACTAACAATTCAGGTTTCTTCATACCTTGGTCACCCTCTCTTTTTACTAACAGCTACTCCATCACCAATTGGGAAAATCGTTGTATCATATCCTTCATGGTTCATAAGCCACTCATTGTACGTCTTAATACGACGGATTAAACCACGTGTACGTCTGTTTTCAATTTTCTCTTTTGTCGTTACAAGACCGTGGTACATAACATTATCTGAAATAATTACGCCACCAGGATTTAATAACGGTTCATATAAGTCAAAAAAGCGACGATACTGTCCTTTTGCTGCATCAATAAAAATAACGTCAAATGTCCCGTGTTCTTTTACTTGTTCACCTGTCTCTAACGCATCACCGTAAATAACTGAAATACGATCTGTTACTGGGGAACGTTCTATATATTCAAGTGCTTTTTCATATCGCTCACGATTGCGCTCAACTGTCACAATACGTGAATTTGGAATAGCTTGCATCATACGAATACTAGAATAACCGATTGCTGTTCCAAGTTCTAAAATGCTTTTCGGTCCAATTAAACGTAAAAATTGCAGCATAAATTCCATTCCAAGTCGATCCATAATCGGCACATGATTTTCTGTTGCATATTCTTCCATTTCAAGAATTAATTTATCTTTCGGATCAATAAATGATAATAGGTACTCGTTAACTGCATCCTCCATAAATGGTCCTCCTTATTTACATGGAGAAGTGCCTCTATGACGTCTTTTCACACATAGAATGCAATAAAAATACAAGCCAGCTTTATCCTTAGCTTGTACGTCCCGTTTTGATATTAAAAACGATTCTTCTGCCAGTTTTTAACCCGATATATTTTACCACAAAAAAGAGGGATGTGCGACTTTTTTCGCTATCCCTCCCCATTTCACTATTTTTTCGTAATGTATTTTTGCTTTAATGCATTATGCTCTTCTAATGTTTTCGCATAGTACACTTCACCACTTGGTGCAGCTAAGAAATAATAATAATCTGTTTGCGCAGGTTCTAACGCAGCTTCTACTGAATGTTTACCAGAGTTTGCGATCGGCCCTACCGGTAATCCTTTTACAACATACGTATTGTACGGTGAGTTGACCTTTAAATCTTCGTATAATACACGTTGTTTATGCTTTCCAAGTGCATATAATACCGTTGGATCCGTTTGAAGCGGCATACCTTTTGCTAAACGATTATAAAAGACACTAGAGATCTTTTGACGATCTGTAAAACCAGTTGCCTCTTCTTCAATAAGTGAAGATAATGTTAAAAGCTGATGAACATCCCAATTCTTCGCTTTCATTTTCGCCTCATTTTGAACAATGATTGCATTTGTTTTCTCAAGCATTGGAATTACAATTTCTTCTAGCGTCGTATCTTTCTTATAAAACGAATACGTTGCAGGATATAAATAACCTTCTAATGGGTATTTAATATTGCTATCAAAGATTTTATCCGTTAATAACTTCGGATACTTTTGCTGCATTTTTTGAATAAATGCTTTATCGTTTAATTGACGCGTAACATCATCTTTATTCCACTTTAGTTCTGTCGCAATCGTTTCTGCAATTTCAGTTACTTGCGCCCCTTCTTTAATCGTCACTTTATAAAGAGCCGGACGATGCACATTGCCAGATGACATTTGTTCGATCACATCTTCAGCATTCATTGAGGGATTTAATAAATATGTACCTGCTTGTAAACTTTTCGATTTAGCCTTTGTATAAAAACTAAAAACTGTACCGTTTTTTACAGCGCCTTTTTCTTCTAAAATTTCTCCAATTTTACTTGTAGATGATCCTTTCGGAATTTCTACTTCAATCTCTTTTTTATTCCCGCTATCAACTGGTCCTAACGCGGATGAAATATACGCATAGACTGAACCACAAACTAAAAGCAGTGCAATAATCGAAAATAAAAAGATACGTCTACGCTTCTTTTTCACTTGATTCTCTATCAAAACATTTCCTCCTTACTTAATTGTAGACCGTATGTACACCTTTCTATACAGCACGATGTAAAAACGCTAAAAATTCACTTATCTTTTTTAATTGACACTTTATTTTTCTACAATCCGTCTCATTATACTACAAAGACTTACACAGTTTCGACAAAAAATCTTTCATTTTACATATAAATACAAAAAAAGATGGACTGTATGTCGTCCATCTTTTCAGTACTTATTATTCAGCTTCTTGCTCATCAGCTAGAGTGTTGAACATTTCTTGTACCATTTCCCACTCTTCTTCAGATTCGATTGGAAGTAAAGTTCCGCCCTCTTCTTCATTTTGCTCATAAGCCATTGCATCATAAATTTGGTCTCCATCTTCGTCTACTTCACCGATTGGAGAGAAGACTACGTATGATTTTTTCCCAAATTTTTCAGCGTCAAAAGTGAAAATAATTTCACATAAATGTTCGTTACCTTTTTCGTCTACAATTGTAATTTGATTTTCTTCCATTTTGGTCACCTCTTATTTACTATCTAAAAATCCTTGTAAGATTACGACTGCAGCCATCTTATCAATTACTTGCTTTCGCTTCTTACGGCTTACATCGGCTGAAATGAGCAGACGTTCCGCTGCCATTGTTGACAAACGCTCGTCCCACATTACAACGTCTAATTGTAACAGCTCTCGTAGGTTTTCTGCAAATTGTTGGCACGCTTCACCACGCGGGCCAATTGTACCATTCATATTTTTAGGTAAACCTACTACTATCTTGTCCACATTGTACTGCTTTACTAACTCAGAAATACGATCAAAACCAAAGTGACCTCGTTCTTCGTTAATCTTAATTGTTTCTAATCCTTGTGCTGTCCAGCCCATTTCGTCGCTAATTGCAACTCCGACTGTTTTTGTACCTACATCTAAACCTAATATCCGCATAAACTACTCCTCACGATGATGTTTCAAGTAAGACTTCACAAGCTCTTCAATTAACTCATCACGTTCAAGCTTGCGAATGATGCTACGTGCATCTTTATGGCGAGGTATGTATGCTGGGTCTCCACTTAATAAATAACCGACGATTTGGTTAATCGGATTATAGCCTTTTTCTTGAAGTGCATCATACACAGTTAAAAGTACATCATTTACATGGACACTCTGTTTTTCATCTTGAATGCTAAACTTCATTGTTTTATCAAAACCGTCCATTTCAAGCACCTCACTTATATAGTAAGTATAGGGAGAAGAACTTCTCCTCTCCCTACCATTGTACACTACTATCTCTTTATTTTGAAACAGATTTAACGTACTCTTGTACAAATGCTAAAGCTTCTTCGACTTGAGCTGGGTTTTTACCGCCTGCTTGTGCCATATCAGGACGGCCGCCACCGCCACCGCCGCAACGAGAAGCTACTTCTTTCACAAGTTTACCAGCATGGTAACCTTGGCTAATTAAGTCTTTCGTTACACCTGCTAGGATGTTTACTTTATCGTCATTAACAGACGCTAATACAACAACTGCTGACTCTAATTTATTTTTCAGATCATCCATCATCGTACGTAAGTTATTCATATCTGCAACATTTACTTTCGCTGCTAATACATTCACACCATCAACTGTCATTACAGAATCAGTTAAGTTTCCAGCTTCGATATTGCTTAATTTCGCAGCAAGAGATTCATTTTCTTTTTGCAGTTGTTTCACTTCAGCAAATAGACCATCAACTCTTGTTAAAATATCTTTCGGATTTGTTTTCATTTTTCCTGCTGCTTCTTTTAATAAACCTACTTGATCATTCATTAATTCGTATGCAGACTTACCAGTTACTGCTTCAATACGACGAGTTCCTGCACCGATACCAGACTCAGCAACGATTTTGAAAATACCGATAGAAGCTGTGTTATCAACGTGACAACCGCCGCAAAGCTCTAAGCTGTAATCGCCAACTTGTACAACGCGTACAACATCACCGTATTTTTCACCGAATAATGCCATTGCACCCATTTCTTTCGCTTCTTCGATTGCTTTTTGAGAAATCTCAACATCAATACTTTCCCAAATTTTCTCGTTTACCATACGCTCAATTTTTTCTAATTCGTCAGCTTGTACTTGACCGAAGTGAGAGAAGTCAAAGCGTAGACGTTCAGAAGTTACAAGAGAACCTGCTTGGTTAACGTGTGTTCCAAGTACGTCTTTTAATGCTTGGTGTAGTAAATGAGTTGCTGTATGATTTTTTACAACGCTACTACGATTTTTCGTATCGATAATAGCTTTTACAGCCGCATCTTTCGTTAATGTACCTTCTTCAACAACAACTTTATGCAAGTTTTGGCCGTTTGGTGCTTTTTGTACGTCTTTTACAAGAACTTTCACACCATCCGCAAGAAGGTAACCACGGTCTGCAATTTGTCCACCGCTCTCAGCATAGAATGGTGTTACATCAAGCATTAATTGTCCTTCTTCACCAGCTTGTAAGCTGTCTGTGTATTCACCGTTTTTCACAAGTGCAACAACGTTACTTTCTGTTGCAACTGTACCGTAACCAACGAATTCGCTCGCTACTTTAATTTCTCCAAGGACACCACCTTGAACTTGCATAGAATCAACGTCTTGACGAGCAGCACGTGCACGCTCACGTTGTTTTTCCATTTCATTTTCAAAACCTTCATGATCAACTGTCATGCCAGCTTCTTCTGCATATTCTTCTGTTAATTCAATTGGGAAACCGTATGTGTCATATAGACGGAACGCATCTACTCCAGAAATAACAGTTGTTTTTTCTTCTTTTGCTTTTGCAATTACTTCAGCTAAAATCGCTTCACCATCATGAAGTGTTTCATGGAAACGCTCTTCTTCGTTCTTCACAACTTTCGCAATGAAATCTTTCTTTTCAAGTACTTCTGGATAGAAGTCTTTCATTACTTCTCCAACAACCGGTACTAATTCAAACATAAATGGACGATTGATGTTTAATTTCTTCGAATAACGAACAGCGCGGCGTAATAAACGACGTAATACATAACCACGGCCTTCGTTAGATGGAAGAGCACCGTCACCAACAGCGAATGTTACTGTACGGATATGGTCAGCAATTACTTTGAATGCCATATCTTTTTCTAAATCGCCATTACGATATTTTTCACCAGAAATTGTTTCTGTTGCACCAATCATCGGCATGAATAGGTCTGTATCGAAGTTTGTAGGCACATCTTGAACGATAGATGTCATACGCTCTAGACCCATCCCTGTATCAATGTTTTTCTTAGGAAGTGGTGTATATGAACCGTCTGGATTATGGTTAAATTGAGAGAATACAAGGTTCCATACTTCTAAGTAACGCTCGTTTTCTCCGCCTGGATATAATTCTGGGTCGCTAAAGTCATTACCGTAGGCTTCTCCGCGGTCATAGAAAATCTCTGTATTCGGTCCACTTGGTCCTTCACCGATATCCCAGAAGTTTTCTTCTAAGCGAATAATACGCTCTTTTGGAACGCCCATTTTCTCATTCCAAATTGTGAATGCTTCTTCATCTTCTGGATGGATTGTAACTGATAGTAATTCTTTATCGAATCCGATCCATTTGTCGCTCGTTAAGAATTCCCAAGCCCATGTAATTGCTTCTTCTTTGAAGTAATCACCAATTGAGAAATTTCCTAACATTTCAAAGAATGTATGGTGACGAGCTGTTTTCCCTACGTTTTCAATATCGTTTGTACGAATTGATTTTTGAGCATTTGTAATACGTGGATTTTGTGGGATTACACGTCCATCAAAATATTTTTTTAATGTAGCTACACCACTATTAATCCATAGAAGAGATGGATCTTCATGCGGAACTAGTGATGCACTAGGTTCTACTGCATGTCCTTTTTCTTGGAAAAAGTCTAAAAACATTTGACGAATTTGTGCGCCTGTTAGTTGTTTCATTGTATTTTCCTCCTTAAATATAAAAAACTCCCGTCCCTATAAAAGGGACGAGAGTTAACTCGCGATACCACCCTAATTATGAATTGATTACAATAACAATCAATTCATCACCTCATGGTGCCGTAACGTGGCAAGACGGCAGTGATTAGCTGCTCTCAGGATTAGCTTTCTGTTACCCTTCATTTAAAGCTTCTTTCAGCCATATGGAAGCTTCTCTCTATAAATGGACTGTAACGTACTTGTTCCGTCATTGATTTAATGTATTATATGACTAAATATAATAGAATTCTCTTAAGTTTGTCAATGTAGATAATCATTTATATTGGATTAATTACTTATTAATCATAAGTATTCTACTATTCATTCTTAACAGCCTTTTCATATAGTATGCATTTATTAATAAATCGGAATCTCCTTATAAGAATAATTTATAAAAATTTCTAAATATTACTTTTTTGTTATAATTAAATTATTGTTAATAAAATAAAGGAGCGATCACAATGACAACCTTACTTAGCAAAGCTAAAAACATATTAGCGACTGACGAAACGATATTATTTTACGCAGCATGTTCATTAGACATATTTATTTATCGTTCCGTCGCAAGGCCAGGATTGCTAATTTTAACGAACAAAAGGCTATTCTTTTATGGGCCAGATGTAAGTAAGAATCCAATATTTGAAGAGTACTCTTTCGCAAAAATTTCTAATCTAAAAGAACAAAAGCGTCTTTTCAACAATCAAATTGTATTTATGTATGATAACGAATGGAAAAAAATAAAACATATTCAAACAAATGATGTGAGCTCCCTCGTTCAAAAGATACACGAGCAGCTTTCTAAATAAATATATGATTAGCCCTCTATTTCTTACATAGAGGGCTTCTATACTTACACATCTTCTTTTTTCAAGAGCGGTCTCACATGAACAATGACAGTGCGAATAACTGCTAAAATCGGAACCGATATTAGCAACCCTACAATCCCAGCTACCTCTCCCCCAACTAGTAAGGCAAGCATAATAATAACGGGATGCATACGAAGTGACTTACCAACGATGTAAGGCGATAAAATGTTACTCTCCACAAATTGCAAAATCGCAATTGTGATCCCCGCCTTAATAAGTAAACTCGTTGATACTGTTGCTGCAATCATTAACGTCGGGATTGCTCCTAAAATAGGACCGAAGTACGGGATTATATCCGTTACCCCAATAATAATGCCAAGCAATAATGGATATTTCATACCGATAAACCAAAAAGAAAGAGCTGATACTCCCCCTAATACTAAACAAACAAATAACTGTCCTCGAATATAACTTCCAAGTGATTTATCAATTTCTTTCGCAAGCATTTGCCCCGTACCTCGCCATTTACTTGGGACTAGTTTCCAAAAGATATGATAAAACTCACCATAATCTTTTAATATGTAAAATACAATGAACGGTATTAAGAAAATAATGAGCAATGAATCGAGTACACCACGAGCTGTACTCATCACTTTATTTAAAAGCGCTTGAATCTTCGTTTCCACACCCACAAAAAGTTGTTTCACCTTTTCATGAATGAACGAAGGGAAATTCGCCGTTTGTTCTGTAACGCCATCCATCCACGAATCGTACATTTTTGTAAACTGCGGAAATTGTTCATTAATCTCTTGTAACTGTTTAATAACGACTGGTGTTCCTTTATAAATCCCATAACCAATTCCGCCAAAGAAAAGGATATAAATGAGCAAAATGGCAAGTGTACGGGGCATCCCTTCCTTATGAATTTTTTCAATTAAAGGGTGCAATAAATACGCAATAAAACACGCGATAAGAAACGGCGTGATTGCTACTTTAAATACAAAAATAATCGGTGCCCATAGCGGCTTAATTTTTAAAAAGACGAGCAGACAAAGAAAAACAAGTAACAATAATCCTAAACGATATATCCAAATGATTTTAAGATTCTTCACATGAAAAACCTCCTCCACCTTTATTTTGAAAATAAATGGGGTAGGTTATGTGCGAAACTTTTAAAATCTTTTCATACGGACCATACTGTTTTTTAAAGACGTACATATAAATAACATAACAAGGACAACCACCCCTGAGAATACAGCACGAATTAATATAATCAGGAGGGCTAATTATGGTTTTGTTTATGCTTGGATTATCAGCACTTTTTATGATTCTTGAATGGATTTGTATCGGGTTCGGTATTTGGAAGGGGTTCTTTATTCATTCCTCACGTAAAGAAAAAGCGAAGCAATTATGGCAGTATGGAATACTTGGCGTTGGCTGCTACGGTCTATCTTATCTTTTCTCAGAGATCGGACTTTTTTATTTGCATATGGGTGCATAAAAAAACTCCCTTGTCTACAAGGGAGTTTTTCACTTTATCGAAATGATTATAAGTAAGACTTAATCATCTTACGTGCTTTTTTCATATTGCGTTTTGAAAATACATCTTGCTTACGAGCATATTGATATGCTGCAGCTCCAACACCTAATGCGATTAATGAATTGCGTAGATTCAAAGTAAATCCCCCTTTTCGTTATCCGATCGTTCTTTCATTCTCATCAAATAAATCATCAAGAGAGCTTAGTGAACCATCTTCCTCAACTTGATGCGTATGGATTTTCCCCTTTGAAACCGATAATTCGATATAACAATTCCAGCAATAAAATTGGTTGACACCTATTTTTCCAATGTCTTTCCCTTTGCAATTTGGACAAATAAACATATGGCTTTCATCTCCTTACAGTCTCCCAGATTCTATTCGCCATTATGTCCAAACTGCATTCATTTATACATTTTACTGGAGCCTTTCAACGCTATGCGTTTGAAAGTTTCACTATATAATTTCACCTTGTTACATGAAATCATACGGTGAAATGTTTTCCACGTCCATTTCCTCGCCATTAACTGTGACCATCTGTACTTCTCCTTGTGATTCTTGCAAGCGACTAGCTAAGGTTGTTTGACGCATTGCATCATCAAGGCGATTTACACCAGATTGGAAAGCTGCTTCCTCTCCGCAAATAATAAGGAACTTCTTACTTCTTGTAATGCCCGTGTAAATTAAATTACGACGTAACATACGGTTGTAACTTTTCACGATTGGCATAATAACAATCGGAAATTCACTACCTTGTGATTTATGAATGGAACAACAATATGCATGCGTAATTTGATTTAAATCGGGCTTCGTATACGTTACCTCAATTCCATCAAATGAAACGATAATCATATCTTGTTGCTCAACGTTTTCTTTCGCATAAAACACCGAAACAATTTCCCCAATATCACCATTAAACACTTGGCTCTCCGGCTGATTCACGAGTTGCAGTACTTTATCGCCTCTTCGGTACACAACATCACCGTAAGCAATTTCTTTACTCTTTTCCCTCTTCGGATTAAATACTTGTTGCAGCGCTTCGTTTAATACATTAATACCAGCAGGCCCGCGGTACATCGGTGCTAATACTTGTACATCTCTTGCGCTAAAGCCTTTTGTTTTAGCATTTTCACAAACTTTTTTCACAACCTCAACAATTTGAGCTCCTGTACAGCCGATAAATGAACGATCTTTTTGATTTTGTGCTAAATCTGGTGGTAGAGTTCCATTTTTTATCGCATGGGCAAGTTGAATCACTGATGAGCCTTCCGCTTGACGATAAATTTCAGTAAGCTTCACTGTCGGAACTGCGCCTGCATTTAATAAATCTTTTAATACTTGTCCAGGTCCTACAGATGGCAACTGATCTTCATCACCTACAACGATAACTTGAATGTTCGTCGGCAACGACTTGAATAGCTGATTTGCAAGCCAAATATCAACCATTGAAAATTCATCGATAATAAGGAGCTTACCTTGGACAGGATCCGTTTCATTACGCTGGAAAGATCCTTCTGGCGTCCAACCAAGTAAACGGTGAATTGTGCAAGCTGGAAGTCCTGTCGATTCACTCATCCGCTTCGCTGCTCTTCCTGTTGGAGCTGTTAATAGTATTGGAAATGGATTATCATCACTGTATTCATTCGGATTTAACGATAACCCGTGTAGTGATGCATACATTTCAACAATCCCTTTAATAACTGTTGTTTTCCCTGTTCCTGGTCCACCTGTCAATAACATCATCGGTTTATGAAGTGCCGTTTGAATTGCTTCTTGCTGAAACGGTGCATATTGTACGTTCAGTTGTTCTTCAATTTCACCTAACGTTTTTAACACTTCTGCTTCTGGAAATGAAGGTGTTTCTTCTTGATTCATAAGCCTGCGAATAGACTTTACAACACCTTTCTCAGAGTAGAATAACGTTGCTAAATACACTCGTTCTTCTTCTATGATGACTTTCCCTTCACTTTGCATCGTTTCAATACAACCTATAATATCTTCCTCAGTCACTCTTCCTTCTTGATTGTTTAAAAGTGACATCGTTTCTCTTACAAGTTGATCTTTCCTCATATAAACGTGACCAAGTTGTAATGAGACATTCTCTAATGTGTAAAAACATCCTGCGCGTACACGGTCGTCATGATTACCCGATATCCCTAACGCACGCCCTATATCATCCGCTCTTCCAAAACCAATCCCGTCCACTTCTTCGATAAGTTGATACGGATTATTACGAATCACTTCTAATGTCATCTCTTTATATTGCTGGTAAATCTTAATAGAAAGTTTCGTTCCAAAACCGTAGCCATTTAAAAAGCTCATTACTTTCTCTAGCCCTTGATGTTCAACAATTGTCTCATATATTTCCTGAGCCTTTTGTTTATTAACGACACCATTTAATGCCTCAGGGTCATCCATAATTTTAGAAATAGCATGTTCTCCGAGATGGTCCACAATTTTTTCAGCTGTACGCTTTCCTATCCCTTTAAATAAATCACTCGCTAAATATTGCACCATACCTGCTTTTGTTTGCGGCAATTCTTTTTTAAATGTTTCAACCATATATTGTTTTCCATACTTTGGATGGTCCTTAAAATGACCTGTCAATGTAAACACTTCATCTTCATGCATGCGGGGAAAATGACCGTTTATCATTACTTTCTTTTCGTCATACGTTTCATTCGTTTCAATGACTTTCATACTGACAACGGAATAGAGGTTTTCTTCGTTGTGGAAAATGGTATGAAGAACTTGCGCTTTTATAAACTTTTTCTCTTCCTCAAACAAATCCATTGCATGTTGATTTCCCATTTTTCCTCTCCTTTCCGGTATTTTCACTTTAATGAGCAGTACATCCCCCACCTTTTTAGATGAGGGATAACTACCCATTAAACTATATTTTTATCTTATTCAGCTTCTTGCTCTAATAAACGAACGCCATTACCCGCTAAAAAGTGATCTGGCTGAATTTCAGTTGCTTTCTTAAATAAAGCGAGAGCCTTCTCATTATTTTCCTCAAATACGTACGCAACACCTAAATTGTAATACGCATCTGCATGCTCCTCATCCATTTCTAATACCTTTTCAAAATAAGGTTTCGCCTCTTGAACGTGTTCTAATCGCGCGAAGCAAAGTCCGCACTGGAATACAGCTTCTACATCGTTTTCATCTAATTCTGTTGCTCTTTGTAAGAATGGTAGTGCAAGACGATCATTTCCAAGCTGTACATGTGTGATACCTAACATAAATGTTACATCAGCTGATTGTAATCCAGCTTGCATTGCTTGTTCAAATACAGCTTTCGCTTCAGTAAATTGCTCTTGGCCATAATATACATTTCCTAAACCATAATAGGCTGCTGCAGATTTATCATCTAACTCTAGTGCACGTTTATAAAATAAAATCGCTCGCTCGCTATCACCTAATACGTCTAATAAATTTGCAAAATTAATGTACCCAAGCGCATCTTTCGGATTTTCTTCGATTGCTTCTGTAAAATTTTTAGCTGCTTCTTCCCAGTTTCCTTCTTGCATATATTGAATACCTGTTTCAAGTTTGTTTGACATGTCCTTCACCTCTACAACAAATTATAACAAAGAATGTATTTTCCAAGCGAACGAAAATTCGCTTTATGTAAAAGAAACCTCTAACCGCTAATCGGCAGAGGCTTCTCATTTATCCTAAATAATCCAATTTCTTACCACTACGGTATACTTCATCAATTGTAGCACCGCCTAAGCACTCATCTCCATCATAGAAAACGACTGCTTGTCCTGGTGTAATTGCACGAATTGGCTCATCACAAAGAATACGAACTGTATTTTCATCAACGATTTGAACCGTTACTTTATTGTCTTCTTGACGATAACGGAATTTCGCCGTGCACTTAAATTCTGTTTCTTTTTCTTTGTTACTTACCCATCCTACATTCGTAGCAATAACTTCATCACCATATAGAAGTTCGTTATGGAATCCTTGATCAACATATAAAATGTTTTCTTTTAGATTTTTCCCAACAGCAAACCATGGATCACCATTACCACCAATTCCAAGGCCATGACGTTGTCCAATTGTATAATACATTAAACCGTCATGCTTCCCTTTCACTTCACCAGATAATGTTTGCATTACACCTGGTTGTGCCGGTAAGTAGTTACTTAAGAAATCTTTAAAGTTACGCTCACCAATGAAGCAAATACCTGTACTATCTTTTTTCGCCGCTGTCGCTAAGCCAGCTTCTTTCGCCATTTCACGAATTTGCGGTTTCTTTAATTCACCTAACGGGAACATTGTTTTTGATAATTGCTCTTGGCTTAATTGATTTAAGAAATATGTTTGATCTTTATTGTCATCAACACCGCGAAGCATTTTATATTCGCCGTCCATATAAGCAACGCGTGCATAATGGCCTGTTGCCACATAATCCGCACCAAGCGCAATTGCATGCTCTAAAAATGCTTTAAATTTAATTTCTTTATTACACATTACATCTGGGTTTGGTGTGCGACCAGCTCGGTACTCATCTAAGAAGTACGTAAATACTTTATCCCAGTATTGTTTTTCAAAGTTTACTGCATAATACGGAATACCAATTTGGTTACACACTTCAATTACATCATTGTAATCTTCTGTTGCTGTGCAGACACCATTCTCATCTGTATCATCCCAGTTTTTCATAAAAATTCCGATTACATCATAACCTTGCTCTTTTAATAAAAGTGCTGCTACAGATGAATCGACGCCACCGGACATTCCGATGACAACGCGTGTTTCGTGAGGTAGTTTGTTCATCATGTCACCTCCCATACTAATTTTGTGTTAATCGCTTCACGATTTTCACTGTTTCGTACGCCGCTTTTTCAATTTGCTCTTTCGTATTTCCAAGTCCAAAACTAAAGCGTACGGATGAACGTATTTGATCGGAGTCTTTTCCAAACATCGCTACTAATACATGTGATGGATCAATCGAACCAGCTGTACAAGCAGAACCACTTGATACTGCAATACCAGCTAAGTCTAAGTTCACAAGAAACGGTTCAATGTTCATTCCTGTAAAACTTACATTAAGTACATGCGGTAAGCGATGTTCTAAGTTTCCGTTTACCTCGAAAGTAATGCCTTCATTTTTGAAGACAGATACCATTATATCTTTAAACTCTTCATATTGGGCATTTTTTTGCTCACGAGTTTTTTCAGCTATAAGAATTGCATACTGAAGCCCAGCAATACTAGGCACATTTTCCGTACCAGCACGGCGTTTTCTTTCTTGCTCTCCGCCTATTAATAACGGTTCAAATTTCACATTTGCACCAGCGTATAAGAAACCTACACCTTTTGGCCCGTTAATTTTATGAGCTGAAATTGATAATAAATCAATACCAAACTCTTTCACATTAATTTCTACTAAACCGTAAGCTTGTACCGCATCTGTATGGAAATACGCTTGATGCTCTTTTAACAGCTTTCCTATTTCCACAATCGGTTGCATCGTCCCTACTTCATTATTCCCAAACATAACAGATACAAGAATCGTCTCTTCTGTTAATGCCTTTTGTATGTCAGAAACTTGAATGCGCCCTGTTTCATCGACAGGTAAATATGTCACTTCAAACCCTTCACGCTCTAACAATTCGCACGTATGCAAAATCGCATGATGTTCAATTTGCGTCGTTATAATGTGGTTACCTTTATGACGGTTCGCACGTGCTACACCGATAAGCGCTAAATTATCAGCTTCTGTACCACCGCTCGTAAATATAATTTCATTCGGATTCGCATGAATGCTGCGTGCACACACTCTTCTCGCCTCATCTACTGTGTGACGAGTTTGACGTCCATAAAAGTGAATACTAGACGGGTTCCCGAATATTTCTGTCATATATGGAATCATCTTTTCGACCACTTCTGGGTGAGTCGGAGATGTCGCAGCATGATCTAAGTAAATGCGTTCCATTAAATCTCCTTCTTTCCAAATCGTTTCACAAGGAATTAAATGTAAAACATATAGCCCCCGTGATTTTCTTCCTCATAACGTACTAAATCTTCTAACGTTGTACTATCTAACACTTCTTGCACCGCATCACGAACACGCATCCATAATTGGCGTTGTGCTGGTTCTTCTTCTTCTATCATTTCTACAACACTAATCGGACCCTCTAATACACGGATTACATCTCCAGCTGTAATGTTAGCCGGCTGATCTGATAGTACATATCCGCCATATGCTCCCCGCGTACTCTTTACTAGACGCGCGTTACGAAGTGGTGAAATTAATTGCTCTAAGTAATGTTCCGATAAGTCATGTGCCTGCGCAATTGATTTTAATGAAATCGGACCTTCACCAAACTTTTTTGCAAGATCAATCATAATTGTTAAGCCATAGCGGCCTTTCGTTGAAATTTTCATCTATTTTGCACCTCTTTTCAAATTTTCACTTCTATTGGTTATATCTTATTTATAAAAAGAACACAATTTAAAATCCTATGAAATTATAGCATAATATAGTATTATAAGAAATTTCAACTTGTGTATCAAAATGATAACATAAAATCACATTGAAAAACTCGGGAATTATTACAATTGAAAGAAAAATGAAAATATTACCCTTTATTTTTCCCATAAAACAGCATCCTATTTCAAATTTCGTAGAAAAAAATGATACGATAGAACGAGATTATATATTAAGGGAGACGGTCCAAATGAAACAACCACTCGCACATCGAATGCGCCCTACAAATATTCAAGAAATTATTGGGCAACAACATTTAGTTGGTGAAGGAAAGATTTTATGGCGAATGGTCCAAGCCAATCATTTTCAATCTATGATTTTATACGGTCCTCCAGGTACAGGAAAAACATCCATTGCCAGTGCAATTGCTGGAAGTACCGGTACCCCGTTTCGTCTATTGAATGCTGTTACTCACAATAAAAAAGATATGGAAGTTGTCGTACAAGAAGCGAAGATGCATCGACACCTCGTTTTAATTTTAGATGAAGTTCACCGTCTAGATAAAGCAAAGCAAGACTTTCTATTACCTCACTTAGAAAGCGGACTTCTTACTTTAATTGGTGCAACGACAAGTAATCCATTCCATGCAATAAACTCCGCTATTCGAAGCAGGTGTCAAATTTTCGAATTACACGCACTAACAGAAGATGATATTTTAATTGGGTTAAAAAGAGCTTTAGAAGATAAAGAAAAAGGCCTTGGAGAATATGCTGTAACGGTAACAGATGAAGCACTACATCACTTTGCAAACGCCTCTAGTGGTGATATGCGTTCCGCTTATAACGCACTTGAGCTTGCTGTATTATCTAGCTTTACTACAGACGATCAAGCGGCTGAAATCACACTCGAGATTGCAGAAGAATGCTTACAAAAGAAGAGCTTCGTTCACGACAAAGGCGGCGATGCTCATTATGACGTATTATCAGCATTTCAAAAATCAGTGCGCGGAAGTGATGTAAATGCAGCGCTCCATTATTTAGCACGCCTTATTGAAGCAGGTGATTTACAAAGTATTGGCAGACGCCTTCTTATTATGGCTTATGAAGATATTGGACTTGCTAGCCCACAAGCTGGACCACGTACACTAGCTGCAATTGAATCAGCTGAACGAGTTGGATTCCCAGAAGCACGCATCCCACTTGCAAATGCCGTTATCGAGCTATGCTTATCACCAAAATCAAATTCAGCTTATAAAGCACTTGATGCTGCATTACACGATTTACGCAACGGTCAAACAGGTGACATTCCAAGCCATTTAAAAGATAGTCATTACAAAGGCGCAGAATCACTTGGAAGAGGCATTGGATATTTATATCCACACGACCATCCAAACGGCTGGGTAAGGCAACAATACTTACCTGATAAAATAAAAAACAAGCAATATTATAAACCGAAAACGACAGGGAAATTTGAGCAAGCACTTTCTACTGTTTATGAAAGATTACAAACTTCGAATAAAACGAAAAATAAAGGGTAACATAAACGAAAACGTCACCATTATGGAGGCTTCGCTTATGAAAACACGTCAAGATGCATGGACAAAAGAAGATGATCTCCTTTTAGCAGAAACTGTTTTACGACATATTCGCAGCGGAAGTACACAAATAAAAGCATTTGATGAAGTCGGCGATACGTTGAACCGGACTTCAGCAGCTTGCGGCTTTAGATGGAATGCTGAAGTAAGACCGAATTACGAAGATGCTGTGCAGCTTGCGAAGAAACAACGTAAAGAATTAAAGCGCTCTGAAGCTAAAATAGAAAAAAATCAGTTCACGAAAACGAAACAACTCGTAATCGATGCTGAGTTTTCTGAAGATATTATGCCAAGTAAACAAGAACTTACGATGCAAAATGTCATCTCATTTTTGCAAAACTTGGAGCATAATAACCCTTCACTCGCAAAGTTGCAAACTGAAAATGATGTATTACAAGCTCAGCTCACTTCTCTGCAAAAAACGAATCATGAACTTGAAACGAAATTAGCGGTACTCACAAAAAAACAACAAGCAATCGAAGAAGATTACGCGATGCTTGTTCGAATTATGGATCGTGCTCGAAAACTTGTTTCAGTCGAAGAGCAAGAAGAGCAAATTGCCCCGATTTTCAAAACCGATCAAAACGGGAATTTAGATATTATTTATTCTGCTGAGAATTAAAAACAGGGATGTCACTTTTTTAACTGAGTGACATCCTTGTTTGTTTTCGGTAAATCATATATATACATGTCGGTAAATGAAATTATACCAACGATTTTTCGAATATATCTATCGTAACTTGCAATATATCAACGATTTTTCGAATATATCTATCACAACTTGCAATATATCAACGATTCAATAAAGGATATCGATTTAACGACAAAGATTGACAATAACATTCCTCCTTGTCATACAAGGAAACTCCTAAAACGGATTAGATATTTTTTACTAAAATGTTATTATAAACATATACCTTTAAAGGGGGATGGTTGCTATTTCATTAATAATCTTCAAAATAACTCTTGGCCTTCTCGTCCTGACTTTAGCTCTTTTCACCATTAACAGTCTAAAAAAGACATCCGCCTATACATCAGATAAATATGATCATTACTTACTAGCGTTACTTACATTTGAACTAGTAGTAATGCAAATATCCATATTTCTTTAATACATATAAAAAAGCATATATCCAAAATGGATATATGCTTTTTTTTATTCTTGCCCTACACGTTTCACTTCTACATTTTTAATACGTTCACGTACAACGTGACTTGCCATAATTAAGCCTGCCACAGATGGTACGAATGCATTTGATGAAGGCGGTAATTTCGCCTTACGAATTTTTGCATTTTCGTCTGGTACAATTTCTTTACGTACCTCTTCACGAATTACGATTGGGTTTTCGTCAGAGAAGACAACTTTTACACCTTTTTTAATACCCTCTTTACGAAGCTTCGTACGAATGACTTTCGCAATTGGATCTGTATGTGTTTTAGAGATGTCCGCAATACGGAAACGAGTTGGGTCCATTTTATTTGCTGCACCCATACTGGAGATAATTTTAATTTTACGACGTAAACATTGTTTAATTAAATGAATTTTGAACGTAATCGTATCAGATGCATCCACTACGAAATCCAAACCGTGCTTAAAGAACTCTTCATATGTTTCATCTGTATAAAACATTTCAAGTCCAATTACTTCACACTCTGGGTTAATGTCTGCGATACGCTCTTTCATTAATTCTACTTTTGAACGTCCTACAGTAGATACTAAAGCGTGAATTTGACGGTTTACGTTTGTAATATCTACAACGTCTTTATCAACTAATACAAGACGTCCAACGCCAGAACGTGCTAACGCTTCAGCTGCAAAAGAGCCTACGCCGCCAATTCCTAAAATACCGACTGTACTATTTTTTAATATTTCAAGTCCTTCTTTACCGAAGGCTAATTCATTACGTGAAAATTGATGTAACATTCAGCTCTACACTCCTATTACAAAAATGGTCTACCATGTATTCTAGCGTTTTTCCGACTATTTGTATAGAAAAAGTTATAGAATTCCTAAAAATACATATTTCGAAAATGAAAACATAGACCAGAATTTCATTTCTTCCTAAATACACGTTTAAAAAGGAGGATTTAGAGAACTGAGCAGATCGAGGCGCTGAAGCCAGGAGGAGCGCAGTGTAGAAAAATACTACTCGAGCACCGGACTGGCGAAGCAACGATGAGATGCGACAGTTATCTAAACCGGACTTTTTAAACAACCTCTCAAAAAAAGTCTAGACGGTTATAGTATAACCATCTAGACCCTATTCTTACTTCTCTTCTTTTAAGCTTAATTTTAAGTTTAACTCTTCAAGCTGTGCTTCTGCAACTGGGCTTGGAGCTTCTGTTAATAAGCAGCTTGCGCTTGCTGTTTTTGGGAATGCAATTGTATCACGAAGGTTCGTACGGCCTGCAAGTAACATAACAAGACGATCTAAACCTAATGCGATTCCGCCGTGTGGTGGTGTACCGTATTCGAATGCTTCTAATAAGAACCCGAATTGCTCTTGCGCTTCTTCTTGTGAGAATCCAAGTGCTTTGAACATTTTTTCTTGTACGTCACGCTCGTAAATACGAAGTGATCCACCACCAAGCTCATAACCGTTTAATACAAGGTCATATGCTTGTGCACGTGCTTTTTCTGGTGCTGTTTCTAGTAACTCAACGTCTTCACGGAATGGCATTGTGAATGGGTGGTGAGCTGCGAAGTAACGATCTGCATCTTCATCGTACTCAAGAAGTGGCCAATCCGTTACCCATAGGAAATTATATTTACTTTCGTCAATTAACTCAAGCTCTTTACCTAGACGTAAGCGAAGTGCACCTAAGCTATCTGCAACAACGCTCTTCTTATCTGCTACGAATAGTAATAAGTCGCCAGCAGTAGCCTCTAATGTGCTCATTAACACATTTGCATCTTCTTCACTGAAGAATTTCGCAATCGGTCCTTTTAAGCCATCTTCTTCAACTTTAAGCCAAGCTAGACCTTTTGCACCGTATACTTTCACGAATTCAGTTAATGCATCGATGTCTTTACGAGAATATTTACTTGCAGCACCTTTTGCATTAATTGCTTTTACTTGTCCGCCGCTTTCTACAGCACTTGTAAACACTTTAAAGCCACAACCTGCTGCAAACTCAGATAAGTCTGTTAGTTCCATTTCAAAGCGTGTATCTGGCTTATCAGAACCGTAGCGAGCCATTGCATCAGCATATTTCATACGAGGGAATGGTGCACTAACTTCTACACCTTTTGCATCCTTCATAACTTTCGTCATCATACGCTCCATCATATCTAAAATTTCATCTTGTGTTAAGAATGAAGCTTCGATATCGATTTGCGTGAATTCCGGTTGACGATCCGCACGTAAATCTTCATCACGGAAACAACGTGCTACTTGATAGTAACGCTCAAATCCGCCGACCATAAGAAGCTGTTTAAATAACTGTGGTGACTGCGGTAGTGCATAGAATTCACCATCATGCACACGACTTGGCACTAAATAGTCACGAGCTCCTTCTGGCGTGCTTTTCGTTAAAATTGGTGTTTCTACTTCTAAGAACTCTTCTGTGTCTAAGAAGTTACGAATTGTTTTCGTTACGTCATGACGCATTTTGAATGTGTTAAACATTACTGGACGACGTAAGTCTAAATAACGATATTTTAAACGCACATCTTCTGATGCATCTGTATCATCAGCAATGATGATTGGCGTTGTTTTCGCTGCATTTAGTACATTTACTTTTGTTGCTTGTACTTCAATACGACCAGTTGCCATATTGTCATTAATTGCGCCTTCACCACGTTCAACAACTGTACCTTCTACGTGTAATACGTATTCGCTACGAATTGTTTCTGCTACTTCTAACGCTTCTTTTGATGTTTCTGGGTTAAATACAACTTGCACGATACCTGTACGGTCACGTAAGTCGATAAAGATTAATCCACCTAAGTCACGGCGTTTTTGTACCCAACCTTTTAATTGAACTGTTTGTCCAACAGCTTCTACTGTTACTTTTCCACATGCATGTGTTCTTTCAGCCACTGTAAGTTCCCCCTATATTAATTTCTCTGCTACGTATGAAGCAAATACATCTAACGCTACTTCTTCTTGTTCACCTGTTGCCATATCTTTTAAGTTAATGATGCCTTTATCTAGCTCATCTTCTCCTAATACAGCTACAAATTTCGCCTTTAGACGATCTGCTGATTTAAATTGTGCTTTCATTTTGCGATCTAAATAATCTTTTTCAACTGACAATCCAGCTTTACGAAGATCGAACGCAACTTTTGCAGCATGGTCTTTCGCTTTTTCGCCAAGCGCCACAACGTAACAATCAATGCTATGTTCAAGTGGTAATTCAATGTTTTCAGCTTTTAGCGCCATAATTAAACGTTCAATACTCATTGCAAAACCGATACCTGGCATTTCTGGTCCACCGATTTCTTGTACAAGTCCGTTATAACGGCCACCACCGCTTAATGTAGTGATCGCACCGAAACCTTCTGCCTCACTCATAATTTCAAAAACAGTGTGTTGGTAGTAGTCTAAACCACGCACTAAGTTCGGATCTTTTTCAAACGGAACATCCATCATCGTTAATAGTTCTTGAACTTTGTCGTAGTATATTGCTGAATCTTCGTTTAAGTATTCTGTAATAGATGGTGCTGTTCCCATTAATTCATGGTTACGGTCCTTCTTACAGTCTAAAATTCGAAGTGGATTCTTTTCTAAGCGAGATTGACAGTCAGAACAGAATTCGCCGATACGTGGCTCAAAGTGTGCGATTAATGCATCACGGTGTGCTTGACGGCTCGCTGCGTCACCTAAACTGTTTAATACAACTTTAATATTTTTTAAGCCCATGCCGCGGTAAAATTCAACAGCAAGTGCAATTACTTCTGCATCAATTGCAGGGTCATTACTGCCGATTGCTTCGATACCGAATTGTACGAATTGACGATAGCGACCTGCTTGTGGTCTTTCATAACGGAACATTTGACCGATATAGTATAATTTCGTTGGTTGTGTTGCATCACCAAACATTTTATTTTCAACGTAAGAACGTACAACAGGTGCAGTACCTTCTGGACGTAATGTTAAGCTACGCTCTCCACGATCTTGGAATGAGTACATTTCTTTTTGTACGATATCTGTCGTATCACCAACACCGCGTAAAAATAGCTCAGTGTGCTCAAAAATTGGTGTACGAATTTCTTTATAATTGTAACGACGGCAAATTTCGCGTGCTTGCCCTTCGATATACTGCCATAACTCAACAGTGCCTGGAAGAATATCTTGCGTTCCGCGTGGGATTTGAATAGACATATTCAGTTCCTCCTCAAATTGTTTTAATCTTAATAAAAATAAAAAAACTCCCGCCTCTACTGTTTGAACAGTAGGGACGAGAGTATTATACCCGTGGTGCCACCCTAATTGAAGCACTTATGCTTCCACTTTTTTAATAACGCTTAAATATGCGTTCATCCCTACTAAGCGTATATGCCGTTCAAGTTGAAACCTCTAGAGTGTCATTCAATCAGTCATCATGCAGAAATGTTTTCAGCCTAAGACATTTCTTCTCTTTCCATGTGTGTCTCATTTACTCTTCTCTATCAACGGTTATATTCATATGTAAATATAAAATTACTATACGTTTGTTAAGTAGGATTGTCAAGTGCTCTAAGAACGTTCAATCTGCTTCTTTAAACGCTTTACATCTTGAAGAGAAATCCCAAACTCGGAAGCAAGCTCCATTGAAGTATTGTTTTGCTCTTTTGAAATAAAATCATGAAAATTCACGTTAAATAGTTGATTTGCACCATTTGTAACAGAATGCCCTTTTTCATTCATACGCATACGTATATCCCTCACATTCAATATGGATGTTTTACTTTTTATTGTTCCATATTGATGGGAGAGTTATACATAACCGAAACTGCTATTGATTCCAAATAAATGAACAAAACATACAACAATGTATAAAAAAGAGAGGATTATATAACCCTCTCTTTTTTATCAACACTATTTACTTTCTACAATTAAGGTCACCGGACCATCATTGATTAAAGAAACATCCATCATTGCTCCGAACTTCCCTGTTTCCACATGTAATCCTTGTTTACGAACTTCTTCATTAAAGAAATCGTATAAACGCTCTGCATAATCAGGTTTCGCAGCATCCATAAAGTTTGGACGTCTTCCCTTGCGGCAATCTCCGTATAATGTGAATTGCGAAATAGATAGAACTTGTCCTTCTACATCAAGTACAGAATGATTCATCTTTCCGCTCTCATCTTCAAAAATACGTAAGTTTGCAATTTTTTCTGCAATGTAAGTTGCATCTTTTTCTGTATCTTCGTGCGTAATGCCAACTAGTAATGTTAAACCGAACGGAATTTGTCCTACGATCTCACCGTCTACTGTGACAGACGCTTCCTTTGATCGTTGTAAAACAACTCTCATCTTTCTACACTCCCTATTAATGCATCATGCGTCGTACTGCATAAATTTCTGGAACGCGTTTAATGCGTTCTACTACTTTTTTCAAGTGTTGTAAGTTACGAATCGAGATTGACATATTAATTGTTGCCATCTTATTACGGTCACTTCTACCAGAAACAGCTGAAATGTATGTTTTCGTCTCTGTAACAGCTTGCAGTACTTCATTTAATAAACCGCGGCGATCGTAACCTGAAATTTCAATATCAACGTTATACTCTATTTCTTTTTCAGGGCTACCTTCCCACTCAACTTCTAATAAACGTTCTATCGCTTCTTCTGTATGAACATTTACACAATCACGGCGGTGAATCGATACACCTCGGCCTTTCGTAATATACCCAACGATATCATCACCCGGAACTGGGTTACAGCATTTCGATAAACGGATTAATAAATTATCAGCACCGCTTACCTTTACACCAGAATCCCATTTTCGAATTTTCATCGGTTTACGAACTTCTTTGACTTCAACAATTTCTTCTTCTTCGCGTTGCTTGCGGAACTTGTCCGTTAGTCGCGTAACAATTTGCGAAGCTGTAATTCCGCTATATCCAACTGCTGCAAACATATCTTCTTCATTTGCAAAGTTAAATTTCTCAGCGACGCGTTTTAAGTTATCAGGCGCTAATACTTCTTTCATCTCATACTCTAGACCACGTACTTCCTTTTCAACAAGTTCACGGCCTTTTTCAATATTTTCGTCTCTACGTTGTTTCTTAAAGAATTGACGAATTTTATTTTTCGCATGAGATGTTTGAGCAAGTTTTACCCAATCTTGACTTGGGCCATATGAATGTTTCGACGTTAAAATTTCAATGATATCGCCGGTTTTTAATTTATAATCCAGCGTTACCATTTTCCCGTTTACTTTTGCACCAATTGTTTTATTCCCAATTTCCGAATGGACACGATACGCGAAATCAATTGGAACCGATCCAAGTGGTAATTCCATTACATCGCCTTTCGGTGTAAAGACGAATACCATGTCAGAGAATAAATCAATTTTTAATGACTCCATAAATTCTTCTGCATTAGAAGCTTCATTTTGCCATTCTAATATTTGACGGAACCACGTGAGTTTCTTCTCTAATGTACCTGTTGTTTCTGCTGTTTTTCCTTCTTTGTATGCCCAGTGTGCCGCGATCCCGAATTCTGCAATTTCGTGCATTTCTTTCGTACGAATTTGCACTTCAAGTGGATCACCTTTCGGTCCAATTACAGTCGTATGAAGAGATTGATATAGATTTGCTTTTGGCATTGCAATATAATCTTTAAAACGACCTGGCATCGGCTTCCAGCACGTATGAATAATTCCAAGCACTGCATAACAATCTTTGATACTATTTACAACAACACGTACAGCTAATAAATCGTAAATTTCATTGAACTGTTTATTTTGCAGTGCCATTTTACGATAAATACTGTAAATATGTTTCGGTCTTCCAGAGATCTCAGGTTGAATTGCAACTTCTTTTAATTTCTCACGAATACCAGTCATTACTTCGTCTAAGTATTCTTCACGTTCTGCACGTTTACGCTTCATTAAATTTACAATACGATAATATTGTTGTGGATTTAAATAGCGAAGTGACGTATCCTCTAGCTCCCATTTAATAGTACTAATTCCGAGTCTATGTGCTAAAGGTGCAAAGATTTCTAGCGTTTCATTCGCTATGCGACGCTGCTTCTCTTGAGGCAAATGTTTCAATGTACGCATGTTATGAAGACGATCAGCTAGTTTAATTAAAATAACTCGAATATCTTGAGCCATTGCAATAAACATTTTGCGATGGTTTTCTGCTTGTTGTTGTTCGTGAGATTTATATTTGATCTTCCCAAGCTTCGTAACACCATCAACAAGCATAGCAATTTCTTTGTTAAATTCCCGTTCAATATCTTCTAACGTAATCTCTGTATCTTCCACTACATCATGTAAGAAACCTGCTGATACCGTAGCTGGATCCATGTGTAAATCAACTAAAATACCTGCAACTTGAATTGGATGAATAATATACGGTTCACCCGATTTTCTGTATTGTTCGCTATGCGCATCGCGTGCATATTCATAGGCACGTGCTACTAGCTCAATATCTTCATCCACTAAATATTGACTTGCTTTCTCGAGTACCTGTTCAGCTGTTAGTACCTGCTCATTTGCCATCGAATCACCTTTTATTGAAAATTGACTTTATCTTTATTTAATAGAATAAATTATATTCTATCATTATAACCCAATGATTGTGAATTGTGAAAAGGAAAAGATTTTACTGACATTTCACCATGATTTTTTGTTCAATTATACAAAAGTACCCGCTCCTCTCCAAGAGATTCACGGGTACTTTTTATCACCGTAGTTTTACCTATATAGTGATTAGTATTTTTCTAATACTAATACATCGTAACCATCTAACATTTTACGACCATCTAAGTAAGTAAGCTCTACTAAGAATGCAATCCCTGCTACAACTCCGCCAAGTTCTTCAACTAGCTTAATTGTCGCTTCGATAGTTCCACCTGTAGCTAATAGGTCATCTGTAATTAATACGCGTTGACCTGGCTTAATTGCATCTTTATGGATTGTTAAAACATCTTTACCATATTCTTTACCGTAGTCAACTGTAATTACTTCACGTGGTAATTTTCCTAATTTACGAACTGGCGCAAATCCTACTTCTAACGCATAAGAAACTGGGCAACCGATAATGAAACCACGAGCTTCTGGTCCTACTACAACATCGATATCTCTTTCTTTTGCGTATTCAACGATTGCATCTGTTGCTGCTTTGTATGCTTTACCGTCATTCATTAAAGGTGTAATGTCTTTAAACACAATACCTTCTTTCGGATAATCCGGTACAATTGCGATATGTTGCTTGAAATCCATATTTCTGAATCCTCCTCAGATCTAAAAGGTTTGTAAATACAAATCCTTTACCCTAACTGTTCTACTTCTTTATGATTACGAATCGTTTCAAACCATGTATATAGTTGCTGATATGTGCTATAAACCAATTCTTTTTCTAATTGTAAGTGGTTCATTTTCTCACGATATGTGTTCGATTCAATTAAATCACGCTTTTGTTTTTTGTCTGCCATAAAAATGACGCCATCTTTTATTGTAACAAATTCTAACTCAAAAAACACCTGTGTCATAAAATTTACTGTATCTTTTGACCAACCTTTATGACGACATAGTTGTTCTCCATATTGTCTTAAAGAAAATGGTGTTTTTTGGTTTAAGAAAGAATAATACCATTTAAAGTGTTCTCTCGTAGGAACTGTACTAAATAAGTGGTTATTCTCTTGATAAAATAGCGTATAAATTCGCGCTGGGAATCCTGCCTTAAATAACTCACGTAATTCATCGGTTCCTTTTGGTAAATCAAGTAACACGATATATTGATCATCTAAATGCGTTACTTCTGAAGCATGCATGAGCTTTTCTTTATAGCTCTCTAAAGAAAATTTATTCAATACCTCTTCAGAAAAATACACCATTGTTATTTTTTCTTTCGGAAGTTCTGCTAAATTTGCTTCTGCATTACGCATACTACGCCAATCAAATAATTGCCACGCCTCTACAGCAATATCTTGTACCATTAGTTGTGGCTTCTTAAAATTATTCCATTCATTGATGGATGCTTCTCCTATTATAGATACTTTTGCAACTGGAGAGATTTCTTTCGCATATGCACCAAAACCAAATCCAATTGTATCCAGTGTTGCTTGTCCATCACGAAGAGCCATTTTTAAATGAGAACCATCTGATCCGATTGCGCGAATGCTTTCTAACTCTGCATCTTTTACTGCAATACGTGGTTTCGGATTTCCAATACCAAACGGGGCTAGTTTTTGCATATCTTCAATTGCCGCTAGCGTTACATCCTCTACTTTGCAAAAAACATCAACTGCTGTAATTGGAATAAAATCTTCTTCTGTTAAAATCGCATCTGCTTGTTCATTTAATCGGCGACGTAATTCATCTACATCATTCATATGTAGCGTCATTCCCGCTGCCATCGGATGCCCTCCGAAGTGTGGCAATAACTCTCTACAATCTGATAAGTTTGCAAACAAATCAAATCCTGCAATACTACGTGCTGAGCCTTTTGCTGTTTCTTTTATAGGATCGATGCTTAATACAATCGTCGGACGATAAAAACGTTCAACTAATTTAGAAGCAACAATTCCAATTACCCCTGGGTTCCAGCCTTCTTTTGCAAGTACTAATACTTTGTTTTCTTCTGGCGGGAAGTTATTTTCAACTTCAGCGATAGCTTCTTCTGTAATTTGCTTTACAATATCTTTTCGCAGTTTGTTCAGCTCATCAATTTCTTCGGCCAACTCTTTCGCTTCCTCTGGATCATCTGATAATAAAAGGTGTACAGCCGGCGCAGCATCTTCTAAACGCCCAACCGCATTAATACGAGGTGCAATTGAGAAGCCAATACTCTCTTCTGTAATTTCACTTTGCGAAACGTTAGCAACTTTAAACAATGCCTTCAAACCAATATTTCTCGTCATACGCATATGTTTTAAACCGCGTTTCACTAGCAACCTATTTTCACCATGAAGTGATACTAAATCGGCTACTGTACCGATTACTGCAATCTCTAATAAATGTTCTGGTACACGGCCTAATAGTGCATGCGCAACTTTAAACGCAACACCTACACCAGCTAAATAGTGAAACGGATATACGCCACCTTCTAATTTCGGATGTATAATCGCAAGCGCTTCTGGCAATTCTGGCGGTGGCTCATGGTGATCTGTAATAATTAGATCTATTCCAAGCTCTTTCGCTACATTCGCTTCATGTACTGCTGCGATGCCAGTGTCGACAGTAATAATCAGTGAGAACCCTGCGCTATGCGCCCAACGAAATGCTTCTTCGTTCGGTCCATACCCTTCTGTAAAACGATTTGGAATGTAAAATTCTACTTCTGCACCTAATTCTTGAAGAGCAAGATATAAAACCGTCGTACTACTTACTCCGTCCGCATCGTAATCACCAAATATTAATATTTGCTCTCCATTTTGAATCGCCTTATTTACACGTTCTACCGTTCTATCCATTCCTTCTAATAAAAATGGATCATGAAATTCTTGATTTTCTGTATTTAAAAAATCTAAAATCTTATCTTCTGTATCTAGTCCTCTACCGAGGAATAATGAAACGACAAGTGGCGATAACTGTAATTTACTTGCTAATTCACTCACTCGCTCGTCATTATATTCTTTTTCTTTCCAACGCGTCTTCGGTTGTAACACGAAATCACCCCTTAACCTGTTCATTATACAAGACAGATTAAGGGGTGACAATATAATGCAAACTACGATGCAATATCTATATACCAAAATGTTAATGATGTTTAATTTGGAGAATACGGATTTATATGTACGAATACATTTTGTACATTATCTTGTTTCATAAGTATTTCTTTCACATGTTTTCCAATACGGTGTCCTTCTTCTACGGTAATGTATGGATCTACAGACACTTTAATATCGACAATAACATAATGACCATGCTCCCGTGCATATAAAGAACCAATTTTTTTCACACCATCCACTTGAAGAACTGCTTCTCTAAGCGGAATAACATCCTCCTCATGAAGAACATGGTCAAGCGTTGCATGAATTGCTTCCGCTCCAATGCTCCATGCCATTTTTACAACAAGAAGTGAAACAACTAATCCCGCAATCGGATCAGCATATACAAGCCAGTCTATACCAAGCTTACCACCGATTATAGCTGCACAAATACCGATTAAAGCTGCAATTGAAGAAAATACATCCGAACGGTGCTCATATGCATTTGCAATAATTGCATCACTGTTTACTCTTTTCCCTAATCGGAATTTATATTGAAACATTCCTTCTTTCACGACGATTGAAAGAACAACAGCAAATATCGTAATTCCTTTCGGCGGTTCTAGTTCTTGCGAAAAAGCTTTTATAGACGAAATCGCGATTTCAAGTCCCACAATAAATAATAATACCGCAACAATAATCGCTGAAATCGATTCCGCTTTACCATGACCATACGGATGATCCTCATCAGGTGGCTGCTTTGCCGCTCGCAAACCAAAAAGTACAGCTAGCGAACCTATTACATCTGATGCAGAATGCACGGCATCCGCTAATAGCGCTTTACTGTTCCCAATATAACCAATTACCGCCTTTACAATCGCTAATATAATATTACCAACGATCCCGACAATAGCACCAAACTCGGCCTGTTTAAAACGTTCATCTTTTTCCATCATTAAAATCCCTTCTTTTCTTAACCTATCTTTTTATTTTAACAAAAACAGCGATAATACCACCACTTTCCTCCATCTTCTTTCTGTTAAAAAGTTGCTATCTTATTGTATCCACAAACGAAAAAAGAGATGCCTCATAAAGAGACATCATCTTTTCTATACTTGCGGCTCAGATTCTACTTTCTCAACCTTCTTCTTGTTTTTTCCCTTTTTCAAACGACGGTTTTCAAGCATTAACCAAATTTGAGAGGCAACGAAAACAGAAGAGTACGTACCTACAATTAATCCAACAAGTAACGCAAACGAGAAGTTACGTAGCGACTCACTACCGAAGATAAGCAGTGCAATTACTGGGAATAACACTGTTAATACGGTATTAATCGAGCGACCAAGCGTTTGGCGAATACTTGCATTTACAATTTCTTCTAGATCTTTTATATCGCGCACTCGTTTTTTCTGTTTGTATAATTCACGGTTTCTATCAAATGTAACAATCGAGTCATTAATAGAATAACCGATGATTGTTAACACTGCAGCGATAAACGTTAAGTCTACCTCTAGTTGGAAAATACTAAACATAACAACCATAACGAAAGCGTCATGTAATAATGCAAGCACTGCAGATAACGCATACGTAAATCGGAATCGAATACTTACGTATAAAATGATAACCGCAGAAGCAATCAGTACAGCGATAAATGCATTTCGTGCAATTTCTTTACCGATTGTCGGTGAAACTGTACTGATGTTTGGATCTGTACCATATTTATCGTGGAAGAATGTTTTTGTTTTCGCAATTTCATCTTTTGATAAAACACCTAATGTACGAACTGCGAAACCTTTATTGTCATCTCCAGTCGGTACAATATTTTCTTCCTTCACATCAATGTTCAATTCTTTAAAATCTTTATGAACATCAGACACAGTAACGGCTTGTTTTGATTGCAAGTCGATACGTGTACCACTCGCAAAGTCAATACCAAGATTCAATTTGAAAATTGGTAAGATAATTGCACCCGCAATTACAACTACAATCGAGAAGATAAGGAATTTATGACCGATATTTACGAAATTAATACGATCAAATCTCGTTGGCGGATGTACTACCCCTTTTGTTAATGGAATAATATCCTTTTGTTTCACACCAAAATATCCTGGTTTTTTATCAAAGTAACGGCTCTTTACAAGTAAACCTAGTAAGAAACGAGTACCGAATACGTTCGTAATAAAACCAACTAAAATACTTACGATTAAACTTGTTGCGAATCCTTTTACAGAGCTATTACCATAAACGAATAACACACCAGCTGCTGCAAGAGTTGTAACGTTTGCATCTAGAATTGTTGCTAATGAACGATGGTTACCAGCGCGGAATGCCGACATCATGGACTTACCAATTTTCAACTCTTCTTTCAGTCTCTCGTACGTAATAATATTCGCATCAACTGCGATACCTACTCCGAGCACTAACGCCGCAATACCTGGCAACGTAAGAACTGCATGCATCCAATTAAAGACAAGTAATGTAACGAAAATGTATAAACCTAACATAATAACCGCTACAAGTCCTGGTAAACGGTAGAATACAAGCATAAATAAGAAAATAAGAGCGATACCAATCGCACTAGCGAAAATCGTTTGCTCTAACGCTTGTTGACCAAATTTCGCTCCAACAGATGTTGAATACATTTCTTTTAAATCAACAGGAAGTGCACCTGCATTTAATAAAGATGAAAGTTGTTTCGCACTTTCAACTGTGAAGTTTCCACCTACGATAGATACTTCAGCTTGGTTAAATACTTGGTTTACTGTTGCTGCTGATAAGAACTTCGGATTCGGTTTTGCAGATTCTGCTTTGTACGAATCTTTTCCTTCTTCAAAATCAAGCCAAATTACCATTAAATTCGTTGGTGGTGGCATTTTTGAAATTTTTTCAGTTACTTCACGGAATTTTTCAGCGCTCTTTAGTGTAAGACCTACGCTCGCACGGCCTTGCTCATCAAATGTTTGCTTCGCTCCGCCGCCTTTTAAATCCGTTCCGTCCATAAGAAGATTATCATCTACATCACGGAATGTTAATTTCGCTTGTGTTGATAACATTTCACGTGCTTTTTGCTGATCTTGTACACCAGCAAGCTGTACACGAATTCGATCTTGCCCTTCGATTTGAATGTTCGGCTCACTTACACCGAGAACATTGACACGATTCTCAAGAGCACCTACTGTACTTACAAGTACGTCTCGATCGATTTTGTCACCTTTTTTGGCTGGTTTTACTTCATACAGAATTTCAAAACCACCGCGAAGGTCTAGTCCTAGACTAATTCCTTTTGCTATGTCTTTTCCTGCCGCACCAATTACTCCACCGATTAATAAAACGATGAGGAAAAAGGCGGCAATTCTCGTACCACGCTTTGCCATATGTACCCTCTTTCCGCTACTAACACTTTAAATAAATCTCTTACGATTCACTTTTACACGTGTGCATACGCCTAGTTAGTAGACTTCCTTTCTATAATTTTTGCTAGTTCATTACTAGCTGTATAGGTAAGCTTTTACACTACCTACACTTCCATCATTTATTTTCCTCTTCACTACCTCCTTTATATATAATCTTAGACATAATTATTTCCTCTTTATCAATACATATCATTATACTGCAAAAGGAAGAACAAACCAATTGCAGTCGGTTATTTATTTTCGTACTCATCAAATGACCAAAGTGGCGCTTGGTAAGCTTCAACAGTTAAATATGTCATATATTCATTAGCACTTACTGTTAATACGTCATTAACTAATTCATACAATCTAACATCGCTGTCTATCTTCTTCCACTTTTTCACTTTAAGAAACTTCCAAATGTCATCATCTGTCACTCGGTCGTAACCGAACATTTGAAACTCTTCTACTTTACTTTCTAAAACGACTTGTAACTGTCCGCGGTATGATTCTACCAAAGCCTCTCTATCTAACATCTATAACATCTCCTTCTTATTTCGCACGAAAAGTCGCTTTAATCCCGCTCTAATGGACAGCAATAACTACTTTCAAGAGCACTATCATACTTCACTCTCTTAAATGCTTGTCATTCTTGTCTCGTACGTGCATATAAATTATTGTAAATCATTCCATTGATTTTGAGAAGGTAGGAGAAGAACATGACGAAACAAAGCTTTTTAAAAGGCGCATTTATTTTAATGATAGCCGGCTTTATTACAAAAATACTCGGCTTTATCAACCGCATAGTAATGGCACGTATTTTGGGAGAAGAAGGCGTTGGTCTTTATATGATGGCCGTTCCTACATTCATTTTAGCAATTACATTGACACAAATTGGTCTTCCTGTCGCAATCGCAAAATTTGTAGCAGAAGCGGAAGCTGTGAACGATAAACAAAGAGTTAAAAAAATATTAACCGTATCACTAGCTGTTACATCCATTATTAGTATCATTTTAACAATCGGAATTATGTTCCTCACACCTATTTTAGCAAAAACATTATTAACCGACGAAAGAACGTACTATCCATTAATGGCCATTTTGCCCGTTGTTCCTGTTATTGCTGTTTCTTCTGTTTTGCGTGGTTATTTTCAAGGGAAACAAAACATGAAACCTAGCGCTTATGCGCAAGTTCTAGAACAAGTCGTCCGCATTACCATTATCGCTATATGCATTCAATTATTTTTACCTTACGGCATAGAATACGCTGCAGCCGGCGCTATGTTATCAGCTGTTCTCGGTGAAGTTGCATCGTTATTATTTTTACTCACGTTATTTCAGCGAGAAAAACATTTATCAATACGCTCTGGATTTTTCACTACTGTAAAGGAAAGCAAAGGGACATTTTATTCTCTGATGGATATTGCCCTTCCAACTACAGGAAGTCGTTTAATCGGCTCCGTTTCATATTTTTTTGAACCTATTGTCGTTATGCAAAGCTTAGCAATCGCTGGTGTCGCTGCTTCTGTTGCAACCCAGCAATACGGTATATTAAACGGTTATGCATTCCCGCTTCTATCACTACCCGCCTTTATTACATACGCTCTCTCTACAGCGCTCGTCCCTTCTATTAGTGAAGCAATGGCAAAAAGACAACATAAATTAGTGGAGCACCGTTTACAACAAGCACTTCGAATTTCATTAATTACCGGCGGATGGTCTGTCGTTATCTTATACGTATTCGCTTCTCCTGTTTTAACTCTTATGTATGGATCAGACAGCGCAACAGCATTCATTCAACTTCTTGCGCCTTGCTTTTTATTTCATTATTTCCAAAGTCCACTTACCTCTGTTTTGCAAGCTTTAAACTTAGCAAGAGCTGCAATGATGAATACATTTATTGGAGCCATCGTGAAATTAATCGTTATTTTTGTACTAGCATCAAGGCCAGAATTTCAAATGATGGGGGTTGCTCTCGCTATTGCAGCAAATATTGTAACAGTAACATTTCTTCACTACGCTACTGTTTTAAAAAAGATTACATTTACCATTTACGCAAAAGACTATATTTTCGGCGGACTTGCCATCGGTATCGCAGGCGCCTTCGGTTTTTATCTTCATAAATATATTATTTTCTCTCATGCCCTTGGCATACAAACATTATGGGAAATCACTTTAACAACAATTGTTTATATCGTACTTCTCTTCACTTTCAAACTCATTCGAAAAGAAGAGTTAAGTCGTCTCCCTATCATTCGTAAACTTTCATTTTTGAAATAAGGTGAAACTTTAATCAGTGGGGTAATCTCCACTGATTATTAGTTACACTAATCATTCTTACTCTTTCAAAGAATAAGTCTCTAATTTTCTTTTACATCAACAAAAAATTTTCCGTTTTGAAAACTACAGTATAAAATTTGTGTTACATCGTTATAACCTAAGTTTTTTAATTTCTCAATAAGCCATGCATCTGTATGTTCAATCATTTGTAAATGACTAGATTGAATTTCTCCATCAATAATAAGAGGAAGCGTAAACTGCAATGTATCTTGTTTATTTTTTTGTTTTTGAAAGACAGATAACTTCCCAGACGGTTCCAAAATAGCATATTCTACATCCCGAATATCTCCAACTCCTTGTTCCCTTAATTGCATCATTAAATCATCTATATTATAACGTTGCTTTCTCATCTTCTTTTCATCAATCTTTCCCGCGTTTACAAGAATAGCCGGCTCACCTTCTATTAAATGCCGAAAGCGTTGATACTTTAGGGAAATGACTGACAAAATAATTTGGATGCACATAAGAAAAGTCATCGGAACTAATTGATGCCAAAGTGATTTATCGGTATTTTCAATTGCCACTACAGCCATTTCTCCAAGCATAATAAATACGACTAAATCTAATACACTTAGCTCTCCTATCTCACGTTTACCCATAAGACGAAAAATAATTAAGATGATGATATACAAAAGCATTGTCCGTCCAATTATTGATATCCATTCCATTTCTACATCTCCTTTTTTACGTATAGACTCCCCTATAAAAAAGAAACTAGTCTAACTTAGACAAAAGGAAAATATGCTTGTATTAAAAAGGGGGAATGCATAAATGGATGGGACGAAAAAATTATCAACTGCAATTGGCTTCGGTATTGTTACACTACTAATTCTCGCATCTATTACTAGTATGATTATGGCTCTTTTATTAAAGTTTACGAATGTAAACGAAGGGACATTAACCGTTACTATTTTTATACTCGCTCTTTTATCTATGCTTATGTCTGGATTTACTGCCGGCAAAAAGGCTCAAGGAAAAGGTTGGCTAGTAGGTTTCACAACAGGTCTCACGTTCACTATACTCGTTTTTCTAGTTAACTATTTAGGCTTTTCTCAAACTTTATCGAACTCACAATTACTTTATCAATTAGCATTAATGGGGGCGAGTACACTCGGTGGTATTTTCGGTGTAAATATGTCAAAGCAAAGTAACTAAAAAAGGCCCTGCATATTTCATGCAGGGCCTTCCAAATTAGTTTTTCACAACTTCACGAATCGCATTGCGATCGAACGTTAAGTGTGAACCACCAGATTTAATAACAATTTTCGTCTCATCTACTGATTCGATTGTACCGTGTAAACCACCGATTGTTACGATAGCATCACCTTTTGCTAACTCACTTTGCATTTGAGCAACTGCTTTTTGACGTTTTTGTTGCGGGCGAATTAATAAGAAATAGAAAATCGCAAACATCGCAACGATCATAACGATATTCATCATACCTGCATTCATCTTTTGTTCCTCCTTTTAAATTATGTATTAGAAGTTTTTAGCATTCGGTTTATTAAAGCCATACTGTTCAAAGAACTCTTCGCGGAAATCGCCAAGACGGTCTTCACGAATAGCTTGTCTCACCTGCTCCATTAAGTTTAACAGAAAATGAAGGTTGTGATAAGACGTTAAACGAATTCCGAACGTTTCATCACATTTCATTAAGTGACGAATGTACGCACGAGAGTAGTTTTTACATGTGTAGCAATCACAGTTTGGATCAAGCGGACCGAAGTCTCTTGCGAATTTCGCATTTTTTACAACGAGGCGACCTTCACTTGTCATACATGTACCATTTCGAGCGATACGAGTTGGAAGTACGCAGTCAAACATATCAATACCACGAATTGCGCCATCGATTAACGAGTCAGGAGAACCTACACCCATTAAGTAACGAGGCTTATTATCTGGAAGAAGTGGTGTTGTAAACTCAAGTACACGGTTCATAATATCTTTCGGTTCGCCTACAGATAAACCACCTACAGCGTAACCAGGGAAGTCCATTGAAACAAGATCTTTCGCACTTTGACGACGAAGCTCTTCGTACTCTCCCCCCTGTACAATACCGAATAAACCTTGATCTTGCGGACGTTCATGCGCTTTTAAGCAACGTTCTGCCCAGCGGCTCGTACGCTCTACAGATTTCTTCATATATTCAAAAGTAGCTGGGAATGGTGGACACTCATCAAATGCCATCATAATATCTGAACCTAATGCATTTTGGATTTCCATCGCTTTTTCTGGTGATAAGAATAATTTATCTCCATTTAAGTGATTGCGGAAGTGAACGCCTTCCTCTTCAATACGACGGAAGTCACTTAAACTGAATACTTGGAAACCACCAGAGTCTGTTAAGATTGCACGATCCCAGTTCATAAATTTATGCAAGCCGCCTGCTTCACGAATAATTTCATGACCTGGACGTAGCCATAAATGATACGTATTACTTAAAATAATGCCAGAATCCATTGCTTTTAATTCTTCTGGTGACATTGTCTTAACTGTTGCAAGTGTACCAACTGGCATAAATGTTGGTGTATCAAATGAACCGTGCGGCGTATGCACACGACCTAAACGGGCACCCGTTTGTTTACATGTCTTAATAAATTCATAACGAATTGCTGTCATAACTTACTCCTTTTATTTGTTTCTCATTTTAGCGTGAGATGCAACGAACATTGCATCACCGAAGCTAAAGAAACGATATTTTTCTTTTACTGCTTCATTATAAGCATGAAGTACATTATCTCTATTTGCAAATGCACTTACAAGCATAATTAATGTTGATTTTGGTAAATGGAAGTTTGTAATTAAACCATCAATTGCTTTAAATTCATATCCCGGATACATGAAAATATCTGTCCATCCAGAAGCGGCGCAAAGCTTACCTTCATGATCTGTTGCAATTGTTTCTAACGTACGAGTTGATGTCGTACCTACAGTAATAATACGTCCACCATTCTCTTTCACACGATTTAATAATGCCGCTGTCTCTTCAGACATATGATAATATTCTGCGTGCATATGGTGTTCTTCAATCGTGTCTGCAGAAACTGGTCTAAATGTTCCAAGTCCTACGTGAAGTGTAATGAATGCTAACTGAACGCCTTTTAGCTTTAACTTCTCAAGTAACTCTTCTGTAAAGTGAAGTCCCGCAGTCGGCGCTGCTGCTGAACCGATTTCTTTCGCATATACTGTTTGATAGCGATCGCGATCTTCTAGTGTCTCTTTAATATATGGAGGAAGTGGCATTTCCCCAAGTTCATCTAAAATTTCATAGAAGATGCCGTCATATGAAAATTCAAGCTGACGTCCACCTTGATCTGCAGTTCCTGTGCAAGTTGCTTTTAATTTCCCTTCGCCAAAAGAGATAACAGTTCCTTCTTTTACACGTTTCGCTGGCTTTACAAGCGTTTCCCACTTATCACCTTCTTCTTGTTTTAAAAGAAGTACTTCAATGTGCGCGCCTGTATCTTCTTTCACACCGTGCAAACGAGCAGGCATAACTTTCGTTTCATTTAAAACTAAGCAATCCCCCTCATGTAAGTAAGAAAGAATATCCGTAAAATGTTTATGCTCAATATCACCTGTTTCACGGTCTAACACCATTAATCTTGATGTTTCACGCTCTTCTAACGGGACTTGTGCAATAAGTTCTTCTGGTAAATGAAAATCAAACAGATTTATATCCATAGCTATATCCACCTATTTCTTATTTAAATCGATTTATTATATACATAATAAAAGATAATACAATACTTAACACAATACATGTAATGATAGGAAAATAAAAGGTAACGTTTCCTTTTTTCACAAAAATATCGCCTGGAAGCCTTCCAAGGAACTTCCAAGCTAATCCAACAACGATGAGTAAGATCCCGGCTGTAATAAGCAGCTTTGGCATCTCCGTCATACTTTTGGTATCTCCATTCCGAAATGTTCATACGCAAGCGGCGTTACAATTCGGCCCCTCGGCGTTCGTTGTAAAAAACCAATTTGTAATAAATACGGCTCATACACATCTTCAATCGTATGAGATTCTTCTCCAATTGTTGCTGAAACCGTTTCTAATCCAACTGGACCGCCACGGAATTTCTCAATAATACCAAGCAGTAATTTATGATCAATATGATCTAGACCTAATTTATCTACTTGCAGTAGCTCTAATGCCATTTGTGTAATTTCCATCGTAACCGTTCCATTACCACGAACTTGTGCGAAATCACGTACACGTCTTAAAAGACGATTCGCAATACGAGGTGTACCACGAGCACGTCTTGCAATTTCTAATGCAGCTAACGAATCGATTTCAACTTCAAATACTTCTGCTGTACGTTCAACAATCGCAGAAAGCTGATCTACTGTGTAGTACTCTAACCTTGAAAGTACACCGAAGCGGTCACGCAGCGGTGCCGATAATGCTCCAGCACGTGTTGTTGCTCCAACTAATGTAAATGGCGGTAAATCTAGGCGTACAGAACGTGCTGAAGGCCCTTTTCCAATTACAATATCAAGGCAAAAGTCTTCCATCGCAGGATACAATACTTCTTCAATTGATCTATGCAAACGATGAATTTCATCAATAAATAATACATCACCTGGCTGAAGCGCTGTTAATACAGCAGCTAAATCTCCTGGTCTTTCAATTGCGGGACCTGAAGTTGTTCTAACATTAACGCCCATCTCATTGGCAATAATATTCGCAAGCGTCGTTTTACCAAGACCTGGTGGTCCATATAAAAGCACGTGATCTAACGTTTCTTCACGCATTTTCGCCGCTTCAATAAATACTTCTAAATTATGTTTCGCTTTATCTTGGCCAATATACTGACGGAGCGTCTGTGGCCGTAATGAATATTCTAAATCCGCATCTTCATATGCAGATTCCCCTGAAAGGAGACGTTCGTCCATTATACTCACCTCTTACCATTTAGTAAAAGACTAAGTGCCTTTTTAATATACTGATCCGTCGTTAATGCTTCTTTTAATAACTCTGGTACAACACGAGAAACTTCGCGTTCTGCGTATCCAAGTGCGCGCAGAGCTTCCAGTGCCTCATCAAGCTCAGCTGATGAACCTTTCTTCTCATCAAAACGTTCTGTGTCTGAGAATAAATCAACAAATGCATCTGGTACGACATCTGCTAGTTTTCCTTTTAAATCTAAAATCATTTGGCGTGCTGTTTTCTTTCCGACGCCTGGGAATTTCACTAAAAACTTCTCATCTTCATGCTCAATCGCTTGAACGACCTGTCCTGTTTGACCAGAAGCTAAAATTGCAAGAGCGCCTTTTGGCCCAATGCCAGACACGCCTAACAACTTTGTAAATAATAAACGCTCTTCACGTGTTTTAAAACCGTAAAGTGCCATAATATCTTCTCTCACATAATGATATGTATAGACACGGATTTCTTGCTTACTTCTTTGAAATACATACGGATTTGGTGTGAAAATTTGATAACCAATTCCATTATGATCAATTACGACATATTCCGGCCCTACATACTCCACGTAACCTGTAACATATTCAAACAAAATACGATCTCTCCCTCTTAAATCATGTATTCCATTTTAACATATTTAATGATAGAAAAGCGAGACTGCCCCAACAAATGTTCTCCACTTGAAACTTCTGTTATTTTCCATTGACAGAAAGGTTAAAGCACCTTAATATACAGAAGTCGATAATGATTATCAATACTAATTAAAGGGGTTACATCAGGATGAAACGTAAGCTATTTATTTTATTTACTATTATGCTTGTTGTTCTTTCTATCGTTGGCTGTTCTTCTCAAAAAGAAGAATCGAAAGCAAAAGAACAACCGAAAACAAAAGTTGTAAAACATGCTAAAGGTGAAGCTACAATTCCAGTAAATCCAAAGAGAATTGTTGACTTATCTGGATCAACAGAAGAACTATTACTTCTTGGACATAAACCTGTTGGTACAGCAAATACATATAAAGATAAAATCCAAAATCACTTAACAGACAAGTTAGATGGAGTAAAAGCAGTAGGTTGGTACTGGGCACCTAAAGTTGATTTAGAAGCTGTTACTGCTTTAAAACCAGACTTAATTATTTTAAACAACCGTCAATTAAAAATTTATGATCAACTAGAAAAGGTTGCACCTACAGTTGTTCTAGAAACAAACTTAGAAGACTGGCGTGGTAAGTTTAAAGAAGTAGGTAAGCTATTTGACGAAGAGAAGAAAGCAGACAAATGGATTGCAGACTACGATAAGAAAGCAGACTCTTTATCTAAAAAAATTAAAGAGAAAACAAAAGATGAGAACTTTATGTTCGTTGCAGTTACACCACAAAACTTCCGTGTATACGGTAGCTTCGGATACGGTGACATCATCTTTAATGACTTAAAACTTCCAGCAACAAAAGGTACGGATTTAAAACAAACGATGGCGCAAGTATCACTAGAAGGTCTAGTTGCATTTCAGCCTGACCAAATGTTTATTGTAAACTTCGGCGGCGAAGCTGATAAAGTTTACGAAGACTACAAAAACAGTGCTGTTTGGAAAGACAATAAAGCAGTTAAGAACAATCACGTATATGAAGTATCAAATGAAGTCTTCAATACGAAAGCATTCAATCCAATCGGAAAAGATATGCTAATTGATGAAATCGCAAAAGAAATTTTAGCTAAAAATAAATAAGAAAAAAAGCAGCTCACCATGAGCTGCTTTTTTTCTTACTTTGAACTGCGTATTGCTTCATTTTTTCAATCGTCTTCACAAAACCTTCTTTTGATTTAATACGAATGCCACGTTTCAATTTCGCACGTTCATAGCTCTCAAGCTTTTTCATATCAATTTGAAAGAAAGAATGGATCGCATTATCATTTTTTGGCACACCTTTGAAAATTTGTAATATCCCTTCCTCTGAAACACCAAAATACCCGCTCGTTTTCAATAACGGAGAAATATCATCAACTTTCTTTTGCAATACAATTTGTACATCATCACGATCAACGAGCTGCCATTCTTTATACTGCTGTAAAAACTTTTCTAAATCCGTCACTTTTTCTGTAAGTATTTCTTCGCTTACTTCGCCATCAACATACATACGCTCTAATAAAATTGTAACCTCAGGTTCTTTTTTCGTTACTTCTGGTACTGGCCCTTCCGCCTTCACATTCGTTTCATAAACGAAACAAAACATCATAACGAAAGCTTGCATCGCAATCAGTATCCATTTCATTTCCGTTCACCTCTTTTAGGCAAGATCATACTTTCATTAGTAGTTTTTCCGGAAATGGGGGTTTTATCCATATTACATTTCTTTCGAAAATATAAAAAATGCAGATAAGGATTCACCTCATCTGCATGTATCATTTACTTTTATATAAAATGAAAGACGCCTGCAAAGCAGGCGTCTTGATGCGTTTACGGCGAGAGACCAGGCGACCACATTCGCGTGTTTAGCACTTAAGCATATCTCTCGTCTTACGTAAATTAGCTCATCGCTTTGCTAATATAACATTAATAAAGTATAAGTGCAACATGTTTATAAAAATATTTTATTTCCTCTTTCATCCAAATAAATCAAACGCAAATTATAAATTGATAAATGCAATATATATATTACAATAAACATAACAGCGAAATCATCATAAACGGGAGATAGATATTATGAAACAAATAAAGGATGAACGTCTCATTCTGCAAACGTTAAAAAACATACGTATTGTCTTTCTTTTTCAATCACTTGGTATAATCGGTGTTTTAGGCTATATCGGATTCACTGAAGGAATAGATCAAATTACGAAATCTCCATTATGGCTAGTATTTATTCTTACGAGTATGATCCTTAGTTATTTACAGTTAAGTGTTTCAATTGATGTAGAAGAAAGTGAAAAGGAGATAAAATTAACTCCTTATTACAAAATTGTTTTACGCTCTCTTATTGTAGGAATCGTTATGGCTATTATTTATATCATTTTCAGTCCAGAAAGCCCCCTATTTGAAGCTATTTTAACAGGTGGTATTCTCTTCATATGCTTTTTAGGTTCTTATTCCGTTAGTTATTTTATTAAAAAACGTCGTTTACAAGACGAAGATGAATAAAGAGGAAGGGCTCCCCCTTCCTCTTTTGTTTTGCTATCGCACTGTACCAGTTAAACCGTAACGAATGTCTCTGAACATATTTCCTATATCACGATTAAAATCGTTTGTAACTGTACCGTTACGTAGACGCGTACTCATTGCATCGACACGAGTAAACATATCATTTCTTACAGAAACATATACGTTTCTGTTTCCAACTTCATTTGCAACAGCTTGACGAATTTCGTTCGCCATCGCCGTTTCATTTGTCACTGTGTTACGTGGTTTTACCGCAATCGCTACATCGTTTCCATATACAACTGTAGACACACGGTCTACGTTATTCATACGTTTCACACGATTTGTTATTCTTTCAGCTGTTTTACCATCATTGTTAATGTATGAATTGTTCATTGTAATATTACGAGTTGGATGCGGATTGGCAATTTGTCCATTGTAATTTACATCACGGTAATAATTGTATCCTGTATCGTTACGACCATTTCTATATGTTACATAATCTGTATAACGATCATTACGCGTCACATTATCACGATACTGGTGTGTATCATTATAAGATGTACGCTCGTAATTGTAGTTACGTCCATCCATTGCATTGTTTTTTGGTGTACCACATGCAGCTAATGCACTAGTAACTAACAAAGAAGCAGCAATCACTTTTACTTTCGTATTCAATACAAAAACCCCCTCTGTTAGAATGAGCTTCTCTACTGAAAAGCTCCCTCTTATGATGAGTAACAGAGAAGGTTTTTACACTGTTAATATTTCACTGGGAATTTTCTAGCACTTCATAAAAAAACTGCCTTTTCTTAATTAACAGGAATGCAAAAAAGGCGGGAATACTCCCGCCTTTTTAAACTTCTTCTTCGTCCTCTTCTTCTGAAACGGGCTCTCCAAATACATTTGGTGGATCTGGTTGATAATACATCGTTCCTGGCTGTGGTGCATATGCAGACTGAGTTGGTTGATAATATAAAGGATTCGCATATTGCGGACCGCCTGGTTGTGGACTATATAGTCTACTTTCTCCTCCGCATCCACAATCTTCCTCACCCTGCACAAGCGGCGGCATGTTATTATCCATTGGCATCATATTCGGGTTTGGCATAGACGTATGTTGCGGTCCAAACGGCGCTCCTTGCTGATATGGCATTTGATATGGATTTGGTTGTTGATAATACGGATTCGGCGGCATCATGGGCATTTGATAGGGCATCATATTTGGTGGTTGATTGTTATCCATAATCGGCATCATATTCGGCATTTGATTGTTATCCATAATTGGCATTATATTCGGCATTTGATTGTTATCCATGATTGGCATCATATTCGGTGGTTGATTGTTATCCATAATTGGCATCATATTCGGCATTTGATTGTTATCCATGATTGGCATTATATTCGGCATTTGATTGTTATCCATGATTGGCATCATATTCGGCATTTGATTGTTATCCATAATTGGCATCATATTCGGCATTTGATTGTTATCCATGATTGGCATCATATTCGGCATTTGGTTATTATCCATAATTGGCATTATATTCGGCATTTGATTGTTATCCATAATTGGCATCATATTCGGCATTTGATTGTTATCCATGATTGGCATCATATTCGGTGGTTGATTGTTATCCATAATTGGCATCATATTCGGCATTTGATTGTTATCCATAATTGGCATTATATTCGGTGGTTGGTTGTTATCCATGATCGGCATTATATTTGGCATTTGAATATTTGGCGGTATGACTTGTGGAATAACTACATTTTCTTTCGATACATTTGGCGATACTATATTTCCTACATTCTCTTTCTTCACTTGTGGTGACACTATATTTCCTACATTCTCTTTCTTCACTTGTGGTGACACTATATTTCCTACATTCTCTTTCTTCACTTGTGGTGACACTATATTCCCTACATTTTCTTTTTTCACTTGCGGCGACACTATATTTCCTACATTTTCTTTTTTCACTTGCGGCGACACTATATTTCCTACATTTTCTTTTTTCACTTGTGGTGACACTATATTCCCTACATTTTCTTTTTTCACTTGCGGCGACACTATATTCCCTACATTTTCTTTTTTCACTTGCGGCGATATTATATTATTTTTTTTCGTTTGCGGAGAAATGATATTGTTAGGTTTCATTTTACTAATTTGAGGAGCAATTAACTCGCTTCCTTTTTTTATTACATCTGAAATTTTATATTCTTTTTTCGGTTTTATTGGTGGTTGTGGCGGCTGCGGTAATACATTTACCGAAAACTTCGTGTTTTCTTTTTCCGCCGGTTTTTGTTTTTCTATCACAGGTGGTTTTTGAATAACAGACGGTTTTTCTTTTTGAATTGGCTGTTCTTTTTGCACCTCTTTTTGCGGTTTCACCTGTACTTCTTTTTGCGGCTTTACCTGCATCTCCTTCTGTGGTTTCACCTGTACTTCTTTTTGTGGCTTTACTTGCATCTCTTTCTGCGGTTTTACTTGCACTTCTTTTTGTGTTTGTTGCATAGCTGGCTGCTGTGTAATTGGTGCTGATTGATACGTAACTTCTTCCTCATCTTCTATTCCAAGCGGAGTTGGTGTTGCTGCAAATTCTTTTTGCTGCACTTCTTTTACGTATTGCTTTGGAGGCGCTGAACCTGCTCCAGCCTGTTGTTTCATGTGAACACTCTTTGATGGCACTTTAATTTTCATACCTGGCATGATTAAATCTGGATTACTAAGTTGTGTATTTGTTTTTTTCAACGTGTCAAAATCCACTCCGTACTTTTTCGCAATTTTCCAAAGGGTATCCCCTTTTTGCACGATATGAATTTTCAAATTTTCCCCCTCCTGTATAACTTATCTATAAGTAACAAATCTCTTGAAGTAACTCTTTCTAAATAACATTAACTTCTTTTCACTTTTATCACTTCTTCGATTTTCAATATCATTCGAAGTGGAATAAGCATAAAGAACCACAATGATTTCTTCAAAACAATGTATGCCCATTTCGTTCTCGTTATGATTATATGTATGAAAAAAAGCAACGGGAATACCGTTGCTTTACACACGCTCTAACATACGATTTAATGCAAGAACTGCTTCTGCCGTTACTTGTTTGTCTACGCTAATAACGTTAATTTCTTCTCCTCTTTCTATCGTTTCAAGTGTCCATAATAAGTGAGGCAGATCAATTCGATTCATCGTTAAGCACGGACACATAAATGGATTAAGCGAAACAATTTCTTTATCTGGATGTTGCTTAATAATTCGATTTACTAAATTCATTTCTGTACCAATCGCCCATTTGCTACCAGATGGCGCTGATTCAATCATATCAATAATATATTTCGTTGAGCCTGCATAATCTGAAGCAGCTACAACTTCATAGCAACATTCTGGATGTACAATAATATTCATATTAGAATGATTTTTTCGTACACTCTCAATATTCTTCACTGTAAAATTTTGATGAACAGAACAATGTCCTTTCCATAAAATCACTTGAATTTCTTCTATATCCCCATCGTACTCTAATGAATCTGTGTGTGGGTCCCATACTGCCATTTTATCTAACGGAATACCTAGATTGTGCGCTGTATTTCTCCCTAAATGTTGGTCTGGTAAAAAGACGAGACGTTCTTTTTGAGTAAACGCCCAAGATACCATTTGCTTTGCATTAGAAGAAGTTACTGTTGCTCCTCCGTTACGACCACAAAACGCTTTAATTGCAGCTGTAGAGTTCACATATGTTAACGGAATCATCGTATCTCCAAATAATTTCGTGAGCTCTTTCCATGCTCTTTCTGTTTGTTCAATATCTGCCATATCCGCCATCGAACAACCTGCACGCATATCTGGTAAGATGACAACTTGATCATCTGTAGTTAACATATCTGCTGTTTCCGCCATAAAGTGCACCCCGCAAAACACAATATATTTTGCATCTTTATTGCTCGCTGCAACTTGCGCAAGCTGAAGTGAATCCCCTGCTGCATCTGAAAATTGTACCACTTCATCTTTTTGATAATGATGCCCTGGAATGAATAACATTTTCCCCATTTTCTCTTTAATTTCACGAACACGCTTTTCCATATCTTCCGTTGACATCGTGTAATAACGCTCTGGTAACATCGTTTCAATTGGCTGTACTTGTTCTAAAATACTCATATACGTTTCTCCCCCTCTAAGCCACTTTCCTTACTCTTCAATATTGAAACTAATATCAAGTGCTTTCACTGAATGTGTTAACGCTCCAAGTGAAATATAATCTACCCCTGTTTTTCCGTATTTTGATAAATCTTCAATTGTGATGCCCCCTGAAGCTTCTGTAACGATAGCGCTTGGTACAATTTTTGAAAACTCCCGGATTTCATCTGGCGTACGATTATCGAACATAATAATATCCGCACCAGCAGCAACAGCCTCTCTCACCTGTTCCTCAGTTTCTGTTTCTACTTCTACTTTCACCATATGTCCTAACTTTTCTTTCACTGATGTAACAGCTTTTGTAATAGAACCAGCAAACGCAATATGATTGTCTTTAATCATGACACCATCATATAAACCGAAGCGATGATTAAATCCACCGCCGCACACGACTCCATACTTATCAAACATACGTAGTCCTGGCATCGTTTTTCGTGTATCACAAATGCGAGTATGACTGCTATCTAAAGCAAGAACCGCTTTACGCGTCATCGTCGCTATTCCGCTCATACGCTGAATAACATTTAATATAACGCGCTCTGCTGTTAATAACGATGCAATTGGACCTTGCACTGTTGCAATGATTTCGCCTTTTTCTACAAGATCCCCATCTTTTTTATGAAGCTCTACTTCAATTCTCTCATCAATTAATTTAAATCCTGATTCAATTACTAAACGTCCTGCAAAGACCCCTGTATCCTTCGCAAGAAACGTTCCTTTCGAAAGCAAGTTATCTGGAAAAATAAGCTGAGATGTTACATCTCTTTCCCCTATATCTTCTAAAAAAAATCGATTTAATGCTTCTTTAACTTTTATCGTGTTCATAAAGCCTCTCTTCCCCTCATCACACAAGTTGTCGCTTTCTCTTTACTCGAACAATCTCTTTCTTTCCTATATTTCTATCTGGATAATCACTCCGGTAATGCCCGCCAATACTTTCTTCTCTTTGCAAGGCTGATACAACTATAAGCTCACAAACCGTTAACATATTAATAAGCGTTATCTCTTCATTCGTAAGAACATCATGTTGTAATATCATATTTCGAACACCATACTTACTAAGCCATCTCTTCGCATAAGATAAACTTTGCTCTGTTCGCACAATCCCAACATATTTCATCATGCATTTTTGTATTTCTTCTTTCGTCGGTAAATGATTCAGAACGATAAACTTTGCTTCCTTTTCGGCTAGCATGTTCACCTTTTCTTTTGTCTCTCTAGATAAAATGTGTCGTCCGATTCTTTTTCCAAACACAAGACCTTCTAATAATGAATTACTCGCTAATCTATTTGCACCATGAACCCCGTTACAAGCTACTTCACCGACTGCGTATAAGTTCGGAATAGACGTCTCTCCATCACAGTTCGTTTTCACGCCGCCCATGTGAAAATGAGTACCGGGCACGATTGGAATAAGTTTTTTATTTATATCGACTCCATTTGTTTTACATATCGATGACACGGTCGGAAAGCGTTGTTCAAAGTTTTGAATCATTTCGATGTTTAAGTACACTTTTTCACCCGCAAGTAGCTGTTCATGAATAGCCCTTGCGACTACATCACGAGGCGCTAAATCCTGTTCGGAATGTATATCCATCATAAAACGCTGCCCTTTTCCATTTATAAGGACAGCTCCTTCTCCGCGAACAGCTTCGGACACGAGGCCGGAACAACGCCCACCCGCGTATAACATCGTCGGATGAAATTGTATAAACTCTAAATCTACAAGCTCTCCGCCTGCACGGTACACCATTGCAAGTCCATCGCCTGTAATCGTCTCATCATTAGAAGTAAAGGCGTATAAACCGCCAATACCGCCTGAAGCTAACACCGTATAATCTGCATTGTAACGTTTCAATTCTCCTTTATTGTTGCGAGTTAAAGCCCCAACACATTTATCTTTTTCTATAATAAAATCGAGCACCATTTCCTGTTCCACTACCGTAACGTATGGAGCTACTTCTTGAATAAGATGCTCTAATAAATTCTTTCCTGTTGCATCGCCACCTGCATGTAAAATACGACGTTTTCGATGCGCTCCTTCTTTTCCAAGATGAGGACCTGTTTCATCCCCATCAAATTTCATTCCTCTTTCAATAAGGTTATTAATTTCTTTCGGTCCCTCCTCGACTAAATAACGGACCACTTCTTCATTGTTATAATGACAACCTGCTACTAATGTATCTTCAAAATGATCATTAGGATTGTCATATGTAGCTACCGCTGCGGCAATTCCACCTTGAGCTAAATGTGTATTATTATTACGTTTCGTCTCCTTTGTGATAATAATCACATTCTTTTCGTGACAAATCTCTTTTGCAACACGAAGTGCCGCAACACCACTTCCAATAATTAAGACATCTGCACTTGGCATAATTGTTGCCTCCTACTTTACACTTTTCAACTGTCTTGACACCTATATTTACATAGTTTTAAAATAATAACAAGAGTTTTTTTATAATTCTTATTTTCACTACCATTAAAAAAGTAAAAGAACTGTAACTCTTACTAGAGAGAGGAACTTACATGATGATATATCTTGACTATGCAGCTACTACACCTATGAGCGAGGAAGCGTTACAAACATATATGAAAGCAGCGTCGCAATACTTCGGAAATGAACAAAGTTTACATGATATTGGAGGAACAGCTGCTTCTTTATTACAAGTTTGCCGAAAAACATTTGCGGAAATGATTGGAGGAAAAGAACAAGGAGTATTTTTCACAAGTGGCGGATCGGAATCAAACTATCTTGCGATCCAATCACTTCTAAATCCCCGAACTAAGAAGCATATTATTACGACACCTATGGAACATGCATCCATTCGAAGTTATTTTCAATCTCTAAAATCAAAAGGCTATACGATCACTGAAATTCCTGTTGATAAAAATGGACTCATTTGTTTAGTAGATTTAGAGGCAGCTATTACAGAAGATACTGTGCTAGCAAGTATACAGCATGGAAACTCTGAAATCGGAACCGTTCAAAACATTACAGAAATCGGGGCACTTTTAAAAAAATATAATGTTTTATTTCATACGGATTGTGTGCAAACGTTTGGTAAACTGCCTATCCATGTTTTTGAGATGGGGATTGATAGTCTTTCTGTTTCAGCACATAAAATATACGGACCAAAAGGTGTCGGCGCTTGCTACATAAATCCGCAATCTCGCTGGGAACAAGTATTTCCAGGAACTTCTCACGAAAAAGGATTTCGCCCAGGCACAGTAAATGTTCCCGGCATCGCATCTTTTTTAACAGCTGCTGAAAATATATTAAAAACCCAATGGGAAGAAAGTTTACGTTTTAAAGAGTTACGATCCTACTTTTTAGAGCAAATACAAACACTTCCGCTAGAAATTGAAGTAGAAGGTCATTCTACTTCTTGTTTACCACATATTGTTGGGGTTACAATAAAAGGAATAGAAGGTCAATATACTATGCTAGAATGTAATCGCCATGGTATCGCCATTTCCACCGGAAGTGCTTGCCAAGTCGGTAAACAAGAACCTTCGAAAACTATGCTTGCAATTGGAAAAACGTATGAAGAGGCCAAACAATATGTCCGCTTCTCTTTCGGACAACAAACAACGAAAGATCAAATTGATACTACTATTCATGCACTACACACAATTGGAAATCAATTTTATAGAGGTGTTAAATCATAATGAAACAAAATGAACAAAAAAAGATTTTAGGTGAAGAAAGACGACAGCTTATCCTTCAGTGGCTTCTCGCTGCAAATGAGCCGTTATCTGGGAATGAACTATCGAAGAAGACAAACGTAAGTAGACAAGTTATCGTGCAAGATATTTCCTTGCTTAAAGCACGAAACGAACCAATTATTGCGACTGCCCAAGGCTATTTATATTTAAAGCCACAAGAGAAACAACAAGCTTTTGAACGCGTAATCGTATGCCAGCACAAACCAGCAGAAGTACGTCAAGAACTTACAATGCTTGTTGACCACGGCGTTACGATTAAAGACGTAAAAGTTGAGCATCCTGTATACGGTGACCTAACAGCATCCATTATGGTAAGCAATCGCTTTGATGTAGAGCAATATTTACAAAAAATCGAAAACACAAATGCTTCCTATCTATCGCAACTAACAGACGGTATTCACTTACATACAATTGAAGCAGATTCTAAAGAGAAGTTAGATGCTGCTTGTGAGGCGTTAGATAAAGCAGGATTTCTCGTTTATTAATGTAAAGCACAGAGTTTTTTATCATTCTCTGTGCTTTTTTAATGCTATAATATTGTAATCAATCGTAAAGGAGATCAAACATGGGAATTGAACTCGTTCACTTTAGTACTGGTAAACCGAAACAAATGAAATATGGCGAAGATAAAGAAATGATAACAGGTATATGTAAAGATCCTACAGAAGAGGCCTTTCTCTCAAAAGACGGATTTCGTGGTGATGACGTAGCGGATTTAAAACATCACGGCGGTCCTGATCGAGCTGTTTGTGTATACCCACACGAGCATTACGCACTATGGGAAGAGGAATTTCAAACTACGCTACCAGCTTCCACATTTGGCGAAAACATTACCGTAACAAATATGTTAGAGCGTGATGTTTGCATCGGAGATACATATCAACTAGGTGGAGCAATCATTCAAGTGACACAAGCTCGCGTTCCTTGTAGCACTATTTCAAAACGCCTCGGCATCCCTGGCATACTGCCACGCATTGTAGCAACTGGATTTACAGGCTACCTATGCCGCGTTCTTCAAGAAGGTACTGTACGTAAAGATTCTAAAATTACATTACTAGAACGTCAACCGAGCAATGTTTCTGTTTTGTTCTCTAACGAAATTTATTTTCATAATAGAAAAGATAAAGATGGCATTGAAAAAATTCTTGCTGTTCCAGAACTAGCTGATATTTGGCGTGGTCAGTTAGAAGATCGTCTTGCGAAGTTAAAATAAAGAATCACACCAGGTAAAACAGTATTGAGTCCTGATATGCTCCCCATTAGGTAGACAGATAAAAAATAAAAATCTGTTTATCTAAGGGGAGTATTTTTTATGGCTAGAATGAAATATTCTAAAGCTGAAAAATTGGCGATTTTAGCTCTTTATAAAGATGGTCATCATTCAATAGCTGACATTACGGCAAAGTTTTCTGTTGATCCTGGGACGATTAGAGATTGGAAAAGAAGGTATGAAGTGAATGGTGAAGACGGCCTAGAAGAAGCACTTTCTTGGAAGCGTTACTCAAAAGAGCTAAAGTTAGCAGCCGTCAATAATTATCTATCAGGACACGATTCGTTAAACAAGATTATCCAAAAATACAATATATCCAGTACTGCGGTTTTGAGAAAATGGATTAAAAAGTATAATAGTCATAGAGAACTAAATGATACCGGTAAAGGAATGACAAACTCTATGACAAGTAGAAGAAAAACAACGTTAGAAGAACGAATTCAAATTGTGAATTACTGTATACAACATCAGAAAAACTATCAGCTCACAGCCGAAAGTTATGAAGTTTCTTATCAACAAGTATATCAATGGGTCAAGAAGTTTGAAGCGAATGGTGAAGAAGCACTACAAGATAAACGCGGTCGAAAGAAAGAAGAATATGAATTAACAGCTGAAGAAAAGTTTAAACTGGAAATGAAACGTTTAGAACGAGAAAATGAACGATTACGTGCAGAAAATGCTTTTTTAAAAAAGTTAGAAGAACTCGAAAGGAGGCGTCGTTAACAAGCGTTCGTCTACAAAATAAATATAGAGCGATTCAAGATTTACATGCGAATGAAAATTTGCCAGTAATCCTTTTATGTGAAATTGCCGGTGTATCTCGTGCTGCTTATTATAAATGGCTACAGCGTACGCCAACAGCTAGAGAATTAGAGAATGAAGCAATTCTTCTGGATATTCAAGCTATTTATGCACGAGTAGAAGGCATTTATGGGTACCGAAGAATGAAATTAAATATTAATAGAATATATCATAAAAAGTTTAATCACAAACGCATTTATCGCTTAATGCACATTGCTGGATTACAGTCCGTGATTCGTCGGAAAAGAAAGCGCTATGTTCCCTCAACTGCGCAATATGTCGCTGAAAATCGACTAAATCGTGAATTTACTGCAAGCAAACCCAATGAAAAATGGGTAACAGATGTCACGGAGTTCAAATTAGGAAACGGAAGGAAAACGTATTTAAGCGCCATTTTAGATCTTTATGATGGGTCTATTATTAGTTATGTATTGGGACATTCAAACAATAATAAATTGGTATTTCAAACATTGGATCAAGCTATCACTATATTAAAAGAGAATGAACATCCATTGATTCATAGTGATCGAGGGTATCAATATACGTCACATGGGTTTAAGAGAAAGATAGAAAAAGCAAAAATGATTCATAGCATGTCACGTGTAGGAAAATGTATAGATAATGGACCAATGGAATCGTTTTGGGGGACGTTGAAGTGTGAAAAGTATTACCTACATAAGTATGAGACATTTGAAGCGTTACAACAAGCGATAGATAATTATATCCAGTTTTACAATAATGAACGTTACCAAGAAAAATTAAACGGCTTAAGCCCATTAGAATATAGGGTTCAAGCCGCTTAAAGTGTTTTTTATTATTTCCACTGTCTACTTGACAGGGAGCTGTTCATCCATCATACCAGATGGACTCTTTTTATTTTCTCTTCCTTCACGTCCAAACATATAAAAATATATTTCATATTATATATGGACAACCTTTAATTCTTATATGTGAAGGGAGTGATTAATTATGGCGGATTACTTCTTAAAAAATGGAAAAAAATATTATAAGAAAAATGATCGCCCATGTAATTCTTCAAATTCAGATTCAAATAACTGTTTTATACAGAACTATACTATTTTCGGTACGGGAAATACCCCTCAAGATCTTGATATAACAACTGGAATTCCTCGAACTGTATTTGAAAACTTCACTAAAAATCATAATAAGACACTTATTAAATTTAGTTTCAGTCCTGCATTTGCAACAACGATTAGATTAACAATCGCAAGATTAAACCATCGCTCTCCACTTACATTTACCTTAACACCAGGAGATATTAAAACATTTTTAGTAGAAGATGTTGAGAGTATTACTTTCTCAGATACTGTAGCTCCATCTACACTCAATCTATTAATACAACAAACGAATTGTATTTGCTGCAGTAATTCGAACAATGATGAATCCTATTATTATAATAGTTGTAATGATGCGTACTAAAAACCCGACAAAAGAGTTATCTATTCCTAACAGAAGCCGTCCTAAATATCTTTTAGGACGGCTTCTTTATTTTGCTAGCTTAATTAATCACTTACTTCAATAGAATTGATAGCTTACTCTGCCTCAAACCGAGAAACAGCTTTTCATTTCAAACAACTTTAACAACAGCTCCCCTCTACAACCAATAAGAAGAATAACTCCCCAGCACAGTAACAGAAAAACCGAGTGCTTCAAGTTCCATCGTTACGCCTGGCAATAATACGTCATCGTATGCTTTATCAACATCAATTAAGAAAAAGTAATTTCCAAGACCTGTTTTCATCGGACGCGATTCGATTTTTGATAAGTTTAATTTTCTCCATGCGAAAGCTGATAACACTTGATATAGGGCACCTGCATAATCTGCAGGTAACGTTATCATAAGCGTCGTTTTCTCTCCGCGATTCTCTCCGTTATTCGGGAGTACTGCTTTCTTTTTCTTATGGAGTACCAAGAAACGTGTGTGATTATTTTTATGCGTATGAATACTACGTCTCACAATTGTTAATCCGTATTTTTCTGCAGCCGCTTCATTTGCAATAGCGGCAATTTTCTCTTCAGGATGTTCTTTCACATATTGCGCAGCAGCACTTGTAGATGTCATATCTCGAACAGTTACTCCTTTTAATTCTTTATTTAAAAATTTATGGCACTGTGCAATGGCATGCGGATGAGAATGCACTGCATATACTTCATCCCACACTTCTGCATACTGCGGATGTACAAGTAAATGCTGCTGAATTGGTACTGTAATTTCTCCTACAATGGAAAGCGGCTGCTCATGTACAAGGTAATCAACCGTTATATTCACTGAACCTTCTATTGCATTTTCTAACGGTACAACTGCGAAGTCTACATTTTCATTTGCAGCTGCATCTATACAATCTGGAATCGTTCGATATGGTACATGCTCTGCTTCCGGAAAAAAACGACTCACCGCCATATTTGTAAATGTTGCTTCTGGTCCTAAATATCCTACTCGAATCATCGTCTTTTCCCCTCTTTTTCGTTTTCTTACTGTTATACCATACTTTTTTATATTCTTCTATGTAAATTTCGAATATTTAAAAAAATAATAGCGTTCGCTAGTCTAAATGTTTCTTATATTCTCTTTGAGCGAAGAAGAAATAAATGATACATGCTGCGATATAAAACAGAATGAACAAACCTACTTTTCTTAATGATCCATCCATAAAAAGCGTATTATGAAACGTATATAACGCAACTGCACTATGCATACTCCCTACTATAATTGGCGCAAAAAATAGCATACATAATTGCCAACGAGAAATTTTCCATACTTCTTCCTTCGTCATTCCAAGTTTAGAGAGTGCACCATACTGCTTTCGGTCCGATGCAATATTATGGAACCATTTAAAATAAACGATACTACATGAAGTAAGAAAGAATAATATACTAATAAATGAGCCTACAAATAGAGTAATATCGCCGCCTTCTTTCATATTTACATACAACTCCATATTGCTTCGAAATGCATTATTATTATCTTGTTTCATATGTTTCCGTAAATCTTCATTTAATTTCTTCGTCTTTTCGATATTTGGTAATGTGTAGCCTCTATATATCATTTTTTCAGAATCAGGAACCTGATTTGCTATACTATCAAAATCTTCATCATTCATAACGAAGAACAGACCATTAATGTACGAAGGGTGATGGTTAAATTGAACCCCTTCTTTCTGACCGTTAAATACGAATTGATATGGTTGATTCATTACTTGCAATTGAATCTCTTTTTGATTATATACATTCGAATTATTGTATTTATTATAATAAACGAGTGTCACTGTACCTTTTTTAGGACGATACGTTTTCTGTTTTTGTTTCCTTGCTTCTTGGTTATATTCACTTTCTTTTATAAGCGGTGCTATTGTTGTTTCTCCTTTATTAGACTGAAAGGATGCATACACTCCAACAAAACTCATATATTGAAAATCATCATACCCATATTGATTCAGTAATTTTTCAACCGCACCTTCTTCAAAGACTTCATAAGTAGAAATACCTTTTTCTATGTACGAAAACGAGTGTACCCCTCCAGTTCGCCACATATCTTGCATGCTAGAAAAATACAAGAACACCGTACCTGTTGCCGTAACTACAAACGTCGTTGCCATAGACATCAGAAAGAAAAAGCGACCATTTTCCTTCATTCGATGTGACAATTGATTCACTATAAATAAATATGGATATGTATACATAATCTTTTTATTTCGCTTTATCATTTCTAACACTTGGGTAGCTCCATGTGTAAAAGAAAAATACGTTCCCAAAAAGACAAGTATAGACACAGGGAAAAAGTATATCGCTATCGTAGCCATCGTCACTTGTAGCGCCAATGCATACCCGCCCACTAAACAAGCAAAACCGAATAAACAGAGCCACTTTGATGTTTTCTTCTCTTTTTTATCTGTTCGAAATTCTTTCAATAACCGAATGATTTTTATATTCCATATACGTAAAGCACTTATAAAAGATAACAGAATAAAAACGACCATATATGTAATAAATGTTACACCAATCGCACTTACGTCAAATATAACAGGGAGTTCTTTCGGAAGCCCCAGTAACATACTAAACACCATGAAGAAGAGCTTTAAAAAGATCAAGCCCAGCCCTATACCGAAAATATTAGCAAAAATTCCAATTAATATTTGCTCGGTCATAATTACTCCTATTACGTTAGACTTCGTTGCTCCCATTAACATATATAACCCTAATTCTTTCTTACGTGCTTCTATGAAAATAGAAGTAGAGTACAAAATAAATATGACGAAAAAAGAAATAATTATAACATTACATATGATAAGTCCCCAGCGTACGTTTTGATACCACATCGTCTCTTGCATATACGGATGTACAATGACAGACATATATGCAAAAGAAGCAAATATTGCAAAACAACTACTTAAGAAAAACACTTTATAATTACGCCAATTTCCTTTTATATTTTGCAGCGCTAGTTGCCGAATGTTCATCTATCTTCCTCCTGTAACTTACTACATAGGCAAAAAGCTAGAGGTTCCCCTAGCTTTTTACGTGTTTTAAATATCCTCTTTGCGCGATCATAAAGTAAATGGCAGAAGCTAAAATGTATGCTCCAATTACAAGCGCACCTGATTTCCACAAATTAATATAAAGCATTTTCCCTAACGTATGAAGAGCAAATCCACTATGAATTGAACCGATTAAAATTGGTATAAAGAAGATAACTCCCATTTGTCGAATCGCAATTTTGCGAATTTCTTTATCTGTCATACCGATTCTCTTTAACGATTTAAATTGAATGCGATCTTGTTCTTTATCGTTAAACCATTTAAAATATGTCATACTACAAGCGAAGAAGAAGAACAGTACCGCTACGAAGAAACCGATGAACATTGTAATTGCTCCACCTTCTCTTATATCCTTATACGCAAACACTGAATTTCTCAATTCTCCTTGCTTTTCTGGTGCAATTTCATTTTTCAAATCTAATACAAGGTTTTCTGTACTTTTCCAATCCTCAATATAATAACCGTAATATTTTGTCTTTTCTTCATCTGGTACGAGTGTTGCATATTTCTCAAAATCTTGATCATTTACAATGAGATATTCACTATCATTAAAAACAGAATACTGCGTTGGATTATTTAATTGAACAGACTGCTTTTGTCCATTAATTGTAAATTCATACGATTTCGTACGATCTATCTTCATCAGTTCATTTGACATATCAACCATAACCATCGTTGCACTACCTGGTGCATTATGAACTTCTGTAGGTTGCTCTCTCTTTTGTTTGCGCACTTCTGCATTATATTCTTTTTCTGAAATAATCGTCATCGGTACTTCATGTTCACTATTAAACAACGTTATTTTCTGTGTTGCCGGTAGTTTAACGTATGTTACTTTTCGCGCATCTTCAAACCCGTGTCTCTTCACAAGCTCCTGTACCTTTTCTTCATTAATAAGGTTATGCGTATTTAACCCCTTTTCCTCATATGAAATAGCATGTGGTGTAAGTTCTACCGTTTTCGCACTCATATTTTCAAAATATACGTACAGTGTACCCACCGCTGAAGATACTACCGCCGTAATGATAGAAATTACAAATAGAAAACGAGCATTATCTTTCATTTTATAAATAAGGTTGCTAAGGACGAACATATTTGGGTACGTATAAAAAGATTGCTTTCTTTTTTGTAATGCTTTTAATACAACTGTACTACCTTGTGTAAATAGTAAATACGTTCCGCCAATTGTCAGTCCCACCACCGGTAAAAAGAGGATGAGGAAATTCAGAAACGTTACTTGGAAGCTAAGTACATATGCAACAATAATACATCCTATACCAACTACACATAACCATGTAAATGCAAACGGCTCTACTTTTTGCTTTCTTGCCTCTCTTAATAAATCAATAATTTGCAAGCGTCCTACTGTCCAAACACTAAACAATGATAGGATTAAAAATAGAATAAAGTATACACCAGCTGTAATAAGAACTGCTTTACTATTCCAAACAAGTGGAAGTGTCTTATCTATTTTTAATAATACGCTTAACGCTTGGAAAAATACTTTTGAACAAAGCATCCCAACCCCAATACCAACTACAATTGCAATACTACCTAACATCAGTTGCTCTAATATAATCATTCGGCCGAGCTGCGATTTCGTTCCGCCTATTAATGTTAGTAGACCAAACTCTTTTTTTCTTGCTCGTAAAAACGTTGAATTTGCATATAAAATAAAGAGTGCCGAGAAGATGACCACAATATAATTCATCGATTCTAATCCTTTTGTGATCATCTTTCTCATACTAATATTACCGCTTACGACATCTGGATGATAAATAAAAGAAGCATACATGAAAAATACGACAATCGATAAACAACTACTTATAAGAAACGCTTTATAGTTACGCCAATTTCCTTTTACGTTATTAAGCGCGAGCTGGCGAAAGTTCATGATATTCTCCTCCTAGCATCGCAAGTACGTCCAGGATTTCTTGGAAAAAGGCTTGTTTCGTTCTTCCTTTATGTATTTCCGAGAAAATTTCTCCATCGCGTATGAAAAGGATACGTTCACAATAACTAGCCGCTACTGGATCGTGCGTAACCATTGCAATCGTTACTTTCTTTTGCTCGTGTAAATCTTGCAGAGCACCCATTAGCGATTTTGCTGACTTCGAGTCTAAGTTTCCAGTTGGCTCATCTGCTAAAATTAACGTCGGTTCATGAATGATTGCTCTCGCTGCTGCTGCACGTTGTTGTTGTCCCCCAGATACTTCGTATACTTTTTTATTTAAAATTTCTTCGATGTTTAAAAACTTCGCAATTTCTAGTACTTTCGCATCGATTTCATTTACAGATTTCTTCGCCATTACAAGTGGTAAAATAATGTTTTCTTTAATGGATAACGTATCAAGTAAATTAAAATCTTGGAAGATGAACCCTAAATGTGTACGGCGAAACTCCGCTAATTTTGCAGCACGCATTTGATTAATTTCTTCACCATTTACAAGCACATGACCTGAAGTTTGCTTATCAATTGTTGCTAATAAATTTAAAAGCGTCGTTTTCCCACTTCCTGAAGGACCCATAATCCCTACAAATTCGCCTTCTTCTATTTTAAAATTTATATCGTTTAAAGCAGTCGTCGCTACTGAACCTTTTGATTGGTACACCTTCGTTAATCCTTTTACTTCAAGAACACTCATTTCTAATCCCCCTACGTGTTTTCTTCTTACATTTACTATAAGAAAAATAAGAAAAAGAAACGAGTGATTTCCCTTACAAAACGTTTTGTTATCTTACAGTTTTGTCATTTTTCTCATCAATGTATGATATTCTTCATCTTTTGCAAATTGGAACGTGAATGTTGTCCCTTCTCCTTCAGCCGATTGGACATACATTCCATGATGTAAATTATCGCAAATTTCCTTCGTAATATATAAGCCCATCCCAGTCGCTTCTCTCGTTTTACGTCCATTTATTCCCGTAAAAAATGGATCAAATATGCGCTTTACGTCTTGCTCTGGAATACCAATTCCATTGTCCTTAATATGTAATAACACCTTTTGATTTTTCTCTTCAATTTGAAATTGAATTTCTTTTTTCTCTGCCGCTGAAATTTTTGTATACTTGATTGCGTTTACAACAATTTGACCTATAGCAATACTCAGCCATTTTCTATCAGATGCAACCATACAAGTATCTTCTTCAAACATCACTTTCGGAAATACAGACGATTGAATAAAGGATTTCCGATTTTCATTAATAATACCTCGCACGACATCTATAACATTTACTACTTCTATCTTATAATCTTTCGCAAACTGCTCTAGTCTTGCCATATGTAACGCTAAATCTAAACCATTTAGTATACGGTTATTTTCTTCACGAATACTTTCAACTGTTGCTCTTGCCTCACGATGCTCTTTGCCAAACTTTTGCAGCAATAATTCAATAACAGATACTGGTGTTTTCATTTGGTGAATCCATTGGTTCATAAATATCATTTGCTGTTGCTCTTTTGCATGCTGTTTATGAACTTCATTCATATATTGCTGTCTTAATAACGTAAAAGATTCAACGACCATTTCTTGCTCTGATGTATAAGATTCATCAATAAGTAAAGAGTCATGTAATGTATTTCCATCAGTAACATACTTTTCGATCCTCTTTAAAAACACACTCCGTTTTCGGTAATCGTAAATGAGGTATACAGTAAACACAACTGTTCCTAATAAAAGTCCATATAACCACGTACTCCAATCAATGGATTTCTTTTCTAAAAGACTTTGCAGCTGTAAAACGAGCCCAAATAAACAAAGGCTAACAATATAAGAAAGAATTAAAGAAAAGCGGTCCATAAGGTAATTTTTAACCTTCATGCCCTTCGCCCCACTCCGTAAAAAGCGCATAACCATATCCACGTTTCGTTACAATTGCATTTTTAATGCCTAACTCCTCTAGTTTCTTCCTTACACGTTTTACATTTACGGTTAATGTATTATCATCCACAAATGCTACTTCATCCCATAGAGCTTCTAACAGTTCTTCGCGCGTTACATATTGATTCACCTGTTTCATTAAACACTCTAATAAGTAAAACTCATTTTTTGTCAGTTCAGTTTGTTGTCCTTGCCACTCAACAATATGCTGAGACGGGAATAACAACAGTCCATTTACACCTAAACAATCACTCTCAGCGGCAGAAGCATACTCTCCGTAACCACGGCGAAGTGCACTCTTCACCTTTGCCATTACGATATCTAAATGGAATGGCTTCGTAATATAATCATCGCCGCCATTTTCAATCGCCATTACTTGATCCATTTCTCCTGTTCTTGCAGAAACAAAAATAATTGGTGCATTCGATACAGTACGAATTTGACGACACCAATAAAAACCGTCAAAGTACGGTAAATTAATATCAAGTAACACGAGATGAGGATTCACTTTTACAAACTCATCTTTTATTTGACGTAAATCACTTGCTCTAAATGATTGATAGCCATACCTTTCTAAATGCTCTTCTAATATTCCCGCGATTTTCTCATCATCTTCTACAATTAATATTTTATACATGTTCGTTTTCTCCCCATAAAAAAATTCTTCTAAAACCACTCCCCTTTTTATTATAAATTGAAAATTTAATTAGTGGGGATTTTTTCCTATATAAATCCGATTTTTACGATATAAAAAAAGACTGCCGTATTTCGGCAGTCTTAATCGATAAATTCAAATTCATATTCAAGAATTTTTACAATATCTCCGTCTTTTGCACCACGTGCACGAAGCGCTTCATCAATACCCATTCCGCGCATTTGACGAGCGAAACGACGTACAGATTCATCACGTGAGAAGTCTGTCATCTTGAATGTTTTCTCGATATCGTAACCAGAGATAACAAACGTGCCATCACTTTCACGTGTAATTTCAAATTTAACACCTTCAGTATCAAATTTGTACATTACACTTGTATCAGACTCATCCGCAACTTCATGTATTGGGAATTCTGGTGTTGTTTCTATTAAGTTCGCTACTTCAAACAGTAAGTCACGAACCCCTTGTCTTGTTACAGCTGAGATTGGGAAGATTTTTACTTCGTCTCCCACTTTCTCTTTAAATGCTTGTAAGTTTTCTTCTGCATCTGGCATATCCATTTTGTTTGCAACAACAACTTGTGGACGCTCAGTTAAGCGAAGATTGTATTCTTTTAATTCATTATTAATCGTTACGTAATCTTCATATGGATCACGGCCTTCTAAACCAGACATATCAATAACATGCACGATTACACGTGTACGCTCAATATGACGTAAGAATTGGTGTCCAAGTCCGACGCCAGCATGTGCGCCTTCAATTAGTCCTGGAAGGTCAGCCATAACGAAGCTGCGGTTATCACCAGTTTCAACAACACCAAGATTTGGAACGATTGTTGTGAAGTGATACTCTGCAATTTTCGGACGCGCTGATGATACAACAGATAATAATGTAGATTTACCTACACTTGGGAATCCAACAAGTCCAACGTCTGCTAGTACTTTAAGTTCTAGAATAACATCACGCTCTTGACCTGGTTCCCCGTTCTCAGCGATTTCTGGCGCTGGGTTCGTAGCTGTTGCAAAACGTGAGTTACCACGGCCACCGCGGCCACCTTTTGCAATTACAGCAGTTTGTCCATGCGTTACTAAATCGGCAAGAATTTGACCAGTTTTTTCATCTTTTACTACTGTTCCTGGTGGAACCTTTACAAGTAAATCTTCAGATTTACGTCCGTGCTGACCTTTACTCATTCCGTGCTGACCGCGATCAGCTTTGAAATGACGTTGGTAGCGGAAGTCCATTAATGTACGTAAGCCTTCCTCAACTACGAAAACAACATCTGCACCTTTACCGCCGTCGCCACCTGCTGGGCCACCTTTTGGTACATACTTCTCACGACGATACGCAACCATACCGTTACCACCGTCGCCGCCTTTTACATATATCTTGACCTGATCTACAAACATTATTTCACCACACTTTTTTCAATTGGTTGTAATATAACTGAGACTTCTTCGTCTCGCACTGTATAAGAAATGGAATACCATTTATTGTTTTGGGTCGCAAGCCAATTCTGTAGTTCTTCTACACTCGTTAGCTTACCACGAAAATCAAAAAAGAAACGAGCATTATCCGCGTCACATTCAATTGTGATACAAACATAATTTTCAACATATACGTCTAAACTATGCTGAAGCATCGAGAAAAATTGATTCGTCCATGTACATACAGTCTCATCTAAGTGAGATAAGTTATGTAATTTCCCTAATACTTCGTACTCCAATAAGCACGGCTGCTGTTTCCAATTATATGTTAAAATCCACTCTGAAAATAAAGGCATTGATAGCCCCATCAGATTGGATTCTTGTCTCGCTTCTTGGACAAAACGATCGATGAGACTATGAATTTCTTCCACTTTTCCAAGGGAAAGGTTTCCTTTCACCATCTGCATACGATTGAGCCAATCATGTCTTGAATGGCGCAATGCATCTATAATTGTCCATTTTTCATTCATTTAGATACCCCTTAATATAGAAAAACTCTAACCTGCACTCAGGTTAGAGTTTTCCGTGAGTTCTTATGCTTCTTGAGCAACAGGATATACGCTCACTTGTTTGCGGTCACGACCAAGACGCTCAAAGCGTACTACGCCGTCAACTTTCGCGTATAAAGTGTCATCGCCACCACGACCAACGTTAACACCTGGATAAATTTTTGTACCGCGTTGACGGTAAAGAATTGAACCACCTGTAACCGTTTGACCATCTGCGCGTTTAGCACCAAGACGTTTTGACTGAGAGTCACGACCGTTCTTTGTACTACCTACACCTTTCTTAGATGCGAAAAACTGAAGATCTAATCTTAACATACGTTACACCTCCTGCACTTTTTCTATTAAACGGATATACTTTCCGTAATCAAGTTCGATCGTCTTAAGCGAAACAACTAATCCTTCTAAAAGCGTTTGTGCTTTTTCTGCTGTATGAACGTCTAAATCATTAGGCAATTCATACGTTAAGAATCCGCCATCACTTCCGAGTTCAATAGTTGCTTGCACATTACAAAGTTCTTCCACTGCATTTATAGAACCAAACACAACCGCTGTAGTTCCAGCACAGACAAGGTCTTGTCCATGTGGCGCATAATCGGCATGTCCAGTCATTTTAAATGATTGGATACTTCCTAATTTCGTGCGACTTATCGTAATTTTAATCATGTTAACCAGAATTAAGCGTTGATAGCTTCAACAACTAGCTTAGTGTAAGGTTGACGATGACCTTGTTTCTTACGATTGTTCTTTTTCGCTTTGTATTTGAAAACGATAATTTTCTTAGCGCGACCTTGTTTTTCAACTTTCGCAGTAACTGTTGCACCTTCTACAACTGGGCTACCAACTTTAACGTTTTCGCCACCAACGAAAAGAACTTTGTCAAAAGTAACAGTTTCACCAGCTTCAACATCTAATTTTTCAATGTAGATTGCTTGACCAGCTTCAACTTTAATTTGTTTTCCACCTGTTTCGATAATTGCGTACATACTTGCACCTCCTCTTAATTACTAAGACTCGCCAAAAACGAGGTAGACATAAATGCCTTTAGGGAACCTGTCTTGTGCGGTTGTAGCATATAGCCGTTTAGGTGCTATAAACTATAACATAAAGATGTTATCATGAATCATAGACGGTTGTCAATAAATGTTCTGCTAACTATTTTTTCCGCTCTACAATTTCTTTTTTACTTCCAAAACGAACGATAGCATACTTTTCGATATTATCATCTTTGAAATAAATTTCAAATGGAATATTTTTTTGTAATTCTTTTTGCAAAAACTGTTTTTGCAGTTCTTTAGGCGCAGCGATTAATACCGCTTCATCTTCTATATTGCCATATGTGATTAGTTCTCTCTCTAACTCATACGCAATTGTTTCATGCGACATCACATAACCCGTCGCTTTGCAAGGTACACACTCTTTTAATAATACGTCCCGTAAAGAATGCTTTTTACGTTTACGTGTCATTTCCAAAATCCCTAGCTCCGTAAAGCCGAGCACCCTTGTATATGTGCGGTCATCTTGCATAGCAGCTATAAGACATTCTCTTACCTTTTCTTTATCTTCTCTTTTTTTCATATTAATAAAATCAATTAATATCATACCACCAATATCACGAAGTCTTAATTGGCGTGCAATTTCTTCAGCTGCCATCTCATTTGTGCGAAGTACTGTATCTTGTAAATTTTGTTTTCCCGTAAACTTGCCCGTATTCACATCAATTACAGTCATCGTCTCCATTTGTTCTACAATTAAATAAGCACCATTTGGAAGCCACACAATTTTTTGGAGTGCTTTCTCAATTTCACGCTCTATTCCAAAATGGTTAAACATCGAAGACTTTTCATTATAAAAAGATACTTTTTCTTTTCCAACTTTGTCTTCTAATTCTTTTACTATACTTCTTGTATCTACAACTACTTTTTCAATGGTTTCAATTGGATTCTCTTGAAATACACGATCTAAAAAGGTCGTCGGTCGATGAAGTAATAACGGCGCCTTTCCTTGGCCCTCTTTTCTTTTTAACTCTTCATACAACTGTTGTAACCCTTGCATTTCAGCTTGTATTTCTTCAATTGCTCCTTTTTCAGAAGCAGAGCGGAAAATATATCCCCCCGTTCCCTCTATTTCAATTTGGAGTAACTGTTGTCTTCTTTTATTATTTTTTATTTTTCGAGAAACAGCGCGCATCTCATCAAACGGCATATAAACGACATATTTCCCGGTAAATTCTATATTCGCTGTCAATTTAGGCCCTTTCGTATCAATTGCCTCTTTCACAACTTGTACGAGTATCGCTTGCCCTTCATGTATACGATAAGAAGATGGTACATCATCGTATGAAAGGTAAGCATGTTTTTCTAAACCGATGTTTACAAAAGCTGCATTCATTCCAGCAATTGTTCTTACGACACGTCCAACATAAATATGCCCAACAATCTCTTGCTCTTCATTACGTTTCCATAAAAACTCAACAATTTTTTTCTTCTCTTCAATTGCAACGCGCTTTTCCGAACCAGCGTAATTCACATATAACGTTTTCAAAATTATTTCCTCACTTTATAATCTTCTTTGCTTTTACAATAATAAAAGGTTAGTGCTATCGTCAACACTAACCGATTAATTCTTCAACTGATGAAGTTGTTCGTTTTTCAGTAAAATATGCATAGAGCAATTCATTTTCATCCAATGTGTAATGCTCTTTATATTTTCCACGGACGATAATAGAATGCTTATATCCTCTACGAAATTTTGTGAAGATCGTATATAAACGATCTTCCGTTTGCACTTCAATAGGTGCAATCTTTTCGATTCCTCTTTTGTTTCCATAATAACGTTCTAATAAAAAACGCATAAATGCATACCGTCTTTGTTTCCACTCTTGATATAATGACACTGCTAAAAATATGAGTAGTACCCACATCATAATATTGTTACTATTCCAGAGTAACTGCCATCCTAATATTACACCAAAAAAAACACATGACAATTGCATCATCTTTTCATGTGCTTGTAAATAAGGGAAACGATATGATAATACATTAAACAATACTTTCCCGCCATCTAACGGCCAAATAGGGAGTAAATTAAATGCTAAAATAATTATATTATTCCACATAAAGAAATAATATAAATCTGTATTCAGCCAACCGACTTCGAACAACATATAACCTACCAGCATCATCCAAACATGTTGAATCGGTCCTGCAATTACGACAACAAGTTCCTCTTTCAATGACTTATTACCATGTTCCTCAAGCTCGGCCACGCCACCAAACGGCAAAAGTTGAATTCTTTTTATACGCCAATTATAGTGTGCTGCTGCAAAAGCATGCCCAAGTTCATGAATAAGAACAATACAAAATAACAGTAGTAACTCTTTAAAACGCGCAGTAAAAATACCAATGACAATAATAACCCAAAATAATGGATGCACGGAAATTTTCGTTAAAACGTCCCTATATTTAATCAAATGATATCACCTGGATCGGATCAATAAATTTTTCATTCTTTTTTATCGCGAAATAAAACTTTCCATTTTTATCATTTGTATCATTACTCACCGTTCCAATTTTTTGTTTCTTTGAAACGTAATCATATAATTTCACTGACATATCGTTTAAGTTTGCATACCATGACTCCGTACCATCTGCATGTTGAATTTGAACTGTATTTCCAAGTTCCTCTTTCTTGCCTGCAAAAACAACTAACCCTTCATTTACTGACTCCACTTTTGCATTTGTAGCTGTTTGGACAAATACACCTTGGCCATTTTTTTGAAACCCTTGCATTACCTTTCCAGAAGCAGGAATTGCATAATCCTTTTGCTGAATACTTCCTTCTTTTTTCTCGTTCGGCGAATAGAATACGAGCGGTTTTCCAAATTGCTTTTCATACCATTTCGCTACAGTAGCAAACTGAAATTCCTCTTTCATCACTTTTTCTGTAACAGCTTTAGCTCCATTGAATGAAGAAGGAGCATTCTTATATAAAATAGCAACCGAAAGAACTAATATTGCTGATAATAAAACTTTGAAGAAAAAGACTTCCTTTCGAAATAAAGGATGCATTTCCTTTTCTCCATCTTCAATAAATACCGCTTCACTATCGAAATTCCCTCCGTTAAAATACTGCTCTTCCTCCATCCTTTCTTGCTCGGCCTTCCTTTTTGCAATCCGCTTTTTAATTTCTTCTACGCGTCTATTCTTCATACTGTCTCCTTTCTTTCGTTAAGCTAATTTCATTAGAAACAGTTGTATACAGTTTGTACATATGTATGAGCTAAGAAAGAAAGATATTCGTGTGAAGAAAAAAGAAAGCACCTCGCATATGTGCGAAGTGCTCTTAACGGATTCCAAAGAAGTTTTTCACCTTTGCAAATACCGATACCTTTTCTTGTTCAAATGCTTGTAATGGTACATTCTCACCTAACAAGCGTCTTGCAATATTACGATAAGCCAACGCTGCTTTTCCGCTTGGTTGCAACGCCACAGGTTCACCTGTATTTGTAGCTCGAATAACTTCATCGTCATCTTCGACAACACCAAGAAGCTCGATTGACAATGTACGTACAATTTCATCAACATCTAACATATCCTGTTCATGAAGCATATGACTACGTACACGGTTAATAACAAGTTTCGGTGGTTCAATATCCTCTTTTTCTAAAAGCCCAATAATACGATCCGCATCGCGCATTGAGGATACTTCTGGAGTCGTAACAACGATTGCTTTATCCGCACCAGCTACCGCATTTTTAAATCCCTGCTCAATCCCCGCAGGACAATCGATTAATATGTAATCATAATCTTGACGTAATACTTGTATTAATTCATCCATTTGTTCAGGTGTTACCGCTGATTTATCACTCGTTTGTGCTGCAGGTAATAAATAAAGATCATCAAAACGTTTGTCTTTAATAAGAGCCTGAGGTAAACGGCAACGCCCTTCAACGACATCAACAAGATCAAATACAATACGATTTTCCAGCCCCATTACTACGTCTAAATTTCGAAGACCGATATCTGTGTCAATTAAGCACACTTTCTTTCCAGATAACGCTAGGGCCGTACCAATGTTCGCAGATGTAGTAGTTTTACCTACTCCGCCTTTTCCAGATGTAATTACTATTGCCTCTCCCACAGCTATACAATTCCCCTTTCTAACTTTGTTAAATTAGGTCTAAGATGAGTGAGAAGTTGCAGGCGATCGACAACAATGTGATTGTTCTCATTAATATACGCACATTCTGCCGCCTCCGCTCCGTCTTCTTTCTCTTCCGGAGCCCGCATTGCCACATCACTAATTCGAAGTTGCATCGGGTTCATAACAGATGCAGCGATTACAGCATCCGAATCCCCATAATACCCAGCATGTGCAATTCCTCTTAATGATCCTACGACAAAAATATTCCCCCCAGCGATAACCGTTCCGCCTGGATTAACATCTCCAATTAACAACAAATTTCCTTTTACATGTAAAACTTGTCCAGAGCGAACAATTTTGGAAATAGGGACAATTTCTGTTTCTTCTTTCCAAGCTATTGCTTCTGCTTTAGTGATAACATCACTTTCAATTGAATCCACAACAAGATTCTTTTTATTACGAATTAACGTACGAATCTCTTCTTGTTGGACTTCTGTTAAATAACGATTTCCTACTTTCACATGCACTTCAATTAAAGAGCGCCCATCACCATCGTAGTAATGTGTAGAAAGTTTTTCGTCTAATTCCACCAATAATTCTGAGAATGAACAACAATCATCTAAATGAAGCGTTATCCCATCTTTTGTCCCTTTTATCGTTACATTTTGTTGCTTTTTTTCTTCCACTAAAGTTCACCCCACCGATTCAATTCGACATAAAATTAGAAAATCCTTTTTTCTTTTTCTTCCATCGCTTTTGAAAGACGCACTATATATCGTCTCAGTGGGAAACAAACTATCAATAAGAAAATAGCATTTAACAATAAAGTAGAAAGGAGACGATCTGTGAAAAAGACATACGCTGGCATATGAGTACGTCCTAATAAAGTTAAGAATCCATACACATAATACTCTAGTGCTACAATGCTAGCTAATATGATAGAAACAACAATAAATAAATTCAATTGTAGTACTTTCATCACACTATATACTAAATAAGCTAAAATCGGATAAGCAAAAATATATATCCCGACAAGTTCTGTGTATACGGTATCAAATAAGAAGCCAAATAATAGTCCGTAATAAATCCCTTGGACCGGACTATAATACACTGTAATAAAACATAAGACGATTATAAAGAAATGCGGTGCTGCTATGCTGTCTTTCCAAAACACATCCGTTGGAACAACAGTAGCAAACATATTTTCAAATAGAAACACAAAAAGGAGCAAAAGAGGAAGAGCTGCTCTTTTTAATATCTTCATCATCTCTTCTTCTCCTCCTATTCTAATGGCGCTGAAGGTGTTGCACGTTTAGCAACCGTAATATGCTCTACGTCATTTAAATCAGCGGCAGGTTTTACATAAGCTGTTTTTGTTAAGCCATATGCATCCGGCTGAACTTCAACGATTTTTCCAATTACAAGACCTTTCGGGAAAATATCACCCAGTCCAGATGTTACAACTAGTTGATCTTTCACTACCGGTGCATCAGAGCCAATCTTTGTGAAAAGAAGTAATTGCTTTTCTTTGTCATAACCTTCAATCAATCCAAAGATTTTCTCTTGCCCTTGTACAATAGCAGAAACACGATTTGTTCGGCTCATAGAACTTAGTAATTCTACTGATGATGTAAACTGAGATACACTTTTCACTCTTCCAACTAACCCTTGTGAAGTTACTACAGCCATATCTTTTTTAATTCCTTGCTGTGCCCCTTTATCAATTCCAATTAAATCGTACCATTTATCTGGATTACGAGAAACAACAGTAGCTGGAATTTCAGTATACCCGCTATTTAACTCTTTTTTACCAGTTAGCTCTTGTAGCTTCTTGTTATCATCTTCTAATTGTTTTACTTTCCCTGATAGACCTGCATAATTATCTAATTTTGCTTTTAATTCTTTATTCTCTTCATACGTGCGCTTTACATCCTCTACATTTTCGAAGAATCCAGCTACGTATTTCGCTGGCTTTTGGAATACACGTTCTACAACACCGACAGTATCTTTAACAAACTGCTCTGGCCATGTTAAACTGTTCCGTTCTTTCAATGAGATTCCAATCAATGCCACGAGAAGAATAATACTAACCAACAAAACAATTAATCTTTTGTTTAAGAAAAACTGTGGCACGTTCACACCCTCTTAATTTCACTGATTTTTATTTTGCAATATTATCGAGCAGCAGTTTTGAAAAGATCGATATTGTCTAATGCTTTACCTGTTCCAATTGCTACGCAATCTAATGGATCTTCTGCAACAAGAACTGGCATTTTCGTTTCTTCACTAATTACTTTATCTAAATTACGTAGTAATGCCCCGCCACCTGTTAATACGATACCGCGGTCCATAATATCAGCCGCTAATTCAGGTGGAGTTTTTTCTAACGTATTTTTAACTGATTCTACAATCGCATCTACTGTATCTTTTAATGCATCTGCAATTTCTTCTGGCTGAATTAGTACTGTTTTTGGTAAACCACTTACTAAATCACGACCGCGAATTTCCATAGGCTCGATACCTTCGGGCTCGCCTGCAGAACCAATTTCTAATTTTAATGCTTCAGCTGTTCTTTCACCGATCATTAAGTTATAGCTTTTCTTAATGTACTGAATGATTGAATCGTCCATATCATCACCAGCAACACGGACTGACTGGCTTGTTACAATACCACCTAGAGAAATAATTGCAACTTCTGTTGTACCACCACCGATATCAACAACCATACTACCAGTTGGTTCCCAAACAGGTAAGTTTGCACCAATTGCTGCTGCAAATGGCTCTTCGATAGGATAAGCATCACGAGCACCCGCTTGACGAGTCGCATCGATTACTGCACGTCTTTCTACAGCTGTAATACCAGATGGTACACATACCATTACATACGGCTTACGTGAGAAGAAACCGTTTGATTTTTGAGCTTGTTGAATGTAATATTTCATCATTGTTGCAGTTGTTTCGTAATCAGCAATTACACCGTCTTTCATCGGGCGAAGTGCCACAACGTTCCCTGGTGTACGACCAATCATTTGTTTTGCGTCGCTACCTACAGCAACGATTTGTTTCGTATCAGTTTGTAACGCCACTACTGAAGGTTCACGTAAAACTACACCTTTTCCTTTTACATATACAAGCGTGTTCGCAGTTCCTAAGTCTATTCCAAGATCGCGAGTAAATCCACCAAATCCAAACATATTATTTATCTTCCTTTCTTGTTTTCACGGACTCATTTTTTCTTAATTTATATTATAAAAACAGTACGTTTTTTATATCTTTATCCTTTTTGTAGATAAATTTCTACAAAAAACTCATAAATCACATTATAAAACAAAATAAGTAAAAAGCATAGTCTTAAATATGACCTTTTTCCTTTAAACTCACGAATTTATGGTCACCTATTATAATATGATCAAGCACTTCAATTCCGATAATCTGGCCGCATTCTACTAAGCGTTTTGTTACTTCAATATCTTCACGGCTCGGCGTGGGATCTCCTGAGGGATGGTTATGAAGACATATGATAGAGGCTGCTGCACGACGGAAGGCTTCTTTAAAAACCTCCCTCGGGTGTACAATTGACGTGTTTAAACTTCCAATAAAGATCGTTTGCCTATGTATAACTTGATTTTTTGTATTTAAATATAAACAAACAAAATGCTCTTGTTGTAAAAAACGCATTTCTTCCATCATGTATTTCGCACAATCTTCTGGACTTCGAATACTATATCTATTTTGATATTCTAAACGTACCATTCTTCTGCCTAGTTCAAAGGCTGCCATAAGTTGCGATGCCTTTGAAATCCCAATACCATGTATACTAATTAGCTCCTCTAATGTTGCATCTTTCAACATACGTAAGCCATCAAATTGGTGTAAAATTTTATCTGACAACTTTAAAACTGTTTCTTCTTTAGAACCTGTTCTGAGTAACACTGCGAGAAGCTCTCGATTTGATAAACTTCCAGCACCTTCTAACAATAAACGCTCCCGTGGCTGTTCTTCTCTTACAACATCACGAATACCGTTCATCTCTCCACCCCTTTATTTGTTCTCTCAAAGAAAACCCCATGCAATTTTACGCATGGGTTACATCAATATCAAATTGTTTTAATTCCCGAACGAGACGTGCAATTGGTAAGCCAACTACACTATAGTAGTCCCCTTGAATATTTTGAACGAAAATAGATCCTTTACCTTGAATCCCATAACTACCGGCTTTATCAAGAGGTTCTTTCGACGCGACGTATGTATCAATTTCCTCTTCTGTTAACTCCCAAAATGTAACTTCTGTACGCTCATAAAAAGTAACCGTTTTTTCTTTTGCTATAATCGCAACACCTGTATACACTTCATGTGTTTTCCCTGATAGTAATTGTAACATCTCTCTCGCCTCATCCTCATTAGAAGGCTTACCAAGAATACGCGACTCATATGTAACAATTGTATCTGCACCTAACACAATGTGATCACTATTATTTTCTGCCACCGCTGATGCTTTTTGCAAGGCAAGCGACATTACAATATCAGAAGGCGATGAATATGCACCAATTGTTTCCTCTACTTCACTTACAACGATTTCAAATGGCACACTAGCTAACTCAAGTAATTCCTTCCTCCGAGGTGATCCTGAAGCTAAAATTATTTTTCTCATATTTTCTCCTTCCTTTCTCACATGAAGCAGAACAATTTATATTAATCGTATCAAAGGAATAGTTTGCCCACAAATGAAAGAAATATTAATTTCTCTAACTAAAATAAAACTTCTTTATTGCATACGATTATATTCCCGTCATAGAGAAAGCACTTTGCTCTAAATTCAAAAGAAAAGAAAGAAGTACATGTACTTCTTTCTTACTCATTTTATTATCCTATCATTTCACTTTCTACGAAACAATTTTTTCATACGAGAGTAAACCATCAATAATAACTTGATTTAATTTCGCCAAAGATTCCTTATCCATCTTCCCATCTTTTACTGTTTGTACAGCTACCGACGTATACATATACAGTTTCTTTGCTTCTTCTCGTTTCATACTTTCCCCTTCTTTTTCAACCTTTTTCCATTCTTTTTCAATTGCTTCTATATCTTTTGGGCTGCTTTTTCCACCAACTTGTACGCTAGAAGCATATTTTGCTAAATGAGTGTATAATGGCTGCACTTTTGTTAAAAATGTCCCTACTTCTTTATCATCTTTCAGCAATGCTTTATCTGTTATATCCCAGCTCTTTTTTAAAACGGAGACACCATCATTTTTATACTTAGTCATTAATTGATTTATAGACTGTTCATCGCTAGCAATACCAACAACTATTGCATACTTATCACCGCTCGGTCTCAAAGCACCAATGCCCCCATTGCCTTTCCATTCTTCAAGAGCTGCCTGTCCCTTTTCTTCAGAAGAATAAAGCCCCCCTTGAACAAAAAATAATTTCATCGGATCCAATGACGTTCCTGCCTGTGCTTTTTGTTTTTCTTCTTTCGGTGCTGGTGTTTGTTCTGCCGTTCCACCCACCTTTGATTCTCCATTTCCAGTCGGCCTTGAAGCTGTCACTTCACTTCCTCCTGTCGTTCCTTGTCCAGTAAGTAAATGAAGCATCCCCATTCCAAACGCCGTACCGATAATGATTGCAGTTGCAACGATTACAATTAATGTATTACTCCACTTCTTTCGGTATTTTTCCACAGACATTGATTTCGCTTTTTGAAACGGAACAACATTTTTCGGTCGTTCACTTTCTACTACCATCCATTCAAATTCATCTTTCTTTTTTTCCTCATACTTCGCTTCTGTTCCATTCACTTTCACTGAGATCGTTCGTGATTGCTTGTCCATACACTCACACCTCACCTCTTATCGTTGTCCGCATCATATCATATTCATTTCATAAAAAAACGAGATATTTGTCAGAGGAATTCGCCAAATAACCCTATATATTTATCTTATATGTATGCATTTGACTTCATTTGTAGAACAAAAAAACTAGATAGCAAAGACTATCTAGTTTTTCTCGCGAATATATTTTCGTACTTCAGAAATGAAATAAAGAGAACCCGTTATGATAAGAACATCATTTTCTGCTATCTTTTCAACTTTTGTATCAATTGCCTCTTTCCAATTTTCAAAAACTAATTTTGATTCTTTCTGTGAATATGATGCAAGCTTGTCAGCAGAAATAGCACGATCAAAGGCGAATGTTGTAAAAATAATTTCATCTGCAATGGTTTCTAATTGGCCTACCATGTTATGTAATTGTTTATCACCAAGGGCAGTAAATAACACTATTACATTTTTATCTTTGTAATGCGCTTCTACTGTTTTCACAAGGCTTTCGATACCTTCTGGATTATGAGCACCATCTATAATAATATCCGGGTTACTTTGCAGCTTTTCAAAGCGCCCAATCCAATATGCTTCCAGTAATCCCGTTCTTATTTCCTCTTCCTCAATTAAAAATGATAAATATGTTTTTACATACATTACTGCCATAAGTGCTAACGCTGCATTTCCTACTTGATGAATGCCTTTCATTGAGATTTGCAAATCTTCAAATGCAGAAAAAGGACAAGTAAAATCAAACTGTTCCCCATCTTCATTAGACTGTTTATGTAACGCTGTAAAATGCTTGCTAAGTTCGTATAAGTTTGCATGATTTTCCTTTGCAACATTTTGAATGACTTGCAAAGCTTCTTCATCTTGTACACCAGTAATTACCGGCACGCCAGACTTAATAATCCCCGCCTTTTCATATGCAATTTCCCCTAGTGTATTTCCTAAAATATGCATATGATCGTGACCGATATTCGTAATAATCGTGAGAACAGGGTGTATTACATTAGTAGAGTCAAAACGTCCACCAAGCCCTGTTTCAAATAAAACAACATCACAGAAATTGACTTTACCGAAATAGTAAATCGCCATAACAGTAATAATTTCAAACTCTGTCGCTTCCCCTAAATCCGTTTCATCTAGTTTTTCCACGACTGGTTTTACCATCTTTACAAGTTCAGTAATCTCTTCGTCTGCAATTGGTGTTCCATTCACACTAATGCGTTCATTAAATGATTCGATGTAAGGAGAGGTAAACGTTCCTACCTTATATTTCGCGCCTTCTAACATGTAACGCATATATGTTAACGTTGAACCTTTTCCATTTGTACCAGCAAGATGAACACATTTTATATGACGCTCTGGATTTCCAAGTTCTTCTAACATCCATCTCATTCTTTCTAATCCTGGCTTAATTCCAAATTTCAATCGGCTATGGATCCACCCTATCGCTTCTTCGTATGTATGTATCACGTATGTTTTTCCCCTTTCAAAAGACAACTTTCATAGTTCTATTATACGCAAAGAAAAGAGACTCACCAATATAGTGAGTCTCTAAAAACATTTTTACTTTTCAAGATCTGCTAGACGTTGACGAACTGCTTCGCGTTTTTCTAGGTAATCTTGCTCTTTCGCACGCTCTCCTTCAATAACCGCTGCAGGAGCTTTCGCTACGAAACCTTGGTTAGAAAGTTTCTTCTGTACACGTTCTACTTCTTTATCGAACTTCTCAAGTTCTTTCTCAAGACGAGCTCTCTCTTCATCAAGATTGATAAGATCAGCTAACGGTAAGAATAACTCTGCACCTGATACGATTGCAGTCATTGCTTTTTCTGGCGCTTGTAAGTCCGTTTGAATTGTTAATTCGCTTGGGTTACAGAAACGCTCAATGTAAGAGCTGTTTTTCGTAAGTTGAGCAAGTACAGCCTCATCTTTTGCTTTAATTTGCATTTGAACTTTTTTGCTCATTGGCGTATTTACTTCTGCACGGATATTACGAACAGAGCGAATGATATCAACTAGAAGGTGCATTTCTGCCGCAGCTTCCGTATCTTGTAAATCTTCGCGAACTGTTGGCCACGCAGCTACTGTAATAGATTCGCCTTCATGCGGTAAATGTTGCCAAATTTTCTCTGTTACGAATGGCATGAATGGGTGTAATAGACGCATTGTTTGATCTAATACGTAAGCTAAAATAGAACGAGTTGTTTTCTTAGCTGCTTCATCTTCACCGTATAGTGGAAGTTTCGCCATTTCAATATACCAATCACAGAAATCGTCCCAAATGAAGTTGTATAATGAACGACCAGCTTCACCAAACTCATATTTATCCATGTTACGTGTTACGCTTTCGATTGTTTCGTTTAAGCGCGTTAAGATCCACTTATCTGCTACTGATTTTTCACCAGTTAAATCGATTTCTTCATACTTCATATCATCCATGTTCATTAATACGAAACGTGATGCGTTCCAAATTTTATTAATGAAGTTCCAAGTAGATTCTACTTTTTCCATGCTGAAACGTAAATCTTGACCTGGTGCACTTCCTGTTGATAAGAAGAAACGCATTGCATCTGCACCGTACTTCTCGATAACATCCATTGGGTCAATACCGTTACCAAGAGATTTACTCATCTTACGACCTTGCTCGTCACGAACTAAACCGTGAATTAATACATCTTTAAATGGACGCTCTCCTGTAAACTCTAAACCTTGGAAAATCATACGAGATACCCAGAAGAAGATGATATCATAACCCGTTACTAGTGCATCTGTTGAATAGTAACGTTTGAAATCTGCTGAATCTTCATTTGGCCAACCAAGTGTTGAGAATGGCCATAACGCTGAACTGAACCATGTATCAAGTACGTCGTTATCTTGATTCCAGTTTTCAATATCTGCTGGTGCTTCTGTACCTACGTATACTTCACCAGTTTCTTTATGGTACCAAGCTGGAATACGGTGTCCCCACCATAATTGACGAGAAATACACCAGTCATGAATATTTTCCATCCAACGTAAATATGTGTTTTCAAAACGCTCTGGTACGAACGTTACTTTTTCTTCTTCTTTTTGTTGAAGCGCTACTGCTTTTTCAGCAAGTGGAGCCATTTTTACGAACCACTGTGTTGATAAATAAGGCTCAACAACTGCACCGCTACGCTCACTATGACCTACTGAATGCATATGTGGCTCGATTTCTACTAATACGCCAGCTTCTTGTAAGTCTTTTACTAATTCTTTACGGCATTCGAAACGATCCATACCGTTATACTTACCAGCTTTTTCGTTCATTGTTCCATCTTCGTTCATTACTAATATGCGTGGTAAGTCATGACGGTTACCTACTTCAAAGTCATTCGGGTCATGAGCTGGTGTAATTTTTACAACGCCCGTTCCGAAATCTTTTTCTACGTACTCATCAGCAATAATCGGAATCTCACGGCCTACGATTGGAAGTGTAACTGTTTTTCCGATTAAATGTTTGTAACGATCGTCTTCTGGATGAACTGCTACTGCTGTATCACCAAGCATCGTTTCTGGACGAGTTGTCGCAAGACGAATGTGACCAGAACCATCTGTTAACGGATAGTTCATATGATAGAATGCACCTTGAACTTCTTTATGAATTACTTCAATATCAGAAAGAGCTGTACGTGTTGCTGGATCCCAGTTGATGATATATTCACCACGGTAAATTAAGCCTTTTTCGTATAATTGAACGAATACTTTATTAACCGCATCTGATAAACCTTTGTCTAATGTGAAGCGTTCACGAGAATAGTCTAGTCCTAAACCAACTTTTCCCCATTGTTGACGAATGTGAGAAGCGTACTCTTCTTTCCACTCCCAAGCTTTTTCAAGAAATTTTTCACGGCCAAGATCGTAACGTGAAATACCTTCTTCACGAAGTTTTCCTTCTACTTTCGCTTGTGTTGCGATACCAGCATGGTCCATTCCTGGAAGCCATAGTACATCGTATCCTTGCATACGCTTCGTACGAGTTAAAATATCTTGAAGAGTTGTATCCCAAGCATGACCTAGGTGTAACTTACCAGTTACGTTCGGAGGTGGAATTACAATTGTATACGGTTGTTTCTTCTCGTCTCCTGTTGCTTCAAAATATTTGCCTTCAAGCCACCATTGATAAAGGCCTTCTTCAACGGACATATGATCATATTTAGTTGGTAAATTCTTTTCCGTGTTTGACATTATTTTCCCTCCTTAAAATAAAAAATGTCCCTCATCCAAAAAGGACGAGGGACATCGCGGTACCACCTTTATTTACAAACAAATTCATAATTTGCTTATACTCTTAATTTGATAACGGACAAATCCGTCTTTTCCTAATAAGAACTATTCCGTTCAGAAAAGATGCTCCAGGGCTACCTTCTAACATAACTATCTAGAGAATCTCCCAGCTAATGATTCTCCTCTCTGAAGACGTTTCATGTTATACTCTTCCCCTTCAAGGCATTTATATGATTGTTAATTATTATATACAATAGTGTAAAAAACGAAACCTTATTCGTCAAGATAAATTTAAAACTACAGCTTTTCGTGCCAAAAAAGAAGATAAGTAGAATCCTCTACTTATCTTCTTTACCCCGCTATTTGCGGGCAGTAAGACCTCCACCTCAAAACTCAGCTGAATCAAAGAAGTTAGATGGGAGCCCTGCTGCCCGTAAACGCCCAATTGGTGAAGGCTAATCATCAGCGGGGAATGCCTTTACTTTATCCGTTCCCTTGCTGGGCAGCTTGTAATTGCGACAGGAAATATTCTATATTGCTAACGAGCCAATGCGATTGTTGCAAACTCTTTACTCCGCGCAGTTCATTTTCCTCGTTGCGATTATCTCTTCTTTTCTTATAGGACTGGATTTGCCGAATAAATTGCGATGGATACGTCATATACGCAAACATAAGTAGTTGCTCTTCTTTCGTAAAAGGGAAATTTTTTTGATACATTTGAAACCATTCAAACCGATCACTTCTTGCAATTGGATATGTGTTTAAAGACCGTGAATAAAAACCTACTATATCTTGCACAGGCGTTGCAAACTTCGATTTTTCTAAACTAATAAAATAGCCATTCCGCTCATAGTCAAATAAAAAATGATTAAGTGACACATTACCATGCACAAAAGTAATACGCGTTTTCTCTTTTTCTTTCATCGCATCGTTCCACTCATTTAATTGCTTCGTTGCAAATTCACGCGCTCTCATTACATGATGATAGTACGTACAATATTGCAATTCAAACGGGGACATATACCATTTTGATTCAGATTCTACGAGAAACTCTTCTAACATCTCACCATCATTTTCCCAACGATCGGATATACTTGTATAATGTTTTTCTAAATCTTCTTCCGTATACGTTTCTTCCTTCACAGTTTTTTGATGCAACGTTCCAAGTGTCTGAAACATTTTATGGTATTGATCATTGTCCTCACCGTTTCCTTCTGCACGTTCTAACCAAGGCATTAAATAATAATTATACGTCCCGTCACTTAAAATATAACTTCCATCCGTCGCATGATATATAGGTACATAATTTGAAAAACCTTTCTCCTTCAAATATTGAATATGATGCAGAAAGTTATTCCGCTCTAACTTTCTGCCTTCTATTTTCTTGAGTGCATATGGACCTTGATTCGTATAAATTTTCATTACATTTCCGTGCTCTTCCATATGCTGCGTATCCAATCTATATTGCCTCACGATAGGTTCATAGTGATTTCGCAACTCAATATCCATACGAATAACCCTTTCTATTCAAAACATAGCCTCTAAGAAAGGAAGTGAGTGAAAACACTCACTTCCTTATTTCGTCTTTACCCTTGAAACGGGAATATAAATAATTTGCCCCGTATTTAAAAATATATCTTCTGTTTGATTAACACGGTATAAATTTTGTACAGACGTTTCATAACGGTCTGCAATAGATTCAATTGTATCCCCTTCTTGCACGAAATACATTCTTAACTTTGTAAATTCTTCTTCCGGTTCTTTCGTAAATAGTTTTGTTAAATAAAGCGCATTTTCATCTCGCTGTGAGTACTCTTCTTCTTGTTCTTCCTGCTTTTTCGCTTTTTCTTTCTTGAAATCTTTTCGTCCGAACAGTTCAAATTGCGGCGTTGTTTCTTGCTCCTCTTCACGTTCCACAAATTCATGTTCTTCTATTTTCTCTTCTTCTAATTCCTGCTCTTTTCTTTCCTCTAATTGGAACGGTTCAAATGCGTAATCTTCCCACTCATCTGATTCCTTATATGCTGGTTCTTCTACATGCGGCGCCGGTCTATTTTCATCCTCTTGCGCTGAATCTTCTTCTAACTCAGCATACACCGTTTCTTCCTCTTCCTCTTCAACTTCATCCTCGCTTCTCTCTTCATCACACAAACCGGTAATAGATATATCCGCTAATAATTGTAAGCAACCATTTTCCTTTAATTCATAATCAAATTCCTCGATTGATACATATAGCTCTTCAATTACTTTCACTCGATTTCTCGGAATTGATATTTCAAGTGGAAAGGAATGAACAAGTTCATTAACCCCATCTTCTCTTGTTTCTACATAATCAATTGACTTTGCTGGCGATAGTTCTCTTAATGAATACGCTGAATCATCTTTTCGTGCAACATACTCTCCCGTTAAATCTAATTGTCCTCTCACGATTACTTCATGATCAAGCTCTTCTATCTCAACGTCTGGATCTAACGAAATTGACAAAAGTTCTTCGACTTCCTGTCCTTTTTGGAACCACACAGATTCTTTTAATGAAAATCGTAATGAATGATCTGCAGCCACTTCTTTTCCCCCTCCCAAACTATATGTCATTACAGATTTATGTGCGGAAAGCTTACTTTATGAATAAAAAAAATCGCTCCCCTTACGGAGAGCGATTTTCTCTAATACATTACGCTTTTAATTTTGACATTGCAATTTCAGCTGCTGCAATCGTCGCTTCAATATCTGCATCACTATGTGCTGTCGATAAGAATAAACCTTCGAATTGAGATGGCGGTAAGAATACACCTTGTTCTACCATTTCACGATAGTAAGCCGCAAAGAATTCTAAGTTTGAAGATTTTGCTGCATCGTAATTAATAACGGGTTCATCTGTAAAGAAAATACCAATCATAGAGCCTGCACGGTTAATATGGTGCGGAATGCCATGTTTTTCAGCTGCTTTACGTAATCCAGCTTCTAACATTTCAGCTTTACGCTCAAATTCTACATATGATTCTGGCGTTAACTGTACTAACGTTTCATAACCTGCCGCCATTGCAAGTGGGTTACCTGATAAAGTACCAGCTTGGTAAATCGGTCCGCTTGGCGCAACTTGGCGCATAATTTCCGCTTTACCACCGTATGCTCCTACTGGTAAACCACCACCGATTACTTTACCTAAGCATGTTAAATCAGGCGTTACGCCATAATAACCTTGGCCACAATTATAAGCTACTCGGAACCCTGTCATTACTTCATCAAAAATAAGCAATGCACCGTTTTGTTCTGTTACTTCACGAAGACCTTCTAAAAATCCAGGCTGCGGAGGAACAACCCCCATATTTCCTGCTACTGGTTCTACAATTACACAAGCAATATCATCACCGAATTGTTCAAACGCGTATTTTACACTTTCTAAATCGTTATAAGCTACTGTAATCGTATTTTTCGCTACACCTTCTGGTACACCAGGACTATCTGGTAAACCTAAAGTCGCCACACCAGAACCAGCTTTAATTAATAACGAATCACCATGACCGTGGTAACAACCGATAAATTTCAAGATTTTATTACGACCTGTATAACCACGAGCTAAACGTAGTGCACTCATTGTTGCTTCCGTTCCAGAGTTAACCATACGCACAATCTCAATTGATGGCACGCGCTCAATAACAAGTTTTGCTAATTTATTTTCAATTTCTGTTGGTGCACCGAAGCTTGTACCTCTTTCAGCAACAGATTTTAACGCTTCTACAACACGATCATTTGCATGACCATGAATTAAAGGACCCCATGATAATACGTAGTCGATGTATTCATTCCCATCGATATCATATACTTTAGAGCCTTTTCCACGCTCCATAAACAACGGATTCATCCCAACAGACTTAAAGGCACGAACCGGGCTATTTACGCCACCAGGCATTAAGTCTTGCGCCTCTTCAAACGCTGCAATTGACTTATCAAACTTTTTCATTATTTAGCGCCTCCTTCTTGTAACCATCTTGCTGCATCTTTTGCATGATACGTAATAATTAAATCTGCTCCTGCACGTTTCATACTAATTAATTTTTCAAGAACAACTTCTTTTTCATTAATCCAACCATTTTGCGCTGCCGCTTTAATCATCGAATATTCACCACTTACATTATAAGCGACAACTGGTAAATTAAAGTTATTTTTCACATCACGAACGATATCTAAGTAAGAAAGCGCTGGTTTTACGATTAAGAAGTCTGCACCTTCCATTACATCTGATTCTGCTTCACGGAATGCTTCCATACGGTTTGCCGGATCCATTTGATATGTTTTACGGTCACCAAATTGCGGTGCACCGTGCGCAGCATCACGGAATGGTCCATAAAATGCTGATGAATATTTCACAGCGTACGACATAACTGGCACGTGTCCAAAACCATTTTCGTCTAATGCATGGCGAATTGCTGTTACGAAGCCGTCCATCATGTTTGATGGCGCAATAATGTCCGCTCCTGCTTTCGCTTGACTTACAGCTGTTTTCGCAAGAACTGCAAGAGACTCGTCATTTAAAATAATACCATCTTCAATTACACCGCAATGACCATGGCTTGTAAATTGACATAAACATGTGTCTGCAACTACTACTAGCTCAGGGAAATCACCTTTAATTTGCTGAATAGCACGTTGTACAATTCCATGATCACAATATGCTGATGATCCAACTTCATCTTTTTCAGCAGGTAAACCAAATACAATAACAGAACGAATACCTAAATCAACAACTTCTTGCATTTCAGCTTGCAATAAATCTAAAGACATTTGATATACGCCTGGCATAGAAGGAACTTCATTACGAACATTTTCACCTTCTAATACAAAAATAGGGTAAATAAAATCTTCCGTATGTAAAAACGTTTCACGCACAAGCGCACGCATGCCCCCGCTTTGTCTTAAACGACGATGACGATTAAATTGTAAAGAGTTCATAGATTTCTATCCCCATTCTTTCATTTTATAGATTCACAAACACATTGTAGTAATGCTTCTACAGTGTACTCTTTCGGCACAATAACAGACGGAAAATAAAGACTTGCCTCTTTTTCCGTAATAGGTCCTATACAAGCAATTGTACATTTTTTTGTCCATTCTCTCCAGTTTGTACCCTTAAGTAAACGAACAAAACTAGTAACAGTTGAAGGGCTCGTAAATGTAATAATGTCTACTTTCCCTAACTTCAATGCCGCTATAAGCTCTTGCTTTTTTTCTATATTCACTTTCGTACCGTATACGGTTAGCTCATCTAGAGAAACACCAATTTCCCGTAGGGCAACCGGAATTACCTCTCTTGCTAAATTCCCTTTCGGAAATAAAATACGTTCATTTCCACTTAATTCTTTTAGAAACTCTTCTGCAAATGCTTCTGCAACAAATGAAGTCGGAACAAAATGAACTTGATAGCCCCTTTTTTCTAACTCTAATTTTGTTTTCACACCTACCGCAGCGATTTTAATGGTTAGTGGTAGTTTCTTTTTTAAACTATCTAGAAAAAAAGCTACACCATTTCTGCTCGTAAAAATAACCCAGTCGTATGAATGTAGCTGCTCTTCAATATGTTGAATTTGCCTATGAGACATACCTTCCATACGCAAAAGCGGAATTTCCAATGGAATTCCGCTCTTTTCTTTCACTGCTACACTCATTTGTTTCGCTTGATGCTGGGCACGTGTAATCAATACCGTTTTTCCAGCGAGAGCGTTCATATTTATTGTTGCTCCTTATTTGCAGCAAGAATGAGTTCTTTGGCGCCTTGCTTAATTAAACGGTCCGCGGCCTCTAATCCTACTTCCTCAGGATTAGTACCCACTACTGTCTCTTTTAATAAAACAGAGCCATCCATAGAGCCGACAAGAGCTGTTAATTCGATTGCATCGTTTTCTGTAAGGGTTGCATATCCAGCAATTGGAACTTGGCATCCACCTTCAAGTTTATGAAGAAATACTCGCTCCGCTGCCACTGTTCTTTCTGTTATCGTATCATTAATATGCGCTAACAATTGCAATAAATCCTTATCATCCTCACGACACTCAATCGCTAATGCACCTTGTCCTACAGCAGGTACACATAACGCTTCATCTAAATGTTCTGTAATAACTTCATCATCCCAGCCCATTCTTTGTAATCCAGCTGTCGCTAAAATAATCGCATCGTAATCTTCTTCTTTTAATTTACGTAAACGTGTATCGATATTCCCGCGAATCCACTTAACTTGTAAATCTGGTCTCGCAGCGAGTAGCTGTGCACTACGTCTTAAACTACTCGTACCTAAAATAGCACCTTCCGCTAACTCTTTAAACGATGCTCCATTTTTTGAGATAAAAGCATCACGAGGGTCAACACGCTTTGGTGTACAGCCAATCATTAAACCTTCTGGAAGTACGGCTGGCATATCTTTCATACTATGTACAGCCATATCGATTTCTTTCGTAAGTAGCGCATGTTCAATCTCTTTTACAAACAAGCCTTTGCCGCCTACTTTTGAAAGAGTAACATCTAAAATAACATCACCTTTTGTGACAATTTCTTTCACTTCAAATTCATATGGTAGACCTAGGGCTTTTAACTGATCAATAAACCAGTTTGTTTGCGTTAATGCTAGTTTACTCTTTCGTGATCCTACAATAATTTTGCGCATAATTCTCTCTCCTCATTATAAATACCAAAAGTGGAAATTGGATAAACTGCTTAATAGAAAAATGTTTACTAGCATTACGAGAAACGATCCGATATTCCACTGTACAATTTTCTTACCTTGCAACACATCTGCCGCTCGTAAATATAAACCTGTGCAATACACAAATAGAACGACAAAAGATCCGATTACTTTCGTATCATACCAATGGAAATTATCCAATTTTGTATATCCCCATATACATCCTAATAAAATTGCTAGTAAGAAAAATGGAACAGAAAATAAATTTAATCCGTAAGACATAGATTCTAGCTTCGGTAAATTCCCTAACCTTCTTAATCTCGCATTCCATTTTTTCTTTTTTAATAGGCGATATTGTAATAAGTACATAATAGAAAAAATGAACGATACAGTAAACGTTGCGTAAGAAATAATTGCCATACCGACATGCACGTATACAAGTTCTGAAACTAATTGTTCCGCAAGTACTGGCGACATCTTTCCGAGCGGTGTAAAAATAGAAAAAGCGCTTACGCCAAATGCAACAACATTTGTAAAAAAGACTAAAAAGTCGATTCTCATAAATCGATTAATGACTAACGACATCGTAATCAATAACCAAACATAAAAATAAATCCCTGATAATAAAGTTAAAATAGGATTCGTTTCTGAATCTGTAGCCCTAAGCAACATAAAAATAGACTGCAGGACCCATACAATCGCAAGTAACCAAAAAGCAAATCGGTTCGCCTTTCGGTTACTTTGGAAATAATCTATAAAATATAAACTAATGCTACAAGCATATAAAATAATTGCAATATGATAAATAATACTGTTATTTAAAAAACTCATCCGATCATCCTTCCAAATTATAAAGATGGAACGGATGGTGTCCACACTTTTTTATGTTCTACTTCTTCCGCACAACTCTCTACGTCTTCCGTTTCTAAATCGAAAATCTTCGCAAATAACGCTAATTTTTCGCTCGCTCCCTCTTCAGCAGCTATTTCTTTCGCTACTAAAATTGGGTCTTTTAATAATTGATTAATAATACTTTTCGTATGCTTACTAATGACTTTTTTCTCACGATCACTAAGGTTTGGTATTTTTCGCTCTAGGCTTACCATCGTTTCACTTTGGATTGCAAGTGCCTTATCACGAAGAGCTGATATTAATGGAACAACACCAAGTGTACTTAACCACGTTTTAAATAGAACAATTTCCTCTTCAATCATAAATTGAATTTTCTCTGCTTCTTTCAAACGCTCAGCACGGTTTGCCTCCACTACTCCTTGTAAATCATCAATATCATACAAGAAAGAACCTTCTAGCTCATCAATCGCTGGATCAATATCACGTGGCACTGCAATGTCAACCATAAACAAAGGGCGACCAGAGCGCATTTTCTCTACCTTCGTCATCATCTCTTTCGTAATGACATACTCCGATGCACCAGTTGAACTAATTAAAATATCTGCTTCTAATAATGCACATTGTAATTCGCTTAACGATTTTGCATGTCCCATATATTTCTCAGCCATTACTTCTGCTTTCGAAAGCGTCCTATTCATAACTGTTACTTTACGAGCACCACTTCCATATAAGTTTTGCAGTGCAAGTTCGCCCATTTTACCAGCACCAAGAATAAGCACATGACAATCTGTTAACTCGCCAAATATTTTCTTTCCAAGCTCAACAGCAGCATAACTAACAGACATCGCACTTTCCCCGATTGTTGTTTCTGAGTGGGCACGTTTTGCTAATGTAATGACTTGCTTAAACAATTCATTAAAAATTGTGCCTGTTGCTTTAACTTGTTGCGCTTCTAAAAAGCTATCTTTTATTTGACCTAAAATCTGCGTTTCTCCGACTACCATAGAATCTAAACCGCACGTTACGCGGAATAAATGATCTATTGCACCATCTTGTTCAAAAATAGTTAAATATGGCGCGACTTCTTCTATTTCAAGCTGAAACCAATCAGCTAAAAACTTCTTAATATAATACCGTCCCGTGTGTAATTGATCGACAACAGCATAAATCTCAGTGCGATTACAAGTTGATACAATGACATTCTCTAACACGCTCTTTTGATTTTGTAATGTAGTCATCGCTCGCTCTAGTTCTGCTGCCTGAAATGTGAGTTTCTCACGAAATTCTACAGGGGCTGTTCGATAATTTACACTAACAACAAGAATATGCACGCAGCATGTCCCCCTTCACCCGTTTTATCACTTTATCTACTATCATAATACAACTTTCCTCTTATGAATCTGACAATCGTGTGAACAACCGATTATTTTTTAATTATTCTCCGTATGTAATAAAGGAGATTCAGTAACACTAATAAAAAAAACTTCTACTTTATAATGATTATAAATTAATAACTCTATTTGTACGTTACCAAAAAAAGCCCTCATAATCAAGTGATGGAAACTATTCCATATAAATTATAACATCATCTTCCCTATCTTCTTTCATCATGAAGGAAAATATGTATGATTGTTCCAAAATGCAACAAAGACTTTCTCAATACAATGTATTTGACATTGTATTTCTTTTTCGTTATATTGGTTTTACAAAATTAAATTGTGCACAACTTAATTAGAAGGGAGTTATTTATGACAGAGGACTCTTTGCATCTAGATAACCAACTTTGTTTTTCTATTTACGCCTGCTCTAGAGAGGTTACTCGTTTTTATCGACCTTATTTAGAAGAAATGGGTATTACGTATCCCCAGTACATTACTTTACTCGTACTATGGGAGCAAGATGGACTAACAGTAAAAGAAATTGGAGAACGTCTATTTTTAGATTCTGGTACGTTAACACCTATGTTAAAACGCATGGAATCATTAAAACTTGTAAAACGTGTTCGTTCCAAAGAAGACGAGCGAAAAGTTTGTATTGAATTAACAGAACAAGGCAAAGATTTAAAGGAAAAGGCTTGTTCATTACCGACAACGATGGCTACAAACTTAGGAATTACAGAGCAAGAATATCGCTCTTTATTAATTCAACTAAATAAACTAATTGACACAATGAAAACAATTAATGATGGAAAAGGGGAATAAATATGGATAAATTATATACTGCTTCAGTAACAGCAACAGGTGGAAGAAATGGGAAAGTAGTTTCAGATGATGGCATATTAAATCTTGATGTAAAAATGCCGAAAGCACTAGGTGGTGCAGGCGGAGAAGCAACAAATCCAGAACAACTATTTGCAGCTGGTTATGCAGCTTGTTTCGATAGTGCATTACAACTTGTCATTCGTACAAAACGTGTGAAAGTAGAAAGTACAGAAGTAACTGCTCACGTTTCTATCGGAAAAGATACAGATGGTGGTTTCGGTCTATCTGCTGTACTTGATGTACATGTGGCTGGCGTTTCACATAGCGAAGCACAAGAACTTGTAGAAGCGGCTCACGGTGTATGTCCTTACTCGAAAGCAACACGAGGAAATATTGAAGTTACATTAAACGTACGCTAAAAAATTTAGCAAAACAAAAACGCGCGACATTCGTCACGCGTTTTTTGTTTTTGTAAATTTATGAATTGCTTTCCACGCTTCTTCTTTTCCAAGTCCTGTTTCAGAAGAGAATAGAACAATTTCATCGCCAATTTCAACAGCAAGCGTTTCTTTTACAACTTTTAAATGCTTTTGCCATTTCCCTTTCGGAATTTTATCGGCTTTCGTCGCAATAATAATTGTTGGGATTTCATAATGCTTTAAGAAATCATACATCATCACGTCATCACTTGTTGGTTGGTGACGTAAATCAACTACTAATACAGCTGCGTCTAATTGCTCACGGGTTGTAAAGTACGTTTCAATCATTTTCCCCCATGCAGCGCGCTCCGATTTAGATACTTTTGCATATCCATAACCTGGAACGTCAACAAAGTGCATCATCTCATTGATTAAGAAAAAGTTCAGCGTTTGCGTTTTTCCTGGTTTAGAAGAAATACGCACTAACTTTTTACGATTTAAAATTTTATTAATAAAGGAAGACTTCCCCACATTTGAACGACCTGCTAATGCAATTTCTGGTAAATCACTGTCTGGATATTGTTCTGGTTTAACAGCACTAATTACAATATCTGCTTTTGTTACTTTCATTGTTTCACTCCTACTAATGCGTGCTCCAATACTTCATCTAAATGAGATGCAAGCACAAACGTAAGGTTTTCTTTTACGCTCTCTGGAATATCATCTAAATCTTTCTCGTTTTCTGCTGGCAAAATAATTTTTGTTAAGCCTGCGCGGTGAGCACTTAATGTTTTTTCTTTTAAACCACCAATTGGTAATACACGACCACGAAGTGTAATTTCACCTGTCATACCCACTTCTTTACTTACAGGAATACCTGTTAGCGCAGAAATAAGTGCCGTTGCCATCGTAATACCTGCTGACGGTCCGTCTTTTGGAACTGCTCCTTCTGGAACGTGAATATGAATATCATTTTTCTCATGGAAATTCGGATCGATCTGAAGCTCTTCTGCACGAGAACGTATATAACTAAACGCAGCTTGTGCTGATTCTTTCATAACATCCCCAAGTTTCCCTGTTAAAATTAGTTTCCCTTTTCCTGGCGCTACAGAAACTTCAATGGCAAGTGTATCGCCGCCTGCTGCTGTGTAAGCTAGACCTGTTGCCATACCAACTTGGTCTGTTTTTTCAGCTTGCCCATAACGGAATATGTGTTTACCAAGTAAATCAACAATCTTTTTCTCTGTCACAACGATACGTTTACGTTCTGCTGTAACGATAATCTTCGCTACTTTACGGCAAACTTTTGCAATTTGGCGCTCTAGCGTACGAACACCAGCCTCACGTGTATAATAACGAATAATCTCAAGCAGCGCTTCATCACGCACTTGTAAATTACCTTTTCGTAAGCCATGTTCTTTTAATTGTTTCGGCAATAAATGCTCACGAGCAATGTGTACTTTTTCAAGTTCTGTATAGCCAGCAATCGAAATGATTTCCATGCGGTCAAGTAATGGACCTGGAATACTTGAAAGTGTATTAGCAGTTGCTACAAACATAACTTTTGATAGATCATATGGTTCTTCAATGTAATGATCACTGAAGTTATGGTTTTGTTCTGGATCTAATACTTCAAGTAATGCCGCTGATGGATCTCCACGGAAATCGTTAGACATTTTATCAATCTCATCTAATAAGAAGACTGGATTAACTGTTTTCGCCTTTTTCATACCTTGAATAATGCGTCCTGGCATTGCTCCAACATATGTACGACGGTGACCACGAATTTCAGATTCATCACGCACACCACCAAGAGATACACGGACGAAGTTACGATTCAATGATGTTGCAATTGAACGCGCTAATGAAGTTTTGCCGACCCCAGGAGGGCCTACTAAACAAAGGATAGGTCCTTTTAATGAATTCGTTAACTTCTGTACAGCTAAATATTCAAGTACACGCTCTTTCACTTTTTCAAGACCGTAATGATCGTTATTTAAAATCTCTTCCGAATGAGCAAGATCAATTATATCTTCTGTTGCCTCTGTCCACGGAAGCGCTAATAACCAATCAATATAATTGCGAATAACACCACTCTCCGCAGAACTTGCTGGTAACTTTTCATAACGATCTAATTCTTTCAGGGCAGCCTTCATTGTTTCTTCCGGCATTCCTGACTGTTCAATTTTCTCACGAAGTTCTTCTACTTCTCCGCCCTTGCCTTCTTTGTCGCCAAGTTCAGTTTGAATCGCCTTCATTTGCTCACGTAAGAAATATTCTTTTTGCGTGCGCTCCATGGAACGTTTCACTTTTTGCCCAATTTTCTTTTCTAGGCTAAGTAACTCTTGTTCATCTTGAATAATTGAAATAAGTGTTTGTAATCGTTCTTTTACAGATACAATCTCTAAAATCTCTTGTTTCTGCTTCGTTTTAATCGGCAAGTGAGAAGCAATTAAATCAGCTAATCTCCCTGGTTCTTCCACATCAGCTACCGTTGCAAAAGTTTCATTTGAAACTTTTTTCGAAACTTTAATATATTGTTCGAAATGCTCCAGTAACGTACGCATAAAAGCTTTCTCTTCTAAATCATCTTCTACTTCTTCAGTTACCGTTTTAATAGACACTTGTACTACATTTTCTTCTTCGATAAACTCTATTACTTCTGCTCTATGTAAACCTTCCACAAGGACACGAAGCGTACCGTTCGGCAATTTTAACATTTGCTTCACTTTCGCCACTGTACCTACACTATATATGTCATCTTCTTTCGGATCATCGATATTCATTTCTTTTTGCATTGCTAAAAAGATGATATTTTCATCCATTGCCGCCTGCTCTAGTGCTTGTATCGATTTATCACGTCCTACATCAAGATGCAAAACCATCGTTGGATATACGAGAACGCCTCTTAATGGTAGGAGGGGCACGATTCTTTCGTTCGTATTCATACTAGACATAGCACCTCCATAATAAATTAAACTCCTGTTCAACTATTTTATATTACAATACACCTAGATGCAATTGCTGAGATTCCGCGCAATTGTAAATAGCTTGTTTTTCTACCTCACGAAAAGAAAAAGACTCCGATTAAGCATACAAACTTAAACGAAGTCTGGCAAATTTTATTATTGTTTATTTTTACATAGATTGTGCATCTGTTTCGTCTACGTTAGTATGTACATCTAGCTCTCTATGCATATTTCCTTGCATAAACGTTAACTCAAATACTTCTTTTAACTTACGGACAGGAATAATTTCAATTCCCTTGATCGTATACAAAAATGGTTGCATATTTTCAGCAGGAATAATGACTTTCTTAGCTCCCGCTTTTTTCGCAGCTTTTATTTTTGCGTATACACCACCAATAGGCTTTACTTCTCCGTGTATACTTATTTCACCTGTCATCGCTACTTCATTATTTACATACGTGCGATGCACCGCAGAATATACACCTGTTGCCATAGCGATTCCTGCAGAAGGGCCATCAATTGGGATACCCCCTGGAAAATTAATATGTATATCGTATCCTTCTGGCAACACATCTAAAGAACGAAGTACTGTTAATACATTATCAACAGAGCCTTTCGCCATACTTTTACGACGAATAGATTTCGTTTGACTACCAATACTTTCTTCTTCCACAATTCCGGTAACATTTACCGATCCTTTATCTTTCGCCGGAATTGCTGTTACTTCAATTTCTAATAACGCACCTGTATTTGGTCCGTATACAGCAAGACCATTTACAAGACCAATCCTTGGAATCGGATAAATGCGCTTTTCATATTTCGGTGTAAGCTGACTTGAGTGAACAACCCACTCTATATCTTCATCCTTAATGAAAGAACGTTCTTCATTTATCGCCATACCCGCAGAGATTTGCACGAGATTAATCGCTTCTCGTCCATTCCTTGCATACATCCCAATCATCTCAATACCATTTTCACCTATTTGCATTTCCACTTTTTCCGCGGCATTTTTCGCTACTTTTTGAATTTCTTCCGTATCTAATTCACGGAAAAATACTTCTAAGCAACGTGACCGAATAGCAGGAGGAATTTCCTCTGGCGAACGTGTCGTTGCTCCAACTAAGCGAAAATCTGCCGGTAAGCCTTTTTGGAAAATATCATGTATATATGTTGGGATCATTGTATTTTCTTCACTATAGTACGCACTTTCTAAAAATACTTTTCGATCTTCTAACACCTTTAACATTTTGTTCATTTGAATCGGATGGAGCTCGCCAATCTCATCAATAAACAAAATACCACCATGTGCATCTGTTACAGCACCTTTTTTCGGTTGCGGAATACCTGCTTGCCCCATCGCCCCAGCACCTTGATAAATCGGATCATGCACCGAACCAATTAAAGGGTCTGCGATACCACGTTCATCAAACCGAGCTGTTGTCGCATCAAGTTCAATAAATGTTGCATTCGTACGAAATGGAGATTTAGGATTTCGTTTCGCTTCTTCTAATACAAGACGTGCTGCCGCTGTTTTCCCAACACCTGGTGGGCCATATATGATTACATGTTGCGGATTCGGACCACAAAGAGCCGCTTTTAACGACTTAATTCCGTCCTCTTGCCCTACAATATCTAAAAAGGTTGTAGGACGCACCTTTTCTGCTAGCGGCTCTGTTAAAGAAATCTCACGCATTTTACGAAGCTGTTCTAATTCTTTTTTCGATTCTCGATCAATTGAAACTTTTTGTGTTCGTTGATTTCGAAGTAAATGCCAGAAATACAATCCGACAATTACACCAAAAACAAGTTGAACAACTAAAAATATATTTGTCCAGCTCATTATTTATTTCCTCCCGCAATATTTTATCTCTTAGTATTTCCGCGGAGGAACGTAGCTAAACATAAAGAAAAACAGCAATTATAAAAATTGCTGTTTCCCTTTCGCATTATGCAGATGTTTTTGTATCAAGTACAGTACCGTCTTGTAACACCAATTTTGGCGGCTCATTATCAGCTACTGTTTCTTTTGTAAGAATACACTTCTCGATATCTTTACGAGATGGAAGTTCGAACATTACATCAAGCATTAAGCCTTCAATAATAGAACGAAGTCCACGAGCACCCGTTTTACGTTCAATTGCTTTTTTCGCAATTTCGATTAGTGCACCTTCTTCAAACTCTAACTCAACATCGTCAAGCTCCAATAGTTTTTGGAATTGCTTAACAAGTGCATTTTTCGGTTTCGTTAAAATATCAACAAGAGCATCTTCATCAAGTGGCTCTAGGTTCGCAATAACTGGAAGACGACCGATAAACTCTGGAATTAAACCAAATCTTAAAAGATCCTCTGGTAATACGTGAGATAAAACATGCTTCTCATTTACATCAGCATTTTTCTTCTCAGAACCAAATCCAATTACTTTTTCACCAAGGCGACGTTTAATAATCGGCTCAATGCCATCAAACGCTCCACCACAAATGAATAAGATGTTCGTTGTATCAATTTGAATAAACTCTTGGTGCGGATGCTTACGACCACCTTGAGGTGGAACGCTTGCTACAGTACCTTCTAAAATTTTCAGAAGTGCTTGCTGCACACCTTCACCAGATACATCACGTGTAATTGATGGATTTTCGGACTTACGTGCCACTTTATCAATCTCATCAATATAAATGATTCCTTTTTCCGCTTTCTCTACATCATAATCAGCTGCTTGAATTAATTTTAGTAAGATATTTTCTACATCTTCTCCAACATATCCAGCTTCTGTTAAAGATGTTGCGTCCGCGATTGCAAATGGAACATTTAGAATACGCGCTAACGTTTGTGCAAGTAATGTTTTACCACTACCTGTTGGCCCGATAAGTGCGATATTACTCTTCGCTAATTCTACATCATCAATTTTGCTGTTAGAATTAATGCGTTTGTAATGGTTATATACCGCTACCGCTAGTGCTTTTTTCGCGCTATCTTGCCCGATGACATACTCATCTAAGATTTCACGAATTTCTACCGGTTTCGGTACATCTTTGAATTCTACTTCTTCGTCCTTCGCAAGCTCCTCTTGTACAATTTCAGTACAAAGTTCGATACACTCGTCACAAATGTAAACACCTGGACCTGCCACTAACTTTCGAACTTGCGTTTGTGTTTTACCACAGAAAGAACATTTTAATTGCCCTTTTTCATCATTAAATTTAAACATATTTTCACACCCCTTACAAAGTGCTAACCTCTTGCCTTCGTATGTACACGATAAATGTATCGTATGTAAATACATATTATGTCACTACGTGGCGAGAAATACAAATAATATGACTAGTTATGTACAAATAAAAAATTTTTAAAACTTTTGAAATATGTATATTCGACTTGTAAAGGAACTTTTCCTTCTCCATCGAAAAGTTTTATAAATATATTTCTATATTTATAAAACAAGGCACGATTTTAATCGTGCCTTGTTATTTTATTATGCAGCGTTTTCTACTAAGAAGTCTACAGCTTTACGCACTTTAAGATCTTCAGCTAAAGCGTCTACGCTTCCAAGAGCTTGCTTGATAGCGTCTACTGGCATACCGTACATTTCAGCCATTTTTTCAACTTCTGCAGTTACTTCTTCTTCAGTAACTTCGATGTTTTCAGCTTCAATGATAGCTTCAAGAACAAGATTGATTCTTACACGTTTTTGTGCATCTTCTTTCATTTGCTCTTTTAATTTGTCAGCATCAGTACCTGTGAATTGGTAGTAAAGCTCAAGGTTCATACCTTGTTGGCTTAAACGTTGCTCGAATTCACGAACCATACGATCTAACTCAGTGTTGATCATAGCTTCTGGAATTTCGATTTCAGCGTTAGCAGCAGCTAATTCTACTACTTCGTCACGTACTTTGTGCTCAGCTTCGTGCTTTTTGCCTTCTTCTAAGTTTGTGCGAAGTTTTGCTTTTAATTCATCAAGAGTTGCAACCGCTTCGTCTGCTTCTTTAGCGAACTCGTCGTTTAACTCAGGAAGTTCTTTTGTTTTGATTTCATGAATTGTTACTTTGAATGTTGCTGGTTTGCCAGCTAATTCAGCAGCATGGTACTCTTCTGGGAATGATACTTCAACGTCTTTAGACTCACCAGATTTAAGACCGATTACTTGCTCTTCGAAACCTGGGATGAATGTACCAGAACCGATTGCTAGAGAGTAGTTTTCGCCTTTTCCACCTTCAAATGCTTCGCCATCAACGAAACCTTCGAAGTCGATTACAGCTGTATCACCGTTTTCAACAGTTCCTTCTTCTTTAACAACTAGTTCAGCTTGACGCTCTTGTAAAGATTTTAATTCGTTCTCTACATCTTCGTCAGTTACAGTTGTTTCAACTTTTTCTACTGCTAAACCTTTGTACTCACCTAATTTAACTTCAGGTTTTACTGTAACTTTTGCAGTGAAGATAAGGTTAGCATTTTTTTCGAACTTCTCGATGTCGATTTCAGGATGATCAACTGGGAAGATACCAGCTTCTTCAATCGCTTCACCGTATGCTTTTGGTAAAATGATATCTAAAGCATCTTGGTATAAAGATTCAATACCAAAGCGTTGTTCGAATAATGGACGAGGCATTTTTCCTTTACGGAAACCTGGTACGTTAATTGTTTTTACTACTTTTTTGAACGCAGCGTCGATAGAGTTGTTTACTTCTTTAGCATCAACTTCGATTGTTAAAACGCCAACGTTACCTTCTAATTTTTCCCATTTTGTAGACATTTATTCTTTCCCTCCAACTATAATAATGTATGCACATACCTCTATAGATTAAGATCTTCATTATCTCTTTTTTGAAATAACAAATACACAAATAATCCTCTAGCAAAAGCTTTCAGATATAATGTTCCAATCTACTAATTGCCCAGAAGACAACTACGGTATATTTTGTTCGAGAATAATATGAAACATATTAAGTAAGAGAATTACACTTCTCTTCTCTTACAAACAGGCAGTTTTCTGCCTTTTGCAACCCTTACATTATAACATAGAATATGCTCGTTTCAAGAACTGAACGATTCTTTTTCATAATTATACGGGCAAATATCCTTCTCTTTCAACACGTAATAACCATTGATAGGCAATATGAAACTCTTCCAATTCGATATTGTATGCTGCCATAAGCTCTTCTTCATCAATAGCCAATCCGAAACGCTTTCTTCCAATTCTCTCTAAAACAGCTGACCAAATCTCTTCTTTATCCATTAATAGAGCGAATGGGAAAACGCTAATTTGCAATTCTTTCCAATATGTAACCATCGCTTCAAATATATCGGGATAATTTTGCTCTAATCGACTTGATAATTTATGTATAATGTTATTGGATTGCTCCTCATTATGACCTGTAAATGCTGGAATTACCTTAATCGTATTCCCAAACTTTTCTACCTCTATTTCCTCTTCTACCTGACTTTCTATCATTTTATACAAAATAGAAGTTTTCAAATAGGGGTGTTGCTCTTCGTCTATTAAAAATTTCTTTAAAACAGGTAATGCAAGATCTAAGTCTTTTAATGAAAGTCGCTGAATCGCTCTTAGCTTCTGTCCAAAGTTTTCTCCAAAAATTTCTTTAGTAAACTCATCCAACTCAAAATTTGAATCCACTAGCGATGCGTCTCCCTCATTTAGCATACCTTCTGCAAATAAAGCAAGCTGCGCTAATTTTTCCTTTTGATCAGGCATTATATCTTTCGTTTGTAAAACCTTTTCAACAGTTTCAATAACACCTTCATAATCATTTGTTTGAACTAAAATAGTCACGTACGTTTCAAGAATATCACCAAATAAGACAACTCCTGTTTTAAGCAACTGTTCACATTTGTCTTTCGCTTCTTCCATACGTTTTAATTCGAGTAAACAAATAACTGAAGCTAATTCCGTTTGTTCCGTTTCCGCATTATACTGACGTAATATTTCAAAGCAGCGCAATGCATCTTCGAACTTCCGCTCTTTCAGCGCTAAAAAACCTTCATCAATATAGCGCTCTGATAGTTGTGGAAACAATACGACCGTATTTTCTTTTTTATCCATACGTCCGCCTCTTTTTCTTGATTTTAATTATGTTCAAAGTAAATATATCAAATGCGTAATGAGAACACAACATCCCAAAACTATTTGTTTGAAATATGAAAATATTTAATTTTTACATTCCAATACAAATAAATCTCTACTAAAAATTAAAATTGTACAAATAAAAATCCCCAGCAACAAACGCAGAGGATTCATCATTAATGGAAAGCTTTTATAATTGTGGGGTATATTACAAGGGTAATAATTTGGAGAACAATAATTGCCATAACAATCATGCTAAAATAGAAGATTGGTTTACTTCGCTTCATTAAAAACATAATAATAAGCATCGTACAAGCAAACAAACTTAAGAAGAACAAACTTGTTGTCGAACTAAGTATACCACTTGGGACAAAGAACAATAATACTACACTACAAGTACCTATAATTCCAAATAACCATTCCATTCATTCACTCATTCCCTTTCCCTCTCATGGCTGTTTTCTCTAAGCAATCAAATGTTTCACAACATCAACTACATACGTTAATTTCTCATACGCTACAAATCCAAAAGCAACCGTCAAGCCCGTTACAACTAATCCTTTCATCATTTCTGCCTCCTCGTTTTATCGTTGTTATCTTCATTATAAAAGATTAGCAATTTCTTACCATCGAACTACCTTACAGTTACCTTACAGAATTGTAAGATTTCAAAAAGAGATTGAAAAACACCTCATATCGCTTGAGGTGCTTTCACGGAATTTATTTATAATCACTTGCAAAATTAACTTTTTTCTCTTGGTTATTTTTCGGAGAATCCACTCTTAAACTAATAGATTTACTAAATAATTTAGGATCAAAATAATTATTCATTACTTTTCTTAACTTACCTTCAGATATTTTCGTATTACAAGAAAACAAAGGATGAAGATCATGTTAATATATTTTTGTACAATTAAGACTTTAATTTACAAGGGGGATTATATATGTTTAAAAAAATGGCCGCAGATGTATTAGGACTAAGCGATGTAGGTTCTGTTATTACACCGAAAGACTATGATAAGGTCGATGCCGATGATTATGTAATGCATGAAGATGGGGAGAAAATTTACTTTCTAATTAAATCAAAATCAGATGAATATTGCTTCACAAACAAAGGGTTAATTCACTTAGACGGTACAAGCGCAACAAGTAAAAAACGTACACTACGCCGCTTTAGCTATAGTAAATATCAAATTAAAAACGTAGCGCTTGAAACTGCGGGAACGATTGATTTAGATGTAGAAATTAAGTTCCAAATGGGCGATGAACACTATTCAATTGATGTCCATAAAAAACATATTGAAGAATTAAAAGATTTATATAAAGCTTTACTTAAAATAGAAGAAATCTCATACGACAACGATATTACATTGCAGTATGCCCATAAAAGTTTAGATATGGCATCTAACGCTTTCAGCCGTATTTCAAACGCACAAGTAAATTTAGCAGAACAGTTTAAAGAAATAAACGAAATCGCTTTTAACTGGCTCGTTGATACGAAGAAACAATATAATGTGAAAGATTATGGTTTTGTCTTTGACAAGTTTATTAACAACTAATTTAAAACAAACAAAAAACCTTGTTATCAAAAGATAACAAGGTTTTCTTAGCGTCCCAGGAGAGATTCGAACTCCCGCTCCGCCCATTTCTGTACTATTTTATATATTTTGATCGCAGTCTTAATATATCTTCTCCTTCGCGAATGCCTGCCGATCCCTTTCTCACATTTTTTACGACAGTCCAATTCGGGTTAGTTTCATCACCGATGTTCTGTACTGTAAAATTGCCATCACCATATTTCCGGTGACCTTCTGCCAATTTCTCCGTTAAATCATTCTCATTTGATCTCGCCATCTTTGCGCCATCTCCCTTTTTTATACGACCTTCTTAAACCATCTAACCAATCACAGGTCCAGTCAATTGGAGATTCTCGTTTTCCGCTTCTATTAATTGTAACACACTACCGGGAATAAGTTCCGATAACTGCTGCTGAATCGTACTAGAATGGTAAAGAGTTTTATAATATTGTAAGTAAACAATTAAGAGAATCTGGATATGGATTTGAGTTCCATCATAAACCTATTGATTCTTTAAATTAAATAAGAGGAATAGGGCGCATAAATGGCGCTCTTTTTATTTAAGAAAAAGAAGTACATATGCAACTGCTTAATATCAAAGGAAAGGTCGCAAATATCAAGAATGAACTACACCTATAACCCAAACATCAAATTTTAGACAAACAAAAAACCTTGTTATCAAAAGATAACAAGGTCTTTTTAGCGTCCCAGGAGAGATTCGAACTCCCGACCGTACGCTTAGAAGGCGTATGCTCTATCCGGCTGAGCTACTGGGACATGGAGCGGGTGAAGAGAATCGAACTCTCGACCAGAGCTTGGAAGGCTCTTGTTTTACCACTAAACTACACCCGCATATGTTATTTTCTTTTCTTCGTTAGCGCCGTTGCCCTATCGACAATATTTATTATATGTATAACCACACATAAAGTCAACACCTTTTTTAAAAGAGGATAAATTTTCTTATCCTCTTTTAAAAACTGCTTGTTCAACTAGTTGTCCGTCTAACGTTTCAAAACGAACTTCCATTTGATTTTCATCCATTTCTAATAAAGCAAATGTCTTTTCTACACGCTGACGTGGTAATAAAATACTGCCTGGATTAATAAATAAAACGCCCTCGATTAATTCCGCACCTAATACGTGAGAATGTCCAAAGCATGCAACTTGCGCTCCCACTTCTTCAGCATGGTACGCTAGCGTTTGTAATGTCATTTTCACATTATGGCGATGTCCATGCACAACTAAGAAGCGAATTCCATCTACATCAGTTACAATTTCATCTTGAAAGTTAGCATAATCACAGTTTCCTTTTACAACACGGAAACCTTGCAGTTCTTCATGAGCAGGCGTTAGCTCTGAATCACCGCAATGAATCATGATATCTACTTTCCCTTCATATTTCTCTTTCAACTGCTGTAATTCCTTCACAGAGCTATGACTATCACTTACGATTAAAGCTTTCATCATTCTCTCTCCCTTATTCTCCTAAAAACCATTCCGGGATTTTTTCTTCTAATTTACGAAGAGCACGGCCACGATGGCTAATAGCATTTTTCTCATCTGAACTTAGTTCCGCCATCGCTTTTTTATATTCTTCCACATAAAAAATCGGATCATATCCAAAGCCGTTTTCCCCGCGGCGTTGTTCTAAAATAAATCCTTCACACGTCCCGTTTACAATGACAGGCTTTTTATCACCTTCAGGGAAAGCAACTGCTAATGCACAATAGAAACGAGCTTTACGCTTTTCAAACGCTACTTCATTTAATTCTTGTAAAACTTTATCAATATTCGCTTGATCATCTTTCGGCTCTCCAGCAAAACGAGCTGAATACACGCCTGGTTTCCCGTTTAACGCATCTACAATAAGACCTGAATCATCCGCAATTACAATTGCATTCAACTGTCTACTCAAACTATCCGCTTTTAAGATCGCATTTTCTTCAAATGTTTCACCAGTTTCTTCGACTTCTTCAATATGAGGAAAATCGTGTAATGATTTCACTTCTAAATCAAATCGCTCAAATAACTCAGCAAATTCACGTACTTTCCCCATATTTTTTGTCGCTACAACAACTTGTTTCATTTTTTCCACCTCTACTCTATATGAGATACGATGTCACCTAACGCTTCTTTTTGCATATCAATCAGTTGGAAAATGCCTTGTTCTGCTGCATCAAGTAATTCATTTAACTGCGCTCTACTAAACGTCGCTTCTTCTCCAGTTCCTTGCACTTCAACGAACTGACCTTTTCCAGTCATAATTACATTCATATCAACGTCTGCTTTAGAATCTTCTGCATAGTTTAAATCTAAAACAACACCTTGCTCTTCAACAATTCCTACTGACGTTGCTGCTAAATAATCTTTTACTGGAATTTTAGATACTTTTTCTGCTTGTAATAACTTCTCAAACGCTAATACCATCGCTACATATGCACCTGTAATAGAAGCTGTTCTCGTTCCACCATCCGCTTGAATAACATCACAATCAATCCAAACCGTTCTCTCACCAAGCGCTTCTAAGTCAACTACCGCACGTAATGCTCGTCCAATTAAGCGCTGGATTTCCATTGTACGTCCTGTTACTTTCCCTTTACTTGACTCCCTAATTGTACGTTGTTCTGTCGCACGTGGAATCATCGCATATTCAGCTGTTACCCAGCCCTTTCCTTCTCCACGCATAAATGGCGGGACACGCTCTTCAATTGTCGCTGAGCAAATCACCTTTGTATCCCCAACCTCAATTAATACTGATCCTTCTGGATGTTTTAAATAATTCGTATGAATATGTATATGGCGTAATTCTGTTTTCTCTCTACCATCTACTCGCATAAAAATAACCTCCTCATAACTACTTGTTAGTATAGCCAAATTTAAATGTATGATATGTATACAATAAAAGAAGAGGAACCCAAAAAGCAATTCCTCTTTCTTACTTAAGTATATCAAATTATTGACGATTAAAAACTACCTGTATTCACGTTTTCTGGACGATCTACAGGTTTTATTAACTTTCCGCCCTTTTCATCTATAAGATTTGCTTTTCCATTTACTTCAATAGAAATATTTTTCACACCTTTCTTTTCTGTTAAAGATAAAACTAACGACTTCAATACGTAATTTGAAATCATATTTTTATCTGGGTTTACAAATATATTTTCATTAAAGTTTAATGTAAGATTTCCGTCTTGTAATTTCGGATTCGTAATAAGCTTAACGCCTGGATTAAAATCATTCAGGAGCGATTGATGGATCGGACCTTTTACAAGTTCATCTATAATTGCTGCATAGTCATTTTCTTTACCTTCTGCAACGCGGCGTGTGACTGGTACGTAGTATTGCTGTTTATTATTATTTTGCGCCATAAAATACAGTGTGACTGGTTTTGTATTTGTTACATCTGCTACTTGTTCATCATCGAAGTTAATACCATTTGCACGGCTCACTCCTTCACCAAGCGGTGTACCACCAACCGGCATCTTTGCCAATTTCTCACCATTTATTTGGAACTGCACTTGTTTTATCTCTGTAAATTGCGTCAACGTCCAAGCTATAGATTCAACGATTTGACGCTCTTCTTCTTTCGCATAGTTTTTCATTTCTTTAGAGAAATCAATAACTGCCGTTCCGTCCTTTTTCAAATCTAAGGTCATCGTTGTATTCGCCGGAATGACTGCACGAAACCCATTCGGTAATAAATTCGTTACCGGTCCATCTTTCACAAGGTATTCTAACGTTTGCTTCACAGTCTCATTTGCTTTCGGAGTAGGTATAGCTAACGTTTGTGGTACAACATAACCATTTTTATCAACAAGGTATAGTTCTCTATTTACCATTTGCCCTTGCTTATCTTTTTTAGCTACTTCTTTCTTCCCACCCTCTGTATACGTAACTTGTTTTGGCGGATCAATTTGTTCAGTTGCTTTCTCTTGATTTATAAAGCCACACCCTGTTAGTAAAACAGCGCTCACAGTAGCACCAACAACCCATTTAAAAGTGGATTTAGGCATGCCATTCCCCCCTAAAATCTAAGTTTGTACTATTATGTATACGAGCTGTTTCACGTTTTAGAACAAGCTGTGCCTCTTATAAATTGAAACTTTAATCAGCAGGGGTCTTACTACCCAGCAAATAGCAAGATAAAACAAAAACTCCTGATTTCTCAGGAGCTCACTTATATAAATTCTACTATTATTCTTTTTCTAAATGAATATGCTTCACATTTTCAATCGGTTGACCGAACCATTTTGATGCAATTTCTTTAAACAAGCCTATTTTTCCTGTTGTTAAGAAGAGATGATCGCTTTGTTCTTCTCCTTCATTCAACATTTTACTATGATATAAGATTGTACTTACTTCACGTGCTGTTTCATCACCAGAACTAATTAGTTGCACTTTATCTCCCATTACTTTTTTAATAACAGGTCCTAAAATCGGATAATGTGTACACCCTAATATAAGTGTATCAATATCGGTACTTTTCAGTGGTTGCAGCGTTTCTCTTACAACTTCATACGCCATTTCACTTTCGAAATTCCCACTCTCTACAAGTTCAACGAAAGGTGGACAAGCTAAACTTTCTACCATAACACGGTTATTAATAGACTTTAACGCCTCTTCGTATGCACCACTTTTCACCGTTCCAATCGTTCCAATAATCCCAACGTGATACGTGTTTGTCACTTTTAAAGCTGTACGTGATCCTGGGTGAATAACTCCTACTACTGGAATTGGTAATTGTTTTTGCATCTCTTCTAATACAACTGCAGTTGCTGTATTACACGCAATAACTAACATTTTAATATTTAAATCTAGTAAATGCTCCGTCATTTCCCACGTAAATTGACGTACTTCTTCTCGAGAACGTGGACCATAAGGACAACGTGCTGTATCTCCTAAATATATGATACGCTCTTTCGGCAACTGACGAATTAATTCCTTTGCTACTGTTAAACCGCCAACTCCTGAATCGATAACACCGATTGCTCTATTCAACTTCATCACCCGTTTTCTCATTCATCATCTTTTATGCTTATCATTATATTTTACACACTTTAAGTTCGCTCACTTCAAATGCTTCTGTATGAAAATTTTCATTTTCCCATGTATAGACTAGGACCTTTTTTATTTTGCTCCTTTTTTTCGTAATTTGCAAGATAGAAAAATAACCGACCTTCTATAAGAAAGTCGGTTTCTTATATATAAAGTGCATATTCATTGCTCCATCTTTTTTTGAAAAGAAGACATTCCCATTAATAAGAAGAAATGAGCAGAAATTAAAATGACGATAATTTATTTACAGCCCTTTTTATAGCCTTACCTATTTCCACGCTAGACTGTGGATTTTGTCCTGTAATTAAATGACCATCTACTACTACATGCGGCGTAAAATTTGGGGCTACATAAAACAAAGCTCCTTCTTCTTTCAACTTACTTTCTAACAAAAACGGAACGCGCTTTTCTAAATGTACAGCTCTTTCTTCATCGTTTGTATAACCTGTTATACGCTTACCCGCAACAAAAAACGAGCCATCCTTATTTTTCACACCGACTAAGGAGCTTACTCCGTGACAAACAGCCGCTACAATCCGGTTATTGTTATACATATTCTCAATCAAATTTGCTACATATGGATTACCTGGAAAATCTACAATCGCCCCGTGCCCACCACCAAATAAAACCGCATCATAATCCGAAAAATGAACATTTGAAATCGGCCTCGTATTTTGCAATAAAGAAGCTACATGCTTGAATTCGCGAGGTATACCATTCGGAATAGACACTCTATCTATAGGCACTCTCCCGCCTTTTATTGAAACAATATCAACATCAAACTTAGCCTTTTTAAATACATGATAAGGAGCTGCGAGCTCTTCCAGCCACAAACCAGTCGGGTGTCCATTCATATCATGAGCACTTGTTGAAACTAACAGTATCCTTTTCAACATATCCCCTCCTTATTACCTATTTATGTATGGAGTGTTCTTATCATTCATATAGCAAGTGAAGCAAACAAAAAATAGCCGACTTTTATATAAAAGTCGGCTGCTTTCTTATAATTCGAGCTCTCCCATACGAAGAAGCTCCACAACTGCTTGTGAACGTCCTTTAACCCCTAGCTTTTGCATTGCGTTTGAGATGTGGTTGCGAACTGTCTTTTCACTTATAAAAAGTTCACCTGCAATTTCCTTCGTTGTTTTATCTTGAACCAGCAATTCAAATACTTCTCTCTCTCTCTTTGTGAGTAAAGGTTTAGATTGATACGCTTTTTCCTTCAACTGGTATAACCCTCCTTGCTTAAGCCAGAGCTGTGTATGTGTAAGTTGGGTGTTTATTTAGTCAAGATATTGTATGAACGAAATGTGCAGGTGGTGAATGAAAATGGGCTTTATTTCCTATGTTATTTTAGACTTTTATACAGTGCGTACACTCTTTTTATCCACTTACTTTCCAACGCGCCATATTTGTTCTAGCAATATACTTACAACCGTACCTACAAATAAACCATTACCGAATATATATTGCATAACAGACGGCAAGGATTGGAGTGCTCCAGACGGTAAAAACATAACGCCGCTGCCAAATAATACTGCAACGCCTAAAATCGTTACATTCCTTTCACTCATCGGCACTTGTTTTATATTATTAAATCCAATTCCAATTAACTGTACGAACGAAGCCATTAAAACAGCCGATGCGACAGCTGATGGTAAAGATGCTAAGTAACGAATAATACTTGGAAAAAGAGACATTACGACTAGTAACGCACATGCCATTAAGAACGATCGTATATACTTTTGTTTTGTTAAACGTATAAATCCTGCCGTTGCTGGTAACGGAACGACACCTACAGTTGAAAATACAGAAGAGATGAGATGTGAAATCCCCCCAACCCATGTTCCATCTTTCAACTGTTTTTGTTCAATAGTCGCTTTATGAATAGTTGCTTGATTAATTGCTATAATAGCTGCCACCGTATTCGAAACTAAAATACATACCATAACGAAACTTGATACAGCCATACCTGTATTCCATTTTGGAAGTCCCCAAGCAAATATATGTGGAAGTTGCACAAAATGAGTTACTTGAGATGGGATTGTCACTTTTCCTGCAATGAGAAAAATAATCCACCCACTAATTAATCCTATTAAAACTGCATAACTTTTGACAAAGCCTTTTCCAAAATTAGATAGTATAATAACGAACAGAAATATACTAAACGCAATCATTGCTGTAAATCCGTCGATTTGAGAAATAGTAGCTGTAATTCCTAACATTCCTTTTAAAAATACACCACTTAATTGTAAACATAATAAAAGTAAAAACGTCCCTGTCACAAGCGGCGTAAATAAAAATAAAATACGTCCTATAAAACCAGTTACTCCTAATCCTATTAAAATAACACCGGAGATTATCATTCCTAATTCTAAAATTTGCAGTGTACTATGTAATTGATCCTGTCCGGCCGTTGCATAAGCAAGTACGGTAAATACACCAACCCAAGATCCAGCCGGCCCATCCGCAATTGGCAGTCTATGCCCAAGCCACCCTTGTAAAAAAGAAGATATACCAACTACAAAAAACGTACGCTGCATTAAATAAAATATTTCTTCCGTCGTAAGATGAAATAATCCGCCAACGACAATTGGTAGTGCTATTGAATTTGCTAATAAAAATATAAACCATTGCAAAGTTCCCATAATATGATTTTGGTTATGTTGATTGTCCAATTTTTTCATCCCTTCTAGCTTTCCTATAAAAATATATTGTAAGAATAAAAAAGAAGAGTTCTATACTCACCATTAGAACCCTCCTCAAAATATTTAAACGATTCTTCTACACAAGATTATTTAATTCCACCTCATTTAAACTTCCAACAACAATATTTCCTTTATACACGACTAAACGTTTTTCTGTTTGACGCGCTACTGCTTCAGCAGCGCATGTCGCATTCGTCAAAACAAAGTTCGCTTCATCCCCTATATTCGGCCATACTCGCTTCCCTTCATTATTTAACGTTTCTTTTCCTCCTGTAATAAAGCGGAGTGCTTTTCCTAAAGACCTTTCGTCACTCCACCCAAAACGCTCTGCTAATCGATTCACCTTTTGAAGCATATCACCTGTTCCAAACGGTGACCAATGATCTGTAATGCTATCATTGCCTAATGAAACCTTAACACCTTTTTTATCTAATAACGGAATTGGGATTACTTGTTTACCAATTGGCACTGTTGAAGTAATATCAATATTTACATTTGCGAGTCTTTCTGACACTTCTTCAGCCTCTTTATCAGTAACACCACCAAGTCCAAGTGCATGACTAATCGTTACACGGCCTTGCCATCCTGCTTCTTCTGTTAAACTTGCCAATCTCTTCATCGTAAACGTTCCAAGATTATTCGCATCGTGCAAATGAATATCAACATCCGCATTAAATTCTACTGCGATATCCATAATTGTATGTAATGACTTTTCGATGTCATTATCCACTGTAGCTGGATCTACTCCTCCGACTAGATGAGCACCCATACGCATCGCATCTTTCACGAGTTGTACAGAATTACTGCGCAATAATCCATGTTGCGGAAACGCAACAATTCTACTAGATACTCGATTTTTATATGTTTCTAATGCCGCTAACGTCGCCTCCAAATTACCAAGCCCAATAATTGGATCAACATTACAATGCGTTCTAATATTCGTTGCACCATTTTGCAGTAGTAACTCTAGCATATTTTCCGCTCTATTTTTGGCAGTCGCTAATTGCTTTGGTAAAATTTTTTCTTCTTCATTAAAACGTGTAAAAATACTTTCTGCTGGCATACAAGCTTTCCATGGGCCACTATAATATGTTTTATCAATGTGAATGTGCATCTCTTTGAAAGCTGGCAACATTAATAAGTGCTTAGCATCAAAAGTTACTATATCTTCCTCTTGAACAATCCCTTTTATAATTTTTTTAATTCGACCATCTTCAATAAGTAAACTGCATAATTCTGTTTCTGTTTGTGAAATTCTCTCTTCTTCATATGTATATCCTGATTCAAGCATTACGTTAGTCAACCAATATACTGTCATCTCTATTTCCCCACCCTTTATTAAAAATCACCTCATAACTACAAGTTTAATATCCACTGAAAATTAAGACAATTAATACGATCACTTCTCACAAAAAAATGTAATACAACCCCATAGTCTTCTCATAAATTTCCATATAGAATAAAAGTATGCAGTTTGATATAAAAAGGAGTTGATTGGAATATGTCAAAAAAGTTATGTAAATCCGAAACTGATAAAATGCTATTTGGTATATGTGGTGGTTTAGGAGAATATTTTGATATTAGCTCTACTCTTATTCGTATCATTTGGGTTATTGCTGTTTTATGTTTTGGGACAGGATTTTTAGTTTATTTCATTTGTTTATTACTTATGCCACGTTCGTACTAACGGCATCATTTCACATACTTAAGAAGAGCAAATCACCTATAGAAGCCTATAGGTGATTTTTTCATGAAGAATATTTCATCGTTAAATGTAATACCGCCACTTCTTCTTCTTCATTTTTATAAATATGCTTCTTATTCGCTTCAAATTGAATGGAATCAAACTCATTTAATTCGTATACATCATTCTCCACTTGAATAGACACTTTCCCTTTCATTACCGTTACAAGCTCAATCGCACCTTCATGATGAGCTTCTGGCTCATATATACTATTTGATCGTAAACAAGCACGGTGCATTTCCATCCCTGTTTCTTTCGTATAACGGAACATCGTTTCTAAATGCCACGCTTGTCCTTCATCTACTGCAAATCCTTCTCCACAGCGCGCAACAGCTACAGGTTCTCCAACAACCATTAATCTGGATAAAGGAATTGATAACCCTTTCGTTATTTTCCAAATGACAGCTAGCGTCGGATTTGTTTCCCCTCTTTCGATCTTTCCTAATGTTAATTTACTAACTCCTGTTTTATGAGCTAATTCTTCTAAACTTAATTTCTGTTCATTTCGAATTTGTCTCAATAACTGTCCAACTTGTTGAATGACTTCTTTCGTTTGCATATCTTCATTTTCTTTCATATATAAAACCACCTTAAAGTATAAAATAGTTTACTTTCAATAATTAAAAGTATATCATACTATACATAATTATTTATTTTCGAAAGGAGTGCTATACTTCATGCGCGCAATTTTATTAGGTCTTTTATCATCGGCCTTTTTTTCTGCAACCTTTATTATTAATAGAGCAATGAATGTATCTGGAACGAGCTGGGCTTGGACAGCTTCCTTCCGTTTTTTATTTGCTCTTCCTATTTTATTCCTTATCGTTTTATTTCGCAAAAACTTTAGGGGATTATGGGAAGAGTTAAAAAAACATCCATTGGCATGGATCGGATGGGGTTCTGTTGCCGGTATTGGTTTTTATTCTTTATTAAGTTTCGCAGCTGTCTTTTCTCCAGCTTGGCTCGTTGCTGGAACTTGGCAAGTTACGATTTTAGCTGGTTTACTACTATCACCACTATTTTTCGTGAAAATAGAAACAAAATCAGGTACGAAACTTGTACGTGGAAAAATTCCACTTCGTAGCTTATATGTTGCATTATTTATTTTACTTGGTGTAATTTGTATGCAAGCAACTGCCGCAGGCCATATTACAATGACTCAGTTCATTTCAGGTTTTTTACCTGTCGTATTAGCCGCTTTCTTATATCCGTTCGGTAACCGAAAAATGATGGAGCTTGTTGGTGAACGCCTTGATACGTTCCAACGTGTATTAGGAATGGCAATTGGAAGCCTTCCTATAACAATCTTGCTTGGTATATACGGATTTTCTACTACTGGCATTCCAACATCCAACCAAATGCTTCAAGGATTTTTGTTAGCATTATGTTCCGGCGTTATTGCAACGATGACATTTTTCTTTGCTACTGACTTAGCAAAAGATAACCTCGCTCTACTTGGAGCTGTTGAAGCAACACAAGCTGGAACGATGGTCTTTACCGTACTTGGAGAAATCATTTTCTTAAATGGTTCACTCCCTGGAGGGCTTTCTCTCATCGGAATGATTATTATAATGTTAGGAATGGTTGCAAATAGTATTTTAAACCGTTCTGTTCCAGTCGTTAAACAGAAAAAATCAGCATAAAAAAAGGGTATGGTTCTATAGAGATGAACCATACTCTTTTTTATTGTCCCCCTATTTCGCCTTATCAGAATAGTATTTCATTGGCTGCTTATACTAAAACTTATGTTATAATACGTTTCATGCGCATTAATAGGAGGTAAATTATGTTAAAAAAAGCAATCGCTGAATTTATTGGTACATTTGTACTTGTATTATTCGGAACTGGAGTAGCTGTCACTGGCGGCGGAATTGAAGGAATTGGAACATTAGGAATCGCTATGGCTTTCGGTCTATCTATTGTAGCTATGGCATATAGCATCGGAACAATTTCTGGATGTCACATTAACCCAGCAGTATCAGTAGCTATGTTCATCAACAAACGAATGAACGCTATGGAACTTTGTTATTATGTATTAGCTCAAATTTTAGGTGGTTTATTAGGAACTGCAACGTTAGTAACAATTTTAAAATCTGCTAAAACACCTTTAGATAATTTAGGACAAAATGGTTTCGGAACTCTTGGTTTATCTGGAGCATTTTTAGTTGAGTTCATTTTAACTTTCGTATTTATTTTAGTTATCGTTGCTGTAACAGGTAAAAAAGGAAGTTCTTCTTTAGCTGGACTAGTAATTGGTTTCACATTAGTTTTAATTCACTTATTAGGAATTCCGTTAACTGGAACATCTGTTAACCCAGCTCGTAGTATCGCACCAGCTTTATTTGTTGGTGGAGAAGCACTTTCTCAACTATGGGTATTCATCGTAGCACCAATTCTTGGTGGTATCTTCGCAGCTATCGTAGGTAAATTCATTTTAAATACTGAAAAATAGAATTTTCAATATTTCTGAATAAAAAAAGGCGAGCCCTCATTATGAGGAAGCTCGCTTTTTTTATTCTTTCATTTTAGACTTTAAATTTGTAACTAATTGATCTACCGTTACATTTGCAAGTACGTTTTCCATCGCTTCTTGCGCTTGCATTAAAATAATTTCTAATACTGATTGAATATTAGCTCCTACTGGACATTCAATGTTGGGATTTTCATGGAAGGAAAATAGCTGTCCTTCTTCTACAACTTCCACTGCTTTATATACATCAAGTAATGTAATTTCTTCTAAATCTCGAGCAAGTGTCGTACCACCTTTACCAGCTTGTACATCAACAAGTCCTGCTCTCTTCAACATTCCTGTAATGCGACGAATCACAACTGGATTTGTATTCACACTACCGGCAATCCATTCAGAGGTACAGCGAGAGTTTCGATCTATCGCAAGTAATGTCAGCATATGAACACCTACTGTAAAACGACTACTAATCCCCATCTGCACACCCTCCTTTTTATTCATTCTATTAAAAGACGACTCTTATCATTATATACTATTTTTAATTTATACATAAAGAAAAAGCATGATTTCAATAGGAAATCATGCTTTTCTCTCATTATTGACGCTTTATAAATTTCGCTAAATCTTTAAATTTCACTTTATCTGAGTAATTCATTACGCCGTTTACGTAAATGCGGCTTGTAACAGCATTTAATACCGCAATTGTCGCCAATAAGACTGCTAATGTTATCGTAATTTCTAGCATACCTGCTTCACCAGCTACAATACGTGAGAAGGTAACCATCGGTGTAAAAAATGGAACGTAAGAACTTACAACGACGATAGTACTATTCGGATCACTTAATGATTTAATACTAATAAAGAATGCAGCCATAATTAAAATCATTACCGGGAAAGATACAGCTTGTAAATCCTCCGTCTTAGACACGACAGCTCCAGCAGCAGCATACATCATCGCATAAAGTAAATATCCCGTAATGAAATAAACAAGAAACATGCTGATAACCTTTGCATCTAATTTCGTGAAGTCAATTGGAATACCCAATAGTGAGGCACTTTCTAAATCGACCCAACCTAACAAATATGGAATAAGATAACCACACGCCAATATGACAAGTTGCAATAACGCCGTTGAAACAACCGCTAAAATTTTCGCATACATCATCGTAAGAGGCTTCACTTTCGGAAGCATTACTTCCATTACACGTGACGCCTTTTCAGATGCAATATTCATTGCGATTGTATTTCCGAACGCTACAATAAACATATATAAAGCAAATGTAAAGAAATAGGCAATTCCGAAAGAAGATGTACGATCTTTTATCGCTTCTTGCTTTACTTGAATTTCTGTTTGTAATTGCTGTGCAATTTCTGTTGAAACATTATTTTTGGCAATCGTCACCATCGTATATTGTTGCTTTAAATATCCTGCCATAATTGCAGAAGTTGCTTGGCTTGGAAATCCATTATACATATATGTAATCGATGGAGCCCCATCCTTTTCCGTCACATGGAATAGACCATCTAAATCGCCTTCTTCTACTTGCTTATGCAGTTTATCAAAATCATCCTTTGAACCAATTGTTATTTTTGCTGATGGCAATAGCTTATTTAGCTCATCTTTTTGTACTTTATATGTGGAACTCTCTACTACAACTGCAATTTTATCTTTATCCTTATTTTTATCATCGCCTGAAGTAAAATGATTAAATGCAAAAATCCCAAACACAACTAAAAATAAAATCGCACTCGTAATTAATGATTTTTTAGATAAAAATGCTTCCCTAAAATAAAATGAAAATACGTGAGAAAATTTACGCATCGTTATTTCGCCCTCTCTACAAAGATTTCGTTTAACGTCGGCTCTAACATTTTGAATTGTCGTAAGCTAACACCTTGCTCTTGCAACTGTTGCAAAATCTTGAGAGCTTCCGCATCGTCTTGTACTTTCACATAAAGAAGGCCTTGTTGTTTTTCATACGATACATGTATAGCTTCTAATCCCTTTTCATTCTCTACTGTATCTTCAATCGTTAAATTACGGAAACCGTATTCTTTCTTAATATCACTTAGCTGTCCTTTTACGACTGCTTCACCTTTTTTCAAAATACATACATGTTGGCAAAAAGCCTCTACTTGTTCCATACGATGACTTGATAAAATAATCGTCTTTCCGCTCTGTACTTGTTCTTCAATAATACTAGCTAACATCCCAGCATTAACTGGATCGAGGCCGCTGAATGGTTCATCTAAAATGAGAAGTTCCGGATTATGAAGAAGAGCAGCAATTAATTGGATTTTTTGCTGATTCCCTTTTGAAAGCTCTCCAGCCGTTTTAAATTTATATTCTGGTATCGCTAAACGCTCTAACCAGTGATCAATAGCGTGATCCACTTCTTTCTTCGACATTCCTTCTAATCTACCAAAATATCGCAGCTGATCTATTACTCTACTTTTTGTATATAAACCTCTTTCTTCTGGTAAATACCCAATTGTTACACCACTATTTCCAAATGCTTTTCCATCCCATGTAATCGAACCTTCATTAGGCGTTAATAATCCGAGAAGCATTTTGATTGTTGTTGTTTTCCCTGCACCATTTCGTCCAAGTAACCCTAGTACTTCACCTTTTGGTAACGAAATTTGCAAACCGTTAACTGCTTTTGATTCCCCAAATTGTTTCGTTAAGTTTTGAATTTGTAAACTCAAGTATAAAGCCTCCCCTTTAGTATCATTCGTACTCTCTTTCAAAGACTATGTTTATTCAAGACAAAATATAGCACCGCGCTTCATCCTCTTATATGTAAACATCGTCATTAATCCATCATTTGTTCTATTTAGTTAAAATTGTAAATAACAAAGTTCTTTTTGTCAATTATAATTGTCATTACGACAATAAAAATTGTCAAAACAACTATTATTATTTTGCTCATCTTTCTAATATAGGACATACTACTATATATACAAAAGACAATATGCAAATGTTCATATAAAAATATTATATTTTAATATATAATATAAAATGATTTTCTAACATCAAGGAGGATACATATGAAGATGAAGAGGGGCATTACCACTTTATTATCTGTAGCAGTTCTATCTACATCACTTGTAGCATGTTCAGGAACACCAGAGAAAACAGTGGCGAAAGAAGAGAAAGTAAAATTAACAGAACAACAATTAATGGCTGATTTATGGTATCAAACAGCCGGTGAAACGAAAGCACTTTACTACCAAGGGTACAACATTGGTCAATTAAAGCTTGATGCAATTCTTGCAAAAGGGACAGAGAAAAAACCTGCTATCGTGCTTGATTTAGACGAAACTGTTTTAGATAACAGTCCTCATCAAGCAATGAGCGTAAAAACAGGCAAAGGCTATCCTTACAAATGGGATGATTGGATTAACAAAGCTGAGGCTGAAGCCCTTCCAGGCGCAATTGATTTCTTAAAATATACAGAGTCTAAAGGTGTAGATATTTACTACATCTCAAATCGTAAAACGAATCAACTAGATGCGACAATTAAAAATCTTGAGCGTGTAGGTGCTCCTCAAGCAACGAAAGAACATATATTACTACAAGATCCGAAAGAAAAAGGAAAAGAAAAACGCCGTGAACTCGTTTCTCAAACTCATGATATTGTCTTATTCTTCGGTGATAACTTATCTGATTTCACAGGTTTTGATGGAAAATCTGTAAAAGATCGTAACCAAACAGTAGCAGATTCAAAAGCACAATTTGGTGAGAAATTCATTATTTTCCCGAATCCAATGTATGGCGATTGGGAAGGCGCTTTATATGATTATGATTTCAAAAAATCAGATGCAGAAAAAGATAAAATCCGTCGCGACAACTTAAAATCATTTGATGTAAAATAAAAGAGGATGGCATTCGCCATCCTCTTTTATTTTACTTTCTCTGTTAAAGGCAAGATAAATACTTCCACACGTCTATTCTTTGCCTTTCCTTCTTGTGTATCGTTTGGAGCAATTGAACGGTATTCTCCGTATCCAATCGCACTAAATTTTTCTGGTTGTAATTCTTTATTTTGCAGTAATACTTGCATAAAATTAACTGCCCGCTGCGTACTTAATTCCCAATTCGACGCAAACTGCGCATTGGCAATAGGGACATTATCCGTATGACCCGATACTGTAATTTCACGAGGTGACGCTGAAACAAGTAAGCTAGACATCTCTTTTGCAATCCCTAAAGATTCTAATTTCACATCTGCTTTCCCCGAATCAAACAGTATATTTTCTAATATTGTCACCATTAATCCCTTTTCAGTTAATTTAGTTTGAAAAGAAGAGGATAATTGTTTTTCATTAATATATTGATCAATCTTTTTTTGTAATGCTTTCAATTCATCCATCTCTTTTTTTTCTTTAGCTCTAGCTTCTTCTTGTTTTTTTGCTTGTTCTGCCTCAAGGCTACTTGCTGATAATTCTTTTTCATCATTTGGCTTTTGATCACTTAAAAATTCTTTGTTACCTGTTCCCCCAGCTAATTCACTTCGAAAAGCAACTGCCATCTGTTTAAACTTCGCAGCATCTATACTACTCATTGCGAATAAAACGATAAACAATGCAAATAACAACGTTAACATATCAGAATATGGGATTAACCATGTTTCATCGATATGCTCATCATGTTTTTTCTTTTTGCCTCTTCTATTTTTCTTACTCCGCATTTTTTTCTGCTCCTTTTTCTAGCTTTTTACGCTCAGTTGCAGAAAGTGCACCTAAAATGCGGTTCTTCATAATAAACGGATATGTACCTTCTTGTAACATTAATAAACAATCAATGATTAAACGTTTTTTCTCAATTTCAGCTGAAGATTTTTGCTTTAACTTATTTGCAAATGGATGCCATAATACATAACCTGAAAAAATACCAAAAATCGTTGCAATAAATGCACCCGAAATAGCATGACCTAACTTTTCAATATCAGTTAAGTTACCAAGCGCAGCTACAAGACCGATAACAGCACCTAAAACTCCTAATGTCGGTGCATACGTACCAGCTTGTGAAAAAATAGCAGCTCCCTTTGCATGTCTTTCTTCAATTGCCTCTAATTCAGATTCCAAAATCTGCTCCAAATCTTCTGCGGATACGCCATCAATCACAAATTTCATACCGCGCAAAAGAAATTCATCTTGAATTTTGTCTAATTGTTGCTCTAAAGACAAAATACCGTATTTTCTACTTTCAGATGTCCAATGAACAAATAATTCTAGCAACTGTTCATAACTTAAATCCTTTTTATTTGAACCAAAAAGAACTTTAAATAGTTTTGGAACCCTTTTTAGTTGATTCATCGGAAATGCAATACATACTGCAGCAAATGTACCAATAAAAATAATTAATGCTGCGGCAGGATTTAATAAGGCTGTTATGTCAGCGCCCTTGACGACCATCCCTACTACCACTGCTACAAATCCTAAAATAAGTCCAATAATTGTTGCAAAATCCATTCCCATTCACTCCCAGTCTATACAAGAAGTTCTCTATTCTCGATAATCGCTACATCTTCTTATGTATATATATTACATAAAAAATGCATTTCATGAAAGATAAGAAATGAATTATATAAAAAAATACTACAAATTCACACATTTTCTGACATTTTCTTTGCATTTCTATTACGTTATGACTCTTATATTCCTTTTCCAACAAACTAGATTTATAATAAAAAAAACATTACACATTTTATTAAGAAGGGACTGTGATTACAAGGCATCATGAAAAAGATAATAATTATTTCTGCCACTACTATTGTAATCGGGATCACATCTTTCGCTTACTTTGGTTCTAAAACACCACTACATAATGAAGCAAAAGCTGTCGAAAGTCAAAAGCATAATAACCATAAAAAAGAAGAGATTCCTGCTTTTCCAAAAGCTGATCATAATGCAAAGAAAATAGACAATGACTTTTCAGTGGTAACAAATCCCAAATCTAATCTTGTCTTAATTAATAAACATCGAAAACTACCAGATGGATACATTCCTGAAGACTTAACGAGACCAAATGTACCATTTATTAGTCCAAAAGATAAAGAAAAAACATTGCTGCGAAAAGATGCTGCAGAGGCACTTGAAAACATGTTTAAAGCTGCGAAAAAAGAAGGGCTTGATCTTACAGCTGTATCTGGTTATCGTTCATACAAACGCCAAAAATCGTTGCATGATACATACGTTAGACGCCAAGGAAAAGCCGAAGCTAATTCGGTAAGCGCAATTCCTGGTACAAGTGAACACCAAACGGGTTTAGCAATGGATATTAGTTCAAAATCAGCTAAATTTCAATTAGAGCCTATCTTCGGGGAGACAGCAGAAGGAAAATGGGTCGCAGAACACGCTCATGAATTCGGCTTTGTCATTCGTTACTTAGAAGATAAAACAGATACAACAGAATATGCATATGAACCATGGCACTTACGCTACGTTGGTAATCCATACGCTACATACCTATATAAACATCACTTAACATTAGAAGAAGCGATGGAAGACAAAAAATAAGAGAGCAAATTGCTCTCTTATTTTTCTTTCACTCTATTATTGTAGTAATTTCTTCTTCCATTCTTCAGGCCATGGTTCGCCTCTTCCTGTTTTTTTCGACGCTTGAACCATCATTCCACGACCTACTAAACAAACCTCTCCTGCTGCATTCTTCACCATATAATGTAAATCTAAAGAAGAATTCCCGACCGATCCTGCCTTTACATACACCTTCAGCTGTTCATCAAAATATATTTGCTTAATAAAATTACATTGTAAATCCGCAACAACGATCATCGTTTCTGATGATGCATGTGTCCACTCTTGCATAAATCCAAGTTCTTTAAACAACGCAATACGAGCTTCTTCAAAATAAGTAAAAGCAACGACATTATTTACATGTCCAAACATATCTACTTCACCAAAACGAACCTTTACAGGGTTGTAAAACGAAAAACCACTTTCCCATTGCTCAAAGTCTTCAATATAAGAAATCCTCTTCATTGTTATCTCCCCTTTTCACCTTTAAATAAACAGAATAAACAGAAAAATAAAGTTATAAATATTGCCTCTTCGATATGAAGAGGCAATATTTATTAATAGTTATTATCGCTACCAAAGAAATCTTTGAACGATTGAATTGTTGTATCACGGTTTAATGCCGCAATTGAAGTTGTTAAAGGAATACCCTTCGGACATGATTGCACACAGTTTTGAGAGTTACCACAGTTTGCTAGTCCTCCATCTCCCATAATTGCACGTAAGCGATCTGCTTTATGCATTTCACCCGTTGGATGTGAGTTGAATAAGCGAGCTTGTGATAACGGTGCTGGTCCAATAAAGTCAGACTTACTGTTTACGTTTGGACATGATTCTAAGCAAACACCACATGTCATGCATTTTGAAAGCTCATAAGCCCATTGACGCTTTTTCTCAGGCATTCTTGGTCCTGGACCTAGGTCATACGTACCATCAATTGGAATCCACGCTTTAACGCGTTTTAGAGCATTAAACATGCGACTACGATCAACTTGCAAGTCACGTACAACCGGGAATGTCTTCATCGGTTTTAAGCGAATTGGTTGCTCTAATTGATCGATAAGTGCCGTACATGATTGACGTGGTTTTCCGTTAATCACCATCGAACATGCACCACATACTTCCTCTAAGCAGTTCATATCCCATGCAATCGGAGTTGTTTGGTTCCCTTTTGAATCAACAGGATTACGACGGATTTCCATAAGTGCTGAGATAATATTCATATTCGGACGATATGGAATTTCAAACTCTTGGTCAAACGCTTGCGCATCTGGCCCGTCTTGTCTCGTAATGATGAGGCGGATTGTTTTCTCAGACATGTTGTTTATCCCCCTTCTCTTCACCCTTAGCAGCTACATCGTGTTTTGAAGAATAATCACGTTTACGTGGTTTAATTAACGAAATATCAACGTCCTCGTAATGGAATGCTGGTGCATTTCCTTCTCCCTCAAATTTTGCCATCGTAGTTTTTAAGAAGTTTGCATCATCACGATTTGGGAATTCAGGTTTGTAATGCGCCCCACGGCTCTCATTACGGTTATATGCGCCAATTGTAATAACACGTGCTAACTCAAACATATTTGCAAGTTGGCGTGTAAATGAAGCACCTTGGTTACTCCATCTTGCTGTATCGTTAATGTTAATACGTTTGTAACGAGCCATTAATTCTTCAATTTTCGCATCTGTTTCTAATAATTTTTTATTTTCACGAACTACTGTAACGTTATCTGTCATCCATTCTCCAAGCTCTTTATGAAGAACATACGCATTTTCGTTACCATCCATCGTTAAAATATTGTTAAATTTCTCTGTTTCGATTAATTCATTTTGCTCATATACAGTAGATGAAACAGCATCAGATGATTTAGAAAGACCTTTCATATACTCAATTGCGTTTGGTCCTGCTACCATACCACCATAAATTGCTGATAATAGTGAGTTTGCACCAAGACGGTTACCACCGTGCATAGAATAATCACACTCACCTGCTGCAAATAAACCTGGAATATTTGTCATCTGTTTATAATCAACCCATAGTCCGCCCATTGAATAGTGAACAGCTGGGAAGATTTTCATCGGTAGTTTACGAGGATCATCCCCTGTAAATTTCTCATAGATTTCAATAATTCCACCTAGTTTAATATCTAGTTCTTTTGGATCTTTATGAGAAAGATCTAAGTACACCATGTTTTCACCGTTAATACCTAGTTTTTGCTCTACGCAAACATCAAAGATTTCACGCGTTGCGATGTCACGAGGTACAAGGTTTCCGTAAGCCGGATATTTTTCTTCTAAGAAGTACCATGGTTTACCATCTTTATATGTCCAAACACGTCCACCTTCACCACGTGCAGATTCACTCATAAGACGTAATTTATCGTCTCCAGGAATTGCCGTTGGGTGAATTTGAATGAACTCACCGTTTGCATAATATGCGCCTTGTTGATATACAGCAGAAGCTGCTGTACCTGTATTGATAATGGAGTTTGTTGATTTTCCGAAAATGATACCAGGGCCCCCTGTTGCCATAATCACGGCATCTGCTCCGAAACTTCTAATCTCCATAGTTTGTAAGTCTTGTGCAACGATTCCTCGGCACACACCTTCATCATCAACAACAGCTCGTAAGAAATCCCAACCTTCATATTTCGTTACAAGTCCTGCTACTTCGTGACGACGTACTTGCTCATCTAATGCGTAAAGTAATTGCTGTCCAGTTGTTGCACCAGCAAATGCTGTACGGTGATGTTGCGTTCCACCAAATCGACGGAAATCAAGAAGTCCTTCTTCCGTACGGTTGAACATAACACCCATACGGTCCATTAAATGAATGATACCAGGTGCTGCTTCACACATTGCTTTAACTGGTGGTTGGTTCGCTAAGAAGTCCCCACCATAAATTGTATCGTCAAAGTGGATCCATGGAGAATCCCCTTCACCTTTCGTATTTACGGCACCGTTAATTCCGCCCTGAGCACATACAGAATGTGAACGTTTTACTGGTACTAAAGAAAACAGTTCAACATTTACTCCTGCTTCTGCCGCTTTAATCGTTGCCATTAAGCCAGCCAAGCCACCGCCGACTACTATAAGTTTCCCTTTCATGCTCTCCCACTCCTTACTGGTTTGCTAGCTGTGGATCGATGAACGCTAATAATGCACTCACACCTACATAAGATAAACCTAAGAAAATAGCTAATGTTACATAAGTAGAGATTCTTTGTGAACGTGGAGATACTGTAATTCCCCAGCTGATGCAGAATGTCCATAGTCCATTTGCAAAGTGGAAAATTGTTGAAACAACACCAACTAAGTAGAATGCAAACATAGCTGGATTGTTTAAAATATCTGCCATCATATCATAGTTTACCTCTTTACCTAACATTGCTTGAATACGAGTTTCCCAGACGTGCCAAGAAATGAAGATCAGCGTAACGATACCTGAAATTCTTTGGAAAACGAACATCCAGTTACGGAAATAACCGTAAGAAACCGCATTGTTCTTAGCTGTAAATGCAATATATAAGCCATATATAGCATGGTACAGTATCGGTAAAAAGATGATGAAAATTTCTAGCGCATACCGGAATGGAAGGAGCTCCATAAAGCCTGCAGCTTTGTTAAAAGCCTCTGCTCCTCGTGTTGCAAAGTTGTTTACAATTAAATGTTGCGTCAAAAAGACACCAACCGGGATGACCCCCATTAATGAGTGCCACTTACGAAACGTATACTCGCGGCCTTTCATGTCCCCATTACCCCCCTTGAATGTTTGACTGCTGTTTTCAGATTAGTTTATGACAATAATGTTTTTTCACTATTGGCATAAGAAAAACTGAAAAAATTATTCGAAATATTTCAGCATAATTTGATACCAAGTTCATTTTACTCCTATTTTTGTCGAAGCGTCAAGAAAACGTATACATAATTTGCATATAATTTGCCAATTCTTTTTTTCTTCTTATATATTCAGATTTTCCTAAAGAAAAATCTGTTTTTATAAATGTGAAATGTTATATAATAATCCCTATAGAAAGAGGGGAATATTGTGAGTAAAAATACAATCGATACAACATCTTTAGAAGATGTTTCATTGAACGCCTTCGCTTATGAATTGCTACGTGAAGAATTACTACCTGATTTAATCGGCAACGATTTAGATGGTATTTTATACTGGTCTGGTAGAAACCTTGCAAGAAAATATCCGCTAGAAACAATTGAAGAAGTCATTCAGTTCTTTGAAAAAGCTGGCTGGGGCACTTTAAGCATTGTTGAACATAAGCGTCGTGAAATGCAGTTCCAACTTAAAGGCACACTCATCGCAGAACGTCAAAAACAAAAACGACATTCTTCTTATCAACTAGAAGCCGGATTCATCGCTGAACAAATCCAAAAGCAACGGAACGTCGTTGCAGAGTCATACGAAGAAAAGAAAAAACGTTCTGACTCTATTACATTTCTTGTAAAATGGGATATAAAAGATCTCATTGAAGTGTAAGCATTACCTACAGTCAACTAGACATATCAGTTTAGTTGACTTTTTTGTATTTTCATTCAGATGCATTTATTTTAAATCTTCAGAAATTATACCAAAAAACAGAAGACGTTGTAAACTACAACGTCTTCTTATCTGTTAAATACGTATAAATCGTCTCCGCGACATTTTTCGGCATACCCGCTTCGACAAATTCCTCTATAGAAGCTTCTTTCATCTTCTTTAATGAACCAAAATGTTTTAACAATACCTTTTTCCGTTTATCACCGATTCCTGGAATATCATCCAATGCTGATTGAATGACAGATTTCCCGTGTAATTGACGATGGAATGTAATCGCAAATCGATGCACCTCATCTTGAATACGCTGCAATAAATAAAATTCTTGGCTATTTCTCTCAAGCATCACAGGTTCCGGTGGATCCCCAATAATTAAATGGGAGGTTTTATGTTTATCATCTTTTACAAGACCTGCCATCGGAATATATAATCCGAGCTCATTCTCTAAAATATCACTTGCAGCCGCTAGATGGCCTTTTCCTCCATCAATAATAATCAAATCAGGTAAAGGTGAATTTTCTTTAAGCGCCCTTGTATAACGGCGCCTCACAACTTCTCTCATAGACTCATAATCATCTGGTCCTTGAACCGTTTTAATTTTATATTTTCGATACTCTTTCTTCGCCGGTTTCCCATCGATAAAAGCAATCATTGCAGAAACGGGATTTGTTCCTTGAATATTTGAGTTATCAAACGCTTCAATACGATATGGCGTTTCAATCCCAAGCTGCTTCCCTAAATGATCTACCGCTTTAATCGTTCGTTCTTCATCACGTTCAATTAAGTAAAACTTCTCTTCAAGAGCAATCTTCGCATTTTTATTTGCCAATTCTACAAGGTCTTTTTTCTTACCACGTTTCGGCTGCGTCGCTTCCACTTCTAAAAAGCGCTCTACTAATTCCGAGTCTATACTTCCTGGAACGACAATTTCCTTCGGCTTAAAATGACTACTGTTTTCATAAAATTGGCCGATAAACGTTAAAAAACCCTCTTCCGGTTCATCGTAAATTGGAAACATAGAAACATCACGTTCAATTAGCTTTCCTTTTCGAACGAAGAAAACTTGAACACACATCCATCCTTTATCCACTGCATATCCAAACACATCACGATCCACTAAGTCACTCATAATCATCTTTTGCTTTTCCATAATCGCATCAATATGAGCAATTTGATCACGCAACTCTTTTGCACGTTCAAACTCTAGTTTCTCTGAGGCCTCATACATTTTTATTTCTAGTTCTGAACGAACTTCTTTATGTCCACCATTTAAAAACTTAATAATTTCATCTACAATTTCTTTATTTTGTTCTTCCGTCACTTCTTTCACACAAGGCGCTAAACATTGACCCATATGATAATACAAACAAACTTTATCTGGCATATTCGTGCATTTCCGAAGTGGATACATACGATCTAGCAGTTTTTTCGTTTCATGAGCAGATTGTGCATTTGGATAAGGACCAAAATATTTCCCTTTATCTTTTTTTACGTTTCGAGTAATGAGTAAGCGAGGTTGCTTCTCCGCTGTAATTTTAATAAAAGGATATGTTTTATCATCTTTTAATTGAATATTATATTTCGGATCATATTTTTTAATTAGATTTAACTCTAAAATAAGTGCTTCTAAATTCGAAGAAGTTACAATATATTCAAAATCAACAATTTCTCCTACAAGCCGCAGTGTTTTCCCATCATGTGAACCAGTAAAGTACGAGCGCACACGATTTTTAAGCACTTTTGCCTTTCCGACATATATAACCGTTCCTTGCTTATCTTTCATCAAATAACAACCAGGTTGATCTGGTAAAATAGCCAACTTCTCTTTCAAATGTTCGTGCACTCGTCTCCCTCCATTTCTACATACTTAGCATTTTTATTTTCCCTTGAAAACATACTATGCCCAAACACCCAACATACGTTCTTTTATTGTAACGGAAAGACTGTAAAAAAGAAAATAAAAAAAGCTACCAAATGGTAGCTTTTTTTATTTTAGAAGTGTTTAGAAACTAATTCTACTAACGCTTCTTTCGGTTTGTAACCTAACGCTTGATCAACTACTTTACCGTCTTTTAATACGAAAAGAGCTGGAATGCTCATTACTTCGAATTGACGAGCAGTTTCTTGGTTTTCATCAACGTCTACTTTTACTACTTTTACTTTTTCGCCTAGTTCTGCATCGATTTCCTCTAATACAGGAGCGATCATTTTACAAGGTCCACACCAAGGTGCCCAGAAATCTAATAATACAACACCTTCGCTAGTTTCAGCTGCGAAGCTTTGGTCATTTGCGTTTACAATTGCCATTTTATTTCCTCCTTCAAGTATATTCTACCAAGAGTATATCATTAACTTATATACGTGGCGAATAATATGTATCGTTATGTATTGTAACAAAAAAATGTTCCTTTATACTATATAAAAATACGGATTAAATACTAAAAAGATGAGAGACAGGGGATCTCTCACCTTTTTCTATATATAGGGGTACTTCACTTGGAACTCAAGGGTACTAAAATCATGAATGTACTTTTAACTTTTTAAACTCTTCTGTTAAAAGAGGTACAACTTCGAATAAGTCACCGACAATACCGTAGTCAGCTACTTTAAAGATACTTGCTTCTGGATCTTTATTAATCGCAACGATTATTTTTGAGTTAGACATACCTGCTAAATGCTGAATCGCACCAGAAATACCACATGCAATGTATAAGTCTGGGGTAACAACTTTACCAGTTTGACCAATTTGTAATGAGTAATCACAGTATTCAGCGTCACAAGCACCACGAGATGCCCCAACAGCGCCGCCTAGTACGTCAGCTAACTCTTTTAATGGTTTAAAGCCTTCTTCACTCTTCACACCGCGTCCACCAGCGATAATAACTTTCGCTTCAGAAAGATCCACACCTTCTGCCGTTTTACGGACAACATCTTGAATGATTGTACGTAAATCTTTCACATCAACTGTAATAGAAGATACGTCACCGCTGCGAGACTCATCTTTTTCCAGAGTTGCAATGTTATTTGGACGCACTGTCGCAAATAAGATGCCGTCTGTTACAATCTTCTTCTCGAATGCTTTACCAGAGTAAATTGGACGAGTGAAGATAACATTTCCACCTTCAACCTCTAAAGCAGTTACGTCAGAAATTAAACCAGCTTCAAGCTTCGCTGCTAATTTTGGTGATAAATCTTTGCCAAGTGCTGTATGTCCAAAGACAATACCTTCTGGATTTTCTTCAGCATGTACAGCTAAAAACGCTTGTGCATAACCATCAGATGTATATGATTTTAATTTATCATTTTCAACTGTCACAACGCGATCTGCACCGTAATGAATCAATTCATTTGCAAAAGAGGCAACGCTGTCTCCAATTAGAAGACCTACTACTTCACCGCCTTCTGCAATTGTTTTTGCTGCTGCTACCGCTTCAAAAGAAACGTTACGTAGCGATCCATCACGAACTTCACCCATTACTAATACTTTACGAGCCATAGATTTTCCCTCCTGCATATATAATTTCGTATTTTATTAGATTACTTTCGCTTCTGTATGGAGCAACGATACAAGTTCTTTTACTTGATCTTGCAGCTCGCCTTGTAACACTTTTCCTGCATCTTTCTTAGGAGGCAAATAGATTTCAATTGTTTTTGTCTTTGCTTCCACATCATCTTCTTCTAAATCTAAATCATCTAATTCTAATTCTTCTAGCGGCTTTTTCTTCGCTTTCATAATACCTGGAAGCGATGGGTAACGCGGTTCATTTAAACCTTGCTGTGCTGTTACTAAAACTGGTAATGAAGTTGCAATCACTTCTGTATCACCTTCAACATCACGCTCAATCTTCACATTTGTACCGTCAATTTCAAGTTTTGTAATTGTCGTTACATACGGAATATTTAACGCTTCAGCTACGCGTGGTCCTACTTGTCCAGATGCACCATCAATTGCAACGTTTCCGCCTAAAATTAAATCTGCATCTTTATCTTTTAAATATTCAGCAAGCACTTTTGCTGTCGTGAACTGGTCACCATTTTCTACGTCATCTTCAATATTAATTAATACAGCTTTATCACAGCCCATTGCTAATGCAGTACGAAGTTCTTTCTCACTATCTTCGCCACCGACTGTTACAACTGTAACTTCTCCACCTTGTGCGTCTCTTACTTGAATTGCTTCTTCAATTGCATATTCATCGTAAGGGTTGATGATGAATTCCGCTTCGCCATCGTAAATTGCACCGTTTTTAATTACGATTTTTTCTTCTGTATCAAATGTTCGTTTCATGAGTACGTAGATGTTCATTCCATTTACCCCCTTGTTTTTCAGAAAGATTCTATCAATTTTAATTTTCTGTTAATTTATATTAAAAAAATAATTGAACTACCTGCCACTAAATGAAGGTTTACGCTTTTCTAAAAATGCAGCTACACCTTCTCTTCCATCTTCACTCGTAAATACTTCACCAAAAATCTGTGATTCACGTTGTACACCTTCATAGTAATGAGACGATTTTGTCGTTTGCAATAACTCTAGTACAGCACGAGTTGTTGCTGGACTTTTTCCAGCAATTTGTTTTGCAACTTTAAGCGTATCATCTAAAAGAGATTCTTCAGAGAACAATCCGTTAACAAGTCCCCACTTTAATGCTTCTGCACCAGTAATTGGTGTGCTTGTTAACATCATTTCACAAGCTTTCGCTTTCCCAACATAACGTGGTAAGCGCTGTGTACCTGCAAAGCCAGGAATTAATCCAAGTGTTAATTCAGGTAAACCAAGTTTTGCACTTTCAGTTGCAAAGCGCATGTGGCAAGACATAGCAAACTCAAGGCCGCCGCCCAGTGCCGCTCCATGAATTGCCGCAATAACTGGTTTTGAACATTTTTCAACACGCTCAAACGTAACTTGTCCAAGCTGTGCTAATTCTGTTGCTTGCTTCGCTTCAGTAACAGATGTAAATTCTTTAATATCTGCTCCCGCTGAGAAGAAACGTCCTTCACCATGAATAACAACAACACGAATGTTATCATCCTTTTCCACTTGATCAATTAATTCAGTAACGTCATGCATAACTTGTGAAGACATCGCATTCGCTGGTGCGTGATTTAACGTCGCCACCGCGATATGATCTTCAACTCTTACAGATAGGAATTTCAACATGATCCCTCCCATTATTGACGATAACCACAAGCTGCAATAAGTAGCCCGTGTACCGTTTTTGAAAGTGCGACCAGATCATACTTATGATCGCTCATTACCCAATTGGTCACAACTTCATCCACTGTTCCAAAGATCATTTGTCTTGCCACGCGAACATTTAAATCTGCTTGAAATTCACCTTGTTTTATACCAGTCTCTAAAATCTCATCCATAACTTGTAAGTAGCCTTTTAATACTTCATTTATTTTAAGGCGCAAGTCTTGATTGGACTGCCTCAGCTCTAATTGCGTAACGATAGCAAGAGGATCATTTTGCGACAACAGCAAGAAGTGCGTTTCTACCAACATGAATAACTTCGATACAGCGCTTTCAATTCCTGCTGTTTTTTGACGAATTGTTTCGACAAATTCTCCCATCTTCTCTTGGAATAAGGATATTAATATATCTTCTTTATTTTTAAAATATAAATAAATCGTGCCATCAGCTACCCCAGCTTGCTTTGCGATTTTAGAAACTTGCGCTTGGTGGTACCCATTCTCCGCAATCACAATGACTGCCGCATCAATAATTTGATTGTATTTCGGTCTATTTTTCTTCACTTTACTGTCCCCTTCAAGAAGATGACTGAATGAATAGTCATTCATATTCTTATAATACTGACTATTTAGAAAAGTGTCAATCCTATTTTTTCAAAAAGAAAGGGCCTTAGCCCGTTTGCTCATCCTCATTCTTTCTCTTCTCTTCATCTATTAGAACACGGCGCAAAATTTTCCCTACTGTCGTTTTCGGCAATTCATCTCTAAACTCATATACTTTCGGCACTTTATAAGCCGCTAAATATTTACGTGCAAACTGATTTAATTCTTCCTCAGAGCACTCCGTACCTTCTTTTAACACAACAAATGCTTTAACTGTCTCTCCTCGGTACGGATCTGGAACTCCAATTGTCACTACTTCTTGCACTTTTTCATGCTCATATAATACTTCTTCAACTTCACGAGGATACACATTAAATCCACTCGCGACAATCATATCTTTCTTGCGATCTTTTACATAGAAAAATCCATCTTCATCCATGTAGCCAACATCACCTGTATGGAGCCAGCCATCTTGCAATACAGCCGCTGTTTCCTCTGGCTTATTCCAGTATCCTTTCATAATTTGAGGACCTTTCACTACAATTTCCCCTATTTCTCCTGGCGGTAATGCCTCACCAGTCTCAAGTGACATAATGATTGCTTCTGTATCTGGCCACGGAACTCCAATGCTACCTGGCACTCGCTTTTCCCATAAAAAATTACTATGTGTAACTGGAGAGGATTCTGTTAAACCATATCCCTCTACTAGTTTACCACCTGTAACTGTTTCGAACTTTTCCTGTACTTCTACTGGCAGTGGTGCTGATCCACTAATACAAGCACGAATAGAAGAAATATCGTATTCTTTTAAAAGTGGGCTATTTAAAAGAGCGATATAAATAGTTGGTGCCCCTGGAAATAGTGTCACTTTATGCTTCTTAATCGCTTCAAAAACCATTTTCATATCAAACTTTGGAATAAGGACCATTTTGTATCCTTGCATAACACTCAAATTCATAACAGCCGTCATGCCGTACACGTGGAAAAATGGAAGAACCCCAAGAACGACTTCTTCTCCTTCTTTGCAATTATATAACCATTGAACTCCCATTAACGTGTTAGAGACGAGGTTTTTATGCGTTAACATAACGCCTTTCGGAAATCCGGTTGTTCCTCCTGTGTACTGTAAAAGAGCTAGATCATTTTCAGGATCACAAGGCTCCTCAACATCCGTATTCACTTCTTTTTCTACTGAATTCCAAAGATGAATCGTTTCACTCTCTGATACTTTCACAACTAAATTTGACTGTTTTTTCTGCACAAATGGATACAATAGATTTTTAGGGAATGGTAAAAAGTCCGCAATACGAGTTACGATAATATGCTCAATTTTTGTAGCAGATTGAACATTCGTTACTCTTGGAAACACTAAATCGAGACAAAGAATTACTTTTGCTCCCGAGTCATGAAGCTGATATTCTAATTCTCTCTCTGTATACAGTGGATTTGTTTGTACTACGATACCTCCCGCAAGTAATGTGCCGTAATAACCAATTACAGCTTGCGGACAATTCGGCAACATAATAGCAACTCGATCACCCTTTTCCACACCGAGCTTTTGAAGATAATTTGCAAACCTCTTCACCTTATCATGGAAGTCCGAAAACGTAATATCCTTCCCTAAAAAGTGAAGCGCTTTCTTTTCTGGGTAGCGAGAAGCCATCTGTTCTACATATCTATGAAGCGGCTGAATATCATAAGAAATCGTACTCGGAATTTCCTCTGGATAACTTTTCAACCATGGTTTTTCCACCTTCATTCCCCCTTCAAATACATAAAAATAAATGAATGTTCATTCATGATGGTTATTTTCATTATATTATAGTCACCATAGCGTTACAATCATAATATTCTGACTTTTGTATAACTATGCTTTACTTCATTAACTTCTTATTATATGTAGAAACTCTCTTAATCTTAAAAGAGTAAGAGAGTTATAGTTTAACTTAATCTTATTATCGTTAACACTGCTCCTGGAGTAGTTGTTGATAATGTTGCGACAGCTAACAAACCAAATAATTGCAAGCTAATAGCATCTCCTGCTGCGAGAGTTGTAATGATTGTTGCACTAAATGATGTGGTTGCTACCGCAGGAGCATTAATCGTCCCAGCAAGTGCCCCTCCATTAATTGTAATCCGTGAACTGACTAATAATGAAGCCGTTATATTAATTGTATATGAAATATAATAATTACCAGCATTTGCAACCGTAAATACTGTGTTTCCACCAGAAACAGTAATTCCTGGACCGATGTTTTGATTATTTGGAAGCGGGACATTCGTTCCACCAAGAACTACAGATATCGCTGTTCCCGACGTATTATTTGCAAATGCATATGTCGCCGTGATACTTGTACCTGTTGCTCCCGTCGGACCTGTTGATCCTGTTGAACCCGTTGGACCTGTTGCTCCCGTCGATCCTGTTGGACCTGTTGATCCCGTCGGACCAGTTGATCCTGTCGATCCTGTTGGACCTGTTGAACCTGTTGAACCTGTCGCTCCCGTCGGACCTGTTGAACCTGTTGCTCCTGTTGAACCTGTCGCTCCGGTTGGACCTGTTGAACCCGTTGATCCCGTTGGACCTGTTGCTCCTGTTGCTCCTGTTGCTCCTGTTGCTCCCGTCGGACCTGTTGAACCTGTCGCTCCGGTTGGACCTGTTGAACCCGTTGATCCTGTTGAACCGGTTGCTCCCGTTGGACCTGTTGAACCCATTGGACCTGTTGGACCTGTTGGACCAAGCTTAGGGACTGTCCCATCACAACTAAAACAACACGAATCAACATGTACACCATTTTGATTATTACAACTACAATATCCATTTGTATTATTGAGCCATGAAGACATGTTGATTCCTTCCTTCAAATTCAATCTTATAAGTACAAGTAAGAAATTAAAAAACATTTATCAAATCAGACCGAAAGCTTTATTCAGTGGAGATAAATATAGATTTATCCCGTACATTCTAATAATTATTACATGCGATACTATCTCCTTTTGCTTGTACTTTCGCCTCTCTAGTTAAATGAAATTCCTTTTCTAAATTCTTCATACACATATGGATTTTAATCTTACATAACGATATTCGTATAATTCGTTATTTTTCAGCAAAATTTTAAAAATATAATTACGAATAAAAAACTTATTTTGGGAAAGAAGATGAAGAAAATTCTTAGTATTTTCATGGTTGTTCTTCTATTCGCTGTTGAATGCGGACAGCAAAAAAGAGGAGAAAAAGGTAACAACGATAGAAGATAAAAAGCAAACTATAACAATTAAACATACTGAAGGGGAAACAAAATTAGATAAACCGGCGAAAAAAGTTGCTATACTTGGAACACCTTATTTCTTATGGTTGATGAGGAAAAGTGGGAAGAAAGTTAATTAAAAGACGACTTCATATATGTGAAGCCGTCTTTTCCTATTATGGCAGAAAATTAATATAGGCTTTGTACATAATATATATAACAAGTGAATACATGATTATATTGAATACACTTCGTTTTAAAGTTAACTTTCTCTTTAATTTCTTATCTTGTAATCTCAATTCTATTCCATTTGCTATTTTCAACCTACCTACTATTTGAAATAACTCTCTGTAATCATCAGCATTTCCCAATAATACGTATTCCTTATCATTTTTATACTTTATATGCAGAAACTCGCTTCCACCTTTACGGTCTAATATTGTTTTCATATAAGCTACTTCATTCAATACACATACCTTTAAATCAACTTCATTATAATAACGATCCATAAAAAACACATACAACCGTTTATTTGTAACGATTAACACATTATTAATACCGAAGTTCATTGCAAGAACGCCTACCCCTAATGTCATGGCTGTGCCTGTCTGCCAATTTTTCACATGATGATTTTCGGCAAGCATACTATATAAAATCTCTTCGCTTCCCTGTAACTCTTCTTGTACAACCTCATAACAACGTTTCATTAAAATTGTTTTGGTTACAGTTTCTTTTGTACGATCTATTTTCGTTTTATCTATTTTCTCATCATTTCTATAATCATCTACAAAATTATCGCTATACTGTAAGTTATTTAATTCCTGAAGTAACTTTTCTTTATTCATTCCTTTTCCCCCCCAACAGCTTCTTCAATTTCTTTCTCCCTCTTGACAGCCTGCTATATACCGTATCTCGTGTCATACCGAATTCAAGCGCTATTTCTTGTACGCTATATTCATCTAAATACCTTTTTATAAAAATTTTCTTATCTTCTTCATTCAATTCTTTAATTAAAACGTAAAAATTATAATCTCTCTCTTCTTTTGTTAAATTGACATTTTTTCTATCTTCATATCTTTCTTGCTGAAACTCTTGTAATTGATAAGCCTTATTACTTTTTCGTTTATAATCAATGGCTTTAAACTTAGCGACAGATATAAGCCAGTTTCTAAACTTCCCACGATTTTCATCATAACTACTAATGTTGTACCAAACGATTAATAAAATATCGTCAACACATTCATCCACTAACACCTTACTATGTGCCGTATCTAAAATACTATGAACTACCTTATAAATTAAATCTCCATATCGATCAATCGCTGTATGTAATGCTAACATATCTTGTTTTCGAAGACCTTCTACTATTTCTATATCCTTCACCCTTATCACCACTCTTTATCCCATTCTTTATTCATTATATATACGAATGAGCACATTCGTTTCCTGACACTTTTACAAATATTTTCTAATTGTTTTCATATTGTAGCAATGCTTAATTAATTATTTCTTGTGGAACAGGGATTATATTATCTCTCACGAATTTAATCTATGAATAAAAATAGGAGGGATAACTATGTACCAAACAATTGAAGGCTTTTTACAATCATGGACATACGAGGCTGAGTCTACTCAGAAAATGCTTGATTCATTAACCGATGCATCTTTATCACAGGAAATTGCACCTGGGCACTGGACGTTAGGAAGAATTGCTTGGCACATCGTGACGGCAGTTCCTGTGATACTATCTGGCACAGGGCTAAAGTTTGAAGGAGAAACGAAAGATTATCCTGTTCCAACTTCTGCAAAAACAATTGCAGATGAATACCGTAAAGTAAACGCGGCTTTTGTTGAAACACTTCAAAGTAAATGGACTGATAAAGACTTAGCTACTATTAATGACTTCTTTGGTCGCCCTATGCCGAATTCTATATTTTTAATGACACTCATTAATCATCAAAATCACCACCGCGGACAAATGACGGTTTTAATGCGACAAGCTGGCTTAACAGTTCCTGGCGTATATGGCCCCGCAAAAGAAGAATGGGCTGCGGCTGGAATGGAAGCTCCTAAAATGTAACGACAAAAAAGACAAGATGTTTACATATCTTGTCTTTTTCTGTAACTTGTTTCATGTGAAACTATTTTTTCTTAATAGTTGTTTTATGGAAAAGATAGGTTAAAATGAATACATACTATGAAGAGGAGTAACCAAATTGAATACAAAGAATAAAAAAATAGCTATGGGCACTATTTTATTAACTTCTATTATTGGAGTTATTAGTGTATCTCTTTATTTCACCTATTATGGTACCCCTTGGGGAAAACAAGCAGCAATTACGGAATCAAAAGAATATATTACAAAATATTTTAATCTAGATGCAGAAGTCAAAAACACTTCTTACGATGCTAAAATGAATAGCTATGCAACCTCCTTTGAAACAAGTGGAGACGGAGAGTTTACTATCGAATATAAAAGTCCTAATAACTTTAACATTTCTCCAGGAGTGCAAAAGTATTTAAGCACACACTCTAAATTTACAGAGTAGTACCGAAACATACATATACAAAAAAGAGTTGGTGTAACGCCAACTCTTTTTCTTATTCTTTTCATACAGTTATATCTTCCTTCTCTATATTTTTAATGCCGTAATATGCAATCACAACTCCAATTGCCGCCAATGCTAGTTGAAGGGGAAGTAAAGTTGCTGTAGGAAACTCTGGGTTGGTATTCATTGCAATTGAGACAACGATAAGAGATGAAACAATTGTAGTTGGCACTGAACGTTTACGCATTCCGAAATATAATGGGATTAAACTCATCCCCGCAGTTGCAATGGCTAAAGGAACTAGTTTTATTCCTTCTTGCACCAATTGATCTACTGTGAATGAATGAGGAAGAATTGAAAAACAACTATCTATCCCAAAGAAAATTCCTACTACTAAAATGTTAGATACAATAACTGTTATAAATGTTACTATCGCTGTAATAGCCAACTTACTAGCCATCATTTTCTTTCGATTAATGGGATAAGAAAACATGAGTAGTATTGTTTTATTTTTATATTCGTCAATTATTAACCTTGCTATTAATACACTACCAAAAATAATAAATGTTGCTCTTACTACTGTACTAGCCATTAACAAAATCATCTGCGGATCTCTTATTTCTGGATCTCCTTCTATTTGTGCAATGAAACTAACAAAGATTAATAATGCCAGTATAATAATATTTGCAATAACTGCTCCCCTCACATACCATCCAAACTTAAATTTCTTCAATTCTAACTTCATAAGACGTAGCATGATATTCCTCCTTCCTCCTTGGACTTAATCAATATAAATGACTCCTGTTTCACTTAAAATCTTCGCTTCATTTTTTGCATCACCAATCGTTCCTACTTTTATTTTGTCTGTATTTTTATCTTTCTTAAGTCCTTTTAAATCCACTATTACGTCAGCCGAATTACTTTTAGCCATAAGCTTCAATGATGCAGGGACACCTTTATACCGTACGCCAATATCACCTGATTTTGTTTCTATAAATAATGATTTTCCTTCTGTCATATCTTTCAGTAATACTTCCCCAGATGTTGATGTGATGTTCATATTTGAGTTACTTACATTTGTTATATAGTTATCACCAGTCGTAGACTTTATATTTAATTCTTGTACTGAACTACCTTTTAAAACTAACTCTCCACTTTGCGATATAAATTCACCTTTCTCGGCTGATAGTCCTGTAATCATTTCATCTCCAGACTTGCCTTTTGTCATGATATTTTTTACTACTATATCTCTTATTTTCACATCACCCGATTTATTATTTACTACAATTTTATCTATTTCTTTCTTCGGAATAGCTATAGATATACTATTTTTCTTCCTAAACGTGAAACCATTAAAAAATCTGTTCATCTTTTGTTTTTGCTTAATCACAATTTTATTTTCATCATTTTCTATTTTGACAGGATCTATCTCTTTATCTGCTTGTTCACCTTGAGCGGAAATTACTATTTTATTAGCGTCTGTACTTTTAAATTCAAGATTCCAGTTTTCATTGTCTACTTCTATTTCTTTTATATTATTTATCTCAAAAGACTTTTCTTTCTTAAAATCTTTCCCCTGAAATACCTTAATACCAAAAACTACACTAGCAATTGTAATGAATAATATTGCAATTACTATCATTTTTTTCACTATTCATACCCCAGTTCGTTTTTGTTTTAAGCTTGCTTCACGCCACATCGATCTTGTCGATTTTACGATATGAAAGATAACTGATGAAAATTCCTAATAAACAGAGCACTATTGGGATAGCTATAAAATTAAACAGACTTACTTGACCGTTTCCAGGACCAAAGTTACTACTAATTAGCATTCCGATTATTACTGCAGAAGTAATTGTTGTGGGTGTCGATTTCTTTCTCATCCCAAAAAATAAAGGAATTAAACTTATACCAGATATCATAAATGCACTTATAAAAGTAGTTGGAACGATAGATATTATTTCACCTATCGTAGCTGGTGTTTCAATCAGTCCCATCATTGGACTCACAAAATATACAAGCAAACTGATACTGAAAGTAGCGATAATCGTGCTCACAAAACAAAAACAAAAAACAATTGTTAATTTCGCTCTCATTAGCATTTTTCGTTGCAATGGGTACATAAATAGTAGTTGCATTGTTTTGTTCTTATACTCATCAATTACTAAACGTGATAAAATGACCGAACTAAAAATAATGAATGTTATCCTAATAAAAGTGTTTATTAAAACCATTTGTTGCGTGAAGTCAAAGAAGAGCACGTCTCCCTCGGCTTTCATTCCCAACGCCATAAGGCTTACTGCAGCGAAAATTGCTATAATACAAATTGCTACCCCTTTAAAGTAACTAGATAATTTATGTTTCTTCCATTCGAGCTTCATTAATCTAAGCATACAAACCACTCCTCCATTCTTTATATAACTGTCTTTATGCTGCTAACATTCTAATTCCAGCAGTAACGAAGCTTAACATTCCTATTACTATTAGAATTAACAACCATTTCCGCTCAGGTTTTCTATAATATAAAATCCCACTTATGAACATTACGATCAATCCACTTAGTAGATTCACTAACAATCCATTAAGCATGAATGCCCTCTCCATCCATTACATTTAAGAAATATTCTTCTAAGGAACTATGTTTCTTATTAATACTTTCAATTTCCACATCGTTCATAATAAGTGCTTTTGAAATGGCCTGCTGAGACGCTAACGTATCATACACACGAATCATGGTTCCACTCATTATTTTGTAGTTTTTTATACCAAGTTTATCTTCTAAAATATAAGCTGCACGTTTCACATCAGGAACAGTGATTTCAATGTACTCTGTTTGTTTTCCGTTAATACTCTTCATTGAAACTTCTTTTATTAGTTTTCCATTTTGAATCACACCAATTGTATCGGCCATTAGTTCCATTTCACCTAAAATATGACTAGAAACTAATAATGTAATGCCATATTCTTTGCAGAGCATTTTAAATAAGTCTCGTAACTCTTTAATACCAATTGGATCTAAACCGTTAATTGGTTCATCTAAAATGAGCAATTCTGGCTTTGTCACGATTGCTCTTGCAATACCGAGTCGTTGTTTCATTCCTAATGAAAAATCTTTTACTTTTTTATTATCTACCCCTTGTAGTTTCACTAAATGTAAAGCATGGTCAATTGCATTTTTATCGTAGTAGCCCATGTATTCACAATGTAGGTCTAAGTTTTCTTTCGCCGTTAATTTATCATAAAAGATTGGGTATTCAATAATTGTCCCCATTCTTTTTAATACTTCATAAGATGTATCTGTTAATTTCTCACCGAAGATTTCAATATCACCACTCGTCGGTTTTATTAAATTTGTAATCATTTTCATAATCGTTGTTTTACCAGCACCGTTTGGTCCTAAAAAACCGTAAATTTCTCCTTTTTTCACATGCATGTTAACACCGGAAATAACTTCTTTCCCTTTAAACACTTTCGTTAACTGGTTTGTTTTTAATATATATGTCATGTTACTTTCCCCTTTCGCAATACTCTATATTTCTATAATAGACAACGGAAATCTCTTTTTTCTTACCCGTTTCTTACAAATTCCTTACGCTGAAAAAAAGCTTGTAGAATCTACTGCTCTACAAGCTAAAACTGTATCTTTGTTAATGCAATTGTAAAAATTGTTTTTTCATACGGTTTACTAGAAAGATGAATTTTTCCGTCCATCGCTTCCACAAGCCGTTTCGTAATCGTTAATCCTAGACCGCTTCCTTGGTACAATCTATTTCTTGAATCTTCAAGTGTGTACATACGCTCAAACACTTTATCAATATGAGATTCATCAATCCCTTTTCCTTTATCCCATACATCTATATACACGCCCGTGTCATCATCTCTTAACGTCATACCGAGTGCCTTTCCATCGTCTCCATATGTAATTGCATTTGATATTAAATTATTCAATACCCTACCTAATACTTCTACATTTCCAAGTGCATATATATTTCTTTCTGGTATATCAATATGAACCTGAAAACCTTTCGTCGTCACTAAATCATAAAATGATAAAATCTTCTCGCGGCAAACTTCATTCATATTTATTTTTGTCATTTCAATTGCTTTGTCACCAGATTCTAATTTCGCTAAATCAAAAAACTTATGAATTAATTCCATCACTTCTAGTGTTTTCGTATGCACTTTCTCAAGTAATATTTGTTGTTCTTCTTTATTTATCGTTTTATCCTTATTTAACATTTCTGTATATCCAAGAATAACTGTTAGTGGTGTTTTCAAGTCATGCGAAATATTTGAAAGCATTTTTCTCATCGAAATTTCTACTTTTGCATGATCTGCATTCGTTTTCTGTTTTGCATCTAATAATTGATTAATCGCCACTAATAATTTTTGCAATTCTAGATCATCTGTCATAACGAGTAACGTCTCACCTGTTTTTTCATTTACAATACTTTCTAACTTTTCATATGTGTATCGTAAATTTTTACTACTATTTTTTCTCATTTTATATTGCATATAAATAACACATAACAATATAAAAATAATACCTATTAACAAATTGATCATATTACATCACTTCCAGCTTATAGCCGATGCCCCATAGCGTTTTAATATATTCTGGATTAGATGGATCACTTTCGATTTTCTCACGCAATCTTCTCATATGAACATTAATAACGTTATCGTCACCGTAATACTCTTCATTCCAAACTAACGTATATATTTGCGCTTTCGTAAATACACGATTTTGGTTCTTTACGAATAGCTTTAAAATCTCAAATTCTTTTAAAGTAAGTTTGAGAGGCTTCCCGTTTTTTTCTACAGTAAAATTAATTGGATCAATTGTTAAATCACCAATTTGAATCATTTTTTCTATTGTTTCTGTAGCCGAGTATTTCGTAGACCTCCGAATACCTGCTTTTACACGTGCAGCCAATTCAATCATAGAAAACGGCTTACAAATGTAATCATCTGCTCCAAGTCCTAATCCAACAGCTTTATCAACATCTGTATCTTTTGCCGACATCATTAAAATCGGAACTGCACTTTTTTCTCGAATGATTCGTACAACCTCTAAGCCATCTAGCTTTGGCATCATAATGTCAAGGATAATCAAATCAAATGAACCTTTTAAATATGTGTTCACGCCTTCTTCTCCATCAGACGCAATCGTAACTTGAAAGCCTTCCTTTATTAAATACTTTTCCACCATCTCTTGAATTGAGATATCATCTTCAACTAATAAAATATGATGTGACATATGTCTATCCCCTTTTTACAAACGTTAACAATCCAATTGTATCGTAACTACTACAGACTGGAAACAATTATATGAATTTTCAAACCAACTTCCCTTCCTTCCTTAACAATGATATGATGAAATTCACTACGATTGTTCATAATTAACTTTATATAAAGGAGACTTATCATGTCAGAAAACAAAAAAGTAAGCTTAGCTGATTTAATGCGTGAACAACTTGCTAAGAAAAAGCAAGGAAATGGAAATGGTCAAAATGCAAAAAATCAAAGCCAAGAAACAAAAAAATTACAAAACCAACAAACAAAGAAAACAAACAACCAACGTAGACGTACAGGTGTATAAATGAACGGACAAAAACGTTCTAATATCGCCCCCGGTCTTGAAGTTGATATTGTATTAAAACAAGATCAACGAACAGGCAAATTAACACGTGGAATTGTAAAAGATATTTTAACAAACTCCCCTTCCCATCCGCATGGCATTAAAGTGCGATTGCAGGACGGGCAAGTCGGTAGAGTACAAAATATCGTTCAATAAGAAAAGGAGCTCAAGTAAACTCGAGCTCCTTTTCTTTATTAACCTTTAATTTTCTCGATGAAAACTACTTTTAAGTAGTCTCCTTCTTTAAATTGATCAATGGTACGGAAATCTTCTGGTAAAGAATGTTCTTCTAATATTTTATATTTGCCATTCATTTCTTTAAAGGCTGTATCGATAAAGCCTTTAAACTTTTTCATATCGAATGCGCTACAGTTTGTAGAAGCAACGATAATACCGTTATTTTCTGTAATAGCAATTGTTTCTTTTAATAAATTTTTATAATCTTTTGCTGCACTAAATGTATATTTTTTTGAGCGTGCAAAGCTTGGAGGATCAAGTACGACCATATCAAATTTCATTTTTTTCTTCGCTGCATATTTGAAGTAAAGAAATACATCTTCTACAATAATATCTTGCGCTTCATAATCAACTTCATTTACACTAAACTGCTCAATCGTTTTACTTAAACTACGATTTGCAAGGTCAACACTCGTCGTTTTACTCGCTCCGCCAAGAGCTGCAAATACAGAGAAAGCACCTGTATAAGAGAACATATTTAACACTGTTCTTCCTTTTGCATATTTATCACGAATTTGTTTTCGAACGTTACGTTGATCTAAAAATACCCCAACCATTGCCCCATCATTTAAATAAACCGCAAAGTTTACACCGTTCTCTTTTACGATAAGTGGGAACTCGCCGCGCTCTCCTGCTACGAAATCATCCCCCTCAATATATTTCCCTTTCGTATCAAAACGCTTTTTCTCATAAATACCTTTAAAGTTTGCTACTTTTTGAAGAGCGGCTATAATCTCATCTCTGAAAGTATAAATCCCTTCACTATACCAACTTACTACATAATAGCCATCATAATAATCGATAATTAGTCCTCCAAGACCATCACCTTCACCATTCACCACACGGAATGCTGTCGTATCACTTGATTTGTAAAATTGCTTTCGTTTATGTAAGGCAGATTTGATTTTACTTTCAAAGAAAGATTGATTAATTTGTTCACTCTCTTTTCTCGTTAAAATCCAGCCGTACCCTTTATTTTGTTTTCCATAATAGCCTTTTCCGATAAATTGGTTCTTCTCATCTACTACTTTAATGATTGTTCCTTCTTCACGAACATCATTTAAATTTTGAATCGCATCTTTTAAAATAAGCGGATATCCACTTTTAATTTCTTTTATAAATTTCGGTTTTATTTTTACAGTTACTTCTGATCGCATATAATAACTTCCTTTCCATTTGCATGCTTTCTCTACAGGAAGCATTTAAAAAACGAGACTGAAAAAACAGCCTCGTTTCACTATACCATATTATTGCTTTGCTAGTACAACTCGCTCATTCTCTCGCTTAACTGCCACATATTTACTACATTTTGAACTGGAAATCTTACTGTCCAATATAATATAAAAAACTTTTATATTTCACATTTAGCATTGACAATGATAATGATTTTCATTATCATTTAATGTATATGAGTTCTCGAAAATAAAGGCTATATTTATAGGAGGAATAAACATGATTATCGTTACAAATACAGCTAAAATTACAAAGGGAAATGGACATAAATTAATTGAGCGTTTTAATAAAGTAGGTAAAGTTGAAACGATGCCAGGCTTTTTAGGTCTAGAAGTTCTTTTAACGCAAAATACAGTTGATTATGATGAAGTAACAATTAGCACTCGCTGGAATGCAAAAGAAGATTTCCAAGGTTGGACAAAGAGCGCTGCATTTAAAGATGCTCACTCACATCAAGGCGGAATGCCAGAATATATTCTTGATAATAAAATTGCTTACTATGATGTAAAAGTTGTACGTATGCCAATGGCTGCAGCACAGTAAAAACAGTCCTTTTTTAAAGTATAGAATATGAGAAGCGTTATCTATCACTTCTCATATTCTATACTTTTTTCTTTAATTTCTTTTTATTAATTTTGCGTGTACAACTAGCCTTCCAGCCTCTGGATCAAGCGCATAGTCACAAGTAGAAAGTGTTACGATTTCATCATTAGCCGTCAATTCCGTATCCGTTTTGTACAGTGATTTTTCTTGAATTTCCTTTAAGAACGATGTATATGCTGCATCATTTTCAAAATCCGTTTCAATGTAATAAAAGTCCGTTGTTGTCGTGTATACTGAAAAAACTTCCACGTCGTATCCTTCAAATAATGTATCGTAATATAATTTACGATGAGACATAAAAAAGTCTTCATCCAACATCTTTTTTAAACTACCAAACATAGAACCGTCTTTCATACGATGGCCATATAAAATCGTATTTCGATTTTGAGATTTCACATCATTACGATGGTCCATAAAAATGCTTCCCGCTCTCATATCTTCACCTTTATAATTACGAAATAAATAGTAATCATTATCTTTTGCTTGAACGATTGGATAATTAATTTGTGTATCATCCATCGTAATCCATCCGACTATCTCTGGATTAATTTTCTGGAGATCCTGAAACTGTTTACGTACCTCTCCATCTTCTGATTTTTCTTCCATTGGACTTCTTTTATAAATATGTTGTGCCTCAGCCATTACTTTACGATTTTCATAATAATCCATGAAAATCCCGCCCAACTCATACATTGAATAGAAAAAGATTCCTAAAAACACAATTGTAAGTATGCGTTGAAAAAAAGAATTCTTTTTCCGTCCTTTCTTACTATTCAAATTATCACCTCAAAACGGATTATGCTCAGCCTTTAGATTCCCATAGGTACCATGTACAATCCGGTATCTTCATCCTGCTTTACAATGACATCTACACCATATATTGCTTTAATCATTTCTTCTGTTATTACATCATTAGGATTACCTTTCGTAATGATTTCTCCATCTTTCATAACGATAATATGGTCGCTATAACGAATGGCTTGATTAATATCATGTAATACCATTACAATCGTTAGTCCATGCACTTCATTTAACTCTTTCACTAACTCTAATATTTCTAGCTGATAGTAAATATCTAAATATGTGGTCGGCTCATCTAAGAAGAGCATTGGTGTATTTTGAGCTAATGTCATTGCGATCCAAACTCGCTGCCTCTCTCCACCAGATAAATCATAAATTGGCTTATCACGCTTACTTTGTAAATTCGTACATACTAGCGCACGCTCAATCGCTTCTCTATCTTCATCTGTTTGCGGAGAGAATATATTTTTATATGGCATACGCCCGAAGCTTATTAGCTTTTCCACTGTAATATCTGCTGGAGCCTCATTTTGTTGATGGACAACCGCTAGTTTTCTAGCAAACTCTTTCGGTTTATATTCACTAATCGCTTTCCCATCAAGTATTACTTCTCCACTGCTAGGAGCGTGGTTTCTAGACATGACACTAAGTAATGTTGATTTCCCACATCCATTCGGTCCAATGATTGTTGTAATTTTCCCAATTTCTATTTCACTACTAACAGACTTTAATCGATTTGTTACGTTATCGTATGAAAAGGTTACATTTTTAATTTCCATGAACTTTATCACTCTTTCCAAGCAAGAATATTAAGAATGGACCACCAATAACCGCCATAATTGTTGCTGCTGGAATTTCGTTAGGTGGCACAATTAACCTTCCAATCGTATCTGCCGTCAAAATTAATAACGCCCCTGCAAGAGCAGAAAATGGAATTAATACTTTATGGTCTGAACCGACTAATTGTCTTGAAATATGCGGAACTAGTAATCCTACAAAAGCAATAACACCTACAATCGCTGTTGATACTGCCGCTAAGAGTACTGCAATGGCAGAAATAATAAGACGAACTCTCGTCACGTGCAAGCCTAAGTTTTTCGCAGTCTTATCTTGTAGCGATAATAAGTTACACCAAGCTCCTACGAACAGAGCAAGAATAAGACCAATCGTTCCATAAGTCACCATTATTTCTACATCGCCCCACGTCTTCATTGTTATGTTAGAAGTCGTCGTTTGCTTAATACTCTTAATAAAATATCCACAAATCGTAACGAATGATTCATTTAATCCAGTAAACATTGCATTAATGGCAATACCAATTAAAATAATGCGAAGCGGGCTTAATCCTGATTTCCATGAAAACGAATAAACGAGATAACATGCAAGCGCACCACCTAAAAAGGCGAATACGGGTGTCCAGAAAAAGAATTGCGGGAACAACGTAATAATAACGAGTGTCATAAAACTTGCTCCTGAAGATATACCGATTACCCCAGCATCAGCGAGTGGATTTTTCATAACAGCTTGAAAAAGCACACCTGAAACAGCGAGAGCCGCTCCAGTGAACAACGCAATAATAATACGCGGAAAACGTAAATCTTTAATGACTTCAACATCTTCATTTCCACCTGTAAATATCCCTTGTACAAGTTCAACAATACCTACTTCTAAACTACCTTTCATCGCTGACAATGATGTCATAACAATAAGCAATGCAGTAACAATGAGGAAACTCCAAGTTTTTTTATTCATTCTACTCTTCCTTTATATTAAAATGCATCACGGATACATCATTTTTTTCAATTCATCTAATGCTTCAATTGCTGCTAAATTACCTGTCGTTCCAAATAAACGCTCTTCTAAATCGTAAACACGGTTATTTTTAACCGCAGCAAAGTGTTTCCAAATATCATTTGTTTTAAATTCTTTATCAAACATTTTTACAACTTCATCAGGCATACCATGAGCTGCTCGTAAAATAATATCTGGATCAGCTTTCTTTAAATACTCTGTATTAGAAGCTAAATATTCTACTTGTTCACCTTGCACAATATTTTTACCACCTAGTTGTTTCACTAAATCTCCAATATAAGAATGCTCTGTTGCTACTAAATAACTTCCCGGCACACCTAATAAAATAAGCACTGTCGGTTCTTTCTTTCCTTTTACTTCTTTTTGAATGCTAGCAACCTTTTTATCTAATTTAGTTACTACTGCTTCGGCCTGTTTTTCACGCCCATATTTCTTACCTAAATCGCTAATAGAACTTTGCATATTTTTCAAACTCGTTAAATCTAAAAAGTTTGCTTTCATACCCACACCATCAAAAACTGGCTTTAATTCATATTCAAGTGTTGTCACAGATAACACTTCTGAAGGCTTTAATGACTTTACCTTTTCCATATCTGGACTCATTGGATTCCCAACTTCAGGTAAACCTTTATATCGCTTCGGTAAAGTTTTAGAACTTGTTGGAACGCCGACTAAATCTACTTCTAACGCATCCATAATTTCAGTAACAGCCACTGTTGTTGCAACAACGTGCTCTTTACTTTCACTCTTTACCTGCTTTGCTGATTCTTTTTTTGGTGATGAGCACCCGGCTATACCCATTAACAAAATGATAGCCATTAGTACACTTGCAATTTTCTTCACTCTCAATCACCACTCCTTTCCATACAATATGAAACAAGTCTTGATGCACGCGAACATGCATCAAGACTCCAAAAATTACAATCTACCTGCTCTATATTTACGAACTAGTAAAGCAAGTGAACCTAGCAGTAACACCATGTATAAACCAAGTTGTGCTGTATCTGCAGTTTTTGAGTTTTTCTCTTTTTTTGAATCATTTTTTGTATCTTCTTTTTTCTTCTGACCATCTGCATTTCGGTTAAAATCAGGAGTACCTACTGTTTTTACATTATCTACTTTCGGTGTAGTCACTGGATTTTTCGGTTCATTTTTCGGTTCCTCTTTAATAGTTCCTAACGCGCCGATATTATTTGTATCAAATTGAATTTGTACATCGTAGAAATGATGGTAGTTCATCTCATCGATGTCTACCTTTACTTTTGCGTTTAATTTTTTAAATAGATCTTCTACTTCAAACTGTACTACTCGCGTATTTGCATTTTTATCTTCGCTTACTACTTTCGCATCAGCGAATAGTTCATTGTTTTCCGCTTGGAATTTCGTAATCCACGCACTATTTTTCAGCGTCATCTCAATATATTTTTTACCATCTTTTACGATTAATTTCGCTGGATTTACAACATAGTCATTCATCTTTGAAATCTCATCTGTTTTATCTTTTAATACTTTAAATGTAATATCATATTGGCCATCTACTAAATTTTCCGGATCAACTATTACTCTCGGTTTATTATTTTCATCTTGGTTGTTGTTTCCACCTTGGTTGTCGTTTTCACCTTGGTTGTCGTTTCCGCCTTGGTTGTCGTTTCCGCCTTGGTTGTCGTTTCCGCCTTGGTTGTTGTTTCCGCCTTGGTTGTTGTTTCCGCCTTGGCTATCTAACGGCTTAATGCTACCTTTATCAAATGCAAATTGAATATCGTAAAAATGGTGATAATTCATTGAATCGATATCTACTTTTACTTTTGCATTTAACTTTTTTGATAAATCTGGTACTTCTACTTCCACTACGCGTGTATCAGCTTTTTTATCTTCACTTATTACATGTGCATCAACAAACGAACCATTTTTCTCAAATTCAAATTTTGTAATCCAAGAACTGTTCGTTAACGTAAATGATACATACTTCTTACCATCTTTTACTTTTAGCACACCTGGACTTTTTGTATATGTGTTCATCATTGAAATTTCGTCTGTTTGATCTTTTAATGCTTTGAAATTGATGCTGTATTCACCATCTTTAATTGTTTCAGCATCTGGTTTTTTATTTTCATCTGGTTTTTCTGCTTCCGGTTTTTCTACTTCTGGTTTTTCTGCTTCCGGTTGTTTCTCTTCATTTTTAATTTGTTCAAGTTTATCTTGTTCAAATAAAAGTTGTACATCATGCGTTTGCTTATAATTTCTTGATGCCATTTCGATAAATACTTTTGTATTTAGTTTTTTAGATAAATCGTTTACTTCAAACTCTACTACTCTTGTATCTTTTTCCTTATCCTCACTCACTACTTTTGCATCAACAAATGCACCATCTTTTTCCGTTTGGAAATTTTTAATTAATGAACTACTTTTTAATGTTACAATTGCTTTTTTCTTACCATTTTCTACTTTTAATACTCCTGGATTTACCATGTAAGTATTCATCTTAGATTCTTCATCTGTTTGATTTTTTAACACTTTAAATGGAATGCTGTACTCTCCATCTTTAATTGTGTTAGAATTTGGTTGTTGATCTGGGTCAGGCTTTTGGTCAGGCTTCTGACTTGGATCCGGTTTTTCATTTGGATCTGGCTTATTAGCTGGGTCCTCTTTTTCATTTGGTTGTTCCACATGAATTGGTGTAATACTATTTTGATCAAATGCAATACGAACGTCGTACTCATGATGATAATTTAAAAAATCAATATCTACTTTTACTTTTGCATTTAATACCTTCTCTACATCTTCTACATCAAATTCTACTACTCTTGTATCTTTTTCTTTATCTTCACTAATTATATTTGTCGCAACTAGCTTACCTGCTTTTTCTGTTTCAAACTTCGTAATCCATGAACTATTCGTTAATGTAAAGGATACTTTCTTTTTCCCATCCTTCACTTTTAAAGTCCCTGGGCTTACTGAATATTGATTCATCATCGATTCTTCATCTGATGTATCTTTTAAAACTTTGAACCCAATTGAATATTCACCGTCAGCCAACTTGGTAGCTGCTTGAACTGCAAGTGGTTGTAATGTTGATACGAATGTAAATATCATTAAAAACATAGCAACAATAATTTTTGTATACCTGTTCAATGGAACGACTCTCCCTTTTGAAAATTATTTAATACTGCTCCCATCAAATACAAAGCGAATATCATATGAAGCATTATAATTAATAATTGGAATATTAATTTTCACCTTTCCATTTAGTTTTTTTGACAAGTCAGCAACTTCAAATTCTACTACTCTAGTATTATCTTTTTTGTTTTCACTTAACACGTTTGTTTCTACAAATTGACCATCTTTTTCTACTTGGAAACTTTTAATAGAAGCACTATCTTTCACTTTAAATGAAACATATTGTTTTCCATTTTTAACTGTTAATGTTGCTGGGCTTTCAAAATAACTATTCATTCTAGACGATTCATCTTTATCGCCTTTCCATACAGTAAAAGCAATATTATATTTTCCATCAGCTAGTTTTGTAGCAGCCTTTGCATCTTGTAAACCTAGTGTTGCGATAAACGTAAATAAAACAGCAAATACAGCAATAATCATTTTAAATTGTTTAAACATATATTCATCACCCTTCAAAAGATTTATTTACTCAACTTCACTTTACGAATTAAGAAAGCACCTGAAATAAGAATTAACGCTACAAACAATCCAATACGTGCTTCATCGCCTGTTTTTGGGTTATCTGTTTTTTCAGCTTTTCCATTTTCATTTTTTGTTTCTTTGTTCACTTCTTTAGCTGTTTCCTTACTCTCTACTTTTGTTTTCTCTTCTTTTACTTGTGTATCTGTTTTCGCTTGATCATTATTTTTTGTTGTAGCAGCTACGCCGTTATCGCCACCTACAGCTTTTACATTTGCATCAAAAGCAAAACGAATTGTGTAGTGGTGGTCATAGTTTGCATTTGGTACAACAACATGAATTTTTACAGCTGCCGGTTTGGATAAATCATCTACTTTAAACTCTACTGTTCTTTTATCTGCCGATTCATCTTTACTAACAACTTTCGCATCAACAAAATTCCCATTCTCTGGTGCTTTAAATTCTGTAATCCAAGCACTATGATTCATCGGAACTTGTACTCTCATCTCACCGTTTTTCACTATTAATTTTGCCGGCTTTTCAAAATAGTCATTTGCCATTGAAGCTGAATCATTTTCCGCTTTTTGAATTACGTAATTAATATCGTAAGTACCATCAGCTAGTTTTGCTGAAGCATTCCCGTATGGCATTACAAGAAAAGCTAGCATACATACGAACGTTATAATAAAAGCGGGTAATACAGAAACCTTTTTCATTTTTCTTGTTTCCTCCTTGGTTATCTTTCACTTCACTTTTTGAAAATGATAATTATTCTCAATTTATAAGAAAAAAAATAATCTCTTCTACCTATTATTTAATTAGCATTCTTTTATGTAACATAAGTATTATTGATTATCATTCTCATTGAATATTAAAAATAATATCTCACCCTATTCCTTATACGAAGGCATAGAAACTGAGAAAAAATGATAAAACGCATTTATTGATTATCATTCTCAATGCAAATCAAAAAAAATAAACTATCTCTTCTCCTCTTCTTTCACCTCTTCCCACAACAACACTATAGTTATAGAAACCCCTTTTCCCTCACTTCCCTTCCAATATTTCCACAACTACGTCAATCTTAGCCTACTCATAAATTTTTTGTCAACTATATTACGTATAAAATTTTTAATATCTGAATTTCTCTATATGCGGCTTTTTTTACAAAAAAAGAGACTTTCTATAATAGAAAGCCTCTTTTCTCTATTTTTCTACAGCAATTTCCTGCTTTTGAAACTTAGAAACTATATAACCAAATCCTATACCGATTATGCCTGGAACTAACCAACCAATTCCTACACTATATAATGGAATCTTATCTAAAATAGGTGCTAGCGCTGCAATTTGAAGGTTTGCATTGTGTAATCCATCAAAGAAACTTATTGCAAATGCTCCTACAATCCCGCCCACATACATCGCTAATGGAAGACGAACGTAGTTTTCAACAAGTGATAATACGATAAGTACGATTCCAATTGGATAAATTGCGATTAAGATTGGTAATGCTAATGCATTTAACTGAGTTAACCCAAGGTTTGCTACCATAAATGCTAATACACAGAAAATGAAAACGACTTTTTGATAAGAAAGCTTTGGTAATAAGGAAGAGAAGTAATCACCACAAGCTGCAACAATACCTACAGAAGTTGTTAAACATGCTGCTGTAATTGCGATCCCTAGTAATAAAGTTCCGTAGCTACCAAATAAATGATTCACGACATTTGTTAAAATAATTCCTCCGTTTGCGCCCATTCCAAGTGACACACTAGAAGCTCCAAGATAAGCAAGTGCTAAATACACAAGTAGTAGACCAAGCGCTGCAATAAATCCTGCAAAGATTGTTACTTTTGCAATACTGTTTTTATTTGTAATTCCTTTTTCTTTTAACGCATGAATTACAACATTTCCGAATACCAGTGCTGCAAGTCCATCTAAAGTTAAATATCCATCAATAAATCCTTTAAAGAGAGGAGCACTATACGCTTCTGTCGGTGCACCAAATTCTCCAATTGGTGTAATAAGTGCTTTACCTACGATAATTGCAATAACAGCTAATAATATTGGAGTTAGCACCTTACCAATACGACCCACTAATTTCGAAGGATTTAAAGCTAAATAGAAAGTGACTGCAAAGAAAATAAGTGTAAAGATAACAAGTGGATATGACTGACCAGCTATCTCACTTGGTAAAAACGGTGCAACACTCATCTCATAAGCTACTGTTCCTGTACGCGGTACACTTACGAATACGCCTAAACATAAATAAATTGCAGTGATAAAAACAAGTGCGAATATAGGATGTACACGTCCTGCTAGCTCATTAATATCTCCCTTTAAAGCTATAACAATTACTCCTAATAAAGGTAGTCCAACGCCTGTTACGATAAAACCAAACAGCGCGATCCATACGTCCGTTCCAGCACCTTGCCCTAACGCTGGTGGAAAAATCATATTACCTGCACCAAAAAACAGTGCAAATAACATTAAACTTATTGCAAACATCTCCGAAAACTTTAAAGATGATTTCATTTCTACTAACCTCCTAAAATAATAAATTAACAAAATATTCTGAATTAAAATCCGTCACATATCCTCTTTCAAGCATACTTCCCCGTAAAAGAACGCAAAAAACACTCGTCCCTAACAAAGGGACGAGTGTTGAAATCGTGGTTCCACCCTTATTCTAATAAAATGAATTCATAACGAAATAAGCTCATTTTATAGCTCGTGTAAATTGATAACGGTTTTATCCGCCAAGAATTACAATGCATCATGTATGCAGTTCACTCTTGAAGTTTAGAGGTGGTAAGCTTGTCTTTTCGTATTAGGAAGCTCACAGCCTAAGGCTTCCCTCTCTGAGAATCGTAAAATACAACTCATGTCCTCATCATTACTTTTATAAAATATCTTGTCGAAACTTGTTGTTTTTTATTATATGGGCTATTTTTTAAAAAATCAATAGTTTTATTTTTTCTGACAAAAAAATATAGGGAGAAAATTTTTCCTCCCTATAACTGCCCTATTAAAATTTCTAACTCTTCAGCTGTAACGCTCCGCCACTTTCCAACTTCAAGCTCATTTAGCTCTATATTCATAATGCGTACTCGCTTTAGCTTTATTACAGTAAATCCGAAAGCACGACTCATTCTACGAATTTGCCTGTTCATTCCTTGCGTTAAAACGATACGAAATGTTGATTGATCGACTCTTGTCACTTTGCACGGCTTCGTCATTCCATCTTTAATCTTTACACCGCTGGACATCTCATTAATAAACCAGTCCGTAAAAGGTTTATCGACTGTGACAACATATTCTTTCTCGTGCTCATGATCACCATGTAAAATTTGATTCGCAATCCCGCCGTCATTCGTTAATAAAATAAGTCCTTCCGATGCTTTATCTAATCGTCCAACTGGAAAGATTCGCTCTGGGTAATTGATATAATCAATAATATTATCTTCAATATGATCGGCTGCTGTACAAGTAATCCCGACTGGTTTATGAAAGGCGATGTACACCTTTTCTTTCTCTTCTTTTACAATAACTTGCCCATCAATCGTTACCATATCACCATCGCTCACGAGTGCACCGTGCGTACATATTTCACCATTAATAGCCACGCGTCCAGCTTTAATGAGGCGATCTGTTTCACGTCTGGAGCATGATTTTGCTTCGCTTATGTATTGGTTGATTTTCATGTTCTATTCCTTTTCACATATATTAAAAGCGTCAATCTATGGCAATATCATTCTGCCACGATTGACGCTTTTTCACTTCGCAAAAACAACTAAATAAATAACCCCAATCACCAAAAATATTCCGCAACAAGCTAACAATACTTTTGCAAGTTTGTCCATAAACATATAATGGTTTCCCCTTTGTTTCGTTGTTTTCTATTTTAATTCGACAACTGTTACGCCTAGGCCTCCCTCGCCCATGTCACCGTAACGGAAGGTTTTTACACCGCGATGCTTCTTCAAGTAATCTTGTACACCTTGGCGAAGTGCTCCTGTCCCTTTACCGTGAATAATTGATACGCGAGGATAGCTTGCAAGCTGGGCATCGTCTAAGTATTTCTCAACGCGCGCCATTGCATTTTCAAATCGCTCACCACGAAGGTCAAGTTCTAATGAAACGTGATAGTCTCTACCTTTTACCGTTGCAACTGCTTTTTTCTCTGTTTGCTTCGGTGTGTTAATGTATTCCATGTTAGATTCTTTTACTTTCATCTTCAGAATACCGATTTGTACGCTCCACTCAGTATCGCTTACTTTTTCAAGTAATTGACCTTTTTGACCGAACGTTAATACTTTTACTTCATCACCTGCACGTAACTGTTGTTTCGGCGCAGTGTTTTTCACGTTTACTTTTTGTTTCTTAACAAGCTCTGGTGCTGCGCCTTCTAGACGGCTCTTCGCTTCAATTAACTCGTGGTCTTTCACGTTTGCAAGCTGTGCTTTACGCAATTGACGAAGTTCTTGAATAATGCCTTCTGCTTCTTTCTTTGCAGCTTCGACTTTTTCTTCCCCTTCTTTTTGGGCTTTTAATAATCGTTCGTCGCGATCTTCGTTAAATTCAATAATTTGACGTTGTAATTCACGATGCAGTTTTTCAGATTGTTTGCGAAGCGCTTCTGCTTCGTTCCAGTCACGCTCTGCGTTCTTCTGACTTTCTTCTAACTTCGCAATCATATTTTCAATTTTATTTGTATCTGTACTAATGTGATTGCGTGCTTGCTCAATGACGCGATCAGATAATCCAAGACGTTTCGAAATTTCAAAGGCATTACTACGTCCTGGTACACCGATTAATAATTTATACGTTGGGCTTAACGTGTTCACATCAAACTCAACACTCGCATTAATAACTTGCTCACGGTTATATCCGTATGCTTTTAATTCTGGGTAATGCGTCGTTGCAACGACGCGAGCACCGCGATTACAAACTTCATCTAAAATCGAAATTGCTAGTGCAGCACCTTCTTGCGGGTCTGTTCCAGCACCTAATTCATCGAATAAAACTAAACTTTCAAAATCAGCTTTTTCTAAAATATCAACGATGTTCACCATATGTGAGGAGAACGTACTTAAACTTTGTTCAATCGATTGCTCATCACCGATATCAGCAAAGATATTTTTGAATACACAAATCTCTGACTCATCCATTACTGGAATGTGAAGACCAGATTGCGCCATTAACACACAAATACCAACTGTTTTCAGCGTAACTGTTTTACCACCTGTATTCGGTCCTGTAATAACAATTGTCGTGAAATCTTTCCCTAACATAATGTTATTTGGCACAATAATTTCTGGATCAATAAGTGGATGACGCGCTTGTCTTAAATCCATGTAACGCTCGTTGTTTACGATTGGTTTCGTTGCTTTAATACGCTTCGCATAGAAAGCTTTCGCAAAGATGAAATCAAGATTCGCAACTACTTCTACGTTTGATAAAACGATATCGGCTTCTACTGCCACTTCTTCTGTTAACATCAATAAGATGCGTTCGACTTCTTGTTTCTCTTTCACACGAGCTTCTTGCAGTGCGTTATTTAATTCTACAATGACTTGCGGTTCAATAAATAACGTTTGTCCAGAAGCTGATTGATCGTGAACAATACCACCATATACGCCGCGGTATTCTTGTTTTACTGGGATTACGTAACGTTCGTTGCGAATCGTTACAATCGAGTCAGACAGCATCTTTTGCGCGTTTGAAGAGCGCGTCATATTTTCTAATTTTTCACGAATACGGCTTTCCGCAGTACGAATTTGAGTACGAATACCACGCAGTTTATCACTTGCGCTATCGACTACTTCACCGCCGTCACCGATACAATTTGTAATTTTCTTTTCTAAATCATATAAAGATACAATTTGAGCGACGTGAGTTTCTAAAATCGGAAGCTCGACACCGTTATCAGCCATATCTTCAATGAAACGTTTCATATTACGACTACCATACATCGTATTCGCAATATCAAGTAATTCATTTGGACTTAACATACTCCCAATTTTTGCACGCTTCACATTTGAGCGAATATCCGTAATACCACCTAATGGTGCACTACCTTTTAAACGAATAACTTTCGCTGCTTCATCCGTTGTATCTTGCATTTCTACAATTTCTTCAAAATCAGTGCTCGGCACTAAATGCTTCACTTTGTCACGGCCAAGTGAAGAGGCTGTATGTTCAAGTAATTGTTCTTTTACTTTATTGTATTCTAATACACGCAACGTTCTTTCTAACATGTTGCAGGTCCCCCTTGCGTTACTTATTACGTTTAATATAGTCTAATAAACGTTCAATATCCCATGTGTTAATCACGTTATCTTTTTGAATCCAACCTTTACGTGCTGCTGCTACACCTATTTCCATATCTTCTAACATTTCAAGTGTATGAGCATCTGTATTAATCGCTACTTTTACACCAGCATCTTGTGCTTGTTTTAATAATTTTGCGCTTAAATCTAGACGGTTCGGATTCGCATTTAATTCTAAAACTGTATTTGTCTCTTTTGCGAGTTCAATTAATAAATCTGTATCTACATCATAACCCTCACGGCGCCCGAGAAGACGTCCTGTCGGATGAGCAATCATTGTGACATGTTTATTCTCAAGTGCAGTACGCAGACGCTTCATGATCATTTCACGGTCTTGTGAGAAGCTAGAGTGAATCGCTCCAATGACATAGTCTAATTCTTCTAATACTTCATCATCAAAATCAAGCGAGGCATCTGGTAAAATGTCCATTTCAATTCCGCGTAAAATTGTAATGTCTGGATACTTTTCATTCATACGTTCAATTTCTTTCGCTTGCTCACGAAGACGCTCTTTCGTTAAACCATTCGCTACTTTTAAGTATTGCGAGTGATCAGTAATCGCCATAAACTTATATCCACGAGCACGGCACGCTTGTACCATTTCTTCAATAGAAAAAGCACCGTCACTCCAAGTTGTATGCATATGTAAATCACCTTGTATATCGGAAAACTGAATTAAGTTCGGATACTCTTTAATTAATTCAATTTCTTTTCCATCTTCACGCACTTCTGGCGGAATAAATGGCAGACCGAAATGAGCAAAGAAGTCTTCTTCAGTCTCAAATGTTTTCACTTCACCTGTTTCTAAGTTCTCTACACCGTACTCACTAATTTTCTCGCCTTTATCTTTTGCGATTTGACGCATTTTTACGTTATGGTCTTTTGATCCTGTGAAATGGTGAAGTGTTGTAATAAACTCTTCTGGTTTTACTAAGCGGAAATCGATTGAAATATCATATTCATATTGAAGACGAACAGAAACTTTCGTATCCCCACTTGCGATTACCTCAATCATATTATCGAATTGTAGTAAATGCTCACGTACCGCTGCTGGTTCTGTCGTTGCAATGATAAAATCTAAATCTTTCACTGTTTCACGAACACGGCGCAAACTACCAGCGCGAGAGAAACGAATTACTTCAGCAATATTCGACAATTTCTCCTCTATTTCCCCGGCAATAGGCAATACCATCGCAATTGGTAAACGCTCTGGACGAGAGCCTACTTGATCGATTGCTTCTAATATTTTCTCTTCTGTCTTCTTACCGAAACCAGCTAAAGCTTGTACTTTATTTTCCTCACAAGCAGCTTTTAACGTCTCCATATCAATAACGCCTAGCTCTTTATATAACTTAGCCACCTTTTTACCACCAAGACCTGGTAGTTTTAATAACGGCAATAAGCTACTTGGTACTTCTTTTTCAAGTTCTTGTAATACTTCAGATGTTCCCGATTCTATATATTCTTGAATAACGGCTGCTGTTCCTTTTCCAATGCCCGGAATCTTCGTGAAATCTTCAATTTCAGAAAGACTACGATCGTCACTTTCTAATGCTGCTGCCGCTTTACGAAATGCAGATATTTTAAATGGATTCGCGCCTTTTAGTTCCATAAAAAGCCCGATTGTCTCTAATAATTTGATAACTTGTTTTTTATTTACTTTCATCATTACCCCGCCTTTCTTTCATAGAAAAAAACTTCTCTTTCCGAAAAAAGAGAAGTTATACTCTGCTACCTGTCTGCCATAGTTCCTTCACCTTTTCAGATAGAATCGGTGTATCGTCTACAATTATTTTGCTAATTGATGATTTTTGTAATGGTGTTTGTACTTGTTCAATCGGAAGAATGTTTCCAATGATAATTAAGACAAACAAAACAATATATACTTCTAAAAATCCGAGGATTGCCCCCGCAAACGCATTTACTTGCTTTAAAACCGGTATTTCTGCAAACATATTTAACAAATTACCAAGTAATGAAAGTGCCATTTTTGTAATAATAAACAATATGATAAACGCAAGCGCTTGATAAAATACTGTCTCAATATTATTTGCATCAATCCATTCTGGAACAGATACGTTTTTATCAAATGGATACGGAATAAATTTCGCAAGTGCTGGCGCTAAATCTTTACAGTACCAGTATGCAACAAGGTATGCGATAATAAAGCTTGTTAACTTTACAAGTTGCAGAATAAACCCTCTGCGTAAGCCGAGGAAAAATCCCATAACAAGCAGTAAAATGATAATAATATCAATCATGTTATTCCATTCCTTTTTTTGTCATACTTTCTTTCAATTTCTCATGTTCTTCTTTTAATTTTATGTAATCGTGTATGACGTTTACCGCCGTCAATACCGCTAGTCTACTCGTGTCAAGCGAAGGATTCTTGGCATTGAGTTCGCGCATTTTATCATCCACAATCGCTGCTACCATGCGGATATGACTTGTACTTTCATCGCCAACAACTGAATATTGCTGACCATAGATTTCTACATTAATTCGACTTTTCTTTCCCTTTTGTTGTGACAACTCACCGGCCTCCAATCACGTACAGAATCCTAAAGTTTATCATACCATGAACCTTCATAATATGGAAACAGAAAGAACAATCCGATATGATAAAAATAACAATATAAAAAAAGGGGCGACCATTATGTCAAATTCTATCGTAATTCAAACAAATTCTACAGTAATTGAAGACATGAAACAACAATATAAACATTCACTTAGCCCGAAAATTCCGCAAGGCGGTATCTTTATGGCTAAGGTGCCATCTTGCACGATTACAGCGTATAAATCTGGAAAAGTAATGTTCCAAGGAGGCCGCGCTGAAGCAGAAGCTTCTCGTTGGCAAACTGTCTCTCACGCGCCGAAAACAGCTGTAAAAAAATCTGTCGATTCCCATCGTTATGCGCCGCCTACTTCCATCAGTACAATGTCTATTGTAGGGTCTGATGAAGTTGGTACGGGAGATTTCTTTGGACCGATGACAGTCGTTGCTGTATATGTGGATGCGAAGCAAATTCCACTACTAAAAGAACTTGGTGTAAAAGACTCTAAAAACTTAAATGACGATCAAATTACTGCCATTGCGAAACAACTTCTACACGTTGTTCCTTACAGCTCTCTTGTCCTTCATAATGAAAAATATAACGAGCTATTTGATAAAGGCAACAACCAAGGTAAGTTAAAAGCCTTGCTACATAATAAAGCTATTACAAACTTATTAGCGAAAATGGCACCTACAAAACCTGAAGGCGTCTTAATCGATCAATTCACACAACCTGATACATACTATAAATATTTAGCAAAACAAAAACAGGTACAGCGTGAAAATGTTTATTTCGCTACGAAAGGTGAAAGCGTCCATTTAGCAGTAGCCGCTGCTTCTATTTTAGCTCGCTACTCATTCGTAAAACAATTTGACGAACTAAGTAAAAAAGCTGGTATGCCACTTCCGAAAGGTGCTGGTAAACAAGTTGATATCGCTGCTGCTAAATTAATTCAAAAGCTTGGTAAAGAACGATTACCCGAGTTTGTGAAACTGCATTTCGCTAATACGGAGAAGGCGCTTCGCTTATTAAAATAGTATCGACAAAAACAGGAGCCTACAAACTCCTGTTTTTTGTTTCATCCTACTATTGTCCTTATAGTTTTGTTATAATTATAATATACAGATTATTCTAACATAGGAGGAAATCTACATTGCTACTTCTACAAATGATTCTAAATATTTTACTAGGCGATCCACACGAAAGACAGTTCGAAATTAGAGAAAACATTCAGCTACTAAGTGAACAACCAGCGTTCAACGATTTAATAGAGCGTTATGGTCGATCTTTCTTATTAAACTTTCGGATTCGAAGATTTATCGGGAAACACGATGCACGCTTGTTAATACATAATCCAGCAAAACTACAACACTTCTGTGAAGAACTTGAATGTATGATTAGAAAAAGGAGGTTTTTCATATGAACGCTGTAAAAGTTAAAAAGGTACTATATGCTTTCGTACACCTCGTAGGCCCACTTTCTTACCTCACTATTTCTATCATTTGGGGAGCTTTTTTCACTACTAAATCCACATTCGAAAATATATCTGATAATCTTGGCGTGATGGCCATCTATTACGTGTTCATAAGTTTACTGTGGTTTTTCTATTTAGATCGATTAGACAAAGACATAAATAAGATTACAAAAGAAATTAACGATAATAAGATGTAACACATAACAAAGGAGAGCCCTTAAGACTCTCCTTTGTTATGTTAGCTTCGTTTCTGCTTCTTATTTGATGAAGATACTTTATGAGAACCTGTTTCATGTGTCGTCGTTCCTTGTCCTTCAACTTCTGGAGAACCTAGGCCCGATCTTGAATGATCTTTTTTCACTTTTTTACTCATTTATATTCACCCCTTCGCGTTACTTTTTGCTACGAGGGAATAAACTATACAATATGTAAAATAAAAAGCGAGAGGAAATCCTCTCGCTTTTTTTCATATTTTAGAATTCAGAAGAACCTGGAGTTCTTGGGAATGGAATTACGTCACGGATGTTAGCCATACCAGTGATGTACATTAGGAAGCGCTCGAAACCTAGACCGAATCCAGCGTGTTTTGTACCGCCGTATTTTCTAAGTTCTAAGTACCACCAGTAGTCCTCTTCGTTCATACCTAATTCTTTAATTCTGTCTACTAAAACGTCCATTCTTTCTTCACGTTGGCTTCCGCCGATTAATTCGCCGATGCCAGGAACTAGAAGGTCAGTAGCAGCTACTGTTTTACCGTCTTCATTTAAACGCATGTAGAATGCTTTAATGTCTTTCGGATAGTCAGTTACGAATACAGGGCGTTTGAAGATTTCTTCTGATAAGTATCTTTCGTGCTCTGTTTGTAAGTCAATTCCCCATTCTACTGGGTATTTGAAGTCAGCACCTGATTCTTGAAGCACTTTAATTGCTTCTGTATATGTGATGCGACCGAAGTCAGAGTTGATTACGTTGTTCATGCGCTCTAGAACTGTTTTATCAACGAAGCTGTTGAAGAATTCCATTTCTTCTGGTGCATGCTCTAATACGTATTTCATTGCATATTTCAGCATATCTTCTGTAAGGTTCATTACGTCACCTAGTTCAGCGAATGCAATCTCAGGCTCAACCATCCAGAACTCAGCAGCGTGACGAGTTGTGTTTGAGTTTTCTGCACGGAATGTAGGTCCGAATGTGTATACATCACGGAATGCTAATGCATAAGCTTCAGCGTTCAGCTGTCCACTTACTGTTAAGTTTGTTTCTTTACCGAAGAAGTCTTTTGACTCATCAACTTTTCCGTCTTCACCTTTTGGTAGGTTATTTAAATCTTGCGTTGTTACGCGGAACATTTCGCCAGCACCTTCTGTATCACTACCAGTGATGATTGGTGTGTGGACATGTACGAATCCACGCTCTTGGAAGAATTGGTGAATCGCAAATGCTGCGATAGAACGTACGCGGAACGTTGCAGAGAATGCATTTGTTCTTGGACGTAAGTGAGCGATTGTACGTAAGTATTCAAACGTATGACGCTTCTTTTGAAGTGGGTAATCAGAATCTGATAAGCCCTCGATATCAATTTTTTCTGCTTTAATTTCAAATGGTTGCTTCGCTCCCGGCGTTGCAATTACTTTACCTTCTACTTTAACTGAAGAGCTAAGTGGAAGTTTTGCAATTTCTTTGAAGTTCTCTAATTCTGTATCGAAAACGATTTGAACACTTTTAAAGAAGCTACCGTCGTTTAATTCGATGAAACCAAATGCTTTTGAATCACGTAAGTTACGAATCCACCCTGATACTTGTACTGTTTGATCTGCATACTTTTCTGTATCTCTATACAGACTTTTTACTAATGTGTTTTCCATAGTGAAATTCTCCTTTGCTCATATATTTAAATACAAAAAAACCTTTCATCCATAAAGGGACGAAAGGTTAAACTTCGCGGTACCACCCAATTTGTCATAAAGACCAACTTTAACTCGTATGTAATACATACTTCCCGGTTTGTAACAGGCCGGATTCCCGTCTAAGTCTACTCTTGAATACAAAATTCAATTTCGGTTAGCAACTCCAAGGTGTTCTTCACATATACCGCCTCATCAGGCTCTCACCGTCCCTGACTCGCTTTGGATTATAGTATATACTACTTTTCCTTATCATCGTCTTTCATTTTGTTAAACTAAAATTAATGTACTACATTCGAGAGAAAGATGCAAGGTGTCGGAAAATATATGAGCGATTTTTGTAATATATCGACTTACCGACAGTGTCCGACAACCAATCCAATAAAAAAATTGCCGGAATGAATCCGGCAATTTTCTAATTACTTACGTAACTCCGCACCGAATTTCTCTTCTACCGTTGTTAGTACACGGTTATGTGCTTCTGTTACTTCTTCGTCTGTTAATGTACGTTCTGCATCGAAGTAAGTCATAGAGAATGCAAGTGATTTCTTGCCTTCTTCCATTTTTTCACCTTCGTATAAGTCGAATAGTGTTACGTCTTTCAGAAGTTCTCCGCCAGCTTCAGCAATGACTTGCTTCATTTCACCAGCTTTTGTTTCTTTTGTTACTACAACAGCCATGTCACGTGTCATAGATGGGAAACGTGGAATTGCTGAGTAGTAAGTTTCCTCAGCGTCTGCACCGAATACTTTTACAAGAGATAATTCAAATACGAATGTATTTTTCACATCTAATTGTTTTTCTGCTTCTGGGTGCAATTGACCGATGAAACCAATTACTTCGCCATCTAATACGATGTCAGCTGTACGGCCTGGGTGCATACCTTCACGTTTTGCTGGTGCATATGTGATTTGATTTGAAACGCCAAGCACGTCGAATAGTCCTTCTAGTACACCTTTCACAACGAAGAAGTCTACTACTTTCTTCTCACCTTGCCATGCATGGTGAAGAGCAAGACCTGTCATAACACCTGCAAGATGTTGTTCTTCTTTCGGAAGTTCTCCTTCTTCTGTCGGTAAGAAGATAGAACCTACTTCGTATAAAGCAACGCTGTCGTTTTTACGAGCGACATTGTATGAAACTGCTTCTAATAATTGCGGTACTAAGCTTAAACGAAGTTGGCTACGTTCTTCACTCATTGGAAGTGCAAGACCTACAGGCGCCTTTTCGTTTGGCTCAACCATATATTGTTTCGCTTTGTCAGCGCTTGTTAATGAATACGTAATTGCTTCATATAAACCAGCACCCTCTAAGAAGCGGCGTACTTTACGACGTTTCGTTTGTGCTGATGTTAATTTACCACGAGTCATCGTTCCAGAAGGTAATGTAACTGGAATGTGGTCATAACCGTATAGACGGCCCACTTCTTCTACTAAGTCTTCTGAAATTGTAATATCAGGACGACGTGCTGGTACATTTACATGGAATGTTCCTTCTACTTCTGTAAATGGGAATTTCAAGTTTGTGAACATTGTACCCATTTCACTCGCAGAAATATTTGTACCTAATACACGGTTTACTTTTTCAGCAGTAACAGATACTGTACGCTCTTGTACTTGTAAGTTGTCAGCTTCTACTACACCTTCAAGTGCTTCACCGCCAGCATATTTCGCCATTAAAGCAGCTGCGTGTTGAATTGCTTCAAATGTACGTGTTGGATCGATTCCTTTTTCGAAACGTGCACTTGATTCACTACGAAGACCTAAGTCTTTTGATGTACGACGTACTGTTTGACCTGCAAAGTATGCAGACTCAATTAGAACGTTTACTGTCTCATTTGTAACTTCAGAATCCGCCCCGCCCATTACACCAGCAACAGCTAAAGCTTTCGTGCCGTTTGTAATTACAAGATGGTGGCTTTGTAATGTACGCTCTTGATCATCTAACGTTTCAATTTTTTCGCCTTCTTTTGCAAGACGAACAACGATTTCTTTTGAACCTAATTTATCGTAATCGAATGCATGTAACGGTTGACCGTATTCCATTAAAATGTAGTTTGTAATATCAACTACGTTGCTAATTGGACGAATGCCAGCTGCCATAAGACGAGTTTGCATCCACATTGGTGACGGACCAATCTTTACGTTTTTAACCATTTTTGCAATGTATAATGGGTTTTCTTCTTTCGCTTCTACGCTTACAGAAATATAATCAGAAGTTTTTTCTGCTGTTTCTTGTAAGTCGATAGCTGGAAGTTTTACTTCACGGCCATAAATAGCAGCTACTTCGTAAGCAACACCTAACATGTTTAAGCAATCTGCACGGTTTGGTGTTAAGCCAAGCTCAAGTACTTCATCGTGTAAGTTTAAAATTTCAAGTGCATCTGCACCAACTTCAGCGTCACTTGGGAAGATGAAGATACCATCTGCGTATTCTTTTGAAACTAACTTTCCATCAATACCAAGCTCTTGAAGAGCACAAACCATACCGTGAGAAGCTTCACCGCGTAGTTTTGCTTTTTTGATTTTGAAGTTACCAGGAAGTACAGCTCCAACTTTTGCAACTGGTACTTTTAAACCTTTTGCAATGTTAGCAGCTCCACAAATAATTTGAACTGGCTCTTCTTCACCGATATCGATTAAGCATTTGCTTAATTTATCAGCTTCTGGGTGTTTTTCACATTCTAATACGTGACCAACTACAACACCTTTTACACCTTTATTTAATACTTCAACGCCTTCTACTTCAATACCACTTTTCGTGATTTTGTCTGCTAGTTCTTGTGCTGTTACATCTTTAATATCTACATACTCTTGTAACCAACGATATGATACGAACATATTTATCCTCTCCTTCCCTTACGCTCGTTTGAATTGTTGTAAGAAACGTACATCATTTGTATAGAAATGACGAATGTCATCTACTCCGTATTTCAACATTGCGATACGCTCTGCGCCCATACCGAATGCGAAACCTTGATATTCTTTTGAATCATAACCAGCCATTTCAAGTACGTTCGGGTGAACCATACCTGCGCCTAGAATTTCAATCCAGCCAGTTCCTTTACAAGTGCCGCAACCTTTGCCATGACACATCATACAAGAAATATCCATCTCTACAGATGGCTCTGTGAATGGGAAGAAACTTGGACGAAGACGGATTTCACGATCTTCACCGAACATCTTTTTCACGAATACTTGCAGTGTACCTTTTAAGTCACTCATACGAATGTTTTTATCAATTACAAGACCTTCAATTTGCATGAACTGATGTGAATGCGTCGCATCGTCGTCATCACGGCGATACACTTTACCAGGACAAATAATTTTGATTGGGCCTTTTTCTTTATTATTTTCCATCGTACGTGCTTGCACAGAAGATGTATGTGTACGTAGTAACGTTTCTTCTGTAATGTAGAATGTATCTTGCATATCACGTGCTGGATGATCTTTCGGTAAGTTTAGTGCTTCGAAGTTGTAGTAGTCTTTTTCTACTTCTGTTCCTTCAGCTACTTCATAACCCATACCGATGAATACATCTTCAATTTGCTCAACAACAGCTGTTAACGGATGGTGACAACCTGTTTCAACAGGACGACCTGGCAGTGTAACATCGATTGTTTCAGTAGCTAATTTCGCTTCGATTACTGCTTTTTCTAAGTTACTAATTTTGTCATCTAAACGCGTTTGAATCGCTTCACGCACTTCATTTACTAATGCTCCCATACGTGGACGCTCTTCTGCTGACAATTTTCCCATGCCGCGTAATACTTCTGTAATTGGGCCTTTTTTTCCTAAATACGCTACGCGTACGTCGTTTAAGCCCTTTAGCTCTTTCGCTTCTTCAATAAGCTCTAACGCTTTTTGCTTTAGCTCTTTTAAACGTGCTTCCATTTTGGAACCCTCCTAATTTTAAAAATAAAAAAACCTCGCTCCCAAAAAGGGACGAGGTAAATTCGCGGTACCACCCTAAATTGACAGAACAAGTCTGCCCACTCATTAGTTATAACGATCAATTCTGACCGGAACGCCTTTACATATACATGGTCCTGGCGTCAACTCCAGAGGTGAATTCACTTCCGTCTACCATAAGAATGCTTTCAGTCTACGGCACTCTCTCCCTATATGGCGATTTTGTAAGTTACTCTTCTCTATCAACGTTTTTCGTTATTTAACTTTTAATATAATGTACTTCAACTTATTATAAGAAGTTTTTTATTTGTTCGCAACCGGGCTTTGCAAATAATACGTTAAAATCCCTGCTGCAACCGCAACATTTAATGATTCTGCCCCGCCGTAAATCGGAATATACAAGTTTTGATCCGTTTTTGCAAGAATTTCTTGGCGTACGCCATTTCCTTCATTTCCTACAATTAATGCAAAACTGCCATCCGGCGTTACTTCACCATACGGAACTCCATTTTCAAGAGCTGTTCCATATACAGGAACATTGTTTTCTTTTAACTTGTCTACCCATTCTTCTAAGTTCCCTTTTACAATTGGTAAGTGGAAAATAGAGCCTTGTGTAGAGCGGAGTACTTTACTATTGTAAACATCAACACAACCTTCTCCAAGCACAACGGCGTGAATACCAGCTGCATCAGCTGTGCGAATAATTGTTCCTAAATTACCTGGGTCTTGCAGGCCATCTAATAAAAGGAATTTCCCATCAGTAAGAGCTACTTCTTTCTCATGCTTCTCACAAACAGCAAATACACCTTGTGTCGTTTCTGTTTCACGAAGTATTTTGACAATCGCCTCAGGTACGATATACATTTCCACATCATTAACTGTCCAATCTTTCGGAAGGTCTGTCTGATCTGAAACGATAAGTTCTGTTACAATTCCTGCCTTCAAAGCTTCCTCGACTAAGTGGAATCCTTCTACAAAAAATAAACCTTTTTTATCGCGTTCTTTTTTCGTTTGCAGCTTTTTCCACTGCTTTACACGCGGATTTTGTACTGAATCAATGTTTTTCATAATATGTATTTCCCTCTCTTCTTGTCTTATCATTATAGCCTATTTTTCATACATATTTACATAAAAAAGAACAAAAACTAACGTCAGTTTCAATTCTGAAGAAGAGGTGAAAGCAATGAGTTTTAATTTACGCGGTGCTGTATTAGCGAATGTATCTGGAAATTCACAAGATCAATTACAAGAAACAATCGTCGATGCAATTCAAAGCGGTGAAGAAAAAATGCTTCCAGGTCTTGGCGTTTTATTTGAAGTCATTTGGAAAAACGCTGATGAAAATGAAAAGCACGAAATGTTAGAAACACTAGAGCAAGGATTAAAAAAATAAGCAATTTGAAAATCACCTTTGCATAAGCTAAGGTGATTTTTTTGCAGAAAATTTTTTTCTTCTCCTAAACATTTCTACTTTACTAACGAACTATGATGGAGTACAATGTTCAAAATACATTTAAACCGATCGATTTTTCTTCATATACACCATAAGATAAAAGGAGTGAATGTTTTATGCACCGTATTACGCTTGAACAAATTTTTAAACACCACATTACACAAAAATACGTAAACCGTTCTGGAATGGTCCACGCGATCGCTGTCGCTTACCATGCGTTTCACCTAGCCAAAAAGCATCACGCCTCAGTCGATGCTGCCACAAAAGCTGGCTTCCTTCATGATATCGGACATCATACGTGGTACACAGGCGGTGAATGGGATTATGACTTATATAAAAAGAATGATATACACGCAATTAAAGGTGCTGAAAGAGCACATAAATTACTTATTAGATTAGGAGAACATCCAAAACTAGCAAAAGAAATTTCTATTGCAATTCTTCTTCATACAGATTCTTTCTTAGTGGAACAAGAAATTGAAAGAACATCTCTTCAAAATATTATTAAATGGGCAGACGAAGCAGATGAAGAACCGGGCGGAGCGCATCATTATCGAACAATTTCTTATGAAAAAGCACTTAAAGCAATTCAGCAATTAGATCGATTGGTAGAGCGTGAATTGCAAATAGAGCAAGCAAAATTGAATAACAAGACAGAACATAGTTATCAATAAGAAAGAGGCATCACTACAGGGTGATACCTCTTTTATTATTTTATGGAAAATACACCTTTATATGTAATATTTAAATATTACGCCTGAAAACAAAATGCCTTATAATTAAATATACAAATATAAAGAGGTGATTCTACATATGCAACCCGCTACACAACTTTCTAATGAACAGAAATACTCTATGTCATGGGGACAATTTATTAGCTCCGTTGTATTCGCTTTTTTCGGAACCGGACTTATTACTGTGTTCCTCGCAATGCCCTTAACAATTTATACAGCCGGTCTTACAGATAAAAAACAAATTGCCCTGTATGAATCTATCGTAAATACTGCAAGTATTGTATTACAGCTAGCCGTGTTGTTATTCTTCATTTTTAAATTCGAACCCGCAAAAAAATTACTACTACAATCATTTAACTTTAAAGCACTGAGAGAATGGCGTACATACGTATACTTACTTCTTTTCTTCGCTATAAACATTTTACTCAATTACATCTTGTTAAATTATGTGTTCCAAGACGCAACAAAGCAGCAATCTTCCGCACTAAACTTAGATGTCTTTAAGCAGTATCAAATATTATTACTTCTCGGCTTTGCAATACTCACACCAATTTTTGAAGAGCTTATTTTCCGTGGCTTTATACTTCGCTTTTTCTCAGAACGCTTTCCATTTTGGATTGCAGCGATTATAACAAGCTTCTTCTTCGGTATCGCTCATACATACTCACTTGGCGTAATGGTCATTACTTTCTTCATGGGATTATTAATGGCTATTTTATGTAAAAAAACAAAATCCATTATTCCAGCTATGTTATTTCATATTATGAATAATTTGTTGGCATTCTTGAATTAGAAAGAGGTATCCTCACGATACCTCTTTTATTAATTCGTATGATCACTTCTCATCTCTATCAATTTATACATATTTATTAATAATATCCAAAATAAACCTCATGTAGTAAAATATAACTTAATTCATATAAAGGAGTTTACATATGTTCAGTGTTATTTGGATGCTTTTCACGCCACTTCTCTTACTATGCGGGATTGCTGGTGGTATTTTTTTAATAGTAACAGGAATTAAATATCGGAAATTACTCGTTGGTTTAATGGGGCTACTTAGCCTATCCTTTGTCACACTACCTTTTGTTTTTTTAAGTATAGGAATTAATATGGATACAATCTTTCCCATTCCAACTGCTCTTTACTGGACCCTATTTTCTTTAACTGGATTATTAGCTGGATTAAGTGGATTACAAGCAAAGATTAAAAGTATCCGTAATATGGGATTCATTATTTTTATCGCTGGTATATTAGGAGTTATCTTCTGGTTACTCATGACTGTGGGTGATTCGTACTATATATAATATTTTTTGAAACTCACAAATCGGAGGTAACACAGAAGTGTTCGGAATATTAACTTGGATGATTTTAGCTCTTACTTTAATGGTATGCGAATTCATCGTTGGCATTTTTTTAATTATTTTTGGTATTAAATGTCGTAAATCACTTACCATTATAGCTGGTTTCATTAGCATATCGCTTATCGTTGTTCCTATCGTTTGTATAGGTTCTGGAATAGATTTAGAGGGGATGATTCCAATTTCAGGAACTTTATATTGGGGTCTCTTCTCTTTAGCTGGACTATTAGCTATTATAAGCGGCAGACAAATATCAAGTATTCGTGCTATGGGAACAATTTTATTTATAACAGGGCTGTGCTCCGTAGCTGGTTACCAGCTTTTATATTTAACTGCATAAAGAACACAAAAAAGCAGGGAATTTAATTCCCTGCTTTTTTATTTGGTTTATTGCCTGATGGTAAGAAGAACGATAACACCCAAGCAATCCCTGCGAGTATCGTTGCAATTAAGAAGGCATCGTTAATACCGTTAATTGCAGATAGCTTTGAAATTTGTCCATATAATAGTTGTGTGCTCATCGCGTCTCCTGCTTGAGCTGATCCAGCTAAGGCCGCTAAACTTTGCCCCATGCCGTGTATTTTATCAACTAAAATTGGGTTTGATGTTGTTAACATGTTGCCGTAATCTGCTACGTGAGCAGTCGTTTGTTGCGTCATAAGTGTAATTAAAATCGCTGTTCCGATTGAACCCGCTACTTGTCTTGACGTATTTTGCGTTGCTGTACCGTGAGAAATTAATTTCATCGGCAGCGCGTTCATACCAGCCGTCATAATTGGCATCATAATGAATGACATACCAATTGAACGTATAATATAATCCGTCATAATAACGCTATACGGTGTATCCATCGATAATTTTGTAAATTCATATGTCGCATACGTCGTAATTGCCAATCCAATTATCGCTAATGGACGAATGCCATATTTATCGAATAATTTACCCGCTACTGGTCCCATGATCCCCATAATTAATGATCCTGGAAGAAGTAGTAAACCAGATTCAATTGGCGTAAAGCCACGAATGTTTTGCAGATATACTGGAAGCAATAACATACCTCCGAATAATGCCATCGTAACGATTGCGTTAATTACTAAAGTGAAAGTAAATACTGGATATTTAAATACTTGTAAATCAAGCATTTTATTGTCCGTTGTTAACTCTCTCCAAATAAATAACGCTAAACCAATTACACCAATGATAAGTGAAATAACAACTTCTGCACTAGTCCAACTATTATTTCCAGCCTCACTAAATCCGTACAATAAGCTTCCTAGTCCAATACTTGAACTAACCACACCAAATACATCTAATTTTGTTTTAGACACTGGCTGAGCTAGTGTAAAGAATTTTAAAGATAGGAACGTAATAATTAAACCGATAATAAACATCGCATAGAACATTAAGTTCCAGCTGTAATTTTCAATTACCCAACCTGTTACAGTCGGTCCGATAGCTGGAGCTAAAATCATCGCTACACCTAGTAACCCCATCGCTGCTCCGCGCTTATGAGGCGGGAATAATGTCATGAAGATATTCATACCAACCGGCATTAAAATACCCGCACCAACCGCTTGAATAACACGGCCCGTCATCATCATCGTAAAGTTTCCGGAAGTAGCACAAATGATAGATCCTACCGTAAAGAATAACATTGCTGCTACGAATAATTTACGATACGTAAATCGTGAAACTAAAAATGCACTAATCGGTACTAAAATACCATTTACAAGCATGAAGCCTGTAATTAACCATTGTGCTGTTGAAGTTGATACGTTAAATTCATTCATTAACGGAGGTAATGCAACGTTAATAATTGTTTGGTTTAAAATAGAAACGAACATGCCGAGAATTAATACAGCTACAACTGCTTTTACGTTCACATTCTCTACAGGCGTAGACATTTGTTTTTTCGGCACTTCTTTTTCTTGTTTTACTTCTTCTTGCTTTCCTGTTTCTAACTCAACTACATTAGAAATTTCCGATTCTTGCTTTCGTTCAATTTCTTTCTCTTCTGTTTCAACTTTACTTATTTCTATTTTACTTACGGCTGGGACTTGTTCTTCTCCCATTTTCGTTTTTTTCTTTCGTAAAAGACGATTTACAAGGAAGAAGACGATTATACAAAATAGTGCATATCCTGCAATTACAATTGAGGACATCTCATCTCCCCCTTACTTATGAATACGAACTGTCACATTCATGCCAGGAACAATATTTACTGATTTGCTATGATCTAAAGAAATTTTAACTGGTACTACTTGTGTTACTTTCGTATAGTTCGCTGTTGCGTTGCTTGATGGCAACATAGAGAATGTATTCGCTGTTGTTAAGCCAACTTGTTCTACTTTTCCTGTTAACGTTGTATCTGGGTATGCATCTACATACACATCTACATCTTGACCTTTTTGAACATCATCAACATCTGTTTCTTCAATGTTTGCTGTTACCCATAAATTGTTCATATCGAATGCGTAAGCAATCGGGCTACCAGCTCCAACGAAAGCATTTGTTGTTGCGTTTGATTGTACAACCGTTGCATTTTGTGGAATTGTTACATCTACTGTTTGTTCTCCATTAGCTGCCGCTACAGTAACAGTACCTAGTTTATCGTTCTCATTATAATTTTTTCCTACTTCAGCTTTCCAGTCAGTTAGTTTACCTGCTACTGGTGAAGCAACCGGAATTACCTTCCCATCAATCTTTGCATTGTCTGTTTTTAAGTAATTTTCCGTTTGGTTGTAATAGTAATAACCGCCAATACCGCCGCCAACTAGTACAATTAATGTGATAATGTTGATAATTACCATTCTTCGAAACTGATTCATTGCATTCCTCTCCTTATATCGCATATAATTTTTTTCTAAACTATTTATGTCCTTATTGTTTAGATTGTTTAATTGTTAATTATATTAACCTTTTAACAAAAAAATCACACCATCTGCAGCGTAAATCGAAATTTATCTACCTGCGAGCGGTGCTGATTTCTGAAGGACTATCGTTTATAATTATAAATAATTATTTTGAATCTACAACCGACAATTTACGTATGAAATGTCGCTTAAACAACAATATAATACCAATATGTTGTTTAAGTATAGAAAATTAAACGAGGAGAAGAAAAATGTCTATTAAAAATACAAATGATCCACGTGTAAAGCGAACGAGACAACTCATTCAGGATGCTTTTGTCGCTTTAGTAGGCGAAAAAGGCTTTGAAAATGTAACTGTGCAACATATCGCAGAACGCGCTCCTGTAAATCGCGCTACATTTTATAGCCATTACCATGATAAATATGACCTATTAGACAAAAGTATTGAAGAAATGTTAGAGAAGCTAGCAGAAGTAATTAAACCGAAAAATAGAAATAAAGAAGATTTTCAACTTACATTTGATTCACCTCACCCTACTTTTTTGGCTTTATTCGAACATATCGCAGAAAATGTAAACTTTTATAACGTTATGCTTGGGGATAAAGCTGCCGGAAACTACTCTTATAAAATGATGAAAACAATACAAGTGCATTTAACATTAAGCTTGTCTATTTCACAACCAGATGATGAAGATCTTATGGTTCCTCGTGATATTTTGATTAGTTATGTGACAGGGGCTCACATCGGAATGATTATGTCATGGTTAAAAAGAGGAATGATATATACTCCGCATTTTATGGCGATGCAATTAACTCGTTTAATTATTTTAGGCGCTCATACTGCAGCAGGATTAGAACGGCCTTTTTAAAACATAAAAAAGCGAAGGAGAATCTCCTTCGCTTTTTCTATTAATTAAATGTAATGTTATGTACAGCCTCTTTATCAAGACGTTTAATAACTTCTACAATTAACTTCACTGCATTTTCATAATCATCACGGTGTAACATTGCCGCATGAGAATGGATATAGCGCGTCGCAATTGTAATTGCCATAGAAGGAATACCATTTACAGCAATGTGAATCGCACCCGCATCCGTTCCTCCGCCCGCTACTGAATCATATTGATAAGGGATTTGTAATTCATCAGCAACATCAACTACGAAATCACGTAAACCTGTATGTCCAATAACAGAAGCATCATATAAAATGATTTGTGGTCCATCGCCCATTTTACTTTGTGCTTCTTTTGACGTTACACCCGGTGTATCTCCAGCGATACCAACATCTACTGCGAACGCGATATCTGGTTTAATATAATTCGCAGATGTTTTTGCGCCACGAAGACCAACTTCTTCTTGTACAGTTCCAACGCCATATACAACGTTTGGATGCTTTTCATCTTTTAATTGTTTTAATACGTCAATTGCAATTGCACAACCGATTCGGTTATCCCATGCTTTTGCAAGTAACATTTTTTCATTCTTCATCACTTGGAATTCAAAGTAAGGTACAACTTGATCTCCTGGTCGTACGCCCCACTCCATTGCTTCTTCTTGGCTAGAAGCACCGATATCGATGAACATGTCTTTAATTTCAACTGGCTTTTTACGAGCTTCTGGAGGTAAAATGTGCGGTGGTTTTGAACCAATTACACCTGTTACATCTCCTTTACGCGTTACAATCGTCACGCGTTGCGCAAGCATAACTTGTGACCACCAGCCACCAACCGTTTGGAAGCGAAGGAAACCTTTGTCATCGATTTGTGTAATCATAAATCCAACTTCATCCAAATGACCTGCAACCATAATTTTCGGGCCGTTTTCTTCCCCTACTTTTTTTGCAACTAAACTCCCTAAGTTATCAGTAGAAAGTTCGTCCGCAAACGGCTCGATATATTTCTTCATTACTTCACGTGGTTCACGTTCGTTACCAGCAATACCACGTGCATCCGTTAATTCTTTTAGCATTGTCAATGTCGCGTCTAATTTTGTCATTGCCAACACCCTCCTTTTTCTTCAGTCAATTCATTATACAATAATTAAATTGAAATATTCAAAAATTAAATTAGTATCCTTGTGTTTGACGCTGATGATTTACTTCATTTTTATCTAAATATGCTTTTTCAATCTCTTCTTGCTCAAATTCAAGTGCTTGTCCAAGTCGAAGATAGCTCGTAAATAATTCAATATAGTTTGTAATAGATGGTTGATCTGTAAAACGAATTACTTTCGCATATGTGTCTAAGAAAATTTCCACTTGTGTTTTATTCGTTTGTGCACATTTATAGAATAGGAAGTTTTTATCAATACCTAAATCAATTCCGATTGATAAAATAAAATGCAAACCATCTACGTACTCTTCTAATATCACTTCACGCTCCGAAGCTGGTTTGTTGCTCCAATATTTAAAACAACGTGTTTCATTTGCAAGTTCTCCAATTTCTACAAGAAGAGCTAACATTTTTTCTTTTAACAATTTTTTCGGTTGTAAGTCATGTTCTTTTGCAATACGGTCATCTAATTCTTTTTGTAATTTAAATAGTTGTAGTAAGTCCATTCTATTGTCCTCCTCCAACATCGCATTTTACGCAACAATGTTGTTTCATCTCAAAGTTCATTATTATGTTTCAGTTCTTATGAATAAGTCAGCTATCTACCTATTTATAAAATAGCTTGTCCTTAATTTACAAATACGTTTCAGTCATCGCTCTTAAATTGTTCATCTGATGAAAGTTCCATATCATCTTTCCATTATAGCAGTGTCGTTTCGGCTAGGAAAGATACTCTTCTTTCCAAAAGAGCAGAATTAAAAAAAGCCAGGAGTATTCTCCTGACTTCATATGTATATTCTTCTATACTGCTATAACTTTTATATTGATTTTGTCATATTGATAATGACATAGTCGTTAATCTTTAGAATTTCTTTTCACTTCTAACTTCTCTTTGAATACAAATAAAAAACCTTAGAAGAAAATTCTTCTAAGGTTTTAACTAATTAATTAGTTAATGTTGTTTTTTGCAACTGTTGCTAATTCAGCGAAAGCTTTTTCGTCATGAACAGCTAAGTCAGCAAGCATCTTGCGGTTAACTTCGATGCCAGCATTTTTAAGACCGTGCATTAAGCGGCTGTAAGAAAGACCATTCATACGAGCTGCTGCGTTGATACGTGTAATCCATAATTTACGGAAGTCACGTTTCTTTTGACGGCGGTCACGGAATGCATACATTAGAGATTTCATAACCTGTTGGTTAGCAACCTTGAATAATGTATTTTTTGAACCGTAGTAACCTTTTGCTAATTTAATTACTTTTTTACGACGTTGACGAGTAACTGTACCACCTTTTACTCTTGGCATAATATTACCTCCTAATTGTTCTATATATCAGCCGAACTTATTTTAAGTTGTCAAGCATTTGACGAATGCGTTTGAAGTCACCAGCGCTTACTACACCAGCTTTACGTAGTTTACGTTTAGCTTTTGTAGATTTGTTAGCGAATAAATGGCTTGTGTAAGCGTGAGAACGTTTCAGTTTACCTGATCCAGTCTTTTTGAAACGCTTTGCAGCGCCGCGATGAGTTTTTTGTTTAGGCATAGGTATTTCCTCCTCTATCTATTACTTATCGTTTTTCGGTGCTAAAACTAAGAACATACTGCGTCCTTCCATTTTAGGCTTAGATTCAACTGTACTAACTTCAGCACAAGCTTCTGAGAAGCGATCTAAAACACGTTGACCGATTTCTTTATGAGTAATGGCACGTCCTTTAAAGCGAATTGACGCTTTAACCTTGTCGCCTTTCTCTAAAAACTTGATAGCATTACGAAGTTTTGTGTTAAAGTCGTGTTCATCAATTGTTGGACTTAAACGAACTTCTTTCATGCTAATTACTTTTTGATTTTTGCGCTGCTCTTTTTCTTTCTTCTGTTGCTCAAAGCGGAATTTACCGTAGTCCATAATGCGGCATACTGGCGGTTTCGCATTTGGAGCAACTAATACTAAATCAAGATTAAGATTTGCAGCTAAGTCTAAAGCGTCATTACGAGACTTGATTCCAAGTTGATCGCCATTTGCGCCAACTAAACGTACTTCACGTGCACGAATTTGCTCGTTAATCATCATATCCTTGCTAATAGTAAGCCACCTCCAAGGTTTTCTCAGAACATATTTTGTAGTCATAGAACCCGAACAAAAAAAGTGCGGGCATACGACACCCACACTTGTAAAATCTTAAGTAAGAAATACATTTACCTGTTAACTGCGAATGCGTCCATCAGGTGAGAAGCGGGTGCTTCTACTTGTTCCACAAAACAATATTCTATTATCCTTGATGAGTTTATCATAGGACATGACGTCTGTCAAGAAGACGCGATGTGTTTTACTAACAACAAGAAATATTGTAACAAACAACTAACATACTTGCAATACTTTTTTATGATAAGTGTCACATGGTTATTTTTTCTAATTTCTCTCGAGTATATTACATAAAAAAGCCGCGGTATACCGCGGCTTTTTCTTATCGTTTTCCTTCTACTTTAATCATGTCAACAAAAGCATCTAATGCGATTGTTTCTGATTTTTGTTCACCATATTTACGTACGTTTACGCCGTTTTCAGTTACTTCATTGTCACCTACTACAAGCATGTACGGAATTTTTTGCATTTGTGCTTCACGGATTTTGTAACCGATCTTCTCTTCACGAGTGTCTAATTCAACACGGATACCAGCACGACGCAATTCGTCTTGTACTTTCTTCGCATAGTCTAAATGTACTTGCGGAGAAACTGGAATTACTTGTACTTGAACTGGAGCTAACCATGTTGGGAATGCACCTTTGTATTCTTCAATTAAGAAGGCTACAAAACGTTCCATAGTTGATACAACACCACGGTGAATTACAACTGGACGATGTTGTTTACCGTCTTCGCCAACGTATGATAATTCAAAGCGTTCTGGAAGTAAGAAGTCTAATTGTACAGTTGAAAGTGTTTCGTCTTTTCCAAGAGCAGTACGAACTTGAACATCAAGTTTTGGACCGTAGAATGCCGCTTCACCTTCAGCTTCATAGTAATCAAGACCCATTTCATCCATAGCTTCTTTTAACATACCTTGTGCTTTTTCCCACATCTCATCATCCGCATAATACTTTTTAGTATCTGCTGGGTCGCGGTAAGATAGACGGAATGAGTAGTTCTCTAAACCGAAATCTTTGTACACTTCTAGAGTTAAGTTTACAACACGTTTTAACTCTTCTTTAATTTGATCTGGACGAACGAAAATGTGCGCATCGTTTAAAGTCATTCCGCGTACACGTTGTAATCCAGATAACGCACCTGACATTTCATAACGGTGCATTGTTCCAAGTTCTGCAATACGGATTGGTAATTCACGGTAGCTGTGAATATCATTTTTATAAACCATCATATGATGAGGACAGTTCATTGGACGAAGAACTAATTCTTCGTTATCCATTTCCATTGATGGGAACATGCCATCACGGTAGTGGTTCCAGTGACCAGAAGTTTCATAAAGCTCTCTGCTCCCTAGTACTGGAGTATATACGTGATCATAGCCTAAGCTTGCTTCTTTATCAACGATGTAACGCTCGATAATGCGGCGGATTGTTGCACCTTTTGGTAACCAAAGTGGTAAACCTTGTCCTACTTTTTGGCTATTAGTAAATAGTTTTAATTCTTTACCTAATTTACGGTGATCGCGCTCTTTCGCTTCTTCAAGCATACGTAAGTGCTCATCTAATTCTGCTTTCTTAACGAATGCAGTACCGTAAATACGTTGTAGCATTTTATTATTGCTATCGCCGCGCCAGTAAGCACCTGCAACGCTTAATAATTTAAACACTTTAATTTTCCCTGTAGATGGAAGGTGAACACCACGACAAAGGTCGAAAAATTCGCCTTGCTCATAGATTGAAATAACTGCATCTTCTGGAAGATCGTTAATTAAATCTAATTTTAACTCATCGCCGATTTCTTCAAAGCGACGAATTGCTTCTGCACGTGGTACTTCATGACGAACGATTTCTAAGTTCTCGTTCACGATTTTTTGCATTTCTTTTTCGATTTTCTTGAAGTCTTCAACTGTAATTGCTTCTTCCATATCAATATCGTAGTAGAAGCCATTTTCAATTACTGGACCAATGCCAAGCTCAACCTTAACATCTTTATATAAACGTTTTAACGCTTGTGCTAAAAGGTGGGCTGTTGAATGGCGTAAAATATATAGGCCATCTTCAGAATCTAATGTAATGATAGAAACTGCACCATCTTCTTCGATTGGTGTAACAAGATCGATCATCTCATCGTTTAATTTTCCAGCTACAGCTTTTTTCTTTAAGCCTGGGCTAATAGAAGCTGCGATTTCTTCAGTTGTTACGCCTTTTGGAAACTCCTTCACAGCTCCATCAGGGAAAGTAATTTTAACTACATCTGCCATCACTGGTCACTCCTCTTTTTCTCAAAATAAAAAACACTCATCCCGTAAAAAGGGACGAGTGTTGAATTCGTGGTTCCACCCTTGTTCCAATTAACATAATTGTTAATTGCTCAAGTTCAACATAACGGTGTTGTCCGTTAGCAATTACTAGAAAAACCGTTCACTGCTAAAGTTTAGAGGTGGTAAGTAATAATCCCGTACTAGGAAGCTCACACCCTAAGGCTTCCCTCTCTGAAAATCGTAGAAAACTACTCATGTCCTCATCATGACATTTCAATATATTTCATTTATGTAGGTAATTATATGCTCAAAAACTTAGAAAATCAAGGGCGTTACCTTTATTTTTTAAATTTTTCACATTGCGCTCAAAATCATGTAATCCATGTAATTGGACCCGTTCTTGGAACACATTTCGCAAAGTAATAATCATATTATGGTCTTGTTCTTTCGTATATAAATAAATCTTTTTAGGCGAAATAGAAAGAAGCGGCGCAATTACTTTCGTATCAATATATACATCATTTTGCTTTAATAATTCCTCATCTATATATTGGACCAACTTCTCCTGTTTTAAACGTCTACCTTTATCATCATAAAAGATAAAGCTTTCATCAAAAATAAGATGCACGCAAGACAAACGTGATTTACGGCTACTTACTTGTTGCCGAAGCGTCTCAATGAACATTTGGTATTCTTGCTCCATCTTATATTCATCAATTGCCACTTCCGCAAGTTTAGCCACCATTTCCCTATATGTACGAAGACGAAAACGGATATATGATGAAAACGAGAATGAGAGCGGATCACAAAGCCAATTATTTAAAGAAGACTTAATATATGACTCAAATGCGTTACGCGTTAAATCCTGAGCTACACCTTTTCTTCTTCCCTTTAAAATCTCATGTGCCATGTGCAATATTTGATGACACTCTTCTTGTTCTTCATAAAAAAACTTTTCTTTTAAAATCGTATAAATCCACTCATTTTGTTTCACATTCACAATGAAATACACCATTACTGGCAATAAGATTTTTTCAATATAATTCGATTCACGTACTGGTATGTGAATCACCACTTTTTGTTCCTGTAAATACACACTCGTTTCCTTATATAACACTTCCGCTCTTTTCAGCAATTGTCTATATACGTGCATAGCATCATTTTTTTCTTCGAAGCAAATTTCAATCACTTTTGTCCCCCCTTTTATCCCCGCTCTAAAGGACTGTATCTATACGTTACAAATCCTATAAGAGTCCGTCCCGCGTGAATTTCACTCTTAGTAGAATCACATTTCCTATCGTTAGAAAATCCACTCAATATGGCTTGCTAATTTTATATATATTAAGGGAGGGAGAAAAAAATGATACAAGCTACTATGAATTTTTATTGTATACTTTACTTATCAATAAAAGGGGGTATCTGAATGTTTGAATATAAATTCGTAAAAGTCGAATTACATTGGGGGTTCACTCGCTCAAAACCAGCTGAAGACTACCAAGAAATTATTCAAGAACATGCTAGAGATGGCTGGAGGTTCGTACAGATTGTTGCCCCTACGTTTGGCAGTTCTGGACAACCTGAATATTTCGATCTCATATTCGAAAAGAAAATATCACTATAATACAAAAAAAGAGCAAGCTGAGAAGCTTACTCTTTTACTTATGACGACGGTTTTTCCCACCAATTGGAATTGGTTTCGCTAAATATTTAATTCTCTCCATAATACGTGCTGCCTTCATTTCTTCAGCCTCACCACGCTGCGTATACGTTAAATGGTGTTCCAGTTGTTTAAAATCAAAATTAGACGTAAAGAACGTCGGTAAGTTTTCTAACATACGGAATTGCAAGATTGCACCAAGCACATCGTCACGCACAAAGCTTGACATCGCTTCTGCCCCGATATCGTCTAACATTAAAACTTGTACGCGTTTAACCGCATCAATCTTTTCACCAATCGAATTATCTTGAATTGAACTTTTAATTTCACGTAAAAATTCCGGGAAGTATACGAGCATCGAACTTATTTTCTTTCGAGCAAGCTCGTTCGCTATTGCTCCTAAAAGGTACGTTTTTCCTACACCAAATTTACCGTACAAATATAAACCTTGTGCTTTTTTACCTGGTTCATATGTACTTAAAAATTCATTCGCTGCACCAATTGCATCGATACGTGCATTTAAATCAGAAGGGTCTAAGTTTTCCATAGTTGCCTGCAAAATATCCGTTGGCATATATACACTTTGAACGAGTTTTTCATATTTCTTTCTCTCGTCATGCGCTACTTTTCTAACGCAGCGATCGTATTGAATATCAATCATCTTCCCTTGAATAACAAGCTTTGGCTCATAACCTTGTAGCATATTTTTACATGAACCTAAATCCGGACAATCCACGCAACCTACACTTTGTCCAATATATTCATATAACTTCACAAGACTGCGCTCAATCATAGAAGTCGTTACTTCACCCTTATGTTCGTCTATAAATTCTTTCACACGCGGATGCGCCATTACTTCTGCCTTTAGTACTTCATATCTATTTTTAAAGTTTTCATTTTCCATTAATTTTGCAAATGAATTTTGAATATGCTCCATTTTCTCACCTCAAAGAGCGTTCATTCTCTTCTATTAATCACGCTTATATTTTTTTAACACTTCTTCTAGTCGTTTTCTTTCATCTTCTAGCGTACTTGCATCTTTTTCTACACTTGTATCTTTCTTCTCTGTTTCTTTCTCTTGTTCTTTCGGCTCTTCTTCCTTAAGCCAATCTGGCACCATTTCTTTCCGCACCGTTTTCTTCGCCGTACGGCCTTTTTTCTTCGTCTCAGCCCACTCTTGATATTGACGGTTCTCTTCTTTCGCTAACGCCATCGCGTCCGCTACTGTACCGACCTTTTTACGTGCCCAATGCCCAGCAATCTTCTCGACATACGTTTTCGCAAGTTTCATATCTGAGCGTAGCATAACGTAATAAATAAGTACATTCACAACTCCTGGTGTCAATTTTTGATTAATCATGACATCTTCAACGATCTGCAAGTCCGCTTTCGTTGCCTCTGCACCACCAGAAATCTCTTTCAATAGTTGTTTTGGCGAGATTTCCTCTAGCTGCTTTATTAACATCTCCTCTTGCGATGAAGGCTCTTTCTCTTTCATCGTACGTGCAGCATGAGGCTGTACTCTTTCACTTAATACCGGTAATGCTTGACCATTTTCAAATTGATACCAATCGCGCGCTCCTTTTCTAAGCCTTTCCGTATCAATTGTTTGCATCTCTGTCACTGCACCAAGAACGATATTTTGCATCGATAACACATCTACACCATACACGTAAGCAAGTGTTATAACGCAGTCTCTCACTTGATCTGTAATCGCCTTTTTAGGAACAAGAGCGGACAATCCATCTACAAATAAAGAGAAATCAAAGAAATCATTCCAAACTTTCGGAGCGTCTCCCTTCTCGTTACTTGGCATAGTTGTCGTTTTTGGAATACGAAGGTCTTCTTGCGCATGCTCAAGCTGTCCTGGATTAAACGAACCAAACACATCATTGAAAGAACGCGTAACATTTTCATAAGAAGCAAAATCAAATTCTTCTTCTAAGAAATATTGCTTTACTTGATTATATTTTGTCCGGCTCAATCGATTGTATAAAAAGATACTTAAAACAATATCATCAAAAAACTGCTTCGGAGATAAAGGTGGTTGCAACTCATATATGAACATTCGAATATCTTTTTCTTTCTTAATATATACCTTCAATAGCCCAATTGCCTCTAACTTTACTCGTTCCTCATATATTTCAGGAAGTTGCATTTGCATAGTCACCATAAGGGAATGATGCGTATTCTCTTTTCCAAATACACGATCTTGCTCTAGCTCTCCCCATAGTGTCATGTATAAGCTAAAAGCTCTACTACCTATTAACGGCTGATACAACATCGTTAACACTTTTCGGTCGTAATTGTGCAGTAGCCCTTTCGCACTTACTTTATAACGATCAATCGGCAATAGCTCCATCCATGACTGTTTTTCCATTCTTGCTTTTCCTTTCTCTCATCCAATCTATCCTCTACTTCATTCGTTCTATCTTCATTATATAAATTCTTAGTGAAAAAGAGCTATTAGCTTGCGCTTCTAGCTCTCTTATCCTATTACTTACGGTATGTAAAGAGAATAAAATACAACTTCTACTCTCTTTCTTTTTGCAGTATATCTTTTAATTCTTCAATAAATACATTTAAATCTTTAAATTGACGATATACAGAAGCAAAACGTACGTAAGCAACATCATCAATATCGCGAAGTTCTTCCATGACAATTTCACCAATCATATCACTTTTCACTTCTGATATACCTAAATTACGCAGTTCACGTTCCACGCTTTGTGTTACTTCTTCTAATTGTCTTAAAGATACTGGTCTTTTTTCACACGCTTTAATTAAACCACGTAAAATCTTTTCTTTATTAAACTCTTCTCGTGTGCCTTCTTTTTTTACAACGATAAGAGGTGACTCTTCTACCCTTTCAAAGGTCGTAAAGCGACTTAAGCAGCTTTCACACTCTCTCCTTCTTCGAATAGAGCGCCCCTCGTCTACCGGACGCGAATCTAACACTCTTGTACCATTATGAGAACAGGATGGACAACGCAATACATTCACTCCTTTACACTATACTCTTTATTTTTCTCTACTCACTTCACCTAAAATATATATACAATATTATATAACTCATTCTAACTCTCTTACCACTTTAAGTTTCAGCGCATCACTTTATCATCTCATCCTTAAAAATAAGATGGTATATAGAGCACTACCTCATTTGCAAGAATCCAATTTATTCAACTAACGAGTACGTTATATTTTTCCTTTTTTATAAACTAAAAAAGAGGTGCATTATACACCTCTTTACATTTTAAATCAATTATGTTCTTTTTTAAAGAGCTTTTGTTTCTCTCTGCTTAATTTCGAAGCTACCAGTTCCTCGAGGAAGCTCGATGCTCTCACGCGTTTTCGCGTTTAAACCTTCTGCAATATATTCTGCAGCAACATTTGGATCAATACGATCCCCACAAGTATAAACATCAATACTTGCGTAACCGTGCTCCGGAAAGCTATGAATTGTTAAATGTGATTCCGAGATAATTACTACTCCACTTACACCTTGTGGTGCAAATTTATGGAAAGCAACCTCACGCACTTCAGCACCAGCTTTTAGTGCTGCATCCACAAATAATTGTTCAATATACGGCATGTCATTCAGTTTGTCGAAATCGCAATCCCAAAGTTCAGCAATCACGTGACGACCCATCGTATCCATAGTATCCATTCTACAGTTCCCCCTTGTAAATTTATTCTAACTGTTCGAATTGAAAACTAATTTGCAATTTGGCTTGCTCCACTACCACGGGGGAAAGTTAGTCCAGAGAGGTCCTAACCCTTTAAGTAGTGACTACGTACCTCAGCTCTTAAGTTTACGAGTGTTAGTATACTTTGTTTATTTTCATTTTGCAACAACAGTTTTTTCGATTTTCTGTCATATTTTCCTCTTTACTTTTCCCTAAAAAAAATAAACGATTCACAAATGCAGTAATCACAACGCTTCGTGGTATGTCCACTTTTTTAAATATACTTATATAATTTTTTTCCTTTTCAGAAAAAATTAAAAAAAGAGGGCAAATGTTGCCTTGCCCTCTCCTCCCTTATTCACTTAAATGTGTTGCACATTTTCTTGTTTCGCTAACTCTTCAACAACTAACGTTACAAGATCTACAACACGACGAGAGTAGCCCCACTCGTTATCATACCAAGCAAGTACTTTCACTTTACGATCACCCATTACCATTGTAGATAAACCATCAATAATAGCTGAGTGTGTATTTGTATTAAAGTCGATAGATACTAAAGGCTCTTCGCTGAATTCTACAATACCTTTTAACGCACCGTTTGCAACAGTTTTGAATGCATCGTTAATGGCTTCAACTGTCACATCGCGTTTTACATCTACTACTAAATCAACAAGAGACACGTTTGGTGTTGGTACACGAAGTGCCATACCATGAAGTTTTCCGTTTAAATGTGGAAGAACTTTTGCTAGCGCTTTCGCAGCACCTGTCGTTGTCGGAATGATTGATTGTCCGCAAGCACGTGCTCTTCTTAAATCTTTATGTGGGTTATCAATATTTTTTTGGTCATTTGTATAAGCGTGAACTGTCGTCATTAAACCGTTTTCAATTCCAAACTGCTCATCTAACACCTTCACAACAGGCGCTAAACAGTTTGTTGTACAAGATGCATTTGAAATAACAGTATGTTTTGTAATATCTAATTGGTCTTCGTTCACACCAACTACAATTGTTACATCTTCATTTTTACCAGGCGCTGTTAAAATTACTTTTTTCGCTCCAGCTTCAACGTGAAGAATTGCTTTTTCTTTTGAATTAAATTTACCAGTTGCTTCAATTACAACTTCAACACCTAAATCTGTCCAAGGCAATTCCTTTGGATCGCGGTTGTTTAAAAGGCGAATCATTTTTCCATCAACTAATAAGTGATCTTCAAATGCTTCTACTGTTCCGTCAAACTTGCCATGAACTGTATCATATTTAATTAAGTGTGCTAACGTTTCAGATGGATAGCTTGCATTGATTGCTACAATTTCGAATGCGCTTTCTTTTATTGCTTGACGAAATACCATTCTCCCAATACGTCCAAATCCATTAATTGCCACACGAGTCATAATATGTTATCCCCCTTGAATGCGTTATACTATTTATCTCCAATCCCAATAATAGTATAACACAAAAAGGGGATATGTCACTAAGCATTTTCATTAATTTCACAATTTTTTAGTCAATAATGTTCCACTTCTTTAAAATTACCTGCAATTGTGTTTTCGTTCCCATAATTGTGCCATCATTATTTATCACTTCATCTGCATTTTTCACTTTTTCTTCTAACGGCATTTGAGATTGAATACGAGCTGTTGCTTCTTCTTCTGAAAAGTTATTTCGTTTCATTAAACGTTCTAATTGCGTATGCGGCTTAACCGCTACAACTAAAATGCGGTCAACGAGACTTGTTAATTTGCTTTCAAATAAGAGAGGAATATCTAACACAACCGCTTGCATACCTTCTTTTATATACATTTCCTTTTGCCTATTCATTTCCTCACGCACTGCAGGATGAACAATTTTATTTAACTGCAATCGTTTTTCTTCATTATAGAAAACGACACTTCCTAGTTTTGGACGATCTAGTTCTCCATCTTCTTGTAACACTTCCGTTCCAAATACTTCTACTATTTTGTTATATGCTGGTTTTCCTCGCTCTACAACTTCTCGTGCAATAATATCTGCATCAATAACTGGTATGCTCAGTTCACGAAACATTTGAGACACTGTACTTTTTCCACTTGCAATGCCTCCTGTTAATCCAATTACTACTGTCATCATAATCCTCCTCATAATAAAAGGCGCGAAACTAATGTTCCACGCCCATACTTACATTTTCCAAATTCCAATAATAATGAGTAATACTCCAGGCAGGAATGTAAATTTTTGTAACCACTTCATATTCGATAAAACCGTTCCAAGTTTCATTCCAATAAATAAAAACAAAGAACTCATAATTGCAACTAATATCGCCATCATAGCGGGTGCATACCCTAATAAAGATGCACCAATTCCGGCACCAAATGAGTCTACAGAAAGAGCGATACCAAGAAGCAATGCTTCTCCTGCAGAAATGGTGCCTGATTTATCAAAATCTGCTACAGTCGGTTTCCGTAAAATTTGAATCACTAGCCCTAGTGAGGCAATCTCTAATTTCCAGACCTTCTCCTCTTGCTTCGGTTCTTCTTTTTTCTCACTTCGAAAAAATTGATATAATACCCAAATCCCTATTCCAATAAGAACAAGCCCACCGATACGCGTTGCGATAACAGGTGAAAATACTTTCGCGATCATATGTCCAATTCCCATTGAAACAAGCATAACAGCCGCTGAACACATTCCGATAATTATAATTGATCTTAGTGGAATTCTTACGCTTCTTAAACCATATGTTAGCCCTACACTACAGCTATCCAAGCTTAATGTAAAAGCTAATAAAATAAGAGATAAATAAAGGTACATCGGTAAGCTCCTCCCTTATACATAGCTCTGCTGTATGTATATGACAAATGCCTATCCGATGTTATCTCTTTTCTATATTCTAGGCTGACAAATTGGGCAGTAATGCGTTCCTCGCCCGCCAACAACTGTTTTTTCTAATATCGTGCCACAAGTTACGCACGGCTCTCCTTTTTTCCCATATACATTTAGGAGTTCTTGGAAAGAACCAATTTGCCCTTGTGAGTTGATATACGTCCGAATTGTACTTCCGCCACGCTTTACTGCTTCGCCTAGCGTTGTAACGGTAGCCTCATAAATTCGCTCAATTTCTTCTACTGTTAAAGACGAAGCTTCTCGTTCCGGATGAATTTGAGAACGGAATAAAACTTCATCTACATATATATTTCCAAGCCCTACTAAAAGACGCTGATCCAGTAGCACAACTTTTATTTTACGATTTGTCTTTTGTAATCTTTCTTGTAAATACTGCGGTGTCATTTCAGCATCAAATGGCTCCGGACCTAAGTCCGCAAGAGGCATTTGGTTCATTTCTTCACCTTTCTTAAAGAGATGCATCGTACCAAACTTTCTCACATCTTTATAATGTAATTCCGTTCCATCTGTAAATAAGAAACGGACGTGCGTATGTTTATCAATCGGCTCATCCTCTTGATGTAGTAAAAACTTACCTTCCATACGCAAATGTGAAACAATAACATAATTCGTTACATATAAAAGCAAAAACTTTCCTCTTCGCTTTATATTTTCAATCTTCTCGCCTTTTAGCATTTCTTTAAAGATTTCTGCATCATCCGGTCGTTTCACTATTTTTGGATAAGTAACAATAACATCTTCAATCGTTTTTCCTGTTACAAGATTTTCAAGTGTCCGTCTGACGTTTTCAACCTCTGGTAATTCAGGCATTTCATCACTTCCTTATTTTGCGTCGTACCAAGTTGGACCGTAAGAATAATCAACTTTCAGCGGAACTGCAAGTTCAATTGCATGCTCCATTACTTCAGGTACAAGCTTCTCTAATTTTTCAATTTCTTCTTTTGGCGCTTCAAATATCAATTCATCGTGTACTTGCAGAAGAAGACGTGCTTGTAATCCTTCTTCTTCTAAACGATCCGCCATAATAATCATCGCTTTTTTAATAATATCTGCGGCAGTACCTTGAATTGGTGTATTCATCGCTGTACGCTCAGCGAAGCTACGTAAATTGAAATTACGACTCGTAATTTCTGGAATATAACGGCGACGATTTAATAATGTAGCCACATATCCTTTTTGTTTCGCATCTTTTACGATGTCCTCCATGTATTCTTGTACACCAGGGAAACTTTCTAAATACTTTTCAATAAATTCCGCTGCTGCTTTTCTTGTAATTCCTAAGTTTTGTGAAAGACCATAATCACTAATACCATATACAATTCCGAAGTTAACAGCTTTCGCTTGTCGTCTCATATTTGAAGTTACTTCATCTTTTTTAACGCCAAATACATCCATAGCTGTTTTCGTATGAATATCCATATCATGTTGGAATGCTTCAACTAGCCCTTTATCATTTGCAATATGAGCTAATACACGCAGTTCGATTTGTGAGTAATCAGCCGCATACATAATCCATCCTTCTTCTGACGGAACAAATGCCTGACGAATCTTTCTTCCTTCTTCTAATCGAATCGGGATATTTTGCAAGTTCGGATCCGTTGAACTTAATCGACCTGTTTGCGTTAACACTTGATTAAAGCGAGTATGAATTTTAGATGAATCTTCATGTACAACTTTCAATAAACCTTCAATGTAAGTTGAATTTAGTTTCCCTAATTGACGATAATGTAAAATATTTGGAATAATTTCATGGTGATTCATAAGCTTATCTAGTACATCAGCTGACGTAGAATAACCTGTTTTCGTCTTTTTAATAACCGGCAAGTTTAAGTTCTCAAACAGAATAACACCAAGCTGCTTCGGTGAATTAATATTAAATTCTGTTCCCGCAAGCTTATAAATTTCCTGTTCCATTTCCTTTAATCTACCCGCAAGTTCTTCTCCCATATTACGAAGACGCTCTGTATCAACTTTTACACCCTTTACTTCCATATCAGCTAATACACGTGCAAGCGGCAATTCTAACTCTGTAAACAGTTCATATTGCTCATTCTTCTTTAACTCTTCAACGAATGTTTGCTTTACATCATATAATACATGCACTTTACGAGCCACATGCTCCGCTACTACCTCTAACTTTGGAACAGCACGCTTCGCACCTTTTCCGTAAACTTCTTCATCAGATTTCACAGCATGCGTTTCTTTCATTTTCGCTACAGTACGGAAGTCTTTATCCGTATCAGCTGGATCAAGTAAATAAGCAGCGATTAATAGATCAAAGTCAATCCCTTGCATATCTATCCCATTCCATTTCAGTGCAACGATTGCACGCTTCGCATCAAATGTATGCTTTCTCATTTCTCCATCTGCAAGCCACTCTTTAAAAGCATCTGACTTAAGAGCAATGTCTGTCTGAATAAAGTAACATCCATTTTCATTTTGAATACCGAAACCTTGAATGTCTGCTTTATGATAGTTATCTTCTTGTACTTCAACGATAAGCGCACTATCTTGCTGAAGCATTTCTTCTGTAACTTCTTCCACAATATCAAATGTAATATCATCTAATTCAGCTGGAGCAGTTTCTTCTGGCGTAACGCCTAATTTATTTAAAAGGGATGTAAATCCTAAACTCTCGAACATTGGAATGACATCACTTGCTTCATATCCTTTATACGCCATATCATCCACATGAACTGTAATCGGCGCATCTGTAATAATAGTTGCAAGATCCTTACTCATAAGAGCTTGTTCTTTATTTTCTTCCAGTTTTTCTTTTAATTTCTTCCCACTTACTTGATCTATATTTTCATACACCGCTTCAACCGTTCCAAACTGTGTTAACAATTTAATTGCCGTTTTTTCACCAACTCCTGGTACACCCGGTATATTATCTGACTGGTCTCCCATTAAACCTTTCATATCGATAATTTGCTTTGGTGATAAGCTGTATTTTTCAAATAAAGCTTCTTTCGTATATTCATCCACTTCTGTAATCCCTTTTCGCGGAATACATACAAGCGTGTTATCAGAAACAAGTTGAAGTAAATCTTTATCTCCTGAAATAACTTTTACACTTGCCCCTTGCTCACTCGCTTCTTTCGCTAACGTTCCCATGATGTCATCAGCTTCATAATTTTCTAATTCATAACGCGGTACATTGAACGCATCCAGCATCTCACGAATAAACGGGAACTGCTCTGATAATTCAGGTGGAGTCTTTTGACGCCCTCCTTTATACTCACTATACGTTTTATGACGGAACGTTGTTTTGCCTGCATCAAACGCCACTAACATATGAGTTGGCTTTTCTTCCTCTAATATTCTCATTAACATCATTGTAAAACCGTAAATTGCGTTCGTATGTATACCTTTGTCGTTATTTAAAAGCGGTAGTGCAAAGAATGCACGATACGCGATATTATTACCATCTACTAATACGACCTTTTTTTCCAAAATCGAAACCTCCCCATACAAATTTGAAATGATTTTTTTCACAGAAAAAAACCGTTCCTTTCCTCTCTCTATATTAACATGACTAATAGAGAGAAGAAAAATAACGGCTATTTTCTTTCATATATAAAACAGACTTATATTGGCATAAAGGGAAGTGACGAGAACAGCTTAACTATTCTCGTCCAAAATTACTCCTTGGATGAAGGGGTTTTCATGTATTATATTAACAGAGCTTTATTAATATTTAATTAAGCCATTGTTAATATATTGTAAACATCCTTCATCCTATTTTTCAGTTGCTGATTTCGGTAAAACAACTGTAAACGTTGTTCCTTCTCCAACTTCACTATCTACTGTAATCGTACCTTGATGCGCCTCAACTAAATGCTTTACGATCGACAATCCAAGGCCGGTACCACCAGTATTTCTACTTCTTGCTTTATCCACCCGGTAGAAACGTTCAAAAATACGCGGAATTTCCTCTTTACTAATACCAATTCCAGTATCCGATACTTTTATATAAGCATTATATTTATCTTCCGCTAACTCTACTGAAACAACGCCTCCAGCCGGTGTATATACGATTGCGTTATTAATTAAATTAATAAAGATTTGTTTCAAACGACTTGGATCTCCAATAACAGAGGCACGTTTTAATACATTCACTTGTAAAGAGATTTCTTTTTCTCCTGCTTTATTATCAAGCACCATATGAATATCTTCAAGCAGCCCCTTCATGTCAACGGTTCCCATATTTAATTTAAATCCTTGTTGTTCGATCTTCGACAAATCTAATAAATCTTCAATTAATCCTTGCATGCGCTCACTTTCTTTTAAAATAATGTGCAAGAAATGTTCGCAGAATTTTTTATTATCCATCGCTCCGTCTAAGAGTGTTTCTGAAAAACCTTTAATAGAAGTAATCGGTGTCTTTAATTCATGAGAAACATTCGCTAAAAAGTCTTTTCTCATTTGTTCTAATTTCTTTAACTCTGTTATGTCATGGAATACGAGAACAATCCCTTTCCATTCATGGTTTGTCCCGATAATAGGCGCTCCATATACTTCGAAATGCTTCCGTTCAATTCCAAGTGGTAATAACATTTGTTTACGCACTTTCACTTCTGTCATAAAGATTTCTTCTACAAGCTCAATAATTTCTGTATGATGAAACGATTCATAATATAAGCGATCTAAATATTCTTCATCTGTTACGTGGAAAGTTTCCTTATAAGAGCGGTTTACAAGGTTTATATATCCTCGGCTATCAATTAAAATCATTCCGCTTCCCATATTTTCAATTAACGTATGCAGACGATCTTGCTGCATTTCTTGTTCAAGTGTCATCTCTTGTAAATTTCGTGCTAAAATATTAATCGCTTTACTCAGCATTCCTGTTTCATCCGAATGACTTTCGTATGCACGTGCTTTATAATTACCCTTTGCCAATTCAATTGCAACTTTCGTAACCGATTCAATCGGCCTAATATATTGCCCTGTAATTTTCATACCTAAAAATACAACTACGAGACAAGCAATGACAAATCCGATAATTAATAATCCCCACGTTTTTTGATGTACGTCTCTTAAAGGATCAATTATACTTTTCACCAAAATGTATCCTTGTTTTCCTTCTACATCTTGAACGAACACCGCATGATAAAATTCATTCTTTCGATCCGTTTCTTTCGTAATTACTTTACTTCGTTGTTTTGCCACTTCCGAAGAAAGTTCTTTAATCGTCTCTGGACTAAATGCCAATTCTTGTCCTTTTCTATATTGAACTTTCTTTTTTTCATCCAAAAATACGATAGAAGCTGGTATTTTTTCTTCTAACTTTTCAAATACGTATGGATTTTTTAAGACATTATCAAAACCTTGCTCTTCTGCTAACGTCGCAACATACTCCGTCTCTTTTACCATTCTCTCTTTAGCATGATCTATATAGTAGTTTTCAAACACAGTTTCTAGTAATAAACCTAGTCCAACTAAAATAAATACAATAAGAGAAACAAATGTAAAAAGAAGCCTGGAACGAAATTTATTCATTCCCTTTTGGCTCCTCTAATTTATATCCTAAACCACGTATCGTTTTAATGTACGTCGGTTTTTTCGTATTTTGTTCAATTTTATCGCGCAAATGGCTAATATGAACATCAACAATTCGTGTATCACCAGCAAAATCATAATTCCATACAGCACTTAATAATTGATCACGTGTCAACACGCGACTTTTATTTTTCGCAAGATACACAAGTAGTTCAAATTCTTTTGGTGTTAATTCAAGCTTTCTTCCTTGGAAATAAGCCTCATAAAACTCCGGTAAAATTTTAAGTTCTGCAATTGTGATGCTATCTTCATCTGGCGCTTCTGCAACTTGTTCTTCTTGTTGTAATTTCGTACGGCGCAAAATCGCCTTCACACGAGCAACTACTTCTCTTGGACTAAATGGCTTTGTCATATAATCATCTGCCCCAAGTTCAAGGCCTAGCACCTTATCAAACTCATCATCTTTTGCCGTTAACATTAAAATCGGCGTCATAACGCGCTGCAATCGTAATTCTTTACACACTTCCATACCATCCATTTTCGGAAGCATTAAATCTAATATAATTAAATCTGGGCGTTCTGTTGTCGCTTTTTGAAGCGCCATTTCTCCATCCATCGCTGTTATAACTTCAAACCCAGCTTGTTGTAAATTAAATTCGATTAAAGTTAAGATAAATTCCTCATCATCAACTACTAAAATACGATTGTTCATTCTTTTCCTCCAAGTTATAGACTTGAAACCTTCTTCATCCTAGTATTTTCCCCGTTATTCTCATCATACTAGAAAACAAGGTCCCTCTCAATATAATTGTCTATTCATGGATTCGGATTGTGCTATTGTTATTCCTAAAAACAATTACGTTCGCCTCAATTATGTTTTGTTATCCATACTTTATATACTTCCATATCGTTATTAAATTCTACTTCCGTATGAATATTGAGTTCTCGATTTTGCGCTAAGAGAAAAGATAAAGCATACGCTATTTTATAATCTGGTGTTTCATATCCATCAAATACTCTCCCGTACATTTCATTCACAAACCCGTCTGCCCACACTTCAGCTTCTCTTACCGTTTCAAAGATCACTCTTCTCTTTTCCACCTCACCTAAAAAACCACTCCTTTAATTGACTTCAATTACCGATAATAATATTATTAATCTTAATATATAAATTAATAATATTCGGAGGTCTATTATGCGACTAATACTATCCATTCTATCTTTAGCAGTCACATGTATCCTTGCTTTTAACGCTCCGAGCTGGGATACGATTAAAACGGGTTGCTCAGAATTTGCTGAAGGGTTCAAAGAAGGGTTTTTCAACTAAAAATAGCGCTAGCATCCTTATTAAAGGTATGCTAGCGCTATTTTTATTTTCATCTTTTAAAAGTTATCTAATGCTTTTTCCATAATGGAAACAGATTTATAAGGTGGCGTTACTGTTAATGAACCCTTTACAACAGTTTCTCCTTTTTCATCATGAGCAGATACAAGCATATCAATTGTATGTTCCTCCTCAGAAACAGCCACAACTTCAAAGTGGATTTGTAACGTTTCATAATGGTGAACATGTTTCACGAATGTAAGGTCCTTTCTCGTAATATGACTTCCTGGACCCGGTAAATATTTCGTAACCGCCGTTGTAATCATTCCCGTTAGCATAATGCTTGGTACAATCGGCTTTTCATACGGAGTTTGGGATGCGTAATCATGCTGAATATATAATGGATTGGCATCATTCGTTAACCCTAAGTACAATAACAAATCTTTATCCTCAATTTTTTCAGTGATAGATAATTTCTCTCCTACTGTAATTTCATCCATTTTACGACCAATTTGAACTTTTTTCTTTAACATGTTACAACCCCCTCCGATTTTTTCACCTTATTATCCTACTAAAAGCGATACCTTATCCGAAATTTACTATGATGAGGGCAATGTATAGTATAAATCTACAGTTTCATTATAGGATATTACAAATGATAGCGTTTTCATATTATTTCAAAAAAACAATTCGGTAAATAGTAGAAAAAGATTCGGAATCCCGAATCTTTTTCACTACTATTCAATTATTAAACAAGAACTTTCATTACGTTACGTACAGATTCTACAGAGCGATCTAACGCTTCTTTTTCATCTGCAAGAAGTTCTAATTCAATAATTTTTTCAATTCCGTTACCACCTAGAATTACTGGTACCCCTAAGTAAAGGTCACTATAACCATACTCACCTTCAAGGTACGCAATAGCCGGTAATACACGGCGTTGATCTTTTAAGATTGCTTCTGTCATTTCAACTAAAGAAGCTGCTGGTGCGTAATATGCACTACCGTTTCCTAATAAGCCTACAATCTCACCGCCACCTTTACGTGTACGTTCTACGATTGCTTCTAAACGCTCTTTCGGAATTAACGTTTCTAACGGAATACCGCCTGCATATGAATAACGCACAAGAGGTACCATGTCGTCACCGTGTCCACCAAGAACAAATCCTGTAATATCTTTTACAGAAAGATTTAATTCTTGTGCGATGAATGTACGGAAACGAGCTGTATCTAATACACCCGATTGACCGATAACACGCTCTTTCGGGAATCCTGCTTCTTTAAATACAGAATATGTCATTGCATCAACTGGATTTGTTAACACAACAATAATTGCATTTGGTGAATGTTTTGCAATGTCGCGCGTAATACTTTTCATAATTTTAGAGTTTGTTGCTACTAAGTCATCACGGCTCATACCAGGCTTACGTGCAATACCTGCTGTAATAACGACAACGTCAGAATCAGCAGTATCTGCGTAATCAGATGTTCCAATAATGTTAGCATCAAAACCTTGTACTGGGCTCGCTTCTAACATATCTAACGCTTTCCCTTTTGTTGGATTTTCCAGTTGTGGAATGTCCACTAATACAACATCTGCCAGTTCTTTTTGTGCTAATAAGAATGCCGTTGTTGCTCCTGTAAATCCTGCACCGATGACTGAAACCTTCTTGCGTTTGATTGTCATAATTTACCCCCCGCTTTAATTATGCGTTTTTGATTATCGCTACATCCATGTTTTTAATAAGTTCATTAGCGAACTCAGAACATTTCACTTCTGTTGCACCTTCCATTAAGCGTGCGAAATCATAAGTTACTACTTTTGAAGCAATTGTTTTCTCAACAGAAGCAGTTACTAATTTCGCAGCTTCGTTCCATCCTAAGTGTTCTAATAATAATACACCTGAAAGAAGAACAGAAGATGGGTTTACTTTATCTAAACCTGCATATTTTGGAGCTGTACCGTGTGTAGCTTCAAAGATAGCATGTCCAGTCACATAGTTAATGTTTGCACCAGGTGCAATACCAATTCCACCTACTTGTGCAGCAAGTGCATCAGAGATATAGTCACCATTTAAGTTCATTGTTGCAACAACATCGAACTCACGTGGACGAGTTAAAATTTGTTGTAAGAAGATGTCTGCAATAGAATCTTTTACGATGATTTTTCCAGCCACTTCAGCGTCTGCCATCGCTTTATTCGCTGCATCTTTACCATCTTTTTCAACGATACGATCGTATTCAGCCCAAGTAAATACTTTGTCGCCGAATTCTTGTTCCGCTACTTCGTAACCCCAGTTTTTGAATGCACCTTCTGTAAATTTCATAATGTTTCCTTTATGAACTAATGTAACAGAAGAGCGTTTTTCGTTAATTGCATATTGAATTGCAGCACGAACAAGACGCTTTGTCCCTTCTTCTGAAATCGGCTTAATACCAATACCAGATGTTTCTGGGAAGCGGATTTTATTAACACCCATTGCTTCTTTTAAGAAAGCAAGAACTTTTTCTGCTTCTGGAGATCCTTGTGCATATTCAATTCCAGCATAAATGTCTTCTGTATTTTCACGGAAAATAACCATATCAGTATCTTCCGGACGTTTTACAGGTGAAGGAACACCTTCAAAATAACGAACTGGACGTAGACATACATATAAATCTAATTCTTGACGAAGTGCTACGTTTAAAGAACGAATACCACCGCCAACTGGAGTTGTAAGTGGACCTTTAATCGCGATTAAATATTCACGAATTAAGTTTAAAGTTTCTTCTGGTAACCACTCGCCTGTTTGGTTGAATGCTTTTTCCCCTGCAAGCACTTCTTTCCAAACGATTTTCTTCTCACCATCATAAGCTTTTTCAACTGCTGCTTCTAGTACGCGAGATGCAGCTGCCCAAATATCAGGACCAATTCCATCTCCCTCGATAAATGGAATAATCGGATTGTTTGGTACATTCATAACACCATTAGTTACAGTAATTTTTTCACCTGTCGTCAATGTGATAACCCCCATGTTTGAAATTTCATATGTATGAAACTGAGGGAATAACCCCTCAGTTCAAACCGTTAGTCAAATTAAAATATTCTAATCATTACATCTTTCCGAAAAAATCAGACTTTTGAAAGCGTATTTTCACTATCAAAATAGTGTTATTCGCTTATCGTTGTGCAATTGGAACATACACTTGATGCGTTGGTCCATTATAATCAGCACGCGGACGAATTAAACGGTTGTTTTCATATTGTTCTAGAATATGAGCTAACCAGCCTGACATACGGCTAATTGCAAAAATAGGTGTAAATAAGTCATGGTCAATTCCTAAACAATGGTATACAGAAGCTGAATAGAAATCAACATTTGGTGGAAGACCTTTTTCTTTTGTTACAATGTCTTCAATTTTGATAGACATATTATACCATTTCTCTTCTCCTAAAAGCACGCATAATCTCTTAGACATTTCACGTAAGTGTTTTGCACGTGGATCACCCTGCTCATACACACGGTGGCCAAAGCCCATGATTTTCACTTTATTTTGAAGAGCATTATGAATATATGACTCTACATTTTCTTCTTCACCAATCTCAGTTAACATCTTCATTACATTTTCATTTGCCCCACCGTGAAGAGGACCTTTTAATGCACCGATTGCTGCTGTAATACCAGAATATACATCTGAAAGTGTAGCTACGCAAACACGTGCAGTAAATGTAGAAGCGTTTAACTCATGATCTGCATGAAGTACAAGCGCCTTATCAAAAGCTTCAATTTCAACTTCATTTGGCTCGCGATCATTTAACATGTACAAGAAGTTTGCAGCTAATGATAAATCCTTTCTTGGCTCAACAATATCTAAACCTTTACGGATTCTCGCGTAAGCAGCAACTAAAGTTCCGACTTGCGCCTGTAATTTAACCGCTTTCAAATAATTGGACTTTTCATCCATAATTTCAGCGCTCTCATCGTATAATGATAGCATGGAAATTGCAGTTCGTAAAACAGACATCGGATGTGCAATTTTTAAATCTACTTGTTTCAAATATGTTAAAATCTCACCTGGAACTTTATAGTATTCAGATACAATTTCATTAAATTCCGCTAGTTCTTTTTCATTAGGAAGCTTGCGGTGCCATAATAAGTACACTACTTCTTCAAACGTAGCATTCTCAGCTAAATCATCAATATTATACCCAACATAAGTTAATGTATCATCAATAATAGAGCTCACAGATGATGTTGTTGCTACTACCCCTTCTAAACCTCGAATAACAGTCATGACATTCTCTCCTTTTCCTGAAAATTCTCCCAACCTTGCTCCTTATATCTATTTGCTCCCCTTATGAATTATGAACGCCCGTTCACTCTTTAGGCAAGCAAAATGCACGATCATGCAAATTTGTTGCGATGTTCCCCTCTTATTGTCCATTGTTTACATGGAAAGCATGAGCGTGAATGTCTCCCCGAATCCTCACGCTCAAAACAACAAGTTAGTGAGGAAAATACATTCCGAAGAGTTTTATGATAAAAACAACATAAAACAATATCATTATAAAATTGTTTTATGTTGTTTTTATTTTATCTGGTGTAAAGTCTCTGCTGTTATGTAACTTTTCAAAGTTTCTAATCCTATTATAAACAATTATCTGACTTTTGTGAACAGAAAGAATTCAAAAATTTTATATTACTATAAAATTCCTTATTTAAACATCTGTATAATACTCATAACCGCATAGGCAATTCCAGCCCCAATTAACGGACCAACAGCAACCCCATTAAATAGCGCAACCGCTATAATTGTCCCAAAAACAAGCGCAGTTGTAATGTGAGGATCCGTCGTCAACAATTGTACGCCGCCTTTCGCTAACAAAGCGACCGCTACACCTGAAGCTAAAGCAATCCACGCATAATAAGATTTCGCCGCTTCTCCAAGTTGTTTAAAACCTATTTCCCCTGTCGCAATCGGTACGAGCACCGCTATTGTAATGACCGTTACACCTAGGTTAATTCCTTTCGTTTGTAAATAAGGAAAGACCTTATCTCCTAAAAACGTAAACTTCAATAAAAATAACACACCAATAGCTACAGTAAGCGATTGGTTTTTAGCAATAAGTCCTATAATAAGTAGTATGAATAAAAATAACGTTGACTGACTAATCATGTTTGCACTTCCTTTCTGAAAATAATGAACTCATTTCCAAACAAAAATACCTTTAAACCTATCGTTATACATGCTATATCGATGCCTATTCAACATGAATCACTTCATTTTTTATGTATTTTAAAATGACAAACTGAGACTTTCACCATCAAAATTTAAGCATGTATACATTTTAAAAAACGGGCGTCTCTTCTTTCTTTTCTAATTAGAAACAGGTAAAATAAAAAGAAGAGAAAATGAAGTTTTTACCATATAGTAGAAGCATCAACACCAAGCTTTCACAGTCACTCACATACTGAAAAAGCAGGAAAAATCCATCATTCCACTATAACATAAAGTGAAACTTTAATCAGTGGGGCATTTTCCACTGATTATTAGCCTTCACCAATCGGGCTTTTACGGGCAGTTTATCTCCAGCTAACTCCTTTGATCCAGCCGCACTTCGGGTAGGAGATTTACTGCCCGTTAATGCGGGGTAAAGTGAAACTTTAATCAGTGGAGCACACTCGTTATAAGTTGAACGAATTAGGATAATCCAAATTGGAATGGGAGGTATACATCTTTGAACCGAAACTTACTATATATGATATTGAGACTCATATTTGTCATTGTAGCAACGGTAGCTGGGTTCTATGTATTACTATACATGTCAGGGCTTATCTATCCTTTTATTATCGCTTTTGCATTTGCTTATTTGATTAATCCTGTCGTCAATTTCCTTAATCAAAAACTACAATTTCCTCGCGCACTAGCAGTACTCGTTAGCTTAATTCTCGTATTTGGAGCTATCGTTGGACTTGTTACATATCTTGTGACTGAAGCAATATCTGCCACAACATACTTACTACAACTTGTTACAGTAAAGTTTCCAGATATCGTTACATTCGCTCAGCAATTTGCACTTAATCATATTATGCCTCTCTACGATGATTTAATCTCTAAATTTAATCATCTTGGAGAACCACAGCGCTATACAATTACACAAAACATTCAAAACTTAGGAACAGAAGCAACAACACAAATGAAAGAACTTTTAACCGCCATTATAAGCGGGTTAACGAATTTCATTAGTGCACTGCCAACAACTTTAACTGTTCTTGTATTCATTTTATTAGCCACTTTCTTCATTAGTTACGATTGGCACCGTCTTGCTCAGAAAGCAAGAAAATTGCTACCGAATCGTGTACATGGCTATGGAAAAACTATTTTTGTCGACTTAAGAAAAGCTTTGTTTGGTTTTGTGAAAGCACAACTTACACTCGTATCTATGACAACCGTCATTGTACTAATCGGGCTTTTAATATTACGCGTACCATACGCCATTACTATTGCGATTATTACAGGAGTTGTAGATTTACTACCATACTTAGGAACAGGCGCAGTCTTCGTTCCATGGGTTATATACGTATTTTTCACTGGCGATACCGCATTCGCCATTGGTCTTCTCATTTTATACATCGTCGTGATTGTCCAAAGACAAATTATGGAGCCGAAAGTACTTTCATCTAACATCGGTCTCGATCCATTAGCAACACTCGTCGCTCTATTTGTCGGCTTTAAACTTTTTGGCTTTTTAGGATTAATCATCGGCCCAGTCACCTTAGTACTACTTAATACATTACACAAAGCTAATGTCTTCCATGACTTGTGGAAATATATTAAAGGTTCACCTTCAAAATAATAGTTTCTAATTCATACACAACAAAAAACTTACATGTAATCAGTGGGAATTTCCCACTGATTATTCCTTGTACTTATTTTTCATACTCATTACATAAAACAAGAGAATTGCACTCAGAAAAGATAATTCTCTTGTTTTTTTGCATGAAAAACGCATATTTCGTGGTGTTTTTACATATTCATTCTATTTATTTTATAATTATCATTTACATTTATTACTTTTTATGTAAATGAATAAATATACAAAATAGCATAAAACAAGACTTCAACTAACAATCTCCGCCTTTTTATATGAATTTTTTACACCAATCGTTCCTTTATATAAGAAAGCAAAACTTTAATTCAGCAGCGTTTCCCTCCATCTTATTCATCTAAATTAATAGCACTAAAAAATCACAAGTTTAATCGAAGTACACACAAGAGTTCAAACGAAAATTATATAGCACATATAATAAGCGAACGTTTTGTTCATCCCCACTCATCATTCGCCCCACATCAGACGCTTACGAGCAGCCCAGCTTTGAGATAGAAATTTCACCCCACAAATAGCGAGGTAAAGCAAAGCTTCAATCAGAAAGTTCCTCTCCTCTTACAATACAAAAAAATAGCACTTAGATTTCTACAATCTAAGTGCTATTTCTGAATAATAATAGTAGAGTTCTTTCTAAATTTCCATTCCATCCACTTCATAACAAGCGGCTTCAATAAAGCTCTCGTAATAGGGATCACGCAGATAAACCCTAGCACATCGGTCACATACCCAGGAAGCACTAAGAGAATACCTCCTACAAATACAAAAATACCATCTAGTACCGCCTCACCTGGCATTTCCCCTCTATTCAACTTAGATTGAATCTCTCCAAGCACTTTAAACCCTTGTCTTTTCGCCAAATACACACCTACAACACCTGTAAATACAATCATAGCGAACGTAGACCATAAACCTATTACATGACTTGATCCAATTAAGACCGTAATCTCAATCGCCGGTATTAAAATAAACAAGAATAGTAACCACTTCATAGTTCTACACCTCTCTCACAACTCACTTTTAACGTCCTCACAACGCCTATATACATCATATGAAATATAGATACTCTTTCATATTAAAACACATAACAAACAGCTTTTAAAAGCAATTCTAGGCGCTTTAAGCTAATTCTATCTCGTTTTTGTGTAAAAAAAAAGAGAAGGACTCCGATCCTTCTCTCCGTATTACTTATAGCACTTCCGCATGTCCATTATAAACAATTCCGCGTGCTGCATCAACTGTTACTTCTTGGCCATTTTTTAAAGTTGCTGTTACGCCGTTTACACCAACGATAACAGGAATACCGATTGATACGCCTACAACAGCTGCATGGCTTGTTAAGCCACCTTCTTCTACAACTAAAGCCGCAGCTTTTTCGATTGCAGGAATCATATCTTTATCAGTGCTTGTTGTAACAAGGATATCACCTTCGTTTACGTTCGCTACAGCTTCAGCAGCTGTTTTTACTACAACTACTTTACCTTTTGCAGCTTTACGACCAATTCCTTGTCCTTTAGCAATTTCTTCACCAACAACGTGGATTTTCATTAAGTTTGTTGTACCAGTTTCAGCAACTGGAACACCCGCAGTAATCACTACAGTATCTCCAAGTCCGATTAGACCCGCATCCATACCTGTTTGAATTGCTGTATCTAACATTTCGTCAGTTGAAGCTGCGCGCTTCTCAGCCATAAATGCTTGTACACCCCAAACAAGTGCAAGACGACGTCCTACTTGCTCGTCAGATGTTACAGCTACGATTGGAGATTTTGGACGGTATTTAGAGATCATTTTCGCAGTATATCCACTTTCTGTTGGAGCTACGATTGCAGCTACATCAAGAGCAAGTGCTGTATGCGCAACAGATTGGCTAATTGCATCTGTAATTGTTGGAGTGAACTCTTTAATACGTTTTTTGAACATATCTTCATATTGTAATGATTTTTCAACACGTACCGCAATGTTAGCCATCATTGTTACTGCTTCTACCGGATATTGTCCAGCAGCTGTTTCACCTGAAAGCATGATTGCATCTGTACCATCGAAGATTGCGTTAGCTACGTCACTTGCTTCCGCACGAGTTGGACGTGGGTTACGTTGCATAGAATCTAACATTTGTGTTGCAGTAATAACCGGTTTACCTAACACGTTACATTTTTTAATTAGACGTTTTTGTACTAACGGTACTTCTTCTGGTGGAATTTCTACACCCATATCACCACGAGCTACCATTAAACCGTCAGAAACTTCTAAGATTGAATCGATGTTGTCGATACCTTCTTGGTTTTCGATTTTTGGTACGATTTGGATGTATTGAGCGTTATGCTCTTCTAATAATTCACGGATTTCTAATACGTCAGACGCTTTACGTACGAATGAAGCTGCAATGAAATCAACTTTTTGCTCGATACCGAAGATGATATCTTTTACGTCTTTTTCAGTGATACCAGGAAGCTTAATGCTTACGTTTGGTACGTTAACACCTTTTTTATTTTTTACAGTTCCGCTGTTAAGAACTTTTGTACGGATGTTTCCATCAGCTTTTTCGATTACTTCTAGTTCGATAAGACCGTCATCGATTAGAATACGAGAACCTGGGTCTACATCGTCATAAAGACCAGCATAAGATACAGAGAACTTCTCTGCAGTACCTAATACTTGCTCAGTAGAAAGAACTACCTCTGCACCTGTTACAAGCTCAGCTTGTCCGTCTACGAAGTCGTGAGTACGGATTTCTGGACCTTTTGTATCAAGTAAGATACCAACTGTTTTACCAGTTTTCTTTGAAGCTTCACGAATGTTTTTAATACGAGCTCCGTGCTCTTCATGGCTACCATGAGAGAAGTTTAAACGAGCAACGTTCATACCTGCTTCGATTAATTGCTCTAATTTTTCAATACTTTCACTAGCAGGACCTATAGTACATACAATTTTAGTTTTACGCATATTGCACCTCCGAAAATTATGAAACCGTTCCCAAATATCTGACATTACGCCGATTAGATGGATAATTCTTTAGATAATTGATACATATCTTTATCGATTGTATGCTTTTGAGCTAACGCTTCGATAATGTCATGATCAACAAGTTTATTATCTTGAATACCTACACAACGTCCACCTTTACCAGCAATTAACAACTCAACTGCTCTTGCACCAAGACGACTTGCTAATACACGGTCTTGTGCACTTGGTGATCCACCACGTTGTACGTGACCTAATACAGTTACACGAGTATCAAAGTTTGTTGCTTCTTCAATGTGCTTACCGATGTCAATTGCACTTCCAACACCTTCAGCTACAATGATAATACTGTGTTTTTTACCACGTTCGCTACCACGTTTTAGACGAGCGATTACATCATCCATGTCATACTCTTCTTCTGGAATTAAGATTGTTTCTGCACCATCAGCTAAACCAGCCCATAATGCGATATCTCCAGCATGACGTCCCATTACTTCGATAACATATGTACGTTCATGAGATGTAGCTGTATCACGGATTTTATCAATTGCATCAATAACAGTGTTTAAAGCTGTATCGAAACCAATTGTGAAGTCTGTTCCAGGGATATCATTGTCGATTGTACCTGGTACACCAACACATGGGAATCCTTGTTCAGTTAATTTTTTAGCGCCTTGGTAAGAACCATCTCCACCAATAACAACAAGTCCTTCGATACCATGTTTCTTTAATTGCTCGATACCTTTTAGTCGTACTTCTGGGTCTTTAAACTCAGGACATCTTGCTGTATATAATTTCGTACCACCGCGGTGGATAATATCGCCAACAGAACCAAGTTCTAATTTTTCAATGTGACCAGAAATTAATCCAGCGTATCCATGGTAAATACCATATACTTCAATATCATGGAAAATCGCTTTACGAACAACTGCACGAATGGCAGCATTCATACCAGGTGAATCTCCACCACTTGTTAATACACCAATACGTTTCATTTGTACTCACCTCATAAAGATTATTTGCCTTATAATAAAATAACACGAAAAAATATAAAAACACAATGGAGAAGATGTGTCTTTTCATAATAAAAACGTGCATTCGCGAAGAGGAACGCACGCTTTTCTTATTTTATCCCAATGGAAGCGTTTGAAAACGAAACTTGCCCAATTTTCATATATTTTTCATAACGTTTTTCGATTAATTCATCTTTCGAAATTCCGTTTAATTGTTCAAAAGTTTTTCTAATTATTAAGTCTATATTTTCTGACTGTTTCAAAATATTACGGTGAGCTCCACCTTTTGTCTCTGGAATAATTTCATCAATTACACCTAATTCTTTCAAATCTGCTGCTGTAATTTTCATTGCCTCTGCAGCTTCCTTTGCTTTTCCTGCATCTTTCCAAAGAATTGCCGCCGCACCCTCTGGTGTAATAACAGAATAAGTGGAATTTTCTAGCATATGAATGTAATCTCCTACTCCAAGGCCTAGCGCACCACCACTACCGCCTTCACCGATAACGATACAAATAACTGGTACCGTTAAACCTGCCATCTCAAATAGGTTGCGGGCAATAGCTTCACTTTGTCCACGTTCTTCAGCTGCTTTACCAGGATAAGCTCCCTTCGTATCGATGAAACAAATAATAGGACGATTAAACTTTTCCGCTTGTTTCATGAGACGCAGTGCTTTTCGATATCCTTCTGGATGAGGCATTCCAAAGTTACGGCGAATATTTTCTTTCGTATCTTTTCCGCGCTGATGCCCAATTACAGTTACAGGCATCCCTTTATATTTCGCAATGCCGCCGACAATCGCTGCATCATCGCCAAATAGACGATCTCCATGACATTCGAAAAAATCAGTAAATAAGTGCTCAATATAATCGAGCGTTGTCGGTCGTTCTGCATGACGAGCAATTTGAACACGGTCCCATACTTTTAGATTGCCGTATATATCTTCCTCTAAATTTTCTAGCTTTTCTTCCAAAATACGAATCTCCTCACTGAAGTCCATCTGGCTGTTTTTCGTATAGTCTTTCAGTTCACGAATCTTATTTCTTAGCTCAACAACTGGTTTTTCAAATTCTAGCTCTGCCATACAGCCATTTCCCCTCCTTGATGAACTTCTAAAATCTTGCGAAGCGATTCTCTCATATCATCACGATGCACCACCGCATCTAATTGACCATGATCTAGTAAGAATTCTGCCGTTTGGAAATCTTCCGGTAGTTTCTCACGCACCGTTTGTTCAATTACACGTCTACCAGCAAATCCGATAAGTGCACCTGGTTCTGCAAGATTATAATCACCAAGTGAAGCGAAACTCGCTGAAACCCCGCCCGTCGTTGGGTGAGTCATAACAGAAATAAATAATCCTCCTGCATTACTATGCTTTTTCAAAGCTACGCTTGTTTTTGCCATTTGCATTAAACTTAATATACCTTCTTGCATACGGGCACCACCCGAAGCAGTAAAGATAATAAATGGAACTTGTAAGTCGTACGCCTTTTCAACCGCACGGGCGATTTTTTCTCCTACTACAGAGCCCATGCTCCCCATTCGAAAACGAGAATCCATTACTGCAACAACAACAAGCATGTCATCAATTGTTCCTTCACCAGTTACAACCGCTTCGTTCAATTCAGTCTTCTTACGATCGCTCTCTAGTTTCTCTTCATAACCTGGAAACTCGAGTGGATTTAATGAAACCATTTCTTTGTCATACTCACGGAATGACCCTTCGTCCAATATACTATCAAGACGTTCCCATGCATTCATAGGATGATGATATCCACAATTCACACATACTTTTAAATTTTTTAGAAGTTCTTTCGTATACATGATTTTTTTACATTCCGGACATTTTGTCATAACGCCATCTGGCACATCTTTTCGTACTTGTTCTGAAGGTATTGCAGCGTACTTTTTCTTTTTCACGAATAAATCTCTTAGCACAATTTGACCCCCTTCGTTGAGAGCTAAGGTTAGCGTAAGAAGAAAATGGGGCTAACACCAAAGTTTGATGTTAGCCTTATCTTCTCAATCTGTCTAATAACCTCACTCTTTACGTTTAACTTTAACCGCTACGCGGTAGAATGTTTGTCATAACGTGTCATGGTCATTTCGACAAATTTTATACATTACGAGTGAAACTGTATATTCTCTACTAATTCATCGTAAATTTTTAGTGCATCATTTTCTTGTTTTTCTTCCAAAGTAGCGTAAAGCTTTCTATACATATCGATAGAATCTCTTGAAACTTTACAAGAAAGCGTTGATACGTAATCATTTACGATCATCCAAATGCGATATAGTAAATAATTATCGACTTGTTCAATAAGTGTTTTAAAGAACGTTTGATGAAGCGTTGGGATTGAGTTTTCATTTCCTTCAAGTACTTGGTGTAATTTACTTAGCACTTTAGAAAACGTTTCTTTCGGTAAATTACATACAATTCGAATCATATCTTTCTCGAGTAATCGTTTCGTTTGTAATAAATCACGAATTGTTTTCTCATCTTGCAATAAGAACGGAGCAATTAATTGTACAAGACCGTTATCATAAAAGTTTCGAATAAACGTCCCTTCACCACGTCTCGTTTCAATCAATCCTACCAGTTCTAAAGCACGCAATGCTTCTCTTACAGAGGAACGTCCTACGTTTAAGCGTGAACTTAACTCACGCTCAGACGGCAAACGATCCCCCGCCACCAATCCATCCTCTTCCATAATGGAACGGATTTTTTTTACAATTTCGAGATATACTTTTGTATTTGATGATGTCAATGGAATTTCCTCGCTTATTCTTTACCAATCAGCGCTAATTGTTTTGTTTTTTCAGCGATCTCATTTGGATCTACTTGACGGCGAGCTACTCCTGTCTCCATTGCTGCTTTTGCAACGTAAGCCGCTACTTGAGGCGCTACACGCGCGTCAAATGGTGCCGGAATGATATAGTCTGCATTTAACTCATCTTCTGCTACAAGCTCAGCAATAGCCTGTACAGCTGCCATCTTCATTTCTTCGTTAATTTGTGTCGCATGTACGTCAAGTGCACCGCGGAAAATACCAGGGAACGCCAGTACATTATTTACTTGGTTCGGGAAGTCAGAACGACCTGTTCCAACAACAGCTGCGCCCGCTGCTTTTGCCAATTCTGGCATAATTTCTGGAACTGGATTCGCCATTGCAAAAATAATCGCATCGTCATTCATTGTACGAACCATCTCTTCTGTTAATGCACCTTCTGCAGATACACCAATGAATACGTCTGCACCTTGTACAACATCAGCTAAAGAACCTTCTATACGATTCTTATTTGTATATTTTGCAACTTCATCCTTCACCGGATTCATACCTGTAGGACGACCATCATAGATTGCCCCTTTACGGTCACACATAATAATGTCGCGTACACCATAGCGATATAAAAGTTTAATAATTGCAATACCTGCTGCACCTGCGCCATTTGCGACAACTTTAATGTCAGACATTTTCTTTCCAACTAATTTCAGTGCATTTACAAGACCTGCTACTGTTACAATAGCTGTTCCGTGTTGATCATCATGGAAGATAGGAATATTTGTTTCTTTTTTCAAACGCTCTTCAATAATGAAGCAGTTTGGTGCTGCGATATCTTCTAAGTTAACGCCGCCAAAAGTTGGCTCCATTAATTTTACAGTTTCAACAATTTTATCTACATCGTTTGTATTTAAGGCAATTGGGAATGCATCTACACCAGCAAAGCTCTTGAATAATACAGCTTTACCTTCCATTACTGGAAGAGATGCTTCAGGTCCAATGTTACCAAGACCAAGTACAGCTGTTCCATCTGTCACAACTGCTACCATATTTCCCTTCATCGTATATTCATATACCTTACTTTTATCGTCATAAATTTCTTTACAAGGTTCTGCAACCCCTGGAGAATATGCAAGACTTAAATCTTTTGCATTTTCTACTTTTACTTTTGATACAGTTTCTAATTTTCCTTGATGCACTTTATGCATGTGAAGTGCTTCTTCACGAAGTGTTGACAAACTATCCACTCTCCTCAAATTATTCTTGCTGATATCAATTTCTCCAAGTGGTCTGACCACGAACACTACTACTATAATAATCGAAGTGTAGGGAAATTGTCCATTATATTTTCACAACTACATTTTCTTCCCCGACAATTTCACGAAGTGCTCCTAAACATTCTTCACTTGGATGAATCGATAAACTCCGAGATAATTGTACCATTTTATGTTCCTTTTCATAATAAATTAGTACTTTCGCAAAACCTGAATAGTCGAACAATATTTTCGTAACCCGATTTAAAAGCTTTTTCTCATACTGAGATGGCAATTTCACGTAAACAGATGCGTCTTTCTTTTCTTCATAAACATCCATTTCCTCTAGCGGATATAGTCCATTTACAATCCATTGCAGCTTATGATTTCTTAGCTCAATCGTACCGTCAACTAAAACAATTGCTCCTTCTTGCAACTTATCCGAGAAATGTATATACGTTTCCGGGAAGAGGACCGCTTCCATTTCATCATTTTGATCACAGAATGTAATAAATGCCATCTTTTGAAACTTTTTCGTACGAATCACTCTAACACTTGTTATATACACAATAGCTCTTTGTACTTTTTTCTTGTGTCGCATCGCCTGAGCGAGAGATGGAATTTCTAATTCTTTTGCTAACTTCACATATTGCGCTGTCGGATAACTTGATAAATAAAAGCCAAGTACTTCTTTCTCTTTATTTAGTTGTTCAATAAAAGATAGCTCTTCTCCTTGTACATATTTTGATTTTGGAACAGCATCTCCTAAATCACGTGCGAGATTCGCGTACTCTAACGCCCCTTTAATACTTTTCCATAAATTCGTTCTCGAAACACCAAAATCATCAAAACATCCCGACCAGACGAAAGCTTCTAAATTACGCTCCGTTACGAACTTTGACGGCATACGGAGACAAAATTCAAATAAATCTTCGAACATTTTTTTCTCTCGTTCTTCTAATAATGCCGTCACTGTAGCCATTCCAATATTTCGGATCGAAAGTAAACTGTAACGTATCGCATTCCCTTCTATTTGGAAGTTATAACCACTTCTCTGAAGAGACGGCGGCAAAACGTGAAAACCTTTCCGCTTCGTTTCTCGTATATACTGTACAATTTTATCTTCATTTCCAATTGCGCTTGATAATAATGCCGTCATAAATTCCAGCGTATAGTTCGCTTTCAAATAGGCAAGCTGATATCCGATCATACTGTAAGCTACAGCGTGACTTCGGTTAAAACCGTAATTCGCAAATCTTACAATTAAATCATAAATTTTTTCAGCAGACGTCTCATCATATCCATTTCGCAAACATCCCTGGACGAAATGCTTACGTTCCTGATCTAAAATATCACGATTTTTTTTACTCACTGCACGGCGCAGTAAATCTGCTTCTCCAAGCGAAAACCCTGCTAACTTCGATGCAATTTGCATAATTTGTTCTTGGTATACAATGACGCCGTATGTTCTTTCTAAAATTGGCTTTAAATCCGGATGTAAATATTCGATTTTTCTTTTTCCATGTTTCGATTCAATAAAAGTCGGTATCTGTTCCATCGGTCCTGGTCTGTATAACGAGTTAACAGCTACGATATCTTCAAACTCATTCGGTTTTAACCCGCGAAGTACATTTCGCATACCGCCTGACTCAAGCTGGAATACACCTGTTGTATCTCCTCTCCCTAATAATTGGAATGTCTTTTCATCTTGAAGAGGTAAGTTTCTTATATCGATTTCTTTCCCAGTTTTGTTCGCGATAAATTTTATAATATTTTCAAGTAACGTTAAATTACGTAATCCTAAAAAGTCCATCTTAAGCAACCCAAGTTCTTCTAGCGCATCGGCTGGATATTGCGTAACATAAACATCGTTATGTCCTTCTTGAATTGCTACACTGCCTGTTAGCGGTTCTTGACTCATAATAACACCAGCCGCATGAATAGACGTATGACGTGGTAAACCTTCTACACGTTTTGCGATTTCAAACACACGCTCATGCAAAAGATTCCCTTGTATAAACTCACGAAGTGATTGTGATTCTTCATATGCATCTTTTAACGTTATACCAAGCTTTGATGGGATAAGTTTTGAAAATATATCAATATCTCGCGGCGGAAGCCCCATTACGCGGGCAATGTCTCTAATTGCCGCTTTTGCTGCAAGCGTACCAAACGTTACAATTTGCGCAACACGGAGCTGACCGTATTTATCTTTCACATAGCGAATCATCTCATCACGTCTTACGTCTGGAAAATCAATATCAATATCAGGAAGCGTCACACGTTCAGGATTTAAAAACCTTTCAAATAATAGATCGTATTCAATTGGATCAATATCTGTAATTTCTAATACGTATGAAACGAGTGAACCAGCTGCCGATCCACGACCTGGTCCTGTTAGAATATGATTTTCATGTGCATACTTCATAAAATCCCATACGATGAGGAAATAATCACTAAATCCCATACGAGAAATAACATTTAATTCATGATCCAAACGCTTTATATGCACTTCTTTCGGTTCACCATATCGTTTCCGCAAACCTTCTTCACAAACACGACGCAAGTATATATCACTCGTTTCATTAGACGGAACAGGAAACTTCGGAAGTTGATTTACATGGAACGGTATTTCTACTTGGCAACGCTCTGCAATTTTTATTGTATTTTGGATTGCTTCCGGCGCATGGGAAAATAGTGCTTCCATTTCATCCGATGACTTTAAATAATACTGATCTGTTTTCAGCCTCGGCCTATCTGGATCAGTCATTTTCGTTCCACTTTCAACAGATAGTAAACATTCGTGAACAAGCGCGTCACTTTGATTGATATAGCGCACATCATTTGTTGCAACGACTGGAATATTAACCCTACTAATAAATTCAGGTAGTTTCTCTTGTAAAAGCAACTCATCTTGAATTGCATGATGCTGCAAACTCATATAAAAATGGCCGAACATATTTTGATACGTGCGAGCTACTTCTTCAGCCTGACTCTCATTGTCTTCTAGTAATAATTGCTCAATTTCGCCATCTTTACCTGGCGAAATAGCAATTAATCCTTTCGCATAATGCGCAAGCCACTTCTTAGGAATACCTTCTTTGGACTTTGTCATAATACTGCTAGAAATCTTTAATAAATTTTGGTAGCCTATTTCATTCTCAGCAAGTAATACAAGCGGATAAGACCTTTCTTCTTCTTCACTAAAAATAGAAGCGGTTAATCCAATAACAGGCTGTATACCATGTTTCTTACATGCTTTATAAAACGGAATAACACCATACATAACATTTTCATCCGTAATAGCTAGCGATGAAAAACCAAGTTCTTTCGCCCTGACTACAAGCTCATCAATTTTACAAGCACTTTTTAATAAACTAAAAACGGTTTGACATTGTAAATGCACAAACTTCACTGTTGTACCCTCTCTTTACCTATTTGACTACTTTTATTATAGGTGATGAGGAAAGCGGAAATCAAAACATACTTCTTATACTTTGTCCATATATATGAAGAAGAAAGGGGAATGACGATGGATGTAAGAGAACATACTTTTTTCTCTCTGCTTATTATTAGTTATTTTATTGCCTTTGGGGTTATACTTGGCGGTTCATTAATTGGTGGATTTGGTGCGTTTCTTATCGGAAAACCAGCTCTAACTTACATTAATCAATTCGCCCAAAATTTAAGAATTTGGGCACTCGTTGCAGCAATCGGCGGAACATTCGATACCTTTTATAGCTTTGAAAGAAGTTTCTTTGGCGGAGATATGAAAGATATCGTAAAACAAATTCTCCTTATTTTTTTCGCAACTGGTGGTATGCAAACAGGTCTCATTATTATTAAATGGCTAACGCAGGAACATGTATGAGAGTACCAAGTGCCAATACAGCAAAAAGATGGTACTTAGTATTAGCTGGTGCTGCTGTTGGAGGCGTGTTGAGCTGGTTTATTTTTTTGTACATATACGGTGTTTTTCAACAAGAACAAGCTAGTAAAATAGCAGAACAAAGAGAAATTATAGAAAAACAAGAAGCAAAGCTCCACGTCCTTCTCGAAGATCAAGAAAAATTGAACACTGAAAATAAACGGCTCTTAACCATTCAAGAGATTAAAATAAAACTTATCAATCGAGAAAAATACGATTTAGACAATCTTACACTCGAAAATATGACTACATCTATTCATAATGATCTCCAGCATCTTTTAACGAAAAACATTCAAAGTATCGCAAAAAATAAAGACCTACTAAAAAAGGTAATCGAAAATAAAACATACAAACATTACGATCGCCTATACCGTTTTAAAGTCGATACAATATCTTTTGATACAGTGCTTGAAATTAGCATTACTATAGAGAAAGAAAAATAAAGAAGGAGGGCTTTAGCGCCGCTCCTTCTTTTCGTTCTAACATATAGTCTTTTATTTACAAATCTCACGTAAATCAGCAAAAAGACGATCCGCTTCTTCCCAAGAAGATGCCTTGGCACCAGAAGCCATCGGATGCCCTCCGCCGTTATATTGCATTGCCAATTTGTTTATAACTGGTCCTTTTGAACGAAGACGAACACGAATTACGTCATCTTCCTCTAAAAATAGAACCCACGCCTTTAATCCATCAATATTGCCAAGCGCTCCAACAACACCAGATGCTTCAGAAGGAAGTACATCAAACTCTTCTAATACTTCTTTCGTTAATTTAATGTAAGCTGCTCCTTCTTCTACCATCGTAAAGTTTTGTAAAATATAACCGTTTAAACGAGCAATTTTTTCTTTTGTCTTATACATTTCATTGTATAAATCTGTGAATTTCACACCCATATCAACAAGCTCACTTACGTAACGAAGTGTTTTTGCTGTCGTATTTGGGAATAAGAAACGACCTGTATCTCCAACAATTCCTGCTAAAATAAGGCGAGCTGCTTCTTTTGTTATTTTTAATCCTTTATCTTTTCCATAGTTATAAAACTCATAAATCATTTCACTTGTAGAACTCGCTGTCGTGTCTACCCACGTAATATCTCCATATGGATCTTCATTTGGATGATGATCAATTTTAATTAACATCTTCCCTTTTGTATAGCGTTGATCGTCAACCCGTTCTTGATTCGCAGTATCACAAACAATAACAAGCGCATTTTCGTATACACTATCTTCAATATCATCCATTACTCGTAAGTATGCTAGTGACGGTTCATTGTACCCAACCGTATAAATATTTTTCTCTGGAAACGATTCTTGTAGAATTGTACCAAGACCACCCTGTGAACCTAACGCATCTGGGTCCGGACGCACGTGGCGATGAATAATAATTGTATCAAACTCTTTAATTGCTCCTAAAATTTGCTCATGCATATGTATAATCTCCTTTTTAATCAACTTCTTCACTTTATCCTCCATTATAACGGAAAGTATTTCATACATGCGAACAATTGCTTTATAATAAAAGTTAGAAAGTTTAGATATTTCTTTTTCTTTTCTATTATTTTTCACAAAGCGACGGGAGTGTTCATTATGCCAGTATTAGTCTTCTGTATTATCGTCTCATTTATGTTGTACCTCTTTTACAAAACAAAATACTTTCGTACAAACCGCCCAATGGAGAAAGGTTGGCTCTCAGGAAAATCCGCAATGGCACTCGGTTCATTCGTTTTATTTTTCGGGATAAACCAATTCTTTTTAGAACTTTCAACCGCTCGTATTATCGTTGGTGTTTTATTCGTTCTATTTGGTAGTGCAAGTGTATTTAACGGGTTTCGCCAATACAAACATTTCTTGCCATTAGCAGTTAAAGAAGCCGAAGTCTATGAAGCAACATAAAAAAGCATCAATATTGTGATGCTTTTTTACGTCCCTTAACTTTCAAAATCATATATGCAACAAACGCAGATGGTATATTAAATGGGTTACCTTGTACATGAAAATGTAGTTGTTCTTCTCCAAAAGACATTTTTTCATATAGCTCTCGCTGAGATAATCCTGTCTTTTCCTTTTTTTCATGTAAACCTTGTAAATATAAATATTGGATCGGTATCATTACAAGAAAGTAAAATAGTGCGATACTACCAAAAAAGAGTACGGCTGACGACATAATGCATACCACCTTTCAGAATTCCATTTTCTTACAATATAATCATAACACAATATACAGCCAAATCGAATTACTATTCTGTCTTTTCTTACGTTACTTTTCCACTCCATACATATTTCACTAAAACTCCCATCTAAAATCATGCCTTTCAAATTTAAAACAACAAAAAAAGATGGAACAAATCAAAACGATTTGTTCCATCTTTTTATTTATCGATTAACTGCACCATAAGTAATGCCTTTCCAACAACATTACCTTCATGATGCACCTCTACATCGACCTTACCAAATTTACGCCCAATTTCTAATACTTTCGGATGAACAGATACAACATTGTCAATTTGAACCGGCTTTACGAAATAAATCGTTAAGTTTTCAACAATTAAATCGCTTTTCTTTTGCGCACGAATGACGCGATTTGTCGCTTCTGTCACAATTGTTGCAAATACACCGTACGATAACGTTCCGATTGAGTTCGTCATTTGCGGCGTCACCGAAAATTGATATAGATGCTCATTCTTCGCTTCTTTCGGCGTCATAAATTGATTCGTTACAATATCATCAATGGTTTCTCCAACTTGTGGCTGACGTTGAATCATTTGCAGTGCCTGAAGTACATCTTGACGGCTAATAATACCTTGTAGTTTATTTCCTTCATCAACAACAGGAAGTAACTCAATACCTTCCCACACCATCATACGTGCCGCAGCTGCGACAGACATTTTACCGTTCACTGTAATTGGGTGTTTTGTCATTACTTTATCAATTGGTGTTTCTTTCGCTACACCGATCATATCTTTTGAAGTCACGATTCCTAGCACTTTGTTACTTTCATCAACAATCGGATACCTTCCGTGCATCGTCTCTTCATTATAGGCATGCCATTGCTGCACTGTATCATTTGGCTTTAAATATAATGTTTCTTCAATTGGCGTTAAAATATCTTCAACGAGTACAATTTCTTTCTTAATAAGCTGATCGTAAATCGCACGGTTAATTAACGTTGCAACTGTAAAGGTATCGTAACTACTTGAAATAATCGGCAGTTTTAATTCATCTGCTAATTTCTTCACATGATCTTCCGTATCAAATCCGCCCGTAATTAATACAGCGGCTCCAGTTTCTAACGCTAATTGATGTGCGTTCGTACGGTTACCGACAATAAGTAAGTTCCCAGCTTCTGTATAGCGCATCATCGCTTCTAATTTCATTGCCCCGATTACGAATTTATTTAACGTTTTATGTAGTCCTTCTCTGCCTCCAAGTACTTGACCGTCGACAATGTTAACGACTTCTGCATATGTCAGTTTTTCGATATTCTCTTTCTTCTTTTGTTCAATTCGAATTGTTCCGACACGTTCAATTGTACTAACATACCCTTTATTTTCTGCATCTTTAATTGCACGGTAAGCGGTCCCTTCACTTACACTCAAATCTTTCGCAATTTGTCTTACAGAAATTTTATGGCCTACTGGCAGGCTATTAATATGTTCTAAAATTTGGTTATGCTTGGTAGCCAAATGGTTTCACCATACTTTCTTTTCCCTAAATTCTTCATGTGTTGTACTTTCAGTATACTATATTTTCAAAACTGTTACACTCTCTCTTTGCATACCTGTACTATTTTTTTTATAACAAAATGACTCTTACATTCCACCAGTCATTCTATTACAACAATGTAATGCTATTGTCATCTCATTCGATAGTTCGCACACTTGATTACCTATACAATTAAGACAAGAAATAAATCAAAGGAGCGAACACATGATGAAAAAACTTTTAGAGGTTGTAGGTGCTGTATTTTTAGCTTTCGTAGATGGGAAAAAAGTTACAATGGAATTGAATGAAACACCTGAACAGCCACGTACCAAAAGAAAAGAATCACCAAAACAAATACAAGTATTAAAAGCTGTCCTACACACGTAAAAACCCTTCACTTTTCTTTTCAAATGAAGGGTTTCTTTTCTATAGTGTAATACTTTCTCCAGCTTCTAATACTTTCCCTGTACAATTTTGTAGCTTTTCTACAAATTGATATGGATCTTGTTCAATAACTGGGAACGTATTGTAATGCATCGGTACAACAGTTTTCGCATTAATCCATTTTGCCGCTAGTACAGCATCTTCTGGTCCCATTGTGAAATTATCACCAATTGGTAAAAATGCTAGATCAACTTTATTTAATTCCCCAATTAACTTCATATCAGAGAATAGTGCAGTATCTCCTGCGTGGTATACAGTTCTCTCTTCTGCTGTAAATAGAATACCTGCTGGCATACCTGTATATGTAATCGTCTTATTTTCTTCATCAATATAACTAGAGCCGTGGAATGCTTGTGTAAACTTCACTTTTCCGAAGTCAAATTCATGTGAACCACCAATATGCATCGGGTGTGTATTTACACCTTGCCAACTTAAAAATGTTGCTAGTTCAAATGGCGCTACAACAACTGCATTATTTTTCTTCGCAAGTTCTACTGTATCTCCAACATGATCACCGTGTCCATGCGATAAAAGGATTGCATCCACTTTTACATCTTCAGCTTTTAAATCTGTTCTCGGATTACCTGTTAAAAACGGGTCAATTAAAATAACTTTTCCATTCGCCTCAATTTTCACAACTGAATGTCCATGATAAGATACTTTCATTATTACATTCCTCCCCTATTCACATTCTCACTTTTTATTCTACATGATTTTTCAATCCCCTGTCTTTTCTAACATCTATTTACTTGTCATAACGCTTTCTTCCGAGTTAAAGTTATATTTGTAATTAAATATCTCGGGGGTGCCAATCGATGAATGCTAGATTAGAAAATTTAATGCAATGGCTAAAAGAAAAAAACGTAGAAGCTGCGTTCTTAACTTCTACACCGAACGTCTTCTACATGACAAACTTCCACTGTGAACCACACGAAAGACTTCTTGGTATGTTTGTATTCCAAGAAAAAGAACCTATTTTAATTTGCCCTAAAATGGAAGAAGGCCAAGCACGTAACGCTGGCTGGGCACATGAAATTATCGGATTTACTGATACTGACAGACCATGGGATATGATTGCAAAAGCAATTAAAGACCGCGGCATCAATGCAAATGCAGTTGCAATTGAAAAAGAACATTTAAACGTAGAGCGCTACGAAGAATTAAAGAAATTATTCCCAAATGCAGCTTTCAAATCAGCTGAGGAGAAAGTTCGCGAACTTCGTTTAATTAAAGATGAAAAAGAACTTTCTATTTTACGCGAAGCAGCTAAAATGGCGGACTATGCTGTTGAAGTTGGTGTAAATGCAATTAAAGAAAACCGCAGCGAGCTAGAAGTATTAGCAATTATTGAACACGAATTAAAAACAAAAGGCATACATAAAATGTCATTTGATACGATGGTATTAGCAGGTGCGAACTCTGCTCTTCCACACGGTATTCCTGGTGCAAACAAAATGAAACGCGGCGATTTCGTACTATTTGATTTAGGCGTAATCATTGATGGTTATTGCTCTGATATTACACGTACAGTAGCATTCGGTGAAATTTCTGAAGAGCAAACTCGCATTTACAACACTGTACTTGCTGGACAACTACAAGCAGTTGAAGCATGTAAACCGGGTGTTACACTTGGCGCAATCGACAACGCTGCACGTTCTGTTATCGCAGATGCAGGTTACGGTGACTTCTTCCCACACCGCCTGGGTCACGGACTTGGAATTAGCGTACACGAATATCCAGATGTAAAAGCTGGCAACGAGTCTCCATTAAAAGAAGGTATGGTCTTCACAATCGAGCCAGGTATTTACGTACCAAACGTAGGTGGCGTTCGTATTGAAGATGATATTTACATCACAAAAGACGGATCAGAAATTTTAACGAAGTTCCCGAAAGAGTTACAATTTGTAAAATAATAAAAAAGGTAGCTTGATTGCTGCCTTTTTTATTTCTCTACTATTTCAAATTTCTCTACAATCATTTTTGCTGGATAACTTTCAAGTATTTGAGAAAACCATACTTTTATTTTATCCCCTGTTTTTAACTGTTTATATGCGTCTTTGTCCTTAAAGCTCAAGACTATATGTGCTGGATGATCTTTATTCATTTGTTGTTCTATATAATGTTGCAACTCTACTTTTGTTTTAAACGTTTTATCATCGGCAAAAAACACCGTGTCATTTCTTAATATAAGATACCCTTCTTTTACCGTTACTTGCTCTACTTGTTTTGTATCACACGCTGATAATACGACTAGAAATACACTTAAAAACATAACAATTTTCATATGCCTATTCATTTTTAACCCCTTACTCTAGGCTATTTCAAATTTAGCACCATCTTCTCCTCATACTTATCATCCCATTTAATCACAACTTCTATAGGTTCATCTTTAGAGATAGGCGCGCAACTTACACAAGAAGACTTCATTTCAATCTTTGCTCCTCTATGAACTTCTGACGTTTGTGTCATTGTACTAAAGGCTCCATTAATAGCAATCTCTAAGTTTTTAAATTCTGTCTTTCCATCCCCGCCCTTATATTGAAACGTAAACATCCCATCTTCACTGTCATCCTTAATATGCCCTTTATATTGTCCAGTCCAACTTTTGCTCTCGCTAGAAAAAGTAACATACGAAATGGAATAGCTTCCTAAAAAGAAAATACTAATGAAAAAGAATAATGCTCTCTTCATAATGCCCCCCTCCATTCAAAAGCACTTATTTATTGTCTATTTCTTCCTCTTATTATACTATTAAAATACAGAATTTTCTAAAATAGGAGGCTTATATGTTACAACAACAGTTAGAAGAAATTCGTAATAATAATTACATACTGGATAACACACTTAACATCGATTCCTTAAGTTCCAATATGCTTGAGCATATTGGCGATACTGATAGCTATTTAAGGGACAAACTTATTTGCTCTACTTTTTATCATTTCATCAAGAAGGACTACCTTTCACACACACAATTACAAAAACTATTATTAGAAAGCATCGGTGAAAAATATTTATTGTATAAGATTCATTCAGATGATGGAGATGCTGTATTTACTCGTGCATTTACGACCTTATTAATTGCACTCATTATAGATGCAGATACAAATCATAATTTCTTATCACAAACTGATATTTCAAATGTAAAAGATCAATTAATTCTATATATGAACAATGAGCATGATTTCCGCGGATATGTTCCAGACCATGGCTGGGCACATAGTATTGCTCATGCTTCCGATACATTTGAGGCGCTTGTTCGTAGTCCTAAACTGGAAGCTTTATATTACGAAGAAATATTGCAAACTTTATTAAACAAAGTTTGCGTCCATTCTATTTACTACAAATATGAGGAAGATGAACGTATCGTTTATCCGATTGTCGCAATGCTCCAAAGTGGTCTAAAAGAAGAAGTACTCATATTAGCCCTTCATGATTTAGTAGCTCAATTACCCGTCCAAAAACAAACATTACATATTAAATCGTACGAGTACCTATACGGAAATATTAAATCTTTCTTGCGCAGCTTATTCTTCAGACTACGCACACTGTCTATATGTGAAGAAACAGAATGCGAAATTGAAAAATTGCTACAAGAACTTCCAAAATATTATTAAAAAAAGAAGGCCACTCAAAAAGTGCCTTCTTCTATTTCACTAATATTTAATTGAAATTTCACGATCCAAACTGAGAAAAGGTGGACAAGAAGCGCAAACGCCATACATGCTCCGCTTAAAAAAGTTAGTATAGGATGCGAATACACGTGCCCCAATCCATAGGATATCGCCACGAAAAACATTGTTATGTAAATATAAATTGCTCCATGTATTTGCCTCATATAAACCTCCTTTTCCCATATTATAACATAAGTTTTCTGATTATTCACATTAATTACTCGTAATCAATATTTCTCAACTGTTACACCTCTTACAGCAGCCTTAATATACGGTGACCCTTGTAAACTTTGTAAATCCTCTGTTTTCCTGTTACGACTACACCGTATATTGGTAAGTCTTTTGGTTTGGTGTTTTTTATTTCTTTATCCCGCATTAACAGGCAGTAAGACCCCACATCAAAATTCAGCGGAAGCAAAGAAGTTAGGTGGGGGGCGGACTGCTCGTAAAAGCCCGATTGGTGAGGGCTGATAATCAGTGGGGGATGCCCTCACCACTGATTAAAGTTTCACTTTATAGTTTATCCTAAAATATTCTCGATATCCCTCTTTATTTTCACTTAAAGATATCCAAATACAGCTTTTATAAATTTTTCCATAGTAAAAAGCACATTTATTTTGATGTGCTCTTCACATATAATTTAGTAAAATATGAACCATTTTTTTGAAACAAAAACTCCAACTCATCTCTCCCCATACTATCGTTATGACTTAGTTGCCATAATAATTGAACGAGGATAAAATCCCAGCTTTTCATAAAATGATACAGCTTCATTTCCATACACTACTGTTAATTCAATTTCATCTATCTTTTTCACTTTAAACCATTCCACTGCACTATTCATTAATTTCAAACCAAATCCGTTTCTTCGGTATTTTTCATCAACAAATAAAACTTCAATCTTTCCGCTTACGCTTTTACTATACGCTATACAAAATCCTAATATATTATCTGTTTCTAACTCAATCAATAATTCAATTCTATATTCTCCGTACTTTGAGTTCTTTTTATAATTTTCAATACGTTCCTCAAATGTCATTCTTGGGTAATCGCCAGAAAAATATTTTGATTTATTATTATGATATTCATGCAATTTATTTAAGGATTCTCTTATTATCTCTATTTCATCGAGAGTGATATATTTATTACTAATTCTCATCCTATAGCATCTCCAATAATATATATTTCAGCAAAAAAATAAGACTGTTTTTTGTTCACAAAATATTACTCTATTATTCCATCGCTTCCCTCACAACATCTTGAATCATAACAACTTCCGTTTTCATATCAACAGATGGTGCTTCTTCATCAATACATTCATGCCAAAATTCCAAGTGCTTTTTATCGATTTCATAATGAGAATTTTCGACAAGAGCCCCGCCTTCTCCTTGCACAGAATACCAATATAAGTATTCTTCTCCATCTCTTATTTCCCGGAAAATTGTCTCAACGTACATCTTTTCGTCGTTTAATGTCAAAAGCACTTTTTTCATATTGTCATTAAGAAGCTGCATCCATTCATCTACACGATGACTTTTACCTTGTTTCACTTTGAATCTCGTTAATTCCACATTCATTTTTATTCCCCCGTTTTCTTACGTACAAACAATCTATATTCTATCGGATTATGAAAACTTAATTTACTAGCTAGTTTTTGCGAAGGAATATTGTCTACATAACAATCCCAGCACGGTGTAATATCATTTTGCATGCAATGCTCAACGAACCGTGTCGCAACAGCTTGAGCTAATCCTTTCCCTTGATATGCTTTATGCGTAGCAATATCGATTTCAGCAAAACTATTCCCTCTAAATATTGAGACGCATTCAGCTATAATCATCCCACCTTGTTCTATACAAAATCCGAAACCACCGTTCAAAAATAGTTCTTTTGATCCCCAATATTCTTTATAATACTTCTCTGTAAATTCACTGCTTCGTTCTATATCACTTTTATCAATACGCTTCACTGCATATGTATTTTTATTTGCATCTTGTGTTCGCTCTTCAAAGATTTCTCTTTGGAATTTCATTCGTGGCATATTCCGAAGTACATTACTAAAACGCCCTTCAATCATCATTTCCCACTCTTCACTTGAAGCGAATAGTGTAAATCTCTTCTCTGTTTTTTCAATAGCCATTTTTAAATACATCAATAAATCTTCATTATAATTTTGATCATCCGTATGACCAAATAAATAATAGATACCGTTAACTGTACGAATTAATCCTGCTGTTAACTTCTCGTTGGCAAAAACCTCACCAGCTATCACTTGATCACATACCGCATAAGCAAACGTCGTCGTTCTTGTATTACCTTCTAAAACCGGAAGAACTTTTCTATACTCGGCTACAGATAATTTTTTCATAATTGCTCCACTATAATCGTATCAGCCTCTATATGTTCAAAACAAAGATTTACCGTCCTCTTTAATGCTCTCGTTCTATGAATCGTACATGCTGGAATTAAAATAGAATCATTTGGCTTTAAAACCGCCGTTTCTCCATCTTCAAAATCAATAAGTAACTCTCCCTCTAGCACAATAAATAATTCATCCGAATTAGAATGATAGTGCCAATCATATTCACCAGTAAATACAGCGATGCGTAAGCAATGACTGTTTATGTTTGAAACGACGAAGTTTTTATGTTGATCTTGAATGTCTTTTGTTAATTCTATTAAGTTCACAGTTTCCATATTTCATCCCATCCTTCCATTAGTCGTTCTTCTGAAAAATCAACTTAGTCTCCACCACCTCCGCAATCTCCTCCGCCATCACTTGAGCTGCTACAATCGTTGCTACTGTAGTCACCGAATCCACTTGATGAGCTTGAATTGGATGAAGATTTTTTGCTTCTTTTTCTATCTTTTTTACTTTCATGACTAGGCCAAACCTTATCAAATAATATAAAGAATAAGATTCCTTCTACCATAACAAGCATAACGCCAAAAATACCTTCAATAACATTAGGGGTTATCCCCAAACATTTAACCATCCCACATAAAAACACACAAAAAATCACATACAAGAACATACAAATATATCGAAATACTTTTTCTATCATAAGGACTACTTTTTTTGAAAAAGGTATGTTCTGTTCCTGTTTTCTCTTCATATACTTTTGTCTCTTAACTTGCTTTTTCTTCCTCTTTTTGCTCCCCATTGAACCCCCTCTTTTTGTTATATAATTCTAAATTATCATAATAAAAATCGATTTACACCAATAAATAACAATTATTCACATGTTATTTCTCCATAAAAAAAGACCCTCCTCATAAAGGAAGGTCTCGAATGTATTTCTATTATGATAAAGCAGGAGCTTTTTCAAGAAGCTCTTTCGCATCAGCGTATTGTAAGCCGTGCGCTTCTGCAACTGCTTCGAATGTTACATAGCCATCTAATGTGTTAATACCTTTTAGTAATGCAGTGTTGCCTAAGCAAGCATCTTTGTAACCTTTGTTCGCAATTTGTACTGCATATGGTACTGTTACGTTTGTTAATGCAAGAGTTGACGTACGTGGAACTGCACCTGGCATATTAGCAACTGCATAATGAACAACGCCGTGTTTTTCGTAAGTTGGGTTGTCATGAGTTGTAATACGATCAGTTGTTTCGAAAATACCACCTTGGTCAATCGCGATATCTACAACGACAGAACCCGGTTCCATTGATTGAATCATTTCTTCAGTTACAAGTTTTGGCGCTTTTGCACCTGGAATTAATACTGCTCCAATAACAAGGTCAGATTCTTTAACAGCTTCTGCAATGTTGTATGGATTAGACATTAATGTTTTTACTTGGTTACCGAAAATATCATCTAATTGACGAAGACGTTCTGCACTTAAGTCAATGATTGTTACATCTGCACCTAAACCTACTGCAATCTTAGCTGCGTTTGTACCAGCTTGACCACCGCCGATGATTGTTACTTTGCCGCGTTTTACCCCTGGAACGCCTGCAAGTAAAATACCTTTACCACCCTTGTTTTTCTCAAGGAATTGTGCACCGATTTGTGCAGACATACGACCAGCTACTTCACTCATAGGTGCAAGTAATGGTAAAGAACGATTGTCTAATTGTACTGTTTCGTATGCGATTGATGCAACTTTGTTATCGATTAATGCTTTCGTTAATTCTGGTTCTGGAGCTAAGTGTAAGTATGTGAATAAAATTAAACCTTCACGGAAATAGCCGTATTCACTTGCTACTGGCTCTTTTACCTTCATAACCATATCTTGATTCCATGCTTCTTCAGCAGTTTCTACAAGTTTCGCACCAGCTTGTACGTATTCTTCATCCGTAAAGCCAGATCCTAAACCTGCTCCTTTTTGAACAAAAACTTCATGACCATTTTGTACTAAATGTACTGCTCCCGCTGGCGTCATTGCCACACGGTTTTCATTGTTTTTAATTTCTGTTGGAATACCGATACGCATGATTAGTTCCCCCTTGAGTTATGAAATGACCCCTGAATCATTTTTTTAAAGCGCTTTCTACGCTCTTATATTTTAACATAATATCTCAATATTTGACAAAAAAATAACACGAGTTTTCCGATAGATTTAATTTTATATTAAAGGACAGTATTATCCGCACCTCTCAGCACAATGGATAAACTGTCCAATTATTCGAAACTTCATCTTATTTTATTCTATCGATGTCTATGAATAACATCCACTGCACCAGTAACTTCAATAATTGTACCGGTAATCATATCGGAATCGTCCTCACATAAAAACGAAATGGTTCTTGCAATATCTTCACCTGTTCCAGATCTACCAATCGGTGTGTTATGCTCTTTCAGCTGACGTGCTTCTTGAATAGTTGCCTCTTTCATCTCGCCTATAATATCACCAGGACATACCATGTTCGCAGTAATACCATACTCCGCTTCTTCATAAGCAACTGTTTTCGTTAATGAAACAAGTCCTACTTTCGCTGCGGCAAAAGCTGAACGATAAATCCATCCCGGTGCACTATCCGCCCCTTGAAATCCGTAATTAATAATACGGCCAAAGTTCTGTTTTCTCATGACCGGAACGACAAGTTTTAATAAATGAAATACCGCTGTTAAATTTCCCTGAATCATTTCATTCCATTCATCTTCTTCATAATCAACTAACTTTTTTCGTTCAAATACATATGGACCAGCATTATTAATTAAAAAGTCAATTTTGCCAAAACGGCTCATCGCTTCTTCTACTATTTTATGTAAATCTTCCTTTTTCGTGACATCCGCTTGCACGAATTGTAGACGCTCTTCCACATCTTTATATGTTTCTTTCATCGTTTCCATAGCCGTGGTATCGCTATGGTACGTTACTGTTACTGAATAGCCTTTAGCCAATAACTTTTCTGTTACTTGCTTTCCTAAACCTTTCGTACCGGCTGTAATGAGCGCATGTCTCACAAAACTGCCCCCTTTTAAATTGCTATACTTCATATGTAACAAGTTCTCGCTCCAATTACAACTAAAATGAATTGAAACAGAGTTTTCAAAATTCTGTAACGTTTCTGGCAAGCATGTTACCAAAATTTGTTTTATAATTAAGTTGTAAACAGTTATAAAACAGATTGGGAGGAATTTACTATGAATAATACATATACAAATATTTTAATCGCGGTGGATGGTTCTAAAGAAGCAGAAAAAGCCTTTAAAAAAGCAATTCAAGTCGCAAAGCGCAACAATGCAACATTAACAATTGCTCATATCGTTGATGTAAAAGCATACTCAGCAGTAGAAGCTTATAGCCGTGCAATTGCTGAACGGGCAAATCTATTTGCAGAAGACTTATTAGAAGACTACAAAAAAACTGCGCTTGAAGCTGGTCTTGAAAAAATTGAAACTGTATTAGAATTCGGTAATCCTAAATCAAAAATTTCAAAAGAAATCGCTCCAAATCATAAAGTAGATTTAATTATGTGTGGTGCGACTGGTTTAAATGCTGTTGAGCGTTTCCTAATTGGTAGCGTCTCTGAACATATTATTCGCTATGCGAAATGCGATGTCCTTGTTGTTCGTGGTGATGAGGAACAAGGTGAGCTTTAATTTATAGATAAAACACCAAGTCCACATAGGCTTGGTGTTTTTCATTTTATAAACTTCACTATAAACACAAGACATGCTACGACAACAACGGTAATTGCCAACACATAAGGCGGAAGAAACTTCAAAGACCATAATGCCATCATAATTGTCGCGATCGTTAAGTACGTTTGCCTTGCATCTGCTGTCATTTTTTTACGAAGTAAGAAAACGTACAAATAGCCAATTGGCGGCGTAATAAAGCAAAGAACATATATGATTTTTGATTTTAAATACCACTTTTGTTCTCCGAGTTTCTTTATATCTTCTTCTATTCTCTTATGCTCTTGCTCTCTCGCTTCTTCTACAAGCGGATTTTCCTCTTCTCCTCGCTTTTCTTTCATATAAGGAAGAAAGTGCATAAAAAAATAGTATGCAAATACGAACGCTCCAAATCTAATATTTAATCTTTCTAATGGAATATGTTCACTAAAAAAAGCAGCAGTAAGCACTAAAGACAAACAGTATGTCATCATCCAAAATGAATGTTTTCTCTTTTTCCGTTCCATTTCTTTTTCACCTTGTATATCTTTTCTTTTCGAAATCCATATAGAAATAAAGCAATCTACTACAAATAGAGCAAAAATAAATATCGCAACGTGTACTGTTTCTAAATCCTCAAATGAAAAGATATTTGGGAATGCAACGTGTAATACAATTAGCGTGTACAAAATTAACCCTATAAAATAAATACGTCTCATTTTTCATCCCTTTCTTATTTCCTAACATTACGTTAACATACATTTTTTAGAAATAGACGGACAAAATATATATGTGTAAAAAAGGAGGATGCAACATGGATGATTCTGAACGTATTATTTTAGATGTGAATGGGAAAGAACTCGAAATGCTAGATACGATTCGTACTCATTTTAAAGAGAAACATGGCGTTGAACTAAGTAACGGTGCATTACTTAGAGATTTGATGGATATTGAGTATATTCGAATTACGGAAGATCGACATAAGTATGATTAATTTGTGGCTATAAAAAAAGAAGGTAAGCTTCTCTCCATCAAGATTAGCGTACCTTCTTCCCTATAAAATCAATCAACTTCCAACAAACTCTCCAACTAACCCCTTCGCCTTCTCCAAAGCGTTTTTGATTTGTTCAAATCCTGTTCCACCCGAACTATTACGACGCTTTACAGCCGCATATGGTGAAAGAACTTCATACAAATCCTCTTCAAATAAAGAGCTCATTTCTTTATATGTTTCAAGCGAGACATCTAATAAATAAATTCCTTTTTGTGTGCAATATAGCACTAACTTCCCAACAATTTCATGAGCTTGACGGAATGGTAGTCCTTTGTTTGCTAAATAGTCGGCAATTTCTGTTGCGTTGGAGAAATCTTGCGTCACAGCTTGCCCCATTTTTTCTTTGTTTACAGTCATCGTTTCAAGCATACCCGCCATAATATGAAGGCATCCTTCTACTGTTTTTACTGTATCAAACATTCCTTCTTTATCTTCTTGCAAGTCTTTATTGTAAGCGAGCGGTAATCCTTTCATTACTGTAAGTAAACTGAATAAATTACCGTATACTCTGCCTGTTTTACCACGGATTAGTTCCGCCATATCCGGATTTTTCTTTTGCGGCATAATGCTGCTTCCAGTTGCGTATTGATCGCTCATTTCAATAAATTGAAACTCTTGGCTACTCCATAAAATAAGTTCTTCACAAAAGCGCGATAAGTGCATCATAAGCAGAGATGAGTTACTTAAAAACTCCAAGATGAAATCACGATCGCTTACTGCATCTAAACTATTTTCATATATTCCATTAAATCCAAGAAGCTCCGCACTATATTCTCGGTCAATCGGGAATGTCGTCCCAGCTAGCGCTCCTGCTCCTAATGGGGAGATATTAATACGCTTTAACGAATCTTCATAACGATTTACATCACGCTCTAACATCCAAAAGTAAGCGAGAATATGATGAGCAAATGAAATCGGCTGAGCACGTTGCAAATGCGTATAGCCAGGCATAATCGTTTCAATATTATTTTCTGCTTGATGAACAAGAACAGTTTGCAATTGTTTTGTAGCTTTTATAATATGTTCTACCTTTTCTTTTAAATACAAATGCATATCTGTCGCTACTTGATCATTACGACTTCGGCCAGTGTGAAGTTTTCCTCCTACTTCGCCAATTTGTTCAATTAACATTTTTTCGATGTTTAAATGAATATCCTCTGCTTCTACTAAAAATTGTAGCTTATTCTCTTTTGCTTCTTTCAATAAATATTGAAGACCTATCTTTATTTTCTCTGCTTCTTCTTTCGTAACGACGCCTTGCTTTGCTAGCATCGTTACGTGTGCAATACTCCCGTTTATATCTTGATTTACTAATTGTTGATCGAAAGAGATGGATGCTCCAAACTCTTCAACCCACGCTTCCGCTTCTTCAGTAAAACGTCCGCCCCAAAGTTTGCTCACGCTTCCACCTTCTTTTGATTCACTTGGCTGTATACTTTCGTCGGTAAACCAAATAATGAAATGAATCCAACTGCTGCATCATGATTAAATTCGTCCTGGGCAGTATATGTTGCTAATTTTTCATCGTATAAAGAGTATTCAGATTTACGTCCTTCTACAATCGCATGACCTTTAAATAATTTCACACGCACTGTACCTGTTACATTCTTTTGCGTTTCTTGTAAAAATGCATGAAGCGCTTGTTTTAAAGGTGAGAACCATAAACCGTTATAAATAAGTTCTGTTATTTTCTGTTCAATCACTGGTTTAAAATGCGCTACTTCTTTTACGTGTGTTAAATCTTCCAACTCTTTATGCGCAGTGATTAACGTCATTGCTGCTGGGCATTCGTATACTTCACGAGATTTAATACCGACAAGACGATTTTCTACGTGATCAATACGTCCAACGCCGTGTTTTCCAGCAAGCGCATTTAACGTTTTAATTAATTCTGCAAGTGAATATGCAGTGCCATTTAAAGTAGTCGGTACGCCCGCTTCAAATCCGATTTCTACAAACTCTGGTTTATTCGGTGTATCTTCTAACGCCAATGTCATCTCATATGCATCTTCTGGCGGCGCTGCCCATGGATCTTCTAAAATTCCACATTCGTTGCTGCGTCCCCATAAGTTTTGATCGATTGAAAACGGGCTATCTAAATTAATCGGAATTGGTACATCGTTTTCTTTTGCATATGCAATTTCTTCTTCACGTGACCATTTCCATTCACGTACAGGCGCAATCACTTCTAAGTAAGGATTTAATGCTTGGATAGAAACTTCAAAACGAACTTGGTCATTTCCTTTTCCTGTACATCCGTGTGCAACTGCAGTTGCGCCTTCTTGTTCTGCGATTTCTACTAATTTCTTCGCAATAAGCGGACGAGATAATGCAGAGACAAGAGGGTATTTTCCTTCGTATAATGTGTGTGCTTGCATCGCCATCAATGCATATTCGCTTGCAAATTCTTCTTGAACGTCAATCATATATGATTTAATTGCACCTACTGAAAGTGCCTTTTCCTTTACAAATGCTAAGTCTTTACCTTCCCCTAAGTCTAAACAAAGCGCGATAATATCATAATTCTTCTCTTGTAACCATTTAATTGCAACGGAAGTATCAAGACCTCCGGAATATGCTAATACAACTTTTTTCTTCTCCATTTTGCATCCCCCTAAAGAATAAATATTCATTTTCTTTTATAATAATTCACACTTTAACACCTTTCACAAAATGTATCAAGAGTCATTTTCAAATTTTTTCAAACAATTTCGTCGAACTTCTTTCTGTTTTTCTGTACAATATAAGCAGGAAAACGGGGGGTGAACTTATGGAAAAGTATTTCTTATACGATGAACATCTAGGAATTGAAATTCCACATTTACAAGAAGACTGGGAAGAAATCCCCGAAAAAATGCAACATGCTATTTTACTAAAATGGGAACAAGTTCGCGGGAAAATTCCTGATCGTATAAAAGAACTTGAGCACTATATTAATAAAAAACAACATTATTTAAATAACGAAGAAGACTTCGAAGTTTCTTGTAAACTAAATTCAGAAATTGCCGATCTTGCTTCCATCATTAATGACCTTTGGCTTTGGTATCGACTCACTCAAAATGTATCTGAGGGGAAAGCACACCAATGAAAAAAGCATGCCCCTCAATTACTTTGGGTCATGCTTTTTTTGTCGTAACATGATTTACAATATATCTCTTGTGCTGTTTTTGCCAAACACACATCAAAAGGGCCAACTAATATACTTCTTTCTTTCGGCAACTTTACAAAAGCAACAAGCTCTTCTTCATATTGAATTTTTTTCTGACATGAAATACATATTAATTCTTTTCTTTTGAACATTTCTTTTAGCATACCTTCATTCTCCCCTTCATCTATCTATATTAATATACTCTCATAATAGTTAAGACTTGTAAAAAAATGACACATTCCGAATCGAATGATTCATATACTATGTACAAAAGGAGGTCTACAGCTTATGCGTGCTTTCGTTATTATCGCTTTAACTTTTTTAAGTGTGATTAGTTGGGATGCGTTTTTCAAAGATAAAAGTGATGAAAAGAATACAACGGAATAAAACCTTTTTTTCTTACTTATTGGACAAACCGTTACAAACTGTCCAATCCTCCGAAATAACTTAGGCTTTTCTACAAAAATATTTAAACATAACATTTTTTGTAGATTCCCTCCGTTTATTGTCGGTTTCCATCCGCATACATTTTTTAAAAGTATGATATAATAGTATAAATCTTGAAGGAAGGGATTTTGATATCATGATCGCTCGAAGGAGCATGTGGCATCGTATTGACGAATCATACACGTAGCGTATTTTTCAGCTCAGATACTTTAGTCTAGCGAAAAAAATACGAGAGTGGGGAAATTATGATTGCCCGAAGGATAATTTGGCAAAAAAAAGACTCTTCTTACACATAGCGTTTTGTTTAGGACTTAATTGTTACTAACTAAACAAAACAAAGAAGAGCAGGATTGCTAAATGAAGAATCCTACTCCACGTTTTGTTTAGTCGTTTTAAGACTTAAACTAAAACGAAGGTAGGGAGAATTGATGGACGAGAGGATTATTCGTTATTTCTTCAGCGACATATAGCGTAGTTAGTTTTTTCGTAAACTAACTGAAAGCTACATGTGAGCTCGTAGTTAGTTTACAACACAAAAAGGACTACTAACTACGGAAAGAAGGAATAACGATGAGGAACATCCAAAGTCGGCAAATTATTAAAGAAATTTTTATGGTTTTAATCGGTTCATTTATTTTAGCAGCAGCGCTATATCACATTCACTTCCAAAACCACTTAACAGAAGGTGGCTTTGTAGGAATTGCACTATTCATTCAAAACTTTTATGATATTTCACCATCTATTTCAACTGTATTAATGGATATCCCAATTATTTTACTGTGTGCTTCATTTTTAGGTAGAAAAATGGTTGGCTATTCATTCCTAGGTTCAATTTCATTCGGAGCATTTTATTCCTTTATGGAAAATTATTCTCCATTTACGGTAGATTTATCAAATAACTTATTTATAGCTGCAGTAGTTGGCGGTGCGTTAGCTGGTATTGGACTCGGTTTTATATTGCGATTTGGCGGTGCAACCGGTGGAGACGATATTTTAACAATTGTATTAAGTAAACGAACTCGTTTTACAATTGGGCAAATTTTCTTCGTCTTTGACGCGATTGTTCTTGCGCTTTCATTATATTATTTAAATTGGACAGAAATTGCTTTTACTATTCTTTCGATTGCCGTACAGGCAAAAACATTGGATTTAATTTATTATCCAAAAACAGAAAAAACAGCAGAAAAGCAGCCAGTATCTGTTCCAATGTCTAAAAAACATGCAACAAATTAAAAAAGCGAAAGGCTTCGGCCTCTCGCTTTTTTTATGCTCTTTTTTCTTTCTCGACTATATGGCGCACTTGATAAAATCTATTTGCAAATTCAGTAACGTTTCTTGTTAAACGATAATTCACTGTAGATCCAATTGCCATTCCAATTACCGGTATACCTTGGAATAATTTACGACGAAGAGCATAAATCGAAAATGTCTTCAAAATTTGTTTTAACACAACCTCAGTAGAAGCTGTTTGTAGCACTGCTTCGTCTCCTTCGTAGAAGAACGAATCTTCTTGCTCCAGCTCTTGCAATAAATTGTACCATGCGTATTGCTGAAGTCTTCCTGGTAGTAATGACGCATGAAACACCTTTAACGCAAGCATCATTTCATACGGCTTGTTCACATCATGTCCAAATGATGTTGCAATAAGTTGGACTGCCTTCACATTTAATGCGATCATAACCGGAAAATCCGCCGTTAATAATAATAAACCTCCAGCACCTGTTGCCCCGCCTTGTACAAATGAATATAGACGATGACGTGCTGTTTGCTGCTCTGCTATGTATGTTAATTGATCAATAGATAATGCTTTCAAATCTTCAAGCTGTTCAATCGATTCATCAAATAATCTTGATGTTCCTAAAATCCGATTACGTGCATCTAACTGTGCTTGTGAACTTTGAATAAATGCATGCAAATGAAAGAGCCATCCATCTGCTTTCGTGAAGAATTCTTTTCGCTTTTTCTCAGGTAATTTCGCAACTGTAGTATGTAACCATTTATCAAACACTTTTTGAAAATCGGTCGCTTCTTGCTCAACTAATTGCGCTTCCCATTCTTTTATATTGTCTAAAATGGCTTGTTCTCGCTTCGATCGCATCGTAACAACCACCTCGTTCGATTTTTTTCTATTGTAACATATTTCTGCTTATTCTTTGCAAATATGCTTGTCTATCTTTATTCACATACCATTTTTGAATGGCATAAAATATTAACAAAAAGGATGAGATAAATCACATGAATCTATCCGATATAAAAAAAGAATATAATGCGGTATTCAGCTTAGGACAAAACTGCTGGCCTGCTTGGGCATTATATCAATTAGAATTATCACCATTTTTTGGCGTTATTGATTTTATGCTAAGCCCCTCATTAGAAAAAGTGAATGTATTATTACAAAATCGATTTGACCGCTTTTTAAATTTCGAAAATTTATCCTTCATCTCATTTTGGGATGATGATGCAAAATTAAGATTAAGGGACAACCTTTATGAAATTGACTCCTGTCATGACTTTAAAACAGATGTAAACACACCAACTTCTTGGCCTTCTTATACAGAAATTAAGTTAAATTATGAACATCGTATTAATCGTTTTCTAGCTACAATTGAAACGGCCGAATCCATATTATTTATTCGAACTGGAGGAACATATGAAGAAGCATGTTCCCTAGAACAAATTTTATCTCAAATCGTTACACATACATTCTCTGTCCTGTTACTAATTCCTGCCGATATACCAACTATCACCCAAGAAGATTGGGGATTACAACGTGTTTGCGTTATGAAATGTCCTATTATGGATGTATACCAATACAATGAAGCATTTTGGAAAGACTTATTTGATGGAATTACGATTAGACCACATTCTTAAATACATGACACCTTTACTACAAAACATATTATAATCTTCCTTATACAAAAAAATAAGGAGTGATTGTATATGTATCCACGTGCAAAGGCTTTTGGCATTGCTATACATCACGGGCGTCTTCTCGTACAAGAATATCATTCAGCCGATGAAACATTTTACCGACCTCTTGGTGGTTCAATTGAACTTGGTGAACAATCAGCACATACCGTTATTCGTGAATTTAGGGAAGAGCTTCATACAGAAGTGGAAATCACCAATTATTTAGGTTGTTTAGAAAATGTCTTTCATCTAGATGGAGACATTGGTCATGAAATTATTCAACTATATTCTTTGCGTTTATTAGACACGTCACTATATGAAATGAAAATATTAAATATACAAGATGAGGAAACAGTAGCATATGCGAAATGGATTCCTATTACGGCATTCATTCAGAAAGAAAAAATATTATATCCGGATGGAGTTTTAAAATACATCCAAAAGAAAAAAGACGAAATCCTATAGGATCTCGTCTTTTTTTTCATATATTAACCAATATCTCCAAGACGTAGTACGTCACGAGCAATCATAACTTCTTCGTCAGTTGGAATTACGATAATTTTTACTGGAGAGTGTGGGAAGCTGATGAATGCTTCTTCACCGAATACGTTATTACGTTTTGCATCGAAGTATACGCCCATGTACTCAAGGCCTTCTAATACGCGCTCACGAATAATCGCACTGTTTTCACCTACACCAGCTGTGAAGATGATTGCGTCTACACCTTTCATACGAGCAGTGTAAGAACCGATGTATTTGTGGATACGGCTTACGAATACATCAAGTGCTACTTTCGCACGGTGGTCGCCTTCTTCTTCTTTCGCAATGATGTCACGTAGGTCACTAGAGTAACCAGTAAGACCTAACATACCACTCTTCTTGTTTAATACGTTAACTACTTCTTCTACTGTTTGGCCTGTTTTTTCCATGATGTATGGAATTAACGCAGGGTCAAGGTTACCAGAACGTGTACCCATTGTTACACCAGCAAGTGGAGTGAAGCCCATAGAAGTATCAATAGATTTACCGCCTTCTACTGCTGCGATACTTGCACCGTTACCTAAGTGACAAGAAAGTAAGCTTAAGCTTTCAATTGGACGACCTAATAATTCAGCCGCACGCTCAGTTACATATTTATGAGAAGTTCCGTGGAAACCGTATTTACGGATGCCGAATTTTTCATAGTACTCATATGGTAAGCTGTATAGGAATGCAGATTCCGGCATTGTTTGGTGGAATGCTGTATCGAATACTGCTACTGCTGGTACGTTTGGTAATACTTCTTGGAATGCTTTAATACCAACAACGTTTGCTGGGTTATGAAGTGGTGCTAAATCGCTTAATTCTTCGATATCAGCTAATACTTCATCAGTAATTAAAACAGAGTCAGCAAATTTTTCGCCGCCGTGAACAACACGGTGACCGATACCGCCAATCTCATCTAGAGATTTAACGATTCCGTTTTCAGTTAACTTTTTAAGAAGCATATTAACTGCTACTGCGTGATCTGGAATGTTTGTAATTTCTTTTTGTTTTTCGCCATCTACAGTAATAGTGAAGATACTATCTTCTAAACCGATACGTTCTACTAAACCTTTTGTTAATACTGTTTCACTTGGCATTTCAAATAATTGGAATTTTAAGGAAGAGCTTCCTGCGTTAATCGCGATGATTTTTGACATCTAGTCTTTCGCCCCTTTTTCTCTTGGTAGTTGTGTGGATGTTTCCACAAACCGCTCGATTTTATCTGATCAAATTCACTAAATATGAAAACGTTTCATCATTAGCAAATTTTATACTCACGATTTTAATTTAAACATCGTCCGACATATATTTCAAGTGAAAAAATTGTAACACCAAGAAAAAATATATATTACAGATTTCAAAAAAATTCAGTTAAATCTTGTATATATTTAAAAATATGACATATTATATAAAACTGTACTACATAAATCACTAATGCTGTTACATATACCTAGCTTTATTTATGTGTTGCAAACCAAGTATTTAATTGATCCATAATGTCTTCCATCGCCTTCATGTTAGAGAATTTAGGCAACTCCACTAATAACGCCTGTTTTGGCATTGTTACATTAGCGCCTTTCTTTTGGAGAACAAATATACTTTTTGCATTTTTCTCGTTTTTAAACATGGAAACAGGAAGCTGTAATAACCCTTGAATAAAGCATGTTTCTTTAATAAATGCATGTAATTTCGGTGCTTGGTCACTTTCAAAAATGAAGTTTGGTACTAAGAAGAATAAGTAACCGCCCTCTTTCGTATGTTTCACACTTTGTTCAATAAATAAGTGATGGGCATACGACATTCCTTCATCTGCTTTTAATTTATATTCACTTGCACCGATTTCGTTTGGATAATAACCAACCGGTAAGTCTGAAACGACTGCATCAACTGGATCGATATAAAGTGGTGCTAGTCCATCTTGATGGAAGAATTCGATTGCATGCTTTTGTAAATTTGCATTTACTAAAGCAAGTTTAATTAGCACTTCATCCACTTCTACACCAAATCCACTCATTGTTAGTCCTTCTTTAGCGCTATTAAACACTGTAGTCATTAAGTTACCTGTTCCAATTGCAGGATCTAAAACTGTAATTTCATTTTGACCTTGCATAAATTTATGGAATAAGTAACTCATGAACATCCCAACTGCATCAGGTGTCATTTCGTGATTCGCTTGTACGCCTTCTTTCATTCCTTTTAAGATGGCTAACTGAAATGCTTTACGAATTTCTTCACCTTTATATGTTTCTTCATTAAACGTACTATATTCACGATTCAGCCTTTCAATTGCTGATTCGGATAATTCCTCTTGTAAAATCGCTCCCTCAAACAAGTTATCACCTGTTTCTACAAGCGCCTCTAAATATGTTACATCTAATTCTTTACGTAAAACTACCGCAGAAGAATCAAAAATAGAAAATAATGTTTCTACTGTCTGACTCACGTACATTCCTCCTTCTCTCTTTTACACATAACTTATATCATACCACAAAGTGATTTTTTCCAAAAAGAAAAAGCGACCTCCTGTAAAGAGCTCCCCTTTAGTTATATATGATATAACGTTTTTTCTCATATATCGATGCCGTTACAGAGCAATATATGAGAAAAAACGACCTCTTTATAAGAGGTCATTTTCTTCACATTACTTCGCAGATTTAGCTGCTTCTAATGCTGCTTCATAGTTTGGGTGGCTTGTACCTTCGCTTACGTATTCTACGTAAACTACTTTGTCATTGCTATCTACTACGAATACTGCACGAGCAAGTAAACGAAGTTCTTTCATTACTAAGCCGTAAGCTTCACCGAATGAAAGGTCGCGGTGGTCAGAAAGTGTTACAACATTTTCTAAACCGTTTGCTGCACACCAGCGTTTTTGAGCGAATGGTAAATCAGCGCTAATTGTTAATACTTTCGCGTTTTCAATACCTGCTGCATCTTGGTTAAAACGACGTGTTTGTGCATCACACACACCTGTGTCGATTGAAGGTACAACACTAATTAATTTCACTTCGCCTTTGTATGTTTCTAAACTTACTGGAGATAAGTCGTTTGCTAATACTTGGAAGTTTGGCGCTTGATCGCCAACTTTAACTTCTGTTCCAACTAAAGTCATTGGATTACCTTTAAAAGTTACGTTTGCCACTTGAAAATCCTCCCTTATTTAAACAAAATATGTACAATGTAAATGATAGTTTGTCCCTATCGATAATGCAAATAAAATCGCTTTATTTACAAAAAAATTAAAGAAGCTAACCTATTGATTAGCTTCTTTATTCGTTAAATTTGAAATTCAGGATCATCTTCTTTTCGTTTATCCATCATTTCTTTCACTTTATCAACAGCTTGTGGCGCTAATTCAATTATTTTATCGATGACATGTGTTTGTTTATCTAAGTGCAATACTTTCACACCATCTCCATTTATAACAAGAAAAGCAACAGGATTAATAGAAACTCCTCCACCACTTCCCCCGCCAAATGGATGGCGGCCTGAATGTTCTACTTTACCAAATTCACTTCCACCAGCAGCAAATCCGAAACTTACTTTCGAAACAGTAAGAATTACACTTCCATCTGCCGCTTTAATTGGGTCACCAACAATTGTATTTACATCAGTCATTTGTTTTAAATGCTGCATTGCTGTTGTCATTAAACCTTGAATTGGATGTTCCATTCTATATCCCCCCTATGCTTGAACAGATTTTTCTGTCATACCAGATCTTTGCTTCCTCATAAATATGAGCAATTTCACCGCTGTTTTTATAGTGCGGAATATACGAAAAGATGCTGTTAACTCACATCTTGATGCAAATCCTTTTCCTTGAAAAACTGGGGTAATTTCAAATTCTGGTACGTCGACAATATGCATATATTGTCCGACAACTCCAGCAGCCATACCTTTTGTCCCCCATGCATATCCAGTGACAATTCCAGTACTAGCTGCGTCGCCTGCTCCAATTTGTGTATGCCATTTCCAACCATTGATTTTCACTCGTTTGAGAAAATCTTTAACAATAGTATGAACTTCTTGAAGCTTTTTTATCAGTTCACCAATGCTGTCAAGTTGCGCCATAATTTTATTATCGAGTCCGCCGTCCTCTTCAGCTTTTTCGATTTTCTGTCCTGTCTTTTTCTGCTGTTTTTCAATTCTTTCCAACACATCAAATGTATATCGAATCATCCATATTTTCACTTGAAGCAAACATTTCTTTTCCATTTCTGAATATAAAAATGTCACCTTAAGCTTTATTTTTGACAATAGTATAAACAAAATAAAAAGAAGAAGAATTATTATTCCAATTACGAGCCACTTCATACGTATCATCCTTTCACTCCGTACCCATTATCGACAACTTTATTCATCATTAAACAGAGTTCTATAAGATTGAATATAAAAATTTTTCTAAAAATAAAAAGGTATTTTGACATTTTATATCGAAATATATTATTTGAACATATCATCAGGGAACGGACTCTAATGATATGTAGCACGAAAAACAGAAAATTTAACTGCAGTGGAGGGATACATAATGGCAGATCGTCGCAATTTATTTTTCTTTTATGGTGATGACAAAGCAACGCTCGTTGAAAAAATGAAACCAATCTATCGTATTTTAGAAGAGAATGGATTTACCATATTAGATCATCCAAAAAATGCAAACGCTATCGTCGGTGTTGGAGATGATGCAACCTTCTTACAAGCCGTTCGTAAAACTGGTTTTAGGGAAGATTGCTTATACGCAGGGATTTCTACGAAAGATGAAACTTCGTTCTACTGCGATTTCCATATTGATCACGTTGATACAGCCCTTCAAGAAATTACAAAAAATGAAATTGAAGTGCGTAAATATCCAACAATTCAGGTAGATGTAGATCACAGTACATCTTTCCATTGTTTAAATGAGTTCTCATTACGTTCTAGTATTATAAAAACATTCGTTGTAGATGTTCACGTTGATGATTTATATTTCGAAACATTTAGAGGTGACGGTTTAGTAGTTTCTACCCCAACAGGAAGTACTGCTTACAATAAATCATTGCATGGCGCAGTTGTTGACCCACTTATTCCATGTTTCCAAGTAAGCGAACTAGCATCTTTAAACAACAACACTTACCGTACGCTCGGTTCACCTTTCATTTTAAATCACGAACGTACATTAACTTTAAAACTAAGACCAGACGGTAACGATTATCCTGTTATCGGCATGGATAACGAAGCGCTTAGCATTAAACAAGTGGAAAAAGCTGTTGTACGCTTAAGCGATAAACAAATTAAAACCGTTAAATTAAAAAACAATTCTTTCTGGGAAAAAGTACAGAGAACGTTTTTATAGGATTAAAATAACCGCAGAATTATGGAATTCCATAATTCTGCGGTTATTTATTTACCCCGATTGGCGCGGACAATACTCTCTTACTATCCACCCGTTATTCTTGTCAGTTTTTGTCGGTAAGTCGATATATTTTAATAATCGCTCATATATTTCGAGTTACGGTAGATATATTTCAATAATCGCTTATATATTTCGAGTTACAGTCGATATATTCCGAAAATCGCTCATATATTTTTACGCATCTTTTCTATAGACAACTTGGCCATCTATTACGGTCATTTCTGCTTCTACTTCTTTTATTTCTTCTGCCTCAATTTCAAACATATTGCGGTCTAATATTGTAAAGTCTGCTTCATATCCTTTTGTAATTTGCCCTCGCTTCGCTTCTTTTCCAATTGCATAGGCACTTCCTGTTGTAAATAAAGAAACAGCCTCATATACCGTTAATCTTTCCTCAGGCATATAGCATACACCGTCAATAAAACTTCTACGTGTAACAGCGCTATATATACCTAGAAACGGATTTACTTGTTCAATGGGGGCATCTGAGCCACCATTACAATGTAGCCCTGCTTCCAGTAATGTCTTCCACGCATACGCATAACGAAGACGGCGCTCTCCTAGTTTTTCAATGACTGACGGAAAATCTGATGAAAGAAAGACTGGCTGTATATCTATAATGACTTGCAAGTTTTTCATTCTTTCAATTAACTCCTCACGAGCAAGCTGACAATGAATAATGCGGTCACGTAACCCTTTTGCTGGTGGATATAATTCGAGTGCATCAATGACATATTCAAGCGATAAATCACCGATAGTATGAATCGCAACTGGCATATGTAAATCTCGTGCTTTCTTCACTAATTCTGCAAGTTCTTCACATGAGAAAATCGCAACCCCATTCGTTTCCTTCGCATCTTCATACGGTTCACTTAATAATGCTGTTCTTCCGCCAAAAGAACCGTCAGAAAAAATTTTCATTGCCCCAAATTCAATATAATGTTCATTTTCATATTCTTTTCGTTCATGTGCTACTTCATGGTGAACGAGCAAATGGGCTTTAAATGGCATTTCTTTTATCACATGAGAAAACGCATTATGCGTTTTTCTAAAACCACCATAATAATTTAAATCTTCCGTATGCCCGCCAACAAGTCCGTATTTCCAGCAATCTTTAATCGCTGTTTGCAGAGCTCTTTGTAAATAAGCTTCATCAATTTCTGGCTGAACATGTTTAATTAATTCTTGCCCTTGTTCATATAAAAGTCCTGTTAACTTATTTGATGAATCCCTGCCAATTTTCCCGCCTTTTGGATTTTCTGTCGCTTCTGTTATATTCGCTTCTTGCAGTATGTATGAATTCACCCATGTAACGTGACGACAAACTCTCTTTAATAAAATAGGATGGTCTTTCGAAATTTCATCTAAATCACGCGCGTGAACATCTTTCGTATCTGTAAAGTTATTTTCATTCCATCCTTCTCCAATAATCCAAGAGCCCTTTGGAGCTTCTTCCACTTGCTTCTGAACGAGAGCCAGTACTTCGCTATAAGATGTACAATTTGATAAATCTAGACGGAGTAATCTCTCTCCATGCCCAATAAGATGCATATGGCTATCAACGAGACCTGGAATCATTGTTTTTCCTTTTAGGTCATGTAACTTTACGTTTGAATATCTGCTTTCTAATTCTCCCTTATTACCAGCATCAACAATTATGCCGTTTTCAACGTAAACAGCGTCCACTTTTTCATTTTCTTCTCTCATTGTGTAAATGGTGCCGCCATACCAAATTTCTCCCATATATCCCATCTCCTTTATTTTTTATTGTATAAAAAAAAAGCACCAGTTCAAAACATGGTGCTTTTCTAAAAATTACTTTTGTTCAGTAGTAGACGTTGTAACTTGCCATTCAATATTAAATTTATCTTTTACTTGTCCGTATGCTGGGCTCCAGAATGTTTCTTGAAGTGGCATGATAACTTCTCCACCTTCTTGTAACTTATCGAATACTTCTTTTGCTTTTTCTGCATTACTAATTTGAATTGCGATTGTTACTTGAGATCCGATTGCATGTCCTTGACCTGGGAATGTATCAGAAATCATAAGATCCGTATTACCAACTTTTAAAGTAGCGTGTAAAACGCGCTCTTTCGCTTCAGCTGGAATCGGGTATTCTGGATTTTCAGGCATGTCACCAAAAGTTTGCATGACTTCTACTTTTGCATCTAAAGCCTCTTTATAAAACTGTACAGCTTCTTGCCCACTACCATCTAAAACTAAGTACGGATTAATACCTAAAATCATACGGACACCTCTTTTTTAAGTTTATAAAATCGAACTTGTGTTCGTTTTTATATTATCATTGTTTTGCATTTCATTCAACTATTTACTTCACTGTTTTCAAAATTATTTTGACGGAATCTCCATCTCTTGTTTTCTAAGTTCAATACGGCGAATTTTTCCAGAAATCGTTTTTGGTAGTTCATCTACAAATTCAATTTTGCGAGGGTATTTATATGGTGCAGTAAGTTCTTTGACGTGTTGTTGGAGTGTTGGAATTAATGTTTCTTCGTTCTTTTCTATATTCTCTCTTAATACGATAAATGCCTTCACGACACTTCCACGAATTTCATCAGGACTTGCGACAACTGCACATTCTCTTACGTAAGGATGTTTTACAAGTGCATCCTCTACTTCAAACGGCCCGATTGTATAACCAGAGCTAATAATGATATCATCACCGCGCCCTTCAAACCAGAAGTAGCCGTCTTCATCTTTCTTCGCTTTATCACCTGTAATATAATAATCACCGCGGAATTGCATCGCTGTACGTTCATCGTCTTTGTAATATTGTTTAAAGAGGGCCGGCGTTTCAATGTGAACTGCAATATCACCAACTTCGCCTACTTTAACCGGAGTACCTTCCTCATTTACGATATCGACGTGGTTACCTGGCGTTGGTTTCCCCATTGATCCTGGTCTAATATCCATCCCTTTCATTACACCAACAAGTAATGTATTTTCCGTTTGCCCATAGCCGTCTCTTACTGTAATATGAAAGTGCTTTTGGAACGTTCCAATGACTTCTCTATTTAATGGCTCACCTGCTGATACAGCGCTATGTAACGCCTCTAAATTGTACTGGCTTAAATCTTCTACCTTTGCCATTAATCTATACTCAGTCGGTGTACAACAAAGCACATTCACCTTATTATCGTCTAATAAGTTCAGGTATGTTTTCGGTTCAAACTTACCGTGATATACAAATCCTGTTGCCCCTGATCCTAGCGTTGCTAAAAACGGGCTCCAAATCCACTTTTGCCAGCCTGGACTAGCTGTTGCCCATACAATATCATTCTCTTCAATTCCGAGCCAATTTGGAGCGCTCGTACGTAAATGAGCGTATGCCCACGCATGTGTATGAACGACACCTTTCGGATTTCCTGTCGTTCCTGACGTGTAAGATAAAAAGACCATATCTTCTTTATCTGTCTTCGCCATTTCTAACATGTCACTCTCTGTTTCTAATGCTGTTTTTAAATTAATCCATCCATCTACTGACTGCTCGCTCAGGACAAATTTTTGAAGAGATTCCATCGCTTTTATATCATCAAACTGCCTAATGTACGGCTCATAGCTTACTATCGCTTTTACTTCTCCATGTCCAATTCGATATTCTATATCTTTTTTACGTAACATTTCCGAGCTTGGAATTACGACAAATCCTGCTTTAATAGCAGCAATATACGTCATGTACGCTTCAATTAAACGCGGCATCATAATGAGAAGCTTGTCCCCTTTTTGCAAACCACTTTTTATAAAAGCGTTTCCAATTTTATTCGCACCTTGCATTAATTCAGCGTATGTAACTTCCCTTCGATTCCCTTTATCATCTTGCCAAATTAAAGCTAACTTCTCTTTATCACCTGTATATTTCTCTATTTCAGAAACTAAATTATAAGACGGTGGCGCCAACAATTCTTCTCTCTTCATAAAATATCCTCCCTTTTCTTTATGCCTCCTTTATATAATACAGAATTTTCTGTTAATTTTGAACCCTCTTCTTTTGACAAATTTTTCAGTTCTGTCGAATTACTAAATGAAATTACATCAACTTACCGACAAATGGCAACACAAAAAAGAAAGAGCGGGAGAACCCGCTCTTTCTAAGCCATCATATGGGATTATTTTTGGTAACCGCCTAATTGTTGCTCAGCTAGTGAAACTAGACGTTTAGTGATTTCACCACCAACAGAACCGTTAGCGCGAGCTGTTGCATCAGCTCCAAGTTGAACACCAAACTCTTGAGCGATTTCGTATTTCATTTGGTCTAATGCTGATTCAGCACCAGGAACCGCTAATTTATTTGTGCTACGTGACATGTTATATCACCTCCTTGTGAGTATAGAGTGTGATAAATAACATGACTTCATACACGTTTTAGATATGGTAATTTATGGTTTAGAAAAGTTCTTCAAATTTTTCTTCTTCCGCCACTACTTCTATCGTTTGTAATACCATTGTTTCTTTGTTCGCTACAGCTTCATCGATTAATGGTGTGAAATCGTATTTCGCTTCAAAACGATTTGCTTTTTCACGTTTCGGCTTCGTCGCTGGGCTTGCTGGTGTAAATACAGTACAGCAATCTTCATATGGACGAATTGAAATATCATACGTGCCGATTTCTTCAGCGATTTTAATAATCTCTAATTTATCCATCGTAATAAGCGGACGAATAACTGGGTAGTTTGTTACTTCGTTAATCGTATGCATACTATCTAACGTTTGGCTTGCTACTTGCCCAAGACTTTCACCAGTCGTAATTGCAAGTGCGTTACGCTCCTCAGCAATACGTTCTGTAATACGCATCATCATACGGCGCATAACCGTCATTGAATAGCTAGATGGGATTTCTTTATTAATTGTTTTTTGCACTTCTGTAAACGGAACAAGGTGAAGCGTTACTCGTTTACAATACTTCGTTAACTCTTGCGCTAAATCGATTACTTTTTGTTTTGCACGCTCACTTGTGAAAGGTGGACTATGGAAGTGAACTGCTTCCACAGATACGCCACGTTTCATCGTTAAGTAAGCTGCTACTGGGCTATCAATACCACCAGAAAGAAGTACCATTACTTTTCCGCCAACGCCAACTGGTAAACCGCCAGCTCCCATACGCTCATCACACATAATGTAGCTATAACCACTGCGAATTTCTACACGTACATTTACATCTGGATTATGAACATCTACAGTAATATCTTCTGTATTTTCTAGAATGTGTCCACCAATCTCAGGTAATAATTCCATCGTTCTCATTGGGAAATGCTTATAAGAACGGTGTACAGTAATTTTAAATGTTTTCACATCGCCTTTTACTTGTAAGAAAGCTGCTAATGCACCTTTTTTAATGTCTTCTAATTCTGATGGTACTTTCATCGCTAAGTTAAACTTATGAATACCAAATACATCTTTCAATCTTTCAGATACCGCTTCATGATCTTCGCCATTTAATTGGATGTACATACGGTCATGTGTTGCATCGATTTTAATATTTGGGAATTTTTTCAGTTTGAACTTCACGTTATCTTTTAATGTGCTTACAAATTTAGAACGGTTCTTACCTTTTGTCGTCATTTCTCCATAACGCACTAAAATATATTCATATTTCAACATAATTTCTTTACCTCATCACTTCATATAATTTTGGCAGCGTCTCTTTTACAATACCTTCAAATTGTTTTACTTCTTCCATTGTGTTTTCTGGTGCCAAACTAATACGAATAGCGCTTGCAGCTGCTGCATGCGGCACTCCCATTGACACTAACACTCTGCTCACTTCATTTGCTTTTGAAGAACAAGCAGATTTCGTTGACACATATACACCGTGTTCTTCTAAAGCATGAACGACTACTTCTGGTTTTAAACCAACAAATGATACATTTAAAATGTGCGGTGCTGCATATGCAAGCGACGTGTTAATCGTTACATCTTCCATCTCTTTAAAGAAACGAACAAGCTCTGCTTGTAAACTTTGCAAATGAGCTACCTTTTCTTTCACTTGTTCCATTGTCATGCGAAGTGCTTTCACCATCGCTACAATGCCAGGTAAATTCTCTGTACCAGAGCGATACTTAAGCTCTTGTTGACCACCTGATAAAATCGGATCTAATCTTACGCCATCGCGTACATAAAGAAGCCCCGTTCCTTTTACACTGTGGAATTTATGTCCAGATATTGAGCAAAGATCAATATGAGAAGCATATAAATCAAGCGGTACTTTTCCTATCCCTTGTACATGATCTACATGGAATCTTATTTTCGGATGATTCGATAATAACGTTCCAATTTCAGCAACGGGTTGAATTGCTCCAGTTTCGTTGTTCACATGAATAATTGACACAAGAATCGTATCTTCACGAAGCGCTCGTTTCACATCTTCTACCGATACAACACCATGCTCGTTAACCGGTAAATATGTTACATCAAACCCGAGTTCTTCTAATTGCTTATATGCCTCAAACACAGACGCGTGTTCAATATTTGTTGTAATGATATGTTTGCCACGCGAACGATTCCTCATCGCTATCCCTTTAATCGCAAGGTTATTCCCTTCCGTTCCACCTGATGTAAAAATAATTTCAGAAGGTTTAACACGAAGAAGCTGCGCTGCAATCGTTCTTGATTGTGTTAATAGACGCTCTGCCTCTCCTCCAAGCGAATGAATAGAAGAAGGATTACCAAAATATTTCCCAGCAACCGTCACGTACGATTGAAGAGCTTCTGGATATGGCTTAGTCGTCGCACTATTATCAAAATAGATCATCGTTCTTCCCCTTTCAGCGCTATCACATCGTATAATCATATCATAAATACGTGTCATTACGCTAAGACTACGCAAAGGTTCCGTTTTATCTCGATTGGTGAAGGCTAATAATTGGCGAGGATGCCCTCCTATTACAGTTTCACTTTATCCCGCGTTAACGGGCAATAAGACTCTCACCTCAAAATCCAGTTAGAGCAAAGAAGTTAGATGGGAGATTAACTGCCCGTAAATGCCCGATTGGTGAAGGCTAGTAATCAGTGGGGATGAATCTTCCCACCGATTACAGTTTCACTTTATTTTGAAACGAATAACCTTGCTGTATTCCGCTATTCATTATAGCAACATCGCCTGCAAAATTACATAAAAAAACAAACCCTTTTATGAAAGGGTTTGTTCATTGTCTACATATTCAGCTATTTTTTGAACAACGCCAGGTTCAAGTTGCTCTAATACTGAAGCCGCTTGTTCTAAAGCTGCATCGTATTGGTATTCACGGAATAATTTCTCAGCATAATTTAAACTTTCTGCTAGGTTTTCATCATGACTGCGGTAACGGTTACCGTACTGAATTAATTTTTCCACTAAATACGCTTGTCCAATTAACTCTTCTGTCATTTCAGCCACACCATTCACAGTTGTATATGCTTCTTCTAAACTGCTATTTACAGCGTTCATATTTAACGGCTTCACTTCTAATTGTTCATATACAGCTTGCATTGCCATTTGCCCTCTTTTTAAATCTTCCATAATACTCTCTGGAAGACCTGGCAAATTCGATTTTTGCATAAAGCGTTTCGTTTCGAAAATAGTATTTCGCATTTCTTGTAACTTCTCACGTGCTTCAAATTCTTCTTTGCGCATCGTTTGCAGCATTTCTTTATATTCTGCATGAAGTACTTTTAACGTTTCACATTGCTCATAAACCTCTTCTAGTTCCTCGCGAATAATAGAGAAGGCAATATCTTGTTCTGCAACGCGTAATTGTAGCATTTCAAAACGTTTCGTTAAAATGTGCATTTGCTTTTCAATTACTTTTTGAGACTCAATGTCTTTATCTTGTAACTGATAGCTTTGTTTCACAAGTTGTGTTTCTGTTTTCGTTTCAATCGTTTCGATGCGCATTTCTTCTAAATCATCATAAACAGAAAGTGTTTTTTGCTCCACATAATGTCTCGCATGTACTTCTTGTTCCAGTTGATCGTAGAAGCCATCTAAACGTGTTTTTAAGTTTTCTACTTTTTCAGCCGCTTCTGTTATATGAAGCTCCTGTATATCCATTAAACATGTTTGTAGTTGTTTCGTCATATCGCGAACTTCTTTAGGGACTTCCAAATAATCTAATACATAACCTTGTCTTACCATATCATTGTGTCCGTGTAATAAATCTTCCAGCTGAACTGGTAACGTCGCTTGACACTCTACCAATAAATCTGGAATTTGGTGAATAATGATTTCTAAATCTGCTAAACCTTCTTCCAAACTAATAACAATTTCTCTCGCTTTTAAATAGTCGCCATTGTTTGTCGCTTCTTCAAAGGTTTTAAATTTCTCAGATTCAGCGTCTAGCATCTCTTCGATTTTCTGCTCTGCTGCTCCATACATATGTCTATGAGCAAGAACACTCTTTTTCATACTACGATATGTATCACGTAACCCTTCAATTTCCGAGCTATTTTTCTCATGGCTTTCTAACAATTGCTGTAATTCATTTAAAATGTCCGTAATACGATTATCAGCGTCATCTAAACCACTTATGGATTCGTTCATCGCATGCTTTGCTTTTCGGAAGGAGAATTGCGAGGCGAATTTTCGCGCTTGCGCTAAATCTTTGTCAGCTTTCGGAAGGGTTGTTGATACAATTTCATCCCATTCTTCACGCCATTTACCAAACAGTTCTTCTGTTTGACCCGTCATGTTTAAATCTTTTACCCGTTTTAGTTCATCTGCCACAGGTTTATCTTTTATCTCTTGTTTCCACTGCTCCAGTGCTTCAATATCTTTATATGAACGATTTCTTATCACAAGCTCTATCATGAGCAGCACTAGAATAGAGCTTACTACAATGATAACGATCGTCAGGATAGAATCCATGCAAAAAAGCCTCCTAGTTATATCTCTTTTTTTGTCCGTTCCGTTTATGAAATGGAAGGCATTATGTATAAAAAGGGAATTCCCCTATATTTAACAACTAACAATGTACTAATCATACCATGTAATGGTTTGTTTTTGACCTAGTTTTTTAAAAATTTCATGTTCCTTTCAATGTGATTGTAATCTTTCTCAATATTCCGCCTACCTCACTACCTATCCTCAAATGATTGTAATAACAAACAATCTTTCGTATGGGATACGAAATAAATTTTCCGCATGAGTGGTGGTTCAACAGAAATTACATGTACATTTCCTTGCCTTACAGACTGCTCTACTGCCCTTTCTGGAAGTAACGTGATACCAAGGCCAGCTTTTACCATTGCAAGCATCGGTTCTGCGTAAGATGTTTCCACAGCTATAGTTGGTTTTACATCTATTTCATGAAACATGTTCATAATCATTTTCCTTACATCACATATTTCTGGATATACAATTAATTTTTCATTGTGCATCTCTTCTATTTGAATGACTATCTTCTCTTTGTACGGATGATTATTTGAAACGGCACAAACAATTTTCTCTTGTTGCACTTCTTTTATATACGTAGCACCTTCTACTACTGAATCGATGAACATCGCGTCAATCTCCCGCGCTTTAAATAACTCTCTTAATACTTCCGTATGTCCGATTTGCCATTCCACTTCGCACTCATCACCTAATATATCTTTACATTCTGATATGTAATGCTCCGCTAAACTCGGTAGTATACCAATTGAAAACTTCCGGTTCTCTTGATACCCCCTCATTTCTGTTTTCACTTCATTTATTTGCTCCAAAATCGGTAACATTCTTTTTATAAATAACTCTCCTGCCTCCGTTAACTCTACTCCTTGCGCAGAACGTTTAAGTAAAGTAACCTCTAAATCCGCTTCTAACTTTTGAATTTGTTTACTAAGCGCTGGTTGAGATATATGTAAAATCTTACTTGCCTTTGATAAACTTCGCGTATGCTTCACTTCAATAAACGATCGTACTGCCTCCAAATCCATCGTACACACCTCTAACAAAAAGTTATAACCGTTATAAGAAATCGATATTTCCTCCTATAAACAATTACTCTTTATACTTATTTCATCAACTTACTATAACGAAATGTAAAGGGGAAAGATACTGTTGAACAAAAAACAAATGCTACTCGGATCCTTTCTATGCTTACTCGCCGTCACTGCCTGGGGATTTATGTTTCCTGTAATGGCAAATGCTCTGCAATTTATCGATCCATTCTTCTTCACAACGCTTCGCTATGGATCAGCAGCTATTATTTTTCTTATTTTGCTATTAATTACTGAAGGAAAGACTTCACTCCGCTTAGAAAAAAGAACACTTTCTCTATTCTTTTACGGGACAGTCGGTTTCGCGGGGTATGGTTTTCTCGTTTTCTACGGACAACAACTTGCTGGACCTTCCGGAGCAATCCATGCAGCTATGATTCAATCCCTTATGCCACTGATTGCCTTATCACTGCAATGGATAACGAAAAATCGCCGCCCACAAAACTATACATTCCTTTGTATGTTCGTTGCATTACTTGGTGTTATGCTTGTCATTTCAAAAGGAAATATTGAATTATTATTTGGAGCTGCAAGCCACTTATCGACAAATATATTGATGCTATGCGGCGTTACTTGCTGGGTCATTTATACAAACGGGGGTGCTCGTTTTCAATTTTGGTCACCACTTAGGTACACGACATTAACTTGTTTATTTGGCTCCATTTCACTCATCGTTATTGTTACTTTCTTAACGTACACAAATATAGTTACTATACCGTCACTGCGTACAGTTGTGAGCGTTCGTTTTGAGCTCTTTTATATGTCGATTATCGCAGGCGTTATCGCTGTATTTTGCTGGAATATGGGAAATCGCTATATTTCATCTATTAACGGCATATTATTTATGAATTTAGTTCCTATCCTTGCACTAATCGGTTCTATCTTTCGAGGTTATACAGTGGATAAAATTGAAATCGCTGGAGCTGCATTAACAATTATCGCGCTATTATGTAACAATTTATGGCAAAGAAAAGTAAACATAAAAATCCCCACCTCAGTTCGTTAGGTGGGGATTCTTCACATATGAACAGCTCTTGGCCATTCATGGTACATATTCGCTTTACATAATGCTTGTTCCATCCATTGCTCAATCTCTTTCGTGTACATCTCTATAAAAAATGTCTCAGACGGGAAAGAATGCAGTACTTCTGATATATATTGTGGATATAAAAACGGCATATTTATCATACCTTTTAATTGCGTCATAAACATTGTAAATGATACTTTCTGAAATTCTTGTTTCATTTGTCCTTGTCTAATCATTTGTTCTATATAATATCTTTCTTTAGAAAAATAAACGGTCATCACTTCACGAATTAATGTCGTATCAAGCGAAAGCTCTCGGTAGAAGAAACGTGTTAGTTCTCTATTTTCAAATTGATATCGTAAAATCCCTCGCACCATTTGCACCATCACATCTTTAGCCGACAAATACTCTCTCTGTTCAAACGACATTTCAATCACATGAATATATCCTTCTAAAAAATCAGTAATAAGCTGTTCTAATAAACCTTGCTTCCCAGCAAAATAATATGAAATATTCGCTACATTCACATCCGCTCGCTTTGCAATGTCTCGCACCGACGTTCCATCATAACCTTTCGTATTAAACAACGATATTGCCGCATCAATTACTTTTTGTTTCGTCTGCTTCATGCGCTCACTTCCCTTCAATGAACAGCTATAGTTTAAATTTCTTGACTTTTAAGACAAATTCCTTTAATTTTCTATCGACAAAGTCATGTGAAATACATCGTATTTTGCTAATATTTTACACATCTCGATAAAAAAGGAGCTGTTTCCATGTTTACTAAAGAAAGTTATGCAGGATCTCGCGTGCAGCAATATGAGACAGTAATTAAACAACTGGATGCGTTACTAACTGGCGAATCAAACGTAGTCGCAAACTTATCAAATGCGTCCGCATTATTAAACCAATTTTTAGATCGCGTTAATTGGGTTGGCTTTTACGTAACAGAAGGAACTCAGCTTGTTCTTGGACCGTTCCAAGGAATGCCTGCTTGCGTGCGCATTCCATTTGGACGAGGCGTTTGCGGCGTTGCAGCTGAAACGAAAACAACGCAGCTTGTAGCGGACGTTCACCAATTCCCAGGTCACATCGCTTGCGATAGTGCTTCTAATTCGGAAATCGTTGTACCGATTGTGAAAGAAGGAGCTGTCATTGGTGTACTGGACATTGATAGTCCTGAAAAAAATCGTTTTGATGAATTAGATCAGCGCTATTTAGAAAAGTTTGTGGAAACACTCCTAAAACATATGTAAAAAGAAAAGAGCGAGTTATCGATTTAGTACGTCCTGTACAAAACCGATAGCTCACTCTTTTTTCATTGATTAACAGTAGATATTTTCTTTAATGCCTGCTCTAAATCAGAAACGATATCCTCCCACGATTCTAAACCGACCGATAAGCGTATTAAATTATCGAAAATGCCCATTTCTTTTCTTAGTTCCGCTGGAATCGCAGCGTGCGTCATCGTTGCTGGATGCTGAATTAACGTTTCTGTATCTCCTAAACTCACCGCAATTGTAATAAAGTGAAGATCATTAATAAACGCTTGCGTCTCTTCTTTTCCGCCTTTTACTGAAAAAGAAATAACACCGCCCCCGCGTTTCATTTGACGAGATGCTAACTCCCCTTCTGGATACCAAACACCTTCTACCGCATCATGTTTTCTTAAGAACGATACAATTTTTTCTGCATTATCACAATGACGATCCATTCTTACTGCTAACGTCTTTAACCCACGTAATAATAACCACGCATCAAACGGCGCCATAATACCGCCGATATCCTTTCGCATCGGGCGAATCTTTTCAGCTAATGCTTTCGTTTTACAAATTGTTACACCTGCTACAACGTCACCGTGACCACCAATATATTTTGTCGCACTATGCACAACAGCGTCACAGCCAAGCTCAAGCGGCCTTTGTAAATAAGGTGAACAAAACGTATTATCAACAATAACAAGTAAGCCTTTTCGCTTCGCAACCCGAATCACTTGTTTTAAATCAATTAATTTCATTGTCGGATTAATTGGTGTTTCAACGAAAATAAGCTTTGTATTTGGGCGAATTTTATTTTCAATATCAACCTCTGTCTCCATATCACAAAACGAATGCGTAATCATAAATTTTTCTTCTAACACTTCTAAAAAACCGTACGTGCATCCGTATAATCCATTTGAACAAATAATATGATCTCCAGCCTTTAAAAAACCGATTAAAGTCGCTGAAATAGCTGCCATACCAGATCCGAAGGCAAGTGCCTCTTCTCCTCCTTCTAACACCGCCATACGTTCTTCAAATAATTTCACAGTTGGATTTCCAAGCCGTGAGTAAATATAAGATGGATCCACTCCCGCAAAACTCGCCTCTCCTTGCTGCGCAGTCTCAAATGTAAATGTAGAAGTTTGAAATAAAGGTGGTGTTAAACTTCCTTTATGTTCCTCAGGTGTATAACCGTGATGAATTAACGCTGTCTCCATATGCTTCTTTTTCATAAAAACATCCCCCTTATGTTTTTATTGCCGCATATTCATCCATAAAAATTTGATGAACGTTTTCCTTCATTTTATGTAAACGTTTTATTTGTGTTTCTATCTCTTCTTCTATATTGTTTTAAATTCCTTCTTATATTAATTTCCAAAATTTATATGCATAAAACAAAAACGTACTCGCTTGACGAAACTCTGGGTAAAAGATATAATAGCGTTTGTGTAAAATAAAAAGGCAGCCTTGTAATGTGAGTTTATCGTTTGTATTTTGTTCCTCTACGGAGGTGTATCTCGTAACTCCCTGCTGCTGGAGCGAAGGTACATGAAAACAAAATGCCCGTAAATATCGATTACGTCTGTTTTTATTTTACGTAAATAAAAACATTTTTAAAGGAGGAGTCAACTATGGCTCGTTATACAGGTCCAGCTTGGAAACTGTCTCGTCGTCTTGGAATCTCTCTAAGCGGCACAGGAAAAGAATTAGAAAAACGCCCTTACGCACCAGGTCCTCACGGTCCTAACCAACGTAAGAAACTTTCAGAATACGGTTTACAATTACAAGAGAAACAAAAACTTCGTCACATGTACGGCATGACTGAGCGTCAATTCCGTCGCACATTTGACCAAGCAGGTAAAATGCCTGGTAAGCACGGCGAAAACTTCATGATCCTTCTTGAAGCTCGTCTTGACAACTTAGTTTACCGTATGGGCTTAGCTCGCACTCGTCGTGCAGCTCGCCAATTAGTAAACCACGGTCACATCATGGTTGATGGCGCTCGCGTAGATATCCCATCTTACCGTGTAAAACCTGGTCAAACTATCAGCGTTCGCGAAAAATCTAACAGCCTTGTTGTTGTTAAAGAAGCGATCGAAGTTAACAACTTCGTACCAGAATACTTAACTTTCGATGCTGACAAATTAGAAGCTACTTACACTCGTCACGCTGAGCGTTCTGAGTTACCAGCTGAAATCAACGAAGCATTAATCGTAGAGTTCTACTCTCGTTAATCTCGGTACTCTGCAAAGAGTATTATTAAAAGCCTTAGGAACCTTGTTTATCAAGGGACCTGGGCTTTTTTTATTAAATATAGCCTGTATATGTATAAAAACGGAACAATGTAACAAAATAAAACTTAGCCCTCTCTCTAAAATTTCATCCATTTTTATCCACATTAATAAAAACCTACCCCATAATTCATTTTTCTTTGCTGTACTCTCCTTTTGTTAACATTATTTTTACAACGTATTTATTTGTACATAATCTATACCTTCCCTTTTTCTATTCACATTCAACTTAAAAACCTCTTCATCACCCGAGCATCTGAATAAGATAAAAAAAACTTAATGAACAAGTATCTCTTTAACTGTCAAATTATTAGAATATTCAATTTACAACCCCTTCCTTAAATTGGTATTATTTTCTTGTAAGGGGAGGGAAAGTTCATGTCTTTAAATATGTATCTCGGTGAAGTACAAGCTCAAACAGAAAGTATGAACTCTTTATGTAACGCTACTATTCAAGGTATGGAACAAATTATTCATTCTATTGACGCTTTTGCATTGGATACTGTTCTACAAGGGCAAACATATAGCAGTGCAAAAGCATATTTCTTACAAACCTTTCGTCCGTTAGCACAAGGAATCATTTACTTATGCGAAGAATTAATCCTTCAAAATAATGCCTTTCCAAGAGACTTTCAATCACAGGTAGCTTCTACAGATGTTATCGAACAGGAGATAATAGAACAAATTCGAGAAATCGATCGAATGATAGCAAGTACAGAAGCGCTCAACCAAACTATGTCGATCCCAGGTATGGACGCTATGGTAAATCTTTTTACTGTCATGAGGCAAAAACTGCAAGAAAAATTAGAACATCTATATGAATTTAATTATACTTCTAGTAATAATTATGATACTGCACTCCAACTAGCCGCTAGCATTGCGACAGGTTTGGCGGAAGTACAAAGCGGAAAAGGTTTTAGTCCCGCCAGTGGTACATTTAGTACACAAGGGTTGAATATGGAATGGATAACCTCTATTCAAAAAATTGCAGAGGAAAGAGTTCAAGAAGCCGAAATAAAAAAAGAAATTGAAGAAAAAATGGCTTTGCAGGAACAAGAAGCTAATAGACCGTGGTACGAAAAAACAGCTATTGGCGCTTGGGAATTCTTCCAAGGAATTTGTAATTCAGCCGCTGAAAATTTTACAGGCGCAGAATTACCAATGGGCAATGAATTAGAAAACAAAACAACCTTTCAAGCCGGAAATCTTGTGGGTAATTTTGTATCAGGGGTAGGATCTATTTTTGAAATTTTGGGCGGTATAGCTATTGTAACAGGATCAAATGTTGGAACCGTATTGTTAGAAGGAGTAACTTTCGGGGCAGCATCACCAATTGTTATCCCAGCTGATTTAGCTCTTACAACCGCTGGAGCAGGTGTTGCTACACATGGTACATTTGTATGGTATAATACCGTTCAAAATAGTATCGATACTTTGCAAAGGTTCCAGTCTTCTTCTGGGGGTTCCTCTAAAAATCTTTTAAAAGATGGTAAGTTTGTCGAATCTGATTTAGAATTAAAATATGCGGAATATTGCGTTAGAAAAGCAAAAGACGGTAAAATACCTAAAGATAGATTGAACTGGAAAGAAGCGAGTGATTATTGGACAAAAGATTCACCTATGGCAAGAGGAAATAAGTTTAATAAAACTGCTCAAGACAACGAGTGGTACCCACATGATGAGCTTCATTTAAGTAATGGTAAAAGATTAGATTCATATGACCCACGTAAAGGAGAAATCGTTTCTAGAAAAGCAACAGATTTCGAAGATATTGATATTAAAACTTTTGAAAAATATTTGAAAGAAATGAAAGATAAATATGCTGTTGGAACTAAAATTCGTTCAAATAAATATGAGAGAATAGATGGAAAGTTACTAGAAGGAAGACATATTTTAGAGATTCCAACATCTAATAAAAAATTCAAAAAAATAGATGAATATATCAAGCTAGCAAAAGAAAAATATGATATTGATATTAGATTTAGGGAGGAATAATTGATGGCGTATGATTTAGAACCCGAAATTAAAGAGGTACTTGAGAAAATTGATTTTATTCAGAGATATAAAGCATTATCAAAACAATTTCCAGATAGAGAAAACACATTTGAAAACTATGAAAACGAAAAAGTAATTGCAGTATTTGAGTCTCTTGGCTATAAAGCTCGTTTTATGAAAAAAGAAAACTTTTTTATTGTTGGTGAGGTCAAGAATAAAAACATCTATACTTTTAGATTTAATATTAGTTTAAAACATGGCCTTGTTGAGTTTATTTGGTCTGCACGACATAATGGTGCAATAAGAGCTGGAGATCCATGGGCTATGTTTGTAGCAATATTATCAAATGATACAGAAAAAATACTTCGTCCATGCTTCCACAGTTACGATGAACTCAAAGAAATCATGAAAATCGCCTTTGAAATGTACGAAGATTTCAAGCGAGAATTAATTCCTATTTATTCATAATTTCACCTTAAAAATACATGAAGTAATGACTAAAAAACAAGGACAGACTTAAGGTTTTAGGAGAATTAATTATGAACTTAAAATTAAAACCTGAAATAGAAACAGCACTTAAAAAAATTGACTTTGTTAATAGATACACAGAACTTTCTTCTTTTTCGAGAGAAAATTATGATGCCGAAGAAATCATTCCTAATCCCAATATTGAAGAAATTCAACAAATACTTGAAAAGCTAGGTTATAAATCAGTTTATGATAAAAAAGAAAAGTTTTTAAAAGTTGGAGAACTAGGTGATAAAAAAGAAAATTTATTTTATTTTCATATTGGTATTAAAGTAAACGTTCTGGATTTTACTTGGGTAGTTTATCATAATGATGAACTAAGATTAGGTAGTCCATGGAGTCTATATTCAAGACTTTTAATTTCTCCAGATACTAGAATTAAGCCCGTACTATTTAGCGATTATGACAGCTTAGAAAAAATTTTAAAAATTGCTTTAGGTATGTATGAAGATTTTAAACAAGAATTAATTCCTATCTATTCATAATTTTATATATAAGAAAGGCAATCTTATCTTATATATAAAAAAAGAAAATCCGACTCACAAGAGCCGGATTTCTTTATGTATCTAGATTTGAGATGTTGTGCCTTGGAAACATGAATAAAGGGAGATGGTTTTATGCTAAGAAAATATTATTCAAAAAACAATCATTTACAACCATTTTTTGAGGAAGTTAATAAATATGTAGATGGCATTCACACCCTAAACAATGGAATTAACTTAGAAGATATAACAAGCCTTCAAAATGAACTTAACATTCAAATTCCTGATATATATAAAGATTTTGTCCAAGTGTGTAATGGTGGAGAATTATTTATACCTGGAACAGTCCTGTCAGAAATTCATACAGCTGCTCAGGGCCCAAAACAGCGTGGTGGCTCTTATCTAAATGATTCGTTTAAAAAAGAACGAAGACCGACAAAGATGCCAGACACGTATTTAATCATCGCAGATTTAAACTATGGTGACTCGATATGTATAGACTTAGAATCAAGCAATGGATACGATGCAACGGTAATACAATGGGATAGGGAGACTCACAGCGTTTCTAGATCATGGAATGGTTTGGTGGAATGGTTAATGGATACCTTAGACGAAGGATCATTACTAGTAGATTATGATGGTAATGAAAAAGATTTAGACTTTTAACATGAATAGTAAAAGTGGAGCCACAAGAATTAATTCCTATCTATTCATAATTTCATATTCAAGAAAGACAATGTTATTTTAAATATAAAAAAAGAAAATCCGACTCACAAGAGCAGGATTTCTTCATTTAACTAAAATTTATACCGTTCTATTCGATTTCGAACGTTTAATTGAGCAGGATAGACTAACAACACCTCATTGGAAAAAACTCGCTCTAAAGTGGACAAAAAGAGATAATGAGTATTTGATAAAAGGCGAGATACCAAAAGACTATTTCAAAATTCATGAATAAGAGGGTGCAAATATGAAATTATACTTTAAAGATACTGAAATAGGTGAAATCAGAGACATTTTTGCAGAAACACCATGGATGTATGGAACAATACATTTAAATGATAATAGTAAACCCTATCAAGAATATTTTCGTGAAATGGTAGACGAAGACAGTACTTTTGGCTTTGAAAGTATTGACCCTGAATTTCTAGACGATGAAAATTGGTCCGTTTTCGATGAAAACGAAGAGAAATATTTAGGAATCGGCATTCCAGCAATCCACATTGAAGATACCACGATTGCATGGCGATGGAGATAAAAATCACACAAAGAAGAACGCCTGATTAATATTTAAACTAACGTTTACGCTAGCTTTTCCTTTGTTTCGAATCAAATATCATGGAAAAGGAATATTTGATTTTACTGGTGAAAATATTATAACTAAGATACTTCAAAATGAACTGTATCAAGCAAATTATACATTTGTAAAGACTTCAATTTCACGTACGAAAAAAGAAACAAATTCAGGGAAAATTTTGAGACGTATTTGAAAGAAATGAAAGGTAAATATGCTATTAGGATTAGATTTAGGGAGGAATAATTGATGGCATATGATTTAGAACTTGAAATAAAAGAGGTACTTGAGAAAATTAACTTTGTAGAAAGATATAAAGCTTTATCAGAAAAATTTTCTAATAGTGAAAATACATTTGAAAACTATGAAAATGAAAAAGTATTTGAAGTATTCGAGACTCTTGGCTATAAAGCTCGTTACAATAAAAAAGCAGACTTTTTTATTGTAGGTGAAGTAAAAAACAAAGATAGCTACGCCTTTAGATTTAACATCAGCTTAAAATATGGTGTTGCTGAATTAATTTGGGAAGCATGGCATAATGATGAAGTTAGAGTTGGAGACCCTTGGGACGTATTTATAAGATTGTTATCAAATGACATGGGAAAAGTACCCATGTTATATTTCCACAGTTACGATGAACTCAAAGAAATCATGAAAATTGCCTTTGAAATGTACGAAGATTTTAAGCGAGAATTGATTCCTATTTATTCATAATGTAAAAAGCTACCGAAGACACCAAAACAGTTACTTCGAGTAGCTTTTATTTATATATATTAAAGTTATTTATTTTCCTCTTTTTGAACATATACATAAGCATCTTTCTGCTCTTTATGTATATCAACTTTCGAATTCTCTGCAAGTTGACCCGCGTTTAGCAAAGAAAAAATAATCAACGCTTCTAGTGACATTTCGTTTTACCACTCCTTTCTAATTGTTATACGTTTATCATACCGCTTACATGTGATTTCCGTATGAACTCGAAAAGGAGATTAAAACAAAAAAGCTTTGAGGAAATTCCTCAAAGCTTTTTATTTATTAGTAACGAATTAAGAAATATTTCTTCTTACCGCGGCGAATGATTGTGAATTTACCTTCGATGCGGTCGTTTTCTGTTACAACGTAGTCTAATGCTTGTGTACGCTCACCGTTCACGTAGATTGCGCCGTTCGTTACATCTTCACGTGCTTGACGTTTTGATGGAGAGATTTTGCTTTCTACAAGTAAGTCGATTAATACTGTATCTTCTGCAGTACGTTCTACAGATGGTACGTCTTTGAATCCTTGCTCGATTTCGCTTGCAGTCAGTTCTGCTACAGAACCGCTGAATAATGCAGCTGAAATTTTAATCGCTTGCTCTAATGCTTCTTCGCCGTGAACAAGTTTTGTCATTTCAGAACCTAATGCTTTTTGTGCTGCACGTTTTTCTGGCGCTTCAGCTACTTGCTTTTCAAGCTCAAGAATTTCTTCATGAGATAAGAATGTGAAGTATTTTAAGTATTTAACAACGTCGCGGTCATCTGTGTTAATCCAGAATTGGTAGAACTCGTAAGGAGTTGTTTTCTCTGGGTCTAACCAAATTGCGCCGCCTTCGGTTTTACCAAACTTCGTACCGTCAGATTTAGTAACTAGTGGAATTGTTAAACCGAATGCTTTCGCATCTTCTTCTGATTTACGGATTAATTCAAGACCAGCTGTAATGTTACCCCATTGGTCACTACCACCGATTTGTAGACGGCAATTATGTTGCTGATATAAGTTTAAGAAGTCGTATGATTGTAAAATCATGTAACTAAACTCAGTGAATGAAATACCAGTTTCTAAACGAGATGCTACTGTATCTTTTGCTAACATATAGTTTAAACCGAAGTTTTTACCGATATCGCGTAAGAATGAAATTACATCTAAGCTACCAAGCCAGTCGTAGTTGTTAGCCATCGTTGCTGGGTTGTCCACGTTTTCAAACTCTAAGAAGTTTGAAAGTTGGTTTTTAATGCTTTCTGTGTAGTAAGCAACTGTATCTTTCGTATTTAATGTACGTTCTGCTTTTTTACCACTCGGGTCACCGATCATACCAGTACCACCGCCAACAAGTGCGATTGGTTGGTGACCAGCTAATTGGAAACGACGTAACATTAATACTGGTAACATATGACCAATGTGTAAGCTATCCGCTGTCGGGTCGAAACCACAGTATAATTTAACGCTTTCTTTTTCTAATAATTGCTCAAGGCCCTCAGCATCTGTTTGCTGATTAATTAGACCGCGAAATTCAAGATCTTGTAAAATACCCATATCCTACATACTCTCCTTTAAGTTCATTACTGGCGTGAAGGTTGAAAACATAAAAAAATCGCCCCTTCAAATAAGGGACGATTTTGATTATCGCGTTACCACCCTAGTTGCAGGCAAAAAAGCCTACCACCTTATTTACATAACGGCTTAGCACCGTCTTTTCCCTTTTGAATAAAATTCAATCGAAAAAAGATGCTCTAGGGGCGTAATTCGCGATCATCTATGTGCTGATTTTCACCGGCCATCAGCTCTCTAAAACAGGGAAATGATCACTACTTCTCCCTTTCCACGCTCAATTATTCATATACTTTTCTTTATACCATCATTTATATAGGCATGTCAAATAGAGGTCAGGTTTCCCTTCTTGTCAATCCTTTACAACACCATAAAGAGTATCGTAATAAGAGAAAGAATTGGAACCCCAACTAATAACGATACATGAAACACAATCGATAAATCATTCCCAATGGTCGCCTCCACAGGATCTTTCGCTGGGGAACCAAGAAACCCGATTAATCGATCGAATCGACTTACCGTTTTTGGAAAGTCTGGTATTTCTACATGATCACTATCTAAATGTTGCTTTAACTTATATTCACTCTTAAAGGGATTTTCGCTCAATTTCGTCCACCTCCAGCAATTGTTTCAATTTCTTTATCCCGTTATGAAGTCTCGATTTCACCGTTCCAATCGGAATGTTTAATATCTCTGCAATTTCTTTTTGCTGCATGTCATGATAATAAGAAAGGATTAGGACCGCTCTTTGCTCTTCTGGAACTTTCAAAATTGCTTCTCTTACTGTGAGCCGATCTTCGTGAGAAAATTCTTTTTCCGGAATCGGCACTAAAAATGGCAAAAGCGTACGCCACTTTTTTCTCCTATTTAATTTATTAATCATAAGACGATAACCAATTTGAAATAAATACGTTTTTATTTTACCTTTTTCAAGTTCATACATATGTTTCTTACGCTCTAGCGTCAAAAACGTATCTTGCACAAGATCGATACTTAATTGTTCATCTCGGTTAAATCGATATAAAAATGTGTATAGCGCTGGTTTGATTAAAACATATAGTCTTTCTCCCGCTTGTTTATCTCCACTTTGATACGCAAGCATGAGCTCCTCCTCAATCCCAATCTGCGCCATGATTTTTGATCTCCTTTATTCCTTTTAACGTTAATGAAATACGGGAAATTAAATATGCAATCGCAATAAAAATCCACAATTGTGATTGATTTGTAAAAAATTGCACATATGGGTTTTGAATCGTAAATCCCATTGTAACTAAAGTATTTAACGCTTGCACACATATGCATGCATACAACGCAAGGCAGATAGAAATAGTGTCAAATACATTCCAGCGAAAATACACTTTTGTTTTTGTAAAATCAATTTTATATCCATTTTTCCGTACTATATGTTTTCTATCAAATGGAATAATGATTGAAAACATAACACCCATTATAACTCCAGCTGTAAGCATTGATACTCTATATCCAATTGGTATCGGTAAGAAAAGACCACAAGAAAATACAACTATAATTCCAATTACAGCAAAAGTAAGAAGTAATTTATTAGACATATAAAAGCCTCCCTCATCTATTCTTTCATAAATGTATACAGACGAGGAAGGCACTTCGTTCAAATATTATTTTAGTTTTTTTATAATCTTTGCAGGATTCCCGCCAACTACTACATTATTAGGCACATCTTTCGTTACGACAGCACCAGATGCGATCACCGCATTGTCTCCAATTGTTACACCTGGATTAATAATTGCTCTTCCGCCAATCCATACGTTATCGCCAATTGTAACTGGTTTTCCGTATTCTGATCCGCTTATACGCTCAATTGGATCAAGTGGGTGCGTTGCTGTATAAATGTGAACACCTGGAGCTAACATACAGTTCACTCCGATTGTTACCAGGCATACGTCTAGAATCGTACAGTCAAAGTTCGCGTAAAAATTTTCACCGACATGAATGTTATAGCCGTAATCACATCTAAAAGAAGATTCAAGATGAATATTATCTCCTGTCGTTCCGAATAATTCTTTTACGATTTCGCTACGCTCTTTCAATTGCTCTTCTGGCGTATCATTTAATTTTCTCGTTAATATACGTGCTTGCTCTCTTTCTTGTACTAAAACTGGATCAGCCGGTATGTACATTTCTCCTAGTATCATCTTTTCCTTTTCTGTTTTCATCATACTATCCCCTTTAACTTATATATATAAGTTCATGATATCATAAAAAAGAAAGGCCTGAACATTTTTCGTTCAGACCTTTCTCTCTTAATCTTCCATCGTTGATAAGTCACCTGTTGGTAAGTTTAACTCCCACGCTTTTAATACGCGGCGCATAATTTTACCACTTCTCGTTTTCGGTAATTTATCTCTAAATTCAATTTGTCGTGGCGCTGCATGAGCTGCTAGGCCTTTCTTTACAAATTGACGAATTTCTTCTTTTAATTCATCAGATGGTTCGTATCCTGCTCGAAGTGCGATAAATGCTTTAATAATTTCGCCGCGCACCGGATCAGGAATACCAATTACACCAGCTTCTGCAACAGCAGCGTGCTCAATTAATTTACTTTCTACTTCAAACGGACCAACGCGCTCACCTGACGTCATAATTACATCGTCAATACGCCCTTGGAACCAGAAGTATCCATCTTCATCCATATAGGCAGAGTCACCTGATACGTACCAATCTCCCGGCATGAAATAAGATTCATATTTTTGCTGGTTATTCCAGATCCCACGCATCATAGATGGCCAACCTTTCGCAATTGCTAAGTTACCCATTGTGTAAGGAGGCACTTCATTTCCTTCATTATCAACAATCGCTGCTTTCACACCTGGAATTGGTTTACCCATTGAGCCTGGACGGATTTCCATACAAGGGTAGTTACAAATAACTTGTCCACCTGTTTCTGTCATCCACCACGTATCATGAATACGAAGTCCAAATGCGTTCATACCCCAGCGAATTACTTCTGGATTTAACGGCTCACCAACGCTTAATACGTGGCGCACTTGTGATAAGTCATATTTTTTAATTGCGTCTTGTCCAGCTCCCATTAACATACGGAATGCTGTTGGTGCGCTGTACCAAACCGTCACACCGTAATCTTGCAGTGCTTCATACCAAGCTTCTGGACTAAAGCGTCCACCTAAAATAACGTTTGACGCTCCAACTAACCACGGTGCGAAAATACCGTAAGCTGTTCCAGTTACCCAGCCCGGGTCAGCAGTACACCAATATACATCGTCTTCTTTTAAATCTAATACCCACTTCGCCGTTTGATAGTGCTGAACCATTGCGTTTTGCGCATGAAGCACACCTTTTGGCTTACCAGTAGAACCAGACGTGTAATGTAGAATCAAGCCGTCTTCACGGCCTAACCATTCAATATGTAATTCTTTTGAAGCTTGTTCAAATAAAGGATTGAACGCTACCGTTTTACCGCCTTCTTCTACATTATCTCCAACAAGGAAAACTGTTTTTAAAGCCGGTAAATCATTTAATGGTACGCGCTCTAACAATTCAGGCGTTGTAATTAACACCTTTGCTTCGCTATCTTCTAAGCGATCGCGAACTGCGCCTTCCATAAATGCTTCAAATAGCGGTCCAACAATTGCTCCTAATTTCACTGCACCTAAAAGTGCGAAATATAACTCTGGAGAACGTGGCATAAAAATAAAAACGCGATCGCCTTTTTCTACATCGCCATAATTCTTAAGGACGTTTCCTGCTTTATTAGAAAAATCCTTCATTTCCTTAAATGTATATTTCTCTTTTCGCGATCCATCTTGATAATAAAGAGCTACTTTATTCTTTCGATCGGATTTCGCATGCTTATCAATTGCCTCATACGCCATATTTACTCGGCCTGTTTCATTCCAAGTAAAGTTTTTATTAACCTCTTCCCAGTTAAAATTCGCGTATGCCTCATCATAATTCGGCAAATTATTTTCTCCTTTAATGACAGGAAGCGTTTCTACTTTCATACTTTACATCCCCCTCCTATGTATTCTATTATCTATTATAATGACATTATTTAAAATTTTCAGTATATTTGTTGATTTTTAGACAAATTTTTAATGACAAATTTCGATTCACATCGCATATATTATAAAGTACGATATTAATAGATTCACAAACCCTCAAGGTGGTGAGCAATACATTGATTCATAAAAAAATATATAATGCTAGAAACTTAAAAACAGCGAAAGGCACTTTAATTATTGAAGGTCCTGTCTCTACACATAACTTAGAAATGTATGAGTTTCATCCAGACTTAATTGCGTTTCGTCCTGCCGAGCAACAATATAAAGCAATTGTCGAAATTTCTAAATTACCAGAAGCTCGTCTCATTATTGCTAGACATGACCAAACAATTGTTGGATATGTTACATACTTGTATCCTGATCCACTTGAACGATGGTCAGAAGGAAAAATGGAAAACTTAATTGAGCTTGGGGCAATTGAAGTAGTCCCAGCCTTCCGCGGGAGTTCTGTCGGAAAGAACTTACTAGAGGTTTCTATGATGGACGATTATATGGAAGATTACATTATATTGACGACTGAATATTATTGGCACTGGGATTTGAAACAAACAGGATTGAATGTGTGGGAATACCGAAAAGTAATGGAGAAGATGATGAATGCTGGCGGGTTACAATGGATGGCTACAGACGATCCTGAAATTTGTTCACATCCTGCCAACTGTTTAATGGTCCGCATCGGTAAACGCGTTGATACGGATTCTATTCAAGCTTTTGATCGTCTACGTTTTCACAATCGTTTTATGTATTAATAAAGGGGGCAACTGGAATGATTGTAGAAGAAATTATGAATCAAAATGTAGTTACATTGCATCCAAACGATACAATCGAAACAGCAATCCGAACGATACGCACGAAAGGCATTCGGCACATTCCAATTGTCGATCAAAATAATCACGTCGTAGGCATTATTTCTGATCGGGATGTAAGAGATGCAAGTCCGTCTATTCTAGATGAACAAGTTTCAATCGATATGCTACAGCAACCGCTCGAACTTATTATGAAACATCCTGTTATGACTTGCCATCCTCTCGATTTCGTTGAGGAAATTGCTACTTTATTTTTTGAAAATAAAATTGGCTGTCTTCCTGTTACAAAGGCTGGGAAGTTAGTTGGAATCATTTCTGAATCTACAGTACTGCACACATTAGTAAAATTAACAGGAGCACATCAACCAAGTTCGCAAATTGAAATTCAAGTAAAAAACGAACCTGGTATTCTTGGAAAAGTCGTTGCTATTTTTAGTGATTTACAAATAAATATCGTGAGCGTTCTCGTCTACCCAGCAAAAGACGAGAATGATAAAGTACTCGTTTTCCGCATTCAAACGATGAATCCTCTAAAAGTGATTGATGCACTTGAAGCAGAAGGTTACCGCGTATTATGGCCAAACATCATGGGGATGCAGGCATGAGTAGCGCGTTTATTTATTCGGATGACTTTCGGGGCTATTCATTTAGCCCTGATCATCCTTTTAACCAACTGCGCGTCACACTTACGTATGATTTATTACAAAAGGGCGGTTTCATCTCTCCCTCTCAAATCATCTCACCACGGATGGCTACAGATGAAGAGATCGCCTACGTTCATACAGAGGAGTACATAAATGCGGTAAAACGTGCTGGAGAAGGAAAGTTAGAAAAATCAATTGCAATGACATATGGACTCGGAACAGAAGATACACCGATGTTCCCAAATATGCACGAAGCAAGCGCATTGCTCGTTGGCGGTACGTTAACAGCTGTCGATGCTGTTCTTTCCGGAAAAGTAAAACACGCACTTAATTTGGGCGGCGGCTTACATCACGGCTTTCGCGGCAAAGCATCTGGCTTTTGTATTTATAACGACAGTTCTATCGCAATGAAATATATTCAAAAGAAATACGGTTTACGCGTCTTATATATTGATACAGATGCTCATCACGGTGATGGCGTACAGTGGTCGTTTTATGATGACCCTAACGTATGCACCATTTCACTGCATGAAACTGGTCGTTATTTATTCCCTGGAACTGGCGCTGTAAACGAACGTGGCCAAGGTAATGGTTATAGTTATTCTTTTAATGTTCCACTCGATGCTTTTACAGAAGATGAATCGTTCTTAGAATCATATCGAACTGTTGTAAAAGAAGTTGCAGCGTACTTTAAACCGGATATTATTTTAACGCAAAATGGTGCTGACGCACATTATTATGACCCACTTACACATCTTTGTGCGACAATGAATATTTACCGCGAAATACCGAAGCTCGCTCGTGAAATTGCTAATGAATATTGCGAAGGTCGCTGGATCGCTGTCGGCGGTGGCGGCTATGACCATTGGCGTGTCGTACCAAGAGCATGGGCACTCATTTGGCTCGAAATGAACAACATCCAAAACATCTCAGGTTATCTCCCTCCAGAATGGATTGAAGCTTGGAAAGGACAAGCAGAAACAGAACTTCCCCTCACATGGGAAGATCCAGACAACATGTATAAACCTATCCCCCGTAAACCAGAAATTGAAGAAAAAAACGCATTAACTGTAGCGAAATCCCTTGAAATTATTCGGAATAATATGACAAAATCTTTATACTAAACGAAAAGGAGGCTCGTTTTTGAATAGCCTCCTTTTATTTAAAGCTTGCTATTATTGTCGTTTTCTGTCGGTAATTCGATATATTTTAATAATCGCTGATATATTCCGAGTTACGCCGATATATTTTGATAATCGCTGATATATTCCGAGTTGCGCCGATATATTCTAATAATCGCTGATATATTTTCATTTTATAACAGTCTGGCCCAACTTTTATGAGAAAAGGTCGTGATATTATGTGGACACAACAAATAATCAACACGAAACGCGGTACATTTGAACTCTTTACAAAAGGAAATGGCGAATCGCTTTGTATTACACATCACTATTCACAATTTAATGAAACTGGTGATTACTTTGCGGATGTTTTTACTGCTACGCATCGTGTATTTCTCATTAATTTACGAGATACTGGTCGCTCTGTAACCGCCCAGTCAGAAAACGAATTAAGCATGATTGAAACAATCCACGACTTAGAAGCAATACGAGAAGCATTACAACTTCCAACATGGCATTTCGCCGGTCATTCAACAGGTGGTATGCTTGGACTTTTATATGCGATTACATATCCAAATTCCTTACAATCATTAGTCGTAGCAGGAGCTGCAGCAAGTAACTATACCGAAACACCATTTTGCATTTATCACCCAGCACATCCACAGTTTCATTATATGCAAAAACTCATCGAAAACTTAAAAAGCCCTCACCTTACAAGTGAAGAACGAAAAGAACTATCTACTGAGAGAACAAAATTATCATTGTTTAAACCAGAAAACTACAACTCTTATTTTTGTAAACCAATAAATAAAATAATGTCCGTTAGCCGGATGAACGCTTTCGCCAATGAATATCCTTCATTTGATTTAAGAGAGTATTTACCTTTCATCCAAACAAAGACACTTATTATATGCGGAAGATATGATGTGCAGTGTCCAGTTCAATATTCTATCGAGATACATGATGGGATACGTAATTCTATCTTCATTCCATTCGAAAACAGCAACCATTATCCTTTTTTAGAAGAAGCGACCCTGTTTACTTCTACTACTCAAATATTTTATAAATCGTTACGCCAGTACCGTTATTATTAAGGAAAGCTCACAGTCTCTATAAGACTATGAGCTAAATTTTCAGAAGAAATATTTCGTACTATATAAAAATAAAAGATAAAAGGAAAAGAGCACCAAACCTACATCAAACAACACTGACTTTTTATCTCCTTCTTTTAAACCTATCGTAATATTAAAAATGCTTCTAACTATCCAACCTAATACTAAAAATAACCAGCCGAAATGATCATTTGTATAATCTTTATCATAAAACATTTGTATTGCACCAATAATTAATAAAATAATTATAATATTAGTTCCAATCCTTAAGACCTTGTTTGATTTATTATCTTGTAATGTATCTCCCAAAATGTAGCACACCCTCTCATGCTCTACTATGTTTTATCTCTCTTTATATCTTAACACGAATTACCTATTATTTCCTTTTAACAAATAACATAAAAAACCTGCCAATTACTCGGCAGGTATATTACACGTTAAAACGATAACCAGCTCCCCATACTGTTTCAATATATTGCGGGTGAGCAGGATCTCTTTCAATTTTTTCACGTAGCTTTCTAATGTGGACGACAACAGTGGCTAAATCACCAGCGGAATCTAATCCCCAAATGCGTTCAAATAACTGTTCTTTATTTAATACTTGGTTTGGATGTGTGACAAAGAATGTTAATAAATCAAATTCCTTCGTTGTAAACGCAACTTCTTCATTGTTTATAAAAACTTTTCTCGCTCGTTGATCGATAGAAATTCCGTGAATATATAACGTATCACGTTGCTTACTTACATTTCCTAATAATCTTTCATAACGGGCAATATGCGCTTTTACTCTTGCGACTAATTCACTCGGGCTAAACGGTTTCGTTATATAATCATCCGCTCCTAATCCAAGTCCGCGGATTTTATCTATATCTTCTTTTTTTGCTGAAACAAGTAGAATCGGAATATCTTTTACAGCACGTATTTGTTTACAAATTTCGAATCCGTTCATTTTCGGAAGCATAATATCTAAAATAATTAAATCATAGTCTTCTTGCAAGGCTGTTTGTAAACCTATTTCTCCTGAATGCTCTACATCAACTTGGAAATCATTAATTTCTAAATAATCTCGCTGTAATTCTGCAATACTTACTTCATCTTCTATTAATAAAATTCTTTTCAATTTACTCACCACATTCCTCTACTTTTTCCAATGAGAAGAAAATGCTTGTGCCTTTACCAAGCTCGCTTTCCGCCCAAATTTCCCCGCCATGTTCTTCAACAATTTGCTTCGCTATTGCTAAACCAAGTCCACTTCCACCTGTGCTAGAATTCCGCGATTGCTCTGCACGATAAAAACGTTCAAAGATATACGGCAATGTATCAGCTTCTATACCTGATCCGTTGTCCATCACTTTCACAATAATTTTATTATTATCACTCGATACTGTTACAGTAATTTTCTTCTCTTCTTTATCCATGTATTTCACACTATTATGAATTAAATTTGATATCACTCTATTGATTTTTTCGCAATCAGCCGTTACATATAGTGGTGATGCATGTAACTGTAGGCGCACTTCTATACCTTCTTCACTTAAATCCATCTGCATCTCTTCTATTAATTCTTGCATAAACGTATTCAATTCAACTGTTTCAAACTGGAATGGAACTCGATTCAAATCGAGCTTCGAAAATAAAAATAGTTCATCAATGAGTGTGTCCATATGTTTTGCCTTCGTATGGATAGTTGTTAAATACTTATCCATTTTTTCTGGCGTATTTGCTACCCCGTCCTTTATTCCTTCTACATATCCTATAATTGATGTAATCGGTGTTTTTAAGTCATGAGAGATGTTTGAAATAAGCTCTTTTCGATTTTCTTCATACTGTGTTTGCATCTCTATCGATTCTTTTAATCTCTTCCTCATTTCCTCAAACCCTTGATTTAATTGCCCTATTTCGTCGTGTGATGTAATTGGTATTTGAAAATCTAAATTTCCTTCTTTAATTTTCTCCGTTGCGCCTTTCAATACAAAAATTGGTTTTATTACACTTCTTGAAACGAGGTAACTTAATAATCCAATGAGTAAAATGGCTAGTAGTAAAAGCGATACGAATAAGATTGGAAATAATTTTTGTGTAAGATCTACAAATGAACTTTGCTTTTTTAATACAAATATACTTCCCTCTTCTTCCTGAGGAAAATAAAAATCAAACTTTACATATCGATAAAATGTATCGCCTAGTTCCGTTGTACCACGACTATTAATATTTGCTGATTCAAATTTCGGAAGGGCTTCTTTTAAAGATACACTTTCAAATACGTTTGAAGCATATGAAAGTGTTTCTCCTTTTCTTACTACTATTTTCACACCCTCTTTTTCTATTGCTGAGACAAACGACTCATCTAACAATTGAGATTGATGCTGTTTCGCTGCTGACTTCAACTCAAGATAGGCATTCTCTTCTTCTGGTGTAAGCGGCTTTTGAATGTAAGAACTTTTATAGAAATTTTTCACTGCTTCCAAGTCACCTGTTATCGAAAAAACGATTAAAAATCCCGTGACTAATATAAGCGTAATGGAAACGAGGATAACAGCAATATAAGAAAATAAAAACCTTGTTTTAATAGACATATCTTAAATCCTCACTTTATCAAACCTTATTATTTATAAGCATAAAAATATATGTTCAATTACTCAAGCAATTTTATAGTAATTTTAGCGTCAGTTTATAAAAATTTAATGTTCCTATTTTACAGTTGAAATTAGGAGGTTGAAATTCCATGTTCAAAAAAACATTCAGTATGATATGTTGCGTAATTTTTTTACAAGGATGCTCGCAAGAACAAGAAGTAAAAAAGGAGATGATAAACATGGAGACTGCACTACTAGCAGCTACTGAAAAAAATGAAACGAATACTGTTATATCTTTACTAAAACAAGGCGCAAATATAAATGCGACGGATAGTCAAGGACACACTCCGCTTATGATTGCTACATACAAAAATGATGTAAAAACCGCAAAGGCACTTATCGAAGCTGGTGCTGACGTAAATATCCAAGATAACATGAAAAATAATCCCTTTCTATATGCCGGTGCGGAAGGTTACTTAGACATTTTAAAACTAACAATTGATGCTGGTGCAGATCCTACGATTACAAATCGTTACGGCGGAACAGCTCTTATCCCAGCCTCAGAACATGGCTATATTGACGTTATAAAAGAACTCCTCACTCGAACAAATATTGATGTAAATCATGTAAATAACCTGGGATGGACAGCTTTAATGGAAGCCATCGTACTAAGTAACGGAAACGAAACACAGCAACAAGTCATTCGCCTTCTTATTGAGCACGGTGCAGATGTAAATATTCCAGACAATGATGGTGTTACTCCGCTAGAGCATGCTCGCGCTCATCACTTTGAGGAGATAGAGAAGATTTTGTTAGAGGGGAATAAGTAAAAAATGTACTAAAAAATCCGAAGCGCTCATCACTTCGGATTTTTTAACAACCTTATTTATCCATAACAACAGGAAGCTGGAATGAAACAATCGTTCCTTTTCCAAGTTCACTTTTTATTTCTAATCCAGTTCCGTATAACTGTTTTAATCGTGCATCCGTATTCAATAAACCTATTCCCTGTTTTTGATTCGGTTTTTTCACTAATATTTCTTTTATTTTTTCATCTGACATGCCTATCCCATCATCCGCAATCGAAATGTTTATAAATCCACTCACACTCTCTATTTTTATATGAATGCTTCCACCCTTTGCTTTTTTTAATATACCATGACGCACAGCATTCTCTACTAATGTTTGAATAGAAAACGGTGGTACTACACATTCTATTCCATCTTCGACTTCCAGCACGCTCTGTATTCTCTTTCCAAATCGCTCTCTTTCAATATAAAGGTATGATTGAAGTAAATCTAATTCATGCTGTATAGGTACGGTTTCCGCTAACACTTCTTCACCAAAACTGGCTCTTAAATACGTTCCAAACTCAACAATTAATTTCTCCATCCTAACAATATCAATTTCACCTAATGCAGCAATCGTATTTAGTGTATTAAAAAGAAAATGCGGCTGAATTTGCGCCTGAAGCCAAGCACCTTCCATTCTTATTCGCTCATGAATTGATTGCTTTAACTCTGTTAATGCATTAATTCTCACTTTTAATTCCAGTGCATCTATAGGCTTTACAATGTAATCATTCGCCCCAGCAAGAAATCCTGTATAAATATCTTCTGGCTGCGACCTAGCGGTTAACAGTACAATAGGCAACTCTGCAATAGAATATTGGGTACGAATCATTTTTGTTAATTCATAACCTGACATTTTCGGCATCATCACATCTACTAATATCATATCCCACTCCATATTTAACCGCTCCAAAACCTCTCTTCCGGTTGTTACCGTTTCAAGTTCATATTCATCTTGTGGTAATATACTCTTTAATACTTTTAAATTTATAGGATCATCATCAACAGCAAGAATTCTCCTTCTATTACCGACTCGATTATCCTTCATTTCAACTTGTTTTAATTCCACTACTTTTTCAATTGTTTCTTTTGACACAATTAGCATCTCTTCTCTTTCAGCAAGTGGTAATGTGAATGTAAAAGTAGAGCCTTTATGTAAAACGGATGTAACAGTAAGTGTTCCCCCGTGCATTTCCACTAATTGTTTACAAATACTTAGCCCAAGTCCAAATCCTCCACTTTCACCATATGAATCACTACCTTGTTCATATGGAAGGAAGATTCGCTTTTGCGCTTCTTTATCAATTCCAATACCAGTATCTGTAACCTGAATAGCCGCGTAATTTTTTCGTTTTTCAACATCAATTGTAATAGCCCCTTCATCCGTAAATTTAACTGCATTATGAAGTAGGTTAAATAAAATTTGAATAAGACGATTTTGGTCAGCTAATACAAATGGAAACCGTTCAGGGATATTCGCGATAATTTGTAATTTCTTTTCTTCTCCAATAAACTTTTGCATATCAATCACCATTGTAATAATTGGTTGCAAATCAACCGGTCTCTTATGAATCGGTATCCCTTTCTGCTCCATTCTTGTAACATCTATTAAATCGTTCAACAAATACGACATACGCCTTCCTATTGTCATTAATAGTTTTAGATGTTGTTTACTTTCACCATTTATCGCTTTCTCTTCATCCATTACACTTTGTGCAATATTCATCATCCCATGTAACGGATTTCTAAGTTCGTGCGCTGTATTTGCTAAAAATTGATCTTTCTTATGATGCTCTTCTTTTAATTTTCCAACCAGTTCACTATTCTCATCACTCGTGCGAAAGAATCGGATAAACCAAAAAGTCGAAAATGATACCATTGCTAAAAAAATATCAAATGGATAAAAATCCGCATCAAATATCCTCGCAAACCCTATGCTATACATGAACGCAAACTCTTTAAAACTCGCACACAATACTCCAGAAGTAGCACTAATCACTGTAAAAAGTAAAAAGATTAAATCATACTTTCCACTTTCCACCACTCGTAAAACAATAATTGCTGTTAAAATGAATGGAATAATAATTGTAAAAAATAATATAAATCCAAAATCTTGCACTAGTCTAGGTGAAGAAAACAATACTACGAAAACATAAATTCCACATAATACGATGGTAAATAAAATAAATTTATTGTCCCCATAACCTCGTAAAAACCTTTTCATATACAGTAAAATAAATAAAGCGAAACCTACAAACGATGTATATATAATTTTCATATATGTTGAAAATTCAAATTCATACAAAGAGAACAAAAAACGTTCATCCGTAATTAAAAATATAATACCTGCAAATATACTACCAAGTGAAAAATATAGAATCTCAACATTTTTCGGCTTCATCACAAAAATGATAAATGCATATATACCATGTAAAAACACTATTGTCGTTGCAATAATTTGCATCATAAGATTGTTAAAGCTATCCTGTACAATAGCATTTTCACTGCCAAAACGCACTCCACCTGTAATCCCGCCATGTTTCGATTCTTGTGTCGTTTTCGTAACAGGAATAAGAAGATTAATTACCCCTTGTTCATTCGCTTTTACCTTTATGACAGTTGGTGTAAGTGAAGTTTTATGTACATCATTCGGTTTAAAAATACTTCCTCTTTCCTGTACAAGTTCTCCATTTACATACAAATCGAACTGATTATGAACACGCTGTATTTTTAAGCCGTAATTTTCATTCGAATTCTTCACTTTGATAGATAGCGCATACGTGCCATATTCTTTTTGATGAGTACGATCAACTCTTTCTTTCCAGTTCCCCGGAACATTAATATATTCATAATCTTTATTATTTTCCTTCATTTGATCCGGGGTAAGTAAAACATTCGGATAAAATTTCCATTCACCATTTAACGTAACTAAATTTTTTTCGCCAAATGTTATATCTGATAAATTTACTATCCCTTCTTCAGCATGTGGTTGATTTATATAAAGAGATTGTTTAAACCAAATGGAACGAAAACCGACAATACAAAGGATAAATAAGAATACTACTATCAATATTTTTCTTTTAGACATACTTATTCCCTCTTTATAAAATTACGGAATCTTTTCAAATCTTTACCATAACATATCACACTTTCTTTATCGAGTGAATAATAACTATATTCTAAAAATATTTCCATCACTCGTACTTTAACGTTTTTTCACTTTAAAATAAAGAAACATTCCAATGAAAAATAATAGAACGATTACTATTCCAATCATCCACTTTTCTACTACAAATGGATTCACTTGAGCCACAACTGCTTCCTTTTCTTTCACTTCAAAAGGAACCCGTTCCCCTCGAACTATCAATCTATGTGTATTTACTCCATAAGGTGTGCATGTAACTAACGTAACGTAATCTTTATTTTTCACAACTAATAAATCATTCGTTTCATTTGGTAATACAACTTTTATTTGATCCACCTTATAAGCAAGCACTTTATTTAATGAATGTATGTAAAAAGTATCTCCCTTCTTCACCTTATCCAAGTCCGTAAATAATAAAGCAGAAGGCAAACCACGATGCCCCGTTAAAACAGCATGCGTACTTTCTCCCCCTACTGGCAAAGAAGAAGCATTAATATGTCCTACTCCTCGGCTCAAAACATTTTCAGATGTGCCAGCATAAATTGGAAGCTTTACATCAATTGTAGGAATTTCAATATACCCCATACTCTCACCTACATTTAATACATCTGCATATGAACGTCCACTCTCGTCGCCCCCTTTTTCATTAAGTGGATCCGAAAATGACTGTGACGTCGTCTGGACATTTTTATTATATTCATTCGCTTCTTTCTCCCTACGTTCAATTTCTTTTTGCTGTAACTCTTTTACTTTTTTATCATACGAACTAACCGCTGAATAATGAGCTCGTGTTGCTAACCAATTACTAACTGTTGGATATAAGAAAATACAAAGTCCCAATAAAAAAATAGCACCAAATATAATGTTACGTTTCATCATATCCTCCTATAAAGTGAAACTTTAATCAGTGTAGGTTTTGTTCATCCCACTGATTGTTAGCCCTCAAATAACGGGCTAAAATGCCGAAAAAGAGGAAAGGCCTCCCTCTCCTCTTTTCATTACCGTTTAAATCGCTTATTAATTATTTGTTGCTTTTTTTCTAAAGAAAACAAATGCTGCTATTATCATTAATACAAGACCTACTACAGTAAATAAGATTGTACCGATACCACCTGTTGAAGGTAAAATCCATCCACTCTTATTATTTTCTACAGTAAGTGTAACTGTTTTATGATCAGCATCAATCTTTACATGAATTGGCTCTCTTAATTGTTGATAACTACCTGTTGTACCATCTTCTTTTTCATAAGTTGGAGCTTTCGTTTCCACAACTTGATACTCACCGTAAGGTAGCTTATTCCATGTAATTACACCATTTTTATCAGATGTACCTACTACTTTCTTTCCATCGATTTCTACTGGATTTCCTTTTGTATCTTGCAGCGCAAATTCTGCACCTTCTAATTTCTTACCATCCTTCCCATCAACTTTCGTTAATGTAATACCACCAGTCGTTGGAGTAACGATAACTGGTTTTGTTGCCTTCTCACCTGTTACATCATCTTTGTTTTTAAATGTAATTGTTGCCGTATTCGGAATCTCTACTCCTGTTTCTACGCCATCTCTAATTTGTGCTTTAATTTGCAAATGAAACTCTTTTTTGTTATCTAATTTAGAGAAATCTTTTACAGTAGCCGTTACTTTTTGACCGTCTACAACTACTTCTACAACACTTGCATCTACTACTTTACCATCAATTTTTACAACTGGTTGATCTTGAATTTCTAATCGACTATCTAATACATCTGTTACGACATAATGTTTATAATCCTTAATATCTTCTGGAATTAGTGTTTTAATATCATAGTTATAATCCGTCTTCGTATTAATTGGTAAATTGTTTAAATCTCCATTAATCTTCTTATCAATTGTTGGTTCTTCATAGTTTTTCACATCAACTTTAACTACTTCACCAGAAGTAACTGTACCATCTTTATTAATTACACCAGATTCTTTAATGAAGAATTCATATTTTTTCGGATCCAACACATAACCATCTAGCGCTTTCGTTTCTAAAAAGTAATACTTCCCGTACGATAAGTTACCGACACGAATTTTACCATTTCCATCTGTCTCCAAACCTTTTTCTAACTCTGTTCCATCTTCTTTATATAAAGAGAATTGAACACCCTTTAACGCTTTATTTTCCACACCAATTTTTGTTAATTCTACTGCACCACGTTTCGTTTCATTTTTCGGATAAATTTTAACATCATATGTTAATACTTTCCCATCTTCACTTGTCATCGGGATATCAACTTTGTATGTTTTTGTGTCTATATTTACATGTGGTGGTCCAGAAATTTCTTTCACTTCGTAACGACCTAGTGGTAAATCGCCAAAAAATGCAATCCCATCCGCATTCGTTTCAACTTCAATTGGAACTCCATTTACTGGTTTGATGTCTTCTTTAACAATTTTCCCATCGTTTGAAATTGTTCCAAATGATTCAACTTGTTTAATTTGATACACAACTCCTGCTAAAGGCTTCGCATCTTTAGGAATTTCTACTCCTTTAGAGCTACTTTCTTTTAAAGCTGGATTATTAAGCGGCTCTTGTTCAAATTTATGGATTGTTAACGTGCCTTTTTTTTCACTTTTCGATTCCGCTTTTATTAACATACTTGGCAATGAAGCAAATGCTAGCAAAAAGATTAAAAACATACTTAAAAATTTTTTCATTTCTCGTTCTCCTCTTCTACCAATTTAATATTCTAGTAATTACTATTTCTCTTATGGAAAAACAAAAATACAACTACAATCATTAAAAAAGTACCAATTAAATAAAATACATTTGTTCCAGCACCGCCTGTGTTTGGAATTTCCCACTCGCTTTTTTTGTTTTCTACTTTTAACGTTTGTGTAGGTGTCGCTGCCGTTACCTCGACCTCAATTGGATCACGGAGCAACATATATCCATTCGGCGCTTTCACTTCTTTAATCGTATATTTTCCAAACGGTAGTTTCTCTAAGCTAGCCTTGCCATTTTCATCTGTAATTAACTTTCCAACTTCTTTTCCTTCTTGGTTAAAAACTTGAAATTCCGCATGTTGCAACTTAATATTTTCATCAGCTGCATCTACCTTTTCAATTTCGATCTTACCTATAGATGGCGGAATAACAACTACTTTATTCGAACTAATTGGCGTATTATCAAATATAAGCTCTGCTATATTTGGCACGCCGCCATTTGCAATATATTTCGCTAACACCTCTACTGGTGTACCTTCTGCTATCTTGCTTTTAATATGCATCGTGTACTTTAAACCAGCTAAATACGCATATGAACCATCTTTCTTCTCTAACTCAATTGTCACTTTCTTTGTTTGCTTATCAATGTTCGGTGTTACTTTTACAACTTCACCTTTTTCATTCATAAGCTTCACATCTAAAATATCTAGAATATCCTCTAAGTCATCTTGTAAGGTAACCTTCTCTAAATTTGCTGTATCATTACCAAATTGATATGCTACATTCCAAGTAAGCTCTTCATTTCTCTCTTGCAATGTACCCTTTTCCACTTCTTTCTCATTTTGAGTAGAAACGGTTTTTGTTACTTTCGGTTTTTCCTTCGGAGGAACCACATACACTTCGTTAGATTTCACTGACTTATTATTTAGTACTAACTCTGCTGTATTTGGGATTCCACCTTTTACTATATAACGTGCTAATTCTGATTGATTTACACCATCAGCAATTTTAGATGTAATTTGCACCGTATATACTTCACCTGTTAAATACACATAACTTCCTTCTTGCTTCGGTACTTCAATCATTACCTGTTTCTTAGCAGTATCAATTTTTGGTTTTATATTTACGACTTCACCTTTTTTATTGATAACCTTCACATCTAATATGTCTAAAACATCTTCTAAATCATCTTGTAATACGATAGAATCGTATCCACTTGGTGAACTTCCAAATTCATACTGCACATTCCAAACAAACTTCTCTTTTACATTGGATAATGTAGCCTTTTCCACGTTCTTTTCATCATCATCCGATACAGTCTTGCGTAATTTCGGTTCTTCAATTGGTGGCTTCACAATGACTTTATTAGAAACAACTGGATTGTTATCTATAATGAGCTTTGCCGTATTCGGAACGCCACCTTTATCTAGGTACCCTTTGATCACATCGATATTTGTACCAATCTTTATCTTCGCTTTAATCGTTAATCGATATTGTCCACCAGCTAAATACGCGTACGAATCATTTTGCTTTGGCAACTTATACGTTACAATTGACTTTTCTTTATCTATAACTGGCGCTATATTTACAACTTCGCCTTTTTCATTTACTAATTTCGTCTCTAAAACTTCTAAAATATCTTCCAAATCATCTTGTATAACGATTTCTTGTTTTGACTCCATATCAAATCCAAAGTTGTAATTGACATCATATACAAATTCTTCATGCAATGAATTTAACAATGCCTCATCGACCAGTTTTTGATCTGAATCAGAAACTTTTTTCGTTACCGCCGTATTACACTTAGTAGCATTTTCATTCGGAAGTGCCTTGACGGCTTGAATATCAAACTTTTGATCAAAGAACATAAAATATCCATCCGCAACATTAAATTCTTTCGATTGCGGTGTTTTTTCCTTCACCTTATAAGTGACTTTATACGTTCCTTCTGGCTGTCCGTCTAAATCCCAAATGATCTGATTTCCTTGTATAACAGGCTTTGTATTAACACCATTTGGACCAGACCCTTGCACACCTGTTACGAGCAAATCATTATTAATATTTAAAATCAACTTATCTTTTTCTTTTTTTGTCACTTTTGTAACGGTTTCAATTAAATTTTTTGTAAACTCTTCAATATCATTTGCCAGTACAAACCATTCCGGTTTTGTTGCCATCTTTTTTAACTCTTGCCTTGCATATGGACCTACTTCTTTATCGTACTTAGTATAATATTGGTCAGATGCTGCTAGTATACTTTTATCTTCCCAAAAAGCTGTAACAAGTTTATATCCCGCGTTTTTTATATTTTGAGCCTCTGTAGTTACTTCCTTCAAAGCACCTACATAATCTTGCCCATATTCATTCGACCTATAACCTGTGCCCTGATCCGTTAGTTGATTTGTTAATTTGTAAATATAGCCATCCTTTCGAATGTTAGCAACACCATCTGTAACAAGCAGAAAAACTGTTTCTCGGTCTGGATCATTTTGTCCCTTCGCTTTCTCATACTCAGCTAACGCAAACTGAAGACCACTGGCAGTTGGTGTACCGCTATCTGGAGTTATTTTATTGATGCCATTCTTTGCTGAGGTAAAGTTATTAGTTAATCCTGCTTGCAAGGTTGTTTTAATCCCATTACCTCTACTTTCAAGTACACGACCGTCACTAGCTTTATATCCCTTATAATCTTGATAACTCGTTACCATAATCCGATCCGTCGCAGGATTTAGTTCATCTACGATATTGCTCAATGCTTTTTTCACATTTGGCATTGTGCCTTTGAAACTTCCACTTGCATCTTGCACAATAACAAAATCAACTTTCTTTTGTTTTGGTGCTGGCCACTTAAAACTTAGCTCCCCTTCATGCTCCCTTAAACACATATTCCCTGTCGATTTAGTTGTTACCTTATGCTGCACCGCTTCCACCGTATTAGCAGCAACCGCTATTATCCCTGGGCTAATCACTTGAAATACGAGTAGAAGCAACATAAATAATGTGACGTTCTTCTTCATCGTTCCATCCTCTCACTTAACATAAATTTATCTCGCCTCATTTCCCCCTTTTTCGCTAAATTACTTTTACGCTCAAAGTATAAATTGGGACACTGAACAAAAACTGAACAAAAAATCAAAAAATAGAAATATTTAAATAATTTATCGTATATAACAATTAATAAGAATCATTTATAATAGTAATTACAAATAATTACCATGTAATATTTATGGTTATTTATGGAGGAATGAAAAATGTCCTATTTTGTCTAAATATTTATTGGTGATATGACTTGAGTTAAATCATTAAACAAGATTGTAAGAAAGAGGTAATGAACTATGAGGGCAATTATTGTTGATGATGAACCATTAATACTCCAAAGACTTGAAAAGATGTTAAAAGAACTTCAAATTTTTAAAGATATCGTTTGCTTTGATGATTGTGAATCTCTTAGTTTTTATAGTAAAGATCATACAATTGATGTCGCATTTCTTGATATTGAGATACCTGAAAAAAATGGCGTTATGTTAGCCCGCGAACTACAATCAAAACATAAAAATATAAAAATAGTTTTCATTACAGGACACGACCGTTATGCGGTTGAAGCATTTGAAATTTATGCATTGGATTACATTATGAAACCTATTACGAGGGAAAGATTGCATAACACTATTCAACGTCTTATGCAAAGCATGACGATTGAAACAACTAATTCCTCTACAATAGAAACTTCGATACTCAATTGCCTTGGTGAGTTATATTATGTAGATCATGAAAAAGACAAAAAAATCCCCCTAGAAAAATGGCGCACAAAAAAAGCGAAAGAACTATTTTTATTTTTAGTTCATAATCGAAATAAAGTTATTAATAGAGATACTTTAATTGAATTACTCTGGTCAAATACTGATTTAGAACAAGCAAGAGTAAATCTACATTCAGCCATATATCAAATTCGAAGAACCATCCATGCTTACGAAATGAATGTAAACATTACTCGAGTGAATGACGGATATAAACTCGATTTACAAAACATTTTGATTGATGTTGATCTATTCGAACAAGCAGCAGCCGCTCTTCCAAAAGAAATATGTAGCGATACATTAGATAAATACATTGCATGCCTCTCTTTATATACTGGAGATTACCTTATTGATATGGACTATTGGTGGAGCGAAGGAGAAAGAACAAGATTACAAAACTTATATTTTCAACACGCCTTTTCCCTTATTCGTTTTTATATAGAAGGCGCGAGTTACACTGAAGCAATTGATATTTGCATGCGTATGCAATCTATGAATCCATTTGAAGAAAATACGTATCACCATTTAATTTCCTTATACGCTAAAACAGGGAATAAAACAGCTAAACAAAATCAAGAAAAAATGCTACACAAATTATTAAGCGACAGCGAACTTACTATGATATAAAGAATCTCTCAATATAGATTCTTCATTTTTGCCATTCTCAGCTATCCTATGCTACATTTATTCCGGCATATAAATATTGAATAATAAGGCGGAGATAAAATGAATATACCTAAAATCGGAATGATTGGACTTGGAAGTATTGCGCAAAAGGCCTATCTCCCAACACTTACAAAAGAAACAAATTGGAATTTTGTAGGGGCGTTTACACCTAACGCAGAGAAAAGAAAACAAGTTTGCCAGCAATATCGTATTCAAGACTTTCATTCTATTGAAATGTTAGCTTCGGAATGCGATGCAATCTTCGTTCATAGTTCAACTGCATCGCATTATGAAATCGTTTCTGAACTTCTAAAAAAAGGGATCGACGTTTATGTTGATAAGCCGCTAGCAGCTACAGTGGAACAAGCTGAGCATCTAGTCGAGTTGAGCGAGAAGTATAACCGAAAATTAATGGTCGGATTTAATCGCAGATTCGTTCCTATGTATGTCGCCGCAAAAGAGCAAGCTCATAATATTTCATGGATTCGAATTGAAAAGCATCGTACAAATAAAGTCGGGCCATATACGTACGACTTTACTATGTTAGATGATTATTTACACATTGTAGATACTGCTCGCTGGTTAGCTAATGATAACCTTAACGCCGTTCACAATATGATGCAAATCAATGAAAAGAATGAACTTCTTTACGGACATCATACATATACAACTCCAAGTGGACTATTACTTTCTACTGCAATGCATCGCCATGCCGGTACAAATTTAGAACAAATTGAACTTGTAACGCCAGGGAAAATCATTCGCGTAAAAAATATGAATACATTTGAAATTGAACAGGAAAACTCAGTTTCACAAAGTGGTTCCCCATCATGGGATACGACGTTAAAACAACGTGGTTTTGAAGATGCTGTTCATCATTTTATTGAGTGTGTACAAGGCGATACAAAGCCTGTTGTAGACGGATTAGAAGGATTAAAAACGCAGCAAATGCTACAATCTTTACTAGATGATGTAAATAAAAATTAAAACGGATACATTTTTCAGAATTTACTTTCATTCCCATTCCCTCTTTATTTCTCTCGTAAATTTCTATAGAATATGTTGATAGGAATTATAAATTTCATAATGAATCGTGGAAAGGATGGGATTAACACATGTGGAACGAGTTTAAAAAGTTCGCTTTCAAAGGGAATGTAATCGATTTAGCTGTCGGGGTTGTAATCGGTGCTGCATTCGGCAAAATCGTTAGTTCTTTAGTAAAAGATATCATCACACCATTACTTGGTATGGTATTAGGTGGCGTTGACTTTACAGATTTAAAAATTACATTCGGTAAATCATCTATTATGTATGGTAACTTCATCCAAACTATTTTTGATTTCTTAATTATTGCAGCTGCTATCTTTATGTTTGTTAAAGTTTTCAACAAACTAACATCTAAAAGAGAAGAAGAAAAAGAGGAAGAACTTCCAGAACCAACAAAAGAAGAAGAACTTCTTGGCGAAATTCGCGACTTACTAAAACAGCAAAACTCTTCTAAAGATAGAGCATAATTGAACGGATAAAAAGGCATGTCCCTCGGGACATGCCTTTTCTATATGCTATAACGTTTCCGAATTCATATGAATAAATAAAATAATACCAGCAACCACAAGTACCATAATGCTACCTGCAAATAGTGTAATACCAATAAACATTAAACTTGTGCTCATATCTACTGATACACTTTCAATAAAAATAGAAATTACATACGTGATAAGGGCAATTCCTGCAAGAATACTTCCTGGAACAAATCGCTTTAAACCATTTTGTTTTAACGTCATATATGCAAAAATAGCAGTCATACAAAGCGTAATTATCCAAAGAACGATCATCTCTTTTCCCCCCTCACAAGCCTTTTCTTTCTATTATACATGACATTGCCCTATAATAGTTAAATTTGCACTTATGTGACATATAACAAGGAATAGCCCCATCTATAGCGAAGGCATTATGAAGAGAATCACGATACACTTTTTGAAGAAAGTATTATTCTTGTTAAAGCAAACAATTTAGAAGATGCTCACGAACTTGGTAAAAAAATTGCTATGCAATCTGAAGATACGTACGATAATATGTACGGTGAGCAAATAACGTGGAAGTTCCGAAAAGTGTTGCATGTGTTTGAATTAGACGATACACCATTTGAAACCGGAAAAGAACTGTACGCAAGATTTTTTACACGTTAAGAAAGACGAAATGGTAAATGCAGTCGTACAAAAATACTATCCTGAATACGAATAAAAGCTCACAGCAATCGCTGTGAGCTTTTTTATACTTACTTCGTTGAATCTCTAAATTGGATACGGTGAGGTAAGATAACAGTGTGATCTTCCACTTTTTCTTTGTTCATATACTTTGTTAATAGACGCATTGCTACTGCACCGATATCATACATCGGTTGAACAACTGTTGAAAGCTGCGGACGAACCATTAATGCAAGACGTGTATTATCGAAACCAAGTACTTCTACGTCAGTTGGTACGTTTAATCCAGCGTCTTGTGCTGCATGGATTACACCTAGTGCCATTTCATCAGAAGACACGAAGATTGCTGTTGGCTTTTCATCATTGCTCCAAAGCTTTTCGAATGCTTCGATACCTGAGTCATATGTGTAATCTCCATCGATTACAAGATTTTCATCATATGAAATACCAGCTTCTTCTAAAGCTTTTTTATAACCTTGTAACTTCTTCGCACTTCCCGCTTTATCAATGAAAGGACCAGAGACGAAACCGATACGTTTATGTCCTTGCTCGATAAAATGCTTCATTGCATCATAAGCTGCTTGTGTATAATCAATATTTACTGATGGCGTTTCATTTTGCTCATCAAATGACGCTGCTAATACAATTGGTACTGGAGATTTTTTAAATTCTTCAATGTGAATGTCTGTAATATCTTCACCCATGAAAACAATTCCGTCCACTTGTTTTCCAAGCATCGTATTTAATAAATGGAACTCTTTCTCTTTGTTTTGGTCAGAGTTACTTAAAATAATGTTATATTTGTACATTGTTGCGATATCTTCAATTCCACGTGCAAGTTCTGCATAAAACGTATTTGAGATATCAGGAATAATAACACCTACTGTAGTTGTCTTCTTACTTGCTAGTCCACGTGCTACCGCATTTGGGCGGTATCCTAAACGATCAATTGCTTCTAATACTTTCTTTCTTGTTGTAGGCTTTACATTTGGGTTACCGTTCACAACACGAGATACGGTAGCCATTGAAACGTTTGCTTCGCGCGCTACATCATAGATTGTTACGTTCATCTCATCGCACACTCCTTCTATTTTTGTTATCTATTTTTATGTATCGGTTACTTGAATGAAAAAAAGACATCAACTCTATTTGCAGATGCCACCAATCGTCCCGAGTTCTTCCTTTTACTAATGATACGATAAAAACGCAGGCTCATACAATATTTTCCCGCAAAAGTTTCGAAAAAATTCGCTTCTTTTCTCGTATTTTCGTATTTTTTATGAAAAAAGGGCATTTTTTGTAAAAAAATAGATGTTTCCTAAGTAGAAATCTTATTTTAAGCAGTACGATAGTAAATGAAATTTATATCGGCGATTTTTCGAATATATCGACTATAACTCGAAATATATCAGCGATTTTCCAAATATATCGACCGCAACTCTAATTATATCAGCGATTTTTTAAATATATCAACTTACCAACAAAAATCGACAATGACAGTCGCTATACAATAAGAGAAAGCTGTTCCAAAATCCCTTTTTGGAACAGCTCATTAAAAGTTTTTATAATTTACTTCCAAATGATTTTAATTCATTCATAAAATCATTGAACTGCGGTATATTCATTTGCTGCGCCGCATCTGATAAAGCTACAGCTGGATCTGGATGTACTTCAGCCATAATTGCATCTGCACCAATTGCCATCGCTGCTTTTGCAGTTGGTAAGAGAAGGTCACGTCGCCCTGTAGAATGCGTTACATCGACAACGACAGGTAAATGTGTTTCTTTCTTTAAAATCGGCACAGCGGAAATATCAAGCGTATTACGCGTCGCTCTTTCATACGTACGAATACCTCGTTCACATAAAATAATGTTCCCATTTCCCTTTGCCATAATATATTCTGCCGCATTAATGAATTCTTCAATCGTTGCTGATAGACCACGTTTTAATAATACTGGTTTATTTACAGCACCAGCTGCCCTTAGCAAATCAAAGTTTTGCATATTGCGAGCACCAATTTGAATAACATCAACGTAATCTAATGACATCTCAATATCATTCGGATTTAAAATTTCACTAATAACAGCCAAATCATATTCATCTGCTACCTGGCGCAAAATTTGTAATCCCTCTAACCCAAGACCTTGAAAATCATACGGTGAAGTACGTGGTTTGAACGCACCACCACGCATTAATTTCAGACCTTGCTCTTTCATTGCTTCAGCAACTTGACGTACTTGTTCATAACTTTCCACTGCACACGGTCCCATAATAAAATGCTGATTTCCGTCACCAATTTTTTCACCATTAATTTCAACAATCGTATCTTCTGTTTTTTTCTTACGAGAAACAAGTAATGCTTTACGATGATCATCTTCTTGTAATTCTAAACCAGCTTGAAAAATTTGTTTGAAAATATGTTGTAAAGTCGAAGTTTCAAATGGACCATTATTATTCTCTGCAATTAAATCCAGCATATTTCTTTCACGTACAGGATCAAAACGTTTCACACCTTGTACTTCTTTTAAATTACCAACTTCTTGTACGAGACGACCTCTTTCGTTTAGTAACTCTAATATTTGTAAATTAAGTTGATCAATTTCAGAACGTAAACGACCTAATTGTTGTGATGCCATAAGAAAGCCACCTCTTTCAAATTCCTATATGTTACTTTTTTAAGATAACTTATTATAGCTGATACATATACGATTGTCACACGATATACAGCAATGAATTACTATCAAAAAACGTTGTATATTTTCATTTAAAATAAAAAAGACAGTTTACATACTGTCTTTTTACAAGAAGGAAACAAACGGTTTATCACTGTTTTTCTCTTTTATAATCACAGCCTCGATTTTACTCTCGGACTTGATCTGTAATTGTACTTTCGCATCTTTAGGCAATTTGTCTAACATACCTTGCGCAGCCAATTGGGTAAGAGCCATTAATTCTGTTTTACCGTTATATTTAATAACAATATTCATATTTAATGTATCCATTTGATCTTTCTTATAAGAAACTTTAGCGTTGACTGGAATAAAATCTCCATTAGAAAAACCTTTTATTTCCTTAGCAAAGTTATTTATTTTTGTATTATCTTCTCCATGTGCTTGTGTAAATTCATCAGAAGGATATGAATACGACTTTTCATCAATTGTACTCCAATTTCCAAGGTTCGTATCATTCTTTTGAACAGTAGCACTAGCAATATACGTACCATTTTTTAAAGAACTAGTACTTTCTTGCTTAAAGATAGCAAACGTAATTGGAGATTTGTTATACTTATCATTTTTGTTAATAGCTTCAATAAGTTGTTTAGCAACTTCAGTCCCTTTAGACATAGCCTCTTCATTCGATACACTTGAAGACATAGCTAAGCCAATCATAACACCAGATAAACTTAATTCATTTGAATTCTGTTTTCCGAAATAGTCTTGTTCTATAATATTCGTCAAAACTGGCGCTTCTACTTTCGCAACTAGTTCATCAATTAGTTTCTCTGGAATATACTGGTTTAATTGCAGTACGTGACTCTCTGTATCAAATTGCTGCGTTGCAATATTTATTAAACCATTTTCATACTCTGCTAAATCTAATTTAGAATTTGTTTTTATATTAGCTGTATTAATAACCTTTTGTTCTTTTAAAGGAATAACAGTTCTATAATAATCTTTAGAAACAGCAGTTCTCGGAATCATACTTTTTTCTTTTGTATCTTTTTGTATAACTTCATCCTTCTTACTAATCGTATTACTATTGTTACTACAAGCTCCTAGTAATAAACTTACGACTGCGAAGGATAATGCCATTTTCTTCATTACTTAAAACCTACTTTCAACAATCTAGTTATTTAGTTTGAACTATTAATAGTGTACCACTAAATATATTTCAACAAAAACAAAAAAAAAGAAGCAAGCACCTTTAGCTTGCTTCTTTTTACTTTATATTCTCTTCTAAAGCATCTTTTTTAATATTCCAATGAGATGTATTCCATACTACCATCCCATCTTTTATGTATAGCACTTGCGGTGATTCATGTCTAATACTGTATTGTTCTGCAACACGATTTGACACATCTCTCGCATCTTGTACGTATAAGTAATACGCTGGCACTTCTCTTTCTTCGCTGCAATACGCTTGAAATTCTGTGTATGCACCGTGACTAATCGGGCATGTCGTACTATGTTTAAAAAGAACATACGGCTCGTTCTTTTCTACTAAGACTTCAAGCTCTTCAATTGTTTCAAGTTTTGTCATATTCATCACGATTCACCTCTCATACGAAATCTAGAGCGCTTCTCTTTCTTTTCAGCTTTTTTCTCAATTCTTTCTAATTTACGCTCTTCTTTTTCAACCTTCTTCTCTTGTCTCGACGCACGGTAATGATTGTATACTTCAATCGCCGCACTGCTCCACTGTACAACTTGCGCTACTTTATCAGCGTTATTTTCAATTTCGTCCGTTACAGAGTCCGATACATTACGAAGCTTCGTATTTAAAGATTGGATTGTCGTTCCAATCCCATCTACACCCGCTACCACTTTATTTAATGACTGTGACTTCTGTTGAATATCATCAGCTAACGCATTCGTTTTATGTAATAATTGCTCTGTCTCTACGCTAATTCCTTGCATTTGCTTTTCTAAACCTTCTAACGTACTTGCAACGTTTTCCAACGTCTTCTGAACCGATAACAACGTTCTGCATACATACACTACTAATACTGCAAAAGCAACCGCGATAATAGCCGCACTTACATATAAAAGAACTTGCATTTCATCACTTCCTTTATCTTTTTCATACTTTCCCCTATTATACAATCATTTTCCGTTTCATTCTAATCCCTATCTCATCATTAGAATTTTCATACTTATTCGTTAACTGTAACATAAATCATTCAACAAATTCCACTAAGTAGGTTACAATAGGAGAGGATACATAATTAGTAGGGAGGCTTTACATATGAAAGATCCACGTATTGAAAAGTTAGCATACAATTTAATTAACTACTCTATCCGCTTACAAAAAGGTGAAAAAGTATTAATTGAAAACTTTGGCTTACAAAAAGAACTTGTAACTGCACTTGTAAAAGAAGCATATGCAGCTGGTGGTTTCCCATTCGTCTCTTTAAAAGATCATCAAGTAGATCGCTCTTTATTAATGGGTGCTACTGAAGAACATTTCGAACAAATCGCTGCATATGAAGCAAGCGTAATGAAAGACATGGACGCTTATATCGGCCTTCGCTCTGGCGATAATATTAATGAACAAGCTGACGTTCCAAGTGAGCGTATGAAAGTTCATGGCCAAACAGTTGGTAAAAAAGTTCATAGAGACATTCGCGTTCCAAAAACACGCTGGGTTGTTCTTCGCTACCCAAATGCTTCTATGGCACAGCTTGCTAAAATGAGTACAGAAGCTTTCGAAGACTTCTACTTCGAAGTATGTAACTTAGACTACGGTAAAATGGATAAGGCAATGGATAGCCTTGTTACATTAATGAATAAAACAGATAAAGTTCGTTTAACTGGTCCTGGAACTGACTTAACATTCTCTATTAAAGACATTCCAGCAATTAAATGCTCAGGTCATTTAAACATTCCAGACGGTGAAGTATACTCTGCACCAGTTCGTGATTCTGTTAACGGTACAGTTTCTTACAACACACCATCTCCTTACAACGGTTATACATTTGAAAATGTACAACTTAAGTTTGAGAACGGTCAAATCGTTGAAGCAACTGCAAACGATACAGAGCGCATTAACAAAATCTTCGATACAGACGAAGGCGCACGCTACGTTGGTGAGTTCGCAATTGGCGTAAACCCATACATCTTACATCCAATGGGAGACATCCTATTCGATGAAAAAATCGATGGCAGCTTCCACTTCACTCCTGGACAAGCTTACGACGATGCATGGAACGGCAACAACTCGAACATCCACTGGGATTTAGTATGCATCCAACGCCCTGAATACGGCGGCGGCGAAATTTACTTCGACGACGTACTAATCCGTAAAGACGGACGCTTCGTTGTACCTGAACTAGAAGCTTTAAACCCAGAGAACTTAAAATAATAATAAAAACGCTCGGAATTTTCGCCGAGCGTTTTTATTTCTTCCCTACCATTTCTATTTTCACATGTGGATTTTCTTTCTCTATAAGCCCCAAGAATTCATCCATATTTTGCGGCATCGCAACGATATGTACTTTATATGCATTCGTCGTAATTTCAAGAGACTTTCCGACCTGACGTATAATTCTCACATCTTTTAATACAATATCATCATTTAAAATACCGTACTTTAATACGCCATTTTCTACTTTATGTTTTTTAATAAATACTTCCCAAACGAGTGGTACATTTACAATGAAGCATAAACCCATCCCAATCAACGCTGACATCCAATGCGCTTTATTAGTGAAAAGCATGACAATTGGATATATAAACATAAAAGCTAACGTAAGACAAACGAAAATGACTACTGACTTACTTCTTTGAATTGGAAAGTTCATACCTACACCCCCTAACCCAAATTATACCACTATTTCCATTTTGCTTCATAGAAAAAGGCCATTTCTAAATGACCTTTTACACAATGTACCTATAAAATTTCTTATCTACCTGTAGCACCGGAAAGTTTTTCGGCAACTCGTCTATACTCACACTTTCAAAACCATTCTTTTCATAAAAACGATGTGCCGCTAAAAATTTTACTGTTGTTCCTAAGTAAATATCTTTCAATTTTTTATCCTCAGCCCATGAAATTGCTGTTTGAAGCAACATATGTGACGCGCTCCATTCTTTTCCGCGAAACTCTTTCTTCACGAACATTTTTCTTAGCGCTACTTGAAGATTCTCAATATCTAATAAAGCTACTGTTCCAACTACTTTCCCATCATAAATTGCTACCCAAAAGTTTCCGTGATCCTTTTGATAGAATGTTTCTATTTCAAGTAAATCAGGTTGCTCTTCTTTCGTAATGGGAACATTATATTCTTTTTGCTGAATATGAACGATAAGATCTACTACTTCCTCTTGAAACGTACTTTCATATGGAACAATACGAATCTTCTCGTTCATCGAATCTCTTTCCATTCTGAAGCTAGTAAACTATATACAGCGATATCATGAAAATGATCATATAGCCATTCTTCATCTCGTAAAATACCATCTAACTTAAATCCTAAACGTTCTGGAATTGCGCGGCTCTTCGCATTTCCAACACCGCACCGAATTTCAATTTTATTCAACTTTAAATTTTCAAATGCATAGTGAAGTACAGCCTTTACGCTACGCGTCATAATACCTTTCCCGCCAGCATCTTCTGCAAGATAATACCCAAGACTCGTCGCTTTCTTCCCCCAGCTCACTGGATGAATACCTACCATCCCAACGAGCTTTCCTTTGTAACGTATGCCACTTTCAAAACCATCTCCCTCTGCAAATTTCTTTAACCACATCGGAAAAATCTCATCATAAGCATCAGCAGATTTCGTCCCATCTACCCAAGGGAGCCATCTTCGTAAATGATTACGGTTTTGATCTAATAATTGATATAATTCCTCTTTATGATGTTTTTCTAGTAATTGTAGTTCGATTTCGTCATCTACTCGGAGTGTGAACATGTTTTTTAGTCCCCTTTTTAATTTTCCTATTATTCTAACACTTATATTTCAAAACGCGTACCAATATATCAACGATTTTTGAAATATATCGAACACAACTCCATATATATAGACGTTTCAACATTAATGCACAACCACGACAACAAAAAAGACGCATAGCCAAGCTATGCGTCTTTCCTATTACTTCTCTGCAACTTGAACTTCTTTTACGTAAGCTGCTTCGAATTTTTGGATGTCACCTGCGCCCATGAAAATTAGAACGCCGTTTTTATGTTTCTTTAATACATCCGTTGTTGTATCTGTAATTAGTTCTGCACCGTCAATACGCTTTTGCAAATCTTCGATTGTTAATTCACCTTTGTTTTCGCGTGCTGATCCGAAAATATCACATAAGTATACTTGGTCAGCTTTGCTTAAGCTTTCAGCAAACTCATCTAAGAACTTTTCTGTACGTGAGAATGTATGTGGCTGGAATACAGCGACAATTTCACGCTCTGGATGTTTTTGACGAGCTGCTTCAATCGTTGCATTAATTTCTGTCGGATGGTGTGCATAGTCATCGATGATTACTTGCTCTCCCATCGGCTTTTCATTAAAGCGACGTTTTACGCCTTCAAAAGTTGTTAGCTGATGCTTAACTGCTTCTACATCAACGTTTTCATAATGGCAAAGTGCAATTACTGCTAATGCATTTAATACGCTGTGATTGCCGTATCCTGTAATTTTGAACGTGTCATAGTACGTATTACGAACGAATACATCAAAAATAGTACCATCTGTTCTCTTTTGGATGTTGCGTGCTTGGAAATCATTATCTTCTCCAAATCCATAGAAAATAACAGGTACTTTCGCTTGAATTTTTTGAAGTTCTTCATCATCTCCACATGCAATAATGCCTTTTTTCACTTGCAATGCCATCTCTTGGAATGCACTGAATACATCATTGATGTCTGCAAAATAATCTGGATGATCAAAATCAATATTCGTCATAATTGCATAGTCTGGATTATAAGACAAGAAATGACGACGATACTCACAAGCTTCAAATACAAAATACTTACTATTTTCTACCCCATGCCCTGTTCCATCTCCAATAAGGTAAGATGTTGGGTGTGCACCTTGCATTACATGGGCTAACAAACCTGTTGTTGATGTTTTTCCGTGTGCACCAGTTACAGCAACACTTGTGTATTGGCTCATCAGGTCACCTAAGAAATGATGGTAACGATGGACTGGGATGTTTAATTCTTTTGCTGCTACGATTTCTTCATGCGTATCAGGAAATGCATTTCCTGCAATAATCACTTGTCCTTCTTCTACATTATTCTTATCAAAAGGAAGGATCGAGATACTACGCTTTTCCAACGCTGTTTGTGTAAAGAAACGCTTTTCATAATCAGACCCTTGAACAGTATGCTTCATATCATGAAGAATTTGCGCTAATGAACTCATTCCTGTTCCTTTAATTCCTACAAAATGGTAAACTGTCATCTTAAAGAACCTCCAACATTTCGAACTAATACAACGGCCTATCTATAAGACAGTATATGAATCTTTTCTTATTTTGGTAATCATCATACATTTTTGATGTAGTGAAGTTATTTTTTCCCTTCACTTATCAGGATAAACTCGTACGTACTTCTTTATATGTCCATAACAAGTCCATTATAGCAAAAAAGAAGCCGCTATACTATGATAACAGAAAAACTGATAGGGTCAATCACCTATCAGTTTTTCTCTCTTTTACATCTCTTCTCTTTTTTCTAATTGAACACGCTCTAAACGTGGGTTTGGACGATATTTACGACCAGCTTTTGCTTCTGGTTTCCCATTTAATTCTACATTATCACCAGTAAAGCCAATATTCATTTTTAATAAGCTACTTCCTACCCCGTATATGTCAACAGGTACGTTTTGAGCTTCAAATTCACGAATACGCTTCTCATCAAATCCACCAGTTACAACGATGTCTACATGCTGGAATCCTTCTTCATCAAGTGCTTTACGAAGTGCGAATACAAGCGATGGGTTTACACCACGTGGATCGAATGTTCCAAGTACTTCTGGGTGGCGAATGAAGTATTGATCAATCATCGTGCGGGACGTATCTACACGTACACCTTTTAATGTTGATCCAAATTCACGCGCTACGCGAAGTGCATCTGTAATGACATCATTGTTGTAATCAATTAATACAACTAATTCATCTTCTGGGAATTTCTTATGATATGCTTTTGCCGCTTCTACAACATCACCATTAAACATTTGAATTAATGCGTGAGGCATCGTCCCCATACCACTTTTGCCCCACCATTCATTCATCGCATGCGTCGCTTGTGCGCTCATACCTCCGATGTATGCTGCATAACCGTCACCAGCTTGTTGTGTATAATGATCGTCACGATCTCCCATGAAAATAACTGGTTTTTCTTTATCTACGCTACGCGCAGCTTGGACAACGTTATATACGTTTGTCGCAACCGATGTACGACGAGCTAAAATCCCATCAATGACACCTTCTAAAAATCCGAAATTTTCATAAGGACCATGAATTGTTAACACTGTTTCAAATGGACTAATTTTATCGCCATCTTTTAAAGAGTTAATCTCAAGTTCCTCAGGATTTTTAGCGAATGTTTGTAGCAACGCAATTACTTCATCCGTTCCGCAAAGAACTGCATTTTCCTTTTGGAAAAATTGCATCGTTACAACACTTTTCGGGCGAAATTCTTCGATGATTTCTCTAGTCTTTAAAAAGTAAACGGCAGAGAACCACCCTTCTCCAACACGTTCGTCAAATTTAAATGTTTTATTTGTTAGTCTATTTATTTCACCTTTTAATTTTAATTCAATTTCTTTCATGTCGCTTTACTCCCTACTTTACTATCCAACATTTTCTCTTAGTATACAGCATAACCGTTTACTATACATTTGTTTCCTGCATAGCAGCGAATTCATCCTCAGAAATAAGGACATCTCTTGGCTTCGTTCCTCTTGCTTCAGAAATAATTCCTTGCGATTGCATCTCTTCAATGAGACGTGCTGCGCGATTATAACCGATGCGGAATTTTCGCTGTACAGAAGATGTGGACGCTCCCCCTTGTTCTACAACAAATTGACATGCTTCGAAGAACAATTCGTCTTCCGACTCAGCTTGTTCTGTTTTCGCTAATAAATCCTCTTGCTTAAATAAGTAATTCGGCTTCATTTGCTTTTTCACATGATCAACTGTCTTTTCAATCTCATCATCCGATACATATACACCTTGTACACGAACAGGCTTAGATGTACCGTTCCCTAAGAATAACATATCACCACGGCCAAGTAATTTCTCCGCGCCACCAATATCGATAATCGTACGCGAATCAACTTGAGATGATACAGTAAACGCAATACGCGTTGGAATGTTTGACTTAATTAAACCTGTAATAACATCTACAGATGGACGCTGCGTCGCTACTAATAAATGAATACCACAAGCACGTGCTTTTTGTGCAATACGACAAATCGCTTCCTCAACATCACCAGGTGCTACCATCATTAAATCGGCTAACTCGTCAATGACAATAACGATATAAGGTAATGTTTCTCCCGGAATTTCTCGCTCACTTACAATCGTATTATAACGAGTTAAATCACGAGCACCTGCGTGCGCAAACAATTCATAACGACGTTCCATTTCCTCAACTGCCCATTTTAATGCAGCTGTTGCTGCTTTTACATCCGTAATAACAGGTGCTACAAGATGTGGAACAGAATTGTATGGTGCAAGCTCAACCATCTTCGGATCAATTAACATTAACTTCACTTCATGTGGTTTCGCTTTATATAAAATACTCGTTAAAATCGCGTTAATACACACACTTTTACCTGAACCCGTTGCACCCGCAATAAGTCCGTGCGGCATTTTTCGAATATCCGTTACAATTGGATCCCCTGAAATATCAAGTCCAAGCGCAACAGTAAGCGGTGATTCACTCTTTGTGAATACAGGACTTCTTAAAATTTCGCGAAGAAATACTGGCTTACTTTCTTTATTTGGAACTTCAATTCCAATCGCACTCTTCCCTGGAATCGGTGCTTCAATACGAATATCTTTCGCAGCTAAGCTTAACTTAATATCATCACTTAAATTTGTAATTTTATTTACTTTCACACCTGGGTCTGGCTGCACCTCAAAACGAGTTACTGCTGGCCCTTGCGATACATTAATAACATGTGCTCCAACGTGAAAATTATTAAACGTTGTATCTAATAATTCTTTCTGCTCCTCTAACCATTCTGTATTATCTAACGCTGATTGCTGTGGAATCGACAACAGCGCTAATGGCGGAACAGTGTATGTCGGTGGTGTGTGCAATACATTTCGCATATCGTTCTCTCTTTGATTTACAACATATGCTTTCTCTTGTACTTCCGTACTTGAAATTGGCTTTTGTACTTGCTCTACCACTACTTGCTGTATTGGTTGTTCTTCCACTTGTGGCTCTGCTACTACTTGCTGCACTGGGTGCTCTTCCACTTGTGGTTCTGCTACCTCTTGCTGCACTGGGCGTTCTTCCACTTGTGGCTCTGCTACTACTTGCTGCATTGTTTGCTCTTCCACTTGTGGTTTTGCTACTACTTGCTGCACTGGGTGCTCTTCCACTTGTGGTTTTGCTACTACTTGCTGCACTGGGCGTTCTTCCACTTGTGGTTCTGCTACCTCTTGTTGCACTGGCTTATTCTCTACTCGTACATTAGCAGAAGGCTGCATTGCATTTGCTCTAGCTGCATGTCTTTCCATTAATCGTGTTCTATCTTGTTTCAACATAACAACATTAAATGGTACATGACGCTTTTTCTCACGTTTTGGTTCTTCTTTTTGTACAACTGGTTGTTCTTCTGCGACTGGTGTTTCCTCGGCAACTGGTTGTTCTTCTACGACTGGCGCTTCTTCTACAACTGATTGCTCTTCTACGACCGGTGCTTCTTCTACAACTTGTTGCTCTTCTGCGACTGGCGCTTCTTCTACAACTCGTTGCTCTTCTGCGACTAGTGTTTCCTCGGCAACTGGTTGTTCTTCTACGACTGGCGCTTCTTCTACAACTGATTGCTCTTCTACGACCGGTGCTTCTTCTACAACTTGTTGCTCTTCTGCGACTGGCGCTTCTTCTACAACTGGTTGTTCTTCTGCAATTAAAACATCCGCAAAGCTTTGAACATCTTTCTTCGTTTGTTCATCAGCCTCAGCAACATATATGAATTCACTCTTTTGTTCAATTGCTTCATCTTCTTGCTGAATTTCCTCAAGTGCTACAAATGTCTCTACTACAGGCGCGTTTATTTCTGCAATTACTTCAGCTTCTTCTGACTCTTCTGCTTCCGCAATTACTTCCACTTCTTCTGACTCTTCTACTTCCGCAATTACTTCAGCTTCTTCTGACTCTTCTGCTTCCGCAATTACTTCCACTTCTTCTGACTCTTCTACTTCCGCAATTACTTCAGCTTCTTCTGACTCTTCTGCTTCCGCAATTACTTCCACTTCTTCTGACTCTTCTGCTTCCGCAATTACTTCTACTTCTTCTAGCTCTTCTGTTTCCGCAATTACTTCTACTTCTTCTAGCTCTTCTGTTTCTGTAATTACTTCTACTTCTTCTGACTCTTCCGCTTCTGCAATTACTTCCACTTCTTCTGACTCTTCTGTTTCCGCAATTACTTCAGCTTCTTCTAGCTCTTCTGTTTCTGTAATTACTTCTACTTCTTCTGACTCTTCCGCTTCTGCAATTACTTCCACTTCTTCTGACTCTTCTGCTTCCGCAATTACTTCAGCTTCTTCTGACTCTTCTGTTTCTGTAATTACTTCCACTTCTTCAGGTGCCTCTGTTTCCATAACTACTTCTTCAAACTCTTCCGTTTCTGCAATTACTTCTACTTTTGACACTTCTTCTAGTATTTCCACAATGATTGTTTCTTCAAGTTTTTCTTCTGCTTTGACAATCACTGATTCTTCTGGAGCTTGCTTTTCTACTTCAATAGTAGGTTGTTTTATTTCTGTATTACGTTTAATTTCTTCTGATAATATTGTATCCTCGTGCTCTACTTTAGAAGCTACTAATTCTTCTTGTAGATTGTTTTCGTTTAACACCACTACATCTTTTTCTAGCTTAGCACTTTCCATCTGCTCAGCTACTGTTTTATGAAGTAATTCATCCGCTGAAACTTCCTGCGGTGTACTCATTTCTTGAATCACTTCTTTTTCTTCTACTAAAGGCACTTGGCGTTCAATTTCATAACCGTTTTTCTCTAGCCATTGATCAACTACTGACTTTTCTTCCTTTTTATTCTCTTCATATTGTTGCTCCCCTTGCTGGTTAGCAGCTCTATGACTAGAAGAAGTTGGTGCTTGTCCTTCTGAGAAATCAGATAATGTATATCCTTTTTTCTCTAACCATGCATCAACGACTGATTTACCCTCTACAGATATTTCAAGGTCTTCTCTTTCCTTTACTTCCTCCTGCTTTTCTTCCTTTTTCTCTACTGAAGGACGATTATATCCATAAATTGGCGAAATCATTTCTGTTGGACGAAATGGTCTACGGTTACTCTCTTGCGAAGGTACAGATGCCTTTTTAACGACAGACTCCCGCACCGGTTCATATTGCACTTCCGGCTCTTCATATGTAGAAACTACCTTTTCCACATACGGTCGTCTGCTTCTTTCCACCTTTATTCCTCTTTGGGCAGTCGGTTCTTCATATGTTACTCCTTGAACAGGTTGTTCTTCGAAGCGATTTACTTCGCTTTCATCCACTTCATCGAACCCATTATCCGGTACTAAAGGAAAACGGCATTTACCTGCATTCCTACTTGCCATTTGTGCTTCTCTTGCTTCAGTGTAGTGGTTTACACGAGGAATTTTCGGCTGACTTTCAATTTGCTTTGGTACTTCTTTATTCATCGCTGTTTGTTCTTCCTCTTTGTTAAACAGCTTTTTCATCCAATCTAACATGCTTACCACTCTTTCTACTAAATAGTAACATCCTTTATTGTATCAGCATTCGGCAAAAAGTGCAGGTAAAATTAAGCATGTCATATTTATCCACAATATTCTAATTTACGAGTGTTTCATATGAAAAAACGCAGCCTTTCATATAAGACTGCGCTTAAGCTTTACTCTTCTGATATGCATCTATGCTATCCGTTACACTTTGCAATAAAGAATTTACATATTGCGGGTCAGATAATTTTTTATCTTCTTCATGGTTTGACATAAACCCAAGTTCTAATAACACACCAGGAACCTTTGCCCAATTAAATCCAGAAAGATCATCCCGAAATTTAATTCCATTTACTTTTACTTGCTGGTTCTCCCTCATTTTATTTACAATCATTTGAGAGATTTGAAGACTTTCCGCATAAATCTCTTTCGTATACGGACTTCCTTCTGCCGGCGTCAATACAGCGAATCCACTTTGGTTTGGATTTTCAGAACCATCTGCATGAAGACGTAAAAATAAATTAGCCTTATGATTATTTGCGAATGTCGCCCTTTCTTTATTACTTATATCAACGTCTTGTGATGTTCTCGTCATTAATACTTGTATCCCTTTTGCTTCAAGCTTTTCTTTTAATAAAAAAGCCATTTCTAATACAAGTACAGCCTCTCTCTTTTTCGTCACAACACCTGTTGTACCGTCTGTCACTTTATATTTTTGCGTTGTTGCCCCTGGTCCAATCGGCTCTAAATTTAAATTCGCTTTTTGTTGATGCCCTGGATCAATAACGACGAGAAACTTCTCTTGTTTTTCATTACTCTCTATTTTTTGTTCATTATTTTGCACTGGTTGCTCAGTCGGCTGCACTGGCGTAGTTTCTTCTTTCTTTTCATCAGATGATACTTCCTCTTGCTTATGTTCTACTTGGTCATTCGTTTGAATTGCTTGCGATTCTTCGTTCTTTTCTTGTTCTTGCTTCTTTTCTACCGGTGCGTCTTCTTTGGTATCTTTGTTTTTCTCTTGTATAGAAGATGTAGTTTCTTTTTTCGGCTGCTCTTGTGAACAACCGGCCATATATATTCCAATGAATGCAATCATGCTCATTATTTTTATATACTTCATACTTCTCCCCCATCACTTTGCACCGGATTCAAAGTTTTTCTTATAATTGCCCTATAATCTCATCTATATTTCCAATATAAACTGGCTGCCATTTTTCTGTACCACGTTCTGCAGTATAAAGCGGATAAGCGGCATCATCTATATTTACGAAAACTGGATCGCCCATATCCGTTTCATATCCAATTGTAATCCATTCTTCTTTCCATTTTCCGTGTTCTTCACTTATTAATGAATTTTTATGTTTATCGTATCGGTAACCGATTTGTCCTTTTTCTAATTCACTTTCACTAAACAAATATATTTCATAAGTACCTAGCTCAACATCTTGCTGTTTTGAAGTTTCAATTCGTTTTAGAAGTTCTGCGATTTTTGGTTGCTGTTTCATACGTCTATCTCCTTCTATTTTTCTAAATTTTAACTAGTTTGTTTATAAAATACAATATAGATTTTAAGAAAAAAGGTGACATCCTTATCATATTAACAATTTTTTGAATATATCTATCACTACTCTCAATATATCAACGATTTTTTAAATATATCTATCACTATTCTCAATATATCAACGATTCAACACGAAATTTCGAATTACCAACAATGAATGCAAAAAAAAGAGAGGTTGTCCAAAAGGACAACCTCTCTTTTCTTATATCAATTAAAATTTGAACTCTTGTCCAACTTCAAAGCTATCTTCTAATACAAGAATACCTTTTTCTTGTGGAGCATCTGGAAGCTCTAATTCACGTGCAGAGCAGATCATTCCAGAAGAAGGAACACCGCGAAGCTCAGCTGGCTTGATTAACATACCGCTTGGCATTACAGCGCCGATTTTTGCAACGACAACTTTTTGTCCTGCATCAACGTTTGGTGCACCACATACGATTTGTAATGTTTCTGTACCGATTTCTACTTTACAGATGTTTAACTTATCAGCATTTGGATGTTTTTCTTTTTCAGCTACATAGCCTACAACAAATTTCGGAGAAAGATCTGCTTCTACTGTTTCTTCAAAGCCATTCTTCGCTAAAATTTCGTTGATTTTCTCTACAAGCTCTTTCGTTAATGTAAGGTTGCCTGTTTCTTTTACTTCTAAGTAAGAAGATGCATTAAAGATGTTGAATCCTGCTGTCTCGTTGCTTTCACGATCGTATACGCGTGCAACATCTCCTTTGCGATCAAAAGTACGGTTCTCTAAAGTAATATCTTGTAAGGCAACAATTAAAGTGTCACCAATTCCTTCAAGGTTGTAAAAAACGTTCACTTCGTTCATCCTTTCTCTTTTCCATCTGTCTTCTTCCGATTTTTCGCTAAAATAAAGATTGGTTCAAATTCTCCATCTTCATATACGAATGAAAGTGATGTAATCGGAACATGCCCTTCGGCAAAAAATTTCATTGTCATTTGTGCAATAATATCATAACCGATTTCGTTGACGATATCAGCAATAATTAATACATCTTGGTGAGGAACAGCAACAACCATGTCACCAGAAATCTTTTCACGCATCGATTGTAGTAACGATTCGTTTAAAATACGAGTCGCGTCATACCCATCATTTGTGTTTAAAAAGTAGAATGTATTCCCCGCTACTGTGTCTTGTTTAAATTCATAACCTAATGAGCGTGCGTTGAATAATGCCATTTCACGCACTTGCTGTTCTGTAAGTTCTAATTTTTGTAATAGACGCTCGTCAATTAGTCGATACGTTTTATTCGAATCTAACGCATAGTAAATACGTGTTTCCGCCGTATGATCCGTCATAATAAACGGATTTCCTTCTTCTGCTTGTTTCGGGAAAGAAGTAGAGCGAATAACAGGTAAAATTTTCGCTCCGCTATTTTCTTCTTTATGCATCGCAATTAGCGCTTCTTGTACGTAATAAGCAACTTCTTCAATTGCCTTTTCTTTGTTCACTTCCCATTTTGCCACAACTCCTGGAAGCGATACGTTAATACCTTTTTTGGAGTCTTTTTGTTCAATACGTAAAACTTCTTTCTCACTATCATACTGAAAGTCCCATTCTGGGCGAGATAATTTCTTTATTAACTCATCTTTCATCTTTTTACTTGTCATCTTCATCTCTTTTTCCTCCCTTCCAAAAAAATAACCTCCCCCGCGAAGGTAGAGGTTGTTTTACAATTCAATTGGCAAATTGCCTTATTTTAAACCTTCAATGAACTCTTCGATTTGTTCTTGTGTTTTACGATCTTTGTTTACATAGCGACCAGTTTCTTCACCTTTATTGTACGCTACAAAGCTCGGAATGCCAAATACGTCTAATTTTACGCATAGATCAATAAACTCATCGCGATCTACATAGTAAAATGAGAAATCACTATATTTCTCTTCTACTTCTGGCATAAATGGGTCTACAAAGCGGCAGTCTGGGCACCATTCTGCTGAGAACATAAAGACTACATTCTCTTCATTTTTTAACTGTTGGAATTGCTCCATGCTTTCTAATGACTTCATCTATATTTCCTCCTCTAACGGGTACATTTTTCATGTTATAATCTTTCTTTTATACTACCATACATCGCGCACGGTGCAAGGTTTATGCTTGCTTTTTGTCATACTTATATTGCCCAACTAACAACTTAACAACGTGTACAAATAATTCCGTACGGTCGACATAATCATCTGTAAAAATACCGATCGCACCTTCGTGACTACGAATATCTTTTCGCTGCACAAACTCTTCCATCACTTCGCTTAATTCCTTACCATCTTCAAGAGGTGCTAAAAAATCGTCTGGTAACGTAATACGCGCTCCTCCGGCCACAAATACTTTCCCATCACTTGTTGCTAGCGCGCCCCAGTTACACATAAATAAACCGTGCTCCGTTTTCATTACGCCGCCTTCTAGCCCAATCCCAATTGGAGCTTCTCCGTCCTCTAGCGCTCGCTTCGCTCTATTGATCGCTCCTTGCATCGTCTCTTCATCTGAGAAAGGCTGAGCTGATACTCCTGACGGAACAGAAAGAGATGTAATTTCAGCATCTTTCCAAACCTTCTCCACAGCGCCAACCTTCGTTTTATTCTTCGATCCAACTACTACTTTCATTTCGTTCACCTCTATAAAAATTCATCATTCTATTCTAATATCCGCTTCGGCACAAATTAAGTACCAACCACTACCACACACCATCAGGGAATTCCTTCTCCCCATAAAAGAAGGTCGCTTTCTAGAATATTACTGGTCCTAAACACAAAAACAGGCTTCTTCTTTCTTCCTACCCGCGGTCTTAATACATCATTCGAGCACCCATTAGGCACTAACCGCCACCACTCATCGCTGGGTCATCTATTCAACCTAAAAAAAGAAGGGTTTTTCGCCCTTCTTCTCTACGCGTTATTCTTAATTGTCTCTAACGTCGTTTTATCTGTTGTTCTTACAAGCTTCGTAATTAATTCTTTCGCCGCTGCATAATCATCAACATGTAAAATTGAAGCATGTGTATGAACGTAGCGTGCACAAACACCAATTACTGCTGATGGGATACCAGAGTTACTTGTATGTACACGGCCCGCATCTGTACCACCTTGTGAAATAAAGTATTGGTACGGAATGTTGTTTGTTTCTGCTGTATCTAAAATGAATTCGCGTATTCCTCTATGTGTTACCATCGTGCGATCGTAAATACGAAGAAGAGCACCTTTTCCTAATTGACCGAACTGTGTTTTGTCACCAGATGCATCGTTTGCTGGACTTGCATCAAGCGCATAGAAAATGTCTGGTTGAATCATATTTGCAGCTGTTTGCGCTCCGCGGAGGCCTACTTCTTCTTGTACAGTAGCACCAGAATATAATGTATTTGGTAATGTTTCATCTTTTAATTCTTTTAACAATTCGATTGCAAGACCACATCCGTAACGGTTGTCCCAAGCTTTCGCCATAATTTTCTTCTCATTTGCCATCGGTGTGAATGGGCAAATCGGCACGATTTGTTGTCCTGGTTTTACACCAATTTCAATCGCATCTTCATAACTATCTGCACCTATATCAATTAACATATTTTTTATATCCATCGGTTTTGCACGTTGCGCGTCACTTAATAAATGAGGAGGAATAGAACCAACAACCCCAATAACAGGACCATTCTTCGTCATAACTTGTACACGCTGTGCTAATAAAACTTGGCTCCACCAGCCGCCTAACGTTTGAAAACGAAGCATTCCGTTTTTCGTAATTTGCGTAACCATGAAACCTACTTCATCCATATGACCTGCTACAAGAACACGCGGGCCAGTTTCGTCCCCTTTTTTCAGACCAAATACGCTACCTAAACCGTCTTGTACAATTTCATCCGCATATTTGCTTAATTCTTGTTTCATAAAACGGCGTACATCATGTTCAAAACCTGATGCACCTTGTAATTCTGTTAACGTACGAAATAATTGTAATGTCTCTTTATTCACGAAGTCCCCTTCTTTCAAACCTTAGTAGAATACCTCTTTTATTGTAACGAAATTTTCGAAATGTTTCTAGTTTCTTCTTTTTTGGCTGTATTTGCTTTATAATTATTATCGGTACACTATTTTTATTTTATAGAATTGAGGTGAATATATGAGCTGGAAAGGTTTAGTAGCAGGTCTTGGCGTTGGGTTCGCAGCTGGTTATCTCGTTGCAAACAAAGTACAAGAACAATCCCATATTTCTTCAGAAAAAGCATTGAAAATGGTGAAACAAGCATTAAGTCATAAAGGTGAAATTACTGGCTCTTGGGTACATATGGTTCCAGAGACATTTGAAAAATATGATGTCGCATATGAAGTTTATCGCGGCGGTCTTACAACAATGTTAAATGATATACAAGAACGATTTGAATTTTTAGTTGATGCTAAAACAGGTACTGTTTTAGAGGTTATAGCAGCATAAAAAGGAGGGTTCCCATTAGGTGAACCTCTTATTTTTTTGAAATTGCGGGTATTGATTAAAATTATATCAGCGATTTTCCGAATATATCGGCGCAACTCAATTTATATCAGCGATTTCCCAATTATATCGGCGCAACTCAATTTATATCAGCGTTTGTTTAAATATATCGACTTACCGACAAAACCCGACAATAAAAAAGAGGCTGCTCCAATAAATATGATGGAACAACCTCCTATTTTTATGCTTCTATACTCGTTTTCCGTTCTATTTTTTCTACGATATGCCCTTCCTCATTCCACTTCACAGCGCGATAATATGCGTCATGGTAAAACGTAAACCATGCCTCTTTTTCAGCACCATACTTCATCCACTTTTGCTTATTTTCAATCGAGGTCATCGGATAATCGTCGTATGCCATTACCCATAATACATTTTGATGTGCGTGCGTCGGTAATAGGTCTGCTAAATGAAGCATCGTTTCCCCATGGCTTTCTAAAGCAATAACTGCATGTCCATCACTATGACCACCTGTATGCGCCATTTTTATTTCATCTGTAATTTCTATTTCTTGCTGGAACGTAACAACTTGATCTACAATCGGCTCCCAATTTTCCTTCCAATATGTATTACGGGATCTAATATTTGGGTTCCTCATTTCATTCCACTCTGTTTCACTTACGTAAACTTTCGCGTTCGGAAACGCTGGTACAAGGTGATCACCTTCCCATTTTGTTAAACCAGATGCATGATCAAAATGAAGGTGCGTCATTAAAACATAGTGAATATCTTCTGGCTTTAATCCTAGTTTTTCTAATGATTCATAAACCGATGATTCTTCTGTTACACCTTGATTCCGCTTCATCTTCTCATTCAATTTACCGTTTCCTATTCCGGAATCAATGAGCATATTTCCGTCTTTCGTTTGCAAAAGTAACGGATCTGTTCGTAAATAAATATGATTTGTATCATTATGTTTATACTTACGTGACCAAAGTACCTTCGGCACAACACCAAACATCGCTCCCCCGTCTAAATGTGTATTCCCGCCTTTTAACCACGTTACTTTTATATCTCCAATTTGTAACTGTTCCATTACACATCCCCCTTTCAATTAATCTTAACATAAAATTCTGATTATTTTAGATGTAAAAAAACCTATGCATTACTGCATAGGCTCTGTACGATATTTTGCTTCAACTCGGTAAATACGATGACCTTTACTAGAGAATTTCTCTTCGTATTCAGTCATGATGTTACCTTCAAAGTCGCTGTTATGAAGATCTAAGCTTAAGTACGTTAGTAACATACCATACTCAGCCATACTCATAAGAGAATATTCAAATAGACCTTGGTTATCTGTTTTGAAATGAATTTCTCCGCCTTCTACTAACACTTCTTCGTAATTACGTAAAAATGTTTTATACGTTAAACGACGCTTCGTATGACGTTTCTTTGGCCATGGATCTGAGAAGTTTAAATAAACGCGATCAATTTCACCTTTCGCAAAGAAAACTGTTAAATCTTCAGCATCTTTATTAATTAACTTTAAGTTTGGTAATTCTTCTTCAATTAATTTATCAAGTGCATCTACAACAACACTTGTGAATTTTTCAATTCCAATATAATTAATATGTGGATTCGCTTTTGCCATATCATACATGAAGCGGCCACGACCTGTACCTACTTCAATGTGAATTGGTTGTTCGTTTCCAAATACTTCTTTCCAGCTACCAGCGCGCTCCTCTGGGTTTCCGATTACGATATGTGAATATTCATTAATTCGATCCATTGCATACGGTTTATGTCTTAAACGCATAGATGTTTCCCTCTCTTTACATAGCTATTTTAAAGGAATAATTCCTTCTTTCTTTTTTAATCAATCTACCAAACAAAAAACCAAGTACGTACGAGCACTCGGTCCGTTTCTTTCAAGTATAAGATGTACCATTTTGATAAAAACTACATACAGCATTAAACATTCCATGACGAAACAGCTTTTTCTCTTACATTTGAAGAGAAAAACAATCGAAAGGATGATCCGTTCATGCCAATTAATCAACAACATCAATTAGAAGTGCTGAAAGATATTTTAGTCAACCACCAAAGTGATTGCTGCGGGACAGTTTCAGAATGCGAGCAATTAGAGCGCCTCATTCAATCGTTACTCGCAAACGATAATATAAGTAGTGACGCTAAAACAATGCTAAACGATGTATATTCTTATAGTCAATCGGGTAAATCTTCCTCTAATTTGGACAACCATATTTCCAATAATCAAGAACAACTTACTCAGTGGATTGCTGGAATGGACAATTTTTCTTAAGTATTATTCTGAAGCAAGTAGTTGCTGTAAATATTGATGCCAATATTCAGCTTCTGCTTGCTGTTTTTTTGTTGTATGCCATTGAATAGACAAAATCGTTTGTGCTATCACATACCATCTCATACGCCTAAGCAGCGATTCATCCATTTCAATATCATAATAACCGAGCCACTCACTCCACTCCTGGCGCGGAATGTACCAATATAATAACATACCGAGGTCTAGAGCTGGGTCAGCAATTACAGCTCCATCCCAATCAATTAAAAACAATTCATCTTCATCCGACAATAGCCAGTTGTTATGGTTTACATCACAATGGCATACAACGAATTCATTGTATTCAATAGCTTTTAATGAATCTATTAAATATTGAAGGCCTTGCTGAATTGTTTCATCATCCCTTATATCTCCTCTTAAAACGAGTTGCAGTTGTTGTAATAACTCTTGTGCGTGAAGCGGCTGCTTCCCAAGTCTTTGAATCATCTGTACAAGCGCTTTAGAGGAGTGTATTTTCTTCAAAAGTTTCGCAACACGTTCTAGTTTCATATCTTCTGGCTCTAGCTTCTGTCCCGGAAGCCATTTTTGAGCAGAAATTACATCACCATTCGTTACCCTTCTTGTCCAAAGTAATTTTGGAACAATTCCTTCTGCTGACAATACCGCTAAAAAGGGCGATGTATTCCGCTTTAAAAATAACTTCTGTTGTCCGTTTTGCGCAATATATGCATCGCCCGTTACTCCACCAGCCGGTACAAGACTCCACTCTTTTCCTAATAATTGTTCCAACCATTCCATATTCATTACCCGTTAACAAATCCTTATCTTTTATAGTTATGAAAAGAAAAACCGCAACAGTTCTACACATGTTGTGGATTCATATATTTTACTGTAAATGAAAAGAAAAATTAGCCTAAGCCAAAAATCCTCTATTTTATTTTACAAAACCTGTCATAGAATGACAACTTATCAAAATCGTCACCTTTGTCAATTCTACATTTATTACATTCTCATCGTCAAGTAGCGATTTGTCACATTATCGTCAATATATACGTGCTAATTGGAGCGAGCCTAAGTTCCTTTCCTCTAAATGAAGAAATTGGCTCTATTTTCGCTTCGTTTTCGTTTACTAACACATGCCACGTTGCTTCTTTCGGAAGTTGCACAGTTTTAGCTTCTAAACCGCTATTAAATAAGACGATAATCTCTTTCCACGGCCCAAACGATTCTGCATGCTCTAGGTGATATGCAAGTACTTCTGTAGATGTTTGTAAAAAAGTCATATGTTTTTTTATAAGGTCTGCATTTTGTAATCGGAATGCCCCATGCTCTTTACGAATCGCAATTAAACCTTTTATATAGTTAACGGTTTCTATCTCTTTCTCTTTTTGATCCCAATCTAATTGATTGATCTCATCATTTGCATTATAACTATTTTCATTTCCTTTCTTCGTACGATAAAACTCTTGCCCTGCGTGTAAGAAAGGAATGCCTTGTGAAAGAATAACCATTGCGCTCGCTAATAGGTGACGTTTTTTCAAAATCGTTTCTGATTCTTCATTACTGCGCACTAGTTTATCCCACATCGTCATATTATCATGACATTCTACATAGTTAATGCTTTGCGCCGGCTCTAAAAACAGCCCTGTTTCTTTCATACTTAAAAGACTTCCTGCTGCAATATACTGCAAATGATTACAGTCTACATGCCCACCAAATGCAAAACCACGCTTATTTATATGAAATGTACTCCCTTTTATCCCATCACGAAATTGATCATTAAACTGCGCGATATGTGGCATTTTCTTCGCATTATTTAACGTTGCTTTTTCCTCAAGAGGAAGCGGTGTTTGTAAATCCCATCCTTCTCCTAATAACAAAGCATCTCGTTTTATGTTTCGCACTTCTTTCTCTATCATATTCATTGTATCAACATCTAAAATTCCCATTAAGTCGAATCGGAATCCATCGACATTGTATTCAGTAAGCCAATATAAAATAGACTCTACAATGAATTTCCTCATCATTTTCCGTTCAGACGCTACATCATTTCCGACTCCCGTCCCATTAGAAGGCATACCATCTTCACCATGACGAAAATAATATCCTGGAACAAGCTTCTCAAATGATGATAGCTCTCTTTCATAAACATGATTATATACAACATCTATAATCACCCTAATACCTTGTTCATGAAATGTTTCAATTAGTTGTTTGCACTCAACTATCCTGTTATACGGATCAGAGGGGTTTGTAGCATAAAATCCTGTTGGTGCATTGTAATATAATGGATTATATCCCCAATTATAGGCGGACGAAGGATTCGCCTCATCTACACCACCGAAACAATATAAAGGTAATAATTCAACATGCGTAACGCCTAAATCTTTTATATGAGACAAACCTGTCAATGTCCCATTTCGTCCTGTTGTTCCTTCTTCCATTAGCCCTTTATACGTCCCTTTTTTACTCACTCCACTGTTCGGATGAATAGTAGCATCACGAATATGCAATTCATACAATATGGCATCTGTCATTGCTTGTAATGGTGGTAATTGCTCTCGTTTCGTTACAGTCGTCTTTTCTAAATCGATAACAATGCCATACTTTCCATTTACAGTCACTGACTTTGCGTAAGGATCCACCGCTTCGTTCCATATTAAATTAATACAAACAAGAAATGTATAGCGTGCTCCGTCTAAATCACCTTGTAATGTTTGAATCCAAACTCCGTTTTCTCCCCTGTACATTTCATGATCGGTATATTCTTTATCACTCTTATAAATTCTTACTTTCGCAAGCCTTGCAGTTGGGGCCCATACTTTAAATGTCGTTTCTTGTTTTTGATACACAGCACCTAAATCTGTACCTTCGTAATAATACTTTTCCTCGAAAATTTTTGTTCGAATAACAGCACCTATTTGTAAATCAGTTTCTTCATTCCGTTCATCTCGTACTGTATAATACTTCCCCACATCTAGCGGCTCTTCTATAAAGCACTCATACTTCGTTGCATCTGGAAGCGCAATAGTATGAGCAATCGGTAAATCTTTCACATTACTTCCTTCTTGCAAACGAAATGTCCGACTTGTTCCATACGCATGTGGGAGCAAAATTGTAATTTTATTCATTTCATCTAAATAGGCATCAAATGGACGTTTTACTTTCAACATAAAAAAATCACCATCATTCTCAAAGTTAAAATAAAGTGAAACTTTAATGAGCGAGAAAATTTTTCCATCCTCACTTATTATTAGCCTTCACCAATTAGGCGAGATAAAATGAGCTGCAAATGATAAGGCTTTTCTTATCAACAAGACTCTATACAGTAACTCCATTCTTCTCTATAGTATATTCACCTGCATAAAAAACGTTTTCAACATTCTATTTTTGTAATTTTATTTCAGCAATCGATTTATACTTCGGGGTTTCTTTCACGTGGGATTCGTATAAAGTAATTGTATCTGCTTGAAATGATATTTCAGGCACTTCTTTTATACTTTCTAAACGAAACTTTTCTTCTCCTATCCATTTACGAGCAACGGTAATATGCGGGTGATACGGGCGTATTTCTAGAGAAAATCCATTTTCTTCACAAATGGCATGTACTTGCTTTTGCAACTGAAACAAATCGTGATTCTCACTTACCTTCGCCCAAAAAATACGGGGCTGATCTTCCCTACCAAACGTTGAAAAACCTTGTAACGTGAACGATAGTTCTTTTGTTTCTGCAACTGTTTGTAATCCATTTTTTATTCCCTCTAATTGTTCCTCCGTTGCACTCCCTAAAAATGAAAGGGTAATATGATAGTCTTCTTTATGTACCCATGAACGAAATTGTAATTCCTCTTGCATGTCCTTTTTATAGTTATACAGCATTTCTTTTATATGATTCGGTAACGTAATTGCGACAAAATAATGCAGTTCCATGTACATCTTCTCCTTCTTTCTATTGTTGCTTTTCTTTCTTATCTCATTCAGGTAAAAAGAAGCCGCTCTCCAAAATAGAGAGCGGACATTATTTATATATCCATTACTTCGCTAATTCATGAATTGCTTGCGCGTAAATTGCTGTTGCTTTTAATAAGTCTTCAATTTCGATATACTCATCTTTTTGATGTGCAAGTTCTTCTTTTCCAGGGAATAGCGGCCCAAATGCCACACCAGCTTTTAATGAACGAGCATAAGTACCGCCGCCGATTGCTAATAGTTCTGCTTTTTCACCTGTTTGTTCTTCATACACACGTTGTAACGTACGGATTAATACGTGATCTTTATCGACGTGATGTGGGCGAGAATTAGAATAGTCAGCCACTTCAAAACCATGCGTACCAACATATTCTTTCAACTTCACAATTGTTTCTTCAAAGTTAGTTGTAACTGGGTAACGTACGTTTAGCCCTAAGTTACCACCGTTTTCTTTCGTATAAGAAATGCGACCGACATTCACTGTTAACGGACCGCTAATTTCATCTTTATAAGCAATAGTAGCTTTTTCACCAAAAATATCACCAGTAAATGTTTCTGTTGCAAATGTCGCAAATGCAGTTGCTTTTCCATCAAGTGAAACTGTAGTTAAGAAGTTTGCTAATAATAAACCTGCATTTTCTCCTTTTTCAGGAGTAGATCCGTGCGCTGAAATTCCTTCTATTTGCAACGTCACTGCATTTCCTTCTATAGTCGATTTCCCTATTTTTTTAGCAGTTTGTAAATACTCTTCATATGCTACTGTAAGTGCATTTACATCTTCTCCTGTTATAACCGCTTCTGCAAAATCAGGAACCATATTTAAACGGCGCCCTGAATCAAATGAAACAAGTTCATATGTACCTTTTTTCTCTTCACTACCATTTTGCACAACTTGTATGTCAGAAATTCCTTTTTCTGCATTAATAATTGGAAAGTCTGCATCTGGTGCAAAACCGATTGTTGGCATTTCTTCATTTTTAAAGTAGTGATCTACACATTTCCAATTACTTTCCTCATCTGTTCCTATAATCATACGAACACGTTTGGAAAGAGGTAAGCCTAATTCTTTCACAATTTTCATCGCATAATATGCTGCCATCGTTGGGCCTTTATCGTCAATTGCACCACGTGCAAAAATCTTTCCATCGCGAATATCCGCACTATATGCAGGAGTCGTCCAGCCATCTCCTTCTGGTACAACATCAACGTGACAAAGAATACCTACTAACTCTTCTCCTTGTCCCATTTCAAGATGACCTGCATATCCTTCTAAATTTTTAGAAGCAAAACCTTCAGTTTCTCCTTTATGTAACATGAAAGATAAAGCTTTTTCTACACCTTCACCGAATGGTGCGCCCTCTTTCGCCGATTCTTCTTCCCATACACTTTTAATTTGTAAAAATTGTTGTGTATCACGAATTAAATCATCTTTTCGTTTCGCAACTTCTTCTGTCCAATTAATTGCTGACATCACGCATCCATCCTTCACTATATTGTTTCTTTCATCATAACAAACCGAAATCTCTTATGCCATACACGAAAACTAAATACCGAACAATTGTAATATTTCAGATATTTCGTATTAGTTTTTCTTTTATTTTTTCAAAAAAATTTGCAGGAATTTGGCGTTTTACGTAGAATTTTATGTGTTAGTTGACTGACCATATATACAATGTCAACTACCAATATTTTTCTATATGAATATTTGTTAAATTTCTGTAAAATTTAAGTAGATTAAAGCATGAATTTTATCATGTAGAGTACAATGGTAGTAACGACCTTCTTTCCTGAATGGGGTCAAAAAAACTAGTAGAGGAGTGGTTTTCTCTTGAAACCTACAACTACTCGTATGCTAACACGCATTAAATCAATTTATATGTACATCAATGAAAACGGAACGGTAACGACGAAAGACCTTGTAGATGAGTTCGGGATCACACCGCGAACGATACAACGTGATCTAAATGTGTTGCAGTTTAATGAACTCGTGTATAGCCCTTGCCGCGGTAAGTGGACAACAACAGGAAAGAAAGTGAGAATGACCTCATAACGAAAAATAATTGTATGTAAATAAATACATACCCCTTTCTAATTATTAGAAAGGGGTCTTTTCTGCGCCTATAAAGGTACTACTTGTCAGTATCTACTTGATATGTTTTTAACATTTCTACTTCTTCATCTGTTAGCTCTCGGTATTGTCCAAGTTCTAGTTCTTCATCTAATACTAACGGACCCATCTCTGTTCTCTTTAGGTAGACTACTTTTTTTCCTACCGCTTCAAACATACGCTTTACTTGATGGAATTTCCCTTCCGTAATCACAAGCTCAATTTCAGAAATATCATCGCTTTTCAATATTGTAAGTGCACCTGGCTTTGTTTCATAGCCATCATCTAAAATAACACCTTTAGCAAACTCTTTTACATCCTCTTCTGTTACTACTCCTGCAACGTGTGCATAATATTTTTTCGGCACATGCTTTTTCGGAGATAATAATTGATGTGATAACTTCCCATCATTTGTTATCAATAAGAAACCTTCCGTATCGATATCAAGTCGTCCAACTGGGAACGGATCAAAGATTGCATCTTCTAATTCTAATAAATCTATTACTGTTTCATGATTATCATCTTCCGTCGCTGAAATAACACCTTGTGGTTTATGCATCATTAAGTAAACAAATTCTTTGTATTCCACAACTTCACCGTGAATCATAACTTCTTGCTCTTCTACATTTACATGAACTTTCGCATCTTTTACTGGCGTTCCATCAATTTTCACAACGCCGTCTTTCAATAATTTCTTTACTTCTTTTCTACTTCCATATCCCATATTTGCTAATAATTTATCTAATCTCACGTTTTTCACCTTCTTTATTTATCATAGAAAAGGGGACGTAATTACGCCCCTCTTGATTTCAACTTTATTTTAAATCTACTACCAAGTTTACGTTGAATTTTATCTAATGCTTCTCCGCCAAATACTCTTTCAAGTACTCCTGTGCGAATTGCTAACAATCCGTAAACAAGACCGCCAATACCTGCACAAATTGCAACTGTTATAAGAGCACCAATACGGCCATCAGGCGAAATCATGAAGGATAGAAGCCATTGTGATAGTTTTACAGCAACGACCATTATAAGTGTTAGTACTGCAATTTGGAATGTTCTTTTATATACAACACCGAATGAATAGTGTGCGTATTTTTTAATTTGTTGATTTGTGTACCAAACAGAAGCTAAGAAACCAACTGCTGTTGCTAGAATTGCTCCTACTGTACCGAAATAACGAATAAAGATTACGTTACATACAAATTTCAAAATAACGCCCATTATAAGCGCAATAATCGCATGCTTCTGCTGGTTAATACCTTGCAGGATTGCCGCTGTTACTGTAAATAAAGCGAATAACAACGCAACTGGTGCATACCACATTAATACTTGTCCACCTAGTGGATCTGAATCGTAAAACGCAGTATAAATTGGATATGCCAGTGAAGAAATACCGACAACTGCTGGCAATGTTAAAAACATATTCGCCTGGAATGTTTGTGTAATTTGCAATTTCAAATAGCGGTATTGTTTTTCAGTAAATGATTTTGTAATTGCTGGTACAAGCGTTAAACTAAACGCTGTTGCAAGTGATACAGGAATCATAATTAACTTATGCGTCCACATTGTGAAAATACCGAGAGCTCGCTCTGCGATATCACCTTGACCAATCGCCTGCATAATTGAGTTAAATGTCAATGTATCAATTTGTTGATATAAAGGAATTGTTAACCCAATTACAACGTAAGGAATCGCATATGCAAATAACTCTTTAAACAATTGAACGGTGCTTACTGTTGATTCTGGTACAGTTTGTTCAATTAGATATTGATCCAAATATTTTTTACGTTTTAACCAGTACCAAATTAACACACCGAGTGCTCCAACCGCTGAAACGAACGCAGCAAATGTCGCTACTCCAACTGCTGTTGCAACTGTACCGCCAAGTACTTTAATAACGATAAAACTACCTGCTAATAAAAAGACGATACGAATAATTTGTTCAATAATTTGTGAAACGGTAGTTGGTCCCATAGACTGGTGACCTTGGAAATAACCACGAATTAAACTCGCTGCTGGTACAACAATAAGTGCGAAACTTACAAGACGAATAATCGTCGTAACTTCTCCTACATTATTGTGTATACTTTGTTTACCAAGCATCGCTTCTGCAAACAATGGCGCCGTCATGTACAGTACTAGGAACGAAAGAACTCCTGTTACTATCATCATAACCATTCCCGAGCGGAACATTCTCCGGCTCGTTTTATAATCGCCAAGCGCATTATATTTGGAAACAAATTTTGAAACAGCAAGTGGCACACCTGCCGTTGCGATACTTAAAAAGATCGTATATGGAATGTATCCATATGTATAGAGCGTTCCGCCTTCTGTTCCTACTAATGCATGAAACGGAAAGACGTAAATCATGCCTAAGAACTTTACTAAAAATGTCCCTAGCGTAACAATAAGCGTTCCGCGCAGAAATTTTGAATCGGACATACAAAAATCCTCCTACATCTACATAAAGTGAAACTATAATTAGTTGGAGACTTCTCTCCTACTCCTTATTAGTTGAACCATTCGAGCATTTACAGGCTAACAGACTCCCTATTTACTTCTCCTAAATCTTGAGGTTTTAGTCTTATCGCCTACAAATGGCAGGATAGTGCTGAACTCTAACTTTTGTATTGTACCACAATTCTCTCATTAAGCAGTACTTCACTCTATTTTTCTTTTAAGGGAAAACATGCTATTCTTTTAGGCAGGAAATGTAGAAAATGAGGTCGATATATTATGCATTATGATGTTATTGTCATCGGCGGCGGTCCTTCTGGGCTAATGGCTGCAATTGGTGCTGCAGAAGAAGGCGCAAATGTCTTACTTCTTGATAAAGGAAATAAACTTGGGCGTAAACTTGCAATTTCTGGTGGCGGACGCTGTAACGTAACGAACCGTCTACCACTTGATGAAATTGTTAAACATATACCAGGAAACGGTCGCTTCTTATACAGCGCTTTTTCTATTTTTAATAATGAAGATATTATTACATTCTTCGAAAATCTTGGTGTTAAATTGAAAGAAGAAGACCATGGTCGCATGTTCCCTGTGTCAAACAAAGCACAATCTGTTGTAGACGCACTTTTAACACGATTAAAAGACTTAGGTGTAAAAATTCGTACAAATACGCCTGTTGAAACGATTGAATATGAAAATGGTCAAACGAAAGCAGTTATACTGCAAACAGGTGAAGTGTTAGAAACAAATCACGTCGTTATCGCTGTTGGCGGAAAATCAGTTCCTCAAACTGGATCTACTGGAGACGGATATGCTTGGGCTGAAAAAGCGGGTCATACAATCACAGAATTATTCCCAACAGAAGTACCTATCCTTTCAAACGAGCCGTTTATACGTGACCGCTCATTACAAGGCCTTGCTTTACGTGATATAAACTTAAGTGTATTAAACCCGAAAGGAAAAGCTATCATTTCTCACAAAATGGACATGCTCTTCACTCATTTCGGCCTATCCGGACCCGCTGCTCTTCGCTGTAGTCAATTCGTCGTGAAAGCACTGAAAAAGTTTAAAACGAATACAATACAAATGAGTATTGATGCATTGCCAGAGGAAAATAGTGAGCAACTATTTCAGCGCATGCTGAAACAAATGAAAGAAGATCCGAAAAAAGGAATTAAAAACGTTTTAAAAGGTTATGTTCCTGAACGTTACTTCCTATTCTTATTAGAAAAAAATGAAATTGACGGTAGCGAACAAGCTGGACAAGTTTCTCACGAAAAGATTCGTGCACTTGTGAAAGACTTTAAAGAGTTTACTGTGAATGTAAATGGTACGCAGTCAATTGAAAAAGCATTCGTTACTGGCGGCGGTGTATCCGTGAAAGAAATTAACCCGAAAGAAATGTCTTCTAAATTTACGAACGGCTTATATTTCTGCGGAGAAGTTCTTGATATTCACGGTTATACTGGTGGCTATAATATTACATCAGCCCTTGTTACTGGTAGAATTGCCGGAACGACAGCTGGAGAAAACGCGAAAATGCAGTATTAAAAAAAGAAACAGGGATTCCTGTTTCTTTTTTTATAGGTACATGAAATTATATGAGCAATTCCACAAATATATCAGCGATTCCGCAACTTATATCGGCGATTCCCCAAATTTATCAGCGATTCTGCAACTTATATCGGCGATTTTCCAAATTTATCGACTTACCGACAAGAAGCGACAAATATCTGCTCCATGTAACTTTCCATTGCTTTTTTGTTGCTTTATTTACCTTAGTACCTTTATATTTTATATTGTTGAATATTTAAAAAAGGGTAAGGGGAAAACAAATGAGAAAAAAAGTCATGATGTCTTTAATGTTAATGACGTTTCTTTCTGCGGTAGAAGGAACGATTGTTAGTACAGCAATCCCTCGTATAACGAGTGATTTGTCAGGCGTCGAACTTGTTAGTTGGGTATATGCAATTTATATGCTTGCAACAGCTGTTTCGACTCCAATATACGGAAAGCTCGCTGATTTATTTGGCCGTAAAAAAGTTTTACTGATCGGAGCTACAATCTTTTTAGTCGGTTCTGCACTTTGCGGAGTCGTTACATCGATGGAACAATTAATCTTTTTCCGCGCGCTTCAAGGTATCGGTGCTGGTGCTGTTATGCCAATCACAATGACGATTATTGGAGACTTATATAGCGAAGCGAAAGACCGCGCGAAAGCACAAGGTTGGATGAGTGCCGTTTGGGGTGTATCCGGTGTTATCGGACCGTTAGTAGGTGGATTTTTAGTTGATTCCCTTTCTTGGCGCTATATTTTCTTCCTAAACGTTCCATTCGGAATTATCGCTTGCTTAATGATTGCAATTTACTACAAAGAATCTATTAAACCTGCTAAGCATCATATCGATTATCTTGGTGCAACAGTCTTCTCATTAAGTACAATCGCTCTACTATATGCATTATTAACAGGTAGCAGTAAGCAAAACTGGGGAGACATGACAATTATCGGCCTATTAATCTTTGCCGCTATTTCATTTATTATTTTCTTATTCATCGAGAAAAAATCTCCAGAACCATTAATTCCGCTAGCACTTTTCTCTAACCGTACATTATCTACGATAAATATATTAACTCTTATTGCTGGCGCAATGATTATTAGTATTACAATGTACCTTCCAATTTGGAGCCAAGGTGTATTAGGGAAAAATGCTACAGAAGCTGGACTTATTTTAATGCCAATCCCTGTTATGTGGACATTTGGCGCTATTTTCTCTGGTAACTTAGTAGGCAAATTAAAAACGAAACAAATCATTTTACTTGGAGCTAGCATTTTATCAGTCGCTACGTTCTTATTATTTACACTATCAACAAATTCACCATCGTTCCTTATTTATGTAGCAGTCGGATTATTCGGCTTAGGAATGGGGCTTGTGACACCGATTTACATGGTAACAATTCAAGCAGCCGTACCAGCTCATACACGCGGAACAGCCGTTGGTTTAAACACATTTATTAATACATTCAGTCAAACGTTAGGTGCTGCAATCTTTGGAACAATCTTTAATACGATGATTCATGCACGCGGCATTAAAAACCTTGATCTTGTATCTGGTGGACACGGCGGGACTACAGCAAGTGTAGCCACTGAATCACAATCCGCATTAGCAGCAAGTGTACACGTCATTTATATGAGTACTTTCGTATTAGCAGTATGTACATTAATTATCGCTTGGCTTTTATTAAAGCCAGCTACACAAACAAGTGAGCAATAATAAAGAGGATGACCATTTCGGTCATCCTCTTTTTACTCTTCATTCTCCACAATATGTTTCAGCATGGACAATTTATTATCCCAAAAACGTTCATAATACGAGAGCCACTGCTGTAATTCCTCTAATGGCTCTGGATGCAAGCGATATATCTTCTCTCTTCCGCTCTTTCTTCCACTTACTAAATTCGCTTCCGAAAGAATATGAAGGTGCTTTACAACCGCAGTACGACTCATCGGAAAATGATCCGTTATTTTGGAAATCGGTAACTCTTTGTCACTTAATAACCGTATTACTTCTCGGCGGGTTGGATCAGCAATTGCTTGAAATACATCATATTTCGCTGCTGACGAGGACACTTAGCCTTCGACAACCTTTTTCAGTTTTTCATTTACAATCGCTACCCAACCACCGCTCATTCTATCGCGAATAATAGAGCTCTTCGCATTTGCTTTCGGAAGAATTTCATCAGGATGTTTCCAGCCGCCGTGAATTAACGTAAATTCTGTTTTGTTATCTCCTAAGTCTTTCAAATTAAATGAAACAACCCAGCCATCTGTATCCCATGAGAAAGATAAATAGTTTGGCTCATCAATCTCTAACACTTTACATGGTGATGGCCCAAATGGTGATTGCACATGAAATTCATGTCCTACCTCTAATACAAAATCATTTGGCATAAACCATGACGCAATCCCTTCTGCAGTTGATACTACACTCCATACCTTTTGAATAGACGCGTTAAAAACGATTGTTTGTTTAATATCATTTAATGTATTTTGTTGTTCCATTTTCATTCTCCTTTACTCGGCGTTATAACATAACACCTTTTGGTTATACTTCGATAATATAACACCTTTTAGTTTCATGTCAACGCTAATTCTTTTACTGTTGAGAAATTCTCAACATTTTTTCAACAGGACAAACACCCTCTTAGCATTTCCTCATAATATACTCACAAAGGCAATACAAAATAAAAACTTCTCTCAACATGAAACTCCATCATTTATCTTGAGAGAAGCGCCTTACTTATATCATGCGTACTTCGTCTCTCCTCCTTCCCTCAAGGGACAATACGCGAGATATGACAAATCAGAAGGAATATGCCCACCATTTGAGTAGGTAGTTATTTCTCTTCTCCTCAACATTTCCTCAGGAGCGAAATGACTACCGACTCACTTTTTTCAAACAAAAATAAAAAGGGGATGAAAGCTATGTTCTATTGCATTAACTGCTCTGATATTCATCATGAAAAACATCCGAATGATAAAGTATTCAAAAATGGTTTTTATATTGATCCATTTTTAGGTGATCGTTATCACCTTGGTATGTGTAAAGATGCCCAAAATCATGAAACAGGGGAGCCTCTTTTAACGACAAAGAAATTAGGCACACCCCAATCTATTATGAACGTATTACCGACACATGTTGTCCCAACATAAAACATAAAAAAGAGCTGGGTGAGCCAGCTCTTTTTTATGCTTTATAAACGATCATTGCTGAAAAACAATAAATTTGGTTTTCATCGTCGTTAATGGAAACACCAACTTGATACTTAATATCTACAAAGTTGCTATCATCAATCTTTTTCAAAAACACATTCACAGCGTCTTCTAAGTCTTTTTCGTGACTTTCATCAAACACTTTCACACGAATCATGTTAACACCATCCTAGATCGCAGCCCTCCGCCGCTTGATTATTGCCACGGTGCGTATCTATGATGCGATAAAACTTTCCATTCTCATATATATATCCGTCTTCTAACACATATTTTTTATCTTCAGTATAGACATAAAACTTACCTATCATAAATTTACTCGTATATAATTCCAAATAATTTGGTCTAAATTTAGCTACAACTTTATTTGTAATATCAATTTTTATTGTGCGCCCCACCTTCTCTCCCTCCTTTGCAAAGAACGGATTTAGGTATATTGTATTAGCGCTTTTACATTTTATGCTTAAAAATAAGTGGATATGCCTTCTTTCTCACCTGTACTATTTTTCTAAAAAAATCACTATAAAGTGAAACTTTAATCAGCCCGCCCCCCACCTAACTTCTTTGCTTTTTCTAAATTTTGAGATGGGGGTCTTATCGCCCGTTAATGCGGGATAAATATGTTCAAAAAAACATAAAAAAAACCACTCCATATTATTGACTCTAATATAAATGTTATGTTATTATATAAAATTTGACATTTTTACATGCGTATGCTATCATTAAAAGTGGTTACCACATATGGAGGTGGATGATTTGTTTCAAATTGGTGATAAAATCGTTTATCCAATGCACGGTGCAGGAATTATCGAAGCAATTGAAGAGAAAGAAATATTAGGTACTTCACGTCAATATTGTGTGATACGCATCATTAGTAAAGATATGCAAGTAATGCTTCCGATGGAACAATTAAAAAAATCAGGTATTCGTTATATCGTTGATCGAGGTACGTTAGATGATATACTTCTTGAATTTCAAAACGGGGAGTCAGACCCATCACTCTCATGGAAACAAAGATATACAATGAATATGGAAAAAATGAAAAATGGCAATTTACAAGATAGCGCAGAAGTGGTTCGGGATTTACTTCGCCGTAATAAAGAGAGAACATTAAATGCGAGCGAAAAACAAATGCTAGATAATGCACGAAAAATGATGATCAGCGAAGTCGCGCTCGTACAAAATGTTACTGAACATCAAGCAACAGAATTTCTTCAAGATACAATTAATCATTAATTTTAAAATAGCCGAACGCTATTTTTTTTGTAAAAAAGGACAAAGAGATAAAACTCTTTGTCCTTTTCATATTACCCACGCCCAGCTTGAAACGATGGGTATAAAGTCATTCCACCATCTGCAAATAACGTAATTCCAGTTACGTAACTCGCCTCTGATGAAGCAAGCCAAGTTGCTACTGCTGCGATTTCTTCAGGTTTTCCAATATAGCCCATAGGTATCATACTTTCTACGTCAGCACGTTTTTTAGGATCAGCAAACTTTTCGGCATTAATTGGCGTATTAATTGCACCTGGCCCAATATTATTTACTCGAATACCTTTTGGCGCATATTCTAACGCTAGCGTTTCTGTCATCAGTTTAATGCCACCCTTACTTGCTGCATAGTGCACAAATAGTGGCCACGGAATTTTCTCATGAACACTAGACATATTAATGACAGACCCTTTAATATCATGTTCTACAAAATATTTAATCGCTTCACGACTTCCTAAAAAAGCACCTGTTAAATTTGTATTAATTACCCTATTCCAATCTTCAAGCGGCATTTCATGCGACGGTACCGCGTTTTCTATCCCTGCATTATTAATCATAACGTCAAGCGTACCAAACTCTTTCACAGCAGATTGAATGAGATTCACAACATCTGATTCGACGGTTACATCACCTTTTACAGCAATCGCTTCGCCGCCTACCTTTTTAATTTCTTCTAACACATCATTCGCTTCTGATTCTCGTGAGCGATAATTAATAACCACTTTCGCTTTTTCCTTAGCAAACCTCACTCCCATCGCTCTTCCGAGACCAGTTGCTGATCCTGTAATAACGACAACTTTCCCTGCTAAATCACTATACATTTCCATACCTCCTTTAACTTTTGGCTATACCTAACATAATTCCGGCTGCGATAATAAAAACGATACCGACAACGATACCCGTTAATTGACGTTTCGTTTTCTTTTCACCTAATATAAGGATCCCACCAAGCGTGGAAATAATAATTCCCATTTGCGATAGCGAGAAACTTGTTGCGACTCCAACACGCGGCTGTGAAATGAATAAAAACATATTTCCAGCTGCCCAAATTAATCCTGGAATAATATTGCGAATTGCATATTTATTAAATGGATGATGTTTAAAGGTAAGCAAAATCCCACCTAACACCATACCAACTGCTTGTGGCAACAAAGCCGACCAGCCATCTACGTTAAATAACCTAATTACTACTACGTAAACTAAATAACCGACTGTTGAAATTAATAAAATTACGATACCTCTTTTAAAGTTTGCTGCTTGCTCTGCATTCTTTTCTTCTTCACTTTGAAGCGATGTTAAAATAACACCGATAATAATACAAACGAGCGCTAAAACCCCAAGAACGACCGATATTGTCGTGGACCATTCATGAAATACGATAACGCCAAATAAAGTCGTCGCGACTAATTGAAGTCCTGTTGAAATTGGCATCGTCCTCGAAACACCCATTAAATCAATACTTTTCAATTGATTCGCCTGACCAAGCGCCCAAAATAAACCTGACACAACTCCAACTCCGATAACGGTAGGTGTTAATACTGGCTTCATAAAAATATAAACAACAATTGAAAAAATAAGTGCTCCAAATGTTGTTCCGAGCGTTTGACTATACGGGCCCCCGCCCAGTTTTACGTTAAATAGCACAATACTTCCCCAAAATATAGCTGGTAAAATCGCTAAAAATATATCCATCACTCATTACCTTTCTTTACTAAATGCCATAGATTATCACTCTAAGTCGTTAGAGTGAGCTTTTATTTTTTCTTTTTCCCGTTCACAAACTTTTTCTGCAATAGCGTCAGAAACATTCTTTTCTCGCTCCACTTTCTTTATCTTTACGTGATCTAAATGATCTTCCAAAGTAAGCGTAACTTTATCGTTCGGCGGATTATGCGCTCCTTGAAATGTAAGAAATTGTAGCTTCAATTCGTATCTAGGAACAAATTCATCTTTCTTGCCGAGACGCTTTATATCTATAACTGAAGCACATTCATATTGATCTTCTGTCACTTGTCTAATAACTGAATAGTACCTATTTGATAATGCACTCTCTAAAAGCTGTTCTCTTGATTCTTTCGCGAAAGAATCGCTTGGAGAAGAGAAAAAGGCCACACATAGCATTGTGATAACGACACATATTTTTTTCATAGTTCCCTCCTTGTTCTATAGATTAGTGTTCTCAAAACTGCCATAAAAAAACGACTTTCCCTATGTAGGAAAGTCGTTTTAATAAATCCAATATTAACCACCGCTCACTGGTGGAATTAGTGCAACAACATCACCAGATTGGACCCTGTCATCTTCATTTGCGTATTCTTCATTAATCGCAACCATAATTGGCTCTGAAACTGGTACATTATATTCGTTCGCAACAACATCTTTTAACTGTGCAACCGTAATATTTTCTTTCTCTATTTGTAATTCACTTGTCCCTGCTTCTTCTTGCAAGTGCGCAAATAACAATACTCTAATCATACTTATAGCTCCTTCCCAGGCTCTCCCGCCGGATATGGTGTTTTTTCTAATTGATCACCAATCCATGAGTCACCATCTTCCCAAAACTCCTTTTTCCAAATCGGAACAATTTGTTTTATGCGTTCCATAATATATTCGTTCGCTTCATAAGCCGCTTTACGGTGTGGTGTTGAAACAGCAACAACAACCGCTATATCAGAAATTTGCAACGTACCGATGCGATGTGTAATCGCAACATATGTACCTGGCCATTTCTCTTTCACTTCCAAGCCAATTTTCTCTAGCATCTTTTCTGCCATCGTCTTATAAGCAACATACTCTAAGTATAATGTACGACGCCCTTTCGTAAACTCTCTAACCGTTCCAATAAATGTTGTAACAGCACCGCATTCACGTCGAATTACTTTCTTCGTTACTTCTTCAATTGAGATTTCTGTATCAATTACTTCATAATATGTATTTATCATTTCGCACTCCTAACCGTTTGTAAAAACCAGTCTATGTACAACTCTTCTTCTGTTATATGAAATACTTTATATTCTTCTCGTATATTTGCCGGAACATCATACCACGTAATAACCGCCACTATATTTTCTACTTTATGTAAAAGCTCAATGTCTTCCGCAGAACGAAGTAACACTACTTTCGAGTAATTCTCTTTTTTATAGCCTTCTATTAAAATTGTATCCACTTCAAAAAACTCATATAAGCGAATAATTTCTTGCAAGGACCATTTCTTTCTTAGTGAAGAAAGTGAAAGCAATCCAGCACCTTCTACACTACTTACGACAGCACCAGCTTTACGGTGTCTTTCGCTATCTTTTTGCGCTACTTCTGGAAAGCCTCCGTGCCCGTGATGTTTAATTGTAGCAACTTTCATTTTTCGTTCAGCTAATGCATGCACCACTTTCTCAACAAGTGTTGTTTTCCCGCTATTTTGATATCCTACTATTTGTAAGATTGAAGGGGCTTTGCCCATGGCCAATCACATCCCTCAGAGTGCTCTAACAATAATACGGATACTTTCATTCCGGTCTCAAATCCTCTCGTTCCTCCAGGTAACACGATAAAAGCATTCGCATCTGCAAGTGAAGATACCGCACTCGATTTATCTAAACCAACTGGCATCGCTTGTAACGCCCCGTCCACAATTGTTACGTTCGCTCTTACGAAACGAGTAAATGGATTTGGCTTTGGAAAATCTTTTTGTAAAATAGCATCCGCTCTATATACGTGAGGTTCCTTCGCATACAAATACGTTTTTATAATTGGATGCACAAATAATTCAAAGCCTACATAACAAGCAGACGGATTTCCTGATAAACCAAAGAGTAACTTTCCATCAACTTCAGCTACTGTCGTTACACTTCCGGGCCTCATGGCTATCTTATTAAAGAGTACATTTGCCTGTAACCTTTCATAAATAGCTGGTAAGTAGTCATAATCTCCTACTGATACACCGCCTGTTGTAATTAAAATGTCGACCTCATCCACCGCTGATTGAACAGCTGTAAAACATGCATCTAACTCATCCGCGAGTTGACCATAATAACGAACTTTCCCGCCAGCTTTCATAATTTGAGCTGCGATCATATACGAGTTACTATTTCTAATTTTCCCCGGTTCTAACGGCTCATGTACTTCTAATAATTCACTTCCTGTCGTTACAATACCGACAACAGGCTGTTTTACAACTTTCACAGTGCTATATCCAAACGTTGCTAATAAGGCGGCAACACCTGGATTAATTGCAACGCCTTTCTGAACGAGAACTTGATTTTGTTTTATATCTTCTCCTTTAAACGACACATTGTCACCGTTATTAAAAGGGCGTTTTAACTTCATATATGTTTTCCCGTTCTTCTCAAACCCTTCTGTCAGCTCTAGCATTACGACTGCATTGCAATCTTGTGGAATAGCTGCTCCTGTCATAATACGAACCACCTGAAAAGATCCTACTTCTTCTGTAAAAACAGAACCTGCCCCGATTTTTCCTATTACTTCAAATTCAACTGGATTCTCTTGAGTTGCTTCTTTCGTATCTTCTGCTCGAATGGCGAAACCATCGTAAGGGGAACGATCAAAATGAGGAACGTCATGATCTGAGACAACATCTTCCCCGAGAATTCTCCCGTAACTTTCCGTAATAGAAATTTCTTCTACTTCACCATGCTTTGCATATTTCATTACCCGTTCTACTGCCTCAGCAACTTGAATTGGAATTCGTTTTTCTACCATCGTTTCTCACCTCATATTTGCAATTTTTTTTATCTCGATTAAACTTTATATATTCAATAGAAATTACTTCAAGGAGGAATTCCATGTCTTCATTTACACACTTTAATGACCAAGGACGCGCGAAGATGGTTGATATAAGTGACAAAAAAGCAACCGTTCGAACAGCAATTGCGTGCTCTAGCATTGTCGTTACGAAAGAAATTTACGATAAAATCTCTCACAATGAAATTGGGAAAGGTGACGTATTAGCAGTTGCGCAAATCGCAGGCATTATGGCTGCGAAACGAACTTCTGATATTATCCCAATGTGCCATCCTTTACTATTAAAAGGTGTTGACGTTTCTTTCGATTGGAAACAATCAGAAGAACAATATCGTTTACTCATTGAAGTAAAAGTTAAAACAGAAGGTAGCACCGGTGTTGAAATGGAAGCTTTAACAGCTGCTTCGGCTACCGCTCTTACTGTGTATGATATGTGTAAAGCTGTCGATAAAGGTATGATTATCGGCGAAACCTACTTACTTGAAAAAACAGGCGGAAAAAGTGGAGATTATACGAGAAATTCATAATCCTTTCTCCGTTGAACCTAAAGGATTCCCTTTAGGTTCAACCTATATATCTTGCATATAAACTTTTCGCTACATTTATATCATTCGTCCCATGAATGAAAACTCTGCCATCTGTAAATAAAACAAAACGATATTCTTCTACCGGAAACGACAATAAATAAGGTGTCGCCTTTATCTCTACGCTTCTTTGTAAGCGCTTTTTAATTTCTTCCAAATTAAAATTCTTCCGCACACCTGGACGAATTTGCACTGTATTTCGCCCACATAACACTTCTGTTTTCGTTTGTGCTTCAAATGTTAAACTCGGATATGTACGTAACCTTCCGCAAGATAAACAAGTATCTTTTTTCTGCCTATTCACTTTAAATGCCATCTGTTGATTATTCCAAAGATCAAATGATAACATCGTTTCACGAAGCGCTCCGTAGTCTTCTACTAATATTTTCAGCGCTTCCGTAGTTTGATGCGCAACTACTAATTGTACTGCCGGTTGTATAATACCAGCTGTGTCACATGTTGCTCCGCTCGCCGGATGCTCCATTAAACAGCGAAAACACGGTGTTTTCCCTGGTAAAATTGTATACGTTACTCCGTAGCTTCCAACGCACCCACCATATATCCACGGAATATTATACTTTTGTGAAATATCATTAATGAGAAGACGCGTTTCAAAATTATCTGTCGCATCTAATATTAAATCTACATCATTCACTAATTCTTCCATTTCTTGCACCGTTACATCTGTCACAACCGGATTTATTTCCACTTCAGAATTAATCGCTCTTAAATGCTCTGCTGCCGCTACCGCCTTCGGTTTATACTGCTTTGCATCTTCTTCTGTATATAGTTGTTGTCTTTGTAAATTACTCCATTCTACATAATCACGATCAGCAATCGTTACTTTTCCAACACCCGCTCTAACAATCGCTTCTGCATTTGCCGCACCGAGAGCACCAGCACCAATAATAAGCACATGCTTCTCTCTTATTTTTCTCTGTCCTTCTTCTCCAACACCAGAAAATAATATTTGTCTTGAATATCGCTCCTGCATGCGATACCCCCCTTTCTTATCCTCCTATATAAGACATTTCGATTTTCGGACGATTTTTTGCACTTTCTTCTGTTCGTTCATCCGAATACCTATCTTTTCTATTCATCCATACATCTTGTATAACACTTAATAACTCCTCATCCGAAAGATTTCCTCTAAGAAGTTCTCTTACATCCAAACCCTCTGTCGCAAATAAGCACGTATAAAACTTTCCATCTGCCGAAATTCTCGCCCTCGTACAAGAGACACAAAATGACTCAGAAACAGATGTAATAAAACCAACTTCAACATTTGTTCCAACGTACCGATATCGCTTCGCAACTTCACCAAAGTAATGCGCTTCAGCTGGCTCAAGCGGATACACCTTATGAATCATCTCAATCAATTCTCGTTTTGTAACGACTTGATCAAAATTCCACCCATTTGTACTACCAACATCCATAAACTCAATAAACCGAAGCGTGATTCCTTGCTCTTTAAAATACGCAGCCATCGGTAGTACTTGATGATCGTTCATCCCTTTTTTCACAACCATATTTACCTTTACTTCCAAGCCCGCCTCTTTAGCTGCTATAATTCCCTTAATTACCGGTTTCGTATTAATATTTCGACCATTAATATTCTTAAATATGTCATCATCTATCGCATCTAAACTAACATTCACTCTATGTAATCCAGCTTCTTTTAATGCCTTCGCTTGTTTCGTTAAATGAATAGCATTTGTCGTTAACCCTATATCTATTAGCCCATCAATTTTCACAAGACGTGCAATAAGTTTTGTTAAATCTTTACGAAGCAGTGGCTCACCGCCAGTAAGTCTAATTTTCCGTACACCGATGCTAACAAATAATTTTGCCAAACGCTCAATTTCATCAAAAGTTAGTAAAAACTCGTCTTTCAAAAAAGCATATTCTGGCCCAAATATTTCCGCTGGCATACAATATGTACATCTAAAATTGCAACGATCAATGACAGATATACGTAAATCTTGAAGTGGGCGTCCAAAAAAATCTTTAACCATCTCCTGCATCGCCACCCTCCCTTTCTGCCAAATTTCTTTCTTTTCATTCTATTATAATATATTTTCGAACTGCGATGTTTTTGCTCAAGTGAATAAAGTGAAACTTTAAATAATTAGAGGGGATTCACTCCCCCTGGTTAACGAGGTTTACTTACAAATACAAAGATAAAAAAACCTTGAAACATAAAAGCTTCAAGGTTCTCTGCTTATTAACTTAATCTAATAATAGTCAGGGTAGCCCCTGGCGTTGCTGTAGATAATGTAGCTATTGCAACTACTCCAAATAACTGTAAGCTAACAGCAGCTCCAGCAGGCAAGTTAGCAATTATTGTTGCACTAAATGAACCAGTAGCAACTGTCGGAGCATTTATCGTTCCCGCAAGCGGACTGCCATTTACAGTTATACGAGAACTTACAAGTAATCCTGCCGTTAGATTAATTGTATAAGCTATATAATAATTCCCTGCATTCGCAACTGTAAATACAGTATTTCCTCCACTAACAGTAATTCCTGGACCAATATTTTGATTGTTCGGTAATGGTACATTCGTGCCACCTAATAAAACAGAAATAGCGGTTCCTGATGTATTATTCGCAAATGCATATGTTGCAGTTGTACTAACTCCAGTCGCCCCGGTCGCTCCAGTGGCTCCAGCTCCGGTTGGACCTGTATCTCCAGTTGGGCCTTGTGAACCGGTTGCTCCTGTAGCCCCCGTTGGACCTTGGATTCCTTGCGGGCCTTGAATTCCTTGTGGGCCTTGAATTCCTTGGAGACCTGTCGCTCCGGTTGCTCCTGTAGCTCCCGTTGGACCTTGAATTCCTTGCGGGCCTTGAATTCCTTGTGGGCCTTGAATTCCTTGGGGACCTGTCGCTCCGGTTGCTCCTGTAGCTCCCGTTGGACCTTGAATTCCTTGCGGGCCTTGAATTCCTTGTGGACCTTGAATCCCTTGTGGACCTGTCGCTCCGGTTGCTCCTGTAGCTCCCGTTGGACCTTGAATTCCTTGCGGGCCTTGAATTCCTTGCGGGCCTTGTGGGCCGGTCGGACCTATGTCACCTTGTGGACCTTGGATTCCCTGTGGGCCTTGTGCTCCTGTTGCTCCTGTCGCTCCTTGGATTCCTTGAGGACCTTGAATTCCTTGCGGGCCGGTTGGACCTATGTCGCCTTGTGGGCCTTGAATTCCTTGGGGACCTTGTGCTCCGGTTGCCCCCGTTACTCCTTGGATTCCTTGAGGACCTTGAATACCCTGTGGACCGGTTGGACCTATCTCTCCTTGAACACCTTGGATTCCTTGCGGGCCCTGTAAACCCGTCACTCCGGTTGCTCCCGTTGCTCCTGTCGCTCCTGTCACTCCAGTTGAGCCTGTCGCCCCGGTATCTCCTGTTACTCCTGTCGCACCTGTTGCTCCTGTCGGGCCAGGTGGTCCACCTGATGGACCTGTCACTCCTGTCGGACCTGATGGCCCCGTTGGGCCGGTCGGTCCTGCTGGTCCTCCTGACGGACCAGTCACTCCTGTTGGACCGGTAGTTCCTTCTCCCGTCGCTCCGGTTGCCCCCGTATCTCCTGTTGCTCCCGTCGGACCTTGTATCCCTTGAATTCCTTGTGGGCCTTGCACTCCTTGTGCACCTGTTGCTCCTTGAATCCCTTGAATTCCTTGCACTCCCTGTGTCCCCATCGGACCGGTTGGACCAATCACCCCTTGTATACCTTGCACTCCTTGGGGGCCCTCTGGACCGGTTGCTCCTATTTCCCCTTGTATCCCTTGAATTCCAGTTGCTCCTTGTGCTCCAGTTGCTCCCGTTATCCCTTGCACACCTTGGATTCCCTGTATTCCTTGTGGACCTTGTGGGCCTGTTGCTCCTACCGGTCCTTGAATGCCTTGTATCCCCTGAGGACCCTCTGGACCCGTTGCTCCAACTGGCCCTTGAACACCTTGTATTCCTTGCGGGCCCTGAAGTCCTTCTGGGCCTTCTGGACCTGTTGGACCTATTTCTCCTTGTATCCCTTGGATTCCAGTTGGACCTTGTGGCCCAGTCGGACCTATGTCACCTTGCGGACCTTGGATTCCCTGTGGACCTTGTGCTCCTGTTCCCCCTGTCGCTCCTTGGATTCCTTGAGAACCTTGTGGGCCTTGAATTCCTTGTGGGCCGGTTGGACCTATGTCGCCTTGTGGGCCTTGAATCCCTTGCGGACCTTGATCTCCAGTGGCCCCCGTTACTCCTTGAATTCCTTGGGGACCTTGAACACCTTGGGGACCCGTCGGACCTATCTCTCCCTGCACACCTTGGATTCCTTGCGGACCTTGCAAACCCGTCACTCCGGTTGCTCCCGTTTCTCCTGTCGCTCCTGTCACTCCAGTTGAGCCTGTCGCCCCAGTATCTCCTGTTACTCCTGTCGCCCCGGTTACTCCTGTCGGGCCAGGTGGTCCACCTGATGGACCTGTTACTCCCGCCGGACCTGATGGCCCCGTTGGGCCGGTCGGTCCTGCTGGTCCTCCAGATGGTCCTGTTACCCCTGTTGGACCGGTTACTCCTGTTGGACCTGTAGTGCCTTCCCCTGTCGCCCCAGTTGCTCCCGTATCTCCTGTTGCCCCCGTCGGACCTTGGATTCCTTGAATTCCCTGTGGACCTTGCACTCCTTGTGCGCCCGTCGCTCCTTGAATTCCTTGTACTCCTTGCACACCTTGGGGACCCATCGGACCTGTTGGACCAATCTCCCCTTGAGCACCTTGCACTCCTTGGGGACCCTCTGGACCCGTTGCTCCTATTTCCCCTTGTATCCCTTGAATTCCAGTTGCTCCTTGTACTCCAGTTGTTCCCGTTATCCCTTGCACACCTTGTATTCCCTGTATTCCTTGTGGACCTGTTGCTCCTACCGGTCCTTGAATACCTTGTATCCCCTGAGGACCCTCTGGACCCGTCGCTCCAACTGGACCTGGCACACCTTGAATTCCTTGCGGCCCCTGAAGTCCCTCTGGGCCTTCTGGACCTGTTGGTCCTATATCACCCATCGGACCTTGTATCCCTTGAACTCCCTGTGGCCCTGTTGCTCCTGATGGCCCTGGTACTCCTTGTATTCCTTGTGGACCTTGATCTCCTGTTGCCCCTGTTGCCCCTTGAGGCCCTATAGCCCCCTGTATACCTTGTGGACCTTGATCTCCTGTTGCTCCCGTTGCCCCTTGAATACCTTGAACTCCTTGTATTCCTTGTTCACCAGTTACTCCCGTCGGACCAGGAATACCTTGAATACCCTGCGGACCTTCTGGACCTGTTGGCCCAATTGGCCCTTGAATCCCTTGGATTCCTTGCAAGCCCTGTGCTCCCGTGCTTCCAGTCGGACCTGTACTTCCCGTTGCTCCTGTTACCCCTGTACTTCCTGTAGCTCCAGTATTCCCAGTTGCTCCAGTCGCACCTGTACTTCCACTCGGTCCACCGCCCGGACCTGTCGCACCAGTCGGCCCCGTCGGACCAGGAGGTCCTCCAGATGGTCCAGTTATCCCAGTTGGACCTGTTATTCCAGTCGGGCCTGTTATCCCCTGACCAGTTGCTCCGGTTGCACCTGTATTTCCACTCGGTCCTTGTGTTCCTTGTATCCCTTGTGCTCCTTGTATTCCTTGTGGACCAGTTACACCCGGTAACCCTTGGACGCCTTGTATTCCTTGAGGTCCCTCAGGTCCCGTCGCTCCAATTGGCCCCTGTAATCCCTGTATCCCTTGTATACCTTGTGCCCCAGTCGCTCCCGTTGGACCAATCGGACCTTGTAACCCTTGCACCCCTTGAGGTCCTGTCGCTCCAGTTTCTCCTTGTGGTCCTCTCAATCCTTGTGGGCCCTGCTGTCCTTCTGGTCCAGTTGCACCTATTGGCCCAACTGATCCTTGTATCCCTTGCACACCTTGAGGTCCTGTCGGGCCCATCTCCCCCATCGGACCTTGTAATCCTCTTGGTCCTTGAGGTCCTGTTGGGCCTTGTGGACCGGTTGGACCAGTAATCCCTATACCTGTAAACCCAGTTGGAACAGGGGGGAAAGTAGGCCCAATAAGTTCGGGTGGAATTCTAAAATTAGAGCTTAACGAATTTTGCTTCCGATTATTATCACGATTATTATCACGATTCTTCACACTTTCACCACCTACAAACCATCTTTTTCATAATAAATAAGCCTCTTCTTAATCTATTTACAAAAATAATTTCCAAGACTATTTTTATTTTAAATAATAAAAACTCCCTTAATTTCTTAAGGGAGTCCTGCAATTGAATCCATATTATCTGTATTAGGGACAGCTTGCGCTATACTCGATGTATTTACATTTTGCCCCATATTTGCTCCTGTTACAGTACCAGCAGGAGTGCCCCTTGTATACGTCGTCGTCACCGAATCTCCCGGCTGTAAACAAAGCTTCGTCTCCGTCCCTATTACTGTAACAACATCAATCCAAGTACACCCCATTGAACCACTATATGATTTCGAAGCAGTAAATGAAGTGTCACTCAAATTATCACCGGTAAATATATTTCCAGTGTTATTCACAATAACAAACTCTTTTATATGAGCAGGCATAATTACACTCTACCTTTCCTCTATGAACCTAACGTACGTGTACTCGTTGCCAAAGGCGGAAGAAATACTGATGTTCTAATGACCGCTTCTGGCTGCCTTTTTCCATTTAAAAAAATAGCCGCACTTGATCCTCCAGCACCTGCATATACTTTTGCTACAGCTAAAGGTGAGAGATCATAACAGTCACCGACATTAACAGCTCCTGTATTATTAATAATTTTTACTTTACGCAAATTAATCCCCATTTACCCCTCCTCCTTTTTATACTGTATGCAAAAGAAAAAAACTTGAAACAGACTCGTTTCAAGTTTTTTTCAATTAACTATTTCGTTTCACCTTCATATTGAAGCATACCGCCAACCATGTTCACTGTTTTAAACCCTTGTTCATTTAAATAATGACATACATTTTCACTGCGCATTCCTGAACGACAAATAAAGATATATTCATTCTCTTTATTAAAGAAATCTACTTTATGTGGGATATCCCCCATTTTAATATGTACAGCTTCTGGAATCTTTCCTGCCGCTACTTCTTCATCTTCTCTTACATCTACTAAAAATAACGTTTCTCCATTTTCTAAACGCTCTTGCACCTCTTCTGTAGTAATTGTTTTAACTTCTGTCATATGTAGTTCCTCCTTATATACAATAAAACCTTTAGTTTCTTTTTCACAAACATTCTCTACCAATTTTAGCATGCAAAAGAAAGAACGCAAAGAATCGAAAAGCTATTTCTCAATTTTCTCGTAAAACTTATTCTTTACAAACATAACTAGCACATTGTATCCTCAATATACTTGTTTTATGAAAGGAGTCGATTAAAATGACGCTTTTTCTTTTCATTATAGGCATTGTGTTCTTACTCGCTGCAATTATTGTACTTAGTATGAAAAATAATAAAAAGATAAAATCGCCACAAGAAATGTCATTCTTATTTCTATTGCTTAGCATAGCGTTTTTCGGTATAGCAATTGCTACATATATTTTCCGTCTACAAATCATGTGAAAAAAGGTGCCTACTTCAAACACTGCACCTTTTCCCCATCATTTTCCTTCTACACAAAACTAGATACTTTCCGATTCAAAAATTCATAAACTTTCTTTTCGAATAAATGAATATCCAATGCTCCTGCCATATGCCCATTTATACTTTCTATCTCATATACTTCCGCATATTTTCCTTGTTTTTGCAAAATATCAACCATTTTATAATTATAACGAGACGGCTGAAGCAAATCTTGTTTACACGGAATCATAAGTACATTCGCTTCTATGTTAGAAAGAGATTCTTCTAGTGAAGAAAACCCATGTGCAATATCATGCAATAAAACTGCCTTCGCAGTATATATCCATGAATTTGCATCTACTAACTCCATACTTCTATATGTCGCTTTATTTATTTCTTTTTCAAATGATGTTAGTGTAGCAAACTTTTCATAAGGTTCTATCTCTATACTATTACGAGGAAATGCCATTTCATAAAAATGCTCATCAAACGCGTTCATAAACATCATTCTATTTGCTAAATGAAGCCCCTTTATCGGCTGCTGTTCTCCATATTTCCCCTCTTTCCAACTTGGATCCAGTTGAATTGCTTCAATCGCATTTTGCGCTACGTTTACTGACGTAATAATTGGATTTTGTGGGTTCGTAATAACGCCAATCATCCGCTCTACCATATGTGGATAGTGAACCGCCCATTGTTGTGCAATCATCCCCCCCGCCGACGGTCCGATTACAGCGTGTAACCTTGAAATTCCCATACCTTTTATTAACTCATATTGCACACAAGCTACATCAAGAAATGTAAAAATCGGAAAATCCATAGCATATTCTTCTCCAGTTTCTGGATTAATTGATTTCGGTCCTGTTGTAATTACATATGGATTCCTCACCTGCACATTACAAAGATTATCCGTACATATAACAAAATACTTATTTGTATCAATTGCTTTTCCAGGTCCAATTAGCCCATCCCACCAACCAGACTCCTCATCATGCACTGTATATTTTCCTGCCGCATGACTTGTTGCACTAAAATAATGACAAACCAAAATCACATTTGACCTTTCTCTATTTAAAGTGCCATATGTCTCGTATCCCATTTGAACAGGAATTTCTCTGCCATTTTCAAACGTAAACCCTTTTAAAACAAACTTCTCCTTTTTTACAATTTGCACAGACTCTCCCTCTCCCCGTTATAGTATGAACTGCTTACTAAAGTTTTTTTCTATGCAAACTAATCTCCTTCTTCTTTTCATAAATAAATGAATAATATACAAAATTAGCCACAAAATAGCACTATATTACAAGATTAAAGAGGGCGTACATATGATTTGGAATTGGTTACGTAAGAAAAAAAAATCAAATAAACCAGAAGCAAACGAAACAGATAATCAGGAGCAGCATTCTAACAATCAAGAGGATGATAACAAAGAACAGACTAGAAGTATGAAACATAATAAAGGTAAAAATAACGAGCAAAAGGATTCTTCTCAGAATAAGCAACAAAGTGCTAAACAAGAGGATTCCTCTCAGGATAAGCAACAAAACGCTAAACAAGAGGATTCCTCTCAGGATAAGCAACAAAACGCTAAACAAGGTGATTCGTCTCAGGATAAGCAACAAAACGCTAAACAAGAGGATTCGTCTCAGGATAAGCAGCAAAGTGCTAAACAAGATGACCCTTCTCAGGATAAGCAACAAAACGCTAAACAGGATGATTCCTCTCAAGATAAGCAGCAAAGTGCTAAACAAAATGACCCTTCTCAGGATAAGCAACAAAACGCTAAACAGGATGATTCCTCTCAAGATAGGCAACAAAGTGCTAAACAAGGTGATTCGTTTCAGGATAAGCAACAAAGCGCTAAACAGGATGATTCCTCTCAAGATAGGCAACAAAGTGCTAAACAAGATGATTCGTCTCAAGATAAGCAACAAAGCGCTAAACAGGATGATTCCTCTCAAGATAGGCAACAAAGTGCTAAACAAGATGATTCGTCTCAAGATAAACAACAAAGTGCTAAACAAGGTGATTCGTTTCAAGATAAACAGCAAAACACTAAGCAAGATGAACCTTCTCAAAGTAAGCAACAAAGCTCTGGAGGTAATAGTATTTATGACTTTACAAAACCAGAAAAAGATCGTATTCATTCTTTACAAAATTTAATAGAGAAGCTGAAAAAGTCTAGTGATTTTGTAAATTATCATACATCCGACGATGAAACGATGCCTTATTGGATTTCTTACTATCGCCCTTCACTTGATGGAGAAAAATTACAAAAGTATTTAATGCCCACTCTTTTAGAACGACCTAACGCATCACTAGAAGAGCTTAAGGAACATATCCCGATGAGCGGCATTACAATTACGAACGACTTACAAAAAATTGAGGATATGGTTTTAAAGGGGCATGCGATTATTCAATTGAATCAGCAAGATCAAAAATGTATGCTTGCAAACATTGCAATTGATAATTATCGTGCACCAACCCCTCCTTTAAACGAATCAACTGTTATTGGTCCGCAAGAAGGTTTCGTAGAGGATATTGATACAAACATTAATTTAGTTCGAAAACGTCTTCCTGTTTTAGATTTACAAACAAAAGAAATGATTATCGGCGAGTTTTCCAAAACAAAAGTTGTCATGATGTATTTAGACAACCTTGCTGAAAAAGATAATGTAGATTTTCTAGAAGAGTCATTACGCGCTCTTGAATATGATCAAATTAATGATAGTGCTTATTTACAAGAATTAATGGGTGAAAAATCGATTTTCCCTCTCTATATCAATACAGAACGTACTGATAGAGTTACAAAAGCACTAATTGATGGAAAAATCGCTATTTTTGTTGATGGTTCTCCAAGTGTTTTACTAACACCCGTATCCTATTTTGATTTTTTCATTTCACCAGAAGACTATAACGTCTCCTGGATGTACGCTACATTTTCAAGGATTTTAAGATTAATTGCCGTTCTATTTTCAATTTGCGCTACACCGTTATACGTTGCAGTTTTAAATTATCATTATGAACTTATTCCAAGTGATTTACTTGAAACCTTAATTTTATCAAGAGCACAAGTACCATTCCCACCTTTAATTGAAGCACTCTTTTTAGAACTTGCGATCGACTTACTGAGAGAAGCTGGCGCGAGGTTACCGATGAAAGTTGGTCAAACGCTCGGTATCGTAGGGGGTATCGTAATCGGACAAGCATCTGTACAAGCAGGTTTAACGAGTAACATTTTATTAATTATCGTTGCACTATCAGCACTCGCTTCCTTTATTACACCTATTTATAAAATGGGTAATGCGGTTCGATTACTACGTTTCCCGTTTCTCATATTTGCAGAAATAGGAGGACTTTTCGGGATTTCACTTGGATTTATCTTTTTATTTACCCATCTATTTAGACTCACTTCTTTACGCAAGCCGTACGCTTTATTTTATCCAACAAGACAACAATCTGTTAAAGATTCTTGGATTCGTTTTCCTTTAACAATGATTGATACAAGAGATGTACAAGCAAGGCCACAACATGTAAAAAAAGCAGCGAAAGGAATTTCAACAAAGCATAGATCAGACTTTGATGATTAAGAAATGAGGTGCATTCGATGAGTAAAGTTCAAGAAAAATATCAAATATCTCCTATCTTTGTTTTCTTCTTAATTCACGGTGCACAGTTCGGTGCTGGCGTTCTCGGCTTCGCTCGAATCATCGCAAAGGCCGCTGGATACGACGGATGGATGGGAGTTATAATCACAGGAATTTTAATCCACATTCTTATATGGATGATGTATGTCTTATTAAAAGAAACAAATGGGAATTTAGTTGATTTACATCGGCAAACATTTGGAAAATGGCTAGGAAATGGCATTAGCATCATCTTTATGGCTTATTTTTTAATCGTTAGTATTTCAGTCATCCGAACATATGTTGAAATTATTCAAGTATGGATGTTTCCTACCGCTTCTACCTTTATGTTAACACTCTTTTTATGCTTAGTTAGCTATTACATTATCTCTTCTGGATTTCGTGTAATTACCGGTATTTGCGTCATCTCTGTTGGTGGTACATTAGGATATTTATTTCTAAGCTTATTCGTTTTGAAATATTCACATTGGGATAATTTACTACCTATATTCACACATTCTTTTTCAGACATTTTAAAATCCGCTCAACTGTCAATCTACAGTATGACCGGTTTTGAGATTTACCTCATGGTGTATCCATTTGTGAAAAAGCCTATGCAATCTCATAAATACGCTCAGTTTGGAGCACTATTTTCAAATCTTCTATATTTATTTAGCACCCTTTTAGCCTTTGCATTTTTTAGTGAAAAACAATTGTTAAAAACGATATGGGCCCAACTTTCTATGACCCAAGTTATTCAATTACCATTTATAGAAAGACTCGAATATATTGCAATTTCAGGCTATGCACTCGTTATTATTTCAAGTTTTATCCTCCCTTTATGGGCGTCAATGAGAGCAACTCATGAAATATTCCGTGTAAAACAAAGGGGTGTTTTAATTGCTTTTATCTTTATCACTCTCATTGTTTCGCAACTTTTAACAAACAGACACGATATTAATAACTTTATTAGTAATGTATCAAAGGTTAGTTTTTGGCTCATTTATGTATACATCCCAATCCTATTTATTATTGTGTGGGTGAAAAGAAAATGGAAAAAATCAAAAGCACAAGCAAATTAATACTTATTTCTTGTATAACATTCTTCAGTCTAATTGGATGTTTACAAAAAAATATTATCGACGATGTACAACTTATTCAAGGATCCGTATTTGACGTTGCAAAAGATAATAAAGTAAAAGTGACATTCGTTTGTCCCATTCAAAAAAAAGGAAATAAAGTTCAAGTTTTTGAAGGCAGTGCAAATGCGGTAAAACAAGTAAAAGCAGACACATCTTTAGAGTCTTCTCAACCTTTTGCTAGTGGACAAATGCGTGTCGCTCTATATACGATAAGACTTGCCAAAACAGGAATGTCTACTTCATTCGATACATTACTCCGAGATGTGAATATAGGGAACGCTTTATATGCTGCTTTATTAGATGGGAATGGTACTGAACTTTTAAAAGGCAAATATTCGACTTCATACAACGTTGCAATTTATATAAAAAAATTGCTAGAACATAACATGGAGACCGGACCTTTACCAGCGGATAATCTACATATAGGAGCATTTCGCTATTATCAAGAAGGAAAAGACTACTATATTCCCATTCTAAAGAAGCATGGTGATAAAATAAAAATTACCGGAATTGGCCTTTTTAAAAAGGATAAATATATCGGTAAAATTGCGGAAAAAGATATGTTCATATTTAAAGGACTATTAGAGAAACATAAATTAGATTCACATGAATTTAAAACAGATTCTGCGTACGTAATGATTAATAATATTCGTTCTGTTCCAACTTACGATATAAAAATTAAAAACGGAAAGCCTTCTTTTTTCATTCACGTTCGTCTTGATGCACGTATTCAAGAACTATCAAAACAAATTAACTTAGAAAATAACAAGAACACAAAAAACATTGAAAAAGATGTACAAAAACAATTAGATAAACAAGCTGCTAAGTTAATTAAGCAATTTAAATCTTTAGGCGTCGATCCTCTCGGGCTAGGTGCAAAGTATAAACAACATTATCGCCCATTCAAATTAGAAGAATGGAGACAAATGTATAAAGATGTTCCGGTTCATATAAAATACACCGTAAATATTACAAATTCTGGTGTTATTGAATGAGAAATGATTGAACTCCTCTCTCCAGCATGATACAACGGAGAGAGGAGTTTTTTATTATCAAATAGAGAGAGAAGATATTTATGGGGGAGCTTATGTCTAAAAAATTAGTAAAGCCTATTTTAAATGGTATTTTATTTCTCGGCGTCTTTTTATTTGCTCATACATACTTAAAAAATGTTTCCTTCACACGTTACTTACTTGTCGTTATACCAATGTTACTCGTCGGTATTTTTGGCATCGATCTTATTTCATCGCTTTTAATAAAAAAAGAAGAATAACGAGCGAACATCTTATTTCGATAAGATGTTCTTTTCATTTCATAATCACCTTATGTTACAATAAACTTCGGCATAACGTAAGAAAGGATGAAACAACATGACAAACGAAAAAGGTTTAGATAAAGGATACGAACTTGTTGCGAAAATGCATGAAGTATTCGGACATCCTGTGACAAATACTCCAACAAAATTAACAGAAGAGCGTGCAAAAATCCGTGCAAGTTTTATGCAGGAAGAACTAGAAGAATTTCTAGAGGCAACGACTGTTGAAGATCAATACGATGCACTGATTGACCTTATTTACTTTGCATTCGGAACGTTTGCAGAAATGGGCGTACGTCCAGATAAAGGATTCGAAATTGTAAACAACGCCAACATGGCAAAACTATTCCCTGATGGGAAGCCTCGATTCCGTGAAGGCGACGGTAAGATTCTAAAGCCAGAAGGCTGGCAAGCACCGGAACCACAACTTCGTGCTGAAATTGAACGTCAGCGTCAAGAAGCTGAAAAAAACTGCTAGGATTTCCTAGCAGTTTTTTATTATGGCTTTTTTTCTGCCAATCATTAATGACCCACGTGCCCTGCGTGTCCTGCTGCTCCACTAATACTAGCTGCTCCTGCTGCTGCCCCTGCTCCTCCTGCTCCAATTCCACCTGTCCAAGGAGAAGATTGTTGTTGTTGATATTGCTGATATTGTTGGTGCTGTTGGTGCTGTTGGTGCTGTTGGTGCTGTTGGTGCTGTTGACCTTGGTGTCCATGATGTTGGCCTTGGTGCCCATGATGACCGTGTTGGCCTTGATGACCTTGGTGATGGTGGTGACCTTGGTGTCCATGATGTTGGCCTTGGTGGTGATGTCCATGGTGACCATGTTGGCCTTGGTGAGTTTGATAAAGAACAGCTTGCGGATGAATGTGGTGGTGACCGTGGTGATGTACTTGTTGCCCCTGATGACCATGTTGACCTTGATGATGGTGATGACCATGATGGCCGTGTTGACCTTGATGGTGGTGATGACCATGATGGCCTTGTTGACCTTGATGGTGGTGATGTCCATGATGGCCGTGTTGACCTTGATGGTGGTGATGTCCATGATGGCCTTGTTGACCTTGATGGTGGTGATGATGACCATGGTAGCCGTGAACTACTTGCGGATATCCACCTACTCCTCCTGCTACAACACCTACTCCCGGTACAGGAAATCCTGTCTGTACTCCTCCAACGAAAGATGGAAATGCAGTTGGTACGCCTACTGGTACTCCTCCCGCTGCTCCGCCAACAAATGTTGGGATTCCAGTTTGCACTCCGGCTACCGATGATGGAAATCCTCCTGTTAATGTTGGAATTCCAGTTTGTACACCCGCTACTGATGTAGAAAACCCTCCAGGTGTTCCGCCCATCCAGCTCGGAATTCCACCGTATCCTTGTTGTCCTCCTCCCATTAACATCATTTGTTCATAACTATCCGATCCACTCCCGAAGAAACCATGTGGTGCATTATTGTCCATCCCTTTCATTCCTTTCACCTCTTCTACTCAATTTAGCCTACCTTTTTTATCATATTTCCTATAGAAGAATAGGTGTTTGTCTGCACTAGAATTCCGCTTCTTTTTCTTCATTCATGATAAAATTAATTAACTGAATATTTTTTCTAGGAGGTATTTATATTGAAGAATGTAACAAAGGCTTCTATCAATGATTTAGATTCAATCGTCCATATAGATATTGACGTAATTGGAAACGATAGTAGACGAAATTATATTAAGCACACTATCCGTGAAGGCAGATGCATCATTGTAACAGAAGAAAATTCTATCTCTGGCTTTCTAACATACGATACAAATTTCTTTGGTTGTACTTTCCTCTCATTAATCATTGTTTCACCAACTAAAAGAAGGCAAGGCTATGCAAGCTCGTTAATCTCATATATGTTAAGTCATTCTCCTACTCAAAAAATATTTTCTTCAACGAACGAATCGAATGAAAGTATGCAGAAAGTATTTAACTCGAATGGTTTTATACGTAGCGGAATAGTTGAAAACTTAGATGAAGGTGACCCTGAGATTATTTTCTATACAAAAAAGCTCAGAACATAAACGCTCTGAGCTTTTTCAAATGATTTAGTTTGCAACAACGTTAACAAGTTTTCCAGGAACAACAATTACTTTACGAACTGTTTTCCCTTCAATTTGGTCTTGAATTACTTCAAGTGCAAGTTGTTCCATTTCTTCTTTTGATGCGTCTTTACTCATTGTTAGTTTTGCGCGAACTTTACCCATAACTTGAACAACGATTTCAACTTCATCTTCTACAAGTTTAGACTCATCAAATGTTGGCCAGCTTGCATATGTGATTGTTTCATTGTATCCAAGTTTGCTCCATAGCTCTTCCCCGATATGAGGTGCAACTGGTGCAATCATTTTTACGAAACCTTCTACATATTCTCTTGGAAGTGTTTCAGCTTTGTATGCATCGTTGATGAATACCATCATTTGAGAAATCGCTGTGTTGAAGCGAAGCTCTGCATAGTCTTCTGTTACTTTCTTCACTGTTTGATGGTAAGCTTTTTCAAGCTCTTTATTTGGTGCGTCAGTAATTTTCTCACTTAATTCACCGTTATCTTGAACGAATAGACGCCATACGCGGTCTAGGAAACGACGAGCTCCGTCAAGACCATTTTCAGACCAAGCGATTGAAGCATCTAATGGTCCCATGAACATTTCGTATAGACGAAGTGTATCTGCACCGTGGCTTGCTACGATATCATCAGGGTTTACAACGTTACCTTTTGATTTACTCATTTTCTCGTTGTTTTCACCTAGAATCATACCTTGGTTGAATAATTGTTGGAACGGTTCTTTCGTTGGAACTACACCGATATCGTATAATACTTTATGCCAGAAACGAGCATATAGTAAGTGAAGTACAGCGTGCTCTGCACCACCGATATAAATATCAACTGGAAGCCATTGTTTTACTTTTTCAGGATCTACAAGTGCTTCGCTATTGTTTGGATCGATGTAACGTAGGTAATACCAACAGCTACCAGCCCATTGCGGCATTGTATTTGTTTCACGACGACCTTTTTTACCAGTCTCAGGATCAACAACATTTACCCACTCGTCAATGTTAGCAAGTGGTGATTCACCTGTACCTGAAGGACGGATGTTTTCTGTTTTCGGAAGAACTAATGGTAATTCCTCTTCTTTCACAGCTGTCATTGTACCATCTTCCCAGTGAATTACTGGAATTGGCTCACCCCAGTAACGTTGACGGCTGAATAACCAGTCACGTAGACGGTACGTTACTTTTTGATTTCCTGCGCTCGTTACTTCAAGCCATTCAATCATTTTTGCGATTGCTTCTTCTTTATTTAAACCATCAAGGAATGCTGAGTTTACGTGTGCACCATCACCTGTGTACACTTCTTTCGTAATATCTCCGCCTTTTACAACTTCCTTCATTGGAAGATTAAATACTGATGCGAATTCATAGTCACGCTCATCGTGAGCTGGAACTGCCATTACAGCACCTGTTCCGTAAGTTGCAAGAACATAGTCAGCAATCCAGATTGGTAATTTCTCACCGTTTACTGGGTTAACTGCGTAAGCACCAGTGAATACACCAGTTTTTTCTTTCGCAAGTTCTGTACGCTCTAGATCACTCTTCATTTTTACAGCGTTAATGTAAGCTTCTACCGCTTCTTTTTGTTCTGCTGTTGTAATTTCTGCAACAAGTGCATGTTCTGGAGCTAGTACACAGTATGTTGCACCAAATAATGTATCAGGGCGCGTTGTGAAAACTGTGAATTTCTCGTCTGTACCATCGATGTTGAAGTGTACTTCTGCACCTTCAGAACGACCGATCCAGTTACGTTGCATATCTTTTAAGCTTTCAGGCCAATCAAGCTCATCTAGATCTTCTAATAGACGATCTCCGTAAGCTGTAATTTTTAACATCCACTGTCTCATCGGACGACGCTCAACTGGATGTCCACCACGCTCACTCTTACCGTCAATGATTTCTTCGTTTGCAAGTACTGTACCAAGTGCTGGGCACCAGTTTACAGGTACTTCATCAACGTAAGCTAAGCCTTTTTCAAATAGTTTTAGGAAGATCCATTGCGTCCACTTATAGTAGTTTGGATCTGTTGTATTTACTTCACGGTCCCAATCGTAAGAGAAACCTAATGATTTAATTTGGTTACGGAACGTATTAATATTATGCTCTGTAAATTCAGCTGGGCTGTTTCCAGTATCAAGTGCATATTGCTCTGCTGGAAGACCAAATGCATCCCATCCCATTGGATGAAGAACGTTATATCCTTGCATACGCTTCATACGAGATAAAATATCTGTCGCTGTATAACCTTCTGGATGTCCTACGTGTAAGCCTGCACCTGATGGATATGGGAACATATCTAGTGCATAAAATTTTGGTTTTTCTGTCTCATCTGGCGTACGGAATGTTTTATTCTCTTCCCAGTACCCTTGCCACTTCTTCTCAATTTCTTGATGATTAAAGCTCATGAGATACCCTCCTTGAAATTCTATTTATTTTCACCGCCCAAAATACAAAAAACCTCTCATCCCTAAAAAGGGACGAGAGGTTATAGATTCCCGCGGTACCACCCTAAATTAATGTACAAATATACATTCGCTTAGATCCGTAACGTGGATTAACGGCAATTGCTACTATTAGTTTCACAACTGCAACTCAAAGGCGAGTTCATAACGAAACGTGGATTGACTTGCACCGACCGTCAACTCTCTAAACCAGCCTCTATTACTACTACTCCTTCTCACTGTTATTACACATATAAGTTACGTGAACTATCCTTCACCTAGTATCTCTTAAGAGCTTACTTAAAGCGAGGACTTCTCGGTTAATCGTTACTCTTAATAACTAACGAATTCATCTTAAGACAGCCGAGCTATCTCCCTTGTTCTAAAGGTTGTTTTATTTAAATATATTCTAAAACATGTTACATGTTCCGTCAAACTAAACTGCAATTTTTTCTTCAACTGTTTCTTCTACTTTTACTCGTTTATCATAAATGCTCGTTGCTATAAGCGCTACTACAAGCATTACCATGATTGCTATAAACAATACTTCCATATTGTATAAATCCACAATTGCTCCGCCAACGACCGGCCCGAACATTTTCCCTACAGTCGCCGCACTATTTACAACCCCTTGATAAAACCCTAATTTATCTTTTGGTGCAAGTATATTTGCAATCGTTGGAACCGCAGGCCATACAAATAACTCACCTATTGTTAATGTTACCATCGCAACGAGGAACATCGTAAATTGTTGCGCTTGACTTAACACAATGAATGAAGCTGCAAAAATGAAGATTCCAATCATAATTTGCTGTTTTAAAGAACGCTTCATCCAGCGAATTAGCATACTAACAAGTGGCTGTGCACAAACAATCATTGCTCCGTTTATCGTCCATAATAAACTATAGTGACGAAGGCTAATATTCAATTCTTGCATATGTGTTGCAATCGCTCCTTGCCACTGTACGTATGTAACCCAGCATAAAGCATATGCTACACACACGATAAGAAGTGCTTTAAATCCAGGTGTAAGTGACCAACCTTTTTTCATTTCCACTTCTTTTTGTACTCCTGGCTCCTTCTTGTCTTCCATACCACGGAATCCAATAAAAGCAATTAAGAAGAAAACAAAGTATAAAATAAAGTTAGCTAAGAAAATATAATCAAAACGATACGATGCAACTAATCCACCACATGCTGTTCCGATCGCAATACCAACATTTTGTCCAACGTACATCGCATTAAATGCCCGTCTTCCGCCTTCTGGCCAAACCGTACCAACCATCGCATACATCGATGGGAAGACCATTCCAGAACCGAAGCCGATTAACGCTAGCCATACAACATATAACGGCCAACCGTGGAAGAACACAAGACCTAAAATTGATACAAGTGTAATCACTATCCCTACTAAAGTTGATTTATAACCGCCCCATTTATCAAATAAAACACCGCCGAGCAAGTTTCCGATTACACCAGTAAGCGAGTTGATCATTAATACCATTCCGGCCACAGATAAAGATTTTCCCAAGTGATCATGTAAATAAATTGTATTAAAAGGCCATAAAAAAGAAGCACCCGTGACATTAATAATCATCCCAGCTACTAATAGCCATACTTTCCTTGGCATAGCTTCCCCTCCTATTCTATTTTTTTCGTTCATATATATAACAGTAAAATTGTAGTCGTTTTTAAATAGGAAGGCAACTGATTAATAGTTGATGAAATTCAGATAATAGTTCGTCGGTAAATGAATTTATATTGGTTGCTTCTTGGATTATATCAGCGATTATTAAAATATATCGACTTACCGACAAAAACGACAACAGTAACAATATATAAAAGGGTAGACTGCATGAAATTTTCATGCAGTCTACCCTTATTTGTACTATCCAACTTCCTTTTCTCGCTTCACACGTTCTTTAGCACTCCATTTAAACACCTTATCTAGTAGCGAGTATATTCTCCCAGATTCTTTCGTTAACAAAGGTCCTAACGATGCTAATATTAAAACATACAAAGCTGAGAACGGTTTAATCGCTGCCATTAAGCCACCCGCAATTCCAATATTCGCGACGATAATAGAAAATTCTCCGCGTGATACAAGTGTTAAACCGATATTCGTAGAAGCCTTATGCGATAACCCAGCTTTACGCCCCGCAACCATTCCAGCAGTAAAATTACCGATAAGAGTAATGAAAACTGCTCCTAATGCCAACCACACTGCTCCGCCAAGTGAAAATGGGTCTATACTTAAACCGAAGCTGAAAAAGAATATAGCTCCAAAGAAATCACGAAACGGAACGACAAGCTGTTCAATTCGATCACTATGCTCTGTTTCAGAAAAAACGAGTCCTAGTAATAATGCTCCAATTGCCTCTGCAACATGAATCGTTTCTGAAAATCCTGCTACAAAGAACAAAATAGCGAATATTACAATAATAAAAATTTCATTGGACGAAATATCTAACATTTTATTTAAAAACCGTGTAGCTTTTCTAGCAACTACAAAGAATAGTAGCATATAACCTACTGCGATTAAAATAGATGTAAGAGCACCTACAAATGATGTTGCCCCTCCAAGTACTAATCCTGAAACGACTGATAAATATACCGCTAAAAAGATATCATCAAACATAATGATTCCTAAAATTAGCTCCGTCTCTTTATTACCAGATCTTCTTAAATCAACAATTACTTTCGCAACAATTGCACTCGATGAAATTGTTATGATCCCAGCAATAATTAATGTTTCTAATAAGGGGAAACCCATTATATATCCGTAAAGTAAACCTAATATAAAATTAAGCGATATATGAACAGTTCCCCCAAAAGCAATTGATTTTCCTGATTTAATTAATTTTTTAATTGAGAATTCTAAACCTAAGTAAAATAGGAGGAATATGACGCCAACACGGCCGAGGAAGGAAATAACTTCTCCACTTTCAATAAATCTTAAATCGATAAGCCCTAAATCTGGGGCATGAGGCCCCACTAGCATACCGAGTATAATAAGAAACGGAATAATCGAGAACTTTAACTTTGCAGCGAGAATAGCTGCAAAAGCGACTAATACTAACGCAGTTCCAACTTCAAAGATTAAAGTATCCATCGATTATGAATCCCCTCCTACTGAAAGCAACTCATTAATAATTCTTTTCACTTCATGTCTTTCACCTGATAATACGAGCATATCGCCAGCTTCAATGATAGAATCTGGGCCTGGATTAAAGAACTTCTTCATATTCTTTTTCAAAATGGCAATAATCGTTACGTTATATGTGTTTCGAACATGTAAACTACCAATTGTTTTTTGTACAACTGGTGCATTATTTTCCACCTTAAACCACTCAATTGATAATCCCTCAAAAGCCATTTCAATCGTATCTAAAGCTTGTGGCCTATATACCATTCCGCCCAATATAGCTGCAATTTGTCTCGCTTCAGAATCACGAAGAGAGACGCTTGAAATACTCTCTTCATGATCAGCATCAAAATGGTACATTTCTCTTCGGCCATCATCATGAATAACGATAACCATCTTTTCATTACCTTTTGTAATCACTTCAAACTTACATCCAATACCCGGCAGTTCACTCTCTCTAATATTCATATTTTCCGCCTCCTAATTTTTTAGTTACGGCTTTTATAAATCGACATCAATCTCCGTTTTAAAGCTCTCATCCTTTGAGATACCTAAATACTTTAGTGTCTCTGATGGAGTCGCGTGATGAAAATGTTTTTGCAATAGTGCAATCGCTATCCCTCTTTTGTACGCATGAAATCCGAACGTTTTTCGCATTGAATTCGTTCCGATTTTACCAACAACTCCAACTGCTTCTGCAGCATTATGAATTACACGATACGCTTGTTGGCGCGTAATTGAATTTGGCGTTTTATTAGATTGGAATACGTAATTTTCTCTTTTAACGCCAATAGATTGTACGTAATCTAAAAGCGCTTCTTTTACTTTTGTATTTAAATAAATATCTTGTTTAAATTTTTCATCTTTCACAGGAAGAGCATAAAACTCTTTAACAGTCCCGTCTTCATTTAATACATCTTCAAATTTCATGCTAAGTAGTTCTGTAATTTTTAATCCTGTGTTAATTCCAATAACAAATAAAAGATAATCTCGCTGGGAGTGCTCTTTTAAATATTTTTTCATAGCCTCAATTTGGCTTATATCTTTTAATGCCTCTACAACTTCCATACATGTATTCTCCTCATCTTATGAACGGTAATTTTCTCATTATGTTGTCCATTTTACCTTATCATGCTATGAGATTTCCATGTGTTATCCATTATTTTCACAATATACTCAGGTGGTTCTGAAAACTTTCAATGTGGAAACTTACGATTGTATAAATACGTTGCGGTAAAAAAATGTGGGGATAAAAGTTCAGCTTCTTTCTACAGATTGGATTCCTCCTTTCCTTATACAGCTACTTCTACTTTTATATTACGTTACTTACTTGCATTATATTATACATTTCAGTAACATTAAAGTGTTTTTTCTGAAAATAATAAAAACCGAGCGTTTTTGCTCGGTTTTTATTATTAATCTTCTTTCGGAAGAACAATTCCTTTATACAATTGAACTGTAATGAAGTAATAAATCGCATAAATAACTACGAAAATTACAATTGGTACCCAAATACGGAAGTACGGATCGATTAAAATAAATCCGAAAATATTCATACCAACTAATACGTGAGCGATACCCACAATTGCTGGGAATAAGAATACTAAGAATAGCTCTTTATAAATCGATTTCGTTAGTAACTCACGGCGCACACCGATTTTACGAAGCATTTGATAACGCGTAATATCTTTTGATGCACCAGAAAGAATTTTAAACATAAGGCAGCTTGCCATCATTGCTAAGAACGCAATTCCAAGGAAGAATCCCATAAATACTGTTCCACTCGCAATGCCATAGAACCCACTATAAGCTTGATATTTACTATCCATTTGTTCAACTTTTACATTTTTATATTTATCTAGCTGCAACTCGTCAAGTTTTTTCCATTCTTTTTTATATGTTAAAAAATCATCTGTTTTTCCGATAAATGCTATACCTTCTTTACCATTTATCCCATCGTACATTTTTTGATCTACAATTTTAATTGCATGATCATTGTATAAATAATATGGATGGATTGTACTAAAAGCATCTGTCCATTCCGCTGAAAGTTCTTTAGTGTTCGCATCTTTTTGATTCATCTCTCTAGAAACTGCACCTACCGGTAGTTCCTCTGAAACTTTTTTCGTATTTACTAAATCCTTCATAGACTTCATCTTTGCCATATCTTTTACGAAAGGACGATTTTTCTCTAAATCTTCTTTTACATAGTAAACGTATTTATCATCAACTTTGTAACGATATTCGCTTTTCTCTTTAAATGTAATACCATCTAAAACTTTCTTTTCTTCAGCTGTTGGATTATGAACTACTGAATCATATATTACTAAACCATCTACCATTTTTATAACGTTATTTTTGAACGCCATACCGCCCGAAATTGCACCAGCTCCAAGCGCAACTAACATTGCCACTGTTGCAAGTACTTTCGTTAAACTATTAATTCGGAAGTTTAATTGTGCAAATGTAAAAGCATTAAGTCCTTTTTCACTACGCTTTTTATTACTTTTTAACTTTTTAATAATGACTGGAAGAAGTGAGCCAAATAGCATGTAAGTACCAGCTGTCGTTGTAATTAATGCAATAAGGATTCCCATCTCTTTTAGTTTTTCCATATAGATCATAGATGCATAACCTATACCTAATAAAATAACAGCAAGGAATGCCACTACAACTGTCTTTTTACCTTTTACTGCAACACGCTCTGTTTGTGCATCTGCATGTACTAGTTGCAATACAGAAATACGTGACAATTTAATACTGTTCATAATTGCTGATAATACAAATAGTGCAAAGAAGAAGATGCAAGTAACAGTCATAGATGGTAGATAAAATGCTTTATACCCTTCACCAGCAAATTCAAGCTGTTTCATTAATAACTGTCCAATACCTTCTGCAAGTCCTACTCCAACTGCAATCCCGATTGCAAGAGACGCAGCACCTAATACGATTGTTTCAATAAACATAAGTAATGTAACTTTATGTTTTTTCGCACCTAACATCATATACATACCGAACTCTTTTTGACGAAGAGATAATAAGAAAGAGTTTGCATATAAAATGTAGAAGAACGTTATAATTGCTAATAAAAATGATCCTGCTTGGAATACGAATCCAATAGATTTAATCACTGAATTAGATTCTAAAAATGCTTTATTCAGTGCTAACGTTTGGAACATGTAAAAAATTGAAATCGACATGACAAGACCGACAAGTAAGACGATATAATCTTTCAGCTTACTTTTCAGCCCCGACATGGAAAGTTTAAATAACATACTGGAACCTCCTTTCTTACGCCTTTTGTGTACCTAAATCTGCAAGTACATCTAAAATTTCTTTGTAGAACTCTTCACGCGTACCACCGCGATGAATTTCTTTATATAGCTCACCATCTTGAATGAATAAAATACGCTGACAGTAACTGGCACTATATGGATCATGCGTAACCATCATAATCGATACGCCTTGATCTTTATTTAAGTTTGTCATCGCATCAAGTAAACTCGTTGCATTTTTAGAATCAAGCGCTCCTGTTGGCTCGTCCCCTAAAATAATTGCCGGCTCATGCACAAGTGCACGCGCTGCTGCCGAACGTTGCTTTTGCCCACCAGATACTTCAGATGGGTACTTTTGAAGTATTTCTGTAATTCCTAACATATCCGCTACTTTCTCGACTTTTGGTCCAATGTTACGTGATGCGACACCTTGAAGAGAAAGTGGAAGTGCAATGTTTTCATAAATAGATAAGTTCTCTAATAAGTTAAAATCTTGGAAGATAAATCCTAATTTTTGCGAACGGAAATCTGAAAGCTCACCTTGCTTCATTTTTGTAATATCCGTTCCCGCAATTTCAACAACGCCGCCCGTTGCCTTATCTAACGTTGAAATTACATTTAATAATGTCGTTTTACCAGAACCAGATGGTCCCATAATTCCAACAAACTCACCCTCTTGAATTGAGAATGAAACACCCTTTAACGCGTGTGATTGGTTCTCACCTTTTTTACCGTACACTTTTTGAACGTTTTTCACGTCTACAACTGGTTTCGTCATATATATCCTCCTACGCTTGTTTTTCCATTACCTATTTTGCGCTTTTTAGAAGTGAACTGCTATTTGTTAACATTACAATTACCTTACACTTTTGTAATATAAAGAAGGTGGGCGTGTAAGTTTGGCTTTTCATACTAGTTCGCATTTCGACATAGTAAATCGATAAATGAAATTATATCGGCGATTGTTAAAATATATCAGCGGTTCTTACACTTTTATCAGCGATTTTTCAAATATATCGGCGATTCTTACACTTTTATCAGCGATTACCAAAATATATCGACTTATCGACAAAAGATGACAATAAAAATAGGCTGTTCCGCGAAAGGAACAGCCCACTGATTAAAGTTTCACTTTATTTCTTTAAAGGTGTTACCGTCCAGTACGTAATAACACGCCAAACCCATTCTAATGGACCCATTTTAAAGATTTTCATCCAAATTACACTAAACACAATTTGAATTGCATAAATTGCGATACATACATATAGCGTCTGCATGTATGTTAAGTTACCTGCAAAGTTAAATACACTACCAGCAATTAAAATCATTGCCGTTTGTCCGATATAATTTGTTAAAGCCATACGACCGTAGTATTTCAATGGTGCTAATAATGTTTGAACTGGTTTTAACTGAAGTAATAAAATTAATGCTCCTACATAGAAAGCTGAAATAATTGGTCCAACAGTAATACCAATTTTTAGAAACTGGCTTGCAGCATCCATTGTTCCATCTTCATTCATCAATATCATATTTACAAATGGGCCAGCAGGCACGTGTCCATATTGATACCATACAGCTGCCACACTTAAAACAAACATAATGCCTGTAAAAATAGCGACTTGCTTTATGTTTTTTGAAAGATTTTCAAATACACGATATTGTCCTGCAGCAAGACCTAATAAAATTAAACCAAGTGGTAATAGTTCTTTAACACCCATTACACTAAAGGCTATTGTCAAAATAAGACCAATTACTAAGTTCGCTTGTTTTTTCGCTTTATAAAACGGTAAAACGATTAATCCGCAAATTGCATATAACGTTAACGCTTCTCCAGGCTGAAACATGTAATGAATCAAACCAAAAATAAATAATGCAACTACGCGGCGGAAAAATAGAACATATCCATTTTTCCCTTTCGCAATCGCTCTTGTAATGAAGATATAGAATCCCACTCCAAATAAGAATGAGAAAATCGAGAAGAAACGACCTTCTACAAATAAGTATAGAAACCTTTGATAGCTAGCATCTACTGTATTAGGATCTGGAGTTTTAATATTAAGTAGTGCTAAAATATTTACTAAAATAATCCCCAGTAATGCGAAGCCACGAATGTAATCTAACTCATCAATTCGTTTGTTTGTAATATTGTTCCCCATAAAGCAGCTCCTTGTCCAAAATTTAATCCTCCCTTACTCTACTGGAAAAGGACAATTACAACTATCGGCAAACCTTACAGAAATCTTACACTATTGTCATATAGCAAAATAAAACCAGGTCATATTTCGACCTGGTTTACTCTGATTGTTTTGATTTTTGAGGTTGTCCTTTTTTACTATTACGCTGTTTTACTTGAACAATGGGATCAAGTTCATTCGAAAACTCAGCGTTATGTCCATTTTGTGTTTTTTGCTCTGGGTTATTTTGATCTGAACGTTTCGCCATTACATTCACTCCTTATTAGTGCGGTGTAATAATCATTTGATGTTGCAATTGGCGAATTGCCATACGTGCTCTATTTAATTGCTCACGTTGCTCATCATTCGCATGTTGTTGCATCGTTTGTAAATCGTTATACGCTTGTTCTAATTGTAACTGTGCATCTGAATACTCCATCGTATTGTAATGCTCTTGTCTCATGCCTTGTTCTAATTGTTCTTTTGCATATTCCACCGCTTGTTCCGCTTGTGTAATATACGATTCAAGTGATTGACGCTCTGCCATAATTGTCCCTCCTTGCTTCAATTCCCCTTTAGTGTGTCCCTTCCATCTCTACCTTATGAGTATGTTATAATGGATTTTGTTTCATTTTGACTCGGCTTAGGAGGGAAAATAATGAAGGTTCAAAACCCTTTTCCATATACAAACGACAATAAACGTTATCATACATGGAATTACCATTTACGAAATGAATTTGGTGAAAAAATCTTTAAAGTTTCATTAGATGCTGGCTTCGATTGTCCGAACCGTGATGGTACAGTTGCTTACGGTGGTTGTACATTTTGCAGCGCTGCCGGATCTGGCGACTTCGCTGGTGATCGCCGCGATGATGTTATAACACAATATCATGAAATGAAAGAAAAAATGCGCTCAAAGTGGAAAGATGGAAAATGTATCGCTTATTTCCAAGCGTACACAAATACACACGCACCACTTGAAGTGTTAAAAGAAAAATTCGAACCGCTTCTAGCAGAAAAAGATGTTGTCGGTCTTTCTATCGCAACTCGTCCAGATTGTTTACCAGACGATGTCGTTGAATATTTAGCGGACTTAAATAAACGTACGTATCTTTGGGTTGAACTTGGACTACAAACCGTTCATGAACGCACTGCAAACCTTATTAATCGCGCTCACGATTATCCGTCTTACGTGGAAGGCGTAAATAAATTACGTAAGCACGGCATTAGAGTTTGCTCTCATATTATTAACGGTCTTCCACTTGAAGATTACGACATGATGATGGAAACAGCTCGTGAAGTAGCGAAACTTGATGTACAAGGAATTAAAATCCACTTACTTCACTTATTAAAAGGAACGCCAATGGTGAAGCAATATGAAAAAGGACAACTCGAATTCCTTTCTCTTGAGGATTACGTAAGTCTTGTTGTTGACCAACTTGAAATTATTCCAGAAGACGTAATTGTGCACCGTATCACAGGTGACGGCCCACCTGATTTAATGATTGGTCCAATGTGGAGCTTAAATAAATGGGAAGTATTAAATTCCATCGATGCAGAATTTGTACGCCGCGGAAGCTGGCAAGGAAAATATGCAAATGAGGAGAAACAACAATGAAATTAGAACGTGTATTACCGTTTGCTCGCACACTGCTGCAAACGGCTGTTAAAGAAGGCGACTACGCTGTAGATGCAACACTTGGAAATGGTCATGACACTTGCTTCCTAGCTGAAATTGTTGGGGATAGCGGAAAAGTATTTGGATTTGATATTCAAAAAGAAGCGATTGAAAGCTCAACAACTCGTCTAAAAGAAAAAGAACTTTTTGAACGTACTGTTTTAGTTCACGATAGTCACGATACACTTCTATCCGTACTACCAGAAGACGCAAAAGGAAAAGTAACAGGCGCTATCTTCAACTTAGGTTACCTTCCTGGCGGTGACAAGCATATCGTTACAAAACCAAACTCAACAATCTCGGCGATCGAGCAATTATTAGAAGTAATGGCGCCTGAAGGTATCATCGTCCTCGTCATTTACCACGGACACCCAGAAGGACAAGTAGAACGCGACGCTGTTCTCAAATTTGCAGAAGAACTAGACCAAAAACAAGCTCACGTACTGCGATATGGCTTCATTAACCAGCAAAATAATCCGCCATTTATTGTGGCGATTGAGAAACGATAAAGTGAAACTTTAATCAGTGGGGGGAATCCCCACTGATTATTAGTTGAACCAATCGGGCATTTATGGGCAGTTTATCTCCCACCTAACATCTTTGCTCCAGGCGAATTTTAAGGTGGGAGTTTTACTGCCCGTTAATGCGGGGTAATATATCAACGATTTTTCAATTATATCTATCGTAACTCGGGATATATAAACGATTTTTTCGATATATCTATCATAACTTACAATATATCAACGATTTCTCGGATATATCGACGATTCGACAAAACATAACAAAAAAAGACGTGCACTCATTGCACGTCTTTTTGTTATTCTCCTATATAATGGATATATACACTATTTAAAGAAAGAAGGATAGAACTTTGCTAGTAGAACTAAGGGGAATTCAAAAGAAGTATAGCAAATCACTTATACTAGACAACATTGATTTATCCATTCCAGAAGGAGAAGCGCTCGCTATTATCGGCGGGAACGGGACTGGAAAAAGTACTCTGCTCAAAATAATTGCAGGATTTATTTCACCTACGGCAGGGACACTCAAAAGAAAAGAACATATACAAATTGGTTATGTACCTGAACATTTTCCTGAAGGAATTCGTTTTACATTAGCGGATTATTTATTTCATCTCGGCTGCATTCACGGCTTATCAACAACATATTTAAGAAATAAAATTCCGATGCTCCTTGAGACTTTTCACTTACATCATGCAAGACATTCCGTTGTACGAAACTTTTCAAAAGGTATGAAACAAAAAACAGGTATTATGCAAGCATTACTTACGGACGTCCATTTATTAATTTTAGATGAACCGCTTTCTGGGCTCGATCCTAACTCTCAGCAAGAATTAGAACATATTTTACTCTCATTAAAACAACAAGGTATATCTATACTCTTCACATGTCACGAAAAACAACTATTAGAAAACTTCGCCGATAGAATTGTGAAGTTAGCAAATCATACAATTGCAGAAAATACCTCTGCACAAAAAGTAGCGGAACAGGTCTATATTGAGGCAATCGTTCACGACACATTTTCAGCAATAGAACTACAAAAGCAATCCGGTTTTATACACGTTGCACACAATGCAAATCAAAATCTTATTCAATTACAAATCGAAAAAGAATATACAAACGAAATACTTCAGTTTTTATTACATAAAAAAGCATCTATCACACTGCTACAACCTAACTTTTAAATCGAAAGAAGGTTTATTATGTTTGCGCTTATTCGTTACCATTTTCTCGACTATACAAAATCGTATAAGTATGTCCCTCCTATTGCGATGTACTTTGTGAGCTTGCTTTTTGTATATACATATAAACCGACTCCTATTGTACCGACATATTTAGAAACAGCTCTCGCGCTTTATTTATTATCTGCCTGGATTACGGTCACAATTTTTCATACTGAAGACCCTGTACAAGAACAAATTACTATTTCTCACACAAATAATATTTCCGCATTATATGTTGGTAAATATATTACAGCTCTTCTCATTTGTACTGTATTATCTTTTATATCCGTAATCTATCCAATTATTTTGCAAATGTTTAATGAAAAAATGACAGTTTCTTTATTTCTAGTCGGATTTCTCTCTCACATGTCTTTCTCTATACTAGGAATTTCAATCGCAACATTATTTACTAGAAATATGATTCAAAAAACAGGCACTGCTTGGCTTAGCCTTACCTTTATATTGCTTATAACGATCGCATCTATCCGGTTTAAAAAAGAGTTATTATGGTTTTTACCACCTGTCGAAAGCTTTCTAATGCTTGGCCAATACAAATATAATATACTGACTCACACACTATGGCTCACAGCTTGGGCTATCGTATATTCATTTTTATTATTTACCTTATTTCTTTTTATCGTTCGCAAAAAACGTTTTTAATTACATATTAAAGGAGACGACACAATGATCGGAATACTAGCAGGAATGGGTCCAAAATCAACTGGACCATTCGTCGATACAGTTGTAGCAGGGTGTCAAACAATATACGGAGCAAAGCATGATATGGACTTTCCTCATATGATGATTTATTCATGCCCAACACCGTTTTACATGGATCGCCCTATTGATCACGAAGCGATGAAAAAAGCGATTATTGAAGGAGCACAAAAACTTGAAAGTACTGGCGCAAGCTTTATCGCTATGCCGTGCAATACGGCGCATCTTTATTTTGAAGAATTACAGCGTTCTCTTTCTATCCCGATTTTAAATATAGTCGATGAAACGTTACAAGCAATTCCTGAAAATATAAAAAGAGTCGCTCTTCTCGCAACAGAAGCAACTGTTCAATCTAGGATTTACCAAGATGGGATTACAAAGCGTAATATAGAATACATTCATCATGAAAAATGGCAGGAAAGCATTAATCAAATTATTACTTGCATTAAATCTGGAGAGATTGAAGAAGCTCGCGAATTGTGGAATGCGCTCGTTTTACAATTGAGAGAGGAAGTTGATACGGTAATTATCGCATGTACCGATTTGAATGTGGTGGCGAGTGAGGATTTTGTTGATTCCTCTCAATGTCTTGCGAAAGCGGTTGTTAGGATGTACTTATCAAATATAAAGAGATCTTCATAAACATAGAAAACACTCCTTCTAAAATGTGTTTTATGTTTAATAAAAATCCCACAAACTTTTAACTTTCTTCACAATTCTTTCAAAGTAATCACACTTAATCTCGCTATATTAAATAAGTAGTTATTCATATAGGGAAGGTTAGGGGAACTAAGAGTATGAAAGTAAATCGTTCGCTTCATTACATTTTTTGGCGTTGGCATTTTTATGCTGGGCTTTTTATTACGCCGCTTCTTATTACTTTGTCACTGAGCGGAATTGGGTATTTATTTCGGGAGGAAGTTGAAGATTTCATCTATAAAGATTTATATTTTGGGAAGAGCGCCCAAACAGAGTCTATTTCGATGTCTGATTCTATTTCCTTAACCGAGAAAAAATATCCACATTATAGTGTGGCGAAAATTAGTGAGTTTAATGGGGATTATAATACAAGACTTACGATTACAAATGAATATACAGGGCAACAAAAGTATGTATATTTAGATAGCAATAATCAAATTGTCGGAGATCAAAACGCAAGTGAAACGTTTGCCAATATAATGCGGGAATTACATAGTTCTCTTTTAGTTGGTGGCACTGTCATCAACTATACTGTAGAACTTGCGGCGTGCTGGACAATCTTTTTAATTGTAACTGGTTTGTATATGAGTATACGACAGTTCAAAAACACACCAGTATCCAATAAGCGAGAAAAAGCAAAACGACGTCATTCTATTATCGGTATTATATTTACAATTCCACTCGTTCTGCTAGTCGCATCTGGATTGCCATGGTCAGGATTTATGGGTAACCAAATTTATAAAATTGCGTCGTCGAATGAATCGCTCGGATATCCGAAATTGTATATGGCGCCGCCTGAATCAAAGGTAAAAGAATTGCCATGGGCAACAAGAAAAGAAGCTCCTCCTGAATCGGATTCAAATGAACCGAAAGCTATTTCTGTCGATGAATTACAAAAAGGAATTGAAATAAAGAAGCCATACGTTATCTCACTACCAGCTGATCCGAAAGGTGTATTCACTGTTTCGAAATCGAGCGGTTCTGGTATTACAGGTATGCATGTTGCACCAAATGAAGAGATAACAGCTTACTTTGATCAATATAGCGGAAAGCTTATTTCCAAAACGGACTATCGTGATTATGGATTACTTGCACAATGGTTCACTTACGGCATCCCGCTTCATGAAGGACATTTATTTGGATGGCCAAATAAAATATTATGCTTACTAACAACATTATCTCTACTACTTCTTATTTATTACGGAGTAAAAATGTGGTTAGCAAGAAAGCCGAAAGGAAAATTAGCAGCACCTCCAAAACAAAGAGATAAGAACAGTATATTCGTTTTCTTTATCATGATGGTTATACTGGGCGCTGTCATGCCTTTATTTGGATTATCTGTATTAGTGATTTTTGCGATTGAACTTCTTATATATGTATTTTCAAAAATACAATCATAATGAAAAGAAAACCACTCTACATGAGTGGTTTTCTTCATCACTGCGCTGTTTTCTTTCGGTACATCTTCCCGTTCCAATAGAAGAATCGTGAAGTGAGGCCTCCGTACTTTACAATGCGCCGTGCCATTTTGTGCATATTCTTTTGTGCTGATACTTTTTGATCTGATAAATAAATACCAAGTAACCCTCGGCTTATGAGACGATGAAACTTCGCATGAGGCAAATCACCAATGCTCTTCTCTGCTTCTTCTACAAAGTGTTTCATCCGATCTAATATCGCTTGCTCGTTTTCGTAATAACTACAGAAATTCAAATCTCCGCCTATACGGTCTTCTTCTTGATCAATGAAATAATCAAGCAAAATATGAAGTCCTTGTACGTAAGGGAAGTATCCTTGTCTAATTTTCGCAATATCTTCATCATGTAATTCATCATGAAAGGCATATGCGACAAGACAGAAAATTCCAAGTGTAGAACCGGCACATGCTGAAAATTCAAACCAACTCATCTCTGGTAAGTTTTCTTTATGTGCTTCAAACCAATTTTTCAGTCGCGGCTCTCTTTCTTCTAATTTCACGTGTTTATGAATTTGCAAATCACAATAATAACAAGCAAGTTCATGAAGAACAGGAGCAATTTTGTCATAGTGCTTCGTTTTCTTTAAAACATCTTGGCATGTTTCAACAAGTTCATCTAAATAACCACCATCATCTTGATCATCACGATAACGATAATAATTACCGCCACCTTCTACTTCAGGTGATAATGCCATTAACATCGATTCATGCAGTGCGGCAAAATCATTTGGATCAAGTGATGTACTGCGATCACATAAATTATCTAAATAGTCGCTGATCGTTTGATACGCTACGATAAAACGAATACATTCTTCTCGGTGTTCATTTGCTAGCAGAGCTAAAATGCCACCGCCCTCACAATGAAACGTTTTATGCTCAATACTTGCGATTGCCTGACTATGAAGCTCATCATTCGGAATATGGTAGGCACGCTCTTTCCACATCGCTAGCTCATGGTGTACAACCGGAAACACATCACGGTATACTTTCGCCATGAGCGTTATGGGATTACTCGGTACGTTCACTTCTTCCTTCATCTCCTCTATTAAATGTACAAATAATGATTTATTTATTTGTTTGTTTTTACTATATTATTGACATGCATTTCAGTAAATGACTGAATATAACTCAAAATTTCATCACGCTCATACTCATTTAATAGCTCGTGATAACAATTCGGCCATTCTTTAAAAGCCTTATCACTTATTTTAACATTATCAAACCAAGTGCGGACACGTGTTTTATCTACAAGTTTATCCTCACAAGCTTGCATTAGCAAGAGCGGAACATCTGGAAAATCATCTATTTTTTTATGAGCAATTTCGATAGACTTAATCAATTCACTATACCAACGTACTGATACTTTGCGCAAGAACAAAGAATCATTCTCCATTGCATCTCTCACTTCATGGTTACGTGTTGACATTTCCACCGTAAGATTCGTTGCAAATTGCAATTTTGGAGCCACAACATTTAATATTCTTGAAGCAAATTGAAGCGGAGCAGAGGGTCCAGTCACTACCCCTAAACAAGGCGAACTCAAAATAATACCCTCTACATCTTCTCTCTTCGTTTCTTGCATCATACGAATGACAATAAGACCACCCATACTATGACCGAATAGAAAAATAGGTAACCTATACTTTCTTGCTTCTTTCACCCATAATTTAACTTCCTCTATGTATTCATCAAATGAATCAATATGTCCTCTATTTCTTGAAGTCGTTCCATGTGACGGAAGATCCCCCATCACGACGTGGTAGCCGATATGATTCCACATTTCCGCAACGGCTTCGTAACGTCCGTGATATTCCATTGCGCCGTGCACAATAACAATGACCGCCTTTGCTTCCTCCGCTTCATAATTCCACATACGGCTCTCCTCCATTTCACTCTTTCTCATAATTTGATACACTAAAACTAGTCTCTAGGAAAGGAAGACTTTACATGATATATCCTTACAAAGAAAAAAAACCGAAAATTGCGAGTAGTGCTTTTATCGCTGACTATGTTACGATTACAGGCGATGTTTCCGTTGGCGAGGAATCAAGTATTTGGTTTAATACAGTCATCCGTGGTGATGTGTCACCGACAATCATTGGAGACCGAGTAAATGTACAAGACCAATGTACACTTCACCAAAGCCCGCAGTATCCTCTTATTTTAGAAAACGACGTAACAATTGGGCATCAAGTCATTTTACATAGTTGCCATATTAAGAAAGATGCTTTAATTGGAATGGGATCTATTATATTAGATGGTGCTGAAATTGGCGAAGGAGCTTTTATCGGCGCTGGAAGCCTCGTTTCACAAGGAAAGAAAATTCCGCCGAACACGTTAGCTTTCGGTCGTCCCGCGAAAGTCATTCGTGAATTAACAGAAGAAGACCGTAAAGATATGGAGCGTATTCGCACGCAATACGTTGAAAAAGGTCAATATTATAAATCATTACAGAAGTAAATTTCCGCTGCCATAAGATTGGCAGCTTTTTTTATATAAAATCTAACTTTTTCTTTACAAAACATTATTACTCCCTCAACAAAATCTTATTAAAATAAAAGCTAATATCTCCATATATATGTAGATGAGGGAGGAGAATTTTCATGAAGGTCAGTGGATTATATAAAATAGAATGTTACATTTTCAGAGGAATTAACCGCTACTTTGATCAAAAAACATTAAATATCTTTTTCAGCAATATTACTCATATCGGTGGCGCGACTTTCTCCATCGGACTCACACTTTTCTTTTTAATTTTCGCAAAGGGAACTTTGCATCAAGCTGCAATTGCAACTGCTATTTCGTTAGCAATTAGCCATATTCCTGTGCAAATATTAAAAAGGTGGTATCCGCGAAAACGTCCTTATTTAACAATTCAGGATGCAAAATATCCAGTCCATCCATTAAAAGACCACTCTTTCCCGTCTGGTCATACAACAGCCGTTTTCTCTGTCTTCATTCCATTTATTTGCTATAATCCAAGCTTACTTGCTTTCCTATTACCGTTAGCGTTATGCGTCGGTATTTCACGTATTTATTTAGGACTTCACTATCCGTCAGATGTATTCGTCGGTATGTGCCTTGGCACTTGTTCTGGCATCATCTCTTTTTATCAATTCATCCCACTTTTCACATAAAGGAGTGATATGATGAGAGTCGCCATTTTTACCGATACTTTTACGCCACAAGTTAACGGGGTTGCGAAAACGTTAGAGCGATTAACACAATATTTTCAGAAAGAACAGATCGCCTATTCTGTTTTCGCCCCTCAGCATACAGCTGAAGATAATTTTGTAGCGAATGTGAATAAGATGAGAAGTATCCCGTTAACAATATTATATCCAGAATGTCGTTTTTCTTTTCCTACTCCGCGCATTAAACGGGAACTACTTTCCTTTAAACCTGACATTATTCACATTGCCACACCTTTCAACATGGGACTTTGTGGATTGTATTATGCAAAAAAGTTAAACATCCCAGTTGTCGGTTCTTATCATACTGATTTCGATGCCTATTTACGTTATTACAAAATCGAATTCCTCTCCAATATGCTGTGGAACTATTTAAAATGGTTTCATAGTCATATGCAAAAAAATTTTGTACCTTCCTTTGAAACATTACATCAATTAAAAAACAAAGGCTTTCAGACCCTCTCTATATGGGGACGTGGTGTAGATTGCACACTCTTTCATCCTGCTTACAATACAGACCTATTCCGAAAAAAATATAATATTACAGCGAAGTATGTCCTTTCCTATGTTGGACGAATTGCTCCTGAAAAAGATATTGATACACTGCAATACCTTATCGTTAAAACAGCACATACTCGAAACGATATTCATTGGCTCATCGCAGGAGACGGTCCTCTAGCAACAAGTTTACGTGAAGCTGTTCCGAAAACAAATATCACTTTTACTGGCTATTTACAAAGTACAGATTTAGCTGAAGCATATGCTTGTTCTAACATAATGGTGTTTCCATCAGCTACTGAAACATTCGGAAATGTCGTACTTGAATCACTCGCATGCGGTACACCTGTCATTGGTGCAAATAGTGGCGGGGTTAAAAATATTATTACAGATGGAAAAACGGGAGTTCTTTGTCCGCCTAAAAATGAAGATGCATTTCTATCATCCATTTATTTTTTATTACAAAATGAAGAAAAACTTGAGCAGATGGGAATATCAGCTTCATCTTTTGCGAAATCAAAGAGCTGGGATGAGATCTTTCGCGGTTTGCTTAACCATTATGAAGAAGTCCTGCAGCATAACGCATCAGAGTTGCTTGCTTAAATAGAAAAACTCCCTTCAAAAAAACGAAGGGAGTTTATTACATGGTCATAAATTTTAGTTTAATAAATGATACATAAGGTTAAACATTGTTTTATTTCTATATTAATTATATCAAAAATAAACATAACTAAACAGACTTGTAATAAAAACCCATAAAAATTAATATATGGTTATACAGTATTTTAAACTGTATAATGATTTTAAGAATTCCCCTTAAAATCAACTTACTCACATACCTTTATACAGTAATTGTTCCCCAATTCTGTATATCAAAAAACCTTTCATTCATTTGAAAGGTCTTTTTGAGCCTGCACATATTCTTCTTTCGTATTTACATTTATAAACCAATCCGCATTCGCTTGTACATCTTCTCCAGAAACATACTTCACATTACATAGTGATAAAAGCTGGCCCATACTTCTTTTTTCTTCCTGAAGTAAAGCATAAATCTTTTCTTTCACGCGGTTATGATACGCCGCAAGTAGCGGTTGTTTTCTTCCATTAATAATAGGTACAACCGCATCATATTCATTGCTCGTTTGCTCTAGTAAAATGGCAAACCATTGATGCGAAACGTTTGGTGCATCGCAAGGCATAATAGCGTACCAATCTGCTTCTATGTATTCCATACCTGATACAATGCCCGCAAGCGGTCCATTTCCTTTATAGTGCGGAATGTCTTCTATAACAGGAACTTGTACGAATTGCTCTACTCGCTCTTTTATATCAGTATGGCTAATTACTACAATGTCTTGCAAAGTAGTTCCCATCACTTTCACAATATGCTCAACAAAAGTAGTTCCCTTCCAAATTGCTAACGCCTTCGGCTCACCAAATCTACTCGACATACCGCCCGCTAATACAATTCCAGCATACTTACTCATTGGCGATGCAGCTCAAATGTAATATGGCCTAATTCCGGTAAAATTAATTTATTCATCGCAAGTCGAACCGCTCCGCTAGACCCTGGCATCGAGAAGACTACTTTGCGCCCAATTGTACCACCAATCGCTCTACTTAACATTGCGCTGCTTCCGATATCTTCTAAATAACTAATCATACGGAACAGCTCACCAAATCCAACAATTTCTTTATCTAATAACGCTGATACTGCTTCAATTGTGACATCGCGTTTCGTAATACCAGTACCGCCATTTGTTAATACAACATCTACATCTTCCTTATGATAACCAGCTAACACCGCTTGCTGAATACTTTCTTTATCATCTTTTACAATTTCATAAGAAGTTACTTTATGTCCCGCTTCTTTTAACAATTCATGTAATAGTTGTCCGCTCTTATCTGTTTCTTCCGTACGTGTATCGGAAATTGTAACAATCTTGCAACGCACTTCTTTTGGAGCTTGTTTTTTATGTTCAGTTACACTCATTTTTTATCTTTCCTTTCTTAAAGACTTTTCTTCATTTTATCATACATACCTTTACACAATTATGTATGAAGCCAATCATGCGCCATGATACAATATAAGTATACTAACCCACAAAAAGGAAAGTGTACTTTCTTATACTCCTAGACTACACATCTTTAGCTACTCTTTATATTTTCTACATAATAGAATTCAATTTTAAAACTTGTACTAAAAAATAAATTGGAGGTCTACATTGTATGGAACTTTATAAAAAATTAACAACAACATTTATCCTCTTATTCATCGCTTCAATCACTGTCGGCTTTTCCTTAAAAGGCGCAATTCCATACGCTACATTAGTAAGCATTATATTCGCGACACTATTTTTACTAAGTAGTGCCTTTTGCGCAAGTAAAGCACGTCAAATGAAAGGTTGATCACATATGTTCAAAAAGAAATCAATCTTTTGTAAATCATGTAAAACAGAAATACAAACGTATGAAAAAGCGTGGATTCATATGCCCTTTCCGGCGAATGGCATGACGAATATGAAAAAGTATATTGAATTAGAAGGACAAATTTATTGTAGTTCGTGTGTTGAGATAATGAACAAAAACCAGTAAATACAAAAGGGGTGTTTACATTGTTTGAATCCAACCGTATCCAGTTACGAAAGTTTTCCGAAGATGATATTCTAACATATTATAAATGGCATAATGATATAGACGTTATGAGTTCAACTACACTCACTCTTGATAAATATTCCTTTCAAGACACAGAAAAACTTTGCCGGCAATTTATTCATTCTTCGAACTCTAAGAGCTATATCATTGAAGAAAAAGCTACGCATCTTCCAATTGGTATTACTTCTTTAATTCATATTGATTCGTATAATCGAAACGCTGAATGCATTATTGATATTGGTAAAAAGGATTACTGGGGGCAAGGTTATGGGCAGGAAGCTTTAACCCTATTATTGGATTATGCATTTTTAGAATTAAATTTACATCGCCTTTCTTTACGAGTATTTTCTTTTAACGATAGAGCAGTTAAATTATATAAATCACTTGGTTTTCAACATGAAGGAACTTGTAAAGAAGCTATATTCCGCAACGGCACTTGGCATGACATTGAACTCTTCGCTTTATTCCAACGTAATTATAAATAAAAAAAGCTTTGCGCTCACCGCGCAAAGCTTTTTTTCATATATTATAGACCAGCTTGCTCTTTTAAAGCTGCAGCTTTGTCTGTACGTTCCCATGATAGATCTACATCAGTACGTCCGAAGTGGCCGTAAGCTGCTGTTTGTTTGTAAATTGGGCGACGTAAGTCTAACATTTTAATAATACCAGCCGGGCGAAGATCGAAGTTGTTACGAACTAGTTCTACTAGTACGTCTTCAGATACTTTACCAGTGCCGAATGTATCAACTGAAATTGATACTGGTTGTGCTACACCGATTGCGTATGCAAGTTGTACTTCTGCTTTTTCAGCAAGACCAGCTGCTACGATGTTTTTCGCAACATAACGAGCTGCATATGCTGCAGAACGGTCAACTTTCGTTGCATCTTTACCAGAGAATGCACCGCCACCGTGGCGAGCGTATCCACCGTAAGTATCAACGATGATTTTACGTCCTGTTAAACCAGCATCACCTTGTGGTCCACCAATTACGAAGCGGCCAGTTGGATTAATGAAGAATTTCGTTTCTCCATCCATTAATTCTGCTGGTACTACAGCTTTAATTACGTGCTCTTTTAAGTCGCGATCGATTTCTTCCCATGTAACATCTGGGTGATGTTGTGTAGAAATTACGATAGTATCAACACGTACTGGTTTACCATTTTCATCATACTCAACTGTAACTTGCGTTTTTCCATCTGGACGTAAGTATGATAATGTATCATCTTTACGTACTTCAGTTAAACGGCGAGCTAATTTGTGAGCAAGCGAGATTGGAAGTGGCATTAATTCTTGTGTTTCATTACATGCAAAACCAAACATTAAACCTTGGTCTCCTGCACCAATTGCCTCAATCTCAGCGTCAGTCATTTGACCTTCGCGTGCTTCTAGCGCTTGGTCAACACCCATAGCGATGTCAGCAGACTGCTCATCGATAGATGTTAAAACAGCACAAGTTTCTGCATCGAATCCGTATTTTGCGCGTGTGTAACCAATGCCTTGAATTGTTTCACGAACGATTTTCGGAATATCTACGTAAGTAGAAGTCGTAATTTCCCCCGCTACCAATACTAAACCAGTTGTTACAGTTGTTTCACAAGCTACACGTGCATTTGCGTCTTTTGATAAGATCGCATCTAAAATTGAATCAGAAATTTGGTCACAAATTTTATCTGGATGTCCTTCAGTTACAGACTCAGATGTGAACAGATGACGTTTTTTTGTCATGTGGTAAACCTCCCTACAGTAATTGTATATATTGTACGGAACTCATCCTTAATTTGCCACAAACTGCGACATACATTTATTCTCCCACACAAGCATACAGAAAAACCTTTCCTACTTTACATAGAGGAAAGGTTTAATTTGCTACTTGCATACTGCTTTTTGCCCTTCGCTCTTATCGTTCGAGACCTGTAGCCTCGCACAGGTTTTAGCACCTATTCACCTGCATTTATCAATACAAGTGAGGTTGCTGGGCTTCATCGGGCCTGTCCCTCCGCCAGCTCGGGATAAGAGAGTATCCGTCCCAACCTATACTAAAGAAATGATATTCATTTGTCAATTAATATTCACATTTTCCTGAAAGTTTTTCTCAATACGCCTGAAATGAAATATTAATAAGGAAATAATGCATTCACACAAACAAAAAGAAATAAATAGTATACATTATTTATATAATTGTGTTATACTCTTGTTGGGGATTACGAGAAATATTTCATTAAATGAAAAGGATGGTATATAAATATGAGTACTGTGAATGTCCAAATTGGTTTACACGAATTATTGAACGGAAGCAATGCACAGATTCAACTAAGTGTTCCGCAATTAGTGGAAAAAGTATTAATGCGAAATGAAGGGAAATTAACTTCTACTGGTGCCGTTTCTGCTTCAACAGGAAAATATACAGGACGTTCTCCTAAAGATAAATTTATTGTGAAAGAAGCATCGGTTGCTGACAAAATTGCTTGGGGAGCTGTGAACCAACCGATTTCTGAAGAACATTTTAATAAATTATATACTAAAGTTTTAGAATACTTAAAAGAAAAAGAAGAGTTATTCGTCTTCAAAGGATTTGCAGGCGCTGACCGCAATTACCGCCTACCAATTCAAGTTATTAACGAATATGCATGGCACAATTTATTTGTACATCAATTATTCATTCGTCCAACTGAAGAAGAATTAACGACTCATGAATCAGAGTTCACAATTGTTTCTGCACCGAATTTCAAAGCTGATCCAGCTGTTGACGGTACAAACTCTGAAGCATTCATTATGGTTTCATTCGAAAAACGCATCGTATTAATTGGTGGTACAGAATACGCTGGAGAAATGAAAAAATCAATCTTCTCTATTATGAACTTCTTATTACCTGAACAAGATATTCTTTCTATGCACTGTTCTGCAAACGTAGGTGAAGAAGGCGATGTAGCATTATTCTTCGGTTTATCTGGAACAGGTAAAACAACATTATCTGCTGATCCAAACCGTAAATTAATTGGTGATGATGAGCACGGTTGGTCTGATAACGGTGTATTCAATATTGAAGGCGGTTGCTACGCGAAATGTGTAAACCTTTCTCACGAGAAAGAACCACAAATTTTCGATGCAATCACATTTGGATCTGTTTTAGAAAACGTTATCATTAATGACCAAACGCGTATCGCGGACTATAACGATACTACTTTAACAGAAAATACTCGTGCTGCATACCCTATGCATGCGATCGACAATATCGTACTGCCAAGTGTTGCTGGACACCCAAATACAATCATTTTCTTAACTGCTGATGCATCTGGCGTATTGCCTCCAATCAGTAAGTTATCAAAAGAACAAGCTATGTATCATTTCTTAAGTGGTTACACTAGTAAACTAGCAGGAACAGAGCGCGGTGTTACTTCTCCGCAAGCTACATTCTCAACTTGCTTCGGTTCACCATTCTTACCACTTGATGCATCTCGCTACGCTGAAATGCTTGGTGAAAAAATTGAGAAACACGATGCGAAAGTATTCTTAGTAAACACTGGCTGGACTGGTGGCGAATACGGCGTTGGTAAACGTATGAACTTAGGTTACACTCGTGCAATGATTCAAGCTGCATTAAACGGTGAACTTGCGAAAACTGAAACAGCTAAACATGACATCTTCGGTCTTGAAGTTCCACTTCACGTACCAGGTGTACCTGACGAAGTGTTAATGCCTGAACAAACTTGGGCTGATAAAGCTGCTTACAAAGCAAAAGCAATCGAACTTGCAAATGAATTCAAAGCTAACTTCAAAAAGTTCGACAGCGTATCTGAAGACATTATTAACTTAGGCGGTCCAATCGCTTAAATTAAAACTTTCTGTTGGAATAACCCTTTACTCATATGAATAAGTGTCGTGTAACCGTAAAGTTTCGCGTACTCACCGACAAAACCCAATGCGGCTTAACGGTTACACACACTTACATAAAAAAGAAGCTTACGTGAAAACGTAAGCTTCTTTCTATATCTTATATAAAGTGAAACGCTAATCTCTTCATCTGTGACCTAGATTATAAAATTACAGCTTCGAATATATACATTATATCCCTACTGGGTTTCACATCGTATGGGGCTAAAAAAGGCCCTGACCGCTTCTATCCGTGGCTGGATCATCTATTCCATCTAAAAAGAAGTCTTTTATCTTTTTTAGCTCTTTGTTAGTTCTTTCTCATCTTTCATGCTATAGTATCCTAAATTAACAACAATTAAGAAATACCCACCCAAAATCCCTACTGCAAATGCCCACATAACCATGTGGTGCTCAATTTCGTACATAATAATAGCACCCAAAATTGCAGCTGCAAAACGGTTAAACATACCGAGTGTCGGTGCTTTCGTCTTCTTTACAATACTATCTCCAAGCTTCTCAATTCGTCTCCCTAAAAGCCAAACGCAATACATACTTACAATAAGCCCAATTCCAGCACCTAGAAAATGAGCTGAAAACGGCGTTAACATCCAGCCTAGTAAAAGAAAACCTAGTAAATAATACGATTGAATTTTAAACGATCTTAATGACATACTAATCATGCTGTTCTCCTCTTCAGTAATTTTTATCTATCCAACAAAAAATTTCTTTCAAATTCATATTCCTTACATCCATTTCACTCAAATTAAAAACAACATAAACAGTATGTTTATGTTGTTTAAATATTTTTAGGAAATAATATTATACAAGATTTAAAACATCATATTCTCATATTTTGTGACGGTTTTTCAAACTTTTTTCGTCCATTTATGAAAAAAATGATATCAATCTATGAACATACGGATATGATGTAATAAGCACACAAATAAAGGGGGCGTCTAATGATTTATTTTTTAATGGCTCTCATTCACCTCATTATCCCTGCACTTATTGGACTTTCATTGTATTGGTACACGAAAAACCATAGCATTTTTTACGCTGTCCTCGGTGTTCTTCTTCCAGGTATTATTCTTATTACACTCTTCCGTATTCCATTTTTAAACTTAATTCCACTTATTACTGCTATCTTATTTCTCATCTTCTTACCAAAAATAAAAAAATAGGAAAGCAGATCATAGGTGATCTGTTTTCCTATTTTGATATAGGTTCCCCTGCAATAGAATGAACTTTTACTTTCTCCGATTTCACAAACCATAGACCGACAAAAATGATAATTCCACCGATGATTTGTTGAAACGATACATATTCATTTGCCCAGACAGCTGCAAATAAAACAGCTACAAGCGGCGTTATATACATATATACCATCGTATGTGACGCCCCAATTTTTTGAACACCAACATACCACATTACTAGACCAAATACTGTTACAAAGAAAATAGAATATAGTAAAGCAAATAGTGTCATTCCGTGAGTAATGTGAAATGGCATGACAAACACATGTGGACCACTTAACAATAATAGCGGAATCGCACCCACTAATGCAGACCATGCTGTAACACGTAATGCTGAATATTTTTTAATTAATGGTCCTGCTAAAACAGGATAAAGCCCCCAGCATATTGATGTAATAAGTCCAATTCCATTGCCATAAAAAGAACTAGTAAGCGAATGTCCTGCTACTAAAACTAATGCTGCACCAACAAAGGCAGTCATAGAACCGATTAACTTTCGAGAAGAAAACTTTTCTTGTTTCAAGAAAATCGCAAATGCAGTTGTAAAAATAGGTGAAATAGAAATGAGTAAAGAGGCATTTGTAGCGGATGTATATTTGACAGTTTCCATAAATAACGTTTGATACAGTACAATACCTACAATGCTAACGATAATTAATCTAGGTATATCCTTTCGCTCCATATAAACCGACTTTTCAATAAAAAAGGTAAGGAGTAACAGAAGCGGTGCCGCCGCCATCATGCGAAGTGCAGTAAACTCAATTGCTGTAAATTCTAAAAGTCCATACTTCGCAATTGTATAGTTAATCCCCCAAATAATAACAACACTTAAAATTAACAACTCAATTCCCCATCTTCTCATGCGTATCCCCTCCGCAAAGAAAATTATACAGAAAATTCAATCACATGTACATTTCATTATGTGAAAAAATCTTTTTACTATTGAAACGTTTTGGTAAATGAAATTATATCGGCGATTTTCTGAATATATCGGCGCAACTCCATTTATATCGGCGATTTCCCAAATATATCAGCGCAACTCCATTTATATCAGCGATTTTTTCAATATATCGACTTATCAACAAAAATCGACAATAATAGCGACTTATAAAATAAAAAAGGTGATTCCAAAATACATTTTGGAATCACCTTTCCTTTACTATATTCGAACGTGTAACTTCATATTTGGATTATAAAACTGGCTCGGGCTCTTTAACTGAAAAGTTCCTCCACCTTCATGCCAATCAACAGTTAACTTATCATCCATAAATACAAGCTTTGTACGATCAGCGATAAAGTTCATTGTGCTTGATTCAATATCCACATCGCGCTCATCTTTCTCTGCTACAGCTACTAAATCGATAATTCCGCTCATAACACAACCGCAACCTTCATTATCGTAAAATAACTTTATATATTTCGCTTCACTTGGAATCGTATCCATAATCTTTTTATATGCTGCTTCTGTTACAGTAACGTACATACGTTAATCTTCATCCTCTCTTCTCTTATCATTCATATATTGTATCACCATTTTTCTCAAAAGTTATATACAGAAAATTAAGACTAATATACAATGTATGTGATAAAGTTTCAGCAATCGAGCTTTTATGAGTAGTTCATGCAGGAGAAAGGATGTTTACTATCCGTGTTCAAACTACAACGATATCCCATGTTATTAGGTCTATTTAGTAGTTTCTTCATTTCTAGCGGAATGCTATTACAGCATGTACTTCCCTATTCTCCTTCTATTAGCTGGATCCTAGGTTTTATTTGTTTCCTATCCGCTTCTTATTTTGCTACGAAGAATACAAACAACTCATAAAGCAAGAATCATCTTAAGGAGGATTATCAAACATGCCAGCCTTAAAAAAAATAGAGCAATCACTCGATCACTTATTCCAAATTGAAAAATACGGAAAAGATAGTGCCTTTAGTCGATTTATCCCAGCCGTATATGATCCTATCAAATTTCCTTGGCAACAATTTTTCGAAGCAAATTTTGTAGATTTATTTAACGGCCTTATGATGCACGGATCTGAAAATGTAAACAAAGTATTTTTAGCTGTATTCCCTACAGATGACGTTCTTGAAACATTCATTTCACAATCCACACCTGGTGATTTACTCTTTATGCACCATCCCCTTGTAATGGAGTGTGGTGATCCGCTTGGAAGATCCGGTCGCGGTTTCATACCAATTCCTGAAAAATATTTGCAAGGAATAAAAGAAAAACAACTTTCTATATATACATGTCACGTACCAATGGATTTTCATCAAACGCATGGAACGAGTATTTCAATTGCAAAAGCATTAAACGCTACTGTAGTGGACGACTTTGCATATGGAGGTCCAGAACAAGAACCAATTGGCCTTATTTGTGAAATAGATGAAACATCAACAGAAGCACTCCAAAAACATCTAAAACAACTCTTCCAGATTCCTTACACAGACTTCGAAGGTAAACGACATGATTCCATCAAAAAAATCGCAATTATCGCTGGATGTGGCGATGTTGTATCTTTAATGAAGGAAGCAGAAGAAAAAGGTGCTGAAGCATATATTACAGGAGAAATCCATTGCCATATCGACAATGATTACGGCCGACATAAATACTCGCTCATTATGGATTATGTAAAAGAAACGAATATGTCTCTAATTGGTGTGTCACACTCTGCCTCTGAATATTTAGTGAAAGAGACATTGATGTATGATTGGTTTAAAGAAAATTTTGATGTGGATGTTATTTTGCTTCCGCAGGAGAAATGGTGGCTCTAACGCTATCATTTTTTAAATTTATATACACAATACAATCGACCACAGAAAAATAGAGAAATGTGAAAGCACCACCTGTACCAACGTAAATGCTTTCGTTGTGCCGGAAAACGAACCTACTGGTAGCACCGAGTTTACTGGTGCTACCAGTATTACAGCATGAATATATATTCTATTTTTCTAATCACTGACATATAGCAATTCATTTCATAAAAAAAAGACCCGAGATTCGGGTCAACAAATAGAAATATAAATGAACTACAACAAATAACAGACAAAGCCATTATATATTTTTCATAGTAAAACATCCATTATTTTCTTTTTACACTATCAATATATTATTTTTCGTTATCGTCCTCTTTTTTAGAACGTCTACCTAAGAAGAACACAAAAACATTACTTCCAAATAAGTGATGTTTTTTCTATTTAATGCAGTGGTAACATAACCTCAACCGTTGTTCCAACCCCAACTTCACTTTCAAAACTCATTTTACCATTGTGGTCTTTAATAATTTTTTCTGTAACTACTAAACCTAGACCAGTTCCTGTTTCTTTCGTTGTATAAAAGGCTTCATTTAACTTTGGAATTTTATCTTTTGGAATACCACATCCCTCATCTTTCACTTGAACGATGATTCCATCTTTTACAGTAACTTTAATCGTAATTGTTCCCCCAACTGACATTGCTTCAATTGCATTTTTGATTAAATTAAAAAAGACCTGTTTTAATCGTTTTTCATCACATGTAATGGACGGTAAGTCTTTACTGTAAATACCTTGTATGTGGACTCCTTGTTTTAAAGCAGGCTTTTCCATAACTCGAATAACATAAGAGATAATTTCTTGTATGTTATGAGTTTCTGATTCTAGTGATTTAGATTTCTCAAATCCACTAAGTTCTGTAGCAATTATATGAATCCGATCTACTTCTTGTTTCATAATATCACTATAAATTTTATCCTCTGGATGCTTGTCGGCTTGTTTATTCACAAGTTTTTTTAAGTTTGCTAAAGGTCTTCTAATCTTATAACCAATAACCGTTGCCATTTTTCCAACAGCTGCTAGTTTTTCTGTTTGTTTTATTTCTTTGTCCATCATCTCAAGCGTACGAACGTAAGACTGAACCCTCAAAAATATAATCCAACATATAATAGTAAATACACTATATAATGCCATTGGGATTAAAACGAGAGAAGATTGAATAATGATTCCTGTAAGAGCGTACTTCCCGACAAGTATCGCTGGAACTAACCAGAAATATCTTTTGTTCACAAAGATTGGTGCGAACAAAATAAAAAATACTTCTACTATATTTCCACCGTCAAATTCCGCATCGCTACCATAATAAATCATAATGTTATGGATACAATCTAATACATTATAGCCAATTAGAATAATATACTTTACCACAAAAACATTCTTCCATTTCATAAAGTATATTCCACTGCAAAACAATACTACCGTCAAAAAGTAAAGCCATAAACCTAAACCATCTTCAAACTTTCCTACGCCTTCTTGCTCTCCCGCGATTAAAGGTACGATAAATTCATAGGCAAGATCATACACAAAAAATATAATAAAAAATAAACTTAAAAATACTTTCAATGCCTTTATTTCTTCATTTTTAAATATATAGCCTTTATTCATATGGTAACTCCTAGCTTTTCTTCCACTTGGATTTCAGTATTTCCACACTTCCTTGGGAGAATGATGTCTATTCTCGTTCCAGTATCTCTTTCACTTGAAATATGCAGCTCACCAAGGTGCTCGGCGACAATTCGATTCGCTACCGTAAGTCCCAGACCAATTTTATCTTGTTTCGTTGTATAAAAGGCTTCTGTAACACGGGTTAAGTTTTCTTGCTTAATACCATGACCATTATCGATTACGCTGATTATTACATATTCTTTCCCTTTATTCTCTAATTGCAAATGTAATATGCCACCTTGTTCCATTGCCTCTAAAGCATTTTTTATCGTATATAAAAAGACTCCTCTTATTTTTCGTTCATCACATTCAACTTCTATTGTTTTTTCTTCCACATTAGAAATAAACTGCACGTTTAATTCATTCATTTTTCCGCGAAGACTTGTTATTACTTGTAATACAATTTTTCCTACATCATGTTTCTTATAAATAGAAGGTTTGCATGTAGCAACTTCCATCAACTCACTTATCATATTATTCATATTTTCTATTTCAAAAATCATACGTTTATAAATAGGATCCTCTTCATGCTTCTCTCGTTGTAATTGCGTAAATCCTTTTAATGAAGCCAGTGGATTTTTAATTTCATGTCCAACAGTCGCTGCCATTTTTCCGATTACTGCTAATTTTTGTGATTCACTAGCAATCGCAATACTTTCCTTTACGGCTGAAAGATATTGTAAAAATCGATTTAAAATGATATATGCAACTATTAACATAAGTGTACACATAATAAGGAACATAAATGCTTTTATTTCCTCTAATACAAATAAATAAATTAAATATTTTCCTACAATAGAGGAAAGCAAAAACACATAAAATTTTTTATTTAAAAATATGGGTACAAAGAAAATGAGAATAATTTCTATTATATTTGTCGCATCAAACGCCGCCTTATTATAAAAAATATACGAAACTATATTAGCGATTTCTATCCCTATGTATGCAAATATCCATGCATATTTAACAAGGTTTGCCTTCTCTTTTTTCAGTAAATATATATTCACGCATAGTATTGCTACTCCGCAAATAACTTGCCATATTATGTTGTATCCCTTATCCATTATTGATTTATCTTCTAATACGATTGCATAGAAAATTTGATATACAATAACAATGACATATAACACCCATAAAAGGAGTTTTGCATTCCTTTCTTCTTCTTTATATGATAGAAAACTTTCTTTCACTTCAACACCCCTTCAAAATAACATCTCAAAGAATACCATTTATTATAATAAATGATTTTCATAGACAAACAAAGATAAATCGAACATTTGAGGAAAATCGTACCAAAAACGCAATATATTTAGACTATATACAGAGCATAAAATCTATGATCATTAATACGTATATTATGGAGGATGTTTTATATAGACAGCCTAAAAAGTAAAACAAAGCTTTTAGAATGGAGCCTATTGATAGAACAGGGGGAGTTTTATGTTTGTTACTGTCGAGAAAGATGTGCATATTTTTGTGCAAGACGTTAATCCTGGTCCAGGTAGTAAGACTGTTTTCTTCGTTCACGGATGGCCTTTAAATCATCAAATGTATCAATATCAACTCAATGTTTTACCAGAGCATGGCTTTCGTTGTATCGCCATGGATATACGAGGGAATGGGCAATCTGATAAGCCATGGACTGGTTACACGTATGATCGATTAGCCGATGATATCGCAATTGTTCTAGAAGCACTCCAAGTAGAGAACGCTACATTAGTCGGTTTCTCAGTTGGTGGTGCTCTTTCTATTCGCTATATGTCTCGCTATCATGGGCGCCGCATTTCTAAGCTCGCATTAATTGACGCTGTCTCCCCCTCTTTCGTTAAAAATCAAGAGTCCCCTTACGGTGTACCGAAAGAACAAGCAGATGCTCTCATTAATCAAATGTATGCTAATTTACCAAAATTTTTAAATGACGTATCTTTATCCTTTTTCAATAGAAACTTAGGGGCTGCAACCCTTGAATGGTTTTCTTATCTCGGTATGCAGTCCGCTTCTTATGCCCTTATCAAAATTTTACAAGCAGCTGCAAATGAAGATGTAACGAAAGATTTAAATAAAATTAACGTCCCAACAAAAATCTTCCACGGCGTTCACGACCAACTAATTCCTTACAAAAGTGCTGAGCTTACGCAACAACGAATTAAAAATTCTCAGTTACATGCTCTTACAAATAGTGGTCATGGTTCACCAATCGATCAAGCGGATGAATTAAATAAAGAACTAATAAAATTTTTACATGCATAACAACTGCAATACAAGAACGAAAGTTAATATAATAGATTTTTTCACAAAACATAAAATTCACATATTTCTCACAAATACACAAATAAAACGATTACATTTTCATATATACTAAATGTACAGGTAATACTCCCTAAACCCAGCTTGTCTGGTTACCCCGTTAAATACTATGAAAAAAGAACTTGTATCGTTATACAAGTTCTTTTTGTTTCTTTTATTTAAAGAGGATATCTGTACTATATTGATTTCCAACGAGTAAATCATATTGGAGCATTTTATATTGCTCTAACATTTCTTTTTGTTTCTTTGTTAAATCATTGATTACTTCTCCATTTTTATCAACTTTTAATTCATCTCTAAGCACTGGTATTTCCTTGTAAAGTTCCGATAAAAATTGATAAAATAAGGATTTATTTAATCCTGCATAATCAAAAATAAGATTAGAAAAATGAATTGGGCTTACTAAACCTAAATTATCATTTGGCATATCAAAGTTTGCATACATTAATAGCGGCGTTTGCGCCATCGCTAAACGTTCACTCGGTGTTTTTTCATTCGTTATATACCCGTTTTCTTTATAAAAAGATTTATTTGTTCCTAGTGATGGAAGATGATCTCCAAAGAATACTAATAATGTAGGTCTATCTAAATTATCTAGTTGCTCTATTAAATATTGAAGCGCCTCATCTGAACGTCTTAACCCTTCTGTATACGTCTCTAATTCTCCCTTTGATTCTTCATTTTCTAGCCCGCTAATTTCTATTAGGTTTTCACCAAATCGGCCCTCTGTAAATGGAAAATGATTTTGCATCGTAACTGCATGAATAAATGTAGGCTGTTTTTGTTCCTCTAACTCAGCAATTATCTCTTTACTTATCGCTAAATCACTAATATAATCTCCATCAATATCCACATTTTTCATCGTGTCCTCTGCATTAAACTTATCAAATCCTAACACCTTATATACATCATCACGTTTAAAGAATGTGCGACCAAATGAATGAATTGCACTTGTGTAATACCCTTCTTTTTTCAACGCCGTAGGGATTGATGGAATTTCTTTCTTATTTGTAATAACCTGCTGATATGGTATAGAACCTGGCTTTAACAAACTCATTGAATAACTTGTTAATGCCTCAAATTCAACGTTCGCTGTATTTCCCCCAAATGTAGGAGAAATAGTTTGTCCCCCAGGAAAGTTTTCTATATAATGATGCAAATTTGGTACAGGATCTTCACTAAAAGAAAGGTTGGTTACTTTCGTCGGATCCCAAAACGATTCACTCATTACAAAAATAATATTCGGTTTCTCTTTTTTCTTTTGATTCCCTATATTTCCACTATATTGTTTTTTTATATCGTTTGCTATTTGAAGCATATTTTCTTTAGAATAATTTTTTGGTTTTTCCATAACTGTTGTATCTAAATTGCTAATAAACCCAAGTACAAAACCATTTGAAGCGTAGTTCTCATTTTGATTCCACAAAACAAAATCTACACCTGATTTTTGAAATACTTTATTCATAAATGTATTCGCAAAATTACCGTACGCATATAGAACAAAAATAGATCCTACTACTAATAAGGCTCTTATTCCTAGATGAATCTTTACATTTTGAATATACCTTCTCATATATATCCCTGCTACAATACAAGCTACGATACTTACGATAATGACAAAAATATAACTCCAACTAAAATAGTCCATCACCATCGGTATAACAGATTGCATATGCGTAATTTGTGTGAAATCAGAAGGATATAACGGATCACCTCTGAAAATAAGCTTCAAATAATTCACAATACATAAAATGACTAACGTACAGCTCGTTAAAACCATACTTAGAAAAACCTTACCTATTAAATTATATACAAGAATATATATTGCATAAATTACTACAAAACTTAATATAAACTGCATATTATAAAAGTAAATCCAATTCATTGCCTCTATGAAACTCATATTAACTTGCATGACAATATAAAATAACGCTACTGTATGAGCTAATAAAAGTAATATAAAATGCACTCGCAGGGATGCTCTAAGTATAGACATCTCTTTTTTATTGAAATGCGTAATATAAAACGTTATGCCCCATATGAAAATCATCATAACACTTAAAACAAGCTTTTGATTTAAATGATCTTTCATCATGTCTAAATTAAAAACCTTTAAAATCATAAACAGCATAGTTATTACTAATAAAGTCACCATACTACTTATAATGCTAGAAATTAATATATTTCTTTTTGGAAGATGAAAAAGTGTAGAACCATACTTCAATTCATTCCCTCGTTTCTATGTCTTAATTTCCCCCGCATCGAAAGAACTATTTCTATTAAAATAACATATATTACATATTTCGTCTGCATACTTGCTTCTACCATAAATGTATTGTCTTAATATTCCCTTAATCAACAGTTAAATTGTGGTATACAAATTACTCATTCTTGAAAAACTTAATTTCAGCATTCCACTTTATGATATAATAACTATGTTTTGGAAATCCTTAATACTATTAAAGATTTCACATAAAAATACGAAAGAATTAATAAAAAAGGAGTTGCTCATTTTTGCTTACTAAGTTTAAGAGTTTGCCTAAAGCGGTATATGCAATTTTGGCGCTTTCTTTCCTGTTGCACGTTTTTTGTTTAGTAAAACAGCCAGGATTAGATGGAGAGTTAGTCAAAGTAACATATGGTGCAAATGATGCCTTTAACTATTCGTTAACAGCTGAACAACTATTAAAACATGGTGTATTTGGTTATGTGTATTTAGAACCTAGTGAAGTTCCAGGGAAAAATGCATATATTACACCAGGTCAGCCATTACTATTAGCTGGCGCTATGATTATTTCTGATATTACATCAATTCCTTACTATTACGTAGCAACTGTTATTAACATGATCATGAACCTTTGCACAGTGCTATTAGTATTCTTAATAGGAAAAGAATTGTTCGAAAAAAACATTTATGGAATTGTTGCAAGTATTTTATATGCTATTTATCCAAGTAACTATACATACTTCCGTACATTGCTAACAGAAGTTCCATCCATATTCTTATTGGCGTTATGTGTATATGTATTTGTTCTCGCATGGAAATACAATAAAGTGAAATTCCATATATGGTTTGGAATTGTCGTTTCAATTTTACTTATGTTCCGTCCAAATCCAGCTCCAATGATGCTCATTCCTGTTCTTGTTGTGTTATTTACATATGGATTTAAAGAATCCATTCGAATCGGATTGTTATGGTTTATCGGACCTTTCTTTATTATTGGCGCATGGGTTGTTCGTAACTACTTAGCACTCAACCAATTTATTTTATTCTCAACCCAAGGTGCAGATCCACTAATTGCCGGTGCAGACCCATTTAATAAAATTGGATATGAAAATATAGTAAATGAAATGAGAGCTAAAGGCTTAGATGACAAAGGTGCATACGCAAAAGAATTAATTAAGAACGGATTTAAGACGGACTTCACTTATTGGTTCTCTTGGTTCACTGTCGGTAAAACAATTGAATTATTCAAAACAGCTCCTGCTGTAGACCAATATCGTATTCACAACTTTATGCAACTATGTCATAGAGTGTTTATCATCGGTACATTCTTGAGCAGCTTCTGCTTCATGCTAAATTCATTTAAACATAAACGCGTTATGATGCTAGTAGCAAGTTCAATTATTTACATTATCTTCTCAAACTTATTCTTAGCAATTAATCGCTATGGATTTTTCATTAATCCTCTTATGTGCTTAATTCTTGCATACGGATTAATTCACATTGTGCAGAAGCTTCCATTCTTCCGCACTAATCAAGCATAATAAGAAAGAGGTCGTCCACCGTTGGACGACCTCTTTCTTATTCCCCCACACTTTACACACGGCCAATTTGTCCATTCTGTAATCACACTTTAATTCCGTATGTATGTGTGTCTGTATTTGTCAAAATATCTTTCACAACACCACTCACTGTTTTACGTATAAATGCAAGTTTTTTACAACTATTACTATAACGAAAAGAGAAAATGATTAGTATGTGTATTATATAAAAGGAAGCAGCCATATTTTCCATACGATACATACGAGCACTATAACTACAAAATCAAAAAAATCTAATCTCGGTCCTTTTTCATATTCATATGTAGCCACATATGAAACCATTTTATTTTTGTATATTTATGGATGTTTTTCTTTGCAAATCGGTAAATAAGCATTTGCATAATAAAAAATCCGGCCACAAAAATAAATAATAAGATGAGAAATCCAATCACAAAATTCCTCCTATTTTTGTAGCGTTTTTTCTACTATCCGATTTTTCAAAACCCACTCTTCAAACTGGGCACTTCCAAATTCCCAACTAAGATCGCGAGCATGTACAGAAAAAACGTAATAACCGGCATATTCGTCCATAAACCTACCTAACTCTACATCGTCTTTCTGAATACCGTATACTCCAAAATTAAAATACACATCCCATACGTCTTCATTCTTCCTCTTATAAGCGATCGATTCCATATCACATTCTGTCCCGAAATAATCAAGATGTAAATGTACGCTATCATCGTATTCGTACTCCATTTTATCCCCCCTTATATTTGTACTTCTTTACCACCCAAAAAATTCCTGCTATCTACACTCACATATGGGCACTTACCTACATATCATGCTTGTAGAGTGACTTCTAGGAGGTGTTATATAGTGAAAAAATTAATCGCGATTTTTTGCATCATGTTACTAGCTGTTTTTACTTTTGCTGCTTGTAGTAGTAAAAAAGAAAGTACGAAAGAACAAACTCAAAACATTCGCGTTGGCGAAGTTACCCATTCTCTCTTCTATGCCCCATTATATGTCGGGATTGAAAAAGGATTTTTTAAAGATGAAGGACTAAATATTGACCTACAAACAACAGCTGGTGGCGATAAAACGATGACCGCCCTATTATCTGGCGGAATTGATATTGCTCTCGTCGGTTCTGAAACGTCTATTTACGTTCATCAACAAGGAGCGAAAGACCCTGTCATTAACTTTGCACAGCTTACACAAACAGATGGGACATTTTTAGTTTCACGTAAAAAACTAGACTCTTTTAATTGGAATGACGTAAAAGGTGTTACATTTTTAGGACAGCGTAAAGGCGGCATGCCGCAAATGGTTGGGGAATACGTTTTAAAGAAAAATGGCATTGATCCTCGGAAAGATACGAACTTAATTCAAAATATCGAATTTGCTAATATTGCAAATGCCTTTGCATCTGGTACAGGAGAGTTTGTGCAGCTCTTTGAACCGACTGCAAGCATATTCGAAAAAGAAGGTAAAGGTTATATCGTCGCTTCATTCGGAAATGAATCTGGTACTGTTCCTTATACAACGTTCATGGCAAAAGAAAGTTTCTTAAAGAAAGATAAAGCTGCTGCTGAAAAGTTCACACGTGCGCTCTATAAAGCACAGCAATGGGTTGATACACATAGTCCAGAAGAGATTGCTGATGCTGTTTCTCCGCTATTTAAAGACACTTCGAAAGACATTACAGTAAAAGTAATTGAACGGTATAAAAAACAACATTCTTATGCGACAAATCCACTACTAGATGCGGAAGAATGGAAACAGCTCCAAACGATTATGAAAGATGCTGGTGAATTACAAAAAGAAGTCCCACATGAAGCGCTCGTCAATACAAAAATTGCCGAAAGCGTTATTAAGAAATAGAGGCGAAGTGTATGAGTTTTTTACAAATACGTAACGTTTCTCACTGTTTTTTCGCAAAAGAGAATGCCAAACTTATTCTCGAAGATATGAGCTTACAAGTGGAAGAAGGCGAATTTATTTCTATACTCGGCCCAAGTGGTTGCGGTAAAACAACGCTCCTCTCAATCATTGCTGGACTACTTGATCCAATTGATGGTATCGTCTTTTTAGATGGTGAACCAATTACAACGAAAACTTCATCTATGGGATATATGTTGCAGCAAGATTACTTATTCCCGTGGAAAACAATTGAAGAAAATATTATGCTTGGACTTCATATTCGAAAGATTTATGATGAACAGATGAAAGAACATACTTTAAATCTTTTAAAACAAGTCGGTCTACATGGGGTAGAAGGACAATATCCTCGTGAACTATCCGGCGGTATGCGTCAACGTGCTGCTCTCGTTCGAACGTTAGCAACTGATCCGAAAATTTTATTACTAGATGAACCATTCTCCGCACTCGATTATCAAACGAAATTAAAACTAGAAGAACTCGTTTTCAACTTACTAAATAAATATAAGAAAACATCACTACTTGTTACTCACGATATTGAAGAGGCGATTGCGATGAGTGATCGTATTTATTTACTGCAAGCGAATCCTGGAAAAATCGCAAAAACCTTTATCGTCCCGGAAAGTATCCGTTCTTTATCACCGTTAGAAGCACGCCATCACTACGATTTCCCAGCCCTCTTTCAAGATATATGGAAGGAGCTGGAACGACTTGGATAATATAAAACAACTACATGAACAATTTCGAAAGAAAGAACGCAGGCGTGCTTGGATTGCTCGCTCATTACAGCTTTTACTACTTATTCTTTTCTTTGCACTATGGGAAATAGCTAGCAAAAAAGAATGGATCGATCCTTTACTCTTTAGTTCTCCTTCGAGTATTTGGGATCTCTTCTTAACGAAATGGATCGACGGTTCACTTTGGGTCCACATATGGACGACATTGCTGGAAACAGGAGTAGGCTTCATTCTCGGAACGGTACTCGGTGCTATTATTGCCACGTTTCTTTGGTGGATGCCACTTCTAGCCCGCGTACTTGATCCTTACCTCGTCGTCCTAAATGCAATGCCAAAAGTTGCACTCGGTCCAATCATCATCGTTATTTTCGGTCCAAACATTTCATCTTCTATCGCAATGGGAGTAATCATTTCCATCATCATTACCATTCTCGTTATTTACAGTGCATTTCAAGAAGTCGATTCTAACTATATAAAAGTGATGGACACATTTGGCGCAAATAAATGGCAATGTTATAAGCAAGTCGTTCTCCCTGCATCCTTTCCAGCAATTATCTCAACGTTAAAAGTAAATGTTGGTTTATCCTGGGTCGGTGTTATTTTCGGAGAACTTCTCGTTTCCAAACAAGGACTTGGCTACTTAATTAGCTACGGATTCCAAGTCTTTAACTTCACACTCGTCTTACTTAGCGTACTACTCACATGTGTTCTTGCAACTCTTATGTATGTATTTGTTGAGGCATTTGAAAAAATTCTAATTGGAAAAAGAAAAAGAAGCTGACTCAAAACAGTGCGCTATAGTCAGCTTCTTTCTTTTACCTTTTATCACACATTTTCGTTTCATTTGTAATGTTTCCATCCGCAACCGTAACTGTATGGAAACAGTCTTTCACACGTACTGTAACGACATTATCTTTTCGATCTATCACATGATAATCATTAAACTTTTCATTCAAAGCACTACGAATTTGCTCCCCTTCAAAAATCGGAAAACCGTGAGACATTACCCAAATGAGACCAGCAACAGCAAGAATCGTTTTCATACGTTTCATTACCTCCTCGAGAGTAAACTTATAGTCCCTACAACACGCGCATTATAATTGTGTCTAAATTGTGACATTTTTATACTAATTCTATTTTATACCGCAAGTTCCTTCTTCTTTTTAATAAAAATACAGAATTTTCAATTTTATCAACATAAAAAAACGCAAAGAATTAAAAATTCTTCACGCTTTTCTTTAACGAAACTATATCGAAAGCATACCTCACATTAGTCTCCACTTTGTTGTTCTATCGTTTTTGAAACATCATATAATCCCGACAGCACTTCCGCTCTCATTTTTACAAGCTCAGGGAACTGATAGAAGAAAGCAATTTTTTTATATTTTAACTCTGTTCCTTCTTTCACCTTTTTTGAATCTTGTAAAATGAACGCTGTAAATGTATCTGCGATATCCTCCGTTACATTTGTTGTTCCATACAGCGATACAAAATCATCATGCTTTTCTTTATAAAATTCAATTTGTGCCTCTTCACTTTCTTCTACTTTCTTTTCTGTCCACTCTTGCTCAATTGGTTTCCAAAATTCATTATAAAATTGGTTAATATACGAAGTTTTTTTCGCACATCCATTTTTCAAGAACACCGTTTTACATTTATTTCGATATGATGAAATGTCTTTCTCTTCATCAAACGCCTCTAAATATTTCCTATCCACTGGTACTTGTTTATGCCCAATCGTTAATACGTGAGCCGTTTCATGAATTAATGTTTTCATCACTTCATCTATATTCACCCCAGAATCGAGCACGTCTAAACTAAGCAACCAATCTCTCGGGTCATCCATACTTGGCATGACATGGGCAACAACGCCGTCATAACCATCCGTTATTAAATCCAACCCTGTTATATTCTCACGATATTTCACTGGAATGAGAGTGCGATACATGTCCCATAACGTTTCATGATACTCTCTATCTTGCCGCTGGCTTAACAAATCATCTTTTGCTACTTTGTCATCTGCAAAAACTTTATTCAATCTCTTACGATCCAATTTCTCAAAATAAGGATCTACAATTTCATCATCATCGATATAATAAGAAGCTAAAAAGAAGTAATTGTCATCCTCTTCTTTTTTCTGTTCCGCCTCTTTCATATTCATACTTTCATACTCTTCTATGTCATAATCCTCTACTTTTTCAAGTTCTGAAAGTCCCTCTATCTTTTTATATACTTTTTGTAATGTTTTATCTCCTATTTGCGTGCACTCTTCTTCTGTTTTACAAATTTCTTTTTCATTCGTAACCTCGATAGCACTCTCGCATCCTGCAACTAAACTGCTTGCTATAATACAACACACTAACTTGCCATACAGTTTCTTCATACAATCCCCCATTATTCCATTCTACAAAATATCATAATCATTTTTTTACGAATATGCGATAATTAATTATAAAAACTGCAAGGAGGCTTCCCATGATTCGTGCAATCTTATTCGACTTAGATGGAACACTATTAGATCGGCGCCAATCTTTAGAACAATTTATTTGTGAGCAATATAATCGCTTCGCCTCACATTTGAAGAGCATAGAGAAATCAAAGTATTGTTCTCGATTTCTTGAACTCGATAATAATGGCTATACGTGGAAGGATAAAGTATATACTACTCTCCTTTCCGAATACAACATTACTACTTTAACGCAAGAACAACTACTACACGACTATATTACAAACTTCCAACATCATTGTATTCCTTTCAAAAACACGCATGAACTACTTCAACAGTTAAAACAGCGAAACATTAAAATTGGTATTATTACAAATGGTTTTACTGAATTTCAGATGAGCAACCTTCGAGCACTACATATACATACGTATACAAACACCATTCTCGTTTCAGAAGCTGAAGGAATTAAAAAACCTCATCCTGAAATTTTCGAACGTGCTTTGCAAAGACTAGATGTGAAGGCAGAAGAATGTCTTTATGTTGGAGATCATCCAGAAAACGATGTGCTTGGTTCTGAACAAGTAGGGATTCTTGGTGTTTGGAAAAAAGATTCGTTTTGGGGGAATTTTAAGCATTCACGTATCGTAGATGATTTGTTGGAGGTGCTTTCGTTTTTAGAGGTAGAGGTATCAACACAATAATAACAAATAAATTATATCAGCGATTTTCACAATATATCAATTCACCAACCAAAAGTAACAATAATAAGAGGAGGCGTTTTTCACAAACGCCTCCTCTTATTATTCATACACTGTAAACTGAGGTTTACTCGGATGATCTTTTACTAGCGCATCATCTGGAAACTTTGAAACTTTTTGATATACGGCAATGTCACCGATACAACCTCCTGTTAGTAGAATTCCTAAAAATGAGAGTGGCTCCAGATTCATAGCTAATCCCAATACAATTGGCAAAATTCCAGTTGGTAAAAACGGAAGCATTAACACTTTCTTCATTTGCTTTACTGTAACCGCCTGTTTAGAATGAGCATATGCAACACCTAATTTCCAATTAACGCCCCATTTTAGTTCACTCCACGGAACACCTCCGATATAGCGAAAGCCAATTAAATGTATCGCCTCATGAATACAAACGAGAACAATCATTGCGATAATAAAAAGAAACATCGTTAATAATGTAACTTCAACTTGAACCCCACCTGAAAGAAATATATGCAAATAACCAATTCCAAACGACAAAGCAATTATTATAAAAAATAAAGAAAAGTTTAATTTAACCATCGAAACAGTAACAGTCGTTTCTTTTCTTTTATCCATCTTCCCCCTCTTAAAATGTAAAGATATCTTTACAAAATTGTATAATATACCCAAAATAATGTAAAGATATATTTACATTTATTCTTACATACAAAAAAAGAAACCGGCTACTTTACTTCGTAAAACAGCCGATTTCTTCTATATGTTTCATCGTACGCGCTAATACGTCATCGCGCATTATAAAGCTAAATTTTCTATTCGTTTTAATGTTGTCAGGAATGTCTTTTAATAAAACAGACCCTTTCGTTTCTTCGTAATGCGTATGTTCTTCTACCGCACTAATTGTTGCAAAATAAATGTTTTTAATGATTATTTTGTCTTTTCCAGATACTTTGTATTGTCCTAAGTAAGTTAAATCAGAAACTATGCCGCCGGTTTCTTCATGAACCTCTCGAACTGCCGCTTCTTCCGGTGTTTCCCCTAGTTCTACTTTACCACCTGGAAATTCAAGACCGCGACGTAAATGATGCGTTAATAACCATTGATCCCCGTACCGGCATACAACCCAAACATGCTTTGGCTCAGGAGAAAATGGATAACGTTCAAACGATAATTGTACAGTGTTGTGGTAATAATCTTTAAATTTGTACATGCCATTACTCCCCTATTGATGGTTACAAGTTTTTCCTACCACAAATTGTAGCATATTCTCGCTTTTCTGCATAATATTATCCAATTACAATCCATTGATTATTCCCATTTGCGCGACTAATTCTTTCGTCTCATGATTTCCTAAATCGTAAATCATTTTATATGCTTTTTGTAGTTGTTCATCATATCGGTCATTATTTGAATCGTGATGATACTCAACAAATGGAACGTGGGAGCGTACAAATGACCCTAAATCTTCTACATATGCTTGATCAAAGTGCTCTCTTAATTCCGTAATTTCCTCATCATTTGCGGAAATCTCAAAATTATACGTATCCGCCGTCTTCACTTGTGAAATTTGACCATTTCCTATTGATATATAATATGTTTTTTTCGTCTCCATGTAACACCCTTCTTTCATCCTTTTATTTTCTATTGTTTTCATCAATTACAAAATTATGTAAAATAAAGAAAAGGAGGGATTTTATGTTCAAAATATTAATTATCGGTATTATCATCGTCCTAATCATCCTCGTACTCTCCATCATGACAATTAATAAAGGCTATGCTTATAAACATTCCGTCGATAAACTAGAAGACAATCCTTATACAAAAAAGAATAAGGAGAATTCCTAATATGCTTCGTATACTTCGCATCATAGTAGCACTCACTGTGATCGTTATGTCGGCAATTGGATTATATACAGGTCAAAATAATTTTTTACCTCTTTCACAATTTCTATTAGGGGCTTTAATGTTTCTCATCGCATTTGAACAAATAAAGAAAAAGGAGGCAGCAACTGGATTTATTTGTATTATTGCCGGTGCTTTCATTTGGATAGTTCTCATTATTACCTACATAAAATAGAGGAGGTCTTTTATGCTAAAAGGGGGGCGGATTACTTTATCACTTATTGCCTTATCTATAGCAATCTATGAATTTTTTACTGGTAGTAGAGAAATAATGCCTTATATGTTCATCTTTTTAGGAGGTATGGCCCTCACCATAAGTTTAGAGGAAATATTAAAACGACAAACAGGAGGTAGTCTGCTCGCTCTACTAGCAGGGGCCGCTGCTTTATTTATTGGTTTCACAGAAATATTCTAGTAAATGGTCTAAAGGAGGCTATACAATGCTAATGCTAACTCTAACTATATTACGGATTTTTTTAGCATTTCTCATGCTTCTCTTACTCATTCTAAGCACTTATATCCATGTTACCGATAATTTTTCACTTCTTCCATACTTACAATTTATTCTCAGTTGTTCCTTTATTCTTCTAGGAATTAATGAATTAAAATCCGGACGAAAATCAATGAGTATCCCGTATTTTTTCGTTTCTGGTCTTATATTCTTCTTCTTAATATCGAACTACTTTCACTACATGTAGAATGAAATTTTGACCAATTTAGCATTTATAATTATTTTCTCTCAGTAACTATGTCTTTCTACTAAGGGGGATTCCATGTTAAAAAACATTCGAATTATAATCGCCACTATCGCTCTTTCTCTCGTCCTATTTAGCTTCTTTGCAAACTTCACTATTCTTTTACCTTACGTGTCTATCCTTTTAAGTATTATGTGTATCCTTTTTGGAATCGATGAAATAAGGAAGCAGCAAAAAACGAAAGCATTTGTTTATTTTCTCTGTTCTGCCTTTGTTTTATATGTTGGAGTGTCTAGTATACTTTCATAAAAAAAGAACATGTTCGCTCTTAATAAAATAAAAAACTGCCCTTTCACAGGCAGTTTTTCTTTTTATCCAAAAACTTTCTCAAGTTCATCTTTATCTTGGCTTAACCAGAAGTTCATTAAGCGTTGTGCTCCTTCTAAGTCGTGAAGCTTCGCTTGACCACATTGCGTTTCATTTGCAGCCGGAATTTCTGTAATTTGAACCGCATCTTTTAATGTTAGTTCTAATAAATCAATGATTTCTCGAACTGTCGGCGTTCCGCTCACTACAAGATAATATCCTGTTTGGCAGCCCATCGGTGAAATATCGATAATATCAAAATGCGGATAACGATCAATATATTTACGTAAATTAAATGCTAATAAATGCTCTAACGTATGAATAACATCTGGTTTCATTGCTTGTTTATTCGGTTGGCAGAAACGAATATCGAATTTATTTACAATACCGTCACTACCTACATTGTGAACTCCGCAATGTCTTACATAAGGTGCCTTTACAATCGTATGATCTAATTCAAAGCTTTCTACTGATGGCATACAACATCTCTCCCGCTTTTAATTTAATTCCGTTATATCCAATATGATATAACGGAAATGCACATTAGTAAAGTATTATGTACAGTCGTGCTATAATACTTTAAGAATATGCTGAAAAGGAGACCGTTATGAAACAGATTTTTATTGGGATTATACGCTTTTATCAAAAGTTCATTTCTCCGATGACGCCACCAACATGTCGTTTTTATCCAACTTGTTCTCATTACGGATTAGAGGCGTTTCAAAAACATGGTGCACTCAAAGGCTTTTGGCTTACTTGTAAGCGTATATTAAAATGTCACCCTTTCCACCCGGGAGGATTTGATCCTGTCCCAGATAAAAAGGATGACAAAGTAAATTCTTAATTGTCGTAACCATTCACAACTAAATCTAATTTTCCTGTATCAGGATCTATAACAAGACCGTGAACAGGTACTTCTTCCGGAAGTAATGGGTGGTTGCGAAGTACTGATACGCTATGTTCTACACTTTCTTCCACACTAGAGAAACCGCGCAAGAATTGTTCTAAATCGATTCCAGAATAACGAAGCATATCTAATTTCTCTTCTGTTATACCGCGTTCTTTCATTCTCTCAATCGTACTACTTGCTTGAATTTTTGCCATACCACAATCATGGTGACCAACTACACATACTTCATCAGCGCCAAGTTCGTATACAGCGACTAAAATACTACGCATAATACTTCCAAATGGATGTGAAATAACAGCGCCTGCTACTTTAATAATTTTCACATCACCGTTACGCATATTCATCGCTTTTGGTAATAGTTCGACAAGTCGTGTATCCATACAAGAAATAATTACCATCTTTTTGTTTGGAAATTTCCCCGCTACAAACTCTTCATATTTTTTCTCTTCAACAAATTTCTCATTGTACTGCAAAATCTCTTCTAATGACTTCATAGTAAAGGACCCTCTTTTCTCTCGTTTACACTACATAAATAGTGTACCAAAATATGAAAAACTCAAAAAGGATATCGCTTTATAGTAAAAATAAGATATTTTCAGATAATCGACATAATTCTTTCAAAATATACACACATCTTTGTAACAAGTTTCACATACTTTAAACGTATTTTCACTATAAACTGATTGTAGATAATGTAAAAAAGGAGTGAATATTTATTATGTCCGACGTTCTGTTACTGAGTCGTTTTCAATTTGCAATTACTATTTTTTATCACTTTTTATTTGTACCTTTGACAATCGGACTTGTCATTTTAGTAGCATGTATGGAAACTCAATACGCCCGCACATTGAATCCAACATACCGTAAAATGGCAAATTTCTGGGGTAAATTATTTACAATTAACTTCGTAATGGGGATTATAACCGGGATTACGATGGAATTCCAATTTGGAACAAACTGGTCTGAGTACTCCAAATATATGGGAGACATTTTCGGATCACCTCTCGCAATCGAAGCACTCGTTGCCTTCTTCTTAGAATCTACTTTCATGGGAATATGGTTATTCGGTAAAGACAAAATTTCACCAAAGTTCCGTGCCTTCTGTATGTGGATGGTTGCACTTGGAACAAACATTTCCGCCCTTTGGATTATTACAGCAAACGGCTTTATGCAAAACCCTGTTGGATACGTCGTGCGTAACGGCCGCGCTGAATTAAATGATTTCTGGGCACTCGTTACGAATCCATACGCTTGGAACATGTTCTTCCATACTGTAGTTGGTTGTTATATCGTAGGTGCTTTCTTCGTTATGGCAATTAGTGCTTATCACTTATTACGTAAAAATGAAGTAGAATTCTTCAAAAAATCATTTAAGTTTGGTTTAATGTTAGGCTTATTCGCCGCAACAATTACACCGTTTATGGGACATCAATCTGGTGTATCAGCAGCTAAATATCAACCCGCAAAAGGTGCTGCGATGGAAGCAGTTTGGGAAACTGGAAAAGGACAAGGCTTCTCAATTGTTCAAATTCCTGATGTAAAAAATGAGAAGAACTTTGAATTCCTTACGATTCCAAAACTCGGAAGCTTCTTCTACACAAATTCATTTAATGGCGAAATTGTTGGTTTAAAAGATATTCCGAAAGATGAACGTCCAAATGTTAACCTCGTGTATTATAGCTTCCGCTTAATGGTTGCACTCGGCATGTTCTTTATGGCATTAACTTGGTATGGCTTCTATTTAAACCGAAAAGGAAAACTAGAAAACTCAAAACGTTATTTGAAAATTACAATATGGTCTGTCTTACTTCCTTATATCGCAATTAACGCAGGATGGATTGTCGCTGAAGTAGGTCGTCAACCATGGACAGTATATAAACTAATGCGTACAGCAGAATCTGTATCACCTATATCTGTCCCGCAAATTTGGTTCTCATTAATTAGTTTAATTTTATTCTACACTTTACTTTTAATCGCAGACGTATACTTAATGCTGAAGTTCGCGAAAAAAGGACCTGCCGCATTAGAAGAACCTGCTACTGAGGGAGGTGTAGCTCATGTCTCATGATATGCTTGCAATCATCTGGTTCGGTTTATGGGGCGTGATTTGGACAGTTTACTTCATTCTTGACGGGTATGCACTTGGTAACGGAATGATTTTTCCTTTCGTTACGAAAGATCGACAAGAACGAAATCAATTACAAGAAGCAATTGGCCCGTTCTGGGGCGGTAATGAAGTATGGTTAATTACAGCTGGTGGCGCAACATTTGCTGCCTTCCCAGTCACATATGCTAATATGTTTAGTTATTTATATACACCGTTATTCTTAGTATTACTTGCACTATTTGCTCGTGCCGCTGGACTGGAATTCATGCATAAAGATGATTCACCAATTTGGCAAAAAACTTGTAAATGGGCATTTGCAATTGGCAGTTTCCTAATCGCCTTCTTATTCGGTGTTACATTCGCTAATCTTTATTACGGACTACAAATCGGAAAAAATGGCTATGAAGGAAATTTACTTAGCTTACTAAACCATTACGGTATATTAGGTGGTCTTTTCTTCACTGCTATATTTGTCGTATCCGGTGCCCTTTGGGTCATGATTAAAACGACTGGTGAAGTATCTGATCGTGCTTATAAAATCGCAAGACCATTTTCAATGGCAGCTGCTATTATTTTAGCTATCTTCTATGTAGCAACTGCTAATCGGACAAACTTATTCCAAAACTTTACGGAATATCCGGTACTATTCATTCTTCCAGTACTTGCAATGCTAATGAGTGTACTCGCACTTATTATGGTGTACAAACATAAAATTGGCCTTGCATTCACATTCGTTTGCCTAACAATCGCAATGTTTATGACAACTGGCTTTGCAGGTATGTTCCCAAGAATGTTACCATCTCGTATTAACGATGCATACAGTACAACGTTATATAACGCAGCTGGTAGTCAATTAAACTTAAAAATTATGTTCTTCGTTGCAATGGTTATGGTACCAATCGTTATTGGATATCAGCTTTGGAGCTACAGTATTTTTAAAAATAAAATTCATAAAGACTCTGCTAAAGGGTATCACTAAAGTAAAAAAAGACACTTCGTTTGAAGTGTCTTTTTTTGTACGTATGATTTTCGATAAGATGTTATATTTCTAATCTAACAACTATAATACAGAAGAATCATTAACAGCTCACAGCTAGAGTGTAACATACAACAAACATGTTACTTTATGCAATTTTGCATTTTAAAATTATAACGTTGATTGAATAACTTGATCATACGCATCATTATCCCTTACATCCGCCGTACTAATCCCGCTAAACGTTTGTACTTTCATTCCTGTATTTGATGATCCCGATCCATTATAAGCTTTCGTCTTTTCAATCGGCTGTACGTTATATTTATCCCCTACATTAATTGTTCCATTGCAGTTTTCAATAATAACACCTTCCACAACTGCCGGCATTTTGTCACCCACTTTCATTTCTTTACTTTTATTTTATGAAAATCGCCTAGAAAAATAGCATGTTTCAATAAGAAAAAGCACTCAATTTGAGTGCTTTTTCTTTAAGCATAAAGACAAGTTTGGAGACAGTTGACTTCTTCAAAATTTTATTAGGGGTAATATTTTGAAAAAGAAAGCCTTTCATATGTAGGTTAACACCACTGGAATATATAGTAAATTGATAATATTTATACGGAAGATTGCTAATGTTTAGTATAGATAGTTTACACTATGCTAACAGTGAAAACTATCTATACTAATAAAAAAAGGTGCCTTCAAAAAAGACACCTTTCAAAAACAGACACTATAAAACAGAATTATTTATTGTTATACGATTGTTAGATACAAAAAGTAGAGGGAAATGTTTGTATTAAATTCTGCTTTATAAAGTCTGTCTACAAATTATATTGTAATCCTCTTCATTTGAAAAAAAATATAATATGCACAATTGCATACAAAAAGAAAAAGCACTCTATTGAGTGCCTTTTCAACCATTTTACTTTTAATATATCGCTTTGAATATATTGTAACATATGTATCCATATATTTTATTGAGAAAATTCAAAATCCTTTTTCTTTCATTTTCACTTATAAAATCATGTAATATAAAAGGTATGTCAAATTCTTATACAAATTGAGGTGTACTATATTTATGATGTATTTCGGAATTATTCCTCTTATATTATTTATTATTTTTCTTATCTCATATTTAAAAGATCCGCGAAAAATAATAAACGGCTTTTTATTTAATTCCTTTGTCTGTTTTTTCCTTCTTTTTTGTGTGATTATATCTGTAAATTCAAGTAGTGATGTCCTACGCTATATTATAATTTTACCTATTTTAGCACTTCTTATTATGCTTCCTTTCGGTATTGTTGCTTTAATGTTTGGGCTATTTCTTAATGCTAGAATTTTAATGAAGCGAGAAGGAAGACGGTTCACTAACTGTTTAACACTCCTTGCTGCTTTAGGGATGTTATTCTTTATGTTACTCCCTATTATAAACCCAGCAAGTTTGGTCTCATCGCATTTAGAGCCTATTTTTGCAGCTATTTCTCTTATAAGCTTCTATTTCTTTATACACTTATCTAACTTCTTAAGCGCATATTTTTTATACCAATTCAACAGACCAAGACGTAATCAAGATTTCATTATCGTTCTTGGTAGCGGCTTAATTAATGATAAAGTACCACCATTACTTGCAAGCCGCATTAATAAAGCTATCGACTTCTATTGGAAACAAGCAGCTGTAAATACACCACCAACAATTATTTTCTCTGGTGGTCAAGGTCCAGATGAAGGTCTTCCAGAGGCAGAAGCAATGCAAAATTATGCTGTTGAAAAAGGAATTCCTCTTGAACATACGGTGCAAGAAAATCGCTCTGTAAACACATATCAAAATATGTTGTTCTCTAAAGAAATTATGGATTCTTTAAAACCTGAAGGTAAATATAAAAGTATTTTTACCACAAATAATTTCCACCTTTTCCGCGCTGGCATATACGCTAGACAAGCTGGTCTTAATAGCCAAGGAATCGGGTCAAAAACTGCATTTTATTACTGGCCTAACGCAATGATTCGCGAATATGTTGCGATTGTCGTAATGGGACGTAAGCGCCATATGAAAATATGTGGAACTATTTTAGGTTTCGCTTTATTCGTATCAATACTTAGTTTTATATTTTCTTAATAGCATCCCATCCTTTGAAAGGATGGGATTTCTTATACTGATTTCAAAAATATTTTAAAGATAATATGGTGATAATATTCCCTGCATACATCCATTAAAGGAGAATTTTTTCAAATTAAATGTTAAAATAAAATTTAGGTGTGAATGACGTAACAAATAAGAAACTAGTTTGAAACGAGGAAATTATATGGAGAAAATTATCAAAAACAAGCCCAATAAGCTAAAAATTGCTTCAAAAGCTTTGATGATTATTATTGGGGCATTTATCACAGCGTACGGATTAGAAGCAGTATTAATTCCAAATAACGTATCAGACGGTGGTGTGACTGGTTTAAGTATCGTTAGTTCAAGATTATTTGGATTGCCATTAGGAGCTCTAATCGCAGTTATTAACATTCCTTTCGTTTGGTTAGGGTATAAGCAAATCGGTAAAAGCTTTGCGATTTATTCTATTATCGGAATTGCTTCATTAGCAGTAGGTACCGTTGTCATGCACGGAATACCAGCTATTATTGAAGGCGATACATTATTAGTTACAGTTGTTGGTGGTATTATCATCGGTTTTGGTATGGGACTAGCATTACGTAACGGTGGGGCATTAGATGGAATCGATATGCTTGCTGTATTGCTTTCTCGTAAGTTACCATTTGGAACGAGTGACCTTATTTTATTCTTAAACATGTTCGTATTTATTTTCGTATCAACGGTATTCGGTCTTCAAGGAGCTATCCTTTCGGCAATTGCTTACTTTATCGCTTCGAAAGTGATTCATATCGTTGAAGTTGGTTTAAGTGGTTCAAAAGCATTTAAAATTATTACAAAAGAGCCTGAATTGATGGTAGAAACAATTCGCGATCGTTTAGGCAGAAGTGCAACATATAACGAAGTATACGGTGGTTATTCAAGAGAGAAATTCAAAGAAATTTCTTGCGTAATTAACCGTTTAGAAGAAAGTAAAATGAAAGAACTTATTAATGAAATCGATCCACACGCCTTTATTACAGTTTATGACGTAGCAGAAGTAAAAGGCGGTAATTTCAAGAAACGTGATATTCATTAATCGTTATATAAAAGAGGGTGTGCCAAAATTTTGGCACACCCTCTTTTTATTATTAAGTTGCTATCGTTGTCAGTTTTTGTCGGTAAGTCGATATATTTCAATAATCGCTGATATATTTTGAGTTGTGGTCGATATATTCTAATAATCGCTGATATATTTTTACTTTCCCCCTTATGCCTAAATCGTACCAACTGAAAGGGATTAATTCCCATAACAAAAAAAGACCAAAAAGCAATTTACACTTTTCGGTCTCTACACTATCTTCTCTTCGTAATCTTTCCTGAACCACCGACCCTCGTTTTCGGAGGAGATGTATTCCTTGGCGGCGTTTTAATAGATGATTTTGGCTTCACATCTGATCCGCTTGAACCGCCTGGTGTTTTCGTAATTTTCCCCTTGCTTCCAGTAGAAGGTGGGGGCGTCGTATTACTTCCTTTTTCAGTAATACTTCCCTTATCACCTACTGATGGTTTCGAATCTACATTATCGCCTCGCTTAATGATAGATCCTTTCCCTTCCTTCGTAATTGGAGGTGGGGTTTTCTTTTCTTCTTTCGTAGGTGGTCTTTCTGGAATAACTGGTTGATGATTTTGTCTGTCATTATATCCTCGGTAATCACCGGATGATGATCTTTTTGAACCGAATATATCGTTTAATATGCTACCCATAATATATCCTTGCAAGAAGGACGGTTGGTAATTTTGACGGACAAATTCTTTATTACTTATTTCAATTAACGTATCAGATGGTTTCTCTTTATCCTTTTGCAGGTTATAAATCTTATCAGAATAAACGAGGAACATTTGATTTTCGTCTTCTTTAGATGCTTGCTTCGGTTCTCTTTCGTTAATGAGTTCCTTCGCTACTTCAGGAACTGACCGATTGGCGGCCCTATACACGTAAGATTCTTGTTTACCTTCCTTGGCAACAGATTCAAGTGGATAACGGTCTTGAATCGACTTTGTCTGCCCGCCTTGACAACCTGATAAGGCATAACCAGCAACAACAAGTAATATAACGATAGCAAGTATAGGGATTACAAACGATTTAATCATGGTAAACAATCGGTTTGACATGATTACGCCCCCTTACGTTGCTCTTATAATTTGTACATCAGCAGGAATGATTGCTTCTCCCTCATACATCATTGTGCGACCATTTTGCCATTCAATACGCAATAATTTTCGATTGTCTGATTGGAATTCCCATACGTGCTGTTCTTCTGAAGCTGAGAATGGAGTTTTTCCCATAACAACAACACGTCCGTTATATTGTTCTTCCATATGGTACTCGGTATCATCCATTTCAATTGTCGTCGGAATTTCATCAATTGAATCTAAGCGACCATCAATTGGTGTATATAATTTGTAATACGTATTTTCACGATCTTCAATTTTTAAATAACGAATGTCTTTTCCATCTTGCAATGTCAAAACAATTTCCTTACGCGAATGCATACTCGTTTTCCCAATTAATTCATACATAACTAATGACACTTCAATCATATCGCCAGGAGCTAACGTTAAAAGACTCTTTTCCGGCTTCGGTGGCTCTGGGCTTTTCATTATATTTTTAATTCGTTTAAATAAACTCATGATCTACCCCTCCTTTTCTCTTTATAAACAAGCACCTAAAATTAGTGCACCAACAATATGTAATGATCCGGCTAACATCGCATGTGCAACGCTACCTTCTTTCGTACCTTCTTCTAAATCAAGACCAGACATTTTCTTTAATACAAATTCGATAAACATTTCTACCACTAATAAAATAACGAAAGAAACTGCTGAAGCAAGAAGTGCCTGCCATAAGTCATTTGCTTTCGTAATTGATTGGGATAAAATGTACCCTTGTGCAAATAATTTCATAATAAAACGAGTTGTTACAGCTGTATTTCCATTTTTAATTTCTTTTAAATCATTGTATTTTGTAAAAATTGAATCAACCCACATAATTGCAAATAAAAGTACTGCACTCGCTCCAGTCCATACAAGCATGGCAACTACATTCATCCATGTCATTGCAAAACCTCCTCTAAATATAATAGAAAACCGACATGAATATATTTAGACATGTCGGTTCATTTGTCTTTATTCTATATTATTTCTCATACTGCTTCATAATACGAGCTAATTCATCGTCAACAGCAGAATTTTTGTTTAAGCTTGCGAATTCATCATCTAATGATTTTTCTTTCTTATAAACTTCACCGCTTGCTTCTGCTTCAGCCTCTAATTGAAGAGCTTTCTCTTCCATACGGCTTAAACCAGCTTTTGCTGAGTTTGAATCAAATCCAGACATCGCCTGATTAATATTCTTTTGTGCTTTCGCCGCATTTACACGCGCTACAAGTGTCTCACGTTTATTTTTCAGCTCATTTAATTGCTTACGCATTTCTTCTAGCTTTAGGCGCAGGTTATCAGCAGCAGCTTTATTTTGCTCATAGCTTGCTTTATACTCATTCATCTTTTGCTCCGCATTTTGTTTTTCTTCTAGTGCACGGCGCGCAAGATCTAAGTTATTAGCTTGAACAGCCATATGAGCTTGCTCTTCACGTTTTTTCACAAGTGCTTCTTGCTCTTCAAATAATATTTTGAATTTCTTCTCAAGCGCGATTTGAGCTGCTACACTTTTCTCAGCTTCTTGTACATCCGCTTGCATATCGCGTAAATATTGATCAGTCATCTTAACTGGATCTTCCGCTTTTTCAATTAATGAATATACATTCGACATTGTTAAATCTCTTAATCGTTTGAATACAGACATCTAAATTCCTCCTATGATATACCTCATATTTCAAATTCACTACTTGGAAAACTGAAAAATCTCCCTTTACAGTAAAGAATATTCATTTTTACAGCCTATGTGTTTATTATAACAAAACTAATATGTCCTTACATGTTATTTCCAAAATACATCCATTATAATATGACATTCTATATACAATATTGTATTTCTAATATATTCTCATTATCCCTTTTTGAAATTAACTTACTTTTATGCAATTTCACTAAATTACATAAGTGTAATGTTACTGTAAGCTAACTCGATAGTTGCATTCTAATATTTCTTATACACTAATACCAGAAGCAACAAACAAGCTTCTTCACTTGTAAGCAATAATACAAAAATTGTATTTAATATAAAACATATAAAAGGAGAAATCATCATGAAAAAATTAGTAGGAATCGGATTAGCAGCAGCAATTTCATTTGGAGCATTATCAGGTTGTTCTTTATTAGGAGAGAAAGCGAACGGTTTTGTACTGTACGGCTCAGAAGAACAAGTTCAACAAATTACAGATAAAAACAAAAAAGAAGTGAAAGAAAAAGACTTCTATAAAATGAAAATGACAACATTAGATGGTAAAAAAGTTCTTGTAATGGATAAGAAAACTGGTGAAGAACTAGTGAAAAAAGAGTTACTTAGCAAAGTTGATGAAAAAGACAACACGAAACCACTTGATAAATTACCAGCTGTAACAACAGAACAAGGTGTATTATTTGCAAAAGAAAAAGTAGAAAATGCTACACTTGATGGAGCCAAATTAAAATATGAAGGTAACACAATTATCGGAAGTGGCCGTGCATATACAGATATGTATGCGATTGTCGATGACGCAACTTACAACAATGTAAAAGGTGATGAAAAATCTGTAGGTGTATTAAAATTTGATAAAGACCCAAGTAAAGAATTCCCTGGTTACAACGGCGTCGAAGCTTCTCAACTTGTAAAAATTAAAAAGTAAAACAAAAAAGCTTTGCGACATTCGCAAAGCTTTTTTCTATTTATTATGAGCAACTTGTTCCATATCTGGACTACAAGTTTTCGACTGACATGACTTATTTAAAGAACATGCTGCGCATTTTCCTTTTTTACTTCTCTTTACAAAATTAACTAACGTGTATGCTGCATAACCAAAAATGATAGCTCCAATTATAATATTGACCATCATTATACATCTCCTTTTAGAATCCTAGTAAAGATCCAACTTGGTATATAATAAGCGTTAATACATAAGCAACAACAAGCGGGTAAACGACTGAGAAAATCGTCCATTTCGCTGATCCTGTTTCACGTTTAATAACAGCCACCGTCGCTAAACATGGAACGTATAATAAAATAAAGAACATAAATGCATAAGCTGATAATGCTGTATAATGTGCTCCCATTACGTTTCCAAGCACATCTTCTTTAACTGCATAAATAATTGCCATTGTTGAAACGACAACTTCCTTCGCTAAAAATCCTGTTAAAAGGGATGCTGCAGCTTGCCACGTTCCAAAGCCGAGCGGTGCAAATAGCGGTGCGATAAATCCACCAATCATCGCTAAGTAACTGTCTCCCATATCAACACCAAATCCTGATGGACCTGCATAGTTTAATAACCAAATGACAACCGAACCACCAAAGATGAATGTACCAGCTTTACGAACAAATCCTTTTCCTTTCTCCCACGTGCTCAGCCATAATGTTTTCGCTTGTGGCACACGGTAAGGCGGTAATTCAATTACGAAAATAGACTTTTCCGCTTTCAAAATCGTAAGAGACATAATTTTTGTAACTAATAACGCAAGAACAATCCCTGCAACATATAAAGAAAATACAACAGTCGCCTGACTATGCGGGAAGAATACGCCCGCAAATAATGCATATACAGGTAATCGTGCTGAACAAGACATAAATGGTGTTACTAAAATGGTAAGTAAACGTTCTTTCTCCTGTTCAATCGTTCTCGCAGCCATAATACCTGGAACGTTACATCCAAAACCGATAATCATCGGAATAAAAGCTTTTCCGTTTAAGCCGAAAAACTCCATAATTCTATCCATAACAACTGCAATTCGCGCCATATACCCTGAGTCTTCTAATAATGAAATGAAAAAGAATAGTGCAAAGATTTGTGGTACGAATACTAATACAGCACCAACACCGGCAATAATACCTTCTGTAACGAGTGCTTGAATAAAATGAGAAGCTCCAATACTTGTAAGTCCAGCCGTCACCCAATCCGTAAGCTGGCCACCAAAAAACTCATCTAACATATCAGATAAAGGTGTACCAATCCACGTAAACGTAACCTGAAAAATAAAAAACATAACTGCTAAAAAGATTGGAAGTCCTAAAATTTTATGTGTAATTAATCTATCAATTTTTTCTGAAAAAGGAATTTTTCCTTCTTTCTCATGCTTCATAACATTTGTTTTTAACTTTTCAATATACGCTTCACGAGTTTTGTAAATGTGCTCTTCTAACGTACAATCAAGTTTTCCTTCTAAGCGAGATCGAATGGCTATGAGTTCCTTATAAATTGGTAATGCTTTCATTTCTTTTTCTACTACTTCGTTATTGCTTAAAAATTGAAGTGCTAACCATCTCGGATGCTCGTAATTCGCTGTCTCTAAAAGAGCAATTACTTCTCCAATTCCTTCATCCATTTGTACACCATATGAAATAAGGAATGGCTTTTTCTCTTTTTTGTCATTTTCTTTAAGAGTCGTAAGCAGTTCTTCACAGCCTTTTCCACTTCTTGCAACAACAGGAACGACTGTTACACCTAATAGTTCTGATAATCGTTTTACATTAATGACAATTCCTCTTTGCTTCGCCACATCAACCATGTTTAAACCAATTGAGACTGGCTTACCAAATTCAAGTAATTGCAACGTTAAATGCATATTTCTTTCAAACTGCGAGGAATCTACGATATTTAACATATGATTAAATTCTTCTGTTAATAGAAAGTTTGTTACAACACCTTCATCACGTGAAACTGGATTTAAATCATAAACACCTGGTAAATCAATTAATGTTCCTTGTCTATCTTTTAATTTACCAACCTTCTTTTCTACTGTTACACCGCTCCAGTTTCCTACATACTCATAAGAACCAGTAAGTGCATTAAATAATGATGTCTTCCCTGTATTCGGATTCCCTAGCAAAGCTACCTTATTCACGCTAATTCCACCTTTATCATTTTCGCGTCACAATGACGAATACTAATTAACTGTCCACGACACTCCAATGTACAAGGACCTTTGAACATCGCTTTCTGTTTCAGGCGAAGTTCGCTTCCTTCAGCAAGACCGAAAGCAGCTAGTCTACGCTTTAATAGCTGATCTAAAGACTGAATACTTTTTACTAACACTTTCTCTCCAATTTTAATATCTACTAAACTCATAACCTTCCCCCTCAGAAGAGAATGATAATTATTTTCAAAAAAAATTATACCACACCCAATTTCTCTTGTACTATACCCTTTTGCTTCATATTTATTAACATTTCGCTACAATTCTATTTCAATTATTGTCATACTGTATTCGTTTGCCATTCTCATCCATTTCGCTTACAATAAAAAATAGCAAATAAAGAATCTCGTTATCACTGGGGGAGCCATGCCGCTGAGAGGGAACACTTCGTTCCGACCCTTCGAACCTGTTAGTTAATGCTAACGCAGGGATTGTGCAAACGTCCGAAATACATACCTCATTTTTATTTACGTATTTCGTATCCTCCTATGATATCTATTCTTTTTTGTACAACTTGGATTTAGGGGGAGACAACATGCGTAACACTAATTTACAAGCGATGATCGAATCTGCTATTCTTGCAGCCTTCGCCATGATTATCGATATTTTACCATTATCACTTAAACTTCCAACAGGCGGTTCTATCTCATTCGCTATGATTCCTATTTTTATTATCGCTTACCGCTGGGGCTTTAAATCAGCTTTCTTAGGTGGTTTAGTTTGGGGACTATTACAAATAGTCGTGGGGGATGCTTACATTTTAACACCTGTTCAAGCATTCATTGAGTACTTCATTGCCTTTGCTTTTATCGGATTTGCTGGCTTATTCTATCGTCCAATTCAAAAAGCACTTTTAACGTCTAATGAAAATAGTGAAGAACATTCAAGTTTAGGTAGTCGCAATGAAAAACCTTCAGCAAAACAAAACCATGGTAAGAAAATCCTTGTTTACATTATCCTTGCTACATTTGTCGGTAGCTTTGCTCGCTATTTCTGTCACTTTATTGCCGGTATTATTTTCTGGGGACAATATGCGCCGAAAGGTCAATCAGCTGTGTTATATTCATTAATCGTAAATGGAAGTACAATGCTTGGTTCTTTTATTTTATGTACAGTTTTACTTATATTTTTATTCCTCACTTCCCCACGCTTATTCAAAAGCATCAGTGCTTATCAAATGAATACACAAAAAAAGGGCGCTTAATGAGCGCTCTTTTTTCATATCGTAATATTAATTAAAAATACAATAAATGCGCAAAAGAAAATAAATACCATTATACTTAGCCAATTGCTATGCACGGTTCATCGACTCCTTACATAACCTCATTTTCTAACCAGATTATATCGCTTAAAAATAAAGATTAGGTAAAGATAATATGAAAATAAATTAAAAAAAGCGTAGCATGCATTATCTACGCTTTTTTCGGTAAGTAAAAGTAAAATAATACACCGTCTTCTGTATTTTTCACTCCATATTCAGCATCGTGTAATTCTAAAATATTTTTAGAAATAGCAAGCCCAAGTCCCGTCCCACCTTGTGAACGCTTACGAGCTGTATCCACGCGATAAAAACGATCCCAAATTTTATCTAATTGCTCTTCTTCAATGTGAGTACCTTTATTTTCAATGCACACTTTTATACGATCCTTCTCATCTATTGTAGAAATAATAATATCTTCTTTATTTGGTGTATAACGTATGGCATTCGTAATGAAGTTAACGATGACTTGTTCAATCCGGCCTTGATTTGCAATCACTTCAAATGAACATATATTTTTATGAACATGAAGTTCTTTTTTCTCTATTTCCACAGATAGATGTTCACATATATCTTCAATTACTGTATCAATATAAAACGAATCCTTTTTCATTTTATATGTACCAGATTCAAATTTAGCTAACTCAAGCATATCCAAAATTAACGTATCCATTTTGTCTACTTCTCTTTCCATTGCCTGAAAATAATACTCTTTTTTATGTTCAGCTACTCCATCTTTTAAAATAGAAATACAGCTTTTCATAATACTTAGCGGTGTTTTTAATTCATGTGAAACACCAGAAATGAATTCTTTTCGCGTCCTTTCTAACTTTCTTTCCTTTTCAATATCTTCTTCTAACTGTCCAATATGGGAATGGAGTTTATTTGATAGCACATTAATATTTTTCGATAAATCCCCAATTTCATCTTTTGAAGTAATTGGTATTTTTTCTGTAAAATCTAATTGTGCTATTTTCTTCGTCGTATCATTTATTTTTAATAACGGTTTGGCAATTTGTTTTGAGTAATAGAACGAAGCTAAAAAAATAAGAACAACTACAAATGCAATGATATAGATGTAATAATCTTGCACCATTTGTACAGCTTCATCTACGGGCTGTAAAGAAGCCATCGCATAAATATATGTTACTGATCCGTCTTTTTCTATTGGCTTGATTAATAATTTATATTTAATATCATTTTTTTCATAGTCCATTGTTTGTGTTGTATATTGTATGGGCTTGCTCTCTTTTAATAATAAATTAGTTTGAAATTCTTTTATGCTATCTAAGAAGATGCCATTTTTATAAATTGGATTCACAGGACCTTTTACATCTGGTAACTGTACTTTTGTAACACGTCCTCCTATGTAAACGCCTAATTCCTGAGCAGCTTGCTCCTGAACAGCTGGTTTCTTTTCCTTAACAAGTTGTTCCTCAACTGCTCTCTTTTTCTCCTCATTTAATTTGCTCATTTTCTCATTAAATGCTTTTTCTAACGGTTTATTAGATCCACTTAAATTCTGCTTAGATAAAGAAAAAGAGAATGGAATAAAACTATCTTCTTTTCTCACTCCAGAAAAATAAATTTCTTGCCCTAAAAACTGCTCTGATAATTTATTATCAATTTCCTCTATATTGACGAGATTACCTAAGGGAATTTTAAATATTTGTTGTCCAAAGCTCTTTTGTTGCCTACGATCTATCGTTACTTCAAAATAAAAATCATCTGTATGTTTTAAATTCCCGTTCTTATCTAATGTCGTAATCCACGTATTATTTTCTCTTAAAAAGTCTTGCTCTAGTTTCTGAATTTCTTCTGCATTTCCTGCATAATTTAAATAATTCTTCTCAAAAGAATTTAAATTCACTTTAATATCTTCCACTTTTCGATTCGCATAATATTGTTTAAAAAATATCGTTTGTCCAATAAATATCGTCGCTAAAATCAACATACATAATGCTGTTGTAAGAGTAAATAATTTTAGTACAATTCCTTTCTTCATACATTCCCCTCAAATTTATAACCAGTTCGTACTACAGTTGTAATATACTTTGCTTTCTCTCCTAATTTATTTCTTAAATTACGAATATGGCTATTCACCGTTCGATCATCGCCAGCAAATTCATATCCCCAAATTCTTGAAATGAGTTGCTCTCGCGTTAAAACGATTCCTTGATTTTTCATGAAATACACCAATATTTCAAACTCCGTATGCGTTAAACTAACATCTGCCTCATCAACAGTAACAGTACGCGACGGAAAATGGACATGGATGCCATGAATCGATAACGTATCATCTTCGTTCTCTAAAGGTTTCTTCGATGCTTTTCTACTTTCTAATAATCGTTTCGCTCTTGCTAATAAAATTGGAGGACTATACGGCTTCGTCACATAGTCATCTGCTCCAAGTTCAAAACCAAGTAACGTATCGTCTTCATCTACACGCGCCGTCAGCATAATAATAGGCACCTCGGACGTCTTCCTAATCCTTCGGCAAACAGACCATCCATCGAGTTCTGGCAACATGATATCTAAAATAACTAAATCAACCTCTTCTTCTTCAAATACAACTAAAGCCTCTTTCCCGTCCCTCGCTTCAAACACTACATATTGTTCACTTAAAAAATAATCTTTTAATATTTCACGTAATATGTCTTCATCTTCAACAATTAAAATGTTTTTTGACATAACTTATATATCCCCCTCTCGCTTTCAGAAACTATAATTTCACTTTGAATAACTGCCAGTTAACTTCGCCTCGATAATATATCTATCTGGTGCATCCCCTATATAATCAAATGGGTAACAAGTTGTCAGTGTTAATATCGGTTCTTCTTTTTTTATAATAACAGTACGATCATCCGCATGAGTAATCCATGTCTTTTGAATTTCATATGTGTACGTTTTATTATCATACTCTAAAACAAGGGTATCCTTTTCTTTCAACTCTTCTAAATCTGTAAATACAGTATCTCGATGTCCACTCAGTACAGTATGTCCCCCTCCAGATGGAGTTGTCGTTAAATCACTAACGAACATACCCACTCCTTTTTTCAAAGTCGTATCATCTGCTCCCCAATATATAGAAAACTTCTTCTTTATTTTCGGTATGTTTAACATCGCTACCTTTTCTCCTTCTTTATGTTCTGTTTGAGAAGAAGGCACTTGAGAAGTTACAGGTGTTTCATGAGAAAGTTGAGTACCTTGTATATTTTTAAGACTCTTTATTTCTTCTGCCGTTAATTGCCCGGCAGAGCTTCTTCCTTTATACCATTCCACAGCATAATAGGATCCCATGAATAGCCCTATAGCCATCAATATGATACCGATATAATTGAGTAACTTCATTCTTCATTCCTCCATGCCAAAAATGGTAGGAGTAACCTACCATTTTTAATATATGAAATTATCCCATTCTTTATAGGAAAATATTTTATTTACGCTTTAATCTTATTGCGACGATTCAAACCAAATAATGTACCTACCGCTACAAGACATGCACTTAATCCCATCATTGCTACATTATTTGATGCTGTATTTGGTAATTTTTCACCTTGTACAACTGGCTTTGCTTCTTCTTTTTTAGCTACTTCATTCTTTTGCTCGGCTTTTATCGCTGCTTCTTTTTTAGCCATATCGTTTTTTAACTGTTCTTGCGCTATTCTCTTTTTCTCTTCTTCACTTTTTTTCTCAGCTTTTATTGTTTCCTCTTTTTTAGCCATATCATTTTTTTCTTGTACTTGTGCTGCTTGCTTTTTCTCTATTTCACTTTTTTGCTGTTCCTTGATTGCTTCTTCTTTTTTAGCTTTATCCTGTTGTACTTGCGCTTCTTCTTCCTTTGTTACTGTTCCAGTATCCGCACTCGCTACTGAAGAATATCCTACTGTTAAAAGTGCCATTGCACAAATTGGTAATAGTTTCTTTTTCATTTTCACTCTCTCCTTATATTTTATTCACATCTACTCGCATCGGATGTATTACTAGAATAAGCAAGAGATATAAATATAAGATGCAGATGAAATATATTTCATTTAAAGATTTCATTGTAGAAAAAGAAAAAAACATCGCAATATGTACGATGTTTTTTTCGGGTGTGTGTCTCAATTATTTACATGTTACTTTCGCGTGATTTGGAAGTAGAACGGGCCGGAGCGATAACTAATTGTCTCGGCTCAGTTTTCTTGAAGTGATTTTTGACGTTACACTTACGACGTTGAACAACCCACGCTTTAATAGGGTTTGTTAAAATAATCTTTTGCTCTTCGTTAGGGGCCTCTTCTTCAAACCTACAACTCTCGCTCCATTTATTCCATTTCATTGTAAATTTAGAAGAAGAATGATCATCTTCACGATCAAACAAGTGCAAAAAATCCATTTTTCCATCTAGCATTACGGTGTTACTAGTCGCTAAAAAAGAAAAGGTCGTCCAACGTTTCTCCATGCCCTCCTACTCCTTTTTCACATATAGAGTGCCTAAAACTTAATTTACCTAAAATATGCTTGCCTTTTACCTTACACCCATAGTTTATCCAAAATGCTCTTATGCAACTATCGATTTGCCTTACAACTACCTTACATTTTTGTAAGAAACAAAAAAACCTTCACTCTATATAATGAAGGTTTCTCACTTTTTATCTATATGATCTCTCATATCATCAAGTCCAGCTTCTTTTAGCTGCGACATCATACCATGCGAAATTGCTCCTAACACTAAAGTCATTCCAATTAATGAAATACGAATCGCAGGTACATCAATTACGTAAGCCAACAGGCCAAGAACAATTGTTAAAAGTAATGCTTTTATAAATGTTACACTTGTGTACTGTTTCTTCTTCATCATATTCACCCTTTATGGAAGCGTTTTCTTAATATACTTAGTATATCATATCATCAGATGATTTTGTCGTTATCTTTGTAAAAAATTACTATCTCCTTTGACTTTTTCTATTCTATCCTTTACAGTCGAAATGTTCATAAGTTTTACACTGTAGGAGGATTACAATGAATATTGAAATAAAAGACACTTTAATTTCTGAAGAACAATTACAAGCAAAAGTTAAAGAATTAGCACTTCAAATCGAACGTGACTTTGAAGGAGAAGAAATCGTAGTTATCGCAGTATTAAAAGGTTCATTCGTATTTGCTGCTGATTTAATTCGTAACATCAAAAATGATGTAACAATTGACTTTATTTCTGCATCTAGCTACGGAAATCAAACAGAAACAACAGGAAAAGTGAAACTACTAAAAGATATCGACGTAAACATTACTGGGAAAAACGTAATTGTTGTAGAAGATATTATCGATTCTGGTTTAACACTTCATTTCCTAAAAGATCACTTCTTTATGCATAAACCAAAAGCACTCAAGTTCTGTACATTACTTGATAAACCAGAACGTCGTAAAGTAGACTTAACAGCTGAATATGTTGGCTTCCAAATTCCAGACGAATTCATCGTTGGATACGGTATCGACTGTGCGGAAAAATATCGTAACTTACCATTCATTGCTTCAGTTGTAACGGAATAATCGTATAACTTAAAAAATCGATAGTACATAAAATGTATATCGGCGATTTTTTAAATATATCGACTTACCGACAATAACTGACAATCTTAGCACCCAATTAATAGGGAGAAGCTGTTCTAAAATACATGGGAACAGCTCCTTTCTTTCCATTACAAACTACAGGGAGAGATGAAATATGACAAAGACAAAATTTGAAAAAGTACTCCTCATCGTAAATCCGAAAGCTGGTCAAGGTGACTTACATACAAATTTAACGAAAATCGTACCACCTCTTGCCGCAGCTTTTCCTGATCTACATATCCTTCATACGAAAAAACAAGGTGATGCAACAAAATATTGCCAAGAGTTTGCTAGTAAAGTAGATTTAATTATCGTCTTTGGTGGTGATGGAACAGTATTTGAATGCACAAATGGCTTAGCACCTCTCGAAACTAGACCTACACTTGCAATCATTCCAGGTGGAACTTGCAACGACTTCTCTCGCACACTTGGTGTTCCGCAAAACATTGCAGAAGCGGCAAAACTTATTACAAAAGAACATATAAAACCAGTTGACGTTGCAAAAGCAAATGAACAACATTTCTTAAACTTCTGGGGCATTGGACTCGTATCTGAAGTATCAAACAATATCGATGCAGAAGAAAAAGCAAAGCTTGGTAAAATCGGTTACTATTTAAGCACAATTCGAACTGTAAAAAATGCTGAAACATTCCCAGTAAAAATTACTTATGACGGACAAGTATATGAAGACGAAGCTGTCCTTGTCATGGTTGGAAATGGTGAATATCTTGGTGGTATTCCATCCTTTATTCCCAACGTAAAATGTGATGACGGAACACTTGATATTTTCGTAGTCAAATCAACAGGTATTCAAGCATTTAAAGATTACATCGGAAAGAAACTATTTGAAGACTCAAATGAAAATGACATCTTCCACGTAAAAGCGAAATCCATTCATATTGAAACGAAAGAAGAAAAAGAAGTAGATACAGATGGAGAAAGCTCGCTTCATACACCTTGTCACATTGAATTATTACCAGGACACTTTACGATGATTTATAATCCTGCGGTTGTGTAATAAAAAAACGAGTGCTAGCACTCGTTTTTTCTCTTCTAATCTAGTTATATTGTTGGATCATTTCCTCTATTTCTTTAACTCTCTCTAAAGTAATTCCATTTCTTTGTTCGATCGCTAAAGGATGGTCGGTTGGCTCTAATTCAACATACGGTGCCGTTCCTACTTCTCTTATATGTACATTTGTTTTTAAATTTAATGTTTCTGGATAAACTGGTATCTCTACAGATAACCATCCAAAATAAAGATCACTATTTTCCCTGCCTCTTTCATCCCACTTTTCTAATACTTCATCACAACTTTCTTTACTAAGTGATACCCACACAGTCCAAATAAAATTTTCGTGGTAATCAATGATAGGAATCTCTAAACATCCTCTAATAAAATAATGTTCACCATCCATTACACAAAGATCTGATGTTAAATGGAAGCGTTCCTCTCTTTCATGGGGCGCTACCTCGTAATAATAATATGGTGCTTCACTTCCGTAGCATAGAGGTAGTGCAAAACGATGCATTTGTACTTTTTCTCCGGATTTTCTTCTTCTTTTCATTTGTCATTCTTTCTCCTATCCTTTTCAGTCACAATCAAACTCTACCCAATTTCTCCAATGCGTATTAGCATTTTCATTCACAATAACACTTGGATCTTTCTTCTCTATTGCAGCGGCTACTGATTGGAAGAATTCATTTTCACTTACTTTTTCGTCTTCAACATGTTTCCATTCTTCCGTTTCATACGCTACTTCCCAGTCGCCTTCTAAACCGAACTCTTCTAAAATTTCTCCTTTATCCCACCACAATAATTTTTGAGCTTCCTCATTAGTAGCAAGCATACGCATAAAGTATGTTGGATAATGCTCTGTCGTTTGTACTTCTATTCCATTATTTATATAATCCTCTTCTGTAAATTCATATTCAAAATGATGCTCGCGAATTTTTAAACTGCCGTTATAAATATTCGGTATAAATTCACCTTCATCATCAAACAACTCATAATCGCCATTATTTAATTGTAAAATGCAATCATCACCCATTGAATGAGTAATTCTATCGCCATATACTTGAATATCATTACATACACCTAATGAACCTACACCCACAATTTGAAACACCATTAGCCAATCCTTAGCATCTTTAAAGAAAAGAGAGAATTTCACTTGTGAAATATCCATATATTCATTATCAAAGGCAGGAAATTCATAGTTACTTTGCTTTTTATCTAATAACCTTAAAATCTCTTTTTGCACATGTATCACCTTTTCATTAATATTATCTAACGTTTACCGTGCTCTCATGTAGCTAGAAAAATTCCTCTTTCATCACTATTCGTATACTCAATCTATCTTAACAAAAATGCTTTTCCTACTTCCATCATATATAGGCCGTACACCGATTCCATTTCTCTTACTTACGCATATATTGGAATATTGTTGCTTCTAATGCAGTGTGTTTTATTTTTGCTCGGAGGTGTTATAAATCGTGTTCGAATGTAAGAACGAACTAAGTCTCTCTAATATAGAAAACTTAAAATATAATTCAAACATTCCTATAATAGTAATAGCCTTCAATAACCTTACTTATGTGAAAAATATGTTAAAACAATTAGAAAACAAAAAGATAAAAAGTGAAGATATATGGATTTGGGACAATAATTCAACCGCTCCCGCTTTGCTTGCTTTTTATGAGCAAATATCAACTAAATATAATTTATTGATACAACTTTTGCTGTTTACAATAAAAAATTTATTAGTAACGGTTTTTATAATGCCGTAAGGGTAGCTGATAATTTCACCTGTAAACATTTACCCTGGTATAAAGACAATATAATTTCAGAAGAAGAAAAAAATATGCTAAATACGAAATGGGCTAACTGGCACTAATAAAACGAAACGTTATTCAGTAGCAGATATTACTACAAATCGAAAACCTACTTTACAGCATATGTAATAATTCAAAAATAGCTTGAATGGTTTCAAGCTATTTTTTATCAAATTTCCTCAATACTATCCAATTGAGTCTTATAACATTCATCACACTCTGGCCTAGTAGGAAGAATCCCCCTGTCATCAGGTAATAAAACCCTCAAAACTTCTCAATCCATCTCTACGAAAGACTTCATAATAATGGGATATCCTTCAATAATATTCGTATACTCAATCCCTTGTTCATATATATCGATTTCAAAGCCAATCTCTTTCTCCTTATGGTGCATAACATTTCCCGCTAATATATAGTTACTTTTACTCACAACTTCTTGTATTAATTCTGTTCTATCTTTCCATAAACCAGGTACTCCAATAACGATTTGTGTCTCCATCATATGCACTCCACTTCTCATCTATTTTCAATCTATTCTTTCAATCTTCCAAACTAAATTAGCTGGGATATCTTTCTCTAAAAAGGTTAACATCCATACAGTTTAGGCATCCTACTATGATTAAAATCTCCAAATATAACACTCCATGTGTACATTTATATTTATTTTCGTTTACATACTATTGTTATTCATAATCCATTTTAGCTAATAAACAAACGAAAGAGAACTAGGTGGATTAATGTTTACTTAAGAATAAAAAGTCCGAAACTATATAAAGTGATTTCGGACTTTTTATTTTTAAAATATTAAATTACATTTCGAACAAAAAGGAGCTGAATTTCCTCTTCTAATTTTCGTATCACATTTTGGACAATATACATATCGTTCCTCTACCTTTTGTCGTTCTATCATGTGTAAGGATACTATTTTCATACTGCACATAATTCCAATTAAGATAAGGCTAAAAATGAGTAGCACAACGCTCTTCCTCCCTTAACTACTTACCTATATTTTACCATTAAATAAAGATAATTTTATACTTATAATCCTATCTTGTCCTTCATACTGGAAGAAACTTTCTTTACTTCTATTTACTCATCAGTGTGATTCTTTTTTTTCTATATAAATAAAGAATACCTGTAACTATAAAAACAATCACGCCAAAATACACACCATATTCTATCGCGATCGCTACAATACTTTCAATATGTTGTCCAAATAAAGCACCGAGCACAAAGTAAACGAGTGTCCAAACAAATCCTGTCATATAAGAATACAAAGCATACGTCTTAAATGACATGTTATTCATTCCAACTAAATACGGTACGATATGTCTTACAACTGGTATGAAGTAACTTGTGACTAACGCATAATGACCATACTTCTCTACCATTTGTTGAGATTTCAAAAGATATTTCGCCTTTTTCTTTTTCATTAGCTTATCAAGTACTTTCGTACCAAATATTTTCCCTAATATATAACCTAAAGAAAGCCCAGATACAACACCTAAATATGTTAATAAAAATGCAGGAATGACACTTAATATCCCTAGTGAAGATACAAAGCCACCACTCATTACGATCATTTCGTCTGGAATTGGCATACCAATAATACCTAACCATAAACAGAAAAATAATGCCCAATAACCGTATTGTTCAATATAAGATAATAATTCATGTAATTCCATTATGCATATGCTCTCCTTAGCTCTTTTTTACAGCTAAAGACATACGCTGGTGGGAAATTGAGCCACACTTTCTCTAGCGTAATTTCAGGAAAGAAGTGCTGTATAAATCCTTTTTTCACAAGTGAATATTGAAATGTAATAAATTCACCATTCTCATGTATCCCTTCCATTACATTGTTTAAAATACGCTTTGAAACTTCTTCTGGTAAAGAGGTAAAAGGTAATCCCGATAAAACGTAATCCACGCATTCTATATTGAGATCTTCTATATACTTTTTTATATTTTCGGCTGAACCGTGTACAACAATGACGTTCTGCTCATCTTTAAATTTTCTCTTTAGTTCCTTGCAAAACACTTCATTAATTTCAATAAGAAGAAATATTGTTTCCTTCTTCTTTCTCTTCATAATTTCTTTCGTAAAGACTCCTGTACCAGGACCTAACTCTACAATGCATTTCGCTTTATTAAAATCAATTACATCTACCATTTTCTTTGCTAATATTTTTGAACTTGGCGCAATTGCACCAGTATGTTTCGGATGTTTAATAAATTCATGTAAGAATGTTATGAGTTGCATATAAACCTCTCCTCATTCGTTCAATAGTTTTTAACTTGTTTCTAAGTATAACTATTATTTCTTAACAAAAATTGAGGAGATTTCTTAAGATTTTATGAAGAATAAAAAAACAGCTATCGCCTCTAGCGATAGCTGTCCCTTATTACTTCGCACTCACGATCTTATAATAAGAACGAACCGTTAAGAAGTAATATCCAATATAAATAACACCGTATACTCCGATACTAATTAGAAGCGGAATCATAATTTCAAATGGTAATATATTTGATAAACCTTTTAGTGCAAATAGGCTGTGTAAAATACCAATTACTAACGGAATAGCAAAGATAAAGCTCACTTGTTTTGCGATAGCTCTCTTCATCTCTTGCTTCGTTACACCAATTTTATGAAGAACAACGTAGCGATCACGGTCAGCACTTGCTTCTGTTAATTGTTTAAAGTAAATGATTGAGCCTGTTGCTAATAGGAATACTAATCCTAAGAATAACCCAATAAACATCATTAAGCCTGTTGTTTCAAGCCCCATTTGGAATCCTGTATAGAAATCGTTAAATGGTTTTAAAACTTCTGATTCTCCAGCCGGCATAATGCTTGCTAATTTTGCTGTTAACTCTTTACTATTTCGCTCACCTTTTACATCAATATTTTTTACAGTACGCGTTTCGTTTACTTGTTTCACTTGCTCATATGTTTTATCAGGAACGATTACAAATAGTTCATTTAAATTTGTAAGGCTTCTATTATTTACACCTTTAATTTTTAATTCTTTTGACTCGTTTCCAACAGGGAATACAGCTGTATTTCCTGTATAAAGAGGACCAAAATCAAGTTTCTCAATATATAAGCTATCATATACGAAAGCTTCATTCGCACTTAAATTTACAGGTTCTACATCTAAATGTTTCACAAGTGTATTAAAGCTTGATTGAGAAATAAGCTGGTACTGATTCGTAACATTATAGTGTGTGTTCAGAACTTGATCAGCTCTTTCACCTTTAAATGTTCCCTTCACAGGAATCATTTCAACTTCTGATTCATATGTGACTGGGTGATTATTCTTCTCTCCAGCAAGTATTTCATTTACTTTTTTATCTAATGCTGCATCTTTTTTCTCATAGGAATAACTATACGGCGCAGCAACTTTTGATTGCGTAAATGTGTTGTAATACATCGTAACTGACGTACCAACCGCTGTTAATGTTACCGCACTTAAAATAGCGATTGTCGCCAGTGATTTCGCATTTCCTTTAATACGATATAGTAACTGTGATGTCGTTACCATATTCATACCATTATAAAATGCTGACTTATTATTTCTTGCACGTTTCAATACAAATACTGTGAAGAACATGAACAGTAAATAAGTTCCTGCTACTGTCGCTAATAAAATATATAATGCAACGACCATAAAGTCTGCATACATAACTGCTTTCATGTACATTAATGCTAAAAAATAACCTGAACCGATTAAGAAAACTGAAATTAATGCCATAATGACAGATCCTTTTGGCATTGCTTCTCCTTCACGTTCTGCACGGAAAAGTTCAATTAACTTAAAGCGATAAATTAAACGATATCCTTGAAGTGATGTATATAAAATAATCACAAAGAAAATAATTGCTGTATCAATAATGGCAGCCATCGGTACTTCAAAATGAACGTTTAAATTTAATCCCATCATATTTACTAATAACTCAAGGAATAATTTTGAAAGGACACTACCGATCGCAATCCCAATTACTAATGACATTAATCCCATTAACATATTTTCATAAAAGAGCATTTTACCAATTTGTCTTTTACGAATACCTAATAAGGAATAGAGTCCAACTTCTTTTTTACGTTTACGTGTAAAGAATCCGTTCGAATATATAATAAACACTGCTACGAAGATGATAAGCATCACACTTGAAACTTGGAACGCTCCGCTAATTTTTTTTGAAGCTTCTGCTGCTTTTTCCATTTGTGAATTATATTGCAGTGCTTTAAATGTAAAATAAATAACGATACTAAAAATCATAGATGCAAAATATACAAAGTAGTCTTTAAAGTTCCGCTGTATGTTGCGGAGGGCAATGCTAGATAAGGTCATCAGCCATACCTCCAGAAATAGAAGACATTACGTCAACAATTTTTTGGAAGAACTGTTTACGCGTCGATTCACCGCGGTGTAATTCTTTATATAGTTCACCATCTTTAATGAAAATAACTCGTTTACAATAACTTGCTGCAAATGCATCGTGCGTTACCATTAAAATTGTTGAGTTATCATATTCATTTAACGACTTCATACTTTCAAGTAAATCTGTTGCAGATTTAGAATCAAGTGCTCCAGTTGGCTCGTCTCCGAAAATCATACTTGGATTCGTAACAATTGCACGCGATGCTGCACAGCGCTGCTTCTGTCCACCAGATACTTGATATGGGAACTGACTTAAAATATGATCAATACCGAATTTCTTTGAGATTTCAAGAACGCGGCGATCAATCTCACTCGCTTTCACCTTTGATAACGCAAGTGGTAAAGCGATATTCTCTTTCACCGTTAACGTATCTAATAAGTTATAATCTTGGAAAATGAAACCTAAATGATCACGGCGGAATAACGCTAACTTATCATCATTCATCTTTACAATATCTTTTCCATCAATTAAAATTTCACCGTTCGTCGCATTATCAATTGTAGAAAGAACATTTAGTAAAGTCGTCTTACCAGAACCAGAAGGTCCCATAATTCCAACGAACTCACCTTCTTTTACTTGTAAGTTAATACCTTTTAACGCTGCAAATTTATTCCCACCCGTGTCGTACACTTTTTCAATATTTTTTGCTTCTAACACTGTTTTCATCTCGACATCCCTCATTTCTTCTATTCTCTATTTTCAACTATATACACTCTCTACTCTTGCCACTATCGATGTTTCTTACACAAACATGACAGTTATGTAAGACGCATAAGTAAAGATATAAAAATTTAACCTACTGAACAAAAGTACTTTGTTACTATAACATTGGGATATCATACCATCCATTCATTCTCCTTACAGGAACATTACAATTTTGTAAGGTTAAAAATGTCCCCTACAAAGTTGTGCACGAAATGTCGGATGGAGCTATTTCGTTCCTGCTATTCTATGTACAGAGGAGGTCATAATATGGATTCACTTAAAAATATGAATACTGCAATGCGCTATATTGAAGATAACCTTACGAATGAAATTGATTTTAAAGAAGTTGCGAGGCTAGCTCTCTGTTCTGAGTATCACTTTAAAAGAATGTTTTCGTTTTTAGCAGGTATATCACTATCTGATTATATTCGCTGTAGACGTCTTACTCTCGCTGCCTTTGAACTAAAAAATAGCGATGCAAAAGTCATTGATGTCGCTATAAAATATGGCTACAACTCACCAGATTCATTCGCCCGTGCATTTCAAAACTTGCACGGTATAACACCTTCAGAGGCCCGAAATAGTAGCCATTCTTTGAAGGCTTATTCACCAATGACCTTCCAATTATCCATTCAAGGAGGAAATGAAATGAACTATCGAATTGAAGAAAAAGAGCCATTTCGAATTATAGGTATTACAAAACGAGTACCAATCGTTTTTAACGGTGTAAATGAAGAAATTGCTTCTATGTGGAAAAGTTTAAACCCAGATTCTATTCAAACATTAAAGTCCCTTTCAAACATTGAACCTACTGGAATCATTAGTGCTTCTACTAACTTTTCTGAAGGAAGAATGGAGGAAAAAGGCGAACTCGATCACTACATTGGAGTAGCCACAACAAAGGATTGTCCAGAGCAGTTTAAACAGCTTGAAGTTACTGCTTCAACATGGGCTATATTCGAAGCTGTCGGTCCATTTCCTGATGCATTACAAAATGTATGGGGACGTATTTACTCTGAATGGTTCCCTTCTTCGAACTATGAACTAGCGGAAGGACCGGAGATATTGTGGAATAAACAGAAAGATATATCTTCTCCAAACTTTAAAAGTGAAATTTGGATACCGGTTTTGAAGAAGTGATAACAAAAGGAAAAGAGCTAAGCATTGTGCCTAGCTCTTTTTACATATTTGCTTACTCGTAAAAGTGTATATATTTCATCAGTTCTTCGATTCCTTTAAATTGGAGTAATAGTTGATTGTTCAAGTTTTCTAAAGCCAACTGAAAGGAACGTTCAATTTTTCCATAGTGTAATGTTTCTAAATCATCTAGCAAGCTTTTCATATTTTCTATATAATACACGGTTTTTCTCAAACTGCTTATAACCAGTATTTTACGCAGTTCAGATATTGGAAACATTCTATAACCGTTTTCTTTATTTCTTTCTGAGTGGACTAACCCTTCATGTTCCCAATGACGGATAGCCGAAGTATTTACGCCTGCTATGTTTGCAGCCTCTCCAATGCTCATGCGTTCATTTAACTCTACATTTTTATATTTAGTAAAATCAGCATTTTGAATCATGTTTAGTATTTCTTCTACTCGTTTTTTCTCCACCTGAACATTGAATTGCTGTTCATTAATTAACCAAAGTGCTTCTTCAAACTTTACGTTTTTAATCATCCTCATAACTTTATAAACAATAGGTATATCATATCCTTTTAATAATGCTCTAATGGTAATAAATGCTTGAAAGTGTATCGATGTATAAAACCGGTGATTACTTTCCGTTCTTGGCACAACAGGAATGAGATTTTGTTCTTCATATCTTCTCAAAGTTGTTGTACTAACATTTAAGACATTTGCAATTTGTTTAGGGCTATATGTCTCCATTTATTAACTCCTTTTTAAAGTAAAACCTTAAAGTGCTACATTAACATATTTCAAATAAAATCCTTATATATACGAGAAAAAAGTCATAAATCCGGAAGATTGCATGAATGTTATATGATTTTAGTATAAACAATTTAGGAGTGATAGAAATGGAGAAAATCATAAAACTTACGGACGAATCAGTATTAAAGGTTGGTTTGGTTGGAAATCCAAAATTTAGAACAATCATGCTCCCAGTTGCTAAAGAATCTGTATATGGGCAAGATGCTGAAACTTTGAAGTTGTGGGGAGTAGATCCTGAATTTGGAAAACATTTTATTGATGGACTCATAGATAAGTTTCAGATTTTATATTTTGACTACGAAGGCCATCGTTTGCAACATCCAAATCCAGAGAATCTCACACCTGAAAATATAGTAAAAGACCTATTAACAATTGCTGACGAAATGAATATTAATAAGTTTAGTTATTATGGTTACTCTTGGTTAGCTTTAGCTGGGTTACAATTAGCCATTCGAACGGATAGATTAGACAGTATAATCATGGGCGGGTTTCCACCAATAGATGGTCCATATAAAGAAATGATGGTAGTAACAAATAAAACATATGAGCAAGCTGTGAATAATCACAATTCTCCTGTTATTGATCAAGCACATATTAATCCTGAAAAAATTGATTGGGATAACATACAGATAAAGATCGACATGAGTCAAACTAAACAGTTTGTTACAATGTACGAGAATTTGATGGAGTTTGATGATCAAGACATCCAACATAAACTAATCATTCCGAGATTAGCGTTTTCTGGGGAAAAAGACACTATTGTTTACGGTGAAAATTTTGGCAATGTAGTAGTTGATATTATTGGTATACTTCAAAAAAACAAACAAAAGTTAGAACATCTTGGATGGGATATAGAAATCTTAAGAGGAAATGATATGGATCACACTAAAGCTATGCAACCTATAACAGTTCTGTCATTGATAAAGCCTTGGTTAATTAAAAATTTGAATATAACTTATTAAATATAGTAATTCGAATAACCTAAAAACAAAGCTGCTCTTCCCTAAAAGGAAAAGCAGCTTTATTTACATTTTCAACTCTTCTTTATAAATACTATATGACTTTATTGTTGATACGATAATGCATATTAATATGATTCCAATCCCTATAAAAATATTAAATGGATCTGGAAGCAAAGCCCCGGCATATATACAAAGTGAACCTATTACAAATACCCTCGAAGCAAATCTATGTGTTTTCCTCCAAACTACAGGATTTTCTAATGTCCAGTCCATTCGAATGCCTACTAACCCGTTTGGCTTCGTTTGTTGCATGTAATTACCTAGTACAAGAAACAATGTTCCAAGTCCAAAATTAAATGCAATTGAGCCCGATGCAATATAATTAGACGCTGCTAATAGCGCAAATAAGTTACAGCCGAATCCTATCAAAAGAATAGCATAACGGATTGCGGAAAGGACTTTAGCATGCTGTTTATACTTATCTTTCGTTACGTCAATATACCCAAGAGCTAGCCATATCAAATACAGCAACATCATGCTTCCTATTGAAACAGAACTTGCTTCTACTTTAGAAAAATATCCATCTACTACTCCTGCTGCATTATAATGGCGTGGAATTTGTTCTGGTAAATATGGCCATACAATATACCATCCAATTACAATGCCAATAATTAAACTCCATGGTAATACGTGTCTTTTCATCCTCTCTCCCCCATAATTTTTTATTAGGCCCCTATTTCTTTTTTATAAGCAATATATGAATATCCCATTGTTAATCCTACTGCACCAATAATAATTCCAACCATTACGAAAGATTTCCACGTTACTGGTACAAAAACACTTAGAATCATAATAACTCCTAATACAACAAACACCTTCCCACTAAAACGGTGTGTCTTTCTCCATACTTCCTCGTTACTTAATGTCCACGGTGTTTTTATACCTACAAAGTAATTTGGTTTACATTGTGGTAAATAGTTTCCGATGATTATAAATAAAAGACCAACAAGAATATATGGTGTACTATTCATTGGAATGTCATAACCTAATCCAGCTCCAATTCCAATGATACTTACTAAAAATAATAGGAATAATACGCTATAATTTATTACATTATACCCTTTAGAAAATTTCTCATAATTCTCATGCTTAGGATCTATCTTAGGCAATAAAGTCAATAAAGCATATATAAAAACCATAACTGCAACATCCAAAATCATCATGCCCATTTTTGACATACGCCCATCTACCTCACCAGACACATTCCAATGACTCGGAACCTCTCCCGGTAAATGCGGCCACGCGATGCACCATGCAATAATCGTTAAAGCTATTAATAGTAACGGAAATATATGCTTTCTCATTTCCCCTCTTCCCCCTTATTCGTAAATGTAAACACCCAAGTCAACAAATCTTGAAAGACCGTTGTGTTTAAAGAGTACACAACGAATTGCCCTTTCTTTTCATCTTGAATAAGTTCAGCATTTTTAAGTGCGTTTAAGTGGTGTGAAATACTTGGTTTTGTCATATTGAAATGTTCAGCGATCTCACCAGCGGTTAGATCACCTTCTTTTAATAAGTCTAAAATTTTTCGCCTTGTTGGATCTGCTAATGCTTTGAATGCTTGATTCAATGTCTTTCTTCCTTTCGATAATTAGACATTTAGATACTTATCTAAATGTTAAAATGATTTCAGTTGATTGTCAATTATATACGAGGCCCTTTTTACTTTTCTCACTTTTAACCTATACTGTTTACTAGCTTATCTTTCAACATAATGAAAAGACTTGAAACACATGATACACTATAGCTACAATTGTTTTTCTGAGGAGGAATATACATATGTATAAAATTTTAATCGTTGAAGACGATCCAAATATTTCATCATTACTGCAATCTCACATTCAGAAGTACGGTTATGAAGCTGTTGTTGCAGAGAATTTCGATGATATTATGGAATCGTTTAACGCTGTGAAACCACATCTTGTTTTACTTGATGTAAACTTACCGAAATTCGATGGTTTCTACTGGTGCCGTCAAATTCGTCATGAATCTACTTGTCCAATTATTTTCATTTCAGCGCGTGCTGGTGAGATGGAACAAATTATGGCAATTGAAAGCGGTGCGGATGATTACATTACAAAACCATTCCACTACGACGTTGTAATGGCAAAAATTAAAGGACAATTACGCCGTATTTACGGTGATTATGCACCAAATATTTCTGAACGTATCGTTGAAGTAGAAGGTTTAAAACTATTCCCAGAACGTCCTGAAATTCACTTCGGATCTGAACAAGTTCTTTTAACGAAAAAAGAAGCTATTTTAGCTGAAATGTTATTATCTAAATTCCCTCGTACAGCAAGCCGTGAAGATTTATTAGCTGCGCTTTGGGATGACGAAAGCTTCGTTGAAGAAAATACATTAAACGTAAACATTACGCGTCTTCGTAAAAAGTTTAATGAGCTTGGTATTGAGAACTCTATTGAAACAGTACGTGGACTTGGATATCGCTTTAACGCAACTTGGAGTGAATAAGCATGAAGCTATTTTTACGTGATCATTTTGCATTTTTCCTACTGTACGTTTTAAACTTCGGTATCATTTTCGTTCTTTATGATGCAGTAGATGGATTTCAAAATAATAAATTTTATTTCGTCGTTTTAAGTTTATATTTATTTATTTGTTTCCTCGCTTACCGTTACGTTCGCAATCGTAGAATGTACCATAGATTAAGCGAGCAACCAGAAAAAATGGAAGATGCGTTTATTGAAAGAGCAACTGCTCCGATGCCTCACGGTGTCAATGAACTCGTGCGTACGCAGTACCGCCTCTTCCAAAAAGAACTACAATCGTATGAAGTAAAACAACAAGAACATCAATTATTCATTAACCACTGGGTACATCAAATGAAGACACCTGTTTCTGTTATGCAGCTTATGGTGCTAGAAATGGAAGACGAGCATTTAATTCCAAAGTTTAAAAAAGAATTAGAGCGTCTAAACCAAGGGCTTGATATGGCTTTATACATGGCTAGGTTAAATAACTTCCATGAAGATTTCCATGTTGAGACGATTTCATTAAAAGATACGGTAACAAAAAATATTAACGGATTAAAAGAACTATTCATTCGTAATGGTGTCTTCCCTGTTTTAGAAGTCCATTCTGATTTAAAAGTTGCTTCTGATGCGAAATGGCTAAAATTTATCATCTATCAGTTAATGACAAATGCTGTTCGTTACTCTGGGGAACGCGGAAAGAAAGTATTCTTATCTGCTTACCGAAACGGAAAAGATATTATTTTAGAAGTTCGCGATGAAGGTGTTGGTATTCCGCAAGAAGATATTCGAAGAGTATTTGAACCATTTTACACTGGGAAAAACGGTCGCGCATTCGGAGAATCTACTGGTATGGGGCTTTATATTGTAAGTAAAATTTGTGATTATTTAGGTCACTCTGTCAAACTAGATTCTGAAGTTGGTAAAGGAACGACGATTAAAATCATCTTCCACAACGCTGCAAATAATCAAGCAGAACATACGGAGAAGGTGACCGAAGCATGATCGTAACATATGCAAGCAAAATGTATGAGAACACACTCTCATACATTTTTTGCAATACAACTACATATTTTCCTTCTAGCGGGAGGTATGTATTATGACATTTTGGCAGTTTGCCTTTAAAAATGTAACACGTAATTCCAGAGCTTATTTTGCTTATTTTGTAAGCAGTTCCTTTTCGATTGCTGTTTTCTTTTCATTTGCTGTTTATTTGTTTCATCCTAAATTACAAAACTTTGACATGACCTCTGAAATTTCAGGATTAATGATATTTTCAGAAGTAGTAATTGTATTTTTCTCTTTCTTCTTTTTACTATATTCCATTGGTACTTTTTTAAAAGTTAGAAAAAAACAATTTGGTGTTTTGACCATTTTAGGAATATCGAGAAAACAATTACATCGTCTTGTTTTTATGGAGAATATGTTAATCGGGATTTTATCTATCTTTTTCGGCATGCAGTTTGGAGTTGTTTTTTCTCAATTTTTTTTATTAGTAACAGCCAAACTTACGCATGTTCCAGGAATATATTTATACGGTCCTACTAACGCGTTTATTTTAACAACCATTGTTTTCCTTAGTCTTTTTATCATTGTATCTGCATTCACACCAATGCTTATTCGTACAAAAAAAGCGGTACACCTTTTAAAAACAAATGGTGGAAAACAAAAAGAAAGAAAACCATCCATACTTGTTTCATTATTTGGTGCGATTTGTTTATTTGGTGGTTATGCGTTAGCTGGAAATCCTAAATATTTCGTATCAGTAAGCCCGCAAATCGGTGTTATATATATGGTTTCGAGTATTTTCGTTATCCCAATGCTTGTTACAATAGGAACATATTTTTTCTTTTCTCAAATTAGTTTCTTACTGATTTATATTTTAAAGAAAAGAAGAAGATTTTATATGAAACGGATTAATATGCTTTGGATTTCAGATTTAGCAAACCGTATTCGGACGAATATTAATATGCTTTTTATTGTAGCGATGCTCTCTACAATTGCTTTCACAATGATCACGTTCCTATATGGATTCGGGAAATTTATTAAGCTAGAGGTGAATAGAACTTCCCCTTTCCCAATTTCTTATTTCTCTTATGATGCGAACCCTTTTGTTACAGAGCATTTAAATTGGCTTGAGCAACAATTACAAAAAGAGCATTTCCCTTATCAAAAAATAAAAGCTGATATATATGAAACACCACTAAAAGAAGATAAAGATATAGCTATTTATAATGACGTATACGCAATTAAGCAAAGTGACTATAACAAACTTGCGAATTCTTTACGAATGAAACAACTATTTATGGATGATAACGAAGCATATGTGCTAACAGGGACATCTTATATCACCATATTCAACGAATTTGAGCAAAGCTACAATAGAGATTACATTACACTCTCTAGTACAAATACGAAATTAAGAGTTAAAGGCTATGAGCATGTAAACGCAATCCCATCTGACTTTTCATATCAAACGATAGTGTTGCCTGATGTTATCGTAAATAACTTACCTAACACCGTAAAACATATATCAGCATACAATTACAAAATTCAAAACTGGGAACAGACATATGAAATTGCTGATAATTTTATAGAAAAGGTACAAAAAGATCGAAATAAATACCAGTATGAAGGGCCTCTTATTCGATCCTTTGAATCAGCAGGATCGTTATACAAAATAACATCAGGTAGTGCCGCGTACTTCCTAATCGGGACATTTTTAGGAGTTATTTTCTTCATTGGAGCTGGTAGCGTTCTTTACTTTAGAATGTATACGGATTTGACGAACGAACAAGAGAAATATATAACGATTTCTAAAATCGGTGTAACAGATACAGAGATGAAACGATCTGCAACCATTCAACTTAGTATTTTATTTTTCATTCCGTACATTATGGCATCCATTCATACAATGTTCGCAACAAAAATGCTACAAGATGTAATTGGTTTATCTCTATTCAAAGAAGTTTCAGCCGTTCTTATTATTTTTGGATTCGTTGAAATCGTATTTTTCTTATTCATTCGTTCACTTTATATGCAAAAATTATCACATTACACGAGTGGACAAAATATTTAAAACAAACTTGATGAAAAGAGTATCTCTCATACTCTTTTCATCTTCACCCTATTAGGAGGTTTAGGTGAATGACATTTTGGCAGTTTGCATTTAAAAACGTCACAAGAAACGCCAGAGCTTATTTCGCCTATTTTGTAAGCAGTGCGTTCTCCATCGCAATCTTTTTCTCATTTGCAGTTTATTTATTTCATCCTAAATTGCATATGACAGACGTGAATTTTTCTCTGAACATATTAATGACAATTTCAGAAGTTGTCATTGTGTTCTTTTCATTTTTCTTTTTACTGTATTCAATCGGGACGTTTTTAAAAGTACGAAAAAAACAGTTCGGGATTTTAACAGTGCTTGGCATATCTCAAAAACAATTAAAGCGACTCATATTTATAGAAAATATGTTAATTGGTGCTCTTTCTATATTTTTTGGCATTCAACTTGGACTTGTCTTTTCACAGTTCTTTTTGTTAGTTACCGCTAAAATTACACACGTACCTGGTTTATATTTATATCCACCTACAAGTGCTATCGTTTTAACTATCATCATCTTTCTCGGGCTCTTCATTCTCGTATCATCTTTTACACCGATGCTCATTCGCACGAGAAAAGCCGTACGTCTTTTAAAAGAAGGAAAACAACAAAAAGAAAGAAAAGCATCCGTGCTCATCTCTCTATTTGGTGCGATCTGTTTAATATGTGGATATGCGTTAGCCGCAAATCCGCTGTATTTTATGTCGCTAGGTGACATAATTGGACTTTTATATGCCGTCTCTAGTATATTTGTCATTCCATCGCTTATTGCAGCTGGAACATACTTTTTCTTTTCACAAATTAGTTTTTTACTTATTCGTATTTTAAAAATGCGAAGAACGTTTTATATGAAACGAATTAATATGCTTTGGATTTCCGATCTAGCATCACGTATTCGGACAAACATTAACATGCTCTTTATTGTAGCGATGTTATCGACGCTCGCTTTTACAATGATTACATTCTTATATGGCTTCGGGAAATTTACAAAGTTTGATGCGATTAGACAAAATCCTTTCCCGTTTACTTATTTATCGCATACTGAAAATACGTTAGCTGATGAACATTTAAACTGGTTAGAGCAGAAATTTAATGAAGAGCACTTTACTTATACAAAATTTAAAACAGATATATATGAAGTATCTTCAGCTGAAGATAACACGCAGCTCTATTATGCCATTAAACAAAGTGACTATAATGTACTTGCTAAAGCGTTAAATTGGGAAAAACTCACGGTAAATAAGAATGAATCTTATATTCTTATGAAAGACTTAGATGATCAAGTTATTGGAACACTTCACAATAAAGAACAGAAAAATACTCTTACACTTACTCAAAACAATTTACAACTACAAGTGAAAGAATATAAAAGTTATAGCCCATTCCCAAACAGCTTAATATACCAATTACTCATACTATCTGATGAAAATGTAGAAGCCTTATCCACCGTTTCCAAACAAATGAGTGTATATAACTTCAAAGTTACAGATTGGGAAAAAGCACATAATATCGGTTCATCGTTTATAACAAAAATCCATAACGATAATGCAGCAATTCAAGCAGAGCATCCACCTTTCCATGCAAGTGAAGCGAGCGATTCTCTATATAAGACAAAACTAAATGTCGCTTCGTTCTTCTTAATTGGTACTTTCCTAGGAGTTATTTTCTTTATCGGTGCTGGCAGTGTTCTTTACTTCCGGATGTATACAGATTTAACAAATGAACAAGAAAAATATATAACGATTACGAAAATCGGCTTAACTGAGACTGAAATGAAACGTTCAGCGACAATTCAGCTTGCGATTCTTTTCTTCGTACCTTACATTATGGCATCAATCCATACGATGTTTGCGACAAAGATGCTACAAGAAATATTACATCTCTCGTTCTTCGCTGAAATTACAGTCGTACTGTTGATTTTTGGAACAGTTGAAATTTTATTTTTCCTTTTAATTCGTTCCTTTTATATGCAAAAATTATCACAACACATTAAGTTTTAAAAAGTAGAAAGGTGATTACTATGGAAGAAGTATTACACATAAAAAACGTCTCAAAAGTATATGAGGGGAAAGTCCCTCATACTGCTTTAAAAAATATAAATTTACACGTGGATAAAGGGGAATTCGTTGCCATTATGGGACCATCTGGTAGCGGAAAATCTACATTTTTAAACGTTATCTCTACAATCGATTCTCCGACTTCTGGTGATGTCGTAATTAACGGAAAAAAACCGCACACATTTCGTAGAGAGAAGTTAGCTATTTTCCGCCGCCAAGAGTTAGGATTTGTTTTCCAAAACTTTAACCTACTAGATACACTAACAATCGGTGAAAATATCGTACTACCTTTAACATTAGATAATGTTCCATTAAAAGAAATGGATGAAAAGCTTGATAACATTTCAAAAAAGCTTGGAATTGATCATATTTTGGACAAGCGTATTTTTGAAGTTTCTGGGGGACAAGCACAGCGTACCGCAGTAGCACGTGCTGTTATTCATCACCCTTCTCTCTTACTAGCCGATGAACCGACAGGAAACTTAGATTCAAAAGCGGCAATTGACGTAATGGAGCTATTTACGAAATTAAATAAAGAAGAAGATGCAACGATTTTAATGGTTACGCACGATCCGTTTGCAGCAAGTTATTGTAACCGTGTTATTTTCATTAAAGATGGCGAGCTTTACAATGAACTGCACCGCGGATTATATCGCGAGAAATTTTATCAAGAAATATTAGATGTTCTAGCGTTATTAGGAGGAAGACGTGGATGACATTTTGGCAATTCGCATTTAAAAATGTCTCGCGTAATTCGAAAGCATATTTCGCCTACTTTGTAAGTAGTGCTTTTTCTATCATGGTTTTCTTTTCATTTACTGTATACGCGTATCATCCGCGCTTACAGAGTGTACAAAGCTTTCAAGAACGTGATCCTCTAATGAACTTAGCTAGTACAGCACAGCTTGTGATCGTTATGTTCTCGTTCTTCTTTCTCTTATATTCAATTGGAACATTTTTAAATGTTCGGAAGCAGCAATTCGGGATACTCACTATTCTTGGTATCTCACAGAGACAATTAAAGAGACTGTTATTTACTGAAAATATGATAATCGGGATATTGTCTATCTTTATCGGCATTCAAGGTGGACTTGTATTTTCTAACTTTTTCTTATTAGTCACTTCGAAATTAACAAGTGCGAAAGGTCTCTATTTATATTGGCCAACAGAAGCGATTATCGTTACAACCGTAACGTTTATCATTTTATTTTTAATCGTTTCTACGTTTACACCAATGTTTATTCGTACTCGAAAAACAGCCCACCTCATTAAAGGGAACAAGAAAATGCCAGCTGAAAAAAGACCATCTATACTCATCTCTTTATTCGCTTTAATTTGTTTAGGGCTATGCTATTATATCGCTGGTTATCCGCGAGGCTACGTAACGGAAAAAAATGTGCAAAATGGATCTGTCTTTTTTATTATGTTATCTATTTTACCGCTCGTAATAGTCGGGACATATTTATTCTTTTCACAAACATTCCTTCTTTTCATCTATATTTTAAAGAAGCGCAGAAAGTTTTATTTGAAACAAATAAATATGTTATGGATTTCAGATTTAGTTTCTCGTACACGCAGTAATATTAATGTACTCTTTATTGTTTCTATGCTATCTGCACTTGCATTTACGATTATTATTGGATTATTCGCCGCTAATAACAATACGAAGGCATCAGTACTAGAGCGATATCCCGTTCCCTTCACGTATACATCAGAAGGTGACAATTCCCTTGAACAAAAGCATATTTCTACAATTGAAACGGAGCTTACAACTAATAATTTTCTTTACAAAAAATATAAGTTTACAGTATTAAAAGATACAGCTTCCAAAGAAGATATTATGCTTATGAAGATGAGTGATTATAACGCAATTGCTAAACAATTGAAAAGACCGGAAATAACAATTGATTCTACAGAAGTGTATATTATTTCTCGCCACTCACCAGAACTTCTCGATCTCGTATCTAATCCATTTGCAAAGCAAAATACGATTACACTCGGGTCTAATAAAAAAGAATTTCATATTAAAGGGTTTATTAATAAGGGAATCGAACCATCCTTTGCATTCCCACATTTAGCTGTCGTACAAGATTATGTATTTGATAATATGATTCCTCATATTGAAACAACTGTAATCTATAACTACTTCGTAGAAAACTGGGAAAATGCAATCGTTCCAACCAAAAATATGTTACGTGTTATTAGTGGCGATGCGCGTGAGTTCTACGAAAAGCATACAGAAGAGAACGCTCAAGTTCCTTTCTTCATACATACGGCTACGGATGAACTCATTTACGGTAAAGGAAATGCAGTTGCTCAATTTTTTATTTGGGCATTTCTCGGCTTTATTTTCTTTATCGGTGCGGCTAGTGTTCTATACTTCCGTATGTATAATGACTTAACAACTGAAAGACAAAAGTATATTACGATTACAAAGCTTGGCTTAACTGAATCAGAAATGTTTCGCTCTGCTACCATTCAATTAGGAATTTTATTTTTCGTTCCTTACATCGTTGCTGGTGTTCACACATTATTTGCGGTTAAGTTTTTACAAAGCATGTTTTCTTTCTCATTACTAAAAGAGACATGTATCGTACTCACCTTTTTCGGGATTATCGAGATTATTTTCTTCTTCTTAATCCGTTCTCTGTACATTAATAAATTATCACAGCATATAAAAATATGAATAAAATGGCCTTGTGCATATTGCACAAGGCCATTTTCAATAGTTTTTAATAATTAGCAGCAATATCCGCCGTAGCCACCATATCCGTAGCCGCCGTAACCGCCATAACCACAACCGCCGCCTCCGCCGAAGCAGCTAGCACCGATGATAATTAATAAAATAAACAATACGATTAGAAGCGCAAAACCGCCTCCGCAACCATGTCTGCGGTTACAATCATCATGTCTGTGTTCACACTTTTCGCTCATTACCCTATTCCTCCTTTAGTATCATTCATAACAAGTTCACCTTGCTCTAAATGAGGGGATTCCATTTATAGTATGTTTTCAGGGCGAATAGGAAGCTTGGCTTGCTTAAAAACGGGCTTGTTTTAGGAAATGAGCCTTATCAAGATGTAGGTATAAAACATTTGACATACTAATAATTTCTTACTAATATTTAATTGAACGATCAATCAATTTTTTGATTATACATTCAAATTATATAAATCAGGAGTTGAATAGCGTGACTGATTCTTTTATTGCAGAGGCTAGGCGTGAACAAATTATTCTTGCATGTATTGATACATTAGAAGAGGTTGGATATAACAAGTTGAGCTTAACGAAGGTGGCAAAAAAGGCTAAGATTAGTACCGGACTTATTTCTTATCATTTTAATGATAAGCTTTACCTTATGAACCGTACATTACAATTTTTAGTTGCCAAACAACATGAATTTATTAGTAATCGAGTACTATTAGCTCAATCTGAAATAAATAAACTAGAGGCTTTTATTGAAGCACACTTGGCTTATCAAGAAACTCATTACAAAAATAATATTGCCTTAATTGAGATTGTCTTTAATGCAAGAAATGAAGAGAACATTCCTTATTACAGAATCGAAGACGACGAAGAGGATGCTCTTAGAACGATGTTATTAGATATTTTGAAGACTGGACAACAAAATGGTGTGTTTTCTAACTCTTTTCAAACCGACACATTAGCTTCATTTATTTTAGGAGCAATCGAAGAAAGAATGTTGAAGGCAAATTCATCTATATCCATAGAAAATTACTCAGATGAGCTCATAAAAATGGTGAAAAAACTCACTATTTAAAACATGCCCTGGTTAAAAAATATATATAAGAAAGGATGAACTACACATGAAAAAGGCATCTGTCATTGGATTAGGTTTTTTAGAAAAGTTACTTGCTATAGTAAGTCCAATCCTTTTAGGCGTTATTGGATATTTTTCACCTAAATTAATAGAGATTATAAAAAAGATTCCTCTCTTTTCTGATTCAAAAATTATAGAACTTTTAAATTTTATTAATCCCTTCTGGCTTCCTATTATCCTCATGCTAATTGGTGTTATTGCAGGAATTTTATTTTCTTTAATTATTTATAGTGAAGCTTTAAAAATGAACATTACTTCGGAAAGCATTCACGTGAATAAGGACGATCAAAAGAAACAAATCACCAGATCAAATGTAAAAGCCGTTTTTGTAGATAAGCGTCAAGTGGTTATCATTGATCAAGAAGACCGAGAATGGTTACGTGAAACATCTGACATTACCCCAAGCAAAATTAAAGATACTTTCTTAATGCACGGCTTCCCCTGGGTGGAACAAGATCCTTATAAACATGAGTATAGCTTATGGAAATTAGAGGATGCGCGATTTAATAAAAGCATAAATACTATTTTGTATGAAAGACGAAATGCCCTTCGAGAAGGAAACTCGAAAAAAAAGAAGCATTTACGCAAAGATTTGAATGAGCTAGGAGTCTTTGTCAAAGACGATGGAGAAAATCAGTATGTCCGTTCTATTAAATAATAGGACAATAGAAAAAAGATATAAAAAGCACCTTGCCCTGTATATTTGTAAGTAACTACGATTAAAAAATAGCAAAACCCACAGAGAAATTGAATTTCTCCTGTGGGTTTTATTAATTAAAATGGGCTTTTCTCCCTAAAGAAACATATTCAACAAAAGAGCAAAACCAAATGCAATAAATGATAACAATGTCTCGAGTACCGTCCACGTTTTAAACGTTTCCTTCACCGTCAAACCTAAATACTCTTTTACAAGCCAGAACCCTGCATCATTTACGTGAGAAAACATTAATGATCCTGCACCGGTTGCAATAACTAGCAACTCTAAATTCACACCAGACATGTGCTGAATAACTGGTGAAACAATCCCTGCTGCTGTCGTTAATGCTACTGTAGCTGAACCTGTTGCAATTCGAATTAATCCAGCTACCATGAAAGCTAATACAATTGGTGATAACGAAATATGTTCTGCCATTTGCGCAATCGCCGTTCCAACGCCGCTTTCAATTAATATTTGTTTAAATCCACCGCCTGCACCAATTATTAAAATAATAGAACCGACAGGCAATAAACTTTCATCTGTTAATTTTTTAATCATCTTTTTATTAATACCTTGTTTGATACCAAGTAAATAAAATGCTGCGAAACATGAAATAAGTAAGGCGATTACTGGACTCCCTATAAACACAAAAAATTCAGTCATTTTTTCCGGTAATGAAATATATGGTGCAACTACTGATAAAATCATCAATACAACTGGTAATAAAATAATAAAGAATGAAACTTTACGACTTGGCAAATCAGTTGATACTGTCGTAACTCGAACAAGCTCCGGTTCATTTTCAGGTATAACCCTCTTATGTACCCACTTTGCAAATATTGGGCCTGCGATAATGGCTGTTGGTAACGCGATAATTAATGAATATAAAAGTACCTTTCCTAAGTTCGCGTTATAAATACCGATTGCTGTCATCGCCCCTGGATGTGGTGGTACGAGCCCGTGAACAATAGATAATCCTGCAATGACAGGTAACGCAATTAATAATATATTTTGCTTCGTCGTTTTTCGAATGGAAATAACGAGTGGTAATAAAATGACAATCCCCACTTCAAAAAATACGGGAATCCCTATAACAAACCCTGCAAATAACATAGCCCAAGGTAATTTTTTCACGCCGAAAAATCGAATAAAGAAATCTGCAACTTGCATGCCTGCCCCTGAATCGGACATCATTTTTCCTAAAATTGTTCCAAGTGCTAAAATACCAACTAAATGCCCTAGTACACTACCAACACCAGTTTCATAGGCAGCCACTATTTTCGTTAAGTTCAGTCCAGACATAATAGCTAAAAATAAACTCGCAACTGTTAAACTAATAAATGCATGCCATTTCCACCATGATACCCCTAAAATAACAATTGTGATCGCAAGTAACGTGACGATTAATAAGTATATATCCATCTCTCATTCCCCTTACTTTTATCCCGATTGGTGTGAGCTAATAATTAGTGGATGATGCCCTCCTCCACTAATTAAAGTTTTACTTTATAAAAAAAGAGGGAACATCCCCTCTTTTTTATACGTCATAATTCACTACATAATGCTGCATCTCTGTATTGTAGTAGCCTTCGCTATATTCAATTACTTCGCCAACTTCATCATAAGAATAGCGCATACGTTTTAATAACGCTGTCCCCTCTTTTTCACCTAGCGCTTCTGCAACGAAACTAGGCGCGAGTCCAACAGCGAATTCATCTCTGAAGTTTTCTAAGTGAATGCCTCGGTCTTCAACTAAATCATAAAGCGATTGCAAGTCAAAGTCCGATAAATCTGTACTTGCCATTCCTGCTGAGAAATAGTGCGTATAATGAATGTAAGGTGCATCATTTAACGTATATAAACGTTCAATACGAAAACTCTCCTTGCCGAATAATCGAAATGGCACCGTTCCTTCTTCATTATGAACGATTTCTGCTTTTATCAATTTCTTTTGTACTTTATATCCTTCTTCCACTAACACTTCAGTAAATTTCTTACCCTTTGACAACTTTGTCGCAGAAGTATTGCGGATAACTTTCGTTCCTTTACCGCTTTTCTTTTCCAAATATCCTTCTTGAGCGAGTTCTTTAATCGCATTTCGCACTGTAATTTTACTCACTTTGAACTCTTCTTCTAACTGCGGTTCGGAAGGAATATTCGTATGAATCGCATATACACCATGCAATATTCGATCACGAATAATATTTTTTATTTGTAAATATAATGGTCCTTTTTTCCTCGTTACGTTCACCGTTACACCCACTACCTTTCTACATCACCTACTGATGCCGTCATTGCCCGAAGTATATCCTTCTCTGATGACATTGGCGTATCACCGACGATTGTATGTGCAAGCATTCCAGCTGCTGACGCAAATGAAACAGCTTTCTCTGGTGCAAACTCTTTTATCTCGCCATGAATAATCCCGCTCGTATAAGCATCTCCAGCACCTATTCTATCATATACAGAAAACGCAAGTGTTTTTGCAAAAGTGAACGCACCATCTTTACATATAAATCCGCGAAGCGAGTGTGTATTATCACTATTAATAGAGCGATGTGTACCAGCGATTGTAGCAATATGATATGTTTCAGCCACCTTTGGAATAAGATCAATAAGTTGTGCTTCTCGCTCCGTCTCCTCTGTTTTCATTCCAAGAACGAACATTGCATCTTTTTCATTCATCATAACGATATCAGCAAGAGCCAGCATTTCTTCATAATGTGGTTTCGCCTGCTCATACCCATCTTCTCCCCAAAGAGATGGACGATAGTTGCAATCAAAAACGACAGTGCCTCCGTTGTCTTTCACTGCTTTCGCTAAAGATTTCATATGATGGCGTACAGTATCATTCATCGCAAGTGTAATCCCGCAAAAATGAACGATATCAATTTCCTTTGCGATTTCTTCAAATTGATACATGTCTTCACATGCCGTATTGAAGCTACTTTCTAATCGATTTGAATATGTAACGCGGCTTGCACGTGCACCAAATCCATTTTCTAAAAAGTACATGCCGACATATTTGCCATCTCTTGAAACAAGTGAGGTTTGCACACCTAATTTTTGAATGTAAGATAATGCAGCATCTCCAACCGAATTTTCTGGTAAAGTTGAAATAAGAAAGCCTTCATGCCCGAGATGAGAAAGTGCCGCTGCCACGTTCACACCTGTACCAGAAAAGGAGTAATTTAATGTGTTAGCTTGCGACAATAACTCATATCCTGGTACTTGCAGGCGCATCATTACTTCACCAAATGCTGCAATTTTCTTACGCATATTGATCAACTAACTTCTTCACGACTGCTAATAATTCACGCACATCTTCTACTTTCGTGTTACCAGTTTCTTTATCAATAATAGAAGAGTACACGTGCGGGATAACTTGCTCTACGTTTGCTTCAAGCGCAATACGTACAATTGTTTCGAAGTTTTCTTTATCAATTCCGCCTGTTGGCTCTAATGCAAATCCTTCTTCTGCACAAGCCTTCGCAACTGCGCGATATTCTTCCTCATGAGCTAAACCTTTCATTGGGAAGTATTTCAATGAATTTCCGCCCATATCACGTACAAGTGCAATTGCTGTTTTAATTGGAACGATTGCTTTTTCTTCTCCAGCTGCGCTAATTGGACCAGTAGAAATATTTACGTAACCCACTTTTCCTGTTGGGGATACTAAACTATTAATCCAGCTATCTTTTTCGCCAAGATTTGCACGTGTCGCTCCAACTGAAGGGAACACTTGGTTAATATGGCTGCCAGGATAATGCTTCGCAATTTCAGCTACAACTGCCGCTTGGCGATTATCTCCTGCTCCTAGTCCGATTGATACAGCGTCATCAATTTCTTTTCCGTATGCTTTCATCGCTGTAACGGCTTCTTCTACTGTTGGGTAGTCTTTTGATAATACCCCCACTACTACATACCCTTCTGCTGCTTCAAAAATATCTTTCGCATTTCGGGTATTGTTCGCTAATACATTTAATGCTACGCGGCCTTTATAAAAACGTTTTTGAATATTTGTCATTTTAGTTTCCCCCTACAATTTCTCTCAATTTTTCTTCAATTACATGTATGTCATCACCTTGAAGTGGACGTGGATCAATATCAAAGAATCCTTGTCTTACTCCGTAATCACGTGTATAGATTGCGATTTCCCCTTCGCGTAATGCTGTCACAACGTCTTTTGCCGATTTATTTAACTCTTTTTCGTTAATATGAATACGTGCTCTAAAGATTGCTCTTCCGGCTTCATCTTGAACGATCGTTACATTTACACCTTTTAATTCTTTTAGCGGCATAAGTACTTGTAGCAATTCTTTTTCTTGCTCACTTTTATCTTCTTTTACGCCGTACTCATCAAGCGCTTGAAGTAAGCCGAAAGTTGTTTCTTTCCCAACTTTCATACTTCTTCCGATGCAATGTAATTGCACTTTCAGCCATTCGATATATTTTCGTTTACCGCCAACAATACCAGAAGTAGGTCCTTCAATTGCCTTTGAACCACTATAAATGGCAAGGTCTGAATACTTCACATATTTTTGAATGTCTTCTTCAGCTGCCGCATCAACGATAAGTGGTACGTTATTTCGCTGCGCTACTTCCCATGCTTCTTCAACAGAAATCATATTTTTTTGCACTGCATGATGTGATTTCACATACAGAATCGCTGCTGTATTTTCACCAATTGCATCTTCAATATGCTCTGCTTTCCCTTCATTTGCGTAACCCACTTCAACAAGCTTACCGCCGCCTAAATAAATCATCGTTTCAACTGGAGCACCGTATTGAACGTTATGACCTTTTAACATAATTACTTCGTTTTTCGCGATTACTTCTTGATGAAGTCTTTCACTTTTACGGCGATTTCCTTCCGTCACGATACCAGCGATAGAAAGCGCAATGCCACTCGATGCTGAGTTCACAACGACCGCTGCCTCTGAATCTAGAATTCTCGCAATATGGTCTCCCGCTTTATCTACTAAATCAGCAATTTCCACATAATTTTGTCCACCATGTTTCATCGCATCCATAACTGTATCTGTAGGAGCGGATACACCTAAAATACTCATTCTACCGCTCGCATTAATTACTCTTTTTAATCCGTACTTAGCATTCAATGAATGACCCATTGATTACAACCCCTTTCGTATCAATCCTTCTTTCAGCAATGCGCTGATCCCCTTCTGAATCAATTAACGTAACCTTCTCATCTTTCACTGTAAATAAAGTTAAGTTTGCAATATCTCCTTCTTGAATGCGGCCAAGCTCTGGTTTTTTCAGCCACTCTGCTGCATTTTTCGTAACCGCGTCAATTACTTCTTCTAGCGGATAACCTAAGTAAAGGAATTTCGAAAGAACGTGAGCCATACTATACACGGGACCGTGTATACGATTCTTCCGGTAAATATCTGTACTAATTGTATTAAAAGCAATACCGTGATGCTTCGCCGCCTCTGCTACTTTAAAAGAAAAACTAGCATTACCGTGACCAACATCTAAATGAACACCACGATTCACTGCATCTAGTAATACAGGTAGCGGTTTGCCTTCTTCATCGAATAAATTATTTTCTTTCCCGTTTAAGTAATGTGTAATGACATCATCTTTTTCTAAAAGAGGTACAACTTCCTCAATGCGAGGAGGCGCTGAACCGATATGTACCATAATTGGTAATGATGTTTCACGAGATAAAGAGCGTGCAACATGAAGCGGTTCAATTCCACTATCACAAACGACACTTTTACTCATTCTCGCCTTTAACCCAACGATTACATCTTTATACTTTTCTACTGCTTCTATTACTTTCTCTTTATCTATCCATTCCATATTGGATAATTCATCGATTCGTTTCAAACCGATACGAGAAATATTTAAAAAGGCAAATAAATTCGTTTTTGCCTGCTCTCTACTTTTTACTAAATCTGCAATACGATCAGCACCGCAGCTACCCGCATCAACAATTGTCGTTACCCCTTGCTTAACGCCAATTTCATCCACCTCATCGCCATACGGATCAAACTCCGGAAAAGCATGAACATGTAAATCAATCCAACCACTCGATACGTAAGTACCAGAGTAATCAAGAACCTTTCCACCCTCGCCAGCACCAGCTTTCGTCACCTGTGCGATTTTATTATTTTCAATTACAATGTCAATCTCTTCCCCGTTCACACGTTTTACATTACGTAGTACGAATCGTTCTGTCATTGTACTTCCACCCTTTTCTATAAGAAGCCATAAGAATACGCTTACATTAAAGTTTCATTTTATATGTCTTTCACACGTTTAGCGTAACACAAAAAAAGGGAGAAGTAAATATAACGTTATAATGTTTGAAAGTGAATAAAAAGATGCTCCTTCAAAATGGTAATAGTATAGGAAATTATATCAACGATTTTTTGAATATATCTATCATAACTTACAATATATCAACGATTTTTCAATTATATCTATCATAACTTATAATATATCAACGATTCGACAAGGAATATCGATTTACCGACAAGAAACGTCAATTCCTTTCTTATATAAGAAAAGGCTGTCCCAAATGGCACAGCCTTCTTCTCTATTCCTGAACCGTCACAATAACCCCATCCATATTGTTCCCGGAAATTTCATACTGCTTGTTTGCTGGAACGTTCACTTTCGTATTCTCAGAAACTTTATAATAAGAAACAGTATATTTCTTACCTTCTACTTCAGTTGAAACCTCTTTTTCCTCTTTTAAAAACTCTAAATATTCCTCTAGTGTGAAATTCTTTTTTTGCATAATTGCGCTATGAGGTAGGCCAACATAACGGATATGCCATGGCTCATATTGAATTCCAGTAATGTTACTTTTATTTTTCGGATAACGTAATACAAAGCCATGCTTCCATACGTTCTCTTCGATCCATTTTCCTTCAGGCGCTTTCTCCATCTTCTTTTGCGTTGATCCAACGTCTAGTGATAATCCTAAATTATGTTCACTATATCCTGCTGGAAGCGCGTAATCAGATCCCATTTCTTTATATAATTTACTTTGTTCTTTAAAATCTCGATACCCACTACTCATTAAGAAATGCTGTACGCCATCTTTTCCAGCCGCATCGACAACGTTCAAAAACTTTTTTACAACATACTTTGATAAACGAAGATTTCTATCAAATATTACGTAGCCTCTTACTAATTCACTATTATGATTTACATTTATAATATCAGACCTAATACTATCTTTTTTTACTGGATAATCCCTATTAACTAATAATAAATCACCCTTATAAATTTGTTCCTTCGTAATCTCTTTCCTCTCGGTATTTGCCGCCTTTACTAGCTCATCTTTTCCGACAATTTTAACATCGATTTCCTTTTGAAATAACGGTGATATATAAAAGCCTACACATACTGTGCATGCTATAAAAAAAGAAATAAATACCCACTTTTTCATTTCTAGTTCCTCCTTAACGTAACTTACGTATAGAATAGAAAAAACTATTAAAATAAAAAGTGGGGTAAAGTTTAAATTTTTATTAAATTGTTAAGTTCTCGTCTTTTGGCAATCGCACTTCAAACATTGTTCTAACTACATTACTTTCAGCAGAAATTGTACCGTTATGCTGCTCAACAATATTTTTCGCAATAAATAGTCCAAGGCCTGTCCCGCCACGGTTCTCAGTTCTCGATTTATCACCTGTATAAAACATATCAAAAAGATACGGTAAATCTTCTTCTGGAATGCTATCTCCATAATTCATAACTTGTACGACAACTTCTCCATTATCGATATACCCATTCAGATCAACAAATTGCCCATCATATCCGTATCGAACGGCATTTGTTAACAAGTTTTCAAATACTCTAGCTAACAATTTTCCATCACCGTTAATCGGCAAATGCGGATCAATATTCAACCTAGCTTGTAAATGATGTTTCTCTAATAAAGGATACAATTCCTCATCTAACTGGATAAGTAGTTCACTTATATCAATCGGTTTTTTATCCAGCTTTAGCATGCCATAATTCATACGTGTAATTTCAAATAACTCATCGATTAAACTTTCGAGCCTTTGCGATTTCGTATATGCAATCGTGGAAAAATGTTTAATTTGTTCCTTCGTCAAATTCTCATCTTTAAGAATTAAATCTAAATACCCTAACACGGATGTTAATGGGGTTCTTAAATCATGAGCTAAGTTTACAACGAGCTGATCTTTACTACTTTCAGCAAAGTCTCCTCTTTCCACCGCTTCTTTTAACTTTTCACTCGCAACATTTATTTCACGTGCGATATCTCCAAACTCATCGTTTGATGAAACTTGAACTTTATTCGTAAAGTTACCGTTCGCAAGATGATGAATCCCGTTAGAAATCTCACTAAAATACTTTAAATACGGTTTTGTCAAAAAGAAGAAAAAGATAATAGATAACGGAATAAAGAAAATTAAAAAGAAGTTAATGTCTCCAACTTCCCTTACCACTGACCTAAATTGCGCTAAAGGCTCTTCGTAGCGAACCATCGTTTTATAATACAGCTGCAATCCTTTATAAATTATATAAGTTACAGTTGCTGCAAGCACCATACTTAACGCAAATAAGGCAATCATTTTAAATCGAAAACTTTTCATCATATTAGCCATTGAAAGTATAACCTACTCCCCACACTGTTTTTATTAATTTATCCTTTCTTTTATCTTCCCCAAGCTTTTTCCGCAACGTACGAATATGTACCATAACTGTATTTCCGCCTTCATAATAATCATCTGCCCATACTTGCTGAAAAATATTTTCCACATTATACACTTTCTTCGGATGGCTCGCTAATAAATATAAAATATCAAACTCTTTCGGTGTTAACTCAATTTGCTCTCCATAGACGTTCACTGTTCTTCGCTCAGGTTCAATAATAACTCCGCCTATCTCTAAAGCAGATTTATTCTCCGCTACTTTCGGCTGATTTAATGTAAGAAACCTACGTAATTGTGCATTTACACGCGCAACTAATTCAATCGGTGTAAAAGGTTTCGTCATATAATCATCTGCACCTAATACTAAACCTGTCACCTTATCAAAATCAGATGTTTTCGCACTTAAGAAAATGATTGGCATATGATGCTTCGTGCGAATTTGGCGCGTCACCTCATACCCATCCATTTTCGGCATCATAATATCTAAAACCACTAAGTCGATTGGCTGCGTTTCAATAATATGAACAGCCTCTTCCCCGTCTGCTGCCTTCACGACGTGGTACCCTTCTTTTTCTAAATGTATCTCAATTAAATCAGCAATTTCTGCCTCATCATCCACTATTAAAATTGAAATGCGCTTCATTTTACTCCCCCTTTTATACGCTCGATTGTAAACTAGTCTATCCAATTTGTACAATACGAAAAGGTTACCCATTAGAGTAACCTTTGTAAATAAAATTATATCAGCGATTTTCCAAATATATCGACCATAACTTGAATTATATCGGCGATTTCTCAATTATATCGACCGTAACTCGCATTATATCAGCGATTATTGAAATATATCGACTTACCGACAATTAACAACGAAATTCGCCCGCTACTTTAAAGACTCAAGTTACCGCTCCAAAACAATTCGCTGTTTCGTGATCTCCGCCAACCTTCCGCGGTCTACTTCATACTCAGCTTCAACACTTTGCGGCACCATAACTTTTCCGCCCTTAAGCGTCACTTCCGGCGAAATAATATCCTGCTCCCAATGTCTGCTAGAAGCAGATATATCGCCTGGAATCGTAAAGTTCGGCAATGAGGCAAGCGCAACATTTTGTGCTCTTGAAATCCCCATCTCCACCATACCGCCGCACCAAACGGGTATGTTGTGCTCCATGCAATAATTATGGATTTGAACCGATTCTGTTACTCCGCCCACTCGCCCTGGTTTAATGTTCACAATTTGGCAGCTACCAAGGGTAATCGCAACGCGTGCATCTTCTAAACTATGAATACTTTCATCTAAACAAATCGGCGTTTCAATTTTCTTTTGCAACTCCGCGTGATCAAGAAAATCATAATCGGCTAACGGTTGTTCAATCATCATTAATTGGAATTCATCTAGTCGTTTCAGCCTCTCCGTATCCCCTAATGTATATGCTGAATTTGCATCTGCCATTAGCGGGATATGCGGAAACTCTTTTCGAATCTCTTTCAATAATTCGTAATCATGCTCTGGCTTTATTTTCACTTTAAAACGCTCGTATCCTTCTTCTGCGTACTTCTCGATTTGTTTTAACATAACCGGAATCGTATTGATCCCAATTACAACGCCGACTTCAATTTCAGACTTCGTTCCGCCAAGCACTGTCGCTAACGATTTCTTTTGACACTTCGCATATAAATCCCAAACAGCCCCTTCAATTCCGGCCTTTGCCATTCGGTTTCTTTTTATATGTTGAAATAGACCCGGTACCTCATTCGGATGAGAAATTTCAGCCTTTAATAAATCAGGTATTAAAAAGTCTTGCAGTACATGCAGCGCCGTCTTCACCGTTTCTTCCGTATACCACGGTTCAGAGAACGCAACGACTTCGCCAAATCCAATGTACCCGTCTTCATCTTCTAATTCAATAACGATACTCTCACGCTTTTCGTAAGTCCCGTAGCTTGCAGCAAACGGGATTACGAGTGGCATTTCCGTTATATACAGTGTCGCTTTTTTTATTTCCACCTACATCTCCTCCACTAATTGTCTTAACTCTCGTCTTAACAATTTTTTCGAAGCGTTACGTGGTAATTCCTCTAAGAAACATGCTTTCTTCGGCACTTTATATTTCGCTAATTTCTCCTCGCAAAAGTGAAGAATTTCTTCTTCTGTTACCGCCCCGCTTTTCACAACAAAAGCAGCGGGTACTTGTCCCCATTTATCGTCAGACATACCGACAACACCGGCTTCCGCTACCATCGGATGAGAGAGTAACACTTCTTCAATTTGAGCTGGGTATATATTCTCTCCACCAGAAATAATTAAATCGCTGCGGCGGTCTAATACGTATAAAAATCCTTCTTCATCTAAATAACCGAGGTCACCAGTATGAAGCCATCCGTTTTGAATTGTCTCACGCGTCGCATCTTCACGGTTAAAATAACCGCCTGTTACGTTCGGCCCTTTTACTACAATTTCGCCTTCCGCATGTGGCGGCACTACTACGCCGTCTTTTTCAATACGAAGTTGGCACTGAAATAGTGGCTTTCCAGCTGATCCTACTTTCGTTAACATGTAATCTGCGGACAACGTACAAATTTGCGAAGACGTTTCTGTCATACCGTACGTTTGATACACAGGAATTCCTTTATCTACACATGTTTCGAGTAACGGTTTTGGCGCTGGTCCTCCGCCAAGTAACATACATCGTAAAGAAGAAGGATATGTTTCTTCTCCAAGTCTCTCTAATAAATCAGTTAACATTTTTGATACGACTGAAATAATCGTTACGCCTCTCGTTTGAAGTGCTGTATGAATAAAATCAGCATCATATTTCGGAACGAGTAAAATGCGCATGCCGTACATAATATTTTTCATTAGAAGAGATAACCCGCCAACATGGAACATCGGCATACACGCTAACCAGCAATCATCATCACGAAGTCCTAAATTAAGCGAAGAGCCAACCGCGCTGGCCCAGTGATTTCCATATGTTAAAATAACGCCTTTCGGTTTCCCTGTCGTCCCTGACGTATAAATAATCGTCATCGCTTCTTCTAAAGAGAATTCTTCTTGTATAGAGGCTTCCTCTTTTGGTCCATTCATCACCTCGGCGAATGAATAGACAGGAACATCTTTAGCATCAAATTCTTGATCGGTCACTAAACAAATAACTTCAGCATCATCCATTTGCCAAAGTAGCTCTTCTCTTGAAAGACGCGTATTTAAAAGCACAGCTACTGCCCCTACGTACGATAGGGCGTGAATAACTGTAATCATCTCCATACCATTTTTCATCAGAACAACCACCTTTTCCCCTCGCTTCACTCCTACATGCGTGAGGTGTTCACAAACAGATACTACCTTTTCATGCAGCTGCATAAAAGTAACTTTCTCTTCCTCTATTTCAATTGCAGTACGATCTGGTGTTAAAAATGCACGTTGCTTTAACCAATTTGGCATCGTCTCCATCATACATTCTCCTTTCATGAAAGAAAGAGACTTGATATGATATCAAGTCTCTTAGTTGTTTTGTTTCCGGTTTGACCATTTGGTTGCGACTCACTTTGTGGGCGAGCCGCTTCCGTCTAAGAACCTTAGCCAACGGGGCTAAACAGTCGGCTCCGCTTTTGATTTGATCAAGGGAAACGAGGGAATTGACCGAAGTCCGGACTGCGTTTTTCTTTGAATGCGTCGCGACCTTCTTTTGCTTCGTCAGTTGTGTAGTACAATAACGTTGCATCTCCAGCTAGTTGTTGAATACCAGCTAGACCGTCTGTGTCTGCGTTGAATGCAGCTTTTAGGAAACGAAGTGCCATTGGGCTGTTTGCTAAGATCTCTTGTGCCCATTGTACTGTTTCTGCTTCAAGTTGTTCTAATGGTACTACTGTATTTACTAAGCCCATATCAAGCGCTTCCCCAGCACTGTATTGGCGGCATAGGTACCAAATTTCGCGAGCTTTCTTGTGGCCTACCATACGAGCTAAGTAACCAGCTCCGTATCCACCGTCAAAGCTTCCTACTTTAGGACCTGTTTGTCCGAATACAGCGTTGTCTGCAGCGATTGTTAAGTCACATACGATATGAAGTACGTGTCCTCCACCGATTGCATAACCTGCTACCATTGCGATAACTGGTTTAGGAATTGCACGAATTAGACGTTGTAAGTCTAATACGTTTAGACGTGGGATTTGGTCGTCACCTACATATCCACCATGACCACGAACTTTTTGGTCGCCGCCAGAACAGAATGCACGTCCACCTTCACCTGTTAAAATGATAACGCCAACATTTGCATCATCACGAGCTTGTGCAAAAGCGTCGATTAACTCCATTACCGTTTTTGGACGGAATGCGTTATGTACTTCAGGACGGTTAATCGAAATTTTTGCGATACCATTGTATGTTGAATAAATAATATCTTCGTAATTGCCTTCTTTTACCCATTCAATAGCCATTACAACTACCTCCTTGTATATTTCTGATCTCCTCTATAAGTGTAACTTCATTCTTAACTGAAAAAAGCATCACTGCATAGTTTTTAGAAATCCCTTTACTATTGTATCAAACTTTTCCGGTTGTTCCACATGAATTGCATGGCCAGCACCATCAATTTTGACAATTTTCGCATCAGAGACGCATTTTTCGATGTTTTTTAATATGCGAAAGAACTTTTCATCATGCTCTCCGTTCATTAAAAGAACAGGTATTTTTAAGTTTTTTAGCTCATCCCACCATGAAGGCTGAGCCCCAGTTCCCATGCCGCGCAAGCTATTTGCGAGCCCTTTTGGGTTGTTAGCAAGTCGTTCTTTTCGCACCGCTTCTTGTACGTTTTTTGCTAAACGTTTTTGCGTTTCAAACAGCGGAATATTTTCCCACATCGATACAAAACTTTCTATGCCTTCTCGCTCAATTTTATCGGCAAGTCGCTCATCTTTTTCACAGCGTTCTTTTCGCTCATCTTCACTTTTGAGTCCAGCTGTACAATTTTCTAATAAAAGAGAACATACATATTCTGGATATAGACACGCCATCGTAATCGCCAGTCTACCGCCCATTGAATAGCCAAGTATATGTGCTTTTTCAATATGAAGGTAATCTAATAGTTCTTTCATTTGCAATGCCACATTTCGAATGTCATAATGCGCAACATCTTCAGGACTCTCGGTCTTTCCGTGTCCAACAAGATCCACTACAATAACTTGAAACTGCCCACTCCATGAAGAGATAAAAGAACGCCACGTTTCCATGCTTCCCGTAAAACCATGAAGAAGTAGAAGTGGTTCCCCGCTTCCGACTACTTCATATTCATACGATACATCTTGCAGCGTTACTTTCATTTTGATTCACCTTGCAATGATGTAGTAATTACGTCCTGTGTTTTTGCCCATAACGTACGGTGCAACGTTAAGTTTTCATCACGGTTCGTACAAATTTCTACAACGTGTAAACCTTCTGTCGTTGCTCCCTTTTGTACTTCCTCCCGGAATTGCTCCCAACCATTTACACGGCTAAATGAACCACCGTACATTTTAACAACATGCTCATAGTCAAGCCCAATCGGCGTTCCAAATAACGATTCGAAGTGTTCCTTTTTCTCATATTGTGGTAAGAATGAGAAAATACCCCCACCATCATTATTTACAACGACAATCGTTATATTTAATTCATGTAATTTTGCAGCTAATAGTCCATTTAAATCGTGATAGAATGATAAGTCACCGATGACTAATACGAGCGGATCGCAAATAACGCTCGCTCCTAGAGCTGTCGAAATGATGCCATCAATCCCATTTACACCGCGGTTTGCCATCACTTGAATATTTTTATCTGATGTGAAGAAGAATGAATCTGTATCACGAATTGGCATACTATTACTCGCAAATAACGTTGCTCCTTCTGGTAATACGCGTACAATATCTGTAATGACTTTTCCTTCAAATGCAGTTTCATATGTTTCCATTTCACGAAGCGTTTCCTTCGTTTTTTCGTTTATATGTTGCCACATTTGGGACCAATCATTCTTTTTCATAACTGGCATTTTTTCTATTAATGTACTGCAAAATGCAATATCACTTGCCTGTACAACTTCTGTCGCAACAAGAGCTGGATCTCTCCATTGTCCAGATTCGTCAACAACGATATGAACAGCTTTCGTTTGTTTTTTAATGAACTGCGTTAATGCTTTCGAAACAGGCATACCACCAAAACGAATTAAAACGTCCGGCTTCCACGTCTCTTTTAACAATTCATTTCGTAAAAATGTATCATAACAGTCGATTACCATCGTTTTATCGTGGTGTCCGCTACGAATATTAGAAAGTGGGTCTGCTAATATTGGGTATCCCGTTTTTTCAGCTAGTTGCGTTGCAAACGTTGCGATTTCTGAATGACTATCATCTCCACAAATAATAAGCCCCTTTTCCATATGTGAAAGGCGCCCTACAAGAGAATCTACATATTCACTCGGCATCACCACGTTCCCTTGCTGAACTACTCCTGTATATTCCCCGCGTCCTTTATCCCATAAACTTTCTAATGAAAAGTCCGGGATAAGCGGTTCACGAACTGGAAAATTAAGATGAACAGGTCCTTGCGGCGCTAAACAAGCACTTGCTATCATGCGCTGCGTTGTCATGCGAGCGTAGTGGTACATCGCTTCACTCGCTTCTGGAAGTGCCATCTCTGTAAATTGCTTCACAAACGTACCGTATAAATTAAATTGATTCATCGCTTGTGGTGCACCGACATCTCTTAATTCATGCGGTCTATCTGCTGTTAAGACGATAAGCGGCACTCGTGAATGGAAAGCTTCACATACAGCTGGATAGTAGTTCGCTGCTGCCGTTCCTGACGTACATAATAATGCAACCGGACGTTTTTTCGCTTTTGCGATACCGAGCGCAAAAAATCCTGCAGATCTTTCATCTACATGTAAATATGTGTTCATTCCTTCGTGTTGTTCCATTAGTAGAGCAATCGGCGTTGACCGTGAGCCTGGACTAATGACAACATCACATACATTTAGACGCGTCAGTTCATCCACGAACGCGCCTAAATAATATGATAATGCTTCTATATGATTGTTCATTTCATTAATTCCTCCAAAGCACCAAGCATCGGTCTAAACTTCAAACTTGTCTCTTCATATTCAAGTTGCGGTACTGAATCAATTACAATCCCGCAACCGGCAAATAAGGATGCTTTCTCGCCATTTAATAATCCGCAGCGAAGTGCAACCGCAAATTCACCATTTCCTTCATCATCTATCCAGCCAATCGGTGCACCATATAATCCTCTGTCTAACAATTCAACATCACGAATCAGTTTCATCGCTTCCAAACGAGGTGTCCCGCCAAGAGCTGGTGTTGGATGTAATTCTTCTACCATCGTTAAAAGACTCGCAGTGCCTTTTGCCTCTACAGGCGTATATAAATGAATTAAGTTTTTCGTTGTTAATAGACCTGGACTCTCCGGAATATTAACGTATTCGCAGTGCTCATTTAATACCGACCTGATCATGTTCACAACATAACCGTGTTCAGCTAAATTCTTTTCATCATGAAGAAGCGCATTACTATTTCGCTTACTTTCTTCTATAGATTGACCATGACCAGTTGAACCAGCAAGACACATCGAAGTAAACTTCTTATCTTCTTTGCGAATTAACCTCTCTGGCGTCGCTCCTAAGAAGCATGCTCCTTTATAATCAAAAGAAAATACGTAACAATCCGGTTGCCCAATGCGAAGTGCTTCTAAAACAAGAGCAGAATCAATATGATGATCCATTTCTACTTTTAGCTCCCTCGCTAATACAACCTTCTGCACGTTACCCTGCTTCATCTCATCTTGCACTTTCTCAATGGCTTTCATCCAGCCTTTCGGATCCACTTCTACTTTAGAAATAACAGTTAATTTCGATCCGTTTAGCGCACATTTACTCTCCCCAAAAATTTTCTCTTCTAAAGAAATCATTTCGTTATAAAGAGTTTCTGCACAGTCTGTTGCTGAAACGAATGTATTCATTGTTAACCATGCTTTTTCATTTTTTACAGTTAATAAAAATGCTGGTAGTGAAAATGTCGTATCATCGAATTCTTTCCATAAGTCCGTTTTCTCTTTTTCTTGGTCAAATGAAAATCCACCAAATAAAAGAGGACCTGTTCCAAATTCATATTTTTCTCTTTGTACAAATGCTTTCTCTTTTACTTTATTCCACTCGTCACGAGCCGCTTGAAAGCGTTTGTGAGAAGAATTTGCTATAGTGAAAACAGAGCCAATTCCAGCAAATATTACATGCTGAGCTGGATCTGCAAAATAACATCTATTTTCCAATGCAATCCTTTTTCCTGCTGCATAAAACAGAAGCGGATCCATCCAGTCTATTTGTTTTACAAAACTAACCAATATTTTTTCATCAGTTGCATGCTTAATGGCTGCACTAAGAACTTCTTGCAAGCCTTTTTGTTTCGTTTGAATCACAATTGTCTCCCCCCTATGGGCGAAAAATAGTCATAATTACGCTTGATTTTAAGATACACCTCAAACGAAAGGCCTGTCAACGTTTAGCATTTCTGAGAAATTCACCTTCTCTTCCTAGAAAATAAACGTTGACACTAAATGATGCTTTTTCTACACTTAGTTGTGTACAATATGTGACCAAAGGAGGATTCAACATGGAAATGAACGTCGAAACGAATTCCTCTCCTACGGCGCCAAAACCAAGCAAGCAAACAGGCTGGCGCATTTGGTGGAGTTTACTACGTCCCCATACATTAACAGCAGCTTTCGTTCCTGTTTTCATCGGAACAGCCTATGCAATGCAGGTCGGAGGTATAAATCAAATACATCTCCCTCTTTTCCTTATAATGCTTCTTGCTTGTCTTCTCATTCAGGCAGCAACAAACATGTTTAATGAATACTTTGATTATAAAAGAGGACTCGATCACGAAGGTTCAGTTGGTATCGGCGGCGCTATCGTTCGCGATGGCATTCAGCCAAAAACAGTGCTTAACTTAGCATTTGGATTTTTCGGCATCGCAATACTATTAGGTGTTTATATTTGTATGAATTCTAGCTGGTGGCTTGCTGCAATCGGTCTTGTTTGTATGGCCGTTGCTTACCTTTACACGGGTGGCCCACTTCCCATTGCCTATACACCATTTGGAGAGTTAACAGCCGGATTATTTATGGGTGTTATCATTATTGGAATTTCATTCTTTATTCAAACTGGAACTGTAACATCAGAAGTCATTTTACTATCTATTCCAAGCTCCATTTTAATTGGTGCCATTTTACTAGCTAATAATATTCGTGACTTAGATGGCGATAAAGAAAACGGTCGTAAAACGTTAGCAATTCTCGTTGGACGTGAAAGAGCGGTTGGTGTACTTGCTTCTATGTTCATCGTTTCCTACATTTGGACAATTGCTTTAATTATCGTGGGCATCGTATCACCATGGATGCTTATCGTATTTTTAAGTGCACCGAAAGCATTTAAAGCGACGAAAGGCTTTATCGGCAAAAGCATTCCAATGGAAATGGTACCTGCGATGATTGCAACAGCAAAAACAAATACGATCTTCGGTCTCCTCATGGGAATCGGATTATTACTTGGATACTTTCTATAAAAGGAGCTGCTTATGCGGCTCCTTTTTCATATCTGAAATTCATCTCATAATTCCTACTCGCAACGCTCATACTATGTAAAGAAACTGAATTGTAGGAAGGTGGACGACTATGTTAACTCCACAACAAATAAATCAATTTAAATCCGTTTTAGAAAAACAAAAACACGAACTAGAGCAAACGATACAAACACACGAAAATGAAGATCGTGCATCTGAACGTGAGTCTGTTGGAGAATTATCTAGCTATGATAACCATCCAGCTGATATGGCAACAGAGCTATATGAACGTGAAAAAGACTTCGGGCTTATTGAACTTTGGCATAAACAGCTAGAGGATACGAAACATGCCTTGCAAAAAATAGAAGCGGGTACGTACGGCATTTGCGAAGTGTCTGGCGAAGAAATTCCATTTGAAAGATTAGAAGCAATGCCGACTGCTACAACATGCATCCAGCACGCGACAAATAAGCTAAATATGAATACACGACCAGTCGAAGAAGAAGTGTTATCTCCTTCTTTCCACAAACATGATGAAGATCGTTCTGTTGAATATGATGCAGAAGATGCATGGCAAGATGTTGCTAATTACGGAACATCTGAAACACCATCTGATTTAGAAAGACAAGATTCGAAAAACTATAATGGCATGTACGTAAATAGTGAAGAAAACGTAGGCTACGTAGAGGATTTCGAAAACTTTATTGGTACAGATATGTATGGAAAAAATCCGCAAGTTTTCGCTACGGAAGAACATGAAGAATATGAGCAAATGCTTGATGACTTTGAAGAGCGTACCTTTAAGGGCGAATTATCTTCAAATGAGTCGAGTTCCAAAGAATAAAAAAAAGCATTCCGAAAATCGGAATGCTTTTTATCGCTAGCTAATTAGTTTTTTGTAACGTTAGCAGCTTGTGGTCCACGGTTACCTTCAACGATTTCGAAAGAAACTTCTTGACCTTCTTCTAAAGTTTTGAATCCGTCACCTTGGATAGCTGAGAAGTGAACGAATACATCGTCTCCACCTTCAACTTCGATGAAACCGAAACCTTTTTCGCTGTTGAACCATTTAACTTTACCTGTTTGCATGTCATGTACCTCCTAAATAAAAATGAAACTATGAATCCACATGAAAAGGTGGATATAAAGGACATGAATGTATAACAAGCTTACAGCCTTTAATTCAACGTGCTTTATTTCCGTACCACATTATGTAGCTCAATAGTGATTTCACTATATCACGCTATATCCAAAACGTCAAATGAGAACACTTTCATTCCACCATTTTTTTATAATTTTAATATAATGTTGAATTTCCATATTCATATTTTAGCCCGGTATTTGCGGACAGCTTGATTGGCGGGAGCTGATAATCAGTTTTGGTTTGTTCCACTTTATTTGAAAATTAACAAAACTAAAGTATTCTAATCCTATTAAATTCTGTACAATATAAGTATCTATTACATACGAGGTGAAAAAATGAGAGCACATGAAATCGAGTATAAGTTATACGGAGATGATATGCAGTTTGTTGAAATTGAGTTAGATCCAGAAGAAAGCGTGATCGCAGAAGCTGGCGCAATGATGATGATGGAAGATTACATAGAAATGGAAACAATCTTCGGTGATGGTTCTGGCCCATCTGGAGGTTTATTCGGAAAATTAATGGGCGCTGGTAAGCGTCTCGTTACAGGCGAAAGTATGTTTATGACTGTATTTACAAATACAGGTCACGGCAAACGCCACGTCTCATTTGCTGCTCCTTATCCTGGTAAAATTATTCCTGTAGATTTAACAGAATATCAAGGAAAAGTAGTTTGTCAAAAAGATGCCTTTCTTTGTGCCGCAAAAGGTGTTTCTATCGGAATTGAATTTACGAAAAAAATAGGAACTGGTTTCTTCGGTGGTGAAGGTTTTATCATGCAGAAACTTGAAGGTGACGGTCTTGCTTTCATGCACGCAGGTGGAACTGTATATAAACGTGAATTAAAACCTGGTGAGAAACTTCGCATTGATACAGGTTGTCTTGTTGCTATGACAAAAGACATTAACTATGATGTCGAGTTCGTTGGAAAAGTAAAAACAGCTCTATTTGGCGGCGAAGGTTTATTCTTCGCAACGTTAGAAGGACCTGGAACAGTTTGGATTCAGTCCTTAACACTTAGCCGATTAGCAGCACGCCTTACAAGCCCAGCAGCGCAAAGTACTGGCGAAGGTAGTGTATTAGGTGGCCTTGGTCGTTTATTAGATGGGAAAGAGTAAACTGTGCCCTTATGTGGGAATGGCCATCAACTAATAAAATAATAAAATTAAAACACCCTTGCTTGCAGTAATAAAGTGAAAGGGTGTTTTAATTTACGTCTACAAACGAGAAAAAGCAGTTAAAATAAAGTAATAAGGTTTACTTAAGGAAAATAAGGTATATTATATTTGTTGAGTAGATTCTCTTTAGAGACAAGAAAAGTAGGTGAACAAAGTGGGAAAATATCAATTGGATTCCAAAAGTCAGGTAGCTGTGGCAAAGTTCCATGAAAAACAGAAGCCTGCCAAATTTGATAAAAAGCAGCAACTTGAAAAATTGCGTACGGAGTATTTGAAAAAGAAGCAAAAACAAACAGATAAATAATATGTTTTATTTTCCGAATTTTTTCTGTATGTAACGCAAACAAACACAAGAAAATAGGTAAGTTATTCATCATTCAAATATATACAGGCTATTTTTTCAAACCTCTTACTTATGCAACTAACGCATGCGTCAGTTCATTAAGAATAACTAAAAAAGTCGATTCCTTGAGATGAAAAAGAGTAAACAGTGTCCTTATCAGGCACTGTTTTATTTTGACATTATAATTTCCTCCACTGATTTAGGTAAGCGATACAAGCTATTCCCCACCTCCAAAAGAATGAATCAAGTTCCTCACCGCATATATTAAACTATACCTTTTCTTAAGGAGGGCTACCTTAATGCGTACTCCTTTATCCTTTGATAAAGACACTGCCATACTGTTAGCTTCTTGTTGTGAGTTAACGTATGAACAATATAAACAAAATGGTATTTTCGAAATACCAGATGGTTTTCAATATGTACAAGGTTTTCAAGGAAAGGCCATTCAAACAACAGAATGGTTCGGATTTATATTAGAATCTGAGGATACAATTATCGTTGCCTTCAGAGGCACTCAAACAGATCCAGATTGGATTATTGATTCTCTCGTCAATCAAAAACCTTATCCTTATGCTTTAAATGGCGGAAATGTCCATAACGGTTTTCTCTCTATTTATGAGTCTTGTCGTGATTCTATTATGGATATGCTCGTATCATTGCCAGCACATAAAAAACTGCTAGCTACTGGGCATAGTCTAGGTGGCGCGCTTGCCACATTACACATATTAGATGCACGTATAAATACTGCCTTCGCACAGTATGGACTTTATACATTCGCTTCTCCAAAAGTAGGAGATATCGCTTTTCGAAATTATTATAAACTACAAGTAGCTAGTAGCTTTCGTTTCGTCAACTTATTCGATGTCGTTCCACTTCTCCCTCCCCGAAACATAAATTTTAATGATCATGACTGGGAGTATGCACACGTCCATCACAACATGACATTTACAAAAAACACAAAATCCATTACAAATAATCATTCCATTACAACATACAAAACATGTCTGACTTCTCATTTTTAACCAGTAAACAATTGGAAATAAAATATTCGTATACTATAATAATCTATGAAGTTATTTTTGGATGAGGGGACCTTACATGTTAAAATTTATCTTCGCATTTTTCCTTATTATAATTTTTACGGTTACAGGTTTCTTTACATTTTCATACTTTGCGACAGGAGAGTATGATGGGGCAGGTATCATATATACCACTGTTCCATTTCTTTCTTAAGCAAAATAAATAAAACGAGCTTAATTTTATTAAGCACGTTTTATTTATTAATATCCATTTCTGTTGGTAAATCGATAATATATCTCCCAATATAGCAACCTCTTTAAAACTGTTTAACTGCATTACCAATACCCCAAATTTCATTACTGTACTGCAAAATCGTTCGATCGCTCGCAAAATGACCAGACTGTGCAATATTTAAAATCGACATTTCTAGCCACTTCGTTCGGTTCTCATAAGCTCTACCGACAGCTTCTTGTCTTTCAGCATATGGACCAAAATCTCGCAGAACAAAATATTCATCATTTTGAATAACGAGAGAATCGTAAATTGCTTCAAATTCGGCTCCCGACTGTGCAAAGAAACCATTCGTTAACTGATCTACTACCTTTTTAATGTGCCCATTGTGGTGATAATAATCACTTGCACGATATCCACCATTTTGATAGTAATGAAGAACCTCTTCTGCTGTTAAACCGAAAATAAAACAGTTATCATCACCGACCCGGTCTTTTATTTCAACGTTAGCACCGTCTAGCGTTCCGAGTGTAATCGCACCATTCATCATAAATTTCATATTACCTGTTCCCGATGCTTCTTTACTCGCCGTTGAAATTTGTTCACTTACATCCGCCGCTGGGAATATATCTTCTGCTAAAGAAACTCGATAGTTTTCTAGAAAGATAACTTTCATATATTGACTGACATACGGGTCATTATTTACTTTTCTTGCGAGTTCATTTATTAATTTAATAATTTTTTTCGCGTAATAATAGCCAGGTGATGCTTTCGCTCCAAAAATAAAAGTACGCGGATAAAATGTAAAACTAGCATCCTCTTTCAAACGGTTATACAAATATAAAATATGAAGAACATTTAATAATTGTCGTTTATAAGCATGTAATCTTTTCACTTGCACATCAAAAATAGAATTTGGATCAATGGTAATCCCCATTGTATTATGAATACGCTCCGCTAAAATCTCTTTACGCTCTTGTTTTACCTCTGCAAATTTCTCTTGGAAACTCGCATCATATTGAACTAATTGTAGCTCTTGAAGCTTAATCGGTTCTTTCTTCCACTCTGTTCCAATCGCCTCTGAAATGAGATTTGTTAACTGTGGATTTGCTTTCATAAGCCAGCGCCTATGAGCAATTCCATTCGTCTTATTATTAAACTTATCTGGATAAAATTCATAAAACAATCGCATTTCCCGCTGCTTTAATATTTCCGTATGAATTTTCGCTACACCGTTTACGCTATGGCTACCGACAATCGCTAAATGAGCCATTTTCACAAGGTCATGTGCAATAATCGCCATTGCTTCAATACGATCCCACTCATACGCATACTGTTCCCACAGTTCATGACAGAAACGTTCATTAATCTCTTCAATAATCATATAAATTCTCGGTAATAACGGTTTAAAAATGTGAATTGGCCACTTTTCGAGCGCTTCTGATAACGTCGTATGATTCGTATAAGAAATCGTCTGCGTCGTTATGTGCCAAGCTTCTTCCCATGCTAACTTTTCTTCGTCTAGTAAAATACGCATCAGTTCCGGAATTGCTAAAACCGGATGTGTATCGTTAATGTGGATCGCAATTTTTTCATGTAGTTGACGAAGGTCACCATATCTTTCTCTATGCATTCGAACGATATTTTGCAAACTTGCTGATACGAGGAAATACTGTTGTTTTAAACGAAGTATTTTTCCCTCATCATGCGTATCATCTGGATATAAAAACTCCGATACAGCCTCTGTTTCACGCTTATATTTCAAAATATCTTTGCAGTTTTGCGGGAAAGGAACTGGTTCAGCATTCCAAAGTCTAAGTGTATTTACAGTACTCGTCTCATAGCCAACTACTGGCACATCATATGGCACGGCCATAATGACTTCTGCATTTGTATGCCTAAACTCTAAACGCCCGTCAATTTCTAGCGGTTCAACATTGCCGAAATAACTTACTTCTACAGCTTGATCATGCCTTCTTACTTCCCATACGTTTTCATGAAGAAGCCACTGTTCTGGAAATTCGACTTGATAACCATCAACAATTTTCTGATCAAACAAACCATGTTTATAACGAATTCCACAGCCGTGTCCTGGCAAGTTTAAAGATGCAAGTGAATCGAGAAAACAGGCTGCTAAGCGTCCAAGCCCACCATTACCAAGGCCTGCATCTGCTTCCACTTCTTCTAACTCTTGTAACGAAATCCCTAGTTCAGATAACCCTTGCTCGCATACATCTCTAATACCTAAATTCAAGATGTTACTTCCAAGCAAACGTCCAAGCAAAAACTCAATAGACAAGTAATACATTTGCTTTTGCTCTCCGGATCGATAACTCTCATTCGTTGCAATCCATTGACTATTCATATACTCACGTACCATATGGCCGAGTGTATTATATTGATCACGAGTTGTAGAATCTTTAAAACTTTTACCATACATCGTCTCTAACTTTTCTAGAAAAGTTGATTTAAAACTTTCAACATGAGTAAACATTTTTTCACCACCTACATGTTATTCCATGAGACTTTTATATAATTCCTTATAAGCAAGAGCCGATTGCTCCCAGCTGTAATCTTCAGTCATCGCTTGTTTTACAAGCTGCTCCCATACCGGTTTATCGTGATAGAATTCAATTGCACGATGAATCGTATGCAGCATGTCATGTGCATTAAAATTCGTGAAACTGAAACCATTTCCTTCGCCTGTTTCTTCATCATAAGAATGTACTGTATCGTTTAATCCACCTGTTTCTCTTACAATTGGAATCGTACCGTACGCTAATGCGATAAGTTGTCCAAGTCCACACGGTTCAAACAGCGATGGCATTAAAAACAAATCGCTTCCCGCATACACTTGGTGAGCTAATTCTTCATTAAATCCGATATAAACTTTTACCTTCTCCGGATACTCATATGCCATCCACTCAAAGAATTGCTCATATTCCGAATCACCTGAACCTAAAATAATACATTGTACATCTTCTTCCATTAGTTCGCGGAATACAGTACGTACTAAATCAAGACCTTTTTGCTTCGTTAATCTCGTTACCATTGAAATAATTGGTGTATCCTCTTTTTCTGGCAAACCAAAATAACGCTGCAAGGCGCGTTTATTTTCACTCTTTTCATATAATGACTCTGCATCATACTGAGCCTTAATATACGAATCCGTTTCTGGATTATATACGCTCGTATCAATACCATTTACAATGCCGCTAAGCTTATCATTATATTTTCGCAGTAATCCATCTAACTTCTCACCGAAAAATTCATATTGAATTTCTTCTTTATATGTCGGGCTCACCGCTGTAATTTGATCCGAAGCGATAATACCGCCCTTCATAAAGTTCACATTCCCATAAAACTCTAACTGCTCACTGTGGAAATATTCATCACCAAGTTCTAACAAGTCGTACATTACTTCAGGAGGAAATACACCTTGGAACTGTAAGTTATGAATTGTATATACCGTTTTAATACGCTCATATAACGGGTTATCTTGATACTTTTCACGAAGTAAGAAATTAACCATAGCCGTATGCCAATCGTGGCTATGAAGAACATCCACTTCAAAATCAAGGTGCGGAATACACTCTAACACCGCTTTTGAGAAATAAGAAAAACGCTCTCCGTCATCATAATGACCATACAGAGAATCTCTCTTAAAATAATATTCATTATCTATTAAGTAATACGTAATTCCGTCTTGCTCACCTTTTAAAATTCCACAATATTGATTTCTCCACCCAAGCGGGACGTTAATTACTTTATGTAACGTACATCCATCTCTTAACTTTTGCGGAATGAGGCTATAATTCGGAAGTATAATACGAACGTCCACTCCTAATTTTTTCAGCTCTTTTGGGAGCGCACCCGCTACATCAGCTAATCCTCCCGATTTCACAAACGGTACACATTCTGATACTGCAAATAAAATATTCACTTGTTGTCCCACTGCGCGAAAAGTTTTTATTACTCCTCTTGCAGCTTCCTCCCTTCGAGTTTTCATTTGAATTAAAACTTTAATCAGTGGAGGAAGACCCCCACTGATTCTTTTAAGAATAACTATTAATCGTACTGTTTTGTACGCTTCCTTTTTCTACAACATACGGCCCATCGGCGTTTCCTTTTAATACGACACCGTCACCAATTTTCACGTCTTTATCAATAATAACACCATCTATTATACAGTTATCTCCAATTTGGCTCTTTTGCATAATAATACTGTTACGAATAATTGAACCTTTTCCAATTTTAACTGAACGGGAAACAACACTGTTTTCGACTTCCCCTTCAATAATACTACCGTTTGCAATCATTGTATTTTTCACGACTGCACCCTTTAAATAACGAGTTGGTGGCTCATCTTTTACTTTCGTAAAGATCGGTGCTTCTTTCTTAAATAATTGCTTCCAAATAGCAGGTTGCAAAATTTCTAAGCTATGTTTATAGTAACTTTCAATCGAGTCAATAATTGCTACATATCCAGTATGTTCATATGTAGCAATGTGTAATGATTTCCCGCGCTTTTCTCTCACTACATCAAATAAACTGTATTGTTCCACATCTTTATATGACTCAAATAAGTCTAACAATAATTGTTTCTTTAACACATATGTTTGAAGTGAAACCCCTTCATGGCAAACTTCCGTAATATCAGCTGCCGTATGTATATGCCGCTCTAACACCGCTTGAAAATTTAATGCTGTTACGAGATGGCTATTCGTAATAACAACGTACTCTTCTCTGCTTCTTAGAAAATAATCAATATGTCTTCTAAAGTGTGCAAAAGACCCAAATTCATCTTGGTCACATTGGCAGTTTGGCGGGAATAAAAATAGTCCGTCTCTTTTTCTATCTAAATCCCACTGTTTTCCTGAACCAACATGGTCCATTAACGAACGATTTTTATGGCTTGTAAAAACTGCCACACTATGAATACTAGAATTCACCATATTTGAAAGCATGAAATCAATGAGTCGATAACGGCCCCCAAACGGTAACGCCGCTAGTGAACGATGCCCTGTTACTTTCTTTAAGGAAGGAAAACTTCCCGTTGCATTAATAATTCCTAACATTTTTTCTCCCATTCATTTCATCCCCCTTTTCTATTTCCCTTCAGCAATTAATACTACATCGTCAACATTCTTTTCTGGACGAATGATTGTTCCATCCTCGATAACCATTTCTGATCCAACAATCGCTCTTTCAATCACAACATTTTTACCAATCTTAGCCCCTGGCATAACGACAGAATCAATCACCATACTTCCTTCTTCCACCGTCACTCCTTGGAATAACACAGAATGCTTCACGTCCCCTTCAATGACGCACCCTTCGTTAATAAGCGATTCTTCTACTTTCGCCTTTTCAGCAATATATTGAGGCGGTTCGTTTGGATTGACAGAGTAAATACGCCAATTACGATCGTTTAAATTCAGTGATGTTTCATCGCGAAGCAAATCCATATTCGCTTCCCATAAGCTCTTCACCGTTCCAACATCTTTCCAATATCCTTCAAACGGATACGCCATTAGCTTCTTCCCTTCATCCAATAAAAGCGGAAGTACGTCTTTTCCAAAATCGTTACTAGATTCAGGGTTTCTTGCATCCATCTCTAAATACTCTTTCAAAATTGACCAATTAAAAATATAGATTCCCATTGATGCAAGATTACTTCTTGGAAATTGTGGTTTCTCTTCAAACTCAACAATCTCCATTTCTTCATTTGTATTCATAATGCCAAAGCGACTCGCTTCATCCCAAGGTACTTCAATAACAGAAATGGATACGTCCGATTCTTTCTGAATATGGTAATCTAGCATCTTACTGTAATCCATTTTATAAATATGGTCGCCTGATAAAATGAGAACATACTCCGGTTCATACTGACTTAAATAGTTTAAGTTTTGATAAATGGCACTTGCCGTACCTGTATACCACTTAACCCCTGAAGACTCCGCATAAGGAGGTAAGACTGTGACCCCACCGTTTACTCGGTCTAAATCCCACGCATTTCCGATTCCGATATAATTATGAAGTTCGAGTGGTTGATATTGCGTTAAAATCCCAACCGTTTCAATACCAGAATTCGCACAGTTACTTAGCGTAAAATCAATAATGCGATATTTACCACCAAATGGAACAGCTGGCTTGGCTAAATTCTTTGTTAATGCACTTAAACGACTACCTTTTCCCCCTGCTAGTAACATTGCTACGCACTTTTGTTTTTGAGCCATCTTGTTTTTTGCTCCCCTTTCTCGTCTTCACTGGTCGTAATATGGATACGCCAAATGGTGGAATTGTAATCTCTACATGTGCTGCTTGATTATGGTACGGTTCTAGAATCGTCTTAAGACGTTTCTTATTCACTTGTCCCGAACCGCCATATTGCTGTGCATCACTGTTTAAAATCTCGTTATAATACTCGAAATCTGGTACACCTACTTTATAGTTTTCATATGTAGCTTTCGTAAAATTACATACGATAACTAACGCATCTTCTTGTTTATCCCCTTGGCGGATAAACGAGAAAATACTTTGCTCGTTATTATTAGCATCAATCCACTGAAAACCTTCAGGCGAATGATCAAGCTGCCAAAGTGGTTTTGAGCGCTTATACAATGCTATGAGCTCTTTAAAGTAATCATGCATATAACGATGCATTTCAAAATCATGTAAATTCCAATCTAAATCTTCAAGGTCTTTCCACTCATCAAACTGCCCGAATTCTCCTCCCATGAAAAGTAATTTCTTTCCTGGGTGAGTAAAGAAATATCCATATAACAAACGAAGCTGAGCAAACTTATCCCAGTAATCACCTGGCATTTTATTTAATAACGACTTTTTCCCATGAACGACTTCATCATGAGAAAGGGGTAATATGAAGTTTTCAGAGTAAGCATATAGTAAAGAGAACGTCATTTTCTCATGAATATATTTTCTGTACTCTGGCGCACACTCCATATATTTCAGCACGTCATTCATCCAGCCCATATTCCATTTGTAATTGAATCCAAGCCCACCTTCATACGTTGGTGCTGTTACAAGTGGCCAAGCTGTTGAATCCTCTGCCGTCATAAGAAAATCTTCATCCTCTGCAAACACTGCTTCATTTAACTCCCGTAAAAATGACACAGCGTACTCATTACTTTGCTCTTGTCCTTCTTTATTCCAGTACAACATGTTCGCAACTGCATCTACTCTGAAACCATCAATATGGAAATATCTCATCCAAAATAACGCATTTGAAATTAAGAAATTACGTACCTCTCTCTTTCCTAAATCAAAATTGACAGTTCCCCATACTAGATTTTCTTGTACATCTTTATCTTTATATTCATAGGTCGGTGTGCCATCAAACAAATATAAACCGTGAGCATCTTTACAAAAATGCCCCGGTACCCAATCTAAAATGACACCGATTCCATATTTATGACATTCGTCGACAAAATACATTAAATCATGCGGTGTACCAAATCTACTCGTCGCTGCATAATATCCCGTTCCTTGATATCCCCAAGAACGATCATATGGATGCTCAACAAGCGGCATAATTTCAATATGTGTAAATTGATGTTCCACCACATACGGAATGAGTTCTTCTGCCATTTCCCTGTAAGAATATAGTGTTCCATCTTCTTTCTTTTTCCAAGAACCAAAATGTAATTCATAAACTGTCATCGCTTCTTTATAAATCGGTTTTTTCTTTTTCTTACGATTCCAGTTTTTATCATTCCATTCATATCCTTTTATATCAAAAACTACAGATGCCGTATTCGGTCTTACTTCTGCATATATAGCATACGGATCTGCCTTTAAAATGACGTCACCAGCCAACGTTTCAATCGCATATTTATATATTTCTCCTTCTTCAATATGCGGTATAAATAAGGACCAAATCCCTTCTTCTGTCACTTGTAGCATCTTATGTTGCTCATAATCCCACTCATTAAAATCTCCAACAACACTCATTGCTTTCGCATGAGGAGCCCAGACTGTAAATCGTACCCCTTGAATCTCATCTTCCGTCACAACATGTGCGCCAAAGATGTTATAACTTTCATAGTACTTTTCTGTATGAAACTCATCTCGTTTCACTTCTTCACAATTTATTACACTCAATATGCTCACCTCACTTAGATGACAGAATTTTTTATACTTTAACTATTTCTGCGAAAAACTGCAATATCCTTGTTAATTTATAAAAAACATTCGTTTTTTTCTTAAAAATGTTAGTTTTTCTTCAAATTTCCGTGTAAAATATCGAATTTTGACGAATATTAATTGAAAACGCTTTATTATTCTTCTATATTTTTACCAATTATTTTTTCTCAACCTTTATTTTATTATGTTTATCCTATTTTTCATGCTATTTTCCACTCAAAATCAAAACAAAATAATCTGTTATAAAAAAATGTTTCTCAATATTTTTTGTCACAATATTATTGAAATGCGAAATTTAATCCTGCTTTTGAAAAGCTACTTTCCGAAAAAGGAGTAACCGCAAAAGTAAATGAACCGAAATTAGAGGCAGGTTCTGTTACAGTTGGCGGCGCTATCGATGACAAAAACTTTGCTGGATTAGATGGTGATTTCCCGTTCATTGATGTAACTTTCAAAGTAGAAAATGATGAATTTTATGAAGCAAACGCTCAATTAGAGTCACCAATTTTTGTTTACTGGAAACAAGGTGAATCAGAACCAAATAGAATGCGTGTACTTCAAGATCAAACATTCTCAGTTATGTCCTTAAACTCACTAGTAGAAGGAAATATTAAACCTGGTGCGTTCTTAAATGAACGCGAATATTTAGATGAAAAGTTCGATTATACAAAGCTTGGCGTAAAAGTATATGCGACTGATTCTTACCATCATAAGTTTGAAGGCTCACTAGATAAATACGGATACTTCAAACTAAATGGACTTCCAGTTAATAAACGCGACTATAACTTATATGTAGAGGTGCCAGGACATTTAACAAGCCGCCTAACAACGAAACTTGGTACTGAAAAAGACGGTAAGCTGCTTGGCCAATATTATTATGCAAGACCTGACGAAAACCTTACCGGCGATGTAAATGCTGATAAAGTAATCGATATTAAAGATGCTGAAATTATCGCTAGCAACTATGGTAAAAAAGGAGTAACTGTAAAAGACGGAGACCTTAATAAAGATGGTATTGTCGACGAAAAAGATATTCGCTTCGTTGAAAGGAACTTCTTGAAAAAAGGTCCAGATGCATCTAAATCACAAACACCTGTAGAAAAATCCAAAAGCGGTACACTGGCAGATATTTTAAAGAAATTAGGATTAACACCTAAAAAATAATAAAATGAAACTTTAATCAGTGGGTTTTTACTGCCCGGCAAATAGCGGAATAATAAAGAGCACTCTACGTAAAATAGAGTGCTCTTTTCTATAAACGACCCTTATCCAGCAAAAGGGGTATATTGGGGATATACAAGGGAAACCGGAAAAGGAATTTATATTAAATTATATAAGTTCAGAGGTAAGAAGCAGTTTCCCACCTCTGAATTATTTAGCAATTATTATAGTACTGGTGCCATTGTTTCTTTTAATACTTTTACAGAATGAGCGAACTTCACTTTTTCCTCTTCATTTAGCTCAAGTTCTACGATTTCACGTACACCTTCGCGGTTAATTACAGCTGGAACACCTACGTAAGCATCTTTCTCGCCGTATTGACCTTCAAGGTATGCAGATACAGTTAATACGCTGTTCTCGTTGTTTAAGATTGCTTTAGTTACACGAAGTAGTGACATACCGATTCCGTAGTAAGTTGCACCTTTACGCTCGATGATATGGTAAGCTGCATCACGTACGTTTTCGAAGATTTTGTCTAAGTCTTCTTGTTTGTACTGTTCGTTGTTAGCTAAGATTGTTTCTAATTTTTGTACACCGATAGTAGCGTGGCTCCATACTGGAAGTTCAGTGTCACCGTGTTCACCAACGATGTAAGCATGAACGTTACGTGGATCTACATCTAAGTAGTCACCTAACATGTAACGGAAACGAGCAGAGTCTAAAGTAGTACCAGAACCGATTATGCGCTCTTTCGGTAAACCAGATTCTTTCCAAGTTACGTAAGTTAAAATATCAACTGGATTAGTTGCGATTAAGAAGATTCCATCGAATCCGCTATCCATAATGCCGCGAACGATTTGTTTAAAGATCTTTGTATTTTTCTCAACTAAGTCTAAACGAGTTTCACCTGGCTTTTGTGGTAACCCAGCAGTGATAACAACTAAATCTGCATCTTTACAATCTGCATAGCTACCGCTCCAAACTTTTGTTGGTGATGGAGAGAATGGTACCGCATGGCTTAAGTCCATTGCTTCCCCTTCTGCTTTTGCTTCATTAACATCTACTAATACGAATTCTTCAGCTACACCTTGGTTGATCATTGAGTAAGCGTAACTACAACCTACAGCTCCTGTTCCTACTAATACTACACGATTGATACCTTTTTTCATGGTAATTTCCCCTCTCTATTGTTCACATATATTTTTTTATGATTGTTTAAGTAATTAATTAAAATACTAATTTAATGTTGTTTAACTTCTTTACATTCATATTGTAGCACGTATTATTGTGAATTACTTCACAAATTATGACCTATTTGTGAACTTTTTCACATAGAGTGTAAAGTTATTGGAATAGGTGTGGAATCCATTTCAATGGAGGCGTTTTCTTTAGATTGTGAAAGGGTTTTTCTTGTGGTTTTCATCGGTAAGTGAAATTATATTGGCGATTTTTAGAATATATCGACCGTAACTCCAAATATATCAGCGATTTTTAAAATTTATCGATCGTAACTCAAATTATATCAGCGATTTTTGCAATATATCGACTTACCGACAAAACTCGACAATAATGACAACATAAAAAAGCTGTCTCCAGTAGGTCACCCTATTGAGAGGCAGCTTCTTCTATATATTATTTATTTTCCACAGTAGCTCCCGGATGTATTTTCATCCGTTTCTCCAAGTGTAGGAGGCTACAGCCATACAGCTGGGGTAAAAGTTCAACTTGAGGTATCATTTTAGATAGATAGTTCCTTCATATTCATACAGGCCCAAATAAACAACATGATTGTATTTACGGCTCTATATACCCAACTGCAACAGCCCATACTTCATATTTCTTCTATTGCATAAAAAAGCAGACTATCCAAAGTTCACTTTTATACAACAAAAAAGAGATAGCAGATTATGCTATCTCTTTTAGTATGACCCGTACGGGATTCGAACCCGTGTTACCGCCGTGAAAGGGCGGTGTCTTAACCACTTGACCAACGGGCCAGTTCTGGCAGAGAAGAAGGGATTCGAACCCTCGCACCGCGTTCGCGATCTACTCCCTTAGCAGGGGAGCCCCTTGAGCCACTTGGGTACTTCTCTATAAATATGGCTCCGCAGGTAGGACTCGAACCTACGACCGATCGGTTAACAGCCGATAGCTCTACCACTGAGCTACTGCGGAACAATTATGGTGGGCCTAAATGGACTCGAACCATCGACCTCACGCTTATCAGGCGTGCGCTCTAACCAGCTGAGCTATAGGCCCATAATTGAAAAGCGGGTGAAGAGAATCGAACTCTCGACCAGAGCTTGGAAGGCTCTTGTTTTACCACTAAACTACACCCGCATTAAATTGTAAATGGTGAGCCATGAAGGACTCGAACCTTCGACCCTCTGATTAAAAGTCAGATGCTCTACCAACTGAGCTAATGGCTCATTTTGAAAGTGGTGCCGACTAGAGGACTTGAACCCCCAACCTACTGATTACAAGTCAGTTGCTCTACCAATTGAGCTAAGTCGGCTCGTGATTTCAAAATGGTGGCTCGGGACGGAATCGAACCGCCGACACGAGGATTTTCAGTCCTCTGCTCTACCGACTGAGCTACCGAGCCTTTATGTAAAAAATGGCGGTCCCGACCGGGGTCGAACCGGCGATCTCCTGCGTGACAGGCAGGCATGTTAACCACTACACCACGGGACCATTTGGTTGCGGGGACAGGATTTGAACCTGCGACCTTCGGGTTATGAGCCCGACGAGCTACCGTGCTGCTCCACCCCGCGATGATAAAATATTCACTTTAGAAAAAATGGAGGAGGTAGAGGGATTCGAACCCCCGCGCGACTCTCGCCGCCTGTCGGTTTTCAAGACCGATCCCTTCAGCCGAACTTGGGTATACCTCCGAGATATATACGTCTAATGGTGGACCTTGTAGGACTCGAACCTACGACCGGACGGTTATGAGCCGTCTGCTCTAACCAGCTGAGCTAAAGGTCCTTTATGGTAGCGGCGGAGGGGATCGAACCCCCGACCTCACGGGTATGAACCGTACGCTCTAGCCAGCTGAGCTACACCGCCATAAATGATATTAATATAAGTGGAGCCTAGCGGGATCGAACCGCTGACCTCCTGCGTGCAAGGCAGGCGCTCTCCCAGCTGAGCTAAGGCCCCATGTTTTTTAGGAATATCGGGAAGACAGGATTTGAACCTGCGACCCCCTGGTCCCAAACCAGGTGCTCTACCAAGCTGAGCCACTTCCCGTTAATAAAAGCGCGCCCGAGAGGAGTCGAACCCCTAACCTCTTGATCCGTAGTCAAACGCTCTATCCAATTGAGCTACGGGCGCATATGGTGCCGAGGGCGGGGGTCGAACCCGCACGGTGGTCACCCACCGCAGGATTTTAAGTCCTGTGCGTCTGCCTGTTCCGCCACCCCGGCATGTCATATTGAAAATTGGAGCGGAAGACGGGATTCGAACCCGCGACCCCAACCTTGGCAAGGTTGTATTCTACCACTGAACTACTTCCGCAAGACATGTATGAGTTATTTAATTAAAAGTGCGGGTGAAGGGAGTCGAACCCCCACGCCAAAGGCGCCAGATCCTAAGTCTGGTGCGTCTGCCAATTCCGCCACACCCGCATATTAATTTATTTAAGAAAAATGGGGCGACTGATGGGAATCGAACCCACGAATGCCGGAGCCACAATCCGGTGCGTTAACCACTTCGCCACAACCGCCATGATTTCTGGTGCCGACTAGAGGACTTGAACCCCCAACCTACTGATTACAAGTCAGTTGCTCTACCAATTGAGCTAAGTCGGCTAAATGGTGGAGGATGACGGGATCGAACCGCCGACCCCCTGCTTGTAAGGCAGGTGCTCTCCCAGCTGAGCTAATCCTCCATTTGCCTGGCAACGTCCTACTCTCACAGGGACAAGGTCCCAACTACCATCGGCGCTAGAGAGCTTAACTTCCGTGTTCGGTATGGGAACGGGTGTGACCTCTCTGCCATCATTACCAGACTGTATTCATTTAAGACAAGAATTATTGTAACTCATTTACTTTTGAAAGTCAACAAGTTTTTTATATTCTTTCAAAACTAGATAACATTGCTTCATATTATATGGTTAAGTCCTCGATCTATTAGTATTCGTCAGCTCCACATGTCACCATGCTTCCACCTCGAACCTATCAACCTGATCATCTTTCAGGGATCTTACTAGCTTACGCTATGGGAAATCTCATCTTGAGGGGGGCTTCATGCTTAGATGCTTTCAGCACTTATCCCTTCCGCACATAGCTACCCAGCTATGCCCTTGGCAGAACAACTGGTACACCAGCGGTGCGTCCATCCCGGTCCTCTCGTACTAAGGACAGCTCCTCTCAAATTTCCTACGCCCACGACGGATAGGGACCGAACTGTCTCACGACGTTCTGAACCCAGCTCGCGTACCGCTTTAATGGGCGAACAGCCCAACCCTTGGGACCGACTACAGCCCCAGGATGCGATGAGCCGACATCGAGGTGCCAAACCTCCCCGTCGATGTGGACTCTTGGGGGAGATAAGCCTGTTATCCCCGGGGTAGCTTTTATCCGTTGAGCGATGGCCCTTCCATGCGGAACCACCGGATCACTAAGCCCGACTTTCGTCCCTGCTCGACTTGTAGGTCTCGCAGTCAAGCTCCCTTATGCCTTTGCACTCTACGAATGATTTCCAACCATTCTGAGGGAACCTTTGGGCGCCTCCGTTACACTTTAGGAGGCGACCGCCCCAGTCAAACTGCCCACCTGACACTGTCTCCCGGGTCGATAAGACCCGTAGGTTAGAATTTCAATACAGTCAGGGCGGTATCCCACCAGCGCCTCCACCGAAGCTAGCGCTCCGGTTTCAATGGCTCCCGCCTATCCTGTACAAACTGTACCAAAATTCAATATCAGGCTACAGTAAAGCTCCACGGGGTCTTTCCGTCCTGTCGCGGGTAACCTGCATCTTCACAGGTACTATAATTTCACCGAGTCTCTGGTTGAGACAGTGCCCAAATCGTTACACCTTTCGTGCGGGTCGGAACTTACCCGACAAGGAATTTCGCTACCTTAGGACCGTTATAGTTACGGCCGCCGTTTACTGGGGCTTCAGTTCAGAGCTTCGCTTACGCTAACCCCTCTCCTTAACCTTCCAGCACCGGGCAGGTGTCACCCCCTATACTTCGCCTTACGGCTTCGCAGAGAGCTGTGTTTTTGCTAAACAGTCGCTTGGGCCTATTCACTGCGGCTTTCCGTTAAGAAAGCACCCCTTCTCCCGAAGTTACGGGGTCATTTTGCCGAGTTCCTTAACCAGAGTTCTCTCGCACACCTTAGGATTCTCTCCTCGCCTACCTGTGTCGGTTTGCGGTACAGGCACCTTTTATCTCGCTAGAAGCTTTTCTTGGCAGCGGGGAATCAAAGACTTCGCTCCATAAGGAGCTTCCCCATCACAGCTCAGCCTTTATGATAAGCGGATTTGCCTACTTATCAGCCTAACTGCTTGGACGTGCACAACCAATCGCACGCTTCTTCTATCCTTCTGCGTCCCTCCATTGCTCAAACGATAAAGAGGTGGTACAGGAATATCAACCTGTTGTCCATCGCCTACGCCTGTCGGCCTCGGCTTAGGTCCTGACTAACCCTGAGCGGACGAGCCTTCCTCAGGAAACCTTAGGCATTCGGTGGACGGGATTCTCACCCGTCTTTCGCTACTCATACCGGCATTCTCACTTCTAAGCACTCCACCAGTCCTTACGGTCTGACTTCACTGTCCTTAGAACGCTCCCCTACCACTGATACCATTGGTATCAATCCGCAGCTTCGGTGGTGTATTTAGCCCCGGTACATTTTCGGCGCAGAGTCACTCGACTAGTGAGCTATTACGCACTCTTTAAATGGTGGCTGCTTCTAAGCCAACATCCTAGTTGTCTAAGCAACTCCACATCCTTTTCCACTTAATACACACTTTGGGACCTTAGCTGGCGGTCTGGGCTGTTTCCCTTTTGACTACGGATCTTATCACTCGCAGTCTGACTCCTAAGGATAAGTCATTGGCATTCGGAGTTTGACTGAATTCGGTAATCCGATGAGGACCCCTAGTCCAATCAGTGCTCTACCTCCAAGACTCTTACACTTAAGGCTAGCCCTAAAGCTATTTCGGGGAGAACCAGCTATCTCCAGGTTCGATTGGAATTTCTCCGCTACCCACACCTCATCCCCGCACTTTTCAACGTGCGTGGGTTCGGGCCTCCATTCAGTGTTACCTGAACTTCACCCTGGACATGGGTAGATCACCTGGTTTCGGGTCTACGACCACGTACTAAACGCCCTATTCAGACTCGCTTTCGCTGCGGCTCCGCCTCTTCAGCTTAACCTCGCACGGGATCGTAACTCGCCGGTTCATTCTACAAAAGGCACGCCATCACCCGTTAACGGGCTCTGACTATTTGTAGGCACACGGTTTCAGGATCTCTTTCACTCCCCTTCCGGGGTGCTTTTCACCTTTCCCTCACGGTACTGGTTCACTATCGATCACTAGGGAGTATTTAGCCTTGGGAGATGGTCCTCCCAGATTCCGACGGAATTTCACGTGTTCCGCCGTACTCAGGATACATTCAAGAGAGAACGAAGTTTCGACTACGGGGTTGTTACCCTCTACGACGGACCTTTCCAGGTCGCTTCGTCTACCTCGTTCCTTTGTAACTCCGTATAGAATGTCCTACAACCCCAAGAGGCAAGCCTCTTGGTTTGGGCTATGTTCCGTTTCGCTCGCCGCTACTCAGGAAATCGCATTTGCTTTCTCTTCCTCCAGGTACTTAGATGTTTCAGTTCCCTGGGTCTGTCTTCCTTACCCTATGTATTCAGATAAGGATACCATACCATTACGTATGGTGGGTTTCCCCATTCGGAAATCTTCGGATCAAAGCTTACTTACAGCTCCCCGAAGCATATCGGCGTTAGTCCCGTCCTTCATCGACTCCTAGTGTCAAGGCATCCACCGTGCGCCCTTTCTAACTTAACCAAACTAAAATTAAAAAATATGAGCTACACTGTTATCTAGTTTTCAAAGAACATACATTTATATATGAGAGATAGTTCTCTCAAAACTGAACAAAACGAAACACGGAAACTTATATTGATGAACAGCGTTCATCAATTCTCCATAGAAAGGAGGTGATCCAGCCGCACCTTCCGATACGGCTACCTTGTTACGACTTCACCCCAATCATCTGTCCCACCTTAGGCGGCTGGCTCCAAAAAGGTTACCCCACCGACTTCGGGTGTTACAAACTCTCGTGGTGTGACGGGCGGTGTGTACAAGGCCCGGGAACGTATTCACCGCGGCATGCTGATCCGCGATTACTAGCGATTCCAGCTTCATGTAGGCGAGTTGCAGCCTACAATCCGAACTGAGAACGGTTTTATGAGATTAGCTCCACCTCGCGGTCTTGCAGCTCTTTGTACCGTCCATTGTAGCACGTGTGTAGCCCAGGTCATAAGGGGCATGATGATTTGACGTCATCCCCACCTTCCTCCGGTTTGTCACCGGCAGTCACCTTAGAGTGCCCAACTTAATGATGGCAACTAAGATCAAGGGTTGCGCTCGTTGCGGGACTTAACCCAACATCTCACGACACGAGCTGACGACAACCATGCACCACCTGTCACTCTGCTCCCGAAGGAGAAGCCCTATCTCTAGGGTTTTCAGAGGATGTCAAGACCTGGTAAGGTTCTTCGCGTTGCTTCGAATTAAACCACATGCTCCACCGCTTGTGCGGGCCCCCGTCAATTCCTTTGAGTTTCAGCCTTGCGGCCGTACTCCCCAGGCGGAGTGCTTAATGCGTTAACTTCAGCACTAAAGGGCGGAAACCCTCTAACACTTAGCACTCATCGTTTACGGCGTGGACTACCAGGGTATCTAATCCTGTTTGCTCCCCACGCTTTCGCGCCTCAGTGTCAGTTACAGACCAGAAAGTCGCCTTCGCCACTGGTGTTCCTCCATATCTCTACGCATTTCACCGCTACACATGGAATTCCACTTTCCTCTTCTGCACTCAAGTCTCCCAGTTTCCAATGACCCTCCACGGTTGAGCCGTGGGCTTTCACATCAGACTTAAGAAACCACCTGCGCGCGCTTTACGCCCAATAATTCCGGATAACGCTTGCCACCTACGTATTACCGCGGCTGCTGGCACGTAGTTAGCCGTGGCTTTCTGGTTAGGTACCGTCAAGGTGCCAGCTTATTCAACTAGCACTTGTTCTTCCCTAACAACAGAGTTTTACGACCCGAAAGCCTTCATCACTCACGCGGCGTTGCTCCGTCAGACTTTCGTCCATTGCGGAAGATTCCCTACTGCTGCCTCCCGTAGGAGTCTGGGCCGTGTCTCAGTCCCAGTGTGGCCGATCACCCTCTCAGGTCGGCTACGCATCGTTGCCTTGGTGAGCCGTTACCTCACCAACTAGCTAATGCGACGCGGGTCCATCCATAAGTGACAGCCGAAGCCGCCTTTCAATTTCGAACCATGCAGTTCAAAATATTATCCGGTATTAGCCCCGGTTTCCCGGAGTTATCCCAGTCTTATGGGCAGGTTACCCACGTGTTACTCACCCGTCCGCCGCTAACTTCATAAGAGCAAGCTCTTAATCCATTCGCTCGACTTGCATGTATTAGGCACGCCGCCAGCGTTCATCCTGAGCCAGGATCAAACTCTCCAATAAAGTTAGTTTGTCTAGCATCTAAAATAAAAATTGACGTTTCACGTTGTTTGTTTCGTTCAGTTTTCAAAGAACTACTTGGTCGCTCATTTGCGACTTCCTTATGTTAACATCTTCGTTTTTCGATGTCAACTAAGTTTTTCAATTTCTTTTTTGTCGTTTTCTGCGTTTCTGCATCAGCGACGGTTATTAATATATCATGGTGAAAAATGAAATGCAACACCTTTTATAAACTTTTTTTAAAACTGCCCACATTTCTTTTTTTATATCATATACTTAAACGAAATATCTCTTTCATGTATGAGCAATTCCTACATATATTTTATATAAAGTTACTCTATCAAAAGACGTTTCTTTCTATAATAAGCGTTTTATTCATATAGCATATCATACAAGGAGGAATATATATGGACTATACCGATTTATTAATCAAACTAGGTCTCTCGGCTATTTTAGGATTTGCCATTGGTTTAGAACGCGAATTAAAACGGAAACCACTTGGTTTAAAAACGTGTTTAGTTATTTCTATTATTAGTTGCCTCCTAACGATTGTTTCTATTAAAGCAGCTTATAACTTACCACATACCGATCATATGAATATGGATCCACTTCGACTTGCCGCTCAAATTGTATCAGGAATTGGTTTTTTAGGTGCTGGCGTAATTTTAAGAAGAGGCAACGATAGCATTGCAGGGCTCACGACTGCCGCTATGATCTGGGGTGCTTCTGGTATTGGTATTGCTGTTGGGGCCGGATTCTATATTGAAGCGATATTCGGAATGTGTTTCCTTATGATTAGTGTCGAACTTATACCACTCGCGATGAAATATGTAGGCCCTAGATCATTTCGTCAACGTGATATCGCTGTGAAACTTGTTGTACGAAATATGGACAATATCCCAATCGTAATTGAAGAAATAAAAGAAATGGATATAAAAGTTAAGAATATGAAGCTTAAAACATTAGAAAACGGTTCTCACTATTTACATCTTAAACTGTCCATTGATCAAAAAAGACATACTGCTGATGTTTACTATGCTCTCCAGCATCTTGAAAGTGTCCAACAAACTGAAGTGGAAAGTATGTAACGTAAAACAAACTCTCTTTAATTAGAGAGTTTTTCTTTTTTCTATAATGGCAACAATGAATGTAGTCCTACAAAGTAAGGAGGAATAGGCAATTGAAATCCCGTCCGAATTTAGTAGATACATTTCGTGATTCCATTATTTTTCGTTTAATTTGTTTTATTATTGTACTGACTGCTTTTTCCGGTTTTCTTATACATAGATTAGAACCTTTTCATTTCACTACATGGTTTGACGGAATTTGGTGGTCAATCGTTACCATTTTTACAGTTGGATATGGCGACTTTGCTCCCCATACGACGATAGGAAAACTAATAGGTATAAGTATTATTTTATTAGGAACTGGCTTTTGTTCTTATTATATGGTGCTGTTTGCTACTGAAATGATTAATAAACAATATATGAAAATTAAAGGTGAAGAAGCCGCTACTTCTAACGGTCATATGATTATCGTTGGCTGGAATGAGCGCGCAAAACATGTTGTAAAGCAAATGCACGTATTACAACCAAACCTTGATATCGTTTTAATTGATGAAACACTTTCTTTACTCCCAAAACCATTTCATCATTTAGAATTTATAAAAGGTTGTCCGCATCACGATCAAACTTTATTAAAGGCTAATATTGCAACGGCACACACCATATTAATAACAGCTGATAAAGAAAAAAACGAAAGCTTAGCGGATACACAGTCCATTTTAAATATTTTAACTGCAAAAGGGCTCAACCCAAACATTCACTGCATCGCTGAACTTCTTACTTCTGAACAAATACAAAATGCAACGAGAGCTGGCGTGTCAGAAATTATAGAAGGAAATAAATTAACGAGCTATGTATTTACCGCTTCTCTTTTATTCCCTTCCATTTCAGGTGTACTATTTTCACTTTACGACGAAATCTCTGATAATAAATTACAACTGATGGAGCTTCCATCGTCCTGCACCGGACAAACTTTTGCCAATTGTAGCTATACTCTTTTAAAGCAAAACATTCTCTTACTAGGTATAAAGCGCGACGAACAATATATGATTAATCCAGTTCATTCCTTTGTTCTCATTGAAAGCGACATACTCATTGTTATTCACCATTAGTAAAATGACGCTCTAATTCTTGCATGAGCACTTTCCCAATATTGATATATTTTCTTTTCACATCTCCATCTGGATCTTTCGGCTCAGCAAATTGATCCATTCCACTTGTTCCAGCTGTTAAAGTATTCACATTATCATCTAGTTCGTCTTGATATACGTGCGAAAGAATATACGGCGTTCCAAGACGAACTATTACGCCTGGTACATCTAGTTCTCCATCAATGGCTGTAAATGGAACTCGTAAAAATTGATACCCATCTTCTTCATCGATTTTGTAATCGAAGCATCCTTTATCATAATCCCAATTACCACCAATGCTATATCCAAGTGGTTTCATAATCTCTTCTAACTTATATAACGCATATGTACGTCCTTCTAAATTTGATTGAATCGGAATCAAGCCCATCCCTCCTAGACTTTTCCTTTAGCATACCCACTTTAGTTTGAATATACTGATGGACTTTTCGATAAAATAATAAAAAGCGACCGGATTCCGGTCGCTTTTTATTATTTTAAACGCTCTTCTAATTCTGCTTTTAATTCTTCAAATCCTGGTTTACCAAGTAAAGCAAACATGTTTTTCTTATATGCTTCTACTCCAGGTTGGTCAAATGGATTCACGCCTAATAAGTAGCCGCTCATCGCACATGCTTTTTCGAAGAAGTATACAAGGTAACCGAATGTGTACTCATTTAATTCAGGAATATTGACGATTAAGTTTGGTACTCCCCCGTCGCTATGTGCAAGTAATGTACCTTCGTATGCTTTTGTGTTTACGAAGTCTACAGTTTCACCAGCAAGGTAGTTTAATCCGTCTAAATCGTTTTCTTCTGATTCGATTGTTAGTTCATGTGTAGATTTACCTACTTTAAGAACTGTTTCAAATAAGTCACGACGACCTTCTTGAACGTATTGACCTAATGAGTGTAAATCAGTTGAGAAGTTTGCTGAAGATGGGAAAATACCTTTTTGATCTTTTCCTTCACTTTCACCAAATAACTGTTTCCACCACTCAGCGAAGTATTGAAGTGCTGGTTCATAGTTAACAAGCATTTCAATTGTTTTTCCTTTATTGTATAAAGCGTTACGAACTACTGCATATTGGTAAGCTGGATTTTCTTCTAGTTCTGATGTTCCGAAGTCATCACGACCAGCAGCTGCACCTTTCATCATCTCTTCAATATTTAAGCCACTTACTGCGATTGGTAATAAACCAACTGGCGTTAATACAGAGAAACGACCTCCAACATCATCTGGAATAACAAATGTTTCGTAACCTTCGTTATCAGCTAATGTTTTTAATGCACCACGCGCTTTATCTGTAGTTGCATAAATACGTTTGCGAGCTTCTTCTTTTCCATACTTTTCTTCTAATAACTTACGGAAGATACGGAATGCTAGTGCTGGCTCTGTTGTTGTACCTGATTTGGAAATAACGTTAATAGAGAAGTCTTTACCTTCTAATACGTCCATTAAATCTTTCATGTAAGTGGAGCTAATGTTTTGTCCAACAAATAGCACTTGTGGAGTTTTACGTTGTTCTTTAGAAAGCGTATTGTAGAAAGAATGGTTTAACATTTCGATTGCTGCACGTGCTCCTAAGTAAGAACCACCGATACCTACAACAAGTAAAATGTCAGAGTCATTTTTAATTTTTTCTGCGCATTTTTGAATGCGAGCAAATTCTTCTTTGTCATATTGAAGCGGAAGGTCTACCCACCCAAGGAAATCGTTCCCAGCTCCAGTTTTTTCGTGGATTGCGTGATGTGTTACTTTCACTGCATCACGTAAATAAGTGATTTCATGTTCACCGATGAAGGATAACGCTTTAGAATAGTCGAACGTTACATGTGTACTCATCTTTTTCCCTCCAATTATGGATATGTATTTCTGTATTCACTTTAGCGAAACTGAAGTTGTAAATCAAGCGATTCAAACATTGTAAACGTAACCAATATATATTTTTTAGAAAAAGTTCATTTTTTGCATAAAAATTCGCATTTTTCGGTATAGATGTATATACATCTTCTTTCAAACATTTTTTATGTATAAAAACAACATAACTACCCCATTCTATAAAAGAGTTAATTAACTCATCGCTTGCTCATGCTTCACAATTAAGGGGGGCTTTTTCATGAGTACTTTACAACGTATCGCATTAGTCTTTACTGTAATTGGCGCTGTGAACTGGGGACTAATCGGGTTTTTCCAGTTTGACTTAGTAGCAGCCATTTTCGGTGGACAAAATTCAGCTCTTGCACGTATTATTTACGGCATCGTTGGTATATCTGGGCTTATCAACCTTGGTTTACTGTTTAAACCATCTGAAAATCTTGGTACGCACCCAGAAACAAACGAAATTCGATAATCAGTATGTCCTTTCACCTCCGACATACGAATATGATTGCATGCAATCATATTTGCAAATATATATCATAAGATAAAGTAAAAGAGGAACGCTCATATGCGTTCCTCTTTTACTTTGTTAACTCGGACTCTTCAATCCATTCTGCCAACTTTTCTCGCAGCGTATTAAATCCGTTTTCAGATGGGTTCGGTATAAGAATCCTTCCTTGTTTTCTTTTCGCCGCTTTTAACGATAAACTCATTTTTCTGTGCTCTTCATCAATTGAAAGTACCTTTACTTCTACTGTATCGCCGACCTTTAAAAAGTCATGAATATCCTTTACATATCCATTTGTAATTTCAGATATATGCACAAGCCCTTGTGTTTCTGCATCTAACGCTACAAACGCACCGTAATCTTGAATTCCAGTCACTTTCCCTGTTACAACCACTCCTGTTGTATATTGTTCTGACATATGAAACACTCCCATACGTTTACCATTCTCTCTACAATTATAGAGAGCAAAGCAGATATATTTATTTTAAATATCCGATTGGTTAGTACGCATTCTAGATAACGTTATCTAGAATGCGTATACCTTATATTAGTAAATTATACCACTATGACAGAACTCATTCAAAATTCATGAAAAATTTCCCTTAAAGAAGTATAATTATCCAATATTGGGATAGAATACTAACACATGGCTTTCTAGTATTCCCCCCCTTTTATGGACAAAACGTATTACGTTTTGTCCTTTTTTTATTCTCTACAAACCGTTCCATTCTCTTCATTGCTTCCATAAGTTGTTCAAGCGATGTTGCATAAGAACAACGAATAAAACCTTCACCACTTTCGCCAAATACGCTACCAGGGACAACAGCCACTTTTTCTTCCAGCAATAACTGTTCTGCAAATTCCGCTGAAGATAATCCTGTTGAAGATATAGAAGGGAAAACATAAAATGCTCCGCCTGGCACATGACACGTTAAACCCATTTCATTGAAAGATTTCGTCATGAAGTTACGACGCTTCTTATAACTATCTCTCATTCGAATCACTTCATCGTTCCCTGCCCGTAACGCCTCAAGTGCTGCAAACTGAGACATCGTCGGTGCACACATCATTGAATACTGATGGATTTTGAGCATTAATTCTGAAAATTGAACAGGAGCTGCAATCATACCGAGACGCCATCCTGTCATCGCAAACCCTTTTGAAAATCCCGAAATTAAAATCGTATGCTCACGCATATTTTTAATACTCGCGAAACTTGTATATACTTCGTCGTATACAAGCTCTGCATAAATTTCATCACATAATACAATTAGATTGTACTTCTCAACAATCACTGCTATTTCTTCAAGCTCGGATTTATTTAGCATTGCACCTGTCGGGTTATTTGGTGAACAAAGCAAAATCGCCTTTGTTTTCGCTGTAATAGCTGCTTCAATTTGTTCTGGTAGTACTTTAAACTCATTTTCTAAAGTAGTCGCCACAGGAACTGGAACTCCTCCAGCTAATGTCACAAGTGGTGCATAAGAAACGAAGCTTGGTTCAATAATGAGCACTTCATCATCAGGATTTATAATGGCGCGCATCGCTACATCTAACGCCTGGCTCGCTCCAACTGTAACAATGATTTCATCACTTGGGTCATAAGATACTGCAAATTGTTTTTTTAGATACTTTGCTATTTCTTGACGGAGCTCTAATAATCCTGCATTTGCTGTATATGACGTATACCCTTGTTGCAAAGAACGAATACATGCTTGCCTTACATTCCAAGGGGTAACAAAATCTGGCTCTCCTACCCCGAGGGAAATAACACCTTTCATATTTGCTGCTAAATCAAAAAATTTTCGAATACCAGATGGTTTTAAAGATTCTGCTGATCTAGATAGTTCAAATTGCTTCATGGTGTCACCACAATTCGCTTATCATCATCGTCTTTTTCATAAATAACACCCTCATGTTTATACTTCTTCAAAATGAAATGAGTAGTTGTAGAAACGACAGATTCAATTGTTGCTAATTTCTCAGAAACAAACATCGCTACTTCCCCCATCGTTTTCCCTTCTAATGTAATAGAAAGATCATATGTCCCTGACATTAAATAAACGGATTTCACTTCTGAATAACGATAAATTTGCTCAGCAACCGCATCAAATCCAACGCCGTGCTTTGGCGTAACTTTCACATCGATCATTGCCGTTAAACCTGTATGTTCTTTCACTTTCGTCCAATCGATATGTGTTACATAATCCACAATAATCTTTTCATTTTCTAATCTCGCAACCATCTTCTTTACTTCTTCTACTTCTATATTTAACAGCTTCGCTAATGTATCTACAGATAATCGACTACTCTTTTCAAGACAAGCTAATAATTCTAATTCTTTTTCTGTCACCATATAAATCATCCTTCCTTTTCGTTTGTGTCTAAATTATACAAATACCCTTTCAAGTTTGAAAAGAAGATTTTTCTATTGAATTATGTCAAAATAAAGTGAAACTTTAATCAGCGGAAAAATGCGGGATAAAGCGAAAGGGGATGGAACCGTGAAACCAAAAGTTTATATTGCTGAACCAGTTCCAACATTTGTAGAAAACTATTTATCAGAACACTGTGATTATGAAAAATGGGATCAAAATGAGAAAGTACCTCGTGATATTCTATTAGAGAAAATACAAGATAAAGATGGGTTATTAAATTTCGGATCTGCTATTAATGAAGAATTACTGACAGTAGCTCCTAACTTAAAAGTAGTGAGCAACATTTCTGTCGGTTACGATAATTTTGATTTACAAGCGATGAAAAACCGAAATGTTATCGGAACAAATACACCATACGTATTAGATGATACAGTAGCTGATCTCGTTTTCGCCCTTATGCTATCAGCTGGGCGCCGCGTTTGCGAACTCGATTCTTACGTGAAAAATGGTGAATGGAACGCTGAAATCGGAAAAGAACACTTCGGACTAGATGTACACCATAGCACAATTGGTATTATCGGTATGGGCCGAATTGGAGAAGCCGTTGCAAAACGAGCAAAATTCGGATTTGATATGAATGTTCTTTACTATAACCGCCGTCGTAAAGAAGAAGCTGAACAAAAATTCGATGCTACATATTGTGATTTACAGACGCTACTGAATCAGTCTGACTTTATTGTTCTTCTTACTCCATTAACAGATGAAACATATCACCTTATCGGAGAAAAGGAATTTTCATTAATGAAAGAGACAGCAATCTTCATTAATGCTTCTCGCGGCAAAACAGTAGATGAAAAAGCGTTAATCCATGCTTTAACAGAAAAGAAAATCTTTGCAGCAGGTATCGATACATTTACACAAGAGCCGATTCAAAAAGATAATCCACTCTTATCATTACAAAATGTTGTGACTTTACCACATATCGGATCTGCAACATTAAAAACTCGTCAGCAAATGGCCATGACCGCCGCTGAAAATTTAGTTGCAGGGTTACAAGGAAAAACACCGCCTAATATTGTTCGCGGGTAATACTGAATAAACGAAAGGCAAGATGACATCGTCATCTTGCCTTTTTTTGTTAACATATTTTCTTCTTCCTTGGAGATGATATGAACAAAAATCAATGGAGTGACAAAAAATGAATCATAAATATACTTGTCCTTATTTCACTTTTTCCACTCGCGGCACTACTGTTCATTACGAATTGTATGAACATGATAATAAAACAGAACGTCCTACTTTCATACTCGTTCACGGCTTTTTATCTTCCTCATTCAGTTACCGCCGTCTCATTCCTTTACTATCGAAGGAAGGAACAGTCATTGCTCTTGATTTGCCACCGTTCGGAAAAAGTGATAAGTCTCATCTGTTTAAGTATTCTTATCACAATTTAGCAACGATTATTATTGATTTAATTGAACATTTATCTCTCTCAAACATTGTATTAGTTGGGCATTCTATGGGTGGGCAAATTTCTCTCTATGTAAACCGTATACGTCCTGAACTCATTTCAAAGACGATTTTACTATGTAGCTCGAGCTATTTAGCGCGCGCAACCTTACCTTTACTATACTCTTCTTATTTACCGTTCTTTCATTTATACGTAAAGAACTGGATTATAAGGCGCGGCATTGTTCATAACTTAATGAATGTCGTTCATGATCACTCATTAATTGACGATGAAATGAAAAAAGGTTACTCCGCTCCTTTTTATGACGACCGTATATTTCCCGCTTTAACTCGCATGATACGAGACCGTGAAGGTGACTTATCTTCAACTGAATTACAAAAAATCGAAACACCTATCCTACTCATTTGGGGTGAAAAAGACCGCGTCGTCCCTGTACATGTAGGTCATCGTCTACACAAAGATTTACCGAATTCAAAATTTATTTCTTACGAAAATACAGGACATTTACTACCTGAAGAAAAGCCTGAACATGTTTATGAAGAAATTATCGCTTTTTCCGCGCAATAAAATGAAACTTTAATCAGCCTCCACCTAACTTCTTTGCTTCCGCTAAATTTTGAGGTGAAGGTCTTACTACCCAGCAAATAGCGGGATAATATAAAAAAGGCTGTCGGAAATCCCGACAGCCTATAATGAACAGCTTCCGCCTTCTTTTATTACAAGTAATTCCACAGCTAATTTCTCACATTTTTCAAGCGCAGGTACTTCCTCAAAAGACATAAAGTATATATGTTGAATCTTCTTTGCGATGTATTTTGGATCGTCAAACACACTTATGACGCTCACAACATCGCTCGCTTCTGTTTCATAAAACTCCGGTCCCATTTGAAACGGATCCCAATTCTTCACAACCTCTATCATCTTTTCATATGTACCCATTCGCTTCCCGCCTTTTCACTTTTTAATACTTTTCTTTATCCTATCACATCAGCTATTCTATAAGAAGAGAGAGAACTTTCATAACTTATTGGTTTTACAGAAGAAGGGAGCAAACTTATGCAACTATTTCATAAAGCAATCAATCGACGTGGAACGCATAGCACAAAATGGGATACATATAAAAACGAAGAACTTATCCATGCTTGGATTGCTGATATGGATTTTGAAGTACCAAAACCAATTCAAACTGCCTTAAAACAACGAATCGAACATCCGATTTTTGGCTATACACTTCCTCCCGAAAATATTGGAGATATTATTTGTAACTGGGCAAAACAACAATACGACTGGGATATTCAAAAAGAATGGATTGTCTTTAGTGCCGGAATCGTTCCAGCTCTTAGTACGAGCATACAGGCTTTCACAAAAGAAAACGAATCCGTTCTCGTACAACCACCTATTTATCCTCCATTTTTCGAAATGGTCACAACAAACAACAGACAGTTATGCGTGAGTCCATTACAGAAACAAAATGATACATATGTGATAGACTTCAAGCATTTAGAAAAGCAGTTTCAGCAAGGCATCAAACTCATGCTTCTTTGTAGCCCTCATAACCCAATCGGACGCGTTTGGACGAAAGAGGAACTTGTGCAGCTCGGATCGTTATGTACTAAATATAACGTAATCGTTGTGGCGGATGAAATTCATTCCGATATCATTTATGCAGACCACACACATACACCGTTCGCTTCCTTATCTGAAGAATTAGCAGAGCGCACTATCACTTGTATGGCTCCAAGTAAAACATTTAATATCGCTGGATTACAAGCGTCGATCATTATCATTCCAAACGAAAAACTCCGTCACGCCTTTACTGCTATCCAGTATAGACAAGGCTTCCACGGGTTAAATATCTTCGCTTATACAGCGATGCAAAGTGCCTATACAGAATGTAATGATTGGCTAAACGAAATTCGATTATATATAGAAGATAATGCTCAATTTGCTTGTGAATATATTAAAACTCACATACCTGCTCTTTCCGTAACGAAGCCAGAAGGTAGCTTTTTATTATGGATTGATTGTTCTCGTCTAAAGCTTTCTCAAAACGAGCGTACCGCACTACTTGAGGAAAAAGGAAAAATCATCGTTGAACCTGGTGAGAAATACGGGTTAGGTGGCGAAGAACATATTCGAATTAACATCGGCTGTCCACGATCTGTTTTAGAAGAAATTTTAAACAGACTGCATCATACGTTTTCATAATAAGAAAGGAGTCTGCCCCTAATCATTCTTGGGGCAGACTCCTTTGTCATATTTTGTCGGTAAGTCGATATATTTCAATAATCGCTGATATATTTCAAGTTACGGTCGATATATTCCAATAATCGCCGATATAATTTGAGTTACAGTCGATATATTCCAATAATCGCTGATATATTTTCAATTACATTTCACAAAGAAAGCTACCATTCACGGTAGCTTTTACTTTTTCTTCATATCCGATGCTTTTTTTACAATTACGCCACAAGCAATTCGATCCCCTGATTTACCTGTCGGTTGTGTCATACCATCATCAGGGTTTTCTGTAATAATAATAGACGCTCCATCTTTTCTATGAATCGTCGTTTTCCCTTCTTCAAGTGTAATGTGAGGTGCATCGATTTCTGCTTTAATCTTTCCAGAACCATCTGCAACTACGTTCGGTAAATCACCGTTTTCTGCGCCCTTCGGATTAAGGAGTCCATGCTTTTTATCATCTGGATTAAAATGATTCCCAGATGATTCAAAACGAGGTGCCTTACACTCTCCGATTTCATGTACATGTAGTCCGTGTGGTCCTGGCGTGAAACCTTCCCCTTTAATCTTAATTTTCACTCCGCTTGTTTGCTGAGTTACTTTCGCAGTCCCCACTTCATCACCTGAAGCATTATGTAATTTCACGTCAATTTCTTTCGGCTTTCCTTGGTCACAACCTGCCATCAGAAATAGTAAACAACAACTGAAAAAAAGCCGTTTTTTCATTTTATTCCCTCCAAAATATATTCTGCCCTTAGATTGTCCGAGCATAGAGGGAAACATACAAAAATGAGTTACTGTTTCTTTTCAGCTAACAGCTTTTCTTCAACTTTCTGTAATCGCTCTGCTTCTCGTTTTGATACACGAATGAACATACGCCACGTAGCAATCGCACCGATGATAAATAGAACACAAACAATCCCCGGAATAATATATTCTGTTTTATCTTCCGGAAAATATAAAGGCATCATACGGAACACTCCTTATTATAGGATTCGAAAAACATCAGAATTTTCTGTTATATCATTTTAAATTATAGTGCAACCTACCCATATTCTCAAGGGGCGTTCTGAAAACGAAGGATTTCTTTGACTCCTTCCCTCACTTTCCTTACTATAAACTTGAGGTGAAAAATATGAGAGAAACATTTGAAATTGGTGAAATCGTTACTGGTATTTATAAAACAGGAAAATACATTGGCGAGGTTACAAATAGCCGCCCTGGCAGTTACGTCGTAAAAGTATTAGCTGTTTTAAAACATCCGGTGCAAGGTGACTTACATAACGTAAAACAAGCTGACGTACCATTTTTCCACGAAAGACGTGCTTTAGCTTTTCGTGAGCAAACGAACATTCCAGAACAAATGGTGAAGAAATATGAAGGAGAAATTCCGGATTATACAGATTCACTAAAATTAGCATTAGAAACTCAAATGAATTCATTTTCTGAAGATGATTCACCTTTTGCAGAGCGTAGTCTAGAAACATTAGAACAGTTAAAGAAAGACTACAAACTCTAAAAAACAAAACGACCAAATTACATAATGTGCAATTTGGTCGTTACTGTGTGCTCACTTTCTTTAACACTTTTGAAAAATCAACAAGTTCTCCTAATGTTGGAGGTGCTGGTTTTACTAAATACTCTTTATCTTTTTCTACTAGTTTAAAAATGTTGTACGTCGTCATTGCATCATCAAGCGCACAATGATGCTTCCCTGTCCCTACTTTTCCATACGCCTCAATTGCTTTCCATAATCCTGTTTGATTTCTTTCTCCAAAAAACTTCTTATACTCAAGCGATAAATCACGACACTGTCCGAAGAATGGAAAAGCTATCCCTGCCATTTCACAATTATGCTTCAGCACTTTCATATCCATATTTCCCCACGTTACAATTGTCGGTTTACATTTCGTTTCGTATTCTGAAAGCTTCTTAACGAGTTCAGGAAATGAAATCCCTTTATCCACGACTTCTTGTTTTATTCCTAAAAACTTCTTACATCGATCCGTTAAAGAGGGAAATGTTTTCGGCCTAACATGTGATGAATACGTATCTTCTACCTTACAGCCAGCAACTGAAACGAGTCCTACCTCAATAATCTCTGGAAAAAATCCTTTCGGTTTCTTTCTATGCTGGGGCATCGTAAACTCAAAGTCTAAAAATAAAAATCGTTGTTCATCCATACGATCCCTTCCTTATCATTTTTGTCATTCCTTTCTATTTGACACTCCTACACGAACAAGCTCGAATGCTAATTCCATTTTAAATATTCAGATTGGATGTATCTTATATATATGTCAAATGCCCACAAATATTTTAAAAAATAAGAAAAAATGACCTATGCAGAAAATATGACAAAATCTCTCCTTTCATTTACATCCGCCATTTTCCTACTTTATAATGACGTTATGTGTGTTTCTTCTAGAGCATTTTTGACACACTAAGAAAAAGTGAATGAAAGGAGATGAGATTTTTGCACGAAACAACGCAAGAACTCGCTAACTGGCAGTATTATTTTGCTATCGCAGTCTTTTTAATTACATATGCCATTATTATTTCTGAAAAAATTAATCGCGCTGTCATCGCACTTCTTGGTGCAGCACTCATGGTAATTGTGGGGGTCGTCGATTTACATAACGCCTTTACGAAACATATTGAATGGGGAACGATTACGCTACTCATCGGTATGATGATTTTGGTGAACATTACGAGTAAATCAGGTGTCTTCCAATACGTTGCCATTAAAGCAGCAAAAGGGGCACAAGGAAATCCAATTAAAATTTTAATTTCACTTTCCTTACTTACCGCGCTTGGCTCCGCATTTTTAGATAACGTTACAACTGTACTTCTTGTTGTTCCAGTTACTTTATCTATTACGCGCATACTGCAAGTAAATCCTGTTCCTTATTTACTTTCTGAAATTATTTTTTCAAACATTGGAGGAACAGCAACATTAATTGGTGATCCACCTAACATTATGATTGGTTCTGCAAATAAGCATTTAGACTTCAATGCTTTCCTATTGAATCTAGCACCTATTGTAATTATTATTATTGCAGTTACAGCGATAATACTTTACTTCATGTATCGCAAACAATTAATTGCCGATCCTGTACAAGTTAAAAAATTAATGAGCTTAGATGAAAAACAATACATTAAAGACCCAGTATTAATGAAAAAATCTTTAACGGTACTTGGACTTACGATTGTAGGTTTCATGACTCATTCTATTTTCCATATCGATGCCGCTATTATCGCCTTAACTGGTGCTACTGTACTTATGTTAATTGGTGTGAAAGAGCATGAAATTGAAGAAGTATTTGCAAGCGTAGAGTGGGTAACAATCTTCTTCTTCGCAGGGTTATTCGTACTTGTTGGAGGACTTATCGATATCGGTCTTATCAAAATGTTAGCTCAAAAAGTAATTGGTATAACAGGCGGAGATATTTCTTACGCATCCATCCTTATTTTATGGGTATCTGGTATCGCCTCTGCAACAATTGATAACATCCCATTCGTCGCAACAATGATTCCACTTATTAACGATATGGCAGTTGGGCTAGGCTTATCACCATCTGACGCACAAATCGATGTATTATGGTGGGCATTAGCACTAGGTGCTTGTCTGGGCGGAAACGGAACATTAATCGGAGCTTCTGCTAACGTAATCGTTGCAGGTATCGCGAGCCGCGAAGGACATAAATTTAGTTACATGGACTTCCTAAAAGTCGGTTTCCCAATTATGATCGTTTCATTAATCATTTCTCACATTTATATTTATTTACGCTACCTTATGTAGTAGAAAAAGCGCTCTGATAATCAGGGCGCTTTTTTACTTATAGCTACTTATCAACAAAAATGAAAAATCTACTCTTTATATCTCACCGGTTCATTTCGAATAATAAATAAGTGAATCGGTAAGAACACCGAAAATGTGATTACATGAATAATCGTAAATAATATAGAGTTCGTTCCGTATCTGTCTAAAATAGCGTAGATAAGATAAATGGACAATACAATCGATACAGCTGTTGCTAGTAAACTTATAATTGGTACGAAATTAAAAATGAAACATGCAACATATATGCCGAATACTTTCCACCCTGCTTCTTCTTTCAAAAAATCTGGTAATTTATCTTTCGCTAAGTCCCCCCACGTCTTACTATTCAAAAACGGAATAAACGCAAGCACCCCGTCCGTTGCACCATCATTTTTCGCCATCGAATAAAGTGCAAAAGCCGTTAACAAATATGAAATAATTGCCCAAATCAATATAACAAGAATAAACGCAAAACTAAGAGCAAAGAAACCTGCTAGTACGCCTTGATCCTCCATCTTATCCTCTCCTCTCTACTTTCAACATATTTCATTACATTGCAAGTTATGTTTTAAAATTTATCCAAACTCTTTGTATAATAAGAGAAGAAAGAGAATAAGAGAGGAGAAACACGTATGCATCCATTTGTAAAAGCATTACAAGAGCATTTTACAGCTCATCAAAATCTTGAAAAAGCAGAACCTATGGCTCGTTATATGAAAAATCACTTCCCATTTCTAGGTATTCAAACACCGGAAAGACGCCAATTATTAAAAGACATCATTCAAATACATACTCTCCCAGATAAAAGAGACTTCCAAATTATCGTACTTGAACTTTGGGACTTACCAGAACGTGAATTCCAAGCGGCTGCACTTGATATTATGCAAAAATATAAAAAGCATATAAACGAAACACATATCCCCTTCTTAGAAGAATTGATTGTAACAAAATCTTGGTGGGACACTGTCGATAGCATCGTACCTACATTTTTAGGTAATATCTTTTTACAACATCCAGAATTGATTTCTGCCTATATCCCAAAATGGATTGCATCAGATAACATTTGGTTACAACGTGCCACTATTTTATTCCAACTCAAATATAAACAAAAGATGGATGAAGAACTTCTTTTCTGGATTATTGGACAACTACATTCTTCAAAAGAATTTTTCATTCAAAAAGCAATTGGCTGGGTCCTTCGTGAATATGCAAAAACAAATCCGGATGTAGTTTGGGAATACGTGCAAAACAATGAGCTCGCTCCATTAAGTAAGCGCGAAGCAATTAAGCATATTAAACAAAATTACCGAATAAATAACGAAAAAATAGGCGAGACTCTATCATAGATAGACGCGTTCCTCTATTGAGATTTAAAAAAGAACGTGTTAGAATATGTTCATTATTATTAATATAAGTAGCGATGACGGACTTATAAGTACTTGCATAAAAAGCGATTCAGGGATAGTGAAAGCCTGAAGCCGCAAGGAAACGGCAGTCCTGAGCAATACATGATAAAGTGGATGCACCTTTTGTGTATCAACTAGGGTGGAACCGCGGGCAAACGCTCGTCCCTAGGCAAATAAGCCTTGGGATGAGCGTTTTTTTATGTTCTTTTTAACATATACTGCCCGTTTCCAAAGTATCAGAGTATGTCATCGCCAATACGTTAACTTTCAAAAGGAGGATTTTCTTATGTATTCAATGGAACAAGTTGTAAACTTAGCGAAACATCGCGGTTTTGTTTTCCCTGGTTCTGAAATTTACGGTGGTCTTGCAAACACTTGGGATTACGGTCCACTTGGAATCGAATTAAAAAATAATGTTAAAAAAGCTTGGTGGAAAAAATTCATTCAAGAATCTCCACACAACGTTGGTTTAGACGCAGCTATTTTAATGAACCCTAAAACTTGGATCGCTTCTGGTCACGTTGGTAACTTCAACGATCCAATGATCGACTGTAAAAAATGTAAAGCTCGTCACCGTGCTGACAAATTAATTGAGGATGCTTTAGATGCAAAAGGCATCGAAATGGTTGTTGACGGTCTTACTTTCGACCAAATGGCTGACTTAATGAAAGAACATGAAGTAAAATGTCCTGATTGCGGTAGTGAAGAATTTACTGAAATCCGTCAGTTCAACTTAATGTTCAAAACATTCCAAGGTGTTACAGAGTCTAGCACAAACGAAATCTTCCTTCGTCCTGAAACAGCACAAGGTATTTTCGTAAACTTCAAAAACGTTCAACGCTCTATGCGTAAAAAGCTTCCATTTGGTATCGGCCAAATCGGTAAGAGTTTCCGTAACGAAATCACACCTGGTAACTTCACATTCCGTACACGTGAATTTGAACAAATGGAACTTGAATTCTTCTGTAAGCCTGGTGAAGATTTAGAGTGGTTCGCATTCTGGCGTGAAACTTGTAAAAACTGGTTACTTTCACTTGGTATGTCTGAAGAGAGCATGCGTCTTCGTGACCACGGTGAAGAAGAGTTATCTCACTACAGTAATGCAACAACTGACATTGAATTCAAATTCCCATTCGGTTGGGGCGAACTTTGGGGCGTTGCATCTCGTACAGACTTCGACTTAAAACGTCACATGGAACACTCAAACGAAGACTTTAACTATATCGATCCACAAACGAATGAGCGTTACGTACCATACTGCATCGAGCCATCTTTAGGCGCAGACCGCGTAACATTAGCATTCTTATGTGATGCATATGAAGAAGAGCAATTAGAAAACGATTCTCGTACAGTTCTTCGTTTCCACCCTGCTTTAGCACCATACAAAGCAGCTATCTTACCATTATCTAAAAAGCTATCTGAAGGTGCTACTGAAGTATTCGCAGAATTAGCTAAAGACTTCATGGTAGACTTTGATGAAACTGGTTCTATCGGTAAACGTTACCGTCGTCAAGACGAAATCGGTACACCATTCTGTATCACATACGACTTCGACTCAGTTGAAGACAAAGCTGTTACAGTACGTGACCGTGACACAATGGAACAAGTTCGTATGCCAATTAGCGAACTAAAAGGTTTCTTAGAGAAGAAAATCCAGTTCTAATTATAAGAAAAAGAGGCTGCTCATAAGAGCGCCTCTTTTTTATTTTTCACGTTTTTCTTTAATTGCTACTGTACATCTTGATATACATAGTAAATCATCATTTTCATCAATAATGCGAACATCCCAAACCATTGTCGATTGTCCTCTATGTATTGGTGTTCCAATCGCTGTTACAATTCCATCTTTCTTTGAGCGAATGTGGTTCGCATTAATTTCTAATCCGAAACAAATACATTTTTCTTGATCAATTAAATTATATGAACCAACACTTGCCACTGTTTCTGCTAATGCAACCGATGCACCACCATGTAAAAATCCAAATGGCTGATGCGTACGCTCATCAACAGGCATCGTAGCAACCACCTTATCTTCTGTCATCTCTAACAACTCAATTCCAAGTGAATCCATTAAAGTTTTTGCCATATCGCTTCCCCCTTCTCTTACTTTAATTAAATGTATAATTTTACCTATTTATTTTCAAACTACTTATAACACTTATATAAGGAGGCTTCACCTAAATGAAACAGAAATTTTGTATATTACTGCTTATGTTCTCCTTGCTGACTATTGTACCAAATTGTGCAATAACAGCCAAAGCATCTAACCTGACAATCGATGTTAAGACTGTAACGCAAAAAGGTAAGAAACCTTATATAGAATATCAAATAAACAGGCCTTCTTTTCACGAATTTTCTGACTCTAAATTTCAAAATAAACTCAATTTATACTACAAAAAATCCACTGACAAATTTAAAACCAAATTAGAAAAAGAAGCAAAAAAATATTATAAAGAGACAGAAGGATCTAGTACACCATTTCATCCGTACGTAGCAAATGTTGATTATAAAGTCTCTTTAAACAAACCACCTTTTCTTAGCCTATATGTGAATTACTATCAATATACTGGCGGAGCACACGGTCTTTATACGTGGAAGGCAAATACATTCGATTTAAACGAAAAAAAGGTACTGCACTTAGACGATTTATTTGAACAAAAGGATAAATATAAAGATGTAATCCGTGCGGAGATTGTACGACAAATTAAACAAAATGAAAGCATTTATTTTCCTGATGCAACTGAAAAAGTAATGAGTATGAAAAAATTCCACTTCTTTTTAGAGCCAGACAATCTCGTCATTTATTTCCCTTTATATGAGATTGCTCCCTATTCAAGTGGAATTCCGCAATTTCGTATTCCATATACGTTGCTAAGAGACTATTTAAAGCCTTCTTATCAAAATATTTTGATTGACAACAAGTAAATATTTTCGCTACGATAATGTTAACCTAAAAACAACAGGAGGTTAACATTATGAGGAGATTTCATGTTTTAGATTTAGCATTAGCTGCCATGTTCGTTGCTCTTATGGCAATCGGTGCAAATATTGTATCTTGGGCACCATTCCTTCAAGTAGCAGGCATCCCATTATCTATGCAACCATTTTTCGCAATTTTAGCAGGTCTTCTTCTTGGAAGTAGACTTGGTGCCTTATCCATGACTGTATATATGCTCGTTGGCGTAGCCGGCGCACCAATCTTCGCTAACTTCAAAGCTGGATTTGGAGCACTTTTAGATCCTACTGGTGGTTTTATTATCGCATTTATTATCGTTGCTTACGTATCCGGAAAACTAGTAGAACAAAAAGAAAGACCAACATTCATTACATTTGCAATTGCCTCTTTCACAGGAATTATTTTAACTTATATAATCGGTACTACTTACATGTACGGGGCAGTCAATCTCTTTATGGGCGGTAATATGAGCTATAAAGCTGCTTGGATGATTATGATGTGTTTTGCAGTAAAAGATATTGCATTTACAATTATCGGTGCTATTATCGCACCTCGCATATATTATGCTGTGCGTCGTTCTGCTTATCAGCATTCTCATTCGACGATTTCATAATAAAAAAATGAGTTATTTCAGTATACTGAAATAACTCATTTTTTATTATGACTCTTGATCCGCTTGTTCTTCTAAAATTTTCTTCATCATCGCAACCATGTCATCACGTAATTCTGGGTGTTGCAGAGCCATTTCGATTGTCGTTTGAACGAATCCTAGCTTTTCACCTACGTCGTAGCGCTTTCCTTCGAAATCGTAGGCAAATACACGTTGGATTTCATTTAAGCTTTGGATTGCATCTGTTAACTGAATTTCACCACCAGCACCGACATGTTGCTGTTCTAAGAACATAAAGATTTCAGGCGTTAAAATGTAGCGCCCCATAATCGCTAAGTTTGAAGGAGCTGTACCTTGTGCTGGTTTCTCAACGAAATTGCGAACTTGGTAACGACGACCTTCTTGTTCTAATGGATCGATAATTCCATAGCGATGTGTTTCCGACTCTGGAACAGTTTGTACACCAATAACAGAAGAAAGTGTTTTTTCATACTCATCCATTAATTGACGTAAACACGGTTTCTCAGCTTGGACAATATCATCACCTAGTAACACTGCAAATGGCTCATCACCAATGAATTTACGTGCACACCAAACAGCATGTCCTAGTCCCTTCGGCTCTTTTTGACGGATGTAATGAATATCTACCATTTTTGAAGAAGCTTGTACTTTTTCAAGCAACTCATATTTTTTCTTCTCTAATAAGTTTTGTTCTAGTTCAAATGCGTTATCAAAATGATCTTCGATAGAGCGCTTTGTTTTACCAGTAACAATAATAATATCTTCGATTCCCGATTTCACTGCTTCTTCTACAATGTATTGGATCGTTGGTTTATCTACTATCGGTAACATTTCTTTCGGCATTGCTTTCGTTGCTGGTAAAAAACGTGTTCCTAATCCAGCTGCTGGGATTATCGCTTTTCTTACTTTTTTCATCACAAAATACCCTCTCTCCTGTCGGAATCAATAGCAATCATTTCCTACATAAAACAAAAGGGAGATTTCGCTCCCTTTTGTTCCTTACTACTTAAAATTACTTTGTATTATAAACGATTCATAATGTCTTCTTTAATAGTAAGTAACTTTTGTTCACTATTTTGTAAAGAACTATCTTTCACACCAAAGTAAAACTTAATCTTCGGCTCAGTTCCAGATGGACGTAGGCAGAACCATGAACCATCCTCTAATTGATATTTTAACACATTTGATTTCGGTAAGTGAATCTCTTCTTTATGTCCATCTTGTAAAGATGTAACAACGCTCGCTTTATAGTCTTCAACTGCTACGACTGTTAAGCCCGCCACTTCTTTCGGAGGATTTTCACGGAACGTTGCCATCATCTCTTGGATTTTTTCCGCTCCATCTTTTCCTTTTAACGTTAACGATACAAGGTCTTCACGGAAGAAGCCGTACTTCTCAAATACTTCTAATAGACCGTCATATAACGTTTTCCCTTGTGATTTGTAGTATGCAGCTACTTCACATGCAAATAGAACAGATTGTACTGCATCTTTATCACGGCAGAATGGGCGGATTAAATAACCATAGCTTTCCTCATAACCGAATTGGAATTCATATTGTCCGCTTTCTTCATACTGTCTAATTTTCTCACCGATAAATTTAAATCCAGTTAGCGTATCAACTGTATCTAAACCGTATGCTTTTGCAATTGTACGACCAATTTCAGACGTTACGATTGTTTTTAATACGACACCGTTCTCTGGAAGCGTTCCGTTTTCTTTCTTTTGAGATAGTAAGTAATCAAGCATTAATGCACCTGTTTGGTTTCCTGTTAATACTTGGAACTCACCATTATGATTACGCACTGCTACACCAAGACGGTCTGCGTCAGGATCAGTTGCGATTAATACATCTGCGCCTACCTTTTCACCGTCACGAATTGCATACTCAAACGCTGCGTGCTCCTCTGGGTTCGGTGATTTTACTGTAGAGAAGTTTGGATCTGGTAACTCTTGTTCTTTTACAACTGTTACATCTGTAAATCCAACTTCTTTTAAACCACGGCGTACAGAAATATTTGATGTTCCGTGTAATGGTGTAAAGACGATTTTTAAGTCTTTACCGACCTTTTCCACCATTTCTTTATTAATGATGACATTGTTCAATTCTGCAGCATATGCATCATCTACTTCTTGTCCAATAATATGTAATAAACCGTCAGTTTTTAATTGCTCTACATCAGCGACTTCAACTGTTAATTCATCTTCTACTGCATTTACGTAGCTAATTAACTCATCCGCCTCTTTTGGAGGTAACTGTCCACCATCTTCACCGTATACTTTGTATCCGTTATATTCAGGTGGATTATGGCTTGCCGTAAGAACGATTCCACTTACTGTATGTAAATGACGAACTGCGAAAGAAAGTACTGGCGTTGGACGTAAGCTTTCAAACACATATGTTGTGATACCGCGTGCACCAAGTGTAGCAGCAACTTCCATTGCAAACTCAGGTGATTTATGACGAGAATCATAGGCTACAACAACACCGCGTTTTTTCGCTTCCTCACCTAACTTTTCGATAAAGCTTGCTAATCCTTTTGTTGCTTTACGAACTGTATATACATTTAAACGGTTCGTACCAGCACCAAGTTCACCACGCATACCACCTGTGCCAAACTCTAGATTTTTATAAAAGCTATCCTCGATTTTCTTCTCATCTTGCTTCATATTTTCTAGCTGTTCTTTTAATTCTGCATCTAATTGTGCGTAAGAAAGCCAGCGACTAAATTCTTGTTTCCAATTCATTCTTCTCTCTCCTCTCGCTCGTCATACCTTTATTATATGAAAAAAACATGCTGTATCTCAATATTTTATAAAATCTAACAGGATTTTACTAGGAATATTTGTATACACTATTGTTAAATACTCCACTAAAGGGAATGAGGATTATGCACGAATGGGGCTTGTCAGAAGAGCTCAAAATACAAACAAAGCAAATGATTGAAATTGCTGAAAAAGAACTATCGATTATGAGGAACGCAATCGATAAAGAAGACGAATGTATTTTATGCAAAATGGAAGATATTCATCATATGTTAGCAAATGTACAAACATTGGCAGCTACATACTATATTCAGGCATATTTATCACCTTATACGGAAAGTTCATCTTTTATTACGACAGCTATCCAACATTTAAGCGCCAGAAAACATGGTGCTCTTATCGTCGTGGAACGAAACGAGACGCTTGAAGCTCTCATTCAAACTGGAACGACATTAAACGCTCATTTAACTGCGCCATTACTCGAATCAATATTTTATCCAGGTAACCCTCTTCATGACGGTGCCGTTCTCGTAAAAAATAATCATATTGTCTCAGCTGCTAATATTCTTCCTTTAACGAAAAGTACAGAAGTTGATCCTGAGCTAGGAACACGTCACAGAGCTGCAATTGGCTTATCTGAAAAGAGTGATGCACTTATATTAGTTGTCTCTGAAGAAACGGGCCGTACTTCTTTTGCTTTAAATGGGGTTTTGTATACGATTTCTTTATAAAGTGAAACTTTAATCAGCCCTCACCAATCGAGCGTTTACCGGCAATCCGACCTAACTGCTTTCCTTTCGCTGAATTTTGAGTTATGGGTCTTACTACCCGGCAAATAGTGGGATAAACAAACCTATAAAAAAGAAGACTGTTCCAAAATATCGGAACAGTCTTCACTTATACTCTTATTCTTCTCCAAAACGCTCCACAAGTGTTGCAAGTGTACGTACCATTGCGCCAGTTGCTCCAGCTGGACCTAAGTCGTGCGCACCTTTTGTTTCTGATGTTCCAGCGATATCTAAGTGTACCCATGGTGTATCTTCAGCGAATTCGCCTAAGAATGTACCTGCCATAACCGCATGTCCTTCACGGCCTGGTGAGTTATTTAAATCAGCAAACTTACTGTTTCTCACACGTTCTTTATCACGATCAAAAATCGGTAGTTGCCAAATTGGCTCATCTGTTTCCATAGAAGCCTCTAGCACTTGCTCAAATAACTCTTCATTATTTGTCATTGCGCCTGTCGTATAGTTTCCAAGTGCAACAATTACACCGCCTGTTAATGTTGCAACATCAACAAGGTAGTTTGCACCAAGTTTTTTCGCATACGTAATACCGTCAGCTAAAGCTAGACGACCTTCTGCATCCGTATTTAATACTTCAATTGTTTTTCCGCTCATAGATGTGATTACATCGTCTGGCTTAAATGCCGTACCACTTACAACGTTATCAGTTGAAGGAATAACAGCGATCACATTTTGTTCTGGGCGAAGTTCACCGATAATTTCCATCGCACCTAATACAGCAGCTGCACCGCCCATATCACCTTTCATACCAACCATGCCTTCACGTGGTTTTAAAGAATAACCACCAGTATCGTATGTAATACCTTTTCCAACGAACCCAATGACATCTGTCCACTCTTCTTTTCCTTTATAAATAAGAGCAATCATTTTTGGTGGCTCTACACTACCTTGGTTTACTGCAAGTAACGCACCCATACCAAGGTCTTCCATCTCTTCTTTCTCAAGAACTTTATAGTCCATATCATATTTCTCCGCTAATTCAACAGCATACTCAGCAAGCTTTGTCGCTGTTAATACGTTTGGCGGCATATTTACAAGTGTACGAGCTGAATTTGTTGCACGTCCATGTACGTAGCCAACTGTTAATGCTGCTTCAATTTCTTGTGCATCTTCCGCTGTAATAGCCGTGAACTTCTCTAACTCTACACGATCCTTTTTATCTGATTTATACGTTTGTAACTCATATGTACCAAGGCCTTGTACCTCTGCCGCAATATGAGCGACATCAATCGCGTCTAATTTCTCTGTTACGAAAGAATCAAGTAAGATTGCTGCATCTCGTACTTTTGCTGCTTGCAGTGTTTTAAACGCCTTACCAAGAGCCGCACGTAACGTTTCTGTCGTGTAAGATTCTTTCTTTCCTAAACCAACAAAGTAATAACGTTTCACATTTGTTTTCCCTAAGCTATGTACTTTCGAAATGGCCTTTTTCTTCGTAGATAATTCTTTCTCTTCTAGTAAAACTTGTAATTGCCCTTCAAACGCTTTGTCCAGTTCTTGTACAAAACTACTCATTTTCTCTTCTTCAAATAAAGCAACAATTACCGCTTCATGACCTGCTAATTCTTTTTGTACTTGAAACATGTTCAGACCCCCTAAATTTCTCTACCACCATTATAACTTTATTTTCGATAAAATGCGATAATTCTAACTACAGTTATATGGCGTGTAAAATCGCAGATCCAAAATCTCCTCTATCATGAAATAAGCCAAGAAAAAAAGTCTAGCGTAATTACGACTAGACTATCTTTGTTTTAAATATTGACCACGAAACACTTGCATCGTTTCGTCTTGATTTAACATCGTTAACTCTTCTTCTGTAAACTTACCATTTCCTACTTTTACTACGTACACATTTACTTTTTTCTTACCCCATTGGCTATAAACATCTTTCACCGTATCATAATATAGATCAAGACGGTTTCCTTTTATTGCACCGCCCTTATCAGCTACTACACCATACCCGTAACCTGGCACGAAGAGAATCGTTCCAATCGGGAATACGCGTAAGTCCGCAGCAATTGTGGAATATAAATCCCTTTTCACTTTGACACCTGAATATGTAATACCATACTCTGGATGCCCTGGCCTCTTACCAGTTGACTCAATCCCCGATGTATAACCTGTTGCAGTCATTTCAATTGAACGATATTTAGACCAGTCGTTTGCCTGCTCTAAAGCATTTATCACTTCTTTACTCGGAGCAACATTTCTCTTAACTTCTGCTGCATGTACTTCTTTTGCACTCATTCCTTCATATATCTTTACAATCTCTAATAAAGAAACTCCTGTGAAAGCATTCCATGTTACGCATAATGCAATTGCAAGTAAACAAGTCATCATAATGCGAATACAATATCGTTTTAACATTTTTATATTCCACACTCCTTCATCGTTAATCATTCCCTATACGATGAAGGAATATGCAAAAAAATAATCTCCAACTTAATTGGAGATTAAAACATTTGATATCCGCTTTTCCGAAGTTTCTTGATTACGACTCCTGCTAAAGCAGCCCCTACTAATCCAGTAGATAGAATAAATACGTCTGCTTGTCCTAAGTGCGATACACTTGTCCCAAATGAAGAAAATGCTTCTTTCGGTTTTGAAAAATAATCCCACATACTCGCTTTATTAATAATAAGCATACAAACAATCGGATACACAATAACCATTACCCAAGTAGCTCGCAAAATCATATTGAGTAAAAATCCAATTCCAAAGAACAAAATAAAGAATAACATCATTGAAATAAGTAGTACCGGTATACTCACTCTTTTCCCCTCTCCTCCGCACGTGCCGTAAATACGTGATAAGCTGTATAACCAAATGGTTCACCTGGATTTAATGTTTTGTCCACTTCAAGATGTAGTTCTGATCTTCCTTCTAACAAATATTTAATAAGCACAGACGTATTCGGATCGTCTACAATCTTATCCGGATGTAAGAACGCCACTTCAGACAATTCTTTCTCCTGTACAATAATATTTTCTCCTTCAGGTTCCAAAAGGAAAATAATCATATTATCACTAATCTCATTACGAATAACACCCGATCGAACACCAATAATCCCCTTCACATGAGCAACAATGCCTGTCTCTTCTAACACTTCGCGTTTCACAGCTTCATCAACCGTCTCACCTTCATTTACAAAACCAGCCGGTAAAGACCATTTCCCTTTTAATCCACTGTATTTCTTCTTAACAAATAGCCACCTACCATCTTTTGTAGCTACTAAACCACTAACGGCTAGCCATACCTTCCCTCGTTTCTCCATGATGTAATAACCTCCTCCATCAGAACGGACAGAATATTCTTTCTTTTTTATATATTATACTATATTTTTAATATGAAAAAAGCAGAAACAGCTCTTAGCCGTTTCTGCTTTTTCTACTATATATTAAAAGAACTTTAATTTACCTTTTTTAAGAACTAATAAAGGTCCACCTAATAAGAATAGGTAACGGTTATCGATTACTTTCTTCATGAAGGAAGCTTTCCAACCTGTTAACTTTTTACCCATAACAACGCCCATTGCATCGTCATGACCTAAAGAACATACAGATCCTTTATTATCGAATGCGAATTTCTTCATTTCGCCCTTGCCACGAACTAATACAGTTAAGTTGTGTGCAATATTGTAACCTTGTTGAATTGCAATTTGTGCTGTTGGTGGGTAAGGACGGTTAATTTCTTCATTAATGATTAACGCTGCGTCACCAACCATGAATACATCTTCGTATCCTGGAGCGTGCATGTACTCATCAACTTTTACACGTCCGCGCATTGCTTCAAAGCCAGACTCTTCCACAATACCATTACCACGAACACCTGCAGCCCAAACTACTGTTTCAGACTTAATTAATTCAGTGTCATCGCCATTCGCAACGATAATACCTTCTTCAGTTGCTTCTTTAATTGCTGTACCGATGCGGAATTCTACACCTTTTTTCTCAAGCTGTTTTACAGCGTATTCTACTAACGCTGGATCGAAACCTGGAAGTGCTGTTGGAGCAGCTTCTACACAGATGATACGTGCTTTTTCACGTGGTACATTATACTCTTTGCAAAGTTCAGGAACACGGTTTGCAAGCTCACCTACGTACTCGATACCAGTAAATCCAGCACCACCAACAACGATTGTTACTAACTCATCGCGTTGTTCAGTTGCATATTTAGAGAAACTAGCTTCCATATGCTCACGAATTTCACGAGTTGCATTAATGTTAGCGATTGAGAATGCATGCTCTTTTAATCCTGTAATTCCGAATGTTTCTGATTCGAAACCAAGACCAATTACTAAGTAATCATACTCTAACTCACCATCTTTTAAGATAATGCGTTTTTCAGCAGCTTTAATTTCTACTACTGTGTCTTGTACAAAGTTCACTTTATTTGTATCAATAACGTCTTGAATATCTAGACAGATTTTTTCATCTTGTAATGTACCAGCTGCGCTCTCATGTAACCAAGTCGCTTGGTAGTGATAGCTGTTGTTGTTTACTAGCGTAATTTCAGCTTCATTTACAGATAATGCTTTTTGCAGACGAACAGTCGTAATCATCCCGCCATAACCTGCACCTAAAACTACGATTTTTGGAGTCTTCACCAAATCACAACCCTTTTCTTTATATAATAGTAATAAAAAATAATACCAAGTACTAAAAACTCTATTTGTCAAGAATGTGGAATTTATCACATTCTATATCATAACAAAACGCAGTCAAAAAATCGTACGAATTTTGTCATAGAAATTTAACATAATACTTCCCTATATTAGTCGGTTTTATTCCAGAATTCAAGCGTCTGGAGAATTATCAATATTTTAAAATAACATAGCGTTTTCAAGGGTTTTTTAGCCTTTTTTTCATGTATTTTCCTTTCTGTATATTTTATACAATAAAAAAGAACCGATGCGAAAACTTACACACAATTCAGTCGTTTTCAGAAGTATTATGAACTCAAATATGCTATCATTTATTTGAAAGTGTCATCATTTGCAGGATTTTCGTGTACATATGAACAATATATGAAATCAATATCAAAATTCCATCTATAGGGGGAATGAAAGTGGCAGAAAATCAAAAAGTTTACGACATAACAATTATTGGTGGTGGTCCAACGGGACTGTTCACAGCATTTTATGGCGGTATGAGACAAGCAAGTGTAAAAATCATTGAAAGCTTACCTCAACTTGGCGGACAATTATCCGCACTCTACCCTGAAAAATACATTTATGATGTGGCTGGATTTCCAAAAGTGCGCGCACAAGAATTAGTTGATAACTTAAAAGAGCAAATGAAGAAATTTGATCCAACTGTTTGTTTAGAAGAAGCTGTCGATACGCTTGAGAAACAAGCTGACGGTATATTTAAACTTGTTACGAATAAGCAAACTCACTATTCTAAATCAGTTATTATTACTGCTGGCAATGGTGCTTTCCAACCACGCCGCTTAGAATTAGAAGGTACAGCGAAATACGAAAAGAAAAACTTACATTATTTCGTTGATGATATGAATAAATTTGCTGGTAAGCGCGTCGTAGTATTTGGCGGTGGCGACTCAGCAGTAGACTGGACAATGATGTTAGAACCGATTGCTGAAAAAGTTACAATCGTTCATCGTCGTGATAAATTCCGTGCGCATGAACATAGCGTAGAAAGCTTAATGAATTCTCGTGCAGAAGTAAGTACACCATACGTTCCAGTAGAACTCATTGGTGATGACAAGATTGAACAAGTCGTTCTTCAACATGTAAAAACGGAGGAAAAAATTATCATCGATGTTGATGACGTAATCGTAAACTACGGCTTCGTTTCTTCTCTTGGCCCAATTAAAAACTGGGGCTTAGATATACAAAAAAACAGCATCCTTGTAAATTCAAAAATGGAAACAAATATTCCTGGCATTTACGCTGCTGGTGACATTTGTACATATGAAGGAAAAGTAAAACTTATCGCTTGTGGATTTGGCGAAGCACCGACAGCAGTAAACAATGCAAAAGCTTACTTCGATCCAAATGCAAAACTTCAACCGATGCATAGCTCAAGTATGTTTTAATATGCAAAAATAAAGCTCCTTCCATACGTGGAAGGAGCTTTCCTTTTATATAACATAAAAGCACACTGAGTCCAATAAACTATCGAACTCAGTGTGCTTTTCGTCTAAAAAATTATTGTTTTCTTCTTCTACCTAATACGAATAATACTCCGCCAACTAAGAATGAAATTCCCGCACCAACTGACATCATCCATGAATGTGCTGCCCCTGTTTTCGGTAATTCTTTTTCTACTTTTACTTGCGGTTCTTTAATTAACTTTTCCAGTCTTACTTCCGGTTTCTCCGGTTTCACTTCTGGTTTCTTCAGATCTTTCGGTTCCTCCGGTTTCACTTCTGGTTCCTTCGGCTCTTTCGGTTCCTCCGGTTTCACTTCTGGTTCCTTCGGCTCTTCCGGTTTCACTTCTGGTTCCTTCGGCTCTTCCGGTTTCACTTCTGGTTCCTTCGGCTCTTCTGGTTTCACTTCTGGTTCCTTCGGCTCTTCTGGTATCTTAAGATCTTCTTTTGTTTTCGGTAAAATTGTAACTGTAGGCTCAAGTGGTGGATTTATTTTATCGTCCACTACCGCTCTATTTGTTATCCCTTTACTTGGTGCTGCTTTTACCTTCACTTTAAAAATAATACTACGTTCTTTCGTATCTGTAATTTCTAGATACTTTGCTATTACTTTTCCAAACTCCATTTTTAACTCTATTGGATTTGGTTCAGCCCTTTCAAATCTAATGCTATCTTGCACGTACTCTAAACCGGCTGGAATTTCATCTTCTACCTTTACCTCTGCTAGTTTGCCGTTTTCTACCGTATTTTTGAAACTAATTCGGTATTCTACTTCTTCTCCTAGCTTCGGTTCTTTATTATTTACTGTCTTCGTCGCTTTTAACTTACCATCTTTATATTCTGGTTTTATTGTCGCTGTCGGTTCCATAACTGGATGATCTGGATCATCTACATGAATGATCGCTTTATTTGTTATTTCCTCTCCAACTTTTACTGATTCTTTTACCTTTACTTTAAAGATGATACTTCTTTCTTTCGTATCCGTAATTTCTGGATACTTCACTGTTACTTTTCCATTCTCGACTTTAAGTTCTGTTGGCACAGGCTTATCACCTACGGCCTCCAGACTTTCTTTCACATACTCTAAACCAGACGGAATTTCATCTTCAATCTTTACATCAACTAACTTCCCGCCATCTACTGTGCCGTTAAAAGTAATTCGATATTCGATTTCTTCCCCTAGCTTTGGTTCATGGTTACTTACTTCTTTCCTTGCCTCTAGTTTCCCATCTTTATATTGAGGTGTAATTGGTATAAGTGACTCAACTGGTGGATTTGTCGGATTATTATCATCCACAACCGCCTTGTTTATAATTTCTTTTCCTTCTTGTACCGTTTCTTGTACTTTCACTTTAAAGATGATACTTCTTTTTTTCGTATCCGTAATTTCTGGATACTTTACTGTTACTTTTCCATTCTCAACTTTAAGTTCTACTGGATTTGGTTCCGGCCCATCAGACTTTATACTATCCTGTACGTATTCTAAACCAGCTGGAATTTCGTCCTCTACTTTTACCTCAGTTAGTTTGCCGTTTTCTACTGTATTTTCAAAACTAATTCGATATTCTACTTCTTCTCCTAACTTCGGTTCATGGTTACTCACTGTCTTTTCAGCTTGTAATACACCCTCTTTATGTTGAGGTTGTATCGCGACATTCGGTTTCTCTGGTGGATTTATAGTATCTTCCACAACCGCCGTATTCACAATCGCTTCGCCAATTTTAGCTTTTTCTTTCACTTTTGCTTTAAAGACGATACTTCTTTCTTTCGTATCCGTAATTTCTGGATATTCTGCGAGTACTATGCCGTTTTTCACTTTTACATGCAACGGTTTTGGATTATCCCCCTCAGCTCTTTCGCTACCTTCTACAAACTCTAAACTGTTTGGTAATTCATCCTTAATTTTCACCTTCGCTAATTTTCCGTGCTCAACTACGTTACGGAACGTAATTCGATACTCTACTTCTTCTCCTAATTTTGGAGCTGGGTTATTTACTGTTTTCTCAGCTTTTATTTTTCCATTCTTATACTCCGGTGTAATAATCGCTTCTGGTTTTTGCGGAGGATTCTTCGGATTATCATCATCCACAATTGCCGTATTCACGATTTTCTTCCCGACTTTTACTGCTTCTGTTACTTTTACCTTAAAGATAATGCTACGCTCAGCTGTATCAGTAATATTTTCATACTTCGCTGTAATTTTTCCAGCTTCTTCTTTTAACTCTACCGGATTTGGTTCATTACCTTCTGCTTTTAAACTATCCTTCACATACTCTAATCCATTTGGTAGTTGATCCTCAATTTTCACTTCTGCTAGTTTTCCATTTTCTACCGTATTTTTAAAACTAATTCGGTACTCTACTTCTTCTCCTAGCTTTGGATCTTTTTTACTTACCTTTTTATTAGCTTTAAATTTACCATCTTTATGCTGCGGTGTAATATCTACTTCTGGTCGCTCTGGTGGATTTTTTGTATCATCAACAATTGCTTTATTTACAATTGCCTTGTCCACTTCAACGGAATCTTTCACCTTCACTTTAAAGATAATGCTTCTTTCTTTCATGTCAGTGATATTTTCATACTTCGCACTAACCTTACCAGCTTCTTCTTTCAACTCTACTGGGGCCGGCTTATCACCTTCTGCTTTTAGACTATCTTTCACATACTCTAAACCAAACGGAATTTCATCCTCAATTTTAACCTCTGCCAGTTTTCCATCTTTCACCGTATTATTAAATGAAATTCGATATTCGATTTCTTCACCTAGCTTCGGTTTATGATTATTCACCTTTTTATGAGCAGCAATTTTACCATCTTTATATTGTGGTGTAATTTTTGCTGTCGGATCAATTACTGGATGGTTCGGATCATCAACATGGATAATCGCTTTATTTGTAATGTCCTTCCCTATTGTAACCGAATCTTTTACCTTCACTTTAAAGACAATACTTCTTTCTTGCGTATCCATAATCTCTGAATACTTTGCCATTACCTTACCATTTTCTACTTTCAACTCCACTGGTTTTGGCTCTTCACCTTCAGCTTTTTCGCTTCCTTCTACAAACTCTAATCCAGCTGGAATTTTATCTTCTATTTTTACCTCTGCTAGTTTTCCATCTTTCACCGTGTTATTAAAAATAATTCGATATTCGATTTCCTCACCTAACTTCGGTTCATGGTTACTTACTTCTTTTCTTGCCTCAATTTTCCCATCTTTATATTGTGGTGTAATCGGTACATAAGGCTCTTCTGGCAGATTCTTTGTATCATCTACAATTGCCTCATTTACGATTTCTTCTCCCACTTTTACGCTTTCTTTTACCTTCGCTTTAAAGACAATGCTTCTTTCCTCTGTATCTGTAATTTCTGGATACTTTGCCATTACCTTATTATTTTTCACATGTAGCTCTACTGGTTTCGGTTTAGAACCTTCTGCCGTGATACTGCCTTCCACATACTCTAAACCATTTGGTAATGCATCCTTTATATTTACCTCTGCTAGTTTTCCGTTTTCTACCGTGTTTTTAAAACTAATTCGGTATTCTACTTCTTCTCCTAGTTTCGGTTTATGATTATTCGCCACTTTCTGCGCAGCAATTTTACCATCTTTATATTGCGGAGTAATTTCCACATGAGGCTCTTCGGGCTCATTTTTTGTATCTACTACGATTGCTTTATTAACAATCTCCTTGCCTACTTCTGCCTCTTCTTTTACTCTCACTTTAAAGATAATACTTCTTTCTTTTGTATCCGTAATTTCTAGATACTTTGCCATTACCTTGCCGTTTTCAAATTTCAATTCTACCGGACTTGGTTTAGTACCTTCTGCTTTTAAACTGTTCTCCACGTACTCTAATCCAGCTGGAATTTCATCTTCTACTGTAACCTCTACTAGTTTTCCGTTTTCTACCGTGTTTTTAAAACTAATTCGGTATTCTACTTCTTCTCCTAATTTCGTTTTTTTATTGTTTACAAATTTCTCTGCTTTAAGCTTACCGTCTTTAGATTCTGGCGTAATTGTTACTTCTGAAGTTGTTGGATCTTTTGTATCATCAACAACTACTTTATTGACAAGGCCTTCACCAACTTTAAATTCTTCTTTTACTTTCGCTTTAAAGACGATACTTCTTTCTTCTGTATCCGTAATCTCTGGATATTTGGCGATTACTTTTCCATCTTTCACTTTCAGTTCTACTGGATCCGGCTTAGTACCTTCCGCTCGTAAACTATCTTTCACATACTCTAATCCATTTGGTAAATTGTCTTCTATTTTTACCTCTGCTAGCTTTCCGTTTTCTACCATGTTTTTAAAACTAATTCGGTATTCTACTTCTTCTCCTAACTTCGGCGTTTCATTATTTACCGTCTTCTTCGCTTCCACTTTTCCGTCTTTATGCTGCGGAGTAATTTCTGCCGTCGGTGTTTCTGGTTCATTTTTCGTATCATCAACAATTGCTTTGTTAACGATTTTTTTACCGACTTTCACTTCTTCCTTTACTTTCACTTTAAAAGTGATACTTCTTTCTTCTGTGTCCGTAATCTCTGGATACTTCGCCATTACCTTACCATTTTCCATTTTCAATTCTACTGGATCCGGCTTAGTACCTTCTGCTTTCACACTGTTTTCTACATACTCTAAACCTTCTGGTAAAGTATCTTCTATTTTCACCTCTGCTAGTTTTCCGTCTTCTACCGTGTTTTTAAAACTAATTCGGTATTCTACTTCTTCTCCTAACTTCGGCGTTTCATTATTTACCGTCTTCTTCGCTTTCACTTTTCCGTCTTTATGTTGCGGAATAATTTCTGCTGTCGGTGTTTCTGGCGGATGTTTCGTATCGCTCACAATCGCTTCATTAACAATTGAATCGCTCACTTTACCTTTTACTTTCACTTTAAAGGTAATACTTCTCTCTTTTGTATCTGTAATCTCAGGATACTTTGCCATTACCTTACCGTTTTCAAATTTTAATTCCACTGGATCTGGCTTAGAACCTTCTACTTTTAAACTATCTTTCACATACTCTAATCCATTTGGTAAATCATCTTCTATTTTTACCTCTGTTAGCTTTCCATGTTCTACCGTATTTTTAAAGCTAATTCGGTATTCCACTTCTTCTCCTAACTTCGGCGTTTCATTATTTACTATCTTTTTTGCTTCAAGTTTTCCATCTTTATACTGAGGAGTAATTTCCGCTGTCGGATTAACTGGCTTATTTTGCGAATCATCAATAGTTGCTTTATTAATGATTTTTTTACCGACTTTTACTTCTTCTTTTACTTTCACTTTAAAAACGATACTTCTTTCTTCTGTATCCGTAATTTCTGGATATTTTGCCATTACTTTACCGTTTTCAAATTTCAGCTCTACTGAATCTATTCCGGCACCTTCTGCTTTCAAACTATTTTCTACATACTCTAAACCTTCTGGTAAAGTATCCTCTACTGTCACGTCTGTTAGCTTTCCGTTCTTTACCGTATTTTTCATACTAATTCGGTATTCTACTTCTTCTCCTAACTTCGGTGTTTCATTATTTACGATTTTCTTCGCTTTAATTTTTCCATCTTTGTGTAATGGTGTAATTTTCGCTTCTGGTTCTTTCGGATCTTTCATATCATCAACAATTGCCTTATTGATGATTTCCTTCCCCACTTCCGCTTCTTCCTTCACCTTTACCTTAAAGACAATACTTCTTTCTTTCATATCCGTAATATTGTCGTATTCAGCAATAACTTTTCCATCTTTCACACTTAACTTTAATGGAGCTGGTTTATCACCTTCAGCCTTTTCGCTGCCTTTTACATACTCTAAACCGTTAGGAATTGTATCCTCTATTATTACCTTTTCTAGTTTTCCGTTTTCTACCGTGTTCTTAAAGCTAATTCGGTATTCTACTTTTTCTCCTAGTTTTGGTGATGGATTATCTACTGTCTTCTTTGAATCAATTATTCCATCCTTATGTTGCGGAGTAATTCTTTCCTCCGGTTCAATCGGTGGATTTTTCGTATCATCAACAATTGCTTTATTGACAATCTCTTTATCTACTTTTACTTCTTCCTTCACCTTTACTTTAAAGACGATACTTCTTTCTTTCATATCCATAATATCGATATACTTAGCTTTGACTATCCCATTTTCAACAGCTAATTCTACTGGTTCAGGTGCTTCTCCTTCGGCCTTGATGCTATTTTCTACATATTCAAGACCTTTTGGAATTGTATCTTCCACTCGCACCGTTTCTAGTTTTCCGTTCTCAACCGTATTATGAAAACTAATGCGGTACTCGATTTCTTCACCTAACTTCGGCTTCTTATTATTAACTACCTTTGTAGCAGCAATTTCACCTTTTTTACTTTGCGGTGTAATAACAACCTTCGATTCAACAGGCTCATTTTTCGGATCTTTTGCAATTGCTTTATTTACAATTGCCTCCCCTACCTTTGCCGAATCTTTTACTTTCACTTTAAAAACAATACTTCTTTTTTCTGTATCCATAATCTCTGGATACTTGGCCATTACTTTGCCATCTTCCACTTTTAGTTCTACTGGCTCTGGTTTTATACCTTCAGCTTTCAAACTATCTTTCACGTATTCAACACCTTTAGGTAGTGTATCTTCTACTAGCACCGTTTCTAGTTTTCCGTTTTCTACCGTATTATAAAATGTAATTCGGTATTCCACTTCTTCTCCTAGTTTTGGTGTTTGATTCGTTACGTTTTTTTCTACATCCACTTTACCGTATTTATAATCCGGCGTAATCTTTTCTTCTGGATGCTCAGACTGTCCATTTGGCTCACTCACAACCGCTTTATTAACAATCGTTTCTCCCGCTTTTGCCTCTTCTTTTACTTTCACTTTAAAGGCGATGCTTCGCTCTTTTGTATCCGTAATCTCTGGATATTTTGCGATTATCTTACCATTTTCTACTTTTAACTCTACTGGATTTGGTTCAGTACCTTCAGCTCTCTCACTGCCTTGAACAAATTCTAAGTTAGCTGGAATTTCATCTTCTATTGTAACTGCATCTAGTTTTCCGTTTTCCACCGTATTTTTAAAGCTAATTTGATATTCAACTTCTTCTCCTAGCTTCGGCTTCTTATTTGTTGCTTTTTTCTTTGCAGCAATTTTACCGGCCTTATGCTGTGGTGTAATCTTCTCTTCTAGATTCTTTGGTGGATTTGTTTTATCTCTAACGGTTGCTTTATTAACAATTTCTTCACCAATTTTTGCAGTTTCTTTTACTTTTGTTTTAAAGACGATACTTCTTTCTTCCATATCCATAATTTCTGGATACTTTGCAATTACTTTTCCATTTTCAAACTTCAGCTCTACTGGCTCTGGTTTTACACCTTCAGCTTTCAAACTATCTTTCACGTATTCAAGACTACTTGGTAATTCGTCTTCAATGGTCAATACATCTAGACGTCCATCTTTTGTCTTATTTTTAAATGTAATACGATACTCTACCTCATCACCTAACTTCGGTGTTTTATTAGAAGCTATTTTTCTCGCCTCTATTTCCCCTGGAACTTCTTTTAGGGTAGTAACCGTAACATTTGCATCGTCCTCAGTTTCATACTTTATCTCGGCACTATCTTGTCCCTTTACAACAACGACATTTTTTACTGTTGTATCTGATTGTACAGAATCTTTCACTTTTACTTTGAATGTAATAACGGTACTTTCACCAGGCTTTAAAACACCGCCGTCTTTAGCATTAGCACCTTCACCAACACGGAAATCAATTTGATTATTTACAAACTCCGCTTCATCATCGCTTGCATCATCTGTTTTATTTCCTTTACTACTTCCAGAAACATATTGAATAGACCCTGGAACATACTCTAAACGGTCATCTAATTTATCAAAACCTTTTACATTCGATACCGGCGCTTGATTATTTTTCGTATCATTTTTCACTTCAATTTGATACGTAAACTCTTCACCAGCTTTAATTTCCTTAACTTCTTTACCGGTACTATCTAATGCCTTTTTATCAACTTGTAAGTTTGGAGCATTATGTTCTGTAACGAATGTGGCGTTGTTTAATACGTAAATATCACCGCCACCACCATATGCTCTAAAACGCATTTTTCCTTCTTTCAAATCATTCTTTACTTGAGTGGGTCCTTCAAGGTGATACGTATGAATATCTGTACTGAAAGAATTTGTCCAATCTGGATTATATCCTGGGTATTTTTTCGTAACAAATTCGTTAGTGCCATCTACTTGTACTTCTGTCATAGATGAGTCATTAACATCATTATCTTTACCTTTAATATTTTTAAACTTTTGATACCCTAACCCAAAATCATACTCTCCATAATCATAGGCATATCCATCATTATCAGCTGGATCACCTTGCGATGAAAAATAACTAAATTTCGCCTTAAAAGCGCCTTCTTTTGGTGTGTTTATTTTATTAACACTAATATCTGTCCAGGCTGTACTTTTTTGAGAGACTAGCCCTTCCCAAATCTTCATGTCTTTTACTGTTTCTTTATAGTTTTCATAAACTAATATAAGATTCCAGTTACCCCAGTAATAGCCGCCACCTGTTACATCTTTAATTTGTGGCACATTTGCAACTGTCAACGTTTGAGAAATACCTTGCTGTGCAATTATATTTGTTACATCTGCATACGCTACATATCCTGCGCCACTACCTGAGTAATTAGAAATATAAGGTAGATAATCAGCTTTTCTTATGCTATCAGCAGTTACCTCTGCATATTCTTTATTTCCCATTCTCATTTTGACTGGTTGCCTTACTTGATCCTCGGTAACCTTTCTATCAGCGATATTTCCTGGTAACCCCATTGCTGCTGTCCAGAATAAGTAAGCCTTTTTCACTTTACTTCCAGCAGGAATGTTAGGAAATGCACCTGTTGACGAATTAAAAGTACTATCATCGTTATCAACATCAACCGTCATTTTATTCGTTTTATAACCCATACTTTGTCTGCCATAATGATCAGATGTCAAACCAAGCGTCACATTACCAGTCTGTACTAAATTACCAGGAGCAATTGTAGAATACAACGGGTCTCCAAATCCTTGTTTATCTCCTGTTTGGATTTGAACCTTCGAAGCATTTTCTGATGCAGCTTGTACTTCTGCATCACTCTGCTTTACTGCTAAAGGTGATTGCTTTTTCTCTTTTTCTAGTTGCTTCTCAGCCTCAGGTTGTTTTATCTTCTCTATTTCTGTTTTTTGTGCAGATGTATTTTTATCTTCTACAGATACTTTTAATTTTCCATCCACTTCTTTAGTTTTTGAATCAGTTGTTGATCCGATAGCTTTCTTACTACTGTCAGCCTCATCATCGGTATTAGCTTCTAACTTCTCTTCAGAAGGAAGCCCTTCAACATCTACAGACATGTTTCCTATTTGTAGTTGATCCTTTTGCACACTAATTTTTTGCTTATACTCTTTATTAAAATGTTGCGCACGACGAGCTTTTATTAATACAGTCATTTTTTCATGTGATTTTAAATCTTGAATTTTAAGATTAGAAGAAAGAACCTTTCCTCCATTATCTTTTTCCTCTACATAGAAATCCGCTACCTTATTTTCAAGTAACTTCTCTCCGTTTACTTTCACAGATTGCGAAAGAAACTCAATTCCATTGTCATTATTTTGTTTAATTACTAATTCTCGGATTGGTGTATCTCCCGTATTTTCAATCTTATATTGAAATACGTGCTCCCTCTCCGCTACTTCTCCCTTATACATTTCAGCATTCACTTGATCTGCCTTAATTTTCACATCATTTCCTTGTAACTCATCCCAGCTTTTTTTATTTATCTCTGTAGCAAAAGCACTGGGCGAAGGCAATATGATGGATAGAAGAAGTGTGATCATTGTTACGACATTAAAACACTTCAATACTTGCTTCATATTTTCTACCTTTCTCCTTTCTATATACTTGCTATCCGCCTACTTCATTTCAGTAACCCTTTCATTTAGTAGCCGAATACATAGCAATATATATCCACTCGCAACAATCCGACCTACGAAAATGTATCGTTGAAATCCCAATGTCAACAATATAAATCTCATAGAATATTACTATTTTAATTTATCAAAAATAGCATATATACCGGACACTTATACAAACCTTTACCATACTTTTAATATAGTAAAAACACCGTGCTGTATAGGTTTATATAACAGTTAAAGGATACTTAAAAATTTTAACATACTCCTCATCCTATTTATACATACAATAGAAAATTTACCATTTTTTAGTTATTTTTAGTTTGTTTTTTATAATTAAAATTTTCTAAAAATAACAACCGTTACATGTAAAAATATGTTATATTAAAACAAGAACAAATGTTCTTTTTTTAAAAAAAGGAGGAATTTTTTATGCTACACGAACCTATTATCGTAAAAAAAGAAGCTTTCCACGCAATCGGCGTTTCGGTTACGACGACTAATGAAAAAGAGGCATCTACTGAAGGAAACATTCCACAACTTTGGAACCGATACTTTCAAGAACAAATGATGCATCACATCCCAAATCAACAAACGAAAGAAACATTCGCTTTCTACTCAAACTACGAATCAGATGAAACCGGTACATATCAATTTACAATCGGTATGCCTGTTTCTTCATTAGAAGACGTTCCTGAAAATATGACAACTTTAACAATACCTGCCGCTACATATGCGGTATTTACAACAAGAAAAGGACCAGTTGCTGAAGTCGTTTGTGAAGCTTGGGAATATATTTGGAAATGGTCGAAAGAAAATAAACGTGCCTTCACAACAGACTTTGAGCTTTACGATGAAAGAGCGTTAGATCCAAACAACGTTCAATTGGATATTTATATTGCGTTAGCCTAAAAAAAGATGCCCATTCGGCATCTTTTTTTGTCGTTAAATAGCTACTGGGCAAATTCATTATTATTGTCTACAATGAGAAAGTGCAGTATAGAAATATTAGAAACTGTATAAAACGATTGTTAATAAGTTTTTTAGTTTAAATTCGTCACATAGAAAGGAAGCAATATGGAGGAACTACAACAAAATAAAACTGCTTTAGAAGGAAGCGGAAAACCGTTATTAAAAAATACGAATTTCCTTTTTCTTTGGGCAGCTACTCTTTTTTCAAGCTTTGCTTTAGCCTTTTTTACTTTTTCACAAACGTGGTACATAGCAAAAACATTAAACCTTGAAGCTTCACTCGGTGTTGTTTTCGTAGCTCTTAGTGTTCCAAGGCTTATTTTTATGATTGTCGGCGGCGCTGTAGCTGATAAATTCCCGAAAAAAAACATTATGTTTTACTCCAATATCATTCGAGCGATTCTTGTCGCAACCATTCTCACATGGTTCATTGTCGGTGATGTAACACTATATACATTTGCTTTATTCGCTTTATTCTTTGGACTTGCTGATGCTTTCTTCTGGTCAGCGGATGGATCTATCTTACCGGAATTGGTAGAAAAAAGCCGGTTAACACAAGCAAATTCACTTACACAAATGACGAACCAAGCATCGGTCATCTTAGGCCCTGTACTTGGTGGTATTCTCATTAAATTTACGAACTATGAGACAATCTTTTCCATTACGATTTTATTACTGATTGTCGCTGCCATACTCGTTCAAAAAATACAATTTACGATGCCAGAACAAAAAGATACAGATAAAGGTATGTTCACTTCCATTAAAGAAGGAATCTTATATGTAAAGGAATCGCCATTCCTTTCAACTTTCCTTATTTGTAGCGCTTTTTTAAACTTATTTTTAATCGGCCCGATGCAAGTTGGTTTCCCTCTTTTTGTTAAAAACGTTCTGCATGGTGATTCGCTCCAGTTTAGTTACTTAGAAGCATCTGTAGGCGGCGGAATGGCAATCGGTGCTATCATTGTAGGTTTAAAAAATATTAATCGTAGACGCGGTCTATTTTGTATTATCATGATGCTATTGTCTGGTGTATTCTTCTTAGCCATCAACTTTAGCACCGTACTTTGGCAAGCACTATTAGCCGGCATGTTTTATGGTATTACAATCGCAATGGCGATTGTACCGCTTATGGCAATGATTCAATCGACAGTAAAAGAAGAAATGATGGGACGCGTAATGAGTTTACTTATGCTATCATCAATGGGCTTTATCCCGCTCTCTTATGCATTCACATCACTTGCACTTGCAATGGGAATTCCAATCGTAACCGTTATGAAAAGTGGTGCAATAGCTGTTATCGTCTTCGTACTATTTGTAGCGATTCGTGTTCCAGTTGTAAGGAAGTTCGATTAGCCACTTAGAGTCATGTATTATACGCATGGCTCTTTTTTGAATGGATCAAATAGTGATATTCCCTTACTTCTCCTTAATGCTGCTCCCCATTCTAATCCAACCTCTAAAAATAAATCTCGCACTGTACTGTATAAAAGTGCCCCAATGTCTTTACGAATTTCCCCATATTTATATGCTCTTACAACACTTTTCACGCGCCAAATTAAATTTCCATACACTTCTTCGTCAGCTAATATTTGCTCTAGTAAAACACCTTGTTCTAGTAATCCACTCTTTTTATACGCAAGCTCGACCTTACTCCAAAATATATTAATTTTCTTCGGATTACTCGTCATCGGCACCAGTGCGTATATAAAAGGCTTCGGTATATCATGACGGCAATACGTCTCATCAAGCTCATACGTTCCTTTTCTTTTCTCTTTTATTTGTGAAATGTTTTTAGAAAGAATTGTTTCCCCAGCAATTTTTTGCTCATTTTTACTACAGCCAGTTGCATTATCCTCAGTTTTAAAAGCGGACATTTTCATACGGTCATCCATGCGGTCAATCGCAGATGTAAGAAATACATATAAGTTCGCACTATACCCGCCGCGTTTATGCCTTTCTTTTGTTGCAACACGCTTTATAATTCCTAGTTCCTCTAACTTTGCAATTGAACGGCGTACTGTACGAATACTCTTTCCAACATTCGTCGCAATCGTCCCCATTAATGGACAAGCGACTCCTACTGTTTTTTGTTTCTCATTCACCGCATATTTTCCTAAAAAATGAATAATGATAGAATCAGTTTTATTCAATTGAAATCGGTAGCACTTCAAAACTTGTTTTTGATATGTATTAAACTCTTCTTTACTTCGAAATTCACTATATGGTTTCATTAAATTATATAAGCTTCCCATTTATATCACCTCATTTATAAGTAAGAGGCAGGAAGCGAAATTGGCGTGATAGTTAATATTTTTTAATGGAGATGAAAATATGATCGTAATTAGCGCTTGTTTAGGTGGGATTGCTTGCCGTTATGACGGGAATGACAATCTCGTTTCAAAAATAGAGGAGCTTCTGCAAAAAGAAGATACAGTCCTCATTTGCCCTGAAGTATTAGGAGGACTACCAACACCTCGTCCTTCCGCTGAAATTATTGGCGGGAATGGCGACGACGTTTTAGACGGAAAAGCGAAAGTGATAACAAAAAATGGTGAAGATGTCACAGCAGCTTTCGTAAATGGTGCTTATAAAGCATTAGAACAAATTAAAGATTTACACCCAGAATATATTATTTTAAAAGAACGCAGCCCATCTTGTGGTAGTTCTACGATTTACACTGGAGAATTTAACGGTAATAAGCAAACTGGTTTCGGAGTGACAACTGCTTTATTTAAAAGACACGGATTTAAAGTCATTTCAGAAGAAGAATTTGAAAACAAAAAAAGGAATTGACCCTGTTCGTCAATTCCTTTTTATCTGTCTTATTTCACACTTAGTTTTTCTTTCACTTTCGCTGGAAGCTCGTCTTTTTTCACTTCTTCCCAAGCTGTTACACCTTTTTTATCTGAGTGGTATACGCGTAGGAATGCTTCTTTACGAAGATTTTTTTGAGCTATGAATTCTAATTCTTTCTCTTTACCGTCTTTATCAAAGCCAGTCAGCTTATATTCATAATCTTTAAATTTCTGCCCATTACTAGTTTTACTATCAAATTCTTTTCCATCTACTGTAATTTGAACATAATACTCATCTTTACCCATACGGTTTAAATCACAACCAACTAACAAACTTGCAAATACAACTAAAATACTAAATAGTGCAATGTATCTTTTCATTTCCTTCACCTCATATGTTTTTTCTTATATTCTTATCTTAAAGCCCGGAGCTTAAAGAAGAAATTCAAAAACATGACATGAACATTACACTTTTGTAAGATAATAATTATTTCTTCACTTTAGAAATTGTCATTCCATTAAGCTTCTGTATAACGTTTTTGTTTCTCACGCTCATCAGCTACACTACCGCCAATAACGTCTTTCACGCCAATTTCGCCACTTATCACGTAATTTCCTTATACCGTTTATTACGCCTTCTATTATGCCCTCAATTATAATCTCTATTACAAGATATCTCACTAAACTAATAATAGGTTTAATTACGTATCTCCCTATAAATTCAAGAATATCCTCCATCATATTTTCCTCCTTCTTTTAAAAGGAAGCTGCTACTCCTCCGCGTCCAGTTACAATTTCTGCCCTACTGCGGTATATATCAACAAAGATAATACGACAACAACATCCACGATAACGCTATTGAATTTGGAAGAAACTTCGGTAAATACTAATACTGTAGTTAACATGGCTAAGAGAATTATTTTTTCACCTATATTCGGAGATGCTCCCAAAAACTTTATAAAATCAAAGACAACTTTACTACAATTCTTCCCGTAACTAATTTATTATCGTGGTAAACCGTCTTCCACTACATCCGTAACAGTTCCATTCGGTTCAAAGATTACACGTAATGATCCTTCTCCACCATAACCAGTATAGTCATATACTGAATAAGATTTATATTTCTCAATCACATGTGGCTGTCCAATTGCAGCTTTTACCTGATTCGCGGGCATACCTTTTTTGATTTTCAAATAATGATTGTAACTTACTGCTGCCGAATTGTTATTTACATCTTTATACCACGGTACACGATCGTTTTTTTCTTCATATTCCTTTACAGGCCCTTCACTACGTTTCGTAAATACCTGATTCTCTTTATCTGTATCTTTATCTTCATCCTTTATAGCAGTACGTTCAATGTTTACAACATAACCATATGTATTTAATTCAACCATAATTTCATATGTACCATCCGTATCTTTTTCAGTATAAAATACGCGTTTTTCATGGTTATTATAATGTTTTATGTTCTCACCACCATAGTCAATCGTATTAAGAATATCCGTATACGTCATCCCTTCCTCAATCTTTTGAGATTCATCATGAGAAATATAACGCTTTTGTGATGATGGTGCATCCTCATTTTTAATACTTTCACGTTTGCTCGTAGTCATAGGTGTTTTCTTCTGATCTTTTAGTACTTCACCTTCCGCCTTCGCTGGTTGCTTTGCTCCTGCTTTTGTTAATACGTCTGTATCGCTAGAACAAGCTCCCAAAATCGATACTGTAGTCAACGCCATCCCTACTATAAGTACTCTCTTAAATGACTTCACTCTAATCCCCCCGGTGTTTTTTATATCTAATAATCAACGTATTTTAATTAATACGGAACTATTCAGTTCTATACAATTTGCTATAGCCTTCTCGCTCATGCACCTTTTTTGTATAAAGTGAAACTTTAATCAGCCCTCGCCAATCATCTTCGTTACAAATGTTAACATTAAATATAACTAATAAATAGTATATTTTTGCTAATCATTTACATTTTTTCTACATAATCTTATCTTAAAATGAACAATATGAATCTCGAATTCACAGCATTAATCATATATACCATATATAATAACATTTAAATTAACATCTAAATTAACTTTACATACATTTCCTGTTTTAACGCAAAAAGAAAAGACCTTTCTAACGATTTTATTCTATCGCTAAAAAGGTCTTTCTCTATTTCTGCTAAAAACTTAGCACTCTTCTGGCTTACCAGCATTCGATGCTGTACGGAAAGATGATCCACATCCGCATGATGCGATTGCGTTTGGATTGTCGATTGTGAATCCGCCGCCAAGCATAGATTGTTTATAGTCAATTTTTACTCCTTTAACAATTGGAGCACTTTCTGTATCGATAACAAATTCAACACCGAAAAACTCAAGCACTGTGTCGTCTTCTTTTGGTTCTACTTCAAATCCTAAGCCGTAAGAAAGACCGCTACATCCGCCGCCGTGTACAGCAAGGCGCACATACTTCTCTCCATCTTCAGCATCTTTTAACATATCTTTAATTTGAAAAGCTGCTTGTTCTGTTACTTCAATCATGAAATACACCTTCCTTTCTGTTCTTAGTCCATTATACATCTTTACGCTTCTATCTTGTACTCATACACTCCGCGGCAAATTACTTCCGCAGGTCCTTTCATCAACACGTTTCCTTCTTCAGTCCACGCAATCATTAAATCGCCGCCAGCTAAATGGACTGTAATTTCCTTACCACGTTCCATCTTTCCATTTAAAATAGCAGCTACAACTGCAGCGCACGCTCCTGTTCCGCAAGCTTGCGTTACACCAGATCCACGTTCCCAAACGCGGAAGTTCATCTCGTCATTATTCAAAATTTCGATAAACTCAACATTTACTCGCTCTGGGAACATTTCATGTGTCTCGAGAACTGGTCCAAGTGTTGTAAGAGGTGCTTTTTCTACATCATCAACAAAAATAACCGCATGCGGATTTCCCATTGAAACAGCTGTAAATGCATAACGATGATTATTGTATAAGAAGTTTTCACGAATAAATGGTGTTTCACCTTCACCAAGCATCGGTATTTCTGCACGTGTTAGACGAGGTGCTCCCATATCGATTTTTGCTAATGTCACGACACCATCTTCTACTGTTACTTCAGCCGTTACAATACCAGCTAACGTTTCAATTGTGAAAACTGTTTCTTCTACTAGTTTATGCTCATACGCATATTTCGCTACGCAGCGTAAACCGTTACCACAGCTCTTTCCTTCAGAACCATCATTATTAAACATACGCATCTTCACCGGAGCTACGTCTGAAGGGCAAATTAAAATCATCCCGTCTGCTCCAATACCAGTATTAATATTTGAAACCTTTTCGGCCACAAGGGCTAAATCTTCTTCAGGAATTTGCTCTTCAAACATATTTACATATATATAACTATTGCCAAGACCATGCATTTTTGTAAAAGAAAATTGGCTCATTTATATTCACTCCAAAAATAATTTGTTATGTTAAGTATAAAATGCATGCTTTTAGAACACAATATGAATGTCCCCCGTTTCTCATATTTGACAACGTTTGGCGATGAGCCACTCTTACACAATTTGTGTAAGAAAAAAGCCCTTCTAAAAAGGGCCTTTTTTTATTTATCCTACTATTTTCGATTGGGGAAGACTAATACTCAGTATTAGTCTTCCCCACGAAATAAAGTTTTTATCTAATGAAAAAGGTGCTACTAATTCGCAACACCTTAAAACATTGGATTTTCATCCAAATACTCATATACATTATTAACAAGCTCTTCTACTGTTGCACCTTGTACAACTTCACCATTTACAAGTGCAAATGGTCCTTCAAAACAAATGCCACAATATCCTAAACAACCATACTCCATTACATCTAAATTCGGATCTTTTTCTAATTTTTCTAGAGCTGCTTGTGAACCACTTGCAAGGTTACCTACACAAAATTCAATTAATGGTTTAATCAAAATTCTCCCCCCTGTACTACAAAACAAATTACCTTTTCACTTTATCTATAAGAAGAAAACTAAGCTGTTTCTTGTTGTTTTCGTTACACAGTCTAAACTATTTAGTTACTTCATTACTTCACTTCAAAGTAGATGATTTCTTCTATATAACATGCTACTTACAATGAAAGAGTAACTTAAAAAGAAAAACAGTTTACTTTTCTTCTTATTGTACAACAGAGTATTCATTCATGCATTGTTATTTGTTCACAAATTCGATATAATTTGATTGAGTAAAGTCAAAATATTTTATTAATATAAAATTTTATGATTAGGGGATATTTCAACAGAAAAGGGGTAATCCATCATGAAACACCTCGTAATACTAGGTGGGGGCTACGGTGGAATGAGAATTCTGCAAAGGCTACTTCCAAGCAACCAACTTCCAGATGATGTACAAGTGACATTAATCGACAAAGTACCATATCATTGCTTCAAAACTGAATATTATGCATTAGTTGCGGGTACTATTTCAGAAACGCATATTCGTATACCGTTTCCTGAACACCCACGCCTCAATATTCAATACGGCACAGTAACAAATATTGACCTCGAAGAAAAAGCTGTTCATCTTGATGGCGGCGAAGTGATCCAATATGATGATTTAATTATCGGACTTGGCTGTGAAGATAAATATCATAACGTTCCTGGAGCTAGAGAATATACACATAGTCTACAATCAATTGAACAAACACGTAAGACATATGAACAATTAAATAGTCTAGAACCAAATGCAACAGTAGCTGTCGTTGGTGCTGGCTTAAGTGGCGTTGAAGTAGCAAGTGAACTTCGTGAAAGCCGTTCTGATTTAAAAATCTATTTATTTGATCGAAAAGATAGAATTTTATTCCCATATCCAGAGAAATTAAGTAGATACGTAGAAGAATGGTTTGTAAAGCATAAAGTTAACATTATACGAAACTCTAACATTACAAAAGTAGAACCAAATATTGTGTACAACCACGATGAACCACTTGAATGTGATGCAATCGTCTGGACAGCTGGTATTCAAGCAAATGAAGTTGTTCGAAACCTTCCAGTTGAACAAGATGGTAGCGGACGGGTTGTCTTAACTAAATATCATAATATTCCAAATAACGATCATGTTTACGTTGTAGGAGATTGCGCAGCACTTCCACATGCACCATCTGCCCAACTGGCTGAAGGTCAAGGAGAACAAATTGTCCAAATATTATTAAAACGTTGGAATAATGAACCACTCCCGGATGAACTACCTGTTATTAAATTAAAAGGTGTTCTAGGATCTCTTGGTAAGAAGCACGGCTTTGGTTTACTAGCAAACCAACCATTAATGGGACGTGTACCGAGATTATTAAAATCTGGTCTTCTTTGGATGTACAAATATCATAAAGGTTAATACCTTACAGGCTGTCTACTATGTAGGCAGCCTCTTTGCATCAGTTTTTAAAAATTATCAGACACATCTTTCTCAATATTTATAATGATTTATTTTTCATTTTTATATTAAAAAATATTGATAAACATTGTATGCTATTTGTAAGTTGTTTTATTACTTCCTTTAAGACCGAGTTCATTCGGTCTTATTTTTCATGTGATAAATACTTTTGTAGGAGGCATTACATTCCACTTATGAACTTATCGAAACTAAACAATCGAATAGAAGCGAAAAAGAAAGAGCTAATCTATCTCGTTGAACGATACGGATTCACTCATGATAAAGTGATTTCTTTCAGCCAAGAATTAGATCGTTTACTTAACTTATTAATAAAACTCAAGACGAAGAAAAAACGTTGTTCGTTATAACCATTTTCCCCTCTTTTTTTGATACGATATAACTAGAATCAGAAAGGAGCGATTTATGTTTATATTAAAAGACGTTATATATAAAGATATACTACACATTCCTTATTTACAGATTCAAAAAGAAAAGATTACTTGTATTATCGGTGAAAGCGGAAGCGGAAAAAGCACATTACTTCGCATGTTAAACGATTTACAATCCCCAACATCCGGTACAATTGAATATAACGGAAAGTTAATTTCTGATTATTACCCTATTCAATTACGTCGTGACGTAGTTATGCTTGGGCAAACTCCACCTATTTTTGATGGAACCGTTAAAGACAACCTATTAATGGGACTTCGTCTTTCTGAAAAACCATTTCCAAATGATGATGCCCTGCGGAGTGCATTACAAACCGTTAGCTTAGACAAGCAATTAGAAGATAGCACCTCCTCATTATCCGGCGGTGAAAAACAAAGACTTGCCTTTGCACGTATCGTACTTATGGATCCGCCTGTCTATTTATTAGATGAACCAACTTCAGCATTAGATAGTGATACAGAACGACGCGTAATGAAACAATTTACTGAACTAGCACGAAAAAAGAAAAAAACAGTTATCTTCATCACACACTCACAACAACTTCCAGAAGAAATTGCAGATGATATTATTGAAATTAGCAAAACAAAGGGTGCAACTAGAAAGGAAGTGCTCTCAGTTGAAGGGCGTTATTGAACTCCAAATTTGGCAACTTGCAGCTGCCTATATTTTCATTCTTATTTTAATTGGACTTGTAAAATTAAAAGGAATACCTCGCGAAAAACAAATCGCGCTCGCAACATTCCGTATGACCATTCAGCTCGTACTTGTTGCATATGTCCTTACATACGTATTTGAAAACAGTAATCCATTTTATACAATCGCTCTCATCACTTCTATTACTACCTTTGCAATTTTTAATATTTATAAACGAGTTAACATCCCAATGTCTAAAGAATTAAAACGAGTAGCCGCCCTTTCCATGGTCGCCGGATCAATTGGGCCACTTCTACTATTTATCTTTGTTATTATCGGTCATGACCCTTGGTATGCTCCGCAATATATCGTCCCTATTACAGGAATGTTAGTTGGGAATGCCATGACTGGTGTTTCTCTTGGTGCAAATACGTTCTTAAACAATATGAAATCGCAAAGAGGTCAAATTGAAGGTGCACTTATGCTCGGCGCAACACCGAAAGAAGCTGCTGCTCCGCTCATTCGAGAAGCTTTTGACTCTGCTATTTTACCAACAATTAATTCTATGGTCGGAATGGGAATTATAAGCTTACCAGGCATGATGACTGGTCAAATATTATCCGGTGTATCACCATTCACAGCCATTCAATATCAAATCGCCATCATACTCGGTATTTCTGGAAGTACTGCCTTTGCTGTCATTATCTTTTTACAGCTTGGATATAAAACGTTCTTTAATAAGCGATGTCAGTTGAAAGAGGTTGACTATGATGCGAGGTAAATGATGCATCGTTCTCGGTGAGTGAAATTATATTAACGATTTTTTCAATATATCTATCATAACTTGCAATATATCAACGATTTTTCAAATATATCTATCATAACTCAGAATATATCAACGATTTTGTACGAAATATCGATTTACCGACAAAAAGTGACATAATAAAAAGAGGAGGCTATTCGCCTCCTCTTCTATTTACTTACGCCTTCTTAACGAACTGTGATTTTAACTTCATAGCTCCGAAACCGTCGATTTTGCAATCGATATCGTGATCGCCATCAACTAGACGGATACTCTTTACTTTCGTACCGATCTTCACAACTGAAGAAGTTCCTTTTACTTTTAAATCTTTAATAACAGTAACAGCATCGCCATCTTGAAGAACGTTTCCGTTCGCATCTTTTACAACTTTTGCACCATCATTATTTTCAGCTTCTGCTTCTTGGCCCCACTCATGAGCACATTCTGGACATACGAAAAGAACGCCATCCTCATACGTATATTCTGAATTACATTTTGGACAATTTGGTAAAGTAGCCATAAATTCATTTCCTCCGTTCATTATTTATACGTAAAAATCAAAATTGATGTTTACATCTCGATAAATAAAATTTGTATAGCATTTCTTTATAGTGCCATAGTCTCACGTTATTGACAACCCTACCTCAAATTCTCATTTTTTATTGTATTTTACAAAATTTCAATTTGTATGCCGTTTTTCTATTTGCTCTTCTACTAATTTTAAAAATCTTCGTTGTGCATTTTTATTTTTCACGAGCAATCGAACTCTTAGCTTACTTTGTAAATATGAGCGAACTTTGTAGTTCGTAATAAATAACTTTTGATACTTCTCGTCTTCATATATCATTCGAAACCATTCATACTGCTGCAAGTAACGTATGTTAACATCAATCTTTTTCGTGTGTAAACCCGTACTTAAACTAATAGATCCTATTAGAGCTTCTATTCATGCTGAAATCATTTCTCTCCCCCTAATAAACAAAAGAAGAACCTTCACAAGATTCTTCTTTTCAAAATGAATGAGTTCCCTCTAGAACCCCCAATTATTTTCTTCAATGTAAATTTGATATTCTTCTACTTCTTCTTCACTTAACTTCTTATTATCTTCATATATCTCTTGCCACTCGAAATAATCTTCATCGAAATAAACAGCAAATTTAATTTTCACGTTTTTCTTCTCTGTATAATCATAACCAGTAAACTCTACTACGTCATAATCTTTTTCTTTCTTCACAAACTTCCAAGTTGGATTATCAGTCATAATCTCTAACGTAACCCCTTCACCACTTGAACGAACAACGTTTTTAATATTCGGTTCAGTTGGTAAAAAGGACAGCCCGAACGCAGCTAACCCAAACACAATCCCGACTATAATCTGTAAACCAATCATACCAGCAATACTCACGCCACCCTTTGATTGTAAGAAATACGCCTTCTCATGATCAGACGCATCTTCTCCCTTACGAAAAACACGAACAGCATGCTTGTAATATAAACGGTTTCCTTGCCATCCAGTAAATATCATCATTCCTAATTGAAGAGCTAAATTAAATGTTACATAAATCCCATCTGGAATATCTATAAAAGGGGGTATAACTATACTAGGTATAGCCAATAACGCAAATATAATAAATAACTTATACATTTTTCGATAAGCTAACCAAAAAGTTGGGAAGAAAAAGGCTACCCAATTCCATGTATTCCCTTGCGCTGGATTTTCTACTTTCCCCCACTTAAAGTCATAATAAGCTGTATTCTTTTGAACAACTTTATGTAATTCTTGTGGAGAAATCGTTTCTTTTAAAACAGTGTCCTTCACGTACATCATCCTTTTCTTATTTCTATATACATTTATTGTATATGCACAAAATGAAGGAATCTAACAAAAAGTACACATATTTCATAAAAATGAACGGAAATCGAATATATTCCGACAATTATCCGTTTCTTATTTCATTTTACTTTTAAATATATTAAAATAATCATGTATCATATCTTTAATACACTAAGTTAATTATTTTATATATTCACTAAAAAGGATGCATCAAAATCATTTTTATACATCTTTTTTAGTGAATATATACTACTATTTTAAAACAAACATCTCGACTTAAAAGAGCTCACAAATTAGCCTTCTACTATTTCAAACATATTTCCACTTACACAACTCATGAATAGTTCATTATTAACTTCCTCTGCATAATGTTTCACATGAAACTATCAACATTCCGGGTTACCTTTCTACTATTTTCGACTGGTTTCAAACGTGGACATCTTATGAAAATTTAGTGGAAATAAATATACATTCCATTACTCCGGTACTAGCTGTCGTTCCAATATTAGAAGAAAAAGCGTTTCTACTTCTTACTTGTTTTTCTTTCTACAAATTAAAACAGTACGAACAAGCTAATCGCTACTTACAGCAATATTTACATTGCACCGTGCATCTGAATACTAAGGAAAAAGAGCCCATATTCTTTCACGAAGTTGATATGTATATGAAAAAACTAGTAGAAAGCACAATATAATTTCACATTGTGCTTTCTACTAGTGCTTTATATTCTTCTTGTAACTTTTTAAATCAGAAATATTTTATCCCCCCTACAACTCCCAAGTAATATTCATTTCTTCAAATGACTCCTTACTAACTTCCAATCCTTCGCTATCTTCCGTTCCAATCATTGCTACTTCTTCTTTAGACAACTTAATTTCCTCATTTGGCCTTTGGATTTTTTTCTCATACACGAGTTGTAAAAGCTCTATTTGTTCCTCTGTCAGTTCATACTCTTCTTCCAGTCTTTCCATTGCTGATTCTGTATCAAGTAATGGAATTTCTAATAAGAATCCGCCGTGCTCTTCCATCTCTTCAAATGAATCAATTGAATACGCACCACTATCCTCAATCCAAAATGCAGTTGTAATAAAAGGAACTGTTTCGCCTTCTACTTCTTCTAATACGTATTGAAGTGCTTCTTCTTTCGCAATATCTATTACTTCCGAAGGTGCCCCTTCAAAATAACTTTTCGCATCAATCCACTCATCCATTCTCTCACTATTCACATCTTGAAGACATACAATCGTGTAATTCGGATGAAACGTAATTGCCCCTTGTCCGCCTTGGCTATCTTGCATACTATAGTTAAATCCATCCCATGAACTTTCATGTGAGAAATCTGGACAATGCGCTACATTAATTGCATGGGCAATCGAATTTAAAACGCATCCTTTCCATAATTGTTCTCTATCTATATGTAATTTATATTTACTCATCATCTTCCCCCATGCACATATTTTTTTCTATTATCTTTCCTCTACACAATACTTGTAAATACTTTTCTATCTACTACAAAATAAAAAAGACAATACACCCCACTGTATTGTCCATTTTCTTCCCTACCATTTCTCTCTACACGTCTCAATTAAATGTAGTAAGTACCTCTTCGTCATATCTGCCCTTCTCCACCTTGAGAGCATTCGCTTTTCTTTTGGGTTCTGCCGTATTCTCGCTACTTCTTTTAATAAAAGCTCCCATTCTTCCGCTGAACGTTCTGACAAGTATTGCAAGCCTCTATCTTTTGAAACGATTGTTTTATGATCTAGTGTATATAAAATACGTCCCATCGTAACGACAGCTGATTCTACCCACTCTTCTATAAAAAATAAATATGGCTTCTTCGCCTTTTCACTCCAGTACTGTTCTACGTTGTATTTCATCGTATTTACTACATCATTCCATTGTATTTGCAGCGGAAGATCTTCTGCTTCTTTTCCGGTAACTGTAATGCCTTGATTTTTCAACGTCCACCATGTGACCGCATTAATGTCCCAATGACCAACATTAGCTTTACCATCTGCACAATACACGTACTCGTTCATTTCATCATTGTATTTCCCTAAGTCAGCAAGCGGAATATACATACCGTCCATTCTTTTACCTAGCATATTATCACTAAGTTTCTTATGTAGTTCCACAAGCTGCTGTTTTTCAGCTTCATTCACGGAATCATTTATCACTGTAACAAAATCAACATCGCTCGTTTCCTTATGAAATGCACCTAGTGCGATGGATCCGTAAATATATACCCCGACTATTTTTTCATCCAAAAAAATTTCTTTTAATTCTACTGTGTACCGCTCCATTAACTGCTCTACTGCCGTTGGTAACGCATGCTTCACTCCATTTTTCATATCTATCCCTCCAATAAAAAAAGCCTTTGCAAATTCGCAAAGACTTCTTGTTTTATAAATATTTCTCGATTTCTTCGTAAACATCCTTCAAACGAGGATTTCCTTCTCCAACAATTTCTCCATTTACAAGAACGACCGGATAAAATAAATCTTCTTCCACTACGCGCTCTGCGAATGCTTTTTTATCCGCATCTTCTTGTTCTTCCTGGAAATCAATATACTCGAAATTAAATTTATTTTCTTGTCCTTCATATTTACGACCAATTGCCGCTTGTAACCATTCAAACGTTTCTGTTGAAGATGGCATTCCAACACAGCTCGCACAAATTACTTTCGTCCCATACACTTGAACATTAACCATTTCTTCTCCCCCACTTCTTGTCCCAACAGTATATTCAGATGTCTTATTACATAAGCACATCATTTTACAAACTTATTCCATACCCCTATACTGAAAAAACACGATACAATATTTCGACAATAAAACAAGAAGAGAAAAAATAGATTTTCCCCTCTATCTTGATTATAATAAAACTGATGAAAGGAGTCGATAAAAATGGAAAACCCACATATGCAAGAACAAGTATTAGAAGTATTAGATAAATTACGTCCATTCTTACTTCGCGATGGCGGAGACGTTGAATTAGTAGACATTGAAGAAGGTATCGTAAAACTACGCCTTATGGGTGCATGCGGAAGCTGCCCAAGTTCTACAATCACACTAAAAGCTGGTATCGAGCGCGCGTTACTTGAAGAAGTACCAGGCGTTATCGAAGTAGAACAAGTATTTTAATTAAAAGCGGAAGCGGCTCGTTCAAAGTCACTTGCTAAAAGGAGACCAAATTTGGTCTCCTTTTTTTATTCAAATCACATTTATCCGTTAACATCATAAAACAAAATTGGAAATCCCTCTCAAAAAATGCGATAATTAATACTATATAGTGAATCGTTCACACATATAAAGTAAAAAACATAGGGGGACGACAGATGCCAAAAATGGGGAACACTTTTTTAACAATTCAAGAACTAGAAAAGAAAAAAGAATATTTATTAGGCCTTTCATCCGTTATACCAACATGGAATACAAGCTATCAATTTTTATTTAAAGAAATTCAGCAAGAATTATTGGGTAAAGTAAATGAAAAACTCGAAGGGCATCAATTCGTTTTAAATATATGTGCAGATCAGCAGGTAGGGGCATAATGTATTACATAAAATTGTGGTATAAAAAAGAGACCTCCATCGGTCTCTTTTTTATACTTTTAAGATAGCCAATCTAATTTTCTAATCCCGAGCTTATCTACTGGTAAACGAAGTGAACCATAAAAATGCTTCATAAATTGCTCTGAGCGGTTCACATCGTGTAAAATGGCTTCTAAGCGATCTCTATATATGCTTTTTTGTTCTTCGTTTCCAGTTTGGTAATATCGTTCGACCGTTTCAAAATAATGAAGCGGGAACAGGAGCCTTGCAAATAATAAGCGCCAGCCAAATGAGGATAGCGAATAATTCCGTTCATAATCCGTAACAAATTGAACGATTGTTTGCTCCCAGTCTTTCTTTTTTTCTATCGTCATATGGCGGATCCATTCTGCAATATCTCGACTCGGGTGATCATACACCCAATCAAAAGGAAGTTTGAGACGCTTCGTTTGATGCCATAATAAAGGTGTGAATCGTTCTTGGCAAATTGTTGCTGCATCCGTTAGTTGCGGCGTATCATCCATTTCTGTATCGACAACATATTGAATGGCATTTTCTGCAACTCCTAAGTAATACGGGAAGGATTCAATAAACAATTGATCGAATACATCTGAAGGGTGGTTCATCACTTGTGATTGCCAAAACTTTTCTAATTGATCGAGCCTTTTTTCCCATAACGCTTTCCATTCACCAATTCGGCTTAATTGCTCAATTTCTTCTGGAAAGAATGCACCTCGTTTATGGAATATAGAAAGCTCACTTCCTAATGACATAGCATGTCGTTCTAACGTGCGCATACCTTTTAATAAGCAGTAATTTTGTTCTTCTATCTCACTTACATAGTAGCCGTGTATAGTCGGAACGAAAGTCGCTACAGTTATATCCCCTTGCTGGTTCATATAATCACTGAGCTTTTTCATCTCTACAAGTACTTCTTCCTCCATTTCTCCAATTGGAACAAGTACATAAATTTTGTTGCGAATCCAAAAGCTTTTATAGGGGCCAAGGGGGATTAATTCTTTAACATGCATGTGATAATGCTCATAAATATGCTGAATCATCGCAGTCGCCACCTATGGTTTTTCTTTATATATATGAGCTTGTGCTCGCCTTTCATTCCTATGCACATGATAAAGCAACGAAACGTATACAAATACTAAAAAGAAAAAAAGGTGATAAACATGAAAGAATCAAATCAACTACAAGAAAGAGCATTAAAACTATTACAAGAACGCGGTGTAACAATTGACGATATTGCTGAACTTGTTCATTTTCTTCAAAAAAAATATCATCCAAATTTAGAGATGTCAGAATGCCGTTACAATGTAGAACGTGTACTATCAAAACGTGAAGTACAAAACGCACTGATTACTGGTATCGAGCTTGATGTCCTTGCTGAAAAGGGAATGCTAAGTGAACCGTTACAAGATATTGTAAAACGTGACGAAGGCTTATACGGAATTGATGAAGTTATCGCACTTTCTATCGTGAATGTGTACGGCTCTATCGGTTTCACGAACTTTGGATATATTGATAAATTAAAACCTGGTATTTTAGAATACTTAAATGATAAATCAACTGGAAAGGTGCACACGTTCCTTGATGATATCGTTGGCGGAATCGCTGCCGCTGCTTCAAGCCGTTTAGCGCACCGAGCTGAGCACTCAGAATAATAGTGTTTTCTAGGCCGTCAGGTTCATGCTGACGGTCTTTCATATTCCATCAGCATAAATTCTCTTCCGCGACTCAAAAAAATAGGCCCTTGCTTAAATCCGATATTTTTATATAACGTAATCGCTCTTGTATTAAATGTCGCTACGCTTAATCGAAACATTTTTGCATTAAACTCTTTCGTGGCAAACGCTATTCCAGCTTGGAAGAATTCTTTCCCCATTCCTTTCCCGGTTAACGCCGGCTTCATGCCAAGTCCGGTATCAATCACATCTTCTCCACCATATAAATGAGCATCTCTTCCACCTGGTACTTGTGCATTTGCTCCAAAACAAAAATAACCGATGAAGTCTCCTTGATCATCACAACAGCCATAATACGTTCCATCTAATAGCTCTTCCATTACTTCTTTCTCGCCTGAAAAACTATATAAATTATATGGTTCCTCGTACGTCCAAGTATTTATCTCATTTGCTTCTTCCTCTGTTAATTTATGTATATCCACTTTCTCTTTCCCCCTATTATATTTCTATTAACAATATTCGATATTCATCTTATAATTCATCTTTCTCAATATATTTTTTTAATTTCTTGCTTCATTTTTATGGAAGATTTTTCTTATTATGTTACGATTAAACAGAATCATTATAAATAAGGTGGTGACAATTTGAATTACTTTTCTTATCTCTCCTCAGAAGAACGGCAAAATTTTTTCTATAAAGAACCTCTTAATTTTTCAAAAAATATAGGAAAAGAACAACTAGCTTACGCACTAGGCGCTACACTATATACTCCTGGCACGAAAGAAACGATTGCGGAAGATATAATTAGCAGGAAACATGTGGATGCTATCTCAATTATTCTTTGTCTAGAGGACGCTATAAGCGATGAGGAAGTAAAACTTGCAGAGCAAAACATCGTCGTTCAAATACAGCAAATCGCTAACTTAGTCAGTGCCAACATACTAAATCAAGCAGACATCCCACTCCTTTTTATTAGAGTTCGACAGCCAAGTCAAATGAAGAAAATTGTTACTGAATTAGGTAGTGCCGTTCATTGTTTATGTGGTTTTGTCTTTCCAAAATTCACACCGATTAACGGAAAGACTTATATCGATCAGCTTGCATATATAAACGAGTTATACTCATTATCGTTATATGGCATGCCGATTTTAGAATCACCCGAAATTATGTATAAGGAAACACGGGCAGAATCATTATTACAAATAAAGGATTTACTAGATTCTTATCACGATTACATCTTAAATGTACGTATTGGTGCTACTGATTTTTCAAGTATATTTAGTATTCGGCGTAATAAATACACACCTATCTATCATATTACTGTTGTCCGTGATTGTATTTCAGACATTATTAACGTTTTCTCAAGGGCAACAAATGAATATATTATTTCAGGATGTGTATGGGAATATTTTTCTAATGATTATGAAGAAGGGCTTATTCAAGAGGTATCACTTGACCATGCAAATGGCTTAATCGGAAAGACAGTTATTCACCCATCTCATATTAAAGTTGTACAGGCAATGCACATTGTCACAATGGAAGATTATTTAGATGCGAGATTAATTTTACAAAATGCAGATACGTATAATGGAGTGCTAAAAAGCAGTTTTTCTAACAAAATGAATGAAGTAAAACCTCATTATGGGTGGGCTCGCAAAACCATTTTAAAATCTAATATTTACGGGGTGCTACATGAAAACAAACAATTCACCGATCTCCTTATTACAAACGCAAAGCAACACGTATAACGTTTTAAATAATATACAAGTTCATGTAGAAGTACGTGATAATCCATATAATTTAGCGCTAGACAATCTTTTTCAAATGGCTGCGAGAATAAATAAGAAACGTAGTTTTTTATTTGTGAGTACAATCCTTGGAAAGCATCTTCCTATTAAACCTGCAGTCTCTCTATCAAGTGGAGTTGCTCTCGCTGCAAGATATATGGAAATACTACATAATATTTCTCATCCATTTCAAAAAGAAATTTTAAATCTCATTTCATTAGAAATTGATGAAATCCCAGAGGAAGTATTTCGTTATCAATATCCTCTGCAAGAAGAAGTTTTGTTCATCGGATTCGCTGAAACAGCGACATCACTTGGTCATTCTATGTTTCAATGCTTTCAAAATGCAAAGTATGTACATACAACTAGGGAATCGATACCCCACCTAGAATCTGTCATTACATTTGAGGAAGAACATTCTCATGCAACATCACACCGTTGTTATGTAGATGAAAGCTTTTTTCAAAACAACAATCCAATTGTTCTCGTAGATGATGAGATGACAACAGGAAAAACAGCATTAAATATTATTAGATCTATTCAAAATAAATTCCCACGAGAAGAATATATAATTGCTTCTTTGTTAGACTGGCGTTCTCATACTAATAGAAAACAATTTAAACAATTAGAAGAAGAACTTCAAATTAAGGTTCATGTTATTTCTTTATTAGAAGGCAGTATTCATACAACTGGCCAACCATTAAATATTGCAAAAAAAGAGATTCAAATTGAAGAAACAAAACCTGATTTCAAAAAACATACCCTTACCTGCCTAAAATCACCCTATACATCAAATTATATAAAATATACTGGGCGATTTGGCATTTCAGCATATGAACAAAAGCACATTCATTCTTTCGCCCAAGAAGCAGGAAAAACTTTAAAAAGAGAAAGAATGGGAAAACGAACACTCTGTCTCGGAACGGGTGAATTTATGTATATCCCAATGAAAATTGCTGCTGAAATGGGTGAAAATATTTTATATCAATCTACAACAAGAAGCCCTATCCATCCTGTTTCAAATGATGTGAACTACGCCATTCATAATCATTTCTCATATCCAAGTCCTGAAGATCCTACTATAACAAATTACTTTTATAATATTTCACCTCATGATTACGATGAAGCATTTGTTTTCATTGAGCGTGATTTAGGGGAAGAAGCCCTATCTCCTCTTCTACAGCAGTTACAAACAGTTATTCCTTTTATTCATATCGTCTCATTTTCAAATAGCATAGAAAAGGAAGGTTGATAATTATGGTAAAAGTAAATTCTCATATTAGTAGTTACAATCCAAATGATGCTATTTTTCTATTAAAAGATATTAGTGATTTAATGAAAGAAAGTTCCACGGAAACTAGAGAACAAGCAATTCAAGCTGGCACACATTATTCCGAAATGTTACCAATGGAATATAAACCCTCTAAAGCGTATATGGATTTATTCTTTTCTTCCCTGCAACAATACAAACACAAACTAGCCATCGCTGTTGGAGTTGTCGCCGAACAGATTATACAAACTAAAGGAACTAACCTTGTCCTCGTTTCATTAGCTCGTGCTGGTACACCTATTGGCATTCTTATCAAACGCTACATACGCTATCAATACAACCTTGATGTACCTCACTATTGTATTTCTATTGTTCGCGGACGCGGTATTGATGAAAATGCACTCCATTATATTTTGGAACATCACCCTAAAGAAACAATTCAATTCATTGATGGGTGGACTGGAAAAGGTGCAATAAAAAAAGAATTAGAATATGCAGTACACACATTTAACGAACGAAATAATACACACATTTCTCATTGTATGGCTGTGCTTGCTGATCCCGGTTACTGTACTTCAATTTACGGTACACGTGAAGATTTTCTTATTCCTAGCGCTTGCTTAAATGCAACAGTCTCTGGACTCATTAGCCGCACTGTACTAAATGACACCTATATCGGTCCAAATGATTTTCATGGTGTTAAATATTATAAAGAGCTAGAACAAGAAGACTTATCAAATTTATTCATTGATGAGGTAACAGATTTATTCCCTTCTGTTCATTCTCATATAGATAATCAATTACGTTATATTACTTCAACTTACACTGATCCCTCTTGGCAAGGATTAAAAGATATACAGTCTATCCAAAATTACTTTGAAATTGACGATATTAACTTAATCAAACCAGGAGTGGGCGAAACAACTCGTGTATTACTCCGGAGAATACCGTGGAAAATTTTAATACGTAAGCAAAACAATCCCGATTTAAAGCATATTTTACTTCTTGCTAAAGAAAAGAATGTCCCTATTGAAATCTATGAGAATATGGCTTATTCATGTTGCGGGCTCATTAAGCCTCTTAAGAGGGAAACGATATGATTTTCGCCAGTGATCTTGATCAGACGCTTATTTATTCCCGGAAATCGTTTCGTGCCCCTATAGAAGATGAATCAATTCAACTCATTGAAACTTTAGATGGGAAAGAAATTTCTTTCATATCACATAAAACCATTTCACTACTAAAAAAATTGCAACTGCACTCACATTTCATCCCAGTTACAACAAGAACTATTGAGCAGTTTCAGCGTATTTCTTTATTCCAAGACGAAATCATTCCCGAATACGCCATTACAAGTAACGGCGGTAATATCCTTCATAACGGTAAACAAGATGGTACTTGGAACAGGATAGTAAAAGAAAGACTATCGTTTGAATGTATAGAGGGAAACGACATACTAAAGGAATTTGGACAAATAGCTCATAAAGATTGGGTTATATCACAAAAAACAGCTGATGATCTATTCCATTATTGCATTATTAAACGGGAGAACATTCCTTATGATGAATTATCATCCTTCACTTCCTGGTTAGACAAACAAGGCTGGAATCATTCACTTCAAGGTAGAAAGCTATACTTTGTACCAAAACCAATTAACAAATGGGACGCCGTGCAATATATAAAAGAAATTTTGCAAATAGATACGATTATTACAGCTGGGGATTCTTTACTTGATTTATGCATGCTTGAAAAGGCGAACCATGCCTTCGCACCACTTCATGGTGAGTTAGGGGCAATGCATGATAACTTACAACCTCATATTTTAAAAACAGACGCAATCGGCATATATGCCGCAGAAGAAATCGTAAATAAATCACTTCAAATTATTCACAGTTCATTACCTACCTCATGATCATAATATGCACAATTGCATACGCACCACAATTAAACAAATGGTACAATCTATTTGAATCGCTGTTGCTACACTTCTTGATTAAAGAAAAGGCGTTAACACGGAAATTAGCGTCTTATCAACCTCAAGCAATTGGCACATTTTGTCATCTTAAAAGACACTCCACGAGTGTCTTTTTTTCTATATCCAACAAGGACTTACTCATTTCAAAGTATAAATACATAAAATAATGTAAATCATTACACGCATGAATCACTTTCTAAAAGTTATAAAGTAGATTCAAAATAAAAAAGCACTCTTAACTAGAGTGCTTTTTACTTTCAAACAAGGGGGCTACATATATGGATAGTACTCTCGTATTTAACTTCGGCATTGGTATTGTCATTATTTTATTTGTCTTTTTTGTACTTTGTATGAGCGGGGTATAAAAAGGCGATTTTCGGGCGTCTTTTTATACATACATATGTATTACTTGACTTCTATAAAGGTAGTAACCATAATAGTTACAGATATACAAATAACTATTCACATATCCACAAATAGGAGGAAGAAAAATGAAACATGTAATCGTTTATGCACACCCGAATACAGAAAGCTTCAACCATGCGATTTTAGAAACGGTAAAAAGTGAATTAGAAGGAAAAGGTCACGAAGTACGCGTTCGCGATCTATACGAATTAAACTTTAATCCAGTATTAGGCGCTTCCGATTTCATCTCATTTTCTAAAGGAAATACACCAGAAGATATTAAAGAAGAACAAGAGCATATCTCTTGGGCTGACAGCATTACATTTATTTATCCAGTTTGGTGGGCGGGACTTCCTGCTATTTTAAAAGGATACGTTGACCGTGTGTTTAGCCATGGATTTGCTTATGCTTACGGTGAAAACGGTATTGAAAAGTTATTAAGCGGTAAAAAAGGATTGTTATTATCTACAATGGGTAATACGAAAGAGGCATACACAGCAGGCGGCATGTTTGATGCAATGAAGAAAACAGCGGATGTTGGTATTTTTGAATTTACAGGCATTGAAACAATTGAGCATACATTCTATACAAGTGTTCCTTCTGTGGATAACAGTGTGCGTAAGCAATATCTTGAAGAGGTTAAAGACGTTGTGAATCGTGCGTTCTAATAAAATTATATCAGTGATTTTCTAAATATATCAGCGCAACTCATATTATATCAGCGATTTTCTAAATATATCGGCGCAACTCAGATTATATCGGCGATTTTTCAAATATATCGACTTACCGACAAAAATCGACACTAGTCACAACTGAATGTTAGCCCACACCAATCGGGCTGCCCGCAAATATTAGAAAAAAAGCTGTTCCAAAGTTTGGAACAGCTTTCTTCATTACATCTTCTCAATCCACTCCGTCAAGTTATGAACAACTTGCGTTGGTTGTACTTCATATTCTGTTAACTTCTCCACAGTTGTGACTCCAGTGTGGACAAGAAGGGTATGCATGCCAGCATTTATTCCTGCTAAAATGTCTGTATCGTAGTTATCCCCAACCATTAATGCTTCATTTTTTTCTATGCCAAGTACTTTTAAAGCTTGTTCCATAATGATTGATTCTGGTTTTCCGATAAAGATTGGATCCACACCTGTTGATACTGCTACAACTGATGTTAATGAACCATTACCTGGTAATAATCCTCGCTCAGTTGGGATGGCAATATCCCCATTTGTAGAAATAAACGTCGCGCCATTACGCACAGCAAGACACGCTTTTGCTAACTTTTCATATGTGATGTCACGATCTAAACCAACAACAACGAAATCAGGATTTTCATCCACAAGTTCAAATCCTTTTTCCACAAGTGCATCGTGTAAGCCTTCTTCACCAATCATATATACAGTTGCGTCTTGTTTACGTTCATAAATGAAGTTCGCAGTCGCCATACTCGTTGTGAATACTTGCTCTGCTTTCGCTGGAATATCGAAACGAACAAGTTTTTCTGCCACTTGTTCTGGTTTACGCGTTGAGTTATTCGTAACGAATAAATAAGGAATGCCGCGCTCTCCTAATGCTTTTACGAAGTCGCTTGCCTCTTCAATTTGTTCTTCTCCGCGATACATCGTACCGTCTAAGTCAATTAAGTAACCTTTATACATTGATTATGTCTCTCCTTCTATGCTAACGTTCTCACCTTATCATACCACTCTTATATTACCCGCTTTTTCCAAAGAAAAAAACGCTTTACCTAAAAGCGCCCCATAACGTTCATTTTTTCTCTTTTACTTGGTAAGAACAACTACAATCGCCCTCACACATATTTGCTAACGTCTTTACATCTGCTCCTGCAAATAAACGCTTATACATCTCTTTTTCATCTTCACATACTTGCGGGAATCTCTCTGCAATTTCCTTTAACGGACAGTTTTGTTTTTCAATTACGAAAGAATTCTCTCCATCTCTCTTTATTTGAACCATATAACCGTTTTTCTCTTGCATAGCTGCTATCTCTTGCACTTTATATGCTAAATTCTTTTGATTACTCACTCTCTTTTGTAACTGTTCTTCCATTCGCTTCGTTCTCTCTTTTAAAACGTAACGAAGTATTTTTTCATCACCCATTCGAGCTAAATCTTCTAGCATATCAATTGCAAATTGCTTATACTCTTTCGGGAATGTATCTTCTCCCTTTTCACTTAATCCATACAAATAAGTTGGTCTTCCGACATGTTGCCTTACCATCTTAGAATAAATGAGTCCGTCTTTCTCAAGATTACTTAAATGTCTTCGGATCGCCATTTCTGTAATCTCTAAAACGTCAGCTAGTTCAGCTACCGTGTACTCTCCCTTTACTTTCAACAATTGTACAATTTCGTCTTTCGTAGTACGTGCTTCCCCCATACTTCACCCTTCTCCCTTTTCTTTCTCACATACAATATAAGATCCCCAAAAGGCATTCTCTGGGGATCTTATAAGCATAATTATTCTGGTACAAATGCAGATACAGGTCCTAATTCCTTTTCTAAATAACTGCGAACATTTGCTGGGTATTTCTCTACCACTGCAATATGTTTTTGAATCGTCTTATATAATTCATCATGATTCATTTGAATATAGTCTTGCGTAAGCATTTTTCGAAGAAGGATAATTTCTTTCATCCCTTGTCCATCTTCTTCACTTATCACTCGCTCGTCCATTAAAATATCAATAATATCTTCATAGCTTCCTGGATCGCGCATAATAAATCCATCAATCATCGCATTCCCGGCATCTAATACACAATCAATAATAAGATGGGCTATGCGCTCTAATGCGTAAAATTCAAACTCGGTTTCATATATCTTTTTCTCTTGAAATGTACTTGTTGCTCGTTCTAAACATACTAGCATTTGTTCTATTTTCTTTCTGTCTACAAAATACATGAATGTCACCTACCTGGAAATTAAAGCATTTACATTTTAATTGTAACGCTTTCTTCTGAAAAAATCGACAATTTTTCGAATTCACCTTTTCTCCGTTATTTGTTATAGTTATATTTGTATGATTTTTGAAATTGGAGGAATGGAATCTTGGAACGTGAACTCGCACTAGAAATTGTCCGTGTAACAGAAGCAGCAGCCTTAGCATCCGCACAGTGGATGGGCCGCGGAAAGAAAAATGAAGCAGATGATGCAGCAACTACAGCAATGCGTGATATGTTCGATTCAGTAAACATGGCAGGTACAGTTGTAATTGGTGAAGGAGAACTTGATGAAGCACCGATGTTGTATATTGGTGAAGAACTAGGAACAGGTAACGGTCCAGAAGTAGACATCGCCGTTGATCCATTAGAAGGTACAAACATCGTTGCAAAAGGTCTTGCAAATGCAATGGCAGTTATTGCAATCGCAGACAAAGGGAACCTTCTTCATGCTCCTGATATGTACATGGAAAAAATCGCGGTTGGTCCAAAAGCAGCTGGTAAAATTAGCTTAGATGATCCAATTGAAAAAACAATTGAAATTGTAGCAGAAGCTAACAATAAAAAGATTCGCGATCTAACAGTTATCGTTCAAGAACGTGAACGTCATCAAGATATTATTGACCGTGTTCGTGCAAAAGGTGCACGCGTAAAATTATTTGGTGACGGTGATGTTGGTGCGTCAATCGCAACAGCACTACCTGGAACGGGTATCGACTTATTCGTAGGTATTGGCGGAGCTCCAGAAGGTGTTATTTCTGCAGCAGCATTAAAATGCCTTGAAGGTGAAATGCAAGCTCGTTTAGTTCCAATGAACGAAGAAGAAGAAGCTCGTTGTCGTGAAATGGGATTAGAAGATCCTCGTCAACTTCTTATGTTAGATGACTTAGTATCTGGGGATGATGCAATCTTCTCAGCAACTGGTGTATCTGCTGGTGAGTTATTAGACGGTGTTAAATTCCTTGGTGGAGATTTAGCTGAAACATACTCTATCGTAATGCGTTACAAAACAAGAACAGTACGATTCATTAAAACGCATCACCATTTAGATCATAAACCACACTTAAACTTAGATATTTAATAAAGGAGCCATGTGTATGGAAGAACGTTTCTTTCTGTACGACGATACTGTCGCTACAAAAACTCGTTTCGTTAGCTTTATGGGAGAAAATGAGCGTCACGATTTAGCGCTATTATACTCCGATCGTCATTACGGTAAAACAATTGTCCTTGATATGCAACGCAATAAATTTGCAATCATCGGTGCTGACGATTTAAACGAACCAGGCTACTTAGAGCACGCATTTTCTATGACTGAAGAAATTGCAGAAGAACTACGCTCATTTTTATTTGAACTTATATAATTTATCTTAGGCACCAGCTGTTTTAGCTGGTGTTTTTTCATTGTAAGTATTTTTAATTTTCAAACTAATATGTTATAATTAAGAATAAATCTATTTGGATAGAAAGGACGTTATCTACGTATGCCAACATTTACTTTGTAATGGACCAGCAATTGGATAGCATTACTCTCAAAAAAGCACCACGCTTTTTCAAGGGAGTAGTCTGCCCATTCCCATTACAAAGGAACGTAACGCATCTGTAGTATGATGTTTACGGAGGTTCCTAAGGGAACCTCCTTTTATTTTTGTCTTTTTCTCATGTCTTCATACTACAAGACATCCAAATAGCTGTATTACGTTTCTTTGCCACTACTATAAGAGGTGAAGAAAAATGCAGAAAGTACAACTTTCTTGGAGTTTATATGAAAATGAGCAAAACACAATCGAAAAGTATTGTAAAAATTGCAGACGCACTACCTTATTTACTGACACGAATATTCGTAGGCATAACGCCAACGGAAAAAACATATACCGCTTTGCCATTTATAAATGTCCGAAAGATCATACGTGGAATCAAAAACTGCGTATTTATAAATCATTTACTGATCACGTTGAAACAGTCGATATGACGCAGCAAGATCAAGCCGAAACAACTACTACTATTTCCATTATGCAACATAAAGAAAACGGCATAGCTAAAATCACGATCGTATTAGACATCGTTTTCGGTTCCCACCGCATCGATAAAGCCTTATCCACATATATTTCCGACTGGAGCCGTACACTCATTGTGGATAAAATTAAAAATGGGGATATTCAATTGAACGGACAACAAATGAAGCCAAATACAATACTATCTCAAGGAGATTATATCTCGATTTGTTTATAATGCAAAAAATCCTCTTACAATCGTAAGAGGATTTTTTTATTTCTTCACTTTTCGTAATACGAAATGTGCGCAACCGAAGTTACAGTACTCGTATAAATACTCCGTTAACGTACTAATTTTCGTATCATATGTCGCACGCTGGTTACTATCATCAAAGAATCCGCGCAGTCTAAGTTGCTCATATCCCCAGTCTCCAACGATATAATCATATTTATTTAAAATTTCTGCATAGCGCTCTTTAAATGCTTCTTCACTAAAACCGTCACGAAAGTTTTTAATTACTTCGTACTGCACATTATTAATGCTCACCGTAGCATGAATCTCTTGCTTTTGCTCCATCATTAACTTCCTCTCTAAGCATTCTTCTTTTTATCGTATCACAAAGCATAACAACCAACAATTTCAAATACAAAAAATTGCAAATTAGTACATGCTATGGAGAAGGAGGTGATACATCGTGAAAAAACAAATTTTACTTTCCCTTCTCACTATTTCCTTATTTGCAGGCTGCCAATCAGCGAACAAAGCTGAAATGGAACGTGAAGAAGGAAGCCGTGTTCTTGTTTCCAATAAAAATGACATGTATCATACAGAAAATACAAATACACGGCTCACAAAGGTCGGCTATTCATCTAAACAAAAGCATGAAGTATCTAACAAACAAGTAGGAGCCATTAACCGTGAGAAAGTTGCTGAAATGATTACAAGTATGACAGTCAAACTTCCTGACGTTACAAACGCTGCTACGCTCGTTACCGATGATGAAGTATTTGTTGTATACCGTGCAAACACAACGGATCCAAAACTCGTAGCAGATCAAGTATATAGAGCTGCTTTGTCCATCGTCCCTCGCTATTATAAAGCATATGTATCAACAGACCAAAAGTTGATTTCCCAAATTCAAGGTCTTCAATCTGGCGCATTAAATGATACAGAATATACGCAAAGCCTCGATATGCTAAAACGTGAAATGAGTAAAAATCCTCATTTGAACAATACGGGAGATCAGACTTTGAATGATATGATTAAAAAGTAAAACAGGTGGAGAAAATCTCCACCTGTTTTACTTTTTATTTTTTATTACGATTCGCATAAACCTCCATCGCATCACACATAAATTGCGCTAACCCCTCACCAAACTTATCGATATTTTTCGTGAAGCGCTCATCAGCGACGTACATTTGACCGAGTCCTTTAAAAGCATCTAATGAATATGCACCGAAGTTTTGCAAGTAATCGTACCACACTCCAATTGCTTCTTGTGCCTCTTTAGAATCTGGTGCTCCGTGTCTAAGCGCTGCTAAATTTCTATAAATAGCATTAAACTCCTCTTGGTTCTCTTTTGACATACCTTTTGCATATTCGTTCGCTTTATCTACAGCTGCATCTCCCCATTTTTCCCGTGCTTCTTCTTCATATGGGTTATGGCTGAAATCGAATCCTTCAAATTTCTCTTTATTCGTCATTTCAATCTCTCCTTTTGTATGCTGAATTGTTTTATCAATCGTCGCAATCACCTTATCTAATCTAGCACGCTTTTCAAGAAGCATTTTCTTATGAAGCTCTAGTGCCTCTTCGCGATCAAATGATGGACTCATGATAATCTCTTTAATTTTTTTCAAAGGGAAGCCAAGCTCTTTAAAAAACAAAATTTGCTGCAATGTCTCTAAATTTTCATTGGAATACAGACGATATCCAGACTCTGTCGTCTCGTCTGGGGTTAACAACCCAATTTCATCGTAATGATGCAGTGTGCGCACACTAATTCCAACTAAATCAGCTACTTCTTTTACTCTCATTGTCATTTGTATCTCCCCCTTAGTACATACGATAAAGTATGACGCAACGTTAGAGTCAATAAGTAAATTCATTTTATCTTAAAAAGTTTCATCTCTCCTATATTTGATGCATAATAGTTATGTACATATATTAGAAAGCGGTGAAAGTATGGTTTCAAATACTGTAATTGCCAGCATCATCTTTCAACTCATTGTCTCGATTCTGGTCCCAATTATTGTACTCGTTTATTTCCGTAAAAAATATAATATGAATTGGAAAGTGGTCGGCATTGGTGTTCTTATCTTTATCGGATTTACCCAAATTCTTGAAACACCATTCCACCTATTTATGCGCGGTAATCCAACAATCGCTCCATTTTTAGAAAATCCGTTTGTCTTCGCAATTTATGGCGGATTGACTGCTGGTATTTTTGAAGAATTAGGACGCTTCGTTGCCTTCTTCTTCTTACTAAAAAAATATCTAGAATATAAAGATGGCTTCGCTTATGGAATTGGTCACGGCGGAATTGAATCTATTTTAATTGGCGGTTTTTCTGCATTACAAGCATTAATCTTTGCTAATTCTATTAACGATGGTAGCTTCGCTCGACTGATTGAACAAAAACCCGAGCTGAGCATTTTACAGGACATGTTAATTCAGCAACCTGCCTACTTATACTTCCTTGGTAGCTTAGAAAGAATTATGGCACTCGTGCTTCAAATTGCCTTTACAATGCTTGTTTTATACGCAGTAAAACAGAAGAAATATATCTTCCTAGTATACGCTATACTATTCCACGCATTTGTAGACTTTTTCGCGGCACTTTACCAAACAAAAACAATCAATATCTTCGTTGCAGAAGGAATTACACTTCTTTGTACAATTGGCGCTGTCGTTCTTATTCGCAAAATGAAAGCGAAATTAATGAGTGTACCGGAGTAAAAAATAAACCACCGATTGGTGGTTTATTTTTTATGGATTGTCGCAATGATGATAGCTTTTTCCTTCTTGCAGCTCCCTCTTTGTTTCTGCATCTATAACGATATATTTATGAAACTCTTCTACTTCATTTTGAGAAAAGGAAGCAAAAAAATAAACTTGGCGATCAGGATGAACAAAAAAATCTTGAAGCATCACACTACTCCGACAACCCACGGCTGTTTTTTGTAGGAAAGAAAATTCTTCATCGGGCACTTCTTTAAATAAGATTTTTTTTCGAACACTATATGCTGCATTATTGTATTCTTTATAGATTTTCTTATCTAACTGTTTATAAAAAATATCCTCACTCACAAATGACTTATTTCGATTGCTTGGATAATTTACTTTTTGATTCGACTCTGCATAAGTTGTGGACAAGTGTATAAAAAAACAAAGACTAACTACAATACATATCATTTTATTCATGATTGCACCTCAAATGTTCATTATCCACATTACTTTTCCACATATTTAAATCCATATGCCGTTTTACAAGAAAAAGGAATTATTTCCACATTTGTCGAAGTATATAGCGTCAACTTGAAAGATGGGGATGAATTATGAAGAAAATTATTGTAATACGACATTGTTCAGCAACTGGGCAAAAACGTGATGCTGAATTAACGACCGATGGAAAAGACCAAGCAAATACCCTTGCTACATTCCTCTTAGAAAATCATCTACAAATCGATCATATTATTTCAAGCCCATTTGTCCGAGCTATCGATTCCATTCGGCCCTATGCGCTCCAAGCTAACTTATCTATCCAAGAAGATGAACGATTAACTGAACGCATATTGAGCAACGTTCCAATGGATGATTGGATGCAAAAACTAGAATCTACTTTTACAAATATAGATATTGCCTTTTCAGGCGGAGAGTCAACAAAACAAGCAACAGACCGTGCCATATCGCTTATTCAAGACGTTTTACAATTAAACCATACAACAACACTACTTGTTACACATGGCAATTTACTTACGCTCATTTTAAAGCATTTTAATCATACGATTGGCTTTAATGAATGGAGAACTTTAACGAATCCTGATATTTACGAAATTACAATCGACGAACAATGTATCATAAAACGCTTATGGGAAGCATCGTCCAAGTAATATCCCTTTCCAAAACATTCAGTTGACGCCACGAGAAGAAACTGTACTAATAATAGAAAGGGGTATCACTCCATATGTACGAAGATGTACTTGCTCTACTACATAAAACAAATGTTTCTTATGAAAAATTTGAACACGAACCAGTACTCGATTATGAGACAGATCGGATTGTACGTGAGAGACTCGGCTTACAAGGCACTCCAAGTAAAAGCTTATTTTTAAAATCAAAGTCTGGAGATTATTACGTATTTTTTACGTTAGAGGGCACAAGGCTCAACCGGGGAGAGATGAAAGAACTAACAGGAGAACGCTTATCTCTCTGTTCTCCTGATGAACTGCGAGACAAAACTGGTTGTACGCCGGGATGTGTGGCTCCTTTCGGATATTCACACGATGTAACAATTATTGTGGATAACGCTATTTATACGTACGATAAAATTTTAATTACACCTGGTGTACCTGAATTTACAATTGAATTATCCACAGAAGAATTAAAAAAGATTTTATTAACATGTCCAAATACCGTTTTAGAGTATAAACAAAAAGAGAGCTAATCGTTAGCTCTCTTTTTTCATTATTTAGCTTCTGCTGTTTTTTCTTTTGCAGAACGTACTTGCTCGTCCGCATGGTAAGAAGAACGCACAAGTGGGCCAGCTTCACAGTGGCTAAATCCTTTGCTAAGTGCAATTTCTTTAAGCTCTGCAAATTCTGCTGGTGGGTAATATTTAAGAACTGGTAAGTGCTTCTTAGATGGTTGTAGGTATTGCCCAAGAGTTAAAATATCCACATTGTTTGCACGTAAGTCATCCATTGCTTCAATTAAATCTTCTCTCGTTTCACCTAAGCCCACCATAATGCTCGATTTAGTTGGAATATCAGGCTGCATTTCTTTCGCTCGACGTAAAAACTCTAATGAACGTTCATATTTTGCTCTAGCGCGAACTCGGTCAGATAATCGACGTACTGTTTCAATGTTATGGTTTAAAATATCTGGTTTTGCATCCATTAACATTTTTAAGTTTTCTTCTACTCCACCCATATCAGATGGTAATACTTCGATAGACGTGAATGGGTTTTTACGACGTACTGCTCGTACTGTTTCAGCAAAAACAGCTGCTCCCCCGTCCTTTAAATCATCACGTGCAACCGCTGTTATAACAACGTGCTTTAAGCCCATTTGTACTACTGAATCTGCCACGCGTTCTGGTTCTTGTAAATCAAGCTCAGTTGGTAAGCCTGTTTTAACCGCACAAAAACGACAAGCACGTGTACAAACCGCACCTAAAATCATAAATGTTGCTGTTTTTCTTACAGCCCAGCATTCATGAATATTCGGACATTTTGCTTCCTCACAAACTGTATGAAGATTTTTAGAACGCATCATTTTCTTTAAGCCTGTATAGTTTTCATTCGTGTTTAACTTAATTTTCAACCATTCGGGCTTGCGCTTATATTCTGTTTGTTTTGTCATGGTTATCAACTCCGCACAATATGAAATAGTTTACCGTGTTCGCTTCTTTCAATGTAACATATCTATTCTAACGTATGAAAGCGATTTGCTCAAATGAAGATTCTAAGATTTTTTCCAATCGTTCCCTATAATGAAATACTCCGTATATCCCACACTAAAAAGAGTGATGTTGTGAAAGGAGTCTATTTCATGCTTCGAAAAATTTCTCTTTTGCTTTCTATTTGTTTTCTTCTCCACCAAAACATCGCTTACGGTGAAGATAATCAGCAAAGCATATACGAAAAGCGCATGGCACTATATAAAGAAACCGAGCAGTCTTCAGGCATTCCATGGTATTACTTAGCTGCAATGGATCAATATGAAAGAAATATACGGAGCGTAAGAAAAGATATTCCGAAAAAACCAGATGCCATCATTTCCCTTTATTTCAAACCAGAAATATGGGCTGGACCTATTAATAGTAACGATACTCTTCCCCATACAATTTCTCTATTTGGCGGAATAGGTTTAGATGGTGACAAAGATGGATTTGCAAATGCAAATAGCGACCGTGATCTTCTGCATACCGCAGCGACTATTTTAAGGAAACAAGGAACATCAGAAGACCGTATTAAAATTATGCTCTGGGAATATTATAGACGTGCCAAAACAGTTGATTTAATTAGCGAATACGCCCAAATTTATAAACATTATGGACGTATTAATTTAGAAGGAAATGCTTTTCCTCTTCCGATCCGTAGTGACCATAGCTACCGTAGTACTTTCGGCGCTGGAAGAAGTTTTGGCGGCAGAAGGATTCATGAAGGAACCGATATTTTTGCCGGATATGGCGTGCCAGTAAGATCGACTTGCTATGGCATTATTGAAACGAAAGGTTGGAACCGCCTTGGTGGATGGCGCATTGGTATTCGCGACCTTCATAACAATTACCATTATTACGCTCATTTAGGCGGGTTTTCAAAAGAAATACAGCTTGGACAAATTATTGAGCCAGGGAAAGTAATCGGATTTGTTGGTAGCACTGGTTATGGACCTCCTGGTACAGCCGGAAAATTTCCGCCCCACTTACATTTTGGCATGTATAAAGACAATGGCTATACAGAATGGGCCTTCGATCCATACATGCATTTAAGCCTTTGGGAGCGCAAAGAACGAGCAAATACAAAACGATAACCGTAGCTGCATTGCTACGGTTATTTTTTATCCAGTAAAAGTCTGACTGAGCCGGGTTTCACTTTATTTACAACTAACTATCTGTTTTCTTTTTATCAGGTACAGCAACACTTCCGCTTCCATAATACGTAGGCACTTCCCCTTGAACGATACGCGTCGCAATCGGAACATTTTGTTTCACCTTTATCTCTTTCGTATGAAATGGAATAATCACTTGCAATGTTACTTCCATTTCCATAACAATTTGAATCGCTGTAGTATTAATCCCATGCGGCTCAATTTTTTGTTTAATATCTGTATTCACATGTCCAACTGGCGTGAAATGAATCGGAATATCTGGTCCTATATTACCAAGAAGTGCATTATCAGTTACACGCCCAAAAGGAACTGCCATAGTCGCGCCGTTTTTTTCAGAAATACCTAGCTCCTTCAACTTCCCTTGTTCTACTTGCTGTAAATATTTTTCTATGTACGTGGTCGTTGATGTTACGATTTCATTTACTTGCTTTGTATTTAAATTAATTGTGGATACTTTTCCGTTTTTATCATTCTGTACTTTCATTAATGAATCTACATCGAATCCTTCATTAATTCGATCCTTTACTGCCTTCGTCATAATTGCCGTCGCCATTTTATGTGTCTCTACTTCCCCATATTTAATTAAGGTCGGTTGAATATTATTATTCACAATCCACAACCCTTGCGTAAGTAATATAACAAAAAGAATAAACGACATAAGCAGTATATACCGAAAGGCAATAGGTCCCCTTCGAAACCGCGAGTTTTTCGAGCGAAATATACTCATAAAAAAACCTCCTTCTTATATCATTTCTATGCAAGAAGGAGGGACGATATATGCTTATCTCATTTTTAATAATGCTTCTTTTCCAATCGTACCTGCTGGAATGCCTAATGCTTCAGCTCCAGTCGTTACCGATTCTAGTGGCGCTTCAAGAAGTTGTTCAATCGTTCTTACACCAACCGCACGGCCAGCAATAATTCCTCGATCACCTAACTTCTCATTTAAAAGACCTACATCTAATGCACCACACATAATATATCCTTTATCGCTCATTACAGCTAGCAAATTCGTCTTTGGAAGTTTCACGCTAACTGCAATAAACGTATAATTATCAATTATAATTGGCTCCACATTAACCATAGTTCACACTCCTCTCTTTCTTATCTGTATGACAAGAGAAAAATGAGTGTTACAAGTTAACTAGCCTATAGTTTAACGGAAGATGTATAAGTTATTAACATATCTGTTAACACATCTCTAAGTAGTTCTGGCATATAATATTGTTTGTCAGAAAGTGTGGATAGCTCTGGGTATAAGTAGCCAAATGTAAACATATCAATCGTTCCTACTGTATATATACGATCTAATTCCAGCGATTCCCCGTTAATTAATACATCTTCGAGTAAAATTTTATTCCCGGGAATCGTATCTGGAATGACTTCTACACCAGCGTAAATCATTTTCCCCATCACTTTTCCCCGAAATCCGAATCCTTTCACCTCAAGATTCTCCATATTCGGCTTACGTGCTTTCAAAATAACTTCTCTTAATATCTTTCCTGGAACTTTCAAAGCACACGGATTAATTGGATGTGGACAAATTCTGTGAATATCTCCGCGCGTTACAACACCCTCTTCTAACCCTTCAAGAAGTACACCAGCGTTCACCATGCCAATCTCTGCATTGCACCATGTTTTCAGCGCACTTGCTAACATGTGAGAAAACGGCGTCTCATGAAACCAATCAACCGGTAATGACTCTTTTAAATGAACGACAGACTCTGCCATTATATGCTCACTTTCTTCCTGCAGTATTTCAATTGTGGATAACGGCTCGCTATAAGCACCTAAACGTTCCGTCTTAATCGCTCTACCGTCTTTTTTCAGCAATTTCTTCATCTCTATATCCACAGTAAGCTGTACGTGACCAACGTAACGCCCCCACTTTTCACAACAACAAAGTAAAGTATTATTCAGTAGAATACCACGCTCAAATAAATGATGCGTATGTGCTCCTAAAATAACATCTATATCATAATGCTCTGCCATATACTCATCCATACTTTTTCCAAGGTGAGAAAGGACAACCGTAATATGAGCCTCATCTTTCACTTCTTCTAAAATAGACTCTAAATGAATAATGGGATCTTCAATATGCCAATCGAGCATCTGATAAAACTCTGGATAAGCTACCGTTAATCCGATAAAAGCAATGGTAATCCCATCCGTCGTTGTATGCAATTTATAAGGCCTTGCCCATGACGGACGTACCCCTTCTTTTTCAAATAAATTTGCGACAAGTATTTCAAATCCAGCATCATCATAGAGCCGATTCAAATGCTCCTTCGCTAACGTAATTCCTTCATTATTTCCGATCGTTACATAATCATATAACGCCTCATTCAAAAGCTTCGTATTCCCAAGTCCATTCGTCGCTTCCGAAATACTATGAAAACGATCCACATGATCGCCGATATCAACCGTCAAAACAGTCTCTCCCGCTTCCTGTCTTCGCTTTTTCTCCCCTAGAACAAACCGAGAAATTTGCGGCCAATTTTCAAAATGACTATGTATATCGTTTGTATGATAAAGGTGGATGATTGTTTCTTTATTTGTATTCAGAGAAAAAACCTCCTCTCAGTTCCTTACTGCCATTTACGCTATGCGCACACAATAATCCTGTAAATACTTTTCGTCTTTTCTTGCTATTTTACATTGTACTCGCATTGTGAGAAAAAGCAAAAGATTGTCCTTTTTATATTAGAAACTTTTGCTAATGCAGGAAAGAATTCCAGATAGTGGAGGGAGGGGTGGATTTGTCAAAAAGTTTAATAGAAAATTCAGTGGGTGGTTGTTCAAGTGGATTTGTCAGTATCTTTGTCTTAAACCTAGTCGTTCTCTGTTCTTATAAAATGTTTGGGGTATGTGAGGATTTTCTTTTGTCTTATCTTGTCGACAAATCGATATTCCTTGTCGAAACATTGATATATTGAAATAATCGCTGATATATTCCGAGTTATGGTCGATATATTTGAAAAATCGCTGATATATTTAGCTGGAAACCTACCTGGGTATCCTCTCCCAAGCCAAGACAAATCCGCAAAACAAAAAAGCGCCCTGCACAGCAGGACGCTTTCTTCATACATATATTGTCCAGCTTCGCCTCCTAGACCCTCATGTCTAAGAACCTTCCGCACGAGAAGATAAAAAGCATCTTCTGTGCGAAAGAACCTTAGTCAACGGGTCTGAACAGTCGGCTCCGCATTTCTATTTAACCAATAGAACCTTCCATCTCAAACTTGATTAGGCGGTTCATTTCAACTGCGTATTCCATTGGAAGTTCGCGAGTGAATGGTTCAATGAAGCCCATTACGATCATTTCTGTAGCTTCTTGCTCAGAAATACCACGGCTCATTAGGTAGAATAATTGTTCTTCTGATACTTTAGATACTTTCGCTTCGTGCTCAAGTGAAACGTAATCGTTTTTGATTTCGTTGTAAGGAATTGTATCAGATGTAGATTGGTTATCCATGATTAACGTGTCACACTCGATGTTAGAGCGAGAGTTTTTCGCTTTTGGTCCGAAGTGTACGATACCACGGTAAGTTACTTTACCACCATGCTTCGCAATCGATTTAGAAACGATTGTTGAAGACGTGTTTGGTGCTAAGTGAATCATTTTCGCACCAGCATCTTGGTGTTGGCCTTTACCAGCAATCGCGATAGATAATGTTAAACCACGAGCGCCTTCGCCTTTTAAGATAACTGCTGGGTATTTCATCGTTAATTTAGATCCGATGTTACCGTCAATCCATTCCATCGTTGCGTTTTCTTCACAAACCGCACGTTTTGTAACTAGGTTGTATACGTTGTTCGCCCAGTTTTGGATTGTTGTATAACGGCAATAAGCATCTTTTTTAATGATGATTTCTACTACCGCACTGTGAAGTGAGTTAGTAGTGTAAACAGGTGCTGTACAACCTTCTACGTAGTGTACGTGTGCGCCTTCGTCTACAATGATAAGCGTACGTTCGAATTGTCCCATATTTTCAGAGTTAATACGGAAATACGCTTGAAGTGGTGTATCAACTTTAACACCTTTTGGAACGTAGATGAATGATCCACCAGACCAAACTGCAGAGTTTAATGCAGAGAATTTGTTGTCTGTTGGTGGGATTACTTTTCCGAAATGTTCACGGAAAATATCTTCGTTCTCTTTTAATGCGCTATCTGTATCTTTGAAGACGATTCCTAGAGCTTCTAGGTCTTCTTTCATGTTGTGGTATACAACTTCAGATTCGTACTGTGCAGATACACCAGCTAAATATTTTTGCTCAGCTTCTGGAATACCTAATTTATCAAATGTTGCTTTAATTTCATCAGGTACTTCATCCCAAGACTTCTCAGATTTCTCAGATGGTTTTACGTAGTACGTAATTTCATCGAAATCTAAGTCGTTTAAGTCGCCGCCCCATTGTGGCATTGGCATTTCGTAGAACTTATCCAGTGATTTTAAACGGAAGTCTAACATCCACTGTGGTTCTTCTTTCATACGTGAAATTTCTTCAACGATTTCTTTTGTTAAACCGCGTCCAGCACGGAAAATCGAAACGTCTTTGTCTTTGAAACCATATTTATAATCGCCGATATCTGGCAGTTGCTTCGCCATGTTGGTGTGTCCCTCCTTAGATAACCTCGTTTTTAGGAACCTTTAACATTACTTATCTTCGTTTAAGCCCTTTTCTAACGCTTTCCACGCTAATGTTGCACATTTAATACGTGCAGGGAACTTGCATACGCCTTGTAATGCTTCAATATCTCCTAAATCGATGCTGTCATCGTACTCTTTTCCTAGCATCATGTCAGAGAAAATTTTCGAAAGCTGAAGTGCTTCTTCAATTTTCTTACCTTTTACTGCTTGTGTCATCATTGAAGCTGAAGACATTGAGATTGAACATCCTTCGCCTTCAAACTTCGCCTCTTGCACAATACCTTCTTCTACTTTCATCGTAAGTTGAATACGATCGCCGCAAGTTGGATTGTTCAAGTTAACGGTAACACTATCTTCTAATACGCCATGGTTACGAGGATTTTTATAATGATCCATAATAACTTGACGATATAACGTATCTAAATTATTAAATGACATTTGTGAAATACTCCTTTGTCTTGATTAGCGAGTCAACAAATGTATCAATTTCTTCTTTTGTATTATATAAATAGAAGCTCGCACGTGCTGTTGAAGAAGCTTTTAGCCACTTCATAAGCGGTTGTGCACAGTGATGTCCTGCGCGAACTGCAATGCCTTCTACATCTAATACAGTCGCTACATCGTGAGGATGTACGTCTTCAATATTAAATGTAACAAGACCAGCGCGATGCTTTGGACCATAAATTGTAACGCCATCTACTTCTGATAGTCTTTCTAAAGCGTATTGCGCTAATTCATGCTCATGCTTTTCAATATTATCAAGACCGATTTCTTCTAGGAAATCAATTGCCGCACCAAGTCCGATTGCATTACCGATAATCGGTGTACCTGCTTCAAACTTCCACGGAAGCTCTTTCCAAGTAGATTCTTGTAAATCTACGAAATCAATCATTTCACCACCAAATTCAATTGGCTCCATATTGTTTAGCAATTCTTTTTTACCATATAATACGCCGATACCTGTAGGGCCACACATCTTATGAGCAGATAATGCGTAGAAATCACAGTTTAAATCTTGTACATCTACTTTCATGTGAGGTGTACTTTGTGCACCGTCAACGACCATAATTGCGCCATTTTCGTGTGCAATTGCTCCGATTTCTTTTACAGGGTTAATCGTTCCAAGTACGTTAGAAACATACATGATAGAAACGATTTTTGTATTCGGTGTAATTGTTTGACGAGCATCTTCTATTGAAATTGTCCCATCTGGTTGAAGCGGAAGATATTTTAAAGTTGCACCAGTTTTCTTCGCAACTTGTTGCCACGGAATGATATTACTATGGTGCTCCATGTAAGAAATAACGATTTCATCGCCCTCTTTTACATTTTCAAGACCATAGCTAGCCGCTACTGTATTTAATGCAGTTGTCGTTCCGCGCGTGAAAATAATCTCTTCCATTGATTTCGCATTGATAAACTTGCGAACTTTCTCACGTGCACCTTCATACGCGTCGGTAGCTTTCGTACCGAGCGTATGAACACCGCGATGCACGTTAGAATTATATTCTTTATAGTAATGTTCTAACGTTTCAATGACTTGAATTGGTTTTTGAGAAGTTGCTGCACTATCGAAATAAACAAGTTGTTTGCCGTTCACTTTTTGATCAAGAATTGGAAACTGTTTGCGTATTTCATGAATATTCATTAGCGAACTTTCCTTTCAATTACCTCAACAAGCTGTGCCTTTACTCCTTCAATTGGAAGCTCATTAACTACAGGTGCTAAGAATCCATGGATGACTAAACGTTCTGCTTCGCGTTTTGGAATACCACGGCTCATCAAGTAGTATAGTTGGACTGGATCTACGCGACCTACTGAAGCTGCGTGACCTGCCATTACATCATCTTCGTCGATTAAAAGAATTGGGTTTGCATCACCGCGAGCTTTTTCATCTAACATAAGAACGCGAGAAGATTGTTGTGCATTTGATTTAGATGCACCGTGTTCAATCTTACCAATTCCGTTAAAGATAGATGTTGCACTATCTTTTTGTACACCGTGTTTTAAAATCCAACCTTCAGAATGTTTACCGAAGTGAACAACTTTAGTTGTAAAGTTTTGTGTTTGGTTACCACGGCCAATTGTTACTGTTTTCGTATCAGCATATGAACCGTCGCCCATTAAGTTCGTAACGTTCTCTGAAATTGTGTTTCCGTCATTCATAAGGCCTAGAGCCCAATCAATACGGCCGTCGCGTCCTACAACGCCGCGGCGGTTAACGTAAGTTGTTACGTCTTTTGCTAATAGATCAACCGCACCGAATTTCACTTGTGCGCCTTGTTCCACGATTACTTCTGCTACGATATTTGCAATACCTTTAGCATTTTCATTTGCAACATAGTTTTCTACATAAGTTGCAGTACTGTTCGCATCAGCTACGAATAGTACGTGGTTATATACGTTAGCTTCTTCGCCGTCTACTAAGAATACAGCTTGAAGTGGAGTTTCAAGAACAACGTTTTTCGGAACATATACGAATGCACCACCGTTGATTAATGCAGCATGAAGTGCAGTTAGACGATGCTCGTCTACTTTCACGCCGTCTTTCATTAAGTACTTTTGTACTAGTTCAGCATGCTCAGTTGCTGCTGTTACGATGTCTGTAAAAATAACACCTTTTTCTTTTGCTTCGTCTGCTAAAGAAACGAATGCAGTTGTACCAGTGCGTTGTACTAATACGCTGTTATTTTCATCGATTAAGTTTTTCACTGCTTCTGGAAGTTCAGTTAAAGAACTTACAGGCTCTTGCTTAGCAGCGTCGCCTTTTCCGATAAAGTCCCATTTGTCAATTTTCGTTTTATCAGGCGTTGGCATTGGAAGTTCAGTTGCTTGTGCAAGAGCTTGTAAGCGGAACTCAGTCAACCAAGCAGCTTCGTTTACTTCGCTTGCGCGTTGACGGATTGTTTCTTGATCGAAAGGTAATGTACCGATTGTCATGTTTATGCTCCTCTCTTACGCTTCTTGCTCTGTTGTTTCGTCTTCAATACCTAATTCTTTTTTAATCCAGTCGTAACCTTCAGCTTCTAGACGTTGTGCAAGCTCAGGGCCACCAGATTTAACGATACGACCGTTCATCATAACGTGAACGAAGTCTGGAGTGATGTAGTTTAATAAACGTTGGTAATGCGTAATCATTAGGCAACCGAACTCTTCGCCGCGCATTTCGTTAATACCTTTAGATACAACTTTTAATGCATCGATATCAAGACCTGAGTCGATTTCATCTAAGATTGCGATTTTTGGCTCAATCATCATTAATTGAAGGATTTCATTACGTTTTTTCTCTCCACCAGAGAAACCTTCGTTTAAGTAACGTTGTGCCATTTCTGGATCCATTTCTAGGAATTCCATGTTTTTATCTAATGTACGGATAAATTTCATAAGAGAAATTTCATCGCCTTCTTCACGACGTGCGTTAATTGCAGAACGTAAGAAGTCAGCGTTTGTTACTCCGCTAATTTCACTTGGATATTGCATTGCTAGGAATAGACCTGCTTGTGCGCGCTCGTCTACTTCCATTTCTAATACATCTTCACCGTCGATGATGATGCTACCTTCTGTTACTTCATACTTTGGGTGACCCATAATTGCAGAAGATAAAGTTGATTTACCTGTTCCGTTAGGTCCCATAATTGCGTGGATTTCTCCACCTTTTACTTCAAGGTTTACACCCTTTAAAATTTCTTTGCCATCAATTGATACGTGTAAGTCTTTAACCGTTAATGTAGAACCAGCCATCTCAATACCTCCATTAATCCTATATATACATTTTAAAAATTCCTAAAACGTTCATATTCTCATTTTATTCTCATTCTAATTTTATATCAAATAAAATGATATCGCAAACGACGAAAAAAAGTAACCGTTTTTTCACAAATGTATATAAGTATTTCCTTCACATCTTTCTATGATACACCTTTCTTCTTATTTATATAAAGAAAAAAGGACTGGTAATTTTCCAGCCCTTTCCTTATATTTATTCACTTACTGGAAGTACAGCACCTTTATATTCTTTATTAATAAAATCTTGAATTTCTTTTGAATGTAGCACTTCTACTAGCTCTTTAATTTCTTTTTTCTTCTCATCACCTTTACGAACTGCAATGATGTTTGCATACGGAGAGTCTGCTCCTTCAATCGCAATTGCATCCTTTGTTGGATTTAATTTTGCATCAATTGCATAGTTTGAATTAATAAATAAAGCATCACCTTCATTATTTTCATACAGCTTTGGTGACAATCCAGGCTCTACATCTGTTTTAAACTTTAAGTTTTTCGGATTTTCGACTACATCTTTTACTGTTGCCTTAACAACATCTACTCCGTCTTTTAATTTAATAACGCCGCCTTTTTGTAACAGTGCTAGCATACGGCCACGCTCCGCTACGTTATTACTCATAATCACTGTCCCGCCATCTGGTAAGTCTTTTAAGCTTTTATACTTCTTAGAATAAATACCCATCGGCTCTAAATGGATTTTTCCTGCGTTTACAATTTTATATCCCTTTTCTTGAATTTCTTTATCTAAGTACGGAATATGCTGGAAGTAGTTCGCATCAATTTCTTTATCCGCTAACGCTTTATTTGGCAGTACATAATCCTGAAACTTTTTAATCTCTAACTTAATGCCTTTTTTCTCTAATATCGGCTGTGCCTTTTCTAAAATAACAGCGTGCGGCACGTTAGAGGCTCCCACAACAAGCTTATTCTCTTCCTTCCCTCCGCAAGCAGCTAATGTAAATACAGATAATGCTGTAACAACTGACAATAGAATCTTTTTCATATGACGTCCCCTTCTCCCTATAGTTATGTAGTAAAAAAGGACCGGCATACACCAGCCCTTTTTCAGCAATTATTCTTTTACAGGAACAACTGCACCTTTATATTCTTTAGTAATAAAGTCTTTAATTTCTTTAGAATGTAATACTTCTACAAGCTCTTTAATCGCTTTTTTATCTTTATCACCTTTACGAACCACTAGTACGTTTGCGTATGGAGAATCATCGCCTTCAATTGCAATTGCATCTTTTTCTGGGTTTAATTTCGCATCAATTGCATAGTTCGAGTTAATTAAAACAGCGTCGCCTTCTTTATTGTTATACACTTGTGGCAACAAACCAGGCTCAATATCCGTTTTGAATTTTAAGTGTTTCGGATTATCTGCAATATCTTTTGGAGTTGCACTAACTGGATCTACTCCGTCTTTAATTTTTAAAATGCCTTCTTTTTGTAAAATTGCTAAACCACGTCCATGGTCAGTAACGGAATTACTCATAATAATTGTCGCCCCGTCTGGAAGTTCTTTTAAACTCTTATATTTTTGAGAATATACACCAATTGGTTCAATATGAATTTTCCCTGCTATTTCAAAATCATATTTTTTATCTTTAATTTCTTTTTCTAAATACGGAATGTGCTGGAAATAGTTTGCATCTAATTCCTTATCCGCTAACGATTTATTTGGCAACACGTAATCTTGGAATTTTTTCACTTCTAATTCAATTCCTTTTTTCTCAAGTAACGGTTTTGCTTTTTCTAAAATTTCAGCATGCGGTACGTTAGAAGCACCAACAACAAGTTTCTTTTCATCTTTATCTTTCCCGCCACAAGCAGCTAACCCAAAAATTGAAGTTGAAATAAGTGCCGTAAGTAATAATCTTTTCATTTAAAATATCCTCCCGTTTTTATTATCGTTTATCTATTCGAGTCGTTAAACTATCACCAATCCACTGAATTAAAAATACAACTAGTAATACACAAATTGTCGCAACGATTGTTACATCGTTATTCCCTCTCTGGAATCCTTCTAAGTAAGCAAGTGTTCCAAGGCCACCAGCACCAACAACTCCCGCCATTGCTGTATAGCCTACTAAAGCAATTGTCGTAACCGTAATACCAGATACTAATGCTGGTAATGATTCTGGAATTAACACTTTCAAAATAATTGTGCTTGTTTTTGCTCCCATTGCTTTTGAAGCTTCAATTACACCTTTATCAATTTCGCGAAGTGCAATTTCAACCATTCTCGCGTAGAATGGTGCGGCTCCAATAATTAAAGCCGGCAGAGCTGCACTTGCTCCAAGAATTGTTCCAAGAAGAATCTTTGTAAATGGGATTAATAAAATAATTAAAATGATGAACGGTATAGAGCGGAATATATTTACGAATGCTCCAATCACCGTATTAATTGATTTATTTTCCCATAAATTATCTTTTGCTGTCATGAAGAGTAACAATCCTAAAATTAGTCCTAAAACAAATGTCGCAAGAGCTGCGATTGCCGTCATATATAACGTTTCACCAGTTGCTTCTAACATTTGATTCCAATCAACATTTGCGAGTAACTTATCCATGTGCAATCACCTCCAGCTCTACTTGATCTTGATGAATTCCTTCTATTGCTTGCTGGATCGCTGTTTCCTCACCATTTAAATGAACAACTAAACTACCGTAAGAACCGTTATTCGTTTGTGCAATATTTCCTTGCAAAATGCTAACTTCTATATCACTGCGTTGCATTAATCGTTGAAGCACTGGTCTTTCTACAGCCTCACCGATAAACTGCAAACGAATTACTTTTCCATCTGGATATTTTTCAATTAAATTTTCAATCGTTTCATTTGTATCTTCAGAATCTGTTAACTGCTGTACAAATCGTTTCGTAATATCTTGCTTCGGATTACGGAATACATCAAGTACTGGACCTGTTTCTACAATCTTTCCTCTCTCCATTACCGCTACTCGGTTACATATCTTTCGAATCACGTGCATCTCATGTGTAATGAGTACAATTGTTAAACCAAGGCGCTTATTAATGTCTAATAGTAAATCCAAAATTTGATCTGTCGTTTCCGGATCAAGAGCTGACGTTGCTTCATCACATAAAAGCACTTGTGGATTGTTAGCTAATGCTCTTGCAATCCCGACGCGTTGCTTTTGTCCTCCACTCAGCTGAGATGGGTACGCGTCTCCTCTTCCTTCTAATCCAACAAGATGAATTAATTCATCAACACGTTTTCTTCTCTTCGCTTTATCAACACCTGCAATTTCAAGTGGAAACTCAATATTTTCACGTACAGTTCGTGACCAAAGTAAGTTGAAGTGTTGAAAAATCATTCCGATTTCTTGTCTTGCCTTACGAAGTTCACTTCCTGTAATTGCTGATATAACACGATTCGCAATTGTAATTTGGCCAGAAGTCGGTTTCTCTAACTGATTAAACAATCTGATTAACGAACTTTTTCCAGCGCCGCTATATCCAATAACACCAAATATTTCGCCTTTTTCTATTTTTAAATTGGCGTTATCTACAGCAGTGACATCACCGCTTTTCGCCTTATATATTTTCTTTACGTTCTCTAATAGAATCATGATGTTCACCCCTTTTTTGTTTGGATCGACTCCGCAATTTTTTATTTTTAATGCGTGTAGTCCACTGTTATCATTACTTTTATTATTTGAATGTCCTCCACATTCAAACAATAAAAAAACCTTTCTGCTTTAGAGAAGCAGAAAGGTTTATATGCGTATATAACAACATTATCCCTCTCTCTCATCTCTCAAAGCATTCGCTTTGCAGGAATTGGCACCATTTCAACATAAGTTGACGGTTGCCGGGCTTCACAGGGCACAGTCCCTCCACCTCTCTTGATAAGAGAAATCAGATTCAATTTTCGTCTGATTTGAAATTTATGAAATTGTCTATATTTTATGACTTGAATTGTATCAATATACACTCACCATGTCAACAGAAATTTTCGCAAAAAATGAAACTTCAGAATTTTAAGCACCTACTGACATCGGTTTACATATATGAAACATCGATTCCACTAATAACATCGTTCGGTACGTTCCTGAATATTGTACACGTCCATCGTTCATTAACATTTGCAATCGTACATTTCCATTCACCAATTGTTCTATATCCTTTTCATCTAAGCAAATGATTTGTTCCGTTCCTCTTTCCTCATGTACCAGCTCTATATAATCTCTTGAAATTTGTAACGAACAACTTTCATCTCCAAAGCGAAAATTAACAGTTTTTTCTTCTTGTCTTAAAAGCGGTTCTAAATGATATTGACCATTAGCGTAATTTACAAATGATTGAAGCAAAGAATATAATCTCACCCTAAATCACATCCTTCATATCACTTTCTATTACATACCATTCCCTCTCACTAAAGAACAATCCTGTTATTTTCGCTCGACAAATACTGTATCCACCCTGCATCTCGACATATTTCCCAAGAAATATGTCGAGGCGGCAAAAATTTTGCCGCCTACTTTAATTCCGTATATAAATATTCAACCGAATGAAATGCGTATATCTTCTTCATCAGTGTCCCATTTTCAAAAACAAGTAAACAAGGTACACTTTCAATCCCATACTCTTTCGCTAAATACGGAGCATAATTTAAATCTAACATCCCAATTTTGAGGCCTTCAATTGTCATCTCAACGACTGTTAACATCTTTTTTGCTAATTGGCATGTTCCACACATTGGAGTATATACATATAATACTGTTTTTTCTTCGTTCTCTATTAGGGCTGTAGCTTCGGCTCCTGTCCAATCAATCACTTCTATCATTCCTTACCGTAAATATTCTGTATAAACGTCAATGTCGGCTCCCCATAATACATTTGCTAAGTGTGTAGATGGCGCAGTTGCCACTTCTCGGTACGAGCGATCAATATAGATATGCTCGGCTTGCGGAAATTCTTTTCGAAATTGTTTCCTTAACTTTTCTCCAGCATCATCAGCATCCACTAGCACATACACTTCCTTATCAAAAAACTGATCAACGAGCTCATCCATTTTCGACAAACCAATTGTACCATTTGTACAAACAATTTCCACCGGTTCACGAATAATAGATTCAATCTTTCTTCTATCTGATGTACCTTCTACAATAATGACTTTTTCTACATAAATCATATGTCATCACCCGATCACCATATACTATATAACCTTGAACTTAGTATATAGTATATTCGTTATTTTCATGTTGTTTCCTGTTTATTTTTGCAAAAGAAAAGCGGAACCGACTGTTTAGCCCTGTTGGCTAAGGTTCTTTCGTACAGAAGACGCTTTTTGTCTTCTTGTGCGGAGGGTTCTTAGACATGAAGGGCTAGGAGGTGGAGCTGGACAATGAAAAGCGCAAGCGGCTCGTTTAAATTGTGAAGACTTATGAAACCTTACCACAAAACAGTTTTTCTCATAATAGCTTATTTATTTACATATAACTTGAATTTCATTATTTCACACAAAATAAAAAAGGACAGCACAAAGGCTGTCCTTTAGTCGACTATAATTAGTCTTGGTTTGTCATTTCTGCATATTTTTCTGCAGTTAATAACTTCTCAACTTGGCTTGCATCAGAAAGTTCAACTTTAACCATCCATGCACCCTCGTATGGAGATTCGTTAACAAGTTCTGGTTGGTCACTTAATTCTTCGTTTACTGCTACAACTTTACCGCTTACAGGTGCGTATAACTCAGAAACTGTTTTAACAGATTCTACGCTTCCGAATGGCTCGTCAGCTTCGATTGTTGCACCTACTTCAGGAAGTTCAACGAATACGATATCGCCTAGCTCACCTTGTGCAAAGTGAGTGATACCGATAACAACTTCATTACCTTCAGTTTTTACCCATTCGTGTTCTTCAGAGTAACGTAAATTATTTGGAATGCTCATGACTGTACCTCCAGTGAATGTATTAATTATGTAAAAATACCTTATTGGTACTTTTTCCACACACTTTCAAACTGCTCTTCGTTAAAACCAAGTGTTACATTCGTTCCATCTGTTACAATTGGACGTTTAATCAACATGCCATCAGATGCTAAAAGCTCATACATTTCGTCTTCGCTTGCATCTTTCAACTTATCTTTTAGACCAAGTTCACGGTAACGCATTCCACTTGTATTAAAGAATTTTTTTAATGGTAATTCACTTTTTTCATGTAAATTACGTAAATCTTCTTTTGATGGTGGATTTTCAACAATATGAATCATCTCATATGCTACATCGTTTGCCTCAAACCATTTCTTTGCCTTTTGACATGTGCCACACTTTGGATATGAATAAAATGTTACTGTCATAAATTCACCTACTTTTTTACTAACCTTTACCTTTATCATATAGAAAACGTTTTATTATTTCAAACCATTATTCGCTAAACTTTTACTTATTTCGTGATAATTTTTAATAATCCTGCGAATTTTTCTTATTTTTCCGCCATTTGTTAAGAAAAAAATAAATATATAAATTTTTTAGATTCTGCACCAAACATATATCTTAAACAAGCGTTTGATTAATTCTCCATTTTTCTTTCTTAACCTTTGAACTACAGGAGTTTCTTCCTACCGAACATACAGCTTAAACAAACGTTTGATTAATTCTCCATTTTTCTTTCTTAACCATTGAGTTACATCAGTTTCTTCCTACCGAACATACAGCTTAAACAAACGTTTGTTTAAAAAAATAAGAAGCCTCGTTTACAGGCTCCCTCATCATCTATTCAAATAATCTGCGATGGTTTGAAATACGACGATATACATATTATGAATACTTTCTTCTGTATTTCCACCATTAGATAAACCAATTGCCCATTGTTGCCCTTCACCACTTCCGATATTTGCAAAGCCTTGCGTATACATAGCATTTACATCTTTTCGTGCACTGTTATACTCTATTCCTTTTGTAATAAAAATTGAATATGATTTATCTTGTAAACCGATAAAAAACACTGGTTTCTTTAGCGATGAAAATACATTTTTATACTGCTCTGTTGAGGCTTCTTGAAAGTGATCTTTCATTATTAGAAAACCATCCACTTCCTTAGATTTCTTTTCCAGTTCCTCTAACTTCATTTCTTCAAACTTTACATTCCTAAACGTATCTTTCGGCTTTTCTCCAACAACTCCAATTACGAGTGCTCTTCCGTTATATTCTAATTTCTCTCCTGCTTTATCCTTTGCACACCCAGCACCTACTAGGCATATCAATATAAAAAATAAGAAATACGATAAACGCTTCATTTAGCACCCTCTCCTTCTTTTTAGTCAAGTGACAAAAACGTAAGGTTAATTCAAGAAAATGTAAGTAAAATCGATAGCCCAATTCACGTTTCTATATTATAATCAATTGAATTTACTTACATTACTAAACATAGGAGATCAACATGAAGAAATTTAAACTTTCATCTTTTCTTCCGTTAAGTTATATACTTCTACTCGTGCTCGTAAGTCCCCTTTACGACGTATTAAATAAATCGACTGTTCACGCAGTAGACGTTACAACTGTAGTAGATGATTGGATTCCATTTGTAAAAGCATTTATTATTCCTTATTTACTTTGGTTTCCATACTTATACGGCGCACTTATTTATTACTGCTTTGCTGACCGAAAGCAATATTATGTCACTTTAAGTAGTGTTATTTTTGGAAAGCTTGCTTGTTTTTCTATTTATTATTTTTGGCAAACAACTGTACCGCGTCCGACTGTCGTTGGAACAGATGTATTTTCTGAACTAGTTCGCTATATTTATAGTATCGACCAGCCAGTAAACTGTTTCCCTAGCATTCACGTTCTTACTACATTTGTAATTATGTTAGCTGCCTTTAAGCGTAGAGAACAGCATGCTTTTGAATATTACATCCTTACTTTCTTCGGTACACTTATTATTTTATCAACGCTATTTACGAAGCAGCATGCCTTTGTAGATGCCATTTCTGGAATGACGCTTGCAAGTATACTTTACTTCGGCGTTCAGCTCTTATTGGCCAAAGAACCAATAAGAGTTCCAGTAAAACAAAATCATAGAATGTAGCATGACAAAAAAGCAGACTGTGGCTTCTCAGTCTGCTTTTATATATTATTAAGGAGATTTTCAACTTAAGATTGCGGTACAGTCATATCACCAGAGTGAATACGACCTGCTTTTTTAAGAGCAATGTAAAGTATATAAGAAACAGCTACTGGAATGACGATATAAGTAATTACCATCGCCGGGAGAACTTCCCATCCTTGGCTGGAAATTAAATTAATTGGTGCGATAAGAGAACTTAATCCAAGACCTGCAATTTCCTTTCCTGCTTCCAGTTGGAAAATTAATGCGGATACTGGACCGACTATAGCACTGGCAACGACAGTTGGGACGAGAATCATTGGATTTTTAGTGATATTTGGTAACTGTACTTTCGGAGTACAAAGTGCTTGAGCTAATATGCCACCTAAATTATTTTCTTTCGCTGAGATGACAGAGAATCCGATAAACTGAGCGACGCATCCGGCAAGAGCAGCACCACCTGCAACACCGTCTAAGCTAAGTGCAATTGCTAACGCAGCTGATGAAGCTGGAGAGATAAGTAATAGCCCCCAAACTACTGCAATGACGATAGAAGCAATAAACGGACTACCAGCTGAGCTATCTTTAATAAACGCTCCAACTGCATTTAAAACAGGAGTAATATTATGAGATAACCAAATACCAACTAAACCAGAACCTAATATTGCTGCAAATGGAACGAGCATCATATCTAACGCAGTTTTTCCGCTTAAACGTTTACCAATATATACAGCTAAAGTTGCTGTTAATAATGCACCGATCGGCTCACCTGTTTTAATAATTAGACCAGCTTCAGTAATTGAAATGGATCCAGCACCAATTGCTCCGGCTACCATCGCTGAGAAGATTACAAGACCGTTTGCACCGAGCATAAAAGCAATTCCGGCACCAATTGCCGGTGCCATTAGTGATTTTGCAACAACTCCGATTGTAATAAGTAATGGTATATCAACAATTCTTCCTATATTTTCGATCAGTAAACCAATTCCAAGGGATACGAAAATACCTTGTGCGATTCCAGCAGATGCTTTAAATACACGAGACATTATATATTCCTTCATTTGTTTCACCTTCTTCTATAAGTTAGTAACCAATTGTTTTCATATAATCACGTAAAATATCGTTTGATTTTGCGAATCGAGATTCTTCATCCTCTGTTAAATTGAGTTCTACAACTTCTCTTATACCATCTCTAGTAATAATAGCTGGTACTCCTGTACAAATATCATATTCACCGTACTCACCATCTAAAATGGCTGATACAGCAATGACACGGTGATCATCATTAAAGATTGAACTCGCAATATATGCTAGAGAATTTCCAATTCCGTAATAAGTAGTTCCTTTACGTTTATAAATTTCCCAACCAGCTTTTGCAGTCTTCTCAACAATTTCATCTAAATCTATTTTACCAAATCGTTCTTTTTGTTCTTCTAAAATTTGCAGAATTGGCTTTCCACCAACAGTTACGTGAGACCAAGCAACCATTTGAGAATCACCATGTTCTCCTAATGAATACCCATGAATACTACGAGGGTCTACATGTAACATTTCAGATAAAATTGTTCTTAAGCGAGAAGAATCTAATGATGTACCTGTACCGATTACGCGATTTCTAGGTAATCCAGATAATTTCCACACTTCATATGTAATAATATCAACTGGGTTCGATGCAAGTAAGAAAATACCATCAAATCCACTTTCCATTACGCCGCCAACAACACTTTCCATAATCTTCGCACTCGCTCCTAAAGTATCTAAGCGACTTTGTCCAGGTTTTGGTGCTGGCCCTGCTGTAATAATAACAATGTCCATATCTTTGCAGTCTTCATAGCTTCCTGCATATACTTTTGTTCTTGTATTTGTAAAGTTAATGCAATGTGATAAATCCATCGCTTCCCCAACTGCACGTTCATGATTTATATCAATTAATAATAGCTCTTCGCAAATTCCTTGATTTACAATGGAATACGCACAACTTGATCCAACTAATCCAGTACCGATAATTGCAATTTTTCTTGTATGTCTTTTCATAGCAATCTCTCCTAATTGATCATATAATCTATTTCTTTTGCTCTTTACACTCCTAATTATAGAGGTTATCACGATAGAAACCATGGATACTTTGTGAAATATTGAACAAAGTTTTTGTCCTTTTTGTGAATTGTTATATTACATTTTCGTCATGTTTGTTACAACTGGAAAAATATTTATTATGTATTTATTGACATATACAAAAAGAAAACGAGCGAATAAATTCGCTCGTTTTCTTTTTCCTGTTATTCCGCACTTAATTGGCTTTTTAATTGTTGTACAATCATCGGATTTGCAGGTGCTGCCGGTTTGTAATAACTCTTTTGCTTTGCGTACTCATACATATTACGTTGGCGCATCTCATCTTGATTACGAATTTGAATTAACGTTTGATGTAACTGCTCATTATCAGACTGAGCAATATAATTTGCATAGCTTGTTAAACTTGCATTTAATCCTGCTAAATAATCATTTACCATATCTTTTTCATTCATGTTCCGCTTCCTCCTATCCTAGGAAAGTCATTAATTGCTGTTTCGTATTTCGTGCATCTTGCGCATCCTTTTGTAACATTTGTTTCAATTGTGGATCTGTACACGTTTCTGCATACTGCTCCAACTTGTTAATAATTGTTGCGTGTCCACCAATTAAATGACGTAAGTTTTCTACTTCAAGCTCTGTTAAATTTTGCATGGAATACTCCTACCTTTCTTTATTCGTTCACTGTTAGTATTTAGCTATTTTTTGATTGTATACATGAATTAACTTTTTCACGTGCATACAAAATAAAAGATGAATAGCTAAGCCATTCATCTTTTATACTCGTTATGTATTTATTTTTATAGAGATACAATCATACTTATACTCACAAGTAAGTTCCATACAATGTGTAAAATAATACTAGGTATAATCGATTGCGTCTTTTTGTATAACATTGCAAATACCATTCCCATAATCGTTGCTGTAATTAGAAGACCTCCATGAAGAATTCCAAAAATGAAGGAAGAAATAATGATACTAACTAAAAAATTATATCTCTTTTCTAAAAATCGATATAAAATACCTCGAAATAGAATTTCTTCTTTAACCGGTGTAATGATAGCAACACTTAACACATATATAATACTTTGTATGCTATTTTGAAGCCTTAAACTCCCTAATTGTTCCTTTTGTTCCGCTGCACTTTCAAAACTAAACACATGTAACATTAAATATTGTGATACTGCAATGATAATAAAACCAATTAATAGATATAAATATGTCTTCCCACTCTTCAAAACGGATACATCCCAAATAGATTTAATAAAATGAAAAACCGGTTTATAGGCTAATAAAACGATAGCAACAACAATTGCATCGAATAAGAGTAAATAATATCCTTCTAATTTAGTACTTAATGCTTCTTCTCCATAAATCTCAAAGGCTAAACCAAGAAATAATCCTCCTAGGAGTGAAATCCCTATAATCATTGCTATCATTACAAATAGATTTTTATATGTTATATTCTCGATTTTTCTTTCCACACTATACGCTTCTAACACTGTTTTACTCACAGTATCCCTCCAGTTATTCTCATTTACCTTATTAAAATACTTGAATTTGAATATAGGGATAATATAACAAAATTTACAAAAAGAATAATATGCAATTTTACATATTATGAAAACTTTATATTTTATAGTTTTAGGAATAGGATGGCTATGCAATAATTATTATATGAAATTTCAAAAAACACTTCCTATCCACCATAATCCTCGCATCATATAAAACTTATTAGTTAAAGGAGCAATAAACATGAAAACACATGACTTCCTTACAGAAATCCAGAAGGGCTCTGAGCCTAGTCCATATCAAGACCCCATCGTATTCAGTTTCGTTTGCTTTTTCTTAGCGATATATACATTTTTCAAACCTGCAAAATAATATCATTTCATAAGAAAAAGCCTACCATTCTTTTCGAATCATATGCACTAAAAAACCTTAGAATCACTTCTAAGGTTTTTGTTTACCTTGCTTCTTATTCACGTAACCCTTTAATAAACGTTTCCAATAATACATGTAAACTTATATCTAGATCTAACGGCAAACCAAATCCGCCTTGCTGTTCAATCGAAGCAAATCCATGACAAATACTTCTGAATCCGCGTGTCGCATGAAGTGCATTCTCTCCTTCTAAGCCATACTGTTGTAATACTTGAAGACAAAGCTTTACAATTCCGTCACCTGCTTTTCTTACTTCTTCATCTCGTAAAAAAGTTGCTTCATATAGTCCAGGATGTTTTCGGACAAATGCTACATACACTTCTCCTAATGCATGAATTGCTTCATCCATACGTTTATCCTCGGCCGCTTCTTCCAGTTTGTTATGCAGCTGTTTGATTCCGTAAATACCAAGATTTTTCCGTACATCTTGTAACCCTTTTACATGATTATATAGTGAGGGCGAACGTATCCCTAACCTTTGCGCTAATGAAGCTAACGTTACTTCTTGTATTCCATTTGTATCTGCAATTTCTGCCGCTGTTTCTACAATTTTTTGTAATGTAAGTCCGATTCTCGGTGACATAAATTACTCCTCTTTCTTACTTTCTATATTCCGTTTCGCTTCCTTAATAGCAAGCTCTATGACAGTCCCTGGATTCTTTATCATTTCCCCATGCCCTGCCGCAAGTAAGGAAGGCTCATATTCGCTTAACTTCTCTGCACTTTGTAATGATATTTCTTTGCTCCACGTTGCCATCGCAGGAAACGGAAACCAAAATTTCATTTGTCCCGAAACAGCCATACCTCCTCTTGTTTGGAATGCATCCCCAACAATAAGAGCTTTATTCCGTACATCAAGAAACGACATGGATCCTGGTGTATGTCCCGGTGTCATAATTGCAAGAAGCGATCCAACTCGGTCGCCATCTTCTAATAAAACATCAGGTACCGTTTTTACTTTTTTAGGTACACCGCCTTTTATCGGTATATTCGGTTCATCCTTTTGTAACGTCGTATCTCCTTCTAACAGCTTTGCGTCCCGCTTAGAAATATAGACTGGAACATGAGGAAGTACTTCCTTTAATGCATCTAATGCACCGATGTGATCATCATGCGCATGTGTTAATACAATTTTAGTAATTGGTTTTCCTATTTTCTCAGCCGCCTGTAAAATGCCTTTTGCGCTATATGGCAAAGCCGCATCAATTAAAGTTAAACCATCTTCTTCCTCTACAAAGTAACAATTTACAGGAAACGCTCTTGGCAAAAATGACAATTGATATAACGTTTTTTCATGTATCATCCTCATAGTCCCATCTCCCTTTTCACGAAAACTAATACCATTAGTTTTATTATACTAATGGTATTAGTTTTGTGTCACTAAAAAATTTCTTTTTTTCAAAAAAAAGAACAGTAGCCGTATAAACGACTACTGTTCTTTAAAGATATTAAACTGTGTAACGCTCATCTTCTAAAATTTTCGCAGCGATTTCACGTTTCTTCGGAATTACGTTAAGTGGTGTGTGGCGAGTTAATTTACGTAATGATGATAACATCATGCGCAGCATGTCGCCGTTTTCAACTGCGATAAGTGTTTCTTTCGCATCTGCTTCGATTTCGTTAAATGCTTCTTGGCAGAATACTTCAGTGTATAACACTTTTTGTTTATTCTTTTCAAGACCAGTTGTTTTGATCGCTTTTTCTGTACGAAGAACAGCTGATTCCATTGCGTATAGATTGCTTACGATGTCAGCGATATTTACAAGAATTTCTTGCTCTTTATCTAATGCTTTACCATATTTTTGAGCCGCTAATCCAGCTACCATTAAGCCGATTTTCTTCGCATTAGTTACTAAATACTTTTGAAGTGCTAATGGCTCATCGCCTACTTCTTCTGGCATCATCATCATTAACTCTTCTTGTAATTTTTGTGCTTTTTGAAGAAGTGGTAATTCACCTTTCATCGCTTTACGTAAGAACGTACCTGGTACGATTAGGCGGTTAATTTCGTTCGTTCCTTCGAAAATACGGTTAATACGAGAATCGCGGTACATTCTTTCAATCTCGTACTCTGCCATAAATCCATAACCACCGTGAATTTGAACACCTTCATCTACTGTATAGTCTAATACTTCAGAACCGAATACTTTGTTTAAAGAGCACTCGATTGCATATTCAGCGATAGAAGCTGCTACTGCTTTACCATCTTTTACTTCTTCTTCAGATAATGTGCTCATGCGGCTTTCGAATAAACCTACTGTACGATATACAGAGCTTTCAGCTGCATATGTTTTCGCTGCCATATTCGCAAGTTTCTCTTGAATTAATGGGAAGCGAGCGATTGGTTGTTTGAACTGTTGACGTTGGTTTGCATATTGTGCTGAAATTTCTACTGCACGTTTCGCAGATCCAACTGTACCAACACCTAATTTATAACGACCGATATTTAAAATGTTGAATGCGATAATATGACCTTTACCGATTTCACCAAGTAAGTTTTCTTTCGGTACTAACGCATCTTCTAAAATTAACGTACGAGTTGAAGAACATTTAATACCCATTTTCTTTTCTTCTGGGCTTGTAGATACGCCAGCGTAGTCTTTCTCTACGATAAATGCTGAGAAGTGCTCTCCATCGATTTTTGCATATACAACGAATACGTCAGCGAATGCAGAGTTTGTAATCCACTGTTTTTCACCGTTTAATACATAATGTGTACCTTCTGCATTTAAACGTGCAGTTGTTTTTGCGCCTAATGCGTCAGATCCTGAACCTGGCTCTGTTAATGCGTATGCAGCTAATTTTTCACCAGTTGCAAGCAATGGTAAATATTTTTTCTTTTGCTCTTCGTTACCGAATAATACGATTGGTAAAGAGCCGATACCTACGTGAGCACCGTGAGTAATTGCAAAACCACCAGCGCGAGAGAATTTCTCTGCGATTAACGCTGAGCTTACTTTATCAAGACCAATTCCGCCGTACTCTTCTGGTACGTCAGCGCCTAATAAACCAAGTTCTCCAGCTTCTTTTAAAAGACGAACTGAACGATCAAACTCATGTTGCTCTAAATATTCAAGCTCTGGAAGAACTTCATTTACGATAAAGTCCTCTGTCGTTTTAGCAATCATTTTATGCTCAGATGAAAAATCTTCTGGCGTAAACACTTGATCAATCGTAATCTCATCTACTAAAAAGCTACCGCCTTTAACCGCATTTCCTACTGTTTTTTCCATGAAAATTTCCTCCTTCATATTTTCATGAGCCGCTTCTCTCTTTTTGAAAGAAGCTGGCTCTCCCTTTTTTTATAAACCTTTGTTGCTTCCATTTTTTTTTATAATCCAGTTCCAGCGGCTAGAATGTTCGGTGGCTTCGCTTCTTCCTACGAGGCAAAGAGCGCCTCTACGTCTGAAGCTCCATCCCCCTCACATTCTGAACAAGCCGCTTCCACTTTTTTTCATAATCCAGTTCCAGTGGCTAAAACAGTCGGTCGTTTCACCCCTTCCTGTGAGGCAAAAAGCGCCTCTTCGTCAAGGCTTCCAACGCCCTCCTGTTCTAAACGAGCCACCTGCACTTTTTAAAGTAATTCAAATACTCCCGCTGCTCCCATTCCGCCGCCGATACACATTGTTACGATACCGAATTGTTCGTTGCGACGTTTCATTTCGTGAATAAGAGATAGTGTTAGTTTTGCTCCTGTACAGCCAAGTGGATGTCCAAGTGCGATTGCACCACCGTTTACGTTTACTTTTTCTTCATCTAAACCAAGTTCACGAATAACTTGAATCGATTGAGAAGCAAATGCTTCATTTAGTTCGAATAAGCCAATATCAGATAACTCTAAGCCAGCTAGTTTTAACGCTTTTGGAATTGCAGCGATTGGGCCGATTCCCATTACTTCTGGTGGTACGCCAGCTACTGCAAATGAACGGAATTTCGCAAGTGGCTTCATGCCATCGCTCACTGCTTTTTCGCGATCCATTAATAATACAGATGCTGCACCATCACTCATTTGTGAAGAGTTACCAGCTGTTACAGAACCGCGAACGTTAAATGCTGGACGTAATTTACCTAAAATGTCTAGCGTCGTCTCTGCTCTTACACCTTCGTCTTGTGCGAAAGTGATTGTTTCTTCTTGAAGTTTATTGTTTGATCCAACCGAGCGTAACGTCACATCTACAGGTACTGTTTCATCAGCAAAGTTTCCTGCCGCTAATGCTTTCGCAGCACGTTGATGGCTTCTTACTGCAAATGCATCTTGCTCTTCACGAGAAATTCCATATTTCACAGCAACTTGCTCTGCTGTATGTCCCATACCCATATAATATTCTGGAGCCGCTTCTACAAGGCGACTATTCGGACGAACAACGTGTCCCATCATTGGAACTAAACTCATTGATTCTGCTCCGCCTGATAATACAGCTTCAGAGTGACCAAGCATAATACGCTCAGCTCCGTAAGCGATACTTTGTAAACCTGAAGAACAGTAACGGTTAATCGTAATAGCTGGAACATCGTAAGAAAGTCCTGCTAATCCGCCGATATTACGAGCCATATTTAAACCTTGCTCTGCTTCTGGCATCGCACAACCGAAAATTAAATCATCGATTGGTCCTTCATAATTTGCACGCTTTAACGTTTCCTTTACTACTAACGCCCCTAGATCGTCAGGACGAACTGTTTTTAATGAACCCCTCTTTGCTTTTCCAATTGGTGTTCTTGCTCCCGCAACAATGACAGCTTCTCTCATGAACGATATCTCCCCTCGTTATTAGTTACGTAATGGCTTTCCTTTTACAAGCATGTGCTGCATTCTTGCTTGTGATTTCATCTCACTTACTAAGCTAATAAATGCTTCACGTTCTACATCTAATAAATATTGCTCATCAACCTCTGTTCCGTACGGCACTTTTCCGCCCGCAATGACATATGCAAGTTTCTTAGCAATGTGAAGATCGTACTCTGAAATGTAACCAGATAAATGCATTGCTTCAGCACCAAGTGCAAGAGTTGCATATCCTGTTTCCCCAACAACTGGTATCTTTTTACGGATCGGCGCTTTATAACCAGCTTCATATAAAGCAAGTGCTTTCTGTTTCGCATCGTATAGTAAGTGATCACCATTCACACTAATACCATCTTTATCACCTAAGAAGTTATGAGAAACTGCTTCTTGTCCTGAAGTTGAAACTTTCGCCATTGCGACTGTTTCGAACACTTTATTTGCAACTTTTTGCAGATCAAACTCTACACCGTTTGCCATTTTGTTTAAGTGTTTAATGTATAGCTCTTTATTACCGCCTCCGCCAGGGATTAAGCCAACACCAACTTCTACTAAGCCCATATACGTTTCACTAGAAGCTTGAATGCTCGCTGCTGGTAAGCAAACTTCTGTACCTCCGCCAAGCGTCATACCGTATGGTGCTGCTACAACTGGCTTAGAAGAGTACTTAATTTTCGTCATTGCATCTTGGAAGTTTTTCACAACCCACTCAATTTCAAAGTAGTTGTCGTCTTGTGCTTCCATTAAGATCATTGCTAGGTTCGCACCAACGCAGAAGTTCTTCGATTGGTTACCGATAACAAGACCTTTATAATTCTTTTCTACTTCATCAACAGCGTAGTTAATCATTTGCGTAATATCCATACCGATTGCATTACTCTTCGAATGGAACTCTAAGCAAAGGATGCCGTCGCCTAAATCAATTAAGCTCGCTCCGCTATTTTTCTTTAATACACCATTTTTCGCTTTTAATTGCTTAAGAGAAATTGCTTTTTTATTACGTTCGATTAGCTTATATTCGCCATTATCGTAATAGTAGCTATCGCCGTTATCATGTTTATAGAAAGTAGTGAAACCTTTCTCTAACATTTCTTTCACCCAAGTAGGAACGACTACGCCGTTTTCTTCCATCTTTTGAACAGATTTTTCAACGCCGATTGCATCCCAAACTTCAAACGGTCCTTGCTCCCAGCCGAAGCCCCACTTCATCGCTTGGTCAATTGCAACGATATCGTCAGCAATTTCTTTATGCAGTTTTGCAGAGTATAAAAGAGTTGGTGTAATGATGTTCCATAATAACTCTCCTGCGCGGTCTTTTGCGTATACAAGCGCTTTCAATTTATTCGCTAATCCTTTTTCTTGTTTACTTAACTCTACGGATGCAGCTTTTAATTTTTTACGCGCTTCATATTCCATCGTTTCAGGATTTAGTTCTAAAATTTCTTTTCCTTGTTTTAAGAAGAAGCCTTGACCTGTTTTGCTTCCAAGCCATTTTTTCTCAAGCATGTCATGCATGAAGGCTGGTACTTTAAATACATCACGCTCTTCTTCTTGCACATTTTCATATACGTTATTTGCAACGTGTACGAATGTATCTAAACCGACAACATCTAATGTGCGGAACGTTGCGCTCTTCGGACGACCAATAAGTGGGCCTGTTACAGAATCAACTTCCCCAATGCTATAGCCGCGTTTTACCATCTCTTGAAGAGTAACAAGTAAACCGTACGTACCGATGCGGTTTCCAATAAAGTTTGGTGTATCTTTTGCGACAACAACGCCTTTTCCAAGAACGTCTTCGCCAAATAGTTTCATGAAGCTTAATACTTGTGGATCTGTTTCTTTCGTCGGTATTACCTCTAGAAGTTTTAAATATCGTGGTGGGTTAAAAAAGTGTGTGCCTAAGAAGTGTTTCTGGAAGTCGTCTGAACGACCTTCTGCCATTTTTTCAACTGAAATGCCTGACGTATTCGAGCTTACAATTGAGCCCGGTTTACGAACAGCGTCTACTTTTTCAAATAATTTCTTTTTAATATCTAAGTTTTCAACTACTACTTCAATAATCCAATCTACATCAGCTAGACGCTCAAGATCATCTTCTAAGTTACCTGCTTCAATCAGTGCTAGATTTCCTTTCACTGTCAGAGGAGCTGGTTTTTGCTTTAATAGTTTTTGCACAGCCGTATTACTAAAACGATTTCTCACACTTTTATGTTCTAATGTAAGTCCCTTCGCTTCTTCTTCTTTCGTAAGCGCAGGTGGTACAATATCAAGCAATAATGTCGGAATACCAATATTAGCTAAGTGTGCCGCAATTCCCGAACCCATTACGCCTGAACCTAGAACAGCAGCCTTTTTAATTTGGAACATCCAATTCTCCCCCTATTCTTGAATGAATGCTCATTCAATTTTTCGACATAAGTCGCAATCAATGAGTGAGCCTCTACTAATAAATATATGATACTGTTTAAATTTTCGCAATATATTTATTGATAAAATTTTCTGAAATAAATATTTTTCTTTCATTTGGCCATGCTATATATGTATTTTCTTCACTAAAATACACTTTCCCTTTTTATAATCTGACGAAACTGGAGGAATATATATGGCAAAACTTAAGAAGAACCCTTCAAAGGCTGGAATTAGTGCAGCTAGTGTAACTGGAAACGCAGGTCCGCATAACCACGGCGTGGAAAAAGGACGTCAAGGTAATAACCAACAATATAAAAAGCATAATATGGGCGAAAAATAACGCTATATTTTTGGGCAGAGAACGTGGCATAATGATTAATGGCTGCTTTTTCTGCCCAATTTATTTGTAACAAATGAGGGAATTATAATGAAACGAACAATAGTTATGATTGTAATGATTGCCACACTATTTACAGGGATGATTTTCTTCTCTTATGCACAAAGACAACAAGCTGTAAGAGCTGATCAACCCAACATTACTGGGCAATATGGGGTTACAATCGATGCAAACACAGGTGAAATTTTGTATGGGAAACGCGAAGACGAACGCTCTTATCCGGCTAGTATAGCCAAAATGATGACAACCCTTCTTTTACTAGAGAATGTAAAAGAAGATGAAGAAATTACGGTTACAGAAAACGCAATTAAAACAGAAAGTCAAAGCAAGAAAATTAAACTTCGTGCTGGAGAAAAATTAAAGCGTGATGAGGCATTAAAACTTATGCTTATCATTAGTGCAGATCCAATAGCTGAATCAATTGCAGAACATATTGCAGGATCAAAAAATGAATTTGTGAAAATGATGAATGCTAGAGCGAAGGAACTTGGTACAAAGCATGCGACTTTCAAAAACGCAAGTGGTGCTGATGCACTTGGAAATAAAGTATCGCCATATGACATTGCTATTATTACGAAAGAAGCATTAAAGTATCCAGTTGTTTTAGAATATATGAATTCAACACGTACAACTCTACATACTTCAGAACGCTCTCCAAACATCGCAAACTACGGACGAGAAGAACTATATGACGATCCATATGCGATTGGAAGTAAAAGCGGTCTATCAGCACTTGGCAAATATACAGTCGTAACAGTGGATGAAAAAGACGGTAAACGTGTCATTAATGTTGTATTATCTTCTACCCGCAAGCAACTGTATCCTGATACGAAGAAAATGGCACATTATGCATTTCAGCAATTAAAATAACCAAGGAGTATTTTCTCCTTGGTTATTTTTTAACCATACCTTTTAATACGAACGCAACGTTTGCTGGACGCTCTGCTAGACGACGCATGAAATATCCATACCAGTCGTTTCCATAAGGTACGTAAACTCGCATTTTGTAGCCTTCTTTTACTAGCTCAAGTTGACGCTCATTACGAATACCATATAACATTTGGAATTCAAATTGATCCCTTGGAATGTTGTGTTCTTCAGCAAGTTTTTTTGTATATTCAATAATCGCTTCGTCATGTGAAGCAATTGCAGTATAATTTCCATTTAATAAGTGCATTTTAATAATTTTTTTATAATTGTCATCTACATCTTTCTTGTCTGGGAATGCCACTTCTTCAGGTTCTTTATAAGCACCTTTTACAAGACGTAAATTAGGATTATAAGCATTTAAATCTTCAATATCTTTTTCTGTACGATATAGGTAAGCTTGAATAACAGTACCAATATTATCGTATTCAGATTTTAATTGTTTAAAGATATCAATTGTTTTCCCGCAGCGTGTATAGTCTTCCATATCAATGGTAACGAACACACCATTTTCTTTCGCCGCTTCTAAAATACGGCGCATATTGTTCATTACGATTTCATCAGAGATATCTAATCCCATAGAAGTCATCTTTAAAGAAAGCTGCGAATCAAGACCTTCTCTTCCAATTGCACGGATTGCTTCAATCGATTGGTTAGCCATTTCATTTGCTTCCGCTTCATTATCAACGAATTCCCCTAAATAATCGATTGTTACACAAAGTCCTTGCTTGTTCAATTGTTTAATAGCTGCTGTCGCTAATTCAATTGTCTCCCCTGCGACAAAGCGACCTGCACCAAAGCGTAAACCGTACTTTTTAGCCAGTTTTGTTAGCGCTTTATTTTTAGATAAGAAAAGAAACGAATTTCGCATTAATTGTTCCATGTAATTCACCCCTATGACTTGATTTATCTGTTTTTTACCCCTCTTCAAAATTATATCATTGTTTAAAATTATTGGATACAAATAATTATTTAGATAATTTATAAAATACTATAAAAACATTTAAAACCCTATATTTCCGCTTATAAATATAACTGAAATATTTTTCGACATTTAGAAAAATGGAGTTTACTAGGCATAAAATAGGCATGTCGAAAATATTCGACATGCCTATAAAACCCTTAATATTCCATGTAAATTATATAAGGATATTAATACAGAAAACTTACGATTATATTTCCCTCAGGTTTTTTTATTGCTCATTTCGCTTCTCTTCATTCAGCCTTTTAATATCCGTAATTAACTGCACCATCTCTTCTTTCGCATCGGGATACGTCTCATTCCAATGCTTCACTAAAGCTGGCATCGTCTTCGTTATGTAAGAATAAAGTGCCCACTTCTGTACCTGTTCTTTTCTCTCTTCATTGCTCTCTCCAAGTAACAGTTCCGTGTATTTCTCTAACAACCCGTCAAATTGTTCGTTAAACTTTTCACTCATCTTATTTACCTCCTATATGAAAAAAGCAGCGAAAATCGCTGCTTTTCTTTATAATTTTGATCGAACAGAGTTTAATTTTTTCTCCATTGTGCTTACTTTATCACGACGATCATCAATACGAATTGTTGTTGCAACGCGCTGCGCACCTTTCGTATATGGAACTTCATGCATTTGTTGAATTACTTCTAGAATGACAGGAAGATCTCCTTCAATAATTGTATTCATCGGTGTTAATTGATACTTCACGCGATCCGCATTTTTCTCTAGCACCTTTTGTACTTCTGCTACATATTCACTAACACTTGGATTACCTGTTCCTACTGGAATAATCGATACATCAACAATTGCCATAGTAGTCTTCCTCCTATAATCGTTTCTTATATATCCATTGTCTATTTTACCGAAATCCTCATCATTTTACTAATATGTTACTCTTCCACTTTAAACTGCTCGACTAATCTTTCTAAATCTCTCATATGTTCTGTCAAACTTTCCATCGTGTGAGCTACCTTTTCTAAATGATTCACCTGTGATTCCGTTGCAGCATGTACCTCTTCAGAAACAGCTGCACTTTCTTGACTCGTACCAGCAATTGTATGCATTACCGCTGTAATTTCCCCTTGCTCGTAACCTATGTTATGTACCTCTTCTACAATTTTTTCAACTGAAGTACTAATCGTATTTACGACTGACATAATTGTGCGGAACTCCATTTCCGCCTCTGTCGTCACTTTATTTTGCACATCTGCAATGTCTTTCAATTTACTTACAACTTCTACAACCCTTTTTACTTCTAATTGTACATCACCAATCATCGTTGTGATTTCTCCGGTTGCCTCTTTTGATTGTTCCGCTAATTTCCGAACCTCTTCAGCAACAACCGCAAATCCCTTACCTTGCTCACCTGCACGGGCAGCTTCAATCGATGCATTTAAAGCAAGTAAATTTGTTTGATCTGAAATGCCTTTTATAAGCTCAACAACATTTTGAATCGATCCAACTCTTTGTTCTAACTTATCCGATGCTTCTTCTGTATGAACAACAATCGAAGATGATTGTCCCCTCGTACGGATTAAATTCCTCATTGTATTTAATCCTTGCTTAGATGCCTCTTCCGCTTTGCCAGCCACTCCTTTTATTTCACCAACGGAGCTATTCATTTGTTCCACTGACTCCGCCATATTCTCGAGCTGAGCTGAAACTTCATCCACACTATTCGCAAGAGTAGAAGCTCCTCCACTCACATCATCCATTGCTCCTGAAACTTCTCTACTAGCCGCTACTGTTTCATTCGTTAAGTAATGTAAACTATTCGTTGATTGTTGCACCGTTGATACGCTGTTTTTAATTTTACTTACCATTTCATTCATTTGTTCAACCATATCATTAAAGTGCTTAGTCAACTCTCCAACTTCATCTTTACTTGTCACTTTCATTCGCAGCGTTAAATCGCCTTCTGCTACTTTTTGCACGTGATTCTTTAATAGTTGCAGTGGTCTTGCTAATCTTCTTGAGAACAAGTAGGAAGCTACGATTCCAACTAATAAACTAATACATGCCATTATAATAACTGTATTTCTCGTACTATTTAATAGCCCATCGATGGTTTCTTTCGGATAAAAGATTCCTATCGTCCATTTCATCGTATCAAATGATTGACTGTAAACAACTACATCTTCACCTTTTATTGTATTGACCGCATATTTTGTTACCTCTTTATTTAAGCTCTTTATAAGTGGCTCTTTAGAAACATCTTTTCCTATCTTTTCTGGATAAACAAGAGCCATATTTTTATCATTTATAATAAACATTTCTCCGTCATTATTGTATTGAATATTGTGAAGCAACTTCTGAATCGTCCCAAGCGATACATCCATCGCAACAACGCCTAATACAGATCCATCTTGAGCTGTAATTGCTTTAGAAACACCTACACTTAACTTTCCTGTTGCAATTTCATAAGAAGGTTGTCCCCAATGGACCTTTTTTACATCAGCCTCTGAATCTTTATACCATGGTCTTGTCGTTGGATCGTATCCTTCTGGCACTTGCCCACCTTCAGCAAGATTGGCACTTAATGTTTTTTTATCTTTCGTACCAATATATAAATCTAAAATACCAGGATGATTCTTTTTATACTCCGCAAACTCTTTCGTTAAAAACGCTTCCTCTTCTGGAGTAACCCCACCTTGAAGTATATTACGAATCATCTCACTGTTCGCGTAATACCCCATATCTTCATCCGTTCTTTGAACAAATGTCGTAAGTTGCTCTGTTACAAGATCCATCGCATTTTGAGAATACTCGTCTAAGGAACGCACTTCCTTTTCTTTCTGTAATTGATACACAGCTGTACCCAATATTACGAACATCATAGAAATAAGAACTGAAAACACTACCGCAATTTTTAAACGTAAACTTCTTAACATCTTCCCCCCAGCATCCCCTTCGCATTAAATTAAAATCTTATTAATCATTATATTAAGTATAATAGATAAAATTAAAAAATTGAAATTAATTCTCACCTTAATACAATTAGAAAACGGACTACCACTTGTGCAAAAACAAATAGTTCATTATCCTTAAAATATAATCTCATTCGTTCGGAGGGAACTATGTTACAAAAATTCGGTTTCTCACAATATGAAAGCCAAGCTTATGAAGTTGTCGTATCAAGCAATGAACCATTAGATGCTACAACGATTGTGAAGCATTCAGGTGTTCCAAAAGCAAAAATATATGAAGTGCTAGCACGCCTAATCGATAAAGGAATGGTAATGGATTCTGTTTCAGAAAAGAAAAAACTGTATACAGCATTACCACTAAAACTAGCAATTGAAAAATTAACGACAGAATTCCAATCAAATATTAAAGAACTGGAAACAAATATATCAAAAAAATCATTTACAGATGACCGTGTGTGGAGCTTAAAAATGCAATCTTCTATTCGAGTTCAAAGTAAGGAACTCATTGAAAGTGCAAAAGAATCAATCCGTATTTCAGCTTGGAATGATACTCTTTTAGAATATCTTCCTTTACTAGAACAAAAAGCAAAACAAGGTGTTCAAATTGAATCCCTTATTGTTGGAGAAGTAGAAACAGACTTAGAAAACATGCATTTTCTAATCCCAGCTGAAGAACCTAATGCATTAGAGCGCTACTTGCTACTCATCGTTGACGATCGTGAAATTTTATTTGCTGGCGTAGAACAAGAGTCATGGCAAGCAATGAAAACAATGTCACAACCATTCGTAAAGTTCTTTACAGAATTTTTCTATCATGACGTTGCACTTGCAAAGATTACCCAGAAACACCATGACCTCTTTATGGAAGATGAGGAAATTAAGAGTTTGTTAATGAAATTAAGATACTAATTAAATAATAAAAAGGAGTCTAGTTTTTCACTTAGACTCCTTTTCGTTTTGTTCCTTTATCTCAATCAACAGCTCAATGATTTTCTCATTTTGCTCCACTTGTTTCTCTGAATTTTTATAGATGAAACGAACCCATCTAAGTGCAAAAATAATAAGAAACAAAGGGAGCATTGAAATTAGAAGACCAATAATTGAAAAATTCGTATACATATACATCACCTCGCTACATACAAATTCTCCACCTTTCTACTAAAACCTGCAATTTTTTACAAATGAAAAAAGAACCTATCAAACGATAGATTCTTCTTTCACGAACTGAGTAGAGCGTCCTCTCGTAATCGAGAAAATCGCGCAAAGCAGTGCTAATACAATAAAGCCACCGCCTACCCAAGCATTATATATAACAGATGATTTTTCGATAACAACTCCGCCTACTGTTGAACCAAGGGCAATTCCTAAATGAAGGGCAGAGTTATTTAAACTTTGCTGAATACCAGCTGATTCTGGTGCAATTTCAATTAAATAGTTTTGTTGCGCTGGTGAAATCGCCCAGCTCAGCATACTCCAAAGTCCCATCATAATGATGAAGAGTGGGAATGAGAATGTCATTAATGGCAGTATGAAGATTGCACACGCAAATACGATAATGATGGAAATAATACTTTTCTTCGATCCCCATTTATCAGCAAGCCAGCCACCGAATCCGCCACCAATTACTGCTGCGATTCCGAAAATAAAGTAAAACACACTAATCCAGTTTGCTTCAACATACATGACATCTTTTAAAAACGGTGTTAAATATGCATACAATGTTAAATGCCCTGTTAAAAACAAAAATGATGTTAACTGTGCACTTACAATTTTTTTATCTTTTAAAGTAGCAAGTTGTTCTTTTATTGATAATACCGATGTCGGTGGTACTTTCGTTAAGAATAATGAAATACAAGCAATTGCCATAACTGTTAATACCGCAATTAATACAAATGGTGCACGCCATCCGTATGCATTTCCGAGCACAAGACCGAGCGGTACTCCAAGTACGAGTGATCCGCTAATTCCCATGAAAATGATTCCAATTGCACGCGCACGAAAATGCGGTTCTACAACACTAGAAGCAAGTGTTACCGATAGTGCAATAATTAATGAACCACTCGCCGCACAAATAACCCTTGAGAACATTAGCATTCCGTAATTCACACTAAATGCCGAAATAATATTTCCGATTAAGAAAATCGATAATGCTCCAACATACAATGTTTTTCTTTCAAACTTCCCTGTCAAAGCTAATAAAACTGGACCTGACAAAGCAAATACTACCGAAAATATTGTTATAAGCTGACCAGCTGCACTAATAGATACTCCTAAATCATTGGCAACTAAATCGAGCGTTCCTCCTATAATTAGCTCAACCGTTCCGACTACAAAAGCCGCGATAGCTAAAATATAAACACGAAAATTCAAGTCTTTCCCCACGCTTTCTGTTTTGGTTACTACGACTATAGTAACCAAAATAGAAAATGGACGCAAGTACAATTTTTTTACAGTAAAAAAGGTAGGCGTATAATACGCCTACCTTTTCATCATTCTGTTTCTTTCTTCTTATTTAAATACCAATACACCGGAAGTCCCGTAAATACAATTCCAATCGATAAGAAACAACTTACTGGATCGTTAATAATCGCACTACCGATTACAAAGAACGAACCTAAAATCGCTACGATTGGTACGATTGGAAATAACGGTACACTATATGCACGCTCTTTATTCTTATTACGTTTTCTTAAAATAAAGACACCAATAAACGTCATTACGTAGAAAATATAAATAATGAATACGGAAATCTCAGATAGCTTATTCGGATCACTAATAATCATTAAAATAATCCCTAAAATGATTTCAACAGTAATCGCATTTGCTGGTGTTTTAAATCTTGGACTTTCCTTTGCAATAAACTTAGAAAATGGAAGTTGTCCACGTTCCGCCATAGACATTGGAATACGTGGGAATGTTAAAATCTTTCCATTTAAACAGCCGAAAATAGAAACGATAATACCGATACTAATAATTTTTCCGCCATATTCTCCAAGTAACATGCCTGCAGCTGTCGCTGTTGCATTTTCTCCAAGGTCTACAATTTTCGCTGCTGATAATACATTTAATAATGCCAAGTTAATTAATACGTAAGCAGCCGTTACGATTAAAATCCCTACTGTCATTGCTTTCGGTAATAACTTTGTTGGATTCTTCATTTCTCCACCAATCGAAGCAAGTAAAATCCAGCCGTCATAAGCAAATAACGTTGCTAAAATTGCCATACCGATACTTTGATTTTCCGATATCGGCACAACTACGTTAAAAATATCGCTATTCCCTTTCCAGAAACCTAGCACAACAATTAACACAATCGGAATCATCTTCCCAATTGTCGTGATTGTTTGAACGATACCTCCGTATTTTGTTCCCATACTATTTACAACGCCAAGGAACACAACCGTTCCAATTGCGATTGGTAAATTCCACACTTTATCTAAATAGAAAAAATTAATCATTAAAGAACTAAAGTATAAACCTAATGTTCCGATAATAGCAGGTCCATAAACAATTGTTTGCATCCAACCTGATAAATATCCCCAAAAACTTCCGTAAATCTCCTCTAAATACGTATACAACCCACCATTTTTCGGGATTTGCGCTCCAATTTCAGCTACTGTTAAACCACTTGCTAGCGTCAACAGACCACCAATTACCCAAGCAAGAATGGCCATATTAGAACTCCCCGAGTAATCTAATACGCTCCCTGGTTTCATAAACACACCAGATCCAATAATCGTTCCTACTACGATAGAAAGTGCTACTGTTAAACCAATTTTGTTCTTCTCATCATGATGCATGCTGCGTATCCTCCTTCCAATCCTAGTGTGATGCAAAAATGAAATAAAAAAACACTCCTCCCTAAAAAAGGGACGAGTGTTGTATTCGTGGTTCCACCCTTGTTTCAATTCGTAAAGTAATACACTTCACCAATTTCTCAAGTCTAAATAACGGTTTTTGCCGGCAAGCAATTACTAGATGCTCGTTCACTGCTGCAGTTCAGAGGTGGTAATCTATTTTTCCGTATTAGGAAGCTCACAGCCAAAGGCTTCCCTCTCTGGAAATCGTAAAAAATTGATCGTGTCCTCATCATCACTTCTTGATGTCGAATTTTGTAGTTATTGTTCATTATATTGAATTGTTAGAAAAAATCAATATATTTTTTATATAACATAGGAAATATTTATCTTCTTATATTATAACAGAAGCTGTAATATTTCTCTAATTCCCTCGTATCTTTGGAGCAGTGTAGCTGTAAAAATTATATCAGCGATTTTTCAAATATATCGATTTACCAACAAAAAACGCCAACAATAAAAGGAGGTCTTTCAAAAGAAAGCCCCCTCACGCCTGTACCTTTCGGTTGCCCACACGAAAGATACGACTTCATTCAATTATTTCTCATCTTTTTTCATAAAAAACTTATGGTGCGGTAAATCAACATTCAATGCCTCTAATTGTTTCTTTTCATTGTCTAAAATCGCTTTTGCTTTTGTTTTTGTTGCTTCATCTAATCCTGCAAAGATGTCTTCATGCTTCTCTTTCTCTGGAAGTTTCACACCTAATTTTGTTAATTCTTCTTTTGCTTGCTCATGCGTTAATTTTCCAGATTTCTTTTGCTCTAAAATTGACTTTGCTTTTGCTTTTGCCTGTTCATCTAAGTTAGCAAACATGTCTCCATGTTTACCTTTCTCCGGCATTTTCACGCCTAGCTTTGTTAATTCCTCTTTTGCTTGCTCATGCGTTAATTTTCCAGATTTCTTTTGCTCTAAAATCGACTTCGCTTTCTCTTTCGCCTGTTCATCTAATTTAGCAAACATGTCTCCACGCTTACCTTTCTCCGGCATTTTTACGCCTAACTTTGTTAATTCCTCTTTTGCTTGTTCACGTGTTAGTTTTCCGGATTTCTCTTGCTCTAAAATTGACTTCGCTTTTTCTTTCGCCTGTTCATCTAATCCTGCAAACATGTCTTTACGCTTCTCTTTCTCCGGAAGCTTTACACCTAGTTCCTGTAACTGTTTCTTTGTATCGTCCATAATCGTTTTTACTTTTTGTTTTGTAGCGTCATCTAAATCTTTTTTCGCTGTTTTTGTCGCTTGCTCAGCTTTTGGAGTATTTGTTGCCGCGAATGCCGGAACACCGACTCCTCCAATGATTCCGAATGATAAAGCACCTGCAATCGCTAAATAACCAACTGTTTTCTTCTTCATAGGAAATTTCCTCCTTCATATTTCTAAAGCATGTACACTTTCGTATACACCGCCAATAGTAATATTGGTTTCTTAAAATTTCCTTAACGATTGAAATAAAAAACACCGCTCGTAATGAGCGGTGTTTCTCTATGCTTTTTGTAATTGTAACTCTTCACGTTCCATTATTTTTCTTAATACAATTGTTTGTGTCATTGTAAATAAGTTACCTGTTATCCAGTACAACACAAGTCCTGATGGCGCCGCAAACCCCATAAATAGAATCATTGCTGGCATCATAATTTGCTGCATCTTTAGCATCTGCACTTGTTCTCCAGGTGTAATATTCGATTGGAAAACTTTCATCTGAATAAATGTCGTTAACGCTGCAATAATCGGTAATATATGATATGGATCTGCATGTCCTAGGTTCACCCATAAAAACGAAGATGTGCGAATCTCTTCCGTTCTGCTAATCGCATAATACAAAGCAGAGAAAATCGGCATTTGTATAAAAATTGGCCAGCAACCAGCAAGTGGATTCCAACCGCCTGATTTCATTAGTTCTGACATTTCTTTTTGATACTGCTTTTGTTTTTCAAGGTCTTTGCTTACATCACCGTATTTTTTCTTTAGCTTCTGCAATTCAGGTTGCATTTTCTTCATTTTCGCTTGGCTGCGATATTGCGAAACAGCTAATGGAATCATGGCTGAACGAATAACGAGCGTCATAATAATGATAGCAACCCCGAAGCTAGCTCCCGGTATATGATGAGCAACAAATTGAATCATATACGAGATTGGATATACGAAATAATGGTTCCATATCCCCGTACTATGTGAATCAATTGTGCCTGCATTACTGCAGCCAGATAAAACAAAAACAAGTACTACTGATAAACTAATGAGCGCAGCTCGGTATGATTTTAACATGTTCATTCCTCCAATGTTTCGTAATTATTTAGCGAAACATTGGTGTATACGGACCAACCTCATCATTCTCTTCACTTGATTCTTGTCTGCGTACGGAACGAATCATTCCATATTTATAAAAAATTGAAAATAGCGGTACATTTCCCGCACTATCTTCACATGTATCAACTAACGTAAAAGCTCTTTGTCTACCGCTTGATGCTTGTTGACGCACAAAGCGAGAAACATTAGCAAGGAAGAAAACTTCTAATAAACAAAGTGCTGTCGTTACAAACGATATATATAGAATTGCATCCTGCAATAAAAATTCCATCGCTTCACATCCTTAATAAGGTCATTTTAGCACATCGGGCAAACATTCTCTATTTCCTTTTATTTTCAAAAAAAGTATTTTGCATATTTTCTCAAGAAAACAATAATTAAGAAACGTTGTATTCGCTTTCTTTAGTATATTCACACACATCAATGAATAGGCTTGATTTATTAGAAATTTATAAAATTTTTGCATTATAATAAAACTATTGCCAGTTTTTGAAAAAACCTTTATTCTCTTCTTGTAATCAAAAATGAATATGGAGATGAAACATACTATGGGTCAACTAGGAGACGCCGATTACGTTCCCGACACCGCCTTTTTATCCTTCCCAGCAGCTAAAACATTTCACTTAGAATTTATGATACAGTTGGTTGTTATTTTTATAGCTTCTATTTTGTATGCAATTTCTATGAATATGTTTTTTATCCCGCATAATATGATTAGCGGTGGATTCGCTGGTGTAGGGATGATTATCGGTTATTTAATGCACTACAATATCGGTGCACTTATCTTTTTACTAAACATTCCTCTTCTTATTTTAAGTCACTTTTACTTAGGAAAGAAGACAACCTTTTTAACAGCGTACTTTGTAGCTGTGTCATCGTTAGCGATGAACATTATCCCGGTACACCAAGTTTCAGACGATATTTTACTTTCTTCTGTATTCGGTGGTGTTATCTGCGGAGCAGCTTCAGGAATTATATTCCGATTTGCTTCTTCAACAGGTGGTTTTGATGTTGTTGGATTGATTGTAGCGAAATATCGAGATGTTTCAATTGGAGCAATCATATTTGTATTCAACTTAATCTTACTTGTAGCAGCAGGTTTTATTTTCGGATGGGATATTACACTTTATACGTTAATTAGTCGATTTGTAGTCAGCAAAGTTATCGACGCTGTGCATACGAAACATATTAAATTAACGATAATGACTATTACAGAAAAAGGCGAGGAAATAAAAAGCGCACTACTACATCACGGCATACGCGGGGTGACAATGGTAGACGCTGTCGGCGGCTATACAAACCATAAGAAAAAAATGATTTACACTGTCGTGACTCGCTATGAGTTAGGCGAAATGAAACGTATTATCCGTCAAGTGGATAACAAAGCATTTATGAACATTACTGAAACAGTTGAAATTGTCGGCCGTTTCAAACGCATATAAAACAGGTTAATAAATTAAAGGGCATAACATATTAGTCATATATGTTATGCCCTTTGTTATTCAACTAACGTACCTTTTAGCATAATAAAATCACTAAGTTTATTACTACAAATCGGAGGATAGCATTCCATATACAATACTATCTGTCCATTCATCTTTATTCCAAAAATCTTGTATGAAATGGGCTTCCTTTCTCATGCCTATTCGTTCACACAATTTTTGTGAAGCTGTATTACGTGCATCAAGATTAGCCTGTATACGATGTACATTACATTCATTAAATAATTTCAATACCAAACTACTTACTGCTTCTGTTGCCAAACCTCTCCCAGCTACTTCATTTGAAAAACTATAACCAATCTCAACAGTGTCTTTCATATTTGTGTACCATACTGATAAATCACCAACTACTTTAGTTTTGTATATAACTGCCAAACTTAATATTGTTTCTTTAGTAAGTACATTATTTGCTAGCTTCTTATTAAATCTTTCCTGCATATCTTCATGAGTCCACTTATTATGTAATAGGAACTTACATGTATCATCACTATTATAAATAGCAAATACATCCTGTAAATCAGTACTCTTAAAAGGTCTAATTATTAATCTTTCTGTTGTGAACTCCAAGTTAGCTCTCCTCCCTTACATTCATGCTATAAAACATTTTTTATAGTATTTAGGCCTCATTCTTAGATTTCACCTTGATTACATATTTCATCATAATAAATTAAAATCCTTCTTCCACTAAACTGCACCGTTAATGGTATTTCCTTACGCTTTTTATTTTTTACACTTATTACAAAATCAGATAATTCTATTATTATGTCCCTAAATGTGTTATAATGAAAGCAGACTCACAAAAAAAGAGTATATAGACTTGGAAGTTTCTCTTATTTTACAAGCAAAAAGAAACGAGCAGTCGGGTATATTTCAGACACCATACACGTAACGGTTTAAACAACCGATCATCTTAGTTACTCTTCAATGATCTTTTTATAAAAAGATACGTACAATTAAAACTCACTTCAATATACTATACCTACCTTTTTGACTTCCAAATCATCTTATTACATAGGGAGATGAACATATGAATCAATATATACGATATACAATAGCTGTCCTGTTTGCTATTATCGGCGGAACAATCTGCTTCTGGACAAACACTCAGCTTGGAGAGAATATCATTTTTAATGGAATCGAAACGCTTGTAAGCGCTTCAATTTTAGGCGGATACATTTACTTCCTCTTCAATCCAGAAGAAAATGCTCAAAAAACAATGTTATTAACAATGATCGGAATCGTTGGTGGATGTATTTCCTACTCAATGACAAACTATACATTACCACTTCAATTAAGCTCAGCTTTCTTCCACGGTCTATGGACTTGGTTCATTGCATTCTGCCTAGCAGACGTATTCAACCTATTACAAGACACTGAAGAAGATAGCGGTCGTCAAATTGAAAGTAACTCTTAAGCTGGAAGATACTCTTCCAGCTTTTTTATGTTGGTTTGCATACCCCGCATCACGATAAAAAGAAGTTGCCCTCACGGCAACTTCTTTCTCACATACCCCATCCAGTACCAACCGGATTATATCAGCGATTCTCCATATATATCGGCGATTTCTCCACTTATATCAGCGATTTTTTCATTATATCGACCGTTCGACACAGGATATCGACTTACCGGCAATTTTCGGCAACCTATTTATGCTCTATACCCTGCCACTACAATAAAAAGAAGCTACCCAACGGCAACTTCTTTTCCACATACCCCACTTCGTATTCACTAAAATATATCAACGATTTTTCAAATATATCGATCATTTCTCCACTTATATCAACGATTTTTTCATTATATCAACGGTTCAACACAAGATATCGATTTAACGACAACCTTCGACACTCGAAACGCACAATATACCCTATCCCCCAAGCAACTTACTGCCGAACTCTACGATTAAAAAGATAATTAATAGGATCGCGAGTATCTTTAATGCTACATATGCCACTTTAAAAACAACATAAATGAGCAAGACTATCAAAATAATTGATAAAATTTCCATATTTACTTCCTCCAAGCTTTGCTCTTCTTATCTCATTTTACTCGCCCCAGGCTATTTATGGAACGGCATAAGATGACATATAAAAAAGAGGATACCTCATCCATCGTAAGATACCCTCACCTTCAACTGCTCAAACCATTCTCTTTCTAATTGTAAATATCCAATCTCACTCTTCTCGGCGCTCTTTAATTCTTTATCAGCTTTCTTCATATAAGTATGGGAAGCTTCTAGATCATTCTCTAAATATTTGATAATTCCTTGTGTACGATAATATCCGTTTAAGTCCATTTTTGTAATAGCCTTTGCATGTTCCTTTGCTTCTTGCAAAGAAAGACTATCCATCTCATAAAGGGCTTTATATAAAAGATACCAACTATGAAAACTACTAACGAAAAACTTATTTTCTTTCGTTACAGGTAGTTGAACAATTCTTTCTATATACGGTATCGCTCTTTCCATTCCCTCTTGATCTGCACGAGCAAAAAAGACAAGCATAAGTCTACTCATTATCTCTCTTATCCCTTTATTCTCTTTTATTTTCTCCTCACTCAATTCTACTAATCTTTCATCCCAATCTTTCGGTCTTTTATAACTAAATAACTCACTCGATATTTGAATCTCATATAAATGATTTCTAGCTCTTTCATCATCTTTAATTAAAATAAGAAATTGCATCCCATCACTCATAAGCGTTCCTTTTATCGGCACAATTGTAACCGCAAAGATTGCAAAATGGAAAAAGGAAAAATATAAAAGATATTGATAATAACTCACCATGTATATGTAACCGGAAGTAATACCAAACAGTAAACTCGTAATTGGTCCACCTAAAGTGAGCCACGCCCATTTTTTCGAAAGATTCGGTGTCTCTATAGAAGGTGGTACTAGTGTTGCAACGCCTCCAAAGTAAGCCCATAATTTATTTGCTCGAATGCGTAATTTTCCCTTTTCTTTTTGAATAGTAATGGGTCCTACTGTCATAAATTTAAATGTTAAACCACCTATTACACCAAATACTACATGTCCTAGCTCATGAATGGCTAACACTAATAATGAAATTCCAACTATTGCCCATAGGTTCAAAATTACTTCTAATTTCCCAGTTCGGATTACTCCGTATAAAATGGACAGAATTAACGCCACTGTCATTGAGCCAGCTGGCCTTCTTAAAATATCCACCTTTTTCTCCCCTTAATAAATCATTTTCCTTTGCATTTCGTACATGAACTTCCCAAGATGCAATATCCAAATAAATGAGATTAAGCCAATTAATACAAAATCGATATTACTAGCAGCTGTATATATAACGGCAGCCCACCATACATATGCCAATATTGTATTCGTAAATTCATATGCTTTATATCCAGCCTCATGCACAATGTGCTTTAATCCTTCATCTGCGTTTTTCGTCCACATTTTCATAGATTCCATATACGTTACACCTTGTTCAGGATATAGCTTATTATAACGATTTTTTGTTATGAGTCCGATAATTACTACAGTAGTTAAACAAACAATAGAAGCTACTAAATTCCACACCGCAAATGAAACATTTGTATCCTGCAACAGTGCACGTCTACATGTAATAACTGCATATACAAACCATGCCTGCGTCACTATATCACCTACACGTAAATATATACTTATAATGCCTAATTTTCTGCCTTGTACGCTCTCTTCTTCATCGCGTGCCTCTGCTAACATACGTGTATTCTTCCAAGTATAGTACATCATTAAAATTCCAAAAATAGTACATATACCTATAAATGTATTGGATGATAATTTTCTCGGTTCATCCGAGAGTAAATTTAAAGCTATATAAGACGTTAAAAATCCTCCTATCATACTTAATGTTATTTTCCCCACAGAATCAAATTGTTTTTTTCGCTTACTCTTCATCGTCCTCTTCCCCCTCTACTAACGTAAATATTTCCTCCACCGGTACATTGAAAATTTGTGCAATTTTTAACGACAATACGATAGATGGTGCATAATCCCCACGCTCAATTAAACTAATCGTTTGCCGTGATGATCCAATCGCTTTCCCTAAATCCCCTTGTGATAAACGATGCTTTGCTCGCAATTCCCTCACTCGATTTTGAAGCTTCATGTCTTCCCTCTTTTTCATTTATTTAATTAAAATTGTAAATAATATCCTTATATTTGTCAATTATAATTGTCATTACGACTATAATAATTGACAAAACACTTATTTCTTATCCTGTATCAAATTCCTATAAAGAATGTAAAATGTGCATTAAACATAGTCTTAAAAATAAAATAAAAAAGGCAGTGCTTTTGCACTGCCTTCCTAAATTCTGACATAGAATGGATTTCATATTAACTTGCGTTTTGTAGTAATACTCGTTTTAACTGCTTACGGAAACGAATACCTAACGTAACCGCTACAATCACAATAACTCCAAAAATAATTTTACCGATATGACCTTCTAGCACTCCAAAGATATCATGTAAGTTTCCACCTAACCAGTAACCACCGATTAAGAAGAATGATACCCAAAATAGAGCGCCTGAATAAATTGTAATGGCCAAACGACGGAATGGTAAATTAATAATTCCTGCAAAGTATCCTGTGAAATGACGTACACCAGGAATAAAGAAACCAATAAAAATTAGGAAGTACCCATACTTATCAAACCACATTCTCGTTAAGTCAATTTTTCTTTGTGTTAAAAATACGTATTTCCCATACTTTTGAATGAAAGGCATACCTAATTTATTTCCTAAAAAGTATTGAATCGTCATTCCTACACTTGTCCCAATAAAGGATAGAATAATTAAAATCGGTAAACTTAAATCACCCTTATGTGCTAAAAATCCCGCATATGCTAATGTTGGCTCTCCCGGAAACGGAAGTGCAATATATTCTAACAGCAAGCCGACAAGTACAACATAATACCCGTATTGCTGAAATAATTCATGAATCCATTCCATGTCATCTCTCCTTTCAATCACGTACAACTTCTTACTATTATTGTATAAAAAAATTGTCGAAATAACTATCACAATAGCTTACATTTTTATTACATTTTTGTAAGGGTCACACTAATGATTTTCGTTCTTTATTAAATAGTAAAAATTATTTTCCAAGTCGCAATAGCGAAAAGACGCATTAATAACATGCAGATTTTATCCATTTTTTAGCACTAAAAAAGCTCTCTTATTTTGTTCTCAATAAAAAACCATCACAAACTCATGCTAACTTCATATTAGCTTCATATACGTATTGTAAGATTATATCGGAATTTGTTGAAAAATTTAACCAATATATGACTAGGCATTAATTTGAATAAATATAAGTCGTTTTTCGAAATTGAAAAAAGGGTGAATACGAAATGGAAGCATATAAAATGCACGATTTTATTAATACAAATGTTGAATCTCATCAAAATGAAACCGTTTTTAATTTACAAATATGTGAAACAAGTGAATTTGACGTAAGTTTAACAAAATCTACAACACTATCTTTTATCGTTTCAAAAAAGAATATTAAAATTGTCACGAAAAAATGGATTAATTCAAATCAAGAAAGCATGATTGGCAAAAGCTACATCATTCCAACAAAAGCTTTTCACTATTTCTTACCAATCATTTCTGAAAATGAAGATGAGCTAAATATTCAAGTTCAAAGTTTTGGACTACGTGGTGAGCTTTTATTAAATGAAAGATTACTTATTGATAACAACAAACACAACAGCAAAATCACTACATTCTTTGAAACATTAGATGAAAATGTAAATAAAGCATTACGAGGATTACAACTTCATTGTATGTAAGACTATTACGATAGTAAAAGGAGAATAACAATGAAAAAATTATTATTAAGCGCACTATTATCATTAGGATTTTTAACTCTTCCATTCGCTAGTGCAGAGGCAGCTACAACGAAAGATCAATTAATCGTAGACACTCAGTTAAATAAAATGGATTATTATCAGGATGGAAAATTTATAAAAAGTTTTACTGTCGCTACTGGAAAAGCTGCAACACCTACACCTAAAGGCACTTTTCAAATCGTAAATAAAATTAAAAACCGCCCTTATTATACAGGCAAAATTAAAGGCGGCGATCCACGTAATCCACTTGGTGACCGTTGGCTCGGATTAAATATGGCAGGAACTTACGGAACAACTTATGCGATTCACGGAACTAACAATAATCAAGCAATCGGCAAATGGACAACACTTGGTTGTATTCGTATGTATAACAATGATATACACTGGTTATTTGAGCGCGTTCAGCAGCAAGCTACTGTCACTGTAAAATAGCCTAAAAACAAGATTTATGTGTAGCCAAGAATTTTATGTCTTGGCTTATTTTATTTATTCATTTACAGTAGCAAAACAACTGTATTTACATATATAATAGGAATAGATTTGATTAGCTAATATCTAAACATTGATAAACGTAGATATTAAAATTATACAGTTATAATGTTTTATAAATTTTATAATACATACTATAATAGAACTACTGTAATTCTGAACTATTCAGTAACACTAAACTATTCCCCTTGCTACCTTCATGATTATTTTATAGCGGGGGCTTATTATATGTATAAACAATCTGAGTCACTCGAAAAATGATGAATTCGAATATTGCAGTAAAAAGCGTTATTTAGGAGGTGTTACTATGACGCATATACTGGTGATTGAAGACAACCCAGATATACAAGAACTTATTCGTGAATTTCTAATGGCACAAAACTTTACAGTTGATGTAGTTGGTGCTGGAACAGAAGGTATTCTTCTTTTCCAAAAAAATTCATACGATCTTGTCCTCCTCGATGTAATGTTACCAGATATAGATGGCTATAGTATTTGTAAAATTATGCGAGGACAATCTGATGTACCAATCATTATGTTAACAGGCTTACATAATGAAGAAAGTGAAATTAAAGGATTTGAGTTAGGTATTGATGACTATATTACGAAACCGTTCCATTACACTGTATTTATTAAGCGTGTAGAGGCTGTATTAAGAAGGGCAGCAACGAAGGAAGCAGAAGCTGCAACTATACTACAATTCCATGAATTGATGTTAAACTCTACAGCATATGCAGCTTATGTTCATGGTAATCAAATTGAATTGACAACAAAAGAATTTGAAATTATTTATACTTTACTGCAAAATCGAGGAAAAGTATTATCAAGAAGTGATTTGTTGAATAAGGTATGGGGCTATGAACATTATGGTGATGTAAGAGTTATAGATACACATATTAAAAACTTAAGAAAAAAATTAGGAATTCCTTATATTAAAACGGTGAAAGGCATTGGCTACAAAATCGAATCGTAGCAAAGACAACATCACCAAAAATATTTTCATCAAAACCTTATTATTTTGTATTCTTTTATCACTTTGTCTTTATCAAATTATTTACTTTCTAGCTTCAAACTACGATAAAGAACGTTTTGCGAAAGAAAATGGAACGCCGACTACAGAACAGGCCGATTCAGATAAGCAAAACGACGGAAGTAAAACGAAGCAAAATAAAGCTGTGTCAAAGGGGAGTATTTCTAATTTCCAATCTTCTATTATAGATTATAAATCTCTTTCTACAGCTATCAATCACCTTTTGCAGCCTAGCCAAACTGCAAAGGCAAAAGAACATACACAAAATCTTTCGGGGAAAAATAGCACTTCTAATCCGCCTACAGAAGCAGAAAAGAAAGCCGCTAATAATGATGCCTTACATACACAAAATGCAGCAAGTAAAACAAATGATACAAATGATAATCCAAAGTTAGCAGATGCGTTGCAGCAATTAGCTCCACATATTGGCGCGACAATGCTTGCATTATCACTACTCGGATCATTAATTTATACAAAACTAATTGCCAAACCTTTTCAATATATGAGTGATGCTTTAAAAGATATTATGAATCTTGATTTCTCCGATAAAAAGCTACTTAACAAAAATGCAGATCAAACAGATTTTAATTTGCAAGTAGCTGCTTCACAAGTACCAAATATTGTGAAGAATTTACATGCAAGCAATCAAGATTTAAGAAACGAGCTCAAGAAGGAACAACAATTAGAACAATCTCGTAAAGAATTTATGTCTATGGTGTCCCATGAATTAAAAACACCAATCGCAGCCGTTATGGGACAACTAGATGGCATGATTCACGGAATTGGAGCTTATAAAGATAGAGATAAGTATTTGAAACGTTCCTACGAGATGATGCAAGACATTAACATATTAACGGAAAAAATGTCGGAATTATCCAAAATACAAAACCCTCAATTTAAACCGAATTTAGAAGTCATTTCTTTATCTAATATTATTGAGGATGTTATGAAGAAAGTAGATTACTTTGTATCTGTAAAACAATTAAATGTACAATCTAATATTAAACACGACGTACAAATTTTAGCTGATCCTAAATTTATTCAAACTGCTATTTTTAACATTATTTCAAATGCAATTCATTATACAATTGACCATCAGCACGTATATATAAAGCTTTATGAAAAACCAAATGGTTACGCATTAGAAGTATTAAATACAGGTTCACAAATTGATGAAGATAAACTTGCTCATTTATTTGAGCCTTTTTATCGCGCAAACCCTGATAAACACGGTTTAGTACAAGGTAGTGGTCTTGGATTATATATCGTGAAACAAATATTAGATAAACATCAGTTTCCTTACGGGATACAAAACACAGCTCAAGGTGTAAAATGCTCCATTGTATTCCCAAAAGCAATGTAACATTCACTATAATTACATACCCCAAACTCATACTTCATGTGTGAGTGGCGGAATTTTGTAGAGTGTCTTACTCTGTTTCGTTCGCCCGTTATCCTTATTTGGATAGCGGGCGTTTTTTATTACTTAAAAGGAGGATTTTTTATGGAAAAGTTTAAATATTCATTGCTCGTTTTATTCGGTGCTTGCAGCTACGGCATACTTTCAACTATTTTCAAACTCGGATTCATAAATGGATTTTCAGCACATCAACTCCTAGGGGGACAATATGTCTTCGGATGGATTGGACTATTTCTACTCGTTCTTTTCTTTTCACATCATAAAGTAACAAAAAAACAATTTTTTTCATTACTAACCGTCGGAACAACAATGAGTATGACTGGGATTTTTTACGCTATTTCTGTAGAAGAACTACCCGCATCTATCGCTGTCGTCCTACTCTTTCAGTTCACTTGGATTGGTGTCATTATCGAAGCCATTGCAAATCGAACATTTCCAAGCCGCGATAAGATCATATCTATCCTTATTTTATTTGCTGGTACATTGTTTGCAGGTGGTGTATTTGAAGGCCTCGGACAAAGTTTTTCTACGAAAGGGATTATCTTTGGGCTATTAGCTGCGGTCTCTTTTTCATTCTATGTTTTTGCAAGCGGGCGCGTCGCTACGGATGTTCCGCCTTATACGAAAAGCTTTCTTATGACAACAAGTGCTACTCTTATCGTATGCCTATTCTTTCCGCCAACCTTTTTAACAGACGGTGCTTTGCAAGCTGGCCTATGGAAATATGCTTTCTTCCTCGGCTTGTTCGGTGTTGTCGTACCTGTCATTTGTTTTTCAATCGGTGTACCAAAGGTTGGAACAGGGCTTAGTACGATATTAGGTGCAGCTGAATTACCAACTGCTATTATTGCTTCAATTACACTTGTACATGAAGTCGTAACGTTCATGCAGTGGATTGGAATTATTTTTATATTGGTTGGGATCTTCACTCCTCAGCTGCTTACGGCTAGGAAAGAAAGGAAACACAATCGCGTGCACAGCGCTTGAAAAAATACAGAATTTATATAAAAGATATAACTGCAATTAAAATAAGTAAATTTATCTGGAGGTATAAATGACTATTTTAAGCATCGTATTTTTTGCTATTATGTGTATCTTCTTCCTAATAAGATATATGAAAGAAAAGAAATTTTACGATTTACTTCTCGTTCCCGTTTGTATATATGCAGGAGCAGTGAAAACTCCTTTCGTAGAGTACTTAAACTTTAATACTACATTTAAAATAACGTATGATATTGCAGCTATTATTCTTGTAATCCTTGCTGTACTTTTCTTTTTGAAAGATAAGAAAGAGAATCATACTGCATAACAAAAGACCTTTCATTTACTTGAAAGGTCTTTTTCTCTATCTCATTTTACCGCTCCATACAGCTTCTCTATCTCATGCTCAATTTGTTTTACATCGATTCGCTCAAATAATGGCTGCACGCTATCAATTCTACTTGGCAACGTATTTTGCGGTTCCCAATTTCGGTTCACAATCGACAATGTGTTTCGAACTCTTTCACTTGAAAATGGTAAAAATGGTTCAAGGAGATGGGCAAAATTAGCGATAAGATACACACAGTTATAAATCGTTTCTTCACATGAAACTGGATCATCTTCTCTTTGTTTCCAAGGCTGCTTTTCATCAAAATGTTTATTTGCAAAACGTACTGTATCAAATATTGTTTCTAGCGCCACCTTAAATTTAGTTTGCTCAATCGCCTCTCCTACACGCTTATATAATCCTTCTACTTTATCTTTGAGCTCTACCTCAATACTTCCCTTCGGCACGATACCACCATAATATTTTTCGATAAACTTTAATGTCCGGTTCACAAAGTTCCCGTATGCACCTAATAATTCACTATTATGACTGTAAATAAATTCCCGCCATGAAAAATCAGTATCGCGATTTTCTGGTGCGTTGACAGTTAAAAAGTAACGAATAGAATCTGGATCATAGCGTTCTAATATGTCAGGCACCCATACTGCCCAGTTTTTACTTGTAGATAATTTTCTTTTTTCAACTGTTAAATATTCATTCGAAACGATATGACGCGGGATTGCTTCCTCCCCTATTCCAAGTAATACCGCTGGCCAAATGACGGAATGAAACGGAATATTATCCTTTCCGTGCACATAATATGTTTTCGCTTCGCTATCCCAAAACTCTTGATCATCTTTCCCTGTTTCTTCAGCCCAATGTTTACTCGCTGAATAATAGCCTGTCACTGCTTCAATCCATACGTAAATTTTCTTATCTTCATACCCTTCTACTGGAATTGGTACCCCAATTGGTAAATCACGTGATACGGCCCTATCTAGTAATCCTTCCTTTACATATCTCTCTGTTAGTTGAATCGCATTGTCGCGCCATGTCCCTGTTTGTTTGGCAATTTCTACAGCTCTTTTAATTTGCTGCTGAAATGTATACAATGCAAAATAGAAATGCTCTGTTTCCTCTACAGATGGCGTACTACCACATAACTTACATTTCTTTTCTAACAAATCGAGAGGATCTAAAATAGCAGAACAAGCATCGCATTGATCTCCTCTTGCTGCTTCATGGCAATGTGGACATATTCCTTCTACATAACGATCCGGTAAAAACTGCGTACACGTTTCACAATACGCTTGTTCCACTGTTTTTTTATAAATATGTCCTTCTTCTAATAAACGTAAAAAAACATTTTGAACCGTTTCATGATGGTGCTCACTATCTGTACGTGTATAACAATCATAAGTAAAACCAAGGCTACGAAAACATCGCTGGAACTCTTCATGATACTTATCAGCAATTTCTTTCGCTGTCACACCTTCTTGTTTTGCTCTAATTGCAATCGGTGTTCCATTACAATCACTCCCTGAAACATACAGCACATTCTCACCTTTTGCCCTGTAATAACGCGCTAAAATATCTCCAGGTAACAAACTCGCAATATGGCCAAGGTGTAACGAACCATTTGCATACGGCCAAGCGCCTCCAATAAAAATACTCATCTTACATTCCTCCTTTTAAATATAAAAAGCCCCGCCCTTATCTTAAAAAAGATAAGGGCGGGGCTGTATAAACAGTCGCGGTACCACCTTATTTCGCTAATTACTCACATAATTAGCCTTAACAAGTACGGAGCAATATGCTCTTATACTGTGGTTTTGATAACGAGTACCAACTCTCGTCGCCGCCTACTATTATCATTTGATAAGTTCAGGACGAAGCTCAAAGGCCATTGTTCAAATGAATATTCTTGCTTCTTCTCAGCTACCGAAGCTCTCTGGAAAGAATGTGTTCATCCTACTTTTCCTTTTCAACGCTTTTACGTATAAAAAGTATTGTACGACTTAATCACGGAAAAATCAAACTTTTATCCAGAAAGAAAAGGAAATCCCATCCCCCTGCCGAATAACTATACGTTCACAAAAGGAGTGATAACATTGAACCAAAAACAACTAAGCACTATAAATGAAAAAAGCTGGAATGCAGCTGCTTATGAAGCTTAGACGAATCGCCACGGGGCACCAGCTGATTATGCGAAAAAAATCATGAAAGATCCCACGCGCGAAGTAGCACATTATTTACCTTACATAAAATCCCCAAAAGGAAAATGTATTATTAATTTACTCGGCTCAAAAGGAAATAAAGCTGTCGCACTCGCCCTTTTAGGCTCTGACGTAACAGTTGTTGATATTTCAGCAAGTAATGCAAAATATGCAAATGAACTTGCTGATGCCGCAGGCGTCTCTATTCATTACATCGTTTCTGATGTACTAGATGTAAATCTCTCCAAATCATTTGATATCGTATTACTGGAACTTGGTGTACTTCATTACTTTCTAGATTTAAAACCACTTTTCACAACAATCTCTCAACTACTAAAGCCCGGTGGAATACTTATCCTTCGCGATTACCATCCAATATACACAAAGCTATTAGGAGTAGACCATCCATCATTTCGAGCAAGTGGAAATTATTTCGATGAAGAATTAATTGAAGATGATGTTGCTTATAGCATCCTTCTTACAGAAGCACAGAAAGAATCGCTACCTAAAACAACCATCCGTCGCTGGACGTTAGGAGAAATCATTACAACACTCGCGGAAGAACATTTTAAAATTGAAAAACTAGTTGAAGAACACGGACCTCATCAAAGATGGCTCTTCCCTTCTACTGCACCGGAAAGAATCGAAGAACGTATCCCTGGTCTATATACAATAATTGCGACAGCATGCAAAAAAGGATCCCTTCACGGATAGGATCCTTTTTGCATGCTCACGCATATAAGTTGAGGTTGGAGATTACCATAATTCTGTAGAATAGGACACAAGATATTTCAACATTTCGTCTCTGACTTACGTCGTCAAAAAGGGGTATGACCAACATAACGAAGAGTAATGTTTTAGTTGATACTGATAATCGTTATCAACTAATTAGAAGTATACATGATGTCATTTCAAATTTCAATAGCATTTCTAATATTTATTTATGAATTTTATGATATGCAAATGTATACATTTTAAGAACTTTTTCTAATACCAATCTGACTCCTTCCATTATCTGCTATAATTTTCATTGAACAGATTAATAACTTCATAATAATGTTTTTATTAATTTCGTTTTAAATATCTATAAATTATAATAAATAGTTTAAATGAGGGTAGGGGTAACGATGAAATATGTTAGTATTCGAAAAAAACTACTGTTCACACTCTTAAGCATTTCTTCTTTATTTAGCATTGCTCTTATTGTTATTCTTTCATTCGCCATGAATCAAGCAAGTGAAATCGAAACGTTAAAAAATGATGTATCAAAAAGAGCGACGATTTTAAAAGAACGTGGCGATTGGTTCCAAGCACAAGTTGCTGGTTTACAAGAATATTTACTATCACATGATCAAAAAGGATTAGATAAGTTCAACCGAGAAGGGAAAAAATTAGCTGATACTAGAGAGAAAGTAACAAGTGACAAGAAGCTCCCAGAAGGAATGAAAGAAGCTATTTTAATGGGGGGAAAATGGCGTAGCGTCATAGATAATGAGGTACTACCTCTTGCGCATGAAGGAAAATGGGACGAAGCATCCAAAATTGCTTTAGCACAAACAGATTATGTAAATGATCTTTTAGGTCGTTTTAATAAATATACAAATGAAGAGAATGAGAAACGTGACGCATTAATTGCTGACGTCGAGTCTTCTTCATCACTTATTCAATATATTATTTTCTTCTCACTCATTACATGTACATTAACGTCTATTTTATTAGCATGGTGGTTCTCTGGTAAACTCGTTAAACCAATTCGACAAATTGATGAGAAATTAAAAGAATTAGCTTCTCAAGATGGAGATTTAACGGCTAGATTACACGTAACAAGTAAAGATGAAATAGGTGACATTGCAAATTCCTTTAATCAAATGCTCACTAACTTACAGCTTATAATAAAACAAGTTCAACAAACATCAACAAGTGTAAAAGAAGCTTCCGAAAATGTATTTATCGAAACGACTGCTTCTATGGAAAATACCGCAAGGACCCAAGAAACTATGAATGCTCTTGAACACAATATTCGTTCACAAGTTTCTAGCATTGAAGAAAGTTCAACTGCAATGGATGACATGGCAACGAGTGTTCAGCGTATCGCTGAGTCCGCCTCTTCTGTTACTAGTTTAGCTGTTACAACTTCAGAAAAAGCAGATGATGGGAATAAAGTCATTGAGAAATCTATTACACAAATGCACACAATTAACGAAGCTGTTAACGCTACATCACAAGTAGTTGAGCGACTCATTACACATACAAATCATATCGATACTGCACTTCAATCTATTTCGAATATCGCCGAGCAAACAAATTTACTCGCTTTAAATGCTTCTATTGAAGCAGCTCGTGCTGGTGAACATGGAAAAGGATTCGCTGTTGTTGCTGATGAGGTTCGAAAACTTGCTGAACAATCTCAACTAGCCGCAACTGACATTAACCATTTACTGCATCAAATTCAAGCCGATACTAAAATAGCAAATGACATGATGACACAAGGTCAAGCAGAAGCTTCTGAAGGAATTACTGTTATTCGTACTGCCGGATCTTCATTCTCAGAAATTGTTAACCACATTAACAAAGTCTCTACGCAAATGCAAGAAATGTCTGCAACTGCTGAAGAGATGGCTGCAAGCTCTGAAGAAATGAACGCAGCTTTAAATAATATCGCCTCTATTTCAAATGAAGTTGCTGCAGAAACATTACAAACAGCACATTCAGCTGGTGATCAAGTAAACAAAATGAGTATCGTGGCTAACAAATCATCTGAAATGAAAACAATCGTACAAGAACTTGAAGTTCTCGTCTCTCATTTCAAAACAAACGCTTAAAGTGAACCTTTCGCTTGTAATGATACAAGCCCAAAGGTATAGGAAAGAAAATTTTACAGTCTCTCTTTTTTCAATTTAAAATATCTCTTTCTATCTCTCATTCCGTCTGCTATAATTCCTAAAGGAAATAAGAAAGCTTTATTCCAACTGGAGTAAAGCTTTCTTTCAATTTTTTACATTTATTAATTCTAATACTAAGATTTCACAAAGGAGGCTTTTAATTATATGAATTTTGTAAGTATCAGAAAAAAACTTATGTTCATGATGGGAACGATTTGCGCTTTATTTGGCATCGCCTTAGCTTTTATTTTATTTTTTGCTATTGACCAATCTCGTAAAGCTGAAACATTACAAAAAGAAATTTCTCCACTGGCAACAGAATTGAAAGAGCGTGGAGACGCTTATCAAGTACAGCTATCTGCTTTAAGAGGTTATTTACTACAACATGATCAAGTCGAATTAGACAAGTTTAATGAGATGAGTAAACGTCTTGAGGATTCAAAAGATAAACTTCTTTCTAATCCAAATCTTCCTTCGTCCGTAAAAAGTACAATGGAATTAGGGTCTACTTGGAGAAAGTTCGTTGAAGAAAAAGTATTCACTCTTGCAAAAGAACAAAAATGGGAAGAAGCTTTACAAGTAGCTTCTTCAGAAAATGGCACTGTCTATAAAGTAATTGGTGACTTCACAAATTACAGTAATGAACAAGCTAAATTACGTGAACAATCTATTGAACAAATTGATCAATCTTCACTAGGAATTGAATATGCAGTCTTTCTATCACTTGTTATTTGTATTGTCGTTGCAATTATTCTTGCATGGTGGTTCTCTGGTAAACTGGTGAAACCAATTCAACAAATTGACACGAAACTAAAAGAATTGGCCTCTCAAGAAGGTGACTTAACGGCACGTCTACAAGTAAATAGCAACGATGAAATAGGTGCTATCGCAACATCATTTAATAAAATGTTAGAAAACCTACAACATATCATTAATCGTGTTCAAAAAACATCAGTGGAAGTGCAAACCGCTTCTGAAAATATGCTAGAAAAAACAAATACATCACGTGAGGCGACATTAAGAGTCCAAAGCTCGATGTCCAACTTAAATGCAAGTATTCAATCACAAACTTCTAGTATGGAAGAAAGTTCAACTGCAATGGACGATATGGCAGTAAGTGTTCAGCGTATTGCTGAATCTGCTTCATCTGTAGCGGAACTTGCTGTTGCCACATCTGAACATGCTAGCGATGGAAGTACCGTTATCCAAAAATCTGTTTCACAAATGACAACAATACACGAAGCTGTAAATGCTACGTCAGAAGTGGTTGAACGTCTAATCACTCATACGAAATATATTGATACTGCTGTACAATCTATTTCTAATATTGCTGAGCAAACAAACTTACTTGCTTTAAATGCTTCTATTGAGGCTGCTCGTGCTGGCGAGCAAGGAAAAGGATTTGCTGTCGTAGCTGACGAAGTTCGAAAACTTGCTGAACAATCTAAAACAGCTGCAACAGACATTAATCAATTACTACATCAAATTCAAAATGATACAGAAACTGCTAGCTCTATGATGTCTCAAGGCCGTTCTGAAGCATTTGAAGGTATCAATGTTATTCGTGAAGCTGGTACTTCTTTCACAACAATTGTGGAACAAGTAAATAAAGTATCTACTCAAATGCAAGATATATCAGCAACTGCTGAAGAAATGGCTGCAAGTGCTGAAGAAATGAATGCTTCACTTAATAACATCGCTTCTATCTCTACTGAAGTATCCAGCGAAACTGCCGCAACGGCACAATCTGCTGAACAGAAAGTTATCGTTATGAATGAAATGACAGTAACTGCTAGAAAAATGAAACAAACAGTTGAAGAGTTAGATCAGCTCGTATCTCATTTTAAAACAGAATAGATGTTCAAAAAATATCCCTCTTGCGAAGAGGGATATTTTTTTGAGCTCATTTCCTGCACATTATGCTCATTTCCGTTATAATGAGAATCGATATCATTAAAGTGTAGGAGGGGCTGCTTATGTCACAAGAAGCATTTGAAAATAAATTACTTGCCAATTTAGAAGCTGTTATTGACCCTGAACTAGGTGTTGATATCGTTAATCTTGGATTAGTTTATGATGTTACAGCAGATGAAAATAATAATGCTGTCATTACGATGACTATGACTTCTATCGGTTGTCCAATGGCTGGGCAAATCGTATCAGACGTTAAAAAAGTATTATCAACAAACGTACCTGAAGTTAATGAAATAGAAGTAAATGTCGTTTGGAATCCACCGTGGTCGAAAGAACGTATGTCACGTATGGCGAAAATCGCATTAGGTATTCGCGACTAAATAAAGTGGAAATTTCATCATTTGCGGATAGCGGGATAAAGAAAAGACCTGACTAGGATGTCAGGTCTTTTCTCTTATTATTTTACACCTACTGCATCATAAGCTTTCGTTACAGCTTGTACAGCTTTAGAGTTTTTACCGTATAAATCTTCAGCTGACTGAAGTGCCGCTTGACGCATCATTTTGAAGTCAGAGTTTGCAGTTAAATATTTCGTAAGAGCACGGTAGTAAATTTTTTCTGTCGCTTCACGGCCCACTCCAGTTACTTTCACGCCGTAATGATCCCCGCCTTCAGATACTAAGTATGCAGCTTTATTGTTAATACTGCTGTTAATATGAACGCCGCCATTATCAGCTGTTCCAGTGTAACGTTTACTATAGTGATCTGGGTAACCTTCACTTGGTTTTAATGGGTTTGGAATAGACGCTGGGTCTTTAAGAGAGCGAAGCGCATCACCAGGTTTATCAGGTGTATAAATATCAGCACCTAAATCCCAGCTCTTCTTCTCAACCATAACACCCATAATATCAGATAACGATTCATTTAACGCCCCTGACTCATTTTTGTAAACAAGGTTTGCTGTATGTTCAGTTACAGCATGCGTTAATTCGTGACCGATAACATCAAGTCCAGCAGATAATGGAATGAAAGTTTTTCCATCTCCATCACCATACATCATTTGCACACCATTCCAAGCTGCGTTATTCCAAGCTGTACCTACGTGAACAGTTGAAATAAGCTTCGCACCTTTATCATCGAAAGAGTTACGATTAAATGTCTTTTTGTAGTAATCATATACTTTCCCTGCATTTACATGCGCATCAACTGCAGCTTTATCTTCGAAGAACTTAGATTTACTTTCAACTTCTTCTCCTGTATATCCAAGCCATTGTGAGAATAAATTAAACCAGTTCTCGTCCATATTTTCTGCATCAAATGTATGAACACCTTGTCCTCGTTTACCATCAAACAAGTTGAATTGTCCTGTTTTCGTATCTTGAGCAATTTCAAATGATTGTCTAGCACCTAATACTCCGTAACCAAATCCAGTAATGTTATCTACAGCGTTATATTTCTCAATAACATTTCCATTCGTTGCATCAACAAAATAATGCCAATACCCTGGAGCTGGTTTTGAAATCGATGCCTTAACTAAGTATGCAAGGTAGTAATTACCGTCCTTTTCATATACAAATAAATCTTTTTTCACACCATCATAACTCTTTACTTTACCAATTTCTTTCTCAATATCTGCCTTTGCAATTGTTTCTGCTTGTTCCGCAGTAATGCTTGCAGCTGCAGGAATATTTTTATCATCTAAATTCGGAATAACTTGTCCGAAGAATGCTTTTACATTATTCTCTTTATCAAGTGTAACAGTTTGATCAGAACCGTACACAGGAATGTTATTATGTTTCTCAACTAGCTTCACATGTGTCGTATCAGATTCAGCGTCTTTTTCTTCCCCAACGATATTAAAATGCTTTTCAATATTTCCTGCTAATTTAAACATATCTTTCTTACTCTCTAAGTATTGAAAGACTGTCTCTTTTTTATCTAGTCCTTCCGGTGCTTTCCATTCTTCACCTATGTATGCAGGTGTTTTAAATTCTTGATGATATTGAATTTTTTGTTCTTCCGCTTTCGTTGTCGTTGCCCCAAACGCTCCAAATCCCCCGGCGATAACAGTTAACGCTAATGCTGATGAAATGACTTGCTTTTTCACTATAACATTCCCCATTCCCATAAAGATTTTTGACACTTTTATACAATTCTTATTTTCCCAGCCAATACCTCTACCCAAAATTTGAGAAACATTTTTCAGACAATTCCAATCAAAAAAAGAGGACATCTATCGGATGTCCTCTTTTCTATAAACCTTTTATTGTTTTTTCAATTCAATTGCTAAATAGTGTGATTGCTCTTTCGCTTGAATGTGAATATCTTCTTCTACAGATTCTGCCGCATCCCGCATAACAAACGTTTCACCATTGATTACACTGCTTCCTTCAATTTGTACAAGGTACAATTGACGGCCTTCTTTCACTGGAAAATGAATTTCTTTTCCAGCCTCTAATGATAAAGAATATAAATTCGCATCTTGGTGAATTTGAATTGGTGCATTTCCTTCTACTGAAGATACCATATGGAACCATTCATCTTCACGCTTGCTCCAATCAAATTTAAACTCACCATAGTTTGGTTTATGATCTGCGCGGTCTGGTAAAATCCAAATTTGTAATAAACGCAGCGTTTCATCGCCTAAATTATGCTCGCTATGAAATACACCCGTGCCAGCACTCATATATTGAACATGCCCACGCTCAATCGTTCCGCGATTTCCCATGCTGTCTTCATGTGTTAAAGCACCATCTACAACGTAAGAAATAATCTCCATATCACGGTGCGGATGCATATCAAAACCAGTTTGCGCCGCTACTAGATCATCATTAATAACACGTAACGCTCCGAAGTTCATTTTATTTGGATTGTAGTAATTGGCAAAAGAAAAATGAAAATGTGTATTTAACCAACCATGATTTGCTCTGCCCATATTTTTATGATCAACTTTTCTAAACATATCCTTCACCTCATACTATCTCGAATTCGAGATTTATTTTAAAATTTTTTCTTACTGTAACTTTTTTAATAGTGTTAATAACTGCTTTTGTTCCTCTATATTTAAATTATGAAACTTCTCTGCTTGGAACGTTTCTTGAGGTGGGACGATTTCCTCATATAAAGCTCTTCCCTTTTCTGTTAAAGAAATATATTTCGTAGTACCCTCTTGTTCACGCAAAATCCACTCAAGCTGCTCCATTTTATTTAAAAGCTGCGTTACATTTCCTTTCGTAACAAATAGCTTATTTCCAAGTTCTTGCTGCGTTAAACGATTATGTCCTCCAACTTGAGCTAACACATCAAACTGGGCGGCAGATATATTCCATTTTTTCAAATGCTGATTCGTCTCACGAATACTCTTATTATAAAAGCGTGACAAACGAAACCATAATAGTAGCCCTAGTCTATCTTCTGTTTTCATTTCATCACCTCGCTCGTTTCATATCATTAGTTTAGAACTAAACTTTATAAAAGTCAAATACTTATTTTTAATAAGTGAAAAAGCACAGCGCTATTTCTCCACTATGCTTTACTTTAACTTTCTACTCTTATATTCATCCAATTTCCTCTCCGCGAACTTCCTCGCATCTTTTTCAATCCACCGCTCTTCGTACCGTTCACTTCCCACATACAATATATCTCTCTTATGTTGCATCGCATGGCGAAATTCATGCAGTAGCGTTTTGAGAACTTGCTCATACTCTTCCCACATACAAACGAAAATTAATTTCTTTTCTTTATGATAAAAACCACCTACTGGGAATAGGAACTCTTCTTCCTCTTCCCCTAATGATAGAAGTACATCATTTGCATCACACGTATCACAAAAAATAACGGGTGTTTTACATACTTCAATAAGAGAACACAAATCCTCTCTCAGCTTTTTGACATCCCAAGGAAGCTCCGAATCCAACACATACCAATTCTCTACCTGTTGATATACATTTTGAAACTGGAGTTCCATTTTTCTTTATTCCCCTTTCCAAACTCCCTTTTCCTATATGTATGCCACAATATAGTAAATATTAAACGTATTCTTTCATCCTTGAAAAAATGCCAATAAAAAAAGAATCTATGTCGACATAGATTCCTTTTCTGTAATCACTTTTTTTTCATCATTTTTTTTAATACAAAATAACCAATTGCACAAACAATAGCAGCAAGTGCAAAGTATTTCACATATGGCCCCGCAACTTTATTAATACTTTCCCACTCTGTTCCTAATTTAAAACCTAAATATACAAACACAATTGACCACGGAATAACAGCTAATGTAGTTAGCGTAATAAACTTAGCATGTGACATTTTCGCAATACCCGCTGGTATCGAAATAGCATGACGCACAACCGGAATAAAACGTGCGGTAAAGATAACGCCAGTTCCATAACGATTAAACCAATCTTCAGCATAATCAATATGTTTCTTCTGAATTAAAATATATTTTCCATATCGCTCAAGAACAGGTCTTCCTCCATATCGACCAATCCAATAAATGAATAGTTGTGCAATTACACCACCAATTGTACCGAACGCGACAGCGCCCCAAAATGTAATGCTTCCTGTTGATACTAAATAGCCTGCATAAGACAATACGATTTCACTTGGAATAACCTCTAGCATTAATCCAAGCATAATTCCCCAATAACCAAGTCCTTCTAAAAAAACTAAAACCGAATGAATCAACTCTCCTAACATCATGTACCTCTCTTTACTGTTTTCATCACCAAAATAAAAGTACAAGCAGGAAATATCTTGTACTTTTATTTTTTTAATTTAGTTAGTCTTCGTATCCCACTTAAAGATTTTATTTAAGAATTTATATACATTCTTCGACTCTTTTGTCAGAAGTGGGCCTAAAATGGATAGTATAAGCACGTATAGTGCTGAGAATGGTTTCAGTACTGACATTAAACCACCGGCGATACCGATATTAGCCATAATGATGGAGAACTCTCCTCTTGAAACGATTGTTAATCCGATATTTGTTGATGCTTTATGAGATAATCCAGCTTGTCTTCCTGCAATCATTCCTGCTACAAAGTTACCGATTATCGTAAGAAGGACAGCACCTAACGTTAACCATATCGCTCCGCCTAATGAGAACGGATCAATACTTAACCCGAAGCTGAAGAAGAAAATAGCTCCGAAAAAGTCTCTAAATGGAACAACAAGATGTTCAATTCGGTCACTATGCTCTGTCTCAGAGAAAACTAATCCTAGAAGAAGTGCTCCAATTGCTTCTGCAACGTGAATTGTTTCTGAAAAACCAGCAATGAAGAATAACGAAGCAAATACTACAATAATAAAGATTTCATCTGAGCTAATATTGAGCAATTTATTTAATAACGGCGTAGCCTTTCTAGCTACTATAAAGAATAGAAGCATATATCCTAAAGCAATTCCAATTGAAGTAAGGGCACCTAAGAAGGAAGCGTGATCTCCAAGTACTAAACCAGAAACAACTGATAAATATACAGCAAGGAATATATCTTCAAACATAATAATTCCTAAAATTAATTCGGTTTCATTATTACCAGTTCTTCTTAAGTCCACTAACACTTTAGCAACGATAGCGCTAGAAGAAATCGTAATAATACCCGCAATAATTAAGATTTCTAGTAATGGGAATCCCATTATAAATCCGTATAACAAACCAAGTGAAAAGTTAATTAAAATATAAATCGTTCCGCCAATCGCAATAGAGCGTCCAGATTTAATTAGTTTTTTCATTGAAAATTCTAATCCTAGATAGAATAGAAGGAATAGAACCCCAATTCGTCCAAGGAAGGAAATTACACTTGCACTTTCAATAAATTTGAGATCGATAACACCTATTGTCGGTGCATGCGGTCCTACTAACATTCCAAGAACGATTAGAAAAGGAATTACTGAGAATTTAAATTTCCCAGCAATTACTGCTGCAATTGCCACTAAAACTAAAGCTGTACCAACTTCAAAAATTAACGTATCCATCTAATCAGTCCCCCCTATTTGAAAGTAATTCATTAATGATTTTTTTAATTTCTTCTCTCTCACCTGAAACTACAAGCATATCTCCTTCTTCAATTACTGTTTCTGGTCCTGGATTAAATAGCTTCTTCATGTTCTTCTTCATAACCGCGATTATTGTTACGCTATATGTTTTTCTTATTTCAAGATCGCCAATTGTTTTTCCGATTGCTGGAGCTGTATTCTCCACTTTGAACCACTCAATCGCTAAACCTTCAAAAACCATCTCAACATTTTCTAACGCCCTAGGCTTATATACCATTCCACCTAATATTGCAGCGATTTGTCTTGCCTCTGAGTCACGTAGTGAAATACTTGAGATGCTTTCTTCATGGTCTGAATCAAAATGATACATTTCTCTACGACCATCATCATGAATGACAATTACCATCTTTTCATTACCTTTCGTAACGATTTGAAACTTATAACCAATACCCGGAAGTTCACTTTCTCTAATATTCATTTTTAGCTCCTCCATAACTTGTTTATTTTAATTTTCTGTTTTTCTGTCTTTTATTCATCCAATCAACTTTAGAAATTCTAACCACTCAGGATATTTGTGATTTGGAAATCTTTTATTGTAATAATAAGTGGACCCTAAAAAGATACTTAAAGATGTAATGATAAAAAATATATTACTTCTCATTTTCAAACTCTCAAGGCTTACTTTCCATAAAGAATCTTCTTTCAAATTATCCCCACCTTCTCGCTTTAAATTTAGTTTTTTAAAATGTAAATAATTCTAAAAATATTACGATGTAACATAATCATAACACAAAAATGTTTTAAGTAACATAATTTTTTAGAAAAATTGATTCTCGTATATTTTTTGCATATAATTTTCTTATTACGAAAAAAAGGAAGTGTATTATATGGTTGATATCTTTAGCAGATTCCTTGAGGTAACGAATAATATTTTATGGTCATATATTCTTATTGCAATGCTAATCGGCTTCGGTCTTTACTTCTCTTTTAAATTAAAATTTGTCCAAATTACTCATTTCAGTGAGATGGTCAGCTTAATTAGTAAAGGGTTTAATCGAAAAGAAAAAAAGAAAGATAGCATCTCACCATTCCAAGCATTTTGCTTAAGTGCAGCAGCACGTATCGGTATCGGAAACTTAGCTGGTGTAGCATTAGCAATTTCAATGGGTGGACCTGGCGCAATATTTTGGATGTGGTTTATCGCAATTATCGGAGCAGCTACTAGTTTTGTAGAATGTACACTTGCGCAAATTTATAAAGTAAAAGATGGAAGTAGGTTCCGTGGTGGACCAGCATATTACATGGAAAAAGGGTTAAACAAACGCTGGATGGGCGTCTGGTTTTCACTTCTTATTACAGTTGCGTACGGATTAATTTTCAATTCAGTGCAAGCGAATACAGTAACAATAGCGTTTGAAAATGCTTTTGGACTAGAGCGAACAATCGTAGGAGCTCTATTAGCCTTATTAGTTGCAGTTATTATTTTTGGTGGCATTAAGAGCATTTCACGTATTACAGAAATGATTGTTCCGCCAATGGCAATCGTTTATATCGGCGTGGCTATTTTTGTCGTTATTAACAACTTCAGTATGTTACCAAGCATTTTCATGGAAATCTTTAACGGTGCATTCGGTTTAGACCAAGCCATCGCTGGTGGTATTGGAGCAGCAATCAAGTTCGGAATTCAGCGCGGTTTATTCGCTACAGAAGCAGGAATGGGTAGTTCTCCTAATGCAGCCGCAACATCTGATGTATCTCACCCTGTAAAACAAGGGCTTGTTCAAGCGTTAGGCGTTTTCGTAGATACATTCTTAGTATGTACATCAACAGCATTTATCGTATTATGTTCTGGACTTTACAAAGGATCAAATTTAGAAGGTATCGAATTAACACAAAACGCATTAAGTTCACAAATTGGACCGTGGGCAAGCACTTTCTTAGCGATTATTATTTTCCTATTCGCTTTCAGTTCACTTCTAGGAAACTACTATTATGGTGAAACAAATATCGCATTCATTAAAGAAAGTAAAACATGGTTAATGATTTATCGTGTTGCAGTTGTCGGAATGGTATTCTTCGGATCAATCGCTGCTCTTAAAACAGTTTGGAGTTTAGCTGATTTATTCATGGGACTAATGGTATTCACAAACTTAATTGCCATCTCATTCCTTAGCAAATTTGCTTACGCTGCATTAGTAGACTATTTGAAGCAAAAGAAACAAGGAAAAGATCCTGTCTTCGTTGCAAACTCTATCCCTGGCTTAAAGAATACAGAGTGCTGGGATGGGCAAGATGTAGAAGAAAAACAAAAGGCTGTTTAACAAATAAAAGCGGAAGCGGCTCGTTCAGAATCGCAGGACACTTCAAGCTCTCGCTCGACCTTGAAGCGCTTTTTGCTTCGAGCGAGAGAGCGAAATGACCGGAGATTCTAGCCGCTGGAGCTGGATATCAATTAAAAGCGGAGGTGACTTGCTCAGAACAGGAGGGCATTGGAGCTCCTGACGAAGAGGCGTTCTTTGCCTCACAGGAAGGCGCGAAATGACCGACTGGTCTAGTCACCGGAGCTGGATATCATTAAAAGCACAAGCGGCTCGTTTAGAACAAGAGCCATATCTCAAACAAAGGCCCTATTACTTCACCGTAATAGGGCCTTTTATTTACAACAGTTCATAATTTGTTCAAATTAATTCCAGCAAAAGGGTTGATTTATAGAGATTACTAGATTATAATGATTATAAATTAGTAATTGATATCACATAACAACTCAAAAGGAGATTGATCATAATGAACAAACAAGTAATCGAAGTATTAAACAAACAAGTAATCGAAGTATTAAACAAACAAGTAATCGAAGTATTAAACAAACAAGTAGCAGACTGGAGCGTTTTATTCACAAAACTTCACAACTTCCATTGGTACGTAAAAGGACCTCAATTCTTCACATTACACGAGAAATTCGAAGAACTTTACACAGAATCAGCTACTCACATCGATGAAATTGCAGAACGTATTTTAGCAATTGGCGGCAAACCAGTAGCAACAATGAAAGAATACTTAGAACTATCTTCTATTCAAGAAGCAGCATACGGAGAAACTGCAGAAGGGATGGTCGAAGCAATCATGAAAGACTACGAAATGATGCTAGTCGAACTGAAAAAAGGCATGGAAATCGCTCAAGACTCTGACGATGAAATGACATCTGACCTACTACTAGGCATCTACACAGAACTAGAAAAACACGCTTGGATGCTACGTGCGTTCTTGAATCAATAATATGTAAAAGCGGAGGCGGCTTGCTCAGAATCGCAGGGCATTGGAGCTCTCGACCTTGAAGCGCTTTTTGCTTCGAGCGAGAGAGCGAAATGACCGGAGATTCTAGCCGCTGGAGCTGGATATTACTTTAAAGCGGAAGCGGCTCGTTCAGAGTCGCTTTTTTCTATAGATTGGTCGCGCATGCTGGTACATGAAATTTATATCAGCGATTTTTCCAATATATCGGCGATTCCCTCCAATATATCAGCGATTTTCCAATTATATCGGCGATTCCCTCCAATATATCAGCGATTTTTTAATTATATCGACTTATCGACAAATCACGACAATATTAACAAACACCTCTCCCCTACTTTTATCAATATATTACAATCTCATCTATGTTAAAATATAGGAAACACCCTTTAGCTTTTCCAAATTCATCATTTACTACTTAAATGACGGGAGTGGTTCAGTTGAAAGACTACTTAATTAGAGCATTTTTTGCATTAATAACAGTTGGGATTCTCTTACTTATAGCTAATATTTTCAATATACGTGTCGAGGTTAAGGACTATGCTTTCCTCGTTGTCGTAGCAATTGGTGGCGGCTGGGGTGGCTGGTACCTGTATAAAAAACAAAGCAATCAAAATAATAAAGGCATTCCAAAGTAATACGGAATGCCTCTTTTTATTGCCTTCTGTAATAAATAATGAAATTCAGACCACTAATACAACCAATCGCAATAAGCATACAAAACGATTGTGGATCTCCACCTAGATTATACTCATCAACGATAAACCCAGACATAAACAACGTTATCGCGGAAACACCGATACACAATACCGAGATAAACCAAAGCGAAAATTCATTAATCAACTCTTTCTTCTGTCTCAAAACAATTAGCATAACAAGAATAGATGCTGCTAAAATACTTTTAAAGACCGGTCTTAAATACACAAACTCCTCCATCTCTTTCTCCTTTTCCAAAAACATTACATCTAAAATTAACATATTTAACCAAATTAAAAACACATGCCATCTTAAATTAAAACGACATGTGTTTCCGTATTTGCTATGATAGTTGCTTCCACTTCGTTCCCAAAACAGGACGCTCATAATTTTGGATTGCATGAATCAGTTTATCTGCTGTCTCTGCTGAAACGATCAATTCTTTATTTGATGGATTCATAAATCCTTCTTCCGCTGCACGTTCAACCATTTGCAAAATTGGTCCGTAAAAACCTTTTATGTTTAATAAACCAACCGGCTTATTATGTATACCAATTTGTGACCAACATACAACTTCAAATAGTTCTTCAAACGTTCCGTATCCGCCTGGAAGCGCAATAAAAGCATCTGCAAGCTCTGCCATTTTAGCTTTACGTTCGTGCATCGTCTCTACTTCAATTAATTCTGTTAATCCTGTATGCACAATTTCTCCTCGGAATAGACCGCGCGGCATAACACCTGTTACACGTCCACCTAAACGAAGAACTTCGTTTGCTACTTCTCCCATTAATCCGACACATGAACCACCATATACGAGCTCATAGTCGTTCTCAACAAACATTTTACCTAACTGAATTGCCTGCTCTTTAAATTCTGGTCTCTCCCCTAAATTAGAACCTGCAAACACACAAATCTTTCTCATCCCTACACCCCGAAACTATATATTGTTATGATACAATGAACATTGTACAACATATTGAGGAGATGAGGAAGAAATGGATATCGTTGCATTTCAAAGATGGGTTGAGGAATTTTACGAAAAACGAAGCTGGTCACAGTATAATGCCTTTATTCGCTTAAATTTCTTAACCGAGGAAGTTGGGGAAGTTTCACGAGTCGTTCGTGCTATTGAAATTGGCCGCGATCGCCCTGATGAAGATGCGAAAACAGAAGAAGAGCTAAAACAAGAACTAAAAGAAGAACTTGGCGATGTACTATCTAACCTTATTATTCTTTCGCAAAAATATGATTTAGACTTACAAGACATTATGGATGCACACGTCACAAAGCTTTCGAAAAGGTTCGAAGCATCTAAATGAGAATATTATCAATTATGTTATAATATTCTTGTCACAATACTAAGGGGGATTTTATGTTATCAAAAAAATTGCACGACGCATTAAATGAACAAATGAACTTTGAATTTTACTCTGCCCATGCTTATATGGCAATGGCTGCTTACTGTACAGCTGAGAGCTATGATGGATTCGCTAACTTTTTCCTTGTACAAGCTGAAGAAGAACGTTTCCACGCAATGAAGCTTTACAACTATATTAATGACCGCGGAGAGCGCGCTATTATTACTGGATTTGATAATCCGAATAACGAATACGAATCTGTATTAAACGCTTTTGAAGTCGCACTTGAGCACGAGCGTGAAGTAACGAAACGTATTTACAACTTATCTGATATCGCTTGGGACGAGCGTGAACATGCAACAATTACATTCTTAAAATGGTTCGTTGACGAACAAGTTGAAGAAGAAGCTTCATTCGATAGCATCATTCAAAAATTAAAACGTATTACAAGCGATTCAAACGCACTGTTTATGCTAGATGCTGAATTAGAGAAACGTACATTTACGCCTCCAGCTGAATAATATTTCAATCACCTTAATACATGAATTAAGGTGATTTTTTTGTTTGCTCTCTATCTTAAAATCACCTTAAATTTCCTCATATTTGACATAGTGCCAGCTATAAAATGGTATTATTTTCAATATAAAAACGAATATACGAGGAGAGGAAAAATGAATCAACGTGTAGAAGCTGTTGATGCAATTCGTGGTTTCGCTTTGTTTGGCATTTTACTAGTCAATATGACATTAATTCAATTCGGGTTCTTCACCAGTGAAAAACCAACTTATCTATTCGGCGATCTTGATAAAGGCGCTAATTGGTTTATTCAATTCTTCGGCACACATAACTTTATATCCCTATTTTCTTTTCTATTTGGACTTAGCATTATCTTGTTACAAAAAAGTATTATCGCAAAAGGAAAAAAATTCTTCCCCACATACATAAGACGTATTATCATTCTTTTACTACTCGGCTACATTCACGGCACTTTTGTTTGGGAGGGAGATATTTTATTTGCATACGGAATAATTGGGATTTTCTTAATGATGTTCATCAATCGAAAACCGAAAACTTTGCTCATTTGGGCGATTATTCTACTCGCACTTATTACACTTATGTCTTATCAAACTGATCCATCTACAAATATAAATGATTTTGCACCTTATACTGAAAAAGAACATAAAGTCCATCAAACTGGAAGCTATATGGATCACGTCAACTTTAGATTGACTGAAAATCCTTTTGATTACATGGGAATTGACGGTGCATTCGGATTATTTTTCATATCAGTTTTCGCAATAATTTTTATGTCTCCACTGTTCCTACTCGGAATGTATGTAGGGAAAAAAGGCTGGCTATTTGAGGTCAATAAACATATACCTGCTGTCAAAAAAATATGGTTTGCCACCGGTCTCTTCTCTTTTACAATTAAAATCTTAGCTATGTTCGTAAAGCACCCGCTTTTAATTATGTTACAAGATGGCCTTACACCAGTAACTATGACCTTCTTTTACGGAAGCACAATCATTTTATTATTCCATTACAAAAAAGCAACCCGTCTACTAACATACATGGCGAACATGGGGAAAATGTCCGTTAGTAATTACTTAGCGCAATCTATTATCGCAACAACTATTTTTTACGCATATGGATTTGGCTTATACGGGAAAATCGGCTATTTCTTCGGTATTCTTTTAACCATCGGAATTTATACGATTCAATTATTCGTTAGCACCTATTGGCTCCAGAAATACCGAATGGGGCCAGTGGAATATGTGTGGAGACTGGGAACTTATTTAGAGAAACCACGTTTTAAAAGAGACTTGGATAAAGCAAGTTAAACAAAAAAAGCAATGAGCCTACGCTCATTGCTTTTCTTAATTTATTAAAGCATAACCCCAACGATAATCGCTGATAATATACTTACTAATGTTGCACCGTATACAAGTTTTAAACCGAATGATGATACAACGTTTGCTTGTTTGCCATCGATACTCTTCGTTGCACCTGCGATAATTCCGATAGATGAGAAGTTCGCAAATGATACAAGGAAGATAGATAAAATACCTACTGTACGAGCTGATAAATCACCAGCTACTTTACCAAGGTCAAGCATTGCAACGAATTCGTTCGTTACTAATTTTGTTGCCATAATTTGTCCTGCTTGTAGCATCTCTGATGTTGGAATACCCATTACGAATGCTAATGGTGAGAAGATATATCCTAAAATGCTTTGGAATGTGATTCCGAAAATTGAATCGAATACACCGTTAATTGCTGTAATTAATGCTACGAAACCGATTAACATCGCCGCTACTGTTACAGCGATAGAGAAACCAAGCATAATATATTCGCCTAACATTTCAAAGAATGTTTGTTTCTTGTCTTCTTGTAATTCTAAAATATCGTCTTCTTCTTTTACTTCATATGGATTAATGATATGAACGATAATGAATCCACTGAATAAGTTTAATACAAGTGCTGTTACTACATATTTTGGATCAATCATTTTCATATAAGAACCGACGATTGACATCGATACTGTAGACATTGAAGATGCACAAAGTGTGTATAAGCGATTTTTCGGTAATTTGCTTAGTTGATCTTTTACCGTAATGAATACTTCCCCTTGACCAACGATTGCAGCTGCTACCGCATTATATGATTCTAGTTTTCCTAAACCGTTAACTTTACTTAATAGGAAACCGACTGCACGAATGATAATCGGTAAAACTTTAATATGTTGCAGAATCCCGATTAATACTGCTAAGAAAATAATCGGTAATAATACTGTTAAGAAGAATGGTGCTTGTCCATCGTTTGCTAGACCACCAAATACGAAATTAACCCCAGCTTCCGCAAATTTTAAAATGGCGCCAAATCCATCTGCAATCCCTTTTACTAATACGAATCCGACCTTTGTATTTAGTAAGAAATACGCAAGTACCAATTGAATGACAAGCATAAGTGCAATTGGTTTATATTTAATTTTCTTACGATCTGAACTGATAAGGAAACCTAGTACAAACACTACAAGTAAACCGACTAGAAACATTACGAACTTCATATGTGAATCCTCCACTTCTCCCACGAGTTATTGGTCGTATAACGTATAACGAATGACGTCTGACCATTGTTGTTAAAAAATTTAAAACCCCTAAAACTATTCAACTGTCATCTAAAATCAGTAAGCGTTTACATAAATTGCAATTTATAAAAGGTAGCTTCTTCTCTCCTACCATAATTGAAAGTCTGAAATTGATACCACCTACAAATCAAATTGTAAGCGTTATCTAGACGAAATGCAATATAAATTTTAAAAGATTTTTATATGTTAATATATTCCTAATTAATTGGTTTTTTCATGCAAATTTACCATAAAAATAGCCCTAGCTATGAGCTAGGACCATCTTTTTTTATAACATAACACCAACGATAATCGCTGATAGAATACTTACTAATGTCGCACCGTACACAAGGCGTAGACCAAATGATGATACAACATTTGATTGATTTTCATCGATACCTTTCGTTGCACCTGCGATAATTCCGATAGATGAGAAGTTCGCAAATGATACAAGGAATACAGAAAGGATACCAACTGTACGAGCCGATAAATCACCAGCTACTTTTCCAAGATCAAGCATCGCAACAAACTCGTTTGATACTAATTTTGTTGCCATAATTTGTCCCGCTGTTACCATCTCAGCTTGCGGGATACCCATTACGAATGCTAATGGTGAGAAAATATATCCTAAAATAGCTTGGAATGTAATACCGAACATTGAATCAAACAAGCTATTAATTGCTGTAATTAATGCTACAAAACCAAGTAACATAGCTGCTACTGTAATCGCAATCGTGAAACCAAGCATAATGTACTCGCTTAGCATTTCAAAGAATGATTGTTTTTTCTTATTTTCTAATTTCAGTGTATCTTCTTCTTCTGTAATATCGTACGGGTTAATAATATGAATGATAATGAAACCACTAAATAAATTTAATACAAGTGCTGTTACTACATATTTCGGTTCGATCATTTTCATATAAGAACCAACGATTGACATCGACACTGTCGACATAGAAGATGCACATAATGTATATAAACGATGTTTTGGGATTTTACTTAATTGATCTTTTACTGTAATAAATACTTCTGCTTGTCCAACAATGGCAGCTGCTACTGCATTATATGATTCTAGTTTTCCTAGACCATTTACTTTACTTAACAACGTACCAATAGCACGAATAAATATCGGTAAAATTTTAAAGTGTTGCAGAATTCCGATTAAAACCGCAAAGAATACGATTGGTAATAGCGCTGTTAAGAAGAATGAAACCTCTCCTTTATTAACAAGACCACCAAATACGAAAACGATTCCAGCTTCCGCATATCCAAGAAGTGCGCCAAATCCATCTGAAATTCCTTTTACTAAAATATAACCAACTTGCGTATTTAATAAGAAATAAGATAATGCTAGCTGAATAATAAGCATAATTGCGATTGGTTTATACTTAATCTTCTTTCGATCGGCACTTATAAGAAAACCGAGTACAAATACAACGAGTAATCCTACAAGGAACATAACAAACTTCATTAATAAAATCCTCCATTTAACTCTTCATTAACGTTGAACGTCTGACCATTCAAAACAAGAAATAATCCGAACTTTCCATTTCTCCTCCGTAACCTTCGATTGGATAGGAAATGTCATAAAAACTCTTGTTTCAAAGGCATTTTCCATTCTAACATAAATCACAACTCATATCCGCACTTTTCTTTAAAAAATTACATTTAATTATGAAATGCTCATAAATGTTCGTCTTTTACCATCTATAAACAACTGGATAAAACAAAAAATGAGCATCAAGTTTCACTTGATGCTCACCTCATTATACTGCTTTTTCTTTATCAGCTACTGCTGACTTATCCCAGCACTCTGTATTTTTCAAACCTGGAATAGAATCCGCATAGAATACCGGATCTTTCCCTTGTTTCTTTTGATTTACGTAATCTGATAATGCCGCAAAAGCATACTTAGAGAGGAATACAATCGCCACTAAGTTAATAACAGCCATAATACCCATGAATAAATCTGCTACATCCCAAACGATTTGAATTGTCGCTACAGATCCTAACATAACCATACCAAGTACAGCAATGCGGTACGCTGTTAATAGCACTTTACTTCCATTTAAGAATTCAATATTTGTTTCACCATAGTAGTAGTTACCTACTAATGAACTAAATGCAAACAAGAAGATTGCAACTGCTACAAATATAGAAGCCCATGGACCGATATGTTGACTTAACGCCTGCTGCGTTAATTGAATTCCATTTAAATCAGCTGCATTATGCACATCTGATAAAAGAATAATAAATGCTGTACAACTACAAATTAATAATGTATCTGTAAATACCCCTAAAGTTTGAATAAAACCTTGTTTAACTGGATGCGTTACGTTTGCAGTCGCTGCTGCGTTCGGCGCACTACCCATACCTGCTTCATTTGAGAATAACCCACGTTTTACCCCTAATAAAATCGCAGCTCCTAATCCTCCGCCTACTACTTCTTTAATTCCGAAAGCATGTAAGAAAATTTCTTTAAATACATATGGAATTGACGTAATGTTTGTTACGACAACGAATAATGCCACTGCTACATAAATAATTGCCATTACTGGAACAATCATTTCAACCGCGCGTGCAATTCGTTTTACTCCGCCGAAAATAATAACTGCAAGTAAACCAGCCATAACAAGACCGACTAATCTACTATCTGTTTTGAATGCCCCATCAAAAGCTGCCGCTACAGTATTAGACTGTACAGCATTAAAAATCAATCCGAAACTTACTGTTATTAGAACAGAGAACACAACACCTAACCAGCGTTTATTTAAACCCTTTTCCATATAATACGCTGGGCCCCCACGGAATGCATTCCCATCTTTCACTTTATAAATTTGCGCTAATGTGCTCTCTACAAATGCAGAAGCACCCCCAATTACCGCGATTAACCACATCCAAAATACTGCTCCTGGACCACCCGCTGAGATTGCGATAGCTACACCAGCTAAGTTACCAGTACCTACACGAGAAGCTGTACTCATACAAAATGCTTGGAATGATGATACGCCACTCTTCTCTTTTTGCGCTTTTCTCGTTTTCGAGCTTGCTCCATCCCCAAGTAATCGAATCATTTCACCGAAGTAACGAACTTGGACAAATTTCACACGAAATGAAAAATAGAGCCCTAACCCAATTAACATCGCAATAATGACATATGACCAAAGGATATTATTTACATCCCCAATTACCCTAGCTAAAAAATCCATATTTGCATTGCCCCCTCTTCCTAACAATAAGAAAATTATATTCTAAAAACTTTTAGTAATCAAGAACTTTATGTTAGGTTTTATGACATGAATACGTTAACTATATTAACATACGTGTTTTTTTCATAAAAATATAGCTATTACATGCATTTATCCAATACTCAATCTCTTATCCTCTTCGCCCAGCCATACTTTTAAAACAGTACGTTCCCCACAAATAACGAGAGGAACAAACAAAAAAGTTATATTAATAATTACCCCTCACCCTTTTCATCATTTACTACAACAAAAAAGGCGAGCATCAAATTTACCTCGATGCTCGCCTTTTCAATTACACTGCTTTTTCTTTATCTGTTACCACTGGCTTATCCCAGCACTCTGTATTCGTTAAACCAGGAATAGAATCTGCACTGAAGACTGGATCTTCCCCTTGTTTCTTTTGCCTTACATAGTCTGTTAATGCCGCGTACGCAAATCGGCCAAGAAGTGTAATCGCAATTAAGTTCGTTATTACCATTAGACCCATAAATAAGTCTGCCATATTCCATACAACTTGAAGCGTCGCAACAGAACCGAATAATACCATTCCAACTACCGCAATACGGTAAATTGTTAACCACGTTTTACTTTGCTTAATAAATTCAATATTTGTTTCACCATAGTAGTAGTTTCCTAGAAGTGAACTGAAAGCGAATAAGAAAATAATAATCGCTAAGAAACTGCTCGCCCACGGGCCAATTTGTGAACTTAATGCATTTTGTGTTAGTTCAATACCTTCTAAATTCGTTGCTTTATATGCACCAGAACATAGTACGATAAATGCTGTTGATGTACATACTAAGAATGTATCTACTAAAACCCCGATTGTTTGAATAAAACCTTGTTTGGCTGGATGCGTTACATCAGCTGTTGCTGCCGCGTTCGGCGCACTACCCATACCTGCTTCGTTCGCAAATAATCCGCGCTGAATACCATATTTCATCGCAGCACCGATACCACCGCCTACAGCTGAATCTAAACCAAATGCACCTTTAAAGATTTCTGTAAACACATCTGGTAGTAAATAGAAGTTTTTAATAACAACGAAAATCGCTACCGCAATATAAAGAATTGCCATTGGCGGAACAATCATTTCCGACATACGTGCAATACTTTTTACACCACCAAAAATAATAACCGCAACTAATACTGCTAATACAATCCCAACAACGTAACGCTCAATACCAAATGCATTTTTAAACGCTAATGTAACTGTGTTTGCTTGTACTGAGTTGAAAATTAAACCGTAACTAATTGTAATCAGAATAGAGAACCAAATCCCCATCCAACGTTTATTTAAACCTTTTTCCATATAATAAGCAGGACCACCACGGAAGCCACTGCCATCTTTTATTTTATAAATTTGTGCAAGCGTACTTTCTACGAAACTTGAAGAAGCCCCGATAATCGCAATAACCCACATCCAAAATACAGCTCCAGGTCCTCCCATAGAAATAGCTAACGCTACACCAGCTAAGTTCCCGATACCAATACGAGCTGCAGAACTCATACAAAATGCTTGGAACGATGATACGCTGCCCTTTTTACGTGTCTTTCCAGTTAGTCCATCACTCATTAAACGAACCATTTCCCCTAAATGAGTAATTTGTACGAATTTCAATTTAATAGAAAAATAAAGACCTAAACCAATTAACATTGCAATAAGAATATATGACCAAAGAATTGTATTTGTTGATGAAATAAATTGCTCTAAAATATTCATACAATTAACCCCTCCTTTTCTCCATAAAACGAATTATATTTAAAAAACATTCAAAAATCAACATTTTTCGACAATTTGCAATTTCCAAATATTAGCCAGGTTCACAGTAACAATATCTTTATGACTGACTACCCTCCCTCTAACTGTGCATACTAAAACAAAAAATAAATTCACAAACAACCCTATTGACAAAAATACCAACCTGTAACTATAATGATTACAACAGGTTGTAACAAACCTAATTACAACAAATTCATTTACTTTCAGATATACACTTTAACAAAACACTTTGGAGGGATTTATTATGAAAATCGGAATTATCGGAGCAACTGGTAAAGCAGGAAGTCGTATTTTAAAAGAAGCATTGGATCGCGGACATGAAGTAACTGCAATCGTAAGAAACGCTGCAAAAATTACAGAAGAAAACGTAAAAGTTTTAGAGAAAGATGTATTCTCTCTTACATCTAACGACCTGCAGGCATTTGACGTAGTTGTAAATGCATTCGGTGCTCCAGCAGGCGAAGAACACCTTCACGTAGATGCAGGAAACGTACTTATTGAAGCTATGAAAGGTGCACCAAATACAAAATTACTTGTAGTTGGAGGCGCTGGAAGCTTATTTGTAGACGAAGAGAAAACAACACGTGTATTTGAGACACCAGGTTTCCCGAAAGAATATCTTGCAACAGCTCAAAACCAAGGTAAAAACTTAGAAATTTTACAACAAACAAATGATATCACTTGGACATTCATCAGCCCTTCTGCACTATTCGCATTAGGAAAACGCACTGGTTCTTACAAAGCTGGCAAAGACAATCTTCTTGTTAACTCAAAAGGTGATAGCTACGTAAGTTACGAAGACTTCGCAGTTGCAGCACTTGATGAGATTGAAAACCCAAAACATGTAAACGAACGCTTCACAGTAGTTTCTGAAGCTGAATAATAGAAAAAGCTCGTAAAACATAATGTTTTACGAGCTTTTTTTATTATTACACTTGTTCTAAACCATTTGGAGTAACCTTAAAGGAAATTTCTTTAAACTTTTTCTTATCTCCTTTTCCAACTAACTCACTCTTTTTATACCAACTTAAACGATCTGACTCGGCATGATACACTTTCAATACGTCACCATACTCGAACGCCATACCATTTACTTGTTCTGCAAAATTCTGCGAAGTTTCTTGTCCTTCTGCGGTTACATGCTTTTTCTCAGTTCCATTTTGATCATAAATCGTAAGGCCTATATACTGTTCATTTACAAAGCGATAATGAATCTCATCATTTGTAAATGTTGCATGTAATTTCTTTTCAGCGTGGTTTAACGTAATAATTGAACGTGTAACATCGGACACACCTTGATAGACTAGACTATCCCCATATGTCACTTCTACAGGAACTTCCGTCACTTTCTTATTTCCAAATCGATCTTTCGTTTCTACTTTCACTTTTTGCTGACCAATTTTTGTCGTATCTATTTCCCCTACAAAACCTACTACTTCTCCACCCTGTACTTCAACAAAGTTCTTCGCGTCTAGCGTTTCGCTATTTGTTCCGATTACTACTTGCTGCGGATTTGCTTTTACTGTTTGCTCACCGTCTAATCTTTCAAATCCATTTTCAGTTATTTTGAAGACTAATTCCTTTATCTCTTTACTTTTTCCTTCGCCCACATATACATCTTTTTGATACCAATGTAAACGAGAAGATTCCGCATGATATACTTTCACTACATCTCCATACTCAAATGCAATTCCATTTACTTCCTTAGCAAATTCTTGCGTATTCTCTAAACCTTTTACTGCTATATTTTTCTTCACTCTTCCTTCTTTATCGTACAATGTGAATTCAAAATACTTTTCATCTTTAAAGTAATCATGAATTAGGTTCTTTGTATCTGTCGCACTCAGTTTTTTCGTATCATGATGCAAAGTTACAATTGATTTTAAGTCACCATCTCTATAGCTTAGCCCATATACAAGTAGGCTATCTCCATATGTTACTATTAGAGGAACTTCTGTCACTTTCTTATTTCCAAATCGATCTTTCGTTTCTACTTTTACTTTTTGTTCTCCGATTTTTGATGTATTTGGTTTTTCTGCAAAACCAACCACTTCTCCATCTTTTACTTGTACAAATTCTTTCGGATCTAGTTTGTCTACATCCATTCCGACTACTACTTTTTGCGGTTTCGCCGTCACTTCTTGTAAACTATCTTTTAATTCGAACCCTTGCTCAGTGATTTGGAATAATTTCTCTTTTTTATTTTTAGCCTTCCCTTGATCTACAAGTGTATTATTTTGGTACCACTTCAGACGATCCGGTTCTGCATGGAATACTTTTACTACATCACCATATTCAAAATCCAATTCATTTAGTTCCATCGCAAATCTTTTTCCCGTTTCTTGTCCTTCTGCAGATACACGTTTCTTTTCAATCCCATTTCGATCATATAGCGTTAAGCCCATATATTCTTCTTTTTCAAAACGGTAATGTATTTCATTATTAGTAAAGTTTACATTTAATTTCTTCTTATTGTGGTGAAGTGTCACTGTCGACATTACATCATCTGAAAGTCCTTGAAAAACTATACTGTCATCATAAAATCCGTTAACTTGGACAGGAATTGAATTTTTATTTCTTTTCTCATCCCCAATTTCTACTAACACTTCCTGTTTACCATTCTCTAGTTTAGGCCATACAATCTTTCCTGTTACTTTTACATTCTCACCTAAATTTCGAACAAGTTTACTTGCTTCATTCTCGTCAGAATCTGTACCAACTAAAAGATTTTGTACTTCATTAGCAGGTTCACCATATGGAACCTTATACGGTTCAACTTGCTTCTCACGAATATCATTACTATCTGTAGCTTTCCAGATTTCCTTTTCTAATTTAGGTAACTTTGATTTTTCTATTTTCTCTCTAATATCATCATTTGGTGTTAATCCCCATTCCTCAAAGAAAGGAATTAAATTTTGCCCTGCCACTTGCGATGTCATATAAATAAATAGCTGCTTTTTCTCTTCATCAGAATGAGGCATTTCACTCTGAGGTAACAAACGATAAGCTTGATGTAACCTAGGATAAAAATGTTCTCCATACACTACATTTAATTGCCAAAACATTGTAAGAGGATTAATGTCATCAATGAATCTTTCTGCTTTAGGCTTCTCTAAATACTCAAATGAGTTTTTATAGTGCTCATCCATTTCTAATTGATTCCCTAACGCCTTTTGAACAGCTAATGAGTAAATATTTACTGTTACTTCCCTTACTTTAGACCACTTCCACGGTTCTTGCTGATGTAAATGACCAACTTCATGCCACGGTCCCCATCCATCCTTCTCAAGTACCTCTATATCTAAAACTCTATTCATTGCAGTTGGAATATATCCTGTATGATAATGTTTTGCAAACATAAAGTCCCCTTTAGCAGGCTTCCGTTTTTCAACAAACTGAACATAATGAGTTGGAGATTTTGCAAACCCAACACTGTCCTCAGATAACCCTGCCACCGCGTTTTCTAAACGGATAATCTTATCATGCAATTTCATTAAATCTGTTGGATCCGTATTCTTCATATATTTCTGCACAGAATCGTAAGTAGTAGTAATTAAGCTTCTCTCACCTTTTAATTCAACTGCATAAGGATCCTTATATTTTTTTAACATTTCATCCCAATCTTTTTTTGTATGCTTACCTAAAATAAATAAAGGAAAGTGACTACCACCATTTGTAACGGAAGCTGTTACTTCTCCTTCGTTATTCATATTATAAAAATATAAAATACCGCCTCTTGAAGATGAAATAACATTTTTCCCTGGTTTTAAATCAAACTCCTCTGGGTCCTTTTCATCATAAGATCTCGTTCCAATAAAAGCTTGGATAGACTGCGTTCCTTTTATGTCAATTGTAATCTCTTCATTTGGCTCTGCATAAATTCCAGTCGGTTCATTAGCGGAAAGTTTCCAAGTAACTCTTAAACGATTATTTTCTTCTTCTACGCTACCTTTCCCCGGCAACTGAAATACTCTCTGCTCAAAATTATTCTCTTTTACCTCTTCTAATTTCCCACCTTTATTTTCTTCCAAAGGTGCTGCATATCCTTTCGATGCTTCGAAAGCTACTGGCGATAATAATGTAGATATACATATTCCAGCTACTAATACCCTACTCGTCTTTTTCTTCGACATAATCTGTGTCCCCTGTTCCTTTATTTAGATAAACTACCCTATATATTCATCTAATAAGTAATCCTATTATTTCTATAAAAAAATTTAATGAATGGACTAACACCTCGCGCACCTGTATCTATTACTACCGCATTTCTCTCCATGCATTCGCTTTCTTACATTGTAAAATTTATATGTAATATGCCCTCCTCACTTCTCTCTATTTGTGATGAGTTCTCTTGCTACATAAAAAAGAGAATAGTAAAAGATATTTTTCAGTATTGTCATCTATACATCTAAAAATAAAAATAACAATAAAAACTTACATTTTCTTCATATATGACCATCTATAGGTAGTTTTTCCAAATGAATTTTACACGCTTTACACTTTGTTTGATAGCCTCTCTAATTAGAATAATGTTACAATTTCGTGAATAAAATCTATTTATTGTAACGTTTAGATTTTGTCACATTTTATTATTTTCAAATACTTTTTAAAACGTTAAAATAGTGTTTCACTCGATTAATTATTATCTTGATATACCTTTAAAGAATTCATATGAAAAAGCATTGGCATACGCCAATGCTTTTTCATTATCTCTTTTGATTCGGTTTATGCGGTTCATTTGGAGTATATGGCTTATTTGGTTTATTTGGAGCCTCAGCCTTTTTCCAACTTACCGCTAACTCTGGACTTGTTTTTTCTTCACTACGCTCAAGTAATACTACTGCATTTTGAATAGTCGATGTACCTTTATGCGCAATCCCTTGTAATTTCGTTAAATTTCCTGATACTTTAAAGCTAAATCCACCAGCTGGTGTTTGTTTCGGAATTAAAATGCGGAACTTTTCTCCTACATTAAATTCTGTTTTTGTTTCGCCTTTTTCATTTGCAAATTTCACGCCCGCTGGCGCACCTGTTGCTTGCACTTTATACGTTCCGCTTTTTGCATTTGTTTCTACTGTATATAAACCTGTTTCAAAGAAATCATTTTTTAATACTGCTTCTTGTTCTTCTGTAGGAGTTACACTCATCGTAATTTCTTGTAACTCTTCACTAGCGCTTGCTTTTGCAACGATGTCTTTCGTTACTTTCTCTACATTTTTATTGCGGAAATCTAAATCATTAATATCGATTTGTTTTAACGCATTCCACACTGCAAGCTGCGTTGCGTAATGTGCTTCTCTCCAATCAGAAACACCTAATTCTTGTGGACTCTTTTGTGGATATCCATTCAATAGTACACGGTATACGTTAATATCCACTTTCCCCATTTCCGGTAAATCTTGACCGCTTGGAGATTTCAAATCTACATTTAAGCAAAAAGCAATTTTGCCATCTGCCGTTTTAATAAGCTCTGTTCGAATTGGTTTCTTCTTTGACTTACTATAACTCCAATTCATTTCATACTTTGTATGGTCCATAACTTCTGCAAATGCTTTTTGAAGCGGGAATAACACAAATAAAACACTTAAAAACATAGCTAAAATCTTGAACGATTGCTTTATATTCATGTTTACAGCCCCTTATCACAAACTTAATACTAAGTAGTATTTATTTAGAAACTATTTTTATGCACAAAAAAAGAGTGCTTTTACGCACTCTTCTTTCTTACTTTAATCTTAGAAATCGAAGTTATCAGGATCCGGACCAACGCGGTGATTTTGATTTAACGCATCGATTTTTTCCATATCTTCTTTCGTTAATTCGAAATTAAATATATCGGCATTTGCAATAATGCGGTGTTCTTTCGTTGATTTTGGAATAGTGATTACTCCATTTTGAAGATCCCAACGTAAAATAACTTGCGCTGTTGTTTTACCGTGTTTCTCAGCAATTTCTTGTAATGTTTCATTATCTAATAATTGACCTTGCATAAGTGGTGACCATGCTTCCATTTGAATACCTTGTTCTTTACAGAAAGCTTGTAATTCTTTTTGTGTTAAACGAGGGTGGTATTCTACTTGGTTAATCATTGGTTTAATTTCTGCATCTTTCATTACATCTTGTAAGTGATGAATTTGGAAATTACTTACCCCAATTGCACGTACGCGTTTTTCTTTATAAAGTGTTTCTAACGCTCTCCACGTATCTTTATATTTCCCTTCTACAGGCCAATGAACAAGGTATAAATCTAAATAATCCAGCTCTAATTTTTTTAAGCTTTCTTCATATGCAGCAAGTGTCGTTTCATATCCTTGATCCGAATTCCACACTTTTGAAGTAATGAATAAATCTTCACGAGAAATGCCTGCTTCTTTTATACCCGCGCGAATTCCTTCACCTACAGCTTTTTCATTTCCGTAAATTGCAGCTGTATCAATGCTGCGGTATCCTGCTTTAATCGCCGATTTCACTGCTTCTACAAGTTCTGGTCCATCCTCTACTTTAAATACACCTAAACCGAACCAAGGCATTTCTACACCATTATTTAATACTGTTTTACTTTGTAAGTTTTTCATTTTATTTTCTCTCCTTTTATTTTACTTGATCTCTTTTTTCTAATGTCATACTCCACGCAGTTAAAACAACAGCACCTACTACCATAATTCCACCTACCCAAGCCGTATGAATTAATCCTAACGAGTTCGTTACAATACCGCCCAAGTAAGCACCAAGAGCAATTCCTGCGTTAAATGCTGCAATGTTAATCGCCGATGCTACATCAACAGCGCTAGGTACAAACCTCTCAGCTAATATAACAACATACACTTGTAGCCCTGGAACATTCATAAATGCGAATAGTCCCATGAAAATAATTGTGATGAATCCAGCGACTTTAAATGGCGCTGTAAATGTTAAAACAAATAATACAATCGCTTGAATAAAGAACATGTAAAATAACGCTCGAATCGGATTATGATTTGATAATTTTCCCCCGACCATATTCCCAATCGCAATTGCAATTCCGTATACTAACAAAATAATTGTAACGGTACTTGCTTTAAATCCTGTTACTTCTTGTAATAACGGAGATAAATACGTAAATGTTACGAACGTTCCCCCGTATCCTAATGCAGTAATAATAAATACAAGTAACAGTCTTCCATTCGTAATCAGCTTAAATTGATCGCGAAATGATACAGACGTACCTTTTTTTAAATTAGAAGGAATTAGCATACTATTGGCGATTAAAGCAACGATTCCAATGGCCACAATAACAATAAACGAGGCCCTCCAGCCAAATTGTTGACCGATAAATGTTCCAATTGGTACACCTGTAATAGTCGCAACAGTTAAACCAGTAAACATAAATGCTATTGCACTTGCACGTTTATTCTCAGGTACAAGCGCAGCCGCAATTGTAGATCCAATTGACATAAAAACACCATGCGCAAATGCAGATACAACCCTCGCAATAAGTAACACAGTAAAACTTGTTGCTACCGCCGCAATTCCATTACCAATAATGAAAATAATCATAATCCACATTAATAACGTCTTTCGCGACATACTAGCTGTTAATGACGTTAATACTGGAGCACCAAACGCTACTCCTAATGCATATAAAGAAACAGTTAACCCCGCTGTTGTAACAGAAACATGTAAATCCTCTGAGATAGATGGTAATAAGCCGACACTAATAAATTCAGTTGTACCAATTCCAAACGCACTAATTGCTAGTGCTAATAAAGCAAACATACTTCTCCGATTCGTCTGCATAACCGAAGAAGATACTGTATATGAATTCAATTGAACTCCTCCTTAATGCGAGAAATCCAATCATAATAGTATGATAAAAAGGCCTTTTTATCTTCTACAAAAATAACTTTACTGTTGATATACGCTATTATGAATGGCTTTACTCTTTTTTTGAAGAACGCACTTAAAAGTACGATAGGTACCTAAAAGTAACATAGGCACTTTTTAGTACCGTACTACTCATTTCCCTCTTACGTATGCTATTATGGAACATATTCAACATGATAAAAAGTACGTACTTTAAAGTGCTATAGGCACTTTTTAGTAACATTTAATTATTTAGCTTCTTTTGTTGGAGAACTTAAATCTACATTCATCAAAGGAGATTTTTATATGAAGAAATACAATATTCCCGTTGAAGCGACTTTAGAGGTTATCGGTGGAAAATGGAAGGTTGTTATCCTTTGTCATCTAACGAAAGGCACAAAAAGAACGAGTGAACTAAAACGTTTAATGCCTGGGATTACACAAAAAATGTTAACTCAGCAATTACGTGAATTAGAAGACGATGGGGTTATTCAAAGAAAGGTATACAATCAAGTACCACCAAAAGTAGAATATTCACTTACAGAATACGGTTGGTCTTTAGAGTCCATTCTTGATTCTCTTTGTACTTGGGGCGAATGCCATCTTGAAAAAAGCGGTAACACATCCATGCTAATTGTAGAAGGTGAATAATAGGAAAAAGGAAAAAACGAACATGAATTTGTTCATTTTTTCCTTTTTTTCTTTATATGTATATACATTTCTAACTGGAACAAAATATTTTATACGCTTTCATACCTTGTCAGCACTACGTTATACACTTAATATCAAATAATTAGGAATCATTTTTATGTTAACATAGGTGTATATAGTATATAATATAGGATATATATTATATACACTTTCCGGTAACGGAGCTTTTCCATTATGCGGACAAGCCATGTATCGGACAGTTCATAAATAATAAGTAAGACGTTATGGTTTTAGATTTATGTTTGCAGCTTACTTGCTGTCATAAATTTAAAGGCATTTTATTGTGTTTTGTGAAACTTTGTATAAAGTTTCGTAAACGTTTACTATCTTACTTATAAAAAATAAGAGTATTGCTATCGTAAAGGAGAATTGGAGATGCCAGAAACTATGACTCAAACAAAGCCAGAACAAGAAACTGTACAAATTTCTGCTAGCCAAGGACAACTTGATGTACTTGATCAGTTGTTAAAACCTGAGGTACAAGAATCATTAACAACACTAGTAGAACAGCTTCCAAAATTAACTGAGCTTGTTAACATTTTAACTAAGTCTTATGACTTCGCTCAAACTGTTGCTACTGATGAAGTATTAAAAAGCGACACTGTTGGTGCAATTACAGAGCTTGTAGAACCTGTAAAAGATACAGTGAAAAGCATGGCTGCAACTGCAATCGAAGCGAAAGATCGTGCTGAAGAAAGCAACGAAGTTATCGGCCTATTCGGTCTGTTAAAATTACTAAAAGATCCACAAGCACAAAAAATGTTCCGCTTTGTGAACGCATATCTTCAAATTAGTGCAGAACGTAACAATAAATAATTTAACTTATAACAACAATTAGTAAAGACGGGGGATATCATACTATGTCAAAACAAATTGTCATCTTAGGCGCTGGTTATGGCGGTCTTCTTGCCGCTTTAAACGTACGTAAATATTACAGCAAATCAGAAGCACAAGTTACAGTGATTAACCAATACCCAACACACCAAATCATCACTGAACTACACCGCCTTGCAGCTGGTAACGTGTCTGAGCAAGCAGTTGCAATGCCACTTACAAAGCTTTTCAAAGGGAAAGACATCGATCTTAAAATCGCAACAGTTGAGTCATTCTCAGTTGATAGCAAAGAAATCAAACTAGCTGGTGGCACTACTTTATCTTACGATGCACTTGTAGTTGCTTTAGGAAGTAAAACTGCTTACTTCGGTATTCCAGGACTAGAAGAAAACAGCATGGTATTAAAATCTGCTGCTGATGCAAACAAAATCTACAAACACGTTGAAGACCGTATTCGTGAATACGCGAAAACGAAAAACGAAGCTGATGCTACAATCGTAATCGGTGGTGGCGGATTAACTGGCGTTGAGCTAGTTGGTGAGCTTGCTGACATTATGCCTAAACTTGCAAAAAGCCACGGCGTAAATCCAAAAGAAGTGAAACTTCTTCTTGTTGAAGCAGGTCCAAAAATCCTTCCAGTATTACCAGACCACTTAATCGAACGTGCAACTACTAGCCTAGAAGCACGCGGTGTTACATTCTTAACTGGTCTTCCTGTAACAAACGTTGCTGGCAATGAAATCGACTTAAAAGACGGTCAAAAACTTGTTGCTAACACATTCGTTTGGACAGGCGGCGTACAAGGTAACCCATTAATCGGTGAATCAGGTCTTGAAGTTAACCGTGGACGTGCAACAGTTGATGCATACCTACAATCTACTTCTCACAAAGACGTATTCGTTGCTGGAGACAGCGCTGTTGTCTTCGCTCCAGACGGACGTCCATACCCACCAACTGCACAAATCGCTTGGCAAATGGGTGAGTTAATTGGATACAACTTATACGCAGCACTAGAAGGCAAAGCATTAGAAGAGTTCGCACCTGTAAACTCTGGAACACTTGCTAGTCTAGGACGTAAAGATGCGGTTGCTACAATTGGAGCAAGCAATACTCCACTTAAAGGCTTACCAGCATCATTAATGAAAGAAGCAAGTAACGTTCGTTACTTATCACACATTAAAGGTCTATTCAGCTTAGCTTACTAATCTGAATATAAGCCCGAATCATGCCCTGCATGGTTCGGGCTATTTTTTATCCGTAATTTTCTCTAACTTATTTATTCGTCAAAAAAATTATATACCCTTTAAATTTATCTAAATATACTGACTTTTTATAATAAGAGCTGTCCCGTTCGGAACAGCTCTTATTGTCGCTTTTTGTCGGTAAATTGATATATTGGGAAAATCGCTGATATATTCGGATTTTCGCTGATATATTTCGAAAATCGCCGATATATTTTCCAGCCTTACTTATTATCCTAATTTCACAAGGCTGTAGTTCTTCTTCCCTTTACGAATAATAATAAATCTTCCATCAAATGAATTTTCTACAGTAACATCTGTACCCACATCTGTTACTTTCTCACCATTCATAGAAATCGCACCATTATTAATGTCCTCGCGTGCTTGTCGTCTAGACGGTTCAATCCCTAAATCGACTAGCCACTCTACGATGTTTTTCGTCTCTTTTGAAGCCTGGAATGTTGGCATTTCTTTAAAGCCTTGTTCAATTTCATCAGCTGTTAACGATTTAATATCTCCGCTAAATAACGCTGCTGTAATTTTCTCAGCTTGCAGGAACGCCTCTTCTCCATGAACAAATTTCGTCATTTCTTCCGCTAACACTTTTTGCGCTTCACGTTTATGAGGCTCTGTTTCTACCTTCGCTGCTAATTCATCAATACGCTCTTTCGTTAAGAACGTAAAGTATTTCAAGTATTTAATTACATCACGGTCATCTGTATTTACCCAGAACTGGTAAAATTCAAACGGTGTCGTTTTTTCAGGATCAAGCCAAACCGCACCACCCGCTGATTTACCAAACTTCGTACCGTCCGATTTTAATAATAACGGAATCGTTAATCCGAATACTTTCGCCTCATGACCTTCTAACTTACGAATTAAATCTAAACCACTCGTAATATTTCCCCATTGGTCACTACCACCAATTTGAAGTTGAACATCCTCTTTCGTGTATAAATGATGGAAGTCCATCGCTTGCAAAATTTGGTACGTGAATTCTGTGAAAGAAATACCTGTATCTAAACGACTTGCTACAATATCCTTCGCTAACATGCTATTGATGCTAAAGTTTTTCCCGTAATCACGTAAAAACTCAATAATATTTATTTCATGTGTCCAATCATAGTTATTTACCATCTTCACTTCGCTATTTCCACCAAAATCAAATAGCTTTTTCATTTGTGCTGTTAACGCATCTACATTATGCTGAACCACTTCTAACGTTTGAAGCTGACGCTCTGATTGTCGTCCACTCGGATCACCAATTGTTCCTGTTGCCCCGCCAATTAAAATAACAGGATGATGGCCAGCTAATTGGAATCTCTTCATCATCATAAACGGAATCAAATGTCCGATATGCATACTATCACCAGTTGGATCAACTCCGCAGTATAGTGAAATCTTTTTCTCTTCTACTAGCTTACGTAAGCCTTCTTCGTCAGTCTGCTGATTAACGGCGCCGCGCCATTCTAATTCATCAATAATATTCATCTTTTGTCATCCCCTTTATTTTTTAAAAACAAAAAAGCCCCTATGTCTACGATAGACATAGGGACGATTATTCACCGTGTTACCACCCAGTTTGCATAAATAGCATAGCTACTCATACCACTCTTAGCAATAATATCGATTGCTAGTCCGCTTAGCATTACCTAAGATACTCCAGAGTGTAATTCGCAAGTTTGTTTGTGCTAGGTTCCAGCAACCCCTAGCTCTCTCGTTAACAGTGACAAACTGCTACTGGGCTCTTTCAACGTATGTTATTTGTTAAATTATTAGCCATTATATTGAATTGAAAACAAATTGTCAACAATACCCAAATGTTATTTTAAAATAATTCATATCTTCATACGTATTTCGTTATTCTTTATCTTCTCCAATAATCCTTACTTCTCGCTCCAACTTCACGCCAAATTTCTCTTCAACTGTCTTTTGTACGAAGTGAATTAAATCGATGTAATCTTGTGCTGTTCCGTTATCAACATTCACCATAAATCCAGCGTGTTTTAAAGAAACTTCTACTCCACCAATTCGCTTACCTTGTAGTCCTGAGTCTTGAATTAACTTACCAGCAAAGTTATTTGGTGGGCGCTTAAATACGCTACCACATGAAGGATATTCTAGAGGCTGTTTTGACTCACGTTTAAACGTTAAATCATCCATTTTGGCTTTAATTTCTTCATGTACACCTTCTTCAAGTTCAAATCTCGCTTCAAGAATAATGTAATGGTTGTTCGCAAATACACTCTTACGATATCCAAATTCAAATGCTTCTTTCGTCAAAGTACGTAGCTCTCCATCACCTGTCATTACGACAGCTTCTGTTAATACAAACGAAATTTCACCGCCGTATGCACCAGCATTCATATATAATGCTCCGCCAACTGAACCTGGAATACCACAAGCAAACTCAAGACCCGTTAAGTTATGGTCTAAGGCAATACGTGATACGTCAATAATTGCTGCACCGCACTGTGCTACAATCGTCGTTCCTGTTACAGTAACACCTGTAATATGAATTAAACTTACTGTAATCCCGCGAATTCCACCATCTTTAATAATGACATTCGATCCATTTCCTAAAAACGTAACTGGAATATTATATTCGTTCGCATATTTAATAACTTCTTGAATTTCGTCATAATTTGTAGGCGCAACAAAAACATCTGCTTTTCCGCCAACCTTAATATGCGTATGATTCTTTAACATTTCATCTTGTTTAACATGTCCTTCAGGCAATACCGTACTTAAATATTTATAAACCTCTTGCATATTCATTTTACGATTCCTCTATTTCTATATTCATTTTATCCCGTTATACGGGCCCATAATACCCCCACGTACATGAAAGAACCTAAAGTGGTGGATACAGTGTACCCAAAATCAATTCGAGACACCTATAAACCTCTTAATTTATAAGAGGTGCCACTCATATTAAAATATATATTGCATAATAAAGCAACCCAAATGGACTACTAAACTTGACATGTCATCAGAAAGACAACAATTTGTAAAATATATGACTTTTTCAAAACACTATCCCTCAGTATCTTACTATACCACACAAAAAGAAAGTGGTATTTTTTTGTACTTTTTACTTTATTTACATCAATAAAAAAGAGCACATCCCACAGAATGTGCTCTTTCTATACTCTTTATATTACTTTTCGTTCTCTTCTTTTTCTTTATCAAACCATAACAGCTCATCGTTATCAACTTCACCATTATAATTGATTAAAATTTCTTCTCCTGCTTTTATATCTTTATAAGCATAGAAGTTAAATGTATGATTCTCAAAAACGATGTCATACGTTGCATTCGGTGTATATGAATGATTAAATAACATACCATATCCTAAAAGGATTGCCGTATGATTGATTCCATACTCAAATGCGTAATCAGCAAGTAACGTTTTCTCAATATGTTCATGCTGTTCATTCGGATAAGAGATAACTGGTGCTGCGTGTATCAACTCACCCTTTTTAATATCACGAGTTGCAAATACACCTCTATTAAATTCTCCATCACTAAGTTCAGAAGTCTTAACTTCGATCATATGCGTCACCTATATAATTCTTTCTTTGAAGTATTTTATTCCGCTATTTGCGGATAGCTTGATTGGTGAGGACTAATAATAAGTATGTACTAGTCTCACTTTATCTCCTTAAGCTTGGCAGAAAACGCGCAGAAAAGCAATTAAATTCCTATCAAGTATTCGTTTCAATGAAAAAAGAGCACATCATTCGTGCTCTTTCCAAGCAATATTACTTTTCTAAAATATCTTCTAACAACTTCACTTGCTCGCTAACAGTTTGTAACGTCTTCACTGACGTATCATTTCGATGTTTTTCTTCTTCCACACTCGCTAGCACTTCTTCTGTAGCTGTAGAAGTTTGCTGAATTACGTTAGAAGCATGCGTAACATCCTTTACGATATTCGTCGTTTTAACTTGGAAACTTTCTTGTTGAACAACAACCTCTCGCATTACTTCATTAATCGCATCAATAAACTTCCCTAAATCAGTTACATTTGTTAAAACGCTTGCTAACATCTCGTTACATTCTTCTTGTACTCTTTCTGACTTCTCTACTTGCACTTCTACCTTACTTGCTTGATTACTAAACTCCTTCAAAATCCCTTGAATTCTTCCCGCAGAACGATTTGATTCTTCAGCAAGCTTTAACACTTCACTCGCTACAATAGCAAAACCTTTTCCATGCTCGCCTGCCCTCGCAGCTTCAATATTTGCATTTAAAGCTAGCAAACTCGTCTGACTTGAAATATTCGTTATTACATCTACAATTTCATTAATTTGTTTCGATTGCATCATTAAATCTCTAAATATAATTCCAGACTGTGAAACAACATCATTTAAACTTCTCATGTTAGTTTCAAAATTTCTTAGAGTATGTACACTACCTTTTGAAATTTCTAAGCTTTCATCCACATGAGCCGATGCAGTTCTTACTTGAGAGATGATTTGCTCAATATTTCCCTCCATATCATTCAATACTTCTACCGAACGATACATCATCTCTGATTGTGATTGCGTACCAACTGCCACCTCTTCAAAGGCAAAATTAATTTCACTCATCGATTCCATCGACGTGTTCATATTTTGTCTTAAATGATTGAAATTACTATCTAGTTTCACAACTGTTTCTTCAATAAGTCTTTGCGTCTCTTCTAACTCCTGAGCTTTTCTCATTACTTCTTGCTTCTCATCACTTAAACGAAGGAGCAGATTAGAACCGATTTTCGTGACGCCCCACATAGCAATTGTTACAATCGCTAACAAACTTGCGAAATTAGCAGCTTCAGACGAGGCTGTATAAGCAAAAAATTGCTCCGGCCAATAGCTACAAAGGATAAATGTGATCACAACAGCTATCCCGCCAAGAATTAAAATGAGGCGCTCACTTAAGTAAATAAGTGAAACAGCTAATGTAAAATAGACCATTTGAAATACAGCCGGGCTTTCATTAAAAGCTTGTACCATAATGTAAGACATTGTAAGCAACATAAATGTCATGATATATTTATACGCTGATTCCATACTTTTTATAAAAGTAAAAAGCGTTCCAAATGCAACGACAGAAATACCACAAATCCAAAATGCTATGGCTCTCTCTGTAAAAATATATCCATAATACCCAATTGCGATTATCCCAAGGAAGAAACTACAAATCGTTATAAACAGTAATAAATGATTTTTCTGTGATTCTTTCTCAAGGTTAGAAAAACAAGTCCTCTTTAACCACTCCATATGAAGCCCCACCTTCTACTTATACATATCAATTACTTCAGTTTAAATACCGCACTTACTGGGTTATGATCGCTATTTTCAAACTTTAAATCTTTCCCTTGTACATTTACAATCTCTACATTCGGTGAAACGATAAAGCCATCAATAATAGTGACGAAATTTTCACCTTCTACATATTTCTTTACATCATCTCTTACAGTCATAACAGACGGATCTACAGCCCACTTAAAGCCACCGTCTGTAAAGTCCTTCGGTAACTCTACTAACCACTCAGGACGCTCTTTCACGAACTTCGGATCACTTAATTGAGCGTTCGAAACCAATTGATTCCAATCTCCACCCATTATTACGTAATCACCATTTTCATAATGCTTGTTCATATATTCTTTTAAATACTCTACTTGCTGTTTTCTAATTTTCCCGCCTTCATCATAAGCAGACAAATGTAAATTTACGAGTCTAACATGTTTTCCATTATTAACAGGAATTTTATATTCCACAATTGCTCGATCTAAATCAAACAAACGCTTTGGCCAAGGCTCCATTCCAGGCAGCTGGAACCTCTTCGCTTCTTGAACAGTGTATTTAGAAAACGTACTTAATCCAGCCTCCGCATATCCCATTGGATTTGTTATTGGCACTGGAACCCATTTCGTATCGTAGTTCTTGCCAAATGACGAAACATAATCAGGTAATCCTTTTTTCAAAAATTCATGTTCATTTACATCAAATGAACGAAGTGACTTTATATCAACTTCTTGTAATAGCGCAAAATCACTATTCTCATTTTGTAAAAACGAAAGCATATTCTTTAAATTAGTTTCCGTTTGCTCTTTACTACTTGAACCAGATCCCTTTCCACCATCCATAAAGAAATCTTGATCCTTATCTAACCCAGCATATCCAATATTAAATGTTGTAACTTTAAACTCATTTCCAGTCGCTAATACGCGCTCCTTATTATTCTCTACCTTCAAGCTTATAACATCAGCAGGCTGTTCTTTAGTAAGTGTCATATAAGCTAGAAATCCTCCTACAATGCCCGCTACTACTAAAACACATGTAAATACGATTTTTAAAAATTTCTTCAAATAAATGACTCCTTTTCACGCAAATTTATTTTTCTTTATTTTCAGTCAAATAAAACAAAACGACACACATAAGAAACATTTTATCATAATTAAAACCATATATCACTATATTTAGTTGATAAGTAATCGGTCCCATTTTAATTACTTAAAAAGCCTTCAGACATCAAAAAAAGAAAAGTTACACCCTCCTCCTCACTGGAAATTAAACGGTATATTTAGTACACTATATGTAATAATCATAGGCGATGGAGTTCGCCATAAACGCTGCTTAGCTAATGACTCCTACCAGTATGGATACTGGTAGGAGTCTATTTTTTTGAGCAAGCTATTTAAAGAGGTGAGAAAATTGATTTATATTATCGTTGGCATTGCTGGTATATTAGGAGCTCTTTCTCGTTATTATTTAGGTCTTAATATCAACACATTTTGGCATCATTCATTTCCATTGGCAACATTACTCATTAACTTAATCGGTTGCTTTTTCTTAGCGTGGCTAACTACTTATATCGCTCGGCTAAACATCTTACCTTCAGAGGTTATCACAGGCATCGGAACTGGATTCATCGGTTCCTTTACGACTTTTTCAACATTTAGTGTAGAAACTGTGCAATTGATCAATCATTCTGAGTGGAGCATAGCCTTCTTATATGTATCATGCAGCATACTTGGTGGCCTCATTATGTCTGGCCTTGGCTATACACTTGGAGATTTCTTAATTAAGAAATCTCTTACAGAAGGTGATTACTCATGATAGAAGCTTTATTAGTCGCAACAGGAGGATTTTTCGGTGCGATTACACGATTTGCAATTAGCAATTGGTTTAAAAAAAGAATTAAAACACAATTTCCAATTGCTACATTCCTTATTAATATAACAGGGGCATTTTTACTTGGATATATAATTGGCAACGGAGTTACTACAGGCTGGCAACTATTATTAGGTACTGGATTTATGGGCGCATTCACTACATTTTCTACGTTTAAATTAGAATCTGTTCAGCTTCTCAATCGTAAAAAACTATACATCTTCCTTTTATATTTAAGTGCTACTTACATAATTGGTATCGCCTTTGCCTTCCTTGGAATGAAGTTAGGCGGAATATAAAAAAGCGACTCTATTGAGTCGCTTTTTTTCATAAGAAATATGTCCCGCCATATGGAATGGAAAATAAACCAGCTGGGTGTACATCGTAATGTATAATTTGCATCGGAAGTTGTGAATACGGCATATACTGACTTTGCATCATTTGTGCAAAATATGCTTGTTGCTGCATTTGAATAGCTTGATTCACAGCATGAATTGTCCCTTGTGCCCCAGCCAGCGTAATAGCAGCTCCTACTTGTCTACCATTATAAAAATAATGATTCATCATGATTCATCTCACTTATTCTTTTTCTTCCATATGGTATGTTTCTATTTCATAGTGAGTGTTTTGTCCCTATCTATTGCCCTTTTTCAGCTTTGAAGTAATAAATCCAAATAGCAATATACCAATACCACTAAGGAACAATATATAACTTATCGGTACTAGGAAAAAGAAAGGTTCTTCAAGAAATCCATCCGCTCCTACTTTACTGTTTGAAGCATGTATCGTTAAAGAAATAATCGCTAAAATCATGAAAGAAATAGCTACTACGTATTTATTTTTCATTTCACATTCTCCTCTACTTATGTAATTCCCCTTAGATTCTTACCATCATATTATCTAAAAAAGAATTAACAGTCAATAATTATTTATTGTTAAACAATAAATAATTATTGACTAAACAAACAACAAAAAGGTTTGCAAAGCATCTTAAATCACTTCGCAAACCTTCTAAATTATAAATATTTACACTTCAAACCTCTTGCTTAATACAATATACATTGCGCAAAATAGCACGAATATCCCAGCATAAATTAACAAAATCTCTACACTAAACATATCCGACAACGGACCAAATATTATCATTCCTAAAGGAAGCGCGCATGAATTCGCAATTTGTACAAGGCTAAACATCCGTCCGTGCATTGATGGTTCTACTTTCTCCTGCAATAACACAGTAACTGGTGTATTGAAGCACGGCATTGTTATACCAATTAAAAAATTAAAGACTAAATACATAATAAATATCGGTGCTATTCCGAGTCCAATCATAAGCAGTCCATATAATGCACAAGCTAGCGCTGTTGTATGCATACGATTACGAAAACCACCCCACGCTGCAATCAATACGCCACCAGCTGCCGCACCCGCACTAAAGGTCATCTCACTAGCAGTAAGTCTCCACATTTCGGCCCCGAAAGAACGAGTTACCATTAAAGGTGTTAAAAAAGCAGCTGGACTTATTAAAATCATGACGATAATCAATAAAACGATTAGCCTTTTAATAAATACATTTTCTTTTAAATAAGTGAACCCTTCTTTAATTCCTTGTAGATTAGATTTTTGCTTACTTTCTACATTCACATGTCCTTCCACATGAATGACAAACATAATACTAATTCCAATCATAGCTGTAATAACATCAATAAAAAATGTTGTTTCAATGCTGGCAATAGAAAGAATCGCAGCACTTGCTGCTGGAGAAAGAAACATAATTAAAGATGTAATACTGCTATTTATTCCATTTACTTTCATAAGATACTCTTTCGGAACGATTTGCGGAATTAATGCATTCACAGCTGGCGTTTGTACTCCTGTTCCAGCTGAACGAATGAGTAACACAATAAAAAGTAACCAAATACTTTTATATCCTGTTAAAAATAAAATTGCTAAGACTAACGTCGCAATCGCTATAATTCCATCCGATAACATAATCATCTTTTTACGGTCATAACGATCAATCCAAACACCTGCAAACAAAGATATCGCAATTTGTGGTAGAAAACCGCAAACAGTTGAAATAGTCAACATCACTCCTGATGATGTTGTAAGGGTGATATACCATATAATCGCGTATTGCACGAGAGAGGAACCGAACAACGAAATAGTTTGAGCGGTCAAAAATAATATAATTTTGGTTTTCCAATTGTTTTCACTCATATGTTTCACACCCCCTTAACTAATCCCGTCTCTATATGAAAGATGCTATCTGCCCAATCAAGATAAAAACTTGCTTCGTGAGATACGAGTATAATGCTGCCCTTAAACTTAATTAACGCCTTTTGCAAAGCTTCCTTCGCTTCTGCATCCAAATGATTTGTCGGCTCATCTAAAATTAAGAAGTTACAAGGTGATAGTAATAATCCACACAGTTTCACCTTCGATTGTTCACCACCACTTAACGTACGAATTTCTTGCGAAACGTGCGTATCCTTCACTCCACACGCAGCTAAATGATGGCGTATTTCCTTCATATTCAGTTTAGGAAACTGTTCTGAAATAATTTGAAGCGGCGTTAAAGAATCATTGCTCCAATTTAAATCTTGCTCATAATATCCAATCTTTATTTGCTCTGAAAAGTGAAACTCTCCAGAAATACTAGCAATATTTCCAACGATTGTTTTTAATAAAGTAGATTTCCCTACTCCATTGAAACCTGTAATGACAAGTTTTTGCCCACCCATTACTGAAAAATTCAACTTTGGTAAGAGAGCGAAGTCGTAACCAACTTCAAGATTATTTACTTCAAGAACTGTCTGAACTGAAATGGGAAGTTCCTGAAAATGAATAGACGGTTTATGAGTAAAACTTGGTGGCGCAATTCTTTCCATACGCTGTAATTGTTTTCTACGACCTTGCGCTATTTTTGAATTCACCCCAGCAATATTTCTACGAATATACTCTTCCGTTTTTTCAATTTTCTTTTGCTGTGCATAATATTGGCGAATATAATCTTTTCGCAAATGCTCCTTTTGTCTTACAAAATCTGAGTATTTGCCGTAATACTTCTTAACTGTTCCGAACTCTACATCACATATGCAAGAAGTTACCTTTTCCAGAAAATCAAAATCATGTGATACGACAATAAACCCTCCTTCAAAATTCATTAAATAATTAGCAAGCCACTCCACATGCTCCTTATCGAGAAAATTCGTCGGTTCATCTAGCAATAAAATATTAGGCTCTTCTAATAAGAGCTTCGCTAAAATTACCTTTGCACGCTGCCCTCCGCTTAATTCACCAATCACACGATTCATCCCAATCACATCAATACCTAAACCGGCTGCCACCTTATTCGTAATACTATCTACTGAATAAAAATCACGAGCCTCGAGCAGTCCTTGAATTTCTGCCGCTTTCAATAGTTGATTTTCATCTCCAGTCATCGCACTTTCTTCATATAACTTGTTCATTCTCTTTTCCATTTCATACAAATCATAAAAGGCTCTCTTTAAATATTGTGAAATGGTATAACCCTCATCAATTTCTGCGTATTGATCAAGATGTCCAATTTGAATATTAGGTTGCCACTTTATGTCTCCCTTATCAGGAATAATTTCCCCCACCAATATTTTCATTAATGTGCTTTTTCCTGCACCATTCTGTCCAACAATTCCCATATGCTCCCCTTTATGCAAATCAAAAGAAGCATTTTCATATAATACTTTATCTATAAAACTATGTGATAAACTTTCAACTTTAAGTAAACTCATTTTTATTCCTCTTTTCCTGAAATTAAAAAAGCAGAGAGATAGCGTCATTCGACACTAGCCCTCTGCTTCGTGGTTTTTCCTATACTACTCCAATTTATAGTAAAGACTCATCGGAATAATATACACAAAGGGCCATAGACAAAGCATTGTCTATGGCCCCTTAATCTATTTTATACACCAGCTGAAAAACCATAACGAAATAAGCATAGATAAACTATACTTTTTTAGAAAAGTTATTCAGCCGATGAATATAGGGGATTTATGCCCCTTGATTAAGCTCCGTACAACGCTTCACCGTATACATTTGTGCGGAGCAAAGTTTTCTAATGAGTTTTACAAATTTTATATAAAGCATATTATGCACCTTCCTTAATACTTAAAAAGGATTTTAGCATACGGTTTTACGAAGCGTCAACATTACTTCCGAATCTTTCAACTATTTGTTTTCAAAATATTGCTTCTGAAACATACACATTCTTATTGCATTATGATAGTTACCATCAACGAAAAACTCATCGATAAGCTCACCTTCTACCATAAACCCAACTTTTTTATAAACATGTACTGCCTTTTCATTTTCCTTATCCACAACTAAATAAATCTTATGCATATTTAGTACGGAAAAAGCGTAATCCATTGCTAAACGCGTCGCATCCACTGCATAACCATATCCTTGATAATTCGGATCAATAATGATTTGGAATTCTGTTCTACGGTGAATATAATCGATTTCTACTAACTCAACTAATCCAACCATTTCATTGTCTTTCTCAACGATAAATCGGCGTTCGCTTTGATCATGTATATGTTTATCATATAAGTCTTGCAGCTCCACAAATGCCTCATACGGCTCTTCAAACCAATACGACATAATATGCGCATTATTATTCAGTTCGTGTACAAACTTTAAATCTTCTCGTTCTAATGGACGTAACTTCAATTCCTGATTCATTCCTATAACCTCCAAGTAAAAGAAACCTTTTCACTTAATTTCTCAATTTTTTTCGATTTCAAACGCCCTAATTTCATTGTAAACTTTCAAGCAACTTGAAGGTCAAGATGTAAAAAAGTAGTGCTGACTTATGTCTGCACTACTACTCTTTTCTCAAATCTCTCATATTTGATATGTATAAAGCAATAACTAAAACAAGAATTGCTCCTGCGTATAATAACGTCTCCATCGGTTCCTCATGAGACACAATAATTAATCGAATTAAGGCCGTAATTCCGATATAAATAAAATAGCGTAACGGGAAATGATAATTCGATTTAAAATACTTAATAATTAATGCAATGAACTCGAAGTATAAGAAATAGACGATGATACTTTCAACCAATTTATAAGACGTATACTCTTTTGCCGAAAAAATATACTGCACGAACGTAATTGTCTCATTCACTAAGAAAATTGATAACACAATGGATAATATAATTAAGGCTATATTTAATATCCATTGCAAAACACTAGCTATAACATGATCGATATTAAATGACTTCATTTTCTCTTTAGACTCCCCTTCGTATAAGTACTTATTTATTATAGCAAAATTACGATTGGAAAGAAGTTAAATCATATATTCGTCCTTTGTTGTTGCCAGTGTAGGGGATATTCATTGTTTGGAGGAGTCTTTTAACCGCAGAACTAGATTCCATATTAAGAAATTCCCTCAATTCGCTATTAGTAGTTATCATACTAAACAGAAGTGTGTAATCTTGTACAGCACATAAATGAGCATGTTTAGACATACTATTGCAATTTGAACAACGCCATCCCTGTCTTTCTTTTAACATTGCCATTGTAAAACATTCCTCACACTGTACACCCTTTAGCAATTCCTCTTTTTTAATTTTATATTGCGCAAGAACATTTTGACGTTGCGGAATGTGCTCATTCATAATCTGGCCTATAAGTCCATTTATATTATCAATCACTTTTTCTTTATATTAATTTTTAATCTGTTTTATTCTATTAGGTAAATTTGCACTGTGGATAATTTTACTAGACAGTATTTCATCTGAAGTTTTAATAATTGTACGAGGGGAACTAATTACAACGAGGGCTTCAATCGGAATATTATGTAAATCATGTAGATTCAGCCATTTTCTCAGTTGCATCTCTTACCGTTTCAGTTGTAAAAGCGGATCTGGGAATCCTTCTTCCGTATTACCATCTACTATTCGAATAAGTTGATTGAACTTTGTATCAAAAATTAATGTACCAATAATATTTTTTATTTCAAGAAAAAGAAGAAAATAAGATGAAACTATGAGGGTATCAATTTGGAAATAATGTTTTTGATCAAATAACCTAATATCATGTAAAATACTGTATTCTGTTTCGGGTAAAAAACTAAGTGGATACTCATTCGCCTGCTCTCCTTTATAGCCGGCCATAAATTTCGCTAGACTTTCAACCACCACATTCCTTTTTGGATGATGAGCAGGCAATCTTCTAAGTAAAGCTTCTAATTGCAGCAAATATACGGGCAGTTTCCGCTCTTTCACAATCATTTTTATCCCCCTCCAAAATATATCAGCGATTTTTCAAATATATCAGCGATTTTCGAAATATATCGACTTATCGACAAAAACCGACACAACATACACACATAAAATCTTATACACAGTATAACATCACATCTAAAATCGCAATGTAAGCATAATGTGTATACCCCAATGTGATTACGCCATTTTCAAAATAAGAAATTTACATTCCCCCATGTAAAAGACCTTTTTATAAGTATGAAAAAATTTTAGGAATTAATTTATCTTTTTTTAATGTTTTATTTAGAGGCAGTTTATAGTCGGGGATTAACATAAGAAACGTAGCGACTAAGTTTATATATGACGCACTGCTACTATAATCGCTAACCGTACTACTTGAAATCATAAAATAAGGAGACGATAAAACATGAACAAAAAAACAAAAGCACTATCATCCGTACTGCTCGGATTCACATTAGCATTAACAGGGTGTGCTGGTACTAAAGCTGAAGAAAATCATGGGAAACAAAAGCAAGAACAAGTTGCTAAAGAAACAAAAAAGGAAAATAAATTAACTAAAGGGCAAAAAATGGCTAATATTCTTAGCGAGACAAATTGGCAAGGTACACGAGTGTATGACAAAGATAAGAATGACTTAACAAAAGAGAATGCAAACTTCATTGGTCTTGCAAAATATGATGCGAAGTCCGGCAGATATGAATTTTTTGATGCTAAAACAGGTGCAAGTCGTGGCGATAAAGGAACTTTCTTTATCACAAATGATGGGAAAAAGAGAATATTAATTTCAGAATCAATGAAGTATCAAGCTGTCGTTGACATGACAAAACTAAATAAAAATGTATTTACTTATAAACGAATAGGGAAAGACGCTAACGGTAAAGATGTAGAAGTTTTCGTTGAACATGTTCCATATAAAGAAAAAGAACTTTCTTTCACTGATCCGGACAAGCAGCTGAACACGACTACAGGAGATATTGTTAAAAACGTTGATGGAGATAAAATTTTAGGCGGTACCCTTTGGCACGGAACAAAGGTATTAGACGAAACTGGTAACGATGTAACACAGTTTAATTCGAATTTTATAAGTCTAGCAAAATTTGATGACAAATCTAATAAATATGAGTTCTTCAATAGCGAAACAGGTCAAAGCCGCGGTGATTATGGCTACTTCGATGTTGTACACGAAAATAAAATAAGAGCCCATGTTTCAATTGGAAATAACAAATACGGTGCTGCTCTTGAACTTACTGAACTAAATAAGAATAAATTTACGTATAAGAGAACTGGTAAAGACCAAGCTGGTAAGGATATAACTATATTCGTTGAACATGAACCTTATAAAGGTGATATGAAACCACAATTTAGCTTTTAAAAACGTTTGATTAAAGATCCTGTACTGAGTTACAGGATCTTTCTTATTAAGCAAGAGAACAAAAAGACGAAAAACATGTAGCTTTTCGTCTGCACAATATTCCCACCTTATAGTTGATGATTTACAAAACTTAAAAACATACCGATACAAAATAAAATTTGTGACCAAGTAAAAAGCGCCCTACTTATAGGACGCTTGTTTTATACTTAATGACTAATACTAGCTGTTGGGTATAATGTTGTTCCTCCAATTGAAACTTTTATTTCATTTGTTAATGGAACATTTTGTTCATTAATAATTGTTCTCCACCATTCCCATGCAAGACCTGTACATTCTCTTGCTACAATTTTTATATTTTTTGAGTTCGGTGGAAGAGGGATAACTGTAGAGTAATGAGCCGTTTTGTCTTTTCCGCTACCATCCCACGTTTTATGTGTTAGTACTTCGTTACCCTTTTGGTCAAATGTGAATTCATCCCAAGATACATCAAATTGAGCAACGTAAGCACCGTAATGATCAAGTGTCATTTTAGCACTTGAATATTCTGTAGTTGTCGTCTCAATATAATCTGTATTGTTATGAACAGCAGCAGTTGCATTATCTTTTAAGAAAGTGCTTGTATATGAAATTGGGTATGCTGGATTTTTAAGACTTAATTCAGCATTATCTTTAATGATATTTTGGATTTCATTGAAATCTTTAGTAACAACCTTGTTATGCTCTTTCGCATCTCCGCCTAATACTACAGCAGTAAAGGTACTTTCTTCAAAAATATCTTTATACTGTCCACTTGTTTCAACGCTGTTATTCTTAAGTAAGGCTTTAAAAGCAGCTTGTACATCTTTGCTCTTAGATGTTGTTTCTAATTTTACATAAATCGTTCTACCATAAGCTACATTTGAAACCATAACAGGTGGAGCCGAATTACTTACGCCTTTTCGAGTTAACTCGTCAAAAGTAACGCTATTATCAAAAAGGTCGGATGGATTGTTAGGTAGTTCAGCACTTACCGTATAAAATATTTGCTTATATGCGGCAACCATCACTTTTTTCTCTCCATTTGCAACCGCATTAAAATCAATGTTTAGACTATTATCAAGATATTTAGCGTTAACATTAAGAGCACTTGCGATTTGTGATTTACTATAAACCATAGATTCCGTATACTGCATTCTTGCAGGTAACGTATGTGTTGTAGAATACTTTTCATTCCAAGTAGATACTAAATCGTCTACTGCTCCAGCTACATTACCATATGTCGGATTTTGGACAGTGATTGTATTTTCTTTTCTCATGCCCGGTAAGTCTATACTAATATTCAAAGGCTTTCTCTTAGCCACTAATAAACTCGGTTGATTGTCTGCAAAAGCTTTATTCGCAAGTTGTACAGCTCCTGGATACGTGCGATTCACTACAGAATCAATAATTGAAATATCGACCGGTGACGTTGTAAGTGATTTTTTCTCACGTTCCACTACTACGAATTTACCATTTGAATTGATACTTTCTTTCGGAACAAAACTTTCTACTTTATCACCATTTACAGCTAAAACCTCTTGATTATTATATTTAAGATTTGCTATACCAGTATTAATGCCACTAGCATTTTTGGTTACATCAGTTGCATTACTTGCTTGTGTTTCTGCGAAGGAAATAGATGAATAATTAATAGTGCATAGACTAACTAATAAACATGCAAGGAACTTTCTTCTTTTAGTGTTTTTCTTAATATTCAGAAAAATCACCCCGTTCTTTTTTTAGTAAAATATGATAATGATTGATAAATGATAGCTAACTAATAAACTTACATAAATGCTTTTAAAAGTTCTTGAATTAACGGGATTACGCCACCTACAAATTTTAAAACTGCCATTGCGATTTCCATATTATTTCCTCCTTTTTATTGCTACGAAAATGTGATTTATCTTTATGCCCTCATTATAGTGACCCCTTACACTTTTATCAATACACTCTGATATGCAATATTACATATCAAAAAACAAGCTGAATTCTTTTAAAAAGTTATACAGGGATATTTTTTTCGTTTAGTACATACTTGAAAAGGTGAAGCATTCTTTTGCATTTTATGAGTAGTCACATAAAAAAGCTGCTGCCTATAAAATACAGACAGCAACTTCAACTAGAGTAGCTTGCATAATCTACGCAAGCTACGGTATTTTTTTACATTTTATAACTAATAAACTGCGATTGGCCCATAAGGACCATTAATAATTTCTATTTTTGTTTCAAAAATATCTGTCAAAAGTGTTGAGTCCATAACCTCTTCTACTGTTCCAAAAGCAGCAATTTGTCCATCTTTCATAGCACAAATTTTATCCGAGTATTTAGCTGCAAAATTTATGTCATGCATGACAGTCAAAATTGTTCTTCCAAATTCATTAGCTGCACGTCTTAAATGCTCCATCATTTGAACAGAACGAGCAACATCAAGGTTGTTCAGAGGTTCGTCCAAAAGTACATATTCCGTCTCTTGGCACAATACCATCGCTACATATGCCCTTTGTCTTTGACCACCAGAAAGCTCATCTAAATATCTATTCTCTAAACTAGTTAAATCTAAGAAATCGATATATTTAGAAATGATAACCTCATCTTCTTTAGTCAATCTTCCCTTTGAATAAGGAAAGCGCCCAAATCCAACTAATTGTCTAACTGTAAGCCTAGTTACAAAATGATTTTCTTGTCGCAATATAGTCAAAACTTTTGCTAAGTCTTTTGATTTGGATTCAGAAACATCCATATTTGCTACCTGAATTTGGCCTTCATCCATATCTAAAAGTCTGCCAATCATCAAAAGTGTTGTTGACTTTCCAGCACCATTTGGTCCAATTAAAGAAGTAAAGCCTGCTTTTGGTATTTCAATATCCAAAGGTCCTATTTTTACCTTATCAGTATAGAACTTTTTAACATTATCAATTTTTATCATAAAGCCCTCTTCCTTAAAACTATAGTTAAGAATATGATTCCACCAAATAATTCAATAATAACTGAAACTACACCTTGAGCATGGAATACATGATACATTAAAAAGTATGCGCTCGTCATTATTAAAAATCCTATAGCAAAAGCCATCGGAAAAATATATCTATGATCATAAGTTGCCGCTGCCTGATAACTCAAAGTTGCTACTAAAAAGCCGTAGAAAGTAAGTGGCCCAATTAGAGCGGTTGAAATGGACATCAGAATAGCAACTAATACAAGTGTATAAATTACACTAGGTTGATATTTAACTCCAAAAGAAGTAGCAACATCCTTTCCTAGTGACAAAACATTCAAATTCTTAGAATGAGCAAAAATTAATACTGCTACAATTATGATCATCGGAATTACAATAGGAAAATATGCAGGATCTGCATGATTAACAGAACCAAATAATCTTGCTTGTAAAATATCAAATTCTGAAGGCGCAAGTAGTTTTCTCATGAAAGTTGACACAGAATTTAGCCCGGTACCAATAATAATTCCAACTAAAAGCATAAGTTGTAAATTCCCGTATTTACCGGAAAGTAACCATCCATAAAGTATCAAACTCATGAAGACCATAACAACAACTTGGAATAAAAATGATCCAATTCCATTAAAATTTATTAACGCACTAGCACCAAAGAAGAATACTGTACTCGTTTGAATTGCTGAATAAAGTGATTCGAAACCTAAAAGTGAAGGAGTAATAATTTTATTATTCGTAATAGATTGGAAAGCAACTGTCGACAAGCTATGGCAAACCGCAGCAATAATCATTGCAACAATAGCTACTATCCTTCTCTTAACGACTGGGATAAAAGAAGGTGAATCTATCGGAACTGGATTGTTATAAACTAAAAGTCCATATGAAGAAAGAAGACCTAAAGCAATCAATGTTATGAGTAAAATCCAATAACGTCTTGCTTCCTTCTTAGACCGAAAAGCGCTAGCTGATCTACTTTCATTATGAAGGCTAGAATCGATTTCGACATTTTCTTTTTTTCTATATTCTAATGTGATCATCGTAGCCTCCTTGGTTTTCTTTGTCTCAATAAAATAGTAATAAACACGACTGCTCCCACTGTTGCAAGTATTAAAGAAACAGGTAATTCAAAAGGCTGTATAATTGTTCGAGAAATGATGTCACAGGCAGTTATTGATCCCATTCCGATCACACAAACCCAAGGTAAATTACTCCTAAGATCATCACCTCTAAACATTGAAACGATATTTGGCACAATTAATCCTAAGAAAGGTAAGTGTCCAATAACAGCTGCAACAATTCCAACTGCAACAGAGATAAGAGCAGTCCCAAAAAGAACAATTCTATTGTAATTAACTCCAAGACTTGTTGCGACATCTTCTCCTAGTCCAGCTAAAGTCAATCTATTAGCATACATAAAAATAAGAAAAGTAATGATAACAATCAGCCATAAATATTCATATCTTCCCACCTGAATGTTAGCAAATGAACCTACAAACCAAGTTTCAATACTTTGCGTCTTTTGAAAAAGGAGTCCTAAAAAAGTGGACACTGCAGAAATTACTGCTCCAAGCATCAATCCGATAATCGGAACAATTAAAGACGAACGAAGCTTAACTCTTCTTAAAAATAGAAAGAAAATCATAGTTCCTATAAAAGAAAAAATGATTGCACCAGTCATTCTTTGAACTAAAGTCGGGGCAGGAAATAATAAATACACAAAAAGCAGGCCTAAGCCTGACCATTCAATCGTCCCCGTTGTAGTAGGTTCAACAAAACGATTCTGTGTAATTAATTGCATTACGAGTCCTGCCATCGCCATTGCAGCTCCAGTAAGCATTAATGCAACTGTTCTCGGAACACGAGTGATGAAAAACATCTCCATTCCGTCCTCTTGTCCACGTATATCATAAACTCCAGTAAACAGTGATATAATCCCTAAAATTATAACAACTATAACCGCTATTATAAAAGGTTTTGTCCATATTTTATTGTGATTATAAAACTGGGGTTGAGAAATATTCTCAACCCTAGAAATCATATTTTTTGACACTGTTTCGTACCCCTTTACACTACTTAGCTAAAGTTTTTGCAAGATTTCCAAATAACTCTATATAAGTTTGAATTGATTCATTTGTGTAAGTATCTTCTGGTGCATAAACAACTTGTTGTTTAGAAACAGCAGTTGTGTTTTGAAGAGCTGGTGATTTAGAAATAACATCCTTAGCAGGTGTTGACTTAGCTGCATCAGATGTTGCAGCATCACGATCTAATACGAAAAGCCAATCAGGATTTGTTTGTGCGATAGCTTCAACAGAAACATCATCACCTTTATGACCTGCAGTAGAATTCGAAACTTCTAATGCTGGAGTCCAACCGAAAATTTCATACATAGGTCCCCAAACGCGACCAGAGTGCGGCGCAGCAAAGCCAATATTTCCACCAGTAACGATAACACTCATAACTTTATCTTTTCCGTTATAAGCAGATTTTGCCTTTTCAATAGATTTATCGAAATCAGCTACTAATTGTTTAGCTTCTTTATCTTTAGCAAAGATTTTACCTAAAGTAGTTGTAGAATCTTTAAGTCCTTTTACTAAGTTTTCTCCAGGCTTAGTAGCCTTCTCAGAAACATCAAAATTAAGATCAATAACAGCTGCATTTGGCACTAATTTTTTGATTTCTTCATAATGATCAGCAAATCTTTGACCAACGATTACAAGATCAGGGTTTGCCGCTGCAATAATTTCTAGATTTGGTTCACGGTGATTCCCAATATTTTGAACTTTTTCATCCTTTTTATATGCTGAATCAGCAGGCATGATATCCTTTGGAGCAGCCGCTAATTTAATTCCCCAATCAGATAAAGTTTCAAAAGTTCTGTTATCCAAAGCAACTACATTCTTCGGGTTTACAGGTACTTTAACAGTTCCATGAGCATCAGTGATTTCAACCGTTTTTGGCTTATCACTACCATTATCTTTATTATTAGCCTTCGAAGTTTCTTTACTTGAATCTGAGCAAGCCACTAACATTAAAGTAAAAATTGCTAGAATACTCACTAATTTTAAAAGCATAGATTTTTTCATATGTATACTCCTTATAGTGTGATTTATTTCGAAAATGATGACATCCATAGATTGAATTAGAAGATAACTTTTATTCAATCGAATCGCTATTGATAATCATTTTCATTTGAACATCCTGTTAATTAGTATAGTCATTAATTCTGTGAAAATCTTGTGAATCGTATGAATTCATAAAAAGTAATATGTGCGGTCAGGACTGTTGATTAACCTTCATTAAATACTTTCTCAACAAATACGGGACAGAGACCTTCCCTTACAAAATACGCGCAGTAATAGCTAATATTTCACAGAAACTACTTTATTATCTTATTTTTATCATTCAACCATTGAATAGCCTCTGCCATGTATCGTTTGAATATATCTATCTTTCTTCTCGCACTTTAGCTTTTTTCTTACATACCCAATATATAAGTCTACTACATTCGGATTTACTACTACGTCATATCCCCAAACTTGATTCAAAAGCATTTCACGGCTTAATATCGTATTTTTATTCTTAATTAAAAATACAAGTAAATCGTACTCGCGCTTCGTAAGCGAGAGATTTTTGCCACCTTTTTTCACAATATTGCTAGATGCATCAACAAAGAGATCTTTAAACTGAAAAAAGTTTGTCTCATTTTGCTGGTTATAGTCACTTCTTCTTAAAATAGCTTGAACTCTCGCTACTAATTCTTCCTTCACAAATGGTTTTCTAATATAATCATCTGCTCCTGCTTGTAACCCTGCTATGCAATCCTCGCTAGAAATATTGTTGGTCACAATAATGATTGGTGTCGTTTTAACAAGTCGTATTTGTCTACAAATTTCTGGTCCCGATATACTTAATGAATCCCAATCCAATATGATAATATCCCAATCTTGCTCATATGCTATATTTAAACCTTGGTTTTCATTGTGAAGTTTTAAAATGAAATGGCCCTCTTGCGTTAAACCGCTTACGATTTTCTTTGCTGAAGACCGTTCATTTTTAATCACCAACACCTGCTTCACCGATGGTTCACCTCTACTTCAATATAAATTATTTAGATAAAAAAATTATCCCGAAAAAATAATTTAAGATTTATAAATTTAAAACCCCTAAATAATCCATTAAAACAGTTTATTAGGAGAACTCTATATAATCTTACAATAGGTATGGATAAAAACACAAAACATATGAAGATTCGAATAAAGTAAAAAAATAATAACTACTTAACAATTGAGCGTTTACAATCTGCTATAGTATCTACCCGCTTATCATCAATAACCATTTTTTATTCTCTCTTTCAGGGATACCGTCCCATCAACTTCAGCATTCTATAAAACCACAAACAAAAAGAACCATAACCTCACCAACCTGGCAAAATTATGGTTCATATTATACAAAATAAAAAACCACCAAATATGTATTGGTGGAGACGGTGGGAGTCGAACCCACGTCCAAAAATATCGGCACTTAAGCTTCTACGAGTGTAGTCGATATATTAGCATTTCGCGAACTCTTCGGCCTATCGACAGGCTTCCAAGTTGCTAGTCTGGTTGTTCTCTTCCTTTGTCCTCAGACGGCGAACTCCGGCGTAGTCCACTTAGTTTGAGTCCCTTACCCTACCACATGGACGATGGAGGGAGGAACCTTTAGTGCAATTAAGCAGCTAAAGAAAGATTGTTTTGTTTGCCAATTATAGGCTTTGACGTTTTAACGAGGCCGATCCCCTCGACTCGCAACCTAAGCTCGAACTATCCCTGTCGAATCCGTAACGTCCCCATGATAAAAATGGAGCATACGAAGAAAATATCGTGATAGCTACTAAGAGCTGTTTTTCAATGTGCAACAATCTTACATAAGTTATTATAACATACGCGCTCCATTTTACAAATGTAAATATCTGTATTACATCTTTTGGCGATCACGGAACGCGCGTGCAATTTCACGTTTAGCTTCTTTCTCTTTTAAATCGTGACGTTTATCGTATTGCTTTTTACCTTTTGCTAAACCAAGTGCCATCTTTGCAAATCCATTTTTTAAATAAATTCTAAGTGGAACTAATGCGTAACCTGTTTCTTTCGCAGCGCCCGCTAGTTTATCAATTTCTTTTTTATGCAGAAGTAATTTTCTCGTACGAAGTGGATCATGGTTGAAACGATTCCCTTGTTCGTACGTATTAATGTGCATATTATGAACCCATACTTCACCATTATGTACACGTGCAAACGCATCTTTCAAGTTTACGCGTCCAGCGCGAATTGACTTAATTTCCGTTCCTTGAAGGACAAGCCCTGCTTCGTATGTTTCTTCGATGAAATAATCATGAAATGCTTTTTTATTCTGTGCAATAACCTTACCTGTACCCTTTGGCATATAACGTCCCTCCTCTATTTTTACTATTGTAACAAATGTTAATAAAAAGCGAAAGTGGCTCGCTCAGAATCTTTGGACATTGGAACTCCCGACAGAGAAGCGCTTTTTGCTTCGTCCGAGGGAGTGAAATGGCCAACAGATTCTAGCCACTGTAGCTGGATTCCATTAAAAGCGAAAGTGGCTCGCTCAGAATGTGAGGTAGCTGGAGCTTCTGACCTTGAGGCGCTCTTTGCCTCTCGGGAAGAAGTGAAGCCGCCGAACATTCTAGCCACTGTAGCTGGATTATATAAAAAGCGAAAGTGGCTCGCTCTCAAGCCACGAAGAAAAAAGAAAACGGCCCCGCTTTTCATCAAAGCGAAGCCACTCTTTTCTTACTTACGCTTTTTCTTTTTCTTCTTGAATCCTGGTACGTTTTCGAAGAATGCTTTTTTCTTCTTACCGTTACCATCTTTTTTTCCTGGCTGGCTAGCAGAAGCGGATGCAGATGCGGATCCTCTTCCTTTTCCTTTGCCACCACGGTCAAATTTTCTACCTGTGCCACGTTCACCGCCGCGCTCATTACTGCGCTCGCTACGTCCACCGCGTTTCTTTCTGCCTGTTCTTGGCTGTTCAATAACGACTGGACGATCTTTGAACTTACGGCGAGGTGTGCCTTTCATGCCAACGATTTCAAAGTCGATTGCACGCTCGTCTTTGTTTACGTTAATAACGCGAATTGTAATTTCATCACCGATGCGGAATACGTTTCCTGTACGTTCTCCGATCATAGCGAAATGTTGCTCGTCATAACGGTAGTAATCATCCGTTAAGTAGCTAACGTGTACAAGACCTTCAATTGTATTTGGAAGCTCTACGAATAAACCGAAGTTTGTTACAGAACTAATCATACCGTCATACTCTTCACCGATCTTATCAACCATATACTCTGCTTTTTTCATCTCATCTGTTTCACGCTCTGCTTCAACAGCACGGCGTTCCATATTAGAAGAGTGCTCTGCAATCTCAGGTAATTTTTCACGCCATTTTGCTTGCGTTTCGTTGTCGACTTTACCATTAATAATGTATTCACGAATTAATCTATGAACGATTGTATCTGGGTAACGACGAATTGGTGATGTGAAATGTGTGTAGAACTCAGTTGATAAACCGAAATGTCCTAAACTATCCGCATCGTAACGAGCTTGCTTCATAGAACGAAGCATAACTGTTGAAATAACTACTTCTTCTGGCTGTCCTTGAACCATTTCAAGAATTTGTTGCAGCGCACGAGGGTGCACTTCATTCGCACGTCCTTTTACCGCATATCCGAAGTTCGTTACAAACTCGAAGAAACGCTCAAGCTTATCTTCTTTCGGATCTTCATGGACACGGTACATAAACGGTACGTTCATCCAGTGGAAGTGCTCTGCTACTGTTTCATTCGCAACAAGCATAAATTCTTCAATTAACTTCTCTGAAACAGAACGATCACGCATAACAACATCAGTCGGTTTTCCTTCTTCATCCACTAATACTTTCGCTTCTTTAAAGTCAAAGTCAATTGCACCACGGCGCATACGTTTTTCACGTAAAATTTGTGCCAATTGACCCATCTCTTTAAACATCGGTACGAGCGGCTCATAACGCTTAATTAACTCTTCGTCCTCATCTTCTAAAATGCTTCTTACGTCAGCATACGTCATACGCTCTGTCGTTTTAATCACACTTTGGAAAATCTCGTGTTTAACAACATCACCTAAATTGTTGATTTCCATTTCACAAGATAACGTCAGACGGTCTACTTTCGGATTTAATGAACAAATACCGTTAGATAGACGATGCGGAATCATCGGGATTACACGGTCAACAAGATATACACTCGTCGCTCTTTCCGCTGCTTCAACATCAATTGGAGAGCCTTCTTGAACGTAATGACTTACATCCGCAATGTGAACGCCTAGCTTGTAGTTACCGTTCTCAAGCTTCGTTACTGTAACAGCATCATCTAAGTCTTTCGCATCTGCACCATCAATCGTTACGATCATTTGATCGCGCAGGTCGCGGCGATCTTTTAAATCTTCTTCTGAAATCGTTTCTGGTACACTGTTTGCATGCTCCATCACTTCCTCAGGGAATGCTAAAGGTAAATGATGTTTATGAATGACAGATAAAATATCTACTCCTGGATCATTTTTATGACCTAGAATTTGAATAACTTCACCTTCTGCACTTAAACGATTCTCTGGATAGCTCGTAATTTTCACAACTACTTTATGACCTTCTACAGCACCCATTGATGCGCTTTTCAAGATAAAGATATCACTCGTCCAGCGCTTATTGTCAGGTATAACAAATCCAAAGTTTTTCGATTCTGTATATGTACCAACTAGCTCTTTCGTGCCACGTTCTAAAATGCGTACAATTGAACCTTCTTGACGCGAACCGCTCGATTGAGAACTAAGGCGTGCTAATACTGTATCGCCATGAAGCGCACCGTTTAATTCTGTAGGCGGTATGAAAAGGTCATCGTCTCCCGTTTTCTTCTCATCTGGTACAACGAATGCAAAACCACGTGCATGTCCAATTAATTTACCTCGTACTAAATTCATCTTTTCAGGAAGACCGTAACGGTTGCTACGAGTACGAATAACAAGTCCCTTTTCTTCCATCGTTACAAGTGCCTTTACGAAATCTTTAAAGCCCTCAGAACCTTCAATCCCAAATGCCTCTTCTAACTCTTGTATCGTTAGCGGTTTATACGCTTCTTCTCTCATAAATAATAACAACTTATCAATATGTTCTTGTATGATTTCTTCCAAGCAAAAATACCTCCTTTAAAACCTTATATTATTTAGTGTATCCGAAAGATAGGGGATGTATAAAGTGAAACTTCAATACTCCCCTTATGATTTTTACAGTTTTCACAAAAAATTCCTTATGAAAAAAAGAGGCAACTAGATCTTACCAATCTAGTTGCTCCAAGAAGTTATATACATCCTCATGTAGCTCGTCACGTTGTTTATCAAGTGTAATGACATGCGTAGAGTCTTCATACCATTTAATGTCTTTTAACGTAGATTCTACACCGTTATAAATAATGTTAGCACTATCTGTATTAATCATTTCGTCATGACGTGCTTGTACAACAAATGTTGGCGCATAAATCATATCCACATTGTTACGTACGTCAGCAATTAATTGTTGTAATGCTTTTAATGTATTCATCGGTGTCTTTTGGAATTCCAACATTTCTTGTTCAATTTGTTCTGGTGATTTTTGCTCACGTTTTTTATATTCGCGGGCATATGCCAATATACCTTGGTACATCGTTTCTTCGCTCTTAATATACATCGGTGCACACATTGGTACTACACCTAAAACCGGTACTGTATAACCTAATTTTAAAGAAAATACGCCGCCAAGTGACAATCCAACAACAGCAATTTTCTCAAAACCTTTATCTTTTAAAAGCTGATATGCCTCCGTTACATCTTGCCACCAATCTGTAGGCCCTGTATGAACAAGCTCTTCTGGTGGTACACCGTGCCCTTTATAAATTGGCGCATGACAAGTATAGCCTTTCTTTTCTAAGAAACGCCCTAACATACGTACATCAGCTGAGTTCCCTGTGAATCCATGTAGTAATAAAACAGCGCGGTCTCCACCCTCAAATGTAAATGGTTTCGGAGATGCTAATTTCATCATGTATTTCTCCTCTTTCTCTTCTGTAATCTAGTCGTATTCTTTCTATATCTAGTGTACCATATTTGTATTTCTATAATCTAATTAGAAACATCTTTCAAATAGCAAAACAAAAAAAGAAGAACCATTAGTACCATTCACTAACGCTTCTTCTTTCAATTTTATAAATTGAAGTACGTAACACCAATTGTTAATACAAAGAACAATACAGCTAAAACAATTGTAATACGGTTTAATACCGCTTCAATTCCACGTGCCTTTTGCTTACCAAATAATTGCTCCGCACCGCCTGAAATTGCACCTGAAAGGCCTGAGCTATTACTAGATTGCATAAGTACCATAACAATCATTAAAATCGATACAATAATAAGTAAAACTGATAATAACGTATGCACTTGGCGTACCTCCTACAAAGATTCAGTTATTGTAACTGTAGCATAAATTCTATAGAAAAGCGAGAGCTATAGAGGCGCTCTCGCTTTTCTTCTATTACATAAACATCATCGCAAATAACGGTCCAAGTAAACATGTCAAAATTGCTGTTAATGTCATTGTTACCGATCCAATAACACCTTCATGCTCATTATTTTTCATTGCTCTCATCACGCCCATAATATGAGAAGCACATCCAAATCCGATACCTTTACCAACTGAGTTTGTAACACGGCTCCATTTTAATAAAAGGGGTCCTGTAATCGTTCCAGTAATACCTGCGATAACAACGAAAGCTGCTGTTAAGGAAGGTACACCACCAACTTGCTCTGAAACACTCATCGCAACTGGCATTGTCACCGATTTTGGTAATGACGATAAGATTAAGCTTTTATCCGTTCCCATAAGTGAAGCAATCGCAAAATCACTAGCGATTGCAACTGTTGTACCTACTAATACCCCGCCAGCAATCGGTACAACATATTTTTGCAGAACATGACGTTGTTTATAAAGAGGAATTGCAAATGCTACAACACCGGGTCCAAGTAGCTTTGCAATCCAGCCACCACCACTTTCCATATAATGTTGATATGGTATATCAAGCACGATAAATAGGAAAGCCATTAATCCAGTTGCTACAAGCATTGGAATGGTGAATGGTGTTGGAAATAATTTATAGATTTTTTTAGATAATTGATATAATAGCACCGTAAAAAGAACCCAACCGATTCCGATTAATATTTGGCTCATCGCGACTCTCTTTCCTTCCTATTCGCAAGATATTGTCCTGTATGTCCTGCGACAATAATAATTAAAAATGTACTCGCTACAACTGTAATGAAAAGAGAAATTCCTTTACTCATAAAAAAAGCACCGTAATTCATTAGGCCAAGCGTTGGCGGAATTAATAAAAACGGCATAATAGCAACGAGTGTTTCTGCTCCTAAATCGAACCATTTCACTGGAAGAACTTTTAGGCTAAGTAAAACAAGTAAGAGGAACATTCCAATCAAACTTCCTGGAATTGGAATATTTAACATTTCTTGCACCCAAGTTCCAACCATATAAAACACGTAAAGAGCAGCAATTTGGACAAGAATCTTTGTAAATTTCATGTTCATCATCCCTCATGTTTATACGATCTTCTGTTAATATCTTTATCATAGTATAAATTGTAAAAAGCTGCAATTTATCAACTTGACAGCAAAAACAGCCTATGTTATACGCTTACAACCTTGATATGGCTGCATTTCTAAACAAAAATTATGTCAAAAACCTTGACCTAATATAAAAAGTTTTTATTTTCTGAATTTAAAAGACTATTATTTCAATAAAATAACCTTTTTATCCTTAAACTTACATATATATAAAGTGAAACTTTAATCATTGAGGTTTTCCTCATCCCCATTAATTATTAGCCCTCACCAAGCGGATTTGTACCGGATAAACAAGATAGGTGGTGAACATATGCCCAAAAAAGTTCTCATTTTTTGTGATCCTGGGATTGATGATACGATGGCTCTCCTCTTAGCATTCTTTATCGATGAAATAGAAATCGTCGGTATCGTTGCTGATTACGGCAATGTTCCAAAAAAAACGGCCGTAGAAAATGCTCATTTTTTTAATAACGAAACAAAGAATAGAAATATCAAGATATTCGGTGGTTCAGAACGTCCCCTTACTGGTGCCCCACCTGCGTTTTTTACGGATGTACATGGGAAACAGGGGCTCGGTCCAATTATTCCAAAGGTGAATGTGACTAACGGAGAAATGGAGAATTTTTTTGAAGTCATTCCTCTTATTGAACAGTATAAAGATGAATTAATCATTGTGAGTTTAGGAAGACTTACCTCCCTAGCAATTTTGTTTATCATGTGCAAACAGTTAATGAAACAAATTAAATCTTACTACGTAATGGGCGGTGCCTTTTTACATCCTGGTAATGTTACCCCTATTTCCGAAGCAAACTTTTATGGCGATCCTACTGCTGCTAATATAGTCCTTCAATCCGCAGTTAACATGTACATATACCCATTAAACGTCACTCAATACTCCATCATTACACCAGAAATGGCAGAATACATTGAGGCAAAAGGAAAAGCTCCACTTGTCAAACCGTTATTTGATCATTATTACTACGGATATTATAAAGACGCCCTACCACATTTAAAGGGGAGCCCCTTCCATGACACAATGCCAATACTCGCTTTATTTGATAACTCTATGTTCACGTATCATAAATCACCTATTGTTGTCATGACAGAATCCTCTGCACAAGGAGCAAGCATAGGGGAATTTCGCTCTTTAGTGAACCAGAAGCCATTTATTGATTGGCCGGTTCATCAAATCGCAATTGATTTTGACTATAACCGCTTCTTCAAACATTTCATGTCACTTATGACGGGTGAACAATTTTAGCATAAAAAAACAGACCGTGATTTCTCACGGTCTGTCGTTTATTTCCTACAATTATCGTTTGATGTTATAGAAAGATTTGATACCATCGTAAACAGCGATTTCGCCTAGTTCGTCTTCGATGCGTAATAATTGGTTGTACTTAGCAATACGGTCAGTACGGCTCATAGAACCAGTTTTGATTTGGCCAGCGTTAGTTGCAACTGCGATGTCAGCGATTGTAGCATCTTCAGTTTCACCAGAACGGTGAGATACAACTGCTGTGTAACCAGCACGTTTAGCCATTTCGATAGCTTCGAAAGTCTCAGTTAAAGTACCGATTTGGTTAACTTTAATTAAGATTGAGTTAGAGATACCTTTTTCGATACCTTCAGCAAGTTTTTGAGTGTTAGTTACGAATAAATCGTCACCAACTAATTGTACTTTATCACCGATACGCTCAGTTAATAATTTGTGACCATCCCAGTCGTTTTCGTCTAAACCATCTTCGATAGAGATGATTGGGAAGTCTTTGCAAAGCTCTTCATAGAAATCAACCATTTCTGCAGAAGTTAAGCCAGTACGGCCTTCGCCTGCAAGGTCATATTTACCAGTTTCTTTGTTGTAGAACTCAGAAGAAGCAACGTCCATTCCTAAGAATACGTTCTCGCCAGCTTTGTAACCAGCTTTTTCGATAGCTTCGATGATTACTTCTAAAGCTTCACGGTTAGAACCAAGGTTTGGAGCGAATCCACCTTCGTCACCTACTGCAGTGTTAAGACCTTTGTCATGTAATACAGCTTTAAGTGCATGGAATACTTCAGCACCCATACGGATTGATTCTTTGAATGTTGGAGCACCAACTGGTAAGATCATGAACTCTTGGAAGTCAACGTTGTTATCAGCGTGAGAACCACCGTTGATGATGTTCATCATTGGAGTTGGTAATTGTTTTGCATTGAATCCACCAAGGTAACGGTATAATGGAAGACCTACGAAGTCAGCTGCTGCGTGAGCTACTGCCATAGATACACCAAGGATAGCGTTAGCGCCTAGTTTACCTTTGTTTGGAGTGCCATCTAATTCGATCATAGCACGGTCGATACCAGCTTGGTCAGTTACATCGAAACCAGCGATTTCTGGAGCGATAATTTCGTTAACGTTGTTTACTGCGTTAACAACACCTTTACCAAGGTAACGAGATTTGTCACCGTCACGTAATTCTACTGCTTCGTGCTCACCAGTAGATGCACCACTTGGTACGATAGCGCGTCCGAAAGCGCCGCTTTCTGTGTAAACTTCTACTTCTACAGTTGGGTTACCACGAGAGTCAAGGACTTCGCGAGCATAAACATCAATAATTGTTGACATAATAAATTCTCTCCTTTTTATATAAGCAAATTATTTAATAATTGTTTTACCTGTCATTTCTTTCGGTTGTTCCACATTTAAAAGTGTAAGCATTGTTGGAGCGATATCTCCTAAAATACCACCTTCACGAAGCTCTACATCATTTTTTGTAACGATGAAAGGAACCGGGTTAGTTGTATGAGCTGTCATAGGACCACCATCAGCAGTTAACTCCTGATCAGCATTACCATGGTCAGCAGTAATAAGTGCTACACCATCTTTTGCAAGAATCGCTTCTACAACTTTTCCTAAACATTCGTCAGTTGCTTCTACTGCTTTAATTGTTGGTTCCATCATCCCAGAATGGCCAACCATATCACAGTTCGCAAAGTTAAGAATGATAACATCATGTTTATCATTTTCGATTTCATTTACTAAAGCGTCCGTTACTTCGTAAATGCTCATTTCAGGTTTCAAGTCATACGTTGCAACCTTCGGTGAGTTAATTAAGATACGTTCTTCTCCTGGGAATTCAGCCTCACGACCACCGCTAAAGAAGAATGTAACGTGCGGATACTTTTCAGTTTCCGCGATGCGAAGTTGCTTTAATCCCGCTTGCGCAACAACTTCACCTAAAGTGTTATCAAGGTTCATTGGCTTGAATGCCACGTATCCATCTACAGTTTCACTGAAGTGTGTCATACATACGAATTCTGGAATGTGAGGTACTTTTTCACCACGATCGAACTCACGGAAGTCTTCGTTTGTAAATACACGAGCAATTTGAATTGCACGGTCTGGACGGAAGTTATAGAAGATAACTGCATCATCATCATTGATTGTTGCAACTGGCGTGTTATCTTCGTTAACAATTACAGACGGCAATACGAATTCATCATAGATACCGTTCGCATAAGAGTCTTCTACACACTCTTCTGCTGATTTATAAGTAGGGCCTTCACCATTCACCATAGCACTGTAACATTTTTCTACGCGATCCCAACGCTTGTCACGGTCCATAGAGTAATAACGACCAGAGATAGTCGCGAATTGTCCTACTCCTGTTTCTTTAATTACTTCATTCGTTGCATCGATATAACCTTTTGCTGTTTGTGGTCCAACATCGCGGCCGTCTAAGAATGCATGGATATAAACTTTCTCCACGCCTTCTTTTGCTGCTAAGCGAAGAAGAGCAAACATATGGTTCATGTGACTGTGCACACCACCGTCAGAAAGTAAACCGAATAAATGAAGTGCAGTACCTTTTTCTTTTACGCTTTTAATTGCATTTTGAAAAGTTTCGTTCTTATCGAACTCACCTTCACGAATTGCAACGTTAACGCGTGTTAAGCTTTGATATACTACGCGGCCAGCACCGATATTTAAGTGACCAACCTCAGAGTTACCCATTTGACCTTCTGGAAGACCTACTGCCTCGCCACAAGCTGTAAGCGTTGTGTGAGGGAATTTGTTCCAGTAACCATCAAAATTAGGTTTCTTAGCTTGTGCTACAGCATTCCCGTAAGTTTCTTCACGAAGTCCGAAACCGTCAAGAATGATTAAAGCTGTTGGCTTTCTCATTTTACCGCCCCCAGAAGACCTAAGAACGAAGCAGGCTCTAAGCTAGCACCGCCAACTAAAGCGCCGTCGATGTCAGATTGTGCCATATACTCTTTAATGTTTTCTGGTTTTACGCTACCGCCGTATTGGATACGAACAGCTTCTGCAGCTTCTGGAGAAACAGCTTCTGCAACAACTTTACGGATGTGCGCACATACTTCGTTTGCATCTGCAGAAGAAGAAGATTTACCTGTACCGATAGCCCAGATTGGCTCATAAGCGATAACAGTTGCTTTAACTTGCTCTTCTGTTAAACCTGCAAGTGCTTTTGTCACTTGACCTGCTACTAGATCAAATGTTTTTCCGCTTTCGCGCTCTTCTAAAGTCTCACCACAACATACGATTGGTGTTAAACCATGTTCAAATGCTGCGATAGTCTTTTTGTTTACTGACTCATCTGTTTCAGCAAACATTTCACGACGCTCAGAGTGGCCAAGTACTACATAGCCAACTTTTAAGTCGCTAAGTGCTACTGGGCTAATTTCGCCAGTGAATGCACCATTTTTTTCGAAGTGCATGTTTTGTGCACCTACTTGTAAGTCAGTTCCTTCAGTTGCTGCTACAAGGCGCTCTAAGAATAGAGCTGGAGAGCAAACTACTGCATCAACAGCTGAAGCTGCTGGGATTTGACCTTTAACTTCCTCTACGAAGCTAACTGCTTCAGATAGAGTTTTATTCATTTTCCAGTTACCTGCGATAATTGGTTTACGCATGCTTTGCACCGTCCTTTTTCTTTGGCTGCTACTTATTTGTCGTTAAGACAAACTACACCTGGAAGCTCTTTACCTTCCATGAATTCTAATGACGCACCGCCGCCAGTAGAAATGTGGCTCATTTTATCAGCCATACCGAATTTTTCAACAGCTGCTGCAGAGTCACCACCGCCGATAACAGAGTATGTATCTTCTGCATCTGCTAATGCTTGTCCTACTGCTTTTGTACCTTCTGCGAATGGAGTCATTTCGAATACACCCATTGGTCCATTCCATACAACAAGCTTAGAATTTTTAATTACATCTGCATAAATTTCACGTGTTTTAGGACCGATGTCCACGCCTTCCCAGTTAGAAGGGATAGAGTCGATACCAACGATTTTAGTTGTTGCAGTTTCAGAGAATTCCTCAGTGATTACAACATCAACTGGCATGTAGAAGTTTACGCCTTTTTCTTTTGCAAGTTGCATAAATTCTTTAGCTAGTTCGATCTTGTCGTCTTCACATAGAGATAGACCAATTTCATGACCTAAAGCTTTAACGAATGTGTAAGCAAGTCCGCCACCGATGATTAAGTTATCTACTTTGTCTAATAGATGACGAATTACACCGATTTTATCTTTTACTTTCGCGCCACCGATGATAGCTGTAAATGGACGTTCTGGGTTAGAAAGTGCTTTACCAAGTACATCTAACTCTTTTTCCATTAATAGACCAGATACTGCTGGTAGGTAGTCTGCGATACCTGCTGTAGAAGCGTGAGCACGGTGAGCTGCACCGAATGCATCGTTTACGAAGATGTCAGCAAGTGCTGCAAATTCTTTCGCAAGTTCTGCATCGTTCTTTTCTTCGCCCGCATAGAAACGTACGTTTTCAAGAACTAATACGTCGCCTTCGTTCATTGCTGCAACCATTTCTTGTGCAACTGGTCCGAATGCTTCGTCCGCTTTTTTAACGTCTTTACCAAGAAGCTCGCCTAAACGTGCTGCTACTGGAGTTAAACGCATTTCTTCTACTACTTGACCTTTTGGACGGCCTAAGTGACTTGCTAAAATAACTTTCGCACCTTGCTCTACTAAATATTGAATTGTAGGAAGAGCTGCACGGATACGAGTTTCATCTGTAATTTTGCCTTCTTTCATAGGTACGTTGAAATCAACGCGGCAAAATACACGCTTACCTTTTAAATCTACGTCACGAATTGATTTTTTGTTCATTGGATTTCCCTCCGACTACTAGTTAGGATTGACAAAACCCACTCAAAAGCTTAACACATTTGCTTTTAAAACGAAAGAAGAGAGAGAGGGAACAAACCCTCTCCCTCGTTTTGTCATTGATAACTTATATAATTAAGAATTAAAGACCTTTTGAAGTCATGTAAGCTGCTAGGTCTACTACGCGGTTAGAGTAACCAGTTTCGTTATCGTACCAAGAAAGTACTTTAACCATGTTACCTTCCATTACCATTGTAGATAATGCATCGATTGTAGAAGAAGCTGTACATCCGTTATAGTCGATAGATACTAATGGCTCTTCGCTGTATCCAAGGATACCTTTTAATTCGCCTTCAGCTGCTGCTTTGAATGCTGCATTTACTTCTTCAACTGTTACTTCTTTGTCAAGTTCAACAACTAAGTCAACTAGAGAAACGTTAGCAGTTGGAACACGTACAGCGCCACCGTTTAATTTACCTTTAAGTTCTGGTAATACTAATGCTACAGCTTTAGCTGCACCAGTAGATGTTGGAATCATGTTTTCAGCTGCTGCACGAGCACGACGTAAATCTTTGTGTGGTAAGTCTAAGATTTGTTGGTCGTTAGTGTAAGAGTGAATTGTTGTCATCATTCCGCGTTTTACGCCGAATTTTTCGTTTAATACTTTAGCGAATGGAGCTAGACAGTTTGTAGTACAAGAAGCGTTAGATACTACGTTGTGGTTAGCTGCATCGTATTGTTCGTGGTTAACACCCATAACTACAGTGATATCTTCGTCAGAAGCTGGAGCTGAGATGATAACTTTCTTAACTGATCCACCTAAGTGTTTCTCAGCATCTGATTTTTTAGTGAAACGGCCAGTAGATTCTACTACTACTTCTACTCCGTAGTCGCTCCATGGTAATTGAGCTGGGTCACGCTCAGCGATAACTTTAATTTCTTTACCGTTAACAACGATGCTGTTTTCGTTAGCAGATACTTCTGCATTTAAAGTTCCGTGAACTGTGTCATATTTTAAAAGGTGAGCTAATGTTTTAGCATCTGTTAAGTCGTTGATTGCTACTACTTCTACCTCAGAGTTGTTAAGAGCTGCGCGGAATACGTTACGCCCGATACGTCCAAATCCATTAATACCAATTTTAGTCATTTGAATTTCCTCCTTGGGGGATTATATTAAAGGGTAAAACCCTTTGTTAACTGTTTTGCTGCACCTTCATCTGTAATTAGAATTGAAGTGTGCCCTTGTTTAATTACAGCCTGTATTGCTTTTGCCTTTGAAGAACCTCCAGCGACTGCAACAACATGAGATACATTTTGTAAGTCCTCTAGTTGCATACCAACTGTTCTTACTTTATGAACAACATTTCCTTCTTCATTAAAGTAGTAACCGAAAGCTTCGCCAACTGCTTCGCTTGCCTGAATCTTTAACCAATCTGCTTCTGAAGTACTTCTGCGACGTGCCATTGTTAACGCATCACCTATTCCATGAATGACGATATTGGAAGATCGAATCAACTCAAGAACTTCTTTCACGGAAGGCTCTGTCACAATAGACGCATATGCTTCGCTACTAACATGGTCTGGAACATACAATAAGCGATAATTACTCATCGTATTTTGCGCCATCTTGGCACAAATGGTATTGGCTTCTAATTCAACACCTTCTCCAATTCCACCACGTGCTGGGACAAACAGCATATGTAAATCTTTGCAATCAAGTTGCATCATGTCCGCAGCAGCAGCTAGCGTAGTTCCTCCAGCCACAGCAACGATATTATTCGCTGTCAGACGGTCTTTTATACAAGTCACACAAGCACGGCCCATCTCCAGTTTGACCCAAGGTGATTCATCACTATCACCAGGGACAACGAAAACTTCATCCAAGTCTAATGTTTCCTTAAGTTGCTTTTCTAAAACCTTTAACCCGGAAATTTCTTTCATAAAGTCTTCCAAAGCAAGAACTAAAGCTGTTCCTTCTTCTGTCAAAGTCATTCCAGAAGAAGCGACGTGAACTAAGTTTTGTTCTTTCAAAACTTGAACTTCACTTCGCAATACTCGTTCTGTCATACCGAGACTTGCTGATAAATTTCTTCTTCCAATCGGCTGCATGAGCCTAATGTATTGAAGAATTTGCATTCTCGTTTGCATAACAGGTAGCAGATCAGGTAATAATTTTTTTGTGTTCTGAATCCATGAGCGCATATCTTTTCTCCTCACTACATCGGTTCATTTTCCCTCGTGGTCACTTTACGTCCCGTAGTGACATTTTGTGTCCCACATAGGTTAAAAAAATAATCCCTGCTACGTGTATTATTGTAACAGGAGATAGAAACTTATTCAACTCTTAACTGCATTCTTTATATAGTTTATTATGACACCTTTGTGAATGTTACCATATTCTACTTGTTTTCCGTCCATTTCTACAACCGGAATCATTAAGTGATATTTTTCTAAAAGGTCATTATCTTCATATATATCTATTTCCTCGATTTGAAAAGAATATTCACATTGTACTTCCTGTAAAACTTGTTTTGCCTTCACGCAAAGTCCACAATCTTTTTTAGTATACAGTACAACTTTCATCTTCTTCACCTATCCGATCGTTTTTCGTAATGACGAAGCTGGAATATGCATTTGTTCTCTATACTTCGCCACTGTTCTTCGAGAAATAACAATTTCATGCTCTTCTTCTAATAATTTTGAAATCTTTTGATCTGAAAGTGGCTTTTTCTTATCCTCTGCCCCAATTAGCGTTTGAATAAATTGTTTTACACGTTTTGTAGAAACTGCTTCATCTTCAGTCGTCGAAACGGCATTGCTAAAGAACGATTTCATCTCAAATAAACCGTGTGGTGTTTGCACATATTTATTTCGCGTCGCACGACTAATTGTCGATTCATGCACACTTAACTCTTCCGCTACCTCTTTTAAAGCGAGAGGTCTTAAATACTCTGGACCTTTCCAGAAGAAATCACGTTGTTTTTCCATAATAATAGTCATTACTTGCAGCAATGTCTGTTTTCTCTGCTTCAAACTGCGCATAATCCACTGCACATGCTGATACTTTTCTGATACGTAAGATGCTACTTCACTTTCACTATTATTAAGAAGCGCACTATATTCAGAATGAATTTCAATTCTCGGCATATTTCTCTCATTCATTTGTAAAACGAGGCGATCGCCATCTTTTTTCACCGCCATATCAGGTACAATGTAAAGTGGTTTATCTGAAGAAAACGCAAGACCTGGTTTTGGTTGTAATGACGTTATACAATTTACCGCAATCTGCAATTCCTCATTACTACATTTCAACACTTGAACGAGCTTTCGCCAATCTTTCTTCACAAAATAAGCGAAATGATCTTCTACAACCTCTTCTGCTAATCCATCACGTCTTTGTAAGCGCTTCAATTGTAAGGTTAAACATTCCTGAATATTACGCGCCCCTACCCCTGCTGGCTCCAGTGATTGGACAAGCTCTACAGAACGGTCGACTACATGAATATGTGCAGAAAGGAGCTCTGCTAACTCTTCATTCGTTTCTTGTAAATATCCATTTCCATCCATGTTCATAATAATGAAAGAAGCTACTTTTCGCTCTTCTTCATCTATTTTATAATACTGTATTTGATTTAATAAATGTTGCTGAATCGTTGTAGAATCCACACTGTAGATCTCCATCTGATTCTCGACTTGTTTGCTGGTACTTTTACTGTTGTTAGAGCTCTTTTTCTTCTCCCTCTCAAAACCACCTAACTCAATAAGGGGATTCTCTAACGATTGCTCATACAAAAACTCCGATAATTCTTGTACATTATACTGGAGCATTGTAATCGCTTGCCTTAACTCTTGTGTCATTGCCAAACGTAAGCTTTGTTCTTGTAAAAGACTTGCCTTCAAACTAATCTCCCCCTTGTTTCTATTGTACAATAAGTTTGGTAAAAGGAGAATCCTCACGCAGACACCCATTCCAAAATATTATTAATTTATATGTATTAATGAGATTTACAACTTACAACCGAAATTTGAATAATATTGAAAGAAAATAATAAAATTAAAAATTATTATCAAGTACTAATAGTAAATCTTATTACTAGATATAACAAGAGGTAAATAAAAAAAGTCCTAACCTACAAAACGTAAGTTAGGACTTTTTGACGCGCCCAGAGGGATTCGAACCCCCGGCAGACGTGGTACCGGAAACCACCCGTTAATTTTTACGTGAAATATCAGTAAAAACAAGGTATTTCCTTATATATAATGTAGAAATAATCTTTTTAGACATGAACATACAACGTTATGTATGCTTGTATCTTTCGATTATAAAGGCTTATGTACCTTTTTACAATAGCGATTAATATACCGCCCGTCTTCGACTGAAAATCATATTGTGTATTGTCAGAATACCCTACAAGGCAAACTAAGAGGGGCGTCCCCCGTGGTGAGGGGTCTTTACCTTTATTCGATTAAATTTATATGTATATTTTGTATGGAATGGATTCTTCAAGAAGGTTTGTTGACGAAGAAGTAATGAACGAAGAATTGAATATTAATAATCAAAATGAAGCAATCCAAACAAAGAAAATAATTCGGAAACTAGAAAAGGTTTTGATACAAAGTTATGAAACAAATTGAATGTTGATTTAAAGGGATTCAGTAACAGTGACAAATATTGTTTCATAAACGATGGAGTTTTGAAACAATACAACAGTATTAGATAGTAATGGTTATAATGTGGGGTAGGATATGGAGTATAATAACGAGATGCAATCTGCCAAACGCTATAATGCATTGCTTACGCTTTGGTTGCAATAGACAGTAATAAACTACAGGCATAAGCATCCTGCCGTGCGATAACGTGCCCTGTCCTTGTCCACACTATACTAAAGTAATAGCATTTGGAATGGCGGGTTATACGCGATGCCGGGGCGTTTAAATACACGCCTTTTCGAATTATACCACCCTTCAATTTACATACCCCCTGTTATTACGATGCCCCTATTAATTTGCGGTGACCTTGCAACGACTTCGCGAAGACAGGGCGGGGATATGATGCACCGCCCCTTTAATTTTAATAACAAGAAACTTGCATATTAATATTGGATAAATGAACGACAATATCCTATGACGGAACTTTCAGTTTATTCATCGTGTAGCGAAAAAACTAAGGAATCCCCTCTTTGAAAACGTTGATTTAACGCCAATGTATAAAATAGTGTATAACGAGAAACTAACAGAGAAATAGCAATCTATTGATATGAGTGTATTTGTTTGTATTTCAGTTTACATAACCAATGTTATAGGCAGTCGTTTTGAATACGTCATTCATTAACATACATTGTAACTTGTAAAGAGACCTAATATCTTCCCCCATCCTTTCACACTTCCTTTTATCCCCACTATTCGTAATTACCTACAAATCCAGTAATGATATAGGTTTCTTCAGCTTCATTACACAAATATCAAAACAAAATCTGTTACATATTTGGGACGGATTATGCGTATTTACAACGTACGCATTTTAACGCATCTAGCGTCCTCATAGCGACGTTTTAACAATCCACAGACTAATAGTATTCATTTAGACACACAAAAAAAGAGAGGAACAACCGCTATGTGCCGTCGTTCCTCATATGTACGCCCTATTAAATTAAACCAACTGATTCAGCTTGTTCCAAGTGTGCCAATCGTTGCATATCTGCTTCAAGTTTCTGCTTTTGCATGTGTTCTTCGTTTGCCTTCTGTGCTTTCGCTTCCAACTCTGCCAAACGCTTCATTTTCGCTTCAATTAAATCCTGTTGTTGTCGTTCTTCACGTCGTGACGTACTGTCGCTATACGCTTGACGCATATTAAGAAATGGATTCCCAAAACTTAGGGCCGCTTCTTCTGCCTGTTGCTTTTTGCGGGCTTCTAGTTGTTGTACCGCCGTTGTTTTTTCTGCGTCGGTAAGTCCCTTGTTATAACCAATTGATAATAATTCGATTGCTGATAATCTATTCATTAATAATTCCTCCTAATTAGTATGCTTTTCGCATGTAGTTTTGTTCATATTGTCGGGTAGCGTACGGTAAGGCACCTTCATACGCCGTACCAATTTCTTGTGGTGTAACATACGGTTGGTAATGGTTATCTCCATCCGCTACTGGATACGGATAAACAATTGTTGCCGTTACGTCTATTGGATTTTGACCAATACATTTCATGATGTCATCGTAAAGACTCACATCTGCAAACGTATCGTCCGCTAGTCCCTTTAATGCCATTACACTCTTTAGATACTCTACTTTTGTGCGTTTAATCTCACTTGCAAGACCTTCTTGTCGGTCTTTACCCGCTTTCAGAACCGCTAATCTTTCACGTAACAGGTCGTCCCGCATTGATTTTAATTCTGATAGAAACGCACCATTAAGGCGATTCAATTCCGTTTCAACGTTGGCTTTCTCTTCTAGCCGTTCATTTAACGTCCCTTGAAGACTTTCATTCCCCGATGCGATTTCACTTTGTAAATAAGCTATTTCATCATTTAACTGCATAAGACGAATATGTAACTTATTGCGTTCCGCTGCCGTCTTTTGTACGACGTTTTCCGCTTGTGCTAATACTGGTTTATTAGTTATTGTCATAATTATTACTCCCCCTTTAAAATCGCATCAAGGTCGCGAAGAAACTCGTCCGATACGCCGTCTTGTACGATGTTGTTATTAACATGAACTTGTGTGTTATCTTGTTCTTTAAGCTTTCCTTGTGTTTTCAAGTACAACTCAATGAACTTGGGAGAACGTCCTTCAATCGCCCGACGAACCAACGTATCCATGACACTAAAGTAAGCATCTGATATAAGTTTCTCTTTTAATTGACGTTCCATCTCAATCCACTCTTCAGATTTTCGCCAATTGTAGATATTCCTTCGAGAAACTCCCATATCTTTTGCGATGGCTGTTAACGTTTTTCCACTTCTTTGACGTTCGAATACTTCGGTCAAAATTTCTAGTTGTTTCGGCGTGAGTCTTCTACATGGTTTCATTAACAACCGCCCCCTTTATGATTTACGAATTCGTTTATTACATAAATCTCTTCAACGGAATAACCAAGCCCCGCTAAACCTTTCCATAAACGAACATTCATTAAGTCCGTAATTGGTGCATATCCGCTTTCTACCTTCTTTAAAGACGAATGACATATGAACATCCTATCCGCCAGTTGAGAAGCCGTAACACCCTTGATTTTTCGTAAAATACCGATTGTTTTATGATTCAACGTAACTGGTATTTTCAGTTCTTTTTGTTCCATAACGTAACCCCCGTTTTTATATGTAAATTTAATTGTGTTAAAAGGAAAAAAGACAGACGCAACTCCTACATTACGTCTGCCCAATTTAGGAAGGATTTGTTACCAATAGTAATAACTCTATCGGAAATGATTAGTGAGAAAGTAGTGTAAGACTTCCTCAACTAATAGGCTTACTAAAGCCCCTAAATACAAGAGAAAAAAGAAACTTTTTATATTATTTGTGAAAGTAACAGATACAAAAAAGAACCCCGCGATTCGATCGCGAGGCAAAGGAAGGAATATTGATTTACTTCAACAACAAAGCGGAAAGCAACTCTTATCATTTATCTTGTGGTTTGTTGGAAATAGATAATTAATCTTTTTCTTTTAAACAAACAAGGGCGATAGCCCCAATGAGACCTTTAGGTCGAATTGTGTCTTTTATCTTTAATAACGGTTTATCGTAAGATAAACAAACTTATTCATTAAAGAAAAGATTATAAGCTAAAGCTTAATGCTAAAGCATTTTGTTTTTAATAACGTTTTATTTTTCGTTTCTTTTCTTTTCTACTTATATCACAAACTAAATGATACTTTTACAAGAAACATATAAAAATTGGAATATTAAAATATAAAACTAATCGTTGGTACGACTGAATTTATTAATAATCACAATCTTTGGGATTAAGGTCAAAATCACTTGTATACATTTCTTTCCAATATACTATTATGTGTCCTCTAGTTAGTAATCACAAATTATAGGACACATTCGCATATGACGCACTACTTCCCGAAACACTGATTCTATGCGGTATAAACTCCATTAATAATCCCAATCACAAAGGACTATGATTCTTAGAATGTTAGCGTCAAGGATATATGCTTCTTCATTTGTAACAGGGAACCCCTATCGTGTCCTATAGAAATGTAAATAGGTAACAGGGGGCGTCACTTGACCTAACGGTCGATAGGTAACGGGTGGGGTGCTACTAAAAGAACTTAATAATATCTTTAAAAGAATTAATAATTAATTAAAGAAGAATCAGGGTTTATAGCGGCTTTAATAGTGGGCTTAAATGAAATGGCAGAACGATATGAATATATTCCAAAACGCTTTTTACTGTTATCGTATGTATTACTTGGAATTTTAGCTATGTTTTTATTACACCAGTATTCAATTCAAGAATCGACATTTATCGGAATCGCAAATGGATTATTCGATATGTCGAGGTTAGTAACGAAACGATAGATAATCAAACAAACAAGAAACCGCCCATTAGACGTCATATTTTGACTTCTAACGGTCTTTTCACCTTCTAGTACACCTCCACCAGTGCATTTGTATTCTGAAACTCTTAAATCAAACGATAGACGCCTTTAAACGATATTGAAGGTAAAACAAAAGAAGGTAGAAAGAGACTTCTAAGAATTGTATAAGACCGCTTGGAGTAAGAAGACCATATTTTGTAATTGTTAGCGTTTATATAATATTTATATTATATATAATTAATATTGTTTAAATGATTATAGTTACATACCATTTCTTGTGACTGACGCGTCACATTTTGTGTGACACTAACGTTTGTGTTTATTAATTAAATCGGATTTTTTCCGCATATCCTGAAACGATTTCTAGCAGCTTTACTGGTACAAATGTCCTTGATTGCGTTTATATCAGAATGAACCCCATTCAACATTCTTCAAATCTATTGCATTGTAAAATGTATCAAAGTTTGAGTTATCTGGAACAAATAAACATAGACGTGTACAAATGCTAGTTTTTTTGTCTACAATTATAGATAAGAAATAAAAAACCTCCTCCAGCATTTGCCATTTCATGACAAAAAACATTGTTAACTTTAAAAAAAGAAAATAAAGTTCGTCGACAACTTTTTTGAAAAGCACTTTATTGACATGAGTTTTAGAATGGTGTTTCATAGTCTTTGTATTAAAAAACCCGATGATTATGTCAAAAAATAAAAGTTAAAAAAAGAAAGAATTTATACATATATCTTGGGTCTTAGTTTGAAACGTAATATAATAAGAAGGCAACACCATCAACCCCTCTATTACTGATGAATTACCGATGACATTACATATAAATATGAATGTTTTTATACAATCGAGAATTTGTTCTTTTTCTCAATCGGTATTTTAGGCTACAATAATAGAGAAAAGAAAAAAGCCTTCCGTATTCCCGTACGAAAAGCTTTTTAGAAAGTAGGTGAACGTATGAAACCACATCAAACCATAACTGCGTTGTGTGCCGTTTTAATGGTTATTTTTACTGTGATGTTTGGCGTGCTAAACCTTATCAAATAGTTTCACCCATATTTTATTAAAAGCATCATAAGTGTTCCCGCACTTACGGTGCTTTTTTTCTTTACAAAATAAAATATTACCTGAGTAATATCCGAAAACGGATAGAAATAATCAGACGAACCTACCTATGTTACTCGGAAAACAAACGTTCGTCAAGACTGAATCAAAACCGATTTCACATCTTCATTATACATATAATGTTTAGTGTTTTTCAACATTTCAACTCAAAGTTTCCAAAACGAACATATATTTAAAAAGATACTTCCCATTTAATAGTCTAGCCAAAATTACTATTTTGAATCACCGAGATTCGCATTCTGACACTATTAACTTTTAATTTACGTACCATTTGCACATTGCATTGCAAAGAAGATTCTAGACCTTTTTGTTATACCAATTTGCTATTAGTTTAAGTCCGATTGCTGCGATCAGTACAATTGTTGATGCAATTCCAACGTAATCAGATAATCCGGGGTTTTTAAAACTTGTTGTCGATGTCACCAAGATAAGAAACAACGTTAGAACGATGAATTCACTATCTTTTCTTAATGGCTTAATACTTACTCCTTCTGTCTTTCTGTTCACTTCTCCACCTTCTTACTTTAGTTTTTAATCTACACATCGTTTACATTCTATATTACCACCATCGTAAGTAATAGTTGCTTATATATTCCTCTATCATAGCTAGATGTTTTTCTATTTCTTCTTATTTGCTGATTTTTCACCTGAATCCGTTACAGGATACGTTACCCCGTCGGTTTCTCTCCACCCCTTCCAAACTCTATCATTATACCGTTTCTTTGCCCTTAATTCCGCACTTTGTTTCTCTTTAGTACTCATTGGTTTACTACTATTCTTTTTAGGTTTCAGTATATATTTAGCCTGTGCCTTCTCTAATCTCTCTTTTGCTTCCCAATACGCTTTATTTTTCTTACTTACTAACCTACCCGAACCATTCTTCTTACTCATAGTTCTTCATATCCCCCTGATAATTCATAATCTACATATCGTATAAATCCCGTTCTTCTCTACCATCGTTATTATTAGTAATAACTTTTTAGAAATCTTTTAAATTCACTTGACTTTACGGTCTTCAAACTGACAGTCGGCTGAACGGTGGACAACGGCTGGGCATAATATACCCGTTGCAAACACTTTTACAGTGAAACAACGAGTATATTTGATACTGACGTGCCGTATGTCACGTATTGAATCCGTATGTATCACCTTGTTAATATTGACCTTTCGTCATAGTTATCTTTCTATATTCATTGTGTCTGACAAATACCATGAATACTTATATCTTATAACTAACCCTGCACCATAATGCAAGACAACCCACCCAGTCACGCTTCTTTTGGAGGTTTATTCCCTCAACAGGCATCAATAGACTTATGATTCCTATAACGTTCCTACTAGTCGTTAACAAGGCAAACGACGTTACTTGTAGGCAACGGACGAACTACACATTCCTCATGTGCTAGGCGTATACTAGTACCCCCCGCATCGGCTTCGACAAACCATTTCAGTTTTTAACGTGGTTTCAGGCAATTCCACATTCGGAATTAACGCACACCTACGCTTCTAATCATCTAAAAAAGACAATAAGAAACTACGCCCCTTGCTATCCATTTTTCAAAAATGGTATAATACAAGTGCTAGGTATGCGGAACATCCGCTATTTAGTTTTAATTTGATTCTTTAAATTTCGGGCTACCTATTCGCACTAGGTAGCTTTTTCCTTTGTTCTAAACCTCTAAATCATCGTTATCACTAGCCTTCATATACTGTTCAACTACGTGAGTATCTGAATAACTTAGATATACTTGCGTGGTCGATAAATCACTGTGACCCAAAATAAGACTTAATGTTCGTATATCTCCACCATTTTTTAAAAAGTTAACGGCAAAAGTGTGACGTAAACTATGTGGTGAACATCTACATTCTTTCGTTAAACTTGCTTCCTTCCCGTAATAGTTCATTCTTTTTCGTATATGGTCAGGATTCAAAGGGTCACCAAACGAGTTAACAAATACAGATGTTCCTAGTCCTTCAAAATACTCTCCTGTTTCTGTTACTAGTTGGGCTAATTCATTTTGAACTTTTTTAGACATCGGAATTACTCGACTCTTTCGGTTCTTGTTTTTTCTACCCGGTAATAAAATAACTCCATTATCAAAGTCAACGTCATCAATTTCCAAGGCGTTAATTTCGTTAATACGCAAACCACATTTAAGCATTACTAACATAGCTACATAATCCCTATATCCCGCATAAGAGGTCTTATCAACCATTGCAAATAGACGCTTTATTTGATTGTCGGTCAAAGTATAAATTTTTTGTTCATCGACTTTTAATTTTCTAACACCCATCACGGGATTGTTTTCGATAACCGTTTCTTTTTCTAAACGATTAAAAATCGCCCTAATAGCAGACAAACGAATATTAACCGTTACAGGCGATAACTTTCTAATTTTCAATAGATGATTCACATATTTCCTTATATCTTCTTTCGTAACTTCGGTAATGAGTTGACGATTAATAACATTAATGAACTCCGACCAAAACATTCTATAATCGCTTATAGTACGTTCTCTGTATCCTTCTGACACATAAATATCCATAACACGTTCTAAGGCCCTATTAACCGTAATAGAAGGCTTAAAAAGAACGATATCTGTATCGATGTCACGACGCTTTCCAATCGCACGTCTTTTAACTCTTTTCATAACGAAAAAACCCCCTGTACACGATTATTTCTAATCACATACAAGGGGTTTCCCTAATCTTACTACTATTTTTTCTACGTGTTATTAACGTTATTGAGTGACACTTACTTAATATCATAAACCTTTCCGTTTTAGACTAGAACGTGTCATAGTAACGCTAAATATATGACGTTTATCCAAAAGGTTTCGCAAAGGAATGTAGATATAGTAAGGCTTTCGCGGTATATAACGCACCCAGAGGGATTCGAACCCCCGGCAGACGTGGTACCGGAAACCACCGCTCTATCCGACTGAGCTATGGGCGCATGATTATAGAAAACACTTCATTTTCTTCTCATAATAATAGCAATAAAATCCATCTAAATCAATAAAAATATCCCTGTAATACCTTATGCATCTTAGCTAAAAGCATATAAAATCCATTCCACCCCTAAATTTTCCAATCATAAATTCTCCCCAACTCACAAATTATAATCTTTGAATTGATATTCCAAAGGGGGCTTCATTCAATGACTGTAATTACAAAATTAAAGCAGACTGTTTCTGGATTAAAAAGTGCACAAGCTAGCTTAGAGGGATTCGCTCTTGATACGGATAACCAACAAGCTAAGCAACTTTTCCAAACAGCTGCGCAGCAAACACAAACGATTATCGATTCTTTAAACCCACGTGTTGAAGAAGTCCAACAAGAAGAACCACAATACTCACAGCAATAACGAATCAGTCTTGCTGTGAAATAGAAAAAGGATGATATGCAGTCATCCTTTTTCTATCACATTACATATTGCAATAGAAATGGAATGATGATTATGCGAAAGATTGGACTTATAACCGCGTTATTTATACTTCTATTTAGTTCTTTTACCGGTTGTGATCATAGCCCATTAGATAAAAAGGTAAAGAAAGAAGAAACAAAACGAACAGAAAAAGAAAAGGGTCCAAAATTAACAAAGATGAGTACAGAATCCTTTAATCAATCTATATCGCAAGGAGCTAAGAAAAAGGCCCTCGCTATGGATGAAATTATAAAAAGCGCAGCAGTGAATTCAAATTTAGATCTCTACATAGCGGTTATACCTGAGCATCATGAAAGGTTTGGATTAAAACCTTTGCGCAAGAAACTTCAAAAGCAACTAAGTGATGAATATCCTACTTTCGATGTTCGTGTTAGTACAGATAAAAAAATCTTTATGTTACTCGAAAAGCTTGCAAACAAAATTAAGAAAAAAGAAGTATCTAAAGATGAGATCAAAAAACAGTTAAAGCTAATCGGATCAGAAATGGAATCTAACACTTAACGCTTTCGAATAGAAAAGGAAGGATTGCAATGTCAAGTAAAGATAAAAACTTAACCCCTGTACAACAGGAATACAAAAAATTTGAGCAAGAACGCGAACCGAAACGCCCTGTTCTAAAAAATTGTTTAAAGGCCTTTTTCGTTGGTGGTTTTATCTGCCTAATCGGGCAACTGATATCAACTTTTTATATTACGTATTTCGATTTTACCGAACGCTCAGCAGGAAATCCAACAGTCGCAACTCTCATTTTTATCTCAATGTTGCTAACCGGATTCGGTGTATACGATCGTCTCGGTCAGTTTGCAGGTGCTGGAACAGCTGTACCTGTCACTGGATTTGGTAACTCTGTTATCTCCGCGTGTATTGAACACCGAACGGAAGGTTTTGTACTTGGTGTCGGCGGTAATATGTTTAAACTAGCTGGTTCTGTTATTTTATTTGGTGTATTTTCCGCTTTCGTCATCGCACTTATTAAAACTATTCTCGTTCAATGGGGAGGGCTATAAATGTTACAAGGACACCGAACGTGGGTATTTGAAAACAAACCAGTCATTATTTCAACAGGGGTTGTCGGTGGACCATTTGAAGCAAAGGGGAACATCCCAGAAGACTTCGATATCCTTCATGAAGATTTATGGCTCGGACAAGATTCCTATGAAAAAGCACATAAGATTTTATTCGAAGAAGCTTGTAGTCGCGCTACTGAAAAAGCAGAACTTCGTAAAGATGATATTCAATTCGTACTCGCAGGAGATTTAATTAATCAAATTACTCCAACAAGCTTTGCTTGCCGCACACTTGGGACTCCTTATCTCGGATTATTCGGGGCTTGCTCTACTTCTATGGAAGGTTTAGCACTTGGGGCAAGTATCGTAAATGCAAAAGGTGCAAAATATTTATTAACTGGAGCTTCAAGCCATAATACAGCTGTAGAAAAACAATTCCGCTACCCTACCGAATACGGTGGACAAAAGCCGCCTACTGCACAGTGGACAGTAACCGGAGCAGGAGCCGCTATTTTAAGCGATACTGGACACGGTCCAAGAGTAACCTCTGCAACAATCGGCCGAGTGGTTGATATGGGATTAACGGATCCGTTTAATATGGGAGGCGCAATGGCTCCAGCTGCAGTTGATACAATTGAAGCCCATTTACGTGAACGTCAAATTGATGCCTCTTACTACGATTTAATCGTAACAGGCGATCTCGGACATGTAGGACGCGAAATTGCTTATGACTTACTACATAAACACGGAACGAAAGTAACGAGCGAACAATTTCAAGATTGCGGAATTATCATTTATAGAGAAGGACAACCTGTCATAGCTGGTGCTAGCGGACCTGGATGTTCTGCAACAGTCGTGTACGGTCATTTATTAAACCGAATGAAAAGAGGAGAGTTCAAAAAAATACTTGTCGTTGCGACAGGCGCTTTACTATCTCCACTTACATTCCAACAAGAAGAAACGATTCCGTGTATCGCTCACGCCGTTTCGATTGAATTTGGAGGTGCAACGCAATGATTTTTTTCTGGGCTTTCGTCATTGGCGGACTCATATGTGTAATCGGCCAACTTATGTTTGATGTCGGCAAACTAACACCTGCTCATACAATGGCAACACTCGTTGTTGCTGGAGCTATATTAGATGGATTTAATTTGTATGAGCCATTAATTGATTTCGCTGGAGCCGGGGCAACTGTACCTATTACAAGCTTTGGTAATGCCCTCGTTCATGGCGCAATGGAAGAAGCTGCAAAACATGGCATCGTTGGCGTTATTACCGGCATGTTTAAAGTAACGAGCGCCGGTGTATCAGCGGCTATTATTTTCGGCTTCATTGGAGCATTGTTATTCAAACCGAAAGGATAAGAGGTGTTTATATGACTGTTATCGCTAGCGTAAAAACTTGCCTTGCTAGTGTAAGGGGCGCTCAAGCAAGTTTAAGCTCCCTTTCATTAAATTCACAAGACGAAGAATCAAAACGCGTATTTCATGAATGTATGTTAGAAATGGACAGCGTCATCGCTGATTTAAAGGATAGAATTTCAGTATTAGAACGTGAAGAACCTCAATATAAAGGGTTTTAAGTAGACTGGAGGAAACGACTATGTCTCACCTGCCGGAATGGACACTTGTCATTCTTCGCTCTGTATTCATATTAATTATTTTATTCGCTATTACGAAATGGTTAGGGAAAAGACAAATCTCTCAGCTTTCCTTTTTTGAATACATAGCCGGAATGACGATTGGTGACATCGCTGCCCAAGTATCTACAGGGCTCGATTCAAAATTTTTTCACGGCGTCTTTGCGATACTCATTTTCGCTGTGGTACCTTTTTTAACAGGAATCCTCTCTTTAAAGAACAAAACAGCTCGGGACTTCTTTGAAGGAAAATCTACCGTATTAATAAAAGACGGAAAGATACTCGAAGATAACTTAAAGAAAGAAAAATATACGAGTGACGAATTACTGGAACTTCTCCGTGGAAAAAGTGCGTTCAGCGTAGCTGAAGTCGAATTTGCTGTCTTAGAACCGAGCGGAGAATTAAATGTATTATTAAAGAAAGATTCCCAGCCACTTACAGCAAAAGATATCGGTTTAAAAGTACCAAACGAGAAAGAACCACAAACTGTTATTATGGATGGAAATGTACTAGATGAACCTCTTTCAGCAAGCGGACATAACCGCGCTTGGCTACATTCAGAATTAGAAAAACTCGGTGTTGTTATTGAAAATGTCTTCCTCGGTCAAGTGGATTCATACGGACAACTTACTATCGACATTTACAATGACAAACTCCAAATGCCTTCTCCTCAAAACAAACCTTTATTATTAGCATCTTTAAAAAAATGTCATGCTGATCTTGAACTATTTTCCTTAGAAACAAAGTCGAAATCAGCAAGTGAAATGTATAGTAAAAACGCGAAACAAATCGAAAAGATTTTAAATAAAGTAACCTATCTTTTAAAAGACTAATTATCGAAAGAACGCTTCAGTTAAAAGGCGTTCTTTTCTTTTTTTCTCCAGTTTTCATAACGTTTAAATTTATGTAATTCGGTTATGATGTTGAAGATACATAAGCAGGGAATTTCGAAAACATAGCGAATATTTCATGGTACAACTACATATTTTTTTGATTTAAAGTGGTTTCGTTTGACCTTTATTGACCATAATTGTATTATAAGACTAAGAAAGCTTTATAAGGAGGAAATAACAGATGAATTTAATTCCTACAGTAATTGAACAAACAAATCGTGGAGAACGCGCTTACGATATTTACTCTCGACTATTAAAAGACCGCATCATTATGCTTGGTAGTGCAATTGATGACAACGTAGCTAACTCAATCGTTTCCCAGCTTTTATTCTTGGAATCTCAAGATCCAGAAAAAGATATTCACATCTACATCAACAGCCCTGGTGGTTCTATCACAGCGGGTATGGCAATCTATGATACAATGCAGTTTATTAAACCACAAGTATCAACAATCTGTATCGGTATGGCAGCATCTATGGGTGCATTCTTACTTGCAGCAGGTGAAAAAGGAAAACGTTATGCACTTCCAAACAGTGAAGTAATGATTCACCAACCACTTGGTGGAGCACAAGGTCAAGCAACTGAAATCGAAATCGCTGCAAAACGTATCCTATTCTTACGTGAAAAACTAAACCAAATTCTTGCTGACCGCACTGGTCAACCACTTGAAGTACTACAACGCGACACAGACCGCGACAACTTCATGACAGCAGAAAAAGCTTTAGAATACGGTTTAATCGATAAAATCTTTACAAATCGTTAATACTTAAAAGCGAAAGCGGCTCGTTTAGAATCGCAGGTCGCTGGAGCTGGATACAACTAAAAGTGGAAGCGCCCTATAATTGGGCGCTTCTTTTATATATTGTTCCCCGCTCACATACCTCATCCAGTATCTCTCTAAATATATCAGCGATTTTTCAAATATATCGACCGCAACTCCGATTATATCGGCGATTATTTTAATATATCGACGTTTCGACATAACTTATCGACTTACCGACAATTCTCGACAAGCACGTACCCCTTAAATACCCCTCCTCGCTAATTCGCACAGACAACAAAAAAGCTATCGCATATACGCGATAGCTTTTTATTGTACATATGCAGCTAATGCTTCTAAAGCCTCTTCTGCATCTGAACCTTCTGTTGTAATTGTTATCATGCTTCCAGTTCCAATTGCTAAGCTCATAATCCCCATTATGCTCTTTGCATTTACTGTCTTTCCATCTTTCTCGATGAAGATATCTGCATGAAAGCGATTTGCCTCTTGTACAAACAACGCAGCCGGACGTGCTTGTAAACCGTTTTTTAATGAAACCTGAACTCGTTTTTGAACCACAGCTCCATTTCCCCTTTAACCTCTTATTTTTTTGCTACCGTTTCCCCCGCGCGTAATTTCTCTGCAATTTCATCGATTTTACGCAAACGATGATTAATACCCGACTTACTAATCTTCCCCCCGGATACCATCTCACCTAACTCTTTCAATGTTACATCTTGATAATCTCTTCGTAATTGTGCAATCTCTTGTAGTTTATCCGGCAATATATCAAGACCAACTGTCTCATCAATGTAACGAATATTTTCAATCTGCCTTAGTGCTGCACCAATTGTTTTATTTAAATTAGCTGTTTCGCAGTTCACTAAACGATTTACAGAATTACGCATATCACGTACGATTCGAATATCTTCAAATCTTAAAAGTGCATTATGAGCACCTATAATATTTAAAAACTCTGTAATTTTTTCTGCTTCTTTCAAATACGTAATGTACCCTTTTCTTCTTTCCAACGTCTTACTATTTAAATCAAATCCGTTCATCAGTTCACATATAGCATCATTATGTTCCTTATATAACGAAAAGATCTCTAAATGATAAGATGATGTTTCTGGGTTATTTACTGAACCACCTGCTAAAAATGCGCCGCGTAAGTACGATCGTTTACAACACTTCTTCTCAATCAATTCTTGTGATATATTTCGAATAAATGAAAAGTCATCTCGAACGATATGAAGATCAGCTAATATTTCACGAGACTTCTCAACAAGCCGCACAATATATACATTATTTTTCTTCAAGCGCATTTTTTTACGAACAAGCAATTCTACCGTCACGTCATATCCTTTTTTCAAAAGCGTATAAATCCTTCTTGCAATTGCCGCATTTTCCGTTTGAATATCGATAGATAGACGACGGTTTGAAAAAGAAAGCGACCCGTTCATTCGAAGTAACGCTGATAATTCTGCTTTCTCACAGCATTCCTTCATCTCAAGATTCGTCAACTCTTTCTTTGTTTCTGATGCAAATGACACAGTCAACACCTCCTTATACGATTATTATGGAACAAAATTCTTGTCCTATATGAATGAGGAGCGCTACCTCAAACGAGGCAACGCATATTTATAACAATGAATATAAAATGGAAGCTAACTTTAACGTATCATGCCTTACAACATGATCATCATACTTCGCTAATCCCTCTTGAATAACATCAATATTATTTTCAACAAAACGTTCTTCATCCACTACAACTGGTGTAGACATTTCTTCATCATATAACTTACGTAATTCACAAGGAATCTCACGGTTATTTACAATTGCAGTATTGATAAATGGTTGCCCTAAATGATCGTGTAACGCCTGCACATGATCAAAAGCAGTATATCCCATCGTTTCACCCGCTTGTGTCATAACGTTACATACATATACCTTCTTCGCCTTTGCAGCAAGAACAGCGTCTCCAATTTTGTTAACAACTAAATTGGGCAATATACTCGTATACAAACTGCCAGGACCGAAAACAAGTAAATCAGCTCGTTTAATCTCAGCCAACGTTTCATGCAATGGCTCTACATCTTCTGGAGTTAAAAAGACACGATTAATCTTCTTTCCGTAATAAGGAATCTTTGATTCACCTGTTACAATTTCCCCATCTTCAAGTTCCGCATGAAGTACCGCACTTTGATTCGCTGCTGGTAATACACGTCCTCTGACATTTAATACTTTACTTGTTTCTGTAATTGCATGGAAAAAGTCTCCTGTAATCGAGGTCATACCTGCCAATAATAGATTTCCTAACGCATGACCTTTCAGTCCGTCTCCTGTTGTGAAACGGTGCTGAAATAAAGCTTCCACCAGTGGCTCTACATCCGATAACGCAACAAGTACGTTACGGATGTCACCTGGAGGTGGAATTTCTAGCTCATCACGTAATCGACCCGAACTGCCACCATCATCAGCGATTGTAACAACTGCTGTAATATCAACAGGATATTGCTTTAATCCTCTTAATAAAACTGAGAGTCCAGTTCCGCCTCCCATGATGACAATTTTAGGTTTTCTCTCTTTTTTCATCCCTTAATGGCCCTTTCTCTTCTCCACATCACGATGAGATACATGAACACTATACTCTGGTTTCAAATGTTTCCCAAGGTATTCTGTAAGCGTAACAGAACGATGCTGTCCACCTGTACATCCAATTGCAATTACAAGTTGACTTTTGCCTTCTCTTTTATAATGAGGCAGCATGAAAGTAATCAGATCCGTCAACTTCTCTAAAAACTTATGTGTCTCATTAAATTTCAGTACATACGAAGAAACTTCTTCATCTAGTCCTGTTAATGGCTTCATGTGTGGAATGTAATATGGATTTGGTAAAAAACGAACATCAAATACTAAATCTGCATCAATTGGAATACCGTACTTAAATCCAAATGACATAACATTTACACGAAATGCTTGCTCAGTTTCTGTTGAGAACAAGTGAACAATTTTTTCACGTAATTCTTTCGGTTTTAAATCCGATGTATCAAGCACAATATTCGCTCGTGCTTTCATATCTGTTAATAAATTGCGCTCTGCTTCGATTCCCTTTAACGGCAAACCAGTTGGTGCAAGTGGATGCGAACGTCTCGTTTCTTTATAACGAGTTACAAGCGTACTATCTTTCGCATCTAAAAATAAAATATGAGGAATAATCCATGTACGTTCTGATAAATCATCAAGTGCTCCCCATAAATGTTCGAAAAACTCGCGGCCACGTAAATCAATACCAAGTGCCACTTTATTCATTTTCCCTTTTGAATCCGCCATAAGCTCAATAAACTTTGGCAATAACATCGGTGGTAAATTATCTACACAAAAATATCCTAAATCTTCAAAACTTTGTAAAGCTACTGTTTTTCCAGCTCCAGACATCCCTGTAATAATTACCATTTTTATATCATTATTCTCTGTCATCGTATCCTCTCCTTGACGGTTTAACTCGGATCTAATCGATATGAAAGCAACTCAAAATCTGGGGTATATACAAATGTACCGTAGATTATGCCATTTCCTTTAATTAAATAATCAATAATGTGATAATCTCCTGGCGCCATTGCTAAATCATCAATTTTATCAAATGTATGCCAACCAATGATGCCTTCTTCGCTCTCTAGTTTGTTTTCTCCTGCAAAATCTGTCGCTAAAAAGGAGAACATCATCCATTCAGAAACAACTTTATCACCTTCTTGGATGACAAAGGTGAAGACCCCCTTTAACGCTGGGTTTTTCAAATAAATACCTGTTTCTTCGCGATATTCGCGAACAACGGAATCTCTTACAGTCTCACCACGCTCCATTTTCCCGCCTGGTGCAACCCACCAATTCCGGCGAGGTTTTTGGAGTAAGAGTACTTCATTATCTCTAATTAACACACAGTTTGTCACTCTTTGCATGTTTCTTCACCTCAGCTACTTGCAGTAAAATTCCTCACTGCATACTTCTTTCATTATACTATCAAAAACAGTTTGCTACAACGAAGGAGCCAGTCCTCTTTCGCTAAGCATATGCTACTCAGCAATTTTAAAAAAGCTTTCTATAACAAGCAATGTAAATGCTTAGACTTTTAATGAATAGCATGAAAAATCCCCTTAACGATTTTTATCGCCAAGGGGATTAAAGCCCTTATTTCTTACCGAAATAAGTAACAATCGCAAATCCTAAAATAAAGGTAATGATTGAACTTATAATTGAAAATCCACCAGTCGGAATCCCTGGGAATACAATTACAATCGAACCGATTACAAGTCCAATAATTGCCGCAAATGTCATACTTTTATAACGATCTAATAAAAAACTAATGCCTTTACTACTTACAACAAATCCGACCATAACACCAGCACCGATAACCACGATTAAAGGTAAATTAAGTGTAGTTAAAGCGTTAATTGCTGTTGGATACACACCAATAATTAATAAAATAAACGATCCACTAATCCCAGGAAGCAGCATGGCCATACTAGCCATCCATCCTGCGAAAAATAAACCAATTGCATTTAAAATTGTTAAATTCGTAATTGGATCTGCTGCCTTATCTGGTTTAAAGAAAGCTGTAATCGCAACAAGAATTGCTGCAACTATTAATAAAACGATGTGCTTACCTTTAAACGATGACTTTGCATCAGCTTCCCTCATTAACATCGGTAATATACTAATAATTAAACCGAGGAAGAAAAATTGAGTCGGTTCATAATGATTTGCAAGTAAATATTTAATAACGTGACTTAACGTTAAAAATGCAGCTGCCACACCAGCTGCAAGGGGAATTAAAAATCCTAAATGTTTTTTCCATTCACGACTAAAGAATCCACTAATTGCCGCAAGCAATTGTTCATAAATCCCTAACACAACAGCGATTGTACCGCCGCTCACACCAGGAATTAAATCACTAACGCCCATACAAAATCCACGATATATATTACGCCATTCCATACTGAATAAATTCCTCATTTCTTATAGTGATTTTTTCCGTAAAGTCCAGTATATCAATAAGAAAGCTTATAATCCTTATATTTTTTGACAAAACTTTGACATTTTCACACAAAAAAAGAAGAAAGCTCCTGTCGGTAGCTTTCTTCTCAAAAGGTATATTATCCCTTATTTTTCTGATACAGTTTTTAATTCCTCTAATAATTCTTCTACGTAATGTTGTGCACTTTGCGCTGCAATACTACCGTCACCTGTTGCAGTTACAATTTGACGAAGCATTTTTTCACGAACATCACCAGCTGCGAAAATACCAGGGATTTTCGTTTCCATACGCTCGTTCGTTTCAAGGTAACCATTTTCATTTGTAATACCTAGTTCAACAAATGGTTTTGATAAAGGTAACATACCGATGTATACGAATACGCCGTCAGTTTTGACTTCTTTCTCTTCTCCACTATTTACGTCCACAAGTGTTACACTTCCTACTTTACCACTTGCTTCGTTGATTTCTTTTATAGTGTGATTCCAAATGAAATCTACTTTTTCGTTTTGGAAAGCACGGTCTTGTAAAATTTTCTGTGCACGAAGCGTGTCACGACGGTGAACGATCGTTACTTTTGATGCGAAGCGTGTTAAGAACACACCCTCTTCAACAGCAGAATCTCCGCCACCAATTACGATAAGCTCTTTTCCTTTAAAGAATGCTCCGTCACATACTGCACAATATGATACACCGCGGCCGCCAAGTTCTGTTTCACCCGGTACACCAATTTTTTTATACTCTGCACCGCTTGCAACGATAATTGCACGTGCTTTATATTCTTTTTTACCAGCAATAATTGTTTTGTATTCTTTACCATCGATGACTTCTTTCACATCACCGTATGCATATTCAGCACCAAATTTCTTCGCATGCTCAAACATTTTATTTGATAAATCTGGTCCTAAAATAGACTCATAACCTGGGTAGTTTTCTACATCTTCCGTGTTTGCCATTTGGCCACCTGGAATACCACGCTCAAGCATTAATGTGCTTAAATTTGCACGAGATGTATATACTGCAGCTGTCATACCAGCTGGTCCTGCACCAATAATAACGACATCATAAATTTTTTCTTCTGACACACTATTCACTCCTATCCATTCCTACACAATTAAGTTACCCTCATTATACTGTTAGCATCATTTTTTTCCCAATGATTTGCTTATCTTATGTGTGCGTACGCTTAACAGCTTGCACATACTTTCGGACAGTCGCTACAGATACATTATATACATCTCCAAGCTCCGACTGTGTCATTTTATTTCCTTGTTCGCCGCGTACAATGTATTCAATCGCAGCTGACCAGCCGTACACATTTGTAAATATGTCTCCAGATGTATATAAACGTATGAACGTACAAAACCAAAAGTGTAAACACTCTTCAATTAATTCATCATCTTTTTTCGTATAATTGTATAATGCATCCGCAATTCTCGCGCACTGCTCAAATTGCTGTAAATCAGCTGGAATACTCTTATGACTATTAAGTAAAAAGAAGTACTTTGCAAGTTGCGATACGATGGGAACACCGTTCTTCGCTTGCGTTATATCAAAGAAGAATCCAACCTTCTCCGGCGTTGACAATTCATTCATTAAATATAAAGCTAGCATTTGTTCTTCTAGCGTCGCACTTTGCTGAAATGATTTTCGTAATTCTTCAAATAACACATTTTGCCCTTCATCTGCTAAATTCAGCGCATTCCACGGTTCTTTTCCCTTTTTATCAGGATGTAATTCCACGACATATTGCCACATTTTTTCAGCTAGTTGCTGGTCTTTCACCATATACGCAGAATATGCAAACCAATAATAAAAACTAACGTCTCCCTCATATCCTTGACGCTTTAATAGTTTGAACCACTTATATGCATGCTCGAAATAACCAATTGTTGCGAGTGTAGTTCCCAGTTTCAAACGATGTTCAAATGAAATCGGATATACCGAAACTAGCTGTCCCGCTAATGCCTCTACTTGTTTATGCTCTCCAATTGAATATAGAAAAATAAGCGTATTACAAAGCGCATGTATATTGCCAGGATTTTTCTCTAAAATCATTTCTGTTAACTTCAGTGCTTTGTCTACATTACCAGATTGAAAATGTGCAATGGCTAAATTATTATGACCTGACCAAAATTCCGGATAATCTTTCGTAACAATTTCTAATGTAGCAATTGCTTCTTCCAATTGTCCATTACGAATATAGCGATTCGCTTCTTCCTGCATAACAATTAAATCATCTTCATCTTCAATCTCTTCCGCACCCATTGCTTCTTCTTCCATAATCTCAAGAAGTTCTAATGTATCTTCTACGAATTCCTTCTCTTTTGCAACTTCTAAATAAAGATCTGCATATTTCTTCGCCTGTTGAAATAACCCCATATATGCATAATTATTTGCAATAAAATAATAGCACTGTTCAAGTTCTGGATTAGATCTAACTAACTTTAAGAAGATTTGATTCGATTCTTGATATTCACCAGCCTCAGATAATACTGATGCTAATTGACATAAAATAAACGGCTCCTTCTCACTTTGTGCCGCTCTTCGAAAATATTTAATTGCATCTTGCAATTTTTGTCCTTTGTAAGCTCTCATCCCTTTTTTATAAAAGAAGTCCGCTAATTGATTAAAAGAGATAACTTGTCCGTTCTCCTTATATATCCTTTGATTTTTCCCCATATATCCTCCAGTTTTTTGTTTTCTTCGTTCACACATTCTTCTATCTATAAGTATAAACGATTCCGTAAAAAACAAAACAGTATATTATACTCAATTATTTCCTTTTTATTCATAAAAAAAGAGGAGAAATGTTACATTTTCACCATGAACCTTCTCTTGCGGTCATTTGCTCTTTCGTATAAATAATACGCATTGGATTTCCACCTACGAAAGCACCGCTCGGTACATCTCTATGAACAAGTGTGCCAGCTGAGACAGTCGCACCGTCTCCAATGTTCACACCTGGTAATATTGTTACATTCGCTCCAATCATTACTTCATTTCCAATGACGATTTCGCCAAGTCGATATTCACGAATTAAATATTCATGTGCTAAAAGCGTTGTGTTATAGCCAATAATCGAATTCTCTCCCACAGTTATCTTTTCTGGGAACATAATATCCGGCATTACCATAAGCGCAAATGATGTTTTCTTTCCTACTTTCATCCGTAAAAAAGTGCGGTACAACCAATTTTTTACGGATAAAAATGGCGTGTAACGCGCAATTTGGATAATAATAAAGTTTTTCATTACCTTCCAAAAAGACACTGTTTTATACACATTCCATAACGAATTTTCTCCTGAAACAGGATAGCGCGTTGTCCGTCGCACTTAGCTCGCTCCTCTACTAACTTACTTGGACCTTTATGAACGGTTCATGTTAGACAAAATCGGTAGCAAATCACTCATTTTATCTAGCATAAAGTCCGGCTTGTAAGCCTCTAAATACGCTCTACCTTTCAACGTCCATGAAACCGCAGCTGTTTTCGTCCCCGCATTTTGACCACCGACAATATCATGATGATTATCCCCAACCATCAATGCCTCTTCTGGTTTTGCATCTAATAATTCAAGCGCTTTTTGAAGTGGCTCCGGATGTGGTTTCACATGCTCTACATCATCAATTGTCACGACAACATCAAAAAATTCATCAAGCTTTGACAACTGTAATCCCATCTCAACGGTTTGTCTCGCTTTCGTTGTAACAATACCAACTTTATAACCTTGCTTCTTCAACTCTCGAACTGTTTCATATACAGTTTCATATTCTTCTACTAATTCATCATGATGATCATGGTTAAATTTCCGATAGCTAGTAATCATCTCTTCAACCTTACTTTCATCAATCTTGCTGAAAGTATCATGCAAAGATGGACCGATAAATGGCAACACATCTTCACGCTTATATTGATTTGGATAATATGTATTTAAAGTATGTAAAAACGAAGAAATAATAAGTTCATTTGTATTAATTAAAGTTCCATCTAAATCAAATAACACGGTATTTATTCTCATCGCCTTAGTCCTTTCGCCTTCCTGAATATGAAAGAAGCAGCATCTTATAATAAGATGCTACTTGTCTCTAATTTTCTAAATATCTTTTATCAGCTTGCCCCATTTTTTGTCTCACAATAATGAAAATAATAGAAATAACAACAAGTCCAATTGACATTACTTGTGCAATACGAAGTGGTCCTAGCATTAAACTATCTGTACGTAAGCCTTCTACGAAGAAGCGTCCTACTGAATACCAAATTAAATATGTGAAGAATAACTCCCCGCGACGTAAATTCACTTTTCTTAATGCAAGTAGTAAAATTACGCCTGCAAAATTCCATAATGATTCATATAAAAACGTCGGATGATAGTACACACCCTCAATATACATTTGATTAATAATGAAATCCGGTAAATGAAGACCTTCTAAAAACTGTCTCGTTACTTCATCACCATGCGCCTCTTGGTTCATAAAGTTTCCCCATCGGCCAATTGCTTGTCCTAGTAAAATACTTGGTGCAGCAATATCAGCCAACTTCCAGAAGGAAACCCCGCGTCGCTTCGCAAAAAGAATTCCGGTAATAACAGCTCCGATTAAACCACCATGAATCGCCAAACCGCCTTGACGAATATTAATAATTTGACTCGGATTTTGTGCGTAATATTCCCATTCAAAAATAACATAGTACATTCTCGCAAAAAGAATAGCGATCGGTACTGCAATTAATACAAGGTCAACAAATGTATCTTTTGGAATACCTAGCCTTTCTCCCTCGCGAGTTGCCAGCCAAAGACCTAATAGCACACCTGTACCGATAATAATCCCGTACCAATACACAGGAAACGGCCCAAGTTGGATAGCTACACGGTCAAGCTGTGGTACAGAAGCTAACAGCATATGTATATGACCTCCCTCTCCAAAGTTTACTCCTGATTTCCTAACTCAATTGCACTCATTAATCGTTCAGAGAACTGCTGTGCTGCATTGACTCCCATACGTTTTAAACGGAAGTTCATCGCTGCTACTTCAATAATAACAGCCAAGTTTCGACCAGGACGAACTGGAAGTGTAATCTTCGTAAGCTCTGTATCAATAATTTTCATCTTCTCTTCATCAAGACCTAAGCGATCGTAATTTTTCTTTTGATCCCAAATTTCAAGATTAATAACAAGTGTAATACGCTTATAATTTCGTACTGCCCCTGCACCGAATAACGTCATAACGTTAATAATACCTAGACCACGAATTTCTAATAAATGCTCGATTAAATCTGGTGAACTTCCGACTAACATATCTTCATCTTCTTGACGAATTTCTACACTATCATCCGCAACAAGACGGTGACCACGCTTTACAAGCTCAAGAGCTGTCTCACTTTTACCAACACCACTTTGACCTGTAATTAAAACACCAACGCCGTAAATATCTACTAACACACCATGAACAGCTGTTGTTGGTGCTAACTTACCTTCTAAATAGTTTGTTAAACGACTTGATAATCTCGTTGTCGTTTGAGAAGAACGTAATAAAGGCATACCTGATTCACGTGATGCTTGTAATAACTCATCTGGTACATCTTGATTACGAGTTACAATAATACATGGCGTCTCCTCAGTACAAAGCGCTTTCATTCTCTCTTGTTTTTGCTCTGACGTTAACGTGTCAAAGAAAGTAAGCTCCGTTTTACCAAGAAGCTGCACACGATCTGCTGGATAGTATGTAAAAAATCCTGCCATTTCAATTCCAGGTCGTGATAAATCACTTGTATCAATTGGACGATGAATACCTTCTTCACCACTGATTAACTCCAATTGAAATTGTTCAATTAAATCTTTTGTCCTTACTTTCGGCATATGTATAAACCTCCACTCCGCTGCGGGTTCAGTCTCGTTTGATGTAAAATTCCATTCTATCGGATATTGTACCATTTTTTTCTGAAAACAAGAAATACGGTTTCTAATAAATAGAAAAAAACATTTCATACGAATAATGAAATGTTTTTCTTTTTGTCACTTTCTCTTTTTTTCATATAGAGGCTCAACAATTGCCTTTTCAATTATCATATTAAAAATTGAAATACAAATTGCCGCAACAATCGCTACACCAAATCCTGATATATTAAAAGCATCTCCTAATAATGAATCTGCTATTTTTAACGTAATCGCATTAATAACAATTAAGAAGAAGCCGAAAGTTACAACAGTAATTGGTAGCGTAATTAAAATTAAAAACGGCTTTACGAACACATTTAAAACCGCCAATATAATACTCGCAATAATTGCAGTTTGTATATTTGCTACGTAAAATGCATCTGGTGCAATCCCTTTTAAAAGTCCCGATACAGCGATTAACACAACGCTATTTACAAGAAGTGATACAATCCATCTCATTTCGTCACACATCCTTTTAAACATATATATTTCATCATACGCTAATAGATAATAAACGCAAGTATGATACGAACACTTATATCAACTTATTCTATCTTTCATGCTTGTATACCTACTAACATTTCTTAGTAAAATAAGGGCCGCACCATCTATGTTCATGAGTTTTTACAAAAGTCCAAGTGAACTCCTTATCTACAATATAGATATCACCCTTATACATATCGTCCCTCTCACACAATATATCATCCATATGTAACAAACTCGCATCCTTTATTAACAGTACCTCATCACAGTGTTGGTAGAAAATGTAGCAATCCTTTTTCACTTCATTATGAAACGCGTTCTTTGCTTCTTTACCCTCTAAACACTTCTTTTTCTCATAACTAAATATGTGCCAAAGATACCCACATCCATACTTATCTCCATAAAGAAAAATGTCTTCTTTTTCTTCATCACTTAAATGATTTGCAAAGTGATCCTCCCAGCGCTTTCGAAAATATACACCCCAACTTTGAAACTCTCTTACTTTCATATTTTTCTTCCTTAACACCTCTAAAAACTTCATCTTCTCCCCCTATACAATAAAAACCGAGCGTCATTTCCACCCGGTTTTCATCAATAAACTTATTGCGATAATTCTACTTCTTTTATTTTCTCTTTCATTCTTGCTTTATCACGATTTAAAATCTCTTTTAAATATTTACCTGTGTACGAGCGCTCTTCTTTCACTACTTGCTCTGGCGTTCCGGAAGCAACGATTTGTCCACCTTTATCTCCACCCTCTGGTCCAAGGTCAACTATATAATCAGCTGTTTTTATCACATCTAAATTATGTTCAATTACAAGTACCGTCTCACCGCTCTCAACAAGACGTTGCAACACTTCTAGAAGACGTGCAATATCATGCGCATGCAAACCAGTCGTTGGTTCATCTAAAATGTATAACGTACGTCCTGTAGAACGACGGTGTAATTCAGAAGCTAATTTTACACGTTGTGCTTCACCACCAGATAACGTCGTAGCTGGTTGCCCTAATTTCATATAACCAAGCCCAACGTCTACAAGCGTTTGAAGTTTACGCTTAATTTTTGGGATATTAGCGAAGAACTCTACTCCATCTTCAATTGTCATCCCTAACACTTCAGAAATATTCTTATCTTTATATTTCACTTCTAACGTTTCACGATTATATCGTTTACCGTGACAAACTTCACACGGAACATACACATCTGGTAGGAAATGCATTTCGATTTTAATAATTCCATCACCACGGCACGCTTCACAACGGCCACCTTTTACGTTAAAGCTGAAACGTCCTTTTTGATATCCGCGCACTTTCGCTTCATTCGTTTGTGCAAACACATCACGAATATCATCAAATACACCTGTGTACGTCGCTGGATTAGAACGTGGTGTACGACCAATTGGTGATTGATCAATATCAATTACTTTATCTAAATGTTCAAGACCTTTAATCTCTTTATGAGTACCTGGCTTCGCTTTCGCTTTATATAACTTTTGAGCTAGCGATTTATATAGTACTTCATTAATCATCGTACTTTTACCAGAACCAGATACCCCTGTTACCGCTACAAACGTACCGAGTGGGAATGACATTTTCGCATTCTTTAAGTTATTCTCTTTTGCGCCGACAATCTCTACTTTACGTCCATCACCTTTACGTCTTTCAAGTGGAACTGGAATAAACTCTTTGCCACTTAAATACTTCCCTGTTAATGAATTCTCATCTTGCATAACTTCAGCCGGCGTCCCCGCTGAAACGACCTGTCCACCGTGAATACCTGCACCAGGCCCTATATCAAGTAAATAGTCAGCAGCCATCATCGTATCTTCATCATGTTCAACAACGATTAACGTATTACCTAAATCGCGCATTTCTTGCAATGTACGAATAAGACGATCGTTATCACGCTGGTGTAAACCAATTGAAGGTTCATCAAGAATATAAAGTACGCCAGTTAGACGAGAACCAATTTGCGTCGCTAAACGAATACGCTGCGCCTCACCACCTGATAAAGTTCCTGCGGCACGACTTAACGTTAAATAATCTAAACCAACGTTCACTAAGAACCCAACGCGCTCCTGAATTTCTCTTAAAATTAAATGAGCTATTTTTTGTTGCTTCTCCGTTAGCTCTACATTCGAGAAGAATTCTTGTACTTCTTGAACTGAATACTTCGTTACGTCAGCAATCGTTTTTCCGCCAACGAAAACAGCTAAACTCTCAGGCTTTAAGCGTCCACCTTTACACTTCGGACAAGCTTGCTCTGCCATATATTTTTCCATTTGCTCACGAACATAATCAGAACTCGTTTCACGATAACGACGTTCAATATTTGGAATAACACCTTCAAATAAAATCTCATTTTCCTTTACTTGACCAAATTCATTTACATAGCGGAAATAAACCTTCTCTTCACCGCTTCCGTATAACACTTTATCAAATAAATCTTTCGGTATATTTTTCACAGGCACATCCATATCAACGCCATAATGATTACATACAGATTGTAAAAGTTGCGGGTAATATTGTGAGCTTGTCGGTTCCCAAGGCGCAATCGCATGTTCCTTTAACGATAAATCCCAGTTCGGGATAACAAGCTCTAAATCTACCTCTAGCTTTGAACCAAGTCCATCACAAGAAGGACATGCTCCGAACGGACTGTTGAATGAGAACATACGCGGCTCTAATTCTCCGATTGAAAAACCACAATGCGGACAAGCATGATGTTCACTAAATAGAAGTTCCTCTTCTCCCATTACATCAATTAACACTCGGCCTCCGCCAAGCTTTAATGCACTTTCAAGTGAATCAGCAAGACGGCTTGCGATTCCTTCTTTTACAACAATACGGTCAATTACAACTTCAATGGAATGCTTCTTATTTTTATCTAACGTAATATCTTCAGATACATCAAGCATTTCACCATCAACACGTACACGAACATATCCTTGCTTCTTAATATCTTCAAGTACTTTCACATGTGCACCTTTACGCCCAGACACGATAGGAGCTAACACTTGTAATTTCGTACGTTCAGGATATTCAAGAACACGGTCTACCATCTGCTCTACTGTTTGTGATGTAATTTCAATTCCATGATTTGGACAAATTGGCGTACCAATTCGCGCAAATAATAAACGTAAATAATCATAAATCTCCGTTACCGTTCCGACAGTTGAACGTGGATTACGACTCGTCGTTTTTTGATCGATTGAAATCGCTGGTGACAATCCTTCAATCGTGTCCACATCTGGCTTATCCATTTGTCCTAAAAACTGGCGCGCATACGCAGATAATGATTCTACGTATCTGCGCTGCCCTTCTGCATAAATCGTATCAAATGCTAATGATGATTTCCCCGAACCAGACAATCCCGTTACAACGACAAGCTGATTTCTCGGAATGGTTACATCAATATTTTTTAAGTTATGTGCTCTAGCACCTTTTACAACGATAAAATCCTTGCTCTTACTCACTTTTTTCACCCTTCCGCTTTTAATTCTAATAGTAAATCTCTTAGTTCAGCTGCACGCTCGAAGTCTAACGCTTTTGCTGCTTCTTTCATCTCTGCTTCCATCTTCGCAATTGTCTTTTCGCGCTCTTTTTTCGTCATTTTCTTAGAAGGAGTTGCTTCGTATGTTTCTGTCTCTTCAGCAGCTGTCGTTGCACGGATAACATCACGAACGCCTTTTTGAATCGTTTTCGGTGTAATACCATGCTCTTCATTGTAAGCTTCTTGTATACTACGACGACGCTTCGTTTCTTCAATCGCAATCCCCATAGATTTCGTTATACGATCTGCATACATAATAACGCGGCCGTTTTCATTACGCGCGGCACGACCAATTGTTTGAATTAATGAACGTTCTGAACGCAAAAATCCTTCCTTATCAGCATCTAAAATAGCTACAAGTGATACTTCCGGAATATCTAATCCTTCTCGCAATAAGTTAATGCCGACAAGTACATCAAATTTACCGAGGCGAAGATCACGGATAATTTCAATACGTTCTAACGTTTTAATTTCAGAGTGAAGATAGTTAACTTTAATTCCTACATCTTTTAAGTAATCCGTTAAATCCTCTGACATTTTCTTCGTTAAAGTCGTAATTAATACACGTTCATTTTTTGCAATACGATCTTGAATCTCTCCTAATAAATCGTCAATTTGCCCTTCAATTGGTCGTATATCAATTGGTGGATCTAAAAGCCCTGTTGGACGAATAATTTGTTCTATTACTTCTGGTGACTGCTCTAACTCGTACGGTCCTGGCGTTGCTGAAACGTAAATAACTTGATTTGTTTTCTCTTCAAACTCATCAAACATAAGCGGTCTATTATCTAGAGCCGATGGCAGACGGAATCCATGATCCACAAGCACTTGTTTACGTGCTTGGTCACCGTTATACATCGCTCTTACTTGTGGTACTGATACGTGCGACTCATCCATAACAATTAAGAAATCTTTCGGGAAATAGTCTAATAACGTATACGGCGTTGCCCCCGCTGGACGAAGTGTTAAATGACGGGAGTAGTTTTCAATACCTGAACAAAAGCCCATCTCGCGCATCATTTCTAAATCATAACGTGTACGTTGCTCTATACGCTGCGCTTCTAACAACTTACCGTTATCATTTAACTCCTTTAAACGTTCTTCTAATTCTTTTTCGATATTTTCAATAGCGACCTTCATTTTCTCTTCACGTGTAACGAAGTGAGATGCTGGGAAGATTGCTACATGATCACGTTCTGCTAATACTTCACCTGTTAACGCATTTACTTCACGAATACGATCGATTTCATCACCGAAAAACTCAATTCGAATACAATGCTCATCAAGTGATGCTGGGAAGATTTCAACTACATCTCCGCGTACACGGAATGTACCACGCTTGAAATCAATATCATTACGTCCATACTGTACATCAACAAGTTCACGAAGCAATTGATTACGGTCTTTTTCCATACCAACTCGAAGCGAAACAACTAGCTCGCGGTATTCTTCTGGAGAACCTAAGCCATATATACACGAAACACTCGCAACGATAATTACATCGTCCCGTTCAAATAATGCAGACGTTGCCGAGTGACGCAATTTATCAATTTCATCATTAATCTGCGCATCTTTTTCAATAAACGTATCTGTTTGTGGTACATACGCTTCTGGCTGATAATAATCGTAGTAACTAACAAAATATTCAACTGCATTATTCGGGAAAAAGTCTTTCAACTCACTATATAACTGCCCTGCTAACGTTTTATTATGAGCCATAACAAGTGTTGGCTTTTGCACTTCTTTAATGACATTTGAAATCGTAAATGTCTTACCCGTTCCTGTCGCTCCAAGCAACACTTGCTTTTTCTTTCCACTATTAATTCCCTCTACAAGCTTCTCTATAGCTACCGGCTGATCACCTTGCGGGGAATACGCTGAGACAATTTCAAATTGACGTTCCAAGAAAATCCGACCTCCTCATAAAAATCTGTATTATTATTTTACCACGAATACCTATAAAAAACCTAAAAAAACGAACAGATATTCGGTAAAGTTTTCGACAATATACACATAGAAAAAGGAAGGAGTAAATACCTCCTTCCTCTACTAATTCTATTTTTTAGGTACATATACTAAGTCATATCCATTGCGCCCAGCTTCATTCATACAATCTATTAACCGATAAGTACTTTCTGATTCGCGCTGCTCTTTAACAATACCTTTACAACTATCTTTATGTAACCCTTTATCCTTCCCAGCAAATTTGTCTTTTCTATTATCTGACACATAAAATATATCGTTCCCACTATACTCTAACGTTTGAAAAATCGGGTACCCTTCAAGGGTATACTGTACAATTCTTATTTTATCAACTTCCCTTTGCTCGACATTCAAAACGAACTTTTCAAATTTATCTAGATTGAGAATTCCTGCTCCCTTTACAATGACATCATTCTTCTTATCAATTGTAGTGCTAGATGGTGAACATGCTACTAAACTAAAGAGAAATAGACTTATAAAACTGGTTCTTTTTCCTATTGTCATCCTCTCCTATAAAAATTATTTGTATACCAGAAAAGCTACTTTCAACTATGAAAGTAGCTTTTCTTTTCCTTTCTCCTTCTTCGGAAAAATCACATATGAAAATGAAATCGCTGTATCAACTAAAAATATAATCGCCCACACTTGACTCACGCGACTTGCAGCTTTATTTAAAACGATTCCCGATTCTAACCAATTACCCCATTGTTCAAATGGAATAAATCCATACGCGAAGAAAAAGAATATGTGCACACCAACGAATAAAACAAGATGTAATACCCAATTTTTTATTTCCTGCTTTGCATAGGCCATACCTGTTAATTCTACCTGTTCTTCAATAATAGGCGCCGGTTCATTACGCCATTTCGCAACTGATTTTTGTACAAATATATCAAGCTTCTTTAAATCCTTTTTCCCGTAGAAAACTGCATATAATAAAATGATTACAGTAATAATCTGAAAGTTAGAGAACTTTCCTGTTTGATAATAGTCCACTACCCCTAAAGTTAAAATAAATACTTCATTTACGAGGAGTACAATCCCCATAATAAAACTCGCCCTTTTCAAACGGAATCCGTAGCGAAGTAAAAAGAAACCGATAGCTGATAACCAAAATACAATTTCTGCCCCAATTAAAAAATACCAACGATATTCTGCGAGTATACTCATTTATCCTTCTCCCTTTCATCATAAATACGAAAAGCCTCATCCATATATGCTAAAAGTTCTTCTTCAATTGGATACATGCTCATTTTCTGTGAATCTTCCTTCGATTTTCTAACTTCCCATAACTTATCTAAAAACGCTTCGTCACCATTAGCCATTTCTAAACATTTCTGCATTAATTTCTTCGTTGCCTCTTGTACTTCATCACTCACGACTTCTTTACCGTCTTTCATAAAAGTACGTAATTGCTTTAATAAATCTACCCATTCTAAAACATTCGGATCTTCCTCACTCATATTTGGCAAATTCTGAAGCAATTTTTGTTCTTCCTTTGAAAATACTTCATTTTGAAATATTTCACGTATACGAGGAGACTGTTTTGAAAGCTGAATAAGTTCAAACATAACTTTCCAATCAAGTTCTCCCTCTACATCTACCGAATAAACAACTGCTTGTAAAACACGCTCCATTCGATTAAATTTCTTTTGTTCTTCCTGTACAAACCGAAGTTGTTTTTCAAGCGAATTTTTTAAATCCAGCTCACCTTTTACTAACATATTCGCAGCTTCTTTTAATGAAAATCCCATTTCTTTCAAAAATAAAATTTGTTGCAAACGAATAACGTCATTTTCACTATATAACCGATGTCCACCCTCTGTTTTTCCGCTCGGCTTTAATAAATCTATTTGATCATAATAACGTAGTGTACGTACTGTAACCCCTGTTTCTTTCGTCAATTCTTGTATTGAAATCACTACCATCACCTCTTCCCTCTCATTATAAAAGATGACGTTACGTAACTTTCAAGCGTTTTGTAAAAAAAATACAAAAAGCTGTTTATACAAAGTGTATAAACAGCTTTTATGGAAATAACCCCTTTTGTATGGCGCGCCCACAAAATAAAATAAGTGCTCCAACAACAACACTCGTTGCCGTTTTATGATAATGGGCTAATAATAATAAATAATACGATAAACCTACAGTACCAATCATAATACAAATGCTCGGCACTGGATTACGAGAAAAGTTTTGCATTCCCCAAAGAAGCGAAAATATAGCTGTAGCGACACATAACACCGGTAATCCCATCCCAGTTCCCCTTTTTCTATCTATTATTCCTTGTTGCTAACACGCTCGTTGATGCGATGCTAATTAATAAATCAAAACCAATCCTTATATATTTAAACGTTTACTCTAATTGAAATCTCTCAAGCTTATCATTTATTTTCTTTCTCCTTACTCCAGCGTAAATATTTCCTCCACCTTCACTCCAAAATACTTGGCGATTTTTAAAGATAACTCTAGACTCGGATTGTAATGATGGTTTTCAATCGCCACTATCGTCTGCCGCGTCACCTGCATCGCCTTTGCCATTTCAACTTGCGTTATATGATTTTGCTTTCTTAACTCTTTTATTTTATTTTTTACACCCATAGGCTCCACCTTCAAAAGTAAAGATATCTTTACTTAAATTATAAATATTTTCCAGTTATAAGTAAAGATATCTTTACAAATTTTAGAAAAACGTTTCACTGAACACCTACTCTAATAAAGTACAAGAGTAATTCAATTTATATCAGCGCAACTTAAATTATATCGGCGATTTCCCAAATATATCAGCGCAACTCCATTTATATCGGCGATTTTTCAAATATATCGACTTACCGACAAATATCGACATCCGTAGCGCTACTATAATCATAAGAAAAAGCTGTCCCCAAATACCTTCGGGAACAGCTTCTTCCTACTACATAAATCCTAACGCATATACAAGAACGTATCCAAGAACCGATAAGCAAACCGAGCCAATCAGCCCCGCCACGAACGCTTTGCTTCCTAACTTACGGAACGTTTTAAACTCTACATTTAAACCAAGTCCTGCCATCGCCATTGCGATTAGCATATAAGCAATGACAACAATGTATCCCGCAACAACTTCTGGAATAATCCCGAGCGAATGCACGGCACTCATCGCTAAAAATCCGAAAATGAACCATGGAATTGGAAGGTCGCGCCACGATCTTTTTTCCTTGCTTCCTTCACTCTTTCCAAACCATAATCCAATTAAAATTGCTACTGGTACGAGCATTGCAACGCGCGTTAACTTCACGATAACTGCGATGTCTACAGCTGTACTTCCTCCTGGCGCCGCAGCTGCGATAACATGAGCAATTTCATGCAGCGTGGCCCCTGAGAATACACCGTAACCATATGGAGATAGGCCAAGCACTGGATATAACAACGTATAAATAAGCGTAAATATCGTACCTAAAATAGCAATAATTGCAGCCCCAACTGCCGTTTCATCATCTTTTGCTTTCACTTGCGGCGCAATTGCCACGACCGCTGCCGCCCCGCAAATTGCTGTACCACATGCGGTTAAAATCCCAAGTTTCTTTTCTACCTTAAATACTTTCGTTAGTCCATATACAACGAAAATCGTAAATGTAATAACAACCGCTGCGATGACCAATACTTTCGGCCCTGCCTTCGCAATATCAACAAGATTTAATCGCATTCCAAGTAAGATGATTCCAAAGCGCAGCAACTTCTTACTCGCAAAGTTCGTCCCTGCAATCGCATCTTGAGGGACTCCAATTGCCGCACGCCAAACCATCCCAATTAGAATAGCAATTACTAATTGTCCCATAATATTTAAAAATGGAAGCTCTGCTAAATATTTCGCGGCAATTGCGATTAATAGCGTAATCCCAATCCCTTGCGAAAATCCAAAACGCTTCTTCTTTTGTATAACAAGTGTTTGTTCCATTTTGAACCACTCCAATAATCGTATTGGAACATGCATGTTCTTTCTACTTACATTATAAGAGAGTTTCTATAATAAGTTTAATACCAATACCAAATCTCTATCATTAGAAATACTTATGATAAGATAATAGAAAAAGAAAGGAGCCCATTATATGAACGTAGACATTTTAAAAATTTTTGTTACTGTCGTTGAGCAGAAACACTTCTCTCGTGCAGCAGAATTATTAAACCTTTCACAGCCTGGAGTAAGTATGCATATACGCAACTTAGAAAACGAATTTGGTACTACACTTATTCAACGCTCCCCGAAGCACGTCCAAGTTACGGAAGCTGGAAACATATTATATATACATGCAAAGCAAATGCTCTCTCTTTACGAAGATGCGAAACAAGAAATTAATGAACTACATAACGTTGTAACAGGAACACTGCGCATTGGTGCTAGTTTTACAATTGGCGAATACTTACTTCCAAAAATACTGGCTAACTATGCAAATGAAAATCCACACGTCGAAGTTCATACCTTTATCTCAAATACAGAAGACGTTTTGCAAAGCCTTCGTTCTAATCAAATTGATATCGGCTTAGTAGAAGGGCAAGTCGTATACGCTGACGTTGACGTTGAAACATTTATGCAAGATGAAATGAAGCTCGTCGTCCCGCCAAATCATCCATTGCTCCGCACAAATGAAATAAATGAAAGCTCACTCCAAGATCAAGTATGGGTATTAAGAGAAAGTGGTTCTGGTACACGCGCTTATAGTGACCGCTTTATTCATCAACACCATTTAAAAATGAAACGATTCTTTACATTCAGCAGTATCCAAAGCGTAAAGGAAGCTGTTAGTGCTGGGCTTGGCATCGCTATCCTTTCTGATTGGACTGTACGGAAAGAGCTACTAGCAAAAGAACTATTCCACGTCGAAGTTCCAAATGAACAACTCATCCGTCCATTCTCCATCGTGCGCGGCAAATATTTTATTCCGTCTAAAGCTATTCAAGTGTTTTTAAATCATGTAGATTCCTTTGCGAAAAAACAGCATTGACCTTCACATTAGTGTGAAGGTTTACAATACATGTAAAAGGAGTGAAACACATTGCGAATTGGAGAGTTATCAAAAGAAACTGGCATTAGCGAAAGATCTCTAAGACATTATGAAGAAAAGGGGTTACTCCCTTCGAAACGCCTCGCAAATGGTTACCGTGATTTTGATGAAAGTGCCATCGAAAAAGTGGAGCTTATTCAAATGTACTTACAAATTGGCTTAAATTTAGAAGAGACGGCAAGGATGCTGCGCTGCCTTGAAATTGAACCGCACCTGTACGACAATCCGTGCAGCAGTATCCTTACGCTTTACGAAGATAAACTCAATGAAGTAACAAAGCAAATCTCATTGCTTTCAAACATCCAAACGAATTTGCAAAAACACGTTTCACTCCTAAAACATGCAAAAGAAAAGGGATGATTACATGTTTGTTATACATGGCAGTTCAAGACAAAACGGAAATACAGAAGCTTTAACACATATGATGATAGAGGACATTGAAACAGAACAAATTTATTTGCGTGATCATACCGTCTATCCTATTACAGACCAACGTCATGATGCAGAAGGATTCCAATCCGTAAATGATGACTATGAGCAGTTAACGAAACGCATGCTAGAACACGACACGATTATCTTTGCTACACCATTATATTGGTACGGAATGAGTGGACATATGAAAAATTTTGTTGATCGATGGTCACAAAGCTTGCGCGATACATCCCTTCATTTCAAAGAAAAAATGAAAGGCAAAAAAATGTATGTTGTCATCGTTGGCGGGGACAACCCAAAGGTAAAAGCATTACCGCTTATTGCTCAATTCCAATATATCTTTGATTTTGTTGGCTCTTCATTTGAAGGTTATGTTATTGGGAATGCGAATGGACTGGATGAAATTAAAAACGATGCTGAGGCGCTGGCAAAAGCACAATTGTATAATGATACATTCAAAAATAGCGAACAGAAATAAGTTTGACAAACCCTTTTGTATGCGCATACAATAAAAGTAATATTATGAAAGGAAGGTACTTTGACCAATGAAGTTCTAATTCTCTTATTTATTTCATCCATCACAAATAGTGAACAAAAATGATGAAAACTAGCAGGGGATTAGTCTGTTCATTTGTCGATACTTTCTTTCGAAACGATCATGTAAAAAATCGTTTATTTATGTACGATTTTTTACATACAAGGGCGACGTTTATCCTCTCTAGTGAAACTAGGGAGGTTTTTTTATGACTATTTTATTCGCAAGTAATATTGAAAAGAGCTTTGGTGATCGCACACTATTTACATTACCATCACTGGAAATTCAAGCACAGGATCGCATAGGAATTGTCGGAGTCAACGGAGCTGGTAAATCTACGTTATTACAAATATTAAGTAAAGAAATAGAAGCTGACAGAGGCATAGTAACTCATCATAGTTCTATCAGCATCATTCCTCAGCTTAGCGAAGAACTACCGGAAACTGCTTCTTCTCTTGCAAAAGGAAAATGGAGTATTTCAAACGTTACCGACGCAATGAGCGGCGGTGAACGAATGCGGCTAAAGATCGCCCATGCTCTCGAACAAAATGCAGGCATTTTATTCGCTGATGAACCAACAAGCCACTTAGATATGGTCGGTACAGAGCAATTAGAAAAGGCACTTTCATCTTATAAAGGAGCACTTGTTTTAATATCGCATGATCGTGAATTTCTAGATAATATATGTACCAAAATTATTGAAATTGAAGACGGTACTATTCAAGAGTACAAAGGGAATTATTCAAACTATCGAAAACAAAAAGAACGTGAACGAATACAAAAACAAGCAGAATATGAGCAATATGTACAAGAAAAAAATCGTTTAGAACAGTCCATTCTACAAAGAAAGCAACGTGCTTCTAACATGACAAAAATCCCAACGCGGTTCAGTTCATCTGAATCTAGACTTTATAGGTTAAGTGGGGCTCATGGCCAAGAACAGGTTAGCAAAGCAGCGAAGGCATTAGAGACACGTCTCGAAAAACTAGAAAAGAAGGAAAAGCCAAAGGATCTTTCTCAAGCTCAATTTGACGTGCAATACCATACTCCCATTCATAGTAAGGTGGCAGTACAATTCAATAAAGCAACAAAGAAAATAGGCGACCGCACACTATTTAAAAATATGAATGGAACTATTGCCCCTGGTGCAAAGCTTGCCGTTTTAGGGGCAAATGGAAGCGGCAAAACCACTTTGTTCAACATGCTTCTCACAAACGAGCGTGGCATGCAGCTATCGAAAAGTTGTAAAATTGGATACTTCGAACAAACATTATCTATTTTAAAAACAGATAAAACCATTTTAGAAAATGTTCTAGAAGAAACAAACTATACAGAAGCATTCGTTCGCACAATACTTGCACGACTTCTATTCCGCCGTGAGGATGTTCATAAACCTGTGCACGTTCTAAGCGGGGGTGAACGAATGAAGGTTGCACTCGCAAAAGTATTTTTAGGAAACTATAATATGCTTCTGCTAGATGAACCGACAAACTATTTAGACTTAGCGACGCAAGAAGAATTAGAAACCATGTTACAAGAATATCCTGGCACAATACTTTTCATTAGCCATGACCGTGCCTTTATTCGCTCTGTTGCAGACCATATTCTACAAGTAGATGAGAGTGAACCAAGAATCTTCCACGGTAATTACGAGCAATACACAAAAAGAACCACCGGAGCTTCTGTAAACGTTACTGAGCAAGAATTGTTACGATTACAAACAAAATTAACAGAAGTCATCGGCCGGATTTCCATTCCAAATCATCACGATGACATCACATCTCTCGAACAAGAATACGCAAAATTATTAACTCAAATTCAAAAATGTAAAGAAGCGCTCTAATGTCTTCCCTATATATCGACGGGGCCTTCCACATTTCCCAAGAAATATTGAAACTTCGACATACAAAGTAAAAAGCCGTGCATCAGCACGGCTTTTTACTTTATATGCGGACAGCAGTCCCGCTCACCGCAACCATTAACATACCTTCGCGAACTACTTCGTAATCCACGTCGATACCAACAATTGCATTTGCATTTTTTTGTCTTGCGAAAGTTTTCATCTCTTCCATTGCGATGTCGCGTGCTTCTTTTAATTTACTTTCATAAGCGCCAGCACGACCGCCGACAACGTCACGAACAGAAGCGAAAAGGTCACGAACGATATTCGCGCCCATAATCGCTTCTCCATTGACAATATCAATATACTCAATAATTTCTTTTCCTTGAATTGTAGACGTTGTTGTTACAATCATACTTTATAGCCTCCCATATGAGATTTTTACCTACTTATGGTGCACTAATTCAGTACAAATTATATTTACGAACTAAACTGAGCTTCGTATAACCTACTGTATCCTCCACCTCGCTCAATTAATTCATTATGTGAACCTTGTTCTGCAATGCCATCTTTATTTACAACGACGATGCGATCTGCATTTTTAATCGTTGCAAGTCTGTGAGCGATAACTAGCGTTGTGCGACCGACAGCTAATTCAGCAAGCGATTTTTGAATCGCAAGTTCTGTCTCTGTATCTAGTGCAGAAGTTGCTTCATCCAATATTAAAATTGGCGGGTTTTTCAAGAACATACGAGCAATAGCTAGACGCTGCTTTTGTCCACCTGAAAGTTTCACGCCGCGCTCACCGATAACAGTATCTAAACCTTCCGGCTGTGAGTAAATTAAATCTTCTAACTGCGCACGTTTTACTGCCTGCCAAATTTCAGGCTCTGATGCCTTTAAATTTCCGTAAGCGATATTTTCACGAATTGTTCCTGAAAATAAGAACACGTCTTGCTGCACAATTCCAATTTGCTTACGAAGTGAAGATAATGTCATATCTTTCGTATCAATCCCATCAATTTGAATTGATCCAGATGATTGCTCATAAAAACGTGGTAATAGGCTACATAACGTCGTTTTCCCAGCTCCTGATGGTCCAACGAACGCAACCGTTTCACCTGCATGTATTTTCAAACTAATGTCATTTAAAATTGGTTCTTTATTTTCATATCCCAACGTAATGTTGTTATATTGAATATCACCATGTACATGTTTAACTTCCATTGCATCTTTAGAGTCTACAATGTCAGGCTCTGTTTCAAGAAGCTCTACATATCTTTTAAAACCGGCGATTCCCTTCGGATAGCTTTCGATTACCGCGTTAATTTTTTCAATTGGGCGGAAGAAAATATTCGTTAATAGAACGAATCCGATAAATCCACCGTACGTTAATTCTCCTTGCAGAACAAACCATGTACCGCATATTAAGACGAAGAGCGTTACGAGCCGCATGAGCATATAACTAATCGATGAATTTAACGCCATAATTTTATACGCCATTAATTTCGTTGTACGGAAACGAGCGTTGTTGACAGCAAATTGCTCTTTCTCAAACTTTTCATTTCCGAATGCTTGTACAACACGAATTCCCCCAACATTGTTCTCAATGCATGCATTAAAATCAGCAACGTCTGAGAATAAACGTCTAAATGTACCTGTCATTTTTTTATTAAAGTAAAGTGCTAACCATAATAGGAATGGAATGACGAAGAACGTTAATAACGCTAACTTCCAGTTGATCATCATCATAAATGAGAATGCCCCAACTAAAGTCATTACGGCGATAAATAGATCTTCTGGTCCATGGTGAGCAATTTCCCCAATTTCCATTAAATCGTTTGTAAGGCGTGAAATTAAATGACCAGTTTTATTATTATCAAAAAATCTGAATGATAGCTTTTGAATATGATCAAATAATTTCTGCCTCATATCTGTTTCAATGTTAACACCAAGCATATGTCCCCAATATGTAACGACATATTGTAAGCCTGCATTTAACATATAAACTGCGAGTAAACCGAAACAAGCCCATAAAATAAGCGTCCAGTTTTGCCCTGGCAATAACTTATCAATAAATTGATTTACGATAAGCGGGAAGCCTAGTTCTAATAATCCTGCGACAACCGCACAAGAAAAGTCGAGTATAAATAAACCTTTATACGGTTTATAGTACGAGAAAAATTTACGCAGCATATCTTACCTCCATTTTCCAAAATTAAAAAGACTCCCTAAATGATAACCATTATCAAATAATTATTCAAGTTATCCGTCTATGAAACTGAAAATAAGCTTTGCGATAGTTGTCGTTTTTTGCTGGAAAGTCGATATATTCGAATAATCGCCGATATATTTCGAGTTGCGCTGATATATTTGCAAAATCGCCGATATATTTCAAGTTGCGCTGATATATTCGGAAAATCGCCGATATAAATTTCATTTACTAACTACTCTCCCCTCCCCCAAAAACAAAAAAGGTACCACCACAAGGTGATACCATTCCTTCTATTACATCGCTTCCGAATCCCACTCGTGCTCCTGCTCAACGAATACAATACCTAATTCGTGATGCCCACCAGCATATAATGCAGTTTGTGCAAGACGAAGCTCACCATTTGTATCTAATACTTCTAATTTACAAAATGCTCCTGTCGTCTTCGTTTGAAGCGCATCATAAAATTCCTCGGCGCTTTTTGGAATGACTCCATTTACTTTCGTAATAATTTCTCCAGGCAGTAATTTTAGCTCTGCTCCAATTGTATTTGGAATTGTATCTAGTACAACGAGCCCATCATTGCGTGCAGCAAAATATGCTGGTCTTGTTTCATCGGCAATTTTCTCTTGCATCGAGATTGTGAAACGCCCAAGCATTGCGACTCCCATCGCGATAATTGCAAGTACGTGCCACCAGTAACTTGCGACTCCTAAAACGAGCACAAGTCCTGCTAATCCATAAACACGTCTTCCTGTAAATAATAAGGCTTCCGTCGGCTCATAACTTTTAATCTTTCTCATAAATCCAATTAAAAATGGAACGAGGAATAGAGAATATGTATTTGAACCGATTGAAACGACAGGCCACCATGAAATAAACTGCGTTACCGCATCACCCGGTACAAGAATAAAAATAGGAACGATCCATAAACGCTTTGATTCGTGTAAACCAATCTTTAATCCACGCTTCCCCTTCCTAATCCTCGGCGTCGAATATCCTACTGCGTTTTTAGAAATCAATAAGCCTTCTACAATAAGCATAACGCCTAGTAAAATAACAAGGGATACAATGGTACTCTCTTCACCTTCTCGAAGCTGTAAAAAGGAAACTGGTAGCTTAGAAGATAATAGAACACATACAATCGCAATGCTAAATGTATAAGCCGCCGATAAATATCGATACATAGCCGTTAATCCAAATAGTAACGTCCAAATTAAAATGGCCCATAAGCTCGCTTTAGAAACAACAAGTCCAAGCCCAATCGTAACAATAGATACTACTAATCCGTATCCAATCCCTGCAAATAGAGAGGTTCGCAGTTCAAACCAAATATCATAAACTTTAAAAGAAAAATCTTTTCGTTCTCTTAACATACGTAAGTATCCAACGAAGATACTACTTATTACAAATATATAGACAGCAGGGTGTAAGAAAAAACGTCCAACTGCCCGCATTATTTCAAAAATCCACGCCTCCATGAACTCATTCACCACCATTTATATCATTCTTTCTTTTTATATTATCATAACTAAACAAACGTTTGTTTAACACAAAAAAATACAGGCAGCAAACTGCCTGTATTTCTTCTTATTTTGCCATTAATTTTAATGCTGACTGTAATTGTAGATCATTTTCTCCAGAACGAATTTTTTCGATAATTTTAGTTTGAATCGCTTCAGCTGTCTTTTTATCAAGCTGTCCTGTCGCTTCCATCTCATTTGCATTTTGGAATGCTTTTAGAGCCGATTCTGTCTCTTTACTAAAGTATCCATCTTCACGACCTGGTACATACCCTAAGCTCTTAAGCATTTCTTGAGCATGTTTTACTTGTACATCATTTGAATTGTATGAAAGTGTTTTTTCAATTTGAATTGGTGTCGCATGATAATAATTTGGTTGCTTCACTTCTACTGTTGGCGCGATTCCTTTTTTATGAATCCAGTTCCCATCCGGTGTTAACCATTTAAACATCGTTAATTTAATGTTGCTGCCGTCTTTAAATGGAACAGCTTGCTGGACAGTACCTTTACCAAATGTCTTTTCACCAATTAAATCGTATCCTTCTCCTTCTTTTAGCGCACCCGCTAAAATCTCTGAAGCAGAAGCACTTCCATTATCAATTAATACTGAAATTGGATATGGTTTTCTCTCTTTCAGTTCCGTAGAGAATTTCTTCTTCTCACCATTTCGCTGCTCTACTTGTAGCATCGGCTTTTTATTCGTCATAATTTCCCCTAGTATATCTTCTACACTATTTAAATAGCCACCAGGATTACCACGTACGTCAATAACTAAGCCTTTTATATTTTTCTTCTCTAACTCTTTTAACTGATCCTTAAATTCTTTCGCTGTATTTTCAGCAAAAGAAGTGATTTGCATATAACCGATATCTTTTCCACTCTCTTGCTTCACAGAACTAAATACTGTAAAGATTGGAATCTTTTCACGCTTAATTTTAAATACGATCGGATCAGTTACTCCCGCACGTTTAATTTCAATTGCGACAGTCGTTCCCTTTTTACCACGAATTTTTAATACTGCTTCTTCACGTGATAAGTCTTTCACACTGTTTCCATCTACAGATAAAATTTGGTCATTCGGTTTAATTCCTATCTTTTCTGCTGGTGAACCTTTAATTGGCGATACGATAATAAGCTTACCGTCCGTCTTGTTCACCTCAGCCCCAATCCCCTCTAATTCGGGATCAAGCGATTCACTAAACTGTTTGGCTGTTTCTTTATCCATATACGTGGAATAAGGGTCCTTCAGCGTAGACAACATACCTTGTATTGCACCTTCAACTAACTTTTCATCTTTCACGTCTTCCACATAACGTGAATCAATTAGTGCATACGCCTCATTAATTTTTGCCAAATTCCCTTGCGCAGTGCTAGCATTCCCACTCGAAATTGTTTGCGTTACTTCTGATGGGTTAACCCCAAATACAGACATGCCTGCAAACATTCCGCCAGCACCAATTAAAAATGCAACAACCATTCCAATAATTGCAACTCTACGTTTCAATGCGGAATTCCCCTTTCCAAAACACACAGGTGGTGTAGCAAAAGGCATCACACAGTGTGTGATGCCTTTACCTATTTCTACTATATGATAAGCTTGTACGAATTATGTTTGCAACTTTTTATACTTTTAAGAAGCGACGAATTGACATTACACTTCCCCACATACCGATTAAAGCACCGATTAACACTAGTAAACCAGCTAATTGGAATACGAACGGACTGTATGGTAGAAGCTCGAAAATTGTTCCGCCAAGTTTTTCATTAAACACACCTTGCAACGAATTATACGTAATTAGAATTAGGCCAATTGGAATAATTGATCCTAATACTCCTAAGAATAATCCCTCTAGCAAGAATGGCCAACGAATAAACCAGTTTGTTGCACCAACAAGTTTCATAATTTCAATTTCTGTACTACGAGCATAAATTGTAATTTTAATTGTATTAGAGATTAAGAACATCGCTGTGAATAAAAGACCAGCAATTAACGCAATCCCAATGTTACGACCAGTTTTTACAGTATCAAATAATCGTTCAACTTGTCCTTTTCCGTACTGAACATTACTAACAAACTGCATTTTTTCAACCTTCTTCGCGATTGTCGCTGTATCGGTTGGTTCTTTTGCTTTTACAACGAATACGTTTTTAAGTGGGTTATCTTGTTCAAATAACTCAAACGTTTTTCCACTATCACCTAAGCTTTTAATTAAACGTTTTAACTCTTCTTCTTTAGAAGAATATTTAATAGAATCTACTTTTGCAATCTTACTCATATCTTCTTCTAATTTCTTTTGATCCGCTTCTTTTGCAGCTGGATCAATGTGTACACGAATCTCTACATCTTGCTCTACTTTCGTCGCAAAATGGTTCATATTCATAATCGCTGTTAAAAAGACACCTACAAGTAATAATGTAACTGTTACTGCACTAACAGAAGCAAATGTCATCCATCCGTTACGTGATAGATTCTTTACACCTTCTCGCAAATGTCGACTAAGGGTCTTAGCCTTCATATCCGTATCCTCCCTCAATCTCATCTCGAACAATTTTTCCGCCTTCAATCGCGATTACACGATGACGGATTGTATTTACGATATCTGCATTATGCGTCGCCATAACGATCGTTGTGCCGCGCTCATTAATGCGAGTAAAAATATTCATAATATCAAGAGCTGTTTCAATATCTAAGTTACCTGTTGGCTCATCGGCAATTACAACCTTTGGTCTATTTACAATTGCTCTTGCAATAGCCACACGTTGTTGCTCCCCACCTGAAAGCTCACTTGGAAGTGCGTCTGCACGATCTTCAAGGCCTACAAGACCTAGAACTTCTGTTACACGCTCACGAATTGCATCCGGTTCTTCTTCAATTACTTCTAAAGCAAACGAAACATTCTCATATACCGTTAATTTAGGTAGCAATTTAAAATCTTGGAAAATTACGCCTAATTGACGACGAAAATACGGAACGTCTCTTTCTGCCAATGTTTCGATAGTAAGTCCATTTACATTAATAGATCCTGTAGATGGTTTCTCTTCACGATACATCATTTTAATAAATGTAGATTTCCCGGCTCCACTCGGTCCAACTACGTATACGAATTCACCTTGTTTAATGTTAACTGTAAGACCAGCAATGGCTTTCATACCATTCGGGTACTCCTTATAAACATTCGTCATTTTTATCATTATTTATCACCCAATACTTAATGATTTTTTTCGAAATACTTTTCTGTACATCTGAAAATAAAAGACATCCTTCATTTTCATTTAGTCATCCTTGTTGAAGGTAGTTTACTTATGCTTTCTCATAAGCAATACCACTCTATGTAATATATTTCAGCAAAATTCTACAAACCCCATTGTAACATCAAACGGTTTCCAATTTGGATACATTTTTGTTACAGTTATGTTACATACCAGAAAAAAGGAAAACGAGCTGACTATATTATCAACTCGCCCATTTCACCTTTTTATTTATGTTCAGCTAACCATTCAGATACTTTTTTCGCATCTTCACCTTGAATAAGTCCTGGTGACATTGAACCACGGCCTTTTTTAATAATCTCTTCGATATCTGCAGCGTCGTACTTACCGCCTACTTTTCTTAAATCAGGTCCAGTTGCCCCTGATAAATCTGTTGCGTGACATCCCGCACAACTTCTTTGGAAAATTTGTTCTGCGCTGTCTGTGCTTGCAGACTGTTTCGAAGACTTACTCTCTTCTTTATTTCCGCATGCTCCTAAAGCAAAAACAACCGATGTCCCTAGCGCAATAGCCAACAATTTCTTTTTCACTTCTATCGCTCCCCATTGTTGATATTCTTTTTATTCCTAACACACTCATTTTCATTATAAGCATTATCTTTATATAGAAAAACTAAGGTGTATTTCATATTCCTCAAAAATACAGTGAGAACCTTGATAAAATAAAGCTTTCATAAGTTGTTTCAATTCTGTGAACAACTTAAAAAACTTCTATAAAGTATCCTTTTTAAAAGGAAAATTAGAAAAGTTCTATATAAATCTTTACCCTATTACCGCTCTATTTTACTATTCTCTACTTTTTACAAAACAATATACAGCATTGTAATCTACATATAATCCCATCAAAAAGAGAAGTTGTCGTTTCCAACTTCTCTTCCTCTTTACTTCATCTATAAAAATAGAATCAAATTCTTTATATTCTTTATATCCTCTATTGTCCTCAGCATGCGCCAACAATTTCGTTGGCTTTTTTTCGCTTATTAGATACGAGAACGTAAGTAAGCATCAATAAATGGATCAATCTCTCCATCCATAACAGCTTGTACGTTACCAACCTCCGTATTTGTACGATGGTCTTTTACAAGAGAATACGGGTGGAATACGTAAGAACGGATTTGGCTACCCCATCCGATTTCTTTTTGCTCTCCGCGAATTTCATCTAATTCTGCTTGTTGCTCTTCTAGTTTCTTTTGATATAATTTCGCTTTTAACATTTTCATCGCATGCTCACGGTTTTTAATTTGAGAACGCTCCGACTGACATGTTACAACCGTATTTGTCGGTGTATGTGTAATACGAACTGCTGAATCTGTCGTATTTACGTGCTGCCCACCAGCTCCACTTGCTCGGTACGTATCAATTTTTAAATCTTCTGTACGTACTTCGATTTCAACTTCATCATTGAACTCTGGTACAACTTCACAAGATACGAACGATGTATGACGGCGCCCTGAAGAATCGAATGGTGAAATACGTACAAGACGATGTACACCTTTCTCTGCTTTTAAGTAACCGTAAGCGTTATGACCTTTAATTAATAAAGTTACACTCTTAATACCAGCTTCATCACCTGGTAAATAATCAACCGTTTCTACTTTGAATCCGCGTTTTTCAGCCCAGCGTGTGTACATACGTAATAACATAGAACCCCAGTCTTGTGACTCAGTTCCACCTGCACCTGGATGTAACTCTAAAATCGCATTATTTTTATCATAAGGATCACTTAATAGTAACTGAAGCTCATACTCATTCATTTCTTGAATTAAGCCTTTTACTTCTGATTCTAATTCCTCATGTAAATCTTCATCATACTCTTCTTTTAAAAGCTCATGCGTGATTTCTAAATTTTCAAACGTCTCATCTAACTGACGGAACTTTCCAACCATATCTTTTAACGCATTCGCTTCATTAATTACAGCTTGTGCGCCTTGTTGGTCATCCCAAAATCCTGCGCCCATCATTTTTTCTTCTAATTCTGCAATTTGTTTCTCCTTAGTAGGGAGGTCAAAGAGACCCCCTAAAAGCCGCTAATCGCTTAGCCATTTTCTCTAATTCCTGTCTAATTTCTACTAATTCCATTTCCTTCACCTCTATGTAATTGCTGTTACTTTCGTATGAAAACAAGGGAAACTCTCTCCACTTATTACGGAGAGAGTTTAATCCTTCTTAATTATACATTTTTGATATAAAAGTTTGCAAAACAGCCAAAGCTACCGTCCTATATTACTGAACGATACCACAGCAGTTTTTATATTTTTTACCGCTACCACATTTACATAAATCGTTGCGGCCCACTTGGTCACCTTTTACAACTGGCTTTTTCTTTGCTTCTTCGCCATCGCTAGAAGGATGAACAGCTTCACCTTGAACAACTTCTTGACGTTCTAAGTTTTGTTCAATTTCAGCTTTCATAATGTAACGAGAAATTTCCTCTTCAATAGAAGCAACCATTGACTCGAACATCGCGAACCCTTCCATTTGGTACTCACGAAGTGGATCGATTTGACCGTAAGCACGTAAATGAATACCTTCACGAAGGTGATCCATTGCATCAATATGCTCTGTCCATTTCGTATCTACAACGCGGAATACAACAACCTTCTCAAACTCACGCATTTGCTCTTCTGGCATAAGCTTTTCTTTTTCATTGTATCGCTCTATTAATTTCGCGATAATCGGTTCGCTCATTTCCTCAGGAGCAAGGCGACGTAATTCTTCTTCTTTTACATCTCCGTCTTGAAGAAGGTTTGTATTTAAGTAGTCAACAAGACCTTTAATGTTCCAATCTTCTTCAATTTCCTCTTGCGTATGAAGGGCAACAGCACGTTCTACTGTAGATTTCATCATACCTTCAATAATGCCGCGTAAGTTGTCAGACTCCATTACCTCTTGACGCTGTTTGTAAATAACTTCACGTTGTTGACGAAGTACATCATCATATTGCAGTAACTGCTTACGTGCATCATAGTTATTTCCTTCAACACGTTTTTGTGCAGATTCTACCGCACGAGAAACCATTTTACTTTCAATCGGCTGAGAATCATCCATACCAAGGCGGTCCATCATTGCTTTCATATTATCTGAACCAAATCGGCGCATTAATTCATCTTCCATCGATAAGTAAAACTGCGTAACACCAGGGTCCCCTTGACGACCAGCACGACCACGTAACTGATTATCAATACGACGACTTTCGTGACGCTCTGTACCGATAACTGCTAAACCAACGTTTTTCACATCGTCTCCAAGCTTAATATCTGTACCACGACCTGCCATGTTCGTCGCGATTGTTACAGCACCTTTCATACCAGCCTCTGCAATGATATCTGCTTCACGAGCATGGTTTTTCGCATTTAAGATGTTATGACGTACACCTTTACGCGTTAACATTTTTGAAATAAGCTCTGAAGTTTCAATTGCAACTGTACCTACAAGAACAGGTTGCCCTTGTTTATGACGATTTACAATATCCTCAACAACAGCATTGAACTTACCTTCCATTGATTTAAAGATTAAATCGGCACGATCATCACGAATAATCGGTTTGTTTGTCGGAATTACAATAACGTTCATATTGTAAATGTTACGGAATTCCTCTTCCTCTGTTTTCGCTGTACCAGTCATACCAGATAATTTTTCATACATACGGAAGTAGTTCTGGAATGTAATTGTTGCAAGCGTCATGCTTTCATTTTGAATTTCTACACCTTCTTTTGCTTCAATCGCTTGGTGTAATCCTTCGCTATAACGACGACCTTTCATAAGACGACCAGTGAATTGGTCTACAATTACGATTTCGCCTTCTTGTACAACATAATCTGTATCACGGTGCATAACAACGTGTGCACGAAGTCCCTGATTAATATGGTGAAGAAGTGCTACATGTTTTAAATCGAATAAGTTTTCAATATGGAAAGCTTTCTCCGCTTTCGTAATACCATCTTCTGTTAGCATTACATTTTTCGTTTTCACATCAAATGAATAATCTTTTTCATTTTCTAACGTACGAACAAATGCATTTGCAAACATGTATAGCTCTGTTGATTTTTGAGCTTGTCCTGAAATAATAAGCGGCGTACGTGCTTCATCGACTAAAATAGAATCGACTTCATCGATAATAGCAAAGTGAAGTGGACGTTGAACGCACTGCTCTTTATATAAAACCATGTTATCACGTAAGTAATCGAATCCAAGCTCATTATTTGTGCTATACGTAATATCAGCAGCATAAGCCTCTTGTTTCTCTTCGCGTGACATACTATTTAAGTTAATTCCTACCGTTAAGCCAAGGAACTCATGAAGTTGTCCCATTTCGCTCGCATCACGTTGTGCTAAATATTCATTGACTGTAACAACATGAACACCTTTTCCTGTTAAAGCATTTAAATATACAGGTAATGTAGATGTTAACGTTTTACCTTCACCCGTTTTCATCTCAGAAATATTCCCTTCATGTAAGGCAATACCACCCATTAACTGTACGCCATATGGACGCATTCCAAGAACACGAGTTGCCGCTTCGCGAACAACTGCAAAAGCTTCAGGTAGTAGATCATCTACTGTTTCACCTTTTGTTAGACGTTCTTTAAATTCAAGCGTCTTTCCTTTTAATTGTTCATCAGTTAGTGGCTTAATAGATGACTCTAATGCATCAATTTGCTCAACTGTCTTTTGCATACGTTTAATTTGGCGTTGATTTACATCAAACACCTTTTTTAAAATACCGATCATAGGAAATACGCTCCTCTTTTTATTAAAATAAAACTTCCGATTGTTTTCTTTTTCTCTATTACAATCAGTCGTTATAAAAATCAAATGTATGTTATGCCAATTTTTCTCCTAATTAAAAAAACTAAAATGTATATACCTAATGATAATTGTAACACTTGTCTCATAACTATGACAACAATCGGCAAGATGTCGGGCCTTATATTCAGAAAAAGTTTTTATTTCATTTGTTACGTTCCTTTTCTCTGTCTCGCTATTTCAATTTCACGTTACAAATTTCGTATTAAATCTAAGTCATATTCTTTCAAGTTTCCTTTTAAAGAATATGACTACCAGAAATTCCTTAATAAAATCTAAATCGCAATTACAAAAAGCCGGAAACTTTGCAGGTGCAGCATCCATAGATACTTACACCTACAAAAAAACTCCGACTTTAAAAGATATTGTTATGTTGCAAGATCTACAAACACCATTAAAATATAGCTGTATCAATCATAAATTTTATTAATTTATCGGTATTTCTAATTCATGATATTTCCCTTTCTTATCCTTTATACAAGAAATGAATTTCACTTTAGTTGATTCATTTGAAAAGTTTTTATAATTTTTATAAGGGTCATCTCCTATAAAATAATTTGTCCCTATATACCCTCGTACTGTTTTACCAGCAGGTATTACAGGATCAAACTGATATTTTTTAGGTAATTCCATTGAATAAGGGATTAAATTATAAAACTCACCTATTTTAGAATAAAACATTGTATCGGAAATAGACTTATTACTAAGCAAGTTAATATCTCGATTTGTTGTATTTGTAATATCTAAAGGTAAAACATACGTCACTACTTCACGGTCTTCATAGGGATCATAAACTTTTGTAGGGTCAAGAGGATTGAGTGCATGAAACGTAACTCCTTGCCCATCTTCAAAAGTTCTATTAGATAAAAACTCATCTTTTACCACTTTATAAGATTCATTATTAAGATTTAATGTTTTAAATCTTAATAAACTAGCAAATATACATAGCAACAGACACAATCCAATACTTATTAAGATATGTTTTCTCGTCACTCTTAATCTACCAACTTTCCATTATTAACATGTACAATACGATCTACCATTTCATTATCTAGAACATGCACATCATGACTGGCTACAACAATAGTCGTTCCCTTGGCTTTTTCTACTTTCAAAATATCTAAAACATCTTTTATCCCATCACTATCTAAAGCATTAGTTGGCTCGTCTAATAACAGTAATTTTGGTTGTTCCATTAAAGCTTGCGCTATCCCTAAACGTTGTTTCATACCTAAAGAGTATCTTTTATACTTTCTCTTATCTGTTTTATCAAGTCCAACCCTTTGAATAATATTATAAATCTCCTCATCGGAGATTTTATTGTTAATCGATGATAAAAATTTCAAATTCTGAAAACCAGTATACCCTGGAATAAAACTTGGATATTCAATCAATATTCCCATAGAATCAGGAAATTGCTTTTGTTTTCCAATTATTTCATTATCTATATAAACAACTCCAGAATTCAAGCGCATTAACCCTGATATAGCGCGTAAAATCATCGTTTTACCAGAGCCATTATGCCCCTTCAAAACTAAAAATTCGCCTTTTTTTACTGACAAACTAATATTATCTAACACAATATTTCCTTTTAATCTTTTCGTCATACATTCACATTTAATATAATTGTCCATAAATTATTCACCTATCACATCTAGTTTTTTAAAACAAAAACTACCTAATAAAATCATTACAACAACAATTACTACTCCTATTAAAAGTAAATCATTATATTGAATAGATTGATTATTACCTAAAGTCAATTGAATTGAACTGTGATCAACAAAATACCAACGATTTGGCATAACAAAAGAGCCTAAAAAATAAATACTATGAAAGAAAATAGACCAAAATAGGTACAACAACATTAGTACAAAAACAATAGTTATCGGTATATAAAAAGTTAAAAACTCAAAAATCAAAGCTAATAAAAAGCTTATAATTATTTGAATTAGCATAGTACCTAATATCTTATAAGGAAATTGACTATATAAATTTAAAAAATTATACTCGCCTAAAGAAAGCAAATAGTAAGCGCTAAACCAAATAAAATACATACCAATCCAAATAATAATTATATAAAAAAACAAAGATAATATTTTCGTTAACCACAGAAAATGCTTCTTCTTAACACGAGGAAATAAATAAACACCATTCTGTTGAATATCTGAAAAAGCAAAATTCCCTACAAGCAACAAAGGAGTGATTTGAAAGAATATCCAATAAAAAGGGATAGAAAATCGCCCCTCCTTATAAAAATAAAATAAATCCACAAAATCTACTCCATGAAAAAATCGATAAAAGGTAGCATCTACTAATACAGATTCTTTACCATTACTAAGAGGCTGATTGTATAAAAAGGCAATTGCAATAATAGCGTAAATTAAGAATAAAAAAAACATTATCTTGATGGAATCTCGAAACCTTACATATAAATCTCTTTTTAACAAATAATATAAGATCATAATGTAAACTAGACCACCTCTGTCTCATCATTCATAGAAATATAACTTTTTTTAGATAAAATCCATACACTTATAAAAAAGATAAAAAAACAGCCAAATAAGCGTATAAATAAACCAGTAGCATCTTCAAAGACATTTATATAAAAAGCATTTGTAAATAAAAATCCATGTAATATAAATCTATCTAATAAAACAGCAGTAATCATACATATTATTACAAGTAAACTAGGTAAAAATAATTGCAATAAAGCACTTATCATACATATAAAAACACTCGCAAATAATTGAATGCAAAATAATAATGGATAATTTACATCAACACTAGTTACAGCCATCATAGTTGACATCAAAAACAACTGTAAAATCATACTCCCAGCAAAAAAGTAAACAAAAACGAATAATTTTAAATAATATATAGAAACTAATTTCAATGCATTATTCACTCTGTAAACAACATAAATACTAAAAAAGTTCGACATAGAATATACAGAAAAAACAATTGTTAAAGGAATAAATATAGTCGACAAATTATACAACGACATAACCTTATACAAAGCTTCCAATTCGTTCATTTTCTCTTTTACAATTCCGGGTTCAAAATAATTGAACAAGCAACCAATGATACTAACATTAAGTACAAAAAGAATACTTAACCAAACATATTTCATCCTTATAGTTTCTTTCATAACATTATAAAAGAACATACTTCCTACTCCCCCGTAAATAAAGAACTACAGAACAAAACCAAATACATAACAGTACACTAAGAAAAATTTGTAATTCAAAAAAGCCAAAATCTTTAATTAAATAATCTTTAGGATTGAGAATCCCTTTTCCAATACCAAGCCAAAAAATATGTAAAATAAATGGAACTAAATAAATAAAATAAACTCGTTTTATAAAAAACGAAACTGATAAAGCTAAACTCGAAAAAACCGCACCGTATAAGCCATTTAAAAATACATACATTAGAAAATATAAAGTAGGGTACTTATAATAAACTATATGAAATTGAGCTGTTGGCGAAACAGTAGAAGCCATATAATTTAATATTGGATGCGGAGCAACTGTTGGATAAGTCATCACATATAAATAAAAATTAAATAGTAAAGGGACACTTATAATAAAAAAAGATACAATAAAATTAATAAAATAAAGCAGCTTAAAATAATAACATGTTCCCATCTTAGAAATAACAGGATAAATAAATCCATAATTTTTATCAATTCTATAAATCCCTGCTACAGCCATTGCGGAAAGCATAGGAAATATAAGTAAATAAAACTCACTATAAAACGATAATCTATTAAAATATAAAATATTAGATAAATATGGGGATACCTTTATAATCCCAGCATCGTTAAATCCTTTAGTTGTCACAAACATAGCAATATATTGAGCAATAACAATTACTAACATAATAAATAAAGACAACCAAAACATCCTACCTTTTAAAATCCTTCCTAAAAAGTAACTCATCTATAGCTCCTCCATAAACCATTAAATTTAAATCTTTTTTAATATGAACAATTGATCCGCAACACCATAACATTTCTTTTCTTTATTTAACCAAATGTAACGAAAAGAAACATTTGCTCTCTCTCCTTCAAATTTAGGAAACTCAACTTCATACTGATAAACATCATTTGCGCCTTTTCTTTTTACACTCTTAACTTCTTGTTTCCACTGAATTACTTCTCCATCAGTTTGTTCAATCCGTCCCAAGAGATACGTTGGTTTTTTCTTATTCGTAACACCCGTCAAAAAAACATAATAATTTTCTGGTATAACTCCTAATTTCAATTTTTTATTTGAAAGCTTATCCTCTATTAAACTATCATTTTTTTCTATTTGTCCTTGAAAGAAATCATCACCATTTTCACTTTCCAAAAACACTTGTTCAAAAATAGTATTTTTGTTAATCCCTTTTAATTCAATACTTTTCAAATTATCTTTTTCCGTTAAAGTATCTTCAATATGTACAATAGGTTCATCTACTTTCTTTTGACAAGAAACTAAGAAACTAATACTCAATATAAAAAAACAAACTAAAATATATTTTGAAATAAACCTCATTACAGCTCCTCCTATTTTAAAAATGAAATAGCAGGAAAAGTCGTATAATCCGGATTTGAAACTATACGACTTTTTCTAGCACTATAAAATAAATAATTTCAATTTATAATTTCTAAATCAATATTCAATGTAAGGTCCACTAGGTCTTACACTATCAGGACTCCAAGCAGTAGGATAAGCATTATTTTCTCTAGAATAACCACCAAATCTCACAGGCACATTTTTCCCATGGTTTTCATATGCATAATTTTGAAAAAGATATGTTCTACCTGGTATCACTGTTCCTTCATGCTTACCTGAAACATTTACCCATTTTCTATCTTCTGCATTTTTATTTTTATCTGCTTCTGTCCAAACATTGAAAGAACCTCCGCCCTTCTCACTGCTCTTCACACGCATATACATAGAGGTAGGCGTCTCTTTAGGACGTGCATTAGTATAATCATATGGACTCCAAAGTCTAAAGGTAAAATTCACATGGTCATCCCTTGTACTAGCCTTAGTCGGTTCGGTTAAAGCGAAAGTACTAGCTAAAATACCTAACGATAAAACAGATCCAAACATAAAACGACTTTTTTTCTTAATGCCCACTAAAAGCACCTCCGATAATTTGTAGCATTATATTGATTGTATTTTTCCACTGAAGGAACAAAATCAATATAATACAATATTATGGTAACAACACCTCAACACACCTTCAATGGATTTCAGAATATTTAATATTACTTTTACACTTGCGAACATTTCGTTAAATTTTTAAAAACAATACTATATCCCTAGCAAAGAATTACTTGTAAAGGTAGCTACATTCCTATGCCTGTTCCAAATAATAAAGAGTAACTCACCTCTCTAAGTTTCGAATTTTCTCCTGCTGTTTTGAGGAAATACCGCCTAAAAATCACTTCTTAATGAAATCGGCTACTTATAAAACTTTTTTAACCTTGCTGCGAAAAATACAAAAAAAGCGCAGCCATTTCGGCTGCGCTTTCGAATTATTATTTAGTTTCGATTAAACCGTATTTCCCATCTTTACGGCCATATACAACATTAGTTTCGTTTGTATCAGCATTTGTGAAGACGAAGAAATTATGTCCTAGCATATCCATTTGTAGGATTGCCTCTTCAACGTCCATCGGTTTTAAATCGAATCGTTTTGTACGTACAAGTTCTAATTCATCTTCTTCTACCTCATCCAAAACAGCTACTGCTTCTGGAAGGATAAAGTTCGTTTTCATAGAACCTTTCTCACGTAACTTACGATTTACTTTTGTTTTATGTTTACGAATTTGTCGCTCAATTTTATCAACTACTAAATCGATAGCAGCGTACATATCGCTATTAGTTTCTTCTGCACGAAGTAATAAATCAGTAAATGGTATTGTTACCTCGACACGTTGCTTGTCAGAGTATACTTTTAAATTAACTTTAATCTCTGGGAATGTATCAAAATAACGCTCTAACTTACTTAGTTTTTTCTCTACATATTCCTTTAATGCTGGAGTTACTTCAATATTTTCACCACGAATGTTGAATTTCATAGATGAATTCCTCCTTTCAAGCCTATGTATTATAATTTCGACATTGGCTTAAAAACTCCTTCTAACTTTTTTAAAAAAATTAGTGGAATTGCGATTTTTTTATCGTTTTTTGTTGAAATGAAAAGATGCATCGTTTCTATCTTTATTTTATCCTATTAACATCGTGAATAACGAATATTTCTGTGGACAATTCGTTACAGAAAAGAAACAACTTTTTGACAACTTACACTATAACAAAAACCCCTTGCGAAAAACAAGAGGTTCTACTACATATATATAACGTTGCCACAAACGCAGCTTTCTCTTCCAAAAACAATATACCCTACAGTTTCACAACATTAGCTGCTTGTGGTCCACGTGCTCCATCTACAATGTCAAACTCTACTTGTTGCCCTTCTTCTAATGACTTATATCCATCTTGTTGAATAGCAGAAAAATGGACAAATACATCGTCACCATCTTCACGCTCAATAAACCCAAATCCCTTTTCTGCATTGAACCATTTCACTCTTCCTTGCATGTTCATTCCATTCCCTTCACTCTAAAAATCAGGGCATTCGCCCCATATTTTGACTATAACGAATGACAACATATGAAGTCAAAGAAGACTTATCGCCTTTTTATTATCCCTTTCGACACTGCCATATTAACTTCTACAAAGTGTCAAACTAGATACTTCTCTTGCCCCTCTTTCATATAACAAACTTCCGATTTGCCTAACTGTAATCCCTGTCGTATACACGTCATCAACGAGTAAAATATGTTGCCCAGAAAACATCTCTTCTCCCTGAAAATAAAAAGGATTGCTTCCTGACACCCTTTCTTTACGTGTCTTCTTACTTTGCTTTTCTGTTTCCCTTCTTCTTAATGATGGATAAGAAATTTTGACAGGCAAACAAGTTGCTAATAACTCAGCTTGATTAAAACCACGTTCAATTTCCCTTTCCTTACTAAGCGGAACAGCGATAACAGTTGAAACATTGGCAAAATGCTTTTGAAATAAATTTCGAAAAGGACGATAAAAAATGTGCACTAACTCTGCATCCCCCCGAAACTTAAACTGTGCTACTATTTCTTTCATCTCATCATCATACATATATAACGAACGGTTTTTAAAAGAACGATACTTCTCCTCTTTCGTCCACCTTATACAATCTATACAAATACCGTCTTCTTGAAATGAGGCAGGAACAAATTCTAAAGGTCGCCCGCACTCCATGCAAATTTCTCCTATAATATAGGAAAGTTTCTGCTCACATCTATCACATATATATTTTCTATGACACTTTACAAAAAAAGTGTACCAACTAATCTTTTCTACAAAACACTCATCACAAAGTAAACAATGCATTAATCGATCAATCCTTGTTCTTTCGCATTTTTATTCATACCTTGAATATGTTTTTTCGCGCGCACCATCGCCTCTGTCTTGCCATAGTGAAAATAAATGACCTCTCCATACGGTGCTTCAAAGCTCCGCCCTGCTCGGCCCGCAATTTGTACGAGCGCACTTTCTGAAAATATTTCTTCTTCCGCCCCCAAAACTGCGACTTGCAAATTTTTCACCGTTACGCCTCGCTCTAAAATTGTCGTTGTAACTAATAATGGGATTTCTCCCTTTTTGAAAGCCGCTACTTTTTCTTTTCTCCCTGGATCTTCTGCATGTACACCTTCAATTCGATTGTTTAATGGTTTTAACAACAAGCTTATTTCTTCTATATATCGCACATGGGGGACGAATAAAAAAATAGGGAATTTTTTATTTAAGTATGTTTGTAACCACTGTAGTAAAACTCGAGGAATTCTTTTATGAATGAGGTTTTTTTTCCAATTCCCGCACCAACAAAATAAAGGAACTGGCAAAGGATGACGATGATATCGTCCAGAAACAATAACACCTTTTTGTTTACCTTGTTTAAGTTTTCGCTTCCACGTTTCATCTGGAGTCGCAGTTAAATAAATACGCGCAGCTTTTTCTTTCATCGCTTGTTTTACCGCGTACTGTAACATTTGATCTGCACAATATGGAAACGCATCTATCTCATCTACAACCATGACATGAAACGCCCTATAATAACGTAATAATTGATGCGTAGTCGCAACGACTAGTACTGCATCTTTTTCTTTATCCACACTCCCTCCATATAAAGCCGCTACCTTTATATATGGAAATACTTCTTGCAATCTCGGTGCTAATTCCAGAACAACATCCGTTCTCGGCGTTGCGATACAAACTCTTTCTCCTTTTTGAAGCGCTTCGTTAATTCCGTAAAACAACATCTCTGTTTTCCCAGCCCCGCATACAGCCCAAATAAAAAATGATTCTTTTTGCTTAATAGCCTCTATAACTCCTTGCGCCGCCAAATTCTGGCCAGTAGACAACGTCCCGTTCCACTGTAACAAATTTGAATTCTTTTCTCTCTTTCTTTCAGCAATCCCGCGAACAAGTACAGCACATTCACTTACTCTCCCCATCGTTATACACTTCCGGCAATATGCGCACACTTTACTGCACCTTTTACATAAAAACGACGCAAATAGCCGCCGATCTACATTTCCGCAGCGTTGGCACATATATTTAGAATTCTTCTTTTTTACACCTTGTACACATACGATCTCTCCCTTCTTTTTCAAATCGTTTAATTCCCTCTGTAAATCTGAAGAAAGTTCTTCTAATAGCAACTGTTTCCCCGCTAGCATCAACAATCACCTCCAGCACTACTATAAACCTTTCTCATCATCTCGTAAAAACTCAAAAAAGCCGATAACCTACTTATAAAATAGTAAGCTATCGACTTTATACACGTTTTTTATTCTTTTATAAATCCTAGAATCGACCGTATCCTAAGAAATGTTTTTGGTTATACGAACTGTTAATATCACCGTACGCAATTCCTTTATCACTAGCATGGATCATTTGGCCATTACCAACGTAAATACCGATGTGAGATGGACCTGCTTTATAAGTACCTTGGAAGAATACTAAGTCTCCTGGTTGTGGGCTATCTACTTTAGAAACTGAGTTCCAGTAACCCCTAACGTCTTGACGACCTACACCAAAGATGTAAGAAATGAATCCACTACAGTCAAAACCACCGTTTGATGGAGATGCACTTCCCCAAACATATGGTAAACCTAAGTAGCTTTGCGCTTTTCCAATTACGCCACCCACATTTGGAGCTGGTTTTTTCTCTTCTTGTTTAGGTGCTTCTTTTTTAGGCTCTTCTTTCTTAGGCTCTTCCTTTTTAGGTGCTTCTTTTTTAGGCTCTTCTTTTTGAGCTTGTCCACCATTGTTTGCTGGTGCAGCTTGCTCTGCAGGTGCTTGTGCTGGTTGAGCTTGCGCAGCTTTAGCAGCTTGCTCTGCTTGTTTTTGAGCAGCAGCTTCTTGTGCAGCTTTTGCTTGTGCTTCTTCTTCTGCAATGCGTTGTAATTGTAACGCTTGTTTCTCAAGCTCTTTCAATTGACCCTCCGTACTTGTCATTGAAGTTACAACTGTATCCATTTTACCGCTTAAATCGTTTACCGCTGTTGCTTTTTTCTCTTTTTCAGCGTCAAGTTCTTTCTTAGCAGTTTCAATTTGAGCTTGTGCTTCTTTTAATTCTTTTTGTTTCTCTTTTACCGTTGCAACATCTTTTTTCACACTAGCTTGATCTTCTTGTTGTGTTTTCATGATATCTTCATCAGACTCAAGAATTTTAGAAACAGAAGTTAAACGATCAACTAAATCTGCAACGTTTTTAGAGTTTACAAGAACTTCTGTTACAACGTTCGTATTTGGTTGTTCTTGAAGTGCAACTAAACGCTTTCTTAGTAGCTCTTCACGTTTTGCAATCTTTGTTTGTAATTCTGCAATATCTTTATTTTTCTTTTCAATTAATTGCTCAGTATCAGAAACTTTTTTCATTGTTTCATCAAGCTTTGCAGCATTCTCTTGAACGGATTTATCTAAACCTTGAATTGTTTTGTTTAAGTCATTCATTTGCTTTTGTAATTCATCACGTTCTTGTTGTTGTTTATGTAAAGTGTCATTTTGTGTGTTAATTTGTGATTTCACGTCAGAAATTTTATCTTCTGCAAATACATTTGGTGTTAGCCCAGAAAACATTAATCCTGCAACTAATGCACAAGATGCCATTTTTAGCTTTTTCATTTTATTTTTTACACCGCTTTCTTTTTTCTTTTTCCGTATATAACCTATAAAATTTATACCATAATTCGGGATTTTTTTTGCTAATGTTACGTTTTTGTAAAACAAATGTAATATTATATGTAGCTCTAGCGCAAAATGCGTATATTTTTGTATGTATGTGTAGAAATTTATATACTTTTCTCACTTCTATAAACAAAGAAAAAACGTAAGGAATTCCTTACGTTTTATTAAATATACGAATACAAATGAAATACTACTTCATCCATTTCTCAGCCCAATTTTGGACCTCATCCATAACACTTTCTAACGCTTTTCCCTTGTCAGTTAAGCCATACTCGATTCGAACTGGTACTTCTGGATAGACATTACGAACTACAATGCCCTCGCTTTCCAATTCCTTTAAACGCTCTGACAACATACGATCGCTCATATTTGGGATAATATCTGCGATTTCTCTAAAACGTTTCGACTCTTCAAGCAAAGATTTAATAATTAAGCCAGTCCACTTCTTACTAAGCAGAGTAAAAGCTGACTCAAACTTTGGACATAAACAAGAATTATGCTCCATATGTTTCACCTCTCTTCCATTATAATATAGTTTCTTGTAAAAAGTAAGTTATAAAACTTTCCTCATTATTTTATTTTACGTACATTTTACCATTTCCAAATATTAACTTGTCAACTAAACGTAACATACCCGTAAAAAAACCCTCTTAAAAAGAGAGCTTTTTATATCTTTATTACTTCGTATACCATCCAAGACCTAATGCACCTTCACCTAAGTGCGTACCAATTACAGCTCCAAAATAACCTGTACGAATTGTGACGTGAGGATATTTTGCTTCTAATTCTTTCTTCCATTCATTCGCTTCCTCTTCACGTTGCGCATGAATGATAACTGCTTCCATAGGTACACCTTTACTTGCTTGCTCATCAAAAATTTCAATGATACGTTTTAATGCTTTTTTACGTGTACGAATCTTTTCAAACGGAATAATGATTTTATCTCTAAAATATAAAACTGGCTTCACTTGTAACAGACTGCCGATGAAAGCTTGCGCGCTATTTAATCGACCACCACGTTGTAAATGATGTAAATCATCAACTACAAAATAGGCGTCCATCGTTTTCTTCATTTCATCAAAACGAGCGATAATCTCTTTTGGATTCTTTCCTTCACTTGCTAACTTTGCACCTTCACGCACATAAAATCCTTGTACTTCACAACTAATTTCAGAGTCATACGTGTATACATCAATACCTTCTACCATCTGTCCAGCTGTTGTTGATGTTTGATATGTACCACTAATTCCACTTGATAGGTGAATACTAATAACTGCATCATAATCTTTAGCTAGTTCTTCATATAGCTCAACAAACTTTCCGATTGCTGGTTGAGAAGTTTTTGGAAGTTCCTCTTGTTCACGTACTTTCACATAAAAATCATCTGCTGAAATTTCAGCTTCTTCTTGATAAGATTCTGTTCCAAACACAACGTTTAATGGAATCATATATATATTGAGTTCATCACGAATTTGCTTCGGTATATATGCCGTACTATCAGTAACAATAGCTATTTTCATTTTCGTACCTGCCTTATAAAAAGTTTTATTTCCTAATTTTACACGAAAACTACAAATGGTGCATCCATACATGAAAATGCCGGTTGAAATTATACCTACCATCTCGACAAATTACAACAAAAAGATAAAATACTCACCAAAAACTTCAGCATATTTAGAAAAAATGTTTGAATATAAAAAGGCTCGCTTTTAAAATGGAAAGTACTAGTCATTTTGATAGATAGGGGCGTACACAAGTGCTATTACAATATTTTACAATCAAAGACTACGGCGAACACGAAATCGTCATTCAAAAATCAAGATTTATTTGTTATATTAGCCGAGCAACAACTGAGGAAGAGGCTCAAGAATTTATACAAAAAATAAAAAAACAACATTGGAATGCAACACATAATTGTTCCGCTTATTTAATTGGCGAACAAGATCATACTCAAAAGGCAAATGATGACGGTGAGCCTAGCGGTACAGCTGGCGTACCAATGTTAGAGGTACTAAAAAAACGCGGACTAAAAGATACCGTCGTCGTCGTAACACGCTATTTTGGTGGCATTAAACTTGGCGCAGGTGGATTAATTCGTGCATATGGAAAGTGTACAAGCGAAGGCATTAATCATGTCGGTGTTGTCCAGCGAAAACTAATGCGTGTGATGCAAACCGAGATTGATTACACATTACTTGGCAAAGTGGAAAATGAATTACGCAATTCAAAATATGCCATTAAAGATATTCATTATCTAGAAAATGTCACATTTGATACGTATGTAGAAGAAGACGGCAAACAAGCATTTACAGATTGGATGATTGAATTAACAAACGGGAAATGTACAATTACAGAAGGAGATATGTTGTACTTAGAACAAGATGTTATCTAAGAATAACCCATTTATCACCTTCAAAGATTAATGTAGTGAATTACTTCCCTACAAATGAACTAACGAACTAAGGAGATTATATATGGAAGAACGTTATTATCATCTCCAAAATAGCAGAATAAAAAAGAAGCGAAGAAGGAAACTTTTCTTCTTCCTTATTTTCGCATTTTTATTTGGCAGCATAGGAGTTTATGTGTTAAATTCTTACTCTTCTCTTATGGGGATGTATAGTGGTTTTACTCGTGAAAAATCGGATTTAAGAAACGAAGATGTAGAAATTACAAAGGAACCTTTTACAATTCTCATTATGGGTATAGAAGATTATGCGACAGATGGTCAAAATGGTCGTACAGACTCATTAATGTTTGCAACAGTCAATCCGAAAACTAAAAAGATTTCGCTTATGAGCATTCCTCGTGATAGCCGCGTTCCGATTGTCGGAAAGGGAAAAGAAGACAAAATTAATGCCGCCCATGCTTACGGTGGAGAGGAAATGGCAATCAAAACTGTAGAAGGTTTTCTAAAAGTTCCTGTAGACCATTATATTAAAATTGATTTCCAAGGCTTTAAAGGTATCGTTGATGCTGTTGGCGGTGTTACCGTTGACGTACCCTTCGATTTCTGGGAGCGCTCTGACGTGGATTACTACAAAAAAATTCAGTTTAAGCAAGGACAGCAAAACTTAAACGGTGAAGAAGCACTTGCTTATGTCCGTATGCGAAAGCAAGATCCAAATGGCGATTATGGTCGAGCTGCTAGACAAAGACAATTACTGGCCGCTGTTGCCCAAAAGCTAAACTCCACCTCTACTGTATTTAAAATTAAAGATTTAACAGCTGTCGTTGGAAAATATATAAAAACCGACATTCCTATTTCAGACGGACTTGCTCTTTACAATAAACTTTCTGGATTTGATCCTTCTACAATGCAAACGTTAAAGCTTGAAGGCGAAGACAAAAAGATAGGCGGTATTTATTACTTCCTTCCAGATCCAATCAGTGTAGAAACGGTGCGTAACGAAATTGAAAAAGAATTAGGAGAAAAAGCAAAAAAACCAACTACAAAAAACAACTCAAGTCCTGATTCAAATTCTAATTCTAACGAACAAACAAAAAAAGCAACAAACCAAAATAAAACACCAACTGATCCGCCACCTTCTACAAATGCTCATGCAGAGTGGATTATGCGCAATCAGCCGTAACAAAAAGGCCCAATCTATGCGATTGGGCCTTTTTTATTTACTTATTAAAGTGCTGTAAAATTGCTTCTACAATACGCTCTGATGCACGACCATCACCGTAAGGGTTAGATGCTTTCGCCATCTTATCATGAGCTTCTTTATCTGATAACAGCTCATCAGCAAGACCAAAGATTGTCTCTTCGTCTGTTCCTGCTAATTTCAGCGTACCTGCTTCAATACCTTCAGGGCGCTCTGTTGTATCACGAAGAACAAGAACTGGTACACCAAGTGATGGAGCTTCTTCTTGTACACCACCAGAATCCGTTAACATTAAGTATGAACGAGCTGCAACATTGTGGAAATCAATTACATCTAGCGGCTCAATTAAATGAATACGGTTATGTTCACCTAAAATTTCATTTGCTATTTCACGAACAACAGGGTTCATATGAACAGGGTACACAACTTGTACATCTTCATGTTTGTCAACAAGACGCTTAATTGCACGGAACATATTACGCATCGGTTCACCTAAGTTTTCACGGCGGTGAGCTGTCATAAGTACAAGACGATCATTTCCAAGTTTCTCTAGTACAGGATGACTATATGTTTCTTTTACAGTCGTTTGTAGCGCGTCAATCGCTGTATTTCCTGTGATGAAAATACGTGACTCATCTTTATTTTCCTTCTGTAAGTTCGTTGCTGATTTTGCTGTCGGTGAGAAATGAAGATCCGCCATTACACCTGTTAATTGACGATTCATCTCTTCTGGGTATGGAGAATACTTATCCCACGTACGAAGGCCCGCCTCAACATGACCTACTGGAATTTGATTATAAAAAGCAGCTAAACTTGCAATAAATGTTGTTGTTGTATCACCATGTACAAGTACAATATCCGGCTTCGCTTCTTTCATTACTTTATCCAAACCTTCTAAACCACGCGTTGTAACATCAATTAAAGTTTGGCGGTCTTTCATAATATTTAAATCGAAATCTGGCGTAATTCCAAAGATACTTAATACTTGATCTAACATTTGGCGATGTTGTGCTGTTACAGTCACAATCGATTCAATTTTTTCTGGGTGTTTTTGCAACTCTAATACAAGAGGTGCCATTTTAATTGCTTCTGGACGTGTCCCGAAAATTGTCATTACTTTTAAACGTTCAGTCATGTGATTGCCTCTTTTCTTTCACTAATTACAGCTTCTATTATGACATATAAAAATATACATGAGTACATCCCTTTTTAACGCATAACAGAAACTTTTCTATTACAAATACTTTTTCTTCCCACCGAGTAATAATCTATCTTTTGTTTCTTAACATCTTCATCAGTATAACAATTTCTCCCATCAAATAAAATAGGCTCCCTCATAAGTTGTACGTACTTTTCTAACGGATAAGTTTGAATATCTCCCCATTCTGTTACGATAAAAACCGCACTCGCATCTCTAATCGATTCATCTATACATCTACTATATTGTATAGCATCTCCAAATATATTCTTTACATATTGAATTGCTTTTGGGTCATAAAGAACAATATCTGCACCTATATTAATTAATGCTTCTATTATAATAAGAGATGATGCCTCTCTAATATCATCCGTATTCGGTTTAAAGGATGCGCCAAGAACTGCAATCCGCTTTTTATTCATGTTCATAACTTTTTTCGCTTTTTCAATCAATAGCAGCTGTTGCTTATTATTTACTTCAATAACTGCTTTTAACAAACGAAAATCATGAGCAACATTTCCCGCAATTTGTACCAGTGCTTTCGTATCTTTCGGAAAACACGACCCTCCGTAGCCAATGCCCGCATTTAAAAAAGATGCACCGATTCTCTTATCCATTCCCATCCCTTTGGCAACATCCAATACATTCGCGCCTACCTTCTCACATATATTTGAAATTTCATTAATGAAACTAATCTTTGTAGCTAAAAAGGCGTTCGACGCGTATTTAATCATCTCCGCACTTTTAATATCTGTAACATACGTTTCTAAGCATAATTGACTATACAAACTCTCTACTCTTCTTGCTACTTCCTTACTATCCGCTCCAATTACAATACGATCTCCATGAAAGAAATCATAAATACCTGAACCCTCACGCAAAAACTCTGGATTCGATACGATATGTACTGTATGCCTCCCTTTTAACTTCTCCTCAATCCATCCCTTCATTACATCATTTGTACCTACTGGAACTGTACTTTTCGTAACAACAATAATATCGTTCGTCGCATATAATCCAATATCGTTACAAGCACTCTGAATATACGTTAAATCTGCCGTCCCATCTAATAACGGTGGTGTTCCAACTGCAATAAATATAAACTCTACATCATCAAATGCCTCTTCTTTATTTGATGTAAAAGTTAAAGCATTATTCTCATATGCATAATTTATTAATTCATGTAATCTGGCCTCATAAATAGGTAAATCCCCTTGTTTTATCCGTTCAATTTTTTCATCATCTATATCAAAACATGTAACTGAATGCCCTAATTTTGCCAATCCTACTCCTGTAATCAATCCAACATATCCAGTACCTACTATCGTAATTTTCATTTCCTTTTCGCACAGGAATTTACAATAGAAAAGATATGAAATATAGAACTCTCCCTGCGCTTCCCCCTCTCATATTAAAAATGAGAAAACCCTTTTCCTTCTTCATTATATGAATTACTTCCCTTACTTTTTTTAAAGTTTTTGTAAAATTAAATGCACTATAAAGTAAAACTTAATCAGTGAGAATCAGGCTGCCAGGTCACGCGTGATAAATTCCCACATTTTAACACGAAACTTACTCATTTCTACGTGCAACACTTATAATACTGAAATAAAAGTATTCACTATTGCAGAAAAAGAGGAAATGTTACATTCCAAAGCCCAGTACGATTAACCTTCTTATATGATTCAACATTCTATATACAATTGTCATATATTCTATCCGCTTCCATTAACCGTAAAAAGAAAAAAAGATTGAATTCTAATCTTTTTGTGATACCATATGTTATGAGCCTGTAAATAAACATCATAATTTTCAGATAAATATATTTTCAAAAAAAAATTACGTTAGACTATAAAGGGTGGGGTATTAATGGACTCACAAGTGATTTATGCCATTTTGGCATCTTTCATCACTGTACTCGTCGTTACTCCTTTAGTTATTAAATTAGCTTTTAAAATAGGAGCGACAGATAAGCCAAACGCACGTAAAGTGCACCAAAAGATTATGCCACGTCTTGGCGGGTTGGCAATATTTATTGGTGTAGCTGTAGGATTTGTTGTCGGCGGCTTATATGAACAAAGAATGTTATCGATAACGCTAGGTGCGATTATCATTGTAATCATCGGAATTTTAGATGATATGTACGAGTTATCTGCGAGAGTAAAATTCGGTGGACAACTGTTAGTTGCCATTATGATTGTAAAAAGTGGATTATTAGTGCAAGTATTATATATCCCATTCCTTGGGGATACTGAACTTGGATGGCTTGCTTATCCAATTACAGTATTTTGGCTTGTAGGTATTACGAATGCAATCAACTTAATTGACGGCTTAGATGGATTATCTGCTGGGATTTCATCTATCGTACTTGCAACGCTAGCATATATGGCCTTCACTAGCCCATGGGGTACTGGAACAGCTATTATCTTGCCACTTGCATTAATTATATTAGCAAGTACAATTGGATTTTTATTCTACAACTTCCATCCAGCAAAAATTTTCATGGGAGATACAGGAGCACTATTTTTAGGATACTGTATTTCTGTTATATCGTTACTTGGATTATACAAAAGTGTAACGTTATTCAGTTTTATCGTTCCAATTATCATTTTAGGTGTACCTATATTTGATACGATATTTGCAATCATCCGTCGTATCGTAAATAAAAAACCTATTTCAGCACCAGATAAATCGCATTTACATCACCGCTTACTTGCAATGGGATTCTCTCATCGCAAAACGGTACTAATTATATACGCATTCGGTATTTTCTTTAGTGTAAATGCCATTATTTTCACTAGTGCAACGTTATGGTTATCCATTATTCTTCTTTTTGCTTTGATTTTCTTCACAGAAATCATCGCTGAAATAATCGGGCTTGTACATGAACGCTACAAACCAATCATTTCCTTTTATAAAAAAGTGAAAAAACGCGAAGACTAATTGTAGTATAGCCTTTTCAATTATGAAATATTCAAATAGCATCCTCTTTCTTATAAGAGGATGCTATTTTTTATTCTCATTTTATATTTCCAAAATATAGATTGTTTGAGAGTTCCTCTATTGGAGAAAGATATACATAATAAGAAAAGTATCAAGTTTTCTTTTTTACATCTTGATTGTCAAACTGAGGGTGAATGTTATGATCAAGCGAGTATTTCAATGTATTATTTTATTTTTAACGATTACTATGTACGTATCATCTAATACTGAAGCAACAACTGTTATTCCTGCTGAATATCATCCAAATACTGAAACAACTTCTCCTACACAAAAAATTGCGTACTTAACATTTGATGACGGGCCAAACAAATATACTACACAAATTTTAAACATCTTAAAAGAAAAGAACGGAAAAGCAACTTTCTTTGTTATTGGCGGAAAAGTGCCACATTACACAAAAACGATGCAACGATTAATTAAAGAAGGACATTATATCGGGCTCCACAGCATGTCACATGATGTAAAACGCCTTTACACTGGTGACCCTTCCACTTTAATTGCAGAAATGGAGCAAACACAAAGCATTGTCCAGCAAGTTACGAAATTAAATACACATCTCGTTCGCGTTCCATATGGTAGTATGCCTTACTTAAAAAAGAATTACCGTGACGCACTTGTATCGGCCCAGTATAAAATGTGGGATTGGACGATCGATACATACGACTGGAAAAGCTATGACAATCCTTCTGCCATACTCGAAAGAGTACGTAACCAAAGTGATGAACAAGTCGAAGTCATTTTAATGCATGATTCGAGTGTAACCGTACAAATACTGCCAAAAGTAATTGATTATTTACAGTCACAAGGATACAAACTTCTTCCCTATAATCCTTCTTCTCATCTCAAGGTGAATTTTTGGAAAGACACAAGATTGTAACAGCTTTAGTGCCTATGTGCTAAAGCTGTTTTATTTTTCTCTTCCCACCCTTCCCATTTTTGTGTAAAATTTTAAATAGTGATGAAGTTTCGAGGTGAATAGAAATGAAACGAATAGATCTCATTTTTAACGCAATACAAAAAGGCAATTATACAGAAGGTGTAACCGCATCAGAACTCGCTACATTTCTGCAACTAGATCGCGCCAATGTAAGTAGCGATTTAAACAAACTTGTAAAAGATAAACGTTTATTAAAAACAAATACGCGACCTGTTCGTTTTTACATAGAAACGAACACTTCGTTGGAAACGCATTCAAAAGACATAACTTCATTAGATACATTTGCAATTGAAAATACGAGCCTTAAAATTGCAATTGAAAAAGCGAAAGCTTCTATTCTCTATCCTCCAAACGGTATGCATACTTTACTACTGGGAGAAACAGGGGTCGGAAAGTCTATGTTTGCTTCTTTAATGCACGAATATGCAATTGAAGTTGAACAGCTTCCAAAAGATGCACCATTTATCGTATTTAACTGTGCTGATTATGCAAATAATCCACAGTTACTACTCGGGCAATTATTTGGGATTAAAAAAGGAGCTTATACAGGAGCAAGTGATCAAAAAGGGTTAATTGAAAAAGCACATGAAGGAATTCTTTTCTTAGATGAAGTACATCGCCTGCCTCCAGAGGGACAAGAAATGCTTTTCACCTTTATTGACCGCGGAGTATACCGCCGCCTTGGAGAAACAGAGAACGAACGTAAAGCACAAGTATTAATCATTACTGCAACAACAGAAGAACCAAATTCATTTTTATTAAAAACATTTACAAGACGTATACCAATGACTGTTACGCTGCCACCACTTCGTGAGCGTACACATAAAGAGCGCTTTGCTTTACTACAGCTATTTTTCACAAATGAAGCAATTCGTCTGCGAAAAGACATTCACGTTAGCCCAAATGCAATGCGTGCTTTCGTCTTTTACAATTGTCCCAATAACATTGGTCAATTAAAAACAGATGTTCAAATTGCCTGTGCGAAAGCCTATTCTGATTTGGTCACAAAGAAACGTGATTCTGTCTATGTTTCAAGTACAGATTTACCTTGGTATATGAAAGAAGGATTGTTCATTGAAAGGAAGAGCCGTCACTTATACCAAATACCAAATGAAACATTTGTATTTACAGGTGAGGAAGGTTGGAGTAATCATAAAACAGAAGATGAAAAACGCTCTTCTATTTACGATTATATTGATTATAAATACGAAGAACTTCAAGCACGTGGTATTGAAGAGGAAGAATTAGAATTACTAATAGAAAATGATGTTCAAAGCTTTTTCGTACAATATTTTAACCAAATATCAAAAAAAACAAGCCATGAAAATGTTTTTAAAATTGTGGATCGTAATATCGTTTCCGTATGTGAAAAAATAGCGGAACTTGCTGAAAAGCATTTATCTAAGACGTTTGATGAAAAAGTATTTCTCGCTTTAAGTTTACATGTACAGACAACTCTACAACGTTTACAAAGCGGAAAACAAATACATCACCCACAATTAAATCAAATTCGTACGAAATATAAAGAAGCTTTTTCCGTAGCTATGCAATGCATTCAACTACTGGAGGAAGAATTACAAATAACAATGCCTATTGATGAAGCTGGCTTTTTAACAATGTTCTTCGTTGTTGATCCAATTCCTGCCTCACAAACAGAAGTAAAAGTATTAATATTAGCACACGGTAATGGCATCGCAACTGAAATGGCAAACGTCGCAAACGAACTTCTCGGCATTGAGGAAGTAACCGGTATTGATATGCCGTTACACGAATCACCGAAAGATTTCTTGGAACGTGTGAAAGTGTATATGAAAACACTACAAAATGTAAATGGGCTTCTCTTACTTGTCGATATGGGGTCACTTGCTTATATCGGTGACATATTAGAAACGGAGTTCAAAATCCCTGTACGTGTTCTCTCGATGACGAGCACACCACACGCACTAGAAGCAGCTCGAAAAGCTCAGCTCGGTTATTCATTAGATGCGCTGTATGAAACAGTAAAAAATTTAACACCATTTTACTTAAACGTACAAGAAGAAAAGAAAAAACCTCTCTCTCCAATGAAATCTGTTATTTTAACAGCTTGCTTAACTGGTGAAGGAAGTGCTTTAGCTATTCAAAAAATGTTAGAGAACTATTTACGATTTGATAAAGACTTAATTGAAATTATTCCGATTAGTATCGTCCATGAAAAAGATTTAACGAAAATGATTGAGAACATAAAAAAAGAGCGTAACATCATTTGTATCGTCACGAATTTCGATGTGCAAGTACCATGCTTAACATATCATTTCCAAGACATCGTAAACTACACAGCGATTCAGCCAATTCAAGAATTAATTACGTATGAAGAAACATATGCAAAAATGGCGGATATTCTTGAACAACAAATGCAGCGTAACGATGGAGCATTACTTATCAAAACAATTCGTTACGCATTAAATACAATTCAGGAATTAATTTCCTTACAGCTAACTCCTGATAGCTTAATGGGTGTTATTCTGCATATGAGCTGTATGGTTGACCGTCTTCAAAAAGGAGAAAGCCTTCTTCCTCACCCTGATAAAGAGAAAAGAAGACAAGATGAGTACTGGATGTATATGAAAGTAAAAAAAGCGTTGCAACCAATTGAAAATACATTTGAAATACAAATACCTGATGACGAAGTATTTTATGTTATGGACTTCTTTATTAAAAATCAGCCTGTGAAAAATTAATCGAGGCCGTTTTTAAAAATATCGACCGTAACGTGAGTTATATCAGCGATTATTGAAATATATCGGCGCAACTCAGATTATATCAGCGATTTTCAAAATATATCGGCGTAACTCAGATTATATCAGCGATTTTCAAAATATATCGGCGTAACTCAGATTATATCAGCGATTTTCAAAATATATCGGCGTAACTCAGATTATATCAGCGATTTTCAAAATATATCGGCGTAACTCAGATTATATCAGCGATTTTCAAAATATATCGATTTACCGACAATAATTGCTAAAACTAGCACCTTATATAATGAGAAAAGGCTGTTCCAACATATGGACAGCCTTTGCCTCTATTTCTTTACTTTTCTAACTCGCCCTCTTATTTCTCCTCTTTTTTGTGATTTCGTATGGACATTAACATATACATTTGCTTGAATAATTTCTTGAAGTAAATGTACGAATGATTTCCCTTGTAAAGGTCCCTCAAAATCCTCTACATTCACTACACCAGTAATACTTCCCTCGTTCAAGCTAATCCCTTGCTCCAGTGGACCATACAAATATAAAACAACAGGACCAATTTGAGTAGACTTCCCTAAATGAATTTGACACGATGTAACCTTTTCTATATTTTTTAGTATTACTCTGTAATGCAATTTCGTTAAATCATCACTAAAAATAAACTCTGCTACCCCAAAAGCTTCTGTATTTACAGGAGGCACTTCCCTCTTACCTGTTAACCTGGCAAAGAAATGTGTTGTCATAAGGCATTCTCCTTATATAAATTTCCCAGCACTACTTCTACTACTTTATGGTTTAAACATAATCATTTATGACTTTTTCAATTTTAATTACAAAGAAAAGATTCACAAAATCTTTACATTGTGATTGTTCCTGTAGATTGAAAGTCTCTTGTATAATGCACATAGAAAAACATTATAGGAGGTTCCATTGAAAACTAACAAATACACTTTTCATACATTATTAGAGATTTTTCTCGTCTCATTTAAATTAGGACTTACTTCATTCGGCGGTCCTGTCGCTCATCTCGGCTATTTCCACCAAGAATACGTGCAAAAAAGAAAATGGATGGATGAACGAAGCTATGGAGATTTAGTAGCACTATGTCAATTCCTTCCCGGTCCTGCCAGCAGTCAAGTCGGTATGGGGGTTGGATTATTACGGGGCGGTCTATTAGGAGCTATTATTTCATGGATTGGATTCACTTTACCGTCTGTGCTTGTTTTGGTTTTCTTCGCCTCATTCCTTAATCAGTTCGATCTTGGAAGTGCTGGCTGGATTCATGGACTAAAACTTGTAGCAGTCGCTATTGTCGCTCATGCCATATGGGGAATGGCGCGAAAGTTAACTCCAGATCGAAATCGTGCAACGATTGCGATTGTAACTGCCGCAATCGCCTTATTATGGCCAAGTAGTTGGACACAAGTCATCCTTATTATAATATGTGGCTTTATCGGTTGGTTTTTATATCGCAACCAACCAATTAGCCAATCTCAAAATATAAGAGTACCTATTTCAAAAAAGATAGCAGTTTCTTGCCTCGTCTTATTCTTTGGACTATTACTACTGCTACCAATATTAAGACCGTTCTCTTATTACATCGCTTTATTTGACAGTTTCTATCGCTCTGGCGCACTTGTATTTGGAGGAGGACACGTCGTGCTGCCCCTTCTTGAAGGTGAGTTCGTACAAAACGGAATGATGACGAAAGAACAGTTCCTAGCTGGATACGGATTAACACAAGCAGTACCAGGACCACTATTTACATTCGCCTCTTATATAGGAGCAGTGTTAAACGGGACGCTTGGGGCAATAATCGCAACAATTGCGATTTTCCTCCCTGCTTTCTTACTCGTTATTGGTGTTTTACCATTTTGGAACAATGTGAGAAAAATATCATTCATACAAGGCGCACTACTTGGTGTTAACGCCGCAGTTGTTGGTATTTTAATTGCCGCTTTTTACGATCCCATTTGGACGAGTACAATTATAAATGCTTCAGATTTCGTTTTCGCTTCGCTTCTTTTTTGCTTACTAGCTTTTTGGAAAGCACCGCCTTGGGTTATCGTTATACTTGGAGCTTTTGGCGGATATATTCTATCCATTTTGTAAATAAAAAACGACGGCATGATGTAGCCGTCGTTTTTCTATTAAAACTTCACAAGTTCTATCCCTTCAGGCAACTCACTCTCTGTTAAAATACGCAATTCCTTCACACGATCCATTACGTAAGAAGAACGCTTCACAAGCTCTGGATCAATATAAGCTGGATGAACCATAATTTCTACCGTTTGTTCACCTTGTACTTTTTCTTTTAACTTCACAAAGTAATCTTCCGTCACACCATCCGCATAAAAGTCACTGTAAAATACATCAGAAAATGGATGCACCGCTCTATCTTCCCCACAACGACGAATTGGAACATTATATTTAGCTGCTAATCTCTCAAGAACATCGTGTAAGATCGGTAATCCGTGTACATGATGATGACTATCTAAATGAGTTGGTGTTAATCCGTAAGATAGGAATTTCTCAATTTGAGCAGTCCACTCTCTCTCAACTTCTTCTGGATTTATATTCCCTTCCCTTACAACACTTTGTTTATGAAACAATCCGTCGCTACCTACAAGTGATGGTACGTTTCCAAGAAGTGGTTCCCCTGCTGTTAATACGAGATGTACGCCTACTCCGAGTAGGTTATACTCTTTCGCTAAGCGTACCGCATGCTCTGTTCCTGGCATATTCATCATCATCGTCGTTGAATTTACAAGTCCATTTATATGCCCATCAATAATGCCGTAATTTGTACCTTCTGTAAGACCGAAATCATCTGCATTTACAATTAACTTAATCATCATAATACCTCCTAATAGAATAAAAAAAGCGGGCTAAATAGCGCCGCTTTTACTTCTCTACCTTTTTAAAGAACTGTGGAAGATACTCTTTATGTGCTTCCAACATTTCATCTAAAATTTGTTTTGCAACTTTATCTGATGGTACAAGTGGATTGATTGTCATAGCAAGCAGCGCCTTATGATAATCCCCTGTAACAGCAGCTTCAATTGTTGTGCGCTCGAATGATTTAATTTGTTGTACTAAACCGCGAACTGGTACTGGAAGATCTCCAACTGCAATTGGTTTTGGGCCTTCTTTCGTAATAATACAGTTCACTTCAACAGCTGAATCATGTGGTAAGCTTGCAATTGTTCCGTTGTTTCGTGTATTAACAGGCTGGATATCACCTTTATTATTGTAAATAGACGTAATTAAGCTACATGCTGCATCACTATAATAAGCTCCGCCACGTTTTTCTAATTGTGGTGGTTTAATATCTAAGTTCGGGTCTTTATATAACTCAAATAAATCATTTTCTAATTGTTTTACTACTTCTGCACGTGTACCTTTTTCAACAGAAGCCTCTTTCTCTTCTTCTAACATTTCACGTGTTTTGTAGTAGTAACGATGGTATGGACATGGAATTGCACGAAGGCCGCGAATAAAGTCTGGTTCCCAGTTAAGCGCTGCGATATTTTCCATCGTAATTTGCTTTTCTGGATCTGTCACAAGCTCTAACACACGATCCATTACACTTACGCCATCTAAGTATACATCTAGTCCGTATACCATATGATTTAAACCTGCGAAATCAACGTGGACACGACTTGCATCTACTTCAAGTAATCTTGCAAGACCCATGCGGATTCCGATTGGAACGTTACATAGACCAACTACTCTTTGAATATTTGTATAACGAAGGACAGCCTCTGTTACCATACCAGCTGGATTTGCAAAGTTAATTAACCATGCATTCGGACAGAGCTCCTCCATATCTTTACAAATATCTAAAATAACAGGAATCGTTCTCAACGCTTTGAATAGACCACCAGGACCATTTGTTTCCTGACCGATTACATCATATTTTAACGGGATTGCTTCATCTTTTGCACGTGCTTCTAATAAACCAACGCGAAGTTGTGTTGTTACGAAGTCAGCATCTTTTAATGCCTCACGGCGATCAAGTGTTAAATGTACCTCGATTGGTAAACCTGATTTTTTCACCATACGTTTTGCTAAGTTACCAACGATTTCTAACTTTTCTTTTCCTGCCTCAATATCTACTAACCAAATTTCACGAACAGGAAGCTCATCATAACGCTTAATAAATCCTTCAATTAACTCTGGTGTATAACTAGATCCACCGCCGATTGTAGCAATTTTAATTCCAGTCATGCTTTATTCCCCTTTCGCTTCAAGCTTTTTATAAAGATCGATAAACTCTGCTGCTAATTCTTTCACTGTAATCGCATTCATTAAATGATCTTGTGCGTGAATTAAAAGAACACTAACCTCTGTTTTTTCTCCTCTTGCTTCTGATTGTATGAGCTCTGTTTGGAAATGATGCGCTTCATTAATCGCTTCTTTTGCCTTTACCATCGCTTCATCTGCTTCTACCATTTTCCCCTGTTTGGCAAATTGAAGTGCCTCCATCGCAAAGCTTCGTGCGTTACCACTATTTAAAATCAATTGGAATGGAATTTGTTCTGCTGTAGTCATCATAATTACCGCCCTCTCTATTATGGTTCAACCGATTTACATACCCCTTCAGTTTGAACATTTCTATTACATTATTATTTTATGAATGATAGTTTGGTGTTCTTGTAGATGGATTTCATCTTTTTGAACATGATATAAAGGTGATTGTTCTCACAGATAGTGTTATCTGTGAGAACAATTACTATGTTACATAGGTAAAGAATTACTATTACCTTGCGCTGCTGCTTTTTCAGTACGAACAACTGAACGGTCACATAACACAACGAATGGATAATAAATTACCATTGCAATTACAAAGTTGAATAACTGTAGAATTGCACCAGAAATATGTCCACCTGTTACAAGATAACCACTAATAATTGGTGGTGTTGCCCATGGAATCATCACAACTGTTTTTGGTACCCACCCCATAGATATAGCTGTATAAGAAGTAATTACTAATACAATTGGTGTTAGGATAAAAGGTAAGAATAAAATTGGATTTAAAATAATTGGTGTACCAAATATTACTGGTTCGTTAATGTTAAATGCACCAGGTCCAATTGATAAGCGAGATACACCACGTAATTGTGCACTTTTTGCTACGAGTAATACCACTACTAAGAATGCTAATGTCGCACCAGAACCACCAAGGTATACGAAAGTATCAAAGAATGGTTTTGTAATAATATTTGGAACATCAAATGCAGATGTACCACCTTTAAATAAATTCATATTTTTCTCTAATGCCGGTAAGTATAATGGCTCAATAATACCACCAACGATATTTGGCCCATGTAAACCGAAGAACCAAAGAAGATGAACAAGGATTACAATGATAATTGCACTTGGTAATGTCCCTGCTAAACTTTGCAGTGGTGATTGAATCGTATTAAAAATAAATTCATGAACACTTGTACCAGATAATTTCACTGCTAATTGAATACCTGCAACTACTGTTAAGATAACAAATGCTGGAACTATAGCTGCGAAAGATCTTAAAACTGCTGGTGGTACTCCATCAGGCATTTTAAAAGTAATGTTTCTTTGTACAAAGAAACGGAATACTTCAGTAACAAGGAGTGCCACAATAATTGCTACGAATAACCCTTGTGCACCTGTCCAAGCTAAGTTCAATCCGCCTTCTTTCGGTGTTGTTGGTGTAAGAATAATTAACGCACCAAATGAAATAATACCTGCTGACAAACCATCAACGCCGTAAGATTTTGCTAAGTTATAACTTGTTGTAAATGCTATGATTAGTGCTAGAATCGCGAAAGAACCAGTCCACATTCCGCCGCCGACTTGTTTCCACGTTTCACCAAACAAACCTTTCATGAAATCTTGGAAAACTTCAGATGGAAAACCATTAATTAGTGATGCCAGTGCACCAACTAAAATAAGTGGCATAACTGCAATAAATCCGTCACGGATCGCAGCTAAGTGACGTTGCGATCCGATTTTACCAGCGACAGGAACAATATATTTCTCCATAAATGCAATAAACTTTTGCATTTCGCTTCCCCCCTAATTATTTTTTAAGTGTTAATGCGTGATCTAAAACTGCTTCTCCATTCATCATGCCGTAGTGCATTGGATTGATAACGTCGATTCCAACATTTTTCTCGTCAGCAAGCGTTTTCATTGAAGAGAGCATGTAACGAACCTGTGGTCCTAGTAATAACACATCTGCTTGGTCGATATTGTTTTTTACTGCATCCCCAGATACAGCCCAAATCTTTCCTTCTAGACCGCGAGCTTTTGCAGCCGCTTCCATTTTTGTAACTAGTAAACTTGTAGACATCCCTGCTGAACAACATAATAAAATATTCATTTGAAAATCCCCCTTGTGTAGTATAAAAAATTTATGTTTATTTATTTTTCTTTACGCTATTTATTAATGCAATTAGCGTGCCAACTTTTTAAAACCACTAAAATCAGTGCTTTTTCGAGCATTTTCTTTGTGTGTTAACGCTTTCAATTAGTGTGTCGTCCAAAAAAAACACAGTGTGTTATAAAACAACACGCTTTTAACACATAACTGTATGAAAATAGATTAGTGTTTAGTCGTCTAGTTGTGTTTAATATGAAAAAACACTAAAAAAACTTTTTCAATGAAAAATAATTCATTATTTTAACCCACTATTTAGTGAAATAAAAAAACCTTGCATAAGCAAGGTTCATTCATCCACCGACATCTTCCTATATAACTCTACAAACTCACTCGCTAATTCTTTCACCGTAATTGCATTCATTAAATGGTCTTGCGCGTGTACCATTAAAAGAGTAACTTCGGTCTTTTCGCCACCAGCCTCTTTCTGGATAAGCTCCGTTTGTACGCGGTGCGCCTCCTTTAATTCCTCTAGTGCTTCTTGTAATTTAGCTTCAGCTTCTGTAAACTCCCCACGCTTCGCACAATCAATTGCTTCCATTGAACAACTTCTCGCGTTTCCCCCATGCAAGATTAAATGAAAAGCTTTCGTCTCTATCGTATCCATTGTAGTTCTTTACTCCCCCTTTTCTTCCGCCAGTTTTTGTTTATCCCATATTTTTAAGAACGGTAAATAAATGAAGAATGCTAGCGCAAAGTTAACAAGTTGCAAAATAACACCTGAAATTTTCCCGCCCGATCCTAAATATCCACTAAAAAGAATAGGTGTCGTCCAAGGTACAGCGGCCCCACTCGGACGTGCAACCCATCCCCATTCCATTGCAAAGTAAGAAACAATCGTTAGGACGACTGGAACTAATATAAATGGAATTAGTAAAAGTGGGTTCATCACAATCGGCATACCAAAAGTTACCATCTCATTAATATTAAATATACCAGGTGCAATTGACAATCTCCCTAAACTTTTTAATTGTTGACTTCGTGCAAATAGTAACATTCCGACAACTAGAGCAAGCGTTGCACCAGAACCGCCCATATAAATCCATAAGTCAAAAAACTGTGCCGTAATCGTATTTGGTACATCTTGCCCAGCTTGAAAAGCAACTCGGTTTTGATCCATTAACGACAACCAAACGGGGCTCATTACACCACCAACAATAGTAGCACCATGAATTCCACAAGACCAAAGAACATGAACGAGAATAACTGCTATTATTGCGCCCCAAAGACTAGCGCCAAGTACACTAAGCGGTTCCTGTAAAATTTGTCCTACAATATTATGGATACTGCCAAAAGAAGTATTTTCTATAATTAAGCGCAAAATCCAAATAACTGTGACAACAATAAATCCTGGAACAAGTGCTGCAAATGAACGCGTGACAGCTGGTGGAACTGTCTCTGGCATCTTTATAATTATCTTTTTTTGTACAATAAACCGATAAAGTTCAGTAGATATAAGTGCAATAATCATTGCTACAAATAACCCTTGGCTTCCCATTAATGCAGCTGGGATAGCGCCTTCTACAAGTACACTTTCTTTTGTACTTGGTATAATATATGCAACTTGAAATGGAGTCGCAAGTAAAAACGTCACAAGCGACAATGCCCCGGATGCTAAAGCATCTACTTTATAATACTCTCCAAGTCTGTAAGCGATTCCAAAAACAGCTATTAAAGCCATTATATTAAAAGTTGCACTAACTGGATACCCTAAAGCTCGCTGCCAATTCTCCCCAAACAAACCTGCCATAAAATCGTTATATCCCGGTATCGGCAGTGCACTAATAATGAGGAAAAACGATCCAATAATTAAGAAAGGCATCGTTAAAATAATTCCATCTCGAATTGCTTGTAAATGCCTCTGCTCTGCAACCTTCCCTGCTACCGGCATCACATACTTCTCTAAAAACCGTATCATCTATCCCACTCTCCTCATGGTTTCATTAACAAAGCTGCTTGCAAGATAGCTTCTCCATTACAAAGTCCGTAATGAACAGATTGAATGACATCAACAGGTATCCCTTTATCCTTACATAGTTCTTTCATTTTCGGTAATAAATAACGTACTTGCGGTCCAAGTAAAAGGACATCAGCTTTATCAATATGACTATTCACTTCAGAACCTGATACTGCCCAGATTGTTACTTCTATCCCTCTTGCCTCTGCTGCTTTCTCCATCTTTGTAACAATCAAACTGGAAGACATTCCCGCTGCACAGCAAAGTAAAATATTCATCCCGCTTCCCTCCCCCTTTTTCTCTACCTAAGTTATGGTGCACTCCTTGCCACCACTAGGTTACAAATATATATGTCTAGATTTCCTGCTGTATGCCGAGCTTAAAAACAAAAATTTCTTCGTTTTCACGCTATTCCATTTATCCGTATTCTCCTAGTAAAGAGGACGCTAACTCGCTATAATAATTCAGTATGATTTTTTTAATTGATAGGAGGATATATTTATGAAGGCATATCGCTTTCCACTTATTTTGTTATCTTCTATCCTAATTGGTGGTTTCATTGGTTATTTCATGGGTGCCGATGCAGTTGCTTTAAAGCCGCTTGGTGACATTTTCTTAAACTTAATGTTTACGATTGTTGTACCTCTAGTGTTCTTTAGCATCGCATCGTCTATTGCTAATATGGATGGATTAAAACGTTTCGGTAAAATTATGTCTAGTATGGCTGGGACTTTCTTATTTACAAGTATTTTAGCTGCTATTTTTATGATTATTGTCGTGAAAGTATTCCCGCCAGCACAAGGTGTTGTACTAGAACTAACACAACCTGACAAAGCCGGCAAAGCTGTTAGTGTTGCAGATCAAATCGTCGGTATTTTAACAGTATCTGACTTCTCGAAGTTACTATCTCGTGAAAATATGTTAGCTCTTATTTTCTTCTCTATCTTAATGGGGATTGCAACTTCAGCAGTTGGCGAAAAAGGAAAGCCATTTGCTACATTCCTACAAGCTGGTGCAGAGATTTCAATGAAGGTTGTATCTTTCATTATGTACTACGCTCCAATCGGACTTGCTGCTTACTTCGCAGCATTAGTTGGCGAATTCGGACCACAACTTCTTGGAACTTACTTCCGAGCAGCAATGGTATACTATCCTGCTTCTCTCATTTATTTCTTTGTATTCTTCACATTCTATGCATACCTTGCAGGTCGCAAACAAGGTGTACAAGTATTTTGGAAGAACATGGTCTCTCCTACAGTTACATCACTTGCAACTTGTAGTAGTGCCGCAAGTATTCCAGCAAACTTAGAAGCAACAAAGAAAATGGGTATTTCTTCAGACGTTCGTGAAACAGTTGTCCTTCTTGGTTCTACTCTTCATAAAGATGGCTCTGTTTTAGGCGGCGTATTAAAAATTGCTTTCTTATTCGGTATTTTCAACATGGAATTCGAAGGACCGAAAACATTAGCAATCGCACTTGTTGTTTCTCTATTAGTAGGAACAGTAATGGGCGCTATTCCAGGCGGCGGTATGATTGGTGAAATGTTAATCGTTTCTTTATATGGCTTCCCGCCAGAAGCATTGCCAATTATCGCAGCAATCAGTACAATCATTGATCCTCCTGCAACGATGTTAAACGTAACAGCAGATAACGCTTGTGCCGTAATGACAGCTCGCCTTGTAGAAGGTAAGAACTGGATCAAAAACAAATTTGCTTAATAAATAGAAAGAGGATGCTCGTTTTGAGCATCCTCTTTCTTTGTTGTTAATCCATTCCGCCACAAATTTGTTAAAACCTTCACAAATATTCCACACCTCTTATCCATTCTCCGTACTATAATCATGTATGGAAAAGGAGATGGACACAATGACACAAAGCGCACCAGAATTTAAAGTTTTGCAAAGCATTGCATTTCTCGCTGTCGTTTTGCAAAGTTCTTTATTATATACAATGAATCAAGGAAATGTCTTACTTGAGCAATCCCTCGTTATGGGCATGCTATTTAATCTTGCAAAATTCTCAGCACCAGCATTCATATTTATCGTTGGATTTCACTTAATTCGTCACTATACAAAGCAATTAGTATATAAAGAATATATTTCCGAAAAAGCGATACACTTACTCATTCCTTATTTCTTTTGGTCTATTCTTTACTTATTAACAACAAATGATCTTATTACGTTACAAAGTGGAATAAAAAGTTTATTACTCGGAACAGCCGCTCCCCATCTTTGGTACGTTATTATGATGTTCCAAATTCACTTATTGTTCCCTTTACTATGCACACTTTTTTATTGGTTTCAAAAACGAACAGAAAATAAAAAAGACATATATAAATATATGACCTTTTTCGCTTGCCTATATTTTCTATTAATGTGGTTCTCTTCTCACTATATTTTTAATGGAGAAAAATTAACAAGTTCAACAATTTTACATTATACAGATCGATCATTTCTATTCTACTCATTCTATTTCGTTATGGGCGGCATTGCCGCTGTAGCACTAAAAACTTGGCGTCTATTCGTCATGAAACATATCCCGCTTATAACAATATTATTTTTCATCTTATTTTTATTCATCAATTATGAGTTGTTTAGTTTTTACGGAGCAAACTCTATTCATTTAACTGTTTCTACCTATTTAAAACCATCTATGTTTTTATATATCGTATGCGAAATTATCATACTGTATGTGTTATCTATTATGATAGTACAGCGTCGTGGTTTCTTATATAAAACGTTACGTTTCATTGGTAATTACACGTATGGTGCTTATTTAGCTCATTTATTCTTCTTGCAACTATGCACAAAACTTCTTTCCTTATTCACACTGCAAGAAAATACTATATTATATGCCCTATTACTATTTGTGTTAACGGCCATTATCTCTATTTCAACAATGGTCATTTGTAGCACAATACCATTTCATACTTGGATTACAGGGCCTTCTCCTACAACAAAGATGAAATGGACGAAGGTTGTATTACGAAAAAATCATAAAAAACTATTCAAGCCATATATTTGATATAATAATACGCATATAAAAAGAAAGCGAGAGACACCTATGATTAATCAAGTTGGACAAATTATGCTATATGTAAATAACCAAGACGAAACAGTACAATTTTGGACAGAAAAAGTAGGGTTCCAAATCATTGCGGAAGAAAATAACGGAAACGGATTCCGCTGGATTGAAATTGCACCGGCGAAAGAAGCAGGAACAAGCATCGTCCTTCACGATAAAGCGTTAATCGCGAAGATGCAACCTGAACTAAACCTAAATACGCCTTCACTTATGTTCTTCTCAAATGACTTAGACCGTCTATATAAAGATCTTTCTGAGAAAAATGTCACAGTTGGACAGGTTGTAGATTTACCTACTGGTAGAGCATTCAACTTTGCTGATAATGAAAATAATTACTTTGCAGTAATGGAACGCAAATAAAAAATAAGCTATCCGAAAAAATCGGATAGCTTATTTCATTTTAAGAAACTTGTTCTGCATTCGTTTCTCTATGCTGTATATGACTCGTGATCCAAGCAATTCCACCGGCAACAACGAGATAACATAACAATATTAAAATTTGCATTTGTAATTGCGACCAATCTCCTAAAGAAATAACATCTTGTAATCCTCTAAGAGAATGAGACATTGGGAGAAACTGTCCAATTTTGCTAAGAACAGCTATGTTTAATTCTCCTGGGAAAGTACCTCCGCTCGTCGCTAATTGCAGGACAAGAAGCGTTACCGCTAAGAACTTTCCAACAAGACCAAATACTGTTACTAGCATAAGAATAAATGTCATAAACGTAAAGGAAATAACAATACTTGATAAAACAAAGAGTGGCACACTTGCGACTTCTAATTTCATAACACCTAGCACAACTACATCTACGAGTAGCGCTTGAATGAGTCCAATTAAATATACCAATCCTAGTTTATTGATAAAATGTACCGTTCCGCTTACCTTCATGTTTTGTCTGCGGCCAAGAGGTAAAATATTCGATGCCATAATTCCGCCAACATAAAATGCAAGTGATAAGAAATATGGTGCAATGCCTGAACCGTAGTTAGGAACGTCAGAAACTGTTGACTTCACTAACTGAACTGGCTCTGAGAACATCGTATTGCGTGCATCATCATTACGAACATCCGCTATCTTCTCTGCGCCCTCTCCTAATTTCGTAGAAAGTTCTTTCGCACCATCATCAAGTTTAACAAGTCCATTTGTTAATTTACTAGCACCGTTATTCAGCTCTGTTCCACCACTCGCAAGCTGATTTACACCTTCTTGCAATGATGTAAAGCCATTTCCCCACTTCATAAATCCATCAGCCAAATTCGATGCACCATCTGCTATCTTTTTCGTTCCAGCAGTAGCTTCATTTAACTTAAATCCGAATGTATTCATGCCTTCTTCAATCTTATGTTGACCATCAGTAAGCTTCTTCGCACCTTGTGTCAATTGTTGTTGGCTATTATTTAAAGTACTTGTTGCTTTAGCTAGTCCATTAGACGTAGCAACAATTTTTTGAAAAGCGGGATCTTGCTGCACTTCTGGATGATTTTTCACGTACTCTTCTAATTGTTGTTTCACACTATTAGCCGCCCCATCCGCTTTTACTTGCCCTTCAGCAAGCTTCTCACTTCCGCTCACCCATTCATTTGTACCAGCACTTAATTCACTAACTCCTGATTGTAACGTTTTTTCACCTTGTGCTAATAACTCCATACCACTATGAAGTGATGTCGCTCCTTGACTCAGCTCATTTGCTCCCCCCGTTAAGGCAGATTGGCTAGACGCAAGCTTGTCACTTCCTTCTTTCAATTTCGATGTCCCGTCACTTAAACGATCAATACCATTCGCAAGCTGATTCGCTCCATTTTTTGCATCGGTCGTTCCTTCATGTAACTTCTCAGCACCATTACTTGCATCACTCAACCCTTGTGCCAAATCTTGAAACTTTGAAAAAACACCTTCTGTATATGATTTCGTAATACTATTCGAGATTTTTGTTTTCATATTTTCAACAGCCGTCGTTCCAATTTGAGCCGCTACAAAGTTTTTACCTGGATTTACTTTGTACTGCAATTGTGCCGGCTCTGGTTTCTCATTCATAAGTGTACTTACCTTTTTAGAGAAATCTTCCGGAATCGTAACAACCATATAATATTTATCTTCTTTTAACCCTTCATCAGCATTTTTTTCTGATACGAAATGAAAAGCCAATTCCTTATTCTCTTTTAAATTTTTAACAAAATCGTCTCCTGCATGAATTGTTTTTTCATCCATCGCAGCACCCTTATCTAAATTCACAACTGCAACAGGTAATTTATCTAATTTTCCGTACGGATCCCAATATCCAGCTAAAAAGAATCCTGAATAAATTAACGGAACGATTAATAAAAAAATTAAAGCGATACGTCCATGTTTATGGTGCCACATCGCTTTCCAATCTTTAAATATAAGTTTAATTCCCTTCATGAAACATACTCCTCTTCTAATTTAACACCCTTCGAATGGTTTAACAGATTTACTATACACGTCACTTTACATACTGTATAATACATCTTTAATTATTAATTCATTCCTTTTGGTCTATAGAAAGGAGACTCGAAATGGAACTGCTCCAGTTAAAATACTTTCAGACAGTTGCACGACTAGAACACATGACAAAGGCAGCTGAAGAATTGCATATCGCGCAACCTTCACTCAGCAAAACAATCGCTAGACTCGAAAAGGATTTAGGAGTTCCTTTATTTGATCGCCAAGGCCGACAGATTACTTTAAATTCTTTCGGAAAAGTATTTTTAAAACGAGTAGAGCGTATTTTTCATGAATTAAGTGAAGGAGAACGAGAAATTAAAGATTTAGCCGAATTACAACAAAGCTCTATTACACTGGCCGTTTCTATTCCAAGAATATTACCAGAACTACTTGGCTCTTTTTTACTAGAACATCCTAACGTTCGGTTCCAACAATTTCTTGCATCCACTCCTTCTATGAAACGACAACTAGATAATATAGAAATTGACTTTTGTATCTCCTCTGTGCCAATTGAAGGGGAAGAAATTGTTTGGGAACCACTTATTACAGAAGAAATCTTCTTAGTCGTCCCTTCAGGCCATCGTTTATCAGGCCGAGAAAATATCCACCTGCATGAAGTAAAAAACGAATCGTTTATTAGTATGAACACTGGCTATGGATTTCGACACTTAACGGATGAATTTTGCAAAGAAGCTGGTTTCACTCCGCATATTGCTTTTGAAGTAGATGAACCGACCGTGATTAGCGACCTCATTAAGCAAGGTCTCGGCATCGCTTTTGTTCCAAGTTTAACTTTATTAAAAAACTCTACTTTAGCATCAAGCAAGTTGCGTATTATTGAACCCAATTGTCAGCGAACCATCGGATTAAGTTGGTCAAAAAAACGCTACTTATCAAAAACAGCTCAGCAATTCCGTGAATTCGTGATTGATTACTTCTCCAACATTAGGACGTAAAATTATATCAACAAATAAAAGTTGCCACCCTCATATGGTGGCAACTTTTATTGTTCACTCTTTTTTAATTCCATTTCAGCTAAAAGTGGTAGTACATTATCAAAAATATGCGTATTATTATTTTCACCTGTTACATATCCACCATAATATCTACTAAATACGTTATCATTTCGGAATGTGGCCATATGATCATACAATTCTTTCGCAAACTTTTTATCACCTGTTTGTAGTACGTACAAAATCGTTAATCCGTATGCGGCTGGCGATTCATAATTCACAGTTTGTTTTCCCGTTTCTAAATTGTAACGACCGTATAGCTTTCCATCCTCCTGGAATTTCTTCTTTATAAATTCCAAATAAGCAGTTGATGAAAGACCACCTAAACTTCGATGATATGCAACGTATGATTGGTCAATAAGATTCACTTCTTTATCGTACGTAAATGTACCATCTTCTTTATACTCTTTCGGGAATGCCCAGCCATGCCTTGGATAGTCCGCTAAAAATTGAACGACTTCCTGATATTGCTGAGCAGAAACTTTGTCGTACTTCTTCATATAGGAGAATGCACGTGGATTTATGTATGATGTTGTTACAAAATTATTTTGTTTCCCTGCATCTGCATCATAATAATCAACATAATAATTATCTTTTTTATTATAACGAAGTACAGCATCACTTAATTGATCGGCAAGGTTTTTATAACGCTCTTCCTTATACATTTCATAAGCACGATATAATTGTTCTATAATACGAAGATCATCTATAAGTGCATTTGTAGCTGACTGCCTCTCTCCCTTTTCAGAGAGTTTCCATAAAACGATATGATTCTTATATACGAAATTATCTTGAATAACCTTTACTTGCTCATCAAATAACGCCTGATCATCTTTATCAAGTGTATATTGTAACCATAATCCCGCTGATTCTGATAAAGCTTCACGTCCCTTGGCTTCACCCGTACCTGCCTTAGTATCTACTAAACGATACGTGGCAAGAGTTCCATTGTCATTCACCATATGTCTTAAAATAAAATTTTCTGTACGGTTTCCTTGTAAAGCTGACCAAAATACAATTCCACCTAAAGCGATTAAGAAGATAACTCCAATCCCTATATATAAACGTTTCCGCAATCTTTTCACCTCCCTAGTAAGGCTAACCTTAATTTTATCAGAACATACATAAATTTAAAAAAGACAATCCACTAGATTGTCTCCCCCATTTCTATCCCTCGTAAACCTCTTTAGAAGGTTTATATAGCGATTGTACAAGCCGATCATATTCACGACGTGTAATCTCTTTATTATATAGCTTCAATAATAAATCTCTATGCTCTTTTGAAAATGCCATCTTTTTAATGACTTCAGGATACATAAAACACCCTCTCCATTTCACATAAACTTCTTCTTTTCTAAAAATAGAACTTATGTTCGCATAAAAGATTATAAAAGATTCCTGTAAAAAAAACAAACAAAACATGAGAAACTATTTATTTCTTTCTATTCAAAATATTACAACATTATATTATCATATTCACTTTTTAAATACATATATATTTTTGGTAGTTTTTTTGAATAAATCTTCCAATTCAATCAGAAAATAATGGCAAAAAGAAGAGGAGTTTACATATGGATACGGTAACATTAGCAAGAGCATTTTTTGGTTCTTCATTAGCATTCCACATTATTTTTGCAACACTTGGCGTCGGACTTTCATTGATGATTTTTATAAGCGAAATACTCTATCACTGGAAGAAAGACTCCGACTATGCCATTATGGCGAAAAGATGGACAAAGGCGTTTGCTATTCTTCTCGGTGTAGCAATTCCAACTGGAACAATTGTTGGTGTGCAAATCTCACTTCTTTGGCCTGGTTTCGCCAAAATTGTTGGGCAAGTTATTTCTGTTCCCTTCCAAATTGAGATTTTCGCCTTCTTTTTGGAGGCTTTATTCATGTCGATTTACGTATATGCAGCTGATAAACTTCCTCCATTTATGAGATTAATCTCGCTATTTTTCGTCATGCTTGGTGCCACGGCATCCGCCGTGCTTATTACATCAGCAAATACATGGATGAATACACCAGCAGGCTTTTCAATGAATCCAGATGGATCTGTTTTTAACGTTGATCCGTGGAAAGCTTTCTTTAATCCAAGTTTTGGCACAAGTGCATTTCATGTCGTTATTACGGCTTATGCAACCGGTGCGGCTGTCATTGCTTCTATTGCTGGATTTAAATTATTGAAGAAAAATTTAAGTACACGTGAAATTGCTTATCATAAAAAAGGGCTGCTATTAGGGCTTGTCGTTACATTTATTACAGGCGCTACGATGTGGCTTTCAGGACATGAATCAGCGATTGCCTTACATAAACACTCACCTGAAAAACTTGCATCTGCTGAAGCTTTATTTGAAACGACATCACACGCACCGCTATCCATTGGCGGAGTTGTGGATCCTAATACACTTGAACTAAACTATGCACTTGAAATTCCAAACATGCTTAGCTTATTAGTGGGACTAGACCCTAGCACTGTCGTAAAAGGACTAAACGAATTCCCACAAGAAACATGGCCACCATTTTATACACATACACTATTCAACTTAATGGTAGGAACTGCTGCGTTTACCTTTGCTGTTGCAACAATTGCACTCTTATATTGGTATTTCGTGTACCGAAAAAAGGGAACAGAACTACCGAAGTGGCTACTTTGGGGGGCTGCCGCATGCGGACCAATTATGATGCTCGGTATTGAATTCGGATGGATTTTCAGTTGTAGCGGTCGTCAACCATGGACAATTTATGGTATGCAACGTACCGTCGATGCATCTACACGCGCTGATTTCGTCGGTCCTTTATTTGTTTTGTTCATCATTTTGTATATTGGACTCGCTATTTTAACAGTCATTGTTCTACGGACATTCTTTAGAAGACATCCATTAAAGAATGATTTACAACACCAAGGAGGCGATTCTCATGTATGAGGAAAGTATTGCAATCATCATCTTATGGGCCCTTATTTTCGTATACAGTATACTAGGGTCCATTGATTTTGGCGCTGGTTTTTGGGGCATGGTATACGCAAAACATCCGACGCTCGCTGCTAAACTTGCGAATCGGTACTTATCACCAACTTGGGAAGTAACAAATACGTTTCTCGTTTTCGTCGTTGTCGCATTTCTCGGCTTCTTTCCGAAAGCGGCCTTTACTCTTGCGACAGTAATGTTCGTACCAGTTATGTTAATTTTAGTGCTCATTGCAGTACGTAGTACATTTATGGTATTTGCTTACTCCTTGCCAAAATACCAATACCTTCTTCGGGTTATTTCAGGTATTACTGGTCTATTAATTCCAGCACTATTAATTACCGTTTTACCCGTTACAGAGGGAGCCTATATTACAATGTCTGAAGGAAAGGAAGTACTCCTATATGGAAAACTTCTTGCTAGCCCAGTTATCTACTGTTATATGCTCTTCGGACTAACTTCTGAACTATTTCTCTCCTCTCTCTTTCTTGCTGATTTTTCGAGAGAACAAAGTTCAGAAGATACGTATAGAATTTATAGAAGAAATGCTATCATCCTTGGTCCTGCAACGCTCGTTACGGCAATTATTGCCCTCGTTGTAATGGATCCAGAAACACATTGGGTTATGCAAGGATTAATAAAGCAATTCCCGTGGTTTACAGTTTCTATTGTTTTATTCGTTATCGGATACTCGTCCCTTTGGTGGACAAACAAAAAGTACAATACACTAGGATACCCTCGCATTGCCGTTTTAGCTGTCGTCGCTCAATATGCATTTGCAAGCTATGCTTACGGGGTCGCGCATTTACCGTATATTATTTATCCTGACGTAACTGTATTTACAAGCTTTACAACGAAAGAAACGTTCTATGCACTGCTCATTCTATACGCAATTGGGATTGCAATTTTATTACCAGGATTTATTTTCTTCTGGAACTTATTCTTGAAGGATCGTACTTTTTTGAAGGAAAAATAATATAGCATTGGAGTCTGTTCCAAAAGGCATTTTGGGATAGACTCCTTTTGTCGTGTTTTGTCGATAAGTCGATATATTTTAAAAATCGCTGATATATTTTGAGTTGCGCCCATATAAATTTCATTTACTATCTTACTGCCCAATAATTTATAGACTCCTCTCATAATAGTTATTTCACTATTCGTGACACTTGTCCTTTAGCATGAAAAACACATATTCGGTTCATCTCGTTATACGTCTAGTTCTTCTTATTTTTTGCTGAATATACTACCAATATAAACTTGAGACAAGCTACATCTGTTCAAGGGAAAATAGAAAGGTAGGCAAAATATGAGCATTGAAATATGGATTACTATTATTGTATTTTTCTTAACGATGATCGTTATCTTTTGGCGACCTCGCGGCTTAAATGAGGCATGGCCAGCAGCAATCGGAGCTGGTATCATCATAATTACTGGACTTGTATCAAAACCAGACATCATGGATATTATAAGTAAAATTGGCGGTGCTTCCATAACAATATTAGCAACTATTGTTATGGCAGTTATATTAGAAAGCTTCGGCTTCTTCCATTGGTCCGCAGCGAAACTGGCAAATCTAGCGAAAGGTTCTGGACGCCGTCTATACTGGTATATTCAATTATTATGTTTTCTTATGACTCTTTTATTTAATAACGACGGTAGTATTTTAATTACAACTCCCATTTTAATTCTTCTTCTAAAAAACCTTCAATTAAAACCACATCAACAAATTCCTTATTTATTAAGTGGTGCTTTAATCGCTACGGCATCTAGTGCACCAATTGGTGTAAGTAATATCGTAAATTTAATCGCATTAAACATCGTCCATATGACTCTTTATATGCATACCGCTATGATGTTTGTACCTGCAACATTAGGCTTATTATTTATGTCATGGCTCATGTATACAGTTTTGAAGAAAAAACTTCCGAAAAAATTACCTGTTTCTTCATATGATATTGAAGAAATTTTCTTCACGAAAAACTTCCATCCACTAAAAGGAAATAATTCTGTCGATACGAAACAAAAACGGACAAGATTCATGTTAAAAGTATTAGGTTTCGTCTTCCTTATGCGCTGTCTTCTATTCGTTGCATCCTTCTTATCCATCCCAATTGAAATCGTTGCGGTACTTGGTTCACTCGTTCTGCTCATTTGGAGATGGTACTACTTACGAACAAATCCTGTCGACATTTTGAAAAAGACACCGTGGCACATTTTAATTTTCGCCTTCTCTATGTACGTCATTATTTACGGACTACACAACGCAGGATTAACAGCTGCACTTGTACAATGGCTCGAGCCAGTTGTGAATCAGCATCTACTCTATGCTAGCTTTGCAATGGGCGGACTTGTATCCATCCTCTCTAACGTCTTCAATAACCATCCTGCCCTTATGATTGGTACAATCACATTAACAGAAATGGGACTAGATCCAGTCACATTAAAAACTATCTATCTTGCAAACATCATTGGTAGTGACATCGGTTCACTATTACTACCAATTGGTACGCTAGCTTCACTCATTTGGATGTATATTCTGAAACAAAACAAAATTAAAGTAAAATGGAAAGACTATTTAAGTGTATCCCTTATCGTTATCCCGCTCACAACAGTCGTCACACTATTCCTCTTATTCTACTGGGTACATCTCTTCTTCGCCTTATAAACAACAGAAGCCCCATTTGCTACCGTCTTAGCAAATGGGGCTTCTTCTATAATAAAGTTAGGTACTACAGTGTGATCAATTAAGTAAAGAGGTGTAACATGTTATTGATATAAATGACTACCAGCTTCTTTAAATTCTTCTGCTTTCTCTTTCATTCCTTTTTCAATTGCTTCTGTCGTTTCTAAATCATTTTCTTTTGCATATTCACGAATATCATGTGAAATTCTCATACTACAAAACTTCGGTCCACACATTGAACAGAAGTGAGCTGTCTTTGCCCCTTCTGCAGGCAACGTTTCATCATGATATTCCATCGCACGTTCAGGATCTAAAGATAAATTAAATTGATCGCGCCAACGGAATTCGAAGCGTGCTTTTGAAAGTGCATCATCACGCTGATGAGCCGTTTTATGTCCTTTCGCAAGATCAGCCGCATGCGCTGCAATTTTGTACGTAATAACACCCGTGCGTACATCATCTTTGTTTGGCAAACCTAAATGTTCTTTAGGCGTTACATAACAAAGCATCGCTGTTCCAAACCAGCCAATCATCGCAGCTCCAATTGCAGATGTAATATGGTCATAACCTGGTGCAATATCTGTCGTTAGTGGCCCAAGTGTGTAAAACGGCGCGCCCTGACAAATATCAAGCTCTTTCTCCATATTCTCTTTAATTAAGTGCATCGGTACGTGTCCAGGTCCTTCAATCATAACTTGCACATCATGTTTCCAAGCAATTTTTGTTAATTCACCAAGTGTTTCAAGCTCAGAAAACTGTGCTTCGTCATTTGCATCTGCAATAGACCCTGGACGTAATCCATCTCCAAGAGAGAACGAAACATCATACTGCTTCATAATTTCACAAATCTCTTCAAAGTGAGTATATAGGAAGTTTTCTTTATGATGGAATAAACACCACTGTGCCATAATCGAACCACCGCGCGAAACGATACCTGTCGTACGCTTTGCCGTGATTGGAATATAACGAAGCAATACACCAGCGTGAATCGTAAAGTAATCAACGCCTTGCTCCGCCTGCTCAATTAACGTATCACGATATACTTCCCACGTTAAATCTTCTGCAATTCCGTTTACTTTTTCCAGCGCTTGATAGATCGGTACAGTTCCAACTGGTACAGGCGCGTTACGAATAATCCACTCACGCGTCGTATGAATATTTTTACCTGTAGATAAATCCATAATCGTATCCGCACCCCAGCGCGTTGCCCATGTCATCTTCTCTACTTCTTCTGCAATCGAAGAAGATACAGCTGAGTTTCCGATATTCGCGTTTACCTTCACATGAAAATTACGCCCGATGATCATCGGTTCAGCTTCTGGATGATTAATATTCGCTGGTAAAATAGCGCGGCCTTCTGCGATTTCCTTACGAACAAACTCCGGCTCTACCCCTTCACGAATCGCAACATATTCCATCTCAGACGTAATAATGCCATTACGTGCATAGTGCATTTGCGTAACATTTGCACCTTGCTTTGCTCTAAGTGGCTGGCGATCCATTTGCGGGAAAACAGGTGTATGCTTCGAAGCTACTTTCACACCGTCATCCTCTGGTTTCACTTCACGCCCTTCGTATGCTTCTACATCACCACGCCCCATAATCCAAGAGTGGCGCGGCGTTGGAATTCCTTTTTCCAACTCGACCTTATACGCAGGATCTGTATAAGGACCGCTCGTATCATACACACGGATTGGTGGATTTGGAACGCCATTCGTTTCGCTTTGTTCAATCTCACGCATCGGCACTTTCATACCTTCTCGTGGTCCATCCACATATACTTTCTTACTCCCTGGTAAACTCGACTTCAATTCAATTTGCTCAGCTGAAACAGATTGTTTCATAAATTTTGTTGCCCCCCTGTTCGTGACAAGGACAAGATATGGCCAGCGCATGCCAAAATAAAAAGAGCCAGGTCCATAAAAAAATAAGGACCTGGCTCATAAAGACATCATTATGTAAAGCCGTTAACTTCCCTACGCTGGTACGAGCCAGATCAGGTCCAAAGGGTTAAGAAGTTCACGCGCTTCTCTCTCAGCCTACGCATACGTTAGGCACCCCTAGTTTATCACTGATTTAATTTTCAATACTTTCCCATCATACACGATAATCTGAAAAATGAAAAGTTTATTTCTTTTGCTCTTTACGGAATCATCCACGTTAAATAATACGCTTGCACATACGTCATAATACCAACAATAATTACGAAGAATAAGCTATGCTTCACTGTAAAACGGAACAAATCCGATTCTTTTCCAGCAAGACCAACCGCCGCACAAGCGATCGCAATCGACTGCGGGGAAATCATTTTCCCTGTTACACCGCCTGTTGTATTTGCTGCAACAAGAAGCACTTCAGATACGCCGACTTGCTGCGCTGTAATGGCTTGTAAATTTGAGAACAGTGCATTCGCAGACGTATCAGACCCTGTTAGGAATACGCCAATCCAGCCTAAGAATGGTGAGAAGAACGGGAATAGTCCGCCAGTTCCGGCTAATGCTAACGCTAACGTAGAAGATAGACCAGAATAGTTTGCGATAAATGCAAACCCTAGTACGAATCCGATAGATAGAATTGGCATTTTTAATTCGCTTAACGTTTCTTTAAATGTCACTACTGCATCTTTTACATTCATTTTCAAAATAAACATGGAAATGATACAAGCAATTAAAATTGCTGTTCCAGTTGCCGATAATACATCAAACTTCAAAATTGCCTCGTAAGGCGTTGGTTTATTTACAATTGGCTCTGCTTTCATTACTAAATTATGCAGACCTGGAATTTCAAACTTAAATACAAGACTTTCTAAAGCCCCTCCTGGAGCGAATAATGCCTTAAAGAAACTTTGGCTCCAAATGACTACCATAACCGTTAATACGATAAATGGAGACCATGCTTTCACTACTTTTCCAAACGTTAATTTCGGCATCGATGCCGCTGTCGTTGTTACTGCTACTTCACTATTTGCTTGCCCGGATTGATAAATTTCTTTCGGCTGCCAAACTTTTAAGAACAGCGCTAAACTAATTAAACTTACAAGTGCCGATGTAATATCCGGAAGTTCCGGTCCTAAAAATGTCGCTGTAATGAACTGCGTAATCGCAAATGAACTACCCGCTACAAGTAACGCAGGCCACGTTTGTCTTATACCTTTAAATCCATCCATTAAAAATACGATAAAGAATGGAACAAATAATGATAGGAACGGTAATTGATGCCCAGCCATTTGTCCAATTTTATGTGGATCAATACCTGTTACTTGTCCAGCAACTGTAATCGGAATTCCCATCGCTCCGAACGCCACTGGTGCAGTATTTGCAATCAAACAAAGACCTGCTGCGTATAAAGGATTTAACCCAAGACCCGCAAGAAGCGCTGCTGTAATCGCTACTGGTGCCCCAAATCCTGCCGCTCCTTCTAAAAATGCTCCAAATGAAAATCCAATTAAAATAACGAGTAGACGATGATCGTTCGTAATCGATAATACCGATGCACGAATCACATCAAATTGACCTGTTTTCACAGAAATTTTATATAAAAATACGGACATAATGATAATCCAAGCAATTGGCCATAACCCATACAAAAAACCGTACCCGGTTGCTGCCATTGCCATCGTGAACGGCATTTTATAAGCGAATAACGCTACTAAAACTGTAAGTACAACTGTAATAAATCCTGCCACATACCCCTTCATGCGGAAAACTGCTAAAGCTAAGAAAAAAAAGATAATCGGAATAAGTGCGACCGCTGCCGAAATCCAAATGTTTCCGAATGGATCATAAACTTGTGTCCATGTGTTCATTGTTCTCTCCCCCTAAAGAATCCCCTTTTAAATAGAATAACCTCATCAATAGACTATCAGGTCATCATACCTTTAAGCCTAAAATAAAAAAACGTTTAAGAAAACGTTTTCAACAACTTTCATTTATACTGTACCATAACAATTTCTATTAAAAAAGATTTTTTTGAAAATTTTATTATTTAACAGAAAATCTTACAAAATCGTCACGTTCTTGTAATGTTCATCGATAGGAAGTTTGCTAAAATTATTGCATAATAATAGTATAACAACAGAAATTATTCATGAGGTGATATATATGAACGGAAATAAAATATTAGCTGCGTTATCATACTTTAGTGTACTATTTGCCCCTATCTTATTCCCTATTATCGTTTGGATCGTGGGAGACGCTGAAACAAAACCACATGCAAAACGTGCTCTATGGACACACATCATTCCAAGTATCGCTACATTCATTGGCGTAACTATTCTAGGAATTATGGGTCTTGGATCTGATCAACCAGATGTAACACTTGGAATTGGATCAATGATTGTCTTAGCTATTTGCGGAATCATCAGCTTATACTACTTCATCTGGAACATTGTAAAAGGAATTAAAGTGCTGAAAGCTTAATTTTAAACAAATGTTTGTTTAAAAAGGGCCCCTTGCAATTTGCAAGGGGCCCTTTTCCTAATTCGTTCACTTTATCTTCTGCGTTTCTTCTTTTTTCTCATCATTTTCTTTCGGCGCGTATTCACTTTATCCGCTATAATGTGGAGCGTACTTGCCACAACAATTCCCATTAAGAACGTTACAATTTCAACCTCATGCTTCTTCGCAATTTCTATTAAATTACCATCCAGTGCGATTACATTTAATAGTAATAAAAATGGAGAAAAGACGATTAACATGTACGCAATACGAATTACATCACCAAGTATAATCGTATGTGTAAAGAAAGATCGATGCGGCATTACTTTCTTATAAGGATACCAAAATATACGTAAGAAACCCCATTTGTTATAAGCATTACTGTACGTATCTAAATCTGGTGTTAAAAATGAAGTACCTACTAAAAAACCAATCGCAAAAGTTAATAAAAAATCAAAATTTGTTAATCCATACGAAAAGAGCAAAAACAAAACAACCGGAAGGGATATTAAGTTTATTTTCGTATGCGTTCTTCCTGATGGCATAATGCACTTCCTCGCTTACGTTCGTCCTGTCACCTTATGACAGGTTTCACCTATTGACCTAATTTCTGATCGATAAATGTTGTGTCTATATCCGAACCAAACCATTCTGCCAACTTCACTCGTGCCTTATCTTTCACATCTTCATTGACGTATAACGACACCTGTATTAGTGCGGCCGTTAACGCCCCCAAATCATCCGTATAGCCAATTCCAGCAATGAAATCTGGAATCGCATCAATCGGTGCAATAAAATAAGCAAGTGCTCCAATTACAATAATTTTCACTCGTTTTGGAACATCGGGTCTTTGCAAAACGTAAAACAGTAATAAACTTGCATAAATGACAGATTGCCCTGCTTGCTTTGCAACATGTTTTACTTTCTTCCAAAACGCTTCAACTGAAAATTTTTGTTTCATGTAAAAAGCCTCCCTATTTTTAAAAAGAAATAAGCTACAATATGTTATCAGTAAAAGTTCATGGAAATTACACAAAACCTATCAATGAACTTTTATTGTAACAAACAAACCAAAAAAGAACAAGTGTTCGTTAATTTTCACACTATTTCCTTCATATAATAGATTTCTAGATAACCCTTACCCATCTTCATTTCTTATTTCTCAACAAAGAAAATTTTCACTTCCACTTAACATTCTGCTCTACCTTTGTTATATTTTCTAGTTGACGGACATATAAACGAATGTTAAAGTTTTCTCTGGTAGTGACAAATCTTATACAAAAAATGTAAAATGTTATAGTGTTTCTCAGAAATGAATTTTGTTGTATAATACAGAAATGACGTTATGCTTATGAGCAACAAAAGAAACCAAAAGGGTATGCATAGTTATAGTCGTATATGGGTGAATATAGAACCTTTAATTATGGCCAAGAAAACTATGTATTTTTTATTTTAGCATTTTTCGCTCCAAAATCGACCAAGCCTGATAGAGAAAGGGTGGAAATGAATGAAAGAAACCTTGAAATCACAATTTCAAAATGTGCGTTTCACTGTATTCGTAGCTTTAGCCTTATGGCTGAAAACTTACCTTATTACACGCACAAGCTTTGATTTAAAACTTGAATCTTTCATGCAAGAATTCATTTTATTCCTTAGCCCATTAGCAGCATCATTACTGCTTGTTGGTCTTGCATTATTTGCAAAAGGGAAAAAACGTAACTATATAGCACTTGGAATTAATTTTGTCTTAACAATCGTTCTTGTTGGTAACGTAATGTTCTACGGATTCTACAATGACTTCGTTACATTACCGGTGCTAGGACAAACATCTAACTTCGGAAGTTTAGGTTCTAGTGTGCAAGAATTATTTAACTACAAAATTATTCTTGCATTTGCAGACATTATCGTTTTCTTCGTTCTATTAAAGAAAATGAAGAACTTTGCACCTACAGAGCGTGTAGCACGCCCGATGCGTTCTCTATACTTCGTATCAACAGTTGCTATTTTCTTCGCAAACTTAGGACTTGCAGAAGCTGAACGCCCAGAACTATTAACACGTTCATTCGACCGCGTTATGCTTGTTAAAAACTTAGGATTATATGTACATCAAGTATACGATCTTGGCTTACAAGCAAAATCAAGTTCACAAAAAGCGTTCGCTGACGGTAGTAAATTACAAGAAACAGAAAACTACGTAAAAACAACACAAAGTAAACCAGATCCAAATATGTTCGGTACTGCAAAAGGGAAAAACGTAATTGTTGTCTCTCTTGAGTCATTACAAACATTCTTAATTGGTGCAACAGTTAATGGACAAGAAGTTACACCATTCTTAAACCAATTTACGAAAGAAAGTTATTACTTTGATAACTTCTTCCATCAAACTGGTCAAGGTAAAACATCTGATGCTGAATTCCTAGTAGATACTTCGTTATATCCACTAGACCGCGGTGCTGTATTCTTCACACACGGTAACAATGAATATACAGCAACTCCAGAAATTTTACGTCAGCAAGGGTATCACACGTCGGTATTCCACGCAAACAACGCAACATTCTGGAACCGTAACATTATGTATCCAGCACTTGGTTATGATCGTTACTACAACGAGCTTGACTACAAGATTACGCCAGAAACAAAATTAAACTGGGGATTAAAAGATATCGAGTACTTCGATCAATCTATTGATATGCTAAAACAAGTGAAGCAACCATTCTATACTCGCTTCCTTACTTTAACGAATCATTACCCATTCACTTACGATGACAGTACAAAATTAATCGATGAATACAATTCTGGTGATGGAGTATTTGACCGTTACATGGTAACTGCTCGTTACTTAGACGAAGCAATGAAACACTTTATTGAGCGTCTAAAAGCAGAAGGTATTTACGACAACTCAGTAATCGTATTCTACGGTGACCACTACGGTATTTCTGAAAACCATAACCGTGCAATGGCACAGTTCTTAGGAAAAGAAGAAATCACTGCATTTGACCATATGAACTTACAAAAAACACCGATGTTTATTCACGTTCCAGGTCAAAAAGAAGGTAAAACAATTTCGAAACCAACTGGTGAAATTGACATTAAACCAACTATTCTAAACTTACTTGGTGTAGATTCTACAAATGACGTTCGATTCGGTCATGATGTATTCTCACCTGATAATAAAGGATTCGTTGTTCTTCGTGACGGTAGCTTCGTTACAGATAAATACATGTACACAAACAGTACATTCTATGACCGTGCTACTGGCGAAGTTGTACAATTACCGAAAGAAGAATCCCAGCCACTAATTGATCGTGCCCAAAATGAATTGAACATGTCTGATAAAATCATTGAAGGTGACTTACTTCGCTTCTCTGAAAGTAATAAGATCAAAACTGGTGAAGTAAAAACAGTTATTAAAGAAGAAAAGAAGAGCGCTGAGTAATCTCAGCCTCTTTTTTATTTTCTTCCATACAACTACTTATATTCATTAACTTTAAAATTACATAACCTTTACCAAATATTCACATAGTGTTAATGAAGAATCTCTATAATAAAATATGCAAACGAGGTTCTACATATTTCTTATCTCTCATCTTTCGTAAGATCCCTTAAAGAAATGTGTAAATCTTTTGTTTCTACTTTCTTATAATTGTCTTTCAACTTGTTTTGTTTCCATACACAAAGCATTCAACGAGACAATGTCCCTATGAAAGATAGCTACCCTCCTTGTGCAGCATTCCATAAGAATGTTGCTTTTTTTTATTTAAAAGCAGGATTCTCATTTCTTATTTTCGAATTTGTATATACAAAATGCTGTAAAGTGAAACTTTAATCAGCCCTCATCAATCGGGCATTTACGGGCAGTGATTCGCCCACTTCACTTCTTTGCTCTACCCGAATTTGTAAGTAGGGGCTTTACTGCCGTTAATGCGGGGTAGATCATCCTTATTTCTCTATGATTTACAAATACATATATGGTCATATGTAGAGAATTGCTCACATAAAAATTACTATAGTGATTTTTATCTCGCATGAATGAAAGTTTCACGTTACTTACGTACTTACGAAAGGATGGGACGGAAATTGGCATACGAAAAATTTGTACTTTGGAATGATGAAGTTATTGATACAACAAAACAACAAACGTACATAGAACTTGAAGAGAGAGGTTCGCAGTTCGGAGATGGTGTCTATGAGGTTATTCGCCTATATAAAGGGAACTTTCATTTATTAGATCCGCACATAACGAGATTATATCGATCCATGGAAGAAGTAGAATTATCGCTCCCTTTCTCAAAAGCTGAGCTCATCACTTTACTTTACAAATTAATTGAACGAAACCATTTCCACGAAGATGGCACCATTTATTTGCAAGTATCTCGTGGTGTACAAGCTCGCACACATGTATTTTCATATGACAACCCTCCGACAATTTATGCCTATATTACAAAAAAAGAACGACCAGCTTTATGGATTGAATATGGTATACGCGCTATATCAGAACCCGATACTCGATGGCTACGCTGTGACATTAAATCATTAAATTTATTACCAAACGTACTAGCTGCTACGAAAGCTGAACGGAAAGGCTGTAAAGAGGCACTTCTCGTAAGGAACGGTATTGTAACGGAAGGAAGCCATTCCAACTTCTTTTTAATTAAAAACGGAACGCTTTACACACATCCAGCCAATCACCTTATTTTAAATGGCATTATTCGTCAATATGTCCTTTCTTTAGCGAATACTCTTCACATTCCTGTGCAGGAAGAACTTTTCAGCGTTCGTGACGTTTATCAAGCAGATGAATGCTTTTTTACAGGCACAACGATTGAAATTTTACCAATGACCCACCTTGATGGGACCGCGATTCAAGATGGGCAAGTTGGGCCTATCACCAAAAAACTGCAAAAATCTTTTAATCAAATCTTATTACAATCCAATATGGCATCTTCTTAAACACGAATAATTTCTGTCCTTTCATATTCAATATATGCATTTAAATGGAAATCAAGGTGTAATTTTATGCCTTGATTTTTTTCTTGTAATCTTTTTGTCATATTCAGATTCCTATATAAGTCTTGACAGTAATCGACATGCTCTTTAGAATTTTTAACAGTTGGTAAATATTTCTTCACTACATTACAGACAGAAAGGAATCGACAAATTATGAAAAAGTATCTTGCCGGTCTTGCGGCAGTGTCTGTAGCAGGAGGAGCAGCACCTACACTTGATAGTGTTCAAGCTGCACCTGAACAAAATACACAAAAAGCTGCTACAACTGTCCAAGCTTCTGCATCAAACAGCTCATCTTATAAGGTAAACGCGAGCGTATTACATGTTCGTGCGGGATCAAGCACTTCTCACGACATCATCTCACGCGTTTATAACGGTCAATCACTAAACGTGATTGGCGAAGAAAACGGTTGGTTCAAAATTAACATTAATGGACAAACAGGCTTTGTTAGTGGCGAATTTGTATCAAAAAGTGGCGCAGCAAACAACAATGTAAGTACAGGTGGAAACAATAAAGTTACCGCTGATGTATTACGTGTACGTACAGCTCCTAACACATCTAGTTCTGTTTCTGGGCGTGTATATGAAGGACAAACATTAAACGTAATTGGACAAGAAAATGGTTGGGTGAAAATTAACCATAATGGACAAGTAGGTTATGTAAGTGGCGAATTCGTATCTGGCGTTTCTTCTAATACAGGTTCTTCAAACAACAATACGAATAATAACAACCAAGAAGTAAAACCAGCAAGCGGAAACTATACAGTAAATGTATCTTCCCTTCGCGTTCGTACAGGTCCTAGCACTTCTCACACAACTGTAGGTTCTGTGACAAAAGGACAAGTAGTACAAGTTGTTGGAGAAGTTCAAGATTGGTTCAAAATCAATTACGCAGGACAAACTGCTTATGTAAGCAAAGACTATGTAACAAAAGGCGGTTCTAACGAAAACGTTACAGAAGGCAACAAACAAGAGCAAAACAATAATAATGGAACTATTCAAACTGGCGGTTCTTACGTAGTTAACGCTACGTCTTTACGTGTTCGTACAGGCCCTGCCGCTTACCATAGTGTAATTGGTGGCGTTTTAAACGGTACAACATTAAACGTAGTTGGATCTGAAAACGGTTGGTTTAAAGTAAATTACCAAGGAAAAACAGGCTTTGTTAGTAGCGAATTTGTAAAATTCGTTAAAGGTGGCACTACTACTCCTGAGCAACCAAAACAACCTGAAAAACCTAACCAAGGTGCGATTGGCGACTACTACATTAATGCTTCTGCACTAAATGTACGTAGCGGCGAAGGTACAAATTATAGAATCATAGGCGCACTTCCACAAGGACAGAAGGTTCAAGTAATCTCTGAAAACTCTGGATGGAGCAAAATTAACTACAACGGTCAAACTGGTTATATCGGAACACGTTACCTATCTAAAACACCAGTTGGAGGCGCAGTAGATAATAAGCCTAACAATAACCAAAATAACAATCAAAACAATAGCAACAATAATAATACAGGCAACAATAGCGGCGACAGTTCTTCCGTACTTGCATATGCAAAATCAATGCAAGGTGTACCGTACGTTTGGGGCGGAACTTCTGCTAACGGCGTAGACTGCAGTGGCTACATCTACCACGTATTTAAGAAATTTGGTCATAACATTAGCCGCCAAAGTGTTGCAGGATATTGGAGTAGCCTACCACAAACTTCAAGTCCACAACCTGGTGACTTAATTTATTTCCAAAACACTTATAAATCTGGTCCTTCTCACATGGGTATTTACCTTGGGGGCGGATCATTTATCCAAGCTGGAGATAAAGGTGTAGCAATCGCTTCATTAAGTAACTCTTATTGGAAGAGCCACTTCTTAGGATACACGAAAGCACCTTAATTAATAGTTTCAAAGCCTTCTAGTTTACTAGAAGGCTTTTTTGTACGATTTCAACACATTACTCCCTTTCCTCTAGCTTCCCTCTATAAAAATAATGTATCCATTCTTCCATTTCATACACTTTATTCTGCAAAAACAATGCATAACGTTATCATAATGTATATATTTCCATAAAAAACATAACCTATTTCATGTCTATTTATTTTATATGTGTTTTTTTGAAGAATTTTCTTTTTATTTAAACTTTTCATTAGACGTTTGACCTCCGATGTCCATTATGATAAGTTACTTAAGATGTTATATTCGTAAACGTATAGACAACTGGTTTATACACTGTTTTTACTATGAGGAAGGAGCATACACTGCATGAATCTTTTATGGGGAATTGGCGGCGTGATTGGAGTATTAGCAATTGCTTTTCTACTATCTTCCAACCGCAAAGCTATTAATTGGCGCACAATTTTAATCGCGCTAGCATTACAAATGTCATTTTCATTTATCGTATTACGATGGGATGCTGGTAAAGCAGGTTTAAAACACGCTGCTGACGGTGTTCAAGGATTAATTAATTTTTCTTACGAGGGAATTAAGTTCGTTACTGGGGATTTAGTCAACGCAAAAGGACCTTGGGGATTTGTATTCTTTATTCAAGCACTACTTCCAATCGTATTTATTAGTTCATTAGTAGCAATCTTATATTATTTCGGTATTATGCAGAAATTTGTTAGCATCGTTGGTGGTGCATTAAGTAAACTTCTTGGAACTTCTAAAGCAGAAAGCTTAAACTCAGTAACGACTGTATTTTTAGGACAAACTGAAGCTCCAATCTTAATTAAACCTTACTTAGCACGCTTAACAAATAGTGAATTCTTCACTATTATGGTAAGCGGTATGACAGCTGTTGCTGGATCCGTTCTTGTCGGTTATGCAGCAATGGGTATTCCGTTAGAGCACTTATTAGCAGCTGCAATTATGGCGGCTCCATCGAGCTTATTAATTGCGAAACTAATCATGCCAGAGACAGAAAAAGTAGATAATAACGTTGAACTTTCTACAGAACGTGAAGATGCAAATGTTATTGATGCAGCTGCACGCGGCGCATCTGAAGGTATGCAACTTGTTATTAACGTAGCAGCAATGTTAATGGCTTTCATCGCATTAATCGCTTTATTAAATGGATTATTAGGATGGGTTGGTTCTCTGTTCGATATTAAACTTAGTCTTGATTTAATCTTTGGTTACTTATTATCACCATTCGCAATCTTAATCGGGGTTTCTCCTGGTGAAGCGATACAAGCAGCAAGCTTTATCGGTCAAAAACTTGCAATCAACGAATTCGTTGCATACGCAAACTTAGGACCACACATGGCAGAGTTCTCTGACAAAACAAATCTAATTTTAACATTTGCAATCTGTGGATTTGCAAACTTCTCTTCTATCGCAATTCAATTAGGTGTAACAGGAACGTTAGCTCCTACTCGCCGTAAACAAATTGCACAATTAGGGATTAAAGCAGTTATCGCTGGTACATTAGCGAACTTCTTAAACGCAGCAGTTGCAGGTATGATGTTCCTATAAACTTATATAGAGTCTTCTCTTTCTACAAGAGGAGACTTTTTTCATGCAATCCAAACGTCTTTTATGTATCTATTAATCAATTTATCCTAAATATAAGCACATTATGATACAATAATGTTTAAGTCTTTTTATTTTTCTTATGAAAATAGAGATACTACTTGTTGTTGCCCTTCAAAAGAGTTTAACGACATGGTCAATTTCTTAATAATTGCGCATACTACAAGTATCTATTGATGAAATAGCTTTAAGGAGGAAAGTTTTGTGAAAGATAAGTTCTATAAAATCCTCTCTATGTGGATTTTACAAATTGTATTTTATTTTACTACTGTATATGTGACGAAATATGAGCATGCTCTCATTTTTACAATAATATACGTAATCGTAAATGTACTATTCTTATTTTTAGCTGACAAAACAGCATTTGTTTTCTTCATACTAGGAACCATTATTTCCGTATTTTATTTGTTCTATCAAGCATGGCTTCACTTATGGAGTACATCAGATCAATGGCAATATATGATTACCCACTTCCTGATGGCAGCTAACTTCTTCATTGTATATATAACAACTCACCTATTGAAAAAAGTGATTCATGAAAATAAAGCTTTAACTGAGCGTGTGAGAACATTGGAACAATATATTGGAGAATCCAAATTACTAACAAGACAAGAATTCGAGAGACGCCAAGCGTTATTAACGACTGCAATGAATCGTCGTAATGAAACAGGCATTATTGTTTACTTTGATTTCACTTCCTTTAGTAAATATACAAAGGAAAGTGTTATGGACCGTGTAGCTTCTTTATTAGTTGAAACGGTAAGGAATGATTTTGACCTTGCTGCTGAATATGATAATAATACGCTAGTTATTTTATTACAAAACACAAATGAAGCTGGTGCTGATATTGTAATGAACCGCCTAAAACCAAAAATGGAGCAATGGCTTGCTGCTGAAGCAATCAAAGATATAAAAATTTCACGCGAGCAAATTGGAAACAAAGGACAGACACTGTTATGATGACTCTCGTTATACTTCTTTTATTCCTTCTGTTTTGCGTACTCGTTTTTTGGATTAGTATCACATTTTCAATTAAATATGTACTTATTTTTACGGCCTTTCTATTCTCTGGCTTACTCGTTTACTACTCTTTCTTAACAATCGCGGGCTTAATTCACCGAAATAGTAAACGAAAAGATCGTACGCTAGAACATTATCCGAGCGTCGATATTTTCATACCTGCCCATAATGAAGGCGTCGTTATTAAAGATACTTTAGAGGCGATGGCAAAGATTGAATATCCAGGAAAGCTAACTATTTATTTATTAAATGATAACTCTCAAGATGAAACACCTGAAATCGGAGATGATTTCGACAAAGCTTATGCTCATATTTGCCATATTCGTGTTCCTCCCGGTGAACCGAAGGGTAAATCACGTGTACTAAACTATGGGCTTAGTATTTCAGATGGTGAGTACTTCTGTGTTTACGATGCAGATAACCAACCTGAACCACACGCACTGCGAATGCTTGTAGAGCACGCTGAAACAACTGAAGATGCTGTTGGAGCTGTTGGACACGTTCGTACAGTAAACGAAAACAGAAACTGGTTGACGCGAATGATTTCGCTAGAATTCCAAATCTTCCAGCTCCTTATGCAATCTGGACGCTGGTTACTATTCCAAACAGGCTCGCTGACAGGAACAAACATGCTTCTTCGTCGCTCCGCACTAGAAGAGCTTGGTGGCTATGACCCTTACGCAATTGCAGAAGATGCTGAATTAACATTACGAATTACACAAAAAGGTTATCTCTTACCAATCGTCCCAGAATCAGTTACTTGGGAACAAGAACCAGAGCATTTAAAAATTCTTATTAAACAACGTACACGTTGGCTCCAAGGAAATTTATATATTTTAGAAAAAATGTTCTCATCATTAAGTTTCTTTAAAGGAAAGCTGCTTGTTCATTCCTTACAACAAGTTCTGGTGTATGTTGTATTTTGGCTATTCCTAATCATTTCGAACGTTTGGTTTGTAATTGGGCTGCTCGGGATATTCCAAATTCAATATAGCATTCCGCTACTATTTATGTGGTATGTTGCATATATTACATATGTTTCTCAATTATTTAGTGCCCAGAGTGTCGAACGAACCTTTACACCGACTAATATTTTTATTAGCGTTATTATGTACTTTACGTACGCACAGCTCTTTACGTACTTATTTATTCGTAGCTTAATCTTATACTTACGTGCAAAGAGCAAGAAACAAGTCATTGGCTGGGATAAAACAGTTCGATTTAAAAAAGATAAATAATAAAAATAAGCACAGAGCGCCGTATGCTCTGTGCTTATTTATTGCCGTATAAATTATATATCAGACAATACCCCTTAGCTGAAAGTAATTTCACGTCCATCCCCCAACGAACGATCGACCTTCATTTATATACGAAAAAGTGATTGCTATTTTTGTAGAACCAATTGCTTCTCTTGCTGTTCTTTGCGCGTTTCAGTCTTAGGTTCCGTGCTTTCTTGGACACTACGATGTGCCACACGTTTCAAACAAATATGCTTCCACTTTCTTTCGTAACGTTTCATTATTCTAGATGTCCCCCTTGAATGCGCTTTAAAACTATTTGAAATCGCTTACAGGAAATAATATAGCACATATATATAAACGTGACAACACATTTCCGACAATTTTTTGTCAAAAATATGAATAGAATTCGTAAGGGATCGAATATTGTCGAAACCTATCGTTTTTTCTTCGTATAAAAGGCATACTACTTATATGGTAAAGTATTTTATTTCCCCTACCCGCATTTCAAATTCCTTCTATATAAAGTGAAACTTTCATTAGCCATCACCAATCGGGCTTTTACAAGCAGCTCGATTTATTTGCTTTTGCTGAATTTTGAGGTGGGGTTCTTACTGCTCAGCAAATAGAGGGATAAAAAAAGAGCTGATATGAAATCAGCTCTTTTCCTTCTATTATTAATGACGCTTCATACGTCCTTCTTTTTGTAACTCTTTAAATAATGCTGCCATCATAAAGAAAATAACAAAGACGAACGGGAATGCTGCAATGATAGCTGCCGTTTGTAATGCTTCTAATCCGCCAATATATAATAGCGTAGAAGCTATCGCGGCTAGAACGATACCCCAAATCATTTTAATACGATTTGGTGGGTTTAAACTACCATGTGTCGTTAACATCCCTAAAACGAATGTTGCAGAGTCTGCAGATGTAATAAAGAATGTTGCAATAAGTAAAATACCTAAAACTGATAAAGCTGATCCAAAGCTGCCCATCTGATCGAACATAGCGAATAACCCTACTTCTGTTCCCATCTCTTTCACTTTTTCGAAGATATGTGCATCACCAAACAGCTCCATATGAATACCTGTTCCGCCGAAAACAGAGAACCAAAGTGCACCAATTACGGTCGGCACAAGTAACACACCGATTACAAACTCACGAATTGTACGTCCTCGTGAAACACGAGCAATAAACGTACCTACGAATGGTGACCATGCAATCCACCATGCCCAATAGAAAATTGTCCACGATTGAATCCATTGGTTTCCACCTTCGTCTAATGGACTTAAACGGAAGCTCATGCTTGGTAATTCCTGAATGTAAGAACCGATTGTTGAAGTGAAGTAATTCATAATAAAGTTTGTTGGACCCGCAAATAATACAATAATCATAAGTGCAAACGCAAAAATAATGTTCGTATTACTTAAATATTTAATTCCTTTATCAAGACCTGTTTGCGCAGATAACATAAATAATACTGTTACGATTGCAATAATAACTAACTGTGTCGTTAATGAATTTGGGATAGATGTTAAATAGCTAACACCACCTGCAATTTGTTTTGCACCGAGACCTAATGACGTTGCAACACCAAACACAGTTGCAAAAACAGCTAACACATCAAATGAATGAGCAATACGCCCGTGTTCCCCGCCCTTAAATAACGGACCTACTGTCGCACTAATCGTACTTGCTTTTCCTTTTCTAAAGGTAAAGTAAGCAATACATAACGCTACAAACGCATATAGTCCCCAAGGATGTAATCCCCAATGGAAAAATGAAAAACGCAGTGCAAGACGCGCACTTTCCTCAGTTGCACCTTCTCCAAACGGAGGTGCGTATAAATGGTTTAATGGTTCAGCAACGCCCCAGAAAACTAAGCCGATACCCATACCAGCACTAAATAGCATAGCAAACCATGTCATATAACTATAATCAGGTTCGTCATCATCTTTACCTAGACGAATAGAACCGTATTTCGAAACAATTAAAAAGATAGACACACCTAAAATAATAGAAACGGAAATAATATAAAACCAGCCGAACTTACTAACTAATGCAGTTTGAATTGCGGTTGTTACATTTCCTAAACTACCTTTTCCAATAATAGATTCGGGAATAATCCCCCAAATTGTAAATGCAATACATAATGTTAATGAAACGATGAATGTTTTTGTCAGTTTCCTCATCAAATCCCCCTTCGTAGGTTTCGCTTTTGTAAATAACATAAATTCCGATATGTAAAATCGGATAGAAAACTATAATTTTGCAGTGATTTTCTTACTTTCACCTTCACCAATTCGAATTCTTATGGACAGCCTTACCTTTCGTATAACCTTTTCACTCTGCAAGAGCTACAAGTTAGAAATACTGCTGTCAAATTGTGTGAGAAAAACGCGGATAGGAATGTATTTTCCTAAAAAAGGATGTGTTACATATGTAAAAAAGGGCAAATTTCTTCCTTGCAACCCTTTCGTTTTGTAACAATTATGCGGTTTTTTTGCTAGTATATAGCACGTGTTTATAGCTTCACAAACAAAATGTTTATGTTTATATAACTATATTACCCATAAAACGGTAAAATACTCAAGGAATGTAATCGTTTAGTAAACATCATGTAACATTCCTGTAATATTTTTATTTACGTCGAAAAAAACATGTTGTATTAAATATTTTGAATATAACTAGAAACCTATGAGTCATATAGAATGAAAAACGCTTTCCTATATTTTTTGTTATATTACAGGATATTAACGACTTATTACGAATGGTTTGTAATTGTGTGTTTTCCCCAAATCCGAAAAAATCTGTTGCTATAATGAGGACACGAAAACAAACGCAATGGAGGCTATCATGAAAAAATTAATTGGTATAGCAACAGCAGCAGTTTTTGGTCTTGGGATTTTCACATCATCTGCTAATGCAGAAACTGTTGTAACAACAGACGTACTAAACGTACGCGAAAACCCTACTACGGAATCAAAAGTTGTCGGTAAATTACTAAACGGTAATAAAATAGATGTACAAAATACAGAGAACGGATGGTCAAAAGTTACTTTAGACGGTAAAGACGCATTCGTAAGTGCAGAGTTCACAAAAAGCATCTACTACGTAACAGCTAACGTATTAAACGTACGTGCTGAAGCGAACACAAACTCAGAGGTTCTTGGAAAGTTGAAGAAAGACGATGTAATCGAAACAACGAACCAAGTACAAAATGAGTGGTTACAATTTGAATATAACGGGAAAACAGCTTATGTTCATGTTCCTTTCTTAACAGGTACAGCACCTGTAATTGAGAAACAAGAAACAACGGCTCCTGCTAAAGCTGAAGCACCAGCTAAGGCTCAAACACCTGTAGCACAAGCAAAACCAGCTGCTAAGCCTGCTGTGAAAGCTGCTGAAACTAGCGAACCATCTGGTGGTCGTGAGTTAACAGTTGTAGCTACAGCATATACAGCTCACCCGAGCGAAAACGGTGGCACATATGGCGGCCGTGTATTAACTGCAATGGGTCATGATTTAACTGCGAATCCAAACATGAAAATGATCGCTGTTGACCCGAAAGTAATCCCATTAGGATCTAAAGTATGGGTAGAAGGTTACGGAGAAGCTATCGCTGGAGATACTGGTGGTGCAATTAAAGGTAACCGTATTGATATCTTACTTGGATCAGATAGCGCTGCTCAAAAATGGGGACGCAAAACTGTTAAAGTGAAAATTTTAAAATAACCAATGACTGCTAAATTACAAGCCGGTTCTCTTTATTGAGAGCTGGCTTTTATTTATAATACATATAAGGAGGCTATGCCCATGAATGTACAAGCAAAAGTAGACTGGATTGGTACGCCAAAACCGTACATATATAAAGATGAAGTAACATATAACGCTACGTCTATTGATTTCTCACTCGCTGGCGATGATAACCGCTATAAGTTAATTGTGCTCAAGTCTGAAAACAATACACATTACAAAATTGTGCAATATGGAATAAAACCAGGCTCTCAAAAGCCATTTCCTATCGACATTCCATTTGAACAAAACATGTTACCAATTATAGAGCAGATATTACATGATCCATATGTACAAGAAATATTAAAGGAAACACACTCATAATTGTAAAAAAATATATCAACGATTTTTCAATTATATCTATCATAACTTACGATATATCAACGGTTCGACACGAAATATCGATTTAGCTACAAAAAAGAAGCTGTTCAAATATTGAACAGCTTCTCTCATATTAACGAGTTGGACCAGATACATCTTCTGATTTCAACGTATTATTTGCACCAAGAGAATGATACAACATCTTTCCATTTCCATTCACAGTTACAATATGTTCGTTATTAAAACTTTTGAACTTCACAGATCCATCACCGTAACGAATATGATACTCTTCATATGTCGTTACTTTATATTTCGTATCACTTTGACGCTCTACATTACGAACTTCCATCGTTAATAAGTCTTCTGTAATTCCTTTTTTGTGTAAATACTGTATATAATCACGGTCTTCCTTATACGATTTCCCGCTCTTATCATAATTCTTTTCAATTAAACTAAAATCATTTAATGAAATTGCACGTACGTTATCATAAATATGATTTCTTACAAATTCGCCCACTGCTGAACTTGATGTTTCTTTCGGGAATTTTAAGTAATACGTGCTTTGGTCTCCAATTTTAACACTTTCAGATTTCATCACACCAAAATCAGTAGTTTTCTCTAAATGTACTTCTACTGTTTCATCTGTGGATACAGGGCCAAGCTTATAACTTCCATAATTTAATTTTCCACGTTTTTTCCCATTCACAAATACAGTTGCATCACTTTCATCAGAAGAAATGCTTACATACTTACCTTCAAGCGATAAATCCACTTTCACCTTCTCGCTCTGTTCATCCGCTAAATCTACTTCTTTCTCTGTTTCTAATTCAGTCAGTTCTGTCTTCGCCGTTGCCTTTACAACATATGTACCTGGGAAGTATGGCCCCAACTCTTTCGAAGTTTTATCACTAGAAAGCTCTGTTTCTTTTTTGTCATTCACATGTATTTCTGCATTTTTTGCAGTTGTACTAATGCTCATATAATAAGATTTCATGCTAAACTTATACTTTGGATATAAGAACCACTCTTTTCCCTCTTCTACTATTTCCCCGTCCTTAAATGAAGATTTATCTTTAGTTAACTTTTGATCTACTGTCTCTTTCTGTAAATAAGACAGTAATTGTTTGTTGTAAGAAGGATTCTCTTTTAAATAACGCATGTACGCTTTAATATCCTCTGTCTTAATCTTTAAGCTTGAATCATTCGCTTTTACAAACTCATCAATTGCATTAATATCTTTCTTTTGGAATGCTTCAATCATTACATTTACTTGCTTTTCTTTTGAAAACTTATATGCTCCAAATTTATATGCCCCAAATAATAATGCAGCAATAACAGCAAAACCAATGATCAAAAATAAATTTTTCTTACTTTTCACTGATTTTGTCTCGCTTTGTAATTCTGTATATGAAGCAGCAGTGTTATCAACGATTACTTCTACTTTACTCCCACACTCCGGACAAAAGTTCAAATGGTCTGCAACGTTCTTTTTACATGTTCCACAAAACTTCAACGTGCTCTCCTCCTATTTTTTAGCTAATTTCATTCCAGCAAATGCCGCTACATATGTCACAATCAAGCTAAACAAAGTTAAATATATAAATGAATTTTGCATAGATAATACCGTTCCACTTGTTCCAAATAAACCTGTTACCGTTCCTGAAACATTAATTTGGAACTTAGAAATCATATTCATTACAATCATCATAATTGTGTAAGAACCACTACATACCGCTAATGTAATATATATATTGGCGGTCGGTAATTTAGCTAACTTTCTTCCCGCTCTAAACATAAAGAACAATGGAATAATAAGCAGTAATAAACCATAATGGAATACATTATTCACTTTATCAAATTCTGCAAGGCTTTCCTCATTTGCTCCTTTTGAAATCAATATCTCTCTAAGCTCTACGCCATTTACAGAGACGCCTGATATAAATGAAAACGATAGTGTGCTCTCATATGTATTTGATTTCTTACCAATTCTAGTAAATTCTTTACTAAGTGCTGGACTTGATACTTCTAACGGCGCAAAATGAGCCATACTCCATAATTGAGGTGTTAACTCTAATGCTAATAATGTACTTTCAGATTTTAAAGTTGTTATTTCTTTTAATGGTTCAATACCGTCTTCCTTACTTACTAACGCCATAATACAAACCGCTACCGCTGTTACTAAAAGTCCTTTTATCATAGCTGAAACACCGTAATACACAGACGCTCCATATGGCATTAACTCTTGAAATGCTACTGCCATATTGTTTTTGCTTGTATGAGCAATAAATCCTAATAAGGTAAATAATGTCCCACATACAAAACCACTCAATAAACTCTTAATCGCTGAATAGCCAACCGTAATTTTACCTGCTTCTGAGAATGGAATTGCAAAAGATTGTGATGCTATAAAACTTATAATGAATAAAAAGACGCCATAAATAATACCAACTGTTGCTGCCATAAAGATTTGATCTTTAATCGTTTTCGCAACATGCTGTTTCCCTAACCAAATTCCTGTACCAGCGAAAATAATAAATGGAATGATTAATAATAATGTAAATGGAGTATGCCAAGATAAAGAAAATATCAATCCACTATCATCGTTAGCTGTAAAACCAAGTAAATGGTAACTTAACATCGTAGAAGTTGCACTCGAATAAAAACTTGGCAACATTTCTAATTCTTTTGCAAATTTGCTAAACATCTCACTTAACATAGAAGCAAATAATAAACTACCAATCCAACCAGCAATTAACATGAGAATACTTGCAACAGCCCCACCAATAAAACCTTTTTGTAAAACGGCTTTATCTGCTTTAAATTCAACTTTAGGAGCACCATCCATTGTAGGCAATTTTACAGATTGTTCTTTTTTCTTCACAACAGATAAAGAATACCCACACTTTTGACAATATAAATTTTTTTGAGCATTTTCACTGCCACAACCTTTGCAGTATTTTGCAGTATCTTTTTCTAATGTTACTGCATCTATAGCTCCTGCAATCTCCATACTACCTTCATTTGGGCAATAATTTACTTCTTCACCATGTTGTTTTCCACATGTGCGACAATACATTTAATTCACTCCCCACTTTGCTTAATTCCACAAACTGGACAGTAAGTAGAGTTTTTATCGATATGCTCATTACATGAAATACAATTTACCGTTTCACCTTCATTTTCTACTGCTAACATCGGGTTAGGTTTTCCACACGAACCACAAAACTTATCATTTATTGATAAAGGTCCACCACATTCACATGTAGCTTTTTCACCTTGTTGTTTTTGCAATTCAACAATGCGCTTTCTTGCTTGATAAATAGCTACATCAAATTCTTGAACTGGAGCAATCATTTCTTTTAAGCTCGCTTCATTTACTCCACTTCCTCTTAATTGAACATACACTTGCTGCCCAACCTCTAATAGAACCTCTGCTTTTTTCTGCATTTGCACTTGCATTCCCTTTTTCAATTGAGCAATTTCTTGTGCAACTTGCAACTTCATTTTCCCTTGTTCTATTCCTTCTTGTAACTTATTCATTCCACTACCTAACTTCGTCTGTAAATCTGACAAATTATTTCTCCTCCTATACGTATATATTCATATATGAAATTGACATTTTATATATTACCATGATTTTCAAGTTATGTAATCCAAATTTCATTTTTTCTGTTTTGAGCATTTTTTGTTTATAATGGTAAAGGAAAGAAATATGTGTACGGAGGAATATTATGCTGCAACACTCAATTACGAAAGATGAAATTATGATGATTGCGAATGAGTTCGTTCAAGGACTAGATCCGCAGCAAACAGCTGATCAGGAACATGTCGCTACAGCTCGGCACCTATATCGTAGTGGTGTTGTCTACAACGTTGACTTTGATGGTTATACACTATCAGGAACTGTAGATGCGGAAGGCAACGTATATAGCGTTCATATTCCGATTCGTAATGTCACTGAAAGTTATTGTGATTGCTTCGCACCAACACAATGTGAGCATATGCTCGCTGTATTACTATCTGCAGCGTCTAGTTTCGGGCAAGTAGGAGATGTATTAACTTTATTTAAAAATAATACGAAACCTTCCCTTCCTCCTATTAGAACTGCAAGACAAGTATTGCAATCATCAGCTTTTGAAGAAACGGATTATAAAAGTTGGGAATCATATTTTGAAAAAGAATATGATTCATTTAAAAAAGAACAAGCTCGCCTTACTTATAAACAAATGTATTTTCTTATGAGTATCTTTACAGATTTCTATACGAAGCTTGAGCGGAAAGCTCCGCGCGTCATCGCCATACATGAATTATTCAGGTTACATGCAGCAATTTACTGCTTTCAAAAATTATTAGAAGAAATTCAGGCATTCGAAGCAAACAAAACGTATTCTTATCACCAACCTGTTAATGTCGTTCGCCTATTTGTAGATAAAGTGGAATCCATCGTTCGGGACTTACAATCAGAAGCGATTCCTTCAGAGTCTGAAATAATTTTGCAAGAAACAGCTCGTCTCGTTCATGAAGTATTCTTCTCTACCGATGCTTATACGCAAGAGCGATTTTTCATTTATCGTCACATATGGAGTGAACTTTTAAACAATAAAGAGAACATACAAGAGGAAGAAAAACGAATCGATACGAAAATCAATCCACTATCCAAAGCATTAGCGTCTTCTCATCTTCTCTTTTTAAATGATGAAGATGTACTAGCGATGGACTTACTAAAGAAACAACCTGCTTCTGTTGTGAGTCTATACTTCTATTGGTTAGAAGAACTATTAAGTGCCATGCAATGGGATCGTGCAAAAAACTGGCTTTCCTTTACGTATAAACAAGTAAAGAAAACGATCCAAGATCACGAAAATACGATTTTCATAAAAGATATCGTTCGGCTATTTGTAATCATGTATGAAACATACGCAACACATACAAATGAACAAGCTGGTTTTGAAATGATTTTACAAGAACTATTACCGTATAGTTTCACAAACTACGAACAGTACGTACTCGCGAAAAAACAGTATCGCACATGGGCAGAGCTTCATCTCTTATATGGATTTGAGGCAATTGAACTGTTGAAAGAGCCACTGAAAGATATTGAAAAAGAAGCGCCAGAAGTGGCACTTCCTCTTTACCATCTTGCTGCTGTAGAGGCGATTGAAGAACGAAATCGTAAATCATATAAACGTGCAGTTCGTTACTTAAAGAAATTACGTACATTATATAAACGATTAAAACGCACCGATGAATGGGATGCTTTCATTATTCACATCGCCAATCTCCATTCACGTCTGCGTGCACTACAAGAGGAATTACGGAAAGGAAAATTAATCGATGATCAATCAAACTGAAGTAACAATTAGGCTCCAGCATGTTAGTCAAGGTTGGTTCCTTTGGGGAGAAGATGACAGCGGTACTCCATTATCCGTAACAAGTTGGAAACGAAATGCATTCACATGGCACTCCACTTCTTTCTACGGTACGTTTCTAAAAGAAGCAACCTTCGAAGGAAAACAAGGTGTGCTGCTAACAAATGCACAAGCCTTTGAATACATTGCAAACAAACCGATGAATTCCTTTGCACATATTCAAATAAACGGCACGATTACAGCACTTACGAAAGATGCAAATGAACTATGGGATGCCTTTACGAGTGGTAGTTTCGTACCAGATATGAATCATTGGCCTAAACAACCATCTTGGAAAGTTCAAAATACACCAATTGAAGATGACACATTAGCATCGCTTTTCTCAGCAGCAGTAAATGAAAGCATATTACAAGACAACCGCTCAAATGACGGCTGGGAAGATGCTAAAAGACTATATGAACATTATGACTTTACGAAAAGACAACTGGAAACAGCACTACATGAAGAAGATTGGCTTCGGAAAATTGGTTATATTGAAGATGATCTTCCGTTTACAATCGGACTAAGACTACAAGAACCACAAGAAGAATTTGAAATGTGGAAGCTTGAAACAATTGTGACACCAAAGCGCGGGGCGCATCGCATATATGTATATGAAAACATCGATTCCTTACCGAAAAGATGGCACGATTACGAAGAACGGATTACAGAAACACAAGAAGGTTTTAGTAAACTCATACCGTGGTTAAAAGAAGGAGATACGTTCCGAAATGAGCTCTTTGAAACAGAAGCTTGGAACTTCTTAACAGAAGCAAGCAATGAATTACTTGCGGCCGGCATTACAATTTTACTACCATCATGGTGGCAAAATTTAAAAGCAACAAAACCGAAATTACGTGTCCAGCTGAAGCAAAATACAGCACAAACACAATCGTTCTTCGGTATGAATACGCTCGTTAATTTTGATTGGCGCATTTCGACGAACGGCATTGATTTATCAGAAAGCGAATTTTTTGAACTCGTTGAACAAAATAAACGTCTATTTAATATAAATGGTCAATGGATGCGACTAGATCCAGCCTTTATCGAAGAAGTAAGGAAACTCATGAACCGTGCCGATAAATACGGACTAGAGATGAAAGATGTCCTGCAGCAACATTTATCAAATACGGCTGAAACAGAAATTGTAGAAGATGATAGTCCGTTTACTGATATTGAAATCGAACTAGATGGATATTATGAAGAACTATTCCAAAAGCTGCTTCATATTGGAGATATTCCAAAAGTAGATGTCCCTACTTCACTAAACGCAACACTTCGTCCGTATCAACAACACGGCATTGAATGGTTATTATATTTACGAAAGCTTGGATTTGGAGCATTGCTAGCTGACGATATGGGACTCGGGAAAAGTATTCAAACAATCTCTTACTTACTATATATAAAAGAAAACAATCTCAAAACAGGCCCTGCATTAATCGTAGCGCCGACATCTGTTCTTGGAAATTGGCAAAAAGAATTTGAGCGTTTCGCACCGAATTTACGTGTTCAATTACATTATGGAAGTAATAGAGATAAGGGCAATTCTTTTGAAGATTTCCTTCAATCGGCAGATGTTGTATTAACATCTTATGCATTGGCTCAACTCGATGAGGAAGAACTAACTTCATTATGCTGGGATGCTGTTATTTTGGATGAAGCACAAAATATTAAGAACCCACATACGAAACAGTCGAAAGCAGTACGAAACTTGCAAGCAAATCACAAAATTGCTTTAACTGGTACACCGATGGAAAATCGCCTCGCTGAACTTTGGTCCATTTTCGACTTTATTAATCATGGATATCTCGGAAGCTTAGGGCAATTCCAGCGCCGCTTCGTCACACCGATTGAAAAAGATCGTGATGAAGGAAAAATCCAGCAAGTTCAACGGTTTATCTCACCATTTTTACTGCGCCGAACGAAGAAAGATCAAACAGTCGCATTAAATTTACCAGATAAACAAGAACAAAAAGCTTACTGTCCTCTTACTGGTGAACAAGCTTCCTTATATGAACAACTTGTTCAAGATACACTGCAAAATGTCGAAGGATTAAGTGGAATTGAAAGACGCGGCTTTATATTACTTATGCTGAACAAGCTAAAACAAATTTGTAATCATCCAGCTCTTTATTTAAAAGAAGAAGAGCCACAAAATGTCGTTGAACGCTCTATGAAAACAAAAACGTTAATGGAGCTCATAGAAAATATAAAAGATCAAAATGAAAGTTGCCTCATCTTCACTCAATATATCGGCATGGGGAACATGCTAAAACGTGTGCTAGAAGAAAAATTCGGCCAGCGTGTCCTCTTCTTAAACGGTAGTGTACCGAAAAAAGATCGCGACAAGATGATTGAGGAGTTCCAAAACGGAACGTATGACATTTTCATCTTATCCTTAAAAGCTGGCGGAACAGGATTAAACTTAACCGCTGCCAACCATGTCATTCACTACGATCGTTGGTGGAATCCAGCTGTGGAAAATCAAGCAACAGACCGCGCATATCGCATTGGTCAAAAACGATTTGTTCATGTTCACAAACTCATTACAACAGGAACATTAGAAGAAAAAATTGATGAAATGCTAGAAAGAAAACAATCTCTAAACAATGCGGTCATCACAAGCGATAGTTGGATGACTGAACTATCAACAGACGAACTAAAAGAATTACTCGGTGTATAAAGTGAAACTTTAATTAGGCCAATCACGTAGAGTTTTACTACCCGCAAAAAAAAGCGCTAATCTCGAAATGAGATTAGCGCTTTTTTCTATTCCAAAACCAATTACTTATTATAATCCCCGTTAACCCGCCGCACGTATCAAGCAATGAATCTTGCCACATTGGTGTACGGTCTCCCGTATACCATTGGTGAATTTCATCAAATGTTGCATAACCCGCAACGAAAAGAAGGGCATATATAAAACATCTTTTCCTCGAATAACCTGATCGATGAAAAGCGTAATAAATCAATGAACCTAGCATAAAGAACACCATAAAATGAGCACCTTTACGAAGGAAAAACTCAATAAATCCGCCTACACCTTTATTCGCAATACTAACAGGGGTTCCTCCACCATAATCGATAGATACCCATGAAAAATGCTCTTTCACAAATTCAACATTTACATATTGTTCAATATCTGAACGCATATCCTGCTTTTTATATGGTTGTGCCGAAGAATAGAAAATCAGCCCCATCCATAGTAATACAGGAATCCAAAATAACCATTTACGATTCATTATCCAGAATTCTCCTCTCTTAATCTTTTAAGGGTACCAAAAAAAAGAAAAAATTTCACGCCAAAACATGACATTTGCATCCTATTTATAAAGTGAAAGGAGGTGATACACATGGCAATTGAAACAATCGTAATGGATTTAACTTTACGTCTTGTCTTAAACAACGGATTAGATAAGAACGGCAAAACAGTTTTCAAGAGCAAACAATTTAAACGTGTTAAAACAAATGCGAGCTTAGATCAAGTACACAATGTAGCTGATGCTCTAGCTTCCTTACAAGCATCACCGCTTCACGCTGTACAACTTGTAAGCACATCAGATCTTTCTAAACTATAAAGTAAAACTCGGATCAGTGGGGATTTTATTCATCCCCGCTGATTATTAGCCCGCAATTTAACCGGCAGACCCAAATCCCGTAAATAGCGGGATAAATACAAAGGAGGGAATAACACATGCAAGTACTAGAGTTGATTTTCGCGAAGGAAGATGGAAAAACAGTCGTTTTTTCTATCGATACGCCCATCACACCAATCGATGCACAAGTCGTAAATCAAGTAATGGATACAATCCTTGCCTCATCTGTATTTTCATCCATTGATGAAAATACAAGAAAAAAGGGAGCTCGCCTTGTAGAAAAAAATGTATCTGAAGTTCCCATTACTCTATAAAATGAAAAAGACGAATCTGCATCATTTTGCAGATTCGTCTTTTTTCTTCGGCATTTCAATCGGGATAAAAATCTTTGAAAAACCGACGCATACATACTTATAATGTTCTTCCCCTATATCAAACTCAGTCGTATATGTTGAGAAGAATATATAATCATTTCGCTTCGTATAATGATCAATTAATAACCCAACTTGTGGCTCAACATACTTTTTGGCTAACTTTTTACCGGCCGATGCCAAGTCGCCAAGAAGACCCTCTTCATTCTCTTTTTGAACTTCATCTAGCTTCTTACTCACATCATTACGCTTCATAAACTGCTTCGCTGCCCATTCTGTATATTCTCCCTTACTCGGATTACTGTTTGCTAAATATACTAGGAGAACGACAACTAAAGCCATAATAATATACTTTTTCTTCATACTATATCACCGCCTACTCTTTTCTATTTTCATATATATGTACAAGCGATGCAAATTAGAAAGACTATCACCTATTGATTGTAAACGAATAGCCAAAATTTACAATATGAAATAGAATATTAACAGTAAATTTACTTAATTTATATATAATTATATTCAGAATGAAAATTATAAGGGAGGCTATAGAATTATGGATAATGAAAACAACATTTTTATTTCTAGTTCTACAATGATGCTTGAACCATGTAAACACCCTTATTACCGTACAAAAATTATCGACAGTAGCGGAAACCATCTTTACTCCTGTCAAACTGCTCTCCAACTTATACAGAAATCTTGTCTAACAAATATTCATTCTACTTATCAAGGGAGACGTAATGCTGTAAAAACAAAATTTAAATTCAAACAAAACGTTCCAATTCCGATCAATCATAGAGAATATATTTGTGCTTTCCCAACAGAATCTCCTGCTTCTCCAAATTGTATTTGGCTTTTCTTCAAACATGTTCATACAATAGAGTTTTTCAAAAAAGCTAAACGAGCTAAAATTCATTTTTCAAAAGGAGCTACCGTAACGATACAAATTAGTTCCCATAAGCTAAGTCAGCAATTATGGAAAGCTGGATATGTATTATCCCAAATGAACATGCAAGATTCATCACCTTAATAACAAATAGAATGGAAGGTAGTATTTCCTCACCTTCCATTCTATTTGCTATTTTTATCCTTTTACACTATCGCGCATTTTCTCGAGTGCTTGCCGATACATCCATCTTACTTGATAATATGTCATTTCCGTCTCTAAAGCGATTTCTCCCATCGTCTTCCCTACAAAAAAACGTTCAAAAATAATATACTTCTCCTTCTCGTCTAACACACTCATAAAATCCTTCACTCTTATTTCAACATCTTCAAAATGAAAGATTTCCTCATACTCACCTACACATACACATCTTTCTTGCAAAGTAGATTCTTTCTTCAATCTTTCTAATATATAACCACGCACCGTTACAAGTGCATATGCAGGGAAATACCCCTTCTTTGCATCAAATCTTTCATACGCATGCCAAAGACCAATTAAACCACATTGATAATACTCTTCATAATCTTGACGAATACCTAATTTCTTTATTTGATTTACAATCATCCCTTCATACAAAACAACTGCCTCTTTAAAAGTGGCTAGCTTCACACAGTACCCGTTTCTAAAAGGTATACCTTTCTAGTATTCCGCGGTACCTTCACAATATAAAAATAAAGAAAAGATTTCACTGTGAGTAATTTCAAATACTACCGACGGAATTTGAAATTACACCAGCTAGTATTTGAAATTTTGTTGGTGGTATTTGAAATAGGGGTAAAAATAAAAAAGGTGACTCTCTTGAAGAGTCACCTTTTTAAAATAATATGTTATGCACCAAAGCCGCTTACTAAACCTCTTACAACGCCTAATGCAATTGTTAGGATAAAGAAGATTACAATTAAAATCGTAGCTTGTTTCTTACTTAAACCAGCTACAATGTGTAAGCCTAGTCCTGTTAGAATGAGGCTCCAAATATTAAAAATTTCAATTGAAGAGGCAATTCCATGTACTACTGTCCCTTGTTCAAATAAAGGAGCTAAACTTGTATAAACATCAGTGCCATTTCCATCAAAAATAAAGCCTAATCCTGCATTTAACAATCCGCCGATATAATAAACAAGATTAGCATATAAGTAAATCGATAATATTTTCATGTATGGTGTATCATTGCTCATAAACATCATAATAATTTTATAAAAACCTGCCGCAATAAAGAGACCTATAGGTGTTCCTAATAGACCAACAAGTGCGCCTCCACCAAGGGTAAATCCTTTTACCATTGCCCCTGCTTCACCATTTAATTCTTTTGCCAATTCTGGAGTACTAATTAATGTTAAGTAAGACACTGCTGTTGCTATAATCGTTCCTAATATAACAAATAAGACAAATGCCCCCCAAACCGGACTTTTCGTCTTCATTCTCTCAAACTGCTCACCTGGAGAAGTAATCATACCAAATAATGATGGCTTTTTTGAAACTACATCTTGCGTATTAATATTTGCTTCCATTATAACGCCTCCTTCTATTTATATAACCCGTTCTAACGGGCGGTTCACTTCCTCATATAGAGGCTACGAACCGCCCACTAGAACGGTAATGTGTATTGTTACTACACTATTAATTACTCATAACGCAATGCTTCAATTGGATCTAATTTCGCAGCTTTATTTGCTGGAATTAATCCGAAAATAATACCGAGTGTCATCGAGAACAGTACGCCTCCAACGACAACTTCCCACGAGACGAGTGGTGGCCATTTTGCGAATGTAGAAACGATATATGCTCCGCCATACCCAAGACCAATTCCGATTAAACCACCTAGAAGTGTTAACATAACAGCTTCAATTAAAAACTGTAATAAAATTTTACTACGCGTTGCTCCAAGCGCTTTACGTATCCCAATTTCGCGCGTACGCTCCGTTACAGATACAAGCATAATATTCATAACACCAATACCACCAACGACTAATGAAATACCCGCGATACCACCGATAATCATCGTCATGATGCTAGTTACTTTAGAAACATTTTCTTGGAGTTCTTTTAAATTCACCAGTTCATATTTACCTGGGATTTCACTTGGCTTACGACTATTTAATACATCAACAGCTCGTTTCCCTGCTGCTTCTAAATTGTCTACATTTTTAGCTTGAATTGCGATATTTTGAATATCATCTGTCCCATATAAAACAGGCCATAACGTAAGAGGAATTAACGCTTCTTCCATTTCAAATCCCATAAATTCATTATCTGATGTATACACACCAATAATTTGCATTGGCTGTCCCTTCATCTCAATAATTTGTCCAACTGGGTTTACGTCCTTAAATAACGTTTCCTCTGTTTTTGTGCTAATCATCACAACGTTATTCGCGTGAGAAATATCTGATTCATTTAAGGAGCGGCCCTTTACAACCTTTACTTTATTAACCGCAAAATATTCATTATCAAGTCCAATAACATTCAGCCTTGCTTTTTTATCATTTACATCAAGTGTCTCTGTTGTCGAATTTGTTGTAATAACGTGTGAAACATCTTTCACTTGTTTTACTTCCAAAATATCCTCTTCCGTTAACTTCGGTATTTCAAATCCACCTATAGCAAATTCATCATTAATATCTGCTTTAAATTGAATTGGCATAAGGTTATTACCACCAGAACCTGCGAATTTTGATTTCAACATCGCTTCCCCGCCTTGCCCAATTGCAACGACAGTAATAATCGAACCTACCCCGATAATAATACCCAGCATCGTAAGAGCTGAACGCAGTTTATGAGCTAAAATAGAAGATAAGGCAATTTTTATACTATCTAGTAAACTCATACCGCACACCTTCTATCTTCTGTAACTTTCCCGTCTCGCAGTACAATGCGGCGGGAAGAATACGCTGCCACTTCCTCTTCATGCGTAACCATAACAATCGTCGTACCTTCTGCATTAAGCTTCGTGAAAATATTCATAACTTGCTCACCAGACTTCGTATCAAGTGCACCAGTCGGTTCATCGGCCATAATAAACGTTGGATTATTTGCAATCGCTCTTGCAATCGCTACACGCTGCTTCTGTCCACCTGATAACTCATTTGGTAAATGATGCACGCGATCTGCCAATCCAACTTTACCTAGCGCCTCCAAAGCACGCTTGCGACGCTCTGCTTTCTTCACGCCACCATATACGAGCGGAAGCTCAACATTTTCCACTGCTGAAAGACGAGGCAGTAAATTAAAATGCTGGAATACAAAGCCAATATATTCATTACGAATTAAAGCAAGCTTTGACTCGTCTGCTGTTAAGATATTCACGTCATTCAGCATATATTCGCCTTCTGTTGGACGATCTAAACAACCGATAATATTCATAAGCGTCGACTTACCAGAGCCAGACGGTCCCATAATCGAAACGAACTCACCGCTCTGAATCGTTAAACTAATACCGTGCAAAATCGGCACTGCCAACTTTCCTTGATAATACGTTTTAGCAATATTATTTAACGTAATCATTTCTCTTTCACTTCCATTCCGTCATACACATCGTCGGAAGGATTTTTAACCACCTTTTGCCCCACTGTTACGCCTTCTACAACCTCTGTCCAGTCCCCATCAGTAGAACCTTTTTTCACATTTTGTTTACGAAGCTTACCTTTATCCTCAACATAAACAAATGCATCATCGCCTTTTGCTACAATACTCTTACTTGGGACAGCAATCATCTTCTTATTCTCTAAGTTTACTTGCAGAGAAACGTGGTAACCTGGAGATAAACCGTCTTGGCTATCAAGACTTGCTTTATATGTATATTGAGACATATTTTGAGTTGCTTCACCCATGCCGCCAGCTTGCGCCATCTCTGCACTTGTTGGGAACTCACTTACCTCTGTAATCTTACCTGTCCACTTCTTCTTATTATTTGCTTTCGCCGTTACAGTGAATGTTTGATCTTTTTGAATTTGTGACTTCTGAAGCTCAGTTAACGTACCTTGAACTTGAAATAGATCTTTAGAAGCTACTTGTAAAAACGCTTTTCCTTGACCACCTAACGCTTGAGATGAGCCTTGTGCCGCATCTTTATCTAACTTTTGAACAACACCAGCGAAATTACTATAAATCGTAAGTTCTTTCTGCTTCTTACTTAACTCTTCTTTCTGCAACTTTCCTTTTTCTTTCTCAAGGTCAATTGTTTTTTGCCCTATCTCTAACTCGTTTACTTGCTCGTCCATCGGATCTGTTACTTCTTTCCCAGCTCCGCTATCTTTCGCCTTCTTAATTTCTTTCTTCAACGAATCAATCTTCTTTTTCCCTTGATCGTAACGCATATCCGCCATCTTCTGATCAAGCTCAGCTTGCTTCATTTGAAGATTAATCTCTTCATTATCATAAGAGAATAACTTCGTACCTTTTTCTACCTCTTGCCCTTCTTTTACCTCAATATCTTTCACTTTCCCTTTGGCCGGATCTGCATAGAAGCTTTCAATATTACCAGGCTTCACCTGACCAGAAATTAACTTCGTATTATTCAGCTTACGCTCTGTCACTTTCTCAAAACTTACAGCATCAGCATTTGTTGATGCACCCTTCTTCTTACCTTGCATAACAAAAATATTAATTGCCGCTACAATAACAATTAGTGCAATAACCCCAATAATAATCCATTTCTTCTTCTTGTTTGGAGTACGAACCGTATTTGGTAACATATTCTCTCTCCCTTTATAAATTAATAGTTTAATAAATACCATAATTGTATAAAACTTTCTGAAAATAAATTGTATATTATTACAATCTTTTTACAAAGTTTTACACATCCATTTATATTGTAACAAAAATTCCAATGATTAGAAATATGACATTATATCTTTTAAGATAGATTTAAGGAAAGATTATATTATATAGAAAAAGCCATCCAAAATAATAATTGGATAGCTTTTTCAAACAAAATATTACGCTACTTTAGGATCTTTTCTCTCATGTCCACGTTGAACAATAAATAAGAAGATTGTTGATAAAACCGCACCTGTTAATAGTAAGATGAAACAACCATCCCAGCCAGAACTATCAACAATAACACCAATTGCTGCGTTAGCTACAAGACTTCCGCCTACATAACCGAATAGACCACACATACCAACTGTCGTACCTACTGCAAATTTCGGTACTAATTCCATCGCACTTAAACCGATTAAGAACTGTGGTACATAGATTAAACAACCGATAATAGAAACTGCAATACTTACAACAAGTACGCTAGTTGCTTGCCAATATATAAACGTACCAATAACAACTCCAACCATACTAATAATACATAATGGCATACGTTTTCCTTTAAATAATTTATCACTTAAAAAGCCAACGATTAATGAACTTGGAATTGCCATACCTTCAAAGATTGCATATGCCGCATGCGCTTCTGCTTTTGAAAACCCTTTAACTGTCGTTAAATAAAGTGGAACCCAGTTAATAACACCGAAACGAATTAAATAAACAAAAGCATTCGCAATACATAAGAACCATACAAATTTATTTTTCACTACATACTTCATTAAAATTTCTTTTGGTGACATCTTGTTAGCATTATCTGCTTTTTCAAGATTTTCATAGTCATTACGATACTCATCAATTGGAGGAAGACCTTCAGATTCTGGTGTATCCTTCGCATTGATCCAAACAAGAACTGCAATTACCATTGCGATAATCGCAGGAAAAATAAACACGCCGCCTTGCCAATGATTTTCACCGAAAATACCTACACCAATTCCGACAAGTGGTGGCACAAGCATTCCACCAACGTTATGTGAAATATTCCAAAGGCCTGTTTTCGTACCACGTTCTTTCTTCGAGAACCATTTCGTCATAACAATACTACAAGGTGGCGCTCCCATACCTTGTACAATACCGTTAACAACAAGTAATGTAACAATCATCCCAAATGATGATGCAAAACCGAAACAAATATTTACAAGCCCTGATAAGAATAAACCGACTGCGATAAAGCGCTGGGCGAAAGCTTTATCTGATAAATTACCCATAAAGAACTTACTAAATCCATAAACAATTGCCATTACTGAGCCTAGTAGACCAATTTCAGCTGTACTAAAACCATATTCTTGTACTAAATACGTACTTGATAACGTAAAGTTACTACGAACTAAATAATAAGCAGCATATCCAACTGAAATCCCGATTAACACACGAATACGTAGTAATCGATATACACGGTCGATCATATCCGCTGGCAATCTTTCAATTGCAGGTGCTGGCTTGAGCCATTTAAACATATATTTCCGTCTCCTTTTCTCACTTCAGAGAGAGACGCTGTCTATTCCATATCTCGATTATTCCGCTATTTGATATATTTTGGTTCGTCCTTCTAACCGGCTGTCCTTCTATTTCTTTCTCATTCTTCGCAAACATCGTTGGTACGCCAAACGACACTTTCTCTAAAATATGCCCCGCTTCTTCTGATAAACAATAATCAATAAATAAATCCGCAATAATACCACTCGGTGCACGTTTTAGTTTCGAAATCGCATTAACAGATAACCCTGTTTGCTCAGGTTCGTTACTTAAAATCGGAAAGCCTTGTTTTTGAAGCATTCTCTGATCTCCCATAAAGTTGATGCCTATCATATATTCACCGCTCGCAACAAGTTCTGCTGGGATGTAACCATTCACTGTTACTTCTCCAACTTGTTCTGCCAGATTCTTCACATATCCCTTCGCTTCCTCTTCACCTAACGTATCAATCAGTGATTGGAAAAACGTATATGCTGTACCTGAAACATTTGGATCGGGCATGACAATCTTTCCTTTATATACTGGATTCAATAAATCTTTCCATCTTAACGGATACGAGAGACCAAGCGGCGCTATTTCCTCGTTCCACCGCTCTTTATTAATCGCAATTGCCAGCTTCTCCACTTCATAACCATACCAATAACCATCTTTATCTTTAACAGTTTTTGAAATACGATTTGCATGTTGGCTTATCACAGGAATAGAAAGATTTTTCTGCTTCATCATTTGATGCGCATCTACTGTACCGCCAATAATAATATCCGCCTTCGGATTTCCAGCTTCTTCTTCCACTCTACGAAGAAGTTCTTCTGTTGAAAGACGAATAAATTCATACGTACATCCACGTGGTTTACAAAATGATGAAAGTAACGCTTCACCAACTTCCTCACGAGCCGCTACATACGCAACAATATGACGATCATCCAAAATAGGGAGACCATTTTTACTATATTTAATAGAGGTTGTATCTCGAGAGCAACTAGACATCGCTCCTCCAATTACTAGCAAAAAGAAGAAAAAGGCTATCTTTCTCATGACGCATTCTCCTTTACGAATAACTCTGCTAGAGAGCCTTTCATATACATGACATTTCCGTTATTATCACCGAGATATTGCACAACAAAGTACGATGGATACACAGAAATCGTAAGAATATCTTCACGATCATTCTTTACGCGCTTACCTGTTTTATAAGCTGTAATATAAGCAATCGGTTCATTCTGCGATTGTAATAACTTCTGAATTTCTCCGTAATCTGTAATTTGCTTTGCGTACCGAATAGAATCAAGCATGTGCGTAAGATTGATAGTACGTACCACATCGCCTTGACGTACTACGACATCCTTTGCTGAAGCAAAGAAATCACTAATACGCTCTGGCGTGTAATACAGGCTTAATAAATACGTTTGAAGTGCTGAAATCATCGGATCCATGCCATTCTTTCCGTATACATTTTCCCCATACTGGAACAAGTCACCTACTGCAAAAGTACGCTTATGTCCATTCAAGTACGTTACTTCTCCAGTAAATACTTGTTCTTGGCTCTTAACGTCCCCCGGCTCTATTCGAATTCGGTCAAAGAATGAAACAATCGTATGCAAACGAACTTCATCCGTTACAACGATTTCTCCCCACTTTTCATGTCTTACTTTCACTTCAATTGGAAGAGATTCATTCACCCTTTGTAAAACGGCTTGTTTATCATTTACAATGTTGATTCGATTATAGATTTGCTTCTCCATAACATAAAACAAAACAAGAGAAACAATCATACAAATGACAAACATAAGAATTTGAAATGATAGCCTTTTCATTTCTGCCTACCTCCAAGATAAAAAAACGTTGTTTCGAAAATACCGCATAATTGTTTCATAAATGTATCATTTAACCGCTTTCAAGTTTTTTATGTCTTCCATCCTTCTCGGAAGCAAAAATGTAATGAATATTGTAGTACCTATTTCTTCACTACTCTCAATCCGCATGCTTCCGCCCTGCTTATTCATAATCTCCTGACAAATATACAAACCATAACCATTCCCGTAACTAGAAGGAAGTGCCTTTCCTTTCGGAGACTCATTCCACTCTGCAAGCACCACTTCATCTATACCGATCCCATCATCATGAACAAAAACCTTCGCCTCATGCTCATTTACAATTACATTCATACGAATGTGCGAAGCATCACTATACTTAATTGCATTATCAAGCACATTTAAGAAAATTTGCTTCGTCTTATCAAAATCCGCAACAACATGTACATCCGTTAACTCATTTACCACTTCAATTTCAAACTGATTTAGACGAGGTTTCACAATTGAAACTGCTTCTTCTGCCAATTCCTTTATATTCACAACTGTAGGAGACACTTCAAACGTACTCGTCCCATATTTCGAAGACTTAAGCAGTTCCTCTACAAGTGATAATAAACGCTCACTTTCCACCGCCACATAACGAAGACTTTCCTGTACATCTTCTTTCGATTGTAACTTTGGAATTAAATCCACATAACCGATAATTGCCGTTAGCGGTGTTTTTAGCTCATGCGTAATGCGGTCTAGGAAATCTTTCTGCTTCTCCTTCTCCTCCTGCAATTGCTTAATATGCAGTTCAATTCCATCGGCCATCGCGTTAAAAGATGCTGAAAGCTGAGCGATTTCTACGTACTCATTTAACTCAATCTTACTCTTATAATCACCATTCGCGAGCCTCTGTGCCATTTGTCTCAACTGATCAATCGGTTTATGAAGAGACTTCGCCAAACGAATCGCAAAGAAAATACCGGTAGCTACTAAACAAAGAGATGTCATTAAGAACGTCCAGCTCACATTTGTTAAAACTTCCTTCTCACCCGTTAACTCATTTATAAAACGAATACTTCCAATGACATCGTTTCCATAATAAACCGGGCTTGAAAACAAAAGAATAGGAGCTGGATCCGCCTCCTCAAAAACGTAAGACTTCTTTCCCTTCAAAGAACTCTCAATGTCGATGTTACGGTGAAGCAATGCTCCTTTTTGTGTATCTGCAACAACATCGCCATTCTTCCCAATCATCTGCACACGGACATCCATACGCTTCGCTAAATACGACGCAATTAAAAGTGAATTCGGACCAAGCGTATCCACTTCTGCTTCCTTCTCTAAGTAATTCATCGTATAAATTTGTGCTTCTACACTTAACTTTTCTAAAGAATCTGCTGCGTTATGATACATATTCTTTTCTAACGTAATATAAACAACTGCATATAAAAGAACAAAAATCGGAATTAACAGCCCAACTATTCCAAACACCATATTTCGTTTTAAAGACATACCATCACCACTTAACAATCCAGTTTATAGCCAACGCCATAAATTGTCTTAATATATTCTCCGCTCGTCCCAAGCTTCTTGCGAAGTCTCTGCACCATAATATCAACTGCTCTCGTATTTCCGATATACTCAAATCCCCATACTTTCTCAAGCAACTCATCCCTCATAAACACACGTTGCGGATTTGAAACAAACAACTGACATAAATTAAACTCTCGGTACGTTAACTGAATCTCCTGTCCACTCACATGTACCTTTCTTTCCTTAGGACAAATCACTATCTCTCCAGCCTCAATTACTTCATGACTTACAGCCGCCTCCGTCTTCTTTACACGCCGCGCCATATTCTTAACCCGAAGAATAAGCTCCGCATAATTAAACGGCTTCGTCACATAATCATCAGCACCAAGCTGCAAGCCAAGCAACTTATCATTCATCTGACTCTTTGCCGTTAACATCAGCACCGGAATATCCCTATCCCTCTCACGGAACAAACGAAGCAACTCATACCCATCCGTATCCGGAAGCATAACATCCAAAATCAATACATCCGGCCCTTCATTCCATCTCTCTAAAGCTTCTCTCCCATCAGCCGCTGCCAATACTTCATAACCTTCCATCTCCAACTGCATCCGAATCAAATTACGAATACTCGATTCATCATCCACCACAAGTATTTTCATCATTCTCCTCCTTCCACCACGTATTATAGTACAGTTTAGTATAGCAAAAATCCTATAAAAAAAGAGAGGGTATTGTCGAACATATTTTGTCGACGATACCCTCTCTTTCACTTATTATATTTATTTAGCATATCCATTCGGTTGCTTTTGATGCCAATTCCAAGCATGTTCAATGATTGTCTTAACATTTACATACTTAGGATCCCATCCTAGCTTCTCTTTCGCTTTCTTAGAAGAGGCAACTAAACGTGCTGGATCGCCCGCACGGCGCGGTGCTACCTCAGCAGGAATTTCATGATTTGTAACCTCACGAACTGCATCAACGATTTCTTTTACACTGAAACCATTACCATTTCCTAAGTTATAGAAATCACTCTCTCCACCGTTCTGCAAGTCTTTAAGACCTAAGAAATGAGCCGCTACTAAATCTTCAACATGAATATAATCACGGATACAAGTACCATCTGGTGTATTATAATCATCACCAAACATCATAATCTTCTCACGTTGACCTAAAGCCACTTGCAACACAAGAGGGATTAAATGTGTCTCTGGGCGATGATCTTCTCCAATAATACCACTTGGAGTTGCACCAGCTACGTTAAAGTATCTAAAGATCTTATAACGTAAATTTGAAGCTTGGCTATACCAATGAAGCATCTTCTCAATTGCTAACTTCGTTTCTCCGTATGTATTCGTTGGATTCGTCACCGTTTCTTCAGTAATAAGATCAACATCTACCTCACCATATGTTGCTGCAGTAGAAGAGAAAATGAACTTATCTATCTTAAACTCATCCATTACCTCTAATAAACAAAGTGCACCATACACATTGTTATTATAATATTGAAGGGGCTTTTCCATACTAACTCCAACTAAAGAATCGGCTGCAAAATGCATAACCGCCTCAATATTTTCTTGTTTAAAAACATCCCTTAAAAATGATTTATCACGAAGGTCGCCATTATAAAACTTCGCGCCTTCCGTAATTGCATCTTCATGACCAGTCTGCAAGTTATCTACTACTACTACAGATAAACCTTCGTCTACTAATTTTTTCACAGCGTGAGAACCGATGTAGCCAGCTCCGCCACAGATTAGGATTGAGTTCATTTTCTTCCTACTTTCTATACATCTAACCTTGTAAATTAAGAGTCATTAACTCTAATGGATTAAATCATAAGCAGTTAGCTCAACATTTTTTATAATTCACTATCCATGTATCCATTTTTATTATTTGATTGCCATTTCCAAGAGTCAGCACACATTTCTTCTAATCCGCGTGTTGCCTCCCAGCCTAATTCACGCTTTGCTTTCGATGCATCAGCAAAACATACTGCCACATCACCTGGGCGACGCTCTGTAATTTTATAAGGAACTTTCTTGCCCGAAACTTTTTCAAACGCTTCAACCATCTCTAGTACACTATAGCCCATGCCTGTGCCCAGGTTATAAGCATCTACTCCTGTTGTACTCAGTACTTTCTCAAGCGCCTTTACGTGACCATTTGCTAAGTCCACAACATGGATGTAATCACGGACTCCTGTTCCATCTTTCGTTGGATAGTCATTTCCGAATACGCTTAATTCTTTTAACTTACCTACCGCTACTTGCGTTACATATGGCATTAAGTTATTTGGGATTCCATTTGGATCTTCTCCGATACGCCCACTTTCGTGTGCACCAAATGGATTGAAATAGCGAAGTAATGCGATACTCCATTCTGCATCTGCAAATGCTACATCACGCATAATTTGCTCAATCATTAATTTCGTTTGACCATATGGATTTGTTGCACTTAATGGAAACTCCTCCGTAATCGGTGACGTTTCCGGGATACCATATACAGTTGCAGATGAACTAAAGATTATCTTCTTTACATTATGTTTCTGCATTACTTCACATAGCACTAACGTGCTTGTAATGTTGTTATGATAATATGTTAATGGAATCGCTACTGACTCCCCTACAGCTTTAAATCCTGCAAAGTGAATAACTGCTTCAATTGAATTTTCTTCAAAAATTGCGTCAAGCGCTTCGCGATTTAAAACATCTTCTTTATAAAACTTAAATTGTTTTCCTGTTATTTCTTTTACTCGATTTATAGATTCTACCGAGCTATTCGAAAGATTATCCACTACTATAACTTCGTAACCGATATTTAGTAATTCTACACATGTATGACTACCAATATATCCTGCTCCACCTGTTACAAGTATTGCCATAATTAAACCTCCAATATTATTAAACCTTAATAAAAAAGAAAATCATTTATCCTTTATTAAAACAAATGATTTTCTTCTCACAGATTTTATTTAGCTATGAAATAATCCGTTACATATTGAGCCCAAACATCATGACCTTTAGCATTTGGGAAACCAAATTCTTCTTGTAAGTACGGTAAAATAGCCTTTGTTGTTGCATCCGGCCATGCTCCCCAATGATCAATATATGTATAATTATTTTGCGTCGCAAATTGTTTTAATGCTTCAATCGATTTCGGATAATTCTTCGCACCATACACTGGATTTGATGGTTGAATCATAATCGTAGCACCCTTTGCACTAGTAGAAAGTGCTTGAACGAACTTCTGTGTATTCACAACAGAGTTTCCATTACCAGTTTTACCATTATCAGTAATAAACGGCGGTTCAAATAAAATCACATCTGGATTCTCTTTCCCAATCTCTTTATCACGTTTATTCGTAATTAACTCTTCTGTGCTTTCACCCTTATATTCCTTTACAGTCACATTCCATAAACCTTTACCATAAGCAGTTTCTAAATTCGCAGTTAACTTAGCTGCCCAAGCACTTTTTTCAGATGAAGAAGCTTCGTCACCAACAATAACAAGGTTTACTGCCTTTTTATCCTCAGCGGCTTTCTTTAACTTCTCTTTCACTGCATCTGGCAAGTTCTTCGCGTATGCCTCATTAAAAGATGATTTCGCATCTTGTTTTTTCTCTTCTTTTTTCTCTTCTTTTTTCGCTCCGCTATCTTTCACTTCATCCTTTGTTTTCGTTACTTCACTCGTTTGTCCTGTTGCATTCGCAATCTTCTTATTCCAGTACAATTTACCACTCACAATCGAAGCGACAAACAATACAAAAATAACAAGGACAAGTACCGCTTTCTTATTCATCGATTCACCTCATCTATTAATCTCACAATATATAATACTAATATAAATTCACGCAAAAATAAACCCAACTCCTTCCAAAGGAGTTGGGTTGTTACATATTACTTAGTTAATTCAAGATGCGCTTTTAATTTATTCGTTAAATCTTGTTTTGCTGCATCTGGAACATAATAGTACCAAATACCATCGGCGGCTTTGTGGCCGTCACCTGGGATTTGAATCTCTTCACTATTCTGCATGCAATCTTTATAATTCTTTTGAATATCAAACATTTGATCTTGCGTTAAACTTGTTTTTACGTTTTTCTCAATTGCTTTTAATACATCACCGTAACTTGCTAGAGAAGATACACTTGCGCCCTTTTTAATTACAGCTTGAATAACTTGACGTTGGCGCATTTGACGACCGAAGTCACCGCGTGGATCTTCATAACGCATACGAGTATATTTTAAAGCTTTTTCACCATCTAAATGAATTTCCCCTTTAGCAAAGTGTGTATCCCTTGATGTAAAATCTAAATCGTTATTTACATCAACGCCACCAACAGCATCCACAATATCTTTAAAACCAGCCATATTCACTTCAATGTAATGATCGACTGGTACATTAAGAAAATTCTCCATTGTTTTTACAGCCATATCAATACCACCAAAAGCATAAGCATGGTTAATCTTATCTTTTTTACCTTTACCAATGATTTCTGTATAAGTATCACGGGGAATACTTGTAATCTTCATTGATTTCTTTTGAGGATTCAAAGTAAATAACATCAATGAATCAGATCTTGATGTTTCACTTTCTCTTTGATCCGTTCCCATTAATAAAATAGAAATAGGCTTTTTATCTGCAACATCTACTTTTTGATCACGTTTTTCAGACTTATCACGTTCTAGCGGTTTATGCACCGCATCTAAGGTATTAGACACATTAGAATAAACGCTATATGCATATGCACCACCTGCAACGATAAGAACTCCAACAATACCTAGAATCCAAAATATAATTTTCTTTTTCATATTTTATACCTTCTTTATATTCTTATAATCCATTTCATATCTTAATTTATCAGTTATCTATTAAAGTAGTCAATCTTATATTGTCAAAATTTATTTACTTCCTCTACGGACCAACATATTTTTTATAATCTGGACACAATCCATAAAATACTTATCCTTAAGTATTCCCAATGAAATAAAATAAAAAATAACACTACCTATTATAGTAAATACAGATGAAAATATCCCTTTAGGGCTAAATATTATATACGGTACTACAATTGTTATAATAGATATAAAGCAATATGATAAGTAATTCTTTGAAAACAACCTAGAATTCATACCCAATCTTCTTAAAAAGAAATAATAAACCACTAGCTTAGAGAACTCTGTTAATACAAATGTAATCGCTGCACCAACGACAAAATACTTTGTTGTCAAAATAATATTTGCAATAACATTAATAACTAAGGCTATTATCATGGCATATATGGATATATGTTCTTTGCTAGCAGAATACAAATAATATGCATAAATTGCTACCAGTGGCATTATTACTAAACATACTGATGTAATTTGTGATACTATTATAGCGCCTGAATAAGACTGCCCAAAGAGAGTTTTTATTATTAAATTTGAATATAAAATAAAACCAATGCATGCTGGTATTGAAACAATGCCTAAAAAATGTCCACTCTTATTTAAGATTTTCTGCTGTGAGCTATGGTCATCATTACTATTCAAATAACTAAGCCTTGGTAATAATACAGCAAACGCATTTGAAACAATAGCTACTAACATTGTTGTCATTTTTATACCCACATTATAAACTCCTAATTTTGCCTTTACAGCAATGGTTCCTAAGAGAACTGAATTTAATTGTAATGTAACTGTACTTATAAACGAAATGACTAATGCTAAAAGCACTGGTTTTAGGTGGTTTTTTAAAGATACTTTTCCTTTTTTCAGTTTAATAAACTTTAATAAATACCAACTGTTTAAAGAAGCCGTCAGCATAAAACTCCCCAAATTTAATACAACATATAATAGGTAATCATTTTGTTCTTTGATGAATATAAATACACAAAGAACAAAAATAATTTTCACCACAAGATCACGTGTTGTAATATACTTGAATTTTTCTATACCCACAAAAAACCATTGAAAAGTAAATAAATTAGTTAACATTGTTAATCCCGTAATAAAGAAGATGAGAAATTCACTTCTCATTTCTGTATTATTAAATAAAAACGCTCCGTATAAACACAACATAATAATTGTTAATACTAGTTGTATAATAAATAATTCTTGAAATTTCAAACTTAGTTTTTCTTTATCATTACTAACTATAGCTATTTCACGTGTTGCATATCCAATTAATCCTGTTCCCGCAAATACGGCAAAAATAGTTACTATACTAGTTGCATAATTAATAGTTCCATAGTTTCCTGGTCCTAATACTCTCGAAATATAAGGAAAAGTTATAAAAGGTATAATTAATAATACTATTTGATTTATAAAACTATAAATTGTATTTCTGGTTAAACTACTCATGATTTATGACACATCTCTCATGTTTAATATTTTCTGCACTTAGTTCTCAATTAAAGAAATTACTTTTTTCATATTTTCTCGATTAATTGTTTCAACCTCTATACTTCCTTTACTTGCCCTACATTTAAAGGAATGAATATCGCTAGTTAACTGCTTTACCCCTTCGATAATACCTTCTGTTGTGTTATCTACAATCAAACCATACTCACTTTCACCAAGTATGCTAACCGTTCCAGTCCTTGTTGACACCACTGGAACCTCTAAAAGAATTGCTTCTGCTACAACTAAGGAATACCCTTCAACTCTCGATGAAGATATAAAAAACTCACTATTTTTAATATACTTATATGGGTTTTCCGTAAAGGGAATAAATACAACATCATTTACAACACCTAAATCAGTAGCTAAATTTTTTAAATTGTTCTCTTCATAACCACTCCCAAGAATTACCAACTTTATATCTTTCAATTTCCCTTCTTTACGGAGTAATGTGTATGCTGTAATTAACCTATCAAAACCTTTTTCCTTAACCAACCGTCCCACAGAACAAATATATTTAAAATTCAATTCACATTTCTCTTCAGATAACTTTCTAATACGATCACAATCTATAAAGTTTGGAATAACAAAGCTATTTTTATGATATTCCTTAAAGTAGTTTTTGTATCCATCTTTTGATTGCTCCGAAACAAAAACCATACTGTTTACATTATTATACGTTTCAGTTTCCTTTGAATGGCTTTCAAAAAATTTTTCGGCATGATTATGCCTACTTAAATCTGTATGAATCCAGCCAATGCGTTTTGAAGATTTGATATATTTTGAAGAAGATACTATTTTTATTGGTAATCCCTCAACAAATCCTATTTCGATATCATATGTTCCTTTCACACGTGTACCTATAATTTTCCTTATATAATTTGCACTAATTTTTTCAAGTAATCTAAATAAATTAGTGACCACAATACGATTTAGAATTCTATCACTAATTTTTCTCGATTGTGCATTTATATTGAATAAACTAATATGATTCACCCTTCTGGAGAGCTGATTATCTAGTTTATTTTTACAAAATGTAAAAATTGTTATGGAATACTCTTTATTATTTGATAAGTTATTTGCAACATCTATAAGAACCCTCTCAGCTCCACCTGCTCCTAGTTGTCCAATAACAAATAAAATCTTTTTCAAGAATTTTCCTCCTATAATTCCAACATACTAAATTAATTTTCATTTTAAAAATCCCATTTTGTAATGTTTTTCTCATTTCTTTTTTCGTTAGTAATATTACCACCTAAAGTATAACTTTCATGAAACAAATGATTTTCTTACATTCCTTTTCTGTTTAATAATGGATTTACTTGTTTTACTAATTGCTTTAGCAGAATTCCCAGCAACCATTGTATTAGATGAGATATTCTTATAAACACTTCATAACTACTTCTAAAATCTAATTTTCTTTTAATTTTTCATTTTTTCTTTAAATTTATATTAGACTTTCCCTATAAAGTTTTTTCCACCCTACTTATATTTACTACTATTACATTTTATAACCATTAATTACTTCTATAATTCTTTCTAATTTCTCCTTATTTTCATTTAACACCATCTTTTCTCCCAACAACGCCTTCCTAGCATATACAGAATTCCTATCCATTACTTCTTTAATTCCTTTTATTATTCCATCTGTATTATTTGAAACTACTAATCCAAACTCTCCGTTATTCAAAATACTAGAAGCCCCTGTATCCGTAGCAACAACTATCTTTTTTAGTACCAATGCTTCTAGAACAACTGTAGGATAGCCCTCCACCCTAGAAGATGAAACGAAAAATTCACTATTTTTAATATACTTATATGGATTTTTACTAAATGGTACAAATATAATATATTCTTCTAATTTTAACTTTCTAACAAGTTCACTTAGCTTATTTTTATCTTTTCCACTACCTATGATTAGCAGTTTAAGGTCTCCAATTTCTCCTTCCTTTTTTAATTTATAATAACTTTCAATTAAACGGTCGAATCCTTTTTCCTCACTCAATCTACCTACACTACAAATATATTTAAAATCAAATTCAATTTCCTCTTTAGATAAAGACATAATCCTTTCTATATTTAATATATTTTTTAATACATATAAATTATCTTGATTTCTAATTCCTTCGAAATACTCCAAGTAACCCACCTTAGATGTTTCCGAAACAAAAATTAATTTATTCATACTTGAATAAGTATCCAATTCATTAATTTTATTTTTAAAATACGCTCTACAATAATTAAACCTCTTCAAATCTGTATGAATCCAACCTATTTTCATTGCAGAGCTTTGTGACACAAATTTTATAGGGAATCCTTCTAAAAAAGCTACTTCAATATCAAATGATTCTTTTAAAAAAATACTAATAAACTTTCTCATTTTAGATGGACTTAAAATCTTAAGCAATTTAAGAATTAATCTTATTTTAATTTTTGATATTATATCTTGGTTAGCTAAATCTACATTAAATAATTTCACATGTCTTATTTCTTTATCTAATTGATCATCTAATATACCACTACCAATTGTAAAAATTGTTATATTATATATATTTTTTTTATTTAATGTATTTATTAAATCTATTAGTACTCTCTCTGCTCCCCCTCCACCTAAATAAGGGATTACAAATAATATATTTTTCATTGTCTTCAACCAACCTTATAGAATTAATTTCTATTTTTCGGAAACTACCTATGCAAACTATAATAAATTATTCAATAGATTACCACATCTACGTAAACTTCTATTTTCAATCTATTATTTTATATCTATTTCTTTTAAAAACTCATGAAATCGATACTCTATTTTGTCCCACTCATAATTTTCCACTGTTTGCGACAACTGTAAAATATCATATTTACAAATTTCTTTAGAGACTTTTTCTATTCCTTCAACAATACTATTAATGTCCTCATTAATCAGTATCCCATTCCTATCATTAATAATTTCTGCATTGGCTTTTGTATTAGTTCCTATACATACTATTCCATTAATAATATATTCATATGTTTTGGTAGGAGGTTGTACATCATAATAATCCGTAATGGGGACATAAGAGAAACCTACCGCAGCTTCCTTGAAAAGGTTTATTATTTCATCATGATTTTTTCTACCGTGATATTGAATATTACCCTTATTTTTAACGTTCTCTATTGCTTCCATAACTCTTTGCTGATACTTTTCCGTGTATGCAGAACCAACTACATCCAAGCTAGTTTGAATTTGATTGTCGTTTTTTGTACAAAAAATATCATATGCTTTAATAACATTTTCAAGATTTCTATTTTCAAAAGTCCCTACATAAAGAAATTTTATTTTCTCTGTATTCACTTTTTTCTCCCTAATATCCACAATACGATCTGCGCCTAAGGGTAATAATGTATATTTAGATATCTGTAATTTTTTCGCCAATAAATCTGAAATAACTGTTATATGGTCAAAGAACTTCGTAGACCATTTCATAGCATTATCATAAAAATGCCTTTTCTTTTCACTGGAAAACACCGCTCCAGTTCGAATATCCATAATCCAATTTGCTTTTGAGGTGAATTTTCTCAATAACAACGGAATATATCCACAGTATTCTATTGTCCCACTAACGATAATCCAATTATATTCTTTTCTATTCTTTAAAATGAATTTTATTATCTCTATATTATATTTTAGATAATTTATTATTCTATTTTTACTAATGTTAATGTACTTAACATTAACATTTTCCGGGAGATTTACTCTCAAACGGTTATTATCAAAACATAAAATATCAACATGGACGTTATGTTTCGATAAATAATTCACCATTTTTAAATAGTCCGTATTATATCCATACTGCCCCTTTGGAATAAGTAACATTTTTTTCATATTTATATACCTCTTGAAATTCCTTACAAATTTTTAATTATACAAAAAGGTAGCAATGAATTATTTTTGCTACCTTTTTGTATAAAAATCATGATTAAATTTCTAAAATCCCTATATTTGATGCGGGCGATTATTTGTTAAATTAATTTTGACTATCAAATAAGATAACCAAAACACAGGAACAATTTCCCAATATAATATATTGTCAACCATAAATAATATTGTAGTGACTAAAAAGAATCCAATTGTTTCTTTGCTAATCTTAAATAAATTATAGAAAATAAGACAATAGATTATTAAGAATAATCCTCCTCCTATAATTCCATAATCAAGAAATTCATTTAAAAATACATTGTGTGCACCTTGGAAATAAATATTTATTTTGTATAAATACCAGTTATCTATTACACCATTAGGATGTTGTCTTAGTAAATCCAATGCACCTTCCCAAATATACTTCCTGGATCCCCAGCTACTTAAATCCCGCACGTCTGCAGTATAATTAAATACTATGAAACTACATATAATTGCTCCTAAAATCGTAACAAGAACAATAAGGTATCTAAAATATTTATTAATTTTTTTATACTCAATAAATGTTACCATTAATACAACCATCGCTCCAAGGGACATTATTGAATTTGTCAAAACAACGTTAATAGCTAATATTATTATCCCTATCCAACGTATTTTTACATCTAGATGAGAATTAGTTTTAAGTATAAACATTCCTGTTAAACAATAAAATGCATATTTCGTTTTTTGCGAAAAAACTGATTGAAATCTAACCTCACTAAAATAGTGCATCATTGTATTTTCGTCAAAAACAGTAAAATATGGTGAACTGAATCTGATGCCCAGCCCATAGATTCCTTTTATATATAGAAAAATACCTATTAATCCCATAGCTATAAATGAATAACTCACCATCTTAGACAATTTAATAGAAAAATCATCCGTCCATGAGAAGGTAGTAAGCATAAGTATAAAAGTAAATATATATAAATTATCAAAAAACACCTTATATATTGACTTATTTTCTAATCCTATGTATAAACCTATAAAAAAGGTAAATAACATATATGTTATTAGAAATAGTATCAGAGTCAATTCCCTTTTGGGTAAATTAACTCTTAAACTTCCTACCTTTAATAAATTTAACAAAGTATATGCAATATACATAAAGCATAATATACCAGAAGGGTATATATATGTGTTATTAAATCTATTACCTACTATAAAGAAAAACGAGGATAAAAACACACCGTATATAATTAATTTATTCATTACTATATCCTATCCATTTTATTTTCCTTGAACTATTTTAATTGCGTATAAATTATACTCATATTGTTTCCTTGTTAAAAACAATAAATAATTCTACTTTATAAACGATTTTCAAAGTGAAAAATCTTTTTCATTATTCCTTATCTAATAGTTAACCATATACTTCAGTAATACACCTTTATTTCTAAATACATTATTCTGTTTCTAATAACAAAATTACCATTACTATTTAATATAAATATCCATTTGTTTTAAAAAACCTAATAATGTAACTACTTGATCTTTTTCGAGAGTATTTCCTTCTCTAAATAAAAACTCACAATCTTTTCTTAGGCTTTCTTCAGTTAATAAGTTAATATTTTCATTATATTTTTCCTCATAAAAATCTCTTAGATTTTTATTATTTTGATACCAATAATCCATCGGATGCATATGTTTTTTTGAACTTAACTTTAAGCCTAATTTATTCTTAATTAATTTTACTGCCGCCGCCGGAACGCTCGTCCATGGAACTGGTATGCCTTGAACTGTAATCGTCTTTCGATTAATTTTCCCTTTTACCTTTTCATAAATGAAATCTGCTGCTTCAGGATAAAACTTATTTATCCACTCAATGTAAATCTTATGTCCGCTTCTATACTCTAATGGTAAAGATAAACAAAAATCTAGAAAATCTACATCTAAAAATGGCGATGTTGTTTCTGTATAGAGAAACATAGGTTTTAGTCCTATATTTACTCCTGTAAAACCTCTATTATAAAATTTAAATATCTCTTGATCCTCTAAATGTACAGCTTTCTCTTCAGTGTATTGAACCCTATCCAGCAGTTTAGTGGAATATGCTCCAGATCCAGGTTTGAAATTTTGTTTCCTTCCCTGATCATAAAAAGTACCAATTACTACATCTCCAAGTTGTCCTGTATGAACAAGTCCATATTCTTTTAAATTAAGATTACTAAGCATACTAAGTGTATGAGAAATGGTACATGACTGGCTTCTAGCACCGGATATCTTAACTGATTCATCAAAATACTTGTAAAGATATGTACCATTATCTAAAGCTTTAAACATCCATTCACTTTTTAGCGTATCAGTAATTTCTTTGGGCACCGTCTCGTCTAAATAATCAGTTTGTGAAAACGTGTAATTCAACATATTGGTGTATCCCATATTATGCCCCACCCAAGCAGTCATTCGAGAATCTAAGCCACCACTTAGAGCAACTAGATGTTTATATCCATATTCCAAATCTTTCTCAAAAACCCTTTTCACAGCATTTCTAAACAAAGTATCCAGCCTAGCTAAAGCCTCTTCTTTTGAAATACTAATAGGAGTATTATCTATGGCATAATAACACTCCTTTTCGATAGTACCACTAGAATATTGAATATAGTGCCCTGGTGTTAACCTATATACATCTTCAAATAACGTTTCATTACATAGTACATGAGAATGTACCATTAAACTATAAGCTGCATTATTATTAATCTTAAACTGTCTACTTGTTTGTTCATGAACCATCTTTATAAGAGATTTAAAATCAGTTGAGAAATAGAAAACTTGGCTTTCCTTACATAGGTAATAAAAAACTTCCTTATCACCAATATGATTTGTAAATACTTTTAATTTATTCGTCTCCTTATCCCAAAAAACTCCTGCAAAAGTCCCCCTGAATTGTCGGAAGAAAGTTTCAGAATCTTCAATTGACATCTTTTTAATTAAGTTTAATATTTCATTTTCACTAACATCATACTTTTCACATAAATCATGCTTGTTTAAAACTACTCCATCAATGGCAATAAGATTCTTCTGATCACTATAAAAAGCTTTATCGAAACTAAACTTATTCACAGCATTCCTAAAAATTTTCCCATATATTCCAGAACCCTGAATTTCAATTTCTTCTTGTATTAAATCACTGCTTTTATCTACAATTTCATACATATCCAGCTCATTATTTAAAACACTTTTATTATTTGAAATAAAACCAAAGAATCCTGGCATCATTTTCAACTCACTTTAATCAAAATTTTATTTATATTTTTTTTTTACAATATCTTCATACAAACCACACATCTTATCTAATGAGTTGTAGACATTATATTTTGTACGTATTTTTTCTGCATTATTTTCGCCTATTTTTTCTATATGTGACTTATTATTTAACAAATAAATAATATTATTAGCCAATGTGCTTATATCTCCCGGTTTTATCACAAATCCATTATCTTCTTCTACAACAGAAGCGATAGAACCAACATCGGTAGATATAACAGGTAAACCGTAACTCATTGCTTCTAATATAGACATCGGCATGCCTTCATTATAGGATGGTAGTACATAAATGGCACTTTTTCGATAAATTTCTTCTATCTTAGTCTCATCTGATATCCAACCTGGAACAACAAACAAATCTTCTAATTCCATTTCAGCAATTTTCTTTTTGACCTTATCTATTTCTCCATCACCGGCTAAAACAAATTTATATTTATTATCTATTTTTCCTTTTAATTTAGCGCCTACCTCAATCAAATCATATGTACCTTTTCTTTGAGAAAGCACTCCCATTGTTGTGATATAAACTGCATCCTTGGAATTGCTGCTGACGTTTTTCGGAAAAACTGCATTATCTAAAGAAACCACTTTCGCTGTACTAATTGATTTATAGTATTCTTTCCACTGCTCTCCTAAAGCTAATATCACGGTTACCTTGTTTAATGCATCCACAATATCTTTCTTTCTTTTATCCGAACTTTCATTATAAAAATCTTTAAATTGAGAGCCGTGCATATGTAATACAATTGGAATACCATTCTTATGCAACATCTTTATAATTTTACTTTTTCGAATAAAACTTCCTCTATACGACATATGAATATGAGCTATATCATATTTCTTTTTTAGTATATTAAGTTTAAAGAACAACTTTACATATTGAATGATAAAATAAACTATATTTACAAAATGATTACTACCATAATAAGTTGGAAAATATTCTAAATCAGTTTTCTCATTAAGGCCCGCTTGTATATAGTTCTTTACCACTCTGGTAATCCCACCTGTTACACGTATGTGAGATCCAATCATGATAACTTTCATTCGCTCACCTATTTCTATATATTTTTAGTTATATGTATTATAGTGTCTTTTTTAAAAACGTCTCAAGTATATCAATAATATTACTAGTATTAGATTGATATTTTTTGAAATTCATTTCTTTCACAACATCTAATGATTTTTCTAGTTCTTTAACATCTGAAATTCCATATATTAAGTTTGAATTTGTGAATTGCTCAATTATTTCAAATTGGTGATTGTCTACATGTTCACCATATTCTACAGTTCGAGGAACACCTATTACTTTCTTTTCTTGTTTTACCCCGTTTATAATAGAACCTGTTCCTCCATGAGTAATCACTATTTCACTTTTAAACATTAAATCCAAAAATTCTTCTTTATTTAAAAATTTCTTGTATGAGTAATAACGTGGTTCGTATGTTGAATAACCAATTTGAGCAAACACTTCATCTGGTTTTATTTTTTTTTCTTCAACTAAACGATCAACTTCTTCTAACAATCTATTAAATTGGAATTTTTGGGAACCTACTGTTACAAAAATCAATATATTCCGCCTCCATAAGTTGCATCTGGATAAAATTGTTTCATATCTTCCCATTGCACTAAGAATAAATCTGCATACTTATACATCAATTTACCTGTAATAGTCGGTGAAGTGATTTTAGAGAAGGATTCTATAAAAATTAATTTCTTCTTAAACAACTTAGCTAATAAACACATGGGCACTGTCGCTAATGCTCCAGTAGAGATAACAACATCCGGTTTCTCTTTCAATAAAATAAATATAGACTGAAAAACTAAAATAATAAATTTAAAAAAGAAGGAGAATTCCCTTCTATTAATTTGAATGACATCATAAGACTTAATGCCTTTTGAATTAAATTGGTAATTTGTCTTCTCTGTCAAAATAAAACTATCATGATCTTTCATCATTGGATGTAGCATCATTAATTGCTCTAGATGTCCCCCTGATGAAGCAGCAAAACATATTTTCAATATTCCCCCTCCTTCATATACCTTATATAATTACTACTAACTTTTTTACAAATCTCTAGTTAAAAATTATAATTTAAACTAAACCCTTACACTGCTTCTTTTAATAGCTTCTCTTCCTACTGAAAAATAGTTTATATCACTATTCTTCACAGCTTCAATTCCAAAACAATTTCTGCCATCATATATATTTGGATCTTTCATTTCTATTCCAAATTTTTCTAATGGTATGGATTTAATTTCATCCCATTCTGTTAAAATAAATACAATTTCTGTATCTTTAATCGCTTCTATTACTTCATTCACATATTCTATTGTACTAGGTAAGATTTTCTTTGCATTATCAATTGCTATTGGATCATAAGCTTTTACATGTGCACCCATTTCTATAAGTTCTGGGATAATAACTAATGAAGCTGCTTCTCGCATATCATCTGTATTAGGCTTAAAAGTTAGTCCTAATATACCTACTTTTTTTCCTTCTAATGTCCCAAAATCCTTTATAGCCTGATCAAGTAACTTCCTTTGTTGCTTATTGTTAAATTGAATAACCGAACTTAACAAGCTAAAATCATAGTCTACATTTTCTGCGATTTTTTTAAGTGCCTTTGTATCTTTTGGGAAACAAGAGCCCCCATAACCAATTCCAGCTTTTAAGAATTGATTACCAACACGGCTATCTAATCCCATTCCAAGGGCTACCTTCTCTACATCAGCACCTACTTTTTCACATACGTTAGCAATTTCATTAATAAAACTAATTTTTGTAGCTAAAAATGCATTAGAGGCGTATTTAATCATTTCAGCACTACAAATATCGGTTTCATATATAGGAATACCAAAAGGTTTATTAACCTTACGCATTACTTCTAATGCTTCATCACATTCAGCACCAATTACAATACGATCACCGTTGAATATATCATAAACGGCAGATCCTTCTCGAAGGAACTCTGGATTTGATACTACCTCAATTTTAATACCTTCCACTAATAACTCTTTTAATCTACCTTTAATATAATGATTAGTTCCTACAGGTACTGTACTTTTTGTTACTACTATAATATCTCGTTTTACATTTTGAGCAATTTGTTCTATAACTTGATTAACATAAGTTAAGTTTGCTGTTCCATCTTCATTTTCAGGAGTACCTACCGCTATATAAATGACTTGAGCTTCCTTAAATGCTGTTAGATGGTCTGTAGTAAAATTTAAGCGTCCAGCCTCGATGTTTTTCAGCATTAACTCATCTAAACCAGGCTCATAAATTGGTGATTGCCCATCTTGCATTTTCTCCACTTTTTTTTCATCCATATCAATACAAGTAACACTATGTCCTACTTCTGATAAACCTACACCTGTCACTAGACCTACGTATCCAGTCCCTACTACCGCTATATTCATATTAAAAATCTCCCTTGCAGACATTTTATACTTAAATACAAGTTAGTGTACCAACTACCACTTTTTAAATCTGACCTATTAATTGAACTATTCATCAATAGGCATCTTTTGAACCAACTAAAACTAATACCGTCTTTAATATTAACTTACAATCAAACCTAATATTACGCTTTTTAATATAAGTTAAATCTAATTCCACCATCTCTGCAAAACCAACACTATTTCTCTCTGTAACTTGCCATAGTCCTGTACAACCTGGTGTAACAAGCAATCTCTGTTTATCATACAAAGTATATTCTTTTACCTCTCTTGGAAGCGGTGGACGCGGTCCAACTAAACTCATTTCACCTTTTAGTACATTTAATAATTGTGGTAATTCATCGATACTCGTTTTCCGAATAAACTTGCCAATTTTCGTGACACGGGGGTCTTCTTTCATTTTAAACATTGCCCCTGATACTTCATTATGTTCTAATAAATCCTTTAATCGCTCTTCTGCATCTGTCACCATGGAACGAAATTTATACATTCCAAACTCCTTTTCATTTTTCCCAACACGAACCTGCTTAAAAAGAATGGAACCCTTAGGATCTTCTAACTTAATAAGTAACGCTATAACAAGGAAAACAGGAAAAAGAAAAATAAGACCGCATAATGAACCTAATATATCTATTACACGCTTCATAAATAAATAAAACACACTCTGATTTATCTCTTCAGCAACAAGCATTCTTTGTTCTTTTACAACTCCACTTGATACTTTAGTTAAGGCCAATGCCTTTTCACCTCACTTTAAATATGTACATTTTCTTTTTTTACAAGTTCATTCATATAACTTATTAAATCTTCCCTTAAGGATTCATGTTGAAGTGCCATCTCAATTGTCGTCTTAATAAATCCGAACTTCTCCCCAACATCATAACGAGTCCCTTCAAAATCATAAGCAAATACCCGTTGAATTTCATTTAAACGTTGAATTGCATCAGTTAATTGAATTTCACCACCTGCACCTGTCTCTTGATTTTCTAGGAACATAAAAATTTCTGGTGTTAATACGTAACGACCCATAATAGCTAAGTTTGATGGTGCTGTTCCTTGCTCTGGTTTCTCTACAAATTGACGTACTTGATAACGTCGATCATTTTGTTCAACTGGATCGATAATACCGTAACGATGCGTTTCATTTTCTGGTACTGTTTGTACACCTATAACAGATGATTGTGTTCCTTCATATTGATCCATTAATTGACGCAAACATGGCGTTTCTGCTTGCACAATATCATCACCAAGTAATACCGCAAATGGTTCATTTCCAATAAATTTACGTGCACACCATACTGCATGCCCTAAACCCTTCGGTTCTTTTTGTCTTATGTAATGAATGTTAATTTTTGAAGAAGCTTGTACTTTTTCAAGCATTTCATACTTCCCTTTTTCTAAAAGGTTTTGTTCTAGTTCAAATGAATGATCAAAATGATCTTCAATGGCACGTTTACCTTTTCCAGTAACAATAATAATATCTTCAATTCCTGATTCAATCGCTTCTTCTATTATGTATTGAATTGTTGGTTTATCAACGATCGGTAACATTTCTTTCGGCATCGCTTTCGTTGCTGGTAAAAATCTTGTACCAAGACCAGCAGCTGGAATAATTGCTTTTCTTACTTTTTTCAATTATACTCCCCCTATAAATCTATTTATTTGTATGTAACAATAACAAAAACCCTACCTATAGAGTCATTTTTATAACTCCATAGGTAGAGTTTCTATTACAAATAAATTATGGGCATCTAACCCATCCTCACGCCATACTCCCGACGACAAGCGTCTAAGGTAGGCATGAAATAAAATTTCTACCCACAGCACGACCGAGTGCCCCCGTTGATAACGGTTAGGAGACATCACCAATTCTTTATTTAAAAAATACCGAATAATTTTTTGCGACGAATTTGTTCTGGATCTTCTTTATAAATTGCCTTGCCGCTAATTAATAAGTACGGATTTTCTTTCAAATCACTCATAACACTCATCCCGAATTCTTTCTCAATTAATTCATAGCTTTCCGCTAAATGAAATCCTCTTGAAGTTGTGTTATGTGCATCTGAAGCGACCATATGTGTTAAATTATGTTCCACAAGCTGTAGTGAGAATTTTTTAATTTTTTTGCCAAACTTCCCAAGTAAACTACCTGCTGTTACTTGCGTTAATGTCCCTTTATTTACAAGGTTATATAACTTATCTGGCCGCTCAATTAACTCGGCATTACGTTCCGGATGAACGATAATTGGAATCATTCCCTTAACGCGCAGTTCATATAATAGTTGTTCAGCATAACGAGGTACGTGATTCGATGGAAATTCAATGAATATATATTTATTTGTTTCATTTAAAGTAACAATTTTACCAGTTTCATAGTCTTCTAATAAATCACCATATAATCTGACCTCTTGCCCCGGTAAAATAGTAAGCGGGATATTATGTTGTTGTAATTCATCATTCAGTTGTTTTACTCCATGAATAATTGAGGTACGTTCATTTATATATTTTCCATTTTGATGATGTGGCGTTGCGACAATGGTATGTATTCCTTCTGAAACGGCTTGTTGTGCCATTGCTAAACTATCTGTTACTGTCTGTGCACCGTCATCGATACCAGGTAAAATGTGACAATGTAAATCTATCATTTGTTTCATCCTCCCTCTCTCATATAAAAATCTTTTTTCCCTTGAATATGAGAGATTTCTCATGTTCAAGGGAAAAAAGGAGATATGTTTCAACCATATCTCACTCTTTTAATTAGTTTGCACCGTAATAATAATATAAGCCTTCTTCACGTTCACGATCGTTTAGAACAACACCTAACAATTTACCTTTAGCCGATTCTAACAATCCCTTTGCTTTTACTGCTGTTTCTTTCTCTGTTGATTCACTACGAACAACAAGAATAGAAGCATCACATACATTTGCCATAATTTGCGCATCGGTAACAGCTAAAATAGGTGGCATATCAAAAATAACTAAGTCGTACATGCTGTATGCTTGTCCAAGAAGTTCTTTCATTGATTTTGACCCTAACAATTCAGCTGGATTTGGTGGGATTGGACCACATGCTAAAAAGCTGAGGTTATCTATAGATGTCGTTTGTACACATTTCTCTAAACGTTCACTATATGTTAATACATTCGTTAGTCCAAAAATATTATCTACTTGGAACATTTGATGCATCGCCGGCTTACGCATATCAGCATCAATTAATAATACTTTCTTTCCTTGTTGAGCAAACACAACTGCCATATTAGCTGTCGTTGTCGTTTTCCCTTCACTTGGATTCGCAGATGTTACCATTAATGAATGTAAATTCAAATCAACAGCTGCAAATTCAATATTCGTTCGAATATTACGATATTGTTCTGAAATTGGTGATTTCGGTTGTTGATGAGCAATTAATTGACGACGTTGACGATGATTCTTTTTCTTTTTAAATAAATTAAGAGCCAATTGTTTGTCCCCTCACTTTTCTTGATGATGGAGCGTGTGATTTTACGTTCAATGTTTCTTCATCCATACGAGCGACAATACCTAACACTGGTAAGCCAAGTAAGCTTTCTACATCTTCTTCTTTTTTCACTGTGTTATCTAAGTATTCTAGTAAGAATGCAAGACCAATTGAAGCCATTAAACCAATAACGAAAGCAATTGCTACATTTAGCATTGGACGTGGTTTAATTGGAGATAGATTTTCTGCAACTTCTGCTTTTGATAACACTGTTACGTTATCAACACTCATAATTTTAGCAACTTCACCTTTAAACACTTCTGCAGTTGTATTAGCAATATCACGAGCTAATTTTGGGTCTTTATCTTGCGCAGTTACCGCCACTACTTGTGAGTCTTTCTCATTAGCTACTTCAATTTTATTGTTTAGCTCTTGTACTGTTATATTTAAACCTAGCTTTTCTTTCACTTGATCTAAAATAACTGGGCTTTTAATAATAACCTTGTATGTATTTGTTAATTGAATATTTGTTTGTACCTCATTGTATTGAATAGCTGCACCTTCTTGCTTCTTCTGGTTAACAAGAATCTGCGTCGAAGATTGATAGATTGGTGTCATAAAGAAGAAGCTAATGATAGCACTTACTATAGCTGCACCAAATGCGATTACGAGGATCATTGCTAAACGTTTTTTTAAGATATGAAATAACTCTTTTAAACTAATTGTTTCTTCCATAAGTTCCTCCAACTTTCTAAAATTTACACATAGGAAAAATTATAACATATAATCTTACATTTTTTTATTTTAGTAATATCTATGTACGATTGTTATTTAAAAACATATATAATCTTACAAAATAATCTTAAATATGACAACACATTCCATCAATTCGCCAAAAATTCTATTGCATTTTGTTTCCTTATATTTTAATAATAAATTTTTAAAAACCCAAAAAAAAAGTTAGCGAAAAATTGCTAACTTTTAAAAAATACTATTTCATACATTATTTTCTAATAATATCCATACGATTCTTGTTCTTCTCTTTTATCGTTTAATATAACACCAAGTAGCTTTCCTGACGCTTTATCTAATATTTGTTTCACTTTTATTAGTTTATCCTTTTCAGTTTTTTCACTTCGTGCTACTAATACAACACCATCGCATTTATTAGCGAGTATTTGTGCATCCGTAACGGCCATTACGGGTGGTGTATCAATTAGAACAATGTCAAACATCTTATATGCCTCTAGAAGCACTTCATCCATTTTACGATATCCAAGTAGCTCTGCTGGATTTGGTGGGATTGGACCTGCTGACATAATATATACGTTCTCTATATCCGTTTTTTGAATACATTGCACAAACGAAGTCTGTCCTGATAATAAATTCGTTAATCCATTTGGACTATATGCAGCGAATAAATTTTGCAATGTCGGCTTACGTAAGTCTGCTCCAATTAACAATACTTTTTTTCCTTGTTGGCCAAAAACAACCGCTAAGTTTGCGATTGTCGTTGTTTTTCCGTCACCAGGATCTACTGAAGTAACAATGATAGAACGAATATGGTTATCTACAGATGTAAATTCAATATTTGTACGGATATTACGGTATTGTTCCGCAATGCGTGATTTAGGCTCTTTATGAGTAATTAGTTGTCTTAATGGCTTTCTTTTTTTTCTCCCGAACATGTTATGATCTCCTTTTTTTCAAAATACAACATTTTCCCCTTTTTTCTTTTATGCCCGATATGCTACGCCAATTTTTTATTTACTTCTACCGTTAAATTTCTCCATTTCTTGTCTCTGTAATCCATCATAACTAATCAGAATAACCTTTGTCCTATCTTATACCTTCTATAATGTGACAATGATATCTCTATTTTTATCGCGTTATCATTTATCTTAATTCCAAGATATTTATAGCGTCATCATATACAAATTTCCATTTACTTATAGTTAAAATTCTGGTTATTATTAATTTTAAAACTTCTAATAAAATAGTAATAAAAAAATCCTTCTGCACATGTAGAAGGATTTTTCAGTACTATCTATTCTTTTTTATCACCAATCGCAAATGTAATTTCTGCCTCACATGCAACTTCACCATCTACTGTTGCGATTGCTTTTCCTTTTCCAATTGGGCCGCGTACGCGTGTCATTTCTACTTCTAGACGAAGTTGATCACCTGGGCGTACTTGTTTTTTGAAACGGCAATTGTCGATACCTGCAAAGAAAGCAAGTCTTCCGCGGTTTTCTTCTTTCTTTAATACTGCAACTGCTCCGACTTGTGCTAATGCTTCTACAATAAGTACACCAGGCATAACTGCATAGTCAGGGAAGTGTCCGTTAAAGAATTCTTCGTTTGCGGATACATTTTTAATCCCAACCGCTCTTTTTCCTTCATCTACTTCTAATATTTTATCAACAAGTAAAAATGGATAGCGGTGAGGAATGATTTCTTTAATTTGTTCTATATTTAGCATGTAACAATCGCCCCTTTTGTAATATTGGTCTTACCACTTGGACATATTGCTATTATCCCATTTTGTTTATTGTTTGTCATTACAAAGTAACATTTTATATTTAGCACAACTTCCTAAAAAAAATGCACACACTCTATTCCATTAAAATAGTTGCACATTTTTGCAACTGACACGGAGGTGGAAAAGAGTGTATGCCCAAATTAGGGAAAGGCAATATGTATTGAAACATTATTTGCCTTAATGTCGTATTCGACTCATTATATTATAAACGTTTTCAATTAAGGAAATATTAAATTTAACCATATATATGAATATTTTACCTGTTTCCTTCATATTTCTCTATTTTCCTTCCATTTTCGCAAAAAAACAAAATAAAAAAATATAAAAACGAAAAAAGAACTAAGGCATTAGCCTTAGTTCTTTCAAATTATCTCAAAGCACGCTTTGGTAATCTGTCGATATTCTCTAACATAATACCTGTACCAACCGCAACGCAGTGCATTGGGTTTTCAGCAATTAATACTGGTACTTTTAGTTCTTCTGCTAGAAGCATGTCGATACCGTGTAGTAAAGCTCCACCGCCTGTTAGAATAACACCGCGGTCGATAATGTCTGCGGATAATTCTGGTGGTGTGCGCTCTAATACGCCTTTTGCAGCTTGTACAATAACAGCTGCATTTTCTTTTAACGCTTCTGTAATTTCTTCAGAGCATACTGTAATTGTACGTGGTAAGCCTGTTACCATGTCACGTCCGCGAATTTCAAGTTCTTCGCTACGTGCACCTGGGAATACTGTACCAACTTTAATTTTAATATCTTCTGAAGTACGTTCTCCGATTAATAGCTTATACTTACGTTTAATATAGTTTAAGATCTCCATATCAAACTTATCGCCAGCCATTTTGATAGAGGAAGAGGTAACAATATCACCCATAGATAGTACAGCGATATCTGTTGTACCTCCACCAATATCAACAACCATGTTACCGCTTGGTTGGAAGATTTCCATACCAGCACCAACTGCGGCTACTTTTGGTTCTTCTTCTAAAAATACTGTTTTACCACCTGAACGTTCAGCAGCTTCACGAATTGCTTTTTGTTCTACTGATGTAATATTTGTTGGACAACAAATTAAAATACGAGGTTTTGAAAAGAAGCTCTTTACGTCCAATTTGTTAATGAAATACTTTAACATTGCTTCTGTAATTTCGAAGTCTGCGATTACACCATCTTTAAGTGGACGAATTGCTACAATATTACCAGGCGTACGTCCCACCATGCTTCTCGCTTCTTCACCTACTGCTAATACTTTACCACTATTACGATCAATTGCCACAACAGATGGCTCATTTAATACAATACCCTTACCTTTAACATGAATTAATACGTTAGCCGTACCTAGGTCAATTCCGATATCTCGCGCAAACATTCCCGTTTTTTCCTCCTCGATATTCAAAATCAGGTTACACCCGAATTCTTTTCACCTAATTTCTGATTTTATCATAAATTTAACAGAAACGTAATATTCGCAAAAAGAATTCTTCTGAAAAATATTACCGAATGTGAACGGAATGTTTGCTACTGTAACATTATTGACGTACAGGCTTCTCTACATCTTCTTTTCTATACTTTTGTTTTGTTGCTTCTCCCCCTCTTAAATGACGAATAGACTTATGATAATCAAGAATTTCTTTCACTTCATTTGCGAGCTCTGGATTAATTTCTGGTAGACGTTCTGTTAAATCTTTATGGACTGTACTCTTTGATACCCCAAATTCCTTTGCAATGACACGCACTGTCTTTCTTGTCTCCACGATATACTTACCAATCTTGATAGTTCTCTCTTTGATGTAATCGTGCACACCACTCGCCTCCCTAATTTGGATGTGAGAAGGGTGAAATGAGCCTCGCTGCATACGACTAAGAAGTAAGTGTGAGTGCTGTTTGTAAGCGTTAAACATTCTTGGATTTATAATGAAATGATTCACGATTTCTCACCTCAAACACTCTCTTTGCTTTGGTTTATACCATTGTATTGCCCGCACTACTGATATATGCTACATGTTCACTATTTTTGCGGACTAAGTTAAGAAAAATTACGTTTTTTTGTGAGAAATACGTTAAAACTGACTATTATAGCGAAAAAAATGACACCTTATATATAAGGTGTCATTCTTCTCGTTCCAATTCTTCTTCTAACAATTGATGGTGGGGAACCTCTTTCTTACCGGCAATGTAATAATATAAAGTGAATAAAACAAACAATAAAATAATAGCAGTCGACAGAACAAACAAAAATGACACAGTATCCCCTCCCTTTTGTAATATATATTCGAGAATCTCGTCATTTTTCCTTGTTATTGCAACTTTTTTCTCGCAATTGAGTATTTTTATATAAAAATAAAAAAATCAGCTCCCCTAGTGGGAACTGATTTTTTCACTTCATTATTCTTGTGAAGAAGAATCGTTAGATGATTCTGTAGAACCATTTGTTGATTTTTCTTCTTTCTTCGGTTCTTCTTTTTTGTCACTAGTTGAACCGCTTGTTGATTTCTCTTCTTTTTGAGACTTGTCTTCTGTTTTACTTTCAGGTTTCGTGCTCGTTGACTTCTCTTCTTTTTGAGATTTGTCATCAGCTTTTTTACCAGAAGCATTCGTAGCCTTTGCAGCACCTGCATCAGCTTTAATTTCTGTTACTGATTTATTTAAGTAACGTTCAGGGTTCACAGCCACATTGTCTTTACGTACTTCAAAATGAACGTGAGAACCTGCCTCTTTATTCATTGCACTTAGACCGGATGTTCCTAATACTTCACCTTGTGCAACTCTTGCACCTTTTTCTACTTTCACACTGCCTAAGCTTTGATAAGATACCGCTACACCATTTCCACTATCAACTGTTACAACATAACCAAGAAGTGAATCTTTTTCAGCTTTCGTTACTGTACCACTTAAAGCAGCAGCAACATTGAATTCTTTTCCATTCTTCGCAGCAATGTCAATTCCTTTGTTCGGGGAATATGTGTTGTTATAAAAGACAAGTGCTTTTTCTTGTTCCGCCTCAGTTGCTGCATCTTCATAGAATTTCTTCTGTACGACTACTTCCGCATTCGCGGCAGCTGGCATTTTCACTACTTCTGAAGATTTTGTTACTGGTACTGCTGGATCTTCCGATTGTGTATACGGTGTTGCTTGATCGTGGTTTGGAGTCTTCTTCGGATTAGCTCCTTGGAACCATAGCGCAACCATTAAGATTACCGCTGCACAAGCAATGTATAGTGCCGGAAACACCCATCTTTTTTGAAATAAATGTACTACCTTTTGCGACTTTTTATTATTTCTTCCTCGCATTCCATCATCACCTCAGCAATCATTTTGAACAATATTCACGTATCCTATACAACGTATAACTAATTACTTTTCGACAAAATCTGTAAAAATATGTATGAGAATTGCAAAATTTCCGAGGAAATGATAGAAAAAAGAAAAAACTGAGCACTTTTGGCTCAGTTTTTAATCTAATTGTTTCTTTTTATATACGATTAAACATACAAAGAGCGATATAATAAGCCAAACTGCAACATTTAATACATGCCCACTAATACTACCAAATCCCGTCCCACCTACTAAACTGTTAAGTGCTTTCACAATATGAGATGTTGGAAGATATCCAATCATCGTCTTAATTACTTTATTTTCAACCATTGGCTCAAACTGTACAGCCAAATACATCGTCATTAATATCGGCATTCCAATTATTGATGTTTGTGGTACAGATGCAGCTAACAATCCAATCATTGTTCCAATCACAATAAATAAAATTGTTCCACATAAGAAAATAAATCCTAGCAATAATAGATTTCCACTGAATTGATCCAAAATAAATAAGTTCACAATACAAATGCCCAATGTCAAACATGCTGTTAATATACTTTTTCCAAGTAGAACTTCAACCGAAGATGCCGGTGATAGCATTAATACACGCAATGTATGTTTTTCTTTTTCTTCTGCAATTACCATAGATTGAACAAAGCCTGCGACAAATAGGAAGGCCGTTATAGTAGTAATTCCTAACATTTCCTTTCCCGCTCCAAATCTGCTAAACAAAAATGAAAGTATAATTGGTAAAAATGCCATTAACAACACTTGTGAATTTGTCTTAAAATCTTGTACTTCTTTTCTAAAAATAGCTGATACACGTCTCATTGAAAATGTCATTATAATCCCCTCCCAGTAACTTCAATAAAAATATCGCCTAAAGTTGGTTCGTGTGAATGAATGGATAGTAATTCTCCTTTGTTCATCCATTCTGAAATACGTTTTGCACCTAATTCATCTTTTTGTACCGTTTCTTTCTTCTTATCCTTTAACACGACTTGTATTTGATCTTTCGCGTATTGTAAGCGAAGGTTCTCCGGTGTATCAATTGCTACAATCTCTCCGCCACACAGGAAGGCAATGCGGTTACAAAGCGTTTCTGCTTCGTCCATGTTGTGAGTCGTTAAGAAAATCGTCGTTCCTTCTTTATTTAAGTCTTTTAAGATTTTATGAATGTTTTGTACGTTTACTGGATCAAGTGCAGATGTTGGTTCGTCTAAGAAGAGGATATCTGGTTTATGAAGGATTGCTCTTGCTAGTGTGACGCGTTGCTTCATTCCCTTTGATAATTTTTTTACTGGTGTTTTTTTATCATCTAATAAATTCACTTGTGCTAGTACTTCATCGATTCGTTCTTTTTTGCAATCATATAAGTCACAAAATAATAGTAAGTTATCATAAATGCTAAGTCTTTCATATAAGCCGCTGTTATCTGTTAAAATACCAATTCGTTTGTAATCGATGCTACTTGGTCCTGTAATATCTTTCCCTAATACTCTTACCGTTCCAACACTATGAAGCAATTGAGAAGTTAAAATTTTTACTGTTGTCGTCTTACCAGATCCACTCGGTCCAAGGAATCCGAATATCTCTCCTTGCTTCACCTCAATATTTACATTTCGAAGTGCCGTTTTTTCGTTGAAACTTTTCATTACATCTTTCATTTCAATTGCCAATGTCATTTCTTCATCCCCTTTGTTTTTCTTCTTTATAGATGAAAGTCGCTTTAGCGCTTTTCGTTCGTTTGTTTCGCTTTTCTTGACTCAATCATATGAAAAACAAAGGGTAGGCGCATTAAAATACCGGTAAAAGGAGTATTTTTACCGGTGAATGAATCGCATGTTGAGCTTATTGGAGCACTTTTATAGTCCAATAACACCTTTTAATTCATCCATTCGTCCTTTTGAAAGCGGGATTGAACTTTTTCTTTCGTCGTCTAAAATTAAGCTAAAACTGTTACGAGTCCAAGTAATCACTTCTCGCACTCTTTGTAAATTCACAAGGTACGAGCGATGACATCTAAAGAAACCAAAACCTGTTAACCTTGCTTCTAGTTCACTTAATGTTAATGCACATACGAAATCGCCTTCACGAACGTGAATATGCGTTACTCCGTTTTGCGTTTCAATGAAATGGATTTCCATCGGATCAAGTAAAATGATTTTATCGTTCACTTTCGCAGGTATTCTTTCTAACTTCATTTGCGGAATCATTTGAATGACTTTTTCTTCACCGACTTCTTCCACTTCCTCTTGTTCAATTTCTACTTTTTTCACACCATCGTTGTTTAATATGTATACATCCTCTGTTAACGAAAGGGCATCCGATAGGAAAGATGACGTAATAAAGATTGCCTTTCCTTGCTCTTTCATTTTCATAATTGCTTTTCGAATAATAATCGTACTCTCTGTATCTACATTTTGCTCTGGCTCTTCCAAAATGACTAAATCTGGATTATGAATCATAATTCGTCCTATATGAAGACGGCGCTTCTCTGAAAATGACAATTTTTCTATTTTAACGTTTAGTTTATCTAGGAGACCAACATACTGTACGACTTCTTCTATACTTACCTTTGATTCATAAAGTCCTAATAGAAACTTAAAGTATTCCTTCACCTTCAAACGATCATATGCTTCATCTTTCAAAAAACAAAAGCCGATGCGGAAATAATTTTTCTTTCCAATTGCTTCCCCTTCAAACAGTACGTTGCCAGTTGAAGCTTCTTCTTCACCAATAATAATGCGGTGTAACACTTTAGCTGTATGATTATTGCATTGCAAAACAATACATTGTCCTTTTTCAACCTTTAGCTCAATTTCCGGTAACTGGTTCGTCTTCCCTAACTGTTTCAACTCTAGTAACGCCATTTCATCTCCCCCAAATGCCTTTTTATCCTATTATATCAAACAGTTAATGGAAAATTATGATATTTTAAACAGAAAAAATAGGTGCCAGAGTTCTGACACCTATTTCTTCACCATCAGTTTTCCTTCATAATCATTCATCGTCTTTATTTCAACGCCTTTATAGTAATGAGCGACGATATCTGTATATTTCTTTCCTTCCGCTGCCATGCCGTTCGCCCCGTATTGACTCATACCAACGCCGTGACCGAAGCCTTTCGTTGTAACGATGATTTTATCTCCTTGTTGTTTCCACGTGAAATCAGAAGAACGTAAATCTAACTTTTCACGAACTTCTTTTCCTGTTAATGTTTTTCCTTGAAAAGCTACATCCTTTACGCGCTTTCCTTCCGTAAGATCTTTAATATTTCCAACCTTCCCGTCTGCTAGCACTTTCACACCGAGACGTTTTTGAAAATCAGCTACTGTAAATGTTTGCTCGCTCGTAAACTTTGGAGAGGCTTGATCCCACGGACTATCTACACTTTTCAAGTACGGATAATCATTTCCCCAATAGTCAGCTGCATTTTCTGTTCGGCCATTACTCGTTGAAAAGAAGGATGCTGAAATTGGTTTTCCATCATACGTTAAAACTTGTCCTGCTGTTTTCGAAACGGCTTCTTCGATTTTCTTCAAATTATTTTCGTAGTTATTGCCCCATTGCTTCTTCAATTCATCTTTGCCTTTGTACACTTGATCTTTCACCGTATCTGTCACGTCCGCATTATTTTTCTTTCCTCCGCTTAGCATACGTTGTACTACAAATGTTCTCGCTGCTAATGCCTGCGCCTTTAGTGCCTCTATTTCAAAACTGGCATTCATCTCAGAAGCTACTACACCTGTCACATACTCCTCCACTGGTAATGTTTCTACCTTCTTTTGTTTTTCGCGATATACAGCAACTTGAACAGCTGTATCTACTTTTCCTGGAGCTGGTATGCTTTCTATCGCTGGAGGAGTTTTAGAGGCCGTTTCTTCCCCTACTTTTGCTTTCGCAAATGGAATAACAAGGGCTGCAGGTACAATGATAACGAGCGCTATTAAGAGCGCTACTGTAATAAAAAGTGGCTTTGAAAATTTCATCCTATTTTCCCCCAATATAAAAGCTTTACTCCATTCATTCTTATGGAACAACTCTTTCTTTTAGAACATACTTAAGGGGAAGAGTATAAAACAGAAATTTTCTAAATATTTTTACTGGTACGTGCATAAGTATAGAATTTATTGACTATAACAGTAATAACCCAAAAAAATAGCCCCTATGTCAAAAGACATAGAGACTATTTCAATTAAGCGTGAAGATCAGAAACTTCTTGTTCTTTCACTTCTTCTACTTTTTCGTTTACACGTTCAATAGTTGCACCTAATGCAGCTAATTTCTTATGGAAGTTTACATAGCCACGGTCAAGATGTTTTAACTCAGTTACACGAGTATAACCTTCTGATACTAAACCAGCTAAGATTAATGCAGCTGCAGCACGTAAGTCAGTTGCTGCTACTTCAGCACCTTGTAAGCTGTTTGGACCGTTCATAATAACAGAACGACCTTCAATTTTAATATCAGCATTCATACGACGGAATTCTTCAACGTGCATAAAGCGGTTTTCGAATACCGTTTCTGTAATCATGCTTGTTCCATCAGCTTGTAGTAATAATGCCATCATTTGTGATTGCATGTCTGTTGGGAAACCTGGGTGAGGCATAGTTTTAATATCAACCGCTTTTAACTTATCTGGGCCGATAACACGTACACCTTCGTTTTCCTCAATAATTTTAACACCCATTTCTTCCATTTTCGCTGTAATTGAGCGTAAATGTTCAGGTACAGCATTTTCAATTAAGATGTCTCCACCAGTAATTGCTGCTGCAACCATGAATGTTCCCGCTTCAATACGGTCAGGAATAATAGAGTGGTTTGCACCATATAATTTATCAACGCCTTCGATACGAATCGTTCCAGTTCCAGCTCCGCGTACTTTTGCTCCCATCGCATTTAAGAAGTTAGCTAAGTCAACGATTTCTGGTTCTTTCGCTGCGTTTTCAAGAATTGTTGTCCCTTTTGCTAATGTAGCTGCAGACATAATGTTTTCTGTCGCGCCTACGCTTGGGAAGTCTAAGTAGATTTTAGCTCCTTTTAGTTCTCCCTCAACATATGCCTCAACAAAACCGTTACCAACCTGTACTTTTGCTCCCATTGCTTCGAAGCCTTTTAAATGTTGGTCAATTGGACGTGAACCAATTGCACATCCACCAGGAAGTGCAATACGAGCACGACCGTTACGTGCTAATAATGGTCCCATTACTTGAACAGATGCACGCATTTTACGTACATATTCAAATGGTGCTTCAATGTTTAGTTCTTTAGAAGAATCGATTGTTACTTGATTATTTTCAAATACGACTTCAGCATTTAAATGACGTAATACCTCATTAATTGTGTATACATCAGACAAAACTGGTACTTCAGATAGTACATTCTTTCCATCACTCGCTAATAGGGCTGCAGCGATTATAGGTAATACAGCATTTTTTGCGCCCTCAACACGCACTGTGCCGTTTAACCGCTTTCCGCCACGGACGATGATCTTTTCCAAATTATTCCCCTCCGTGTCCTTTTTTCAGTATCTATTCACTCAATACTCAGAAGTTATGATCGGTGTGCCAACCACAATTGTATCTTTGTTGTCTGTAGAACGTATTGCTATTTGCACATTTATTTTCTCTCTATTTGTTGAAAGAGCGTCATCCCACTTTTTATTGTATGCGGAGACTGACACAAATGCTCTTTCTTCTACTTGTTCGATCGCTCTTGCTGAAAGATCTTTCAAAACCTGATTGGTTTTATTTTGCAAAACACCTTCAATCTTATCATTCAGTACACCTTGAACACAAGTGTAAATTATAGGTTTTTCACTAAAAATTTTATTCATGTTTTGAACATACTTCGGGTCCCATTTCGCCCCACTTACTTCAAAGATAATGAAAGTGTTTTCTTTAGTATTTTCTTTACTCCAAGTTACTACTACTCGTTCTTCATAAGAAGAAAGCTTTTTATAGGATGTAGCTTTATATCCATCTGGAGATTGCTCTACTTCCCACTTTTGAATATTTGCTTTTTCCTTCACATCGTTTAACAACTTTTGAAACGTATGTATGTTAGAAATTGTTTTTGTTTCTCTCGCTAACCATGACCATTTTTCTACCTTAGCATCATTTTTCTCTAAAGCCTTGATCATGCTCTCCATTTTCTGTTCATCGCTTATCGGTTTCATCTCTCTATATCCAACCAAAAATAAAACAACACTAAGTGCAACAATAAGAATGGCTTTAAGCTTCAATTTCATCCCCTCCTATCCCCATTGTTAACGGAGATTTGAGGTTCTATACACTTACTTTACTAAATACGTTAAACTCTTCGAATAGCCTAAATAATCAAGGAAAAAGTTACTTACAGATGTCCCAATTGCAATTGTAATTAAGATGAGTAATACTCGCGTCTGCAGCACTTTTCCGGACTTCATTAAACGCTCAATGTGAATGCCTTGTAAGGCCCACCACGTAATGGTAATAAACAATAAATGCGAAACAATGGCAATCAGTGCTTGTTGCCCTAAAAGTTGTGCCAAAAAATCGACCCCTTTTTACTCAGCTACTACTTATGAAAGAATATAAAAACGATACCATAATAAGTAGGAGCTACACTTTTTCAAATGCACATAGACATCTTACATTTTACATCGTGATTTTCTTTCCAAAAACGTATATCTACATTACAAGTTAACACAAAATAAAAAGCGCAGAGTACTGACTCCACACCTTTTATTTTCACTATTGTACCACGTTCCCTAAGAAGAAGAAATCTTTCATTAATGGAAAATATTCATAAAAGAAATTGTACCCAATCATCGGCATAATCCCTAGTATTACAATCGAAATTGCACAAAGACTCATAACAACCTTTATATTTAACGGTAACCGTATCCTCTCTTCTGTCTCTCCTGTGCGGAAAAACATTTGTTGTAAAATACGGAAATAATATACGAATGAAACAACTGTCGTACCCATCATAATCGAAGCTAGTACGTAATGTGCTGGCTCTACATGAAGCGCGCCTAAAAAGATATTAACCTTTCCAATGAAGCCAACCGTTCCTGGTATCCCAGCCAACGATAAAATAAAGATTGTCATCATAATCGCTGCAAATGGCGACCTTTTATATAAACCTGTGAAAATCGTTATATTTTCCTCATCATTTTGTAAGATTAAGCCGTGGATGATAGCAAATGCACCTATATTCATAAGCATGTATGCCAGCATATAAAACCACATGCTATCCATCGTAAATGGTGATAATGCCACAAGTGGAACGAGTAAATACCCTGCATGAGCAATGCCCGAATAAGCAAATAAACGCTTTATATTGTATTGTTTTAACGCAACTACATTCCCAACAATCATCGTAATACTTGCTAACACCGCGATATATATACTCATATGCCCATATAAAGATTGCATATCTCCTTGTATTAATACACTTGCAAAAACCATAAGGAACAAACGAATAATGAGTAGGAAACCAGCAATTTTAGAAATCGTTCCAAGAAAAGCAGTAACTGGTGTAGCCGCTCCTTCATACACATCAGGTGCCCACATATGAAACGGCACTGTGGCAATTTTAAATGAGAGACCGACTAGCAATAAAAGAAATGCGAGAGCTAACAATAACTGAATACCACTAGCGAGTTCCCCAGTGAGTACCTTTTGCATATCTACAATGTTAGTTGAACCTGTAATACCGTATAAATAACTCATTCCGAAGAGCGTAATCGCCGTTCCAATTCCTCCGCTAATGACGTATTTCATTGCCGCTTCATTTGATGCACGGCTCTTTTTTCGTATTCCTACTAAAATATAAGAAGAAAGTGAAAGTAACTCCAAACCAACGAAAAGGGTAATGAAATCAACACTAGAAGCCATGAACATCGCACCAAGAAGTGCCATTAAAAATAAGTAATAATATTCACCCTTATCTTCAATTGGATTCTTCTTATCATCGCTCATCGCGGTGCATAAAATAAGAGCTGAGGCACCTAATAGCAATGTTTTAAACCCTTTTGAAAATCCATCTAACACAAACGATCCGTTTAAAATATCTCCAGCTGGTTCGCTATATAGCGTAATTAATGACACGATTGCTAATACGATAGCAGCAATCGCACCAAGAGCTACATATCTATGATTCAGCTTAAAAAACAAATCACATATGGAAAGAAGGATGGCGGCGCCGAGAATAATAAATTCTGGCACCATTAGATGCCACGATAAGCTAAGTAACGTATTCATATCCATCCTACTTCACCCCCAATGTTTTCAATGTATTTTGAAGCGGATCCCCTAGTAACTCTGGCATAACTCCAATTGCAATAATACAAAAGATAAGTAGTAAAACAGGGACATACTCCCATCCGTGTATATCAGATTTTGCTTCCCACTCTTTCTTTCCAAATGTCACTTGAAGTGTCGCCCTTAATACGTATACAGCGGTTAAAATGATGCCAATCACACCGACTGCAGCAATGACGGGCTCTCCTTGAAATAAACCGAGAAAGGCAAGAAATTCACTAACAAACCCAGACATCCCTGGTAATCCAAGCGATGCCATTCCTCCTGCTAAAAAGAATCCGCTAAGTATCGGTACACTTTTCGCAAGTCCGCCTAGCACCGTAATATCCGAAGTTCCAAATCGTTGTTCTATAACACCCAGTAGGAAGAATAGCAAGGCTGCAATTAAACCATGTGATACAACTTGGAATAGCGCTCCTTGTGTACCAGGTGCATTAAGTGACGCAAGTCCCATTAACACAATTCCCATATGCGAAATACTAGAGTAAGCCAGTACTTTCCTAAAGTCCGTTTGGATGAGCGCTAAAAAGGCACCGTATAATAAATTAATTACGCCTAATATCGCAATTAGCGTTGCAACATCGTGAAAATATTCCGGGAATAGCCCTTTCCCGAAGCGAATAATACCGTATGCTCCAATCTTTAGCAAAACTCCAGCATGAAGCATAACTACAGCTGGATGCGCTTCTATGTGTACATTGACCATCCAGCGGTGCAACGGAAAAACAGGTAGTTTAATTGCAAAGGCAATCATTATGGAAATAAATACACCAAGCTGTAAGCTACTTGGGATGACAAGTTCTCCTTCTGCACTTACGCTTCTTAATATCTCTTTCAGCTCCACAATATTTGTTGTACCTGTTTTCGCGAACAGAATTGAGAAAACAATGAGCAAAATAGCTGAGCCAATACCGTTATATATTAAATAACTATACGCAGCCTTTTCACTCGACAATTTTCCCCACTTTCCAATTAATAAGAACATTGGTGGCAACGTAATTTCAAAGAAGATAAAAAACAACATTAAATTTTGAGCAGCAAAGACGCCGAGCATTCCTATTTCTAGCATAAGTAACAGCATATAAAATGCTTTTAAGTTTCTTTTAATAGAAAAGGCTGCAATTGCTGCAAGCATCGCTAGAAGAGCCGTCAGTACCATCATGACAAGCGACAAACCATCAATACCGAGCTCGTAATAAATAGAAAACCACCTTTTATCCACCGCTGTAAAATCTCCAAACTTAATCCATTTCACCTTTTCATCAAATAGTGACAAATTCTTTCCAGAAGCATATGTACAAGCGAGGACGATAGCGATTCCAAATGGAAGTGCCGTCCCAAATAAGCCAAGCGCCCGCACTGTACGCAATTCCTTTTTCGGTGTTAATACAAGCAATAAAATTCCTAAAAGCGGGGAAAAAATGAAGAACGTTAACAACAAATCATTCATCGTAAATCCCCTCCCGTATAGAGCAAAATAATGACGAGTACAGCGAGCGAAACCGCCGTTACAGTACCGTACACTTGTACATTCCCGTTTTGAAGTTTCGATCCAAGATTACTTGTGCCTTTAACTACACTTCCAATTAAAACTGCAATTCCTTCGACTACATACACTTCAAATAAGCGAAGCACATGAGCGATTCCTTTCGTAATAGGGATCACCGTCATGTTGTATAGTTCATCCACATAATATTTTTCTTTCAAAAGATTATAAAGAGATGTTTCCGTACCCCCAGCCCAATCTCTAGAAATTGATTTCTTGCCATATATGAAATATGCAAGAGCGATTCCCGCAAATGAAACGAGTGTCGCAACAATCATAATCCAAACTGGTCCATGCGCTTCTTCAACCTTAAACCCTACATCTTTCGTCAACCAATCTCCGAGAAATGTCCCAAACCATGGTGTATTTATATATCCTGCCACTACCGCAAGAACGCCGAGAACAATCATTGGATACGTCATAACGCGAGGCGATTCATGCACTTCTTCCTTCGTCTTCGTTTCTCCAGTAAAGACAAGAAAGTATAGGCGGAACATATAAAATGCTGTTAAAAACGCCGCAATTACCGCTAAAGTAAATAAAACGTAATTGCCATTCATCCACGTCGCCGCTAAAATTTCATCTTTGCTGAAAAAACCGGAAAGCAGCGGAACACCGCTAATGGCAAGGGTACCTATTAAAAATAGCGTACCAGTTACTTTCATCTTCTTCTGTAAACCGCCCATTTTATTAATGTTTTGCGTATGCACAGCATGAATTACACTTCCTGCCGCCAAAAATAGTAGTGCTTTAAAAAAAGCGTGTGTCGTTAAATGGAATATACCAGCTACATAACCGGCAGAACCTAACGCGAGCATCATATACCCGAGCTGGCTAACTGTAGAATAAGCAAGCACCCTCTTTATATCTGTTTGCACAAGACCGATAGAGGCCGCAAAGATTGCAGTGAAAGCTCCAACGATTGCCACTGTCTGCATCGCCACTGTACTTGCTGAAAATAGAGGAAACATCGTCGCTACTAAATATACGCCAGCTGCGACCATCGTCGCCGCGTGAATAAGTGCCGAAACGGGCGTTGGCCCTTCCATTGCATCTGGCAACCACGTATGAAGCGGGAACTGACCTGATTTTCCCATCGCCCCGATAAAAATTAATATCGCTGTTATTGTAATCATGTAAGGAGGTAGATCCCCTGTATAAATCGCCCTAAATATTGCGTCATATTCAAAACTACCTGCGTACCAAAAAATTAAAATCATCCCGATAAATAAACCAACATCCCCAATACGGGTCATAATAAAAGCCTTTTTTGCAGCAGCCTTCGCTTCTTCTTTAAAGAAATAAAAACCGATAAGTAAAAATGAACCAAGGCCAACTAATTCCCAAAATATATAAAGCTGTAATAAATTCGTTGATATAACAAGCCCTAACATCGCAAATGTAAAGAGTCCTAAATATGCGTAAAAGGTTGGTAATCGTTCATCACCTTTCATATAACCTTTCGAATACACATGTACAAGTAGACTCACAAGCGTCACGATAAATAACATTAAAGCTCCTAATGCAGTCACTTCAAATCCGAATGATATATCCACATCTCCAGCTCTAAGCCACACCCACTTATGCTTCACGCTTGCTTCTGAAAACCTTTCTATTAACACAAGTACCGCAAGTATAAAGGAGAGAAAGACGAAAAAAATACTAAGTACGCTGCTTCCTTCTCTAATTTTCTTCCCGAATATAATAAGTAACAAAAACGAAACGAGTGGGAAAAGCGGTATGAGCCATGCATAATCGATCATTGTTTCCTTCCCCCTTTTTCGGTCACAATGCTATCCTTTAAGCGTATCCATTTCATCCACCTGAACTGTTGTACGATTACGATATAAAGCAATTAAAATAGCGAGTCCTACCGCCGCTTCCGCTGCCGCTACAGCCATCGTAAACAGTGAGAAAATTTGACCTGTTAAATTCGGAAATAAGCCTAATTTACTAAACGCCACTAAGTTTAAATTGGCAGCATTCAGCATTAATTCGATACAAACTAATACGATTACTGTATTCCGCTTTGTTAAAGCTCCAAATAGACCGATGCAAAACAAAATAATCGCAAGTGTTAAATATGCAGAAGCTGGAACGCTACTCATTGGAATCCTCCTCTTTCTCGTCCTTTTTCGCAAGTATAATTGCGCCAACGAGTGCTACAAGTAAAATAACTGAAGTTAGTTCAAATGGGATAATATATTTTGAATAGAGAAGCGTACCGATTTGAAGTGTGTTGTTTTCATGGAGAGGTAAACTTCCTTGTGTGCTTTCATTTGCAAAATCAACATTATTAACAGCGAAATACATAACCGCTCCAAATGCTACAACTGCAAAGAAGATAATCCATTTTCGAAGAGTAAGACGCGATTCATTTTCCGCGTTATGTTTCGTTAACATAATGCCGAAAATCATAATAATTGTGATTGCACCAGAATAAAGTAAAATTTGTGCAACGCCTATAAATTCGGCTGATAAAAGAAAATACAAACCTGCAATGCTGAGAAATGTCAGAACGAGAGCTAACATCATGTGCATAACTTTCGTTAAGTTCAACATAAGAACACCGCCGATAATTGCAAACAAGGATAGTATAAAGAATGCTACAAACTCGCCATTCATGCCTTATTCTCCTTCCTGACGTTTTCGTCGTTTTCGTCAAGCCACTGCAAATTTTTAAATAAGTCATCACGTGAATATTCCGCGAGTTCAAAGTTATTTGTCATGACAATTGCCTCTGTCGGACAAACTTCTGTACATAAATCACAAAGAATACAAATTTCAAAATTAATATCATACGTGTCGATAATTTTTCCTTTTTTCGTAGGATCCGGATGTTTCTTTCCTGTTAACTGAATACAGTCTGTCGGACAAATGTTAGAGCACTGATTACAAACAATACATTTCTCCGGATAAAATTTTTGAATTCCTCGAAAACGGTCTGGCAACGGCAACGGTTGATTTGGATAATCATACGTTACCTTCTTCTTGCTCAAATTACTTAATGTATATTTTAATCCTTTAAATAGTCCTTTCATCTCTTACTGGCACCCCCCTCATAGATTAGAAGAATAACTCCTTAATCAATGCCGTTAAGAAAATATTTGCAAGTGCAATCGGCAATAATACTTTCCAACCAAACTCCATTAACTGGTCACCTCTTATACGCGGGAACGTAACGCGGAACCAAATTAATAGAAAGACTACACTGCTAAATTTCAAAGCAAACCATACGGCACCTGGGATAAATCCAAGAAACATGACTGGATTCCATCCGCCTAAAAAAAGCACTGTAATTAACGATGCCATCCCGAAGAAATATACGTACTCTGAAAGCATGAAAAACGCCCAGCGAAACCCTGAGTATTCCGTATGATATCCAGAAACAAGTTCTGACTCCGCTTCTGGCAAATCGAATGGCGTTCTATTTAACTCTGCAACTGCTGCGATTAAGAAAACGACGAAGCCAATTGGCTGTACGAAAATGTACCAAACCTTCTCCTGCGCCGCTACAATCTCATTTAAATTCAGACTACCAGCTAGCAAAACGATACCAATTACACTCATTACGAGCGGAATCTCATAAGAAATCATTTGCGCCGCCGCACGCATCCCTCCTAAAAGGGAATATTTATTATTCGATGCCCATCCCCCAGTTACAACACCTATCGTCGTAATACCGGAAACAGCGATATAATAAAGTAACCCGACTCCAATATCTGCAAATTGAAATTTATCAGTGAACGGGATAACTGCAAGCACCATAAATGCTGGCGCAAATGCAATGACAGGTGCTAATATAAACAGCGGTTTATCTGCTGCTTTCGGAATACTATCTTCTTTCAATAATAGTTTTAAAACATCAGCTACCGTTTGCAGTAAACCGAATCGGCCTCCAACCTGGTTTGGTCCAATCCGCCCTTGCATAAACCCCATCACTTTCCGTTCTGCCAAAATTCCATATGTAACAAAGCCAAGGACTGCAAATAGTAGAAGTACCGCTAATCCGAAAAAAATGAAGAAATTCGTCCAGCTTGAAGGTGATTGTAAGAGCGTTTCAATCATCAGCCATCAACCTCCCCAAGTACAATATCAACTCCACCTAAAATCGTAATTAAATTGGCGATGTTTTCACCTTTCAATAACTTCGGTAAAATTTGCAAATTGTAAAAAGACGGCCTACGAAACTTCAAGCGGTACGGCTCTTTCTTTCCGTCACTAGCAATATAGCAACCAATCTCTCCGCGCGGCGATTCGATACGTACAAATGCTTCTCCCTTAGGTGCCTTAATAATTTTCGGTACTTTTGCCAGCACAGCTCCATCTTTCGGGAACTGCTGAACCGCTTGCTCAACAATCTTTAAAGACTCCTCGATTTCTTGCATTCGGCAAACGTAGCGATCCCAAGCATCTCCCACGCTTCCAACAGGAATATCAAAATCAAAACGATCATAAATCGAATACGGCTCATCTTTGCGAAGATCCCAGTTTACTCCAGTGCACCGCAAATTTGCTCCGCTTAAAGAATACGAAATCGCTTCTTCCGCGCTATATATACCAACGCCTTTCACACGATTTAAGAAAATCTCATTACCGCTAACAAGATCATGATAACCTGCCAGTTGCTCTCTCATATACGGAACAAACTCTTCCACCTTTTCAATCCAACCATCTGGCGCATCCCACTTCACACCACCAACTCTCATATAGTTAAAAGTAAGCCGTGCCCCGCATAATTCATTTAATAAATTTATAATCATCTCTCGTTCACGAAAAGCGTACAAAAACGGGCTAACCGCTCCTATATCAAGAAGATTCGTCCCCCACCAAACGAGATGGCTCGCAATTCTTCCTAGCTCCATCGCAAGTACTCGCAAGTATTCGGCACGCTCTGGAATTTCAAGCCCCATCATCGTCTCTACAGCATGGCAAATGACGTAATTATTCGTCATAGCTGATAAATAGTCCATTCGATCTGTATAAGGGATAATTTGCGTATACTGTAAGCTCTCAGCGATCTTTTCCGTCCCGCGATGTAAATACCCAATAACAGGTGTAGCTTCTTTAATAATTTCCCCGTCAATCTTAATTACGAGCCTGAACACACCATGTGTACTCGGATGCTGAGGTCCTACATTCAAAAGCATCTCTTCCGTGCGGATCATAGCTACACCTCCACATCATACGGTTCATAGTCTTTTCTAAGCGGATATCCTACCCAATCCTCTGGCATTAAAATACGTGTTAAATTCGGATGCCCTTTAAATATAATGCCGAGCAAATCGTATGCTTCTCGCTCCGGCCAGTCAGCCCCTTTCCAAAGCGCTGTCACAGATTCGACTTGCGGCGTTTCCCGGTCTAGCTTTACCTTCACCGCTACCGATTGTTTCTTACTATATGAAAACAAATGAACATACACTTCCATATGTGTCACAAAATCCGTCGCATGTAGCTCTGACATATAATCAAAAGCAAGTCCCTCATGGAATCGCAGTGACTCCATCACTTCATAATATTTTTCGTGATCCACCACAAGAGTTGGCACATCCTTTGACAGTTTATTAATGTAGGAATCTACTAATGCACCCTCTCCTAACTTCTCCCTAATAGCCTCAACATACTGATTTAAATACGGCTGATTTACGGACAGTTCTTCCTGCTTCGGCTCATCCTCTCTCTTACCTTCAGCCCCCTTTGTCTTCGCTCTTGCAGCCGCTGCTGCTTTCGCTTTTGCCGCTGCAATTGCCTTTGCCTTTTCATCTCCCGAATCCCCATCACCTTGCGAGGCTTTCTGCTTCGCCAATGCTGCCGCTTTTGCCTTGGCAGCTGCCACCGCCTTCGCCTTGGCTTTCGCTTTTTCTTCTTCCGTTACTTCTTCGGTTCCTTCTCTTTTCTGCTTCGCTAATGCTGCCGCTTTTGCTTTTGCAGCTGCTGCCGCCTTCGCCTTGGCTTTCGCTTTTTCTTCTTCCGTTACTTCCTCGGTTCCTTCTCTTTTCTGCTTCGCTAACGCCGCCGCTTTTGCTTTTGCAGCTGCTGCTGCACGTCGTTTTGCTTCTTCTATAGTAATATCATCTTTTTTTGGTAGCGCTTTCTCTTTTTCTTGATCTTCTTCCTCAAGCTCACTTATTTCCGCCTCGTGTTTCGCTACAAGGCGTTTTCTCGCTTCTTCTTTTGCACGCCTAGCTGCTTCTTTTTTCAGCTCCTCTAAATCTTTATTTGGATTGCTCATTTATTCGTCACCTGCTTCCCGGTCTTTGCTTCGTAACGAATTTTTTCTTTTAATTTATTAATTCCATAAATTAAAGCAGCTGGATTTGGGGGACAACCAGGAATATACACATCAACTGGTACAATTTGGTCTACACCTTTCACAACAGCATATGAATTTACATACGGACCACCTGCTGTTGCACAAGATCCCATCGCAATAACCCATTTCGGTTCGGGCATTTGATCATATAAGCGCCGAACAATAGGAGCCATCTTCTTCGTTACCGTTCCCGATACAATCATGACGTCCGATTGCCTTGGTGAAGTCCGAAAAAATGACCCAAATCGATCTAAATCATAATGTGATGAGCCTACTCCCATCATTTCAATTGCACAGCACGCCAGTCCGAATGTCATCGGCCATAAAGAATTGCTCCTCGCCCATCCTTTCAACTGTTCCAATGTAGAAAAAAAGATATTTCGTTCTAATTCTGCTCGCTCATTTGGATGTAATTCCTCAAAATTTATAACCATTGTAACACCTTCTTTTTCCAAGCATACGCTAATCCAACTAGCAACATTACAACAAAGATGAGCATTTCAATTAATGCAAATAAACCTAGCTTGTCATACGCAACAGCCCAAGGATATAAAAATAAAGTTTCTACATCAAAGATCACAAACAATAAAGCGAAAATATAATAACGAGCATGAAACCGAATATTTGCATCATGAAAAGGCTCAATTCCACTCTCATACGTCGTCGCCTTTGCTGCACTTGGTTTATTTGGGCGCAGCATCCTTCCTAATGTAAGAGCCACTACCGGCAGCAATATACCTAATAGCAAGAAAATCAAAACGATCATATAACTATTTTCATATACACTTGCCATTGTGAAACCCTCCCCCCTAAATTAAGAACAAGTTCACATAGTAAACAATATGTCCTAGTTGCAGTAATTATTATTTTTAAATTTTTCTAAATAATGCAACTATTCTAACCATTATAGCAAACTTCAAATTCCTATGTCGATATGTTGGGAGGCAGAAACAAGAATTATTAAAATCTATCTTTACAACTTGCTATAATTGTGCAAAATAAATATAAACTTATATATGCTTTTCAAGAAACCGTAGGTGATATAAATGAAAAAACAAACACATGTAAGTATTCTTATAAGCATTGTATTGCTGTCTATAACGCTTCACTATGTAGCGATGCCTTTTCTATATGAATACTCATTTTCTTTTCAGCTATTAATCGGAACGAGTACCCTATTAATTGATATTATCGCTTGTAGTTATATACTTTATTTTTCAAACATGAAAGAAGGGCTATCTCGTTTATTTTGGATCATATTATCTGTTGGAGCTCTCTCTTATTTTATCGGTGATATAGTCGTTGCCTATCAGCGTTTAATTGTAAAGGACTTCTATACGTTCGTTGATCCATCTGACTTTTTTTACTTACTTTTTTTAGTTAGCTTTACGTTTGCCTTTCTATACGAAATCATTTATAACCGAGATTTATTAGAAAAACTTTTTATGCTATGTGATATTTGTATTATCGTTACAGCCCAATTTACTTTAAGTTACTACTTACTTATTGAACGAACTATTCATATCTTTACAACATCCTATATCGACATATTTGTTCAACTTACCTATCCAATGGCTGATTTACTCTTTCTCTTAATAGGAATCAACCTTTTATTCAAACCACTATCCTTATTACCTAAAAAGGTCGGTGCACTTCTTGGCAGTGCTTTAATTTTATATGCTACTACAGATGCGATTTATGCGTATTTAAAATACTTCATACCAGAGTATTCTATGTTTACAGTTACTCCTTTCTATCAAGTAACCTTAGTACTAGTAGCAATCGCCTGTATTCTCCATACAAAAAAGCCTGAAAAACAAGAACAAGTACTACTAACACCTAAAATTGGTGAATCAATCCGATTATCATTACCGTATATTTCGGTAGTAATGCTTATTGTTTTCATATTAGTTGAATACGTTTTTGCGCCTATTATAGTAATCGGACTTATAATAACTTTCTCTTTCGTGCTCATACGTCATAGTTTAGTTCGAAAACAAAATAAAATCTTATTGCTAGCTCAAATGCAATTCAACTCAGAACTCGAGAAACAAATTAAACTACGTACAGAAGATTTAGTAGAACAGAAAAATGAACTCTATCATAATCAACAAATGTTTAAATCTTTATACGAGCATCATCCAGATCCAATCTTCACATTAGATTTGTACGGTAATTTTCTCAAAGTAAATAACGCTGGTACTACTTTACTCGGTTATCAAACGAATGAATTATTAAACCAGCCTTACTATTCACTCATATACGAAGAAGATTTAGAAGAAATGATTAACGCCTTTCATCGCGTGAAAAAGGGGTATTCTATCTCTTTAGAAATACGGGCGTACCATAAAAACAGAGATACTTACTACTTGCACGTTACCGCCGTACCGATCTTTTTAAAGGAGAAAATTTCTGGGGTTTATTTAATGATTAAAGATATTACGGAAAGCAAACAACAACAAGAACAAATTAATTTCCTAGCATACCATGATACTTTAACAGAGCTTGCAAATCGACGTGCATTTCATCAACATTTAGAACAGGCAATTGCACGAGCAAAAATATCGAAAAAGCCTTTTGCTGTTATGTTTCTCGACCTAGACCGTTTTAAAGTTATTAATGATACCCTCGGTCATCGAGTAGGAGACCTATTGCTCATCGCAGTAGCAAAAAGGCTCGAAAGAATAGCAACATCAAATATGAAACTCGCGCGGCTAGCTGGGGATGAGTTCACAATCCTTATCGAGAATTACAAAAAAAATCCAGATGTCCAAAAAATAGCTGATAGGATTGTAGCGGCCATGAATGAGCCATTTGAAATCGAAAATCAACATTTACAAATCTCACCGAGCATCGGAATTGCAATATATCCTGAAGCAGGTGAAGATGCGCTATCCATTTTGCAGCATGCTGATATGGCCATGTACGAAGCAAAGAATAAAGGAAAAAACGGTAGCTCTCTTTACACGAAAGAACTATATAAAAAAATGGAACGAAAAGCTCGAATTGAAAAAGATTTGCCAATCGCTTTAGTAAACAAAGAATTTTATCTCGTTTATCAACCACAAATTGATACGACAACAAATAAAATTATCGGTGCTGAAGCTTTAATACGTTGGAAACACCCACTATTAGGTGACATTTCACCATGTGAGTTTATTCCAATTGTAGAAGAGACGCCACAAGTAGTCCCACTTGGACATTGGGTATTACAAGAAGCTTGTCTCCAATTAAAAATATGGCATACCTTTGGCTACCAAAATTTAAAAATAAGTGTTAATTTATCCGCAAAAGAATTCCGGCAAGATCAATTAATCGAAAACATTTCACAAATATTAAACGACGTGCAAGTCGATCCAAAATATGTAACACTTGAGTTAACAGAAAGAATTGCAATGATTGACGAGAAAGAAACGTTATTGAGACTGAAGCAATTAAAAGAATACGGTATCCAAACTTCCATTGATGACTTCGGTACTGGGTACTCTTCTCTTGCTTATTTATCAATTTTTCCAATCGACACATTAAAAGTACCGAGAGAATTTACACAATTAGCTGATCATCGTCCTGAAGAACGAGCCATCGTTTCTACAATTCTTTCCCTCGCGAATACTTTAAATCTTTCAGTCGTCGCCGAAGGAATTGAAACCGAAAAACAACTTAAGTTTCTGCAAAAACATAACTGTAAATATATGCAAGGTTACTATTTCAGTAAACCACTTACTAGTAATCAGTTTATAAAGTTTCTACAAAAAACCCCCAGTATGAACAAATAATTCATACCGGGGGTTTTTTAGTGCTAAATATTTTTCTCATAATATTCTTCTGCAATCTCTTCGTAAAAAGCTGCAGATGTCGTATAGAAATATGGAATTAACCATAAGAATCCAATCCCTAACGTAATACAACTTAATATAAACCAGCCAATAAAACTTAAACATAAAATGAAATACTCCATCTTATGTCCATCCATCATACGACGACTTTCTGTAATAGCTTGGTTCAGTGAATACTCAGGATGATCGTTTATAATAAAGTATGTCATCGCATAAGAAAATGATTTAATAATACCTGGAATAATGAACAATAACGTCCATAAGAAAAGATAAAGATTTACTAATAAATATAATAAAAATGATTTTAGAAATCTCTTTCCCTCTGAAAACCAAATGAATACATTACCGATACTAGCTTGCTTTTCACGAAGGATATTTAAACCAAGGTAATATCCACCTAAAGTTAACGGTCCAGTAACGAAAAATGTAAGAATATTCATTGAAATTGAACCGTTTGTTTTTTGCCAACCGAAAATTAAAGAAAATCCCCAATCAACACTAAAATCAAAAGCTGTGATAAGAATTGAAATGAGTAGTGTAGCCCCAACAGCTAATCCCCATTTCCCTTCTAATGAATCTAGTGCTTCTCCTTTTAAATCACTAATCATGCGTAGCCTCGCCTCCTATACACAATAATTCTATTAGTATAGCATGTTCCTATTGAAATTCACCTTTTGAAATATAGCGATAAAAGTGTGCTGTCGTCGTACTCATATACGGACTAAACCAAAGAAATCCTATTCCAAAAGTAAGAAGCGCTAAAATAGCCCATCCTATGAAGCTCAGCCATAAAAGAAACAAATCTAACTTATGACCCTTCATAAGATTCTTACTTTCCTTCATCGCCTGCGAAACACTATATTCTGGATTTTCAATCATCACATAGTACGTCAGTGCATAAGAAAAATACATCACAATCATACCAACAATTGAAATTGCTAATAGTACGAAGAAAGCTATTGCAAATGACGTATTCCCTTCTTCACCTAACAATGCAAATAAGCCTATTAACAGCATCGGAATCCATGTACCTGTATATAACAAAATCGCAAGCATTGCCCACATTGTTTTCATCATTCTTTTAAAGCCACGAAATCCTTCAAATAAGTAATCTACTTTAGCATCTTCTCGTTTACTAATCTGTAAAAATACATTTGTATAACCATATGACGTGATCCCATACGATGCGTTACTCAAAATTATTATAATGCAATAAAAAATTCCGAAGGTAATACCTGCTCCAATTGACATCGTTTCCTCTTCAAATGATCCAGTTAAGCTTGCAACTGAGAGAAATATAATAATTCCTGGAATTAATAGTATAAGCATTGCAGCCATCGAAACGACATAACTTAAAATAAAATATAAAATTGTTGATCCAACACCTAGTCCCCATTTTCCCTTTAAAGAGTACAATGCTTCTCGCTTCATTTCACCAATCATTGATTCATCCCCTTTATGAAATATAAATTGTTGTACACTTCTACTTATACAAGCATCAATATAATTATACCAGTTTTGTAAAATTATCCATAAAATACACAAAAAAAATCCGTAAAGGCAAAGCCCTTACGGATTTTTTCACTTCATATCGGAAACGTTTAAACGGTTCACGGCACGTTGTAATGCCATTTCTGCACGTTTAAAGTCAACATGTGCTTGTTTATCTTGCAGACGTTGCTCAGCGCGACGCTTCGCTTCATTTGCGCGATGGATATCGATATGGTTTGCTTCTTCAGCAGATGATGATAATACAGTCACTTTATCTGGACGAACTTCGATAAAGCCACCGCTTACTGCTACATAATCAGTGTGTCCACCATTTTTCAGACGAACTGCACTAATTTTTAATGGTGCAACAGTTGGAATGTGACCTGGTAAGATCCCCATTTCCCCACTCTCTGCTTTTACACTTACCATTTCTACTTCTTTTTCGTAAACCGGTCCATCAGGAGTTACAATACTGACTGGAAATGTCTTCATACTTCGTCCCTCCTAAGGCCTTACGCCATCATTTTCTTCGCGTTTTCAATAACTTCTTCAATGCCACCTACTAAGCGGAATGCATCTTCTGGAAGGTCATCATATTTTCCTTCTAGAATTTCTTTGAAACCACTAACTGTATTCTTTACAGGTACGTAAGAACCTTTTTGACCTGTAAACTGCTCAGCTACGTGGAAGTTTTGAGATAAGAAGAATTGAATACGACGAGCACGATGTACAACTAACTTATCTTCTTCAGATAACTCATCCATACCTAAGATAGCGATGATATCTTGAAGCTCTTTATAACGTTGTAAAGTTTGCTGTACTTGACGAGCTACTTCATAATGTTCTTCTCCTACGATTTCTGGAGAAAGTGCACGAGATGTAGATGCTAATGGATCTACGGCTGGGTAAATACCCATTTGCGTTAAACGACGCTCTAAGTTTGTTGTTGCATCTAAGTGAGCGAACGTTGTAGCTGGTGCTGGGTCAGTATAGTCATCGGCTGGTACATATACCGCTTGGATAGACGTGATAGACCCTTTATTTGTAGATGTAATACGCTCTTGTAATTGACCCATTTCTGTTGCAAGTGTTGGTTGGTAACCTACCGCAGATGGCATACGACCAAGAAGGGCAGATACTTCAGAACCCGCTTGCGTGAAACGGAAGATGTTATCGATGAACAGAAGTACGTCTTGTCCTTGCTCATCACGGAAATGCTCAGCCATTGTTAAACCTGTTAATGCAACACGTTGACGTGCTCCAGGTGGCTCGTTCATTTGTCCGAATACCATCGCAGTTTTCTTGATTACGCCAGAATCGCTCATTTCGTGGTATAAGTCATTACCCTCACGAGTACGCTCACCTACACCAGCGAATACAGAGATACCACCGTGCTCTTGTGCGATGTTGTTAATTAATTCCTGAATTAATACTGTTTTACCTACGCCGGCACCACCGAATAGGCCGATCTTACCACCCTTAATGTAAGGAGCAAGTAAGTCTACTACTTTAATACCAGTTTCAAGAATTTCTACTTTAGTAGATAATTCTTCGAATGCAGGTGCTTGACGGTGAATTGGATCACGATGTACATCTGCAGGAACCTCACCATCTAAGTCAATTGCATCACCTAATACGTTAAATACGCGACCAAGTGTTACATCACCAACTGGTACAGAGATTGGTTTACCAGTATCTTCTACTTCTGTGCCACGAACAAGTCCATCTGTGGAAGACATCGCAACTGTACGAACTGTATCATCACCTAAATGAAGTGCAACTTCAAATGTTAAGTTAATACTTCCGTTTTCGTTGCTTTGTTTTACCGTAAGGGCGTTGTAGATTTCTGGTAGCTTTCCGCCATCAAACTTAACGTCTACAACCGGACCCATGATTTGCGTAACGCGCCCTTTATTCATCGGGTTCCCTCCTAGCTTTCTTTTAATTAGCCAACTTTCTACGAGCAGCTAGCTTTTAATTTTTTATTGGTTTATAGCTTACGCGACTCTTTTGACAGAGCCGCTTCCGCTTTTTAATACTATTCTAACGCTGCTGCTCCACCAACGATTTCCGTAATTTCTTGCGTAATCGCTGCCTGACGCGCACGGTTGAATGAAAGTGTAAGTGAATCGATAACTTCCATTGCGTTGTCTGTAGCACTCTTCATTGCTGTCATACGCGCTGCGTGTTCACTTGCTTTACCGTCTAGTAATGCACCGTACACTAAGCTTTCTGCGTATTGTGGCAATAGTACTTTTAAAATTTCTTCTTCAGAAGGTTCGAATTCATAAGCTGTCGTCGGTTTGTCAGACGCCACATCAGTAAGCGGTAAAATTTTATTTTCCGTTACCTCTTGTGAAATTTTACTTACGTAATGGTTGTAGTAGATGTACAGCTCATCATAAGCACCATCTGCGAACATCGCAATTGCTCGAGAAGCAAGGTCTTTAATATCAGTAAATGATGGGTGGTCAGATAATCCAACTACTTCATCAATAATGTTAAAGCCGCGACGTTTTAAATAATCACGTCCTAGTCGTCCAAGCACAATAATAGAATATTGGTTTGAATCCATATTATGACGTTCACGAATTACGTTACTTACTGTACGTAATACGTTACTGTTATAACCACCTGCTAGTCCGCGATCAGACGTAATAACGATGTATCCTGTACGCTTTACAGGACGCGCATTTAGCATTGGATGATTAATCCCTTTGCTTCCTTGCGCAATGCTCGCTACTACTTCTTGAATCTTTTCCATATACGGAACGAAAGATTTAGCATTTTGCTCTGCACGGTTTAACTTAGATGCAGATACCATCTCCATCGCTTTCGTAATTTGACTCGTTTTCTTTGTCGAGTTAATCTTCGCTTTTATATCGCGTAAAGATGCCACAGGTTTTCACCACCTTTTTTCCGGAAGTTGGCACGATTAGTAAGAATCCTCTTCCTAATCTACGTTGCAAGATATTCTTGCTCATGATTGAAGGAAAAGAATAGGTGCACCTACTCTTTTCCTTTACATGACCTTTAGCAATCTCAGAGCCCGAGATGCCTTTTATATATACTATCTAGCTCCAGCGGCTTGAATGCTCGGTGGCTTCACTTCTTCCTACGAGGCAAACACCGCCTCTTCGTCAGAAGCTCCATCCCCCTCACATTCAGAACGAGCCGCTTCCGCTTTTATTATTCAGAAGCTACAAATACTTTTTTAAATCCATTGATTGCTGCTGCAAATTTGTCGTCATCCGCAAGTTTCTTAGTTGTGCGGATTTCTTCTAATAAGTCAGTCGCATTAGAATCTAACCAAGCATGGAATTCTTCTTCAAAACGAGTGATATCTACTACTGGGATATCATCTAGGAATCCACGTGTTAAAGCGTAAAGAATGATAACTTGTTTCTCTACACGTAATGGTTTGTGTAATCCTTGTTTTAATACCTCAACAGTACGAGCACCACGGTTTAATTTCGCTTGAGTTGCTTTATCAAGGTCAGAACCGAACTGAGCGAACGCTTCTAACTCACGGTAAGATGCAAGGTCAAGACGAAGTGTACCTGATACTTTACTCATTGCTTTAATCTGAGCAGATCCACCTACACGAGATACAGAAGTACCCGCATCGATCGCTGGACGTACGCCAGAGAAGAATAGGTCAGATTGTAAGAAGATTTGTCCATCCGTAATAGAAATTACGTTTGTTGGGATGTATGCTGATACGTCCCCTGCTTGTGTTTCGATGAAAGGTAGTGCAGTTAAAGAACCGCCGCCTTTTGCATCACTTAATTTTGCTGCACGCTCTAATAAGCGAGAATGTAAGTAGAATACATCCCCTGGGTAAGCTTCACGACCTGGAGGACGACGTAATAGTAATGACAGCTCACGGTAAGCCGCTGCTTGTTTTGATAAGTCATCATATACTACTAATACGTGTTTACCATTGTACATGAACTCTTCACCCATTGTTACACCAGCGTAAGGAGCTAGGTATAATAATGGAGCTGGTTGAGAAGCAGATGCAGTTACAACGATTGTGTACTCTAATGCACCGTGCTTACGTAGTGTTTCTACTACGTTACGTACAGTTGATTCTTTTTGTCCAATTGCTACATAGATACAAATCATATCTTCATCTTTTTGGTTAATGATTGTATCAAGTGCAACCGCTGTTTTACCAGTTTGACGGTCACCAATGATTAACTCACGTTGACCACGGCCAATTGGTACAAGAGCATCGATCGCTTTAATACCTGTTTGAAGTGGCTCATGAACAGATTTACGATCCATTACACCCGGTGCTGGACTTTCGATTGGACGAGTGTTTGTTGTATTGATTGGGCCTAAACCATCAACTGGTTGACCTAATGGGTTTACAACACGACCAATTAGTTCTTTTCCTACCGGTACTTGCATGATGCGACCAGTACGACGAACTTCGTCACCTTCACGAATTTCTGTGTAAGGTCCTAAAATGATAATACCTACGTTGTTTTCCTCTAAGTTTTGTGCTAGTCCCATAACGCCGTTAGAGAACTCTACAAGTTCACCAGCCATAACGTTATCAAGACCATGAGCACGCGCGATACCGTCACCAACTTGGATAACTGTACCAACATCACTAACTTCGATTTCAGACTGATAGTTCTCGATTTGTTGCTTTATCAGTGCGCTAATTTCTTCAGCTCTGATGCTCATGTGCTTCACCCCTATCTATTCTTCATTAATTCACGCTGAATACGTGCTAATTTTCCTTGTAAACTTCCGTCATAAATGCGATTTCCAATACGTACTTTAATTCCGCCTAGTAAATCTTCATCTACAACATTTTTCACGCGAATTGCATCTTTTCCCGTTCTCTTTGCAAATGCTTCAGCAATGTTAAGCTTCTCTTCTTCTGATAGAAGACGAGTAGAATATACAGTTGCATCCGCTACGTTACGTTCTTCATTAGCAAGAACAACATATTCATCTGCAATTTCAGGTAAGATATCAATGCGTTTGTTATCAATTAAAATATATAACGTATTTAAAATAGATTCAGAAACAGATCCGAATACGTTTGCAAGAAACGTTTTCTTTTGTTCCTTTGAAATGTTCGGTTGCGTTAAAAAGCTATGTAGTTCTCCGTTCTTTACATAAACGTTTTGTACAAGGCGTAATTCCTCTTCAAACATTTCTAATACGTGTTTTTCTTTAGCAATTTTAAAAAGAGCGACAGCATAACGTTTTGCTACAATCCCATTGCTCATCGCGCTTCTCCTACTTCTTTAATATAATCGCGAATTAACTTCACTTGATCTTCTTCTTTTAATTCTTTTTCAATTACTTTAGAAGCAATTTGAACAGATAAAGAAGCAACTTGTTCTTGTAAAGCAGCAATTGCTTGCTCTTTTTCGCGTTGAATTTCTTGTACAGCAGATGCTTTAATTGATTCTGCTTCTTCTTTCGCAGCAGCAACAATAACATCTTTTTGATCTACAGCTTGCTTTTTCGCTCTTTCGATTAACTCTTGTGCTTCAACACGTGATTGTTTTAACATTTCACGTTGTTCTTCTACTAACTTCTTCGCCTCAGCATTACTTCTTTCTGCAGCGTCGATTTCATTAGTAACATGCTCTTCACGTTCTTTCATAATTCCCATTAAAGGACCCCACGCAAATTTGCGTAGCATTACTAATAGAAGTAAGAAAATGAACAATGTATAAGCAATCGTTCCAAATGGAATGGCAGCACCTAATAATAAAGTTGGCACAAGGATTCACTCCCTTCAAAATATCTAAATTGATCATATGAAAAAAAAGACATACGTTTCATTCATAAAGCAATGGCGAAGAAAGTTCGGAAAAACACTCTTCGCCATCTATGTAAGGGGAGTTTCCCTTATTTGTTCATTACGATGAATGCAATAACTACACCGATGATTGGAAGTGCCTCAACTAAAGCAACCCCGATGAACATAATTGTTTGAAGTGCGCCTTTTAATTCTGGTTGACGAGCAACACCTTCGATTGTACGTGATACGATAAGACCGTTACCAATACCTGCACCTAATGCTGATAAACCAATTGCAATTGCAGCTGCGATTACACCTAAACTCATTTAATTTGTCCTCCTTTGTATTATAAAAAAATAAATTTTTTCTTACTTAAATTATATTAATGGTCATGGCTTACTTTATGAGCCATATAAACCATCGTTAACATAACGAAAATAAATGCTTGGATTGATCCAACGAATACACTGAATCCCATCCATGCTAACATTGGTACAAGCGCACCTAATGCCCCAAGGACTGATGCTCCGCCCAACTTAGCAAGTAATCCTAATAAGATCTCACCTGCATAAATGTTACCAAATAAACGAAGACCTAACGTTAATGTGTTAGCAAACTCCTCAATAACCTTTAATGGGAATAAGAATTTCATAGGCTGGAAATAACCTTTTACGTACTCTTTCGTACCCTTCATCTTAATTCCATAATAATGGGTGAGGGTAACTACCATCACGGCTAATGTTAATGTAACTGCTGGATCAGACGTTGGTGATCTCCACCATGCAATATGTTCGCCAGCTTCAGTTGCTGAATACATGAATGGTAAACCAAGGAAGTTCGATACGATGATAAACATGATAAGCGTAACGCCAAGCGTTAAGAAACGTCCACCTGTTTTCCAGTCCATCGTACTATTGATAATCCCTTTCACGAAGTCAAACACCCATTCCATGAAGTTTTGCATCCCGGTTGGGCGAAGAGCTAAGCTGCGAGTTCCGATAACAGCGATTAAGAAAACAATAACTGCTGCTACAGTAACCATCATAACTGATGACAAATCGAACGTTAAACCTAGAAATTCAACTAATTTACCGTGTTCCACTAGTAATTCACCTCTCTTCCCTGCTCTTATACTCTAAATAAAGAAAATCTATGATCATGACAAGGTATCCTGTCAGCAATCCTACACCTAGGCCCCACATCGCGATTAACTCTTGATATTTGGCTGCAAATAAAATTAATAACCCAATCGTGGCGAATCTTGAATATGTACTTACCGCTGTTGCCTTAAACTTCACGTTTTCTCCATTTGTTACGCGATCTAGCAGCTTGTCTGTTCTACGTGCAATGATGCGCAAACTAAGAAAACTGAAAATCGTCCCGATAATCAGTCCAAGAAATACATCCTTGTAAGAGGTAAATCCCCATCCTAGCACTAGAAGCGCAAGCAAGTAGTACATATATTTCTTTTGTCTTTGGACAAGTCCATGTACGTCTATCATCATTGCTCTCCCGAATAGTAATGTCGAATGAGTCGAATCATTGCGTATACCCCTGTTCCTAGTCCGAGTAATAACCCTATAATAAGAAACAACGGAAACGTTCCAACCTTATTATCAATCCACTGCCCACCAAAGATTCCAACAAGAATAGAACCGACTAATTGAGCAAGAATACCTGACATTAAAGCATAAGCTTTTATATGGCTGCGATCGTTTTTTTGCAAGGATTCATCCCTCCAATATGTAACCCTCATTCACGATGTGTTAATAATAACTCATTTTTTTGCATAAATCCTATACAAAACAAAAAGTTTACATTTTCGTCACGGAATAGATGTAATTTTGTCACTGAAAGCCCTACCATCTATCCCCGTTGTTAGCATACAATAGGGTATTAACAGTGTCAACGAGAAATCGTAAAAAATCTAAAAATTTGAGTATTAGGCATTTCCTCCCAAAAATGAAAACGTTCCCCTTCTAAATACTGGTTACATATATGCAATTTCTAACAGTTTTCTCTTTATAATAGAAGGAAATGTTCACAAGTTTGTCACTATTATATTTTCGAGATATAACGCTTTTCTTCCATAATATAGTGTTCCTCAGACGTAAGACTTCTATATTATATGTGAGGTGTATGCAACTTATGTTGTATATACGATGTATATTTATCCTCTCCCCCTCCCCTACTTGCTTACAACAAAAAAGACGAGCTGGGGAATCTCCCCTGCTCGTCAGTTGTCTTACTTCGTTCCGAATAAACGGTCACCAGCATCACCAAGACCTGGTACTACATATCCGTGGTCATTTAATTTCTCATCTAATGCTGCTACATAAATATCAACATCAGGATGTTCTTCTTGTACTACTTTTACCCCTTCTGGAGCTGCAACGATACACATTAATTTAATTTGTTTCGCACCGCGCTTTTTCAGAGAGTTAATTGCTTCAGCCGCAGAACCACCTGTTGCTAGCATCGGATCTAGTACGATAAAGTCACGCTCTTCTACATCCGTTGGAAGTTTCACATAGTATTCTACCGGTTGCAATGTTTTAGGGTCACGGTATAAACCAACGTGTCCTACTTTTGCTGCTGGAATTAATTTCAGAATTCCATCAACCATTCCTAAACCTGCACGTAAAATCGGAATTAAACCAAGTTTTTTACCAGCGATCACTTTTGTTGTCGCTTTGCTTACAGGTGTTTCAATTTCAATGTCCTTAAGTGGAAGGTCGCGAGTAATTTCGAAAGCCATTAAGCTTGCTACTTCGTCCACTAATTCACGAAAATCTTTCGTACCTGTATTCTTATCGCGAATATATGTAATCTTATGTTGAATTAACGGGTGATCAAATACATACAGTTTTCCCATGTGAATCTCTCCTTTAGATGATATTCATGCGTTTGCACGCTTTTTTACACTATTTACGATTGTAAAGAAAACGCTACTAATATTCAAGGGCAAATTTGGCAAAATCATGATTTTACGATGAATCTATCTAGTATCTTTACCAATTATGGGAGCTGTATCCTTCATTATATCGCCAAAATTTATTCATCATTTGTATACATACTTTAAAAATAATATATGTCCACAAAAAAGACCGCCAAAACAATTAAGTCTCGGCAGTCTTCTTCAATCTATTATAGATTTGAATACATTGTGAATTTGCTAGTTAACGCTTCTACACGCTTACGTACTTCTTCTAATGCAGCTTCATTTTCATGATTTTTTAATGTATAAGCAATAAGTGACGCAATTTCATCCATTTCTTCTAAACCGAAACCACGAGATGTTACAGCTGCTGTACCGATACGTACACCACTTGTTACAAATGGGCTTGCTGTTTCAAATGGAATTGTATTTTTGTTCACTGTAATACCAACTTCATCTAATACGTGCTCTGCTACTTTACCTGTGATTTCTAAGTTACGAACATCAATCAAGATTAAGTGATTGTCTGTTCCGCCAGAAACAAGTGTAAGTCCTTCTTTTTGAAGACCTTCAGCTAAGCGGTTCGCATTGTTAATGATATTTTGTGCATATGTTTTGAAATCATCTTGAAGTGCTTCACCAAATGCAACAGCTTTTGCAGCGATTACGTGCATAAGTGGACCACCTTGAATACCAGGGAAGATTGATTTATCAATTTGTTTTGCAAATTGCTCTTCACATAAAATCATACCACCACGCGGACCACGTAACGTTTTATGTGTTGTCGTTGTAACGAAATGTGCATGTGGTACTGGATTTGGGTGTAAACCAGCAGCTACTAAACCAGCGATATGTGCCATATCAACCATTAAATAAGCGCCCACTTCATCTGCAATCTCACGGAATCGCTTGAAATCGATAACACGAGGGTATGCACTTGCACCTGCAACGATTAATTTTGGTTTATGTTCTTTCGCTTTTGCTAATACATCATCGTAATTAATACGGTGAGAGTCAGCATCCACGCCATATTCTACGAAATTATATTGTACTCCACTGAAGTTAACAGGGCTTCCGTGTGTTAAGTGACCACCATGAGATAAGTTCATACCAAGTACTGTATCGCCTTGCTCTAAAATCGTGAAGTATACTGCCATGTTCGCTTGTGCACCAGAGTGTGGTTGAACATTTACGTGCTCTGCGCCGAAAATTTCTTTCACGCGATCACGTGCGATATCTTCTACTACGTCTACGTGTTCACAGCCACCATAGTAACGTTTTCCAGGATATCCTTCAGCATACTTATTCGTTAAAACAGAACCTTGTGCCTCCATTACTGCTTCACTTACGAAGTTTTCCGAAGCAATTAACTCAATCTTTGAACGCTGTCTTCCTAGTTCTGCCTCAATTGCAGCAAATACCTTTTCATCTTGACGTTTTAAATGATCCACCAAAATCCCCCTTTTCTGAACGAATTACATCGATTCCCAACAGTTTTTTCTTATTTATTCAGAAAAAACGAAAATTCAGGTTGTAATTCTTTCGAACCTTCATGTTTTCAACTACATTCTAACATGACTTTCTATATCATAAAAGAAAAAAAAGACCGAAAATCGGTCTTTTCTTTCTTCTATTATAAAGTCAGACAACATACCTTTTATCTTATGATAAACAGTTACTATATGACTTCCTAATTTCTCATATTTAACGGCAAGTGATAGTCTCTTCCACTGCCGCATAGACAGCACGCGCTCCACCAATTAGTTTTCCACGTGTTTTGGCCATCGTTACATGCGCACTTCCAATTGCCTTCACACTTGTACGAACCGGAACAGCTACATGCTTTAAATGCATACCGATAAATGTATCACCAATATCCATTCCTGCATCAGCTTTAATAAACTCAACTACTACCGGATCTTTCAAATTGTGATACGCGTATGTCCCCAATGCACCACCTGCTGATCTAACAGGCGTAACTGTTACAATTTCAAATTGATATTTTATCGCTACTTCTCTCTCAACTACTAAAGCACGGTTTAAATGCTCACAACATTGAAACGCTAATTCAATACCTGTTTGCTCTTGAAATTGTTTTAACTCAGAGAAAATCGCCTCTGCTACTTCCATCGTTCCTGATGTTCCAATTCTTTCGCCTAGCACTTCGCTCGTGCTACAACCCACTACAAAAATTTGACCGCTTTGTAATGAAGCTTGTTCTTGGAAATCAGAAAGCGACATTTGTAGCTGTTCTCTTACCTTTACGATTTCTGTCATTACGCCTCTTCCTTTCACAGGTTGGTTCACCAAATTATATTTCACACTACTGATAGTTAGAATCTATTACTTTGTTTCGTATGTTTTAATTTTTCCTACGCGGTTTTCGTGACGACCACCTTCATAGTCAGTTGTTAACCAGATTTTCGCGATATCACGCGCTAGACCAGCACCAATTACACGCTCGCCCATCGCTAGCATGTTAGTGTCATTATGCTCTCTCGTTGCTTTCGCGCTGAAAGTATCATGAACTAACGCACAACGGATACCATTTACTTTGTTTGCTGCGATTGACATACCAATGCCTGTCCCACAAACTAAAATACCACGATCTACTTCACCATTCGCTACCATTTCAGCTGCTGGAAACGCAAAGTCAGGGTAATCAACAGAACCAGCTTCACATTCACAACCTAAATCAATATATTCAATATTTAACTCTTCTAATAAACTTACAAGTTCTTTGCGGATATTCATACCGCCATGATCAGATGCTATTACTACTTTCATTTTTACCCCTCCAAATTTTCAATCAATTATCTTCATTTCACACTCGCTACCTCACATAGGAAGAAGTGATCTCCAATATCGTATTATACACGAAACATTAACCTACTGAATGTTTTTTCAGTAAAGTTTGTACAAGTTTTTCCATCTCATCTAACGTTTCTTTATAAATAGAAAGCGAGCCTCCAAATGGATCTGAAATGTCCTTGCCTATACCTTCAGTTAATCCATATAACGTATTTAATTTCTTTTCAACGCTCGGATAATGCCCAAGTACAATTTGCTTATGGTTTTCTGTCATCGTTACGACAATATCAGCCCAATCAAGCAAAGTTTCATTTATTTGCTGCGCCGCATGATCAATTAAAATTCCTTTTTCAGCTAAAGCTTCCTTCGCATGTACCGATGCATCGCTCCCAGGATAGGCGAAAACACCAGCAGATTGCACTTCAAACTTATCTCCTCCGTGATGACGAAGCAACGCCTCAGCCATTGGACTACGACATGTATTGCCAGTACAAACAAATAACACTCGTTTCATTCAAACCCACCCCTATATTCGATTTCTTACCATTCATCATAACTTACATTAGAATAGAACAAAAGAAATGTGAATATACAAAAGGCGCATTTCTCTTATATTTTTTCTAAGAAAAATGCGCCTTATCCACATATATGTGAAACCCTATTTCCAAGTGCCTAGAGTATTTTAACATACATGCTGAACATGCAACAAAAATAAGGAATCCATTTCATACGAAACGGATTCCTCTTATATTGCAATTATTTCATTGTAACTTTCATTACTTCTGTTGAACCTTTTGTAGCTGCTACGCCTACAGTTGTCTTAATAGACTCAGCTGCATCTGTGTTTGTAATAACAATTGGAGTAATTGTGCTTTTCGCTTTTTCACGGATTAATTCTAAGTCGAATGAGATTAATTTATCTCCAGCTTTTACAGCTTGGCCTTCAGAAACGTGAGCTTCGAAACCTTCGCCTTCCATTTTTACAGTTTCTAATCCAACGTGGATTAAAATTTCTGTACCGTTTTTCGCTTTAATTCCGATAGCATGTTTTGTGTGGAATAATTGTACGATTTCACCATCAACTGGAGATACAACTACACCTTCAGTAGGATCGATTGCAACACCGTCACCCATCATACGTCCAGCAAATACTGGATCTGGTACTTCTTCAATATTTTTCACTGCTCCAGTTAATGGAGCTACGATTGTTTCTTCATTTGTTTTTGAACCAAGACCGAATAATTTTTTAAACATAGGATAGTCCTCCTTATAATTTACCTAAAAGTTTATAGGGCAATCCCTAGTAAAGCTCGGGATACATGTAAGACTTCATACTTCGAATATTATACTGTAAAAACGCTTTCGAAATAAATTACGTCATTACTAATAGACTCTTATTGTAGCGCTTCACAAAATTCCAGTCAATTCTGATTGTCTGAATAACAATTAGAAGTTAACTTCTATTTATATTTTCTCTTTTTTTGCCCAACTTGTCTAGAGGTCTTTACTACATTTTATTTTTTGTTGTTAATTTGTAAAATTTAATTCAAACTTTTTTCAAAATCCACTTGACTAAAGTAAGTAACTATTTTATTATTACTTACGTAAGGTAAGTTAATAACTTTTAGGAGGTTTTTAAAAATGATGGATTTCGGTCTACTTATTATTCGTCTTATTATAGGAATTACATTCATGGGTCATGGCGCTCAAAAATTATTTGGTTGGTTCGGCGGTTACGGTTTAAAAGGAACAGGTGGCTGGATGGAGTCAATCGGTTTACGTCCTGGTGTATTTATGGCATTTATGGCTGGCGCAACTGAATTACTAGGTGGTTTCTTATTTGCATCAGGTATTTTCATTGTAGTTGGTTCATTATTTATCGTTGGAACAATGTTAATGGCTATCTTCACTGTTCACGGAAAAAATGGTTACTGGGTAACACAAAACGGATATGAATATAACTTAATGTTAATCGCTGTCGCTGTTGGTGTAGCTTTAATCGGACCTGGCGCATACGTTTTACTTTAATTTTTATCTCAAATTTGAGATTCTTGAAAAAAGAACTTACTTCATTACAATTGAAGTAAGTTCTTTTTATGAAACAAAATATTATTTCCAGCAGGATTTTCTCATCGTTATCTTGTAAACAAACAATAAGTATTCATATTTAGAAAGGGGATTACAAGCATGTTATCCATTAATCCAAATGAACAAACTGAAAAAGATAATTACAAATTACTTACTGGAAGTATCATCCCTCGTCCTGTCGCATTCGTTACTTCTGTAACAAAAGAAGGCGTACTAAACGGAGCACCATATAGTTATTTCAATATTGTCGCTGCTAATCCACCACTTATCTCAGTATCTGTACAACGAAAAGCCGGAGAAAGAAAGGACACTTCCCGAAACGCAATTGAAAAAGGAGAATTTGTCGTACATATTTCTGACGAATCATATGTAGCAGCAATTAACGAAACAGCAGCTAACCTCCCGCCAAATGAAAGTGAAATTGAACTAGCAAAACTAACACCAATCGAAAGTGAAGTCATCTCTGTTCCAGGTGTAAAAGAAGCAAATATTCGAATGGAATGCGTATTAGAACGTGCAATTCCACTTGGCGGAACGGAAGACTCACCAGCTTGTGATCTACTAATTGGACGCGTCGTTCGTTTCCACGTTGCCGAACATCTATATGAAAAAGGGCGCATTCACGCCGAAGGACTCAAACCAATAAGCCGCCTAGCAGGACACAACTATGCAAAATTAGGAGAACAATTTGAATTGGTTAGGCCAATCTAAAAGCGGAAGCGGCTCGTTCAGAATCGCAGGGCATTGGAGCTCTCGACCTTGAAGCGCTTTTTGCTTCATGCGAGAGAGCGAAATGACCGGAGATTCTAGTCGCTGAAGCTGGATAATCTTTAAAAGTGGAAGTGGCCCGTTTAGCTCTGACCAGCTAAGGTTCTCTCGCACAAAAGGTGCTTTTTACCTTTCGTGCGGGAGGTTCTTAGATGCGAAGAGCTGGCCACTGGAACTGGATAATATCTAAAAGTGGAAGCGGCTCGTTCAGAATGGGAGGGGGATGGAGCTTCTGACGTAGAGGCGCTTTTTGCCTCGCAGGAAGACGCGAAGCCACCGACCATTCTAGCCGCTGGAGCTGGATATATTTAAAAGCAAGGCGGCTAGATTCCTCCCATCACTCAAATATAAAATCCCCTGCTTTTTAGCAGGGGATTTTATCATTGTAATTCTTCCTTCTTTTCCTCTAAAGTAGGCATTTTCTCTTTTTTCGGCTTCCCTAGCTTAATTACGAAGAAGTATAGGGAAAGCAATGTAATAAGAAAAACAATTAAAAACGGGTACGGAGAGTAAAAGGCACGCGCCGCCTCAGTCTTTCCCGCAACAAATTTCAATGACTCAATATCTAAAAACTCAGCAAACATTTGTACACCGAGCATACTAAACCAAAAAACAAAAAAACTAATAATAATACCAAAAACTTGCTTCAATCTCGTCATTCATCTCATCCTTTCTATATCTGTAATTTTTAGCGCAATAAATATAGTACAAACAAAATATTCACAGAAAGGAACTATCTCACCATTCACGAATTAACTTAATCCAACTTAACATCGAAATTTGCAAAATAATACCCCAAATTATAAGTCTTCTTAGCCATCGAGGATAGAAGGTTAAAAATTTAACATACCATTCCAATAGCTTGTTCATAATTCCCTCCTACATAAAATTATATAGGAAAAAGGATATATAATCCAAACCCAACCAAAATGATACCACCTACTATCTCACCATATGTACCGAGCATATCTTTCGCATGTCTCCCAATTAATAAACCCATCCACGCTAATAACATGCTAACAAATCCAAAAAGTAAAATCGTAATAATTGTTTGTGCTCCATAAATACCAAGACTAAGTCCTACTGAGAAACTATCTATACTGACGCCAAATGCAAATACGAATAAACTAATTCCAATAGGGGCTGTTCTAGTCTCTTCATTTTGTAAAATGCTCGAATATACGATATAAAACCCTAGTCCGATTAATAAAATAGCACCCGCAAAATGTGCGATATCTCCATACTTCTCTGATAAAAAACGACCTAGTACCATTCCTATAAACGGCATAATAATATGAAATATCCCTATCGTCATACCAATATACAGGATTTGTCTTAACTTTAGGGGTATCATCCCCATACCAAGACTCACCGAGAACGCATCCATCCCTAAGGCGAATGCCATAATTATTAAAGGTATTAGCTGTTCAAACGTCATTCATGCCCCTCCTTGGACGTGCTACTTCACAATATGCTTATCCAAGGAGAAATATTCTGTTTGCTAATCTTACCTTATCATTCAATAATAATATGATGTCCTGCCGCTTTTGTTAAACGATTCATAATTGCATTCCCTATTCCTTCATTAGGGAATGACTCACTAAAAATAACATCCACTTCACTTGCATCAAATGTTCTAAGTACATCATATAATTTAGTCGCAACACTAGCTAAGTCACTTCTAACACCACAAGATAATATAACATCTGCACTATATACATGCTGATACTCTTCTGTCGTTAATACGCCTACTTTAAATCCTTCTTCCTTTTTCTCATCCACAAGATGCTGAATAAACTCACGTGAGCCCTCAACAATACTAAGTGGTGCTTTCGGGGCATAATGTGTGTATTTCATTCCAGGCGATTTCGGTTTTTCCTTCTCATCCTTTAAAGCTGGATCTAAAGAAACAGTACCTATCACCGCTTCTAATTGTTCTTTCGTAATCCCACCTGGACGTAATATTGTTGGAACCGCGCTTGTACAATCAATTACAGTTGATTCAACGCCTACTCCAGTTGCACCACCATCAACAATACCTGCAATCTTCCCATTCAAATCTTCATATACGTGAGAAGCTAATGTTGGACTTGGACGCCCTGAACGATTCGCACTTGGTGCCGCAACAGGTACATTCGCCTCTTCAATAAGAGCAAGTGCAATTGGATGATCAGGCATTCTTACTCCAACCGTATTAAGTCCTGCCGTCACCTTCTCTGAAATCCCTTCTTTTCTCGGCAAAATAATTGTTAATGGTCCTGGCCAAAAATGCGCCATTAACTTCTCTGCAACTGGTGGAATTTCTTTCACAATCCCATCTAACTGAGATTTTGTACCTATATGGACAATGAGTGGATTATCACTCGGTCTTCCTTTCGCTTGGAAAATTTTCGCGATTGCTTCATCATCCATCGCATTTGCACCTAACCCATATACTGTTTCCGTAGGGAAAGCAACCGCCTCATTTTCTCTTAATAATTTTGCTGCTTCTTGTAACTGTGGATAATATTTTTTTCTTTCCACAACATTATCCACAACCCACATGTTTGTATGCATTTTTTTCCACGTCCTTTTCTACCCTTAAATACTTGTATATTTTTAGTTTACTATGAGATTTATCCAAAAGACAAACAAGGTTTATCCACAAAATGTGGATAAACCTAATTAATCCGTGGATAACTTTGTGAATAGCTGACAATTTAGTATTATTGCATTCTGCTCTTTTATATTTTTACAAAAATGTTCTAGTTGTTGAATTCCCTCTGGAACCTCATCCTTTTCTATAGTAAAAAAGTCAAAAAACTGAAAGATCGGTACAGATTGTGGATGATTTGTTAGTAAGTACAATTGTTGAACACTTTTTTCTTTCATATACTGCAAAAACATTTCAAAAAAATATAAGAAAGTCTGTTTATCCACATGAGGTGTGAATAAACAAGAACGAATAAGCACATCTTCCCCACTTTGTTCATAACCAATTACAGCTCGTATTTCTTCCGCCTCTTCCAAAATCATAAATTGTGCGTACAACTCATTTATTTTATCATCTTTTTTATTAGCTTGTCCGAAAAAAGAATGTAATCTTTCCACATCTGCTTTCGTAGCAAAATACACTTTCTTCATAATAAATCCCTCCTCATTTTTATATATGAAGAGGGATTTATTAATAGTACTATTTAGAGAATAAAGATGTAAAAGCTTCTACAATAAACAATTTAACTTCTGGCTTTTCTTCTTCCTCTTCTACTTTTACATACTCATTTTGCTTTTCTTGTTTTTTCTCCACAGGTTTCTCCACTTTTTCCACAGTTTTTATTTCTTCTTTACTTACAGGCTGCTCTTCGACTTTTGTTTCATTTTTTACTACTTTCTTTTCAGAAGCTGTTACTTTTTTTACTACTTCCTGCTTTACAGCTTTCGTTTCTTTTACCTTATCTACTTTCTTCTCTTCTTTATCTATTACTTCCTCATCTAGTTGTTTCACCTGCTCCTCTTCAGGAGATTCCGCCTTCACAACGTGCTCTTCTTTTCTTACAGCTGTCCCGCTCGAAAAATCTAAGAAACACATTGGTGGAAATAATACACACCACCAGTTCGCCCCTTCACCTTCTCCAATTGTGATTAATACTGCTTCATATTCTCCTGCTGGATAAATAAAATTCCCGTATACCTTTGTAGGAAACTTTACATTCTTACTAAATTTCACTTGAAATGAATCTTTACTTCCTTCTCTTTTTAACGTATTTTCCACCGTTTTCTCGATTTCTGGAATATGACTTTGAATTACTTTGCGTGCCTCTTCAAATGAAGTTAAATCCGCTACCCACCCATCAATTTGTGCTTTTACTTCATCACGCACTTTACGCTTTAATGCCTGGTCTTTATCTGAATCACTATTTGCTAAAATTCTTAATCGAACGGCCTCTTTCGGAATAACTGAAGGCCCTTTCGCATCAGCTTTCATATATCCAAACTGCACAAGTAACTGTGCACCAATTAATAGTATAAGAAGATAAGCAATAACTTGTTTTTTCATTTCCTCCACCGTCCCTTCTACAAACAGTGTGGACAGACTTTCATCTTTCTAAACTATTAAATTCAAAATCTATATGAATTTTTCCACAAAAAAATAGAGTAAGGTGTGAACCTTACTCCATCTCTGCAAATACCATACGATCTTTTCCGTTAATATCGAAAACAACCTCAACATGAGCATGTGGAAAAGCTTGTTGTAACAATCTTTTTACATCCTCACCTTGTCCTACTCCAATTTCAAACGCCACAATCGCTTTCTTCTGCAACACATTCGGCAATTCTTCCATAAAACGGCGATAGAAATCTAATCCGTCTTCACCACCAACAAGTGCTCTCTTCGGCTCATGCTCTTTCACAACAGGAGAAAGACCACGCCAATCCTCTTCCGGTATATATGGAGGATTTGAAACAACAACATCTAGCTTTTGACCCGTTTTATGAAATGGTGACAATAAATCACCGTGATAGAACGTTACTTCTGCACCTAAAGCTTTTGCATTTTCTTTTGCAACTTCAATCGACTCTTGTGCAATATCTACTGTATAAACATGAAGATTTTCATTTTCTAAAGCAAGCGTAATAGAAATCGCTCCACTACCTGTACCTATATCTGCTACATGTAGTTTCTCATCACCAAAATGGCGCTCGATTCTTTCTAATACTCCCACTATAAGCTCTTCTGTTTCCGGTCTTGGTATTAATACTTCTTCATTCACAAAGAAAGACCGTCCATAAAACATTTCATAACCAATCATATATTGAATAGGAATACCTTCTACATGCTTGTGGATAAACTCCGTAAAGCTTTTCTCTTGATCCTCAGTTATTTCTTCACGCATATTCATAAGTAATCCTGTTCTGTTCACCTTTAATACATGACAAAGGACAATTTCTCCCGCATTTTCATCTCGTCCATTTTCCTGTAAAAAAGAAGAAGCCCATTTCAGGGCTTCATAGACACGCATTACTCAGCTGCCTCCATCTTTTGAGCCTGATCTTCCATCACTAAGGCATTGATGAAATCATCTAACTTACCTTGTAAGATTTGATCTAGCTTTTGAATCGTTAAACCGATTCGATGGTCTGTAACACGGTTTTGCGGGAAGTTATACGTACGAATACGCTCTGAACGATCTCCCGTACCAACAGCTTGTTTACGGTTTTGATCATACTCAGCTTGCGCTTCTTGTCTAAACTTATCATAAACACGTGCGCGTAATACTTTCATCGCTTTTTCTTTATTCTTGATCTGTGATTTCTCATCCTGACAAGATACAACTACACCAGTCGGTAAATGCGTTAAACGCACCGCTGACATCGTTGTATTAACGCTCTGTCCACCAGGTCCACTAGAAGCGAATGTATCAACACGAACATCTTTCTCATGAATATCAATTTCTACTTCTTCTGCCTCTGGTAATACAGCTACAGTTGCTGTAGATGTATGAATACGTCCACCAGATTCCGTTTCAGGAACACGTTGTACACGGTGAGCACCATTCTCGAATTTCAGCTTCGCGAAAGCACCTTTACCATTAATCATAAAGATAATCTCTTTATATCCACCTAACTCTGTATAGCTAGCCTCAATAATCTCCGTTTTCCAGCCCTGTACCTCAGCGTAACGGCTATACATACGGTATAAGTCACCAGCAAATAAAGCTGCCTCGTCTCCACCAGCAGCTCCACGAACCTCAACGATAACGTTCTTATCATCATTAGGGTCTTTTGGAACAAGTAAAATTTTCAGACGCTCTGATAATGTTTTATCTTGTGATTCTAACTCAGAAACTTCTTCTTTTACCATTTCACGCATTTCTGCGTCTAACTTATCTTCTAACATTGCTTTCGCATCTTTTAATTGCTCACGAACATCCTTATACTCACGATACACCTCTACCGTTTCCTGTATATCAGACTGTTCCTTTGAATATTCACGAAGCTTATTTGAATCACTAATAATCGCTGGATCACTTAACAATTCATTTAACTTCTCATAACGATTTTCTACAGCTTGCAAACGATCTAACACATCATTCACCTCTACATCCTAGTATCTAATACAAATAGTATATGGTACTTACTCAAAAAAACGCAAATTATATTTAAAAGTGGCGGTGGCTCTTTCAGCTCTGACCAGCTAAGGTTCTTTCGACCTAAAGGTGCTTTTTACCTTTTGGGACGGAAGGTTCTTAGATGCAAAGAGCTAGCCACCAGAACTAGATATATTTAAAAGCGTAAGCGGCTCACACCGCTCATTCTCTCTATTTTGAAAAAAACCCGCCTTGCGCAGCGAGTTTTACTTATCTTTGTTTGCAGGTACTGCATGACAATGACGACAACGCGGTTCATACGATTCTGAAGCTCCAACTAAAATAATTGGATCATCAAATGCCGCTGGTTCTCCATCAATTAATCGTTGTGTACGACTTGCTGGAGATCCACATACAGAACATACTGCTTGTAGTTTTGTCACATGTTCAGCAATCGCCATCAGCTGAGGAACTTGTCCAAATGGTAGACCACGGAAATCTTGGTCTAAACCAGCTACAATGACACGATAGCCACGATTTGCCAATACTTGCACCACTTCCACAATGTCCCCATCAAAAAATTGCACCTCATCGATTGCAATAACATCCAGCTCTTCTGTAATATGTTCAAATATATCCTTTGAAGCCGAAACAGGAACTGCTTTTACCTTTAATCCGTTATGTGATACTACATCTTCTTCACTATATCGATTATCAATACATGGTTTAAATACAATTGCATGTTGTTTTGCAAATTGCGTACGGCGCACACGGCGGATTAGCTCTTCTGACTTGCCAGAAAACATACTACCGCAAATCACTTCAATCCAGCCATTTTGATTTATTAAGTACATGAAGCTCTCCTTTCATCTACTTTTCAGTTAAAAGTAGGGTAAAGGTATAATATTTTCGCAAAAAAAACAGACAAGCGAATACATACACTTGCCTGTTTTATGTTTTTATTACTTAAGACCGTATTTCTTATTGAAGCGGTCAACGCGTCCGTCTGCAGTAGCAAACTTCTGACGTCCAGTGTAGAATGGGTGAGAATCAGAACTGATCTCAACTTTTAGTAATGGATAAGTGTTACCATCTTCCCACTCAACAGTTTCGTTAGATCCTTTAGTAGATCCGCTTAAGAATTTGAAGCCTGTGTTTGTGTCCATGAATACAACTTTCTTGTAATCTGGGTGAATTCCTGCTTTCATTCTTTTCATCTCCTTCCGCCCTGAATCATTTTCGAAACAGAGTTTTTCATCTTCAGCTGCATACACAACTATATTGATGAAACACATATGATGAAATTATAACAAGGCTAACTTCATTTTGCAACTACCTGTTTTTGTCTTTTTAATTTTAAAAGCGCAAGCGGCTCGTTCAGAATGGGAGGGGGATGGAGCTTCTGACGTAGAGGCGCTTTTTGCCTCGTAGGAAGACGCGAAGCCACCGACCATTCTAGCCGCTGGAGCTGGATATTAAATTGAAAGTGGAGGTGGCTCGCTCAGCTCTGACCAGCTAAGGTTCTTTCGCCCTAAAGGTGCTTTTTACCTTTTGGGCGGAAGGTTCTTAGATGCGAAGAGCTAGCCACCGGAACTGGATATTATCTTAAAGTGGAGACGGCTCGTTTAGCTCTGACTGGCTAAGGTTCTCTCACTTATTTCTCTCTTTAATATCACCTAAACAGCATAAAAAACTCGCTTACTATAAAATAAGCGAGTCCTGATTTTTTCCCTTTACTTAGTTGTTACATACCTTTTTGAGTCTGCAACAATGTTTTGTAAAAACTCTTCATTTGTCTTCGTTTGACGAAGCTTACGTAAGAAACTTTCAACGAAGTCTGGTGTATCACGCATTGTTTTACGAATGCCCCATAACTTGTCTAAATGTTCTTTTGGAATTAATAGATCTTCTTTACGTGTACCAGAACGACGAATATCGATCGCCGGGAAGATACGACGTTCAGCTAATGAACGATCTAAGTGAAGTTCCATATTTCCAGTTCCTTTAAATTCCTCGTAAATAACATCGTCCATACGTGATCCTGTATCAACAAGGGCTGTTGCTAAAATTGTTAAGCTACCGCCTTCTTCAATATTACGCGCAGCTCCAAAGAAACGCTTCGGTCTATGGAAGGCAGCTGGATCGATACCACCTGATAATGTTCTACCACTTGGTGGAATAACGAGGTTGTAAGCTCGAGCTAAACGGGTAATACTATCCATTAAAATGATAACATCTTTCTTGTGCTCTACAAGACGCATCGCACGTTCTAACACAAGCTCAGCTACTTTAATATGATTTTCTGGCACTTCATCAAAAGTAGAACTTACAACATCTCCTTTAACAGAACGTTCAATGTCTGTTACTTCCTCTGGACGCTCATCAATTAAAAGTACAATTAATTCTGCTTCCGGATGATTTGTTGTAACACTATGCGCGATTTCTTTTAATAGACTTGTTTTACCAGCCTTTGGAGGCGCAACAATTAAACCACGTTGTCCAAATCCAACTGGTGCGATTAAATCCATGATGCGTGTCGGTAACTTTTTAGGTTCCGTTTCCAATTTCATTTGGCGATCTGGGTATAATGGTGTTAATGCAGGGAAATGCACACGCTCTTTTGCTGAATCTGGATCATCTCCGTTTACAGCTTCAACTTGTAATAACCCAAAATAGCGTTCATTTTCTTTCGGAGGTCGTACTTTACCAGAAACCTTATCTCCATTACGTAAATCGAAACGACGAATTTGCGAAGCTGAGATATAAATATCTTCTGAGCTTGGAGAATAGTTGATAGGACGTAGGAATCCAAATCCTTCTGATTGAATAATTTCTAATACGCCTTCCATGAAAAAGAAACCTTCTTTTTCTGCTCGAGCTTTCAAAATAGAAAAAATTAACTCTTTTTTCGTTAATTTGCTATAATACGAAATCTTAAATTCTTTCGCAAGCTCGTATAACTCTTTTAATTTCATGTTTTCTAATGCTGCAATTGACAAATTCATTCAGACACCACACTTTAACGTTATTCTCTTTTTTCATGGGTAAAGGGAAAAAATACGGAAGGCAAATAATTAATAATGAAAGGCAATAAGTTCAAGTAGGGTAATATTCACTATTGTAACCCTTTTATCTAGTTTTAATCAATACGTTGGAACACAAATACAAGAAGCGAAGACAAGAAAATTTGTCTTCGCTTCTTATTTAATTTAGTTCCAGCTCCGATAGTTAGAAAAGTCGACCATTTTAACCTTTCTGAGCGAGCCGCTTGCACTTTTTATTTAATCCAGCTCCGGTGTCTAGAAGGGTCAGTCATTTCCCCCCTTCCTGCGAGGCACAAAACGCCTCTTCGTCAGGAGTTCCAATGCCTTCCCCTTCTGAGCAAGCCACCTCCGCTTTTTACTTAATCCAGCTTCAGCAGCTAGAATGGTCGGTGGCTTCACTTCTTCCTACGAGGCAAAAAGCGCCTCTACGTCAGAAGCTCCATCCCCCTCCCATTCTGAACGAGCTGCTTACGCTTTTTATTTAATAACCAAGTTTGGTTTTTTATTCAAGCTATGACGTCCATCCACGAAGCGAACTGTGCCTGATTTTGCGCGCATAACAAGGGATTGCGTTGTTCCTACGCTACCTTTAAATTGAACACCGCGTAATAGTTCTCCATCTGTTACGCCTGTTGCTGCAAAGATTGCATCGTCACCTTTTACTAAGTCCTCCATGCGAAGGATACGATTAATGTCTTCTATGCCCATTTTTTTACAACGTGCTAATTCAGCTTCGTTTTGTGGCAATAGTTTTCCGTGAATTTCTCCACCTAAACATTTTAAAGCAACTGCTGCTAATACACCTTCAGGTGCTCCACCAGATCCAAATAAAATATCTACACCTGTACGATCAAACGCTGTATTAATCGCTCCAGCTACATCTCCATCATTAATCAATTTAATGCGCGCACCAGCTTTACGAATTTCTTCGATAATTTCTTGATGACGTGGACGATTTAAAACTGTCGCTACAACATCTTCAATATCTTTATTTTTCGCTTTCGCAACTGCACGTAAGTTATCAATAATAGGCGCATCAATGTCGACCGCCCCAACTGCTTCTGGGCCAACCGCGATTTTATCCATGTACATGTCAGGGGCATGTAACAAATTACCGTGGTCTGCAATTGCAATAACAGCAAGAGCATTCCAGCCACCAGCTGCTACGATGTTTGTCCCTTCTAAAGGATCAACCGCAACGTCTACACGTGGTCCATATCCTGTACCTAATTTCTCTCCGATATATAGCATTGGTGCTTCATCCATCTCACCTTCACCAATTACAACTGTACCTTTCATCGGAATTGTATCAAATACATCACGCATAGCTGATGTTGCTGCACCGTCTGCCTCATCCTTTTTCCCGCGCCCCATCCAACGCGCTGATGATAAAGCTGCAGCCTCTGTTACACGTACTAACTCCATAGATAAACTTCTCTCCACGATAATCCCTCTCCTTTAAGTCTTTATATTTCTGCCGTATTTTGTGAACCGTGTTTTTCTATAAAGTGATACTTCCGCAAGTAGTGATGCTTCGCTTCCCCCTTGCGGAAGTATCACTTATGCGTTCTTCATTTCTTCAATTTCTTGCTTTGTCATTTGTTCTCGCCAAATGTTTGCTCCAAGCCCTTTAAGCTTGTCCACTATATTCTCATAACCTCGATCAATATGCTCAAGTCCTGTTACTTCTGTAATTCCATCTGCCATTAATCCTGCAATAACAAGTGCCGCTCCTGCTCGTAAATCACTCGCCTTCACTTTTGCACCTTGCAATAATACAGGACCAGTTACAATTGCCGAACGACCCTCTACTTTAATTTGAGCATTCATACGACGTAATTCATCAATGTGTTTGAAACGGGCACCGTAAATTGTATCTGTTACAACTCCCGTCCCGTGCGCCTTTGTTAAAAGCGTCGTAAACGGCTGTTGTAAATCCGTTGGAAAACCTGGATATACAAGCGTTTTGATATCAACTACTTTTAACTTTCTATTACCGTTCACCGTAATTTGATCATCGTTCGTTTCAACTTGAACACCAGCTTCTCTTAGCTTTGCAGTAACTGATTCTAAATGCTGAGGAATAACGTTATCAACCGTTACTTCTCCTCCTGATGCAGCTCCTAGAATCATATACGTACCAGCTTCAATACGATCTGGGATGATAGTATGGTGACAACCATGTAAAGAGTCCACACCATCTATTCGGATTACATCTGTACCAGCACCTTTAATACGTGCTCCCATGCTTGTTAACAATGTAGCTACATCAATAATCTCGGGCTCTTTCGCTGCATTTTCAATAACAGTTCTACCTTTTGCTCGTACAGCTGCTAGCATAATATTAATCGTAGCTCCTACACTAACAACATCTAAATAAATACGTGCCCCGCGTAGCTCATCTGCTCTTAAATAGATGGCACCTTGTTCATTCGTAACATGTGCACCTAGCGCTTCAAACCCTTTAATATGCTGATCAATCGGCCTCGGTCCTAAATGACATCCACCCGGAAGCCCAATAACAGCTTTTTTAAAACGGCCAAGCATTGCACCCATTAAATAATAAGAAGCGCGCAATTTTTTCACTTTTCCATTTGGCAAAGGCATTGCAACCATGTTAGAAGGATCGACTACCATCTCCTCCTCCTGTCCATAAGTTACTTTCCCTCCAATTTCCTCTAGTAAGTCTCCTAACATTTTCACATCCGAAATATTAGGGACACCACCAATAGTTACTGGAGTATCTGCTAAAATTGTCGCTGGAATTAATGCAACGGCACTGTTCTTTGCACCACTTACTCGAATTGTTCCATTTAAAGCTCTTCCGCCTTCAATTAGCAATTTTTCCATATTGAGCTCCCTTCTTGTGAATGTATTTACTTTCTATCTTTTTATAGAAAGCTCCCCTTAAGAATCTCAATTACTCTTTCCATCCCAAAACTCAATAAATAGGAAACCATTATCTTCATTTCTCCTGTAGCACGAATAGATAAAGATCAACTATTCATCGAATGTACTTTATCAATTTAGATACGTTATCACATTTATTAATAGGACTATGCACATTATTTTCTATTTAAAAACCAAAAATGATAAAATCTTTAGACTTGTTCACGCTTTCATTATACAACGAAAGGAAACCGTCTAAAAGACTAGACGGTTTCCAAAACGGAATTTTATTCTTACGCTTTACCGTTAGAACCGAATTCGCGAATTTTACCAATAACAGTTGCTTTGATAGCGTCGCGGCCAGGTCCGATAAATTTACGAGGATCGTAAACTTCTTGGTCTTTGTTTAATACTTCACGAACAGCTTTTGTAAACTCGATTTGGTTCTCAGTGTTTACGTTGATTTTTGAAGTACCTAAAGAGATAGCTTTTTCGATATCAGCAGTTGGGATACCAGTACCACCATGTAATACTAAAGGTACGCCAGTGAAGTCACGAACTTGTTCCATTTCAGCGAATCCTAAGTTAGGCTCACCTTTGTAAGGACCGTGTACAGAACCTAAAGCTGGAGCTAGGCAATCGATACCTGTTGCTTCAACAAGGTGCTTACACTCTGCTGGGTCAGCGTAAATTACGCCTTCAGCGATTACGTCGTCTTCTTGTCCGCCAACTGTTCCAAGCTCAGCTTCAACAGATACGTTACGAGCGTGTGCGTATTCTACTACTTGTTTAGTAGTTTCAACGTTTTCTTCGAATGGGTGGTGAGAAGCGTCGATCATTACAGATGTGAAACCTGCATCGATTGCTTCTTTACATTTTTCGAAGCTTGAACCATGATCAAGGTGAATCGCTACAGGAACAGTGATGTTCATTTCTTCGATTAAAGCTTTAACCATAGCTACAACTGTTTTGAAACCAGTCATATGACGAGCTGCACCCTCAGATACACCTAGGATTACAGGAGATTTTTCTTCTTCCGCAGCAGCTAAGATAGCTTGAGTCCACTCTAAGTTGTTCATGTTGAATTGACCAACTGCGTATTTTCCTTCTAGTGCTTTGTTTAGCATTTCTTTCATAGAAACTAAAGGCATGGTGAATCCTCCTAAAAAACGTTTTTTGTATCCGATAAGTTCTTATCGCTGGTAGTATGACCAGAATAAGGTAAAATATGTATATCTACATACCGGACTTTTTTCTACACTCAATAGGATAACAACTTGTACTCAAAAACTCAACCGTATTCACCTGCACAATAGTCCATGTAAACGCTTTTTTCCATATTTTTTATAAAAAATTCATTTTTACGCCTCTACAGCGAGCTCATTTCTCACAGCTTGACGAATTTCATCAATATCAAATGGTTTAGCAAAATGCATTAAAGCACCTAAATCTTTTGCTTCTTGGATCATATCAAGCTCTCCATAAGCAGTCATTAAAATTACTTTAATACTCTCATCAATTTCTTTTACATGCTTTAAAATCTCTATACCATCCATGCCTGGAATTTTCATATCTAACACTACTAAATCTGGATTATCTTTTTTCACGATATCTAAAGCTTGAAATCCATTTGCTGCTTGGAATGTCTGATAACCTTCTTTTTGGAACACTTCATGTAATAGCACACGAATCCCATATTGATCATCAACGATTAAAATTTTACCTTCCATAATTCCCAACCTTTCTGTGTAAGTACAAGATTTAAAGCTTCTTATATCTTAACGATTTATTTTCGCTATTCTTTGGCAAATTCCTTCCTATTCTTTCTTATTTTACCGTTTCCTATTTTGTTATGCTACCCTACGATTTCACCTTTCTAAAAAAATAAACTATAATGAAAGCCGGCAAACACGTACGAAGGGAGTAACATTATGTTAAAAATTTTTTCAACTCAATTAAGTGGTTATTTCTCCAGAGTTTCTCAAAAAGAAGAAATGAATATAGAAGATAGTGCTCGTTTACTTGCTCAAGCACTAGTTGGCGATGGTTTCATTTATTTACATGGTACAAATGAAATGGAAGGCGTTGTTGCCGAGGCACTATTCGGTGCTGAACCAATGAAGCAAGCAAAACGCTTATTTGAAAATGGTAAAGAAGCAGAAGTAACCTCTGCGGATCGTGTACTTCTTATTAGCCGTTTTTCAACAGATGAAGCGGTTGTAGAAATTGCAAAAAAACTACAAGAAGAGGGACACTCTATTGTCGGCATTTCTGCTCTTCAAGAAGGTACGGAATCACTCGAACGATATACAGACGTACATATTGATACAAAACTGTTAAAAGGTCTTATTCCAGACGATGAAGGTAATCGCTACGGATTCCCAAGTTTAATAGTAGCTTTATTTGCTTATCACGGAATCAAATTTACAATCGATGAAATGTTAAATGAATATTAAAAAAAAGCGCCTTATTTCAGGCGCTTTTTTTATTACTTGCTCTCTTTATTCGTAATAGAAGCTCTTACGAAGTCATGGAACAATGGTTGTGGACGGTTTGGACGAGAAACAAGTTCTGGGTGGAACTGTGCTGCCACGAACCAAGGGTGGTCTTTTAATTCAATGATTTCAACTAGACGGCCGTCTGGGCTTGTACCAGAGAATACAAATCCTTCTTTTTCCATATCAGGACGGAACTGGTTGTTGAACTCATAACGATGACGATGACGCTCATATACAACCGGCTCATTATAAGCATTGTAAGCATTTGTTTCTTCAGCAAGCTTACATGGGTATAGACCAAGACGAAGTGTACCACCTAGGTCCTCTACATCTTTTTGTTCTGGTAATAAGTCGATGATTGCATATGGTGTGTCAGGGTTGATTTCAGAAGAGTTAGCACCTTCTAAACCTAATACATTACGTGCGAATTCGATTGATGCAAGTTGCATACCTAAGCAAATTCCTAAGAATGGAACTTTATTTTCACGAGCATATTGAATCGCAACGATTTTACCTTCTACACCACGATCGCCGAAGCCACCTGGTACAAGGATACCATCTGTATCGCCAACTAATTCTTTTACGTTTTCTGCTGTTACGTGCTCAGCATTTACCCATTTTACTTCTACATCTGTGTCGAATGAGTAACCAGCATGACGAAGTGCTTCTACAACAGAAATATAAGCATCTTGAAGTTCTACATATTTACCAACAAGAGCGATTTTTGTTTTCTTAGAAAGATTACGCACTTTGTTAACTAGCGCAGTCCACTCTGTCATATCTGCAGCTGGATTGTCTAATTTTAAGTGGTCACAAACGATTTGGTCCATGTTTTGTTCTTGAAGAGATAATGGAACCGCATATAAAGTATCTGCATCGCGAGCTTCGATAACTGCTTTTGTATCGATGTCACAGAATAATGCAAGCTTGTCTTTCATATCTTGAGAAACAGGCATTTCTGTACGAACAACGATAATGTTTGGTTGAATACCTAAGCTACGAAGTTCTTTAACACTATGTTGTGTTGGTTTTGTCTTCATTTCACCCGCTGCTTTTAAGTACGGGATTAACGTACAGTGAATGTACATTACATTGTCACGACCGATGTCGCTCTTAATTTGACGGATTGCTTCTAAGAATGGTAGAGACTCGATGTCACCAACAGTTCCACCGATTTCTGTAATAACAACATCCGCATTTGTTTCACGACCAGAACGATATACGCGTTCTTTAATTTCGTTAGTAATATGAGGAATAACTTGAACTGTTCCTCCTAAATATTCACCGCGACGCTCTTTTTGAAGAACTGAAGAGTAAATTTTACCTGTTGTTACGTTGCTGTATTTGTTTAAGTTAATGTCGATGAAACGCTCATAGTGACCAAGGTCTAAGTCAGTTTCTGCGCCATCATCTGTTACGAATACCTCACCGTGTTGGTATGGGCTCATAGTCCCTGGGTCTACGTTAATGTATGGATCAAACTTTTGAATCGTTACGTTTAAACCACGATTTTTTAAAAGTCTTCCAAGAGATGCTGCTGTAATACCTTTTCCTAAAGACGATACTACACCGCCTGTTACAAAAATATACTTAGTCATGAAAAAGCTCCCTTCTATTTTGCTGTTATATAATCACCGTTGCAAAGCGCAACGTATGTAGATAACACTGTATCCATCTTATTGTTAGACTCTTTTTATTTTCTAAACAAAAAACAAAAAAGAAAATTGCTCCCCTCATCACAAAAAGTAATAAGTAGGGAGCAATTTTCTTTTATATTTACACTTTAAAAGTATTATCGTCCTTTTTTAAAGAGCCCAAAAATGATTCTACATGGACGATAATAAAAAGTCAAGAACTACAGTTCTTCCTCTTCTTCTTCTTCAGTTTCATCATACTCAAGTTCTTCTTCAGCGAAGTCGTCGTCATCTTCGTCTAAATCATCAAGATCGTCGTCATCTCCGTCTTCTTCTTCAAGAACCTTGTCCAAATCTTCTACATCGTCTTCATCTTCACTTACGTCTGCATCGTCGAAGTCATCTTCGTCTTCTTCAATGTAGTCGTCAAAACCGTCTTCTTCAACTTTACGTTTCTTCTTCGGTTTTGGTTGAGGCAAGATTTCTTCATCAATTTGCTCATATGGGTACCAGCTGCGTAGTCCCCAACGATTTTCTCCTAAATTAATGAAACGTCCATCGATGTTTAAGTCTGTATAAAATTGTGCGATTTTCGCATTAACTTGCTCTTGAGATAGTCCCAGCACTTGAGCGATTTCTTGAACCAACTCGTTGAATGTCGTTGCTTGTTTTTTATCCCCTAAAACGCTATGTACAACTTCAATCATTGAACATTCTTTTAGCTCTTCTGGTGAATATTGCTTAAAATCCACTTATGCGGCACTTCCTTTCATCAAATATAACCTTATATATAACGGCCTGCTTAAAAAAATCCATACTATTCATTATAAACAAAAGTCGCACAAATATGCTACAAAAAAAACGGGAAACTTTTATAGGGTAGTAAAATTATAATTTGTCTGTTCCTTATTTCGGAAGCATATGGGCCCCTTGCAATACATACCTAATTTGCATTTCTGTATATTCTTCGAGCGTATACAGTTTTTGCAGCGCCCAGCGTCTAAATCCCCACATCTGTCCTTGTATAAAAATATTATGCGCAAGAAGCTGTATTTCTTTTTTATTTAATGTAAATGTTCCATTTTCCGTACACTGTTCTAAAATATTCTCGAACATTCCTACCATTTGAAACTCCTTTTCTAATACATACGGAAGTGATTCTTTCGGTAAAAAGCGTACCTCTTGATACATTATCAATACTTCTTCCTGTAATTCGTCCATCACTTTAAAGTAATTCGTTATTGCTATCTTTAAACTTTCTATACTCCCTTTTTCTGTACACACTACTTCCTCTAATCTTTCTTTTACATGTTCATATATACTATCACAAACTAAATATAAAACATCATCTTTGGTACGAATGTACTCATAAAGTGTCCCTATACTAAACCCAGCCGCTTTTGCAATCTCTCTCGTTGTTGTACGCGGAAATCCTTTTTGTTTAAACAGTTGCACCGCACCTTTAATCATTTGTTCACGTCTTAACGCAACTAATTTTTCATCTTTCACCGATGCATGCACATTATGTTTAACCATTCCCTTCACCTCTCTCTATTATTTTTTGGAAGGAAAAAGCGTAGGAAAATACCTACGCTTTCGTTCCTACTTCGTTAACATACGAGAAATTACAAGCCTCTGAATCTCTTGTGTTCCTTCATATATTTGTGTAATCTTTGCATCTCGCATATAACGCTCTACTGGATAATCTTTCGTATAACCGTAACCACCAAATACTTGCACCGCTTCAGTCGTCACCTTCATCGCTGCATCGCCTGCAAATACTTTTGACATCGCTGATTCTTTTCCATACGGAAGCCCTTCTGATTCAAGCCAAGCCGCTTGATATGTTAAAAGGCGTGCTGCTTCTACATCTGTTGCCATATCCGCAAGTTTAAAGCCAATCCCTTGCTGCGCCGCAATTGGTTTTCCAAATTGATGGCGCTCTCTTGCATATTCTACAGAAGCATCTAAAGCCCCTTGTGCAATACCAACAGCTTGCGCCGCAATACCGTTACGACCTCCATCTAATGTTTGCATCGCAACTTTAAACCCTTGTCCCTCTTCTCCAAGTAGATTCTCTACAGGAATACGGCAATCTTCAAACATAATTTCAGTCGTTGGTGAAGAGCGAATCCCTAGCTTGCTCTCCTTCTTCCCAACTGAAAATCCCGGTGTATCACTTTCTACAATAAATGCACTCGTACCGCGCTGCTTCGATTCAGGATCAGTTAGCGCAAAAACAACATAAATATCAGCAATACCGCCATTTGTAATGAAAATTTTTGATCCATTTAAAATATAATGATCGCCATCTCTCTTTGCGATTGTCTTCATTCCACCAGCATCCGATCCAGATCCTGGCTCCGTTAAGCCATATGCACCAATTTTCTTCCCTTCAGCCATCGGTCGTAAAAACTTTTGCTTTTGCTCTTCTGTCCCAAATTTAAAAATTGGCCATCCCGCAAGTGAAGTATGCGCGGACAGTGTTACACCTGTTGAAGCACAAACGCGAGATAATTCTTCAATAGCGATTACGTACGCTAAGTAATCGCTTCCAATTCCGCCGTACTCTCCAGGCCATGGAATACCAGTTAAACCAAGCTCTGCCATTTGATCAAATAACTCTCGATCAAATCGCTCTTCTTCATCACGCTCAGCTGCTGTTGGTGCCACTTCATTTTTAGCAAAATCTCGAACCATTTTTCTTATCATTTCATGCTCTTCTGATAGTTTAAAATGCATCTCCGTCTCCCCCTCGCCCTTTTATAAAGCACGGCTAATAACAAGTTTCTGTATTTCACTTGTTCCTTCATATATTTGCGTGATTTTCGCATCACGGAAAAATCGTTCTACTGGATAGTCTTTCGTATAACCGTAACCACCAAATACTTGCACCGCCTCAATCGCGACTTCAACCGCTGTCTTAGAAGCAAATAATTTCGCAATAGATGCTTCTTTACCGCATGGTAATCCTTGTGCCCTAAGAGATGCCGCTCTATATACGAGTAACCTTGCTGCCTCGACACTTGTTGCCATATCTGCAAGCTTGAAGCCAATCCCTTGCTGCGCCGCAATTGGTTTTCCGAATTGCTCACGTTCTTTCGCATAATCAATTGCACAGCCAAGCGCCGCTTCAGCAATTCCTAACGCCTGCGCACCGATTCCAATTCGCCCAACATCTAAATTCGCCATCGCCACTTTGAATCCTTGTCCTTCTTCCCCAAGTAAATTCTCAGCTGGCACTTTCATATCTTCAAAAGTAAGTTGTACTGTACGAGAACCGAGAAGTCCCATCTTATGTTCATCTTTTCCAATGATTAAACCAGGTGTATCTTTCTCTACTATAAATGCAGAAATACCACTTTTTCCTGCCTCTGGATTTGTAGAAGCGAATACAATGTATGTACTTGCTTCACCACCATTTGTAATAAACACTTTCGATCCATTAATAATATAATAATCACCTTTTTTCACAGCTCTTGATTTCAAACTCCCTGCATCTGATCCTGCATTTGGCTCTGTTAAAGCAAATGCACCTAAATATTCCCCAGTTGCAAGTTTAGAAACATATTTTTTCTTCTGTTCTTCTGTTCCAAAATATAAAATCGGATTCATTCCAACTGACGTATGTACAGCTAAAATTACACCAACTGTTGCACTTACCTTTGAGATTTCCTCAATTGCTAGAATGTAAGAAATAAAGTCCATTTCTGCCCCGCCGTATTTTGCAGGCGCTGGAATACCCATTAATCCAAGCTCACCCATCTTTTGCAAAATCTCTTTCGGGAACACCCCTTGTTCCATACTAGGAACAAAGGGAGCTATTTCCTTCTGTGCAAAATCCCGAACCATTTTCCTCATCATTTGCTGCTCTTCATTAAAACGAAAGTTCATATATTCCGCCTCCATTTGCTATATATCCTTTAAATAATTTGGTAAGACCACTATGTTGTAACAAAGGGGGCATTTATTCGTAAACGTAGAATCCACGACCTGTTTTACGCCCTAACCATCCTGCATTCACATACTTACGTAATAATGGACATGGGCGATATTTACTATCTCCTAATCCTTCATGCAACACTTCCATAATGTATAAACACGTATCTAAACCGATAAAATCAGCGAGTGTCAAAGGCCCCATCGGATGGTTCATACCAAGCTTCATGACTTCATCAATTGCTTCTTTCGTCGCTACACCTTCATATAACGTATAAATTGCTTCGTTAATCATCGGTAGTAAAATGCGGTTTGATACAAAACCTGGGAAATCATTCACTTCAACTGGTACTTTCCCAATTTTTTTCGTAATATCTTCAATTGCTTCATATACCGCATCATCGGTAGCCAAACCACGAATAATCTCAACAAGCTTCATAACTGGAACTGGATTCATAAAGTGCATACCGATTACTTTTTCCGGACGCTTCGTTACCGCTGCAATTTCTGTAATTGGCAGAGATGACGTATTCGTCGCTAAAATTGCGTGTTCTGGAGCAATTTCATCTAGATTCGCAAAGATTTTCTTTTTAATATCCATTTTCTCAACAGCTGCTTCAATAATAAGATCCGCTTCTTTCACACAATCTAAATCAAGCGTTACTGTAAGACGATTTAATGTCGCTTCCTTCTCTTCTTCCTTCATGCGTCCTTTTTCTACTTGGCGCGCTAAGTTTTTCGTAATGATAGCCATTCCTCTATCTAATTGCTCTTGCTTTAAATCTTGTACCTTCACGTCATATCCTGCCATTGCACATACTTGTGCAATTCCTGATCCCATTTGCCCTGCACCAATTACAACAATGTTTTGTACACCCATTTTTTCTTCCCCCTTAATTGTTAATAAATTTTATACCCTCGAACTTTAATTAGTGGACTTCAATCATCACTGCGTCCCCTTGACCGCCACCGCTACAAATCGAAGCAATTCCAATTCCGCCGCCGCGCTGCTTAAGTGCATGGATTAGTGTAACGATAATGCGCGCTCCGCTTGCTCCAATTGGATGTCCCATCGCTACCGCGCCGCCATTTACATTCAATTTTTCCGGATCAATTCCTGCGATTTCTGTACTTGCAATTGCTACCGCTGCAAATGCTTCATTAATCTCGAATAAATCGATGTCTTCAATTTTCTTGCCTGTTTTTTCAAGCAATGCGTTAATTGCATAACCTGGCGTTCTTGGGAAATCTTTAGATTCCACTGCAATTGCTGTATGTGCCAAAATTGTCGCTAATGGCTTTCTTCCTTCTTGCTTCGCTCTGTCTTCGCTCATTAATACAAGTGCGGCACCACCATCATTTAGTCCCGGCGCATTACCAGCTGTCACCGTCGCTGTCTTATCAAATACAGGTTTTAACTTTGCTAACTTTTCAATCGTTGTATCTTCACGTGGCGCCTCATCCTTTGCAACGACAATAGGATCGCCTTTTCTTTGCGGAATCGTTACTGGCACGATTTCCTCTTCAAAACGCCCTTCTTTATGCGCTGAAACCGCACGCTGATGGCTACGATATGCCCATTCATCTTGCGCTTCGCGAGAAATTCCATCTTCCTTCGCAACTTCTCCACCATAAACACCCATGTGTGTACCTGAAAATGCACATGTTAAACCGTCAGCAACGTTTAAATCAACAACTTCGTTATTGCCCATTCTGTATCCCCATCTTGCTCCGCGTAAAATGTAAGGACTGTTACTCATCGACTCCATACCGCCAGCTACAATTAGTGATTGATCGCCAGTACGAATAATCTGATCCGCCAACGTAACCGCACGAAGTCCTGATGCACAAACTTTATTCACTGTTTCCGTCTGCACTTCCCATGGGATTCCAGCAGCCCTTGCAGCTTGGCGCGATGGAATTTGCCCCTGTCCACCTTGAATAACCGTTCCAAATATAACTTCTTCAACATCACTAGCCGCAACATTTGCTCTTTCAAGCGCTGCTTTAATTGCAATTCCTCCAAGTTCCGTCGCTTTTACATCTTTTAAAGATCCTCCAAATTTTCCAACTGGTGTTCTTGCAGCACTTAAAATAACTGTTTTACTCATGTTTCTTTCCCCCATTTCATTTTTTAATACTGAGCGCTCGCTCGGTATCCCTACGTTGAGAAGAGGTGCAATCATTGCACCTCTTTCTAAAGTTGTATACATTCTTACAAACTACATCGCTTCTTTTTTCTGTCCGATAACAGATCGTTCTAAAATCTCTGTCACATCAAGAGTTTGAACCTTCTCTTCTACCTCTTTCGCTTTCGTTCCATCACTGATCATCGTTAAGCAATATGGACAACCTGTACCGATAATGGATGGCTGTACAGCTAATGCTTGTTCTGTACGAGCAACGTTAATACGTGAACCTGTTGTTTCTTCCATCCACATTAAGCCACCACCTGCGCCACAGCACATTCCCGTTTCACGGTTACGTGCCATTTCTACAAGATTCACTCCAGGAATCGCTTTCAAAATGTCACGTGGCGCTTCATACACTTCGTTGTATCTTCCTAAATAACAGGAATCATGGTACGTAACTGTTTCTTCAATAGCGTGAACAGGCTTTAAGCGCCCTTCTTTCACCCACTGAGCTAACAATTCTGTATGATGATAGACTTCTGCTTGCAAGCCAAAGTCCGGATACTCATTTTTAAATGTGTTATAAGCATGAGGATCAATCGTAACGATTTTCTTCACTCCTGCCTTTTCAAATTCTTCGATATTCTTTGTCGCCATCTCTTGGAATACAAATTCATTTCCAAGGCGGCGTGGTGTATCTCCAGAATTCTTTTCTTTATTACCGAGAATTGCGAATGAAATGCCTGCTTCGTTCATTAACTTCGCAAACGATATCGCAATCTTCTGACTACGATTGTCGTATGATCCCATTGAACCAACCCAGAATAAATACTCGAATTCCTCCCCAGCTTTTGATTTTTCTTTTACAGTTGGAACTGTTACTTCGTCATCACCTTGGCGCCATGTTTCACGCTCTTTACGGTTCAGCCCCCACGGATTTCCTTGACGCTCGATATTTGTCATCGCGCGTTGTGCTTCCGCGTCCATTTTCCCTTCAGTCAAAACGAGATATCGACGTAAGTCAATAATTTTGTCAACATGCTCATTCATAACTGGGCATTGATCTTCACAGTTACGACACGTTGTACATGCCCAAATCTCTTCTTCTGTAATAACATCTCCGATTAAACTCGGATCGTAAGCGAGCGTTGTAGACGCTGATTCTTGTTGCCCTTTTCCAGCTGCCATCATCGCTAACTGATTTCCTTGTGTATTATTGAAGGCAACTACTGGAACCCACGGTGCTTTTGATGTTACCGCAGCTCCTTTATCAGTTAAATGATCGCGAAGTTTTAAAATTAAGTCCATCGGTGATAACATTTTTCCTGTTCCTGTTGCCGGACACATATTTGTACAACGGCCACACTCTACACAAGCGTATAAGTCAATAAGTTGATTTTGTCTAAAGTCTTCAATTTTACCAACACCAAATGTTTCTTGCGTTTCATCTTCAAAATCAATCTTTTCAAGCTTCCCTGGGTTTGAAAGACGACCGAAGAATACATTAGCTGGTCCTGCAATTAAATGCGCATGTTTTGATTGTGGAACATACACTAAAAACGTTAACAAAATTAGTAAATGCACCCACCAAGAAAAATAGAACACTGAAATGGCTACGGTTTCATTTATCCCACTAAAAACGTAAGCGATTGCAGAAGCAATTGGTTCACTCCATGAAAGCTCCTCGCCATGCCATATAAGTCCCATACCGTTACCAAGTAGCACAGAAATCATTAAACCACCGATAAAAATAAGAACAAGACCTGATTTGAAGTTACGTTTTAAACGAACAAGCTTTTCTACATAACGTCTATGAAAAGCCCAAAATACTGCAATTAAAATAACAAGGGTGACAATTTCCTGGAAGAATGTAAATGCAGGGTATAGTGGTCCAAGTGGAAGATGTGATCCTGGTGCGAGTCCTTTCCAAACGAAGTCAATTGCTCCAAATTGGACAAGAATAAATCCGTAAAAGAACATAACGTGAATGATGCCGCTTTTCTTATCTTTCAGCAGCTTTTTCTGACCGAAAACATTGACCTTAAGGAGATCCCAACGCTCTTTAAAACGACGGTCAAACTCAATTTTTTTTCCTAATTGTATGTAGGCCATTCTCGTCCGTATAAGATATACAAACAAATATCCTGCATAAGCAATAACAGCAATGGCAGCCAGCCAATTAATAATCAGTAAGCTATTCATTTTTATGCTACCCCTCTCTTTGTAAGCCCTCTTTCTTTTTGAATCTTCAAAAATATATAATTTTCTGAATTATATCCCCTATCCCCATTATATAATGAGTGAGCATTCAGTCAACAGTTTTTTGTTATAGAACAACACATTTTTTCATAAAGCTGTTTATTTCGGTGAAACTATAAAGTGAAACTTTAATCAGTAGGGGCGGTTCTTCCCCCGCTGATTATTAGTTGAACCAATCGGGCTTTTACGGGCAGTTGATTTCCTAACTAGCTTCTGCTTATTCATCAATTTTTGAAATAGGAAGCTTACTGCCCGTTAAAGCGGGGTAAAGTGAAACTTTAACCAGTACAACATCTATCCTCTAAAGAAATTTATAATAACAGCCGTGCTACCCGTATCATTTGTAACATACTGAAGGTGAAAAGAATGCGAAGGAGGGAATTCACTGATGCTCTACTTATCTCTTTTGTTAATATCCGTTGCTCTTTGGATTACAATTGACCTTTCATACGGGAGACTTCTTCATTTAAAACGGGTAAGCTCTCGCACTTTCCCTTTACGTCAAAGTGATTTTCACCTTTATACATATGGGAAAGATTTATATGATGCTTTATTTACTGATATAAAACAAGCACAGCACCACATTCATATTTTATTCTTCATTGTAAAAAACGATAAAATCAGTCGTGAATTTTTAAAGTTGCTGATTGATAAGGCTCAGGAAGGAATTGAAGTACGACTTTTACTTGATCGATTTGGCAGCCATTCTTTATCAAACGAAGCTATTCGCTCCCTGCAAAAACATGGTGTATCTTTTTCATTTTGTCATAAGGTAAAATTTCCTCTTCCTTTCTTTTCTGCCAATCAAAGAAATCATAGAAAAATTACAGTGATTGATGGGAAAACCGGCTATATCGGGGGATTTAATATTGGCGAAGAGTATCTAGGGCATAATGAACACTTAGGATTATGGCGAGACTATCATTTACGTCTTACAGGAGAAGGGGTTCAAGATTTACAAAAGCAATTTTTGCATGATTGGTTTGATGATACGAAACAGAATTTATTGGATGCTTCTCTTTATTTTCCAAAACAACAACCAGGTACCATCTTGCATCAATTTATTCCGACTGATGGTGCTTATTTACAGCATACTTTTTTACATTTAATTAACGGAGCAAAAAAAGAAATCTGTATCGGTACGCCATATTTCATTCCTGGAAAAAAAATTATGAATGCCTTATTAAAAGCAAGAGAAAGAGGGGTTCAAATCACAATTCTTGTTCCAGAAAAAGCTGATCACCCTCTCGTTCGGGAAGCAAAATTCCCGTACTGCCGAAAATTAATACAGGCTGGTTGCAATATTTATGCATTTCAACAAGGGTTTTTTCACGCCAAAATTATTATAGTGGACGATGATATTTGTGATATCGGAACGGCAAACTTTGATATGAGAAGTTTATATATTAACCATGAAATAAACTGCCTGTTATATAATAAACATTTCATTCAAACAGTAAAAAATAAATTTCATGAAGATCTAGAGAATGCATCCGTACTTTCCTATAGCGATGTAAACCCGCCTTCTCTTATCAATAGAGGAAAGGAATGGATTGGAACAATACTTGCTTTCTTTTTATAGGAAAGACAATGAATAAAAGAGGTGTATCTCATATGATTATACGGTTTGGATATGTCTCACATGCAATGGCACTCTGGGACTGTTCTCCTGCCAAAACAATGACGTTTACAAGTTTTAAGAAACTTAGCAAGCAAGAACGAGAAGACAAACTGTACCATGTTATAAAGCAAAATTTAGAGCACACAATACGTATCCTTCATTACAATATAGCGCATGAAATCCCACTATATCGCCTATCGTCTTCCATCGTCCCACTTGCAACACATCCCGAAGTCGAGTTTGACTATATTGGGGTATTCACACCACTTTGGCGTAAAATAGGGGCTTTAATTAAAGAACACAATTTACGAATAAGTTTTCATCCAAATCAATTTACGCTATTTACAAGCGACAAGCCACATATTACTACTAACGCTATTACGGATATGACTTATCATTATAAAATATTGGATGCTATAGGCATTGCAGATTCTTCTTACATTAATATTCATGTAGGTGGAGCCTATGGAAATAAAGAAAAGGCGATTGAGCGCTTCCATGAAAACATAAAAAAACTTCCTACACATATAAAAAAACAAATGACTCTTGAAAATGATGATAAAACCTATACAACCGCTGAAACTTTATCCATTTGCCAAAAAGAAAATATTCCATTTGTATTTGATTATCATCATCATATGGCCAATCTTTGCGAGGAACCACTAGAAGAGTTGCTTCCTGCAATTTTTGAAACTTGGTCACATACAAATATCTCTCCTAAAGTTCACATTTCCTCCCCGAGATCGGAAAAAGAATTTAGGGCTCATGCTGAATATATCGATTTAGAGTTTATTAAGCCTTTCTTACACATTGCAAAAAAACACAATCATAATTTCGATATTATGATTGAAAGTAAACAAAAAGACTTAGCACTATTCCAATTAATAGATGAACTTTCTGCTATAAGAGGAATTAAAAGAATAAGTGGTGCAATGTTACAGTGGTAAATTGTAACTTTGCACCATTTTTTCAAAAAAGTAATTTTTATAGTAAAAAACATTCTGTTTTATATGCTATTATTTAAATTAGCATTTTCTCCCCGAGATTCAACTTTATTGAAACGGAGTCATAATATGATTAATCAAAAAAAGTATATACAATCTGTCATAATATACATATTTATATTTGCTCTTTGGATATTCCTTATACCAAATGAGTCGAATATAAAAGAAATCGGGATTCTTTTCTTATTCTGTTTCGCTGCACTTTTTTCTTGCTATTGCTTATGTAAAGCGATTAGAAAAATGACGCATGGTGATAAATTATTTTGGATTTTATTATTATGTACTTGTCTATGCGGGTTAGCTATGGAAATAACTTTATTTCTTCCTTCACTTTCTATTCATAAGCAAGTTATATTCTCATATAAAGCATTACCTTTTTTTATCATACAATATGTTTTACTCTTTGTTGGATTTGCTATAAAGTTTATAAAAATTTACTCTATTAAGGGTCTTGCTCAATTTTCATTCGATAGCATCTTTATTGTTATTATGAACATTTATTTCACTTTAACTTTTATCTTGGACCTTTCAAGCTTCCGTATGTTAACAAAGGAAACTTGGATTTTAATTGGCTATTTTATTGCACAATCATTAGTAATTTACGCCGTTATTAGTCTTTATAGAAGAGAACAATATTCTTCTAGTAGAATCGCATTAATTATCGGTTTCACTATTATACTCGTATACGGTTACATTCATCTGTTTCAATTAAATTTTGGGATGAAAACTTCTCCTGAATTTAATTATTTAATACACACTGCTTCTATTTTATTAATTGGACTTTCTTCCATACTATATATCTTGGATAAACCAATGCAACATGAAACGAAAGCAAAATATTATCGATTCGATTATGTACGTTTTATACTACCTTATTTTAGTATAATTATTACTTTTTCCTTTATTATCATTCAACCTTGGGATGATAAATTTATGTTAATTGGTCTCGTATTATCACTTATTTTGTTATTCTTGCGGCAACTTTACATGTGGAAAGATAATCAAGCACTAATCCTTACATATGAACAGTTGACTACACAACTAGAGGACGAAGTTGAAGAAGGTGCATTTGCATTATCAAAAAGTGAACAACGCTATAAGTCTTTATTCGAAGATCATCCCGATGCCGTTTTCTCTTTAAATATGAATGGCATTTTTCAACAATCTAATAAGGCATGCGAAAGCTTATTTACTGCCTATTATTGTGAAGTAGCAAGCTATTCTCTGGTACACTTCATTGATTCAAAAGACCACGAACTACTAAAGAAGGCTTTACAAATTACAAAGGAAGGTAGGCCACAAACGTTAGAAGTTCGTACAAAAGAACAAGAAGGCTATTATTATTATCTTCATATTACACTTATCCCTACTTTTATAAACAAAGAAGTGGTCGGAATGTTTGGGATAGCGCGTGATATTACCACTCTATATGAAAAACAAAAACAAGTAGAGCATTTAGCCTTTCACGATGCACTTACTGGATTACCAAATCGTCGAAAGTTCGAAAAAGATTTAAAAGCCATTTTAAATACAGCCCAAACTAACGCAAATGATGTCGCCGTCATATTCCTTGATTTAGATCGATTTAAAAAAATTAACGATAGACTTGGCCATGACGTTGGAGATTTATTATTAATTGAAGTAGCAAAAAGATTACGCGGTTGCTTGCGTTCAAAAGATATCGTCGCTCGCCAAGGTGGAGATGAGTTTACAATTCTGTTACCAGAAATGTACTCAGAAAAAAGTGCAATTTTTATAGCTGAACAGATTTTAACTATTTTAAACAAACCATTCTTCATTCAAGGCGAAGAACTCTCTATTACACCAAGTATCGGAATTGCGATGTACCCTGATTATGGAACTTATGTAAATGAATTAATGAAAAATGCTGATATGGCTATGTATCGTGCGAAAGCAAATGGAAAAAACCGATTTGTTTTCTTCTCAAAAGAAATGAGTATCGCTCAAAATGAAATTCAATTCTTAGAAGGTGAACTTTCAAAAGCATTACAACAAAATGAATTTTTCCTTGAATACCAGCCACAAGTAAGCACAAAAACAAAACAAATTATCGGTTTTGAAGCATTAATACGTTGGAAGCATCCAAAACTCGGTATCGTATCTCCTGCCCAATTTATTCCTCTAGCAGAGGAAACTGGTTTTATTATTGAACTTGGCAATTGGATTTTACGTACTGCCTGCTTAGAGGCAAAAAGATGGCATAATCAAGGTTTTTCTCACTTAAAAGTTGGTGTAAATTTATCTGTTGTTCAATTTAACCATGCAGATTTAATCCCAACTATTTCAAAGGTGTTGGAAGAAACAGAACTGAAACCAGAAGCACTAGATATTGAAATTACGGAAAGCATCGCAATTAATCAAAATCAATCTGTAGTTGCAAAACTAGAACAACTTCAAAATCTCGGTATTCAAATTTCAATCGACGACTTTGGAACTGGTTATAGTTCTTTAGCTTATTTAACAAAATATCCAATCAACACATTAAAAATCGCTCGAGAGTTTATTTGTGGAATTACAACTAGCCCTTTAGAAGAAGCAATTGTCTCTTCCATTATTACACTATCAAAAGAACTAAATTTAGAAGTGATTGCAGAAGGTGTAGAAACAGAAGAAGAATGGAAATTTTTACATAAACAAAATTGTGATCACATTCAAGGATTCTTTATTAGCAAACCTGTTTCTAGTAAAGACGTTTGGATGTTACTCCATAAAAAAACAACCGTCTAAGTAAGACGGTTGTTTTTTAGAACTCAAAAGGTACTTCATTAGCTAATTGTATCTCTTGATTATTATGAGAAATTATTTGGTTTTTCTCTAATGCTGTATCTCCTAATGAAATACCCCATGCCATCGCTAACGTTAGTAAACTACCAATAAGTAGTTTTTTCATATTCCATCACCCGCATTTTTTCTTTAAATATATCATGAAAAATTATCCAGACTTTATGCAATTATGCATATTTGTTCTTTATGTCTTTTTTATTTCTTCATTTTTTTTATAAGTGATTCTTTTAATTCATGGTTTCCTAATATATCAAAAAAGAAGCATGCTTTTTCGTAAGCATCTTCAATTTCTGCTCTATCACACCCAAGTTTTGCTAAGCATTCACCTTTTCGAAAGTATAACTGTCCAATCAATGTCATACTGTTAATTCGACACGATAGGTCAATGGCTTTATTTGCGTGACAAAGCGCTTCTTCGTATTGATTGTCTATGTATAATGCTTTTGCATGATTATGTCTCACCTTCACATCAAACTCTTTATTATCATGCAATGCCTCTAATTGTTTTAATATATTTTCAAACAAATCAATACCCTGCTTCAAATAGCCGTTTTCAGCATAAATGTTTGCAATTGCGTTTTCAATATAAAGGTTCTGATATACATCTATTCCTACCAGTTGTTGATTGAGCAATTTCTTTAATTCTAAAATGCAATATTCGTAATCGATTTTTTTCAATACGTAAGCAGCTACATAATATTGCCATTGAAGAAATTGCTGAAGCTCGGGATGATATTCTTCCTTTTTCAATTCATTGCATACTCTATTATAAATTTCTTTATATTTTTTTTGCTTACAAAGCAGAATAATTTGATCTTTTAACTGCTTATTCCTCTCAATATCAGAATAAATAAGTACCTCATAAAAATGAATGATGGGAACTTGTAATTTTGCTGCAATACCTTGCAATATATCCATACTTGGGTATACCGCGCCCGATTCAATTCGACTTACTTCCGATTGATGACATATGTTCTCGGATAACTGTTTTTGTGTTAATCCTCTCATCACCCTAATTTTCTTAATTTCACTTCCTAATTTTTCTGCGTGCATACTTACTCACCATCCCATTATAACAATCTAATTTTTTAAGTTGTCATACCACTACAATAATGTGAATTCGACAATTTTTGATATGAAATAATGCATAATATATATATAATTCGGCAAATTTTTCATACAATTCATCTCACATACAATAATAGATTAGGAGTGTTATAGATGAATTATAGAAAACTTGCTAGTGCTTTCGTTACATTCGGTCTTCTTTGCCCTTTATCAACAGAAGCTATTCATGCTCAAGAATTAGACAAAAGTGTAGTCAAAGTTGAAATTGCTCAGCCTGGTTTAACAATCGGGAAATTAACACAACCTCAAAATGATACGAAAGAAAATATTGCTAAAAAGTATTTAAAAGGTGAGGTAAATGGGGCGAAAGCTCAACAAGAACAAGTCACTACTGAAAAAAATGTAGATTTCCAACCTACAAATAAAGAAACCAAAGAAAATCAAACCGAAGTTCGCCTTGCACAAACATATAAAAACTATAAAGTATATGGCCAAGATCTCATTGTAAAAGTAGATAAAAATGGAGTGATCACAACTGTTAGTGGTAAAGTTGTTCAGAATTTAAATCAACAACCTAATCTTACTATAACAAATTTTTTGTCGAAAAATGAAGTAAAATCTAAATTACGCGATATAGTTCAAATTCCAAGTGATGCAGTTGAGACAGAATTCTCTAGCGAAACCGTTGTTTATAAGAAAAAAGATGGCTATTATACATTCGCAACTGTTATTACATTTACTTATGAAAACAATGAACAAATTATAAACGGCAATGCTATCGTTGATCTAAAAACTGGCGAAGTACTTTTCCAAGAAAAGTTCATTAAAAACAAAGAGAATAAGACTATAAATCAAGTAACATCACCTAGATTATCCCCTGCAAGTGAGCAAGGAACTGGGAAAAATGCACTTCAAGAAAACATCTCTTTCAATATTGCCAAAGGCACTGATGGGAAATTTTATTTAGCGGATTTATCACGCGGAAATGGTATTTATATTTATAATGCAAACTACGCCGATTCCCTCGGAGGATATAGTCAAGCTGGTTATCCAGGGACACTAATTTCAAGTAGCAATCCTAATTTTGCAGATAAAGAAGCCGCGGGCGCTATGAAGAATATGAGTGATATTTACGATTACTTTAAGAAAGAACATAATCTAAAAAGTTACGACAATAAAGATTCAAAAGTTGTTGCTAGTGTACACGGTTTTGATTCTACTGAAGTTAGTGATGGTGTAAAAGAAGACTATGTAAATGCATTTTGGCATCCCGCTTGGAACCAAATGGTATTTGGTGATGGTTTAGGCGGAAAACTAACATCCGCTCTTGATGTAACAGCTCATGAATTTGGACATGCTGTATTCAGTGGCACGACGAAAAATAAAGTCGTGAGATATCCAAGCGCTGAAACATCTGCACTAAACGAGGGATTAGCGGATTTCTGGGGTACACAAATCGAATATTACGTAAAGAAAGATAAAGGAAACTGGATTATGGGCGATACATTAGGTGGCCTAACAATTCGTGATATCCCAAGGGAAATTGGTGACGGCGGTCATAAATTATATACAAATTTACAAGATTTCTATAACGATGGTAATAATCAAGAATCACACGTGAATTCTGGTATTATCAGTCACGTATTATATCAATTAGCTGAAGGTAAAACATATAACGGTGTTGCTGTTCAAAAACAAGGAAATGAAAAAGTAAGTAAAGTTGTTATGCGTGCATTGCAAAATTATGCAACTTCCGCTGAAGACTTTGAATCACTTCAATCTCATATCGTACAAGCTGCAAAAGATTTATATGACACTGCCGTATCAAATGAATTTGCAAAAGCATTTGAAGCACACGGTTACAAACCGTTACAAAAAGTAAATAAAGTAATAGAAGTACAATAATTATAAAAAGAAGGTTACCTCTCATAGGTAACCTTCTTTTTATATCCAACCCTTTTCTTCCGCAATTGTAATTGCCTCAATTCTATTTTTCGCATCGAGCTTCGTTAATACTTCAGAAATATAATTACGTACTGTGCCCGGCGAAAGATAAAGTGCCTTCGCAATTTCGTTTGCCGTCTTTCCTTCTTTCGCAAGCAACAATACTTCCTTTTCGCGATCTGACAACGGATTTTGCTCCTGCCATAGGCCGAACATTAAATCTTGGGAGACCTCTCGTTTTCCCTTCATTACATTACGAATTGCTGCCGCTAAATCTTCACTTGGGCTATCTTTTAACAAATATCCGTGCACACCAGCTTTCATTGCTCGTTCAAAATAACCAGGTCTTGCAAATGTTGTTAAAATCATTACTTTGCATGATGATTTTTCTTTCTTTAAAGTCTCAGCGATATCCAATCCACTTTGAATCGGCATTTCAATATCCATAATACTTACATCTGGCTTTAACGATTCAATTAATTTTAACGCCTCTTCCCCGTTCGCAGCTTGTCCAATTACTTCGATATCATCTTCTAGATCAAGCAGAGCCCCTAACGCACCACGAAGCATCCGCTGATCTTCTGCAATAATAATTCGGATCATGCCCTCACCTCATCTTTTCCTGTTCTAATAACAACTGGAACTTTTACTGTTAACAACGTCCCTGGATTGATTGTACCTAGTTCAACAAATCCATCAATAAGAGCAATTCGTTCTTTCATGCCGCGAATACCATTTCCATCATGATTTTGATCTGTTAAACCGATTCCGTTATCTTCTACTTTCAAAATCAGTTCACCTTGTGATTCTAATACAGAAACTGCGCACCGCGTCGCCTTACTATGTTTTACAACATTTGTAACGGCCTCACGTAAACACATCCCGACAATATTTTGTTCAATTGGTGATAACGAGCTCGATCTTGCTTCTTGCCTCACTTCTAATTCAATATTAGCTGCTTGTAAGATTGCTTTTATTTGCTCTAGCTCTTCTTCTACCGTAATCATACGCATATCAGAAATTAATTCTCTCAGCTGTTTTAAGGCTGTACGAGACGTTTGTGTAATTTCCTTCGCTTCCGCACTTGCACGCTCTGGATTTTTTACGATTAACTTCTCTACAAGCTGGCTTTTTAAAGTAATAAGAGATAACGTATGCCCTAATGTGTCATGAAGATCTCTTGCAATCCGCTGCCGTTCTTCACGTTTTACTAAGTCTTTAATTTGCTCGTTCGCCTCATCTAATTGATTTCTTAACATCTTTTTCTGATTAAAATTACGCATACCAAATGGCGTAAGAAGCATTAAAATAAACATCGGAACGATATTTACTAAACTTGTAGTTGTTATTTGATTCATATTTACAAATAAAAATGCTCCAAGCATTATAACTAAAGAGCATAACAGCACTCGAAATACTTTCTTATTTGGCGCAAATCCCATCGCACTTGCTGTGAAAAAGCCAAAAAATATCATAAAAGGATTATAAAATAAAGCAAATAAAAAGATGAGTATCATTTGAATGCATGCCCATAAAATAAACGTCTTCTGAACAAAATAAAGCTGACGGTATGTGATAATAAAAAGTATCAACATACCGCTTCCTAGCACAAGCTTCCACCCTGATGCTTGTGCTAAATGGTAAATTGGAAATAATAAATACACAAGCCACATGTACGGAAAAAATCCCATATGTTTCGGAAAAATCTCAATCCTCTTCTTCTCTATCATTTATACCGCTTCCTGTCTTTTTCTTATATATATTGATACTACAACAAATATAAGGAAATAACCTCCTAATACCGCGATATTTTCCCATCCAATTGATTTTCCAGCTACAATATCCCACGCACCACTTCCGAAATGGTATGTCGGTGTCCATTCACCAATCGTTTTTAATATTTTTGGGAATACTTCAATCGGCATCCACAATCCGCCAACTATAGCTAAACTCATATTTAAAATATTTGCTAAGCCAGCAGCTGCGTCCGCCTTCTTAATGGAACCTATTACTGTTCCTAACGCTAAAAATGGTGTTACCCCTAACAATAACCATAACCCCGCACCAATCCATTGCCCTACCGTTAACTCAACATGATTAATTAGTATCCCTGCAATAAAAATAACTAATATTGAAAAAGCATTTACTACTGTTTGAGCGATAATTTTTGCTGTTAAATATGCTCCCTCTGGAAGCGGTGTAATTTTTAAAAGATGTGTCCATCCTTGCCCTTTTTCCTGAGAAAGTCTCACACCGAAACTAAAGAGTGCAGTCCCTACAATACTGAAAGTTGCCATCGAAATTAAATAATGTGCTTTCCACGCATCTCCGTTTTGTGGTACTTGAACAACATTTGTAAAAATGTAGTAAAACATAACAGGCATTAATAATGAGAAAAAGATAAATAATTTATTGCGGAATGTACGTAAAATTTCTATTTTGCACTGCATCCATAACGCTCTCATGCGATTTCCTCCTTCTGATTTGCGACAAACTGTTCAAATGCCTCATCAAGGCTTCCACGTTCAATTGAAACATCTGTTACAGGTAAACTCCTTTGATAAATGGCTTTTAAAGTTGCATCCGTATCCTCCGTTGTTAAAATGAAGCATCCTTCGTTTGACTTTACTTCTGTTACATTTGGTAATTCCTTTAGTAATTTTGTAGGAATGCTTTCCTTTGAGTAAAATGTGATTGTTTTTCTCGAAATTGTTGCTTTCATTTCGTCTGGTGTACCATCTGCGATAATCTTTCCGTTCGCAAATAATAAGATACGATTTGCTAAAGCATCTGCTTCTTCTAAATAATGCGTCGTTAAAATAATCGTTTTCCCTTCACTTGCTAACTTTCGAATCGTTTCCCAAAATATTCTTCGAGACGTAATATCCATTCCGACTGTCGGCTCATCTAAAAATAACAAAGCTGGATTTCCCGCAAGTGCAAGCGCAAAGTTTAACCTTCTTTTTTGCCCACCTGATAACTTCTCACATCTTTGCTTTCGCTCTGATTCTAAATTTGATAACTGCAGTAACGTTTCTTTCGCTATAGGATTCGTATAATAACTACAGAATAACTCAATTGCCTCTTCCACCGTAATACTATCAATGACACTTACTTCTTGCAGCATTGCACCGAGGCTATTACGAACATCTTTATGCTTTGGACTCTTTCCAAATATAAAGACCTTACCTTCTGTTGGGTCCTTTAATCCAAGCATCATCGACATCGTCGTTGTTTTCCCCGCACCATTCGGACCAAGTAACGCTACTATTTCCCCTTTATTTACATGGAATGAAACATTATTTACTGCGTTTTTATGTTTAAATGTTTTAGAAACACCATTTACTTCAATAATCTTTTCCATCTCTCCACCCCCGCTGTTTCTTATATTTACATTGTATTACTTGGAAAACTTAGGAAACAGTATAGTGCGTCATAACATCGATATGACAATTGTCATGTATTCTTTATGAGAGGAATCAACCCGCATACCGCAAGCGAGTAGCAGGACGAAAATAAACATGATACAATTGGATAAGATATATATTCGAGGAAGGACAGTGGTTTTCATGATTATTCGTAATGAACAAGATTTAGAAGGCTTACGAAAAATCGGCCGCATCGTTGCGCTTGCACGTGAAGAAATGAAAAAACAAGCGAAGCCAGGTATGACAACGAAAGAGCTTGATTTGATCGGTAAAAAAGTATTAGATGAGCATGGTGCTATTTCTGCACCTGAAAAAGAATATGATTTTCCAGGTGTAACTTGCATTAGTGTAAATGAAGAAGTTGCTCATGGTATTCCAGGAGATCGTGTATTAAAAGAAGGCGACTTAGTAAACGTCGATGTATCTGCTGCACTTGATGGCTATTATGCAGATACAGGCATTTCATTTGTTCTTGGAGAAGACGAGGCAAAAGAAAAACTTTGCCAAGCAGCGGTTGATGCATTTTGGGCAGCAATGAAAAAGGTTAGAGCTGGCTCAAAACAAAATCAAATTGGTCGTGCTGTTTCAAACTTCGCACATAAAAGTGGATACAATGTTATTCAAAACTTAACTGGTCACGGCATTGGTCTTAGCTTACATGAAGCACCAAATCACATTTTAAGTTACTATGACCCAATGGATAATGCGCTTCTAAAAGACGGTCTTGTTATCGCTGTAGAACCTTTCATCTCTATGAAAGCTGATCATATTATTGAACGTGGTGACGACGGTTGGACATTCGTTACACCTGATAAAAGTCTTGTTGCACAATGTGAACATACCGTTGTCGTAACACGCGGTGAACCAATAATCTTAACAGAAATCTAATACCAAAAACGGCTGTTTTGTAGATTTATTCCACATAAAACAGCCGTTTTTTATTTTTGGGAAAATATGTGAACTAGTGTTGAACTCTTTATCATTTAAGTATATAATCTTTAGCGGAGGTTACTTAAGCTTATCTTTACTAAAAAGATATTGTAACTAAGGAGTAAAACACCTTCTTTCTTATTGTTTAAACAGGCTCAAAAATGACCGTAGTAACGTGTTAGTCGAATATTCTGTAATCCTTATATTTCTCTAACAATGTAAGAAACTATCACCTTTCAACTTCGGTCCACTAATCGCACAACTCTCTTTAGACAAAATAAATGACTATTTTCAAAGTACATATTGTCTTCATTCTGACCAAAACCAACCCTATCTAGATTTTTATTTCCACATAACTTTAAGGCAAAAATAAGCCTTCACAAAGGGATACACTACATTGGTTAGTATGTATCGTAAAACTTACCTTTATAACCATTCTTTTTTACTAGATATACATGAAAACTATCTCACATATAAAGGTCTGATATCAGTATTTATATCAGTATTTTTTTCGACATTTTTTGTCGAATTGTGTATATTTCCATAGAACTGTGTAAATATACATTTTGTTTTACGTTAAATAATATTGCTTTGAACATAATTCTGTTTGTCTGAGAACGCGTATAGAAACGGAGGGATAACAAAAATAAATAGCTTATAACAAATACTTTTAATATTCCATTTGTTCATGTGGAATAAGTCCCCAATGGACAAATGAATGTTCAGAGGAGGAAAAATGAAAAAACTTTTTAATGTATGTTTAATTGTATTCGTACTATTTTCGCAACTTGCTAGTTTTCCATACAATCAAGTAAGAGCGGAAACCTTAACAGGAGATTCCTTATTTGACACTGTTGAAATGAAAGATGAGACGAATCATATTATTGACGAATCAAAAAATCCTAACAATTTAATAAAGATAGGATCAACCATTCAAGTAGAATACGCTTGGTCAATAAAGGATCAACAAGTTGTACATGCAAATGATACAGCAGTAGTTCAAATACCACTTGCATTAAAAGTATCTAAAGATTTGCAAGGGGATTTAGTAACAGATCAAAAAAATATTGGTCAATATTTTATAACAGCTAAAGATAATAAATTAAAATTAATATTTAATGATCAAGTAGAAAATTTGAAAGACGCTAAAGGAAAAATTAAAGTTGATACCGTGTTTAACTCAACTTTAAAACCTGGGGAAAAATCAGTTCAAATCGCTTTTCCTTTAGGAACAATGGTTCAGCCTATATCAGTTCCTGTTCAAGTAGAAAACTCTAAAGAAGATGGCACCAAACAGGATACTAATAAACAAGCGCAAGATCCAGTAGCTAAACCTGTTACTGACAATCCGGAGCAAGATCCAGCAACTAAAACTGTTACTGATAATCCGGAACAAAACCCAGCAACTAAAACTGTTACCGATAATCCGGAACAAAACCCAGCAGCTAAAACTGCCACTGATAATCCGGAACAAAACCCAGCAGCTAAAACTGCCACTGATAATCCGGAACAAAACCTAGCAGCTAAAATTGCTACTGACAATCCAGAACAAAAGCTATCAAGCGACCCTGCTGAGAATACAAATTCAGGTCCAAAGCAAATAACAACAAACATTTTAACCGGTGTAAAGTTGACGGATAAAGACGGAAAACCATTTACAGAGGATAACCGTCCAAGTACAGATTCCCCTGCCAATATTGAGTTTACATGGGAACTTTTAAAGTCAATGAATGTGAAAAATGGAGATTACTATATTTTTGATCTTCCTAAACATTTTAAGATTTACAATACAATTAACAGTCCTTTATATGACAGTGAAAACCATCAAATTGGTAATTTTACTGTTACAAAAGATGGAAAAGTCACGATGACATTCAACGATTATGTTGAAGAGCATCCAGATGTTGCTGGTAACCTACAATTAAAGACAGAATTTAATAAAGCTGAAATTAAAGGTACAACAACACAAGAAATTCCTTTCCCGATTAAAGATAAGGATATTTCTATTACAGTTGACTTTAAGCCTAATGTACAAACAGCTACGAATAAAAAAGGATTACCTGATAGACCAATTAATACAAATGAAATTAATTGGAAAGTAGAGATGAACAAAACGCAAGACACCCTTAAAAACGCTATTTTTAAAGATAACATTCCACAAGGTACAAACTTAAATAAAGATTCTATTAAAGTTTATTATTTAGAAGTTGATGTTAATGGGAATGTAACGCGTGGTGCAGAAGCTGAGCCAACAGATTACAATATTATTTCATCAGATGGCTCAAAATTGGAGATTGCTTTTAAAGATTCTATCAATAAAGCATATCAAATCGAATATGCCACAAAAATTACTGATGAAAATATTAAAAGTTTCCGAAATAACGTTACGATAACGAGTGATAATCAAAAGCAACAAAACGCAAGCTCTACTGTAACGGTTTCTCGTGGTACACACTTAAATAAAACAAGTAAATATGATCCAAAGACGCAAACAATTGAGTGGACAATTACTTACAATGGTGATCAAAGAGAGATCAAAAAAGCAGATGCGATTTTAAAAGATATTTTTGACGATACACACGAACTAGATGCAAATTCTATTGTTGTAAAAAACGCTTCATATAATGAAAAAGGAACGCTTGTAACAGGAGACGCTGTTAATAATTACACTGTAAGTAACAAGAAGAATGGCTTCGATTTACAGTTTAATGATGATATTAATAGTGCTTATGTGATTACCTATAAAACCAAGCCAACTAATAAAGTTATAGAAGATGGAAAAGTAAAAAATAAAGTTACAGCTGATAATGATTCAAGTAAAGAAAATGAAGCTAGCTTCAAGCAGCAAAATATTATTAAATCTAATAATAAAGCTGAAACAAATTATAAAGACAAAACAACACCTTGGACAATTATAGTAAATAATAACAACTATCCATTAAACAACGCGATCATTACGGACACCTTTGATCATGGTGGATTACAATTAAAAGATAAGAAACTAGAAATTAAAGACGGAAATTATACCCTTCAGGCTGGGACTGACTATATTTTAGATACAACAGATAAAGGCTTTAAAATTACTCTTATAGGTACGTATCAGTCTAATATGACAAAGACATTAGTCGTAAAATATACGACAGACTTTGATTATACAAAGCTAGAAAGTGGTAAAACTTCATTTAAAAATACAGGTAACCTATCTTGGATAGATACGGATTCTAATCCACAATCAAATAAGGTTGAAGCTAATTTTGATCCTGATACTTTCACAAAAGCAAATGGTTATAAATACGGTTCTTATAACGCCCAAACGAAGGAAATTACTTGGATAATAGGCTTTAACTATAATAATGTTGAGATTAAAGATCCTTATGTTATAGACGTCATACAAGATAAACAAAAGTTAGTGCCTGGATCCATTGAAGTGCGCGATATGATTTTAAATGGAAATCCTGATAATGCACAACCTGGTAATGCTGTACCAACTGAGAAATATGAACTTGAAGAACCTACAGAGAAAAATAAAAACACCCTAAAGGTTCATTTCAAACAATCAATTAATTCACCTTACTATATTATCTTTAAAACAAGCCTTGATGGTGAACTTATCCAAGGCACCTACAAAAACGAGGCAGATTTAAAAGATGGCTCTAAAATCGTAAACACCCTTACAGGTGACACTCAAGTAAATAAAGGTGGCAGCTTCGTTACTAAAAAAGCTGTGCAAGACGACAACTATATTAATTGGAGTATCGCAATTAACGAAAGCCAATCAACCATTGCAGATGCCGTTGTAACAGATGACCCAACCGAAAACCAGGTAATTGTGGAAGATTCATTCCACTTATATCCTACAATTGTTGATCCATATGGAAATTTAACAAAAGATACAGTAAACGAATTAAAAGAAGGAACAGACTATAAACTCAAAATAACAACAGACAATAATACCGGAAAGCAACATTTCGAAATTGCCTTCTTGAAAAAAATTGATCGAGCTTATATTTTAGAATATCGCTCACTTATTAATGCAGATGATAAAGAAAAAGTAAGTAATAAAGCGAAAATCGCAGGCAATAAGTTGACAGTTAAAAACACAGAAACTACTGAAACGATTGAAGTGAGAATGTCTTCTGGTTCAGGCGGAGGATCTGCTACTAAAGGCCGTGGAAACCTTGAAATTATAAAGGTAGATAACGACAATAAGAACGCACTATTAGCTGGGGCAGAATTTACTTTATACGATCGTACAGGTAAAACTGTTATCCGTAAAATTGCAACAGACAAAGACGGTATCGCTAAATTTAATAATTTAAAACGCGATAAATATTTATTAAAAGAAACAAAGGCTCCTGAAGGCTATGTAATTAGCTGGGATTTAAAACAAGGGAAAATTGTTGAACTTGGTACACAAGAGACTACAACATATAAACTTGCAAATAAGAAGTTTGTCGGTAAAGTAGTTTTAACAAAGTCTGATGACCTGAATAAAAACGTCACACTGCAAGGTGCCGTTTTCACACTACTTGATAAAGATAAAAAAATAATTTCAGAACACGAAAAATTAACAACAAATGATAAAGGACAAATTACTGTAGATAATTTAAAACCAGGAACTTACTACTTAAAAGAAATAAAGGCTCCTGAGCATTATCAATTAGATGATCGACTTATTGAATTTACAATCGAGGAAGATCAAACAACAGTAATTAATAAAACGGCCCAAAACAGCTTAATTAGAGGCTCAGCTATCCTAACAAAAGTTGATAAAGAGGGTAATACTTTAGAAGGTGCTGTATTTAGTGTACGGGACCAAAATAACAAAAGAATTCCTGGTTATACCAAATTAACGACAAATGGTAACGGACAAATCGAAGCGAAAAATTTACTTCCTGGAGAGTACCAGTTTGTTGAAGAGAAAGCACCTGAACATTATGAAATAGATAAAAAACCGCTTAAATTTACAATTGAAAAAAGCCAACAGAAAGCACTTACTGTTACCGCGACAAATCACCTCATTAAAGGTGGTGTCACTTTAACGAAAGTCGATGATGTCGATGGCACTGCCCTTGAAGGTGCTGTATTTAAAATTGTCGATGCGAATGACGAGAAACAAGTAATTCGTGAAAATATAAAAACAGGTTCAGATGGAAAAGTTACCATTAAAGATCTAGAGCCTGGTGTTTATAAATTTATCGAAACAGAAGCTCCTAAGGATTATACGTTAAGTACAAACCCTATCGAGTTTACAATTGATAAAAGCCAACAAGCTCTTGCTACTGTTACGGCAAATAACAGCTTAAAAACGGGCGAAGTTGAATTATTAAAAGTTGATGAGTTTGGTGAGAAAAAACCACTTGAAGGTGCAGTATTCAAGCTTGTCGATACAAATAATAATGACGTTTCCCCTTACACTAACTTAACTACTGATAAACACGGTAAAGTTAAAGTTAGTAACCTACGTCCTGGTACGTATAAATTCATTGAAATAGCTGCTCCTGAACATTACGTTTTACGAGCAGAACCTATTGAATTTACAATCGATAGAAGTCAGAAAGAAACTCTACTTGTGAAAGCTGAAAATGCTTTAAAACCAGGAGATGTTGAATTAACAAAAGTTGATGATATCGATGGTACAGCTCTTGAAGGTGCTGTATTTAAAATTGTTGATGCAAATGATGAAAAGAAAGTCATTCGCGAAAATGTAAAAACTGGTGCGGATGGTAAAGCTATCGCTACTGGCTTACGCCCTGGCGATTATAAATTTATCGAAGTAACAGCACCGAAGTATTACGACAAAAATACAAAACCAATTAAATTTACGATTACAGAAAGTCAAACAACTCAGGCTACTGTTACCGCTAAAAACAGCTTAACAAAAGGCGGTATTGAGTTAACAAAAGTGAATGCTGCAGATGAAAAGGAAACACTTGAAGGTGCAGTATTTAAAATCGTTAATAGAGATACTAATGAAGATGTTCGTACGGACCTTGTTACGAATAATAAAGGAATGCTAGTTGTAGATGACTTACGTCCTGGTAACTATAAACTTATCGAAACAAAGGCTCCAACTTATTACGATGTAAATGTAGAACCAATTGAATTTACAATCGAAAAAGGACAACAAAAACTCCTTCCACTTACATTTAAAAATAGTTTAACGAAAGGAAAAGTTAAACTTATTAAAGAAGATGATGTGGAAAGTAGTAAAGCTCTTGCCGGCGCTGTATTCACATTGCAAGACCCAACTGGCAAAGAAATTATGAAAGATTTAACAACAGATGATCACGGAGTATTAGTTATTCCTGATTTAGCACCAGGGGATTATCAATTTATCGAAACAAAAGCCCCTGAACATTATAAATTAGACCAAACACCTATTAAGTTCACAATTAAAAAAGGTAGTAAGGAAGATCTTCCTATCCCTGTTACTGTAAAAAATAGTTTACTTACAGGTGGCGTCACTTTAACAAAAGTTGATGATGTTGATGGCACTACTCTTGAAGGTGCAGAATTTATAATCGTTGACGCTCATGATACTAAAAAGGTAATTCGAAAAGATTTAACGACTGATAAAAACGGTAAAATTACTGCTTCTGATTTACGTCCTGGAGACTATCAATTTATTGAAGTAAAAGCTCCAAAAGACTATACCTTAAGCAAAGACCCTATTCCGTTCACTATCGAAAAAAGTCAAAAAGAGAATATTACTGTTACCGCTACTAACAGTTTAAAGAAAGGTGCAGTAACATTAACAAAAATTGATGACATCGATCGTACGATGCTCGAAGGTGCAATCTTTAAGATTGTGGATATGAATGGTAAGGAAGTTCATACGAATCTTGTTACAGATAAAAACGGAAAAATTTCTGTTTCTGATTTACGCCCTGGAGACTATCAGTTCATTGAAACAAAAGCTCCTGAGCACTATGTATTAGATGAAACAACGATTCCATTTACAATTGAAAGAAGTCAAACGAAAGAGATCAATGTTACAGGCAAAAATGCTTTGAAAAAAGGTAGCGTTGAACTAACAAAGATTGACGATATTGATATAAATACAAAACTTTCTAACGCCGTATTTAATTTATTAGATGCAGACGGTGAGCTAGTTGAAGAAGGCTTAAAAACAAATGCTGAAGGTAAAATTGTTGTTGAAAATCTACGTCCTGGTACGTATCAATTCGTTGAAACAATTGCTCCTGAACATTACGATTTAGATAAAAAACCTATCGTATTTACAATTAAAAAGAGCCAAACTGAAACTCTTCATATCACTGCTACAAATGCTTTAACAAAGGGTGCAGTTAAACTTTCTAAAGTAGACGATATTGATGGCACTGTTCTTAAAGATGCAGTATTTAAAATTGTTAATATGAACGGTGATGTAGTTCATAAAGACCTTGTTACAAATGAACAAGGAATAATCGAAATTAACGACCTACGTCCTGGTGATTACCAATTCATCGAAACGAAAGCTCCTAAGCATTACGTTTTAGATGAAACACCAATCAAATTCACTATTGAAAAAGGACAGAAGAAAGTTATTTCTTTAACTGCTACAAATAGCTTAAAACAAGGTAGTATCGAATTACTTAAAGTTGATGATTTAAACACTCAAACAAAACTTGCCGATGCGGTATTTAATTTACTAGATCAAGATGGCAAAGTACTTAAAACAGATTTAAAAACAAACAGTGAAGGTAAAATCGTTATCGAAAACTTACGTCCTGGTACGTATCAATTCGTTGAAATAACGGCCCCTGAACACTATGATTTAGACAAAAAACCAATTATATTTACAATTGAAAAAAGCCAAAAAGATATTGCTACCGTTACTATGAAAAATAGTTTAACAAAAGGCGGCGTGGAACTTTCTAAAGTGGATGACGTCGATGGCACTACTCTTGAAGGCGCAGTATTTAAAATTGTGGATATGAATGGCACTGTAATTCGCAAAGATCTTGTTACGAATCAACAAGGTAAAATTAGCGTTTCTGACCTACGTCCTGGTGATTATCAATTCATCGAGACAACGGCTCCGAAACACTATGATTTAAACAAAGAGCCAATTCCATTCACAATCACAAAGAGCCAAGCTGATCCTATCTCCGTTACAGCTACAAATAGCTTAACGAAAGGCACTGTGGAACTTTCTAAAGTAGATGATGTAGATGGTACTGCTCTTAAAGATGCGATATTTAAAATTACTGATATGAATGGTAACGACATTCGCACTGAACTTACAACAGATGTACATGGAAAAATTTCTGTTTCTGATTTACGTCCTGGGGACTATCAGTTTATTGAAACGAAAGCTCCTGAACACTATAAATTAGATAGTACACCTATTAAGTTTACAATTAAGAAAAGCCAAAAAGAAAAGCTCCAAGTTACTGCTACAAATAGCTTAACTGAGGGTGCTGTAGAATTAATAAAAGTGGATGATATAAATCCAGATACAAAACTTTCTGATGCAGTGTTTAACATCATCGATGCGAAAGGTAAAATTGTTCGCACTGATTTAACTACTGATAAAGATGGGAAGATTTCAGTTTCTGATTTACGTCCGGGAGATTATCAGTTCATTGAAACGAAAGCTCCAACTGGCTATGATTTAAACGTTAAACCAATTCCTTTCACAATTACGAAAGGACAATCTCAGGTTACCTCTGTTACAGCCTTAAATAGTTTAACAACAGGTTCAATTGAGTTAACTAAAGTTGATATTGATCACCATGGAACACTTGAAGGTGCCATTTTCAATATTTTAGACCAAGATGGAAAAGTCATCCGAGAAGGTTTAAAAACAGATCAACACGGAAAAGTAATCGTAAATGATTTGAAACCTGGTAATTATCAATTAGTAGAAACAAAGGCTCCTAAAGGCTATCAATTAGATGCATCACCAATAAACTTTACAATTGATAAAGCCCAAGCTAAGCCACTACAAATTACAGTTTCAAATAAAAAAATTGAATCTTCTTCAGGTGGAGATGACAAGCCAATTACTCCTCCAAATAAAGAAGATAACAAAGGCAATGAAACATCTGAGAAACACGAAAACGGAACTTCTGAAGAACAAAATAATGAAACACCTGAGAAACACGAAAACGGAACTTCCGAAGAAACATCGAATAAAACAGATAACAAACAGCAAGATGATCGAAATACGGATAAGCACCTTCCAAATACAGGTCATAAAGAAGACCCTACACAAACAGTAGGTATTGTTCTTCTACTAGCTGGATTATTAAGTATTTTAGCTACAAAACGCAAAAAAAATTATTAATAATTTTTTCACATCCAATCAATCTCTCAATTGATTGGATGTTTTTTTATACAAAAAGGACGATACATAAAGTATCGTCCTTTTAACGGGGTGAGGCTGCCCAAAAGTACGGAAAACCTTTGAACAGCCTCTTATTTTCATATGGATGCCTTACATATATCACTGATAATAATTATGAAATGCGGAAACATAATTACCATCAACTGATTCAAACATGAGAAATGAAACCCTACAGTGGTTCCATTCCTCTACATAATCTAAAGTTTGGGTACACTAGATTCATGCAATGTAGGAGCTTTCAGAGTAGAAAGCGAACCTTCGTTTAAAATGATAGCATACATATCTCCCTCAAAAATATGCAAATATGCATATATCGTTTTTTTATTTCTCAATGTCAGAATATTGAAAAATAAAAGGTGTGAAGGTAAAATAAAGTCATTATCCGTCTTCTTTTGTCAGTCAGAGAGAATAGAAGAATAGGAGAGGAAAAAATGAGAAAATCATTGAAACAAAAAATAGTAAGCTCTTTGCTTGCTGTATCACTTGCTGTTAGCTTAGCTCCAATTGGGCAAGCAAAAGCGGATTCCACGTCAGAGGTTACACAAACTCCATCTATTACAAAACAGATTGATCCAAACCGCGCGATTGAACATGTTCGTTTCTTATCTGAAACAATTGGTCCTCGCCCCGGTGGAACAAAATCCGAAGAATGGGCTTCTCGTTACATTGGTATGCAGCTTAAATCAATGGGCTATGAAGTAGAATATCAACCATTTCAGGTGCCCGATCAATACGTTGGATTCATTGAATCACCCCTATCAACAAAACGTAATTGGCAAGCTGGTGCTGCTCCTAATGCACTAATTTCTACAGAAGCTGTTACAGCTCCCCTTATCTTTGTTCAAGGTGGGACAAAATTAGAAGATATTCCAAATGAAGTAAATGGTAAAATTGTTTTATTTGAAAGAGGAACGACAGTTACCGACTATAATAAACAAGTTGAAAATGCTGTTAGCAAAGGTGCAAAAGGTGTTCTTTTATACAGTTTAATTGGCGGACGCGGAAATTATGGACAAACCTTCAATCCCCGCCTAATGAAAAAGCAATCTATCCCTGTCTTTGGTCTTGCTTATGCGCAAGGAAATGCATTTAAAGAAGAAATCGCTAAAAAAGGGACAACAATTCTTTCCCTAAAAGCGAGACATGAATCTAAATTAACATCTCTAAATGTTATCGCCAAAAAGAAACCAAAGAAGAGTACAGGTAATGAAAAAGCAGTCGTTGTAAGCTCGCACTATGATAGTGTTGTCGGAGCACCTGGCGCAAATGATAATGCTTCTGGAACTGGATTAGTATTAGAACTAGCTCGTGCTTTTCAAAATGTAGAAACTGATAAAGAAATTCGCTTTATTACCTTTGGTTCTGAAGAAACTGGATTACTTGGTTCGGATTATTACGTGAATAGTCTATCCCAAAAAGAACGCGACCGTATTTTAGGTGTCTTTAACGCCGACATGGTTGCAACAAATTATGATAAAGCAAAGAATTTATATGCTATGACACCTGATGGCTCTACAAACTTTGTAACAGACGCTGCCTTGCAAGCAGGTAAACAACTAAATAATAACCTCATCCTACAAGGTAAATTCGGTTCTAGTGATCATGTTCCATTTGCTGAAGCTGGTATTCCTGCTGCTCTATTCATTTGGATGGGTGTCGATAGTTGGAATCCATTAATCTATCATATTGAGAAGGTATACCATACACCTCAAGATAACGTATTAGAAAACATTTCACCTGAACGAATGAGAATGGCATTAGACGTTATCGGAACAGGAGTTTATAACTCGCTTCAAAAACCTGTTCCTCAAACTGAACAGAAAGCTGCTTAATCATTTAAAAGACCACTGATTTTATCGGTGGTCTTTTATTGAGAAAAAATATATATGCATAAAAGCATATTTTATCCTACCCATTATCGTATACAATATTAATTGTAACAAAACTGATTACAACTAATAAGGAGGCTTTTTCTATTATGAAAAAAATGATTTTAGCAGGTGCATTAACTTTAGCAGGAATTACTGGAGCTACTGCGTTTATTCCTGAAACAAAAGTCGCTGCTGCCGCTCAAGAACAAAGCTTTACAAAATTTTATTCTTTGCAAACTGGAGGTAGTTCTGAACAAGAACCTATTTTCCTTCAAAAAGGACAAGAACTAACAATTCATCCTAACAGCAAAACTCCTAGTTACAGTGTTTATGACTCAAATCATAACCTAATTGGACGTTATTCTGATGGTTACGGCCGAATTTTCACTGCAAAAACAGATGGAAATATGTATGTTCAATTTCATGCACCTTACGTTTACTATAGTCCTGTTAGTTTCTCTGTTACTTATACTATTCAATAAAAAAGAGGTCCTTTATAGGGCCCCTTTTATTTCTCTTGCCAATTCACTTTTACAAATCCATCTTTTACTGTTAATCCGCTTATATTCAATACATATTCTTCATTTGCTTTTAAAGTAACTGTAAAAGTACCTTTTTTCGATTCACAAATTTCCTTTAACTCTTTTATACCTTCTCCTTGTCTTTCATACACACTAAAGCATAAGTTTCCTCGTTTTGCATCTGTCTCATAAGAAAATGTCACTTCTGTATCCTTTTCATACTGAAATTCAATATCCTTACTGGCAATATCCCATGATGAGAATTTTGCCTCATAACTTGTTTTCCCTTGCTTCTCATTTGCTAAATATATATCCCCGGCTCTCCACGCGTCATCTAACGTTTGTGCAAAAGTAAAACCACTAAGTAATACAAACATTGTGCTTGCCAATATCGCAACTAATGTTACTTTCTGTTTTTTAACAAAATTCACCTTACATTCTCCTTCAACCTTCTTTTTACTTCTTCTTACCATATATAATAAAAAACCAATAAAGAATGGCAATATAACTGCTAAAATACTCCATCCTTTGCTCATTTGATGTGCTTTAGCATCTGTATATACCCATGATGCAACACATATTAAAAGTGCTATAAAAGCTAAAAACATCGTCACTCCAGCTACTTCAAATAGTACAAACGGATTAGCGAACTCTTTCATGTAATCTATACTCCTTCTTTAAAAATGACTGTATTACAACATATATCGGAATGTATACATGCATCATAATCACAATGGCTATCAACATAGGAATTTTATAATCCAAATGTGTGACAAATTGTTCTATAACAATTGTTAACAAAACAATCCAAATGGTGTGAATACAAATCATCCATTTCCTCTCTAACTTCTGAGCCTTTCGCACGCCCTGCTTCGTGTTATTTATTAGCTCTTCGCTTGGAGTTATCTCTTCTGCTAAGCTACTCTTTACCTTCTGTTCAAATTTATCTTCTGTCATAAACGAACCCCTCCAAATGTTCTCGCATTTGCTTCTTCGCATAATTAAGGCGATATTTCACTGTATCAATCGGTATATTTAATATTTCGCTCATTTCTTTATAAGAGTATTGTTCATAATAGTAGAGTACGAGCACGGTTTTATATTTTTCATTCAATAGCTGTATAACTTCCCGTATCATTTCCGCTTCCACTTTTTGAATAAATTCTTCTGATATATTCACATCATCTGCGAAATCTATTTCTCCACCATCTTCTTTATGAAATAAATCTAAGACGCGATCTTTCCATCTTTTCTTCTTGCGGTAAAAGTCATAAAATGTACGAACGCAAATTGTAGTAATCCACTTTTTATAATTATCTACATAAGAAAGTTGGTGCCTTGATGAAAAAACCTTTATCCACGTCTCTTGAAAAATATCTTCCGCATCTTCTTTCGTTTTCGCTAACTTATAGCATAAGGAATATATTTGCTGCTTATATATATCAATTAATTCTTCTATCTTTTCTTCCATCACAAGCCTCCTGTCATTTATATAAGACGACGCAAATTCCCCTTTTGTTTGATAAATTTTTTTTATTATCTCCACATAAAAAGGCAATCACAACATCGTGTGATTGCCTTTTATTTAAAAACGAAAGTCCTATTCTAAACGAGCCGCTTCCGCTTTTCTTCATTACATTTTTTCTGGTGCAGATACTCCTACGATTGCTAATGCATTTTGAAGTGTAGTGCGTACTGCTTTCATTAACTCGTAACGAGCTTTACTTAATTCTAAGTTATCTTGGTTTAATACTTTTTCTGCATTGTAGAAGCTGTGTAATGTTGCTGCTAATTCAAATGCATAGTTTGTAATACGGTGTGGCAGACGTTTTTGTGCTGCATCCGCAACTACAGCTGGGAATTCACCAAGTTTTTTCAGTAACTCTACTTCTTTCTCAGAAGTAACAAGTTTATAGTTCACATCTCCATCTACAGCTAATCCTAATTCTTCGCCTTGACGAAGGATACTACATACGCGAGCATGAGCATATTGTGCATAGTATACTGGGTTTTCATTAGATTTTGATACAGCTAAGTCCATATCGAAGTCTAAATGAGAATCACCGCTACGCATTGCGAAGAAGTAACGCATTGCGTCCACGCCTACTTCTTCCATAAGCTCACGAAGTGTAACTGCTTTACCCGTACGCTTACTCATCTTCATTTTTTCACCATTTTGGTATAGTTGTACCATTTGGATGATTTCTACTTCAAGCGTGTCTTTATCGTAACCAAGTGCTTGAATAGCAGCCTTCATACGAGGAATGTAACCGTGGTGGTCAGCACCCCAAATGTTGATTAACTTATCAAAACCACGCTCTAATTTATCACGGTGATACGCGATATCTGGCGTTAAGTATGTGTAAGAACCGTCGTTTTTAATTAATACACGATTTTTGTCATCGCCGTAAGTCATTGAACGGAACCAAGTTGCGCCGTCTTCTTCAAAGATCTCTTCACGCTCTTTTAATACAGCAAGAGCTTGATCGATTTTTCCGTTTTTGTATAGTGATGTTTCTGAGAACCATACATCAAATTTAACACGGAAGCTTTCTAAGTCTTTTTGAAGTTTTGCTAATTCATATTTTAAACCGTATTCACGATAGAATTCATAACTTTCTTTTTCATCAGCTTTCGCATAACGATCGCCGAATTCTTCAGCTAAACGTTTACCGATTCCAATGATATCCGCACCATGATAACCGTCTTCTGGCATTTCTTTATCTAAGCCTAAAGCTTGCATGTAACGAGCTTCAACAGAAAGAGCTAAGTTATGAATTTGGTTACCAGCATCATTAATGTAGTACTCACGAGATACATCGTAGCCTGCTTTTGCTAATAAGTTACATAAAGTGTCACCTACTGCCGCACCACGTGCATGTCCTAAGTGAAGGTCACCTGTTGGATTCGCAGATACGAACTCAACTTGTACTTTTTCACCTTTACCAGTATTCGTTTCACCGTAAGCTTCACCAGCGTTTACGATTGTTGGAATTAAATCTGTTAAGTAGCTATTATCCATATAGAAGTTAATAAAACCAGGACCAGCGATTTCGATTTTTTCAATAGAAGCTTTTGCTTTATCGAAGTTTGCAACTAGTTCTTCTGCAATCATACGAGGTGCTTTTTTCGCAACGCGTGCAAGTTGCATTGCCATATTTGTAGAGAAGTCACCATTTGTTTTATCTTTTGGAGATTCTAATACAACGTTTGGAATCTGTTCTTCTGTCGCTAATTCTGCCTTTAATACAGCAGCCTGAATTTCTTCTTTAATCAATCCTTTTACTTGTTCTAAGGAATTCATTATTTTGCCTCCTTCAAATTAATTGTAATAGTATATCTGCCAGCTTCTTGTTCACTTAGAAGCAATGCGTAAGTTAAGAAGAGTTGTCCTTTTTTCTTTTCATCCGACCATTTAAAAAGAACGTTATCAGTCTTTGTTTGCAATGCAAACGTACCAAGTTCACTCGTATACGTACCAGTTGTCCATTCACCTTTCACATGCGTCTGACGCATAGAAACAGCACCTGAACGCATAATGAGAACTTGTTCATCTTGAATTTTAATAATTGTTTTCACTTCGCCTTGTTCGTTCGGCTCCTGGAATGTTACATATGTACCTTGACCTTTTACATAGTATTGACCATTTGCTTCAAAAGCAACGGTTTCCTTCCTCGCCCCTTCACGGATTTCTGTTACGAAATGAACGTGTACCGGCAAGCCTGCAAGTTGTTTCTCCACGTCTTGCACACCTTTCAAATGTTATAGATATTAAATACTACTTATAATAAATCACTTTTCCTATCATATCAAAAAAAGACTCTGTCTGTCTGCTGAAAAATCAGGAAAACTCCATTTCAAAAAATAATTCACTTCTACTTTATTTCATATGATAAAATATTTTTTAAATCTAAATATTCTTTCAATTAAAGAGGTGAATATAGTGATACCAACAAAGTTAAAAAAGGGTGATGAAATACGAGTGATTTCACCATCGTGTAGTTTAAGTATTGTTTCAAATGAAAATAGAAAACTTGCTATAAAAAGATTAACTGACATGGGCTTTCAAGTTACATTCTCAAAATATGCTGATGAGATAGATCGATTTGCTTCCTCCTCTATTTCTTCCCGCATTCAAGACCTCCATGAAGCATTTGGAGACCCTAATGTAAAAGCTATTTTGACTACACTTGGCGGATACAACTCAAATGGTTTATTGAAACATCTCGATTATGATTTAATTCGTGAAAACCCGAAATTTTTCTGTGGTTATTCTGATATTACTGCCTTAAATAATGCAATTTACGCAAAAACAGGGCTTGTTACATATTCAGGACCCCATTTCTCTTCGTTTGGAATGGAGAAAGGGCTCGGGTATACAACCGATTACTTTTTAAAGTGCTTAACTTCTAATGAGCCTATTGAAGTCCTGCCATCTGAAACATGGAGCGATGATTCTTGGTATATAGATCAGGAAAATCGAGAATTTATTAAAAATGAAGGATACGTTTCAATTCAGGAAGGAGAAGCTACGGGAGATATTATCGGTGGCAATATGAGCACATTTAACTTACTGCAAGGCACACCATATATGCCAAATTTAAAGCACAAAATTTTATTTATTGAAGAAGATAGTTTAACTGGAACATCTACTCTTAAAACTTTTGATCGTTATTTACATTCCCTTATGCAGCAGCAAGATTTTGAATACATAAAGGAAATCATTATAGGAAAGATGCAAAAAGGTGCAGAATGTACGATAGAAGACATTCAAGAAATGATTGCTTCAAAACCTGAACTTGCACATATTCCTATCATTGCAAACGCAAGTTTCGGGCATACAACCCCGATTTTCACTTTCCCAATTGGTGGATGTGCAAAAATTATTTCTAACAAGGAAAAAACATCTATCACTATTTTAACCCACTAAAAAGGAGCGAATGAGTCGCTCCTTTTATGGTTTTTCTATTTTTTCCAACGCTTTTTGTGGAATAGATTCTTTCGGGATTTCAGCCCATCCTTTTCCTTGCATACCTTTTGCATAAATTTTTATAAACGCCCCCGTATGCAATTCACGGTTCATCATTCTTTTAATGATCTGTAACTTTCCGTCTTCTGTATACCCTTTAAAAGTATACAAGTATTCTCCGTCTTTTTTCTCACCTTTATCTATAACCGCATAATAATCTTGTATTTCTTTATTTGAAAAGAAGTTGTCTACAAAAGCATGTACACCTTCTGTTTTTGTGTTCAAATAATACGCTGTTCCACCTAGAATAATGGCGAATATAGCTAAAACTTTAATTACCAATTTCATACATGAACCTCCTGTTTGCACTTCTTTCTCACTAGTATTATATCTATACTTGTATTATACGGAAAAGAGCATACTATACTCTATCTAAAAGTCTTACACTTTCCTTACATTATTGTAAGGGATTTTTTCTTACAGCAAGTTCCCAAGAAAAAATTTTTCCGTTTCATACACTTTTATATTATTATTGAATGATACGAATTTTTATTACAAAAATCAAAGGAGACAGTTTTCAAATGGCTATCTTGCAAGGTTTAGCACTATTACTTGTTGTACTTTGTCTATTTACACTTTTTAGTTACCGTGCGCCTTATGGAATGAAGGCGATGGGTGCTTTAGCTAATGCAGCAATCGCAAGTTTTCTTATTGAAGCATTTCACCGTTATATAGGTGGAGAAATGTTTCATAATGACTTTTTACAATCAGTAGGAGAAGCTTCCGGTAGTATGAGCGGTGTCGCAGCAGCGATTTTAGTCGCATTAGCAATCGGTGTTTCCCCCGTATACGCTGTTTTAATTGGTATCGCTACTAGTGGATTCGGTATTTTACCAGGATTTTTCGCTGGATACGTTTGTGCTTTCGTCGTGAAATTTCTCGAAAAGAAATTACCAGCTGGCGTGGAATTTTTAGCAATCCTATTTATCGCTGCACCAATCTCACGCGGAATGGCAATGCTTATGGATCCGCTTGTTAACGCAACACTCGGTAAAATCGGTTCTATGATTTCAGTTGCAACTACAGAAAGCCCTATCATTATGGGTATTATGCTTGGTGGATTAATAACAGTTATTTCTACCTCTCCACTAAGTTCTATGGCACTAACTGCAATGCTTGGATTAACAGGTTTACCTATGGCAATTGGTAGTCTTGCCGTTGCGGCCTCAGCCCCGATGAACTTTATTTTCTTTAAACGATTAAAAATTTGTTCAAAGAAAGATACAATTGCTGTAGCAATCGAACCTTTAACACAAGCCGATGTTGTCTCAGCAAATCCAATTCCAATCTATATGACAAATTTCGTTGGCGGTGCACTTGCCGGTATTATTACATCGCTATTCCAGCTTGTTAATAATGCACCAGGAACAGCATCACCAATTCCAGGTCTTCTTGTCCTATTCGGATTTAATGACGTTATAAAAGTAACGATCGCTGCCGTACTATGTGGAATCGTTACCACTATTGTCGGATACATTGGATCTATTGTGTTCCGTAAATATCCAATCCGCTCTGCTGATGAAATTCGCGGAGTTACTTCGGAAGAGAAGGTTGCATAAGAAAAAGAGCTATTCCCATCGTTTGAGAATAGCTTTTTTTGTGTTGCGTAACGGTAAATGAAATTATATCGGCGGTTTTTTTAATATATCAGCGCAACTCGAATTATATCGGCGGTTTTTTTAATATATCAGCGCAACTCGAATTATATCGGCGATTTTTTTAATATATCGACTTACCGACACATAACGACAAAATAAGAGCCCTCTAATCATATAGAGGGCTCTTACTTTATCTAGCTGCAGCGGCTAGAATCTCCAGCCATTTCACACTCTCGGTCGAGCGTTCCAATGACCTGCGATTCTGAGCGAGCTGCCTCCGCTTTTATTACTATCCAGTTACGCCTCCTAGACCCTTGCGTCTAAGAACCTGCAGTGGCTAGAATGATCGGTGGCTTCGCTTCTTCCTTCGAGGCAAAAAGCGCCTCTACGTCTGAAACTCCATCCCCCTCACATTCTGAGCGAGCCGCTTCCGCTTTTATTTCACCCAACCGAGCAGCATTTCCCGCACGAATTTGCTTGCTGCGACTGGTGTTTGATCACTATGGTCGTAGACTGGAGCTACTTCTACTAAGTCTGCTCCAACTACATTTATATTTGAATTTGCAATTGCTACGATGGAATCTAATAATTCTTTAGATGTGATACCGCCAGCTTCTAACGTTCCTGTTCCTGGAGCGTGAGCTGGGTCTAATACATCAATGTCGATTGTGACATAGACTGGGCGGCCAGCAAGTTTCGGTAATACTTCCTTTAACGGTTCTAATACGTCAAATTTGTATAAGTTCATACCTACTTCTTTCGCCCATTCAAATTCTTCCTTCATTCCAGAACGAATTCCGAAAGAATATACGTTTTCCGGACCAATTAAATCACACACTTTACGAATTGGTGTAGAGTGGGATAAAGGCTCCCCTTCATACGATTCACGTAAATCAGTATGAGCATCCATGTGGATGATTGCTAAATCCGGATATTTTTTTGCCATTGCCTTAAAAATTGGCCAAGACACTAGGTGCTCACCGCCGAGACCTAGTGGAAACTTATCGGCATCTAAAAGTTTTGATACATACTCTTCAATCATGTCTAAGCTGCGTTGTGCGTTTCCGAATGGTAATGGGATATCACCCGCATCAAAATATTTTACCTCTTCTAGTTCACGATCTAAATACGGGCTATATTCTTCAAGACCGATTGATACTTCACGAATACGTGCAGGGCCAAAACGAGATCCCGGACGGTAACTTACTGTCCAATCCATAGGCATCCCATAAATAACTACCTTTGACTCTTCAAAACTTGGATGACTTTTAATAAATACTTTACCTGAATAAGCTTCATCAAAACGCATATTCTTTTCCTCCTTATGTGGAACTTAAGGTATCCCAACCTTTCACTATTTCTCAAATTTGGAGCGAATTGCTCCTCTTTCTCGATTTACCGGGTCTTCTGTTTCATAACAAGAAGACGATTTTCTTTACAGGAGTGTAAGTATCTAGCATGTTCAAGTCTTCTGGACAAACACCTTAAATGAGCTACTTACACTTTATTTGTTTGATACAATTCTCTTACTTAATTAAATCGCCAACAAATTTCGGTAATGCGAATGCTGCATTGTGTAATTCTTTTGTGTAGTATTTCGTTTCGATTTCGTGGAAACGCTCTTCACTTACTTCTAATGGATCATGTTTTTTAGATCCAATTGTGAACGTCCAAAGACCACTTGGGTAAGTTGGAATGTTTGCTGTGTATAAACGAGTAATTGGGAAGATCTCTTTTACGTCTTTAAACACAGTTGTAATTAGTTCTGGTGTAAACCAAGGGTTGTCCGTTTGTGCAACGAAAATACCATCTTCTTTTAACGCTTTTGAAATTCCAGCGTAGAAGCCTTTTGTAAATAGGTTTACTGCTGGTCCTACTGGCTCAGTAGAATCTACCATAATTACATCGTATTCATTTTCGCTTTCTGCGATATGTAGGAAACCGTCTCCTACTTTTACTTCTACACGCTCATTATCTAATGCGCCTGCAATTGATGGTAAGTATTGTTTAGAGTACTCAATTACTTTTCCATCGATTTCAACAAGAGTTGCTTTCTTTACACTTGGGTGTTTTAACACTTCACGAATAACACCACCATCACCGCCACCAACAACTAATACGTTTTCAGGGTTTGGATGTGTAAATAAAGGTACGTGTGCTACCATTTCGTGATAAACGAACTCATCTTTTTCTGTTGTCATAACCATGCCATCTAAAATAAGCATGTTTCCGAACTCTTCCGTTTCGACCATATCAAGTTTTTGGAATTCTGTTTGCTCCGTATGTAATGTGCGGTTAATACGCGCCGTAATCCCAAAATGTTTTGTTTGTTTTTCAGTGAACCATAGTTCCATCGTACAATCACGCCTTTCAATGCAAATTTATAATAGGGACATCATTAATGTCCCCTAACAAAAATAAAACAAAACATCCAAAATGTATAGTTAAAAGTACAAAAATACCGAAAATATATTTTAGTCAGAGGGTTCTAACATATGTGCGGAAAGGGTTTGCACCGTAAAAGGAAAGAAAACCCTTTCTTAAGAAAGGGCTTTTGTCTCTATTTCTACTGGTTTACGAATTGGAATTAGGATCATAATACAACCTACTAACACAACAATTCCACCTACTAAAAACGGACTTTGTGGTGAAACAGTATGACCGATAATTCCTGATAAAATTGGAGCAATCGCACCACCTAACCAACGAACAAAGTTATAAACACCTGACGTAACAGATCTTTCATAAGGTGAAATATCCATTACATAACTTGTATATAATGCATTGTTTAAGCCAGATGCCAATCCTGATAAAACGATAAGAGTAATTTGTAACCACATAATTTTCACAAAGAATAGTGCAATTAAGAAAATCGCAAATACGAGTAAACTACCCTTTAATAATGTTTTTGGTTCATATTTCCCTTCTAGCTTATGTGCTAAAATTGCAGAACCGTAAGCTAACGCGAGCCCCCATCCGCAAAATACAAAGCCTAATTGAATAGCTGATAAATGCATAATAAGTGGTGAATATGCTAACACAACGAAAAATCCGTAGTAGTATAACATTCCTGAAATCGCACCTTGCATAAACGGTTTATACTTCACCAGGTTAAGTAATTCTCCTACCCCAGCAGCCTTACGCTTCACTTTTCGCTCCGGTTCTTTTACAAAAAAGAATACTAAAATAAATGCTAAGAAAATTAAAATACTTGTCGCGAAAAACGGATAACGCCAAGAATGACCACCTAATATCCCGCCTAATAATGGTCCGCCAGCCATGCCTAAACCGATAGCTGCTTCGTATAATCCTACTGCTTCATGAACTTCTTTACTTAATGCTATTAATAGCGTCATTGCTGTAGCAAAAAACATCGCATTTCCTAATCCCCATCCAGCGCGGAAAAGAGATAATTGAGCAATCGTTTGCGATATACCGCATATAAACGCAAATACAGTCACAATCGCAAGACCGATTGTCATCATTCGTTTATCACCAAATCTCGATGCAAATATACCAGCTGGTAACATCATGATTGCCATCGTTAAAATATAAGCGGTAAATAACATTTCAACTTGCCAATGCGTTGCACCGATTTTCTCAGCAATAATTGGCAAAATTGGGTCAACTACCCCTATACCCGAAAAGGCAAGGAAGGTAGCCACCACTGTAATCAATCTCCCTAGTTTTTGTTTGCTCTCCATTTTGATTACTCTCCTTTTGTGTTCTCTAAAAATGTTACTGCACGATGTAAACTATCTTCTAGTTCTGCCTTTACACGTTGCATTTGCTCCATTTTTTCGTCTAGCGTTTCCACTTGTTTTTCAAGCATATCTTTAATTTCTTGAATCACTTCACGATCACGAGGGTTTTCGCTATTTCTTCTTTGCTCCATTCTTTCTTTTAACGATAAAAAATGCTGCATCTCTTGAAGCGTAATTCCTAACACTTCTTTCGCTTCCACAATTTTTTTAATTCTGGCGATATCCCCGTCTGTATACAGGCGAATGTTCCCCTCACTACGTTCAGGGGGATGAATTAAACCAATTTCCTCATAATAACGAAGTGTACGTTTTGTCAAACCAACTTGCTTTGTTACTTCATCAATTTTATACATGTTTATTCCTCCCTTCACTTGATTATTACATTTTACGTTAACGTTAACTTTTGTGCAACTGTTAGACTTTTGTAAATGTTTGTCATATTCAATTGTATTTTCCCTAAAGCAGTTTCATAATGAAAGAAAAGAGATAATAAGGAGAATTTCACATGAGTAAACCACTTATTTTCGCTCACCGCGGAGTAAAAGGAACACATCCCGAAAATACGATGATTGCCTTCCAAGAAGCAGAACGCATTGGCGCTCACGGAATTGAACTCGATGTCCACTTATCAAAAGATGGTGAACTTGTCGTAATTCACGATGAAACCGTCAATCGTACAACAAATGGCGTTGGACTTGTTTCGGAAAAAACGGTAGAGGAACTACAATCATTGGACACTGGTAGCTATAAAGACCCTTCTTTCCATGAAGCAAAAATCCCAACGTTGCGTGAGGTTTTCATTTGGCTTTCCACAACGAACTTACAACTAAATATTGAATTAAAGACAGATGTTATTCATTACCCAAATATTGAGGAAAAAGCTGTTGCACTTGTGCGTGAATATCATCTTTCTAATCAAATTGTATTTTCATCATTTAACCATGACTCTGTTTCATTATTAGCAGAAATTGCTCCTGAAATCCCAAGAGCAATTTTATATGATACACCACTTTCTGATCCAATTGCCGAAGCAAAACATAGAGAAGCAAATGGATTACATCCAAACTTCCAGTTATTAACGAAAGAATTTGTGCAGTCAGCACAAGAGCAAGGGTATGTTTTCCGTCCATATACAATTAATGAATACAAAGATTTACAAACTATGATTGATTATGGTGTAGATGTCATCATTACCGATTGGCCAGCACGTGCCTTTGAGCTCCTTTTTTAATGGAAGGGGCTTTTTTATTTTCGAAATTTCATTGTTTAAAATAAATGAAAACCCTCAATACTAATACAATAACGCTTGTATTAATGAGGGGCTGAAAAAAGATGGATCAAACTATGAATCCAAAACTTAAAAAATATAAACGTCTTTTCTTCACCGCAATGTTTTCTTGCGTCCTTTTCTTCGTTTTTTCTTTTTTTGTTATTATTATAGTTGCAAAAATTATGGGACCTCCTCCTGTTGCGGTCCCGCAAACAAGCGTCTTTTACGCAAATGATGACACTGTTATAGGACAAAGTAATGAAATGCAAAAACGTTACAATGTATCTCTTAATGAAATTTCACCTTATGTAAAAGAGGCGACACTATCTATTGAAGATCAACGATTCTACAAACATCATGGCTTTGATATGAAACGTATTGCTGGTGCCATTGTTGCCGATTTAAAAGCGATGGCAAAAGTCCAAGGTGCTAGTACGATTACACAACAGTATGCTCGTAACCTTTACTTAGATCATGATAAAACGTGGAAACGTAAACTATTAGAAGCAATGTACACAATTCGCCTTGAGGTGAATTATAATAAAAATCATATTTTAGAAGGATATTTAAATACAATTTATTACGGACATGGCGCTTATGGCATCGAAGCTGCATCCCGTCTATATTTCGATAAAACGGCAAAAGAGTTAACATTAGCAGAAGCTAGTATGCTCGCAGGTATCCCGAAAGGGCCAAGTGTCTATTCTCCCTTTTTGAAAGAGGATCGTGCGAAAGGACGACAAGCTCTCATATTAGATGAAATGGTAGAACAAGGATATATTACGAAGCAACAAGCAGCCTTAGCGAAGAAAGAGCCACTAACTTTTGCCTCATTAGATACGAAAAAAGTAGCAGAGGTCGCACCATATTTCCAAGATGCTGTACAAGCTTCGCTCCTTCGTGATGTTGGATTAGACGAACAAGCTTTACAACGGGGTGGCTTGCGAATTTATACAACGCTAGACCCTAAACTACAAGCTGTAGCAGAACAAGCTGTAAAAGATCACATACCTGACACAACAAACATACAAACTGCTCTCGTCTCTATGAATCCAAAGACAGGTGAAGTGGCTGCTCTTGTTGGTGGAACTGATTATACTACGAGTCAATTTAACAGGGCTACACAAGCCATTCGTCAGCCTGGTTCTACATTTAAGCCATTTCTATATTATGCGGCATTAGAACGAGGATTCACGCCTGCTACGCGCTTAAAAAGCGAATATACTGTATTCACCTTAGGTGACGGCGTTTCAAAGTATAAACCGAAGAACTATAAAGATTATTATGCAGATGATTTCGTAACGATGGCACAAGCTCTCGCAGTCTCTGATAACATTTATGCTGTGAAAACGAATTTGTTTTTAGGCGATGACGCGCTTGCAAAAACAGCGAAACAATTTGGAATTAAAAGTGCATTAAAAGATGTGCCTTCTCTAGCTCTTGGTACATCACCAGTAAAACCAATTGAAATGGTTAACGCTTATAGCATGTTCGCAAATGGTGGAAAAGAAGTAAAACCTACTTTCATTCGCCGCATTATGGATCACGAAGGAAATATATTATACGATGCTCATTTAGAGAGTAAACAAGTTCTCGACAAGAGCAAAGCGTTTGTAATGGAAGAAATGATGACTGGTATGTTTAATAAGAAACTAAGCAGTTATGCTGCTGTAACTGGTCAATCGATGTTATCCAAACTATCAAGAACATATGCCGGCAAATCTGGTTCTACTGAAACGGATAGTTGGATGATCGGATTTACTCCGCAAATCGTAACTGGTGTGTGGGTCGGATATGATCAACCTAAATCTATTTCAAACGTAGCAGAACAAGGATATGCGAAGAAAATATGGACTGATACGATGGAGAAAGGGTTAGAGGGACAACCAAAAAAAGAATTTAAACAACCAAGTGACGTCGTAGCGGTTAATATCAATCCAGAGAACGGTAAAATTGCTACAAAAAATTGTCCTATTTCTGTGAAAATGTATTTCGCTAAAGGTACCGAACCGACTGAATATTGTATGGATCACGTCGATGATAAAGAAGAATTTGAAAAAACGACTGAAGAAAAGAAAAAAACAAGTTGGTGGAAAAAATATCTTCCTTGGTAAAAAAAATAGCTGACGGGCATCCGTCAGCTATTTTTTATTCACTTAATAATGCACGGCGCAATTCTTCACTAGATTCGTTCCAAATCGCTTCATTATGTTCTTTCAAGAACGTACCAAGTACCTTTTTAGATGATTCATCCATATGGTCAACCATAATGTGACGCTTCAATGATTTATCCATTTTATTTACGTGCTCTGGAAGTGATTTATATCCGCGGCGAATTTCACGGTCTACTGTCATTTCACAAGCTGTTACACCTGCATAATACGCACCTGTCGCAGTTCTTTCAATCGTTACCCAAACAAGCCAAAATGGTTTTCCGTTTGGAACTTCATCTTTATTTGTTAAAAACTTAATACCTTTTTCTACTGTACTACGCGCGTGCATCGCACCAATATCAACGAATGCAGTTTTCTCTAGTACATCAACAAATACAGGTGAAATGTTTTCTAAGCTTAATGCCCCAACACCAAATCCACCATGTCCATCTGTTGAATCATTTTTCACGATATTAAAACCGATTTTTTTCTTTTTCTCTGTCATATGTAAAATCCTCCTCACTTAAAAATTATAAAAGGCCAAAAATAGGCGCAATGATGCTATCTAAAAATACAAATACATGCGGAATAACTACCTGGAAAATAGGTTGAATTGTGTAATTACTAAGCGGTGTAATAACGAGAATTAATAACGCAATTGCCCCGTATTTTTCATACTGTGTCATTTTCGCGCGAATATTTGCTGGCGCTAAATCTTCCACAACTCGATACCCATCAAGTGGCGGGATCGGTAATAAGTTAAATACAAGTAAAACGATATTCAGCATAATAAAAATCTGGAAAAATTGAGCTAACGTATCTGCTACTGCAGATGGAATTGAGTATAATACACCAAATTTTACTAAGCTATACCAAATAATTAAACCAATTGCGCTTAAAATTAAGTTACTAATCGGCCCTGCAATTGAAACTAATATACCTGCAAGACGCGGTCTTTTAAAGTTATATGGGTTAACAGGAACCGGTCTTGCCCAACCGAATCCAAGAATTAATACTGCAATCAAACCTATAGGATCTAAGTGTGCCATCGGTGATAACGTTAAACGGCCTTGTCTCTTTGCTGTATCGTCTCCAAATTTATATGCTACATATGCATGTGCAAATTCATGAACTGATAATGCGATAATAATGGCCATTGCTACCAAAGGAATTTGGTGCAACGGGTATCTAAATAACTGATCCATGCTTCATCTCCTCTTCCATATGTCAAAAAAAGAAATTATTTGTTTTTTCGATTGTTCTTCCCCATAATCCGCTATAATAAGAGTGTAACTTACATAAAAGGAGCGATTGTACATGCCATACGTAACAGTGAAAATGCTAGAAGGACGCACAGAAGAACAAAAGAAAGCTCTTGCTGAGAAAGTAACAGCAGCAGTAAGCGAAACAACTGGTGCTCCTGAAGAAAACATCGTTGTTTTCATCGAAGAAATGTCTAAAAACCATTATGCAGTTGGCGGAAAACGCTTAAGTGACAAATAATTTCAAGTTTTTTCATAAGAAGCAGCCATTAGCTGCTTCTTATTTCTTTCCTTCTAACAACTCAATAATTCTCTCTTTATATTTTCCTTTTCTTCCATCTTCATAGATTAAATCATGTGGATAGAATAGCTTTTGATCCGTTCTTTTCTTACCTGTAATCGCCTCAACAATATCCGACTCACGTGAAAGCTCTCTAAGCTCTCCGTTTGGCATAAGAAGTAGGATTGGTAGACGCTCTTCTTCTTCTCCTGCACGATAAAAGTCATACGGTAAGTCTGATGTTGAATCAACTACTAAATAATACTCCGGATCAAGTCCAATCTTTTTAAATAAACTACTTAATTCCATCCAATTATCTAAACCGTGTTTATCTGTAAACTCTACATATTTAAATAGATTTCGATTCATAAAACGGCGGCATAAATCGCTTAAAATTGAATCTTCTTCTTCCTGCCATACTTGGAAGTAGTAATACATAACGTTCTCGTCTAACTTTAAATAATCCTCTACTGTTACTTCTTCTTCAAATAAAGAATAGAAATGAACAGGATGATTTTTAAATGTATAATACTTCTCGTGCAGTGATTTCGCACGGTGTAAAATCTTCGTTAAAATAACTTCTGCACTTCGCGTTACCGGGTGGAAATATACTTGCCAATACATTTGATAACGACTCATAATGTAATGCTCAACAGCATGCATACCACTATTTTTAATGACTACTTGATTCCCATACGGACGCATTACACGCAGTATACGTTCCATATCGAAGTTTCCGTACTTTACGCCTGTAAAATAAGCATCTCTTAATAAATAATCCATACGATCCGCATCAATTTGGCTCGAAATCATACTAATCGCTAATTTATTAGTAGATGTTTTTGCAATTACATCTGCTACCTTTTGTGGAAACTCCTTATCAACACGACTTAATACATCATTAATCTCCGTATCGCCTACGATAATCTTTTGCGTAAATTTCTCATGATCTAATGAAAATACTTTTTCAAACGAGTGAGAAAATGGGCCGTGACCGACATCATGAAGTAATGCCGCACATAAACATAACAATCTATCTTCAGCATTCCAATTTGGTCTGCCATCAAACACATCATCAATCATACGACGAATAATTTCGTATACACCTAACGAATGAGTAAAGCGACTATGCTCTGCACCGTGAAATGTAAAAAATGTCGTTCCAAGCTGCTTAATACGGCGCAAGCGTTGAAATTCTTTCGTTCCGATTAAATCCCAAATAACACGATCACGCACGTGCACATATTTATGTACTGGGTCTTTAAACACTTTTGTTTCGCTGAGTTTGTCGTTTAAATATACCACTTTCCGACATCCCCCTTTCTTTACTACATTCTTACTTTATATTATAAACGAAATGAGAAACAGAAAGAAATGAAAGACTGTATTAATTCCCTTTATAAAAAGAAAAAATCACCTTTACCGAAGTAAAAGTGATTTCCTTTATACATTATTTACCTAAAACGAATTCAGCAACTTCGTCTAAGATCATATCTTTCCCTAGTGGGAAGTAACCTTTGTTTAAGTCTTCATTTTTAATTGTAAATACGTGGTTATTTTTAACAGCGTTCATGTTTTTCCAAATTGATTCTTCTTGGAATTCTTTTAAGCGCTGAGAACCGTCACCAGTTGTAAATACGAATAAGTAATCTGGGTTGTAATCGATTAAAGCTTCTTTTTGTACTTGTATTAACGGTTTATCAGTTGGTGTACCTTTAACTGCTGGTAGTTTTAAATCATTAAAGATTACGCTACCGTAACCGTAATCACCATATACGCGGAAAGCATTTGGATATGCAGCCATTTTCATAAATGTTGCTTCACCAGTTTTAGCGACGATTTTGTCATGTAATTTGCTTGCTTTTTCATCATACTTTTTGAACCATTCTTTTGTTTCTTTTTCTTTACCGAAGATTTGACCTACTTCTTCGAATTTTGGACGCCATTGATCTAATGGAGTGTTTAACATAACTGTTGGTGCAATTTTAGATAATTGATCATAAATCTTTTCTTGACGATTATTTACAAGAATTAAATCTGGTTTTGCAGCAGCTACTGCTTCAATGTTAATTTTATCGCCCCAAGCAGAACCAACTGGTTTAACGTCTTTTAGTTTCTTTTCAATATGTGCATCAATTTTTTCTTGAGATGTATTAGCAGTAATAACCGGTTTCATACCGAAAATTAATAATTCTTCTGTTGAACCACTAAGGTCAGCAATTTTCTTTGGGTTTGCAGGAATTTTAATTTCCCCTTTTGCATGTTTTACAGTGCGCTCTTCAGTCTTTGCATCTGCTTTCTTTTCTTCTTCTTTGTTAGAACAAGCTGCAAATAGTACAGAAGTCACAACTAGTACCATTGCTAATAGTGCCATTTTAAAATTCTTCATGTTCCCACTCCTTCTAGCTGTATTTATCTTATAAGTTACAATGAACTATAAGAAACAAGGATAACAATTAATCAATATATATTTATTAATTGTTGTTAACAACCCATTCTAACGGGCGTTCAACTTCCCATTCTTATATAAGAAGCTCAACGTCCATTAGAAGCCCCCCTCTTTACGAGGGGGTTCTACTTATGCTTTTTTACGCAATTGATTACTAATCATCGCTAAATCATATGTTAAACAAATTGGCTTACAGTTTACTGGACATGGAACGATTTGAGCTTCAATCTCAAATACGTTACGAAGTGTTTCACTTGTCATAACTTCATCTGGCGTTCCTTGTTTCATTAACTTACCTGCTTTTAATGCAATCATATGATCAGAGAAACGAGAAGCATGGTTTAAGTCATGGATAACCATAACAATCGTTCTACCTTCTTCTTCATTTAACTTTTTCAATAAGTTTAATACTTCTAATTGATGAGCCATATCTAAGTACGTTGTTGGTTCATCCAATACAAGTAATTCTGTTCCTTGTGCAAGAGCCATTGCGATCCAAACACGTTGACGTTGACCACCTGATAGCGCTTCTGCTGGACGATTCGCAAATTCTTTCATTCCTGTCACTTCAAGTGCCCAGTTAATGTAGCGATAATCCTCTTCTTTCAACGTGCCAAACCCTTTTTGATGAGGGAATCTTCCATATGACACAAGCTCAAATACAGTAAGACCCGTTGGCACTTCTGCAGTTTGTGGTAAAATCGCCATTTTCTTTGCAATTTCTTTCGTTGGCTGTTTCTCAATTGCTTTTCCGTCGAGATAAACAGTACCTTGCTTTGCCTTCAAAATACGAGACGCCGTTTTTAATAATGTGGACTTCCCACAACCATTTGGTCCAATAATTGTTGTAATTTTCCCTTCCGGAATTTCAACTGTTAACCCGTCAATAATTAAACCTTCATTATAGCCAACAGATACCGCATCCACCGCTAAAGTTGCCATACGAAAAGCCTCCCTTTATTTTGTCCTCATAAGTAAATAAATGAAATATGGTGCACCAATTACAGAAATAACAAGACCGACTGGTATTTCTGAAGTTGTTAATACACTTCTTGAAATTACGTCTGCGAATAAAAGTAAAAACGTTCCTATTAGCGCAGCGGTGGGCAACATAATTTGATGTTTACCACCAACAAGGCGCCTTGCTAAATGCGGGGCCATTAAACCGATAAAGCCAATTCCGCCCGCAACAGCAACAGATGCACCTGCTAAACAAACTGCAATAAATAATAATTTACGTCTTTCTTTTTCTACGTTTACACCAAGGCCAACTGCTGTAGAATCGCCTAGGTTCATTACATTTAATATGTGTGCTTTACTTATAGCAAGCGGTAAGAAAATAACCATCCATGGAAGTACACTTAATACGAATTTCCAATCTGTACCCCATAGACTTCCCGCCAGCCAAATCGTAGCAAAACGAAAATCGTTAGATGTCATCTTCATAGAGAAAATTAAACTAACAGCTCCAAATCCAGCTGCAACGGCAATACCGACAAGTATTAATCGAGTCGATGAAACGCCGTCTTTCCATGCTAGTAAATAAATAATTACCGCTGCTAATATCGCTCCAACTAGTGCAAAGAATGGAAGAATGAATACAGATAAAAATGTACCAGTCCCTACTTTCCCGAAGAAGAAGTAGACGAATATAACAACTGTTAATCCCGCTCCAGCATTAATACCTATAATACCTGGATCAGCAAGCGGATTTCGTGATAAACCTTGCAAAATCGCACCTGACATAGCTAAAGCAGATCCGACTAGTATAGCAATTACCATACGCGGCATACGGAATTCAAATAAAATAACAGACTGATCTTCAGCCCCTAGTCCAACCAATGACTTTAATACGTCCATTGGCGGGATTTTAAAAGTTCCTGTATTTAAACTAATAAGAAATATAGAAACGATTAGTCCTACTAAAATCGTTAATATAGAAATGTTCTTTTTTGTTAAGACACTCGTCCTCACATCTTTCCTCTCCCTTCATTACGTGCTAAGTAGAGGAAGAATGGAACCCCAATTAGCGCTGTAATTGCTCCAATTGGCGTTTCAAATGGCGGGTTAATAACGCGAGATAACATATCTGCACATTCAATTAACAGCCCGCCTAAGACCGCAGAACATGGAATAACCCATCTATAGTCCGAGCCTACAAGAAAACGAGTCATATGCGGAATTACAAGACCAACAAATCCAACTGATCCTGCCATGGAAACTGCGGAACCCGTTAAAACAAGAACAAGTACTGTTCCGATAAATTTAATTAATGTCGTATTTTGACCAAGTCCAATTGCAATTTCTTCACCGAAGCTCAAAATTGTAATATATCTCGACATCATAATTGCGATAAAAAGACAAACAAGGCCAATTGGCACTAACATATTAATACTTTGCCATTTCACTCCAGCAACTCCGCCTGCATTCCACATGCTTACCTCTTGGGCAAGATTGAAATACAATGCGATTCCAGATGAAATCGCCCCTAATAAAGCACTAATAGCTGCACCTGCTAAAGCTAATTTCACAGGTGTTAATCCACCTGGTGAAGAAGACCCAATTCCATATACAATGCTTGCACCAAACGCAGCTCCAATAAAAGATGCGATAACAAACATTAAATAAGGTGAATTAGGAAAAAATGCATACATAATTGCAATTCCAAATACAGCCCCATCTGTAATCCCCATTAACGATGGCGAAGCAAGTGGATTTCGCGTCATACCTTGCATAATTGCTCCTGATACCGCTAAAAAGGCACCTGCAACTACGCCCCCTATTGCTCTAGGCATGCGAAGCTCTTGAATTACATTATGATGTGTAATAGATCCATCAAACTGAAATACAGCTTGCCATACAGTCTTTAAACTAATATCTGCAGCCCCAAAAGAAATAGAAACTGCCATGCTTAAAGCTAACAAAACTGTACCCGCTACTAAAATAATAGAAGCGATAAGCGGTCTGCTCTTAATCTCTTTAACATTCTCTTCTTGCTGTTCTATACTGCTTGCGCTCGCTTCCATCCCTCAACCATCCTAACTAACAACATATATTTATTGAAATGAAATTTATTCTCAAATAGTAATAAAAAAATTAGGTGAATTGTTATTTTCCTGATAATGATTCTCAGAATCAGACACTTCTATTCTACCTATCGCTTTAAAAGACTGTCAACCATTATTTTGAAATATAAATTTATACAAATTGGAATTTTAATACAAAAGTTGTGTCTATCCTTTAGAAAACGTTCGTCCATACAAGAGTACTTTCGCAGAATAAATTATTCCTCTTATGGGCATAAAAAAGAAGAGTAATCTTTTCACTCTTCTTTTTCTTACTTATTTAACTTTGCTTCAATTTTTGCGATTAACTCATCTTCTGTTGGAGCCGCAACTGGACGGTTATTTACAAATGCGAATGATTTTTTACGACCAGGACCACAGTAAGACTGACATCCAACTTCAATCGTTGCACATGAATCTACTTTTTTTAACTTCGGAACTAACGTTTTAACGTTCGTTGCCTGACAGTCATCGCACACGCGAAACTCGTTTCCCATTATATAACACTTCCTCTATTTTAAACTTTTCTCAAGTACGTTTAAAAATAAACACTAAATGGTATTTTACCGCTCTTTGAAGCTCGTTGCAAGTTTCCCTACAAAGCCTATTCTCTACATAATGCTACATATTTTATATGCTCTCCTACAGAAGCGCTCACCATTCATGGGAAAATTTTTACCTTTCATCGAAATCTACCATATTTTTAAAAGCTTTGTATAAAAGTTTATTTTTTTGCCCATTATAAAAATAGGAAGTTCATAAAAAGAAAGGGAGTTGAATCTATGAAAGTAAGACAAGATGCTTGGACAGATGAGGATGATTTATTACTTGCTGAAACGGTACTTCGTCATGTTAGAGAAGGAAGTACGCAATTAAATGCATTTGAGGAAGTAGGGGATCAGTTAAATCGTACATCTGCTGCTTGTGGTTTCCGCTGGAATGCTGTTGTTCGCTATAGCTATGAACAAGCTCTTCAACTAGCAAAAAAACATCGTAAAGATAAAATGCGTGCTGCAAGCGGTGAACAAGCGAAAAAACGTTTACTTTATACACCACCAGCTTCAGATTCGATAACTGATTATGAAGAATTAGTACAAGAAGAATCAATCGTACAATATAAAGAAGCTATTCCATATCAAGAATCTACTGCTCCTGCTGCAAGAAGCTCTATGACAATGCAAGATGTTATTTATTTTTTACAAACAGTCGGATCTTCAAATATAAAAGTGACAGCTCTTGAAAACGAGAATACGAGATTGAAACAAGAAATTAAAGCACAAATCCTTCGGAATGAGGAACTAGAAAAGAAACTAGAAAAATTAGAAAAGCAATCTCATACTGTACAAGAAGATTACGAAACACTTATGAACATTATGAACCGAGCTCGTAAATTGGCAGTCATGGATGACGAAGAACGTTCTCAAACATCTTTCCGAATGGACCGAAACGGTAATTTAGAAAAAATTGCAGAATAAAAAGGATGCATGTAATGCATCCTTTTTATTATTTCACCTATAAGCTCCCCCTTTATATGTGAGAAAACTCCATTCTTCATTTTTTGCTATAATAGAGATTGTCATTTTAAAGATAAGGGGTTAGTTATATGAGCAATTCCCGTTCCATTTTATCTCAGCCAGAGTGGCGCATTGTAGATCAATCTAGTTTAGGACCAACATTCCATGCACTTCAGTCATTCGCAATGGATGACACATTATGCACAAGCATTGGAAATGGCAAGTCAGCGGCAACAATGCGTTCATGGGTTCATCACAATACAATTGTCCTTGGCATTCAAGATTCACGCCTTCCGCATTTAGAAGAAGGTATTTCTTTTTTAAAACAAAACAACTTCAATGTTATTGTCCGTAATTCTGGCGGGCTTGCGGTCGTGCTTGATGAAGGTGTTTTAAACGTATCACTTTTATTCCAAGAAACAGAAAAAGGTATCGATATTGACCTTGGATACGATACAATGTGGCATTTGATTAAGGAGATGTTAAAGGATTACGACGTTACTATCGAGGCAAAAGAAATTGTCGGCTCTTACTGTCCTGGTAGTTATGACTTAAGTATTCGCGATCAAAAATTCGCTGGTATTTCACAACGTCGTATTCGCGGAGGTGTCGCTGTCCAAATCTATCTCTGCGCTACCGGAAGTGGCTCTGAGCGTGCCGCACTCGTTCGTGATTTCTACAACCTAGCAATTCAAGGGGAAGAAACACGCTTTACGTACCCTGAAATTGTACCAAGTACGATGGCCTCACTCTCAGAATTACTTGGTGAAACCATTACAGTACAAGATTTAATGATGCGTCTTTTAAAAACATTGCAGCAATTCGCTCCAAAGTTAACACCATCTCAATTAACAATAGATGAGATTCCTTTATATGAGACGAATTTACAACGTATTATTGATCGTAATAATAAAGCACTTGGTTTAGAAAAATAAAGACCGTCGCTATAATAGCGACGGTCTTTATTTCAATTCATTATAGAATTAAAGTGCTTGAGCTGCTGTAATTAAAGCTAACTTGTACACTTCTTCCTCGTTACATCCACGAGATAGGTCATTTACAGGCATGTTTAAGCCTTGTAAGATTGGTCCTACTGCTTCGAAGTTACCTAAACGTTGAGCGATTTTGTAGCCGATATTACCAGCTTCTAAGCTTGGGAATACGAATACGTTAGCATCACCTTTAATTGTAGAACCTGGAGCTTTTTTCTCAGCTACAGATGGTACGAATGCAGCATCGAATTGGAATTCTCCATCTAAAGTTAACTCAGGAACCATTTCTTTTGCAATGCGAGTTGCTTCTACAACTTTTTCTGTTTCTGGAGATTTCGCAGAACCTTTTGTAGAGAAGCTTAACATAGCAACGCGTGGATCAATGCCGAATAACTCAGCAGTTTTCGCACTTTCGATACCGATTTCAGCTAAATCTTGGCTGTTTGGTGCAATGTTAATTGCGCAATCAGCGAATACATATTTCTCTTCTTCACGTACCATGATGAATACGCCAGAAGTTTTTGTAACGCCTGGTTTTGTTTTAATAATTTGAAGTGCTGGACGAACTGTATCAGCTGTAGAGTGAGCTGCACCACTTACTAGACCGTGTGCTTTGCCCATGTATACAAGCATTGTACCGAAGTAGTTTTCGTCTTTAAGGATTTTGCGAGCGTCTTCTTCAGTTGCTTTACCTTTACGGCGTTCAACGAAAGATGCTACCATTGCATCCATTTCTTCGTATGTAGCTGGGTCGTAAATATCAACGCCTGCTAATGTTAAATTCATGCTAGCAGCTTTTGCGCTAATTTCTTCTCTATTACCAACTAAGATTGGTTTTACTAACTCTTCTTTTGCTAAACGCTCTGCAGCGCCTAAAATTCTTTCATCAGTTCCTTCAGGAAGTACGATAGAAATGCCTTTTCCTTGAACTTTTTCTTTTACTGTTGTAAATAAGTTGCTCACGAATAAACCCTCCTACATATGTTAAAAAAACTCTATCTTTAAGAATACTGCTTTTCTTCTATATTTTAAACTTATAGCTCCCAAAAAATAGATAAAATAAAAATGATTATATTTTCATAAAATTCAGCCGTTAAATTCACCTTGCTTAAACACTTAAATGTGACAATTTTATGCGCCAAGGTTTTATATAGATGATTTTAAAACTATATATGCTATAGTTAACGTGTAAAACTATCATTAACTGAGGTGAATAGAATGAGTGAAGCAACAACAACGTTAGATGGCTGGTATTGTTTACATGATTTACGTTCTATTGATTGGGCTGCATGGAAAACATTATCTAGCGACGAACGCGGACAAGCAGTGTCTGAATTTTTAAATGTCGTTGAAAAATGGAACGAAGTAGCTACTGCGAAAAAAGGTAGTCACGCAATGTATACAGTTGTTGGCCAAAAAGCTGATATTATGCTTATGATTTTACGTCCAACAATGGAAGAGTTAAATGAAATTGAGACAGAATTGAATAAAACAACTTTAGCTGAATATATGGTTCCTGCATATTCTTACGTATCTGTTGTTGAATTAAGCAACTATCTTCCAGCTGATGAGGATCCATACCAAAACCCGCAAATTTTAGCTCGCTTATATCCTGAATTGCCGAAAGCAAATCATATTTGCTTCTATCCAATGGATAAGCGTCGCCAAGGTGATGACAACTGGTACATGCTTCCTATGGAAGAGCGTAAAAAAATGATGTACAGTCATAGTAAAATTGGCCGTCAATACGCAGGTAAAGTACGCCAAGTGATTTCAGGATCTGTTGGATTCGACGATTTCGAATGGGGCGTAACATTATTCGCTGACGATGTTCTTCAATTTAAAAAACTTATATATGAAATGCGCTTCGATGAAGTAAGTGCTCGTTATGGTGAATTTGGAACATTCTTCGTTGGAAACATTTTACCAGACGAAAAAGTAGAGAAATTTTTACACATATAAATGGTGAAAAGGAACGAAATTCGTTCCTTTTTTTATTCTTCTCTATATTTATCCTCAAAAATCCCCTTTTTTCTGCACTTTTGAAGAAAAACCGACATTTTTTCAAATTTATTGTAAAATTGTAACCTTTTTATATGTAAAGATATGCTAAAATGATACGAGCTATATGCTAAATAACGATGCGAAGGTGATAATCTATATGAAAAAAATTTTGTCTATTTTACTATTGCTTGTATTGTCAATTTCTTCCTTAGGAGTAACAACATCCCATGCGGAAGAAAAAATACATATTGAGGCAGCCGCTGCACTTTTATTTGATGCAGATACTGGAAAAATACTTCACGAGCAAAATCCCGATGAATTGCTAGCTATTGCTAGTATGTCGAAATTAATTGTTGTTTACGCTGTTTTAGAAGCAATTAAAGAAGGAAAAATCACATGGGATACGAAAGTAAATATTTCTGATTACGCTTATGAAGTCTCTCGTAATAATGAATTCTCTAATGTACCGTTCGAAAAAGGACGTCAATATACTGTAAAAGAATTATATCATTCTATTGTTATATTCTCTGCAAATGGATCTAGTATCGCTTTAGCAGAACTTCTTGCAGGAAGTGAGAAAAACTTCTTAAATCTTGCAAATGAACATGCTAAAAAGCTAGGATTAAAGAAATATAAATTTGTAAACGCTACGGGCTTAAATAACGCTGACTTAAAAGGAAAACATCCTGAGGGTACTGATCCAAATGCAGAAAACTCTATGTCAGCTCGTGATATGGGTATGCTTTCAAAAGCAATGATTACAAAGTATCCAGAAATGCTAGAGGATACAAAACAAAGATTTAGAAACTTCCCAGACAATCACCCAAAACCAATTCGTATGGAAAACTGGAATTGGATGTTACCAGGAGCTGCTTTCGCTTATGAAGGTACTGATGGTTTAAAAACTGGAAGTTCTGATACAGCTGGATACGGATTTACTATTACTGCTAAACGTGGTGATGTACGTCTTATCTCGGTTATTATTAAAACAAAATCAATGGATGAACGTTTCACAGAATCTCGTGAATTAATCGAATATGGATTTAATAACTTTGAAAAACAAAAACTAAAAGTTAATAAGAACAATACAATCTCTGTAGTAAAAGGGAAAGAAGACCAAGTAACTGTTGCACCCGAAAAAGAAATAACAGTAATTGCGAAAAAAGGTAGCAAAGAACCTTATAAAATTGGGACTGAATTAGATAAATCTCTTGCTGAAGATGGACATTTAGTTGCTCCTATTAAGAAAGATGCCAAAGTAGGCTCAATTACTTTAGAATCAACTGATAAATATGGTTTCTTAGACGGTAGTAAAAGTATGAAAGTTACTGCAAAAACGACAGAGGAAGTTGAAAAAGCAAATTGGTTTGTGTTAACAATGCGCTCTATTGGTGATTTCTTCTCAAACTTATGGTCTAAAGTTTTTTAATAAAAAAGCTGGCTCACGCTAGCTTTTTTTATTTTCCGCTCTCAATGTAAAACTTCGTTTGGTTGTCATATCTGAGCCCTTTTCCTCATACGTATGAACTAGTAATTGTTACACACTTCATCTAGAGATAAACCTCTTTCCAAAAGGTATTCCAAAAAGAGAGGTGACACATAATGGGAGTTATTGCTTATAACGAAGAAGATGTAAAGTTGTTAGCTAGACTGATGCGTGCTGAAGCCGAAGGAGAAGGACAACAAGGAATGTTAATGGTCGGAAACGTTGGGGTAAATCGTGTCCGCGGAAATTGTTTAGACTTTAAAAGCATTCGTAATTTACGTCAAATGGTTTATCAAAACCCCGGCGGTTTTGAAGCAACGCAAAAAGGATACTTTTATCAACGGGCACGTGAACAAGATATTGCCCTAGCAAGACGGACCATTCAAGGGCAACGTTTTTGGCCTGCCAACTTTGCCTTATGGTTCTTTAGACCTGAAGGGGCATGTCCACCGACTTGGTATAACCAACAAAACTCTGGTCGCTTTAAAAAGCACTGCTTCTTCCAGCCATCTGCTGGAGACTGCCCTAGCGTATATTAAGGAATAAAAATGAGGAGGGATTTTTGAATGGCACAGCAACAAAATCCGTACTATGGAACAGGTTTTTATCAACCATCTGGAACTTATGTACAACCGCAACAAATGACTCAACAACAGCAGCAAGCGATGCAACAACAAACAGCTCAAGCTGCGCAAGCTCAATATGCAATTTCTCAAGGCATGTTACCTCTAGAGCAATCCTATATTGAAAATATCCTTCGTTTAAACAAAGGTAAGCAAGCTACGGTTGTAATGACTTATGAACGTGGCAGTTCCCTTGGTACACAATCTTATACAGGTATTATTGAAGCAGCTGGCCGTGACCATATTGTTATTAGTGAACCGCAATCAGGAAAACGCTATTTACTACTAATGATCTACTTAGATTACGTAGAGTTTCCAGAAGAAATTGCGTATTTACCTAGTCAACAAGCAACTTATACTCCAAGACCATAAAAAAAGCTGGCAAATGCCAGCTTTTGTTTTTTTATAATCCTTTTACAACTGCAGTCCCTACTAGAATCCACGCCACAATAAACGCTACACCACCAAGAGGTGTAATTGGACCAAAGAACTTAATGCCTGTCGTACTTAATGCATACAAACTACCTGAGAACATAATAATTCCAGCTACCATTAGCCAACCAGCAGTAGTTAAAAGTGATGATTGAACCTTATCCATCAATAAAGCAACTACGAATAGTCCACCTGCATGAAACATTTGATATGTAACGCCTGTTTTCCAAACTTCTAACATTTTTGCAGAAATTTTATTTTCTAAACCGTGTGCTCCAAAGGCTCCTAACGCAACAGATAGCCCCGCTGCAATACAACCTAGTAAAAAGAAAATTTTCATCTTAATTCCCCTTTTTTACCTTTATCATAAGCAATTTTTGCATATAAGCCAAACGATTTATCTTCTAAAAATCAAATAAAGAATTACCGTTTGCATCACTTTCTTTTATATATACTGGCTCCCCAGAAACAGGTGCAATTGGTTGCATAGTTGTTACTGGTTGTGATCCAATTACTTGCGATTGAATTTTCGGTTCTCTATATGTAGATGTTTCAACTTGTTCATCTAATAATAAGTCACATAAAGCACGCACAACTAATAAATGTTCTTTTGACTTTTGTCCTTCACTACTTTTTGCCTTCGCAATTTCATTCGCCATTTTATTTAAAATCTTGTCGCTAGATATTTGCATTCCTTATCACCTCGTACTTTGTAATTCTTTCTCGAATTGTCCCAATTTTTCTACTGAACCAAATACTATTATCATATCACGTTCTTTCAATTTTTCCTGCCCTGCCGGATTATGTATAATATTCCCATTTCTTGAAATCGCTAATATTGTTACATCAAACTGATTCCTTACATTACTCTCTAGTAACGATTTACCAACTAATATTGAATCTTTTCCAACTAGAATTTCTTCAATGACAAATGACTGTTCTACTCCATACAACACTGTATCAATATAATGAACGGTTAATGGATTTGCAATACCTTTTGCGATATGAATACCCGCCATACTAGATGGATTAATAACCTTATTTGCACCAGCACGCCTTAATTTCTCTTCAGTTTCTGGCTTTTCAGATCTCGCCACAATTTTAATCGTATCGTTTAACCCTCTTGCTGTTAATGTAATAAATACATTTTCAGCATCATTTGCAACAATAGCAACTAAACCAGCTGCTTTTAAAATTCCGGCATTATGTAATACTTGATCTTCCGTTGCATCTCCATGTACAAATAAAAGCTTTTCCTGCTCCAATATACTTTCATCTTTATCAACAACGACAAATGGAATATTCTTTTCTTGCAATTCATGTACAACTTGAAGCCCCACTCTACCGCAACCACATACTATAATATGATTTTTCAACTGCGCTATTTGTTTATCCATCTTCTTCCTCCGTACTGCATGAAATAAATTCCCTTCAATAATCATAGCTGCCACTACCCCAATTGCATACGTAACAATACCTACGCCAACAGGAATAATAAGAAGCGCAAATACTTTCCCCGTTTGCGTTACAGGAACGGCATCTCCGTATCCAACAGTCAATACAGTAATCATTGTCATCCAAAATGCTTGAAACAAACTAATCTCTTCAATCGTCATAAATCCTATCGTTCCTAGAATTACAACAAAAGTCATACATATAACTGCTATCCATAATTGCTTACGTGCATTCATACTGTGTTTCAACTCTTTTCTCTATCTACAATCTTTGCCAGTGGAAATAAAATACGTATATACTAGATACGGAATCTATGAAAGAGGTTGATATAATGAAGACATTTCTTTCCGCCTTACAATGGGCACTATTTATTTTAGCTGGAAGCCTTATTGTACCAATTAGTGTCGCAACTAGTTATGGTCTTAATGGCGCTGAAGCCATCGCATTTGTACAAAGAACATTATTTGTTCTAGGTTTTGCTGGTCTCTTGCAAGCTATATTTGGGCATAAACTTCCTATTCAAGAAGGTCCTGCTGGCCTTTGGTGGGGAATTTTCTCCCTTTACGCAAGTTTAGGCGTCGTACTATTTGGATCAAATAATGAGACACTTAAAGTTCTTCAATATGCTTTCTTATTAAGTGGTATTATTTGTATTATTCTTAGCGTTTTTGGACTTATTGATAAACTCGTTCGCTATTTTACACCGACAGTCATTGGAACGTATTTATTTCTTCTTGTCGCGCAGCTTAGTGGCTCCTTCTTAAAGGGAATGTTTGGCCTTGATGGAAAACATACAGAAGTACAACCTAACGTATTTATTCTTTCACTCATTGTTATTTTACTATCCTTTTTCATCATGAAGCTACCTATTATTGGACAATATTCCGTTCTTTTCAGTATCGTATGCGGCTGGATATTATTCGCATGCTTCGGATTATCTAATCCAATAACACCAGTGACAGACATAATCCGTTTTCCATCCTTATTTGTTTTCGGAATGCCTCGTGTTGAATGGAACATGGTAATTACGGTCATTTTCGTTACGCTCTTACTTCTAACAAATATGTTAGCAAGTATTCGCATTGTACAAAAGGTTGTCTCTAAATATGAAGAAAACGCTGCATCAGATCGTTTTAAACAAGCTGGCATTATAACAGGAATCAACCAATTGCTAGGCGGCCTATTTTCAGCTATTGGGCCTGTCGCTATTTCTGGATCAGCAGGTTTTATTGCAACGACTAATATTTATAAACGTCTCCCGTTTATATTAGGGTCAAGCTTTATTATTGTCGTTAGTATATTTCCAAAGATTACTTCATTCTTTGCAGCAATCCCTGTTGCAGTTGGTTATGCCGCTATTTATCCTGTATTCGCAAGCATGATTGGCCTCGCCTTTCGAGAATACGAAACTGTCCAGGATAAAGAACGATTATTTAAAGTAGCCGGTCTTTCAATCTTTACGGGAGTCGGAGTTATGTTTGTTCCAGCAGGAGCATATTCCACACTTCCACCATTTCTAGCATCGTTTTTAAGTAATGGTCTCGTTCTTGGATCTGTAATGGCAATCTTGCTAGAAATACTATTTTCTCGTTCCACAGCAAAACAAATATCTTAAATTGGAAAACTTCCATTATTGCACTCTACCTTTAGAGTTGTTACGATAAAATCAAACTTTAATCATTGGGGTTTTATTCATCCCCAATGATTATTAACCAATATTATGAGCAACACACTCATAATAATTTATCTACTTCTTTTCAAAGAGGTTTGATGTCTTACTATTATTCCTCAATCTCTTCATGAACATGTATTTTGATTTCAATTAAAGAAAGGAATTTTCTATATGACTTATAAAATGATTGTTTTAGATTTAGATGATACTTTATTACGTGATGACCATACTATTTCACCTCGTACGAAAGAAGCGTTAATGACTGCACAAGAGCAAGGCGTAAAGGTTGTACTTGCTTCTGGACGTCCAACGTTCGGTATGCGCAATGTAGCGAAAGAACTTCGTTTAGAAGAATACGGCAGTTTCATTTTATCTTTTAATGGTGCAAAAATTATTAACTGTAAAACAAACGAAGAAATCTTTAGTAGTACACTATCTCCTGAAATCGTTCACAACCTATTTGAAATTAGTCAAACTGAAGATGTATGGATTCATACTTATATGGGCGATGATATCGTAACGGAAGAAAATAATCCTTATACTGAAATTGAGGGCGATATTACTGGTATGCCAATTGTTGTAGTAGATGACTTTAAAGCTGCAGTTAAAGAGCCCGTAGTAAAAGTATTAATGAATAAAGAAGCTGAACGCCTTGTTGAAGTTGAAAAGAAACTACAAAAACAGCTAGAAGGCCAATTAAGCGTGATGCGTTCGAAACCATTCTTCTTAGAATTTACTGAAGCTGGTGTTACAAAAGGAACGAGCTTAAACAAACTGATCCAAAAGCTTGGCATTAAGCGTGAAGAAGTTATCGCAATGGGCGATAGCTATAACGACCAAGCGATGATTGAATTTGCTGGTCTTGGCGTTGCAATGGGCAATGCACCTGATGATATTAAAGAAATTGCAAACTACGTAACAGATACAAACATGAACGATGGTGTTGCAAAAGTTGTAGAGAAATTCGTTTTAAAAACGGATATACTTGTTTAATATTTTCATTCACAAAACCTATTTGAAGTCAAATACTTCAAATAGGTTTTTATTTAAATTCTCATGCTTTTGTGACTATATTTTGAACTTTGCACTATTCTCGTAGTGTAAACTTTCTTTTTGTATATAATGAAACAAAATAGACTATTTTATTTTGAAAAAGAATACAAATTTACTATATACAAGCATACGTTAAAGGAGGCTACTTTATGTTATCTACACCAATCGGACGATTAAGAGCAATTGGACTAGTTGAGGGTATTTCTTTCCTATTACTATTATTTGTAGCAATGCCATTGAAATATTTCGCAGGATTTGCAACAGCTGTTAAAATTACAGGCATGGCTCATGGTGTTCTATTTATTCTATTCATCTTTGCAGTAATTCAAGTAACAATCGTACACCGTAAATCAATTTTATGGGCACTTGGAGCATTTGTTTCATCAGTTATCCCATTTGGCACTTTTGTACTAGATGCAAAATTAAAGAACGAGCAACAATAATAATAAAAAGGTAGTTAACGACTGTTAACTACCTTTTCTATTTATAAATTTGGAATTTCCCAATCAATTTCTCTTTCGCCCATATTAGCTAAAATCGTATTTACTTTAGAATATGGCTTACTACCAAAGAAACCACGTCTTGCCGATAATGGGCTTGGATGTACAGATTCGATAATATGATGATTCGGATTCGTAATTAACTTCTTCTTCGCCTGCGCATGGCGCCCCCACAATATGAAAATAACTGGCTTTTCACGCTCATTCAACAGTTCAATTACACGATCTGTAAAGTGCTCCCATCCTTTTCCCTTATGAGAATTTGCTTCGCCTTGCCGAACTGTTAATACGGTATTTAGTAATAATACTCCTTGTTCCGCCCATTTTACTAAATAACCGTTATTCGGGATTTCATAACCATATTCATCTCGAAGTTCTTTATACATATTTAACAATGACGGTGGTGTTTTAACACCAGGTTGCACAGAAAAGCTTAAACCATGCGCTTGATTCGGTCCATGATATGGATCTTGTCCTAAAATAACAACCTTTGTATTTTCATAACTTGTATACTGAAGAGCGTTAAAAATATCTTCTACCTTCGGATAAACAACATGCGTGCTGTATTCTTCTGTCAAAAAACTGGATAGAGTAAGATAATACTCTTTCTCGAATTCTGGTGCCAATAGTGGCTCCCAATCATTCTTTAAAACATTTTCCATACTGTCACTTCCTGTCTAATTAATTCACCATATCCTGTCTTGTAAATACTACGAACGAAATAACAAGAGAAACAACTGCCCAAACAGTTAAATTCATCAAAGAAAATCCCATCGATAAACCTTGTAATGCAGGTAATTTTCCTGATAAATAATCCGTTAATGATAAATTCACACTAAAAATATATTTGGCGCCTTCCCAAGATGTTGCGAACGAGCTTAAAATACCGCCTGCAATTAATGCAGCTAGCATAACGCCCATACCAGCTGGTGTATTACGAATTAAAACAGAGACCATAAATGATATAGTTCCGACAACGATAGCAACAAACCATGCTAGTCCATACGCCATTAAGATGTATTGCCACTGCGGAATAAGATGCACAAAGTTCGTATTTAGCGTTTCCTTATCAATAACAAATCCTGTTAAAACAGGTAAATTCCATCCCGAGTATCCAAATACAAGCCCTGATAATATGTAAGCAAACAAACCTACAAGAAACAGTATGAGCGAAATGAAAAATAACATCGTCACGTATTTACTAAGGAGTATTTTCCAACGCCGAATTGGCCGCGTAAGTAACATCTTCATCGTCCCATCACTTCGTTCTCCTGAAACGATATCAATGGCTACAATCATTACAAGAAGCGGAATAAATAATGTAATTCCTTGTTCAATAAATGCTCTGACAAAAGTCGGTGCACCCGGTGCCATCGGATTAATATCATGATCTAAATAATATTGTTGTTGCTCAACTCTTACCTTTAACCAATCACGCCATTCTTCTGGCAACCTAGAATTGTTCAACCGGTTCTGAGAATCAACAATTTGCTGTTGCAATGAAACCTTCCAATCAGTTGTACCGAGTCTTTTTTGTGTCGTTTCTATTTCACGATACTGCGCATACACAAAAAGCGGGATCAAGATTGCTAAAATAAGCATGACAACAAAAATACGTTTCTTGCGGTAAATCTTTTCTGATTCATTTAAAACTAGATTCGCAAATTCACGCATGCTGCTCACCCCTTGTGAGTTCAATAAATAAATCTTCTAGCGTAAATACAAGCTCCTTAACGCTATGTACATCTATTTCATTTTCGACAAAGTGTTTATTCCAACTACTTATAGATGCAATATCCATGCGGCATAGTAATCGATCGCCTTCTACACTCACTTCCCTTACTTCTTCGGCCGCTTCTAGCATATCTTTCGCCTTAGAAATTGGTGTAACAATCCATTCTACACGATCACTTGCTGTTTTAATTAATTCTTCAACCTTGGCAACTGTTATCATTTTTCCTTTATGAATAATAGCAACGCGATCGCATATCATTTGCACTTCACTTAGCAAGTGACTTGAAATAAACACGCTCATATTTTCTTCTTTTACAAGCTTATGTATAAATTCCCTAAGTTCTCTAATCCCTGCTGGATCTAAACCATTCGTTGGCTCATCTAATATGAGCAATTTTGGATTCCCAAGGAGCGCCTGCGCAATTCCAAGGCGTTGTTTCATACCAAGTGAGTACGTTTTTACCTTGTCATGAATTCTTTCATCTAAATGAACCATTTCAGCAATTTCAATAATACGTTCATCTGATATATCACCTAACATACGAGCAAATTGCTTTAAATTTTCCCATCCCGTTAAATATGTATACAACTCTGGGTTTTCAACGATACTCCCAATTTGACGCATCGCTTCTCTGAAATTTTCCTTAATCGAATAACCACCAATAGAAATCGTACCTTCTGTCGCCTTAATCAATCCGACTAACATTCGAATGGTAGTCGTCTTTCCAGCACCATTTGGTCCTAAGAACCCGAACACTTCTCCTTGCTTTACATCAAAGGAAATATTCTCTACAAGAGTCTTCTTTCCAATTACCTTCTTCAAATCTCGTACGGAAAGTATCGTCGTCATTTTACCCCTCCTTGTTCTAGTTTTAATTTACTTACAACATTTTGAACTAAACGTTCTGCCATATACGTATAACCTACTTCGTTCGGATGAAAATGATCAGAGTATAATAAATCTTTCCCACGGTTTTGGAATAAATCAAATGTCGGTGTAATATATACATTTTTATCGTTTAGCGCTAACTTCTCTAAAGATGCATTCCAGTCCACAACAATGTTTGAAGACCCTTTTAAATCTTCTACATCTTCAAAAGGATTGTATAAACCAAGCCAAAAAATCGGACTATCTGTATTTAATTTACGAATTTCTTCTATAATTTTCTTTGCTTCATTTTGAAACGTTTCTGTGTCAGGACGATACGTCTCTAAATCTATTTTCCCAAGCGATTCCCAGCCTGGGAACAAATCATTCCCACCAATCGTTAACACGATTACATCTGCTTGCTTAATTGAATATTGAGCGCCATTACTTTCAATTTGTTTTAATAAATCGGGCATTTTTGCACCACTAACTGCTAAATTTGTTAATGCAATTTTTTGCTTATAATCTTTTTGTAAATCCTCTTTCATTCGCCCAACATAGCCAATTCCTTCTTTATCACCAACGCCACGCGTTAATGAATCACCTAAACTAACGATTTGTAACGTTCCCGTTTTCTTTTTCTCTTTTGCCACTACATCGGTCTTTTTAATTAAATTTGAAGCTTTCGGATTTAATACATCATTTACACCTGAAACAAAGCCATATGCAAATAAACAGAAAGATGCAATTGTAATGAGTAGAATTACTTTTACTACTTTTGATCTCATATCAAAACCCCTTTTAGCCCTCATAGATTGTCCATAATTATACCAAACGAAATTTTGAAAAGCGATTTTCACACCTTCTCAATTACGTCGTTTCTCTATTTACTAACTCTGGTAATAACTCTATATGCTTCACATCTAATTTCTCTTCATTAATCTTTTCATATAATAATTCAAACGCTTTTACTCCAACGTTTTTACTAGAATGCGAAATCGTCGTTATACCCAATATATCTGCCACCTCTTGATCATCACACCCGATAATCGTAATATCCTCTGGAATACGAATTCCTTGTTTTTTTGCTTCTGTAACCATCCCCGCTGCAATATGGTTACAAGATACAAGGAACGCCGTCGGTTTTACTGACATATGAGCCCATTCTCTAATTACATTGCGTCCATCTTCCACTGTAAAACAACCCTCAAATTTCCAGGTCTCTAACGGTGTTACGATACTCTGTTGAAGCGAATCTTCATATGCCTTCTTTCGTCTTTGGCTATTAACACTATTACTTCTTCCAATACAATATCCAATATGTGTATGACCGGCATCTATTAAGCTTTTCATCCCAAGTGAAAATACTTTGTAGTAATCGATATGGACACTTGAAATGCATTTTGAATCTATTTCTTCACACATAACAATCGGGCCGAATTTTGTATATTCTTCAAGCTTCTCCTTACTATTTGCCCGAGAACAAATAATAACCCCATCAAGCTTTTTCATTTTTAACATATTTAAAATTTCTAGTTCTCTTTCTTCGCTATAATTCGTCTGGCAAAGCATCATATTATAATTATTCTTTGCTGTCTCTTTTGATATCCCCTCGATAATAGCGCTATAATATTGATCATTTACGTGTGGCAATAAAACGCCAATTACATTCGTTTTTCCTTTCACTAAATGAATTGCATTCACATTTTGCGTGTAATTTAATTCTTCTATAATCGCTAAAATTTCTTTTCGTTTCTGTTCATTTACGTACGGATGATTATTTAGTACACGTGAAACAGTTGAAACAGATACTCCAGCAAGTTCAGCAATCTTTCTTATATTTGTCATCTCATTTTCCCCTTCTCACAAAAATTCTCCCTTGACCTGGTAAGCTTTCCACAATATATCCTTTCCTAGCAAATACATTTAGAAAGGATATACAACTATGCTTCGATTCAAATTAGAATATATATTTTTCATTGGCGGTTTACTCATTCTTGCCATCGGTATTAATATGATGACGACAATTACTTCCTTTGGACTTAGCCCTTATGATTCCTTCTTTATTGCACTATATCAAAATTTTGGCATAAGTATTGGTTTTTGGATTTTCATGATTAACTTTGCTTTTACACTTATCGTACTCTTTTGGAATAAAAAACAAATTACAATCGGTACAATTGTAACGATGGTTCTTATTTCTCTTTTTGTTGATTGGATTGGTTCCATTACAACTATTATGGACGCTATCCGCTCTCTTCCAAAATATATAACACTTATTTGCGGAAATCTATTCGTTGGAGCTGGAATTGGTCTTTACGTCTCTACAAACCTTTGCGCAGCGCCTCAAGAAGCTTTCGTTTTAACGGTTGCTGAGAAGAAAAAATGGACGTTTAGAAGAACAGAGATTTCATTAGCCTTTTTATTTTTAACGTTAAGCTTTTTATTAGACGGACCTATCTATTTTGGAACAATCATCTTATCCTTTACAACAGGCTGGATTATCCAAGCATTTATTCAAGTTGGTACGCAGATTTTAAATAGAAAAGAGCCTATTAAGCAAGCTGCTTAATAGGCTCTTTCTGTTTTATGGTAAGGATACTACTTAGCATCCCCTTCAATTCGATAGTTCGCTTTCAAACAATCTATTTCTTCATACCCTTGCAACGTATGTAGAATATAATCATAATCAGCAAGAGACGCACGATGCGTTACAATTACAATTTCAGCCTTTCCTTTCTCTTCAAGCGGCATTTGAATAATTTTCTCAAAGCTAACTCCGCGCTCAGAGAACAATGAAGTAATTTTTGCAAATACACCAATTTCGTCTTTTACATGCAGTCTTAAAAACTTTTTCACGACAATTTCGTCTGGCTCTTTTAATACTTTTTGATATTGTGGGACTACAGCACTATTTCCTGTTACCCCTAATCTAATATTTTGCATTACAGCAACTAAATCCGAAACAACAGCTGTCGCTGTTGGTAAACTTCCTGCGCCTGGTCCATAAAACATCGTTTCCCCAACTGCTTCACCATACACATACACAGCGTTATATTCATTTTGTACTGCCGCAAGAGGATGTGTATTTGGAAGTAAAGTTGGTTCAACTGTAACCTCCAATTTTTCACCATCTCGTTTTGCAAGACCGATTAATTTAATTGTATAACCTAAGCTCTTACTATATTCAATATCTTCCTCTGTAATAGAGGTAATCCCTTTTACTTTCACGTCTCCAAGCTCTACATTTGTAGAGAAACCGAGAGTAGCTAAAATCGTCATTTTTCTTGCTGCATCTAAACCTTCTACATCTGATGTTGGATCTGCTTCTGCAAATCCAAGTTGTTGGGCTTCTTTTAACACGTCGTTATATGCTCTCCCTTCGTCTGACATTTTCGTCAAAATAAAATTTGTCGTTCCATTTACAATTCCCATTACTTTCGTAATAAGATCTGAGGAAAGTCCTTCTACGATACTGCGTAAAATTGGAATTCCCCCTGCCACACTCGCCTCATAGAATAAATCAGCCTTATTATCTTTTGCTGTCGCTAATAACTCAGCTCCATGTAATGCCATTAAGTCTTTATTTGCAGTTACAATATGCTTTCCGCTTTTTAAAGCTTGTAAAATATATGATTTTGCATCATCAATGCCACCCATCACTTCAATGACAACATCAATATTTGGATTATCTAAAATTTCATTTGCATCTTGTGTTAATAGAGTAGAAGGTACCTCTACCTCTCTCTCTTTCTCAATGTTTTGCACTAATACTTTCGTTACCTTCACTGGACAACCTACTTGGTGTATGAGTCGTTCTTGATGATCCGTAATAATACGAACCACACCACTGCCAACTGTCCCAAGACCTAATAACCCAACTTGAATTTCTTTCATAGTACTGTCCACCCCTCAAAAATTGTGTTTAGATGAAATTATATGAGTAAAAAATCTGAAAAACAATGTATTTTGAACATTCAGAAAAATAAAGTTTAATCTTTACAAGGAAAACGTTGCCACGTGTTACACAATCCTTCTTTACAATATATAAGGGGTTTCTTGATACACGTAATAATTCAACCAATTAGAAAACAATAAATTACCATGACTCCTCCACCTAACAAGCGGCTTTTCATCTGGATTATTATGTTTAAAATAGTTTTTTGGCACATCAATATTTAATCCCTTGTCACGATCTCGTTCGTATTCTTGTTTTAACGTCTCACAACTATATTCGCTATGTCCAAGGGCAAACACTTGCCTTCCTTCTGGCCCAATAACAAGGTGAACACCTGCTTCTTCAGAGTTTGCTAACAATGTTAAGTCTTTCACTCCTCTAATATCATTCTCTCGTACTTCTGTATGACGAGAATGCGGAGCAAAAAACAATTCATCAAATCCTTGTAACAATTTCACATGTTGCTCGCAAACTTCATGTTCAAATACACCGAACATTTTTTCCTTAAGGGGATACTTTGGAACACCATAATGATAGTACAAGCCAGCCTGTGCTCCCCAGCAAATATGGAGCGTAGATGTTACATTCGTTTTTGAATACTCCATAATATGTTTAAGCTCTTCCCAATAATCTACCTCTTCAAAAGCAAGAGTCTCCACTGGCGCTCCTGTAATAATGAGCCCATCAAACTTTTCATTTTCAATATCACGAAACGTTTTATAAAAGCTTGTTAAATGTTCTTGCGTTACATTACGAGATAGATGTGATTCCATATGAAGCAAATGAACATCTAATTGTAACGGTGTGTTTCCAATTAAGCGAAGTAATTGTGCCTCTGTGTCTTGCTTCGTTGGCATTAAATTTAATATAGCAATTTTCAAAGCGCGTATATCTTGTGTTTCCGCTCGCTCCTTCGTCATTACAAAAATATTTTCTTTTTGTAACACTTTGCGAGCCGGTAAATCTTTATCAATTATGATCGGCATGTGTTTTGCCCCCAACTAGAGCTGCTTCCAAATCTGCAATAATATCAGAAACATCTTCTATACCAACTGATAAACGAATTAAATCAGATGTAACACCAGCTAAACGCTGATCTTCAGCATTTAATTGTCTATGCGTCGTACTAGCAGGATGTATAACGCAAGTTCGTGCATCAGCTACGTGTGTTACAAGAGTTGCTAGTTTTACATTTGCGATAAATTCTTTTGCTGCTTCTAATCCGCCTTTAATACCGAAAGTTAAAACACCACTAGCACCTTTTTTCAAGTACTGTTGTGCCAATGAGTAATTTTCATTACTATCTAAGCCCGGATAATTCACCCATTCAATACGTTCATGATTAGCAAGCCACTTAGCAACTGCAAGAGCATTTTCACTATGACGTTCCATTCGTAAATGCAATGTTTCTAAGCCAATATTGCTAATATATGCATTGAATGGGCTCATACAATTTCCATAATCTCTTAATAGCTGAACACGTGCTTTCACAATATACGCTGCTGCACCAAAGTTTTGAACGTAACTTACACCGTGATAACTTGGATCTGGTTCAACAAGTTCAGGATACTTTCCATTTGTCCAATCAAAGTTTCCACCGTCAATTACAATACCGCCTAAGGAGCTCGCATGCCCATCGATATACTTCGTCGTAGAATGAACAATAATATTTGCCCCATGTTCAAACGCCTGGCATAAATAAGGAGTTGCTAATGTATTATCAACGATAAAAGGTACCTCTAATTCTTTAGCAGCAGCTGAAAATTCTTTAAAATTTAAAACATTCATCGCTGGATTTCCTAACGATTCTGCATAGATAAGTTTCGTCTTGTCATTAGCAAGCGCCGTAATTTCATCTGCCGTTAAATTTGGATTAAAGAACGTAACATCAATGCCCAGTTTACGCAAACTCACTCCAAATAAATTAAACGTTCCCCCGTAAACCGTTGAAGAACAAAGTAAATGATCCCCACTACTACAAATATTTAAAACTGCGAGCATAATAGCTGCTTGCCCAGAAGCCGTTGCAACAGCTCCTACACCGCCTTCTAAATCTGATAACTTCTGCTCAAATGCGGCTAGAGTAGGGTTTCCAATACGTGTATAAATATATCCTTCTGCCTCTAAGTTAAATAGGGCTGCTAAATCATCTGAAGTATCGTATTTATATGTTGTACTTTGATAAAGTGGTAAAACACGTGGTTCACCATTTTTTGGCGTATAGCCACCTTGCACACAAATTGTTCCTTTTCCCCATGATTCTCCCATCTCTCATTCTCCTTTCTTTTATACAAAATAAAAAACTGCCCCTTTCCTGAAAACAAGAAAGGAGCAGTTTGAAAACACGCTCTAAAGGCTCTTTCTTATCTTTCAGGATTACTACCTGCAGGATTTGGCACAATTCCGTTATACGGCTGTTGCCAAGGTTTCATCGGGCCTGTCCCTCCACCTTTTCTTGATAAGACTATGCAATTACCGTTGATTTTATAGCAATAATTTCCTAATGTCAAACGGTTTTTCTGAATGTTCTAAAATAAATGTTAACAGTTTCATATAAAGCAACAAAAGAAATATATTCTAGTCTATTTCAAAAAAGACCTTTAAAAACCTCAAATCAGTCTATAAAATTAAATAAGTAATTTAACCTATAAATTCAAATTCCCCTAAAGTTAGCCTATATGTTGAATAGGCCATCTTCTCAAAAAGATACTATATATATTCAATCCATTTTTCACTAGTATATTTCACTTTTTTACCTACTAAGATTTACATAACGGAGGTATAACATGACAAATAAAAAAGATATGCAGTACATACTTGCTCTATATGGCATTCTTCTAGGATCTATAGTAGGAGCTACAGTCTGGTTATTTTTAGTCACAATAAATATTGGAATCCACTTTATTTGGGGATACTTGCCTGAAGTTCTCTCTTTTCCCTCTTATTACACCCTTTGCGTAACAATAATTGGCGGGGTCCTTGTTGGTCTATCACAAAAACATTTCGGTACATACCCACGCCTTATGCCTGAAGTGATGGCTGAATATAAAAAAACTGGTCGAATCGAATATCGCTTTGTCCATCAGGCTACTTTAACAGCGATTATTGTTTTAATTTTCGGTGCTAGTCTTGGTCCAGAAGCCGCACTAGTTGGAATTATAGGCGGACTGTGCACATGGGTAGGGGATCGCTTTAAATTTGCCTTAAAGAGTATGAATGAGCTAACCGAGATCGGAATTGGAGCTACTTTAAGTGTCATTTTTAACGCACCATTATTCGGTTATTTAGCACCAAATGAAAATGAGGGGGAACAAATTGCTGCTTTTTCTAAAGGAAAAAAGGCGATTGTATACTTAGCTACTACTTTCGCAGGTTTTTCTGTTTATTTACTACTGAGTAAACTCGATAATCGTGGATCCTTTATTGTTGATTTCGGGGAAGGTGCACTTTCTTTCAATGAATGGATCGCATTTCTTCCACTTGCTAGTATCGGTGCTATAGTTGGTTTCTTTTATTTCAAGTTAGAATTCACATTAGAGAAGTTAATTCACCCTTTTAGGGAATACAAACTGACACTCGGAATTATCGGTGGTATTTTATTAGGAATTGCGGGAACTTTTCTTCCGTACACATTATTTTCAGGTGAACATCAATTAAAAGAATTAGTTGTTGAATGGAGCCATTTATCTTTTTGGATACTACTTCTTTCAGGGATTTTAAAGTTGTGCATTACTGCCGTTTGTTTGAACACAGGGTGGCGAGGTGGACATATCTTCCCAATTATATTTTCCGGGTCAAGTATCGGATACGCTGTAGCATCTATTCTTCCTATAGATCCAGTAGCATCTGTTGCCATCGTAACGACAGCAATTTCAAGCTATGCGTTACGAAAGCCAATAGCTATAACATTACTATTACTTATGTTTTTCCCGCTTAATTTACTATTGCCCATGCTTGGTGCAGCTGCTATCGGGAATGCCTTTCCGCTCCCAAAACATAACGAAAATAAAAATTAATAAAAATAGGCAGTGGGGATGAAAGCTCCACTGCCTATTTTTTTATTACACATGCTGCTTTAATAACGCTTCTAACTCCTCAAAATTATGCACTTCATATGTCGGTATAATCCCACTATCATTTAATTTCCTTTCTGGATTAAACCAACAAGTATCAATTCCCGCTACATATCCACCTTTCATATCAGCGCTTAATGAATCCCCAATAATCAGCCCTGCTTCAGGTGCAAAGTTAGGAATCCGTTCAAAAACATAATCAAAATACTCTTTCATCGGTTTTTGAAAACCTGTATCTTCCGAAACAAAAACATCTTTAAATAATGAATGTAAACCTGCATTACGCAAACGTTTATCTTGCGTCTTAGAAACACCATTTGTCACTATATACAATTCATACTCTCCTTGAATTTGATTTATAAATTCAAACGCACCTTGCATGAGTTGATTTCCTTCTTCTAAGTAGTTACGATAATTATTTTCCAATAATATTCCATCCACTTCTTCTCCATACTCTTTAAACAACAGAGAAAATCTTGTATTTACAACTTCATCGCGTGATAGTTCTCCTTTTTCAAAAGCATCCCAAAGACCTTTATTTATTTTTTTATAACGAGCCTCTATCTCGTCTGTTAAAGGGATTCCCTTCTCTTCAAAAAGCACCCGTAAAGCCACTTTTTCAGCCTTTTGGAAATCTAGTAATGTATCATCTACATCAAATAACAATGTTTTATATTTTTTCATAAATTCATCACACTCTCTTTTCTACAAAAACAAATTTACATAAATCGTATCATTCCTTCTTGTAAAGATAATAGGAGATATCTCATACTATACATGGGGGTGAAAATATGAAAATCAGCAAAAATGAGGAAGAAATTTATCAATACATGCGAATCCATCAATTCCATACCCTATTTTCATTTCATGTCTTGCCATATGTAGAGCTGCATTCTTTTCAAACGAAAGAGATGATATGTAGCGAAGGAAATGCTCTCCCTTATCTCTATTACTTAATTTCTGGGAAAGCAAAAATATATATGAGTCATAAAAACGGGAAGGTTTCATTAATTAATTTTATTCAAGCACCATCTTTTATCGGGGAATTAGGATTAATAGGAGTAGAAAATATTACTAAGTCCGTTGAAGTACTAGAAGATTGTGTGTGTTTGGCACTTCCTCTTAAAGATTGTCAGCAACTTTTATTACAAGATGCAACGTTTTTACAGCACTTATGTAAATTTATTGGAGAAAAGACAATTACTCGCACTGAAAATCACGCAAAAAACTATAGTTATCCTTTTGAAAATCGATTAGCTGCTTTTATTTTATTAACAGAGCAAAATAATTGTTATATAGAAAAGCATACCGAGGCCTCGGAATATTTAAATGTCAGCTACCGTCATCTTTTATATGTATTAAATCAGTTTTGCCAACAAAATTATTTAAGAAAAGAAGGCCGAACATATTATATACAAGATCGAAATACATTAGAAAAACTTGCTGATGAACTAAAAATATAAAAAAACAGCATTAACGTTTACATGTTAATGCTGTTTTTTCGAGTGACGATTATACTTTTAATTAAAATTTACTTGCTACTTTAGCTGCTTCTTCAAGACCTGCAGCAATGATTTCTTCTGCTTTATCTGGGAATTGGTTATGCCCTTCAATAACTACTGTTTCCATGTTTGTTGCGCCGAAGAAGCCCATCATACTTGCTACATATTTAACAGCCATTTCTACCTCAGCTGCTGGACCTTCTGAATATACGCCGCCTCTTGCATTTAATAATGCAATCTTCTTATCTCCGATTAGGCCAACTGGACCCTCTGGCGTATATTTGAACGTTTTACCAGCACGGTTTAAATAATCAATATATGTGTGCAATACTGCTGGAATCGTTAAGTTCCATAATGGGAAGCCGAAAACAACTTTATCAGCTTCTAGGAATTGATTTAAATACTTATCAGCAACTGCTACTGCTTTTGCCTCTTCTTCTGTTAAATCAAATCCTTTACCTACCTTGAATGTACCATTAATCATATCTACGCCTACATATGGTAATTCTTCTTTATATAAATCAAGTTCTACTACTGTATCATTTGGGTGTGCTTCTTTATAGTTTGCTAAAAATGCCTCATATAATTTTACACTAACTGCTTGTTCCGCTGGACGGTTATTTGCTTTAACGAATAAAACTGTTGCCATTATTTATTCCTCCTAGTACTCACTCTTATGTTGTTATATGCTTTCAAAAAAGGTATCCCTTGTAATTGTTGTTTTGTTGCTTACAAACATATTTTATCTTTATATAATGACAATTTCGTCCTCACATAGACGTATTTTTCCATAAAAAAAGTCCACCTTCCAAAGGCGAACTTGGTCTTACGACTTTCGTCTTATACAATTCCATTTTTCACTGCATATAATGCCGCTTGCGTACGATCAGATAAATTCAACTTACTCAAAATGCTACTTACATGCGCCTTAACCGTCTTTTCTGTAATAACTAAAACAGATGCAACTTCCTTATTGCTCATCCCTTTCGCTAATAGCTGCAATACTTCATTTTCTCTCGCTGTTAGCACATCCACTTGAATAGAAGGTTCTTCTTCCTTTTCTTCTACAGGTAACGTTTGAGAGAGAAGAGCATTTGCTATATCCGGATGTAATTGAATATTACCTTTATATGCGCTTCGAATAGCCTCAACAAGCTGATCTGGTTCTACATCTTTTAAAATATAACCACTTGCTCCAGCCCTTAATGCAGGTAACACATGCGCCTGATCAGAAAAGCTAGTTAATACAATTACTTTCACATTTGGATACTCTTTTTTAATATATGCCGTCGCCTCAACACCATCCATTTCAGGCATGTATAAATCCATTAATATAACATCGGGAGTTGTTTCTCCTACTTTCACTAACGCTTCTTTCCCATTATTCGCTTCTCCAACTAACTCTAAATCTTCCTGTGTACTTAAGAAAAATGCTAATCCTTTTAAAACGACTGTATGATCATCAACTAACAATACTTTTATTTTCACGAACTTCCCTCATTTTCACATCATAATGGTACGTTTATTTTTACACTTGTTCTTTTCTTATCACTTACAATTTTAATTGTTCCACCAACTAATTCTACTCTTTCACGCATCGTAGTCATACCTAGTGATTTCTTTTCTTTTATATTCTTTTCCACAAATCCCTTTCCTTGATCAACTATTTCTAATGATACATTTTTCTCATTCACTGTAAAATAAATCGTCGCTTCTTTTATACCTGCATGCTTACTTACATTGTTCAGTGCTTCTTGGCCTATGCGCCACAAAGCTTCTTCTACTACACGAGGTAAATCACGAACACCCGTAACTTGCTCCCTAATTTTCAGTCCCAAATTTTCACCGTACTGCTTTAGAGCTGGCAATAATCCTTTTTCTAATCCTGCCGGACGAAGCTGCCAAATTAATGTCCTCATTTCTTTCAAAGCTCCTTGCGCCAGTTCACGCATCTCATACAAAGATTGATCTACCTTTTCATTTTTACCTTTTAAAACTGCCTCAGCGCCTTTTGTCATGAAGGTTAATGAAAATAATTTTTGCGAAACAGAATCATGTAAATCTCTTGCTAACCGATTTCTTTCTTCCATTCGCACAAGTTCACGGCGCTGCTCGTTTAACCTCAAATTCTCTATTATTAACGAAACATGGTTCGATAATGCTTGAATTACATCTATTGTATTAGCATCCAACTCTCCATTATTCAAGCTAACACATAAAACACCAAATATATGGTTTTGAATATGTATTGGTGTAGCAATAACAGCTCGATTTAGATGTACATTATGTCCTATTTGATGTTTTATTAGAACTGGTTCATCTTGTTCTAACGCCTTCTTGGCCGCCTCTTTTATATCCTCTTTTAACTCTTCCTGAACGTAAGACGCTCGCAGAGATAATTCTTTTTCCTCCCTAATAAAAAGCGCTACTTGATTCCATTGAAATACTTCACCTACGTGATTTACCACCTTTTCAGGTAGTACATTAAACTTATGAATCGTTTTTAAATCTTGAATGAAACGCTCTAATTTCACATAATAATGTGCTCTTCTCTTTTCATTTTCATATAATTTTGTTCGCTTTAAAGCCGTACCAATTTGGAAGGCAACCGATTGGAGTAATACTAATTCTTCTTCTGAAAAATGTGTTTTACCCGGACTTGCAACATTTAACACCCCAAATTTTTCTCCCCCAGCTTTTAAAGGAACCGTAGCATGATGAAGAATGCCCTCCGTATCCCCCCAATTATATTCAATTGCATTATTAATTCTTTTACATTCAATAATATTAACGGCTCTCTCTAATTTTCCATCTACAAAACCTCGTAAACACCAACATTCACCTTCGCACATCGGGCGTTTATTTTCATATGTAAGTGCCTCTGGTAATTGATAATCAATTAACTTCGTATACTTCCCATTTTCATCCGCAAGAAAAATCCATCCTGTCGTTAAGCCTGTTACACTTAGTAATTTCTCTAGGACAGCTTGCAATACATGATATGTATCATTTGATGTATTTAATGTTTCTGCAATTTCCTTTAATATAACTAATTCATTTGTACGATTATCTCGAAACATACTCAGTCTCCTGCATACAAGATTTTAAATAGCTCTTAAAATAAATCATCTACTTTTCACTTTGTACTTATTCGTAACATTGATATAATGGTGAGAACATAGTTTTCATTATATCACTCGAGGGGGCTTTCATAATGACATTAAATAAAGCACTTACTATCGCTGGTTCTGACACAAGTGGCGGTGCTGGTATACAAGCAGATTTAAAAACATTCCAAGAACTGGGCGTATACGGAATGACATCTCTTACAACAATCGTAACGATGGATCCACATAACGGTTGGGCACATAACGTATTTCCAATCCCAGCTTCTACATTAAAACCACAATTAGAAACAACAATTGAAGGTGTTGGCGTAGACGCTTTAAAAACAGGTATGCTTGGATCAGTAGAAATTATTGAAATGGTTGCAGAAACAATCGAAAAGCACAATTTCAAAAATGTAGTAGTTGACCCTGTTATGGTATGTAAAGGTGCTGATGAAGCATTACATCCTGAAACGAATGATTGCTTACGTGACGTTCTTGTTCCAAAGGCATTAGTTGTAACACCAAACTTATTTGAAGCTTACCAATTAAGTGGCGTAAAGATTAATTCTCTTGAAGACATGAAAGAAGCAGCGAAAAAGATCCATGCTTTAGGTGCGAAATACGTCCTAATTAAAGGCGGTAGCAAACTTGGTACGGAAACTGCAATCGACGTCCTATATGATGGAGAAACATTCGACCTTCTAGAATCAGAAAAAATTGATACGACAAATACACACGGCGCAGGTTGCACATATTCTGCTGCAATTACAGCAGAACTTGCAAAAGGAAAACCTGTGAAAGAAGCAGTAAAAACTGCTAAAGAATTCATCACAGCTGCTATTCGTTACTCATTCAAAATTAACGAATACGTAGGTCCAACTCACCATGGTGCATATCGTAAATTTGTTGTATCAAAAGAACTTGTCTAATATATAAATAAAAAACACTCACAAAGTTCATACATTGCCTCTGTGAGTGTTTTTTATAAGCTTTATGTCTTCTGGTCATCTTATCTTTAAGATACAGAGCTGACCTTATTTCTACCATTTCGTTTCGAGTAGTATAACGCATCATCTGCCACTTGAATAAATTGCTCCGGTGATCCTTCATATTCTGAAACCCCCACCGAAACTGTAATTTTTATTTTCGTTTCATCTAACAATTGAAATGAGTGACTTTCAACAGCTGTACGAATTTGCTCGCCCGTAAGAATTCCGTAAGCTAATCCCTTATTCGGTATCAAAAGCGCAAACTCCTCTCCACCCTTTCGAAAAGCCAAATCTGGAAATTGTGAAGTTTCTCGTAAAATACATCCTACTTGTTTTAGCACTTCGTCCCCTGCAGGATGCCCGTACGTATCATTTACATACTTAAAGTGGTCAATATCTATAAGTAGTAAACAAAACGAATCATTTTTCATGTTCTTATTACTAATATGACGATTCATCTCTAAATCAAACTGTCTTACGTTTCCTAAACCTGTCAATGCATCTATCGTTGCGTATTGTTTTATCTTTTGAAATAACTCATTGGATTGTAAAACATAATTTGCACTTATGAATGTTATGTAACCTGTAATAATACTAGAAATTAAATATAATCTCACTATGTGGATCTCTTTAATTAACCATATATATAACGCTGGGATTAGAATAGATAAAATATATGTGTGTAACCATACCCACTTTCCCCCTAAAGAAAGCTTCATGCGCGAAATAAAGATACTCCCTATTCCTATCGCAATGATTGTATAAAAAGCCACTTGAGAAGCTAATGAATAATCCATAAACAACAGCCTAGTTACTAAAATCATACCAATTGTTATGGTACTCGCTATCGGTCCTCCAATAATAACAGCTAGAATAACAGCTAAGTAGCGTAAATCCAATAGAATGGTACCAACACGAACACTGAAATACATTAATACTATACCTAGTATCCCAGTAAAAATGCCTACTACACATTTCTGCCCAAAAGAGAATCCTTCTTTTAACGGCTTATCCCTTAAAAGCTGACCTCCAATAAAAATAAAGGAAAGAATAATTGTTGTATTTACAAATAAGTCCCTTAACATAAAATAATCTCCCTACTTTTCCATCTATCCCCTTCCTCACCTTATTGTATACGAAATACCTTTAATTCCCAAATATTTTATTTATTTTTGCTGTTCCACGTGAAACAGCAAAAAAATAAAAAGGGCGAAAACTCGCCCTTTTTCATTAACAACAGCGTGATATTTTTCCACCCTTTACATTAAATCTTGCTTCTTGTGCCTCAGCAAAAAATTGCTTTTGACATACAACCTCTTCTTCAGGATGATGCTTTTTCATATGCTCCACATATACTTCATAACTTGGTACCCCAACGAGCAAACTAATAAAGCGTTTTCTTTCACCCCATACTTGCCACAACTTTTTAAGCATAGTTCCTCGACTCACTTTCATCTCTAGGAATATATGGTGCCTCTTTTAACGGCATTGGCTTATTTCTTAATACTTGGATCCAAATTCGAAGTGCTGAAATTAACACAGCGATTACAACTATCATAAAAATTCCGCAAAGCGCTGCATCGATATAATCATTGAAAATAATTTGCTTCATTTGAGCAACATTTTTTGCTGGCGCTAACACTTTTCCCTCATCTAATGCTCCCTGAAATACCTTTGCATGCGATAGAAATCCAATTTTAGGATTTTCATGAAATAGCTTTTGATATCCCGCCGTCATCGTTACAATCAGCAACCCGACAGTTGGAATAAGTGTTACCCAAACGTACGCCTTTTTTCCCATTTTGAACAAAATTGTCGTTCCAAGTAATAATGCAATACCTGCTAGCATTTGATTTGCAATACCGAAAAGTGGCCATAATGTATTAATTCCACCGAGCGGATCTATTACCCCTTGGTATAAGAAATATCCCCACCCTAATACACATAATGTTGTAGCGATTACATTCGCTAATGTAGAATCCGTTTTCCCAAATGGCTTATATACATGCCCTAAAATATCTTGAATCATAAATCGGCCGACACGCGTTCCGGCATCAATTGTTGTTAAAATGAATAGAGCTTCAAAGAGAATCGCAAAATGATACCAAAATGCCATCATGGCCGTTCCACCTATTACTTGTGAGAAAATATATGCCATACCTATCGCTAATGTTGGCGCACCACCTGTACGTGATAAAATTGTTTGCTCTCCAACATTTACAGCGAGATCTTTTAGTTCATTTGGTGTAATAGCAAATCCCCATGAGGAAATAACTTGAGCTGCCTGCGAAACATCTGTACCGATAAGTGCTGCGGGGCTATTAATTGCAAAATACGTTCCCGGTGTTAATACACAAGCCGCAATCATCGCCATCGCTGCTACAAACGACTCCATTAACATTGCTCCATAACCGATTGGCTGTGCGTGTCCCTCTTGCTCGATCATCTTCGGCGTCGTACCTGATGAAACGAGAGCATGGAATCCAGACACTGCACCACAAGCAATAGTAATAAATAAGAACGGGAATAAGTTTCCAGAAAACACAGGACCAGTTCCATCAATAAATTTCGAAACTGCTGGCATTTGTAAATCTGGTGCTACAATTAAGATACCGATTGCTAACCCTACAATTGTTCCGACTTTTAAAAATGTACTTAAATAATCACGTGGTGCTAAAAGCATCCAAACTGGTAATGCCGATGCGATAAATCCATATACAATAAGCATAATAGCAATTGTTTCACCACTAAATGTGAACATACTTGCAAGTGTTGGATTTTCTGCTACATACTGTCCTCCAACAAGAGATAAAATAAGTAGGATAATACCAATTACTGATCCTTCTCCAACACGACCAGGCCTAATATAGCGCATATAAACTCCCATTAAAATAGCGATAGGAATCGTTGCTGCTATCGTAAACATTCCCCAAGGACTTCCGATTAGTGCCTTTACTACGACTAACGCTAATACTGCTAATAAAATAATCATAATTCCTAAAATACCTATCATTGCAATTAGTCCTGTAACAGGTCCAATCTCATCTTTAATCATTTCTCCTAACGATTTACCATTACGTCTCATCGAAGCAAATAAAATGACAAAATCTTGGACAGCCCCCGCAACAACTACCCCAACAATAATCCAAATGGTTCCTGGTAAATATCCCATTTGTGCTGCTAAAATCGGTCCTACTAAAGGTCCCGCCCCAGCAATCGCTGCAAAGTGATGTCCAAACAATACCCACTTATTTGTTGGAACATAGTCTTTCCCATCGTTTAATGTATGGGCTGGTGTTTGCCGATTATCATCTAAATTAAAAACCTTTCTCGCTATAAATCTACTATAAAAGCGGTAAGCAACTGCATATACACATACGGCAGCTACTAAGAGCCATACAGCATTAATGGTTTCACCTTGTGATAAAGCTATTACCCCAAAAGCACCTGCTCCTACTGCTGTAATAACGCCCCAAAGTAAGATCGATTTCAATGTCTTCACATACAATTCCCCCAATACTATTTCTTAGTGGAGATTGTACTAAATTTTCTGAATATTTAACTTGAATCCTCCCTATCATGAAGGATTTTCAGTTTATCATGTTAAAATACTCTCATTACCTACTATAATTCAATGTTATTTCGAAGGCGTTTTACATAATTACGACTGACTGGAATCGGTTGCTCATCATACCTATCTAAATACAAATTATACGTGCCATTATAGTAAGGTTTCAGTTCTTTTACATATGACATATTAATTAAATAGCTTTTATGTACACGTAAAAAATCATATGCATTTAGCTTATTTTCTAATTCCTGAAGTGTATATGTTGAAATATACTGATTATTCGTTGTGTAAATTGAAACAGTTTTATTTTCTTTATTTTTACTTACATATACGATATCTTCTGGAAGAATATATCGTATACCCTCTTGACTTTCTATCGGTAGTTTTCGCAAATAACTCTTTGCTTTCTCACCTTGTTCTTTACCTATTTTATATAAAAGAAATTGTAAATCTTCTTCACGAAATGGTCGCAATAAATAATAAAATGCTTGGAAACGAAAAGCTGTAATAGATTCTTCTATGTTTTCACCTACAAAAATAAATTTTGTATAGCAATTTATTTCTCGTAATAAACTTGCATATTCAAAACCAGTACCATCTAGTAATTTGGAACTTAAAAAAACAAAGTCTGGTATATGTTTTTTCATCATAAATAAAGATTCTGTTCCTGTCTTTGCTTCAAAATATTCTACATTTCTCATATTTTCAGTGAAATTTTCAGCTAACTCTCTTCTCTCTTCTGCCTCTTCCATGATCAGTAAAATTTTCATTTCTTCAACCACCTAATTCTTTGTCCATATGTCCTGTTGTATACATTCGCTTTTATAAGAAATAATCCCTTTTTCTTACTATACCATTATTTATCTAAAAAAACAGAAAAAAGGAAACCACTTCGGTTTCCTCTCCCCTTTTATCCCGCACTAACTGCCTATAAAGAGCCGAGTAGTGTAGGATAATAAACGGTCAGGGATACGTTCAAATTTTCACTTTATACTAATTCTCGTTGCTTCGTTTCCTGTCCAAGTATTATTACAGCGAATACACCAATTAAAATTGATCCACAGAAAATCGTAAATATTAATGATAGTGAAGCTTCTGAAGCAACTAAATATCCCACTAATAGTGGCCCAAGAATACCACCAATACGACCAAATGCTGCTGCCATTCCTGCACCTGTACCACGAATAACCGTTGGATACTGCTCAGGTGTATAGGCGTATAATGCTCCCCAAGCACCTAAGTTAAAGAAGGATAGTAACATACCTGCCACGATTAATACTGTTAATGAATCCGCAACCCCAAACAAATAAGCACTGCAAGCTGTCCCGATTAAATACGTAACCAAAACAAATTTACGACCGAGACGTTCAATAAACCAAGCAGCTGTGAAATATCCTGGAAGTTGAGCTAATGTCATAATAAGTACGTATTGGAAACTTTTTATTAAACTAAATCCTTTTAGCACCATTACACTCGGTAACCAAAGGAACATTCCATAATAGGAAAAAACAACACAAAACCATAGAATCCATAGCATAATTGTTGCTTTACGATATTCCCCAGACCAAACTGATTTTATATTTTCAATAACAGATGGCCTTTTTTCAACTTTTTGGAACCTTGGGGAATCCGGTAAATTCCATCTTAAATATAAAGCATATAATGCTGGAACTGCACTCAATACCATCGCAACTTCCCAACCATATTTAGGAATAACAAAATACGAGATAAGAGCTGCAATTAGCCATCCACCTGCCCAAAAACTTTCTAATAACACAACAATTTTCCCACGTTCATGCGCTTCAACACTCTCTGATACTAGTGTAGAGGCAACCGGAAGCTCTCCGCCAAGCCCCATACCAATTAAAAAGCGTAAAACGAGAAACATCGCAAGTGTTGTTGTTAATGCAGTTAAACCACTACCGATAGAAAATAATAATAATGTAATAATAAAGACTGATTTTCGCCCTATTTTATCTGATAGTATCCCAAAAATAAGCGCTCCTACTGCCATACCGATTGAGTTAATACTGCCTATCCAGCCCATTTCTTGCGTACTTAATCCCCAATCCTTTTGCAAGGCTACCATTACAAATGAAAGCATTCCAACATCCATTGCATCAAATAGCCATCCAAGCCCAGCTATACCTAGTAGTTTGCGCTTCGAAATTTCTTTAACCTTGCCCACTAGAAGTCCTCCTCACACAGGTGTCTTTACACATCATTTTACATGTGTGAATTGTATAAGTAAAATACTTTTGTGTAAAAAATTCTCCTTCATCATTCCCAAAAAGTAAAACGTCTATCCCGATTGGTGAGAGCTAATAATCTGTGGGGATGCCTCACTGATTAAAGTTTCAATTTATTAAAAATGAACAAATAAAAAAAGCAGCGATATTTCGCTACTTTTTCGAACGCATTACTTCTTTTAAAAATTCCGCTAATACTAACTGACGACGCCAGCGTGTTGGATTACTGCATAATCTATAAAACCACTCTAAATGAATCGCTTGAATCCATTTTGGTGCACGTTTTACCTCTCCAGCCCATACGTCTAAACTTCCACCTACTCCAACAGCCATTTTCGTTTCTAAACGATGCTTATTGTTTTGGATAAAGTTCTCTTGTCTCGGGAAACCAAGTGCAACAAGTAATAAATCTGGTTTTGCTTCTTGAATGCGAGAAATAATATTCTCTTCGTCTTCTTGTTTAAAATAACCATCTTGTATACCGGCGATGGATACAGCTGAATATGTCTTTGTTAAATGATCTGCTGCAGCTTGTACAACATGCGGCTTTGCACCTAATAAGAAAACAGATACCGGCTTACTATCTTCTGATAACTTCGCAAGTAAATTACACATTAAATCAAAACCTGCTACACGTTCTTTTAAAGGTGTACCAAGCATCCCGCTTGCCTTTACAACCCCAATACCATCAGGTGTAATTAAATCTGTATTCAATAATGTTTGATAGAACTTTTCATCCTTTTTTGCGCACATAACAATTTCAGGGTTTGCTGTTACTACCTGAAACGTATGAGTTCGCTCCGCTTCTAGTTGTTCTTTTAAATATTGGACCGTTTCATCCATTGTCATTGTAGAAAAAGGAACGCCTAGAATATCAACTGTTTGTACTGCCATAGTTAACTATCCTCTCTATCATTACAAGTTTTTCGCTATTAATTGCTTATATGTTTCCTTTGTATCTTCATATAGTTTCTGAAGTGAGAAGTTCATAGTAGCATGCTCATAAATATGTTTACCCATTGCTGCTAACTCTCCAGTTTTCCACTTATCATACGCTTCTTCTAAAGCTAATGCTAATGCCTTTCCATCACCTGTTGGCACAATCCATCCGTAAGTTTCATCTACGATTAATGGTTCAATTTCTCCAGCCCTAGTCACAATTGATGGTACGCGTTGATTTGCCGCTTCTAATAAAACTAGTGGGAACCCTTCACTATGGGAAGTTAATAAATTTACATGTGACGACGCAAATAATTGTTTTACATCTTGACGATGTCCTAAAAACTCTACTTTATCGTTAATCCCTTTTTCAGTAGCTAATGACTTTAGATTTTCTTCTAATGGGCCATCGCCAACTAATAATACTTTAATTTTCTCTAATTTTGTTTGTTGTAACGCATCGAATAAAACTTCATGTCCTTTGACAGGATGTAATCGTGCTACTTGGATTGCCGTAAATACATCTTCATCAATATTGAACATTTCTTTTTTATTATAGCCTTCTGCTTTTTCCTTATCGTATTCAATTCCATTATAAATAACATGCATCTTTTCATTTGAAATACCTAATGCTGCCAGGCTTTTTTTCAATCTATTTGTTACAACGAAAAATAAGTCTATATTTTTTAAGGCTTTCAAATTTAATTTCGTAAAAATCCAACCTTTTAAGCCCTGTTTAGTAAAGTCTTGAAATGGATCACTATGAATAGTCGTTACCCATTTTGCCTTTATTCTCTTTTTCATTAAAGAAACATAGAAATTAGCCCTAGGGCCATGTGTATGAACTACATCAAATTTTTCTTTATTAATAAATTCACTTATATTCTTTAAAATGGATAAATCATAGCGCGATTTTTGTGAAAACACATGGACTTTTATCCCTAACTCCCTTGCTTCCTTCGCAACAATTCCATCTTCAAATACTGCTAATTCTACTTCACCAGTTGGAAACTGATCGAGAAGTGAAATAATATGTGTTTTCCCTCCCCCATCTTCTGCTCCTGCATTCATATGCAATATTTTCATATTTTTTCCTCCTTTAAATCCTCGCTACGTTTCCATCTATTTTTATTTTACTGTACTAAAAAATAAAAGCTAACAAAAGTTAGCTTTTATTTTTATCATTCAATTTCTAGGTCTACTATTAGATAAGCTAACACCACTACAAAGTAAATCCCAACTCCTGGTGCTGTTAAAATATGTCCTGCAATATAAGCAATACCTAACGCTAACAATAAGCTTGCTGAAATCATTCCATATTTTATATTAAATATGTCCTTAAATCTCGTAGCAAATGCTAGTAGAATTCTTAGCCCGTAATAAATAAATGGAATCATTAGTAATACAAAGCCAATAATCCCAAAATCATAAAACCAATCATGGAAGTCCATTTCAATTAGTTTTGGATCTGGCTGCTTTTGTTCATTGTATTTAAAGTTACCTGCATAACCCATTCCTAATAACTTTTGTGACATTGGCGCTTCTTTAAAGAACTGCTTATGTCTTTCTTCATATACTTGACGTCCACTGAAAATAAGATTTTCTTGATTTTCTTTCTTTTGCTCTTTCTCAAGCTCTTTCTTAACTTCCTCTTCTATCTTCGCCTTTTCTTCTGGCTTTTCAACTTTATGATGATTTTCTTCTTTTGCTTTAAGTTCTTGCTCTTTTTTCAGCTTCTCTTTAATTTCTTTTTCTTTTTGACCTTGCTGCGCCACATTTTGCTCTGATAAATAATTATTGTGAATACCCATATTTTGTGCTAATGGCGTTTGTTTAAACGTTCCGACTACACCAGCTAATAGGACAATAGCAATTACTGCATTAAGTGCAAGGGATTTTTTGTTCGGATTTTTTCTATCAAATAATAATTGTAGTAAAATAATCCCGATTGCTGCCACTAACGTAGCACCAATTGAGCCCATTCCTACTTTTGTACCAACTTGAATTAGCGAATAAATCATTAAAAGTGATGGAATCCAATATAGAATGTGTTTCCAGCTCTTTGTTTTTTGAATAGAATATAGTACTACAATAGGGAAAATAATAGCTAAGATTGAACCTAGTTCATTCCCTGCATAGAACCAACCTCGAGAACCAACCTTCATCCATTCATAACTACCAAAGTCAGTAGATGTTGAAATAGAAATAACCATAATTGCGTTAATGATTAATGTAGAATATACAATACTATTTCGAACCTTATCACTAATATTAACTGTCTTTTTCAATGATTTTAAAGCTAAAATGTATGATCCCAGCATGATATATATATATAATGCTTTCGCAACGAATTTAACCTCTTCACTAAGTACAATAGGATCCTTAACTAGTTTGTTATTAATAAATCCTATCCCTAAAACTCCGGCTAACAATATAAGATAAATTAAAAACTTTCTATTTTCCTTCTCTTTTGCCTGAATTAAAATGTAAATACCACCAACAGCCATAATAAGGAATCTTACTAAAATTCCAACGGTAGCATTTGACTTTAATAAAGTGATGCTAAGAGACGTTAATAAATCTAAAACAGGCTGTAAAATAATAAAAAAGAGCAAAAAATGCTCAAATCTAACCCTAGCTTGATTTGCTAACATTCCAAGACCTCCATACAAAATCTTAACATTATCTTTTAATCATAATTTTTTATCATTCAAACACACCTAGCAATTATAACATAACTCATATTCAAATCGAGAACTATTTTTCCAGCTAAAACTAGCCAGGACAAGTATTAATCAGTAATAGAAATTATCGTCCTTTAGCTATACTCCCCTATTTTTATAAAATCTATCTAACAACCACCCCCTTATTTTTGTCAGTATATAAATATTTTTTTATCATTTTATACAAATATAAATAACCTACCTATAATTGTAATGTTTTAACAAATAAACAACATCAAAAAATGTAAAATTAATCTTTTCATATCTTTTTCAAATTACTTTATGGCTATTTTCCAAACATTTTCAAACGCTTTCTTTATGAATTTTATCCGTTTTTCTACATGTAGCGAAAAGTAATTGTTATTTCCAATACTTTAGTGTATATTTTTTCTCTGGAACATCTTTAAGAGGAAGGGATTAAGGCCATGTTATTAATCGATATATTTACGTTTCTTGGCATTATCGCCGCTGCCATTTCTGGTACATTAGTTGGTTTAAAAAAAGATTTAGATTTATTTGGTGTCCTTTGTTTAGCTGTAGCTACTGCGCTCGGCGGCGGTATTATTCGTGATATCATGATTGGTAACCTGCCCCCTGTCGCATTTGTAAAACCCATTTACTTTTTCGTAAGTGTATTATCAGCATTATTTACTTGTATGTTTTTTGAGCGCATCAATAAACTTCAAGTCGTTATTATGCTTTCTGATGCTGTTGGCTTAGGTGTTTTTACAGCTATTGGTGCAAATGCGGCAATGTCACATCATGTTGACGCCTCATTTCTAGTTGTTTCAATGGGAGTCATTACAGGTATTGGAGGCGGTATTTTGCGTGACATTTGTGCTCAAGATATCCCTTACGTATTCCGAAAAGAGATTTACGCAATCGCTTCTATCTTAGGAGCAATTAGCTTCCTAATCACACACGCTATGGGGGCGCACGTGTTAGCTTTCTATGTTTGTTTATTAGTAACATTCATTATTCGTGTCGTCACTGTAATATATAATGTTCATTTCCCTGTTTTCTTTAAAACACATGCTAAAATTAATAAAGGCCATTAAGAGAATTCTAGATAGAATTCTCTTAATTTATATACTATTCAACGAACTAATATAGAGTAATTATATATAAGCATATATAATTACTCTATATTAGTTTTAAAATTGAAAACGTTTTATATACAGGGGGAAGAATGATGCTTGGGGTTTTCAAAAAAAATATTAATAAAACAAATGCCAGTATAATCGAATTAAGTAAGGACCAACAAATAACTTTTAATGTCCCTACTAATTCTGAATTAAAAATTCAAATGGATATGCTACATATTTCAAAAGAAGATTTACAAGTTGTAAAAGTACTACAGCCTTTTATTTATGCAGAAATTGATTGGATTACTGAAAAATTCTATGCCAACATTACAAAACAACCTAATTTAATTACTATTATTGAACGTTACAGCTCTATTCCAAAACTAAAACAAACTTTAAAAACACATATTAAAGAATTATTCAGCGGCAATATGCATGAAGATTTTATTGAACAGCGTGTTAGGATTGCCAAAAGGCATGTACAAATTGGTTTACATCGAAAATGGTATACTGCTGCTTATCAAGAATTGTTCCGCTCTATCATGAAGATTTTGCAAACAAAAATAACAACAATCGATGATTTTTCCTATTCTATAAATGTTATAAATAAATTATTTACTCTTGAACAAGAACTTGTTCTTGCAGCTTATGAATCTGAATATGAAAGAATGCGAAAAGAGCATGAGAAAGAAAAAGAACTAACTGCTATGACAATTACGCATATCGCAACAGAACTAGCTGCTGTATCTGAAAAAACAAGCTCTTCTATTCAAAAACTAACCGCCAAATCTGAAACTATTGTAGAGATTGCTAAAACAGGTACATCATTAGCTACAACATCTGAAGAAAAAGCCAATAAAGGGAAAGAACAATTAAACCAACAAAACAAACGAATGGGATCTATTCAAATGAATATGGAAACGATTATTACAGATACTCATGAACTCCTTAATATTTCTAACAAAATTAATGAAATCATAGATATTGTTAAATCGATTGCGGAGCAAACCAATTTACTCGCACTAAATGCAGCTATCGAGTCTGCACGTGCTGGAGAATTTGGGAAGGGGTTTTCTGTTGTTGCTGGTGAAATTCGAAAATTATCAGAGCAAACGAAAGAATCTATATTTAACGTTACAAAGCTCGTTGAAAAAACAAATGAACAAATTACCCGTGTCTCGTCTTCCGTGAAACAAATTAGCTCTCTCGTATCGGAAGGAACGGATAGTATGTCAGCAACAGATCGATACTTCCAAGAAATTGTAAAAGATATGTCTAACTCAAAAGAACAGAATAAGAAAATTGAACACGAGCTACAAGCTATTTCACAAGTAATGAAAGGAATTCAAGATGATTCCTCACAAATGGCTCTAACAGCCGATAATTTACAACTAGAACTAAATCGATAAGATAAAGTGAAACTTTAATCAACGGGGGTTTTGTTCATCCCCCGTTGATTATCAGCCCTCACCAATCGGGCTTTTACGGGCAGCCCGCCCCCCACCTAACTTCTTTGCTTTCGCTGATTTTGAGGTGGGGGTCTTACTGCCTGGAAAATAGCGGGATCAAATTCAAGTCAGGCATACTTTTCATCTGCACTGACTACTAAATTTCATCTTCCATCAAAAAAAGAATCCAGAATGGATTCTTTTTATTTTCTGAAAAATATTTTTTGACAATACACATAACTCATATAAACACCAAAGCTCTGCAAAATGAACAATGCCGGCATAATTACATTGTAATATGCCATATCTACTTGAAAGAGCTTTAACAATACGTAGCCACTAATTAAAAATAAGAACAACATATATCCCTCATTTTGTTGTTTCTTAATAAGGAAGTGTAATAGAGCTATAGTCATAAACAATGTTACGGCTATATATATCAGTTTTTCACATTTGAAAAGAATAGAATTTACCCCTTCATCTGAAAACTGATTTATCATCGGCTCTAAAAGTTTAAATCTTTCTCCCTCAATCTCTTTTAACTTTTGATCAATATGCTCTGTTACACTTTGATTTTTCGATATTTTTTCTTCATGTTGCGTCTTTCCAATTAAAACAGATTGAACATACGTCTCATTTGAAATCGTATATTGTGACAATCCCATTGCCTTAATTCCATAATTCACACTAAAATGGGCACTATAAAATAGAATAAGTATCCCTATCATTTTTAGTAACACCTTTTGTTTCGTTGCTGATTGAAATACTTCGATTAATAATACATATACCGTAATAAAAATAGGAAGAAATAATCCCATTGGGAAAACCATATTACTAAATGCAAATAAAATCGCTGAAAACACCCACATATAAGGATGATCTAATCCTTTATATAAAAGTATGTAACAAGCAAAATAAAATAAAAATATTGCAATTGATTCAGGAGTTAATACGGAACTCATGAATATATTTGGAATATACAGAGCATAAAAGATAGAAGCAATACGACCGCATTCTTCTCCAAAAACCATTCCCGCAATACGATAAATAAATAATGCTGTTCCTGTGCAAAATAGCACATTAAATAGTTGTAAAGCGAATAATGAATCACCAAATATACGAATAATTACCGACTCATATATAATAAAAGGTAAATGAGTTACAGTCCCTATATTATTACCAATTGCAATCTGCTTTGCAGACTCATACATCACTTTCATATCACCAATTATTGGAGCATCTACAAATAACAGCATACTAACCCTCACAACTATAGATATACTTATAAGAAAAATAAGAAATTGTTTATCTGTAAAACGATATTGTAGAATTGATGCCACTAACAAAATAAGTATGACGAAAATTGCTAATATGATTGTTACACTTGTTGTACTTCCTCCAAAAAATTGCTTACTTGTCTCAAATGCTGCCCAACAACTATAAACAAAAAATGCGAGCATCGCACCGATTGTAATTTTATTGAAGAAAGATGAAAAATTTGTTTGTATATGATTCATATGTCCATTGCACCTCTATTTCCATTCATAACAAAACGATTCTATCATGAATGGGGACACGGCTGATAGGGAATTTCTATGACAAATACATAGTCATTACTTTTTACTTGCAATGTAAGCGAATCCTCTTTTACACTACATTTTAGATAAAATAAATTTTCTTTCAGTTACATGAATACAAATACAGAAGTTTAAATAATCCTCTTTTGGAATACACTTTACTTCATTAAATATCTAATATGAGTAATCTGCTTACACATATTATTCTGATTGAAAACAGACTATAGGGGCTGAATATATGGAAAAGAAATTCATGCGAGAATCTAAAGCAATTAAGACAACACGTGTTTTTCCTAACGATTTAAATAATCACCAAACACTTTTTGGAGGGAAATTATTAGCAGAAATTGATAGTATTGCTTCAATTGCGGCTGCAAGACATAGTCGTAAACATTGCGTAACAGCATCTATTGATTCAGTTGATTTTTTAACTCCAATTCACCAAGCTGATTCTGTTTGTTATGAAGCATTTGTATGTTATACAGGGAAATCTTCAATGGAAGTTTTCGTAAAAGTAATCGCAGAAAACTTATTAGCAGGCGAGCGTAGAATTGCTGCTACTTGCTTCATTACATTTGTGGCAATAAAAGATGGAAAACCTTCATCCGTACCACAAGTACTTCCTGAAACTGAAGAAGAACATTGGTTACACACAACCGGTTTAGAACGCGCGGAAAACCGAAAAAAGGGACGTTTAAAAAGTAAAGAGATGGCTGAAGTTTTAACTTTAAGTAAGCCATGGAATATATAATACGATACTCTCACTTCATACATGCACAGGTTTATTTCATCCTTGCATGTATTTTTTATTGTAAAAAATTCCACCTCTTATCTTTTATTTACTGTTTGTCTCCTAAAATAATCCACCAGTTTTTCCTTTATTTTGCTATACTATTAATGGTATATTAGATAAGGTTCGTTTAAAAATAACTATAATATAATTAAGTATATAAGGGATGGTGCGATAATGTCTATTGAGGTACCAATTTCAATACCAAAAACGTTAATTATTATTCCTGCGTATAACGAGGAAGAAGCAATTGCAGATACATTAACAAGATTATTAAAACTAAAACAGCATTTTACAGAATTAAGCATTTGCGTTATTAATGATGGATCACATGATAAAACAGCTCAAATCGTAAATGATTTTCCTGTTCACCTTGTGAACTTACCATATAACCTAGGTATTGGCTCAGCTGTACAAACTGGTTATAAATACGCTTATGAGAATGGATATGATATTGCGATTCAGTTCGATGCTGATGGGCAACATAATCCTGATGATTTGTACAAAATTATAAAACCTATTGCTGAAGACCAATGCGATATGGTGCTAGGTTCACGTTTTACAGAGAAAACAGCCTATAAAGGTAGTATTTCTAGAAGAATTGGTATTTTTTATTTTACTGCTCTACTGAAAGTACTAACAAAACAAACCTTTATGGATCCAACTTCTGGGTATCGTGCTATCAATAGAGAAGTAATTAAGATTTTTGCACATAATTATCCAAAAGATTATCCAGAACCAGAAGTCCTTATTCATTTAAAAAAGAAAAAATTACGCATTAATGAAATATCCGTAAATATGCAAGAGCGTCAAGGGGGACAATCTTCTATCACACCTCTTAAATCTGCATATTACATGATTAAAGTAAGCCTTGCTATATTGATGCAAAAAATTGTGAAAGGTTGATAATAAATGCCTATAATTACCTTTTCATTTATCTTCATTCTATTATTATTTTTATTAATTATTAATTCCATTCGTCGTGGAGCTTTAGAAACTAAATATGCTATTTTATGGATTTTCGTTTGTGTTGCAATGGCTATTTTAAGTTCTACTGAAAAAATTATAAATTGGATTGGCCAACTATTACACGTAGAATATCCTCCATCTGTTTTATTCTTATTTGGACTATTATTCTGTTTCATATTAATTTTTGACTTAACAAGAAAAATTTCTAAATTACATCATCAACTTGTAACGTTAACGCAAGATTATGCGTTATTAAAGCAAAAATTAAAAGTAACGCAACCTGAAACCGATAAAGAATAGTTTTCTATTTAAATATGAATATATACAAAAAAACATCTTAATTTTTTAAAAAAATTAAGATGTTTTTTATTGCAAACTATTTTTTTCTAATTAATAATTTACTAATTTTCATAACAGTTGCCACGGTCCCAACTCCAATTATAATAAATAAGAATGGTATTAACGGTAATGCATATCGTTCATATGCAACATAAAAACATGTTAAAGCTGTTTGCAATAAAAGGATTGACCATAAAAATGTAGTCTCTCTCCACCTTTTTAAAAGGAAAATAAATGAAAGTACTGTACATATTAAAAACGTCGTCTTAATAAAATTATATATTTCATTCATATCCTTTGCAGAAACATTGAATACTTCAATATTATGCTCTATAGAATAATACGGTTTTTTCCAAAGAATTTCTGGCTTCAAAACTAAATAACTCTCTATCATAGATTCCTTATCAGTTTTCCACCATTCCTTCATTTTATCAATCGCTATTTTTTCTTCTAATTCCATAAATTCATGTGCTTCAAGATTAGGGTATTTTGCATGTAACTCTATTTCAAGTTCCCCCATATCCTTACCTTCTGGGTAACCTTTCCCTTGATACGTTCCAAGTAATAACGGATTCCCTGCCCCAGCAGTTAGTGGGATAAATTTATCAAATTGAATGTAATTGCGAGCCCACCATGGTCCAAGTACGATAAGTCCTATTCCTATGCTTATAATCGCTTGCTTCATCATAATACGGAATGGGTAGCGTTTCATTAAAAGATACCCAAATAGTAAGATTGGATATAAGGCAATTTGTACACGGAGGTACAGTGCTAAAAAGTAGAAAATTAATACAATCAGAAGATGTTTCGTTTTATGAGTATCAGCTAATTTTAAACTCCAATATACTAATCCTAATGAAAGGAATAGAAACGGTCCTTCTGTTAAAGTTAAGTTTTCCATAACAATCTCTGGAGGATACACAGCTAATAAGAAAGCACCTATTAATCCTGCAGCAGAATTCAATAAATAAGTGCCAATCTTATAAGTTAGCAAAATACTAAGTACCCCTAATAGGATAATAATTAATTTTGCTACAAAAAGACCTTCACTGCCATTTCCAAAAAAATAAAATACAACAGCTAATAAAGCTGGAAAACCCGGCATAATATGAATCGTTGGTTTATCTGGTTCATGATATGTTAACATCCCTGTTTCCAATAAAATATTTGCCGTTTTTTGATAACCTATATCATCGCTAGCTATAGATAGATCTGCACCATGTGTTTGTAAAGTTGCAAAACGAAGTGTAAAACCGACTATCATAATAATCCCTAAAAGGATTATATTAGATTTGCGAGTAAATCGCCCTAACATCTCATCTTCTCCCTTCAGATACATAATTTTCAAAATATATTTCTATATTTTTACAACACAATACGTTCTATAATAAATACTTTTTATACAAAGTACAACAATAGAAAGTTGATTTACAAAGTTTATATGCGTTAAACTTATACAGATGTTCTTGTAATCTTCTTCCTTCCAAAAGGCTTGTATATATGATGCAAGACATAAAAAACTTGAGGAGATAAAAATTCTATGATGGAACAAAAGCAACTTGTTTCTGTTGTCATACCCCTGTATAACACGGAAAAATATATTGAAGAAACGATGCAGTCAATACTAGATCAAACATATAAAAACATTGAAATTGTAATTGTAGATGATGGAAGTAAAGATCAATCACCTTCTATTGTGAAAAACCTTGCTGAAAAATACCCAGGGCAAGTAAAATACGTTCATCAAAAAAACCAAGGTGTTTCGGTAGCCCGTAATACAGGTATCGAAAATGCTAGCGGAGAATATATCGCTTTCCTTGATAGTGACGACTTATGGCATCCAACTAAAATTGAGAAACAAATCGAGAGTATGCATAAAAACAACATGGACGCGTGCTATTGTGGTTATATGAATTTCTACGAAGAAACAGGCGAAAAGCTTGAGCATACAACAAACTTTATTAAAGGTGATATGGCAAAAGCATTCCTAACACATCAAGTTGTTGCTCAAACAAGTACTTGGATTTTCAAACGATCCATCGTAATGGATCATAACATTCGTTTTACACCAGGATGTAGTTGGGGAGAAGATTTAGAGTTTTTATTTAAACTTATGAGTTTGACAAATGTATGTTATGTCGATGAATACTTAACTTATTATAGAATCTTATCAGAAGGAAATCTTTCTTCTAAGTATAAAGATTATGAATTAAAAACAACAAAAGAGCTAGAAGTATTCAATCGTATGAAAGATTGGGTACATAATAAATCTCAAGACTTCATTACGAAAGACCCTCAGTCACTGATTGAGATTCTTGAGACTTATTTATTCCCTTATACAGTCATCAATAACGCTTGTATATATATTAAAGAAAACTCTCGATTAGATAAATCACAAGTTCAATTAATCAAAAAAGATATAAGGAAATATTGCCGTAAAATCTATTCAAAGAATGGAAAGCGTAGTAAAAAACTATATGCAATGCTTTGGTTTGTACGAATTAAATTTCTGTTTTCTTAAACTGAAAATATAACGATACTCTCTCTTTCTGTGAACAAATTAAATTTACAAATAGGACAAACTAACCGGGTCCTAAAGAATAGAAAGGTCTTTTCTCATGAAAACAAATAAAATTCTAAAAAACGCATCCTACCTCTTTGTAGGAAACATTACTGTCCGCTTTGTACTGGCTATTGCAACAATTTTCTTTGCAAGATATGTTTCTCCAAGTGATTACGGTATGTTTACAACTGCGTTAGCAGTTTCAGCTGTTATTTGTTACTTTACAGATGCAGGTTTAACACATACGTTTATGCGTGAAGGAACGAGAAGCGATGCTAATATTAGTGTGCTAATAAGTAGTTATTTACGTATTCGTTTAATATTAGCTATCGTAATTTCTGTACTTTTCGCTATTTTTGCCCAGTTCTTCTATCCCGATGCTTACTTACGTGCGATGGTATATTGGGTTGTCCTACCAACAATGTTCGGAGCAACCTTACAAGGTGTTGGTATGGCTTACTTCCAAGTAACAGAACGCATGCAATTTACAGCTATTATTTCTGTACTACAAGGTGTAACAGCTGCTGCTGCCCTATTACTAGGGATGTCTTTCCAATGGTCACTTATGATGGTTGCTGCCATGTACGGGGTATCTAGTCTTGTAACAGGTGTTATCGCCTTTATAATGACAATACGTTACACGAAAGTCCATAAGGGTTGGGATAAAGGCATTTTAGATCAACTACTTATTTTCACGATCAACGGAATCATTATTATGCTCTTACCACAATTGGGCCCTATTATATTAGAAAAGGTTTCAACATATAAGCAAGTTGGATTCTTTGGTGCTGCATCTAAAATACCTGCTGTACTATATCAAATACCTGGAGTAATTGCAGCTGCTTTTTATCCAAGACTTTTTGCTTTTGGTAATGAGAAAAATATTGAAGAACATAGAAAATTATCAAGTTTTGAATTAAAACTTATGTCTTTTTTAGGAATGGGAATTTCTATCCCCTTTATTGCTGATCCAAGTTTCTGGATTGTTAGTTTATTAGGAGAAAAATACGCTCCCGCTGGTGACGCTCTTGCTATTCTAGCGTTTATGGTTATTTTACAATCAATTAACTATCCACTAGCCGATAATTTAACAACGATTGGCCAGCAATGGAAACGTGCAACAACAATGACTATTGGATTAGTTGTTGCCATCATAGGTTATATTGTATTAGGTAGTAAATATGGAATGATGGGGGCAGCTGCCGCAGCCATCATTACCGAAATTACACTATTAATTGGATTTACCCTCTTTATTCGTAAAGGCATGCAATTATTAGTTAAAGGAATTATATTTAATTCCTTAGCCTTTATTATTAGTTACGGTATATACCGAATTGCATTAATCAACTTACCACCATTAGTTGCTTTAACTCTTACTGGTATACTATACGGTATAATCGGAATTGTAATTGATCCTCAAATACGTGGATTCGTTTTAGGATTTATAAAACAAAAGCTTATTCGCAAACATGCTTAAAAGCAAAAAGCTTTTCCTATTTAAAAATGGAAAAGCTTTTTGCTTTTTTATATACCATCATTTTTCTTCAGTAAAAAAATGCTATATATTCCAGCTCAAATTGACTTACTTTCTGAAAATGCCTTATACTAAATTACATGTAAACTATGAACTTCAACGCTTGTAAAAATATATATGCTTCAACAAAAATATATATTTTCTCATGTTAAAACTAAAGAACACACCTTTAAAAATTGGTGTGTTTTTATATGCTACCTAAAAACTAGTTGCTACATGTAACGACTTTCAAAGGAGGATTATCAATTTTTATGAGCATAAAGCCGAATAATAAATTCTTTTCCAAGAAAACAATAATAATTATGCCAATATTATTATTGTGCGCTTTTGCTTTTCATTATTTCTTTTTAACATCTAATCAAGCCTTTTCTGGTACAGGGGATGCGTTACGTCAATTTGGTTTTTTTACGTTTCTTCTACAACATGCCTTTAAAGATGGCAACCTTTTTTGGTCTTTTGATTATGGATTAGGTGGAGATTTATTTGGAGAGTTTAGTTATTATTACAGCACATCACCGTTTTTCTGGATTACACTGTTACTACCTAAACTAAGTCTTGAGCAAGTATATGACGTGAAATTATACATGAGTATTTTAAAAAACTTTTTAGCTATGGTATTCATGTATGGTTCTTTACGTTACCATAATAAAACAGCATTCTCATCTTTTGTTGCTGCTATTATATATGGTGGTTGTATTACTTTCATCCGCCACTCTTTACTATGGGATTTCATGGCTGATGCCATTGTATTTTTACCATTAGTAATATGGGGACTTGATAAATATATTATTGAAAAGAAGCGCGGACTTTTCCTAATCGCTGCTACTTTAATGTTAGCATCAAACTTTTATTTTGCTTTTATCACAAGTATTTTCATATTTATTTATGCATTATTCCAATACTTTGCGACACAACAAAATAAAACGATTGTCTCTTTTCTAACTTATTATATTAGAATCGGTTTATTGTATGGATTATCACTCGGTTTAGCCGCCGTTTGCTTCCTCCCATCAGTTAATGCCGTATTTAGTGCTGATCGACTATCAAAAAAGTTTGAGATACCATTATTATTTGAAGATAAATTTTATAAAGATTTAATGGAAAATATTTTCTTCATGTATAATGCTGAAAATCATCAATTAGCTTTACCAGCTTTAATTTTATTCTTAATCGTATTTGGAATGTTTATACGTGATAAACTCGTTAAAAATAAAGTATTCTTTACGTTATTCATGTTCATTCTGTTTATGCTTCCATATACATATTCTGTGTTTAATGGTTTTTCAGCAATGCAATCTAGATGGTTCTATTTATTTGTATTTGTAATTGCCCAAACAATTGCATACATTCTAGATTGGATGATTATTCATAAGAAAGACTACAAATTACCTTATTTAATAAGTTTATTAGTGTCTATTGGATTATTCATTTATGCATTTTATAGAAAAGCAAATATAAATGTAACTGATAAACCTTTACAAGACGTTGATAACATTTTACTCGGAACTGTCGTTCTTTCTGTTATTACAGTATGTTTATGGCGTTATATTTCCAAACCTTTCATACAATTTTTAGTTGTATTGAATGTACTCGTTAGCACAATTTCTATGAATTATATGTATGCGAATAATATACTTAGCACCGTTTACGGACAGAGCCAGATTTCAACTGAAAAGTTACACGAACCAGGCTATGATAATAAAGAAGAAATTGCTGCAATTCGCTACATACAAGAAAATGATAAAGACTTTTATCGTATTCTTAATCCATATAGCGAATATAACACACCGATGCTACAAGGATATCATGGCGTAAGTACGTATCAAAGCTTAGTTAATTATTATGTCCATGACTTTATGAAAAATAAATATGGTGTATTCCAAATGTACGATACACCTTCAATGTTTTATCAAGCTGATAGTCGACTACTACTCGAAAATATGCTAGGTATAAAATATCGCGTATTAAGTGCTGATACAGATTCAAAGAATGTACCTTATGGATATAAACTATTACAGCAAGTAGGACCATATAATATTTACAAAAATGACTATGCTTTACCGTTAGGATATGTATATGATTCGGCTATAAGTGAAGAAGAATTTTCTAAATTAAACTTCGCTCAGCGTGATCAATTATTATTACATGCTGTTGTCGTTAATAATACAAAAGAATTTTCATTAAACCATTTTAATAAACAAGACCTCAAATCAAAGGCAGTATCTATTAAAACGGAAAAAGCAAAATTCGAAAACATGGAAAAACAAGAAAATAAACTAATTGTTCATGGCTTTGGAAATATGATTGTACCTATCAATTATCCTGATACACCTGGTGATCTACTGATAGAATTAAAATTAAAAAATGCAGGCACATTCAATGCAACTGTTAATGGAAAAACGATAGGAAAAGGGGACGATGCTGGTGCATACTCTTATCCGTTAGAAAGGTTTGTTTACAATTTGGGCAATGAGCGTCCAGAAAACCTAACTATCTCTATTGATATGGCAGGTGAGTATGAATTAGGTGACTTGCAAGCAAATATTGTAAACTATGAAAGTGTACAAAAAGAAACAAAAAAACTAACTGAAAATAGGCTTGAAAATATTTATTATAAGAACAATTATTTAAAAGGGGATATCAAATCAAATAAAGACGGGCTCTTATATTTATCTGTCCCATATAGTAAAGGCTGGACTATAAAAATTGATGGAAAAGAAACAGAATTTACGAAAGCGAATTCTGCCTTTATCGGTGTTCCCATTACAAAAGGTTCACATGTAATCGAAATGACTTACGTTACACCTTACTTCAAATTAGGTATGATTATATCAATCATCTCACTAATTATCTGTATAGCTTTACTAATTTTCAAAAATCCAAAAGCACGACGAAAATTTTCTTTTAAAAAGCAATAATGAGCAATCAATGAATCATGAATCTATCCAATTGGATAGATTCATATAAAAACGCATAACATTGTTTTAACCCACTACAAACAAGGAGTGTCAAAAATGACTCTTTCAATCGTTGTACCATGCTACAATGAAGAAAAGGTGCTTCGAGCCTTTTATTCAGAGACTTCTCTTGAAATTCATAAATTAACTACCGATTATGAATTTGTTTTTGTTAATGATGGTAGTAAAGATGATACTTTAAATATTTTACGTGATTTAGCTAGTTCAGATTCGTCAGTACACTACATATCATTTAGTCGAAACTTCGGAAAAGAAGCTGCAATGTTAGCTGGTTTAAAATATGCTACAGGCGATGCAATTGTTATTATGGATGCTGACTTACAACACCCTCCTACGTTAATAAAAGAACTGTTAGAAGGATATAACGACGGCTACGACCAAGTCATTGCAAAAAGAACAAGAACTGGTGATTCACCCGTTCGCTCTTTCGTCTCTCGTCTTTACTATAAAGTGATGAATAAATTTGTAGATATTGAATTAGTAGACGGTATTGGTGACTTTAGACTTTTAAGTCGAAGAGCAGTAGATTCTTTATTATCTTTAAGTGAATACAACCGATTTTCAAAAGGCTTATTTTCTTGGATCGGTTATAACGAATTAATCATTGAATATGAAAATGTATTACGTTCTGATGGAGAAAGTAAATGGACCTTCTCGAAATTATTAAATTACGGAATTGATGGTGTAATTTCATTTAATAATAAACCGTTACGTCTATCTATATATCTCGGATTACTAACAACCATTTTAGGACTTTTATACGTAATCACTACGTTCGTTCAAATCATCCTTGGTGGTGTGGAAGTTCCTGGTTACTTTACTCTCATTTCCGCTATACTATTTATTGGCGGTATTCAACTCATATTCCTAGGTGTTATTGGTGAATATATCGGTCGTATTTATTATGAAACAAAACGTAGACCGCATTTTATTGTAGCTGAAAAGAAAGTTAGTGAAGTTAAACAAAAGGCATAACCAAAAAGTTACTTCTGTAGGTAGAAGTAACTTTTTTATATACTAACATTTACAAACACTTCTTTTGAAAAAATATACATTTTGAAATGATGGCATTATATGAAAGAATTTAGTATCATGATTCAAGGTACTATTTCAAGTTGGACGGAGGATACTATGAGCTTATTAACAGTTGAAAAATTAGGACATACATTTGGTGATCGTACATTATTTAAAGATGTATCTATGCGATTATTAGCAGGTGAGCACGTTGGATTAGTTGGTGCAAACGGTGTTGGTAAATCAACATTCATGAATATCATTACTGGTCAGCTTATTCATGACCAAGGTCGTGTAGAATGGACACCGGGCACACATTACGGCTACTTAGATCAGCATACTGTTTTAACGCCTGGACGTACGATCCGTGACGTACTAGCGGATGCATTTTTACCGTTATTCGAAAAGGAAAAAGCTTTAAATGAAGTTACAGAAAAAATGGGAACTGCTACACCAGAAGAACTAGAAGAACTTCTTGAACAAATGGCAGAAATACAAGATGCACTTGAAGCAGGTGGTTTCTATTTACTAGATATGAAAATTGAAGAGGCTGCACGTGGTCTTGGAATTGATGCTATTGGTTTAGATCGTGATGTTTCAGCACTAAGTGGTGGACAACGTACAAAGGTATTGCTTGCAAAGCTATTACTTGAACAGCCAGAAGTATTATTGCTTGATGAACCTACTAACTATTTAGACGTTGAACATATTCATTGGTTAACAAATTATTTAAAAGAATACCCACATGCATTCTTATTAATTTCTCATGATACAGAATTTATGAACAAATGTGTTGATGTTATTTTCCATCTAGAATTCACAAAAATGACACGCTATACAGCGACATATGAAAAATTCCTAGAACTAGCAGAAATCAATAAAAACCAACATATAAACGCTTATGAAAAGCAGCGCGAGTTTATCAAAAAGCAAGAAGACTTCATTGCAAAAAACAAGGCTCGTTATTCAACGACAGGTCGTGCAAAGAGTCGTCAAAAGCAACTTGATCGCATGGAACTTATTGATCGCCCAGAAACAGCAATTAAACCTGAATTCTCATTTAAAGAAAGTCGCGCAAGTAGTCGCTTCGTCTTTGAAGGTGAAAATGTAGAAATCGGATATACACATCCGCTACTACCAAAGCTATCAATGACGATCGAACGTGGTGAAAAAATTGCTATTGTTGGATGTAACGGTGTTGGTAAATCAACGTTACTAAAAACAATCTTAGGTAAAATTAAGCCTTTAAGCGGTAAAACAAGCCTTGGTGACTTCTTAGAGCCTGCATACTTTGAGCAAGAAGTTAAAGCTGACAATATAACACCAATTGATGATGTATGGAATACATTCCCTGGTTTAGACCAGCATCAAATTCGTGCGATGTTAGCAAAATGCGGATTAAAAAATGAACATATTTCTCGCCCATTAAGTCAATTAAGTGGTGGAGAACAAGCAAAAGTTCGTTTATGTAAGCTAATGGGTGAGGAAAGTAACTGGCTACTATTTGATGAGCCGACAAACCATCTTGATGTTACAGCAAAAGCGGAACTTAAGAAGGCTATGAAAGCATATAAAGGAACAATCCTCCTTGTATGTCACGAACCGGACTTCTATGAAGATTGGATTACAAAAGTTTGGGATGTTGAAGAATGGTCTCAAAATAGTAAATAGTCTTTAAGAAAAAACTCCTTGTGTAGACAAGGAGTTTTTTACTTATTTTTATTAAGAATTTTTTATATTGTAGTATCCTATAAGTCGTAATCGAAATTCTTTTAATTCCGGATACGCCTCTAAATTTGCTAACATACCTCTAATTACTGGAATTCTTGGATTAAGCAATCGTATTTCCGCCTCTAAAACATCTAACGTTACTAACAACTCATCATCCTCTAATTGATCAGCTAAACTACGCTTAAATACAATAATTTCTTTTAAAAAATGCTCTTTAACTTGTTCCTTAATAAGCTCTGATTTACAAAGGAATTCTCCAAGCTTTTCTTCATGTAAAATAGGTTCTTCCGAAGATTCTACCAAACCATCTACTAAATGATCTACTCTTTTTAAAATAAAAGCAGCGACATACGATAAATCAATTTCTGGTGCTTGTAAAATAATTAATTCTAAATAACCACGGCATATGCCTTCTACTATAATTACTAAATCCAATAAATATGGCATAACCTTTTCACCATAAATGGACAATAAACTATTCCGATAAAATGCATGAGACTCTAACTTCATCCGCATCATAAATGCTTCTACTTCTTTATTAAACGGAATTGCATTTTCTCTCGCATGCATAATAATAAATTCTTTATGCTTTTGTATATCATTAAACTGACAATGTAATTGTTTTGCAAATTTTTCACGCGGTAATAAAGACTCTTGTTCAATATCCAGCATTTTCTTTTGGATTTTGTCATAATAATATCGAAGTGTCGCTAATAAAAGCTCATCTTTCGATTTAAAATATAAGTAAAAAGCTCCCTTAGATATACCACTAGCTGTCACAATTTCCTGCACTGATGTCGCATTTACACCCTTAGTAGCAAATAACTTCATAGCCAATTCTATAATCAAACGCTCTTTTTCTTTCATATCTTCTCTCCTAAATTTAATCTCGCATCTTATTATAAATGTATTATACCATCTCTTTTTATTGACGATTGACCGAACGGTCAGTTATATTATGTATTAGACTGACCAGTTGGTCAATATAATAAAAAGGGAGCGCAAACATGAACAAAATCATCAATTTCTCGTTAAAAAATAAGTTCGCAGTTTGGCTACTAACCATTATTGTTACTATTGCCGGGATCTACTCTGGACTCAATATGAAGCTGGAAACAATTCCTGATATTACAACACCGATTGTGACAGTAACTACGGTCTATCCTGGTGCTACACCAGAAGAAGTAGCTGATAAAGTTTCAAAGCCGATGGAAGAACAACTACAAAATTTAAGTGGTGTTAACGTTGTGAGCTCATCATCTTTTCAAAACGCATCTTCTATTCAAGTAGAATACGATTTTGATAAAAATATGGAAAAAGCAGAATCAGAAATTAAAGAAGCTCTCACAAATGTAAAGCTCCCAGAAGGTGTTAAAGATCCTAAAGTTTCACGAGTAAACTTCAATGCCTTTCCTGTTATTTCGTTAAGCGTAGCAAGCAAGAATGAATCTTTAGCTACCTTAACTGAAAATGTAGAAAAGAATGTTGTACCAGGATTAAAAGGACTTGATGGTGTTGCATCTGTCCAAATTGCTGGCCAACAAGTAGATGAAGTACAGCTTGTCTTCAAGAAAGATAAAATGAAAGAACTAGGACTAAGTGAAGATACTGTAAAAAATGTTATTAAGGGATCGGATGTATCTTTACCACTTGGCTTATACACATTTAAAGACACGGAAAAATCAGTTGTTGTAGATGGCAATATTACAACGATTAAAGCATTAAAAGAACTTAAAATCCCAGCTATACCTTCCTCACCTAACGGTCAAGGTAGTCAAAATGCTGGCGCTGGTGCACAAACGCCGCAAATGAATCCAGCTGCTATGAACGGGATTCCAACAGTTACATTAGAAGAAATTGCTGACATTAAAGAAGTTGGGAAAGCAGAATCTATTTCTCGAACAAATGGAAAAGAAGCAATTGGAATTCAAATTGTGAAGGCCTCTGATGCAAATACAGTTGATGTTGTAAATGCAGTAAAAGATAAAGTAAAAGATCTTGAGAAAAAATATAAAGATTTAGAGATCATTTCAACATTCGACCAAGGTGCACCTATTGAAAAATCAGTTGAAACAATGCTAAGCAAAGCAATTTTCGGTGCTATCTTTGCGATCGTTATTATTATGCTGTTCCTACGAAATATTCGAACAACGTTAATCTCTGTCGTTTCCATACCACTTTCTTTATTAATTGCTGTTTTAGTCATAAAGCAAATGGATATTACGCTTAACATTATGACACTTGGAGCAATGACCGTTGCTATAGGCCGCGTTGTCGATGACTCAATTGTTGTTATTGAAAATATTTACCGACGTATGTCATTATCAGAAGAGAAATTGCGCGGAAAAGATTTAATTCGTGAAGCTACGAAAGAAATGTTTATCCCAATTATGTCTTCTACCATCGTAACAATTGCTGTATTTTTACCACTTGGACTAGTAAAAGGTATGATTGGTGAAATGTTCTTACCATTCGCCTTAACTATCGTCTTCGCTTTATTAGCATCATTACTAGTAGCAGTTACAATCGTACCGATGCTAGCTCATTCCTTATTTAAGAAAGAGAGCATGAGGGAAAAAGAAGTACATCATGAAGAAAAACCAAGTAAATTAGCAAATGGGTATAAACGCATACTTGCATGGGCTTTAAATCACAAAATTATTACATCAAGTATCGCTGTCCTTCTATTAGTTGGTAGTCTTGCACTTGTACCAGTTATCGGTGTAAGTTTCTTACCTTCTGAAGAAGAAAAAATGATTATCGCAACATACAACCCTGAACCAGGTCAAACGTTAGAAGACGTTGAAAAAATTGCAACAAAAGCTGAGAAGCACTTCCAAAATAATAAAGACGTCAAAACAATTCAATTCTCATTAGGTGGCGAAAACCCAATGAGTCCTGGTCGATCAAACCAAGCAATGTTCTTCGTGCAATATGATAACGACACGAAAAACTTTGAAAAAGAGAAAGAACAAGTCGTTAAAGATTTACAGAAGATGTCTGGCAAAGGCGAATGGAAAAACCAAGACTTCGGAGCAAGTGGCGGTAGTAACGAAATTAAACTATACGTTTACGGAGATAGCTCAGAAGACATTAAGCCTGTCGTAAAAGATATTCAAAATATCATGAAGAAAAATAAAGACTTAAAGGATATTGACTCTAGTATTGCAAAAACGTATGCAGAGTACACTTTAGTCGCAGATCAGGAAAAGCTGAGTAAAATGGGCTTAACGGCTGCTCAAATTGGAATGGGACTTTCTAATCAACATGATCGCCCTGTTCTGACAACAATTAAAAAAGACGGTAAAGATATCAATGTATATGTAGAAGCTGAAAAACAAAATTATGAAACAATCGATGACTTAACAAATCGTAAAATTACAACACCACTTGGTACTGAAGTGGCTGTGAAAGATGTTATGACTGTAAAAGAAGGTGAAACTTCGAATACAGTGAAACACCGCGATGGCCGTGTTTATGCAGAAGTAAGTGCAAAACTAACATCTGATGACGTTTCAAAAGCATCTGCCGCTGTTCAAAAAGAAGTAGATAAAATGGATCTTCCTTCTGGCGTAGATGTTTCTATGGGCGGCGTTACAAAAGATATTGAAGAATCATTTAAGCAACTTGGCTTAGCGATGTTAGCTGCGATTGCCATTGTATACTTCGTTCTTGTCGTTACATTTGGCGGTGCCCTTGCACCATTCGCAATTTTATTCTCGCTACCATTTACGATTATCGGAGCTCTTGTTGCCTTATTAATCTCCGGTGAAACATTAAGTGTGTCTGCAATGATTGGGGCGCTTATGTTAATCGGTATCGTTGTAACAAACGCAATCGTGCTTATCGACCGCGTTATTCATAAAGAAAATGAAGGACTATCAACACGTGAAGCTTTATTAGAAGCTGGTGCAACACGCCTTCGTCCAATTTTAATGACTGCAATTGCAACAATTGGTGCTCTTATCCCGCTTGCATTAGGATTTGAAGGTAGTGGCTTAATTTCTAAAGGACTTGGTGTAACGGTAATTGGTGGATTAACAAGTTCAACGTTATTAACACTTCTTATTGTTCCAATCGTTTATGAAGTATTAAGCAAATTTAAAAAGAAAAAAACAAAATAACAAAAAATAACCTCGCTAACTGCGAGGTTATTTTTTATTTCCAAACAAGACTAGAAAATCACCATAGCCTTCTTTCTCTAATTCCTCTTTTGGAATAAATCGAAGGGCTGCAGAATTAATGCAGTAACGAAGGCCATTTGGTCCTGGACCGTCTGGAAATACATGCCCAAGATGTGAATCTCCTTCCTTACTTCTCAGTTCTGTACGCGTCATATTATGACTCACATCCATCTTTTCTTTCACACTTGCTGACATAACTGGTTTTGTAAAACTAGGCCATCCACATCCACTATCAAATTTGTCTAGAGAAGTAAATAGCGGCTCACCTGAAACGATGTCTACATAAAGACCTTCCTCTTTATGGTTCCAATACTCATTTCGAAATGGTGGTTCTGTACCATTTTCCTGCGTTACATAAAACTGCATCTCATTGAGTTTTTCTTTTAAATGAGCATTATCCTTTGGCCAATGTTGCTTAATAAAAGCATCTCGTCCTGAGCCTTTTCGATATAACTCATAGCGGAATGTGTTTTTCTTATGATATCCTTGGTGATATTCTTCAGCTGGATAAAATGTAGCTGCTGGTAGTATTTTTGTCGCAATTGGTTTTGAAAAGCGCCCACTCTGCTCAAGTTCTTCTTTTGAGGCTTCTGCTTTTTTATGTTGTTCTTCATTATGATAAAAAATCACTGTTTCATAAGACTGTCCGCGGTCGTGGAATTGTCCTCCAATATCGGTCGGATCAATTTGTCTCCAATATATATTTAACAATTCCTCATACGACATTTTATTTGCATCAAATGTAATTTGTACCGCTTCATAATGTCCTGTTGTTTCTGAGCACACTTCTTTATACGTTGGGTCCTCTTTATGACCGCCTGTATAACCTGAAATAACCTGTATAATGCCCTCCATCTCTTCAAATGGAGAAACCATACACCAGAAACACCCTCCAGCAAATGTAGCTAACTCTACCTTTTCATTTACAGCCATTACTTCACCCCTATTCTATATTCTCCTTACAGTATGGCATAAGAAACATAATGTTATAAAAGAAAAAGCATCGAACATCGATGCTTTTTCTTACTTCACTTTATTTTTTCCAACATCCTTCTCCATTTCATCACTTGTCACGTCTAAAACATCTAGTAAGAAAATGAAGATTGGAATACCGATAATCAGTCCCCATACACCTAAGAAGTGCTCTGAGAAAATTAATACCATAAAAGTATAGAAAATCGGTAAATTTGTTTTTTGCGACATAAACTTCGGATTTAATACGTAACTTTCAAGCGCATGAATCACTGTTACGATAACTAAAATATAAACAACGTACATAATACCGCCAATATTGTAAGCAATCATACAAAGTGGGAATAACGAAATGATAACCCCCGCTACTGGAATTAATCCAAGCAAGAAAATCATTAATGCTAAACCTAATAATTGCGGGAATCCTAATATCCATAATGCGATAACTGAAAGAACACAGTTAACAACAGCAATTAAAAATTGTGCTTCGATTACCTTTCCAAATGAACGTGCAAATTTCTTTCCGAAGTACTCAATTTCAGTATAGAAAATTGCAAGCCTGCTTTCTTTAAACTTTGCAGTAAAACCAACAATACGAGATTTTTCTAATAAGAAAAACAAACTCAAAATTAAAGAAAGTAAAACCTGAAGGCCAAATTTACCAACATTCGTAATCGATTTATACAAAATGTCTACGCCTTGTCCTACATATTTAGAAAGCTCCATATGATTGACAGCATTAACTGCATACTTAATTAGTTCACTATCTGGTGGGTTTCTTAAAAATACATTGAATTGGTAAATCAGTTGTGAAATTTGTATCGTCAATACTGGTAAATATTTAAATAGCGTAATAGCAATTCCACCAATTAACATTACATATAGAAATGCTATAATAATTTTTCGATTAATAGGCATGAAATGATCTAATTTGCGGGAAATAAACTTTTGGAATCGATCCATTAAATACGTGAGAATAAACGTAATTAATATTAAATTCAACATACTTTGCAGCCCGTATAACACGAGAGCAAGTATTACTAATACGAGTAACCTCTGAAATCCTTTACTTTGAAACAGGTTTTTTATTTGCATAATCGACGAATACTCTCTCCTGTCCTATAAACTAAAACGTTAATAAGTAGATTTCTCTCTCTTTTCTACTTTTAATTATTCATTCATATTAAGATTTTTATAAACTCATTATATGCCTACCTTAACAGGTATATAGTAGCTTACTTCTTATTTTACAATACAATGACCTAATTCAAAACGTATTCTACATAGTATTAATGAAGATTTAAGGAAACTTATATTTTTTTAAATAGGTCTTACCACTACTGTAACATAAAAAGCAAGCTATCAGTAGAAATCTGTCCTACAAATAGCTTGCTTTTCTTGTTTTTTAAGTAAGTTTTACTATCCAATGAATGGTATGAACATTGGGATGACAACTACTGTTACAACCCCAACTACTGTTACAGCAATACTTGCCATCGCTGCCTCTACCTCACCCATTTCAATTCCTACCGCAACTCCTAATGCATGACCCGCTGTTCCAAGTGCTAAACCTTTTGCAATCGGATGTTTCACTCTAAATGTTTTTAAGAATAATGCTCCTAATGCGTATACGATAACTGCGTTGAAAATAACTGCAAACGATGTAATTGCTGGAATACCACCAATACTTTCTGAAATTGGTAACGCAATTGCTGTTGTTGCTGCTTGTGGTAGCATTGAATTCATTACTGCTGTATCTAAACCGATTGCTTTTGCAACAATGAACACGACAATTACTGAGCAAATAGATCCAACCACGATAGCTGATAAAATTTGCCACCAATATTTTTTCAACTTATCAACTTGTTTATAGAGTGGGATAGCAAATGCAATTGTTGCTGGCTCTAAGAAGAAACTAATCATTTTTCCGCCAGTATTATATTCTTCAAAAGTAAAGTTACCTACCTTTAGAAAGACAATCCCTAATACCATCGCTACGAATAATGGTGTAAATAGGAAGAACCCTTTTGAATGCTTGAATAATAATGTTCCGATTCCGTATGCGATTAATGAAACGACGATTCCGAAATATGGAGTCATTGTGCTTGCCATGTTCATTACCTCCTAACAATATATAAATGCAATGGTTACGCAACCTTTCCGTGCTTGCGTCCTTTATTTACTACTTTCAATTCTTTTGTATCTTCTGTTTCTTTTTCATCTTTTCCTAAAATAAATTGTGCAAATAACCCTGTTACAGCAAGTAAAATAACTGTTGCTACAACAATTACAGTTAAAATTTGTACAAAGTATTGCCCCATTACACCAAGAGAATTAATAACTGAAATACCTGATGGGACGAATAAGAATCCAATAATACCTGTTAAAGCTGTTCCGAGTGATTCAACTTGCTCCAATTTAATAACTTTTAAACATAATAGACTAAATAAAATAACTAACCCGATTACCGATGAAGGCATTGGAATTGGTAAATGTGTTGCAATAATATTAGAAATTAACATAATAGCTGAGAATATGAATGCTTGTGATAAGAAACTATATACTTTTTTCGTACTCATTTTGGCCACCTCTTTCGATTTGGTACCTTTATTGTATAGGATACAAACGTATAAGTAAGCGTTTACATAACAGAACGTCAAATATACAGAATCAGTTACAAATATAAAAGGATGAAATACAAAAGCTGCTTCTTAAATACGAAGCAGCTTCTTGAGTTCTTTTGCATATGTACGGCTAACAGGTACTTTCGATCCTTCTTTCATGATTAAATTATAAGTAGAATTAAACCATGGCTGAATTTCAGTAATATGATTAATATTCGCAATAAAGCTACGGTGTACGCGCATGAAGCTTGCTTGTGGTAACTTCTTCTCTAAAATTACAAGTGTATCATGTGTTACATACGTTTCCCTCGTTGTTTTTACTGTTACTTTCCCATCTACAAGCCCTACATATATAATATCTTCAATATTCACAAGTACGATTGATTCTTCAATTGGTAATGCTAATTTATGCATCTCTGCTGTTACATCTGTCCCCTTTATTTCGTGCTTCGTTTCTATTTGCGCTTGTTTTTGTTTTTTATACTTCTTTAATGTCTGCACAATACGCTCTTCATCAAATGGTTTTAAAATGTAGTCTAACGCATCTACTTCAAATGCTTGCAGCGCATATTGATCATAGGCAGTAGCAAATACAATTGCAGGTGGATTTTTCATCTTCTTTAATATATTCGCGATTTCAAATCCGTTATCATCGGATAATTGAATATCTAAAAACACAATATCTGGTCTACTTTGCATTAGTTCTTCTAATGCGTCTTCCACACAATCAGCCTCACCAATTATCTCAACTTCTTTCGTTCTCTCTAATAAATACTTTAGTTCATCACGTGCTAACATTTCATCGTCAACTACTAATACTTTTAACACCCGGCTCTTCCTCCCCTACTTTTTTTGGAATAATAAAGGTAATCTCCGTCCCTTTATTTAATTCACTTTCAATATGAAGCATCGTTTCTTTCCCAAATAACCCAATAAGACGTTCATTAATATTATATAAAGCTGTTCCAGTCCCTTTCTTTGACGAAACTACCATCTTTCCTAATTGTTCTAAACGTTCTTCCTCAATTCCCTGTCCATTATCTTTTACTTCAAAGTGAACCATACCCTCTTTTTCAAAAACATGCACTTCCACTTCGCATACTGGTTGCTTCTTCGGAAAAGCATGTCGCAATGCATTTTCAACCAATAGTTGAAGAACAAATGGTGGTACTAAAGTTGTCTTTAGCTCATCTTCAATATACATCTTTACCTCATACTTATTTGGGAACCTTGCTTGTTCTAGTGATAAGTATGCCTGTACATGGTTTAATTCTTGTTCTAGTGGAATCAATAACTGACGTGCCCCTTGCAAATTACAACGGAAATATACGCTAAGCTGTAATAATAACTTCCTTGCTTTTTCTACATCTGTTCGACATAAAGCTGATACTGTATTAATCGCATTAAATAAAAAGTGTGGGTTAATTTGCGCTTGTAATGCTTTTATCTCCGCATCTTGAAGTAATTTACTTTGCAACTCAGCTTCTCCTAACTCTAACTGCGTGGAGAATATTTTTGCTAACCCTTCTGCTAATTCCTCTTCCACACGACTTAACTGGTTAGGATTTTTGAAATAGAGTTTTAATGTCCCTATCGTATTTCCATGCGAAGTTAGTGGAATTACAATCGCCGCTTGCAAAGGGCACCCTTCATGTTGACAATTAATAACCTCACGTGATTTCGCTTTCATTATTTTCCCTGTGTTTAACACTTCTTTCGACAAACCGGTTATTAAACTATGTGAAGGAATATGGTGATCTGATGCTAATCCAACATGAGCTAATATTTTCTCTGTATCTGTTAAGGATACCGCATCTGTTCCTGTAAAACGGTGAATAATTTGTGCCACATGCTTACATGATTCTTCTGTTAAGCCTTGGCGGAAATACGGTAACGTTTTATCTGCAATACGTAATACTTTATGGGTCTGAAGTGCCTTTGCATTCTCCTCCTGACGCAAAATAGCTTGTATCATAGAAAGTAAAATAAAACTTCCAAAACTATTTACAAGAATCATTGGTATCGCTATTGTTTTCACAACGCTAATTCCATCCTCTATAATTAATAAAATCATTAGCATTTCTAAAGATACGATAAAAACACTTAAAACTGCTGAAAACTTAGGAGTAATTGTACGATTATATTTTTTGAAAATATATCCAATATAACCAGTTATAATCCCCGCTAAAATAGAAGAGATTGCGCAGCTTAGCGCTGTCGTACCACCAAGCATATAACGATGAATACCAGCAATAAATCCTACTCCAACCCCTACGATAGGGCCACCAAGTAAGCCGCTAATACCGACACCCATAATACGCGTATTCGCAATTGTACTTGACGAAGAAACACCTTGTAACCAGTTTTCATTCATAATCGTATTTCCTGCTATTTCAATCCCAGTGTAATTGCTTACAATTGTAAATACCGAAAAAATACAAATAAGCTTCAGCTTATCTACATAGCCATCCTGTTTATGAAGGAGGCGTCTGAAAGTTTTAATATGAGAGAGTAAAAATCCTAAAATAACTATAAGTCCGACTCGTTCAATCATCATGAGTACTAAATTTAGCATCTTTGATTCATTCCTTTTTATTTAGTTAGTTTTATTATGGGAAAATAATGAAGTCGGCGTCAAGAAGAACGAAATATTTTTTGAAATATTTTACACATAATAACTTCCTCTTTATTTGACAATACAATAGAAGAGTGCTAAAAATAAAGTAATATAATACAGTCCTTTAACTCAACCCCGTGAGGTTGAGAAGGAAGTCGGAATATAATATACGTATGTTCTTTTTGGGGGATACGTATGCTTTTTTGGCCTTCTCATCATATCAGGTGAGAAGGCCTTTTGTTATTCTTCCATAGCGACTGTAGAAAATAAGGAGGAGTAATAATGAACGTCACTACTGATGTACAACAAACAACAGAGGAGACGAAAGCGAAAAGATATAAAACATTATTTGGTTCTGCGCTAGGATATGCAGCAGAAGGTTTAGATATGTTGCTATTATCTTTCGTACTTGTCTATATTTTAAAAGAGTTTCACTTAAGTCCTGTTGAAGGTGGAAACTTAACATTAGCTACCACAATAGGGATGTTAATTGGTTCTTATTTATTTGGATTTATTGCTGATTTATTTGGCCGTATTCGTACAATGGCCTTCACAATCTTACTGTTTTCACTAGCAACCGCACTCATTTATTTCGCAACAGACTACTGGCAATTATTAATTCTGCGCTTTTTAGTTGGAATGGGAGTTGGTGGTGAATTCGGAATCGGAATGGCCATCGTAACAGAAACCTGGTCTAAAGAAATGCGAGCTAAAGCGACATCTGTTGTTGCACTTGGATGGCAATTTGGTGTACTGATTGCTTCACTCCTTCCAGCATTTATTGTCCCACACTTTGGATGGAGAGCCGTTTTCTTATTTGGATTAATTCCAGCTTTACTAGCTGTCTATGTCCGTAAAAGTTTAAGTGAACCGAAAATATGGGAGCAAAAACAACGCTACAAAAAGGAACTGTTGCAAAAAGAAGCTACAGGTAAATTAACAACTACTGAAGCAGAACAACTAAAACATATAAAAAAATTCCCACTTCGAAAGTTATTTGCCAATAAAAAAGTAACAATTACAACAATTGGTCTTATTATTATGTCGTTTATCCAAAACTTCGGATATTACGGAATCTTCACATGGATGCCCACTATTTTAGCAAATAAATATAACTATACATTAGCAAAAGCAAGTGGCTGGATGTTCATTTCTACCATCGGTATGCTAATTGGAATTGCAATCTTTGGTATTCTAGCTGATAAAATTGGTCGCCGTAAAACTTTTGCAATCTATTATATTGGCGGTACAGTATACTGTCTCATTTACTTCTTCTTATTCACAGATTCAACATTATTATTATGGGGAAGTGCATTGCTTGGATTCTTTGCAAATGGAATGATGGGAGGATTTGGGGCAATTTTAGCTGAAAACTATCCTGCTGAAGCTCGCTCTACCGCTGAAAACTTTATTTTCGGTACAGGACGTGGGTTAGCTGGATTTGGGCCTGTTATTATTGGCTTACTCGCTACAGGTGGCAACCTACTTGGAGCATTGTCCTTGATTTTTATCATCTACCCAATCGGGTTAATTACAATGCTACTATGTGTACCAGAAACAAAGGGAAAAGTATTAGATTAAACGTAAAAGAGGAAGCATCTCATTTAAGATGCTTCCTCTTTTACGTTTTTATTTATTTTGATTTACTAGCCTTCTGAAATAAGAATGCAGTTTTATCTTCTTCTTTTACAATACCTTGTTTTAATGCTAATTCTCCCGCAACTTTAGGCGCTAACCATAGCATTGGGAATAACAAAATTGATACCGGAACTGCCGTCACCACGATAAACGATTGTAGCGCATTAATACTTCCTTCACCCATATATAAAAGAATTGCTGCAACTGCGCCCATAATAAGCGACCAAAAAATTCGCAAACTAATTCTAGGATCTCCGTCTCCAGTCACTGCCATTGAAATGGAATACGCCATTGAATCCCCTGTTGTCACTACAAATAAAATTGTTAATAAAAGAAATGCTGGTCCAATAATATTAGAAAGTGGCAATTGTCCTGTAATTGCAATCATAGCTGCCGGCATACCAGATTCACTTAATGCGTCCGAGATAGACCCAGGATTCATCAACTCATAAAACACGCCTGATCCACCTAATATAGTAAACCAAAACGTTGTAATAATAGGTGCGATAATTCCAATTGCAACGATGATTTCTCGAATCGTTCTCCCTCTTGAAATTCGACTCACTAAAATTGCCATCATTGGTCCGTATCCAATAAACCATCCCCAGAAAAAGATTGTCCAAGATCCTAACCAACTTGCATCACCACGATATGTGCTCATCGGTATAAATTCATTTACATAAAATCCAAACGAAGAAACAAACGAATCAATAATAAATCCACCTGGCCCAAATAGTAATATGAATGCCATTAATACAATTGCTAATCTAACATTTAAATTACTTATAATTTGAATCCCTTTATCAATACCTGTTACTGCCGATATGGTAGACACGGCCACCACACAAACAATAATTGCTAATTGAGTAGTAAACACATCAGAAATTCCAAATAATTCTTGTAATCCATAACTTGCTTGTAAACCTAAAAATCCAATTGGGCCAATTGTACCTGCAGCTACTGCAATAATTGCAGCTGCATCAATTATCGTTCCAAGCAGGCTCTTTCTTAATTTTTCCCCAAAAATAGGATATAAAAGCGTTCGAGGTTTTAGCGGCATATCTTTATGATAATGTCCATACATCATAACTACCGCACTAATTGTACCTAAAATCGTCCATGCTAAAAATCCCCAATGCATATAACTTTGTGCTAAAGCAGGCATGACTGCTTCTTTCGTTCCAGCAGATATACCATCATGTATTGGTGGCACCGTCATCAAATGATACATTGGCTCTGCTGCTGCCCAAAAAACGCCACCTCCGGCAAGTAATGTAGACATAATAATAGCAAGCCATTTTGCCGTACTAATCTCAGGTTTTTCTAATCCTCCAAGCTTAACTCTCCCATATTTGGAGAACGCCATACACATCGCAACAATAAATGTACCTAATAATAAAATTTGCCAGAAGGCACCGAAATATTTAATTGAAAAAGCGAAACTTTTATTAATCGCACTCTCTACATAATCCTTGTTCAAAAAAACTGCAATTACAAATAATAAAAGTGAACCACCACTAATAATAAATACAGGCCAATCAGTTTTTCGACTCTTCATCCTCATTTACACTTCCTCCTTCCTCAGCAATCTAAAAAAACAACTTTATTATGTTTTATTGTTTAAAACCAAAACACAATAATTATATATGCATAACATTTTATCGACTTCCCACATACTTATGTTGTCCCTAAAAATATGCCAAATCCCTTATTAAAAAGAAAGAATCTCTTCCTCTTACATAAAAAAGCAAAACAAAAGACCTTATATTTCTATAAGGTCTTCGAAACAGAAATTTGATTATAACATAAGGAACTCCTTGGTTCAAAAAGCCTCTTCCAAAAATAACCGAGAGTAAAGGCTTCCATTTGCTACATAACAGTAATTTTAAAAAATTATATTTCACAGAAAAAACCTACACTAAATATCATTTATGAAAGAAATTTGGCTTCAAAATTTCATTCGGATACGGTTTATGATAAATGTGGGTGGTAGCTGGAGATAATGGTGGAATAAGCCATACCCAATTACCTGTTACAACACGACCACAAGCAGCTTCTTGCTTCTCAAATTGCTGAAATTGTTGTGCAGCAGTATGGTGATCAACAATACTAACTCCTTGTTTTTTAAAGGAGTGTAGTACGGCAATATTTAACTCAATTAGCGCCTTATCTTTCCATAAGGTACCGTTTCTCGATGTATCTAAATCCATCATCTCCGCAACAGCCGGAAGTAAATTATAACGATCATGATCTGCTAAGTTGCGCGCCCCAATTTCTGTTCCCATATACCATCCATTGAACGGAGCGGCTGTATAAGAAATACCGCCAATTTCTAAACGCATATCTGAAATCATTGGAACACCATACCATTTTACTCCAAGTGATGAAATAGGGTATTCCGGGTGTTCAATTGGCACTTCTTTTACTTCTTCTCTCGGAATTTCTTTATATATAGGCGCTTTTCCATCTATAGAAAACACAAGTGGCAATACATCGTAATTCGTACCTTCTCCTTGCCAACCAAGCTCCTGACAAAAGTCCGTAAATGTAGCGGAATGAGAATCACCAATCACTCCCGTTTCTGTTTTATATCCTGCATATCGAATCAATTGGTGATTATAAATTCTTATATTATTTTCTTCACCTTGATATTGCTTAAAAATCGTAATGGTTGGTTTAACTTTTCCGTCGTTCGTTGCATATTTAATATGATGAATTAATGCATTATATACACCCTCTTCATCATTTACTTCGCGCGCATCTAATATGTGCATCTTACTCCAAAATAGTCTTCCAATACATCTATTACTGTTACGCCATGCCATTCGTGAACCATGAACAAGTTCTTCAAATGTATGCTCATATGTCCCTGTCTTCTCTATCTCAATTTGAATTTCTTTTATACGTTCTTCTATCAATTGTTCTTTATGAAGCTCCTTATAACAAATCGTAATAAAATTGCTTGCTTCCTCTATTAATTGTTTCGTTTTACTCATAAACAATCTCCTTCTATTTCAACAAAACCCTGCTACTTTACAGTATAAGCAAAAAGGATAGGAGTCACAAATGAAAGTGAGAGTGTTACTTTTATTGTAATATTTTTCAGAAAATTAATGGAATTACTATTGACTTATATGGAAAACGGGTGTATTTTTGACTTAGGTAAAGTATTTTTACCTAGACCAACTTTTTAAGTCGAAAGGAGGGAATGTTATGTCTTCATTTCAATTGCCAAAGCTTTCATATGACTATGATGAACTAGAGCCACATATTGATAGCAATACACTTGCCATTCATCATGGAAAGCACCATGCGACATACGTAAACAATTTAAATGCTACTTTAGAAAATTATACTGAATTACATAATAAATCTTTAGAAGAATTGCTATGTAATTTAGATGCTTTACCGAAGGAAATTGTTACAGCTGTACGAAATAACGGTGGTGGTCACTATTGTCATAGTCTTTTTTGGGAAGTGATGAGCCCACGAGGTGGCGGTGAGCCTAATGGAGACGTTGCAAAAGTAATTGATTATTATTTCAATACCTTTGACAACTTAAAAGATCAACTTTCCAAAGCAGCTATTAGTCGTTTTGGAAGTGGCTATGGATGGCTTGTTCTTGACGGTGAGGAACTCTCTGTTATGAGTACACCAAATCAAGATACGCCTTTGCAAGAAGGGAAAATCCCCTTACTCGTAATTGATGTATGGGAACATGCTTATTATTTAAAGTATCAAAATAGGCGCCCAGAGTTTGTTACCAACTGGTGGCATACAGTAAACTGGGACCAAGTAAACGAGAAGTATTTACAAGCAATTCAATCACAAAAACATTAGTCGTACGTATAAGGTAAATTTGGTAATGTAAAATCAGTATTGTCGAAATCCTCCAGAATCCCCCGGATTGCCACCGGGGGATTTATGATTACTTCATTGTATTTATATAATGTTTTAAAATATTTTTTATTTCTAGTTTCAGCTCTCGGAACAAAAATCCGAATTCACGAGCCTTTCCATTATGTAACGTACAGTTAGTTACCTCATTATAAGGAGCTATATTTCCCCCAGCTTTCTGAATGAGTGCTTTTATTCCTGTCTTCTCTTCTATGAAATGAATAATTTCTTCCATAGAAACTACTCCGTTACTACAGGCGTTAATTGGTCCTCTCACATTTGCCATTCCGCACCAAGCTAGAAACTCTCCTGCCTCTTTTTCATGTATAAATGACAAAGTTCCATCTACATGATCCACAACGATAGGTTTTTGGTTCACAATACATTCAACGTAAAATTGTAACCTTTTCGTATAATCATTTTCTCCAATAACAACTGGAAAACGCACTGCAACGACTGGGAATGTTGCATGTTGAAATACAACGGCTTCAGCTAATCTCTTTCCTTCACCATAATTGAAGTCATTCCTATCTCCATACGCGATTGCATACTCGTACGGATTAAAGTCTTCTTCTGATAAGCTTAGGGCAGGTTCATAGACGGCCATTGAAGATGTCATAACATATTTCTTCGTTTTCCCTCGTAACACTTCACATATTACCTTCGCTGCATTCGAGCTATAGCATAAATTATCGTATACAATATCATAACTTTTATCTCCTAGACGCTCTGCTAGTTGTTTTTCATCTTCCCTATCTACAATAAGTCTTTTTACTCTACTGCCAAAAGAATCTTCCGTAATTCCTCTCGTCGCAATCGTTACATCGTGCCCCTCTTGCAAAAGTGCTTCTACTAAATGTTTACCAAAAAATCTTGTTCCCCCTAGCACCAATACTTTTTTCAACTTCATCATCCCCACTTTAGCAAATTGTAAAATACTACCTCTCTATTATAAGTGCTAACATATAAAAAGCATGGAATTCGTTTAACGATTCCATGCCTTTATACAGATAATATATTAACGTACTCGATATTTATAAATACAATAACAGAAGTATAAAATAGAAATTACAGATACATAAACCCATAATTCATATACGAATCCCTCTCCCCACACTCCCATAAAATAAAAGAGTGAAGGTAAAGTCAATGTTACCCATGATTGTACGAAGGCAATCCTTCCAAGATATTGATTAATGTTCTTCTTTTGTGTATTTAATACAAAGAATAAATACCAAAGTAATGCCCACATAAACCACGTTAACGCATTAACAACATCATGGAATTGAACAAATGAAACAACCATATAGAATAAGGCTATAATTGCTACCCAAATACAAAACCATCCTAGACCACTACTATCCATTCCTTTTATAAAAGTAACACCTACATATAAATAAGTTAATCCAAATAAGAAAGTAGCCGCATATGAATACACTGTCCAATTGCTTTGGTCAGAAATCATAATCAAATAAAACGGAATAATAATTTGTAGTGCACCCACAAATAAATTAAAAACACCCGCACTTTTCATCTCTGCTTTCCCTAATATAACAAGACTATTTAAAAATAAAGCTGCCCCTGAAAGTAATAATCCTACATAACCCATATATATTCGTGTGAAAATCTTTACCTTTCACACTTTTAACCTCCCCACACTATAAAATGATACTTATATTATTTTTCTTCCCATTTAAAACTACATACATAATTTTTCACCTAAATAAGTCAGACCTCCTACCTCAAAAAAAGGAGTGAATTTAAAACGCTTTCAATAATAAATACTCCTATCAAAACATGAACTAGGATTCCTTGATTATAAACGTACTCTAGCAATGATACAAGTGTTGGAATACATTTCAATAATACGCTTTCAATTCCCATAAAAAATTAATAAAATAATACATTACTCTATCTCATTCTACTACCTTCTAGCATAAGATATTGTAAAATCATATCATTTAAAACAGCGAACGTTCTTTTCTAGGTTCGCTAATAAACTTAGTAGAAAATGAATATAAAAAATGACCTCTTGCTTTTATGCAAAGGTCATTTTTTATATTCATCATTAAACTTCTAAATAGCCATTTTTATTATTTGATTGCCATTTCCAAGAGTCAGCACACATTTCTTCTAATCCGCGTGTTGCCTCCCAGCCTAATTCACGCTTTGCTTTCGATGCATCAGCAAAACATACTGCCACATCACCTGGGCGACGCTCTGTAATTTTATAAGGAACTTTCTTGCCCGAAACTTTTTCAAACGCTTCAACCATCTCTAGTACACTATAGCCCATGCCTGTGCCCAGGTTATAAGCATCTACTCCTGTTGTACTCAGTACTTTCTCAAGCGCCTTTACGTGACCATTTGCTAAGTCCACAACATGGATGTAATCACGGACTCCTGTTCCATCTTTCGTTGGATAGTCATTTCCGAATACGCTTAATTCTTTTAACTTACCTACCGCTACTTGCGTTACATATGGCATTAAGTTATTTGGGATTCCATTTGGATCTTCTCCGATACGCCCACTTTCGTGTGCACCAAATGGATTGAAATAGCGAAGTAATGCGATACTCCATTCTGCATCTGCAAATGCTACATCACGCATAATTTGCTCAATCATTAATTTCGTTTGACCATATGGATTTGTTGCACTTAATGGAAACTCCTCCGTAATCGGTGACGTTTCCGGGATACCATATACAGTTGCAGATGAACTAAAGATTATCTTCTTTACATTATGTTTCTGCATTACTTCACATAGCACTAACGTGCTTGTAATGTTGTTATGATAATATGTTAATGGAATCGCTACTGACTCCCCTACAGCTTTAAATCCTGCAAAGTGAATAACTGCTTCAATTGAATTTTCTTCAAAAATTGCGTCAAGCGCTTCGCGATTTAAAACATCTTCTTTATAAAACTTAAATTGTTTTCCTGTTATTTCTTTTACTCGATTTATAGATTCTACCGAGCTATTCGAAAGATTATCCACTACTATAACTTCGTAACCGCTATTTAGTAATTCTACACATGTATGACTACCAATATATCCTGCTCCACCTGTTACAAGTATTGCCATAATTATAGTCCTCCATATTTCATTCATTATAAACTTCTCAAAGTATATCACATATTTCTTATCCTATGTTTAACATGCGAACACAGAAACTTACATTTTATCCCATAATAATTTTATAACATATACGATTCTAATCAGGTAATAAAAAAATGCCACATAATAAAAATTATGTGACGTTTTTTTATTAAATTACGTAACAATATACACTTAGAAAATGCGCAAGACTACCTAATAATACAAAAACATGAAAAATTTCATGATGCCCCATGTATTTAAACTCTAACCATTTTGGCTTTGTTCCATAAATAAATCCACCAATTGTATAAAAAATGCCCCCAAGTACTAAGAAAATAATGCCTCCTGTACTTAAATTCTCAGCTAACGGTGCAAAGAATAAAACAATTAACCAACCCATCGTAATATAAATTGCTGTCGATAACCACCTTGGACAATTAAACCAAAACATTTTAAATACAATGCCACAAATCGCAGTTGCATAGACTAAACAAAATAATAGCAAACCACTTGCTGAATTTAATGTAATTAAGCAAAAGGGTGCATATGTACCTGCAATTAATATAAAAATCATAGAATGATCTAGCTTCCTAAAGAAGTATATAACACGTTCATTGGCCACAACACTATGATATACAGCTGACGCCGTATAAAGGACCATCATTCCAATACCAAACAAAATAACAGCTGTAATTGCAGCAAATGATGGCATCTTGATAGAAACTTTCACAAGCATAGCTAATAACGCAATAAATGATAATATCGCTCCACCTAAGTGAGTAAATGCATTAACTGGTTCCCTTACATAAGTATTCATAATAACACCCCTCATATAATTACATGTAGTTTCAATAACTACATGTAATTATATACATATTTCTTTTTAAGGTCAACATTTACAATTCATTTGTTTCGTAATACCATATTTAAAGATATATTAAACATTAAGTTCCACTAAGTTATAAAAGTGAGGGATTCTACGTGGAAAATATAAATGAATTACTTAAGACATTACATTTAGAAAAAAACATTAAACTTGAGGATATTCCAAATGTTGACTTATATGTAGACCAAGTTGTCCAACTATTTGAGAATACTTATGCAGATACAACGAGAACTGATGATGAAAAAGTATTAACAAAAACGATGATTAATAATTACGCAAAAGGGAAACTATTCATCCCTATCAAAAATAAAAAGTATTCAAAAGAGCATATGATTTTAATTAGCCTAATTTATCAATTAAAGGGAGCTCTCTCCATTAACGACATAAAAAGTTCATTAGAAACTATAAATGACTCCTTATTAAATGATGATTCATTCGAATTAAATACGTTATACAAAAATTATCTTGCTCTTACTGAAAGCAATGTCGAAAGCTTTAAACAAGACGTAAATAACCGTGTTACAGAAGTAAATGAGATTTCTTCCTTAGAAGATACAAAGCTAGAAAAATTTCTACTACTAACATCCTTCGTCACTATGAGTAATATGTATAGACGTTTAGCGGAGCAACTAGTGGATGATTTAAAAGAATCATAAATAAAAAACTATCCACCTATTAAAGTGGATAGTTTTTTATTTACTTAATTGCTTCATGAACTTTTAGTTGTTTCCCTTTAATCGTTGTAGTCTTCATGACTTTCAAGACAAGTGGTCCTTTTCCATTTAATATTTCAACGTAAGAAACATTATCTTGTATCGTAATAATACCTATATCTTCTGCTGTAACACCTTTAATTTTAGCAATTGTACCGACGAAATCTACCGCCCTAATTTTCTTTTTCTTCCCGCCATTAAAGTACAGCTTCATAATGCCTTTGTTGATATCTGTATTTTTATCTTTCTTTATAATTGGTTTAGCATGTATCTTTTCTTCAAATGCAGCTTTCTCTTTCATAACTTCTTCTTTTGAAGGTCCAATTGCCTTTGGAATTTCAAATCCAATATACTCCTCAATCTCTTCTAAAAATCTATTTTCATATGGTGTTATAAATGTAATAGCTTTTCCACTATTTCCAGCTCGTCCCGTTCTTCCAGTACGATGTACGTAGCTTTCTTTTTCAAGTGGAATATCATAATTAATAACATGTGTAATATTATCAATATCAATTCCTCTCGCAGCTACATCTGTTGCTACTAAATAACGGAATTTTCCTTTTCTAAAATCATCCATGACTTCAAAACGATCTTCTTGTACCATACCACCATGTATTTTGTCACAAGGATAGTTAGCTCGTTTTAATTGTCTATATACATGATCTACATTTTCTTGTGTACGACAGAAAATAATACAGCTATCAGGATTCTCAATCGTTGTTACATCTTTAAGTAGTGAAAGCTTCTCGTCTTCTATCACCTCAAAAAGAGTATGTTCAATTTTATCCGTCGTAATCCCAGCTGCTTTAATTTCAATATGAATTGGTGAATTCATATATGTACGAGACAATTTCTCAACATCTTCTGGAAGTGTTGCTGAAAATAACATCGTCATTCTTTTTGTAGGTAATTCATCAATAATTGCCTCCACTTGATCGATAAAGCCCATATTTAGCATCTCATCTGCTTCATCAATAACTAAATACTTCAAACACTCTAAAGAAAGGGTACCCTTCTCAATATGATCCAACACACGACCAGGAGTACCAACTACAATATGTGTCTTTTGCTTTAATTCTAATTTTTGACGTGCAAATGGAGATTTCCCATAAACTGCCGCAGCCTTAATCCTTTTGAATCGACCTATATTTGTAATATCTTCTTTTACCTGTACCGCAAGCTCTCTCGTTGGTGTTAAAACTAATGCTTGTGGTTTATTCTCTTCCCACTCCACCATTTCACAAAGTGGAATACCAAATGAAGCTGTTTTTCCACTTCCAGTCTGGGACTTCACAACAAGATCCTTCTTTTCTAATGCAACTGGAATAACCTCACCTTGTACTTCTGTTGGATGATTATATCCTAACCCAGTAAGTGCCCTTACGATTTCCGTACTTAGTTTATAATCAGAAAAACTTTTTTTACTCATATATTAACCTCATTTTATTTTGTATTATTTTCTTTTTTATCTTTTGTATACATTACTATCACCCTACTTATTATACTTGAAACCTCACATAAAAAGGTGGATCATGCCAGATTCATCTTTTTATATAGAAATAAACCTTATCATTTCATATAATGTTCAACTACTTGATAACATCTTTTGCTCGTATTGTTAGCATTAACCTTTTCATAGTATCCTACATCCACTCAAAAAAGATAAAAAGAATACATACAACCTTGTATAATTATCTTAATTTTTCAACCCTTCTCATAAACGAACAATACAAATGAAAAAACGTTTTAAATTCGTTTTTAACGTTCTTTTTCAGATATAAAATCTACTTTTTCAAAAAACGTTAAGAAATCCTTTGACTTCTTAATAAAAATAATGTAAATTATCCTATGGACGAACATTTTTGATTAATAAAAATAAAATATTCGTATTTTAGGGGTGTAAATGATGGAAAACGTATTCGACTATGAAGATATTCAATTAATTCCTGCAAAATGTATTGTAAATAGCCGCTCTGAATGTGATACAACTGTCACTTTAGGAAAACATAAATTTAAATTACCTGTCGTACCTGCAAATATGCAAACGATTATTGATGAAAGAATTGCAACTTATTTAGCTGAGAACAACTACTTTTATATCATGCATCGTTTCCAACCAGAGAAACGAATCTCATTCATTAGAGATATGCAATCACGTGGATTAATCGCTTCTATCAGCGTTGGTGTAAAAGAGGACGAATATGAATTCGTACAACAATTAGCTGCTGAGCAACTGACACCTGAATATATCACGATTGATATCGCACACGGTCATTCTAATGCTGTGATCAACATGATTCAACATATTAAAAAACATTTACCAGAGAGCTTCGTTATCGCTGGAAACGTTGGAACTCCAGAAGCGGTAAGAGAATTAGAAAATGCTGGTGCCGATGCAACAAAAGTTGGTATTGGACCTGGTAAAGTTTGTATTACTAAAATTAAAACAGGCTTCGGAACTGGTGGTTGGCAGCTAGCTGCACTTCGCTGGTGTGCAAAAGCTGCAAGTAAGCCAATTATCGCTGATGGTGGTATTCGTACACACGGCGACGTAGCTAAATCTATACGATTTGGGGCAACTATGGTCATGATCGGTTCTCTATTCGCTGGTCACGAAGAGTCTCCAGGGGAAACAATTGAAAGAGATGGCAAACTTTATAAAGAATACTTCGGTTCTGCTTCTGAATTCCAAAAGGGTGAGAAGAAAAACGTTGAAGGTAAGAAAATGTTCGTTGAGCATAAAGGTTCTTTAGAAGATACGTTAATCGAAATGGAACAAGATCTTCAATCTTCTATCTCTTACGCTGGTGGAACAAAATTAGATGCTATTCGTACTGTAGATTATGTTGTCGTGAAAAACTCGATTTTCAATGGTGACAAAGTATATTAATTCTTAAATTAACTTGAAGGACAAGCATTTTCATGCTTGTCCTTCTTTTTTGTATATAAAAATGAAAAATATTTTAATTTAACCGAATTTTCTATTATTATATTTTTAGATAGTCTTAATAAGGAGGATATACGACTTGAAAAATGTAATAGAAAATCGTCTTAATTGCGCAGAGGTACCTGCTGAACTAACATGGGATTTATCCGATTTGTATAATTCTGATGCCGAATAGCATACTGCATTAAACGCATTGGAAAATGATATACAGAAACTTGATTCATTTAAAGGACATTTACATACTAGCTCCCACACTTTATTAAATTGCCTACTTTTAGAAGAAGAACTTTTAATGACGTTAACAAAACTGTACTCATATGCAAATTTAAAAGAATCTACTGATCGTACAAAGCCAAGTATTCAAGCGAACTCTTCCAAAATTTCTGCTTTATGGACGAAAGTACATACTGCACTATCCTTTATTCATAATGAAATCCTCATATTCGGCGAAGGAACAATTGAAAAATATTTAACTGAAGAAACAAAACTTGAACCTTTCCGTAAATCGTTACTAGAAATACTACAAAAAAGGCAGCACACACTGCATCCACTGCAGTAGCTCAAATGATTAAAGAGGAAGGACAACCTGCTATTGATCGCTGGTGGTACAATGAAACATGCCGGAGTAGATATGTCAAAACCAGACGCAATCCGTAAAGCTGTTTCTTACGTTGGTTCATTAATTGATAAATTAGAGCATTCTTATCAAGTATAAAAAATAAGCCCTCGCTTTATGAGGGCTTATTTCATATTTACTTCCCAAACCGTTTGCGATATCCACATTTCCTGCAAAGTTCTTCAACCGCAACTCTTTTCGAAAATCCATCGACAATGTTTGTTGCTCTTTCACCTTCGATAATGTTAGAAAATGAATCATTATTAATATTCCCAAGGTTAATAATCCCTTCACCATCTAAACAACAAGGAATAACTGTTCCATTCGCTAAAATACCCGCTTGATTACGAAGTCCATGACAGAATCCTTTCCCATCATCCTCTTCTTCATGTAATGCTGGCCACTGGAATTCATAGTCTTGATTAATAAAGACACGTTCTGCAATTTTTATACCTTTTCCTGGTGTAAGCTTCTCTTCAATTTGATAAGATAGATCAAATTCATTTTCAATTATAGATAATAACTCTCTATTTTTCTGGATTTCAGCATTCGTTTTATTATCCTGAGTTAAATTCCATAACCTTAACGATACAATTAAATCTGATTGACTTGTCGCTTCCCTAATGAAGGAAAGTATACTCCTTACATAGCCCTCTTTATCTTGCGAACCTGGATGTCCATCAAAACTATGCAGTGAAAAATTCATTTGTCTTAACGCAGGCTTATTTAACAGCCTATGTCTTCTCTTATTAATTAACGTTCCGTTCGTTGTAATATTAACTTTAAACCCTTTTTCATGACTTAAGTCTAATAGTTGATCTATTTTCGGGTGGAGCAACGGCTCACCCTTCACGTGCAAATAAATGTAGTCTGTGTGAGGTTTAATTTGGTCTAATCTTTTAGCAAAATCCTCCACAGAAATGAATTGCTTCTGCCTTTCCGTCGGCGGACAAAAGCTACACGCAAGATTACATACACTCGTAATCTCCAAGTAAAACTTCTTAAACTTCTTCACCTTTAATTCCTCACTTCTCTAACTACTTATACTTTTTCCTCTTCATATTACAGCATATTTTTATGGAAATAGAAACATACTTATTTTAGGAAATCTACATACCATCTAATAATATTTAAAAGACCATCGGTAATTTTTGTCCAATGGTCTTTTTATCCTTTTATATGCAAAGAATAAATTTATTTATGATACGGTTCATCGTAACTATTCTAAATAAGGTTATTTTTTATTATTTTCATAATTAAATTTAACAAAAAAGGTAGTGCCTTCCGATCCTGTTTGAATTTCTATTTTTGCATTATGGCGGGCAGCAATGGCATAACATACACCTAACCCCAATCCAGTTCCATTATCTTTGGTCGTGTAAAACGGCGTACCCAGTTTCTCTAATACTTCAGGCCTGATACCTTTTCCTTGATCCCGCACTGCAAGCACCACACAATTTTGACCTTCCTTGTAAGTGCTAATGGTTAGAGCTTTCCCTGTATTCATCGCTTCTAAGCCATTACGATATAGATTCATTAATAATTGCCGTATTTCATTACGATTTAAAAGTAATTCTGGAATGTCATTTGTATCGACTTGAATATATTTATTTTGATTGTACGTATCAATCTTTATTAAAGGAATAATATCGCGGATAATTGAATTTAAATCTAACATCTGCAAATCCGATTTCCTTGTATTACCCATTGAGAGAAATTCAGTAATAATAGAATTGGCACGGTTAAGTTCTTCAATCATTAAATGAAAGTACTTATTATGTTTCTCATAGGTATTCTCTTCTTTTAATAACTGTAAAAATCCTAGTACTGTTGTCATTGGATTTCTAATTTCATGGCTGATACCTGCTGCCATTTGCCCTATTAAATCTATGTTGGATAATCTTTTCAATTCCTGTTCATATTTCTTTTTTTCCGTTATGTTTTTAAAAATACAACAAATACCATCATCATACGGGTATGCAATAACTTCGTGCCAATATTCATCTGCAGTAGAAAGAAATTCGAAATGAACTGTAGTTCGCTCTGACATCGCACGATGAAATTCCTTATACATAACTGTGTCGATTTCACTCGGGAAAACATCCCATATATTCTTTCCTAATACATCTTTTGCTGTTTTTCTTTGCGGAAAATATTGGTGCTTATTTACGTACGTAAATTCCCATTTATTATTTAAAATAAAAAATCCATCCGTAATACATTCAATCACACTTGTAACTTTTTCATTAGCAGCAGCTAGCTCTCTCGTTCGCTCTTCCACTATGCTTTCTAGTTGATCCATATATGACAAATTCGAAAACGTAGGGGCTGTGGCATCAACGATAGATTTTGCTAGTTGAAGTTGAGAATGATCATAATTGTGAGCTTTTCCTTCTTTGCCAACGACGATTACCCCTAATACTTCTCCAATTGAAACCAATGGAATCATCAATAGACCCTTACTATCTATATTTTTTGTTTGAATAACTTCTTGAATCTTGGCTTCATAGCTTTTCTCTGTCCAATCCGCTTCTGTCCAATGACAGCCCTTACTTAATTTCGTTGTTTTAATTGTTGTTTTATCTAGCGGATCTAGAAGATGAGCAGTCATATTTTTACTCTCTAAAATCTGTTCTAGGTAAAAAAAGCATTTATCAAAACTCTCCTGTATCGAGGAACACATTGATAAATCACGTGTAACATTTAGTAACAGCTGCTTCTCAGCAATAAGGTTTTCCTTTTGTTTTAAATTATTTGTGTTTTGAATTGCAACCGCAGCCATATTTACATAAGCTTCAACACTTTGAATTTCTGAATCTGTTAAGTTCATCGGAATTCCATAATCAAATAAAAAAACTAGACCAAATAACTCTTGCCCAAATGAGATAGGCAAAGCTAATAAGGACTTAATTTTGAATGCATTAACCGGTCTCGGATCTGGTCGATGATCCTTTGAGGTATCAGGAATATAGATGGTTTTTTTCGTTTCAATAACCTCTTTTGCCAGTAAGTCTATTTCAGGATCAATTACTTGAGTATCGAGCGTTACGCCATTTATAGTCTCTGGTTTTCCTGCAAACCCTCTAAATGTTCCATCTTCCTGGGGTAAATAAATTCCAACAGCATCGCACCTAACAATTTCCTCTGATATCGCCATTGTCACACGCTGTAATACGTCACGTAGTTCTAATTTCGTATTTATTATTTTTGTTATATTTGCGAGTCTAGAATATCTCGTCTGATCACTTACCATTCACATAGCCTCCAATTATAGGCATAATAAAATAAATATGATAATATCAGTGTTTTACATAGAATACATTACTTATGATACGGTTCTCCACGATTAATCCGAAACGCTCTATACACTTGCTCAAGCAACACTAATCGCATTAATTGGTGTGGTAATGTCATCTTTGAAAAAGAAAGTGATTCATTTGAACGCTTCATCACTCCTGAGCTTAGTCCAAGTGATCCACCAATTACAAATGCGACTTTACTCTTTCCGTATGTAGCAAGGCGATCTAGACTTACCGCAAATTCTTCTGATGACTTTTGCTTTCCTTCTATAGCTAATGCAATCACATGCGTGTCATCAGAAATTTTATCGAGTATACGTATACCTTCTTTTTCCTTTACAATTAACATTTCTGCTTCACTTAAATTTTCTGGCGCCTTTTCATCAGGTAATTCAATTACTTCTACTTTTGCGTATGCAGATAATCGTTTTAAGTATTCTGCTATACCTTGTTTCAAATATTTTTCTTTTAATTTCCCAATTGAAATAATCGAGATATTCACACGTATCCTCCACCTTACAAACATGTTATCCACAAAACTTATCCACATATCCACAAATACTACCCACATATTGTGTGAGAATCTGTGTTCGATACAACATATGTCGCCTCATTTTGACAAAATTCACATGTTTTTTTCTCTTTTCCCGAGTTATCCACATTGTTGATAACTGGTGCAACTTCACACTCATCCACAATAATATCTAACGCTAATTCAACATGTTCTAAACAACAAGGTAAATTCATTTTCTACACCTCACTTTTCTACAATAGAAAACAGGAGGTAGGCCCTCCTGTTTTTAATACTTTTGAATGCCTAATTTCACTGTTGTTGTTACTCTTTTTGTACCACGATAAAACGTAAGGGTCATTTTATCATTAATTTCCTTATCATATAAGGCCGTACGGAATCCAATAATATCGCGAATCGGTTTTCCATCTACTGCCACAATAACATCATGTTCTCTTAAACCAGCATCCGCACCTGGCGAAGGACTTTTCACATCCAAAATACAAACGCCCTCTGTTACAGTACCTGGTAAATGTAATGTTTTTGACCAATAATAGTTTGGGATTTCATTTAATGACCTAAGTTCAATCCCAACATACGGTCTTCTTACTTTTCCATACTTCTCAAGTTCATTCATAATCGGAACAGCTCTAGTCACCGGAATAGCAAGGCCGATTCCTTCTACTTCTTTTGCAGCAATTTTCATTGAATTAATACCAATTAATTGTCCTGCTGCATTTACAAGCGCACCACCACTATTCCCCGGATTAATCGCTGCATCTGTTTGTAACACTTCTACTTGCCAATCATAATGTCCATCTTGATCTAAATCTACAGGGACAATACGTTCATTAGCTGAAATAATACCTTGTGTAACTGTTCCAGAAAATTGCAGTCCAAGTGGGTTTCCAATCGCAATAACTGGTTCTCCTCTGCGAACAGTATTAGAATCGCCAATTTCAATTATTTTTTTCACATGCTTTGCATCTATTTCTAATACAGCTAAATCTGTGACTACATCGGTTCCTAATACTTTTCCAGGAACCTTCTTACCATCACTTAGACTTACTTCAATACGATTCGCTCCAGCTACAACATGATTATTCGTTACAATATAAGCTTGACCATCTGTCTTTTTATAAATTACTCCTGATCCTGTACCGGCCTCTGAATCTGCCTCTGAAAAATTATCTCGTTGAATGTTAATAACACCCACAACAGCTTCAGATGCACGATCAACAGCATCTACAAAGCTAATCTGTTTAATCCCTTGAGCTTCAGCCATATTACTTTCGCTTGCTTCAGCTTGCGGAAGCGTATCAGCAGAATTCGAAAATAAAGGCGCTCCAAACGCAAATAAAGAAGCTCCTACAATTGTTCCCGCTATACTCGAAAGAACTATACCTTTGTGCTTCTTTTTTCCTGCACGTTTCATACGATAACTTTCTTCATCAATAAAGGACATATTTGTTCACCTATCTTCCTGAAAACAACTATATTCACCTTTATTGTTTACTAAAATGAAGAATTATACGTATTGAATTTTTGTAGGCATTTTTGGATCTGTATCGTGAATTTCAAAGGATTCACCCACTCCAAATCCTTTTTCCTCTAGTACTTGTGATACTGACATACGCGCTAGTTCTTTCATGTTATTATCTAAGCTTAAATGGGCTAAATAAATATGCTTTGTCTCATCTGTAATTACATCTGCCATCGCTAATGCAGCATCCTCATTACAAACATGCCCAACGTCACTTAAAATACGTCGTTTAATGCTCCATGGATAACGTCCCATACGAAGCATTTCTACATCATGATTACTTTCAAATACAAAAGCATTAGCTCCCTTAATAACGCCCTTCATACGGTCACTTACGTATCCCGTATCTGTAATAAGCGCTAATTTCCTATTATTGTTATGGAAAGCATAAAACATCGGTTCTGCCGCATCATGAGAAACTCCAAATGACTCGACTTCAATATCACCAAATGTTTTCACATCACCAACTGAGAAAATAAACTTTTGTTCAGTTGGGATATTTCCTATTAAATGTTCCATTGCATTCCATGTTTTCTCATTCGCATAAACAGGTAAATCATATTTACGTGCCAATACACCTAATCCTTTAATATGATCACTATGCTCATGCGTTACAAGAATACCTGATACATCATTTATATTTAGTTCTGCTTGTTTAAATAAAGCCTCTGTTGCTTTACCACTTAAACCTGCGTCGACTAGTAATTTTTTTTCATCGGTTCCTACGTATAGCATATTTCCTGTACTTCCACTTGCAAGTACGCTAAAATGCAACCCCATTCTTTCTCACTCCAGTATGTTCATCAACCACTTGATTTTCCTTTTCTCCTAATTCCATAACTTGTCCTTCAATTGCATTCACAAAGAAGTCCTGCTTCTGCTCCGTTTTTAAATTCCACGTTGGAGCAAGTACTTGGTTATTAGAAGTAGATGCGGTAAGAGTGGCATAACCAATTTGCGCTTCTTTAACATGCGTATTTCCATGAATTTTATTTTTTAAATACAAATTTTCTAAAGCTGTTTGAGCCGTAATAATTTCTTGCTCTTTCGTTTTTTCACCTTCGCCCATTTCTTTTAAATCAGTTAGCATTGTCTGCGTATATGAAACAAGTTCATTTTTTTCATTTAATTCCACAACAATCATCGCCTGATTATTATAGAAAATAGGCTTATCTTTATATTTTTGGAAGAAATAAATTTTAGAGTCTTTCACCGCTCCAAATTCATACTTTTGTCCATCCAATACATAGTTCTTCAAAAATTCATTATACTTATCTTTTGATAATGATTTCGTATTTAAAAAAGGCTCTTTTAGCTTACTTTCTATCTTGTACATATTTTGTATATGCACCGTTTGATTTTTCAAAGACTGTATATCTTCTTCTTTAAAGGCTTTATTTTCCGCTCTAATAAATGACTCTTTTTTCGGTTCTTTAGGGATATTTCCCATCGTAATTTTATTTGCTTTTAATTCTTGATCTATCTTTGTTTCTGCAATAAGCTCCAATTGATTACTATCTTGCTTTTGAATGAATTGGAAAATGAGAAAGAGGTCCAAAACAAAAAAGGTCACAATAAATATGGTTTTAATCCGATCCCAATCCATTTAGTCCTCCCTCACTCCACTCATAGATTTTCTGTTTACCTGTTTCATCTTCAACAAGCTTTACATACCAAATTGGTTGTAGTCGAACCACTTGCCCATCTAGTGATAACTTGTATCCAATGCCAATATCCTTAATTAATTGTTTCTTTATCTCTGGATTATTTTCTAGGGATGCTATTACAACATGCCCTGACGGAAGAGTAACCTTCTGTTCTATACCTTTAGTATTTAAAGACAGCAACGGTCTTTCATATTCCATTACTTCTTCTGATCCCCATACTTGTCTTAATTCCGCTAATCCATCTGCATTGAATACTGGATATCCATCTTCATTTAAGCGAAATACTGTCTCTCCTTTATTCATATAGTCCAAACGATATGAATCCAAACTCCCACTGTGACCACTTACAAATTCAAAGCTTTTTTGTAAAAGCATTAAATTATCTATCGTTTTCTCAGTTAAAACAGAAGAGTTTTTATACTTTAGCATGTGACGATCGTTTTCAATTTCCATGGATCTAATACCATCTGTAAATGTTTCTTTCGACATCTCGGTAATCGGACTTAAATAACGAGGATCACTAAACAGAGTATTCTTAAACGTATCAACTGCTAAATTAGATGAAATATATGTTATATTGCTTAACTCTGTCGTTCCATCTGGTAAAAATAATTTTTTCATATCATTAAGTTGATAATCAAAATAAGGTTTTGCTGATACTATAAATTGATTTTGGGCATTTACAATATCTTTTAAATACAAGCCACTTAATTTTGCCTCGTATATTTTAAAGTTATCACCATCAGAAACAAAGTTAATTTTAATTTCTTGATCCTTACTTCTAGAAGGATCAAGGAGAATACGATTAAAATGTTTAGGCTTATCTGTACTTTTCTCTTTCATGTTGAACATGGATTTAACTGCATCAAATGGGATATCGGTAGGGAAAACAAGTTCAACTTTCCCTTCACCATGCACATATGAAAGGAAATCCCCCTTAGTGATTGATATCTCTCTAAAACCATGTAGTTCCCCTACTTCTAGAGGCTTATAGATTGATTCTATATCTGCCTCTCTTCTGCTCCCATAATGATTTTTATCTTTATGCACGATGATAGAAGTAGGACGGACAACATCGGAAATTTTAGTTTGGTTCATTCCTTCATTCCCCTGTACAAATTTCGCGTTTTGCATGGATGTAGAATCTGGCACATACGTCCATAGATTAAAAGTAAGAAATAGGCTAATTACAACTAGGTTAATTAAAACTATTGTTTTAAAGTTTTCCATACTCATTCCCAATCGTCCTCTTCATCTGCTGCCATTGGTAACGTGAAATAAATAGTTGTCCCTTTTCCTTCTTCACTCTTCGCCCAAATAGAGCCACCATGTGCCTCAATCATTTCTTTTGCAATTGCTAATCCAAGTCCCGTACCACCCATTTGTCTTGAACGAGCTTTATCTACGCGATAAAAACGTTCAAAGATTTTATCAACGTTTTCTTTTGGAATACCCATTCCTTGGTCACTTACACTAATTTCTAATAAATCACCGCGATCACGTAAACGATATGTTACTGTTCCACCTTCTGGCGAATACTTTAATGCGTTAGAAATAATGTTATACAGCACTTGAGTAATTTTGTCAGTATCCATATCAATAAATCTAGATTTCTTAGAGAAAGATCGTTTGAAACTTACATTTTGCTCTTTAGACATTTCAAAGCGATCAATAATATTATTAAAGAAATCAGTAAAGTCGACCCATTCTTTCATTAAACGATGCTCTGTACTATCCAGTTTAGATAGCTGTAACAACGCATTTACAAGTCTAATCATTCTTTCTGTTTCTTCTTGTGTAACCGTTAAAAATTGTGGTGCAATATTTGGATCCTGCCATGCTCCATCTGTAAGTGCCTCTAAATAACTGCGCATCGTCGTTAATGGCGTCCTTAATTCATGAGAGACATTTGCCACAAACTCACGGCGTTCCCGTTCTATACGTTCCTGCTCTGTTACATCATATAGTACAGCAATTAAGCCGTTTGCCTTCCCTGTTTCTTTTTGAATAACAGAGAAACTAGCACGTAAAATATATGGTTCGTTTCTCGTACTAAAATCTAATAAAACAGAATCTGGCTCTTCATATAAATGATCGAGCGTAAATTCTTCCTGTATCCCTAATACCTCTAAAACAGATTGATCGAGCGCTGTTTCACGAGAAACATTTAACATCTTTTCCGCAGGGTCATTTAGTAAAATAATATCCCCTTTTCGATCAGTAGCAATTACTCCATCTGTCATATGTGATAAAACAGATGATAATTTACGCCTTTCACTTTCTGTAGAAGAACGAGCTTGTTGTAATTTTTTCGATAAATTATTGAAGGATAATGCCAGTTGTCCAATTTCATCATGGCTATGCACTTTTACTTTTCTGGAATAATTTCCTTTTGCCATTTCGATTGCTTGTCTCCGCATATCTGAAATTGGTCTTGTAATTGTTTGAGCCAATAAAATCCCAAGTACGGCCGTTACTAATAAAGCAATTACTGTTCCCGTAGCAAAAATTTGATTTATATCCTTCATTTGTTTATATACATCTTCCATAGATGCCACAATGTAAATAACACCAAGCGCATCCTTACCGTTATCATCTAGAATCGGAGTAAGCATAACTTGAACACGATGACCTGTACTACCATCCTTCTCAATTTTCACTTCCGGCTTTTTTTGTACTAATACTCGCTGAACAGCTATATCAGTTGATGTTCGATTCACCTTATTCTGCTTTGATTCATCTGAAATAGCCAGTAACTTTCTGTGCGAATCAAATACGCTTACCTCTTGTATAACTTTCTTCTGATCAGAGGCAAATTTTCGAATTGAAGTTTTAATCGTTTCATCTGTTGACTCTGTTTCTGCTTTTGTATAACTTTTTTTAAACTCTTGCTTCAAATTATATGATAATAAGTTTGTTTGCTGCGTTAAAGAATCCCTAAAACCTTGTACTAAGCTCTTCTCTAATTCCCTTACGAAATATACTCCAATAACTTGCATCGCTATTAATATTAATAGCATATATATAAGCACAAATTTTAAATGAATAGATTGAAAAAAACCAACTTTCTTCATATACTATTCCTGCTCTGGGTCACGCAAGTAATACCCTACTCCACGTCTAGTTACAATTAAAGTAGGATGGCTTGGATTATCTTCAATTTTTTCACGCAAACGACGTACTGTAACGTCTACTGTGCGCACATCTCCAAAATAGTCATAACCCCAAACTGTTTGTAATAAATGTTCGCGTGTCATAACTTGTCCTAAATGTTTCGCTAAATAATGTAGCAACTCAAATTCACGATGTGTAAGCTCGATATTTTCCTCGCGCTTCGTTACACTATATGCATTTGGATTAATCACAATTGGTCCAATAACCATTTCTGTATTTTCTTCTTTTTCCGCAGCACCACCTTGTTGATGGCGGCGTAAATTCGCCTTCACACGAGCAAGTAATTCCCTTGTACTAAATGGCTTCGTTACATAATCATCTGCCCCAAGCTCAAGCCCTAATACTTTATCAATCTCAGAGTCCTTTGCTGTAAGCATAATAATCGGCATTTCTGAGCTTTTACGTATTTCACGGCAAACCTCTAAGCCGTCTTTACCTGGTAGCATAATATCTAATAAAACCATATCTGGTTGCTCTTCATTAGCCTTTTCAATTGCTTCATCACCATCATGCGCCATTACTATTTCAAAACCTTCTTTTTCTAAGTTAAACTTCAAAATATCTGCAATCGGCTTTTCATCATCAACTACTAAAATTTTCTTTCCCATCATCGTCTATTTCCTCCTTATAAAAATATGGTCAATAATCCCTAAACATATTGATGTTTACATAGTATGTCCTATATGACCGCATCCTTTGTTTAAGTATTTTCTCCTCTATTCTCATAGACTCATGTATGATCCACTTTTACACGGCATCTTATACGATCTATAGAAAAACCTCTAGCTTCAACTGCTAGAGGCTCCTCGTTCTATTTTAAAATAACTACTCAGTTTTGTAAAATTACATAAATAAAAAGGATATTAAGTGGGCCCACTTAATATCCTGAGAGTGGCTCGGGACGGAATCGAACCGCCGACACGAGGATTTTCAGTCCTCTGCTCTACCGACTGAGCTACCGAGCCAAAACTATATATAAAACCACTAATGGTGGTATAAACAAAAGTGGCGGTCCCGACCGGGGTCGAACCGGCGATCTCCTGCGTGACAGGCAGGCATGTTAACCACTACACCACGGGACCAAAAATAAGCAAAAAAAACATGACCCGTACGGGATTCGAACCCGTGTTACCGCCGTGAAAGGGCGGTGTCTTAACCACTTGACCAACGGGCCACGAAAAATAAAATGGTGAGCCATGAAGGACTCGAACCTTCGACCCTCTGATTAAAAGTCAGATGCTCTACCAACTGAGCTAATGGCTCATACTCACCAACGTCATATTTTCGTGACGACAAGATGTATCATAACATGTATTCTGTATTTATTGCAATACTTTTTTCGTTTTTTTATAAAAGAATAAGAAAAAACTCATGCAGACATGAGTTTTTTCTAAACACTATTAATTAAGCTTCGTATACGTTACGAACAATATTTGTTTGGTTACGATCTGGTCCAACTGAGAACATAGATATTTGAATTCCTGTTAACTCAGAAACACGTTCTACGTATTTTCGTGCATTTTCAGGAAGTTCATCTAATGATTTTACACCAGTAATATCTTCTTCCCAACCTGGAAGCTCTTCATATACAGGCTCACATTTTGCTAAAATGTTTAAGTTAGCTGGAACTTCATCAATAACTTCACCATTGTATTTGTAAGCAACACAAATTTTAAGAGTTGGAATACCTGTTAAAACGTCGATAGAATTTAATGATAGATCCGTTAAACCACTAACACGACGTGCATGTCTTACAACAACGCTATCGAACCAACCTACGCGGCGTGGACGACCAGTTGTCGTTCCATACTCGCGACCAACTTCACGAATTTGATGACCAATTTCATCATGAAGCTCAGTAGGGAATGGACCATCACCAACGCGGCTTGTATATGCTTTACATACACCTACAACGCGAGTAACTTTCGCAGGACCAACTCCAGTTCCAACTGTTACACCACCAGCAATTGGGTTAGAAGATGTAACGAACGGGTACGTACCGTGGTCAATATCAAGCATAACACCTTGCGCACCTTCAAATAATACACGGTGATTATTATCTAATGCATCATTTAATACAACAGATGTATCACATACATATTGCGCGATTTGTTGCCCGTACTCGAAGTACTCTTCGAAAATTTCTTCTACAGTGAAACCTTCTGTATCGTACATTTTTTCAAATAAACGATTTTTTTCTACTAAATTGCGCTCAAGCTTCTCTTTAAATGCTTCACGGTCTAAAAGATCAGCCATACGAATACCAATACGAGCAGCTTTATCCATATATGCAGGACCGATACCTTTTTTCGTTGTACCGATTTTGTTATCACCTTTACTTGCTTCTTCTAACTCATCTTGCTTTAAGTGGTAAGGTAAAATAACATGTGCACGGTTACTTACACGTAAATTATCAGTACTTACACCACGATCGTGTAAGTATTTTAACTCTTCAAGTAATGCTTTTGGATCTACTACTAATCCGTTTCCGATTACACAAATTTTCTCTTTATAGAAAATACCAGATGGAATTAAGTGTAATTTATATTTAACTCCGCCGAAAACAATTGTATGTCCCGCGTTATTTCCACCTTGATATCTTGCAACTACTTCCGCATGCTCAGAAAGAAAATCAGTGATTTTACCTTTTCCTTCATCGCCCCATTGTGTTCCTACAACTACTACTGAAGACATTATTAAAGCACCTCCGCAATTTTCAAACGATCTATTCAAACAATATAATTGTACCAAAACCGAAAGAGAAGTCAACCGAAAAGCGAACATTTTTTCACAAAAAAACATTTTCGTTCGTAAGAATTATATATTTAACTTATGAAAGCCTTATCTTTCTTATAAAAAAAAAGAAACACATCTTATTATAAGAAATGTGTTTCTTTTTTATACTGCCTTTATGCCGGTGGAGCATGTCCATCCTCAAAACGACGTTCTAAGTTAACGAACTTATTGAACTCTTTGACGAATGCAAGTTCCACTGAACCTACTGGACCGTTACGTTGTTTTGCAATAATAATTTCAATTGTATTTTTGTTTTCCGTTTCTCGATCATAGTAGTCTTCACGATATAGGAAAGCTACAATATCAGCATCCTGCTCAATACTTCCAGATTCACGAATATCAGACATCATCGGGCGTTTATCTTGACGAGATTCTACACCACGAGATAACTGTGATAAAGCAATAACAGGCACTTGCAATTCACGTGCAATCCCTTTTAAGGTACGAGAAATCTCAGATACTTCCTGCTGACGGTTTTCTCCTGATTTCCCACTTCCTTGAATAAGCTGCAAATAGTCAATCAAAATCATACCAAGACCTTGTTCTTGCTTTAATCTACGACATTTTGCTCGAATCTCATTTACTTTAATACCTGGCGTATCATCAATATATATACCAGCATTTGAGAGACTCCCCATTGCCATTGTTAATTTTGCCCAATCATCGGAAGTTAATGAACCAGTACGAAGTCTTTGTGCATCAATATTCCCTTCTGCACAAAGCATACGCATAACAAGCTGATCAGCACCCATCTCCAAACTAAAAATCGCTACATTTTCATCCGTTTTCGTCGCTACGTTTTGTGCAATATTTAATGAAAATGCCGTTTTCCCTACTGATGGACGTGCTGCCACGATAATTAAATCATTTCGTTGGAAACCTGCTGTCATCTTATCTAATTCAGTAAACCCAGTTGGTATCCCAGTAACTTCACCCTTTTGATTATGCAAAAGTTCAATTTTGTCATAAGCATCTACAAGAACATCTTTAATGTTTTGGAATGCTTTTGCATTCGTTTGATGGGATACTTCTAATATTTTTTTCTCAGCCTCATTTAAAAGACCATCCACATCATCTTCTCTCTCGTATCCATCCGATACAATATGAGTCGCCGTGCGAATTAAACGACGTAAAAGCGCCTTTTCAGCGATGATGCGTGCGTAATATTCTACGTTAGCTGCAGTTGGCACAACTTCTGCTAACTCTGCTAAGTAAGAAACCCCACCAACTTCTTCTAGTAATCCTTGATCAGCCATTGCTGATGTCATCATTACTAAGTCGATCGGCTCTCCCTTATCAGATAGCCCAAGCATGACTTCAAAAATCTTTTGATGTTTCGTTCGATAGAACGAATCAGGTACCAATAACTCTGATGCTGATGTTAACGCATCTTGATCAATCAATATGGCCCCTAAAACCGCCTGCTCAGCCTCTATATTATGCGGAGGGGTACGATCAGCAAGTACATCACTCATACGCAATCCTCCTTGCTTAATTTATTTTTATTGTTCACTAACATGAACTTTTACTGTTGCTGTTACTTGTGGATGCAATTTCACAGTAACGTTTGTATAACCTAACGCGCGGATTGCATCGTCCATTTCAAATTTACGTTTATCAAGCTTAATCTTGTGTGATTTTTGCATTGCATCTACGATTTGTTTGCTTGTGATAGAACCAAATAAACGGCCACCTTCTCCAGATTTCGCCTTTAATTCTACAGTTAATTTCTCTAAAGTCTCTTTTAACTCTTTTGCATTTTCAAGCTCTGCTGCTGCATCTTTTTCTTCTTTACGCTTTTGAGCTTCTAAAGTTTTCATACTGCTATTTGTTGCTTCAGCAGCTAATCCTTGTTTTAATAAGAAGTTATTTGCATAGCCATCTGGTACGTTTTTTACTTCTCCTTTTTTACCTTTACCTTTTACGTCTTTTAGAAAAATTACTTTCATGATTGTGTGCCTCCCTGTAAATAGTCATCAATAACAAATCGAAGCTTCTCCTCAGCTTCATCTACTGTAACATTTTTCATCTGTGTGGCTGCATTCGTCAAATGCCCGCCCCCGCCTAAGTTTTCCATAATTAGCTGCACATTCACTTCACCTAAAGACCTGCTGCTAATTCCAATGAGATTCTCGCCACGTTTCGCAACAACAAATGATGCAATAATCCCTGTCATCGTTAATAACGTGTCTGCCGATTGCGCAATAAGCACTTGATCGTAGTAATCATCACTATCAACTTTAGCAATCGCAATTCCATTTTTATAAATGTACGCATTTTTTATAGCTTTTGCAACCCGTAAATACTGATCCATATCTTCCTTTAAAAGTTCTTGTACAAGTACAGTATCTGCACCATGTGAGCGTAAATAAGAAGCAGCATCAAATGTACGAGCCCCTGTCCGGAATGTGAAACTTTTCGTGTCGACAATAATACCCGCTAACAATGCCGTCGCTTCTAACATTGTCATCTTTAAATTTTTAGGTTGATACTCAAGTAATTCTGTAACCAATTCTGCTGTTGAAGAAGCATATGGTTCCATATAAACTAGCAATGGATCTTCAATAAAATCTTCTCCACGGCGATGATGATCAATAACTACTACATTTTCAATTTTATGTAACAGTTTTTGCTCCATCACCATAGAAGGTTTATGCGTATCGACAACAACAAGTAACGACTCATCATTTGCAAATTCCATCGCTTGCTCTGGAGTAATAAAACGAGACCATAACTCCTCATTTTGTTTCACTTTGTCCATCAAACGCTTAATTCCTTTATCGGAATCATTTTCATCTAACACAATATATCCTTTACGCTCATTTAATTGAGCCACTTTTAAAATACCAATCGCAGCACCAATTGCGTCCATATCGGGAGCCCTATGCCCCATAATAATGACATTACTACTTTCTAATACTAAATCCTTTAACGCATGCGAAATGACCCTAGCGCGTACACGGGTACGTTTTTCAACCGGATTTGTCTTACCTCCATAGAACTTAACTTTACCTGTCGCTTGTTTAATAGCTACTTGGTCTCCCCCACGCCCAAGCGCAAGATCTAAACCAGATTGAGCCATTGCTCCAAGCTCTGATAAAGGTAAATCACCTGATCCGACACCCACACTTAATGTAAGTGGTATATTCCTTTTAGATGTTTCTTCACGCACCTGATCTAAAATGCTAAATTTCCCTTTTTCCATCTGCGTCAAAATACTTTCATTTAGCACAACGAAGAATCTTTCTGAAGATGCACGTTTTAAATACGCCCCATACTTAAGTGCCCATTCATTTAGTCGCGATGTCACAAGACTTGTTATATTCGTACGTAATTGATCATCTAATCCTTGTGTAACTTCATCATAATTATCCAAATAGATGACAGCTAAAACAGTCCTTTGATCCTCGTACATCTTTTCGATTTCTGTTTGTTCCGTTACATCAAAGAAATAAATTAACTTTTCTTCTTTCCTTACAAAAACGCGAAACTTTCGATTATTTAAAGAGACTATATCATCAGAAGTTTCTCCTTTAATGAAAAGAAGTAATGTTTCTGATACATCGTAAAGGTGCCATCCAGCTAATGCATGCTGTCCCAGACATGAAGATAAATAAGGATTTGCCCAATCAATCCCATAATCCTTATTGTATAACAAAATACCAATCGGCATTTGGTTAAATGCTTCATTACTTACTTTCTTTACTCTTGTAATCATATCTGTCGTATGCTTTTCGAAATTCCTTTGAAAATTAAGTTCAAATCGTATAACGATAAAGAATACGATACAAAAAATGACAAAAGCAGCTATCCCCATAATTAAATGAAAATAACAGAGAATTGAAATGAGCACAAACACAAAAAATGCCAATACATAAACAGGATATAAAAACCACTGTTTCTTATCAAATTCAGGCATGTATACAACTCCTATAAAGTAAAACTAACTCACCTTCCAGTTAGTTAAACAGATTAAAATAGTATAAGGAATATTATTTTATCCCCCTATTTTAGAACGCAATGAAATCCCTAAGTCAATTATACCTAAGATTGTCACAAGAGGAAACAGCATCGGAATAAACATGCATGCAATAAAACTAATAATAGGAACCCCTTTAGTAAAACCTTTTCTATACGCTAAAAAGGCGATAAATGTCAGACCTTGCAGTACAAGCAATAGTGCAAATATGACATTTAGGTTAGAAAATACCATATGTAAATATGATGTTGGTTCTACTTTTATAAAAGTTGCTAACAAAATAAATATAACGTAATACCAAATGATACTCTTTGGTAATTGTATATCTTTAAATTTAGGCCAAGATATAACGTCATGTTTTAACTTTTTCAAAACACTACCTGATATTATCACTGTAATCCAAGAAAAACATACTGAAACTAGCACAAGTATACTCGGAAGTAACGATTGTAATATATCATTCATTTGTGCAAGTAACTCTTTTTGTTCCTTACTAATCGGCATACCTGTAGCACTTACTATCTTTTCGCTTTTCGCCATACTTTCACTAAATATACTTTGCATTTGCTTCATTATATCTATGTTGAAAAACTTTATACTCGCAACATAAATAAGTACAAAACCAATTAAGTATGCAAGCGTCCCAGCTATTAAGATTTCCACTGGCTTTTTTCTTGTTTTATACATATATCCTAAAACAATCCCTATCAATCCAAACATAATTGTCTTCACTAAATTCATCGGTTGACTCACAATAACAGTAACAAAAAGTGCCGCTACAAAAACCACGAGCACATTAGATAGTTTATGTCTTATCATTAATAGTATAAATGGTAACGGCAACGCAAAAGTTACAACTGTACCCAAAATCGGAACATACATAGATATAAGCAATAACATTGCATATATAGCCAACAACGCGGCACCTTCAGTAATAAATCTTGCTTGTTTCACATTTTAACCTCTCTTTCAAAAAAGAAAAGCATAGCAAAATGCACAGTAGAGTCCGACTCTACTGTGCATTTCATACGCTATTATTCACCAACATATGGTAAAAGTGCCATTTGACGAGCACGTTTAATTGCAACTGTAAGTTTGCGTTGGTATTTCGCGCTTGTTCCTGTTACACGACGAGGTAAAATTTTACCACGCTCAGAAACGAAACGTTTTAATAAATCAACATCTTTATAGTCAATGCGAGTGATGCCGTTAGCTGTGAAGAAACACACCTTACGACGTTTCGCACGTCCACCTTTGCGTCCTGCCATGTCTATTTCCCTCCATTCTTTGTTAAAACTAACAAATTTACTGTATTAGAACGGTAAATCGTCGTCGGAAATGTCGATCGGTTGACCTACATTTGAAAATGGATCGTCATTCTTCGTAAATCCAGAGTTACCTTGGTTACCTGAATTACTAGATTGACCAAATGGGTTAGAGCCTTGGTTACCGAAACCAGCTCCTGATGGTTGCTGATTAAATGAACCACGTTGCTCCCCACCGCCATTACGCGGCTCTAAAAATTGCACGCTTTCCGCAAGAACTTCTGTTACGTATACACGTTTACCATCTTGTCCCTCGTAATTACGAGTTTGAAGACGTCCATCTACGCCTGCTAAGCTACCTTTTTTCAAATAATTTGCTACGTTTTCTGCTTGTTTACGCCATATTACACAATTAATAAAGTCAGCTTCACGCTCACCTTGTTGATTGGCAAATGCGCGATTCACAGCTAACGTAAAAGTAGCTACTGCAACACCATTGGGCGTGTAACGTAAGTCAGGGTCCTTAGTTAAACGACCAACGAGGATAACACGATTCATCAATCGAACCACTCTCCCTTATATATCAATTATTTTTCTTCTTCTTTAACAACGATATGACGAAGGATGTCTTCGTTGATCTTAGCTAAACGGTCGAATTCGTTAATCGCTTCTGCGTTAGATTTCACGTTTAAGATCATGTAGAAACCTTCACGTAAGTCGTTGATTTCGTAAGCTAAACGACGCTTACCCCACTCTTTCGTGTTAATGATTTCTGCACCATTGTTTGTTAAAACACCTGCAAAACGTTCAACTAAAGCTTTTTGAGCTTCTTCTTCAACGCCAGGACGAATGATGTACATAATTTCGTACTTTCTCATTACACTTTCACCTCCTTTTGGTCTAAACGGCCCGTAATGGGCAAGGAGCAATTAATTTATAGTAATTACTCACGAGTTTAGATTATATCATAGTAAGTTATATGAATCAACTCACCAATACATAAAAAACTTGGCAAACATATAATATATTTGCCAAGCTCATATCTTTATTTTTCCTAGGAAATATTAAATTAAACGTTAAAACGGAAGTGCATAACATCTCCGTCTTTTACGATATATTCTTTTCCTTCTAAACGTACTTTTCCAGCTTCTTTTGCAGCTGTCATAGAACCGTTTGTCATTAAGTCATCGTAAGAAACTGTTTCTGCACGAATAAATCCACGCTCAAAGTCTGTATGAATAACACCAGCACATTGCGGTGCCTTCATTCCTTGTTTAAATGTCCAAGCACGTACTTCTTGAACGCCAGCTGTAAAGTAAGTAGCAAGTCCTAATAGGTCATATGCTGCACGAATTAATTGATCTAAACCAGACTCTTCAATTCCTAATTCTTCAAGGAATACTTTTTTCTCTTCTTCGTCTAATTCAGCGATTTCTGATTCGATTTTTGCACATACAACGATTACTTGAGAATTTTCATTTGCTGCAAATTCTTTTACCATTTGTACGTATTTATTTTCCGAAGGATCGATAACATCGTCTTCACTTACATTCGCTACGTATAACATTTCTTTTGTTGTAAGTAAATGAAGGCCTTTAACAACCTTCATCTGCTCTTCTGTAAATTCAACAGTACGAGCTGGTTTTCCCTCTTCAAAAGCTTCTTTTAAACGAACTAAAATTTCATGCTCATATACCGCTTCTTTATCTTTTTGTCTTGCTAATTTCGCAACACGCTCGATACGCTTATCAACAGACTCTAAGTCCGCTAAAATTAGCTCTAAATTGATTGTTTCAATATCATCAATTGGATCTACTTTCCCTGAAACGTGCGTAATATTTTCGTCTTCAAAACAACGAACAACTTGGCAAATTGCATCTACTTGACGAATGTGAGATAAGAATTTATTTCCTAAACCTTCACCTTTACTAGCACCTTTTACAATACCTGCAATATCAGTAAACTCGAATACAGTCGGAACAGTCTTTTTCGGTTCTACTAATTCCGTTAATTTATTTAAACGCTCATCTGGTACTTCTACAATCCCTACGTTTGGATCAATTGTACAGAATGGATAGTTCGCAGATTCTGCTCCTGCTTGTGTAATTGCATTAAATAAAGTGGACTTCCCTACGTTAGGTAATCCAACAATCCCAGCCGTTAATCCCATATTTTTCACTCCTATGTCTCAATCTTTCATCATTATAGATAGTAACGAAAAAAATGACAAGTTTCCGCCAAACGAAAAAAAGTAACAGTTACCTACTGTAACTGTTACTCTCCCTCTATTCTTCGTGCTTCACAAGTATTTTTTTCACCTTACGATCAAACTCTCTTCGAGGAATCATTACTGAATGGTCACACCCCTCGCACTTAATGCGGATATCCATTCCCATACGAATAATTTTCCAACGATTCTCGCCACATGGATGGGCTTTCTTCATTTCCACAACATCATACAAGTTATATTCCTTTTGCTCCACTCTCCAAACTCCTCTCCATACTAAATTGCTTTTCCACTAACTAATTCTTCACGATTATATAAAACCATACGTGGATATGGAATTTCAATTCCATGTAAATCAAGACGATTTTTAATCTCTTTACGAAGTGCCCTTGCAATAACTGCATGTTGCATCGGTTCTACTTCAGCAATAACACGTAATATAACTTCTGATGCAGCTAATGTTTGCACACCTAATAATTGAGGTGTTGTTACCATTTTTTCGTACTTTGAAGGTAATTCTACTAATAAATCTTCAATAACTTGCTCTGCTTTCGCAATATCAGCCTCATATGAAATAGATACATCAACAAACGCTACACTATTACTAACTGAGTAGTTAGTAACTTGAACAATACTTCCATTTGGTAAAGTATGAATTTCACCTGTCCAACTCTTTACTTTCGTTGTACGAAGTCCAATTTCTAAAACGACTCCTTCAAATTGACCGATTTTAACATAATCGCCAACCGAAAACTGATCTTCTAACAAAATAAATAAACCTGTAATAACATCTTTCACTAAACTTTGAGCACCAAATCCGACTGCTAAACCAATTACCCCAGCACCCGCTAATAAACCTGATGCATTAATATCAAACACACCTAAAATCGCAATTAGCATAATGAACATAACAACGTACGCTACAATATTTTCAAGTAATTTCGCTACTGTAACTGTACGACGTTCTGAAATTTGAATTGGAGAACGACTTCCCATGCGAAACGCATTTCGTACAACCGCTCTTGCAATTCGCACAACAACTGCACCAATTGTTAAAATAATACATATTTTTAATGTCGCAACTCCAATATGAGCCCAACGATCAGCATCTAATAAATACTGTTTCATAGAATTAAACCACTTCGCTAATAAATCCATGTACCTCTACCTCTCTAGCTAAAATTTCTTTTTAGTTACCCTTATTATTGTATCAGAAGTCCCCTAATTGCTGAAAAAATTTTATGATTTTAATCCTATTTTATCCCCGACATCCAGGTATAAAATGGAACGAATATATATATACTAGTACTATTATTTCCGTTTTCATTCACATTTTGCAAAAATTACGCACTTATAACTTTCCATTTTCCTCACCATATAACATATATTGAAAATTTATTAAAAGGATGGGTGCTTCATGAATATTGGAAGTTTTCGCTTACCATTTTTTGAGAAAGAAACTCAAAACGTTATGCACCAAGATCTAGAAGCCTCCGAGATAATCAGTAATTTCTTACTTACCCATATTCCTATTAAAACTAATATACCACTCATTCTCGTTTGTATCGGCACAGATCGCTCTACAGGTGACGCACTCGGCCCATTAGTTGGTACAAAACTTGAACAAATAGACATCCAAAACCTCCAAGTATTCGGTACACTAGATGAGCCAGTACATGCGCTAAATTTAGAAGAGAAAATTCAGAATATACAGAAAGAATATCCTACTGCATTTATAATTGCTGTTGATGCATGTTTAGGAAAGTCCCAAAATATCGGATCAATCACTACTGGAAAGGGACCTAGTAAACCTGGAGCTGCTATGAATAAGAAATTACCTGCAGTTGGTGATTTGCACATACACGGTATCGTCAATCTAAATGGGTTTATGGAGTTTTTTGTTCTTCAAAATACAAGATTAAGTTTAGTCATGAAAATGGCTGATGTAATCGCACAAAGTATAAAAGAGACGGATCAAAAATTATCCGCATTAAAAAAAGCAAACCATCTATAAATAATAAGATGGTTTGCTTTTTAATTTTTCTGTGCTAATAGTTCTAAAATACGATTTAAATCTTCTTTATTAAAAAATTCAATTTCGATTTTACCTTTTTCTTTTTTCGTCTCTTTAATTTTCACATCTGTGCCAAACTTTTCTCTTAAGAACGTTTCACGTTCTACGAAAAATATATTTCGCTCTTTTTTCACTTTTTTTGTTTCACGTGAAACGTGTTGATTAATCTCTTGGACGATTTTCTCTAATTGACGAACATTTAATCCTTCTTTTTCAATGCGTTTCAATAAGGACTTCAATTGTTCTTCATCTTTTATCGTAAGTAAAGTTCTCCCATGAGCCATTGAAAGTTGACCATTTGCAATCATATCTTGTACGAAAGAAGGTAGGCTTAATAACCTAGTATAATTTGCAATGTAAGGTCTGCTTTTACCAAGACGTTTCGCTAATTGTTCTTGCGTTACATTTAGCTCATTCATTAACATCTGGTATGCCATTGCCTCTTCCATAGGATTTAAATCTTCTCGTTGTAAGTTTTCTAACAAAGCAAATTCCATCATTTGCTGTTCATTTAATTGTCTTACAACCGCAGGTACTTTTTCTAAACCAGCCTCTTTCGCAGCACGAAATCGTCTTTCACCTGCAACAATTTCATATCCTTTAATGCTCTTCCTAGCAATTAATGGTTGTAGAATACCGTGTTCCTTAATCGAAATTGCTAATTCCTGAATCGCCTCTTTATTAAAGTGTTTACGCGGTTGATATGGATTCGGCCTTAATTCAGTTACAAGAATCTCCTGAATTGTTTCCTCTTCTTTCACATCTAAATCAGGAAAAAACACATTAATTCCTCTTCCTAATCCTTTAGCCACCTGCAATCACTTCCTCTGCTAAATCTATATATACTTCTGCTCCTCTTGATTTAGCGTCATACTGCATAATAGGTTTCCCATGACTTGGAGCCTCGCTCAAGCGTACATTACGCGGAATAATCGAGCGATATACTTTATCCCTAAAATACTTTTTCACTTCATCTATAACTTGGATTCCTAAATTTGTACGGGCATCCAACATTGTTAACAATACACCTTGAATTGCTAAATTTTTATTTAAATGTTTTTGTACAAGTCGAACTGTATTTAATAGCTGACTTAACCCTTCTAGTGCGTAATATTCACACTGTACAGGAATAATAACAGAATCTGCTGCTGTTAATGCATTAATCGTTAATAACCCTAAAGATGGGGGACAGTCGATAATAATATAGTCATATTCATCACGAACTGGCTGTAATGCTCTTTGCAAACGTACTTCCCGGGAAATAGTCGGTACCAATTCAATTTCAGCACCAGCTAATTGAATTGTAGCGGGTAGAACATCTAAGTTTTCAGTTGCGGTTTTCTGTATAACCCCTTGAACATCTGCATCTTCCACAAGAACGTTGTAAATACATTGATCTAATTCAGATTTTTCAATTCCCACACCAGTCGTTGCATTTCCTTGAGCATCAATATCTACAAGAAGGACTTTTTTACCTACTTGCGCCAATCCAGCCCCTAAATTAACAGATGTTGTTGTTTTTCCAACACCGCCTTTTTGATTAGCAATAGCAATGATTTTTCCCATGATGTCACCTACTTTCAACCTTTCTATCTTATTCTAGTAACAATTACGTTTATTGTAACATGAAATAAAACTTTTTCTTTTACGTCCTTTATTAAACTTCAAAATTTATTTCTAAACTCCTTCTTCATTTAACAAGAAAATATAGTAAAAGAGACCTCTCCAATAGGATAAGGTCTCTAGCACGTCATTATTATTTTTTCTTTGGAATTTTAATTGTAATTTGATAGTACTCATCAAATTCTTCTTCCTCAGAATTAACATTCAAACCACTTTCAGTAACCATTTGTAAAGATTGTCTAATTGTATTCATAGCAATCCTCGTATCTCGACTTACTGCTTTTTGCTTTGCCTTACGCTTCGGTTTCGCTTCCTCTAGTAACTTCGCAATTCGTTCTTCTGTTTGCTTTACATTTAGTTGTTTCTCCACAATTTCCTGTAAAACTTTCAGTTGTAATTCCTCATTTTTTAAAGGAATGAGAGCGCGGGCATGACGTTCTGTAATGCTTTTTTCTAATAATGCACTTTTTATTTCTTCAGGCAACTTTAACAATCGCAACTTATTTGCGATTGTAGATTGTCCTTTTCCAAGTCGTTGTGCCAATGCTTCTTGTGTTAAATTATGTAACTCAATCAGCTTTTGATATGCCACAGCTTCCTCGATTGCCGTTAGTTCCTCACGTTGCAAGTTTTCAATTAAAGCTACAGAAGCTGTCTCTGTATCATTTAAGTTCTTTATAATTGCAGGAACCTTTTCCCAACCTAACTTTGTTGCCGCGCGAAAACGTCTTTCTCCAGCAATAATCTCGTACTTATCATCCTCATATTGCCTTACAACAATCGGCTGAATAAGTCCATGTGTACGAATTGTTAATGCTAGCTCATCAATACGCGCATCATCAAAAACTGTTCTTGGTTGATAACGGTTAGGGGTAATATTTACTATCGGAATTTCTTGTATTTCTTCATATACCTTTTTATCTATCTCTTCATGGCTTTCGTCTTGTAATTCGAATTCGCTCTCTTTATCTCCAAAGCCAAATAAACGAGAAAACGTATTTTTCATACATATTCCACCACCTTTTAGGCCTATTGACTATTCTCCATAAAATGTTTCCTATGAAACATTTACGTTTTCATTTATATAATTTAATCTTACGTCTAATAAGATTTATTTTTCAATAGGTAATTTATTGGGTGTTCCCGGTTTGCGTGGATATTTCTTTGGTGTCTTGCGCTTTTTCTCGATTAATAAAATATTACGTTCACTCTCTTCAAACGGTAATTGGAACGTAGACATCTCTTTTAACTCTCCGCCTAGCACCTCTAAAGCATACTTGCCATTTTCAATTTCTTCGTTTGCTGCTGCACCTTTCATTGCAATGAGTGTTCCTCCAACTTTTACAAGCGGTAAACATAGCTCACTTAATACAGAAAGACGCGCAACTGCACGTGCCATTACAATATCGTATGATTCACGTACACCTTCTTTTTTCCCAAACGTTTCAGCACGATCGTGACAAAATGCAACATCACTTAATTCTAACTTTTGTGCTAAGTGATTTAAGAAATTAATACGTTTTTGCAACGAATCTACAATTGTTACTTTTAAATGCGGGAAACAAATTTTTAAAGGAATACTTGGGAATCCAGCCCCTGCACCAACATCGCAAATTGAGAATGGTTTTGAAAAATCATAATAAAAAGCAGCTGTAATGGAATCAAAAAAGTGTTTTAAATATACTTCTTCTTTTTCTGTAATAGCCGTTAAGTTCATTTTTTCATTCCACTCTACTAATGTTTCAAAGTAGATTTTGAACTGCTCTAACTGTCTAGAAGAGAGGGTGATTCCCTTCTCTTCTAGCATAGATTGAAATTGTTCTATGTTCATCTAGCAATATCTCCTTACTATTTATTGGTTCGATACGCGTGCAATTTTTCCTTGTTCTATATACACAAGTAAAATGGAAATATCCGCTGGATTTACGCCAGAAATACGTGAAGCCTGCCCCATTGAAAGTGGACGAACATCTTTCAATTTCTGTCTAGCTTCTGAAGCAATGCTAGAAATCGCATCATAATCAATATCTACAGGGATTTTTTTATTCTCCATTTTCTTCATACGCTCTACTTGCTGTAAAGATTTTTCAATATATCCTTCATACTTAATCTGAATTTCAACTTGTTCTTTAACTTCATCACTTAATTCTACTTCACTTGGTACTAAAAGATGAATATGCTCATATGTCATCTCTGGACGACGTAATAAGTCACTTGCACGTATTCCATCTTTCAATTCACTTCCGCCAATATTGCGAATTAATTCTTGAACTTCAGGACGTGGTTTAATAATAATGCTGCTTAAACGTTCCTTTTCCTGTTCAATTTGTAATTTTTTATTTGTAAATCGCTCATAGCGCTCTTCTTTAATTAATCCAATTTTACGACCAACTTCAGTTAAACGAAGATCAGCATTATCGTGGCGTAATAATAGACGGTATTCTGCACGAGACGTTAATAAACGATATGGTTCATTTGTACCTTTCGTTACAAGATCATCAATTAAGACGCCAATATAAGCATCCTCGCGACCTAAAACAACTTCTTCTTTACCTAAAGAACGGCATGCTGCATTAATTCCAGCCATAAGCCCTTGTCCGGCCGCCTCTTCGTAACCAGAAGTTCCATTAATTTGTCCTGCTGTATATAAATTTTTAATCTTTTTCGTTTCAAGTGTTGGCCATAGTTGTGTTGGCACAATTGCATCATATTCAATTGCATAACCTGTACGCATCATTTCAACATTTTCTAGGCCTGGAATTGTTCTAAGCATGTCACGTTGTACATCTTCTGGTAAGCTTGTGGATAAACCTTGTACATATACTTCTTGTGTATTACGCCCTTCTGGCTCTAAGAAAATTTGATGACGTGGTTTATCATTAAATCTTACTACTTTGTCTTCAATAGAAGGACAGTATCTAGGACCTGTTCCTTTAATCATACCAGAATACATAGCTGAACGATGTAAATTTTCATCTATTAAACGGTGTGTTTCTGTACTTGTATATGTCAACCAACATGGAATTTGATCCATAATAAATTTCGTTGTTTCAAAAGAGAATGCACGTGGCTTATCATCACCTGGTTGAATTTCTGTTTTACTGTAGTCAATTGTATTACTGTTTACACGAGGAGGTGTCCCTGTTTTAAATCTCACAAGATCAAATCCAAGCTCCTCTAAATGCTCAGATAATGTAATAGACGGTTGCTGGTTATTTGGACCACTTGAATATTTTAAGTCGCCCATGATAATCTCGCCGCGTAAAAATGTTCCAGTTGTAATTACAACTGTTTTTGCTGTATATTCTGCACCAGCTTGTGTAACTACCCCTTTACATACACCTTCTTCAACGATTAAACGCTCTACCATTCCTTGGAACAACGTTAAGTTTGGTGTTTCTTCAATTGTTTTCTTTAATTCATGTTGGTAAGAGAATTTATCAGCTTGCGCTCGAAGTGCACGTACGGCTGGTCCCTTACCTGTATTTAGCATACGCATTTGAATATGAGTTTTATCAATATTACGTCCCATTTCTCCGCCTAATGCATCAATTTCACGAACAACAATCCCTTTTGCTGGTCCACCAACAGAAGGGTTACATGGCATGAATGCTACCATATCCAAGTTAATTGTTAACATTAATGTTTTTGAGCCCATTCGTGCTGCCGCAAGACCAGCTTCACATCCTGCATGACCTGCACCGATTACTATGACATCGTATGAACCGGCATTGTATCCCATTGTTTATTCCTCCTAATAATCTCTATCTTTCTACAACTTCACTATATTATTTTCCTAAACAAAATTGAGAGAACAACTGGTCAATTAAGCTTTCATGCACTGTGTCCCCAGTAATTTCACCAAGTATTTCCCACGTTCTTGTTAAATCAATTTGTACCATATCAATTGGTACACCATTTTCAATCGCCTCAACTGCATCACCGATTGTTTTTCCTGCTTGTGTTAATAATCCAATATGTCTCGCATTAGAAACATATGTCATATCTGCAGAATCGATTGTTCCTTCAAAGAATAAATCAGCTATTGCCTTTTCGAGTTCATCTATTCCTTGTTCCTCAATTAAGGATGTTGTAATAACACGATTTCCCGCGGCTAACTCTGTAACACGTTCCATATCAATCGCTTGCGGTAAATCAGTCTTATTCACAATAACAATAAAGTCTTTTCCTTGTACCGCACGGAATAGATCTTCATCCTCATTTGTTAAAGCCTCGCTATAGTTGACAACAACTAATACTAAATCCGCTTGGCTCATCATTTCTTTTGAACGTTCCACACCAATTCGTTCAACAACATCTTCTGTCTCCCGAATACCGGCTGTATCTATAAGTTTAAGAGGTACACCACGCACGTTAACGTACTCTTCAATAACATCACGAGTTGTTCCTGCAATATCAGTTACAATTGCCTTTTTCTCCTGAACAAGACTATTTAATAACGATGATTTCCCAACGTTGGGTCTACCGATAATTGCTGTAGCAATACCCTCACGTAAAATTTTCCCTTGTTTTGATGTTTCTAATATTTTTTCGATTTCCGAACGAACATGCGTCGCTTTCTCAATTAAAATATTATGTGTCATCTCTTCTACATCATCGTATTCTGGATAATCTATATTTACCTCAACATGAGCTAATGTTTCTAATATTTCTTGACGCAAAAGACCAATTAATTTAGATAATCGCCCTTCCATTTGATTAATTGCTACATTCATCGCACGATCTGTTTTTGCTCGAATCAAATCCATAACAGCTTCTGCTTGTGATAAATCGATACGTCCATTTAAAAAAGCACGTTTTGTAAATTCGCCCGGTTCTGCCAATCGTACTCCTTGTGCTAGAATAAGTTGCAATACTTTATTTACTGAAACAAGTCCACCGTGACAGTTAATTTCCACTATATTTTCACGTGTAAAAGTCCTTGGTGCGCGCATAATAGACACCATAACTTCTTCAATAACTTGATTTGTATCTAAATCAACAATATGACCATAATGAATAGTGTGAGAAGGAACCTCTGTTAAATCCTTCCCCTTAAAAATACGATTAACTTTCTCAACCGCATCATCCCCACTTACTCGAACAATGGCAATTGCACCCTCTCCAAGCGCTGTGGAAATCGCAGCAATTGTATCAAATTCCATGTCCTTTCACCTCACTTGCTTATTTATCTCTATTTCAACATGATTATTTCTTTCACTAAATTATTAGGATACCATAACGAACCTATCTACAAAAGAAGAATAACTCATTTTATTATATCCCCATGTAAAAAACACTAAACTTATTCACAGTGGATAAGTTTAGTGTTTTTTAGTTATCCACATCTATTTTCCGCTCAAAAAAACCGGCACTCATTTGAGCAACCGGTCATTTAGGAGATATTACAACATGCCGATGTGGTTCATTTCCTTCAGAAGTTGTATTGATACCTTGATGATTTGATAATGCCTGATGAATAATTTTTCGTTCAAAAGATGGCATCGGTTCTAAAATAACTCTTTTTTTCGTATTAAATACTTGTTTCGCTAATCGATAAGAAAGTGATTCTAACGTACTTTTTCTTTTACTACGATAATTTTCAGCATCTAGTGTAATACCGATATACTGCTTCGTGTTACGATTCGCGACAAGTTTTGTTAAATACTGTAAAGAGTTCAATGTATTACCTCTTTTCCCAATTAAAACACCTACATCATTACCAGAAATTGTAAATTCAATTTCGCGTCCTTTTACAATTTTACTAATCTCAACTTCCACACCCATATCGTGAATAACATTTCTTAAATATTCTTCACATTCTTGAATTGGATCTTTCTTCAATACAACTTCTACTACTGCAGGACGATTCCCAAATAAACCTAAGAATCCTCTTTTACCCTCATCGACAATATTTATATCTACTCGATCTTTTGATGTATTTAATTGCCTTAAAGCATCCTCTACTGCCAGCTCGACTGTTTGTCCTTTAGCAGTAATTACACTCACTTGCTTGAGCCTCCAGCTTTGCTAGCCTTAATTTCTGGCCCTTTGATAAAGTACATTTGAGCAATACCAAAGATATTACCAACAACCCAGTAAAGTGATAATGCGGCTGGGAAGTTAATTGCAAAGATTAAAATCATAATCGGCATAAGCCAAAGCATCATTGCCATTTGCGGATTTTGACCAGCTGTTCCTGCCATTGCAAGCTTTTGCTGAATAAATGTCGTAATTGCTGCAACGACCGGTAAGATATAGAACGGGTCTGCATGTCCTAAATCGAACCATAAGAAACTATGTTGTTTAATTTCAGCTGTTCTCATAATTGCATGATAAAAAGCGAACAGAATTGGCATTTGAATAAAGATTGGTAAACAACCAGCTAATGGATTTACACCATTTTTTTGATATAACTGCATCATTTCTTGCTGCAGTTTTTGCTGTGTCGCTTGATCTTTAGAGCTATATTTCTCTTTTAACTTCACCATTTCCGGTTGTAACGCTTGCATCGCTTTCGTACTCTTCGTTTGTTTAATCATTAGTGGTAATAATGCAAAACGAATGATAAGAGTTGTAATAACAATTGCTAAACCGTAATTACTGTTAAATAAGTCGGCAAAATACGTGATTAACTGAGAAAGCGGATATACGAAATATTCATTCCAAATCCCAGTACTTTTCGATGTAATCGGCTGACCCGTTTCACTACAACCGGTGGCAATCGCCATTAATGCAACGACCATGGCTAGTAAACCTAATTTCTTTTTCAAAGCCTACTCCTCCTTGTATCGGTATGTATATAGTGTAATTCATTTCCTTACGCTACTTTTTTATTCTTTTCATACCAGAGCGTTTAAAGACATGAATTAAGCTTTTCTTTACTTCTTCATATGTCATCTCTGCACAAGGCTTCCTTGCTATTATAACAAAATCTTTCCCAGAATCTATCTCATCTTTTAACTCTGTAATAGCCTGACGGACCATGCGCTTAATTCGATTACGAACTACTGCATTTCCAATTTTCTTGCTAACAGAAAGGCCGATGCGAAAGTTTGGCTGTTCTTCTTTATCTAATTGGTATACAACAAACTGACGATTCGCATTTGATTTTCCTTTTTGAAAAACCGCCTGGAATTCATCATTCTTCTTTATACGATGTTTTTTCTTCATATCAATTGACACTCCTGTATTTCATCAGCGGAAATTCACTATTATTAGAAAAAAAGACCACTGAACGATCAGTGGTCTACGCAGATAATACTTTTCTTCCTTTACGACGACGAGCTGCTAGCACTTTACGTCCGTTCGCTGTGCTCATACGGCTGCGGAAACCATGTACTTTGCTGCGCTTACGTTTATTTGGTTGGTAAGTTCTTTTCATTATATGACACCTCCCTGAGGAATATCTGTTAAAGACAGTCCTATAAATTATAGTTAATCAACTAGGAAAATGTCAATGGTTCTAGAAATTTTCATCAAATATTCATTTTGAACCTATTCACATACTTTTACACAGTACCTATATTTCCTTGTGGATAAATGTTTTTTCACGTTTTTTATATCCACAAACTTTTTTCGCACTTTTACACAGTATATCGTGTTGTGGACAAGTTTATTCCACAAGGTATTGATTTTGTGGATAACTTTCTTAAATTCATTGCTATAGCCACTTTTTTTTGATATTATAGTTGTGTTTTCACTTTGAATAAGTTTTCCACACCTTTATTTTATCCACAGTTTGTGTATAACATGTGGACAGTTTTAATCACATGTGGGTAAATAGTTGTCCACATTTGCTTTTTTTGTCGAAAACCCTATCTCATATACAAACGACGTTTTTAGGTTTTAAAATACGTTTCGTATAAATATACATTTTATATTTATTGGGTTGTACATTTGTTGCGCAACCTTATTCTTTTACCATCTTAGTAAAGGAGGGACACCT